>NZ_CP114288.1 GCF_027111335.1 Flavobacterium aquiphilum | reverse complement strand
ATGGGTTTGCTACTGGAATATTTTTATTATTTGAATAGTACCGATAAAAATAAAATTTATAATTATAAACATTTCAACGAATTGTTCTTCAAAGATACTTCGAGTGCAAAATCAAATTACAAAGCTATTAGAGACCTTCAAAAAACATTTGAAGACTGGTACAATGATTATAATACTTTTAATTATCTTGGGTTAATTTTTAAAAGTGATATATCAAAAAAGGAAGCCATTTTATATCTCTTAAAAAGTAATTCTTTGAATGAAATTAAAAGATATGCAAAATGGGCTTTGGTTGGGGCAAGTCATAAACAAATAACAAAGCCTAACGAGTTAAATGAAGACGAAAGCACAAAAGAAAACAAAGCAATTGACGTTCTAAATAATCTAAAAGCTAAAGAAGTCTATGGGTATTTTAATCAAAAAGCTTTAAGACAGCTTCTTAGAAGAAATGTTGAGCTTGATTGTCAATTAAAAAGAAAATTTGATTTTAATATCTATGGAGAAAAATCCTTGGAACATATTTACCCTAAATCAAAAGCAACTGATTTGTCTTTTGATGTAAATTCCAGTTATAGTGTCCATTGTATTGGCAACCTAGTTTTGCTGGATAAAAAAACAAATTCAAGTTTTAATGATGCGCTTCCTGAAGATAAAAAAGAAAAATATTTTGATTTAAGAAATGTGAGATGGAGCTTGAAATTACTACATACTGTTTCTGTTTTTACACAGAAAGAGTGGAGAGAAAACTCAATCATTAAAAATCAGGAAGCCTTTTTGCAAGAGTTTGAGAATTACTATACAATAAAATAAGAATAAATGAAACAATTAGAAAGCGGAAATACATATAAAATCTCTCAACTTTTTACAGATAACCGACATATTATAATTCCTGATTTACAGCGTGATTATTGCTGGGGAGATAAGAGCCATGGAGATAATAATCTCGAATTGGTTACAGGTTTTCTCGATAGTATGAACGAAATTTTTAAAACTGATAAAGAGATAAAGTTAGGAATGATTTACGGTTATGAATATCCTACGGGTTCTAATCGTATTTATTTATGTGATGGACAACAAAGGATTACCACCTTATTTCTTTTGCTGGGAATGATTAATAAGCAGAAAAAAAATGCAGCAATAGAGAATTGTTTAATTTCTGAATTTGAATTGAATGATGATCAGGAGCCCCGATTGCAGTATGCTATCAGAGAATCAACACTGTATTTTCTTAGTGATTTAACTTGTAGTTTTTTCTTAGAAAGCCACCGGATTAAGACCTCAGAAATTAAAAACCAAAGTTGGTATTTTAAAGAATATGACTTAGACCCAAGTATTCAAAGCATGATTTCTGCTATGGAAATTATCGAACAAAAGCTTGATACAGATGACGATTTAAATCTTTTTGCCGATTTTTTATTAAATAAAATTGAGTTTTTTTATTTTGATATGAATAATAGAGAAACAGGAGAAGACATGTTTGTTGTAATCAATACTACTGGAGAACCGCTTACTGCAACTGAAAATATAAAGCCACTTATTATCGGAAATATTAAAGATGAAACAGATAGAGAGTTAGCAAGCAATCTTTGGGAAAAATGGGAAAAATGGTTTTGGGAACATAAAACAGACAAAGAGCATGAAGCGGATAATGGCTTAAATAAATTCTTTATTTTCTATTGGCAAATTAAATTGCTTCAGGAAAAGCAATGGAAAAGCAAAAAATCTTTTGAGATAAATCCTTTTCAAATGTTTTTACAAAAAACGACAATAGAGCCAAATGAAGAAAGTAACACAGTTATAATAGCGGAAGAATTAGCAAAAGTTAAATCTATAGATGAAATTGAAAAATACTTTTTGGCATACCAAAATTTACACGCAGAAATAAAAGATGAAAGTTGTAATGGAAAGATCATTAAAAGTATAGCAAATTTAGATTTACATACTCCTGGTTTCTTAAGAGAATTACCTATAAATGTTATTTTACCTCTAATTCAATTTAAAGTAAAATATCCTCAAGATTCAATTTATCTATTTCTTCGTCGTTTAAGGAAGAATTTTTTTGATAACAAATGGGAATGTAGAAAAAATAATTATGTTGATTGGAGGCATTTAATACAGCTAGTAGATCAGTCTCAAAGTGTTGAACATTTATTAACTTTTAGTGCTGGATCTAACTTCAAAGAAATTTCAAATGTTCCAAACAATGTTAAAAATTGGTTTAACTCAGAAGAACAATCTAAATTAAAATTAAAAGATCAAGATGCTGATTTTATTGAATCGTTGGAAGATCATCAAGATTTTATGGGAGATTTGAGTTTTCTTTTTTCAATAACTGAAGATCCAATTACGATTGAGAAATTAGCACAGTATTTTGATAATTATAAAAATACAATCGATCTGATTCGAGACAAAAATGAGCTAAAACCAATTTTGTCCAATTATTTTAGAGTGTTTAGGCTCTTGATTGGATGTAATGAGATTGGACATATTTATAGAGCTTCGTGGGATTTTGAGGGGGTTGTTTTTTCAAAAATTGATAATAGAGAACATTTAAAGAAAAAAGAGTTTAGAGAATTGTGCGCTTGTGAAAATTCTGAAGAGGCATTAATTTCGTTTTGTAAGAAAACTGTAAAGAAAAAAATTATAGAACAAAATGTTTTTGATTTAGAAGGAACGCATGCTGAAAAATTAATTAAAAGTTGGCTAGTGTTAAAAGCAGTTAATGCTGAAAATCATAATGTTTGTCTTTCTTATTATGATGGAAATGATACTGGTGTAGCAGCTTATAAAAATAGAAATACAAATAAGCTTCTTCAAGATGAGTCTTTCAGTTTAGGGAACTCAATATGTGGTTTTGGAGTAAGAAGTGGATTTGGTGCGGGTAATATTGTGCATTATACACAAAAATGGCACTGGTTGAGCCCTAAGATCATCGATACACCTTTTTGCTCAATTGAATTTGACAGTTCTAAAAGAAGTAAAATACAAATAGAAGAGAACAATATGTTAATAGAAAAACTTAAAAAACAAATTTTAAATTAACCCTAAAACGACACACTACGGCAGTGTGTCGTTTTAGTTTTGTACCATTACTAAAACAAAAGTTATGGAAACCAAAGAATTGACTATTTTAAAAGCCGTAGAAAAAGTGCATCAAATTTCAAAAAAAGCAAAATTAATTTTGGAACGCTATGATGCCGTAAATCCTGAAATACAATACATTTCCAGCTATTTTCAAATTAATGAAATCCAAAGTATTCTTTTGGCAAGTTTTATTAGTTTATCTTGTTTTGACGAAATTGAACTGAAAGAATTAATCGATTATTTAGGGATTAAAAAAATCGAACTATTGCCTTATTTGAATGATATTCAATGCTTGATTAACAAAAATATTCTAGACAAAGTAACTAATAAAAATTTGCTACGTGAGGATTATTCCGTAAAGAAAAGCTTTTTGGAATTTATTGTTTCCAATAAAACAATACCTGTCGAATTAATTTCAATCCAGCCAAAAGAAGATTCGTTTCACGAGTTTTTGAAGGATATGGATGTTTTGAGTGATGCTATAGACAATAATGAAATTGATTACCGCAGTTTTGCGTATAAATTCAGCAATTTATTAGAGAACAACCAAAAATTCAAATTGGTTAATTATGCCTGTATTAATTTAGAACCAATTGATTCTTTTGTGTTTTTCGACACCATTATTGATGCCATAGCTAGAGGAAATAATGATTTTAATACCGCATTACAAAGTACAATTGATGATTTTACAAAAAACAAAAGAGAAACTTTTGATTATCTCTCCAGTTTTTTGGAAGGGAAAACCAAACTAAATGTATTGGATTTGGTTCAGAAAGACAAAACTGAATTTGGAAGCAGACATCGGATTCAGTTAAGTTCAAAAGCCGTAAAAATGCTCCGTGAAATGGAAGGAATTTCGTTTGTACAAAAGGAAAGCAATAACGACAAACTTATTTATCCTGATAAAATTCATAAAACCAGTTTGTTCTACAATCTTTTAGAACAACAATTGTTAGAACCGGTTGTGAAAAGTATGTCGCAAGCTTCATTCTCTAATTTGCAAAAGCGATTGAAAACGAATAATATGCCTGTTGGTGTGAGTACACTTTTATACGGTGCGCCCGGAACGGGAAAAACAGAAACGGTTTATCAAATTGCTAAAAAATACAATCGCCCGATTTATAAAGTAGAAATTTCGGAAACCAAATCGATGTGGTTTGGCGAAAGTCAGAAACTGGTCAAAAAGATATTTACCGATTATTATGAGTTCAAAAAGGAAGAAAAAGTGTGTCCGATTTTGCTTTTCAATGAAGCCGATGCTGTAATTGGAAAACGAAAAATGGCAGGCTCGTCCAGTGTTTCCGATACTGAAAATGCAATCCAGAATGTGCTTTTGGAAGAATTAGAAAATTTTGATGGAATCCTGTTTGCTACTTCTAATTTAGTTAACAATTTAGATCCCGCTTTTGAAAGACGCTTTCTATTTAAAATAAAATTTGATGCACCATCTATTGAAAATGCCTCCAAAATCTGGAAGAATAAATTGCCAACCATAACCACTAAAGAAGCATTGTATCTGGCGAACAACTATAAATTTTCGGGTGGTGAAATGGGAAATATTGCTCGCAAATGTATTATGGAAGAAGTGGTTTTGGGTAACAAATTAACCTTTGAAAAAATCATCAGTTTTTGCAATTCCGAAAAATGGGAGAAAAATGCGACTGCCACTAAAATTGGTTTTTAACGGTCACTGTTTGGCAGAGGCCTCCAATAAATTTGTCTTTGAACATTAAAAAAATAAAATTATGTCACAAATGATTACTAAAGACGGTGAATTGATTAGAATTTCTCCAAAAAAAAGCACTACAATCGAATACTCAACCACATCAGGGAGATCTTGGCATACTAGAAGTTCCAGTACTTCTTATGGCGAATTCTACGATTTGACTGATGCAGGAAAAGAGCTGTTGGCTAACACATCAAAAGGTCTTTATTATTCGACTACAAATGGCCGAAGTTGGCATAGGAGAGGGTAAATGTTGTATAGTGACTGTTGAGTTTATTCTTTCAGAGTTTTAAATTCTGAAAGGGTAAATTTTGCAAAGCATTAGGGAGTATGGATAGAACGAACTACCCTGAGAAATCCATCTGTAATAATTTCTTCATCGCACTCGGCTTTATATTTCTCTGTTTTTTGAAATAATTTGAAAGGTGGCTTTCATCGGTGAAATCAAATTCAAAAGCAATTTGCTTCATCGATAATTGCTTATTTAAAATTCTTTTTTCAATTAATTGAACTCTCAGTTAGTTGCAGTAATCTCTATAGCTTATCAAGAAATTTCTCTTGAAGTGAGTTTTAAAACAACTTTTTGAAATAGCAAAGTGCTCTGCGATAGTTTTAATCTGAACTAAAGATGGTATTTGGTCGCTCTGGACAAAAAAGGAAAACGAATAAAAACCTTTGGATTAGACAGGATTTCTAATTTTGATAGTTTTCTAGTAAATAAAACAACATATTTTCGGGCAGGTTTTTTATTCCTGAATTGTAAAAATAAAACCTTACTTTTTTTATTTGTTTAAAAATGAGATTATTAAAATTCGATGAAATCGTAAATATAATGTTATGCAAGGATTTTAAATGAAGCAATTTTCACCAGGCAGATTCGTTTTTAAAAACCAATTCGGAGTGGAATATAGGCTTTATTGTTATTAGTGATTCTGAAGGTCAGCCCAAATGTAAAACCTTTTAATTCCGGTTTTTCATTTTGTGTTAAAGGATAAGAATAACCAAATCCGAAATCAATAAAATTCAAAAATGACAGTCCGGCAAGTGAATACAGGTTACGGTTTGAACCTCCGGCTTTAATAAATATGGCGTTTCCCGTGTTCAAAGAAAAATATGCATCGGGAATACCAAAGTATTTACTGTCATAACTGCTTATTCCATATCCTAAACCCATAAAAAGTTTGGTTTTATTCTCGCAGTCCAGGCAAAATTCCAAACCGCCTGTAAATTGGCTTTTGACTGTTATCGAATAATTAATGTAAAAAATAGGTTGCCAGTCCAGAAGTTTTGGAGTGTGGCTTTCTTTGCGATTATAGTTTTGGGTTGATACGAGTGTTTCGTTTTCGTCATACCATGTCGAAATACCGATTAATTCCTGCCCTTCTTTGTCTTTGGAATAACCTTGAAATTGTAATTTATGATTTTTTAAATAATAGTCTTTTATACAATAGACAGTATCAATATTTCTGATATGATAGCCGACTGCTTTTTTGGTTTCTATTTTTTCAGACGGAATACGGTAATATATTGCTTGTTTTTTTTGGCAGTTTTTCCAACAGTAATCAAAGTAAATGGTGTCTTTTTGGGCAAAGGAATAATTAAATATAAATAAACAGAGAAATATAAAAAGTGTTGATTTTTTATTCAAAACAAGGTATAGTTTACTTCTGTGCTTCATTTTTTGTGTTTCATAAGTAAAAAAATATTTACTTTTTGATGGGGTGAAAGTAATGAAAAAGTTTGTTTTGTAGTTTTTTTCGAATAAATATTTTTTGAAAAAAGCGAACAAAATAAATGCCAATCTAATGAAGGCATTTTCTCGTTTTAATTTATTCCAAAGGGTCTGTTTTAGTTGATGTTACTTTTTCAATCCTTAATAAAACCTATTTTTTCGAGGATAAATAAACCCCGATCAAAATGATAAAAGCACCAATGCATTGAACAAATGTCAAAACCTCATTGTCCAACAATCCCCAAAAGAAAGCGACAATAGGAATTAAATAGGTAACCGATGTTGCAAATACAGGCGACGAAATCTGTATCAATTTAAAGAAAATAATATTGGCGATTCCGGTACCAACGACTCCCAAAATCAATATAAACCAAAGGGAGTACTGTACTTTTTCAACATGGACAACCTTAAAAAAATTGGTGAAAAACAAAATCCCCAAAGCAGGTAAAAGCAAGACTAAAAAGTTTCCGGTCGTGATGCTCAAAGAAGTCAAATCAGATAAATGTCTTTTGATCAAATTGACATTTGTAGCATAACAGAGTGAAGCTATTAAAACCAAAATTGCGTAATAATAGTTTTGTTCCGGATGATTGACGGCACCGTTAAATACCAAAAGCAAACTTCCTAAAAGCCCAATCAATACTCCCCAAATTTGACTTCTTCGAAAAGTAATTCCAAAAAAAGCGGCTCCCAAAATAAGTGTATTCAGTGGTGTCAGGGAATTTAAAATTGCAGTTATCGAACTGTCGATCTGAGTTTCGGCGATGGCAAAAAGATAAGCAGGAATAAATGTGCCAAACAGTGAAGTCAAAGCGATATATTTCCATTGATGACGCGGAATTTTGACCAAACTTTTAAACCCAATCAAAAGCAGAAAAAGAGCCGCGAAAATAATCCTTAACGATCCCAATTGAAAAGCGGTCAGTCCAATCAGTCCTTTTTTTATCAGTATAAAAGAACTTCCCCAAACTAAGGATAGAATTGATAAATAAATCCATTTTAACTGCTTTGTCATCATACACTCTATTTTGATGCAAAATTGTGAAAATTTTAAAAACTTCACTCTCTTTTTTAATTAATTTTGCAAACAATTAGAAGGAACTATATCAACAAAAATAATAGCATAATGAATTTTACTAGATCAATCGTAATTATAGCGCTTTCAGGATTGCTTTTTGCAAACTGCAAAGACAACAAAACTGAAGTGAAAACTGAAACAGCTTCAGCTGAAGCAGTTGCCCCAAAAGTTAAAAAAGCAATCGCTCCTGAGAATTTGCAAACTGCAAGTTTTACTATCGAAGGAATGACTTGTGCCATTGGTTGTGCCAAAACAATTCAGGAAGAATTAACTGCGCTTGATGGAGTTCAGGAAGCCAAAGTAGATTTTGACAAAAAACTAGCTACTGTGACTTTTGACAAAACGGTCCAAACTCCTGAAAGCTTGACTAAAGTAGTTCAAGATACAGGTGACGGAAAAACATATAAAGTTTCGAATATGAAGTCCTAAACAGACTGATTTTCCATAAACAAAAAAGCATTCGTTACAGGCGAATGCTTTTTTTTATGTAAAAAGGTCTGCGTAAATCTGTGAAATCTGCGTGAAAAAGAATAAGCACGCAGATTTAGCAGATTCTATTTTTACTTCGCGAGCTAAAAAAATCAGTAAAGTCGGAAGTCAGCTTATTTCCATTTCAATGTTTCCATCAGGCGCTGCATATCGTTTTTGATATAACTTACCGCAGGCATAATCGAATCGAAATTGGGTTTTGCATAAAAGTAAACAGAACCCGTAACAAAATGCTTAATACTATCAGTAACATAAAACTGTGAATTAGTGGCCGCGTTACCATCTACCTGATAAAACATACCATATACTTTTTGGTCTTTGTTTATATAAGGCTGTTCCAAAATATCATCTGCTTTGATAACGTGTTCGTATGTCAATTTCTGAGCGTCTCTCAGGAGTTTGTTCATATTGTTGTTTACCGGTTTGTATGTCAGGTAAATTGTGGCTTTCATCTTTGGGTAGGTAATTGAATAACCACAATTTTTGTCTTCTTTGACAATCGCTTTGGAATTTCTGTCAAATTCAAAAGGACAATGGCTTTTAAAAGTAACGTATTCTGCTTCGGGATAATCCAATCTTAAATAACTGGCCGGTTTTGGCAAAACATCGTTTTTACATCCAATTACAGTGAAAAACAAAATGAAAAATAGCCCTATAACCGTAATTTTTTTAAACATTTTTTATTCAATTTTAAATAGAGTGCCTTTTATTTCCTTCTAGGGGTGGCTCATTCAATCGTTACTTTAATTTGTTTGATGCGTTTTTGATCCGCCGATTCGATGACAAACGTACAGTTTTCAAAAACTATTTTCTGTCCTTTTTTTGGAAAATTACCTAAAATTTCAAGAATTAGCCCAGCTAATGTCTCAGCTTCCCCTTTTTGTTCTTCAAAAATATCTTCGTTTACCTCAATGATTCGGTAGAAATCCTTCAGGTTTATTTTGCCTTCAAAAATATAATTTTTATCATCAATTTTGGAAAAATTAACTTGAGCATCATCGTATTCATCGCTTATTTCACCTACTATTTCCTCAATAACGTCTTCGAGTGACACTAATCCCGAGGTTCCTCCGTATTCATCTACGACAATAGCCAAATGGCTTTTCATGCTTTGAAAATCTTTTAAAAGATCATCCAGTTTTTTATTTTCGGGAACAAAAAAAGGTTCTCTTATTAAAGTGGTCCAATCAAATTCGCTGTTATTTATATAAGGAAGTAAATCTTTGACAAACAAAACGCCCTCTATCTGGTCGATATTGTCTCTGTAAACGGGAATTCTGGAGAATCCTTTTTCGATAATTTTCGGATAGATTTCAACAAAGGTCTCAGTGATTTCCAATGCAAAGACGTCTATCCTCGGACTCATTACCTGTTTGGTATCGGTGTTTCCAAAAGAAACAATACCTTCCAAGATTTTTTGTTCTTCGGTCGAGGTTTCGTCCGTAGCAGTTAGTCCCAATGCTTGTGACAGTTGATCTACTGAGAAATTTGTTTTTTGCTTGTTTAATTTTTTTTGTAAAAACTGAGTTATCGAACGCATTGGTAAACTTACAGGAGACAATATTTTATCCAATCCAGAAACTGGGTAAGCGATTAATTCAGCAAATTTTATATTGTTCCTACTAGCATATACTTTTGGTAAAACTTCACCAAAAAGCAATATTAGGAAAGTGACCAAAATTACTTCGATTATGAATTTTAAAACAGGTGATTGTATCGCTCCAAAAAGGTCTTTCCCGACAAACGAGAACAGGATAACTACTGCTATGTTAATGAAATTATTGGCGACGAGTAATGTTGCCAGGAGTTTTTTTGGTTTTTCCAAAAGACTTGCAATTATTTTTCCTTTGGGACTATTTTTTTGAATGGAATCGTCCAAATCTTTCTGTGATAAGGAAAACAAGGCTACTTCGGCACCCGAAACTAGCGCGGAGCAAAATAGCAAAATAAAAATTCCGATAAAACCAAATACTAAAGTAAAATCAACTTGAGATGTAATCTCTAAACTGGGCTCTGGGTCCAAATTCGTATAAATTAGTTAAACAATTAAAACGGCAAGTCATTGATAGGCAAGTCGTTGTTTTGAGCGTCAAAGTTAGGGTTTTTTGGGGATTCTGATGTATTTAAAGCTCGATTGCTTTCAGTGTCTTTTTTGGTGTTCAAAAAAGTAAACTCGGTAACCTGAATTTCCATGGTATGTTTGATAGAACCGTCTTCGCCCTGCCATTGTCTTGATTTTATTCGGCCTTCTACATAAATTTTATCTCCTTTGGAAAGATATTTTTCACAAATTTCGGCTGCTTTGTTGCGAACTACCAAATTATGCCATTCCGTAGAAGTGATTTTTTCGTTGGTTGTTTTGTTTACATAAACTTCATTTGTTGCCAATTGAAATCTACCGATACAGTTCCCGCCGTCAAAATAATGCATTTTGACATCATCGCCAAGATGGCCAATAAGCATAACTTTATTTAATGTTCCGTTCATGATTTGGTGGTATTTCTATCAAAGATACGTTATTTTTTGAAAACTACTTTTATTGGTTTTCTATAAAATGATTATTAAGTTTTGAGCTTTTCTTCTATAAAATTATGAATGACTATTGGGAACGGAAATTTTTTGGCAGTTTCCAGATCAATTCCATTTTCGATAGTACCTTTTAGACTGGCTTTCCAAAATTTGATATGCAAATGCTGATGCGACAATTTATGGACAATGCTTTCTTGATTATATTCCATCAGGCTTTCCATTTTATTATCTTGAAAAAAACGTTGATTGATTTGTTGGGCTACGGTTTCAAAATCTTCAACCTTGTCAGTTTCGATTAAAGGGAATTCATATAGATTATGCCAGATTCCTTTGGAGGTGCGTTTTTGGACAACGGTGTTCCCTAAATTGTCTTCTGCGACTATATAATTAAAGTAGCGGTTGCGGACTTTGGTTTTTTTTAATTTGACGGGCAATTGATTGACTTTCTTTTTTTGTAAAGCGGCGCAGCTATTGTTAAAGACACATTCGCTACAATTTGGGTTTTTCGGTACACATTGCAAGGCGCCAAATTCCATTATCGCTTGGTTGAATTGTGCGGGGTTATCTTTCGGCATTAGTTCAAGTGCCAAAGCGGCAAATTCTTTTTTGGCGGAAGCCTGAGCAATATCAGTTTCAATATCGAAATAACGGGAAAGAACCCGGAACACATTTCCGTCAACCACGGGAACACATTCATTATAGGAGAAAGATGCAATTGCAGCTGCAGTATATTCGCCAATTCCTTTTAGCTTTAACAAGCCGGCATAATTATCCGGAAAAATACCATTCATTTCAAAAGCTACTATTTGGGATGTTTTGTGCAAGTTTCTGGCACGGGAATAATAGCCCAATCCTTGCCAAAGTTTGAGTACTTGTTCTTCATTGGCTTTTGCCAAATCAAAAACGGTCGGAAAAGCCGTAGTGAAAGACAAAAAATAAGGCATTCCTTGAGCCACTCTTGTCTGTTGCAGCATAATTTCGGAGAGCCAAATCAGGTAAGGATCGGTTGTTTTTCGCCATGGTAAATCGCGTTTATTTTGTAAATACCATGTAATTAGAATGTTGTAAAATTTCATTGTAAAAAAATTGTAAACAAAAGTAATTGTTTATGTAATTAAATTTTAACGATTTAGGTTGATTTATTGTTTTTTAAATTCATATATTTGCACACTCAAAAAAATTATTACAACATAATAAAAAGGAAAGAAAATGACGAAAGCAGATATCGTAGCGAAGATTTCAGAAAAATTAGGTCTTGAAAAAGGGGATGTGCAAGCAACCGTAGAGACTTTTATGAACGAAGTGAAAAACTCACTAGAAACTGGGGACAATGTTTATCTAAGAGGTTTCGGTAGTTTTATCGTTAAAACAAGAGCTGAAAAAACTGGAAGAAATATTTCCAAAAATACCACTATCAAAATTCCGGCACACAACATTCCTGCATTCAAACCTGCAAAAGTTTTTGTTGAAGGTGTAAAAGTGAACAACGAAGCAAAATAAAACACTATTAATTAATTATAAAATCTATTAGATATGCCAAGTGGTAAAAAAAGAAAGAGACATAAGGTAGCAACGCATAAACGCAAAAAAAGAGCGAGAGCTAACCGTCATAAAAAGAAAAAGTAGTTTTACACTACTTTTTTCTTTTTTAAGTTCATTGAAATCGAGAAAAAGACAAAAAGATGAAAGACGAAAAGATAAAAGACCAAATTGTCAATTATCTATTAATCTATTATCCTTAAAGTTTCTTTTCTCCCCGGGTACAATACCTGTTAAATTATTGTTTAATCCATCTGTAAATAAGATTTTAGATCACAGATTTTAGACTTACTCTATTTTCTTTTTTCTTGCTGATCTATTCTCTGAAAAAGCAGATAAAAATTTACAAATGAATAAAGAATTAATCATTCGATCTAGTTCTGATTTTGTGGATTTTGCCTTATTAAAAGATGGAAAACTAATTGAATTACACAAAGAAGAAGAGAAAAGCAACTTCCAGGTTGGTGATATTTTTATTGCCAAAATAAGGAAACCTGTTGCTGGTCTTAATGCTGCTTTTGTAAACGTAGGCTTCGAAAAAGATGCTTTTTTACATTATCACGATTTAGGGCCTAACTTAACTTCCCAACTGAAATTCATAAAACTTGTAAGCGCAGGTAAAATAAAAGATTTCTCCCTAAAAAACTTTCAGTTTGAAAAAGAGATAGACAAGAACGGTACGATTACTGATGTAATAAGTGCCAATCAGTCTGTTTTGGTGCAAGTCGTCAAAGAACCGATATCGACCAAAGGACCAAGGATAAGCGCAGAGCTATCCCTGGCAGGAAGATTTATTGTTTTGGTTCCGTTTTCTGACCGAGTTTCTATTTCACAAAAAATAGAAGACAAAAAAGAAAAGGAACGTTTGAAACGTCTTGTGCAATCAGTCAAACCAAAAGGATTTGGTGTTATTGTTCGCACAGTAGCCGAAGGCAAAAGCACAGTAGAATTAGAAAAAGATTTGCAGAACCTGCTTAGCAGATGGACTGCAATGTGTAAAAAATTACCAACTGCTCATCATCCTTCCAAAGTATTAGGAGAACTCAACAGAGCTTCCTCAATATTAAGAGATGTGTTTAATGATACTTTTAGTAGTATCCAGATTGATGATGAAGAGTTGTACAATCAAACAAAGGATTATTTGCAAGAAATTGCACCATCCAAACAATCAATTGTTAAGTTCTATCAGTCCAAAGACAATCCTATTTTTGAGAAATTCAATATAGAGAGGCAAATCAAGACTTCATTTGGGAAAACCGTTTCCATGAGTAAAGGGGCTTATTTGATAATAGAGCATACCGAAGCTTTACACGTAATTGATGTAAACAGCGGAAACCGTTCTAATAAAGCCACTAACCAGGAAGATACGGCCATGGAAGTAAACATGATTGCAGCCGCCGAAATAGCAAGGCAATTACGTCTTCGCGATATGGGAGGTATCATAGTTATTGATTTTATCGATATGTCGAATCCTGAAAATCGTAAAGTCTTGTTCGACTTCCTGAGGGAAGAAATGAGCGACGATAAAGCAAAACATAAAATCTTACCGCCGAGTAAATTTGGGCTAGTCCAGATTACCAGACAAAGAGTAAGGCCAGAAGTAAATATAAAAACAAGGGAAGAAGATCCTAATAATGAAAATCGAGAAATTGAAGCGCCAATATCGGTCATTGATAGAATCGCTTCCGATCTGGAAAGAGTTTTAAAAACCCACAAAAAAGTAGTGCTGAATGTACATCCGTTTGTGGCTGCATACCTCAGTAAAGGTTTTCCATCATTGCGTTCAAAATGGCTTTTTGAACACAAAAAATGGGTGAAAATCATACCACGTGACGCTTACACGTATTTAGAATACCATTTCTATGATTCAAAAGGAAATGTTATTAGAGAATAAACAAAAAACCGTCCCAAATTTATCGGGACGGTTTTTTTTTGTGCCTATTTTTACTGATTTATTATTCAAAATCGGCATCAATTACTCCTTCATTGATTTTGATTTCAGCTATTTCAATATCTAGCTCAATGCCTATATTTTGAACTATATTGTAAGGGATTTTTATGTTTTGTAAGTCTTTATAATCTCTAAAATTAGTAGAAACATCAATCAATTCTCCATCTTGTTCAATAGTTTTGGATTCGGCTAGTTTCAGTCCGGTTTTGATGTCGTAAAAATAAGTGCTTTTTCCGTTTTTGATTGCAAATGCATCGCTTCCGTTGATGGTTTCTATTCGGTCAATGGTTAATTCTGCGTTCTTAACTAAAAGCAGTTCTTCGAATGGAGTTGCCGATGCTTTCATTTCGGCTAATTCTTCTCCTTCAAAATCGGTGCGTTGTCCTTGTTCGATAGAATAAGCTCCTTTTTGGTTGATTACCTGTTTCATCATACTCATTCCGCCCATTGTAATTTCTACCAATGAATTTCCGTTGATATCTATTTTTGAAATGTAAGTCAAAGGAGCAGGAGCTTGCGGAATAGTTGCGGAGCCAGTCATGAAAATCGATTTTACTTCTGAAACTGCTTTCTCGCCTCCAATTGCATTGATGTAATTTTCGAGTACATTTTTTGCAGTTATGTCGGCAGGGATTTCTTTGGTTAACGGTTTTTCCAAAGGGTTTCCGTATTTGTCAAAATAAAACATTGGAATATTTAGTTTTTCCAATTCCGGGGAAATTTCAGATCCTTTTCCGACAACGACAATTCGGATATTGTCGATTAAGAAATATTTGTTGGCAACACGCAAAATGTCATCAGCGGTTACTTTGTTGATGGTTTGGATGTATTTCTCGTAAAAATCCGCTGGTAATTTTTCGGTTTCAATGTACAATGCGTATCGGGCAACGGCTTGTGGTTTTTCAACTTGCATTACAAATCGGCCGATGTAGCCAGCTTTAACGGTTGCAAGAACTTCTTCGGTTACTTTCTCTGTTCGGATTCGTTTGATTTCTTTGATGAATTCTACAACAGCACTTGCGGTAACAGCGTTCCTTACAGCTGATTTGGCGAAAAATTTGGAAGTGTTTTTTCCTGCGCCAACACTTGATCGTGCACCGTAAGTCCAACCGTGTTCTTCGCGTAAATTCATATTTAAGTAGCTGTTGAAATCTCCTCCCAAAATTTGATTGGCAATTACGGCAGGGAAAAAATCAGGGTCACTCATTCTTAAATTTAGGGTATTCACCAATGTGATTTCAGACTGAACTGCATTGGGAACATCAACCAGATTTATCTGTGAATTTGAAACATTTACAGGAGTTTCAAATGGAATTTTAGGAGTGGATTTTTTCTCCCAATCTCCAAATAATTTTTCAACCGCTATTTTTACATTTTCAAATTTAACGTCACCAACAATTACTAAATAGGCATTTTCAGGAACGAAGTAGGTTTTGTAATTTTTCTCTACATCGGTCAAGGTAATGTTGTTAAGAGTTTCTTCGGTCATATATTCGCCGGTCGGATGGTTTTTGCCAAAAGCTAAAACATCGACAACGCGATTTGCAATTGCTGGAACGCTTTTTTCCTCCGCTTTCATTCCTTCGATTAATTTGGCTTTTTCTTTATCGAATTCCTCTTGTGTGAAATTTGGATGTAAAACGCCTTCTGCCAGGAGTTCTAAAACTTTACCGCCGAATTTGGAAATAGAATTTGCAGTAGCTCCGTGAGCATTAAAATTGATTTCGGCTCCCAAAAAGTCTATTTCTTCATGAAAAGCTTCTTTGGTTGTTTTTTTGCTTTCGTTACCGATTAGGTTTCCTGTTAATTCATCAACGCCTTTTTTGTTTCCTTCGGTAAAAAGAATATTGTCCAAAGTTAGGTTGAAGGAAACTCTGGGTAACTTATGATTTTCTACTACCAATACCTTCATTCCATTGTCCAAAACAAAAGATTTTGGTTTTTTGATATTAATAGTTGGTAATTTTCCGGGTTGCGGTTGCGTGCGATCTGTTGCTTGCATAATTCCTGATAATGATGAAACGTTAATTTTTTTGTTCTTTACGATAGCTGCTTTTTAGTTATGGTGTTTTGCAGGTATGTAATCCAAAAGTAAGCGTTGATTTGGGTTAAGGTATTTTTGGGCAACCTCGCGTATTTCTTCCCTTGTGATAGAATGATACAGTTCGATTTCGGTATTGATAAGGTTAATATCTTTGTACAACATATAATAGGAAGCCAGATTGTTGGCAATTCCTTCTAAAGTTGCATTACTATTTATGTAATTGTTGTCAAATTTGTTTTGTAGTTTTTGATAATCTTTTTCAGAAATCAAATCGGTTTGGATTTTTATGATTTCCTTATCAATTTCATTGAGTATGTCTGTTAAAGAAAAATCGGCCATTGGCAAGCCATAAACAATGTACATTCCGTAATCTTCCTGGCTAAAGCCTACTGCGCCAATTTGTAGCGCCATTTTTTTATCATCCACTACTTTTTTGTATAATCGGGAACTTTTGCCATCACTTAAATAGGAAGAAATTAAGTCCAATACTCTTGCGTCCCTGCTTTTCATTGACGGAGTTCTGTAACTTGCTACCAACATCGGAATTTGAATGTTGGGATCTTCGTAAGTTGCTTTGATGGTTTTAGTGATTGGTTCTTCCAAATACGTTTTTTTAGAAGTGACTTCTCCTTTGGGAATTGAGCCAAAATATTTTTGAATCCATTCTTTGGCTTGTTTTTTTTCAAAATCGCCCGCTACAACCAAAACGGCATTGTTTGGTAAATAGAATTTTTTGTTGAATTCTTTAAATTCTTCTAGTGTTGCGGCATCCAAATCTTTCATAGAGCCAATGGTTGTCCATCGGTATGGATGGTTTTTGAACATATTTTCTTTTACCGCCGCAAGAATATTTCCGTAAGGGCGGTTGTCGTAGTTGGTTCTTTTTTCTTCTTTAACTACTTCGTTTTGAGTGTCGACCCCAATTTGATTGATAATCGGGTGTAACATTCTTTCTGATTCCATCCAAAGACCTAATTCTAAATTGTTGGAAGGGAATATTTCATAATAATAAGTACGGTCATCAGTGGTGTTGGCATTATTAGTCCCTCCGTTTGAAGTCACAATTTTAAACCATTCGCCTCTTTTTATGTTTTTGGTTCCTTCAAATAGCAAATGTTCGAAAAAATGGGCAAAACCGGTGCGGTCTGGATTTTCATCTTTGGCTCCCACATGATACATGACAGAAGTGATTACCACAGGGGCTGAGGCATCATGATGCAAAATAACATGCAAACCGTTGTCTAAATCGTATTCCTCGAAAACTACTTTTTGAGCCGAAGCTACTTCTCCTAAAGTTAATGCGGTATTTGACATCATTAATTATTGTTTAATTTTGATCTGCAAAAGTACTTTTTTTATTCAGTATAAAATAGGTAAATTCAGAAGATGGGATTTATAGATTTTCTTTTGTTTTTATAATGGTAACTGTTTCATAAATAGAGGAAAACGGTAGTTGAAAATACAGTAAAATATTTTTTTGGTAAAGGATTGCAGGGTAAATATTTAATTGTATATTTGCAACCTTAAAAATTATTAAAACAATTCAGTATGTATGCAATCGTAGAGATAGCAGGGCAACAGTTCAAAGTAAGCAAAGACCTAAAGGTTTACGTTCACCGTTTGGCAAATGAAGAAGGTTCAAAAGTTTCTTTTGACAAAGTTTATTTGGTAGATGATAACGGATCAATCACGATAGGCGCCCCAGCTATAGAAGGTGCTTCAGTAGAAGCTAAAGTGTTACAACACTTAAAAGGAGACAAAGTAATCGTTTTCAAAAAGAAAAGAAGAAAAGGATTCAAAAAAAGAAACGGTCACAGACAATATCTTTCTCAAATTGTAATTGAAGGAATTACTGTTGGAGGTGCTCCTAAAAAAGCAGCTTCTAAAAAAGCAGCAGTTGAAGCAACTACAGAAGAAGCTGAAGTAGTAGCTCCTAAAGTAAAAAAAGCTCCAAAAGCTAAAAAAGAAGATACACAAGAATAATAACAAAATAAACTAGTACGTCATGGCTCACAAGAAAGGTGTCGGTAGTTCCAAGAATGGTAGAGAATCAGAATCGAAACGTTTAGGCGTTAAGATTTTTGGTGGTCAAGCTGCAATTGCTGGGAACATCATCGTAAGACAAAGAGGTTCAAAACACAATCCAGGTGAAAACGTTTACATCAGTAAAGATCATACTTTGCATGCAAAAGTTGATGGAGTTGTTGTTTTCCAAAAGAAAAGAGATAACAAATCTTATGTTTCTATTCTTCCATTCGAAGCATAATCATAAAGATTAGATATTTTATAAAACCCGTTTCGAAAGAAGCGGGTTTTTTGTTTCCAATACTTTTGATTTTATTGGGAAAAAAATTAACCGCAAGGTTCGCAAAGGGATTTAAGCTTTGCGAACTTAGTGTGATTCTTTGCGAACCTTGCGGTTAAATTAAAGAGTTGGTTATGGATTGAACGTAAATCCAACGCTGAAAAACAATCTAACTTTGTCAATTCTGTTTATCCATGAAGTGTCAAAATGGATTGGTCCTAGGATGGATTGATAAGAAAGCGCTGCTCCTCCTGAGAGTATAAGGCTGGTTTCTGTGCCGTTGTCCCAATTTCCTTTTGGTGAAAAAACATCGCCAATATATTCATTAAAGTTTTTGAAACCTACTGATGCAATATTAAAGTGTGGAGTTATATAAATTTTACCTAAAGGGTTTATTTGAGCACCGAGTCTTAATCCCATAAATTGCGAAGCATTAAGCTCGTCTTCGTGTAGGCCTGGAAAAGCAAAACGGTTGCTTCCTGAACTAGGCAGAATTCCTCCTATGAAATATTTTGCAGCATAACCGTATTCTGAAAACGGAACATCATTATTTTGAAGTTTATCTTCGAATATAAAGTTGGCGTCAAAACCAATCATGCAGGTGATTTTCTTTTGCAAAAGCGTTCTTTTTTCAATTCCAAATCCAAATTTAGTAAATCCGTTTGTTTGACCTGAATAGTTTGTTAAAGTTGCATCTGTAAAGGAAACATTGGCATTGCTAAACAATGAGCGGTCAATAAAGGATTTTATAATTGTACCATCGGTAGCAAAAAAAACTTTATCCATATCGTTGTATGAAAAATGTGCGTTTACTTCCATGTCATCAAAGTTGTAGTTCTTAAGTGATAACACATTTGGATTCAAATAAGGGTCATTTTTTGGTTTGATTTCGGTATAATGGTAATTTAAG
Source organism: Flavobacterium aquiphilum (assembly GCF_027111335.1). Taxonomy (NCBI): domain Bacteria; kingdom Pseudomonadati; phylum Bacteroidota; class Flavobacteriia; order Flavobacteriales; family Flavobacteriaceae; genus Flavobacterium; species Flavobacterium aquiphilum. The sequence continues at coordinate 5,035,413 of NZ_CP114288.1, read as the reverse complement.
CCAAGACCAGCAAAACTTTTTAGTGAATTCAAATTTCGATTTACTTGATTATTGAATTCAAAAGCATTATAAAGCATATTGTCTGCCGATTTACCGTCGATGAAGAGTTCTTGTCTTAAAAAGGCTCCATATAGCTCAGAACTCCACCACCAATCTTTGTGCTTCCCGAAATTTTTCTGGAAATTAACTCTTCCTTTTGGTTGTTCGGCTATATCGGCTGTAATGATGAGGCGCGAAGAAGGAGCGAGAATGTTTCTCCCTGTATAATTTAGAATTAATCCTACTCCTCGGTAAGTGTCATAATGAAGTGACGCATTGAAAAGGTTTTTGGAATATTCGAAACCATTTAAAGTTAATCCAATTTTGTTTTCATCGGTAATGAAATAACTGTAGGTGATTTGATGGAAAAGATTGGTTCCCATGGCTCGATTGATGCCTTTAATCAAATCTTTGGTGGTGTATTGTGCTTTTGGTTTGATGTTTGTTCTTGCCAGTACAAGAGGGATGTTTTCTTTGCTTATGCCTTTATAAACAATGGTGTCTATAAAGAATTCGTTGGCCATTTTAGGGAGCTCATGAGTTCTTTGCTGATAAGCATTCAGTTTTTTTGCTAGTTCGACCAAAGCTGGCAGGTTTTGGGCTGTTGCAATTTTACCGTCTTTGTAAATTTCGTTGCTTTCGTTAAAATCGCCGGTGGAGAATCTTAAGTTGGGTAGGTGATCCACAAGGATTGTACAGTTTTTTCGGTTCTCGGGATTTTTGATGTTGCTCGGGAACATACTGGTCTGCATTAGTATGGTCACAAAACTGTTGAGTTTGTCAGCGGGTTCCATTCCTCCGCCCACATCACTTCCGATTATGATATCCGCTCCCATTTCTTTAGCAACATCAGTAGGGAAATTGTTCATTACACCTCCATCGACTAGAAGGGTTTCCTCGTAGGGCATTGGTTTGAAAACCGCTGGTAAAGACATACTTGCTCTCATCGCAAATGCTAAACTTCCTTCTTTGAGGATTACTTCTTTTCCGTTGACAACATCGGTGGCCATTGCCCTGAACGGGATTGAAAGATTGTCGAAGTTTTTGACATTGTACACTGGGAAAGTTAGTTCAGAAAGGTATTCCCTTAGATTTTGATCGTTTAGTATCGAGGTGACATTGGTTGGTTTTCCGTCTTTGATGCCTATGCCTGCTAAATATCTTTGGAATTCGCTTTTTTCTTCTACACCAACATCTCTAAGCGACATGCTTCCGCCTAGTAATTTGTCCCAGTCGATATTTCTTGTGAGTTTTGCAATACTGTCACCAGAATATCCCATTGCGTATAGTCCTCCCATGATACTTCCCATACTGTTTCCTACAATGACATCTGGAACAATATGCAAAGAGTCTAGTGCTTGCAAGAGAGGAATATGTGCCACTCCTTTGGCGCCACCTCCGCTTAGTACTAATACGACTTTAGGTTTTTTGTCTTGAGCAAAATTGATTTGACTTGCTATAAAAAAAATAAATAAGAGGATGAGGGGGTAATTTCTTTTCAAAGCATTTTGTTTTGGTTGGTAACTAAGTGAAAAATAGGTTGGTCTTATTTAATAAAAGACTAAGGTATTGAAAATTATGCTTTCAGAGGTTAAAAAGTGTTTTAAGATGTAATAGTTTTAGTGTAAAATTATAATTCGGAAGAATTAAAAATTGAATTTGGATGACTAGAGTTTTTTAATCATTAGAATTCCTCAAGGCTCCGCCTCTGGGTAATTCATTATGTAAGATTATTTAAAAAAAACGTTTGTTGTTAAGGGTTAATGGATTAGTTTTTAAAATGATGAAATATCAAATAAAAAACCCTCACATGACTGCAAGGGTTTAAATATTTAGAAATTTTAGCTAATCACTATTTACTAATCACTATTTACTAATGACTATTCACTAAATTAGTATCTGTAATATTCAGGTTTGAATGGACCTTGAACTTCAACACCAATGTATTCCGCTTGGTCTTGACGTAAAGTTTCCAATTCAACTCCTAATTTAGCTAAGTGTAAGCTTGCTACTTTTTCATCCAAATGTTTAGGTAACATATAAACTTCATTTTTGTAAGCAGCGCTGTTTTTCCACAATTCGATTTGAGCTAGAGTTTGGTTGGTGAATGAGTTACTCATTACAAAACTTGGGTGACCCGTAGCACAACCTAAGTTTACCAAACGACCTTCAGCCAAAATGATGATATCTTTTCCTGCGATAGTATATTTGTCAACTTGTGGTTTGATTTCGATTTTTGAAGCACCGTGGTTTTTGTTCAACCAAGCCATGTCAATTTCGTTGTCAAAGTGTCCAATGTTACAAACGATAGTCTTGTCTTTCATTTTTTCGAAATGAGAACCCAAAACGATGTCTTTGTTACCAGTTGTAGTGATAATGATATCGGCATTTGCAATAACGGTGTCTAATCTTTTAACTTCATAACCGTCCATTGCTGCTTGTAAAGCACAAATTGGGTCAATTTCAGTAACAGTTACGATAGAACCGGCACCTCTGAAAGAAGCTGCAGTTCCTTTTCCAACATCACCATATCCGCAAACAACAACTCTTTTTCCAGCCAACATGATGTCAGTAGCACGACGAACCGCATCAACAGCCGATTCTTTACATCCGTATTTGTTGTCAAATTTCGATTTAGTAACCGAGTCGTTTACGTTGATAGCCGGCATTGGCAATGTTCCCGCTTTTACTCTTTCGTACAATCTGTGAACACCAGTAGTAGTTTCTTCAGACAATCCTTTGATTCCAGGAACCAATTCAGGGTAACGGTCAATAACCATATTAGTCAAATCTCCACCATCGTCAAGAATCATGTTCAATGGTTTTCTTTCTTCACCAAAGAACAATGTTTGTTCGATACACCAGTCAAAAGATTCCTCATCAAGACCTTTCCAAGCATAAACTTGAATTCCGGCAGCAGCAATAGCAGCAGCAGCCTGATCTTGAGTAGAGAAAATGTTACAAGAACTCCAAGTCACTTCGGCACCAAGAGCAATCAATGTTTCGATCAAAACAGCAGTTTGAATCGTCATGTGCAAACATCCGGCAATACGAGCACCTTTAAGAGGTTGCTCATCTTTGTATTCTGCACGAAGAGCCATTAATCCTGGCATTTCAGCTTCAGCTAGTTCAATTTCTTTTCTTCCCCAGGCAGCTAGAGAAATGTCTTTTACTTTGAAAGCCACATAAGGCGTAGTCGTTGTACTCATTTATAGTATATTTGTAAAATTGTAATTTTTTTGCAAATTTAGGTAATAACTTTAGAAAAAAAAAGGATTTAAGATTGTAGATTAATGATTTAAGAATTAACGATTTAGAATTGCATCATTCATCGAGTTTTGATGTAGGGCTAAAATTGTTTTTAAGTGTTGGGCTAAAAATCTAAAATCAGAAATCGTTAATCTAAAATCAGGAATCAAATGCCATTATACAAAACCATAACCTTAAATCCCTCAACCCAAATCCTCGTTTGGGAAATAACCGAGTCCTATCAGGAACTTTTTGAAGCAGTTGTTCTTAATGAGAGCAACTTGAATCGCTTGAAATGCATGAAATCCGAAATTCACCAACGTGCTTTTCTAAGTGTTCGTAAATTGTTTCAGTTGGCGGGTTATACCGATTTTGATTTGTATTATGACGAATTCGGGAAACCGCATTTGCACGATGGCAAACATATTTCGATTACGCACTCCCATCAATTTTCGGCTATTATTTTGAGTGACAAAGTGGTTGGGATTGATATCGAATTACAGCGTGAAAAAATTATCCGCATCGCCGATAAGTTCATCGATAGTGAGTTCTCTTTTTTAAATCCTTCGGAAAATTCAGCATACATTCGCAAACTAACCGTGGTTTGGGGTGTTAAAGAAGCTATTTTTAAAATCAGAAATGAAAAAGGAATCAGTTTCAAAGATCATATTAAAGTAAACTCTTTTGAATTGAAAGATCTGCAAACTACTACCGAACTTCATTTTGACAGTATAATCAGGGATTTCAATGTTTGTTTTGAGGAATTCAAATCAAATGATAAAAATGGTTTAGAACAAAATTTCACACTCGTGTACGCATTTGAATAAAAATATTATTTCGCAGAGATTCGCAGAGAATTATACAGAGTCTTGCAAAGATTTTAATGAAAATTCGTGGCTCGAGCGATAGCGAATAGGAGAAGTAATTCGTGCATGAAAGAGCAATGAATAATTTTAAATCTTTGTGTAGCTTTGTGCCCTCTTAGCAAAACTCTGTGCAAAGCTTATGATGAAAATTTACGATGCTATAATTCAAGCCAAAATTGAAAACAGAAAATTGCTTGCGATTCTTCTGGATCCCGATAAAATTGTTTGGGAAAATTTAGATTATTTGATCCAAAAAATTATTCAATCGCCGGCAACACATGTTTTTATTGGCGGAAGCCATGTCCGAAACAATATTTTGGATGAATTGATAGTTAACTTAAAACAAAAGGTAAATTTACCAATTGTTCTTTTTCCGGGTAATCCGTCTCAAATTTCAGACAATGCCGATGGAATTTTGTTTTTGTCACTTATATCAGGCCGGAATCCGGATTATTTGATAAAACATCAAGTGGACGCCGCACCGATTTTGAAGAAAACCCAACTCGAAATTATTTCGACGGGTTATATGTTGATTGAAAGCGGTAGTGAAACAGCGGTGGCAAGGGTGAGTAATACAAAGCCATTAGACAGGAATAATCATGATTATGCGATGTACACGGCTCAGGCGGGTGAAATGTTGGGGCATAAACTTATTTATCTCGAAGCGGGAAGTGGCGCCAAACAAGCGGTCCCTTTTGAAATGATAAAAAAAGTGTCAAATAATATTGAAATCCCCTTAATTGTTGGAGGCGGAATTATAGATTTGCAGGGCATTCAAAAAGCGCATGAGGCAGGAGCGGATTTGGTTGTCATTGGAACTGCATTTGAAAACGACGCAGAATTTTTTAATACGTAAAGACATTGCACGTAATGTCTTAAACAGGTAAAGACATCGCATGCGATGTCTCTGTAAATAAAATCAAAAAAAAATGTTTGATTATTTTTTTGCCCAATATAAAGATTATCCTCTGCATGAGGTGTATATGGAATTGATTGCTGTATTTTTTGGGCTTCTGAGTGTTTGGTATGCCAAGAAAGATCATATTTGGGTTTTTCCCACGGGATTAATCAGTACTTCGATTTATGCTTATTTGCTTTGGCAATGGAGTTTGTTGGGTGATTCCATGATTAACGTGTATTATTTCATAATGAGTATTTATGGTTGGTACCACTGGACACGAAAAAAAGATAATGTTGATGAATTTCCGGTTTCGGTAACAACTGCTAAAGAAAAAATTATTTCGTTGATTATATTTGTGTTAACGCTCGTTTTTGTGATTCTGGTCTATATTTATTTTGATAAATTTACGACTTGGTATTCGTATGTGGATACCCTTTTGACTGCAATCTTTTTTGTGGGAATGTGGTTGATGGCCAAAAGAAAAATAGAAAATTGGATCTTTTGGATAGTAGGGGATTTGCTTTCGATACCGCTTTATTTCGCAAAAGGATATACCTTTACGAGTTTTCAATATACAGTATTTACAATTATCGCCGTTTATGGCTATTTAGAATGGAAGAAAATCTTGAGCAGCTCGCAAAATCTGGAGCTTCACCAATTATAAAAATTGCCATATTTGGCCCGGAATCTACCGGGAAAACTACATTGGCCACCCAGCTCGCCGAATATTATAAAACGGTTTGGGTTCCTGAATTTGCACGCGATTATCTTCAGGAAAAACTGGATAGTGGCCGTGGAATTTGTGATATAGACGACATGTTGCCTATCGCTTATGGTCAAACCAAATTGGAAAATGAAGGTGCTCTTGTTGCTAATGAATATCTTTTTTGTGATACCAATTTGTTGGTAACCAAAGTATTTTCGGAATTGTACTATAATTTCTGCGATTCATTATTGGACAAAGCGGCTCGTGCCCATCAATATGATTTGTTTTTTTTAACAGATATTGATGTACCATGGGAAGATGACGGTTTGCGAGACAGCCCAGATGGACGGGAAGATATTTTTGGGGCATTCAAACAATCGTTGATTGATAATAAAAAGCCTTTTATTACTATTTCTGGTGATAAGGAAACCCGACTAAAGAAAGCGGTTGCGATTATTGAAGATTTGACAACGGCTTTACGGATGGGGTTTACCTCTTATGATTTTTTACAAATTCATGAGCACGGAATTCCTTTGGAAAACATAAAAAAACAATTTGATTTTTATAAAAAAGGAATTTCAAAAAGTGTTTTGGTTAATCCGGCGACAGTAAATAATGGAATTCTGAAATTGCAGGAATCTGATTTTGAACAAAAAACCAGTTTTTTTGATGTCAATAAATCAAAACTGAAATTGAAGAAATTTGTTCCTGCTTCTGGTGCGGCAACAAGAATGTTTAAGTTCCTAAGCGCTTTTCTGAATGAATTTGATATAGAAAATGAAAGTATTAACGCCTATATCAATCGGAAAAAGGATACTGAATTGTCGCTTTTTATTGTTGGAATGGATAAATTTCCATTTTTTGAAGAGGTATATAAAAAGCTGAAAGAAGTATATCCTGATTTTGATAGTTTGCCGCGTGATTATAAAAATTATTATTTTATAAAAATGCTTCTGTCTCCGGAGTATTTTAACTATGCCAATAAACCTAAAGGGATTCTTCCTTTTCATAGATATAAAGACCATATTGCGGCTCCAATTCAAGAGCATTTGTATGAGTGTGCTTTTTATGCCACTTCAAATAATCAATCCGATTTGCATTTGACGGTTTCAGAAAATCATCAAGCTCAATTTGAGGAAATCGTAGAAAAAGTGAAAGGGGAAATTGAAGTTAAATCGAATTCAACTATTCATGTTAGTTATTCTTATCAAAAGAAAGAGACAGATATCGTTGCTGTTGATTTGGATAATAAGCCCTTTAGAGATGAAAATGGAATGTTGGTTTTTAGGCCGGGAGGTCATGGTGCTTTGATTGAAAATCTAAATGCAATTGACGCTGATGTCGTATTTATTAAAAATATTGACAATGTAAGTCAAAACAATATTAAACCGGTTTCTTTTTATAAAAAAGCTTTGGCTGGAGTTTTAATAGAGTTGCAACATCAGATTTTTGAGTACTTAAAAGAATTGGATAGTGATGAAACTGCACCGGAAAAAATAAATGAAATTTTGGTTTTTCTGAAAAATGAGTTGAATATCGAACTGAATGATGATTTCCATAAGTTTCGATTGAAGAATCAAATCAGTAAATTAAAGGAAACACTCAATAGACCAATACGTGTTTGTGGAATGGTAAAAAATGAAGGAGAGCCAGGTGGTGGACCATTTTGGGTAATGGGTGCCGATGGGAGACAGTCATTGCAAATTGTTGAGACTTCACAGGTTGATTTAAATAATGCTGAACAATTGAAAATACTAACTAATTCTACTCATTTTAACCCTGTGGATTTGGTTTGTGGATTGAAGAATTACCGAAGCGAGAAATTCGATTTAAAGGAATTTATTGATTCTAACAGCGGATTTATTGTGCATAAAAATAGTGGAGGGATCGATTTAAAAGCTTATGAACTTCCTGGATTATGGAATGGAGCAATGGCTAATTGGTTAACTGTTTTTGTAGAAGTGCCTTTGTTTACTTTCAGTCCTGTGAAAACTGTAAATGATTTATTGAAACCTGTTCATCAACCGTTATAAAGTGGAAATTCAAACGATCCTCTCTGAGGTGAAATATAAGGCAGTAAGAAGCAGCGGCGCTGGAGGACAAAATGTAAATAAGGTTTCGTCCAAGGTGGTGCTGACTTTTGACTTGGCTAATTCTCAAGGATTTTCTGAAGAAGAAAAACTGTTGTTGGAGTCCAATTTACATAACAGACTTACTTCAGATTTAGTATTAATATTAAATTGTGACGAAGATAGAAGCCAAATTAAAAACAAGGAAATCGTCACCAAACGGTTTTTGGATATTATTGAAAAGGGATTGTATGTTCCAAAAATTCGGAAGGCTACTAAAATTCCAAAATCGGTAATCCGAAAAAGAATTAAGGATAAAAAAAGAGCATCGGAGGTAAAGCAGAACAGGAGAAAGCCAGAGTTTTAATAAAGGGATAAGAATCAGTGTATAACAAATCTTAGCACTTTATGCTTTTATCTTAAAGCTTTTTTTGCCTACCTTTGCGCCGTCTCAAAGGGGTGCTTAAATCTGAATTTATTTCAGATTCTGAAACTAGTTCAGAATAAAGCTGAGATCATACCCAAAGAACCTGGGCGGGTAATGCTGCCAAGGGAAAAAACGACAAAAATAGATTTTAAACTAACTTTTGTCGTAGGATAATCATTTATTAATTAAACAAAAGAATAATTCCCCCTTTTATTCGTAAATCAATTACGGATGAAAACTTCAATTCATTTACAAAATACTAAGTACGAAATACAAAGTACAAAGACTAAAGTATCAGTTTTATTTTCTATTCTCTTTATTTTATCATCTATTGTCTCTTTTTCTCAGGAAAAAGTAAAAGACACTACAAAAGTGAACCAGCTTGATGAGGTTTTGTTGAAGGCTACCAGAGTAAAAGATAAATCTCCTTTTCCCTTTACAGACGTTACAAAAAAAGAATTGGAAAAAAATAATTTAGGACAGGATTTGCCCATTTTATTAGATCAATTACCATCTGTTGTTACAACTTCAGATGCTGGTGCAGGAGTTGGGTATACAAGTATTAGGGTACGCGGAAGCGATGCAACACGCGTAAATGTTACCATTAATGGAATTCCTTATAACGACGCCGAGAGCCAAGGGACATACTTTGTGGATTTACCCGATTTTGCTTCTTCGCTTGAAGATGTTCAGCTACAACGGGGTGTTGGTACTTCTACCAATGGATCAGGGGCGTTTGGGGCAAGTATGAACTTAAAAACACAAAAACCATCTGAAGGAGGTTTTGCAATGATTTCCAATTCTTTTGGGTCGTTTGGTACTAGAAAGCATACTTTAAGTGTAAGTTCGGGTATCAAAAATGGTTTTTATGCCACTGGAAAACTATCCAAAATTGCAAGTGACGGTTATATTGATCGAGCTACATCAGATTTAAAATCATTTTATACCGAGGCAGGTTATATCGGTCAGAATAACTCTGTGAAAGCAATTGTTTTTGGAGGAAAGGAAAAAACATATCAATCTTGGTATGGGGCACCGGAAGCAGTTGTGAATGGGGATGTTGATGGAATCAATGCTTTTATAGAAAGAAATTATAGTTCGGAATCAGAAGCGCACAATTTGTTGTATTCAGGTAGGACTTATAATTATTATACTTATGATAATCAGACAGATAATTATGAGCAATATCATTATCAATTGCATTATTCACATAAATTTAATGATAATTTATCGTCTGTGATTTCGGGGAATTTTACGCCGGGAAAAGGCTATTATGAAGAATTTAAATCAGATGATAAATTCAAAAATTATTTCCCTTCAAGTGCAAATGGGGATGATACAAGTGATGTAATACGTCGAAAATGGGCTACAAGTGATTTTTATGCTTTAGTATACTCGTTAAATTATAGTAAAGATAGACTTAATTTTAACTTGGGGGGAGGTTACAATAAATATGACGGATCTCATTTTGGGGAGGTTATTTGGAGTCAGTTTCAAACAGCTTTGCCTTATTCTGTAAGATATTATGAGAGTGACATCTTAAAAGAAGATACAAGTATTTATCTAAAAGGAGAGTATCAATTTGCTGATAAGTTTATCGGTTTTGCCGACGTACAATTTAGAGATGTAAGTTTTAAATCGTCGGGACTATCATCAAGTTTGGCAACAATAAATATTGACAAAAAATATTCTTTTTTTAATCCAAAAGCTGGACTGACTTATCTATTGAATTCTAAAAATACAATTTATGGATCAGTTGCTGTTGGAAATCGTGAGCCAAATGGAGATGATTTGACCAAAAATCCAACCGAACCCAAACCCGAACAGCTTATTGATTATGAATTGGGATATAAACTGAAATCGGAAAAAATGATTTCTTCGGTAAATTTTTATTATATGGATTACAATAATCAATTGGTGCTTACCGGTGAATTGGATGATGTAGGAAATGGGGTTCGCCAAAATGTATCCAAAAGTTATAGAGCCGGAATAGAGCTTCAAATGGGCTACAAAATATCGAAACAATTACGCATTGACGCTAATGCCACTTTTAGCCAAAATAAAATCAAGGCTTTTGATTATCTAGTTTATGACACGCAATACGACCCAAATACATACGATGTTGTGTCCTATACACCTGTTATCACACAGTATAAAAATACAGATATTTCTTTTTCGCCAGAAACTATTGTTGGTGTAACTTTATCTTATGAGCCAGTCAATAATTTAGATTTTGCATTTATATCGAAATATGTAGGCAAACAATATTTGGACAATACTTCGACAAATAGCAAAAGTATGGAGGCCTATTTTGTGAATAATCTTTCCGTTTCATATAAGTTAAAACCAAAATGGATTAATGAAATTGGGTTTAATTTATTGGTAAATAATATTTTTGATAAAGAGTATGTTTCAAATGGATATACTTACAGTTATTATTATCGACCACAAGGGGCGACAGATAATCCTATAACAGAGAATTTTTATTATCCGCAAGCGGGAATTAATTTTCTGGTTGGATTGAGTTTGAAGTTTTAGTTTAGAAAAAGTATCTGAAATGAGAATGACCGGAAATTAGTCGAAAATACCAATGTTGATATGCGAATTATATATTGACCAATAAAAAACAATAAATATAACATATAAAAAGTGCTGTTCAAGATTTTTGGATAGTCCCTTTTGGTATAAAATGTTCTCGTTTTTGCGTGAGGGATTACTTCACGATACATTTAATTTCATAGGTGTTCAGTGAATTTCATTTGAAGCAAGTTACCTTGTAACGCGTATAGCCCGACAGCAAAAAGGAAAGGGGCCGAATCACCATTATGATGATTTGGCTCCTTTTCTTTATGGTGGCACGCCCAAGTTATATTTTAGAATTTAGAGTTTTTGAAATTGATTTTTGATATTGCTATTGCAATTGACTTTTGGCATTGTTAGTTGCTAATTCTAATAAGGGTTTCATTTATTACCTGAACACGATATGCTTTTAAAGGATAAGGCATATTTCCCTGACCGGTGAATAAACTGTATTCTTTGCTGTCACAAGAACAAAGAGCATTGACTCCTTTGATGGTCATTGCTGTACAGCTTCCGGCTTCTTGGTTAGGACAGGCTGCATCAAATGCATTGTAACCACTTCCTGTATTGAAAACGATAATACCACTTACGCCAACTCCTGAATAATAGACGGCATTACTGGCATATTTTAGAGGAGAATATGTAGGCAGATTCAGGTTGAGGTCTACCGAAAAACTGTAATTGGGCAGATAAGGGTTTTTATTGGAATTTTCGTTATCACTGCATCCCATAAAAAACAAGGATGTCACAATTATAAGGATGAATTTTTTCATATAAAGATAATATTTGCTTTTTTTTGGTAATATGGAATTCGCATATCAAAATTGGGGTTTTATATCAAGATTTGATCATGCTCATTTCATTATTAGAAATTAAGTATAAAGTATTAGCGAAACAAATTTAAATTATTTAACTTTGAAAACGTTACGATTAACATATAATTGTAGACTAGAAACAAAAATATAGTATCTTTGTGGAAAGAAATCCCGTCCTGATGGGATTTTTTCTATTTTATATAAATGATGAAATTATGAGCGCAGTATCGTATTACACAGCCGAAGGATTAAAAAAATTAAGAGAAGAATTAGATCAATTAAAAAGTATTGAAAGGCCTAAAGCATCTCAAGCCATTGCAGAAGCAAGGGATAAAGGGGATTTATCTGAAAATGCAGAATATGATGCAGCCAAAGAAGCTCAAGGAATGCTTGAAATGAGAATTGCCAAATTGGAAGAAATTCATGCTAATGCAAGATTGATAGACGAGTCTAATTTGGACTTGTCTAAGGTTTTGGTTTTGTCTAATGTGAAAATCAAAAACCAAACGAACGGTATGGAAATGAAATACACATTGGTTGCAGAAAGTGAAGCCGATTTGAAAACCGGTAAAATCTCGGTTACGTCACCTATAGGGAGAGGTTTGTTGGGTAAAAAAGTTGGTGAAGTTGCTGAAATTACTGTTCCTAACGGTGTCCTCAAATTTGAAATTCTAGAAATTACCAGAGAGTAGTTTAGTGATCAGTTTTCAGTAATCAGAAAGTTCTATTTTCTTTTTTCTAACTTCTAATATCTAATTTCAAAATGAGTACTATTTTCAAAAAAATTATTGACGGAGAAATTCCTTGCTACAAAGTAGCAGAGGACAAGAACTTCTTGGCTTTTCTTGATATAAACCCGAATGCAAAAGGGCATACACTTTGTATTCCTAAGAAAGAAGTAGACAAGTTTTTTGATATAGAAGATGATTTGTATCTGGGATTGATGGTTTTCTCGAAGAAAGTGGCAATTGCATTAGAAAAAACGGTGCCTTGCAATAGAGTAGGAGTCGCCGTGATTGGACTTGAAGTGCCTCATGCACACGTTCATTTGATTCCTTTGAATGAAATGGGCGAAATGTCATTCCGGCACAAAGTGAGTTTGACCAAAGAAGAATTCGAATCTTTAGCGAAAGATATTCAGGCAAATTTGTAAATGAAATATAAAGTGATAAAACACGGATCTTCTAAAAAGGTTCGTGTTTTTTTATAGATGAAAAAGAAAGGTTATGAAGCGTATAATTTTATTTTTAATGTTTACTGTTGTTGGTTTTGGCCAAACCAAAAGTATTTATGCTTTGGTTGATGCTAAAATGGACAAAATTCCCTCCAATTTAAGTACTTCAACCGAAGGAATTGCAGAATATATCAATGCCAATTTTAAATCTGAAAATGATAAAACAAGGGCTGCTTTTTATTGGACGGCCTCAAATATTAGCTATGATGTCGAGTATTTGGGTGCTATTGATGTCAAAGAAATAACACAGGACAAAATAAAAAATGCGGTACTTAATAAAAAAGGAGTTTGTATGCATTATGCTGAGGTTTTTAATGATATTGCCGCAAAAGTGGGAATCAAATCCTATGTTATAAGTGGTTATACGAAACAAAACGGGAAAGTCGATATATTGTCACACGCTTGGTGCGCAGCTCGAATTGATAATGTTTGGTGGCTTTTTGATCCTACCTGGGGAGCTGGTTATGTAAGCCAAAGAAAGTTTTTTAAAAAATTTAATAACCTCAATTATAAGGTAGCGCCAAGTCAATTTATAACTAATCATATGCCTTTTGATTATATGTGGCAATTTTTAAATTACCCAATTACAAATCAGGAGTTTATTGACGGAAAAACGTTGTTGGATAAAACGAAACCTAATTTTGATTTTGTCGCTCAAATCGAAAGTTATGATAAAATGTCGGATTTGGATAAAGCGAAAACGGCATTGGTTAGAATAGAGAAAAATGGTGTCAAGAATAATTTGATTAAGGAAATGGTTCTTTCCAAAAAGAGCGAAGTTGACGCAAGACAGAACAACGAGGCGATGGATAAAATGAGGGTAATTAGTGATGATTTTAATCTGGCAATAACGATGTTTAATGATTTTATTAATTATCGAAATAATAAATTCAAACCAACCTTACCCGATGACGATATTAAATCGATGATCGAAACGCCAAAGCAAAAAATGCTGGATTGCCAGAATCGGATTTATAAGATTGGCTCATATAGTAACGAGAATTATGCTAATGTGAGATCATTAAAAGACGCAATCATTGATGTCCTCAAACAAATTGAAGTTCAGGAGAAATTTGTGAACGATTATTTAAGCAAAAGTAAATCGGCACGAAAAACAATGTTTACCAAGGTGACTTGGTTTGGAATTCCGGTTAGATAAAATTTCAGCTTTTCCTCAAACTAATTTGCATTGTAGTTCCTTTTCCTATTTCAGAATGCAGTACTTTGATGGTTCCTTTGTGGTATTCTTCTACAATTCTTTTGGTTAACGAAAGTCCGAGACCCCAACCTCTTTTTTTGGTGGTAAAACCAGTTTCGAAAATACGGTGGAATTCTTTTTTTGGGATACCGCTGCCGGTATCTGTTACATTAATTTTTATATGATGCGCGTCTTCTTCTATGTCCATAGACAGTTTTCCTCTACCTTTCATTGCATCAATAGCATTTTTGATCAGATTTTCTATAGTCCAACTGTGCAATGTCGGGTTTAGCATTATGTTTATAGGTTTTGAAGGCCCTTTAAACGAAAATTCAATGCGATCAGAAAAACGTGAAATTAGATAGTTGTAAGATTGTTTGGTTTCTTCAACAGCATCTCTTAATTCTAATTTGGGTTCAGAGCCAATTTTAGAAAATCTATCAGTAATCGTTTGCAATCGTTCGATGTCTTTTTCGATTTCAATAGTAATCGAATCATCAATATTTTCCATTTTTAAAATCTCCAGCCAACCAATTAAAGACGAAAGCGGAGTCCCTATTTGATGGGCTGTTTCTTTGGCCATTCCTGCCCATAACTTGTTTTGGGTAGATATTTTATGGCTGAGGTAAAAATTATAAATAAGAATACCACACAAAACAATGATAAGCGACAAAGCGATTGGGTAATACTTCAGTTTGGCAATCAATGAGGAGTTACCATAATACAATTCTTGTGATTTTCCAGGAGCATAAATAATTTTGATAGGCTCGTTTTGACTTTTTAATTCGTTTAGATATTCGGTAGCTTTGGTTTTGTTTTTTAAGATTTCCTCGTCAACATTTTTAGAATTTATAATACTGTCATTTTCGGTTAAAACCACTGGAATAGTGGTGTTGTTGTCGAAAATTTGAAGCGGTAAATCGACTTCTGTATTTTCCTGAGCATTGATTAAAGTCTTTGTTGCAGTAGCCCAAAGATGCATTTTTACTCTTTCTTCATTTTTGAAAATCTGGAAAAAAGTATAGGTATTCCAAAGGATAATGGCAATTATCAAAAAGGAGATAAAAATAATGATCCAACGTATTGGGTTGCTATTTTCGGAAAAATTCATAAAAGTAAATTTGTGGTATAAATATAACGAAATATTAGACTTAGCATTGTGTTGTTCCAAAAATCGTTATTTGGAGCTATTCCTGCTGTCCGTTGCAAGTCCTCATCTCGCTGGCAACATTTTTATACAGTGGCAAGAGCTTCCTTTGGTCGCTTTTCCACAGTATAAAATGTAAGCCATCGATATTCCGGGCTTTCCACTTCTATCAGGGCTAGGGCATTAGCGGTCATAATAAATTTTACAATTCTGAATTTTTTCAAACTAGAAACGCTGCGTTTGGAGTAACCCAAAGATTAGAAGTTGATAATAGAAATTTGCAATACAGCAAAACAACTAAAATACACACTTATGTAAGTACGAAAAGTTTGCAATAAATCAAGTGTTTATCGGATGATTTGTAAGAAAAAAACAATATATTTGAAAAACGATAAAGAGAAACAAACCTTCACCAATCTACCTGGTTTTGGGTGTATAAACGAAGGTTTGTTTCGGTTATAAACACGTTATGTGTTATGCTTCACAACTATACTTAATAAAATTCAATTCAATGAAAAAAATATGCTTTGTTATAATGGGATATGGAAAAAAAACCGACCCAACATTAGGGAAAACTTTTGATTTAGATAAAACATACCAAAACATAATCAAGCCTGCCGTTGAAAATGCTGGCTTTGAATGTGTAAGAGGTGATGAAGTTTTAGAATCCGGATTAATCGACAAGAGCATGTATGGTCTCTTAATATACTCAGATTTAGTTATTGCAGATATTACCACATTTAATCCAAATGCAATTTATGAACTCGGCGTTAGGCATGCTGCAAAACCTTTTTCGACAATAATTATGAAAGAGAAAGACGGAAATATTCCTTTCGACATAAATCACAATAAAACTTTTACTTATTCTCATATGGGAGAAGACATAGGAGTAACTGAAGCAGAAAGATGTAGAACACAATTAACAAAACTGATTACAGAAGTAGATAAATCCAAGGAAGTTGACAGTCCATTATTCCAACACATACAATCTGTAAAACCATATATTTTACCCGAAGAAGAATATATTCAAATTATTAAAGATTTAGCCGATAAAGAGAAAACTATTTTTGCTCTTGTGGAGCAAGCTAAATTAGAAATGTTAAATAGTAATTTTGAAGAAGCGGCAAAATATTGGAAAAAAGCTATTGAAAAAATTCAGGATGATACTTATTTTATTCAGCAATTAGCAGTATGTACATATAAGAATAAGAATGTAGACGAGAATATTGCCCTAACAGATGCTTTAACAATTATCAACAAATTAGAGCCTGAAGGACGAACAACAAATGATCCTGAAACTCTAGGGGTAACTGGTGCAATTTACAAACGTTTATGGTTGAAAAATGATGCTACAATTGAATACTTAGACAGAGCAATTAAGTATTATAAAAAGGGCTTTACAATTAATTCATATTATTACACAGGAGAAAATTATGCATTATGCCTAGATTTCAAATCAGAAACAACAACAAATTCAGATGAAAAAATTTACTATAAATTGGAGGCGCAAAAAACTAGAGAATCAATTATTGAAATAATTGAAGAACTGGAAAATGATGACGATTTTCTAAAAAGAAGTGATTTAAAATGGATTTATGCTACATTGTCAAATTGTTATTTAGCTTTAAACAATCAAGCTCTTCATAAAGAATATGAACAAAAGTTTTATGAACTCACTAATGTGAATTGGGAAAAAGAAACATATGAAAAATCTAGAGAGCACATTATAAATTTGAAAAAATAAATTATGGCCAAAGATTATAAAATATTTATAAGCCACTCTTGGACTTATCACAGCGATTTACTTGGATTACAAAGGCTCTTAAATGAAAGAGGCTATTTTAATGTTGAGTTTACGGAAGCCACAAGGGACGTACCTATCAATTCTGAAAATGCAAACTACATCAAATCAGTTTTAAGAAATAAAATAGCTCAATCGAATGTTGTGTTGGCATTGGCAGGAATATACGCATCACATAGTGATTGGATGATTTGGGAAATGGAAGTCGCAAAGAGTTATGGAATTCCTATTATTGGTGTAATACCGTGGGGACAACAAAGAGTTTCTGCAGAAGTATACACAAGGTCAAAAATTGATGTTAGATGGAATACTGAAAGTATAGTTGATGCTATTAGAACTTACGCTTTATAAGCACAACACATAAGAGCGGTTTGCAATAATGGCTAGATTGTTTTGTTACCTTGACGTTTTTTCTTCACGAAAATATTTATCTTAAACAGAAAATACAGAGGTCGCTGGCTTCGGCACTATCGCAAGCCGCGGCACTTTGTATGCTATGTTAAAATACCATAACGTAATAAAGATAAATTTTGAATTGGATAATTAGAAGCACGAAGAAATTGCATTGTCATACACATTTAAATAATCTTTTAGATTCATCATGGATAGACATATCAGAATTTAATTGGTTAGTGTCAGATTTAGACCTTGTAAATTTTTCAAAACAAGAAATTCCTATTGATTTCTGTGAAAATTATTCAATACTTTCTTCCGAAAATTTTAAAAATGTAATCGAATTAAATGTTCAAATTATTTGGGGTGTGATTTCTGCCGTAAAAAAATCTGAAAATCCGAAATTTGATAAAGAAAACTTTCCTTACGTTGAAGGAAATGATAACGTTTGGAAGAATGATGAATTTCAAGTTGAAAACGCGGTTTTTGAAATAACTGCTTGGGATAGTTCATATACAATCGTAAAATTTAAGGATGTAGAATTATCAGAAAAATTTAAGAGTTACTTTGACGAAGCAATAGAATTGGATAAATATAAATTTTAGAATACAAGAAACACATTATACAACAATTGCTTTACTAGATTCGACCAATTGACTTAATTGAAAATTAATTTTGTATTTGCAATGATTTTGTAAATTTAATTTGTTTGGATAATCGATAATCTAAACGCTATTTTGCTATTTTTGTCCAAATAAAAAACCTATGATTACCGTCGATCCAAAAAGCATTGATACTGTAAAACTGCAAGGATATTTGCAAAGTGCTGTCGGGCCACGGCCTATTGCTTTTGCGAGTACTATTGGGAAAAATGGTGTACCAAATTTGTCGCCCTTTAGTTTTTTCAATGTTTTCAGTTCTAATCCGCCGATATTGATTTTTTCACCGGCAAGGCGTGTGAGAGATAACACGGTTAAACACACTTTAATCAATGCCGAGGCCAATTCTGAAGTTGTTATCAACGTTGTGAATTATGATATGGTGCAGCAGACTTCTTTGGCCAGCACAGAGTATGCTGAAGGAGTTGATGAGTTTCTAAAATCCGGATTTACACCAATTCCATCAGAAGTAGTAAAACCATACAGGGTAAAAGAATCGCCCGTGCAGTTTGAGTGCAAAGTGACGCAGATAATTGCTTTGGGAACCGAGGGCGGCGCCGGAAATTTAATTCTTTGCGAAGTATTACGTATCCATATCAATGAAGCAGTTCTTAATGAAAATGGAGCCATCGATCAGCATAAGATTGATTTGGTTTCCAGAATGGGCGGTAATTGGTATTCCAGATCCAACCAAGGACTTTTTGAGGTGCCAAAACCGCTTACAACTCTTGGGATTGGAGTAGATGCTATTCCTGATTTTGTAAAGAGCAGTTCGGTCTTTGATGGGAACGATTTAGGGATGTTAGGGAACATTGAATCCTTGCCTACTAAAGAGGAAGTTAGTATATTTGTAGACCAAAATTTTTCGGTAAAGGCTGTTTTGAGCTCAGATGACCTTGAAAAACAGCACTTGGAAGCCAAAAAATATCTTTTGGACAATGATGTACTTTCGGCATGGAAAGTACTTTTAGCAAAGAAAATAAAATCTAAGTAGCAATAATTAAATAAAAAAGAAGATGGAAGTATTAGGGAAAATTAAAGTTGTTAATCCAGAGCAACAAGTAAGTGCGTCATTCAAAAAAAGAGAATTGGTTGTTACTACAGATGAGCAATATCCGCAACATATTTTGATTGAATTTACTCAAGATAAATGTGATTTGCTAAGCAGTTATAATATTGGTGAAGCCGTGAAGGTTTCTATCAACTTGAGAGGTAGAGAATGGGTAAATCCGCAAGGAGAAACAAGATATTTTAATAGTATCCAAGGATGGAGAATCGAAAGATTAGCTGCTGAAGCTCCTGCGCAACAAGCTCCTCCTATGCCGGCAGCACAAACTTTTGCACCAGCAACAAACCTAAACGAAGAAGACGCTGACGATTTGCCATTCTAAGGTTAGAAGTTAGAAATTAGATATTAGAAGTCAGAAATTTGAGTTTACTTAAATTTCTGATTTTTTTTTGAAATTGGCATTGATATTGATTTTTGCCATTGTAATTGAAGTTGATTTTTTGCTATTGAAAATGTATTATTGTCTATCTAAAACATTGTATTTTCCCCCAGTTTACGAGGCTGATAGTGATGGAATTCTTGCCTTTGGTGGGGATTTGTCGCCCGAGCGGTTGCGGCTTGCCTACAACAGCGGAATTTTTCCCTGGTTTAATGAAGGAGAACCTATTATTTGGTGGGCGCCCAATCCCAGAATGGTTTTGTTTTTGGATGAATTGATTGTTTCCAAAAGCATGCGAAACGTTTTGAACCGAAATATTTTTACAGTTACATTCAACCAGAATTTTAGGGATGTGATTTCCAATTGTCGGCAGGTAAAACGCAATGGACAAACCGGAACTTGGATTACCAATGAAATGATTGAAGCCTATTGCAAACTCAATGAATTAGGAATGGCAAAATCGGTTGAAGTCTGGCAAAACAATCAGCTTGTCGGCGGATTGTACGGAATTGACTTGGGACATGTTTTCTGTGGAGAAAGTATGTTTTCGTTGGTTTCCAATGCTTCCAAAGTAGCTTTTATCGCTTTGGTAAACCAACTGAAAGACCAAAATTACCGCTTATTGGACTGCCAGGTTTACAATGAGCATCTTGAAAGTTTGGGCTGCAGGGAAATAGAAAGAGAGGCTTTTATGGCAATTTTAAAAAATATTGATTTGACTCCAGCTTCAGCTGGAGGAAGAAATGAATAATAGTAATTGGCTTTAGCCAAAATAATAATATCTTTTTGGCTAAAGCCTTCAAACAGGATTCCTATTACAATCCCCCAGCTGAAGCTGGAGGCAATTTAAGTTTAGGATTTTTTTTTGTAAATTGATTATTTCCTAGTTATAAAATAAATCAAAATTTTAAAATTTAAGCTTTGTAAAACCCCAATTCAAAGTACTGAATAATACCAATTCATTTTCTAATGTTGGTAAACCCATTATCACTTTCAAGGTTTCATGAGCCATCATCGTTCCAATTATTCCGGGCAATGTTCCCAACACACCGTTCAGGTTGCAATTTGGAACATCTTTTGGATCGGGTGGTTCCGGAAATAAATCCCTAAGATTTTTTGATTTGTTGTTGAAAACGGCCAATTGTCCTTCAAATTTTAAAATACTTCCGTAAACCAATGGTTTTTCTAAGGAGACGCAGGTGTCATTGACTAAATAGCGCGTGGCAAAATTATCACAACCATCGACAATCACATCAAAATTCTTTATGATTTGGGTTGCGTTTTCGGCTGTCAGTTTTTCTTCAAAAGCGACAATGTTGATCAAGGGATTCATGGCTTCCAGCGTTTCTTTCGCCGTTTTGGCTTTGCTTAATCCTATTTGTTTTTCGGTATATAAAATTTGGCGGTGCAGGTTGTGAATTTCGATTTTATCAAAATCAATTATTCCGATGGTACCAACGCCTGCTGTTGAGATATATTGCAAAATAGGACAACCCAAACCACCAGCGCCAATGACCAAAACTTTGGCATTTTTTAATTTGTTTTGACCTTCGTCACCTATTTCAGGTAACATTACTTGGCGGTTATATCTTAAATATTCTTGAACTACACTCATAGGATTTTAGATTTTTGATTAACGATTTTAGATTGGAGAAGTTTTTGCTTCATTTGCTTGTTATTGTTCGATTTTATTTGACAATAAATAGAATTGTAGATTTTTTGCGTCAAATCAGAAATCTAAAATCTAGAATCTGCATTCTGAAAGCCAAAAGTTCTGTCCCAATCTTTCCAGACCGGTTCGTATCCTTTATCGCTGATTATTTGGGCAATTTCAAAAGCGGAACGTTCGTCGCTGATTTCAAATTGTTCCAAAGATTGTGGGTCAACAACATAGCCACCCGGATTGGTTTTGGATCCCGCGCTCATACTCGTGACTCCAATTGGAATGATATTGTTTCTGAAAATTTCGTTTTCTCGGGTCGAAATTGAAATCTCTAAATCTTCATTCCATAAACGATAAGCACAAATCAATTGTGTCAAATCTTTGTCGGTCATAATAAAATTGGGTTCGATGATTCCTTCGGCGGGACGCAGTCTTGGAAACGAAACCGAATATTTAGTTTGCCAATAGGTCTTTTGCAGATAATCCAAATGCAGGGCATTGAAAAAACTGTCTGTTCGCCAATCTTCCAATCCCAATAAAACACCCAAGCCTATTTTGTGAATTCCCGCTTTCCCAATTCGGTCCGGTGTGTCCAAACGAAAATCAAAATTAGATTTTTTGCCTTTGGTATGGTATTTTTTATAGACTTCCTGATGGTAGGTTTCCTGATACACCAAAACCGAATAAATGCCGGCTTCATGCAATTTTTGGTATTCTTCGGTGGAAAGCGGCTGCACTTCTACCGAAATGGTTGAGAATTGCTCTTTTATTTGGTCAATCGCATTTAGGAAATAATTGATGTTGACGGTGTAATTGGCTTCGCCGGTTACCAACAAAACATGGTCAAAACCTGCCGATTTCAGTGCTTCTACTTCTAATTTTATCTCCGAATCAGATAATGTTTTGCGCTTGATTTTATTGTCTAAACTGAATCCACAATAAGTGCAAATATTTTGGCATTCATTGCTCAAATACAAAGGAGCATACATTTGGATGGTTTTTCCAAAACGCTTTTTTGTCAATTCATGGCATTCCTGTGCCATTTGTTCCAAATAAGTTGTAGCCGCAGGCGAAATCAAAGCCAAGAAGTCGTCTAGATTTCTTCTGCTTTTGGCAAGGGCCTGTTCCACCTGTTTGGCGGTGGTTTGGTATATTTTGGTTTGAATGGTATCCCAATCATACTGTTCAAAAACCGATTTGAATGTTTTCATTTTTTTTATTTTTTTACCGCAAGGTTCGCAAAGATTTACGCTAGGAACACTAACAAAGCTTTGGGAACTTCGCGTAAATCTTTGCGCCCTTTGCGGTTAAATAGTTACTCATATAAAAACGCCGTCAAAGGACTCGAAGCTACCGCTTGTTTGTTCTGTTGCCCGAGTTTTGCTTCAAATGCTTTTCTTCCTGAAATTACGGCATCTTTAAAGGCTTCGGCCATCAGTTTTGGATTTCCGGCCACGGCAATTGCGGTGTTGACCAATACTGCATCGGCTCCTATTTCCATAGCTTTTGCGGCATCTGACGGCGCACCTATTCCTGCATCAATAATTACGGGAACTTTACTCTGTTCGATTATGATTTCTAAAAAATCGATAGTTTTTAATCCTTTGTTACTTCCAATTGGGGAACCTAGTGGCATTACTGCAGAAGTTCCCGCATTTTCCAAATGCTTGCATAAAACCGGATCGGCGTGGATGTACGGCAAAACGATGAATCCCAATTTTGCCAATTCTTCGGTGGCTCTCAGGGTTTCGATAGGATCGGGCATTAAGTACTTTGGATCCGGATGGATTTCGAGTTTCAGCCAATTGGTTTCCAATGCTTCTCGGGCGAGTTGCGCTGCGAAAATCGCTTCTTTGGCATTTCTTGCTCCTGAAGTATTGGGCAATAAATTGATTCTAGGATGCTTTAAGTGATTTAAAATAGCATCAGTATCTGTTTCCAAATCGATTCTTTTCAATGCCACGGTTACCAATTCGCTTTCGGAAGCCAATATTGCTTCCTCCATTTCTATATTGGAACCAAATTTTCCGGTGCCTAAAAAAAGTCTCGATTCTAATGTTTTGTCTCCGATTTTAAATAGTGACACTGCCATATAGTATTTCGTTAAGTTGAGTAATAAGTTGTTGTTTTTTGTCGCTTTTGGTAATAATGCCCGAAACGGCAATACCATGGATTCCGGTTGTCATTAAATTATTGACATCTTCCAAAGTAATTCCGCCAATGGCATAAACAGGGATTTCAATTTGCGATTGTTTCATTTGTGTAATTATGGAACTATAGCCTTCCAAGCTTAGTATGGGACTGAGTTTGTCTTTGGTTTTTGTGAATTGAAAAGGGCCTAACCCAATATAATCGCAGCCATTGTTGGTTTGACGAACAATGTCTTCAAAAGTATTTGCCGTAGCTCCTATGATTTTTGTCCTGCCCAAAATAGCTCTGGCTTCGCTAATATCCATATCCGAAAGGCCAAGATGAACGCCATCTGCATTGACTTGTTTGGCCAAATGAACATTGTCGTTGATAATGAAATTTGCTAAGTATTCTTCACACAAAAATTTTACGGCTTCCGCCAAAGCAAATGTTTTTTTTGGTTTCTGATTTTTAAATCGCAGTTGGATCCAGTCACAGCCATTGTCTAATGCCTCATGAATATTGTACAATTGTTCTTCGGCGCTTTCTCCCTGTGAGATGTATTGCAGTTTGTTATACATAATGAAATCCTAGTTTAGTTGTGTTGGATAATAAGTAGTTTTCGGTATATATTTTGGCATTTTGGCATGCTGTTTCCAGATTTTGGCCTAATGCAAGATTGGCTGTTATAGCCGACGAAAGCACACATCCTGAACCGTGTTTTTCGTAGCAATTGTCGGTCTTCGGTAAATATTTATAAATGCCGTTTGAGGTATATAAATAATCCACTCCGACTTTGTTCGGATTGTGACCGCCTTTAAGCAAAAGTCCCCGAATTCCAGAAGGTGGGGATTTGGAAAGCAGATTAAATTCGGGAAATAGTTTTTTCATTTCGTCGTAATTGGGTGTTATCAAGTCGATTTCTTTCAGTATTTCAATAAAACCTGTTTGGTTTTCTATATCTAAAAAATCAAATTCGGTTGATGATTTTAAAACTGTGTCCCAGACTATTTTTGTTTGTGGAGAAAGTTTTTTTACCGCAAAAACAATCTCTTTCAAATAATTGAATGATGGTATAATGCCAATTTTTACTGCTTTGATAGTGTAATTCTCAAGCAGTTTTTCTAACGAATTCAAAACGAAATGTATCTCAGTCCATTGAATTTCATAAAAAGTATTTTCGGTTTGTATCGTGTTACCTGTGTTGATGGCAAATCCATACACTTTGTGCTGCTCAAAGGTTTTGGTGTCGGCCAAAACGCCTGCACCACCCGATGGGTCGAATCCTGCAATGGTTAAAACGAATGGACGATTTGCTGACATGATTTAAAATTTTCAATTGGATTGTTTTGATTCCAAATGGTTCCTAACAAGGCGACATCATCAAACCCATTTTCTAATGTTTGTTTGATGTTTTTAGATTCTATTCCGCCCAAAGCGATGAGTTTTGTTTTAAAATCAGTCCTGTTTTTAATGGCTTCGAACAAATTTATTTTTGAGGAATAATTCTCTTTCGAGATACTTGGAAAAACTGGACTCAAAAAAGCATATTCAAAAATATTTTCCAAAGCATTGAAATCCTCTATCGAATGAACCGAAGCTGATAAATGAAATCCTTTTGTTTTGTATGTTTCCAAAGTTAATTTGTCTTTCTTTTTTCTTTCGCTTTCGCTAAAGTGAATTCGATTGATGCCAAATACTGAAGCCAACTGATGATGACTGTGTAAAACCAATTGTTTTCTCAAATCCGATTTTATTTCCGTTATGAAAGTTATCATATCTTCTACCGAAAAATTTGGCTTCCGAACATGAAGTAATTCCAATCCGTTCTCAAAAAGAGAATGAATCGTACTGATTTCATTAGCTATCGGAATTGGATTTGTGATTACAATCATTGTTAGGTTAGAGGTTAGAGGTGAGAAGTTAGAGGTAAGAAGTTAGAGGTAAGAAGTATTGAACTTCTAATCTCTAACTTCTAATTTTCTACTTTTTAGATATAGATTTCCTTTCCTTGTTCTATAAACTCTTCCGATTTGGCAGCCATTCCTTTCTCGGCTTCGGCAACATCACGGATTTCCTGTGATATTTTCATTGAGCAGAATTTAGGTCCGCACATTGAACAGAAGTGAGCCACTTTGGCGCCGTCAGCCGGTAAAGTCTCGTCGTGGAATTCACGGGCAGTATCTGGATCTAGCGCTAAGTTAAATTGGTCTTCCCAACGGAATTCAAAACGCGCTTTACTCAATGCATTGTCGCGGTATTGAGCTCCCGGATGACCTTTGGCCAAATCGGCGGCGTGAGCAGCAATTTTATAAGTGATAACACCATCTTTTACGTCTTTTTTGTTTGGTAAACCAAGGTGTTCTTTTGGTGTTACATAACAAAGCATAGCACAGCCATACCAGCCAATCATTGCGGCACCAATGGCCGAAGTAATATGGTCGTAACCTGGAGCAATATCAGTGGTTAACGGACCTAAAGTGTAAAACGGAGCTTCATCGCAATGCTCCAATTGTTTGTCCATATTTTCTTTGATCATGTGCATTGGAACGCACTTCAATTCCTTCGATAAATGTCTGAACATCGTGTTTCCAAGCGATTTTGGTCAATTCACCAAGAGTTTCCAATTCTGCGAATTGTGCGGCATCATTGGCATCGGCGATAGAACCTGGACGCAAACCGTCTCCTAATGAAAAGGCAACATCGTACTGTTTCATGATTTCGCAAATTTCTTCGAAATGGGTGTATAGAAAGTTTTCTTTATGGTGAAATAAACACCATTTTGCCATAATCGAGCCACCACGGGAAACTATTCCAGTAACGCGGTTGGCCGTTAAGTGGATGTAACGCAATAATACTCCGGCATGAATTGTGAAATAAGACACTCCTTGTTCGGCTTGTTCGATTAAGGTATCACGGAAAATTTCCCAAGTCAAATCTTCGGCGATTCCGTTTACTTTTTCCAAGGCTTGGTAAATAGGCACTGTCCCGATTGGTACCGGAGAGTTGCGGATAATCCATTCTCTGGTTTCGTGGATATTTTTTCCGGTTGACAAGTCCATAATCGTGTCGGCACCCCAACGACAAGCCCAAACGGCTTTTTCAACTTCTTCTTCGATGCTGGAAGTCACCGCGCTATTTCCGATGTTGGCATTTATTTTTACCAAGAAATTGCGCCCAACAATCATTGGTTCACTTTCAGGGTGGTTGATGTTGTTTGGAATAATTGCACGACCTCTGGCTACCTCGCTACGAACAAATTCGGCAGTTATTTTTGATTTTGGAGTATTGGCTCCAAAACTATGACCTGCGTGTTGGCATTGCATAGCTTTGGTTTGTTCATTTAATTGTTCGATACGTTGGTTTTCACGAATGGCGATGTATTCCATTTCGGGAGTGATGATGCCTTTTTTTGCATAGTGTAATTGGGAAACGTTGGCTCCTTTTTTGGCACGCATTGGTTTGTGTAAATACTCAAAACGCAAATGATTTAATTTTTCGTCATTCAAACGTGATTTCCCGTAATCTGAAGTAATCTCGGTCAGTTCTTCTACATCGTTACGGTCCAAAATCCATTGCTCACGGATACGTGGCAATCCTTTACGAACATCGATCTCAATGTTTGGGTCGGTGTAAGGTCCTGAAGTATCGTAAACGGTTACTGACGGGTTTTTTTCGATTCTGCCGTTGGATAATTTGGTGTCGGCCAACGATATTTCGCGCATGGCTACTTTTATCGGGTGGATTTCACCATCGATATATACCTTTTTGGAGTTTGGAAAAGGGGTTCTTGAGATTTGTTCTTCGTTGTTCATAGTTTAGTTGTTTTACCTCACCCCAACCCTCTCCAGAGGAGAGGGAGCAGAGAAAGTGTTAGTTAGATTATTTTGATAGTTGTATCTTGTCTTGAAAATGAAAAGTTCTTGGTTTGCAGAAACCGCGTGAGGGATGGAAGCTAGTTACCGAAGTAACGCGTACAGCCCGACCGCATTGAGGAAAAGGGCTCTGTGACCGGCTTGGTGAGTAAGCCCTTTTTCTCAATGGGGTCACGCCCCAATCATCCGCCTTGTGTGGCTGATATGATTAGGATGTCGTCGGTTTCTTGTATGAGGTGGGAATTCCAATCGGATTTTGGAATTACTGTATTGTTTATGGCTAGGGCAATTCCGTTTTGTTTTTCGGGAATTTCCAAGTCAAGAAGCGCCTGCACAGTGAGACTGTCAAGGGCAAATTGTTTGATTTGATTATTTATTTTGAGTTCCATTCCTTTTGAATTTAGTACATAATTATACTTTAGGAATGGCTACGGGTGTACACAATGGTACATGGAAGTCATCTTACTTTTTCCTACGCTAGTATGAACTAGATCAGGTTCGAGGGTAAAGTCTCAGCCTGCAATTTTGCAGACACCCCTAAAGTGCGAAGCAAATGTAATGAAAAAGTTAGAAATAAGATTTTAGAAGTTAGAAGTTTAACAATTTTGTGCTTAATACTTGTAAACTGAACACTTTACTGTTTTCTTGTCCAACAGTCTTCTACGTGATCGTTGACCATGCCTGTGGCCTGCATGTGGGCGTACACTACGGTGGAACCTACGAATTTGAATCCGCGTTTTTTTAAATCTTTGCTGATGGTATCCGAAAGAGGAGTTGTGGCCTGTACTTCACTTAAACTTTTTCGGTTGTTTATGATGGGTTTTCCATCGACAAAGCCCCAAATGTATTTGGAGAAGCTCCCGAATTCTTCTTGAACTTTAATGAAGGCAATGGCATTGGAGACTGCCGAACGAACTTTTAGTTGATTACGAATAATGCCTGGGTCTTGCAGTAGATCCTGAATTTTGTCCTCGGAATAGTTGGCTATTTTTTTATAGTCGAATGCGTCAAAGGCATTTCTGAAATTCTCTCTTTTGTTAAGTATGGTAATCCAGCTCAATCCTGCCTGAAAAGTTTCCAGTAGAAGAAATTCGAAAAGCTTATGGTCTTCATAAACAGGAACACCCCATTCTTCATCATGGTATTTTTGGTATAATTCGCTGGAATTGCACCAACCGCATCTTATAAGTTCTTTTTGCATTATTTGTTTATTTCCCAGTGATAGCCTTTTACCGAAGGGATGTAGGCAGAACCGTTGTTAAGAATTAATTCAGTGTATATTTTTTTATTGTATTTGATACCAATAGCGCCTCCCGAAACATAGGTTTTGTTTTTTTTGAATGCAAAAATCATGGTGTCATTTTGGAATTCGGCATCCGATACTTTTTCAACAAACCAAGTGGATCCCCAATTAAAAAATAATTTATTTGGCCCCACGCAGGTTACTTTTTTAATGAGATCTACTGCTTCTTTTGGGAATTTGTAGTTTTCTATGAGTTCTTTTTTGGAGTATGTTTTTCCAACTTCGGCAGTTTTAAGCAAGTTTCGCAAAGGGGAATTAATAACTACTTCGGCTTCTTTTTTTGTTATCGAAGGGTGTGAATTTGGTTGGGTTGGTGAGGAGGTGTTATTTTGGGAGCTTTTGAACGCAGCAGGTTTGTGTGAATTTGGGATTTGTCTTTGTATGGCAGCAGCTAAGCCAGAATCGGAATCGGAATTTGAACCAAAATTTTCGTTTTCAGTGGTTGTGGCTGATTCTGTTGTGTACTCAGCGGTTTCTGTTTTATTTATGTTTTGAGTATTGGAGGCAACATGGCTAGGTATGGCACTTGAAGCTTCGGTAGAATCAAGTTCGGTTTTTTCAGGTTCATTTCTACCACAACTAATTAGCAAAGCGAGAAATATAAAAGAAAAAAGTATTGTAAAATTCTTCATGATTGTCGTTTAGATGCTTTTGTTTCTCAAATTTAACTTTTTTTAAAATTTAAAGAAACGAATAGAAGGAAAAGTACAAAAAAAAATCCCAAACAATAATGAATGGGATTTGATTTTTATTGGAATACGTTTTGGCTTTGGCCTAGAATATTTGTTTGACTCCTTTAGCATTGTCAAAAACATAACTTACTAACCAAGCGATTTGTCCTTGTTTTGCAAAGAAAATCTTTTTGTTTTGAATGTTTGGAATAACTTCAAGTGAAGTTTCCAAAAGGTTGAAAGCTGAGATTAAAGATTTTTGTTGGTAGGTATTCAACACTTTTTTGATTTCAGGATTGCTTTCAGAGTTTGTTACAAATCTTTGATAATTGTTTTCAGCGATTGTTCTTATTGATAAGATGTCGTCATACTGTACCTGAGTAAAGTTTTCTTCAGCTTTGGCACCATTTAATAATGTGTAAAAAGCCCAAGCAGCTCCACCAGAAATATAGATATTGGTTTTATCTTGTGATTCAGGTCTGCTAGTGTACATTTTTTTGAAACTTTCTCTGATTGTAGGTAAGTAATCAAACAAGTTTTCATTGAATTCGAAAACTGTTTTTTGCTTACACTTTTTGTTGATGATCTCAGTTAAAGTTACAGTTCCAAAGTCACATGAAATTGGGAAAAATACCGAAGCATCGTTGATGTCTTTGGCGTAACCACCCTTAGTATTCCCTCCTCCTATGTCAATAATTACAGAGTTTAAGTAGTTTTTAGGTGGGATACAACCTCTCAAAAGCAACTTAGCTTCAAGTGAAGAAGAGATAATTTCAATTTTTTTGTTAGTTAACTCTTTAATTTTTGCTATTAAATCAGCTGTGTTATTAGCTAAACCAACACCAGAAGAACCTACAATGAAAATGTTTTTGTCTTCGATTTTGTATTCAGTAAGCATTTTTTTGTAGTTGTTGTAAACTACAGCTCCAGCTTTATCAATATCTTCTTTCAAAAGTAGACCATCAATACCAATTCCTGCAGCGATCCCCACGTTTTCAGTCCAAAATTCCTTTACGTCGTAGGTATTTCTTCTAAGGTTCTCAACTTGAAGAACGGTCATTTTTATACCCTTACTTCCAATTTCTATTCCTCCGTAAAGTTGTGCCTGTGCGGAATAAGTAAGAATGAGGCACACTAATAAATAGTAGATTTTTTGTTTCATATTATTTTAATTTGGGGTTGATGCTTTTTGCAAATCTATATTAAAAATTGATAAATTCCTTTTTTTTTTATTTTTTTTTGGAGAACTTTTTTTAGCCCAAAAGCATTTTCCGAATGTTATCAAATTATTATGATTTTTAACTAATGAGATGTTGCTTGATTCAAAAAAAAATCTATTTTTGTCCAAACTAAAAAAATTTCCCCCAAAAAAATTAACCTATGATAAAAAAATACCTCGACAACTTTAAAAATTTTCCAAAAGAGATTTGGATACTTACATTGGTAACTTTCATTAACAGAGCCGGGACAATGGTGATTCCTTTTCTGTCAAAGTATATGAAAGAGAATTTAGAATTCAGTTACAGTCAAATTGGCTGGGTAATGGTATTCTTTGGAGTTGGTTCTATAATTGGAACCTGGTTAAGCGGTAAACTATCGGATAAAATTGGCTTTTACAAGGTCATGGTGTTTAGTTTATTTGCTAGTGGAATTGTATTTATCCTATTGCAATATGCTACCTCTTTTGAAGCTCTTTGTGTAGGGATTTTAATACTGACTAGTGTTGCAGATATGTTTAGACCTGCAATGTTAATATGCTTAAAAACTTTTACGGCTAAAGAAGACAGAGCTCGTGCTTATTCATTGACACGTGCTGCTATCAATTTAGGATTTATTTTTGGCCCTGTATTAGGTGGTTTAATTATCATGCAAATGGGATATGAATATATATTCTATATTGATGGTGCAACTTGTATATTGGCAATAATTGTGTTTATGTTTTTTGTTAGAGACAAAAAAACACCAGTTAAGTTGGTTGAGCATAATAAGCAAAAAGAGAAAGTTTCAGTGATGAAAGACAGACCATTTATGTTGCATTTGGTGATTTGTTTGATTACTGGTATTCTTTTCTTTCAAATTTTCACCACACTGCCTTTGTATCACAAAGAGAGATTTAACATGACCGAATTTGATAGCGGATTGCTTTTGAGTTTAAATGGTTTGCTTATTTTGCTTTTTGAACTTCCTATTGTGAATTATGTGAGCAGGAATAAAATTAATAATCATAAAGTTATTTCTTTAGGTTTGTTACTTATGGCGTCTAGTTTCTTCCTTTTGTTGCTTCCTTTTGAGGCTATTTTGATTCCTATGATGATCTTTATGACTTGTGGAGTAATGTTGACATTTCCATTTGCTAATTCGTTCGCAATGGATAGATCGCATAAGCAAGAAGGAAAGTATATGGCAGCTTTTACTATGAGTTATAGTTTTGCACACATCTTAAGTGGAAAGTCTGGTATGGAAATCATTGAATATACTCGTAGTTATGAACCTAATTGGTTGTTTATGGGTTGTCTTGGTTTAGTAGGTACATTACTTGTTTTTGTGCTTTCTAAAATGGTTGTAAAAGAAGAATTGAATGATCCAGCAATGGTAACTGTGGAAGTTAATGACAGTAAATAATTGTCTTGATAAAATTATAAAAGTACAATTGAGATAATAAAATTCAAAAAGGCAGTAAGCGAAAGTTTATTGCCTTTTTTTATTATTGCTAGATTTTTGTTCGAGAAAAAAAATACCATAAAAAATCCCATTTCGAATGAAATGGGATTTTTTATATAGAAACGAAATCTAAAATTAGAAATCGTTATTTGAGTAAGATGATTAACCTAAAGAAACTCTTTTGAAACCTGTGATTTCAACATTGAATCCTTTAACATAATCGCCAACCTTTTTAGAGTCATCTTTGATGAAGTTTTGATCTAATAAAGCTTTCTCTTGATCTAAAGTAGTGTTGTCAGAGATGAAACGTTGAATTTTTCCTGGAAGAATTTTGTCCCAAATTTGCTCTGGTTTACCTTCAGCTTTTAATTCAGCTTTAGCATCTTCTTCAGCTTGTTTGATCACTTCTTCAGTTAATTGAGAGAAAGAAATGTATTTAGGAACATTTTTTAAAGTTTTTCCTAAACGTTTTGCTTCTTCATTTTCTTTTTCGATTATAGCAATACGAGCAGCAAGTTCAGAAGCAACGAAAGAAGGGTCAAAATCTTTGTAAGATAATGTATCAGCTCCCATAGAAGCAACTTGCATAGAGATGTCTTTAGTTAAAACGTCACCATTAGCAATTGGTGCAGAAATTGCAGTTAATGCAGCAATTTTGTTAACGTGAACATAAGATCCAATGAAAGCGCCTTCTAAAATTTCAAAGCCACCGATTTCGATTTTTTCACCGATAACACCAGTTTGTTCGATTAATTTCTCAGCAACTGTAATTCCGTTGAAATCTGAAGCTAAGAATTCTTCTTTTGAAGAAAAGTTGATAGCTTTTTCAACTAATTCTTTAGCTAAAGTTACGAAAGCTTCATTTTTACCTACGAAATCTGTCTCACAGTTTAAAGTGATGATAGCTCCTTTAGTTTTGTCAGCATTAATAAAAGAAACTGCAGCTCCTTCAGAAGACTCACGGTCAGAACGGTTAGCAGCAACTTTTTGTCCTTTTTCTCTAAGGTTTTGTATAGCTTTATCGAAATCTCCATCAGCTTCAACTAAAGCTTTTTTACAGTCCATCATTCCGGCACCTGTAGTTTGTCTCAATTTATTTACGTCTGCAGCAGTGATTGTTGCCATAATATATTTGTGTTTTAATGTTAAAAGTAAAAATTCCAATCTTCAAATCCCAAATTCCAATGTTATCAGATGGTTAAAATCTGATTTTGGAACTTGGAATTTAAAATTGGAATTTAAATTTGATTTATTCTTCAGTTGCAGGAGCTTCTTCAGCTTCAACAGCAGGAGCTTCAGCCTCAGCAACAACTTCAGTAGCATCAGCTTCTTTGTCAGAAGTTCTGTTTGCAAGACCTTCAACGATAGAAGTAGTTACTAAAGATAAGATTTTCTCAATAGATTTAGAAGCATCATCATTTGCAGGGATAACATAATCTACCTCACGTGGGTCAGAGTTAGTGTCAACCATTGCGAAAACTGGAATGTTTAATTTTTGAGCTTCTTTTATTGCGATGTGTTCAGCTTTGATATCTACTACGAACAATGCGGCAGGAAGTCTAGACATGTCTGCGATTGATCCTAAGTTTTTCTCTAATTTAGCACGAAGACGATCTACTTGCAAACGCTCTTTTTTAGAAAGTGTGTTGAATGTTCCGTCTTTCTTCATTTTATCGATAGAAGACATTTTTTTAACTGCCTTTCTGATAGTTACGAAGTTAGTCAACATTCCACCAGGCCATCTTTCAGTGATGTAAGGCATGTTTGCAGCTTTTGCTTTATCAGCAACGATGTCTTTAGCTTGTTTCTTGGTAGCAACGAATAATATTTTTCTACCAGATGCAGCGATTTTTTTCAAAGCTTCGTTAGCTTCTTCGATTTTTGCTGCAGTTTTATATAGATTGATAATGTGGATACCATTACGCTCCATATAAATGTAAGGAGCCATGTTTGGATCCCATTTTCTAGTCATGTGTCCGAAATGTACACCTGCTTCTAGTAATTCTTTTACTTCTACTTTGTTTGACATTTTTTGTACTAGTTTACGTTCTGTTGAATTAGCAATGTATGAATGGCGATAAATCGGCTAAATACATTTAGATGCTAAACTAATTTCCCGACGCATCGGGACAACAACAACATTGTTTTAAAATTTTTAATGCATTCTCTGATGTCTTGTATAAATGATACAAGACAGGTAATATTAACGTTTAGAGAATTGGAATCTCTTACGAGCTTTTTTCTGACCGAATTTCTTACGTTCAACCATTCTTTGGTCTCTAGTTAATAAACCTTCTGGTTTCAAGATAGCTCTGTTTTCAGCATTTACATCACACATTACACGTGCCAATGCCATTCTTACAGCTTCTGCTTGTCCATTTGAACCACCTCCATAAACGTTCACTTTTACGTCAAAGTTTGATGCATTTTCTGTCATAGACATTGGTTGCAAAACTTTGTATTGTAAAGTTGCAGTTGGGAAATAAGTTGCGAATGGCTTTTTGTTTACAGTGATTACTCCTGTTCCTTCAGAAACATAAACACGTGCAACAGCGGTTTTTCTTCTACCGATTTTGTGAATAACTCCCATTACTTAAGATCGTTTAGGTTAACAGTTCTAGGTTTTTGAGCTCCTTGTTTGTGCTCAGGACCCACAACAACATTTAAATTTCTAAAAAGTTCAGCTCCCAATTTGTTTTTTGGCAACATCCCTTTTACAGCTTTCTCTACTAGTAATGCAGGGTTTTTTGCTTGCAATACTTTAGCAGTTAAACTTCTTTGTCCTCCAGGGTAACCAGTGTGACGGATGTATGTTTTTTCATCCAATTTGTTACCTGTAAGGTTGATTTTTTCTGAGTTGATAACGATTACGTTATCTCCACAGTCTACGTGTGGTGTGTAACTTGGCTTGTATTTACCTCTTAAAATCATAGCGACTTTTGAAGCAAGACGACCTAAGTTATGACCATCAGCGTCTACAACAATCCATTCTTTTTGAGAATTGGCTTTTGTTGTCGAAATTGTCTTGTAGCTTAATGCGTTCACAATAATATATTTTAATTAAACATTCCATCCCCAATAAAGGGGTTGCAAAAGTACAATTAATTATTTTAAATACAAATAGCTTATTTGAATATTTTTTTATTGGATTCCTGCTGATTATCAAATATATATTTGATTGTGGATTCTTGTAGTTAAATAATTTACCTGAATATTTTTTTGATGTTGCATTTTTTTTGTAATTTTCGCTTTTATACATTCAAATGCTTGTTAAATTTTAAATATTTAGTAAAATATTAGCAAGTTTTGCTTATTTCTTTGTTATTTTGTTCTTTCTAAGAACTTATTATATACTACTAAATACCATTCTCACAATGAAAGCAAAAGCGACATTAAAACAAATTGCAAAAGAACTTGATGTTTCGGTATCGACTGTTTCTAAGGCGCTTAATGATAGTCCTGAGATTAGTGAACAAACCAAGAATAGAATTAAAGAGTACGCTAAATTAAAAAATTACAAACCGAATGTAATTGGTTTGAATCTTAAAAACCGAAAAACAAAAACCATCGGAGTTATTATACCTAATATATTGAATTCCTTTTTTGCAAAAGTTTTCAGTGGTATTGAAAAAGTGGCTGATGAAAAAGGCTATAACGTAATCATGTGTATTTCTAATGAGTCTTTGGAAAAAGAAGCACATACTATTGAAATGTTGAGTAACGGAACGATTGATGGTTTTGTTTTGTCAATTTCCGAAGAGGCTCAAAAGCAACAAGAATACAGTCATTTGAAAGAAATTATCAGTGAGGGAACGCCAATTGTAATGTTTGATCGAACTACTGATGAAGTGGAATGTGATAAAGTTATTGTTGATGATTTTGATTCAGGTCACGGAGCTACACAACATTTAATTGATTTAGGATGTAGAAATATTGCCTTAGTTTCATCTGCCGATAATTTGAGTGTGGGTAAATTAAGAGCCGAAGGTTATTTGAAAGCTTTGAAAGACAATAATATTGCCATAAACGAGAATCTTATTATAAGAACTGATTCTGAAATGGATATTGCTGAAAGATTAAATGATTTATATTCGAATAATCTTGTTGATGGTGTTTTTGCTGTGGATGAAAATGATTCGGTTTTGGCTTTAAGAATTGGAGTTAAAAAAGGATACAAAATTCCAAAAGATTTAAAGCTTATTGGTTTTGCAGATGGTATCCTTGCTTCCAGAAGACTGTCTCCGAGTTTGACTACGGTGAGTCAGCACGGAATTGAAATAGGTGAAGTTGCTGTTAAATTATTGATTGATAGATTAGAATCAAAGGAAGAACACAAACCCTATGAAACTGTTGTTATCAAAACACAATTGAAAGAAAGAGAATCTACTAAGTAATAATATATAGGAGAGGAAAAGGCAATCGATAAATTCTGATTGCCTTTTTTTATGTTTAAAAGTGAATGGTTTTCTAAAGACTATTTTTTGTTCTTTTTCCCATTTCCATTCCCGTTTCCATTGTTTGACTTTATATCAAGAGCTTTTTCAACGTGTTTTACGTCGCCATGATTAACAGGTTTGGCTACTTTGTATTTTTCTTTGTGCATTGAATTGTCTTTCCAAGGATTGTCTCCTTCAAAATCAAAATCATTATAGCTTCCAACCAATCGTATGCTGGTTGGTAAATTTATGGTTGTTGTCCACTTACCTCCGCTGAAATAAGTATATCTTTTGACAACAGGGTCAAAATATACATTGGCTTCCGGATAATATCGGTATTTTTTCTTCACTCCATGTGCTTTTGCATGCGCAGGTGGGTTTTGAGCATTGACAGCATAGGTGCCTGCTCCAATAAAAAATACAAAAAATAGAATAATGGTTTTAATAATTTTTTTCATAATTAGATTTTTTGGTTGATACAAAAGTTTAAGAATTAAAGTACTAAAGTTAATAAATTAGTTTTTGATTTTTTATAATAAAAACTCGTGTTCAGTTTTTAAATGTTTGTATCTCACATGGTGAAGTATATTGCATAAACAATAAAAGCATAAAGAATTTAGAATGCGTAGTGTTTATTATTTTCTATATTTGAAAATGATACTGTGAAGAACATAACAACAGAAACAGAAATTTAAATATGAAAAATATAATTTTAAGTGCTTATATCCTTTTATCGATAGTTAGTTTTACTGGTTTTGCACAAGAAGCAGTTCCAAAAGTAAAATTAACAAACCTTGAAAAAACACCAAATTCACAATGGCAAGGAAAACGGGTGGCATTTCTAGGAGATTCGATGACAGACAAACGCCGTGTCGGTACTACATGTGTTTATTGGGAGTATTTAAACGAATTGCTGGGGATAGAGCCTTCTGTGTTTGGTGTCAGCGGAAATCAATGGAATGACATTTACAAACAATCCGTGAAGTTACATGATGAAAAAGGGGCAAATATTGATGCGATACTCATTTTTGCAGGTACAAATGATTATAACCATGATATTCCGTTGGGTGAATTTTTCAGTGAAACAACAAAACAAACGAATTCTAACGGAAAAGAAGTAACTCGCAAATACCGAACCCCAAACCTTAATGATTCAACCTTTTGTGGAAGAATTAACAAAGCTATGTCGTATCTAAAGAACAATTACCCACAACAACAAATTGTTATTATGACACCTATTCACCGGGGTTATGCAAAATTTAACGAAAAGAATGTGCAGCCAGACGAAAATTACGCTAACGGGCAAGGATTGTATATTGATTCCTATGTAGATGTTTTGAAACAAGCGGCTTCTTATTGGGCGGTTCCCTTAATTGATCTTTATTCAACAAGTGGTCTGTTTCCATTGGCTGATTCACAGGCGCAATACTTTCATGACAAAGAAACAGATAGATTGCATCCCAATGCCCAAGGTGATTACCGACTCGCTAAAACCATTCAATACAAATTACTGACATTGCCTTCTGGTTTTGTTACTGAATAGGCAAATAAAAGCCAAGAAAAAAGGAATTTGGAGCGAATGATGTGGCACTTTTAGCCAACATCCATCCCGCCATCATTCCTAAACTTGTGAGTCTCGTAGAAAACGAGGCTCACAAGGTTTATCCCTTCTGTCGGGGCTAAAAAGCAATGATTAGGAATTTTTGGAATATGCTTTTTTTTGTAAACTATTGCTTTAATACGAAGTGTTTTTGGTTAAAATCAATGTGCTTCCAGCCAATCTTTTCCGGCTCCAATTTCAACATCCAATGGAACATCCATTTTAAAAGCATTTTCCATTTCGTGTTTAATCATAGGTTGGATTTTTTCGAGTTCCGAATTGTGGACATCGAACACAAGCTCATCATGTACCTGCAATAACATTTTGCTTTTCCAATTTTCGGAGGTCAGTTTTTTGTGGATGTTGATCATTGCAATCTTGATGATATCGGCGGCACTTCCCTGAATTGGCGCATTCACGGCGTTTCTTTCTGCAGCGCCACGAACAACAGCGTTTGCCGAATTGATATCTTTCAAATAGCGGCGACGACCTGATATGGTTTGTACATAGCCATGTTTTCGTGCGAAATCAACTTGGTTGGACATATATGATTTCAGTTTCGGGTAAGTTGCATAATAGGCATCGATTAATTCAGCACTTTCTTTTCGTGAAAGCGAGGTTTGGTTGCTCAATCCAAAGGCTGAAACACCATATATAATTCCAAAGTTCACCGTTTTAGCGTTGCTACGCTGTTCTTTTGTAACTTCTTCCAATGGAACATGAAAAACTTTTGCGGCTGTACTTCGGTGAATGTCTTCTTTGTTTTGGAAGGCTTTAATCATGTTTTCTTCTCCTGATAAAGCGGCAATAATACGTAATTCTATCTGCGAATAATCGGCAGAAACCAATGTGTAATTTTCATCTCTGGCAATAAAAGCTTTTCGAATCAATCGGCCTCTTTCAGTACGGATCGGGATGTTTTGCAAGTTTGGGTTGTTGGAGCTTAAACGTCCTGTTGCTGCAACTGTTTGCATGTAATCGGTGTGGACACGGCCTGTTTTGGAGTCAACTTGTGTAGGCAATGCATCAATATAAGTGCTTTGCAATTTCACCATTTGACGCCATTCAAGAATGTCGCGGACAATTTCGTTGTCATTGGCTAAATACGATAAAACCTCCTCGCCTGTGGCATATTGACCGGTTTTGGTTTTCTTTTGTTTGGCTCCGCCGATTTTCAATTTTTCGAATAAAATATCTCCGAGTTGTTTTGGCGAAGCCAAATTGAATTTCTCTCCGGCAGTTTCGTAGATTTTTTGTTCCAAAGCATTGCTTTCGGCAGCCATTTCAACTGACATTGCTTGTAGAAATTGAACGTTAAGATTGATCCCTTCCAATTCCATTGCGGCCAAAACAGGAATTAACGGAATTTCGATTTCGTCAAATAGTTTTTTAGTTTCGGCTTTGTCGAGAATCGGGCTAAAATTTTGCTTCAATTGATAGGTAATATCAGCATCTTCAGCGGCGTATTCTTTTATATCTTCAAGGGCTACTTCACGCATCGATTTTTGGCCTTTCCCTTTTTTACCAATTAAATCTTCAATTGATTTAGGTGAATATTTCAAATAGGTTTCTGACAAAACATCCATATTATGACGCATATCAGGATTGATCAAATAGTGAGCAATCATCGTATCGAAAAGCTTTCCTTTGATTTGGACACCATAATTTGAAAGAATTTTTAAATCGTATTTTATGTTTTGACCAATTTTTTCGATGTTTTCATTTTCGAAGAAAGGTTTGAATTTGTCAACCAAAGTTTGAGCTTCTTCTTGGTTTTCAGGAAATGGAACGTAAAATGCTTTTCCTTTTTCGTACGAAAAAGACATTCCAACAAGTTCGGCGTTAAGGGCGTCAATTCCTGTAGTTTCGGTGTCAAAACATACGGAAGTCTGATTCATTAAATTCTGTAAAAGTAATTTCACAGCGAAATCGCCTTGAATACTTTGGTAAAAATGTTCGGTATTTTCCAAAGACCCCATCCCAACCTTCCCTGAAGGGGAAGGAGCCGATTCGGATTGATCATAAAATCCAAATAAATCGAATTGGTCTTCATTGGTTTTTTTGGCTGAAGCTTTTTTAGGAGTTTCGTCTCCCTCTCCTTTGGAGAGGGTTGGGGTGAGGATTCCGTTTGTGTCGATTTCGTCGTATTCTTTTCCTGTACCGAAAAATTTGTCAAACTGCGTTTTCATTTGACGGAATTCCAATTCCTGGAATAATTCGTCTGTTTTTTCAACATCTGGTTTGGACAATTCGTAATCGCCTGCATGAAATTGAACCGGACAGTCAAGTAAAATCGCGGCCAATTTTTTGGACAAAATACCTTTGTCGGCATTAGCTTCGATTTTTTCTTTGATGGCGCCTTTCAGTTTGTCAGTATTGGCCAAAAGGTTTTCCATCGAGCCGAACTCTTTGAGTAATTTTTTGGCTGTTTTTTCTCCAACACCTGGTAATCCCGGGATGTTATCGGCGGCATCACCCATCATTCCCAAATAGTCGATTACCTGCTCAGGACGCTCAATTTCGAATTTTTCCAAAACTTCCGGAATTCCCCATATTTCGATGTCATTCCCCATTCGGGCGGGTTTGTACATGAAAATGTTTTCGGAAACCAATTGCGCAAAATCTTTATCGGGAGTTACCATAAAGACTTTGAAATCTTCTTTTTCGGCTTGTTTTGCCAAAGTTCCAATCAAGTCGTCAGCTTCATAGCCTGGAACTTCGATAATGGGAATGTGCATTGCTTTCAGTAATTCCTGAATATAAGGAACGGCAATTTTTATAGCTTCGGGAGTTTCGTCGCGGTTTGCTTTGTATTCCTGATACATTTCATAGCGGTAGGTACTTCCGCCTTTATCGAATGCTACGGCCAAATGATCTGGTTTCTCTCTTTTGATTACATCCATCAGGGCATTCATAAACCCCATGATTGCGGAGGTATCCATTCCTTTGGAATTGATTCTTGGGTTTTTTATAAATGCAAAATAACCACGAAAGATAAGCGCGTAGGCGTCGAGTAGAAAAAGTCGTTTTTGAGCAGACATATTGAAAAAATTAGTCTGTAAAAATAGACAATTGCGTTTTAAAAACGAATTTGTTGTTGAAAATTATAGTTGTGATGTTTGTTTAGACCTGTCAGGTTTTAAAAACCTGACAGGTCTGGATTCTACATCAAATTTAAAACCTTCGATTGGCTTACGCTCTTCCCAAATTTCTTCCAGTTCACTTTCGTTAACTGAAGCTATTGCAACAGAACCGCCAACATCGTTATATGTTCCATTTAAATATTTGTTTATAACCTGAACTCGATTAATAATTTAGGCTGAAAATATTGTAGAAAAAGGTAAAATTTAGTATATTTAAATCTCTGACAATTAAATATTTAACTAAACTCTACCTTATGATTTGTTTCGATAAAATTACAGATATTTTTTCTATTGTTGATGAATTTTGTAAAGATTTTGAGAAAACCACACAGCCTTTTCTGCTAGGAAAACCTTCCAAACGTCCTTCGATTATGTCAAAATCAGAAGTAATTACAATTTATTTACTTTTTCATTTGAGTGGTTTTCGTTGTTTCAAGCATTATTACATTTTTTATGTCCAAAAGCATATGCAAAATGAATTTCCTAATACAGTTTCTTATAATCGCTTTTTAGAACTGATGCAAAGTGTTCTTTTGCCAATGACAATTTTTGCCAAAACCTGTTGTTTAGGCAATTGTACAGGTATTTCATTTGTAGACTCAACACTAATAAGAGTTTGTAAAAACAAACGAATCAGTAGAAATAAAGTTTTTAAAGATATTGCCACTACCGGAAAATCTACAATGGGTTGGTTTCATGGGTTTAAGCTCCATATTATCATTAATGACAAAGGAGAATTGTTAAGCTTTGCTGTAACTCAAGCCAACGTAGATGATAGAGAGCCACTGAAAAATGAGGGCTTTTTGAATGCTATTTTCGGAAAACTATTTGGTGATAAAGGATATATAAGCGAAAAACTCTCCCAATTATTATTTGTTGATGGAGTTCAATTAATTACAAGCATTCGCAATAATATGAAAAATAGTTTGATGGAAATGAGTGATAAAATCTTACTCCGTAAACGCTCAATAATAGAAACAGTTAACGATGAACTTAAAAATATTTGCCAAGTTGAACATTCTAGACATCGTTCATTTACCAACTTTTTGTCAAATCTTATAGCCGGAATAATTGCTTATAATTTTCTGCCTAAAAAACCTTCTTTGAAATACGAAACGGTTAAAACTAACCAATTAGCAGTATTTTATTAATCGAGTTCAGGTTACAACGGAATAATCAACCAACGCAAAATCAATTCCTGAAATTTGTTGGATAAAAAAAGCTACCCTTTCGGACAGCTTCCCTCGTTTTATTTGCAGAACAAAAACTATTATCTACCCCATTTTCCTCCACCAACAAAAAATCCAACATGTATCCCTAAATATGCATTTTTTGCGGTTCCAACCTTCATCCCATTTGTGTTTTCAATATCTGATTTTGGAAGAAAATTATATTCTAAACCCATTCTGAACCCAGCCCATTCAAAACCACCACGGATTAATCCTCCAAATACTCCTGATGCAGAAGGATTGAAACTCTCATTATTATCAAAATCGCTAACTTTTACATTGGACAAAGTATAATAACCAACACCTCCTCCAACATACGGAGCAAAAGTACTTCTAGATTTATGAAAATAATAATCATATGTTCCAATATATGAACCAATTCCTGCAAGTTTTGCATTAAACTCAGTGTCATTT
Source organism: Flavobacterium aquiphilum (assembly GCF_027111335.1). Classification (NCBI taxonomy): domain Bacteria; kingdom Pseudomonadati; phylum Bacteroidota; class Flavobacteriia; order Flavobacteriales; family Flavobacteriaceae; genus Flavobacterium; species Flavobacterium aquiphilum. Next base: position 4,992,756 of record NZ_CP114288.1, on the reverse strand, counting down.
GTTGTTGTCAGATCACGAACTACTCCAGCAACACCTAATCTCAATCCTACATTCATATTATCAGCAATATTATACTTTGGCTCGAGAGATATCAACATTCCACCACCTCCGTTTGCTGGCACATAACCAAAATCCAGTCCTGCTCTGAATTTTCCTTTTTCCTGTGAATATCCATTGGCAAAAACCAAGCTCACAAATACAAATAAAATAATTTTTTTCATTCTTTTAAAAATTTTATATATTAATAAGAAACAAAGATTAATTTTTAATCAAAACTAACGCGTAGTACTATTTATGTTTTTTTGTAAAATTAATTCTACAGACAGCTAAACGAAATAACTAGTTTTTGACTAAATACCAAAGCTTTAACTAAGTTATAATGCCTACTAAAAAATAATACCATCAATCATTTTTCCTAAGATGTTGCTTGGAAGTGTCTTTAAATTAAGATATTGTGTATTTAATTTTTTTATAACCTAAAGCTTCCTTGATAATATCTATTGATATATTGTTAAATTTAAGAACGGTTACAAATGAATGTCTTGCACAGTAGTAGATAATCTTTTTTTAATCCCTAAATCAGTAATAATTCTTTTAAGAGGTTCATTTGCATGAATTATGAGATTTATTAAATTTTAAGATTCTGAAATTTAAAAGTTTTGATTTGAGATTTAATATAATTTATAAAACAAGAATAAATTGAAAATATTTTTCTTTAAATAATTGGGTTTGTTTTTTTTAAGGTTTATCTAATGCAACAAGAATAACAAATTAGTTTCCAAAGGAACTATACGTCCTTTTCTTGAAGGTTCCTTAAAAGATAAGTTCTCTAAAACGAATCAGAATAGAAATCTAGGTATTGCCCAATATCGGAAGTGAAAAATTGAAAAGCTCTATATAATAAAAGAAGAGGCTGTCTTTTTAGACAGTCTCGTTATTGAAACTGCATTACTTGCTTCTGTATTATTCGTTTGCATAAATATATCCAACCGTAGTTTTTTCTTTATTTACCTTTAATTAGCGGTAAAAAACAACTCATGCGCTTACCCTGCTCATGTCCCCGGCGGACGTCTTTTTGGCTGTTTTTTCTCCAACACCTGGTAATCCAGGGATGTTATCGGCGGCATCACCCATCATTCCTAAATAGTCGATTACCTGCTCTGGGTGTTCAATTTCGAATTTTTCCAATACTTCCGGTATTCCCCAAATCTCGATGTCATTACCCATTCGGGCAGGTTTGTACATGAAAATATTTTCGGAAACCAATTGTGCAAAATCTTTATCGGGAGTTACCATAAAGACTTTGAAATCTTCTTTTTCGGCCTGTTTTGCCAAAGTTCCAATCAAGTCGTCAGCTTCATAGCCTGGAACTTCGATAATGGGAATGTGCATTGCTTTCAGTAATTCCTGAATATAAGGAACGGCAATTTTTATAGCTTCGGGAGTTTCGTCGCGGTTTGCTTTGTATTCCTGATACATTTCATAGCGGTAGGTACTTCCGCCTTTATCGAATGCTACGGCCAAATGATCTGGTTTCTCTCTTTTGATTACATCCATCAGGGCATTCATAAACCCCATGATTGCGGAGGTATCCATTCATTTGGAATTGATTCTTGGGTTTTTTATAAATGCGAAATAACCACGAAATATTAATGCATAAGCATCGAGAAGGAAAAGTCGTTTTTAAGCAGACATATTAAAAAAATTAGTCTGTAAAAATAGACAATTGCCTTTTAAAAACGAATTTGTTGTTGAAAACTATAGTTGGGAATGATGAAGTTTCTTTAAGCTTTTTGCGCAATATTGGCTTTCCCCTCTTTTTAAGAGGGGTGGCTGAAAGCCGGGGTGTTTTTACTGTGCTATTTGCCACCCCGCCCTACGGACACCCCTCCAAAAGAGGGGAATGACAAACTTTGTGGGAAATCTATTGTCGAAATGGTTGGGTCTAAAAAAGCAGAATGTTCTTCTTTAGCCCCGAGTGAAGCGGCATCCTTTTCCTTTTTTCTTTAAAGAGGAAAAGATATAGCGAAAAGCGGGAGTAAACTTGTGAAAAATGGCTAATGTTCTGCTCCAAAAAATAATCAAATATACCCCAGTCAGTTAAGGGAAAGTTAAACTTTGGTATGGGGTTAAAACTTCATTTTTTCTTCATTTTGCGGTTATACATTTGATCTATAAATAATAATTATTAATTAAAAATTCTAGAAATCATGAAATCGCAGATTCACGAAAACAAAAAAAATAGACTGCTACACTTGAGTAAAAATTTATTGATGTTATTAGTTGCAGTTTTGGGTACAAGTGCAATGGTTCAAGCTTTTCCTATAAAAGCTAAAGCAACTTCGACAAAAGAAGTTACTATGAAAAAACACCACAAACACAACAAAGCGAAAAAAGAACAAAAAGCTGCGACAGCCGCAAAACCAGCAATGAATGCAACACCCGCACCCTCTAGTCCTAAAACTAAATGATAATTGATGCTTTTGATTTGTTTGATTAAATGAAAGGAGGTCAGAAAAGATTAATTGTTTTTAAGAGTCAGTAGAGAAATTTACTGACTTTTTTAGTATTTTAGATATGTCAAATTTTAAGAATATAAATTTAGTCAGTTATGAAAATTCTTATTGTTGAAGATAATCCCGAATTGGCCCAGGAGGTGAGAGAATACCTTTCTGGAAGTGGTTATATATGTAAAATTTCGAAGAATTGCGAGGAGGCGTTGGAAGAAATCAATAGCAACGATTATGATATCATGCTTTTGGATTTGGGTTTGCCTGACGGAAGTGGTTTTGATGTTTTGAAAAGCATTCGTAAAACCGGAGCTAAAGTGGCGGTCATCATCATTACAGCTCAAGGCGAATTAGAAGACCGGATAAATGGATTACAGCTTGGGGCCGATGATTATTTGACAAAACCATTCGCTTTGACTGAATTGGGTGCCCGTTTGTTTGCCATTATCCGCAGAATGCACGGATACACTGTGAATCAATTGGATATTCATGGGTTTAGTTTACAGTTGCAGGATTATAAAGTGAGTTATGATAAAGTACCAATTAATCTAACTAAAAAAGAGTTTGATATTTTTCAGTATTTGGTTTTAAACAAAAATAGGGTAATTACACGTTTGCAATTGACCGAGCATATTTGGGGTGATATACTTGAAGTGAATTCCGATTCTAATTTTATAGATGTACATGTTCGAAACCTCAGAAAAAAACTGGACAAACATTCGCCGATTGATTGGTTTGAAACGGTAAGGAATGTGGGGTATAGGATTAATGTTTAGACAAAAATCAAAGTCAAAAATCAAACAGGAAAAGGCAAAGGGCAATAAATTAATTGAAGTGATATTTTTTGTAAAAACAACAAACAACAAACAACAAACCGTAAACTGTTTAAAATATGAAAATTAAGCATCAGTTGGCTATTTTTAATGCGTTGTCGCGTTTGTTGCTGATATTGGTTTTATGGCTGGTACTTCCTGTTTTGGTCGAAAAAGTGGTTTATAATCATATCAATAAAAGTTTGTTGGAGAAAAAGCAAAAGTTTATTGAACATTTAGACAAGGAAGAAATCAATGATTTTATTGTTCGAAATGATACATCGGAGACTTATGCTAGTTTTTCTACTTTGCACAGCGAGTTTCTTCAGCTTTCTAGGGTTCCTTCAAGCAGTAAAATAAATCAAACTTTGTTTATTACAGAGCCTAGAATAATAGAAGAAGAACAGAATGATTATAGAATTCTTCAGTATTATTTTAAGTATGAGAATACAAACTACCTTTTGGAAATAGGGAATAGTTTGGGTGAGATAAATGACCTGACTTTTGTAATTCGTCTTTTTTTCATCATTGTTTTCATCATCATTGTTGTGATTACTTTTTTGGCCGATACTTTTTATATTGAATATTTGTTGAAGCCTTTTTATAAAATCATCGATACTAAAATTCGTCATGTTAATGAACCCGAAGCTTTTGACCACACTCCGATAGTAACGCATTCAACGGATTTTCAGGAATTGGATACGGTTCTCAATCAGATGATGGACAGAATTAGTGAATTGTTTAAAAAAGAAAAACAATTCATAGCCAACGTTTCGCACGAACTATTGACTCCAATTGCTTTATTGAAAAACAAATTTGAGAATTTACTTCAAAATGAGTCTTTGGATGATGAAGCGGTCGATAAAATTGTTGCTTCGCTAAGTACTCTGGATTTGCTGAAAAAGGTAATCGCCAATTTATTGTTGATTTCAAAGATTGAAAACAATCAATATGAAGCAAATGAAACGATTGATTTTGATGAAATAATTACTGATTTGGTAACCGATTTGCAAGACAGAATTGAAGACAGGGAATTGACTTTTTATAAAAAAATAGAACATCATTTTAGTTTTAGAGGAAATAAAACGCTGATGCATATCCTATTTTACAATTTAATTGTCAATGCGATTAAATACAATAAACCTTCTGGAACAATAGAAGTTAGCGATGGTTTTTTGGATGGAAGTTATTTTTTGTCTGTTTCAGATTCCGGTATTGGCCTGAATGAAAAGCAACAACAGAATGTTTTTAAGCGATTCACCAGAGTGAGTTCGGAACAGGAGGGGATGGGTTTAGGGCTTGCCATTGCTGAGAGTATTGCTCAGTTTCATCATATTCGCATTGAAATAAAATCGGAAATAAATGTTGGGACTACTTTTGTTTTGTTGTTTTCAAATGAGCAAAAACACAATTAAATGTTAATTTTTTTATGAAGGTCAAAACTTCATTTAATCTTCATTTTCGAAGAATAACTTTGACCTATAAATTTAACGTATTAACTATTTAAAATTTTAAAATCATGAAAAAAGTATTGATGTTATTAGCAGTAGTTTTAGGAACAACTGTTATGGTAAGTGCTCAAACTACACCAGCTCAAACAGCTCCAGCTAAAGAAGTTAAAGCGACTAAAAAAGAAGCTAAAAAAGAAACAAAAAAAGCTCATAAAGCTGAAGCTAGCAAGCCTGCAGCAGCTCCTGCAGCTACTCCTGCAGCAGCACCAGCAGCAAAAAAATAATATAATCTTCTAGAAGATTTCATGAAATATTCTAGAAGATGTTAAAATTTGGTTTTAATAGATGAAAAGGGGAGAGAAAGAAATTTTTCTCCCTTTTTTGGTTAAATTTATGATAAGATGAGTATTTGGCATTTTCAATAGTTGTTACTTTGTATATAAATTTATAAAATAATGATTTTACGTTTATTCTTTATAGGTGCTATCCTTTTTATCATAGAACTTTATGCTTTTCAGGCCATTAAAACATTGATTAAAGTAAAATGGGCACTGATTTCTTATCAGCTAATTAGCCTTTTTCTCTTTGTATTTATCCTATACTCTTTTACGCAATTTGACCGTTCGGTTGGGCAAACTAAGCAGACTATGTTTACCATGGGATTGTTGTTGGTTGTATATCTTCCTAAGATTGTTGCAATGATAGTTCTTTTGGGAGAAGATGTGTTTCGATTGGCCGAAGGAGTGATTAATTATTTTATAGGTAATAAAAGCAATGTCAATTTTTTGCCTTCAAGACGAAAATTTGTTAGCCAAATTGGTTTAGGCTTAGCTTCAATTCCTTTTTTGTCTTTGATTTATGGAATATTTGAAGGAAAATATAATTTTAAAGTAATAAAACAAGCCATTTATTTTCCGGATCTTCCCGCTGCTTTTAATGGTTTTACAATAACTCAAATCTCAGACGTTCACAGTGGAAGTTTTGATAATCCTGAAAAAATTAATTATGCTATTGATTTGGTAAATGAGCAAAATTCGGATATGATTTTGTTTACAGGTGATATTGTGAATACGCATGCCAAAGAAATGCACCCATGGCTTGAGACTTTCAACAGAATTAAGCCTCATAAATACGGTAAATTTTCGGTTCTTGGGAATCATGATTATGGTGAATATGTTACTTGGCCTTCACAACATGCAAAGGATAAAAATTTTCAGGACATCAAAAATTTGTATGGACAGATTGGTTTTCAGTTAATGCTGAATGAGCATACTTTTATAGAAAAAGATGGTGATAAAATTGCTTTGGTAGGAGTTGAGAATTGGGGACGAAATTTCAAACAAGCCGGTGATTTAAAGAAAGCTTCTCAAAATTTGACTAAAGAAGATTTCAAAATTTTAATGAGCCATGATCCAAGTCATTGGAATGAAGTAGTTCAGCATGATGCAAAGCATTTTCAGTTAACATTGTCCGGACATACACACGGAATGCAGTTTGGAATAGAAATACCAGGGGTTTTTAAATGGAGTTTAGCTCAATATGTTTACAAACAATGGGCTGGATTATACGAAAACATAGGCCGATATGTTTATGTAAATCGAGGATTTGGATTTCATGCGTATCCTGGTAGAGTAGGAATTATGCCGGAAATAACAGTAATTCAACTAATAAAGGGTGAAAAATTAGCATAATTGGTTTAAAATGCTAAATTTGCAATACATTACCTCTTTTCGAAAGTAATTAGAAATTAAATATTTTGGTTTTATGTCAAAATTTGGAGAACTTATAAATACTCAAGTTCCTGTGTTGATAGACTTTTACACAGATTGGAACGAGTCTTCGGTGTCAATGCATCCAGTTATAAAAGATGTAGCGGCAGCTCTTGGTGACAAAGTAAAAGTAATCAAGATAGACGTAGACAAAAATCAAGAATTGGCCGATGCTTTACGTATTAAAGGCTTGCCTACCTTGATGATTTATAAAGAAGGGATGATGATTTGGAGACAATCCGGTGAACTGGATGCTAATACTTTAATCGGAATCGTCCAAGAACAATTATAAATCTTAAGTTTTTAAGATTATTGAATTGATTCAAAATTAAATCCTCTTTGTTTTAAAATTCCCAGTGATCTTGGTAGTGTGTATTCAAGGTTTTTGAATGCTTTTACACTGTCATGAAAAATTATTATACTTCCCGATTGCACATTCTGCAATACATTTTCTAAGCATTTCTCAGGTGTTATGGATTGGTCAAAATCTGCACTGAGTACATCCCACATGATTATTTTGTAGCCTAGTTTTTTTAATTCTTTGAACTGCGTTTTTTTTATTTTGCAGTATGGTGGTCTGAAGAGTGGAGATTGTTGATTTTTGGCTTCAAATTTTTGATTTTCTATTTCAGTCGAACATAGGGATATGTTTTCTAAATAATCATTAGTTGTGGTTTTCCAACCGTTTAAATGATTGTTTGTATGGTTTCCTATAGCGTGTCCTTCTTCAATAATTTTATGAAAAATGCCTGAGTGATTTTTTATGTTTTTGCCGATGCAAAAGAATGTGGCTTTGGCTTGATGTTTTTTTAATTGTTCCAAAACCCATTCTGTAATTTCTGGGGTCGGTCCGTCGTCAAAAGTCAAATAGATTTTATTCTCCGAATTCGGAATATCCCAAATGTAACCGGAGAATATTTTTTTCAGGAATTTGTTTGTTTTGATCCAATAGAGTTTCATATATGTGAAATTTATTTGTTATAGGTCATATATGGTATCGCTATTATTTATAGGTGTTTGTTTACAACAAACTTGTTGTTAATGGCGATTTCATGATTCAATACTACAATTAATTAGCCTTTTAAGCAAAAAAAATGCAGTGCTTTTACACTGCATTTTTCGATATTTTGAATCTAATTATTATTCTTTTTTGCGTCCAAAACGGGCAAAGATTTCAATATAGGTGTTGAAAGTCTTTTTGCTTGAATTGTAATAATCTATATCATTACTTTCTTTCATCACTTGCAATAAACCTCTGTAGCGCTCGATGTCGGTTATGATTTCAATGCTTACGTTAGATTGTTCTGATGCTGTTAATTTAGCGTAATAATTAAGGCTTTCTTTGTATTTACCCATTAGTTTGTCCAATAGATCATGAGCTTTGGCTTTTTCTCCAACATCATAATATCCTTTTGCGAATGGCTCTAAAAGTGAATAGTAGCCAAACTTTTCCAAAGGCATTTTTGTCATTGCCAAATTGATGATGTTTTTCGCTTTGTCAATTTTGCCTTCTTCTATCAGTTTGTTCATCAATCGAGCCAAGTTCATTCTGTAAGTAAGACTTTCTCTGCGAGTTTCCGGATCGTGATATATTTTGTCACTGTCACTGTTACCCCAGTCCCATTTCATTACTTTGTTATACATGTTGTCTGAATCAATTCGTCCCATATCTATTTGACCTCCATCTTTTGGCAAATTAGTTTTTATAGGTACTAATTTATAAACCATGCCTTCTAATTGCAGATAGTCTTTCATCCATAAATAGTCTTCATCATCAAACGCTCCTCCACTGAAGTAAACAGGCCTTTTCCAGTTGTTGTTGTTAATAAGATCCAACATCATTAGCCTATTTTTGTAGATAGCACTTCCTTTGATATCAATATCTATATAAGGAACAATAGAATCGTTTAGTGAAGGATTTACTACTTTGTTCTTTATGATATTTGCTTTATCAATAGGGATTCTGATTTTATTAGTCGGATAATAATGAATAGTTTGCCCGTTTTGCATTTCTACAGTAGATCTCGGGTCTTTTATAAATTTGATGAAATCTTTTAAATCCCAACGGCTTTCTGTTTTTTCTATGTGAGCCACATAATCTAATTTATCCCCTACATATTCATCATGTGTGAATGAAATAGGTAATGCATTCGATTCGTATGCTTTTCTTTTCATTTGGTCAATATACCAATCCGTCATAAATAAACTGGTGTTGACAATTTTAACATCAGTTCGGATACCTTCTATTTCCTGAGCATACCAAAGCGGAAAGGTGTCATTATCTCCGATAGTAAATAGAATAGCATTAGGATCGCAAGATTCAAGATATGCTTTTGCCATTGCTGTAGCAGTAAATTTTCCTGAACGGTCATGGTCATCCCAGTTTTGGTAAGCCATAAGTATAGGTGCAGCTAACAAAGATCCTGCGATAAGTACTGGTCCGGAAATTTTTGGAGCAATATATTTTTTTGCACTTTCATATAAAGAATATACTCCAAATCCAATCCAAATTGCAAACACATAGAATGATCCCACTAAAGCATAATCTCTTTCACGTGGTTCAAATGGTCTTTCGTTAAGGTAAATCTTCAATGCAATTCCCATAAAAAGGAATAGGGCAAGCAAAACGTAAAAGCTTTTTTTGTCTTTGCTAAAATGAAACATGATTCCGATTAAGCCAAGGATAAATGGCAAGAAGAAATAAGTGTTTCGACCTTTGTTGTTTAATACATCTGATGGTAAATTATCCTGAGAACCTATATGCAAGTTGTCTGCGAATGGAATTCCACTTATCCAGTTGCCATCCAGGTAATCATATCTTCCCTGTTCGTCGTTTTGTCTTCCAACAAAATTCCACATCAGGTATCTCCAGTACATATAACCAAACTGGTATTCAAACATAAAACTGAAATTGTCTACGGTAGTTGGTTTGTCAATAATCAAATAATCATGATAATGGTTTAGGAATGCGACATAACCTTCGTTGTCTATTTGTTTTTGAGCATAGGCTTGTCTGAACTCGGCTACTGTTTTCTCAGTTTCGTTTCTTAGTTGTGCTGTTGCTTTGTTGTAATCTTCTTCGCTTAATTTACTTGGATCTAAGCCGTATTTTACAAGATCTTCGTCATAATTATGGTTCGGATCTACTTTAAATGCAGGTGGATTTGTGAAATTGATGTAGTTTTCAATATGCTCTGTACTCCACATCCTTGGCAAAATAGTTTTTTGAGCGTCATCACTATTTTGTTCAGCTTTTACGTAGTTGTTTACAATTACATATTTTCCGGTTTTGTAATCTCTCTCGTAGTTGGGAGCTTTATCCAAATAAGGATTGTTAGGATCCAATCCAGCAAAAGCTTCGGTATATTGAGGGCCATAGAATAACGGATTCACGCCATATTGCTCTCTGTTGTAATAGGCTAAAACCTCGGCAGCATCTGAAGGTTTGTTTTCATTGATAACGGTGTTGGAATTTGCGCGAATTGGCAACATCAGCCAAGTTGAGAATCCGATAAAAATGAAAAGGATACAAAGTGTTATTGTGTTGTAAAAGATTAATCCTTTTTTGCGGGTATAGTTCAAACCAAAATAAAAGAAACCGATTAAAAGCAGGGTTATGAAAATTGTTCCAGAGTTAAAAGGTAATCCCATTGAATTTACCATGAAAATTTCGGTTTTCCCAAACAATGCCATTGTGTAAGGAAGTAATAATTTGAAAATAAAAAGCAGAACGGAAACTACTACAATATTGGCAATGATAAAGTTTTTAATAGTTACTGTTTTGTAATGTTTGAAATAATATAAAAATCCAATAGCAGGAATAGTTAATAGTGACATGAAGTGTACGCCAAATGATAATCCAACAACTAATGAGATTAAAAGCAGCCAACGGTTCCCTCTTGGAGTTTCCATTTCCTGCTCCCAACGTAATCCCAGCCATAAAAGTAAAGAGATTAGGAGAGTTGCCATTGCGTAAACTTCGGCTTCAACGGCGTTAAACCAGAAACTGTCTGAAAAAGTATAAGCTAAAGAACCAACTAAAGAGCTTCCGAGGATTACGATTGAATTATTTGTATTGATTTCGTTATATTGACCAATTATTTTTTTTAAGATCATTGTTGATGACCAAAACATAAACAATATAGTAAAGGCACTTGAAAATACAGAAGTCATATTAACCATTAAGGCAATATGCTCTTTGTCTATGGCAAACATTGCAAAAAATGCACCAATCATTTGGAACAACGGAGCTCCCGGTGGGTGTCCAACTTCAAGTTTGGCAGCTGTAGCGATATATTCGCCACAATCCCAAAAACTCATTGTGGGTTCAACAGTAAGCGTGTAAGTTATTAAAGCGATTGTAAAGGCGAGCCAACCTGTAATGGTATTCCATTTGTTGAAATTGAATGATGTCATATAACTAGTCTTCTGTTTTTTTATATGTTTTTAAAAGCGTTACAAAGAAAATGTTTTTTTTTTTAAAGTTAAGTCGCATTAATATAATTTTAATTGAAAATAATCGTTTTCATAAATAGTTTGGTTTTCAGTATTTTAATCAGATTTTGTTTTTTAAATTGAAATTTGTTGCAATTTTTTTGAAGAAAAAAACAAAAAAAGTTTGCACAACTAGGATTTTGTTCTAAATTTGCACTCGCTAAGCAGAAATGTTAGCAGGTTTGCTGGTCTATGGTGTAATGGTAACACAACTGTTTTTGGTGCAGTCTTTCTAGGTTCGAGTCCTAGTAGACCAACATAAGAAGCCTCTCGTTTGAGAGGCTTTTTTTATGCAATGAATTTAAGTTTATGAAAAAAGCCTCAAGAGGCTTTTTCGTTTTATAAAGTTATATTTTGAAAGTCAATACAGGTTTTGTGGCGTGATTGACTAAATCTTCGGAGATGCTACCTGTGAAGAAATGTCCAAGGCCGGTTCTTCCGTGTGTGCATAATGCAATTAAATCTGCTTTTTTTTCTTCGGCATAATTAATGATTCCTTTTTCTATGTTGCTTTCGTTATGTATTTCAAAAGAATATTCAGGCATGTCAAAATCGGCAACAAAATCAGTTACTATTTTGCGTGCAGTAGTAGTGCTTTTGAAACTATTTGGGGTACAAACCATTAGTAGTTTTAATTTCGAACCAAATAATTTGTTGAAATCAAGTAGTTTTTGAAATGGTTTTTTGATGTCTTTTGAGAAATCAGAAGCAAAGACTATTTTTTTAACTTTGAAATCATCTATTTTATTTTTAATGACTAATACAGGGGTTTCGGATTGCCTTACTACTTTTTCTGTATTTGATCCAATGATGATTTCGTTAATTCCGGTTGCGCCATGTGACCCCATGATAATAAGGTCCATGCTGTGTTGTTTGATGTAGTTGTTGATTCCTTGGTAGGCTCCGTCAAGTCGAACAACTTCTGTTATTTTGAGACCCGCTAAATAAGGGCGGTTTTTGATGCTTTTTAAGGTTTCTTCGGCCTTGCGTTTGAAAAGCATAATTTCAGGTATGCTTGTTGCGCCGGTAATAGCGTCATTCATTTGGCCTGGTAGTTCAAGCATGTGGATTAAGATAATTTCGCAGTCGTTTTCCTTTGCGATTTGTGCTCCAACTTCTATTGCTTCATCAGCATATTTTGAAAAGTCAGTTGGGATTAGGATTTTTTTCATCTGTTTTGGGGTTTAATTTATGCAGTAAAACTGTATTAATTGAATAATTTAAAGATATAAATTTTTTTTAATAGTAATCAATTTTTTTTGATTTATAAAAAAACACTATATTTGCACCGTTATTTATTGAAACTTAAATAATGAGGGGACTAAATGTCCCCTCTTTTTATAAAAATATGACATTTAAAGAAAAAGTAAAACAGGTAGTAGAAGAAGCACTTCTTGAAAAACCATCCATTTTTTTAATTGACTTGACCGTGTCGGACAGTTTTAAAATTGTTGTTGGGATTGATGGGGATAATGGTGTGGTTTTGCAAGATTGTATTGATGTAAGTCGCGCTATTGAAAGTAATTTAGATAGGGAAGAGCAAGATTATTCTTTGGAAGTTGCTTCGGTCGGAGTTGGTTCTCCTCTAAAGCAGATTAGACAGTATAAGAAAAATATAGGAAGAACATTAATTGTTAAGACAAATACCCAAAATATTGAAGCAGAATTAGTTGAAGCTAATGATCTTTTTATAATTTTGTCTTGGAAAGCAAGGGAACCAAAGAAAGTTGGTAAAGGAAAAGAGACGGTTCAAAAAGAAGAACAAATACCTTACTCAGATATTAAAGAAGCAATTGTTACAGTAACATTTTAATTTAAAGAATTCGCATGGAAAATTTAGCATTAATCGATTCATTTTCAGAGTTTAAAGATGATAAACTTATTGATCGTGTAACGCTTATGGCAATTTTGGAAGATGTATTTAGAAATGCATTAAAGAAAAAATACGGTTCAGATGAAAATTTTGATATCATCATAAATCCTGATAAAGGAGATATGGAGATATGGAGAAGAAGAGTAATCGTTGCTGACGAGGATTTGGATTTTGAAAATGAAGAAATTACATTGACTGAAGCTAGAAAAATTGAAGCCGATTTTGAAATTGGTGAAGAGGTTTCTGAAGAGGTTAAGCTAATAGATTTGGGTAGAAGAGCGATTTTGGCTTTAAGACAAAATTTAATTTCAAAAATACACGAACACGATAATACTAATCTTTATAAACAATTTAAAGATATTATTGGCGATATTTATACCGCAGAAGTGCACCACGTACGTCCAAGAGTTGTAATTTTGGTGGATGATGACGGTAACGAAATTATTTTGCCGAAAGAAAAACAAATTCCATCTGATTTCTTCCGTAAAGGGGATAATGTAAGAGGTATAATTGAAAGTGTTGAATTAAAAGGAAATAAACCTCAAATTATTATGTCCAGAACTTCTGATAAGTTCTTGGAAAAATTGTTTGAACAAGAAATTCCTGAGGTTTTTGACGGTTTGATTATGGTTAAAAATGTTGTGAGGATTCCAGGTGAAAAAGCGAAAGTTGCTGTTGATTCTTATGATGATCGTATTGATCCGGTTGGTGCTTGTGTAGGTATGAAAGGATCTCGTATTCATGGAATTGTTCGTGAATTAGGAAATGAAAATATTGATGTTATTAATTATACAAATAACGTCCAACTATATATTACAAGAGCTTTAAGCCCGGCAAAAGTTTCTTCTATTAAAATCAATGAAGAAACGAAAAGAGCTGAAGTGTTCTTGAAATTAGAAGAGGTTTCTAAAGCAATCGGTAGAGGAGGTCATAATATTCGTTTAGCTGGTTTATTGACAGGCTATGAATTGGATGTAATTCGTGAAGGAGATGTTGCGGGAACTACTGCTGATGAGGATGATGTTGAATTAACTGAGTTCTCTGATGAAATCGAAGAATGGGTAATTGAAGAATTTGCAAAAATTGGTTTGGATACTGCGAAAAGTATTTTGAAACATGATGTAGAGGATTTGGTTAGAAGAACAGATCTAGAAGAGGAAACGATTTTAGATGTAATGAGAATATTAAATGAGGAGTTTGATAGTTAATGTGCTGTTAATTCCTCATATAAAATAAATTTCTACTTTTATTGTCAAATTTTAAGTAGAGCAACAAAATCAAGGTAACAATAAAAAGGTTTTATGTCTGAAGAGAGAATTATTAGAATAAACAAGGTTTTAAGGGAATTAAATATTTCGTTAGAAAGGGCTGTGGATTATCTGAAAGATAAGGGTATTGCAATAGAGTCAAACCCAAACACAAAAATTTCTGAGCAGGAATTTAATATCCTACAAAGTCAGTTTGCAGGCGACAAGGGGAATAAAGAAGCTTCTAAGGAAGTAAGTGAGGAGAAAAGGAAAGAAAAAGAAGCTTTGCGTATTGAGCGTGAAAAAGAAGTTGAGGACAAACGCAAACTAGAGGAAGAACGTTTGAAACAGCAAGAAGTGATTAAAGCTAGAGCTGTTTTGTCGGGACCAATTCAAGTTGGTAAAATTGACCTAAATCCAAAAAAAGCTACCCCTGCTCCAGAGCCCGTTGCTGCTGAAAAAGTAATTGCTCCAAAAGACGTAACCCCAGAGGAAAAACCTGTTGTAAAAGAAGAAATCAAAAAAGAAACTGTCGAAAATGTAGTTAAAGAGCCTGCGGCAGAGAAAGTTGAAAAAGTTACTCTTGATTCTGAAGTAAAAGACAAACCTAAATTTACCGAAGTTAAAGTTGAAAAACCAGAACCGGTAAAAGATAAAAAACCAGAGCCAACTACAAGCGAAGAGCCAGTTGAAGAGTCTATTGTAACTCAGTACCAAAAGCTTTCTGGTGCAACCTTAACGGGTCAAGTTATTGATTTGTCTCAATTCAATAAACCAAAAAAGAAAAAAGACGAGCCAAAAATTACTCCAAATAAACCTGGTGCACAGGGTGCTCCTGGTGCTCCTGGATCTAATGCTAACAAAAACAAACGTAAAAGAATTGCTCCTAAACCTGGTGCGCCTAATAAGCCCGCTACGCCTGGAGCTCCCGGAGCGCAAAATCCTAATAAAATCACTCCAAATACTGGAGGAGGTGGTGGTTTCAATGCAAATAGAGGTGATAGAAATGCGAGACCTGGATTTGTAAAAGGAAACAGGCCTGCAATTGTGGCAAAAGTTGAGCCAACTGAAGAAGAGGTTAAAAACCAAATCCGTGAAACTTTGGAGAAACTTCAAGGTAAAGGTGGTAAATCTAAAGCAGCAAAATATAGAAGAGATAAAAGAGATACGCACCGTCAGAGATCTGATGATGAGCAAAAAGCTTTGGACGAAGGAAGTAAAACAATTAAAGTTACTGAGTTCGTTACTGTTGGTGAAATTGCAATCATGATGGATGTGCCGATTACAAAAGTAATTGGAACTTGTATGTCTCTTGGAATCATGGTTACCATGAACCAACGATTGGATGCTGAAACATTAACAATTGTAGCAGATGAATTTGGATACGATGTAGAGTTTATTACAGTTGATATCGAAGAAGCTGTTCAGGTTGTTGAAGATAAAGAAGAAGATCTTGTGCATAGAGCTCCAATTGTTACTGTAATGGGGCACGTTGACCACGGTAAAACATCTTTACTTGACTATATTCGTAAAGAGAATGTTATCGCTGGTGAGTCTGGAGGAATTACACAACACATTGGTGCTTACGGGGTAACTTTGGACAATGGTCAAAAAATTGCATTTTTGGATACTCCGGGTCACGAAGCGTTTACCGCGATGCGTGCTCGTGGAGCTCAAGTTACCGATATTGCAATTATCGTTGTAGCTGCCGATGATGATATCATGCCACAAACGAAAGAGGCGATTTCTCATGCTCAGGCTGCAGGTGTACCGATTATATTTGCTATCAATAAAATTGATAAACCGAATGCCAACCCTGAAAAAATCAAAGAAAAATTAGCAGGTATGAATTTACTTGTTGAAGATTGGGGAGGTAAAATTCAATCACATGATATTTCTGCAAAAGTTGGAACTGGAGTGAAGGAATTATTGGAAAAAGTATTATTAGAAGCTGAAATCCTAGACTTGAAAGCAAATCCAAATAAGGTGGCTCAAGGAACAGTTGTTGAGGCATTCCTTGATAAAGGTAAAGGATATGTTTCTACTATATTAGTGCAGCATGGAACTCTTAGAATTGGAGATTATATGTTGGCTGGGAAGCATCATGGTAAAATTAAAGCCATGCATGACGAAAGAGGGAATGCTGTTAAAGTGGCAGGTCCTTCAACTCCGGTATCTGTATTAGGATTAGATGGAGCTCCAACTGCTGGTGATAAATTTAATATTTTTGAGGATGAAAAAGAAGCAAAACAAATTGCAGCTAAGCGTTCTCAATTGATGCGTGAACAATCAGTTCGTACGCAACGTCATATCACATTAGATGAAATCGGACGTAGAATTGCATTGGGTCAGTTTAAAGAATTGAACATTATCCTTAAAGGGGATGTGGATGGTTCTGTTGAGGCCTTGTCTGATTCGTTCTCTAAATTGTCTACCGAAGAAATTCAAATTAATATTATTCATAAAGGAGTTGGTGCTATTACGGAAACTGACGTAATGTTGGCTTCTGCTTCGGATGCAATTATTATTGGATTTAACGTTCGTCCTGCTGGTAATGCTAGACAATTGGCCGATAAGGAAGAAATAGATATCCGTTACTATTCTATTATTTACGCAGCGATCGATGACTTGAAAGATGCGATGGAAGGTATGTTGGCTCCTGAAATGAAAGAAGAGGTGCTTGGTACTGCTGAGATCAGAGAATTGTTTAAGATTTCTAAAGTTGGTACTATTGCCGGCTGTATGGTTGTGGATGGTAAAATCCTTAGAAATGCTAAAATCAGAATTGTACGTGATGGGGTTGTGATTCATGAAGGTGAGTTGGTGGCTCTGAAACGTTTCAAAGACGATGTGAAAGAGGTTTCTAAAGGATATGATTGTGGTATTCAGGTAAAAGGTTATAATGACATTGAAGAAAGAGATGTTATCGAAGCTTACCACGAAGTTGCAATCAAAAAGAAATTGAAATAATATTTGATATTTTATATTTGAAAATCCCAATTCGTTGGGATTTTTTTTGTTTATAATAATTTGAATTAATTGCCTCTGTTTTGAAAGTTAAAATTGTATGGCGGAAATTGGCGTTCTTGGTGTTATACCGGAAGAAATAAATGATTATATGTTTCTTTGTTGAAAGAAAGAACTTAGTTGTAAAAGAAATACAAGCTTATTATTGTGATGCTATAAATGAGGTTGAGTTGTTGTGGTGTTTTCCAGTTAAGGCAAAGTAGTTTTTGGTAACAATTGTTATTTATTTAATTGTTGAGTTTGAAATAATAGAAATGCTTTTACTGGTGTTACTGGAGTAATCAACTCAAATTTAAATTTGGTGATATTGTTATTGCTAATAGTTTGGTTCGGCATGATGTGCCTGCCCGTTCAATAATGAGTCAGTTTGGAATTCCTTTGTAGGATGAAAAAATGTTTTTTCTTCCAATAGGCGGCTAATATGGCAATTAAAAGTTTAGGTGAATTAGCGGCTGATAAAAGTTTGATTGGCTTGCTTTCGTTTAAACAGAATAAGAAGTTTGGTTTTTCAAATCCAAAAGTTGTTCTTGGTTAGGTGACCAGTGATGATTGGTTTTTTATAAATAATGCTGAAAAAGAAAACTTGAAAACAAGTCCATCTGAAGTTTTATGTATTGAGACGAGGAGCTACTGCACTATAAGTTTGTTTTGAATATAATAGTCCTTATGTTGTTATTAGAACTATTTTGGATGAAGCTAATGGTAATTCTGTAGTGGATTTTAAAGAATTTTTGTCTCAGGTCGCTTTCAAATTTGAGGTTGAGTTAACTAAAAAATAATTAAAGAATAAAAAAACAGCCAAGGTTCTACTTGGCTGTTTTTTTTATTTAGTTGGTTTAATTAAAAAGACATTTCTGTAATTCTTTTGTATTTCAACTAGGTTGCGTTCGGCTTCCATTCTGGTTCTAAAATTGCCAACCCATACTTTGTAATTAGGTGTGTTGAAAATAATTGTTCCATCTAGATTTTTATATTGTAAGCGGAATTCTGTTAATGTTTTTTTTGCTCCTTCACTGCCACCATTGAAAATTTGAATCCTATAGCGGTCAGAATAGGAGAGGTTTGTATTAACTTTCCTCTTGTCATTCAATAATTGTTCGAATTTCGGGTCTTGATTTAACTCTAAATTGGAGTTTTGTGCTGTAATTCTGTTGGTTGTTGTGAAAAAAATGGTAAACAGCAGTAATGTTTTAATTGTTCTTAAAAATCTCATAATCTGATTATTTATTCTGCAAAATTACTTTTTTAACGTGAAAACGTAATAGTTTATTATTTAGACTCGATATAAATTATAATTAAGATTATTTTAAGGTTTTGAGAATAGTTATGAAGTCGTATTTTTGTGCCAGTTTTTAAATAAGGAGGATATAGTCTTTTAAATAAGGAGAATAAGGTCTTTTAGCTTATTTACGTTGCAAACGAACAATTTTTAGTAGATAATCAATATATTAATATGAAAAAGGTGGGTAACCATAATTCGAATTCAAGGAAATTATTTTTAAGCTTAGCATTAATGTTGAGTATTTCCGTAGCTTCACTTGCACAAGGTGCTGCTTCTGCAGCAGCGACTGCTCCAGCTGCAGAGGCTGCTGCTCCGGCGGCTAGTTCTGGAGGTGATGCAGCAAAAGGAAAAGAGCTTTTTAATACCAATTGTGCAGCTTGTCACAAATTGGATGCTAAGGCTACAGGTCCAGCTCTTAGAGATGTTATTTCAAGACATGATATTAAGTGGATTTATAAATGGGTTCATAATAGTTCGGATTTAATTAAATCTGGTGATGCTGCTGCTGTTAAAGTTTTTGAAGCAAATAATAAAATCCCGATGACTGCATTTCCTCAGTTATCTGAAGGGGATATAGATAATATTGTTGCTTATACATCTGAACCAAAGGCTGAAGCCCCTGCGGCGACAGCTGCTGCCGGTGTTCCTGGTGCTGCCAAAGATGCTTCACAAGAAGGGGGTATTTCTAATAATGTGATATTAGGTGCCTTGTCATTGGTGATGGGTATTCTTATCGTAATGTTGGTTTTGGTTAACAGAGTTCTAAGAAAGGTTGCTGCGGCAAATGGTATTGAGGTTGTTGCAAAAGAGCCTACTTTGCCTATCTGGAAAGCTTTCGTTAAAAATCAATTTTTAGTATTGGTTTCTGCAATTTTCTTGTTGCTTGCTGGTGCTTATTTAGTGTATGGGTATTTAATGCAAGTTGGTGTGGATCAAAATTATGAGCCAATTCAGCCAATTCACTATTCTCATAGAATTCACGCTGGTGATAACGAAATTAACTGTAAATATTGTCACTCTGCTTCAAGAGTTAGTAAAACTGCTGGTATTCCTTCTTTGAATGTTTGTATGAACTGTCACAAGAGTATTGGTGAAGTTGCTGAATCTACAGCAACACCTGAGTACAGTAAAGCTTACTATGATGGTGAAATTCAAAAATTATATAAAGCTGTGGGTTGGGATCCGACTGCTCAAAAATATACTGGAAAAACGCAACCTGTAAAATGGGTTCGTATTCATAACTTGCCTGATTTTGTTTATTTCAACCACTCTCAGCACGTTACTGCGGCTGGTATTGAATGTCAAACATGTCACGGTCCTGTTCAGGAGTTTGAAATTATGAAACAATTCTCTCCGTTAACAATGGGATGGTGTATTAACTGTCACAGAAAAACTGATGTTAAAATGGAAGGTAATGAGTATTACAAAAAAATACATGAAGAACTTTCTAAAAAATATGGTGTAGATAAATTGACTGCTGCTCAAATGGGTGGATTAGAATGTGGTAAATGTCACTACTAAAAAAGGTTTGAAGTTTCAGGTTTCAAGTTGTTAAAACTTGAAGCTTGAAACAATAAAAGCTTGAAACTAAAAAGAAATTATTAAGATTAATATTTATATATAATATGTCATCAAACAAAAAATACTGGAAAAGTGTTGAAGAACTAGACGGAAATAGTTCTATTGTTGAGGCGCTTAGAAATAACGAATTTGTTGAAGAGATTCCTACAGATGAATTTTTAGGAAATGAGGCGGCTATGTCTTCATCTTCAACTACACGTCGTGACTTTTTAAAGTACGTTGGTTTTAGTACAGCGGCAGCTTCTCTTGCTGCTTGCGAAGGTCCTGTGCATTTCTCAATTCCTTATGTGCAGCAGCCTGAGCAAATTATTCCTGGAGTAGCAGATTATTATGCGACTTCAGTTTTTGATGGATTTGATTTTGCTAACCTTTTGGTTAAAACTCGCGAAGGCCGTCCAATCAAAATTGACAACAACACTATCGCTGGAGCTAAGTTTGCAGCAAATGCTAGAATTCACGGTTCTATTTTAGGATTGTATGATAGCATGCGTTTGAAGGAGCCTAAAGTAGAAGCTAAAAACGCTTCATGGTCTGCAGTTGATTCAAAAATTAAATCCAGTATTGTTGATGCAAAAGCAGCTGGAGGTCAAGTGGTATTTTTAACAAATACATTAGCGAGTCCTTCTACTGAAAAATTAATCGCTGATTTCATAGCTAAAAATCCTAATGCGAAACACGTAATCTATGATGCTGTTTCTTCTTCTGAAGCTTTGGATGCTTTCGAAGCTGTTTATGGAGAAAGAGCTTTGGTTGATTATGATTTTTCAAAAGCTTCAGTAATTGTTTCTGTTGGAGCTGATTTCCTTGGAGACTGGCAAGGTGGAGGATATGATGCAGGATATGCAAAAGGAAGAATTCCATCCGGTGCTGTCGGAAAGAAAACAATTTCTAAACATATCCAGTTAGAGTCTAATATGACTTTATCCGGTGCTGCTGCTGATAAGCGTATTGCAATGTCAACGGCTAATCAAAAACATGCATTAGTTCAAATTTATAATATCATTACAGGATCATCAATTGCTAATTCGTTAGATCCTGCTTTTAAAGCTGAAGTTGTTAAGGCAGCTCAACAATTAAAAGCTGGAGGTTCTAAATCTGTTTTAGTGTCTGGTATTCAAGATAAAAATGCTCAATTATTAGTTCTTGCAATAAATCAAGTTTTGGCTAGTGAAGCTTTCAATACTTCTGGAACAAGACAAATTCGTAAAGGATCTAATGAAAAAGTTGCTCAATTGGTTAAAGACATGAATGCTGGAAGTGTTCATACTTTGATTATGAGCGGAGTTAACCCTGTTTATACTTTGGCAGACAGTAAATCGTTTGTTGAAGGATTGAAAAAAGTAAAAACTTCAGTTGCTTTATCTTTAAAAGAAGACGAAACTGCTTCTTTGTCAACAATCGCTGCTCCAGTTCCTCATTACTTAGAGGCTTGGGGAGATTTAGTTTTAACTAAAGGAACTTACAATATTACTCAACCAACTATCCGTCCATTATTCAATACAAAACAATTTCAAGATATTTTATTGTCTTTAAATGGTATTCCTGGAACTTACTATGATTATTTGAAATCATTTTCATCTTCAATAATTGGTGGTTCAACTTGGAATAAAGTTTTACATGATGGAGTTTTTGTAGGTGTTATTCCAGCTGCAGCTGCTGGTACTGCTGACTACAATGGTGCTGCAAATGCATTGGCACAGTCAAAACCAGTTGCAACTGAATTAGTATTGTATACTAAAACAGGTATGGGAGATGGGCAAGCTGCTAATAACCCATGGATGCAAGAGTTCCCAGATCCATTGACAAGAGTTTCTTGGGACAACTACGTTACTGTTTCTAATGCTGATGCTAAGAGATTAGGATTAACTAATGAAATCGTTGCAAACGGTGGATTGAATGGTAGTTATGCTAATTTGACTGTTAATGGAGTTAAACTTGAAAATGTTCCTGTAATTGTTCAACCAGGTCAAGCTGTTGGAACTGTAGGTATGGCTTTGGGTTATGGTCGTAAAGCTGGTTTGAAAGAAGTGATGCAAGTAGGTATTAATGCTTATGCTTTGTATGCCGGATTCAATAATGTACAATCTGTTACAATTGAAAAGGCTAACGGAGTACACGAATTTGCTTGTGTTCAAGGTCAAAAAACATTAATGGGTAGAGGTGATATTATCAAAGAAACTACTCTTGAAATATTCAATACTAAAGATGCTGAATTCTGGAACGAAAAACCAGAAGTATCTTTGGATCACAAAGAAGTAAAAACTACTGAAGTTGATTTATGGGGTTCATTTGATCGTTCTACTGGACATCACTTTAATCTTTCTATCGATTTGAACGCTTGTACAGGATGTGGAGCTTGTGTTATTGCATGTCACGCTGAAAACAACGTTCCTGTAGTTGGTAAATCTGAGGTAAGAAGAAGTAGAGATATGCACTGGTTGCGTATTGACAGATATTATTCTTCTGAAAGTACTTTTGAAGGAGATAATGAAAGAAAAGAGCACATCGCTGGATTGGCTAGTTCATTATCTACTTTCAATGAAATGGAGAAAGCAGGAGATAATCCACAAGTTGCTTTCCAACCTGTAATGTGTCAACATTGTAATCATGCTCCTTGTGAGACTGTTTGTCCTGTTGCTGCAACTTCACACGGTCGTCAAGGCCAAAACCAAATGGCTTATAACAGATGTGTTGGTACTCGTTACTGTGCTAACAACTGTCCTTATAAAGTACGTCGTTTCAACTGGTTCTTATACAACAAAAACAGTGAATTTGATTATCATATGAATGATGATCTTGGACGTATGGTTTTAAATCCTGATGTAAATGTTCGTTCTCGTGGGGTAATGGAAAAATGTTCTATGTGTATCCAAATGACACAAGCAACTATTTTGAAAGCTAAAAACGAAGGAAGAGCAATTAAAGATGGAGAATTCCAAACTGCTTGTTCAAATGCTTGTTCTTCTGGAGCAATGGTATTTGGAGATGTAAATGATAAAGAATCTGTTGTTGCTAAATTAGCAGAAGATGAAAGAAGTTATCATTTATTAGAGCATGTTGGAACAAGACCAAATGTTGTATATCACGTTAAAGTTAGAAATACCTAGTACAAAAATTATTAATTAAGAATCAAATAAAGGATTATGTCGTCTCACTACGAAGCAGCCATTAGAAAACCCTTAGTTATAGGTGATAAATCTTATCACGATATAACTGTAGATGTAGCCGCACCTATTGAAGGTAAGGCCAATAAACAATGGTGGATTGTATTTTCAATCGCATTAATAGCCTTCCTTTGGGGATTAGGCTGTATTATATACACAATATCTACAGGTATTGGTACTTGGGGATTAAACAAAACAGTTGGTTGGGCTTGGGATATTACTAACTTCGTTTGGTGGGTTGGTATTGGTCACGCAGGAACTCTTATCTCTGCTGTACTTTTATTATTCCGTCAACGATGGAGAATGGCAATTAACCGTTCTGCAGAGGCGATGACAATTTTCTCTGTAATACAGGCAGGTTTATTTCCAATTATTCACATGGGGCGTCCATGGTTAGCTTACTGGGTATTGCCAATTCCAAATCAGTTTGGATCTCTTTGGGTGAACTTTAACTCACCATTGCTTTGGGACGTATTTGCGATCTCTACTTATCTTTCGGTTTCATTAGTTTTCTGGTGGACTGGTTTATTACCTGACTTTGCAATGTTGCGTGATAGAGCTATTACGCCATTCAACAAAAGAGTTTACTCTATCTTGAGTTTTGGATGGAGCGGTAGAGCTAAAGATTGGCAACGTTTTGAAGAGGTTTCTTTAGTTCTTGCAGGTTTAGCAACTCCTCTTGTACTTTCTGTACACACAATTGTATCCATGGACTTTGCTACTTCGGTAATTCCAGGATGGCATACTACAATTTTCCCTCCATACTTCGTTGCGGGAGCGGTATTCTCAGGATTCGCAATGGTAAATACATTGCTTATCATTATGAGAAAAGTTATCAACCTTGAAGCTTATATCACTATTCAACATATAGAATTGATGAACATCATTATTATGATTACAGGTTCTATCGTTGGGGTTGCTTATATTACTGAGTTGTTTATTGCATGGTATTCTGGAGTAGAGTATGAGCAATATGCTTTCTTGAACAGAGCAACAGGACCTTACGCTTGGGCTTACTGGGCGATGATGACTTGTAACGTGTTCTCTCCACAGTTTATGTGGTTCAAAAAATTAAGAACTAGTATTATGTTTTCTTTTATAATTTCAATTGTTGTAAACATTGGAATGTGGTTTGAAAGGTTTGTAATCATCGTGACTTCTTTGCACAGAGATTATTTGCCATCTTCATGGACAATGTTCTCTCCAACATTTGTTGATATTGGAATTTTTATTGGAACAATAGGTTTCTTCTTTGTATTATTCTTATTGTATGCAAGAACATTCCCTGTTATTGCTCAAGCCGAGGTTAAAACAATATTGAAAGCTACAGGAGAAAATTATATTAAAGAAAGAGAAGCTAATAAACATTCACATCATGAGTAATAAAGTTATATACGCCATTTATAATGACGATGATATTTTGATGGACGCTGTAAAAAAGACACGTGCAGCTCATCACCATATTGAAGAAGTATTCACGCCTTTTCCAGTTCACGGATTGGACAAAGCAATGGGACTTGCACCTACACGTTTAGCGATATGTTCTTTTATCTATGGTTTGTGTGGTTTGTCTTTTGCTACTTGGATGATGAATTACATTATGATTCAAGACTGGCCTCAAGATATTGGGGGTAAACCAAGTTTTAGTTATATTGATAATATGCCGTCATTTGTGCCTATTATGTTTGAAGAAACTGTATTTTTTGCAGCTCACTTAATGGTAATCACTTTTTATATGAGAAGTAGATTATGGCCATTTAAAGAAGCTGAAAATCCAGATGTAAGAACTACTGACGATCACTTTTTGATGGAAGTGGCGGTTAATAACAATGAAGAGGAATTAGTTTCTTTCTTTGAAGGTACAGGTGCGGTAGAAGTTAAAGTAATTGAAAAGCATTAATAGTAGATATGAAAAGTTTATATAAAATAACACTTGTATTGGGTTTAATGGTATCGGTATCTTCATGTTTTCATAATGATAAGCCAAATTATCAATATATGCCTAACATGTATGAATCTGTGAGTGGTGAACCTTATGCAGTAGCTTCAACTGAAGTATTTGCAGATGGTAAAGAAGGTCGTCTTCCTGCTGTTGGTTCAATAAACAGAGGTTACGAACCATTCGAATATAAAAATACTCCAGAAGATTATGCTTTAGCTAAAGCTAATTTAAAATCTCCTTTAGATTCATTGGATAGAAATTCAGGTAAAGGAAAAGAGCTTTTTGATATCTATTGCATTAGCTGTCATGGTGAAGCAGGAGACGGTAAAGGGAAATTGGTACAGAGAGAAAAATTTCTTGGTGTTCCTAATTACAAAGACAGAGAGATTACTGAAGGAAGTATTTTCTTTGTTGAAACTTATGGATTAAATGCTATGGGTTCACATGCTAATCAAATGAGTGCTCACGAACGTTGGTTAGTTGCTGACTATGTTCTTAAACTAAAAGCACAATAATAATTGTTGAACAAACTGATCGTAATAGATATGTATACATTTTCAAGTAAATTAAAAACTTTTTCTTTCGTCCTAATGGCTGTTGGTCTATTAGGAATTGGATATGGTTTTTTCACTGCGCCTAAAAATATTCAAGAAGTTGAAGCTCTTCTTGCTGCAGACGCACATGGAGCACATGGTGAAGGAAATCATGAAGCAGTTGCTCACGAAGCTGTTTCAGGAGAGCATGCTAAAGCAGAAGCTGGAAAGCATGATGTTAAAGCTGATGCTGAGCATCAAGAGCATTTAGAGCATGTATTTCACCAATTGAGCAACAAACCATGGGCGGCATTGTACGTGGCTTGTATTTTCTTTATGCTTATTTCTTTAGGGACTTTAGCTTTTTACGCTATTCAACAGGTTGCGCAGGCAGGTTGGTCTCCAATTTTGTTTAGAGTTATGCAAGGTATCACTGCTTATTTGCCTGTTGGTTCTGCTATTTTCTTTGTGATATTAGTACTTTGTGGGCTTCACTTTAACCATTTATTTATTTGGTTGGATCCTGAAGTAGTGAAACATGATGAATTGATTCAGACAAAATCTGGGTTTTTAAATTTCCCTTTTTGGATTGTAAGAGCTGCCGTGTTTTTGGCTGGTTGGAATTTATACCGTTATTTGTCAAGAAAAAATTGTTTGGCTCAAGATGAAGCTAACGATAATGATAACTACAAAAAGAATTTTAAAATATCAGCTGGTTTCTTGGTATTCTTTATCGTAACAGAGTCTATTATGTCTTGGGATTGGATTATGTCTATCGACCCACACTGGTTTAGTACTTTGTTTGGATGGTACGTATTTGCTAGTTTCTTTGTAAGTGGTATTACTGCTATTTGTATGGTAACTATTTATTTGAAATCAAAAGGATATTTAGAGCATGTAAATTCAAGCCACATTCATGATTTGGCTAAATTCATGTTTGGAATTAGTGTATTTTGGACTTACTTATGGTTCTCTCAATTCATGTTAATTTGGTATGCTGATATTCCGGAGGAGATTACTTATTTCATTACAAGAATTCAAGAGTTTAGAGTGCCTTTCTTTGGTGCGGTTGTTATGAATTTTGTATTCCCAATTTTGATTTTGATCAATACAGATTTCAAACGTATCACTTGGATTTTGGTTATGGCCGGAATTGTAATATTGTTAGGTCATTATGTTGACTTCTTTAACATGATTATGCCTGGTACTGTTGGTGATCAATGGTTTATTGGTGTTCCAGAAATTGCATCGGTTTTATTCTTCCTTGGATTATTCATTTTTGTTGCATTCACTGCTTTGTCTAAAGCTCCTTTGGTTGCCAAAAACAATCCTTTCATCGAAGAAAGTAAACATTTTCATTATTAATATTTAAAGAGATAAACAGATGACAAGTTTGTTGGTAATTATAGTTTTAGTTTTATTGGCTGTTGCTATTTGGCAATTGACGAAAATATTCGATTTAACGCAAGTTGCTTCGACTTCGGACAATTCGCAAGTTGCAAATGATGATGATAACAACGTTCAAGGGTATTTGATGTTTGGTTTCTTGGCCTTCATTTATATCTTTACAATATACGGTGTTTACACTTGGGGACCATTGGTTCTTCATACTCCTGCTTCAGAGCATGGAGCATTGATTGATAATTTAATGAACATTACTTGGGTATTGATTTTTACAGTACAGGCCATTACCCAAGTACTGTTACACTACTTCGCTTTTAAATACAGAGGTAATAAAGATAAAAGAGCCTTATATTTTGCAGACAATAATAAATTGGAAGCTATCTGGAGTGCTATCCCTGCCGTAGTTTTGGCTGGTTTGATTCTTTATGGTCTTTATGCATGGACAAATATCATGTTTATTGACGAAGATGAGGATACGGTGGTTATTGAGTTATATGCCCAACAATTTAAGTGGACGGCAAGATATGCTGGTGCAGATAATGTTTTAGGAAAAGCAAATGTTAGATTGATCGAAGGAGTGAACACTCTTGGAGTTGATTTGTCTGATCCTTATGCGCAGGATGATAAAGTAGTAACTGAATTGCATATTCCAAAAGGGAAAAAGATTCATTTCAAAATGAGATCTCAAGATGTATTGCATTCTGCTTATTTTCCTTATTTTAGAGCTCAGATGAACTGTGTTCCTGGTATGGTTACTGAGTTTGCTTTTACTCCTATCTACACAACTGCTGAATATCAAGCAATGCCTTATATTATTGAGAAAGTTGCTAATATTAACGCTATCAGAGCTAAGAAAAGCGCTGAATTAGTAGCTAAGGGTGAGCCTGCATTAGATCCTTACACTTTTGAATATTTGTTATTATGTAACAAAATTTGTGGAGCTTCTCACTATAATATGCAAATGAAAGTTGTTGTTGATACTCCCGAAGATTATAAAAAATGGTTGAGTGAAAAAGCAACTTTAGTTAGTGAAGTAAAAGCTTCAAAAGCTGAACCAGCTGCAGAAGGTGCAACACCTGGTAAAGATTCAACTCAATCAAAAGATACAGCGGCTGTTGCAAAAATAGCTATGAAATAATTTGTTTAAGAAAATTTAAAGTTATAAATATATGTCAGCAGTAGCTCACGATCACGATCACGGACACGATCACGAACACGTACACCATCATAAGGACACATTCATTACTAAATATATTTTTAGTATTGATCACAAAATGATTGCCAAACAATACTTGCTTACAGGTATTATTATGGGAGTTATAGGTGTTGGTATGTCTATGCTTTTCAGAATGCAATTGGCTTGGCCAGAAGAATCTTTTAAGATTTTCAATATATTACTTGGAGATAAATGGGCTCCAAATGGAGTAATGGCAAATGATATTTACCTTTCTTTGGTTACCATTCACGGTACCATCATGGTATTCTTTGTACTTACTGCGGGATTAAGTGGAACTTTCAGTAACCTATTAATTCCATTACAAATTGGAGCTAGGGATATGGCGTCGGGATTCATGAATATGATTTCTTATTGGTTGTTCTTTTTATCCAGTGTTTTAATGCTTTGTTCATTATTTGTTGAGTCAGGTCCTGCAAATGCTGGGTGGACGATTTATCCACCTTTGAGTGCACTTCCTCAAGCTATTTCTGGTTCTGGAGCTGGTATGACTTTATGGTTGGTTTCGATGGCAGTTTTCATTGCTTCTTCTTTGATGGGATCTTTGAACTATGTAGTTACAGTTATCAACTTAAGAACTAAAGGAATGTCAATGACAAGATTGCCACTTACAATTTGGGCTTTCTTTGTTACCGCAATTATCGGTATCGTATCGTTCCCAGTATTATTATCTGCTGCATTGTTGTTAATTTTTGACAGAAGCTTTGGTACTTCATTCTTCTTGTCTGATATATATATTGCCGGTGAAGTTTTACATTACCAAGGAGGATCACCAGTTCTTTTTGAGCACTTGTTCTGGTTCTTGGGTCACCCTGAGGTATATATCGTAATCTTACCTGCATTAGGTATTACTTCTGAAATCATTGCCACAAACTCACGTAAACCAATCTTTGGTTACAGAGCGATGATTATGTCAATTATTGCGATTGCATTTTTATCAACTATCGTTTGGGGTCACCACATGTTTATTTCGGGTATGAATCCATTCTTAGGATCTGTATTTACATTTACAACATTATTGATTGCAATTCCTTCAGCGGTAAAAGCATTTAACTATATCACTACTCTTTGGAAAGGTAATCTTCAAATGAACCCTGCTATGTTGTTCTCAATTGGTTTGGTTTCTACTTTCATCACTGGAGGTTTGACAGGGATCATTTTGGGAGATAGTACATTAGATATCAATGTTCACGATACTTATTTCGTAGTAGCTCACTTCCATTTAGTAATGGGTATTTCTGCTCTTTACGGAATGTTTGCCGGAATTTACCACTGGTTCCCTAAAATGTTCGGAAGAATGTTGAACAAAAATTTAGGATACGTTCACTTTTGGGTAACTGCAATCTGTGCTTATGGAGTATTCTTCCCAATGCACTTCATTGGATTAGCAGGTTTGCCAAGACGTTATTATACTAATACTAACTTTCCGTTATTTGACGATTTGCAAAATGTTAACGTATTGATTACAACATTTGCTTTAATTGGAGGCGCTTTCCAATTAGTATTTTTATACAATTTCTTTACTAGTATCTTCTACGGTAAAAAAGCGGTACAAAATCCTTGGAAATCAAATACTTTAGAGTGGACTACGCCTGTAGAGCATTTGCACGGTAACTGGCCTGGAGAGATTCCAGAGGTACACCGTTGGCCTTATGACTACAGCAACCCAGGACATGATGAGGATTTTGTTCCTCAAACTGTTCCAATGAAAGAAGGGGAAGTAATTTTACATCACTAATATTTCAAAAAAATCATATAAATGCCTTTCTTAATTGAGAGGCATTTTTTTATATAGAATGATTACTTTTTTTATCTTTATCGCATGAATGTAAACTTAGATCCCACAAATAATAATTTAAGTTCCGAAGAACTAGATATCGAAAAAAGATTGAGACCATTGTCTTTTGACGATTTTTCGGGTCAGGATCAGGTATTGGAAAATCTTAAGGTTTTTGTCGCTGCTGCCAATCAAAGAAGAGAAGCACTTGACCATACGTTGTTCCATGGGCCTCCTGGTTTGGGAAAAACAACTTTGGCTAATATTTTGGCCAATGAACTGAATGTGGGAATCAAAATCACTTCAGGACCTGTTTTAGATAAACCTGGGGATTTGGCAGGTTTGCTTACCAATCTTGAAGAACGGGATGTATTGTTTATAGATGAGATTCATCGTTTGAGCCCAATAGTTGAAGAGTATTTGTACTCCGCGATGGAAGATTTCAAGATTGACATCATGATTGAATCTGGGCCAAATGCCAGGACAGTTCAGATAAATTTAAATCCCTTTACATTAATTGGAGCAACAACCCGGTCTGGACTTTTGACTGCTCCTATGCGTGCCCGCTTTGGAATCTCATCAAGATTGCAATATTATACTACCGAACTTTTAACTACTATTGTGGAGCGAAGTGCCATGATTTTCAAAATGCCCATAACAATGGAAGCTGCTATTGAAATTGCTGGTAGGAGTAGGGGGACACCTCGTATTGCTAATGCTTTGCTGCGACGTGTTCGTGATTTTGCCCAAATTAAAGGTAATGGGACTATTGATATTGAAATTGCCCGCTATGCTTTGAGGGCATTGAATGTGGATGCTTATGGTTTGGATGAAATGGACAACAAAATTTTGAATACTATCATTGATAAGTTTAAAGGAGGTCCTGTTGGTTTGTCAACATTGGCAACAGCCGTATCGGAAAGTAGTGAAACTATTGAAGAAGTTTATGAACCTTTCTTGATTCAAGAGGGTTTTATTATAAGAACGCCAAGAGGCCGTGAAGTTACCGAAAAAGCCTATAAGCATTTGGGGAAAATTAGAGGAGGTATTCAGGGAGGGTTGTTTTAATTTTAAGTAGCTATTCCTGCTATCCACTATATCTTTTCCTGCTTAAAGGAAGCAGGAAAAGGATGCCGTTACTATCAGGGCTAGGGATTTGTGTTAATCTAGTTTTTTCTTTAAAATAAAAAGTCATAAATAATAAATCAAAATACACGCAATTTATAAAATCCGAGGCCAAGCGTCTCGGTTTTTTATCTTGTGGTATATCTAAAGCTGGTTTTTTAGAGCAAGAAGCACCTCGTTTGGAAAATTGGCTAAATCAAAATTACAACGGACAAATGTCCTATATGGAGAATCATTTTGATAAACGGCTGGATCCAACTTTATTGGTTGATGACGCCAAAAGTGTAGTTTCTCTATTGTTGAATTATTATCCTTCGGAATTCCAAAATCCAGATTCCTATAAAATATCCAAATATGCTTATGGGCAAGATTATCATTTTGTTATAAAAGATAAACTTAAGGAGTTGCTTTTTTCAATTGAGTCAACAATTGGAGCAGTTTCAGGAAGAGCTTTTGTGGATTCGGCTCCTGTTTTGGACAAAGCTTGGGCTGCTAAAAGCGGTTTAGGGTGGATTGGCAAAAACAGTAATCTATTGACCCAAAAAGTAGGTTCTTTTTATTTTATTGCTGAACTTATCATCGATTTGGATTTAGAATATGATCAGGCAACAACTGATCATTGTGGAACTTGTACAGCTTGTATCGACGCTTGTCCTACTGCGGCAATTGTGTCTCCGTATGTTGTGGATGGTAGCAAATGTATTTCGTATTTCACAATCGAACTCAAAGAGAATATTCCGTCCGAGATGAAAGGTAAATTCGATGAGTGGGCTTTTGGCTGTGATACTTGTCAGGATGTCTGTCCTTGGAATCGTTTTTCAAAACCACACAGCGAACCTTTGTTCAATCCCAATCCGGAATTACTTTCGATGTCCAAAAAAGATTGGGATGAAATTACTGAGGAAGTTTTTAAAAAAGTATTTAAGAATTCTCCACTTAAACGAACAAAATTTCAAGGCTTCCAAAGGAATATTGACTTTCTGAAAGATTGGTTTTAAGAACATTTTTTAACTAGAATAGTCTTCCAAATGATCGTTTTAGGATTTTTTTGTCCTTTTATTGGGGCTTTTTTTAGTTTTTGTAAATCTCTTTCAGGGCTAATCATACGTCTATTTATCAGCATTTTACTTACTTAATTAACTGAAAATGCACTTTGTCGTCTAATATTGTTTTTTGTCGATTGTTGTTAACATGATGTGTAGGATTTTTATATTTTCGCCTCAACCTTATCTACATCATTAACACTACTAAACGGATTATATTGAACAAAATTACTTTCAGGATTTACATAGAATTATTTCCAAAATCTTTTTTATTTTTCTTACTTACTACAAATTTCTTTTTTGTGGTTGATAATTGTGCTTTCTTTTTTAAACGCACAACTGGAATTTTATTGTCAAAAACTCCACTTTGTAATAGAGTTATATTTCGTTATTGTTTAAACGAAAATCTTTTTTTTCAGGAAAATTTACAGACTTCTGTTCAAAATCCTTTTTTGATTTTGAAAGCAAAAACTATTGCTTCTAGTTTATTGGATGGAATTAAAAATATAAAAAAAGTACTTTATTTTCAAAATAGTCAGGTTTTTGGTATTGACAAAACCTTCGTATCATTTATTTAAGCCCTAAAACGATTCTTTATGAATACTAAGTTTATAACGACAAAAAATATCGCTTTAATTACGCTATTCTTAGTTCTGTCTTTTACTAAGGTAATAGGACAGACTCCTGGTGTGATTTTTCAGCCTGCCATAGGAAACGGTAAGACTGTTTTGGATCCTAATGGAGATGGCTATGTATCTGCGACAACAGCTGGTTTTACTACCGACGATCAAGTGCAAAGTGAGATTCCTTATTCGTCATTAGTTTTTCCTATGGTAGAGCCTAATAGTGATCTTAGCGCCGGGCCGAGTTGTAGTTTTACGGATTTTGTAGATCAAGGAGATGAGGATCCTGTTCAATCGTACTATGACTCTGCAACTAAGAATTGGCTATTCAGAATGCGAATGGGGAAATCATCGCCAAATTCTAAAAGTTATAGTATTCTTATCGATACAGATGGTAAGTTTGGCTCTACAGGCCCTAATGCCGATCCTCAATATTCGAGTTCCAATCCTGGATTTGAAATTGAAATTGTTTTAGCTACTAATTTTGGAGTTTTTGTTTACGACGTTAACAATAGTAATTGTACTCCTGTAATATCTTATCCAGATACTGTTACAAATAGGAATTATCAAAAATCAGTTGCATTGACAACGAGTTGTGGCGATCCGGATTATTTTTATGATTTTTTTGTAAATATGGACGATTTGACTACTACGTTTGCAAGTCGCCCAACAAATCCTGTTACAATCAATTCTTCTACAGCTGTCCGAATGGCTATGGTTGACAATATGGGAGCCCAAAAATCGACTGTGTGTAGTCCTGCTTCAGCTTCGGATATTGCGGGTGTGGACTCCTCTTGCGGTTCTCTTGAAAATTGTTTAGGTACTATTATTGATAATTATACACCATGTCCTCCTGGGCAGGTATGTCTGGATCGTACGACTTGTCCAACTATTACGGGGTCATATACTGCATCTTCGACAGCAATTAGTGGGACTTCAAATGAAGCTTCGGGTACACTTATAAACGTTTCTGTTTATGCAAGTGACGGAACTACTTTTTTAGGAAGTGGAACCACTACTACATCGGGAATTAACTGGACAATTAATGTAGCCGCCTTATCTCCAGCGGTGACATTGGCAGCTGGACAAATTATAAGAGCAACCGCAAAGGCAAGTGGAAAAGGAGAATCTATTGATAATTGCAGCTCGAAAACAGTTGGTGCTTCTTGTAACACAACAGCATTAACAGGCGTTTCTGGTAATTCGAAGGGAGTTTGTGGTGGTGGTTTAACTTCTGGAGCCACATTAAATGTTTATAAAGATGGAATCTTAATTCTTTCAACAGCAGTTACAACTAGTGTTCTTCAGATATCGGGAACATCTTGGTCTTATAAACCAAATGGAAGTTTTTCAAATTGTAGTAGTGGAGCAGCTAATATGCCTACTGGTTATTATCAATTTTCACAAGTCGTGGGCGGATGTGAAGGTACAAAAGTCGATTATGACAATGGAACAGGATGTTCGGGTGCCGCAACTACTCCTGTAATTACAGGTACAATTTTTGCAGGTACAACTTCAATATCAGGAACTTCAGGTAACTCTGCTTCTTTGGAATTGTTTATTGCTGGTGTTTCTAGTGGAACAGTTACCGCAAGTGCAGGTGGAGCTTGGACATTTACTTCCAAAGTAGTTACTGCGGGTCAGTCTGTTTATGTAATTGCAACTGAAACGGGAAAGTGTACAAAAACAGCAAGTAGTTCAATTACTGTTATTGCTGCGCCAATTCCTACTATTTCTGGGACTTATTGTGGTTCTGTGACTACGGTTTCGGGAAGTGTTGCCACAACATCTGGTACAATCCAGTTGTATAAAATTGGAACTCCCGATGTGGCTGTTGGTTCGCCGGTATCTATTTCGTCAAATGGTAGTTGGACTGTCTCTGGATTGAGCCTGGTTTCAGGAAATCAAATATATGCCAAAATTACTTTAAATGGGGGTGTTACCTCCAACTCAGCCACGACTACCATTGGAAATCAGACAACCAATGCAGTGGTGATTTCTACATCCATAACCGAAGGGGACACTTCTATTTCAGGAACGGGTACAAATGGAGATTTTGTTCAACTTTATATCGATGGATATTTAAGTTCTTATTTTACAACAGTGAGCGCTTCAAATACCTGGACTATTAGTGGTATTTCTGTTAATGATTTATATCTTAACGCTACTGTATATGTGACAGCAACTACGTCTGGACTTTGTGAAGGTAATGCATCAACTTCAAAAGTAGTGCAATGTAAAAGTCCAACTCTCCAAAATTATTTAGGCGGTAGTAAAAATTATTGTTATGGATCGGCTGGATCTATTACCTTAGATTCATCTGAATCGGGTGTGATTTATGAATTGGTTAATGGAGCGGGGACTAGTGTTGGGCCTTCTGCAGTAGGTACAGGAAGTTCAATAACTTTGTCTACAAATGCGTTGACTGCTAATTTGACAAATGTATATGTAAAAGCATATAAAATATTGAACACAAGCTGTTCGATAACATCTACTGTAGCAATTAATTTTGATACTCAATTACCTTCTCCTGGGATTACTTTAACAAGTACCAATGTTCCTGTTTTGCAAAGTGTAACAACAGCGGCATTTGCTTATACTTCTCCGGTAAATTCACCAACAAATTATAGCATCGCTTTCTCGATAGCAGCCAAAAACCAAGGATTTGTAGATGTTAGTAGTGCAGCATTGTCCTCGAGCCCTATTAATGTAACTGTACCCGCTGCCGCCGCTGTAGGCAGTTACTCAGCGATTTTGACAATTATAGGAGGAGGTGCCTGTTCAAGTACTTATCCAATTTCAATAACTGTTTATTCAAATTCAAGTCCACCGGTTATATCGACCCAACCTGCAAGTGCTTCCATTTGTAGTGGTTCAGCAACTACATTAAGTGTTAGTGTTTCGGGTGCATCGAGTTACCAATGGCAGTCGGCTTCATCTTTTGGAGGAACTTATGCTAATGTTGTTGGTGGTTCAGGCGCAACATCAGCAAATTACACAACGGCGACTCTTAATTCAACAACATACTATCGTGTGCTAGTTTCAAATGGCTCAGGTACAACAACGAGTAATGTCGCAACCGTAACGGTGAATAGTCCTACTGCTCAAACAATATCAGGGACTAGTCCAATATGTGGTATTGGAAATTCAGCAACTTGGACAAGTACTACTTCAGGGGGTACTTGGTCTAGTGCCACTCCTGCTGTTGCTAAAGTTGACGCCTTAACAGGATTAGTGACTGCTGTCTCAGTAGGAACATCGGTAATTACTTATTCAGTAACTGTTGGAGGTTGTGTTAATACGGCTAACAAAACCGTAACGGTATACGCATCACCTACCATTACCGGAGCAATTACAATTGCGCAAGGAGCCTCTACTACTTTCGTGGGTAGTGCAACTGCAGCGGCTAGTAATCCTTGGGTTTCTAATAACATAGGAATTGCAACAGTGACAAGTACAGGAGTGGTTACAGGGGTTTCTCCTGGTACGGCAACAATTACTTATACAAATACCAACGGATGTCAAGCTACTAAGAATATAATTATTACAATGCCAGCTTCAGACAATGACAATGATGGTATTTCTGATTCAGTTGATTTGGATGACGATAATGACGGTATTTTAGATACAGACGAATGTTCACAATCAACCACAAATGTTTCTCTCGATGGTTTAACTTTTTTAACAGGTACGGGAACGGCATCCAATATTAATGCCAACGATTATTTATTAAAAACAAATGCTATAAATTATTTAGGAGTAAATTATGATGCCGTCATAAAAATAATCAACAAACAAGTTCCTTCTGGTCAGTTAGACATAACCACAGCTTCTCCTTTGGGAACTTTGCAATTATCAGGTGCGATTCCAAATGAAAATCCGTATGTTACCTATTCTCTCAGCATTGTTCAATCTGGTTCTGCTACTGCCGGAAATCCGACAGGAACACCTGTTTCAATTAGTAAGTTATGGATTACGATTGCAGATTTAGACGGTAATGGTGGAACTAATAATTATGGAGATGTTGGGGGATATTCATCTTCTTTAAATGCAGAAGCATTAATTGTTGGTTCCAATCTTAATAATAATGGATTCATCTCTGGAGGTCCGTCAGGTTATAATTCTTTTAGACCTAATGTGATACCTGCTCCAAATGTAGTCGAAACTGATTTAACTTATGCTTATCAGGCATTGTTTGGCAGTTATACAACGGGTCAATTTGTGTTTGGAATAACCGGTACACATACAAGTACTGTTAGCAGGAAACAAGTTATATCGCTACGCTCAGAATATTCTTGTGATAACGATGGTGACGGAATACCAAATCAAATCGATTTGGATTCTGATAATGATAATTGTTCTGATGCTAATGAATATTATAATTTAACTACAGCCGATGGTGGAGATGGAGGAGTTTATGGAATTGGGACACCAACGGTAAATGGGAATGGTCAAGTAACTACTGCAGCCTATGCGGGAACTTATGCAAATGCCATAAATGCTGGTTCTGCCAGTACATTAAATTCTTCAACTCCAACTGATCAATCTACTAGCATTGGAGGGAATGCAGCATTTACAACAACAGTTACAACTCCAGGATCAGGAACTACACAACACCAATGGCAAGTAAGTACTAACAATGGTGCTACTTGGACGAATTTAACCAATACAGGTGTTTACACTACGACAACGACAGCAACTCTAAATATTACCGGTGCAACAGCAGGAATGAATGGTTATAAATATAGAGATGTTGTTACCCAAAGTAATTTCATTTGCGGAAGCGTAATTTCTACAATTGCTAATTTATGTATTATTCCGGTGGTTCCGACTTTGTCCTTGACAGCGGCCACATGTTCATCGGCGGGGACTAGTACGATTAGCAATTACAGCGCATCGAATACTTATACATTTAATCCTGCTACGGCTGGAATCACTGTCGATTCATCGGGATTGATAAGTGGAATGACTCTTGGTACATCCTATACGGTGACATCAGGAAATGGGACTTGTACATCGGCTGCTTCGGCTTCGTTTAGTAATGCGGCAATGTTGGCAACGCCATCGGCACCGATTGCTTCAGCACAAACGTTCTGTTCGGTTGAGGGTAAAAAAGTAAGCGACTTGTTAGCCACAGGCACATCGATCAAATGGTACGATGCGGCAACGGCCGGTACATTATATGCAGGAACAGAAACGTTGGTAAGTGGGACGTATTATGCGAGCCAAACGGTAAACGGCTGTGAGAGCAGCAGAACTTCGGTAAGCGTAACGGTAACTCCAACGCCATCGGCACCTACGGCCTCGGCACAAACGTTCTGTTCGGTTGAGGGTAAAAAAGTAAGCGACTTGTTAGCCACAGGCACATCGATCAAATGGTACGATGCGGCAACAGCCGGTACATTATATGCAGGAACAGAAACGTTGGTAAGTGGGACGTATTATGCGAGCCAAACGGTAAACGGCTGTGAGAGCAGCAGAACTTCGGTAAGCGTAACGGTAACTCCAACGCCATCGGCACCTACAGCATCGGCACAAACGTTCTGTTCGGTTGAGGGTAAAAAAGTAAGCGACTTGTTAGCCACAGGCACATCGATCAAATGGTACGATGCGGCAACAGCCGGTACATTATATGCAGGAACAGAAACGTTGGCAACTGGGACGTATTATGCGAGCCAAACGGTAAACGGCTGTGAGAGCAGCAGAACTTCGGTAAGCGTAACGGTAACTCCAACGCCATCGGCACCTACAGCCTCGGCACAAACGTTCTGTTCGGTTGAGGGTAAAAAAGTAAGCGACTTGTTAGCCACAGGCACATCGATCAAATGGTACGATGCGGCAACGGCCGGTACATTATATGCAGGAACAGAAACGTTGGTAAGTGGGACGTATTATGCGAGCCAAACGGTAAACGGCTGTGAGAGCAGCAGAACTTCGGTAAGCGTAACGGTAACTCCAACGCCATCGGCACCGATTGCTTCAGCACAAACGTTCTGTTCGGTTGAGGGTAAAAAAGTAAGCGACTTGTTAGCCACAGGCACATCGATCAAATGGTACGATGCGGCAACAGCCGGTACATTATATGCAGGAACAGAAACGTTGGCAACAGGGACGTATTATGCGAGCCAAACGGTAAACGGCTGTGAGAGCAGCAGAACTTCGGTAAGCGTAACGGTAACTCCAACGCCATCGGCACCTACTGCTTCGGCACAAACGTTCTGTTCGGTTGAGGGTAAAAAAGTAAGCGACTTGTTAGCCACAGGCACATCGATCAAATGGTACGATGCGGCAACAGCCGGTACATTATATGCAGGAACAGAAACGTTGGCAACAGGGACGTATTATGCGAGCCAAACGGTAAACGGCTGTGAGAGCACCAGAACTTCGGTAAGCGTAACGGTAACTCCAACGCCATCGGCACCGATTGCTTCAGCACAAACGTTCTGTTCGGTTGAGGGTAAAAAAGTAAGCGACTTGTTAGCCACAGGCACATCGATCAAATGGTACGATGCGGCAACGGCCGGTACATTATATGCAGGAACAGAAACGTTGGCAACAGGGACGTATTATGCGAGCCAAACGGTAAACGGCTGTGAGAGCAGCAGAACTTCGGTAAGCGTAACGGTAACTCCAACGCCATCGGCACCTACGGCCTCGGCACAAACGTTCTGTTCGGTTGAGGGTAAAAAAGTAAGCGACTTGTTAGCCACAGGCACATCGATCAAATGGTACGATGCGGCAACATGTACGGTACATTATATGCAGGAACAGAAACGTTGGCAACAGGGATGTATTATGCGAGCCAAACGGTAAACGGCTGTGAGAGCTCAAGAACTTCGGTAAGCGTAACGGTAACGCCAACGCCATCGGCACCGATTGCTTCAGCACAAACGTTCTGTTCGGTTGAGGGTAAAAAAGTAAGCGACTTGTTAGCCACAGGCACATCGATCAAATGGTACGATGCGGCAACGGCCGGTACATTATATGCAGGAACAGAAACGTTGGCAACAGGGACGTATTATGCGAGCCAAACGGTAAACGGCTGTGAGAGCAGCAGAACTTCGGTAAGCGTAACGGTAACGCCAACGCCATCGGCACCGATTGCTTCAGCACAAACGTTCTGTTCGGTTGAGGGTAAAAAAGTAAGCGACTTGTTAGCCACAGGCACATCGATCAAATGGTACGATGCGGCAACGGCCGGTACATTATATGCAGGAACAGAAACGTTGGCAACAGGGACGTATTATGCGAGCCAAACGGTAAACGGCTGTGAGAGCTCAAGAACTTCGGTAAGCGTAACGGTAACGCCAACGCCATCGGCACCGATTGCTTCAGCACAAACGTTCTGTTCGGTTGAGGGTAAAAAAGTAAGCGACTTGTTAGCCACAGGCACATCGATCAAATGGTACGATGCGGCAACGGCCGGTACATTATATGCAGGAACAGAAACGTTGGCAACAGGGACGTATTATGCGAGCCAAACGGTAAACGGCTGTGAGAGCAGCAGAACTTCGGTAAGCGTAACGGTAACTCCAACGCCATCGGCACCGATTGCTTCAGCACAAACGTTCTGTTCGGTTGAGGGTAAAAAAGTAAGCGACTTGTTAGCCACAGGCACATCGATCAAATGGTACGATGCGGCAACGGCCGGTACATTATATGCAGGAACAGAAACGTTGGCAACAGGGACGTATTATGCGAGCCAAACGGTAAACGGCTGTGAGAGCAGCAGAACTTCGGTAAGCGTAACGGTAACTCCAACGCCATCGGCACCTACGGCCTCGGCACAAACGTTCTGTTCGGTTGAGGGTAAAAAAGTAAGCGACTTGTTAGCCACAGGCACATCGATCAAATGGTACGATGCGGCAACGGCCGGTACATTATATGCAGGAACAGAAACGTTGGTAAGTGGGACGTATTATGCGAGCCAAACGGTAAACGGCTGTGAGAGCAGCAGAACTTCGGTAAGCGTAACGGTAACTCCAACGCCATCGGCACCTACGGCTCTCGGCACAAACGTTCTGTTCGGTTGAGGGTAAAAAAGTAAGCGACTTGTTAGCCACAGGCACATCGATCAAATGGTACGATGCGGCAACGGCCGGTACATTATATGCAGGAACAGAAACGTTGGCAACAGGGACGTATTATGCGAGCCAAACGGTAAACGGCTGTGAGAGCAGCAGAACTTCGGTAAGCGTAACGGTAACTCCAACGCCATCGGCACCTACGGCCTCGGCACAAACGTTCTGTTCGGTTGAGGGTAAAAAAGTAAGCGACTTGTTAGCCACAGGCACATCGATCAAATGGTACGATGCGGCAACGGCCGGTACATTATATGCAGGAACAGAAACGTTGGCAACAGGGACGTATTATGCGAGCCAAACGGTAAACGGCTGTGAGAGCAGCAGAACTTCGGTAAGCGTAACGGTAACTCCAACGCCATCGGCACCTACGGCCTCGGCACAAACGTTCTGTTCGGTTGAGGGTAAAAAAGTAAGCGACTTGTTAGCCACAGGCACATCGATCAAATGGTACGATGCGGCAACGGCCGGTACATTATATGCAGGAACAGAAACGTTGGCAACAGGGACGTATTATGCGAGCCAAACGGTAAACGGCTGTGAGAGCAGCAGAACTTCGGTAAGCGTAACGGTAACTCCAACGCCATCGGCACCTGCGAGCCTCGGCACAAACGTTCTGTTCGGTTGAGGGTAAAAAAGTAAGCGACTTGTTAGCCACAGGCACATCGATCAAATGGTACGATGCGGCAACAGCCGGTACATTATATATGCAGGAACAGAAACGTTGGCAACAGGGACGTATTATGCGAGCCAAACGGTAAACGGCTGTGAGAGCAGCAGAACTTCGGTAAGCGTAACGGTAACTCCAACGCCATCGGCACCGATTGCTTCAGCACAAACGTTCTGTTCGGTTGAGGGTAAAAAAGTAAGCGACTTGTTAGCCACAGGCACATCGATCAAATGGTACGATGCGGCAACAGCCGGTACATTATATGCAGGAACAGAAACGTTGGCAACAGGGACGTATTATGCGAGCCAAACGGTAAACGGCTGTGAGAGCAGCAGAACTTCGGTAAGCGTAACGGTAACTCCAACGCCATCGGCACCGATTGCTTCAGCACAAACGTTCTGTTCGGTTGAGGGTAAAAAAGTAAGCGACTTGTTAGCCACAGGCACATCGATCAAATGGTACGATGCGGCAACGGCCGGTACATTATATGCAGGAACAGAAACGTTGGCAACAGGGACGTATTATGCGAGCCAAACGGTAAACGGCTGTGAGAGCAGCAGAACTTCGGTAAGCGTAACGGTAACGCCAACGCCATCGGCACCGATTGCTTCAGCACAAACGTTCTGTTCGGTTGAGGGTAAAAAAGTAAGCGACTTGTTAGCCACAGGCACATCGATCAAATGGTACGATGCGGCAACGGCCGGTACATTATATGCAGGAACAGAAACGTTGGCAACAGGGACGTATTATGCGAGCCAAACGGTAAACGGCTGTGAGAGCAGCAGAACTTCGGTAAGCGTAACGGTAACTCCAACGCCATCGGCACCTGCACAGTATCGGCACAAACGTTCTGTTCGGTTGAGGGTAAAAAAGTAAGCGACTTGTTAGCCACAGGCACATCGATCAAATGGTACGATGCGGCAACGGCCGGTACATTATATGCAGGAACAGAAACGTTGGCAACAGGGATGTATTATGCGAGCCAAACGGTAAACGGCTGTGAGAGCTCAAGAACTTCGGTAAGCGTAACGGTAACGCCAACGCCATCGGCACCGATTGCTTCAGCACAAACGTTCTGTTCGGTTGAGGGTAAAAAAGTAAGCGACTTGTTAGCCACAGGCACATCGATCAAATGGTACGATGCGGCAACGGCCGGTACATTATATGCAGGAACAGAAACGTTGGCAACAGGGACGTATTATGCGAGCCAAACGGTAAACGGCTGTGAGAGCTCAAGAACTTCGGTAAGCGTAACGGTAACGCCAACGCCATCGGCACCGATTGCTTCAGCACAAACGTTCTGTTCGGTTGAGGGTAAAAAAGTAAGCGACTTGTTAGCCACAGGCACATCGATCAAATGGTACGATGCGGCAACGGCCGGTACATTATATGCAGGAACAGAAACG
Organism: Flavobacterium aquiphilum; assembly: GCF_027111335.1. Lineage (NCBI taxonomy): Bacteria > Pseudomonadati > Bacteroidota > Flavobacteriia > Flavobacteriales > Flavobacteriaceae > Flavobacterium > Flavobacterium aquiphilum. Next base: position 4,949,708 of record NZ_CP114288.1, on the reverse strand, counting down.
TTGGCAACAGGGACGTATTATGCGAGCCAAACGGTAAACGGCTGTGAGAGCTCAAGAACAGCTGTTTCGGTAACGGTAGATCCAGCCTCAGTTGGCGGAACCGTTGCGGGAAGTGCTTCAGTTTGTACAGGAACCAACAGTACGGTTTTAACTTTATCAGGCCATACAGGAACGATAGTAAGATGGGAATCTTCATTAGATAATTTTGCTACAGCAGGAACCCCAATTGCTAATACGGCAACTACTTTAACAGCAACGAATCTAACGACAACAACGTCGTACAGAGCAGTTTTACAAAGTGGGGTTTGTGCTTCGGCAAATTCAGCATCAGCCACTGTAACGGTAGATGCCTTGCCGTCATTTAGTATTTCAAATGTAGCTGTTGTAGAAGGAGCTAATGCTGTTTTTGTTTTAAGTTTGAATACTAGCACTTGTGAAAATACCATAATTAATGTTACAACTACTTCGGGAACTGCCGGAGCATCGGATTATACTTCAGTGACAACTACGGTAACGATCCCTGCTGGACAAACATCGGTAACGGTGAGTGTTCCGACCACGGATGACGTTATCGATGAACCATCTGAGAACTTTACTTTGACAGGAACAGTAACATCAGCAAATACCACTAACACGACGACCACAGGAACTGCGACTATCAATGACAACGATGCTACGCCAACGTTGAACATCAGCAGTCCGGTTGTAACTGAAGGTGCTAATGCGGTCTTCACGGTATCGCTAGACGTTGCGAGTTCTGTAGATACGGTTGTGAATGTGGTGACTACTTCGGGAACTGCCGGAGCATCGGATTATACTTCAGTGACAACTACGGTAACGATCCCTGCGGGACAAACATCGGTAACGGTGAGTGTTCCGACTACAGATGACGTTATTGATGAACCATCTGAGAACTTTACTTTGACAGGAACAGTAACATCAGCAAATACCACTAACACGACGTCCACAGGAACTGCAACTATAAATGACAACGATGCTACGCCAACGTTGAGCATCAGCAATCCTACGGTTGTGGAGGGTGCTAATGCGGTCTTCACGGTATCGCTAGACGTTGCGAGTTCTGTAGATACAGTTGTTAATGTTACAACTACTTCAGGCACTGCCGGAACATCGGATTATACTTCAGTGACAACTACGGTAACGATCCCTGCTGGACAAACATCGGTAACGGTGAGCGTTCCGACTACAGATGACGTTATTGATGAACCATCTGAGAACTTTACTTTGACAGGAACAGTAACATCAGCAAATACCACTAACATGACGTCCACAGGAACTGCAACTATAAATGACAACGATGCTACGCCAACGTTGAGCATCAGCAATCCGACGGTTGTGGAGGGTGCTAATGCGGTCTTCACGGTATCGCTAGACGTTGCGAGTTCTGTAGATACAGTTGTTAATGTTACAACTACTTCAGGCACTGCCGGAACATCGGATTATACTTCAGTGACAACTACGGTAACGATCCCTGCTGGACAAACATCGGTAACGGTGAGCGTTCCGACCACAGATGACGTTATTGATGAACCATCTGAGAACTTTACTTTGACAGGAACAGTAACATCAGCAAATACCACTAACACGACGACCACAGGAACAGCGACTATCAATGACAACGATGCTACGCCAACCGCTAGTATAGTGGCAAGTATAGCGAATGCTTCTGAACCATCGACAAATGGTCAATTTACAGTTACCTTGACGAACCCGATATCTACTGATACTAAAGTGACTTATACTGTAACAGGTACTGCTACCAATGGTACAGACTATGCAATGATAACTAATACAGTAACGATTCCTGCAAACAGCTTGAGCACAACGATCCCGGTGACGGTGACTGATGATAGTATTTTGGAAGGTAATGAAACGGTAATTATTACCTTAAATACTACAGATAATGGTGTGACGGTAAATACTACTTCTGCTACAGTAACGATTGGAGATAATGAAGTTGCTTCCGTTATCCAAGCTAATCCAGATGAGGTGGGATCAGTGGTGGGAATTAATCAAACGGTTGCAGTTATCAATGTTTTGGCAAATGATGAATTGAATAATGCAGCTGTATTATTAAATAGTGTTAATTTAAGTAAAACAGTTGTTTCTCCAACAGGTTATATGACATTACAACCAGATGGAACTGTGGAGTTGTTGCCAAATACACCAGCAGGAACTTACACTTTAACGTATTCTATCTGTGAGAAATTGAATCCTGCAAATTGCAGCAGTGCAACAGTTACTGTAACTGTGGTTGCTCCAACAATGACTATAACTGCAAACAGTTATTGTTCTAATGATGCGCCTTACGTTTCTTATTCTGTTGTTGCAAATAATTTTACACCAACTGGTTTATTAACTATAAATTGGATTGATAGTGCTAACAGGGTAGTGGCAACACAAAGTAATATGCCATTATCAGGAAATGTACTTTGGCCAGGAGCAGTTGTTGATGCAAATAGCAATCCGGTAGATTGGCCAGGTTGGTTATTGGTAAACGGGCAATGGACACAAGGAGCTGATGGTTTCGAATTAACCAGACCCGCAGTTACTATGCAGTTTGTATTGAATCCAACTCAAAATGTGACTGTGAATTATCCGGCTGCTACATCAGGATGTAATGCGTCTCCAAGATTTAGTATTAAAGCTAATAATGATGATGCAGGTATTATTGATGGATCAAAAGCTTTAAGTGGAGTTTTCAATGCTTTAGCCAATGATACTTTTAACGGATTGCCAATAAATGCTGCTAATGTGACAGTGACTTTCAGTGCAAGTCCTAATTTCACAATGACTGCTGCAGGATTATTAAATACATTGGCAAATATTCCTGGAGGAACTTATACGTTGACATATAATATTTGTGAAAAAGCAAATCCAAATAATTGCAGTACGGCAACTATAACAGTATTTGTTTCTAGTCCAAGTATTGGTTTAGTGAAAAAGGCAAATTTCAACGATGAGAATGGCGATGGTTATGCACAAGCGGGAGAAACTATTACTTATACTTTTGAAGTAAAAAATAAAGGAAATGTTCCATTGTCAAATATAACAATATCTGATCCACTTCCTGGAGTAACAATGACAGGTGCTCCATTGAGTTTGGCAGTTGGTGAAACCAATACAACCCAATTTAAAGCGGTGTATGTTATCAAGCAAACGGATATTAATGAAGGATCTATTTCAAATCAGGCTACTGTTTTTGGTACTGCTCCAAATGGCCGCGTTGTTGAAGATAAATCGGATGACACTGATTTTGATAGTGACGATGCAACTTCATTGGCAATTTCCGGATGTGTGATTAAGGTGTACAACGCAGTAACACCTGACGGAAGTGGAGATTATGATAAACTGGTGATACGCGGATTAGAATGTTATTCTGATAATTCGATACAGATTTTCAACCGTTGGGGAGTATTAGTATTTGAACGTGAACATTATAATAACGATGATGTTGTGTTTAAAGGTTTCTCTGAGGGTAGGGTAACTGTTGAGAGATCACAAGAATTGCCGGCTGGAACTTATTTCTATATCTTGAAATACAGAGACAGTAAATCTAACGCTTTTGAGAAATCAGGTTATTTGTATTTAAATAGAAAATAATCAATGAGTCCAAGCTATTACAAAAAAAATCAGAACATGAAAACAAGAATAATCGGGTTGGTAACATTGCTTTTTACTATTGTTAGTTCAGCTCAACAAGATGCACAATTTACTCAATATATGTACAATACAATTGTAGTAAATCCTGCCTATGCAGGATCGAGGCAAGCGATGAGTATTTTTGCATTGCATCGAAACCAATGGGTTGGAGTTGATGGGGCTCCGGTGACGAATTCCTTTTCTATTAATACTCCTTTGAGTGAAAGTAAAGTTGGATTGGGATTGTCTGTTGTAAATGATAAGATTGGAATTTCTACCGAGAATAATATCGCAGCGGATTTCTCCTATACTATCCCAGCTTCGGAGAATTATAAATTGTCTTTTGGATTAAAAGCAAGTGCCAATTTGTTAAGTTTGGATTTTAGTAAATTGAATTATCAGCCGGGAGATCCAAATGCCTATCAATCAAATATTGATAATCAATTTTCTCCAAATATCGGAGTTGGATTGTATTTGCATTCCGATAACAGTTACATAGGAATATCAGCACCTTATTTAATCGAAACTGAACATTTTGATAAATCAGATTCGAATTCTGCAAGTCATATTTCTAAAGAAAAAATCAACTATTATTTGATTGCCGGATATGTTTTCGATTTGAGTCCAAGTTTGAAATTGAAACCGACTTTGGAAACCAAATATGTTCAGGGAGCTCCTTTGCAGGTGGATGTATCGGCTAATTTGATGTTGAATGAAAAATTTGTTGTTGGACTGGCCTACAGATGGGATGCAGCCATGAGTGCTATGGTTGGATTTCAGGCAAGTGAATCATGGTTTTTTGGATATGGATATGATTTTGATACCACAGAATTTTCTAAATATAATTCGGGTTCTCATGAAATCTTTTTACGATTCGAATTGTTTAATAAATATGACAAAATTATCTCTCCAAGATTTTTCTAAAACTGACTCTTATGAAAGTTAAAAAATTACGATATAGTCTATTCTTAAGTGTTTTCTTTTTACATGGAATTGCACAAAAAGCTACAATAAGCAGAGCCGATAAAAATTATGATTCTTATGCTTATGTTGATGCAATAGGTAATTATGAAAAAGTTGCCGAAAAAGGATATCAAGACGAGAAAATGTTCCAAAAATTAGGTAATGCCTATTATTTTGGAGCCGAATTTTCAAAAGCATTAAAATGGTATGAACAGCTTTTTGCTTTATATCCCAATCAAGATCCAGAGTATTTTTATCGTTATTCCCAAACTTTAAAATCCAACGGGGATTATGCAAAAGCGAATCAAATATTGGAGCAGTTTAACGAAAAAAAAGCTAATGATAAAAGAGGCCTGCTTTTTAAGGATAATAAAAATTACCTAGAAGAAATCAAAGCCAATTCGGATCGTTTTGAAGTGGTAGATGCAGGTGTAAATTCAGAATCTTCAGAATATGGTAGTTCATTTTTAGGGAATAAATTAGTTTTTGCTTCTGCAAGAGACACTGGAGGGGTTTCTAAGAATGTATTTAAATGGACCAATAAATCGTTTACCAATCTATATTGGTCAGAGATTAAACCTGATGGAGAAATGGGAACTCCAGAGCGCTTCGAACGCAAGATAAATTCTAAGTTTAATGAGTCAACTCCTGTTTTTACTCAAGATGGGAGAACAATGTATTTTACAAGGAACAATTTCTTGGAAGGTAAAAGAGGAAGGGATGCTAATAAAAATACTTTGTTAAAGTTATATAAGGCAACTCTAAATGCAGAGGGACAGTGGGACAATGTGAAAGAATTGCCATTTAACAGTAATCAATACAGCGTTGCACATCCAGCTTTGAGTGTAGATGAAAAAACGCTTTATTTTTCTTCGGATATGCCCGGAACATTAGGGCAATCGGATTTGTTTAAGGTAAAAATCAATGATGATGGAAGCTATGGAACTCCTGAAAATCTCGGCACGGAAATTAATACCGAAGGAAGGGAGACTTTTCCTTTTGTTTCAACTGACAATGAATTGTTTTTTGCGAGTGACGGAAGACCGGGTCTAGGAGGATTAGATGTTTTCATGGCAAAGATTGACGGTGATAAAAGCTTTTACGGAATTCAAAATCTGGGAGAGCCTATCAATAGCAAGCAAGATGATTTTGCTTTTTTGATTAACAGTAAAAACAGAAATGGTTTTTTTAGTTCCAACCGTGAAGGAGGAAAAGGAAATGATGATATTTATCGATTTATAGAAAATAAGAAACTGGATTGTGAACAAACACTTTCGGGAAGTATAACCGACAAGGATTTAAAAACACCGCTTTCAGGTGTTAAAGTGACTTTGCTTGATGCCAATTTTAAGGCTCTTCAAGTAGTTCAAGCCGATGCTCAAGGATATTATAGTTTTCCTGTAAATTGTGGAAGGGGATATCATGTGAGAGCTGAAAAAGACGAGTACTTGACTAATGAGCTTTATATTAAAACCAAAACTCTTTCTACAAGTAAAAACGAGCTTTCAGTGCCACTTGAGCGTCGTATTAAACTGGTAGGAGTTGGTACTGATTTGGCTAAGACTTTGAATATTCCAATTATTTATTTTGACTTGGATAAATCAAATATTCGTAAGGACGCAGCTTTTGAATTGGCTAAAGTATTAGCGGTAATGCAGGAATTCCCAGAGATAAAAATCGAGGTACGTTCGCATACAGATAGCCGCCAATCGGTTAAGTATAATATGAAATTATCTGATAAGCGAGCGAAAGCCACTGTAGATTGGTTAGTGAAAAACGGAATCGGTTCAGAACGATTGATCGGTAATGGTTATGGAGAATCGCAATTGGTAAATAATTGCTCTGATGGAGTGCCATGTACCGAAGAGGAACATCAGGCCAACAGGAGAAGTGAGTTCATTATCGTTTCGATGAATAAATAACATAATTTCAATTTATTATAAATCCCTTTTTTCAAAAGTTTTTGAATGAAGGGATTTTTTTTATGATTGTCATAAAAGTGAATGTTTTAAAGAATAAAAAGTATGCTTTTTGATTTTTGTATATGATTTTTTTTTAAATTTAACATTCTAAAATTTTTTTATTATGACTGTAAATCAAATACTAAGCACGAAAGGAAGCGAAGTTTATTCAATTGTTTCAACCATTACAGTATTCGAAGCGTTGAAAGTTTTGGGAGAGAAAAACATTGGGGCAATTCCTGTAATTGAAGACGGAATTTTAAAAGGAATTCTATCTGAAAGAGACTACGCAAGAAAAATTGTTTTAAAGGATAAGTCTTCTAAGGAAACACTCGTAAGTGAAATTATGGCAACTGATGTGGTGACCGTTAAGCCAACAGATAATGTGGATTATTGCATGGAATTAATGAGTAAAAGAAGAATAAGACATTTACCGGTTGTTGAAAATAATACAGTAATTGGTTTGGTGTCTATTGGGGATGTTGTAAAAACAATTATTGAGGTTCAAAAAGAAACAATCAAGCATTTGGATTCTTATATTTCACAATAACAGATGATTGGTAAAAAAATAGTAATAGCTGCACCTTTGTGTGGCTATTTTTTTTGGTTATAAATTATTTAATAAATTGAATAAAGAATGTTATAAAAGCAACTGTTTAAATGAAGTCAGTTATCTTTGCTTAAAAAAAAAATAAAAAATAAAAATGGATAAGAATAGTAAAAGAAGAGAGGCGTTATTGTATCACGCTGAGCCCACTCCAGGAAAAATCCAAGTAGTTCCAACCAAAAAATATGCAACACAAAGAGATCTGTCTTTGGCTTATTCTCCCGGAGTTGCTGAACCTTGTTTGGAAATTGCAAAAGACATTAACAATGTTTATAAATATACAGCCAAAGGGAATTTGGTAGCAGTTATTTCGAATGGAACTGCGGTTTTGGGACTTGGCGATATTGGTCCTGAAGCGGGAAAACCAGTAATGGAAGGGAAAGGTCTTTTATTTAAAATATTTTCGGATATTGATGTTTTTGACATCGAAATTGGAACCAAAAATGTTGAAGAATTTATCCAGACAGTAAAAAATATTGCACCCACTTTTGGTGGAATCAATTTAGAAGACATTAAAGCACCTGAATCTTTTGAAATTGAAAGAAGATTGGTCGAAGAACTTGATATTCCGGTTATGCACGACGATCAGCATGGTACCGCAATTATTTCTTCGGCGGCTTTAATCAATGCATTGGAATTGGCCGGGAAAAAACCCGAAGAGGCAAAAATGGTTGTATCAGGAGCGGGATCAGCAGCTATTGCTTGTGCTGATTTGTATGTGTCCTTGGGAGTGAAAAGGGAGAATATTTCAATGTTCAATAGTAAAGGGCTTTTGACAAAAGACAATCCGTCACTGTCTGAATTGCAACAAAAATATGCGGTAGAAGGTCCAGCAATTTCACTTGCAGAATCTGTAAAGGGAGCTGATGTTTTCATTGGATTGTCAACTGCGGATGTGTTGACTTCGGAAATGTTATTGACCATGGCTGATAATCCGATAGTATTTGCAATGGCAAATCCAAATCCTGAAATTGACTATAATGTTGCGATTTCAACTCGTAAGGATGTTATCATGGCAACGGGACGTTCCGATCATCCTAACCAGGTAAATAATGTACTTGGATTCCCATACATTTTTAGAGGGGCACTTGATGTTCGTGCTACCAAGATAAATGAAGCAATGAAAATGGCTGCTGTAAAAGCACTTGCGGCATTGGCCAAAGAAAATGTTCCGGAACAAGTAAACATAGCTTATAATGCAACCAAATTGGTTTTTGGTACAGAGTATATTATTCCAAAACCTTTTGATCCGAGATTGATTGCTGTTGTGCCGCTAGCTGTTGCAAAAGCCGCAATGGAATCGGGTGTGGCATTGAATCCAATAACAGATTGGGAAGCGTATGAAGAAGAACTTCGTAATCGTCTTGGCAATGACAACAAAATGGTTCGAATGATTACCAATAGGGCAAAAACTGATCCCAAGAGAGTAGTTTTTGCGGAAGCGGAACACTTGGACGTTTTAAAAGCTGCCCAAATTGTTTATGAAGAAGGTATCGGTTTTCCAATTTTGTTAGGAAATAAAGAAATAATAGTAGAGTTGAAACAAGAATTAGGTTTCGATGCTGATGTTCAGATTATTGATCCAAAACTGGATGAAGAGAATGAAAGAAGATCGAGATATGCTGTAGCTTTGTGGGAATCCAGAAAAAGAAATGGGGTTTCGCTTTTTGATGCTGAAAAGTTCATGAAAGAGAGAAATTATTTCGCAGCCATGATGGTGAATACAGGTGAGGCTGATGGTTTGGTTTCCGGACATTCCAGAAGTTATCCATCTGTAGTAAAACCAATGTTGCAAGTAATTGGTAAGGCTCCAAATGCTGCTTTGGTTGCGACCACAAATATCATGATGACCAGTCGTGGACCAATGTTCTTGGCAGATACAGCAATTAATGTTGATCCAACTGCTGAAGAATTGGCAAAAATTGCGGTGATGACAGCTAATACAGTCAGAATGTTTGGCGAGGAACCAGTGATTGCAATGGTGTCCTATTCCAATTTTGGATCTTCAGGATTTAAAAGTGCCACAAAAGTGAAAGATGCGGTAGCTTTCTTGCACGAAAATCACCCGGAGATTGTTGTTGATGGCGAGATTCAGGCTGATTTTGCTTTGAATCCAGATATGTTGGCTGCAAAATTTCCTTTTTCCAAATTGTCTGGGAAAAAAGTAAATACTTTAGTTTTTCCAAATCTGGAATCGGCTAATATTACTTATAAACTCATGAAAGAGTTGAATAAAGTTTCTTCTATTGGGCCAATTATGATGGGAATGAAAAATCCTGTTCATGTTTTTCAATTAGGTGCAAGTGTTGAAGAAATGGTCAATATGGCTGCCATTGCGGTTATTGACGCACAGGAAAAAAGCAAGAGGTTGAACGGTTAATAGAACCAAGATACCCAGAAATTATAATTTGAGATTTTAAGATTTAAATGTAATGTGTTGGTTTATACTCAAAAGAGTAGTCCAATATGCACGAATCATTTGTCTTTTAATCTCAAATTTTCTTATATTTGAATAGATAATTTATTTTATGATAGCACACTTACAAGGAAAATTAGTTGAAAAAACACCCACTGATGTCGTGATTGACTGTGGAGGAGTTGGTTATCAAGTAAATATATCTTTACATACCTATTCGTTGTTGCCCAATGTTGATTTTGTAAAACTTTATACCCACCTTCAAATAAAGGAAGATGCACATACTTTATTTGGTTTTGTGGAAAAATCAGAAAGAGAAATTTTTAAAATGTTGTTGTCGGTATCAGGAATTGGAGCGGGCATCGCTCGAACGATGCTTTCTTCCTTGGAACCTAAACAAATTATCAATGCTATTGCCTCAGGTGACGTGGCTACCATTCAAAGAATAAAAGGGATTGGTAGTAAAACGGCACAAAGGGTAATACTTGATTTAAAAGAAAAAGTGTTAAAATTGTATGATTTAGATGAAGTTTCTATGTCTTTGAGCAATACAAATAAAGAAGAAGCGTTATCTGCACTAGAAGTTCTTGGATTTGTCCGAAAAACATCCGAAAAAGTCATCGAGAAAATCATCAAAGAAGATCCCGAAGCCACTGTAGAGGCTATAATTAAAAAAGCTTTAAAAAATTTATAAAGGAAAATTTGAAGCCTGATCGATATGCATAAAATTTACATTTTTTTGCTGGTATTTTTTTGTGGTTTTATATCACAGGCTCAAGTGCAAGGTGTTGTTCAGGACACCGTAAAAAAAGGATATGATGTAGGGGAAATAAAGCTGGCAAACCCTAAAAGTATTTTGTCTGCCTATACCTATGATCCAGTTACTGATACTTATGTCTATAGTAATTCCGTAGACGATTACAATATCAATTACCCTATTGTTTTGACTCCTGCTGAATATGAAAAATTGATGCTGAGAGAATCAATGAATCAATATTTTGCTAAAAAACTTGACGCTATTGACGGTAACAAAATAGGAAGTGATGCCGCCAAAAAAGATTTATTGCCACGGTATTACATAAAATCCGGGCTTTTTGAATCTATTTTTGGAAGTAATACTATTGATGTAAAACCTACTGGATCCATTGAGATAGATTTGGGAATGTTGTATACCAAACAGGATAATCCGGCATTTTCTCAACGTAACAGGACAAATACTTCATTCGATTTTAATCAAAGGATAAGTATGAGTTTGTTGGGGAAAGTGGGAACCAGACTTCAGGTTAATGCCAATTTTGATACTCAGTCTACTTTTGCTTTTCAAAATTTATTGAAATTAGAATATACTCCGGCTGAAGATGATATTATTCGAAAAATTGAAGTAGGAAATGTTAGCATGCCGTTAAATAGCACTTTGATTCAAGGAGCACAAAGTTTATTTGGGGTAAAAACAGAATTACAATTTGGGAAAACAACGGTTACCGGTGTTTTTTCAGAACAAAAATCTCAGGCCAAAAGTGTAATTGCTCAAGGTGGAGGTACTATTCAGGAATTTGATATGTATGGTCTGGATTATGATAATGACCGTCACTTCTTTTTGTCTCAATATTTTAGGGACAAATATGATGCTTCGCTAAAAAATTACCCTTTTATTGATTCGAGAATCCAAATAACAAGGTTGGAAGTTTGGGTTACCAATAAGCAAAATAGGGTAAATACAACCAGTAATAATTTAAGAAACATTATAGCGATTCAGGATTTGGGGGAAGCGCAATTGAAAAATGTTCCAGATAATAAAGTGGTTGTGCTTAATCCTTCTACAGGGATGTTTGTCAAACCAATTGATTCTCCATCAGATAATGCGAATAACTTATATGACCCAACTTTAATTAAAACCAATTCAGGTTATTTAAATGATAATATCCGTGAAATAGTAACGGCAAGTTCTGGTTTTTCACCTTCTATCAGTGTGAGTGAAGGACGAGATTATTCGAAATTGGAGAATGCCAGAAAGTTATTGCCGAATGAGTACACTTTTAACGCACAGCTTGGATATATTTCCCTTCAACAACGATTGGGGAATGATGAAATTTTGGCGGTAGCTTATCAATATTCTATCGGAGATAAAGTTTATCAGGTGGGTGAGTTTGGAAATGACGGTATTGAGGCAACAGTGGTTAATGGATCACAGCCATCCAATCAAACGATTGTTTCTCAGACTTTGGTTCTTAAAATGTTAAAAAGTAGTTTGACGAACGTAACAGATCCAGTTTGGAATTTGATGATGAAAAATATCTATCAAATACAAGGAGCTTATCAATTACAGCAAGAAGATTTTAGGTTGAATGTTTTATATAAAAACCCTTCGGCTTTAAATTACATAACTCCAGTAGAGGGGCATCCTTTTCCAGCGAACCCAACTCCCGAAAATACTATTGAGAACACTACTTTGTTGAAAGTCCTTAATTTGGATAAATTGAACTACAACAATGATCCGCAAGCTGGCGGCGATGGTTTTTTTGATTTTATTCCAGGTTTAACAGTAGATACACAAAACGGTAGAATCATTTTTACGACCAAAGAACCTTTTGGTGAGTTATTGTTTAAAAAGTTGGATGATCCAAATGCTCCGGCAAATTACGATGATGTAAAGACTTATAACGAAAACCAAAGAAAGTACGTAAACCCTTATATGTACAGGCTTACTCAAGCAGCAGCCATACAAAATCCCGAAGTGAACAAGTTTTTATTACGAGGAAAGTATAAATCTGTGGGGAGTGAAGGAATTCCTATTGGGGCATTCAACGTTCCTTTGGGATCGGTAAGAGTAACTGCAGCTGGTAGGGTTTTGGTTGAGGGAGTCGATTATAGTGTCAATTATCAATTGGGGAGAGTACAAATTTTGGATCCTTCATTACAGGCATCAAATACACCTGTTGAAATTTCATTGGAAAACAACTCTGTTTTTGGACAACAGACAAGAAGATTTTTTGGGGTTAATGTAGATCATTTAATTTCAGAAAATTTTATGGTCGGGGCTACTTTCTTGAATATGAAAGAGAAGCCATTTACCCAAAAATCAAGTTATGGCCAGGAATCTGTAAATAATTCCATTTTTGGATTGCATGGAAATTTCTCTTCACAAGTGCCATTTTTTACTCGTTTGGTTAATAAATTGCCAAATATTGATACCGATGTTTCTTCCAATATTTCGGTAAGGGGTGAATTGGCTTATTTGATGCCTAATGCATCTAATGGAGATAAATTTCAAGGAGAATCTACTATTTATGTTGACGATTTTGAAAGTTCACAGTCTTCTATAGATTTGCGTTCGCCTTATGCTTGGTCATTGTCATCGACGCCAGAGAATAATACAACCAGTACTTATAATTTTAACGGAAACTTGGATGGGTTGGATTATGGTTTCAAAAGAGCCAAACTATCCTGGTATTCTATAGATCCTGTTTTTTATACATCAAAGCCATCGGGAATAAGTAATGATGATTTGTCCTTGAATACAACGAGAAGAGTTTATAGCGAAGAATTGTATCCGCTGACTGATATAGTACAGGGGCAGTCGCTCGTTGTGAGTACCCTGGATTTGAGTTATTATCCAAAAGAACGTGGACCATATAATAACTCATCTAATGTATCTAATAATCCCAAAGAAAATTTTGGAGGAATAGTGAGATCCTTAAGTTCAACAAATTTTGAACAAAGCAACGTAGAGTATATTCAATTTTGGGTTATGGATCCTTATGTAGGAACCGGAAGTATTCCAAAATCAAATACAGGAAAAGTCTATTTTAACCTTGGGGAAATTTCAGAAGATGTCTTGAAAGATGGACGAAAAGTATATGAAAACGGTTTTGGCTCTAATCAAGTTTTGGTAAGTCCGCCTCCTGTTTGGGGAAATGCGCCAGCTTCTCAATCATTGATTTATGCTTTTGATAATAATTCTGGTAATAGAACTAGCCAGGATATAGGTTTTGATGGGCTTCCTACCAGCGAAGAGGGAAAAGTGTATACTAATTATGCTTCACAACCCGACCCGGCAGGTGATAATTATACTTACTACTTGAATACTTCAGGTGACATAGTAAGTCGTTATAAAAATTATAATGGAATTGATGGAAATTCAGATGTTGACATTAATTCTGCCAATAGAGGTTCTTCAACAGTTCCGGATGTGGAAGACGTGAATAGGGATAACACTATGAATACTATCAATGCGTATTATGAATACAGTGTTGAAATGAAACCAGATATGACCGTTGGGCAAAATTATATTGCGGACATAAGAAATACGTCGGTTACATTACCAAATGGAAATACGACTGAAGCCAGATGGATTCAGTTTAAGATTCCAATTTCTCAACCGGAAAATACTATTGGGAAAATAACTGATTTTAGGTCTATCCGATTCATGAGAATGTTTATGACCAATTTTACCGATCAGGTTACGTTGCGTTTTGGGGCATTGGATTTAATAAGAGCAGAATGGAGACGTTATGCTCAGGCGTTGGATTATAATGATACCAATCAGGATGATGACGGGACTATTTTTGAAACGGCTTCGGTAAATATTGAGGAAAATTCCACCAGATGCCCAATAAATTATGTAACTCCGCCAAGTGTAGTAAGAGAGGAGTTGTACAATAATAATACGCTTATCCGTCAGAATGAGCAATCTTTATCAATGAGAGTTTCAGGAAATGGACTTGAACCTAAAGATGGACGTGGGGCTTTCAAAAGTTTCAATATTGATATGCGTCAATACAATAAACTTAAAATGTTTTTGCATGCAGAATCTTTGCCGGGAGAAATTGCTTTACAAGATAACCAAATGGTAGCTTTTTTGCGTTTTGGAGCCGATTATTCAACTGATTTTTATCAAGTGGAAATTCCTTTGAAAGTTACGGTTGCCTCTTCTTCAGGAGGTAAAGAATGTCCACCGTTGAATGCGGAATTAGTTTGGCCAACGGAGAACGAAATCGATTTGTCTTTGGCATCATTGACACAATTAAAACTTAAGTCTTTGAAAATTGATAAATCAACTTTGCCGCCAGATGGGATTTATTATTCGGATGACGATCCAAGTGAGCCAGATGGTGATGGTAACACTAAGCTGCGTTTAGGAATCAAAGGAAATCCCAATTTAGGGTTGATTCGAAATATAATGCTTGGTGTAAAAAGTAATGAACTGCATCAGGATATAAAAGGTGAAGTGTGGTTCAATGAACTTCGTTTGGCCGATATGGATAACAAGGGAGGAATGGCAGCTTTGTTAAATATCGATACTAATTTTGCTGATTTGGCGACAGTCTCATTAACCGGAAACATGAAAAATATCGGTTTTGGAACTATTGAACAAGGTCCTAACGAAAGAAGCAGGGAAGATATCCAACAGTATAATGTGGTTACCAATATTAATTTGGGTAAATTTTTACCTAAAAAATGGGGTGTGAACGTACCTTTTAATTATTCTGTAGGGGAGGAAATTATCAAACCTGAATACGACCCTGTTTATGAAGATATCAAACTGAAACAAGTTTTGGATAATGCCGAAAACGCTGAGGATAGAAAGACTAAATTGGATCAGGCGATTGACTATACCAAACGTAAAAGCATCAATTTGATTGGGGTTCGTAAAGAAAGACCGACCGAAAAAAAACCGATGCCATATGATGCCGAAAATTTTACTTTTTCGCAATATTATAATGAAGTAGAACGTCACGATTTTGAGATTGAAAAGAATAAAGATCAGCAGTCCAGAACAACAGTGGATTATGCTTATTCTTTTCAACCTAAGCCAATAGAGCCTTTTCAGAAAACGAAGTTCATGTCGAAAAGCAGTTATTGGAAGTTCTTGAAGGATTTTAATTTTAATTATTTGCCTTCCAGTATCACGTTTAATACTAATGTGGTCAGACAAAGCAATGAGCAACAATTTAGACAGGTAGAGGAAATTGGTATCGGTTTTGAGCCATTGTACCGAAGAAACTTTGGTTTCAATTATCAGTATGGTTTTAATTTTAATTTGACTAAATCATTAAAAATAAACTACACGGCAGCTTCCAGAAACTTGGTGAAAAACTATTTGGATGAGAATAATCAGCCTATGGATGATGTGACTATTTGGGATGGTTATTTCGATACGGGAACCCCAAATTTCCATATGCAGCAGTTTGTTTTGAATTATGAAATTCCTTTTGAAAAAATTCCGTTTTTAAGTTTTATCAAGGCTAATTATACATATACAGGAGACTATAGTTGGCAGAAAGCTTCAAATGCTTTGACTAATATAGAGATTGAAGGTGAAACCTATGATTTAGGGAATACCGTTCAGAATGCTAGGTCGACTAGTTTTAATTCAACTATGAATATGGAAACCCTATATAAATATTTAGGGATTTCCAAAAGTTCTGGCAGTAAGCCAAAACCAGTTGCAGCGCCAAAGCCAGGTGAAAAAATTGTGAAAGTGGATGCGGCAAGAAAGATCAACCAAAATCAGTTTGTTGATGGTTTGAAAGGAATATTGACGAGCGTAAAAAGTATTACTTTAAGTTTTACTCAAAACGAAGGAACAAATCTGCCGGGGTATCTTCCAAGTGTTGGATTCTTTGGTTCTTCAAAACCTACTATGGGATTTGTTTTCGGTAGTCAAAGCGATGTTCGATATGAAGCCGCAAAAAGAGGTTGGTTGACTACTTATCAAGAGTTCAACCAAAACTACACAACTGTCAATACTGAAACATTTAAGGGTTCTGCTAATTTGGAGTTGACGCCAGATTTGAAAATTGATTTATTGGGTGATCGTTCTTATTCGGAAAGTTTCTCAGAACAGTATGATGTTGGTGCTGATGGAAGTTACAATCCGAGATCTCCATACAGTTTCGGTAATTTCTCAGTTTCGACAATATTGATTGGAACTTCTTTTTCGACCAGTAACGAAGTTAGATCGACTGCTTTTGATCAATTTAGAAATAACAGGCTTACAGTAGCTAATAGGCTGGCAACCGAAAGGGGGATTGATATTAATGATCCGGCAAATCTTGATTCAAAAGGCTATCCAAAAGGCTATTCGAGTTCCAGTCAGGCGGTTTTATTACCTTCATTTTTGGCAGCGTATTCTGGGACAAGTGCGGATAATGTTTCATTTGATATTTTTAAAAGTTTCCCGCTACCTAATTGGGCTATCAGATATACCGGATTGATGCGTTATGAGTTTTTCAAGAAAAATTTCAAACGTTTCTCTTTGCAACAAAATTACAGGGCATCCTATACGGTGAATTCGTTTAGATCGAATTTTAATTATACCAAAGAACCAAATGGCATCGATGACAGCGGGAATTATTATAGTCCAACAATTATGTCAAATGTTACTTTGGTGGAACAGTTTAATCCGTTGATTAGAGTCGATTTCGAATTGAAAAATTCGATGAAGTTATTGACCGAAATAAAAAGGGACAGAGCCTTGTCTATGAGTTTTGATAATAATTTATTGACGGAAGTTCACGGGGTTGACTATACTGTAGGTTTAGGTTATCGTATAAAAGATGTTACTTTTTCTTCCCGATTGGCTGATAATCCGATGGGGATTTTAAAAAGTGATATTAATATCAAGATGGATTTGACTTACAGGGATAGCCAAACGATTGTTCGTTATTTGGATTATGATAACAATCAGTTGGGAGGAGGTACTAATACATGGACAATAAATACTACCGCCGATTATTCGTTGAGTAAAAATTTGACGATAATATTTTATTACAATCACTCTTTTTCAAAACCAGTAATTTCGACTTCATTCCCAATAACGAATATCCGTTCAGGATTTACTTTCAGATATAATTTTGGAAATTAATTTTTCAAAATCTAAACCATAATTGTGCATAAGATTGTTACATTTGCACAAAAAATTAGTATTAATTATCAATTATTATTTTATGAGCATACCGGCAAATTTAAAATACACAAAAGATCACGAATGGGTTAGTCTTGAAGGAGATATTGCTACAGTAGGAATTACTCATTTTGCACAAAAGGAATTAGGGGATATTGTATATGTTGAAGTAGAAACTTTGGATCAAACTTTAAGCAAAGATGAAGTTTTTGGAACAGTTGAAGCTGTGAAAACAGTATCAGATTTGTTTCTTCCTTTGTCTGGTGAAATTATCGAATTTAACGGTGATTTAGAAAGTGCTCCAGAAAATGTAAATTCGGATCCTTATGGTGCTGGATGGATGATTAAAGTGAAAATTTCAGATCCATCTGAGGTTGAACAATTGCTTTCAAGTGAAGCATACAAAGAACTTATTGGTGCCTAAATATCTTTTGCTTTCGATTGCCTTGTTATGGACAGGAATTGTGAGTTACTTATGTTTAGTTAATTCAAATGAAATTCCGGTTGTAAACATTCCAAATTTAGACAAGTGTATTCATACTTTTTTTCATTTAGTATTTACGTTTGTTTGGTTTTTGTTTTTCGCTAGACAGTTGCAATACAATTCGATATCAAAACCTTTGATATTTTCGGCTGTGCTTTCATTTGCTTTTGGAATAACAATTGAAATATTGCAAAGTTTATTTACTACGACTAGAAGTGCCGATGTTCTTGATGTTGTAGCTAATTTAGTCGGAACAACATTGGCTATTTTTGTTGTGTTGAGTTGTAATAAATTCAATATTTTAAAATCAATAATAAAGAAATAATACCCACTTCGGTGGGTTTTTTTATTTTGAGTGATATAGGATTGAGGTCATATCATTCGAATAATGTATTTTTACCCCGTTTAACCTTATAAATTTTTGAGATGAATATTAGAGATTATTTGGATTCGACATATTTGAAAACCAATGTTCAAGCTGGTTTGGACGAAAATGAAAATATAGCTGTCGCAAAAGGTTTTATTCAAGAAGCGATCGACGAAGGTTTTAAATTGATAATGATTCGCCCCGATAGAGTTGCTTTGGCAAAGCAAATGATTGAGGCAGCACAATCAAAAGTGTTGGTTGGAACCGTGATCGATTTTCCGGAAGGGAAATCTACAATTGATAAAAAATTGGCTGAAGCTCGTGAATGCATTCAAAATGGTGCCGACGATTTGGATTTTGTATGCAATTATGAAGCGTTCAAAGCAGGCGAAATTGATCTTATAAAAGAAGAAATTCTCAAAGGAACTCAATTAGGATTAGATCACAACAAAACAGTAAAATGGATTATTGAAGTGGCGGCCCTGAGCGATCTACAAATTGCACAATTATCTGCTTTGATTAAAGATGTAGTAGTTGCAATTTTTAAACCAGAATCCTATAGTTCTGTTTTTGTAAAATCATCAACTGGGTTTTATAAAACAGAAAACAATTTGCCAAATGGAGCGACTGTTCACTCTATAAAAATAATGTTGGAAAACGCATTGCCACTTCCCGTAAAAGCAGCAGGTGGTGTTAGAACTTATGATGAAGCTAAGCAAATGATAAAACTTGGCGTAAAACGTATAGGGACTTCGGGAGCCAAAGCGATTGCAAATGGGGAAGAGTCTTCTTCTCAATATTGATTAGATATAAATTCAAATGATTAAAAAATATTTTTCTTTTATTCTTTTCTTAAGTGTATTGGCTGGAAATGCTCAGACTCCTGCTTCCAATAAAGTGGAAATCTCCGATGAGCGCTTTCCAGTTTTTTTAAATTGCCAAAATTTACAAGCTGACGATCTGAAAAATTGCTTCTATAACGAAGTGCAGCAATTGGTTTACCATAATTTTAAGGTACCCGAAAAGTTGCAACAGAATAATTACAAAGGACTAGTAAAAGTATTGTTTGAAGTTGATGTTACGGGTACATTTAAAGTGCTGTACGTTAATTCTAATAATGAAGAAATTATCGCCGAAACTAAAAGGGTTTTTGCAGGTTTTCCAAAAATTGAACCACCTACTTATGCTGGGAACCCAACGTATTCCAAGTTTAACATCAATATTGATATTCCGTTGCAGTCTCCGGAGCAAATTGCGGCTACCAATCAGGCAAAGAAAGAAAATATTAATGTTAATCAGGGTTTGACAGAGTTAGATAGTATTGTTTACAAACGTTTTAATAATCCACAATTTTCAAGTCATTTAGCGATTCCTTTTTCACACAGTTATTATGCACAGTTTGATGGCGATATAAACAGGGTGGGGAGTAATAATCATACGGCTTCAAAACCTTATACTTATGCTGAGGTTGAAAAATATTATAACTTTCAAAAAGTCAACGCCGCTCTTATGAAAAATAAGACAAGTTGGTGGGGACGTAAAACCTGGAATGAAAATTTAGCCGAAATACAAGGAGAAGGATATTGGTTTGCATTGAACTTCTTGTTTGACGTACAAGGCGGAATTTCTAATCCAAGTAAAACAGATTATACGTTTGTCAATACAAGAGCCCTTAACTTCAAAGGAGGTCTTGGGCCTCGCTTGAATTTTACTACTACATTTTATGAAAGCCAAGGACGTTTTGCCGATTACTACAATGCGTATGCCAATTCGATAAAACCTTCTGGAGGGAATCCTGCTATTGTTCCTGGAATTGGTATTGCAAAACCATATAATTCGGATGCTTACGATTTTCCAATGGCCGAAGCGAATGTTTCTTATAATGCCGCAAAATTTTTGGATTTGCAATTGGGTTATGGTAAAAACTTCATAGGGGATGGTTATCGTTCTTTGTTTTTAAGTGATGGAGCTAGTCCGTATCCTTTTTTTAAGATAGATGCTAATTTTTGGAAAATTAAATACACGGTAAATTATATGTGGCTAAAGGATGTTCGTCCTGAGGTCACCGTGGATAAAACCTATGCTTCCAAATATATGGTGAATCATTATCTGAGTTGGAATGTTTCGAACAAATTGAATTTAGGTTTTTTTGAATCAGCAATTTGGACAAATACAAACGGACGAGGTTTTGATGCCAATTTTGTGAACCCGATCGTTTTTTACAGAGCAGTTGAGTTTTCTTCTTCTTCCAAAAGCGGGAATGCGGTTTTAGGATTAAGTTCTAAATACAAATGGAATAATCAAGTGAATCTTTACGGTCAATTTCTAGTTGATGAGTTTTCAACGGGAGATATTTTTGCAGGAGAAAAAAGTTGGAAAAACAAGTTGGGTTATCAATTGGGTGCGAAATATTTCAATGCCTTTCATGTGGATAATTTGTTGTTGCAAATGGAGTTTAACCATGTTCGCCCTTATACGTATTCACATAGCGAACCAATTACCAATTATGGGCATAATAACCAAAGTTTGGGACATCAATGGGGAGGTAATTTCCAGGAGTTGGTTTTGTTAGGCTATTATCATAAAGACCGATTTTATTCAAATGCGAAACTTACTTGGGGAACACGAGGTTTGGATTTTGATACAGCAACTAATAATTACAACTATGGACAAAATATCTATAAGGATTATGACTTGAATAGGCCTTATGATAAAGGAGTAGAAGTTGGGCAAGGTAATAAAACAAAGCTTTTTATATCCGAAGTTCAGGTTGGGTATTTGGTAAATCCCGCAACTAATTTGAAGTTTTTTGGAAATTTTTTATTTAGAAATTTTGACCCTACAACTGCTACGCCGACAGTTTTCAAAGAGCAAACCACTTGGTTTACTATTGGTTTTAGATCGGATGTGTTCAATTGGTATTTTAATTATTAATAGCTTACGTTCGGTTTTTTAGGAGCAAAAACATAAGGCATTTTTGTAATGATGAGTCCCGCCATACGCTACAATTCCCGATAAAGTAAAACTACGGCAAAAAAAACCTTGTTTTTCTAAATCTGGAGATTTCCACTTCTGTCGGGGCTAAAAGGAAGGAATGGGCTTTTATGGATTCAAAATATTTTTAGCTCAAAAACCAGAAATTTGAAAGGTTTTAAAGATTAATCTTGACGCGAGTTTGTAAGACGAACAGGCTAATCAAAATCATTATAATCAGCGATAAAAACAATTAACATCATAATTTGTTTGTAGGAGAAGAAAAAAGGGTTTAATTTTGGTTGTTTGGTAAATCGATTTAGTGAATTAAAATATTTTCAAATTAATAAAATATGAAAGCTATGAAAAAAATCCTGATGACTGTTCTTATAGTAGTCTTGTCTTTAAGTTTGCATGCTCAAAAAACCAAAAATTTTGCAGTTTTGGCATATTACACCGGTGACGACAAACAGATCGATAATTTTGAAATTGAAAAATTAACTCATATCATTTATAGTTTTTGTCATTTGAAAGATGGAAAATTAAATGTAGATAACGCCAACGATTCTATTGCTATTAAACATTTAGTTTCATTAAAGGCCAGAAATCCGAAACTGAAAATAATGTTGTCTTTAGGAGGCTGGGGTGGTTGTCCAAGTTGCTCTGAGGTTTTTTCTACAGCTGATGGAAGAGTAATTTTTGCAAAATCAGTAAAAGAAGTTAATGATTATTTTAAGACAGATGGCTTGGATTTGGATTGGGAATACCCAACTATTGAAGGACATCCTGGACATTTATATCAGCAGGCAGACAAGAAGAATTTTACTGAATTAGTCAAAGTTTTGAGAGCAGAATTAGGAAAATCGAATGAATTAAGTTTTGCAGCTGGTGGTTTTCAAAAGTACATGGATGAGTCAGTAGAATGGAAGTTGATAATGCCTCTTTTGGATCGTGTGAATATTATGAGTTATGATTTGGTTAATGGATATTCTAAAGTTACAGGACATCATACACCACTTTTTAGTACCAATAAAAATGAAGAATCTACAGATAGAGCAGTTGAATATTTGTTGAAACTGGGAATTCCGTCTCATAAAATAGTTATTGGATCAGCCTTTTATACCCGAACTTGGAAAGATGTAGCTGATGTCAACAACGGATTGTATCAGTCTGGAACTCCTACTGGTGGAGTGAGTTTTAAAGATTTCAAAGATACTTTGACCGAAGCAAATGGCTGGAAATATTTTTGGGATGAAAAAGCTAGCGCTCCATATTGGTATAACCAGAGAGAACAAAAATTTGCCACAAGTGATGATATTGCTTCTGTCAAAGCCAAAACTTCTTATGTTATAAAAAAGAAATTAGGAGGAATTATGTTTTGGGAGCTTACTTTGGACAGTGCCAAGGATGGTTTGGTAAATGCGATTTATGAATTGAAGACTAAAAAATAGTTTTTTAATCTTGTCATATGTTGTTTTCTCTTTAATGCGAACTAATTAAGCAGTAAAAACCGACTAAAGAGTTAACTAATTTTTCAAATTTGATTTTGATAGACCGTTTTTGAATCTAATTTGTATATTTGCACCGAATTTCAAAAAATATACCAATTTTATCTGTATTGACAACAACATCTAATCCTACTTCGATTAAATCTATATATATTGATTTTAAAGCGATTACAAAAGCCGGTTTGGCCATAAGTGTTGTTTTTTCATCAATTGCAGGTTATGTGCTCGGTTTTGATTCCACTCATTCATTTGATTGGTTAGTTTTGGTAAAACTGGCAATTGGAGGTTATTGTATGGTTGGGGCTTCTAATGCTTACAACCAGGTAATAGAGAAAGATTTGGATGCATTGATGGATCGTACCAAGAATCGTCCGGTTGCATCTGGAAGAATGTCTCCAAGATTGGCAGTAATCGTTGCAACTTTGCTTACTATTTTGGGTGTGGCTTTGCTTTATACGATTAATCCAAAATCGGCAATGTTTGGTGCAATTTCCATTTTTTTATATACCAGTATTTACACACCGCTTAAAACGGTAACTTCGCTTTCGGTTTTTGTTGGGGCATTTCCCGGTGCAATTCCGTTTATGCTAGGATGGGTTGCCGCCACGGGAGAATTTGGAATTGAAGCAGGAACTTTGTTTTTAATACAGTTCTTTTGGCAATTTCCACATTTTTGGGCTATTGGCTGGTTTTTATATGAAGATTACGAAAAAGCTGGTTTCTTTATGTTGCCAACAGGAAAGAAAGATAAAGGTACTTCGTTGCAGATTATATTATATACCGTTTGGTTAATAATTGCATCACTTTTACCTTCATTGGGTTATACAGGGCAATTATTTATTAGTCCTATAGCGGCGATTTTTGTTTTGGGATTAGGGCTTTGGATGTTGTTTTACGCAGTTCGTTTGTATCAAATAAAAACAGCAAAAGCAGCAAGAACACTGATGCTTGTTAGCGTTTCTTATATATCGTTATTACAGTTAGTATATATTTTAGATAAATTTTTAAGATAATTATGGAGATAACAATGACAGCCGAAGATCATAAATTGAGAACGGCAAGATCGTACAAATTGATTTTATTGTTTGCCATGGTGAGCATGACAATGATGTTCGCAGGTCTTACAAGTGCTTATGTGGTAAGTCAATCAAGAGCAGATTGGTTGAAGAATTTTGAATTGCCTTCTGCATTTTTTGCTAGTACTATAGCTATTTTGGGATGCAGTGTTACTTTTCATTTGGCCAAAAAAGCGATTCAGAAAGATGAAATCAGTAAAACGACTACTTTTCTTTTGGCTACTTTGGCTTTAGGAATTGCATTTGTAGTGTTGCAGTTTGTTGGATTTGGACAAATCGTTGCAAATGGCTATTATTTTACCGGAAGTGCAAGTACAATTACGACTACTTTTCTGTATTTAGTGGTAGTTGTTCATTTATTGCACCTTGCTGGCGGGATGATATCATTATTAGTTATTATTTATAATCATTTTAAACAAAAATATAATTCTACTCAAACGCTTGGAATTGAGCTAGGTGCGATGTATTGGCACTTTCTGGACTTTTTGTGGCTTTATTTATTTTTATTTTTATATTTCTTTAAATAAGAAAAAAACGTAAATTTGAAACCTTTTTTATAACCAATTACTTTTATGGAAGCGACAGTTACTACTGCAAATAATGAAAAAACTTGGGGAGGCGGCAATGAGCCAATGGGAGCAAGTTATGGAAAGTTGATGATGTGGTTTTTTATCGTATCAGATGCCTTAACATTCTCTGGATTTTTAGCTGCTTACGGTTTTTCTAGATTTAAATTTATTCAAACTTGGCCATTGGCTGATGAGGTGTTTACACACTTCCCATTTTTACACGGAGTAGAGGCTCCAATGTATTATGTAGCCTTGATGACGTTCATTTTGATTTTCTCATCTGTTACTATGGTTTTGGCCGTTGATGCAGGTCATCAAATGAAAAAGGATAAAGTAGCCCTTTATATGTTTCTAACAATCATCGGGGGTATGATCTTCGTTGGTTCACAAGCTTGGGAGTGGAAAAACTTTATTCAAGGAGAATATGGTGCTGTTGAAACAACAGGAGGTAGCTTGTTACAGTTTGTTGATAAAGAAGGACACAGAGTTGCTTTGAAAGATTTTGCTGCAACATTGCCGGTAGAAAGAGAGCAGTTGTCAAGAGATAAAGGAAAATGGTTCATGGATGAATCAGCAATTCCAGATTACACAGTAGCTGAAATTCAAGCTGGATTCAAAGCTCATCCAGATGTTTTGGTAAGAATCGAAACATTAAACAAAGACAAAAAGAAAACAATCCTATCTAGAGAAGAATCTCAAAAACGTTTGGATCAAGCCAAAATTGTAATTGAAGGAGCTAATTTGACTCATAATGAATACGGAAGCAAGCTTTTTGCTGATTTCTTCTTCTTCATTACAGGTTTCCACGGATTCCACGTTTTCTCTGGTATCGTAATCAATATCATTATCTTTTTTAATGTTTTATTGGGTACTTACGAGAAAAGAGGTTCATACCAAATGGTTGAAAAAGTGGGGTTATACTGGCACTTTGTAGATTTAGTTTGGGTATTCGTTTTCACATTCTTCTATTTAGTTTAATTTTAGATTTATCACATTATGTCACACGAACATGTTTCTAATACAAAAAGAATTTGGACTGTATTCGGTCTATTGTCTTTAATCACAACGGTTGAGGTTGCTTTCGGTATCATCAGACCAGATTTTTTAGTTAATCACCATCTTATTACTATGAGTTGGTTAAACTGGATGTTTATCATACTTACGTTAGTTAAAGCATATTATATTGTATGGGCATTTATGCACATGGAAGGAGAAAAAAAGGTGTTGAAAAATGCCGTTGTTTTTCCTTTAGTATTCTTAGTTTGTTATTTAATCTTCATTCTTTTAACGGAAGGGGATTATGTATTTGAGGTTTTTAAAAATGCTACCATTAAATGGAATTTTTAACAAGATATTAATTCAAAGAAAAAGGTATCCGTCACCACGGATGCCTTTTTTTATTTTAATACACTAAATTTTATAAAATCCTGATGAAGAAAAATATAGTTCTTTTTGTGTTATTTATTCTGCCTATAGTTGCTTATTTGTTTTTTGCTTCGGGGGTAAACAGTTTCACAAAATTGCCTGTTATCACTCCCAAAATTCCTGATCTTGGGGAATGGAAATCTTTGAAAGGCGAAACAGTAAGTTTGGACAATAAAATTACT
The DNA here is from genome assembly GCF_027111335.1 of Flavobacterium aquiphilum. Taxonomy (NCBI): domain Bacteria; kingdom Pseudomonadati; phylum Bacteroidota; class Flavobacteriia; order Flavobacteriales; family Flavobacteriaceae; genus Flavobacterium; species Flavobacterium aquiphilum. The sequence goes on along the minus strand of NZ_CP114288.1, from coordinate 4,923,608 downwards.
ATACTGGGTTTTTCCGGAACAGAAATCCTTAAAAACAGAGGAAACTATTTCAACTTAAACGAGAAAATTTACCAACGTTACCATGATTTCAAGGATTTGCAGTTTGTTGTCGTTGCCCCTCTAGGAACCGAAAAAGATGTCAAAGCCGTTGTTGACGCTTTGGCCGCTTTTACCGACGTAAGTCAATGGCATTTTGTTTTTGCCAAACCTGATGAAATCAAGTCTTATTTTGGTAAACTAAAATTAAAAGGGAATTTGGATCCTGATTTTGGAACTTCTAATGTTTATATCGTCGATAAAGAAAGAAATCTACGTGGGAGAAAGGCCAAGAAGGATTATAAAGAAGGCTATGATACATTTCATCCGGCAGAATTAAGTAACGAGATGCTGGACGATTTTAAGGTTATTCTTTACGAATACCGTGCAGCACTGAAAAAGAATCATAACGCTACAAAACAATTATAAAATGCTTAAAAATAAATCATACATAGGGATTTCTTTTATAATACTTGTTTTTGGGATATATGCTATTCCGAAAATTGTTGATAGAATGCAAAATAATAGTGTTGTTCAGGGTGAACGATTGGACAAAGTAGGCGGATCTAAAGCGGTAGATGGAAAGTTAATTGTAATTGGCCCAGCTCCAAAATTTGAATTGACAAATCAGGACAATGTGAAAATTTCCAATGATTTTTATAAAGGGAAAGTATATGTTTTAGAGTTTTTCTTTGCAACCTGTCCTTCCATTTGCCCAAAAATGAATGCGAATATGGTAACACTTCAAAATACTTTTTTTGGAAATCCTAATTTCGGAATTGCTTCTATAACTATCGATCCAGAGCATGATACTCCTGCTGTTTTAAAAGAGCATGCCAAATTATTAGGAGTGAAATCATCTAATTGGAATTTTCTGACCGGTGACAAAGATTATATCTATAGTTTGTCAAATAAAGGATTTAACATCTACGTTGGCGAAAACAGTAAAGCCAAAGGAGGTTTTGAACATTCAGGGCTTTTTGCTTTAATTGATAAAAACGGAAATATAAGATGCAGAAAAGACGACTACGGTAATCCGATTTTATATTACGACGGATTGGAGAAAAAAGGAGTTAGGGACATTCAGCAAGATATACAAGCATTGTTAAAAGAATAAAAAATGAAAGAAAATACAATTGACCAAAAGTTTAATAAATTTATAATTACCGTTTCCATATTAATTCCGGTTGTAGTTGCGATTCTTTTTGGGGTGAAGTTAAAAGACTTTGGATATGATGTTCAACCATTGTCCTTTTTGCCACCAATATATGCTACAATAAATGGTCTTACTGCAATTGTTTTGGTAGCTGCTGTATTAAGTATAAAAAATGGAAATAGAATTCTTCATGAAAGATTGATGACAGGAGCTATTTGTTTATCAGTAGCTTTTCTTGTGATGTATGTTGCTTATCACATGACATCTGATTCTACTAAATTTGGAGATGTCAATCATGATGGCGCCTTAGATTTAACTGAAAAAGCAAATGTGGGGTATGCAAGGTTGGTGTACTTTTTCATATTGATTTCGCACATTATTTTGTCTATAGCTGTTATTCCATTGGTTTTGGTTACTTACGTTCGTGCTCTGGCTAACAAATTTGATAAACATAGAAAAATTGCCAAAATCACTTTCCCGATTTGGCTTTATGTGGCCGTAACAGGAGTGATAGTATATTTAATGATTTCGCCTTATTATGTTTAGTAAAGAAATTAGAGAGAAGAAAATGGAGAAAAGAAGAATGGGGGCAAGAGTATATTTTTATATTCTATGTTCTTTATTTTTTTCGCTTGCAGCAAATGCGCAATGTGCTATGTGTCGTGCAGCTTTGACAGGTAACGAAAACAAAACTCAGGCAGCAGCAGTAAACGACGGAATCGTTTATTTGATGGTGATTCCATATGTGCTTGTGGGTGCCGTAGGTTATTATGTGTATCGAATGAAAAAGAAAAAGCAATAACAATATCAATAATAAAAAAAAAGTAAGGCTCAAAAAACACTTTTTTTGAGCCTTACTTTTTTTTGTATTCTAAAATCTGTGTTCTGTCTTATGCTACTTTACTTAAGTCCGTCGATTGAAACATTTATATTTCCGTTTACTTTTATGAAAGCAATCATTGCCTGATTGGTTAGTTCTATTTTTTCAAATTTGATGTCTTCCATTTTTCCATTAATGAAAACGCCAGGCATTGGAGAATAATTTTTTAGGTATGTCATCATGCTTTGTTTGGCTTCGTCCAAATTTGGTTTGATTGAGTAACGACAACTTTCTTCCATTTTTCTTAAAATCATTCCCTGAGCCAGCCAGTTTGCGGTTCGCATTAATCGGCTTTTGGTGTCCAGTACATAATCCAATTTGTCGAAATAGATTTCTTTTGTGGTGTCATTGTATTGCGGAATCCCATTTAGATAGATAGTGCCATTTACCGAGCCAAGGAGATCCAAAGCAATTATTAGTTTTCCATCTTTGTGCCATAGGGCAACATTCTGTACTTTTACTTTTTTGCTTCCCGAACCAAATTCCTGTCCCGAAAAATTAGCCGTCATTAATTTGGAAGCTTCCTGATAATTGGAAACTGCAGCGATATTAGCTGAAATCTGCTCAGGAATCTTATCTACGGCTTTCAATACAATTTTGTTGGGTTCAAATTTTGATTCCGGTTTTTTTCCAATCAAAGTTTCCATATTACATTTCATCCCCATATTAATTAGAAACGAATCGTTTTTTAATTTGGCATTGGTTGAATAAGCTTCTAAAGGAACAATTCGAAGCCAACTTTTGTAGGTTTCACTCATTTCAAAAGGAGTGCATATTTTGGACAAAGCATCCATTACGTTGGGCTTGAAATCCATCGATTTTTCAATGGCCGAATCAATACTTTTTTCAATATCTGATTTAAAAATGCTCACGGCTGGGTTGATAAGATAAGTCACCGGCATGTTTTTTCCGAAAACTGTCATTGTGGGGCTTTCGACCCAGTCCAATGATTTTAAAGATGTTTTTGAACTCAAACGCCAATTGTTCAGGCTTACGCTGCTCAATAAAGTGACTATTCCGTTTAGATTGAATTCTTGTGTTTTGTATAAATCCACTCCCATAGTCTTGGTTCCTATTCTGTATTTTGCCCAAACTTTTAAGGGTAAAACGGTTTTTATTTTTTCACCATCTTTTGCTAGATCATTGGTAATCGTAATTGGAGCCTGTTTCCAAACTTTAATCTCAATATTGTCGTCTTCAATGTTATTGTCTTCATAGATCAGGCCATTCAATAAAGTGTTCGTTTGGTTCTGAATGTCTTTCAGCTTAATGCTGACAGGTAGGTTTATAAACGAAGGTGTGTTAGTGTAGGTTAATGGCACGGCATCGTCTGGTTCGGGTTTTAAGGCTTCAATTTTTGAGGTAGCTGAAGAACAACTTGTTAATAGTGTTACTGTAACTATGCAAATAATTAGAATAGAAATAGGTTTTAGCATTTTTTTAAAATTTGAGTTCAAATTTAACAAAACAAATATATTTTTCTTATATGTGTGTAACATTTTACTGAGACATAAGTCTTATGCAATGTGCGTCGTTAAAAAATGACTTGGAATGATCAAGGTTGTTCGTAATTTATTCATTATCAATTAATAGAATAATTGAAATTTGAAAGTGAATTAATTAGTAATTTTAGCATTCATTTTTTGTGTCGCTGTTTTTTGAAAGATAATTACTATTGCTTTAAAATATAGAAATCATGATTGAAATTAAAGACTTACACAAATCATACAAAATGGGACATTCCGAATTGCATGTGCTAAAAGGAATTAATTTCAACATAAAAGAAGGGGAATTAGTCGCCATTATGGGGTCTTCAGGATCTGGAAAATCAACTTTACTTAATATCCTCGGAATCCTCGATGAAGCCGATTCTGGACTTTATACTTTGGACAAAGTGCCAATTAAAAAATTAAATGAAACTATTGCTTCCAAATATCGAAACCAATTCCTTGGTTTTGTTTTTCAATCTTTCAACCTGATTAATTACAAAAGTGCATTGGATAATGTGGCTTTGCCGCTGTATTATCAAGGTGTAAAGAGAAAAGAACGCAATGACATTGCCATGAAATACCTTGAGAAAGTTGGATTGGCTTCGCATTCACATCATTTGCCAAATGAACTTTCGGGAGGACAAAAACAACGTGTGGCTATTGCTAGAGCCTTGGCTTCCAATCCAAAAGTATTGTTGGCCGATGAGCCTACGGGGGCTTTGGACACCATGACTTCCTATGAGGTGATGGAGTTGATACAAGGAATTAACGATGAGGGAAAAACGATTTTGATTGTTACCCACGAACCGGATATTGCCGCTATGTGTAAAAGAAATGTGGTCCTGAAAGACGGATTGATTATTGATGACAAAATGATAGAACAAGTTAGAGCTTCGTCTTATGTTTAATATTGAACGTTGGCAAGAAATATTTGAGGCTATCGCCAAAAATAAACTGAGAACCTTTCTCACTGGAGTTTCTGTGGCTTCGGGTATCTTTATTTTGGTGATTCTTCTTGGTGTTGGAAAAGGTTTGCAAAACGGAATCGAAAAACAATTTGAACGTGATGCCGCTGGCGTAATTGAGGTTTGGTCAGGTGCGACAACTAAAGCATACAAGGGATTAAATCCTGGGAGAGAAATCCAATTTAGAAATAGCGATTTTGATCTTGCAGTGCAAAAATACGGGGACCAATTGGATAAAAATGGAGCTACTGCTACTGGCTGGGGAATTACCGTAAGTTATGGAAAGGAATCAGGAAATTATCAATACAGAGGTGTTAATACAGACGGTATGGAAATAGAAAATGTATCAGTTATAAAAGGCAGGTACATTAACGCAAATGATTTGAGAAACAATGTAAAAGCAGCTGTGATTGGTCAAAAAGTTAAATTAGATCTGTTTAAAGAAAAAAATCCTATAGGCGAACAAATTACTGTTGCGAATATTAATTTTAAAGTTGTTGGTGTGTTTACTGATCCAGGAGGGGAGAGAGAAGAAAGTAGAGTATTTGTGCCTTTAACTACAGCACAGCAGGTTTTTGGATTAGGAGATAAAATAAGTTATATGGCTTATACTATGAAAAAGAAAGACACTTATGAAGAAGCTGTAGCTGAGTCCGAAAAATTCAAAAATGATTATGGAAAATTATTGAGAACTAAAAATGGTGCCGCTCCTGATGATGAAAGCGCTGTTGGAATTTTTAATTCTGTCAAAGAAGCCAAAAAGTTTTATGATTTGAATCTTTATATTCGATTGTTTTTTTGGTGGGTTGGAATCTGTACTATTATTGCCGGTGTTGTTGGAGTTAGTAATATCATGATGATTATTGTAAAGGAAAGAACCAAGGAAATTGGGATTCGAAAAGCACTTGGGGCTTCGCCAGTTTCAATTATTCTAATGATTTTGCATGAATCTATTTTTATTACTACTATTTCTGGATTCATGGGATTATTAACAGGATTAGCTCTTTTAGAATTGATTGGTCCCCATGCGCAAAGCGAGTATTTTCAGAATCCGCAGGTCGATTTTACTGTTGCAACATCAACCTTAATAGTTTTGGTCGTTGCAGGAGCTTTAGCAGGATTTGTTCCAGCTTACAGAGCAGCAAAAATTAGGCCTATTGTAGCACTTAGAGACGAATAATTATGTTTGATAGAGAAAACTGGAACGAAATTCTAGAGGCTTTAACGGCCAATACCTTCCGAACGTTACTTACGGCTTTTGGTGTGTTTTGGGGTATATTTATTTTAGTGATTTTATTAGCCGCTTCAAATGGTCTTGAGAATGGTGTGAAAAAAGGATTTGATGGTATTGCTACTAATACCATGTTTATGTGGACACAAACTACATCAAAACCATACAAAGGTCTGCCAAAAACCAGAAGATATGATTTTAAAAATAGCGATGTCGATGCCTTAAAACAAAAATTTCCTGATTTATTGTATGTGTCTCCCCGTAATCAGTTAGGAGATTTTAATGGAGTGAGCAATGTAGTCAGAGGAACAAAAACAGGTGCTTATACTATTTATGGAGATTATCCAGAATTGGTAAAACAAGAGCAGATGGATATTGTAAAAGGGCGTTTTGTAAATCAGCAGGACATTCTTTCGAAGCGTAAAGTAACTGTAATAGGGCAGGGTGTCATTAATGAATTGTATAAGAATGGTGAAGAAGTAATGGGGACTTACATCAAAATAAATGGTATCAACTTTATGGTGGTTGGAGTATATAAATCTAAAGGACAAAATAATGGAAATGCGGAGTCTGCCCAAAAAAATATATTCATCCCTTTTACCACATTTCAGCAATCTTTTAATTTTGGAGATAAAGTAGGTTGGATGGCGCTTACTGCAAACGATGAAGCGTCAATTACTGAGCTTAGACCAGGGATTCTTGCATTTATGAGAGAAAGACATTCGATTCACCCAGATGATGAAAGAGCTGTCGGTAACTTTGATTTATTTGCTGAATTTCAAAAAGTACAGGACTTATTTATGGTTCTTAAATTCATCGCTTATTTTGTTGGAACATTAGTGTTATTGTCAGGTATTATTGGAATTTCAAATATTATGCTAATCGTTGTAAAAGAGCGTACTAATGAAATTGGAATCCGAAGAGCTTTGGGAGCCACACCGGGAGCCATTAGATCCCAAATATTATTAGAAGCAATTTTCCTGACAATAATAGCTGGAATGTTTGGTATAGCCGTTGCAACAGGTTTGTTGGCTATTTTGAACATGATTTTGGCGTCAATGCCTGCAGACGGGATGATGTTTGTCAATCCAAGTGTTGATTTAGTGGTTGTTTTTATCGCTTTAATGATTTTAGTTGGATCAGGGTTGTTGGCAGGACTTATTCCGGCGCAAACTGCGATAAAAGTTAAACCCGTAGATGCTTTAAGAACAGAATAAATATGCAATCAAAAAACAATATAATAATCGAATAAAAATTTATAAAATGAAAAAAGGAGTAACCATAACCGCATTGATTTTAATAGCAGTAGTTTTTTTTGGAGCTTTATATTATTTGTATGCAAAAAACCAAGAATCACCTATTGTTTTTGAAACTGATAAGGTCGAAGTGAAAACGATAGTGAAAAGTACCCTTGCTACAGGAAATATCGTTCCAGATGAAGAAGTATTGATTAAACCAAATATTTCCGGAATCATAGAAGCTGTTTATATTAAAGCTGGTGAGTCGGTTAAAGCTGGAGATTTAATTGCAAAAATTAAAGTGGTTGCCAATGTGTCCAGTTTAAGCAATTCTCAAAATCAGGTGAAAACTGCAAAAATTGCATTGGATAACCAAGAGAAATTATTCAAAAGACAAAAAACTTTGTTTGATAAAGGAGTGATTTCTGCCAATGATTTTGATGCGGCACAATTGGCTTACAATCAGGCAAAGCAAAATTATTATGCGTCGACTCAAGGATTAGATATTGTGAAAACCGGGACTTCTTCAGGAATGGGGAATTATGCAAATACTTTGATTCGTTCAACTGTAAACGGAATGGTGTTAGATGTACCTGTAAAAGTGGGTAATCAGGTAATTGAGAGTAATAATTTTAACGAAGGAACCACTATTGCAAGTGTTGCTGATGTTGGAAGAATGATTTTTGTAGGGAAAGTAGATGAATCCGAAGTTGGTAAGATAAAATTAAATATGCCAATCGAAATCACCGTTGGAGCTATCGAAAATAAAAAGTTTACAGCTGTTTTAACAGATATTGCCCCAAAGGGGAAAACAGAAAACGGAGCTATCCAATTCGAAATTAAAGCAAAATTAACCAATAGAGATAATACTTTTATCAGAGCAGGTTTGAGTGCGAATGCTTCTATTATTTTGGAAAAAGCGGATAACGTTCAGGCTTTAAAAGAGTCTTTGGTTCAATTTGACAAAAAGACAACAAAACCTTATGTTGAGGTTCAAACCAGTCCTCAAAAATTTCAGAGAAAAGATATAACATTAGGTGTTAGCGATGGAATTTATGTACAGGTAAAAAGCGGCTTAAAAAAATCAGATAAAATAAAAGTTTGGAATCAAGGTTTGATAACTGAAGATGCAAAACCAAAATAATCGTTGAAGTAAGTTTTGATAAACAAATTAAATAAATATATGCAGTGTATTTCTGTGTTTTTAATCGATTAAAAATGAAAAAAATAAATTACATAAGTGCCGTTTTTGTATTCTTGATTGGATTTGCTTCGCAGGCGCAAACTAAAGTATGGACTTTAGAGGAATGTGTGAGATATGCATTAGACAATAATATCACCATAAAAAATTCTGAATTAGATGTGAAAAATGCCGATATTGATAAAAAAGATGCTTTCGGTAGATATCTTCCTAGTGTAAGTGGTAGTGCATCCCATTCTTGGAACATTGGTAGGAATGTGAACCCAGTTACTAATATTGCTACTACACAAACAACACAATATTCACAATTAGGAATTAGTTCCGGTGTAGATATTTATAAAGGGTTACAAAATCAAAATGCATATCGAAGAGCGAAATTGGGAATTATTGCATCACAATATCAATTATTAAAAATACAAGAGGATGTTTCTCTGAATGTTGCAAATGCTTTTCTTCAAATTTTATCTTTTAAAGAAGATTTAAAAGTAAAAAAAGAGCAGTTATCAATTGATGAAAAACGTTTAAAACGTTCTGAAGAGATGGTAAAGGCAGGAACAATTCCAAGAGGTGATTTGTTTGATTTAAAAGCAACTATAGCGACAGATAAACAAAACATAACAGTTTCTGAGAATAATTTACTCATTTCTAAGTTAAGCTTGGCGCAGCTTTTACAGTTGAAAGAGTTTGCTGATTTTGATGTTGTTGATGATACAAATGTTAATGACGAGAACAACATAATGTCTCAAAAACCTATTGATATTTATAATAAAGCCAAAGAAACAAGAACTGAATTGAAATTGGCACAAACTAATCTTGAAATAGCTGAAAAAAATGTCACTATTGCTAAAGGAGCATATCAGCCAACTCTTAGAGGGGTTTATTCATTTGGTACAAGTGCCAGTTATAGTCACATGCTTTCAGGAGTGGATTCCGCAGGTAATCCAATTTATGTATCTCCAGATCCAATATTTGATCAGTTTAGTAATAATAAGGGACATTATTTTGCTTTCCAGTTAAATGTGCCAATTTTTAATGGGTTTTCTGTTAGAAATAATGTAGAACGCAATAAAGTAAGTTTGGAAAAATCCAAAATAGATTTAGAGCAAAAAAGTTTAGATTTGCAACGTAACGTTTATACAGCATTTACAGATGCAAAAGGAGCTTTGAATACCTATGAATCAGCTACGGTGGCTTTGGAGGCGAGACAGCAGTCTTATGATTATGCAAAAGAAAAATATGATGTTGGTTTAATGAATTCTTTTGATTTTACTCAGTCACAAACATTGTTGACTAATGCTCAATCTGATGTTATAAGAACAAAATATGAATACTTGTTCAGAGTAAAAATACTTGAATTTTATTTTGGAATTCCGATTGTTCCAATTGAAAAAAAATAAATTTATTATGTCAAAAAAAACAATTTACATATTAATAGGCTCAGCAATAGTAATTATTGGGGTTTTAGTAGGGCTTTCAAAAGCAGGAATTATTGGTAATAAAGACAAAGGCAAAGAAGTGGAGATTGCCGATGCCCAAACAGGAACGATAGTAGAAACTGTTTCGGCAACAGGTAAAATCCAACCGGAAATCGAGGTAAAAATGGCTTCGATGGTTTCGGGCGAGATTATAGATTTGCCAATAAAAGAAGGACAAGTTGTTAAGAAAGGTGATTTGTTGTTAAAGATAAATCCTGATCTATACACTTCCGGTTTGAATAGAACGGTCGCAAATTTGTCGGTTTCCAAGGCAAGTTTGAGCCAGTCCGATGCTTCTTTTAATCAGGCAAAAGCTGATTATGAAAGAAATAAGGTTCTCTATGGGAAAGGGATTATTTCAAAATCAGATTGGGATAAATCTGTGGCTTCTTTTGAGGTGGCAAAAGCCAGTAAACAATCGGCTTATTACAATGTGCAAAGCGCTTCGGCTTCCGTAAATGAAGCTAGAGACAACTTAGGAAGAACAGTAATTTACGCTCCTGCAGACGGAACTATTTCTGTGTTGAACGTAGAATTGGGAGAACGAGTTTTGGGAACGCAACAAATGGCAGGTACTGAGCTTTTAAGAGTTGCCAATCTAAACAATATGGAAGTTGAAGTTGATGTTAATGAAAATGACATTGTAAAAATAAAAGTTGGTGATGCTGCTAACGTTGAAGTAGATGCTTATTTGAAAAAACAATTCAAAGGAGTTGTAACAAGTATTTCCAATTCGGCGAGTACAGCTTTGACAGCTGATCAGGTAACCAACTTTAAAGTGAAAGTTAGAATTCTAAAAGAATCCTATAAAGATTTGATGGTTGGGAAACCGGATACATATTCTCCATTCCGACCAGGAATGACAGCGACGGTTGATATTATTACTACGACCAAAACCAACGTGGTTTATGTTCCAATCAGTTCGGTTGTTGTTAAGTCTGATACTGCAGCAGTGAAAATGCCTAAAATTGATGATCCAAAAGATAGCGAGAATAAAAAACCAAGTCCTAAAAGTGATAAAAAGCTAGAGTGTGTTTTTGTGAAAGTTGGAGATAAAGCTAAAATCCGAATTATAAAAACGGGAATTCAGGACGATACTAATATCGAAGTAATGTCCGGTCTTAAAAAAGGTGATGTTGTAATTACAGGGCCTTACACAACAGTTGCTAAAGATTTGAATTCCGGAGATAAAGTTTTTGTCCAAAAGGAAGACGATAAAAAGAAATAGTTTTCTTTTTTTAAGTTAAAAAATAATACACGTCTTGAATTTTCAGGGCGTGTTTTTTTTATAAAGGTTTTATCAAAAAACGATGTAAATTTGCAATCAGCAATATAAAATCAATAATCTAAAATCTAAAATTAAAAGTGTCCTATATTCTTAACATCGAAACCGCTACGAAAAATTGTTCTGTTGCTTTGGCAAAGGACGGGAAAACTGTATTGTGCAAAGAAATTGCAGATGAAGGTTACTCGCACGCTGAACGTTTACATGTTTTTATAGACGAAGTTATCCGTGAAGCCGGAATAGAGATGAAAGATTTGACGGCTGTTGCTGTGAGCCAAGGACCAGGTTCTTATACGGGATTGCGTATAGGTGTTTCTGCGGCCAAAGGAATATGTTATGCTTTGAATATACCGTTAATTGCGGTTGATACTTTATTGGCGTTGGCTTCCAAAGTTTCGGTGACTGATGGTTTGATTGTCCCAATGCTTGATGCTCGAAGAATGGAAGTGTATAGCGCTGTTTTTTCGGCGGCGTTGGAACGAAAAAGAGAAACCTTAGCCGAGATTATAGATGAGAATTCTTTTGCGGATACGCAAGAAAAAATATATTTTATTGGTGATTGCAATGAGAAATGTAAAAGTGTTTTAACGAAAGATGATTTTGTGTTTTTGGATGAAATTAAATATCCTTCGGCTAACGAAATGAGCGCTTTGAGTTTTGATAAATACAAAAAAAGCGACACTGTTGATGTCGCTTATTTTGAACCGTATTATTTGAAGGACTTTTTGATTGCCAGTCCTAAAAAACAGTAGTTTTTTTATGATTGTTTGTTCGTGTTAGACAACTCTGAAACATAAGGTTGGAAAGTGATTCCAGCATTGTCAAAGGCTATTTTGCAGTCTTCCAAAGTTGCAGCTACCATTGAACTAAAATCTTCGGTTTTTGACCAAGGTCTTACTGCTAGTTGAATGGAGCTGTCAGTTAAATTCTTAACGGATACCTCTGCCACTGGAGTAGTTAGTACTTTTGGGTTTTTTGCCAAGGCTTCAGTTATAATGTCTTTGGCTTTTTTGAGGTCGGTTCCATACGATATTGAAATGGTCAAATCGGCTCTTCTTGTTCCCTGCATCGAATAGTTGGTAATGATTCCGTTTGACAAAGAACCGTTTGGAACAAAAATAGTTTGATTGTTTCCGGTTACCAATTTGGTAACAAAAATTTGTATTTCTTGTACAGTTGCCATAACTCCCTGAGCTTCGATAGTGTCTCCAACTTTGAAAGGTTTGAAGAGAATAATCAAAATTCCACCGGCAAAATTAGATAATGAACCCTGCAACGACATACCAATTGCAAACCCCATAGTCGCCAGAATGGTAACAAAGGAAGTAGTACCGATACCTAATTTATCGATGACTGTTACAAATAATAATCCTCTTAAAACCCAAAGTAAAATGTCGGCTAGAAATTTGGATAATGTAGGATCCAAATTTCTTTTAATCATCAATTTTCTAATAAATCTATTGATGATTCGAATGGCGTAGAGTCCAACAAATAAAATAATAAAGGCAGAAATAACTTCAGGGGAATATTCTATAATTTTTGTTGTAAAATATTCTATGTAACGGGCAATGTAACTAGGTTCTAAAGTCATATTTTAATTCATAAAAACCTTCTCAAAATAGAAGGTTGTAAGTTGAATTGCAAAAATACAATTTTATATTTTTTATTAAAAGTTATTCGGGATCTTCTTCTTTTTTATCCGGATTTTCTAGTCTTTTCTGGTCTGCTGAATTTGTTTTTTCTTTTAAGTTGTTAATCATTTCGATGCCTTTTGTTTTAGCATCGTCTATTACCGATTCCGCTTTTTCGATATAGGGAGTCGCAGTCTCTTTAGCTTTAGCGACAGCATCTTCTACAAATGCTTCGGCTTTTTCAATATGGGGTGTCGCTGTTTCTTTGGCTTTTGTAGCAGTTTCCTCAATAAAAGTTTCTGCTTTTTCTATGTATGGTGTCGCTGTTTCTTTGGCTTTGTTTACAGTATCTTCCAGAAAAGATTCTGCTTTTTCGACATAAGGTTGAGCAGCTATCTTAACTTCTTCAATAGCAGATTCAGCTTGGTCAACAATCTCGTTTGTAGTTTCTTTGGCTGTTCCAAAAAAGTTCTTAAAAAATGATGATAATCCCATGATCTTTTAGTTTTGATTAGAAATCAAATATAACTCTTTTATTTGTAATTAACTTAAAATCAATTAGTAGTGTTTTGTTTTTTTGAAATTGAGTTGATAAAAAAAAGCGTCTCTTTACGAAACGCTTTTTATATGTTTTATGATTTTAACTTTAGAAAGAAGTTACTTAGACCTAGTAATACAGTTTTTTTAATTAGAAGTAAACTAACTAAGAAACGGTTTGCCGCTTTAGGAATTTTTATTTAAACCGGAATTATGTTGTTGCTTTGTTATTTTGCAACAGGAACAGCCATTTATTATAATCGCTGTTAATGATAGGGTTAATAAAATTGCTATTTTCATTTTAAATTATTTGTTAAGTTGAACAGATAAAAAAAATGCTATGTTCCAAATATTAAAGGGCTTCTACCTGTATTTCCTGATCATTCAACATACTTTTCAGCATGTTTTCGATACCGCTTTTTAAGGTAAAAGTTGATGATGGACATCCGCTACAAGCACCTTGCATGATTACTTTCACCGTTTTTGTGTTATTATCGTAAGATTCAAAAACGATATTTCCTCCATCAGCAGCTACGGCCGGTTTTACATATTCTTCCAGTATGTTGATGATTTTTTGAGAAGTCTCATCAAGAGAATCAAACGATTCGTCTTTGGCTTTTTCGTCTTTGACAATGTTTTTAATCAAATTCTCATCAAGTACGGTTCCCCCGTTTTCAATAAATTGCTTGATGAAAGTTCTTAATTCCATCGTGATGTCCTGCCATTCATTGATGTCGTATTTTGTTACCGAAATATAATTTTCGTCGATGAAGACTTCTTTTACATAAGGGAATTTGAATAGTTCGGTAGCCAATGGCGAAGGTGCGCTTTGATCTATGTTTTTGAATTCAACAGCACTTTTTGTTATCATTTTGTTGACAACAAATTTCAATGCCGATGGATTTGGAGTAGATTCACCATAAACGGTAACAGGTTGTTTTTTTGGTTTGTTTTCGTCAATGTTGATGATTGCCCCACCTTTGTTTACGTAGGCTTCGATCTGTTCCGCTACCGCTTCCTGCACATCTTCCCACTCCACAATACTGAATCTTTCGACAGCAATAAAATTTCCAGATATATATACCGTTTTTACAAATGGCAAATAGAAAAGTTGTTGGGCAAGAGGAGAGGATTTTGCCTCATCGATATTCTTGAATTCGTAACTTTCGTTTTGCGTGATGAAATCCGGGAATTCAAATTTTATAATAGTCGGGTTTTGTGTTTCTTTTATCGTTATTTTAGTCATGATTCGTCGATTTTCTGCAAATTTACTAAAGTTATTTTCTACGATTGATTATATTTGGTTTTTTAATGAATAAATTAACAAAAGTTCTTTTGTTCGAGCTAATTTTATAAAAAGTACCCTCATGCGTTTTAAAATTAAGTATTTAATTGCCTTTTTTTTTATAAGTTCATTTGCATTTTCTCAGGAAGGAATACCGGTTTATTCGGATTATCTATCGGATAATTATTATTTGATTTTTCCTTCTATGGCGGGAGCTTCCAATTGTCACAAATTAAGGTTTACTGAACGTAAACAATGGTTCGATCAAACTGATGCACCTGCATTGCAAACATTAAGTTACAATGGTAGAGTGGGTGAAAGATCTGGAATCGGAGCGATAGTTTTTAATGATGTCAATGGATATCATTCGCAATTTGGTTTTAAAGCTACTTATGCACATCATATTATGTTTTCGAGGGATGAAGTTGATTTGAATCAATTGTCTTTTGGTGTTAATGTTGGCGTTAACCAAAGTCAATTGGATGAAACTGATTTTATGAATTCAGGAGATTATGATCCGGCATTAGGAAATGTTGTTCAACATGCTTCTTATTTTAATATGGATATAGGAGCTTCTTATAATCTTCTTGATTTTAGTTTGCATGCAGTAGTTAAGAATGTTTTGGAAACGAGACAGAATCTTTATAGCGAATACGAAAGCGACAATTTGAGAAAATTTATTGTTAGTGGTGGTTATATTTTTGGTAATGCCGATAAAATTTTATGGGAACCTTCGCTTTTATATCAATATGTTGACAAAACGAGAGAAAGTGCATTGGATGTAAATATGAAGGCTTATAAAAATCTGGAAATGGGGCAGCTATGGGGAGGTTTGTCGTATAGAAGAAGTTTTGACGGAGCAGAATACAGAACAGGAAGTGGGACTAATAGCCAGAAATTGCAATATGTTACCCCAATCTTAGGATTCAATTATAAAAATTTCATGTTTGCATATACTTATACTCATTTGTTGGGTGATATTCAATATCAAAGTGGAGGATTTCACCAACTTACTTTAGGATTTAATTTCTTGTGTAAACCTGTAAAATACGATTGTAATTGTCCTGCGGTTAATTAAATTGTTTAGTGGTTTAGCCGTTTAATTGTTTCGTGGCTTATTAAACCTAAAACTTGAAATTTTAAAAAAATAAAAATGATAATAAAGGCTGTAAAAGGAAAATCACCTGTTATCCCCGAAGATTGTTATGTGGCCGATAATGCTACTATTGTTGGTGATGTAACTTTTGGGACTCAATGTAGTGTGTGGTTTAATGCCGTAATTCGTGGAGATGTTCATTCTGTTACCATTGGGAATAAAGTAAATATTCAGGATGGGGCTATCGTACATTGCACTTACCAAAAGCACCCAACAGTTATAGGTAATAATGTTTCTATTGGACATAATGCAATTGTGCACGGCTGTACGATTCAGGATAACGTGTTAATAGGCATGGGGTCTATTGTGATGGACAATTGTGTCGTTGGGAGTAATTCAATTATCGCAGCTGGAGCAGTTGTTACACAAAATTCAATAATAGAACCAGGTTCCATTTGGGCTGGTGTTCCTGCCAAAAAAGTCAAAGATATCGATCAATCTGATTTTGCCGGAGAAATCGAGCGTATCTCCAATAACTACGTAATGTATTCGAGTTGGTTTAAAGAGGAATAAACGATTAGAATCAAAGATTTATTTTTTCAAAAAAAGCCGTTTTGTAACTTTCACTAATTGGAATTCTTTTATCGGCAATTAAGACCTTATTTTTCTGAATGGATTTTACATGTTTGATATTGATGATATACGAACGGTGAATCCTTGCAAAACCTTTCGGAGATAATAGGTTTTCAAGTTTTATTAAACTGATTAAGGTTAAGGTGTATTTATTGTCGGTAGTGTATATTTTTACATAATCTTTCAATCCTTCGATAAATAAAATATCGGCAAAATTAATTTTTACATTTTCATATTCCGAGCGTACAAACATAAAATCATGTTCGATTTCGGGAGCATTTGGAGCAGTAGGGGATTCTATTTGAGGATTTTTTGCAGCAAAAATTTGCTGCGCCCGCAAAACTGATTTAAGAAAACGATTAAAAGGAATTGGTTTTACCAAATAATCTACTGCACCAAGATTGAATCCTTCAACTGCATAATTGGAATAAGCGGTTGTAAAGATGATTAAAGGTTTTTTTTCGATAGCATTGATAAAATCAATTCCTGAAAAATGAGGCATTTCGATATCTAAAAAGATTAAATCAATTTCGGTTTGATTAATTATCGATATAGCGTCTATTGCATTGGTAAATGTGGTGACAAGTTCCAATGAGTCAACTCTTCCAACAAATTCGACCAATAATTCTACTGCTAATGGTTCGTCATCTATAATTACACATTTCATATTTGAAAAAATTATTTTTTTATGGACATTTTTAATCGCCTTTTATTTATTCGTGTTTGATTTCAACAGTTGTGTGTTAATGGCGATTTTATGTTTCTATATTTAAGAAGCTGCCTAAGCCTGAATTTTGTCTAATTCTAAAATCAAATGTACGGTATATTTTGCATCTGTAGTAGATATATTCAGTTCATGGGCGTTTGGGTACAGCAAATTAAGTCTGTTCTCAATGTTGGATAAACCAATTCCTGAATTTTCAGGATCTTTTTTATTGTTTTCGATTTTGTTTTCCACCCAAAATGTCAACACGTTTTCTTCAATGGTTATTACAATTTTGACGAAAGCTGCACCTTTATAATCGGTTCCGTATTTGAATGCGTTCTCAATAAATGAAATTAATAGCAGAGGTTCGATAAACTTATTTTTGGTGTCACCATGAACGTTTATGCTAATATTTTCAATATTGTTAAGTCGAAGTTTTTGTAAATCAATAAAATTTTTAATGTAATCAATTTCCTTTTCCAGTAAAACCGTTTTATTGTCAGTTTCATAAAGCATATACCGCATCATTTCCGACAAAGTCACAATGGCATCGGGCACTAAGTCTGATTTTTTATGGGCAAGTGAGTAGATACTATTAAGGGAATTGAACAAAAAATGAGGATTGGTTTGCTTTCTTAGATAGTTTAATTCCGTTGAGGTTCTTTGGCTTTCTGCTAGTAACTTATTTTGTTGATCGCTATAAAATTCGGATAATGTTTTGATTATTGTTCCGATAGCTACAATTAAAATATAAAAGAAAGAAGGGAAAATTTTAAAGAAAAACGGCTGTTTTCTTCTGTGGTTTCTAAACTCGATTTCGTTCCTAAGCGTATGAATTTTGTCATCGGACATATGATTTGGTGGTCTCATTTCCCGAAACTCTGGCATAAAAAACTGGTATTTGCAAAGCATGATAATTACTATCAAAAGAAATATGATCCCTAAGTAAGATCCATATTTTTTTTGCAAAAGCAAATGAGGAACAAGATAAACGTAATTCAGATAAAACAGCGCTATTCCAGAAATCCACTGGAAGTAAAAATCATTGTTGATTTGAAAAGGGCTTTCGTAAAACTGAATGAGAGAGGTACTAATAAAAAAACACCAAATGATACTGTGAATGAGTATTTTGTTAGAGTCATTGTTTTTTATTGATACGAAATTCATTTACAGTTTTATTTTTAATAAAATTAAATCTTTTTTGGTAATGGTCGGAGATAAATTTGTTTCTAGTTTTTTCATTACCAATTGTCCTACTGCCATAGCTTCTTTCTCAGTTTGGAAACTTTTGTTTTTACTGATGACAGGGATAATCGTTTGTTTTATAATTATCCGATTATTGTTTGTAATGACGTATCCCCAACCTTGATTAAGTTTAATAGTTGCAACATCTAATTTTTTTTCCTTTGGGAACGAAATTAAAAGCAGTATTGCTACTAATAGTATAATTATTGATAAATTAAATGGAAATGAAAAATTCTTCCGTAATTGTTCACGGAAGAATTTGTTTTTGTTATTAGTTGTCGTCGTCATTTTGTTCGTCGTTTGGTTTGAATTCCCATACATCATCAAAATAGGATGTTCCTGATTTTCCAAGTACCACAAAACCTCTTTCTTCGTTGAGTGTTATTCCTACTGCATCAGATCTTCCTGAACCTTCCAAAGCTGTTTTTTGTTTCCATATATCAGTTTTAGGGTTGTATTCCCAAATACTGTTGCTACTGTCACCACAACAAATATATCCCAAACCATTAATTGAAAAACTGGAAGCGTTAGCTCTTTTGATGGTGTAGGCGTCGTGATCGTCTTCGTCATCATCTAAGTCTCTTTTTCGTGTCCAAATTTCGGTATTTGGATCAAATGCCCAAAAGTCAACTTGGTTCACACCGCTGTTTATACCTGTTCCAAAGTAAGCAATCCCATCAATGATAAATACAGTCGCATTTCTTCTTTTGTTGCCGCTAAACCCATTAATTTGAGCCCAGGAATTATCAGTTGGATTATATTGGTAAAAATCTTTTAAATAATTACCATCATATCCAGTTCCCATTAAAGCTTTTCCTCCTACTTGGAAAGCTACTGCACCATATCGGGCTGTTCCGGCAAAATCTGCTTTTTGTGTCCAAGTATTGGTAGTTGGATTGTATTCGTAAAAGTCTTTTAATTTATTGGTTCCATCATAACCAAGTCCAATATATCCTTTTCCGTCCAATTCAAAACCTGAACTGGAACTTCTGGGAACTCCTATGAAATCTGCTTTTTGTTCCCAATAATCGCCTTCTGAGTTGTATGCCCACATGTCTTTTAGGTATTCGTCACCCGTGTATCCTGTAGCTATATAAGCGTATGTGCCAATAACGAAACTGGCTGCACTTGATCTTGCCGGACCATCAAAAGCTGATTTTTTTATCCAGTTTCCTAGTATTTCTTCATCATCGGAATCATTGTTGCAGCTGATGCAAATTAAGGCAATGAGTAAAGTACTGAGAAATATCCCTTTTTTTAAGTGTTTCATAATGTGCATGGTGTTTGTTAAAATTTATATTTTATACTGACAGAATAGACGCCGCCATTTTTTAAGTCCTTATTCATTTCGGTTGTTCTGTTTTCATCTGAAAATTTAAATTCCTTGTTTGATGAATATCCTCCTTTGATGTCGAGAAACCAAGAAGTATCTAAGTTTCTTTCGAATTGCAATGTGGTTTCCATTTGTGAGAATCCTAGTTTTGATATGGTATTTGAATCTTCGGTTATTATTGGAGAATTTAGATTGTAACTGCTTCCGCTAAAGTCATTGTTTAAACTAAATTTATTCCGAATCGAATTCGAGAAGGATAGTTCAGCATTAGGGAATCCTAATTTTAAATTTACCTTGTCGCTGAATTGGTGATTATAGGAAAATGTTGGGAGTATTTCGGGTTTCCCAAAAACAGTCATTCTCTTTATCCCTAAAACAATACTGGTGTTTTTGTTAATTGATTGGCTCAATTCAACGCCTCCTAAAATGCTTATGTCCGAAAAATCAAAGTTACTCTCATAATTAACTGTCGGTTGTATCTCTATGTTCAATTTTGTTTTTTCGGTTAACTGATGAGAAAATTCAAAAATATTTTCGAAACTATTAAAGCTAGTGCTGCTATAATTTGTGGTGTAATTTTTCAATAAATAGGTTTCGACTTCATCTGTAACGGTTGTGTTTTTGTATTTAAAAGTACTAATCAATTTATTTTTAGTTCCAATATCCTTAAGAAATATAAACCCAATTCCGGTTTGTTTTATTGAGCCGTTGTCTATAGGTTCCGTTTTTAAGTTCAGATCAACAGAAAGACCTTTTTGCGCATAAACACTAAACATTGGAATCAATATCAAAAGCTTTGTAAATTTTTTTATTCTCATTATTTAATTATTGGTTCAAAAGTAGTTGTGTTGCCAATGATTAAAAAAGAATATATATGCATCGCTTCATTCAATAGACAAATGGGCAATTATTTTGGCTGAATGCGGATTTTAGAAGACATAATAAGTTATAGACTGTTTGTTGCTCTTTATAGATGGATTATGCGGAATCGTATATGTTATTAGGACTGCAGGTAAGGGCGCTTATATATTTGCCTCAAAAATATAGTTATGCACAAGTTTTTGAGTTTGTTGTTTTTGGGTTTATTGATCGTTTCCTGCGATTCGGATACAGACGCAGGGGAATTTGTGGTAGGGGCAGATTATTTGGCGATAAAAAATAAAGTAATTGAGATTGATACCGTAAACATTGATGTTTCCAATATAAAGTTAGATTCTCTAGTAACTTCCAATCAAAGTAGAATTTTAGTAGGGAATTATGATGATCCTCTTTTTGGAAAAGTAAAATCAGACAGTTATTTTCAAGTTGCGACAACATCTTTCAATCTTAATTCGAGTTCAGATACCGAATCTACTGGATATGTGTTTGATTCGATTGCGATGATTTTGAGATATGATGATTATTATTTTGCAGATACTACAAAAGTACAGACGTTAAATATTCGAAGAATTACACAAAACTTTAAACCGAATAAAGACGATAAAAGTTTTTACAATAGTTCCAGTTTAACTTATGACAGTCCTATTTTGGGAACAATAAGCTACAAGCCAAAACCAATTGGCAGAGATAGTATCAATATTAAAGTGAGTAACGAATTCGGTTTAGAGTTCTTCAATAAATTTAAAAATAATGAAATTACCAGTTATGATGATTTTACGGATTATTTGAAAGGTTTTGTAATAAGTTCTGAATCCGGAAATTCTAACAGTGTAATTGGATTTAACTTATCAAGTGTACTTCGTCTGTATTATTCTAAAGGGAAAGGAGATGCTGGAAATAAATATCACATGGATTTTGCTATTTCTGATGCTACTAAGCAGTTCAACGCTATTTCTTCAGACCGGGCAGGAACATTGATTCAAGATCTGCCTTTAGCTAAAGCAAATTTGTCTAGTTCACTTACCGGTAATAAAGGATTTATTCAATCGGGTACCGGAATTGTTTGTCGAGTCGATTTTCCCAATGTCAAACAATTGAAATACCTTTCAGAAAAAGGTGCTATTGTAGATGCTAAACTAATAATGAAACCGGTCAAGGATTCCTATTCTAAAATGTTCCCTTTGCCGGAGAGTTTGAATGTATATGTTGTTGATAAATTAAACCGAATAAAAACAACACTGACCAATTCCAGTGGAGGAACTATGGTTGCAACTTTAACGAAAGGCAATGACGAATTTGATGAAATAGTAGGTTATCAATTGTCAGTTGGAGCTTTTTTGCAAAAGGAAATGCTCAAGCAGTCGGATTCGAAGAGTGGTTTGATTTTTACGTTGCCTATTTTATCCAAAGTTGTTGATAGAGTTGCTTTAGGTGATCAGTATAGTAAAGAGAGCCATATGAAATTACAAATCTATTATATAAGTTATTAAATGAAAAAGAGTTGCCTTTTATTGGTTTTAGTGTTTTTTACGTCCTTTTTCTCCCATTCTCAAAGTATTTCGACTTCGCCTTATTCTCTTTATGGGTTAGGGAGTCTGTATGAAGCGAATTTTGGGCTGATACCGTCCTTGGGAACAGCGGGTGTAGCATTGTCTTCGGAAAATTTTATCAATAATAAGAATGCTGCTTCACTTGTTGATATTCCGGAGAACAATTTCTTTTTTGAAGTTGGAGGAAAAGGGATTCAGACCTCATTTGAAAATAGTCAACGGGTTGAAAATCGAAATAATTTTCAATTTTCTCATTTTGCTTTTGCTTTTCCAATCACTAAAAAATCGGCGGTTAGTGTAGCAATGATGCCTTATTCCAGCTCTTCTTTTAAGATTTCAGGACTTAAAATTCCAATAATAGATAGTAGTAATGAATATTATTATTTGGATGTATTGGGAACTGGAGGATTGAATAATTTGGATTTTTCGTATGCTTATAAAGTGAGTAATAAATTATCTTTTGGGTTAACTGGTTCCGTGTTATTTGGAAATACTACTGATAATAGAACTTATGAAATCAATAACTCGGTTACAACTATCGATAAAAAAGTAAGTTATAGCGGTATTCGTCCAATTTTAAGTACACAATTCAAAGCAGATCCATCGCTTACTTTTGGGTTGAATGTAAAATCACCATCAAGAGTAAATGCCAGCAAAATTCAATCGGTTACTGTTACAAACACTTCCGGAACTTACGATTTGGAGGATGAAGTAAAATCCAATACTGATGATTTTTATTTGCCACTGGAAATAGGAGTGGGGTTCAATAAGTCTTTTAAAAATAAGCTAAACATAACTTTTGATTATGAAAAAGACTTTTGGGATGCTACCAATCAATCAGATTTGTATGGGACTTTTTCCAATCAGGAAAAGTTTGGATTGGGATTTTCTTATCAAAAGAAAAAAGTGTCCAGAAATTATTTTGACAGGATAAAATATGCTACAGGTTTTAATTATGACACAGGTTATTTAGAGGTGGACAATAAAAAAATTGAAGACAAGAGTTTTTCTGTCGGGCTTTCATTGCCTTTAGATCAACTTTCATCCTCGTTATTTATTTCCTATTCTTATGGCCAAAAGGGACAAATAACAAATTCTTTAGTTCAGGAAAATTATCATAAATTGACCTTGAATCTTAATTTAGATGGGATTTGGTTCGTTAGGAAAAAGTTAGATTAGTTTAAAAATCTTTTTCTTCAACAGGATATTTGTTTTCTAGAATTTCGCTTAAAACTTTGGGGTTGGTGTTGGTGTAAAAGATTGGATTACTGTTTTTTGCAGTCGTAAAGCCAACTTTTTCACGTAGTACGTTTTGGGTTTGTTTGGCAACAGCTTGCCCTGAATCAATGATTTGGATGTGTTCCGGAAGGATTTTCTTTATTTGAGGAATTAAATAAGGATAGTGACTGCAACCTAAAACGAGATAGTCAATATTGGCCTCAATCATTGGTGTTAAATAGGAATATAATAGTTGTGTCATTTCTTGAGAATTGATCTGACCATCTTCAATTAACTGAACCAATCCGTAACCTATTTGCTCAATGATTTTGGTGTCTTGGTATTTCTCTGCTGTTTTATTAAAAAGTTCACTATTTAATGTTCCTTTTGTCGCCAAGATGCCAATTGTTTGGGTTTTGGAGTTTGTTGCTGCAGGTTTTATGGCTGGTTCTATGCCAATGAATGGAATATCATATTTGGCTCTTAATTCCTGTATGGCATTGGTTGTTGCAGTATTGCAGGCTACAACGATCAGTTTGCATCCCATTTCAATCAATAAGTCAGTGTTTTTCATGCTCAAGGCAACGATCTCTGCTTTTGATTTTTGTCCATAAGGAGCATTCTTGCTGTCGGCAAGGTAGATTGTTTGTTCATTTGGCATTAAATCATGAATGGCTTTCCAGATGGAAGTTCCTCCAATTCCTGAGTCAAAAACGCCAATTGGTCTATCGTTTGTCATGCTTGCAAATTTAAAAGCTACAGTTTAAATATACTATAATTTTTTATGTAAAAAAAAACTGCTCACACCAAATCTTTGGAGGAGCAGTTTGTTATTGATTCGTTTGATATTAAAAACCTAAATCTTTTTTTACGTCAACAGTGATGTTTGTTCCATCAGCAAGTAAAAGTGAAGATGAGTCAAGAACATATTGGAAACCTTTTGCTTTACCAATTTTTTGGATAGAAGCTTTTACTTTGTCATAAAGTGGTTTCATGATTTCTTCTTGCTTTTTTTGCAATTCTTTTTGAGCATTATCTCTATAGTCACCGATTCTTTTTTGCATATCTTGAACTTCTTTTTGACGCTCTACGTTAACAGCTTCAGTTACCTTTGATGCCTCAGCATCATAATTTTTTAATTTTGCTTGGTATTCATCAATCATCTTTTTGATCTCTGCATCATAAGTACCACTCAATTTTTCCAATTGTTTTTGAGCATCAAGCATAGCTGGCATCTTAGAGATGATTTCCTGTGTGTCGACATGAGCTACCTTAGTTTGAGCACTTGAAATTTGAGTTGCACCTAAAAATAGTATCGCAGCAATTAATAAAGTTTTGAATTGTTTCATTGTTTTAAAATATTAAATAATTAGAATTTGTTTAGTTAATTTATTTTACTTCATTAGCTTTTTTTAAAGCTTCTTTCTCTTGTATTTCTTTTAATCTTTTTTCTTCTGCTGCTTTTTTTGCAGCTTCTCTTTCTTCGAGTATTTTTTTTCTTTTTTCTTCTAAAGCTTTTTTGCGTTCCTCGTAGACGCTTGTTTTTGGTGCTTCAGTCTCAGGTTTTGCATCAACTGTTTTAACATCAGCAGGCTTAACTTCTTCTGTCGCTTTTTTAGAAGTCTCTGTTTTGTCTGTCACCGTACTTGGAGTGAAAGATTTTGCGTCTTCTGCTGTTTTAGCCGGTGCAACTCCAGTAGCTTTTTTATTAGCTTCTCTTTCTTCAAGCGTTTTTTTTCTTTTTTCTTCTAAGGCTTTTTTACGTTCCTCGTATATGTTTGCTTTGGACTCTTCGGTTGCTTTTTTGGCAGTATCTGTTCCTTCTGTTTTAGATGGAGCAACAACTGTGCCATTTTTTTTAGCATCTCTTTCCTGCAATAATTGTTGTCTTCTTTCTTCGTATTTTCTTTTGGTCTCTTCCTGAGCTGCTTTTTTGTCGGCAACTAATTTTTCCCTGGCCGCTTTTTTATCTAATAATGCTTTTTCTCTTTCGGCAACAGCTGGATTTTCATCTATTTCATCTTCTAACTTCTCTTTCGCTTCTTCCTCTTTCAGTTGCTTTTTGGATAATTGCTCTCTTTTATCGGTTCGATTCAACATTCGAATTACTTGATCACTAATATCAAATCTTTTCGCAGCAAAAAGAATAGTTAAATGGGATGATTTGTCAAATATGAAGTCGTATTTTTTTGCTTCTGCAATATCCTGAACAGCGGTAAAAACTTGATCTTGGATGGGTTTAACTAACCCTGCCTTTTGTATTACTAAATCGCCATTAGGGCCAAATCTTTTTTGTTGATAATCTAATTTTTCAGTTTCAAGGAACTTTATTTCCGTTTCTCTTTCCTCAATTAATTCAGCTGTCAATAATGGCTTTTCAGCTTTTAAAGCTTCAGAAAGTTTATTTATTTCTATTTTTTTGGCTTCAATTTCTTTTTTCCATTGTTCGGCTTTCTGCTCTAATTGAGCTTTAGCTTCAACATAGTTGGGGACATTTTGTAAAATATACTCCATGTCTATATATCCAACTTTGTTTCCTCTGGTTTGAGCTGTTATAGTAGTCTCAACAAAAAGGGCTAAAATTATAAATAAAAATTCTTTTCTCATAATTTTTAATTTTAGAAATTCTAAACCAAATTTAAGCCAAATTTACTTAAAATTGTTGACCTATGATAAAATGTGTTTGCCATCCACTTGGTTTTATCGCTCCTGGAACAGCATCGAATCCATAACCGAAATCAATTCCTAATAATCCAAATGCTGGCATAAATACTCTTAGCCCGGCACCAGCTGATCTAGCCAAATTAAACGGTTGATAATCGGATAAAGAGGCGTATGATTGACCTGCTTCTGCAAATGTTAATGCATAAATAGAGGCAGATTGTTTTAATGTAATAGGATAACGCAATTCCATAGAGAATTTATTGTAAATAGTAGCTCCATATGCATCTCCATTTGAATTTGCTGGTGTCAATGCACCGTTTTCATATCCTCTCAACTGTATGTTTTGTCTTCCGTCAATTGAGCTACCAGCCATACCGTCTCCTCCTAAATAATATCTTTCGAAAGGAATAACCCCTCGGTCTTGATTATAAGCTCCCAAAAATCCAAATTGCATTAAAGTACGCAATACTAATTTTTTGTATAAAGTTGTGTACCAGTCTCCTGTAAATTGAACTTTATAGTATTCTAGCCATTTGTATTTTTCCTGATCTACTTTAGCTGGATCGGCTACTGCGTCTTGATAGTTATCAACTTTATTTGGAACAGAACCAGTGGATGATGGCAGTTTGTCTAAGTAATCTCCTGCATTTACAACTCTATCATTATTATCTACATAAGAAGTTCCAGAGTAAATATATTTATATTTTTCTTGTTGTCCTAATGTCGCATAATTTATGCCGTTAAATAAGGAATAGGGTAGTGTAAACTCACCTGTTAGCCCAAAGGTAGCACCATAGGTTGGAAAGATCGGGTTGGCACCTCTACTATCTCTGGTTAAACCAATAGAATAGGACAGGTTTCTCGATTGACCATTTGCAAAGGTAAACAGTCCATAATAATAGTTGTGCAAATCGTAGCGTTGGAACCTAATAGACTGTGAAAGTGTAAAGAAATCATCAGGTACTGTAAGCCTTTTCGCCATTCCAACAGACAATGATAAAATATTGATGTATTTTGATTTATCTACATTTTGCAATTGATAGTTGGTACTGTATTGCTGGCTAAAAGCAAATGAGCTGCTAAAGCTAACAGGTTTTTTTCCTCCAAACCATGGCTCTGAAAAAGATAAACTATAGGTTTTGTAGTAAGAACTTGCTTGTAAACGTAAGGCTACTTTTTCTCCATCTCCCATAGGAACTGGTTTATAAGCATCTTTATGGAATAAATTTCTAGCCGAAAAGTTGTTGAATGAAAGTCCTAAAGTTCCCACGAAACCTCCACCACCGTATCCTCCTTGAAGTTCAATTTGACTGGCTCCTTTTTCTACTACGTTGTATTCGATATCAACTGTTCCTGCTCCAGCATCGACATTTTTGAATTTTGGTTCAATTTTTTCAGGATCAAAAAATCCTAATTGCCCAATTTCTCTTATGGTTCTAACTAATAGTGCTTTGTTGTATTTTTCTCCCGGATGTGTTCTTAATTCTCTATAAATAACTTCGTCGTTGGTTTTATCATTTCCAACAACGGTAATTTTATTGAAGTAGGCTATTGGTCCTTCTGTAATACGGATTTCAAAATCAATAACGTTATCAGTTGTTTTTGTTTCTACAGCATTGATGTTCGAAAATAAGTATCCGTTATTCTGGTATAAATTGGTAATGTCTTCTCCGTCTGGCTTTGATTTATCTGCAATCCTTTCTTGTAACAAAACACCGTTATAAACATCTCCTTTACGGATGCCAAGATAGCTTTTAAGTTGATCGTCAGAATAAACAGTGTTTCCAATGAATTTAATATCACCAAAATAATATTTAATTCCTTCTTCAACTTTTATTTTGATATAAACTGATTTCTTTTCTTTGTTATAGGTAACGGAATCGTTCACAACACGGGCGTCACGATAACCTATTTTTTTGTATGCTTCAACTATTTTTCCTAAGTCTTCTTGGTATTTATCTTCTATAAACTTTGATCTCTTTAAAACATGAGTAATGTTTTTCTCTTTTGTGTTTTTCATGGCAGCATGGAGTTTGTCACTTGAAACTTCTTTGTTGCCTTCGAAATCAATTTTATAGACTTTTACTTTTTCGCCTATGTCAACTTTTACAAGCATGTTAACATGATTGGCGTTTGCCGTGTCTTTTGTTGTGGTTATGTAAGTTTTTGCATTGAAAAAACCGTCTTTTTTATATTTTTTCTCAATATAATTTTTTGTGGTGGTGATTAAATTTTCGGTTACGATTTTGCCATTGGTCAAACCATTGTCTTTAATAAAAGATTCAGTTTTGCTTTTGGATACCCCTACAAACTTCACTTCGTTGATTTTTGGCAATTCTTTAATGTTCAAGTCCAAATAAATGCTATCGTTTTCTATTTTATTTACATAAAATGAAATTTCATCAAAAAGTCCCAGTTTTCCCAGTTTTTTTATAGAAGCACTAATTTGTTCCCCTGGCACTGTGATTTCTTGCCCTTTTTCCAAACCGGCAAAGGTAACTACCGTTTGAGGGTTGAAACTGATATCTCCAACTACTTTTACGTCCGCTAATATGTATTTTTTACCTTGGTCAAACGGTACTCTGTCTTGCGCCTTAATTTGAGTGAATACTCCTAAAATTAAAAAGGTAAGGACTAGTTTTATGCTTTTATGTAACACTAAAATATTATTTAATTTGTTCACTTGTTTTTCCAAATCGACGCTCTCTTTTTTGATAAGCAATGATTGCCTGATGTAAATCTTTTTCTTTAAAGTCTGGCCATAAGACATCGGTAAAGTATAATTCTGAATAAGCTATTTGCCAAAGTAGAAAATTACTTATTCTATACTCACCACTTGTTCTTATCAATAAATCAACATCTGGCAGATTATGCGTGTAAAGATGCTCATTTATAATTGAATCGTCAATATTGTCTATTGAAATTATATTATTTTTAACTTTATCGCTGATTATTCGTACTGCATTAACTAATTCTTCCCTAGATCCGTAGCTCAAGGCAAGTGTTATTGTTAATTTTGTATTGTCTTTTGTTTTTTCAATTACCTCAAATAATTGCTTTTGTGCATTTTCTGGGAGTTTGTCCAAATTGCCGATCGCATTCATCTTAACGTTGTCTTCCAGCATGGTTTTGAGTTCTTTTTTTAAAGTATTAATCAAAACCTTCATTAAGGTATCTACTTCAAGCTTAGGCCTGTTCCAGTTTTCAGTGGAAAACGCATATAGGGTCAGGTATTCGATTCCTATGTCCGAACTTTCTTTAATGATTTTTTTTAATGATTTTGAACCAGTTTTATGTCCAAGTGTTCTGATAAAACCTTGTTGTTTCGCCCAACGACCATTACCATCCATAATGATGGCTACATGTTTTGGGATATTGTCTTTATTTATTTGTTCTTTTAACATCTTAAATTTATTCTGCGCAGTAACACGGTTTTTCTCCGAAAGTATAGGTTAATGTTAATCCTGAGAAAACATACCAATCATTATTGTTTAAATTTCCAAATTTGGGTAAACTACCATCACTCGGATGACTTCCATCAAGATTATCTGTAAAAGTGTATCGAGCACCAACTTCTAAAGCTAAAACAAAACTTCTTGAAATATTTGATTTGATACCAACCGTCATTGGTATGGCAACATTGCTTTTTATGCCATTTTTATGTGTAACTCCCGAAATGATATATAGATCATCGTAAAAGAAATAACTTAAACCGGAATATACATAAGGAGTTAATTTTGTTTTTGATTCATGTAAGTTAAAATCAAAAAAATTAAATTCTAACCCCGCAGAGAACTCTTTAATGTTGTTTTTGAACTTATAACCTCTATTGTACCTTCCTGTTTCATCTGAATCACGGTCATCGCCGGACATTTGCGATTGTGTGTAGGAAAATCGGTATGCGTGTCTCGGACTTTTATTCCATTTGTATAAAATACCAAATGCAGGCTCATTCGGAGCTATGTAAGTTGTTGAACCTACGTCTCCTATGTGATTACTGCCTCCAAGAAAAACTCCTATTTCATTAATTTGGGAATGAATAGAAGTAAAGGTAAAAAAGCACAAAAATGAAATGAAAATTTTATTCATAAATTATAAAATTGCCTGCAAATATAATAATTATCAATAGGATTCAATACGTATCTTAGGAATACTGTCTTTTTTTAGACGAGATCCCTTTTTTTATATATAAAGGTTATGATATTAACGATTAAACGGAATAATTCGTATAGTAGTTTAATTCCTTCTATCCTCTCCCCAAAGCAATTTTGTTCTCAGGGTTTTTAAGAAAGTTTCTCCGGGAATCTCCACCATGTTTATTTCGAAATTCGTTTTTTTTATGGTCAAAATAGTGTCATTTGTGGCACTTGTAATTCTGGAATCGAGCGATACAAGGTATTGTTCTTCTCTTCCGGAAACTTTTATACGTATTTCAGTTGTATCTGGAATTACAAGAGGTCTTGCATTCAAATTGTGCGGAGCGATTGGGGTAATTACCAAACTTTTTACATCGGGAGTTAAAATTGGCCCGCCACAGCTCAATGAATAACCAGTTGTTCCTGTTGGAGTTGCAATAATTAAACCGTCTGCCCAATAAGAATTCAAAAATTCATCGTCCAAATACGTTTCTATAGTTATCATGGAAGTAGTGTCCTTTCTGCCCACGCTTATTTCATTCAAGGCAAAGTTAAGCCCTTCAATAGTTTTGTTTTCGGGATCAGAGGTAAGGCTTAATAATGCTCTTTTCGAGATTTTATATTTTTTGTCAATAACAATTTGCATAAAGGCAGCTATGTTTTCTTTTTGTACAGTTGCCAAAAATCCCAATCTCCCGGCGTTTATTCCCAAAATTGGAACTCCAGAATCGCGGACTAAAGTAACCGCTCTTAGCATAGTTCCGTCTCCACCAATACTAATCAACATGTCAAAACTAGAATCCAGCTCGTCATGGGAAGCAAAAGTGTTGTATTTGTTTTCTATGATTTTTTTTTCATACAACATGTTCAAGAAATTATCTTCTATAACCATTTCCACATTATTATTCTTGAAAAACAGAAAAATGTCTTTTATGATAGGTTCTGTACTCACTAAATAATATTGGCCAAAAATAGCTACTTTCATTTCTTTTGTTTTTGATTTGTGTTATTGGTGTCTTTGGATTTTAAATGTTGTAATCCAGAAAATTACATGTTCAGGTATTTGTCTAAATAATCCGAACGATCTTTTAGGGTTTTGATGTAATTGTCCTCGTTATGTTCCGAAATGATATCGTAGTTGTATCTTCTGAAAGTTTGAATAATTTCGTTTAATGAACCTACGCTAATTTTGATAGTTACTTCTGTGGTGTCAACATCCGAATTTGAGATAAAAAGGCCTAAAAGCTTACCATTATTGCTTTCGACAATTTGTGTAATTTGACTCATTGAATAATCAATAGTGTTTTTTCTCACTATAATAATGACTCCCGGCTCTTTTAAGAAAGGGGTTTCATGAAAAAACTTGATGATGTCCTCGATTTCATAATACCCAACATATTTATTGTTTTCGTCTAAGATAGGAACCAAGTTTGTGTGGTTTTTGGCAAAAACTTCTAAGACATCTAGCCAAATCATGTCGGTTCTGGCAAAAAAATGTTCCAGGACGTATTTGTAATCGTTGATTTTTTTGTCACTGTCGAAAGTTTCAATGTCTTCGGCAGCAATACTTCCGATGAAAATTTCATCTTCAATAATAGGGAAGTGGGAAAAGGATAAATCACCAAAAAAATCTTGAACGGATCCAATAGTTTCTTGAGCATCAATTGCTTTGTAGTCGTTTGTGATGTAATCTTTTAAATTTGTCATAAATCTATCCTCTATAATCGATGCAAAATAATCAAAAATATACAAAATATGCTACCTTTTACTTTGTATTTTTGCATTGTCAAAAATAATAATACACGATAAATAACTGTTTCTATGACAAAACTTAGTGTTAATATAAATAAAATAGCCACTTTGCGCAATGCTCGTGGCGGAAATGTGCCTGATTTACTGAAAGTAGCCACAGATATTCAGAAGTTTGGTGCTCAGGGAATCACAATTCATCCACGTCCAGATGAACGTCATATTCGTTATCAAGATGCTCGTGATTTAAAATCTATTGTTTATACCGAATATAACATTGAGGGAAATCCACAGCATAATTTTATTGATTTAGTGTTGGAATGTAAACCAGATCAAGTAACTCTTGTTCCAGATGCGATTGGAGCCATTACTTCTTCTGCAGGTTGGGACACAGTAAAAAATCAGGAATACTTAACTGAGATGATTCAAGAATTTCAACGTAACGGTATTAGAACTTCTATTTTTGTTGATCCTCAATTAGATATGATCGAAGGAGCGAAAAAAACCGGAACAGATAGAATCGAGTTATACACAGAATCCTTTGCCCATCAATACGGTTTAGGAAACGAAAAAGGGATTATTCCTTATGTTGAATCGGCAGTTTTGGCTAATGAATTAGGTTTAGGAATCAATGCAGGACACGATTTAAGTTTGGATAATATTCAGTTTTTTAAACAAAATATTCCTGGGTTATTAGAGGTTTCTATCGGTCATGCTTTGATTGCCGAGGCTTTGTATCTTGGTTTGGACAATGTGGTCAATATGTATCTGCAAAAATTAAAATAGTTAATAAACAAGATAGATGATTTTTAATGTAGGTTTTAATCTGCAATCTAAAATCTAAAATCTGCAATCTAAAATCGTAATGCTTTACTCAAAAATAGAAGGTTCAGGGAAACCTTTAGTTATTATTCATGGTTTTCTCGGAATGTCTGACAATTGGAAAACATTGGGAAGCCAATTTGCTGCTGACGGTTTTCAAGTGCATATGTTGGATTTGCGCAATCATGGACGAAGTTTTCATTCAGAAGAATTCAGTTATGAAGATATGGTTCAGGATGTTTTTGATTATTGTCAAGAAAACGGATTAGAATCCATTGATGTTATTGGTCATTCTATGGGCGGTAAAACGGCAATGCTTTTGGCGACATCCTATCCGGATTTGGTCAATAGATTGGTGGTGGCCGATATTGGACCTAAATTTTATGCACCTCACCATCAGGATATATTAGCTGGACTTAATGCAGTTGATTTTTCGGTTAAGCCAAGTAGAAATGAGGTTGAGGAGATTATGAAGAATTATATTCCCGACTTTGGAACACGCCAGTTTTTGATGAAAAGTTTATATTGGCAAGAGCCAGGGCAATTGGCTTTTCGATTTAATTTGGACGTTTTCAATAGAAAGATTGAAGAAATCGGTAAGGCATTAGGTTCTGGACTCACTTTTGATAAACCGACACTTTTTATTCGAGGTGGAAATTCCAATTATATTCTTGATAATGATTTTGATGGAATCAAAGAACATTTTCCATCTTCTGAGGTGGTTACAATTCCAAATGTGGGACATTGGCTTCATGCTGAAGATCCAGCAATGTTTTATGAATTAGTGAGTACTTTTTTAAAATAATTTAACAAAGTATTTAAAATTTATTATATTTATTGAAATTTAAAAAAACGGGGCTATGAATTTAATCATTAGAATTATTGTTACGGCAGGATTAGTTTTTGGGATTGCTCATTTTTTACCAGGTGTACATGTGGCTGGGCCATTTACGGCAATGGTAGTAGCTGTTGTTTTAGCTCTACTTAACGTCTTTATCAAGCCCATTATGGTATTGCTGACTTTGCCTTTTACAATAGTGACTTTAGGATTATTTTTATTGGTGGTAAATGGTTTGATGATACTGCTATGTACCAAAATTGTGGGTGGTTTTACTGTTGATTCGTTATGGGTTGCCATATTTTTCAGTATTATACTCTCCTTGTCACAGTCTATCGTTTATTCTATCGTTGGTAGCGATAAATAGTCTATTAATCAATTAAAACTAAAATAATGAAATCGATAATTATTGCATTAACCGTATTCTTTTTTACTATTGGAACTGCAGTGTCAGCTCAAACAACTGCCTTAGCTCCTAAAAAAGAAGTTCAAAAAACAATGTATGTTTGCCCAATGCATCCCAAAGAAATAAGTGATAAAAAAGGGAAATGTAGCAAGTGTGGAATGGATTTAGTAGCTAGTAAAGAAACAGTTCATAAACATGATGCTACTGCAAAAGCTGCTCCGGCTGCAACTGTCCAAAAAAGCAAATATGTTTGCACAATGGATGGTTCAAGTTCTGATAAACCAGGGAAATGCCCAAAATGTGGTATGGCAATGACTGAAAGGAAAACAGAGAAAAAATAAATAAAACTGAAATTATAGATTTCTAACAGCCTTTTGATAAGGCTGTTTTTTGTTTAAAATAGGGAAGACTTGAATATGTCAGTAATAGTTGATTATTTGTAGATTTGAAAAAAATAATGATATGATGGAACTGTCAGAAATCTGGGTGTATCCAGTAAAATCGTTAGGAGGTATTTCGTTGAAAGAAGCCTTTGTAACCGATCGTGGTTTGGAATTGGATAGAAGATGGTTGTTGGTGGATGATAATGGTCGGTTTTTATCCCAAAGGGAATATCCCGAATTAGCTCTTTTTCGTCCTGAAATTGCTGGTGATTTCTTGAGAATTACTCATCGGGAATTGTCGGATTCAATTGAAATTCCGCTTCGACCTATTTTTTTGGATACAACATTCAAAATTGAAGTTACGGTTTGGGATGATACGATTGATGCTTTTGAAGTAAGCCAAAAGGCGACAGAGTGGTTTACTAAACGATTAGGATTCTCAGTGCGGTTAGTGTATATGCCTGATGAGAGTGAGAGAAAGGTTGATCCTGATTATGCAATCACAGGCGATGAAAATACTTCTTTTTCGGATGCTTATCCTTTTTTGATTATAGGCCAGTCTTCATTGGATGATTTGAACGGGAGGCTGGAAGTTAAGGTTCCGATGAATCGATTCCGACCTAATTTTGTTTTTACCAATGGAGAAGCTTTTGAAGAGGATACTTGGCGTGAATTTAGAATCGGGAATGTGCCTTTTGTTGGGGTGAAACCTTGTTCCCGATGTGTGATGACAACTGTAGATCAGGAAAAGGGTGTTGTTTCTGGTAAAGACCCTTTGAAAACATTGTCACAGTATAGAAATTTTGGGAATAATGTGTTGTTTGGCGAAAATCTTATTGGATTGGGGCTAGGGACAGTTATGGTTGGTGATATTGTCCGGGTTTTGAGTTTTAAGAAATAAAAAAAAACTGCCAGTTTTTCAAATGTGGCAGGTTTAATATGTGTTCTTTAAGGAATTATTTCTCCAGAATCTTTTTCAAATTGGCTAAATTTTTGTTTTCAGCTTCGCTAATGTATTTCTCTCCCATGAAGTTCATTAAATTCATTGGATAAGACGAATGCCCGTAAAATTCAGCGGTAATTTTTGTTTGATTTTCAGATACTGATTCTAACATTGTACTTGCTTTGGCTTCACCTTCCATTGGTCTTACAAAATGCAAATCGACATCGATTCTTTCTTCAGAAATGGCTGTTATTTGTTGAGATCCAGCTCCTACATTGTCATCTTTACTGTCCCAAGAAGCTTTGAAACCGGTAGTTCCGTCAACACCTTCGTATTTCATGTTTACATTCGGATCCTGCATTACCCAAACACTATAGTATTCCTGGTTTTTAACCAATTTCACATAATCAAAAACCTCTTTTTTCGGTTTGTCAATGGTTGTTGAAACCGAAACCGTATAATCGTTTGGAATGAAAAGTGCAACGAGTAACAACAGCACAATAATTCCAACTATCCCTAAGCCTAAAAATTTAAGTATTTTCATATGTTGATATTTATTGTTTTTATCGGTCTCCCGATAGCTATCGGGAGTAATTCGCATATCATCATTGGTATTTTTGACCAATTTGCAGTCATGCTCATTTCATAAAGCTTCAGATTATTTATTTGGAGTCTCATCAAAGTTTACCATCCAGTGAATCCCGAATTTGTCCACAAACATCCCAAAATAAGCTCCCCAAAAAGTTTGGCTCATTGGCATAAAAGGGCTTCCTCCGGCAGATAATCCGTTAAAGAGCTTGTCGGCTTCGTCTCTGCTTTCAGTGTTGATTGAAATAGAAATATTGGAACCAAACGCAACCGGACCACTAGCAGAATTACTATCGCTTCCCATCAAAATAGAATCTTTTCCTATTGGTAGGGAAATATGCATGATTCTGTTTTTATCTTCTTCAGATATTGATCCACCACCAGCTGCATCTGCGGGCATGTCACTAAACTTTCCTACATAAGGGAATTCTCCCCCAAAAACCGACTGATAAAACAAAAAAGCTTCTTCACAGTTGCCATTAAAAAGTAAATACGGATTGATTGCTGCCATAACATTTAAAAATTTAGATTAGTTTTTCTTTAAGTTTTTAAGGCTCTAAGTTTGAGATTCTAAGTGTCTTTGTAGTTTGGAATCTTAGGAACTCATTAGAGGCTTTCAGTATATTTTTTGAAATTATCCAAAATAGCCTGCCAACCGCCTCGTTGCATTTCCTCTGGATTTAGGGTTTCTGGATCAAAACTTTCGATAATTTCAACGCCATTTGAAGTTTCTTTGAAACTTACTTCGACTTTTCTTCCGTCGGCCATTAGATATTGAATGTCTTTATTTTGGCTCACTAAAGTATATTCACCTTCAAAATCAAAACTCATGGATCCGTCTTTGGCAGCCATAGTTGATTTGAATTTCCCTCCGGTACGCAAATCGTTTTCGGCATAAGGTGTGTGCCAATCATCTGAGGCATTGTTCCATTTGGTTATGTGTTCCGGGCTTGTCCAGCATTCCCAAACTTTGTCTATTGGGGCGTTGATGTTCGATTGAACTGTTATCATAATTATTTAAGTTTTTTTGTTTGTCTAAAATTTGCGTTTCTGCTTTTTTATTAAAATTACAAATAATCTTATATGTTATTCATTTTTAGGCATAAAAAAACCTGCTTCAATGAATGAGCAGGTTTTTATGTGTTTTATTTTCAATGTCTAAGAAGCAATTTCTAAGCGTTTCAATAAATTTTTGTTCAATGTAACCTTAGCATATTCCATGTTAATTTCTAATTTTTTATCATCGGAACTTGGCAATTCATACATGGCATCGGTAAGGATGGCTTCGCATAACGAACGTAATCCGCGGGCGCCCAATTTGTATTCCAATGCTTTTTCAACAATAAAATCAAGTGCTTCATCAGTAATGGTGAACTCTACTTCGTCCATCAAAAACAGTTTTTGATATTGTTTGATCAAAGCATTTTTTGGTTGGGTTAAAATTGCACGCAACGTTTCCCTGTCCAAAGGATCCATGTGTGTCAAAACGGGCAAACGCCCAATGATTTCAGGAATTAATCCAAAATCCTTGATGTCTTTTGGGATAATGTATTGCAACAAATTGTCCTTGTCGATATTGTCCACATTTTTCGATGTAGAATAACCTACTGCCTGACGATTCAAACGTTTTGAAATAATGCGCTCAACACCATCAAAAGCACCACCGGCAATGAACAAAATATTTTGTGTGTTTACTTCAACAAATTTTTGATCAGGATGTTTACGGCCACCTTTTGGCGGTACATTCACCACTGTTCCTTCCAATAATTTCAATAAAGCCTGTTGCACTCCCTCTCCCGAAACATCACGGGTGATGGAAGGGTTATCGCTTTTACGGGCAATTTTGTCGATTTCATCAATGAAAACAATTCCTCTTTCAGCTTTGGTTACATCATAATCGGCAGCTTGTAAAAGACGAGTCAAAATACTTTCAACATCTTCTCCTACATAACCGGCTTCGGTAAGTACAGTTGCATCAACAATGGCAAGCGGCACGTCCAGCATTTTGGCTATGGTTTTGGCAACCAATGTTTTTCCTGTACCGGTTTGCCCAACCATAATGATGTTACTTTTTTCAATCTCTACCTCGTCGTCCAATTGCTGTTGCATTAAACGTTTGTAGTGATTGTAAACCGCAACCGACATTACTTTTTTGGTTTGTTCCTGTCCAATAACGTATTGGTCCAAAAATGCCCTGATTTCTTTTGGTTTCTTTAAAATCAAATCACCAACCAGTTTCGAACCTCGGTTTGTTTTTAATTCCTCCAGAACAATTCCGTGTGCCTGCTCGATGCATTTATCACAAATGTGTGCATCGATTCCAGCAATCAATAAATTGGTTTCCGGTTTTTTCCTTCCGCAGAAAGAACATTGTAATACTTGTTTTGCCATCTTTTGAGCTTAGAAGTTGGAAGTTAGAAGTTAGAAGTTAGCTGTTTCTTTTCATCTTCTAACTTCTAATTTCTAATTTCTAACTTTATTTATCTTCTTAAAACTTCATCAATCATTCCGTATTCTTTGGCTTCGTCAGCAATCATCCAATAATCGCGTTCGCTGTCTTTGTGTACTCTTTCGAAAGTTTGCCCTGAATGGTGAGAAATAATTTGGTATAACTCATCTTTCAATTTCAACATTTCACGTAGGTTTATTTCCATATCGGTAGCAACACCTTGTGCTCCTCCTGACGGTTGATGAATCATAACGCGTGAATGCGGCAAAGCCGAACGTTTACCTGCTGCTCCTGCACACAAAAGTACTGCTCCCATCGAAGCGGCCATTCCTGTACAAATTGTTGCAACATCAGGTTTAATGTATTGCATCGTGTCATAAATTCCCAAACCGGCATAAACACTTCCTCCGGGTGAATTCAAATAAATCTGAATATCTTTTGAAGCATCGGCACTTTCCAGGAATAATAATTGGGCCTGAACGATGTTTGCGATTTGATCGTCAATTCCTGTTCCAAGGAAAATAATTCTGTCCATCATTAATCTCGAAAATACATCCAATTGTGAAATGTTCAATTGGCGTTCTTCAATGATGTATGGGGTCATACTTTTTGGGTTCATGGCTGCAATCATTTTGTCATAATACATTGCGTTTACTCCCTGACCCTTAATTGCAAATTTTTTGAATTCTTTTCCGTAGTCCATTTTAAAAAAGTTTATAAGTTTATAAGGTATATTTTCTAATGTTTTTTGTCTAAAAGGTAAAGCAAAGGTTGTTCCTTTTTGTTTTTTGTGACAAACTGTCTCGTTTGTCATTTTTTAATAAACAAACAGAACTCTTTTTTAAATCATTTTAGTTTTATTAGACCTAATTTAAACAAAAGAGCGTCAAAACAAAATATCTTTTGACGCTCAAATATACTTATTTTTTATAATTTATTCTCCGTAAGAAGCTGCAATAAATTCTTCGTAAGTTACTTCTTTAGTAGTTGGATTCGCCTTTTCTTTGAATAAATCAAGTAATTTAGCTGCTACAACTTGGTCAGAAAGTCTTTTTACTTCATCTTGATTAGATAATACTCTAGCTACAATTCCCTGAACTTCTTCGTCAGTTGGGTTTGTTTGTCCAAATTGAGCCATTTGCTGTCTGATAGCGTTTGTTGTAAATGCTTTCAAATCTTCAAAAGTGATTTGGATATTGCTAGAAGCCATTGCTTTTCCTTCGATCAATTGGAAACGTAAACCTCTTTCAGATCTTGCGTATTCAACTATAGCCTCTTCTTGAGTCAATTGTTTTTCTCCAACTGTTTGCAACCATTTGATTAAGAATTCAGATGGTAAATCAAATTTTGTATTTTCAATCAAGAAGTTTTGAACGTCAGCCAATAATTTTTGGTCTGCTTGTACAGCAAATTGAGACTCAGCATCTTCTTTGATTTTTAATTTTAATTCATCCAATGAAGCTACTTTTCCTTCTCCGAACAATTTGTCGAACAATTCTTGGTTCAATTCAGCTGGTTCAGAAACATTGATAGCACTGATTGTAAAATCTACATCGACTGCCAAAGTGTGAACGTTATCATGACCCACTTTCAAATAGTCCATCAATTGGTGGTCATCTTCAAATAAACCTTTAGTGTTTACGGTTACAACATCTCCAACTTCTTTACCAATAAACAAATCAGCAGTAGCTTTGTCTTTAAATACGTCTAAAGAGAAAGTCGTTTTGTTGTCAATTCCGTTTTCAGCATTTGTAAAAGTTCCTGTAACATCAGCATCAGCGGTAAT
Source organism: Flavobacterium aquiphilum (assembly GCF_027111335.1). Taxonomy (NCBI): domain Bacteria; kingdom Pseudomonadati; phylum Bacteroidota; class Flavobacteriia; order Flavobacteriales; family Flavobacteriaceae; genus Flavobacterium; species Flavobacterium aquiphilum. Next base: position 4,883,774 of record NZ_CP114288.1, on the reverse strand, counting down.
TTTTTCAACAGGATTTGCGTTTCCAAATTGTTTTTGGATACGTGCTACTTGACCGTCAATTAATTTGTCATCGGCAGTAACAATATATTTTACGATATCATTTTTAGCTTCAAGGTCTAATTCAAAGTTTGGCACCAAACCAATTTCGAATTCGAAAACTAATTCTTCAGCATTCCAATCCAAGTTTTCGTTTTCTTTAGCAAGGGGAGTACCCAAAAGGTTCAATCTTTCAGATTGCACAAAACGCTCCAATGCCAAATCAACAACTTTCTTAACTTCTTCCTTCTTAATTTCTTTTCCGTATTGTTTTTCAACTAGGTCTTTAGGTACTTGCCCTTTTCTGAAACCTTTCACTTGAGCCAAAGGCATTTTTTCGTTCAGTCTTTTTGCAACTTGTCCTTTGTAATCCATGTGAACAACTGTCATCACAATTGTTTCATTTACAGCGTCTATTGCTACTCTTTTGATATCCATCTTCTTCTTTAATTTACATTATAAAATTGGGTTGCAAAATTATGAAATTTTTGCAACCCAAACAAGTATTTTAAGATTTTGAATTTTAGACAATTATTTGTTGAAAATATGAGCTTGAACCTATCGTTTGTTGATCAAATAAATAATTATCCCTAGCTGTTTTAAATTCAAAACAGATTAGTTTTATTTTGCATTTGGCAATGAAAAATAAAAAGTAGTTCCGATCTCAACTTCACTTTCAACCCAAATTTTACCGCCATGCTTTTCAACGAATTCCTGGCAGAGTTTCAATCCAAAACCGGTTCCTTTTTCTTCATTGGTTCCTATTGAACTGAATAATTGTGATTTGTCAAAGATTTTACTAATGTCTTTCGCAGAAATACCTACGCCATTATCGGTAATGGATATGATAGTTTTTTCATTATCTTTTTGAGTTTTTAAAATAATTTTTCCATGGTCATGGGTGAACTTTATGGCATTTGATATCAAATTTCTTATGATTGTATCCAACATGTTTTTATCGGCGTAAACTTCTAATGAGGGTTCGCTAACCAGTTCGACTTCTATATTTTTGGATTTGGCTGTGAATTGAAGTAATTCGATAATTGTCTGGCAGTTTTCCGTAAAATTCAAATTTTGTGGATTGAAGTTCATTTTACCTGACTTAGCTGTAGCCCATAATAATACATCATCTAGTAGCTTGGAAGTGTTTCTTGCCGAGTGATTGACTAAAGAAATAATTTCTTTGATTTCCCCCTCCTTCATATCGTTCATGTTCATATTCAAAATATCTAATAGTCCGATGATTGAGTTTACAGGGCCTCTTAAATCGTGTCCAAGAATAGATATAAAACGGTCTTTGTCAAGATTCAGTTTTTGTAGCTCCAATTCTACCTGCTTACGTTCTGTAACATCTTGCATATTGATATACAGGAAAGGTTTATCATCAATATAAAGACGAGTAACTGTCAGCAATAGGTGTAAATCCATTCCGGATTTGTGACGCCCTGAGATTTCCATATTTTGGATATGCCCATAATTTTTTAAGGAGTTAAGTATTTTTTCACGAAAAGCTAGGTTTCTGTAAAAATTCAGTTCTAAAGAGGTCTTTCCTAAAATTTCGTCTTGACTGTATCCAAATATTTTTGCGGTCGAAGCATTGGCTTCCAAATATCTTCCAGTTTGTTCATCTTGTATCAAAATAGCATTGGTGCTGGAATTGAATGCAAGTTCAAATTTTTCCTGTGAAACTCTCAGTTTTTCTTCTGCTTTTTTACGTTCTGTTATGTCGCGGGCAATTCCAAATAAACCAACGATTTTACCATCAGGATCTTTAATTGGTCCTTTGGTAGTCAAAAAGGTGCCATTTCCAGATGATGAGGTTAATTGCTCTTCAAAAGTCTGGGTTTTACCAGATTTCATAATCTCAAAGTCCTTTTCCAATGTTTTATTCGCTTGATGCGGAAGAAAAATGGTACTGTTGTTTTTTCCCAAAAGTTCTTGACGAGTTTTATTTGCCCTTCTTGCCAATGCGGAATTAACAAACAAATAGCATCCATTCAGATCCTTTGCAAAAATACTGTCGGGTAATCCATCGGTTATGCTTTCCAGCAAGAATTGATTTTGAAACAGATCATCTTGTGCTTTTTTTAAATCTGTTATATCAAGTTCAATTCCGTCCCAACTTACTGAGCCATCTTCCATAATAGTTGGTGTTGACACAAATCGGGACACACGGATAGATCCATCAGGATTGATCATGCGGACTTCAACTCGGTAAGTCGATAAATTTCTTTTAGATTCAGCCTCAGCATCCAATAAAGTTTGAATGTCTTCCTTAACGACACGGCCAAATATAAGAAAAGGATCAGCAATTCCTTCTTCGGGTGAGTAACCATATATTTTTTGAAATGAACCACTTAAATAGGTAAACTTTCTGGAACCTTTATCGTCAGTAATAAGACGGAAAATCATTCCTTCAGGCAAGTTGGTACTTATCGAGGTTATTAGTGATTCTTTTTCCGAAATCTGATTGCTTTTGCTGAAATTTTCATTAAGAGTAGCAGTCAGGCGTTCTGTTAATTGGGAAACAGAATCAATTATAGTGTTAATTTCAACGCTGTGAAACAATTTTGTTTCTGGCATCTTTTCACCAAGATTAATTGAGGTTACCCAGTTTTTTAAAGCTGAAAGAGGGTTGATAACCACTATCTTAAGTACCAAAAAGAGTATAACGGCAACAATCAAAAAAAAGGCCAATAATTCAAGGAAGAAAATGAATTTCAGTTTTCCTACATATTGTTTCAAAGGTTCTTCGTTAATGTAAAGAACAACTTTTCCTATCGTTTTTCCTTGATACAAGATCGGTCTGATAATGGAATCCTGATGTAAAGGAAGGAATTGATTATTACTTATTGGACGAATACTATTTTTAGTACGCAATACTCCTGCATAAAGCTTATTGTTTTGATCTAAAATCTGGATGGAAAGAATATTTTCATCTAAAGCTTCAATATTAATATCTTCTTTAATTAGATTAATGTCTTTGTTCAGAATCGGTTTCTCGGAAAAGATAGCTAGGCGTTTGATTGCACGAGCATAATTTTCGTTTAACTTTTCCGTCTCGTGTTGGGTTCTTATATGAATCGCATAAAAAAAGTGCGCTGTAAAAACAATACATAACGAAATTAAAATATACGCTAAAATCTGGTTAGAAATTGATTTCATTTAATGGTCTTTAATTATTAACTGATTACGATTTGTTTTAAACGTTTGTATAAACAAAATAAATTGTAAGAATTACATTCTTTTCATTTTTAGGCTGATAATAAATCAATTTTTTAACATAATTAAGTGTTAATATCAACATCTGTGCCAGTAGTTAAATATTTTTTTAAAATGTTAATATTTTCTTCGTTGATTCTTTTGTCCTACAGAACCAAATAAATCAAACATAAAATCTATCTTTGTAAAAGCCAATGCTTTAAATTAATGTTGCAATGGAGCTAGACCAATATCTTTCTACTATAAATTCTTTATACAAACTCGATATGGTAACCGAATTGTTTGGTAGGAAAATTCCAGTTTTAACCCAGGAAATAATTAATCAAATGGCTAAAAAAACGGGTTTATATTTTGTTTTAACGAAAAATCCCGAAGGAAATGTATGCATGGCGAATAATAAAGAGGTTCGTCCTGAATTTAGGCAGAATTTTTCCGCTGTTGATAGTTTAGATTATATGTATGCGATATTCCATTCTTCAAATTTCAGTTCGGCAGAAAAAGAATCTTTTGGAATGGGTTTTCAATATCCGGGTAATGCCGAAGTCTTTTGGGTATTGACAGAATTAGGTTCGCAACTCAAACAGATTCATTCGCTAAAAAAAATAAAAAGCGATATGTTTATTACAGAATTTAGTGTAAAGGGCAATTGTATCATCAGCAATCCGCATTTTGAAATGTATTCTTCAAAGGAAAAGAATTACGGTCACGTGTATATTAACGAATCACAATTTTTTGAAAATGTTCCTGAAACGACATGGATTTTTACTATTCAAAATCATCAACCAGCCCAAAAATGGCTTGAGAATAAAAAAGGTCAAAAAATGAATCCTGACGACATTATTTATTATCAAAAAATACTATTTGCATTATCAGAAACCGAGCAATTAGTTTCTAAAATAAATGAAATCAAGTTGCAATAGTTGCCAATTTTGAGTTTAATTCTGCATCTTTTTCAATTGTTCCAGATAATCTCTTTTGTTAGATAATCTCGGAATTTTGTGCTGGCCACCCAGTTTGTCGCTTTCTTTTAGCCAATCATAAAACAGTCGTTCCCGGGCAACATTAATCACTAGTGGGTTAAGAGTCATGTTGTTGTAGCGTTTGGCTTCGTAATCAGAATTTAAGGATTGCAGGGTTTCATCGAGTGTTTTTTGAAAAGCCGCAATGTCTTTTGGTTTTTTCTTAAATTCAATCATCCATTCGTGACCGCCTTTTTCTTTGTCTTTCATAAAAATTGGGGCAACGGTATAATCGACTACTTCTGTTTCGGTAATTTGACAGGTTTTGGCAATTGCCTGATCGGTATTTTCGACCATTAACTCTTCACCAAAAACATTGATATGATGTTTGGTTCTTCCCGTAATTCGAATACGATATGGATTTAATGAAGTGAATCGAACGGTGTCTCCAATCAAATAACGCCATAAGCCACCATTGGTAGTAATTACCATAGCATAATTCTTAAACAACTGAACATCGGACAATCGAACGGCTTTTTGATCAGGAGTGCCAAAAGTGTCCATCGGGATGAATTCATAAAAAATTCCATAATCCAGCATTAGCAATAAATCACTGGAATTGTTCAAGTCCTGAATGGCAAAGAACCCTTCAGAAGCATTATAAATTTCGTAGTATTTGAATTGGTTATGTGGCAGAATTTTGTGATATTGTTCCCTGTAAGGGTCAAAACTCACACCTCCGTGGAAATAGACTTCCAGGTTAGGCCAGACTTCCATCAAGTTTGGTTTTCCGGTTTCTTCCAGTATTTTATTCAATAAAACCAGCATCCAGGATGGAACACCGGCAAAACTGGTTACATTTTCATTTATGGTTTCGTTGATGATGGCGCTAAGTTTGGTTTCCCATTCGCTCATCAAAGAAATTTTACTGCTAGGTGTGCTGCTGAATTCTGCCCAAATTGGCATGTTTTCTATCAAAATAGCCGATAAGTCACCAAAAAAAGTATTGTTGTTTTCGTAAATCTGCGAACTTCCTCCTAATCGAAGGCTTTTGCCCACAAACAGCTCTGATTCTTCGTTGTTGTTCAAATACAAACACAATAAATCTTTGCTTCCTTTGTAATGGCAATCTTCCAGTGCTTCGTTACTTACGGGGATGAATTTACTTTTTGCATTGGTAGTTCCGCTGGATTTGGCAAACCATTTTATTGGGGTTTCCCATAACACATTCTGCTCGCCTTTTCTGGTGCGTTCAATATAAGGTTCTAAATCTTCGTATGTCGAAATCGGAATTCTTTCGGTAAAGGTTTTGTATGATTTTATCGATTCATAATCGTATTTTTTGCCAAAAACAGTTTCTTCAGAGGAACGAATTAAATTCATTAACAATTCTTCCTGAACCTCATTTGGATATTTCAGAAAAAGTTCAATCTGGTGAATTCTTTGTTTCAAAAACCAAGAAGCGATGGAATTGATAATTGATAATGGCATAGGTTTGTGATTATTGATTAACGATTTCAGATTTTGATTTTTTCCCTCTTGTACAAAAAGACAATAATTTAAGATTTGAATATCGATATACAAATATTAACTTTGCAATAATACCAAAAATAGTATATTTTTATAAAAAACGGCTTTATTTTTGGGAAAGATTCTATTTAAAGATAGAAATTCAGCAATCTAAAAAACGTTAATCTACAATCAAAAATCTTAGTTTCGGACCTTAAAAATAAAAATTCGAAGTTTAAAATATTGAGCGTAAATCTAAAATCAGAAATCGTAATCTTCAATCTAAAATAATAATGACTTACCAAGGAGTACTTTCTAAAATGCAAACCGAATTTGGGGATCCCATTCAATATTATTTGGTTTTCGAAAACAGTTTTTTGAACATGAATCAGGTGTTGAACAAAGAGTTGGAAATTAACTTCGAGGGTTATCAATGTTTGAATTGCGGTAAAAAGAAAAAAATATTCCGTCAGGGATTTTGTTACGATTGTTTCTATTCAAGTCCCGCAGTAGGTGATTGGATTATGAAACCGGAGTTGAGCACTGCTCATCTTGGAATTGAAGATCGTGATTTGGAATACGAGAAGCAAGTACAGCTACAACCTCACATTGTTTATTTGGCATTGTCGAGTGAAGTAAAAGTAGGGGTGACCCGAAAATCTCAAATGCCTACTCGATGGATTGACCAAGGAGCAAGTCAGGCCATATCCATTGTTGAGGTACCAAATCGTTATTTGGCAGGAATTACCGAGGTGGCACTTAAAAGTCATTATACCGATAAAACCAATTGGCGAAAAATGGTTCAAAATGAATTAGCACATGCTGATCTTGTTGCCGAGCGATCCAAGTTGGAAAGTTTAATCCCCGCTGAGGTGCAGGAGTTTTATCATCCGGATAAAAATGATGTTTACGATATGCATTTTCCGGTATTGCATTACCCAAAAAAAGTCAACAGTCTGAATCTGGATAAAACACCAAATTACAAAGGAAAACTGATGGGAATCAAAGGGCAGTACCTTATTTTTGAAGACGGAACTGTTTTTAATGTTCGAAGCTTTGAGGGATATGTCGTGTCGATTAATTTGTAGAATTCATTAATCTTAACTTGTTAGTTTTTATTGATAGTAAAGCGTTTGTATATAAAACAAAAAGTTGCCCGGGAAAAGGGCAACTTTTTTTAGTTTAAGAAATTTCAATCTGTCTAATTGTATTGTTAGTTGTGTTTTCTCTTTTTGGAATCGTGATATACAAGATACCATCTTTGTATTTTGCTTCAATTCGGTCTTTGTCAACGATATCCTGAGGGAAAGTGAAACTTCTGCGCAGTGACTGATATGAAAATTCTTTTCTGGAATAAACTCCTTCATCAGCGTCTGAGTTTTGAGTACTTTTTTCAGCGGTAATGGTAAGGACATCATTTTCTAGTTCGATTTTGAAGTCTGTTTTTTCCATTCCCGGAGCTATCATTTCAAGAGCATAGGCCTTTGGATTGTCTTTGATGTTAACCGCAGGGATTGAGGTACGGTCATCATAAAAATTTAAATTACCTTCCTTAAATGCATCGCGATTAAAAAAATTGTCAAACAACATTGGCCATGCAGAATTAATTGCCGAGTTACGTTTTACAAGGTTCATAATAACAAAAATTTAAAGTTAATATTAATTTTATAAATGAATACCAAATTTTGTGCCACTGAAAAAAAAATTTCATTTGTAAAACAATCAAAAGCTGACAAATTTTTTATGATGATTTGGTAACCACGTTTGTTTTATGATTTCATAACTTGTTGAATAATAGTTAAAAAAAAGACTCGCATTACGATTACAAAACGAATAAAAATTATAGAAGGTTGATAAAACAATAATATAACTTTCTTGAAATAGTGTAATTAAAAAAGCAACGCGTATAATAATATTTTTCTTTTTATAAACAGCTCAACTGGAACTAGAGGGGTATGAAAAAGATATGGGATTAATGTTAATGAAAGGGATTTCATTTTTGAATTCAGACCTTTAAAAAAAAAAACTAATCAATTAAAAATACCGTCACAATTTATGTTATATGACGGTATTTTTAATTGATTAGTTTTTAAGGTGTTGTAGTTTCAGTGGTTTTTTTCTTTTTAAACAAACCATTAAGTAAATCACCGGCTTTCTTTTTAATGTCCTCTTTTTGGGCATTGGTTTTAGTGGTGTCGGTGTCTGGTTTGGTGTTTTTATTGATTAATTTGTCAAGTTCAGAACCTCCTTTTTTAAGCAATTTATCCGATTGTTGTTTGGCTAATTGCATGGTTAAATTGCTTGCCACCGTTTTCATATCAGTAGATATTTTCGGATTGCTAAAGGTTCCGGTCATCAATGCTGTTACTGGAATGTTCTCGAATTTGGCTGCGTCACTTGGCGACATTTTTGAGATATAGGCATTGATTTCTTTGCCTAGATATTTGGCAGGAACGTTGAATTTGATGTTATAGTTCATGCTTTGGTCAAAACCGTGTGAACCTCCAACAACTGCTTCAATGTCTTGGTATTTGACCGTAAACGGTTTTACATTTACTTTTCCATTTTCAAAAGTAAGAGCCGCTTTGATATCATTAAGATTTATTTTGTTTACATCAATAAATTTCAAATTGGAGCCTAATGCTTTTAACATAGTGGAGCTGTTTGTATTTATGGTTGAAGATAGTAATTGTCCAATCAAATCTCCAGAAATAGATTTTAAGTCCGGGGTCATTTCAACAGCATCAAGATTTCCGTTCAATTTGACGTTGGTATTGATTTTTCCATTGACAACACCCGCAATTGGAGCTATTTTTTTGAACATATCCAATTGAGTGAAACTTTGCTGAATATCAACTTGATTCAAGTTTAAATTCATATCAAATACAGGAGTTTTTGTTTTTGTTGAGACAGAACCACTCAAACCAACTACTCCCCCAAAAATGGATGTTTTTACATTTTCTAAAGTAACTTTCTCATCTTTGATAATCATTTTTCCAGAAGCATTCTTTAATGTTAGGTTGTCATACAAAACGGTATTGGCTTTTGCTGTTAGCGAACAATTTAAGAAAGCCGGTATTTTTAAAGGTTCTTCTTTTTTAGTTTTGGCAGTTGTAGTTTCTGTTTTGCCGGTAGAAGCAGGAGCAGTGCTGGTGGTCATGAAATCATCAACAACCAATTGATTGGAAGTTAAATTGAAGTTTCCTTTCAGTTCTTGTTTGCGGAACATAAAACCATAGAAATTTTCCAAAACCCCTGTTACACTAAGGTCACTTTTCCCGGTTTTGGCATTGAATTGTTTCAAATGAACCTGACTCGGGTTAAATTGAACTAATGCATTACTGATAATCATGTTTTTACCATTGGCATCGGCATAATTAAATCCGGTAAGACCGATAGTTCCTGCATTTTTTATGTTTTGGTACTGACTTTTTTCAACCGAAGCCATATCAAATTTGGTAGTTACATCTGCTTTCAAAATTCCGGTAAGTGGTTTGTCCATTTTTACCGGATAGGCTTTGGTGACATTTGCCAAATTGATGGTTCCTTTCAAAGCAGCATCAATCACTGCATTGGTGCTGATGTTTTTTATATTGGCTTTAGCATTAAATACATCTTGGTCGATTCGGAATGAAAGATTATCAAGATTCACATAGGTGTCATTCATTACCCCAGTTTCGTTTATGATTTTGGTGTCGATGATAATGCTTTGAACCGATTTAGGCAAGTTCGGATATTGGAATGAAGCGTTGTTCGAAGCAATTGCAATGTTGAATTTTGGGACAGTGGTATCCGTAAGCATACCTTTGGCAAATCCATTAACTGTAAAGTCTCCGGTTGTTTTTACGCCGGCCAAACTTGATGAATAAGCCGCAGGAATTAATCCCAAGAAGTTTTTGAATGAAGAAGTTGGGGTTTTGAATTTCAAGTCATAAACTTGTCCAGCATCAACCATTTGAATAAACCCGTCAAATTCCAACGGCAATTGATTGATTAAAGCTTTGTTTTGCTTAAATGTGTATTTGCTTTTCTCCAAATCAATTCCAAGAACAGCGTCCAATGATAGGGCAACATTTCTCATATAATTGATTTTGCCCATGTCAAATGATACTTTGGCTGTTGACTTGGTGTCTAAATCCAATTTTGAGGCATTGAAATCTCCAGTTCCTTCGTGGTTGAGACTGTCGATAACTAATTTTATTTGCGAAGCTTCATCAAAGTATTTGAATTTGAAATTTTCAACTTGGTATTTTTGGATTTTAAAAGACATTGGTTTGCTTTTTTCCTCTTCTTTGGGATTGTTTTCTTTCAAAGCGATGTCAAAATTTCCAACTCCATCTTTATTGAAAATGATATTAATGAAACCGTTTTTAGAAGTGATTCCTTCAATCGCCATAGGTTCTCCTTCACCTTTGAATAATTCTTTTACAGACATATTCAAATTTAATTCGCCCAAAGATACTAGGGTGTCTCCCTCAAAAGGGGCCTTGTTAATAATCAATAATTTATTGAGTGTTACTGTTGCCTTAGGGAAATTTTTGAAAAGACTCAAATCGGCATCCGAAAAGGAAATTTTGGCATCTACTTTCTTGTTGATGGCCTCGGTAATTTTTGCTTTTATTTGATCTTTAAAAAAATAGGGAATGGCAAATAGGGAAGCTGCCATTAAGACCAATACAATTCCGGTGATTTTTAAAATTTTCTTTAACATAATAGAGTAGGTAAATTGGGTTACTTTTTTTACAAAAATAATCGTTTACGGATTAATTGTTTTGTAAAACTTTCATACGAATATAACGTTTGTTTTTCAAAAGGATTATGGAAATGCTATTCTTTAGTTTTATTTTATGATTTTTTAACACGAGGTTTTTTGAAAAAAGAAACCCTTTCGTTTTGATTTGAAAGGGTTTATGATTTGTAGAATTAATGGATTGTAATTTCAAAGGGCATTCGAGCCTGTATTCCTTTTTGCATTTGTATTTTTTTAATTTGCTGCAAAACAAAATAATTTTCTTCGCCCAATTCTTCTTTGATAAGCTCTTCTTTTGATTTAGCGAAAGGTAATTTTTCAAATAATTCGCTAAAATCTTTTTCGTATTCAGGGAAGTTTTGTGTGTAGTAATCTTTGATTTTTGCCAAGGAAGCAGCTTCTTTTATGGCGTCATTTAAATTCCCGATTTTATCAACCAAACCAATTTTTTTGGCTTCAGTCCCTGTCCAAACACGGCCTTGAGCAATTGAATCTACTTGGGCAAAAGTCATTTTTCGTCCTTCGGCAACATGCGTTACAAATGTTTTGTAAACTCTCTCAACACCTTCCAATGTTACAGCTTTGAATTTTTCATTTAAAGGAACGAATGGACTGTATTTTGCATTTTCATTGGTCATTATTTGTTCGGTATTGATCCCGATTTTTGTTGTCAAACGGCTGAAGTTTGGTAAAACCCCAAAAACTCCAATAGAACCAGTAATGGTGTTGCGCTCTGCAAAAATGGTGTTGGCGTTGCACGCAATGTAATAACCTCCTGACGCTGCATAATTACCCATCGATACTACAACTGGTTTTACTTTTTTGGTCAATTCGATTTCTCTCCAAATCAAATCGGATGTCAAGGCACTTCCCCCGGGACTGTCTATACGAAGGACAACAGCTTTGATGTCTTTGTTTTTTCTTGCTTCCTGAAAAGAACGACGCATGGAGCCTTCGCCAATTTCATTGACATCACCTTCACCACCGTGAATTTCACCTTGCGCATAAATCACAGCAATTTGATTGTCTGACTCTGAAATTACGGCAGTTGTTGCTGTTTTTTTTGTGTAATCGGTTATTGATACTTTGTTGTAATCTTCATCTCCCTTTACTTTTAATGCTTTTTTGATGGCATCATGATAAACGTCTTCGTAGGCGATAACGTCAATAAGTTTGTTTTCTTTAGCCATTTCCGGAGTGCGGGCCAATAATCCTGTCGCGATTTCATTCAATCTGGCTGTAGAAATATGACGGCTTTCTGAAATATCCTCAAGAATAGAACTCCAAACGGAATGCAATAAAGCAGTAGTTTGTTCTCTGTTGGCGTCACTCATTTTGTTTTCAAGGAAAGGCTCAACGGCACTTTTGTATTTTCCGTGACGAATGACTTCCATTTTAACTCCTGTTTTTTCCTGTAGATCCTTAAAGAACATTATCTCGGTCGATAGTCCTTTGAAATCAAAATCTCCTGCTGGATTCAAATAAATGGTATTAGCAACGGAGTTTAGATAATAATCCCTTTGTGAATAGTCATTGGCGTAAGCCATAACAAACTTCCCTGATTTTTTGAAATCATTCAAAGCTTCTCTTAGTTCCTTACTTTGAGCCAAGCCTAATGAAGAATCTTGATTTAAGATCGAAATTCCTTTAATATCGCTATCTGTTTTTGCAATAGCTATGGCATTGATGATATCGGATAGTCCAACACTTTTTTTCTCTGAAAAGACATCCATCCAAGGGTCTTTATATTTACCGGCATAATCATTGGAAATATCTTTTAAGTTTAATTCGATAACCGAATTACTTTTGACTTCAACCCCTTCTTCTTCACCAAAAATGGTTCCGATTAAGATTATTCCAAAGAAAAACAACATGAAAAAAATAAAAATACCAATAATGGTAGCCATTACATTCCCTAAAAATCTCATATACAATATTTTTTGATAAGTTGTTAGAAGTGTTTATTTGTTACAGTTAATGCTGAAAATAAATTAAAACACTATGGGCAAATATACTGCTATTCTAAAATTCTTTTGCTTAATTTGTGCCTAATATGGAATTACAGCATCAAGTTATTTTATCCTTGGGGAGCAATCAAGGCAACCGTTTGAAAAACATTGAATTGTGTCTCGAATTGATTCATCAGGAAATTGGAACCATTATAAAAGTTTCTCATTTGTATGAAACTCCTGCTTGGGGTTTTGAAAGTGAGGCGTTTTATAATTGTGCTTTACTTATGCATTCTACGAATTCTGCTCAAAAAATCTTGGAACTTGTTTTGCAGGTAGAAAAAAAGCTGGGGCGTATCCGCAACGAAAATGCGGGTTACCAATCCAGAATAATTGATATTGATTTGATTGCTTTTGATGATGAAATCCTTGAATTGGATCATCTTCAAATTCCGCATCCGCTAATGCAAAACCGAAAATTTGTTTTGTTGCCTGTTCAGGATTTGAGTATAGACTGGGTTCATCCCGTTCTGAAAAAAACAATTCCGGAACTCATTCAGACAACTCCAGATGACAGTATTTGCGAAATAGTCCAAAAGTTAGAACGTCCTTTGGATGGAATAAAATTAAACCAATACAACTACATTGCGATAGAAGGGAATATCGGTGCCGGAAAATCAACCTTGGCGTTAAAAATGGCCGAAGATTTTAATGCCAAGACAGTTTTGGAGCGCTTTGCGGATAATCCATTTTTGCCAAAATTTTATGAAGATCAAAGCCGTTATGCTTTTTCCTTAGAAATGTCTTTTCTGGCCGATAGGTATCAGCAGTTATCCGATGATTTGTCGCAATTTGACTTGTTCAAAGATTTTATTATAGCCGATTATCATATTTTTAAATCTTTGCTTTTTTCAAAAATCACGTTGGAGGAGGACGAGTTCAGATTGTATCGTACGATGTTTGATATTATTTATAAAGAAATGCCAAAGCCCGATTTGTATATTTATCTTTATCAAAATACAAACCGACTGCTGCAAAATATAAAAACCCGAGGCAGAAGTTACGAGCAAGATATCACCGCTGAATACTTGGAAAAAATAAGCAAAGGATATCTGGAATATATAAAAACCCAAACCGATTTGAATGTTTTAATCATCGATATTTCTGATCGTGATTTTGTAAACAAACAAGAGGATTATCTTTTTATTTTAAAATCTATCCAAGAAAAAAGCAACTAGTATTATCTTTTTAAAGAGAAATGGCCTTTCACTTCAGGGCTTTGCGGATCCAATTTTAGCACATACCAATAGTCGGTTGCGGGTAAGGCTCTTTTGTTCAAAGTTCCGTCCCAGCTTCGGTTGTAACTATTGAGTTGGGTAATCAATTTTCCGTAACGGTCAAAAAGTGTAACCTCACCGAGAGGATAATCTGCCAATCCTTTTACTTCCCATACATCATTATATCCATCATTGTTTGGCGTGAAAAACTTAGGAACAATGATAACGATGAAAGTCTTCGTATCGGTCGTACATTGGTTGCGGTCACGAACATAAGCGGTTTGTAATCCACTAGGGGCATTCGTGAATACATTAGAATCTTGATAGTTAAGTCCGTCAATCGAGAATTCAAAATGATTTTCGGCTTTTACCAATTCTATAGTAACTGTTGTATCATCAACTGTTATGTTTTTTATTTCAGGTTTGTTGTTTTCGATAACTGTAATTGTTTTTTTGCTAGTGCAGTTTTGGGGCGCTGGGCTTGTTACATCCACTGTATAAATACCTGTTGTTGAAACAGTAATTGTTTGTGTAGTTTCGCCTGTACTCCAAAGATATTTCATGTTAGGAATCGATGCGTCCAAGGTGATAGAACTGGAGTTGCATTTTTCGACGGTTTGATCAGTGACTGCGGGTAATGGGTATACAATCAATTGGATAGGGACTTTTGTATTGTTAGTACAACCGTTGTTTATGGCTTCGGCATAATAAGTCGTATTACTGTTGATTGTAGGAGTAATATAAGATGTTCCGTTGCCGACAACTGTTCCTCCTATTTGTGAATACCAATTTATTGTTCCAACAGAAGGTGTGGCCATTAATGTAAATAAGCCATGGCCACAATTGGTAACAGGTGAGTTTGTGTTTGTGACTGTTGGTGTAATAATTATTTTGGCCTCTACAGCTGTTCTTTTGCTTGTGCAGTTTGTAGTGGTGGTTTCAACATAATAAGTGGTGGTTGTATTTATTATTGGAGTGGTGAAATTCGATCCAGTTCCCATAAAATTGCCCCCAGTTAAAGAGTCATACCAATTGATTGTCCCAATAGTGGCTGTTGCTTTAAGCGTTACGGTTCCTGCATCACATCTTGATGCTGGTGTTGTACTACTTATTGATGCGACGGTTAATTTAGTACTGGCTGAAAGTTGTAAAACGGGATCTCCGGGAGTTCCTCCATATTCTACAATATATCCTTTGGCTTGGTAACTGCCGCTTGGATTACCTGCTTCTTGTAAATCGTTCCAAGAACCTGGAATTCCAACTCCTGGTGCTGTGATATGGGCATAATCTTCGTCTCCTGCTTGATTGGGTTCACCAGTATTCCAAAAAGCAAAATTGGGAGTTGAGCCATTCGTTAGTCCATTCCAAAAAATGGTACCTGCTTCTGGTCCTGTCATCCATTTCCAAACTCCTTCAGTCTCTGAATCGCTTCCTCCAATCCAGCCTGCTCCAGGTGCTTGTTTTCCTGCTAATTGAGCTTCATCTGCTGCTGTAAGCGTAGCTAAATAGCCTTTAAGTCCATAATAGGTTCTAATGTCAGCTGCGGCTCTTGCATTTGTCCAGCTAATGCCTAAACTTGGCACGTATTCGTAATAATGGCCGTTTCTGGGTAAATAATTGGCTTGTCCAATACTGATTGAGAAATTTTTGATTCCAGAAGGGGTTGCTGATGAACTGCTGAATTGAATGTCCTTTATGGCGTTCTCAAAATCGATATAAGTTACCGGGATTCCTGTGGGGCTTTTTAGTGTCAGTTTGCCTTCAGTTGAACTCCAGCTACTTGTGATTGTGGTATGGGATAAAGCATTATTAAGAGTTAATATATCTTCTCCATTGACATAACCCGATGAAATCTGAATATAAACAGCATCAGTACCGGAGTCGTCAGGGTCAGTAATGGTTATAGAGGTTACAATATTGATATTACTTAAAGGGCAATAAGCCTGATCTCCCGTTGCGGTTATTGTTGGGGCAACATTGGCAAGAAAATAATTTGATTTTATAAATCCTTTTTTTGGAGGATTGAGGTTAGGTGTTGCATTACTATAATTAAAAAATAAAAATGCAAAAAGTAATACTATGTTTATGTGGGGGATAGTTTTCATTTTATAAAAATAAACTTTTAAATCAAAATGCAAAACTTTGTTTAGAAGTTTATTAGATAAAATGATTAGTTAAAAATTGAATTGTTTGAACAGATCCCAAACCACAATTCCGGCGCTTACCGAAATATTCAGCGAGTGTTTTGTTCCCAATTGCGGAATTTCGATGCAGCCGTCACATAAAGCTACGGCTTCCTGAGCAACGCCATAAACTTCATTTCCGAATATTAGAGCATATTTTTGGTTTTTATCTACTTTGAAATCTTGTAGAAAATAAGCACTTTCTACCTGTTCGATGGCAAGAGTAATTACATTTTCTTCTTTTAAATTTGAAATAACTTCCAGTATATTTTCATGATGTTCCCATGCGACTGTTTCGGTTGCTCCCAAAGCAGTTTTGTGGATTTCCTTATTTGGGGGAGTGGCGGTGATGCCGCAAAGGATTATTTTTTCGATTAAAAATGCATCAGCGGTTCTAAAAACAGAACCAATATTGTGTAAACTGCGGATATCGTCCAAAACTAAAATCAAAGGTGTCTTTTCGGATTTTTTGAAATCTTCAATTGATTTTCTTTCTAGTTCGCTGTTTTCAAGTTTTCTCATTGTTTTGGTAATTGCTTTTATAAAAAAAGCTTCCCAAAAAATCAGGAAGCCTTTTTTTATTTTATTAAAAAGTAATATTAGCTTTTTGTTGCAGCAGGTGCAGCATCTGGTAAAACAGTTCCTTTTATGGTAAGGACTTTAGTTGGTTGCCCTTCAGCATTCGAAGTTACAGTTACTTGTTTTGTAAAAGGACCTACTCTGTCAGTAGCATATTTTACTCCAATAACTCCTTTTGCTCCTGGAGCAATTGGTTCTTTTGGTGTAGTTGGAACTGTACATCCACAAGATCCTTGAGTGTTTGTGATAATCAATGGTTTGTTACCATTGTTAGTGAAAACAAATTGACGGTTACCATCAGCATTGTGGGCGATTGTTCCGTAGTCGATAGTTTCGTTTTCAAAAACCATTCCTGCACCTTCTACTTTTGGTAATGCAGCTGCAGTTGTTTTTGCTTTTTTAGCCTTTTTTGAAGTCTCTTGGGCGTTAGAAACTGTTGTTCCTAAGATGGTTAGCATAGCTAATAGAAGTAATTTTTTCATAGTATTTCCTAGTATTTGATTCAGATTTTGTACAAATTAACAAAATTGTATTGTAACTTTTTCTTAAAAGTAATTTAATTTTTTTCCATCTTAGCTTTTTGCGGTATAAAATTATAAATTCGCTGCATTTTATATTCATTTTAATTAGTACAATTTTGGCAACAAAAGAAAAGACAGTCAAAGAGACTCCGTTAATGAAGCAATACAACGAAATCAAAGGGAAATATCCCGATGCCTGTTTGTTGTTTAGAGTTGGTGATTTTTATGAGACTTTTGGGGAAGATGCTATTAGAGCTTCAAAAATTTTAGGGATTACATTGACTAAAAGAGGAGCGGGTTCTGAGACTGAAACGGCATTGGCTGGTTTTCCGCATCACTCAATCAATACTTATTTGCCTAAATTGGTTAAAGCAGGGCTTCGTGTGGCTATTTGTGATCAATTGGAAGACCCCAAAATGACCAAAACTATTGTTAAACGTGGAGTAACCGAACTTGTGACTCCTGGAGTTTCGATGAATGATGAGGTTTTACATTCTAAAACCAACAACTTTTTGGCCGCGGTTTATTTAGCCAATAAAACTATCGGTGTTTCCTTTTTGGATGTTTCTACAGGCGAATTTCTTGTTGCCCAAGGTAATTCGGAGTATGTGGATAAATTGCTTCAAAATTTCAACCCGAGTGAGGTTTTGGTTCCAAAAAATAATAAAAGTGAATTCCGAGAGATTTTCGGAGAGGATTTTCATAATTTTTATTTAGAAGATTGGATTTTCAAAGAAGATTATGCGCTTGAAACATTGACTAAACATTTTCAAACCGTTTCTTTAAAAGGGTTTGGTGTCGAGGAATTAAAGGAAGGGATTATTGCGTCGGGAGCCATTCTTTATTATTTGTCCGAAACGCAGCATAACAAAGTGCAGCATATTACGGCAATCCACCGAATTGCCGAAGATGCTTATGTTTGGATGGATCGATTTACGATTCGCAATCTCGAATTGTATCACAGTTATAATCCGAATGCCGTTACGCTACTTGATGTAATTGATAAAACGCTTTCGCCAATGGGTGGACGTTTATTGAAACGTTGGCTTGCTTTGCCTTTGAAGGATAGTAATAAAATTAAAAGCCGTCATCAGGTGGTTTCTTATTTGAAAGAAAATCAAGATATTTTAAAAAATATTCAAAATCAAATCAAGCAGATTTCAGATTTAGAGCGTTTGATTTCCAAAATTGCGACCGGGAAAGTTTCGCCTCGCGAAGTAGTGTACCTGAAAGAGTCGTTGGATGCTATTATTCCGATCAAATCATTGGCTTTGGAAAGTCCTCAGGAAGCAGTTAAAGTAATTGGAGACAATTTGCATAGTTGTGATTTGTTACGCGAAAAAATACAGACTACCTTAAATCAGGATGCACCTGTGGCAATTGCCAAAGGAAATGCGATTGCTAAAGGGATTAATGCCGAATTGGATGAGTTGCGTGAAATATCGACTTCCGGGAAACAGTTTTTGGAAGGTATCGAAAAGAGAGAGTCGGAACGTACAGGAATTTCTTCATTAAAAATATCATTCAATAATGTGTTTGGTTATTATATCGAAGTTCGAAATACGCATAAAGATAAAGTTCCTGCCGAGTGGATCAGAAAACAAACGCTGGTAAGTGCGGAACGCTATATTACCGAAGAGCTGAAGGAATACGAAACCAAAATTCTGGGAGCGGAGGAAAGAATCCAAAAGATAGAAAACGATTTGTTTGAACAATTGGTGAGTTGGGTGGCTACCTATATCAAACCGGTTCAGATGAATGCTAATTTGGTAGCGCAATTGGATTGTTTGTGTTGTTTTACGCAACTGGCAATCGAAAATAAATATGTTTGTCCGGAAATAGACGAAACTTTCGAATTGGATATTAAAGAGGGAAGACATCCTGTAATTGAGAAGCAATTACCTGTCGGGGTTCCGTATATCACGAATGACGTTTATTTGGATAGGGAAACCCAACAATTGATTATGATTACCGGGCCCAATATGTCGGGTAAGTCGGCAATATTGCGTCAAACGGCTTTGATTGTGTTGCTGGCGCAAATGGGAAGTTTTGTGCCTGCTGAAAGTGTGAGAATGGGGATTGTCGATAAAATATTCACAAGAGTAGGGGCATCGGATAATATTTCGATGGGAGAATCTACTTTTATGGTGGAGATGAACGAAACAGCTTCTATTTTGAATAATATTTCCGAACGTAGTTTAGTGTTGTTGGACGAAATCGGAAGAGGTACGAGCACGTATGACGGAATCTCGATCGCTTGGGCAATTGCCGAGTTTTTGCATGAACATCCATCTAAGGCCAAAACATTGTTTGCGACTCATTATCACGAATTAAACGAGATGACCGAGACAATGTCCCGAATTCAGAATTACAATGTTTCCGTAAAAGAATTGAAAGATACGGTGCTTTTTATCCGAAAACTGGTAAAAGGAGGAAGTGCGCATAGTTTTGGTATTCATGTGGCAAAAATGGCCGGAATGCCTCAGTTAGTGATTTCAAGAGCGCAAAAGATGTTGAAGAAATTGGAGAAAAACCATTCGAGCGACGTACTGAACGGCATAAAATTGGAAAAAGAGGAAATGCAGATGAGTTTCTTTAATCTGGATGATCCTTTGTTGGAAGAAATCAAGGAAGAGATTGTAAATTTGGATATAAATGCTATTACACCGGTGGAAGCATTAATGAAACTGAATGAAATTAAACGGATGTTGACGAGGAAATAGGTTTCTATATTTTTAGTCGAAGTCACAGTTTTCAGTTTGTATTGTGATTAAAGCTGAAAACTATGACTTGAATCTAATTTTTCTTTTTTCTTTAAATTAAAGGTTGTCAGAATGTTAAATTTTATCTTCGTTTTTTTTAGAAAAAAGGTTTGTGTAATTGAATAAAAGTTCTAAATTTGCATCCGCAATGTGAAACAAACATTGTGGTTCTTTTAAGAATGAAATGCGAAAATAGCTCAGTTGGTAGAGCGCGACCTTGCCAAGGTCGAGGTCGCGGGTTCGAGCCCCGTTTTTCGCTCAAAATCGTCTTATGCTCGGATGGTGAAATTGGTAGACACGCTGGACTTAAAATCCAGTGAACAGCAATGTTCGTGCGGGTTCAAGTCCCGCTCTGAGTACAAAAAGCTTCAAACAATGTTTGGAGCTTTTTTTATTGGTACAAATAACGCTGACTGATTATTTTGGATGTCAGTAGTTTAATGTCTTTGAAATCGATAATCTAAATTCTAAAATCAAAATAATGGGGGCTTTTGTGATTAGTAAAAGATTTGATGATACATACAAATTTGTGTTTACTTCTAAGAAAGGTAAAGTGATTTTCACAAGTTTGAAGTATGAGCTCAAATTTGAATGCGAGGAGGCGATAGAGTATTTTAAAGCCAATGTTGCTTTAGCGTCTTTCGATAAGCATAAATCAGCTGGGGGGAAGTATTTTTTCAGATTATTTTTGGATGGGGCGCCTTTTGCTTTAAGTAGAAAATATACGACCGAATTGAGGGTTCAGAAGGGGATTGATGAAATTGTGAAATCTGCATCTGTTTCCGAAATTCTGGACTTTTCGGATAATAATGATTTGGTCTTTTTAGACTGATTTTTTTGAAATTGAAAAGAAAAAAAATACCGTTCCAAGTTGGAGCGGTATTTTTTTTGGAACACTGTGTTGTAGAAATAAAATATAATTTTTTTTAACTTTATTTCATAAAAAAAGCTGCATTTAAGCAGCTTATTTTTTTCTAGTGTAATTTGAAATTACTTAGCTGGAGCAGCAGCTGGAGCAGCAGCAGTAGTGTCAGCAGCTGGAGCAGCAGTAGTGTCAGCAGCTGGAGCAGCAGTAGTGTCAGCAGCAACAGCAGTAGTGTCAGCAGCTACAGCCTCTTCAGCAGGAGCATCAGCTTTTTTACAAGATACAACAGTTAATACAGCAACAACAGCTAAACTTAAAAATACTTTTTTCATCTTAATTTAATATAAAGGTTAATTATTAATTCGTGGCAAAGATATAAAATTTTTAATACGTAAAATATTTTTTCATTTATTTTTTAAAAATTATTTCCAATCAGGAGGTTAGCTTTTTCTTTTAAGTAATAAAAAATAAGTAAATAACTATAAAAAATAAAAAATCTCTATATTTTTATGGGATTGGACTGCCTTTTTAAGGGTCTAAAATGGCTCTAATTTTTTTATTTTGAGCTTTTATTGTGAGTAATTTTTTCCAAAATACGGTTAGTTGCTCCTTTATTTTCTTGTACAAAATTGTAGCATATTTCTCCTTTTTCTTTTTTCAAATTTGGATTTTGGATCAGTGTTGAAAATGTGGTTTCGAGTTCTTTAAAATCAGATATTGAGATGCAACCTTCGATTTTTACCAAACTGACGGCTTCATCAAAATGAGAATAATTCGGACCAATTACTATAGGGATTCCAAAAGTAGCAGGCTCCAGTATATTATGAATTCCAGGGTTTCCAAAACCACCTCCTACGTAGGCTATGTCAGCATAACTATAAATTTTGGTCAAAATGCCAATGGTGTCCACAATAAACACGTCAAACTGAGATAAATCCTTGTTTTCCTTTTCTGAGAAAAGTGCTGTTTTTTTAGTGATACTATTTTGCAGCTGTTTGATTTGTTCCGGTTTTATGTTGTGCGGTGCGATAATGAATTTGACTTCATCTTTGCAGGAATTGATGTATTCTGCTAGTATTGCTTCATCTTTTGGCCATGAACTTCCTATTACTATTGTGGTTTTGTTGTTTTTAAATTGGGCTATAAAATCCAAAGTGTTGTCTTTTTCCAGAATAGTAACAACTCTGTCAAATCGGGTGTCGCCGGAAACAATAACATTTGTTTTGCCTAATTCGGTGATCAGTTTTTTTGAATTTTCATTTTGTACAAAGAAATAGGTAAAGTTGTCTAATGCTTTTCTATAAAAACCGCCATACCATTTGAAGAATAATTGCTTTTTCCTAAAAATGCCCGAAATCAAATAAGTGGGAATCTTTTGTTTTTGCAATTGATTTAAATAGTTAATCCAAAACTCATATTTGATAAAGAAAACAAGTTCCGGATGTACCAGTTCTAAGAAGCGTTTGGCATTTTTTTGAGTGTCCAATGGCAGGTAGACAGTAACGTCGGCAATAGTGTTATTTTTTCTGACTTCATAACCCGAAGGCGAAAAAAAAGTAACTATGATTTTATGGGCTGGATGGCTTTTTTTGATTTCTTCAATCACTGGTAAACCTTGTTCGTATTCGCCTAAAGATGCAGCATGAAACCATATTGTCTGGTCATTGAGTGCTATTTTTTGTTCCAAAATGGCAAAAACATTTTTTCTTCCATCAACAAAAAGTTTCATTTTTGGATTGAAAAGTGCGACGAATTTTAATAAAAGGGAAGTAAATAGAATGGTTAAATTATAAAGAAAATGCATCGATATTTTTTTTTGTAAAAATACATTTTCTTTGTATTATTTGATTGGTTTAAACTCATTAAATAACTAATTTTGTTGCGCTTGTTTTGGTAGCCCTGATTGGTGATAAATTTGGACTTAAAAACTTGTTACTTCTATTAATTGTTCCTGTGAAAAGCATAGGATGCTAAAAGAGAATACATGAAAAAATTACAAATGGTTGACTTAAAAGGTCAATATGATAAAATCGCGGCAACCGTTAATGCTTCGATTCAAGAAGTTTTGGATACCAACACTTACATTAATGGGCCACAGGTTCATAGTTTTCAAAAATCATTAGAAGAATATTTAGATGTGAAGCATGTAATTCCATGTGCTAATGGAACTGATGCTTTGCAGATTGCCATGATGGGATTGGGATTGAAACCAGGAGATGAAGTTATTACTGCCGATTTTACATTTGCTGCTACAGTTGAGGTAATTGCTTTGTTGCAATTGACTCCGGTTTTGGTTGATGTTGATCTAGATAATATGAATATTTCGACTGAAGCGATCAAAAAAGCGATTACTCCAAGAACCAAAGCTATTGTGCCAGTTCATTTATTTGGACGCGCTGCCAATATGGAAGCTATTATGGCTATTGCCAATGAACATAAATTATATGTAATTGAGGATAATGCTCAGGCTATCGGAGCAAATTGTACTTTCTCTGACGGGACTAAAAAGAAAGCCGGAACTATCGGTCATGTGAGTTCAACTTCTTTCTTCCCTTCTAAGAATTTAGGTTGTTACGGTGATGGTGGAGCTATTTTTACCAATGATGATGCATTGGCACACAAAATCAGAGGAATAGTGAACCACGGTATGTATGAGCGTTATCATCATGATGTTGTGGGAGTGAATTCTCGTTTGGACAGTGTTCAGGCAGCGGTGCTAAATGCTAAATTGCCTTTTTTGAATACTTACAATAAAGCCCGTCGTGAAGCGGCTGCTAAATATAATGCAGCTTTATCAAGTCATTCCAATATTATTACTCCTGAGTTTGATTCTAATGGAGACGATCATGTTTTTCATCAATACACATTGCGAATTATTGGAAAAGATCGTGACGGATTGATGCAGCATTTGTTGAATAAAGGAATTCCATGTGCTATTTATTATCCGATTCCGTTGCATTTGCAAAAGGCTTATCTAGATGTTCGTTACAAAGAAGAAGATTTCACAGTAACAAATCAATTGGTAAAAGAGGTGATTTCGTTGCCAATGCATACAGAGCTTGATGATGAGCAAATTAAATTTATAACAGATTCTGTTTTAGAATATTTAAAATAATTTTATTCAAAATACGCTTATTGTTAAAACCCCACAAAAAACAAAAGCAATAACTATTAAAAACTAACAAAAAAACAAATTATGAAAGTACTTGTTACGGGAGGTTTGGGATTTATTGGTTCCCATACAGTGGTTGAATTGCAAAATGAGGGGTTTGACGTTGTGATTGTTGATAATCTTTCTAATTCTTCTGAGGAAGTTTTAAAAGGCATTGTCGCGATTACAGGTAAATTGCCAATTTTTGAAAAATTGGATTTGCGCGATAAAAAAAGCGTTCAGGACTTTTTCCAAAAACATAATGATGTAAAAGGTGTTATTCATTTTGCAGCATCCAAAGCAGTTGGGGAAAGCGTTGAAAATCCGTTGTTGTATTATGAAAACAACATAGCCGCTTTGGTTTATATTTTACAGGAATTAGAGAAAAAGGAAGAGGCTAATTTTATTTTTAGTTCATCTTGTACCGTTTATGGCCAAGCCGAAGTAATGCCGATTACCGAAAATGCACCTGTTCAAACAGCGATGTCTCCTTATGGAAACACTAAGCAAATAGGTGAAGAAATTATAACCGAAGTGACCAGAGTGAGTAACATTAATGCAATTTTGTTGCGTTATTTCAACCCGATTGGGTCGCATCCTTCTGCTGAAATTGGGGAATTGCCTTTGGGAGTACCACAAAATTTAGTGCCTTTTATTACCCAAACCGGTTTTGGATTGCGTAAGGAATTATCGGTTTTTGGAGACGATTATCCTACGCCTGACGGAACAGCAATTAGGGATTATATTCACGTAGTAGATTTGGCGAAAGCTCATGTAATTGCTTTGCAACGTTTGTTGAACAAAAAGAATGTTGAAAAAGTTGAAACTTTCAATCTAGGAACTGGAAAAGGAAGTTCTGTATTGGAAGTGATTAAAAGTTTTGAAAAAGTAAGCGGAAAAAAACTTCCATATAAAATTTGTCCAAGAAGAGAAGGTGATATCACCGAAGCTTATGCTAATACTGATAAAGCCAATAATGTATTAGGTTGGAAAGCAAAATCAACTTTAGACGAAGCTATGGCCAGTGCTTGGAAATGGGAACAGAAGATTCGTTCTTAGGTTATAGTTTTCAGATAAAAAGAATCCCAAATGATCAATTTGATTATTTGGGATTTTTATTTATAGTCAGTAACTGAATACTAAAGATTACGCATTAGCAGTAGCTGCTTCTTTATCAATTTTTGCAATTAAACCAGCCAATACTTTTCCTGGGCCAACTTCTGTAAACAAAGTCGCTCCATCGGCAATCATTTGTTGTACAGATTGTGTCCATTTTACAGGAGCCGTCAATTGAATAATTAAGTTTTTCTTGATTTCGTTAGCGTCCGAAACTGCATTTGCTGTTACGTTTTGATAAACAGGGCAAATAGGAGCAGAGAAAGTTGTCGCCTCAATCGCTGCGGCCAATTCTTCTCTTGCAGGTTCCATCATCGGTGAGTGGAAAGCACCACCAACAGGTAATAATAAGGCACGTTTTGCACCAGCAGCTTTCATTGCTTCGCATGCTTTTTCTACAGCCGTGGTTTCTCCCGAAATTACCAATTGCCCAGGGCAATTGTAATTAGCAGCAACCACAACTCCGTCTATAGAGGCACAAACTTCCTCAACGATATTATCAGCCAATCCCAATACTGCAGCCATAGTTGAAGGAGTAATTTCACAGGCTTTTTGCATTGCCAAAGCTCTTTGCGAAACTAATTTTAACCCATCTTCGAAAGACAAAGCTCCATTGGCAACCAATGCCGAAAATTCTCCCAAAGAGTGACCTGCCACCATTTCCGGTTTGAAATCCTCTAATGTTTTGGCCAAAATAACCGAATGTAAAAAAACCGCTGGTTGAGTAACTTTAGTTTCTTTCAATTGCTCGGCAGTTCCTTCAAACATGATGTCGGTAATGCGGAAACCTAGTATTTCATTGGCCTTTTCGAATAATTCTTTTGCCAATGGGGAATTTTCATATAGGTCTTTGCCCATTCCTGTGAATTGCGCACCTTGACCTGGAAATACGTATGCCTTCATATTTTTTTGTTTAATGTTTATAAGATTTCGGTTTTATAAGTGAAAACCAAAAAGCGACTGCAAAAGTACTATTTTTTTTAGGAGCAGCAATTTTTTGCATTCAAAGAACATTTTCCCTGCTGTCATTCCAATCGATATCTGAAATAAAGGGATTCTATCTTTCTGTAAAGGGTAAATGAGATTGTTTTGTTTTTATAAGAATATAGTCCTTGGTTGGGTTTAATATGATAATTATCATGCGTTTAACTAATTTATTATTCGTAAATTTGGTTGAGTTTGATTATATTTAGCATAATAAGTGATTTTTTAAATCCATTCTTTTTCTAAAAAGATAAGACTATTTAGTCTGGATTGATAACATTATGCAAGCCCCGATTTTATGAAGTTGAATTTATTTTATCAAGATAATAAAATAGAATAAAGACAAAAAAGCCTTTCTACCGCAACCAAAATACTTTTACTTGTTATAAAATAATTAAAAAATAATTTTATGAAAGTTTCTGTTACCCGAAAAAAAATAAAGTTCTTGCCTGATTCCAGTAGAGTTGTTGCTCGATATTTTATGAGCGGAGAAGAGAGAACCAAAGAATTGATAGGTCGAATATTGATCATGAGTGATCAACAGGTTAGCCATACTTTGGAACAGATAAATAGGGAGTTTGCTAGACGCCACCGAAATATTTCGTCTTTATTTTATAAACATTGTGGAAATGTTAAGTCAATAATTGAAGAGATGCAGGTAAATTATGAGCAACTCTCAGACGAAAGAAAGATGCTTATTGGATCGTATCTTACTATGGAATATTCTATAGAATCATCCGCATTTTTTAATCCTTCGATGGTGGAAGATTTTGATCAATCGGGTTTGGAAAAGGGAGAGAAACGTGTCGTTATTTCGTTTCGGGCTACGGGTGAAGGGCATGTGTCGTCTATCGTATTCAGAAGAGGGGTTATTGATAAGGAGAATAATCTAAGGATGATGCGAATTGGTGATAATATTGAAAAGGCCGAGGTTTCGCATAAAATGATGTTTAATAAAAATCGAGTTTTGTCTAAATTGACGGAAATGCATACGCTGGATATTTATTCTTCTATCATGTGCAATTTGCCAGATGTCTTTGAATATTCTGTATTTAAGGATTTGATAAACAAGGAACTATCCTGCGAAAACATCGGTAAAGAAAAAAAAGAAGCTTATGAAGAGGTGATTTGGTTGTTGGATTCGTTTTATGATGTACAATTTAAGCATGATTCCGATATCTCCGAGCGTGTTATATTTCCGGTATCTGATACAGAAAGCCGTGGGATTGAAGATGCCCGTTTTGTTCGTTTTGTTGATGATGATGGTTCCGAAAGTGTGATGGGAACTTATACTGCCTATAATGGGCATTCCATTCTTTCTAAATTAATTACAACAGAAGATTTTTATACCTTCCGCATAATGCCTTTGCATGGTGAAGGATCGCAAAGCAAGGGTATGGCATTGTTCCCTAAAAAGATTAATGGTAAATATGCGATGTTGGGCAGGGTAGACGGAGTCAATAATTTTTTAATGTATTCGACACGAACCAATCAATGGGAATCCCCACAGATTATTCAGAGACCCAAATATCCATGGGAATATACTCAAATAGGGAATTGTGGTTCCCCCTTATGGACTCAGGAAGGTTGGTTGGTCATTACACATGGAGTAGGGGCAATGAGACGTTATTGTATAGGCGTGTCATTGTTTGACTTGGATGATCCCTCCAAAGAAATCGGGAGGTTGTCCGAGCCATTGTTAGCCCCTTTGGAGGATGAACGTGAGGGATACGTGCCGAATGTGGTGTATTCCTGTGGTTCGATAATTCATAATAACAGTCTGATATTGCCTTATGCAGTTTCGGATTATTCTTCTACCTATGCGGTGGTGGATATGGTAGAATTAATGGTTGCCTTGAAAAACAGTAAGAAATAATTTTTTCGAAAAGAGTCTGATCAAAAAATGAATTGTAATTGAAAATATTTTGTCATTTCATTTTCCGATTCGAGGTATCGAATACTAGTGAAATAGTAAAAGGTTAAATAGACAAAATAAAAAATAAAAGTGAAAACCAAAAAAAGCAAAACAATTCTATTGATGAGTTCTTATCCGCCAAGAGAGTGTGGATTAGCAACTTTTTCCAGCGATGTCGTTAATTCCATTAAGTTGGTCTTTGGGGATTCGTTGCCGATAGAGGTTTGTGCTTTGCAAAAAGAAGAAAATCAATTCGAATACGGACTTGATGTGCATTATGCTTTAACAGTTTCTTCCATCGAAGAGTATCGCATTTTGGCCGAAAAAATCAACACTCGGGACGATATAGGTATGATTTGTATCGAGCATGAGTTTGGCCTTTTTGATGGAGATTATGGAAATTACCTATTGTCTTTTTTATTGGCAGTAAACAAGCCTATTGCAACGGTTTTTCATACGGTTTTGCCGGGGCCAAATGATAAGTTAAAGAAAATAGTTCAGGCCATCATTGATTTGTCTAATAAAATTGTGGTACTGACTAAAAGATCCCAAGAGGTTTTGATAAGGGATTACGATTGTGAAGAATCTAAATTAAGGATAATTCCGCATGGCACACATATGGTGCTTTGGGACCAAAAGGAAAAATTAAAAAGAGAATATGATTATTCCGATAAGATTGTGTTGTCAACTTTCGGCTTGATAAGTGAGAATAAAAACATTGAAACTGTTTTGTATGCTTTGCCCGATATTATTACAAAACATCCCGAAGTTATTTATTTGATAATTGGAAAAACTCATCCGGAGATTCTAAAAAAAGAAGGGGAGAAATATCGAAACACGCTAATTGAGATTACCAAAAAACTTCAAATTGAGAATAATGTTGTTTTTGTCAATAAATTTTTGGATTTGAAACAATTGTTGGATTATTTGATTTTATCAGACATCTATTTGTTTGCTTCCAAAGATCCTAATCAGGCGGTAAGTGGCACATTTGCGTATGCAATGAGTTGTGGCTGTGCGGTTATTTCCACGCCGATAGCCCATGCAGTTGAGGCTTTAAATAGTGATGTCGGAATCTTGTTGGAAGGATTCGACAAACCAGACCAATTTAAAAATGCTATTTTGGAATTGGTTGAAAACAAAGAAAAAAGGCTGGAAATGGGGCGTAACGGCTACGCTTTTACCCACGAAACAACTTGGGAAAATATTGCTTTGAAGTATGGTTTTCTCTTTGCTGAAGTCACCGAAAGTAAAGGAAAATTAAGTTTTAATTTTCCGCCAATTAAATTAGATCACATCAAAGAGTTGACAACTGATTATGGAATTCTCCAGTTTTCAAAGTTTAGTCAACCCGATTTGTCTTCAGGTTATACCTTAGATGATAATGCCCGTGCATTAATTAATATATTGATGTATTATGATATGGTTGATGATCCTATTGCTTTGGATCTGGCTAAAATTTATTTGAATTTTATTGCCGAGATACAGCGGGAAGATGGACAATTTGATAATTACAAAGACATTAACCGTCAGTTGACAAAACAAAATGAGTTGGTCAATCTTGAGGATTCTAATGGAAGGGCTTTGTGGAGTTTAGGATATATGCTCTCACTACAGAAAAAACTTCCGTTAGATTTTGTTCAACAAGCCCAAAAAATATGGGATAAGGCCGTGTTGCACATCGATAAGGTTTCTTCACCAAGGGCAATCGCATATTCCCTCAAAGGACTTTGTTATTACTATCAGATTAGTTTTGAGAAAAATATCAAAACTTGTATTGCTCAACTTGCAGACAAATTGTTAAATCATTACCATATTAATTCTGATGATGAGTGGTGTTGGTACGAAGATTATATGACGTATGCCAATAATGTACTTCCCGAAGCTATGCTTTATAGTTATCTGGCGACCCGTGATTTGAAATACAAAAAAATAGCATTGATTACTTTTGATTTTCTTTTATCACATTATTTTATGAAAGGGGAAATTAGTGTGATTTCAAATAGAGGATGGTTTGTCAAAGGCGAGAAAAAAAACACTTATGGGGAACAGCCTATTGAAGTTGCCACAACAATTATTACCTTGCATTTGTTTTATCAGGTAACAGGAAATGCCAAATATAGAAATCAGATGAATTTGGCTTTTTCATGGTTTTTAGGAAACAATCATTTGAACCAAATTATTTATAATCCGGTGAATGGAGCTTCTTATGATGGACTTGAAGACAAAAATGTCAATATCAATCAAGGTGCCGAATCGACACTTTGTTTCTTTAAAGCACAGCTTATCATGAATGAATATAAGGGGGATAATGAGTATAGTCATTTGAATACTGCAATGACATTTGAAATTTGAAAAAGAGTTTTTAAATAATGACCGAAAAAGAAAAAATGCTTTTGGGCGAAATTTATTTTGCCAATGATAAACAGCTCGTTGAAGAGCGAACCAAAGCCAAAAAATTACTGCATAAACTGAATGTCACCGAATATTTGATGAACGGAAGATCTCGTGCCATTCTTCGGGAATTAATGCCCAATTCCCACAAACGATTGTATATCGAACCGCCATTTCATTGTGATTATGGGTATAACATCCATTCGGGGGAGAATGTGTATTTCAATGTCAATTGTGTGGTTTTGGACACCATGAAAGTGACTATCGGGAACAATGTTTTCTTTGCACCGGGCGTGCATATTTATACGGCAACGCATCCGCTAAATGCGATCGAAAGAAGGACTGTCGAAAGTTCAAAACCCGTATCTATTGGTGACGATTGTTGGATTGGAGGGAATTCTGTAATCTGTCCGGGAGTTACTATTGGCAACGGTTGCGTAATCGGAGCAGGGTCGGTGGTAACCAAAGATATTCCCGAGAATTCTTTAGCAGTTGGTAATCCTGCTAAAGTGATTCGGAAATTAAATGAGGAATAAGAGAGTTTAAAATTGTTTAATCGTTTGGATTGTTTAAGTTCTTTTGTGCTAAGGACTAATTACTAGTAACTAATTACTTCTTGTTCATATAAAAACTCAACGCGCCTGATGGGCATTTATTGACCGTTTCGATAATTTTTTCGGTAGTTGAATTTTCGGGTGTAATCCAAGGTTGTTCTTTAGGTTTGAAAACGTCAGGATTGTTGCGCACGCAATTTCCGGAATGAATACATTTTCCGGATTGCCACACGATGGTTACTTCACCATTGGTGTATTCTTTTTTGATGTTTTTTGGATCCATTGCTAAAGTGTTGTGTTAATGTTTACTTTTCCTTTAAGTAATTTTGAAATGGGACATTTGTCAGCAATAATAAGTAATCGTTCCCTAATCTCGGCACTGACTTCTTCAGGGAAAGTGATGCTTCTTCTGATTGTAGTTGTTAATTCACCGTTCAAAGTTTCCTGATATAAATTTAGTGAAATATTTATTTCGGGAATGATCCATTCTTTTCTGTCGATGTACATTCTCAGGGTAGAAAGTGTACAACCGGCCAAAGAAGCCATTAAGGTCGAAAACGGATCCATTCCTAAATCTTTTCCGCCTTTGTCTACAGGCTCATCCATTTGGTATTGCCCGTTTCGCCAAGTAATGGTACACAAGTATTTCTGACTGCCTATGTGACCAAGTATGTCATTTTCAAAAAAATCTTCCATTATAATACGTCTCTAAATTCAGGAGTTTTGTCAAATACTTTTTTTGCAAATGGACAAAGCGGAATGATTTTGATGTTTTTTTCTCTAGTATATTCTACCGCTTTGGCCACCATTTTTTTTCCATAACCTTTTCCGTTATTACCTTCGTTTACTTCGGTATGGTCTATTATGATTTTATCCGGACCGGCGAATACAAAAGTCATTTTTGCTTCGGTTTTGCCGTTAATGTCTATGTGGAAAAAACCTTTTCTGTCGTTTATTTCTAATTGTACTTCTTCGTTCATTTTTTCTAAAGTTGCTAAGTTGCTAAGTTTTTTTCTAAAGTTTCTATTCCGATAGTTATCGGGACTAAGTTACTAAGATTCTAAGTCTTTTCTTAATGACTTAGAATCTTAGCGACTCAGGATCTTTAGTAGCTCATTGGAATTTCCATTAACAGAAATTTTGCGTCTGTTGTAGCTTTGAATTCCAAATTTCTAAAATCAGTTATTCCAAAACCATCACGGGTTTCCAATTCTTGACCATCAACAGTAATTTTTCCTGAAATTACAAAAATATAAATTCCGTTTCCTTCTTTTTTTAGTTCATAATTTTTAGAAAAACCTGCCTCAAAATCGGCTAAATGAAACCAAGCATCTTGGTGAATCCAAACTCCGGCATCATCAGGATTTGGAGACAATATTTGGGCAAAATTATTTTTTTGTTCAGTGGTGTCTAAAGTAATTTGTTGGTAACGAGGTTCAACGTTTCTAGTTTTTGGGAATAACCAAATTTGGAAAAGTTTTGTTTGTTGATCTGCGTTCGGATTAAATTCACTGTGTTGGATTCCGGTTCCGGCACTCATTACTTGAACGTCTCCTGTTTTTATGGTAGCGGCATTACCCATGCTGTCTTTGTGTGCCAAATCACCTTCCAAAGGAATTGTGATAATTTCCATATTGTCGTGAGGGTGAGTTCCAAAACCCATTCCGGCTGCAATAGTATCGTCATTCAAAACGCGTAAAGCACCAAATTGAACTCTATCGGGATTGTACCAACTAGCAAAGCTGAAACTGTGATAAGCGTTTAACCATCCGTGATTTGCGTGTCCTCTTGTTTCTGCTTTGTGTAAAACTGTATTTTTCATGATTGTATATGTTTAGTGATTTTTGTTATACAAATGTACAATCGATTTGGGCCGAGGACACTTAATCTAGGTTAAGAAATCATTTTTGGAGCATTTTGCTTTTCATTTTATTGAAAAACTCTAGAGTCACGTCCATATTGGATATATTTGTTTAAAAAAGTGTTATGGAAATATTAATAGGTTTAATAGGGGTTGTTATTGCTTGGCTAACTTATCACAAAACTTTTAATTCAATTCCTGATGTTACTGAGGAAAGAAATAATTTATTGGGCGTTTTTAAAGTTACACAAAAGCTTCATTTAGAAGTTCAATCATTAATCCAAAAATATATAGATGAAAATAATGGAGCTAATCATGAGTTATACCCAAATATTACTTTTCAGCAATATTTGGATATTGCTAAAGAGGAATTTGAAAAAGGGTTGTCTGATAAGGTATATGATGATTTAAGAAATAATAAAAACTACACTAAAAGTAATATTACCACTTTTCAAAATATGATTGATATACAACATAATGCTTTATTTCAATTTCGAACTCAATTATTATTTTTAAATAAAACTTAGTGTAGAGTGAGTTTACTATTTTCTCAACATTTTACTTTTCATCTTACTGAAAAACTCCGGCGTAACGCCTAAGTAGGATGCGATTTGTTTTTGAGCCACTTTTTGAATGAGCGTTGGGTATTTTTTACAGAATTTCTCGAAACGTTCTTCGGCGGTGAGGCTAAGGTTGTCCATTAAGCGCTCTTGGTTGGCTACTAATGAATTTTCGGTAAGTATCCTGAAGAATCGCTCCAACTTCGGAATTTCACGATACAGTATTTCTTGGTTTTCTTTGGATAACAAAACCACTTCGGCATCTTCCAAGACTTCTATGAACAGGTTGCCCGGCTTTTGCGAAAGCAAACTGTACATGTCTCCAATCCACCAACCCTCGCAGGCGAAAGTCAATACGTGTTCTACAATATTGTCATTAATGTTAAAACTGCGCAAAATCCCTGAATTTACAAAATAAGAATGTTTACAAATTTCGCCGCTATTCAGTAAAATGGTTTTTGCTTTGTATTGATGTGTTACAATTTTGGACAGGAAAAGTTCCTGCTCCTGCTGCGTAAGCGTTACATGCTGCGCAATATTTTCGAGTATCAATGCCATTTATTTCTTTGCAGGAAGCAGTTTGAAAGTAACAGCTTTGAAACGGTCATTTACTATCGTTCCGGTAACTTCGGCTTTTCGGATGGTTTCGCAAAAACCGTCTTTGGCATGTGCGTCTCCGTGCTCATCGATTTTTGTTCCGTCCACAAAATAGGACTTTCCGTCAATACGAACGGCAAGGTCGCAGCTTTTTTCTTTCATTCCAAATTGACACTCGCCACAGGAAACTTCTACTATTTGTGGTTTTAATAGTTCTTTTTTGTCTTGGGCATTAGCCAAAAACACGGTAAATAATATTGCGATCGAAAATAGATTTTTCATTAGAACGAATTTAGAGAGTCCTAAGTTACGTATTTTAGACTTAACTCTAAACGGAATAGTTTTTAAACATATAAATCCACAGTAATCTTGAAAGACGAATGTTGAAAGAGGACATAGCTATTATGACAAAAGCAATAATGGCAATGATCCTTAAATCGAATAGTGTTGGGAAAAAAGGTTGAGAAATCAAGTAGGTAGCGATTCCCTGTGCAACGGTTAAGCCATAGTTTACATACATCGCGCCAAAGAAATAACCGGGTTCTTTTTCGAATTTATAATGACAATGCGAACAATACTGATTCATTTTTGGGAAACCGATAGTCATAAAGGTGTTTTTTTCGTTAAATACTTTTCCTTTGTGACAATGAGGGCATTCGTTATTTAGGATGTGGACAAGTGCGTGTGACATTTTATTTATTTTTTTTCAAAGGTATTTTTAATTAGTATCACAGCTATTTTCTATATTCGCTAATTATAGCACAAAAAAGACATTTAGGTCTTATGAGTAAATATCCAATATATTCCATTCAACGATTCAATTGCAATGATGTCAATAGTGATTTCTATATTAATACTTTCAAAAATCACTTGGTCAACCATAGTTTTGTCGAAGAACCACATAGACACAATTCGTATGTGCTAGTTATTTTTACAAAAGGATCCGGGACTCATGACATCGATTTTGATAGTTTTAAGATTCTTCCCGGAAGTATGTTTTTTATGCAGCCCGGACAAATGCATCACTGGGTTTTGTCTGATGATATTGATGGGTTTGTCGTTTTTTATTCCCAAGAAATGTATAATCTTTATTTTAGGCAAAAGACAATTGATATTTTTCCTTTTTATTCTTCGTTGGGAAATTCACCCGAAATGTTTTTTGGAGCCAAAGAATTAAAGGGAATTGAGCCTTATTTTCATAATATGCTTGAAGAATATCAAGGTGATAAAATCATGAAGCAGGATAAAATCATGAATATTTTGGATAGCATTCACATTGAAATTGCCAGAAAATATCAAGAGCAACATGTTTTGGAAACGCATTCATATAATGCGAAAATTAAAGATTTTAATGTGCTTTTGGAAAAATATTTTTGGACCGAAAAGGGACCCTCATTCTATGCGTCGCAACTCCATATCACGCTCAAGCATTTGAACAGGATATGCAACGAAATTCTAAAGAAGACCACTACTCAGGTCATAACCGACAGAATCATTTTGGAAGCGAAAAGAATGCTGATGGATAAAAAAAGAACCGTCAACGAAATTGCAACTGACTTAGGTTTCGATGACTATTCTTATTTTGTCCGATTGTTCAAGAAGACTGCAGGAGTGACACCGACAGTTTTTCGAGGGGGTAAAAATATTTGAGAAAAACTTATTATATGGAGCTGTAGATTTTAACTAACTCTGAAAGGATAATATTGTTGACTATTTTTCGGTTTAGCTAGAAGTGATAAATCCTTTTGTTTTTCTTAAAAAAAAACAAAAGGATTTATTAAATAGGGCTTGTGTGACTATAAATATTTTTAAAAATTAACGGTAGCTCCCCCATCTACAGGTAGAATAACACCGGTTATATAACGAGCTGCTTCAGAGCTTAGGAAAACCGCCGCGTTGCCAATATCTTCAGGTTTTCCGAAATGATCCATGGCGATACGATTCGTAATTTGCTGTTTTCGTTTTTCATCTTGATTTATTGCGTTCAAAAACATATTCGATTCAATCCATCCCGGAGCAATGGCATTAACACGGACATTGGATTTTGAATATTCAGTAACCAAGGTGTTGACTAGGCCAGTCAGGGCTGTTTTTGAAACACTGTAAGCAACCACCTTGTCAATTCCGAAAAGCCCTGCCATGGAACTAATCATAATTATGGAACCGCTTTTTCGTTCCAGCATATAGTTGGCACATTCACGGGTTAGCGAAAATACGCTCAACAGATTGGTCTGTATGATGCGCTCAAAGTCAAAATCGGAAGTGTCTTGTGCCAAAGCTTTGTGGTGGATTCCGGCGTTGTTTACCAAAATGTCTATTGGACCAATATTGGTCTCAATGTCTTTTACTAATTGCGGAATTGCCGTTTTGTCGGTTATGTCATTCACTCGATAAAAAGCTTGGTCACCCAATTCTTTTACTGCTTCCTGCAAAACGGTTTCTCGTCTTCCGGTTATGACTACTTGTGCTCCGGCGTCAATAAGAGCTTTTGAAATTCCCAATCCAATTCCGGTTCCGCCTCCAGTAACCAAAGCGATTTTGCCTGCTAATGAAAATGCTTCTAGTGCCATGATTTATAATTTAATTTCGGTCATTCGATCATCTATAAAACTAAATCCCCATCCCGGTAAATCGTGCGGTTTTGCAAAACCATCTTGGATAATCATAGGGTTGTCGATTAAAGGGTCAACCCAATCGAAAGATTCCACTCCCACACCGTTTGAAATAGTACATAATAAAGGGACATCATAATCTTTATAATAATGGGGCAATACTGGTAAATTGAAGCTTTTGGCCAATGCGGCACTTTCTCTCCAAGCTTCCACACCGCCAATTCTTAAGATATCTGGCTGCCAAATATCTAAGGCATTTCGAGTTGCCAATTCTCTTAAAGGCAAAGTGTCAAATTCTCTTTCTCCCATGGCTAATGAAATTCCCGTTTGGTTTTTGAGAATTTCGTAACCTTGAAAATTTTGGTGATGAATGGGTTCCTCAAACCAATGAATGTTTAAATCTCGGGCTTCACGGGCCAATTTCATCGCTGATGGCAAGTCCATTCCCTGATTCGCATCCATCATAATATCAACTTTGTCCCCAACGGCTTCACGAACAAGGCGCAAACGCTCTACATCAGTACTTACTTTTGGTGAACCTACTTTGATTTTTACAGCTTTGAAGCCTCGATTAGCATAATTGGTCACTTCTTCAATAAGTTCGTCGATAGAATAGGAAATCCAGCCACCACTTCCGTAAATGGATACTTTTTCTTTGTGTGTGCCTAATATTTTGTGGATGGGTTGCCCTAAAGTTTTACCCCAAGCATCCCACATGGCAATATTGATGGCTGCTTGTGCCCATCGTAAGACTCCTTGGTTTCCAAAATACTCGGCTAAATCATCCAGTTTTTGATAAACTGCTCCTGTTTCATTGGCTTTGTATCCTTTTATCACCGGAATGATATCTTTCAACGCCCCAATAATTGCATTTGGTGAGTATTGAAAAGATAATAAATAGGATTCTCCAATAACACCATTTTCTAATTGAATACGCATAACGATAAATGCAATTTCGGTTAGCGTATGTGTCGCATCTGCAATGGGTTTTTTGAGCGTTGTGGATGCCTTGAATAATTTTATGTCTCTGATAGCAATATCTGATGTCATTTTAATACGGTTTTTATTTTTACAATATTACAAATCTAAAACACACACTATTTACACAATAAAAGTAATTTATGACACTATTTTGACTCAAAATAGTGTTTTTTTATTATTTTAGAATTTTAAAACCGATTCCTTATGAAAGCCGAATACAGAAGCATCAGTCCCTCTCCGGGGAGTTCCTTTAAAACGAGTGTTTTTGAGGGAAAAGAATTTATTGCCTCTTGGCATTTCCATCCGCAATATGAACTTACTTATATTCTTGGAAGTAGTGGCATTCGTTATGTGGGAGATAATATGGGAAGTTTTGAGTACGGCGATTTGGTTTTGGTAGGTTCAAATTTACCGCATTGTTGGAAAACCATTGGAGAGCAAAAAGAGGATGTGAGGTGCATTATCATTCAGTGGGATGAGGATTTACTGTTGCCCTGGTTGGAGAAAGAAGAATTTCAGCATATCCGGCAACTGATTCGGTTGGCAGTCAGGGGGATTCATTTTGAAAAAGAGGATGCCATCCAAATGGAATCTAAATTATTGCAATTGGTAGATTTGCCTCCTTTTGAAAGGCTTTTGTCTTTTTTGCAAATTATACAGGATTTAGCCGCCAATGCAAGTTATAAATGTTTGGCGGGTCAGGGTTTTACAAGTAATCTGACTGTAATGGAAAGTGAGCGGATTAATTTGATTTATAATTTTGTGAAAGAAAATCATTCTCAACAAATCAGTTTGGAAGAGGTTTCTAAAAAAGTGGTAATGAGTAAAGAGTCATTTTGTCGTTTTTTCAAAAAGACTTTCCGTAAATCTTTTTTTGAATTCATAAACGAATATAAAATTAGCATGGCGAGTAAAATGCTAATTGCAACAGATTTAAGTATTTCTGAAATTGGGTATAAAGTGGGGTATAATAATTTGAGTTTCTTTAACAGACAATTCCAGAAATTTATGAATATGTCTCCTTCTAAATATAGAAAAATGTATAGGGATATTTAAAAAGTTTCGGTGTTTTATATCTTCAATGGGAATTTAGCTTGCGTAGTTGCTTCTTTGGATAGTGTTTCTGGAATTGAAGGTTTTATTTTGAAACGAAAGACTTCTCATATTCCGTATGGGTTAGGGATAGAAGAGGAAATCCTTTTGTTCCTTTTTTTGGAACAAAAGATTGAAACGGATAGACCGTAGGGAACCCCATAAAAAAATCCCAGATTTCAAGCGGTAAACCTGAAACCTGGGATTTTAAATTTTTTAAAAATATATTAAGCTGTTACTTCAGAAAAAGATAAAGCTTCTTTGATTCTTCTTAATGCTTCTTTCAACAAGTCGTCGCTGGTTGCGTAAGAGAAACGGATACAGTTTGGATTTCCAAAAGCGTCTCCTGTTACAGTTGCAACACAAGCTTCTGCCAAAAGGTACATAGAAACGTCGTTTGCATCTTTGATTAAGTTTCCTTTTAATGTTTTTCCGAAGAAAGAAGAAACGTCTGGGAATACATAGAAAGCTCCTTCTGGAACGTTGATTTTAATTCCTGGGATTTCTTTCAACAATCCAACAACTAAATCTCTACGACTGTGGAATGCCTGAACCATGTGGTTCAACACGCTTGGATCAGCATCTACAGCAGTAATTGTAGCGCGTTGTGCTACTGAATTTGCTCCTGAAGTTACTTGACCTTGGATTTTTGTACACGCTTTTGCGATGAATTCCGGTGCTCCGATATAACCGATTCTGTATCCTGTCATTGCGAATGCTTTTGCAACTCCATTTACAGTGATTGTTTTTTCCAACATTCCAGGAATAGATCCGATACTGCAGAAAGTACCTGAGAAATTGATGTGTTCGTAGATTTCGTCGGCAACTACATAAATGTTTGGATATTTCTCCAAAACTTTAGCCAAAGCTGTTAATTCTTCTCTGTTGTAAACAGACCCAGAAGGGTTACAAGGAGAAGAGAACCACATCATTTTTGTTTTTGGTGTGATAGCTGCTTCCAATTGCTCTGGAGTGATTTTAAAATCAGTATCTACAGAAGTTGGAACTTCTACAGGAACTCCGCCTGATAATTTTACGATTTCGAAATAAGATACCCAATACGGAGCAGGCAAGATTACCTCATCACCGTCATTAAGCATTACTTGTGCAATGTTGTATAAAGATTGTTTGGCTCCTGTTGAAACCACAATTTGAGATGGTTTATAATCCAATCCGTTGTCTCTTTTGAATTTTCTGCAGATGGCATCTTTTAAGTCGCCATAACCATCAACTGGAGAGTAAGTGCTGTAATTTTCATCGATAGCTTTTTTAGCAGCTTCTTTGATGAAATCAGGCGTGTTGAAGTCAGGCTCACCTAAACTTAAACTGATGATGTCTTTTCCTTGCGCTTTTAATTCTCTCGCCAATGCCGCCATCGCCAATGTTTGTGATGTGGCCAAATTGTTAATTCTGTCTGAAAGTGGATTACTCATTAAAATGTAATTTTTTGGTTTATTCTCTATTAGATAATTATTTATAATGCGGGTTCTAACCCCAATGTTTTTAAATGTTTAAAATGGGCAACAACAGCTGCTGTCATTGTTTTGTATTCGTAATAAGGTAATTGACATTCTTTTGCCGTTTCTTTTACAATTTTTGCAATTTTGCTATAATGAACATGACTAATATGAGGAAAAATGTGATGTTCGATTTGGTGGTTTAATCCTCCTGTGTACCAGTTCACAATCTTGTTTTTTGGAGCAAAATTAACTGTGGTAAACAATTGGTGAATGGCCCAGGTATTTTCCATTTCTCCCACCTCGTTTGGTTGTGGATTGGCTGCTTCGTCAACTACGTGTGCCAATTGGAAAACAATGCTAAGGATTAATCCGGCGGTGTAGTGCATTACAAAAAATCCAACCAAAACTTTCCACCAAGTGATTCCAATTATCATTGGTAAAACAATCCAGATAGCAATGTAAATTAATTTTGTGATGATTAATGTTGTCCAAAGGATTTTTGGGTTTTTGGGTTCACCGTAGGACAGTTTTCTTTTTAGATAACTGCGCATTTGCTTGAAATCGGTGGTGATGGCCCAATTGAAAGTCAATAAACCATATAGAAATACGGCATAATATTGTTGGAATTTGTGGAATTTATGCCATTTGGCATCTTTGGAGAAACGCATGATTCTTCCTGCCTCCAAGTCCTCGTCATGGCCTATGATATTGGTGTAAGTGTGATGTAAAACATTGTGCTGTACTTGCCAGTTGTGTACGTTTCCGGCCAATACATAGATGGTTCCTCCCATAAATTTATTAACCCAGCTTTTGTTGGAATAGGATCCGTGATTCGCATCGTGCATGACGTTCATTCCAATTCCCGCCATTCCAATTCCCATAACGATGGTCAAGAGTAGATGTGCCCAAAAAGGCATATCTAAAGTGAGTATCAAAAAATAAGGTACAAGGAAAACAGTAAAAAGTATTACAGTCTTTAAATGAATTTTCCAGTTTCCAGTTTTTTCAATGTTATTTTCTTTGAAATAACTGTTAACTCGAGAATTTAGAGTCCTGAAAAACTTTAAATTATCTTGTTTAGCAAATATAGGTGCGTTGTTGTTCATGTATTATTTTTGAATATCGGCAAAGGTAACCAATATAAATTTTCAAGATGCAATATTGAGTTAAATATTTCTAAGCGAAAAGCAGTACTTTTGTTAAAAATTTGTAAGATGGATGAGATTCTAAAGTATTTTCCTAACCTGTCTGATAATCAGATAGAACAGTTTAAAAAGTTGGATTTTTTATACCACGATTGGAATGAAAAAATCAACGTTATTTCCCGTAAAGATATTGAGTCGTTATATACCAAACATGTATTGCATTCATTGGCTATTGCCAAAGTAAATAAGTTTGAGCCCGGAACTTATGTTTTGGATGTTGGTACAGGCGGAGGATTTCCGGGAATTCCGTTGGCGATTCTTTTTCCCGAAACCCGTTTTTATCTTATTGATGTTATTGCGAAGAAAATCAAGGTGGTAAAAGCCGTAGCCGAAGCTTTGGAATTAAAAAATGTAAAAGCCGAGCAAATCCGTGCCGAAAATGTGAAAGGAGATTTTGATTTTATAGTGAGCCGTGCAGTGACCAATATGCCCGATTTTGTTTCTTGGGTTAAAACCAAAATCAAGAAGCAGCATAAACACGAATTGAAAAATGGTATTCTTTATTTGAAAGGCGGTGATTTAACGGAAGAATTAAAAGATTTTCCGAAAGCAACTGAATATAATATTTCGGACTTCTTTGAAGATGAATTTTTTGAGACTAAAAAAGTGGTACACCTTCCGTTGAAGTTTGTGGTGTAGAAAGTTTAAAAGGTTAATGTTAGACCCGACAGGTTTTAAAACCTGTCAGGTCTAAAAAAAAGTAAGCCCTCAAATTTACATTGAAATTTGAGGGCTTTTATTTATATAAAATCTTAAATCAGAATTTATTCTCCCAAAAACGGATATCTGTAATCTGTTGGAGTTACAAATGTTTCTTTGATAGTTCTTGGAGAAATCCAACGGAATAAGTTCAATGCAGAACCTGCTTTGTCATTAGTTCCTGAAGCTCTTGCTCCTCCAAATGGTTGCATTCCAACAATTGCTCCTGTTGGTTTGTCATTGATGTAGAAGTTTCCGGCTGCATTTTGCAAAGCAGTTGTAGCTTCTTCGATAGCGTAACGGTCTTGACTGAAAACAGCACCGGTTAAAGCGTATTCAGATGTAGTGTCAACCAATTTCAATGTTTCAG
Source organism: Flavobacterium aquiphilum (assembly GCF_027111335.1). Taxonomy (NCBI): domain Bacteria; kingdom Pseudomonadati; phylum Bacteroidota; class Flavobacteriia; order Flavobacteriales; family Flavobacteriaceae; genus Flavobacterium; species Flavobacterium aquiphilum. Next base: position 4,841,611 of record NZ_CP114288.1, on the reverse strand, counting down.
CCCATTTAGCATCTTCATAAACATAAATAGTGATCACAGGTCCGAATAATTCGGTTTCCATTGTTGTGTAATGTGGGTTTGTTGTTACGATGATAGTTGGTTCTACAAAGTAGCCAACAGATTTATCGTAATTTCCACCAACAATAATTTCAGCATCGGCATCATTTTTGGCTTGATCGATATATTTTGCCAATTTATCAAAAGATCCTTCGTGAATTACAGCAGTGATAAAGTTGCTAAAATCTTCGGGAGAACCCATTTTCATTGATTTGGTGTCGAAAATTAATTGTTCTTTAACGGCAGGCCATATACTTTGTGGAATATAAGCTCTCGAAGCAGCAGAACATTTTTGTCCCTGAAATTCGAATGCACCACGAACAATTCCTGTAGCTACTTGTTTAACATTTGCACTTGGATGTGCGATGATGAAATCTTTACCACCCGTTTCTCCAACGATTCTTGGGTATGTTTTGTAATGACTAATGTTTGTTCCAATTTTTGCCCAAATATCTTTGAATACATGAGTAGAACCTGTAAAGTGGATTCCGGCAAAATCACGACTTGCCAAAATAGTATCGGTAATCATCAATGCATCTCCAAAAACTACGTTGATTACACCATCGGGAACTCCTGCTTCTTTGAACACATCGATGATAACTTTGGCAGAGAATACTTGGCTGTCACTTGGTTTCCATACGACAACATTACCCATCATAGCGGCACTTGCAGGTAGGTTTCCTGCTATAGCTGTAAAGTTGAAAGGAGTGATTGCATAAACGAAACCTTCTAGTGGTCTGTACTCTAAACGGTTCCACATATCGGAGGCCGATTTTGGTTGGTCCGCATAGATTTGTGTCATGAATTCAACGTTGAAACGTAAAAAATCGATCAATTCACATGCTGAGTCAATTTCGGCTTGATGAATATTTTTGGATTGCCCAATCATTGTTGCGGCATTGATTTTTGCTCTGTAAGGGCCTGCAATTAATTCGGCTGCTTTTAAAAAGATAGCTGCTCTTTGTTCCCAAGCCATATTTGCCCATGCAGTTCTGGATTCTAATGCGTTTGCAATAGCTTTTTCTACATGTGATTTTTCAGCTAAATGATAGGTTCCAACAACATGTTGGTGATCGTGAGGAGCTGTAATGTTTTTGGTGTTTCCGGTTTTGATTTCTTCGCTTCCAATATAAAGAGGAACATCGACTTTAGAATTCCACATTTCTTTATAGGCAGATAAAATATTTGCCTTTTCAGGGGAATTAGGAGCGTAACTTTTTACAGGCTCGTTTACCGCTTTGGGTACATTGAAAAATCCTTTTAGCATGTCTTTAAATAATTTGAATAGTAAGCAATTATGTAATTTGACGCAAAAGTACAAAGGAAAAATTAAAATTATGACAAAAATATCACAATAAAAATCAGATTAATTCAATGCAAAGGGAGCACACAGTCTAAAAGTTGGAACAATAACCCTGAAAGATTTGGTCGAAGTAAAGTTAATCATATTGAAATAACCTTTCATAGCTCCATAAGGAGAAGATAACAGACACCCTGAGCTGTAAGTGTGTTGTTCACCTGGTTTCAAAACTGGTTTTTTGCCAATAACGCCTTCTCCGTCCACAAATTCTATATCATTTAAGGAATCGTGGATTTCCCAATGGCGTGAAGTTAGCTGAACAGAATCTTTACTATGGTTTTCAATTGTAATTTCATAACTAAAGGCAAAATGAATCTTGTAGTTTTTGAAGTACGTTCCCTCAAAACTAGTCAATACCGAAATTTTAATGCCTCTTGTTATTTGCGAAACCATGCTAATGAGCGGATTAAGTGCTGTATGTGGACAAATCTACAAAAAAATTGAATAATTTATTTAAAAAAAAATTAAAGTTTTCTAATTCGTTACATTTAATGAATTAGCTGTTCCTCTTCCAATAACTTTTTGGTATCGATCGGCACTTCCTTTATAGTAAACTAAAACGGTATACTCATTTTCAGTTTGGTAAAAATTTCCGTTTACAGCATGTTCCTGATCGATAATTCCTTTCGCGTTAACTGTTAGATATTGGTAGTTTGTAAATCCTTGTTTGATTAAAATAGCTTTTTCATAATAACCTGTTTTGGTGTTGAAATCCATTTTAAATTCTGGAGTATTGCTGTAATTATTGAACATTCCAACTACATAAATAGAGGAGCTTGGGTTGGCCAGAGGAGATGAAAGCGTGAAATATACCCAGGAATAGTCCGATTCGATAGTGTTGTTCTCGGCATCAAATTTTCGGATTGTAAAATTACCATTGACGTCCGAGTAGTTAGTGTACGGAAAATTGGCTTTATCATCGTTGGTGTACAAATGGGTGTTGTAAATACCATTGTCCGAGTTCACAAAACTTATATAGTTGTTAGCATTTTTGATGTCTTTGGAATCGAAGTTCAAAAATTCGTTACCCGCCCAAAATTGGGTTTCCTGATCGTATTTGTAAACAAAACTGTTTGCGACTGTATATTGCGGAGGAACATTTTTTATGGCTGTACAGAATTTTCCGTTTTGAAGCAAAAGTACTTTTAGGTTTTGCATCGGGTTTTGAAAAAGTATTTGATCATCGGCTTTGACTTCAAATTCTAGATCGTGCTTAGTGTAAATGTCTTTGACGGTTCGTGCTCTTTTGATTTTTAATGAGACAGAAACAATCTCTTCATATAAAACAAAATATCGTTTCATCACCACTTCTTTGTCAGAGTTTAAAATAGTGAGTACATAATTACCACTTAAGAGTATTCTGGAGTAATTGTTTGGTAGTGATAATTTATAATGGGTAAAAATCTGTAATGTGTTGAAAGAATTGACAGTCTCCTGAATTTTTTGATTGTCAAAACCAGACAGATATTCGCTTTTTGGGATGTCCGTTGGAATCCAGTTGTAATCACAATGAGTTATTTCGTAATAATAGTCGGCTTCATTGCCAAACAGATCATCAAATTCAAAACTAAATTCATCTCCCAATTTGAATATGGGAACTACGTTTAGATTGTTTTGAACAAAAGAAGCCGTTTTGATGTTGTAAGGAGGTGCTATTTCAGTTTGTACTTGGGCAGTTAGACTTAGACAAAAGAAAGAAAGTAGTAAAACGGCTATTGTTTTCATTATTGGCTTTTTATTGAAGTGCTGTAAATATACGAATTAAAGAAAACTTAAAAGGTTTTTAAAACTTGTTAGGTCTAAAAAATACTTCCAAAAATTCTCAAGTCTTGGCTCTTTAGCCCCGGCAGAAGTGAAAATCCTTGTGGACTGGGGTTCAGGTCACAAGATTGCAACGGATGGCGGGAATGATGCCTGCCGGGATGCCTTATCTTTCGCTCTTGATTATTCCAATATAAAATCTAGATTCTCCTCAATTTCGGTGTTGATGAAATTTTCGTCCAAAAGCGAATCGGATAAAAGCTTTTTGCTTTCCTGCAGGCGGATGATTTTTTCTTCGACAGTGTTTTTGGAGATAAACCGAACGACATTTACCTTATTCATTTGTCCAATGCGGTGAGCTCGGCCGATTCCCTGTTTTTCCGAAAAGGGATTCCACCACGGATCGAGAAAAACCACGTAGGAAGCCTTGGTGATGTTGAGACCTACGCCACCGGCTTTCAGGGAGATGAAAAACAATAACGGTTTTTCCTGTTGCTGAAAACGGTTGACTTGATATTCCCGTTCCTTCAAAGGGGTTTCGCCGGTGAGTTCGCAAAAATCGATCTTGTTTTCTTTGCACCACGTTTTGTAGAAATCCAAGTTGGACACAAACGAACTGAAAACAATCGTTTTTTGGTTAGACTGTACCAAGGTTTCTAAATATTGGGTCACAGCAATGTATTTTCCCGAATCTATTTCGGATTTGGAATCGATCATTTTCGGGTGATTGCTCAATTGTCTCAAGCGCATCAAGGTGTTGATGATACTGATTTTGTCAGCTTTATCTCCATCGGTTTTCAAAAGCGAATTGCGTGCTTTCGATTTTTCCTCTTCGTACAGTTTTTCCTGTTCCTGTTCCATTTCACAATAAAAAATCTGTTCGGACAGTTCCGGTAAGTCTTTTAAAACCTGTTCTTTGGTGCGTCGCAAAATAAAAGGGGCGATGAGGTTTTTCAGTTCCTGAAGGCTGTTTTCGTCCTGTTTTTTCTCGATTGGAAGTTTGTAATTTTCGGCAAAGAAAGAATAACTTCCCAATATATTCGGATTGATAAACTGCATTTGCGACCATAAATCATCGAGCGAATTCTCTATCGGTGTTCCGCTCAGCGAAATTTTGGAACTCGCTTTTATCTGATTAATCGCCTTGAAAATTTTGGAGTTTTTGTTTTTGATGTATTGGCTTTCGTCCAAAATCAAATATCTGAAATTGTATTTTTCTAAAATCGAAATGTCTCTGGAAACGATAGCGTAACTCGTGAAAATCAAGTCATATTTTTCGAGTTTTTTCGAAAGTATTTTTCGGTCGTTGCCAATGTATTGCACCCTGCGGAAATGCGGAGTGAATTTTCGGGCTTCGGTGTACCAATTAAAAACTAAGGAAGATGGTAAAACAATCAATGCTTTTAGGTATTCCTTTGCCATTGGAATTTCGTTTCCAAATAAATCTAGCTGAATATTTTCGGCTCTTTCAAAATCCAATTGTTCCTGTACGGCGACTAGTGTGGTTAGGGTCTGTAATGTTTTACCTAATCCCATATCGTCGGCAAGGCAAGCACCAAGGCCGTTATTGTAATGTTCCAAAAGCCATTTGACTCCGTCGATTTGATACGGTCGTAATGTTGCTTTTACCAAAGGCGAAGCTTGGTATTCAATGTCACTCTGTAAACCTGCAGAATCTTTCAGTTCGGGAATGTTTTCCAAAACCGCGAAATTGCTTTTGGGTAAACTAAGGTTTCCGTTTTGGATTTTTGCGAATTTTACCATCGGGCCGTAAAGCGTCATCCATTCTAGTGGAATCAGGAAATAATTGCCGTTTGGTAGAAGAAAAAGGCGGTTTCGGTTTTTTATGTTTGGAACTATTTCTGAGAAATTGAATTCGAATACTTCGCAAACAACCTTCATTTTGATGTCAAACCAATCGCTTTTGATTTCGTTCGAAAATTGAATGCTTACTTTGTGGGTATCAATTTTCTTACTGTCGATTTTTAAATCTTTAATCGAAAAACCATTGGTTTCAAGTGTTTCCTGGTTTTCTATTGCCCATTGTATGCTTGCGTAGGGATCTTGTTTTTCAGTTTTTGGTGAAAGCCCAAAAAAGCCATTTTCGGTTTTGGACAAACCCAATTCTATTAATTTATCTGCAAATGAAGATTCTGTTTCAGATCTTTTGAATTGAATAAGTTTGATGTTGTCCAAATCACTTAAATCAATCGAAGAATTGGTTTTTTTGTTTGAATTTAGTTCAAATGAATATTCATTATAATCAAAAACTAAATTGAGAAAATAGCTGTTTTTGAAAAAATCCAAAACCGGATGAATCGCACAGGAAATTATTTCGTTTCGGGTTTCAATTTCAAATCCCGTTCCGGTAATATTTGCTTTTTTTGCAATGTCTTTGATGAATTTTTCAAAATAGTCAGGAACCAATTTTGAAGGAATCTCAATTGATTTTTTCGTCAAAAAAGGAGTGATTTTTTTGGAATTTATATGTTGCAAATGAAAAAGCTTTTTGTTTAAAACAATCCAACTGGGCTCGTCCAAAAGTATTTCGATAGCAACATCTGATGGATAAAAAGCAGTTTCGTTTTCTTTTAGTGCCAATGTATAGGTGATTCCATTTTCGTGTTTGTCAAAATGGAGTTGGGTTTCCAATGCCGAATGATCGATTGTAATCCTGCTTTTTCTGAAATCTTTTTCAGGATTTAGATTCAGTGACAGCGGATAATTTTCTTGTTTTACCAAAGTGTAGAATTGACCCAAGTTGGTTTTGATGAATTGGCTAATGCCAAAAGCCAATTTGGAATCTTTGAGCAAATCATCAATGGTCTTGGCTGATTTACTGTTTTTGCTGAATTTTTTAAAGACCTTTTCGGGTTTTAAATCTTCGCAAATAGTCAGCGATTTTTTGGTGTTGTTGTCTAAATTGTCAAAAATAACTCCGAAACTTTCTAAGACTTCGGGGCTTGCTTTTTTATCTAAATAATTTATCTCGTTGGTTTGTTCAATGATATATGCCGTTGGAATAGGGCTGTTCAGTTTTTTTTCAAAACTAACATCAAAACAAAACAGAAATGAGGCTTCGGTTTTCAAAAGCGGTTATTTTAAATAAAACGGTTGGCTAAAGTTTTGTAGCCACAGATTCACAGATTAAAAAACATACAAACAAAGAAATCTATGGAAATCTGTGAATCTGTGGCTATTTTTATTAGTTACAGTGTTTTTTACTTGAAGCAAACGGGAATAATTTCGCCTTTTGCCAAACAATATTTTTCCACCAATTCGGGAGCAATTTTGTTGGTGTAATCTTCTTCGACAACGGTAAAACCTATGCTTCTTAATTTGTCAAAATAATCGCGGCCATAAATGCGTACGTGGTCGTACTGCCCAAATATTTTGGCGCGCTCTTTTTGGTCGGTAATGGTATCATCGGCAAAGGTTATGGCTCTTGATAAATCTTGTGGAATTTGTAAAATTGCCATTCCGCCCGGTTTCAAAACGCGGTACAATTCCTGCATGGCTTTGGTATCATCAGGAATGTGTTCCAATACGTGGTTGCAAAGGATTACGTCATATTGGTTGTCCTGAAAAGGCAAATTACAGATGTCAGCTTTTATATCCGCCAAAGGTGAAAATAAATCGGTTGTGGTGTAATCAAGGTTTTTTTGTTTGCGAAACATTTTATAAAAAGCCTGTTCCGGTGCAAAATGTAATACTTTTAATGCTGAATTTTCAGCATCTCTTAATTTAATTTGTTTAGTCTTAGTGATAGAAGAATCTGAATCTAGTTCAGATTGAAAAAAGTCAGTTTGTTCGTTTAGATATAACCAAAGCAAACGGTGTCTCTCTAACGAAAGCGTGCTGGGTGAAAGCACATTGTTACGCTGTGTTTCGTATCCATAAGGCAGGAATGATTTGAAACTTCTTCCGTCGATTGGGTCAGTGTACTTGTCTCCCTTTAATGAAAAAGCAATAAATGGACGAACAACATAACTCAGTCTTATTAATAATGGACGAGGAACGATATTAAGAATTTTTTTAAAAGCAGATTTCATTTGATAAAAATTTAAACACGAATTTACACGAATTAAAAGTGTGTAAAAAAAGAATTTCACGAATATTATGGTTAAAGAATTATTCTTTTGTATTTTAGGCTGTCCTCTCCAAAATTAACTAGTAATCCTAGTCGGTTTTGTGATGCAGCAAGATAATTTAATGTTTGTTTTATTTCACTGTTTGAAAGTTCTTGGATTGCTTTTATTTCTAAAATAATTTCATCAAAAATCACAAAATCTGCAAAATAATAGGTTGGTAAAATAATCTCTTTATATTCGATGTTGAATTTTGATTCTCTGGAATAAGGAATATTATTTTTCTTAAACTCATATTCTAAAGCATCTCCATAAACTTTTTCACTATGTCCTTTTCCAAGAATTTTATGAACCTCCATACAAAGACCAACAATTGTATAAGCTTCTTCCTTTAAATATAAATCGTGCATCTTTTGAAGTTAGTGAAATTTAATAGATTTAGAATTCGTGCCAATTCGTGAAATTAGTGTTTTTCAATTTTAGTTAGCGAAATTTTTTAGAATTTACAATTCGTGCCAATTCGTGGCTTGAGCAACAGCGAACAGGCGAAGCAAATTCGTATTTTTCAAATTTAGTTAGTGAAATTTTAGTGGATTTAAAATTCGTGCTAATTCGCGAAATTCTTATTTAAACAACCAAAGGCACTTTTCTAAATTCATCTTCTTCATTACTCACAATCCCCAATTCTTTGTAGATATAATAGAAAGTCGATAGAATCTCAGGTTTTCCGTCTATGATGGCTACATCATGCTCAAAGTGGGCAGATGGTTTACCGTCGGCGGTGGTGATTGTCCAACCGTCTTTGTGTTGTTTTATATTTTTGGTTCCCATATTGATCATTGGTTCAATGGCGACAACCATACCTTCAATCAAAAGTTTACCACGGCCTTTTTTTCCGTAGTTAGGCATCTCCGGATCTTCGTGCATTTTTTGTCCCACACCGTGGCCAACTAATTCACGAACCACACCATAACCATGTGATTCGGTATATTTTTGAATAGCATTCCCCACATCTTCCACTCGGTTTCCGGCGCGTAATTCGCGAATTCCTACGTAAAGCGATTCTTTGGTTACCTGAAGTAGCTTTTTGGTTTCGGGAGCGACTTCTCCAATTTCAAAAGAATAGGCGTGGTCTCCATGAAATCCATTTTTGAAAGCGCCACAGTCCACCGAAATAACGTCACCGCTTTCCAGAGGTTTGTTGTTTGGGATTCCGTGTACTACTTGTGAATTTGGACTCATGCATAATGAATTCGGGAAACCGTAAAGACCAAGAAAGCTTGGTACAGCTCCGTGATCCCTGATGAATTCTTCGGCTCTTTTGTCCAAATATAATGTTGTAACTCCTTCTTTTATTTCAGAAGCAATCATTCCTAACGTTTTTGATACGATCAACGCACTTTCGCGCATTAACTCTATTTCCTCACGGGTTTTTTGAATAATCATATTTTCAAATTTTCAGTTTGCAAAAATACACTTTTAAAATTATTTAATTTGGATTCGCCATAATTTTAAAAAGTTCTGAATTGGATATGTAAAAGCGATTAGCAAGATTGATTTGTGCTAGTTGTGCACTGACCAAATTGTTTTCGCGGGTGTTGATTAAAAACAATGAACTTTCTCCAAAAGAGAACAAACGCTCCTCCGATTGCAGCATCGTCTGGTTGTCTTTTGACAAGTCTTTAATTAATTTTAGTTGTTTAGCGAGTGAAGTGATTTCAGTTTTTTGAGCTTCAATTTTATTAGCGAGCTGTATTTTTTCTACATCTAAAATATATTCGGTTTCCTGAATTTTGAATTTTGTCAATTTTAATTTGCCTCGTTCTTTTCTTAAAAACAACGGAAACGAAAAGTCTAAACCTATTTTATAATCATCCGTTTCAAATTCATTAAAATATTTGGGTTCCGATAGATAGGAATAGCCAATATCTATTTTCGGCAGCAGTTCATTGGCATTCAGTTTTCGTTCTACATTCAGAATGTCAATCTTGCTTTGCAGCGCATTTATTTTAGGATGATTTTCAATCGAAAAATCGTCAGTGGCTAAATTGTTGGTTTTTAATGTCTCCTGAATCGTATTTTCGAGCTGTGTTTCTGGAATTAATTCATCCGAGATTTCCATTGGGACAGCATTCTCCAGCCATAAAAAATTGGATAATTCCAGTTTCGCTTTGATTAGTTTCAGTTTAGAATCCTCCAAACTCAAAATCCTGTTTTTTACAATGATTCCCGATTCCACACTATCAATAGCAGGTTTATCTCCTTGCTGTATCAAAGACTGAATTCCGGCATTTCGTTTCTTCGCATTTTTGGTATAGTTTTCATATAATTGTACTTCCTCATAGTTTTTTTTCCAGTTGAAATATGCCAAAGACGCATCATATAAAACGCCGATTGCTTCCAGTTTTACTTCAGCTGTGCTTAATTCTATCTGCATTTTTGCCTTGCGCAAATCTGCCATTCTTTTATTAATCCATAAACCTTGCCCTAGCGGAACACTTATTCCTAATGAGGTTAGACCTTGTGCGGGAGTTGTGTTCTGAGGATTCAGGTAATATCCTTCGTTGTCGTCAAAACCAGCTTTTATTTCGACTCCGTACCAAGTTGGAATTTTAAAACTGCTGTTTAAAATCGAATAATATTCTTTGCCCTTAAATTGTTTTTGGGCGTAATCCACTTCAATTTTTGGATCGAAGCTGCCACGCGCCATCATTAATTCGGCTTGCGCTTTATTGAGTTCAAGCTGTGCGTTTTTGACCAATGGATGGTATTTTTTTACATAACCCAAAAACTCATTGTAGCTCAGTTCTTTCGAGGCGGTTTCCTGTCCTTGAGTAACAATTGAAAAAAATAATAATAGGTAGAAAAGTCGTTTCATTATTTCTTTTCTTTAGATGGTTTTGCGTCTTTTTTATAATAATTAGGAGGAAATCCGTTTAAGGTTCTCCATATTTCAAACCAAATGGGTACGGTATCCAATAAAGCCAACGTTTGTGCTCCGGAACCAATACTTACTTGTTTTGGCCATGCTTCTTCGTCTTTGTCCGGAGCAATTAACACTCGGTATTTTCCATTATCGCTGATGAAGTTTTCGATAGCGACCACTTTACCGCCAAAGGTACCGTAAGAAGCATTGGGCCATCCGGAAAAAACGATAGTAGGCCATCCGTCAAACCAGACTCTGACTTTTTCACCTTTGCGGATTAACGGCAAGTCAATAGGATTCACATAGGTTTCTACAGCAATATCGTATACAGAAGGCATTATTGTTGCAATAGCGGTTCCTTCTTTTATGGTTTCTCCAATTCCAGATTGCAAAGCTCTGTTGATGTAGCCGCTTTGTGCCGCTCTGATGTAATACATATTATTACGGATGCTGTAATTGTTGTATTGATTTTCCAATTTGCTTACCTGTGCAGCAGCATCATATTGACTGCTTTTGGCTGTAAACTGATCGCTCTCTGATTTGGCAGCTTTTTCAGAATATTCAGCTGTGATGCGGCTTATTTCTACTTTTGTATTTATATAATCGTTTTTGCTGCTTAATAATTTGTTCTCCTGATTAATGATTTTGGCTTCTGCATCTTGCAGTTTTAGTCTTTTTTCTTCTACATCTGTCAAAGGTTTTAAGCCTTCCTTGTTTAATTGTAAGGAACGGTTGAGTTGTGTAGTGGCAATTTTCAGCTGGGTGTTGGCGGCGATCAAATCAATACTGTCACTTTTGATTTTCAAACGTGCCTGCTTGATTTTGTTTTGAGCCTGTTCGAGTTTGAGCCTTTTTTCAGATTCAATTGCCACTAACTGACTGTTCAGGCTTTCTACTTTCGATTCATAAGATTGTACGGATTGTTTTTTAGCTTCTACTTGGTTTTTGGTATTCGCAACCAAATTGGGGTCCATATAATCCTCTTTTATTTCTGAAATGTATAAAATAGTATCCCCTTTTTGTACAAAGTCGCCCTCTTGAACATACCATTTTTCAATTCTTCCCGAAATGACGCTTTGTATTGATTGAGGTCTTTGATTGGGTTTCAAAGTCGTGACTGCTCCGGAACCCGAGATGTTTTGGGTCCATGGAAGAAATAAAATACAAAAAGCAAGTATTGAAACACCGATTATTATTTTATTTAAAATTTTATAATCCTTCTTGTTTTTAAGCGTTTGCATCGTTTTAAAACGATCAAGCGATTGATTTATCTTGTTATTTTCAGAGATATTTAGCATCTTCTTAATTTTTAGAGTCTAATAAAATTTTACCGTCTTGCATTGTTATGATGCGATTGCATTTGGTTCTCCAATATGGATTTTTGGATGAAACTATAATGGTCCATGAATGTTCTTTGGCGGTTATAAAATCGATAATTTCATTAGTGATGCTTTCGTCCATAGCGTCAGTTGGGTCTTCGTAAAAAAGTATTTTTGGCTTATGGATGATACTTCTTGCCAATAATATTTTTTGACTGTTGGATGATGATAATTGTTTTCCTTCGGGAAAAACGATAGTGTCTAAGCCTTTTGGTAATGATTTTATATAATTGGTAAGTTGTACACCGTGTATTGCCCATTTTAAATCTTCGGTTGAGATTGCGGGATCTTTAAAAGTAATATTGTCAAAAATGCTTCCTTCAAATAAGGTTTCACCATAAATAATACTGCCAATTTGGGAGCGATATTGTTTTAAATTTATTTTCTTGAAGGTGTCGTCATTAATGTAAAAGGAACCAGTTGTAGGTTGCAACAGCCCTGATAGAATGCGGATTAAAGTTGTTTTTCCGGAGCCATTGATCCCATCGACAAAGATGCGTTCACCTTGATTGATTTTTAGACTGATCGTTCGCAAGGAGTTTTGTTTGGCATCAGGAAATTTAAAGGTTAAATTCTCTGTTTCCAAACTGATATTGGTATAGCAATTATCATATGGTTCGTCGGTTTCGTCTTCTAAATCCAAATCGGTTACTTGACCAATTTTTTCGAGAGCAGTTAAAATATCATAAAAAGTTTCCAAGCCCACCACAATTTTTTCTACAGAATTTATAACAAGCAAGATGATGATTTCGGCAGCGACAAATTGCCCGATATTCATTTCCTGTGATAATACTAAATAACCGCCAATAGCTAGCAAACTTGCCGTTATTAAAACTTTGAAAAGTATTAATTGTATAAATTGATTCTTAATTATATTGAAATGTTTTTCTCTGTAATTGAGATAGTCATTAACCAATAAGTCATTTTTATGTAATGCATAATCATAATTTAACTGATTGCGGAAACTGAAATTATTGCGTGCAACTTCCTGCAGCCACCCAGCAACTTTGTATTTAAATTTAGATTCTTTTAGGCTTGTTTCTAAACCAGTCTTGTATGAAAATTTAAAAATGAAGTACAATAAAAAGAATAGCATTATGCCAAAAACAATAAAAAACGGATGATACAATGAAAGCAGTATCAGTCCAAAAGCAATTTGTAATAAGGCTGCCGAAAAATCTATTAATAATTTAGAGGTTCCTTTTTGTATTGTTAATGTGTCGAAAAAGCGGTTGGCTAATTCGGGAGGATAAGTGCTGTAAAGAGCATCAAATTTTATTTTTGGTAAACGTGCTGCAAATTCAAAAGAAGAACGTACAAATATCTTCTGCTGTAAATTTTCTGTGATTCTAAGCTGCATAAGTGACAAAATTCCAACAAGTGCGACTCCAGCCACTACTATAATTGTCAAAACAATCCATGAAGCGCTCACTCGCCCCGATTGGATAAAATTGATGATGGCTTGAATTCCTAACGGCAGCGACAAGCTGATAAGTCCTGCGAAAATTGCGTAGAAAAAAATTTGCAGTACATCCTTTTTATCTAGCTCAAGCAAATTATAAAATCTTTTTAAAGGTGTCATAGGTAGGAGGTTTTTATGATTTTTTTATTTAGAAAGTATCCGGTTTACTAAATCTAAGTAAAATGAAGTTATAGTTTCGGGTGTATTGCAATCCGTGATTGTTTTTAGATGTTCGGTCAAAAAATGCTGATGTAAGCTTCCCTCCACAATACTTGATGCTAAACTTTTGGCATAGCTGTAATCTGGGTTTACTTCCTGTATAATACTGATAAGCCGGTTTATTACTCTTTTATAAACCAAAAAATAACCCTCTTTGTTATCGTCATCTACTTCCTTCGTGTACAGTGTTTTGCTAAATTCTGAAATTATTATTTTATTCAAAATAGCTTCATTAATATGTTTTGTGCTGAGATCATCAGTAATTTTTTCCGTGACAATTGTTATTGCTTTTTGCAGTTTTTCAGCCGGATTTGAAATATTGGTTGTGACAAAAACCAATTTATATTCCATCCATCCCCAATACCAAGATGATAAATAAACTACTAATTTGTGTTTGTTTTCAAAATACCTATAAATGGAACTTTCGTTGGAGCCAATTCTTTCACCTAGTTTTTTGAAAGTGAAATGTTCAATCCCGATTTCATCAATTAAAAGAATACTGTTCTCGATTATTTTTTTACCTAAATCGGAAGTCTCGGGATCCTTTACGTACAGCTTTTCGTTGACTTGAATTTTTATGTTTGATAGTATAGTGTTCATAAGTTGATAATTATGCCTGCAAATATAATAGTATTGCTTTTAATTGTGAAATTTTAACTTTTATTTAAGTTCTTTTATGTGCTGTGCTGCTATGGTATTTATTACATCACAGCTTTTAATGTGCTTTAACAGAACTTAAAGGAAATAGCAAAGAGGTGTTTCAAATTTATGGTATGTGAAAATGTTTTAAATTAGCTAAAAATCAATTTTATTGCATTATGAATACAACGGTAGAACAGGAAAACAGTAAAAAGGAAAAGGATTTGGTTAAAATGAAAAGAAGTGCTTTAATTCTTTTGGGAGCTGCAGTAGTTCTTTTTGTAATTGCCAATGTGTATAGAATTAATTGGCTGAAAGCTTTGAGCGAAGCAGCAATGGTGGGAGGCATCGCCGATTGGTTTGCAGTGGTAGCGTTGTTTAGGCACCCGCTGGGGATTCCGATTCCGCATACAGCTTTGATTCCGAGCAATAAGGACAAAATAGGGGAGAATCTAGGGGATTTTGTTTCTGACGAGTTTTTGACAAGGGAGAAATTAGAAGTAAAAATTGAACAATTTAACGTGGCGATAAAAGCTTCGGACTGGTTGATTGATGATAAAAATGCTCATTTGGTTGCCGATTTAATTGTGGAAAATGTAATTCCGGGAGTTCTGAAAACTGTTGATGACGAGGAAGTAAAGGGTTTTATTCATAGACAGTTCAATAGTCAATTGCGAAAAATAAACTTTAGTGAATGGATTGTCCTTGGTTTAGAATCATTGGTAAAAAGCGAAAAACAAGAGGAATTAGTAACTAATATTTTGAAAACACTAATAGTTGAGCTGAATAATAACAAACATCTGATTGAAGAAAAAGTAAAAAGTTCGACTCCATTTCTTTCTTTTGGCTTAGCCGATAAGAAAATAACTGAAGGTGTTTTTAACGGCTTGTATGATTTTTTGGTGGAGGCAAGCCATAAAGACAGTTCAATTCGGAAAAAAATCAGCGAGTATTTGATACGGTTTATACAAGATTTGAAGGAATCTCCTGAAATGCAGCAAAAAGTAAATGAGTTGGTTCTTGGCTTTGCCGATAAAAAAGAGGTGCAGGATTATATTAATGGGATTTGGCTGGAAATTAAAACGGCTATCGCCAATGATTTGGTACAAAAAGAAAAATCGGTGATAAAGAAAGGTGTTGCGAATATGATTCAGAGTTTTGGAAAAGGAATACAGGCAGACCAATTGATGGTCGATAAGATTAATAATTTTATTAAGAATGATGTGCTTTCGGTGCTTATCAATAATAAAAAAATGATTGGTGACCTGATAGCGTCTACTGTGAAAAGTTGGGATACCGATGAGGTTTCGAAAAAGCTAGAGCTGGAAATAGGAAGCGATCTTCAGTATATCAGAATTAATGGAACTCTCGTTGGAGGTTTGGTTGGGCTTTTGATTTATGCAGTGGAATGTGTACTGCATAGTTTAGTGGTGTAAAATTTTGAAATAAAAAAAAGCCTCAAATTTTCATTTGAGGCTTTTGGAGCGGAAGACGAGGCTCGAACTCGCGACAACCAGCTTGGAAGGCTGGAGCTCTACCAACTGAGCTACTTCCGCATTAATCATTAAAATTTACCCTTTACAATCAAAAAGATTGATTTAGAGCGGAAGACGAGGCTCGAACTCGCGACAACCAGCTTGGAAGGCTGGAGCTCTACCAACTGAGCTACTTCCGCATTTCTGAGGTGCAAAGATAAATAATTAAAAAACTTATTTGCAAATTTTTTTTGAAAAATAAATCGATATTTCTGTATCTGTTTTACAACCGTTTTAAAATTAAAAAGTTATACTTTTATTTTTTTTAAATATTTATGATAAACATTGAAAAAATAACCGATTTAGAGACTTATTCCGTAAGGCATGTTGTTCTTAGAAAGGGAAAACCAATTGAAACTTGTAAATTTGAAGGGGATGATTTACCTTCTACGAGCCATTTTGGATATTATATAAATGACGATTTGGTTGGGATTATATCAGTTTTCAAAACAAATAATAACAGTTTTTCAGATGATATTCAATACCAAATCCGAGGAATGGCCGTTTTAGAATCATATCAAAAAAAAGGAATCGGAGAATCATTGGTTAAACATTGTGAAATATACTGCAATGAACAACAAGCCGATTTAATTTGGTTTAACGCCAGAACAGCGGCTGTTGGCTTTTATGAAAAATTAGGCTACGTCAAAGTTGGGGAAGCCTTTGAAATAAAAGATGTTGGTGAACATTACTTAATGGTAAAAAGCATTTGAAATGAATAAAATTTGTTTTTTTATTGTTTTTACGTTTTTAATAAGTTGCAAAAAAGAGCCAGCCCTAAATTCGGACTCTACAAAAGGAGGTGAACCTACAGTCAAAACAGACAAAGAAGGAGAAGTTCTTGAAATTGACACTATGTTGATTGCTGCTTTTAAAAGTAAATCGCTCATGGATTTTTACAGGTCCAGAGAGGATAAAACCGTATGGCAGTCTGAAAAAAACAGAAAAATAATTCTTGAAACGATTAAGAAATGTGAAAATGAAGGGTTGAGCCCCTCGGATTACAGTGTCTTAAAATTAGAAAAGTTGGAGGAAAATTTCAATGAATTAGACGAAGAGCAACAAATACAATATGATTTATTGCTTTCCTATAACTTTGAAAAACTCTTGAAACAGCTCCATCGAGGAAAATTGAATCCAAAGAATTTGTATTATAATTGGGATTTGCGAATAGAAGATCCGGATGTGACATTGATTTTGAATAATGCTTTGGAAAAAGATTCTTTGGCTGCTGTAATAGAGAAATGCAAGCCTCAAGCTATAACTTACAATAAATTGATAGAGGCATTGGAAATCATTAATAAACTTCCAGAAGATAAGACACAGTCTTTGGATACGGCTTATGTGATGAAGCACAATCATTCAAAAAAGGGAATGATCGACGTCAAAAAGAAATTGATCTATTGGAAGGATTTAGAAACTAACGACAGCCTGACGGCTTTTTATGACGATAAGACATTTGAAGCAGTGAAAAAATTCCAAACCAGACATGGATTATTGTCTGACGGAGTTATTGGTAAAAGCACCATAAAAGCCCTAAATTTTACCAAAGAAGACAGGAAGCATCAGATCATTGCCAATTTAGAGCGATGGAGATGGTATGCCAAATCATTTGCTCCCAATTATGTTCTAATTAATATTCCTGATTATAGCCTGAAAGTAGTCGAAGACCAAAATGTTACTATGACTAAACGCATAGTTGTAGGGAAAAGAAAAAGGAGAACACCGGTATTGACCTCAGTTTTACAGACAGTTGTTTTTAATCCGACCTGGACAGTTCCTCCGACTATTTTGAAAGAAGATATTGTTCCTGAAATGATCAAAGACCGAAACTATTTGAAAAAAATGGGTATCGGAATTTTTGATTCTGATAGTAATGAAGTGAATCCGTCAAAATGGGATTCGACCAGGCCAAGAGGCTATCGTTACATTCAAAAACCGGGTTATAATAATGCGCTTGGAGTCGTTAAAATTAATTTTCCAAACCGATTCAGTGTTTATATGCACGATACCAATCATCGTGATTTGTTTGAACGAAACTTTCGATCACTGAGTTCCGGTTGTGTGCGTATTGAAGAACCTTTGGAATTGGTCGAGCTTTTATTGGATAATCCTGATAAATATTCCAGAGAAAAAATGGATTCTATTATCGACAAAAAGAAGACTCTTTATATCAAAATAATTAAGCGTTATGCTGTATATCAATGGTATTGGACGGCATGGAGTGAAAACGGAGAATTGTTTTTTGTGGATGATATCTACAATTTGGACGCCGATTTATATGCCCAATTACGAAATTAGTCTGGGTTGTTTCAAGTTGTTTAAAGAAGGATGATAGATGTACAAACAGGATTGGTCTTTTATCATTGAAATAATTTCAGATGCAAATTCAACAGGAACTGCCGGGCATCCCTGACTTCTTCCTAATCGGTTGTGTTGTTTTATAAATGATTCCGAAACATAATCGGCGCCATGAACGACAACGGCTCTTTTGCGTGCAGAATCATTTATACCTTTTTCTAAACCATCCAGTTTTAGTGAGATGCCGTGTTTTCCATTATACACTTCTCCTGTTACATAGAAGCCTAAACTGCTTTTGAAAGATTCTGGAGAATTGGAAAAGTTATTAGCGAATTCCTCTCCTGTGTTTCTTCCGTGAGCAACTAAAGATTGAAAAAGTATTTGATCGGTTGCCAAATCAATGATCCAAAGACGCTTTGAATTGGATGATAAACTAAAATCAATTAATGTTAAGATATCTTTCTTGATTGCACCTTTTTCTTTTAATGCATAGAATCCTTTCAAAGCTTCGGCAAAACACTCTTCATTCGGTAACTGAAACTGATTGGTTTGCAGAGAATCATAAATGGAGTGGATCTTACTGTCAATATTTGACAGCACATTTGAAACAATTAATTTTTTTGTTGTTATTTTAGGGGAAACTTCGGTATCACTTTTAAACGAGAAAGAAGCGAATAGAAATATTATTACGATAAAAATCTTATAAATCATTGAAATTCATTTAGTTGAATATTAATTTGGGGGCTACAAATATACAAACAAATTCAGGTTCAAAAAATAAAAATGCAGTTTAACGATAAATTTTGATTTTTTGTCGACTTTTAGTCACAAAATTGTAACCTATGTCAGTATATTTTTAAAATTTTACATTATTTTTGTTAGAAACCAATATCTTTTTATGACCAAAATTAGAAACAGTATTGTTTTTTTTGTAATTATTTGCACAAGCCTACTACTGCACGGTCAAAAAAAGACACTTAATGTGAAATCGATTGCGTCCAAGATTTCCATTGATGGTAAGATTTCGGAAGATACATGGAATTCGGCAGAAATTGCTACGGATTTTGTAATGTATCAACCTGATAACGGTAAGCTGATAAGTGAGAATAAAAAAACAGAGGTAAGAGTAGTTTATGATAATGACGCAATTTATATTGCTGCGACATTATATGACGAAAACCCAGCCAAAATAAAAAAGGAAATCACTAATAGGGATGTTTTCGGTGTGTCTGATTATTTTGCAATATTCATTAATGGATTTAATGACGGGCAACAGGATTTTCGGTTTTATGTAACCTCTGCCGGAGTTCAGTTGGATTGTATTGCTACCGAAGATAATAAAGATTTTTCATGGGATGCTATTTGGGACAGTAAGGCAGTGATAACCGATAAAGGGTGGGTTGTCGAAATGAAAATCCCTTATGCAGCTATACGTTTTCCAAATTCAAATAAACAAACTTGGGGTATCAACTTCCTTAGGAATATACAGCGTGATGTACAGGTGTATTCTTGGAATCGGATTGATACTAAAATTGGAGCGGAATTGACCCAAAACGGATTGTTAGAAGGAATCGAAAACATTAAGACACCAACCCGATTATTCTTCATTCCTTACGCGTCAGTCTACTATCAAAAAGACAAATTTCAATCGGATAAAACATTTAAGGGAGGTGTTGATATCAAATATGGAATCAATGATGCCTTTACTTTGGATGCTATTTTAGTACCTGATTTTGGTCAAACCAAATTTGATAATGCTATTTTGAATCTAGAACCTTTCGAACAACAATTGAATGAAAATCGACCTTTTTTTACAGAAGGAACAGAGCTGTTTTCTAAAGGGAATTTGTTTTATTCCAGAAGGATAGGCGGCTATCCAAGTTCTGAGCCAGAACTGAAGGAAAATGAAAAAATTACCGACTATCCAAGTACTGTTGATTTGCTTAACGCAATTAAAATATCAGGACGTACTAAAAATGGTTTGGGAATAGGTTTTTTGAATGCCCTTACCGAAAAAACATACGCAACCATAAAAGATACCGTAGCTATGACTACCAGAAAAGAAGTCATAGAACCACTTGCCAACTATAATATTATTGTTTTGGATCAGCGGTTCAATCAAAATTCATCGGTTACTTTTATTAATACCAATACTATTCGAAATGGTAGTTTTAGGGATGCTAATGTTGCCGGGCTTTTATTCGATTTGAATACAAAGAAAAACAGTTACAGTCTGAACGGGGATTTTAAATACAGTTCGGTAAATACGATTGATGATTATGACGGTTATAAAACAGCTCTGAATTTTGAAAAGACAAGCGGAAAAATTCGATATCAAGTTTCGGGAAAATACATTTCTGAAAATTATGATGTCAATGATTTAGGACTTATTTATTATACAAACTATCATAATGCTTATGGAAATGCGAGTTATAGAATCTTGAATCCTACCTCTGTTTTCAATACTTTTAAAGTGGTTCAGGAAGCTAGTTTGGAAATCCAAAATACAACAGGAAAAGTTCAGGACGATTATTTAAAGGCAACTATAGGGGCTTCTTCTTTAAAAAATACCTATTATGAATTTTCGTTGCTTTATACTCCAAGACCTACTTTCGATTTTTACGAGCCAAGGGTATATGGACGTTATGTTTATGTTCCAAAAAGAGTATCTTCTTATTTTGGGTTTGAGTTAAACAGGAATCACGCTTTTACAGTTGATGCGACAGTATCATTTGCGAAATTTGATGAAGATGACAGAGATACTTATGGAATTTATATTAATCCGAAATATCGTTTCAATAATCAATTTTCATTGGAGTATGCTTTAGATTATACAGATAAGAGAAATGATAGGGGACGCATAGACAATGATGATTCAGGCATTGTTTTTGCCGAAAGAAATAGAGAAATTCTCCAGAATACACTTACTGGTAAATTTGCTATTACCAATAGAATGTCTCTAAATCTTGATGTTCGTTATTATTGGTCTTATGCTGATAATCATGAGTTTTTTACGTTGCAGGATGATGGCTATCTAACTCCAAATCCAAGCTATAATCTTAATAAAAACAGAAACTTCAATTCCTGGAACTTAGATTTATCGTATTCATGGTGGTTTGCTCCTGGTAGCGAAATGATTGTTTTGTATCGTAATTATGCTTTGGAAGAAACTAATCAAATTGAGAAGGATCTTTCAAATAACTTGAAGAATGTTTTCAATAGCAATTTGACCAATATTATTTCTTTAAGTCTTCGTTATTATATTGATTACAATGTTGTTAAAAATAAATTCTAATCTTTTTTTTACAAAAGTGTAACATTAGTGGTAATCTGCAGTCTATTCTAGCACAAAATATTAAAATCAAATTTTAGAACCCGATTAGAGTTTGGTTTGCTATTTTTTTAAGTGACTAAAATTACCCTATTTCATGAAAAAGTATTTCTTCTTTTGTTTTCTTTTATTCTCAACTTTGATATATAGTCAGAAGAAATCTTTGCAAACAAAATTTACTACTGAAAAAATAACTTTAGATGGGAAACTGGATGAAGCAACCTGGCAATCTGTTCCTGTTGCTACTGATTTTGTTATGTTTCAACCAGACAACGGTAAAGCAATTCCTTATAACAAAAGAACTGAGGTTAGGATTTTGTTTGATAACGAAGCGATTTATGTTGGTGCTTTGATGTATGACGATGAACCAAATAAAATTTTGCGTGAATTAACCAAAAGAGATGATTTTGGTGCTTCCGATTTTTTTGGCGTGTTCATCAATGGTTATAACGATGGACAGCAAAATTTTGAATTTTTTGTAAATGCCGGTGACGGTCAAGCCGATTGTTTGGCGACAGATAACAATGGAGAAGATTATTCCTGGGATGCTGTTTGGGACAGTAAGGCAGTTATTACGGATTTTGGATGGGTTGTAGAAATGAGGATTCCTTATGCTGCATTACGATTTTCGAGCGAAAGCAAACAAAAATGGGGTGTTAACTTTTTCAGGGAAATAAGTAGGGATCGCCAAAAATATTCATGGAATTTAATCGATAACAAAATAGGAACATTTACCCAACAAAATGGAACAGTTGAGGGAATTGAAAATATAAAAACACCTACGAGACTTTTCTTTTTGCCATATGCTTCTTTTTATACGTATGCTAATGCTGACCAAAAAACCTATGGAGAACTAAAAGGAGGTTTGGATATTAAATATGGAATAAATGATGCTTTCACACTTGATGCGATGCTAATTCCTGATTTTGGACAAACCAAATACGATGATCGAATACTTAATTTGAGTCCGTTCGAACAGCAATTTAATGAAAATCGTGCTTTTTTTACCGAAGGAACTGATTTATTCAGCAAAGGAAATCTTTTTTATTCCCGAAGAATAGGTGGTTCACCTTCCTCTAGTCCTGAGACAAAAACTAATGAAGAAGTAATAGAAAGTCCATCAACTGTAGATCTTTATAATGCTACAAAAATTTCAGGAAGAACAAAAAGCGGATTGGGAATTGGATATCTTAATGCGGTTACCCAAAAGACATATGCCGTTATTAAGGACACAATCACTCAGGAAACCCGACGTGTTTTGGTAGAACCGTTGACTAATTACAATGTCTTGGTTTTTGATCAGCGTTTTCATAAAAATTCTTCGGCAACCTTAATCAATACAAATGTTACCCGAGAAGGATCTTTTAGAGATGGAAATGTGACAGGATTGGTATGGGATTTAAACACGGCCAAAAACACTTATAACTTAGCCGGAAATTTTAAATACAGTTATGTCAACGATATTGAAGATAAGAAAAAAGGGATCAATTCCTTATTGAGTTTTTCTAAAACAAGCGGCAAATATCGTTATTATGTTGAAAGTAATTTGGTTACTAAGGATTTTGATAACAACGATTTGGGAATCAATTTTGAAACCAATTATTATAGTTTTTATGGGAATACCAGTTATCGTATTCTTAACCCAACCAAAAGATTCAATTCTTTCAATACCAATGTCAATGCTTATACCCAATTTCAAAAGAAAACTGGAAAGTTGCAATCAGATCAGATTAATTGGAATGTGAACACCACTTCAAAGAAGAATCACTATGTGGGTTTTGGGTTGCAGTATCGCCCTGTTGAGACTTACAATTATTACGAACCCAGATCTGAAGGTCGTTACAGTATTGATCCTACTCGTTTTGGAGGTTGGTTTTCGATATCAACAAATTATAACAAAAAATTTGCTTTCGATTTTAATCCATCTTTTGCGTACTTAAATGAACCGGGCAGGGATTCGTATGGATTTTATCTGAGTCCGAGATACCGTTTTAGCGATCATTTGGCAGTAAACTATGAATTTAATTTTTTCCGCCAAAACAATAACAAAGGCTATGTTGATAATAGTTCCAATAATGATGCTTTGCCTCCGGATATGATAATTTATGCCAATCGTGATGTGATTAATTATACCAATACGCTCAATGGAAAATATTCACTGAACAGTAAAATGAATTTTAATCTTTCTGCCCGTTATTATTGGTCATATACCGAGAACAAAAACTTTTATGAACTTGAAAACAATGGTAGGTTGAGTTCTTATGATAGTTATACCGAGAACAAAAATCAAAATCTGATTACCTGGAATTTGGATGTGTCTTATAATTGGTGGTTTGCCCCAGGAAGTCAAATGACTATTTTGTACCGAAGCAATGCTGCAAAATATGATAATTTGATCAATAAGGATTTTGGAAATAATTATACCAGTTTACTTAATAACGAAGATTTAAGTCATGTTGTGTCTATAAGCGTGAAGTACTTCATCGATTATAATCGAGTTAAAAATATTTTTTAGTTAATAATTACGAAAACGTTTTATACGCAAAAGTATTTTTACAGGATAAAATTCTCTTCAAAATTCTCGATTTTTATACTGGTTTTTTGAGGATTTTTTTTGCGTTTTTTTTACAAAAAAAGGCTTTTTACAACACAATTTTAGGTATTTGTTGTACTTCGCTTTTTTATGTACAATAGTAGTTTTGACGAACTTATATTTTTTGGGAAAGCTTTATCTTTGCAAAAAATTTCATACCATGAACAAAAAAGTAATTTTAATGATTTTAGACGGTTGGGGAAAATCTCCTGACCCGAAAGTTTCTGCAATTGATAATGCAAATGTTCCGTTTATAAATAGTCTTTATACAAAGTATCCGAATGCACAACTTCGTACAGACGGATTAAATGTTGGTCTTCCGGAAGGACAAATGGGAAATAGCGAAGTAGGGCACATGAACCTTGGAGCGGGAAGAATTGTTTATCAAGATTTGGCCAAAATCAATCTTGCCGTTGAACACAAAACATTGGCAAAAGAGCCAGTATTAATTGAAGCTTTTGAATATGCCAAACAAAACAATAAAAAAGTACACTTTTTAGGTTTACTTTCAGATGGAGGTGTTCACTCACACACTTCTCACTTAAGAGGATTAATCGATGCCACTCAAGAGTACGGATTACAAAATGTATTTGTACATGCTTTTACGGATGGTCGTGACGTAGATCCTAAATCAGGGAAAAAATACGTTCAGGATTTAGAAAACTATATTTACCCTACTACTGTGAAATTAGCATCGATAACAGGTCGTTACTATGCAATGGACAGAGATAAACGTTGGGAAAGAGTAAAATTGGCCTATGATGCAGTGGTTAATGGAGAAGGAATCTATTCAACAGATGCCGAGGCAAGTATTAAAGAAAGCTACAAAAAAGATGTAACCGATGAGTTTATCCAACCAATTATTATGGTTGATGGAAATAACCAGCCTGTTGCAACAATTAAAGAGGATGACGTTGTTATTTTCTTCAACTTTAGAACGGACAGAGGTCGTGAGTTGACTGAAGCACTTTCGCAAAAAGACTTCCACGAGCAAAACATGCACAAATTACAGTTGTACTATGTGACGCTTACAAACTATGATGAAACTTACGAAAATGTAAAAGTGGTTTATAATAAAGATAATATCACTGAAACATTGGGTGAAGTTTTGGAAAAAGCCAATAAAAAACAAATTCGTATTGCCGAAACAGAAAAATATCCACACGTAACATTTTTCTTCTCAGGAGGTCGTGAAACTCCATTTGAGGGTGAAACCAGAATTTTGAGAAACTCTCCAAAAGTAGCTACTTACGATTTGCAACCAGAAATGAGTGCTTATGAATTGAAAGATGCTTTGGTACCTGAATTGAACAAAGGAGAAGTTGATTTCGTGTGTTTAAACTTTGCTAATGGTGACATGGTTGGGCATACAGGAGTTATGGAGGCTGCAATTAAAGCTTGCGAGGCTGTTGATGCCTGCGTGAAAGAAGTTGTTGAAGCGGCTCTTGCCAATGACTACACAACTATTGTAATTGCTGACCACGGTAATTGTGAGACGATGATTAACCCTGACGGTACTCCAAATACGGCTCACACTACGAATCCAGTGCCAATTATTTTGGTGGATAAAGAATTGAAAAACATCAACAATGGTGTTTTAGGAGATATTGCGCCAACAATTCTTGCTTTGATGGGAATCGAGCAACCAGCTGCAATGACTAGTCATTCTTTGCTATAAAAAGACGCCGATTGGTACTTTTGAAATAAATAAAAATGGGTGTGAAATTAATTTTTCGCACCCATTTTCTTTACATTTTATCCAATAAATAAAAATACTCCCGCTCGATACTTTCCTGATGATTGGGATGGGCAATTCTGACCATTTCGGCGGCACGTTGTTTTAAGGTTTTACCGTATAAATCGGCAATTCCGTTTTCGGTGATGACATAATGGATATGACCTCTGGTGGTTACCACTCCAGCACCTTGTTTCAAAAATGGAACAATCCTGCTTACCCCGTTTTTTGTGGTTGATGGCAAAGCAATAATAGCTTTTCCTCCATCGCTTAAAGAGGCGCCACGAATAAAATCCATTTGACCTCCAACTCCCGAATACATTCTTGGGCCTATAGAATCGGCACAAACTTGTCCGGTTAAATCAACTTCTATTGCCGAATTAATAGCTATCATTTTTGGATTTTTTCGGATTCTGGCGGTATCATTCACCGTTGAAGATTCCCGTAATTCAATAAACGGATTGTCGTTTACAAAATCATACAAACGCTTAGAACCTAGTACAAAAGTGGATAGCACTCTTCCTCTTAATGAACCTTTATAATTACAATTTATTACATTGCTTTCAATCAGGTCAATAACGCCATCCGAAAACATTTCGGTATGCAATCCTAAGTCTTTGTGATCTCCTAATTTGCTCAAAGCGGCATTCGGAATTGAACCAATGCCCATTTGAAGTGTACTTTTGTTCTCAATCAAAGAGGCGATATAATGCCCTATTTTATCTTCCTCGACTGTAAAAGGTTCTACTTCGTGAGAATAAATAGGCATATCTACATCTACCAAATAATTTATTTCTGAAACATGCAGAATTCCGTCACCAAAAGTTCGGGGCATTTGAGGATTTACTTGTGCAATTACAATTTTTGCATTTTCAATCGCTGCAACCGAAGCTTCCACCGAAACTCCCAAAGAACAATATCCATGACTGTCCGGTGGAGATACATGAATAAAAGCGACATCAATAGGTAAAACATTTCTTCGGAACAAGCGCGGTAATTCGCTTAAAAACACAGGAGTGTAGGAACCGTTCCCAGCTTTTAAAGTATGTCGAACATTTCCGCCAATAAAAAATGAATTGACATGGAAACTTTCGGCAAGCTCAGGATTTGCATATCGGGCTTCGCCTTCCGTGTGCAAATGACATATTTCCACATTTCTTAGTTCCGGAGCTCTTTCGGTCAGTGCATTGGCCAGAATTGTTGGTGTTGCTGCGGCGGCTTGGAGATAAACTCGATTACCTGATTTTATTCTTTTGACAGCCTCTTCGGCAGTGACATATTTTCCCATAAACTATGTATTTGTGACAAATGTATTTAATTAGAGTAATCCAATATATGACAATGCTCATGCTCAATTTGAAAATTCACGAATTCGAATTTATCAGTGATTTGGAAAAATTCCTTTCTTGAGACTGGGCAGGTTTTTTACTTTTTTGGAATATAAATATTTCGTTCAGGTTAGCTATTCTAAAATAGTCACAATCATAAAAACGGTATTTTTTTGTTTTCGACTAGTTCAAAAAACTCAAATCTGCTCCGCTCTCCAGTTCTTCAGGTGATTGATTTTGTCTAAAAAGACGCGCTTGTAAGTTTCCTTTTAAAGTAATTTTGTTTCCTTTTACATCTAACCAACTTCCTTCGCGTAATCCCAAAACCGGCAATGTGTTAAAAGCATGAAACTCTTTGATTCTCGTTTCTCTGGTTTCTCCCATGTGTTTGGATTGTAAGTCTGGATCCAAATAATGCGGATTCAAATTAAACGGTATCAATCCCAAAGTTTGAAAACTTGGTGGATAGATTATTGGCATATCGTTGGTCGTTTGCATGGTCATTCCGCAAATGTTGCTTCCTGCACTGGTTCCAAGGTAAGGGGTTCCGTTTTTTACAGTATCGGCAAGAATTGTCATCAGGTCGTTTTTATACAATTGAGTAACCAATAGAAAAGTGTTTCCACCGCCTGTGAAAATACCTTCGGCTTTTTGAACAGCTTCTTTTGGATTTTCAAATTCGTGCAAGCCTTTTACAGCTATGTTTATTTTTTCGAAAGCCGTAGCAACTTTGGAAGTGTACTCATCATGTGATATTCCGCTTGGTCTGGCAAATGGAATAAACAGAATAGTTTTGCAATCTTTGAAATGTAATTGTAATTCAGGCAGTAAGTATTCCAAGTATTCTCCTTCGTGTAAGGTCGAAGTACTGGCTATGATACAGTTTTTCATTTTTTTTGTTTTTTGTTTTGAGTAAAATTTGGCATAAAGGTATAAAATGATTGTTTTTTAATGTGTTGCCTAAAGATTTTAATTAACAAACTTTTACCAACTAGTTAATAATTAATTTGGATGGCTTTGGGATACTTTTACATTTTATAAATGAGGTTGAGATGAAGTTTTTCTCTTAAAGAACTTATAGGTTAATAGTCAAAGAGAAATGTTTCTGATGGATAATTCAAAAGAATAATAATCAACTCCCAAATTGCGTGTGAAGAAGAATTTTACTTTTTTATTTATTGCCTTTTTTTTGACACAGCTAATCGTTGCACAAGCGAGTATGGAAAAATGGTTAAAAGGGCAGGTGAGTTCGGATGGGATTCCAGTAGAAGGAATTAATATTACAAATGCTTCTACCAAAGTAATGGTTGTGTCCGATTCTAATGGTGCTTTTACAATTCTAGCAAAAGAAGGTGATATATTG
The DNA here is from genome assembly GCF_027111335.1 of Flavobacterium aquiphilum. Classification (NCBI taxonomy): domain Bacteria; kingdom Pseudomonadati; phylum Bacteroidota; class Flavobacteriia; order Flavobacteriales; family Flavobacteriaceae; genus Flavobacterium; species Flavobacterium aquiphilum. Next base: position 4,813,534 of record NZ_CP114288.1, on the reverse strand, counting down.
AATTTCTCATCAGTGAATTATGAGGATTTACGGAAATACATTAAGATTCAGGAATTCAAGTTGGGAATTATAGCAGTCGATTTGACACCCAAAAGTATCGAATTGAAGGAAGTGATTATTAATGAACATCCGGAAATAAGTGCCGAAAATCTTGGAATAATTCCTCGTAATCAAGTTAAGTTAACTCCGGCAGAGCGAAGATTGCAAACAGCAGGCGATTTTAAACCGATTCAGTTATTGGGGATTTTGGGTGGGGCATTGCCTATTGATCCTATTTTAAACGCCATAAACGGACGGACCAAAATGCTCAAAAAAGAGTTAAGTATTGAGAAAAAAGAGTTTTTGATAGCTAAACTTGATGGTTTGTTTGAAGATAGATATTACATGGAAACCCTGAAAATACCAGAAGATTACATCAAGGGGTTTCAATATTATTGTGTCGAAGACCAAGATTTTGCTAGGTCTTTGAATGAAAAAAATAAAACAATGAGTATGTTTTTAATTGTGGGTTTAGCCTCCACTTTTAATAAATACAGAGAAAGTAATTCAGAGAAACGTTAGTCCAAAATATTTTGAATTGTGAAGAATAGTTTAATAGTACTGCTTGTTTTGTTGGGGCAAAATCAATTATTGATTGCTCAAACCAATGTAGAGAAAATGATAACAGGAATTGTTGCGTCTAACGGCATTAAGTTGGAGGGGATAAGCATTGTTAATTGCTCCAATAAAATGATAGCAGTTACTGATGTTGATGGCTGTTTTTCTATTCAGGCAAAAGATGGAGATATTTTAAACTTTTCAGGGATTGACTATAAGTACCTTCGAAAATATGTTTATATGTTCGAATACAGTTCAGGAACCATGGAGGTAAATATGAATCCTAAGGCAATAGAATTGGATGAGGTAATTATAAATAAGTATGCAAATATAACGGCCGAAAATTTAGGGATAATTCCGAAGGGAATGGTTAGACTCACGCCGCAACAAAGAAAATTGTATGATAATTCTGGAGGAATTCAGGGGCTTTATAGTTATTTGTCTGGTGAAAAGAGTTTTCTAAAAATGAATGTTGAGGTCGAAAAGAAAGAGACGATGCTGAAAAAACTAGACTATCTTTTTGGAAATAAATATTATACCGAAAGGTTGAAAATACCCGAAGAATATATCAAAGGGTTTCAGTATTATTGTGTAGAAAACTCTGAATTTGTTGAATCTTTGAATTTAAAGAATAGAACTAAAACCATGTTTTTGATGACAAATTTAGCGATTGCATATAATCAGAACAGATTAAGTGAATAAATCTGGTTTTGATTTTACTGTGAAAGGATTGGAAAGTGTTGATTGATTGTCTTTTGCTTTGTTAAGCAGTTGCTTTGACTAAAATTATAGTAAAAATAACAGAAGTGTATATCAGTGGGATTAAAATAAATTTGTAATTTTAATAGTTGTAAAAGTATCATTTGGGTACTAAAAATGCTTTTGAGGTTGCTAATCTTTATTTAATTTTAAATGAAAACACTGGTAGGAATATTGATTTTGTTTTTAAGTTGCCAGCTTGGCTTTAGTCAGATTTTGACACGTAAACCTTTGCAGGGAATGGTGGTAAACGATTCGGTTGCTATAGAAAGCGGTTTGGTGTTTAATTTGAATGCAAAATCGGGTGTCATTATTAGTAACAAAGGCTATTTCAGTATTATGGCTAAGGTAAAAGATACCTTGGTTTTTTCCAGTTTAGGTTTTAAAAGCAAAAGAATAGTAATCTCTCAAACGGATCTAAATTCTTCTTTTTTTAGAGTAAAATTAGATGCAGTAGCCAAACAATTATTGACAGTTCTTGTTTATGCCAAACATGGGCCACATGCTGATTTTGGAAACACCCAAAAAATTGTTGACACCCAATATTTCGATGATAATCAAGCTTCACCAGACAATATTTTAATGATGCCGACAGGTACAGGCGATCCGAATGCCATGGACGTTATCCGTGTTTATAAAAAGATTTTTAAAAATTTGTTTAAAAATAATCCTGAAAAAGCTGATTTAGTTTCGGATGTTGGATTTACAACTGTTGCAATGAATCGTATCAGTTATTCCTTTTTTACAGATCAACTAAAATTGAAAGATGATCAAGTTGGATTGTTTTTGATGTTTTGTGAAAACGATCCAAAATCAAAAACATTTGTCAATACCACAAGTCAGGAATTTGAAATCATGGATTTTTTGATTACAAAAAATACGGAGTTCAGAAATATTACTACTTTTGAAAAATGAAATCGCCATTAACCAATAGGTTTGTTGCAAACAAATACCAATAAATAAAAGGCGACCCGAGTGGTAGCGAATTGGCAAAGCATACCATATATGGCCTATGGCAAATAACTTTTACATATATGAAAAAAGGATTAGTAGTTACCCTTTTATTGTTTTTTGCGTTTTCAATAAGCAGTTTTGGCGTGCATAAATTTTATATGGGTATTTTCCAAATTAACTATGCTTCCGAAAAAAAAATGCTTCAGGTTACTTCCCGCATATTTGTTGATGATCTCAATAAAACTTTGGAAAAAAAATACAGCAAAAAGTTTTTTTTAGGAACTGATAAAGAAACTCCCGAATCAGTAGAGTTGTTTAAAAAATACCTTTTAGAAAAGTTTGTCTTAAAAGTAAACGGGCAATCCAAAACGATGAATTTCCTCAGTAAAGAAATGGATGGAGACGTATTGATTTGTTATTTAAACTTAAAAGATGTTTCAAAAATATGTTCACTCGAAATTTATAATTCGGTCTTGATCGATGGTTTTCCCGAACAGCAAAATATAGTTCATGTAACGGCATTTGGTACTAAGAAAAGTTTTCTTTTTACAGAGACTTCTACGAAACAAGTGTTAAAATATTGACAAAAAACAACAATTCTGTTTAAAATTGTTATTTTCACCGCCTGAAATTATTTCAATTCGGGTTTATGAAAAAACTATCACTATTATTTATTCTTCCAACAATCTTATTGGCACAGGAAAAAGCAGTAACACCAACTGCGAAACAATCCGGTAAATATGATACCAATAAATTTAGTCAGATGTATGATTTATTGGCAACGCCAAATATGTTTCGTACAGCAGCAGGGGCGCCAGGTCCGGCTTATTACCAGCAACAAGCTGACTATAAAATTGATGTAGAACTGGATGATAAAATTGCTAAATTAAGCGGTTCCGAAGCGATTACTTACTACAACAATTCGCCTGATAATTTAGAATATCTGTGGATACAATTGGATCAAAACCAAGGTGCTAAAAACTCTCAAACACCATTGGCCGAGAGCAAGAAGATAGTTCCTGTTTTAACTCCGGAAAAATTTACAAATGAATATTTAAAACAAGATTTAGATCGTGGTTTTAATATTGAATATGTAAAAGATGCTAAAGGCAATCCGATGTCGTATGCAATCAATCAAACTATGATGCGTATTAATTTGGCCACTCCAATGAAACCGGGAACAAGTATGACTTTCTCGATAAAATGGTGGTACAATATCAATAATTATCAAAAGGAAACCATTAATGGGCGTTCAGGTTATGAATCTTTTCCTAAAGATGGAAACCGATTATATGTTATAGCTCAATTTTATCCAAGAATGGCTGTCTATAATGATGTTGAAGGATGGCAAAACATGCAGTTTTGGGGTGGAGGTGAATTTGCTTTACCGTTTGGGAATTTTGATGTAAATATTACAGTGCCAGCGGATCATGTAATTGACGCGACAGGTGAATTAATGAACAGAAGCGAAGTTTTTACACCTGAACAGGTAAAAAGATACCAATTGGCTCAAAAATCATTCGACAAGCCTGTGGTTATCGTAACACAAGCTGAAGCTGAAGCCGCCGAAAAAGGATTTTCGGATAAAAAGAAAACATGGAAATTCAGTGCCAAAAACGTTAGGGATTTTGGAATAGCTACTTCAAGGAAATTCATTTATGATGCGATGGCAGTACAAATGGGAGATAGAGTAGTTATGGCTGAATCTGTTTATCCAAAAGAAGCCAATCCGCTTTGGGGAGAATCTTCGACAAAGATAGTTGCACATACGTTAAAAAGTTATTCTTCACATACTTTTGATTATCCTTATCCGAAAGCTGTTTCTGTTTCGGCTGAAGATCAAGGTATGGAATATCCTATGATTTGCTGGAATTACGGACGCCCAGATGAGAATGGATTTGTGAGCGAGCAAGTTAAAAACGGAATGACAGGGGTGATAATTCACGAAGTTGGGCATAACTTTTTCCCTATGATTGTAAATTCTGATGAGCGTCAATGGACATGGATGGACGAAGGTTTGAATTCATTTATGGAATATATGGCCGAACAGGAGTTAAACCCAAATTTTCCTTCCAGACGTGGACCTGCTAAGAATATTGTTCCTTATATGAGCGGGGATCAAAAATTTTTGGAACCGATAATGTCTAATTCCGAAAATATTATTCAGTTTGGTAATAACGCTTATGGTAAACCTGCAACTGGACTTAATATACTGAGAGAAACTATTATGGGACGTGAATTGTTTGATTATGCATTTAAAATGTATGCAAATAGATGGAAGTTCAAGCATCCAACTCCGGAAGATTTTTTTAGAACAATGGAAGATGCTTCTGCAGTAGATTTGGACTGGTTTTTTAGAGGGTGGTTTTATTCTACTGACTTCGTGGATATTGGTGTTAATGATGTAAAGCAATATTACGTTTCAGAAACTCCAACTTTAGCATTGAAAGACTCTAAAATCAATAAAAAACGTTTTGGAACTGAAAAAGGGCCGTTTGTATATTTAATCGCTGGAGATAATTCAGAATTAAATCAGGATTCAAAGAAACCGTTGCAAATAGAGGATGTAAAATTATTATCAGATTATGTTGCCCAAAATGTGACTCCAGAAGACAAACTGAATTTGAAAAACCCTAAATACTTTTACGAAGTAGAATTCAATAAACCTGGTGGGATGCCAATGCCAATTATCGTCCAAATTACCTATGAAGACGGTACAGTTGATAATTATAAATATCCGGCGCAAATTTGGAGACAAAATAATGAAATAGCCAAGAAAGTATATGCTACCACAAAGGCTATTAAGCAGATTCAAATTGATCCAAAACTAGAAACTGCTGATATTGATGTGACCAATAATTCATGGCCAAAAGGAGAAACAAAATCTAAATTCGATTAGTTTAGAAGTAACGAAGATACTAAGATGCTGAGTCACTAAGATTTTTTAAGCGGAATAAGCTTTGAAACCTTAATGACTTAGCATCTTTTTTTAAGACAATTTTAAAAAACAAAGTTTTAAATTTTAATATCTTTGTCCATTAAATAAACTGAAAAATTATGTTTGGAATAGGAGGAGGTGAATTGGTTTTTATTATGTTCATCGTGTTGATGCTTTTTGGGTCTGATAAAGTGCCTGAAATTGCTAGAACTATGGGTAAAGCAATGGCGCAACTTAAAAATGCTACCAACGATATCAAAAGTGAAATTCAAAAAGGAGCTGAGGCTAATGGTTTTGATCAAAAAACCTTGGATGATTTGACTGGCGGAATCAATTCTGAAATCAATAAGGTTAAGTCAAATCTTTTAGGGGATACTTCCAATTCATTAAATAGTATTACCGAAAGTTTCAATAACGAAGTTAATAAAACTGCTGAAAGTGTTGTTAGTGGTACAAAAAATCCTGATGGGACGAGCGTTTTAGATGATCTTGCAGGGCCAATAAAACGTCAGATGTAATGCTTGAAAAATTACTTTCCCTAGATACCCAATTATTTATTTATCTTAATGGTTTAGGTTCTGAAACCTATGATGGTCTTTGGCTTATCATAACCAAACAAGTTAATTGGATTCCCTTTTTTTTACTGTTACTTTATCTTATTTATAAAAAAATAGGTGTAAAGCAAACGGGTTACTTATTGCTTTTTGTAGCTGTTTTAGTTTTGGCTACTGACCAAATCACTAATCTTTTCAAATATATGGTGCAAAGAGAGCGACCATGTAATAATCCGGAAATCAAATCAATTATAAGAGTTGTACAGGTTCGTAATTCGTTTAGTTTCTTTTCGGGTCACGCTGCTAATACAATGGCTGTATCCACTTTTTTATATCTACTATTCAAGAAACAATTCAAATATTTTGGATTCTTGTTTCTCTGGCCTTTAATTTTTGCCTACAGCCGAATTTATTTAGGGCTGCATTACCCATTAGATATTCTTTCGGGATATTTGTGTGGGTTAATAACTGGCTATTTGATGTATAAAGTCTATCAATGGGCGCTTAGGAGATTTAAGGTTTTAAAAGAAGAGTAAAAAAACTACGTATGTTTTTTAGTAATTTGACGATTTTTTGGTAAATCAGAAATTGTTAATCTAAAATCTGCAATCTTTAAAGTACTCTACTTACTGTCAATCCATCTCTTATAGGCAATAAAACCGTTTCTACTCTTGGATCCTCTTTCAATAATTGATTGTATTCAACCAGTACTTTGGTACTAATGTCATTTGGATGTATCGGTTCCAAAACTTTACCACTCCACAAAACATTATCGGATAAAATGATACCGCCTTTGTTCATTTTTGGCAGAATTATTTCAAAATAGTTCAGGTAGTTTTCTTTGTCTGCATCAATGAAAACTAAATCAAATTTCAGTTCTAAAGTTGGAATAATAGCAACGGCTTCTCCCAAATGTTGCACAATTTGATTTCCCCAAGGAGATTTGTCAAAATGCTTGCGTTGGAAATCAACTAATTCTTCTTTGATATCAATCGTGTGTAATTGTCCATTTTCCTGCATTCCTTCGCATAAACACAAAGCAGAATAGCCTGTGTAAGTCCCAATTTCAAGAATATTTACAGGACGAATCAATTTGGATAACATACTCAAAACGCGTCCTTGGAAATGACCGCTTAGCATTCTTGGCAATAATATTTTTTGGTATGTTTCCTTGTTAAGAGCAGCCAGTAATTCTGGTTCTTTTTCAGAATGTTGCTCGATATAATCTTCTAATTCCTGGGAAATGAAATGCATTTTGTGAGTTGTTGAAATTTGCCACAAAGTTATTCATTTAACATTTATAAAAAGAAATATTATTTGATTTTATATGACATGAAAGCGGTGCGTTAAAAATAAAAAATCCTAATTGAGAAATTAGGAATAGTGTATGTGAGTGTGAAAAGAGATTATGATTTAAAAAGAACAAAATGAATTACAAACTCATCTTTTACTTTTATGATACCTCCCATTTTTGTAGGTGGTTCAAGGGCAATGTCTGAGAATTTTACCGCTACGGTTCCGTCTAATGTTTCTTTGGTGTTTTTTAGGACTAGATTTTGATAGGAAAGGGTTTTGTCTGTTATTTTAAAATTCAAACTGCATTTGTAATTGGTTCCAAATGGTTTTATGTTGGTAATAGTTACGGTACTTTTAGGGAATTTTGTTGCCTTAACAGTAGTTTTAAGGTCTTTGTTCATAATCCTGTTTCCGCACTCAAAATTGTTCATTGAAATTTCCGACTTTAAGCTGTTTTTAGTATTTGAGTTAAAGAAAATGGTATCCCTGAAAGAAAATGAGTTTCCACAATTGTATTTCCCTACTGTGGAATTTCCAAGTATTTCGATATCTAGCCTGTCAATAATGACAGTGTTGGGATCAATTACTGTTGAAATGGGCTTAGCGCTTCCCATTAATAAGGAAAGTGCTAAACCCATAACTAGTATTGTTGTTTTTTGCAACATTTTTTTTTTTTTAGAATGAAATTGCTGCTTCAAATACTAGACCGTTGAATTTACCACCATAAAAGTTATTCGCATTAGAAGTTGGTCCTCCAACAAATTGTGTATAATTTTTATAGTTTTGACTAACATAATCTAATTTCGCAACAATGTTTTTAGTCATGAACCAACCAATACTTGATTCAAATCTGTCTACAGTAACTTTTTCAGCATCAGCATTAGATAGTTTCCCAGATACAGTGTTGTATTTTCCAGCTAAATAGAATTGTTCTTTTTTACCGAATCTGTAAACAACGTCTCCAGCAAATTGGTTAGCAGTACGTTTGTCATCGACACCTGCTTTATCACCTCCTGAAGCTAATTCAATAGTTCCAAAGAATTCAAGACCTTTGTATTTTACAAATGGGTTGAACATGTATGAAGTTGCCCAGTTTTTGAAGTTAGGGTTGTATGTTGCCTCTGGTGTAGAAGTTGAATTATAATTAGTAGGAACATCAACACCGTTGTTTTTATAAGCACCATTGTTTAATACACCCCAGAAACCAAATCCTGATCTAGAAGAAGAGTATAAGTTTGAGTTACCTAAGTTTGAATTATGGTATAGTGAACCTGTAATTCTAACTCTCAAATCTTTGTTCAATTGTTTGTCATATCCAAGTTTAGCCAGGATTGTAGGGCTTACTGCTGTATTTGCATCTGGAGTTGCAGGAGAAAGCGTTGGATAAGTAACTTCTTGAGTACCTTGATTTAAATTTCCATTTGTAGCACCCAACATACTTACCAATCCATTTCTGTTGTAGTAAACTTCAATTCCCATCTCAGTAGTGAATGCGTTCATGATGTTATTTCCAACAAATGCATTTCTAAGGGTAGCACCGTTGTCTGAACTTTTGAAGTGGGCATCACCAAAGTTGTTTTCCATTTGTCCGATTTTAATTGTAGCATATTTCATGATATCGGCCAAGAAGTCTTTTTTGATGAAGTCTAACTTGTCAATTTGTAAATATCCACCTCTTGCATAAGTGTCATTGTGGTGTCTTGAAGCTAAATAAATATCAAGATTTACTCTAACACCATCAAACAATTGAGCTCCAATAGTCATATCAGCTGCAGGAAGAACAAAATTGTTTTCTGTATTCATTAATCTATATCCAGTAATTTTTGATGGAGCTGGAAAATTTGTAGGTTGGTCATTGAACGAATTTATAGCTTGGAAATCCATATTGAATGCTCCTCCAAGATCAACACTGAGTCCTTTAAACTCTCTGTCGTCTTTTTGTACATCAAAAACGTTGATTCCATCTTTACTTCTTGGAATTTGATTTTGCATATCCCCAAAAGTTACTTGGGCATTAACCGCTGTCAGGGACAGCATACCCGCGACTAGAAATATTATCTTTTTCATTTTGTTTTGATTAAAGTTAGTTGTTTTATTTAGTGATAGTTGTCTTATTTGAAATTAATATTAAATTTTATCGTCAAATCTTCGCCTGTTTTTATAGTACCAAGCATAGCGGTTGGCGATTTCATGCCAAATTCTTTGAAAGTTATTTTATTTGATCCTTGCATGTTGACAATTCCATTGCTAACAGAGGTTTTTACTTGTGTTTTAAAATCTTTGCTTACTCCGGCAATAGTATAAGTTCCAGTTAAGTTCCAAGTTGTTTCGTTTACTTTTTCTGCAGATTTTAAAACATATTTGATGTTTTTGTTTTTGTCTGTTTTTAAAGTTTCGTAAGCAATTTTATCCATTTTTGTCTTCTCGCTTTTTATAGTTTCTGCGGGAAGGGTAATGTCAATACTGGTGATAGCTGTCAACTTTGCGCCAGTCACAGTTAAATTTGCTGTTCCGCTTTTAGATTCAGATTTCATAGACCAATCGTGGAGTGTGGAGGTCCCAGATACCGTAAAATTTGTTTTAGCGTCTAATGTGTAGTTTTTTTGTGCATTTGCAGATAGTATAAATGCAAATAACGCCAGCCCCGTGGAGATTTTCTTAATAGTTGTGTTCATGACTTTTTATAGATTAGTTAGTAATTTTTCTTGAAAATGAACTTTGTTTTTTTGTCGTTTTGTCTTTTTTTAATATCATTTTGGTTTTGGTAGTTGTGTCAAAATTGATATCAAAAACATAAAAATAATAATAATCTTGTTAAATAGGCAGGTTGAATTTATGTTAGTATTTGTTTCTTGAATAACAGCATTGGCAATTTTTTTATTGAAAATAATATTTTGCCCTTTTTTAGAATAGAATAAAATAACCTCACAGTTTTTTAATTGTACTTTTTGTATTCATCAATTATGCTTCGTTTTCAGGGCTTCTTAACATAATTGTACTAATTTCTGTTATATGTAAAAAATTATAAAAATTCTTTTTTTGATCAGATTTTGTTGTAATTAATCGATTCAGAAAGTGAGTTTTTTGCTTTGGGTTAAGACAAATTTAGTAAAACTAATTTTAAAAAAAACGTACCAAATCAAATTGGCTGCAGATTTTCTATTGTTTTAACAGTATAACTTTGTTTTGGAAGTTGTTTTGAAGAAATGTTTAAGCTATTGTTATGAGTAATGAAAAGCTTAGGCTTTTAATAGAAAAGGTGGAATATTTATGGAAGGTAAGAGGATTTTTTTGACCAGTCATAAATAAAAAATCCTAATGAAAGCAATTGCTTTATTAGGAATAGGGAGATGAAGAATGTGGGGATTATGCTTTATGTAGGTTGAAATGAATTACAAATTCATCTTTTACTTTTATGATGCCTCCCATTTTTGTTGGGGGCTCTAATGCAATTTCTGAAAATGTTACCGCTACACTTCCTTCGAGGGATTCTTTGTTGTTTTTTAGAATCAAATTTTGATAGGAAAGGATCTTATCGGTAATCTTAAAGTTTAAATTGCATTTATAATTGAGACCGAAAGGTTTTATGTTGGTAATGGTGACAGTACTTTTGGGAAATTTGGTTGACTTAACTGTTGTTCTTAGGTCTTTTTCCATTATTCTGTTGCCACAATCAAAATTGCTCATTGAGATTTCAGACTTCAAACTGTTTTTTACGTTTGAATTCAGATATATGGTATCTCTGTAGGAAAGGGAATTGGAACAATTATATTTTCCAATAGTAGAACTACCAAGAATTTCGATTTCTAGTTTGTCAATGATAATGGTATTAGGATCAGTTAAAAAGGAAATGGGCTTAGCACTTTCCAGAAAAAATGAAAGTACTAAACCCAAAACCATTAACGAAACTCTTTGCAACATTTTTTTTAGAATGAAATTGCTGCTTCAAATACTAGACCGTTGAATTTACCACCATAAAAGTTATTCGCATTAGAAGTTGGTCCTCCAACAAATTGTGTATAATTTTTATAGTTTTGACTAACATAATCTAATTTTGCAACAATGTTTTTAGTCATGAACCAACCAATACTTGATTCAAATCTGTCTACAGTAACTTTTTCAGCATCAGCATTAGATAGTTTCCCAGATACAGTGTTGTATTTTCCAGCTAAATAGAATTGTTCTTTTTTACCGAATCTGTAAACAACGTCTCCAGCAAATTGGTTAGCAGTACGTTTGTCATCGACACCTGCTTTATCACCTCCTGAAGCCAATTCAATAGTTCCAAAGAATTCAAGACCTTTGTATTTTACAAATGGGTTGAACATGTATGAAGTAGCCCAGTTTTTGAAGTTAGGGTTGTATGTTGCCTCTGGTGTAGAAGTTGAATTATAGTTAGTAGGAACATCAACACCGTTGTTTTTATAAGCACTATTGTTTAATACACCCCAGAAACCAAATCCTGATCTAGAAGAAGAGTATAAGTTTGAGTTACCCAAGTTTGAATTATGGTATAGAGAACCTGTAATTCTAACTCTTAAATCTTTGTTCAATTGTTTGTCATATCCAAGTTTAGCCAGGATTGTAGGGCTTACTGCTGTATTTGCATCTGGAGTTGCAGGAGAAAGCGTTGGATAAGTAACTTCTTGAGTACCTTGATTTAAATTTCCATTTGTAGCCCCCAACATACTTACCAATCCATTTCTGTTGTAGTATACTTCAATTCCCATCTCAGTAGTGAATGCGTTCATGATGTTATTTCCAACAAATGCATTTCTAAGGGTAGCACCGTTGTCTGAACTTTTGAAGTGGGCATCACCAAAGTTGTTTTCCATTTGTCCGATTTTAATTGTAGCATATTTCATGATATCGGCCAAGAAGTCTTTTTTGATGAAGTCTAACTTGTCAATTTGTAAATATCCACCTCTTGCATAAGTGTCATTGTGGTGTCTTGAAGCTAAATAAATATCAAGATTTACTCTAACACCATCAAACAATTGAGCTCCAATAGTCATATCAGCTGCAGGAAGAACAAAATTGTTTTCTGTATTCATTAATCGATATCCAGTAATTTTTGAAGGTGCTGGAAAATTTACAGGTTGGTCATTGAACGAATTTATTGCTTGGAAATCCATATTGAATGCTCCTCCAAGATCAACACTAAGTCCTTTAAACTCTCTGTCGTCTTTTTGTACATCAAAAACGTTGATTCCATCTTTACTTCTTGGAATTTGATTTTGCATATCCCCAAAAGTTACTTGGGCATTTGCTGCAGCCATTGATAATAGACCAGCAGCTAAGAGATATATTCTTCTCATGGTTATGGTATTTAGTTAAAATTTAAATTGAATTTAATTGTTAAATCTTCTCCTGTTTTTATTGCTCCAAACATGGCAGTTGGAGATTTCATGCCAAATTCAGTAAATGTTATTTTATTTGATCCTTGTAATGTTACCACTCCGTTTGCGGCTACTGTTGATTTTACTTGTGTTTTTAGCACTTTGGAAACACCAGCGATAGTATAGGTTCCTGTAAGGTTCCATGTAGTTTCGTTTACTTTTTCTGCAGATTTCAAAACATATTTGATGTTTTTGAATTTGTCTGTTTTTAAAGTCTCGTAAGCTACTTTATCCATGCTCTTTTTTTCGCTTTTAATACTCTCAGCAGGAAGGGTGATATCGATGCTACTTATATCTGTTAATTTTGAATTGGCCACTGTAAAATTAGCGGTACCAGTTCTTGAAGGTGATTGCATTTCCCAATCGTGTAATGTTGAAGTTCCTAGTACTGAAAAACTTGTTTTTGCATCTAAATTGTAAGCTTTTTGTGCATTTGCCATAGTCGCTCCAAATAAAGCTACTATAGCAATAAGTGTTTTAAATTTTGATTTCATAACTTTTTATTTAAGGTTGATCTTGGTTAAGGAGGCTTTATTGAGATTTTCTTAATTTCTGCTTAAATTTCTTTGCCTTCTTAACTGATACAAAATTAGAATGGAAATCAAAATAGGAATATGACAAAAATCATGTTAACGAAAGTATAAAAATTGTATTTTTTTTAAAGATTAGGGGTGGTTGCTAACTATATCGTTTTTCTTAGTGCCTTTTGATGCGATTATTTTAAGGAGCAAAAGAGCTTAAAGTGCTGTATATATGGGATTTTAGGGTCTTTTAGTAATATTAAGCAATAAAAGATAAAATTCTCTTTTATAAAGCGTTAGCACCGGTTATTTTTTTTTTAATTTTTTTAATTTTTTTTTAAATCGTAAAGTATTTCTTGTAAATAAATTTTAGTCGAACACAATATATGTGATTTTAACATTTTTGATTGCTTGTGTGAGTATTTTAGGATAACAAAGAGGAAGTTTTAAATGCAATTATTAAAGACGCTGTTTTTTGATGATTTGAAGAATAATAAATTAAATATGGAAAAAAGAGTTAAGTAGTATTTGAATATCATTTGTTTAAAATTTTGTTATCAAAAGAACAATTCGACAAAATGTCACTAAATTTGCGCCATGCAAATTGAAAAGAAAGATATACGGGCATTATCCAAAGACCAACTAAGGGAATTTTTTGTGACTAATGGTGACAAAGCTTTCCGCGGTAATCAAGTCTACGAATGGTTGTGGAGCAAAGGAGCCCATAGTTTTGAAGATATGACCAATGTGGCCAAAGGTACCCGCGCCATGTTGGAAACCAACTTTGTTATAAATCATATCCAGGTGGATACAATGCAGCGAAGTGAGGACGGAACAGTTAAAAATGCTGTTCGTTTGCACGACGGATTGGTGGTGGAAAGTGTTTTGATTCCAACCGAAACCCGAACAACTGCTTGTGTATCTAGTCAGGTGGGATGCAGTTTGGATTGCAATTTTTGCGCAACTGCAAGATTAAAGAGAATGCGTAATTTGGAACCGGCCGAGATTTACGATCAGGTAATCTCAATAGACAAAGAAAGTAGGTTGTATTACAATCATCCTTTGTCAAATATTGTTTTTATGGGAATGGGAGAGCCGCTCATGAATTACAATAACGTGATGAAAGCGATCGAAATGATAACTTCCAATGAAGGTTTGGGGATGTCTCCAAAAAGGATCACGGTTTCGACTTCGGGAATTCCCAAAATGATAAAAAAAATGGCTGATGATGAGGTTAAATTTAAGTTGGCAGTTTCGTTGCACTCCGCAATAGATGAGATTCGTTCTCGAATTATGCCGTTTAGTGAAAATTTCCCTTTAGTTGATTTAAGAGAGGCCTTAGAATATTGGTACAAAAAAACAAAAAGTAAAGTTTCTTACGAATATGTAGTTTGGAAGGGAATCAATGACAATAAGGCTTCTGTCGATGCTTTGGTGAAATTTTGCAAATATGTTCCCTGCAAAGTAAATTTGATCGAATACAATCCTATTGACGATGGTGAATTCCAGCAAGCTTCAGAAGAATCCATAAATGCTTATATAAAAGCACTCGAAAATGTCGGAATTGTGGTAAAAGTTAGAAGAAGCCGAGGAAAGGATATTGATGCAGCTTGCGGACAATTGGCCAATAAAGAAGCTTAGTTATACCATTTATACCCACAAATGGTATTAGTTTTAAATCATAAAAAAAAGCATTAAAAGAAATTGATTCTTTTAATGCTTTTTCATTTTATATAAAGAAGGTTATTTTTTTAAGTCAATAGAGGTAGTTACACCATTTGTTGTCGCGGAGGCTAGATTGTCACATGTTCCGGTTCCAAAATCGATTAATGTTTCAACACCGTTGTTGACTTTCAACACCGTACCTGAAACAGGGAATGGTCTTTTGCAGGCCATTTCATAGCGTAGCGGAGTTTGGATGGTAGATGACCATGTGTTGCCGTTGGGTTTGCTTGTGGTGTAGTTTCCTGTCACCAAGAAAACATTGTCGCTCCAATTGTCTTTTGTGGCATAGCCCGCAACCATTTCTTTTGTTCTGTTTCCGACTCTGCTATAAACAGATCCGTCTTCAAAAGTTACGGTCAAATCAATTGTATGGGTCAATACCGGATGAATGTCTGCAAGTAAACTAGTGCTTTTTAGGCTTCGGGTAATGGACTTGCTACCTTGAATCTTGATCCCGTTGTGGTAAAATCCGTCAAAACTATAGGTAATTGTTTGTTCGGAGGTGGTAAAATTACCCGAAAAGGAAAGCGTGATTTTGCCTTTTAGGACATTTCCGTTCTCAAGGGCACATCCATCAGTTCCAAAATCAATTGAACCTGTAAATATTCCGTTTGCATAGGTCCAAGTGGTAACTGCACAGGCGGGTAAAAAACTTTTAAAAACTTCGCTTTTTGCGGTAATACTAGTTTGTTTCATCGAAAATTGATCTTCTACTATATTTGATACATCTTCGACGGAAGCGTCAATTTTGGAATCAATGACAACTTGATCGTTCGCGGTGGCGGAGGGATTCGTATTGTCTTTAGAATCGTCCGAAGAGTTACAGCCAATAAAAAAGACAAATGCTACAAATGTGGCAATGGTAAAAAGTTTTGTTTTCATAATTTGCGGTTTAATGGTTTGGTATTTTGATGTTTGATTTTTGAAAAGGTTTAACGTGAGCCTTTTTTTCAATATAATAAACAGAGTAATATTTTCTTTAAAAATTATTGTTGGGGCAATAAAGGGAACGACATAATTTGAATAAAATCAAATTGAGTTTGTTTGGGGCGTATTGAGTAGAATTATTTGCGTCTTAGTAAAGGAGATTGTTCTAAAACACTATTTTTATAAAGTTGTAATCATACTTAAAACCATTTTACAAGAATCTCTAAATCGCATAAAAGAATAATAAACTAATTACCGTTTTAAAAATTTTACGGTAATTTAATCATACTTGCATATAATGGTTAACGTTTTTTTATTTAAAATAGTATATTTGGCATCTAAATGAACATTACTACACAAATAAAGCAGCCGATAGTTTTTGAAATGGAACTTTTTGAGAAAAAGTTCTATGAATCGATGACCTCCAAAGTGGCGCTTTTAAACCGTATCACCTATTATATTGTTAATAGAAAAGGTAAGCAAATGAGGCCTATGTTTGTTTTTCTGATGGCCAAAATGGTTTCCAAAGGAGAAGTAAACGAAAGAACTTATAGAGGTGCTTGTGTAATCGAGTTGATTCATACTGCAACTTTGGTTCATGACGATGTGGTGGATGACAGTAACCGTCGTAGGGGGTTTTTCTCGATAAATGCGCTTTGGAAAAATAAAATTGCCGTTTTGGTAGGTGATTATTTATTGTCCAAAGGTCTTTTGTTGTCCATCGATCATGGTGATTTTGATTTGTTGCGAATTATTTCTGTAGCTGTAAGAGAAATGAGCGAAGGAGAATTGCTTCAAATAGAAAAAGCAAGAAGACTCGACATTACCGAAGAAGTATATTATGATATTATCCGAAAAAAGACAGCCACCCTTATTGCTGCTTGTTGTGCCCTAGGTGCGAGATCGGTTGTGGAGGATGAGGTTGAAGTGGAGAAGATGAGAAAATTTGGTGAACTCATCGGAATGGCATTTCAGATAAAAGACGACTTATTCGATTACTCCGAAGAGGCAATCGGAAAACCAACCGGAATCGATATCAAAGAGCAAAAAATGACTTTGCCTTTGATTCACGTGCTTAACAATTGTTCTCCAAAAGAAAAAAGTTGGCTTATCAATTCGATAAAAAACCATAATAAGGATAAAAAAAGGGTCAAAGAGGTAATCGCTTTTGTAAAAAACAATAATGGTTTGGCTTACGCCGAAAACAAAATGGTCGAGTTTCAGCAAGAAGCACTACAATTGCTGAACGATTATCCCGAATCCGACTATAAATCGGCACTTGTTTTAATGGTTAACTACGTTATCGAACGAAAAAAATAATGCCATTCATTATAGTTATTAAACAATTCGAAATTTTTGGTGTAATACCGATTATGTATTCAATATAGTCTAATAGAAATTAGACTATATTGAATACATAATCGGTATAAAAATTTCGTTCAAAAAACACTTTTTTATAATTTTAATTATCTGACAAATAGCTATTTGAGTTATTTGTTGCGATAAATCGTATTTTTGTTTTAACTTTTTTTGAAACCCATGCAACCTTTTTAGGTTGATTCTCGTCTATACTTATAGAAACACTTTTTAAACGACTTTGAAAGTAATTAATTTATATCAGGAAGAAAACGAAGCAATTACATTAGCTGTTAAAAATGACCGGCAGGCACAGCAATGGATTTATTCTAAGTATTCGCCAAAGATGTTAAGTGTTTGCCGGCAGTACATTAAGGATTTGCAATTGGCCGAAGATGTAATGATTACCGCTTTTATGAAAGTGTTTGTCAATTTAGGACGATTTGAAAACAGGGGAAGTTTTGAAGGTTGGATTAGGCGAACGATGATTAATGAATGTATATCATATATCAGGGTTCAAAAGAAAGTTCATTTTATAGAAGATTCGACAGATTTAGAGAAAATTGATGATGCGACTGATACTCAGTTCTCAATAGAAGATATTCAAAATTTAATAGATAGCTTACCTGATGGTTATAAAATTATTTTCAATTTATTTGTTATAGAAGGGTATAAGCACAAAGAAATCGCAAGTATGTTGGGTATTAATGAAGGGACGTCAAAATCACAGTTTGCACATGCGCGAAGAATTTTGAAAAGTAAAATAAATAGTCTGAAAGATAATGAGAAGAACTATTGAGTAAAATCAATTGCAAAATTTACAAATCAGGAAAATACCACACAATGAAAAGGACTGACATAGAAAATCAAATTAAGGAAAAAATTAATGCAAGGGAGATTACCCCTTCAAAAGCTTCTTGGGATCGATTGGATGCTATGCTTGCCGTTGCCGAAAAGCCAAAACGTAATTTTGGATGGATGTATGTTGCGGCTAGTTTTTTAGGTTTTTTGTTATTGGGGACTTTCTATTTTAATCAAAATAATAAGGAAACAGTTGTTGCAAAAGATACAGTTGTAGTTAATGAACCTAAAGTTGTTTCGGAAATAAAAGCTTTGCCGGAGAAAGCAAATACGGTTGAAACAGTCAAAATCACTGAAAAACAATTGAAATCAAAAGAAGTTATATTAAAGGTTGATTCCAATATTGTTTTATCCAATAAAGAAAGTCAGGTTCTAGAAAAAGAAGTAATTGAAGAAGCACAAATACCAATCATCAATCAAAAAACGGAACAGCCAGCCGTATTGCAGAAATCAAAGTATGTTAATGTTGACGAACTATTAGCATCTGTTGATAATGGCTCTCAAAAAAAGAATCCAACGCCAATGAAATCCAATGTCAAAGTCAATTCGAATGAATTACTGACTCAGGTTGATGGAGAATTGGATCTCAGTTTTAGAGAGAAAGCAATTAAAACGGTCAATCAAAAAGTCAAAGCAGTAAAAGTTGCCTTGAACAATCGAAATTCAGAATAAATCATCAATCACATTTAAAAAAAAACAATCATGAGAAATTTTAAAATTTACTTAGCAGCATTCGTATGCCTTTTTGCCAACCAAATAAAGGCACAGGAAACATTTGAAGGGAAAGCTAAAGAAATTGCTTCGAGGATAGAAAATATCGTAAAAGAAGAAAAGAAAGAACTAAAAGCTGAAGTTGAAACTGTTAATGACGAACTGAATCAAGGTAAACTTACGAATGAACAAGCGGAGGAAAAGAAGAAAGCTTTGGCCGAAGCCCGTGCCAAAATAATTGAGGAGAAAGTTACTAAGTTGGAAGAGGAATTGCATGTGCTTGTTCAGGAAAAAGTCGATGGAAAAATTAAAAGCATTGATACTTCCCAAACAATTACAATTCATTTTAGCAAAGACTATTTTGCCCATCATAAAAAATGTTCTAGCGGTGAAAAAAGAACCACTTCCCAATTTGTCTTTGCATTTGGAGTAAATAATTTGGTAACAGACATGCAGGTTGCCAACTCGGATTTTAAATATTGGAAGTCTCATTTTTATGAATGGGGAGTAACCGGTAATACCAGAATTTTGAAAGATGATAATCTGTTGCACTTTAAGTACGGAATGTCGCTGATGTATAACAATCTGCGACCTACTGATGATCGCTACTTTGTGAAAAACGGTTTGCAGACTGATTTGGTTACCAGTACTGTGCATTTAGAGGAATCTAGATTTAGAAATGTTTATGTTATGGTACCGTTACATTTGGAGTTTGATTTTACCAAAAAAGAAATACGCGATGGTGGAGATTATTTCAGAACCCATAAGAGTGCGAGAATTGGTATAGGTGGTTATGCCGGATTTAGGGTGAAATCGAAGCAAATACTTTGTTTTGATGATGCCGTCGGGAATGATGTAGAACAAAAAACAAAAGGGAATTATAATGTAAACGATTTTAATTATGGTTTGAGTACCTATGTAGGGTATAAAGCAACAAGTTTGTATTTGAAATATGATTTACAGCCTTTATTTGAAAAAAATCCAGTTGATCAAAATAACATTTCGTTGGGACTTCGTTTCGATTTTAATTAAAAAAAGTTTTAGTTAGTTTTTTTAGAGCCCTTTTAGAGTTTAAAATTCTGAAAGGGTTTGTATTTTCAAAAACTTAGTAACTTAGCGACTTGGTAACTTAGAAACTTAAAAATAAATTGATATCACAAACAACCATAGATAAGGTCTTTGAAACTGCTCGAGTAGAGGAGGTTATTGGAGATTTTGTACAGTTAAAAAGAGCGGGAAGTAATTTCAAGGGGCTGAGTCCGTTTTCGGATGAGCGTTCCCCCTCCTTTATGGTGTCGCCTGTCAAAGGAATTTGGAAAGATTTTAGTTCGGGAAAAGGAGGCAATTCAGTGGCTTTTCTGATGGAGCACTCACATTTTACTTATCCGGAAGCGATTCGTTATTTGGCCAAAAAATACAATATCGAGATTGAAGAAACCGAACAGTCAGATGAGGAAAAATTAAATACTGATGTTCGCGAAAGTATGTATTTGGTTTCTGAATTTGCCAAAAAATATTTCAGCGATATCCTTTTAAATTCGGAAGAAGGAAAAGCTATTGGGCTTTCCTATTTCAAGGAACGCGGTTTTACCAATGAAACGATCAAGAAATTTTCTTTGGGTTATTCTCCCGAAACTTGGGACGCTTTTACAAAGGAGGCCTTGGGAAAAGGTTATAAATTGGAGTTCTTGGAAAGTACCGGATTGACCATTGCCAGGGAAGATCGTCCTTTTGATAGGTTTAAAGGAAGGGTAATGTTCCCTATTCAGAGTATGTCGGGAAGGGTGCTCGGTTTTGGAGGCAGAATTTTGACAAATGATAAAAAAGCTGCTAAATATTTAAACTCACCAGAGAGTGAAATTTACCATAAAAGTAAGGTGCTTTACGGTATTTTTCAGGCTAAGCAGTCAATAGCCAAATTAAATAATTGTTTTTTGGTTGAAGGTTATACAGATGTTATACAATTTAATCAGGCGGGAATTGAGAATGTTGTGGCTTCTTCGGGAACGGCACTCACGCCGGATCAAATTCGTTTGATTAATAGATTGACCAAAAATATTACCGTATTGTTTGATGGTGATGCTGCGGGACTTCGTGCTTCGATTCGTGGAATTGATTTGATTCTTGAAGAAGGTATGAATGTACGAGTTTGTGCATTTCCTGATGGAGAAGACCCGGATAGTTTTGCCAAAAAAACGCCTTACGAAGATTTAGTGGCTTATTTGGAGGATAATGCTAAGGATTTTATTCAGTTCAAGGCTTCTCTTTTGATGAATGAAGCCAAAAACGATCCAATAAAAAAAGCCGATTTGATTCGGGACATGGTTGCCAGTATTTCGAAAATTCCGGACAGAATTCAACGTGAAATTTACATTCAGGAATGTTCCCGAATTATGGATATTTCTGAACAGGTTTTGACTAGCACTTTGGCGCAGTTAGTTCAAAAGGATGTTGCCGAAGTTGGAAAGAAAGTCAAACAAGAGCAAAAGGCTTTTGAGGTAGTAAAAAACGAAAACCCTGTTCAGGCCGCAAAAGTTGATGTGCTGTATCGTTTGGAGCGTAAAATAATTGAAATTCTTTTGTTGTATGGAAATAAAACAGAGGAATTTGAAGATGTTTACATGCGAACCAATGAAGCAGGTGAAATCGAAACGGTTACTGAGAAAAAAGAATATAAAGTTTATCAAAGGATATATCTGAGTTTGCAGGAAGATGAGGTGGAACTTGCAAATCCTTTGTTTCGTGATATTTTTAATGACCTAATTCAATATTACCTTCAAAATGAAAATGTAGAATTTGAAAAATATTTAATGCATTTGAATTCTGATTTTGCTCAGGAAGTAACCGATATTTTGATGGAAGATGAACGATTGGTGTTACATAATTGGGAAGGCCAAAATATTTTTCCTAAAAATAAAAATGAAACTATTGCCCAATATGTATCGGAAACTATTTTGACGATGCGTTGGTATTTGGTTGATAAAATTATTGAGGAATTAAAAAACTCTGTATCAAATGAACCAGGTTCAGATAATACAGAGTTTATGTCAATGGTGATGGACTACTATAAACTAATTAATTCATTTTCGAAAAAATTAGGAAGAGTTATGTCCCGCTACAGTTAAACGATTTCCAGCGTTTTAGCTTTGTTTACTAAATCTACTAGATTCGTAACGTTTAATTTAGTTAACAATCTTAGTTTATAAGTACTGATTGTTTTTTCATTGAGCGACAAAATCTCAGCGATTTCGTGGTTTTTCTTACCATCACTTAAGTAACGCAATACTTCCACTTCACGATTTGAAAGTTTTCTGTATAAACGTTCGCTTTTACTTTGTTTTGCAATCAAAGCAATGTTTTTCATGACTGCTTCATTCATGATGATTTTCCCTTGGTTCACTTTGATGATCGATTGACCCAAAGTTTCCAGTTTTTCGGTTTTGTGAACAAATCCAGAAACCCCTGCCTTTATGGCGTTTGGAGCGTAAATTTGTTCTGAAAGACCGCTGTAAAAAATGATTTTTGTTTTTGGAAAATTTTTCAAAACCGATTTGATTTCGAAAATGCTTGAAAGTCCTTCAAGCTCTAGATCTAATACAAGAACATCTATTTCTTTGGTAAGAAGGATGTCTTTTACCATTGCAAAATTACCAACGTTAGCAACGATGGAGATGTCCGAATGGTCTTTGAAGTACGATTTTATTCCAAAATGTACGACAGGATAGTTATCTGCTAAACAAACTTTAATCATGGTATTTAGTTTTAGGATTGTTTTTGAAGATATAAAATTAAAAAAATATTTTCATATAAGTCTAATTTTTCGGACAAAACATTTTTTTTTAACAGTTTATTATGCAAACAGGTATAGGGTTCATCTTATGTTGATTGTTGGAATTCAGTTTCTTATATATTTTTATGACTTCTTTTTCGCGTTCAGAAAAAGCACTTGTTTTTTGTTCTTCATCGGTCAAAAGCATGGCCCATTCCAGTTCATCGTAGCTTGCACCCAATTGATCTTCGTCAGTTCGGCTGTCGCCAAATAATCCGTCAGTAGGAGCAGCTGTTAAAATAGAGTCTGGAATTTTTAGATAAGTACCTAATTGATACACTTCTGATTTCATCAAATCGGCAATTGGACTTAAATCGACTCCGCCATCACCATATTTTGTATAAAATCCCACTCCAAAATCTTCTACTTTATTTCCTGTTCCTGCCACCAGTAAACCATGGATTCCGGCAAAATAGTACAAAGTTGTCATTCTTAAACGGGCGCGGCTGTTGGCAAGTGATAAATGCAGGGCATGTTCGTTATCGGTTGTAGGAACTTCATTTTTAAAAGTGTCAAAAACAGAAGTCAGATCGGCCACAGCGCTGCTTACATTTGGAAATCTACTTTTTAATTGTTCAATGTGTTCTCTACCTCTTGAAACCTGGCTTGGAGCTTGGTGTATTGGCATTTCAACGCATATTACTTTTAAACCGGTTTGAGCGCAAAGTGTTGAGGTTACTGCCGAATCAACTCCACCGGATATTCCGATTACAAATCCATTAACTTTTGATGCGGTAGCGTAGTCTTTTAGCCATTCTACGATATGGGTATTTACTTTTTCAATTTCGAGGGTTCTTTTTTTAGTCATAATAGTTCAAGTTTTAAAAAGCAGGAATGTATATTTGCAAAAAAAAAATGCAAGTTTTTTGGGGTTCCCTGAAAAACAAATTTAGCTAAAATAATGCAATTGAATAGAGGATGTTTGGTTTAGGTTTAAAAATCCTATGAAGATTTGCGAATTGTTCTCTAAATGTATCAGGTAACTGATAATTAAATAAAATTTATATGAGATTATTTTTTTTATCGATGGTTTGCGGTTTATTTTTAGTGTCTTGTGACCAAAAAAGTAAAGTTGAAAAAGCTATCGAAGAAACACCGGTTGAGGCCGTTAAGGTGGAACGTTTTGATAAAGCGTTTTTTGAAACATCGCCAAAGGATTTGCCAAAATTAAAATTGAAATATCCTTATTTTTTTTCGCCAAATATACCAGATACAGTTTGGATAAATAAAATGCAGGCACCAATATGGAGAGAAGTTTATGCTGAAGTTGAAAAAAAGTATTCCTCTTCAGAAGTTATCCAAAAAGAGGTAGAAGATTTGGTTCAGCATATGAAATATTATTTTCCAAAGACAAAAACTCCGAAAGTTATCACGTTGATTTCGGATATGGATTATACGAATAAAGCGATTTATGCCGATTCTTTGGTTTTGATTTCATTGGAATTGTACTTAGGGAAAGAACACAAGTTTTATACTTTTCCGAAATATTTGAAGCAAAATTTTGAACAAAGACAAATGATGCCTGATGTTGTGAAGAGTTTTGCATTCAGAAAAATTACACCTCCAACAGATAATAATTTGTTGTCACAAATGATTTATCATGGGAAAGAACTTTATTTGAAAGATCTTTTGTTACCAGAATATACAGATGCAGAAAAAATGGGCTATACACCCGAAGAAATTGTTTGGTGCCAAGAAAATGAAAGTTATATTTGGCGCTATTTTATTGAAAGAGAAATGCTTTTTAGTGATGAGCAAAAGTTGGCTTCCCGTTTTATTGACGAAGCTCCTTTTTCAAAATTTTATTTAGAAATAGACAATGAATCGCCAGGGCAGGTGGGTTCATGGATTGGCTGGCAAATTGTTAGATCGTATATGGAAAACAATGATACTAAGCTTGATCAAATGTTAAAGATGAATGCCAAAGAAATCTTCGAAAAATCAAAATACAAACCCAAGAAATAATGTCAAATAGCAATACCTCAGAGATAAAATTTTTAATTGAATTAGACGAAAACCGTGTTCCTGAAAAACTTTTGTGGACAGCTAAAGACGGTGGAGTAGAGCTGCAAGAATCTAAGGCGATTATGCTTAATGTTTGGGACAGCAAAGCCAAGGAAAGTATGCGTATCGATTTGTGGACAAAAGATATGCCGGTAGATGAAATGAAAGTCTTCTTTCATCAAACATTGGTTTCTATGGCCGAAACGTTCAGAAGAGCCACAAATGATGAAAAAATGTCAGATACGATGTTGGATTTCTGCGATTACTTTGCCGAGAAATTAGATTTGAAACAACAATAAAAATAAAAAATCCCAAAACCGAATTTTCAGTTTTGGGATTTTTTTATCTTAAAATCAAGCCTTAAAACCCTGAATTGTTTTTGAAAACTTCTTGGTTTACTTCGTCTATATAGTTTAATAGTGTTTCTTTTCCTATTGTTTCTGTTGATGAGGTAACAAAGTATAGTGGCATTTCTTCCCAGTTGTTGGCAAACATTTGTTTTCTGTAAGCGGCAATATGGGAATCAATTTTTGTTTTACTGATTTTATCTGCTTTGGTGAAAATAATACAAAACGGAATTTCACTTTCTCCCATATAATTCATGAATTCAATATCGATAGCCTGCGCTTCATGTCGAATGTCAATTAAAACAAAAGCACAAACCAATTGCTGTCTTTTTTCGAAATAGTCAGTGATAAATTGTTGAAAAATGGACTTTGTTTTTTTGGAAACTTTGGCAAAACCATATCCGGGTAAATCAACAAGAAACCAATTGTTGTTAATCAAAAAATGGTTGATTAGTTGTGTTTTACCAGGTTTTCCTGAAGTTTTAGCCAAATTTTTGTTATTGGTCAGCATGTTGATCAATGAAGATTTTCCAACATTGGAACGGCCAATAAAAGCATATTCAGGCAAAATATCCTTAGGGCATTTGCTTACGTCTGAGTTGCTTATTATGAATTCGGCAGTATTGATTTTCATTTTCTTGAGTATAAAATTCCTCTTTCTGATTAATGTTCTGCTAAATGCGTGTGGGTAAGCCAGTCTTCAAGATGTGCATTGAATTCTTCAGGCTGTTCCATCATGGCAGCATGACCACATTTGTCAATCCAATATAAAGTTGAATTAGGTAACAATTTGTGGAATTCCTCAGCTACATCAGGAGGAGTTACTTGATCGTTTTTTCCCCAAATAATACAGGTTTGAACGTGCATTTTTGGCAAATCTTTGGCCATGTTATGGCGTATTGCGCTCTTGGCGATAGCCAAGGTTTTAATCAATTTTAAACGGTCATTTACAGTGGCATATACTTCATCGACCAATTCTGGTGTCGCAATTTTCGGGTCGTAAAATACGTCTTCGGCTTTTTTCTTGATGTATTCGTAGTCGCCTCTTTTAGGATAACTATCTCCCATGGCACTTTCGTATAAACCGGAACTTCCTGTAATTACAAGTCCTGAAACCTTCTCTGGGAATAATTTTGTGTGGTATAAAGCAATATGACCACCCAATGAATTGCCCAAAAGAATAACTCTGTCTAATTTTTTGAAAGTAATAAAGTTTTTTACATAAATCGCAAAACTCTTTACGTTGGTCTTTAATATATTTTGAGTGTAAATTGGTAAATCTGGAATTATGATGCGGTAACCTTTGTTAGAAAAATAGCTGGCCACAGCATCAAAATTACTTAAGCCACCCATTAAACCATGTAAGATGACAATCGGAATTCCCTCTCCTGCTTCGTAATATCCGTATTTGCCCTCTTTTTTGTAATATTTTTCCATCTTTTAAATGACAATTTTCAATTTTTCACAAATATAGGGTTTATAAAATTAAAATGAATTTTGGTGGCTATTTTTTAACCTTTTATTCTATAAGCTAAAATTGCTGGTTTTTGGGGCGATTTATGCTATTTTTTTAACTAATGAATAATAGATAGTTTAAGCTTTTAAGAAGATGTTTTTATTATTAAAAATGCAGGCTTTTTGTTCAAAAGCAATCTTTCTTACAAATTATTGTTGCAAAGGCTAACTTTCTGATAGTCTATAAACTAGATGTTTTTGTCTCAAAATGGCTAAACTTATTAACAAAGTGGTATATAGTGGTAAAATGTGGTAAAATTTTACATAATTTTGCTTCATACAAATAATATTATTCACTTGGACACAATTATAGGGACATATGAGTGTAAAGTTGATGCAAAAGGACGGGTTCTTTTACCTGCTCCATTAAAAAAGCAATTGGCTTCCTCGCTTCAAGACGGTTTCGTTTTGAAGCGTTCTGTATTTCAGCCCTGTCTGGAATTGTATCCAATGGAAGAGTGGAATTTGATGATGAAAAAAATCAACAAACTTAACCGATTCGTAAAGAAAAACAATGACTTCATTCGTCGTTTTACCGCAGGTGTAAAAACGGTTGAAATAGATGCTTTGGGCAGATTATTGGTTCCTAAGGATTTAGTGTCTTTTGCCAGTATTGATAAAGATGTGGTTTTTTCTTCTGCAGTTAATATTGTAGAGATTTGGGATAAGGATTTGTATGAGAAATCAATTGATGGATCTGATGTTGATTTTGCTGATTTAGCCGAAGAAGTAATGGGTAATTTAAATGACGACGAAGATGGAATATCATAATCCCGTATTGCTGCACGCTTCTGTAGACGGCTTGAATATAAATCCAAGTGGGGTTTATGTAGATGTGACTTTTGGAGGAGGTGGTCATTCAAAAGAGATTTTGAAAAGACTAGGGCCAGATGGTAAATTATTTGCTTTTGATCAAGATGAAGATGCTCTTGCAAATGCATTGCCGGACGAAAGGTTTACGTTGATAAATGAGAATTTTAGGTTCATAAAAAGGTTTTTGCGCTTTTATGGCGTAAAACAAGTTGATGGTATTTTGGGGGATTTAGGAGTTTCTTCTCATCAGTTTGATGTGGCTGAAAGAGGCTTCTCAACCCGATTTGATGCTGAGTTGGATATGCGAATGAGTCAAAAAAATGATTTGAGTGCGTATCGAGTGGTGAATGAATATGATGATGCTAATTTGAGAAGAGTGTTTCTGGATTATGGGGAGTTGAAAAACGCACCAGCGCTGTCAAGAACAATTATTGAAGCTAGACAGCATCGTTCTATCAAAACTACAGATGAATTGAAAGAAGTTTTGAAGAAATATTTGCCTGAAAAAGTTAGAAATAAAGTATTGGCTCAAATTTACCAAGCGATTCGTATTGAGGTAAATCAGGAAATGGATGTTTTAAAAGAATTTTTGGAACAATCCCTTGAAATTCTGAAACCGGGAGGAAGGCTTAGCGTGATTTCATATCATTCTTTGGAAGACAGATTGGTAAAAAGATTCATAAAAAACGGAATGTTCGAAGGGGAGCCTGAGCGTGATTTTTATGGAAATTTTTCGGTTCCTTTTACGACTATAGGGAAATTGATTGTTCCGGATAATGAGGAAATTAAGTTGAACAATAGAGCCCGAAGTGCAAAGTTGAGAATTGCAGAAAAAAAATAATTAAAATGAAAGGTGGAATTTATAAGCTATTAAAAGCACAGTTTCTTATAGACGATAACGCTGTTAAAAATTGGCGTTTTATCGTTTTTGTGATTTTACTCGCTATAATAATGATTGGGAATACACAGCGATACGAACAAAAAGTATTCAAAATTGTTGAATTGACCAATAAAGTAAAAGAGTTACGCTCAGAATTTGTTGACAGACGTTCCGAGTTGATGAAGTTAAAAATGGAATCAACAGTTTCTGAAAAAATGGAAAAAAAGCAAATTTTTCCATCTACAGTTCCACCAGTTAAAATTGAAGTAGAAAAACCCGAAGAAAAAAGTTTCCTAGAAAAAATATGGCAGTAGAAGATAAATATATATCCTATAGAACCTATCTGGTTGCCTTTTTCATCTTTTTGATGGCAATAGCCATCGCTGTGAAGTTAACAAACATTCAGTGGGTTGATGGTGATCATTACCGAGAATTAGCGAAAGAAAGAACTGTTAAGAATTTTGTTATTCCTGCCAATAAGGGAAATATATATTCTGCTGATGGAAGTCTTTTGGCTACTTCAATTCCTAGTTATGCTATACGTTTTGATGCGGTAGCTCCAAAAACTGAAACTTTTGAGAAAAATGTAAAACTACTTTCTGATTCTTTGGCGTTAATACTTAAAAAGCCGAGCAGCAAAATTCAAAATGAATTAAGAAAAGCAAGGGCAAACAAAAGCAGATATTTTTTGGTTGCTCAGGGTTTAAGTTATACTCAATATGCAAAAATAAAAGGATTTCCGTTGTTTAAATTGGGAGCATACAAAGGAGGAATCATCATTGAACAAAAAACGGTAAGAGAGCATCCGATAGGGATGATTGCCAAACGTAGTATTGGTTACGAAAAAGAAATGCCGGAAGGATATTCGGACGGGAAGGGAATAGAGTGGGCTTATCGCCAATATCTTAACGGTAAAGATGGTAAAATATTAAAACAAAAAATTGCCAAAGGCCAGTGGAAACCTATTCGTGATGTAAACGAAGTGGATCCTCAAGATGGTTATGATGTTATTTCGACAATAGATGTTTACATTCAAGATATTGCTCATCATGCTTTGTTGAAACAATTAGAAGAATATGAAGCAGATCATGGTTGTGTGGTCGTTATGGAGACTAAAACCGGTCATATTAAAGCTATTTCAAACTTGGGAAGAGCAACGGATGGTAGTTATTATGAAACAACTAATTATGCCTACGCTGAATCTCATGAGCCCGGATCGACTTTTAAATTGGTTGATTTGATGGCAATTTTGGAAGATAAGGTTGCGGATACGAGTAATGTTTATGACAGTCACGGAGGTGTAATTACGTATTCAGGACGTAAAGTAAGAGATTCCCATGAAGGTGGTTATGGTAAAATATCGTTAGCTAGAGGTTTTGAAGTTTCTTCCAATACAGTTATGGTTCAGGCAGTTTATAATAATTACAAAAACAATCCTTCTAAGTTTGTGAATCACATTGATTCATGGGGTTTAAGTAAAAAATTGGGATTGGCTTTTAAAGGTGAAGGAAAGCCTTTTATTCCGCACCCTACAGATAAAAATTGGTCTAATATTTCACTTCCATGGATGGCTTTTGGATATGGAGTATCAGTAACGCCATTGCAAACACTGACTTTCTATAATGCAGTTGCCAATAATGGTGTAATGGTGAAACCACAAATAGTATCGGAAATAAAAGAATGGAATAATACAATTAAAAAATTCGATACAGAAGTAATGAATCCAAGGATTTGTTCTCCTGAAACATTGCGAAAAGTGAAAGCTGTTTTGGTAAATGTTGTGAAAAAAGGAACTGGTTCCAAATTGTATTCGAAAGATTTTTCAATGGCGGGAAAAACTGGAACAGCGCAAATGAATTATGCTGTAAACGGTGGTTCAGAAAAACATTATGCATCTTCATTTGTTGGGTATTTCCCAGCGGACAATCCAAAGTATTCTTGCATTGTAGTGGTTCACAAACCTAATGCTGCGAATAACAATTATTATGGAGCTGATGTGGCAGGACCGGTATTTAAAAGGATTGCCCAAAAAATATTTACAGATACGCCTTCAACCAATGTGATTAAGAAATTGGATAGTCCTAATCCTAAACAGGAAAGAAATTATAATGCCTATTATGTAAAAATGCAGAAAAAGCAAAATTCAGTACCAGATGTAAAAGGGATGGCTGGGATGGATGCTGTTGCTTTACTGGAAAATTTAGGCTTAAAGGTTAAAGCTGTAGGGGTTGGAAAAGTAAAAAAACAATCAATCCAGGCAGGTCAGAGCATCATAAAAAATTCAACAATTCTATTGGAATTATCATGAGCATATTAAAAGACATATTATATAAAGTGACAATAGAATCTGTTTCGGGTTCTACTGAAATTGCGATAAACCAATTGCATTTTGATTCCAGAAAAATCGAAAAGAACGATGTTTTTATAGCAATTCGTGGTACAATTTCGGATGGTCATGATTTTATCGAAAAAGCAATCGAGCTAGGTGCTTCGGTGGTTATTTGCGATACACTTCCGTCTAACCTAATAAATGGTGTGACTTATGTATGCGTGAAGGATACCAATGCGGCTTTGGCTTTTATGGCTGCCAATTTTTATGGCAATCCATCTCAAAAATTGAAATTGGTTGGTATTACAGGGACTAACGGTAAAACAACTGTTGCTTCTTTGTTATATCAATTGTTTAAAAAAGCTGGTTTTAAAGTTGGATTGATTTCGACAGTTAAGATTTTAGTAGATGATTTAGAATATAAAGCAACTCATACAACACCAGATTCAATAACCATAAATCATTTCTTGAACGAAATGGTGAACGAAGGTGTTGAATATTGTTTTATGGAAGTGAGTTCACACGGAATTCATCAAAAACGTACTGAAGGATTACACTTTAGAGGAGGAATATTTACCAATTTGTCCCATGATCATTTGGATTACCATCCTACATTCGCAGAATATAGAGATGTGAAAAAATCTTTTTTCGATCACCTGCCAAATAGTGCTTTTGCTCTTACCAATATCGATGATAAAAATGGGGCGTTAATGCTTCAGAATACTGTAGCTAAAAAACTTTCATACGCCTTAAAAACATATGCTGATTACAAAGCACAAATTTTAGAAAGCCAATTATCAGGATTATTATTGAAAGTTAATGGGAATGAAGTTTGGGTGAAATTAATTGGAACTTTTAACGCTTACAATTTGTTGGCAATATATGGAGCAGCCGTAGAATTGGGATTGGATAGTTTGGAAGCGCTTAGGTTGATGTCTGAATTGGAAAGTGTTTCAGGTCGATTCCAATATATAGTTTCTAATGCTAATATAACGGCTATTGTAGATTATGCGCATACACCTGATGCACTCGAAAATGTTTTAAATACCATCAACGATGTGCGCACCAATAACGAGCAATTGATAACGGTTGTAGGTTGTGGTGGAAATAGGGATACTGCAAAACGTCCTGTTATGGCCAACATTGCAACAGAATTGAGCGACAAAGTAATTCTAACTTCTGATAATCCTAGAAACGAAGAGCCTGAAGCCATAATTCAAGAAATGGAAAAGGGGATACAAGCTCAAAATTTTAAAAAATCCTTGTCAATCACAGATAGGTTCCAAGCTATAAAAACAGCTTGTCAATTGGCTCAACCGAATGATATTATATTGATTGCCGGTAAAGGTCACGAAACCTATCAGGAGATTAAAGGAGTGCGTCACGATTTTGATGACATGAAAACTGTAAAAGAGATTTTAAACCAACTGTTAAAATAAAACAATATGCTATACTACTTATTTCAATATTTAGACAAAGTAATGGATGTCCCTGGAGCAGGGGTTTTCCAGTACATTACTTTTAGATCAGCCTTAGCATTGATGTTGTCATTGTTATTGTCTACCATTTATGGAAAGCGAATTATCAGTTTTTTAAGTAGACAACAAGTAGGGGAAACAGTTCGTGAATTAGGATTGGCTGGGCAAAATGAAAAAGCCGGTACACCTACAATGGGAGGTATCATTATCATATTTGCAACTTTGGTTCCGGTAGTTCTTTTTGCAAGATTGCATAATATCTATATTGTTTTGTTGATTGTTACCACCTTATGGATGGGGATTATCGGTTTTATTGATGATTATATCAAAATTTTCAAGAAAGATAAAGAAGGTCTTAAAGGAATTTTTAAAGTATTTGGGCAAGTTGGATTAGGAGTAATCGTTGGTTCAGTCTTGTATTTTAGCCCTGTTGTAACGGTTAAAACTGATACTGCAAATAGTAGTACCATCATTAAACAAACTAATGAAACGGTAGTTAGACCAGCTTCAGTTGAAGAAAAATCAACGGCTACTACAATTCCTTTTGTAAAAAATAATGAATTTGATTACGCTATTGTTTTAAAGTGGATCGGTCCTGATTACGAAAAATGGGCTTGGTTGGTTTTCATTCCTGTGGTAATTTTTATTATTACAGCTGTTTCAAATGGTGCCAACCTAACGGATGGTATTGACGGTTTGGCTGCGGGAACTTCTGCTGTTTCCGTTTTTGCACTCGGGATTTTTACATTCGTTTCGGGGAATATTATTTTCTCAAATTATCTAAATATTATGTACATCCCACATTCTGGGGAGATGACCGTTTTCATTGCGGCATTTTTAGGAGCTTTGATAGGTTTTCTTTGGTACAACTCATATCCTGCTTCTGTTTTTATGGGTGATACCGGAAGTTTGACCATCGGAGGGATTATTGCTGTATTAGCGATCGCTGTCCGAAAAGAATTGCTTATTCCTTTGTTGTGCGGAATCTTTTTGGTCGAAAACTTCTCTGTTGTTTTGCAAGTAAGCTATTTTAAATATACCAAAAAACGCTTTGGAGAAGGACGACGAATTTTTCTGATGTCACCACTTCATCATCACTATCAAAAGAAAGGATATCATGAGAGTAAGATAGTGACACGATTTTGGGTAGTTGCAATCATGCTGGCCATTTTGTCAATTGTTACACTAAAATTGAGATAACGTGAGGCTGGTGATTTTAGGGGGAGGAGAGAGCGGTGTAGGTACTGCAATCCTCGGTAAGAAAAAAGGATATGATGTTTTTGTTTCCGATTTTGGGAAAATAAAAGACAGTTACAAAGAGGTGTTAATTATAAATGGCATCGCTTGGGAAGAAGAAAAACATACTGAAGATCTGGTTTTGAATGCCGATTTGGTCATGAAGAGTCCTGGAATTCCCGACAAATCACCAATAGTAAAGCAATTAAGAAAAAAAGGAATTCCCGTAATATCTGAGATTGAATTTGCAGCTCCTTTTACAAAAGCCCATTTCGTTGGGATAACAGGGAGCAACGGGAAAACGACCACAACAATGCTGACATATCATTTATTGAAAACAGCGGGATTGAATGTGGGATTGGCTGGAAATGTTGGAAAAAGTTTTGCCTGGCAGGTTGCTGATAATAATTATGATTACTATGTGATTGAGTTGAGTAGTTTTCAACTGGACGGAATTGTAGAATTCAAACCGGATATCGCAATAATAACAAATATAAGCCCGGATCATTTAGATCGATACGATTACAAATATCAAAATTATATAGAGTCGAAGTTTCGTATTACAATGAACCAAACAGAAAAAGATTTTCTGATTTATGATGCAAATGATGAAGCCATTTCAGAATGGTTGAGTAAAAATAAAGACAAAGTTAAAGCCAAACTAATTCCTTTTTCGTTAACCGACGAATTCACTGAAGGAGCTTATTTAAAAAATAATAAAATGGAAGTAAAGATCAATCAAGAAGAGTTCACAATGGAAACCGAGTACATTGCATTGGAAGGAAAACATAATTTAAAGAATGCTATGGCGGCGACTTCTGTTGCAAAAATTTTGCAAATAAGAAAAGAAACTATTCGTGAGAGTTTGTCTAATTTCCAAGGGGTTGAACATCGTTTGGAAAAAGTATTGAAGATTCAAAACGTACAATATATTAATGATTCAAAAGCTACAAATGTAAATTCGGTATTCTTTGCTTTAGACAGTATGAATACACCTACTGTTTGGATAGTTGGTGGTGTTGATAAAGGGAATGATTATCATGAATTGATGTCGTTAGTTCGCGAAAAAGTAAAAGCTATTATTTGTTTGGGTGTTGATAATAAAAAGATCATCGATACTTTCGGGAATGTTGTTGATATTATGGTAGAAGTAAACAGCATGGTTGAAGCCGTTCGTATGGCACAACGTCTGTCTGAAAAAGGAGATACTGTATTGTTGTCACCAGCATGTGCCAGTTTTGATTTGTTCGAAAATTACGAAGACAGAGGAAGGCAATTTAAGCAAGCGGTTAAGAATTTATAAAAAAAGTTTATGACGGGTAGGAGTTTAGAAAGTTTAGATATGTAATTCTAAATTTATTTTAATGAACTCATAAATCATCATATAAACTTTCTAAACTTATTTAGAAATGAAAGAACTAATTAACAAGCTAAAGGGAGATAAAGGCATTTGGTCATTCGTGGCCTTATTGGCCTTGTTTTCATTTATGCCGGTTTTTAGTGCAAGTAGTAATTTGGCTTATTTAGGGCATGGTACCGGAAATACTTTAGGGTATTTGGTAAAACATTTTGCCCATATCTGTATTGGGTTTGTGATTATATATTGGGTACATAAGATTCCATATCATTATTTCAGAGCTATTTCAAAAGCAGGATTGCCAATTGTTTGGATTGTATTGGCTTATACCTTGGTTAAAGGGACGGTAATTGCTGGAGCCAATGCTAGTAGATGGATTCAGATTCCGTTTATTGGATTGTCATTTCAGCCATCGACAGTTGCTGCGATAATGTTATTCATTTTTGTTGCCCGATATTTATCGAAAACCAGAGAAACACCAATTACGTTCAAATCCTCATTATGGGAACTATGGACTCCGGTTTTTATTACTCTTATGTTTATTCTTCCTGCCAATTTCTCAACAACGGCTTTGATTTTTTCAATGGTCATAATGCTTGTTTTTATTGGTAGATATCCTGTGAAATATATTCTTTATATCATGGGCTGTGGAATTGCCGCATTAGCGTTTTTCGTGTTATTGGCTAAAGCATTTCCAAATTCAAGCTTTTTTAGCAGGGTAGATACTTGGGAAAGTCGAATTGCAAATTTCTCTCATAAGGATGGCGATGAGGATGATTATCAAATAGAAAAAGCTAAAATAGCTATTGCTTCTGGTCAGATTTATGGTCTGGGACCTGGAAAAAGTGTTCAGAAAAATTTCTTACCACAGTCTTCCTCCGATTTTATTTACGCCATTATTGTTGAAGAATATGGGCTTGTGGGTGGATTGGGAGTTTTGGTTTTGTACTTGCTTTTGTTGTTCCGTTTTGTAGTTGCCTCGCATAAAGCGAATACCCTTTTTGGTAAATTGGTCGTAATTGGTTTAGGATTTCCAATGATTTTTCAAGCTATGATTAATATGTGTGTTGCTGTTGAATTATTGCCGGTAACAGGACAAACATTGCCTTTGATAAGTAGTGGAGGTAGTTCGATTTGGATGACTTGTTTTGGACTTGGAATTATCTTGAGCGTGACCAAAAAAGAAGAGGAAATTGCCCAGGAAAAATTGGAAAAAGAAAAAAGAGAAGAAATACTTCAAAAACTTATAGATAGAGAATTGGAAGCAGATCTTGAGGAAGCAGATTTTAAAAAGGTAAATGAAAATTTAGACGCAGGTAATTATTCCATTATGGATAATTCAAAGAACCCGATGAACGCGGTGTTGAAGTAATTGGGATTAGAGAAGTCTTTAATAATACAGTTTATTACAATTTATAAATAAAAGAAGCAACTTAGAATTTTTTCAAAATGGCAAAGCATAAATTTATCTTAAGTGGAGGAGGTACAGGAGGGCATATCTATCCTGCAATAGCAATAGCAAATGAATTGCAGTCACGTTTCCCTGATGCCGAAATTTTGTTCGTTGGTGCCAAAGACAAAATGGAAATGCAAAAAGTGCCTCAGGCAGGTTACAAAATACAAGGACTTTGGATTGCCGGATTGCAAAGAAAATTAACACTCCAAAATGCAATGTTCCCATTTAAAGTATTAAGTAGTTTATGGGAATCCAGAAAAATAATTAAAAGATTTAAACCGGATGTAGTTATCGGTACAGGTGGTTTTGCAAGCGGACCATTATTGAAAATGGCCAATAGCATGAATATACCAACTGTAATTCAGGAGCAAAATTCTTATCCGGGAATTACCAATAAACTTTTGAGCAAAAAAGCAAACAGTATTTGTGTTGCTTATGATAATTTGGAACGTTTTTTTCCTGCCGATAAAATGATTTTGACTGGAAATCCGGTTCGTCAGGATTTATTGGATATTCAGGAAAAAAGAAAAGAAGCCATTGAATATTTCAATTTGGATCCATCCAAAAAAACGCTTTTGATTCTCGGTGGAAGCCTTGGAGCTAGAAGAATCAATCAATTAATTGAAAAAGAATTGCCCAATTTGCTTTCTCTAAAAGTGCAGGTGATATGGCAATGTGGAAAATTTTATTTAGAGGATTATAAAAATTACAATCGTCATAATGTTCAGGTAATAGCTTTTATCGAAAGAATGGATTTGGTTTATGCCGCTGCTGATATGATTGTTTCAAGAGCAGGAGCTTCGTCAGTATCTGAGTTGTGCATTGTTGGAAAACCGGTGATTTTTATTCCGTCACCCAATGTTGCCGAAGATCACCAAACCAAAAATGCTGAGGCAATTGTAAATAAGAAAG
This sequence comes from Flavobacterium aquiphilum, assembly GCF_027111335.1. NCBI lineage: Bacteria > Pseudomonadati > Bacteroidota > Flavobacteriia > Flavobacteriales > Flavobacteriaceae > Flavobacterium > Flavobacterium aquiphilum. Next base: position 4,776,780 of record NZ_CP114288.1, on the reverse strand, counting down.
GTGCAATTTTATTAAAAGAATCACAACTAGATGATTTTAGTCTTGTGTTCGAATCGTTGATAAAAGACCAGGGAAAACAAGATCAGCTTAGTGAAAACATTAAATTATTGGCAAAGCCAAAAGCAACAGAGGAAATTGTTGATGCAATTGTAAAGCTAATTTAATAATGCCAAAATATTTTGGGAGAAATATTGTGTGAGTTGATCGAATGGGAGGATTCCAAATAAATTAAAAAAAGAAGCAAAATGAATTTAAATCAAATTAAAAACGTCTATTTCATAGGAATCGGAGGTATCGGAATGAGTGCTTTGGCGCGTTATTTCAAGGCTATTGGAAAACAGGTTTCGGGTTATGACAAAACACCTTCTATACTTACTGGTGAATTGATAGAAAGTGGGATCGATATTCATTTTGAAGATAATATTAGTTTAATTCCAGCTGATTATTATGTCGAAAATACGTTGGTGATTATTACTCCTGCAATTCCTGTTAAGCATTCGGAATGGAATTATTTCCTCGAGAGAGAGTATCAAGTTAAAAAACGTGCTGAAGTTTTAGGTATTATTACCAAAGATACCTTTTGTTTCGCAGTTGCAGGGACACACGGTAAAACTACAACTTCGAGTATTTTGGGGCATATCTTGTATGAAAGCGGTGCTGATGTGACTGCTTTTATAGGCGGAATTGTTGAGAATTATGATTCTAACTTAATTGGGACCGGGAAAACAGTTACAGTAGTTGAAGCTGATGAGTTTGATCGTTCCTTTTTGCACCTGCATCCGGATATCGCTTGCGTTACGTCTATGGATGCTGATCATTTGGATATTTATGGAACCAGTACAGCAATTGAAGCATCATTTGTTGAATTTGCAAATAAAGTTGAAGATAAAAGCAACCTTTTTATAACCAACGAATTGCCAATTCAAGGAGTAGTTTGCGCGGTTAATGAAGAAGCAGTTTTTGAAGCTTTCAATGTAAGAATAGAGAGCAGTAGTTATGTTTTTGATGTTAAGACTCCAAACGGAATTATTAAAGATTTGCGTTTTGGATTACCAGGAAAACATAATTTAATGAATGCTCTGATGGCCTCGGCTATGGCAATAACATATGGCACCCCGACCAGTGTTATTGCCAGCGCTTTGGCATCTTTTAGAGGAATCAGAAGACGTTTTTCGTATCAGATTAAAGAAGATAATTTAGTATATATCGATGATTATGCTCATCATCCAACCGAAATTAATGCTGTTCATCAAGCTGTAAGGGAATTGTATCCTGGACAAAAGGTTTTAGCAATTTTTCAACCACATTTGTTCAGCAGAACAAGGGATTTTGCTGATAATTTTGCTAAAAGTTTATCAGCTTTTGATGAAGTGTTTTTAATGGAAATTTATCCGGCACGTGAATTGCCTATGGAAGGAATTAATTCACAATGGCTTATGGATAAAATGACAAACGATAATAAAAAAATTGTCAGTAAAGAAGATTTAATTCCTGAGATTTTGGCCAATGATGCCACAGTTATTGTAACTATTGGGGCAGGTGATTTGGGAGAAATGGTTCCGTCAATAAAAAAAGCATTATATGAAAATCTTTAATTGGAATAATATAAGATTATTACTCATGTTTATTTTGGTTGTTTTTCTTTTTTCGTTTACATCCAAACGAAATTCGAAACGAAAATTGACCAAAACGGAGGTTGTTTTTGTAGGCGAAAACGCTCTTTTTTTAAAAAGCGAAGCGGTTAATAAATTGTTAATAGAAAATAATTCGAATGCTGAAACTATAAGAAAAGATAGGCTAGATTTGAATAAATTGGAGCATGTATTAAATACTCAAAAAATGATCGCTAAGGCCGATGTGTATGTGAGTATTGATGGTGTTCTAAAAGCAGTTGTAAAACAGAAGACTCCTATTGCTAGGGTCTTTAACGATGAAGGTTCCTTCTATATTGACAGTGAGGGAAATACCATGCCGTTGTCGGAGAATTTTACAGCTCGGGTTCCACTTGTTTCTGGGGAGATAAACAAGAAAAATAACAAAGATTTATTTAAATTATTTAAGATAATTTATGATGATGCGTTTTTGAGAAAAAACATCATTGGCATACAGATTATGCCTAATGGTAGCTTATTAATGCAGAATAGAAATTATAATTATCAAATCGATTTTGGTGGTTTGATAAATGTTGAGCGAAAATTTCAAAACTATAAAGCTTTTTTTCAAAAAGTAAGTTTGGATAGTTCTTTGGATAAATATAAAATAATAGATCTCAGATTTACGGAACAGGTAGTTTGTACAAAATAATAGAAAATGGAAAAAGAGAATATTGCAGTAGGTCTAGATATTGGGACGACGAAAATTGTTGCCATGATAGGCAAAAAGAATGGGTATGGTAAACTTGAAATTTTGGGGGTTGGAAAATCTAAAAGTTTAGGTGTTGCCAGAGGGGTTGTAAATAATATTACACAAACAATCCAGTCTATTCAACAAGCAATTCTTGAGGCCGAAAATAATTCGGGGTATAAGATTAAAGATGTAGTAGTGGGTATTGCTGGACAGCACATAAGAAGTATTCAGCACAGTGATTACATCAGCAGAAGCAATCCTGAAGAAGTAATAGGCGGAAGTGATATTGATTTATTGATTAATCAGGTTCATAAATTGGCCATGTTACCGGGAGAAGAAATTATTCACGTATTGCCACAAGAGTTTAAAATTGACGGGCAATCAGATATAAAAGAACCAATCGGAATGTACGGCGGAAGACTGGAAAGTAGTTTTCACGTTGTTGTAGGGCAAGCGTCATCTATTAGAAATGTTGGAAGATGCATCCAGAGCTCAGGAATCGAATTATCGGGATTGACTTTGGAACCATTGGCTTCTTCAGATGCTGTTTTGAGTCAAGAAGAAAAGGAAGCTGGAGTTGCACTTATTGATATAGGAGGAGGAACAACAGATTTGGCAATTTTCAAAGATGGTATTATTCGTCATACTGCAGTGATACCTTTTGGTGGAAATGTTATTACAGATGATATTAAAGAAGGATGTTCGATTATAGAGAAACAAGCCGAATTGTTGAAAGTGAAATTTGGCTCAGCTTGGCCAGGTGAAAATAAAGACAACGAAATTGTTTCGATCCCTGGATTAAGAGGTAGAGAGCCTAAAGAGATTTCATTAAAGAATCTTTCGAAAATAATTAATGCCAGAGTTGTTGAAATTATTGAACAGGTTTTTACCGAAGTGAGAGCTTACGGACACGAAGATCCTCGTAAAAAATTAATTGCAGGAATCGTTCTTACAGGTGGTGGAGCACAATTGAAGCATATTAAGCAATTGGTAGAATACATCACAGGAATGGATACAAGAATAGGTTATCCAAACGAGCATTTGGCAGGAAATTCAGATGAAGAAATTTCAAGTCCTTTATACGCAACTGCTGTTGGTTTAGTAATGAACAGCATTGAGAATAAAACACAAAGTGCTGTAAAAATGACAGCTGTTGCTTCTGAAAAAATAACTTATTATAGAGAGGAGCCTATTGTAGAAGAAAAAGCAGTAGAAATTAAAGAAGAGGTTTTTGTACAACCTGAAAGAGTACTTGAAGTAGAACCGGTAAGGGAATCTACAGAGAATAAAATTAGAAGATCGTTTTTTGATAAATATGTGGACAAGATTAAAGATTTTTTGGACAACGCAGAATAATTAGAATAAAGAATAAATATACATCAAACCTCCTTTTTGCCCCCAAGCTAGAGTAGTTAGAGAAAGTTAATAAAAAATTTAAAACCCCATATTATGCCAAGCAACACAGAATTTGGAAGTATTTCATTTGATTTGCCAAAAAATCAGTCAAATGTAATCAAAGTAATTGGAGTTGGTGGTGGCGGTAGTAACGCTATCAACCACATGTTCAGACAAGGAATTAAAGGCGTTGATTTCATCGTCTGCAATACCGATTCTCAAGCATTGGAAAATAGTGCTGTGCCCAATAAAATTCAGTTAGGTGTTAATTTGACTGAAGGACTTGGTGCTGGAGCTAATCCGGATATCGGACACCAATCTGCTATAGAAAGTATTTCCGATATTGAAAAAGTGTTGGACGTTAATACCAAGATGGTATTTATCACAGCCGGAATGGGTGGTGGTACAGGAACAGGAGCTGCTCCGGTTATCGCCCAATTAGCGAAAGAAAGAGATATATTAACAGTCGGAATCGTTACTTTACCATTCTTGTTCGAAGGGAAAGTGCGTCAAGAGCAAGCACTTATCGGTATAGAAAAATTACGTAAGCAAGTTGATTCTTTGATTGTTATCAATAATAATAAGTTAAGAGAAGTATATGGAAATCTTGGATTCAAAGCCGGGTTTTCAAAAGCGGATGAAGTCTTGGCAACAGCCTCTAGAGGAATTGCCGAAGTAATTACGCATCACTATACTCAAAATATCGATTTACGTGATGCAAAAACTGTGTTGTATAACAGTGGAACAGCTATCATGGGGTCTTCAGTTTCTTCCGGCGAAAATAGAGCCAAGGAAGGAATTATTGCTGCTTTAGATTCGCCCCTTTTAAACGATAACAAGATTACAGGAGCTAAAAACGTATTATTGCTTATTGTTTCTGGGACAAATGAAATCACCATTGACGAAATTGCTGAGATCAACGAGCATATTCAATACGAAGCAGGCTCAAATGCAAATATCATCATGGGAGTTGGTGAAGACGAAGCTCTTGGTGATGCTATTGCTGTAACTATTATTGCCACTGGATTTGCTGTTGAGCAACAAAATGAAATCGTTAATGTTGAGCCTAAGAAAATTATCCACACTCTTGAAGAAGAGCAAAGAGGTGTTTTTGACTTAACAAAAAATACAGTTGCAACTTTTAATACTGAAGTGCCTGTTTCAAATACAGAGGAAAGAATTGTATTTGATTTAATCGATGAAGAAGTTACTCCTGAGCCGATTATTGATGCTCCGGTAGTTGCGTCTATCAATGAAGACGAATTAGTCGGGATGACAGAGTTCATCAAAAATTTGGATGTAACATTCGAAATCGTTTCTCCTATGAAAGAGATCGATTTTATCGTTACAAATCCTGTAGCTGAGCCAGTTAGACAAGTGACTCCAGAACCAATTCGTTTTGAAGAAAAACAAGAGCAGGCCACTTTTTCGTTTGATTTGCCATTAAGTAAACCAGAACCGGTTCATGCGAAAGAAGAAATAAATAACTTTTTGTTTGAATTGACAAATGAAACTCGTGATATTAAAGTAGTAGAGCCAGTTCAACTTGTTCCGGTTACTGAATTGTCTGATAGCGGTATTATAAAGTATTCGCTTGAAGAATATATGGAGACTGAAAGTGACTTGATGGAAAGTAAAGCTGTTGCCAAAACGGTTGTTGATGAAGTGCCTGCCGAATTGAATATTACCATGAGACAGGTTTCTGAACCTGTTGAAGCGCCTGTTTTGGGGAACAACTCTCCTATTGAAATGACAATCGAAGAAACTTTAAGATTCAGAGCTGAGGAAAGAAGAAAAAAACTTAAAGATTTTAATTATAAGTTTCACGATAATGTGTCAAGAGTGGACGAACTGGAAAGAGAGCCTGCTTATAAGCGATTTGGGATAGATCTTGGAAGCGTACCAAATAATTCAACTTCAAGAATATCTGTTGGAACTGATAGCAACAATGATTTACAATTACGTTCGAATAATTCGTATTTGCATGACAATGTAGATTAATCAAAATTTAGCCATTTTTTTGATAGCCCGAAAATTAGTTTTTCAATTTTCGGGCTGTTTTTTGACCGTAAAGGCTCAAACAACTTGTTGTTAATACGAGTAAAATTTTCTAAATTTGTCGGGCCTCATCCAGCTGTACATTTCAAGCTTTTTGTCGTAACTATTTTTTCTAAGAACAAGAAAGAGCTTCCTTTGGTCGCTTTTCTAGTTCAAGAAAAATTATAGTTTCTCTCAAAAAGGCTTTTCATTTCCATCTGGGGCAGTTGACTTGAGATTGTAGATTTGAGATTGCTTTGCCAGTTCGCTCTTTGCGGCTCGTGTGCAGATTTGTAATTGATAATCCTTTTTCATTAAAAAAAAATAAAGATTTTTTGATTTCTAAAATCAGGAATCTAAAATCAAGAATCTAAAATATAAAATAAAATGAGTTTATCAATTCAAATCATGGACGAAATCAAAACCGCCATGAAAGCCAAAGATACAGTTGCGTTGGAAGCCTTAAGAGCTATAAAATCAGAGCTTTTGTTAGCTCAGACTGCATCTGGTTCCAAAGAAGAAATTTCAGCCGATGATGAGATTAAATTGCTTCAAAGATTAGTTAAAACCCGTAAAGAAAGTGCTAGAATCTTTACTGAGCAAAATCGTCAGGATTTAGCAGAACCAGAATTGGCTCAAGTTGCTGTAATCGAAAAATTCCTTCCTGCGCAATTAAGTGAAGCTGAAGTTGAAGCTGTGATTGCAAAAATCATTGCCGAAACTGGGGCATCAGGAATTGCTTCAATGGGTAAAGTAATGGGATTGGCAACTGCACAATTGGGTGGAACTGCTGAAGGAAAAACCATTTCTGCCATCGTAAAGAAATTATTGACCTAAAATGATTCAAGATTTTTGAGTTTAGATTTTAGATTATCAATCAGGAATTTAAGTCTGAATTCAAAAAACTATAATCATATTGACCGCGTAGTTCAACTGGATAGAATATCAGATTTCGGCTCTGAGGGTTGGGGGTTCGAACCCCTCCGCGGTCACTTTTAAAAGCAAAATTGTAAATGAATTTATAATTTTGCTTTTTGTTTTTGAAATAAAGTATAACCCCCAAATCATATTTTATGGATGACAATATATCGCTGCCTGTTACTTTAGTCTTTCTTTTTTTTATTGTCGTTTCCTTATTGATTTTTTTTCTTGCTATTTTTTTTAGGTTCTTGGAGTACTTTTTTGCTTTGGCTTACAGTCGGCCTTTAATTGTCCATTTTTGTCCTTTTCCCAAAAAAATTGATGCAGATGCACTCAGTTTTTTAAATACAAAATTTGTTTTTTATTCTCGTTTATCAGATAAGGAAAAAGTGTATTTTGAGCACAGGGTTGCATGTTTTCTTGATAAATATGAATTTGTAAGTCGTGAAGATTTTATCATAACTGAAGAGGTAAAAGTTTATGTAGCGGCAACTTTGATCATGCTCTCGTTTGGTATGAGGGAGTATCTTTGTGAAGTTTTTGAAAAAGTAATTATTTATCCTTCAATCTATTTTTCGACTATAACCAAACAATACCACAAAGGAGAATTTAACCCTAATGCAAAAACAGTTGTTTTTTCTTGGGAAGATTTTCAAAAAGGATTTGACATAGCTACAGATAATCTTAATCTTGGAATCCACGAATTTGCTCATGTTTTGCATTATCACGGAATGGAAAGTAATGATAGCGGTGCAGCTATTTTTTCAAAGATGTACAGCTTAATTAATGAAGAAATGAATGATGCCGCATTTAGGCAGCAATTAATAAACTCCAATTATTTTAGACTTTATGCCTTTACGAACCAATTTGAATTTCTAGCTGTAGTTTTAGAGCATTATTTTGAAACTCCTTTGGAGTTTAAAACTCGTTTCCCAGACTTGTATGATAAAGTGAGTTTGATGCTAAATATGAAACAGTAATGTCTTAAAATTGTTTTGATTCGCAACTGATAAACATCATATTTTGGGTTGATTTTCTATTATAAATTTGTATATAATTTAAAGAAGAGGCCATTATGAGAAAGAATGTTCCCGTGTCAACAATCATGACTAAAGATATAATTAAGTTGACTATTTCAGATGATTTGACCAAAGCAGAATCTCTTTTTAAGCATTATAAAATTAGACATATTCCGGTAGTAAGTGGTGCAACGATAATTGGGATGTTGAGTTATACCGATTTGTTGCGTATTTCTTTTGCAGACGCAATAGACGATGATGAGGAAGTTGTAGATACCACTGTTTATAATATGTTTACCGTAGAACAAGTAATGGCTAAGAAGTTGACGACAATAACTCCGGAAACTACCATTAAAGAAGCGGCAGAAATATTATGTACCAAGAATTTTCATGCTTTGCCGGTATGTGAAGATCATCTGTTGGTCGGTATATTGACTACAACAGATTTGATAAAGTATTTATTAGAACAATATAAAAATTGAGTGCTTACTAATGAAAGTCCCAATGCTTTTTTATGAGTATTGGGACTTTTTCTTTTTTTATAATGTTGTCAACAATTGTTTTAAATCAGCTACGGTTGCAATAGGGTCTTTTGCATTAAATACAAAGCTTCCGGCCACAAGTACATCTGCTCCTGCTTGAACTAATTGCAAAGCATTTTTGTTGGTAACTCCACCATCAATTTCTATAAGAGTTGAGGCTCCTTTTTTAGTAATCAAATCTTTTAGTTTTCTTACTTTGGTATAAGTGTTTTCTATGAAAGATTGTCCTCCAAAGCCTGGGTTTACACTCATAATGCAAACCATGTCGATGTCATTGATTATATCTTCTAATAAATCAACATTTGTATGTGGGTTTAGGGCTACTCCAGCTTTCATTCCTTGAGCTTTGATGGCTTGAAGGGTTCTGTGCAAATGGTTACAAGCTTCATAGTGTACAGTTAAAATATCGGCACCCAGATCTTTGAATGTTTTAATGTATTGGTCAGGATTTACAATCATCAAATGTACATCAACCGTTTTTTTAGTGTGTCTTGTAATGGCTTCAAGAACTGGCATTCCAAAAGAGATATTTGGAACAAAAACACCATCCATGATGTCAATGTGAAACCAGTCGGCCTGACTGTTGTTAATCATTTCGATATCACGTTGCAAATTGGCAAAATCGGCTGCTAATACTGAAGGAGCTATAAGTGTGTTTTTCATTATGTTGAGATGCACTGCAGTACATCTTTACTTTTACGTTGAAATGCACTGCAGTGCATCTTTTCTTTTATTTTTTGCAAAGGTATATAAAAAAATAAAACTCCGGTAATCAGCCGGAGTTTCAATCATCAATCAAAAAACGAACAGTTAATCAGACTGTTGTTCACGTTGTATTAAAAGATTTAAAATTGTTTTTTAAAAATTTTAATTTGGGGATATTTTTAACCTAAATAGGTTTTTAAAATTTTACTTCTTGAAGTGTGTTTTAATCTACGGATTGCTTTTTCTTTGATTTGACGAACACGTTCGCGAGTTAGGTCAAAAGTTTCTCCAATTTCTTCTAATGTCATTGGGTGTTGGTCACCTAGTCCAAAATACAAACGAACAACATCAGCTTCTCTAGGAGTCAATGTTTCAAGTGAACGCTCAATTTCGGTACGCAATGATTCATGGATTAATTCTCTGTCCGGATTTGGAGATTCACCAGAACGTAATACGTCATAAAGGTTTGAATCTTCTCCTTCTACAAGAGGAGCATCCATTGATAAATGACGACCAGAGTTTTTCATAGACTCTTTTACGTCATTTACAGTCATGTCAAGTTCTTTTGCAATTTCTTCAGCAGATGGTGGACGTTCATTAGATTGTTCTAATAAAGCGTACATTTTGTTGATTTTATTGATAGAACCAATTTTGTTTAAAGGTAAACGAACAATACGGGATTGCTCTGCTAAAGCTTGAAGAATCGATTGACGAATCCACCATACAGCGTATGAAATGAATTTAAAACCACGTGTTTCATCAAATCTTTGTGCTGCCTTTATCAAACCAAGATTTCCTTCATTGATCAAATCGGGAAGGGTAAGGCCTTGATTTTGGTATTGTTTTGCTACCGAAACCACGAAACGTAAATTAGCTTTTGTTAATTTTTCAAGGGCTCTTTGATCGCCGGCTTTAATTCTTTGTGCTAATTCTACTTCTTCGTCAGCGGTAATAAGGTCAACTTTTCCAATTTCTTGTAAATATTTGTCTAATGAAGCGGTTTCACGATTGGTAACCTGCTTGGTGATTTTAAGTTGTCTCATGTTTTTGTCTCCTCAATTTTTTTAAGTGTACGAGTTGTTATACGTGTGGGGTTTCAAAAAAGTTACAAAAGTCCAATTCTTTTTTTAAATTAAAACAAAATCACCTGTTTTCCAAGCGAATAGAAACAGGTGAATTTAACTAATTTAACTATTTATGGGATGAGACTATTTCATTCCATTCCCTCTAAATTGATGATTCTGTCAAAAATTTGTTTTAAGAATATTACCATAAAGATCACACCAATTGCCAATGTCAAATGATCAAGGGTAATTTGGAAAGGATCATCAAGGATGTCGTATAAGCTAGGAACAATCAGACATAATGATCCCAAAAGTCCTAGCCAAGGGTTGATTTTGTTGAAAAAAGTATTGAATTGCATGTTTATGTGGTTGTTAATTGCTAGTTTCATAAGTTGTTATTTTCAATTCTATCTTAGCCTAAAATTACGTTTCTAATAGCTTGTCATAAAAAGGAATGTCATGAGAGACCTTTTTATTGTCATAAAAAGGCTAGTTGGATTGATAAATCCTACACAATTAACTAATGATTTTAAGAAGAAAAGCAAAAGTCTTTATCGCAAGCATGGGGCTATACTTTCGCCTTTATTTCTTCGCTTCACTACGAGGATATTGGTTTATAGGAGCGAATCAATCAGGCGAAGCAATCGGGCTGAAGGTGAGGATGATTAATTTTTGGATTGATTTCTTTTGAAAAAGGTAACTTCTAAAAAGGAATCTACGATATGATGTTCATCTTTTTGATGAAATCTTTATAAGTATCGCTCAGGTTTATTTTATGGTTTCCTTTTATAATAATTAGATTGTCAGATAAAATGATTTCCTCAATTTTATCTGTGTTGACAATATAGTTTCTGTGGGTTCTGATGAATTTATTTTTGTCGAGAAGTACACTAATTTTGGTTAACGAAATCAAAATGACAAACTTTTCCTTTTCGGTAATGATATTGCAATAACGTTCCTCTACTTCTATGTATAGAATGTCTTGTAAGGATACTTTTTTTAGTGCATTTTTCTTTTTAATAAACAAGTAATCGTTGCTGATAACAGTGTCTTGGTCTTCACTCAAAAAGACATTGGTCTGTTCGTAGAATTTTTCGACAGCCATTTCCAATGCGTAAAGGATTTCCAATTCATTAAATGGCTTCATTAAAAAACTAAAAGGCTTAGTGAGTTTGGCTCTTTCAAAAATTTGACGATCTTGGGAACTTGTTAAAAAAACAAAAGGTTTGGATGCATTTGGCACAATGTTTATAGTCTCGGCAAAGGTGATACCGTCCGGTTTTCCATCTAGAAATACATCAATGACTATGATATCGACAGTGTTTTGATAGAACAGTTTCAACGCATCAGTATAATTTTTAGCAACTCCTGTTATATTGTAGTTATTTGCTACTAAGACTTTGCTTAAAGCATCGCTTTGTTCAGGGGTATCCTCTATTATAAGTACGTTGATTTTATCCATTTTGTGCTGTTTTTGGGAAAGAAAGTATCATCTTGGTTCCTTTTCCGAGCTCACTTTCTATAGCAAGAGTCCCGCCGTTTTTCTTAATCATTTGTTTGCATAACTGCATTCCAAGTCCGGTTCCTATAATCTCCGAGTTGCTTTTTTTGGCCAATAATTCATTGTCCTGAAGCAATTCATTTATGGTGTTTTGGGTCATTCCCAAACCGCTGTCTTCGATTATAAGTTGGCAAAAATCAGTGTTTGTCTCAATCGTATAGAAACTGATTTTTCCGTTTTCAGATGTGAATTTTATGGCGTTGTCAAGCAAATTACGAAAAATGATTTTTAACGAATCAAGATCCACGAAGATAAAATTATTTTTGGAAACTCTGTTCTCAAAAGTGATGCTTTTGTCAAGCAGTAAAGGTTTGTAGTTGTATTCTATTTGTTGGACAATAGAGTGAAGGTGTACCGAATCTTTGTGGAAATACAATTGCTTGGTCTGCAACAATGCCCAATGCAACAAATTATCAAGTAGGCTGTAGGCACTGTTTGCAATATTGCTATTTTGATATAGCAGTTGATTGAGCTCACTGTAATTTTGGGTTTCCAAAGAAGCTGTTAGTTTGGTGTTGCTTGTTTTTAAGGCATTCACCGATGATCGTAAATCATGGCTCACTATAGAAAATAATTGGTCTTTGGTTGCGTTGAGTTCGTCTAGTTTTTCTTTTTGGTTAAGTATGATTTTGGCATTTTTTACTTTTTGCGCATATACATAAACGCCACCCACCAAAAGCAATAATAAACCTATTATTGAAAAAAACAGGGTATTCCGCTGTGTGTCTTTTAATCTGTTCTCTATTTTGAGTATCGAAATTTGTTTTTGTTTTTGGGCTACCGCATATTTTTTCTCAAAATCGGCAACTGCCCATATTTTATTTTGGTTGTTTACTGAGTCATTCCATTTTTCGGATTCTTTTCTGTAAACTAAAGCTTCTTTAAAGTGGCCTTTGTTTTCTTCTACGACAGACATGTTCTTTGATGCAATTCTTTTTGTTTCAAAATCATTTACTTTTTTTGATAAGTCATATGATTTTTTGAAGTAAAAAATAGCCAAATCATCTTTGTATTGTTCATAAAATAAATTAGCAAGATTTATATATGAGGAGCAAATTTTAGTCTTATTCAGTGTTTTTAAATTTATATTTAAATTTTTAAATAGAAAAAATTCTGCTTCATTATATTGTTTTAAAAATATATATGTAGTCCCAATGCCTATATTTACATCTGCTAGATAACTGGTTTCGTTTAATTTAATAAATTGTTTTTCGGATTCTTTGTAATATATAAGCGCTTTTTTAAATTCTTTTAATTCTAATAAGGAATTTCCAAGTGTTAAATTTCTTAAGGGTAAGAGTTCAAAAGTTTTGGTTGTTAAAAGAAATTCTTTTTGCGCTTCCTTAAAAAGTTTTTTCTTAAAGAAACTTATTCCTCTGAAATAATGACAATAATCTGAAAGCTTTTCAATGTTGCCTTTGCTTAATTGTTTCATTGAATATACCAACGTAGAATCCCACTCTTTTTTTAAATAAAAAGAGTGAGCTTTTACAAAGTTGATTTCTCCCTTGAATTCAATTACTTTTTGTTGAAGTATTTTTTTTTCAAATACATTATTCTCTTTTGGTTGTGAAAAAAGATAAAAAGGAATTAACAAGAAAATGTAAAAAAACCTATGATTCATTTTAAGGAACACGAGTTTCTGTTCCTCTGGAAGTTTCAGGATCCAAGTTTACCATGAATGATTTAATAGTTGTTATGTCAGCTACAGTAGGAGACGTGTAATCGAGTTCCACATACCACACATCGCAAGTTTCCGGTGTTTCCATCGAAAAGTTATAGTCGTAATTGATGGTCAAAACACCATCTTTTTCTACTGGAGGTTCTACAACGGGAGCATCAGGAATTTCGGAGTTCATGTATAATGTCGCTCTTACTTTTAGCGTTAATGGACCACCTTTTGGAGTGTAGAATTTTGCGGATACCAATGGGGCAACAGGATAGGTAACTTCCTCAGGGCAAGAGAATGTAAATACTTCCGTGTTGATTTTGGTTGTTTGAATGGTTGGGTAAGGTGTAAAAGAAAGTTCTTTTGTAGAATCACACATAATGTTTTTTTAATAGGTTAATAGATGTTAATTTTCACGCTAAAGATATTTTTTTTCTTTGAATATTGTGCGAGTATTCAGTTAATTTTTTGTAAAAGCCACTTGGTTGTAAGGGTTATCTGTTTTTTTGTGATTATGATAAGTGGTTTGAGGTTTTTTAGAGTAGCTTGAGAGATTGTGTTTTTAAAATTTGATTATTTTAATTGCTTTTTATTTGTGAAAAGGTATAAATTGAAAACCCCGTTTCATCATAATGAAGCGGGGGGTTAAGTGTATTTATTTCACTTCAAAAGTGTCCTTTAGTGAAATTGGAATTCCTTGATCAGTAAATCCTTCGAGAGAAATCTCAAAAGTTCCGGTGACATCTGAGGTATAAAAAGCTATTCGTTTCTCATTGTTTTCTAAGGTAAGTTCCGGAAGCCATAACAGTTGATAGCGATAGTCAGGAATTCTTTCGTTTTTGGATTTGTCAGTGTAATCAGGAGAGTAATATTCTTTTTTTATAGAAGGCTTTAAAACTGACGCGTCAACAATGTATGATCCAGATTGTTTACTGACAAAATCTTGAGATTTTGAGGTAAAACTGATGAGTCCGTTGAATTTTTTTGGGCCAAGATAATATGGACCAGGAATTATACTTATTTTGTATATATTCTTCATATTATATTCAAAAAGTTCATTTGCGTCCTGTAAAAGTAAACCATCAATTAACACTAATGCTGCTTCAGGCGATTGAGTATAGATATTGTAATCTCTTAGATGTAAAGTGTATTTTTTGTCTTTATGTTCATAATACATTTCTTTTACAATTTCGATTGCAGTTTCTTTTAGGGTTGGGAATCGGGTATAATCATCGAGAATATATTCTGTCGCAATTGGCTCATAAAAAGCGCTTATTGGTTTTACTTTTAAAATACTATCTTTTTTATTGCTGTAATAAGCATTTTCTATCTGACTGGCGATTGATCGATTAAGTAAAGTTTCAGATAAATCAGGGGTTAAATTTACACTTGGTTTAAAGTTGAGTTTTGAAAAATCAATTTCAGGATTACTATTCAAAACCAGTGTATAATCAGAACGTTTGTCATCCATAACTTGAATGTTTACAGATGAATTATAATATGGTTTGTCCAGATTGAAAATAAAATTTCCTTCCTTATCGGTTTTTACTACTTTAAAAGTAAATGTCTTTCCAGGGATTGACAGACCAATGTTGATATTTTGGATATCGTTCGGATTGTTTTTGGAAATAATTTTACCGCTAATCATTTCGCCTCTTAATTCAGGTAAAATAATTTTATTGGCTTTATTTATTGGTTCTATTTTTGTGGCTATTTTCGAAAATTCTTCGGCAGTAGTTTGTTTTGTTGAAGGTAAATCCTCCAGTTTTCTGATTGATAAAGAATAATTTCCATTTTTGGTTATATCATTTAAAGTTGTAATATCAATAATTGCTTGTTCTCTGGTTGAGAATGATTTTTTGTTTAAATTGAGTTTTAAGTAATTATTTGTTTTTACATTTTGCGATTGTTGAATAGGAAGCGCTGGTGTATCTGCTTTTGGTGAATTTGCGGAAATATTTACTGAACTTTGATTTTCGCTTATTTGAAATGGGTTAATGATTGCAACATCCATTTGAAAGAAAGGCGCAACAGTTTGATTAAGCATCCAATTGGTGTATGCGATCAGTTTATAATTACCCGTTTGGATATTTGTAGGAACAAAATAATCGCCTTGACCTTTGCTGTTTTCAAGATAAATTTTGTTTTTGAAAACTGTTTTTTTGTCACTATCAACAAGTTCTATGTAGGCTATTTTACTAATGTTACTTGGAGTTTTATTTGATAATTTTAGACAATTGAGTTTATAGTATAAAGTTTCTCCAGTCACAAATGTAGTTGCATTTGTACTGAGAAATATGGTTTCGTCACTGTAAAAGTTTTGCTTTTCAGATGATGAACTGATTTGCTGTGCTGTAGTTTTTTGCAAATTACAGCACAATAGAGCAAATAATAAAAGGTGTTTTAATCTTCCCAAAATGGTGGTTTTATGTTAGACGAAAAAGTGGTACAATCACCGCAAGGTGCTGGATATACATAATATCTATTTCCTGAATTACTGTTGTAAGTAATAGTGTTGTTTGTAAAGCCGTAAACTAAATTATCTCCATCACAATCAATTCCGAAAAAGCAAAAGTTTAACCCCATTTGTTCGCATTCTGTGTAGTATGGAGGTAAAGGATCCTTTGGGAATAAATCAGAATAATTGAAAAAGATTCTTTTTGATGATACTGATACGACATCAAAGTAACCAATTACCTTGTCATCTGGATTGTTTTTTGATTTTATATTACCATATAAAAAACCAGGTTGAAGAGGGGATAATAGAGAGCTTGAGTCAGATATTTTTTTCAAAGTTTTGTAGTAAGTATAGGCAGCTAAATTTTCGACATATTGATAAACAAGTATGCTATATCGATGAGTGATAATGTAGTTTTGGTTGCTTATAAAACGAACCGGGAAATCAACTTTATTTTCGTTAAGTTCGGCTGTGCTTGTCAATAAAAGATCGGTACTGTTTTTTGAACCATAGCAGGTTTTTGTATTTGTTGGGTTTGAAATAAGTTTTATTGATGGATTTGATGTTGGTGTCGATCCAGGTACTATTGTTGCCTTGTATATTGACCAATTTGGTGCAATTATTTTATAGGATTCTTCAAATTTATAGCGATAATATTTTGCTTCTCCAGTTTGATCATTACTATATACATGTATAGCTACTCCCTTATCCAATTCTTTTGTATCCAACTCTTTTGTTTCAACTAGAGCTTTTACGTCTTGAATAGGATTTATTGGTGGCATTTTTTCAATAGTAGATTCGTAGGAACGGCCATCTTTTACGGTGATGTTTAATTTATATTCTCGTCCTGGAATAATTTGAAATTCAGTTTTAGAAACGTATTTTCCAGACACTTCTTCGAAATCGTATTTAAGTCCGGTATTATCAGTTATATAGACTTTTGCACCGGTTTCTATTTTTGTTTCGTTGGCTTCCAGTCTGGAAGTTTTGCTTAATGTTATTTCTTGTTTTTTGAGTTCATTGGTAATTGTTGCTTCTACCACTAAGGCTTCTTCATAGGTATTGGTCTCTATTATATAAGGCTCGGTACAGCCATTTATAATAGAACAGATTAGTAGTAAAAAAAATATTTTATTTAAAGACATAATTGTTTTTTTATTCTCTTGTTTAAAATCATTGTGTGAGTCTGAAATCATTTATTAGGTTTTGACATATGATGTTTTTTAATCTATCCAAAATGGTGGTTTTACATTAGAAGCAAAAGTGGTGCAGTCTCCGCAGGGCGTATAAACCCAAAAAGTACGCCCGTTTTCTATAAAATATCTTACTGCGTCTATTGCTAAATCTTCTTGAACTCCAGGTTTATCGTCGTGAGTACAAGGACATTGACCAACGGGAAATGTGAAACAATTGGCATAGCAAAATTCTACACAATCTGTATAGTATGGTGGTGCAGGCTCATTTGGGAATAAATCGTTATAATTAAAATAGATTCTTTCTGTTGACACAGATGCCACATCAAAATATCCTATTATCTTACTATTCGGATTACTTACGGCTTTTATATTGCCCAACAAAATTCCAGGTTGAGTTGGGGATAAAATACTTCCTGAGCTTGATATTTTTTTTAGTGTTTTATAATAATTAAATGCAGCCAAGCTTTCAACATATTGTTTTACTAGAATACTATATCGGGTAGTGATGATATAATTTTGGTCGCTGATAAATCGGACTAAAAAATTCACACGGTCTTCGTTTAGTATGTTGGTATTCTCTAGTAGCATTTCTGTACTTTTTTTACTGGCATAGCATATTTTGATGTCTGTACGATTTGGCACAAAAGAAACAGTACCGTTATTATTTAAAATTGCTTTAGTAGGGGACCATTTTGGAGTGACAATTTTATAGGTTTCTTCATATTCGTATCTGTAATATTTTGACTGGTTATTCGGATCAAAACTATGTACTCTAATAGCAACACCTCTTAAACTGTCTTTTGGTTCAACAGTTGCTGTTACATTTTGCATTGGATTAATGTTAGTGAGTTTTTCTACTGATGATTCAAAAGTTCTACCATCATTAGTATTGATGTTTAATCTATATTCTTTTCCTGGAATAGCTTGAAATTCTGTTGTGGAAATATATTTTCCAGATTCTTCTTTAAAGTCATACCGGGTACCAGTATTATCAGTAATAGAAACTTTAGCACCTGATTCGATTTGGGTCTCTTTGTCTTCAAATCGAGAAGTTTTTGTGAGGGTTATTTCTTGTTTTTTGAGTTCGTTTGTAATCGTGGCTTCCACCACTAATGCTTCCTCATAAGTATTTGTTTCAAGAATATACGGCTCTGTACAACTATTAAAAATATAACAAAATAATAGTAATAAAAAGAAATAGCGATATGTTGTTTTAAATTTCATTAACTAAATTAAAATTTAAAATTATAAGTAATACTTGGAACAGGTATCGAAAAAATCGAAGTTTTGTATGCTTTAACTTGTCCATTGCCATCGGTAACAAAATAAATGGAGTAAGGGTTTGACCTGCCCAAAACATTATAGACTGAGATGTTCCAAAAGCTATGTGCCAATTTTTTTATTTTATGATTTCCCTCAATGTTTATACCGATATCAAGTCGATAGTAATCTGGAATACGAAATGCATTTCGATCACTATATAACGTATAGTTTGCATTGTTGTATGCGTAGGTACCTATTGGATAGGTTATGGGTCTTCCCGTTTGATACACAAAATTAGATGAAAAACTATATCTTTTAGTGAACTTGTAGTTTAGAATGGCACTAATATCATGCGGTTTATCATAATTGGCAGGGAAATAATTACCATTGTTTACTTTTTCTTCATTAAATTGACTATCCAGTTTTATAAAAGTTCTTGAATAGGTATATCCTAACCAACCATTTAATCGGCCAAATTGTTTTTTGACTAAAAACTCAATTCCATAAGCTTTTCCATCTCCTTGTAAAAGTTCAGTCTCAACATGTTCATTCAAATTCACTTGCGCGCCTACTTTGTAATCAAGAATATTTTTTGATTTTTTATAATAGGTTTCTACACTGACTTCATACAAATTATTGTCGAAATTTTTGAATAAACCAATTGAAGCTTGCTGAGCAGTTTGTGGTTTTATATTCAAATTAGAAAGCACCCAGGTGTCTGTCGGAGATTGGGTTACATTGCTGGAAAGCAGATGGATGTATTGACTTGTTTTGTCGTAGCCTGCTTTAATCGACAAATCTTCGGTCAGTAAATATCTGGCAGCGATACGTGGCTCAAAAGTACCATAAGTAGTTATCACTTCGTTATTTCCATAATGCTTAGTCTGAACAACCGTCGCGTCGTTAAGAGGTTCATTTGGTTGATATATTCTTTGGTCAGATTCTCCTAATGAGGCATAGAGCGAATATCTAAGTCCTAAATCTAAAGAAAGTTTGTTGCTAATTTTGTAGTCATCTGAAACATAAAATGCGGATTCCAATCCTTTTTCTTGATTAATTTTTATTGGCTTTAATGAGGAATCAGGACCTGAAGGAGTTAAAAATCCAGGGTAAACATTGTAAAGCTTACTGGTCAAACCATATTGAAACTTATGTTTGTCACTGTAAAGATAATTGAACTTTAATAGGAGTTGTGTTTCATTGAGTTTGTATCCAGATACAAAAGATTTATTCGGAGTTGTATTGAAGTCAATGTCGAATTTGTATTCGGAATTGGTTAAAATTACCGCAGCTTTGTTTCTCGTATCAAAAGAATGATCCCATTTGATTGATGCAAGTCTGTTGCTGTAGGAATAAATTGAATCAGAACTCAGGCTGAATTTATCATGGCTATAGTAAAGAGTAGATTCAAGTGAGTTGTCTTTATTTAAAGCATTGTTGTATTTTACAATTCCGTCATAAAAACTAGCTTGACTGTTACTTAAGTCATCATTTTTTAAAGATTTTAAAACCCAATCAGAGTATGTTGCCCGTCCTCCAAAAAGAATACTGGATTTGTTTTTTTCTAAAGGAACACCAATGCTTAAGTTGGATGTTATAGGTCCAATAGCTCCTTCGCCTGAGACTTTTTCAGGATTTCCGTTCTTGGTAGTTATATCAAAAACAGAGGATAATCTACCCCCTAAATCAGTTGGAATACTTGCTTTGTAAATAGTTGCTTTCTTTGCTACGTATGGATTTATAGATGAGAAAAAGCCCAAAAAGTGCTGTGGGTTATAAAGAACGGCATTGTCAAGAAGAAATAAATTTTGATCATCTTTCCCTCCACGTACATTAAATCCGGCAGAACCTTCGCCAGTTGTTTTAATTCCGGGTAGTGTAGTTGCTACTTTCAGAATGTCACGTTCTCCAAGGATTAATGGCATGTTTTTAATAGCTTCAATATCTATGGCGATTACACCCGAAACAACCGATTCCAAAGCTTTTGATCCCTTTCCTTTTATAAATACTTCTTCTAATTGATTAGAATTTTCGGAAATACTTATGTTTAGCTCTCCATTATTATAAACAATCAAAGTCTTTACTGCTTTTTTGTGGCTTAAAGATCTTGTTTCTATTATGTTTGTTCCTATAGGAAGCTTTAAGGAATATTTTCCGTCATTATCACTAATTGTGCTTATGTTTTTATTTCTTACTTTAATAACAATATTGGGTTCAGGCTTCCCAGTTGTAGCATCAATTATTGTTCCTGTTATGGTACAAAATTTAGCTTCGGTTGTTTTTGTTTCTTTACCAATAAAAATAATTCCGTTGTTGTTTTTTATGGATGACGATTTGTTTATAGAGTCATATTGCTGATAAAATACAGGTTTTCCAGTTACATCGTTAGGGTCTTTATTGGTGTTGTCAGACTTAACTCCGCCAAAGTAATTAGTTGCTAGTTTTTCATGTATAACATTATTTTGGGTCAAAATGATCTTATTTTTTGTAACATAAAAATTCAGGGAAGTGTTGTTGAAAATGCTTTCTAGAAGGGCAGTTATTGTAACGTCCTTGTAAGTTCCCGAGATTAAACTTTTATCTGCGTCAAGCCATTCCTTCTCAAAGGAAAAATGATAAGGAGTTGAAGCTTCAATCGTTTCTATAACTTTTAATCTGTCGATATTTTTAAATTCAAAAGAATAAGTGTCACCGGTTTGCTGAGCTAATGACGAAAAATGGATGAAGGCAGTGAAAAGGACGAGTAATATTTTCCTCATTTTTATTGTTTTGAATTGTTTATTGAAGAATTATTAATGGCAATCATTAAATTATTTATAAATTGGGAGTAGTCTGATTTGCTTAAGTCTCTGTTTTTTTGATAGAAAGTATTGATAGTTTTTTTGTTTTCAGGAAATACCTTAATGATGCTCGTTTTGTTATTTGTTTCATAAAACTTACCATTGTATTCAACGAAATATTGGTAATTGTCATGAAATGAGTAATAAACACCATCTTCTTTGATTTCTTTAAGAATGTCTTTGTGATGCTTAATATATAAGTTGAAATTTTTGTCAATTTTTATAATCTCAAAGTAACCTGTTGTGAATTCAGGTAGTGAAGTTTGAGCTTTGGTTATTTTGATAAAGTTTTTTCCGTATATATAAAAAGAACTGGTTTTGTCTTGTATCAAAGTAATTCCGATATGCTCAGGCTGTGAAGGTGGATTTAAAATCAACTGATCTTTAAAAATGTCATATTTTAATTTTACATTAAAATAAGGTTGGCCATCATAAACTAGATTGCCAATAGTATATTTATCGCTTTTGAGGAACATAGTATTATTTCCAATTGTCTTGTAAGGGTTTATAGCGAAGGGGCCGTTAATTAAGCCAAGATTTTCTTTGCCAACAATAGAATCAAATTTTGTATATAACAAAATATCAGAATTGCTTTGAGAGTAAGTTTTGAATGAAGCAATAATTATGATAGACAATAAAACGATAAATTTTATTTTTGATTTCCTAAATTCCATCTTATTTGTGGGGGTGTTTTTTATAATATTTAATCGAATTGTAAATGTAATTTTTAAAAATATTTATAAAAGTAATATTTAATCTTACAAAAACAAGATAAATTGTTATATTTTAGTTTTTTTAAAGTATTCTAAAATAAGTGTTTTAAAAAAAGAGACTTATAAAAATAGTAACAAATAATTTATAGATTCTGCTAAAAATCAGTTTTTAGATTCGGTTTAATAAATGTTTTTTTGAGTGTAAAGTAGTCTGATATATTGAAAAATATAAAATATTCTTGCTTAAAAATTGAAAACCCCGTTTCATCATAATGAAACGGGGTTTTTTTATAAAATAAACCTTTAGTAAACTAAGATTGGATTACTCTTTTTTCTCCTCGCGCGGAGGTCTTGGTACAAGCGCTTTTTTGGATACCTTTTCTTTTTTGGTTTTTGGATCTATACCAAGGTATTTCACTTGGAATACATCTCCCATTTTTACAACGTCGGCAACATTTTCAGTGCGTTCCCAAGCTAGTTCAGATACGTGAAGCAATACTTCGTTTCCTGGAGCGGCTGTATATTCTACAACGGCACCAAAGTCAAGCATTTTGATAACTTTCACTTCATAAGCTTCACCTACTTGAGGTTTGAAAGTAATTGAAGCGATTTTTGCCAATACCGCATCAATTCCTGCGGGGTCTGTACCTAAAATTTCAATCACACCCTGTTCGTCTACTTCGTTGATAACGATTGTTGTTCCGGTAGCTTTTTGTAATTCTTGAATCACTTTTCCACCAGGTCCAATCAATGCACCAATAAAGTTTCCAGGAATAGTTCTTGTGATGATTTTTGGAGCATGTGCTTTTACGTCAGGTCTTGGTGCAGCAATTGTTTCAGTAATTTTTCCTAAAATATGCATACGGCCGTCACGTGCTTGCGCTAATGCCTGTTCCATAATATCATAACGTAATCCATCAATTTTGATGTCCATCTGACAAGCAGTAATACCGTCTTTTGTTCCGGTTACTTTAAAGTCCATATCTCCTAAGTGATCTTCGTCACCTAAAATATCAGACAATACAGCAAACTTCTCGCCGTCAGTAATCAATCCCATAGCAATTCCAGAAACTGGTTTTACCATTTGAACGCCGGCATCCAAAAGTGCCATTGTTCCAGCACAAACTGTTGCCATAGATGAAGAACCATTAGATTCTAAAACTTCAGAAACAACACGGATTGTATAAGGACAATCAGCAGGAATCATGTTTTTCAAAGCTCTTTGAGCCAAGTTTCCGTGACCAACTTCTCTTCTTGAAGTTCCTCTTAGCGGTTTTGCTTCACCAGTTGAGAAAGGAGGGAAGTTATAATGTAAGTAGAATTTCTCTTCACCTTGCTCGCTAGGCGAGTCGATTTGGTTTGCTTCTCTAGAAGTTCCCAAAGTTACTGTAGCCAAAGCTTGAGTTTCTCCACGAGTAAATAAAGAGGAACCGTGAACTCTTGGTAAATAGTCAGTTTCGCACCAAATTGGTCTGATCTCTGTTGTTTTTCTTCCGTCTAAACGAATTCCTAATTCTAATACTACGTTACGAACGGCTTCTTTGTTGGTTTTGTAGAAATATTTAGAAATTAAATCTCCGTCAGCAGCTAATTCTTCTTCTGTAAATAAAGCTTTTACTTCTTCTTTTACTTCGGCAAATGCAGCGCTTCTTTCGTGTTTAGCCGATCCAACTTTTGCGATAGCATAAATTTTATCGTAAGCTGCTGCTTTTACTTTTTTGTAAATATCTTCGTTTTCTTTCTCACCTTCGTAAGTACGAGTTTCTTTTTTACCAAAAGCTTCCTGTAAACGATATTGAGCTTGAATTTGAACTTTGATAGCTTCGTGAGCAAATTTGATTGCCTCTACCATTTCGGCTTCTGAGATTTCTTTCATCTCACCTTCTACCATCGCAACAGAATCCATAGAAGCTCCAATCATCATATCGATGTCAGATTTTGCTAAGTCTTCTCTGCTTGGGTTGATAACTAATTTTCCGTCGATACGTGCAACACGTACTTCTGAAATTAAATTGTAAAATGGAATGTCTGAAACTGCTAATGCTGCAGAAGCGGCTAAACCTGCTAATGCGTCTGGCATAACTTCTTCGTCATGAGACATCAATTGAATCATAACTTGAGTTTCAGCATGGTAATCGTCTGGGAAAAGCGGACGCAATACACGGTCAACTAATCTCATTGTTAATACTTCGCTGTCGCTTGGACGTGCTTCTCTCTTGAAGAAACCTCCAGGGAAACGACCTGCTGCTGCAAATTTTTCGCGATAATCTACCGTTAATGGTAAAAAATCAACGCCTGGGTTGCTGGTGCGGGCTGAAACTGCTGTTGCAAGTATCATCGTGTCGCCCATTCTTACTACTACAGAACCATCTGCTTGTTTTGCTAAACGTCCTGTCTCGATTGTGATGCTTCTGCCATCACCTAAATCGATCTTTTCTACAAATAATTGTGGAATCATAATTTTTTCCTTTTGATTATACAATGGGTTTTAGTTGTGTTGTTAGTTGTAGTTGTTGCGTAGTTAATGCCTAAAACCCAATGAAAAACCAAACTTTTTTATGTAAATATCGTTTTTTTAAAATTAATTTCAAATTCAAGTATTTGAAATTTAGCTTCAAAACACAAAATAAAAAAGAGGCACTTTCGCACCTCTTTATTATATTGATTATTTTCTGATATTCAATACTTTGATAATCTCACGATATCTGTTGATGTCTTTCTTTTTCAAGTAATCCAACAACGCTCTTCTTTTACCTACTAATAGTACCAATGAACGCTCTGTGTTGTAATCGTGACGATTTTTTTTCAAGTGCTCAGTAAGGTGACTGATTCTGTGAGTGAATAGTGCGATTTGTCCTTCTGCAGATCCAGTGTTTTCCGCTTTTCCTCCGTGTTTAGCGAAGATTTCTTCTTTAACTTCTTTAGTTAAGTACATTCCAATATTATTTAAATGATTATTATGTATTCTTACAACTACTGTAAGACGGGTGCAAAAGTAAATAATAATTATGAATTATGAATTATGAATTGTTAATTATTTCGAAAGGTTAATACAGCTTCGCAATTTCACCATTCACAAATTCTAAAAACTTCTCATCTTCTTCGGTAAAAGGATCGATGACATGACTGTCAATATCGATTTGACCAATGTTTAAACCATTTACAAAGAGGGGCACGACAATTTCGGATTTTACAGTAAAACTGCAGGCAATATAATTGTCTTGTGCACTGACGTCAGGGACAACAAAATTATTATTGGAGACCGCCACTTGTCCGCAGATTCCTTTTCCGAAAGGAATTACTGTATGGTCTGTTTCGGCACCAACGTAAGGACCAAGGTGCAATGTTTTTGTTTCGTGATTGGCAAAATAAAAGCCTACCCAGTTGTAGTAAGAAATAGAATCGCTCAAAAGTTGGCAGATGGCCAAAAGTTTTTCGTCTCTTGTTAGAGCTGAATTTATAGTTATTTCGGTTACTTTGGGTTGTAATTCTTGAAAAGTCATACTTGTATTTTTTTACAAAAGTATCTAAAGCCAGTTTTAAAAAATGTATAAATTTGTTAAAAATTGAATTGTTAGAGCTTTTCAGTTTAATGTATCTTCCAGAGAAAAGAATGTGATAGTTTTTGAGTTTGGCTTATTCAGGAATGCTTTCACAAAAAAAACAAACTAAAATCCGAATGAAAAAATACTTTATCCAATACAAACCTTTCTTGCTCTTTCTTGCTAGTTTCTTTGGTTCTTATATTTTGCTTACATTTTTGTATCAGTTTTTTTTGAATGGTTTTGGAAAAAATGAAGTGGATAGCATAACACGTTTTGTTTCCCGAAATACTGAAAATGTACTTTCCTTGTTTTTCAAATCCACGCGAGTTGAGGAAGCAAGTAATGAGCCTTCTTTCGTGGTGTATTTATTTGATCGAAGTATTGTGCGCATTGTAGAAGGTTGCAACGCAATAAGTGTAATTATTTTATTTGCTTCTTTCATTGTAGCATTTTCAGGAAGTTTGAAAAATACCTTGTTTTTTATCTTTGGCGGAAGCCTAATAATTTATATTTTAAATGTACTGCGTATTGCTGTGTTGACCGTTTTACTGTGTTACTTTCCTGGTCATACCCATTTATTGCACGGCGTACTTTTTCCATTAATTATTTATGGGGTTGTTTTTATTTTATGGGTGATTTGGGTCAATAAATTTTCGGGATATGTTAAAAAAAATGCTTCAAAATAAAACTACGGTTTTTGTTGTAACGGTGCTTGTGGTATTTTTGGCTCTTGTCCGAATGTTCGAAAAGCAATTGTTTTACGATCCTTTCCTTATTTATTTTGAAGGCGATTATGTAAAACTTCCTTTGCCTGAGTTTGATGGCTTGCAATTGTTTTTCGGCTTGTTTCTTCGCTTTTTATTGAATACGGTACTTTCTTTAGCGATTCTTTATTTTTTATTCAGGGATAAGGAGATGATTACGTTTGTCTCTTTTTTGTATGTTATTTTGTTTGTTGTGTTAATTGTGGCTTTCTTTTGTGTACTTCATTTTTTTAAGAATCAGGAAAACTTATTGTTGTTTTATGTGCGTCGCTTTTTGATACAGCCTTTGTTTCTAATTCTTTTTATTCCTGCTTTTTATTATCAAAAAATTAAGAATTGACGTATCTTTTTCTTATCTTTAAGAAAGTTTTGAATTTACGAATTGTCAAATTTTGTTAAAGATGAAAATTGTAAAACATTCTGGGGCTATTGTTAATTTTAATCGCTCAAAATTAAAACAATCTTTACTAAAATCAGGTGCTCCTATTGAAGTGGTTGAAGATGTTTTGCAACAGATTGAGAAAGAAGTCTACGAAGGTATTTCCACCAAGCATATTTATAAAATGGCTTTTGCACTTCTTAAAAAAACTTCCAATTCTAATGCCGCTCGGTATAATTTAAGAGAAGCGATTCGATTATTAGGTCCAGCCGGGTTTTTTTTTGAAAAATTTATCGCCCGACTTTTTGCAGCCGAACATTATGAAACGAAAGTTAATACGATTCTGTGGGGGAATTGTGTTTCGCATGAGATTGATATCTTGTTTAAAAACAATGATGTCATAACGATGGTAGAGTGTAAATTTCATGCTGGGAGAGACGCGACTACTGATGTAAAAGTGCCAATGTACATTTTGTCCCGATTCAATGATCTGAAAGATAAGAAGCATGAAATATTTTCAAAAAATGATATTATTTCAAAATGTTGGATAGTTACGAATAACCGTTTTACTGCCGATGCAGTTGATTTTGCCAAATGTTCTAACCTTAACTTGATGTGTTGGGATTACCCCAAAGGCAATAATTTAAAAAATAGGATAGATAACCATAAAATGTACCCTATAACATGTATGACTACATTGACTCTTTCCGAAAAAGAAAAATTGTTGATTTTGGATATAATATTGGTCTTGGAAATTGTCAATAATAGAGATGATTTGGAAAAAATAGGTCTAAGTCAAGGCAGAATAAGAAATGTCCTTAGAGAGGCATCAGAACTGTGCAGGGTTATGAAAATTTAAAAGGTCATAGTTAATTTAAAATGAATTATAATGAAAATTACATGCATTGGCGGAGTGGGGACGGTTACGGGCTCCAAAACTTTAGTAGAAAGTAATGGCCTTCGAATTTTGATTGACTGTGGGCAATTTCAAGGATTAAAAGAATTACGGGAGCTTAACTGGGAACCTTTACCAATTTTGCCTTCAACTATTGATATGGTTTTGTTGACCCATGGTCATTTGGATCATTGCGGGTGGTTGCCAAGATTAGTCAATCAGGGGTTTTCTGGAAAAATATATTGCACCGCTCCAACAGCTTCAGTAAGTAAATTGATTCTTTTGGATAGTGCCAAGATTCAGGAAGAAGATGCCAAGATGGCCAACGAAGGGAAATATTCTAAACATGAAATTGCAGAACCTTTGTATACAGTTGAGCAAGCTGAAAAAGTTTTTCCACATTTTAAAGTAATTAGTCCTGATAAAAGTATTGCTTTGGATGCCGAAATTGAGGCTATTTTTACCAATGCAGGACATATTCTTGGTGCTTGCAGTATTGAACTCAGACTTGAAAATAAAATCCTTGTCTTCTCGGGTGATATTGGAAGGGATAACGATGTGCTTATGTTTCCGCCAACGAAACCTAAAAGAGGTGATTATATTTTTATGGAAAGCACTTATGGAAACAAGCTCCATCCGGTTACAGATCCTAAAGAAGACTTGGAAATATACATTAACGACACAATTCGAAATGGGGGAACAGCAATAATACCGAGTTTTGCTGTTGAACGCGCTCAAAGTGTGATGTACTTACTTTGGCAATTGAAAGAAGAAAAAAGAATTCCAAATATTCCTTATATCGTTGATACGCCAATGGGAATTAGTATGTTGGAGCTTTTTGTTAATAATAGAAAATGGCATCGTTTGCCTCCGGAAGAATTCAGTGCAATGTGTAAAATGTTTACTATGATTTCGGATTATAAAGAAACGATAGAAGCCATTTATAATAAGCAGCCAAAAGTAGTAATCGCGGCAAGTGGTATGATTTCAGGAGGAAGGGTTTTAAGTTATTTGGAGCGATACATAGGATTGCCTGAAACTACGGTTGTCATTATTGGATATCAGGGTGAGGGGACACGAGGCAGAAAACTACTGGAAGGAGCAACTGATATAAAGATACACGGGAAATATTATGATGTTAAAGCCAAAATTGTTGAAATTGAAACTTTATCGGCGCATGGAGATCAAAAGGATTTAATCAATTGGCTTTCAGATTTGGAAGAAAAGCCTAAAAAAATCTTTTTGGTACACGGTGAAAGTGAACCTGCCGATGAACTTAGAAAAAAAATTCAGGAGAAATATGGTTTTGATTGCGTCGTTCCTGTGATGGGACAAGAATTTGAACTGTAGATCTATTTTTTTTGAAAAATTAACAAAAAATTTATTTCCTGAGTTTGTAGAAATAGTAATTTCGCAAAATGAATTTTAAGAAACATATAAGTATATTTTTGGCTGTTCTATTATTGGTTTCCAATGTAGGTCTGGCTTTTAATGTGCATTATTGCGGGGGAGAAGTTTCTTCTGTTTCCTTAAATTCGACTTTACCATCATTGCAAAGTGAAAAAGGTTGTTGCGAAAAAAAAGTAACCACCAAAAAAGACAGCTGTTGCAAGGACAAAAAAATAGTCTTTCAGAAAAAAACGGACAATGGAATTGTAAAATCATTTTCTTTTCAGTTTGATTATGTTTGTTTGGTTCCTGAATTTCAGTCTGTTGTTTTTGAAGAAGTTTCTAATTTTAAAAACAATGAACCTCTAGCTTATTATTGCGATGCCAATGCGCCGCCACTTTATAAGCTGTATAGCCAATACCTTCTTTACGATAAATTATAATGTTTAATTGGAGTTGAATCCTTTTTTGGGTTTGACAGTATTAATCATTATAATTAAATCATGAAAACAAAAATTGCAATAGTCTTATTGCTCTTGTTTGCTGCCTTTAATTCTTATTCACAAGAAAATTTGAAAGAAATAAAAGTGCAGACTAAACGCAAGAGCCTTCAAAAAACATACACTGTTACCGGAAATACAACATTGGTTACCAAAAAAGAATTACTCAAAGCGGCTTGTTGTAACCTTGCTGAAAGTTTTGAAACCAATCCTTCCATTGATGTCAATTTTTCGGATGCGTTGACAGGAACCAAACAAATAAAAATGTTGGGGCTTACCAGTCCGTATTTGATGATGACACAGGAAAATATTCCTTCTGTTCGTGGAGCTTCTCAGGTTTACGGACTTTCTTTTACCCCAGGGCCTTGGGTAGAAAGTATTCAAATTTCAAAAGGGGCTGGGAGTGTAGTCAATGGCTTCGAAAGTGTTTCGGGTCAAATCAACACCGAATTGATAAAGCCAATGTCGGAAGTTCCGTTTTTATTGAATCTTTATGGTTCAACCGATTCCCGTTTTGAAATAAACGCCAATATCAATCAAAAACTTTCGGATCATTGGGCTACCGGTTTATTGCTTCACGGAAATATGAGAAATTCCAAAATGGATAAGAATCATGATGGATTTCTTGATAATCCTTTACAAAAACAATATAGTTTCCTTAATCGTTACCAATATTACAATCCAGAAACAGGTTGGGTTAGCTTCATCAATTTACAGTATATGGATGATACCAAGCAAACTGGGCAAACCAATTTTAATCCGGATACCGATAAAGGGACAACCAATTCCTGGGGTTCTGAAATTGATACCAAAAAGATTGATGTTTCTACCAAAATAGGCTATGTTTTTAAAGATATGCCTTTTCAAAGTTTTGGTTTTCAAAATGCATTTTCCAGTTACAAGCAAGATTCTTATTTTGGGTTGAATGGTTATAATATCAAGCAGAATAGCTTTTATTCGAATTTGATTTTTAATTCAATTATCAATAATGAAAAGAACAAATTTGCTACAGGTTTGAACTTTACTTATGACAGTTATAGTGAGTTTTATAACCTGAAAGATTTTAGCCGAATTGACAATACTGTTGGAGCGTTCTTTGAATATACTTATGATAATCAGGATAATTTTAGCTTTATTCTAGGTGGTCGTGTTGATTATGGAAATCGTTTGGGCGTTTTTGCAAGTCCAAGAGTGCATGTAAAATACAATCCTTGGGAGAAAGGAGTGTTAAGAGTTTCTGCTGGGAGAGGTAAACGTTCAGCTAATATTTTTGCAGAAAATCAAAATTTGTTTGCTAGCTCCAGAACTTTTGATATCATAAATGCCGGAGGTAAATTATACGGATTGGATCCCGAAATTGCCTGGAACTACGGATTGAGTTTTATGCAGGGTTTCAAATTGTTTAATCGAAATGGTGATATTACTGCCGATTTCTACAGAACTGATTTTCAAAACCAAGTTGTAGTCGATATCATGCAAAGTCCGCAACAAGTGGTTTTTCATAATTTAGACGGCGTTTCGTATGCTAATAGTTTCCAATTGGAATTTAATTATGAGTTGGCTAAACGTTTGGAGTTGCGTTCGGCATACAAATATTATGATATTAAAACCGATTATTTGTCGGGCAAATACCAAAGACCATTGCAGGCGGCTCACCGTTTCTTTGGAAACTTAGGTTACGAAACTCAGGCTCATGATAAAGGACAACAATGGAAATTTGATTTTACCTACAATTGGATCGGGGAGCAGCAATTACCTTATACGGCTTCAAATCCTGTTGTTTATCAGCTTCCGGAACATTCGCCTGCTTATTCTTTGATAAATGCGCAAATTACCCGAGTGTTTTCTCCTAATTTTGAAGTGTATGTAGGAGGGGAGAATATTGGTAATTACACTCAAAATCCTGCAATAGTTGATTCGCAAAATCCTTTTGGCCCTTATTTTGATGCAAGTATTGTTTATGCGCCGGTATTTGGTCAAATGTATTATGCCGGTTTGCGATTTAAAATAAAATAAGACAATATCAATGTCAATGTCAAAAATTAGATTTAAATAAAAAATAATATTAAATTTTAATATCAATAAAAATGAAAACAAATAGAAAATTAAATAGTTGTAGTGTTATCGTGAAGAATGTACTTTTAGTTCTGGTAATGACTGTCTTCGCTTTCTCGATTCAAGCTCAGGAAAAGAAAAACAAAAATGCCAAATACACAACCGAAGTAAATGGGAATTGCGAGCAATGCCAAAAACGAATTCAAAAAGCGGCCTTTTCGGTGGCTGGAGTAAAATCGGCTTCCTGGGATGTGGCAACACATCAATTGAGTTTAATAATCAATGAAGAAAAATGTTCTTTGATGGACGTAAAAAAAGCAGTTGCCAAAGTTGGACATGATACTGATTCTGTAAAATCAACGCAACAAGATTATGATAATCTTCATTCTTGTTGTCAATATGAAAGACTTAATTAGGGATTACGCTATTAGTTTTGCAACTTGGAAGTCTCGGAGTTGCGTGGTTTTTAGCTTTCGATAATTCTAAAAGCATCAAAATGGTTGCCATTTTGATGCTTTTTTTTCGAAATCGTTAATTAAACTTTAAAATGAAATAATAAATTGCGGTTCACCTAAATTATCCTTATTTTCACAGCGAAATTTAACAAAGAAATTTATGAATAATTTTGAATGGACCCAATTAGTAAATCCTGAATTTTATATAACTTTTACAATTGGTGGCATTCAACTAGGTTTGTATATAGTTCTATTTATTGTCTTTGCCGAAACGGGACTTTTTGCCGGTTTCTTTCTTCCAGGAGACAGTTTGCTTTTTCTTGCCGGAATTTATAGTCGTGATTTAGTTCAGAATATTGTTAATATTCCAAGTGATTTTATAAATCTTGTGGTGCTTTCTTCGCTCGTAGCGCTTTCGGGCGTTTTCGGAAATATGGTCGGTTACTGGTTTGGGGCCAAAAGCGGATATTATTTATACAATAGGGAAGATACGTTTTTGTTCAAGAAAAAATATTTGCTTCAATCCAAAGATTTCTTTGAAAAACATGGAGGGAAGGCTATTATCTATGCAAGATTTTTGCCCATAGTAAGAACGTTTGCTCCAATTGTTGCAGGAATAGGCTCGATGGACAAAAAGAAGTTTATGTTTTTTAATGTAATAAGTTCGGTTTTATGGTCTTTCGTTTTGATTTTCTCTGGACATTATCTTTACGGAATGTTCTTGGAAATGGGAGTCGATTTGAAATTGCATATTGAGAAAATCGTCATCGGAATTATATTGGTTTCTACTTTACCCGTTTTCTTGAAGTTAATTAAGAAAAGAGTAGTACACCATTAATTTATAAAAGATAAAAGAACCGCCTTGTCCAGTAGAGCAAGGCGTTTTTTTTTATGAGAGCAATTTCTATTGACCAGGTTTTATATTGTTAGCTGTATCAGAAGTATTATTCGATAAGGAGACTTTTCTAATTTCTGACACCAATTGTCCATCATCTGAAAAGCCTTCCAGGTAAACTTGAAATTCTTTTTGGTTCCCTTTTGGAAGCTTAATTTCGAAACTTGAATTGTCTTTGGTTGCAATGTTTGGAGACCAATCCAAGGTCCCAAAATAGTTAAATTCTTCTGGGGTTTCAAATAATGAATTATGATATTTTATATTTGGTGTAAAGCCATTCGTTACTATCATTGTTGTGTATTTAACAGTGATGTATTTATTCATTGAATTGACGTCTTTCAGGAAGATTTTTATCGTTCCATGACCACGGCTTGTGACATCCGAAGATCCGGATTGATCGATGTAAATTTCATCAACTTCGGATAGGGAAAGGTTGAATAAAAAGTTTAAATCAAATACTTCCATGTTATCTATATACACAGTTGGAGGAGCGGATGAATCGCCTAAATATGAATTTCTGTTGCTTCTGATGAAGACTTCCCCAGTTTGTGGATCCATGCCTGTTCGGTAACCATTCCGACCAATAAAATCCAAAACTCTTTCAAAACTTCCTTCGTCAATTTTATAAGCAGTGGCAAAAGAACTCATGTCTTTTTGATGTTTGAGCGCTTTTTTCGCGTTGTTTTTAACGACCACTTCATTTAGGTTAATGGCTTTGTTTCCTGGCGGATTTTTGAATTTAAAGCCATTGTCCGGACTTTTTTCTGTTGTGCAAATGGTTTTGTCAAATTGCATCGGTAGCGGAAACATATTTTGATTTGGGAAAACTTTTGCCTGAATTTTGGCAGCTACCGTTGCGTTTTTTTCATTTATCATTTGTAAAATAAAAACAGTCGAATCCTGCGCAAAGAAGTTTTCAAATTTAAAATGACTGTCTTTGTCTATAGTTGTTTTTTCAAATACACTGTTTTTTAATGAAAAAAGTGACATTGTATATTTGGAATCGGCATTCATGATTTTGTCAACTGTCCCTCTTATTGTTACTCCTTTGTCAAAGTGATTTGTTGTTTTTGGAGGATTGGTTTTAATATTTTCCCAAAGGAATTTGCTTTTATTTTGATTGAGCATCAATAATTCCATTTCCTGTTTTTTGGCTTTATTTTCCTGGTCAAAATAAGTATAGTTGTCTATTTCCGGATTTTCTAAATAAGCATTTAGATGAAAAGTTCCAATGATTGATCTTTTTTGATTGGTACAAATGTTATTTTCAGGAAGTACGCTGATGCTTAAATTGGCTTGGTTTACTCCTGTTTTTCCATATAAAGCTATGCTGTCATTAACAGTGTTTTTTGTTTCCAATGTTGTAATTGGGTTGCTGGTTGGATAGATGTAAATTAATCTCTCAGTAATTTCATTTAAATCTTCATCGATTAAACGAATGATGTTTACACCTTCGGATAAATTTTGTTTGTCCAAAATCAAAGTCTGATCAGTTTCCTTATTATCGAAAGAGAATTCTTTCTGGGCAGATTTTCCATCTTGCTGAATCAATAAGGAGAACTTTTTGTTTTGATAAAAATCCAACCCTTTTTCATTGGTTTTGGCATCGATTATAAGTTTGTTGTTCGGTAAGTTATTATTATAAGTTATTATAATTCCCGTTTCCTGAACTTTGGGTAGAATTTGTAAGATATTTAATTTATCTGATTTGATTTTGAGAGTATATGTTTCATTAGTTTTAGGAATAAGATAAAAAGCGCCGTTACCCATTTTATTGGTGCGAAAATGGGAAATTTCATTGGATTTGGAATCAACAATAATTCCATCTGTTTCTATCCCTTTTTTGTTGCAATCTTTAATGCTAACGCCAATAGTGTTGTTGATATCATTAATGATGGATCCGCTTTCAGGATGTATGGTTACTGTCGCGCTTTTCCAATTGGGTTCATTTGTTTTGAAATTATAGGAATCATTTTTGTCAATGATTTCAATTGTTTGAACAAAAGAGTCATCTTCTTTGAAGTTGTTCATCCAATTGGTGTAGAAATGAAAATAGTATTTGCCTGTTTTAAACTTGTCATTCAGATGAACTCCTCCGGCAAAAGTCCCTTTGTTTGTAAAAAGTAATTGCTGCAGAACGATTTCTTCTTTTTCATTATAAACTATTAATTGAATGTTAGCTGTATTGTTGTTTGGACTGTTAGTATTTCTGCTCCAGACATATCCTTTGAAAGCGAGATCTTCACTATTTGCATATATGTTTTTGTTGAATTGGACGTGGATAATTTCCCTTTCATAATTAAAATAAGTATCGATGTAATTCTTTATTTTTTCTTGATTGCTGACGGTTTGGGAGAAGGATTGAAAGAAGAAAAGTAAACAGAAGGTTTTGATAATTAATTTCATAATTAAATATAAAGGGCTGTTTATGATAAGTTTATTGGTTTGCCAAATTTAATCGTAACAAGATCCTTATATGGTTAAAATATTCATAATGTTTTGTTTGAAAGAATGAGAATTAGGAGAGTGTTTAAAATATTGGTTGCGGAATAGATAAAAAAAATCCGCCCCGATTTTATCGGGACGGATTTACTTTTTGTTTGAAATATTTATTACATCATTCCTGGCATACCTCCGCCCATTGGGTGGCCTGCTCCAGCTGATTCTTCTTTAATATCGATTAAAGCGCATTCTGTAGTCAAGATCATTCCAGCAACCGAAGCAGCATTTTCCAATGCGATACGAGTTACTTTTTTAGGATCGATGATACCAGCTTTTAGCATATCTACATATTCATCAGTTTTAGCATTGTATCCAAAAGCACCTGAACCTTCAGTAACTTTAGCAACAACAACAGAACCTTCAAGACCCGCATTCTCAACGATAGTTCTTAAAGGAGATTCAATAGCGCGGGAAATAATATGGATTCCAGTAGTCTCGTCAGCATTATCTGCTTTTAAAGCGTTAAGTGAATTTTTAGCTCTCAATAAAGCAACACCTCCTCCGGCAACAATTCCTTCTTCTACAGCCGCACGGGTAGCGTGAAGTGCATCGTCAACACGGTCTTTTTTCTCTTTCATTTCTACTTCAGAAGCAGCACCAACATAAAGAACAGCCACACCTCCAGCTAATTTAGCCAAACGCTCTTGCAATTTTTCTTTATCATAATCAGAAGTCGTTGTTTCCATTTGACCTTTGATTTGGTTTACACGGTTTTTAATCATATCCGCTTCTCCTGCACCGCTTACGATAGTTGTATTGTCTTTGTCAATTGCAACTCTTTTTGCAGTTCCCAGCATTTCGATAGTGGTATTTTCTAAAGTATAACCTCTTTCTTCAGAGATTACAGTTCCACCAGTTAAGATTGCGATATCTTCCAACATTGCTTTTCTTCTGTCTCCAAAACCAGGTGCTTTTACAGCAGCGATTTTTAAGGCACCACGTAATTTGTTTACAACCAAAGTTGATAGTGCTTCTCCATCAACATCTTCGGCAATAATCAATAACGGTTTTCCTGATTGAGCTACTGGCTCAAGAACTGGCAATAATTCTTTTAGGGAAGAAACTTTTTTGTCATACAAAAGGATGTAAGGGCTGTCTAGTTCAGCCTCCATTTTTTCAGGATTAGTCACAAAGTATGGAGAAAGATATCCTCTGTCAAACTGCATTCCCTCTACAACATCTACAAAAGTGTCTGTTCCTTTAGCTTCTTCAACAGTAATTACACCTTCTTTTCCAACTTTTGCGAAAGCGTTAGCGATTAATTCGCCAATTACTTCGTCATTGTTTGCAGAAATAGAGGCAATTTGTTTTATTTTTTCAGAATCACTTCCTACTACTTTGGTTTGTTTAGCCAAATCAGCAACAATAGCTTCAACAGCTTTGTCAATACCGCGTTTCAAGTCCATTGGATTTGCTCCTGCGGCAACGTTTTTTAAACCTTCTTTTACGATTGCTTGTGCCAAAACAGTTGCAGTTGTAGTTCCGTCACCCGCTAAGTCGTTGGTCTTAGAAGCTACTTCTTTTACCATTTGTGCTCCCATGTTTTCCAATGGGTCTTTTAATTCAATTTCTTTTGCAACAGAAACCCCGTCTTTAGTTACAGTTGGGCCACCAAAAGATTTTCCGATAATTACATTACGACCTTTTGGTCCTAGGGTTACTTTTACTGCATTTGCTAATGCGTCAACGCCACGTTTTAATCCATCACGTGCTTCAATATCAAATTTTATATCTTTTGCCATTTCTCTTTTTGTTTAAACTTACTAATTGTTTTAATACTTAATTTTTTTGGTTTAATACTTTTAATTAGACGATTGCTAAAATGTCGTCTTCACGCATAATCAAATAATCTTTTCCTTCTAATTTTAATTCTGTTCCTGCATATTTTCCATAAAGGACAGTATCGCCAATTTTTACGGTCATTTCGTGATCTTTTGTCCCGTTTCCTACAGCAACAACAGTTCCTTTTTGTGGTTTTTCTTTTGCTGTGTCCGGAATAAAAATTCCTGATGCCGTTTGAGTTTCTGCAGCTACAGGCTCAATAAGTACTCGATCTGAAAGCGGTTTAATGTTTAAAGCCATAGTGTTAAGATATTTTAAATGTTATTAAATTAATTTGACGTTTTTCCTTATTCAGAAATTATGCCAAGAGCTGAAAACTGACATTTTTTCTTAAAAAAAATGCCAGCTTTGACAGGCTGGCATTTTTGTGTATTATTTTATATGATTTTTTATTTTGCAGGAGCCGCTGGCGCATTTTGTGCAGGTGCAGATGCTGGAGTTTTTGGAGCAGCAGTTTCAGTTTTGTCGATGATTTTTGAATCGGCATCACTTAAAGTCCCAGTAAAACTCAAACCTGAAAGTAAGATTAAAGCAATTAATATAGTTGCTAATGTCCAAGTGCTTTTGTCTAAGAAATCTGTAGTTTTTTGCACACCACCTAACATTTGAGAACCACTTATTGTAGAAGATAATCCTCCACCTTTAGGGTTTTGAACCATGATTACTACGATCAATAGAAAACATACTATTGTAATTAA
Organism: Flavobacterium aquiphilum; assembly: GCF_027111335.1. Taxonomy (NCBI): domain Bacteria; kingdom Pseudomonadati; phylum Bacteroidota; class Flavobacteriia; order Flavobacteriales; family Flavobacteriaceae; genus Flavobacterium; species Flavobacterium aquiphilum. The sequence continues at coordinate 4,739,132 of NZ_CP114288.1, read as the reverse complement.
AACTAAAAAAATTGAAAACATACTCTATATTATTAATTGTTATTTTGTTGTATTATTTTAATATCTTTTATACGGTCTGCAAAGAAACTACTTTTTTCTGGATATTTCAAAATTAATATTTCATAAGCTTGAATGGCTTTTTGATATTTTTTTTGTTCCAAATATACTTTAGCCAAAGTTTCTGTCATCAGGTAAGAATTGTCTTCTTTGTTGATGTCAATATTTGGAGCGAAAACAGTTCCGGGTTTAATCGGTGGTATCTTTGGGCTGGTTTCAATGAATTTATCGATCAATGCTGCTTGCTTCAATTTGCTTTCGTCAACGATAGGTTCGGGTTCTTTTTCCATATTGTTGTTTTGTTGCGGGGTTTCACGTATTATAGGTTGTATCCTCGAAAGCTGAAGCCATTGATGGAACGAGTGTGTTTCTGATTTTGAAAAATCTATTGGTTTTCCAATTTCTAATTTCTTTTCGGCTTCGGTTATTTTTTCGTCAGAGTTAGTTGGCGTAGCTTCTTTAATGGAATCAAGAATGGATTGCTCAACATTTTTGTCGATTTCTACTTTTTCAAACGTAATTGGATGAAGTGAATCTGTGTTTGAAGTCGCTTCTTTTATCGATGTAAGTATGGAATGTTCCAAAGGAGTTGTAGCAACTGGCGCTATTTCTTCTTTTTCGACAATCTGACTATCAATAACAGTTATATTAAGGAGCTCCTGTATTTTTCTCTCGTATGTTTTTCTTTGAATAGCCGTAAAAGACTCAGAAGTAATGAAATCAAATAGTACACTACGATCAGTAGTATGTGCTGCTGCTATTTTTAATGCAAAATTATATTTGTAGCTATTTTGATTATAAAGCCCCTTAAGACGCAAGGCTCTCGCACTTTGAAAGTATGGAAATTCATCAAGCACTTTTTCCAAAGCCACCGTTTGAATATCGTTGATTTCTTCAGGTTGATTTAATAAATAATTGTAGCTACTAATGTTCATTTTTTAAATGTTTATTCTTTTTGGGTAGTATTCTTTTTTTAAATAAGAACACTGAAAACTGCAATCTGATTACTTACTTCTTACCATTTTGCAAGAGAATCATTGAAAATATCCTGTGTGATTCTTTCAAAAATTTCTTTGATGGCCGCATCTTTCGTCGCTCCGGTCAACTGCTGGCTCGCAGGATAATCATGATAAAATTCGAAAACTTTCTCAAAATCATCAGCTTCCTTGTTTTTATTGGTAAATCTAACATTTACCCTTATTTTTAAACGGTTTTGAGCTGCTTTTTGATCGGCAGTTGCCGTCATCGGGCTGATGTGATAATCTATTATTTCTCCTTCATAGGTTAAGTCTCCTCCGTTTTTTACCAAATGTAAATTGGTTTGATTCTGAATCAAGTCCTGTAATGTAAGGGTGAAATTCCTATCGATTCCCGGTTCAATCAATTCAGAATTGTTTGGGAAGAAATTCACCTGATAGGTTTTGGCATCAATTTTACCAGTTCCTGTAAAGTTATAAACCGAACAACTGTTTAGGAGGAATGAACTGATTAGTATTAATAGATAATGTGCTTTTTTCATAAGATGTTTGACAATTCCAATTGTGATTGGAATCTATAATTATTTTCAAATATATGAATTTTCAATATCGAAATTCGGAATTTGTTTTTTGTGATACTATAAATCAAATTGCTTTATTTTTCGATACAAAGTACGTTCTGAAATACCTAACTCATCTGCTGCGGCTTTTCTTTTTCCTTTGTTTTTCTCTAATGATTTTTTAATCATTTCGATTTCTTTTTGCTCAAGCTTCAATACTTCTTCCTCTTCAATAGTTTCGGCCAAAAGATAATTGTTGTTGTCTTGCTCTTCGTAATCTTGCTCTATATTCGAATTGGATATAAAAGAAGTTCTTGGTTCTTCTTCGAAATCTATTTCGCTGTCTTCTTCTTTGGAGCCGTATATTTTTTTGATAAGTGATTTGTTGGCTTCCTGAACATTGGAACTTCCGCTTTGCATTAATTCTAAAGTCAGTTTTTTTAAATCATGTAAATCGCTTTTCATGTCAAAAAGAACTTTGTATAAGATCTCTCTTTCGGTATTGAAATCGCTGTCGCTTTTTTTGTCTTTAATAACCGATGGTAAGTTGCTGTCTTCGTTAGGTAAATACGTTTGTAAAGTTGCAGCTGTAATATCCCGGTTGGTTTCCAAAACCGAAATCTGTTCAGCTACATTTCGCAACTGACGGATGTTACCACTCCAGCGGAATTTTTGCAAAAGCAAAATAGCTCCTTCATCAAGTTTCAAAGGAGGCATTTTATATTTGTTGGCAAAATCGGCAACAAATTTTCGGAACAACAAATGAATATCTTCTTTTCGTTCTCTAAGAGGAGGCAATTGAATATCCACCGTACTCAAACGGTAATATAAATCTTCGCGGAATGTTCCTTTTTCGATGGCTTTGAATAAATTGACATTGGTTGCTGCCACAATTCTAACGTTGGTTTTTTGAACTTGTGAGGAACCTACTTTTATGAATTCTCCATTTTCCAAAACACGTAGCAGACGTACTTGTGTAGTAAGGGGTAATTCTCCAACTTCATCAAGGAAAATAGTACCGCCATTGGCTACTTCAAAATAACCTTCACGGGTGCTGGTGGCTCCTGTAAAAGCGCCTTTTTCGTGACCGAAAAGTTCGCTGTCGATTGTTCCCTCGGGGATGGCACCACAGTTTACCGCAATATATTTTCCGTGTTTTCTATGTGATAAGGAATGGATAATCTTAGGGATGTTTTCTTTTCCCACACCACTTTCACCTGCTACCAAAACCGTAATATCAGTAGGGGCAACCTGAATGGCTTTTTCTATCGCACGATTGAGCTTTGGGTCATTCCCAATAATCTCAAAGCGCTGTTTTATTGATTGAACTGTTTCCATTTTTGGAGGTTTAAAGTTTAAAACAGTTTAAATGTTTAAAAGTTAAAAACTATTTAATTTGTAGGTAGCTACTTTTTGGAATTTACTTCGTCAGTTCGCTATCGCTCGTGTGTTACTGTGTTTTTTTGAACAGTAGTTTTTTCAACTTTATGTTTTGGAAAATAGGTTCTAATAACATAGAACGTTGTTCCAAATCCAATTATGAAAGTAATTAATGCGATAAGTATGTTTTTCTTGGACATGTTAGATATATAAGTTTTTTTAACCACAAATTACACAAATTTTCACAAATTAAAATTTTATGTGTTTATCAATCTTTTATGAACTAATGATTTGTTTTGAAAATTTGCAATGATTCCAACAGGAGTATCCGCTAGTTTCATATAATTTAATGTTTGTGCAAGATGATCATTACTAATCTCTTTTATTGATTTTACTTCGAGAATAATGTCGCTATATACTACAAAGTCAGCATAAAATTTATGAGGTAAAATAATTCCTTTGTATTCTACTGCATATTCTTTTTCTCTTTCGTATGGAATTTTGTTGTTTTTAAATTCTATTTCTAATGCATCCTTGTAAACTATTTCAAGTAATCCGGGACCTAGTAATCGATGAACTTCCATGCAAAGACCAATGATTTTATAGTTCTCATCCTTTTTGTAATAATACTCATTAAAGTCAGTCATATTAAGTTTTTAATCGAATAAATTTGTGATAATTTGTGTAATTTGTGGTTGAAAATTAATTCATTTCAGAATATCCAACCGCTTCTCCTTTCAAAGTACCAGCGGTACAAGAAGTAATTTTCACATTTACAAATTCACCTACTTTGTAATTTTCTTTCGGGAAAACCACAACTATGTTTTGAGAATTTCGTCCAGACCATTCATCTTCGGATCTTTTTGAAGCTTTTTCGATTAAAACTTCAACCGTTTGTCCCACAAATGCTTGTGTTCTTATCAAACTGTGTTCTCTTTGTAAATCAACAATTTCCTGTAATCTGCGAAGTTTGGTTTCTTCAGGGATATCATCTTCCATTTTTCTTCCAGCCAATGTTCCTGGACGTTCTGAATAGGCGAACATATAACCAAAATCATATTTCACATATTCCATCAAGCTCAAAGTGTCTTGGTGATCTTCTTCAGTTTCTGTTGGGAATCCGGCGATCATATCCTGTGTTATGGCAACACCTGGAATAATAGAATAGATTTTATCGACCAAGGTCATGTATTCTTCTCTGGTGTGCAAACGATTCATCTCTTTCAAAATACGGTCGCTACCCGATTGAACCGGCAGGTGAATGTGTTTGCAAATATTGTTGTATTTGGCAATAATATGTAAAATGCTCTCGTGCATATCCTGCGGATTCGAAGTCGAGAAACGGATTCGCATTTTTGGGAAAGTAACCGCAACCATTTCCAATAATTGGTCAAAATTAACAGCAGTCGCTTTTTGCATTTCGGTTGCATTGACGAAATCCTTTTTCAGTCCACCGCCATACCATAAATAACTGTCAACGTTTTGTCCCAAAAGCGTGATTTCCTTATATCCTTTGTTGGACAAATCCTGAATCTCGTTTATAATACTTTTCGGCTCACGGCTGCGTTCACGTCCGCGGGTAAAAGGCACCACGCAAAACGTACACATATTGTCGCAACCTCTCGTGATGGAAACAAAAGCTGTGATTCCGTTGCTCATTAATCGAACAGGCGAAATATCCCCATAAGTTTCTTCTTTGGACAAAATCACATTGATAGCATCCCTTCCTTCTTCGACTTCAGCCAATAAATTAGGTAAATCTTTGTAGGCATCAGGGCCAACCACAAGATCAACGATTTTTTCTTCCTCCAAAAACTGACTTTTCAAACGCTCAGCCATACAGCCCAAAACACCAACTTTCATTTTTGTGTTTGTGCGTTTCACAGCGTTGTATTTTTCAAGACGTTTGCGGATTGTCTGTTCGGCTTTGTCGCGAATCGAGCAGGTATTTACCAAAACCAAATCAGCTTCTTCCAAGACTTGGGTGGTGTTGTATCCGTTTCCGGATAATATGGAAGCCACAACTTCACTGTCCGAAAAATTCATCGCACAGCCGTAGCTTTCTATATACAGTTTTTTAGCATTCTCAGGTTTATGTTCCAGAACAAGGCTGTTTCCTTGTTTGCTTTCTTCGATTATCTTTTCCATAAGGCGTTTTCAAACCGCAAATATAAGGTAAAAACGATGATTATGACAAGATGTCAGCCTAAGAATTAACAAAAAATAAAGGATTTTAGATTGAAGATTAATCCCGATAATTATCGGGACCGATTTATGATTTTGAAAGACTAATTTCAAAAGAAGTTATTTTACTTAGCCTTATCGGCTTTTAGTTCTAAAATCAAAAATCTGAAATCATTAAGTAGCTGTTTCCCGCTTTCCGTTACAAGTCCTCGTCCCGTAGGCAACATTTTTTATGTATTTACAAGAGCTTCCGTTGGTCGCTTTGCCTCTACATAAAAATGTAAGCCATCGGGACTCCGGGCTTTTCACTATAATCGGGGCTAGGGGAGTTGCTTTTCAGAAAAGGATTTGTAAATCTTTTGCACGTTTGTATTTAATTATCGACTAGTTTGGTCTTTGCGAGGAACGAAGCAATCACGTAAAGAGGAGAAACACCAAATCGTAAATGGAGAAAAAGGCAAAGCGAACGTGATTGCTTCGTTCCTCGCAATGACTTAGATTGTGAATTTATTAAAAATTAAAACGGTGTTTTATTAATAGGACAGGATCAATTGGTTTGCAAAGGGTTTTATGGGAAATTCGGGAGACTTTTGACTAGTCTAAATGATTTAAAGAACTAAAAAAAACGCAAAGTAGGGGACTTTGCGGAGCGGGAGATGTTTTATTTTTCAAATAATTCTAAAATCCATTTCAGGCAAATTTCAGAATCCATAATTGACCAGGAATGTGGATTTTTTGTTCCGTCTAATCTAACACCTTTTCCTTGGCTGACTATGACTTTTGCTTTTTCATTTCCCATTATTTTTAATTGATTTATCATTGAGATTATGTCAATTCCATTCCAGTCATTTAAATCGCGATGTCTTTGATTAATTAACCAATCCGTGTCTAAATCTGTGAACGTTAAAAGAGGCATATTTTTTAAGTATTTTGCATTTCCACCATCTTTGGCGCCATAAGAATAAATAGAATTTTCTATATATTTTTCAGGGAATATATCTGGAGAACCACCATAAATACTATCACAATTATTTTTTATCCATTTTGCTTCGTCTACAGCTGGTTGATAAATATTTCTTTGTATTTCTCTTTCGCAATATTTATAAAACCTTGCTTTATCTAATGGAGCGTCTAAAGCAAATACTCCTTTAGGAATTAAAAAATGCTTTTCAGGGGTTTTAACTGCTTGTTCTGCATAAGTTAAAGAAAGCATTGCGCCACTCGAAAGCCCGCCGATGATAAATTTATCTTTCGGTATTTTGTATGTTTCAACAATTTCATTGAATATTTTGTCAAGAACTGTGAATTCCGCTTCTCGGTTATCTGTCCCCCAATTTATCGAGGGAACAATTACCATAATTCCTTTTTTGATTGCAAATTTGTGAAGAGTTATTTGTTTTAATGTGTTTTCGATAATTTCACCGCCAGAAGGTAAAATTACTAATACTCCTTTTATTTTTGTTTTTGGAACAAATTTATAGTAGAAAAGTTCTGTTGAGTCTTCATCATTTACGTATAATTCAGAAGCATCGGTTTTGGAAATCGTAATTTTCTCATGCCTTTGAGCTTTGCAAGTTAAAATATTGAAAAGTATAATAATTATTAGGATGTTTCTCATTTTCAGTTTTTTGGTAAAATATTACCAAATCTTTTTTAAGTCTTATGAAATAAACCCCTATCATATTTAATTGGGAGTATAGATCCGATGGGAATAAAATATTCTTAGTAGTCAAATATAATGATTTCTTACAAAACCCTAAACTCCTTCAATAAAAAACCATTCGCTACAATCTTAAATTGGGCTAATTGATTTTGAATCCAAATTTCATCGTGATTTAGTTCTTTTGCCATTAAGTGGGCGACTTTATCGGCACTTGTAATTGCGGCTCGGGCGTCAAGGAACAAGAGGCGAACACGTCTTGCTAAAACATCCTCGACTGTGATTGCCATTTCTTTGCGGATTGCCCAAATGACTTCGGCCAAAGTGTAATTGTAATCGGGATGTAATTTTTCTTTTAGTTCAGGTTGGTTTTCCTGTAATTGCAAAATAGCATCACTGTCGGTTCCGTAAATGAAAAGATGATTTTCAAAATCAGCAGCGTTGTTTTTCTTGTTTCCGTGGATGGGTAAATGAGCAGTCATACATTTGCTCGGGTTTAATTTATGAACTTCAATGGCTTTGTTGATTATTTCTTCGGCAATTTGTCGGTAGGTGGTCCATTTTCCTCCCGTGATGGAGATTAATCCGGTTTTGGACACAATTATTTTATGGCTTCGGGAAACTTCTTTGGTGCTTTGCCCTTTTTTTTCGGGAGCTGCTAATGGTCTTAATCCCGCAAAAACAGAAAGAACATCGGCTCGGCTTGGATTTTTGGTTAGGTATTTTTGGGCTGTTTTCAACACAAATTCGATTTCCTGTTCCAAGGCTATAGGTTCAATATTCGATTTTTTTACCAAAGTATCCGTAGTTCCCACGACAATTTTATCGTGCCAGGGAACTGCAAAAAGAACTCTTCCGTCACTTGTTTTTGGAATCATTAGGGCATGTTCGCCAGGTAAAAACGATTTGTCAAAAACCAAGTGAATCCCCTGACTCGGAACAATGTATTTTTTATAAACGCTATCGTTCATTTTCATGATTGCATTGGTAAAAACTCCGGTTGCGTTAATCACCACTTTGCCTTGTAGTAAATATTCTTCGTTTGATATTTGGTCAACGGCAATTATTCCGGTGATATGTTTTTTTTTGTCCTTTAATAATTTGGTTACCTTAATATGATTGAGAATGCAAGCTCCTTTTTCGATAGCGGTTTGAGCAAGGTTAATTGCCAAGCGGGAATCGTCAAACTGACCGTCGTGATAGAGCACACCGCTTTGAAGTCCTTTGGGTTCTATCGATGGCATTAACTCCTGAGTTTTCTGTCTTGATAAATATCGGGAACTTCCAAGGCTTAGTTTTCCCGCCAGCAAATCATATAATTTGAGTCCGAAAGTATAGAAATAACCGCCCCACCAATTGTAGTTTGGAATGATGAACGATTCGTTTTTGACCAAATGGCCTGCGTTCTTTTCCATCAAACCTCTTTCTCTTAAGGCTTCGATAACCAATGCAATATTGCCCTGTTCTAAATATCGGACGCCGCCGTGGGCTAGTTTTGTGCTTCGGCTTGAAGTGCCTTTGGCAAAATCCACGGCTTCGAGCAAAATGGTTTTGTAACCTCTGCTTGCGGCATCAACAGCAACGCCGAGACCGTTGGCGCCACCGCCAATTATGATAAAGTCCCAAATTTGGTCTTGTTTGAGTTTTTCGAGTTCTTCGTTTCGGTTCATTAAATAGTTTTGTTGGTTGATTGGGCTTGTAGTAAATTTAACTAAATAATTTTAAGGATGCGCTATTTTGAAAATTTATAATTGGTTTTTCATTTCCCCTCCTTCGGAGGGGTGCCCGTAGGGTGGGGTGGTTGAAAGGATGATGAATAAAACACCCCGGCTTGCAGCCACCCCTCTAAAAGAGGGGAAAGCCAATCTTTGTCGATATTGAAGTATTGTTGTTTGTAAAAAAGGAAAAATGTTTTCATTTAGCCCCGATTGAAACGAAAATCCTCTTGTCTTGGGGTTCAAGACAAGAGATTGCAGTGTAAAGCGGGAGGATACTTTCTGAAAAACGCCAAATGTTCTTGCTCCTAAAAAGGATAATCGTTTCGTTTATTTTTTGATTACAAAAATGTTAAGTCAATATTTATAAAAAGCGTAATTGCAACGAGTTGAGTTGTTGAAATGTGCCATCTGCCGATTTAATTGGTATTTAAAATCAATGAAAGGTTGATATTTAAAAAAAAAAATTACTTTTGCGATTCAAACAATAGCAAGATGGCAAAGAATTTAGTGATAGTTGAGTCCCCCGCAAAGGCTAAAACAATCGAAAAATTTCTAGGAACTGAGTATCAGGTAGAATCAAGTTATGGGCATATTGCCGACTTACCTTCAAAGGAAATTGGTGTTGATGTCGAAAATGGATTTACACCCAAATATGAAGTTTCCTCGGATAAAAAAGCATTAGTGTCCAAATTAAAAACTTTAGCTAAAAATGCCGATATGGTATGGTTAGCAAGTGATGAGGACCGCGAGGGAGAGGCTATTTCTTGGCACTTGGCGGAAGAACTGAAACTGAAAAAAGAGAAAACAAAACGAATTGTTTTTCACGAGATCACTAAAACTGCTATTCTTAAAGCTATTGATAAACCACGTGAAATTGATTATAATTTAGTCAATGCGCAACAAGCGAGAAGAGTTTTGGACCGTTTGGTTGGTTACGAGTTGTCTCCGGTTCTTTGGAGAAAAGTAAAAGGAGGTTTGTCTGCCGGACGTGTACAATCGGTTTCGGTTCGATTAATTGTCGAAAGAGAACGTGAAATCCAAAACTTTACTGCAGTAGCCACGTATTCGGTAGTTGCCGAGTTTGCAAATGAAGCGGGCAAGACTTTCAAAGCCAAGCTTCCGAAAAATTTCAATACAAAGAAAGAAGCCGAAGAATTTTTAAAACAAAATATCGGTTCTATATATAAGGTAGCGGATTTGGAAACAAAACCTACCAAAAAATCACCAACAGCTCCGTTTACAACTTCGACTTTACAACAGGAAGCGGCGAGAAAATTGTATTTGCCTGTAGGTATTACAATGCAGTTGGCGCAACGTTTGTACGAGGCAGGACTTATTACTTATATGAGAACGGACAGTGTGAACTTATCCAAAGAGGCAATGGATGCTGCTCAGGCAGAAATTATCAAATCATACGGAAAAGAGTATGCTTATCCGAGAACTTTTGCCAATAAGAGTAAAGGGGCGCAAGAAGCTCACGAGGCGATTCGTCCGACAGACATGTCATTACATTCGGTAAATATTGACAGAGACCAAGCACGTTTGTATGATTTGATTTGGAAACGAACTTTGGCTTCGCAAATGAGCGATGCCAAATTGGAACGTACCAATGTAAAAATTGAGGCCAACAATCATGGTGAACATTTTACTGCATCTGGAGAAGTTTTGCTTTTTGAAGGATTTTTGAAAGTGTATCTTGAAGGGCATGATGAAGAAGAAGAAGAACAAGAAGGTTTGTTGCCTGCTTTGAAAGTTAATGAGAAACTTCAAAATAATTATATTACGGCAACCGAAAGATATTCAAGAGCGGCAGCACGATACACAGAGGCTTCTTTGGTGAAAAAATTAGAAGAGCTTGGAATTGGTCGTCCTTCTACTTATGCACCAACAATTTCTACGATCATCAACAGAAATTATGTTGAGAAAGGAAATCTAGAAGGTGTGGAGCGCAATTATACTCAATTGACTTTGCAATCAGGGAAGTTGGAGGAGAAAATGCTTAAGGAAAACACTGGTTCCGATAAAGGAAAATTAGTTCCTACGGATATTGGTACGATCGTTACTGATTTCCTGGTGAAGAATTTCGGGAATATTTTGGATTATAATTTTACTGCAAAAGTAGAACACGATTTTGATGAAATTGCTGAAGGTAATATCGAGTGGACTAAGATGATGCAGGAGTTCTACAACACTTTTCACCCAACGGTAAAAGATGTAGAAGCCAATGCTGACAGGGAAAGTGGGGAAAGAATATTGGGGATTGACCCTGATTCCGGAAAACCGGTTTCTGTTCGTTTAGGTAAGTTTGGACCAATGGCACAGATTGGTGATTCCGAAGATGAGGACAAAAAATTCGCAAGTCTTAGAAACGAACAAAATATTGGAAATATTACTTTGGAGGAAGCGCTGAATTTATTTTTGCTTCCAAAAAATCTTGGTATATATAAAGGAGAAGAAGTAGAAGTGAGCAATGGTCGTTATGGGCCTTATGTGCGTCACGGAAGTCTTTTTATTTCTTTGCCAAGAGGAGAGGATCCTTTGGATGTTTCGATGGTTAGAGCTCAGGAATTAATTGATGAAAAAGCTGCTGCCGATGCACCTATCGCCGTTTATAAAGGAGAAGGTGTTCAAAGAGGAGTTGGGCGTTTTGGTTCTTTTATTAAATGGAATGGAATTTTCATTAATGTAAGCAAGAAATATAATTTTGATAATTTATCACAAGCTGATATCGAAGAATTGATTGAAGATAAATTGCAGAAGAATATTGATAAAGTGCTTCATAATTGGGAAGAAGAGGGAATATTGGTTGAAAAAGCCCGTTGGGGTCGTTCGGTGATAACAAAAGGAAAAATCAAAATTGAATTGAGCAAAGATGTTGATGCCACTAAATTGACATTGGCTGAAGTTCAGGAAATGATTGCCAAGAAAGCACCTGCCAAAAAAGTTGCTGCTAAGAAAACTACAGCAACAAAGAAACCTGCCGCTAAAAAAGCGGTTGCTAAGAAGAAATAAAAAATTGAATTCAATTAATACTGTTTTTTTTCGTTAGTTAAATAGCCAATACTAGAAAGTAATAAAGTAAACAAAAGAATGGAGTTTGATTTTTTAGAACCATTAGATCAGGAATTTATTAACTATGTTTTTGGGTTGTCTGCTCAGCACTTGGGTAGTAAGATAGTTATGCATACTAATGAGGTGCTACCGGATTTAGATAAAATTGATATTGCAATAATTGGTGTTCTTGAAAATCGTGGAAATAAAAAAGCTAGTTCTGAGGTGAACTTAAGTGCAATTCGGAAAGAATTATACGGAATGTTTCCTGGTAATTGGAATCTTTCAATTGCTGATTTTGGTGATATTCTTCCTGGAAATTCAAAAGAGGATTCCTTTTTTGCACTAAAAAAAATAGCTTCAAGTCTGATAAAAAGAAGAATCATACCTATTATTATTGGAGGTTCCCAGGATTTGACTTATGCTTTGTATAGAGCTTATGATGATTTGGAGCAAATGGTGAACCTTGTTTCTATTGATAGTAAGTTCGATTTTGGTAAGGAAAATGAGGCAATAAGTGCAGATTCTTTTTTAACTAAAATTATTATTGACGAACCTAATAACTTGTTTAATTTTTGTAATATTGGCTACCAAACTTATTATAATTCGCAGGAGGAGATTGACTTGATAGATAAGTTGTTTTTTGATGCGTATCGTTTGGGTGAAGTTTCGAATAATATTTCAATTTCTGAACCTGTTTTTAGAGATGCAGATGTTGTGAGTGTGGATTTGAATTCTGTGAAATCGTCGGATTCTGGAAATTTTACTGTTTTCAACCCGAATGGTTTTAATGGAAAAGAAATATGTTCTTTGGCTCGATATGCAGGAATAAGTGATAAAGTTAGTTCATTCGGTGTCTTTAATCATAATAATTCCAGTCAGGAAGCAGTGATTATTGCACAGATAGTTTGGTACTTTGTAGAAGGTTATCATTATAGGTCTAATGAGTATCCTTTTGGGAGTCGTGATAATTATTTAAAATATATTGTTCCGCTTGAAGAAGAGGATTTAGTATTCTATAAAAGTGATAAAACTGACCGTTGGTGGATAGAAATACCATTTACATCGAGTACTTATAATAAACTGAAAAAAAATTCGTTGTTACCGTGTTCATACGACGAATATTTGGCAGCCTGTAATCAAGAAATGCCTGAAAGATGGTGGAAAGCTCAGAGAAAAAACGTTCTTTAGACTTTAAGAAAAAATTAAGTTAATGATTTTATATTAAAATTGTTAATTTTATATGAATATTAGAAATATTTACGATATACTTACAAAATTTTAAAAATGATGTTTTTTGTCGGACTTTTTTAGCACTTAGGCGATAAAATGTTTTTTTTTAAGAAATTTTAATATACATTTGAACAAATAATAAGTGGTCGTAAAGAATTGTTTTTTAGATAAAAAATAAATACGTTTGCGATACTATTAATAATAAATTGATAATCCCCCGATTTTTATGAAGAAAATTATTGCATTTTCAGCAATTTTAACAGTGTTGATTAGCTGTGGTAGATCAAGCGACAAAGGAGAGTTGGTCGGTGTGAAAGGATCTAAGTGGCATCCGGAAAAACCATATGGTATGACTTTAGTTCCTGGTGGATCGTATATCATGGGTAAATCTGATGATGATGTAGCTAATGTTGCTGATGCACCAACAAAGACAGTAACTGTTAGAGCATTTTACATGGACGAAACAGAGATTACAAATAGCGAATATCGTCAGTTTGTAGAATGGGTAAAAGATTCTACAATTCGTTTACGTTTGGCTATCTTAGCTGAAGATAGTGGGCAAAGCGCTCCTGCTAATGGTAAAGGCGGTAAAAATTCTGGTAGTATAGCTGATTATGCTTTCAGTAATAACAACTCGAATCCTGAAAAAATGACTGCCTACGATAAGTACATGTATGATAATTACTACAGCATAGGTACTGAAAAAGATCCAAACGCTTATAAGAGACTGAATAGAAAGGTTAAATTAGTAAAAGATGTAAAAAAATACCCGGATGAATATTACGCAGAAGTAATGGATTCTATGTATTTGCCTTTGGAAGCTTCTTATAATGGATTGAGAACAATCGATGTTAATAAGTTGAAATTCCGTTATACTTGGATGGATATTCAGGCTGCTGCTAAAGCAAAAGTGGGTAAAAGACAAGATTTCTTAAAAACAGAGGAAGTGAAGGTGTATCCTGATACTACAGTTTGGATAAAAGACTTCTCGTATTCATATAACGAGCCAATGCACAATGATTATTTTTGGCACAAAGCTTATGGAGAGTATCCTGTAGTTGGTGTGACATGGGTTCAAGCAAAAGCTTTTTGTGAGTGGAGAACTTTGAATAAAAACAGTTACTTGAAATCTAAGAAAAACCATGTTGATAACGTAAACTCATTTAGATTGCCTACTGAAGCAGAATGGGAATACGCGGCCAGAGGAGGTCTTGAATCAGCTACTTTTCCATGGGGAGGTCCTTATGCAAAAAGCGATAGAGGATGTTTCATGGCTAATTTTAAACCTAACAGAGGTGATTATGCTGCAGATCAGGCGTTGTATACAGTAGAGGCAAAATCTTATGAGCCAAATGGATATAATTTGTATAACATGGCTGGTAACGTATCTGAATGGACAGATTCTGCTTACGATGCTAATGCTTATGAATTTGTGTCTACAATGAACCCTGCAGTTATTGATAACTCTAACAAACGTAAAGTTGTAAGAGGAGGATCGTGGAAAGACGTTGCTTATTTCCTTCAAGTAAGTACCCGTGCATTTGAGTATGCAGATTCGTCTAGAAGTTACATCGGATTTAGAACAGTTCAAGATTATATGGGAACTAAAACAACCGGTAACAGTAAAAAATAACCTAATCTTTAAATAAATATAACCTATTAAATTAACTTTAAAAATTTTTGAAAAATGGCATTATTGAGCAAAAAAGCAATGAATTTTACCTATGGTATGGGAGCGGCAGTAGTAATTATCGGAGCCCTATTTAAAATTCAACATTATCCGGGCGCTAGTGCATTATTAATAATTGGTCTTTGTACAGAAGCTTTCATTTTTGCTCTATCGGCATTTGAGCCAGTTGAACATGAATTAGATTGGTCTTTAGTGTATCCTGAATTGGCAGGTGGGGAGAAATCTGATAAAAAACCAGCTTCTGATGAAGTTGATGGAATGTTGTCATCAAAATTGGATGCAATGTTGAAAGAAGCTAAAATTGACGGTGCATTAATGAGTAGTCTTGGAAACAGTATTAGAAATTTTGAAGATGCTTCAAAAAACATTTCTCCTACTGTAGATTCAATTGCAGCAACAAAAAAATACAGCGAAGAATTGTCTATGGCTGCTGCTCAAATGGAGTCTTTAAATAGCTTGTATAAAGTACAATTGGAAAGTGCTTCAAGAAATGCTGAGGCTAACAAAGAAATTGCTGAAAATGCAAGTAAATTAAAAGAGCAAATGCAATCAATGACAGCAAATATTGCATCTTTGAACAATGTATATGGCGGTATGCTTTCTGCTATGAGTAATAAAGGATAATTAGTTTTTTAACTATATATTATAATATTAAATAATAAACTAATTAGAAAAAATGGCAGGAGGAAAATTAACCCCTAGACAGAAGATGATTAACCTGATGTATTTGGTTTTCATTGCAATGTTAGCATTAAACATGTCCAAAGAAGTATTATCTGCCTTTGGATTAATCAACGAAAGATTCGAAACTGCAAATAATTTAGCGTTATCTACGAATGAAGCTATTTTGGCAGATTTGGATGTTAAAGCTCAAGATAAACCTGAGCAATATAAAGCTCCTAATGAAATAGGGAAAAAAGTTGACGTAGCAACTACTACTTTTTATAAATATGTTGAAACTTTAAAAACAGGTTTCACTAAAGATATTAAAAGAGAAGAAAATGGTAAATTGCCTTATGAAACTATGGATAATTCATCAAAATTAGATGAATCATGGTTTAGTGGAGATGGTTTATCTGCAAAAGGAAAAGAAGTTGTTGCAGCTGTAGAGACTTACAAAGCTGCTATTAAATCTGCAATTGGTAATGATCCTAAATTTAAAGATATTGCTACTGAATTTAATACAAAATTCAATACTGGTGATGTAGTAGATAGAGAAGGTGTGAAAAAAAATAATTTAGATTATAATTTTAAACATTTCCCTCTTATCGCTTCTGTTGCTAAATTAACTGCAATTCAAAATGATGTTAATACAATTGAAAATCAAATTTTGAGTAGATTGACTGGATCAACAGCAGTTGCTGCAGCTTCTATGAAAAACTATACTGCAATTGTAATTCCTGAAAAATCTGCTTTCTTCGCTGGAGAGGCTGTAAAAGGAAAGATTGTTTTGGGACGTTTTGATAAATCAACAGTTCCTACAAAAGTTGTAGTTAACGGAGGTAATTTGAATCTGGGTTCAGCTTTACACGATGGTCAAGTTGATTTTAGTTTTGGAGCTGGTAATGTTGGAGAACATGACATTAATGGTAACTTTACTTTTATGGAAGATGGTAAACCGGTAGCTATTCCAATTAAAGGAAATTACGTTGTAGTTCCAAAACCGAATTCTGCAACTATTTCTGCTGATAAAATGAATGTGGTTTATAGAGGGGTTATTAACCCGATGACAATTTCATTTGCTGGAATTTCTCCTGATAAAGTATCTGCATCAGCTCCAGGTTTAAGTTCAGCAGGCAAGGCAGGAGCTTATAACATGAATCCAGGTCAAGGTTCTGAAGTTGTAATTAATGTGACAGGTACTTTACCTGATGGTTCTAAAGTGTCTGACAGAAGAGCATTCAGAATTAAAGGTATTCCTGCTCCAGTCGGTGCAATTGCTGGTGATGTGGGAACTGTTAAAGGAGCTAAATCTCGTTTAGAAGTTTCTCAAGTTTCTGCTAAATTACTTGATTTTGATTTCAATGTTCAATTGAACGTAGTAGGATTTACATTTAAAGTACCCGGACAAGCTGCGGTAATTGTTTCAGGAGACAGAGTAAATGCTCAATGTAAAGCTGCAATGGCTAGAGCTACAAGAGGTGATATGGTTACGATTTCAGATATTAAAACTAAATTGGTTGGATCTGATATCATGCTTTCAAGAACAGCTCCTGTAATTTTCGAAATACAATAATGTTTAAGTTGCCTTTAGATCTACTTAAATAACTTAATAATTAATAAAGATGAAGACTAAAAATTTAGTTGCAGTTATAGCATTTGTTGTGGGAGGTTTTTCTTCATTTGCGCAGTCAAATTTGTTGAATGCAAAAACTCCTGATCAAATTGGAAAGAAAACTCAATCTCAAGTATCTCTTGATAATGATAAGCCTTTAGCCTACGGTTATGTAGATGACAGGGATATTTTGATGGGGAAGACAGTATGGGAAATTGTCGATTTGAGTGAGCGTTTTAATTTCCCTCTTTATTTCCCAATCGATTCTACGAATATTGGAAAAGACAGAAGGTCATTGTTTGATGTTTTGATTAAAGGTATTAAGACTAATAAAATAACTGAAGTGTATGCTGATGATTATTTTAATACCAAAAAAACGTTTAAAGATATGAGTAGTTCATTTACTTATATTGATACAACCAATGCCGGTAGAGAGGAAGTAAATGCAAATAGAGACTTATATTTTCCAAAAGAAAAAGTTGGCTATAAAACTGTAAAAGGTAAAAAGGTAAAAGTAATGTTGCCTGCAGGACCAGCTAAAGTTTTAGATCCTCAGTTTATTGATAAAAGAGAACTTACTGCTCAAGATATTACAGGATATAGATTAAAAGGATATTGGTATTTTGATAAACGTCAAAGTGAATTGAAATATCGTTTGCTAGGTATTTGTCCTGTAGCTCCTGAGGCTAGAGAAGTTGGTAATGATAATGCTGATTATATCGATTTGTTTTGGATATTTTATCCTTCGGTTCGTGATTATTTGCATGGTTACTTGGCATTCAATGAGAAAAATTCAGCTATGCCTGTCTCTTTTGATAGAATACTTGATTCACGTCAGTTTAGCGGAGTTATCTACAAAGAAGAAAATGTGTATGGTGACCGTTTGATTACCGAATACATTAACGAAAATGCATTGAATCAGTTATTGGAATCGGATAGAATAAAAGATAAAATCCGTGATTTTGAACACGATATGTGGAATTACTAATTTCCTAATGAATAACAATGAAAACTCTTACTTTGAAAAAGTAAGAGTTTTTCTTTTTTATAATTATTGTTTTATTTATGGTTGATTATATAATTGTTGGCTCCGGATTGGCCGGTATCTCTTTTGCAGATTTTGCCTTGATGAATAATAAGGATATTATAGTCTTTAATGATGATTCTCAAAATTCATCTAAAATTGCTGGTGGATTATACAATCCTGTAATTCTAAAGCGCTTTAGTGAAGTTTGGCAGGCTCAAGAGCAATTGCAGCTGATGGAAAATTTTTATTCAAATCTTGGTGGTAAAATTAAGTCGGAAGTTAATTTTAAAATACCTATTTTGAGGAAGTTTTTCTCTGTAGAAGAGCAGAATAATTGGTTTACAGCTTCAGATAAACCAACTTTAGCCCCTTTTTTATCGACCTCTTTAATTTTTAAAACTTTTGAAGGTATTGATTCTCCGTTCGGTTATGGTGAAGTATTAAAGACCGGATATGTTGATACTGCTTTGTTGGTTTTAGAATATCATAATTTTCTTTTGTCTAAAAAACTTTTACGAAATGAAACCTTTGATTATAATGCTTTAGTTTTTACTGAAGATGGTTTGTCGTATAAAGGTATAGATGCAAAACATATCATATTTGCCGAAGGTTTTGGAATGCATGCCAATCCTTTCTTTAATGATTTACCTTTAGATGGAACAAAGGGAGAATTGTTTATTATTAAAGCACCTGATTTGAAACTTGATGTTATTGTCAATACTAGTGTTTTTATTTTGCCTTTGGGACATGATTTGTTTAAAGTTGGTGCAACTTATAATTGGAAAGATAAAACTAATTTACCTACTGATGAAGGTAGAACAGAATTGATAGAAAGAATTCAAGAAATAATCAATTGTGATTTTGAAATTATTAGACACTATGCTGGTGTCCGGCCAACAGTTAGTGACCGAAGACCTTTAGTGGGGACGCATGCTGAACGCAAAAATGTACATATATTGAATGGATTGGGAACCCGAGGGGTAATGATTGGTCCTGCGATGGCAAAAGCTCTGTACGATAATATCGAAAATCATATCGCTTTGGATAAAGAAATTGATATTACCAGATTTGCTAAAAGAAGGGAAAGAAAGTCCTAATCTTTTTTTGTGGTTGGGTCATAGGAAACAAACATATTGATATAGATATTTCTGGACCATCTTAAGACTAATGGGTAAAGAACAATCATTGTGGCAATTATTGCTATAAAAGAAGTTTGTATGCTGGCCTTCAACATTAGATAGGAAACGATAAAAGTTCCAATTCCAATTGCTACATTGACGCCATAACTTACATACATTGCTCCATAAAAAAAGGAAGGTTCGATTTGATACTTCAGTCCGCAATGGCTACAATTTTCATGCATCTTAAGTACTGAGCCTAAATGATAAGGGTTTTTGTCTACATACATGCTCTCATTCATGCATTTTGGACAAGTTCCTGTTAAAATGCTATATAATTTGGATCCTTTTTTTAACATTTGCAAAAAATTTAATTTTTCTGTTTTTAGAAAGAACAAATTTACTAATTCATATAGGAATAAAATAATAATACATGCTTAATATACATAATTTATCGGTTTCGTTTGGTGGGACTTATTTGTTCGAAGAAGTGACTTTTCGTTTAGGTGCGGGTGACCGAGTGGGACTTGTTGGAAAGAATGGAGCGGGAAAATCGACAATGCTCAAAATACTTGCAAAGGATGTTGCTCCTGATTCTGGGGTGATTTCTCAGGAAAAGGAAATTAAATTGGGTTTTTTACGTCAGGATATTGATTTTGAAAAAGGAAGAACGGTACTTGAAGAAGCCTATGAAGCCTTTA
This sequence comes from Flavobacterium aquiphilum, assembly GCF_027111335.1. Lineage (NCBI taxonomy): Bacteria > Pseudomonadati > Bacteroidota > Flavobacteriia > Flavobacteriales > Flavobacteriaceae > Flavobacterium > Flavobacterium aquiphilum. The sequence goes on along the minus strand of NZ_CP114288.1, from coordinate 4,719,501 downwards.
CCGAAATTAAATTTGTAGAAAAAAAGTTGGCTGAAATCAATCATCAATTGGTAACAAGAACCGATTATGAAAGTGAAGAATACAGTCAAATCATTGAAGATTTATCTGATTATACACATCGTTTTGAATTGTTGGGCGGATATAATTATGTTGGTGATACTGAGAAGATACTTTTAGGATTAGGTTTTAAACGTGAGGTTTTTGATAATCAAACTGAAACTTTTTCGGGAGGTTGGAGAATGCGTATTGAGTTGGCCAAATTGCTGTTACAGTCCAATGATGTTTTATTGCTGGATGAGCCTACGAACCACTTGGATATAGAAAGTATCATTTGGTTAGAAAACTTCTTGCGAAATTATCCTGGTGTTGTCGTTATTGTTTCGCACGATAAGATGTTTTTGGATAATGTAACCAATAGAACAATCGAAATTTCTTTGGGTAAGGCTTATGATTTCAATAAACCATATACCCAATATTTGGAATTGCGTGAAGAGCTTCGAGAAAAACAATTGGCTACACAAAAGAACCAAGCTAAGAAAATTGAAGAAACACAGAAACTGATTGAGAGATTTCGATATAGCGCTACCAAATCTTCAATGGCACAATCTTTAATCAAAAAGTTAGATAAAGTTGAGCGTATTGAAGTAGATGAGGATGATAACTCGGTGATGAATATTTCGTTCCCGGTTTCCAAAGAACCTGGTAAGGTTGTAATTGAAGCCGAAAATGTGGGTAAAAGTTATGGTGATAAAATCATTCTTAAGGACATTGATTTATTGGTGGAACGTGGTAGCAAAATTGCTTTTGTTGGTCAAAATGGACAAGGAAAATCAACTTTTATTAAAGCGATTGTCAATGAATTTGAATTTCAGGGCTCAATAAAATTAGGGCACAATGTGCAATTGGGATATTTTGCCCAAAATCAAGCAGAGTATCTTGACGGTGAACTTACTTTGTTGCAAACGATGGAAGACGCTGCGTTGGACTCGAACCGAATGAAAGTTCGTGATATGTTGGGTTCATTCCTGTTCCGTGGAGATGATGTAGAGAAAAAGGTGAAAGTGCTTTCCGGGGGCGAAAGAAACCGTTTGGCATTATGTAAATTATTGTTGCAACCTATCAATGTTTTGTTGATGGATGAGCCTACCAACCACTTGGACATTAAGTCTAAAAATGTATTGAAAGCGGCTTTGCAGAAGTTTGGTGGTACGTTACTTTTGGTTTCTCACGATAGGGATTTTCTTCAGGGAATGTCCAATATCGTTTATGAGTTTAAGGATCAAAGAATCAAAGAATATTTAGGGGATATCAATTATTTCTTGGAGCAACGCAACTTGGAAAATATGCGTGAGGTTGAGAAAAAGGATGTTGCAAAAGCTGCCGTTGCAAAAGAAAGCAATAAAGCCTCTTATGAAGACCAAAAGAAAAACAAGACTTTACAAAACCGTTTGAGTAAAATAGAAAGTCAAATTAGTCAGCTGGAAAAGGATATTCAGCACGATGATAAAATGTTGGCTTCTAATTATGATAAACATATAGAAGATGCTTCCTTTTTTATGGCATACAATAAAAAGAAAGAGGAATTGGAAAAATTGCTCGCTGAATGGGAAATTGTTCAGGAAGAAATTGATGCGTTGTAGATAGAGGTTAGAACATAGAAAAAAGAAGCGAAATCTTGTCATATTGATTTGATTTCGCTTTCTGTTTTTAATCGAATTATATTATATCTTCTATTTTCTTCCCTCTAAAATTACTCCTTAAAAGGATTTCGTTCCTTCCAAATAATTTCAGGTTCCAATTTTGGGAATATTTTAGAAACATGTTTGTTTATCCTTGAATTACTGTGTTCCATAAAACCGTACATTTCTATAGGTTTTGCCCCAACAGAACTTTTAATTTCCAAAGCGGTTCTGGCAAAAATAATTTCTTTGAATCCTTTATTAATAGAATAAGCAATCATGTCGTAAAGCATGTTTAAATACAGCATTTTTTCCCTTTGGACCGTATCGTCGTAGCCTAAAAAATAGGTGTCAATTGTGTCGCCGTTTTTAATCAATGTGTTGAAACCAATCAGATTTCCATCCAAAAAATAACCATAGAATAAGAACTTGTCTTTTAATATTTCTTTAAAAACCCTAAAATGGTTTTTGCTCAGGAAAAAAGTATTGAAAGGCGCATTTTGGGCAACATGATGATAGAGGTCGTAAATGATTTCTTCATGCCTGATAATGTCTTCCAAATGCAATTTCCTCTTTTCGATTCCTTCTGCTTTTTTTCGTGCTCTTTTGTATTGATCACGGTATTTTTTGGTTAGAGAATTGATATAGTCCTGTTCTGATTTCCATTCATCCCGAATGTCAAAAGTCATATTAGGCTGAATACAGTATTTATAATTTTTTTTAAAAACCTCCGTAGTGAATTCTTCTACATCCTTTTGGGTGTAATCTTTAAAAGTAGTAATGTGTACTTTTTTGCCCATAGATTTAAATTTAGATTTCAAATCGTTGGTTGCTTTTTTTAAGGTTTTTATGCCTTCGGCAGTTGAGATGGAATCGGAAAAAATAAATGAATTTTGTCCTGTGAGCATGTTATTGCCGATAAGTAATACATGTGAAGAAAAGTTTTTCAAAATGAATTTTCGAACAGATGATTTTACACATCGATCTCTGTCTCCAAATGATTCCAATTTGTTTAAATCCAAAAATTGTGAGATAGCTATGCCTACCAAGTTTTGATCTTTAAAAAGGCTTATATAGTGGCAAATCATATTAGTTGGAGCCGACTTTTCTAAAATTTCAAAATATTCTTTGGATAAAAAGATATTTTTAGAAGCTAGAGTATTCCAGTTTTCAGGAAGTTGAATTGTTGACTCGTATATTTGGTATGAAAGTGCTGTTTTCAAATGAGGTAAGAATTTATTCAAATTTAGCCAATAAAGTTAATTTTATCTAGAATTGTTATTAAGTTTCTTTGGCGCGATATTTTTTAAAGAAATTGCATTTGATCAATAATCCGATGGAATGAGTTGTATAGAAACTTTGAATCTCAGTATCTTTTGTCTAACTTTATAGAAAAGAAATGATTATGCAAACTTATAATGAAGAAACAGCAGGCCCATTTTTAGAAAATTTAAGCGAATGGCGTTTTAAAGAGAATGCGATAGAAAAGGATTTTAAGTTCAAGAATTTTTCGCAGGCGTTAGCGTTTATTGTTCAGGTTGGTGTTTTTGCTGAAAAAATGAATCACCATCCAGAGCTTTTTAATGTGTATAATAAGGTAAACATACGGTTGAATACTCACGATTCAGGAGGGGTAACTACAAAAGATTTCGATTTGGCCGGTCAAATAGAAAGTTTGTTCCAATAAAAAAGCCTTATTTCAATATTTTACTGAAATAAGGCTTATTCTATTTTATTGTTGATTTACAGCCAAGCGCAGATTATTGCACCAATAATAGTTAAGTTAACTATCCAAAAACCGGCATGAACCCAAATATATTTCCAAGATTTTCTTTCGAATAAAGCATTTATTGCAATTACAGGAAAAGCAAAAAATAAACCGGAAATGAATCCATGAAAAGCTCCATGTTTGAATGTTCGGAATGCAGTACCATAATCGGCCATAAAGGCTTTGAAAGAAGGAAGCGCTTCATTTACTTTTGCAAATCCCCCAACCATACTCACGGCTCCTGATTGATGTATTGTCAATGTCATTTCAACTATGACAATGAGAAGTGAGAAAAAATAAGTTAATCCAAAAATTTTCAACATATTCCCTTTTTGGAGTTCCTCACGGGTAAGGCCTGTTTCATTCATCCATACTGTACCAAATACTTTGGGATTATACCAAATAAATCCAACTACTAATGTTGCTAATGCACTGACAAAAACTGCGATCCAATTCATTTCCATAATTTTAGGTTTTAAGGTTATCAATCAAATGTAAGTATTTTTTTGGAAACTATTATTTTTGTAAAATTCAAAATTAAGTAAGAAAAATATCTTAATAAATTAAAATAAATGTAATTCATCGATTATTTTGCTATTTTATGGAATTTTGGTATTATTTTTAATATGCTAATTGTAAAAATATTGATGATGAAAAATATAGTTACATTACTTCTTATTTTTGCCTTTTCAACTTCATTATTGGCAAATATTCCAAATTCTGAAAAAAATTGTTTGATAAAATTGTACCAAGCCACAAATGGCAACAATTGGGATAACAAATGGGATTTAAAAGCTCCGATTTCTACTTGGTATGGCGTTACAATTAAAAATGATCATGTAGTGGGAATCAATCTTTCTAATAATAATTTGGTGGGAACTTTGCCTGTCGAAATTACGAATTTAAAAAATTTGGAAGAATTGAATTTATTCAAAAATCAAATATCGGGGAAAATACCCGAAAATATTGGAAACTTGAAGAATTTAAAAGAGCTAAATCTTTCGTTTAATAAATTGACAGGTGCAATTCCAAATTCAATTTGTGAATTAACACATTTAAATTCTTTGATCCTGTTCATGAATCAGCTTTCTGGTGAATTGCCAAAACAAATTGGGAATTTAAAGGAATTGGAGGTTGTCTCTTTATTTAATAATGGATTGTCTGGAGAACTTCCAACAACTTTATATGAATTGAAGAATTTAAAAGAGTTGATGTTGAGTAGTAATAACTTCTCCGGCCACATAAGTTGGAATGTGCAAAATTTGAAAGAATTGCAAAATCTAAGTTTGTTTGATAATAAAATGGATGGACAAATACCATTAGCTCTTGCTAAATTGGATAATCTGAGAAATATTAATTTATCTTATAATTCATTTTCAGGTACGGTGCCCAAAGTTTTGGCTGAGAAAGATGACTTTGATCTTACGATGAAAAGTGAATCTGGAATTGCTTACCAACTGCAAGTGACCAATAATGCAAAAGGTATTTTGGCTGCTGATGAATAAATTTAAAAATAAGTTTAGTTAGTTAGGATTTATTTGGGGGATGTTTGCGAGTGCAATGGTTTAGTTCTTAAATCATTGCACTTTCTTTATGTTTCATTGGTTTGTAGTCGATTTATTGGCTAAATAAGTAACTATCGTGACCATATTGGGCATTTGTTTTGGCTCAAATTGATGTTTGGAAATTAAATTCAGCCAATAGCCTATTTTATTTAAATTTAGAAAAAGAGTATCTGATGTTTTTTTAAAATACTCATTATCAGTTTTTTATATTTATTTTGGTTCTTCATTAAGGATTTTAATTTTATACCGATTAACAATTTTTTAGCAAATAATTGCAAATTTTTTTGGCAGTTAGTTTTTTTAACTTAAATTTGTCTATAGAAATAGTAGAGTTTAAAAAACGATAGAAACACTAAAACTAAAATTTTGAAGACAATCAAAACCACCTTTTTTTTGATCATGCAAGGATCTTTCTCATTCGACATTCTTCGTCGAATGTGTTGCTGTTAATATCTTCAATACATACCATTCACTATTTTTAATGATTAGTTTTAAAATAATTCATTCACTTCGAATAAATTATTTAGCCAGTCTGGTATGTGATTTTTTCAAAATAATATCAATTTTAAATATTAATACTAATTAAAAAGTAATAGAAATGAAAAAGCGAATGCGTTGTTGTAAATAAAAAAAAAGCCATTTCTGCGGCAACAGAAATGGCAGGCTTAAAAAAATGTTATCGTTAAACGGAAAGAGAAAATTGATTTTCATCAGTTTTCAAGCTCCTTATTTATTAAACCAAAACAAAGTAATGAAAAAAATATTATATAATCTTTTATGGCTCGGCATTTTTCTAATTTCAATTGGAATTTACGCCCAAAATACAAAACCGCTCATTCAATCGAAACTTGACGGAACAGTGGTTAATAAAATAACGAATTTGCCTGTTGCCGGCGCTACAGTAACTATTAAAGGAACTACCCACGCAGTGGTGACTGATTCAGAAGGTAAATTTTATTTTCAAACAGGTCAAAAATTTCCTTATACCTTAGTCGTAACCTATGTTGGCTATAAAAAAATCGAATATATTGCTGACGGAAGTCCGGTTATTATCAATTTAGAAGAAGACCTTCAAGAACTTAATGGGTTAGTTGTTGTAGGATATGGTTCTCAAAAAAGAAAAGATATTACCGGAGCAATAGCTTCTGTTCCCAAAGGAAATTTAAATCAAGTAACTTCATCAGCAGATAACTTATTGAGAGGGGCTGTGCCTGGTGTTGTGGTTACTCAAAGTTCAGGACGACCGGGAGCAACTTCCAGTGTTCGAATTAGAGGAGGGAATTCAATTACTGCGGGTAATGAACCACTTTATGTTGTAGATGGAGTATTAATTTACAATGACAATAATAATGGCACTGCAGGTGTTACCAACGCTGGGGCAGGAGTTAACGTACTGTCAACGATCAGTCCGGGAGATATTGAGTCGATAGAAGTGTTGAAAGACGCATCGGCAACAGCAATTTATGGATCTCGTGGAGCTAATGGAGTAGTGTTAATTACGACCAAAAAAGGGACCAAAGGCTTGGATACCATTTCATATCAAGGATATTTTGGAGTACAGTCTGTTTCTAAAAAACTTGATTTGCTTAATGCTTCACAATGGGCAAGTTTGCGTAATGACGTTCAGGCGAGTATAGGTCAGGCTCCTTCTTTTTCAGCCGCACAAATAGAAGCTTTAAAAACTTCGGGAGATTACGATTGGCAGTCAGCTGCTTTTAGAACTGCTCCGGTTCAAAATCATCAACTAACATTTTCCGGTGGTGATGATCGTTCCAGATATGCAGTTTCTGCTGGTTATTTTGATCAGGACGGAGTTGTAATTGCAACAGATTTCAAAAGAATTTCGCTTCGTGCCAATTACGAGAGAAACTATTCCCAAAAATTCAAATTTGGTGTAAATGCCAATTACAGTAATTCTATTTCAAACGGTATTGGGAATAATAGCGGAGGAAGAAACCCTAATCCATTAGTTGCTGTTGTGTATCAACCTCTGGTGGTTCCTATTTATAATACTGACGGTTCTTATAACCTAAGCAATAATCCTTATGCAACAGCGGTTAACGGAATAATTGCTAATCCAATTAATGATTTGGAAAACACCACAAATGAAACTAAAATCAATAGAATTCTGACCAGTTTGTTTGGTGAATACAAAATAAACAAAGAAATCACTGCTAAGGTTTCCGTGAGCGGGGATGTGATTAATACCAAACAAAATTACTACGCTCCATCTACTACAGGAACTGGGGCAGGAACCAAAGGTTTAGCTTCAGTTGGTGATCGATTAGTAAGTTCAGTTTTGAATGAAAATACCATAAATTACAATACCCACTTTGGAGAAAACCACAAGTTTTCGGCTTTGGCGGGATACACGCTTCAATATACACAAGGCGAAGTGGTTAATGCAGGAGCTAATTATTTTGTAAATGATGCTGTTACTTACAATGCTTTGCAGGACGGAACAGCTGTAAAACCGTATAGTGATGCATTCGAAAGTGTATTGAAATCGTGGTTGGCCAGAGTGAATTATTCTTATGATGGAAAATACAATCTTACTGTATCGGCACGTGCAGACGGTTCTTCAAGATTTGGCTCGGAGTCGCTTTGGGGTTATTTCCCTTCAGCAGGTTTTTCCTGGAATATTACCGAAGAAGATTTTGCCAAAGATCTTAAAGGAGTTGATGAAGCAAAACTTAGATTGAGTGTTGGAACAACCGGAAATCAGGAAATTGGAAATTACCTTTCTTTGGCTTCTATCGGTTCGGTAAATTATTCTTTTGGTGGTGCTATACAAACGGGATTGGCACCAACACGTTTGGCAAATCCAGATTTGAAATGGGAAAAAACAACGCAATACAATGTTGGTTTGGACTTATCGCTTTTGGACAGAAAAATCAATTTTGTTTTTGACGCTTATTACAAAAGAACAAATGATTTGCTTATAAATGTGCCTATTCTGTTGACTTCGGGATATTCCACAGTTCTTCAGAATATTGGAGGAGTTGAAAATAAGGGTATCGAAATTGGTTTAAATACCGAAAACCTAAAAACTGAAAACTTTTCATGGAATTCAAATTTTGTGTTTTCGTTAAATAGAAACAAAGTAGTCGAAATTGGAAATGGGGTTGACCAATTCTTTCCAGTAGTTCCAAATGGTTCTTTGCTACAGCAACAACCTGTAACGGTAAAAGTAGGATTGCCTTTGGGAACTTTCTGGGGATACCAAACCAATGGTATTTTCCAAACTCAGGAAGAAGTGAATACGCAACCTAAAATAAACAGTCTTACCAATACAAAAGTAGGTGACAGAAAATATGTGGATACTAATGGAGATGGAGTTATTACATCTCTTGACAAAGGTAATCTTGGAAGCTCTCAACCAAAATTTGTTGGAAGTTTTAGCAACACCCTTATTTATAAAAACTTCGATTTGCAATTTTCTTTCCAAGGGTCTTATGGAGGAAAAATATTCAATGCTTTGAATCAGCAGTTGGAAATCTCTACTCTTGGAACAAATGCCGCTACAACATTATTGGATCGTTGGACACCTACAAACCCAAGTAATGAAATCCCTAGAGCATCAAGTTCTCCGTTGGGAATTGTTTCAGAACGTTATGTGGAAGATGCTTCTTTCCTGAGACTGAAACTAATCACTTTTGGATACACATTACCTAAGAGTGTTTCCAAAAAACTGGGAACCCAAAGCGTTAAATTTTATGTATCTGCCGAAAATCTGGTGACCTGGACAAAATACACAGGTTATGATCCAGAGGTAAGTTCTTATGAACAAAATAATTTATACCCCGGAATTGATTTTGGGTCTTATCCAAATTCCAAAACATTCATCTCGGGCGTGAACGTAACTTTTTAAGTAAAAATATATTAAGCGATGAAGAAGATAATAACAATATTATTAAGTGCTACGATATTGGTGTCGTGCACTGATCTGGAGGTAACACCTACCTCCTTTATAACCGAAGAAAATTTCTTTCAGACACAAGATGATGCTGTTGCAAGTGTAACCGCAGTTTACGCCTCATTGAGCATCGATCCGGGAGAGCAAAGCCTTTTTGGAAGAAACCTATATTTTCTCACTGACATGGCTTCCGATTATGCAGCGGCTGGAGTATCGGCTACGAATCCTCAGGTAAGGGCTTTGAGTAGTTTGACTCATGATGCCACATCTGATCGTGTGCAAGTGGCTTGGCGCCAAATATACAACGGTATTAACAGAGCCAACGTGGCTATTGATAATATTCCAAGAGCAAGTGGTTCAGAAGTTATAAAAACGAGATTGATTAATGAAGCCAAATTCATCAGAGGTTTGCTATACTTTCAGGCGGTTCGCCTTTGGGGAGGAGTTCCAATCGTTTTGCATGAACCAACTTCTATTCAATTGGAGAGTTTAAAATCAAGAAGAGCAACTGTTGAAGAGGTTTACGCGCAGATTATTTCGGATTTAACAGCAGCAGAAAGTTTGCCTTCTACTTATGCTTCGTCAGATGCCGGACGTGCTACTTCGGGCGCTGCAAAAGCGATTTTGGCAAAAGTATATTTGACCAGAAAAGATTGGCCAAATACGATCCTTAAAGCCAAAGAAGTAATTAACGGAGGTTATGGATATGCACTTTTCGAAAATTTTGCCGACATATTTAATAAAGCCAAAAAGAACGGAAAAGAACATATTTTTTCTGTTCAGTTTGAACCAAATCAAGCAGGTAATGGTTCCAGCGGAAGTACTTTTCAAGCGACTTCTTTTACCGGATTTACTGCAACAGAACCTGCAGACATTATATCGGATGTGGCTTTGTTCTATGATATTTATGCTGCTGGAGATACGAGAAGGGATGTGAGTTACAAAAAACAATTATTGAATCCGGCAACCGGAACGCTTTATACTTTTCCAAAGCCAATTTTCAGTAAATATCTTGATGAAACCAATTTAGCAAATCCTTCTAATGTAGCTATTAATTTCCCATTGATTCGTTATGCGGATATCCTTTTGTCATTTGCGGAAGCGACCAATGAACAAAGCGGACCAACTGCAGAAGCTTTTGAATACGTAAATCAAGTAAGAAGAAGGGCTTTTGGAAAACCAATTACGACTCCTGATGTGACTGTAGATTTAGTAGGACTTACAACTGCACAGTTAAGAGATGCCATACGCGAAGAACGAAAAAAAGAATTTGTTCAGGAAGGGCAAAGATGGTTTGATTTGGTTCGTTGGGGAACTTTGGTAACCGAAGTGAAAAAAGTAACTGCCAAAAACTCAGTTTCAGAGCGAAACAATTTGTATCCAATTCCGCAAAGTGAACGAAACATAGACCCTGTTGGGTTACCACAAAATCCAGGTTATTAATCGATAAAATTATAAAAAAATGAAAAATTTAAAAATCAATTTAAAGTTGAAAACCCCACAAAAAGGGCTGTTGGCTATTGCCTTGCTTGTAGCACAATTTGGCTTTGCCCAAAACAAACCGGACGCAAATTACAAAGGCGTTATCGGTAAAACATTGGCTGATTCAAAAGAATATTGGCCGGAACCTGTAAAAGCGCCAGCTGGTGCTCCTAATATCGTTTGGATTTTATTGGACGATGTAGGATTTGGAGCTTCAAGTGCTTTTGGAGGTTTGATACAAACACCAACTTTTGATGCTTTGGCAAATAATGGGCTTCGATATACTAATTTTCACACCACAGCAATTTGCGCGCCAACCCGTGCGGCACTTTTAACAGGAAGAAATTCAGGGAAAGTTCATGTTAGCGGTTTCTCTCACACGGTTCTTTCGGCTGGTTTTCCGGGTTGGGATGGAAAAATTCCGTCAGATAAAGGAACAGTTGCAGAGATTTTGAGAGAGAATGGGTATAACACTTTTGCTGTTGGTAAATACGGTGTAGCTCCTGATGAGGACGCTACAGATGCTGGTCCATTTGACCGTTGGCCAACCGGTAAAGGTTTTGATCATTTCTTTGGTTTCTTAGGTTCTCAAACCGATCAATACAATCCTGATTTGGTGGAAGATCAAGCACACGTAAAACCAGACGGACGACATTTAACGGATCAAATTACAGACAAAGCCATTAGTTATATCCAAAAACAACAAAAAGCAGCTCCTGGAAAACCTTTCTTTTTATACTATGCACCGGGAGCCGTTCATGCTCCGCATCAAGTGGCACAAGAATGGAGTGATCAATACAGAGGGAAATTTGACGAAGGTTGGGATGTTTATCGTGAAAAAGTTTTGGCAAACCAAAAGAAATTGGGTGTGATTCCTGCCAATGCGGTATTGCCTGAACGTAATCCGCTCATTGCCGATTGGAAAAAATTGACTCCAGATCAAAAGAAAGTGTATGCCCGATTCATGGAAGTCTATGCCGGATATCTTACTTACACCGACCACGAAATAGGAAGAGTTGTTAATTATCTAAAAGAAAGCAATCAACTGGATAATACCTTGATTTTTTTAGCCATCGGGGATAATGGCGCAAGTAAAGAAGGGACTACTCAGGGTACAATTAGTCAAAATCTTTTTGCCAAAGGGACATCAGACGAAGAAAATCTTCAGGCTAATTTAGCGAACATTGGAGAAATTGGTACACCAAAAGGATTAAATACAAATTATCCATTAGGTTGGGCACAAGCGACCAATGCACCCTTTAAAAATTGGAAACAAGATGCTCAGTCCGAAGGAGGAACCCGTAATCCGTTGATTATTCATTATCCAAAAGGAATTAAAGAAAAAGGAGGAATCAGAAACCAATACAGCCATGTAACAGACATTCTTCCTACTACTTTGGATATTGTGGGGATCAAAGCGCCTGAAACTATCAAAGAAATTAAGCAGGATAAAATTCAAGGGTCTTCTTTGTATGCTTCGTTGAATGATCCTAAAGCCGAATCGTTACACAAAGTACAGTACTATTATATTTTTGGAAACAGAGCGATTTACAAAGATGGCTGGAAAGCGGGTGCAGCTCATCTTCCGGATTCATTTGCTTTGAAAAGTTCGATAGGTAAAGGTGAAGCTCCAAAACAAACCAATTTTGATACCGATGTTTGGGAATTGTACAACTTAAACGAAGATTTTAACGAGCGTGTTAATTTGGCTCAAAAGTATCCTGAAAAATTGGCTGAGCTTAAAAAGTTATTTGATGAGCAAGCCAAAGAGAACAATTTGTATCCACTAATTGATTGGCAAGATGTGTTGGGTAGAAAAATACATAATGCTAGTGGGGATAAAAACCAAAATCTTCAGGAGTTGATTCATAAAGGAGCACAATCCGGAAGTAGCAATTAATCAAAGAATCTGGAATTCAGGTCTTTTTTGTAAAAGTTTAAAAGACCTGATTCTTTACTAAATTTTAAAAATGATAGAGTTATGAAGTTGATAGATTTTCAAACAATAGGGAAAAAGATTGTCGTTGGGGCAATAGTTTTTTTAGTTCCGCTGGCTATTTTGGGCGGAGGGTTAACATTGGTAAGTTATATTTTAAAATAAAAAATCATGGCATTAGATCAAAATTTAAAAAGAAAACTAACAAAAGACTTGAGCATTAGTCTTTTGATATACAGTTTGCCGGTACTGGCAATCTACCTTTATTTTAAGATAAGCAATGGGGATGTGACAGAATCACATTTGGTTTTGCCATCGTTTTTGGAATTTGTGAAACCTGCATTCCAAAATATCCGAACTTGGGGATTAATCGTTTTTATGCTTGTTTTAGGAGCAATCGAATTTGCTGCTGGTTTATATGATGACCAATGGACAGGAACAGAACGCAAAATTGATATCATTTGTTTTTTGGCTCCAAAATTGCTTTTGCCTCCCGTAATTGCTTTTTTTAGCTTGACTGCATTACCTTATTTAATTCCAAGTTTGGAAAATACGCTTTCGTGGGTTCCGTTTTGGGGAGGCTTTTTCCTGATTGCCATTGCCGATGATTTAACGCAGTATTGGTACCATCGCTTGCATCATCAAGTACCTTTTCTGTGGCGTTTTCATAGAACGCATCACTCAGCTCCATATATGGGAATGGCTATGGCTTCGAGACAAAACTTTATTTATACCGTGTTTTTCTCCCAAATTTATTTGACCGCTACATTGACTTATTTAGGCTTAGGATTGCCTGCTTTGTTTGTTACTGTTATAAAGAGTTTTATCACTTTGGGCGCACATTCCAGTATCGCTTGGGACAAACCTTTTTATAAATACAAAGTATTACATCCAATTGCATGGGTTTTGGAACGTTTGATTTCGACTCCGGCCACGCATCATGCACACCATGCGGATACAAGTGGTGATGGTGTTGGATACTTTAAAGGAAACTTCGGGAATATGTTTTTTATATGGGATGTGATTTTTGGCACTGGCTTGATTACACGCAAATTCCCTAAGTCATACGGAACAAAATCATATAAAAGTGAAGAATGGTACGCACAATTTCTTTGGCCGATATTCAAATCTAAAAAAGAGGGAAGCCCTTTAGCAGATGGAGTTTTAGCATTGCCAATTTCTCCGAAGAAAGAAACTACTTCAGTAAATCAAAATATATACGAGCCAGTTCAATCTTAAAGACTTATGAGAAGAAAAATATTCAAAAACAGTATCACGGCAATAGTCATATTTTTTGGAATGGTTGGTTTTGCTCAAAATCAGAACTTATTTACATTGCAAATAGATTCCTTTTATGCAAAAATTAAAGAGCAGAAAAAGCCACAGATAATTGATGCCAGAAGTTCTGAAGAGTTTGCAAATAATCATATCAATGATGCGGTTAATTTTAATTTGGAAACAAAGAATTATGCTCAATATGTCGCAAAATTAGATAAATCACAACCTGTATTTATTTATTCGATAGGAGCTTACAGAAGCGGGCTGTTAGCAAAAGAATTATTGAAAAATGGTTTTACTGAAGTCCATGATTTAGAAGGAGGAATAGCAGCTTGGATAGGAGTGGGAAAGCCGTTTTATTCGAATTCAAAAAGTAAATTATCGTTAGGAGAATACAAAAAAGTGATTGCTGACAACAATAATGTTTTGGTTGATATTGGATCCAGATATTGTGCAGCCTGTAAGAAAGTAAAGCCTATTTTGGAAGCCATCAAGACACAATATGGTGAAACAATAAAAATTGTTGAGATCGATTTGGAAGAAAATCCTCAAGTTATTGCCGATTTGAAAACAGTTAAGGTTTTTCCAACATTGATTTTATATAGAAACGGTAAAATCGTTTTTAAAAAAGACGGTTTAAGCGATTTGAAAAAAGATGTTGATTTGGTTTTGGCTTCAAATTAGCATTTGAAAATAACTTTGATAATTGCAAAAATGACTCTGGGAAAATAAAACTCACTGAGTTTACAGGAAATTAATTTTTGTTTGAAATATAAAAGATAGTTTGGTTTTTTAGTTAGTCCATTACTTGGTTTTTTTTTTTGTTCGCGCAATAGTTTAGTCTCTAAACTATTGCGCTTTTTTTTTGTAAGATATATATTCATTAAGTTGTGTTTTTAGTTAATTTGTCGATTTTTTGTTGTTTATTAACGGAGTTTTTAATTATTTTTGGAATGATAAATTTTAAACAAAGTAAATGAGGAAAAAAATTACGCTACTTTTTTTTATTGTTACTGTCTTCTTTTCGATTTCTGCTTTTGCCGCAATATCTCAGGCCGAAAAAGATGTTTTGATAAAATTAAACCAGGTTACCAATGGCCAAAAATGGATCAATAAATGGGATATTTCCCAGCCAATGGAGAAATGGTATGGAGTCAAAATCGTAGACGACAAAGTTGTTTCCATAAACTTGAGAAACAATAATTTGACAGGGCGCATTCCTGTTGAGATTACTACTTTGCTTAATTTGCAAGAACTGAATTTAGGGACTAATTTACTGAACGGCGAAATTCCTTTAAATATTGGAAATTTGAAATCGTTGCAGGTTTTGGATCTTTCGTTCAATAAATTGACAGGATTTATTCCGGTTTCTGTTTGTTCGTTGCCAAATTTAAAAGCATTAGTATTGGACCGAAATATTTTATCGGGTGAGTTACCTCAGCAAATAGGGAAACTTTCGATGTTGGAGAATTTGTCATTGTATGAAAATTCATTTCAAGGGCAGTTGCCTGCATCTTTTTATGAGTTAAAATCTTTAAAATCAGTATCTTTGTATACAAATAGATTTACCGGTAAGTTAAATTCTGCAATAGGTAATTTGATTATGCTGGAGAATTTAAATCTTTTTGACAATGATTTCAAGGGACAAGTTCCAATAGAATTGGAGAAATTGACCCGTTTAAAAAAAATGAATATATCCTATAATTTGTTTACTGGACAAGTTTCCAACAAATTATCATTATTGGATAAACTGAATATGACTATGCGAAATGAAGTTGGAAATGTTGTTTCATTGCCCGTTATAAAAGGATGATAATTTCTTTTCAATGTCAAAATATTGAAAATTGTTTGTTTTAATACATTTAGTTAGAAAAACCCTGTAAAGTCATGCTTACAGGGTTTTTCGTTTTCTTAAAATCTTTTTTAGTCTTCCGTTTTTTATTTAAATAATTAATATTGTGGTAGTTATATAATTGTGCTAAATTAGTAGAAAAATATAATGTGTTTTTTAAACAATCTTTATCGTAAATAGTTGCTTTTTTGAGGGGTGCTGTCCATGAATTTATTTCTGATTAATGGCTAATGTTACTCCTTTTTAGAATTTGTTCTTTTCTTTTTTGATTTGGTTTAAAGGAATTTGGTCTTTCGAATTCATGTGCGTTGTTTCTTTAAATCAACCTTGTTTGTGATTAATAGTATTAGATATAACTTAATAGATAAAACAATGGCAGAATTAAAAAAACAGCAAACTGCGTTAGGAGACGTAGCCGCAAGACAGTTAGCAATTGCAACCCGTTCAGTTCCACAAATGGTTGCCATTACCCCAAGATGGCTCACACATCTTTTGCATTGGGTTCCGGTTGAAGGAGGAGTGTATCGTTTGAATAAAGTAAAGGATGCAAAACAAATAGAAGTTGATTGTTCCAGAAGAGATGAACATGAACTCCCAAATACTTTTGTCGATTATATAGATAATCCCCGAGAATATAATTTGGCTGCCGTGCAAACGATAGTCGATGTGCACACCCGTGTATCGGACTTGTATAGTAAACCGTATAATCAAATTACAGAACAATTGCGCCTTGCAATTGAGACTATAAAAGAAAGACAAGAACGGGAATTGATTATTAATAAAGATTACGGTTTGTTGAGCAATGTAGCTCCTTCGCAAGTTATCAAGACGAGAACTGGTGCGCCTACTCCAGATGATATGGACGAATTGTTGACCAAAGTATGGAAAGAACCAGGTTTTTTCTTGTTACATCCTTTGGCCATTGCTGCTTTTGGGCGTGAATGTACCCGCCGAGGAGTGCCGCCTCCCACCACTTCTTTGTTTGGTTCGCAGTTCCTTACCTGGAGAGGTATTCCGCTTATACCTTCGGATAAATTGCCAATAGAAAATGGGAAAACCAAAATCATTTTGATGCGTACCGGCGAAAGCCGTCAGGGTGTAATTGGGCTTATTTTGCCCGGATTGCAAGGGGAACAGTCTCCTGGTTTATCTGTCCGTTTTATGGGGATAAATGAGAAAGCCATTGCTTCTTATTTAGTATCGTTGTATTGTTCATTGGTAATTACTGTTGATGATGCAATTGCGGTACTAGAGGATGTACAAATAGACAAGTATCATGAATACAAATAATAGTAATCCCGGTTTACCGAATATTGAGGATTTACAGCGCATAGCCAATGAGTTGTTCAGTGCTTTGCCCAATGAATTTCCAAAAGAAATTTCCTTGAGCCCAGACCCTAATGAACATCCTCGCGCTACTAAAATTGCTGAAACACTCCTTTCTGCCGGTAATTTGGGTCAGGTTGAAACTGTTTTTCCGGTAAGTAACCATGATACTTTGGTGAATCAAGCAGATCATGGAATGTCAGGAATTCCAAATTTGCCTGAGAGTCCGTTGGGTTTTCCTAAATCGCCGCAATCTATGGGAGGTTTTGGGGTTTCTCCATCGGTTGGGTCTTATGGTAATTTGGGAGATTTCGGTAAAACGCCTCATTCATTTTCGAATAGTTCAAATTCTAATTTTTTGGAACAAAACCTTTACGGAATCGATACTTCGCAATATACCTTGGGAAGTGGTGAAGTGCCTTTTGCAGTAGGAACCGGCAATAATGTTGATATGGGTAATCCGCAAACAAGTTTTGAAGATTTGAATTTACAGCATAAAGAAGAGCCCTCTTACTTACCATTTGAACACGAAGGAGCTTCTTTTGAAGCCGAATTAAAAGCCGCTTTAAATTTGATAAATAAAGATTTTGGGATTCCATTGAAAACAAATACTGTTGGATTGGATAATAAGAACAGTTATTATTTTCTTGATGAAAATCCGTTTGCTTTTGATTCCAAAAAACCTGTAATTTCATCTGTTAATTCGATTCCTAATCAAACAGAAAAAGGATGGGTTGGATCAAATTTTGATGCCAATTTAATTAAGAAAGACTTTCCGATTTTGAGTGAAACTGTAAATGGAAAACCTTTAATTTGGTTTGATAATGCTGCGACTACCCAAAAACCAAAGACAGTGATTGACCGTGTTGCCTATTTTTACGAACATGAAAATTCAAATATTCACCGCGCAGCGCATGAATTGGCTGCGAGAGCTTCAGATGCTTACGAGGCCGCCCGTGAAAAAGTAAGAGCCTTTTTGAATGCCGGTTCTGTAAACGAAATTGTATTTGTGCGCGGAGCAACCGAGGGAGTCAATTTGGTGGCTGAAAGTTGGGGAAACCATAAATTGAATGCAGGGGATGAAATAATTGTCAGTCATTTGGAGCATCACGCAAATATTGTTCCCTGGAAACGTTTAGCCGATAAAAAAGGACTTGTTTTGCGAGTGATTCCAGTAGATGACAATGGACAGATTTTACTTGATGAATATGCTAAATTATTGAATCCAAAGACAAAATTGGTTGCAGTTACCCAAGTTTCAAATGCGTTGGGAACCATTACACCTGCTAAACAAATGGTAGATATGGCACACGCAGTTGGTGCCAAAGTATTGTTGGATGGAGCGCAGTCTGTTTCGCACATGAAAGTCGATGTGCGCTATCTTAATGCCGATTGGCTTGTTTTTTCGGGACATAAATTGTTCGGGCCAACAGGTATTGGAGTTGTATATGGAAAAGAAGATTTATTAAATGAAATGGAACCTTATCAATCTGGTGGGAATATGATTCAGGATGTGACTTTTGAGGAAATCAAATACCACAAAGCACCTAGCCGTTTCGAAGCGGGAACAGGAAACATTGCCGATGCAATTGGTCTTGGTGCAGCCATTGATTATATTTTGAAAATTGGGATAGAAGCAATCGGGCAGTATGAGCATTATTTGTTGGAATATGCTACCCATCAACTCAAACAGATACCTGGAGTCCGATTGATAGGTACAGCGGCCAATAAAGCGAGCGTACTTTCGTTTACACTGGACGGTTTTACAAATGATGAGGTAGGAAAAGCGTTGAACAAGGAAGGAATTGCTGTGCGTACCGGACACCATTGTGCGCAGCCTATTTTAAGGAGAATGGGTGTAGAAACCACAGTTCGTCCTTCATTGGCTTTTTATAATACTTGCCAGGATGTAGATGTGTTTATAGAAACGCTTTGGCGGTTGAAAAAGGATAAATAGTAAAAATAAAAACCTCAGACTTGTCCTGAGGTTTTTGCTTAGATTAATAATTCTATGCTATTAGTACCGTTTAAATAAAATTACTCTCAATCCGTCATAATTATTGTCCAAAATATCCAGTTTGTTTGCATGGGAAACCATTTTTCTTCCTTAGAATTTATGAAAATTTTAGATTCTTAAAAGTCGTTTGAAACAATTTTATTAAGTAGCTTTGTTGTAGAGCTGATAATTTAAAGGTCGTAATTATATCAAATTACTATTTTTAAAGGCATCTACTAAGAATGAACGAAAGTCAGTCTATAATTTTTTAATTCACATTTAAACCTCAAATAATATGATCGTACAGTATCAAGGGAAACAATTTGGAATCCCAACAACATTCACTTTAAGAATCATCGGCAATAATTTATCGAAAAGTAGTTCGAATTATCAAATTGATTTATTGGTTGGTGACAAACAACTACCGACTTTTACGACATTAATTCACCAGAGTTTATCAAATTGTCTAAAAGAGATTTATTTGTTCAGAAAATACAACGGTATCACGTTTGATGCTTCTTCAGAGAAAGTAGCGCCTAAATTAGTTCCTTACGATTTAGTTTTATTCAATACTCATAAACAAGGATTGTTTAGATCTTAAAAACAATTTTTTCAATCTATTATAAGGAGCCTGTTCAGAATTTGAGCAGGCTTTTTTGTTATTAATCTGGTAAGATTGATTTTATTTTTTTTCTTTTTTTAGGTTCTTTCAAGAGAATAGTACAATCTCACCTTTAATTTTTTTAATTACCTATTTTATTTGGGTAATCTGTCTATAGTTTTGAATAATGTGTCCATTATTTGAGAATCCATTATTTATAATTTTACCTTATTCAGTATTAGATATGTTTATGAATGCTGGTAACGAAATAGTAAAAGAAAATATAAGAGTGTTTTATTATAAAATATTGATTTTGGTTTATCAATTGATTTTGTTTGATTTTGTTTGGTTTTCGGGGAGATTAAAAATAGTCTCCCCTTTTTTTATTGGAGTTTTGACTAAATATGTGTAAATAATTTAATTAATATATGAACGATATGGGAAGAAAGTGTTTGGAAATTAAAAGATGCAATTCTTTGTTGGGTATTATGTCTTTTTTTATGATGCTAATTTTTTTAGCACCTAATGCATATTGTAAAAATGATGAAAAAACAAAAAGCTCATTAGCTGTAATTGAAAGGCTTATCGGTAAACGGGCCAATGAATTTGAATTGGAAATTGTTGAAAACAAAGGAGCAACCAATTCGGATTGGTTTGAAGTGGAAACAACAACCAATAAAGTAAAAATTAAGGCGACGTCAAATACCGCAATATGTTATGCAGCTTATAATTTTCTTAAAGATATAGGAGCTGTTTTAGTTAGTTGGGAAGGAAACAGAGTTGTTTTGCCTAAATCATGGCCAAAGTATTCTAAAAAGCAATCGACACCTTTTAAATATAGAGAGTATTTGAATGCCTGTACTTTTGGGTACACTACTCCTTGGTGGGACTGGAAACGCTGGGAACAAGAAATAGATTGGATGGCATTTCACGGAATTAATTTGCCAACAGCACTTGAAGGGCAAGAAGCTGCTTGGCAATTATTATGGAAAGAATATGGGTTGACGGATACTCAATTGCAAGCACATTTTGCGGGACCGGCATTTTTGCCTTGGCAAAGAATGGGGAATATAAATAGTCTGGAAGGACCGTTACCGCAAGAGTGGATAAATAAAAAAGAAGACATTCAAAAGAAAATATTACAACGGATGAGAGATTTAGGAATGCATCCTGTTGTCCCCGCTTTTAGTGGTTATGTGCCAAAAGCATTTGCTGAGAAACATCCCGAATCAAAAATCAAGGAATTGAAATCATGGTCTGGTGGAGGTTTTGAAAGCACTTATTTGTTAGATCCTAAAGACCCTTTGTTTAAAGAAATCGGAAAACGTTTTATCGCCATTTATGTCAAATTATATGGTCAGTCAGACTTTTATTTAGCCGATTCTTTTAACGAAATAACACCGCCAGTTTCAGAAGAACACAAATATGACGAACTATCGGATTATGGGAAAGCAATATATGAGGCTATTAACGAAGCTTCTCCCGGTTCTACTTGGGTGATGCAAGGTTGGCTTTTTGGAGACAATAAAGAATTTTGGACCAAAGAAGCCACGAAAGCTTTTCTTAGTAAAGTGCCAAACGACAAAACGATGATTCAGGATTATGCCAATGACCGATATAAAGTTTGGGAAAACCAAGAAGCTTTTTACGGAAAACAATGGACTTATGGTTATGTACATAATTATGGAGGATCCAATCCTGTTTATGGAGATTTGAATTTTTACAAAAATGAGCTTACAAGCTTATTGAAAAATTCTAACAAAGGAAATATTGTTGGTTATGGTGCAATGCCTGAAGGGCTAAATAACAACTCAGTTGTTTATGAATTCATTTATAATCTTCCTTGGAACCAAGGAAAGGAATCTGTAAATGATTGGTTGCATCAATATTTGACGGCCCGATATGGTAAAAAAACTCCAGCTTCAGTTTTTCAAGCCTGGCAATTATTAGTAGAATCAGTATATAATGTTAAGTATTGGGAAACGCGCTGGTGGAAAGAAAAAGCAGGAGCTTATTTGTTTTTTAAAGGGCCAACTGCAACAATAACTGACTTTAAAGGAAATCCAGGTGACAAAGAAAAACTAAAACACGCTTTGGATATTTTGAAAAAGGAAGCCAAAAACTTCGATAAAAACAGTCTGTATAATTATGACTTAATAGATTTTTCAAGACATTATAACTCGCTTTGTCTTGATGACCTTTTGATAGAATGTGTTTCTGCTTATAAATCGAAGAATATAGAAAAAGGAGATGAACTGTTTAAAAAAATAGAAAAGTTGGCTTTGGATACTGACACTATGATTTCGGGACAGCCTTATAATACGTTGAATTATTGGTTGAAATCGGCTTGGAATTACGGAAGCTCAGAAACCGAATCAAAATTGTATTTAAAAAATGCAAAAGCATTAATAACGGTGTGGGGAGGAGAAGGTCATCTGAATGATTATGCTTCTAAATCATGGAAAGGTATGTATAAAGAATTTTATTGGCCAAGATGGAAGATGTTTTTAGAGGCGCAACGAGATTCGGCAATCAACAATAAGCCATTTGATGAATTGAAAGTTAAAGAATCAATCAAAAAATGGGAGCTCAAATGGTGTGAAAGCACCGAAATGTTTTAGAGGAATTATTCAGTATGTAATTTTAGAATAAAATAAAAATCAATATCAAAATTTTTAGTTTGTTTTTATGTAAAAGTGATAATGATTTTAAGGAAAATGGTCTTAATTATTCAATATTGGAGCTTTTGTAGATGGATAATTCATCTTTTTTATTGAAAAATATTGAATAAAAAAGGCTTGTAAGTCCCGCCATTACTGGGGTAGTTAAAAAGTCCATGTTTATGAATAATCTGTCCATTCCTTTAACAAATCATTAATATTAATTTCGCTTAAAGAATTAACCAATAACTAATTTAATATAATATGGAAAAACTTAAAATTTTATTATTAGTCCTTTTTGCCGGCTTCTCATTTAATTGTTGGGCGCAAAAAGCAGAAGTGTCCGGCGTGATTTTGGACGAGAAGGGGATGCCGTTGCCTGGTGCCAATGTAGTCGAAACGGGAACAAATAATAGCGCTACTACAGACTTTGATGGAAAGTTTAAAATTAATGTTTCAAATAAAAATGCAGCGTTATTAATTTCGTTTGTGGGGTTTGTTGACCAACGAATTAAATTAGATGGTTCAAGATCTAATTATACAATTAAATTGGTTTCTACTGCTACAAGCTTAGAACAAGTGGTTGTAGTTGGGTACGGTAAAGGATCTCGTAAAAACTTGACAACAGCTGTTTCTTCTGTAAAAGCAGATCAATTGAATAATGGGGTAATTGCAGATGTTGGTCAATTGTTACAAGGTAAGGTTGCAGGTTTGAACGTTTCGGCTAGTGGGGACCCTACAAAACAGTCTTCGGTAGTTTTGCGTGGAGCTTCAACATTGAATAGTTCTCAAGGACCTTTTTATGTGGTTGATGGAATTCCTGGTGTAGATATTTCGATCATTGCTCCAGAAGACATTGTTACTGTTGACGTATTGAAGGATGCTGCAGCAACAGCTATCTACGGTAACCGTGCTGCAAATGGGGTTATCATGGTTACTACAAAAAGAGGAGCCAAAGACAAAACTACAATTAATTATAGCAATTACTTTGGTTTTGAAAAAGTTTCCAACTCACTTGACATGATGGATTCAAATCAGTTAAGATCATTCTTGGCTAAAAATAATTTGAATTTTACTCCTGAAAATGACAAAGGTGCTAATACAGATTGGCAAGATGAAATTCTAAGACCTAAATATGCCAATTCAATGAGCCATAACCTTTCGATGAGTGGAGGTGGTGACCATGGAAATTATTTTGGAAGTATTACCTATATCGATAAAGAAGGGGTTTTGCAAGGAAATAACTTTTCACGTGTAATTGCACACTTAGCAGTTGAGCAAATGGCTTTTGATGATAACCTTAAAATTGGGTTGAACGTTACAAACTCAAATAGTGTTTATAACAATGTGCCTCAACGTAACGTGGTGCTTCAACAAGCTATTAACCACCTTCCGGTTTCTCCTGTTACAAACCCTGATGGATCGTACTTTGAAAACTTTATTCAAACCGGATATTTCAACCCAGTTGCTTTGATGAATCATGCAGATGATGATACAAAAACAAATAACTTAGTTGCAAGTTTGACTACAGAACTAAAACTTCCTTGGGGATTTACTTACAACTTAAATCTTTCTTACCAACAATTGAATTCAATGCACGGTGAGTTTTATGATAGCTACTATCAAAAATACAACAGTGCTAACTTCTACAATAACCCAGATCCACCACAAGTACACTCTTTAATGAATTTTGGTGTGAACGGATCGGCTTTAAGAAATTCGTATCAAACAAATAACACGATTGCTGAAAGTTTCTTAAACTGGGATAGATCTTTTGGTGAGCACAAAATTAAGGCTGTTGTCGGTTATTCTTGGCAAGAAGATGTTTTGGGAGATGGATTCCAAGCAACAAACACTAACTTCCCTGTAGACAACGTTAGTTATAATAACCTTGCTTTAGGAAATTATGGTGCAGTTTCTGGTTACAAAGTAGATTTTGGAGATAGTAGAGCGTATCAGAAAAAGCGTTTGATTTCAGAATTTGCCCGTTTGAACTATAATTACAAAGACAAATACCTTTTGCAAGGATCTATCAGAAGAGACGGTGGATCAGTATTTGGATCAAACAATCAATGGGGATACTTCCCTTCAGTAGGTGGTGCCTGGAGAATTGACAAAGAAGGTTTTATGCAAAACCAAAAGATTTTCACAGATTTAAAACTTCGTGGAAGCTGGGGAGAAACAGGAAACTCATCGGGATTCAACGCTTATACAGCGCAATTTATCTCAGGAAGTCTTGGAACATTCTACTATAACGGACAACAAGTGGGTGCATACGGACCTGTTCAGGCTGCAAATCCTGATTTGAACTGGGAAAAAACAGCTACTGCAAATATTGGTGTTGATTTTACAATCTTAAAAGGAGCAGTATCTGGATCTGTTGATGTGTATAACAAGAAAACAACAGACATGATTTACAATTATGCTGTAAACCCTGTTCTTGTACCAGTAGGAACAATTGTTGCCAATGGTGGTGATATGACAAATAAAGGTATCGAGGTTACTTTGAACAGTACGCCGATTAAAACTAAAAACTTTAGCTGGTCAACTACTTTGAATTATTCGCATAACGAAAATGAGATTACTAAATTGAAAAACCCATATTTTATTGGAGGGGATTCAATACGTAGAGTTCAACCAGAAGGAGGCGGACAAACAGGAAGTACGTTACAAATTTTTAAAGAAGGAAAACCTCTTGGACAATTCTTTACACTTCAGTATGCTGGTAAAAATGCAGCGGGTGTTTCTCAATATGTTGCAAAAGATGGTAGCTTGACAACAACCCCAGCAATTGGTGTTGATTATCACTATGCAGGTAGTGCACAACCTAAATTCTTAATGGGATGGGATAATAATTTCACATACAAAAAATTTGATTTGAATATCTTCTTCCGTGGAGTATTTGGAAATAAAATTTTCAATGCAACACGAGCAGATTTATTCAGACCTGGTACAGCAATGTCTTCGAATATTCTCGTAGATGCAGCAAATGAATCTCCAAATGACCTTAACGCCTATAAATATTCAACGCGTTTTATAGAGGACGGTAGCTATATCCGTTTAGATAATATGACTTTTGGTTATAATTTTGGAGCAGTTGGTAAATACATCAAAAAGATTCGTCTTTATGAGACTGTAAATAATTTGTTTGTGATTACCAAATATACCGGAATTGACCCTGAAGTAGAACAAGGTGGAACTGCACCTGGTGTAGATTCGGGTAACTTTTATCCAAAAACAAGAACTTTCTTGTTTGGTTTGAACGTGATATTCTAAAAATTAAATCGAAAAATTATGAAATGAGCACTAATACAAATTTGGTATAAAAACCAACAATTGTGTGCGAATTACATATGACCGAAAAAAAACAATAAAACATGAACATATGAAAAAAATATTCAAATATATAGGACTTCCAGTACTTGCAGCCGGTTTATTATGGTCTTGCGAAAATCTTGATGTGCCAATTACGACACAACTTACCCCAGATGTATTCCCTCAGAATTCATCACAGTATATTCAGACCGCAGGTCCTGTTTATGCGGCTTTCCGTGGAGAATTTTCATTTGCTTGGTGGTGGGCGCAATCATTGAGTACAGATGAGTCAATTATGCCGGCAAGAGGTGGTAACTGGTTTGATAATAGAAATTATATTGCAATGCATTATCATGATTGGACAGCAGATAATGGTATCATAGGAAGTCTTTGGGATTGGACTTCAAAAGTTATAGGGACAAGTAATCAGGCAATTTCAATTTTGGACAAAGCAATGCCTGAAGGTTCGGAGAAAGCGACTATGATCTCTGAGTTGAAAACAATGCGTGCGATTTCTTATTATATGATGATGGATAGCTACGGAAACGTTCCGTTGGATACCGTTTATGGAGATTTTACTTCGCATCCTAAGTCTGATAGAAAAGTGGTTTTCAACTTTATTGAAAGAGAATTGAAAAAAGCGCTTCCTAACTTAAGTGCTGCATCTGGAGTGACAACTTATGGAAGACCAAATAAACAAACAGCAAATGCGTTACTTGCTAAATTGTATTTGAATGCTGAGGTTTATACTGGGACACAACGTTACAATGATTGTATTGCAGCTTGTGATGCTGTAATTAATTCCGGATTGTATGCTATCGAGCCAAGAGCTTCATACCTTCAAATGTTTTATCCTAATAATGGTCCGCAAATGAAAGAATTCATTTTTGCAGTTCCTTATGATCCAACTGCCGTTAGTGTAGGTTTCAATGGTCAAATGTACCATGCACGTTACGATGTACCACGTTCTGAAAGAGCAAAATTTGGTATTCCTTTTACACCTAGTGCGCCTAGAAGTACTCTGCCTGAATTTTATGCTTATTTCAATGATGCTAATGATATTCGTAACAAACAATGGTTAACTGGATTACAATACATGAATGATGGTGTTACTCCTGTAATGGTTACAACAACTAAAAAAGGATACGATCAGTTTTATACCGGGGCAGATGGTGGAGCGTCATATACTTACCAAGTAAACTTGACTCCAGACATAGTTCTTCGTCAGAGTGTTGCTTTGTTTGATTGTGGAAATGATGAAATTGCTTGGAATATGGGTTACAGAAATATTAAATTTTATCCAGATGCAACCTCAACAAGCCGTAATCAAAATAATGATGTACCCTTTTTACGTTACTCAGATGTTATCTTGATGAAAGCCGAAGCAATCTTACGTGGTGGTAATCCAACTTTAGGGCAAACAGCCATTTCATTGGTAAATATGGTTCGTTCAAACCGTTCAACTTCTGCAGCATGGTCAGCAGTAACTTTAGATGATCTTTATAAAGAAAGAAGCCGCGAATTTGCACAGGAGGCATGGCATAGAAATGATATGATTCGTTTTGGTAAATATGAAGGTAAATGGGGATTCAAAACAAATACTGATACCTATCGTCGTATTTTCCCAATTCCAACCAATGCTTTGGTTTTAAATACCGCTCTGACTCAAAATCCTGGATATTAGGATAAAAATTAATCTAAAAAGCAAATTGCGTATAGATATTTTAATTTGATAAAAAGGAGAGGAAGATTAAAAAATTCTTCTCCTTTTTTATTAAAAATTTTGATTTGGCTTGTTTAGAAAGTCCAATTCATCAAAAAACAAGTATGTTAGCTTGTCAATACAATTTAAACGAATGAAATTAGATAAAATTTATAAAATAGGACGCATAGGAATAAGTTTAGGCCTTATTTTTCTAGTGTCATGTAAAGCAGGAAAAACAGCTTCTCTTCCAAATAACCAATTGGTGGATAAGGTGTACCCTTTGCTAGATACTGAAAATTCGCGCTGGTTTTACTTTTCTTCCGCCAGTCGTCCGTTTGGAATGGTAAATTTAAGTCCGGACACATCAATTAAAGGAGATTGGGGTTGCGGATACAAGTATAATATTGATACAATAAAAGGTTTCAGCCATGTTCATGAATGGCAACTATCCGGGGTTTCGGTAATGCCGGTGGTAATTTCCAAAGAAAATAAGACAACTATTTTCACTGATTTTTATTCTAAATTCAGTCATGCAACAGAGAAAATTACTCCAGGCTATCATTCTGTATTACTTGACAGATACAAAATAACAGCCGAATTAACTAGCGCCAAAAGGGTAGGTTTTCATAGATATACGTTTCCGACGAATGCACAAAAAGCGGTTCTTTTCAATCTAAATACTGTTTTAGGGCCGTGTGATAACACAAATGGAATTTTAGAAAAAAATAACGATTATGAACTTTCGGGTTCATTGGTATTGAGTACTAATTTCAGACGCCCAAAACCATTGACGGTATATTTTAAAATTAATACTAATGCTCCAATTTCTTCTGTTGAGAAAGATGCTAAAACAGGTAATTATCTGATTCATTTTGGTGATTTTGATAAAAAAATATTAATGAAAGTGGGTGTTTCTTACACCTCTGTTGAAAATGCCAACATTAATATTCAAGAAGAATTACCTCATTGGGATTTTGATAAAATAGTTGCAGAATCAAGAGACGAATGGAATAATTTATTGGGAAGAATTAAAGTTGAAGGTGGAACTGAAAAAGACCAAAGAAGATTTTATACAGATCTTTGGCACGCATTGCAGGGACGAAAAATGATTAGCGATGCTAATGGTGCTTATCCTGATAATACAGGAGATAAATACAGAATTGGACAAATTCCGCTTAACGATAAAGGAAAACCAAAGTTCAACCAATATAATTCAGATTCGTTTTGGGGTGCCCAATGGACGATAAGTACACTTTGGGGACTTGCTTATCCTGAAATTATGGAAGACTTTGTGCATTCGCTAATGCAATATTACAATGATGGCGGAATGATTCCGCGTGGGCCTGCAGGCGGAAATGATACCTATGTGATGACAGGAGCTTCTACAACACCATTTATTGTTACCGCTATTCAAAATGGAATCGTAAAAGAAGATCTGGAAGATATTTATATCGCTTTGAAGAAAAACCATATGCTAAATGGAATTATGGGAAAAGCGGGTTACGAACACAATACCAATAGCGGTGGAGGTTTGAAATATTATATGGAGAAAGGCTTTGTTCCTTACCCTAATCCAGAAGGTGAATTTGGAAGCCATCAAGACGGTGCCAGCCTAACATTGGAATATGCTTATGAAGATTGGACTTTGGCACAATTGGCAAAAAAGCTGAATCATACCGAGGATTATAACTATTTTATGGCAAGGGCCAAAAATTACCAAAACGTTTTTGATGCAACAACAGGTTGGATGCGTCCTAAAAATGTTAATGGGAAATGGCTCGAAAATTTTGACCCTTATAAATATGAAAATGGTTTTATAGAATCCAATGGAGCACAGGCAACTTGGTTTGTGCCGCAAGACATTGAAGGTTTGGCAAAGCTGATGGGAGGGAATGATAAGGCTGCAGAAAAATTGAACAAGCAATTTGAATCGGCAAAAAAATTAAAGTTCACATCAGGAACATCACATGAAGCAGAATTGCATCCAGAGTACAGTCGTATTCCAATAAATTTTGGTAATCAGCCTTCGATTCAGACACCTTATGTGTTTAATTTTTTAGGAAGACCTGATTTAACTCAGTATTGGGGACGCGAAGTGATAAAAGAAACTTTCAGCGGTTTAGCCCCGGATACCGGTTACAATGGCGATGAAGATCAAGGTTTAATGGGAAGTTTGAATGTGTTGTTTAAAATTGGTTTGTTCCAAATGAATGGGGGGACTGATGAAAACCCGGAATACCAAATAGGAAGCCCTATCTTTAACAAAGTTTCGATTCAATTGAATCCAAATTATTATTCTGGCAAAGAATTTGTAATTGAAGCCGCTAATAACAGCCCTAAAAATATTTATATAAACAATGTTAAACTCAATAATAAAGCTGTAGAAAAGTTTATGATTTCCCACAGCGATATTACAAAAGGAGGGGAATTGAATTTAGAAATGTCGGATAAG
The DNA here is from genome assembly GCF_027111335.1 of Flavobacterium aquiphilum. Classification (NCBI taxonomy): domain Bacteria; kingdom Pseudomonadati; phylum Bacteroidota; class Flavobacteriia; order Flavobacteriales; family Flavobacteriaceae; genus Flavobacterium; species Flavobacterium aquiphilum. Next base: position 4,689,970 of record NZ_CP114288.1, on the reverse strand, counting down.
TCAAAGCATTAAACTTTAAAATATCCAACTCGGAAAAAAAACATATTAAGCAAATGAGAATATACACTAAGGTCATACTTTTTTTAGGAATATCGTCATTCTTTACAATTAGCGCCCAAAATCAGGTTCACAATTATGTGGATCCAATGATTGGGTCAGAAGGTGTGGGCCGCGTTTTTATAGGGCCGTCATGTCCCTACGGAATGGTAAAACCAAGTCCTGATTGTACGGTAAATTCAAATAGTGGGTGGTTGCCTTTACCAAAAGAAGTAACTGGATTTAGTCAAATTCATGTTAGCGGAACCGGTGGCGGTCCAAAATACGGAAACATCCAGATTATGCCTTTTTCGGGAGCTTTGGATAAGTTGGATCAAACTTCTTTCAGGGCAGAAGAAAACGTAAAACTTGGTTATTACGAGACTGTTTTCAAAGAAAATCAGATTAAAACAGAAATAACAACTTCTGATCGAGCTTCTTTTTATCGAATTACCTATCCTAAAAATGCGTCCAAAGATTTAAAGATTGATCCCGGATTTTTCCTTGGCGAATCTCCTGAGCCGGAAGGTAGGGAAGCACAGCAATTTGTGGGTTCTCAAATAGAAATTGTTTCAGATCATGAAGTAAGAGGTTATAGCAGAATTAGAGGTGGTTGGAACAACGGTCGCGCTTACACGGTTTATTTCTGGGCGACTTTTGATCAGCCAATTGCAAAATATGTTACTTGGAAAGACGGTAAATTTTATGCCAATCAATCCTCTCAATTTGATTCAGGGAAAAAAACTGCCGCATTGCTTTCTTTTGGAAAAGAAGGGAAACAGGAGCTGAATGTGAAAATCGGAATCTCCTTTTTGAGTGAATTAAAAGCAAAAAATAATATTGAGGTCGAAATCCCGAATTGGGATTTTAGTACGGTTTTGTCGAATTTAGAAAATAAATGGGAACAGTTATTAAGCCGCGTTAAACTTTCGCCGGATACTTCCGATGAGTATAAAAAAATGTTTTACACCGGTTTGTATCACACCATGATAATGCCTGTGGACAGAACGGGAGAAAATCCGTTATGGACGAATGACGAACCGTATTACGATGATTTTTATTGTATTTGGGATACTTTCAGAAGTTCGAGTCCGCTTATTACTTTGTTAGATCCAAAGCGCGAAGTAGAAATTGTAAATGCAATGCTGAACATTTACAAAAGAGATGGTTATATGCCCGAAGGCCGAAGCGGAAATGACAACGGCCGCACACAAGGCGGTTCAAATGCTGAAACGGTTGTAGCCGATGCATTTGTTAAAAATCTAAAAGGAATCGATTACGAAGTGGCTTTGAAAGCAATGCTAAAAGATGCTACAGTTCCTCCCGGAGGAAATGAAGAAAAAGAAGGAAGAGGTGGTTTGATGGAATATTTGCGTTTAGGTTATGTGCCTTATAATGTTCCCCGTGCCGGAAATATGACAATCGATTTTTCATACAATGATTATAATATCGCTACAGTAGCTAAAGGATTAGGCTACACCGATTTGTACAATCAATACATGAAACAGGCGGATAGCTGGCAAAATCTTTGGCGTTCTGATTATGAAAATAATGGAGCAAAAGGATTTATTATGCCAAAAGACGCAGCAGGAAATTGGCTGGATGATATTGTTTTTGGTGAATCCAAAATTCAAAAACCAACATTCAAATATACTCCGGTCATAATTGAATCTCCTTGGTATGTTTGCCATTGGTGCGTGTTTTTCTATGAAGCAACTTCTTGGGAGTATTCGTTCAGTATTCCTCATGATGTTCCTGAACTTATTCGTAAATCCGGAGGAGATGATGCTTTCAAAAAGAGATTGGATATTTTCTTCGATTCAAAATTGTATAATGTGGCTAACGAACCATCATTTTTGACACCGTGTTTGTACCATTGGATTGGGAAACCGTATTTGAGCAGTGATAGAGTTCATGACATTATCAAAGATAATTTCAATGCGTCTCACACAGGAATACCTGGGAATGATGATTCGGGGGCAATGTCTTCATGGCTTGCTTTTCACATGATGGGATTGTACCCAAATGCCGGACAACCTTATTATTTATTGAATGCACCTTTAATTAAAGAAACGACTATCCAGCTAGAAAATGGAAAGAGCTTTAAAATTACTGCCAAAAACAGCAGCGATAAAAATAAGTATATAAAAGCCGCTTTTTTAAACGGAAAGCCATACAACAAAGCATGGATTTTGCACGATGATATTATGAATGGAGGCGAATTGATTTTCGAAATGGATTCAAAACCTTCAGCTTGGGGAACTACTATTTTACCTCCAAAAAAATAAAAATTTAACTATAGCGAATGCTTAATCAATAAAAGTAAACACAGATTGGACAAATTTTTACAGATTTATTTTGTTATGTTCATTCGTTTAAAATAAAAGATGAACCACATAGAAAAATCTATGTTTCTGTGTGGTTAAAAGTAATTTCGCGTAGCGGGTTAAGACTTAAAAATTTGTGGAAATCAGTGTAATTTGTGGTAAAAAAAATGTTAGGATGCTTTGTTACAAAAAAAAATAAAAATATTCAGAAGATGAAAAATACAATTTTAGCGATCATTTTTTGCACTTTAGGTCAAATAGCATTTTCACAAAACTACGTTCCGTCAATCAAAAACAATACAGAATTAAGTTATGTGTGTAAGTTGCATGGACAAACAAGACCTTTAACACTTACGACCAAAATGGACAAGGATACGCTTGTGTTAAATTTGGAGACAAGAGGTGTAAAAAGTAGTATCGTAATTACCCAAAAAGCATTAAAAAACGGAAATGCATTAAGTTTCAATCAAGGTGAGTATTCGAATGTTTTGGTTTTGAAACCTACCGAAACCTATTTCATGATTTCACAATCGGCTTATCAGGATTTGGTAAAAAACAAGAAGTTCGTTTATAACAATACAACTTATGTTTTGGACGAAAAAGAAGAGAAAAATAGTGTAGTTGTAGATGGAAAATCAGTTGATGCATTTCATGTGAAGGCACAAATAGATAAAACCGAAATGTGGATTATTAAGAACTCCGATTTCCCTTTAATCTGTAAAGTAACCGAAAACCCTTTGGGGATAAATTTTACGCTTGTAAAAATTGTAGATAAGTAATTTATCAGCTTAAAAATAACTAATTGACCACTAGTTTTTTAAACCAATTTATTTAACCAAAACCAAAAAGTATGATGAATCAAATGAGCCGAGGGGAATTTCTTAGACTTAGCGGTCTAACATTGGCAGGAGCTTTAGTAAGTGATTTAGCTTTTGCAAATGATTTTATTTCAAACAATAATGCTGGAAAAGAAGATATTCAGCTAATGAAGAAGCTCATTTTGAGTAATGATGGAAAAGTAAAAACGATATTGAGTAAACCGTTGACCGAACCGGGAATCAGAATCAGTAATTTTCGCCCTTTAGCGAATGCGATAACTGTGATGTCAGCCTCGATCTCCAATTCAAAATCGGAATTTTATAAGTCAAAACCTGTAGCGGATAAACTGAATGAAGCTATAGATGTTATGTTGAGAGAACAGTATAGTGACGGAACTTTGGACGCTGGCGGAAACCGACAATCACCGCCCGATACTGCTTTTGTTTTGGAATATATTTGCCCGGCCTTGGTTGTTTTAAATTTGGATAAACAAAAAGATTTAGCCGAGTTAAGAGATAAATTGAAAAAGTTTATTTTGAATGCGGGCGAAGCAATGATAACCGGAGGCGTTCATACTCCAAATCACAGATGGGTTATTAGTGCCGCTTTGGCAAATATAAATTCGCTGTTTCCAGATCCAAGATATGTTCAAAGAATTGACCAGTGGCTTGCCGAAGGAATTTATATGAACGATGACGGGCATTATTCGGAACGAAGCGGGATATATTCTGCGGTTATTGACAAGGCATTAATTACAATGTCCCAACTTTTGAACAGACCTCAATTGTTGGATATTGTAAATAAAAATTTGACGACCTATTTTTATTATACCGAACCAAATGGCGATTTGGTTACTGTTGATTCGAAAAGACAGGATCAATTCATGAACATAAAAGTGAATAAATTCTATTTGCAGTACCGTTATATGGCGATTCGTACCAAGAATCCAATGTATGCTTATATGGTTAGTCTTATTGAAGGCCTGCCGGAATTTACGACTGACATTTTACCGGATTCATTATGCTTTTTTATGGAAAATGAAGAGCTTCGAAAAGAGATTCCTGTTGAAGGAAAGGTTGCTAACGATTTTGAAAAGTTCTTTGCATTTTCAAATTTGGCGAGAATCAGACGGGGAAAAGCTTCTATAACTTTATTTGGAGGCAATGATAAACCCCTGCAAATTGTTTCGGGACGATCTTCCAATCCTAATTTTTTGATGTATCGAAAAGGAGATTCAGTATTAAAATATATGCGCCTTTCTACTTCGTTTTTTAGAATGGGATATTTCAGTAGTGACGGAATCGTGAAAGAAGGGAATAAGTACATTTTGAAAGAAACAAAAGAAGGGGATTATTACCAACCTCTTGCAGCTGAGTTTCGCAAAGCTGATGGAGATTATAAATTGTCACCTTCACCAGATGGAAGATTTTGGAATAAAATGGACTTTGAATCCCGCACAATAAGCAATGTCAAAAAACAAATTACGGTGATTGAAGTTGTGGAGAATAATGGAGCTTTGGATATCGATTTTAAAGTAGATGGCCCCCCAAATGTAGAGGTAACAATCGAAATGTGTTTCAAAGAAGGAAGCAATATTACAGGAGCGACAGCGGATGATAAAAAGAACTATTTCCTGAAATCAGGAATAGGACAGGTTTCTGCAGGAGCTGAAAGCATACAATTTGGTCCTGGAAAGTGCGAGCATTTAAACGTTGATAATTTGGATAGCGAGGAATATACTTACCATCAAGGGACTTTGCGTACCAGTGGTGAGCATGTTTATATCACTGGATTTACACCATTTAGACATAAAATGACAATTTCGTAATTATATCGCGTAATTATTCGTGTATTATGTACAGTTATTTTAATTTTACGGAATTAAGTTTAATTTATAAATAATTGAAATCATGAAATTATCATTTTTAGCTGCTTTGCTGTTTGGTTGTACTTGTTTTGGACAAAATAAAACAGACGCAAGTTTGTATATGAAAGCCGAAAAAATAAGTTATCTGACTGACATAGGCTCAGAATCAGGTGATTTGTACTCGACAATTGGACATCATGGGCCTGCAGTCGAAAATCAATGGATGGCATTGAGAATTTATTTTAGCGAAAAAGCAGCTATCGATGTTTATAATAAAGCAAAGGCTGGTTTGGAATTGAAAGAGGCGCATTGGTATCCAACTCCGGAACAACAAAAACAAGGTTGGGGTGCTGATTATTATAAAGTTGGAAATACAGTAGGTTTAGGAGGAATTCGCCTTTGGGACGGAGAAAAAGTAGTTCCGTTGAACCCAGTGACTAATCGTTTGGCTCATGTAGGGAAAACAGATACGACTTCTTTTATGGAAATGATTTCGAAAGGAGTTCCTTATAAAGGGAAAAAAGTAGATATTAAAGTTCGTGTTACTGTTTATTCAGATAGGAGAGATGCCAAAGTTGAAGCTTTTAGCTTGACAGGAGAAAAAGTACAATTTGTTACCGGAATCAATTATTTCAAAGATTTCGAAACTAAAAAAGGAGCAAATTATATCGCTGTTTGGGGAAAACATCCTGAAGACGTAGCTGCTGAAATTATACCAGTTGGTGCGGCGATTATGTATGATCCGAAAGATTATGTGAAAAACACAGATGACGGAACTCAATATTTGTTGATTTCAAAACCAAGTACTTATTTAACAACAAGAATTATTTCTTCTAGTGCCAAAGAACAAGAATTAAATACTTTGGATAAATTAGAAGCTTTTATAAAAAAATAATGTAGCTTTCGCCCAATGGGTGTAGCTATTTTGTGTTACAAATAATTATACCTAAAGGGTTAAAAAGGTTCTGAGATTCTAAGTTTCTGAGATTTGTTATCTTTAAAATCGAATGTTTTATCCATATTGAAGTAATTAGATTTTTAGAAACTTAGTTGCTTAGAGTCTTAGAATCTTTAAAAAAAGAAAGTTATATGTTAAGAATATCAGGTTTATTACTGTTATTGTTTTCTTTCAATGTTTGCAAATCACAGCAGATTGAAAAAAAGACACCTGTAAAAATTGCTTTTATTGCTGATGTCCATTTGAATGACATTTTTGGAAAATTTCAAGACAATGATTACCACGGAATCAAGAATCCGATAACGGGTGAATATGCCAATATTCGAACCATGGGGTCGCAATTGCGTTCTACCAGAATTTTTAATGAAAATTATTTTGCCTTTTTAGCAGCATTAAATGATATTGCGAAAAGAGGTATCAAACAAGTTGCACTTCCAGGTGATTTTAGCGATGACGGGCAACCTATTCATGTGAGGGGTTTGAGAAAAATACTGGACGAGTATTCCAAAAAATACGGAATGTCATTTTTCGTAACTACAGGAAATCATGACGCGGTAAAACCTTTCGCTCAAGATGCCGCAAAAACCGATTTTTTAAGCAAAGATGGTAAAGAACAAATCATAAGTAGTTCTAAAGACATCTTAAAAAAACAGGAAAATCAATTAGAACCCATTATCACTTCCGATATTAAAGACGGAGGTTACAAAGAGACTTTGGACGAAATGGCTGCTTTTGGCTTTTATCCAAAAAAAGAATATTTGTATTGGGAAACTCCTTTTTCGACTTATAAATATCAAGACTATAATTTTGACAAAGCATTAAAAGAATCCGCTTTAGAAAAAAGAATTTACGCAGTTAAAGACACTAATTTATTCCTTCCCGATGCAAGTTATTTGGTCGAACCAATCAAAGGAGTTTGGCTTTTGGCAATAGACGGCAATGCTTATGTCCCGAATCAAAAGTTGTCCGGTTTGCCTAATAATCCGAATGATTTTTCGAATGCCACGACTGGCTACAACAATGTAATTATTTATAAAAGACATTTAATAGATTGGGTAAAAAAGGTTTCGGCGGAAGCCAAAAAAAATGGAAAAATCCTGATTGCTTTCAGTCATTATCCAATGGTCGATTTTAATGATAATGCAACGCCAGAAATAAAGCAACTTTTTGGCTCTGATAAAATGCAAATGCCAAGAGTTCCCAGTGAAGAAGTAGCTCAATTATTTGCGGATGCGGGAATTCAGGTTCATTTTGGCGGACACATGCACATTAACGACACAGGCGTGTACATAAGCCCCAAAGGCAACACTTTGTTTAATATCCAGGCACCTTCTATAGCTGGATATATGCCAGGGTATAAAATACTGACTATAAAATCTAATTCTGATCTTGAGGTTGAAACGGTAGTGGTTCGTTCGGTTCCAAAGTTCAATAGTTTATTCCCTTTTTACAATGAAGAATATGCTCATTTGCAGGAAATAAAAAGTCCGACGATTTGGAATAAAGACATTCTGAAAGCCAAAGATTATGAAGATTTTACGCGATGGCATTTGAAAGAATTAGTCCGACTTCGTTTTTTGCCCGAAGATTTCCCGGCAGATTTTTTAGCATCAATAGTAAAACTTTCAGGCAAGGATTTATTAGAAATCAATAAAAACACCGCGGGAATTGAAAAACAATTGAAAATAAACAACCTTACACTTAACGATTTCGAATCATGGACAGGTTCGGATATGATTTTCGATTTTTACAGGCTAAAAAATGCTGATGAATTGGCCATTCCTGAAATAGGTAATAACCGATTAAAACAGTATCAATTGGTCTGCGAACAGCTAGCAAAATCAAGCGATGAGAAGATGGTTTTATGGTCAAAAATAGTATCGAAAACCATGAACGGAAATCCGTCCAATCATTTTAAAATCAATTTGAATACGAATAAAATTTCTAAGATTCTAAGCCACTAAGTCGCTAAGCTTTTAAAAATCTAAAATTCTCAGTAACTTAGTAACTCAGAAACTTTTTATGCGAAATAAATACTTCATATTATTCCTTTGTTTAATCAGCTTTTATTATTCTCATTCGCAGAATATAAAATTTGATCATTATAACGACAATAATGGTTTGTCTCATAATTCGGTGCGCCATATTGTTCAGGATAAAAAAGGTTTTTTGTGGTTTGGTACATTCTCCGGACTGAATCGTTTTGATGGCTATCAATTCAAAAAATACATGAGTTCTTCTCCAAGTGAGAACCGATTGCATAATGATGATATAACGGCTCTAGAACTTGATAAAACATCCAATGATTTATGGATTGGTACAAGAAAGGGCTTGACGCTATATAAATTAGATACCAACGAATTCACTACTTTTTTACCTCAGGCAAACGATCCAAAAAGTTTACCGGACGAAGAAATTAGAGCAGTACATGTAGATAAATTCAAAAGGATTTGGGTAGGAACCAAAACCAAAGGGGTTTTTATGTTTTTTCAAAATGAAAACCGATTTGAAAAGGTTTCTATTCCCGGTTTTGAATATGTAAATGAAATTTTTGAAGATAAAAATGGCGGAATTTGGGTTGGTAGTTATGAAAAAGGATCGGTTGCAAAAATCACTTTGGACAATAAAGGCGAGATTGTTCGTATCAATAATTATGGCTTGACTGTTCCTAATTCAAACAGTAAAAACCCTTACATTAATTTTATTTACGAAGACGCGAAACTGGATATTTTTATTGGAACCCGTGAAGGACTTTACAAATTAGATAAAACAGCCAATAAATTTGTAAATCTCTATATCGAAGACAAGGAAATCAGAAACAATTTGGGGCCTTATTTCTTGTCCGTTGCACAGGCACCAGACGGGAAATACTGGGTGGGTACACTTGGAGGCTTATTGGTTTGCAATCAATTGGAAGACATACAAAAAGGCAATTACAAATGGTATTATTCGGTATTATCTGACGATACTTCTATAGTTGACAATTTAGTTTCGGCATTGTATTTTGATGCTTCGGGCGTATTGTGGATTGGAACCGAGGACGGATTAGACAAATACGATCCTTACGAAAACCAGTTTGTTCTCAATAAAGACATATCACATTTTATTGGAAACCAAGCGCCCCGCATTCGTGGTTTTTCTAAAACGTATGACAATAAATTAATCGTCGAGACAAGACACAATGGGCTTTTTATTTCCAATGCTAAAGGTTTTGCTCCCTTATATAATCCGAAGAAAGACATGGCAAGTATTTATTCTGAGGACGGAAAAATATTTTACTGTGGTCTTTGGAATGGAAATGTGCTGATTTATAATTATGCGACCAATAGTTCAAAAGAAGTTACTTTAGGATTTGGTATAACTCCTGTATTCGCGTTCAGCAAAATTAGCGATCAGGCTCTTATGATAGGTTCTTTTGGTGAAGGGGCGATTATTTTAAATACCAATACGTTGCAAGTACAATCAACGACGGGTAAATTGCTTCCCGGCTATCAAATCAATGCAATAGAAAAGGATAACGCCAATAATGTTTGGTTTGCAACAGAAACCGGTGTGGCAAAATACAATACTAAATCTGGCCAAGTCAAAATATATAAATCACTTTATGCACAGGAGAAAGGGATACCACACGATGATAATATTAGTGATATTTTGGTTGATTCCAAAGAAAGGATTTGGGCTTCGACACGTTTAGGTTTATGTCTATATGATCACTCAAAAGATAATTTTAAACCAGTTACAAATCCAAAGGAACTTTCCGGAAACTGGATTACAGATATGCTTTCGGACAAGAAGGGGAATTTGTGGCTAAACATTAATAACAACACGGTAGCAAGACTTAATGCTAATCTGAAAGATGTAAATGTCTATCATGTAAAAAGTGGAAATAGACTGGACGTTTTTAGCTCCAGTAGTTTTTTTAACCTGAATAGTTCAAACATTTATTTGGGGAGTAAAAATGGTATTATTTATTTTTCTTTGGATAAAATCATAAATAACAAATGGTCTCCAATGCCTGTTATAACGGAATTTAAAATTCAAAATGAAGAGGTTGTTCCAGGGACTGAAATTAACGGACAAGTGCCTTTTCTGTCTGATTTGAATTACAGTAAAAAGGTTGAGCTTAGTTATAAAAACAGGGATTTTTCGCTTCAGTTTTCGACTCCGTCTTTTACAAACGAAAAGCTGAACAAATTTGAATACATGCTCGAAGGTTTTGATAAAGAATGGATTACGACCAATAGTAATTCAAGAACGGTTCAATATACCAACCTTTATCCGGGGAAATATGTTTTTAAAATAAGATCCAGTAATAGTGATGGACGTTGGAGCAAGGTGGTTTCTTATGAAATAGAAATTTTGCCGCCTTTTTGGCTTACTCCTTTTGCATTGTTTTTATTCCTTATTTTGCTTGGTGTTATTTTTTATTTTGTTCGAAAAGAGATTAAAAACCGCATTCTATTAAAACAGGAATTATTAACTGAAAAAATTAAACGCGAGCAAGACATTAAACTGAATAATGAAAAGCTTCGTTTTTTTACCAATATCTCACATGAGTTAAGAACTCCGTTGACCCTGATTCTTGGTCCTGCCAAACAATTAATGGAGGAAGGAAATGCAAGCGAATACCAAAAAAGCAGGTATAATTTGATTCATCAAAACGCGAGCAGAATGCTGAATCTGGTAAATCAGGTTTTGGATTTTAGAAAAGCACAGGCTGGAGAATTAAAACTTAAAGTTTCAAAAACTGATATTATTGCCTATTCTAAAAATATTTTTGAATCGTTTAAAGAATTGGCTTTCAATAAAAACATCACTTTAAATTTTATTACCGAAAACGAAAATATAGTTGGCTGGATAGATAACGATAAATACGATAAGATCCTATACAATCTGTTGTCCAATGCCTTAAAATTTACAAATAATCACGGGAATGTAGATTTGTTTATTAGGCTGAAAGATGGCGATGAGGGATTGTTAGTTTTTGAAGTAAGTGACAATGGGGTTGGGATTCCTGTAAAAAGCCAGGAGAAAATTTTCAAACGTTTTTATCAGGTAAGCACCAATAAAACACATCAAAATACGGGATCCGGGATTGGCTTGTCATTGGTAAAATCATTGGTAAGTCTCCATAAAGGAACAATTAAATTACAAAGTACCGTGGGTGAAGGAAGTGTATTTACAGTTGAATTACCGATAGCCCGCGAATTTTATAACGAGAAAGAAGTATTTGAGTATGTTTTGAAAAATGACAATCAAAGTATGCCCGTTCCTGAAAAAACGGTGAAGAAAATAATTCAAAATACCGAGGTAAAACAGAAGATATTAGTTGTTGAAGATAATGTTGAACTCAGAAAATATTTAGTTGATTATCTATCCGATTATTACAAAGTTTATGATGCCGAAAATGGAGAGGAGGGACTAAAGATTTGCAGACAAATTAAGCCAATCCTTTGTGTTGCCGATGTTATGATGCCAGTCATGGACGGGCTCGAATTTTGTGAACAACTAAAAAAGGATGAGTTTATTAGTCATATTCCGGTCATTTTATTGACCGCACTTTCTGAAAATGATGATAAGGTAAGAGGTTACGGTATTGGTGCTGATAGTTATATCGTAAAACCATTTGAGCCTTCGTTGCTAAAAACCGTTATTGAAAATATTATTAAATCAAGATTAGAGCTAAAAGCAAAATTCTCAGGCGAAGTTGAAAGTAAAGTTGGTTTGCTTACACATTCTCCAATTGATGAAGAGTTTATGACAAAAGTTACCGGTTTGATAAATGACAATATAAGTGAATTGGAGTTGTCCACAGAATTTTTGTGTGACAAATTAGGAGTAAGCTCTTCAAAATTATATCGAAAAATTAAGGAGCTTACCGATTTGGCTCCTAACGAATTTATCAGGACCATCCGTTTGAAAAAAGCGGCCGAACTTCTCAAATCCAAAAGATATAATGTTTCTGAAGTAACCGAATTAGTCGGTTTTAATGATCCATTATATTTTAGCAGATGTTTTAAAAAGCAGTTTGGTTTTCCACCAAGTAAGTTAATTGGAGGGTGATTTTTTATAAAGATTAGTTATTATTTATAAGTTACAAATTGAAATCATAGCGCAAATTAATTTGTGAAAATTTGTGCAATTTGTGGTAAAAAATAGAAGCTTTAATTTCATTTGATTCGATAGAATTACATAATGTTTCGAAGGAATTTTAAAAAATGCGTAAATGTCTTTTGACTTTACGCATTTTCATTTTAGTCGGAACAATAGATATTTATGATACTTTTTATGGATAAAACATCTAAATTTTTAAAACTTTGAAAATCATTTATCTAAATTAAAATCTATCCATGTTTTTGATGAATTAGTCCATTCCGTTTTTTAATTCAAGGGCTATTTTTGTCTTGTAACTTTTTAATTATTTAACATGAAAAAGATAATAGATACGGATAAGCCTTTAAAGAATTTAGACGAGTGGGAAGATGATTTGTTGACACGTTATCCAGACCCGGCAGAGACCAAAAAAGAGAAAGAAGAGTTTAGAAATTATGTTGACTCAGAAAGGGTAGAAACAGTTAAAGAGTTTTACAGAATGAATCATACCTATCAAACGTATGATTTTGTATGTAGCAAAGAAGAGGAGTTTTTACAATTCAATAAAAAAAGTATGTCGATTTGGGAAGCAGTAGAGTTCTTGAATACCCTTGTTGACGATAGCGACCCGGATATCGATTTAGATCAAACCCAACACCTTTTACAAACTTCTGAAGCAATTAGGGCTGATGGACACGAAGACTGGTTTGTTCTTACTGGATTTTTACATGACCTGGGAAAAGTTCTATGTTTGTTTGGAGAGCCGCAATGGGCTGTAGTTGGAGATACTTTTCCTGTAGGTTGTGCGTATTCGGATAAAATTGTTTACCCTGAATTTTTTAAGGAAAATCCGGATTATACAGATGAGAGATTTAATACCAAATTTGGTGTTTATTCTGAAAACTGTGGTCTTGATAAAGTAAAAATGAGTTGGGGACATGATGAGTATTTGTACCAAATCATGAAAGACTACTTGCCAGATCCTGCACTTTACATGATCAGATATCATTCATTTTATTCGCAACACAGGGAAAATGCCTATGCACATTTAATGAATGAAAGAGATGTAGAGATGTTCGAATGGGTTAAAAAGTTCAATCCTTACGATTTATACACAAAGGCGCCTGTTAAACCAGATGTAAAAGCCTTGCTTCCTTACTACAAAGAATTAGTAGCTAAGTATTTGCCTGAGAAGCTTAATTTTTAGGAACAAATCACATTATTTCGATTAAGAAGTTCTTCCTGCAAGGTTTTTAAAACCTTGTAGGTCTAACTCTTTATGGATTATGAAAAAGAATATTAAATGAAGAAAATTAGAACTGGAATACTATTATTTTGCCTGGCTGCAATCTCTGCGACGACTGTTTTAGGACAAGAGAAAGCAGGAAGAAATGATTGGGAAAATCCGGAAGTGTTTCAGATTAACCGAGAGCCTGCCCGCGCAACATTTCTTCCTTATGCAGATGAAACATCGGCACTAAAAGATAATTATACTAGTTCGCCTTGGTATTTTTCATTGAATGGTAAATGGAAATTTTCATGGTCACCAACACCGGACCAGCGCCCGAAAGATTTTTATAAAACAGATTTCAGCACTGTAAATTGGAAAGAAATTTCAGTGCCTGCCAATTGGGAATTGAACGGTTACGGTATTCCGATTTATACCAATATCACCTATCCTTTTGAAAGAAATCCACCTTTTATCAATCATTCGGATAATCCCGTTGGTTCGTATAAAAGAGATTTTGTTTTGCCTGATAATTGGAACAACAGACACGTATTTCTTCATTTTGAAGCAGGAACGTCGGCGATGTATATTTGGGTGAATGGGGAAAAAGTAGGTTATACAGAGAATACAAAAAGTCCCGCTGAATTTGACATTTCCAAATACGTGAAATCGGGAAAAAACAGTTTGGCAGTTGAGGTGTATAGATGGAGTGATGGTTCTTACCTTGAAGATCAGGATTTTTGGAGACTTTCAGGAATTGACAGAAATGTGTATTTGTATAGTACTAATGACATTCGTATTTCAGATTTTTTTGCAAAACCTGATTTAGATTCAAATTACAAAAACGGTAGTTTGAGCGTAGATGTGAATTTGAAAAATTTGTCTTCGACTTCGATAAACAATCAAAAATTGGAGGCCAAATTAGTTGATACTTCAGGAAAGAATGTTTTTGTAAAAGAGCTAAAAGTAAATTTTGATGCGAATAAAATCAATACAATCAATTTCTCTCAAAATGTAGCCAGTCCAAAATTATGGAGCTCCGAAGCGCCAAATTTATACACTTTGTTACTTACGCTAAAGAATGAGAAAGGAACTATAATTGAATCGGTTTCTACTGAAATTGGTTTCAGAAAAGTGGAGTTGAAAGGTGGGCAAGTATTAGTGAACGGAGTTAGAATTATGTTTCATGGTGTAAATATCCATGAGCATAACCCTGTTACCGGGCATTATCAGGATGAAGCTACGATGATGAAGGATATTAAATTGATGAAACAGCTTAATATCAATGCGGTGCGCCTCAGCCATTATCCTAACAACGTTGTTTGGATGAAACTTTGCAATAAATACGGATTGTATTTGGTTGATGAAGCTAATATCGAAAGTCACGGAATGGGAGTAGAGGGACAGCCTTTAATTTGGATGAATCCAAAAACTAATCCTGGTCATCTTCCGGAGTGGCATGCAGCTCACATGGACAGAATTTACAGTTTGGTTGAAAGGGATAAAAATCAGCCTGCGGTACTATTTTGGTCATTAGGAAATGAAAGTGCGAACGGACCTGTATTTCATGATGCTTATAAATGGATAAAAAACAGAGACAAAACCCGATTGGTTCAGTTTGAGCAAGCTAAAGAAAATGAGAATACTGATATTGTTTGCCCAATGTATCCAAAAATTGAATACATGAAAGAATATGCGGAGCGCAAAGAAGTGAAACGTCCTTTCATCATGTGTGAGTATTCGCATTCGATGGGGAACAGCAACGGAAACTTTCAGGAATATTGGGATATTATTCGCGGAAGCAAAAATATGCAGGGCGGATTTATCTGGGATTGGGTAGATCAGGGTTTTGAAGTAAAAGATGAAGCAGGGCGTAAATACTGGGCTTACGGCGGTGATTTGGGAAGTCAAAATTATACCAATGACGAAAATTTTTGTCATAACGGATTGGTTTGGCCAGACAGAGTTCCGCATCCGGGAGCGTTTGAAGTAAAAAAAGTATATCAGGATATTTTGTTTACAGCTGTTGATGTTAAAAATGGAGTAATTGAAATAATAAATGATTTCGGATTTACAAATTTGAATAAATACCACTTTAAATATCAAATTTTAGAAAACGGAAAAAGTATCAAAGAGGGTACTATTGAAGTTGTTCTGAATCCGAAATCTAAAAAACAGTTTAAAATTGATTTGCCAAAGTTAGAATCAAAAGCAGGTACAGAATATTTATTGAATGTTTTTGTCTATACCAAAACAGGTTCTGAAATAGTACCGCAAAATTTTGAAATCGCCAGAGAACAATTTGTTATCGATAATGGAAATTATTTTGCAAAAACGGCTGAGACAAAATCTTGTAAAATAAAGGAGGATCAAAATGAATTTGTACTGAGCGCAGCCGATGTAGTTGTTAAAATTAAGAAAGCTACCGGATTGATTTCCTATTACAGTTTGAAAGGGCAAGAGTATTTTAAACAATATCCGGAACCTAATTTTTGGAGAGCTCCGACTGATAATGATTTTGGAAACAAAATGCCGATAAAAGCGAATGTTTGGCGAACAGCAGGTGAAAACAGCACTTTGGAAACCATTCAAATTGTTGAGGAAAATGGAAAAGAATATGTTGTTGCCAAACTAAAGCTTAACGATGTCGTATCCGATTATACAATCAAATATGCATTGAGTAATGATGGAGCTTTGGAAGTACAATCGGCATTTAAAAGGGGGAATAACCCATTGCCGGATATGCCGCGTTTTGGGATGATTTTTTCTCTTAAAAAGGATTTTGAAAACCTCGATTATTACGGAAGAGGACCATGGGAAAATTATTCGGACAGAAATGAATCTTCTCTCAAAGGGATTTATCAAAGTAAAGTAGCCGACCAATATGTGCCTTATACGCGTCCTCAGGAGAATGGTTATAAAACAGATGTTCGTTGGTTTAAACTTTCAGACAATAAAGGAAAAGGATTTGAAATACAAGGATTGCAACCTTTGGGGATGAGTACTTTGAATAATTATCCAAGTGATTTTGACCCGGGATTGACGAAGAAAAATCAGCACATAAGTGATATCACTCCTAGAAATGAGGTTGTGGTTTGTGTCGATTTGACCCAAAGAGGATTGGGAGGAGACACCAGTTGGGGAATGTTGCCACATGAGCAATATTTGTTGAAAGGAAATGAATACAGTTATGGTTTTGTGATAAAACCAATTGAGTAAAAAGGGTGAGTGAGGAAAGACCTAACAGGTTTTTAAAATATAAGCATTTGGAAGAGTAGAGAAAGTAAGGGGCGTCCGATTTTACACAATATTGTCATTCCGACGAAGGAGGAATCACACTAGTTGATTACGTTATGTGATTTCTCCCGCTGGTCGAAATGACAAATCTTTACGGATACTATGCTTGCTGAAGTCTTAAGCTCCAAAAGCAATAATTAAAACCCGAGTCAAAAAAAATATTAAAAATGTATTGATGCTTTTAAAGCAATCAATACTTTAACCTACTTATAAAACAGTACTATATGAGCGATACTACTACAAATGGGAGATTAATTTCTCTGGATGCTTTGCGAGGGTTTGTGATGTTTTGGATTATGAGCGGAGAACACATCATTCATGCTTTGGCAAAGGCTGCTCCGATTCCGGTTTTTATATGGATGTCGTCACAATTACACCATACAGAGTGGGATGGGATTACGTTTTATGACATGATTTTCCCTGTATTTCTTTTTGTTGCAGGAGTTTCCATGCCTTTTTCTTTTGATAAAAAGATGAAAATAGCAGGCGTGAATACTCCTAGCGAATTACCATCTAAGGAAAAGCGAAAAATATATTTATCGATGTTAAAAAGAACCTGCATTCTATTGGTGTTGGGATTTGTGGTAAACGGATTGTTGAAATTTGATGGCTATGAGCAGACGCGTTTTGCCAGCGTATTGGGACGTATCGGTCTTGCTTGGTTTTTTGCGGGGATTATCTATTTGAATTTTGATATAAAAGGACAAGTGCTTTGGTTTGTGGGCATTTTGGTTGGTTATTATGTAGTTATGAAGTGGATACCGGTTCCTGATTTTGGAGCTGGTATTTTAACCAAAGAAGGCTCTCTGGAAGGATATATTGACCGAATGCTTTTGCCAGGAAGACTACACAGCAAAGTATATGACCCCGAAGGATTATTGTCAACAATACCTGCCATTGCAACAGCTTTGTTGGGAATGTTTTTAGGGACATTTTTAAAAGTGAAAAGTAGTTTTTCAGCAAATAAAAAACTATTAATAATGTTCATTTCAGCACTTACTTTGATGTTGATAGGGCTCATTTGGGATTATGATTTCCCTATTAATAAGCATTTGTGGACAAGCTCTTTTGTGTTTTTTGTGGGCGGATTTAGTGTTTTATTTTTCACTTTTTTTTACCTGACGATTGATGTATGGGGCTTTCATAAATGGGCTTTCCCTTTGATACTAATAGGTTCCAATTCTATTCTGATTTACATGGCGTCTGAAGGGATGGTCAATTTTGGTCATACTGCCAATTATGTGTTTGGAGGAGCAATTAAGATGGCTCCGCTTATTTGGCAGCCCGTGTTTACTACCTTATCGGTAACGCTTGTGCAACTCGCGTTACTTTATTTTCTGTACAAAAGAAAATGGTTCCTAAGAATTTAAAGAGAATATTATAGAATTCAACGGAGCTGAATAATTACGAAAAAAGTAACCAATTTTAAGTTTTATTCGGCTTCAAAAAATATAGACAAAAAGACAAAAAGACAAAAAGACAAAAAATACACTATTAACATTTTAACCACAGACAACTACCAATTATGAATAATTCATTACAAATTGCAGATTATATAGTCTTCCTCATTTATTTTATTCTAGTCACGTCCTATGGACTGTACATTTATAGAAGTAAAAAAAATGTATCGACTAGTTCCAACGAATATTTCTTAGCAGAAGGATCACTTACCTGGTGGGCAATTGGGGCGTCATTAATAGCTTCCAATATTTCAGCGGAGCATTTTATAGGGATGAGCGGTTCGGGTTTTGCGCTTGGATTGGCCATTGCTTCCTACGAATGGATGGCGGCTGCTACATTGATTGTTGTAGCCATATTTATTTTGCCGGTATATCTAAAGAACAAAATATTTACAATGCCACAATTTTTGGCAAAAAGATATAACGAAACGGTTAGTGCCATTATGGCGATCATTTGGTTATTGATTTATGTATTCGTAAACCTTACTTCAATTATCTATTTGGGGGCTTTGGCAATTTCGTCTATAGCACCGGTGAGCTTTGAATTTTGTATTATTGGATTGAGTTTGTTCTCAGTTATAGTTACTTTGGGCGGAATGAAAGTAATCGGTTATACTGATATTTTTCAGGTAGTTGTATTGATTTTGGGAGGATTGGTTACGACTTATTTGTCTCTGACTTTACTTTCGGAGCATTTTGGATTTGGAAAAGATATTCTTAAAGGACTTTCGGTTTTGGCAGAAAAAGCACCGGATCATTTGCATATGATATTCGATAAATCAAACCCGCATTATGCTGAATTGCCGGGAATGTCTGTGCTGATAGGTGGTATGCTTATCAATAATCTGGCGTATTGGGGTTGTAACCAGTACATTGTTCAAAGAGCTTTGGGTGCCGATTTGAAAACTGCCCGAAAAGGGATTTTGTTTGCAGCCTTTTTGAAATTATTAGTTCCTGTAATTGCAGTTCTACCAGGTATTGCGATGTATGTGATGCACCAAAACGGAATGTTTCAGCACGAAATGCTTGATGCCACAGGAGTTTTGAAACCAGATCGCGCTTATCCGACTTTGATGAATTTATTGCCTGCCGGATTAAAAGGAATCGCTTTGGCTGCTTTAACTGCTGCAATTGTCGCTTCTTTGGCTGGAAAAGCGAATAGTATTTCTACGATTTTTTCATTGGATATTTATAAAAAGCATTTCAATAAAAATGCAAGCGAAAGAAAATTGGTACTTATAGGAAGATGGTGTGTCGTGGTTGCTATGATTATCGCTGCTATTGTTGCTCCATCATTAAAATCACTCGACCAAGCTTATCAGTTCATACAAGAATATGTAGGTTTCTTTTCACCGGGAGTTCTTGCCATTTTCTTATTGGGAATGTTTTGGAAAAAAACAACTGCCAAAGCTGGTCTTGCCGGGGCTTTGCTTACAGTGCCAATCGCTACAGTATTGAAGTTCCTGCCTATGTGGACGAATGGAGCTTTCCCAGATTATCCATTTTTGGACAGAATGGAAATTACTTTTGTTGCGATAGTGCTTATCATGGTAGCAATTAGTCTTTTAAATCCAGAACCAAAACAACTTCACGCGGCTCACAAGATTGAAGTTGATAAGTCAATGTTTAAAGTATCTTCAGAATTTATCATCGGATCATTCATTATTAGCGGAATCCTGATAGCATTATATACTGTTTTTTGGTAGCATATTTTTTAAATTAAAAATGTAATGAGTTATAAAAGAATTTTAAACTGTTTTGTCATTTTGTTTTTTCTTTTTCAAATAAGTTTCGGTGCAGAAATTTATGCGAATAAAGGAAAAGATTATTTGGTTACGGCTTTTGGAGCTGTGGCTGATGGCAAAACTGTAAACACCAAAGCAATACAAAAAGCAATTGATGCCGCTAATAAAAACAAGGGAGGAAGAGTTGTTTTTTCAAAAGGGAAATTTCTTTCGGGAAGTATTGTTTTGAAAAGCGGGGTAGAATTGTTTTTTGAGGGAGGAGCAGTTCTCTTGGGAAGTACTGATGTTAATGATTACCCGAAATATGAAGGAAGAAGAGCTTTGGTTGTTGCAACGGCTTCAAAAAATATTTCGATAAGCGGAAAAGGAATTATTGACGGACAAGGAAGAGAATTGGCACTAGCTATAGATAGCTTGCATCATACCGGAGTACGAATTGACCCCGAATATAATTATCGAAGATTGCGCCCAGGTGATGGAAGAGGAAAATTGGTTTCTTTTGTCAAATGTGATTCTATAAAAGTGACTGGCATTACAGTGAAAAACAGCTCTGGTTGGGTGACGTGTTTTGAGCAAAGTTCCAATATTGTTGTTGATTATGTGACGGTTGAAAGCAGAGCCTATTGGAACAATGACGGAATCGACATCAATGGATGCGAAAATGTGAGGGTAACCAATTGCAACGTAAACTCGGCTGACGATGGTATTTGTTTAAAATCGGATTCTGCGGGATTGCAGAATAACAATATTTATATAGCAAATTGTTCCATCAGATCAAGCGCAAGCGCGGTTAAGTTTGGTACCGGTTCGTATGGGAGTTTCAAAAATGTAACTATAGAAAACATTAAGGTGTATGATACTTTCAGATCAGCTATTGCGATTGAATCGGTTGATGGTGCCGAAATAGAAAATATTAAGGTTTCGAACATAGTGGCAGTCAATACAGGAAATGCCATTTTGATTCGGTTAGGTCATAGAAATGGGGTGAAGCCCGGTTATATCAAAAATGTTTCTATCAAAAATGTAAAAGTACAGGTTCCTTTTGGACGCCCTGATATAGATTATGATTTGCGTGGACCGGAGGTAGATTATTTTCATAACCCTTTCCCGGCTTCGATTGCGGGAATTCCGGGGCATGCTATAGAAAATGTTACTTTAGAAAATATTGAAATCATTTATCCGGGAAGAGCTTCCAAAGGAATGGCGTATTTGCCTTTGAGCCGATTAAAAGATGTTCTTGAAAATGAAAAAGGCTATCCTGAATTTACGATGTTTGGCGAGTTGCCTTCTTGGGGATTTTATGTTCGTCATGTCGATGGAATAGAAATGAAGAATATAAAATTGGTCTTGAAAAAAGAAGATTTCCGTCCTGCCTTTGTTTTTGATGATGTAAAAGGACTTCAGATGGAAAAAATCGACGTTCCTTCAGATAAGGTAAACCAAATTATTTTTAAAGATGTTCCTTCAAGTAACCTTGATGCAGAAGCTTTAAAAAGAAAGAGAGAACCGGTACAAAACACTTTTGTTTTGCCGACCAAATAATTTAGATTCAACAATTTTAAATAAGATTTGAAAATAATCTTTTATGACTATCCGTTAATAATACCAACCCAAAATTTTGTTGGCTTATTAAAAAACAAAAGTTTTTTTCTCTTAAAACCATTAAGTAATTAAGCTTCATTAAGCCTAAAAACTTAATTTTCTTAATATCTTAATGGTTAAAAATATTTTTTTTTTGGTCATCTTAGCGGACAGTCATATAATCTTTTAATATATAAACAAATGACAAAGAAACTTGTATTAACTGTAATCGTCTTTTGTATTTCATTGACTGCTATAAGCCAAAAGATCTATGATGTCAAGAAATACGGTGCCAAAGGAGATGGTAAAACCAATGATGCTGTTGCGATTCAAAAGGCAATAGACGCTTGTAGTATAACGGGAGGACGAGTATTAATTCCTGCTCCGTTTACGTTTTTGACAGGGCCTTTCAATGTGAAATCGAATGTGGATTTATATATTGAGGGAGGCGCAAAGATTTTGGCAAGTCCTGACGAAAAATTATATACAGAAAGTGCTTTTCGTGATAATAAAGGCGAAGGTACTATTTGGATTGGCGGAAAAAATATCGAAAACTTTAGCATTAGCGGAAGCGGTAAAATTGACGGAAATGGAATCTCGTTTATGGGAGCTGAAGAAGACGATGCTTATGTGTTAAAGCCTTTCAACGTATTGGATCCGAGACCTCATGTTCTGACGATTATTGGCGGAAAAAATATCAGGATAAAAGATGTTCATATTGGGAATTCGGCTTATTGGACGGTACATCTTATCGGTTGCAACGATGTGGTTGTTAGCGGAATTACGTTGTTAAACAGTTTGAAAGTCCGCAACAGTGACGGAATTGACGTTGATCATTCAAAAAATGTTCGTATTAGTGATTGTTATATAGAAAGCGGGGACGATTGCATTTGCTTAAAAAACAGAAGGGAATTTGAAGAATTTGGAGCTTGTGAAAATATTACGGTTACCAATTGTACGATGACCAGCAGCAGTTGCGCTATCAAAATCGGCTCTGAAAATATGGATGCCATCAGACAGGTGGTGTTCAATAATTGCATTATTAAAAAGAGTAATCGCGGGGTAGGAATTCAAAACAGAGATGAAGGAACGGTGAGCGACGTTATTTTTTCAAATATGATTATCGAAGGCCGCTTGACTACAGATACCTGGTGGGGAAAAGCAGAACCTATTTATATCACGGCTTATCGTCGTGCAAAAGGCAATCATAAAGATGCCAACTGGCGTTTTCCAAAAGGTGCTACAGAAGGGAAAGTGGGAGAAATTCGAAACATTTATTTCACCAATATTCAATGTACGGGTGAAAACGGAGCTTATGTAAGTGCCGAATCCAAAGACAAAATTAAAAATATTGTTTTTGACAATGTGAGTGTTTTTATTGATAAAACAACCACTAACCCAGGTGGGCTTTACGATCGTCGCCCTTGTGAAGCTGATGGTTTTATAAAAGGCAGTACTTCCGGTTTTTATTTTGATGCAGCCGAAAGTGTAAAATTGCAAAACTGCTCTGTGCAATGGGGGAAAAACAAACCCGACTATTTTAAATACGCAGTTGAAAGTAAAAATGTAGATTCTTTGGTAATTAATAATTTAGAAGGACAATCAGCTTTTCCTGAGAAACTGGAAACTGTGAAAAAGCAATAAACAGGGAAGGAAAGGATAGTCTGAATAACTGAAGTTTTTAAATTAGCAGATATAAAATGTAAAGATGCACTGTAGAGATGCACTGCAGTGCATCTTTCTACGTGACGTGTTTAAAAGTAATATAGTATTTCAAAGTAAAAAACAAACAATGAAAAACAATATAATCGCAAAAATAGTCCTGGGAGGTTTATTAGTCAGTGGAATTCATGGCTTTGCGCAAAAGACAACTTTAGAAGTAAACATTGATAAAACCGTTACAAAAATTAAACCGACAATGTTCGGTTTGTTTTTTGAGGATATCAATTTTGCCGCCGATGGAGGATTGTATGCCGAGATGGTTAAAAACCGATCTTTCGAGTTTGATAAACCGTTGATGGGATGGGATCAGCCTAATACCAAAAGAAGTTCTTTGAATAAGCAGTCGGGTGTTGCGACGCCGATCAAAGAATTGAAAAATAAAACCAATACTAATTTTTGCAGAATTCTTATAAATGATCCTCAAGGGTATGCGATCATTAATGAAGGATTTAGAGGAATGGGCGTTAAAAAAGATGCGAAGTACAATCTTTCTTTGAAAGCAGCCAATCATGATGGAGCAATCAAAAAAATAATTATTCAGTTTATTGATAAAGACAAAAATGTAATTGGAGAGACCAATATTGTACCAACATCAGACGAATGGAAAAACTATTCTGCACAATTTGTAGCAACACAAACTGAAGCCAAGGCAAAATTGAAAATCACTTTTGAAGGAACTGGGACTATTGATTTGGACATGATTTCGGTATTTCCGGAAGACACTTGGAAGAACCGAAAAAACGGATTGAGAAAAGACATCGTACAGCTTTTGTACGATATGAAACCTGGATTTTTGCGTTTCCCTGGCGGTTGCATTGTTGAGGGAAGAACGTTGGCAGACCGCTATCAATGGAAAAATTCGGTTGGAAATGTTGAGGACAGAAAAACGATGATGAACCGTTGGAACGTGGAGTTCCCCAGTAAACAGACTCCAGATTATTTTCAAAGTTTCGGACTTGGATTTTACGAATATTTTCAGCTTTCAGAAGATATTGGCGCAACGCCATTGCCTATTTTAAGTTGCGGAATGGCTTGCCAGTATAATACAGGGGAATTGGCGCCAATTGCAGAACTGGATCCTTATGTTCAAGATGCGTTGGACTTAATCGAATTTGCCAACGGCGGAGTTGATACACCTTGGGGCAAAGTGCGTTCGGATATGGGGCACCCAAAACCGTTTAATTTAAAACTAATAGGTGTTGGTAACGAGCAATGGGGGCCGGATTATATTGAAAGATATAAAGTTTTTGAAAAAGCGATTAAATCAAAATATCCAAACATAACTATCGTGTCGGGTAGTGGTCCCTCGCCAGATGGGGAGTTTTTTGACTATGGTATGCAGGAACTCAAAAAACTGAATGCCGAACTCGTAGATGAACATTATTATAAAAGTCCGCAATGGTTCAGGGAAAATGCGACCCGTTATGATAACTACGACCGCAAAGGACCGAAAATATTTGCAGGGGAATATGCTGCCCAAAGCGGTTCCTCCGGACCAAATCCAAGAAACAAAAATAATTGGGAATGCGCGTTCTCTGAAGCGGCTTTCATGACCGGATTGGAGCGCAATGCCGAAGTGGTTAATTTGTGTTCCTATGCGCCACTGATGGCTCATGAAGAAGCTTGGCAATGGGCACCGGACATGCTTTGGTTCAATAATTTGCAGGTAATAGGGACAGCCAATTATTATGTGCAAAAGTTGTTTTCAGCCAATAAGGGAACCGATTTATTAACGATCACCAAAGACGGAAAAGCGTTAACAGGGCAAAACAATCTCTATGCTTCTGCCGTGAAAGATATGAATACCAAAGAAGTGATTGTAAAATTAGTCAATACAGCAACAACAGCTCAAGAAGTTACGATTGATTTAAAAGGAAGTAAATTGGCCTCAAAGGGAACTTTAATTACACTAACCAGCCCGGATTTACAAGATGAAAATACTTTTACCGAACCCACAAAAATAAGCCCGATAGAAAGCGAGTATAAATTGAAAGGGGAGAAAGCACAATTGAGTTTGCCTGCATATTCAGTAAATATTTTGAAATTGAAAATGGAGTAATAGAAGTCTGAATCAAGAAGAGTAAAGGAAAATACTTTTATAAGAAACAGCGCAATCTGGAAGACATTCGGATTGCGCTGTTTCTTATTTGTCTTAATAGAATATTTTGAAGCTATTTTATTGATCTTTTAAAGGGAAATAATGATTTACAAATGATTTTGAATTAATTTAAATTTAAATCTATTTTGTAAAAATTTAATCACTTAAATTAATTATTTTTATAAGAAAATAGTTATATATTAGTCTGTGTAAAAAAATGCAACTTAAAGTAATTCAGAATATATTTAAAATTGACTCATAATGATCTTGAATAACAATAAAATTAATTTTATAAAATCGCATTTTGCCATAACTTGTTTTTTAATCTTTTTTGGATGTAAAGCAATTGGGCAGGATATTAGTAAACATAATTATTTCGTTAAGCAAAGAAATTATGGTGATTTGTGTTACAATGATTTAGCAAATGTTTCTGTTGATATTTTAGGGAATGTAACTTATTATAATGATGTTTCTGAAATTGAAAAAAATAAATTGAAAAAAGTACTAAATGCTAATAAAGATGTTTCCATAAACGATTTGATTTTAAGTTATAAAACAGATCAAAATTTTGAAGTGTTTTATTTTTTTAAAAATTTAAGGAATACTACAGATACAATTACGCATGAGAAATTAATGAGGAATGATAGCATCAATGGGATTGTTGTGTCTGAAAAACAAAAAGGTTCCAATAAAATTGTCTGCATTACGCATAAATTGAAAGAAGGAGTAACTAATTTAAAAATGATTTCGGATAATATAAAAAGAGTTTATTTGGATGATAGGAACTTGAATAAACTGTCTTACATAAAAATCTTTAATTATTATACGTTTGAACCAAATAAAAATTATTTGAAGGGGAGGAATAAATTAAAGTCGGTTCCAATAAAAGATCCGAAAGAGCTTCAATTCAAAGAATCCTTATACTATACTTTAAATTCTTTTATGAGTAACAACAAAGAGAATGATTCGCTAATAAGAGATTATGAAAATAAACAAGATCGATTTGATAAAACTGTTGCAAATGCTTTATCTGAAGATATAGTTAAAAAGGATGAAAATGTTTTTGCTGAAATTTCTCGACTTGCAAAGAATAATAAGATAATTATTCTTAATGAAGGTCATTATTATCCTAAGCATCGATTGTTTGCCATGCAGCTATTGGATGTTTTAAAACAAAATGATTTTAAATATGTTTCACTCGAAACATTCAATGGAAATGAGGGTGATAATATCGGCGTATTCCCAAATGCTAAAAATGGATTTTATATCAAAGATCCCTATTTTGGCCATTTTGTTAGAAAAGCATATACAATGGGATTTACTATTTTAGGTCATGAAAATACTGATCGAAATATAGATAGAGAAGCAGGTCAGGCAAAGAATATCATGAAAATAATAGAGAAAGATCCGAACGCAAAAATCTTTATTTATGTGGGGCATGGTCATTTGGAAGAAGAAGGGGAAAGGCGTGCTATGGCTAGTTATTTAAAAGAATATTCTAAGATTGATCCAATTACAATTAATCAGGAGTCACTTATAACCAAAACGAACGAAAAATTGGTGTTGCTTCCTAGGTCTGTATTTGCAAAGGATACTTTAATGAAATCAAGTGCTGATTATTTTTTAATAAATAATCTTGAAGCAAATCTAAAATCGATTTATCCGAATGAGGTTTTTAAAAAAGTATTTTTGAAAAACAAAAAATTTAGATTTTTTAAAAATGAAGAATTATTGGTTGAAGTTTTTTCGTTGGAAGAATATAATAAAACTAGAAAAGCAGATTTATTAATCCCTATTGAATCGATTCTTGCCGTTCCAAAAAGAGACGAGATTGCTCTTGATTTACCTCTAGGGAATTATTATATATCTGTAAAATCAAGCAATGGACAAGTGTTTAACTTTGAAAATTTGAGAAGTAAATAATCATAGAATAATCTTTTATTCGCTCTACAAAGTCTTCTTTTGAAAAGCTGTGCGAATGTCTCCCGACTTCGCACCCGCTATCTAAATTAGATAGTCTATAAACAAAAAAAAGCTCTAGATTTTTCTGAAGCTTTTCTTAGTAGTTCGCCGCGTCGAAGACTCGAACTTGTGTCCGCCGCGGCGGATATGAATCCGACGAGCTACAAATTATGAATAAGATTTTTAATAAATTCTCTTCCTGTACCTGTTTTTAAATATTTTTCTCTTCGCATTGCTTCTGATTTAGAATTGAAAAATTCAACATGAATAACTTTCCATGGTCTAAATTTTAAGGTGTGTCCTTTGGTGCCAAGATGATTGTGAGATTTGAACCGTTCAATTAAATTGGAGGTGAAGCCAGTGTAATTCTTATCAAATTTTTCAGAATATAATATGTAAACAACAAATTCATTCATAAAAAAGTCTTGTAAATGAAAAAAGCTCCACAATGTGAAGCTTTTCTAGTAGCGGGAACAGGACTCGAACCTGTGTCCGCCGCGGCGGATATGAGTCTGACGAGTTACAAATTATGAATAAGATTTGTGATAAATCCCTAACTTTTTTGAGATGTAGTACTACAACCCCTAATTTTAGGGCATAAAAAAAGAGAACTTAAATTAGTTCTCTTTCTTAGTAGCGGGAACAGGACTCGAACCTGTGACCTTCGGGTTATGAGCCCGACGAGCTGCCTACTGCTCTATCCCGCGATGTGCGTTTATGTTATATTGAGATTCTTATTAGTAGCACAGGACTTGAGTCTGTGTCCGCCGTGGCGGATATGAGCCCGACGAGCTGCCTACTGCTCTATCCCGCGATGTGCGTTTTGTAATCTCAATAAGGCTACCTTAGTAGCGGGAACAGGACTCGAACCTGTGACCTTCGGGTTATGAGCCCGACGAGCTGCCTACTGCTCTATCCCGCGATGTTTCGGGTGCAAATATACGACGAAAAACAACACTTTCGACAAAAATTAAAAAAAAAGTTTTGTTTTATCTATTGGCTTGATATAACTACCTTTGCGCAATAAATTTTTAGAAAGAATGTCACATAAAGCAGGTTTTGTAAACATCATAGGGAATCCAAACGTTGGGAAATCAACACTAATGAACGCTTTTGTTGGTGAAAGATTGTCGATTATCACGTCAAAAGCACAAACAACACGTCACAGGATTCTTGGAATCGTGAATGGGGAGGATTTTCAAATGGTACTGTCGGATACTCCCGGAATTATCAAACCGGCTTATGAAATGCAGGAGGCAATGATGGATTTTGTGAAATCCGCTTTTGAGGATGCCGATGTTTTGATTTACATGGTCGAAATTGGTGAACAAGATTTGAAAGACGAGGCTTTTTTCAATAAAATCATCCATTCGAAAATCCCTGTTTTGCTGTTGCTGAATAAAATTGATAATTCCAATCAAGAGCAGTTGGAAGCTCAAGTGGCTTTTTGGACGGAGAAAGTGCCAAATGCAGAGATTTATCCGATATCGGCGTTGCAGAATTTTAACGTGCCGGAAGTGTTTCAAAGAATCATTTCGTTATTGCCGGAATCACCAGCCTATTATCCAAAAGACCAATTGACGGACAAACCGGAACGTTTTTTTGTGAACGAAACCATCCGTGAAAAAATATTATTGAACTACAGTAAAGAGATTCCTTACGCAGTAGAAATCGTAACCGAAGAATTCTTCGAAGATGAAAATATCATCCGAATCCGTTCGATAATTATGGTGGAGCGTGATACCCAAAAAGGAATCATCATAGGTCACAAAGGTGCCGCCCTGAAAAAAGTAGGAATGGATGCTCGCGTGGATTTGGAGAAATTCTTTGGCAAACAAATCCATATTGAATTGTATGTGAAAGTGAACAAAAACTGGAGAAGCAACGCGAATATGCTGAAACGTTTTGGGTATAATTCGTAGGGACAGGTCGCGACCTGTCCGTACTTTGATGTTAATTCGTGTTATGGTTTGCGACCTGTCCGTACTTTGATGTTAATTCGTGTTATGGTTTGTGACCTGTCCGTACTTTGATGTTAATTCGTGTTATGGTTTGCGACCTGTCCGTACTTTGATGTTAATTCGTGTTATGGTTTGCGACCTGTCCGTACTTTGATGTTAATTCGTGTTACGGTTCGCGACCTGTCCGTACAGGTACAGGATGAAAATAATAATTTAAAAATCAGTGTTGGAATTTATTCTAATGCTGATTTTTTTTAGCCCAGATCGAAATGGAAACCCCGCAGTGAAAAAAGGTTGTTGTTCCTGTGGTTGCTGAGCGACCGGAGGAAGCTCCTGCAAGTGCATTGGAACAACTCTTTTTTGAACGAGGAGTTGCAATGTAGAGCTGGATTGGCTCCTTATCATTGGGATTGTTTGATTTAGCTTTTGTCAAAAGTCTATTCACTAAGTACTAATGACTAATTACTCTGAAGAAATAATTTCCAAAAACACTTTTTCGATATCGTTCATTTGTTTTTCACCGTTGTGTCTGATTTGTTTAGCTATGACGTAGAGCAGAAACCAAGCGAAAACCATGAGGGACATCACCACAAAATCACCCGCCGTGGATCTTTTGAGGACATAATCGGAGTAAGCGATACCACAAAAAATGATGAATGTTCCCGCGATCATGAAATGCAGAAACATGAAAAAAGTCCATAAACCGGGGTCGGGGCCAAATAAACCGCGAATGTGGGTTTGGTTTTCGCCTTTGGACTGCATTTCGATATGAAGGTGCGGTGACCAATAGGCTTTTTTGATGCCTTTTATGTTGATCCAAATGTGGTATTCTTTTATTTTCAGAATAAAATCCGGAGAATTCGTGGTGGTGAAATGAATGAATTTTTGACGCAGTGAATCAATGTCCTGGTTGACTTCTTTGTAGAATCGCAAGCGCAAACGGATCTCGTTATTGGCATCCATAAAATTATAAATGAAGTGGTTAAGGGAGTCTAATCTGGCGAATATACCAAAAAAATTGATATTCATGCTTTTATACACTACCTTTGCAGGCCGAAACTGGAAAGCAGTGTTCGGAAAAATTAATATCTAATTTAGATTATGAACAATATTGTTGCGATAGTAGGAAGACCTAATGTAGGGAAATCAACCCTTTTTAATAGGCTGATACAAAGAAGAGAAGCTATTGTAGATTCAGTGTCTGGGGTGACCCGCGATAGAAACTATGGTAAAAGCGAGTGGAACGGAAAAGAGTTTTCTGTGATTGATACGGGTGGATATGTGCGCGGATCGGATGATGTTTTTGAAGGAGAGATCCGTAAACAGGTAGAATTGGCCATCGATGAGGCTGATGTTATCATTTTTGTTGTAGATGTTGAAGAGGGGATTACCCCAATGGACGAAACGGTTGCCAAATTATTACGCAAAGTGACCAAACCGGTTTTACTAGCCGTGAATAAGGTGGACAATGCGATGCGTGAGAAAGATGCCGTGGAGTTTTATAACCTGGGATTGGGCGAGTATTTTACTTTTGCGAGTATTTCAGGAAGTGGAACGGGAGATTTGTTGGACGCTTTGATCGATGCTTTTCCTGTTAAACCAGAGCCTGTAAAGGAAGAAGTAGTTTTGCCTCGTTTTGCGGTGGTAGGACGACCAAACGCCGGAAAATCGAGTTTTATAAACGCGCTTATCGGTAAAGATCGTTTTATGGTTACCGATATTGCTGGGACAACCCGTGATGCGATCGATACTAAATTTGACCGTTTTGGTTTCGAATTCAACTTGGTCGATACAGCGGGAATCCGACGTAAAGCCAAAGTAAAAGAAGATTTGGAATTTTACTCGGTGATGCGTTCGGTGCGTGCGATTGAACATGCCGATATCTGTATCTTGGTGATTGATGCAACCCGCGGATTTGAAGGTCAGGACCAAAGTATTTTTTGGTTGGCCGAAAAAAACCGCAAAGGTCTTGTGATTTTGGTGAACAAATGGGATTTGGTCGAAAAAGATACTATGTCAACCCGTGATTATGCGGATAGAATCAAAAAGGAACTAATGCCATTTACCGATGTGCCTATTCTTTTTGTTTCGGCATTGACCAAACAACGTTTGTTGAAAGCTTTGGAAACAAGTGTTCAAGTGTTTGAAAACAGACAGAGACGTATTCCTACTTCAAAGTTCAACGAATTCATGTTGAAAGTGATTGAATCTTATCCGCCACCGGCAATGAAAGGGAAGTATGTAAAAATCAAATATTGTATGCAGTTGCCAACGCCAACACCTCAGTTTGTGTTTTTTGCCAATTTGCCTCAATATGTAAAAGAGCCTTACAAGCGTTATCTTGAAAATAAGATTAGGGAAAATTGGGACTTCGCAGGAGTGCCGATAGATATCTATATCAGAGAAAAATAAATTGAATCCCGGGTAACCGGGATTTTTTTATTGCTTTTATCGTTTTTATGCTATTTTTGTTTTTAAGTTAAATGTTATACTGTTTTATTGGTATAAATGGTATTATTATGTGTTCTTTATGAGAAAATAATAGATTTAATATTAAATACATTAGGATTATGAAATTTGAAAAATGTTTTGTCGCCTTTTTTGCTGTATTGGCTTTGGTTTCCTGTAAAAAAAATCAGGAGAAAAATGATTCGGTTTTAGAAAAACCCAACGTTCTTTTGATCGTTGCAGATGATTTAGGATTTAGTGACATAGGTTGTTATGGAGGCAATATTAATACGCCAGTTATAGATAACCTTTCGAAGGGAAGTCAGCTTTTTTCAAATTTTTATGTGCAACCTACATGTTCGCCTACACGATCTTCGCTTTTAACGGGTTGTGATAATCATGTCGCGGGTCTCGGTATTATGCACGAAATGGATTATCCGGAATTACATAAATTAAATCTTCCGGAATATGCCGGGAGTTTGAATAAGTCGATTATTACATTGCCTGAAATTCTGCGTGAAAATGGATACCATACTTATATGGTTGGAAAATGGCATTTGGGTGAAGATGCTGGTCAGAATCCGTTTGAACGAGGATTTGAAGAAACCTTTATTCTTGGCACCGGAGGAGGAAGTCACGCAAACGATCAAAGACCGTTGTCTCCATTACAATCCATGACATACACCCGAAATGGGAAAGTGGTTGAATTGCCTGAAGATTTTTACTCAACTCGAAATTATACCGATTCGATTATAAAGTTTATTGACCGTAATAAGAACGATCAGAAACCTTTCTTTGCATACCAATCTTTTACCGCAGTGCACGATCCCTTGCAGGCTCCTAAAGAATATATCGACAAATACAAAGGTAAATTCGATTCCGGGTGGGATGTATTGAACTTAATGCGCTTCAATAATTTAAAGAAATTAGGGATAATCCCTAAAGATTTAAAAGAGGCTTATGTTAATCCGAGTATTCCCAAGTGGGATAAATTACCAAAAGAAAAGAAAGAAGAATTTGCCAGAGATATGGAGGTGTATGCCGCCATGCTTGATTATATGGACATGAGTATCGGACGAATTTTTGACTATTTGAAAAAAGAAGGCAAATATGACAATACGATGATTGTTTTTATGTCGGACAATGGTGCCAATGGTGCCGTGGCAGCTACATATCCAGGTAATGCAGATGGCAAATATTTAAGCACATTTGATAATTCGATGAAAAACAAAGGCTTGAAAGGATCTTTTGTTGAAATGGGACCCGCTTGGGCTAAAGCATCTTCTTCTCCTTTTAGATTTTTCAAAGGATTTACGTCCGAAGGAGGAATTAAAGCGCCTTTGATTGTCAAAATGCCTGCTCAATCAGTAAATAACAACGGTAAATGGAATGCTGCTTTCGCACACGTTACCGATATTTTGCCAACCATTTTGGATTTGACGGGAGCAAAACTTCCTAAACAATACAAAGGAAAGAAAATAGCCAACAAATTCATTGGTAAATCAATGTTGCCTCTTTTGAACGGTACTTCGACCGTTTTGCATGAAGAAGGCATGGGTTGGGAACTTTTTGAAATGAAAGCATATAGAAAAGGAAAATACAAAATTTTGAGGCTTCCTGTTCCTTTCGGTACCGGAGAATGGGAATTGTATGATCTAGATAAAGACCCTATAGAATCTAACGATTTGTCCAAAATCTATCCTGATATTAAAGCAAATTTGATAAAGTCCTGGGAAGAGTATGCCAAAAATAATGGAGTGCACGATCATAAAGGTTTTTATGATAATTTTTACAAAACCAATTTAGGTCCAGGAAATGGTAAAGAGCGCGATTAATTTTTTATACTGATGAAAATCCCGGGTAACCGGGATTTTTTTTATGGTATAAATGGCTGTTATTGAAGTGTTTTTTTATTTTTTTTATTTTTTAATGTTAAAAAACAGGTGCGCTGTTAAACCATTCTTTTGTTTGTGTGTCTTACAGGCTGATCGTAACAAAGTTTTTCATGACCAGATTTTTTTCTTTTTTATTTCTACTTCAGTTTTTTTCTGTTGTTAATGCACAAAATGCCATTATTGTAAAAGGAGGAGTGTATGATGCTGAGACCAAAGCTCCATTGTCTGGTGCTACGGTTTATTTTTCAACTGTAAAAGACTCGGCCGTTATAGAGTACACGACTACCGATAAAAATGGTCTTTTTAAATTCAACATTAAAAAATACGATAAGCCTGTTAATTTGAAAGTCAATTTCATGGGGTACAAAAACTTTGTGGCTAAACAAACCGGAATTTTGGCAAGTAAAGATTTTGGAAAAGTATATCTGACTCAAAATCCAAATGAATTAGAAACTGTTGTGATAAAAAGCGATGCTCCGCCAATCCGTGTAAAAAAAGATACGCTGGAGTATAATGCCGCTTCTTATAAAGTGCGCCCGGATGCCAATGTCGAAACTTTGTTGAAGCAATTACCAGGAGTAGAGGTTGATAATGATGGAAATGTTACAGTAAATGGGCGAAATGTAAGCCAGTTTTTGGTAAACGGAAAAACATTTTTTGACAAGAATGGAGCGATAATCCTTAAAAATTTACCGGCCGAAGTAATCAGTAAAGTTCAGGTATCGGATTATAAAACCAAAAAGCAGGAATTATCAAAAGAAGCATCAACTTCTGACGATTCAAGTATCAATTTTACTATTGATGAAAAGAAAAATAAAGGATACTTTGGGAAATTCCTTGGAGGATATGGATCAGATGACCGTTATGAATCCAGCTTTTTATTGAATTATTTTAATAACAAACGAAAAATAAGTTTGTTGGCTTCTTCTAATAATATCAATTCAACGGGTTTTACAATGGACGATGTATTTGATAATATGGGAGGAGGAAGAAATAACAGAGGGAATAATCGAGGAAGCAGTGGTGTGACTAACGGAAAAGGGATAACGACATCAAACTTGGTAGGATTGAATTATAATGATGAATGGGCTAAGAACTTTCAAGCGATGGGAAGTTACAATTTTGCAAATACGGTAACTAAAAACGAAACCAAAGCTAATTATGCCGAATTAAAATCGGATGGTAATAATTATACGGAATCTGACGCAAAATCCAGAAATGAAAATACAGGAAACAAAGCCAACTTTGAGTTTGAATACAAAGTAAACCCGGATACCCGAATTGTATTTCAACCAAAAATTGAGCAAAACCGTTCAAACAGTAATTCGGAATCTTTCAGTAATACTGTAGATGACAATCAGGTAGCTTTAAATGAAAGTAAATCCAAATCCTATAAAGAGAGTACCTCTACAAGTTTTGGAAATACGATAAACTTTAATAAGGCATTCAAAAAGAAATCGCAAAACCTGAGTTTTGTTTTCTCTAATAGTAATTCAAAAAGTGATTCAGACGGTATAAATACGTCCGAAACTGTTTTTCATCAAGGTAATCGCCCTGATGATTTGAGAAATCAAAACGGAAAAACTGAGAGCAGTTCAGATTCGTATTCGGCTGAATTGGAATATACACAGCCAATAACCGATTCGTTGAGAATCCGTTTAGGTTCTGATTTTGGTTGGTCAAACAATGTGAATGATGTTAAAACGTATGATTATGATGTGGCGACAGGTACTTATTCGTCATTGAACAATGCATTTACTAATTATACTACTTCGACGCAAAACTCTATTGCTCCAAAAGCGGGACTTACTTTTGAGAAAAACAAATTCACTTTTAACCTGAACTCAAGCACATCGATAGTTGATTTTGATAATCATTCCTTATATCTAAATAAAAACACCGATTTGGATCAGAAATATATTTTACCGTATGGTAGTGCCCAAATCAGATATTCAGTTGATAGAACAAAAGGGGTGACGATAAGATATGAGTATTCCAATAGTCTTCCTTCATCCGGACAATTATTGCCGGTGGCGAACTTGACAAATCCGTTGAATACCGTGATAGGAAATCCTGATTTGAATCCAACGGAGAAAAACAGTCTGAATATTTTTTATAGAAATTTTGACATGCGTACTCGTTCTGGATACGGTTTGTTTGCAAGGGCAGATTTCTTTGACAATGATATTGTTAGTTTCTCAAACTTTGATTCCAGTGGTAAAAAGAATACAACTTACAAAAATGTTTCAGGGACCTACACTACTTCTGTGGGAGGAAACTGGGGACAAACTATTAAAAGTGAGGCAAGCACTTTCAGATATGGTCTAGGCTTGAACGGTTCTTATTCTTTGGATAAAGGATACACAAATGGTATTTTGTACGATGCAAAATCATTAGGGATTTCGCCAAGAGTTTACTTTAGTTATGATTATGGAGAATTGCTTACGATTGCGCCTTCATACAATTTGTCTTATAACGAATCCAGATATGTGAATTCTTCATTGAGTGCAACTTCGGCTGTTGTACACCGAATCAATTTACAGACAACCAGTTATTGGCCTACAAATTGGATTTGGGGTAATGATTTCGGTTATACTTACAACTCTAATTTGTCTGGAGATTTCAATAAAGATTTCTATTTATGGAACACGAGTTTGTCATACGCCTTTTTGAAAAAAACAATGGCTTTGAAAGTAAAAGTTTATGATATTTTGAATCAAAATCAAAGTGCTACAAGAACTATATCAGCTACGACCATTCGTGATGAAGAAAATACAGTTTTGAAAAGATACGTGATGTTTTCCCTGTCATACAAATTGGGTAGTTTTGGAGGAAGAAGTATGGATCGCCCAAGAGAAGGAGGAGGACGAATGATGATGGGGGATGGGCCACCGAGACCTTTTTAGGTCTAAGAGAAAGTAAATATTAGATTTTTGTTTTGAGTCCCAAACACGCTATTTTGTGTTTGGGACTTTTTTTGTGTTTCTAAAGATTTCTATCTAGGATGGTCGCCATACCAATCTTTAAATCTCTTATTTGTTTTGTATCCCTCATCGTGCAAAACAGTATAAACTAAATACAAATATAGACACACACCAATAAGGTACAGACCCATTACAACCGGAAAAAGTAGTTTTGTTTGGCACAGTGCCGCAAAAACTACAACATAAATGGTGGTCAACCATGTCAGTTTAATTGCGAAATTTTTCATGGCCTCAACTTTTCTATTAAAGTTACGACTAGTTTTAACAAATTTTAGTTAATTCAGAACTAATCAATTCTTAAAAAAGAGGGGAAAACTAGCCTAATTTAGGACTACTTTTTTTACTTGATCATTCTTTTTTGGAGCAGAACATTTGGTGTTTTAATCAACATTGTTCCCGCTATCCATTTCAATCTTGTATGCCGAACCCCGGCATACAAGGATTTTCATTTCTATCGGGGCTAAAGAGAAACATTCTGCTTTTTTACAATCAGAAAAAAGAATCTGCATAAGTCTGCGTGAAAAAATTAGCACGCAGATTTACGCAGCCTAACGGTTTAATATTTTGTTTTAAATATTATTATAACATCTTCAATAGAATACCCAAAAGCGCTGCAATCCCAATAATATGAGGTTCCTGCAGCTTTTTCACATAAATCAAAACCAAAACCGTTCCTATCGCTATCAGCGCTGTCGGAATATCCACAATCGAACGGGTAGCAATCACAATTACGGCACCGACCAAAGCACCAATTACACCGGCTGTTATTCCGTCAACAAAAGCTTTTATACTTTTGTTTTGGGATATCTTTTTGAAATAAGGAGCCGGAATAACGGTAAACAAATAACAGGGTAGAAAGACTCCAAGTGCCGCAATACTCGCCCCCGTAAATCCAGAAACCAAATAACCTATGAATCCTACCGTAATTACCACAGGGCCCGGAGTAATCATGGCTACCGCTACAGAATCAAGAAATTGATTTTCGGTAAGCCAATGATGTTCTACCACAACACCGGAGTGCAGAAATGGAACAATGGCAAGTCCGCTCCCAAAGACAAAGGCTCCGGCTTTGATAAAAAACCAGGCAAGGTCTCCTAATTTTCCTAAATCAATAGTTGAAAATCCAACCGTTGAGAGTAAAAAGAAAGATGCTGCCTTTGGTCGTTTTATCCATTGCGGAGGCGCTTTTGCAATCATGTAGATAAAACCAAAAGCAACAAACAATAGCAGTTCTTCATTTTGGGTAACAGCAGTAATTATGATAGCTGTAATATAAAATAACCAAAGAAACCAATTGCTTTTTATGGCAGGGATTTCAAATTTGCTGATGGATTTAATGGTCAGTTTGTAGGAACTCAAAACAATGATGCCAATTACTGCTGCGCTTATGCCGTAAAAAATTGCTTGCATCCACGGCAAACCACCATAGACTTGGTAGGCAATTCCCAATAAAACCACCATTAAGAAAGAGGAAGGACAAAAGCCAATCCGGAAAGGGTTGCTCCCAAAATACCAAAGTGCACAAAACCCATATAAATTCCCAATTGGGCGGCCAAAGGACCGGGGGCTAATTGTGACAACGCCAATCCTTCCTTAAAATCGGATTCGTTAATCCATTTTTTATTCTCAACCAAGTCACGATGCATATAGCCAACCAATGCTACCGGACCGCCAAAACCTGTCGTGCCTAACTTGAGAAAATATTTTATGAGATCAATTAAGGTATAATTCGGTTTTTCCGTACTCATTTGGTTTGGTTTTTCGATGCAGTTTTTGTCATTAAACAAACCAAAAAGCTTAGACCTTAATTGGTTTGTGTTTTTTGTCTTTCTTTCAATTTTATTTTATGGAAAAGGGTAAATCGGATAATATCACGATCAAAATAATCAACACCGCTCGCACGCTGTTGGAAACTATTCAAATAACCTAATTCCACTGCAAAATTTTTGTTGATTCCGTATTGCAAAGCGGCGTAAATTCGGTTTTGATCAAAAGTGTTTTTTACAATGCTTTCTCCTGCATTAATCATCAATTCGTCATAAACAATCCCTTTTAGGTATTGACTATCCTTTTTCCAACAAGAATATTCTCCCTGAAGACGGTATCTGAATCTCCATGAAAAAGTTGTTCCTGGAAGCAATTCTACTTTATTGGCATTGTGAATGAATCGTTCTTCTACTTGTAAGCGTTGATTCAATGTGAAATTGCCAAATTCCTGCTTCAAAGTGACGTCTTGCTGTCCTCTGTGTTCCGGTATTCTAAAATCATAAGTGACTTCGGGGTCTTGTGTAGCTACCGAGAAATAGGCATAACCTGCCCCGAAATCTACATTATTGTTGATTTTGTATCGTCCATGTATGCGAAAAACGTATAGATTTTCTTCTACAGGATTTATAAAAATTCGATTATCAAATTCAGTATGAATGGCCCATTTATTATTTATTGTCAATTGGTTGTAATAACGTGTCCAGAGTAAACTTTGATGGTCTATGTTCTTTTCGGTCTGTGCTTTGGATGCGAAACATATCAGCAAAAGGCAAAATAATCTAATGGTCTTCATGAAGGTTTTTTAAATTTTTGGCAAATATATATAAACTCTATCATATAAATAGAATTTATTTTTTCGCTTAAACCAAAAAGCCTTTTACGTAATCTTTGGTCAGTTTTTCTTTTGGATTCAAAAGCACTTCTTCAGTTGGGCCAAATTCAATGATTTCCCCCATATAAACAAAACCAATATAATCTGAAACTCTTCGTGCCTGACGCAAAATGTGAGTCACCAAAACAATCGTGTATTTGTCTTTCAACTGCATAAATAATTCTTCAATCGCTTGGGTTGAAATAGGGTCTAAAGCCGATGTTGGCTCGTCTCCCAAGATAATTTCCGGTTCAATCGCCAATCCTCTAGCCAAGCACAATCTTTGTTGTTGTCCAATCGAAAGTCGGGTGGCAGGCGATTTCAATCGGTCTTTTACTTCGTCCCAAAGATTTACTCCACGGAGGTATTTTTCTACGATTTCGTCAAGCTCTTTTTTATTGTGATTACCGTGAATACGTTGCCCGTAAGCGATATTGTCATAAATATTCATTGGCAGAGGAAAAGGCCTTTGCGAAAGCAATCCCATTTTTTTTCTGATGTGGGTAACTTCAGCTTTTGGGTCGTAAATGTTTTCGCCATCTACTAAAACTTTACCTTCTACACGAACATCATTTTGCCGATCGAGTAATCGGTTCATGGTTTTTAGCAAAGTAGTTTTTCCGCAACCGGACGGACCGATTAAGGAAGTTACTTTTTTGTCCGGAATATCAAGATTGATATTTTTTAGAATGTGGTTTTCACCAATATGGACATTTAAATCTTGAATACTTATGTGAGGTTGAATGATCATATTTTATTTTTTGAAAGGTTTTTGCTAGCTATTTTAGCCACAATATTGATAATTAAAACGATAATGGTAAGAATTACTGCCGCCGCATACGCTCGGTTTTGAACTTCTTGAATAGGGCTGCTTAACTGAAAAAATATAGACAGCGGTAATGTTGCTGCGGGTTGGTCTAAGGAAGTCGGGATACTGTCGGTAAATCCTGCCGTAAAAAGCACACAGGCAGCGTCTCCAATGGCTCTTCCGAAAGACAATAAAATAGCGGTTACAATTCCAGGAATAGATTGACGCAATATGATTTTAGCCGACTCATAACGCGTTCCTCCCAAGGAAAAAACCGCATTGCTCATATCTTCCGGAACGACTCTTACAACTTCGTCTATGGCTCTTACGAGGATAGGGATTATCATTAATGTTACGGTGATAATACCTGCCAACAATGAAGTTTTTAGTCCCATATAAACCATGATGGCAAATCCAAAAGCTCCGTAAACGATAGAGGGAATTCCAAAAAGAATGTCATAACTCAATCGGGTGATTGAAGCTAAAGTTGCATTTCTTTTGGCATACACATTGATGTAAATAACAATCGGAAGACTGATTAAGAGTCCTAATAAAGTCGAACCAATAGTGATGTAAATCGAACCGACTATGGCATTTAAAATTCCGCCTCCCTTACCGATGTAGAAACCGCCTTCGGGAATTTTTGAAACCATGTCCCAAGTCAATGAGCCAATACCCCTTGCGAAAAGAGTGTACACTATCATGAATAATGTACTGCTGATGATAATAGTACTCAGTATCATCAGGACTTTGAATATATTTTCTTCTATTTTTCTCATGTGGATGGGGTTTAGTTATTTCTTTTTTCGATTCGATATAAAATGATTCTCGAAAGCGCATTGAATATAAAGATGATGACAAATAGGAGCAGCGCAGCAAACATTAATGCCGAATCATACATCGGGATTGACATCATTTCTCCGTAATTATTGGCAATAAGTGCCGGAAGAGGATAAGCTGAATCGAATAAATTTTGCGGAATTTGTGCCATATTTCCGCAGACCATCAAAACGGCGATGGTTTCTCCAAAAGCTCTTGAAATAGCTAGAACTACTGCGGCCACAATTCCGTCAAATGATTTTCTCAGCACCACTTTTTTTACGGTTTGCCATTGTGTGGCGCCCAATGATAACGAGGCATTCCGCAAGTCTTGTGGCACGTTGTCAAAAACTTCAATCACTATGCTGATGATTAGCGGGAAAATCATGATTGCCAAAACGATTCCTCCCGCCAATACCGAATAACCTGTTGTGAATTCTACAAAATGTGGCGCAATATGTTCTTGTATCAAAGGAACAATGACCAAAACTCCCCAAACACCGTAAAGCACAGGCGGAATCCCTGATAACAATTCAATTAACGGTAAAACCAATTTGCGTATGCGAATGTGTGCATATTCGGAAAGGTAAATAGCTGTCAGCATTGATAAAGGCAAAGCAATGATAATGGCGATTGCTGTTACCCAAAGTGTACCGACTATAAAAGGATAAAATCCGAAGGCTTCTTTGAAAGGTTTCCATTCGGATGAGAATAATAAATTATAAAGCGAAGTGCTGTTTAGTATTGGCACCGATTTGTAGAATAATCCTAGAGCAATGAATACTACCGTTGAAATCGATAAAAGGGTAAGCGCTAGAAAAGTTTTACTGACGATGCGATCCTTGAGTAATCTTATATTTTTCATTTAATTGCAGTAAACCACCCCGGCAAAATTCTTTTAAAAACCTTCATAGTTTTTGTTTTTTGCGCAG
The DNA here is from genome assembly GCF_027111335.1 of Flavobacterium aquiphilum. Classification (NCBI taxonomy): domain Bacteria; kingdom Pseudomonadati; phylum Bacteroidota; class Flavobacteriia; order Flavobacteriales; family Flavobacteriaceae; genus Flavobacterium; species Flavobacterium aquiphilum. The sequence goes on along the minus strand of NZ_CP114288.1, from coordinate 4,648,292 downwards.
GGTGGATGTTTTTTATTCAGAAGAAAATTATTTTACCTTCCCTAATTCTTTTTTCAATTTTTCCTGTGAAAGTTTGATATATCCCGCCTCCGAAACAAATTTTTGTCCATCGGTAAGAATGTATTTTATGAATGCTTTTACAGCGGCGTTTTTTGGTTTACCTGTTGTAACAAAATACAAATCTCTAGCGGGTGGTGAAGGATATTTCCCTGCAGCAATAGCGGCAATCAGTTTGTCAACATCGCCATAAAAATTCTCATTTGGATCTAGTTTGCCATTGTTGTTAAGGTCAATCGGTGCAGGAACAATTCCGTTTGTTGGTTTGTTGGTTTTTGCATCATAGATGTAAACGATGTTGTTAAAACCAATTCCCGAAGGATCTCTTTGCACAGCCTGCGCCAATCCCGGATCTCCAAAAACGGCAACTCCCTGTAAGTCTTCTTGTTTTTTACCGAAATAACTTGCCCAAGTTTCTGCGGCTCCTGCGGCATCCGAACGTGTGTACACATGGATTGGAGCGGTACTTTTGATCCCAAGAACATTCCATGTTTTATATTTTCCGGTGATGAAAATATTGTTGAAGGCTTCTTTTTTTATCCCTTTTTGGTATAAAACTGCTTTGAAAGGACTCGAAGCGCTGATGGTTGGAATTACGGCATCTTTGGTAACGGCAATAGGATAAGCTCCTTTTTTGAATTCGGCGGCATTTATCTCACGGGAAACCAATCCGATGTCGGTTACTTTAGACAGTACATCTGTTATCCCTTTTCCGGCACCTCCGGCTTGAATGTCAATTTTAACTTTTGGGTGCGCTTTTTTGAATTCTTCGGCCCATTTTACAGTGATTGGATATAAAGCAAAAGCTCCTGAAATACTGATGTTTCCTGATAGTTCTTGCGCCGAAACTTTGTTGGGCGTGATGTTTGTAATAATTAGCACCACTAGCGTCAATAATAATTTTTTGTTTGTTTTCATTTTGTCCTACTTGTCTTGGTTTTTGTCTTGTCTTTTTTTGAAATAATATAAATCACAAAGTCAACTGATGTGTCAAGTCAAATTAACTTTGTGATTTTTTTTTGAATGGTTACAATGAATATTTCAACGTAATACCATAAGTGATTTGGTCTCCCAACACTGCTGCATATTGACCGGCATTTCCTCCGGCAGGTAACAATTGCTCATAATAATTTTTGTTCAAAAGGTTGCGTCCCCAAATGTGAACCGATAAACCTTCGGCTGCACGGAAACCTAAACGACCATTGAAGATTGCGTAACCCGGAACCACTAAATATTTCGAAGCTGATGGGCTTGACGAGAATTCGGAACGGGCATAACCGTCAATAGCTATGAAGAATTTCCCCGCGTTTGAAAAGAATTTTGCGTCTTTTGTATATTCACTGCTCAAGCTTCCCGCCCATTTTGAAACTCCTGGTAAATTAGTTCCGGAAACATCTTTGTAGGATACCGCTGCTCCTGTTTCTTCAAGTGGAAGAGGTGCATTTGTAAATTTCACATACTTGCCATCACTATAAGTTCCGGCTCCGTAGAAGTTGAAATGTTTGTTAATGACAAAACTGAAATCCAATTCCACACCTTGTACACGTACTTCATCTGCATTGGCAAGATATCCTCGGTTTACTCCTAATTCAGCTGCCTGAACGTTAGTTTGGAAATCTTTAATGTCGGTATTAAAGTAAGTCAAGTTCAATATTGAGTTTGCTATTGGAGAAGTTTTAACTCCAAATTCATAGTGCGTAACATCTTCCGGTTTCACAGTTGCAAGATCTCCTAAAGTTTGTCCCGCAGGAGGAGTTGGAAGTCCGGCTACGTTTACCCCGATAGGTTTGTAGCTTTTTGCGAAAGTACCATAAGCATTGATTTTGTCATTTACTTTGTATGCTACTGTTATGTTTCCTGAGAAGTCCGTATCGTCATTATCAGACGAGAAATTTTGATCTGTATATACTTTCTTTTTCAAAGCAATTAATGCGGGATCAGAGGTTTGAAGTCCTCCGTATGTTTTACGGTCATAATCTGCATTTTTTTCGTCGTAGTTGTATCTTAAACCTGGTAATACGTGCAGTTTGTCTGTAACAGCCCAGTCTAATTGTCCAAATACTGCCGCACTTGTAGAATGTATTTGGGCATCTGTATGTATCCCATATCCTTCAAAAAGACCTGGTGTTTTCCATAATGCAGTATTTGCCGGTGTAAATGAGTCTTGAGCAAATCTCCATTGTGCATTTCCTGATTCTTCGGTACCTTTTGTTTTTGATGTTTGATCGATGAAAAATACACCGGCAACTCCACTAATTTTTGATGTAATCTGACCCGCATAACGAATCTCTTGAGTAAATTGAGTTTGTCTGGAAGGGTTTTGTGATTTGGCAAGCTGTTGCAGACCTGTAAAATCTCTGTCATTTGATGGATCCCAGGTCCAGAATCTCCATGCAGTAGTCGAAGTAAGAGTTCCGTTTCCAATTTTTGTGTCAACATTCAACGAAGCACCACCTAAATCTTGGTTCGAACGCCATGGAGTATCATGGTCAATTTTACGATCGAAAGCATTTAAGCTTGGAAGTTGGTAGTTTAAATCAGCAATAATTGCGTTAAATTGACGCTGAGGAACTCTTTGTGTTGGTGCTACTCCTGCAACAACCTGAGCATATCCGTCATTATGCTGAGTTGTGATATCTCCTGCTAATGTAATATTTGTATTTTCTGTTGGCTTATAAAGTAATTGTCCTCTAATGCCTTGATTGTTTAATGTATTTGTTGGTCTTCCTGTTTTAACATTATCAACAATACCATCACGTGAAGTACCAGAAAAAGATAACCTTCCTGCAATTTTACTAGTTAATCCACCAGTAACAGAAGCCTTAGCTTGTAAATAGTTATAATTTCCGTAGCTTACTTCAAAGTCTGCTCCAGAAGTGAAACTTGGTTTGCGTGAAGTGATATTAAAAGCTCCTGAAGTAGTGTTTTTACCAAACAAAGTTCCTTGTGGTCCACGCAATACCTCGATTTGATCTACATCGATAAAATCTAAAGTAGTTGCCGCAGGGCGGGCGTAATAAACACCGTCAACATAGAAACCTACACCCGGATCGATACCGTCATTGGTAAGTCCGAATGGTGAACCCAGACCACGAATGTTGATCCCTGTATTTCTTGGGTTAGAAGAATATAATTGTACAGAAGGAACCAATTCCTTGATACGGTTCACATTAAAAGCACCTGTTTGTTCCGCTTGTTTACCTGTTACTACCGATACAGCGATAGGCACATCCTGAGCTTTTTCAATTCTACGTCTCGAGGAAACCACAACTTCAACCAGCACATTTTCGCCTTCAGGAGTTAAGGTAATTTGAAGTGGGGCAGTAGATAATTTAGTTATTTCTACTTCGGCATTGGTATATCCTACGTATTGCACCAATAAAGTGGCCGGAAGTTTTTCTCTGATATCAATGTCAAATTTTCCATCGGCATCAGAAGTTGTATTGTATTTTGTTCCTTTCAGAACGATGTTTACCCCCGGAAGAGGATTTTGTTGATTGTCTGTTATAACACCTGTAATGGTTTGTGCCGGCGCAGTTGATATGATAAATAAAAATATAAAGCTTGCGATTGATTTTATGTATAAAGTTCTCATTATTATGTAAATTATATGTAATTAGTAGAGTTTTAATTTAACTTTTTTTAATTCTAGCACATACACATACACATCAGTTGGCTGATGTTTTTTTCTACATTTGAAATATTTATTAATTTGTTTTGGGGTCTGACTTCAATTTTTTTTCTGCTAATTGTTTGCATAAGGGAAAATTTACTTGGTTATCGATTTTTAATTCGATGCAAATATATAATTAATTCTATAAAATTAGTAGAAGTTAAAAAATATTTTTTTATTTTTTTACCAATGAGGCGATAGTGATGCCTTGCATCGCTTTCAAAGTCTCGTCTCGGATAACCACCAACCCGTGTCGTAGATGGCATTCGTCCTCGCTAACGCAATCCGCACAACGCTCGTAAAAATTTAATGAAGCACAGGGAAGTAATGCGATTGCACCGTCAAATAATCGGTGAATATCAGCCAAAGTGATGGTTTCTTTATCTTTCAAAAGGTAATAACCACCGTATTTTCCTTGTTTGCTCCCCACAAAATGACCTCTCTTTAAATCCAAAAGTATCTGCTCCAAAAACTTTTTAGGGATATTGGCTCCTTCCGCAATTTCAATAGTTCTCGAAATATGGTTTTCGTCTTGTTGGGCTAAATAAAGAAGCGCTTTAAGGGCATATTTGGTTTTGTGTGAAAGCATTCAGGCTGATTTTTTTTATAATGAATATAAAATCAAATGGATTCTTTTTTCGAGAATAGATTTATAAGTGTCAAATATAGCTTTTTTTTTAATTTTTGCAAATAACGATGGCTATTCGCGTTTCTTTTTTGGGGCATTAGTGCAATTATTTTCTTGGAGCTTAATCCAGCTGTCCACTATATCTGTTGTCCTTCCCGATAGCTATCGGGACCAGGACAACAGGATGCCGTTTCCATCAGGGCTAGGGGACTGGTTTTCATAAGGGAGATTGATTTTCCTGGAATTCGATTGTAGAAGTTTATGTCTTATCTTTTACGTGATATTTTATTACAGCTTATAAAAACCAAAACCACTTCGCAATGAAGTGGCTTTGTCGATGCTCTTTGCGGGCACAGAAAACATTTCTGCGTTATCGTTGTGTTGATATATCCAAGTGGTCTGTGTTATTCTAATAATAAAAGAGCTGTCATCAACTTAAAAAACAGCTCTTTATGTTTTGTGTTTTTTATCTTATTCTTTAATTCTCTTTTCTAATTCAGCTTTTAATTCTTCATTATCCAGATGTCCTAATTTTGGATTAATAACTTCTCCATTTTTTCCTGCCAATACATAATGAGGAATACCTGAAATATTAAATTTAGCCGATAAATAATTCCATTGATCAGCAGATAAACGATAATGTTCCCCTTTAATTTCTGGAATCATTGCGGAGTAGGTGTTCTCCGGTGAAGTTTGATTGGTCAGATAGACAAAGGCAACATTTTCCTCAGCCATTTCTTCCTTTAAAGGTTTTATTTGCTCAATTCCAGAACGACAAGGACCACACCAAGTTGCCCAAAAATCGACATAGACCACTTTGCCTTTGTACTTTTTCATAATACTGGCAAACAATTCATCACCTTCCGTTTTTGGTGTTTCATTGAGTACAAAGCCAGTTTGTTTTTTATTGGCTTCTATTTTTGCAATGGTCTGATTGTTGCATTTTGCTATATAATCAGCAATGAATGGCGTTTTTAATTGTTTTTGTGCAAGAACTAAATCCTCTTCTGATAATGGTGTCAGTTGAGAAACAATTTTATTACAAACATCTTGAGAGGCCATAATATCGGTTGCAAAACCAACTTTTACATTCAGCAATTCAGCTAGTTTTTTATTTCTAAAATTGGTTCTTTTTTCTAAATATAAATAGCTTGAAATAGCTTCATGCTTCTTATAAAATGTACTTTGATTTTTACCTACAGAAGTATATTGTTTTAATTTTTGAGAAGAAGCAGACTTCGCTAATGTTTTTTCAGCCACTAAAAATTCTTTTTCTTCGTTAGAAATAGGGATGTTGTTTTTGACTAAATACTGCTCTAATTTCAATGTAGAAAAATCACCTTCTTTCGCTATTTCTGCAACTATTTTTTGATGTTTAGTATAAAATGCTGAACTAATTTCCCCATATTTTTTTTGAAACTCTTTATGATCTGGACTCTTTAGTAAGGTTTCTATTTCCTTCGTATCGACTAATAATTGTTGCTCTTGTTCTGTGAAAGAATAATTCCTTTTTTGAAGTTCTGCTGCAATTTCGAGGATACTTGTGCTTACAGATTTTAAATTTATTAAATCTAAATATTGCAATTGATTAAGGTAGTATCGATAACTATTTGTGATCACTGCTAATTGGTTATTTGCAAGCTCATCTGTTATAAAATCATAATAATCTGCGGTAAGCGAATCCATTTTGAAGTTTATCTCTCTTTGTTCTCTAGGAATTTTATTTTTGTTTCGATAAGCAGACATAAAGTTAGAGCTGTAATCCAGCATATGTTCATAATTGTCATATTGAATGTTTAATTTTTTAACTTGATAAGCTTTGTTTCCAATGGCATTAGTTTTTTTTAGCGTTTCCAATTTATCCATTTCTTTATTTGCCAAATTCTGACAATAAGCTTTGTAGTCTGCTGGTTTCATATCTAGTATTTTACTAGACACTTCATCATAATTGAACCATCTTGGATTAAATTGAATTAAATCAGAATTTATCTTTGCTGATTCTCCCATATAAAGAGAATTTTTATCTCCTAATAATTGAAACAGCGTTTTGCCTGGTTCTAAAAAAACAGAACCATTAAAAACAGGAGAACGCACCCAAACCTCGTGTGGATAATACAAAGGTATTTTTATCGAAAAAAAGCCGTTTTCATCAACTTTGGCAACTTGTGTATTTTGTTCTCCCGTAATAATATCATCAATATGGATTGCAATAGTTTTAATATTGGTTTGTTTACTATAATTTTTAATATAACCATTATAAACAGCCGAGTCATTCTTGAGAATTGGCAGCTCGTAAGGTTTGTCATCGTTAGTTGTTTTAACAGCTAAATTTTGAATAGTATTTGCAAAAGCTATTAATGATTTTGGGTTTTCACCAATAAAATAATTTCCTGTTTTTCCTTTTTTTACAAATAATGTGACTTTTTGGTCTTTATTTTTCAAAGTAATAGAACTATTTCCTTTTTTTAAGACTACAGCATCATATTGCCAAACCTGGCTTTTGTAAATAGCATTTGTATCATAAAAACTTACTTCCCAATTGGCATTTTCGGTATTGTACCAATTTCCTTCTAATTCAGTCTTAATGCCAGATGGATTAGGTAAATGTTGTAGCGCAATGTCATAAATACGCCAATTGCCACCATCATTTGCTTCTCCGTATTCTATTTTTTTAACGGATTTGTCTAGTTTTCCAAAAATCAATTTATAATTTATAACACCAGATTCTGGTATTACATTCATATCATTTATGGGAACACCTTCGGCACTTTTAATTAGTAATTTCTCGTTTGAAGCAGCATCTTTAATATAGGTTTCTTTCGGTATGCTAAATCGAAATCCTGCATATTGAGAAATTTCAAAAGAAAGAATGGTTGAAGTATTCGTAATTTCAATTTTTTTGATAATCAAATAGGGAGCAGTAGTATAACCTGTTTTAGGATTTTCGATTATTTTTTGTGAATAGATTTGATGCGAAAAAAATAAAAGAAGTAATAAAGTTAGCGTTTTTTTCATGGTTGGTTAATTGGTTAATAGCTTATTAAAAACATTTTTCATTAAGTGTTTTTTTTACACTTTCAAACTTAATCATTAGTTCAGAAAAAAATTACAATTTATTGTTAAATGTTTTATTTTCAAGGTATTTATGAGAAATGACTGTGTTAATTTAAAGTTCATGCTTAATCGTGATTTATATAAAAATGAAGTAACGGCTAAATTTATTTATATTCACAAATGGTATTATTAATCGAGTTTAGGTTTTAAATCAAAATGTGAGTGCTACAAGAACGATAACTCCAACAAGAGTCAGGGATGAAGAACAGACAGTGTTAAAACGTTATCTTATGTCCTCATTGACCTATAAATTGAAAGTTTGCTGGTTGGTTTTCCTGAGGGAGATTGATTTCCCGGAATTCGATTTTAGAAGTTTGTGTCTTATCAATTACGTGATATTTTATAGAAGCTTATAAAAACCAAAACCACTTCGCAATGAAGTGGCTTTTTGATTTTATTTGCGGGCATTGAAAATATTTCTGCGCTATCGTTGCATTGATATATCTGCGCCATCGGGTGCTCTCGAAATTTAGAATGTTCAGATCAATGTTTACAATACTTATCAATTAATTCAATTGCAGGGTCGAAGTGAAGTTCTTTAGCTTTTTTTAAATCGGAGCAATAATCCCCTTTGATTTTAAAATTGATAAAATAGATGGCTCGATTGTAATAGGCTTCCGGATCTTCGGGGCTTAAACTTACAACTTTGTCAAAATCACTTTTGGCGTTTATACTAAGAATCGCTTTTGAAAAGGCCCTGTTTTGATAGGCTTCGGTGAATTCAGGGTTGATTTCGATTACTTTGTCAAAATCCTGGATGGCTTCTCTGTGTAGGTTTAACTGTCTTTTTAGCATTCCTCTGTTTTCATAGGCCTGCACGTATTTTGGGTTAACTGAAATACTTTTGGAATAGTCATCGATTGCTCCTTTAGCATCGTTAACCATTGACTTGGAATACGCTCTGTTGAAGTAGGCTTTTGCAATCGTACTGTTTAACGAAATGCATTTTGTATAGCAATCCATCGCTTGTTTGAAATTTTTTATTTTAATGCTTGTGTTGCCTTTACTATAATAAAATTTATAGTTATTCGGGTTCAACGATATGGCCTTGTCATAATCGGCAATGGCTTTTGGATAATTTTTGATTTGGTAATAATAATAGCCTCTTAGATAATAGTTGTCGGCTGTTGGCTCCTTAAGAATTAAAGAATTGATATCTTCTATTTCCTTGGGAATTTCTTTTAAGTCAATATCATTGAAGTCTTGTGAATAAATTGAAAGGCAAGAACAAAAGAGTAATAAGAGGAGGAAGGGTTTCATCAGTGATAATTGGTGTTGATTTATAGGTTCCAAATGTTGTTACATCAATTTAATAATCGGATATTTCAAAATTGCGGTGCATGAAATAAGAGCTAATCCAAAATCCGTTGACTTTTACGGCGTTTCGGATTATTTTTTCCATAAGGCGCGTATCGCCATAAGCATGGTCATTGGTTCTTGAATTTGTCACAATTCCGTTGTCGTCAATATAAGTATAGTCGTTTACCGATTTTAATGATCCTTTATTGTAAAATCTACCGTCATTCCATCGGTCTAATTTAAACTCGGATAGTTTCTTAAAATATTGTTTGGCGATTAAATCTTGTGTTGGCGTATATTTTAGCGATTTTTTGTCAAATACATTTGTGGTCAAATAATAAAGTATGTGTTTTGAAGGCGCAATTTTAGTACAAAAAGTCATTAATTTGTCGTCTTTTGGATTTTCCAAGGCTTCAATCAGCGCAAATTTTAATTCATCAAAAGTTTTATAGCCGTCATGAATAGTCATTTCTTTTTTCACACCGGTGTAAGCACCTTTGTCATTTATGACTTTCATTGTGTTTTTATCGAAAGTTAATGTTTCGTTCCCTTCAAAATTAGCTACGTCATCGAATGAGTCAGCGCATAAGGCTTTACCGTTTCCGTTAATGATTTTGTACTTGTTTTTAATTTTTGCCTTAAAAATATTTCTTTGGTCGTCAATTTTTGCAATGTGCTGATAGCCAAAATCAACCAAAGTTTTATTCTTTAACGAAATCAATCCCCATTTTCCGTTCTTTTTGGCAGGCAGAATAATTTCTTTGCCTGTATATGGATTTGCTAAGTCAAAACTCAGGTCATCGTATAAAAATGGAACTATCGTAGTGTTTTTGTCATCAACAATTCCAAATTTATTGTTTTTTGAAACGACGAAATAGGTGTTTTTTTCGACAGGCAGTTTTTGCTTGATGCTGTTATAAATCTGCGGAAGACATTGTTTTTGATTGACTTCGTCATAGACGCCGTATTTATTTTTGGTGTCTTGAAGGAGTAAAAATGAATTTTCTGTGTCAAAAAAAGGACAGACCAAATTGTACTCATTTAGAATATATCCATACTTTTTGATGGAATTGTCATAAATGGTTTTGCCTTCCTTATTGATGATGGAGTAAGAAGATTCTTTTAGGGCAAACAGCAATTTACTGCTTCCATTTTCAGATTCGAAAATAAATTTATACTCCGGCTTTAAAATTACTGAACCGTCTTTTTTGTACAATCCAAATTTTCCGTCCATGGTTTTACCGCAGATAAAAGCGTTTCTTTCAAATATGAACTCAAAATTTAAAGGAAGTATTATTTTGTTTGATTGATCAATTACGCCGGTTAAGTCATTGTTTTTTACCTTAAACAAACCTTTGAAACTTTCGCCGTCTGAAAGGAACATGTTGAAATCATCTATGTCGTCATACATTGTAGGGATTAAAATTTCCCCTTTTGCGGAAGCCCAACCCTGTTTTTTGTTTTTTATAATTTTAAAAGCACTCTCCATTCCCATGACCTGAATGTCATCATATTCTGAAGGCAATATTTGGTTGAGTTTGTAATCAACCATGCCTGAAAGATTGTTCTTTTTTAATTCAATGAAACGGGTACCGTCACAATTAATCGAACTGTAGTCCATGTCTATTTTTTGTTTTGTGTGGGGTAAATAGGCTCCCTGTTTTTTGTCTTTTTCGACAATTATGATGCCCCGCAAATAATCATTGTTTATTTTGTCCATCTCGTCAGCATAGATTCGGACGCCATTTTCGATTAGTCCTTGTTTTTGGCCTAGTTGTGTTATGAAAATATTTTGCTGGGTATTGTCAATGAAATATTTGTTTTTGTCTAATGTCTTTTTTATGTAATCTTTATCGGTTAAAACTTTTCCGTCTCTCGATATGTTGTCATAAATGGGTTCCAAAATTAATTTTCCTTCGGCAATCAATCCTTTTTTGGAATTTTTAGAAATGATGGCCGAATTTTTATAGATGAGAATGTTATCAAAGGAATAGTTGGATACGACATTGTCAAGAACCAATTTTAATTCTTTGTTCTCATCCCTTATTAAAGCTGTTTTTGATATGTTATTTGAATAAAGTATTTTAGAATATTTAACGGGTAATAATGGAATTCCTTTGTCAGTAACGGTGCCATATTTATTGTTCAGTTTTACGATGTAGGATTGTGTCGCATTGCCAATTGAATCATATTTGGTTTCCAAAACGGTTTCCCCTTTTTTATTTATAATGCCAAATTTGTTGTTGGTTTTTACTTTAAAATCCTCTTCGGAAAAGTCAATATAATCATAAACAGGTTTTACAATTACCGTACTGTTTTGCTTGATACCATATTTTTTATTTTCAACAAAAATTGAGGGATTTGGATTTTTGTCATCTAAATTAGATCCTTCCACCGTTAGATAGAAGCTGTCTGGATCTCCTTTGATGGATTGGGTGGGAACTTGGGAGTGTGCAAAAAGAAAATTTAAAAGAAAAATTGTTAAGGTAAAAAAGGATTTCATAGGCACTATTTTTGAAAAAAGTAGTAGTTCTTATTTTCTCAAACTTATGGGAAAATGATTGATAATTCCCATAAATTTAATTTTTATTTTATAAAAAAAGGAAATGAAACAAAGTCATTTTATAATTGTAGTGTCTTTTTTTGATTCACTTAGTGGGTACAGAAAACATTTCGCTATCGTTGCCGATATATCTGAGTGGTCGAGTCACAAATTAGCAATCTCAATTATTTCATCTAATAATTTCTCTTCGTTAAAATTAAAGTTTGCGTGTTGGGTGATTACAAAAGATGTTTTTAATTTGTTTAATGCTTTTTGTTTGTTAGTTTCTAATTCTGCTTTAATGTTTTCAAAAAATTGATAAGTAGGTTTGTTGCTTTCTTTTAGTAGCTTAATTAATTTTTCTATTTTCTCCTCTAATAAAGTTTTGTTTTTTAAAAGTGACTCTATTTCAGATATGGGATTTAAAGAATTATTTTTTATCAAGTTATTAAGATATTTTAAAAAGGTCAATCCTTCTTTTTTTACAATTGTATTGATCAATTGTCTATTTAATTCTTCATTTTCAGAAATGTACAGATTAATTTTTTCCTGATTATAATTAATAATACTAAATTCTAAATTTGCAATTCTATCTGCTAATTTGATAATAATTCCATTCTGATTTAGACTTAGTTTTTGATACATTGTTTGTTTCCTTTCTTTTCTATTTCCATGTTCGCCATCTGTCAAAGACCAGACTATTTCATAAATATTAGTTCCAAATTTAGAGATTAACTCTTGTTTTGTTGTAGTTGTATCCTCTAAAACATCATGTAACCATGCACAAATCCATAAATCAATATTCTCTTCCGTATTAGGAAAAATATTATTACTTAATAAAACATTTACTACATTTATCAAGTGGACTTCATAAGGGAATATGCCATATTTTTGATTTCCATGTTTTTCAACTGCAAAACGTTTTGCTTCAATTATTTTATGATATAGTAATCCAATAGCTGTTTCATAATCCATTGCATCATTGTCATCTAACCAACCCGTCACATATTTATTCATAAAAGGGTTTATTAATTTAGATTCTTTACTCCAATTTCCGTCATAATAAGCCTCTAAAGTTGAAACGTTACCATGTAGTTTGCCTATAATTCTATATAATGTATCTATTCCATTATAATTATAGATATAATAGCTGTATCCCATTTTAATATGATTTAATCGAATTTATATTTTGAGGTAATTTTACAGCATTTGAATTTTTAATCATTTGCTGTGCTAATTTTATAGCTTGAGCAGAAGATTTATCTAATAATCGATATTCTTCATATAAAGAATGGTTAATATTTTGCTTAATATTAAAGCTCTCAGATGTATTTGGGATGTACTAATTTAAAAGGTATAAAAAAGAGAGCCCTTACCGAACTCTCTTTCCTGATATATATTTCTACCAGCTTCCGCTAGAACCTCCACCGGAGAATCCGCCACCGCCAAAACCGCCGCCGAAGCCACCGCCACCGCCTCCAAATCCACCTCCGGATGATCCTCCGAAACCGCCACCGCCACCTCCAAGGCCCCTTCCGAGATTGCTCAGAATGATAACGTCGAGTAGGCTAGGGCCTCCGCCTCCGCCACGGTTACCGGAATTGCCGCCAGAATTTCTATTTTTGGAAAATAAAATCAAAATAATGACAACTATGATAATGAACGGGATGATTGGGAAATCTTTCTCTTTGTGGCTTTGCTTGCGTTCACCTTTGAATTTGCCTTTGAAAACATCGATAATTGCATCGGTTCCTTTGTCAAGACCGTTATAATAACTTCCTGCTTTGAATTCAGGGATGATAATATTTCGGATTATTGTTCCGCCAATTCCTGCCGTCAAACGGTCTTCAAGTCCGTAACCAGGGTTAATGGCGATTTTATGTTCATTTTTTGCCAATAAAATAATGACACCATTGTCTTCTTTCGCTTGTCCAATTCCCCATTTCTGTGCCCAGTTTGTAGCGAGTTGGTTTACATTTTCATTCTTGAGGCTTTCAATGGTGATCACAACAATTTGAGTTGTTGTTGAATCGGAGTATTTGATTAGTTTTTCTTCGAGCTGACTTTTTTCCTGAGGACTCAAAAGATTGGCGTAATCATAAACCGAAGTTTGAAAATCAGGTTTTTCCGGGATTGTAAATTGTGCAAATAGAAAACTGCTGTTTACGAAAACTAAAAAATAAAGAAATAGGTTTAATCCTTTTTTTGCTTTTTGACTTTTGCTTTTTGGCTTTTGACTTATTTCCATTATCCTTTTGATATTTCGTTAGACAATTCATTGGTGTCACCTTCCTGCCAAGGGAAATATTTTTTCAGTTCATCTCCGGCTTTCAAAATACCATTGATTAATCCCTGTTTGAAATATCCTTGTTTGAATTGGGAAGCCATAGCATCACGGGTACTGTCCCAAAAAGTATTAGTGACAATATCGTTAATCCCTTTGTCTCCACAAATCACAAACGTCTTGTCCTCCACAGCCAGATAGATTAAAACACCGTTTTGCAATTGGGTTTCATCCATTCTTAATTCGTTAAAAACCTCCATGGCACGGTCATAATGATCCAGGGATGTTGTTGCTTCGATATGAACCCTAATTTCGCCAGAAGTGTTTTTCTCAGCTACTCGAATAGCTTCAACAATTTCTTGTTCATCTTCTTTGCTTAAAAAATCTTCTACTTTTGACATTATTTGATTTTTTTAGTATGCATTAAAAAGCCCCGCCGTAGCGGGGTTGTGAGGATTTAGAATTTTACTTCAACGGGTTTTTCTGCTCCGGTTACGGCTTGGAAATACGCTTTTTCTTTGAAGCCAAACATTCCTGCAAACAAAGAGTTAGGGAAAGTTTGAATATGTGTGTTATAAGGTTTAACAGCTTCATTGAAACGTGTTCTTGCAGTCAAGATTTGGTTTTCAGTACTAGCCAATTCGTCTTGTAATTTGAGGAAATTTTCATTTGCTTTCAAAGTAGGATATTGCTCGACACTCACCAATAATCTTGATAAAGAAGACGAAACTCCTGATTGAGCAGAATTGAAAGCTTCTAATTGTTCCTTTGTGATATTTTTTGGATCAATTGTTACTGAAGTAGCTTTGGCACGAGCTTCAATTACGGCTGTCAAAGTACTTTTTTCAAAATCGGCAGCACCTTTAACTGTGTTTACCAAGTTTCCGATAAGGTCATTTCTTCTTTGGTAAGCTGTTTGTACATCTCCCCATGTTTGTTCAACATTTTGGCTTAATTCAACAGCGGTATTGTTAATTCCTTTAACCCAGCTGTAAATTGCAAAAAGTACTACTGCTACTATAATCCAAGGCAAAAATCTTTTCATGTTTGTTTAGTTTTAAGTGTTTAAAGTTTATTGTTTAATTGTGTATTTGTTTAAAGTTTGTTTTTTTTATTGACATTGACATTGAAAATGCCATTGTCACAGCTCGTTTTTAATATTGGTTAACTGTAATTTTATGGCTTCCAGCTTGCTGATGATTTCATATTTATCCATAGTTTTCTTTTGGCCTTCTTTCAAATGAATTTTAGCTCCTTCTAAAGTGAATCCTCTTTCCTTGACCAAATGATAGATAAGCTGTAAGTTTTTCACATCTTCAGGTGTAAACATTCTGTTTCCTTTGGCGTTTTTCTTTGGTTTCAGAATATCAAATTCACCGTCCCAAAAACGAATCAGGGAAGCGTTTACGTCAAATGCTTTGGCTACTTCGCCAATGCTGTAATATCTTTTATCTTTTGGTAGTTCAATATGCATGTATTTTTTATATTAATAAGTTATGTGATTTTTCGAAATCTAAAATCAGCAACCTAAAATCGTTAATCCAATGACTGGTTTTCTTGGTTCGCTATTTTTGAAATGGCAACGTATTCTACTGCCGAAATATTGCCGTAATAAAAATTAAGAGGGTTGACCACTTTTCCGTTTTTGTGCACTTCGTAATGTAAATGTGGTGCTTCTGAACGTCCCGTGCTGCCTACATATCCAATAATATCTCCTCTTTTTACCGATTTCCCCGGCCTGCAGTTGTATTTGCTCAAATGCCCATAAAGTGTTTCGTAACCATAACCATGTCTGATTACAATATGGTTTCCGAATCCGGAAGCGGTATTGTCAGCTCTTGCCACGACACCATCTCCGGTGGCATAGATTGGTGTTCCTGTTTTGGCTGTAAAATCCATTCCTTCGTGCATTTTTCGTGCTTTTGTAAAAGGGTCGGTTCTGTATCCAAAACCCGAAGCCATTCGTTTTAGGTTTTCATTTTTTACGGGTTGTATCGCCGGAATTGCCGAAAGCAGTTTGCCTTTTGCTTTTGCCAATTTTACAATTTCATCCAATGATTTTGACTGAATGGCCAATTCTTTGCTCAAAGCGTCCACTCTTTCGGTTGTGCTGATTACCAATTTCGAATTGTCATATCCTTTAAGGGCAGTATAACGGTCTATTTTGGAATATCCAGCTTTTCGTTCTTCTTCCGGAATGGCGGCGGTGTTGAAATAAACCCGGTACAAATTGTTGTCCCTGTCCTCAATATCTTCTATTACATCATCTACTTCGTCCATTTTTTTGTCCAAAATAGCATAATTCAGTTTTAAATTTTCGATTTCACGTGCTTGCAAACGTTCTTTTGGAGTGTCAAAATAAGGAGTGTTCAAAAGTATGATGAAAGTCAAAAAACCAAACAATGCCGAGGCTAATAAAAACAGAACGGCATAACCCAATTTTTTTCTCTTTCTGATTTTTATTTTGCGATAAGCCAGATTTACAGAATCGTAATAATATTTTACTTTCGCCATATTTTAAAATACCCTATTTTTGCAAACTATTAAAAGGTAAGTCGAACAAATTTAATAAATGTTTCAGATGTTCTACTCTTTTTTTTAAAGATTCTAAGTTTCATAGATGCTAAGATACTTAGACTATCAGAAACTTAGCATCTTAGAAATGTAATAAAAAATAATTCACGAAATACTGTATATTGACAAAAAATGAAATCACAAGACATACGTAAACAATTTTTAGATTTTTTTGAAAGTAAAGGGCATTTAATTGTTCCATCAGCTCCGATTGTTCTTAAGGATGATCCAACCTTAATGTTTAACAACTCGGGAATGGCGCAGTTCAAAGAATATTTTCTAGGCCTTGGAACTCCAAAAAGCAACAGAATTGCCGATACGCAAAAATGTCTTCGTGTTTCCGGAAAACATAATGACCTTGAGGAAGTGGGGATCGATACTTATCACCACACTATGTTTGAGATGTTAGGGAACTGGTCTTTTGGTGATTATTTCAAAAAAGAAGCGATTCATTGGGCTTGGGAATTATTGACTGAGGTGTATAAAATCCCGAAGGATATTCTTTATGTTTCTGTTTTTGAAGGAAATAAAGATGAGAATGTGCCTTTTGACCAGGAAGCTTATGATATTTGGAAAACGTTGATTGACGAAGACCGAATTATTCTTGGTAATAAAAAAGACAATTTTTGGGAAATGGGTGACCAAGGACCTTGCGGACCTTGTTCTGAAATTCATGTGGATATTCGTTCTGCAGAAGAAAAAGCATTGGTTTCAGGTAAATCCTTAGTGAATGCTGATCATCCTCATGTAGTTGAGATTTGGAACAATGTATTTATGGAATTCAACCGTAAAGCAGACGGTTCCCTTGAGAAATTGCCTGCGCAACACGTGGATACCGGAATGGGATTTGAGCGTCTTTGTATGGTTTTGCAAGGAGTTCAGTCGAATTATGATACGGATGTTTTTACTCCGCTTATCAGAGAAATCGAAACGATTACCGGAACAAAATATACCGTTAAGGCTAAAGACGAAGCCGAAGAAAAAATAAATATTGCGATTCGCGTAATTGCCGATCACGTTCGTGCAGTTGCTTTTGCAATTGCAGATGGTCAGTTGCCATCAAATACTGGTGCTGGTTATGTAATCCGCAGAATCTTGCGTCGTGCCATCCGTTACGGCTTTACTTTCTTAAACACAAAAGAACCTTTTATTTACCGATTGGTTGACACCTTGAGCGCACAAATGAGTGGTTCATTCCCAGAGATTCGTTCACAAAAAGCTTTGTGTTCCAATGTAATTCGTGAGGAAGAAAGTTCGTTCTTGAGAACTTTGGATCAGGGATTGGTGTTATTGGATGCTGTTATTAGCAGTAATTCAGGGAAAATTATCGATGGTAAAAAAGCATTTGAATTGTATGATACTTACGGTTTTCCAATCGATTTAACAGCTTTAATTTTATCTGAAAAAGGATTGGAATTGGATGAAAAAGGATTTCAGGAACAATTGCAATTACAAAAAGAACGTTCTCGTGCTGCTTCTAAAGTAACGGCAGGAGACTGGAATGTTTTGGTTGAAGATGACGTACAGGAATTTGTGGGTTATGACCGTTTGAAACACAATGTGAAAATAACAAAATACCGTAGAGTGGACAGTGTGAAAGACGGTGAAATTTATCAGTTGGTTTTCAATGCTACGCCATTTTATGGAGAAAGCGGAGGACAAACAGGTGATAAAGG
Organism: Flavobacterium aquiphilum; assembly: GCF_027111335.1. Classification (NCBI taxonomy): domain Bacteria; kingdom Pseudomonadati; phylum Bacteroidota; class Flavobacteriia; order Flavobacteriales; family Flavobacteriaceae; genus Flavobacterium; species Flavobacterium aquiphilum. The sequence goes on along the minus strand of NZ_CP114288.1, from coordinate 4,630,445 downwards.
ATATCTTGAAGCTTCAAACGGAGATATCATCTATATTATTGATACTAAAAAAGAAAACAATCAAACCATACATCTTACACAATCGCTTCCGGACAATTTAACCGATAGTTTTGTGGCTGTTGTAGATGAAATCCAAAGAGCTAAAACATCTGCAAATCACTCGGCAACTCACTTGTTGCACCAAGGTTTGAGAAAAATATTGGGAACTCATATTGAGCAAAAAGGATCGATGGTGCGAAATGCTTCTTTGCGTTTTGACTTTTCTCACTTTTCTAAAGTAACCGATGATGAATTGAAGGAAGTAGAGGATTTCGTGAATGCGAGAATCCGCGAGAGTTTGCCTTTGGTAGAAAAAAGAGGAATTCCAAAAGAACAAGCGTTGCAGGAAGGTGCGATTGCTTTGTTTGGTGAGAAATATGGAGATGTGGTTCGTATGATTAAATTTGGTGATTCAGTTGAATTGTGCGGAGGGACCCACGTTCCTAATACAAGTGATATTTGGCATTTCAAAATTGTGTCAGAAGGTGCAGTTGCGGCAGGAATCAGACGTATTGAGGCTATTACAAGCGAAGCGGCCAAAGACTTTTTTGAATCGCAACTAATTACTTTTGCAGAAATAAAAGAAGTTTTGAAAAATGCTGTAGATCCTGTAAAAGCGATTCAGGCAATGCAGGATGAGAATACTTCGCTTAAAAAACAATTGGAAGTTTTATTGAAAGATAAAGCTAAAAATATGAAAGGAGAGCTGGCAAAAGAGTTGCAGGAAATTAACGGAATCCGATTCCTAGCTAAACAAGTAGATTTGAACCCAGAAGGAGCAAAAGATTTAGCTTATGAATTAGGAACATTAGGAACAAATTTATTCTTAGTATTGGCAACTGCCGATGGTGGAAAACCAATGTTGTCTTGCTATATTTCTAAAGAGTTGGTTGCTGATAAAAAACTAAACGCAGGACAAGTGGTTCGTGAATTAGGTAAATACATCCAAGGTGGTGGTGGAGGACAACCGTTCTTTGCTACTGCTGGTGGTAAAAATGTTGATGGAATTGCAGAGGCTTTGAATAAAGCGGTTGAGTTTGTGAAGTAGTTAAGTTTTCGCAAAGTTTTAATATTGTCTCGCAAAGTCGCTAAGACGCAAAGTTTACAATCGTTTTCTTTGGATCTGTGTGGCTTTGCGAGATTTTTTTTTGGTCAAACATTTTTTTGGAGAAATAATCTGATTGATTTTTTTTGAAAGATTTTTAGTATGTTTGTAAGAAAAGATGAGTGAGAATGAAATCTCTAGAATTGTTGTTGATGTTTCATATAAAATACATACCAAGCTTGGGCCAGGATTGTTAGAATCGGTTTATGAAGCTATTCTTTACCACGAACTGACTAAACAGAATTTAAATGTTGAAAGGCAAAAACCACTCCCTGTAGTTTGGGATGGAGTCTTTTTAGATATTGGTTTTAGAACTGATTTGATAGTGGAGGGGAAAGTGATTATTGAGATTAAATCGGTTGAAGAAATTGCGAATGTTCATCCGAAACAGCTTTTAACGTATTTAAAAATTACAGGTATGAAATTGGGGTTGTTGATTAATTTTAATGAATCGCTTATTAAAAATGGAATTACAAGAATTGCAAACAATCTTTAATTTTTCTCAGCCTATTTGCAGCTATACCTCGCAAAGATTTTGCTAAATTTGTTTCGCAAAAATATAAAGGTGTAGATTTTTAAAGTGTATTTTTTTGCGTCTTTGCGTCTTTGCGAGAAAAAGATTTTGCTTGAAATTTCCGCTTTAGAAATAAATAAATAAATATGAATTTTACAACCGAAATACCTATACTTAAAAATCCCAATCCAATAGACTACAACTCCAAAATTGTATCATTAGGTTCTTGCTTTGCCGAGAATATGGGTGATAAATTCCAATATTTTAAATTTCAAAGTGCAATTAATCCGTTTGGGATTATTTTCAATCCGGTTTCTATTGAGAGAATTATAGATAGGGTAGTGAATGGGGCTTTGTTCACTGAAGAAGATATTTTTTTTCATAATGAACGTTGGCATTGTTTTGAGGTACATTCGGATTTAAGTCATTCAGATAAAGCGGAATTGTTGACAAACCTGAATCAAACTTTGGTAGAAACCAAGAAACAATTGCAAGAAGCCAGCCATATTATTATTACTTACGGAACTTCTTGGGTATATCGTAGCATCGAAAAAGACTTTATCGTTGCCAATTGCCATAAAGTGCCTCAAAAGCAGTTTTCCAAAGAATTGCTTAGTGTTGAAACTATTGAGACGAGTATGAGGAATACGATTGATTTAATTCAATCAATAAATTCAAATTGCAGTTTCATTTTTACCGTTTCGCCCGTGCGTCACCTGAAAGATGGTTTTGTTGAAAACCAAATCAGTAAAGCGCATTTGATTACTGCAATTTATCATGTTTTGAACGAGTCGATTGGAGTTCCCCCTTCGGGGGCTAGGGGGATTTTCCCTTCCTACGAAATTATGATGGACGAACTTAGGGATTATCGTTTTTATGCCGAGGATATGTTGCATCCGAGCCAGGTGGCAATCGATTATATTTGGGAAAGATTTAGGGAATCTGCTATTTCCGAAACGGCTTATTCTACAATGGATGTTATCGAAAGTATTCAAAAGGGATTACAACACCGTCCTTTTAATCCGAATTCTGAAAGTCATAAAAAATTCGAGGCCAATCTTCAGTCGAAAATCGCTACATTAGTGGCTCAATATTCATTTATGCAATTTTAATTATGTTAATAAAACGAATTTTAGTCGGAGCAGTGCTTTTAGTACTAATTGCTTTGGCATTCAAATTTTGTGAATTCAAAAAAGGTGATGAATCGTCTTTGGATTATAATACTAATTTGATTCAGCAACAAATCGTGAATGTGGGTAAATTAGTAGTTACAGAAGGGCATTTCTCAGAAGTAGTGACTTATAAAAACCAACAGAAATATATGATGGATATGCTTTCGTTTGAGAAAAAAGCATTGGTAATTGTCAATGCCGATGTAACGGTCTCCTATGATTTGCACCAAATGAAATACGATATTGACGAAGCCAACAAAACCATCACGATTGTAAGCATCCCAAAAGAAGAAATAAAGATAAGTCCGGATATTCAATTTTATGACGTGGAGCAAAGCCAGATGAATCCTTTTACAGGGGACGATTACAACAAAATCAATAAATCGGTAAAGGCCAATTTAGCTAAGAAAATAGAAAAGTCATCCTTGAAATCCAATGCGCAAAACCGTTTGATAAGCGAACTTTCCAAGATTTTGATTCTGACCAATACTATGGGATGGAAATTGCAATATGAAGGTAAAGTCATTGCAAACGAGAAAGAATTACAGCAAGATTTGAAACTATAAAAATATAAATTAAACAGTAAGATGTTTTTTTACCATTAAGATATTAAGAATCATTTAGCTTAATGAATCTTAATATCTTAATGGTTTAAGAAAAAACTTTTTTGGTAAAAAAAGTAATTCTAATGCGTCGTTTCTTCATTCTCGAAAATCAATTCCAATCCGTTTGAAATTAATTTTTTGAGTTCGGGACGTTGTTTTTTAAGATTATCCAAATGCAAAAGAACCTGTTGTATTAAGTTCGTTTCGTTTCGGGCGTTTAGAAGTTCAATCAGTTCTACAGAAAGCAACCAGTCGTTTGGATGGTCTTTTAGAAGTTTTTCAAAAATAGGTTCCAATGAAGTCTTCGTGTCATTCGATTCACGAATACTTCTCACTGTTTGGTACAGTACTTCCAAATCATCTCTTTCCGCCGTTTGTTTGGCTTTAATGGTTTTTGTTGAAGGAACATGCGATATCAGGTCAAAACTATTTACGTCGGCTGGGCCTGAAAAAGCGGAAACTAGTTTTTTACCTACGGCCATATCATAATTGCCCCATTCAGGTTGGAACAAAATAGTGTCTCCGTGTGTTACTGTACAGTTTTTGAAACAAATTAGGATAATTTCTCCATGCAGATTTCTTTTTCCGGTAATAATTTCACCAACTACTTTTATGTCTCCTTCAAATTCCAAGGTTGCAGTTTGTCCTTCATAAACGCCATAAGCTTTTAGGTCACGCGGACTCATATCCTCAATGGCAAGATTGATACCTTTTAGTTTTCCTAACGGACTTCCAAATCCTTCCGGATGAGTGGCGGTTCCGTGGCCAACTAATTCTTTTTCTCTATATGACAAAGCGGTTTTGCCTGCTGTTTGAAAGTAAATAGGTTTTCCTTCATGCTCAATAACATTGCTAAAGATGCCCGAAATTTGCAAACCGGTACTCAATTCGGCTGTTCCTAATGCTTTGGAATGGATTAGTTTTTTTATTCCTGATAATCCGCCTGTTCGCAAAGCCATTGTATTGGCAAACTCCTCCAAAATCAAACTCAAGTAAGCAAAATCTGGAGTTACGTACAATTGTGGTTGTAATTTTGTAATATCAAAACTTTGATGAACTGCCGAAAAATCATAAGGGATTTTTTTCACATTATCAGTCATGCACCAAGCACTCTCGCCAATGGACGATAATAAACCGGCACCGTATATTTTTGGGTTTTCCAATGTGCCTATTAAGCCATATTCCACTGTCCACCAATGCAGGTTTCTGATTTGAGCCATTTCGGATAATTCGCCCATGTTGTTTTGCAAATCTTCTACTGCTTTTTCAGCAGCTTCAATTTCAGATTGTGGCGTGTCTTCGGCTTCTTTTAAAATAGAAAGCAAACGAATGGCTTCGTACATTTCGTAATCTTTATACGAAGAAATGGCCTTACAACCTATTTCACCAAAACGACGAAGGTATTCCGCATATTCAGGATTGGCAATAATAGGAGCGTGGCCGGCACCTTCGTGAATGATGTCGGGGGCAGGAGTATATTCAATATGTTCGAGTTGACGAATGTCTGATGCAATTACTAAAACATTGTACGCCTGAAATTCCATAAAAGCATTGGGCGGGATAAAACCATCAACAGCTACGGCAGCCCAGCCAATTTCGCTAAGGATACGGTTCATGCCATACATGCTCGGAATTCGGTCTATCTCAATTCCTGTTTTTTTCAATCCTTCCAGATACGAACTGTGGGCTACTTTTGAAAGATAATCCACGTTTTTGCGCATCACATATCGCCATACCGCCTGATTTATAGGAGTGTATTCGCTATAATCCTGTGGTTTGATAAACTGTTTCAAATGCTTTGGCAAACGGTCTAATAGTGGATTGCTTTTTATTTTTGTGTTCATTACGAAATCGATATAGTTATTTACACAAAAGTACGATATTCAAATTCGAAAAGGAATTTTTGGGTATAAAATTTACAATTTCACAAAAAGTTAATGTTTTTTTGAAGCAGAAATATTTGGCATTTTTTGAAAACATGGGACCCGTTTTTCGCTACAATCTTGTAGGTCTCGTCTTTTAGGGACGAGACCCACAAGGATTTTCGCTTCACCCGGGGCTAAACGGAAGTAATAGGCTTTTTTGTAATCACTTTTTAAAACCAATCAATTCTCGCAAAGACACACAGAGACGCAAAGATTTAATCTGCTCCTTTGCGTCTCTGCGTGCCATTTAAATCAGATTCAGAGTGCTATTGTAAATAAAAAACCGCAACTAACTTTATCTGTCAGTTGCGGTAGTTTCTTAATATTCTATTTTACAAAAGCGGATGTTTCGCTTCATGTCTGAAATACTCAATTTTATGGTTGAAGATTTCTGCCATACTTCGTCCTCTTAGTTTAGCTTCTTCAGCCAGTGGGCCTTCAAAAAGATTGTCCACTGTTTCGGTGAAAATTTCCATCCAACGGGCAAAGTGTTTTTTCTCCACCGGAAGTTGTTTGTGAGGTGGAAAAGGACTTCCGGAATATGTGTGTTCTTCCAGCAGAATCGTTTGCCAAAATCGGTACATTTTTTCCAAGTGTTCCGTCCAACGATCACCTATTTTTTCGTTAAAAATAGAACCAATCAGTTCGTCTTTTCTTACATTCGAGTAGAATGTATTTACCATTAATTGAATATCTTCTAGGTTTGTTATGTCTTTGTTAGCCATTTTTTTATGTATAAAAAACTTTTACAAAGGTAGCCTATAATTAGAAAATTGGCTGAAAAAGATCTGTTAATTTATCCTATTAGCATGGTAAACAGGTCATGCTTTTCGTTGAGATATCGGTATTCGAATCCTTTTGCTTCCATGTTGGTTTTGATGGCATGAATATCATTTGGATTTTTCAATTCCAATCCAACAACGACAGATCCTACTTCGCGGCTATTTTTTTTGGCAAACTGAAAATAAGTAATGTCATCATCAGGACCCAGGATGTCGTTTACAAATTCTTTCAATGCCCCGGGACGTTGCGGAAACTGAATCATGAAATAATGCATTAACCCTTCATAGAGTAAAGAACGCTCCTTGATTTCGGCAGTCCTTTCAATATCGTTGTTGCTTCCGCTGACAATGCAAACCACCGTTTTGCCTTTTATTTGTTCTTTGTAAAAATCCAATGCAGCTATAGTCAAGGCACCTGCAGGTTCAACTACCATTGCTTCTTCATTGTACAGACGTAATATTGTCGTACAGACTTTGCCTTCCGGGACTAATATAATGTCATCTAGATTTTTTTGACAAATGTCAAAAGTCAAGTCGCCTACTTGCTTTACTGCCGCTCCATCTACAAACTTGTCAATAGTATCTAATGCTGTGTTTTTGTGATTGGCAATTGAGGTTTTCATCGAAGGAGCACCAAGAGGTTCTACGCCAATAATTTTGGTTGTAGGACTGAGCTTTTTAAATACGGTTGAAAGCCCGGAGGCTAGTCCGCCGCCGCCAATGGGGACAAAAACATAATCAATAGGTTCTTTATAAGTATCCAGAATTTCTAATCCAACGGTTCCTTGACCGGCTATGACTTTTAAATCATCAAAAGGATGGATAAATGTTTTGTTGTTTTCTGTGGCATCGGTTACGGCTTTTGCATAAGCATCGTCAAAAGTATCACCTGTCAATACAATTTCTACATATTTTTTTCCAAACAACTGAACCTGTTTTACTTTTTGCTTGGGCGTTGTTTTTGGCATATAAATTTTACCCATTATTTTTAGAAGATGGCAAGAAAAAGCGACACCTTGTGCGTGATTTCCAGCACTGGCACAGACAATTCCATTTTCTTTTTCGGCAGCTGTCAAGGAACTTATTTTGTTATAAGCTCCTCTTATTTTGTAGGATCGAACGACTTGGAGGTCTTCGCGTTTTAATAAAATGGTTGCGCCAAACTCTTCAGATAAATTTAGGTTTTCAATCAGAGGGGTAGTGGGGACTACATTTTGAAGTTGTTTTTGGGCTTGCTGTATTGCTGTAAATAAAGTCATTTTTGTAGTATTTGGAATTTAAAATTTTTGAATTAAAAAGAATTCATTGGTTCTAATTCAGTTATTATTGTGGCTAATTGCGGGATTGTTTCTATATGTATTTTACTGGTATAAACGCAATAATCTGCTTCCTTGAAAATAGGGGAGGTATTAATAATTGATCTGACTTGTTTTTCTTTTTCATCAGAATTCGGAACTTTTAATAGTAGAATTTGGTGAGTAGAAAGCTCGGCTTCGGTCTGTAAATAACATTTAAAGACTTCAATGATTTTTTCTATTTGATGCACTAAATTTTGAACTGCTGACTCTGTTTCAATAAGCGTAATGGTAAAACGGTATAAATTTACTGTTTTGCAAAAAATTACAGAGAAGCTGTTTATGTTTATTTTTCTTCGGGTTAAAATAAGGACTACTTTATTGATTAGTGTCTCATTTTTTTCACTAAAAAGTGTAATTGTAAATTCTTGGTTCATAACTGAATAATTTGTTTTTGTTTAAAAAAAATAAAGCCTTTCACTATTTTGACAGAGAAAGGCTTTATTAGCAAATAGAATCCTGACTCGTCATGTGAAACGAATAATGATAATTACTATAATAATTGTTGCTAAATTTTGCATGTTGGTTAAAATAAAAAAACCTCCCGATTTGGGAGGTTTCATAAATTGTATACTGTTTACTTATTTATATAACACCTCGCCATAATTATCAAATGATAATTATAATAATGATTACGACGATGTTAATTAAGTTTTTCATTTTTCTCGTTCAGGCTGTAAATGTATTGATTTTTTAGAAATCAAAGGATAAGAGCCTGTTTAAATTTCATCTAATTATTTTTTCTTTTCCTTATTTTCTTTGACTTCAGGTTTTGTCGGAGGATATTGTTGTAAAATTTTGGTAACAAAATCATTGACTATAGCATCTTTTTCAGCCATATCTTTAGAAAGGGTTCCGCTACCTTCTCCTTGCCAGACAAGTTCTTTCTTTTTAGCATCGATTAGGTCTATGTATAATGTTCCTTCAGTAGAGGAGCTTACATAAGTATGGCCTCCATACATGTAAGGGTTCCATCCCCATCCCCATCCGTAGCCATAAGCTGCGTTGAATTGGTTTACGCTGATTTCTTCTCTTGATTTAGTGAAAATGTTGACCAATAAATCAGGATTTTCGCTTTTAGTAAAACCTTTAGACTGTAATTGTTGATCGATTGCATTCAGGATTCTTTTTTTATCCAAATCGGAAATTTCGACTTTATCGATTCCGGATTTCATAAAAGCAAAAGTTTTGTATTGCGTAAAATCTACTGATTTGTCATAATCAGAATATACTTTTACCGTGTCACACGAGGCAACTACGAAAAGCAATAACAGGGATAAGAGTTTGAATGTTTTCATCTTTTATATGATTTATGTTGCTTTAAATTTACTGCAAAAATCGTACCAATTTATTTGTTCTAAATTAGTTAAAATAAATAACTTTTGCAATCATTTTTCTTAAATGTGCTTGTCTTTAATTGGTGGTTAGCCCTGATAGTAGTGAAAAGCATTTTTTGAAAAACGAGTATTTTTTTCTTGAACAAAAAAAGCGACCAGCGGAAGCTCTTTTTTGTTCTTAGAAAAAAACGAGTTTATAAAAAATCTTGCAGCGGATAGCAGGATTAGCTCCAAAATATTCTTTTGTATTTCAAAAGCTAATCGTTGCTTATTTCAGCAATTCATCATTGACTAAATTGGGGAGGGTCACTTTCAACAAAGGCTCGACTTCCATAGCACGTTTTATGGCAAAAACAGCGCCTTCGTTTCTGGCCCAGCTGCGTCTCGATATTCCGTTATTGACATCCCAAAAAAGCATTGAAGTCAGTCGTCGTGAAGCTTCGGGGGTACCGTCAAGCACCATTCCGAAACCGCCGTTAATTACTTCGCCCCAGCCAACGCCGCCTCCATTGTGGATCGATACCCAGGTGGCACCGCGGAAACTGTCGCCAATTACGTTTTGTATGGCCATATCGGCAGTGAATCTTGAACCGTCATAAATATTGGAAGTTTCGCGGTAAGGCGAATCAGTTCCGGAAACGTCATGATGATCGCGACCCAGAACAACCGCTCCAATTTCGCCTTTGACAATAGCTTGATTGAAAGCTTCGGCAATTTTCATACGACCTTCGGCATCGGCATATAGGATTCTGGCCTGTGAACCAACGACCAATTTATTCTCCTGAGCACCTTTTATCCATTGAATATTATCCTGCATTTGTTGCTGGATTTCAATAGGAGCTGTTTTGGCCATTTCTTCTAAAACCTGACTTGCAATAGCATCAGTTTTTGCTAAATCTTCCCGTTTTCCAGAGGTACAAACCCAACGGAAAGGACCGAATCCGTAGTCAAAACACATTGGTCCCATGATGTCCTGTACATAACTTGGGTACTTGAAATCAATCCCCACCCCAGCCCTCCCCGAAGGAGAGGGAAAAGCAATGCTTTCTTCTTTTAGTACATCAGCACCGGCTCGTGAGGCTTCCAGTAAAAAGGCATTGCCATAGTCAAAGAAATACGTTCCTTTGGCTGTGTGTTTGTTGATAGCGGCTGCATGACGACGCAAGGTTTCCTGAACTTTTTCTTTGAATAAATCAGGATTGTTTGCCATCATAGCATTGGCTTCTTCAAATGAAACTCCGACCGGATAATATCCTCCTGCCCAAGGATTGTGTAGCGAAGTTTGGTCGGAACCCAAATCGATATAAAGGTTTTCTTCGTTAAATCGTTCCCAAAGATCCACAACATTCCCGAGGTAAGCGATAGACACGGTTTCGTTATTGGCTTTTGCCAAATTTACTCTTTGAACCAATTCGTCAAGATTCTCAATTATTTCGTTAATCCAACCCTGACTGTGACGAATGTGGGTTATTTTTGGATTCACTTCAGCGCAAACCGTTATGCAGCCGGCAATATTTCCAGCTTTTGGCTGTGCGCCGCTCATTCCTCCTAAACCGGAAGTCACAAATAAACCTCCTTTTGGACTTCTTTTTATTTTTCGAAAACCATTCAAAACCGTAATTGTCGTTCCGTGCACAATCCCCTGAGGGCCTATGTACATATAGCTTCCGGCGGTCATTTGTCCGTATTGCGAAACGCCTAATGCATTCATTCTTTCCCAATCATTGGGTTGGGAATAATTTGGGATTACCATTCCGTTGGTGACAACAACTCTAGGAGCGTCTTTGTGGGAAGGAAATAACCCCATCGGATGTCCGGAATACATCGTCAATGTTTGCTCATCGGTCATCTCCGACAAGTATTTCATCGTTAATAAATATTGTGCCCAGTTTTGGAAAACCGCACCATTTCCTCCGTAGGTAATCAGTTCGTGCGGATGTTGTGCGACTGCGTAATCCAGATTGTTCTGAATCATTAGCATAATGGCTTTGGCTTGTTCGCTTTTTCCTGGATATTCGGAGATTGGACGGGCATACATTTTATAATCAGGACGAAAGCGGTACATATAAATTCGTCCGTAGGTTTCGAGTTCGTTGCGAAACTCAGGAAGCAGTTCCTCGTGATGTTTTGGCTCAAAATAGCGCAAGGCATTTCGAAGCGCCAGTTTTTTTTCTTCCTCGGTTAAGATTTCTTTTCTTTTCGGTGCGTGGTTAATGTTTGCGTCAAACGGTTTTGGCTGGGGTAATATAAATGGGATTCCCTGTTGAATTTGTTCTTGGAAAGTCATTAGTTTTTTATTTAAAGGTTGAAAAATTTAAAGGTTTAAAAAATCGATTCGGATTTTCTAATTTCAAATTGGTACATAAAAAACTATGGATAGCGAATATCCGACCTGTGATAGGACTTGTAAATTTTAATTCTATATTTTAAAGAAAGGATGTCCACAATTATATTGAATGGTTAATACTTTAAAGAATTCTGCAGTCTAAGATCTATTTTCTAATCTCCCCCGTTTTCTTATCAAACCCATAAGGACAATGGCGACAACCGCTTTTGCAACAATAGCCTCTTTTTAAATGGTATTTTTCGGTGAAGCATTTGTAACCTTCAGGAGTGAAATAAAAATCTTCCGCTTCTGTTAATTTATTTTCATTATCTTGTTCTATCATTTCTTTGTATGCTTGAAAATCTATTTAGGATTCTCATTAGTTTATTTAGATTTGCAATTTAGGGATTGTGTTTTTCTTTGATTTAGCCTAAATTATCTGTACAAATCTATAAATTTTATAATCAATGTTTGTTATTGTTGCCAAATATTTAATTCCAAAAGGGTATCGGGGACTTACGGTTTTTCCATTTGTGTTTATAAAATATCGATTTGATTCTGAAAACAAAGTATTAGTCAATCACGAAAAAATACATCTTCGCCAACAATTAGAATTACTCGTTTTGCCTTTTTTTCTTTGGTATTTTGTCGAATATGCGGTACGTTTGCTTCAGTACAAAAACACCAATCTGGCTTATAGAAATATCAGTTTTGAAAGAGAGGCTTACGCCAATGAACAGGATTTGAATTATCTTGAAAAAAGGAGATTTTTTAGGTTTTGGAAGTATACGAGAGTTTAAATGTTTAGAAGTTTAGAAAATTGAATTCAAAAATCTGCGAAACCTGCGTGCAATCTTTTTTAGTACAAATAAAAAAATATTCATAAAGCTTGAATCAAAAAATAACATACAATCTTCCCAACGGAATTTCCCTCGAAATCAAGAGGGAAGATTTGTTGCATCCTTTTATTTCAGGAAATAAATTCAGGAAGATGAAGTATAATTTGCTTCAGGCAAAAATCGAAAAGCAGGAAACGTTCCTCACTTTTGGTGGTGCCTATTCCAATCATATTGCGGCTGCAGCTTATGCAGGAAAAGAACAGGGTTTTAAAACTATTGGAGTGATTCGCGGGGATGAATTGGGGGATAAAATTGACAAAAATCCAACTTTGCGGTTTGCTCGGGAATGCGGAATGCAATTTGAGTTTGTGAATCGAGAAGCTTATCGACAGAAAACTGATCCCGATTTTATAGCTAATTTAAGGAAAAAATTCGGTTCGTTTTATCTTGTGCCGGAAGGCGGAACCAATCAATATGCGATAAAAGGCTGCGAAGAAATACTGACTGATGAAGATAGTGTTTTTGATTTTATTTGTTGCGCGGTAGGAACGGGCGGAACCATTTCGGGCTTAATCAATAGTGCATTGCCTCATCAAAAAGTTTTAGGATTTCCGGCATTAAAAGTCGATTTTTTAAAAGATGAAACGCCCATGAATAAATTTTCTTCAAATTTAATTGAAAAAAGCGTTCCTGACGACCTTAGGCAAATGACTACTTTACCGGAAGAAATTCGTAAATTTGCGACCAATGAGAATTGGGAATTAATAACCGATTATCATTTTGGGGGCTATGGAAAAGTGAATGAAGAATTGATTCAGTTTATAAATCAGTTTTACAAGAAAACACAAGTTCCGTTAGACCCCATTTATACGGGAAAGATGGTTTTTGGCGTTATGGATTTAATACAGAAAAACTATTTTCCAAAAAATGCTAAAATTTTATTGATTCATACCGGAGGATTGCAGGGAATTCAGGGAATGAATGCGCTTTTGAAAAGCAAAAACAAAACATTGATAGAAACATAACACCCAAATATACCATATATGTTAAAAAAAACAGCTTTATTTCTTTTGATTGGGACTATTATCGGATGCGGTTCTTCGAAACCTGCTATAGTGACTAAAAAACAACCGGTGGGGTGGAAATATTCCAAACCAATTCAAGTAGGAAGCAGTGGAAATAATACATCGCCGACTACTTCAAAACCAATGACTACAAATGAATTGACCAAAGCCTATATTGCACAATATAACTCGGTTGCAATGAATAATATGAAAATGTATGGAATTCCCGCTAGTATTATTTTGGCACAAGGAATTTTGGAATCGGGTGCAGGTAAAGGAGATCTGGCAATGACAGCGAATAATCATTTCGGGATTAAATGCCATAACGACTGGACGGGTGATAAAATTTACAAAGACGATGATTCTCCCAATGAATGTTTTAGGAAATATGATAAAGCTTCCGAATCGTATCAGGACCATGCTTTGTTGTTAACTGGAAAAAAAAGATATGCTAATTTGTTTGCATTGCCCAAAGGAGATTACAAAGCTTGGGCAAAAGGCTTGAGAGAAGCAGGCTATGCAACTGATCCAAGATACCCAGAAAAATTGATAAGCTATATTGAGACGTACAATTTGAGCCAATATGATAGTAAAGTTTTAGGAAAAGCAATAACCAAGGATGAAGCCAAAGTATTGCTCGAAGATAATTTTGGGATTGATGAGGTTAATTTGTATGAAATCCAGAAAGGGGATACTTTGTATTCGGTTTCCAAAAAATTCAATTTAACAGTTGAAGAATTAAAACAGAAAAATAATTTAATGGATACTGCGCTTTACGTTGGACAAAAACTGATAGTGAAATAACTTAATAGTATTCGTCCAATCTAAAGTCAAAAATCTAAAATCAAGAATCATAATGATATACCAAAGAAGCAGTCAGCTTTTTGCTGAAGCAGAAAAAGTAATTCCGGGAGGAGTAAATTCGCCGGTAAGGGCTTTCAAAGCCGTGGGAGGAACACCAATATTTGTAAAAAGTGCCAAAGGAGCCTATTTACTTGACGAAGACGGAAACCGATTAATCGATTATATCAATTCTTGGGGGCCAATGATTTTAGGTCACGCATACGAACCTGTAGTAAAAGCTGTTGTTGAAAAGGCAAAACTGGGAACTTCTTTCGGAATGCCAACCGAATTAGAAACTCAAATTGCAGCTTTAGCAGTTTCTATGGTGCCAAATATTGATAAAATCCGTTTTGTGAATTCGGGTACCGAAGCCTGTATGAGTGCAGTGCGTTTGGCTCGCGGATTTACAAAAAGAGATAAAATCATAAAATTTGCTGGTTGCTACCATGGACATTCTGATTCGTTTTTAATACAAGCGGGAAGTGGTGCAGTTACTTTTGGAACTCCAAATAGTCCGGGAGTTACGGCAGGAACGGCCAAAGATACTTTGCTTGCCAAATACAATGATTTGGATAATGTAAAGACTTTGATCGAAGCCAATAAAAATGAAATTGCCGCAATAATCATCGAGCCTGTTGCCGGAAATATGGGATGCATTCCACCTGCAAAAGGATTTTTGGAAGGATTGCGCGAGTTGTGTACAGTAAACGGAATTCTGCTAATTTTTGATGAGGTAATGACTGGTTTTAGATTGGCAAGAGGTGGAGCTCAGGAATTATTAAATATTAATGCCGATATCGTTTGTTTCGGAAAAGTAATCGGTGGAGGATTGCCAGTTGGTGCTTTTGCGGCAAGAGAAGAAATTATGAATTACCTGGCACCATTGGGGCCTGTTTATCAAGCAGGAACTTTGTCGGGGAATCCGTTGGCGATGGCTGCTGGATTAGCTATGTTGCAGGCATTGGATACTGATCGTGAAATTTTCAAAAGACTAGAAGAAAAAACAGCTTATTTAGCAGCGGGAATCGAAAGAGTTTTGAAAGCCAATAATGTTGTTTTTACTATCAATAGAGTGGGTTCAATGATTTCGGTTCATTTTGATGCTAATCCGGTAACCGATTTTCAAACAGCAGCAAATGGGGATAATGAAACCTTTAAGAAATTCTTCCACGGATTGGTTGCCGAGGGAGTTTATATCGCTCCATCAGCTTATGAAACCTGGTTCATCACTGATGCACTGACTTATGAGGACTTGGATTTTACCATCCGGGCGATTGATAAAGTTTCAAAAACGTTCTAGAAACGTTAAGTCATAAAACACAAATTCCACTCGTTTATCCAACCTTAATTGGTATAAATGAGTGGAATTTTTCTTTTTGATTATTGTTCAAATAAGCGGGATGCTATTAATTGTTTCCTCCGTCTCCGCCGAAACCACCGCCGCCATTATTTCCTCCAAAACCACCGTCATCTCTTCTTTCACGCATTCTTTCTCTCATTCGGTCTTCGTTTTGAGCTCTTTGTTCAGAATATTTTTTGAATTGATCAGCATTCAAAATAGCTTTCAATTTTGTGTCAGTATCTTGTCTTTCGGCTTGCATTGCAGTTCTCATTTCTTTTCTTTCATCATCAGTCATTTGTCCACCACCTGATCTTTTAGCTCTGGCGTCTTGCATTTTTTTGCTTTTCTCTGTCAAAAGTTGACTTACAGCTTCTTGTTGTTTTGCGTCCAAGCTTAAATCCTTGGTCATTTTTTCAACTTGTTTTTGAACACGTTGTTCAGGAGTCATGTTTTGCATTTGACCTCTGTCTCCTCTGTTTGGTTTTGCTGGTGTTTCTTGAGCCATGCAAGTCATTCCTATGCCTAATACTAAGGCAATAATTAATTTTTTCATAGTTTGTGAGTTTTTAGATTATCGTTATAAGACTGATTTAAAGTTCAAAGGTTTAACTAAATTACTAATATTTATTTTTTATTTCAATAGATAAGTTTCGGTTTAATCATTTTCGAATTGTATTTTTGAACTTGAGTTCGATTATTATTTTTTGGAGCAGAACATTTGTTGTTTTTTACAAGTATCCTCCCGCTTTTCGCTACAATCTCTTGTACTGAACACCAGTACAAGAGGATTTTCGTTACTATCGGGGCTAAAGATCAACATTCTGCTTTTTTACAATTATCTCAAAAATAAGAATTTAAGATCAAACTCAGATTTTGAAATTATTAAAAATAAACGCATGATATCCGTTCAAGAAGCTTTTTCAATATTAGAACATAATTTGCCTGCTTTACACAAAGTAGAATATCCTCTTTTTCAAGCTAGAAAACATATTTTGGCCGAATCTCTTTCATCACCAATCAATATGCCTCCTTTTCGCCAATCGGCGATGGACGGTTATGCTTTATGCCTGCACAATGATTTGGTTTATGAAATTGTTGGCGAAGTAAAAGCAGGTGATTCGCATTTGGTCCAATTGCTTCCGGGGCAAGCCGTAAAGATTTTTACCGGAGCAGCCGTACCGGATTCGGCTCAGGCTGTAATTCAGATTGAGAAGGTCTCTGCAAATGGAACTCAATTATTGCTGGACGAATTGGTACAACCCGAAACAAATGTGCGACCTATCGGCGAACAGATTTCGAAAGGGGATTTGGCACTTGAAAAAGGAACTTTGCTAAACGCCGCTGCAATTGGATTTTTGGCTGGACTTGGTTTTACACATGTAAAGGTTTTTCAAATGCCCAAGATTGGTATTGTGGTGACAGGTAATGAGCTTACCAAACCGGGCTTGCCGCTCGAACACGGAAAAGTGTATGAAAGCAACGGAATTATGCTGCAATCAGCTTTGTTGGACGCCTATTATGATGCGGTGACTTTGTATGAAGTCAATGATGATTTTGAAAATACCAAAAACAAACTAAATGACGCTTTAACATGCAACGAATTGGTTTTGGTTTCTGGCGGAATATCGGTCGGGGATTATGATTTTGTGGCTCGTGCTTTAAAAGAATTGCAAGTGCAGACTCTTTTTTACAAAGTCAATCAAAAACCGGGGAAGCCTTTGTTTGCGGGTAAATTGCACAATAAGATGGTTTTTGCCTTGCCCGGAAATCCTGCTGCCTGCCTGACTTGTTTTTATGTTTATGTTTTACCAACGCTGGCTATCATGTCTGGAGCTGAAGCGAATTACCAACAGGCCGTTATGGTTTCATTAGCTCACGATTATGAAGTAAAAAACACTCGTTGTCAGTTTTTGAAAGCCAGCATCAACGATGGTGAAGCAGAAGTTCTAAGCCATCAAAATTCCTCTATGCTCAATTCTTTTTCAGTTTCCAACGGACTGGTTTATGTTCCGCACGGACATTATGAATTGAAAAAAGGGGATAAGGTTGAAGTGTATTTGTTATAAAACCTCCGGATTGGCAATATTTGTTGGGTTTCCGTTTATATAATTGATTACATTTTCAAATGCTTTTCCAAAATACAGTTCGTAACCGTTTTTTTCTACGTAGCCTAAATGCGGTGTGCAAACTACATTGGTCATTTGAAACAGTTCAAAATTAGAATCATAAATTGGTTCTTCTTCATAAACATCCAATCCTGCGAAGGCTGGTTTTCCTTGTTTTAAGGCAGAAATTAAAGCTCCTTTTTCAATCAATTCAGCCCGAGCGGTATTGATAAGAATCGAGTTTTTTTTCATTTGCAAAAGATCACTTTCCTTTACAATACCGTTTGTAGCTTCATTTAAACGCAAATGTAGGGTAATAATATCGGCGGTTTCAAAGAATTCTTTTTTGGAGTTGGCGCTGTTAAATCCGTCTTCAATGGCCTTGTTTCTTGAGTTTTTGCTTCCCCAAACCAAAACTTTGGCATCAAAAACTTTGGCATATTGTGCTATCTTTTGACCTATTTTTCCATAACCCCAAATACCAATTGTTTTACCATGAATTGTAGAACCAATATTCGTTTGCCATTTACCCATTTTCATAGCTTCAATCGCTTGGGGAATTTGTCTCATGGTATTCATTAGCAATGCCCATGTTAATTCGGCTGGGGCAATGGGCGAACCAATTCCTTCAGCAACGGCAATTTTATGGGAGGTACATTCTTTTAAATTCAGATGGTTGGATATTTTGCCTGTTTGGCTAATCAGTTTTAGATTGGGTAACAAATCAAGCAACTCCTTAGTGATTTCGGTTCTTTCCCGTGTCAGGACTATTATGTCGGAGTCTTTTAATAATCCGGAAAGTTTTTGAGGATCTCTTTCAGTTTTATGAAGTATTTGAACGTCTTGACCTTCGAGTAAATTAAAACAGTCTAGGTTTTCAATTGCGTTTTGATAATCGTCTAGTATGGTTATTTTCATTTGGTTTCGGAATTGATTTAAAAAATACCCGATAACTAATTTATAAAATTAATTTAATCTTTGATTTCTTTCTTGAGCCAATATTTTTCGGCAAGAATAACAATGGCAATCCCGATAATATAGGTCAGTAAGTCAATCCATGAGAAGGATGTTCCTATGACGGTTCGGGCAATTTTAGATTGTTGCAAATGCAGTTTTTCGACAATATTTAAAAATTGAAGAAATTCAATTGTGAAAGCAAAAATCAGCACAAAAACGGCAACAGGCAAAACAGGTAATTTTACAAACGATTTTATAAAACAATAGATTAAAATCACCACCAAAACATCCCCGAGATACGGCCTTACAAAACTATCATTTACAAAAAGGGCAATAAAAACTTCCACCAAAAAAATCAGGATGGTGAAAATGAAATAGGTTTTATTGAATGTTAGCATGGTGTGATGTGGGCTTTGACGTTGTTGTGCTTTTTTTCTTGAATGAGTTTTATTTACTCTTTAATAAGCAATTTTTCAAATGCTTCTCTTTCACCTCCTCTAAAATATACTTTGCCACAATAACTGTAACCCAGTTTTTCAAAGATTTTTAGCATGGCAATATTGTCAAAATTAGTGTCTGCTTTAACGCTGTAGATGTTATTGCTTAGGGCAAACTCTTCAATCTGTTTCATGATTTCTATGGCGAGCCCTTTACCTAAATACGCTTCAGAAATTGCTATGCGGTGAAATACAACAAAATCAGTATTCGATAACCATTTGCCTTTTATTTTGGCGTATTCAGGTTCGTCGTTAATCAATACGGCGCAATATCCCATAATGGTTTCGCCATCGACCAAAACAAAGCTAGCTCCTCTTTCAATGTCTTTTTGCACCACTTCCGGATTTGGATAACCGTCCTGCCATTGTTCGCTGCCGTCTTCTTTTCTGCGGGCAATTGCCTGTTGTAAAATCTCCCATATCGCAGGGATTTCAGAAGCTGTGGCTTTTCTAAAGAAATAATTCATTTTTATGGTTGTTTGTTTTTTTAGTTCATAAAAGTATCTAAAACATTTTTATTTCAAAGACCATAATTGGGCAATATTCTTGGCAGCAAGATTATAATCTGTCTTTTTTGCGTTTTCATTTCTGAAACTGCAAAATATGGGATCTTCATTAAATATAGATTTGGCTAATTCTCTTCCGGCCATTGTGATGGCGGTTGTTTTATTCAGTCTGTTTTTTTGAAATATTGCAAATGCTTCTTCCTGTGTTTTTGCTTCTTCCAGAGCGGTTGCAAATTCCCATGCATCTTCTATGGCTTGGCATGCGCCTTGTCCGGATGTAGGCAATGCGGCATGTGCCGAATCCCCAATCAGGCATACATTATCTTCGTGCCATTTTGAAATTGGGTTGTGGTCAAACACCTCAATATACTTGATGTTTTCTTCAGCGCTTAACCGAATGATTTTTTCAATTTTTGGAGACCACGAAGCAAATAAGTTCAATAAATCATTTTTATTGTTAGCGTTTTCAAAAGCTGAATTTAGAGGTAACGATTTACCGCCAGCCCAATATCCTTTGAATTCATTTATAGGGACGATTCCAAAACGTTCTCCGCAACCCCAAAAATCTAAAACAGTATCGGTCTTTGAAAAAATAGGTTTGTCGCTTTCTACGATTCCTATCCAGTTTACAAAATTCTGATAAATAGGCTTGTTGTCTCCATTGACATACTGTCTTGCAACCGAATTCATTCTTCCGTCTCCACCAATCACGACATCTGTTTTTATTTCAATTCCATTGTCGAACAAAACAGTCGCTTTATTGTCTTTGCAAGATAGTTGTAGGGCTTTGTGATTAAAAGAAATGGGGATTTTTAGATCGTTGGTTTTTTTCAATAAAATTTCTTGAAGTTCCTTTCTACTCACCGAATAACTGTTAGCACCAATTGCTGAATCAATCGTAGAAACATTAATGGATCCAAGAAAATCGTCTTTATCAGTCCAGCGCTCCATTTGTTTTATTTGGCCTCCAATTTTTTGTACTTCAGTCAATAAATTCAGTTTGTCGAGAATTTTGCTTGCATTTGCCCATAGTATGATGCCCGCACCAATTGTAGTTGCCGTTTTTCTTTGTTCATAAATGGCTATGTTTTCAAATCCTTTTTGACGTAAAGCAATTGCAGTGGTTAACCCGCCAACACCGGCACCCAAAATAACAATATTTGTTTTTCGATTCATTTCGCTACTTGTTTCTTCAAAAATTATATAGATGGTCAGCTTAGTGTATCAAATATAGTGAAAGAATTGCTTTGCAGTCAATGAAAATAGATTCATCAAGGGCGGTAAAAAATAAACTACCTCAGGGCAGAGCCCAGAGGTATTAGTAAAATAGTAACCTGAGATTTTTAGAAATCCTTTTTAATCTGTGAATCTGTGGCAAAAAAAACCGAAGCAGAGCTTCGAGGAATTAAACCTAAAGAGATTAAATTTTGTTTCCGTATTTAGGCTTCAAGAAAATGCAAATGGTTGTATCTTTGCGGTCTTTTAAAATAATAGCAAATATAATGAAGCAGCAATGTGTAATTTTTGATATGGATGGTGTAATCTGCCACACCAATCCGGATCATGGCAAAGCTTTTGAAGCATTCTTCGACAAGTACCAAATTCCTCACACCCAACAAGAATTTGAGGATCATATGTACGGAAAACACAATGGTTATATCATGACGTATTTCTTTAAGCGTCCCATTTCCGGAGAAGAACTCAAACAATTGGAAGACGAAAAAGAATCGATGTTTCGTGAAATTTATAAAGACAAAGTAGAAACCATTCCGCATTATCTAGCGTTTTTGGAGCAACTTAAATCCCGTGGTTTCAAAACCGCCGTTGCGACATCGGCTCCGCGTGCGAATCTCGATTTGATTATTAATGCCTTAAAAATCGAAGATAAAATGGATTCGATGATGGCAAGTCAAGACGTACAACAACATAAACCCAATCCGGAAGTGTATCTAAAATCGGCAGAACGTGTAGGTGTTTCCCCATCCAACTGTGTGGTTTTCGAAGATTCTTTTTCGGGGGTTACAGCGGCTCTAAATGCCGGAATGAAAGTGGTAGGCGTTTTGAGCTCGCATACCAAAGAACAATTGCCACCATGCAACTTCTATATCAACGATTACAGCGATGTAAATGTGGACAAGATTTTGGAATTATTGAACAGTTAATTGGAGTTTGATTTTTTTAAGGAGCAGAAATTTTTGATATTTCATCAACAGTTGTCCCGCTTTTCACTACAATCTCTTGTACCGAACCCCGGTTCACAAGGATTTCCACTACTATCAGGGCTAGTTTATAGGTTTAGTTTTTCATAATGATTTTTCTTAGATTCCAGTAATCCACAAAATTGCCAATCCGGAGGGACTATCGTGTGAAGCCTTTTACCCGACGAAGTTATATGCTTTTGCTCACCTTCAAAAAACTACACTTTCTGCGATGTCCTTAAAATTTTCAAGGTCAGTTTTAACGCTTTCCAATTTGCTAGTCAATGAAAGTAAAGCGATTTTTCCGAGGGGTAGGCGCAAAGGAGGCGTAAGTGAATTGGTGATGTCATAAATGGCTTTGGACGCTTTTTTTGGGTCGCCTTCTTGTTTGCCATCCACACTTTTTATCTTTTCTCTAAACACAGCCGCCGTTGTATCGTAGTCAGCAATTGTTTGTTCAACAATTTTGAAACCGCTTCCCGCAAAGTTGGTTCTGAAAGGGCCGGGTTCTACAATCGTTACCTTAATTCCAAGTGGTGCAAGTTCTTGTGCCAATGCTTCACTAAAACCTTCTAACGCAAATTTGCTTGCGTTGTAAACTCCAAAACCGGCAAAGGCTTTAAAGCCACCGTGCGAAGAAATTTGAATGATGTGCCCGCTTTTTTGATTTCTGAAAAGAGACAAGAAAGACTGTGTTATTTTTAAAGCACCAAAGAAATTGGCTTCAAAAACGGCCCTTGTTTCTTCTGTGCTTGTTTCTTCAATAGCACCAGCAAGTCCATAACCGGCATTATTTACAAGTACGTCAATTTGTCCAAACTTTTCAGTTACAAGTTTAACTGCCTTTTCAATTTCGTTGGGGTTTGTAATATCCAAAGTCAATGCAAGTGCTTTGTCTTTGTGTTGTTTGTTAAAACTGTCTGTCTGTGATTGATTACGAAATGTACCAATGACAAAATCGCCTTTGTCAATAACGGTTTGGGCAAGTGCTTTGCCCAAACCGCTTGAAATTCCTGTGATGAACCAAATTTTCATTAAATGTTTTTTTAAGATTAAAGGAGTTGAGCCAAAGGAAAATCAATTTCAAATCCAGTGAGGTTGTGTAGGTAGTTGCTCGTTATTTTGTCGCCAATAACCATTACCACATCAATCATATTGGCTTCATCATATCCTGCTGCAAAAAAGGCTTCCTTACTTTCTTCGGTTGCTCTGCCTCGATTTTCAACTGCTGATGCCGCAAACTTTACTAATGCGTCTAACTTGCTGTCAAACGATGCTGAACCTTTACGAATTTCAACGATTTGTTCATCTGTAAAACCATTCATTTTTCCTAATGCTGTGTGTGCCGATTGGCAGTAACGACAGTCGTTAATTTGGCTCGTTACCAAGTTAATCACTTCTCTTTCTTTGGCTCGTAAAGTACTCTTTCGATTTTGTAAAGTAAGATAGTCATCCAGTGCCGTTTCATTTTTTGCATAGTAGGCATACAGATTCGGGACAAAACCTATACCTTTTTGTAGGTTATCAAAAATTGCTTGATTGTTTGCAGATACTTGTGATCTTGTAGGAACGGTGAAAGTTCTTTTTTGTAATGTTGACATTTTACTTTTATTTAAAATTGTTGTTTGTCATTATTGACATTGCAAAAATGAGACGACTTACAACGATTAAAAATGAAGTAGTTTAGGAAATTTGGTTGATGTAGTTCAACTTTTTTTGGAAATCCTTTTGTTTCTAATTCTTGACAAGAATTCGGTTGTCATTCCTAAAAACGAAGCCAAAGCATATTGAGGCACTCTTTGAACTATTTGAGGATATTTTGAAACGTAATTTTCATAACGTTCTTCCGCTGTTTGTGTAAGATTTGAAATTATTCTGCGCTGTTGAAATGCAAGTCCACGTTCTGCAATTATCCTAAAAAAGGTCTCAAACTTGTGGTTTTGTCTTTTAATTTCTTGTTCAGTTTCGAAGTCAATTTGCAAAATGATGCTGTCTTCAAGCGCAACTACAAACATTGTCGCCGGCTGCTGAAAAATATAACTGTTGTAATCCGTAATCCACCAATCATCTATGGCAAAGTTAATGGTGTGCTCTTGTCCGTCGTCAGCCGTAACGTATGCTCTAAATGCACCTTTGTAAACATAGTGTCTGTATTTTGCCGTAAAATTGGGTTGGACAATGAATTGTCGCTTTTTGATTTTTACTTCTTTGAAGCAAGAACCAATCAGCTGTTTTTCTTTGTCTGTCAGTTTTACAAATTTCTCTATGTATTCAACTATTTTTTCTGTCATTTACACGTCTGTTGATGTCTTTTATGGGTTAGTTATAGTCATATCATTATGCACAGCGTTCTCTTGTATCGAGTGTGTGCCTTGCGGGAGCAAGAGACAGGCCGTAGGCTTTGATGAAGATCTAAAGTACAAATTTGGAATTAAAAGAAAAGAAAATAATTTTAATAACCCGTTGGGCGAAATTATTTTTAACCACATAGAAACATAGAATTTTCTAGTGTTTAAAAGAATTTGATAGGCATTTTATTTTTCACATAGTCAATCTATGTGAAAAATAGTGCTATTATCTATTTATTCTAGGACAATTAATTATAAATCTATGTTTCTCTATGTGGTTCATTTTTTATTTATTTTAAATTTCGCCTAACGGATTTTAATAAAAATGTTATTCATTAAATTGACTTAGCTCATTAAAGAAATTATCGCTAAAATAGCAGGTAAAGCTTGAACGAAAAATATTTTTTTGCTAACGCTTATTGCTCCATAAACTCCGGCAACTACAACACAAATCAAGAAAAAAAGTGCTATGTTTTTGGACCAAATTACATCTGAAATAAAAAATGTCCAGATTAAGCCCGAGGCTAAAAAACCATTGTAAAGCCCTTGATTGGCGGCTAAACCTTTTGTCGGTTTGAATAAATGTTCGGGTAAAGATTTAAACGTTTTTTTGCCTATGGTCTCCCAAGCAAACATTTCAAAATACAAAAAGTAAAAATGCTCTAAAGCAATTAGTCCTATTAAAATTTTAGCAGCTATTTCCATTAATTTTGGTATTTGTTATAAAAAAAACCTTTTGTTGTATTTTTTCAAAAATACTTAAAAATTTTAATAATAAGAGGAAAAGTTATACAGTTAAAAGGATAAGCTCTAGTTGGTATTTTCCTCAAGCAACTACAACCTAGTTGACTAAAAATAGAATAAATATAGACAATGCCATTCTTTTATGGATGATTTTAGTAACATTCTGAGATCCGCAAGGTAGGGTGACTTTGTGGAGAGTGATTGTTGGTATTGTTTTAGTTTTATTCTATAATTTGTATTAAAAATAAATAAGAGTTTCTTGCATTGCCAGAAACTCTTATAAAAATAACTTACTATTTCAATTATTCTTTAAGTATTTTACCTTCTTGTCTAAATCCATTTTCGCCTTCAATAATGTAAATGTAAATACCTTTTGTTTGTTTCTCTAGACTAATTTCGCTATTAATTTTTGAGTTTTTTATAATTATTTTTCCATTCGCATCAAATATAGAAACATTGTATTTGTCTAAATTTGCTCCTGAAAATTTAATTATTGAATTTGTTGGATTAGGCGAAATAATTATTTCTTGTCCCTCTGTTAAGTCTGTTTTTTTTGAATTAGTTGACTGTTTTAGTAACTGACTAACTCCGCAGTTACAATTCGAAAAAGTTGAGGAACCTAAAGTGCTGATAGCTTTTGGGAAGCAGAATATTGTATTATTTGACGCAAAATTTACATTTATTGTAGTTGATGTATGATCAGTAAAATTTATTACTGCGGTATAATTTTTTTTTCTACATAATTCATTATTTGACTGAAGAGAGAAGGAAATGCAATAAAGATCGCAAGAAGTATAAATGTTATATTCTATGCAATCAGTTCCGGTACTTCCACCATCAGTTGCACATTTTATTGGGATGTTAAAACGTATGCCATTTGCATAACCTTCAGCTATTGAGCCTGAACAACTCAAAGTTGTTGTAAATTGATTGTTAGTAGAGTTCATACTTCCACTTAAAAAAGTGTCACAGGTCCCATTTAAGTCACCAGTAATAAAATAAGGACTAATACTAGTACCATTTGAAGTTATTTTAATTATAACCGGAGTATTTAAAGGTGCGCCTGAACCTAAAGCACTTACGAATGCGCCAGATAAACTGATATTGTGTTCATAATAAACGTAACTTCCGGTCAAATCTGTAACTGTCAAAGTGGAGCCATTTGATATTGCTTGACTAAATGTAGCAAACGAATTCAAAGAAAGAATAATAAAAAGGAATTTAAAAAATTTCATAATTTAAATAAATTAAATCTACCTACTTTCAGTTAGTTTTAAGTCGCTGTTTCGGCTATTCCGACTATGATGTAATTCAAAAAGTGATGTTGCATTATTAATCTGAATTATTCATGTGTCTTAAATTAAAGTTTTATTAAATAATTTTATCTATTTAAAAGGTGTTATTTCTTCCAGGTTGTTTGTCTGAAAATTATACTGATACACTAATATTAGAGGGCCGCTCTGTGTAATAAAAGCTCCTGTTGTTGGCTTAGCTAATTTATAAATAAATATTTATATAATTTAATTAATTTATAAATATTTATTTACAAATTATTAATTGGAAAACCTCACGTATGCAGTTCCTCGCGTGAGGGATGGGAGCAAGTTACCTTGTAACGCGTACAGCCCGACCGCATTGAGGAAAGGGGCTGTATAACCGCATTGCAGAATAAGCCTCTTTTCTCAATGGGGGCACGCCCAAATGAGTTTTAGCACAATAAATTGAAATCGCAAAATCCTATTCTTCGGTCTCTGTTTGTAATTCTTCGATTTGGGGTTCATCGTTTTCCATGTCTATCCATGAAAGGAAAAATTTATATCCTAAAGTCAGGATTACCGCTCCCAGGAATAAGCCAATGAAGCCGTTGTAAATGAAACCGCCTATCGCGCCAAGGAATATCACAAGCATTGGTGCCGGAGGATTGCCTCTTCCTAGCAAAATGGGTTTCAGGATATTGTCGGAAATCAGCGTGATTCCCACCCAAATTGCTAGTATTGTTGCCGTTGTGGCATCGGTTACGGAATACATATAAATGACTACCGGAATGGCAACCGGGCCAATTCCTACTTGTATAATGGCTAG
Source organism: Flavobacterium aquiphilum (assembly GCF_027111335.1). NCBI lineage: Bacteria > Pseudomonadati > Bacteroidota > Flavobacteriia > Flavobacteriales > Flavobacteriaceae > Flavobacterium > Flavobacterium aquiphilum. The sequence goes on along the minus strand of NZ_CP114288.1, from coordinate 4,603,760 downwards.
AAATAGACAGATAATGGTGAAAATTCCAGCAAAAGGAACGCCTGCCAAAAAGAATCCAATGCCTATCATTAGCGCCTGAATCAAGGCTACGCCCAAGAATCCTTTTACGACATTGCGAATGGTGATTACGGTGACTTCGGCGTAGTGTTCGCCATTGTTTCCGATAAGTTTGACGAAAATGTTTTTTGATACTTTGGTTAGCGATTCGGAATACAATAACAGTCCCATCGCAATAATAATCGATACGATAAATTGCAAAATTCCTTTGCCGATTCCCGCTAAGGAAAGCAATAGCCATGCTCCGACTGTTTTTAACTGTTCTGTATATTTAAGTGCGACTTTAGAAAGGTCTTCGGAGGCCGATGCCCATATTTCGACTATCGGTTTTGTTATTGTTGGCCAATTTTTGGTGGTTTCTCCGGGAGGCGGAATTAAGTGCTCATTGGTTTGGTAATAATGGGCAAAATTATTGACTTCTTCGTATAAAGATTGTGTTATGAGTACGCTAGGCACAACTAAAATAGTAAGCAGAATTAACGCGACAAATATCGTGACCAATATTTTTTTGCCTTTAAATAATTTGACTACTCTTTCATAAATTGGACTGAAGGCGACAGCAATGACAATGGCCCAAACTATGATTAAAACAAAGGGTTTCAGGATATCATAACACCAGCCAATCAGTAAAAACAATACACCAAGGCGGATAATGATGTCGGCAATTTTTTCGAAATTGAAAATATTGAAAGTTGGGCTATTTTGTTGCATACTATTTCGGTTTTGGTTAATAAGCAATATTTGGTTTATTATGCTAATCTAGTTAAAATATGGTAATTATCAATGGTATATTTGGATGTATTTTGCAGAAAGTTTAAGTTTTTTTGTAATCTTAACATAAAAATAGTTGTAAAATAATGCTTGGTTTACGTACGAATTAAATTGCGGTTTCGTATTTTTACTAAATTGATATTTTGGGGCATTTTAATGTTTTATATGAAATACAAATGTAAATTAGTACAATAACCTCCCCTCTCTTTTGGAGAGGGGTTGGGGGTGAGGTTAATAGTTGGTTTAATTTATATTTGTCTTTGATGTTAATAGAGTATCCGTTCATATCGAACTATTACAAATCATAAAATCGTATTATATGAAAATAGCGCTTTATACCAACGAATTTCCGCCAAATATTTATGGGGGAGCAGGAGTACATATTGATTTTTTAAGCCAAGAATTGGCCAAGTTGGGACAGGTTGAGGTTCGGTGTTTTGGAGACCAAAAAGTTAACAACGATTCCATGCACGTGGAAGGGATAAATTCCTGCTTGACCAAAATGGTGGATCCGGAAAACGAACACATCAAAATGTTCCATAACCTAAGCCGAAATGTCGAAATGGCTCAGGCAACGCCAAAGGCCGACATTGTGCATTGCCATACTTGGTACACGCATTTGGCGGGTGTTTTTACGAGAGAATTGTTACAGGTGCCGTTGATATTGACCACCCACAGTTTGGAAACGCACCGTCCTTGGAAAGTGGAGCAGTTGGGGAACGGTTATTTTATGTCCCGATGGATTGAGACGAACGCTTATAAATCGGCGGATGGCGTGATTGCCGTTAGCGAACAAATGAAAGTTGATGTGGTCGAAGCCTATGGCGTGGATCCTGAAAAAGTTACCGTAATCCATAACGGAATCGATCCTGAATTTTACAAACCTACTTTTGACAATACTTTATTAGCAGAATACGGAATCGACCCGAATATTCCGTTTGTGCTTTTTGTGGGACGAATTACCCGCCAAAAAGGGATTTCGCAATTGATTGAAGCGTGCCAATATTTTAATGAGGATTGCCAAATCGTTCTTTGCGCAGGTGCTCCAGATACCGAAGAAATTGCCATTGAAACATCCAATCTTATCGATCAGCTGAAAGCAAAAAGAAAAGGGGTAATCCTGATTTCGGAAATGTTGCCACGTGAAAAAGTCAAAGTGTTGTACAGCCATGCACGCGTTTTTGCCTGTCCGTCATTGTACGAGCCTTTCGGAATCATCAACTTGGAAGCGATGTCTTGCGAAACACCGGTTGTAGGAAGTCACGTGGGCGGAATTCCCGAGATTATTGTCGAGGGCGAAACCGGATATTTGATTCCGTTGGAAAGTGTTTCGAGGACTAATTTTAATCCGTTGAATCCAACCGAATTTCAAAAAGCTTTTGCGTACAAAGTAAATTTACTACTTGATCACAAAGAATTGGCAGATGCTATGGGGAAAGCCGGACGTGTACGAGTTTTAGAGAAATTCAGTTGGGAGTCAATAGCCAAAACAACTTATAATTATTATCAGGAAGTCATCGCCCGATTTGAGAAAGAAACTGCTTAGATAATTTGATGGGCCACGGATGACACAGATAAAGCGGATTTACGCTGATTTTTTAACCGCAAAGTTCGCAAGGCAGGCGCAATGATCGCAAAGCTTTGTGTCCTATGCGGTTAAATCGGCCACGGATGACACGGATAAAACAGATTTTACACGGATTAAAAAAGTCTGCGAGAATCTGCGACCCCGAAAGCTTTCGGGGGCGTGCCAAATTTTCGCGAACCTTGTGGTTAGGGTCTTATAAGTTTTTCAGAGTCAAAAATAAAGCAAGAATCCGTGTCAATCAGCATAAATCCGTGTCATCCGTGGGCCAAAAAATCACTCAATTTTGCTCAAATCAATGATTTTTTGCGCCACAGACCCTCTTTCGAACAAACGTATAAATTTAAAAACACCGCTCACTAAATACCCCGGATTTGAAACCAGTTTCGCAATTTCGGAGATTTTTATGTCTCTTTCCTGTATGGAGGCTTCTCTTTGGTTTTCCGGAAGCAGAACAAATTCATTGGCATATTTCCAGGCACCGTCTCTCGCGGTTTTCATGCTAAAATCAATAAAGAAATTGTCTATTTTGCCCGATAATTTCAATATGTAAGTGAGTGTCGGCCAAATTTTGATAAGACCTTTTTCAACGCTTCCGACCAAATCACTGAGTATCGTATTTATTTGTTCAAAATCCGATTTCAGATCGGTAATATCTTGCGGAGTACTGACCTGAGCCGAAGCAATTCCCAAATCCAAATTGATATGGGCATTGATACCAAGAAGTAAATGCTGAAGGACAATAGGCCAGTACGTTTCGGTCTTTTGAAAAGCAAATTTCCAGCATTCTGATGGTTTTCCCTTAGCCCTGTATTCATAGTACGCCTTCAGATATCGGTTGGCAAAAATTACATCCAGTTTTTCCATTCGTTCACAATTCTGAAAAGAACCGTTTACGATTCCGCTTTTTATTTTTAGGGTGACAATTCGGTACAGCGTGGGGAACAACCCTATTGGACTTTGTTCCAGTTTGGCGGCTTCTATTATTTCGTCCAAAAACAGTATGACTTCATCAATGGTTGTGGCTTGCTTCATGTTCATTTATAGTTGGTTAGTCTGTTAGATTATTGCGAATATACTTATTTTTTAAAACAGATGCCATTGTTTTTTTGGAGCAGAAAAATTGGTTGTTTTCAGAAAGAATTCTCCCGCTCTTCGTTTCAATCTCTTGTCCTTCCCGATAACTATCGGGACCAGGACAAGAGGATTTTCACTGCGATCGGGGCTAAAAATCAACATTGTATTTTCATAATTAGTTTCTCTATCCTTAGCGTCTTGGCGCCTTTGCGAGACCATATTCACGCAAAGGCGCCAAGACGCAAAGAAATTCGTTTTGAACTTTGCGACCTTACGTCTTTGAGCAAGAATTAAAGTTTGACTTTACGTAATTGGGCTAAAGAGGTATTTTTGCAATCATCGAAAAAAGAAATCTGCGTAGGTCTGCGTAAATCTGCGTGCCAATTTTTTTATAACAAAAAATATATCATAAAGACGTTTTAATCTTTTTTTGAAAAACGGATTTCGTTATATTTGCAAAAGTATAACGAAAATAACCGGCTTTGAGGATCAAAAGTAAAATTTGGATTGAAACCGATGAGGGAATTCTCATCAGCGAAGGACGAATTCAGTTGTTAAAGCAGATTGAGTCCACGGGTTCGCTCAATAAAGCGGCGAAGGAAATGAACATTTCGTATCAAAAAGCGTGGAAATTAATCGACGCTTCAAACAAGGCTTCCAAAGAACCCTTAATTGCAACCCAAGTAGGTGGAAATAAAGGAGGTGGGACTGTTATTACTCCTTACGGAAAATCACTTATCGAGTCTTTTGAAAAAATAAATGTAGCCTGTTGGGAATTTTTGGATGCCGAACTCAAGAAACATTCGTTATAAATCAAACTATGGAGAACAAAATCACAGCAATACTTTTGGCTGGAGGAAAAAGCCAGCGAATGGGAACCGATAAAGGCTTATTGGATTTGAACGGAAAAACATTCATTCAGCATATTTGTGAGGCCTTACAGCCTATCGTAGGTTCGAATATTTTGATTGTTTCTGCCAATGCAGCGTATGATGCTTTAGGTTTTTCCCGAGTGGAAGACATAGTTGAAAACAAAGGCCCAGTGGGCGGTTTTTACACAGGACTGAAAGAATCCAAAACCAAAGTCAATTTAGTTTTGAGTGTTGATGTACCATTAGTAACTACTGAATTATTACAGTGGCTGATTGACAACCACGATGAAATATATATGGTTACGCAAACAAAAATTGGAGAAAAAACCAGTCCGCTGATTGGGGTTTACGACCGCTCAATGCGAATTGTTTTTGGTGAACACATGGCCGGAAACCAGTTAAAATTGCGACAGGTGATCGAAGATGTCAAACACCAAACGATTGAAGTTCCTGAAAAATGGAGTAATCAAGTGCAAAATATAAATACAAAAGAAGAATATCAAAATTTAATCAAATGACCATAACGCTAAAATATTTTGGGTCACTCGCCGATATCACGAAATTGAGAGAGGAGCAATTCACTTTTGATGAAGAGACTATTTTGGTTTCCACATTAAAGTCAAAAATAGAAAGCAGTTATCAAAATATGCAAAACACAGCTTACACTATTGCGGTCAACCAAACAATGAGTGATTTGCAAACCAAAATAAGTGACAAAGATGTGGTTGCTTTTTTGCCACCGTTCGCGGGAGGATAAAAATGTTTAAAGGTTTAAGAAAATGTTTAAAAGTTTAACGTCTAAACCCTTAAACAATTTTAAACCCTTGAACAATTTTAAACTTTTAAACTCTTAAATCCTTGACTAAATGAGATATTCCAGACAAATAATCCTCCCTGAAATTGGGGAAACAGGTCAGCAAAAATTGCAGGATGCACGCATCTTAGTAATTGGTGCGGGAGGTTTGGGCTGTCCGGTTTTGCAAAATTTGGCTTCGGCGGGAGTAGGGAATATCGGAATTGTTGATGGCGATGTCGTGGACGAAACCAATTTGCACAGACAATTATTATATACTTTAAAAGATTGTGGGAGCAGTAAGGCCGAAACAGCTAAGAAAGTGATTTTGGAGTTGAATCCCGAGATTAATGTAACAGCTTTTTCAGAGTTTTTCACGGCACAAAATGCGATCCGAATTGTAGATGATTATCAAATCATTGTCGATTGCACAGACGCTATTACTGTACGTTATTTAATAAATGATGTGGCTGCCGCCAAAAGAATTCCGATGGTGTATGCTTCAATCCATAAGTTTGAAGGGCAGGTTTCGGTTTTTAATTATAAAAATGGGCCGAGTTACCGCTGTCTGTTTCCGGAGCAGGAAGGATTAAATACAGTACCGAATTGTGCTGTTTCAGGAGTTTTGGGAGTTTTGCCCAACACGATAGGAACGTTTCAGGCTACAGAAGTGCTTAAAATAATATTGGAAATAGGTGAAGTGTTGTCTGGAAAATTGTTGCATTATGATGGGCTTCATTTTCAAACGCAGCTTATTAATTTTTCAAAAAATCCAAAAGCGGTCGAAAAAAGTATCATTAACGGAAGTTTGCTTTTGAACAGTAAAAAAGTAATTGAAGATTTAACCCCCGAAGCTTTCTTGGAAAAATGCAGTCAGTCGGGGATAGTTGTCATTGATGTTCGGGAATTGGAAGAAAGTCCTGAGTTTAAAGGCGAGAATGTTATTCGGATTCCTTTGGGACAATTGGAAGAATATAGTAAGAAACTAGATAAAAATCAAGAAATAGTGTTGTTCTGTCAAACAGGACAACGCAGTCAGCAGGCTATGAATTATTTACTGAAATCAGGATTTGTCGGTGTTTTCCATTTGGGAAGAGGCATTGAATCGCTGAAAAATCAATTTCAATAGCAATCTCAATGGCAAATTCAATAACAATATCAAAAAAAATTAAAAACAGGCTATAGAAGTCACAGATAAAAAAAGTATCGGCGAAAATTCGTTTAATCCGTGTCATCCGTGGCCCAATAACAAAAATATGTCAACAGAGAAACCAAAGAAAAGTTCTTTTATTCAAGGACAAATAACCTCCGAGTTCATCGGGAATTCGATTGCCAAACACCAAAGTAAAACCACAATTGGCGCCCATAATATTTTTTTGGGTCAGGTTCGTGCCGATGTCATTGACGGTAAAACGGTGACCGCAATTGAATATACCGCCTACGAAGAAATGGCAGAACGAACATTTTATGAAATTAGAGAAGCCGCTTTTGCAAAGTATGAATTGTCCTGTCTGCATATTTATCACAGTTTGGGATTGGTAAAAACAGGTGAAATTTGCTTGTTTGTCTTTGTTTCAGCACCAAGACGAAAAGTAGTGTATGAAGCTTTGGAGTTTTTGGTAGAAGAAATAAAAGAGAAAACAGCGATTTTCGGAAAAGAAATTTTTGATGACGAAAGTTATATTTGGAAGAAAAACACATAAATAAAAATAGGCCACTCCCGATAGCTATCGGGAGACACGGATAAAACTGATAAACACGGATAGAAAATGATTTTTAATAAATTTTAAAAATCATTGTTGTCCGGCAAAAATATAAATAGAATTCTAAACTCAATATTTATGGCACTTACTGACAGGTCGCTCCTCTGGAGCTTGTTTTTATCAATTCTCTTTTCTACAATCAGAGTGTCCCTATGGGACTAAAATAGCTCCGTTAGGAGCAAACTGTCTGTAGAACATAGATGTTTTTTTTAATAAAGCTACAGAGTAGCGATCTGTTGATTATTCACAAAAATTTAATTAGACAATAATGTTTTAAAATATGTAATCAGTAAAAAATCCGTTTAATCTGTGCCATCCGTGGCAAAAAAATATACGTGCAGTAGGTAAATCTAAAATCCAAAATCGTTAATAAAAAATCTGAAATCTAAATGGTAGATATCACCCATAAAATAATTACGCAGCGCACCGCAACAGCTCAGGCTATTGTAAAAGTAGGTTCGGCTGAAACAATGCAGGCTATTATAAACAAAACCGTACCTAAAGGCGATGTATTGGAAGTGGCACGAACTGCAGGTTTGTTTGCGGTAAAAAACACTTCAAATTCGATTCCCGATTGTCACCCGATGCCCATTGAATTCACCGGAATTGAATACGAATTGCTCGATGATTCAGTGTTGATAAAAGTAACTGTTAAAGCGATTTACAGAACAGGAGTTGAAGTAGAAGCCATGCACGGTGCTTCGATAGTGGCATTGACGATGTACGATATGCTAAAACCTATCGACAAACAAGTCGAAATTTCGACTATAAAACTACTTCATAAAAAAGGAGGAAAATCGGATTATGGAGTAAAAGAAAATTTGGATTTATCGGTGGCGGTGATCGTTTGCTCGGACAGTGTTGCTAGTGGAAAAAAAGAAGACAGAGCCGGAAAAGTAATTTTGGATAAAGTCAAAAAAATGGGAATGACCGTTTCGAATTATACGGTAATTCCGGATGAGGTTGCCGATATTCAGGAAACGATTACCAAATTATGTTCCGGCAATAAAGATTTGATTATTCTGACCGGCGGAACAGGTTTGTCCAATCGCGATGTTACTCCCGAAGCGATTATACCAATGCTTGACCGTCGCATTCCGGGGATTGAGGAAGCAATTCGTTCTTACGGACAAGACAGAACGCCTTACGCAATGTTATCCCGAAGCGTTGTTGGTTTCAAAGGAGATACTTTGATTATGGCTTTGCCTGGATCTACAGCGGGAGCTAGTGAATCGATGGATGCCGTTTTTCCTTCGGTATTGCATTTATTTAAAATATTAAATGGTTTCAACCATGGAAAATAACAAAAATCCAATGCAGGACCACCACGGAAGGGTACACAATTACCTCCGCATTTCGATTACAGAACATTGTAATTTGAGATGTACGTATTGTATGCCTGCCGAGGGGATTGCGCTTACACCAAGAGCGCATCTGATGACTGCAGAGGAAATTGTTACCATTGCAAAGACTTTCGTAAAACTTGGCGTCAACAAAATCCGATTGACAGGAGGTGAGCCTTTGGTCCGAAAAGATGCCAAAAAAATTATTGAAGAATTAGGAAAACTTGGAGTAGTACTGACTTTAACAACCAACGGAATCCTAGTTCATGAATTTATAGATACTTTCAAAGAGGCCGGAATTACCACTTTGAACGTGAGTATTGACAGTTTGAAACAAGACAAATTCAATCAAATTACCCGTCGCAATTATTTTGAGAAAGTCATTGAAAATATTGATTTGCTCGAAAGAAACGGCTTCAAGGTAAAACTGAATGTCGTTGTTATTAAAGGATTTAATGATAACGAAATTGTTGATTTTATTGAGTTGACCAAAGAACGAAATATTCAGATTAGGTTTATAGAGTTTATGCCTTTTGACGGTAATCGATGGAATAAGGAAAAATTGGTAAGCTATGCCGAAATACTTTCGCACGTGAATGATTTTTATGTTGAATCTAATGTAAATCGTTTGCAGGATAGACCAAATGATACTTCAAAAAATCATAAAATTCAAGGTTATCAGGGCAGTTTCTCGGTAATCAGTTCGGTTACGAATCCGTTTTGCAGTACCTGTAACCGTATTCGTTTAACCGCCGATGGAAAATTGAAAAACTGTTTGTTTTCGAATACTGAAACTTCTTTGCTCGATACCTTGAGAGCAGGAGATTCAATAGAACCGCTTATCTTCCAAAATATAAAATCCAAATTCGCCATGCGTGGCGGAATGGATAATGATGCTAAATTCCAAGACCCGCTTCTTTTTTCGAAAAATAGAAGTATGATTAAGATTGGGGGGTAGTGCTATTTCACAAAGATTCACAAAGTCTATTGAGTAAGGTTTTTAATGAATTTCTAAAAAAAAAATCTGCGAGAATCTGCGAAATCTGCGTGAGAAATAGTGGCACGCCCCCGAAAGCTTTCGGGGTCGCTGATTAACGCAGATAAAATGGATTTATTTTAAAGTAATGAAAAGCAGATTATGAAAATAAAATGTTGATTTTTAGCCCCGATTACTTCGTCAGTTCGCTTCGCTCGTGTGAAGTGAAAATACTTATAAGCCGGGGTTCGGCTTATAAGATTGTAACGGATAGCGGGACCAATGTTTCCTAAAATAACAAATCTTTCTGCTCCAAAATACCTGACAAAAGTCATTTCGGCGCCATATAATCGTGGATACCTTTGCGAAATGAATGAAGAAAAAGAATCTGGCAAAAAAGGTTATAACAATTACGGTACCCATCTCCGCGAGAAATACAATGGGAAGAAAGTTTTCAAGGTAATTGTCGATGGTAATTTTAGCTGTCCCAACCGTGACGGACTGAAAGGTTATGGAGGTTGTACCTATTGTAATGTTGATTCCTTCACACCCGATATTTCAAGAAAAGCACCCACGATAGAAGATCAATTGCTTCAGGGGATGGAGCGTGCTAAAAAGTCATACAAGGCAGATCAATTCATTGTCTATTTTCAGCCGAATACCAATACTTATGCCCATGTAGATTATCTGAAAAATATTTACGACCGTGCTTTGGCTTTCAATCCTGATGAGGTTGTTGGGTTTTCGGTAGGGACTCGTCCTGATTGCATTGATGCCGAAAAAGTGGCTTTACTCGAAAGTTATTGCGACCGTTTTGATGTAGATCTCGAAATGGGAATGGAATCGATGTATGACGAAACACTGTTGAAAATCAACAGAGGTTGTACCCATGCCGAATTCATTACCGCAGTGGAGCTGTTAAAAGACAGTCCGATTGATTTGTGCGTACATACTGTTTTTGGATTTCCGTGGGAAACCCGCGAAATGATGCTCAATTATATCGCCGAAATCAACCGTTTTCCCCAAATAAAATTTGTCAAATTCCATCATCTGCATATCGTCGAAGGCTCGATTATGGGCGTACATTACAAGCGAAATCCGTTCCCGCTCTTCACTTTGGAACAATACACCGATTTGCTTTGCGAGTTAATTCCGCTCTTGCGTCCTGATATTGTTATTCAGCGCCTGTTTGGAATTTCTGATTGGGACTTGCTCATCGCCCCAAATTGGGGTCTCAAAAAAACCGAAATTCAACATTACATCGACTCCACGATCGAAAAAAGGGGAGTTATTCAAGGTTCGCAGTACAAAGGGAATTAGAAAGAGTGTTTTTTTGCCATTTTTTTTAAAATTAAGTGCAATTTATGGATAGTTTGTAAGAGTATCAGTATAGTATAAAAGAAATTAACTATATTGTCCTATCTAATACAAACCACTACCAATGACCAAAAAAGCAATTCTCTTAATAGGTTTTATCATTTTCAAATTTGTTTTACAATATTCATTAATAAGCTCTGACTACGATTTACAACGAGATGAATATTTGCACTTAGATCAGGGCCACCATTTGGCTTGGGGATATCTATCGGTACCGCCATTTACTTCCTGGATTTCCTATATTATTTATCTTTTAGGGAATTCGGTTTTTTGGGTCAAATTTTTTCCTGCATTGTTTGGCGCCTTGACCATTGTGGTGGTTTGGAAAGCAATCGAAGAACTCAATGGAAGTTTGTTTGCTTTGATTTTGGGAGCAATCGGGGTGTTTTTTTCGGCATTATTAAGGATAAATACACTGTATCAGCCCAATTCTTTTGATATATTGTGCTGGACGACTTTATATTTTGTTTTAATCAAATACCTCAATTCTAAAGATACTAAATGGCTTTTTATCGGAGCAATAGTATTTGTGTTTGGATTTCTGAACAAATACAATATTGGCTTCCTGATCATTGGATTGCTACCTGCATTTGTTTTGACAGAAGAGCGTAAAATCTTTGCTCAACCCAAATTATATTTAGCGTTTATTTTGGGATTATTACTTATTGCACCAAATCTTTATTGGCAATATGTAAACAACTTTCCGGTGATTCATCATTTAAAAGAATTGGCCGATACGCAGTTGGTTTATGTAGATCGATTAGGCTTTTTAAAATCACAATTACTCTTTTTTATCGGTTCCTTTTTCGTTATTGTATGTGGATGGCTTGCGCTGTTTTTGTATAAACCGTTCGAAAAATACAAACCGTTCTTTTGGAGTATTGTTTTTACGCTAGCCGTTTTTATGTACTTCAAAGCCAAAGATTATTATGCCATTGGGCTTTATCCAATTTATATTTCGTTCGGTTCTGTTTATCTGGGAAATCAGTTGAAAGAAGGTTGGAAGAGGTACTTACAGCCAGTTTTGTTTTTGTTGCCATTGTTGTTTTTTATTCCATTGTACAATGCTTTTTTTCCAAACAAAAGCCCCGAATACATTGCAAGTCACGCAAAACCGTATCAGAAATTTGGTTTGCTTCGTTGGGAAGACGGCAAGGATCACTTATTGCCACAGGATTTTGCTGATATGTTGGGTTGGAAAGAACTGGCCGTGAAAGTAGATTCTGTCGCTTCGACCTTACCTGATTTGGAACATACAATAATCATTTGTGATAATTACGGGCAGGCCGGAGCAATTAATTATTACTCTAAAAATAAAAAAGTAATTGCCCATTCCTTCAATGCCGATTATGTTAATTGGATTCCTTTGGACAAGAAAATAAAAGATGTTATTTTGGTAAAAGAGGGTGACGATGATGATAAAGAAAGGAAAAGAGAAATTCCGATTTTTGACACGGTGTATTTGGCAGGCAAAAGAATCAATAAGTTTGCCAGAGAGTCCGAAATTTCGATTTATGTTTTGCGGGGAGCCAAAGTGGATGTCAACAAAAGAATAAAAGAAGAAATGGAAAGAAAGAAAAATTATCAGGAATAATTTCAATTCAAGAAGAAAATCCAGGTATCTAAAATCTTTACTTAAATATATAACTAATTGATAATTAGAATTATATTTGGTATTCGAAATTTTAAAATCATATACCAATGGAGACATCAGATTTTACCACTGTGTTATTAGTTGACCAAACTCCCGAAGTGGCATTTAATGCCATTAGAAATGTTCGCGGATGGTGGTCAGAAGAAATTGAAGGCGATACCGAGAAACTTAATGATGAATTTACCTATCATTATGAAGATGTTCATTATTGTCAAATCAAACTGATTGAAGTGATCCCGAACCAAAAAGTGGTTTGGTATGTGAAGTATAATTATTTTAAGTTTACCAAAGACAGAAGCGAGTGGACGGGAACCAAAATGAGTTTTGAAATCTCCGAGAAAGATGGTAAAACAGAAATTCGTGTTACACATCATGGATTAGTGCCGGAATTTGAGTGTTATGATATTTGCAGTAATGCTTGGACGCAATACATTCAGCAAAGTTTAAAGAATTTAATCACCACAGGAAAAGGTAATCCAAATGCTACCGGAAAACCTACCACGGAAGACGAAAGGAAATTTAGTGCTTCAACAAAATAAAAGAATAAAAAAGCCCTCAACTTTATTGTCGAGGGACTTTTTTATTTGTTTCAATGTAATTATTTAATGTCTTTTGAGTGATATTTTACAAATCCGCCACAATTTCCATTACGATCAATGGATTGTTGAACAATAAGATTTCCAATATCGATCATATTATTCAATTCGTATAAATCTTTGCAAGCTAAATGATTTTGAATTTTATCGTCAATTTCGTTTTGTAAGCTTTTGAGTGTTTCTTTGGCTTTGAGTAAATCTGAATCAAATCGAACGATTCCCGCATTCTGACGCATTAACAACTGCAGTTTTGCTTTGGTTTGTGTGATGTATTCAGAATCGATTTTTGTTTTGCTTTTGTTTGACCAATCAGGGATTGTGCTGGCAGTTTTTGGCTCGATATAGGGATTATCTGCTAAGTAATGATATACTTTATCCGAGTAAACCAAAGCTTCCAATAAAGAATTTGAAGCTAGTCTGTTGGCGCCGTGAAGACCTGTTCTCGAACATTCGCCACAGGCAAATAAATTTTCTATCGATGTTTTTCCATTGATGTCAACCACAATTCCGCCGCACAGATAATGTTGGGCAGGAACAACCGGAATCCAATCTTTTTCAAGGTCAATGCCAATATTCTTGCAATGTTTATAAATCATTGGGAAATGGTTTTTGAATCCTACCATATCCAAATGGGTGCAATCTAAATAAACACATTCGTCACCCGATTTTTTGAGTTCCAAATCGATGCTTTGCGAAACAATGTCCCTGGAAGCCAAATCTCCTCTTGGGTCATAATGTTGCATGAAGAAATCCCCTTTTTTGGTTCTTAAACGCGCTCCGAAACCACGAACTGCTTCGGATATTAAGAATTTAGAACCTGTACTCTTGTCGAACAAAGCCGTTGGATGAAACTGAATAAATTCCAAATCCTGAATGGCAGCATGGGCACGATACGCCATTGCGATTCCATCACCTGTTGCTATGATTGGGTTGGTAGTGTGACCGTATAAGTGTCCTATACCTCCAGTGGCCAATAAAGTGAAATCCGATTGATAGGTGATAACCTCGTTAGTTTTTTCGTCAAGGGCATACGCACCTATACAACGATTTTCGGTTGTTATTAATTCCAACGCAAAGTGATGGTCGAGAACAGTAATGTTTTCTTTTTGTCTTACCTGTTCCAAAATGGCGCGCTGAATCTCATGACCAGTTTGGTCTTTATGGTGTACCACTCTGTTTTCAGAATGGCCTCCTTCTTTGCCCAAATCAAAAGCACCTTTGGCATTTTTGTCAAATTGGGCACCCCATTCTATGAGTTCTTTCAGGCGTTTTGGTCCTTCGGTGACTACCATTTTTACAACCGTTTCATCACACAAGCCATCTCCACAAATGAGGGTATCCTCAATATGTTTTTGGTATGAATCTTCCGTTTTGTCAGTAACAATGGCGATGCCACCCTGAGCATATTTGGTGTTGGATTCGTCTGCGGTTGCTTTTGTGATTATGGTAATGGTTCTCTCTGGAAAACGATTGGCCATCTTGAGTGCAAATGTAAGCCCTGCTACTCCGGAACCTATAACTAAATAATTGGATTTAATCATTATTAAGATAATTCGAGCATGCGTTCGATAGGGATTAGCGCTTTTTCTCTGATGTCATCCGGAACATCAATTTCCGGAGTTTCGTTTAGCAGACAGTCATACACTTTTTGCAGAGTGTTCATTTTCATGTATCCACATTCGCTGCAAGCACAAGTATTGTCTTCGTTTGAAGGTGCCGGAATAAGGATTTTGTTTGGAACTTCCTGTCTCATTTTATGCAAAATACCCGCTTCAGTAGCGACAATAAATTTGTTGCTTGGATTGGTTTTAACATAATTGATCATTCCTGCTGTCGAACCAATATAGTTGGCAGTTTTTAGGATATGTGTTTCAGATTCAGGGTGTGCTATGATTTCGGCATCAGGGTTTTGTTTGTACAAAGCCACCAGTTTGTCCAGTGAGAATGCTTCGTGAACCACACAGGAACCGTCCCAAAGCAACATTTTTCTACCGGTTTTCTCCATAACATATTTTCCTAAATTTTTATCCGGCGCAAAAATGATAGGTTTGTCCAAAGGGATAGATTCTACAATTTTAACCGCATTGGACGAAGTAACCACAATATCTGTCAATGCTTTTACTTCAGCAGAACAGTTTACATAAGTGATTACGATATGATCGGGGTGAGCTTCTGTAAATTCTTTGAATGTATCTGCAGGACAAGACTCGGCTAGTGAACAGCCGGCTTTCAAATCGGGCAGAATTACTTTTTTAGTTGGGTTTAATATTTTGGCAGTTTCGGCCATGAAATGAACTCCAGCGAAAAGGATAATATCGGCATCCACTTTCATTGCTTCCTGAGATAATCCCAAGCTGTCCCCTACATAATCTGCCACATCTTGTATATCGGCTTCCTGATAATAATGCGCCAAGATTACCGCATTTTTCTCCTTTTTTAATTCCAATATACGCTCTTTAAGACTTTTCATTTTTTAAAAACTTTAATAGTGTTTTTTAATTGAAGGTTAATTCTATGCAAATATAAGGCAAAACTTTGAAGGTTCGCATCTTCGAAAGCTTTCTAAAAGTTTCAAAAAAAAAGTTTTTGTTAAAAAAAAGCGTGCTTTAAGGGTTTTGCAACCTGCGAATTTAATGGAATATGTTTCGTTTAGATATGATATTTATCAGGTTTTAAGCGAATTTGTATGGTGATATTTGCATAAAAGTTAATTAAACCAATTTTACATTTTATGACTACTAATAAACAACTGCATAATTTCCATATTCCGGTGATGGGATTGGGCTATACAATTGATAGTCCGATACGTGTGGCACAATATGGAATCACCTCCGTTGTTTCCATTATTGATGACGATTTGATGGAAAAAATGAACGCTTTTTACAGTGAAAAATTCAAAATACCATATCAGGAAATCACCGAGAAGATTCATGATTACCGTGCTGAAAGAGTTACTTCGTATTTGAATTTGATGGATACTATCGTAAAAGATAAATTCGAAAAATTTAAAGTTGAATTGACCGAAAGCAAGCAGTCTTTGGAGAATTACATTGCTATGTTGCCTAATAAATCGGAGATCAAAAAAGGATTGCAAAACTTTATTGATGAAGGAATTACTTTTAAGGATTCCATCAAAAAATACATTGAAGAGCACCTTGCTCCCGGAGAAATCGATGTCAATATCATGACAAAAGTCGATAAGGATAATTTTAACAAAAACCAGCAATTACCGGTTGAGTTTAATGATGCACATGCTTCGCTTCGTGGTTTTGCTAACAGTAATTTGTCATCATCAGTGGTGCTTTCTGCCGGAATGAACCCAAGATTGTATGCTTATTTTGAGAATTTCCCCGTTTTTTATCCAGATGCAGATAATAAATTGCAAAAGAAAATTATCCTGAAAGTGAGCGATTTTCGTTCGGCGATGATTCAAGGTAATTTCTTGGCGAAAAAAGGACTTTGGGTTTCTGAATACAGAATTGAATCTGGACTAAACTGCGGAGGACACGCTTTTGCTACTGACGGTTATTTGTTGGGGCCAATTTTGGAAGAATTTAAACAAAAGAAAGAGCAATTAATTCAATCAGCTCATGAGTTGATGGTAAAAGCATTGGAATTAAAAGGAATGCCTGTTCCTGCAAAACCTTTCGAATTGAAAATTACAGTTCAAGGTGGTGTTGGTACTGCCGAAGAGCACGACTTTTTATTGGAACATTATCAAGTGGATTCTGTGGGCTGGGGATCACCATTTTTATTGGTTCCCGAAGCGACTTCTGTTGATCCTCAAACCCGAAAATTATTAGAAAAAGCGAAAGAAGATGATTTTTATTTGAGCCATATTTCACCTCTTGGAATTCCGTTTAATGCGGTGAAAGGAACTACGAATGAATTTTACAAACAAAAACGTATTCAGGATGATAAAGCGGGAAGCTCTTGTCCTAAGAAATATTTGGCTTTGAGTAAAGAATATGGGCCAAAGGGAATGTGTCCGGCTTCAAAAAAATATCAGGATTTAAAACTGGAAGAGTTGAATGCTGAAAAAGATTCATTGACCAAAGAAGCTTTTAACAGAAGAAAAAACAGTATTACGGAGAAAGCATGTCTTTGCGTAGGTTTGGCAAACGCTTCTTATCTTGAAAATAATATAAAAATAAAAGGGCAGCCTCAAGGGGTGGTTATTTGTCCAGGGCCAAATTTGGCTTATTTTGACAAAGAAGTTTCGCTTTTGGATATGGTAAAGCACATTTACGGAAACGGTTCTGTACTTGGTAACAAGGAACGTCCAAATGTGATCATCAACGAGTTGAAAATGTATATGGATTATCTGAAAAACGAAATCAATAGTTTTTCTGATCAGATTACGGCTGCACAAGTTAAAAAACTGAAAGCTTTCAAAAGTAATCTGAACGAAGGGATTGAATATTACCAATCATTAATTGCAAATAACAATTGGTTTGAGAAAAGTAAACAAAACATCGAAAAGCAATTAAAACAATATAAAGACGAACTCTTTGATCTTTGTATTCCTGAACAGGAAGTTGCTGTTGCAGTTTAAAAACCGAAAAGGGCTTGATGAATTTCAAGCCTTTTTTTTTGCTCTACGCTTTGTTCAGAATTAGTATCGCAATGATGGTAATTAAAATTGCAATGATCCAAAATATCAGATGAGTTAATAGAGTCAAAAAGAAAGTTTTAATTTTTGACAAACGATTGAAAAATTGAACATTGGTCCAAAAATACATGACAAAATCAATGAGCAGTGTTATATTTGTTAATACTGCTATGGTCGGAGTACCGTTATAATAATAAACTAACGGAATAAACAGTATCGAAATATATAATTTTTGGGCAGCTTTGTAAGTGTTGAGCACAAAATATTCGATAAAATTATAACCTTGTTTTCTAAAACAAATTTTGGTGCCAATGGTGTGCAACGGGATACTGAGTAACGTTATCCAAGCAAAATGTGAAATAGACCATTCTTTGAATTTTTCAATTGCTATCGAATAATCAGAAGTTGCGCTTGGTTCTGTTTCTGTAAACAGGTTTATATGCAACAGATGAATTAAAGTAATATAAACAGTTGCCAAAATTGCTATCAACGAAATGGGCTTGAAATGTTTAACCCTTTTCCCCTCAATAAATTCGCGAATTGAATGTCCTGGTCTGGTGAATAGCTGCTTGGCCGTGTAGGTTATTCCGCTGTCAAAATGGAATAACCCATGCTGGATATCATGCCATAAATAATGTAAGTTGAGTTTGTGGGTTTCGGCTGTTTGTCCACAATTACCGCAATAATGTCCTTTGAAAGTTTGATGGCAGTTTTTACATGTGATATTCATTTTCGATATTTTTTAATCTTCATAAAAAATTGAAATTAAATATTTTAGAGTAAATATAAAGGAATTATCGAACAGTAAATTAAATTATTTATGATAATATTTTTGGAACCTAAAATGGACTTAATATTTCAAAAAAGTATCCCCCGACTTAATTCCCATTGCCAATTCTTCTAGATTGGTATTTTCGAGCATATTAGCCAATTCGGTTCTAATGGATTTGAATTTTTCGTGCATCGGGCAGGGGTGGTCGTCAGAACAATTGGTCAGTCCTAAACCGCATCCCGTAAAAACACGGTCGCCCTCCAGGGCATTTACAATTTGTGCGAGTTTAACTTCCCGCATTGTCTCTCTCGGGATTTCGAAGCCTCCACCAACTCCTTTAACGGAATTAATGATGTTGCCTTTCGACAATATTTGAAGAATTTTGGCCGTAAAAGCTTCGGGGGAATCAATTTTTTTGGCAATGTCTTTTAGCCCCACTCTTTGGTTTTGATAAGATTGTGAAGCTATGAAAATCGTGGCACGGATGCCGTATTCACAGGTTTTGGAAAACATAATATATTTTTTTCAAAATTAAGAAATTAGTTTCAAAATAGATAGTGATAATTGATATGATTAGGTTGTTTTTTGCTAAAAAATTTGCTTAGTCTCGTCCAATAAGTTGAAACTGAAAAAAAACAAAATTTTTCAATCATTTACAAAATCAAAGCCCCCCAAAACGCACAAAAGAACCCAAAACAAGCATTAAAACTCCAATTATAGTAACTGATAGGATATGAAAAGTCATTTCGGGTAATTTATCGGGATTGGTTTTCAGTTTTGGCAACACTCTGAATTGCGCACTCAATGCAAAAAGTACTGTCAATAAAAGCAAAAGCAGTTTGGTTGAAACTACTTTTTCTATTGGTGTCGAAAATTGAAACCAATATTCGATGCTTACACCATATTTGTAGGCCATCAGGATTCCTGTTATTACCAGTAATGCCAGCGAAGTCATTCCTACCGGCTCGTATTTTCTTTCATAGTTTAGAATGATATTTTGATTCTTCTCCCGGAGTGCTTGTGGCAAATGGCCAAAGACCAGCAACAAATGCCCTCCTACCCAAATAGAAGCACACAAAAGATGAATGATTAATAATAAATGATGGCTCATATAATTTTTGGTTTAAGTTTAAAAATGCCGACTGTCAGCATCAAAAGTCCCACAGGCAAAAAGATACTTGACAAAAATAAATTTAGATAATAATCTGGAAGTGATCCTTTGTCCAAAAACAGCCAAATACCTTGAAGGAATAAAAGGATTTCAGTTGCCACAAATCCTACTAGAAATAGAATCATTCCCCATTTCTGAATTCCATTTTTCGGATTTAGAAAATTATTTTGAAAGGCAAATCCAAACAAGAATCCAGTGATAATTCCCAACATTGTTAAATGAATATATCCAATGACGAAATTCCTAATCTCGTGAGAAACTTGTGCCAGTTCTGGAATTAAAACAACCAATTGGATGATAATTTTTAAAGCCAATGAAAATAAAGCAAATCCGTAAACGGTTTTTATCAAAGGAGAAAGATTGGAGAAGAACTCGCGTAATTGCGGTTTGGCAATTTGGATAAAACGAACAGCCGAAACCAATTGCAATACCACACCAATTGCATTTATCCAATGAAAAATAGGATTAGACAAATACCAGCTTACCGGTAAAGCCAATGTTAATACTGTTGCGCTTACAAACAGGTTATAGATTACCTTAAATTTTTTCTCGTCGAATGTTAGTTTTGCTTGTTTGAAAAATAATGCTAAAACCGCAAACTGAAACCAGCCGTTAAACTGAAAATGAAGGAAAAACTGAATCGCAATTTGGTAAATGGCACTTGCTTTTCCAGCCAGTCCTACTGCCGGCCCTAAACACCAAACGCCAACGGTAGATAACAGCATAAAAAATAAAGCCGTGCGTAACATTTTCTTTTCGGGAAATGAAATTGACTTAGTGTCTTTCCAAATTAAATAACAGAAATAGTAACTGCAAAATATGTGTAAAGTTGAAAACAGTATCGACACAAAAGCATATCCCTGGGCAGGAAAATCAATCATCATTCCGATTACTGCGATTTCCGTTACCCAAAATAATTTGTTGTAAATGGGTTTTTCTTGTGCTTTTTCAGGGATAAAAGAGTAAAATATCAAGCAATAAAGCATCATATACACCCAGCCCAGCATTGCAACATGCGAATGCCCGTGCATCAAAAACTGAAAATTGACTCCTTCAATCGGGGAAACATACATCCATCGGAGCAATAATCCCATTAGCGAAGCGATGAAAAAATTAGCGAAGCAAATTAATATCCAATGTTTTCTCATTATTGATTTTGGCTGTTTTTTGTTTTGTAAACAAAAGTGGTTTAAATATAGATTGTAGGTTTAATTTAGCTCCAAAAATTTGCGTTTTCATTTTCTACAAAAGCGTCTTTGGAATGAATTTCTTCAATTATTTCCAATTGTTTTTTTGTTGCAGATTTTTGAATTTCAGCGAATAAAATACGCTCTTCAAAACGAATATGAGCTTCAAGTTCCTTCTCTATACTTTTTAAATTTGTTTCTAGATCTGAAGTGGTTTCAAATAAATCAGTTAAACGTTTGTGTTCTTTCAATGCTTGTTGAATGTGCTCATTGTCTGCTTCAAGAATGGGGAAAATGTATTTTTCTTCCAATTCGAAATGCGTTTGAAGATGATTTTGGTAAAACCAATTAACGTATTCCTTAATGCGTTCCAGTTCGATGTTTTTCGCCATTCCGGTTTTAATTTTCCAGCAAAGAAGTAAAGCATGATGATGGTCGTGACTAAATGGCTTTAATTCAGGGGCTCTTTTTATCGGTGTAGTTGGTTTCATTTGATTAAAATTTAAGCATTATAAAAATAATGAATTTGGTTTTAGGGACTATCCTCTAAAATGCACCTTGATTTTTTCTGTTGAAAGATTTTCGTTTTCCAAATCCCTGAACGAATGCCCTAGTTTTTCAATGGTTGGCGCTTCATTCCTAAAATGCTGAATATAGTAATTTCCTAAATAACCGATGTTTTCCAAATAGGAAATCATCTGTCGAATATCATCTTTCTTCAATAAATCGGAATGTACCGTTGTGCGCACTTCAAATGGAACTTCGCTCTCAAGCAATAAATGTAGTGACTTTTCGAACGGAATAAAAAGTTCTGACTGTGTTATCTTTTCGAAGTTTTCCGGCATGGCTTTAAAATCCAATGCAACATAATCGATAAGTTTTTTGTCGATGAGTTCTTTGAGTATTTTGGGTTGCGAGCCGTTTGTGTCAATTTTGACCAAGAATCCCATATTCTTGACTTCGTTAATGAAAGCGACACTTTTTCTGTGAAGTAAACATTCACCACCGCTAAAAACAACAGCGTCTAGCAGATTTTTTCTGCTTTTTAGGAATTGGATTGCGTTTTCGAATGAAATAATTCCTTTCCCAAAAACAATTTCGGGATTGTAACAATAGACACACCGCATATTACAGCCTGCAAACCAAAGGATGCAAGCTGATTTGTGCGGATAGTCCAATAAGGTAAAAGGTGTTAGGCTATAAATGGGTCTAACAGCACTTTCCTTCAGTAAAATGGGTTCGTTGTTTGTGTTCACCTTTCTTTCCAATATTAAAACTTTCTACGGGTCTATGATAGCCCATTACGCGTGTGTACACCAAACATTTGGTGCGCAATTCTTGATTTTCTGCTAAAATCTGATTGGTTGTTAGTTTCATAGCTTTTAAGGGTTTAAAGTTTAAATTGTTTAAGGGATTAATTTAGTTTAAGGTTTAAAGTTGTTTAAGAGTTTAAACCGTATTAAACTTTTTTTAAACAACTTTAAACCATTTTAAAACTTTTTTTATAGTTCAATAAATTTTGCTTTTTCGGCAATAATGATTTCATCACATTTTGGGCAATATTCGTGTTCCCCGTTCAAATAACCATGCATTGGACATACGCTGAATACTGGTGTTACGGTAATGTATGGCAGCCTGAAATTGGTAATCACTTTTTTGACAAATTGTTTACACGCTTCGGGTGAACTTATTTTTTCGCTCATATAAAGGTGTAAAACCGTTCCTCCTGTGTACTTGCACTGCAATTGATCCTGCAATGTTAAAGCTTCGAACGGATCTTGTGTGAAATCTACCGGAATTTGCGAGCTGTTAGTATAATAAATGTTCTCTTCCTGTCCCGCCTGAATAATGTCGTCATAACGTTTTTTGTCTTCTTTGGCAAAACGATACGTTGTTCCTTCGGCTGGTGTTGCCTCCAGGTTGTATAGATTTCCTGTTTCTTCCTGGAATTCTTTCATTCTATTACGAATGTGATCCAGAATTTCTGAGGCAAATTCAATCCCGGTTTCAGAGGTTACATTGTCTTCTTCGTTAGTAAAATTTTCTATCATTTCATTCATTCCGTTCACCCCGATAGTTGAAAAGTGGTTTCTGAAATGTTCCAAATAACGTTTTGTGTAAGGGTACAATCCGCGGTCGTACATCTCTTGGATAAATACTCTCTTTTTCTCCAGAGTCGATTTGGCTATGTATAAAAGATGATCCAATTCTTCGTATAATTTCCCTTTATTTCCTTTATTAAGATAACCTAAACGTGCCATGTTGATGGTTACTACACCAATACTTCCAGTCATTTCAGCGCTTCCAAAGAGTCCATTGCCACGTTTTAGTAACTCTCGTAAATCCAACTGTAAACGGCAGCACATACTGCGAACGGCATTAGGTTTGTAAGCATTCTCATTTTCAATCTGATTGCCATTTTCGTCTAAAATATATTGACTTCCAATGAAATTCTGGAAGTAGGAAGAGCCAATTTTCGCAGTATTTTCAAAAAGCAAATCGGTGTTTTCTCCATCCCAGTCAAAAGCTTCGGTAATATTCACCGTCGGAATAGGGAAGGTGAAAGGCTGTCCATTGGCATCGCCTTCAGTCATTACAGTATAATAAGCTTTATTGATAAGGTTCATTTCTTTTTGGAAATGCTCATAACGCAAGTCGGTTACTTTGGTTACTCCTCTTTCTTTTGCTCTACTTAATAAATCTTTGTTTTTATTGAGTTCAAATATATGATGGTCATTTTTGGTTGGAATTTGCATTTTTAGATCGTCAGGAACAATCCAATCCAAAGTGATATTAGTAAATGGTGATTGCCCCCAACGTGCGGGAACATTCAGGTTGTAAACAAAACCTCTGACCGCTTTTAAAACGTCCTCGAATCCTAAATTATCTTTGAAAACATAAGGTGCCAGATAGGTGTCAAAAGAACTGAAAGCTTGTGCACCCGCCCATTCACTTTGTAAAATTCCAAGGAAATTAGCCATTTGTCCCAAAGCTTCCCTAAAATGGGAGGGAGGTTTGCTTTCCACACGCCCTCGTACACCGTTGAAGCCTTCGTTCAGCAACACACGCAAACTCCAGCCAGCGCAATAACCTGTGAGACAATCCAAATCGTGAATGTGGATATCTCCATTGCGGTGGGCATAACCTTCTTCTTTGGAATATACTTTATCCAACCAATAATTGGCAATGATTTTTCCGGCCACATTGTTTACTAATCCGGCATTTGAATAGGAAGTATTGGCATTGGCATTGATACGCCAATCGGTTTGTTCAATATATTCCTGAATGGTCTGAGTGCTGTCTACATAAGTAGTGTCATCATTCAGTCCTGCTATATGCTCACGCTGTAATTTTCGGGTATGTCGAAACAGCATGAACGATCGCATTACATCAAAATACTTTTTTTCATACAGCTTCTTTTCGATCATGTCCTGAATTTCTTCGACAGACCATACTTCTTCAGCTTCAAGCTGGATGATAATGCTGTTATAAACACTTTCATCAACAACTACTGAAGCGCTTTTGAAACTTTTTTCAATAGCATCTTTGATTTTATAACTTTCAAATGGCTTGTATTTGCCATTTCGCTTGATTACGTAATTTCCCATAGTTGTTGATTTTTAGTGTTTATATTTTTTTTTATTGTTGAGCCGAAAAGTCTTTTTCGAGCTTAGCTGCTTTTGGAAATAGAATGTTATTTTCCAAATGAATATGTTTGTGCAAGTCTTCTTCAAATTCCTGAAGCATTGCAAATGTTACTTTGTAAGTGTTGCAACCGTCTGCCGGTGGCGTGTAATTGTTGCTCAATGCAGCAATTTTTCTAAAACGTTCCCCTTCGGCATCATGTTCGTGCATCATCATGGCAATTGGGTTCTCTACCGTTCCAAAATGAGGCTGCTCAAGTAATTCGTCCGAAATTGTAGCATTGACCATTTTTTTGATAAATGGAAACAAAATCAGTTCTTCTTTTTTCATGTGCATTGCCAATTCTCCGGCGCAACCTTTAAAGAGTTCGTTTATTTCTATCAACTCCGGATGATTTGCTCCGTGAACTCTACTTAATTTGTCTAAAAACTGAAGTAGTGTTGGTGTTTTTTCTGCTACATAACGGTGATGTGTTTTTTCGATATAATCGGCTAATAAATCGATTGGCCAAGAATTATAATCAATTCCAGATTCACTTTTTAACGATAAAATAGCTTCAATTTCTTGTAATAATTCACTTGGAGTAATCTCTTTTTTCTCGCAAACTTCCTCTACAGTTCTGTTCCCTTTACAGCAAAAATCAATTCCATATTTGGAAAATAAAGCTGCCGTTCTGAAGTCTTTTGCCACAAATTCACCTATTGTTGTTTTCTCTAAAATTTCCATAATGTTGTTTTTAATTTTTAAAAATTTATAAGCACAAAAATAGGTGTTTTTACAATAAAAGACAAATTTATCCTTAATAAAATTTATTATTTCAAAATTTTATAAGTTATTGAAAGCTAAAACAATGAGATTTGGGGAGTTTGCTTTTTTTGTCTATGTAATTTTACGACTAATTGAAAATTTGGAACATGATTTTTATCATATTTTGGGACTGACTTAAGAACATTTTGATGTTGAAAACTTGTCGAAATTTCATTTTTTTAATACCTATTATATATTATGGTGTAAAATAAATAAGAAGAAAAAAAATTAAAATAAATGACATTTATTATAATAAAAGACAAAAATATCTTTTATATTTGCGTTTTAATAAAAGATAACTTTATCCTTTATTTAAAATTAACAATTTTATTAACTAACAAAAACAGATTATTATGCTTTCAAAATCACAAGCACGGGCATTTTTTCTGGGAGGAACATTGGTCACCTTTTTAATCTTTATCGGATTGACTATTTATTCGTTTATGCCCAGAAATGATCAAACGAATTACAAGGCTATCGACAAACAAGTAGTGAGAGGAAAAGAAATTTGGGAACACAACAATTGTATGGGTTGCCACACTATTATGGGTGAAGGAGGCTATTATGCTCCAGAATTAACCAAAGTTATCGATCGTAGAGGAGAAGGTTATGTTAAGGCCGTATTGATGTCGCCTGTGCCGTGGTCACCAAACGGCCGAAAAATGGTTGCCTATAATATGAATGAAAAAGATGCCGATGCCGTTGTGGCCTATTTAAAATGGATCGGGAAAATTGATTTGAACGGATTTGACCGCATTGTATCGCCATTAGCTAAAGAAAATAATTAAAAAAAAGTACTATGAAATATAAATCACAAAAAGTAGCCTATTGGTTTTTTGCACTGTGTATGCTGCTGTTCTCACTACAGATTGTCTATGGTTTTATCATGGGCTTTGATAGAATAGGTATTCAGGGGTTGCACGAAATTATCCCTTTTAATGTTGCCCGGGCGGTGCATACTAATTTATTGGTTGTATGGTTGCTGACCGGTTTTATGGGAGCGGCCTATTATATTATTCCCGAAGAAGCACAACGCGAATTGATAAGTGTGAAATGGGCCTATGTGCAATTGATTTCCCTTGCAGTTGTCGGAGTAATTGCCATTGTTGGTTTTCACTTTAATCATTGGGAAGGTAGAAAATTCCTTGAGATTCCGAGAGAGCTTGATTTCTTGGTTGTTGTCAATGTATTATTGTTTCTAGGCTTGATTTTAGGAACACTTTTCAAAGGAAAACGCAAAACTACAACGGCACTAGTATTGAGTATGGGATTGTTGTTTGCTGCCTTATTATATCTTCCAGGAATGATTTGGTTCGACAGCCAGGTAATGGATTCATTTTTCCGTTGGTGGGTTGTTCACTTGTGGGTTGAAGGTGTTTGGGAATTAATTATGGGAGGTATTCTTTCCTATTTATTAATTAAACTGACTGGTGTTGATAGAGAGGTAATCGAAAAATGGTTGTATGTAATCGTTGGGTTGACTTTCCTTTCAGGAGTTTTAGGAACTGGACACCACTATTATTATATAGGTGTAAACAAAATTTGGTTGATCGTTGGAGGGATTTTCTCAGCGTTAGAGCCTTTGGCTTTCCTTGCAATGGCTTTATTTGCTGTGAATATGTACCGCAAGGGAGAAAAAAGCCATCCTAACAAAATTGCTTTATTTTGGACAATAGGTTCTTCCATCGTTTCTTTTATTGGAGCAGGATTACTTGGTTTCGCACATACTCTGCCACAAACTAACTTGTACACACATGGAACTTTGGTTACGGCAATGCACGGACACTACGCCTTCTGGGGTGCATATGCGATGATTGTTTTGGCTATAATCAGTTATGCATTGCCAAATGTAACTGGCCGTAAAAGATATCAAAGCCCAACTGGAATGGCAGCTTTTTGGTTATCTAATATTGGTATGTTAGGAATGACAGTTGCTTTTGGAGTTGCTGGTGTGGCACAGGTTTATTTGGAGCGAAAAATGAAAATGGAATTCATGGTCGTACAAAATGAAATCAGTATTCACTTTGTGGTATTGTTGATTTGCGCTACGATGTTCACCACAGGAATCTGTCTTTTTGTTTACGATTTCATAAAATACGGCCGTCCGACAGACGAAGCCTTAAGAGCATAATTTTTTTAGTAATTAATAGTCTTTAGTGGTTGGTTTGGAATTTAAGTCATTGTCTGAATAAATTCCAATTTCAAAAAAATGAATAAACAAATAATGTTTTGATTCATCTCTCTCTTAAATTTTTTTGATGTCCCCAAAGTGCTGATCACTATCGACTAATTACTAAAATAATATAAACGACTTACTAATTCAGATTTCCTTTTAACCGGAACGTTGAGATGACTGTTTTTTGAACTTCCATTTCCATAGAAACTTTTGTTTCACGTTTCGGTTTTTTCAAAAAAATAAAAAATATGTTAGCAGATACTTTAATAAGCGCCCCTTATTACCATGCAGTAGGCAAAGAAGTAGAAATCTTTGAACATTCGTATAAAAATAAAATCCCTTTTCTGCTGAAAGGTCCCACAGGTACCGGTAAATCCCGTTTTGTGGAGTATATGGCGCATAAATTCGAAAGAAATCTGATTACGATCAGTTGTCATGAAGAAACTTCTTCAACCGATTTGATTGGCCGATTTATCATCAAAGGAGCGGAAACGGTTTGGCTTGATGGCCCTTTAACTACTGCTGTAAAGAATGGGTCGATTATCTATTTGGATGAAGTGGCCGAAGCCCGTCCCGATGTGATTGTGGCGATCCACTCACTGACCGATCATCGACGCATACTGTATATAGACAAGTTAGGGGAAACAATCAAAGCGCATGAGGATTTTATGCTTGTTGCTTCTTTCAATCCAGGTTATCAAAGAGGTTTTAAGGAACTGAAACCTTCTACACGCCAAAGGTTTATTGCTGTTTCGTTTGATTATCCGGAACCGAAAATTGAGACCGAAATTTTGGTTGCAGAGACAAATATTGACAATGATACTGCCAAAAAACTGGTAGCCATAGGTAACAAGATTAGAAACTTAACCGAATTAGGATTGACCGAAACGGTTTCGACACGACTTTTGGTTGATGCTGCCAAAATTATTCACAGCGGATTGCCAAAGAGATTAGCTGTTCATGTGGCGATTGTTGAGCCGTTGACAGATGATTTACAAACATTGGAAGCACTGAAGGATTTGTGCAATTTGATGATATAATACCGTAGGGACAATTCACATGTAGGGACAACTCGCGAGTTGTCCGTACCATAGTGCCGATATTGAAAAAAATAAAAAAAATGGGTTTCGAGATAGATGAATACTTGGTAGGGAAGTTTTTTAAGCATTTAAAAAACAGAAAGAAAATAAGCCCTGAAATAGAAGCCAGAACGGTTACGCTTGCAGCCATAAAACCTCGTCTTACAATTATGGCTCGTGCTTTGACAGGGAATCCTATTGAAATATTTCCTGCTGAAAGAGAAGGAGGCTATAAAAACAATAACTTCTTTCTTCCAATTTCGTTTTCCGAATTCCCCACTCTGGAAGAGAATCTTACTTTTTATCATTTTAGAGTGCTGTATTTAAGTGTGCAACACCGTTTGAATTTCAATTGGACGGCAGATGAAGCGGAACCAGATTTGGCTGTTTCGCAACAAAGAGCATTGGAGACTTCCGAAGAAATCCTAGCGATTTTGTTTAAGGAATTTTCTATTGATGAACAATTTTTGGCGGAAGCCAAAAAACATTTTATCGAAAAACAAGATGCTAAAAAAGGACCTGATTTTTCGTGGCTTTTTGGCAAATGGATGAAAAATGAAGCGGTTGTTGAGAGTGAAAACGAACTTCAAAATTTCTCGGATAAAGCTAAAAAACCGAATGAAATTCAGCCTTTAACTACGCTTAAAGCAAAAGCTGTTGAAGAAGTAATGACTGTTGAAGTCGACAAAAAACAACAAGAGGATTATGTGATGCTGCATAATTTTGAAAAAGTAGAAACTGCTCAGGAATTCAATGGAAATTGGCGTGATTTTGATGGATCTGATGAATTGGAAGACCATCAGGACGCATTGGATGAATTGAATATGAAATTCACCGTTCGTGTGGACGACTCGGCACATTCGGTTTATCAAGCTGATTTTATGGAAAACACAACCATTTCCGAGAGTGCTTCGGTAGATGAAAAAGGTTTTCACCACAGTTATGATGAATGGGATTTTACTAAAAACAGTTACAAAGAAAATTTTTGTAAAGTATATCCAAAACTGCAGTTAAAGACTGATAGTGATTATTACAAAAAAACAATCGCCAAGAATGCTTCTATATTGATGGGCTTGCGCAAGATGCTGACCAATGTCAATAATAAGATGCAACAACAAAAACGCCAGACCCAAGGTGATGAATTCGACATTGATGCCATCACCGATTTGTATGTTGATGTTCATTCGAGAAGAACGCCTTCGGATAAAATTTATATTTCGAATAGAAAAAAAGAAAAAGATTTGTCGATTCTGATCCTGTTAGATATCAGTCTTTCAAGCGATGGCTACGCAGCCGGCAACCGTGTGATCGATGTAGAAAAAGAAGTTTCTATTTTGTTTGGGGAAATATTAAACGAATTCAATATCGATTTTTCGATTGACAGTTTTTATTCCAAAACCAGAAATTATTCGACTTATTTAACGATCAAAGATTTTGACGAAAATTGGAACAGTGCCAAGCACAAAGTGGGTGCGGTAGAACCTAGCGGATACACTCGAATAGGAGCAGCTTTGCGCCATGCGGGAGCACGACTCGATAAACGAAGCACGAAAAACAAATGGGTCATCTTAATTTCGGACGGAAAACCCAATGATTATGATAAATACGAAGGGAAATACGGAATCAATGACGTAAAACAAGCCCTTCGTGAACTCAATTCAAAAAACATTAATTCGTATGCATTGGCCATCGAGGCCGAAGCCAAATATTATCTGCCACAAATGTTCGGTCAAAACCACTATCAGATTTTAACGACTCCCGTTGAGTTATTGCAATCGTTAGTGAAATTATATGAAAAGATAAAACACCAAAAATAACCCTAACCATTTTTTTTAACCAGCCATTAAGGCGTTTGTTTCATTAAGATGAGTTTCAAAAGTTTTTAGAGGACAAAACAACTTAATTTTCTTAATGTCTTAATGGCAAAAAAAATAGAAATGGTTCAAAATGAAAAATGAAATGACAGAAACAATTCCCTCACTAGAATTGCCGGAAGGTCATCCAGTATGGACTTACTTTCAGGAAAAAGAATTAATAGAGTCTCTTTTGAAAGAGATGAAAAGCGTTAACCCGCTGATTGATTTACCAAAATACATGAATATCTTCAATCAGTTGCTTACTATAGAGAAACGTTTTGCGCGAAAAGAAAATCAGCTTTTTCCTTTTTTGGAAAAGAAAGGCTGGGTTGGTCCGTCTCAGGGAATGTGGTCTTTCCATGATAACTTGAGAGAACAATTTCGTTTGATTCAGTATTATCTCAAAATGAATAATCCAGAAAGAGTTGGAGCCAATACTCCATTTTTGATAGATGGAATTCATAGATTGCTTGGCGTTGAAGAAAACGTCTTGTTTCCTAATGCATTGGATATTCTTACCGATAAGGATTGGATTGAGATGCGCAAAGGCGAAGAAGAAATTGGCTGGATGCTGTCTCAAGAGCCTCCAACTTTCCCAAAAGTAGAATACATACATCCGAGCGAAGATTTTACTGTGAGAGAATTACCTTTTTCATTAGATAATAAATCACATTTTGATGAAGGGTATATGACTGTTGAGCAGGTGAATCTGCTTTTTAGAACGATGCCGGTGGATTTGACTTATGTAGATGAAAATGACCGAGTGATTTTCTACAACCGAGGCGAAGAGCGTGTGTTTCCAAGAAGCGCTGGAATCATCGGCCGTGAAGTAAAATTTTGTCATCCTCCAAAAAGTGTGGGAACAGTTCTCAAAATTTTAGAAGAATTTAGAAAAGGAACCCAAAACGAATCTTCTTTTTGGATCAATTATAAAGAACGTCTGATTTACATCCGCTATTTTGCCGTAAGGGACGCCAATAAAAACTACAAAGGCGTAATCGAAATGTCGCAAGATATTACAGATATCAAGAAAATTGAAGGTGAAAAAAGGTTGTTGGATTGGGAGTGAAAAGATTTCTGATTTTTGATTAACGATTTTTGATTTCTGATTTTGGAGCAGAAAGATTAGTTTTTTTACCATTATCCACAAAAGAGAAAGCTGAAATAATCGACTTCGTTTTTCAATATCTAAAATCTTTTATCATTTCTCTATCGTTTACCACAAAATCATAAATCTAAAATAGTTAATCTTCAATCTAAAATCAAATGGAAACCTTAAAAATAAACTACAAAAACATCTATTATCCCCCTGGAGGTATCCTGATGTGGATAATCATTTTTCTGGAGCTGATTACTTTCGGGATGGCATTGGTTGCCTTTGTGTATTACGGAAGTGAGAACACAGCAGTGTTTCATCAGTCCAGAATGGAATTGAATACTGTTTTTGGAGCAGTGAATACCGTTTTTTTATTGACTAGCGGCTTTTTTATGGCCAATGCGGTACACTATTTTAAAGAGAATGAAATTCAAAAATCATCTGCATTTTTTAAATGGACAATGTTGGGAGGTTTTTTGTTCCTTGCTCTTAAAAGTGTAGAATATTATCACAAAATAGAAAGCGGAATTTCATTGGATACCAATATGTTTTACACTTTTTATTGGTTGTTAACAGGATTTCATGTCATTCATGTGATTATTGGTTTGGTCATTTTGGGCTGGACAAATTACGGAATGGTTAAAAAAGATTCTGATACCAAAATTGAAGATGTTGAAGCAAGCGCTTCTTTTTGGCACATGTGTGATTTGATTTGGCTGCTATTGTTTCCTATACTTTATTTATTTTTTTAAAAATGAAAAAAAACTTAATTTTAGTCTTTATTTTATTACTTTTATTAACCATTACAACTGCTTGTATTTCAGGGCTAAAAGCTTTTTCTGGAGTTGTTGGAATTTTAATACTAATTTTTGCCACTTTTAAATTTTTGTTGGTTGCTTTTCACTTTATGGAGTTAAAGAAAGCACATTCGTTTTGGAAAATCAGCTTGATGCTGACCTTGTTATTGTTTGTAATTGTGATTGTTTCTTTAAAATAGCATTCTTAAATAAAAGTTAAGAAACATGATATTTATCATAATTTTTCAGTAAGGCTTATTCTATTTTTACACTATAAAAGACATGAATGTCCTTAATTAAGTAAAACTATCTAAACCCTATAAATAAAATGAAAAAGAACATCAATTTTAGCAGGTCTTATGGCGTAAAAGTATTTGCGTTGCTTGCTGCATTTAGCATTTTTTCTTGTGAAAAAAAGGAAGATAAAAATGCTGATTATTATGAAAAAATAAAAGTTGAAGGACAAAAAGAAGCAGAACTTACAGCTCCGCCTATGGTACCAAAACCAGTTGGTGATCGTCCTGCGATGAAATTGGTTGTAAACATGGAGATCAAAGAGCAAGAAGGTGAAATGGTTGACGGAACCAAATATGTGTATTGGACATTTGGAGGTTCTGTTCCGGGAAGTTTCATCAGAACCAGAGTGGGTGACGAAGTGGAGTTTCACTTAAAAAACCATCCGGATAATAAATTACCACACAATATCGATTTGCATGCGGTGACAGGACAAGGAGGAGGAGCAGCTTCGTCTATTGTGGCTCCTGGACATGAAAAAGTATTTAATTTTAAAGTACTAAATCCTGGGTTATATGTTTACCATTGTGCTACTGCGCCTGTTGGTATGCATATTGCAAACGGGATGTATGGATTGATTCTTGTAGAACCAGAAGGAGGTTTGCCACCTGTTGACAAAGAATTCTACGTAATGCAAGGTGATTTCTACACTAAAGGAGCTTATGGAGAGCAGGGAGTTCAGCCATTTGATATGAACAAAGCTTTGAAAGAAGAGCCTGATTATGTAGTTTTCAATGGTAAAGTGGGATCAATTGCGGGAGACAACGCTCTTACTGCCAAAGTTGGAGAAACTATTCGTATCTATATGGGTAATGGTGGGCCTAACTTGGTTTCTTCTTTCCACGTAATTGGAGAGATATTTGATAAAGTACATATCGAAGGAGGTGACGCGATTAATAAAAATGTTCAAACTACTATGATTCCGGCGGGTGGTTCTGCAATTGTAGAATTCAAAGTGGATGTTCCGGGAACATTTATATTGGTGGATCACTCCATTTTCAGAGCGTTCAATAAAGGAGCTTTGGGAATGTTGAAAGTAACCGGTGAAGAAAACAAAAAAATCTACTCAGGAACTACTCAGGAAGGGATTTATTTGCCTGAAGGCGGAAATGTCCAAAATATGCCCGAAGGAAAAAAAGAAGCAAAATCAACAGTTGCAAAAACATTGCCTGAGCAAATTAAGTCAGGAAAAGCGATCTTCGGGACAACATGTTTTGCCTGTCATCAATCCGAAGGACAAGGTGTGCCGCATGCTTTTCCTCCATTGGCAAAATCAGATTTCTTGAATGCCGATCCTAAGAGAGCCATCCAAATTGTTATGAGAGGATTGAGCGGTGAGATTACAGTAAATGGTCAGAAAATAAATAGCGTAATGCCAAGTCAAAATCTATCAGACGACGAAATTGCAGATGTTCTAACTTATGTTTACAGCAGTTGGGGCAATAATAAAACAGTAATTACACCAGCAATGGTAAAAGCACAAAGAAAATAATAAACACAATTTTAAATATTTATAAGTCATGAAAAAATA
This sequence comes from Flavobacterium aquiphilum, assembly GCF_027111335.1. Taxonomy (NCBI): domain Bacteria; kingdom Pseudomonadati; phylum Bacteroidota; class Flavobacteriia; order Flavobacteriales; family Flavobacteriaceae; genus Flavobacterium; species Flavobacterium aquiphilum. Next base: position 4,569,873 of record NZ_CP114288.1, on the reverse strand, counting down.
CATTTTAGGAATCGCATTAATTGGATTAAGTCTGAAAGGTTTTAGCCAAGATGTAAACAAAGGTAAAGGCGTTTATGCTAAAACCTGTATCGCTTGTCACCAGGCTACAGGAGCTGGAGTTCCGGGTGCTTTTCCACCATTGGCAAAATCGGATTACTTAAATGCCGATGTGGACCGAGCCATTAAACAAGTTATTAAAGGGTCAACTGCCCCAATAACTGTAAACGGAAAAAAATACACTACTGCTATGCCTGCGCAGCCTTTGACTGACCAGCAAATTGCTGATGTACTTACTTATGTATATTCAAGTTGGGGTAACAGTAAAAAAGTAGTTACCGTAGCAATGGTGAAAGCCCAAAGAAAATAATAAATACGAAAGCAAAAAGAATCGCAATGTTCCAATTAAAAAAAATAGTAACCATCTTTATATTGTTGGTAAATTGTATTCTTTTTGCTCAAGATACCAAAATGGCATCCATAGGAGGGGGGACTTTTGTTCCCCTTTATGGAGCCACTACCAAAAAACCGGTCAAAGTAGCTCCGTTTAAATTGGATGTGTATCCGGCAACGAATGCGCAATATCTGGCATTTGTTAAAAAATATCCCGAATACAGCCGTTCAAAAATGAAAGGATTATATGCCGATAAAAGTTATCTAACCCAATGGGAAAGTGATTTTAACTACGGAAAAAATAATCTGAGTAATGCTCCTGTAACCAATGTTTCCTGGTTTTCCGCCAAGAAATATTGTGAATGCCAGGGTAAAAGATTACCCACTATGGACGAATGGGAGTATGTGGCTATGGCCGATGAAAAAAGATCGGATGCGCGTACCAAAGAAGAATTTAATAAATACATTTTGTCTTGGTACGAAAAGCCAAAAACCTATGCGAATCCGGTTGGTCAGACCTTCAAAAATTATTGGGGAGTTTATGATATGCACGGCTTGGTTTGGGAATGGACAGCCGATTTCAACAGTATTTTTCTTTCGGGTGAATCCAGAAAAGATAAAGACACTGATAAGAATCTCTTTTGCGGAAGCGGATCGGTTAATGCGACCGATTTGATGAACTACGCCGCGTTTATGCGTTATGCTTTTAGAGGTAGTCTGAAAGCAAGTTACACTACAAAAAATTTAGGGTTCCGATGCGCTCAAGATAAATAGCTTCGAACCTTACCAAAACCAAACAAAATGAAATCGTCATTAACAACAAGTTTGCGCAAGCAATTGAAAATCATCGAACACCGATGAAAATAAAATATTGTGAGATAAACACTGATAAAAAAAGGCGATAACATATATGACCGCTTAAAAATAACTTTTACATATATGAAATTAGAATTAACCCAAAAACGAAAAGAAATCCTTAAAAAAGGACTTTCTTGTTTACTTGTTTTGTCTATTTTTGCACTTTTTTTTGCTGTTCAAGGTTGTAATAAAAAAGAAGTTGTTGATAAAGACAAACCTATTTCTGATTTGTCAATTTACAATTTGCCTTCCAAATGGACCACTCAAAATGGGCAAAATATTGAAATGAAGGATTTGAGAGGCAAAGTATTGCTAATGGTTATGATTTATACTTCCTGCAAAGCTGCTTGTCCACGTTTAGTTGCCGATATGCGAAATATTGAGTCTCGTTTGCCTGACAATATCAAGGAGCATGTGAAATTAGTATTAATCAGTATTGATCCCCAAACGGACACGCCAAAACGATTAAAAGAATTCTCTATTGCTAATAAAATGGAAGGTGACCAGTGGCTTTTTTTGCGTTCGACAGAAGAAAATACGAGAGAGTTTGCAGCAGTTTTGGCTGTTAATTATAAAAAAATATCCCCGATGGATTTTTCCCATTCCAATATTATAAGCGTTTTCAATGCTGAAGGAGAGTTGGCTTATCAACAGGAAGGATTAGGGGTAAACTCCGATGAAACCATCAAAAAAATAACAGAAGAAGCGGTTAAACTAAATTAAATTTCACTAAATGAAGCTATTTAAAATTATGGTACTGGCAGTAGTACTTATGGCCAGTAAGAACGTTTTTGCCCAAGAATTTGATGCCAATTTACAAATTAAACCCCGTTACGAATTCAGAAATGGGTATAAAGCCCCAATTCCTTATGGAGAAACACCTGGTCAGTTTATTTCGTCAAGAACGCGTTTGAGTTTGAATTTTAAACAGGATAAATTTGTTACCAAGTTTTCTATGCAAAATGTTCGAGTATGGGGAGATGTTGCTCCTAATGCAAAAGCGGATGCAAACGGCATTCAGGTATTTGAAGCATGGGCGCAATATAATTTTAACGAAAAATGGAGTACCCGTTTAGGTCGTCAGGTAATTTCATACGACAATCAGCGTATTCTGGGGGAAGGCGATTGGGGTATGCAGGCACAAAGTCATGATGCTGCATTGGTTACTTATAAAAAGAATAAAAGCCAACTGGATCTTGGCTTCTCTTATAGTGCACTTGCTGAAACCGATATTGCGACACCATACACAGTAGCCAATTATAAATCCATGCAATATGGCTGGTATCATACAGAGTTAGGGAAATTAAACATGAGCCTGTTATTTTTGAATACCGGTTATGAAAATAAACTAGTTGCACCAATCCCAACACCGACACCTGAATTAAAAGTGGATTATATGCAAACTTTTGGAACATATATGAATTCCAAAGGTAAATCTTGGGACGGTAACCTTTGGTTTTACGGACAAACTGGGAAAAATAATACTTATAGTGTAAGTGCTTTTGATGCAGCCCTTAATTTTAATTATGCTTTTACTGAAAAGTTCAAAGCGGGTTTTGGTTATGAATTCCTTTCCGGAAAAAGCCAAACAGATAAAAGTACTGATATAAAATCGTTTTATCCTCTTTTTGGAACTAATCATGGATTTAATGGTTATATGGATTATTTCTATGTCGGGAATTTTAGAAATTCGGTGGGACTTCAAGATGCATTTTTGAAATTTGGTTATAACGTAAACAAATGGCAGTTCGCTTTATTGCCTCATATGTTTAATGCGGCCAATACGGTTTTGGATGCTGGCGGAAACAAAATGGACAACTATCTTGGTACTGAAATCGATTTTACTGCTGGTTATGCTGTTCACAAGTTTATAAATATTACAGGCGGCTATTCTCAAATGTTTGCGACTGATACGATGCAAAGATTGAAAGGTGGCGATGTAGATCATACCAATAATTGGGGTTGGTTATGTGTGAACGTTAATCCCCAAATATTTTCCTTTAAAAAATAGTACTAATTGAATTTTGAAATTAGTATAATGCCGTTTTGTGTTCCATTTTGTTCAAATATTGTTGGACTTTTGAAATAACAGACCCTATAATTATTAGTTCGGTTTCAAGAAAACCTCTCTTTGCAGGATTTTTAGTCTGTAAAGAGAGGTTTTTTCTGTTAATAAATTGCTTTATATTTGTTTAAGAATATTTTGAGATGCTGATATTTATCATGTTTAAGGATAAAAGACTGATTTATCTTTGTTTATGATTAATCAAGGGATTTATAGATAATCTATTGTAGACTGAAAGTTACGAATAGTTGATGATGAATGATTCTTTGATTGACAAAAGGGAATGAGCGCAATCAATAAAGTATTTTTTAATTAAAAAAGATAAAGTTATGGGGACTTATTTAGAGAAATTAGAAGCGGAACGTGAAAACGAATCAAACGAAACACAAAAAGAGCTTTCAAAAACTTGGTTGAAAGAATGGGAACCGGAAAATGAAGAGTTTTGGAAAAAAACAGGTAGTAAAATTGCTTGGAAAACTTTGACAATTACAACTTTGTCATTAATACTTTCCTTTGCTTCGTGGTTTATGATGAGTGTAATTGCGGTGAAATTACCTGGACTTGGTTTTCCGTTTTCTAAAGATCAACTTTTTTGGTTGGTGGCAATACCTGGATTGGCTGCAGGATTTTTAAGAATAATCCACACTTTTATACTGCCTATTTTTGGTACAAGGCACGTGGTGACTGTGGCAACTTTACTAAAATTAATTCCGGCAATTGGAATCGGATTTGCGGTAATGGATACCAATACTCCATTTTGGGTATTTGTTCTTTTGGCTATTACCACTGGTTTTGGAGGCGGAGATTTTTCATCCTTTATGCCTAGCACAAGTCTATTTTTTCCAAAAAGATTAAAAGGAACAGCATTGGGAATCCAAGCGGGTATTGGAAATTTTGGAGTTAGTTTAGCTCAGTTTATTACTCCGATTATTTTGAGTGTTAGTATTTACGGGACCACTTCAGTATTTACAAGTATCGATGCCAAGGAAACACAAAATGTTTTAACAGATTCAACAGTTGAAAAGCAAAAAGAAGTTTTTGCGGCCTTGGACGCCAAAACGCAAAATAAAATTTTGGCTACTGTAAAGAAACCAGTGTTGGATTCTGTTATTGCGGCTACAAAATCAAATGATAATCACGAAATTTTTTCTGCATTACCGCTCAATGAGAAATCTAAAGCGATTGCAAATGCAAATCCTAAATTAGCTGAAAAAATATTAAACAAAATAAGCCCCAAAAATGATGCGGTAAATAAAAGAAACATCTATATTCAATCTGCTGCATTTTGGTACATTGGTTTTCTTTTGGTTTTGGCATTTATCAGTTGGTTTTTTTTAAAAAGCATTCCGATGAAGGCTTCCATAAAAGAACAAATGGATATTTTTAAAAACAAGCATACTTGGTATTGTACAATTACTTATCTGATGACTTTTGGAACGTTTGCAGGATTATCGGCAGCTTTTCCTTTGATGATAAAATATTTGTACGGCGATTTTCCAGATGCACCGGATCCATTAGTTTATGCTTTCTATGGGCCGCTGATTGGTTCTGCCAGCAGAGTCGCTTTTGGTTTTGTGGCCGATAAAATAGGAGGAGCGATATTGACAACCATCACCGGAATCGGAATTTTGACAGGTGCCATTATTTTGATTACCCAAGGATTGGTTTCGCCTACGAGTATGGATCAGTTTCCGTTGTTTGTAGGTGTGATTTTGGCGATGTTTTTCTTTACAGGAATTGGGAATGCAGGTACTTTTAGACAATTTCCTATCATTTTTTCTGAAAACCAACGTCAGGCAGCTGGTGTGATTGGTTGGACTGCCGCGATTGCTGCTTTTGGACCTTTTATCTTTTCTAAATTAATTGGAAATAACCTTTCGGCAAATGGTACTGTAAATCAATTCTTTATTGGCTTGATTCTTTTTACGATCTTAGCTACCAGCATCAACTGGTGGTTTTACAACCGTAAAGGATGTGAAAGACCAAGTTAGTATAACATGACACTGAAGGAGTAATTCTAAGCTTTAGCTTTGTCTTTTAAATTTTTTGAATACTTTTTTTGGTACTTTGAATCCAAAAATCACAATTGTTTATCCTTAGCTCGATGGGAGCAAATATCCTTTTATGCCGTCTAGCCCAAAGGCAAGAGGCATAAAAGATATTGCGGTTGGCTAAAAATGCCAAATGTTTCTGCTGCAGAAAAATAATAATTTAAGAGCTATCAATCCTTTTTTGTTTTAAATTAGTGATTCGTTTAAAAATTCTAACATTTTAATGTTTTGAACTCAATAAAAATACTTAAGTAGTTTTACTTAATTTTTATTTTTTACTTAATTTTGCTCCCGCAAATAAGGCTTTGGAAATAATTTAATGAATTAAGCCGATTCATATTGTAAGCGCGTAATACCATAAAATAAAATGAAAAACAGAACATATAATATAAAAGCATTACTCATTGCCACATTACTTTCAATACTTATGATTGTATTGGTATTTTATGGCTCAAGGGAATTGCAGAATTTTGATGCGGCTCTGATTACTTATTTATTCGGAACTTTGTTTGCTTTTTTTGGAATTGTTTATCGTTATACCGTGTGGTTGCAAAGACCACCAACTTGGATTTATTTTAAGAGGGGAATTACGTATTTAGTAACTGGAAAAGTGTTTTCGCATTTTTGGTTTGCTACAAAGGAAACAGTTGAAAATATAGCGTTTCAGAAATTTATTTATCCTAGGGGAAAATACCGCTGGATGGCGCATTTTATGATTGCTGTGGGTTGCACTTCTGCTTTTTTAATCACTATTCCGTTAACGTTTGGTTGGATTCATTTTACGATGGCTCCGAATTCTATTTCGGTTTATGAAGCGCATTTCTTTGGTTTCAAAGTGATGGATTTTAATTTGGATTCGATTACTGCATTCTTGACATTTCACGCATTGAACTGGTCTTCTTATTTGGTGATCTTTGGTTCAGTATATTATTTGAGAAGACGATTAACAAATCCGGGTTTGATTGCCTCACAATCATTTGAAGGTGATTTGTTACCACTTATTTTATTGATAGCTATTTCGGTTACCGGATTGGGATTGACTTATTCGTACCAATTTATGAAAGGTTTTGCTTTCGACTTTTTGGCGGTATTGCACGCAGTAACAGTAATTATGTTTTTGATTTGGATTCCGTTTGGAAAGTTTTTCCATATTATTCAGCGTCCGGCACAAATTGGTGCTCATATTTACAAGAAGCAAGGGATGAAAAAAGGAATGGCAGTTTGTCCCCATACTGGTGAAGAATTTGCCACTAAGCTGCACATCGACGATCTTAAAATAGTGACCAAAGAATTAGGTTTTGACTTTTCGATGGAAGATGGCTGTTCACATTTAGATTTAAGCCCAGAAGGGAAAAGATCCCGATTGGCTCAAGCACATTTGCGAGCAAGACAGGCTGGGGGGAATTTATTTGGATAATTTTAAAGACAAAAAAATATATAAACATGGCAAAATTACCTGTTTCAGAAGAAAATATTGTTTCGCTTTTTGGACCTCATAAAAATTATAGTCCAAAGGAAGGCTACGAGGGAAGAGATGAACCTGATGAGTTGGTCAAAACCCATTGCTGTTTTTGCGGAATGCAATGTGGAATTCAATTGTCTGTAAAAGAAAATAAAGTAGTTGGGTTTGAGCCATGGATGGAATTTCCTTTTAATGAAGGGCGTCTTTGTCCAAAAGGAGTGCAGCGTTATTTGCAAAATAATCACCCGGACCGACTTTTAAGTCCGTTGAAAAGAGTAGAAGGACAAGGGTTTGTGCCAACTTCTTGGGATGATGCAATGAGCAAAACAGTTTCAGAAATTCAACGTATTCAAGAAAAATATGGAAATGATGCTTTCTCGATGCTTTCGGGAGTTTCATTGACCAATGAAAAAAGTTATTTGGTTGGGAAATTTGCCAGAGTTGCTTTAAAAACAAAAAACCTTGATTATAATGGGCGTTTGTGCATGGTGAGTGCAGGTGCTGGAAATAAAAAAGCATTTGGACTGGACAGAGGTTCGAATAACTATTCTGATTTGGAATATGCTGAGGTAATTATTGTAGCTGGAGCCAATGTCAGTGAAACGTTTCCAACATTAACACACTGGATTTGGAAAGCGAGAGACAGAGGAGCAAAACTGATTGTAATTGATCCAAGGATGATTCCGTTGGCAAGAACAGCCGATATTCATTTGGATGTGCGTCCCGGAACCGATTCGGCTTTGTACGGTGCCATGTTGAAATATTTAGCAGATCACGATATGCTGGATCATGATTTTATAGATAATCATACTTCGGGATTTCAGGAAACTTTAGACGCAGTAAAAGATAATACGCTGAAATGGGCGGAAGAAGTTACCGGAATTAAAAAAGAAAAAATACAGCAAGCAGCTGAGTTATGGGGTAAAGCGAATACCAGCTTCCTGCTTCATGCACGAGGAATTGAGCATCATTCCAAAGGAGTAGATAATGTTTTGGGCTGTATCAATTTGGTTTTGGCAACAGGAAGAATTGGTAAACCTTATTGTGGTTATGCAACCATTACAGGTCAAGGAAATGGACAAGGAGGAAGAGAACACGGTCATAAATGCGATCAATTGCCAGGAAACAGAGATATAGAAAATCCGGAACACCGCAAATATATTTCGGATGTTTGGGGAATAAATGAAAAAGATTTACCGGGTAAAGGTTTGTCTGCTTATGAAATTATCGAAGCCATTCACAGAGGAGAAATCAAAGGGTTAATATCCATTTGCTTTAATCCGTTGGTTTCTTTGCCGAACAGTAATTATGTTCGTGAGGCTTTAGAAAAATTGGAATTTTACGTTTGTATCGACTTTTTCCTTAACGAAACTGCCCGCCACGCCGATATTGTTTTAGCAGGTTCTTTGCAGGAAGAAGAAGAAGGAACTACAACTTCTGCCGAAGGGCGAGTTATCCGTATTCGTCAGGCGGTGACTCCTCCGGGAGATGCCAGAACAGATACTTCTATTATCTTGGAAATCGCCAAACGTTTAGGTGTAAAAGATAAATTCACCTACGAAAGCAGCGAAGCAATTTTTAATGAATTGCGTGTGGCATCCAAAGGTGGTACAGCCGATTACTACGGAATTACTTACCAAAGAATTGAAGATGAAATGGGTGTTTTTTGGCCTTGTCCAACAATAGGTCATCCAGGAACGCCACGTTTGTGGGAAGACAGAAAGTTTAAAACGCCTGATGGGAAAGCGCATTTTAACCCAGCGCCGTATAAGCTTCCGGGAGAAGTTACTGATGCGGATTATCCCGTGATTTTGACTACCGGACGAGTGGTTTCTCAATATTTAAGTGGAACACAAACCCGCAGAATTGGGAAATTAGTAGATCAGTTTCCGGAACCTTTAGTAGAAATCCATCCTAATTTAGCCAAACAATACGGCATTAAACAAAGAGAATTAATTCGTGTTTCAACGAGAAGGGGAGAAGGAATTTTTCCGGCAAATATTGTAGAAACCATCAGGGAAGATACCGTTTTTATTCCGTATCACTGGTCAGGTAAAAAATCGGCAAACCAATTGACACCCGGGACATTGGATCCGATTTCAAAAATACCCGAATTCAAAGTTTGTGCCTGTCATTTGGAACCACTTGGGGAAATAGCACCTCCTGCAAAAGAATCGACGGCTTATGCAAGTGTTTAATCTATAAAAGCAAAGAATGAATTATACTAATTTTAATATACACGAAGAATTTTTTGTAGATATGCAACGCTGTATTGGCTGTAAAGCTTGCGAATTGGCTTGCGCCGAATGCGAGACTAACGGTCAGGACTCGATGATACATGTTAATTATGTGGATCGTGCAGCAACTGTACAGACAACAGTTCAGGTATGTATGCACTGTGATGACCCCGTTTGCGCGAATGTTTGTCCAGCCGATGCGATTTCGAAAGACGAGTTCGGAATTGTGCACACAGCAAATACAGAAAGATGTATCGGATGTTCCAATTGCGTGATGGCTTGTCCTTTTGGTGTACCAAAAAAAGAGGAAAACTACGATTTGATGATGAAGTGTACCATGTGCTATGACAGAACCAGCGTTGGTAAAAAGCCAATGTGCGCAACAGTTTGTCCAAGCGGTGCTTTGTTTTATGGTACGAAAGAAGAAATTCAGGAAATGCGCCCTAACAGTACTCCAGTAAATACGTTCATATTTGGTAAAGAAACAGTGAATACCAAAGTGAATATTATGATGCCAAAAGGAAGTACTGAACTGATAATATACTAAAGAATACACTCATGTCTAAAGAAGATAATTTAAATAAAAACTGGAAAAAAGATTTTCCAATCGAAAAACAACAAGCGACTAATGTTAGCCGTCGAGACTTTGCAAAATTCCTTACTTTAGTTTCAGGAGGATTGATGGTTGGTAGCGGTTTAGTTGCAGCCAAAGCTTATATGTTTCCAAAAGAAGAAGTCGAAGGAGAACATTTTGTATGTAAAAAAGAAGAGGTTCCATTGGGAGGAACTCGTGGTTTTGTAATCGAAGGCAGTACCATTCCGTATATATTAATTCATCTGGAAACGGGCGAGTTTAAAGCTTATGAGCAGAAATGTACCCACCTTTCCTGTTCTGTTTTTTACAAGCCTGGGACCGGAATTATTCATTGTCCATGCCACGAAGGATCATTTGATGCAAAAACAGGAGATGTGTTAGGAGGGCCGCCGCCAAGAGCTTTGCCAAGTCTGGATGTATTTTTCAAAGACAATGACGTCTATGTAAAAGCTACAACTCATCAAGAAAAACTAGGATAAACCAAAAAAATAATTCGTTATGAGTAATTTTAGAAGAGGTCAGAACCAATCCAATCCTAATAAGTTAAACGCGATTCTTTCGTCGTTAATCTTTATTTTAATTCTAAATGTTAGTATTCAAATTTGGTTGTTGTATGCTGCGTTGAACAATGCTTTAGATAACAATAAGGAAATCCTAATTCCTGCGTTTATTGCTTCTCTGATATTGTTTTTGATCGGTTTTGGTTGGCTTTATTATTTGCCGACAGGGAATACGAATACTAAGAAATAAACAAGTTTTGTTTTAGTAACTAAACAAAAAGGGATCAACTTGATAATCGAGTTGATCCCTTTTTATCTTTGATAACAACTATTTTGTGGCAGTGCTATCTTTTTGTTTAATGTTTTTTTTCATCCCGTGATTGTTATGATTTCTCATTTCACGAAAGTGGTCTTCTCTCATGTCTTGGTGATGGGCTCTTAATTCATCCCATTTTTTAAATTGATCAGGAGAAAGAATTTTTTTCATTTTGGCTTTCGTCTCGATTTGTTCATCAAGCATTTTGCTTTTCATTTCAAAAATCTCATCAGAAGTTGGTTTTTCTGTTTTAGTTTTTCTGTTTTTTAGCAAAGCTTCTCTTTTTGAACTTTGTTCCGCAATTAATTTGCTGACTTCTTTTTGCTGAGAAGCATTCAAATCAAGTTCTAATGTCATTTTTTTCAGCATTAGTTGATTGCGTTGTTCAGGTGTGAATTTTTCGATAGGATTTCCATCGTGTTTTTGAGGTCTTTGTTGTTGCGCATAAGTTGATATGCTTGCAATAGCAATTAAAGCAACAGTGATTAATTTCTTCATAGTCAGTAGTTTTTAATTTTTATAGTAAGACTAATGATGTTGATTAAAGTTTAATCATTGTAAAGAAATTATGATTTTTTTAGTTTATTCAACTCTTTTTTGTGAAATGTAAAATTCGGTTTCCGAAATTAGATCATCAACTGTTTTCATGTTTCGTTTTACAATTCAGTAATCCAATCGGAATCGTCTTCGTCAGGTTGTTTGTGGTTAATATCAATTCCAAATATTATACCATCTTCCTCTTCGATTTCTTTCGCCATTTCCATTTCGTTTTCGTTTAGGTGTTTAATTTCATTCGGATCGATAGGTTGAAGTAAATTCAAAACTTGCTGTAGCAAGTGAAGATCATCGACAGATCTTAGTTTGTCAATTATCTTTTGTTTTAATTCTAAAGTCTTCATAATTTATGATTTAGAATAGTAAAATTACAAATAATAGAGGGAATTTTTTTGGTTTGTGGTTGATTAATAGAGTTTTAATTGTAAATTAAAAAGGAGCTTCATTTCTGAAACTCCTTTTTGATATTTATTAGATTAAAAATTACCCAACTAATTCCACAAATTTAAACTCGCCCTCAACGGCAACTTTAGTCAAACCATGTTTAGATAAATTTTTCATAGATGCATCCCATTTTTTACCGCTTAAATTTGCGGTAATTTTTAGCTGCTGAAGATCCATTTTATTTTCGTTTCCTTTTAGTAAATCTACGATAAATTTCTCCTCGTCAGATAATTCAACGGTTTGTATTTTCTCAGGACGCATTTGCGGGAAGAACAATACTTCTTGAATAGAAGCATTATTAGTCAAGAACATCATCAAACGATCCATTCCAATTCCTAAACCAGAAGTAGGAGGCATACCGTATTCCAATGCTCTCAAGAAGTCCTCGTCGATTGTTCCGGTCGCTTCGTCATCCCCTTTTGCTGCCAAACGCATTTGGTCTTCAAAACGCTCTCTTTGGTCAATAGGGTCATTCAATTCCGAGTAAGCGTTGGCAACTTCTTTACCGCAAACCATTAATTCAAAACGCTCAGTCAAATCTGGATTGTCACGGTGCTCTTTACAAAGCGGAGACATTTCTTTTGGATAATCAGTAATGAAAGTTGGCTGAATATAATTTCCTTCGCATTTTGCTCCGAAAATCTCATCAATCAATTTTCCTTTACCCATTGTTTCGTCAACCTCAATTCCCATTCCTTTGGCCGCTTCGAATAATTCAGCTTCACTTTTACCCGAAATGTCAAAACCGGTAAAATGTTTGATGGAATCCGTCATGGTTACACGCGCATAAGGAGCTTTAAAACTGATTTGGTGTTCGCCAAAAGTCACATCGCTCGTACCGTTTACACCAATGGCGCAATGCTCCAATAACTGCTCGGTAAATTCCATCATCCAATTGTAGTCTTTGTAGGCTACATATATTTCCATTGCGGTAAATTCCGGGTTGTGCGTTCTGTCCATTCCTTCGTTACGGAAGTTTTTCGAAAACTCATAAACACCGTCAAAACCACCAACAATCAATCTTTTTAAATACAATTCGTTTGCAATACGCATGTATAGCGGAATGTCTAGCGAATTGTGGTGCGTGATAAAAGGTCTCGCCGCAGCACCACCAGGAATTGATTGTAAAACCGGAGTTTCAACCTCCAAATATCCTTTATCGTTAAAGAACGAACGCATCGAGTTGAACAATTTGGTTCTTTTGATGAACGTTTCTTTTACATTTTGATTTACAGTCAAATCCACATAACGCATTCTGTAACGCAATTCAGCGTCGTTGAAAGCGTCAAATACATTTCCGTCTTCATCCGTTTTCGGCAATGGTAAAGGACGCAACGTTTTACTCAAGAAAGTAAAACCGCTGACACGAATACATTTTGCACCAACTTGTGTTGTAAACAATTCCCCTTCAATACCAATGAAATCGCCCAAATCGGTCAATTTTTTAAATACCTGATTGTACAAAGTTTTATCATCGCCTTCACACAAAACATCGCGGTTCACGTACAATTGAATACGCCCTTCGCTATCCTGCAATTCAGCAAAACAAGCTTTTCCTTGATCTCTCACGCTCATTAAACGCCCGGCAACAATTACCTTCTTACCTTCCTCAAAGTTTTCTTTAATTTGCTTGGAAGTATGATTTACAGGAAAAAGGTTTGCAGGATAAGGATTAATTCCCAAATTGCGTAAGCTTTGAAGTTTTTCTCTACGGATGATTTCTTGTTCGGATAATGCCATTATGTTCTGATTTTTAAGTCCGCAAAGATAAAATTTTTGTTTCAAGTTTCAACTGAAAGCTTTAAGGTTTTTTGTGGTTGATTTTTTTGTTTTTTTATGAATGTTCAGTCTCGGCCTGATCGCTATAGCGGCAATATTTTTTTTCTTGTCCAAGTATTCTGGAATATGATGAAAATAATTATTAAAAGAAAGTATCTTCGCCTAAAGAACCTAAAACTTAAAAGATGAAAAAAACTTTACTTTGCTTTTTTATAACATTATGTCTTTCAAGCTGTATCCTTAAGGAAAAGATGGTTATGAACGAAGATGGATCTGGAACTTTTTCATACGGATTTGATATGTCACCGATGTTTAAACTTGGGGTTAAAAAAGCAGATTCTACAAAAATCAATAAAATAATTGATACCACTTTTACTTTTAAAGAAGTATATGCGAAAATAAAAGACAGTATTTCTAAATTATCAGATGCAGATAAAGAAAAGATTGAAATGCTGGAGAAAGAAAAGGAGAAAATGAAACTCTTGGAAGGTTTTAAAGTCAGCATAAAAGTTAATGAAGAAAAAAAGCAATTCGAATATAGTATGGCATTCGATTTTCCTAGTGGAAATGATTTGAAATCTATTGCAACACCAGCTGAAAGTTTAGAGGCATTAGCAGCTGCAGATAAAAAGAGATTAGGAGCTTTGAGTGCTGTTCCAAAACCAGAAGAAAAAGCGACTGCAACTATTTTTTATGATGGAAAGGTTTTTATTAAAACAGTCACTCCTTCTAAAGATGATAAAAAAGTTAAAAAGAAAAAAGAAGCTAAGAAAGAAAAAAGTGAAAATCCGTTCTCTAAGAAAATGGATGAAATGCTTAAAGAATGTAAATACACGGCTGAATATCAATTTCCAAAAAAAATTAAAACCGTTTCACTTAAAAATGCAGTAATAAAGCCAGACAGAAAAAGTTTTACTGTTGAAGTTCCTCTTGATAACATGCAGGAAAGTAATGTAGATTTTGGTTTTAAAGTGGAATTTGAACAATAATTAGAGTCTTCAATTTAAATGTATTCTTAAAAATAGTCTTTGCATTTTTCATAAAAAATAACATTACAATGAAATTATATAAACTACTTGCCTTTTCTTTTTTACTAGCGACATTAACAAGCTGCACTTTTACTGAAAACATTTACATCAACGATAATGGAACTGGGAAATTCTCAGTAGATATGGATGGTTCTGCCTTAATGAGTATGGCTGGTGACCAACTTGGAGCCCAACTTGGAGCTGGTAAAAAAAATGACATCGATTCTACTTTTACTTTCAAACAATTATTTGAAGCTAAAAAAGACAGCATTGCCAAATTATCTCCTGAGGTTCAAAAAGAAATTAAAAAGTTGGAAAATTTCGTGGTTACAACAAAAATGAGTTCAGAGAAAAAACAACTTTTAATGACTTTGGCAACTGATTTTAAAAATGTAAATGAACTTCAGGATATTTTGCAAACCGCCAGTACTATGCAAAAATTAGAAGGAGGTGCAAATGCAAGTCCTCTTGGTAGTGGATTTGGGGATAATAATAGCAAACTAAATTACTTTTACGACGGAAAGAAATTTACCCGAAAAGCGGTAATCGATAAGCAAAAATTAGCTGAAAAGGTAAAAGATACCGCTGCAGATATGTCTAAAATGGTTTACGCATCGTCTAATTATATTGTTAAATATCATTTTCCAAAAAAGATAAAGAAAGTTTCAAATCCAGATGCTTTGTTCAGCGACGATCGTAAATCAATTACAATTCAATATTCTTTTACGGATTATATGGATAATCCTGATAAGCTTAACTTTGATGTTGAGTTTGAAAAATAACTTGCAGTAAAATGAAGTGCTAAGAACTTTGTACATTTGCAAAAACTTTTAATTATGCTCGCTCCCCTCTCGAAAGTAGAGGGGTTGGGGGTGAGGAAAAAAAATGAATAAAAAAATTCAACTTCAAGATTTAGGAAATAAGGATTATCAGGAAACCTGGGCGTATCAGGAAGAACTTTTCAAGGGAATCGTTGATTTGAAGATTCAAAACAGGAGAGACGAAACAACACTTGCAACCCCAAATTATTTCCTGTTTGTCGAACATCCGCATGTTTATACTTTAGGGAAAAGCGGTGATTTCAGTAATTTGCTTTTATCCGAAAAACAGTTGGAAGCCAAAGGTGCCACTTTCTACAAGATCAACCGTGGTGGAGATATAACTTATCACGGGCCCGGACAGATTGTGGGTTATCCTATTCTGGATTTGGAAAATTTCTTTTCAGACATTCATAAATACTTGCGTTTTCTGGAGGAAACCATAATTCTGACCTTGCAGGAATACGGATTAGAATGTGGCCGAAGCGACGGCGAAACCGGTGTTTGGCTTGGTGTGGGAACGCCATTTGCTCGCAAAATATGTGCGATGGGAGTGCGAGCTTCCCGCTGGGTTACGATGCATGGTTTTGCTCTCAATGTTAATGCCGATTTGGGTTATTTCGACAATATAATTCCGTGCGGAATCCGTGGCAAAGCGGTTACTTCTTTAAACGTTGAACTGGGTGTAGAAAAAGTTGATGAAGCCGAAGTAAAAGCCAAAATCCTGAAACATTTCAAGCAATTATTCGAAGCGGAATTCGTGAATAAATAGCCCATGGATTTTACGGATAAAACGGATTGACACGGATTTTTATTTTTTAATTGTAAAAGTCTTTGTGAACTTTGCGTTATCCTTTGCGCTCTTCGCGGTTAAATCTGAAATCAAAAATCGTTAATCTACAATCTTAAATCAGAATTCTAAACTCAGCTGTTCCGGCAAAAGTCTGAAACTCATTCGGTGGTATTTTGTGGTGCCGTATTTTTTAATGGCTTCACGGTGTTCTTGGGTTGGGTAACCTTTGTTTTTTTTCCAGTTATACATGGGGAATTCTTCGTGAATTTTGTCCATATATTCATCCCGATAAGTTTTTGCTAAGATGGATGCAGCAGCGATACTCAAATATTTGGAATCTCCTTTTATGATACTTTGATTAGGAATTGATTTAAGCAATTCAATTTCGGCTTTGGTGAATTGTTTACCGAAGGAGTTTTTTAAACCCAATTTGGCATTCAACGAACGGTTACCGTCCACGATTATAAATTCGGGAGTTTGGGACAGTTTTAAAACACTTTCCTGCATGCCTTTCATTGAGGCATTCAGTATGTTTATTTCGTCAATTTCTGCCGGATGCAGATGGGTTACGGCAAATGTAATGGCTTGTTCTTCAATAATTGGTCTTAGTTTTTCTCTCGTTTTTTCAGATAGTTGTTTACTGTCATTTAGGATTGAATTTTTAAAATCAATTGGCAGGATCACTGCTGCCGCTGTGACAGGTCCGGCAAGACAACCACGTCCGGCTTCGTCGGTTCCGGTTTCGAGGAGGAATGAAGAAAAATTATTTTGAAGCATATTGAATTTTTTGTGTGCAAAGATTAATTTTTTTAGCCACAAATTATACTAATTTTTACAAATTTGAATGTTTTCAGTTTGTTGTTTAGGAACAGTTTTTCGCGAGAGGGATGGGAGTAAGTTACCTTGTAACACGGACAGCCCGACAGCATCCTGATAAAAGGGCGTGTACGCGCAAACTAAATTAGCCCTTTTATCGGGATGGTGGCTCGCCCAACTAATTATTATGAAAAGGAAATTAAATTATGTTTTGCGGTTTCTCTTATAAATTGCGGTGTTTTTTCATTTATACATTTTTATCCTTTACCTTTGCTCGGTCTATCGATTAAAATAATTTGCCTAATTATAATTTTTTCAAATGAGGATTTTCTTTTCGTTGTTTTTTTTAGCTTTTCCGGTTCTCCTGTTTTCGCAGAAAAAGAAGGATGTCAATAGTGCTAAAGAAATTGATTATAATTCAAAATACAATGCTACAGATTCGATAAAGAAGAAAAAAGCACCTGAGGCAACTATTGATATGTATCAGATTATTTCGTTGGACAAGGATACCACCTACATTGATACTACACAATCTATTCGAAAAGAGCATAGTTTTAATTATTTGAGAAAAGATAATTTTGGGCTTTTGAGTTTTCCAAATGAAGGGCAAACTTATAATACTTTGCAATATGGATTGAATGGCTTTACTCCTTATCCGGGTATGGGATTTACAGCAAAACGCTTTAATTATAGTAATGCCGAAGATATTAGATATGCCAATGTTGCTACTCCGGTAACCGAGTTGTATTTTAAAACAACTTTAGTTCGAGGGCAATCTACTGATGTGTTTTTTTCTTTGAATACCTCTCCACGCTTGAATTTCTCTATTGCTTATAGAGCTTTGCGTTCTGAAGGGAGATATATTAACGTTGATTCTAGAACTGGGAATTTCAGGTTTACTACCAGTTATAATTCCAAGGGCGGACGTTATATTGCCAATGCACATTATGTAGCGCAGAAAATTCAGAACGAGGAAAATGGAGGTATTAGCAATGTGAGTGATTTTGAAAGTGGTGATCCTCAGTTTGACAACAGACAGCGATTGGGGGTATATTTTGAGGACGCTATGTCTTTGTTGAAAGGAAAACGTTTTTTTGTAGATCAAACCTTCAGGATAAATCCAAAAAAAGGTGACAATAATTTGTATGTTACTGAACAGTTCAATTACGAAGATATCTATTTTAATTATACCCAACAGACTGTTCCTTCGAGTGTAGGCGGTAAGATTGTGGATCGCTTTGGTGAGTCATTTGTTACTAGTGGGATCAGTGATAAAACTACCTATAATAAAATGTATAATAAACTGGGAGCGGTTTATGAAAACATGCTTTTGGGATCTTTTACTTTTTTTGTAGATGATTTGCATTCCAATTATTTTTACAACAATATCTTGTATTTCGATGCCGAAACGGTTCCAAACTTGTTAAGTCAGGCCATAAACAATATTGGTGGTCAGTATAATTATCGTAAGGACAAATGGAATGGGAAATTTTTATATTCGAAATCGGTTACTGACCAAAATTTATCCAATCTAGACGCATCGGCGGTATATGAAATTAATGATGAGAATCAGATATCATTTCGATACCAAAACATGAATAAATTGCCAAATAATAATTTTGATTTGTTCCAAAGCAGTTATAAAAAGTACAATTGGTCGAATGATTTTGTAAATGAAAAAATAAATTCTATTAGTGTTAATGCCGAAACAAAATGGGGTTCTGTGTCCGTTTTGTTGAATTCGATAAATGATCATTTGTATTTTGCTGATGTATCGACCGATGCAGAAAGAGCAGCAGGTACTCAAATTATTGCACCTGCACAATACGGTAAAGCAATAAATTATGCTTCATTGAAGGTTTCGAAAGAGTTTGTTTTTGGCAAATGGGCATTAGACAATACGTTGTTGTACCAAAAAGTAGATCAGCCTGACTTTATTTTGAATGTTCCGGAATTTCTAACTAGAAATACGTTGTATTACTCGAATCATATGTTTGATAGAAAATTGTTTTTTCAAACAGGAGTAGAATTAAATTATTTCACAAGTTATTATAGTAACAGTTACAATCCTTTGATAGGCGAGTTTTTTGTTCAGGATAAAGTGAAGATTGGGAACTTTCCGCTTCTTGATTTCTTTTTTAATGCAAAAATCCAACGCACCCGAGTTTATTTGAAAGCAGAACACTTCAATTCGTTGTTTTCAAAAAGCAATTATTTTTCTGATCCTAATAATCCGTACCGCGATTTCCTAATTCGTTTTGGATTAGTTTGGAATTTCTTCAATTAATTTAGAACTTAGTAACTTAAAAGTTAAGCTTTCAATCGAAAAATGAGTTAACTTTGTTTTGTATATTAATTATATAGATATAGTATAGTTTAAAATTGACTCAAATATTGACACAATGGAATATTCAGAAAATATATTAGGTACTATTGGAAACACTCCATTGGTAAAGCTCAATAAAGTGACTACCGAGGTAGATGCTTTGGTTTTGGCCAAGGTTGAAACATTCAATCCCGGTAATTCGGTAAAAGATCGAATGGCTGTAAAAATGATTGAAGATGCCGAAGCCGATGGAAGATTGAAGCCAGGAGGAACGATAATTGAGGGAACTTCCGGAAATACTGGAATGGGGTTAGCGCTGGTTGCTATTGTTAAAGGATATAAATTGATTTGTGTTATGTCCGACAAGCAGTCCAAAGAAAAAATGGATATTCTTCGTGCGGTGGGAGCCAAAGTGGTGGTTTGTCCAACGGATGTCGAGCCAAATGATCCGCGTTCTTATTATTCGGTTTCTAAAAAATTAGCCGAAGAAACGCCTAATTCCTGGTATGCCAACCAATATGATAACTTATCCAATTCAGTGGCACATTATGAACAAACGGGACCTGAAATTTGGAGACAGACAGATGGTAAAATCACGCATTTTGTTGTTGGAGTAGGTACAGGAGGCACTATTTCCGGAGTTGGTAAATATTTAAAAGAAAAAAATCCGAATATCAAAATCTGGGGAATTGATACCTATGGTTCTGTTTTTAAAAAATATCATGAGACCGGAATTTTTGACGAAAATGAAATTTATTCCTACATCACCGAAGGAATAGGTGAAGATATTTTGCCAAAAAATGTTGATTTTTCTATCATTGATGGATTCACAAAAGTAACCGATAAAGATGCGGCACTTTATACGCGAAAGATTGCGCTTGAAGAAGGAATTTTTGTGGGTAATTCGGCCGGTGCAGCAATAAAAGGCTTGTTGCAGCTCAAAGAACATTTCAAACCGGAAGATGTGGTTGTGGTTTTGTTTCATGATTCAGGAAGCCGTTATGTAGGCAAAATGTTCAATGACGATTGGATGAGGGAAAGAGGATTTCTTGAGGAGGATTACACCAAAGCCGAAGATGTTATCAAAGATCATATGGACAAACAATTGATTGTTGTCCGTACAGAAGAACTGGTTTCGCATGCTATTGAAAGGATGCGTAAGCATAATATTTCGCAACTTCCAGTAGTTGATATTTCTGGTTTTGTTGGTTCTGTTGATGAAACCGATTTGTTTAGAAGTTACGTAGCCGATAAAAATGTGATTGATAAACCGATCAAAGAAGTAATGGGGAAATCGTTTCCTATTGTAAAATTAAATACGCCGTTAGAAAAAGTATCCCGATTGTTTACCAAAGAAAATGATGCCGTTTTGGTTGATCTTGAAAATGGACATCATCAAATCATTACCAAGTCAGATATAATTAAGTCGATGAAGTAAATTATTACAATTTTAAAATCAAAAATCATAATTCGTTAATCTTAAATCTCAAATAAAATTGACCTTCACTGCAATAGATTTTGAAACCGCAACCGGATACCATCCTTGTTCCGTTGGTATTGTTACTGTAGAAAATGGTGTTATTGTTGATGAGTTCGTGACTTTAATCAAACCGCCCAATAATGAATATAATCCTTATACGATAAGAGTTCACGGAATTTATCCGAGTGATACGTTAAACGCAAAGACATTTTTGGAAGTGTTTCCTGAAATTCAGAAAAGACTTCAAAATAGAGTCGTTGTGGCTCATAATGAGAGTTTCGATCGTAATGTTTTGTCAAAGTCAATGGATCTTTACGGTTTGAAGTACGAGGATTTAAATATTGGTTCCCGTTGGGAATGTACAGTCAAAATTTATAAGTCCAAAGGATTGAAACCTACTACTCTGAGTGATTGCTGTAGAGCAATGAAAATTCAGCTGAATCATCACGAGGCGCTTTCGGATGCACGTGCTTGTGCTAAATTATATTTGTTGAAATAATTTTTCCGAATAGGTATAATTGAAGAATTGTCTTTCTTTTTATTTTTTTTGTAAGTTAAGTTGTTGTTTTTTTATTACATTAGACAATTAGTTTATTGTCTAAGGAGTTTATAAAAACGGAACAAAATGAAAGAAGATTTTCTCCATTACCTTTGGAAATTCAAAAAGTTTGACACTTTAAATTTAAAAACTTGTAACCAAGAGGAAATTATAATCGGTAATGTGGGGCAGTTTCTGGAATTGGCTGGTCCTGATTTTTTCAATGCACAAATAACTATTGGTAATCAAAAATGGGCAGGAAATGTTGAAATTCATATTAAATCATCCGATTGGTATTTGCATCATCATGAAAAAGATTCAAATTATGAAAATGTAATTTTGCACGTGGTTTGGGAACATGATTCGGAAATTTACAGAAATAATAATTCTGAAATTCCGGTTCTTGAACTTAAGAATTATGTTAGTAAGGAAACTTTAGATAATTATAAAAAGCTGCTGACGCCCAAATCTTGGATCTTTTGCGAAAAGCAATTAAAGGGAATCCCTCAATTTGAATTAACGAATTGGCAGGAGCGCTTGTTTTTTGAACGCTTGGAACGAAAATCAAAACCTATTTTGGAATTGTTACAGTCAACTAACAATGATTGGGAAGCTGTTTTATTTTGTCTTTTGGCAAAGAATTTTGGATTAAATACTAATGGCGAAATTTTTTTTAAGATTGCTCAGGCTATTCCTTTTTCAGTTATTCGAAAAGAATGTTTTGAAGTCGAAAATCTGGAAGCATTATTGTTTGGATCTGCCGGATTGCTGGATGCTGAGAAAGAAGATAGCTGTTTCAAAGATTTAAAATTCAGGTATTTTTATTTGCTTCATAAACACCAAATTGAAAAGAGTCGCGTCGAACCCGTTCAGTTTTTTAAACACCGTCCTGATAATTTTCCAACAATTAGACTTTCACAATTAGCAAATTTGTATCACAGTCAGCAAAATCTGTTTTCCAAAATAACCGATTTGAATTCTGTCGAAGTTGCTTATGAAATTTTTCGTATTTCGGTAACTCCTTACTGGGAAACGCATTATCAATTTGATAAAGAAAGTCCTAAGAAGACAAAAAAATTAACCAAATCCTTTATAGATTTGATAGTTTTGAATACAATTATTCCGCTTCAATTTGCTTATGCTAAAAGTCAGGGAAAAGAAGTTTCAGAAGATATAATTGCTGTTTTGAATGAAGTTGAACCTGAAAAGAATTCCATTATTGAAAAATTCAGCTCTTTCGGAATAAAAGCTAAAAATGCATTTGAAAGTCAATCACTACTGCAACTTAAAAATGAATATTGTAATAAGAATAAATGTTTGGATTGTGCTATTGGAATGGAATTGCTTAGAAATAATTAGATAAATAGAAAATGTGGGTAATTAGATAATTTGTAAGTTTGTAAAAAAATAAAAATGCGAGCAATTTTAAAACTGAAATTCTTTTTTGAAAAATATGGTTTCCATGTTTCTTCCCGATTGGCAGATAAATTAGGAATGCGTGTGACCAATGTTCGTTTGTTTTTTATATACATATCATTTGTTACTGCAGGTTTGGGATTCGGGGTTTATCTTACGCTGGCATTTTGGATTCGGCTAAAAGATTTAATTCGGGCGAAAAGGACTTCCGTTTTTGATTTGTAGAAATGATTTATACGTACAAATTATAAGAAATAAAAAAGGGATTTTAAAGTGGTTAAGCTTTGAAATCCCTTTTTGTATATATGAATTAATTTAGTCTTTCGATTTTTTGAGACTATACGAATAAACGAATATATGTATAAAAGCAAATGCTAATGAAAAGTAGAATAGAAAATCTTCATGTACTTTTGGATCCAAGTAATTGATTAAAGATACGATAACTAAAGCTACTACCATTCCTAAACCAGAACTTGCAACAGTTTTGTAGTTGTTTAGGCTGAAATTTCCTTTGTTAAGTATGCTGTTTTTCATTCCGTAAAACAAATACAAATCAAAACCAATCATCATCCATACAATTAATCTAATCCAAGTATCTAATGGTAAGAAGATCATCATGAATAAACATACTAAAACACCGGCAATCGGAACAATCGGAACAAAAGGTGTTGAAAATGCTCTCGGTGCTTCAGGCATCTTTTTACGCATGATTAATACACCTATACACACAAGTATAAAAGCAAATAAAGTACCAATACTTGTCATTTCTCCAACTACTCTTGCAGGAACAAAAGCGGCAAAAAGACTCACGATAACCATGAATAATAAATTGTTTTTGGCAGGAGTTCTGAATTTTTCGTGTACTTCCGAGAAAATTTTTGGCATTAGTCCATCTTTACTCATAGAGAAAAACACTCTACTTTGTCCCATTAGCATTACTAAAATAACCGAAGAGTAACCTCCTAAAATTGCTAATATAATTGCATTGTTTAGCCAAGGATAGGCGGGAGTTATTAATCCATTTGCGCCCATAGATCCCATAGCATCAACAGCAATGGCTACTGGTGCAATACCATCTTTACCCGCAAAAGCTTGATAATTTACTACTCCTGTCATTACGTGAGCAAAAAGAATATAAAGGATAGTGCATATTGCTAACGACAATAATATCCCGATTGGCATATCTCTTTTTGGGTTTTTGGCTTCCTGTGCAGCAGTTGAAACGGCATCAAACCCAATGTAGGCAAAAAATACAATGGCTGCGGCTCTAATAATTCCTGAGAAACCGAATTCTCCAAATTTGCCTGTATTTTCAGGGATATATGGATGGTAGTTTTCTGGTCTTATGTATTGCCATCCTACTGCAATAAAAACTAAAACAACTGTGACTTTTAATAGTACAATTAGACCATTTACTAAAGCCGATTCTTTTGTTCCTCTTATTAATATTAATGACATAATCATAACGATGGCAACTGCTGGAATATTGATGATGCCGCCTTCAAATGGAGAAAGCATATAGGCTTCGTTTAGATGAATTCCGTAACTACTCAAGAATTTTCCAAAATACCGTGACCAACTGATAGAGACTGTCGCAGCACCTACTGCATATTCTAAAACTAAATCCCAACCAATTATCCAAGCGACAAATTCACCCATTGTTGCGAATGAGTATGTGTAGGCACTACCCGCAACTGGAATCATTGAAGAAAATTCTGCATAGCATAAACCTGCAAAAATGCAACCAAAAGCAGCTACTAAAAAAGAAATGGTTATTGCAGGACCAGCATTCATTGATGCTGCTAGACCTGTTATTGAAAATAATCCAGCTCCGATAATTGCACCAATTCCTAATGCAACCAATCCAGGTGCTGTTAATGTTTTCTTTAATCCTTTTTCAGAATCCGCTGCTTCTGCTAATAGTTGAGCTAATGGTTTTCTTTTCCAAATAGACATGGTTTATGGTTTAAGTGTTATTAAGTGCCAAATGTATTGTTTTTTTACAAAAAAGTAAAAATTATAATTTCATTTTGCTAACAAATTTTAGAGTTTTCTTATTTTTTTATTTGGAAAAAAAGTAGTAATGATGATTTTTGTAAAATATTCACAAAGAATTGCAATTAATATTTTTCTTTTAAAAAAATATAACTGTTATATTTTTCATATTTTTAGAAATAAAAGAAGTTTCTTTAAAATCTCAAATTTGTGTTATGGCTTTCAATAAAATTAAAGAATATACAAAATTTTCGCGCGATCAGAGGACAGGGATTTTTGTCTTGTTTGGAATCGTGATAGTGTTGCAATTAGTTTGGTTTTTTGCTGATTTTAGTAAAATTGAGAAGATAACTCCGGAAGCACAAAAATGGCTTGCATTGCAATCTGAAGTTGAGGATGCAAAAAGAACAGTTCAGACCGATATGCCAAAGATGTATCCTTTTAATCCTAATTTTATAACAGACTACAAGGGATACAAACTAGGAATGTCGGTTCAGGAAATAGATCGTCTTTTGGCTTTTAGAGAGAAAAATAAATATGTTAATTCTGCTAAGGAATTCCAGGAAGTCACAAAAGTTTCAGATTCATTGTTGAATTTGATTGCTCCGTTTTTTAAATTTCCGGATTGGGTAAATCACAAGAAAGATTTTGTAGAACACAAATATGTTCAAAATTTGGCTTACGCCAAAAAAGAAAAGATAGTTTTGATTGATATTAATCAGGCAACCAAAGAAGATTTGATTATGGTAAATGGAGTTGGTGAGACGCTTTCTGTGCGTATTTTAACCCAAAAGGAAAAACTTGGAGGATTTGTTTCTATGGAGCAACTGAAAGAAGTTTGGGGTTTGTCTCCGGAAGTAATACAAAATCTAAATGTGTACTTTGGTGTTTTAAAGCTTCCAAATTTGAATAAAATTAATGTCAATAATGCTTCATTAAAGGAGCTGTCTCAGTTTTTTTATTTCAAATATGACCTGGCAAGACAAATTGTAAAATTCAGAAGCATGAATGGTGATTTTAAAAATATTGAGGATTTGATAAAAATTAATGGCTTTCCTGTTGAAAAAGCAAATTTTATTGCTTTATATTTGAGCTTTTAATACGAAAGATGTTTATGATGAATTTTGATTACAGTGAAACTCAATCTTTAATAGCGCAATCTATAAGAGATTTTGCCGAAAAAAATATAAGACCACATATTATGGAATGGGACGAAGCTCAGACTTTTCCAGTTCCGCTTTTTAAAAAATTAGGTGAAATGGGATTTATGGGGGCGCTTGTTCCTACTGAATTGGGAGGTTCAGGGCTAAATTACCATGAATACATAACGCTTGTTGAAGAAATTTCCAAAGTTGATCCTTCTATAGGTTTGTCTGTTGCTGCACATAATTCTTTATGTGTGAATCATATTTTGACTTTCGGTAATGAAGAGCAAAAGAAAAGATGGATTCCAAAATTGGCTTCTGCCGAACACATTGGTGCTTGGGGTTTGACTGAGCATAATACGGGGTCAGATGCTGGAGGAATGAATACTACTGCTGTTCGTGATGGAGACTTTTGGGTTGTTAATGGTGCTAAAAACTTTATTACCCATGCGATTTCAGGAGATATTGCTGTGGTAATTGTTCGTACCGGAGAAAAAGGTGATTCTAAAGGAATGACCACCTTTGTTTTTGAAAAAGGGATGATGGGATTTACTTCGGGGAAAAAAGAAAATAAACTGGGCATGCGTGCCAGCGAAACAGCTGAATTGATTTTTGATAATTGCAGAATTCCAGATGCTAATAGGTTGGGAGAAGTAGGTCAGGGATTTGTGCAGGCTATGAAAATTTTGGATGGAGGTCGTATCTCGATTGGTGCATTGGCGTTAGGGATAGCTAAAGGTGCGTATGAAGCGGCTTTGAAATATTCTAAAGAAAGATATCAATTTGGGCAGCCTATTTCAGATTTTCAGGCAATCTCCTTTAAATTGGTTGATATGGCTACCAATATTGAAGCTTCGGAATTGTTGTTGCACAAGGCGGCTTTTTTGAAAGGGCAAAACAGATCGGTAACTACATCCGGGGCAATGGCTAAGATGTATTCATCGGAGATGTGTGTAAAAGTGGCTAATGATGCTGTTCAAATACATGGTGGTTATGGTTATACCAAAGATTATCCTGTAGAGAAATTCTATAGGGATTCAAAATTATGCACAATAGGAGAGGGGACTACCGAAATTCAAAAATTGGTTATTTCTAGAGATTTATTGAAAGATTAAAGAAGAAAATAGAATAAAATAGAATAAAGAGAAAAGAGCCAAGAAGTAAGAAAATGCGTTTGGCTCTTTTTTTGTCTTTTCTCTTGTGTCTATCTTCTTACTTCTATTTTTTTTAAAATAATTCATAATTTATAACTCATAATTCATAATTAATTTTTACTTTTGCAGCCTTAACGAAAGGAGGTGATAAAATTATGCTAATTATACCAATTAAAGACGGAGAAAATATCGATAGAGCACTAAAGCGCTATAAAAGAAAATTTGATAAAACTGGAACTGTAAGACAGTTAAGAGCTCGTACAGCTTTTATTAAGCCTTCAGTTGTTAATAGGATGAAATTCCAAAAAGCCGCTTATATCCAAGGCTTGAGAGATAGTATCGAGAATATCTAATATTGTCATACATTTTGAAATAAATTACCGTTAGTAATTAAAGTTTCTTAACTTTGATTCTAACGGTTTTTTTATGGCTATAAATAATAAAGATGCATTTAGGGATTATTTGCAATTAGAAAAAAAATATTCTCCACATACCATTAATGCTTATTTGAATGATGTTGGTTATTTTGAATCATTTAATAAGGAGTGTTTTGGTGAGGAAGCCATTGATCAGGTAAATTACAGTCAAATTAGAAGTTGGATTGTTTCGCTTGTTGAGGATGGGATTTCGAATACTACAATAAATAGAAAGATTGCTTCTTTAAAATCTTTTTATAAATTTCTTTTAAAAACAAAACAAATTCAGGTTAATCCGTTGTTGAAACACAAGGTTTTAAAAACGGAAAAAAAACTTCAAATTCCATTTTCTGAAAAAGAGTTGGTCGAGGCTTTGTCTCAAAAATCAACCTCTGACGATTTTCAGGAAATTAGGGATAAGCTTATTGTGGAGTTGTTTTATACTTCGGGAATGCGCAGGACTGAGTTGATTCATTTAAAGCTTTTTAATGTTAATTTGATGAGTGGAACTTTAAAGGTGTTGGGAAAAAGGAATAAAGAACGCATTTTGCCGATTTTGCCAATAGTGGCTGAGCAACTATCTTTATATATAAGAGAGCGTTCAAAATTGGAAAATATAGTTGATGGGGATTATTTATTTCTCATAAAAAAAGGGTTAAAATTGAATGATTCTTTTGTGTATCGATTAATAAATTCATACTTTAGTAGTGTCTCCGAAAAGGTAAAAAAGAGTCCGCATATATTAAGACATACGTTTGCGACTCACTTATTGAATAATGGAGCCGATTTGAATTCAGTTAAAGAGTTATTAGGACATTCTAGTTTGGCTTCCACGCAGATTTATACGCATAGTAGTTTGTCAGAACTTAAAAAGGTGTATCAGGAGGCTCATCCTAGGAATAAAAAGTAATTCTTGAAATGTTTAACCATATAAAAAGATTGATTATGAAGGTAAATGTTCATGCAGTTAACTTTACTGTTGACAAAAAGCTGGTAGATTTCGTTCAAGAGAGAATGGATAAGTTGGAGAAATATTATGATAGAGTTGTCTCTTCAGATGTTTTTATGAAAGTGGAAAAGACTAGTGAAAAGGAAAATAAAATTGTGGAGGTAAAGATTAATGTCCCTGGGGATGATTTTTTGGTTAAGAAGCAGTGTAAATCCTTTGAGGAGGCTGTAGAGCAGGCGGCGGAATCGCTGGAAAGATTGTTGGTGAAACGTAAAGAAAAGTTAAGAGCACATATTTAATTAAAATTTTTTTCAAAAAATGTTTTGATTAAAGGATAAAATATCTACATTTGCAGTCCGTTAGAAATAGCGGACTTTTTTTATTGATAACGCCGATGTAGCTCAGCTGGCTAGAGCAGCTGATTTGTAATCAGCAGGTCGTGGGTTCGAGTCCCTCTATCGGCTCAAAAGGTAAAAGTTTTAATAGAAAAAGTTGGGAAGATACTCAAGCGGCCAACGAGGACGGACTGTAAATCCGTTGGGTAACCTTCGCAGGTTCGAATCCTGCTCTTCCCACAAGAATTGTTTTTTTTGGATTACGGATTTTGAGTGGTAGATTGAAAAATTTAAGATCAAAATTTAAGCTCTTCTAAAAATCAAGGATTCTGCCGACTTAGCTCAGGGGTAGAGTGCTTCCTTGGTAAGGAAGAGGTCACGGGTTCAAATCCCGTAGTTGGCTCAAGTAAGTAGGAAATTGAAATAAATATATAAACTAGATTAAAAATTAAGTAAAATGGCAAAAGAAACCTTTAACCGTTCGAAACCACACCTAAATATAGGTACGATCGGACACGTAGATCACGGTAAAACTACTTTAACAGCAGCAATCACAAAAGTGTTATCTGATGCTGGTTACTGTCAAGCAAAATCATTTGATCAAATTGATAATGCTCCAGAAGAAAAAGAAAGAGGTATTACAATTAATACATCTCACGTAGAGTACGAAACAGCTAACCGTCACTATGCTCACGTTGACTGTCCAGGTCACGCGGATTACGTAAAAAACATGGTTACTGGTGCTGCTCAAATGGACGGAGCTATCTTAGTAGTTGCTGCTACAGATGGTCCAATGCCACAAACTCGTGAGCACATCCTTTTAGGTCGTCAGGTAGGTATTCCAAGAATCGTTGTTTTCATGAACAAAGTGGATATGGTTGATGATGCTGAGTTGTTAGAGTTAGTTGAAATGGAAATCAGAGACTTGTTGTCTTTCTATGAGTATGATGGAGATAACTGTCCAGTTATTCAAGGATCTGCTTTAGGAGGATTGAATAATGATCCAAACTGGGTTCCTAAAATCATTGAATTGATGGAAGCTGTTGATAACTGGATCGAAGAGCCAGTACGTGACGTAGCTAAGCCATTCTTGATGCCGGTTGAGGACGTATTTACAATTACAGGTCGTGGAACTGTTGCTACAGGTCGTATCGAAACTGGAGTTGCTAATACTGGAGATCCAGTTGAAATCATTGGTATGGGAGCTGAGAAATTGACTTCTACAATTACTGGAGTTGAGATGTTCCGTAAAATCCTTGATAGAGGTGAAGCTGGAGATAACGTAGGTTTGTTGTTGAGAGGTATTGATAAAGCTGATATCAAAAGAGGTATGGTTATCATTAAACCAGGATCTGTTAAACCACACGCTACTTTCAAAGCTGAGGTGTATATCTTGAAAAAAGAAGAAGGTGGACGTCACACTCCATTCCATAATAACTACCGTCCACAGTTCTACGTACGTACAACTGACGTAACAGGAGTTATTACTTTACCAGAAGGTGTAGAGATGGTAATGCCAGGTGACAACTTAACTATTAATGTTTCTTTGTTAAGCCCAATCGCTATGAGTGTTGGTTTACGTTTCGCTATCCGTGAAGGTGGTAGAACAGTAGGTGCAGGTCAGGTAACTGAAATTGTAGCTTAATACTAAATAAATTCAATAAGCCAGCGTCGTGCTTATTACGACACTGGTTTTTTTCTACGGGCGTAGTTCAAGGGTAGAATAGCGGTCTCCAAAACCGTTGATGGGGGTTCGAATCCCTCCGCCCGTGCAAAATAAACTAATCACTATGACAAAAGTTGTTAATTACATATCAGAATCATTTGAAGAATTAAAATCAAATGTAACTTGGCCTGCTTGGGCTGAAGTACAACGTCTTACAATCGTTGTTGCTGTTTTTTCAGTGGTATTCGCTTTAGCAACGTGGGGAGTAGATGAAGTATTTGCAAAAACATTAGCTGTGTTTTTTAATTGGATAAAAGCATAATTTTTTCTAATGGCAGATAATAATATAAAAAAGTGGTATGTCGTTCGTGCAGTAAGCGGACAAGAAAATAAAGTGAAAGCTTATATCGAAACTGAAATTGCTCGTTTAGGAATGAGTGATTATGTTTCGCAAGTTCTTGTGCCTACCGAGAAAGTAGTTACTGTAAAAGAAGGAAAGAAATTATCTAAAGATAAAGTTTATTTTCCGGGATATGTTATGTTGGAAGCCAATTTAGTTGGTGAGATTCCTCATATTATTAAGTCTATTACAAGTGTTATTGGATTCTTAGGAGAGACTAAAGGAGGAGAACCTGTTCCGTTAAGAATGTCAGAAGTAAATAGAATGCTAGGTAAAGTTGATGAGTTAGCTGTTAACACAGATACTCGTGCTATTCCTTTCAACGTTGGAGAAACTATTAAAGTGATCGATGGTCCATTTAATGGTTTTAACGGTACAGTTGAAAAAATTAATGAAGAAAAGCGTAAACTTGAGGTAATGGTGAAAATTTTCGGTAGAAAAACACCTTTGGAATTGAGTTTTATGCAAGTTGAAAAAGTATAATTTTTGTTACATCTATAATAACCACTGCAATCGCTTCCAATGATTGTTGTGTTAAATTTTTTAAAAATGGCTAAAGAAATTAGTAAGGTAGTTAAACTACAAGTTAAGGGAGGTGCTGCGAACCCGTCGCCACCGGTTGGACCTGCTTTAGGAGCTGCTGGGGTAAACATCATGGAGTTCTGTAAGCAATTTAATGCTAGAACTCAAGATAAACCTGGCAAAATTTGTCCAGTGCAAATCACTGTGTACAAAGACAAATCATTTGATTTTGTTGTTAAGACTCCTCCTGCTGCTGTCCAGTTATTGGAAGCTGCAAAGCTAAAGTCAGGATCTGGTGAACCAAATCGTAAAAAAGTAGCTAGCGTTACTTGGGATGTTATCAAGGCAATTGCCGAAGATAAAATGGTAGATTTAAATGCATTCACAATCGAATCTGCAATGAGCATGATTGCTGGAACAGCTAGATCTATGGGTATAACCGTATCAGGAGATTCTCCTTTTTAATTAAGAGAAAGACATGGCAAAATTGACAAAAAAGCAAAAAGTGGCTGCTTCAAAAATTGAGAAGAACAAATTGTACTCTTTGAAAGATGCTGCGGCATTGATTAAAGAGGTTGCTTCTGCAAAATTTGATGAGTCAGTTGATATCGCAGTTCGTTTGGGTGTTGATCCAAGAAAAGCGAATCAAATGGTGAGAGGTGTAGTAACATTACCTCATGGAACAGGAAAAGATGTTAAAGTATTGGCATTGGTTACTCCAGATAAAGAAGCGGAAGCTAAAGAAGCTGGTGCAGATCATGTTGGTCTTGATGATTATCTACAAAAAATTAAAGATGGTTGGACAGATGTTGATGTAATCATCACTATGCCTGCTGTTATGGGTAAATTAGGTCCATTAGGTCGTATTTTAGGACCTAGAGGTTTAATGCCAAACCCTAAAACAGGTACTGTAACTATGGATGTTGCAAAAGCTGTTGCAGAGGTAAAAGCTGGTAAAATTGACTTTAAAGTTGATAAAACTGGTATCGTACATGCAGGAATTGGTAAAGTTTCTTTTGGAGCTGAGCAAATTGTTGACAACGCACACGAAATTATTCAAACATTAATCAAACTTAAACCAACTGCTGCTAAAGGTACATACATCAAAGGTATCCACCTTACAAGCACAATGAGTCCTGCAATTGCATTGGATCCAAAAGCAGTATAATTGGTAGTTAATAATTTTTAGTATGACTAGAGAAGAAAAATCAATCGCGATTGAAGATTTAACTGCACAGTTAGCTGGTACAAATATCATTTATGTATCTGATATTTCAGGGTTAGACGCAGAAACAACTTCAAACTTGAGAAGAGCTTGTTTTAAAGCAGGTGTTAAATTAGAAGTAGTAAAAAACACTTTGCTTGCAAAAGCAATGGAAGCTTCTGATAATGATTATGGAGATTTACCTTCTGTATTGGCAGGTAACAGTGCTATATTCATTGCAGATGTTGCAAATGCACCAGGAAAAATCATCAAAGATTTCAGAAAGAAAGCTGCAAAACCTATTTTAAAAGGTGCTTTTATCAATTCTGAGATTTATATCGGTGATGATCAATTGGATACATTGGCTACAATTAAATCTAGAGAAGAGCTTATCGGTGAAATCATTGGATTGTTACAATCGCCAGCTCAAAGAGTTATTTCTGCTTTACAAAACCAATTCGCAGGTAGCGAAGAGGCTGAAGCTTAATAACCAAAGCAAGGAGTTTCTCCTTGTTGCTTGAATTAGCGCACAATAAATAAATTATATTTTTACAAATCATTTTAAAAAAATAGAAAAAATGGCAGATTTGAAACAATTCGCAGAGCAATTAGTTAACTTGACAGTTAAAGAAGTTAACGAATTAGCAACAATATTGAAAGATGAGTACGGTATCGAACCAGCTGCTGCAGCTGTAGTAGTTGCTGCTGGAGGTGGTGAAGGTGCTGCTGAAGAGGCTCAAACAGAATTTACAGTAGTATTGAAAGATGCTGGAGCTTCTAAATTAGCTGTAGTAAAATTAGTTAAAGAACTTACAGGTTTAGGTTTGAAAGAAGCTAAAGATGTAGTTGATAGCGCTCCTAGCAACGTTAAAGAAGGTGTAACTAAAGAAGAGGCTGAAGGTCTTAAAAAATCTTTAGAAGAAGCTGGAGCTGTTGTTGAGTTAAAATAATAAAACGTCAGTTTTAAAGTAGGTTTAGACCTTGGACGAAAGCGTCCAACGGTCTAAACCATTTTTCGTATAATAAAATATATCAAGTTTTATTATAAAATAGTTTAAAATACGAAAAGGTTTTTGATCAATACGAAGAAAGAAAATGTACAAAGAGTTTCTTGGTTTATTTTTAAAGATGTATTGATTATAAAAAGAAAGTATAGATTGTTTTATAAATTAAACAGTGTTTTTACACAAATAACTACTTTTTTTTAATCAAAATTTTGTCCATTGATGATAACAAATCAGACTGAAAGATTGAATTTTGCCTCTACCAAAAACATACCTCAGTATCCGGATTTCTTGGATGTTCAGGTAAAATCGTTTAAAGATTTCTTCCAATTAGAAACTAAATCTGACGAAAGAGGCGACGAAGGGTTATACAATACCTTCATGGAAAACTTTCCAATTACAGACACAAGAAACAACTTTGTATTGGAATTCCTTGATTACTTTGTAGATCCACCACGTTACACCATTCAAGAATGTATAGAAAGAGGTCTTACTTATAGTGTGCCTTTAAAAGCTAGGTTGAAACTATATTGTACAGATCCTGAACACGAAGATTTTGAAACTATTGTACAAGACGTTTATCTTGGAACAATACCTTACATGACACCAAGTGGTACTTTTGTTATCAATGGAGCAGAGCGAGTTGTAGTTTCTCAATTACACCGTTCTCCGGGTGTTTTCTTTGGGCAGTCATTCCATGCAAATGGAACAAAATTATATTCTGCGAGAGTTATTCCTTTTAAAGGATCTTGGATAGAATTTTCTACCGATATCAACAGCGTAATGTATGCGTATATTGATAGAAAGAAAAAATTACCTGTTACAACTTTATTCCGTGCAATTGGTTTCGAAAGAGATAAGGACATCCTTGAAATTTTTGACCTTGCTGAAGAAATTAAAGTTTCTAAAACAGGACTTAAAAAATATATTGGAAGAAAACTTGCTGCCCGTGTATTGAACACTTGGCATGAGGATTTCGTGGATGAGGATACTGGAGAGGTTGTTTCTATCGAGCGTAATGAGATTATCTTGGATAGAGATACCATCATCGATAAAGATAATGTTGAGGAAATCATCGAATCAAACGTTAAATCTATCTTGTTACACAAAGAAGATAATAATGCGGTTGATTATTCTATCATCCATAATACATTACAAAAAGACCCAACAAACTCTGAAAAAGAAGCTGTTGAGCATATCTATAGACAATTACGTAACGCTGAACCACCTGATGAGGAAACTGCTCGTGGTATCATTGATAAATTATTCTTCTCTGATCAACGTTACAACTTAGGTGAAGTAGGTCGTTATAGAATTAACAAAAAACTGAACCTTGATACTCCAATGGAAAAGCAAGTGCTTACCAAAGAAGATATCATTACTATCGTTAAATATTTGATCGAGTTGATTAACTCAAAAGCTGAGATTGACGATATCGACCACTTGTCAAACCGTCGTGTTAGAACTGTTGGAGAGCAATTGTCTCAACAATTTGGTGTTGGTTTGGCTCGTATGGCTAGAACTATTCGTGAGAGAATGAACGTTAGAGATAACGAGGTGTTTACACCGATAGATTTGATCAATGCTAAAACATTATCGTCTGTTATCAACTCTTTCTTTGGAACTAACCAGTTGTCTCAATTTATGGATCAAACGAATCCATTGGCTGAGATTACACACAAAAGAAGATTATCTGCACTTGGACCAGGTGGACTTTCGAGAGAGAGAGCTGGATTTGAGGTTCGTGACGTTCATTACACGCATTATGGTCGTTTATGTCCAATTGAAACTCCTGAGGGACCAAACATCGGTTTGATTTCGTCTCTTGGTGTTTATGCTAAAGTTAACGGAATGGGATTCATTGAAACTCCTTACCGTAAAGTAACCAATGGAGTTGTTGATTTAGAATCTACTCCTATTTACTTAAGTGCTGAAGAAGAAGAAGGAATGTTAATTGCCCAAGCTAACATAAAAATGGAAGCTTCAGGTCAAATTACTGCCGAAAACGTAATTGCGCGTCAAGAAGGTGATTTCCCTGTAATTGACCCTTCTCAAGTACATTACACTGACGTTGCGCCAAACCAAATCGCTTCGATTTCTGCATCTTTGATTCCTTTCTTGGAGCATGATGATGCGAACCGTGCGTTGATGGGATCGAACATGATGCGTCAGGCCGTACCATTGATACGTCCTGAAGCTCCAATTGTTGGTACAGGTTTAGAGCGTCAAGTAGCTTCGGATTCCAGAGTATTGATTAATGCAGAAGGACATGGAGTTGTAGAATATGTTGATGCTAATATCATTACTATCAAATACGATCGTTCTGAAGAAGAAAGAATGGTGAGTTTTGATGCTGATGAAAAAACATACAACTTAATTAAATTTAGAAAAACCAATCAAGGGACAAGTATCAATCTTAAACCTATCGTAAGAAAAGGGGACAGAGTGATTCCTGGTCAAGTGTTGTCTGAAGGATATGCAACTCAAAATGGAGAATTAGCTTTAGGTAGAAACCTTAAAGTTGCGTTCATGCCATGGAAAGGTTACAACTTTGAGGATGCGATTGTGATTTCTGAAAAAGTAGTTCGTGATGATATCTTTACCTCTATTCACATTGATGACTATTCATTAGAAGTTAGAGATACTAAATTAGGTAATGAAGAATTAACGAATGATATACCAAACGTTTCTGAAGAAGCTACAAAAGATTTGGATGAAAACGGTATGATTAGAATTGGTGCCGAGGTTAAACCTGGTGATATTCTTATCGGTAAAATTACGCCAAAAGGGGAATCAGATCCTACTCCGGAAGAGAAATTGCTACGTGCAATCTTCGGGGATAAAGCAGGTGATGTAAAAGATGCTTCATTAAAAGCGTCTCCTTCTTTACATGGTGTGGTTTTAGATAAAAAATTATTTGCAAGAGCAGTAAAAGATAAACGTAAACGTACTCAGGACAAGGATGCTTTAGGAGCACTTGAAATGGAGTTCGAAGTTAAATTTGTTGAGCTTAAAGATAGATTGATTGAGAAACTTTTCAATATTGTAAACGGAAAAACTTCTCAAGGTGTAATGAATGATTTGGGTGAAGAAGTTTTACCAAAAGGTAAAAAATATACTCAAAAAATGCTTTATGCTGTTGAAGATTTTGCTCACTTAAGTAAAGGTCAATGGGTTGCTGATGATGCAACAAATACTATGGTAAATGATTTGATTCATAACTATAAAATTAAATTGAACGATTTACAAGGAGCTTTACGTAGAGAGAAATTCACTATTACTGTTGGGGATGAATTACCATCAGGAATCTTGAAATTGGCTAAAGTATATATTGCCAAAAAACGTAAGTTGAAAGTAGGGGATAAAATGGCAGGACGTCACGGTAACAAAGGTATCGTTGCTCGTATCGTTCGTCATGAAGATATGCCTTTCTTGGAAGACGGAACACCAGTTGATATTGTATTGAACCCACTTGGGGTACCATCGCGTATGAACATCGGGCAAATCTATGAGACAGTATTAGGATGGGCTGGTATGAATTTGGGTAGAAAGTTTGCTACTCCAATTTTCGACGGAGCTTCTCTTGACGAAATCAATGCTTTGACTGATGAAGCTGGAGTACCACGTTTCGGACATACGCACCTTTATGATGGAGGTACTGGAGAGCGTTTCCACCAAGCTGCAACCGTTGGAGTTATCTATATGTTGAAATTAGGACACATGGTTGATGATAAGATGCACGCACGTTCTATCGGTCCATACTCGTTGATTACTCAACAACCACTTGGAGGTAAAGCTCAATTTGGAGGTCAGCGTTTTGGAGAGATGGAGGTTTGGGCTCTTGAAGCTTATGGAGCATCAAGTACTCTTAGAGAAATCTTGACTGTTAAATCTGATGATGTTATTGGTAGAGCCAAAACTTACGAGGCAATCGTAAAAGGTGAAACTATGCCAGAACCAGGATTGCCAGAATCATTCAATGTATTAATGCACGAATTGAAAGGTCTTGGACTTGATATTCGTTTAGAAGAATAAATTTTTTTGTCACAGTAGAGATGTTGCATCGCAGTATCTCTACTTGGCATTTTTACGAGTTTTTAAAGATTTATACCCGTAAACCGTTCCGATTTTTTATAGAATTTTTAAAAGTTTTATAATTAGCACTTCAAAAGTAAGTTTGAAGTTTAGAGAAGTAATTCGAGGTGTACAAATGTTGCATTGCAGCTTTTGTAAAGAATCAATTTTTAATTGCAAATAAATCAATAGTAAAAACTATGATAAATAATAGAAATAATAAAGAAAAGAATCTTGTAAAAAGATTTGACAAAATTTCGATAGGATTAGCTTCTCCAGAATCTATCTTGAAAGAATCAAGAGGTGAAGTATTGAAGCCTGAAACTATTAACTATAGAACTCACAAACCAGAGCGTGACGGTCTTTTCTGCGAAAGAATTTTTGGACCAGTAAAAGATTTTGAATGTGCTTGTGGAAAATATAAAAGAATCCGTTACAAAGGTATCATCTGCGACCGTTGTGGTGTTGAAGTTACTGAAAAGAAAGTACGTAGAGATAGAGTAGGACACATCAACCTTGTTGTGCCTATCGCTCACATCTGGTATTTCCGTTCACTTCCTAATAAAATTGGATATATTCTTGGTCTTCCATCTAAGAAATTAGATATGATTATCTACTACGAAAGATATGTAGTTATTCAACCAGGTATCGCCAAACATGCAGATGGTGAAGCTATTCAAAAATTAGATTTCTTGACAGAAGAAGAATATTTGAACATTCTAGATACTCTTCCTGCTGACAATCAATATTTAGATGATTTCGATCCTAATAAGTTTGTTGCCAAAATGGGAGCAGAGTGTATTATGGATTTATTGGCTCGTATAGATCTTGATGAATTATCTTATGATTTAAGACATAAAGCGAATAACGAAACATCAAAACAACGTAAAACTGAAGCGTTAAAGAGACTACAAGTTGTAGAATCTTTCCGTGAGTCTACTTTGAATAGAGAAAATCGTCCTGAGTGGATGATTATGAAAGTAATTCCGGTTATTCCACCAGAATTGCGTCCTCTTGTGCCACTTGATGGTGGACGTTTTGCAACTTCGGATTTGAATGATTTATACCGTCGTGTAATCATCCGTAACAACCGTTTGAAAAGATTGATCGAGATTAAAGCTCCTGAAGTAATCCTTCGTAACGAAAAACGTATGTTACAAGAATCTGTAGATTCACTTTTCGATAATACTCGTAAAGCTTCTGCAGTAAAAACGGAATCAAACAGACCTTTGAAATCATTATCTGATTCGTTAAAAGGTAAACAAGGGCGTTTCCGTCAAAACTTACTTGGAAAACGTGTGGATTATTCTGCTCGTTCGGTAATTGTTGTTGGACCTGAGTTGAAATTGTTTGAGTGTGGTTTGCCAAAAGATATGGCAGCTGAATTATACAAACCTTTTGTTATCCGTAAATTGATAGAAAGAGGAATTGTAAAAACAGTTAAATCTGCTAAGAAAATAATCGACAAAAAAGAGCCAGTAGTTTGGGATATCCTTGAAAATGTAATCAAAGGACATCCAGTATTACTAAACCGTGCTCCTACTTTGCACAGATTGGGTATTCAAGCGTTCCAGCCAAAATTGATTGAAGGAAAAGCGATTCAATTGCACCCATTAGTGTGTACGGCGTTCAACGCGGATTTTGACGGGGATCAGATGGCGGTTCACTTGCCATTAGGACCAGAGGCTATTTTGGAAGCTCAATTGTTAATGTTGGCTTCTCATAATATCTTGAACCCAGCAAATGGTGCGCCAATCACTGTACCTTCTCAGGACATGGTTTTGGGTCTATATTATATGACCAAAGAGCGTTTGTCAACACCTGAGAAAACTATTTTAGGAGAAGGAATTACATTCTATTCTGCTGAAGAGGTAAATATTGCATTAAACGAAGGAAGATTAGAATTGAATGCTCGTGTGAAAATTAGAGCAAAAGATTTTAATGAAAATGGAGATTTGGTTTACCAAATTATTCAAACAACTGCCGGACGTGTATTATTTAACGAAGTAGTACCGGAAGCAGCTGGATATATCAATGACGTATTGACTAAGAAAAACTTAAGAGATATCATCGGACACGTATTGAGTTCGACTGATGTTCCTACAACTGCAGCTTTCTTGGACAATATGAAAGATATGGGGTATAAATTTGCATTCAAAGGAGGATTATCATTCTCTCTTGGTGATATTAGAATCCCAGAACAAAAACCAAAATTGATTGCAGATGCCAGAGAGCAAGTTGAAGGTATTTCTGCTAACTATAACATGGGTCTTATTACCAATAACGAACGTTACAACCAAGTTATTGACGTATGGACTTCTGCAAATGCTCAATTGACAGAGTTGGCAATGAAAAACATTAGAGAAGACCAACAAGGTTTCAACTCTGTGTATATGATGCTTGACTCTGGGGCGAGGGGTTCTAAAGAACAGATTCGTCAGTTAACCGGTATGCGTGGTTTGATGGCTAAGCCTAAAAAATCTACTGCTGGTGGTGGTGAGATTATTGAAAACCCGATTCTTTCCAACTTTAAGGAAGGTCTTTCGATCCTTGAGTACTTTATCTCTACTCACGGTGCTCGTAAAGGTCTTGCGGATACGGCTTTGAAAACTGCCGATGCTGGATACTTGACAAGAAGATTACATGACGTTTCTCAGGATGTTATTGTTAACATCGAGGATTGTGGTACTCTTAGAGGTATCGAAGTTTCTGCTTTAAAGAAAAATGAGGAAATCGTTGAGACATTAGGAGAAAGAATCTTAGGACGTGTTGCATTACAAGATGTAATTAATCCTTTAACAAGTGAAATTTTAGTACACGCTGGTGAGCAAATTACTGAAGCATTAGTGAAAGGTATCGAAGCTTCTCCAGTAGAGAAAGTAGAAGTGCGTTCTCCATTGGTTTGTGAGGCTACTAAAGGTATTTGTGCTAAATGTTATGGTAGAAACTTGGCAACTGGTAAAATGACTCAAAGAGGTGAGGCTGTTGGTGTAATTGCTGCACAGTCAATTGGAGAGCCAGGTACACAGTTGACATTGCGTACTTTCCACGTTGGAGGGGTTGCAGGAGGTATTTCTGAAGAGTCTAGTATTGTTACTCGTTTTGCAGGTAAATTAGAGATTGAAGATCTTAAAACTGTAAAAGGTGAAGATGCTGAAGGTAATTCAGTTGATATCGTTGTTTCTCGTTCTACAGAATTAAAATTAGTTGACGAAAAAACAGGTATTTTATTAAGTACTCATAACATTCCTTACGGTTCTAGTATTTTTGTGGCTGATGGTCAATCAGTAGCAAAAGGTGATGTAATCTGTAAATGGGATCCATATAACGGGGTTATCGTTTCTGAGTTTACCGGTAAAATTGCTTACGAAGATTTAGAGCAAGGACAATCGTTCATGGTTGAAATCGATGAGCAAACTGGTTTCCAAGAAAAAGTAATCTCTGAGGCAAGAAACAAAAAATTAATCCCTACATTATTGGTTTACGGTAAAGATGGAGAATTAATTCGTTCTTATAACTTACCAGTAGGTGCACACTTGATGGTTGATAACGGTGAGAAAATTAAAGCTGGTAAAGTTTTGGTTAAAATCCCTCGTCGTTCTTCTAAATCTGGGGATATCACAGGAGGTTTACCAAGAATTACCGAGTTGTTAGAGGCTCGTAATCCTTCGAATCCAGCTGTAGTTTCTGAGATTGATGGTGTTGTTTCTTTTGGAAAAATTAAAAGAGGTAATCGTGAGATCGTTATTGAGTCTAAATTTGGTGACGTTAGAAAATACTTGGTTAAATTATCAAGCCAAATATTAGTTCAGGAAAATGACTTCGTAAGAGCTGGTGCTCCTTTATCTGATGGTGCAATTACGCCAGATGATATCTTAAGAATTCAAGGGCCTGCAGCTGTTCAACAGTACTTGGTAAATGAAATTCAAGAGGTATACCGTCTTCAAGGGGTAAAAATCAACGATAAGCACTTTGAGGTAGTAATCCGCCAAATGATGCGTAAAGTACAAGTTGAAGATCCGGGAGATACATTGTTCCTAGAAGATCAATTGATTCATACTAAAGATTTCATCGTTCAAAACGATAATCTTTACGGAATGAAAGTGGTTGAAGATGCTGGAGATTCAAGTGTATTGAAACCAGGTCAGATTATTACGCCACGTCAATTGCGTGATGAAAATTCATTATTGAAGCGTACGGATAAAAATCTTGTTGTTGCCCGTGATGTAATTACAGCGACTGCAACACCAATTCTACAAGGTATTACCAGAGCTTCTCTTCAAACGAAATCATTTATCTCTGCTGCTTCGTTCCAAGAAACAACAAAAGTATTGAATGAAGCTGCTGTTGCAGGTAAACTTGATTTGTTAGAAGGATTGAAAGAAAATGTAATTGTTGGACATAGAATCCCTGCTGGTACAGGTATGAGAGAATATGACAATGCAATTGTAGGTTCTAGAGAAGATTATAATGATATGATGGCTAACAAAGAAGAATATATTTATTAATTCTTTTTGCAATATTTCTCTCTTTGCTTGAGTAGAGAGAGAATATTGAAAAAATATAATTTTTTTATGAGCAATCCTAAACAACAACAAGAACAAATAAATATAGAGTTAGATGAAAATATAGCAGAGGGGATTTATTCTAACTTAGCTATTATTAATCATTCTTCATCAGAATTTGTATTGGATTTTGTATGTATTATGCCTGGTGTTCCAAAAGCAAAAGTGAAATCAAGAATTGTTTTGACTCCACAGCATGCTAAAAGATTGCTCAAAGCAATTGGTGAAAATATCCATCGTTTTGAAATGACACATGGTGAAATCAAAGAGGTTGAACAGCCCCCAATTCCACTAAATTTTGGTCCGACAGGACAAGCATAATTTGAAATTAGAAAAAAAGACTACCTTTTGGGTAGTCTTTTTTTTGTTCTTATTATTTAAAAGAGCATTTGAGTTAAACTCATTACGGTAGAATTTAGTTTTTTTTCTAACGCTTTGATCTAAGAGTTGCATTTAAACGATTTTTTTTATTGTTCAACGACTATTTTTTTTCTCAAAAATGTATTCCAGTAGTTTTGCGCCTTGTTTACAACCCCAAAGTATAGAAGGAATAATGGATAACGTTTTAAAATTGAGAACAAAGAGTAATAAGAGAATTCAATTTTTGATTTCTGTTCTGTTTGTTTTTTTTGCTGGTTCATCTGCATTTGCCCAAAAGGCAGATGTTGAAAGTCGTTTAAATGATATTTCAATAAACAGAAATGATAATGCTGTTGGTACAGCACCAGTTAATGCGTCCAGTAGCGTAAAATTGAATTCAAGTATGAATTTTATTTTATGGTTTATGGGTACAAAAGAAGATGTCGATTGTACTAAATCAAAAGATACATTTTTCACCAAAAAAAGCATTTTAACTTCTGGTAGAGAACCAAATCATTTGCTGTTGAAAACCCTTTTGAAAAAGGCTTTAAATGTTGAATCTTGTTAGAATTTAAGGTTAAATTTAATTTGTATATATGAAAAAACGCCAACTTTACGTTGGCGTTTTTTTTGTATTTTCTAATAATTGAGTTAATCGAATTCAGAAGTGAAAAAT
This sequence comes from Flavobacterium aquiphilum, assembly GCF_027111335.1. Classification (NCBI taxonomy): domain Bacteria; kingdom Pseudomonadati; phylum Bacteroidota; class Flavobacteriia; order Flavobacteriales; family Flavobacteriaceae; genus Flavobacterium; species Flavobacterium aquiphilum. The sequence goes on along the minus strand of NZ_CP114288.1, from coordinate 4,526,941 downwards.
AATTTGACACTTGGGTATTTGCTTTGTGTCATTTGGATTGTAAAATCAGAATCGGCTAGAAAAACCAATTGGTTGTATTTGTCCTTAGCCAAAAACTTCTGCTTTATACGCTTGAATTCTTTGAACTCTTCATTTTTGGCATCATCGGGTTTTACCCAACAAGCTTTGTGAACAGGGAAGTTTTCATAAGTACATTTTGCTCCATATTCGTGCTCCAATCGGTATTGGATAACTTCATATTGTAATGCCCCAACTGTTCCGATTACTTTTCTGTTATTCATTTCCAAAGTAAATAATTGAGCAACCCCTTCATCCATCAATTGATCAACTCCTTTGTCAAGTTGTTTGGCTTTCATTGGATCGGCATTGTTGATGTATCTAAAGTGTTCCGGAGAGAAACTTGGAATACCTTTGAAACTCATTATTTCACCTTCGGTCAAAGTATCACCAATTTTGAAATTCCCGGTATCATGTAATCCAACTATATCGCCAGGATAAGAAATATCTACTATTTCTTTCTTCTCGGCAAAAAAGGCATTTGGACTTGAGAATTTCAAGTTTTTCTTTTGACGTACGTGGAAGTAAGGTTTGTTTCTTTCAAAAGTACCGGAAACAATTTTTATGAAAGCCAATCTGTCTCTATGTTTTGGATCCATATTGGCGTGAATTTTAAAAACAAATCCAGACATTTTTTCTTCTTTCGGATCAACTAATCGAGTTTCAGAATCCTTGGCTCTTGGTGATGGTGCAATAGCTATAAAACAATCCAATAGTTCACGAACTCCAAAGTTGTTTAAGGCAGAACCAAAAAAGACAGGTTGTAATTTTCCGTCCAAATAATCTTGTTGATTAAATTTAGGATAAACTTCATCGATCAATTCTAATTCCTCACGTAAACGGTCAGCTGGTTTTTGACCGATTATTTGCTCTAATTCTGGGTTTTGAACATCTGAGAAAGCGATTGTTTCCTCAATGTTTTTACGACTATCGCCACTAAATAAATTTATATTTTGTTCCCAAAGATTGTAAATGCCTTGAAAGTCATAACCCATACCAATTGGGAAACTTAGAGGAGTTACTGTTAAGCCAAGTTTTTGCTCAACTTCGTCCATTAAATCAAAAGCATCTTTTCCTTCTCGGTCTAATTTATTGATAAAAACAATGATAGGAATTTTGCGCATTCTACATACCGCAACCAGTTTTTCGGTTTGCTCTTCGACCCCTTTTGCAACGTCAATTACAACAATTACACTGTCAACTGCTGTCAGAGTTCTAAAAGTGTCTTCGGCAAAATCTTTGTGACCAGGTGTATCAAGAATGTTGATTTTTTTGTCTTTATAATTAAAGGCCAAAACAGAAGTGGAAACCGAGATTCCTCTCTGACGTTCAATTTCCATGAAATCGCTCGTTGCTCCTTTTTTTATTTTATTACTTTTCACAGCACCAGCTTCTTGAATCGCACCCCCAAAAAGAAGCAATTTTTCAGTTAGTGTTGTTTTTCCGGCATCGGGGTGTGAAATAATCCCAAAAGTGCGTCTTCGTTGTATTTCTTTTAAAAAACTCATATTTCGTATAAATAGGTTGCAAAAGTACTATTAAATTGCGGCTTTATAAAAAAATATTAACTTCTTAATTTGGATGTTTGTTTTCGTAATTTTATTGAATAAAAAATAAGGCTGTTTTGAAAACAGCCTTATAATAATTTTTTTAACTTATTGATTAATTGACCAAACTGAATATCCTTTTGGCGGACATTGGATTTTTACCCATTTATCTCCCTGAGTTGTTGGATACCAATTTGAATTTCCTGTAAAATCTTTAATTTGAGTATTGGACCAGTTTGTTTGGATCCATCTTTCCTGCCAATAATCAGAGTTGTTTATGTAAACAACTAATCCTGGATTTCCGTTATATCCATTTCTTCTTGCTACATATTCATCATTATCAGAATATAAAATAGAAGTTGTTCCCGTAGCTTTGTTGTTATGGATCCAGATTAAGTTGTTTAATTTGTTTTTATCTAGCCATTCTTCATAATCTCTATAGAAAATCGTAGGATAACCTTCGTGGGTTAATATGTAGGCATAAGCCAGCATTTTGTTCCAAATTTCATCAGTGTCATGGTTTGTTACAAAAGTTACCGCTTTGAAAGGGTTTCTTTTCCACATCATATCGTCATTTAAAAGAGCCAGATTATTTCCGTCAAAAGCATCATTCATTTTATAATAGCAAGCAAAATCGAAAACAGAACTATTGGCATTATTCGCCCACCATTCCAAAGTATTTACATTAGAATCCCAATATTCTCCAACTGAGAATCCTCCAACATTGGCATTCCAAGCATTTACTACCCATGGTCCAAAACCTTTTACGTAATCAAATCTCCATCCATCAAATTTCATTGTGTTTTTATAATATTTTCCAACACCATCAGCTCTGAGCCATAACCAGTCTTGTACATTTGGAGAGGCATGACACAAATCTGGAAAACCGCCAAATGCACCTTCATCATTATTACCATAACTGTTTTTGTAAAAATCATTGTAGTTACGTTTAAATTTCCCTGAAGCAACTCCAGTGAAATCTGTCCAAGTATTTGTTCCTGTGAAAGGGTTGCTTTCAGAAGCTCCTCCGCTGTTATGATTAATTACAATGTCGGCAAACACTTTAATGTTTTCGGAATGGGCTTTTGTGATTAAATTGACTAATTCTGTTTTGGAACCAAAGCGAGTTTCTAAAGAGCCATTTTGATTGTAGTCTCCAAAATCAAAATAGTCGGTAGGGTCATACCCCATGGAATAAGCCCCGTTTTGGGCTTTGGAAGCGGGAGGTAGCCATATCGATCCAATTCCGGCATTTCCCCAGTCCGTAATTTTTGATGCAATTGTATCCCACCAGTTTCCTCCTGCAGGTACATCCCAGTAAAAGGCTTGCATCATTACCCCTCCGCCGGGATTGTCAACATATTTTCCCGTGAGTGATGTTTTTGAAATTCCTAGGCTAAATGGACGTCCGTCATGCGTTGTAACATTAATAACCTTGAAAGGGGTTGTCGATGAAGTATTTGAATTTTTGATTTCATCCTCAGATGAATTGCAGGAATAAAGCCCAGCTAGTAAAGCGGTTAATAAATAAATTTTAAAAATTGGTTTCTTCATGGTTTGGTTAATTTAAGTTTGGTAATTGGTTTTTTGGTTTAATTAATAATTTTTGCTTCTTGAAAATCTGTTTTGTTTGTACTTTTTTGTGTTTTGTAATCACTTGTAAACTATTAGATTAACTTTTAAGCGTGACGAATGTATTTAAAATACAATAAGATTTATATTTTTTAAATTTCAAATATTTACTATTACGATATAGTGTTTATAAATTGTTTTGAAGAACAATTAATTTGTCGGATTTGGAATAGCTTTTTAGGGATGATAATTATATTGACTATGTTTTAAAAATTATCAAAAAATGCAAAAAGCAATATAATCTTGTGAAAAATGTATTTTTTACATTTTAAAAAGAAATAAATGATAATTTATTAATAAAACAAGGTGAAAGATTGAAGTGAAAAAAAGTGAATTATTGAAAAAGATATTTTTTTTAAGTTTTTACTTTTTTAAATTAGGATCCGTTTCTTGGATTTTGAATTATAATAATAAAGGCTATAAGGAACTTAATAATTTTTTGTTAATAGTACCGAGGAAACTTGTTTAATGCCTTTGAATTGTTATTTTTGTTCGGTTTAAGTTTGGTAAAATGTAAGGATTTTGCAGAATTAATGTGTTTTAGTTCTTTAAAACTTAAATATAAATAAACTTGTTTCGTTATAAAGTATGTTATTTGATATAAAATTGCTTTTATTGTGAAACTTTGGTTGAAATAATATTAATATAAAATATAAAAAATGCCTTTAAAAAATGCACAAATGAAATCCATGACTAATAGAGTTGTGTTAACTTTTTTTCTTTTGTTTTCTGCTTTAACCTTTGTAAATGCACAGGAAATTATAAAAGATAATGCTGTTGCTGATACAAAACAGGTGGCACCTTCCGGAAAAAAATTGAAGGTTGATGGAGTTGTTGCAACTGTTGGGGATTACATGATTTTGGATTCTGATATTGATAAAGGCTTTTTGGAAATTACAGCAAATGGAGGATCTACAAAAGATATAACGAGATGTCAGATTTTAGGGAAATTGTTGGAGGATAAATTATACGCGCATCAGGCGGTTCAGGATAGTATTATAGTTAGTGATTCTGAAGTAAAAGGAATGATGGATGAAAGGTTGAACTATATGCTTGAGCAAATCGGGGGTATGGATAAATTGGTGAAATACTATCAAAAAAATTCGGAAGAAGAATTTAGAACTTACTTCTTTGATGTGTTGAAAGAGCAAAAGCTTACAAGCGAAATGCAAAAGAAAATTGTTGAAAAAGTTGAAATAACTCCTGAAGAAGTCCGCGAATTTTTTAAAAAAATACCAGCTGCTGATTTGCCAGTTTTTGGTGCAGAATTAGAAGTAGCCCAAATTGTGGTAAAACCTAAGGTTACCGAAGCGGACAAGAAAAAGGTAATTGATAAATTGAACGCTTGGAGGAAAGAATGTCTTGAAGGAGCTAGTTTTGCAACCAAAGCGGTATTGTATTCTGAAGATCCAGGATCCAGTAAAAATGGTGGGTATTATAAAATGACCCGAAAAACACCTTTTGTAAAAGAGTTTAAAGATGTGGCTTTTAGTCTTGCTGAAGGTGAAATTTCTGAACCTTTTGAAACTATTTACGGATTTCATATTATTTATGTTGAAAAAATAAAAGGTCAAGAAATTGAATTAAGACATATCTTGATTTCTCCTGAAGTTAGTAAAGAGTCTTTACAAGAAGCTAATGATAAAATTACACTGATAAGAAAAAAGATTCTTGATAAAGAGATTACTTTTGCGGAAGCGGCAAGAACAATGTCGGACGAAAAAGAAACAAGAGCCAATGGTGGAACTTTGGTGAATCCTAAAACACAAGACACACGATTTGAATTGACTAATATGGATCCTTCCATATATAGCCAGGTTTCTAATTTGAAAGACAACGAAATTTCAACGCCATTTTTGGAAAATGTTCAAGGGAAAAAAGATTATAAAATAATGATAGTTACCAATAGAATTGATTCCCATACTGCTGATTATGCCAAGGATTATATTAAAATTAAAGATTTGGCTTTAAAGGATAAACAATTCAAAGCGATTGGTAAATGGTTTGATACAAAAATAAAAGACACTTATATTAAGATTGTTGACGAATATAGAGATTGTCCTTTTACCAATAATTGGTTAAAAAAATAATTTTCATTAAATAGATAAAAAGAGTTAGTTTTATGTTTGATAATACTAACTCTTTTTAATTTAAAAAAAATACAATATAAAATGTCGGATGTAGCAGCGATACAAAATTTAGTTGAAAAACGTAACGAATTAAAAAAAGAAATAGCCAAAATTATAGTTGGTCAGGAAGAAGTCGTTGATCAGATTTTGCTTTGTATCTTTTCAGGAGGTCACGCGCTGTTGGTTGGGGTTCCTGGATTGGCCAAAACATTATTGGTGAATACTTTGGCCAAAGCGTTGGGGTTGGATTTTAAAAGAATTCAATTTACGCCGGATTTAATGCCATCGGATATATTAGGGAGTGAAATATTAGATGAAAACAGACAATTTAAATTTATAAAAGGGCCATTGTTTTCTAATATTATTTTGGCTGATGAGATAAACAGGACTCCGCCAAAAACACAGTCGGCTTTATTGGAAGCGATGCAGGAAAGATCGGTTACTATTGCGGGAGTGAATCATAAGTTGAGTTTGCCGTATTTTGTGTTGGCAACTCAAAATCCTATAGAACAAGAAGGAACCTACCCTTTGCCTGAAGCGCAATTAGACCGATTTATGTTTGCTATAAAACTGGAATACCCTTCGTTTGAGGAGGAAGTTCAAGTGGTAAAACGCACAACTGCAGATGCTGACACAAAGGTAAATGCATTGTTTACAGCTCAAGAAATTATCGATTTCCAACATTTGATTCGTCGCATTCCTGTTGCGGATAATGTGGTGGAATATGCTGTGACACTGGTAAGTAAAACGCGTCCGGATAATGCGCTTTCTAATGGATTTGTGAAAAACTATTTGGATTGGGGTGCAGGGCCAAGGGCTTCGCAGAATTTAATTTTGGCAGCAAAAGCCCATGCTGCTTTTCACGGTAAATTTTCACCTGATATAGAAGATGTGAAAGCAGTCGCAACCGGAATATTACGACACCGAATCATTAAAAACTACAAAGCTGACGCCGAAGGGATTTCTGAGGAAATGATAATTGATAAGCTGATTTAAGGCTAAAAAATAATAAATTGATGAAAAGTGCTACATTCAAATAAAGATGTAGCACTTTTTGTTTTAACAATAGATTTTATTTTTGTTAAAATCCAATTTACCTATTGCTGAATTTGCAAATTTGACAGGTGAAATGTGCTTATTTCTTATTTAAACGTATTGAAATCGTTTATTTTGCAATAATAATTTTTGAAAAAGGGACATCTATTAAATTTTTTAAAATAATCATCTTTAATTATTAAATTTGCAGGACAAAAAAATAAAAAAGACTAATAATTATGGTTTTTTGTATTGAAATAATCAATAAAATAGGCCATTAACCGACTTCAATTATGAATATTTATAACGATTACATCAAGGAGATCGAAGAAAGAAAAATACAGGGACTTCATCCGAAGCCAATTGATGATGCTCAATTATTAAGCGAAATCATTGCGCAAATTAAAGATTTAGATAATGCTAATAGAGAAGATTCTCTTAAGTTTTTTATTTACAACACTTTGCCGGGAACTACAAGTGCTGCTGGGGAGAAAGCGAAGTTTTTAAAAGAGATTATCCTTGGTGAGTCAGTGGTTAAGGAAATAACGCCAGCTTTTGCTTTTGAGTTATTGTCGCACATGAAGGGTGGACCTTCTATTGAGGTGTTACTTGACTTGGCGTTAGGAAATGACGAAGATATTGCAAAGCAAGCTGCGGAAGTTTTAAAAACTCAGGTTTTCCTTTATGAGGCTGATACTGATCGTTTGAAAGCAGCTTACAATAGTGGTAATGCAATCGCTACAGCCATTCTTGAAAGTTATGCTAAGGCTGAATTCTTTACTAAATTACCGGAAGTTGCAGAAGAAATTAAGGTAGTTACTTTTATCGCAGGTGAAGGGGATATTTCTACGGATTTACTTTCTCCAGGAAATCAAGCGCACTCACGTTCTGACCGTGAACTTCACGGTAAATGTATGATCACTCCTCAAGCTCAAGAAGAAATTAAAGCACTTCAAGCACAACATCCAGACGCAAGTGTGATGTTAATTGCTGAAAAAGGTACTATGGGTGTTGGATCATCAAGAATGTCAGGTGTAAATAACGTGGCACTTTGGACAGGAAAACAAGCAAGTCCTTATGTTCCATTTGTGAATTTTGCACCAATCGTTGGGGGTACAAATGGTATTTCTCCAATTTTCCTTACTACAGTTGATGTAACTGGAGGTATTGGTCTTGACCTTAAAAACTGGGTTAAAAAAGTAGATGCATCAGGAAATGTTGTTCGCAATGAAAGTGGAGAACCTATATTGGAAGAAGCATATTCTGTAGCTACGGGAACTGTTTTAACAATCAATACAAAAACTAAAAAATTATACAATGGCGATAAAGAATTAATTGATATCGCTAAAGCATTCACTCCTCAGAAAATGGAATTCATTAAAGCGGGAGGATCTTATGCTATTGTATTTGGGAAAAAATTACAAACATTGGCTGCTAAAACTTTAGGAGTTGAAGCTCCTGCTGTATTTGCTCCATCAAAAGAAATTTCTCATGAAGGACAAGGTTTAACAGCAGTTGAGAAAATTTTCAACAGAAACGCTGTTGGAACAACTCCTGGAAAAGTGTTGCACGCAGGTTCGGATGTTCGTGTGGAGGTAAATATTGTAGGTTCACAAGATACGACTGGTCTTATGACTGCTCAGGAGTTGGAATCTATGGCTGCCACAGTGATTTCTCCAATCGTTGATGGTGCTTACCAATCAGGATGTCACACTGCTTCGGTTTGGGATAAAAAAGCGCAGGCAAACATTCCAAAGTTGATGAAGTTCATGAACAACTTCGGTTTGATCACAGCACGTGACCCGAAAGGTGTTTATCACTCAATGACTGACGTAATCCACAAAGTACTTAACGATATTACAATTGATGAGTGGGCTATCATTATTGGTGGTGACTCTCACACAAGAATGTCCAAAGGTGTTGCTTTTGGTGCTGACTCAGGAACAGTTGCTCTTGCACTTGCTACAGGTGAAGCTTCAATGCCAATCCCTGAATCAGTGAAAGTGACGTTCAAGGGAGACATGAAAAGTTATATGGATTTCCGTGATGTGGTTCACGCTACTCAAGCCCAAATGCTTAAGCAATTTGGTGGAGAGAACGTATTCCAAGGTAGAATCATTGAGGTTCATATTGGAACTCTTACTGCTGACCAAGCCTTTACGTTTACTGACTGGACTGCAGAAATGAAAGCAAAAGCTTCTATCTGTATTTCTGAAGACGATACTTTGATTGAATCATTGGAGATTGCAAAAGGCAGAATCCAAATCATGATTGACAAAGGAATGGATAACCATAATCAAGTTCTTCAAGGATTGATTAATAAAGCAAATAAGAGAATTGCTGAGATTAAATCAGGTGAGAAACCTGCTTTGATTCCTGATGCAAACGCTAAATATTACGCTGAAGTTGAAGTTGATTTGGATCAGATTGCTGAGCCAATGATTGCTGACCCAGACGTAAATAATGCCGATGTTTCTAAACGATACACTCACGATACAATCAGACCGTTATCTTACTATGGTGGAGATAAAAAAGTAGATCTAGGATTCATCGGTTCTTGTATGGTTCACAAAGGAGATATGAAAATCCTTGCTCAAATGCTTAAAAACATTGAAGAGCAACAAGGTAAAGTTGAGTTCAAAGCTCCTCTTGTTGTAGCTCCGCCAACTTATAATATCGTTGATGAGCTTAAAGCTGAAGGCGACTGGGAAGTATTGCAAAAATACTCTGGTTTCGAATTTAATGACGATGCGCCTAAGGGAGCTGCCCGTACTGAATACGAAAACATGTTGTATTTAGAGCGTCCGGGTTGTAACCTTTGTATGGGTAACCAAGAAAAAGCGGCTAAAGGAGATACTGTAATGGCAACTTCTACACGTCTTTTCCAAGGAAGAGTTGTTGAGGATTCTGCTGAGAAAAAAGGAGAATCGTTGCTTTCTTCAACTCCTGTTGTTGTTTTGTCAACTATTTTAGGTAGAACACCTTCAATTGAAGAATATACAGCTGCAGTTGACGGTATCAACTTGACTAAGTTTGCACCATCACATAAATTGTTAGTTAAATAATCGAAAGATTAGTTAATCATAATTCAGAAGCCCGAGTTTTGACTCGGGCTTTTTTTTTGCTTTGATTCCAAAAAGGCCAAATGTTGCCTTTTTAGCCCCGATGGAAGTTTGTATCCTTTTATGCCGGGGTTTGGCATAAAAGATACTGCGGACAGCGGGAACCATGTCTCCAAAAATGCTAAATGTTTCTGCTTCAAAATAATAATCGGATTCAGGTTAATAGATGCTCGATTTTTTTGTAACTTGTATTGTTTAAGGAAAAATAACAAAAACAATTAAATCTTATGGCATTTGATATTGAAATGATTAAAAAGGTGTACGGCACTATGGCAACTCGTGTGGATAAAGCACGTGAGATTGTTGGTCGCCCACTTACTTTAACGGAGAAAATTTTATATAGTCATCTTTGGGATGGAGTTGCTACGCAAGCCTATGGAAGAGGTGTTGATTATGTTGATTTTGCTCCGGACAGGGTTGCTTGTCAAGATGCAACAGCTCAGATGGCATTGCTGCAATTCATGCATGCCGGTAAATCAAAAGTTGCAGTGCCTACAACGGTTCACTGCGATCACTTGATTCAAGCCAAGGTTGGTGCTTCTACAGATTTGGCCGTGGCAAATAGTCAGTCTAAAGAAGTTTTTGATTTTCTGTCATCCGTTTCAAATAAATACGGAATTGGTTTCTGGAAGCCGGGATCAGGAATTATTCACCAAATTGTGTTGGAAAATTATGCTTTTCCCGGAGGAATGATGATAGGTACCGATTCGCATACCGTAAATGCGGGTGGATTGGGGATGTTGGCCATCGGAGTTGGTGGAGCTGACGCAGTGGATGTAATGTCCGGAATGTCTTGGGAACTGAAATTTCCGAAATTAATCGGTGTAAAATTGACCGGAAAATTATCCGGCTGGACGGCTCCAAAAGACGTTATCCTAAAAGTCGCCGATATTCTTACCGTAAAAGGAGGAACCGGTGCTATAGTGGAATATTTTGGCGAAGGCGCTACTTCAATGTCTTGCACGGGTAAAGGGACAATCTGTAATATGGGTGCCGAAATTGGCGCTACAACATCTACATTTGGTTATGATGATTCGATGCGCAGGTATTTGGCGGCCACAGATCGTCAGGATGTAGTGGATGCTGCCGATAAAGTGGCTTCTTACCTGACTGCCGACCCCGAAGTATATGCCAATCCGGAACAATATTTTGACCAACTTATAGAAATCAACCTATCGGAACTGGAACCGCACATCAATGGGCCTTTTACGCCGGATCGCGGAACTCCTGTTTCTAAAATGAAAGAAGAAGCAGCGGCTAACGGTTGGCCAATAAAAGTAGAATGGGGATTGATTGGTTCTTGTACTAATTCTTCTTACGAAGATATGGCTCGTGCCGCTTCGATTGTTGAACAAGCCGTTGAACACGGAATCACCCCAAAAGCTGAATTCGGGATTAATCCTGGGTCGGAGCAAATTCGTTACACGATTGAAAGGGATGGGATTATTTCTACTTTCGAAAAAATGGGAACCAAAGTATTTACAAATGCTTGTGGTCCTTGTATTGGGCAATGGGACAGGGCTGGAGCCGACAAAGAAGAGAAAAACACCATTGTACATTCATTCAACCGTAATTTCTCCAAAAGGGCTGACGGTAACCCAAATACTCACGCCTTTGTGACTTCGCCCGAAATGGTGGCTGCATTGGCTATTTCAGGGAGATTGGATTTCAATCCGCTTACTGATACTTTATTGAACGATAATGGCGAAGAAGTAAAATTGAACGCTCCGTTTGGTGACGAATTGCCAAAAAGAGGTTTTGATGTTGAAGATGCCGGTTTTCAGGCGCCGGCCGAAGACGGGTCAAATGTTCAGGTAAATGTAAGCCCCACTTCAGACCGTTTGCAGTTATTGGCTCCCTTCGAAGCTTGGGACGGTAAAAACATTTCAGGTGCCAAATTGTTGATCAAGGCTTTTGGGAAATGTACCACAGACCATATTTCAATGGCGGGACCATGGTTGCGTTTCCGCGGCCATTTGGACAATATTTCAAATAATATGCTGATTGGTGCAATTAATGCATTCAACCAAACCGCAAATTCTGTTAAAAATCAATTGACTGGTGCTTACGAAGCCGTTCCCGCTGTGGCGCGTGCCTACAAAGCGGCCGGAATTCCGTCCATTGTCGTTGGTGACCACAACTATGGCGAAGGATCTTCCCGCGAACATGCCGCGATGGAACCCCGTTTCTTGGGTGTAAAAGCCGTGTTGGTTAAATCATTCGCCCGTATCCACGAAACCAATTTAAAGAAACAAGGTATGTTGGCGTTAACATTTGCAAACGAAGGGGATTATGACAAAATTCAGGAAGATGACACAATTAATTTCCTTGATTTGGTTGATTTTGCTCCGGGTGTTCCATTAAGTTTAGAGCTTGTTCATGCAGATGGAAGTAAAGATATAATCTTTGCTAATCATACTTACAACGAGGGACAAATTGGATGGTTTGTTGCAGGTTCTGCACTGAATCTAATTGCCGCTGAGGCTTAATACATAAATGTTTAAAATCTTTATAGTAGAAACTCTCAAGGAAACTTGGGAGTTTTTTGTTTGATACAGATTTATAAAGGAGAATCTGAGTTTTTGAAAAGAGATTAAAACTGTTTGATTCTATTGGGTTTTGTGTTTTCAAATTCGTTAATATCAATACTGATAAAACTTGATGAAGGATATTGGGAGTAATAGTTTTCTTTGAAACCGCCTATTATATACAATTTGTCTTGAAAATAATGAAGTTTTGATGCTTTCAAAGGTAAATCGATTAGATATTCCTTCATTTCTCTATTATTGATGTCGATTGTATATATTTTTTCGTTTTCAAAGACAAATATTAAATTTTCTTTGTGGTCAATTGCAGGATAATCCAAATTGTCAAATAATTCTCCTTCTGTTTTCCAGGTTTCGGTAGTCAAATCAAAGCTTTCTATGGATGATAAAGGCTTTCCATTGTTACCACCAATTAGAAATATCTTGTCTTTAATCAGAGTTCCGTTTACTTCCTTAGATGTTGGCATATTTGTTAATTCATACCAATAACCGGTATTTGTGTCGAAAGAATGTACTTTGTTAGTGTATTCTTTTGCTTTTTTTTCATTCATTTTTACTGAACCTCCCATTACTATTATGGAGCCGTTATAGGCGAAAGAGGCAAAATTAACAGCTTGATGCGGATTGGTGTTGTCAATAGTTACCGTTTTTTTATTCGTGTCAAAAACTTCAATTTTGTCATCCAGATATTCAAATTTACCGTTGGCAGAAATCCTTTTGCCTCCTAAAACATAAATGGTATTGTTGTAAGAAATTAAATTATCATAGGCTCTTTTTCTGAATTTTATCTCTGAAGTTTCCCATAGGTTTGTTTTTAAATCGTAAATCAATAGATTGCCATTGTAATATTGACCGGAAAACTGAAATTGAAGTTCTTTGAGGTAGTCTTCTAATTTAGTATCAGGATTTGAATTTTCATATTGTAATTTTTTCCACGCATCTGTTTTGAAGGAACCATCACCACCAATTATATATAATTTATCGTCTCTTAAAACAGAACCAAACGAAGAAATAGGATGTTTTAATGAAGGCAATTTTGTAAAAGCCAATTTAGATTTTAAATTTTTATGTTCAGAAGTAACTATTACGCCGTCTAAATATTCTTTTTTCTCATCAAGAAGAACCAAATAATTATTCTTTTTTAATTCAAATAGACTAATTTTTGTTGGTGTATATCCAATATGTGATACATACAGAGAATCATTTTCCTGAAGTTTTTTTGAAGAGGTTAAATTGAATTTTCCTTTTTCATCACTTGTTGTACTCTCTCTGTTTTGGTTGAGCGTTACATTGGCATCCTGAATGGGCAGGTTACTTTTTTTATCCAAAACTATCCCTTTGATATTTTGTGTAAATACAAATAATGGGGTAAGAAGTAAAAGAAAAATTATTTTTTTCAAGAGACAATTTATTTAGATACGAATTAGCAGCTTAAAAGTACTATTATTTGTGGGAATAATATATAATTTCTGTCAGAAATTAATGATTTAAGTTGCTGGGGATATTTGTTTAAAGGGAACATGGACAAACGAGCGACAGTGGGGATTATCCGTAAAGATTTGTCATTTCGACCAGCGGGAGAAACGAAGTTCAGCGAAGCTAAATCACATAACGTGAGCAACTAATGTGATTTCTCCTTTGTCGGAATGACAAACTACGCGTAAAACCTTGTGAATTCGATCATTTTCAACTCTTTCGAAGACTTGCGATTCGCAACCGTGCCCTCAAAGATTGATTTTTTTTTAGTCTTTTGTGTTAACTTTATGGCTTATGATCGTGGGCATATATTGCAAATCCACACAATATGGATGGTCTGATTTTTATGCTTTGTTTGCAATACTTTGCGGGCACAGAATGCAATTCTGCGCTATCGTTGCCGAGACATGTCATGGGTGTTCGGGTTTATCATTCGATAACGAAATCTCTAAGCGCTTTCCTGCCTTCAATTATAAGTTTCGACGATTTTTCTTGTTCTTCATCTTTTAATTTTATAGCTGTCGACAATCTTTCATGACCGTATTCCGAATATTTGTCTATACCCAGTCCCTTTTCAAAATACGCAATAGATTCTGTATAGAACCCTTTATTTTTAAGTATATTTCCAATGTTAAGAATAATCCAGCTTTGTTGTTCTCCAGCAATTTCATTAGCTCTTTTACAAGCAATCATTCCCAAGTCATAAAGATTTAATTGAACATAGCAATTACTTAAATAACCCCAATACTCTACATTGTCATAGCTTTGGGTTAATGGCTTCAAGAAAAATAGCGCAATATCATTAAGATTGAGATCCAGAGCAATTCTAGCGTACTCATACTTTATTTTTTCATTATTTGGATGTTTTTGATAACACGCATGCACAACTTTTCGAGCTTGTTCCCAAGATTTTTTATCTCTCAATATTGAAAGAATATTAAGTGTTATATCGATACTGTCGCTAGGTTTCTTTGTAGATAGGTATTCAATAACTTTGTCTTCGCCTTCTGTCTTTTTGTAACAATCGGCAAGTGTCAAAATAAGTGACTCATCTTCTCCAAATTTTACAATTGCGGCCTCCAATATGGAAATTGCATGGTCGTAGTAATCGTCCCAAAGATAGAATTTTGCGATACCATGACTAACAACCAATTTCTCGGGAAATTCTACAAGTAATTCCTCCAACGCTTTTTTACCGTCTATGGAATCAGATTTAAATTTGCAGTAAGAAATCCATATTTTCTTTTGAATGACTTCATCTTCGTCTATTTCAGTGGCAAGTTGTTTTTCTAATATTTTTATTGCTTTTTCATAGTCACCTTTAGCAAAAATGGAATACCATACATCATCTTCATAGTTATTCGTTCCTTCTGTTTTTTCCGGCTCCTGAGCTGTCTCAGTGCTTGTATTTAATAATCCTTCTTTTTGAACTTGTGTTCGGATTTGATGACAAACCGGCCCAGTTGCAGCTTGGAGGCTATTGTCTTCGCGTCTAGCATCATATGTGCCTGGAGTGACACCAAGTAGATCTGTTGGTAGGTGTAATTCCGAGTTTGCCGGAATAACGAAAAAAACACGTTGGCGAGTTAGTTTTCCAATGAAAAGACCAAATTCGAAAAGAACATTATCGCGAACAACACTTTTTGTTTCTTGTTTAATTGTGGCAATATCATCTTCATTAAATACGAAAATTCCAAAGTCACTTTTATTCAAGATTTCGAGTAATGACTCAATTGTTGTTTTGGAAAGTTCAAACACTCCTTGATCCCAGACAGTGACATCGGCATCATGAGTTAAATTTTGTTGAATCGAATAAGCAACGCCCAAACCGGCGACAGATGATCCGATAAAAATCTTTGGTTTCATAGTTTATAGTTTCTTAAGCTCGCATATAA
Organism: Flavobacterium aquiphilum; assembly: GCF_027111335.1. NCBI lineage: Bacteria > Pseudomonadati > Bacteroidota > Flavobacteriia > Flavobacteriales > Flavobacteriaceae > Flavobacterium > Flavobacterium aquiphilum. The sequence goes on along the minus strand of NZ_CP114288.1, from coordinate 4,511,502 downwards.
CTTGTTTATATGTGTGACTTCCTCACATACATCCACCCCAATATGGATAGCTTTGTGTAAAAGACGTCAGTTTTGTTTTCCCAAATATAATTAATTTGTCTCATTCAACTTAGGTTATTTTTTAATCATTTCTCGCAGGGTTTCCATCTGGATTTCCATTTTTTGTATGATCGCCTCTTTCTGGGCAAGTTCTTCTTTCAGGGTTTTTTCGCGAATAGTTTCAAAACGATAGGGTAGGTATTCGCCCAAGTGCGCAATAAAATTGTAGTTCATTGCCATACTGAGTTTCCATATAATGGCAAACTGCAAGGACTCTTTCTTGAAATATTCGTTCAATCCCGTTGGGAGTATGCCTAGTGCTCTGGCAACATCGGCTTTCTTGATTTTATTCTGGATAATGTAATAATGGATAAAATTGCCAATCGCTGGGTAATGTTCCCCTTTTCCATTCTTGTATTTGTTGCTGGTCGATATCATTTTTTGTGTTTTTAAGGTTAGGAATACCTACTGTTTTTCTAAAAAAGTAGTGCTAAACACTAATAGTGTTGGTTGGAACTACATTGTTTATTGGTTCAAACTACATATACTATTGGTTCGAACTACATATAGTATTGGTTTAAACTATATACTTTATTGGTTCTAATACCATATAGTATTGGTACAAACTAGTTGTTCTATTGGTTCGTCGAACCAATAAAGCAGGTTTAAACTACCTATGTTGTTGGTTCGAACTACATACAATTGCTTTTGGATAACAAAAAAGAACGGCAAAAAAATCGCCTCTTTTATTTCAAAAGAGGCGATTGCGGTTATTTTTAAGCAAATTGTTTTGCTACACCGCAGGTAGTACGGGCGGTACCGTAACGGCATTTCCGCCGCTAGTGGCAAAACGTTTTTTGAGTTGATCGACGATGCTGTCTGCTCCCTGAACTCCGGCATCGGCTGCCGCCCCAAAGGATTTGTAGAGTGACAGTGCTACAATGTAGGCCTCACTGCCTGCCAGCATTTTGGTGTCTTCAATACGCTCACAAAGCTGGTTTGCCAAGCCCGAGATTTCATCCAGTTGTGTAAATAGCGTTAAATCATTTTGCATATTTGCCACCGAAAGATAAGACGGAACAAGTGTTGGGTTGTTTACTGCCGCATTAATGGCGTCTTCGGTAAACGCCTTGTTGGCGACATCAACAGCGATTAATGATTTTCTCTCATCGGCGGTTAAACCTACGAGAAACGGAAGGTTGGTTAGAATAGTTTGGAAAGCGGCTTTGACTGCCGTTACCTGTGCTGCCGTAGCAGTGGCGTTTACGCGATTGTTAAGCAAATTTGACATAAAATAGTTGTTTAATGGTTATTGTAATAATAGTTTACAAACCAAATATAAACTATTCTTACTTTTTTAAATAGTTTTTTTCTGTCAATTTTCATGTATTTTGTTAAATGTGTAAGTAAAAAGTGATGTATGTGAGTAAGTAGAAAGATTTTATGGAATACTGTTGTAGTCTTGACAGAGGAGTGAGTATACTTGTTTAAAGGTACTCCTGTTTTTAATTAACCGCGTTGCAAACGCTACGATTTGTTTTTTAATTTAAATAGGTACTCGTCGCAGACAAGCACCAGAGAGCAATTTTGAAGCAAAAATAAACCTCGCTCTAAATACATAAAACGAGGTTGTTTTTTACAGCTTTTTTAAACTTCGTTTCTTTTTTAGAAGTTGTGCAACAGTTACAAGTGTTAGCTGTGGTTTTTTTCTATTTCCGATGGGTTTATTTTAAATTCTGTTTTAAATGTCCGAGAAAAATGAGCGAAACTTATAAAGCCAACGTCATAGTAAACTTCTACTGGTTTTTTGTTTTGTTTAGTAATTAAAAAATGTGCCAGGTCAAGTCGCTTTTTGATAAGCCACTTACTTGGTGTTTCTTTAAATATTTCCTGAAAATCTCTTTTGAATGTTGAAATACTTCTTCCTGTTAGTTTTGCAAATTGTTCTAACGGAATATTGTGCGTAAAATTTCTATTCATATAAGCTTCTAAATCAATTTTAAAATCATCTTGAAAATTGAATAGAAGATTTTGCATTTGTGTTTTTTTAATCAAAAGCTCTATGATTTCGTTGGTTTTTATTGTCGCCAAATTTTCGGTTAACGCATCTGGATTTTCAAAATAAGGGACAATAGAGTCAAAAAAACCTTTTAAAAATGGGTCGTGAGGAAATATAAAATTTGGTTTGCCTGTATACTGTCCTTTTGGTAAAATGTTATGTTCTTTAGAGAAATTATAAAGTGTTTCTTTAGGTAAAAAAACACTAATTCCCATAAATGGTTTATTGTCTTGGGGCAGTTTTTGCGTTTTTACCAATTGATTTTTTGATATAAAACCAATCTCGCCAGCATTGTATTCGGTAGTTTCTGTTCCGTTGTTAATTGTCATTTTTCCTGTTAAGATAAATGACAAAGCAAAGTCTTGAACAAAGGGCTCAAAATCCTTTTTTGGTTCGCCTGAGCAAGAGAAAAGAATATTTATTTTCGTTCTGTCTTGTACCATTTAGTGTTTGAAATGTGTTAGTTTTTCATAATAAATAGTGGCTCTTTCTTTTGAAAAATAATCTATAAAGGCAAAGCCTGCTCCAAAGATTATTAGAGCCATTGCAATTGCCTGTAAATTTACGCTTTTAGAAAAATATAATAAGCTCAAAGCGACGATAAAACAAACCGCACTAACACCAATTGATAAAGGGTATAAATATTGAAAGCCCTCCACTCGTTTTATTTCGGTTTTTACAAATGCTTTATTGTCTTCTTGGAAAATCTGTTCCACTTTTGCCATTTTTTTACTGTTAGAATTAACCATCGTAATACCTGTTACAGCAAAAAATAGTCCTATCACAAGTAAGGGAATTAATAATGCTTTTGCCGATGGTCCACTTCCAAAAAAATAGAATAGTAAGGACGAAATAATTAAAATCAGTCCAAAACCTAATATAAATCTGCCTTCAAAAATTTCTCCGTTGTACCAATCAAAAGTGTCTTTTATCATAATTTCATTTTTTAAATTAAGGAACATAGATTTATCTGTCTAAAGATAAATCTATGTAAAAATATTCTATTTATTTTAAAATGATTATTGTGCATTATAACCGCCATCAATATTTAAAATAGTTCCTGTCATAAATGTATTTTCGTCAGAAGCTAAAAAGTAAATTGCTTTTGCAATATCTTCAACTTCGCCTAATCTATTCATCGGATGAATGGCTTCAATGCTTGAAACATCATATGTTCCCGAAGCAATAGCGTTTTTCAAAATATCTGTTTTGATTGCTCCTGGTGCAACTGCATTAATACGAATTCCTTGTTGTGCATAATCAATAGACGCACCTTTTGTTAAACCTACAACTGCGTGTTTTGATGCATTGTATTGTGCGGTTGCATACAAGCCATTTAATCCTGCTATAGATGCTAAATTTACAATTGTTCCGCCACCTGTTTTCAGCATTTCAATAATTGCATATTTCATTCCATAATAAACGCCCATTACATTGGTTTCAAGCATTTGTTTTAAGTCATTAGATTCTGTTTCAGCCAATATGGCATTTCCTAATGAAATCCCCGAATTGTTTACAATAGAATCCAATTTGCCAAACTTTTTAACGGTCGTTTCAATAACTGATTTTACTTGTTGTTCGTTTGTTACGTCTAAAGGTATAAATGTAACATCTGCTCCATTTTGTTTAAAGTCAGCAAGTACAGCTTCTTCTTTGTCAGCATTTCTGCTGGTTATTACTACATTGTAACCATTTTTTGCAAAATGTAGAGCAGTTGCTTTTCCAATACCTGTTGTTCCTCCTGTGATAATTACTGTTTTTTTCATTTTATTGATTTTTAATGATTTATACAGCAAAGGTAAGTTGATGTTAAATGAAAAATTTGTCTGTGAGGTTCAATGTTTTTGTCTGTCGAGTTCTTTTGATTTCACTCGGTAAAATCACAGCTAACTTGTATTATACTCAGTTTTTTACTCATTTGTTGAGTTTAGTTATCTTTATTTGGCTAGCTTTGCTCAATAGTCGTCAGTTTTGTTTTCCCAAATATAAATGATTTAACTCAATTTAACTTAGGTTATTTTTTAATCAATTCCCGCAGGGTTTCCATCTGGATTTTCATTTTTTGTAGGAGTGCTTCTTTCTGGGCAAGTTCTTTTTACAGGTTTTTTTCTTTGCACGATCTTTGTGTTTCCTATGAGTAAACATTTTCAGGGAATTCATTTCTTATGCGGAATTTCGGTTAAAAGCTTAAGCTTCGGTATGCTTGAAATTAAATGATGAAATCGTATCTTTAATGAAATTAAAAGTGTAGAAATGAATACGATGTCAACCAGAATCCAGACCCGAAAAGAAGAATTGGCAAACGGAATTTCACATGTCCTCGGGATACTTTTTTGTTTGATTGGAATACCTTTTCTTATTGCAAAAGCAAATGAAGGGCACAATTTTGTTACAGTAACCTCAGTTATTGTATTTGGGATTGGAATGTTGTTGGTTTATACGTTTTCGACTTTGTACCATTTGGCACAAAAGGAGAAAAAGAAACAAGTGCTCAAAATCGCAGATCATATCTGTATTTACTATCTGATTGCCGGGACTTACTCACCTTTGATGATTGCTTATTTGGATAAAAAAACTGCTTTGGTTTTTTTAGGGATAATGTGGTTAATCGTTTTGTTTGGGACTTTTTTTAAGGTTTTTTACGTTGATCGTTTTAGGTTTGTTTCGGTTATGATGTATGTGCTTATGGGATGGATGATTGTTTTTGTATTAAAGCCTTTGCTGGAGGTTATGCCTATGTCAGTTTTTTTATGGATAGTTGCGGGAGGAATTAGTTATTCTGTCGGGGTTTATTTTTATATGAAAAGTTATAAAAAGTACTTTCATGTAATTTGGCATTTCTTTGTGCTTTTGGGTACGATATTTCATTATATCGCTATTTTAAAAAGTTTGTGAGAATCTTAAAAATAGTTAATAAAAAGTTAATATTATCGACGAAATGCAGGTAATTGTAGTTTTCTTAAGAATTTTAGTAAGTTTTTAATTTTTGTTTCTACTTAATCACTTATATTTGTAATCCTTCGAAAAAAGTGCTTTTTTGAGGCAGAAAATACTGCAATTTAATAATTCCCTCAAAGTGCATGTATTTTAAAGAATGAGGAAAAAAATTAAATGATGAAGTATTTTAAGCAAATTGTTATAGTCCTTTTTTTATGTAGTATTAATGTTTTTTCGCAGGAGAATAACATCAAACACACGATAGTGAAAGGGGAAACAATTTCCAGTATTGCCCAAAAATACAATGTCTCAATTCCTTCAATTTACAAGCTAAACCCAAAAGCGAAAAAAACTTTGCACCTTAATCAGGTTTTGTTGATCCCAAATTCCGAATCAAAAAAGAGTGATAATTTGGCGGTTGCAGATACTGAAAAAATCACAGAAATCAAGCATCAGATCGTACCCAAAGAAACCTTATACGGAATTACAAAACAATTCAAAACAACTACAGAATTACTCTATAAAGCCAATCCTAAATTAGAAACAGAAGGATTGAAAGTGGGTCAGACAATTACGATTCCATCTAGCCTGACTAAAACCGAAATTGCCAGTTTGTCAAATTCAACTGGACAAGAAACTGCTGAAAAAGTTGAAACAGTTACTTCTTTAACTCATGAAGTAAAATCTAAAGAATCGTTGTATGTTATTGCGAAGATGTATGGTGTTTCGTTAAAAGAATTACAAGAAGCCAATCCAAAAATAGGGAAAAAAGGAATTAAAGTTGGGCAGACAATTGATATTCCAAGCAATGGAAAAATGCCTGAGAAGGAAGTTGTCGCTGAAGAAGTAAAAAATGTAGTAAAAGAATCTGTTCCCACAAAAGAAACCAAAACTGAGATTGCCAATTTGCCAAAAGTAAAAGAACAGGAAATCGATGAGAAAAGCGAAACGGTTACTTCTTTGACACATGAGGTAAAACCAAAAGAGTCTTTGTATGTTATTGCGAAGATGTATGGCGTTACATTAAAAGAATTGCAGAATGCTAATCCTAAAATAGGGAAAAAAGGAATAAGGGTTGGGCAAACGCTCGCTATTCCAAGCAACGGAAAAATGCCTGAAAAAGAAGTTGCCGCCGAAGATGAAAAATCGGTTGTAAAAGAATCTGTTACTGCGGTTGCTGAAAAAGAGTTTAAAGCGAAAGAGGCAAAAACGGAAACTCCAGTTAATACTTCTGAAATCATTCATGAAGTTTTGACTAAAGAAACTAAATACGGAATTGCCAGAAAATATGGTATTACCGTAACTGAATTAGAAAAGCAAAACCCTTCCATTAAACAAAAATTGAAAGTTGGTTCAAAATTAACTATTCAGGTTCCTAATGATAAATTTGAAGAAATAAACAAAGACAAAGTTGTTGAAAATAAAGAAAGAGTAATAAAAGAAGTAGCAAGCGCCGTAGTAAAAGATACGAGTACTATAACTTCAACTATTCCCAGCAGAGATTTGATAGATAAACTGATTCAATCAGCAACAGAAATGATTGGGACTAGATATAGAAGTGGCGGTACAACAACAGCAGGCTTTGATTGTTCTGGTTTGATGTATTCTACTTTTGCGTCTTTTGATATAAAATTGCCTAGATCATCGATTGAACAGGCTTCTATTGGTGATAAAATTAATGATGAAGATGTTCAAAAAGGCGACTTGATTTTCTTTAGAACTAATGGTAGACACCACATCAATCACGTTGGGATGGTTATTGAAGTTGCTGAAGATGAAATAAAGTTTATTCATTCCTCGACACATTCAGGAGTAATAATTTCTTCGACCAAAGAGCCTTATTACCAAAGAAATTTTGCACAGGTAAATCGGGTTGTCAAATAAATTTAAAATACTATAAAAAAAAACTCTTAAGATTTCTTAAGAGTTTTTTAGTTTTTGTAAAGTTTATTTTTTGTCAGAAGCTACAATATATCCAAACAAACCGTGCTCTTCGTCATCAGGACCGGCAGTGAAATAGAGTCGGTTACGAGATGCTTCATAAGCGGGGGCTTCTTGAGGAGGATATGAAATTTGCCACAATCCTTCAATTTCTAATGGAGAACCATTTTTTTGGAATTGACCAATTAATTTTCCTTTACCGTCAAAGGCATTGATGCGTCCGTCTCCAAAATTTCCGATGAGGATTGTTACTTGTGATGGAGGAAAATCAGGAGTTGTTTCAAATCCAGTGGTATATTTCATGAGTTCTATTCCCCAAGGAGAGTTGAGGGTTCCTTGTGATGCAAATCGTTCTATTAGTTGGCCATTGGTGTCAAAAACATTCACATATCCATTGCCTTCTCCAGCTTCATCGTCTTTATTTTCAGGTCCTTTTTGTTTGGCATAGGTTACAAATAATTGTCCATTTATTGCTTTGATGTTAAATGGTGCGAAGCCGGCCGGAATTGTTGGATCAGCAAACATGTCGTTTCCAACGAAATTAAAATTTTCGTCAAACATGTCCACTTTTCCATTGTGAAAATCCGTAGCATAAAGAAACCATTTACCATTATTGTTTACCATTTCCAGACCTTTGTAGACTGCTCCTTGTGCCGATCTGTCTGCGACCGTTACTGCATTATTTCCAGTAGCCCATGCTGCTACAGTTCCATTTTCGGTAACAAAAATGAAGCGACTTGCCCTTGCTGCAGAAGGAATGATAAATGTGGTGGTTGTGTTGAACACCTGACCTGTTGGATTGCCTCCTCCGGTTCCAAACGGAATATGGACAGGAACTCGAAGCGTTTTTCCTGTTTGGTCGTAAATAGTAGAAACACTAGTCTCGGCTGCAGAAATCCAAATTGCACCGCCAGGATTAAAGGCAATACCCCATGCATTTACAAGATTTGGGTCAATGAACTGAGGATTGTATTCTGCCACATCTGAAACCAGATTTACTTGGGTGTAATTAACGTTGGTTTTGAATTTTTTTCCGGTAAGATTTGTGTTCATTCCTGAATCTGTAGTTGACTCATAATTGTCGCATCCTGAAAAAGCCAGAAACAGCATAATTGTAATCAAGGTAACATAAATTCTTTTTTTTGAATTCATGATTGCTTTGAAATCACTTTTTGATGATTTGTTTTCCATGTCATAATTTTTTTTGATGTTTATAAATGGTTTTTGTTACTCATCCTTTTAATGAAGATTTTTATTTTGGAGTGTACCTTTTATAGAGCATTAGTGCATGGAAACGTATTGTATTTCATTACAAGGAATATGATTTTATTCTTTTGTAAAACAGTTTTTTAATAGTGAATTAAAGAACTGTAACAATAGAATATAATTTTAATTATGCTTGATTTGGGGAGTTTTATTTCTGACTTCTGATAGTGTCAATGCATCATCTGTGAGGATGTCAAACTTTGGGGTAGTTTGTTTTGGTTCGGTTGGTATTTTGGTTTGCTTTTTTTAAAAAAAGAGCTATAAATTTAAGAAATAATTTTAATATTTTATGTTTAAAACACTTGTTTTTAATTGGTTGTGTGTTTTTATGTATGGTTTTCAAAGCTTTGTTAATTTAAATCCTAATTGTATTGTTAAAAATAATGAGCTATTTATTAGTTCGATTCTCATTGATTTTTGGGCTTCATCTTTTTCTTAATATTAGTCAGTTTATAAAAAAAGTATATCTTTAGCCAACCAAAAAATAAACCAATAATAATGGAAGAAAACAAACCAGTTGAATTTAAAAGAGAACTCGGATTATTAGACGGAACCATGCTTGTTGTGGGATCAATGATAGGATCGGGGATATTTATTGTGAGTGCCGATATTGCCAGACAAGTAGGGTCAGCAGGGTGGTTAGTGTTAATATGGCTGATTTCAGGATTGATTACGATGATCGCAGCAGTAAGTTATGGGGAACTAAGTGCCATGTTTCCCAATGCAGGAGGGCAATATGTTTATCTCAAAGAGGCTTATAATAAATTAGTGGCATTTTTATATGGCTGGAGCTTTTTTGCCGTAATTCAAACTGGGACTATTGCAGCGGTTGGTGTTGGTTTTTCCAAATTTGCTGCTTATTTATATCCGCCTTTTAGTGATGAAAATGTTTTGTATGAGTTGGGTGATTTTAAATTAAATGCTGCCCAAATTGTGTCTATAGTTACTATCATTTTATTGACTTATATCAATAGCCGAGGGGTAAAGAACAGTAAAATTCTTCAAACGATTTTGACGATAATTAAAATTTTATCCCTTTTCGGATTGATTGTTTTTGGGTTTATATTGGCCGCCAAGTCGGATATTTGGAATGCCAATTGGTCTGGTGCCTGGGGAGCAAGAGCTTTTGATGTAAAAACCGGGACTTGGTCTTCGATAGGTGGAACCGCTTTATTAACCGGAATTTCGGCTGCAATGGTTGGTTCTTTATTTTCAAGTGATGCTTGGGTTGGAGTGACCTTTATCGCGGGAGAAATTAAAAACCCAAAACGCAATGTTGGACTGAGTTTGTTTCTGGGGACCTTTATTGTGACGATTATCTATATCTTGGCCAATTTGATGTATTTGGCTGTAATTCCGATGCAGGAAATAGCAACGGCAAAATCGGATAGGGTAGCTGTGGTTGCTTCCCAATATACTTTTGGAGATATGGGAACCATCATTATTGCCTTGATGATTATGATTTCGACTTTTGCCTGTAACAACGGATTGATTATGGCTGGGGCGAGAGTGTATTATACGATGGCCAAAGACGGTTTGTTCTTCAAGAAAGCTGCCGTTCTTAACGATGCGAGTGTGCCGGCATGGGCTTTGTGGGTACAGTCTTTCTGGGCTTCAATTTTGTGCTTGACTGGTAAGTATGGAGATTTGTTGGATTATGTAATTATCATTGTATTGATTTTTTACATACTTACTATTTATGGAATTTTTATTTTGAGAAAGAAAATGCCAGATGCAGAAAGACCGTACAAGGCTTTTGGGTATCCATTTTTACCATTAGTATATATAGTTATAGCAGTTGCTATTTGTATAGGTTTGTTACTGACTAAAGTTTCAACTTGTGGATGGGGAGTATTGATTATGTTGACCGGTATTCCGGTATATTACTTGACCAAGCCAGAAGAGTAGGATTGAAATTATTATAGATAAAAAAAGAAATCCGTCCTCTAATTGAGACGGATTTTTTTGTTTTCTATAAATAAAGGAAAGCTATTTTGGATACTTTCATAAAAACAGAAAACCCGTGTTGTTGAGCGACAACCGGGTTTTTCTAGTGTGTAGTAAGCACTTATCTAATATTAGCAAACAGCGTTTTCTAATACTAACTCTTCATTAAAAGGAAGGTTCCAAGCTTCGGCTACTCCTTTGTAAAGGATTTTTCCGTTGGCAATGTTTAATCCTTTTTTTAATTCTTCGTTTTCTGCACATGCTTTTTGCCATCCTTTGTTTGCCAATTGCAGAGCGTAAGGTAAAGTGGCATTGGTAAGAGCCAATGTTGAAGTATATGGGACTGCACCTGGCATGTTGGCCACGCAGTAATGTACGATATCGTCAATGATGAAAGTTGGGTTTTCGTGAGTTGTTGGAGTACAAGTTTCAATACATCCTCCTTGATCTACAGCTACGTCTACAAGAACAGTTCCCGGACGCATAGATTTTAACATGTCACGTTTAATCAAATGTGGTGCTTTTGCTCCTGGGATTAATACAGCTCCTACTACCAAATCAGCTTCTGTGATTGCTTTTTTGATATTATAGTCGTTAGACATTAGAGTTGTTACATTGGCTGGCATGATATCATCCAATTGTCTCAAACGAGGTAAACTTACATCCATTATAGTTACTTGAGCTCCCAAACCTGCAGCCATTTTTGCAGCTTGAGTTCCTACGATTCCACCACCAAGAACTAATACTTTTGCAGGTGGTACACCAGGAACACCACCAAGAAGAATTCCTCTTCCTTTTAATGGTTTTTCCAAATATTTAGCACCTTCTTGAATTGACATACGCCCAGCAACTTCAGACATTGGAACCAATAGTGGTAAACTACGATCTGTTTTTTCTACCGTTTCGTATGCCAAACAAATAGCTTGACGCTCAATCATGGCGTGAGTTAATGGTTCTGATGAAGCAAAATGGAAGTATGTGAAAAGTAATTGGTCTTTTTTGATAAGAGGATATTCAGAAGCGATAGGCTCTTTTACTTTAATGATCATTTCAGCAATGCTGTAAACTTCTTCGATAGTTGGCAGAATTACTGCACCGGCAGCGACATATTCTTCATCTGAAAATCCGCTTCCTTCACCAGCAGTTGCTTGAACATAAACACTATGACCGTTATTTTTCATCTCAGCAACACCTGCCGGAGTTAAAGCAACACGGTTTTCGTTATTTTTAATTTCTTTTGGTACACCGATTATCATAACAGTTCTTTTTAGTGATTAAATCAATATTTCAATACAAATGTACTAGATAAAGAAAATTTTTATTCACTTGAAAAATAAATAAGAAAATTTTATTTTTAATTGTTATTTTAGTAGAAAATAATTTGGTATGCATGCCTTTTTATATTTCTAAAAAGAAAATTAATCTGATTATTTTGTTACAATTTAACTAATTTAATTAAATTTTTGTTATGATTTTAGATGAAAACGACAGAAAAATATTGCGGCTTCTGCAGAACGATGCGCATTTGACATTAAAAGACATTTCAAATCGAATAAATCTTTCGTTAACGCCAGTTCATGATAGGGTAAAACGGCTTGAAAAAGAGGGAATTATTGAGCGGTATGTTTCTGTTTTGAACCGAAAAAAATTAGGTATGAACCTGACGGTTTATTGTCAGGTGACTTTGGTGAAACAGACATTTGATATTTCGGATAGTTTTAATCAGGCTATATTGAATTTGCCCGAAGTGGTAGAGTGTAATTTCGTTTCTGGAAATTTTGATTATTTGCTCAAAATTGTATTGCCGGATATGGAAAGTTACCATCATTTTCACCAAATGAAACTCTCGATTTTGCCTGAAGTGTCTTTGATCAACAGTTTTTTTATTATTTCCGAAGTAAAGAGTACGACTGTTTTACCTATTTAGAAGCAAGATAATAGATGAAAGATAATAGAGGAGAATGATGTTTAATTGTATTACCTGATCTTTATAATAATCTTGGATGTTTACAGTATCCTGCGTGAAGGATAGAAGCAATCCGCCAAAGCGGAGCGGATAGCCTGACAGCATCCTCATAAAAGGGCGTGTACCCGCAAAGTTGATAGCCCTTTTATGGGGATGGTGGCACGCCCAAATGAATTTTAGAATTTTGGATTTGATTTGTAACCAAAAAAAATCCGCTCGTTTCAATAACGGAGCGGATTTGTGTTTTCAGGCTGAGGCAATTTAATAACAAAACAACTAAAATTAAAAACTAAAAAAAGCACTCCCCAGCCTGTAAGCTGAATACTAGTAGTATGTAAAACGTCTTACTTTGGCAATGTATTTGGCAAGGCGAATAACCTGATGGCTGTAGCCGTATTCGTTGTCGTACCAAATGTACAGCACTATGTTTTTTCCGTCATTTGAAACGATGGTGGCATTACTGTCATAAATCGATGGAGCGGAAGTTCCTACGATATCAGATGAAACCAATTCGTTGTTGATTGAATATTTAATTTGCTCTACCAATTCGCCTTGGAGCGCGTATTTTTTCATGATTGCATTGATGGCTTCAACGGAAGTTTTTTTGCCAACTTCAAGGTTTAAAACAACCAATGATCCGTTTGGAACTGGAACCCGAATGGCATTTGAGGTTAATTTACCTTCTAATGATGGTAGAGCTTTGGCAACTGCTGATCCGGCGCCGGTTTCGGTGATAACCATGTTTAGAGCTGCGGCTCTTCCACGACGGTATTTTTTGTGCATATTATCGACCAGATTTTGGTCATTGGTGTAAGCGTGAATCGTTTCCAAATGTCCTTTTACAACTCCAAGGGTATCTTCAATCGCTTTTAGGATAGGAGTAATCGCGTTGGTGGTGCAGGAAGCGGCTGAGAAAATGTCAATCTCGTCAGGGTTGTATTCATTTTGATTGACACCGTGAACGATATTTGGAATCCCTTTTCCTGGCGCAGTAAGTAATACTTTGTCTACTCCTTTTGAAATTAAATGACGGCTCAAGGCTTCTTTGTTTGTGAAAGCACCTGTGTTGTCAATTACCAAAGCATTATCGATTCCGTATTGTGTATAATCAATTTCTTCGGGAGCGTTTGCGGTAATGATATGAACGGTTGTGCCATTAATAATTAAGGCATTGTTTGCTGTATCGGCAACAACTGAGCCTTGAAAATCGCCGTGAATAGAATCGTAACGCAATAAAGAAGCTCTTTTCTCTAGACTTGTTGCATCGTTTTTGTCTCGGGTAACGATGGCTCTCAAACGCATTTGTTCTCCTTTTCCTGTTTTGGACATTAGTTCTCTTGCTAATAATCTTCCAATTCGTCCAAAACCATAAAGGATTACATCTTTCGGTTGGATTTCTTCGGAAAATTTTGCTTTCTTTAATTTGTCTAGAACAAAATGTCTCGCATCAGGATATTTTTCATCTTCCAGGCGGTATTCGTAAGTTAATTTTCCAATATCTAATTTTGCTGGAGGTAAATCCAAAGTAAGAATAACATTGGCTATTTCGACTGAGTCTGAAACCGAAATGGGTTTGCCTACAAATTTGCCTGCATAGTCATGTAAGTTGATAATTTCGCTTACGTTTCTATCGATTAATTGATTGCGGTATAAAACGAGTTCGATTGATTTGTCGTACCATAAATCACTAATGATTTTGATTAATTCTACTCCTGAACGTCTTCTGTCGGCTTGAAATGAAACCTCTTTTTCGTATAAATCTACATTATTCATTTTGAAAAGTTGCGTGTTAAATTAATGTGGTTTTTTATTAATTTTGTGCAAAAGTATTTATTTCAATCGATTTCGTAACTTTTTTTATAACTTTTTTCAAATAAAAAAAGCCGACTTGAATTTTCAAGTCGGCTTTAAATTTATGGTTTTAACTTTTTAGATAATGATTCTCATTATCTCTCCGTTTTTGTTTATCATTTCGATACGGATGCTTTGTTTTTCATCTTTATTATTCAAAATTTTAGAAACGGCTTCAATGTTGGTTGCTTTGACATTATCAATGCTCAAAATGATGTTTCCAACAAGCTCATCGCTATATTGAGCTAAGTTTTCATTATTTATGGATTTGATTTTCACACCATAATCCAATTTGAATTTCTTTTTGTCTGCGGCATTAATATTTTCAAGTTCGATTCCTTTGAATTCGGTATTGAAGTTTTCGTTTTTACTGAGTATTACTGGAACAATCATGTCTTTTCCGTCACGGATAATTGTTACTTGTACTTTGTCATTTGGTCTTTTGGTGTTTACATACCCAGAAAGATCGGCATAATTGTCAATTTCCTTATTGTCTATTCTTACAATAATATCACCTTTTTGCAATTTGGCTCTTTCGGCACCTGAATTTTTCGAAACTTCATCGATGTAAACGCCCTGGGTTTGTTTGATTCCCAATTCTTTGGAAAGGGTGCCGTTAAGTTCCTTAATTCCAACTCCGAGGATTCCTCTTTGTACATTTCCAAATTCCATGATGTCTTCGATAATTTTTCGGGCATTGTTGGAAGGAATTGCAAAAGAATAACCAACGTAGGAACCTGTCATTGATGTAATCATGGTGTTGATTCCGATCAATTCACCACGAGTATTTACAAGGGCACCTCCACTGTTGCCTGGGTTTACGGCTGCATCAGTTTGGATGAAAGACTGAATTCCTTTAGCATCAAGATTTCTGGCTTTGGCAGATACGATACCAGCCGTAACAGTTGATGTCAAGTTGTACGGATTACCTACGGCCAATACCCATTCACCTACTTTAACCGAATCGGAATTGGCAAAGGTAGAATAAGGTAATTTTTCATCGGCATTAATTTTTAGCAAAGCAATGTCCATTTTAGAATCGGTTCCAATAAGTTTTGCTTTGTACGTTTTGTTGTTGTTCAGGGTGATTTCAATGTCACTGGCATCTTTCACTACATGGTTGTTGGTTACAATATAACCGTCTTCAGAAATAATAACCCCAGATCCGGTTCCAACTTGTTCTTGTTGCTGTTGACCTCCATATCCGTAAAAATATTCCAAGATTGGATTTGTGACAGTTCTGACTGACACATTTTTTACGTGTACTACAGTATGTATGGTTTTCTCTGCAGCCACTGTAAAGTCAACATTTTCAGCACCCAAACTAGTTTGTTTTCCGTAGTATTCGGGAGCAAGTGTCGTAATCCCATTTTTATTGGAAGAAAAATAACCATTGTTGTCAAATAATAATTTGTATGCGCCAAGTGTTGTGGCGCCACTCAACAAGGATACCAAGAATAATTTTGAAATTTGTTTCATAATAAAAACATCTTTATTTAGTTATCTGAATACGAATTTAGCAGATTTTTTTTTTCGTTGGATATGGATTAACGCTCTTTAACAATGATTAACAATTCATTAATAGTTTGTACTTTTGTGTGATTAAAATGGAAATAAAAATGCAATTAGAATTTTATAAATACCAAGGTGCTGGAAACGATTTTGTTATGATTGACAATCGTTCCGGTTTTTTTCCAAAAGAGGATATTCAGTTGGTCGCCCGTTTATGTGACAGACGTTTTGGAATAGGAGCAGATGGACTGATTTTGCTAGAAAATGATTCGGATACCGATTTCAAAATGGTGTATTACAACTCAGATGGAAATCAAAGTTCAATGTGTGGTAATGGTGGACGTTGTTTGGTGGCTTTCGCCAAAGATATGCACGTGATTGATGATAAAACTACATTTATTGCAACAGATGGGTTGCATCATGCCTCATTTGAAGATAATGGATTGGTTTCTTTGCAAATGATTGATGTTCCTACGATAACCATTAAAAATGATCATTCATTCTTGAATACTGGTTCTCCTCATCATGTTCAGATGGTGGAAAATTTAGAACATTACAATATAAAAGAAGAAGGTGCAGCTATTCGTTATGGTGAATTGTATGGTGCAGCTGGAAGCAATGTTAATTTTGTAAAAAAAATAGATGATAGCACTTTTAGGCTTCGTACTTATGAGAGAGGTGTAGAAGATGAAACATTGGCCTGCGGTACCGGAGCCACAGCTGTTGCTATTGCAATGAATGCTACTGGTCAAACTGATGCTACTACAATTAATGTTAATGTAGAAGGAGGAAAATTGGTAGTTTCTTTTGACAAAAATGAAAATGGTTTTACAAATGTTTTTCTGAAAGGCCCTGCGGAATTTGTTTTTAAAGGAACGATTATTATTTAATTACGAATTACAAATTGTGAATTACGAATTAACAACTATAAATATTTATGAAGACTGACAATGTGGTTCAAAATAAAAGTTATGAATTTGCTTTAAAGATTGTTAGGGTTTATAAGTTTTTAAGTCAAGAGAAAAATGAGTTTGTTTTGTCTAAACAATTGTTAAGAAGTGGAACGTCTGTAGGAGCTAATATTGAAGAAGCTATCGGAGGTCAATCAAAAGCTGATTTTTTTGCAAAAATAACGATTGCTTATAAAGAAGCCAGAGAATCAAAGTATTGGATTAGACTTTTGAGGGATTCTGATTATCTTACTATAAAGCAATCCGATGATTTATTGATTGACATTGAAGAGCTTTTGAAAATAATTGGTTCTATTCAGAAATCAATTCGTAATTCGTAATTTCAAATTCATAATTGTTTTAAATGATAACACTTAAAGGCGATACTATTTACCTCCGAGCATTAGAACCTAATGATCTGGAGTTTATTTATGCCATAGAAAATGATCAGCTTATTTGGGAAGTCAGTAATACTCATACACCTTACAGCCGTTTTTTGGTGAAACAATATTTGGAAAATGCCCATCAGGATATTTATGAAGCCAAGCAATTACGATTGGCAATTTGTCAGGATAGAGATTTTCCTGCTTTGGGACTAATCGATTTGTTTGATTTTGATCCAAAAAACAATAGAGCGGGTATAGGTATTGTGATCCAAGGGGAAGAGAATAGGAATCAGAATATTGGTTCGGAAGCATTGGACTTGCTTATTCGATATTCCTTTTTTAATCTTAATTTACATCAATTATATGCAAATATTGGAACCGAAAATAAAGCAAGTATCGCTCTTTTTACTAAATTTGGTTTCCAAAAAATCGGCGTAAAGAAAGATTGGACTTTAATAAATGGAGTTTACAAAGACGAGGCGATTTTTCAATTAATTAATAATCAAACGGGTGACAGCGAACTGTTGCAATAATTTAAATTTTTTATTTTGAAGCAAAAAAAAATAATCTCATTAGTTGCTGTTGCATTAATATCGATACTAATCGTTGTCGGCTCATTTTTAATGTATCAGGTTTTTAGTGGCAACACTAAATTTAACGAAAAAGAAGTATATGTGTATGTGCCAACAGGATCCGATTATGAGCAAGTAAAGAAAATAATTGCTCCTTATGTTAAGAATTTAGACCGTTTTGAATTGGTTGCCAATAAAGCTAGCTATCCCGAAAATGTTAAGCCAGGACGTTTTTTGTTCAAAAAAGGAATGAGCAGTTATGATTTGGTAAGAGCAATGAGACATAACGATCCGGTAAGTTTGGCATTTAATAATCAGGAGCGATTGGAAGATTTGGCCGGACGAGTAGGTTCTCAATTAGAGCCGGATAGTTTGGCTTTATTGAATACGTTTAGGGATTCAATTTTTTTGAAAGAAAACGGATTTAACGAAGATAATATACTTGCTATGTTTATTCCTAATACTTATGAAGTTTATTGGAATACTTCGGCTGAGAAGTTTCGCGATAAAATGATAAAAGAATACAATAGATTCTGGAACAAAGAGCGTACAGCAAAAGCAGCAGCACAGAATTTAACTCCGATTCAGGCGACTATTTTGGCTTCGATTGTTCATAAAGAGTCGGTTATGAAAGATGAGCGACCTAGAATTGCGGGCGTTTATTTGAATAGACTAAGACTAGGAATGCCGTTGCAGGCTGATCCAACAGTGATTTTTGCAATGAAAAAGAAATCCAATGATTTTAAACAAGTCATTAAAAGGGTTTTTTATAATGATTTGATTATGAAGTCTCCTTATAATACTTATGTAAATACTGGACTTCCTCCAGGGCCAATTGCGATGCCGGATATTACTGCTTTAGAGGCAGTTTTGAATCCAGAGAAAAACAACTATGTGTATTTTTGCGCTAGTGTGGATCGTTTTGGATACCATGAATTCGCAGCAACTTTGGCTGAACATAATGTGAATGCTAAAAAATATTCGGATTGGATTAATAGTCAAGGGGTTCAACGTTAGAATCCAATGGATCGTTAATAATCTAAAAACTTCAAAATTGTGTAATAGCAGTTTTGAAGTTTTTTTTTATCCTAATTGTTTTTCAAATTTGATTTAGCCTGTAATACCATTTATACATATAAAATAGCCCAATCTACTCGTTCTTTTTCTCCAATACTTCTTCAAAAAATAATTTCGTAGCTAAGGCTATGCAATGATTTTTATCCTTGTCTTGAAGAAAAATAACTTCGCATCTTTAGACTACTTTGTATGTATAAGTGGTATAAATCTTCTACTGAAAGAATGATTGCATGAGGGATGGAAATGGCATCCCCAATTAGAAAAACAAGGCTTTTTTTAGCCATAGTTTTTCTAATTGGGAATATAATGGACAGCCCGACCTCGTTGTTTGAAAATGATGTCTGTAAATTTAAAACTTGTGCAACGAGGGCATGCCCAAAAAAGTATGTAAATAAATTCTATTATTTTCAATTCAATCGTTATCGTAAAATGTTGATTTTGTAATTATTTCACTGTTATTTTGATTTCTTTTAGACTTTTTTGGTTTTTTTAAACAGGAATAAACTTATGTTTAAGGTCCGATAATTTTATGTTTTTGCAATTATTTTAATTTTTTTTGCAAACTTGAACTCCCGCACTACTAGTAACTTAAGGGAAGGAAAATTCAAAAAGTTGATAAGTTTAAAGTGTTGATTTTCAGCTTTGTTTTTAAAGTCGTATCTTTGCGATGTAGAAATTTCAGAATGTGACAGGTTTTGAAGAAAACCCATATATGATAAAAAAATGGTATTATTACACAAGTTTAATTGTCGTAGTTGCTTTTTTAAGCTTAGGTTTTAAACCCTCCAAATTAGAATCTACCCCATGGTTTCTAATTAACGAAACTGATGATACATCCTACTTACTACCATCATTAAATGTGAGCGATTATACCAAATCTGAGATTCCATATACCGGAAACTTTTTTATTGGTTATAAGGAAGCTATCGGCTTCAAAGAGTCACAAGGAAAATACAGGAAAATTAATTCTCTCGGCTATTTAGGAAAATACCAATTTGGTATAGAAACTTTAAAAACTATTGGGATTCACAATAGCGAAGCGTTTTTAAACAGCCCCCGAATGCAGGAAAAAGCTTTTATTGCCCTCTTAGCCAAAAACAAATGGGAGTTAAGGGATGTAATTGAAAGGTATGACGGAACCATTTTGAACGGAATCCGTATTACGGAATCTGGTATTTTGGCTGCTGCTCACCTTGCAGGTGTGGGATCTGTTAAAAAGTTTTTCAGATATAAAGGGAAGCGTTTTATTAAAGACATTTACGGGACTTCATTGCGAAGTTATCTGAAAAAATTTGGAGGTTATGATACTTCCTTTATAGTTGCGGATAGTACCGCGAGAGTGATTTAGATTGTATTATCTAAGATTTTATAATAATTAAAGGTCGGTTTGGAAAGTAGTTTCAAACCGACCTTTAAGTTTTAATCAGCATTGGCAATAATTTCTCCTTTCGGATTAACTTTTAATTTTATTACTTCGTTTTCCTTTTTGAGTTTTAAATTGTATTCTTTTTTCTTAATATCACCATTTTCTTGTGAGTATAAGTATTTGTCATTTACAATTTGCCAACCTGGATAAGCTTTATAAACAGAATAGATTACGGGAATGGGGAGTTGAGTATTATTGTATTTTTCTACAACACTGGTAAGTTTTCCATTTGAGTCATAAGTGGCAGTCAAAATTCCTTTTTCTCCTTCTAAGATTACTAGAAAATTGTCATAACCTTCATAATCTTTGCCCAAATTGTAGGCAATAAAATCACTTTGGAGTTTTTTAACACTTGGGTCTGGATTTTTGTCGGGCAAATAATATGAAAAATCTTTTCCTGCATTTTTAATAACAATCTCAGGCAGTTCTACTGACTTCATTGTTTTTTCATCATTTCCTTCGCTTTGAGAAAACGAGCTAAGATGAATTCCAAAAATTAATACCATAATAAAAACTGTTTTCATAATATCCCATTTTAAATTAATATACTATTTTGAAATGCTGTTTTTGGGACAAATGTTAAGGTTTCTTTGTTGTTGCTTCCCCTTCTTGTTTTTATTTATTTTAAATAACTACAGGTAAAAGTAGGTTTATAGTAATTTGTAGTATGTTAATGATTTGTGTAATATTTGTTAATTTATGAGAAGGTTTTATTCAGATAGAATGTCATAAATTTTGATTAGTAAGTTGTTCAACCTAATTTTTGGTTAACTATAAAAATAGTAGGATTTTAGTTTTAAAATATTTAAGAAAGAAAATCTCTTTTGGAAGATTAAGGGTTTTGTTTTTTATTTTATTGATGAAAAAAGCTAGATTTTCATAGATTTATTTTGTTATAATAATATGTAAATCAGTTTGTTGTTGTTTTATTTACCAATAAAAAATCGGTACTTCAACAATTATTAAAGTACCGATAGTTTTAAAAAATGAATGCTGAAATTAAAATATAGTTTTCAAATTATGTTTGGTTAATCTATTAAAATTTCCAAAATCTGAATAGCAGCATCGCTTATTTTTGTGCCAGGACCAAAAATGGCTACCGCTCCGGCATCAAATAAAAATTGATAATCTTGAGGAGGAATAACTCCGCCAACAATAACCATAATATCTTCTCTACCGTATTTTTTGAGTTCTTCGATTACTTGCGGAACCAAAGTTTTATGACCGGCTGCAAGTGAAGATACTCCAAGAATGTGCACGTCGTTTTCTACAGCTTGTTTTGCTGCCTCTGCAGGAGTTTGAAACAATGGGCCTATATCAACATCAAAACCAACATCAGCGTAGCCTGTGGCAACAACTTTGGCACCACGGTCGTGTCCATCCTGACCCATTTTGGCAATCATGATTCTTGGTCGACGGCCTTCTTGTTTGGCAAAGGTATCTGCCAATTGTTTTGCTTTTTCAAAGCTTTTGTCGTCTTTCATTTCTTTGCTATACACTCCGCTAAAAGATTTAATTTGTGCTTTGTATCTCCCGAAAACTGTTTCTAACGCATCGCTAATTTCTCCTAATGTGCAACGATTTCTGGCTGCTTCAACTGCGAATTCCAATAAATTTCCTTCTCTTGTTTCGGCACAAATCTTTAGTTTTTGTAATGAAGCCTTAACTTCATTCGAATTCCGTGATGCTTTTATTCTGTTTAATTTTTCTAATTGTTGTTGTCGAACTTTTTGATTATCGACATCCAAAATTTGCAACGGATCTTCTTTTTCCAAACGGTATTTGTTAACACCGACAATAATATCTTGTCCGCTGTCAATCCGTGCTTGTTTACGTGCAGCGGCTTCTTCAATCCTAATTTTCGGAATTCCGGTTTCGATAGCTTTGGTCATTCCGCCCAGTTCTTCCACTTCTTCTATTAGTTTCCAAGCTTTTTCGACAATTTCGTTAGTAAGGCTTTCGACATAATAACTGCCTGCCCATGGATCTACTGTTTTGGTAATTTTGGTTTCTTCCTGTAAATAGATTTGGGTATTTCTCGCAATTCGTGCCGAAAAATCGGTAGGTAAGGCTATCGCTTCGTCTAAAGCATTGGTGTGTAAAGATTGTGTTCCTCCAAAAACTGCTGCTGCAGCCTCGATACAGGTACGCGCTACATTGTTGAAAGGGTCTTGCTCGGTTAAACTCCAGCCGGATGTTTGGCAATGGGTTCTTAGTGCCAATGATTTTTCATCTTTTGGGCTGAATTGTTTGATTAATTTGGCCCAAATCATTCGTCCTGCTCTCATTTTGGCAATTTCCATAAAATGGTTCATTCCGATTGCCCAGAAAAAAGAGAGGCGGGGTGCAAAATCATCAATTTTCATTCCGGTTGCTAATCCAGTCCGAATATATTCTAAACCGTCAGCCAAAGTGTATGCCAATTCAATATCGGCAGTAGCACCTGCTTCCTGCATATGATAGCCGGAAATAGAAATAGAGTTGAATTTCGGCATCTTTTTGCTGGTATATTCAAATATATCGGCTATGATTTTCATCGATGAAGCAGGAGGGTAGATATAAGTGTTACGTACCATAAACTCTTTCAGGATGTCATTTTGAATGGTACCTGAAAGTTGTTCAGGTTTTACGCCTTGTTCTTCGGCGGCGACAATATAAAAAGCCATGATTGGTAAAACGGCACCGTTCATAGTCATGGAAACCGACATTTCATTCAGCGGAATCTGGTCAAACAGAACTTTCATATCTTCAACTGAGTCTATTGCGACTCCAGCTTTTCCAACATCACCTACAACTCTTTCATGATCGGAGTCGTAACCTCTGTGTGTTGGCAAATCAAAAGCGATGGAAAGTCCTTTTTGGCCTGCGGCAAGGTTTCTTATGTAAAAAGCATTGCTGTCTTCGGCTGTTGAAAAACCTGCATATTGACGTATTGTCCATGGTTTTTGAACATACATTGTTGAGTAAGGTCCTCTTAAATTTGGCGCAAAACCAGCTCCAAAATCAAGATGCTCAAGAGGTTCAATGTCGTCTTCAGTATATGTTTTGTGCAGTTCAATTCCTTCGGCAGTAAGATAGCTATCTGCTTGATGATTGCCGTTTTCGTCCTGAAAATTATCTTTGAGGGTTATATGTTGAAGATCTTTTCTTTTCATTTTTTAAACCATATAAGGTATGTAAGTTTTTTGTTTTAAAATAAACTCTTAATACTTTTAAATCATCTCCTGTTTTTATTTTCAGCATTTAAGGGTTGTAAGGCCATTTAAGGTTTAATTTTAAACTGTCACCGATTATTCTTTCGAAAGTCGTTCCTGTTCCATTTTTTCTGCCAATCTTTTTTCGATTATTGGAGTAATCAATGTTTTTCTGGGTTTTATTTTTACAAAAGGAAATAATTCTAAATCTTCTTTCATTTTGTCGTTCGGATTGGGATATTTGTTGGTTCCCAAAAGTGTTTCTTTTCCGGAATCAAACAGGTTTTGTTCAGCATCGGCACTTTCTTGTATTTTTCTTTTGATGACACCTTCATTCAGTTGTTTTAGAAAACCTCCATTAGCTTCTATGTTTTTGAATAAAAGTAATGCTTTTTCTGCTAATTGCTGAGTCAAGCTTTCGATATAATAACTGCCGTCAGCAGGATTGTCTACTTTGTCAAAGTAACTTTCATTTTTAAGAACTAACAATTGATTGCGGGCAATTCTGTCTCCAAATTCGTTGTCTTTGTGATACAAGGCATCATAAGGTAAATTGGCTATTGCATCTGCTCCGCCGAGAATAGCTCCCATGCATTCAGTTGTAGTACGCAGCATATTTACATTATAATCGTAGATGGTTTTGTTGCGCTTAGTTGGGGTAACAAGAAAATGACAATCTAAATTGTGATTATATTCTTTAGCTATTGTCTTGAAAAGGATTCGAAAAGCACGCAGTTTTGCGATTTCGAAAAAATAATTGCTTCCTACCGATATCTGAAAAACGATTGGTTGGTTTATATCAGAAATTCGATTGAAATATTCATTGGCATGAGCCAGGCTATAAGCGATTTGCTGTACCATCGAGGCACCAGCATTTTGATATAATCCACTGTTGATGCTGATAAGCGAAAGAGATTGGGTTTCTTTGGTAAGTATATTTAAAGTATCAAAGTTGCTTTTTTCGGGAGTATTGTACCAGTTTCCTTCTTTGGCTAATTGCCCTATCGGATCTAATAGACAATAGATAGTCGCTTTTTTTTCTTTTGCAATAGCGTCAATTTTTTTAACGAAATCGATTGAAATAAAATTGAAATGAAAATAAACAGTAATCTTTTCTAAAGGAAGTTTTTCTAACAACTTTGCAATATCTACTGTTTTTTCAGGAATGTTAAAACGGATGCTTTCGGCACCACGATTAATCGAATCCAAAGCTTTTGTAATTGATTTTTCAAGATCAAAAACAAAGATGTTTTGGCAAATTCTGAATTGTGACGCTTTTGTGGTAACGGAAAGTTTTTTGGATAAATCCTCTTTATCATAAAACGGCTTTACTTTAATATCTTCGGGAGAGTTCCAAATTAAAGTTTCATTATAATCGGCACCTTTGAGTTCAAATTGAATTTTTTGTTTCCAAAGTTTTGCGGAAACCGGGCTGAAATCTTCGAATAAATTCTTGGCCATTTTTAATTGTAATTAGATTTGAAAAGAGAAAGGATTACTCTTCTTTTTTGATGGTATCCCCTTTAAACTCTATGATGTAAATGTCTTCACTATCTTTTTTCATAAAGTATTTTTCCCGGGCATATTTTTCAATTTGTAAAGGATTTTTCAGTTGCTTGATTTTTTCCTCATCCTTTTTTATTTCGTTTTGGTAATAGCTGGCATTTTCTTCAAGTTCGTCGATTTGCTTGTTTAAAAAACGATGTTCAAAATAAGAGTAGTTGTCCAGAAAAATCATCCAAGTCAAGAAAGATAGCGATACCCAAACGTATTTGTTGCTTAGGGTTTTGTACCAAGGTTTTTCTTTAAATGGATTTTTCATCGGGAATATTTTTTAATGCAGATCGATTTTGTTTGTGAATTTTTATTTTGTTCTAAAACAATAAAAATACTGTGATTTGAACAGGATAAAATTACAATAAAATTATAAAATACGCTGATTAATTACGGCTCGAACTACATCAATGGCAACAGTATTAAATTTGTCGTTTGGAATTATAATGTCTGCAAAAGCTTTTGAAGGTTCAATAAATTGCTCATGCATTGGTTTTAGCGTTGTTTGATAGCGATTTAACACTTCATACATGTCTCTTCCACGTTCGGCAATGTCTCTTTTCATGCGACGAATCAATCGTTCATCCGAATCGGCATGTACAAATATTTTGATATCGAAAAGATTTCTCAATTCGGGATTGGTCAGAATCAAAATCCCTTCTACAATCATTACTTTTCTGGGATGTGTGACTATGATATCGTCAGTTCTGTTGTGTTGTACAAACGAATAAACAGGCTGGTTAATAGTATTTCCTGCTTTTAATTCTTTGAGATGCGCTACCAATAATTCGAAATCAATAGCTCTTGGATGGTCAAAATTGATTTTTGACCGGTCTTCATAACTCAAATCGTGTGTTTCTTTGTAATAAGAGTCTTGAGCAATAATGCCAACTTCGGTTTCAGGCAATTCGTTCATGATTTGATGTACCACGGTTGTTTTTCCTGATCCTGTCCCGCCTGCGATTCCTATAATGAGCATAAAATATAGATATTGAGTTTGTGATACAAAAATAGAAATTTAACGATATTGAACTCTGTTTTTTAGATTAAAAATAAAATTATGATCCAATTTTAATTAATTTTTATTGAAATGGCATTTTTTGATAGTTGTAAGAGTGTCAATTTAGAGAAACTTTAAAAATTATTCAGTTTTCATGTCTTTCATTAAACTTGTTGTGAAATAGCCAATGGTAATAGCTCCAAATAGTATACAAATCCACATGAACCAGGCTTGTTGCCAAAAGGATTTGTTTGTTCCTGCATTTACGGGAAGGTTTGTTTTTTTTATTTCGTAAATAGAGGTTTCGGGTAAATTGCCAGAAATGCTATTCTTGAAATTTGAAAGGTCATAGTCAGGAGGATTTAGGTTTGGATTTCCTGTTTTGATAGTGTATTGTTCGTTGGCGTTCAAATCAGCAACAATTGAGAGAGGAACTTGCATGCATTTTACAGCGGTGATAACCAAAGGCTGATTATCCTGATTTTCTATTTTTATGAAAAACTCCTTCACAAATAATTCTGGAATATTGAAAGTGTTTTTTGTTTTCGAGTTTAATTCAAAATTCGCGATAGTAACCGGATAGATTTTTGTTTTATGCTTAATTTTTCGAACTTCGTTTTTGAAAACCGTCGTGTTTCGAGTGTAAAAATTGGGTTTCGAAATTTCAAAAATAAGCTGATTGATGATCTGCGGAGATTCAAAAGAAATGCGAATCATTGTTTCCTTTTTGGAAGGAAGTTGTGATACAGTAAATTCTTTTGGAACAATCTGAAGTAAAGAATTGTTTTGAGTATGACTTTTGAAATTTCCCGCTTTCACTACATTTATTGGTAATGTTTTCTTGTCGTTGAAGTCAATTTTTAAAAATTTATAGGAATTTAGCGGAAGCGAGATTGTCTTTACAACATACGTTTCGGTGTTAGAACTTAAATCATAAAGTTCTTGGTTATTAGAAAGCCCGAACCATTCTTTTTGGTCGTCACTTCCTGAGATAGAATATTGTTTTACGACATTGGAATTGGCTATAAAAAGTGAAATCTGACTGTAATTTTGTTTAGATGGATTTTTAATAATAACAGATGTGTTTTTCTTTGGTACAGTCGTTTTGGAAATTATTTCATATTCGTCAAAATTGTTAGTGATTGTTTCGTTGGCGTTTTGAATCAAAAAATAGGGTACTTCTTTTTCTTTTGAATCAAAAATTCTAAAATCACTCATTTCCTCATTTGAAAATGAACGAATATCTGGTGGCAGAACAATTTTATACAATCCGTTTTGCGCCACTGTTTTAATTTTGGCAGTGGTGTTTTGGGCAAATGAAAGATTTGCAACAAAAAGAAATACTATAAACTTATTGAATTTCATCTGTAGTAGTCGGTTTATTTTCATCTATGACAAGGACTTTAATTTTTTGGTAGACAAATGAGATAATCAAAATAAGAATTCCTAAAAGGATAAAAGATATTATTTTTCCGGTTTCGGAAATGTTACTTATATCGTAAACGAAAAGTTTTACGATAGTTAATCCTAGTAAAGATAACGCGATAACACGAATAGTTTTCATTTGTTTTTTTATTCCGAAAATTAGAAAAACAAACGCCAAAACGCCCCAAAGAATTGGAAAACTGGTTTTTATTATTTTCGTCCTTGCCAATTGGATGTTATCATCTGATATAATTTCTCTAATATAGGCAACTTGATTTTTAAAATCGTGATACAAATGATTTGATTGTATTTCCTCTGTCGTAATGGGAGAGTTAAGAATTTTCAAACCGTGAAGCATCACTTCGGAACTGGCGATGTAAACAATTAAAAAAGCAGTAATCCACGCAATATTTTTCTTGTTGAAAAAGCTGAAAATAATTTTTTCTTTATTTGACAAATACAATTGATATCCAAAATAACCCGTCAATGCCAGTGAAATATAATGTAAATAAAAAGCTATTGGTTTTCCGGTTCCATATCTTAGAATTTCGTGATGTTCTTTGAATGCAAAAGCAGAGAACCAAAAAGCGAACAATAAAATATTGATAATTGCTATAATTGTAACTTTTTTGTAAGCAGCTTCAGTTTTTTGTTTACTTATGAAAGTACTTAACACCGCAAAAAAGAATAAATGATAAATTACTTGAATCGAAAGTGCTGAGTAGGCATTCTGTATGAGGTTGTTGGATTGGTAAATTACTTCGAACAAACCAGTTAAATAGGAAAGGACAATAGCTAAATCAAAAGCATATTTGCCATATTGTTCTGGATTGAAGTCAAAACCGAATATAGGGGTTTCTTCTGTCTCTTTTTTCAACAAATGATTCACTAAAAACAAAGAAGCAATAGCAAAAAGTCCAGTGGTAAAAATTGGATTGATAGCTATATTCAAAACAGCATCTCCCATATAGTATTTGATCCAATCCATAATAAGGCTGACCAACATTAAAAAATGAACGATGATAGAACCAAATTTGTAGCCGGTGACTTGTGATTTTTGAGACAGCCATAATAGCAATACCGCTTCGGCAGCCCAAAATAGGGTGATATAATTACCCTTAAATTGAATCGGAATTGCAAGTGTGATAAATGTTAGGGTTAAGCCAATGAGTAAATACACTGCTTTTTTGTCCAATCCAAATTTTTTGTACAAAAACCAAGCGTAAATTAAATTCAACAATGCGAGTACTGTTGTGAATAATCCTTTGAATTCAGGATGGTAATGATTTAAAATTGCCATTCCGGCACCATAAAATAAAAAGGTGTTGCTCGCCAGGATTGTTAATTGCATTTTTGAGAATTCTCCTTTTGTTCGGACATTGTTGATGATGTTCATCAAAACAAAAATGAAATAAAAGACAAAAGCAAAGACTAAAGCTCCTGAATAATGGGGTTTGTCAGTATTGATGTCTTTAAATAACCATCCGCCATAGAGTGCAATTGTAAACAGATAAGAAAGCAGGTTTACCAAATTCCATTTTTTGTAATAAGCCAAGCTTAAGATTCCTATGTTCAGGATTGTAATATAAGTAAACAAAACTACGTAATTGCCTTCACCTGTGCTTATCATAAAAGGGACTGCAAATCCTCCAATTAAGGTAAGAACAGCGAGTTCTACCCTGTTATAAGATAGCGAAATAACCGCACTAAAAGCGGTAATGATAACCATTATTGCAAATGCAATAGTTTGATTGAATAAATGATAGTCATGGAAAGCGATTGCAATAGTAAAATAGAATATCGAAATGGCTCCGGCAACAAATACCGAACTGAAAGCAGCATAGTTTTTTCGTAATTTATGAGCAACTGTCATAACCAAAGCGCCACATAAGATTCCAATTCCCACGCGGGCTGGTTCGTTTATCCAGTCTTTGTCGATAGCATATTTTACAAAATAACTAATTCCTAAAACGAGAATCAGGATTCCAATTTTATTGATGAGGTTTTCACCAATAAATTTCTCTAAATCCGGATTTTTCTCTTTGAATTTTTCCCAAAAAGTTTTTTCAACTTCAAAAATTGGTGCAGGCTCTTGTTTCTGTTTCGGTTCTATAGGTTTTAGACCTGGATTTGTTTCCATCGCAAAATCTATTTTTTCTGTTTTTTCTTCGATAGTTTTTTCGACCGGAACAGAGGTGATTTCGGGTTTTATTTCCTTTTTAATAGGTATAGGAGGAGTTATTTTCTCAAAGGGTTTCTCGACAAATTTTTCTATTGTTTTCTCAATCGGTTTTTCGATTGGTTTTTGAAGTTCTATTTTTCGATTTAACGCTTGAATGTTGTCTTCAATTTTGTCAAATCGGTTTGTTATTGTGTTTAGAGTGTAGAAAAGTAGTGCTATTAAGCAAACTAAAAGAAATATTTCCATAATGAAAGCTAAAATATCGTGAATGGTAAATATAACAATATTTTTTGATCATTAAGGATTTTTCTGATGATTACAATTGTTGAAGAAATCCCAGATTGTCTTGGAATAACTTTCGAAAATAAAACAAAAAAAGCCGAACATTGCTGTTCGGCTTTTTGTCGGGGTGGCAGGATTCGAACCTGCGGCCTCCTGCTCCCAAAGCAGGCGCGATAACCGGGCTACGCTACACCCCGAAAAGCGAGTGCAAAGATAATGTTTAATTCTACTTTTCAAAACATTTTTGCAAAATAATTAAAATTTATTTCTGCATTAGTTTTTTGGATTTATTTTGGTAGCTCTTATTAGTAATAAAGTTTACATTTGTATTTCAAAAAAATAAAAATATGTCAGATACAATAGAAAAAATTAAATGTCTTATTATAGGTTCAGGACCAGCGGGTTATACAGCCGCAATTTATGCCGCCAGAGCTAACATGAATCCAGTATTGTACCAGGGAATGCAGCCGGGAGGTCAATTGACAACTACAAATGAAGTGGAAAACTTTCCAGGTTATGTTGACGGAGTTACCGGTCCTGAAATGATGGTACAATTGCAACAACAAGCGCAACGTTTTGGTGCTGATATACGTGATGGTTGGGCTACCAAAGTTGATTTTTCAGGTGATGTTCACAAAGTTTGGATCAATGATAAAATTGAATTGCATTGTGATACTGTAATTATTTCTACAGGAGCTTCTGCTAAATATTTAGGATTGGAATCTGAACAACATTATTTGAAAATGGGTGGAGGAGTTTCTGCTTGTGCGGTTTGTGATGGATTCTTCTACAGAAATCAGGAAGTTGTGATTGTAGGAGCTGGAGATTCAGCTTGTGAAGAAGCGCATTATTTGTCTAAATTATGTTCTAAAGTGACCATGTTGGTTCGTAGCGATAAATTCCGAGCTTCAAAAATCATGGAAGCCCGTGTTCGCAAAACAGAAAACATTTCTATTTTGATGAACCACGATACCGTTGAGATTTTAGGAGATGGTCAAGTAGTGAGTGGAGTAAAAGCAAAAAACAAAACAACTGGTGAAATTTTTGAGATACCGGCTACTGGTTTCTTTTCTGCTATCGGTCATAAACCAAATACTGATATTTTCAAAGATTATCTTACTCTTGACGAAACCGGTTATATTATAAATGTTCCCGGAACATCTAAAACGAATGTTGAAGGTGTATTCGTTGCCGGAGATGCTGCTGATCATGTGTACCGTCAGGCGATTACGGCCGCGGGAACAGGTTGTATGGCTGCTTTGGATGCTGAACGTTACTTA
The DNA here is from genome assembly GCF_027111335.1 of Flavobacterium aquiphilum. NCBI lineage: Bacteria > Pseudomonadati > Bacteroidota > Flavobacteriia > Flavobacteriales > Flavobacteriaceae > Flavobacterium > Flavobacterium aquiphilum. Next base: position 4,480,656 of record NZ_CP114288.1, on the reverse strand, counting down.
GCTGCTAAAGAATCAGAAGTGGAAGAAAAAGTAATCAGCTAATTTTAGGATTATAAATTACTTTTAGATAATAAAAAAAAGTCCCGCTTAGGGACTTTTTTTTATGGATATAAGGTTAGTTTTTACTTCGGCTTTTTGATTAATTGGGCTTCGCCTTGAAATTTTCTTACTTCTATTTTAGGTTTGCCAAGTAAGTAAATTTTTGATGTGTTATCAGCATCGATTATTATTGATGTTTCGGCCATTACGTTACAAATTGCACTTCCTTTTGTTGTAACATCGGCATTTTTTATGGTGAAATTATTTCCAGTAAAAAGAGAATTGTTGTCTTGTTTGATAAAACCATTGATAGCATCTCCTTCTATTGTTGCCTTGGTTTTTTGAGACAAATCTAAAGTTGCGTCAGTTGAAGCAATTAACGCTTTAATCTGGGCTTCTTTATCCAAATGAATTTTAGCTTTTTCGGATTTTAAATTCAACTCAACTTTTGTTTTGTCGTCAGATTTCAAATTGAAATTCTTGGAATTGACATTCAAATACAACCTTGAAAAATCTAATGAAGTAAAAGAAATACTATCTAGTTTTACAGATTCAAGGGCGTTTACTGTTGTCGCATTTTTGGCCACAACTGAATTAAATTCACTAGTGTATTTGATTTTAAGAACTAATTTTTTGAAGTTAATAATTTCTTTTGAAGTGTAAATACGGAGTGATTTGCCTTTGAGGTCAAAAGAAATATTGTCTTGGACATTGTCGTCTGCTTCAATTTTTACTTCATTTTTTTCTCCTTTTTCCAAGAAAACAGTCAGGTTATCTTCAATTTCCAAGGAATTAAATTCTCCAACTTCTTTTGTTTTTTCAACAACGTTTTTGGAACCTTTTATTCGTTCTTTATTTTGACCGATAGCTATTGTTGTAGTAAGAAGTAAAAATACAAACAGGTGTGAATATTTCATTTTATGGTATTTGGGTTGAGGTGCAAATATAAAAAAATCACCCATTTTGTGGGTGATTTTTAAAATTTTAACCCAGAATCCGCATTAGATTTCGTAGCGAAGCTGAATTGTTCAATAAAAGCAAGCACTCACGGACGATTTTTAAAAGAGCAATACTTTTGTATTTTGATTTTAAAAATAGGAGTAAGTACTTGGTTTTGAAGAAAAATACAGATGCAGTAGATTTCTAATGCAGATTCTGGGTTTAAGTTGGCAAACTTAATTTTGGTGAATACTTCCACCAGAACTTTCTTCTTTTTGAACCGTTTTTGGCGATCCGTTATAAGCAACGTTTCCACCGCTGGAAGCTTCTGCTTTTAATTTTACGATTGGATGAACTGTAATCGAACCACCACTGGAAGAACTTGCAACTACTTCATTTGCTAATAGATCAGTAGCATCGATAACACTTGCGCTGGAAGTTGTTGCTTCAATTTGCAATGCTTTTCCTTTTATGTTTTGATTGCTTGCGCTACTGCCATCTAGTTCAACCGTTTCGTATTCTACCGTGGCATGAATGGATGCAGCGCTAGATGATGCCAAAGATAGATTGGTTCCTTTTAGAGTTGTTGCTGAGTTAATTGTTGATGCGGAAGAAGCTTCCAATCCTTCAATAACAGGCATTTTTACTGTTACTTTTTTTGAGGAAACATTGATGAAGTTTCCTTTTTTGCAAGTAATAACCAATACTCCATTTTCAACTTTTGTAATGATTTCTTTTTGCAAATTATCATCGGCTTCTACAATGATCTCTGTTTTGTCCGATTGTTCAACTACAAGGTCGATTGCACTACTTACACTTACACTTTTAAAATCTCCCGAAACTTCTCTTTTTTCGGTTGTAACGTGTCCGCTTCCGGTTATGGAATTGATGTTTCCTATTTGATTACAGGACCCAAAAAGCAGGGCTACCAAAGTAACGACTATAAAATTCATGATTATTGTGATGACTTTTATCATGGCTATTCCGTTTTGATGATTATTCCGTCTTTGTTTATTTTCAATTCTTTAAATTCCTTTTTGGTTTTAACAACCGAATCACTTTCAATCGTAACTCCATTTTTGGTAATAGTTACATTGGTTTCATTGTCATTGTCTTCTATATCGTCGTGATCGTTTTCATCGGCTGGGCAATCCAAACATTTTACCTTAGATTCTTCCACTTTGTAAGTGTATTTGTCTGAGCTAAAGTGTAGGTTGAAAAAGTCGTCATCAGACCAGTCATAATCTTCAACACTGGAATCTGTTCTAAACAAGGTTCCTTCTGGTAAATAAAGGATGATTTCAACTTCTTGATCACGGAATTTGTTTTTTAAATCCGTAAGTAAATAATTATCCAAAATTAATTGGTTTCCGATAATTTTATAGTTGTAACGAATGGCTTCTGATCTTTTTTTGGCTTCTGTTAAATTTTTTCCTTTGGCTTCTTTGTCGATTTGAAGATAAGCATATTTTTCGTCCGATTTTTGGATTTTGATATGAACGTTATTGGAATAAATAATATCGTTGTCCGAAGAATCTTTTGTAATCATAAATTCATTTCGATCATTTATGTCTTTGGCATAATAATCATTGTGTTTGAATTTGATCAAAAGTGTATCAGTTGCTTTTAGCCCAATAGTTTCTTTTTGAATTGTTCTTCCGCTTACCGCAAATGCTGTCATTTGATTTATTCCAACTGAAGCAGCTAATGAAACAGCGATTAACCAAACAGCTAACAAAGTGTATTTTGCAATGTTACCAATCGAATTCATATTAGGAGCCAATAATTTAAATCCTAATAAAGTCAGGAAAAAGAACGGAATTCCAACAGCAAGGAACATTAATAGTCCAAATGCCCAAACAGGATAATCGGTCAAGTTTCCGGCTTCGACAAAACTCTGCCAAGGATAATGCATAGAAACACTGGTGCCTAATGTGAACACTCCGATTAAGAGTAAAACCAGTATGGTCAAGCCTCCCATTATTAAGAGTACACCCAAGAATTTTGCAAAAACTTTAAAAACTGTCATGATGAAATCACCTAAACCGCTGCCTATTTTTCCGGCTCCGGTTTTTACCTGATTACCAAATTTGTCGTAGTCAACATTTTTTAATTTGCCTGAAACATTGTCAAATTCTTCGCGAACTTTTTTTTCGATGTTTGAAATGGTTACCGGTTCTCCGGTCATTTCTAATTTTTCTGAAGTTGTAACTGCTTCAGGTGTTACAATCCAAAGGATGATATATACTAAAACTCCACTTCCGAAACCGGCAATAACAAATACAAGGAACAGAATTTTTAACCATACAGGATCAATTCCAAAATAGTGTCCCAAACCAGTAGCAACTCCACCAATCATTCCGTTTTCTTTGTCACGGTATAATTTTTTGGTAGTTCTAGGTGCTGAAAAATCTCTATTAGTTGTAGTTGGACCATCTTCTTCAATAATGTAGTCCTCAGGTTGTCCCATAACGGCAATAACTTCGTCTACTTCTCTCAGGGTTACAACGTGTTTTTCAGATTTTTGTTTTTCAGTCAATAATTCCGAAACTCTCATTTCAATGTCCTTGATAATTTCGTCTTGTCCTGATGATTTTGACAGTGAACGTTTTATAGCGTCAAAATATCGGGTTAATTTTTGGTATGCATCTTCATCAATATGGAAGAACATTCCACCTAAATTTATATTTACAGTTTTGTTCATGACTTTTATTTTTGGTTGGTTATTAAGTTTACGGCATCAGACAGTTCCGTCCACGTGCCATCCAATTCTTTGAGGAAGGTATGTCCAATTTCGGTTAGGCCATAGTATTTTCTAGGCGGTCCCGATGTGGATTCTTCCCAACGGTAGTTGAGTAATCCATCGTTTTTTAAACGGGTCAAGAGCGGATAAACGGTACCCTCTACGACCAACAATTTAGCGTTTTTCAAGGTGTCTAATATTTCTGAGGTATAAGCGTCTTTCTCTTTTAAAACCGATAAGATACAAAACTCAAGAACACCTTTACGCATCTGGGCTTTAGTGTTTTCAATGTTCATAATGCTGCAATTTGAGTTGATTTGTTGATTAAACTGTTCATTTTTTGATTTTTTCCGCTACGCTCCAAACAGTTCGGCTACGTCTCGGGTGATGATGATTGATTGATTGATTGTATTGATGATTGAAAATTTCTGTTTATTTTAAAAAAGGAATCGTAAACGGATAATTGTATTCTTCGCCATTTGATGCCTTTATTGATGCATAGATTACCAAAAAGAATTCGGCTACTTTGATACAGGCTATTATGAATAGTGCGACAACTGCAACTGTCAAAATCCCGATACTATTACTGAAGTCAAATTTTTGAAAAATAATCTCTTCATCAACGTGGTTTATAAAATCATTAAAAGAGATATTTTTTAAGACTGTGTATAAAAATATTGGAATGGCAATAATGGCCAAGACCAACGAGTAAATCAAAATACTAAGTTGAAAGTTCAACGCTTGTTTGCCGTTATGGTTTACAAATTCCGATTTGTCTTTTTTTGATGTCCAAAATATAATCGGGAAAATATAATTTCCAAAAGGAATAAAGTATTGGGTAAGAGTGCTCAAGTGAGTAAGAGCGGCTATGTTTCTTTCGTTTGAAGTTTCCATTGTTTTGATTTTTTTAATTACGTTTTTTGATTTTTTCCGCTGCGCTTCCAAACAGTTCGGCTACGCCTCGGGTGATGATTGATTACAGAAATTGAAAAAGTAACTTACCTAGTAATTTCTTATGCAAATATATGTTTAAAAGAGGGTATCTTGTATCGCATAGTAGTATATATTAACATTTCATTAACAAATAATGGTCAATTTGAATGAAAAAACCTGTTTAAATATATTGTTTACATAAAAGTAAAATTTTGAATTTAAGAAAGTTATCTGTTGTCTTTGTATGTACGCATAGTAATTTTTGTATTTTAGCAAAAAAAAGTATGGAGATATCAGTGTCCAAATTAAACCGTTTTCTATTTTTCAAATTACCTTCGGCTTTTATATGTGGGGTAAGAGTGAAATCTATTGATAAAGAAAAATGTGTGGTAACGGTAAAGCACCGTTGGATCAATCAGAATCCTTTCAATTCAATGTATTTTGCTGTACAGGCAATGGCCGCTGAATTGACAACTGGTGCTATGGTGATGGGAAAAATAGCGAAAAGCGGAAAAAAAATATCGATGTTGGTGGCAAATAATAAGTCAAATTTTTCTAAAAAGGCAACAGGTCGCATTACTTTTGTCTGTCAAGACGGCAATTTGATTGACGATGCAATTCAAAAGACTATTGCCGATGGCGAAGGACAAACTTTTTGGATGAAATCTATAGGGACTAATGAAGAAGGGCTACAGGTCTCCGAAATGGATTTTGAATGGAGCATTCGGTTGAAATAAACTGACTTTTTGAAATAAAAAAAGCTTCGTTTACTGTTAAACGAAGCTTTTTTTGATATAAGGCAATAGTGAATTAATAATTATATAGAAAACAACCTTATTTTCAATGATTTGAGAGTTGTATTCTTAGGGGATTGAATAAAAATCTGTTTCCAAAAATAGAAAAAACTATAGAATTTCAATCTTAAAAATATATTAAATTTTTTCGATTGACAGAAAGTTAATTGTTTTGATAAAATTTTATTTTTAAAAAAAGATGACAATTTGACATTTTATAAGTTTTGGCAGTACTTTTGCAATCAAAATAAAGGATAAAACTATGTTTAAAAATATTTTTAAAAATAAAAGTAATATGACTACAGAAAATACAGAATTCGATCAAGAATTAGATGACGCGACATTAGAGAATAATGCAAATGGAGAGCAACTTATTATTGAAGAATTAAGTGTTGAAGAGCAATTAACTCAAGACTTGGCTAGAGAAAAAGATAAGTTTTTGAGATTATTCGCTGAATTTGAAAATTACAAAAGACGTACTGCAAAGGAAAGAATAGAATTATTCAAAACTGCCAATCAGGAAGTATTGCTTGCCATGTTGCCAATATTGGACGATTTTGACAGAGCTATAGTTGAAATCAGTAAATCAGAAGATGAATCTTTAGCTAAAGGTGTTGAATTGATTCACGAAAAACTAAAAGGAACATTGGTTGCTAAAGGTTTAGAACAAGTTGACGTTAAAGCGGGAGATGCATTCAATGCTGATTTTGCTGAAGCAATTACCCAAATTCCAGCTCCATCAGAGAAGATGAAAGGAAAAGTTGTGGATGTTCTTGAAAAAGGATATAAACTGGGCGATAAAATTATTCGTTTTCCAAAAGTGGTAATTGGTAACTAAAAAAATAAAATCCTAAAAATAAAAATTACAAATTTCAATTCATAAAACTAAGGGCTTTTTAATGAAAAAGCTCAGTTTTCTAAGTTGGAATTTGCAATTTGAAAATCTTGGAATTTACTTTAAAATATTATGAAAAAAGATTTTTACGAAATATTAGGCATTTCAAAAGGTGCAGATGCAGCCGAAATTAAAAAGGCATACAGAAAAAGTGCATTGAAATACCATCCTGACAAAAATCCTGGCGACAAAGAGGCAGAAGAAAATTTTAAATTGGCTGCCGAAGCTTATGAAGTGTTGAGTGATCCTGCCAAAAAAGCAAAATATGATCAATACGGACATCAGGCATTTGACGGTTCCGGAGGATTTGGCGGAGGTCATGGCGGAATGAACATGGATGATATTTTCAGTCAATTTGGAGATATCTTCGGTGGTGGATTCGGTGGATTTGGCGGTGGAGGCGGTGGCCCTCGTCGTGCAAAAGGAAGCAATTTGCGTATTAAAGTAAAATTGAATCTGGAAGAAATTGCCAATGGTGTTGAGAAAAAAGTAAAAGTAAAACGTAAAGTTCAGGCTCCGGGCGTAACTTACAAAACTTGTTCGACTTGTAATGGTCAAGGTCAGGTGATGCGAGTTACCAATACTATTTTGGGTAGAATGCAATCGGCTTCGACTTGTCCTACTTGTGGAGGTTCTGGTCAAATTTTGGACAAAAAACCAAACAATGCCGATTCTCAAGGAATGATTGTGGAAGACGAGACCGTTTCTATCAAAATTCCAGCAGGTGTTGTGGATGGTATGCAATTGAAAGTTTCCAGTAAAGGAAATGATGCTCCGGGCAACAGTGTTCCGGGAGATTTGATTGTAGTTATTGAAGAAATAGAACACGAATTCCTAAAACGTGAAGGCGAAAACCTGCACTACGATTTATACATCAGTTTTGCCGAAGCAGTTCTTGGAATTTCAAAAGATATTGATGCCGTAAACGGAAAAGTAAGGATTAAACTGGAAGAAGGTATTCAATCTGGTAAGATCTTAAGATTAAAAGGGAAAGGTATTCCTAGTATCAACGGTTATGGAAGCGGGGATTTATTGGTACATGTAAATGTTTGGACGCCAAAAACGTTGAACAAAGAACAAAAACAGTTTTTTGAAAAAGCATTGACGGATGACAACTTTACACCAAATCCTGAAAAATCAGAAAAATCATTTTTTGAAAAAGTTAAAGACATGTTTTCTTAATTTTTTTAAATAAAAAAATACAAACCCATCCTTTATTCGTTTAGGATGGGTTTTTTAATGGATAATTAAGAGAGTTTAGGCTCGAAATTATTTACTTTTACGCCAATTAAAAAAATAGCATGAGTACTATTCTTGAAGTAAATAAAGTAGTTAAGCAATATGGTGATTATGTTGCGCTTAACGAAGTGTCATTGACTGTTCCCAAAGGAAGTATCTACGGGCTTTTGGGTCCAAATGGAGCAGGGAAAACTTCACTAATTCGAATTATCAATCAAATTACGATGCCCGATAGCGGCAAAATCATTCTTGATGGCGAACTGCTTCAGCCAAAACACGTACAATATATTGGATATCTTCCCGAAGAACGTGGCTTATACAGCAGTATGAAAGTGGGTGAGCAGTGTTTGTATTTGGCACAAATGAAAGGACTGTCTAAAGCCGAGGCCAAAAAACAATTGGAATATTGGTTTGATCGTCTGGATATCAAAGGCTGGTGGAACAAAAAAATACAGGAGTTGTCTAAAGGAATGGCACAGAAAATACAATTTGTAGTTTGCGTTTTGCACAAACCTAAATTGTTGATTTTTGACGAACCTTTTTCCGGATTTGACCCTGTAAATGCGAATGTCATCAAAGATGAAATTTTGGCATTGAAAGAAGAGGGCGCCACCATTATTTTTTCTACCCACAGAATGGAAAGCGTGGAGGAGTTGTGTGATGACATTGCACTTATTCATAAATCAAACAAATTGATTGAAGGAAAGTTAATCGATGTAAAAAGAAAACACAAGACGAATCGTTTCGAAGTTGGAATCCTATCGGATAATGTGGAAGGTTTGATGTATGATGTAACACAAAAATTTAAGGTGGGTGAAGCCAATTTTAAATCCTTGAATGATGAAATAAAATTAGAAATTCAATTGGGAAATGCTACTCCGAACGAATTGTTACATGTCTTGTCACAACGCGGTCAGGTGATGCATTTTGTCGAAAAAATCCCGAGTGTGAATGATATTTTTATCCAAACAGTGACATCTCAGGTTTAAGTAAATCCTAAATCTGAAGTCTAAAATCGAAAAATTTAAAATGAGTATAATTTCATTAATCATAAAAAGAGAGTTTGTTGCCAAGGTTCGCAATAAGTCATTTATTGTCATGACCTTTTTAAGTCCGTTGTTGTTTGTCGCCATTGCCGGGTTTGTCGCGTATTTGAGTTCTATGAAACCGGATACTAAGCTTGTAGCTATTCATGACGAATCGGGTTTGTTTGTCAATGAATTTATGGCTTTAAACAATAAAAACAGTGATTATAAATACCTTGATTATTCAAGGGTTAATCTACAGGTTCTCAAAGACAGTATTACAAAGGAAAATTATGAAGCCCTGCTTTATGTTCCTAAAATAACTGCCAATAAAGATTTGGAAACTAAGATACAATTGGTTTCAAATGATAGTCCAAGTATTGTTTTTATCGAAAAAGTGCAAAGAATTATTGCCGATAAATTGACGAAAGACAATTTGGAACATGCGCATTTGGATACTTTGGCAATAAAAAAAGCCCAAGCCAATGTGGTTTTGAATTTAACAAAGGCTTCTGGCGAAGAGAGTATTAAAGGGCTTAACGAAATAAAAATTGGCATAGGAGCCGCCTTTGGCTACCTTATCATGATGTTCATCATCATTTATGGGAATATGGTAATGCGAAGCGTAATCGAAGAAAAAACCAATCGAATTGTAGAGATTATCATTTCTTCGGTGAAACCTTTCCAATTGATGATGGGGAAAATCATCGGAACATCACTGGCAGGTTTGTTGCAATTTTTGATTTGGACTTTTATCGGTTTGTCATTGATGTTTGCTGCTTCGGCCTTTTTTGGAGTGAATATTGGGGCTACCGCCAAAGTTTCTCCTGAAATGATGCATGTGGCACAACAAGAATTTTCAGGGACAGCCCAAATGTATCTTAAAGAAATATGGAATTTGCCAATCGCCGGTATTCTGATTAGTTTTATTGTTTATTTTATTGGAGGTTACTTTTTATACAGTTCTTTTTATGCTGCAATTGGAGCTGCGGTTGATAATCAAACCGACTCGCAACAATTTCTTTTGCCAATCATAATGCCATTGATGCTTAGTGTTTACATAGGCTTTTTTACGGTTATCAATGATCCTCATGGGACAATTGCTGTGGTTTTCTCGATGATACCTTTGACCTCTCCAATTGTTATGTTAATGCGTATTCCTTTCGGTGTTCCATGGTGGCAAATTGCAATTTCCGTATCTTTGTTATTTTCAACGTTTTTGGGTGTCGTTTGGTTTGCTGCCAAAATTTACCGTGTTGGAATTTTGATGTATGGAAAAAAACCGAGTTGGAAAGAATTATATAAGTGGTTGAAATATTAAAAGTCTTTAACGAGCTGAATTGCTAATTTTTATGAGCACTCGGAATTTTATGAACTTAGTTTATCAAAAGCTTAAAAAAAACTCAGAATCTTAGTAACTTAGATTCTCAGACTCTTAAAATATAAATATGAGTAAAATTCTAATTATCGAAGACGAAGAAGCTATCAGAAGAGTGCTAGCCAAAATACTTTGCGAAGAAAATGAATCTTATGAAGTTGATGTTGCCGAAGATGGTGTCGCAGGTCTTGGAAAAATAAAAGAAAACGACTATGATTTGGTCTTATGTGACATAAAGATGCCAAAAATGGATGGCGTTGAATTGTTGGAGGCCGTAAAAAAAATAGATACTGAAATTCCTATTGTCATGATATCTGGTCATGGAGATATGGAAACGGCGATTAATACGATGCGTTTAGGAGCATTTGATTATATTTCAAAACCACCAGATTTGAACCGATTGTTAAATACGGTTCGAAACGCGTTAGACAGAAAAAAACTGGCTGTTGAGAACAAAATCCTTAAAAAGAAAGTCAGTAAAAAATATGATATAGTAGGAGATAGCGAAGCAATCAACCTAGTGAAAGTCATGATTGATAAAGTTGCTACAACCGATGCCAGAGTTTTGATTACCGGACCAAATGGAACCGGAAAAGAATTAGTTGCGCATCAATTACATGACAAAAGCGATCGTTCGAGTGCTCCTATGGTCGAAGTGAATTGTGCTGCCATACCTGGCGAATTGATAGAGAGTGAGTTGTTTGGTCATATAAAAGGCGCTTTTACATCGGCGGTGAAAGACCGTGCCGGAAAATTTGAAGTGGCCAATAAAGGAACCATTTTTCTTGATGAAATTGGGGATATGAGTTTATCGGCGCAAGCCAAAGTTTTGAGAGCTTTACAAGAAGGAATCATTACCAGAGTTGGAGCAGATAATGATATAAAAGTGGACGTTCGTGTGATTGCTGCGACTAATAAAGACTTAAAAAGTGAAATTGAAGCTGGTCGTTTCAGAGAGGATTTATACCATCGTTTGGCAGTTATTTTGATAAAAGTTCCTGCCTTAAATGACAGAAGGGAAGATATTCCTTTATTGATTAAACATTTTGCTTCCAAAATAGCAAGTGAACAGGGGAATGCGGTTAAACATTTTTCTGATGAAGCGATTAATTTATTGAAAGAATACGATTGGACAGGAAATATCAGAGAATTGCGAAATGTAGTGGAACGTTTGATTATCCTTGGAGGAAATGAAATCTCTGAAAGTGATGTCAAAGCTTTTGCTAGTAAATAAAATAAATAGGAATCAAAAGGATATAAAAAAGGAAAGAATCTAAAATATGAATACAAAGTTAAAAAGAGATGATTTTGAACAGATCAGAAGTGTCCTCTTTTTAATTTTTTAGATTTTTTCAAATTTTCTCTTTTTTAAATTAAATAAATGAAGCTTAAAAAAATAAACCAAGTATTGCAGGAAGCCTTAATTGATTGCGGATTGACGGAAGCTAATGAGATGCAAAAAGAAACTTTTTCGACCATAAAAAGTGGAGCAGATGCAATTATCGTTTCCCCAAAGAATTCTGGAAAAACAACAACTATTGTGATTAATGTAATTCAGCAATTGGTTTGCGAAGGTGAGGAATCGCCCCGTGCTTTAATATTTGTGGAAGACAAAACCAAGATTCTTGAAATGGAGGAACTTTTCGAAAAGTTTGGAAAATTCACCAATTTGAGGGTTTATGGGGTTCACGAAAAGGGTGACATGGATTATGATAAAAATTTTATTTCGGCTGGGATTGATGTCCTTATTGGGACGCCAACTAAATTAAATGATATGTTTAGTACGGCTGGATTTAATGTGAATAGATTGCGAATGTTTATTGTTGATGATGCCGATTCGATTTTGAAATTGCGTCATGAGCCAAGAATCATGAGAATTTCAAACAGTATAACCAAAACACAACGTATTATTTTTACGGATCAATTGACAGAACGAATTGAAATCTTGGCTGAAAAAATGCTAGTTGATCCTTATGTTTTTGATTTTGAAGAAGAGTATGAAGACGAGTATGACGAAGATGAGGAAGATTTAGATGAAGAAGAATCAGTAAATCAGGATATAGATGATTTTGAAGAGGAAGAAGAAATTGATGATGAGGAAGAAGAATAGAATTTTGAAATAAATCAGAAGACAGGAAGCTGGATTAGTAACGGAAAAATTTCATGCTTTTTAGTTTTATGATTGGAGATAAACAATAATTTAAAATAAAAAGTATCATGGGATTAATGAAAGTTTTTTCAGGAAGTGAAATTTTGGCATTGGCTTTGCAGGAAAAAATAGAAGCTGCCGGTGTAGAGACTTTAGTGAAAAATAATATCCAATCGGCTAGAATGTCTGGTTTTCCAAATTCAGATTCAGCTGTTGAGGTATTTATTGAAGAAAAGGATTTTGCAAAAGCAAATCCGGTTATTGAAGAATTTAGGTTGAGTATCTAATTAAATTAAATGATTTTAATTTTTGAAAAACCTTGAGGCTTAAAGTATCAAGGTTTTTTTATTGAAAAAAATAGATGAAAGAAGTAGAATACAAAATGATTGTTTTGGATATGGATGATACGTTGTTGACTGACGATCATACGATATCAGATGAGAATAAGGAAATGATTTTTAAAGCCCAGGAAAAAGGGGTTAAGGTAGTTTTGGCTTCTGGAAGGCCAACTTCGGCAATGACTGAATATGCCAAAGAACTGAAAATGGATTTTTATAATTCGTTTATGCTTTCTTATAATGGCGCTGTAATTACCGATTTGAAAGAGGATAAAGTGCTGTTTGAACAAACTTTGAGCAAAGAGCAGATTCATGAATTGTATGATTATAGTCAAAAAAACAACACACATATCATTACCTATGTAAATGAGGAAATCGTTAGTGAAACCGATTCGGAATTTATTGATATTGAAAAAAATATTACTGGTATGGCTCATAATAAGGTAACAAATTTTAAAGAAGCCGTTCAAACAAATGCAGTGAAATGTATTTTGTTAGAAGAGCCATCTTATCTAAAAAAAGTAGAAAGTGATTTGAAAGCGGCCATGCCTCATTTGAGTGTGTCAATGTCGAAACCTTTTTTCCTTGAAGTAGCCCAACAAGGAATTGACAAAGCGTATAGTTTGAAAAAATTAGCAAAGAAATTAGATATTGATCAAAGTGAAATTATTGCTGTCGGAAACGCAGGAAATGATTTGACAATGATTGAGTATGCCGGTCTGGGTGTTTGGGTGGACAATGTAACTCCAGAATTGAGAGACAAAGCCGATTTAATAGTAGCTTCGAATAATGACCACGGTGTTGCCGAAGTAATTAGACGTTTTATTTTGAATTAATAAACCATAAAAAAAACCGTCAAATAGACGGTTTTTTCGTACATCCTGTAGAGACGGACTGCAGTGGGTCTCTACACCGTGCATCTCAAGAATGTTTGTTTTTTATTTTTTTGCAACCGAAATAAAATAATTGTTCCCGTCACCCATTGTTAGTTTTACCCTTTCGTCGCAAACGTCGATTACAAATTTACCATTGTCATAACATGTGCAAGTAGTTTTCTTGTCTTTAGACATTTCGTTGTCGCATTTTCCGGTTTTATAGCCTGCCAATTGTGGAGTATAAAAAGAGACCAAATCGGTTGAAGCGGTAACTAACGAAATAATACTCGCCGTATTGTCAGTTGTGATTCTGTAAACAATTCTGTCAGTATAATTTACGTTGTCAACCAAAACTTTTCGGATGTAAGTGTAAGCTGTTGAAGCGGGTTCAATTGATTTTTCTTCAAATTTGAATCCTAGGGCTCTAATATCCAGATTGAATTTTTCCTGAGAATTGTAACTCGCCCAAGCTGTCAGAGTGCTTATTGTAGGAAAAGGGTTTTTGGTTGCTATCGTTGCTGGAGCCGGGGTTTGGGCCTGAGCAAAAAAAGCGATGAATAGTAGGGAGATTTGGAGGCAGAATGATTTCATTTTTTTGTTATTAATTATTTATTTGACCTACTCTTTATGGTTTTCGGTAATCCCATTTATTGTTGTTAAAGAATGATTTTCGAAAATTATCGAGACATTTCTGAATTAGAATTCCAATGACTTTATCAGTTCATTATACAACTGATAAAATCATTTATTATTTCGTTTGAAAGAAAATTTTTTTGAAATAATTGATTTTCGAAATTTAGACACAGAACAATAGTGCTTTAGCTTGCTAAAAGCTAAAAATAGTACTGTTTTAAGTTGTTTTTGGAGTTGTGAAAGTAATATTTATATGAATAGAAACAAAGCCTAGGCACGAAAAATAAAGTTTTTTTAAAACAGCGTTCAATTATTTTTTTGGAGCAGAAACATTTGGCTTTTTTAGGAAGCATTGTTCCCGCTCTCCGTTGCAATCTTGTAAACTGAACCCCAGTTTACAAGGATTTTCACTGCGATCGGGGCTAAAGAGAATGATTGGGCTTTTTTGCCATCATTTTATTTTTTTTGAATTTGCCATAAACCGTAAACAATTTTATATGGTTTAAATCGTTAAAAAAATCTTCATGTCAAAATAAATTAAGTCTTTGTCTTCATATAAATTAATATCAATTTTACAGTGTAGATTTTTGTTTGTAAATTTGCGCACTTAAATTTTTTGACAACGATTTCATTAATTTAAGGTAATTATGGAAAGAAAAAAAGTTGCCTTTTACACGCTTGGGTGTAAACTGAATTTTTCAGAAACATCGACCATTGCCCGCAATTTGGAAGATGAAGGATTTGATCGTGTCGATTTTGAGGAAGTCGCCGATATGTATGTAATCAATACCTGCTCGGTTACAGAGAATGCCGATAAACAATTCAAACAAGTAGTTCGCAAGGCGATGAAACTGAACGACAAAGCATTTGTTGCTGCTGTTGGTTGTTATGCGCAATTGAAACCTGAAGAATTGGTCAATGTTGACGGAGTGGATCTCGTTCTTGGAGCCACCGAGAAATTCAAACTCAGCGACTATATCAATGATTTATCGAAGAATGATTTTGGCGAAGTGCATTCATGCGAGATAGCTGAAGCCGATTTTTATGTTGGCAGTTATTCGATTGGGGACAGAACCCGTGCTTTCTTGAAAGTGCAGGATGGCTGCGATTATAAATGTACCTATTGTACGATTCCGCTTGCCCGTGGAATTTCCAGAAGCGACGCATTGGAAAATGTGTTGAAAAACGCTTACGAAATTTCGAAGCAAAACATTAAAGAAATCGTTTTGACTGGAGTTAATATTGGGGATTATGGAAAAGGGGAGTTTGGAAATAAAAAACACGAACATACTTTCTTAGAATTGGTTCAGGCCTTAGATGAAGTTGAGAGAATTGAAAGATTGCGTATTTCGTCTATTGAACCTAATTTATTGAAAAACGAAATCATAGATTTTGTTTCAAAAAGCAGAACTTTTGTGCCGCATTTCCATATTCCATTGCAGTCGGGAAGTAATGACATTTTGAAATTAATGAAGCGCCGTTATTTACGTGAAGTATATACAGAACGAGTGAATAAGATTCGGGAAGTGATGCCTGATGCTTGCATTGGTGTCGATGTGATTGTTGGTTTTCCTGGTGAAACAGATGAACATTTCCTTGAAACCTATCATTTCTTAAACGAATTGAACATTTCGTATTTACATGTTTTCACTTATTCGGAACGCGACAATACCGAAGCTGTCGAAATGGGAGCTGTTGTTCCAAATAATGTTCGAGCAAAAAGAAGCAAAATGCTAAGAGGTTTGTCGGTTAAAAAACGTCGTGCTTTTTACGAAAGTCAGTTGGGAACTACAAGAACCGTTCTTTTTGAAGGTGAAAATAAAGAGGGTTATATTCACGGATTTACTGAGAATTATGTAAAAGTAAAAACACCTTGGAATCCAGAATTGGTAAACACTTTGCACGAAATCAATTTGACAAAAATTGATGAAGACGGAAGTGTAAGAATGGAATTTTTAAATGTTGGGGTTTAAAACGCGAAGAGCAAATTCATAGTTCAGTCAGGAACAATTAAAAAATTAAAATGTTTTTTAAACCATTAAGAGATTAAGGAAATTAAGGGAAAATCTTAATAAAACTTAATCTCTTAATGGTTTTGTTTTTTTAAGGATTAGTTGACCAAACATTGCTGTTCTTGATAAATACGCGTCGGTTTAATTTTAGTTGGGCAATGATTAATTCGGCGATATCTTCAGATTGCATTACTTTTTCTGGATTACCATCGGTAAGGTTTAGCTCTTTTGCCATATCGGTTGCAACAGTACTTGGAGTTAAGGCCGTCACACGAATATTGTGTTTGCGAACTTCCTGCATCAAAGAATCCGTTAGTCCCAAAACAGCAAATTTGGAGGCACTGTAAGCGCTAGTTAACGCATTTCCATTTAATCCGGCTGTTGAAGAAATATTGATAATGTCACCTGTTTGTCTTTCAATCATATTTGGCAAAACGGCTCGTGTCACATAATACGTTCCCATTAGGTTCACCTGAATGATACGTTCCCAAGCGGTTGGTTCCAATTCCATGAATTTACCGAAAGCTGCAATTCCGGCGTTATTGATTAAAATGTCAATTGTTTTGAATTCGGTTAAGGCTTTTTCTACGGCCATATTTACCGAGTTGATATCGGCTACATCGGCTGTTATTGCTAGAGCTTTTACTCTTAATGAGCGTGCTTTTGCAGCCACATTGTCGATTTCATCTTGTGTTCGTGCCAATAAAATTACATTTACACCTTCTTTGGCTAATGCAAGGGCTATGGCTTTTCCAATTCCTTTTCCAGCACCCGTAATAAGAGCATTTTTATTTTTTAAGTCGTTCATTTTTTTATTTGCTAATTCCGAAAAATACGGACGTTGTTAATAAAATAAAGATACCCAATTCAAAGTAATTCTTTAATAGATTGGTTTCAAACTAGGCTGCAATGGTCTTTATTTCTCTTTCAATACCATGTCAATACACATAACCGCAGCCATAATTAGTTGTCTATCGGTATTGTTTTCTGTTACGGTTTCTTTAATTTGAAGTACATAATTATCAGCGCTTGTAAAAAATTCTTTGCCTATTCCTGCCCATTTTTTGCTCACTTGTGCCAATTCGGTAGTGTCTTTCGTGAATTTAAAATCCCATCCTGTCCATTCTCCTTGTAGTAAACAAACTGGTTTTAGGTTTTTGTCCACTACTTCAAATTTACCTCCTAAAGACCAAAGTTTCTGTTTAAAAAAACCAATTAATTGTTCTTTTCCGTTGTAAACTTCAACATCCGAACGGAAAAATGTTACCCCACGCCTTACACTCAAAACTTTTTCGCCGGAGGTTGTACTTACCTCTACATTAAAAGGGGTCATAGTTTTGTATTTTGTAAATCGGATTATTTTTGTAAAAAAACCGAGATTATTCTCTCTGCAATTCAGAATTAATTGGTTGTTTTCGGGGTCATAAATGTCATAATTATTGGCGGCTTTGAACATCCCAACATGCTCCTTAATTAGAAAAAGATTTTTGTTTAAAATTGGATTCATTTTTTTATAATTTAATAATGTGTTGATAATTTTAATTTGTAGATATTCGATTTTAATTCTGCAGTGTCATTATCCTCGCAAAGTAAGAATTCAATTGCTTCTGCTGATTTTTTGTAAACAGTCAAGCCTTCAAACTTGTGAGTATCACTGATTTTTTCTGTAAAAGTGATTTTCATTGTTTTCTTGTCGATGCATCCGATAAAGCTTCCCAAGATTTCGCCATCATTATAAGTAGAATCAGTGTCTTCGGCAGTAGCGAGGAAATAAATCTTGTCATCGAGTATAACAGCATCGGTGAAACTGCTCCGTACTCCCTTTATTTTTGGTAATTTGTAATTGTTGGAAAGTATCTTGAATTCGTTAGTCAGGTTTTTTCCTTGAATTGTAAAGAGTATATTTTTGGCCGATTTTCCGTTGCCGCGATTGAGTAAATACCATTCTTCCCCAGTATAAACAGCACCTTCTATATTGAAATCTTCGGGTTTTATTTCGCCAAAACTTTGCATAACCGAATACAAATCTGTGAGATCGTTGGTTCTTATTTCTTTTGCGACTGTGTTGATTTCGATCATTTTATTCCTTTTTTCAGTCGATCCCGAACCAAAAACATAGAGTGTGTCATCATGTTGAGTGATGGCTTCAAAATCGGGTTTGTCAATTTTTGCAATGTTATCGGTGGTGTTTTCTATGATTTCATGGCGTTGGAGGTTTTTGGATTCGATGTTGTATTCGTATAGAAATCCGCTGTTGTCGCCGATGATGAATAAATTGTTGTCCTTGAAGATGAGTCCGGAGGCAGAACCTATTCCGATAATATGAAAAAGCAGTTCAAGAGTGAATTTTTCCATGAAAAGTTGTATTGAAAATAAATGCCCTAGCCCTGATAGAAACGGCATCCTTTTATGGTTTCGTTCCAAAACGAGACCATAAAAGATATAGTGGATAGCAGGATAAAGCTCCCCCAAAAGTAATCTTTTTTGTGGTAAAATGGAATTGAAAGTTTATTTTGAATCAGTTTAAATTTTGTGTTCTTAGGTTTTTTGCGGGTTAGCTAAGTTTTATTGATGTTTTGTTTATGTAGGATACTTTTTATTGAAGTTTTGTTAATATTGATTTTATTTTTAGTTAAAAATATAAAAGTTTCTTTGCGTTGAATTTAAAACAAAAACTACCAACATGAAAAAACTTATTCTATCAATGCTTGCCGTTGCATCTTTAGTGTCGTGTAACGATGATAAAAATGCAGAAGGAAATCCGGTGAATTCAACAGTTTTGTTGAAAGACCAATCAGTAACTCCTGTTTTATTGAAAAAACAAACCGGTTTCGAGAAATTGGAATTGTTTTCAGTTATCAGTTCAGATGATGTTCTGCCAGAGAGCCCAAATTATGTTTTCGGAGGTTCCGCGGATGGCTCAGGATTATTGAAAAATGAAGATGGAACTTTTACATTTTTAGTGAACCAAGAAGATAATTTCTCTGTTTCGAGAATCACATTAGATAAAACTTTCAAACCGGTGAAAGGAGAATATTTATTGAATTCAAAAGGAGGAACTTGGAGATTGTGCGGTGCTACAATGGCTACTCCTGCAGAACACGGTTTTGGTCCAATTTACCTGACTTGTGGTGAATCAGGAGAAGAGTCTCGCACGCATGCTGTGAATCCTTATGGAGATGCAGGGAATGCTGGTGTAACCAAGGAATTGCCAGGTTTTGGACGTTTAAGTGCCGAAAATGCTTTGCCTTTGAGAAAATCGGCCTATGCTGGTAAAACGGTTGTTGTTATTGGTGATGATGATTCAGGAACTTACGGAGGTCAGGTATTTATGTATGTTTCAAATACCGTTGGCGATCTTGCAAATGGTACTTTGTACATGATGAAAAGAAACGATGGTAACCAAAGAGAGAAAGATATGGTAACCGGGAAAGATTATCCTGTTACTTTCGTGAAAATCGACAACCATACTACTTTGACTGGTGCTCAAATTAATGCTGCGGTAAATACTTTGTCGGCTGTTAAATTTGGTAGAGTAGAGGATCTTGATTACAGAAAAGGTGGCGGAGATGCCGATCGCGAAATTTATTTTAACGCTACAGGTCAAAATACAACAGGAACAAATGCTGATGCTTCCAGAACAAAATATGGAAGAGTTTATAAATTGAATTTGGATGCTTCAAATCCTTTGACAGGTAATTTGCAAGTGTTGCTTGACGGAGATGACCGTACTGGAATTGCTGGTAAATTTCAAAATCCTGATAACATTTGTGTGACTAAAAACTACGTTTACGTTCAGGAAGATGCGAATGGATATGGTGATGAAACACACGATGCTTATATTTATCAATACAATATCGCCGCAAAAACACTTAAGCCGGTTGTTGAATTAGACCATCGTCGTACAGCTGCTGATGCTGCAAAGTATAATGTTGGTGGACTTTCTAAATTTGGAGATTGGGAATATGGAGCTTTGATTGACGTATCTGAGCAATTAGGAGTTGATGATACTTTTATGTTAAGCGTTCAACCTCATACTTGGACTGGAGATAAATATAAAAATGTTGATGGTGGAGGTGGCCGTCCAAATGAAAACCAAGCTAGCCAAATTGTGTTAATCAAAGGATTGCCAAGATAATTTGTGCTTTTTTTTCTGAGTGCCACGGTTTCTTTTAGTGACCGTGGTTTCTTTTTTTATTATTAAATACTTTTTATGAAGAAAATTGTTTTCCTTTTTGTTGCTTTTTTGCTGTTTTCCTGCTCAGATTCTAAACCCAAAGCGGAGCAAATTAATGATTTGTATCAATCGGATTTGCTTGTTTTAAAAGATGATGTTACCCAATTACAACATTTGGTCGAAGAAGGAGCGCCCCAAAAACAATTGCAAAAGCAATTTCTAAAAGCACACGAAAGTTATAAAAGAGTCGAGTCTATTTGTGAATATTACTTTCCGTCAGTTTCCAAAGCAATAAACGGTCCTGCAATTGATGAATACGAATACGATGACGGAATTACGGTTCCGCCTGCGGGGCTTCAGGTGATTGAGGAATATATTTTTCCGAATTATGATACCAATTCCAAAAAGGAGCTTCTGAAAGAGATTGGGATTTTGAATGCGAATTTGGTTCGGTTGGAATCGATTTCCAAAACCAATGAACTGACCGATGCGGCTGTTTTTGATGCGATGCGTTTGGAAGTTTTCAGAATCATTACTTTGGGAATTACAGGATTTGATTCTCCAATAGCCTTGAATTCTTTGCCCGAAGCCAAAATTTCATTGGAAACTATCGGAAAACAGTTGGCTGTTTATGGAGAAAGTGAACAGAATGCTTCGACTTTAAAAATAATCAAAGAAGGTGCAACCTATTTGGATATGCATTCGAAGTTCAATGAATTTGATCGGGCATATTTCATTAAAAACTATCTGAATCCGTTGAGTAAAGCGATTTATAAAACACAGTTAGCACTAAAAATCCCTTTGTTTAAGGAAAGCCGTGGATTGAAAGTTGCCACTCAAACTTTATTTGACAAAAATGCTTTTGACACTGAAGCTTTTTCGGGATTCCCGGATTATAAAACCACAAAAGAGAAAATAGAATTGGGGCAACTGTTGTTTAACGATCCTATTTTGTCGGGCAATAATATACGCTCATGTTCGTCATGTCATCATGCGGACAAAGCTTTTACCGATGGTTTGGAAACTGCTGCTACATTGGACGGAAAGAAAATGCTAAAAAGGAATACTCCAACACTTTCCAATATTGCTTATCAAAGAAACTTTTTTTACGATTCGAGAGTGAATTATCTCGAAGACCAAGCAGTTGCCGTAATTACAAATGAAAATGAAATGCACGGTTCTTTGGAAAAATCAGCTTTGGATTTAAAGAAAAACAAAAAGTATGCTGACTATTTTGCGAAAGCATTTCCAGGAAAAGAAATAACTGCTTTCACAATCAAAAATGCTTTGGCTTCCTACATTCGGTCATTGAGTAATTATGATTCCAAATTTGACGGTTTTATGAGGGGTGAAGAAAAATTTAATCGTGATGAAGTTGCCGGTTTTAACCTTTTTGCAGGCAAAGCCAAATGCTCCACTTGTCATTTTATTCCTTTGACCAATGGAACTGTTCCTCCAAATTTTGACCGATCGGAAAGTGAAGTTTTGGGTGTTCCCGGAAAAGATAAAAAGATAGATAAGGATTTGGGTAAATTTGATTTGACGAAAGCAGATGTGAATCGGTATTCATTCAAAACCCCAACGATTCGAAATATTGCTTTAACGGCTCCTTATATGCACAATGGTGTTTTCAAAAGTTTGGAAGAAGTGGTTGATTTTTACAATAACGGAGGAGGAAGTGGTTTGGGGTTTAATTTACCCAATCAAACTTTGCCTGGCGATAAATTAAATTTAAGTCCATTGGAAAAGAAACAATTAATTGCTTTTATGAAGACTTTGACTGATGAAAAGCAATATTAAAAAAGTGTGCTTAAACGATAGCACACTTTTTTATTTTTTATGACTGTCCGCTAAGCGAACCAAAGAGAGTAATATATTTTTCACCATTAAGATATTAAGAAAATTAAGTTTTTAGACTTAATGAAACTTAATATTAATGGTTCTTAAGAGAAAAAACTTTTGTTTTTTAATAAACCGACAAAATTTCGGGTTGGTATTATTAACGGATAGTCATATTATTTTTTATAAATCAAAACCATAGGCAACACGAAGGCCTACTTGGCCAACACCTTTGCTTGTGCTTCCGTCGTTATTCAAATGTTCAAAATCATTATATTGCTCATATCGAATGGAAATATCAATGTATTTTGTGGCATAACCGATACTTGGAGCCAAAAGGAATGACGTTTTGTGATAATGATCGTCGGCTGCAAAAGCGGCTCCGGCTTCACCCATTAAATAAAATTTATCATTCCAAATGAAAGCTTTAAAACCTCCTTTTGCTGGAATAAATCCTAGATCATCTCCGTCTGCTTTGCTTACAAAAAGACGACTATAGCCTGTTGTTAGTGTAAAAGAATATCTTTTGGATAAGTCATATTGCAACCTGGCATCAGCGCCTAAGGCTAGTTTATACGGGTCATTGAGTGTATATCCACCTGTCAAGCCGAATCCAAGGCGAAAGCCCTTGTCGTAATTTGTCACTTCTTGTGCTTTTATGTTATTAGCAAAAAATATAGTGATTCCTAATGCCATAACGAGTTTAATTTTTTTAATAGCTTTCATAATTTTAAAATTTGGGGTTAATAAAAAATATTTAAAGATCTCTATCTGTAAGAGTAAGTAGTCAGTTATAACGGCGGCTTTTTTAGTATTAGTATTGGATTATTTTGATTTTCACAAAACTTTAAGATCTACCATATAGTTTTTTCATAATTGAAATAATAGTGATAGAATCAGTTTGTTCTAATTATCTTTGCCGACTCAATTATTATAAAATGAATTTTTCTCAATACACAAAAGAGTTTACTTACAATGTTAAATTGGCTTACCCCGTAATTCTAGGAATGCTAGGGCATACTTTGATTGGTATTGTGGACAATTATATGGTTGGTAATTTAGGTTCAACAGAGTTGGCTGCGGTTTCTTTAGGGAACAGTTTTATCTTCTTGGCTTTGTCAATTGGGATTGGTTTTTCTACAGCGATAACTCCTTTGACTGCCGAGGCGAATGCAGAGGAAAATCAAAAGAAAATCAGGACAACGTTTCATCATGGTTTGTTGTTATGTACTATTCTTGGGGTGTCGTTATGTTTGGTAACGATGTTGTCCAAGCAATTAATGTATTTTATGGATCAGCCTCAAGAGGTAGTTGTGTTGGCAGCGCCCTATATTGATTGGGTTGCTTTTTCACTGATTCCGGTAGTGATATACCAGGGGTATAAACAGTTTGCAGACGGATTGTCTTTGACTAAATATTCGATGTATGCGATTATTTTGGCCAATGTAGTACACGTGTTTTTTAATTACGTATTAATTTACGGATTTTGGATTTTTCCAAAATTAGGAGTTGTTGGAGCCGCTTTGGGAACGGTTATCTCCAGAATTATGATGGTGGTTTTCATGCATTTTCTGATGAAACATAATGCCATTATGAAAGCTTATTTCAAAAATTTTACTTTCAAGGAAATAAAGAAATCAATTGTAAAAAAAATAGTTGCGTTGGGTATTCCTTCGGCTATGCAAATGCTGTTCGAAGTGACTTTGTTTACGGCAGCGATTTGGCTTTCTGGAACATTAGGGAAAAACAGTCAGGCGGCGAATCAAATTGCGCTGATACTAGCTTCGTCAACATTTATGGTGGCAATGGGTTTGAGTGTAACGGCGATGATTCGAGTGGGTAATTCCAGAGGTTTGGCAGATTATAAGAACCTAATTATTGTAGCTCGCTCCATCTTTTTATTGGCTGTAATGGTTGAAACTTTTTTTGCTTTAGTTTTTCTTTTACTGCATAACTTTTTACCGCATTTGTTCTTGAATATGAACGATCCTGCTCAGGTTTTGGATAATCAGGAAATTATTTTAATTACTTCCAAGTTATTGATTATTGCAGCTATTTTTCAAATTTCGGATGGTGTTCAAGTGGTTGTCTTGGGGGCGCTAAGAGGCCTACAGGACGTGAAAATCCCGATGTATATTACGTTTGTAGCTTATTGGATCGTAGGTTTTCCGATTTCTTTTTATTTGGGAAAATATACCGACTTGAAAGCGGTCGGGGTTTGGATCGGTCTTTTGGCGGGATTGACTGCGGCAGCTTTGTTTTTGTACATTCGTTTTGCACGTTTGACAAGAAAATTGGTTTTGGAGCATTCGGAAAAATAAAACAATTGTATTTTTGTCCAATTAAATAAAGCTTGAGAAAAATAATCAGTTAATCGTTTAGTCGGTTAATCGATTCAACATAGTAACGATTAAACAAACAAACATGGAATTACCAAAATTTTTACTGGGGGACAATACTGATTTTCCAGATGATATTTTTATCATTCACTTGGATTACCCAAGATTTATCATCAACCTGAAAGACGATGAGGTTGAGTTTTTAGAAGAAGCGGAAGATCTTGACGAAGCCGAATTGAACGCCGAAATGGAAGGGCTTATAGTTCTTGCAAATGAGTTTTACGATAGAGAAATAACTCGTTACGAAGAGTAATACCGTTTACACATATAAAATAGTCCAATCTACTCGTTCTTTTTCTCCAATACTTCCTCAAAAAATAATTCCGTAGCTTAGGCTATGCAATGATTTTTATTGTTGTCTTGAAAAAAAATAACTTCGCATCTTTGGACTATTTATATGTACAAATGGTATAAATTATTTCTTCGTAACGATATAATAAATTCGGGTTAGTCGATCGTTGTGTTTTTTAGAATCTGTTGGAACATGATTCAAATCGATATGTGAAACAGGTTTGAAATTATAATTTTGGAATTCTTTTTTTGAAGAAATACTGTCTGTTTCCAAAGCCAATAAACCAAATTTACTTTCAGAGGGTAAGTTTAGTTTGTTGGTTTTTTCATTTAATAAAACAGGTATACTTTTTCCATAATCCCAAACAATTTCAGGTGTAAAGGCATTTAATTCATAAGTTTTGACACCGAAAGTTTTCTCTTCTTTTTGCAAGCCTTTTGCGCTGGCGTAATCCGGATTTTTTAAAATGAGTTCCGTAAATGGTATGCCAAAAGCTACTACAGCAACTTGAACGGCAATTACCGCATAGAATACTTTTTCGAAGTTTTTGTTTCTAAGGTTTTTAAACAAGAAATAGCCAGTTGTAAATAAAGATAATGTTAAGGCAATCAACCAAAATTCAAATCCCGCGATATCATTTTTTGTTTTGATAAAAATCCCGACAGGAATTGCAAAACAAATGATTCCGACAAGTCCAAAGGCGAAATTGACAATGCCATTTTCCTTTTTTAGACTAATATTTTTGAAATTGTTTATCAGATATTCGATGTAGAAACCTGTGTTCAAAGCCATCGGAATTAAAACCGGCAATAGGTATCTTGATTTTTTTTCGGGAACTATCGAAAGCAGGACCACAGAGGCCAACGTCCAGAGTAACGTAAATTGATAGGCTTTTAAATTACTGACTCTGGTTTTTAAATATGGGTAGATTAACGCCACAAAAGCCGGAACTGTCCAAATACCGCTTTGGGTAAAAAAGCTCCAGTAATAATAAAATGGTCGGGTATTGTAATTTCCCCATCGGCTGCTTTCTATTTTGGTCACTTTCAGATAGGTTCCTGGGTCTGCCCATTTTACATATAGTGGCCATGACAAACCAATTATCAAGCCTAAAGCTAGAACCAAAAAGAGGTAGAATTTTTTGTCTTTTAACTGGAACTTATAAGTGAATCCATAAGCAATTAAAAAAGGCAATAATAATGCGTAAACCGAAATTGGACCTTTGCTTAAAAATGAAAAACCGAAAAACAATCCCGCCATTAAGGCATTAAAAAGAGGTTTTTTGGAACCATTCAATAAATCCCATAAAAACAATATACAAATCACCATGAAACTATGGGTGTACATATCCCATTGGTTGTCTCTTCCGGCGAAATAAATATAGAATGAGGTAATTAAAATCAGTCCGTTGTGGAAGCTTTGCTTTTTGGATAAACCTAATTTTTCAGAAAGTCGATAGAATCCAAATACCAGCAATAATGTGATTAAGACAACAGTAACCCGCATTCCGTAAAAGCTGTCAAATCCAAAAATAATTCCGGCAACCGCAGTTATCCAAGTTGGCAACGGTGGTTTTTCATAGCGTGGCAAATCATTCAGGGTGGTCAAAATCCAATGATTGTGGGTTACCATTTCTCTCGCAGTGATGAAATTTCGGGATTCCATGATGTTGGTTTCAATAACATCGAGATGAGGGAATAGCATCAAACAGGCGATTACTAAAAGCCAAAAAGTATAATTATGCGTTAATTTTGACATCTTTTTTTAGAATTATTATGTTTCTGGAGTAAACGACTAAACCGATGACGTGACCAGCCAATAATACCGGGTCTTTTCGGATGATAGCATAAATAAATATGATAAGCGATCCTGTCAAACTAATAATCCAAAAGCCCATAGGTAAAACAGAATCTTTTTTCTTTTCGGAATAAATCCATTGGTAAACAAAACGTAATGTGAACAATACCTGTCCTGTGATTCCTGTCCAAAGCAGCCATTGTGGAATTGCTTCATTTCGTAACAAATTGTCTAAATCATAGATGTTATTGTTGTAACCATACCAAACGATGAAAGCAGGAAATAAAAGGATGAACCATCGGAGTGCCACATGGATTTTCTTCCAGTCATTCTGAAGTTGAATGTTTCTGATATAGATGTAATAGGTAATTGTTTGACCGAGCATGATGGAAAAATCATGTCTGAAATAACCATAAACAAACAATAAAAAAGAAGCAAATAAACTGATCTCCCAAAATAGAACTGGGGTTAGTACTTTTTTGTTTTTTTCAGAAATAATCCATTGTAAAATCATTCTGCTCGAAAACAAAATTTGGGCAATAAACCCAATTGAATAAATGATGATATTATTCATTACCCTTGTTTTGCTACGCTATAGTTGATGTATTTTTTCTTCATCCACAAATAAGCAAAACAATCCTGTAACGGTCCCAATAATCGGTTCCAAAGATTGAATTTTGATACTCCCGCGACTCTAGGAAAATGTCTAACTGGGGTTTGTTTGATTTTACCGTTTTGTAACAAAATCATGGCCGGTAAAAAACGATGCAATCCGTTGAACATTGGGATTTTTTTTGCCATATCAGTACGGATTATTTTTAAGGGACAACCAGTGTCATCCATACCGTCATTTGTAAAAGCTCTTCGGATGCCGTTGGCAATAGTCGAAGACATATTTTTGGTGAAGGAATCTTTTCTGTTGGAACGAACTCCGGTAACCAAATCAAATTCGCCTGTAAATTCCATTAGAATGTTAAAATCTTCGGGTGAAGTTTGTAAATCGGCATCGATATAACCCACCCAAGGAGTATCGGCATAATCGAAACCTGCTTTGATTGCGGCACTTAAACCCGCATTTTTTCCGAAAGAAATAAAAGTGAATTCTTCAGTGTCTTTGCAAATTTTTTCGATTAGCGCCTGACTGTTGTCTTTCGAGCCATCATTGACAAACAGGATTTTTGTCTTCTTTTTTGAAATGGATAAAAATTGTTTCATTTCTTGATGTACACGATCGAGATTATCCTCTTCGTTATATACAGGAATGATGATTGTTAGTTCAAAGTTCATATTTGGGAAAGTTTCGACAAAAGTATTTCATTTTTAGTTAAAATGATTGATTTCTAAGAATGAATTAAACTGAAGATCGAATAATTTTTTGCTTAAAATGGTTAAAATCGATGAGTTTAAATGTACTTGAATATTTTTATTGCAAAAAATTATCCTGATACCATTTTACTTGCGCTTTCAATCCCTCATACAAACTTGTTTTAGGATTGTATCCCAATAATTTTCGGGCTTTGTCAATTACGGCTTTGGTTCTTAGTTGGTCGCCGGTTCTAGCTTCGACAATCTGCAGGTCTATTTTTTTATTTAATATTTGCTCGACGATTTCAATTCCCTGTTGGGTTGTATTTTCTTCTTCAGTTCCTAAATTGATGATTTCATTATTAACGATATCTTCTTTTCCAATGACACTTACTACGCCGTCAACAATATCCTGAACATAGGTAAAACTTCTTAAGTGGCTTTCACTGCCTTTGTACAATGGGAACGGAATGTTGTTGAAAGCATTGGCAATCAATTTGGTGTACAGTTTCTCCGGTCTTTCACGAGGCCCATAAACGGAATACAAGCGCAAAGAGCAAGCTTTCAATTGCCCAAGTCTGCTGCTTGCCAAAACTAATTGCTCTGCGGCCAATTTGGTCACACCATAAAAAGAAGCCGGTTTTGGAGGTTCGGTTTCATCAAATGTGGCTTGGATTCCATAAATCGATGAGGTGGCAATATTTACAAAAAGAGCTAAGTTTTTATTTTTTAAGGCAAAATCCAATAAGTTTTTGGTTCCGATTACATTGTTGTCCAAATAATCCTCAAAACTGGAAGTTGCTGAAATACCTGGCTGTGCCGCATAATGAAAAATATAGTCAAAATCGGTTGGCAATGATTGAAGCTGCTCGGCAAAACGCAAATCAATTTTTTCGATTCCAATTCCTTTTGCAGACAAGGCATTTGCATTAAGCTGTTTCAATGACACATCGTAATAATCTGAGAAGTTATCCAGGCCTACCACTTCGTGTCCCAATGTTTGCAGGTGTTCGGCAGTATGCGAAGCAATATATCCAGCGGCACCCGTAACTAATATTTTCATATGTTGCTATTTATTGTTTTTTATCTGTTATATGTAATTGTTTCACCTGTCTCTTTCGCTCGAGTCGCATATTATTATTGGTGTTTATAACCAAATTTGTAGTCATGCTCATTTCATACCTTGTATTTTAATGATTTTTATTGGTAGTTTTTAAGGCCAATTCCTTAGAGATAAAACCTTGTATGTCCATAAACAGAAGGACAAAAATAAGAAAAATAGACAAATACTATTTATGGTTATTCTTTATTCTTAAAATAATTGTCCAATAAAATTTTCGCTGCCGCAAAAGGGGAGATGGCATTATCCTGAACCTCATTTTTTGTGGATTCTAATAATTCAATAATTTTCGGTTGATTGTAGAAATGCTTTTTTAATTGTTCATCAATGGTTTCCATCATCCAAAAAAGATTTTGTTCTTTTCTTTTTTCTTCGAAATAATGATTAGAATGCACCAATTCGACATAATCCGAAATAGTTTGCCATACAGAATCGATACCTTCTTTATTCAAAGAGCTGCAGGTTGAGGCAGTTGGAATCCATCCCGATTTTTTTTTCGGAAAAAGATGTAAAGCCCGGTCGAATTCCATTTTGGCTAAATTGGCTTTTTTGATGTTATCGCCATCCGCTTTATTGATGACAACGGCATCGGCCATTTCCATAATACCGCGTTTGATGCCTTGGAGTTCATCTCCGGCACCGGCAATTTTTAACAGCAAAAAGAAATCAACCATACTGTGAACGGCTGTTTCGCTTTGCCCGACGCCAACAGTTTCGATTAAGATGATGTCAAATCCGCAAGCTTCACAAAGGGTAATTGTCTCTCTGGTTTTTCTTGCTACACCGCCCAAAGTTTCCCCTGATGCCGATGGCCTAATGAATGCATTTGAATCTTTTACCAATTCTTCCATGCGTGTTTTGTCCCCGAGAATACTTCCGTGCGAAATGGTACTGCTTGGGTCAACGGCAAGAACAGCTACTTTTTTGCCTAAACTCGTCAAATGTTTTCCGAAAGCTTCGATAAAAGTACTTTTGCCAACACCCGGAACTCCTGTGATTCCTATCCGAATCGATTGATTGGCATGAGGTAAACAGCCGTTGATGACTTCGTTTGCTTTTTCCTGATGGTCAGTATTCGTGCTTTCAATTAAAGTGATGGCCCGGCTAAGCGCAATAGTATTTCCATTCAAAATTCCATCAATCAATTCTTTTGCGGAAGGTTGTTTTTTTCTGGATTTCTTAATTTGTTCAATAGCATCAAGATTGGTTATTTCGGGTTGCGAAATACCTGCTTTTTCGTTTAGGCTGCTAGATACGGTTTTTTGGATCGACAAAATGGTTGTTTTTTTCTAAAATGTAAAATTAGTCAAAACAAAAACAGTTTCAAAAGACGAATCTTTGAAACCGTTTTTTTGAAACTTATTTAATGGAAAAAGTTAGTAAGCTGCGGTAAAGCGAACCTGATGGTGTTTTGGATTTTCTACTTCATCGGCGATGACAACTGCTAAATCCTCTCCTGATAAGACGCTCCTTTGTTCTTCATTGAAAACCGGATTTTCTAATCCCAAACGATATTTTCCTGTTCTTCCGGTTGTGATTCCTTGGTGCATTTCGATAGCCGGACTGAAAAATGCCCAATCAAGATCTTTTTCTTGTTTGATAACTTCCAAATACTCTCTTGCTGCGTTTGCTCCGTCAAATATTTCTTTTGGAAATTCTGGAGTGTCAATCAATTGTAGGTTTGGTGCAATATATAAACTTCCTGCACCGCCAATTGTAATGAAACGTTTTACCCCCGATTTTTTTACCGCTTCCTGAATTGATTTTGAACCGGTAACAGAATCATTATAGATGTTTGGATTTGCCCATCCAGGATTGTAGGCGCTTATGACCACATCATGTCCTTTAAGAATTTCAGCCAAAGCATCAATGTCAAAAATATCCGCCGAAACCCAATTGGCAGTTGTTTCATTTTTTGGATTTCTTGCAATGGCAGTAATCTGGTGGTTTCTGTTTGATAATTCATTTAAAATGTTGGACCCAACAAATCCGGTTGCTCCGATGAGTGCGATTTTCATAATGTATATATTTAAAAGTAATAAAAAAAGTTACAGTTTTATTTAAAAAAATAGTTCTAAAATTGATTGGAAAAATCTTCCAAAGTAATTTCGCTTAATTGCATGTTGATTGTTTTATTGATATCACTATATAAGTTATCCAAATTTTTGTTTATTTGTTTGCCAACAGGACAGTTAGGGTTTGGATCGTTTTTTGAAAAGCCTAATGTTGCCGTTTCAAAAGTCATTTTGAATATGTCGTCCAGAGTGATTTTTGAAGATGATTTCAAAAGGCGGGTGCCTCCATTTTTCCCTTCTTTGCTTTCCACAATATGATTTTTTTTCAGGTTTGAAATTTCTTTTCTGACCAAAACAGGATGCACGTTCATACTACCAGCAATAAAATCGGATGACAGATATTCATCCGGAAATTTTGAAAGCAATGTTAGTATATGTATTGTGATGGCAAATTTACCCGAAATCATACTGTAATAAAATTTATTGCAAATATAAAATTTATCGTTGAATTGTATCATTTATTTGTGTTAAATAAAAATAAATTTCAAAGGCTTTAAATTACTTATCTGTTTTGCTTAGCGAATTTTTAGTGGTATTTTTGCACTCAATTTGGCGCTATGTATAACATTATTATAATTTTCGTTTGTTTATTGCTTGGACTCATTTTGCAAAAAGTGAAGCGGTTTCCAACCAATGCTTACAAACTGTTTAATCATATTGTTATTTATTATTGCCTTCCTTCGTTGGCCTTATTTTACATTCCGAAGATTAAGTTAGACACTCATTTATTGTATCCGATAGGTGTGACGTGGATCGGTTTTACAACCTCAATCTTAGTTTTTAGTCTTTTGGGAGCAAAATTAAAATGGTCTAGAAAACTGACAGGTTGCTTGATTATGACTGCTGGTTTTAGCAATACATCTTTTTTGGGTTTTCCCATTGTGCAAGCTTTGTACGGTGAAGAAGGGTTGAAAATGGCAATTTTAGTCGATCAACCTGGTACATTTGTAGTGCTTTCTACTTTAGGAGTTCTTGTTGCCACTGTTTATTCTACAGGTAGGCCGAATGGATTGGAGATTTTAAAGAAAATATTGTTTTTTCCACCGTTTATTGCTTTTCTGTTAGCCTGTTTTATGAATGTGTTTCATTATGATTTTTACCAATATATTCAGTTTGGTTTGCAAAAAGTGGGCAGTGTAATGACTCCATTAGCTATGCTTTCAGTAGGCTTGCAATTGCAATTCGATAAAAAAAGCAAGCATTTTAAATTCCTCAGACTTGGACTTTTTTACAAATTGATTTTTACGCCTGCCTTGATTTATTTGTTGTATGTTGTTATTTTGGGACAACAAGGAAAAATGATTCAGGTTTCGGTTATGGAAGCCGCTATGGCTCCAATGATTTCGTCCAGTATAATTGCTTCTTCTTATGGTTTAAAGCCAAGACTATGCAGTATGATGATTGGTTTTGGAATTCCAATTTCATTCATCACCTTGGTATTTTGGTGGTTTATTATGCGTTTTGTCTAAGGAATACTCTGTACTTCCAAACTTTAAACTTTGTATTCTATTTCTTAGTTGATTTTGTAACTAATTTAATTTTAGGTTCTTGTGTTTGAAAATGAAGTTTTTTATTTAATTTTATTAGGCTAAACTAAATATATAGAACTATGGGAACATTACGTTTGGGAGACACGGCTCCAGATTTTAAGGCAGAAACCTCAATGGGGACTATTCAATTTCATGAATGGCTAGGCGATTCATGGGGAGTGTTGTTTTCGCATCCAGCCGATTTTACGCCAGTTTGTACTACAGAGTTGGGCACTGTGGCAAATTATTATCCTGAATTTGCAAAAAGAAACGTAAAAGTAATTGCCTTAAGCGTTGATGGATTGGAATCGCATTTAGAATGGATAAAAGACATAAATGAAACTCAAAATACAACGGTTAATTTTCCTATTATAGCCGATGAAAACAGGGAGGTGGCGATGCTTTATGACATGATTCACCCAAATGCAAGCGAGAAATTTACGGTGCGTTCGGTATTTGTTATCGGGAGTGACAAGAAAATTAAATTGACGTTGACTTATCCCGCATCCACAGGAAGAAATTTTGAAGAATTGCTAAGAGTTATCGATAGTCTGCAATTAACGGCAAATTACAGTGTGGCAACACCTGCAAATTGGAAGCATGGCGAGGATGTTGTAATCGCTCCTGCTATTCCTGATAGTGAAATTCCAAGCAAATTCCCTAAAGGACATACGCCTATAAAACCGTATTTAAGAATGACTCCTCAACCGAATTTGTAGTTTTCGGATAGTTTTATAAGTTAGTCCTATACAGGTTTTTGAAAACTGTTAGGACTTTTTTATTAAACTAAATTATGGATTTTTGCATATTGCAGTAATATGATGGTTTTGGCATCGCGTATTTCTCCTGATGCAATCATGTCGTAAGCTTGGTCAAAAGGCATTTCGATTACCTCGATTTCTTCTTGTTCGTGCTCCAATCCGCCGCCTGAACCCACTTTCATGTTATCATCATATTCTCCTATGAAGTAATGCAGAATTTCGGTTACTGCTCCCGGAGACATATAGGCTTCAAAAACTTTCTTGACCGAATGAAGACGGTATCCTGTTTCTTCTTCGGACTCGCGGATAATGCAGGCTTCGGGATTGTCTTTGTCTAATAATCCAGCGCAAACTTCTATCAATAATCCACTTTCATTATCATTCAAATAACTTGGAAGTCTGAACTGTCGGGTTAGAATAACGGTTCCTTTGGTTTTGTTGTACAGCAAAATTGCGGCACCGTTACCTCGGTCATAGACTTCCCGAATTTGCGTGTCCCAAGAACCATCCCTTTTTTGATAGTCAACTGTAACTTTATTTAAAAGGTACCAGTTGTCGGACAGTAGTTCTGTTTTTTGAATTTTATATTTAGGATTCGACATAGTATTGGTGGATTTTTGTTAAAAAAAACGTCCCGATTTGCGGGACGTTTAATTGGATTATTTTGTTATAGTTTGTTTTCTGTCTGGTCCAACCGAAACAATTTTGATCGGAACTTCGACTTCTTTTTCTATAAATTCGATATATTCTTTCAATTCAACAGGCAATTGGTCATAAGTGCTCATTCCTGTTAAGTCTTGGTGCCATCCTTTGAATTCCTTGAAAACCGGAGTTACGTTTTCCGGCTCGATGTTGTATGGAAAGTGTGAAATGTTTTTTCCTTTGTAGTTGTACTCAGTACAAACTTTTAAAGTTTCAAAACCTGAA
Organism: Flavobacterium aquiphilum; assembly: GCF_027111335.1. NCBI lineage: Bacteria > Pseudomonadati > Bacteroidota > Flavobacteriia > Flavobacteriales > Flavobacteriaceae > Flavobacterium > Flavobacterium aquiphilum. Next base: position 4,446,443 of record NZ_CP114288.1, on the reverse strand, counting down.
AGAACATCGCCTTTCATCATCATTAATTGCGTTACTCCGTTGATTTGAACAGCATATTTTAATGCCACTAAATCCAACCATCCACAACGTCTTTGTCTTCCTGTAACAGATCCAAATTCGTTTCCAACTCTTGCCATTGTAGCACCGTCTTCGTCAAAAAGTTCAGTTGGGAAAGGTCCGCTTCCTACTCGTGTAGTGTAAGCTTTGAAAATTCCGTAAACTTCTTTGATTTTGTTTGGTGCAATTCCTAAACCTGTACAAGCACCAGCAGCAGTAGTGTTTGATGAGGTTACAAATGGATAAGTTCCGAAATCAACATCAAGCAATGAGCCTTGAGCTCCTTCGCAAAGGATTGATTTTCCTGCTTTTTGAGCTTGCGCTAAATATTCTTCACTGTCAATAAAATCTAATGTTTTTAAAACTTCAATAGATTCGAAGAATTCTTTTTCCATTTCAGCCAAATTGTACTGAATGTTAACATCGTAGAATTTAATCATTTCCTCGTGTTTGTCAGCCAAAGCTCTGTAGCGCTCTTTGAAATCTTCCAATTCAGTATCTCCTACACGTAACCCGTTTCTTCCGGTTTTGTCCATGTAAGTTGGTCCAATTCCTTTAAGAGTAGAACCGATTTTTGCTTTCCCTTTTGATGCTTCAGAAGCGGCATCTAGTAAGCGGTGTGTAGGTAAAATTAAATGTGCTTTTCTTGAAATGATTAATTTGGATTTGATATCCATATTAAATTTAGCTAAACCTTCGATTTCTTTTTGAAAAACTACAGGGTCAATAACCACTCCGTTTCCGATAATGTTTACAGCTGTTTTGTGGAAAATTCCTGAAGGAATGGTTCTAAGAACGTGTTTTATTCCGTCAAACTCTAAAGTGTGTCCTGCGTTTGGACCTCCTTGAAAGCGAGCGATTATATCATAATTTGATGTAAGAACGTCAACAATTTTTCCTTTTCCTTCATCTCCCCATTGTAATCCTAATAATAAATCTACAGTCATTCTAAGTTTTTATTTGCAGTTAATTTTCTATTGTATTTTCTTCCTCTGTGTTTGTTTTTTTCTTGTTTCCGTACAAGTATAGGGAATGATTTGTGATTTCGATATCAAAAATTTCTTCGATTGTCTTTTTGATAGTCTGAATTCGTGGGTCACAAAATTCAATCACTTCTCCGGTATCAGTCATGATGATGTGATCATGTTGTTTGTCGAAATAGGACTTCTCATAATGAGCCTGATTTTGTCCAAACTGGTGTTTGCGAACCAAGGCGCAGTCCAATAATAATTCGATAGTATTGTAAAGGGTTGCTCTACTGACACGGTAGTTTTTGTTTTTCATTTTGAGATAGAGGTTCTCAATGTCAAAATGCTCTTCACTGTCGTATATTTCTTGGAGGATAGCATACCGTTCAGGAGTTTTTCGGTGCCCTTTGTTTTCAAGATACATTGTAAAAACATTTTTTACAATCTCTTGGTTTTTGTTGTTATCTGTTGAAATGAGTGTCATATTTTGCAAAGATAAATTTTTATTTTAAAAGTATAAAAAAATAGGGTTTTTAATTCTAAAATCAGCACTTCATTTTTTAGGTTAAATGATGGTTGGCAAATGTTCTTTTTTATTGGAAACTAGATTGTTTTGACACTGCGTGAGGGATAGGAATAGGCTACCAAAGTAGCATGGATAGCCCGACAGCATCCCGATAAAAGGGCGTATACCCGCAAAAGAGAATGGCCCTTTTTATCGGGATGGTGGCACGCCCAAATAAATTTTACAATTATTGTTTTTTGTCTTTTAGTTGTGATTATCACAATTTTGACTCTTAAAGTTTATTTTGTATATTTTAGTTTTTGTACACTCGTGTCACTTTGTCAATTCCGTCAATTTTTTTGATGTTGTCCATCAGTTTTTTCAAAATGGTGATGTTGGGCACAATCACGGATACTTGTCCTTTGAAAATACCTGCTTCACCGTTGAGCGAAATGCTTTGGATGTTTACGTTCATGTTGTTTGAAATGACTTTTGTCAATTCGTTTGTAAGTCCCAAAGAGTCCATTCCCATAATGTTGATTACGGCTTTGAAGTCTTGCTGGGTCGAGTCGATCCATTTGGCCTGAATGATGCGATAGGCATAATTGGATTGTAACGAAATGGCATTTGGACAGTCTTTTTTATGGATTTTGATTCCTTCATTTATGGTCACAAAACCGAAAACTTCGTCACCAGGAATCGGGTTACAGCAACTGGATAGTTTGTAATCGAGTTTGTCGTGTGTTTTTCCAAAAACGAGCATGTCGTAATTGCTGCTGATGACTTGTTTGTGAATGTCCTCGTCGGCAGTGTTGTGGGAACGCTTGATTTTGCTTTTGAAGAAATTGATCAGCGTATTGCTTTTTTGCGCTGCAAAATCTTTTAATTGTTGGTTGTCAATAGATCCAACGCCAACTCGGTAAAACAAATCCAAACTTGTTCTTAACCTGAAAAAGTTGACTAACTCGTTAGTTGTTTGCTCGTTTAAGGTAACTTTTAGATGTTTTAATTTACGGGTAAGTAATTCTTTTCCGTCTTCGGCAATTTTCTTGATGTCTTCGTTGAGGACATTTCGGATTTTATTTTTTGCTCTCGAAGTGGTTACATAATCCAACCAGTTGATTGTTGGTTTTTGGTGGGGAGAGGTAATGATTTCGACCTGATCCCCGCTTTTTAGTTCGTAATTTAAAGGGACTAATTTTCCGTTAACTCTGGTTCCTCTGGTTTTTATTCCTAATTCGGAGTGGATACTAAAGGCAAAGTCAAGTGACGTGGCGCCTTTGGGTAAACTTTTGATTTCCCCTTTTGGTGTAAATACATAAATCTCTTTGGAGTACAGGTTCATTTTGAAATCTTCCACAAAATCTACTGCACTTGTTTCGGAGTTTTCGAGGGCTTCTTTCAAAAGGTTCAGCCAAACATCGAGACCATTTTCTTCGGTAGCTCCATTTTTGTATTTGTAGTGGGCGGCATATCCTTTTTCGGCAATTTCGTCCATGCGTTCGCTTCGCACCTGCACTTCGACCCAACGGCCTTTTGGTCCCATAACGGTAATGTGCAAGGCTTCGTAACCAGTTGATTTTGGTGACGAAATCCAGTCGCGCAAGCGGCTTGGGCTGGGTCTGTAATGATCGGTTACAATGGAGTAGATTTTCCACGCCAGGAATTTTTCGTCGTGCGGATTGGATTTGTAAACAATACGCAAGGCAAATTTGTCGTAAACTTCGTCGAAGCTCACGTTTTGCGCCAACATTTTTCGGTTAATCGAATAAATGGATTTTGGTCGGCCTTTGATGATGTAATCGATATTTTCTTCATCTAGTGCTTTTTGGAGTACTTCGGAAATATCTTTGATGTATAAATCCTGTTCTTCTTTGGTTTCCCTTATTTTGCTGACAATGGAATTGTATCTTTCTGGTTCGGTGTATTTTAATCCTAAATCTTCAAGTTTGTTTTTGATTTTATAAAGTCCCAAACGATGCGCCAATGGTGCGTAGATGTACAAGGTTTCGGATGCCAGCTTGATCTGTTTATAATCTACCATGGAATCCATAGTGAGCATATTGTGCAATCGGTCGGCAATTTTTATGAGGATTACCCTAACGTCATCATTCAGGGTTAGTAGCATTTTGCGGAAATTCTCGGCTTGCATCGATACGTTTAAATCTTTTTGTACCAATGATATTTTGGTTAATCCTTCAACCAACTGGGCGATTTTAGGATTAAACATTTTTTCAATGTCTTTTACTGTGATTGGCGTATCTTCGACAACATCGTGCAATAAAGCGGCTGCGATGGACGTTGCTCCCAAACCAATATCGGAAGCGACAATTTTTGCCACAGCAATAGGATGGAAGATATATGCTTCTCCCGATTTGCGGCGTTGATCCTTGTGAGCATCTACAGCGACGTCAAAAGCCTTGCGAATCAGTTTTTTATCCTCTGTGGTTAAGGTTTGGTAACTGATACGAAGTAATTCTTTGTATTCTTGAGCAATTGCTTTGTTTTCTTTTTCTATATCGATTTCTATCATAACGGCATGGTTCAATTCCTAAAAATAAGAATTTTTAAGGAGATTTGCAAGGGAGAGGATTGCAGATTTAAGATTTTTGATTTTAGAATTATGATTTGATTTTCATCGCTCAAAATACTTTTCTAAAATCTAAATCTTGAAAATCGTAACTGAAGTCGGTTAACTCCGAAATAGGTTTCATTTTGATGCCAGAGGCTTTTCCGTTGCTGTCAAATTCAAAAAACAAATGAGCATCGGCCTCGAAATAAGGGTTGTTCCATTTTACAACCAAATTTTTGTCTTTGTAAAGAAATAATTCTCCCGATAGTCGCGGAGAACGTTTGGATGCAAAAAACAATTTTCCTTTATTTTCGCTGATTACAATTTCGCCAAACCAATTGTCTTTGTAGGTTCCAATGTAATTTTTGAAATCAATTTTGATATTGTCTTTTTTGTTTTTGGTTACCAAAGCCCAAACTTCCTCTGTTTTTTTATCTGACGATTCCTGAGTGGCTTTTGCTCTATTACTATAAGCGGCAACATAGTCTTCTGGTTTTATACCCAAATAACTGTCTTTTATAGTGTTGGTAATAGAATTAAATGCAGCTCCTGATTGCTGATTGGTCAAAACTATAATTCCTAAATTCAGTTCAGGCAATAAGGTTACTTGGGTCACTATTCCTTCCAAACCTCCGGTGTGAGTTGCCTGCTTGTATCCTTTGACATCACTCAAAAACCAACCCAATCCATACGAACTGAAATGGGTGTTGTAAGGAGGCCTTGTTGTGGCAGGGATTATAGTTTGAGGCGTCCACATTTCATTGTGTTCTTTCTCGGAGAATAACTGTTTGTTTTCGGGACCGTATTTTCCATTATTTAATTGCATAATTACCCATTTACTCATGTCGTTTACACTTGAGTAAATTCCGCCCGCAGCATCCAATATGTGATTTTTATATCTCGAAATTATTTTTAGTTTTCCGTTAAGCGGAACATGGGGTGCAATAACATTGCTGGTGTCTTTTAAACGAACAAACGAGGCGGCACTGTTATTCATTTCCAAAGGTTTCATGATTCGGCTTTCAACAAAATCGCACCAGCTCATTCCGCTTACTTTGTGAACCACTTCGCCGGCAACGATGTACAATAAATTGTCATAATCATATTTTGTTCTGAAAGCTGAAATAGGTTTTAAATACTGTAGATTTTGTATGATATCCTGTGCCGTAAAATTGCTTCCGTCAGGCCAAATCATCAAATCTCCTGCGCCAAGACCCAATCCGCTTCTGTGTGTCAACAAATCTCGAATTGTAAATTCATTGGTCACATAATCATTGTACATTTTGAAATTTGGGAGATAATTAATGACTTTGTCATCCCATTTTAACTTGCCTTCGTCTATCAAAATGGCTAAAGCAGCAGTCGTAAAAGCTTTGCTATTGGATGCAATCCCGAAAAGTGTATTGGCATCTACTTTTTCATTGGTCAGGATCGATTTTACGCCATAGCCTTTAGATAGCACTACTTTTCCGTCTTTAACTACCGCAACCGCAATTCCTGGGACATTAAAAGTTGTTAAAGCACGATTGACAACATTATCAACTTCCAGTTCTGTGATTTGGGCAAAAGAAAATTGAGTGAGTAATAAAAGAATCCCCACCCCAGCCCTCCCCAAAGGGAAGGGAGACGAGAACGTTGATAGTTTATTAATGAATGTTTTTATGTTTTTGATTTTCATCTTTTCTCTATTTTACCCCACCCCAACCCTCCCCAAAGGGGAGGGAGACTAGATGGATATACTTTGTGTCAAATTTTAACTTCTATTTTTTGCTTTCTGACTTCTGCTTTCTACTTTCTAACCTCTAAAATCCTCTCTGTCTTTTGGCCTCAAATATTAAAATCGCTGCGGCAACCGATACATTCATACTGTCAATTTCGCCTTGCATAGGGATAATAATGTTTTGTGTAGCTGCATCACGCCATTCTTGTGTGAGTCCGGTTGCTTCGGTTCCAACAACCAAAGCCGTAGGCGAAGTGTAGTCTTGGGTATGGTAGGAAGTCGAATTTTGCAGCGTAGCGCAATAAAAATTGATGTTCTTCTCTTTCAGAAAAGCAATAATTTCAGATGTTGTTCCTGTCGCAATTTGATTGGTGAATAAACAGCCAACGCTTGACCGAACCACATTCGGATTGTACAAATCACTTTTTGGATTGGCAATAATTACAGCGTCGAGATTTGCAGCATCAGCGGTGCGCAATAAAGCACCTATGTTTCCAGGTTTTTCGATCGCTTCGGCGATAAGGATCAATGGGTTTTCGGATAATTTTAGGTCGGATAATTGCATTGATTTGGCTTTGGCTACAGCCAAAATTCCTTCGGTGGTGTCACGATATGCCAGTTTTTGATAGACTTCTTTGTTGATTTCTATCAATTCGGCTTTGTTTGATAATTTACGGGTTTCGGTTTCGGAACAAACTTCGGGCAAAAATAAAATTGTTTCTATTTCATATCCTCCTTTTATTGCCAATGTAATTTCGCGTTTGCCTTCAATCAGGAAAGTTCCCGATTGTTTACGGGCTTTTGCTTTTTCCCCCAATAAGACTAAAGATTTTATAAAAGGGTTTTGGACAGAAGTGATTTGTTTCATTTTTTGAACAGAAAAGTTTGAGGAAACAAAGGTATCATCTTTTTTTTAAATCAAATCTGCGGTTATCTTTAAATCTAAAATCTAAACTCTGCAATCTAAATTCTAAAATCAAAGAATCCCTCTAGCTTTGATTTCCAAATATTTATTGATGGTGTCCAAAGTTAGGTTTTGGGGTTGGGTCAGGACAGAATAAATTCCATATTTCTTGAGTTCGTTGACGATTAATCTCTTCTCGAACGAAAATTTTTCAGCGATTACTTTGTCGTAAACTTCCTGAATATTATTAGCTTTTTTTGTAATGATTTCGTTGAGTTCCGTGTTTTGGAAGAATACCACAATTAGCAAATGGTTTTTGGCTATTCCTTTCAAATAGGGAAGTTGTCGATGCAAAGCATCCATTGTCTCAAAATTGGTGTACAAAACAATCAAACTTCTTTGGTTGATATTCTTTTTGATGTCGCTGTACAAAAAGCTAAAATCACTTTCAAAGAAATCCGTTTTGATGTTGTATAAAGTTTCCAAAATTTTATGCATTTGCGAAGCGCGTTTTTCGGCAAAAACACGGTTTTCCACTTTTTTCGAAAAGGTCAGCATTCCGGCTTTGTCTTGTTTTTTCAAGATGACATTCGATAAAACCAAGGTGGCGTTTATGGCATAATCGAGTAAACTCAGTCCGTTGAAAGGCATTTTCATTACACGGCCTTTGTCAATTATCATGTAAACTGATTGCGATTTTTCGTCCTGAAACTGATTGACCATCAGATTGTTTTTCTTGGCCGTTGCTTTCCAATTCAGTGTTCTGATATCGTCCCCCTGATTGTATTCCTTAATTTGTTCAAATTCCATCGTGTGGCCAATTCTGCGGATTTTTTTGATTCCGTATTGAAACAAATTGTTAGAAAAAGCCATTAAGCTATATTTTCGTAACTGAATGTAGGATGGATAAGTCGGTACCATTCTTCCATTGTCGAATTGAAAACGTCTCGAAATTAAAAACAGGGGGGAAGAAACATAGATATTCAAATTTCCAAAGGAATATTCGCCACGCTCTGTCGGACGCAGGCAATACTGAATTTCTTTTTGAAAACCGCCTTTTATTTTTTGTTTGATTTCAAAATTTCGAACTTGAAACTGAAAAGGAATTTCGTCAATTATTTTTACCGAAATCGGAAAAGTATAATAGTTCTTAATGCCGATTTTTATTTCGTTTTCATCTCCATTGGAAAGTTTTTCGGGCATGTTTCTAACGCCTTCAATGCCGTCTTTAGCATAAAACAGAATCAGTATATCTAAAACTAAAAAAGTCAATAAAATAAGCAAAACATACCAGGTAGCATTGTACAAGGCAGGAAAAATAAAGGCCAAAATAAACAATCCCATAACGCCCAAAAGCGCATAGAAAAAGAAATTGTTGATGTATAAACTTTTTAGTAGTTTCATAGGTTTAGTGTGTGGAAAACTTATTTTTTGAAATAGTGCTGTTAGTGTATGTTTTTTTAAATAGAAATATGATTAAAAACAGCATTTTGTCTGTAACACTTTATATTTAATTTTAATGGTTTATTATAAAATCCTTCCGTATTTATGATTTGATAAATTCTATAATTTTCTATATCGTAGAAAGAATTATAATCCGGACAGCATTTATATTTATACCAATCTTTCGATAATTCTTCGTAATTTCTTCTGAATCTTTTTCTTGTTTGGATATCAAATAGTTCATTATCCAAATTATAATTTTGATTTGAATATCCAGTAAATATTTCAAGACTGTCTTTTTCTGTTATTCTTTTGCAATTTAATAATGAGAAGATCATTTCTGTGATTACTCTATTACCTGTTCCTAATGTATCATTTAATTTTAATGAGTTCAAAGCAGAAATAAATTCATTATTGAAGTTGGTTTTTGTCTTTTTTACATTCGGTATTGCTTTTTCGTGTTTAAAACCCCAATAATCTCTGTAAGTATTTGAAAAAAATGGAATTGCATAGCATTCATTTTTCGAATTGATTAAGACCAAAATTTTTTGAGGATCATTTATACTATCAGGTTCAGAACGAAGTTGAAGTTTAAATTTATTTTCTCCGTAAATAATACTTCTTTCGAGTCTGTAATATTCGGTTTGTTTTGATTTACCTTTTCTGAATTGGGGAAAATTATTCGTTAAATCAGAAATTGCTTTTTCAACATCCGGTTCATTATTTATTTGTTTGCAACTTATTAAAAGTGCAAAAGCAAGAACCGAAACCAAAACCTTTTTTAATGCTTTTTTTTTCATGTCAATTTTTTCGGTCATTTTTTAGCAATATCCAACTAACTTGAAGTTTGAACTGATGTTATAATGTTTGTATAGATTTTTTCGAATCAAATTTTTATATATAAATCAGTGTAAATCTGTTCAATCCGTGTGCCATTTTCTATCTAGGAATCTCCACACTTTCCAAAATTTGTTTAATAATTTCGATACTTGTAATGCCTTCCATTTCACGCTCCGGAGTTACGATAACACGATGTTGCAAAACAGGAATCGCAGCTTCTTTGATATCTTCGGGAGTTACGAAATCACGTCCCCGAATGGCGGCAAATCCTTTGGCGGCATTTAAAATAGCGATGGAAGCACGAGGCGAAGCACCAAGGTACAAAAATGCATTTTCACGGGTGTTTATAACAATTTTGGCAATGTATTCCAACAGGTTTTGCTCTACAATTATTTGTTTGACCAATGTTTGGTAGTGCTTGATTTCTTCTGATGAAAGCAAGGTTTTGATGTTGTCGAGTTTGCCATGATTTTGAAGAGAATGCTCCCTTTGAATAATCATAATTTCCTCTTCAATTTTTGGGTATTCGATAGAAATTTTGAACAAAAAACGGTCTAATTGCGCTTCCGGCAAGCGATAGGTTCCTTCTTGTTCGATTGGGTTTTGGGTAGCAATAACCAAGAAAGGGGCGTCCAAAACATAGGTTACGCCATCAATGGTTATTTGGCGTTCTTCCATAACTTCAAAAAGGGCGGCTTGCGTTTTTGCAGGGGCACGATTGATTTCGTCAATCAATATCAAGTTGGAGAAAATTGGTCCTTTTTTGAATTCGAATTCTGATTTTTTCAGGTCAAAAACGGATGTTCCTAATATATCTGAAGGCATTAAATCAGGAGTAAATTGAATTCGGCTGAAGCCAATGTTTAAAGTTTTGGACAAAAGTTTTGCCGTAATCGTTTTGGCAACACCAGGAACACCTTCAAGCAAAACATGTCCGTTGGACAAAATGGCAACCAGCAATTGGTCAATCATTTTATTTTGGCCCACGATAACGGTTTCCAATTCTTGTTTGATGTTATTGATGCTTTCCAAAAGCGGTTCTAGGTTGATTCTAGATTGAAAATTTACGCTTTCGGTAGTGTTTTCGGTTGTGGCGGTGATATCTTCCATAATTTATTTGTTTTTAGGCACGAATTGGTGAAATTGGTGTCTTGTTTTTTATTTTTTTAGCTTCTTTGTTTTTTTGTTCATTTAATTCAAAACTTCCTCTATTGCGGCATTAATTTGGACTAAATCGGCTTCAACACTCAGGTAATGGCTTTTTCGATACATATTAATCAAATAGACCACGTTTTGGATAATGACTAAATCTTTTCCGGATTTAAGGTGTAGTTTTTTGATAAAATCATCATCAAGTTTATGGGTGTCAATCAAGTATTCGTTTCTGATTTTTTCAAGGAAATAGATGATTTTTTTCTCAATAATATTGTTGTGGTCTCCTTCCTGATAATACAAATTCCCAATGGTTTTCGTAAAATCAACAGTTGTATTAGCCAACGGTTTGATAATAGGAACGATTCTTTGTTTTCGTTTGGCGTTGAAAAATATGAAAACAAGCATACCAATCAGGAAAATATACCAAGCCCATTTGAGTGCGGGTTGACTCAGGATATAGCGCATCGGTGAGTTTGAAATTACTTCTCCGGTTTGATCTTTGATACTCCAAAAGACGTTTCCTTTTGGTATATATGACAAGACTTTTTCGGCATATTTGTGATGATTTCCTTTTAATAAATGAAAATTTGTAAAAGCCACAGGTTGAGTGTGCAAATAAAAAGCCCCGTTTTTATAGTTTACTTTTATAAAATTAACCCTCGTGCTATCGCCATTTTGATAGCCCAAAACAGTGGTGTTCAACGTGTCGACTTTGGAGAAATAATTGTTGTTTACGCCTTCGATAATTTTATATTTTTGGGTTCCCAATTTTTTGTTGGCGACCCAATTGTAAATGCTGTCAGAGAATTTATATTCGCTGTCCATTTTTAGATTCAAACTGTCCAACAGCTGATTGGGAATCATTTCGGAACTAATAAAGGCGTTATTTCCATGGCTCACAAAATAACAAATCTCAGTAATTGATTGCTTGTCTAAATTTGAAATTTTGGAGATATTGAGAAAAGTTCCTTTTATTTTATAATTATTTACGAGTGTGTCGTAGTCGTATTTTTTTTCAAGATATTCATAAGGAGTTTGGTTGAACTTTTCAATCTTTTGGTTTTTCAGAAGTGAGCCAATTTCATGGTCTAAAACATACATTCCATAAGGGATTTTATCGTTTACACCATAGGTCGGCCTCCAATCGATGGGTTTGGGGCTATTACTGTCTATCACAACAATAGTGATTAAAAGTAATATCAAAAAAGCGATGTATATTTTTAATGTTCTACCCATTGGTTACTTTTTTTATGGATTTCTCGAAAGCACTTCGGGTTTTTGCAAAAGTGTGGTCGTCCAATTCGAATTCGCCGTACCAAATATTGTTGTACAAATAGGACAAATAGGCAAAATCCTCTTTTTGGCTCTGATCTTTTATTTCATAGAGATAATCGGAGTTGGTTTTTTCAACATCCCATTCAATGATTTGTTTCTCGGACATTTTTTTGAGTAGCCAAAGATAATAATACCTTGTGGTTAGTCTTTTTTCGCCGGATTCTAAGCTGTTTTGAATCAATTTTTGGAAATCAACCAAATGCAGATTTTTTTCGATTTCGTCATAATTGATGATTTTTTTATCTGAATTTTTGCCAAAAACCCACTGACCTTCATTATTCATTATAGCTTTTACAATCATGTAGATCACGACAATGACGATAAGGATTGCAAGAGATCTTACCAAAATATCTACAAAATTCTCGGCAGTTTTGTTGTTGCTAAAGTTGAATAAATTTTTGAACAAATTGGCCAGCCATTCCTTGAAACGATCCCAGGCATTTTTTTCCGGAGTTTTGAATTCATAGACAAATTCAGGAGCATCGTATTTTTTCTTGAAATTTGGGGCAAAAGATTTTAATTCAGTAGCTGCCGAATCGACAATAACATCTTTTTCTGTAAAAATGATTTTTTCTTTTTTAGGTTTGGCTATAGCCAAAGAATCCTGAGCTCCAATATTGGAACAAAAGAAAAAAAGTAGTAGTACGGTTACTATTTTATTCAATGTCGGTGCCTATTAAATCGATTTGACTTTTGGTGGAACTATTTTCGTTTTCTTCTTTCAAACCATAATAAATAAGTCCTTGATTGATGATAATGAAATTGTTAAAAACATAACTTAATAAAACTGAAAATATCATTACAACAGCCATAAGTATGCCTACTGTAGAAAAATACCCGGAATTTCCAGGCTCTAGGTTTTGCGTAGAACTAAACAACCAAATCATAGCTATTACATACGGTATTAGGGTGATAAGTACCTGTATTATTTGGGCAAGTAGCAATATAAGGAAGGTAGTTCCCACGATGTTCCAAAACTGTTGTTTTACCATTGTATATCCGTTAGATAAGGCTGTGAAAAAACCGGTATTATTCAGGATATAATCATAATAGGATAACGTGATCCATGAAAAAAAAGCGCAACCAACTATGATTAAGAGTGGAATTCCGATGAGTATGAAGCATAACAAGAAGAGCAAACCCAAAACGATGAAACTCAGAGGTATAATTACTAATACGCTTCCGATTAAAAAAACAATCATTTTTCCGACGATTTGTTTCAAGTCTTTAATGATATCTTGGGTAGAAAAATCAGTACTGTTTGTTTTTTCGAATAGTTTCAGATAAATTACCGGATAACTGATGTTGAGCATTGACAAAATAACAACGAGTAAAAAAACGGCAATAAAGCTTCCAATGACTAGAGAGATGTTGTTGTCGAAATAACTTATCAGATAGTTTGAGGTATTATTCGGATTTCCTACATTGGAGAAAAGAACTTCCGCGTAGATTTTGGAAATGAAATAAATCAAAACAATCAATATCATCAGGAAAATACCATTGATAATGAAAAAGTTTTTAAAAAAGTGTTTTCCAAAAGATTTGAAAAAAGTTATAGTGTCTGAGAAATTGCCGCTTAAATCACGCTTTTTGTAGAGTTCAAACATTTGATATTTTTTTTTTATGGACAATGAATGGATAAGCAAGATAATAAAATGAAATTATCGACAGGGTAAATAAAATTATAAAACTGCTCAACCAATTAGGCATATCAATGGAATAACGAGTTATAAAACCTTCAAGTAAACCAGCCGCAATGGTAAAAGGAACGGTGCTCAGCAATATCTTGAAACTATTTTTGAATCCTATTTTGAAGGAATTCATTCTCGAATAAGTTTTGGGAAATAGGATGGATGCTCCAAGAATATATCCGGCGGCAGTTTCTATCACAATTCCGAAAATTTCCATTGAACCATGAATCCAGATACCGCGGACGCTTTTCCAAAAAACACCCTGTTGGAAGAAGAAATATTGAAAAGACCCTAGCATGATTGCGTTTTGCAATGAAAAATAAAAAGTACCGATACCACCAAAAATACCGAAAATATAACACATCATTCCCACATACAAATTATTGACAGTTATACCTATAAAACTTCCCCAGTTACTTCCAGATTTATAAATGGCTACAGGATTCCCGGCCTTGATGTTTTCTAAAGTTTCATTGACATAACCATCGCCGAGGATTAATCGGACAAAATTAGCATCGTACTTTGCCGAAACTGCTCCAATAAGAACAGTGACAAAAAATAATGAAAAAGCATAAACAAGATACCTACGGTATTCATAAACGATCAAGGGGACTTCGGTTTTGAAGAAATAGACCAAACGATTGCTTTCGCTACGTTTGGTTTTATATATTTTTTGATAGATGCTTGAAGCCAAATAATTTAGGTAAACAACAGTTTTGCTTTTGCTGTAATAAGTTTGGGCGTACGACAAATCATTCATTAATTGAATGTATAAATTTGCCATTTCATCAGGATTTTTTTTAGCTTTACCAAAAATAGCTTGTTCAAATTCAAGCCATTTGTCTTTGTTCGCTTTTATAAATGCAATTTCTCTCATCGCTTGCTAAAATAAGAATTATGTCAGAATTATCTATAAGCACAACACAAAATGTTACGATAAATTTTAAAGCCGCATCTGTTGGGGAGAGAATGCTTGCCAGCCTCTTAGATTTGCTTGTTAAGGGCGCTTATATTATTGTTTTCTCTTATCTTTTTTTTTATTTATTGGAATTAGACAGACTTTTAAACGGCATCGATATGTGGTCCAGGATTGCCATAATGATTATCTTTTTTTCTCCGGTTTTGATTTATTCAGTGACTTTAGAAAGCATTTTTGAGGGGCAAACAATAGGGAAGAAGCTTATAAAAATCAAAGTCGTAAAAATCGACGGTTATCAAGCTGGTTTTGGCGATTATCTAACTCGTTGGTTGTTTAGAATTATTGAAAACAACATGCTTGGGGGATTGATAGGATTAATAGCCATGTCGGTTAGTAGCAAAACGCAACGTATGGGGGATATGGCTGCGGGAACGGCTATTATCACACTTAAAAACAATGTTACGATAAACAGTACTATTCTTGAAGAAATAGGCGAAACTTATTCGCCGGTTTATCCATTAGTTATTAAACTGTCCGATAATGACATGCGGATTATCAAGGAGACTTTTCAGATTGCCCAGAAAAATGGCGATGTAGAAACAATTCAGAAATTAACAGCAAAAATTCTGGCAGTGACAGGCATTAAAATGCAGAACCCTAATCAAATTGAATTTATAAAAACCATTTTAAAAGACTATAATTTTTATACACAAAACATGTAGCAATCTTCAAAATTGATGTTTTGCGATACATGAAATTTTAAAATACAACTTCAAATATGTTTCATCTACTCGACATCATCGGAACCATGGCATTTGCCATGTCGGGAGCGTTAACGGCGATGAGCAAAAAGCTGGACCCGTTTGGCGTTTTTATTATTGCATTTGTGACTGCCGTTGGTGGCGGAACTCTGAGGGATGTTATGATAGGACGTATGCCGGTGGGCTGGATGCAGGATGTGACGTATGTTTACATGATTGTTTTGGGATTCATTTTGACGATAGTGTTTAGAAAAAGATTGGACAAACTTCGAATTTCACTAGCTTTATTCGATACTATAGGATTAGGCGTTTTTGCTTTAATTGGAATTCAAAAAGGGATAGATTACGAGCTTCATCCCATTATTTGTGTCGCTTTGGGAACTATGACAGCCTGTTTTGGAGGGGTTATTCGTGATATTTTATGCAACGAAATTCCGGTGATTTTTCGTGAAGAAGTTTACGCGACTATCTGTATTTTGGGAGGAATCATATTTTTTATCCTCCGAAAAATGAATTTAGAGGATGATATTTTGTATCTAATAACCTCGTTGGTTATTATCGCTGTTCGCTTAATGGCTGTAAAATATAAGTGGCACCTTTCTCCCATAGAGCATAAAAAATAAGAGTAATTAAATTTCATCATTCCTGTTTTAGAATATTCCCGTAATTGTGTACTTTTCCAGTTCTTAATAACTAAATGTGAAAAAATACACCGTAAAACGATTCACCGAAAAAGATTATGCTAATTGGAATGCTTTTATCAGCAAGGCCAAAAATGCGACTTTCCTATTTCACCGTGATTTTATGGACTATCACAAAGACCGATTTGAGGATTATTCTTTGATGATTTATAAAAATGAAAAGTTAGTAGCAATTTTGCCTGCGAATAAAGAAGGTGAGTGTGTTTATTCGCATCAAGGGTTGACTTATGGTGGTTTGGTGTATGGTGAAAAATTGAAATTGGCTTCTGTGATTTTAGTTTTTAAAGCTATTTTGATTTATTTGAAAGAGAATGGAATTTCTAAGATTCAACTCAAGTTACTACCGTCAATTTATCACAACAAACCCGCAGAAGAACTGAATTATGCATTGTTTTTGGCGGAAGCCCAATTATTTAGAAGGCAAACACTTTCAGTGATAGATTTATCAAAACCAGTTTTAATTTCAAAAGGCAGACAAGAAGGGATAAAAAAGGGAATCCTAAAAAGGCTTGAGATCAAAGAAACAAATGATTTTGAGGAATTTTGGAACAAATTATTAATTCCGAATTTGGAAAAAAAATATCAGTCGAAACCCGTTCATAATTTGGAGGAGATAACAAATTTAAAAAAGAGCTTCCCTAAAAATATTCGTCAGTTTAATGTTTATGACGAAGATGTGATTGTAGCGGGTGCGACTTTGTTTGAAAGTGAAAATGTGATTCATTCCCAATATATTTCAGCTGGTAAAAACAAGAATGAAACAGGAAGTTTGGATTTTTTATATTACCACTTAATAATGGGAATTTTTAAAGATAAAAAGTTTTTTGATTTTGGAACTTCCAATGAAAGTCAAGGTAAGATTTTGAATAAAGGATTGTCTTTTTGGAAAGAAAGTTTTGGGGCTAGTACTGTTGTTCAGGATTTTTATGAAGTGGAAACTGCTAATTTTTTTAAATTGGAAAATGTATTAAGATGATAAACTTCCTGGACTTAAAAAAAATAAACGAACCCTATGAAACCGCTTTTCAGGAGAAACTGAAATCAGTTTTAGCTGGTGGTTGGTATATTTTGGGTAAGGAAGTCGAAGAGTTTGAAACCAATTTTGCTCGTTATTGCGGAGCCGGTTATTGCCTCGGAGTGGGAAATGGTTTGGACGCGCTGACCTTGATTTTTAAAGGCTATATGGAGTTGGGTAAATTGCAAAAAGGTGATGAGGTTATTGTTCCGGCCAATACCTATATCGCAAGTATTCTTTCGATAATTCAAGCGGGTTTAATGCCTGTTTTGGTAGAACCGAAGTTGGAAACTTACAACATAAATCCAGATTTAATTTCAGAAAAAATTACTCCAAAAACCAAAGCGATTCTAGCTGTGCATCTGTATGGTCAATTGGCCGAAATGGATGCCATATTTGAAATCGCTAAACAAAATAATTTAATTGTTGTAGAAGATGCGGCCCAGTCAACTGGGGCAATCAGCAATCAAAAATCAGCAATCAAAAATCTAAAATCGAGCATAGCGTACAGTTTTTATCCAACAAAAAATCTCGGTGCACTTGGTGATGGAGGAGCAGTTTTGACTAGCGATTCGGAGCTTGCCAAAGTTATTCGGGCGCTTCGGAATTATGGTTCGGAAACGAAATATAAGAATGATTTTGTGGGTGTAAATTCCAGATTGGACGAATTGCAGGCTGCTTTTTTGAACCTGAAATTACCTAATTTAGATGCCGATAATGAAAAACGAAGAACAATTGCCAAACGTTATTTGTCCGAAATAAAAAACAATAAAATTTTACTGCCTTTTTGGGATTTAACTAATAATCATGTTTTTCATCTTTTTGTCATTCGAACTCAAAGCAGAGATGATTTGCAGAATTATTTATTGATAAACGGAATTCAATCAGTTATTCATTATCCTATTCCGCCACACAAGCAAAAAGCGTTGAAAGCTTGGAATAATTTGTCTTTTCCGATAACCGAAAAAATTCACAATGAAGTATTGAGTTTGCCGATGAGTCCGGTAATGACAGAAGATGAGGTGGCTTATGTGATTTCAATTTTAAATAAATATTGAAATAGTGTCCGAAAGTAAATCGTCATACTTGCAGATTCTAAAAGCGACATCTATTTTTGGAGGGATGCAGTTTTTGAATATTCTTATTTCAATTATCAGGACAAAACTGATTGCGATTTTTATTGGACCTGCAGGAATGGGAATTATTGGGTTACTGAATTCGGCCCTGAATACTGTCGGGGGAATTACCGGTTTGGGAATCGAAACCAGTGCTGTAAAACACATTTCGGAGCAAAATGAGGAAGCCGATTTAAGCTCGGTTTCTAGAATTATTGCTATTGTTAAAAGATTAACTTTTTGGGTTGGGATTTTTGGAACTTTGGTTGTTGCCCTTTTTTCAAAAGTGTTGAGTGAACTTACTTTCGGGAATTCCAGTTATACCTATCTGTTCGTTTATTTGTCAATAACACTGCTTTTTAAACAATTGTCTATTGGGCAAATGGTAGTTTTTCAGGGATTGCGAAAGCTGAGAATATTAGCGAAAGCAAACTTTTATGGGAATTTAATTGGATTGTTATTCTCTATTCCGTTGTATTATTTTTATCGAATTGATGCCATTGCGCCTACGATTCTAGTAACTTCAGTGACTTCTTTATTGGTTTCTTTTTATTATTCGAAGAAAATTAAAATTGAGAAAATTGATGTGCCAAATTCTCAAATAATTGTTGAAGGAAAAAGTATAATCAAACTTGGATTAATGCTTTCGCTAAGCGGATTATTGACTTTGTTGGCATCGTATATTATTCAAATTTACATTGGAAAAAATGGTGGATTAACTGAGGTTGGTTTTTACAACGCAGGTTTTACTTTGCTGAATTCTTATGTCGGAATTGTTTTTACGGTTATGAGCACCGACTATTTTCCAAAGTTATCATCCATTTGCAATGACAATGATAAAGTAAGAATTAGTGTGATGGAGCAATCATATATGTCGGTTTTTATAATGACTCCAATCGTAATTTTGTTTTTGACGTTTGTTCCATTGATTGTAAAAATTTTATTTACGCCAAAATTCGTTTCTATTATCCCGATGGTTTGTTTTGGAATTTTGGCAATGTTGTTTCGTGCTGTTTCATGGTCGATGGGTTTTATTTTAATTGCCAAAGGAGATTCGGATATGTTTATTAAAACGGCTTTTGGTTTTAATTCTTTGTCGGTGATTTTAAATATTTTGGGCTATTATTTATATGGTTTGGAAGGGCTTGGTTTTAGTTTTTTGATATACTATTTGGTACATTTAACCGCTTTAAAAATAATTACAAAAAAGCGATATGATTTTTATTTTGATGCCGAATTTTACAGAACTTATATTATTTGCATAATTATGTGTATTGCCACATTTTTTATTCGATATGTTCCAAATCCAATTTTGAAATACACTTTGATGGCATTAATGGTAATCTTGTCTTTGGGGTTTGTTTTGTATCATTTGAATCAAAAAATTGGTTTAAAATTTTTGTTTAATTCGATTAGTAAAAAGAAAAATGATTAAAGAGATGGTGAAGAAAATGTATCGTAAATTACGATCTGTATATCATAAATTGAAGTTTTACTATTCGGTAAATTGGACAAAAACGCTCTATTTTAATTTTAAAAAATTTCCGTTTCAAACAGCCAAAAAACTTCCTGTGTTTTTTTATGGGAAAGTGCATTTTCAAAGCATTCAAGGAGAAATCATAATAAACGGACCAATAAAAACAGCAATGATTGGCTTTGGACAACAATTTGAAATAGAAGTTAAGTCTAAAGGAATTGCGCAACTTTCACTTTATGGAAAGCTGATATTTAACGGATATACCCAATTAGGGAAAGATGTTATTTTGTATGTTGGTGAAAATGCAGAGTGTGAGTTTGGGTATATGTCATGTTTGGGATCTAGTGTGAAAGTTTTTTGTACTCATAAAGTTTTTATTGGCGATTGGTCTAGATTAGGGCATGAATCACAATTGATGGACACGAATTTTCATCCCATGAAAAACACTTTGAATGGCGAACATTATCCGCTTCAAGGTCCAATTTATATTGGTCACTATAATGCATTTTCCAATAGGACTTCGATAATGCCAAATACCAGAACACCGGATTATTGTGTTGTTGCTTCAAATTCTTTGTGCAATAAAGATTATACGAGTTTGGGAAGCAATATTCTATTAGGAGGAATTCCGGCGAAACTTTTGAAAAATAATTATAGCCGTGATTGGGAAAGTGAAAAAGAGCCTTTAGTGAAATATTTGATTGTTCAGATTTAGAATTAAACTATTATTTATGCGCAAAGAACTTTCGCTTAAACAATAAAAAACGCAACTCAATAAATTTAAAAAACAAATTAAAATCATTCATTTTTAACGAGTGAACAATTTCGTGATGTACTCTTTTTTGAATGGCTAAATCCTCGGCTCTGTTGCGATTGAGTGCTATTCCTTTTTTCAGAATTAAATAAGTTGAATGATTTATTTTTCTAGCTGGTTCATTATTTTTTTTGAAGAACTGAGTTCCTAAAGAATCAGTAACTACTCTTTTTTGAACAAGAATTTCATCAATATAATCAAATTCATATTGGCGTGAAGCCCGAATCCAAAAGTCCAAATCTTCATAGGCCAAGTTTTCGTCATAACCCTCTAATTGATCTAAAATACTTTTCTTCATCATGGCAGAAACAGAACAAATGCTGTTTCCGCCAGAAATGACAGAAAGGTAAATGTCACCCTTTGCTCTCTTTTCGATTACTTTTTTTTGATCGTTTACCGGAAAAAAATAAGAATCAAACGCACCGTTTTCAGTAATCAATTCGACATTGCCATAAACGACTCCTAAGTTTTTATAACTGTTTTTTTTGAAGGCTTCTATTTGTAATGTCAAACAATTGGGTAGCAAAATATCATCGGCGGCTAGGTCGATTATGAATTCTCCTTTGGCGAGTTTCAGCGCTTTATTGAAGGATTTTGTGTTCCCTAAATTGGTTTCATTGGTTACGAATTGAACTTCTGGATTTTTAGCAAGCCAATTTGAAATTACTTTTGTGGAATTATCAGAACTGCAATCGTCCACAATTATAAGTTCGATAGAAGGGTAAGATTGATTTAGAACCGCATTCAAACTCTCCACTACATACGCGTCGTGGTTGTAGCACAAACAAATGATAGTAACGAGAGGATTGTTCAGCATTATGGTTATATTTGAGACTAAAATAGCAAAACGAAAATGATATTGCCCCACAAAAAATATAAAATTGCGTTAATCGGTTATCGATTGAGTGGTGGTGGTAGCGATAAAGTCATGGCTAATTTATCTCTTTTCTTTGCCAAAAATAATATTGATGTCCATATAATTATTGTTTTGGATGAAGTCACTTATCCATATTCGGGGAAACTGGTCAATTTGGGTTTACTGAAGAATAAAACGAATGGTGTATTCAATAAAATTAAACGGCTGATTTCATTACGAAAATATCTAAAAGAGAACGAATTTGATTTTATAATCGATTTTCGTTTTCGAACCAAAATCCTTCAGGAATTATTATTGGCAAGATTAATTTACAATGCCAAAACGATTTTTACCGTCCATAGTTTTTTGATTGATCATTATATGCCAAACAATTCCTGGCTGACAAGATTAATTTACAATCATTGTTATGCGAATGTAGTATTAACTCAAGAGATGGAGGAATTGATTGTTAGGAAACATAAATTGAATAATGTGGTTACGATTCCTAATCCGGTTAATTTAGAGGAAATTTGTAAAAAAAGTAACGATTCGATCGACCTTGATTTTGAATATATAATTGCGATTGGGCAATATGAAAATAACATCAAGCAGTTTGATAAATTGATTTTGGCTTACGCCAATTCTGAATTGAGCAAAAAGAAAATTCATCTTGTAATTGTAGGAGAAGGTAATGATGAAGCATTAAAAAAAGTTGCAGGAGAAAACGGTGTAATTGATTTTGTCCACTTTTTGGGCTATCAAAACAATCCTTTCAAGTATTTGAAAAAGGCTAAATTTTTAGTTTTGAGCAGTAAAAATGAAGGATTGCCAAATGTTATTTTGGAGGCATTGGCTTGTGAAGTTCCTGTGGTTTCATTTGATTGTCCTTGTGGCCCGCGAACGATTATTAAAAATAAAGAAAACGGAATTTTGGTCGAAAATCAAAATTGGGATAAACTTTCAGAAGCGATGAATGAATTTGTCAATGACGAAAAATTATATCAATATTGTAAACAAAATGCGAAAGAAAGTATTGGACCTTTTTTGTTGGATACAATTGGCAATCAGTGGCTGGATTTAATGCAGATTAACACGATTTAAAAATGGAAACATTGAACGCGATTCAATTATTGGAAATACCTGTTGTTGCAGACGCAAGCGGGAATTTGGGAATTATTCAAAGTGATTTTTTGCCTTTTAATTTTAAGCGGATTTACTATCTTTTTGATGTTCCAAGTACCGCTTTTAGGGGCGGGCATGCCCATATTGATCAACAGGAAGTGCTGATAGCTTTGAGCGGAAGTTTTGAAGTGACTTTACATGATGGTACCGAAAAAAAGCGTTATCTATTAAATAAACCTAATATAGGTTTGCTTATTCCCAAAGGGATTTGGCGGGAATTGGAAAATTTTTCTTCGGGTTCCGTTTGTTTGGTTTTGGCTTCCGATGATTTTTCGGAAGAAGATTATATAAGAGATTTTGATGAATTCCTGAATTTCAAAAAATGAAATTACTCTACATCGTTCCCAAACTGAATAATGAAGGAGGAGTGGCTCGGGTTTTGTCGTTAAAACTGAATTACTTTGTCGAAAAGTTTGGGTATGAAATTCACGTCCTTACTCAAAACAAAGGAGATTTTCCATTGTTTTATTCCTTCAATGAAAAGATTGTTTTTCACGACATGATTTTGAGCGGAAAGGCTTTTTATTTTTTTAATGCTTTTAGAAAATCATTGAAAGAAAAAGTAGAAGCGATTCAACCTGATGCAATTGTGGTTTGTGACAATGGTTTGAAAGCGTTTGCAATTCCGTTTATTTTGTCTGGCGAAATCCCAATTATCTTCGAATGTCATGGATCAAAATTTGTCGAAGAAAAACAGTTGAAATCGGATTTAATTTCAAAAATTAAACTTTCTCTTAAATACAGATTCAAAGATTTTTCGGCCAATAAATTTTCAAAAGTGGTCGCGCTTTCGAATGAAAGTTTGAGCGAATGGAATGTAAATAACGGTTTGGTAATCCCTAATCCTTGTTGGATTCAAAACGATATTTCTGCCGATTTAAAATCCAAAAAAGTAATTACCGTTGCCCGAAATTCTTATGAAAAAGGCTTGGACAGATTGTTGCTTATTTGGGAAAAAGTAATAAAAAAGCACTCTGATTGGATTTTGGAAATTTATGGCGATTCAATTACCTATTTGCAACCAATTGTTTCCGATTTAGGATTGGGATCGAATGTAAGTTTGAACGAACCCGTAAAAAATATTTCAGAAAAATATTTGGCTTCATCAATATTGGTAATGACCTCCCGTTCCGAAGGATTTCCAATGGCATTATTGGAAGCATTAGCTTCGGGTTTGCCATGCGTTGCTTATGATTGCCCTACAGGACCGAGAGCAATTATAGACAATGAAGTAAACGGTTTTTTGATTGAAGACGGAAATGTCGATTCATTTGTCCAGAAACTGGAATCGCTTATCGAAGATGAAAATTTGAGATTGCAAATGGGTAAAAATGCTAAGGAAAGTATCAAGAAATATAAAATCGACGGAATTATGGAGCAGTGGGAGGAACTGTTTAAAGGTTTAAATTGTTTAAAAGTTTAAGTGTTTAAAAAGTTGGGGTTTCAATTTTAGATTTAAAATTAAAAATTTGCGACTCGAGTGATAGCGAATAGGCGAAGCAATTCGCGGTTTTAAAACTTTAAACAATTTAAACTCTTAAACAATTTAAACTGAACAAAATTGACAATATTTTCCCAATTTGTATAAATCAAACAATAGGAGAGAAGGCTTTTCGGAAAGTAAATTGGCCGTTATTTTTGATTCTGTTTTGCCGAAAATAAAAGCGAAAACAGAAACTAGTTTTAATTTTTTTAAAACAATATAAGCCGAATTGATTTTACTTTCGATGCTTGGGAATTTACCTGAATTGATAATTTGAGCAAGATTTTCAATCGCTGTTTTTGTCTTTTCTAGAAAAATAATCGAAGTCTCTAAATTCAAATGATAACTTGGATTGTCAACGTGGAGAACATTGATATTATTGGCTTTTAGAACCGACAAAAAACACAAATCTTCGTAGCCATATTTTGTTATTGATGAATCAAAAGGAAACTGTGATAGAATTTCCTTTTTTATCAATAAATTAGAAGTTAAAGCTTTACCATTGGGATTTTTATTTCGGTCTTTTACTGAAAGAGATTCCCTCTTATTTCCATAAACCCAACGTAAAAGCTGTTCTTCGCTGGGGATTTCTTTTTTATATTCAATTCCCCCGAAAGCAATAGAGGTTTTCGGGATCAATTCCAGATATTTTTTGATAAAATTATTTTGACACGGAAAAGTATCACAATCCATTATCAGTAGAAAATCGTATTTGGATTTTTCTGCCAATGAGTTTCTATTCAGACCTCTTCCAAGATTTGAATTATTAATAGAAAAAGCACAATTACTTAAAGAATTTATTTTCTGGTTTTCTTCATTCCATTTTGAATTTGAGGCATCGTCCTGACACAAAATTTCAAATTTAAACTCACAATCAGAACATTGTTTATGCAATTCCAAAACAAGCGGAAAAGCATTGTAATTGTAAGCAGGAATAAGAATGGACAGCATTACACTGTTCTTTGCACCACTTCAAAAATGGTGGCATCCTCACATTTTAAGGTTTTGCTTGGGAACTTCATCAACAAGGCATAATCGTGGGTAGCCATGATCACTGTTTTTCCGTTGGCATTGATTTTTTTCAAAACTTCAAGAACTTCCACACTGGTTTGCGGGTCAAGGTTTCCTGTTGGTTCGTCGGCAAGGATGAATTCAGGGTCATTCAATAAAGCTCTCGCAATGGCAATTCGTTGTTGTTCTCCTCCTGAAAGTTGGTGAGGCATTTTATTAGCAAAGTCTTTCATGTTTACTTTGTCAAGAACTTCATCTATTTTGGCATCCATTTCTGCCTTATCATGCCATCCTGTTGCTTTCAAAACAAAAAGCATATTGTCTTTTACAGTACGGTCCGGTAATAATTTGAAATCTTGAAAAACGATTCCAATCTTTCTTCTCAAAAAAGGAATATCATCTTCTTTTAAGGAAGCCAAATCATATTCTACAATCTTCCCTTCACCTTCCAATAATGGTAAATCGGCATACAATGTTTTTAATAAACTACTCTTTCCTGAACCCGTTTTTCCAATGATGTATAAAAATTCGCCATGATTGACTTCCAAATTTACATCAGATAAAATGATTTTTCCTTCTTGATATATGTTTACGTTTTTTAAAGACAGTACTGATTGTGACATGATAGAATTTGTTTATTGGGTAAAAATAAAAAGATAAAATCAAAAAGCAATCATCAAAAGACAAAAAACAAAAAACAAAAGACAAAATTTCGAAAGAAAGTAAATATTGATTTTTAGTTTAGTTCCTCTCTCTTTTGTAGATAGGTCTGGGGAAAGGATTTTGTTTAAAAATAGTTTATAATAAAAGTTGAGTGCCTTCCGTTATAAAAGCAGATATAATATATTTGACGATATAAATAATAACAACGATGCGTAAACTTCCCTGGCTA
Source organism: Flavobacterium aquiphilum (assembly GCF_027111335.1). Taxonomy (NCBI): domain Bacteria; kingdom Pseudomonadati; phylum Bacteroidota; class Flavobacteriia; order Flavobacteriales; family Flavobacteriaceae; genus Flavobacterium; species Flavobacterium aquiphilum. Next base: position 4,421,027 of record NZ_CP114288.1, on the reverse strand, counting down.
TTTTTATTCTTTTCTAGTGTTCAAATAACTTCCCTTTATTCGCAAGAATCAACCATTTATACTTACTCTTTAAAAGATTTCGATAAAGCACTTTCTTTATACGAAGACAAGCAATATACTTCGGCTCAAATCATTTTTAAGAATGTTAAAGATGCCGCCACGACCGAAGGTTTGAAATCGGATTGTGCTTATTATATTGCCAATTGTGCTATTCGTACAGATCAGGAAAATGCTGAGGAATTGATTAACCGTTTTGTTGAAGAATACCCTTCAAGCCGCAAACAAAACCAAGCTTACATTGATGTTGCTTATTATTACTTTGATCATAAGGAATACAAGGAAGCTTTGCAATGGTTCAATAAGGTTGATGAAAGTGTTTTGAAAAACAGCGATCGCGACAAATATAATTTTCAAAAAGGATACTGCTATTTTGATTCCAAAAAAACAAAAGAAGCCAAAAATTATTTTAGTAAAGTAGCCAATTCCAATGAATATGGAACGCAAAGCAAATACTATATGGGTTTCATGGCTTATGAATCGGATGATTATGTGGAGGCCAATAAACAATTTGACCAGGTTGCAAGCAATGAAAAATACTCTGAAAAATTGTCCTATTACAAATCGGACATGAGTTTCAAGGCAGGAGAATTTCAAAAAGCCATTGATTTAGGAATTAAAGCAATGCCAAATTCTACCCCTGAGGAAAAATCAGAATTGAATAAAATTATTGGTGAAAGCTATTTTAACTTAAAACAATACGATAAAGCAATTCCTTATTTGGTAGGTTACAAAGGAAAAAAAGGAAAATGGAACAATACCGATTTTTATCAGTTGGGATATGCCTATTATGTTCAAAAAGATTATGAAAATGCCATCGCGCAATTCAATAAAATAATTGATGGGAATGATTTTGTCGCCCAAAATGCTTATTATCATTTGGGAGAAAGTTATTTGAAATCAGGGAAAAAGCAACAGGCATTGAATGCTTTCAAAAATGCTTCGGAAATGAATTTTGATTTAAAACTTCAGGAAGATGCTAGTTTGAATTATGCAAAATTGAGTTATGAAATTGGGAATTCCTACCAAAGTGTTCCTGAGATTTTGTTGGGTTTCATGAATAAATATCCTTCAAACCCAAATAATAGCACTGTAGAGAAACTGTTGATTGATTCTTATATTTCATCCAAAAATTACAAAGAGGCTTTGAGTTTATTGGAAAAAAACAAAACTTCAGAAAATAGGGCAGCCTATCAAAAAGTTGTTTTTTACAGAGGATTGGAACTCTATAACGAAGGAAATTATTCGGAATCTTTGTTGATGTTCGAAAAAGCAATAAAAGAACCAAAAGATGCTGCTATTACAGCTCGCGCCTCTTTTTGGAAAGCGGAATCAGAATATAATTTGGACTCTTATAAAGAAGCGTTGTTGAGTTATCAGCAATTTGCGGAAATGTCAAAAGCCAAAGAGACACCTGAATATAAAAACATCAACTACAACATCGCTTATACCAATTTTAAATTGAAAGAATACGATGCGGCAGGAAATTCTTTCCAAAGTCAAATCGACAATAATAAAACAGATAAGGTTCGTTTGAATGATTCTTATTTACGCCTTGCTGACTGCCGATTTGTAACATCGAAATATCAACAGGCATTGGACGCTTATATTAAAGTAATTGAATCCAAAAGTGTAGATGGTGATTATGCCTATTTCCAAAAAGCCCTTTGCTACGGATTCCTTTCAAAAAACAACAAAAAAATAGAAGAGCTGAATTCGTTTTTGACATTGTATCCAAAGTCTGAGTATCAAGACGATGCTTTGTTTGAATTGGGGAATACTTATGTGGCCGAAAATAAGCAGGATTTGGCAATAAAAACCTATGATAAAATTGTGACGAATTTTAAAAATAGTTCTTATACTTCAAGAGCTATTTTGCGTCAAGGATTGATTTATTATAATTCAGATAAAGATGATTTGGCTCTTGCCAAATTCAAAAAAGTAGCTTCTGATTTTCCTAAAACTCCCGAATCATACGAAGCGGTTTCAACAGCCCGTATCATTTATGTGGATAATGGAAAAGTGGAAGAGTATGCGAGTTGGGTTCGAACATTGGATTTTGTTGCCGTAACCGATTTGGAGTTGGATAACGATACTTTTGAAGCAGCCGAAAAGCAGTACGGACAAGGTAACAACAAACAAGCTATTTCTGGATACAGCGGGTATATTTCTAAATTTCCAAATGGTGTTAATGTGCTGAAAGCTAATTTTCAATTGGCGCAGTTGTATTATGCTGAAGGTTCCGAAAATAAATCGGTTCCTAATTATGAGTACGTAATAAACCAGCCACGTTGCGAATATACCGAGCAATCATTGGTTCGATTAGCCCAAATATATTTGAAAGGTAATGATTGCGGAAAAGCGAGTCCGGTTTTGGTCCGCATTGAAAAAGAAGCCGATTTTCCACAGAATAAAACATTTGCGCAAGCGAATTTGATGAAATGTTATTACGAAACAAAGGATTATGCAAATGCAGTAGTTTATGCGGACAGAGTTTTGAATAATCCGAAAACAGAAGATAATGTAAAAAGCGATGCTCAGATTATTGTAGCCCGTTCTGCGATGCAGTCTGGCGATGAGGCCAAAGCCAAAGATGCTTACGCGAAATTGTTGACTGTAAGTAAAGGAGAACTCGCTGCAGAAGCTTTGTATTATGACGCTTATTTTAAAAATAAAGACGGAAAATTTGAGCTTTCGAATACAGCGATTCAAAAACTGGCCAAGAACTATTCAAGTTACCGTTATTTTGGAGCCAAAGGTTTGGTTTTGATGGCAAAAAACTATTACGGATTGAAAGATAGTTATCAGGCGACTTACGTTTTGGATAATGTGATAGAGAATTTCGGCAATTATTCGGATGTGGTTGAAGAAGCCAAAGCAGAATTAACCAGAATAAAATCGGAGGAAGCCAAAACAAATTCATCAATCACTAAATAAATAATATGAAATTACCTTTTTATATCGTGGATGTTTTTGCCGAGGAAAAATATTCCGGAAATCAATTGGCTGTTTTTTTGGACGCCGAAAGTCTGGATACTGAAACAATGCAGAAAATCGCACGTGAAATTAATTTTGCCGAAAGCACTTTTATCACCAGTATTCAACCTGAAAATAGCAGTGCCGAAATTCGAATTTTTACCGCCGAACACGAAATGCAGTTTGCTGGTCATCCAGTCATCGGGACTTCTTGGGTTTTGATGAATAAAATAATCGAAAGCCAACCGCATAATTTGAAACTGACAGTTCCAGTTGGTGAAATTCCAATTCAGCAATCTGGCGATTTGGTTTGGTTGCAGGCCGCGAAGCCTCAATTTTTTGATGTTTTTCCGAAAGAAGGTTTGTTGTCTTTCAGTAATTTAAGTATTTCCGATTTTGATGATAAATTTCCGGTTCAGGAAGTGACTACTGGAAGTGCGTTTGTGATCGTTCCGCTTAAAAGCAAAAAAGCATTGGAGAATTTGAATCTTGAATTGGTAAAAATGAAAGAATGGCTTTTGTTTCATTGTAAAACAAATCACAGAGCGCTGTATTTCTATTATTTTGACGAAGGAAAATTGCTAAGCCGAATGTTGTATATCGAAAGCAATCAAATCATGGAAGATGCTGCTACCGGAAGTGCGAGTACTTGTTTACAGGCTTATCTTTTGAAATACCATTCGCCTGAAATCAAAACGGTCAATCATCAGGGCGATTTTATCAATAGGCCTTCCCGAATTTATTTTGACGGAAAATTGACAGGTGATTTTTTTGATATTAAAATCGGAGGAAAAACACAATACATTGCAAAAGGGGAGTGGGAAGTTTAGGAAAGAAGACATAATTCAGAAGTTAGAAATTAGAAAGCAGATTTTAGAAAATAAACTTTAGAATAAAGAAAATAGAGAAAAGATGAAAATCAAAAATATACAGACATCCATAAGTAAGTATTTAATGTTCTCGACTCCGCTTCCTTTGGGGAGAATTGGGGTGGGGATACTTTTATTGCTTACCCAATTTTCATTTGCTCAAAACAAAAAGGACAATATTGGGACTGAAGTAGTAAATGTGGTAAAACCATATACTCCAACAATTTCGGATGCTTTCAAAGAAAAAGAAGTTCCTGTTATTACCAATGATGAAAATGCTAAAAAAGAAAATGTCCAATATTCGATTTTACCTTTTCCTGTAGCTTCTACTTTTTCTCCTTCTAAAGGAAATGCCCAAGTTGTTGAAAAAGGAAAACAAGAGAAATTGTTTAAAAATTATGCGACAGTTGGCCTGGGGAATTACGGTCGATTGAACGCCGAATTGTACGTGAATGAAGATCTTAATAATAGTGAATATGTTGGGGGGATGTTTCGTCATAATTCTTCGCAAGGAGGTATAAAAGAAGTTATGTTGGAGGATTCATTTTTTGATACTAAAATCGATTTGTTTTATGGTGGCAATGAGCAGGAAATGACTTGGAAAGTAAAACTTGGGTATCAAAACCAAATTTATAATTGGTACGGATTACCTTCTGGTTTTGGGAACACATTGACCCTTGCCGAAAGTATGGACTTAATTAACGGAATTGATCCGCAGCAATCGTACAATACAATTACGGCTAGTGGTTCGCTTGCTTTTGAAGATAGTACTGTGGAAGATGTTAATCTGGATGCAACCCATTTTACTGATGCTTATAGTTCTGCAGAGAATCGTTTTCTATTAGCGCCTACTTTTAAATTTGACATTCTTGATGAAGCGATAAAAACAAAAGTTTTTGTCGATTATGTTGACGGTAGTTTTAAAAGGGATTATTTAGGAACCAATACTTCTGACCTTAAGTACAGCTTTACAAATTTGGGGATAGTGCCTAGTTTTGTAATGAGAAGAGATGATTGGACAATCGATATTGGAGCAGGTTTAGTCTATAGTATGGATAAAGAAAAAAACAGTAATAAGTTTTATGTGTATCCGGCTGTTAAAGCTTCCTATAATTTAGTTGGTGATTTGATGGTGTTTTATACCGGTGCTAACGGAAACGTGAATCAAAATACCTATAAAGGTTTTGTTGATGGAAATCCTTATGTTTCTCCTACATTGGAGATAAAACCAACTTATGAGATGTATGATGTAAATATTGGATTAAAAGGAAAATTGGCCAGTACAGTGAGCTACGATGTCAAAGCCTCATTCATATATGATGAGAATAAAGCTTTGTATAAAAGCGGTAATTATTCCGAAAAAAATCCAAGTGCCAATTACGCTTTTGGGAATTCATTTCAAATAGTATATGACGATTTGAAAATCATGCATTTATATGGCGAAATCAAAGCAGATTTGGCCAAAGGAGTGACTTTTGAAGCCGATGCTACAGTAAGCACTTATACGACTAAATTTCAGGAGGAAGCTTGGAACTTACCTGCGATTGAATTGAATTCGAAAGTCGATTTTGCAATAACTGAAAAATGGCTGATGGGAATCAACTTGTTTTATGTAGGTGAACGCAAAGATCAACAATGGAATACCGATATTGCTTATACTGTTATGCCAGGGCCAATCACTTTGGATGGTTATTTTGATTTGAATGCTAATTTAAGATACAAACACAACGACAGATTTACTTTCTTTTTCAAAGCCAATAATATTTTGAATAATGATTATCAAAAATGGTTGAATTATCAGGTTCAGGGCTTTCAAGTGATGGCTGGAGGAAATTATAAGTTTGATTTCTAAGTTGCTAAGATTCTAAGTTTAAAAGGTTTCGAAGTTTTTAGATATGAAGACATTGGGACATTAATAGACGACTTTATATCTTAGCTTCTTAGTAACTTTGCAACTTAGTAACTTTCTTTGCCATGATTTTCAAACAAAAAATATACAATTATTACCTTCAATTAGTTCAGGACAGAATTGATGCTTTCCGAGACATGATTGCAGGTTTGACCGAAGATTCGAAAAACGATGCTAAAGGCTCGGCAGGCGATAAGCACGAAACCGCTTTGTCGATGATGCATATCGAACAGGAAAAACTTAATGCCAAACTCAAAGAGGTATTGGAGCAAAAAGCGATTTTGGATAAATTAGATGCTTCAGTTGTGGCAGAAACCATTATTCTGGGTAGTTTGGTAAAAGCGAACGGAATTTATCTGTACTTGTCTTTGGCTTTGCCAAAAATCAATATTGGAGGTGTAAATGTTATAGCACTTTCTCCGCAATCTCCGTTGGGGAATAAGTTAATGGGAAACAGGGTTGGTTTTACTTTCGAAATTAACGGAACGAAGTATTTGATTGAGAGTGTGGAGTGAATTTTAGCCGTTAGCCATTGCTATAAAAACAGCTAATGCAATTACAATTATTACAATTATTATAATTACGAATATTATTTTTCTGAAAATATTTTTAGTAAATAAAAAATCGCTGCAAATATAATTATTACCCCACAATATTTATTTGGTCTGAAAACTTGAAAAAAGTTCTTTTGTTGTTTTTTCTAATTGAAAATAGCGAAGACCAGAAATCATTAATGCGAAGCCTAACATAATAATGTATGAAATTACGCCTAATATTTGCAAAAACCATTCTTCAGTAAAATCCCCATAGTTTTTAAAATAAAAAATAGTAAACCAAGTCCACCCGTATATCATTAAGCATATTATTGCAAGATTAATCAGTATGATTAAAATTAATTCGATTCTGTTCTTTTTCCTTAGAATGTACACGCATTTATTTGCGTTAATTCTATTTAAACAAAAAGTGTAACTAATGATTATAGTGAAAAATTGTATTGCCATTAATGGAAAAGCATTAACATTGGCTAATGTAAAAACGATTATTATTAATGTCAATATATTCAAATACCAAACCCCTTTATAAGCTGCATAAGTCATTATTAAAAAAATCCCTATTTGAAATAAAATTACTGCTATTGAAATATCCATCTTTATCGTTTTAATTCTACTATTGTTTAATAAATTTAGGAATAAAAGTCTGGGTTCTGTTGATCCAAATCTAAATTTTCATTATAATATTTTTCGTTGTCATATCTATTATTTTGTTGGTTAAAATTGTCACTGCTTTTGTAGTTATATTTTGTGAAATCGTCATCATTTCCATTTATATCTTTTAGTGGAAATCTATCATTGTCTATATCATGAAGTAGCTGCTTGACATATACTAATTGTTCTTTTATGGTTTTTGAACTAGAATCCAATCCATGTAAATATCCTAATAACCAAAGCAATAAACCTTTTGAATTATATTCGTATGAATCTAAATAGTCTATAATTACGCAACTTATACTTCCTAAATGACGTTCATCAATAGGCTCTTCAAGATTTCTAATATAATTTATGTTATTATAAATTTTATCTAATGCTAATAATCTTTCATTTTCTTTTTTCATACGTGTTGTTAAAATTAAATAGTTATGTTATGATTTCTTGAGAATATTTAATTCGGAGTTGAGCCCAAAACTAAAAGCTAAAAAAAAATCAATTCCTTGATGATTTTCCTCATTTAGACTTTTTTTTTACTATTTCAATCAAATGTATAAAAAATCACATAAGAATGTAAATATTATATTGCAAAAGAAAGTGTTGACAAAGAATTAAAAAACACGATATAATCAGCGTAGTGTATGTTTATATTTTCATTTTGTTAATTCTGCCTGACTATTTCAAAATTATGTGATATAATGCAAATGGTTTTAACATAATGCTTGTTAATATGCTCTAGTTATACTGAAAGCTATTGAAATCATTAAAAAAAATAGAAATCCCTAAAAAAACTTTTCGTAATTTCGCGAGCTTAAAAGTTTGACTTTAAAACTAAGTAAAATTATGAGCAAAATAATGACAGTCGACATATTGTCGAGTATTAAAGGAGCACTGCCTTCAGAGAGCGTGAACAAATTATTTGATGTAATTAAAAATGCCAATTCATTAAATGATAATTCCTTAAATAATGTCAATTATAATTGCGTGTCAGTGAGTGATTTAAGGGAAGATGTTGTGGTAGAGAGTTCGGCTATTGAAAAACAACTCATCTTAGAAAACTTCCCGAACAAGAAAAATGGTTTTTTAGTAGTTGCAAAAGTTATAGAAGGATAAAATGGATTCTCAAATAAAAAAGATACACCAACAATTGGTGTCAAAAGAAATAAGTTGTACGGCTCTTGTACAAGAAAAATTAGACTTACTTAAACAAAATACATATAACTCCGTAAATTCTTTGTTGGATACTTTGGCTTTGGATTTAGCTGCCAAGGTTGATGCCAAAATCGCTAAAGGCGAGGAAATCGGTCTGTTGGAAGGTATTCCTTTTGGAATTAAAGATGTTTATATGGTGCAAGGAACTTACACTACGGCAAGTTCTGATTTGTTGAAAAATTATAAATCGCCTTACACAGCTACCGCCATTCAAAAATTATTGGATGCAGGTGCCATTCCATTGGTGAAAGAAAACTGTGACAGTTTTGGTCATGGATCATCTAGCGAAAATACCATTTTTGGTGCCGTGAAAAACGCCATCGATCCTTCTTTGGTTGCCGGTGGTTCAAGCGGTGGATCTGCGGTGAATGTTGCCAAAGATTATACGGTTTTTTCTATCGGTGGCGATACAGGAGGTTCTATTCGTCAGCCTGCCGGTTACAATCATATTTATGGTTTGAAACCAACTTACGGAAGAGTTTCTAGATTTGGACTTATGGCTTATGCTTCTTCTACCGATTGTGTTGGGCCTTTGGCAAAATCAATCGAAGATATCCGAATTGTCTTGAATGTGATGAGTGGAAAAGATCCAAAAGATCAAACCTCAATCGCTTCAACTGAAATTTCTGAAGAAGCAATCGCAGCTTCAGAAGTGAAAAAAGTAGGTTATTTTAAAAACTTTATCGAAAGCGAAGCAATTAATCCTGAAATAAAAGCCGATTTCTTGGCAAGTATCGAAAAAATAAAAGCCAAAGGAATTGAAGTAAAAGAATTGGATTTTTTCAAATCTGATATTTTGGTTTCGACTTATTATACTTTGGCAATGGCCGAAACAGCTTCGAATTTATCTCGTTTGGACGGAACAAATTATGGAAACCGTATTGAAGGTGATAATTTGATTGATAGCTATGCGGTGACACGTTCAGAGAACTTTTCGGAAGAGACGAAACGCAGAATTGTAGGCGGAAATCAAGTGTTGTCTCAAGGTTTTTCGGATGAAATCTATTTGAAAGGATTGGCTTTGAGAGACCAGATTTCGGAGAACTTCAGTAAAGATTTCGAAGAAGTTGATATTATTTTATCACCGGTTACACCAAGTATGCCTCCAAAAATTGGAGACAGTTTAAAAGATCCGTTGGCAATGTATTTGTCAGACGCCTATACGGTTGGTTTTAGTTTGGGGCAATTACCAACATTGACCTTGCCACAAGGAACTAAAACAGGATTGCAGGTTACTGCAGCAAAAAATAATGATGAATTAGTGTTGAAGTTTGCAAACTTCTTAAAGGATACAATATAATGGAATTAGAGCAATTAACAGCGGCGATAAAAGCCCACGATTTAGAATTGGTAATTGGACTTGAGACTCACGTTCGATTGAATACCAAAACCAAGTTGTTTTGTTCTTGTCCAAATCAAGAAATTGAAACACCTAATCAAAATATATGTTCGGTTTGTACCGGACAAATGGGAGTTTTACCTGCCGTAAATAAAGAAGCGATTACAAAAGCGATTTATTTCGGAAAAGCGGTGGATTCGTCTTTTAGTAATGAAGTGATCTCTTGGGACAGAAAGCATTATGAATATCCGGATAACCCGAAAAATATTCAGATTACGCAATTTCACAACCCGATAATCCCTGACGGACACGTTTCTTGTTACCGAAATGATGGTACGCAATTTACTGTGAATTTAACTCAGGTTCATATCGAGGAGGATGCTGCCAAATTGATGCACGAAAAAAAGATTTCGTTAGTTGATTTTAATAAAGCGGGAGTGCCGTTGATTGAAATTGTTACGGAACCTTGTATTAGAAATATTGAGGATGCTTCGACTTATGCTCAATATATTCAGCGTATTGTTCAGAATTTAGGAATCTCTGAAGCGAATTTGGAGAAAGGAGAGTTTAAATCGGACGTTTCTGTGTCTTTGCGAAAAAAACACAGTTATGATTTGAATCCAAGAACCGAAATCAAAAACTTGAACTCGTTTAAGTTTATGGTGGAAGCTTTGAAAGAAGAAGTAGAAAAACAATTCAATTATTTTATTGAACACAAAGAATTCAGACCGGATCAAACGACGGTGCTTTGGGATGCCGATTTAAAGCAGACCAAAACAATGCGTAAGAAAGAATTTGAAGCGGATTACCGTTTTATTTCTGAGCCGGATTTACCTTTTGTAACGATTAAAAAAGAAATCGAAGCGATTAAAGTAGATACAAGCGCATTGCCTTTTGCAGTGGAATCAATTTTGATTGGTGGAGGTGTTTTGCCTCAAGATGCTAAGTTTTTCACGGCAGATGCGATTCGTTCTAAAACATTTGTGACAATTAACAAAGAAATAAATGATCCTTTGTTTGTTGCCAAAACTTTGGCTAATAATTTGAAAGTTGATGATTATGCCGAAATCCACAGTATTGATCATTTAATTGAAATTTTCCAATTATTCAAAGCCGAAAAAATCACGGCGGTTTTAGTTCAAAATGCGATTGTGGGTTATTTGAAAGACAGAACTTTTGACTACAATAAATATTTTGAAGAAAACACCATTTCTGAAGATAAAATACAGGAGGTTATTGCGAAAGTGATTTCAGAAAATGAGGCTGTCGCCAATGATATCAAAGCGGGAGACCAAGGAAAAGCAGGTATTTTGGTCGGAAAGATTTTAGGTATTGTCGGAAAAGGAGCGAATGGAAAAGTAATCCGTCAAATTATTTTAGATAAATTAGGTGGGGTAGGGACAAGTCGCGACTTGTCCGTAAAGGAAGATAATCGCAATTTGCCCGAAAATAATAACGTAGGGACAAGTCGTGACTTTTCCGTACAGGAAGAATCGCTCCCTGAAATTCCGATTATTATAAAAGACACGTATAGAACACACAAAATTTCACAATTATCAGAAGAAAGCATCGGACAGGAAGTAATGTTGTCCGGTTGGGTTTCGAGTGTTCGTGACCACGGAGAATTGATGTTTATCGATTTACGTGATTCTAGTTATGAAATTTTCCAAGTTCGTATCAGCAGGGAATCGTTCCCAAATATTGACGAGTTAGTGAAATTAAAACCGGAATCGGTGATTTCTGTAACCGGTAAAGTGGTTGGGCGTAATGAAGATGATTACAATGCTGGATTGCGTACAGGAAAAATCGAATTGGAAACTTCGGTATTGGAGATTTTGAACTTGTCTAAAACATTGCCTTTTGAAATCAAAAGGGCGGCAAAAACAAATGAAACAGTTCGTTTTCAATACAAGTTTTTGGATCACAGAAATGATGAGGTGAGACGAGCGATCGTGAACCGTCATAAAGTAATCAAGTTATTGCGAGATATTCTTGATGAAGAAGAATTTTTAGAAATTGAAACGCCAATTTTGAGCGCAGGAACCGATGAAGGCGCGCGTGAATTTATTGTTCCTTCCCGTAAACAAGCCGGTGCGTTTTACACCTTGCCACAAGCGCCGCAGCAATTCAAACAGATGCTGATGGTGAGCGGTTATGAGAAATATTTCCAAATTGCACGATGCTTTAGAGATGAGGATTCCCGCGGTGACCGCCAGCCGGAATTTACACAGTTGGATATCGAAATGGCCTATGCTAGTATGCAGCAAATTATCGATTTGAACACTAAAATGTTTAATGAAGTAGTTAAAAAGATATACGGAAATAAATGGATTTTGAAACCATTTGAAGTGATTACCTATAAGGATGCAATGGATTTCTATGGTTGTGACCGACCAGATCTTCGTTACGGCTTAAAAATGCAGGACATTACCGAAATTGTAAAAGATACTACTTTTCAAGTATTCAGTAAACCAATTGAAGAAGGCGGAATCGTAAAATGTATCAAGGTTTCAGCCAAAGAGCAAGGTAATAAACGTATGTCTAAAGGTCAAATCGAAAACCTTACCGCGATTGCTCAACAACACGGTTTGGGAGGATTGGCTTATATTATAGTAAACGAAGACGAATTGCAGTCGCCAATTATTAAGTTTTTAGGAGAAGAGATTGCAGCGGGAATTATAAAAGCGACCAATGCAGAAGTGGGAGATATCGTATTCTTCTCGGCAGCAGATTATGCAACGGCCAATAAAGCGTTGGATGCTGTTCGTCAGGAAATGGGTAGAATGTTGCACTTGATTAATCCAAAAGAATTGCGTCCGGCTTGGGTAGTTGATTTCCCAATGTTTGAAAGAACAGACGAAGGTAGATGGACATTTACTCACAATCCGTTCTCTATGCCTGCTGTTTATGATTTGGAAAAACACATGAAAGGTGACGACAACGAAATAGGAACGATCATTGCACAACAGTATGATTTAATTCTGAACGGCTACGAAATTGGCGGAGGATCGGTTCGTGCGCATAAATCGGAGATTTTGGAAGCAACTTATAGAAATATGGGTTACAACAAAGAAGAAATGATTAAGAGCGTAGGAACGATGTATAAAGCATTTCAGTACGGCGCACCACCACACGGAGGAATCGCTTGGGGAATTGACCGTTTGATGATGATTTTGGAGAAAAAGGCATCCATCCGTGAAGTAATGGCTTTCCCGAAAACCGGAACCAGCGATGACTTGTTGTTTGGAGCACCGACACTTTTATCTGCTAAAAAGGTAGAAGAAATGAATGTCCGAATTATAAATAATTAAGATATTTAGGTTTGAAATGAAAAGCGGATTTACAAAAGTAAATCCGCTTTTTTTTATGGTAAAGAATGAGGTAATCTATGACCGAGGTTTATTAAGTCCTCTGTCGTAAAGGACAATGCTTCCTGCAATCGATACATTCAGGCTTTTTTCAGATTTGAATTTTACCAGAAAGTGACATTTTTCAATTGCTTTTTTGGAAAGACCGTTGTCTTCAGCACCTAATAAATACACACAGCGTCTTGGGTGTTCAAAGGTTTCCAGATCTTCGGCTTTTTCATCTAATTCGACACCTACTAAACGTGCTCCTTTAGGGATGTTATTGAGGAAATCTTCAAAAGTTTCATAATGAAAATAAGGCATCGATTTTACTGCATTATGCGTGTCGCATGCTTGTTTAGCGTATCGATTACCGATTGTAAAAATATAACTTGCTCCCATATTTTGAGCAGTTCTCCATAAAACGCCTAAGTTTTCAGGGGTTTTACCGTTTTGTATTCCTATTCCGAAAAATTCGTTTTTAAAATTGTCGTTCATGGTGCAAAAGTACAAACAGTTGGCAGTATTTCAAGTTTTTAATTTGTTTGAAAAAATTGCTGAATAGTGTCGGAGATGGATGTTAGGAATGTTAGAAATTTGATTTTATTTAGATATTATTTTTAGAAAGGGCTCGTGTTGAAAAATGCAAGCCATTTTTTTATGGTTTTAAATCTGACAGGTTTTAAAAACCTGTCAGGTTTGGGCGGTGAATAATTGTTGCCTTCAAAAAAGCAAAAATGTTGATTTTTAGCCCCGATTGCTTCGCCAGTTCGCTTCGCTCGTGTGAAGTGAAAATCCTTGTGGACTGGGGTTCAGTCCACAAGATTACTTCGTCAGTTCGCTATCGCTCGTGTGTAGTGAATAGCGGGAGGATTCTTGAGAAAAAAGCCAAATGTTCTGCTCCAAAAAATAAAAAGTTGACGCAGGTTAATGAGTTAAAATTGCATTTTGAATTTAATTTTTGAAGCTGAATTTGTTTTTTTTATTGATACCGAAATTTAAACAGATATTTTCGTCTTTTTGTTAATAACTTAACAACTTAAAATGGGATTTTAACCATTAATTCTTATAGGGTTTCATATATTTGCGTGTAAGACGAAAAAACACATTTTTTAGATTAAATTATATGAGCGAAGAGATTAAGAAGGGCTATTCAGCAGACAGTATCCAGGCTTTAGAGGGAATGGAGCACGTAAGAATGCGTCCATCGATGTATATTGGAGATGTAGGTATAAGAGGTTTACATCATTTAGTTTATGAAGTTGTAGATAACTCGATTGATGAGGCAATGGGAGGCTATTGCGATTCGATAAGGGTTGATATCAATGAAGATGGTTCTATTACGGTTGAAGATAACGGTCGTGGTATTCCGGTTGATTTACATAAAAAAGAAGGGGTTTCTGCGCTTGAGGTTGTAATGACTAAAATTGGTGCGGGAGGTAAATTCGATAAAGATTCTTATAAGGTTTCCGGAGGACTTCACGGAGTTGGGGTTTCCTGTGTGAACGCACTTTCGGTTCACATGACATCGACTGTTTTTAGAGATGGAAAAGTCTATGAGCAGGAATATGAAAGAGGTAAGGCAATGTATCCGGTAAAACAAATCGGAGAAACTGATAAAAGAGGTACGAGACAAACTTTTTACCCAGATCCAATTATTTTTACGCAAACAACGGAGTTTTCATACGATACTCTTTCGGCTCGTATGCGTGAGTTGGCTTTCCTGAACAAAGGAATCACTATTGTTTTTACCGATAAAAGAGAAAAAGATAAGGACGGGAATTTTATTTCAGAAACATTTCATTCTACTGAAGGTTTAAAAGAATACATTAGATATTTGGACGGAAACCGTGAGCCAATTATTGCTCATGTTATTTCCATGGATCACGAAAAAGGGGAAATTCCTGTTGAGGTGGCTTTGATTTATAATACAAGCTATTCGGAGAATATTTTTTCTTATGTAAATAATATCAATACACACGAAGGAGGTACTCACTTGCAAGGTTTTAGAACTGGTCTTACGAGATCATTGAAGAAATATGCTGATGCTTCCGGGATGTTGGAAAAATTGAAGTTTGATATTTCCGGAGACGATTTCCGTGAAGGTCTTACTGCGATTATTTCGGTAAAAGTTGCCGAGCCACAGTTTGAGGGACAAACCAAGACTAAACTTGGAAACCGTGAGGTGGTTTCTCCTGTGAGTCAAGCGGTGAGTGAAATGATTGAGAATTATTTGGAAGAAAATCCAAATGATGCCCGTATCATAGTTCAAAAAGTGATTTTAGCGGCGCAGGCACGTCATGCTGCTAAGAAAGCGCGTGAAATGGTACAACGTAAAACCGTTATGGGCGGTGGAGGTTTGCCTGGGAAATTATCGGATTGTTCTGAGCAGGATCCAGCAAAATGTGAAGTATATCTTGTCGAGGGAGATTCGGCGGGTGGAACGGCCAAACAAGGTCGTGACCGTGCTTTTCAGGCAATTTTGCCTTTGAGAGGTAAGATTTTGAATGTGGAAAAAGCAATGCACCATAAAGTATTCGAAAACGAAGAGATTAGAAATATATTTACAGCACTTGGAGTAACTGTTGGAACTGAAGAAGATAGTAAAGCTTTGAATATTTCAAAATTACGTTATCACAAAGTGATTATCATGTGTGATGCCGATGTCGACGGTAGTCACATCTCTACATTGATTTTGACGTTTTTCTTCCGTTTTATGAAGGAATTAATCGAAGAAGGACACGTTTATATCGCTGCTCCTCCTTTGTATTTGGTTAAAAAAGGAAATAAAAAAGAATATGCCTGGACAGATGTTCAACGCGATCAGGCGAATGAAAGAATGGGTGGAAGTGCCGCTATCCAAAGATATAAAGGTCTTGGAGAGATGAACGCTGAGCAATTGTGGGAAACTACAATGGATCCAAATTTCAGAACGCTGAGACAGGTTACAATAGATAGTTTGGTTGAAGCAGACAGAGTTTTTTCAATGTTAATGGGTGATGAAGTGCCACCAAGAAGAGAATTTATTGAGAAAAATGCAGTTTACGCAAATATCGATGCGTAATTTTTGGGTGTAGCTGCGTTTTCGTTTTTTTGATTTTAATATTAATAAAAAAACAAATAAAAATGAAAGTTACCATTGTAGGAGCCGGGAATGTAGGAGCATCCTGTGCGGATTCAATTTCTTATAGAGGAATTGCAAGTGAAGTAGTATTATTGGATATCAAAGAAGGTTTTGCTGAGGGAAAAGCTATGGATATCATGCAATGTGCCACAAATACTGGGTTTAATACCAATGTTTCAGGGGTTACAAATGATTATTCTAAAACAGCGAATAGTGATGTAGTTGTTATTACTTCTGGAATTCCTAGAAAACCGGGAATGACAAGAGAAGAATTAATAGGAATTAATGCTGGAATTGTAAAAACTGTTGCTGATAACGTTTTGGCACATTCACCAAATGCGATTATTATTGTGGTTTCAAATCCGATGGACACAATGACTTATTTGACATTGAAAGCTACAGGTTTGCCAAAAAACAGAGTAATTGGAATGGGTGGAGCTTTGGATAGCTCTCGTTTTAGATATTATTTAGCAAAAGCATTGGATAAGCCATCTAACGATATTTCTGCGATGGTTATCGGTGGTCACGGTGATACTACAATGATTCCTTTAACAAGATTAGCTGCTTATAATGGTATTCCTGCTTCTGAATTTTTATCTCAAGAAGAATTAGAAAAAGTGGCTGCGGCTACTATGGTAGGGGGAGCTACACTAACTGGTCTTTTAGGAACTTCAGCTTGGTATGCTCCGGGAGCTTCAGTTGCTTACTTAGTTGACAGTATTTTGAATGACCAAAAGAAAATGATTGCTTGTTCTGTTTTTGTAGAAGGTGAGTACGGACAAAACGATATTTGCATCGGAGTACCTTGTATAATAGGTAAAAACGGAGTTGAGCAAATTGTTGATATTAAATTAAATGATGCTGAAAAAGCGGCTTTTGCAAAAAGTGCAGATGCTGTAAGAAATATGAATGCTGATTTGAAAAATGTTTTGGCATAATAATTTGCGTGTAAAATAAGAAGACTGCAATTATTGCAGTCTTTTTTT
Organism: Flavobacterium aquiphilum; assembly: GCF_027111335.1. NCBI lineage: Bacteria > Pseudomonadati > Bacteroidota > Flavobacteriia > Flavobacteriales > Flavobacteriaceae > Flavobacterium > Flavobacterium aquiphilum. Next base: position 4,404,003 of record NZ_CP114288.1, on the reverse strand, counting down.
TGATATTAATTAATAAATAAATTGGTTAATCTTTCCGTTAATTATATATTTGCTCGGTTTAAAAAAAATGATACAAATCGTGCAGTTTATTTTTGTTTTTCAAAATTGATGTAATGGCTTGTTTTATAGGGTTTAAAACAAAAAGAATAAAAAAATTAATTAATTTTAGTAGTAATGCAGAATAAAGGACTTATTAAATTTTTCGCAATTCTATTTGCATTGGTAAGTATTTACCAACTTTCGTTCACTTTTGTCTCGAACAAAGTTAAAAGTGACGCAAAAGCTTTTGCCGGAGGAGATCCAGCAAAAGAAGTAAAGTATTTGGATTCAATTGGTAAAGAAAAAGTGTTTAGCTTAGGGTTTACTGATTTTACTTTCAATGAAGTAAAAGACAAGCAAATCAATAAAGGGCTAGACTTAGAAGGGGGAATCAACGTGACTCTTCAAATCTCTGTTAAAGACATTTTGAAAGGGTTGTCAAATAATTCGAAAAATCCAGTTTTTAATAAATCTTTGGCGGATGCCACTAAAAATCAACAAGGAAATCAAACTTATCTTGATGCTTTCTTTGAAGCTTTCGAAGCCAATTCCCAAGGAAAAGAAAAATTAGCTTCTCCTGATATTTTTGCTAACAGAAGTTTGCAAGGAGATGGTGGTGTTACTTTTCAAATGACAGATGCTCAAGTTCAAAAAGTAATCAAAAGAAAAGTTGATGAATCTGTTGAAAGTGCTTTTAAAGTATTGAGAGAGCGTATCGATAAATTTGGTGTTACTCAACCTAACATTCAAAAATTAGGAGAGTCAGGAAGAATTCTTGTAGAGCTTCCAGGTGCTAAAGATATTGATCGTATCAAAAAATTATTACAAAGTACGGCTCAATTAGAGTTTTGGGAAACATATAAAGTTGAAGAAATTGGTAGTTTTATTATGGCTGCTAATGAGGCTTTGAAAAAATCTGAAGTTGCCAAAGTTGAGACTAAAGCAGTAGCAAAAGATTCATTGAGTGCTTTGTTGACTGATGGAAAAGATTCTACAGCTACTAAAAAAGGAAACAATCCTATTATTGATAAAATTGTTGCTCAAGGCGGAGGACCAGTTTTAGGTCTTTTCTCTCCAAAAGATACTGCTACTATCAATTCTTATTTCAAAAGACCTGATATCAGAATTTTATTATCTGGTGATCAACGTTATGCAAAATTTGTTTGGGGAAAACCAACTACTATTAAAGATGCTAAAGAAAAAGAAGTTGAAGTTGTTGAATTATATGCTTTAAAAGGTAACAGAGACAATGTAGCTTCAATGGGTGGTGGTGTTGTAACAGATGCTAGTGATACTTTTGACCAAATGGGTAAACCTGCTGTTTCTATGCAAATGAATAATGTAGGTGCTAAAGAATGGGAAGAATTGACAGGAAAAGCTTATACTCAAAAAGGATTTATTGCTATCGTTCTTGATGATATTGTATATTCTGCTCCAGGTGTTTCTAGTGGGCCAATTGCAGGAGGAAGATCTGAAATTTCTGGAAACTTTGATGTTACTGAAACTAAAGACTTAGCAAACGTATTGAGAGCTGGTAAATTGCCTGCTGCTGCTGAAATTATTCAATCTGAAGTTGTAGGACCATCTTTGGGTCAGGAAGCTATTGATAATGGTACTAACTCTGCAGTAATTGGATTGCTTTTAGTATCTCTTTGGATGATTATCTATTATGGTAAAGCAGGTTGGTATGCAAATATTGCTTTGGCTGTGAACTTATTGTTCATGTTTGGAATCTTATCTAGTTTAGGTGCTGTACTTACTTTGCCTGGTATTGCGGGTATCGTATTAACAATGGGTACTGCGGTAGATGCGAACATTATTATCTATGAAAGAGCTAAAGAGGAATTAAGGGCTGGTAAATCACTGGACGAGGCCGTTAAAGCTTCTTACAGCTGGACTGGAGCGATGCGTTCTATTGTAGATGCTAACGTAACTCACATTTTGACTGGAGCTGTATTGTTTATCTTCGGTTCTGGACCAATCAAAGGTTTTGCTACTACTTTGTTAATTGGTATCGTTACCTCTTTATTTACTTCAATTTTTATTGCCAGAATCTTTATCGATAAAAATATTGCAGGTAAAAACGATTTGTCTTTCGTAACTAATTTCTCGAAAAACTTCTTTACTAATTTCCACTTTGATTTCTTAGGAATTAAAAAATGGACTTACCTTTTCTCAATTGTTGTAACTATCGTAAGTATTGCATCAATTGCAACGCATGGTTTTGACCAAGGTGTGGATTTCGTAGGAGGAAGAACTTTCCAAGTTCGTTTTGCTAAATCTATGGAGCCTGAGCAGGTTAAAGCTGAGTTAACTGCTGTATTTGGTAGTGCCGAAGCTAAAATATTTGGTAAAGACGATCAGTTGAAAATCACAACTAAATATAAAATTCAGGAAACTGGTAGTGCAGTTGACGAAGAGGTGAACAAAATGTTGTACCAAGCTTTGAAAAAACACTACGCTGCTGATATGACTTATGATAAATTCGTTAAGACTTTTGACGGTAAAAAATTAGGTATTGTACAAGCTTCTAAAGTTGGACCAACAGTTGCAGAAGATATTAAAACAAATGCTTATTGGGCTGTTTTAGGAGCAATGCTTATCGTAGGTTTGTATTTAGTAATCAGTTTCAGAAAATGGCAATATAGTTTAGGTGCGATTGCTGCTGTGGCACATGATGTTATCTTTGTACTTGGAGTATATTCATTACTTTGGAAATACATGCCTTTTGGAATGGAGATCGATCAGCACTTTATTGCGGCTATCTTAACAGTTATCGGTTACTCTATGAATGATACTGTAATTGTATATGATAGAGTACGTGAGTTCTTGGATGGTAAAACAAAAGGATCTTTCTCAGAAATTGTAAACAAATCGATTAACTCTACAATGTCAAGAACTATCAATACTTCGTTGACAATGATTTTAGTATTGTTAATCATGTTTATATTCGGTGGAGAGTCTATCAGAGGATTTATCTTCGCAATGCTTATCGGTATTATTATCGGAACATATTCTTCATTATTTATCGCTACTCCTGTTTTGGTTGATACCATTTCAAAAGAAGAGAAACATAATGTTGAAGTTAAGCATCAAGAAGCTCAGCTTAGTTAATATAACATAGAATTATAAAACAAAAAAGGATTCAACGAGAGTTGAATCCTTTTTTGTTTTATATAGAAATTGGTAATCGCTGTTTGAATATTGTCAATTACATAATTTTCATAAAGGTGTCTTTTATTAATTGAATTTCGTTGTTGTAATTAGTTTGTTTTTTGTTTGCAAAATACAATGTGTTTGTCAAAGATGTTTTGCCTTCCCATAAAAGTTTTATTTTTCCGTTCTCCAGTTCTGTTTTGCATAAGAAATCGGGAATTACCGCCAATCCGTTACTGTTGCTTAAACAACGTACAATTGAGTTTAAATTTGGAACAATGTAGTTCGGCCTGAAATCGGCATGTTTGTTGAAATTAAGCTGCCAAAAGCGTCTTAAATGCTCCATGTCACCAGTGGTCCCATACCATCTTTGCTGTTTTAGCCATTCTTCAATTGCTTTTACATCGTTTTGTTCTTTTAAAATGTCAAAGGAATCAGAATCTGTTTCGTTGCCACAAATGAGGACAATGGTTTCAGATGAGAAGGCCTGGTATTCGATAGCACTTTTGACAATCATTTGTGGAGTGATGATTAAGTCCAAAATACCTTTGTCTAGGTTTTCAATCATTTCAGGATATTCACCAAACTGAATAATCACATTAAAAGGAAAAGTTGCCAAATAAGGTTCTAAAGTGATCTGAAAAGTTTCGAAACACATTCCAATGCTAATGGTCGGTGTGTTTTTCTCGGTACTTCTTTGAAAATTCTTTTCGGCCTCTTCCAGTTTGCATAATGCATCAGTAATGAAATTATAGAGCACTTTCCCTTTTTCGGTAGGGATCATTTTTCTACTTGTTCTGTCGAATAATTTGTAACCCACATAACTTTCCAACGAACTTAAATGTAAACTTACTCCCGGTTGTGAAATAAACAAGGCTTCGGCAGCTCCTGATAAAGTTCCTGTTTTGTAAATGTATTTGAAAGTTCGGTACCATTCTAGATTTATCATTTTCGATAAGTATTATAATTATGATACAAAGGTATGAATTATGTTATTTTAATAATAGATAATTCAGTTATAACTTTGTAACATCAATTTAAATAAGATAAAAAATGAAAAAGATATTTATAATTAATGGCGGACAGAAGTTTGGTCATTCGGGAGGAAGATTCAATCAGACAATAGCCAATGTCACCGCCGATTTTTTTCAGAATCATCAAGATTTTGAAGTGAAAAGTACCGATGTGAACGATGAGTACGATCCGGCTCAGGAAGTTGAAAAATTTGTTTGGGCGGACGTGGTTATCTATCATACCCCAATTTGGTGGTTTCAGTTACCGCATGCTTTCAAGAAATACATAGATGTGGTTTTTACCGATGGGCATGATAAGGGCATTTACAAAAGTGACGGGCGTTCGTCCAAAAATCCAGCCATAAATTACGGAACTGGGGGAACATTGCACGGAAGAAAATACATGGTAACCACTTCATGGAATGCTCCGAAAGAAGCCTTCACGTTACCTGGGGAATTCTTTGGTGAAACAAGTGTTGATAATGGACCTTTATTTGGTTTCCACAGAATGAATGCTTTCACCGGAATGAAGCCCTTGGAAAGTATCCATTTTCACGATATCATGAAAAGCCCTGATATTGACCAAGAATTTAAACTGTATGAAAATCATTTGACCCAATTGTTTTTAAACTAAATAAAGAAGCCATCCCGATAGTAATTTTTGGGATGGCTTTGTTTTAAGTTTATGGCGATAGTTCGTTATCATTCGTCTATAAAACAGTAATTGTATATCTGAGATTAGGCCATGCTTTTAGTGTTATTTCGTAAATTTTTATTACAGAATTGTTTTTAATATTTGTAGCTATTTTTTCCTATTTTTGAAAAATATATCAATTATTAATCTAACCATCACATGAAAAAAAATGTTCTTATTTTCTCCATTTCATTAGTAATAAACTGTACTTCTCTATTTGCCCAAACCAATCCGGAATTGCCGTTGTATCCAAACGGAATTGAAAAAAATCCCATCAGCCATCCCAATCCGGAAACGGTTGTCGATTCGGTGATCAATCCGCAGTCATTGTCCCATAAAAACAGGGTTATCAGTAATATTTCTGTTCCCACTTATCAAATGTTTCCGGCTTCGGAATCGAACAACAAACATATTGGAGTAGTCATATTTCCTGGTGGAGGTCTTACCACCAATTGGGTGGACAAAGAAGGAACTGATTTGGCGATTTGGCTTTCAGGTCAGGGGATTAATTGCATGGTCGTAAAATACAGGACGAACAGAAAAGATGCAAAAGGAGAATTTATTATTCCGATGGATGATTATAAAGGAGCCATTTATCAGGACGCGAGAACGGGTATTTTGAAGATGAAGGAATTAGCGGAAAGTTTAAAAATGGACAAAGACAAAATTGGAATTTTGGGCTTTTCGGCGGGAGGTTGGCTTAGTGAACGTATCGCCATTAAATCCACCGAAGCCAAGGAACCAATAGATTGGAAACCCGCTTTTGTGGGGTTAATTTATCACGGAAATACGCTGAGCAATTTCAAAAGAATAGACAACGTTCTGGCTTTGCCACCTATTTTCATGGCCGTTGCCCGAGACGACAAAAAAATGCCCATGAAAGAGATTATACCCGGTTTGGCTGCAATAGTGGCTGAAGTTAACAATTCAGAATTACATATTTTTTCCAAAGGAGATCATGGTTTTGGTTTGGCTTATGACAAAGGCCATTCGGTTTTACAATGGAAAGACAGTTTCTACAATTGGCTTTTGGATATTTACAATAAATAAAAGTAGGGTCTAAGTCTGATTCTGTTTTTGGAACGATTTCCCCTTTGGAGGGTGCCCGAAGTGCGTGGTGGTTTTAGCCTAAAAAAAAAACAGGCTGCACAATTTTGTGCAGCCTGTTTTTTATATCAATCAATTCCAATCTATATTTCTTCGGTTTTCTTTGCTCTAATAATAAAATACAATCCGATGATTATAAAAGGAATACTCAGCCATTGTCCGGTTGATAATACATTTCCTAATTCGCTTTCAAATCCGCCTTGGCTTTCTTTTACAGATTCAACTACAATACGAACCGTGAATAAAAGAACTAAGAACAAGCCAAACAAATAGCCAGATTTCTTTCTTGTATCTGTTTTCCAATACAGGAAAAATAAAATCGCGAAAACAAAAATGTAGCAAAAAGCCTCGTATAATTGCGCTGGATGTTTAGCTGGAACTTGTTCTAATAAGTTAGCATATTGTGGATTGGTTGCAATGGCGTTATATGCTTCTTTTGGAGTAGAAAGTTGTGTCGCATTTACTGCTTCTCTAGGACTAAACTGATCTCTAACAAAACGGATTCCAAACGAAGAAGTAGTTTCTTTACCTACAATTTCCGAATTGAAAAAATTTCCCAATCTCACAAAAATAGCTCCACTGGCAACAGGAATAACCACTCTGTCCAATATCCATAAAATAGGTTTGTTAAGCACTTTTTTGCTAAAAAAATACATTGCAACAATAATTGAAATTGCTGCTCCATGACTTGCCAATCCTTGATAACCTGTAAATTGGAATTTAGGGCTTAAACGGAAAGGTAAAATGATTTCTGCCAGATTGTTGCGGTAGTATTCCCAGTCGTAAAAGAAAACATGTCCCAAACGTGCACCAATTAAAGTGGCTAACACGGTCCAAACAAATAAAGAATCCAGTTTGTCGATAGCAATATTTTCTCTTTCAAAAATATGTTTCATAATGTACCAGCCTAATCCAAAAGCTATTACAAACATTAAGCTATAAAAGCGAACAACAAAAAAACCTAGATCAATACCTTCAGAGGGATTCCAAACAATGTTTAAAGCGTGTGTCATTTATTTTTTAATTTTTTTGTGAAAATATTACTTTCCTTTAATTGGTTGTGTTAACAAAAAGGTAAGATTTAATGAATGTGGCTGCATTTTTTTTCAGGCACCGGATCATAACCTTTTCCGCCCCAAGGATGACATCTCAAAATTCTTTTTATCCCTAAATAACCCCCATAAAATAATCCGTGTGTTTGCAAAGCCTGAATCATATAGCTTGAGCAGGTCGGTTCAAACCGACAGGCTGCTGGAGTAAAAGGGGAGATTGCACCCTGATAAAACCTCACGAGCAAAACAAATGGATAAATGAGGATTTTGTTTAACATAAATTTCAATTTCAGAATTCAGATTTGTAATCGCTAATTACTGAATACTAAATGTTGTTCCTTCTTTCCCATCCTTTAACTGAATGCCTAAAGCAATCAATTGATCACGGATTAGATCAGACATTGCAAAATCTTTATTGTCGCGGGCTTGCTTTCGCATGCCGATAAGCATGTTAACAACACCTTCCAATTTATCTGTGTTACCGTTGTTTTTTTCTTCTTCCAATCCCAAAACATCAAATACAAATGCTTGCATAGTTGTTGTGAACAATTTTAAATCGACAGTATTTAAAGTTTCTTTTCCGTCTTTTAACAAATTAATAAAACGAACGCCTTCAAATAATTGTGCAATAAGAATTGGTGTGTTGAAATCATCATTCATTGCATCATAACACAATTGTTTCCAAGCCGCAACATCAATGGAACTGTCAACTCCCGCAGAAATCCCTTTTAAAGATTCCATGGCTTCCATTAGTCTTTTGTATCCTTTTTCGGCTGCGATAATCGCTTCGTCAGAGAAATCAAGGATGCTTCGGTAATGAGCTTGCATCATAAAGAATCGGGTAACCGATGCTGAAAAAGCTTTGCTTAAAAACTGATTGTCTCCAGTTAAAATCTCTCCCGGTAAAATATTGTTCCCAGTAGATTTTGCCATTTTTTTACCGTTCAAAGTAAGCATATTGGCATGCATCCAATAATTTACAGGTGTGTGTCCGGTACAAGCTTCATTTTGCGCAATTTCACATTCGTGGTGTGGGAATTTCAAATCCATTCCGCCTCCGTGAATGTCAAAATGATTACCAAGATATTTGGTGCTCATGGCTGTACATTCCAAGTGCCAGCCAGGGAAACCATCACTCCAAGGCGAAGGCCAACGCATAATATGTTGCGGTTCGGCTTTTTTCCATAGTGCAAAATCCTGCGGATTTCTTTTGTCAGATTGTCCGTCAAGGTCACGTGTATTGGCAAGCATATCTTCGATATTTCTACCGCTCAATATACCGTAATTATTGGTTTCATTGAATTTAACCACATCAAAATAAACAGAACCATTGGCTACGTAACCAATTCCTTTATCGATAATGGTTTTTATTATTTCGATTTGTTCAATAATATGCCCAGTCGCAGTTGGTTCAATGCTTGGAGGCAAAAAGTTAAAAGCACTTAAAATATTATGGAAATCTACAGTGTAGCGTTGCACCACTTCCATAGGTTCCAATTGTTCTAAACGTGCTTTTTTGGCAATTTTATCTTCACCCTCATCCACATCGTCCACAATATGTCCCACATCAGTAATGTTTCGAACATAGCGCACTTTGTAATCCAAGTGCAATAAATATCTAAAGATTACGTCAAAAGACATAAAAGTTCTCACATTTCCAAGATGTACATTGCTGTAAACCGTAGGTCCGCACACATACATTCCCACATTTCCTTCATTGATTGGTGTAAATGTTTCTTTTTCTCCCGAAAGAGAATTGTATATTTTTAAGCTTTGGGTCTTGTATAAAGGCATTTTTGTATAATTAGGAAATGTGACAATTAAAAAATTGAAGGCTTAAAAGAATTTTATATAATGAATTAAGAATTTCAAACCTTAATTTACTTAATTTCTTAATGGTTAGATTTTTAAAATTAATTTTTTTTGGCCTAATCTAGAAATTGGTGTCTAATTTGATGTAGTCCAAAAACTCTCTTTTTATTTGTGGGTCTTTGAATTTACCACCAAATTCAGAAGTTACGGTGCTGCTTTCGATATCCTTGATTCCTCTTGAATTCACGCAAAGGTGTTTGGCATCAATCACACAAGCCACATCTTCTGTTCCAAGAGCTTGCTGCAGTTCCTGAACAATTTGCATGGTCAGACGTTCTTGTACTTGTGGTCTTTTGGCGTAATGCTCTACAATACGGTTCATTTTTGAAAGCCCGATAACTCTTCCGCTCGAAATGTAAGCCACATGAGCCCTCCCGATGATAGGTAATAAGTGGTGTTCACAGGTAGAGTAAACAGTAATGTTTTTTTCAACCAACATTTCTCCGTATTTGTAATTGTTTTCAAAAGTGGAGGCTTTTGGTTTTTTGTCAGGGTTCAATCCGCCAAAAATTTCTTTTACAAACATTTTGGCAACACGGTTTGGAGTTCCTTTCAAACTGTCGTCAGTCAAATCCATTCCTAAAGTCAATAGAATGTTTTCGACGTCTTTTTTTATTTTTTCAATCTTTTCTTCGTCTGTAATGGCAAAAGCATCTTTTCTTACAGGGTTTTTAGCATTGGTACTAATATGATTGTTTCCTATTTCGTCGTGAAATTCTTCGTTGTTTATCATTAAAAGTTACTGTTAGTATGATTGTCTATTTTTAGAGGGTAAAGATAATTAATAAAAAGGAAACATTTTCTATCAATTTTGGCTTTTAATTCTATCAATAAATAGCCGTTTATTATTGCCTTTGGGAGCAGAAACATTTTGCATTTTTAGGAACATTGCTCCCGCTTTCCGTTACAATCTTATAAGCCGAACACCGACTTACAAGGATTTCCACTGCAATCGGGGCTAATGAGCAACATTTTTGTTTCATCAGAAATAAAAATCAAGAACTGAAATAACATTCTGTGATTCAGAACTAACAGGTTTTTAAAACACACGTGTTCGGAAGACTGTAAAACGCTTATTTTTAACACTGTATTGTCTTTAGAGTATGTTGTTCTTTTTAAAATTGATATTTAGACAACGGATTATCCGCAAAGATTTGTCATTTCGACCATCGGGAGAAATCACATAATGTAATCAACTAGTGTGATTCCTCGTTCCTCGGAATGACAAACTGTGCGTAAAACCTAGTGAATTCAACCAATTCATATCTTCCGAACACTTATGTTTTAAAAACCTGTTAGGTCTCTCCCTAAAACTTAAGCTTAGTAAAATTCACATTAATAATTATCCAAAATAGCCTTGAATGATCTTAAATGCCTTATACGGTAAAATAAAATTTTATGGTTAACCGTTTGTTATAAAACAAAAAAGCAATACCATTTGAATGATATTGCTTTTAGATTTAACAGTTGGAAAATAAGTATAACGCTTAAAACGTATTGCTTATTGTCTGTTGCTTGCTTAAAGAATTATAAACTGCAAGAGCTTCTTTTAAAATTCGCACTGCATTAACTAAATCTTCTTTTTTCAAAACATAGGCAATTCGAACTTGATTCAATCCTACGCCAGGAGTCGAGTAGAAGCCTGCAGCAGGCGCAATCATTACGGTTTCTCCGTTTAATTCGTATTTTTCCAAAAGCCATTGCGCAAAATTATCGGCATTATCAATTGGTAATTGAGCAATACAGTAAAAAGAGGCTTTCGGAGTTTTTACAATTACACCATCAATTTTGTTCAATTCATTGATTAAGATATCTCTTCGTTCTTTGTATTCAACGATTACTTCGTCAAAATAACTTTGAGGGGTATCAATAGCGGCTTCGCAAGCAATTTGCTCAATTGTAGGCGGGCATAAACGAGCTTGCGCAAATTTCATTGCAGCAGCAATAACTTCTCTGTTTTTGGTGACCATACAGCCAATACGTGCACCACACATACTGTATCTTTTAGAAACCGAATCAATCATGATTACGTTTTGTTCGATTCCCTGAAGGTTCATTACCGAAAAGTGTTTGTCTCTTTCGTCATATATGAATTCACGATACACTTCGTCGGCAATCAAAAACAAATCGTGTTTTTTTACCAATTCCCCCAGTTGCTTGATTTCAGCTTCTGAATATAAATATCCTGTTGGGTTATTTGGGTTACAAATTAAAATTGCTTTTGATTTTGATGTAATCGCTTTTTCAAATTCTTCAATTGTGGGTAGTGTAAATCCGCTTTCGATGTTCGAAATTACAGGCACTACTGTTGCACTTGATTCTTCAGAAAAAGCACTGTAATTGGCATAAAAAGGCTCCGGAATAATAACTTCGTCTCCCGGATCCATGATACTTCCAAGGGCAAACAAAAGTGCTTCAGAGCCACCTGTAGTAATCATAATATCTTCATAACCCACTTTTACATCTTGGTTAGTATAAAATTGGGCCAGTTTTTTTCTATAACTCTCGTATCCCGCAGAAGGACCGTATTCGATAATGGTTAAATCAATATTTTTTATTGCTTTGATCGCAATTTCAGGGCTTTTTATATCAGGTTGTCCAATGTTTAAATGATAGACCTTATGCCCTTTTTTTTTAGCTATGTCTGCATAAGGAGCCAATTTTCGGATTGGCGATTCCGGCATTCTTCGACCTCTGATTGAAATTTCAGGCATGATTGTAAAATTTGAGGTGCAAATTTGCAATTTATTTTCCAAAATAACTGTAAACAATATCCCAATTTTGTTGTTTTTCGTTCATTATTATCGTATAATTGAGTAATAATATAGAAATATAACTAAATGAAAAAAAAATGTGTATTTTTTCTTTTATTGTTAATGATAATGCCAGTTTTTGGCCAGGATGGTTTTGTGTTTGACAAAGGAGTCGAAAAAGTAACCGTGCCCTTAGTCTTAATCAATAATTTAGTTTTTATCCCAATAAAAGTAAATGGTGTAGAATTGAATTTTCTTTTGGATACCGGAGTTGAGGAGACTATTCTTTTTAGTTTGGAAGATAATCCTGAAGTTACATTTTTTAATACAGAAAAAATAACATTGAGAGGTTTGGGAAGTGAAGAAGCAATTGAAGGCTTGAAAACTACCAATAATATTTTGGAATTAGATGGAATGAAATCCTATCATCAGCTTATTTATGTTATTCTCGATCAGAGTTTCAATCTTTCTTCTCAAATAGGAATCCCTGTAAATGGGATAATTGGCTATCAATTTTTTAAAGATAATTTAGTTCGAATTGATTATGCATCAAAAAAAGTCATTATTTATAAAAATGATGATGCTAATCGAAAAAAAATTGAGAAAAAATTCAAAGTTACCCCAATTACAGTTGAGCGGTTTAAACCGTATTTGATGGGGGATATTTTTATGGAAGAAAAACCGGTTAAAGCGAAATTGTTAGTTGATATTGGGAATAGTGATTCGGTTTGGCTTTTTCAAAACATATCCGAAAAAATTAAAGTGCCTGCTAAAAATTTTGAAGATTTTTTAGGGAAAGGATTTAGTGGAGATGTTGAAGGCAGAAGGGCTAGGATCTCTGAATTTTCATTTGATAATTATGATTTTAAACATCCGATTGTTGCGTTTCCTGATTCCACTTCAATAAAGAGTGTTCGTATGGTAAAAGATCGAGTGGGATCTGTTGGGGGCGAAATTTTAAAACGCTTTTCGGTTGTTTTTGACTATCAAAATGAGAAGTTATATTTAAGAAAAAATTCCTATTATGACGAACCATTCAGTTATAATAAGAGTGGTATCGAAATAAAACATAATGGTTTGCAATGGGTACAGGAAACTGTGAAAATGGAAACAGTTCCAATAGTTGGGGCAATTTCATTTGATAGCAACGGAAAAAATGTTACCAATGATTTTAAATATAAATTCCAACTTAAACCGGTATATGAAATTGCCAATATTCGCAAAAAATCACCGGCAGCAGAATCAGGTTTGCGGGTAGGTGATATTATTGTTAAAGTTAATAAAATGCCCGTGTATCAATACTCGCTTCAAAAATTGAACGAAATGTTTAAGTCGGAAGATGATAAGTGGATTTATTTGGAGGTAGAAAGAAATAATCAACTATTGAAATTTACCTTTCAACTGCATGATATTTTATAAAAAAAAACGCTTTTAATTTTAAAAGCGTTTTTAGTTTTTTTTAGTTGGAGAGTATTTCCCCTTTGATTTTTAAAGGTACCCTGCCTTCATCATAGTTAACCGCGTTGGTTTCTAAAGTAATGGTTTTTCGGATCGGTCCGGGAGTCATGTTGTATTTGATATCAATTCGGTCTGATTTTCCGGGAGCAATAGCTTGATTCGGTTTATACAATATGGTGCAACTTGCGGTAGATTGAATTCCGTTGATGTTCAAGGGCGCATCACCGATGTTGGTGAATGTAAAACTACGGACACCATTGTCGCTTGATTTGTACACCTTCCCATAATCGACAGTGTTTTCTGCCTGCAGGATTTTGATTTTTGGACCACTTTGTGCTAAGCCAATAGTGCTCAAAAAGAGTAATACGATAAATGAAATAATATTTTTCATGTCATTGTTTTTTAGTAGGTATAGTAAATATAGTATCTTTTAATTAATGCACAATTTTTTATTTCGCTTTTTATACTGTTCTTAATTATTTACTTTTGTGCTTTATTTCAATATCAAAAATCAAACCAAAGAGTTAGAAGTTTATTTATTTAATCAATTTTTTGTTTAATTGGTTAAGTTGAAATTTAAATTAACGATTAAAAGAATCCACAATAAAATGACAATTCCCGCACAATTTGACGCTAAAACTATTGAGAACAAATGGTATGCGTATTGGATGAAAAATAATTATTTTCATTCTAAGCCCGACCATAGAACACCTTACTCTATCGTGATTCCACCGCCTAACGTAACAGGAGTGTTACACATGGGGCACATGCTTAACAATACGATTCAGGATGTGTTGATTCGAAGAGCACGTCTAAAAGGTTTCAATGCCTGCTGGGTTCCGGGAACGGATCACGCCTCTATTGCCACCGAAGCCAAGGTAGTAGCCAAATTGAAAGCGGAAGGAATCAATAAAAATGATTTGACCCGAGAAGAGTTCTTGAAACACGCTTGGGAATGGACCGACAAATATGGAGGGACAATCTTGGAACAATTGAAACAATTGGGTTGTTCCTGCGATTGGGAAAGAACCAAGTTTACAATGGATCCGGATATGTCAGCATCGGTAATTCGTTCTTTTGTGGATTTGTACAACAAAGGTTTGATCTATCGTGGTTACCGAATGGTAAACTGGGACCCGGAGGCAAAAACGACTTTGTCAGACGAAGAAGTTATTTATGAAGAACAACAAGGAAAATTATTTTTCCTTAAATATAAGATCGAAGGAAGCGAAGATTTTCTGACTGTTGCTACGACACGTCCGGAAACTATTTTTGGGGATACAGCAATTTGTATCAACCCGAATGATGATCGTTTTACTCATTTGAAAGGGAAAAAAGCAATAGTTCCTATTTGTGGCCGAGTGATTCCTATTATTGAAGATGAATATGTTGATGTGGAATTTGGGACTGGTTGTTTGAAAGTGACTCCGGCTCATGATATGAACGATAAAACCCTTGGAGAGAAACATAATCTTGAAATTGTTGATATTTTCAATGATGATGCAACGCTGAACAGTTTTGGTTTGCATTATCAAGGTAAAGACCGTTTTGTTGTTCGTACCGAGATTGCAAAAGAATTAGAAGCGAATGGTGATTTGGTTAAAACCGAAATCCACCTGAATAAAGTGGGAACTTCTGAAAGAACCAAAGCGGTAATTGAGCCTCGTTTGTCTGATCAATGGTTCCTGAAAATGGAAGAATTGGTAAAACCAGCCATCAAATCGGTTTTGGAAACAGGTGACATTAAATTGCACCCAAAACGTTTCGACAACACTTATGCACATTGGTTGAATAACATCCGAGACTGGAATATTTCTCGCCAATTGTGGTGGGGACAACAAATTCCGGCTTACTATTATGGTGACGGGAAAGAAGATTTTGTAGTTGCTGAAACTATTGAAGAAGCTTTGAAATTAGCACAAGAAAAAACGTCTAACTTCTCACTTCTAATTTCTGACCTTCGTCAGGATGCCGATGCTCTTGATACTTGGTTTTCTTCTTGGTTGTGGCCAATGTCTGTTTTTGGAGGAATTATGGATCCTGAAAACGAAGATTTTAAATATTATTATCCTACCAATGATTTGGTAACCGGACCAGATATTTTGTTTTTCTGGGTTGCCAGAATGATTATTGCTGGATATGAATATGCAGGAGAAAAACCATTTTCGAACGTGTATTTGACAGGTTTGGTTCGTGATAAGCAAAGACGAAAAATGTCTAAATCTTTAGGGAATTCACCGGAACCGTTGGAATTGATTGAGAAATTCGGTGCCGATGGAGTTCGTGTAGGATTGCTTTTGAGTGCTTCTGCAGGAAACGACATTATGTTTGACGAAGAATTATGTAACCAAGGAAAAGCGTTTTCTAACAAAATCTGGAATGCGTTTAAATTGATAAAAGGGTGGGAAGTATCAGATACGATTCCGCAACCGGAATCCTCGAAAGTAGCGATTGAATGGTACGAAGCTAAATTGCAGCAAACGCTTTTGGAAATCGAGGACAACTTCGGGAAATATAGAATTTCTGATGCTTTGATGGGAATTTATAAATTGGTTTGGGACGATTTCTGTTCTTGGTTCTTGGAAATGATTAAGCCAGGTTATCAACAACCGATTGACAGCGTAACTTTTGCGAAAGCGATAGAAATGTTGGAAAATAACATGAAATTGTTACATCCATTTATGCCTTTCTTGACCGAGGAAATTTGGCAATTAATTGCTGAAAGAACTCCAGAAGAAGCATTAATTGTTTCTACTTGGCCAGAAATTAAACCGTTCAATGCACAGTTAATAGCTGATTTTGAAAATACAATTGATGTGATTTCGGGAATCAGAACGATTCGTAAAGACAAGAATATTCCGTTTAAAGATGCTATCGAATTGAAAGCAATCAATAGTGAGAAGATGACAGCGTATTTTGATTCAATAGTGACGAAATTGGGTAATATTTCTGCTTTCGAATATGTTTCTGCCAAAGTGGATGGTGCTTTGTCTTTCCGTGTAAAATCGAATGAATATTTTATTCCGATTACCGGAAATATTGATGTTGAAGCCGAAATAACAAAGTTGACTGAAGAGTTAACTTATATTCAAGGATTCTTGAAATCGGTGCAGGTGAAATTATCAAACGAAAAGTTTGTCGCCAATGCAAAACCTGAAATTATTGAAAACGAGCGCAAAAAAGAAGCCGATGCGCTTTCTAAAATTGCTACAATTGAGCAAAGTTTGGCTGGATTGAAGTAGTCTAACTTTTGATTAAAATAAATAACCCGACAAGTTTTTAAAACTTGTCGGGTTTATTTTTTCAGCTTTTACAAATTCGCTTTGATTTTTTCGATTACCTCTGCATATTCGGCATCCGATAAATATGTTTTTTGAGGATTCATTTCAAATACACTTCCAAAACCATATCCGTCTTTGTATTTCGGTACAATGTGTACGTGTAAGTGTGACAAAGTATCACTGTAAGCCCCGTAGTTAATTTTCGTTGGGTTAAAAGCGGCAGCCATGGCTTTTGCCACTTTCGCCACATCGCGCATAAAAGCGTTACGTTGTTCATCGGTTAACTCATATAGCTCGACAGCGTGATCTTTGTAAACTACATTACAACGGCCTGAGTAGGATTGTTCTTTGAAAAGGAATAATTGTGATACTTCCAAATCACAAATTTTAATCATTAATTGATGTAAAGTGTCATTGTTTTGACAATATAGGCATTCTGAAACAGGACTAGGCATACTATTTATTTTAAAAATTCATTGGACCAAAGCTAATAAAATAAGTAGTAGAAGAGCTTTTATTTCTGCTCAATTTATTAAAAAAAAATCCGCTTCATTGTTAAACGAAGCGGATTTGATTGTTTAGAAAAATGATGTCCTTTTATAATTGATATTTTAAAGTTGCCATTACCTGACGAGGAGCGATTGGGTTAACACTGTAATTTTCGTGTACTGTATAATTCAACTCGTTTGTAATGTTTGATAATTTGCAAAGAAGAGAGAGTTTTTTCCAAGTATATCCTGCAGAAACATCAACTGTTGTGTAGCCTTCTAAAGGAATTTCTCTGTGCCAAATTCCATCAGGTTTTGCGTTGTCATATTGATTGTTCCATCCACCTAGACGGTCTCCAATGTAGTTTCCTATCGCTCCAACAGATATCCCTTTTAATACTCCTGTTTGCACAGTATAGAAGAAGCTTAAGTTAGCTGTGTTTTGAGGAGTTCTTACTACACGATCTCCTTCGATAAAACTACCGTTTAATCCTGATGTTTTAGTGTAACGCATATCGTTATAACTATAACCTGCAATGATGCTTAGCCCTTCAACGGGTCTTGCGGTAAGATCAACTTCAACACCTTTACTTTTTGTTTCTCCGCTTAAAACTTTGATTGTGGTATCTGAGTTAAGTGAACCATCAGCTTTGTATTGAGCTGTTTGAGCTAAATTACTATTAGTGATTTGATAAACAGTAACATTAGTAGTCAGCATTCCTTTGTAGAAATCTTTTTTGATTCCAAGTTCGTATTGATCTATAATTGAAGCTTCAAGAGGCTTCAAATCTACTGTTGTTCCAGTGTTTGGAGTAAATGAGTTAGAATAACTTGCAAACAACGACATGTCTTTTGTTGGTTGGTAAACTAATCCAATTTTTGGCGAAAAAGCATTGTCTAAACGTTTTGGAGTAACTGTTGGTACTGCATTTTCAGGAGCAACAGTTTGAATATTGTTTTTTGAAGTTTCTTTATAAGTAGTTACTTCAGCTTCTTGCCAAGACCAGCGAAGACCTGCTAAAACTTTAAATTGCTCTGTAATAGAAATCAAATCTTGGAAGTAAGCGCCAAAGCGGTTTGTATCGGTTTTTACGATTTGGGTTGCTCTAGAGTTTGGGATATCATTTCTTTGTTTTGCAGGATCAAAAGTGTAAAGGTTGATCGTGTCATAATTTGCAGGATTGAACGCAAAAGTATAAGCAGTTGCAAATGAATTTTCCCAATCCACACCTGTAAATAATTGGTGTTTGATGCTTCCTGTGTTAAAGTTTCCTTGTAAACTCAATTGATCACCAACAATTGTTTCTAAGTTTTTGTTTTCGACCAAAGGTCTGGTCCAGTCTCCATTAGGCAATACAGTTGCCAATTGAGCAGTTGATTTAGATGCTCTGTCGTAAGTTTGGAAAGAAGTGTTGAAATTAAGTTTCCAGTTTTTGTTAAAATCATGGTTTAATAAAACCGAACCGCTTCCTGATTTAGTTTTTCCGTTAGACCAAAGCGCTCCGTAAAAGTTTGAGCGTGGTACATCGACAATGGTTGATGTATAAGTTGTAGTAATTGCCCCAGTTCCGAAATCGGGAGTCCAATCTGCTTTTAAATAATCTCCTTGAACTGTAATTTGAGTTTTTTCAGTTACATTAAATAAGAATGAAGGATTTACATATATACGCTCGTTTTTTACTACGTCTCTAAAACTTTCTGAGTTTTCATAAGAACCTGCAAAACGATAAGCTATAGATTTATTTAGAGGGCCGTAGAAATCTACCGTAGGTTTGTAGTACGAATAACTTCCCACTTGCATTGAAACTTCACCACCTCTTTTGAAAGAAGGTGTTTTAGTTACCAAGTTCAAGATTCCTCCTGGTGCAACGTTACCATATAATAAGGCGGCACTACCTTTCAAAAACTCAACCCTGTCAAGTGAAGAAACTTCTGGGATAGAACCCCCATTATAACGGAAACCGTTTTTGAACATATTGTTGGCAGACATATCATAACCTCTGGAGAAAAAAGATTCCTGAGCACCTCCACGGGCAGAACCTACATAAACACCATTGGCATTTTTTAAGACTTCGCTCAAACGAATCGCTTGTTGTTGCCCGATAACTTCTCCTTCAATGATTTGAACGCTTTGTGGAGCATCCATTGGTTTTATTCCTGAACGTAAAGCGGTAACCGGTTTTGGTTGTTTGTTTCCGGTTACGATAACTTCCTTTAATTGTTGTCCTTTTTTCTTTACAGTATCATTAATTGATTTAATGCTGTCGGATGCAAAATAATAAAGGCTATTATCTTTTTGACTGTTTGTGTTACTTGCAATATCTTGTGCCTGACTGTTTAAACAGAAAGCGATAAATGTGAGGGGGAATAAAATATATTTCATGTCGTTTATTTGGAATAATTAAAAATAACGATGCAAATATAAAACCTCATTTTTGATACCACAACTTATTTAGACTAAATATTAATAATATTTTTGTAAAATTTTAACTTGTTGTTTTTCAGCATTTTGATTTTGTTTAAATCTCTTTTTTTCTATGCAAAAGGCAGTTCTTGGGGAAGGTTTACACTGAAATTAATGATTTTTGGTGTTTGGATATGTGAGATTTGGGTTATGGATTTCGGCCAATGAGTGATTTTTAGTCCCTGATGCTTTTTTGACTTCTAAAATTCTTTGACTTCACTACTTTCCCTTCATCAGTAATCATTAGACAACTATAATCAGGGAATTGTTTGAGTAAGTCTAGGCCTGCCGTTTTTCCTAATACCATTAAGGAAGTGCTTAAGCCGTTTGCAGTCTCGGCATTTGGGCCAAAAACCGTCACACTGCAAAGTCCGGTTACAGGATAACCCGTTGCGGGATTGATAATATGCGAGTAGCGTTTGCCATTAAAAACAACAAATTTTTCGTAACTGCCTGAAGTGGTTACCGCACCTTTTTCCAATGTTACGGCTTTTAAAAGTTTATCAGGATGGAAAGGATTTGTGATGCCGATTTTCCAAGGTTTTCCGTTAGGCTGTTTCCCCCAAGTACTCATATCGCCCGATCCGTTTACGATTCCGGCATTGATTCCTTTTGAAAGCATTAGGGCTCGGCATTTATCGGTTGCGTAGCCTTCGCCCAAGGCACCAAAACCAATTTTCATGCCTTTTAATTTCAGGAAAATGGTAGATTGCACGCTGTCTAAAATTATGTTTTTGTAACCAACTTTTTCTACCGATTTTTTAATGGCTTCCGCCGAAGGCATTTCGGTCATGGAATCGTCGAATTTCCAAATTCTGTCCATCGCGGCAAAGCTGATGTCAAAACCGCCGTTTGTTAGTTCCGATAAATGAATGGCTCTTTTCGTCAATTCAAAAACTTCTTTGTCAACTTTTACGGGTTGAATGCCTGCATTTCGGTTTACTTCGGATATTTGCGTGTTGGGCTTCCAATCGGAGATTAGGTATTCGATTCGGGTGATTTCGGCGATTACGGCATCTATGTTTTTTTCGGCGGTTAATGAATCGTTGGCCACAATGGTGATGTCAAATCTGCCGCCCATGAGAAGGGTGGTTCTTTTTCGTAGCACTTGACTGTTGCTTGAAAGACTAAATAGTAGTAAGTTGAAAAGTAGAAAGTGTTTTAGGTTTAAAATGGATTTTGACTTCATATTATTTAGTTTGTATTATGGTTAAACCTAGCAGGTTTTAAAAACACAAGTGTTCGGAAGACCGTAAAATACTTATTTTTAATACTGTATTATCTTAGAATATGTTGTTCTTTTTAAAATTGATATTTCGTAACGGATTATTCGCAAAGATTTGTCATTTCGACCATCGGGAGAAATCACATAACGTAACCAACTAGTGTGATTGCTTCGCCAATTCGCTTTCGCTCGTGTCCTCGTTCCTCGGAATGACAAACTGTGCGTAAAATCTAGCGAATTCAACCAATTCATGTCTTCCGAACATTTGTTTTTTTAAAACCTGTTAGGTCTGACGATGATTATAAAAATGCCAAATGCTTCTCTTTAGCCCCGAGAGAGCCGATATCCTCGTAGCGTAGCGGAGAGATAAAGGCGAAAGCGGGACCCATGATTACAAAAATGCCTAATCTTTCCGCTTCAAAAAAATTAATAGCAGTCCGTCAGTATTTGTCCTTTGGCTTTGTATTCAGCAATTCCGATATTGGTTCTGTTAAGAGACAACTCATCGAGAACGTGTTCTACGTCCCTTTGCATGGCAAGTGAACCGCAAATCATTATCACGCCTCTCTCCGCAAGTAAATTAGCGAAAAAAGTGGTATCACGCCTTATCAGATCCATAACATAATTGTGGTTTGCTTCACGGGAAAGTGCTAGATGGAAACTGTTGAGCTGCTGTTTTTGAATGCTTTCTTCTGCAAATTTTTTATAGCCTAAAACTGTTTCTGTTGCTCTCCGGAAGCCGGAATACAAGTGAATTTCTGTTTTTTTCTTGTTTTGTTCAATCATTCCGAGAAAAGGGGCGATACCGGTACCGTTTGAAATAAAGACCACTTTGTTCGCTTTTTTTGGAAAATGAAAAGCAGGATTCTTAATGATTCGCGCTTTTATGACTTCACCTGGGTTAAGGTTATATAAATAGTTAGAGCCTAAACCAGATGGATGCAGTTTGACAGCCAGTTGTATGTTGCTTTTGATATTTCCGATGGAGTAGAGGCGTTCTCGTGTATCGTTTGCCGGATAAATAGCGAGTAAATCCCCTGAATCAAATTTGCTCATTCTATTCGTTCGAAGCGTGACTAAAAAAGTAAATCCGTTTACTGAAATCGCAGTTTTGTCCAATACGATCATTTTTTCCAAATCTTTTGGAGTGTCATTGTATATTGAAGGGACAGCGGAAAGTGGAATTCCGGTTTTGGCATTCCATAATTTTACCCAATTGACAAATTCATCAGGAGATTTGTCATTTACGGTTTGCAGTTCAAGAAGACGTTCTGACCAATTTTGTTTTTCTAATATAAAATTGATGTCCTTGGCAAATCCACAGAAATCAGGGTAGGAAGTTGAACCAAAGCCAACTACTGACACTTTGATTTTTTGTTTCTGTTCCGTTTTGTAAATTAAGGATTTGAATTTGTTTCCGTTGGAAGGAGCGTCACCCAATCCGTGGGTTGAGGTAAAAATAATAAGGTGCTCCGCTTTTGGATATACGCAATAGTTATTCATTTCGGTAAGGAAAACTTTTTCACCGTGAGCGATCAACTGTTTGTGGATCGCATTGGCAAAACGAAGCGTACTGCCGTTTTCGGAACCAACCAATAAAATGAATTTGCTTTCTTCGGCTTTGAATTTGTTTTTGATTCGGCTTGCTCTTCGTTTGAATGTCATCGCAAATCCCGAGTAAATGAAGAACAGGATGTTTAAGGCTGCCAATCCCAGAATGAACGCCCAAAAAGCATTGGCTCTTCCAGTGTGCAGGTCAAGGCTTAAATCGGCCAAAAGAGCTGTGGTCGGGAATAGTTTTTCGCTTATAACGGCACCTGTTACTTGGTTGACTTCGATTTCGCGGTCATTCAAAGTGATGATGTAATATTCCTCTGGATCGTCTGAAAAAGGGAATTCGATTTTTTGGACATCGGCCAATAATGTGTTTTTAAAGACCGAAGTTTTATTTGAAACTGATGTTGCTCTTACTGTTTCAAGTTTTTCTGCGGAATCTTTTTTAGGTATGAAAAAATTGAATTTTTCCAACGTCAAATACGTTCCGGAAAGGGCAATTATCAAAATCGGAATCAGGGCGAATCTTCCTAAAACGACATGGTAATATTGGGCAAAATAATCTTTTATGATTTTGGAAAAGAAGTTGCGTAAACCTTTTTGCCTTTTTAGGATAAGGACAAAACCTGAAATGGAAATTAAGGCCAACAAAAACGAAATAACCCCAACGAAAAAGCGTCCTGTTTCGTGGAGAAATAAAGAGCGGTGAAGCCCTGTAATCCACTGAATGAATTCACTTTTTTTAATGGGTTTCCCTAAAACTTTTCCTGTTCTTGGGTCGATATAGGCGTTGACATCATTGTCTTCTTTGTCAAGAGCCTGCAATGTTACAAATTGATTGTGGTCAACACTCAATTCGGTTATTTCCGGATATGTTTTTTTGAGAATTGGTAATGTTTCTTCCAGCGTTATTTTGTCGAAATTTTCCACTTTGTATGGAGGCAGTTTTCCCTGAATGGCATCTACCGCAAGAATAGTCCCTGTTACTGATGTCAATAATAAAAACAAAGAAGAAAACACCGCCAAAGCCAAGTGTGCGTAGCGCCAGAAAGAAAGAGTCATTGATGTAGTTATGTTTAAGGGATTTTATTTAAAAATCTGCAGAATCTGCGTGCTGTTGTTTTACGCAGATTCTGCAGATTTTCGCAGATAAAAATTTAAAAAATTATATTTTATTCAATCTCACGTAGCGGATATAACCTTTACCTTCAGTTTTGTCGGCCATTGCTTCGGTTGTGAGCGGAATTTCCAAATCATCAACATAATATTTTTGGTCTTCGACCGCGGTTTCAAAACGCAATTTATATCCTTTGTTGATTTTTGAATCTTCTATTTCGATTGTAGTGGTACTACGGTCACCGCCTGTAACCGATGCGCCTGTTTTGGCACTGATGTCGGTCGGTTTTTTAGAATAGAATTTATGCCATTCTTTCAGCGTTTTGTACCATTTTTTGTTATCGCCCATTACATATAGGGTTTTGTCGTAATCTCCTTTTGGGCTTATAATTGCAACTACAATGTAAGCTCCTTCACCCATATAATTGGACATTTGAAGCATGCATTTGTATTTACTGATTTGCGCAGTGGCTTGGAAAGATAAAAGGCAGATTAATGCGCCCGTTAAGACTGTTTTAAAAATTGATTTCATGTTGCGTTATGAATTGTAAATTATGTTTTAATTAAGCAGTATGTTGAATTTACATTAAATAAAATTACATCAGAAAATTGTCAGAGATGTTGGTTTTGTCTTAATGTTACCTTAATTAATTATTTCAAAAAATCTATAGACACTTTGTTTTTGGACAAAGACTCATTTTCTTTTGCCAAAGCGAATGGAGTTTCATCAAAATCGGTTTTGATTTCTTTGTTGGCTCCAACAGAAAGCAAGTATTTCAAGATTGCATCGTCTTTTGAAATCATCGCTGCTTTGTGCAAAGCGGTTAAACCATCCTTGTTTTTGGCATTAATATCGATATTTAAGTTGCTCAATTTTTTCAGCAAAGCTAAATCATTTTTGGCTACTGCGAAATGGTAAAGTGTGCTTCCGTTTTTTTGCGGAGCGGCTAGATTTAATCCTTTGTCCTGAAGTAATTTTGCTTTGGCTGCAAATGGATCCTGTTTTTGTGCGTTGCCATTTTCGGGGCCGCGACCCATTCCTCCCATTCCCTGCATTTGTGGACGGTATGAATCGACTAAGTAAAAGCCTAGATTGTTTCCGTCTTTGTCAAGCACTTTTACATCAGCTCCTTTTTCTAGCAAAAGAGTTGCGGCTTCAGTTGTTCCGGATTGTATCGCTTTGGTCAATGCAGATTCTCCTTTTTTGTTTTGCGTATTTATATTTTTTGTGATAGCCAATAATTGTTCTAAACTACCATTGTTTTCTCTTCCCGAAGCTGCAATCATTAATGGTGTGTTGCCATCGTTGTCTGCTTTGTTTACGTCTGTTCCTTTGCTTAAAAAGTAACTGATGATTTCTGTTTGTTTGGCTTTGGTAACCAATGAATGCAATACATTTTGTCCCTCTTTGTTGGTCGCAGTGGGTTTTATTTTTAAGTCTTCTACCAAATACTTGTAGGTTTCAAGAGTATTTGACTCTCTTCGGGAACCTTGTGCTGCGAAAATAAGTGCATTGTCCGTGTATTTTACTCCTTTTTCCAAAAGTGTTTTCAATAATGCGATATTACCCGTTCTTGCGGCATAATTGAAAGCAGTATTACCTTCGCTATCCACATCTTTCAGCGACATTCCTTTGGATACGAAATAGTTGGTAAGGGTTAGGTCTTTGTCGAAGGCAACTGCCATTAGTAATAGGTTAGCACCATCCTGATATTTTCTTTTTGGATCAATACCGGCTTTGAAAAAAGCGTCATACACAGCAGTGTTTTTTTGTCCGCTGCTTGCGGCCGCCGTAATAGGAAAAGCACTGTGACTGTCTTCGAGGTTAACGTTTGATCCTTTTGCAATTAGGTATTTAATGATTTCCACGTTTCCTTTGCTAGCGGCCCAATGAAGGTAAATGCGATTATCGTGCGTCATTTTGTCAACTCCGTTTCCGGGTTGTTCCAAAAGGAATTTTATGGTGGCGTTCGGGGCATCGTTATTTATGGCCAAAACTACCGGATCAAATGCTCTGTCGTTAGATTCTGATGGATTACAGCCTTTTGCGATTTCGGCTTGGACAGCGGTTACATCAGGAGTTGTTTTCCAAAAAGATTGATCCAAAAGAGTGTTTTTTTGCTGTGCATTGGCAAATAATGCAGTTGCTAAAGTAAAAACAATGAAAATATTTTTTCTCATAATGGTTTGTTATTAATGGGGAATTAGGTTTTATTATTATTTTTTGATTAAAAAAATAAATACTATTTAGAATAAATAAAAATAGTGCAAATGTAAAAATAAATCATACAAAACCAATTATTATTTTAAGCTTTAAATGGAGTTTTTATTCTGTTTTTCTTTAGAGTATAAAAAAGGAAAAAGGTTTAAAGCGGCTACCTTAAACCTTTGGTTGTTTTAGCATTATTTTATTTGATTAAATGACCGTTTTTATTTTCAGCTTTTTGTTTTTTGTTTCTTCCCCACCAGATATAAAATCCCGAAATAGGAAGTGTAGCAATAAGAAGACTGATTAAAAAAGCAAATATTTTTCCGGCGAGCCCGAATACTGCTCCCGTGTGGAGATCATAATTCATGCGGATTAATTTGTCGGCTACGTCGGCATTTTGATATTTGCCAAAAATGTGATTTACTTCTTTTTCTTCCAAAGTGTATTGGTCAAAATAACGGTAATTGATTTTCCAATAAGTGCCTTCCTCCGGATTGATGTTGGCGGCGATGGCCGTACTGTCATTTTCAGGCGGATGCACTTCTATGGATTTTGCCGTTGGGTATTCTTTTTGCATTAATAACCAAATTTTATCCAATGGTTTTGCTACGGTCGTGTTTGTTTTTGTTGAAACCGGATCCTGATAGATTAATGATTTTTCGCCTCCTAGTGCAGTGTAGTAGGAGTAAGCAAACCATTGAAAACCCCAAACCAAACCGGTTATGGCAAAAATAAGCGCAATCAGAAGGATGTAAAAACCGGTGATATTGTGCAAATCATAATTCTTTCGTTTCCATTTGGTGTCTTTTTTCCATTTGAAACTAAAGCGTTGTTTGGTCGCATTTTTATTTCTAGGATACCAAAGATATAGTCCTGAAAGTAAAAGTATCAGAAATACTAAAGTAGCCGAAGCAACAACTGTTTGTCCAATTTCATGTGGTAGCCAAAGATAGAAATGGCCATCGAGTATGAATTTGAAAAAACCTTCATCCATATTGGCAGTTTCAAGCACTTTTCCAGTATAGGGATTGAGGTAAACGATGTAATAGTAAGTAGGTTCGTAATGAAAAAATATAGCTTCGGCTGATTTCTCGGTTCCATTGTATTTGATGGAATGAAGGGCTTTTCCGGGAAGTTCTTTTTTAGCGATTTCCTCCAATTGGGAAGGCGGAAGAAAAGCTTTGTTTTGTTTTTCGATAAAACGGTATTCTTCGGTACTATTTTGAATTTCTTCCTGAAAAGCATACAGACAGCCCGTAATGGCTATGATGAACACAATTATACCCGAAGACAATCCGAGCCATAAGTGTATTTTTCCAATTGCTTTTTTAAGACTATTTTTTTTCATTTTCTTCTGAGTTTCTATCCCGATAGCTATCGGGACTAAGATTCTAAGTTAAATATGTTTAAAAACTCAGTGACTTAGAATCTTAGCTGCTTACTAACTTTTTTAATTAAAATCTATATCCAACTGAAACTCTCAAATTAGTCCCCGGTTCTGCCTGCCAGTAAAAATACCCCGGATCGTATTTTCCACCAGAATATAAATATCGGTTTAAGATGTTGTTGACAATAAGATTATAGGTCATTTTTCCTTTTTGATAGGTAAGCGATCCATCCAAACGGAAATAATCCGGCAAGCCTGAAGTTTGGTCGTCAGAAACAAACCATGGAGAGCGATCAACTTGATATTGATACCCGATAGAAAGCCCTAAACCGTTTAAAACTCCTCTGTCCATTTTATAATTCAACCAAGTATTTTGAATGTGTCTTGATGTTCCGGCAACTTGGGTTCCAACAATTGCAGGGTCAGTATCTTTGGTAACTTTGGCTTCTGTGAAAGCATAGTTGATAACAACATCCAAATTTTTGAAGATTTCACCTCTCACATCTATTTCGACGCCTTCAACCTGTTGTTCACCGCTTTGTCTGCTGTATTGGATTCCACCAGTAGAATGTTCAGGATCTGCGGTCAAAACATTTTTCTTTGTAATCTGATAAACAGAAACGACAGAGTTCCATTTTCCGTTCATCCAGTCTCTTTTGAAACCCAATTCAAGATTATTTCCGGTTTCCGGATCAAAGCTTTTACCTTGCCAATCGGTTCCATAATTTTCATTAAATGATTGGTCGCTTACAAAATAAGCTGCATTGTTTTTGTTAAAGGAATAACTCACACCCACACGAGGCGTAAATTTACTATCGTCAAAAGAACCTGAATATGGGTTTGATGTTTTAAGAGTAGTGTATCTTCCGGCAAGTGTCAAGCGAAGTTTGTCCTCAAAGAAACCAAGTTCGTCCTGAGCGTATATCGCATTGTAACCATTATGATATTGAACACCTCTTTCTCTTATGTCTTTGCTTCGGTCAAAATTAGGCATAGCCGATGCAGGAACGTTTCCGTGAATTGGGTTATAAATATCAAAAGGTACAATATTTCCACTTGCATCATAACCGTTAAGAGCGGCTGATTGACTCCAATCGTGGTAGTACATTTTATCACTCATATCAAGACCACCTAAAATTTTGTGTGTAACTGATCCAGTTTTTTCTTCGCCATTAACGAAGAATTGTCCCGTTTTTGTCAATCCCAAAACATCCCAAATAGAAACACCTCTAGTCAAAATATTGTCTGTTCCGGGAGCAAATCCAGGCCATTGTGGCCACATCGACATACCTTCTTGTTTGTAATTGATATACGTCGCTTGTCCGGTGAATTTCCAATTATTGCTCATTTTGTGTTCCAAAATAGCCAAAATACTTTGGTCATCCATATTCGTTGGTTTGAAGTTTGGTTCACCTGTAGTAAAACTTTTTGGCAAATCGGCATAGCCTCTATTTGAGAAAACATAATTAGAACCAATGATATTTACTTGCGAAAATTGTTTGGTATATTCTAAAGTAAGTGAGGTATTCTCATCAATTAAATATTTCAAAACTGGCGCAATCGAGTAGCGGTTGTTGTAGTCATAATCGCGGTGGCTGCCTTTCATTTGCCCCATAACATTAATACGGTACAATAATTTTCCATCCTTTGAAAGTTTTCCGTCAAAGTCAAGGGCTGCTCTGTACATATCAAAACTTCCTAATGTCATATTGGCTTCGCCTTTCGTACGGCCGCTTGGTTTTTTGGTTACTACATTATAAAAACCGCTTGGGTTTCCGTTGGCAAGCATGAATCCTGCTGGGCCTTTTACAAATTCAATGCGTTCTACCATACTCATATCTTCGGTCAATGGCCCCCAAGTAGTGCTCACGTTCATACCGTTTCGAAAAGCAGCAACTTGGCTTCCTCTCATGAATATATTGGCATAATTGTCCCAATGTTCTACTCGTGTAGCTCCACTCACGTTGCGGGTTACACCTTCGAGCATGTCATAAATTTGTTGGTCTTGGATTAATTTCCCGGTAACAACCTGGATATTTTGTGGGATTTCGATAATTGGAGATTGCAAACGAAGTGAAGATGAAATCCTGTTGGTTTTGAAAGCACTTTTGTTACTTAAAACAACCACTTGATTTAATTCGTTATTGGATAAAGCCAAAGTGATATTTGCTGTTGCAGTTTCGCCAGAAGTTATTGTCACGTTTTGTTGAAAATCGGTATAACCTACTAATGTTACTATTAAAGTGTAGTTGCCGGCAGGTATGTTTTTGATACTATAATTACCGTTATTATCGGCAATGGTGGTTCTGTTTAATTCTTTTAAGGTAATCGAAACACCTTCAGCGGCTTTGTTGTCGCTGGTTTGAACAGTTCCTTTCAAGCTTCCGGAAGTTTGCGCAAAAGTAGTAGCACTGAAAAGGACAAATAGACATAAGAGCAATTTGATAGGGAGCAATTTTTGATTCAAATATTTCATAGGTTAAATAATAAATGTGTTTAATATTTCTTTTTCTTATTTAGAATAAATAAGAATAGTGCAAATGTAAAAATTATACTTAATAAAGCTACTTTTATTTAGAATTATTACAAATAAAAAATTAAACAGTTGATTTTTATTATTTTATGAATAAAAAAAGCCTTGCGTTTTAGGGCAAGGCTTTTGATTGTAAGATATAAGTTGTTATTTTTTGTCTTCTTCCATTCTTTTCATTCCGAATTTTTCAGAGCTTGGTTTTCCGAGTTGTACTCCTGAGATAGATGCGACTAAACTATCCTTGTTAATTTGGGTATAAGTGATTTTTTGTGGGTAGTCGTGTTTAGGATTTTCAAAAACCAATTGTTTTGCGGTTTTGTTCGTAAGTCTGAAAGCAACAGATTTATCGTCATTTTGACCTTTTACAGTGGCGCTATAGAATAACTGTTCCCCTTTTTGCTGTAATGTTATCGATTCAAAATGCAGCGTGTCTTTGCCTTTGATGAAAAAGGATTTGGCTTGAAAAGTGCTGTCGTTAAGTTGTTCCCAACTCTCGGAAAGATCACCGTCATCGATTTTGGATTCCCATTTTCCCAATAACCAGTTGGCAGTTTTTATTTGGTCTTTCTCGGTTGCTTCAGGGTTTTTGCAAGAAACAATGGCTAATAAAAGCAGTAAAAGAGTTGTTTTTTGGAACATTTGAGTTAATATTTGATGGAGTTTTAAAATGCTAATTTATGAAAAATAGTTTGGTAAAGTTTGCCACAAATTACACAAATTGTCACAAATTCATTCGTGAATAATTAGAGCCTGTTTAAATTTTATTTTTGAGATTTATTATTAAAGGATTTTTGAGTGAAACAAGGCAAATTTTTATAGAATAGCAGAGCTATTATTTAAAAATTTAACGAAGTTGTAGCCAAAAATCGTCATAAGAGAGCCAATAAATAAAACTTAAATAGGCTCTTATCCACGGATTAAAAAGATTAACACAGATTCTTTAGTCGCAAATTTTAGAAAATTATTCGTGAAGAATCAGCCAAAAATAATTTGTGCTAATTGGTGTAATTGCTTCGCCTATTCGCTATTGCTCGGGTTGTGGTTAGAAAAAATTAAATGCTTTCTCTTAAAATCGAGTAAACCAATTCTTTTGTAGGCTTTTGGTCTTTTAATTTTGTTCTGACTTCGTCAAAAGTTACTTTAAAATCGCAACCCAATTTATAATCGCCACAGCCGTAAGCGGTTTTTCCTTTCAGAATTGTACCTTTTTTACATTTCGGACAAACTATCGAATTCGATGTTTCCTTTGGAACGGATTTAGGTTCGGTTTTCTTTGGTTCTAATTTCAATATGTAATTTTCTTCAAAACGAATCAGGCCTTCAACGGTTCCGGAATCAGTTTTAAAGCCTTTTATGTTTACGGTCGAACCTTTTTGGAGCAATCGCAAATATTGGTTTTCGGAAATCTTTTTATCAAAGAAAACATAAGGCAATACAAAACCACATCCGGATTTGTATTCGCTGCATCCGTACGCCGATTTTCCTTTTATCAAATTACCTTTTTTACATTTTGGACAAGTTTCGGCCAAAATTCCTGCCGCTTTCTTTTTTTCAACTGCCGCTTCTTGTTTTTGAATGCTTCCTGCATGTGAAATATTGGCACGTTTGGTTTCGCTTCGGACTTCATATACCAAAGCTTCGACCATGCGTTTCATATTATTGATAAACGAACCGGCGGTAAATTCTCCTTTTTCAATGTCTTTCAACTGTTTTTCCCAAGTTCCGGTAAGTTCAGCCGATTTGATCAATTCATTCTGAATCGTATCAATCAACTGAATTCCGGTAGGAGTAGGCAATACCTGTTTTTTGTTTCGAACAATATATTGGCGTTTAAAAAGCGTTTCGATAATATTTGCCCGAGTTGACGGACGTCCGATTCCGTTTTCTTTCATCAATTCACGCAAATCTTCGTCGTCAACTTGTTTGCCGGCGGTTTCCATGGCACGCAGTAAAGTCGCTTCGGTAAACTGATTGGGTGGTTTGGTTTCTTTTTGAAGAAATGACGGTTCGTGTGGCCCTCTTTCGCCTACAACGAAACTGGGTAATATATCGGCTTCTTTTTCTTTGGCATTCGGGTCTTCGAATACAATTCGAAAACCTTTTTTCAGGATTTCCTTTCCGGTGGCTTTAAAAGTCACATCGGCAGCTTTTCCAATTACCGTGGTATTGGCAACCAAACAATCGTCGTAAAAAACCGCAATAAAGCGTTTAACAATAATGTCATACACCTGTTGTTGGTTGTACGGCAGATTATTTTGTACTCCGGTTGGAATAATCGCATGGTGATCGGTTACTTTTTTGTCGTTGAAAACCTTGGGCGATTTTTTGATTTTTTTCTCTAAAATCGGTTGGGTCAATTCGGCGTAATTGGACAGTTTTTGCAGAATCCCCGGCACTTTCGGATAAATATCATTAGGTAAAAAAGTTGTGTCAACTCTTGGATAGGTGATTACTTTTTGTTCGTATAAAGTCTGCGCAATTTTGAGCGTTTCATCTGCCGAAAACCCAAACTTTTGATTGCAATATACTTGCAAACCCGTTAGGTCAAAAAGTTTTGGGGCGTATTCGTTTCCGTTCTTTTTTTCGACAGAAACAATTTCGAAATCACTTTCCTTGACTTTGTTGGCCAAAATTTCACCGTCTTCCTTTTTCAAAAAACGACCTTCTTCATAACTGAAAAGGGTTTCTCGATATAAAGTTTGGAGTTCCCAATAAGGCTGCGGTTTGAAATTTTCGATTTCCTTAAAACGCTCCACAACCATTGCCAATGTTGGCGTTTGCACGCGCCCGATGGATAAAACTTGTTTGTAACCGCCGTGTTTTACGGTGTATAAACGGGTGGCATTCATACCCAATAACCAGTCGCCAATGGCCCTAGAAAATCCGGCGTAATATAAATTGTCGTAGTTGGCAGATGGTTTTAGGTTTTCGAAACCTTCTTTGATGGCTTCGGTGGTCAGAGACGAAATCCACAAGCGTTTTACTTCGCCTTTGTATTGCGCTTCGTTCATCACCCAGCGCTGAATAAGTTCTCCTTCCTGCCCGGCATCCCCACAGTTGATGACCACTTCGGCTTTGTCAAATAAGTCTTTTACAATTTTGAATTGCTTTTGGATTCCCGAATTCGGAACGACTTTGGTTTCGAATTTATCGGGAAGCATGGGGAGGTTATTTAAATCCCAACCTTTCCAGTGTGGTTTGTAATCGTTGGGTTCTTTTAAGGTGCATAAATGCCCAAATGTGTAGGTCACGGCATAACCGTTGCCTTCGTAATAGCCATCGCGCTTGGTATTGGCTCCCAAAACGGATGCGATTTCACGTGCGACACTTGGTTTCTCGGCAATACAGACCTTCATTTTTTACTTCTAATTTGGAGGCGCAAATTAGGAATTTAGAAATTGGTATTGAAATTTTTGTTTTGGCGAAGGCGTGGAAACGCGAAGTTTTTACGATTTTGGGTCATTGCGAGGAACGAAGCACCCGAGCATAGCGAACGGAGCGTTAGCTAGTCTCGTTTAGTTTATCATCCAAAGTTGTTTATTGCAATGGGTGCGAAGTCGGAGACGTTCGCACAGCTTGTACGACAACTTTATTATTTTAAAGGACTCTTTGCAGAGCTGATGTTTATTTACAAAATATTCAAAAATGTCCCTTTTTCAAAAAAAGGGGGGCTGTCTAAGTGGTTGAACGAGCTCCCTTGAACTCAGGCAGACAATTCAAGGGGTTGAACGAGCTCCCTTGCACTCAGGGAGACAATTCAAGGGGTTGAACGAGCTCCCTTACACTCAGGGGATAATTTTATCTTCAAGGATAAAGATTGTTTTGTTCATTGTTTCGAACACTTATGATTGCAAATCCGCAATCGGATTTCGGATTTGCCAAAACTCCCCAAATACAAGACTATTTTAAATTAAGCCAATTGCCCAAATCTCTTGTAGTAAGTGTTAATGGCTGGACTTTTTGTAGTTTATTTTTAAAAGCTATCATACTTTATATAAGATTTCAATTCTTTTAAAGGAATCCCATAATCTATTAGATATGGTCCAGCACATTTAAATTTAAACATTAATTGGGTTTCATTTTTTTTTTTGTTAAAATAAAACTCTATACATTTATCATCAGAATTGACTTTAGAGAACAAATCTGAAATATTAAGTTCAAGGTAGTCATCATTTTTTTCAATTTTTATTTTTTCAAATGAATTATTAGGATCATCAATAGGTTCTATTATATAACCTTTACTAATCATTAATTGGATTAATTGTTCTTTATTAGTTGAAAAAAAATCATCAAAGCCTAATATATTACCTGTCTTTAAATCATAGATAATGCTTTTAAAGAAAAATTGACATTTACCGAGATAAGGACAAAGTTGATTAGATACACTAAGGTTTAATAAATTATTTGATAAATATTCTAGATTAAAATCTTCTTCCGTTTTAGCATCAAAAAAATTTGGGTCATATTCAATGTTTTCTTTAAGTTCTTCTTTTTGTAGTTTTATATATTCATTGATATTATTTACATTATTTTCTTTTAGTAAATTTTTAATATAAGTTGACTTATTAGGTAGAGATGATGCTATGAAATATTTTTTTAAATCGGTATTAATTTTATCTTTTGTAATGGGATTTATATTTCCTGATATTTGAGGAACAAATGAAGTAACATCAATAACATCCTTAATTTTATATGTAATTTTTAATGTATCAATTGTTATTATAGTATGTTTATTTGAAATAACTTTATTTTCTGTTTTAGATTTTACTGTATCAAGAATTTTTTTTCTTTCTTCTTTCTGCATATTGCAAGAAGTATAAAAAACAATACTAATAATAAATAGAATTATATTTTTCATTTCAAGATTTTGAATTTGATTTTAATTGATAAAACATACGCAACAGCAGGCTCAGTTACTATTGGGTTTATGACTTTATCAAATCCCGAGTAATTCAACTTATCATAGTAATATGTTGGCGATTTTGCTAAATCTATTCTTTTGTCATAACTACGAAAGTCTGTGTATGTTGAACTGAGATTTGAAGTGTAACTTCTATAGGATTCTTGTGGTGATTGACTGTAAAATTTCTCTCCAAAAATTTGTGAGGTATTAGCCAATTTAACATTTGTTGCTAAAACATATAAATTTTTCTTTTTTTCAATAATGTTTTTTGCTGTTTCAAATAGGGTTGAATAAATTTCTTCTTCGTTAGAAACCATATAATCGACTTTGATTAAATCATATATATTATAATTTGAAGCGAAAATAACCATTTTATCTAAATCAGATATTTTTTTGAATTTCAATATGACGTTTTTCTTTATTTCAAATCCATTAATATATTGTACGGCAACTTCTCCTTGTACTTTGTAATCATAAATTTGAGTTTGAGTTGTCATATCAACGTAAATGTCTTTTTTATTAACGCCTATTTTTGATAAATCAGAAATAAAATTATCAATGCGTTTGTTGATATTTTCATTACATTCTTTTAATGTATTTGCTTTTTCACTTACTCCAAAAACTGCCACATAATTATCAGCAACGATATTTTTTAAAATATTTGCTTGAACAATAAATGTACTATCAGTTACAAATAATTTTTCTACTTCTAATATTCCTTTTGAATTATTGTTACTGTTTCGTTGATAATTTTGTTGAACAGAATTACCACTAACTTGGGCATTTAGTTTTGATATTAAGAGAAATAAGAATATTGTAATTATTTTTTTAGTTTTCATATTTTTAGTTTTTATTTTCTGTTGTTTAGGTAGCTTTGCCACTAAATAATTTATATGCCTGATGAAATCAGTCCTATCTGTCTTCAGGAGGGTGTATAAGTATGATATACATCAGGGGTGTTTTTTTGCTAATGTATAAATAATTATTTACAAAATATTCAAGAAGCTGCCTGTAATATTGGATACTTTTTTGATATGATAATTTTGTTTTCACTTCACTTCCTCTGAAACACAAAACCCCTAGCCCTGATGGAAGCGGCATCTCCCGATTTAGAAAAACAAGGCTTTTTTGCCGTAGTTTTTATTAATCGGGAATACAGCGGACAGCAGGATAAAGCTCCAAAAAATTATCATCAATCCACTAAAAATCATCCGGATTTTGCGCTTGAAAAACAGTGAAATTTTATACTTGAAACTTTTCGAAAAAATGTTGTAATTTTGCAGTCCATTAAAAGGAAATAGAAATGTTAGACAGACTTCAATATGTAAAGCAGCGTTTTGACGAGATTTCGGATTTGATTATTCAGCCGGATGTTATCGCCGATCAAAAACGTTATGTGCAGCTTAACCAGGAATACAAAAGTATTAAGGCTTTGGTTGAAAAGCGTGAAGAATATATTTTGATTTTGGCCAATATTGAGGAAGCCAACGAGATTATCGCCGACGGTAGCGATGCTGAAATGGTGGAAATGGCCAAAATGCAATTGGATGAAGCGAAAGAGCGTTTGCCACAGTTGGAGGATGAAATCAAATTCATGTTGATTCCGAAAGATCCTGAAGACGCGAAAAACGTGATGGTGGAGATTCGTGCCGGTACAGGTGGGGACGAAGCGAGTATTTTTGCCGGGGATTTGTTCAGAATGTACACTAAATATTGCGAGACACAAGGCTGGAGAACTTCGGTTGTGGATATGAACGAAGGTACTTCGGGTGGTTTCAAAGAGATTATTTTTGAAGTAACCGGAGAGGATGTTTATGGAACTTTGAAGTTTGAGGCAGGTGTTCACCGTGTGCAACGTGTTCCGCAAACAGAAACACAAGGACGTGTGCATACATCGGCTGCGACAGTTATGGTGCTTCCGGAAGCGGAGGAATTTGACGTTCAAGTGGATATGAACGATGTTCGTGTGGATTTCTTCTGTTCGTCAGGACCTGGGGGACAATCGGTAAATACTACGAAATCGGCAGTACGTTTGACGCACATTCCAACCGGATTGGTAGCGCAATGTCAGGACGAAAAATCACAGCATAAAAATAAAGATAAGGCCTTGATGGTGTTACGTTCCCGTTTGTACGAAATGGAATTGGCTAAAAAACAGGAGGAAGATGCCAAAAAACGTAGTTCGCAGGTAAGTTCCGGTGACCGTTCGGCTAAAATTAGAACGTATAACTATGCACAAGGCCGTGTTACCGATCACCGTATTGGTTTGACCTTGTACGATTTGGGTAACATTATGAATGGTGATATCCAGAAAATTGTTTCCGAATTAGCGTTGGTTAACAACATGGAAAAATTGAAAGAAGCCAGCGAGGTATTCTAATAAAAATTAATCAAATCATAACACTTAGTTAGTCGTAAAAAACTAATTAGGTGTTTTTTTTGTGCTTTGTTTATGAAAATGCATGAAAATTCTATTAAAATAATTACTAGCCTAAATAAATACTAATCTAAAATCAATTTAATGAAAAAAATAGCTTTACTTTTTTCAATTACACTTTTCTCAATGATGAAGGGAAATGCCCAGTCTTATACGGGTTATATTCCGGATAATTATGCAGGAGTTCAGGGAGTGCTTTTTAACCCAGCCTCTATCGTTGATTCCCGATTTAAGACAGACATTAATCTTTTTTCTACCAGCGGTACTTTGAACAATGATTTTTACGGTATCAGTTTGTTCGATTTGCCTAAAGACTCTTATGATATTGAAAGAGACGGGGTGAGAACTCCTAAGAAAAATAATGGCGGAATTGTGTTTTCGGATGTGATGGGACCTTCGTTCATGTTTAATATTGCCCCAAAACATGCGCTTGCGGTTTTTACAAGAGCCAGAGCGATTGCAAATGTTACTGAGATAAACGGAGAACTTTACAACCAGTTGAAAGATGGTATTGATGACGCCAATAGTTTTTTTGTCCCAGTTGGGCATCCAAATATAGTTGGACATACTTGGGGTGAAGTTGGTGTTTCCTATGCCGCAGTGTTATGGCAAAGCAAACAGCATTTTCTAAAAGGAGGTTTGACTGCAAAATATTTAGTGGGAGGTGTTAACAGTTATGCTAAAGGAAATAATATTACGGCTCAATTTCAAAAGACGAATAATCCAATAACGAGTCATTTGACTACAACTGGGGAATTGACTTTAGGTAGCAGTCAGGATTTTATCACTGGAGATGATGATGTGAAATTTGATCCAAATTCAAATGGGTTAGGAGCTGATTTTGGTTTGATCTACGAATGGAGACCGGATTATGAATCGTATGATTTAAGCAAGGCGAAGGCGATCGATAATGATTTTAAAGACCTGAACAAATACAAATTGCGTTTTGGTTTGTCTATTACTGATATTGGTTACATCAAATATAAAAATGTAAAAGAGGAGGCTTACGATTTTAATAATACGCTTAGTCAGGCTCAAGTGGAATCGGCTAATGATATTAAAGAGTTTTTGGCGTATTATACTAATTCAGTTGTGACTCACAAAGATATAAATGTTGCTATGCCTACTGCTTTGCATTTGGATGCCGACTGGAATATGTATAGAAAATTCTACTTAAGCCTTAACGGGAATCTTAGTTTGGTCGATAAAGCGGGTATGAATCATACAAGTACGCCAAATACCTGGGCTTTAACTCCAAGATATGAAACAAAATGGTTTACGTTTTCGCTTCCTGTGAATTATATGGAATATAGCGGAATGCAAGTAGGTAGCGGATTGCGTTTTGGCCCGCTGTTTGTTGGTTCAAGCTCTGTAATCACCAACTTGATTTCGAAAGAGTCAAAAGCGGCTGATGTTTATTTAGGATTCAAAATTCCGGTTTACCAACATAAATTCAAAGATACAGATGAGGACGGAATCTTCGACAATGATGATAAATGTCCAAAACTTGCAGGGCCTATCGAAAACAAAGGTTGTCCTTGGCCGGATGCTGATAATGACGGTGTAGCCGATAAAGATGATAAATGCCCGAAAGAAGCCGGAGCGAAAGAAAATAATGGTTGTCCATGGGGTGATACCGATAACGATACTATTAAAGATAATATTGATGCTTGTCCGACTGTTGCGGGACCTATTGAAAACAAAGGGTGTCCTTGGCCAGATACAGACGGTGATTCAGTTTTGGATAAAGATGATAAATGCCCGAATGAAAAAGGATTACTTGCAAATGGAGGTTGTCCTGAATATGATGCCGATAAAGATGGAGTAACTGATAAGGTAGATGCTTGTCCTACTGTTCCCGGACCTGCAAGCAACAAAGGTTGTCCTGAAGTAACTCAAGAAGCATTGAAAGAGCTTAAAATTCAGGCTAGAGCTGTGTTTTTTGTTACAGGAAAAGCAGTTTTACAAACAGCTGATAAAGGACAAACTGATGGAAGATTGAATGCTATCAAAGAAATTATTAAAAACTATCCAAATGCCAAATTCTCTATTGAAGGGCATACAGACAATGTTGGAAATGCAAAAGCCAACCAAAAACTTTCTGAGGCTAGAGCCAAAGCAGTTATGGATGCATTAATTGCCAAAGGTGTTAATCCTGAAAATTTAACGTATAAAGGATTTGGAGCTTCGAAACCTGTTGCAAGCAATAAAACTGCGGCGGGAAGAGCCCAAAACAGAAGAACCGAAGTAATTCACGTAGGTACTGTGTACGAAGGAAGATTGTAGTTTTTAGCTAATAACTAAGGACTAATCACTAATTACTTAAAAAAGCCGTTCTTAATTGAATGGCTTTTTTTATTTTTGCACCCCAAGAAAAGAAATGTTTTTCGAAAAAATAATAGTGATTTAAAAAGAGATAGAGATGACAACACAAGAATTAATCGAACAAATTAAAATTAAAAAATCATTTCTATGCGTAGGATTGGATGTGGATTTGAATAAAATTCCAAAACATTTATTGGAAACTGAAGATCCTATTTTTGAATTCAACAAAGTCATTATTGATGCTACACACGACTTGACAGTGGCTTACAAACCGAATACCGCTTTCTTTGAAGCGTATGGTTTAAAAGGCTGGCAGTCATTACAAAAAACAATTGACTACATCAACGAAAAGCATCCAGAGATTTTTACAATTGCCGATGCGAAAAGAGGGGATATCGGGAATACTTCTTCAATGTATGCCAAAGCTTTTTTTGAAGATCTGAATTTTGACAGTGTGACTGTTGCTCCGTATATGGGGAAAGATTCAGTTGAGCCGTTTTTAGCTTTCGAAAACAAACACACGATTATGTTGGCTTTGACTTCCAATGAAGGTGCCTTTGATTTTCAGACATTGAATGTTGGTGGACAAGAATTGTACAAACAAGTTTTGGAAACCTCTAAGACATGGAAAAACTCTGAAAACCTGATGTACGTAGTTGGCGCTACCAAAGCAGAATACTTTACAGAAATCCGTAAAATTGTACCGGATAGTTTCTTGTTGGTTCCTGGTGTAGGCGCGCAGGGAGGAAGCCTTTCCGAAGTTTGTAAATACGGAATGAACGACAATGTGGGATTGCTTATCAATTCTTCCCGTGCTATTATTTATGCTTCCAATGGAACTGATTTTGCTGATGTTGCCAGAGCAGAAGCTTTGAAAATGCAACAGGAAATGGAAGCGATTATGTTAGTTTAATGGTTTGAATTGTTTAAAGTTTAAAGTTTCAGGTTGCTTTACTTTACGGTTAAATCAATACGATCCAACTTGAAACTTGAAACAAAAGAAACATGAAACAACTCACAGATCAAATAGGGACTTTACATTTGTTTGAAACAACTCCCAAACGAATCGTTTCGCTTGTGCCTTCTCAAACCGAATTGTTGTATGATTTGGGTTTGGAAGACAGTATAGTAGGTATTACCAAGTTTTGTGTTCATCCATTTCATTTTAAATCGACCAA
Organism: Flavobacterium aquiphilum; assembly: GCF_027111335.1. Classification (NCBI taxonomy): domain Bacteria; kingdom Pseudomonadati; phylum Bacteroidota; class Flavobacteriia; order Flavobacteriales; family Flavobacteriaceae; genus Flavobacterium; species Flavobacterium aquiphilum. The sequence continues at coordinate 4,363,759 of NZ_CP114288.1, read as the reverse complement.
AAAGGTAGTTGGCGGCACGAAGAGCGTTCATTATGATAAAATTCGTTTATTGGAACCGGATATTATCATTTGTAACAAAGAAGAGAACACTCAGGAAATGGTGGAGGAATTGCGCGAAATTTGTCTGGTTTGGGTAACTGATATTTCAACTTTGGAGGATAATTTTCAGATGATTACGGATTTTGGTCAAATTTTTGATAAAAGAACAGAATCCCGAAAATGGAACGATAAATTGGCTTTTGCCTTGCGCGATTTTAAAAATTTCATCAGGGAGATTCCGGTTAGGAAAGTAGCTTATTTTATTTGGAAAAACCCATATATGGTGGCGGGTGTGGGAACTTTTATCGACGAAATGTTGAGGTTGAATCATTTTCAGAATCATTTTGTTTCAGAGCGTTATCCTGAAATTGAACTTGAACAAATGGATGAGGAGAATGAGTTGGACTTGATTTTGCTTTCTTCAGAGCCATTTCCGTTCAAAGCTGAGGATGGTTATGAAATCTCTAAATCGGCGCAAAATGCCCAGGCGATTTTGGTTGACGGCGAAATGTTTTCATGGCATGGAAGCCGTTTGTTTAAAGCTTTCGAGTATTTTAAATTTCTGCATAAAAATATGGGGTAAAACCAAAATCGGATTTAACAAAATAATTTAATATGTCAGGAATGTTGTCCGCAAACCTGATCGGGTAGATTAAGTCTGAAAAAAGCCTATATTTGCCAAACAAAAAAAGCTAAGTGATTAATTATACAGTATATAGGAACGAGAACAGCGATCAGTGGGTTACATTTGTTCATGGCGCTGGCGGAAGTTCGTCCATTTGGTTCAAACAAATCAGGGATTTTAGAAAAGACTACAATGTTTTGTTATTGGATTTAAGAGGTCATGGAGAATCCAAAACGACTTTGAAAACAGCCTTTAAACAAAAATATACTTTTTCGGCTTTGGCCAACGATATACTAGAGGTTTTGGATCATCTTAAAATTGAAAAATCGCATTTTGTTGGGATTTCATTAGGGACTATCCTTATCAGGCAATTGGCTGAAATGTATCCGAATAGAGTACAAAGTATGATCCTTGGCGGAGCTATCTTAAAAATGAATTTCCGCTCCCAAATATTAATGCGTTTGGGGAATACTTTCAAATATGTATTGCCTTATTTGGTTTTATACAAGTTTTTTGCTTTTGTGATCATGCCAAAAAAGAATCACAAACAATCAAGACTGCTTTTTATAAACGAAGCCAAAAAATTATACCAAAAAGAATTTATCAAGTGGTTTAAATTAACTGCCGAAATCAATCCGGTGCTTAAATGGTTCCGACAGGTAGAATTGAATATCCCTACGCTTTATGTAATGGGAGAAGAAGATTATATGTTTTTGCCTTCTGTTCGTAAGGTTGTCGAAAGCCATTATAAATCCTCTGAGTTGTTCGTAATCGAAAATTGCGGGCATGTGGTCAATGTAGAGCAGCCTAATGTTTTTAATACAGCTGTTTTGTCTTTTTTACATAAGACCAAATAATATACCATTTGTGCATATAAAATAGTCTAATCTACTCGTTCTTTTTCTCCAATACTTCCTCAAAAAATAATTCCGTAGCTATGGCTATGCAATGATTTTTATCCTTGTCTTGAAGAAAAATAATTTCGCATCTTTAGGCTATTTTATATGCACAAATGGTAAAAAAAATCATATTTTGACTTAAATAAAAAATGCCTGCACCGTTAAGATGCAGGCAACTTTATAACTAACCAAAACCAAAGTAATAAATAACCAGTTTATTACTTTGCAAAGATGCGTATAATGTTTAAGCTTTGCTGTTAAGGAATTGTTATTACTTTTTCTTAAAAAGTTAAGGTTTGTAATCTAATTTTAACATACTACTATTCTGATGTTTTTTTAAAGATAAAGTGTTGATTGTCAATGTTTTTTTTATTTTGTTTTTTTTTAAATTCACCAATGATTTTCTCAATAGGTCTGTTGTGATATTTATATTTTAATTGATTTTACAATTTACCATTTGCTCTTTGGTATTGCCATTGATATTGATATTACAAAGTTATTTTTTGTCTTGCATAGCAAACACTTTTTTCAAAAGATCTGAAGTTCTTGCGTTTAAATCAGTTCGGATATTTTTTTCTTCAACGGTAATCATTTTGAAAACTCCTTCCAATGCTTTTTTGGTAATATAATCGGTAAGGTCTGGATTTACTTTGGTAACAAGAGGAATCATATTGTATTGTTTGATGATTTTGGTCCAAATCACATCGGCACCAACTTTACCAATAGATTGCTGCACTACAGGATTGAATTTGGTGTATAAAGGTTTTTCAGTCGATGACTGTAAATAAAGTGTTGCAGCATTTTCATTGCCCAACAGAATACTTTTGGCATCGGTTATCGTAATGTTTTTGATAGCCGAAACAAATATAGGAGTTGCTTCTTTTACGGCATCTTCGGCGGCACGGTTCATGGCTAATATTCCTTCGTCAGCTAATTTCGACAATCCCATTTTTCGTAATGTTTTATCTACTTTGGCCAATTCTTCTGGCATAAGGATTTTTACAGCTTCGTTTTTGTAAAATCCATCGACAGCTGTAAGTTTTGATACTTGTACGCTAACCCCTTTGTTAAGGGCTTCTTTTAGTCCGGCGGCAATATCCAGAGTGCTGTTTGATTTTGTTACGGCATTGATCTTTTCGGTTGCTTTTGCCAATATGCCTTTTAGCTGGGCGTTACTGATAGCTGGTAGGAGAAGAAGTAGGAATAGGGCTTTTTTCATTTTGATTAATTTTTTTTCAAAAATAGGCAAACAATATGGTTCGAAGAAGGGCAATTTGCAATGAAAAGAAAAAAGGATCGATTTTACAGGTGATTATCGTTAATAAATATTTAGTATCTTTATAAGGTATTGAAATGTAGTTACTTGTGGTGTTTTTGAAGTACGGATAATTACAATTTTTAAGAGATGAAAATACTGGAATTGGAATTATTATCGGATAATATTCCAGAAACCGAAGCTTTTTACAATCGAGTTTTGGGATTGGAAACTTTATATAAAGATAACTCCAGTGTTTCATTCCAAGCAGGCAATACCAAACTGATTTTTCATTCTTCCCAAAATGTAAAACCGGTTTATCATTTTGCATTTGATGTCCCCAATAATAAACTGCTTGAAGCTTTTTCTCAAATCGAAAACCAAACGGAAATCATGTTTGTGATTCCGCCTGATAAAATTGCCGATTTCTATAATTGGAATGCTAAGTCTTTTTATTTTTTTGATAATAACGGAAATATTGTAGAATTCATTGCGAGGAACGATTTGGACAACGCTACGCAAATTCCGTTTGATGGTAAATCCATTTTGTCGATAAGTGAGATAGGATTGGTTTCCAAAAATGTGAATGAACAATGCAATGAACTGTTTGATAAATACAGATTGATACCTTATTCAAAACAACCCAAACTACCTAAATTTATTGTGCTGGGAACTGTAACAGGACTTTTTATCCTTGTCGAAGAAAACCGGAATTGGTATCCAACGACAGATAAAAAATCAAAATCCTTTTGGACAAAAATCGTGTTCAATCATGAAGGTGAAAACAGGATATTGGAAGTTTTAGACGGAATTAAATCAAAATAATTGTAAAATTTAAACAGACAAAAAAATGGAAAATCAAGACAATCAGCCATCACCGGCAAGCATTATGCAAATCGGTTCCGGATTTTGGGCCTCAAAAGTGTTATTGGCAGCAATCAAATTTCAATTGTTCACAAAGCTTGACGAGAAGAAATCGATGACAGCTCAAGAAATAAAGACAATGTTGAATCTGAAGTGCACCGATATTCATTTGTATGATTTTTTAGATGCTCTGACTGGGCTTGGTTTTCTCAACCGTAAAGGATTATTGGAATCGGCGGTTTATTCCAATAGTATTCACGCCGATGCTTTTTTGGTGGCAAGCAAACCCGCTTATATAGGTGGAATGCTCGAAATGTTGAATAATCGTCTCTATCAGTTTTGGGGAAATTTGGAAGAAGGTCTGCTTACCGGTTTACCACAAAATGAAATTAAGGCTGGTGAGGATAATTTATTTGATGAACTGTATAAATCCCCCGAAAGATTATTGGAGTTTATCAATGCGATGGGAAGTATTCAAATGGGGAACTTTAATGCATTTGCCCAAGTATTTGATTTTTCAAAATATAAAACCCTGACTGATGTTGGCGGTTGCGGAGCGGCATTGTCCGCAATGGTTGCCAAGTATCAGCCACACATGACTTGCACCAGTTTTGATCTTGCAGTTGTAGAGCCTATTGCAAAAGAAAAAATTGCAAAGACTCCTTTTTCAGATCGCGTTATGACGGCCAGCGGCGATTTTTTTGCCGACCCTTTTCCAAAAGCGGATGTTGTTGTAATGGGTAATATTCTTCACGATTGGGACGAAAACAAAAAAATGCTGTTGCTTCAAAAAGCCTACGATGCCCTTCCCGAAGGTGGTGCCTTTGTGGCGATAGAAAATGTAATCGATGATGACCGTTCCAAAAACGTTTTTGGAATGATGATGAGCCTTAATATGCTGATAGAAACCGGAACTGGTTTTGATTATACTTTTTCCAGTTTCAACAAATGGACAAAAGATGTAGGCTTCAAATCCACTTCGATTGTCCCGTTGACTGGGCCAGCCAGTGCGGTGATTGCTTATAAATAATTTTACATAAAGAAACCCGACAGGTTTTAAAACCTGTCGGGCTTGATTAATCTGTTAAGAGAACACAACGGTTTTATTATTATACACAATCGTTTTTCGCTCGGCGTGTAATTTGATAGCTCTGGCAAGTACCATACGTTCCAAGTCACGTCCTTTCATGATAAAATCCTCAATCGAGTGACTGTGTGAAACTCTAGTGATATCCTGTTCAATAATTGGTCCTTCGTCTAGTTCTTCGGTAACATAATGACTCGTAGCACCAATAATCTTTACCCCGCGTTTGAAAGCCGAATGGTACGGTTTGGCACCCGGAAATGCAGGCAAAAAGGAATGGTGGATATTGATGATTCGGTTTTGATAAAGTTGAATCATTTTAGGAGTGATAATTTGCATATAGCGCGCCAAAACAATAAAATCGATATCAAATTTTTTCAATAATTCAAATTGCGCTTTTTCCCCTGCTTCTTTTGTATCTTTTGTAAAAGGAACATGAAAAAAAGGAATATTAAAACGCTCGGCTACCGGTTTTAAATCTTCGTGATTGCTAATGATTAAAGGGATTTCTAACGGAAGTTCTCCTGCTGAAAATCGGCCCAAAATATCATACAGACAGTGATCGTATTTGGAAATAAATAACGCCATTTTTGGTTTTTCATCCTGCGGAAACATATTCCAAGTCATTTTGAAAGGAGTCGCGAGATTGGTCTGAAAGTGGCTTTTTATAGCGTCAAGATTCCAGGTTGTTTTGCTGAATTCACATTCCAACCGCATAAAAAACACGTTTTCGTCGGCATCAACGTGCTGGTCCAGATAAGTAATATTTCCATCAATCGAAGCGATATAATTCGTTACCGAGGCAATAATACCTTTTTGGTCTTCGCAATGGATAAGTATGGTAATTTTTTGCATTTCTTTTAAATTTTCTAAAGATAATTAGGAGCTAATCCCGCTGTACACTGCAAGTCCTCATGTATAAAACTGTTTTTCCAAGCTCCAAGAAAGAGCTTCTTTTAGTCGCTTTTTTGGAGCAGGAAAAATTAGTTGTATCCATTCCGGGCTTTTCGTTCCCATCGGGGCTAGAACCCGAAAATACCAATTTTTTCCCAAAATAAAGCTTGTTATTCCTAATAAAAAACATTGTTGTCATATTTTGTGTTTTGTGTTATTTTTAATGATTTTTATTTTAAAATTTATGTAAATTGCACCATTAAATTATCATATTCTTAAAATGGAACTCAAAAAAAACTACATTCCCACAAATAAAGTTAGAATTGTAACAGCTGCATCTCTTTTTGATGGGCATGACGCTGCGATTAATATAATGCGAAGAATTATTCAGTCCACAGGAGTTGAGGTAATTCACTTGGGACATGATAGAAGTGTGGAAGAAGTGGTGAATACCGCCATTCAGGAAGATGCCAATGCAATTGCCATGACTTCTTACCAAGGAGGACATAATGAGTATTTTAAATATATGTATGATTTGCTTCAGGAAAAAGGAGCAGGGCATATCAAGATTTTTGGTGGAGGTGGTGGAGTAATCTTGCCATCAGAAATTGAAGAATTGCAGGCTTATGGGATTACCCGAATTTATTCTCCTGACGATGGGCGCGCTATGGGACTTCAGGGGATGATTAATGATTTGGTGCAACGTTCTGATTTTCCAATCGGAGATAAATTAACGAATGAACTGGATTTAATCGAAAATAAGACACCTACTGCTATTGCTCGTTTGATTTCGGCTGCCGAGAACTTCCCGGAAATTGCTAAACCATTTTTTGATAAAATTCATGAAAAGAATATAACTTCCAAAATTCCGGTTCTTGGGATTACCGGAACTGGAGGAGCAGGGAAATCATCGTTGGTGGACGAATTGGTTCGTCGTTTTTTAATCGATTTTCCGGAAAAAACGATCGGATTGATTTCTGTTGATCCGTCCAAACGTAAGACAGGTGGTGCCTTATTGGGTGACCGAATTCGCATGAATTCGATTAATAACCCTAGAGTTTATATGCGTTCGTTGGCTACGCGTCAATCGAATTTGGCTTTGTCAAAATACGTTTCCGAAGCGATTGAAGTTTTAAAAGCCGCAAAATATGACATCATAATCCTTGAAACTTCTGGAATTGGACAATCCGATACGGAGATTATGGATCATTCGGATGTTTCGTTGTATGTGATGACACCTGAATTTGGTGCCGCGACGCAATTGGAAAAAATCGATATGCTTGATTTCGCCGATTTAGTAGCACTAAATAAGTTTGACAAACGTGGTGCGTTAGACGCACTTCGCGATGTGAAAAAACAATACCAACGCAACCATAACTTGTGGGATGTGAACCCAGATGAAATGCCGGTTTTTGGAACGATTGCTTCCCAGTTTAATGATCCTGGGATGAATACGTTGTACAAATCGATTATGGATAAAATCGTCGAGAAAACAGGTTCCGATTTGAAATCGACTTTCCAAATTACCCGTGAAATGAGCGAGAAGAAATTTGTGATTCCGCCTCACAGAACGCGTTACTTATCCGAAATTGCCGAAAATAATCGTAAATATGATGCAACGGCTTTAAGTCAGGAACAAGTGGCCCAAAAATTATACGGAATTTTCAAAACCATTGAAAGTGTATCCGGAAAAATCCCTGTAATTAATAAAGCGGGAATTGATGAGGATTCGGTATTGCCAAAAGCCTTGGAATTAGAAAAACCAGGCGGTTTTGAGAATAAAATTTTTTTGGATTTATTATTGAATCAATTCGATAAAGTGAAAATGGATTTGGATCCGCACAACTGGAAATTGATTTTGAATTGGAATGAAAAAGTCAATAAATATAAAGATCCAATTTATACGTTCAAAGTTCGTCATAAAGAAATAAAAATGGCGACACATACCGAGTCGCTTTCGCATACGCAAATTCCAAAAGTAGCAATGCCAAAGTATCAGGCTTGGGGAGATATTTTGCGTTGGAGTTTACAGGAAAATGTTCCGGGGGAATTCCCTTTTACTTCCGGATTGTATCCGTTTAAACGAGAAGGTGAAGACCCGTCCAGAATGTTTGCCGGAGAAGGTGGACCGGAAAGAACCAACAAGCGTTTTCATTATGTGAGTGCGGGATTACCTGCCAAAAGACTTTCTACTGCTTTTGACAGCGTAACTTTATACGGTAATGATCCGCATTTGAGACCTGATATTTACGGGAAAATTGGAAATGCGGGAGTTTCTATTTGTTGTTTAGACGATGCCAAAAAGTTATATTCCGGTTTTGATTTGGTGCATGCCATGACTTCGGTGAGTATGACGATTAACGGTCCGGCGCCGATGCTGCTTGGATTTTTCATGAATGCCGCAATCGATCAGCAATGCGAAATTTACATCAAGAAACACGAATTGACCGATGAGGTTGAGGAAAAAATAAATAAAATCTATAAAGATAAAGGTGTGGAACGCCCACATTATCAAGGAGATTTGCCGGAAGGAAATAACGGTTTAGGATTGTTTCTTTTGGGAGTAACCGGTGATCAGGTCTTGCCTTTGGAAATTTATAACGAAATTAAAGAAAAAACACTTTCGCAAGTGCGAGGAACGGTTCAAGCGGATATTCTGAAAGAAGATCAAGCGCAAAATACCTGTATTTTTTCGACAGAATTTGCTTTGCGATTGATGGGTGATGTTCAGGAGTATTTTATAGCTAAAAATGTAAGAAACTTTTATTCGGTTTCCATTTCGGGTTACCACATTGCCGAGGCGGGAGCCAATCCAATTACGCAATTGGCCTTTACGCTTTCAAACGGTTTCACTTATGTGGAATATTATTTGAGCCGTGGAATGGATATCAATGATTTTGGGCCTAATTTATCGTTCTTTTTCTCAAATGGTGTCGATCCTGAATATGCCGTTATCGGGCGTGTCGCACGTAAAATTTGGGCAAAAGCCTTGAAAAATAAATATGGAGCCAATGAAAGGGCTCAAATGTTGAAATACCATATTCAAACATCGGGGCGTTCATTGCACGCGCAAGAAATTGATTTCAACGATATTCGTACGACTTTACAGGCTTTGTATGCGATTTATGACAACTGTAATTCATTGCATACCAATGCTTACGATGAGGCGATTACCACGCCTACTGAAGAATCGGTTCGCAGGGCAATGGCGATCCAAATGATCATCAATAAAGAATTAGGGTTGGCCAAAAATGAAAATCCAATTCAGGGATCATTTATTATCGAAGAATTAACGGATTTAGTTGAAGAAGCTGTTCTGCAGGAATTTGACCGAATTACGGAACGTGGAGGTGTGCTGGGAGCGATGGAAACGATGTACCAACGTTCCAAAATTCAGGAAGAAAGTCTGTATTATGAAACTTTGAAACACACCGGTCAATTCCCGATTGTGGGGGTGAACACATTCTTGAGTTCCAAAGGTTCGCCAACGGTTATCCCTGCAGAAGTGATTCGCGCCACCGAAGAAGAAAAGCAGTACCAAATAACTATGTTGGATAATTTGCATCAATGCCATGCTGTTTTAGTAAAAGAACATTTGGATACTTTACAAGACGCTGCTATTAAAGGTGAAAACCTATTTGAACATTTGATGGAAGCTACAAAAGTTTGCTCTTTGGGACAAATCACCGACGCTTTGTTTGAAGTAGGGGGACAATATAGAAGGAATATGTAAAAGCTTATAGTTTTTAAATATAGACAACACATTTGGTTGACCTGATAGTTGACTGAATGTGTTTTTTGTTTGTACATAAGACATCTTTTTTGGTTACGAATATTTTTTAGTATTTTTCCTATATTGTTAATATTTTTATAACTTAGCTAGATTCTTAGTTATAATTTATTTATGGGAAATCAAATCGAAATTTATAAAACATCAGACAACAGTACAGAGATTCAAGTTCAGTTTGAAAATGAAACGGTTTGGCTTTCTCAAAGACAAATGGCTGATTTGTTTGGTAAGGATACAGACACAATTGGGCTTCATCTTAAAAATATATATTCAGAAGAAGAATTGGTTGAATTGTCAACTACCGAGCTTTTCTCGGTAGTTCGGATTGAAGGTAAAAGATCTGTGAAAAGAAATATCTTGCATTACAATTTGGATGCAATTATTTCTGTAGGCTATCGTGTTAATTCTAAACAAGGAACTCAATTCCGACAATGGGCTACCCTACGTTTAAAAGATTATTTGGTAAAAGGGTATGCTATAAATGAAAAGAGATTAAAAGAAGCAGAACAAAAGTTTCAAGAATTAAAGCATGCAGTTTCTTTATTAGAATCTATAACAAAAACAAAAGTTGTTTCCGGTGATGAGGCACAAGGATTGTTGAAAGTGTTAGGTGATTATGCATTTGCTTTGGATATTTTGGATAAATACGATCATCAAACCTTAAGAATTGATAAAACGAATAATAAAGAAGTTTTCAGAATTTCTTACACGGAAGCCAAGAAAGCAATTGAAGGATTGAAAATTAAATTCGGGGGTTCACAATTGTTTGGAAATGAAAAGGACGATTCTTTTAAAGGTTCTTTGGAAACGATTTATCAAACTTTTGATGGAAAAGAGTTGTACGTGTCTGTTGAAGAAAAGGCTGCACACCTATTATATTTTGTGACTAAGAATTATTCTTTTTCAGATGGGAATAAACGAATTGCAGCTTTCTTATTTGTTTGGTTTTTGGATCGCAATGCATTATTGTATCATCGTGGGGATAAAGTGATTGACGATAATGCCTTAGTGGCACTGACTTTGATGATTGCTGAATCAAGATCGGATGATAAAGACATGATGGTTAAAGTTGTTGTTAATTTGATAAATAATAAAAAATTACTGGTTACCATTTAGTCGGGTATCATTTGGGAAAACTCAAAAAAAAACAGCCCCAATAATGGAGCTGCTTTCGACTTAACCTAAAAAATAACCAATTAATTTGTTGTAGCAACGTTTTGATTTTTCATTTTCAATTCCCCTTTGTACACTTCGGCAATTGATTTTCTCGAAAGGGTAGGTGAATCGTTGGAAATTGAGATTTCGTGAGTAACTCTTTTTAGATCGGTTTCAACTTCCAAAAAGTAAGCGCCGTCAGGAAATTCTTCAAGTTTATAAACTCTTGTAATGCCTCCTTTTCCGGTCACGATCTCCGAATAAATTTCATTATGGTATTTATCATAGATTGTCACTTTCGCTTTTTGGATTTCATTTACAGAAAAACGAATTTGATTACCAGTTCCTTTTTTTACATTTAGTAAAAAATCACCATCAATTGCATAACTACCCATAGTAGTAAATGCTGTTAAAACCACCAGACTAAATTTTAAAATCGTTTTCATAATACTGTTGTTTTAAATTAGTAATTAATTGTCTGATGCTAAGGTAGTTTTGTGATTCAAAAATGCACACAACTGGGTTTTCTGATTAATATGTTATTTTAACCATGCGAAAACGTTGTAGGTTAATTTTTGATAAAATACGATTGTTTTGTGGTAAATTTGAATAGCTTTAAAAATCTACCCCATGAAAAAAATGAACGCAACGCTAGAGCTTATCAGCTTTCCTTTTGGTAGTTCCTTTACCTTTTCAAATTATGTTGAAAATGAGAATTGCAAAGCGGATCTCTGGCATTATCATCCCGAAATGGAACTTGTTTTTGTAAACGGAGGTTCTGGAAAAAGACAGATAGGGAGCCATATTTCGTATTATTCGGATGGCGATTTGGTATTAATAGGCAGTAATTTGCCCCATTGTGGATTTACAAACGAACAAACGGGCAACAAAAATGAAATTGTTATTCAATTGCCAGCTGATTTTATAGGAAGTGATTTTTTGAAAGTTCCGGAACTTAAAAACATTCAACAGCTTTTTAAGAAAGCAAAAGGAGGAATTGCATTTGGCAGGGAAACTATAAAAAGGATTGCGCCTATAATTGAGGAGATGGGAAATCGGTCTAATTTTGATCGATTATTAAGGATGATTAGGATTTTGAATGACCTAGGAGTAAGTGATGAATATACAATTTTAAATGCCGATGGTTTTACGTTAGAAATGCAAGTTCAGGACAATGACAGGGTTAATGTTGTTTTTAATTATATAAAAGACCATTTTCAAGAGCCTATTCAGTTGGACACGGTTTCAAGTTTGGTGAATATGACGACGCCATCGTTTTGCAGGTATTTTAAAAAAATAACGAGTAAAACGTTTACTACTTTTGTAAATGACTACCGTTTGGTTCATGCCTCAAAGCTTTTATCGGAGAATACTAAAAGTATCACCGAGATTTGCTATGAAAGCGGATTTAATAATTTCAGTCATTTCAATAAATCATTTAAGGCGTTTACGGGGAAAAGTGCTTCGCAATACCGAAACGAATTGAAATCGATAGTGGATTGATTTTAATACTTTTGTAGATTGTTGATTATTAGTTTTTTATATTACATTAAAAATAGATTTTTGATAATAAATTTTGATATTTTAACGTTTTATTGTTTTAATAAAAGAGGGATACTTGAATTATTTTGAATGAAATACCATTAAAAATATTTTTTTGGCTTGATTTTTGAAGTACCTTTATCGAACTTTAAAACATAAATAAGATGAGAAAAATAATTACACTTTTAGCAGTTATAGGGATGTTTGGTTTTCAGGGATGTACAGGACCAGAAGGGCCTCCAGGTGTGCCAGGGCAAGATGGGTTAACCCCAACAGCTTTTGAACTTAGAAATGTTAGTTTAGCTAGAGTTACTGATAGACATTATGAATTAAAAAGAACTTTTGCGAGTACTGCTTTGGCAGGAGATTTGTATGATGATGAAACGGTACTGATTTATAGAATGACAGGTACTATAAATTCGAGTACTCCAATTTGGCAATCAATTCCTAGATCCATTTATTTTTCAGATGGAAATGTGTTGGATTATGATTATGACTTTAGTAAAGTAGATTTTGTTATTTCGGCAGATGGGACATACAATCTATTTAATGAGCCTAATATAATTAATCAAACATTTAGATTGGTAATTGTTCCTTCAGATTTAATAAATAAAGTAGACAAGAATAATTACTATCAAGTTATGTCTGTTTTAAAATTAAGTGAAGACCAAATCCAGAAAATAGACATGAAGTAATATTCATTGAAAATAAAAAGAAACCGCCTTGAAATTTAATTTTGAGGCGGTTTTTTTGTGGTTATTAGTACTGAAAATCAATGTTTGTTATTGTGTTTTCTAGCTTCGTCTTTTTTACTTATTTGCAAAGAGACAATAACGCCAACAGCAAGCGATAAAGCAATAAAGCCTAACGAAGCCCATTCGGGGATTTCTATGTAATCATGTAACAGCATTTTTAGCCCAACGAAACTTAGAATTGCAATCAGGCTGTATTCCAAATGACTGAATTTTTCCAGCATATTGGCAAGGAAAAAATACAGTGATCGCAATCCCAGTATCGCGAAAATATTAGAACTAAATACTAGGAATGGGTCTGCTGTAATTGCTAAAATAGCGGGAACACTATCTACTGCAAAAACGACGTCCATTACTTCGATAATGATTAAAGCTACAAAAAGCGGGGTGGCAGCATTTCCTTTTTCGGTTTTTATAAAAAAATGTTCTTTGTCCGTGTGGGTCGAAATCGGGATTATTTTGCCTAATATTTTGTAAATGATCGATTTTTTTGGATTGAATTCTTCTTCATCTTCGGAGGTGAATAGCATTTTGATGGCTGTAAATAAAAGGAATGCCCCAAAAACATAAGACGTCCACGTGAATCTATGGATCAATAAAACACCAAAATAAATCATCAAACCTCTAAAAACAATAGCTCCTAATATACCCCAGAATAGGACGCGGTGCTGAAATTTTTTTGGTATTTTGAATGAAGCAAAAATCAAAGCGATTACAAATATGTTATCAATGCTCAATGATAATTCAATCAAGTAACCTGTAATGAATTTCATCGATGCTACCGAAGGTTTTAGTCGGTCTGGGTTTAAAACGTAATCGGTGGAATAGAGCCAATAAACGACTCCTGAGAATAACATGGATAAGGTAAACCAAATTGCAGTCCATTTACTGGCTTCTTTGGTGCTGATAATATGTGGTGTCTTATTGAAAACGCCCAAATCGAGGGCTAGGAATGTAAATATTAAGACTAGAAATAATATCCAAACAATCATAGTGTCTTTTTGTTTTTAAAGGAACTGTAGGTGTGTAATTCAAATTTTAAATTCGAATTTATTCAATGCTTAAAGGTACTGTAATTTGTTTAAATAAAAAAAGTGCCTCCAGTTATGAAGGCACTTTTGATTTATGAAATACTTATAATTACAAAGCTGATTTTACAGTTTTGATAATTCTAGCAGCAATTTTGTATGGGTCACCGTTAGAAGCTGGTCTTCTGTCTTCTAGGTATCCTTTCCAACCGTGTTGTACAGCATATAAAGGGATTCTGATTGAAGCTCCTCTATCAGATACTCCATAAGAGAAATCATGAATAGATGCAGTTTCGTGCTTACCAGTTAAACGTTGTTCGTTATAAGCTCCGTAAACAGCGATGTGCTCTTCAACAACTGGACGGAAAGCTTCACAGATTTTCTCGAATGTTTCTTTAGAACCACATGTTCTTAATACAGTATTAGAGAAGTTAGCGTGCATTCCAGAACCATTCCAGTCAGTATCACCTAGTGGTTTTGGGTGGTATTCAATATAGTAACCGTATTTCTCAGTCAAACGATCTAGCATATATCTAGCAACCCAGATTTCGTCTCCCGCTTTTTTAGCTCCTTTTGCAAACAATTGGAATTCCCATTGTCCACAAGCAACCTCTTGATTTATTCCTTCAAAGTTAAGTCCAGCAGCGATACATAAATCAGCATGCTCTTCAACTAATTTTCTTCCGTGTGTGTTTTTTCCACCTACTGAACAGTAGTACATACCTTGCGGAGCAGGGTAACCTCCAACAGGGAAACCTAATGGTAATAACGTTTTAGTATCCATGATGAAGTATTCTTGTTCGAAACCAAACCAGAAGTCGTCGTTGTCATCATCAATAGTAGCTCTACCGTTTGAAGGGTGTGGAGTTCCATCTGCATACATAACTTCAGACATTACTAAGTATCCGTTGATACGAGTTGGGTCTGGATAAATAGCAACTGGGACTAATAGACAGTCAGAAGATCCACCTTCTGCTTGTTTTGTAGAAGAACCATCAAAAGACCAGTTTCCTATTTCTGCTAATGTTCCTTGAAAGTTGTCGTGCTCTTCTACTTTAGTTTTGCTTCTTAAATTTTGTGTTGGTTCGTATCCATCTAACCAAAGATACTCTAATTTTATTTTAGCCATAATAATATAAATAATTTGTTTTTTGATTTTTTTTCTGATGCAAATATAAAATAATTTATTTTCGCCGAAAAATTAGGGGGTAGTTTTTATTTGGGTATATTTAATTTTTGTTATAACTGCATTTTGATAGGGGTATAATTGAAAAATTGTAATTTTAAGGGAGTATAATAATTAAATTCGTAATTACTTGAATTTAAAAATTAATTTTAAGTTGAGATTTTTATTACTATAATTTAAAAATCAGGCTGTTGATGCCTTTTTTTTGATCTTATTACCAATGCATTTGTAAATTGTTTATTGATGAATGCTTTAACTATTTGTTTAATAGAATGATTTATATTTGTATGCATTTATTATTGATTATTAATCTAAGATTTATCATATGTCATCAATTCGTTTTCAAGCTTTAAAGGAAGCTTCAAATAGAAAATTAATAGAGTTCCAGGAGATAGGAAAAAAATCAGAGCTTTTTGGAGCTAATGTATTCAATTATAAAGCAATGAAGCGATATCTGACTTCAGATGCTTTAAAAGGTGTACAAGGAGCGGTTCAACATGGAACCAAAATCGATAGAAAATTGGCAGATTATATTGCCATGGGAATGAAAGAATGGGCTTTGTCCAAAGGTGTAACCCACTACACACACTGGTTTCAACCCCTTACGGGTACAACTGCAGAAAAACATGATGCTTTTTTTGATATTTCATTTGATGGAAATGAATCACTGGAGAAATTTGGTGGTGCTCAATTGGTTCAGCAAGAGCCTGATGCATCGAGTTTTCCAAATGGAGGGATAAGAAATACCTTCGAAGCGAGAGGTTATACCGCCTGGGATCCAACTTCGCCGGCATTTATTTTTGGGACAACATTATGTATTCCAACGATCTTTATTTCTTATACCGGAGAAGCTTTGGATAACAAAATTCCGTTGCTGAGAGCATTATCTGCAATGGATGAGGCAGCTACCGAAGTTTGTCGCTATTTTGATAAAAATGTGAAAAAAGTAACTGCTACTTTGGGCTGGGAACAAGAATATTTCTTGATTGACAGATCATTGGCAAATTCCCGTCCGGATATTGTAATGACAGGAAGAACTTTACTTGGACATACTTCTGCCAAGGGGCAACAGTTGGACGATCATTATTTTGGTTCAATTCCAACTCGTGCTTTGACTTATATGAGAGATTTGGAACAAGAATGTATGTTGCTGGGAATTCCGGTAAAAACACGTCATAATGAAGTTGCGCCAAATCAATTTGAATTTGCACCAATTTTTGAAGAAACTAATCTGGCTGTTGATCATAATTGTCTGTTGATGGATATTATGCAAAAAGTTGCTGAGCGTCACGATTTGAAGGTTTTACTTCATGAAAAGCCTTTCAAAGGTGTAAACGGTTCGGGAAAACATAACAACTGGTCTTTGGCTACAGATACAGGTGTGAACTTATTGAGTCCGAGCAAAACTCCGATGACGAATTTGCAGTTTTTGACTTTCTTTGTTAATACAATCAAAGCTGTAAATGATTATGAAGCTTTGTTGAGAGGTTCGATCGCTACAGCGAGTAATGATCACAGATTAGGGGCTAATGAAGCACCACCTGCAATTATTTCGGTATTTATTGGGGAGCAATTAACAAAGGTGTTGGCCGAATTGGAAGGTGTTTCTTCAGGGAAATTGTCTCCGGAAGAAAAAACCGATTTGAAACTAAATGTTGTAGGTAAAATTCCTGATGTTCTATTGGATAACACCGATAGAAACAGGACTTCGCCATTTGCCTTTACAGGAAACAAATTTGAGTTTAGAGCGGTTGGTTCTTCGGCAAACTGCTCGAATGCAATGACTACTTTGAATACAATTGTTGCCAAACAATTGAAAGATTTCAAAATTGCTGTTGATGATTTGATCGAATCAAAAGACATGAAGAAAGATGATGCAATTTTCAATGTTTTGAGAGAATACATCAAGCAATCCAAAAAAATCCTTTTTGAAGGTGATGGTTACAGTGAGGCTTGGCAAAAGGAAGCTGCAAAACGTGGCTTGAGCAATTTCAAAACTACTCCTGAAGCCTTGAAAGCCAGAGCTTCTAAACAGGCTATTGATTTATTTGCCGAGATGGGAATTATGAATCACGTTGAGGTTGAAGCCCGTTACGAAATTGAATTGGAGGAATACACAAAAAAAATACAGATTGAAGGAAGAGTTCTTGGAGATATTTCTAAAAATCATGTAATTCCAACAGCGATTAAATATCAAAACACGTTGATTGAAAACGTGAAAGGGTTGAAAGATATTTTTGGTTCTGAATTTGAATCAATTGCTAAAGAGCAAATCATTTTAATAAAAGAGATTTCGGGTCATATTGAAGGCATTAATTCCAAAGTGGAAGAGATGACTGAGGAAAGAAAGAAAGCTAATAATTTGACCGATGCACATTTGATGGCCGAAGCTTATTGTAATAACGTAAAACCTTATTTTGAAATCATCAGAAACCATTGTGATAAATTAGAATTATTGGTGGACAATGAACTATGGACACTAACTAAATACAGAGAATTGCTTTTGACAAAGTAATTTGATTATTGTTTATATATTTTAAAAGGCTTTCTTAGGAAGGCCTTTTTGAATTTATATGGGTGATGAATATTTTTAACTCATTAAAAGAGAACATAATTCAATTGATAAAAAAAAACAAAAAAGCATCCGTTTGTGGCGGATGCTTTCTTTTTAATTAAATTGGTTTTGAGTTATTGTGAAGAAAGTACTTTTTGAGTGCTGCTTCCAGCATTGGTAGTTACTTTAACAATATAAAGTTCCGCTTGTCCAGTATAAGGGACATTTAGAGTTACTGAATTGCTCAAATAACCATTTGCATCATAGTTAGAAGCTACAACATAGCCCAATGAGTTGATTATCTCAATTTTTACATCAGTTACATATTTAAAATCATAAGTGATAGTCAATTGATCTTTGAATGGAACGGGACTAGCTACAAAAGTAGAAGTGTCAGCTAATCTGGCAGTATCAGTTGTGATAAGGCTTTGATCAATTGGAGTTGCACAAACAAGTGGTTCAACGCCATAACCTACAAATATTCTACATCCATCGAAAGCATTATTGATTAAATCAACAGCAGCTGTTATTTCAGACAATGTCAAGCCATTTGTGCTTCCGCCGCCCAAAGCTTGATTTGCCAAAGCAAATAATCCTTGAACAGTTTTAGGTGAAATAGCATCTACGACTTTTTGTGATATAGTATAATATTTGTACTCGTTGATTACTGGTGTGAATCCTCCAGGAGAACATTGTCTAGCTTTTGGTATATCAGATCCACAACCTCCTTCTGGTTCAGCAACTGCAAATGTTCCGGCTTTCAATTCAAAGTTACCAAGGGCGCCATTTATACCGATGTTAAGACCTAAAGCAATGGTTTGTGCCAATAAAGCATTATTGATTTTGCCATTTTTCAAGTATTTATTGAATTGATTAGAACTTATTTGAATGTCACCTGATAATACTTTACTAGGTCCTCCACCAGGCATTACTCTTATGATATCATCGATATCATCCGGAGCCATCATCCAAACAGAATTTCCTGGTAAACCAACAGTCAAAGTACTGTTAGGATAAGAAGCTAAAGCTTTGGCGATAAGTCCTGCAGTGGTATATGGTTGTCCTTCGGCACATGACATACCTCCAGGGTTACCATAGTATCCTTGTGTATAAGTACATAATGCAGCTGAACAAATTTGAGCATTTACTGTCAAACAATTACTATTTGCAGAACAGGCAACACCATTGAGTGTACTTGTAGCTACTCGACGATAGTAAGTAGTAACTGATACCACGCCTGGATCATAAGTTTCAGATGTAGCACCACTGATATTTGTAAATGCACCATCACATCCTGTGGTGTTATTTTGCCATTGGTAAGTAACTGTTCCTCCTCCCGAACCAGATGTAGTACTGGTAAAGGCTACTGGATCAGCTCCAATACAAACCGTTTGGTTTCCAGCGATTGTACCAGGAGCAATGTCATTTGGTGTTACAACAATTACATTACTGTTTGCGGAACAACCTACATCAGAAGTAGCAACTCTTCTAAACCAAGTTTTAACAGCTACTGCAGGTGAATCATAAGTTGCAGATGTTGCTCCTGAAATGTTAGAGAAACCAGCTGAATCACTAGTTGTACTACTTTGCCATTGATAAGTAATTGTACCGTGGTCAGAACCAGGGGTTACGCTGGTAAAGGCTGCAGGGTCAAACGGTGAACATAATGTTTGACTTCCAGCAATTTCACCAGGAACAATTCCGGTTGGAGTTACTGTTAAACAATTACTGTTTGCAGAACAGGCAACACCATTGAGTGTTGAAGTAGTGACTCTACGGTAATTTGTGGTTACTGTTACAGCTGGTGGATCGTAAGTAGCAGAATTAGCACCTGAGATATTTGAGAATGTACCATCACAACCAGTTGTACTCATTTGCCATTGATAAGAAATCACTCCGGCTCCTGTAGTACTTCCTGCTGTAGTGCTTGTAAATGCAATTGCATCAAATGGGGAGCAACCTATTTGGTCTCCAGCAATTACTCCAGGGTTTACAGGGTTTGGAGTTACGGTCAAACAATTGCTGTTTGCAGAACAGGCAACACCATTAAGAGTAGAAGTAGCAACTCTGCGGAAATTGGTTATTACCGATACTGCACCTGCATCATAAGTTGCTGATGTAGCTCCTGAGATATTTGTCCAAGTACCGTCACAACCTGTTGTGCTCCATTGCCATTGATAGGTAATTGCACCTCCATTAGTAGTGCTTCCTGCCACTGAACTTGTAAAGGCTGCAGGGTCAAATGGAGAGCATAAAGTTTGACTTCCAGCGATTGTACCAGGAGTAATGTCATTTGGTGTTACAACAATTACATTACTGTTTCCTGAACAGCCAACATCAGAAGTAGCAACTCTTCTAAACCAAGTTTTAACAGCTACTGCAGGTGAATCATAAGTTGCAGATGTTGCTCCTACAATATTAGTGAAGCCTGCTACTGCACTTGTAGTGCTGCTTTGCCATTGATAAGTAATTGTACCGTGGTCAGAACCAGGGGTTACACTTGTAAAGGCTGCAGGGTTAAACGGTGAACATAATGTTTGACTTCCAGCAATTTCACCAGGAACAATTCCGGTTGGAGTTACTGTTAAACAATTACTGTTTGCAGAACAGGCAACACCATTGAGTGTTGAAGTAGTGACTCTACGGTAATTTGTTGTTACACTCACAGCCGGTGGATCGTAAGTAGCAGAAGTAGCGCCGCTGATATTTGAGAAAGTACCATCACAACCTGTTGTACTCATTTGCCATTGATAAGAAATGACTCCTGCTCCAGTAGTACTTCCTGCTGTAGTGCTTGTAAATGCAATTGCATCAAATGGAGAGCAACCTATTTGGTCTCCAGCGATTACTCCAGGGCTTACAGGGTTTGGAGTTACAGTCAAACAATTGCTGTTTGCAGAACAGGCAACACCATTAAGAGTAGAAGTAGCAACTCTGCGGAAATTGGTTATTACCGATACTGCACCTGCATCATAAGTCGCTGATGTAGCTCCTGAGATATTTGTCCAAGTACCGTCACAACCTGTTGTACTCCATTGCCATTGATAGGTAATTGCGCCTCCATTAGTAGTGCTTCCTGCAGTTGTACTTGTAAAAGCAGCTGGATCAAATGGTGAACAAAGCGTTTGGTTTCCAGCGATTGTACCAGGAGCAATGTCATTTGGTGTAACAACTATAACATTACTGTTTCCAGAACAACCAACATCAGAAGTAGCAACTCTTCTAAACCAAGTTTTGACAGCTACTACAGGTGAATCATAAGTTGCAGAAGTTGCTCCCACGATATTAGAGAATCCAGCAACAGCACTTGTAGTACTACTTTGCCATTGATAAGTAATTGTACCGTGGTCAGAACCAGGGGTTACACTTGTAAAGGCTGCAGGGTCAAACGGAGAACATAATGTTTGACTTCCAGCAATTTCACCAGGAACAATTCCGGTTGGAGTTACTGTTAAACAATTACTGTTTGCAGAACAGGCAACACCATTGAGTGTTGAAGTAGTGACTCTACGGTAATTTGTGGTTACTGTTACAGCTGGTGGATCGTAAGTAGCAGAAGTAGCACCGCTGATATTTGAGAATGTACCGTTACAACCAGTTGTACTCATTTGCCATTGATAAGAAATGACTCCTGCTCCAGTAGTACTTCCCGCTGTAGTGCTGGTAAATGCAATTGCATCAAATGGAGAGCAACCTATTTGGTCTCCAGCAATTACTCCAGGGCTTACAGGGTTTGGAGTTACTGTTAAACAATTACTGTTTGCAGAACAAGCAACACCATTAAGAGTAGAAGTAGCAACTCTACGGAAATTGGTTATTACTGATACTGCACCAGCATCATAAGTTGCTGATGTAGCTCCTGGGATATCTGTGAACGTACCATTACAACCTGTTGTACTCATTTGCCATTGATAGGTAATTGCTCCACCTCCTGTACCGGATGTTGTACTGGTAAAGGCAGCCGGATCAAATGGTGAACATAGCGTTTGACTGCCGGAGATTTCACCTGGATTTATGTTATTCACCGTAACCGTAAACTGGCTTGTTCCGAAGCAACCTGCATTCGTTAAACTTTCGCTTCGAACATATATAGTTGCAGTTGTAGATGTTGAATAAGTTGTAGGAGCAAGTATTTCACCTGTATAATCGCTACCTGTGTAATAATGAATTGTGCCACCGGTAGTAGTTGCTCCAGTAGTCAAGTCAATAGATCCTCCTGCACAAGCAGTTTTATCAGGAACTGATACAGTAGGAGGGGTTCCTGTATTACCAAATAAAAATGGACCGGCAAAATCTTTCAGCTCGCTACTAAAAGCGCCTTCGTTTGGTCCACCACCACTACTACGGGTTTTAACTAATAAACTACCCAATATATTACTACAAGGATCCTGTGTACCACGTTTATCTAATCCGAAAGCAGTAAGATTGATACCTATTTCAACAAATTGCAAAGGTTGATAGTCAGCTACAGGATCAGGTGCGGAACCTTCAAAAGTTCCCCATGGTGGACCTTGAGTACTGGCATTAATATTAACTCTACCCCAAATAAAGGTTTCATTGTTATTATTTGCGGTAATAACACCATATCCAAAAGTTCCTGAGCTATCTCCTTTTTCAAAAGTACCTGGCACAGTTGTAAAAGGACGTAATGGATTAGAATTATTAAAATTATTAAAAACGGTTTCATCCATCCATACTCTAATTCTAACTTGGGGTACATTTCCTCCATTTGTATAATCTATGGAAATAATAATGGTTCCAGGAATTGCAACAGTTCCGTCAGGATTGAATGTAAATGCAGTTCGACCTCCGTCTGGACCAGTTTTGCCTGGAACAGACAAATCTGCAGGTGTTTCTAATGCAGTTCTGAAAAATTCAAAATCGACATGTTTATTACCATTGGTAACTGCGATGGATGCAGCTGCATAAGCGTAAAGAGTTGTAAAAGGTCTTGGGTCAGAAGCATCGGGAATTCTGGGGCCTTCTCCTCTTAAGTGAGCAAACACATCTAAGAGATCATCTTTTTGAGGAACACTACCCGAAGTACCTATACTCCAAGTAGATGGATTGTCTGAATTCTTATCTCCAGAACCTGCAAAATAAGATTTTTCAGCACTCCCTCCCTGTACATAATTATCTCTTCCATAAACAGCATCTAGCCATAAATAGTCTCCTTCATTAGCTCCTATACCACTATGAACAACTGGGAAAGGAAATGGAGCAGTTGGTGTTGTTATTGATTGTCTTCGCGAAAATGCGTGGTTATCAGTAACATCCGGGAATGGTATGGACTGATCTATCACTCCAAAACCAGGACCTGGATAACTTGTTTGAAACCAGTCATCAGTTGCAACAGCCGAAGGAAGGGCTATCGGAGGATTAGCAATATTAGAAAACTGTAAAAGATTGGCATAAGCATCGGCATCAACACCAAAGTTAGCCTTCACAGCAGAAGATCCTACTAATTGCCCATAAGAATTGGGGGTAAATCCTATCCCTAAGAGCAACAAGAAGGCATAAAAAAAGAGCTTTTTATGAAACGTACCCGTCCATAAAAAACTCGAATTGCCTGTTTTGGGATAGCAGGATAAAAAGCAGGACAAAGAGTGCCAATTTTCTTTCACTCTTTTTATCGTAAAAAAGATAATTTTTTTCATAATAATTTTAGAATTTAATTAATTCCATAATTATTAATAAGAAATGATTAGTAGAAGTTGAGGTTTCGAAAAACTAAAAAGAGTTGTTTCATACAATCAATTTTGTTTAATTAAACTTTGAAATATTGCTTACAAAAATCAGGAAGCTTGCCGATCTGGAAACATTCTCTCTGACAACAAATCTGCTTCAATAAAATGAAGTACCCCTTACAAATGAATGTTATGTTATGTAGAATAACGCTATATTCATTTAGTGCCAAAAAAAAATTAATAAGTATAAAGCGATTTTAAATAATAAATAAAAATGATTAAGTCTTGTTTCCCTTGTATTTGTGATAATGCAAGTTTACAATCGCGAACCCTACTTCAAAAAAGACTATGAAGTTTACAATCATCAAAGGATACTCTATTGTGGGGAGCAATCGGAGATTCTTTTTTTTTCAAAATTAGTTAAGAGGGGCTAATTTTAATTCAAAAAAATTCAAAATTTAATATAATGTTAATGAGGTAAAATAAGTTGGAAATAATTTAAAGAATAATATCCTAAACACAAATAACTTCAAATTGAAGTTCACTATCTTGAAGGATTAATTATTTAAACCAATAATAATCCGCTAATTTATTCTCAAATTAAATATTGTTTCAGATAATCAAATCAATTTTCTTTTAAGAGCAATCCTGAAATTAAAAGTTAGACTCAAAGTTACTCAATTAAGAAAAAGATGTTTAAGAAAAAAACAAAATATGGATGAAAACTAATTATTAACGATAAAACGCATCTAGATTAAGAATATGACTACATGTTGATTCAATTATAAAAAGAATTAATGTGTTGAATATGTGGTAATTACCTGTTAATATTTTGCAGAGCAAAAAGTCTTTTTTTAGTTTCCTTTTATGTTAGTTTTCAGTTGTATTTGCCAAATCTCATAAAAATCAGATTTTTTCAAGTAGTAATCCTGTAGCTGTTAGTCCGGGGCCGAAAGCAATTGCCACCACTTTTGTACCTGCTTTAATTGTTGGATCGTTTATGATTTCATTAAAAATATGTGGGATTGTTGCTGAGGACATGTTTCCATGCACACGCAACACTTCGTAAGACCATCTGGCATGATCTTTAGAAACGCCAAGTTCACTCACAACATAATCGATAATTTTTGGTCCGCCTGGATGAATTGCAAAATGCATTTTGGACTTTTCTTCATCGAGATTAGTGCCGTATTTAGAACAAAGAGTTGTTAAAAAGGATTTAATATTTTTGCGAATAAAAACAGGAACTCTTTTAGAAAGTGTCATCAAGAAATTGTATTCTCCCAAATCCCAAGACATATCTTCTAATGAATCTGGAATGATAACCTCGTGAGAAGTTAATATGCGGAGTCCTTTTTTCTCCAGAATACTCTTATCGTCCATGAATGTTTTTTCTTCGTACAAAGAATAACCTATAAAACCATCCGCAAAAAGTGAACAAATCATTGTATTTGCAGCTGAATATTCAGTCAAATTCAAGTGAGCAGACAATAATTCCGTATGAACCACATCAGCTCTTCCATTTTCTGAACTTGCCTGTATTAAACTCCTTGCTGTACGAATAGCCGGGAAAGCGCCATAGCACCCCATATGATAGGAATGTGTGACCTGAACCGTATTCCAATTTCTTTCGATTACCGCTTCTTGTGCTACGCTAGGAGAAGAATAACCGGAACAGGTAACGTGTATTAGATTTTCAGGCTTAGTAGCTGTTTTGGTATAAAATTGATTGAATACATATCCCATTTTTCTTTTAAACCATTCCATTCGAACTTCAATTTTTGGGCCAAAAGAATTTCCTTTTTTGACTTCAAAGCCACTTGGGAAATGATATTCAGATGGAGAGGTGATTTTCATTATATTGTCAATAAAAGCTTCAACCTCTTCAAAAATTATGCATTGCCTACTACTAATATTTTCAGAACTAACTGAATATTTGTCCACTTCGGCCGAAATAGTGCCAAAATGAACTAATTCATTATCAGTATCAATATTTCCCAATTCGTCCAATTTTGGGAGATTCTGAAAGTGATAATATAAAAATTTGGTATATTGGTTAAGCTTTTCCTGCTCAAGCAATTTACCAACTAAAACTGGATGGAAATTGGAGAGTATAATGCTTTTCATAACTCTGAAAATTAATAAGTTACGTTAGTTTTTACTTAAAGTTAAGAGAAAACTTCCTAAAGAAAAATAAGTAATTTCTTTTCCTTAGAAGTTTTTTAATTAAATCATTGATTAACAGGTGTTTGTAAATGTTGTATTTTTGTTAAAATGTTAAAAATCAAGTAATTATAAGAATTAGGTTACTTGTGCCAGTTAAGCAGTTATTGATGGTGTTCTGGAAATACCAACGCTGGATGATGAAACATTTACTCAAATGATTCGGTATGCCAAACGTCACAATTTTAAAGATATTCATGTTTAAGTTCAGCTTTAATTAATTCAAGTTTATGATAAACAATTAAGTTTTATTGTAAATTTGAAAGATAAAATCCCCAA
Organism: Flavobacterium aquiphilum; assembly: GCF_027111335.1. Taxonomy (NCBI): domain Bacteria; kingdom Pseudomonadati; phylum Bacteroidota; class Flavobacteriia; order Flavobacteriales; family Flavobacteriaceae; genus Flavobacterium; species Flavobacterium aquiphilum. Next base: position 4,337,903 of record NZ_CP114288.1, on the reverse strand, counting down.
ATCATGAAGTTTTTAATCACATTGCTATTCAGTTTTACGGTTTCTTATGTTTTTGCGCAGGAACAAGTTTCGTTCTTTTTTGATAGCGATAAGTTTGTTTTGCAAAAGGAAGAGCTGGCAAAATTGAATCAATGGTTAACCACAAATAAAGAAGTAAAAGTTGTTGGGGTTTATGGTTTTTGCGATGAAGTAGGGACTGTTGGTTATAATGATACTTTAGCCAAAAAGAGAATTAATTACGTTTACAATATTATAAAGAACAAAGTGAAAATTAGGGAAGATTTCAAAACGAGAAGTTTTGGTAAATTACATACTTTGTCTCCTATTAAAGCCGAAAACAGAAAAGTTACCCTGTATTATATTTTGCCAAGTGATTTTGCTAATGAAGAAAAAATAATAGCCGAAAAGCAGGATATTCCAGTGCAAAAGGAAAAGCCAAAAATTAAATTTCCTGATATTTATGTTTATCAAAACCCTGATGGTACTACTTCTAGCATTAAGATTGATACCATCTTTATGCGAAAAGTCAGTATGGCCAATGTAGGGGAGAAGCTCAAACTGGAAAGCATGAATTTCTTTGTAGATACTTTTGCAATAATGCCACAATCCAGATCGGTTATGTTCGAATTGCTTACCGTGATGCAAAACTGTCCTGATTTAAAAATACAGATTCAGGGACATATTTGTTGTGTTACAAAAGATTATAGGGATTTAAGTACCCAAAGGGCCAAAGCTATTTGCAAATTTTTGGAATTTAATGGTATCTCGAAAAGCAGAATGACTTTTGTTGGGTTCGGAGCTACAAAACCATTGTTCCCCATACCCGAGAAAAACGAAGCGGAACGAGAAGCCAACCGCCGCGTAGAAATAGAAATTATCGAGAATTAGAATTTTAGGATTAAGATTTTCAATTGAAGTTGATTTTTGAAATTGAAATTGGGATTGATTTCTGAAATTGAAATTGATTTTTAAACTTTAAATTTTAAACTTATCTTTGCCCAATATACACACAACTAAAAGAATGAGTTCAGATACTTCAAAAAGATATGCGCAACGCGGTGTTTCTGCATCCAAAGAAGATGTGCATAATGCTATTAAAAATATTGACAAAGGTTTATTCCCTCAAGCATTTTGTAAAATCGTCCCTGACTACTTAACTCAGGACGAAGATTATTGCTTGATTATGCATGCTGATGGTGCCGGTACAAAATCGTCATTGGCCTATATGTATTGGAAAGAAACCGGAGATATTTCGGTTTGGAAAGGTATTGCCCAAGATGCCTTAATCATGAATATCGATGATTTATTGTGTGTAGGTGCAACTGATAATATTTTGCTTTCGTCAACTATAGGAAGAAATAAAAATTTAATTCCGGGCGAAGTTTTATCAGCTATTATCAATGGAACTGAGGAGTTAATAAACGAGTTGAATTCTTTTGGTGTGACCATTCATTCAACAGGTGGCGAAACTGCCGATGTTGGGGATTTGGTGCGAACTATTATCGTAGATTCTACCGTAACAGCCAGAATGAAACGTTCAAAAGTAATTGACAATGCCAATATAAAAGCTAGTGATGTTATTGTTGGTCTGGCTTCTTTCGGTCAGGCAACTTACGAAAAAGGATATAACGGAGGTATGGGGAGCAACGGACTAACTTCTGCCCGTCATGATGTTTTCGAGAAATATTTGGCTAATAAATATCCTGAAAGTTTTGATGCTGCCGTTCCAAATGAATTGATCTATTCAGGTCAGGTAAAATTGACCGATGCTGTTGCCAATTCACCAATCGATGCTGGACAATTAGTACTTTCACCAACAAGAACTTACGCGCCGATAATCAAGAAAATTTTAGACAAATATACTTCTGAAGATGTGCACGGAATGGTGCATTGCAGTGGAGGAGCACAGACTAAAATTTTACATTTTGTTCAAAATCTGCACATTATAAAAGATAATTTATTCCCGGTGCCACCTTTGTTCCAATTGATACAGGAGCAATCCAAAACAGATTGGAAAGAAATGTACCAAGTATTTAACTGTGGACACCGAATGGAATTATATGTACCGGAAGCTATCTCAGCCGATATTATTGCTATTTCAAAATCATTCAACGTTGATGCACAAATTGTGGGAAGAGTAGAAGCTTCGGATTCTAAAAAGCTTACAATTACAAGCGAATACGGAACTTTCGAGTATTAAAAATGTTTAAAAGTCTAGAGTTTAAAAGTTTAATCGTTGATTAGTATTTTTTTAAACTTTTAAACAATTAAACCCTTAAACTTTTTAAAAATGTACGAACTACTTTTTTGGCAATATCAGGAAGGAATTTATCTTAACCATCATTTGGTTTATGAAGCTTTAGTGGAGCAAGAAGAAGTAGAAGGGTTGGAAATACTTCCTGTTCAGGTAATCTTGAATCGTATAAAATCAGTTTTTTCAAATTGGGAAAAAGTAGATGAAAACAGTTGGAAAAATACCAAGGGCAAAGGAGCTTTTCAGGTAATAAGCACTCCTCAAAGTATCAAAATAGATTGTTATGGAACGGAAGGTAAAACTATGAACCTTTTGGTTGATACTTTGGAAGAATTCAAATGTCCGCTTTACGACCCGCAAGTTCCCGTGCGTTACGACGAAATGAACGAATAAAATTTTTGTTAAGAATGAATTAGCTGTAAATCTCTTTACAGCTTTTTTTGTCTTTATTTTAAATTTGTAAAAAAAAGAATAATGGCTACTTTTCAATTCCCACAAAACATTGTACTCGAAGATGAAATGGTTCTGCTTCGTCCGCTACAAATAACCGATGTAGAAAATCTATTGGATATTTCACTCAATGAACCCGAAACCTGGGAATATTCATTAGTCCGTGCCAATGGAAAAGAAAACCTTGAAAATTATATTCAGTTAGCGATTAAAGCCAGAGAAAGCGAGAAAGAATTCCCTTTTATAGTTCTCGATAAGAAAACTGGAAAATACGCGGGGAGTACACGTTTTTACGATATCAATTTACCGTTCAAAACTCTTCAATTAGGTTATACTTGGTACGGGAAAGATTTTAGAGGTACAGGACTCAATAAACACTGTAAGTATCTTTTGCTTCAATTTGCTTTTGAAACATTAGGAATGGAGCGTGTAGAATTTCGTGCCGACAATAATAATCAACGAAGTATAGCCGCAATGAAAAGCATCGGTTGTAAAGTAGAAGGTGTTATGCGAAGCCACATGCCAACGGCAGATAGCGATGTTCGCCGAGACAGTATCATATTGAGTATCCTTAAAGATGAATGGTTTGCAGAGGTTAAAGAAAATTTAAAGTCAAAATTGTCTTTATTGTCAAATAATTACTAGTGGTTTATGGATTTTGCGTTATGAAATAGCGTGAGGAAAACTGAGATGAAAAGTAGTACCAACATTTTCAATACTTTCTACCCAGATTTTTCCGTTATGTATTTCAATAAATTCCTTGCACAATATTAATCCCAATCCTGTACTTGGTTCGTTTTCAGTTCCGGTTCTATTGGTTTTAGTGTCAATTTTAAATATGTTTTCAATCATTTTGGCATCCATTCCTATTCCGGTATCAGTTATTGAAATGATCGTGTTTTTTTGATCTTCAGAACCTTTTATTTTTACTTTTCCTCCTTTTGGGGTAAATTTTAATGCATTAGATAAAATATTTCTAATCACTGATTGCAGAATATGGTGATCGGCAAAAATTTTGTTGTTTTTATCGATGTCTGTTTCGATGGTTATGTTTTTTTTGGAAGCATTTTCAAGTAGCGGTTTCACACATTCTTTTACAATTTCGTCCAAATTATTTTCTTTTGGTGAAAACGGAATTAATCCTTGTTCCATTCTGGACCATTCGAGTAAATTATCCAAAAGAGCATTTAAATTTTTGGCCGAATTTCTCATATTGGTAGCTGCAAATTGAATTTCTTCTTTACCCATTTCGTCAATATCCTCGGCCAAGAGTTCGGTCAATCCGAGAAAACCTATAAAAGGTCCTCGTAAATCATGTGCAATGATGGAGAAGAATTTGTCTTTTTGTTTATTGATGTTTGATATTTCTTCGTTTTTATCCAAAAGCAATTGGTTTGTGTTTCTTTTTGATATGTACAACCAAAAAAATAAAACAAGAAGGATTGCAACAAAAATTGTGATTGTTACCAGCAGGTACACTTTTCTCGAAGCACTATGAATTTTTAGTTTTTGAATCTCGATTTGTTTATCTCTTAATTCAATTTCTCGTTTAGATTGAAGATTGCTTAATTTGTTTTGATTTTCATTCGAAAACAACGAGTCCTTGATGGCTATATGTTTTTCAAAAGAGATTAAAGCTTCGTTGAAATCACCTTGTTCTTTTTTGGTTTTGTAAAGTTCAAAGTAGCACTTTCCTAATCGGTCTGCAATACCTTTTTCCGAAAATATATTTGCGGCATTATTAAGATATTTGACTGATTGTGATAATAATTTTTTTTTATTGTTTGGATTATCCAAAGCCATTTTATAATAGGTGATTCCCATTGCCAAATAGTTATTTCCAATATTATAGTTTTGGCTTTTGTCGTAACTGTTTAAGGCTTTTTTGAAAAAATCGAGACTTTTTGCATATTCTTTTTGATCCGTATAGATTTGTCCAATTTTGGAATAACAATATCCTAAACCATTTAAATCATCCATAGAAAGGTTTAGTTCTTTTGATTGGGTATAATATTCAAGGGCTTTGGTATAATTTTTTTGATCATAATAAGCCGAGGCAATATTGTTCAAGTTATAAACCATTGATATTTTATTGCCTGTTTTTTTGTTTATTTCAAATGCTTTATTGAAATATTTATAGGCTTGATCGTGTTTTTTTATTTCAATATTCAGCAATCCTAAGTTGTTATAAGCTTCGGAAATTCCATTGAGATCTTTTAGTTCTTCGTATGCAGACAACGAAAAGTAAAAATAGTTTATAGCTTTATAGTAGTCAGTAAGTACCCATTGGCAAACCCCGAGGGAATTATATGACTTAGCTATTCCTTTTTTCCAATTTATTTTTTGAGCCAGTTTTAGGGCTTTTTCTCCATAAGGAATTCCTTCTTTTGGACTAGTGTAAAAATAACTGCTGGCCAGTCTGTTTAAAATATTGATTTTCGTAGTATCTGCGGTTGCTTTTTGAAGAGATTCTTGCAATGCGTTCAAAGATTGTGAATATTGTTGCTTATTTGTTGATGTCTGCACCAATGCCTTTTTTGAAAGAGCTATATATTTGTTTTTATTTATAGTATTCAGCTTGGACATTAAAATATAAGTATCACTCAATTGCTTAAGAGTATTGTCAATGTTTTCGACTTGACTTTTGTCGTATTTGTTTAATGCCATTGAGAAATAATTCACCGCTTTTGGGTAATTTTTTTCTATCGAATAGATGTTGCCAATTCGGGTGAAACAATAGGCTAAACCATTATTGTCTTTGATTTCTTTATTTAGCTTAATGGATTCATTGTAATATTCAAGTGATTTTGAATAATTGTTTTGTTTGTAATAAACATCGGCAATATCATTTAAATTGTAGATTATTGATACTTTATTGTTGCTGAGTTGATTGATTTTTAATGCTTTTTCAAAATAAGAAAGTGCTTCCGGATATTTTTTTCGAGCCGAATAAACAAATGCTATGTTTTTGAGCGTAGCAGATTCAGATGTCGGTTTATGTATTTGCTTATATAATTGTAATGCTTTCTGCAAATGCACTAAAGCTTGATTGTAGTTCGATAGCGTTTGGTTACAAATTCCGAGATTCTCATTTGCTTCAGCAATTCCTTTTTTCCAACTTATATTTTTAGCCAATGATAATGCGGTGTCACCATATTTTAATCCTTCTTGCGCATTGGAATAACGGTAGCTTGTGGCGATTTTGTTCAAGATGTTGATTTTGACTGTATCAACATTTGTTTTCTGAAGTTTGATTTTTAGTGCAGCTACTGGTTCTGAATTTTGATTTTGGCTAAAGACAAAGTTACCTATAACCAATAGGTATAACATCCATTTGTTTAGTTTAGGAAGTACATTCATTTTTGTAGCTTTTTATGGTTTCCTTTAAATAGAATATATTGTATCGTCAGAGCCCAATAATTATACCAAATTAATAAATAGTTGGTTTATAGTGTTTTTTTTATCGATAAAAAGTTTTTTGTAGTATTTGACTTTTTTTTATTGCTTCGTGGCTAATATTGAATATTCAAATTAATAAACGTGTATTTTAAAAAAGAATACCTTTGCATGAGATAGAAATTAATAAATCAAAACGCATGAAAATAAATCCAAAAAACGGAATTGATAAACTCATTTTCGGAATGAAACAAAATGATGTTATTGCTGTTTATGGCAAACCTGACAAAAATTACAAAGACGAAGATAATAATGTGATTTTTGTTTATAATGAGCTTAAAATCCGTTTGACTTTTTATGAAGAAGAGGATTTAAAACTCGGATATTTAGTGGCCTCAAGTCCAGAATTGGAACTATTTGGTTATAAGATCATCAGCCGAAAAATAGCTGATTTAAAAAAGGATTTAGCTGAAAAAGGGATAACCAAATTTACTTTGGATGAATTTGATACTTTCGAAAATTACTTCAATGAAGAAAATTGGATTATCCTTCAAGTCGAATTTGGTGAAGTTGTTAAATTTGAAATAGGGGCAATAATCAACGACAAAGATGAATTTGACTGGAAGTTCAAAAAGTAGTGTTAGGTATTAAGTTTTTTAGTGTTCAGTTTCGATAACGGTTGAAACTGAACACTAAAAATAATCTACATGCAATTTTGGTCGCGATATTATTTTGTTGTTTCCGTATTAATCTTAATCAATTCTACTTCGAAGACTAAATCACTTTTTGGAGGAATGGCACCAGGGTAACCGCGATCTCCATAAGCAAGTTTATAAGGAACATAAAATTTATATTTTGCCCCTTCTTTCATTAATTGTACACCTTCAGTCCAACCCGGAATTACCTGATTCAAATTAAAATCAATTGGTTCTCCACGTTGAATACTGCTGTCAAAAACAGTTCCATCTACAAAAGAAGCTGTATAATGTACTTTTACATTACTATCGATTTTTGGCGTAGCACCAGTTCCTTCTTTCAGAACAATGTATTTAAGGCCACTAGCTGTTGTTTGTCCGTTGGCAAATTCTTTTAAAGCTTTTTCATTTTTAGCAGCTCTTTCCTTCTCTTCTTTCTCAGCGGCTAATTTTTCTTCAACTGATTTGTTACTGTAATAATCAGAGAACACTTTTACAGCATCAAATTTTTTGGCAGCTTCACCTTTTCTGGTGATGGTGATTTTTGTAATAACATCATCTTGTGCGATAGCATTCACAACATCCATTCCTTGTGTCACCTGACCATAAATAGTATGTTTTCCGGTAAGCCATGGAGTGTCTTTGTGTGTGATGAAAAATTGACTTCCGTTAGTTGCTGGACCAGAGTTGGCCATGGCTAGGATTCCTGCTTTGTCAAATTTTGAATCAGTAAATTCATCTTTAAACGAATAGCCGGGACTACCAGAACCATTGCCATTTGGATCTCCACCTTGTATCATGAAATCTTTGATAACTCTATGAAATTTCAAGCCATCGAAAAAAGGTTTTCCTTTAAATTTCTCAATGGTTACAAATGGATTTTTTCCTTCAGCCAAGCTTATGAAATTCGCAACTGTTACAGGAGTTTTTTTGTAGAATAATTCAACAGTGATATTTCCTTTGTTTGTTGCAATAGTGGCAAAAATACCTTCACTAGGTGTTGGTGTTTTTTTTACGGCCGTCGCTGTCGCTGCAGGTTTTTTTGCGGGAACTAGCTTTTTTGGAGTTTGTGCGTATAAATTAAATAATCCTAAAAAGAGTAGTAATGTGATTTTAGATTTCATTTTTTAGCAAATTATTGGTTTGTTTGATTGTTGTTTTTATTTGGAAACCCGACAGGTTTTTAAAACCTGTCGGGTTTTAAAGAAAAGTTAATTAGACATTTTATCCATTAGTTCAATTTCAAAAATGATATTGGCATTTGGTGGGATAACATCACCAGCACCTGCTTCTCCATAGGCAAGATATGATGGAATAAAGAGTGTCGCTTTGTCACCGATAGCCATTTTATCAACTCCTTCGATGAAACCAGGAATCAAACCAGACTTGCTTCCGGCTTGAAATTGGATTGGAATGTATTGATTGGCAGCTGCTTTTTCAGGGATAAATTTTCCAAAAGTTTTAGCTGTGCTTTCTTCACTTGTATCAAATAAAATACCATTTTCAAGGAATCCTGCATAATGAATATAAACTGTTGTTCCTGCAACTGGTTTTTTACCTGCACCTTTTTTGGTAATTACAAATCGAAGTCCCGTTGCCGTTTTTGTAGATTTCTCCTTTAATTCGGCAAAGGAAGCTATTTTTTGATCGCAAACAGCTTTGTATTTGGCTTCGTATTCTTTTTTGGCTGCAGCTTCAGCAGCAATTTTTTGTCTTTGTTTTTCTGATTCTATTTTGAAATAATCATAAAAAGTCTTTTTAGCATCAAACTTTTTGGCATCTTCACCATTTCTGATAATAGTTACACTTTTTATAAAATCATCTTGATCGATTTTATTGACTACTTCCAAATCGTAATTTACAACATGCCCAAAAATAGTGTGCAGTCCGTCTAACCAAGGCGTTTCTAAATGAGTGATAAAAAATTGACTGCTGTTGGTCCCAGGTCCATTATTTGCCATCGCCAATATTCCGCCTTTGTCAAATCTCAAATCACTGAATTCATCTTTAAATTTGTAACCTGTATCTCCAGATCCCGTTCCTAATGGATCTCCGGTTTGTATCATAAATTCTTTGATTACCCTGTGAAATTTCAATCCATTGTAAAAAGGTTTTCCTCTTAAAGTATCATTAACAATAAAATCATTATCTCCTTCTGCCAAAGTGATGAAGTTGGCAACTGTTACTGGGGCTTTTTTGTAATCCAATTCCAACAAGATACTTCCTCTGTTTGTCTCAATTTCGGCATATAATCCGTCAGGGAGATTGCTGTATTTTTTGTTACAGGAAATTAAAGTTGCAATGAGAACTATTGCAATTAAAATGTACTTTTTCATTTCGTATTAATTTGTTATCGTGTCTTTTGTCGTAGGTTTTATTTTTGGAACAGCATTGGCTTGAATTTGCGGATTGTATTTCGCTTCAGGCATGAAGTCTCTAAGCGTTACTGTACAAAATAAAGGCTGGTTGGTTCCAATTTTGTTGTTGTCACCATGGTATCCATATCCCATATGCGAAGTAAAAAGGAAGTGTACTTTTTCTTTTTTTCGCATAAGTTTTATTCCGTCCCTCAATCCCATCATGATTTCCTGTTTGTCCACTTTATAGACTTGTGGTTCCAATTCTTCTTGAGAGTAGATAATATTGCCTTTCAAATCTTTTACTTCGTAATCAAATAAGGCTATATCTCCTTTTTTTGGAGTAAGGCTGTCAGCAAGGTTTCTGGTTTCATAGTAGTACCAATATCCTTTTTTGGAAGCGATGTATTTTTTTGATGGATCGCTCTTTATCACCGCTTCGATTTGATCTTCTTCACCGGCAATTAATTTTTTATTTCGGGCAATGGACTGTTTCATGAAGCTTCCTGAAGATTGTGAAATCGGTCTTCTGGCTTCCTGATGTTGTTTGCAACCTGTTAACAAAACAGCTGCAAAAAAAAGGATTAATACTATTTTAAAATGCTTCATAAGTTATAGTTTATTATGGGGGCATAATTGCTTCGCCTTTAAGTAACTGCTTGAGGCGACATTGTTGATTGTTATATTTCTAATTTTTGTACTAGATTTTCAAATTTATGTAATGTTTCTTCCATTGAAACTTCTGATTTTCCTCCGGCAGCATTGATGTGTCCACCTCCATTAAAATGTTCTCTTGCAAATTGATTCACATCAAAATTACCTTGCGAGCGGAAGGAAATTTTGATAATTCCTTCATCCTTATTTTCGATAAAAATAGCGGTAAAAACGATTCCTTTTATGCTTAAACCATAATTAACAATGCCTTCGGTGTCTCCTTTTACATAGTTAAAACTGTTTAATTCCTCTTGTGTTAATGAACTGTAGGACGTTTTATGATCCTCCATTACTTTCATGTTTTGCAAAGCACGACCCAATAGCTGTAAGCGGTTATAAGAACTATTATCAAATAACAGTGTTGGGATTAAAGAATTCTCTACTCCAAGGTCAATCAAATCGGCAATGATGCGGTGAGTTGTTCCTGTGGTTTTCGGAAATCGGAACGAACCAGAATCCGTTAGGATTCCGGTGTAAATGCAAGTAGCGATTGTTTTGTCCAAGTCTTGTTTTTTGCCCAAAAAGACAATGAAATTGTATACCATTTCGCAAGTCGAACCATAAGCAACATCCGAATAAGTGTATGTGGAATAATCGTCCGGGCTTTGATGGTGGTCAATCATTATGAACGGAGCCGTAAGTTTTTTCAAGACTTGTTCCATTTCACCAACTCTATGAAGTGCGTTGAAATCTAAAGTGAAAATCAGTTCTGCTTCTTCAAGGATTTTTGTGCAAACTTCTTTATTGTTTTCGTAGATTTTTACGTTTTCAGAACCAGGCATCCAAGCTAGGAAATCGGGAAAAACGTTTGGAGAAATCACTGTTGGAAAATGATTGTTTTTTAGCAAAAAATGGTATAATGCTAATGTCGAACCCATAGCATCTCCATCTGGATTTCGATGCGGAATTATCGCAATTTTTTTAGGAGTTGATAATAGTAACTCTATCGCTTGTATGTCTTGTATATTCATAAGATTGCGAAAATACATTTTTTAAACTAAAAGTTGAAAGCTTTTAGATAATTATAACGAATTCTGATTTAGAAATATTTCAGTCCTTTTTTTCGAATACTTTGGTATAAAATGGATTTTGGGCCTTTCAAAATCTGTGATTTGTAGATTCCAACTGAACCCGAAAAGAAGTAAGCAATAATGCAGGCAATCCCAATATAAAGACCGCTTTCGATACCAAAAAGTTCCATTCCCATGATCGTACAAGCGATAGGTGTGTGGGTAGCTCCCGAAAACACAGCTACAAATCCCATTCCGGCCAATAAGGCAATTGGTAAAGGAACTACAACTGATAAAGCGCTTCCTAATGTTGCTCCGACAAAAAAGAGCGGAGTTACTTCGCCACCTTTGAATCCGCAGCCAAGAGTGAATCCGGTGAAAAGAATTTTTAAAAGAAAATCATAAGGTGCATTTGGAATAGAAAAAGCGTCAACGATCATTGGTACACCCAATCCAATATATTTTGTTGTGCCAATGAAATAAATCGTAACGGACAAAACGATTCCACCGATGAAAGGTCTTAAAGGGGGATATTTAATGGTTTTAGAAAATAATTTTCCCCAAAAATGAGTACTCCTTGCAAAAAGTAAGGCTGCAAGGCCAAATAAAACACTAACAATGAGTATCCAAAATAATGCTGTAAAATCCATGTTTGGAACCGATGGAATACTGTAATGCGTATGTTTTATTTCGTAGAATTCAACCGTAAAATAAGCAATGTAGGCTACCAAAAAAGAAAGGACAATACTTCTGAAATTAATTTTGTGAAAAAAGACAACTTCCAAAGCAAATAAGGCTCCTGCCAACGGGGTACCAAAAACCGAGGCAAAACCCGCACTGATTCCCAGAATCATTAAGGTTCTTCTTTCGGAATGATTAAGTTTGAAAATTGAAGTACATAAATCGGCAATCGCGCCACCCATTTGCACAGCAGTTCCTTCACGTCCCGCCGATCCTCCAAAAAGATGAGTAATCAATGTTCCAAACAAGACCAGTGGAGCCATCATGAAAGGAACTCGTTTTTCGGGCTTATTGTATTCTTCCAATAAAAGATTGTTGCCTTTTGTGATTTTGGGATCAAAATAAAAATAGAGATATCCTATAAGCAAACCTCCAATTGGCAATAGCCAAATAATCCAATTGTGATTATTTCTGACTTGGGTTACAAATTCTAAAGAGACCAGGAAAAATGCTGATGCCGATCCAGAAAAAATGCCTATCAAACAACAAATAGAAATCCATTTGAGCGTGATAAGCATTGTTTTTTTTATTCTTTCAAAATCCATCAATTATAATACTTTAAATAATGTTTTGTATAAAAGTATTACAAACGTAGTGTTTTTTGAACTATTCTGATACAACAGCGGTGAATTCAATTTCAACCAAATATTCAGGAGCTACCAATTGATTGATGCCGTAAAATCCAGTTGTTGGTTTTATGTCTTTAAAGAATTTTGCGTGAGCAGTTGCAACGGCCTCAAATGTAGAAACATCAGTAGTGAAAATTCTGGTACGGATTACATCTTTCATTCCTACGTTAAGATCTTCCAATACTTTTTCTACTCTTTCCAATATATTTAGGGTTTGAGCGTGCGCATCATCAGCTTTTACTTTTTCTCCGTCAACTATTGCAACAGTTCCTGATACTTCGATGATATTTCCAATACGAACCGCGCGGCAATATCCCATTTTATCTTCCCATGGTGACCCTGTAAGGATGTTTTCTCTTTTCATTATAATATTATTTAGTTTTTTGTTAATTGTTTAAAGAATAGATTTTCCTTAAAAGGGTGCAATTTATAAAAATTAGAATTAATAAAAGGCTTGCTTTTGCTTCAGAGGCCTGAATGGGGATTGTTTTTCGCTTTTTATAACAAAAAAATAAAGATGTTTTAATTTATCATATCTATTCAGTGAATGTTAATCTTCGTGTTTTTCAAAATTTAGAATATCTTAACAGCTAAAGAGGAATAAATTATATTAGTTTTGTGATTTTATTATAGCTGTTTTTTTATTTTTGGCCAAAATGTTTTAAGATAGAAACCTACTTTTTTGAAACTATGAAGCAAATTTTTTTAATTTTTCTTATTGGTTTTGCCACTTGTACTTATGCTCAGATAGAGTTTAACAGTAAGTTCAAAGGGATTCCTCCAGTTAATATAAAGCCAAAAGAAAAGAAAAATACACCTCCGCCGGTAGATACTTCTAGGATTATCCCTCCTAATATTTATAAAAACCCAAACCCGCTGTCTCCTAATCCGGTTACTGAGTATAGACCAACAATTAAGAGTGAGATTTCGATGCTTCCAAAGGAAGACGAGTTTATAAATCCGGGAGATGAAGTAAGGGATAGATTGAATAAGAAAACCGACCGTCAGGAAGGAATTGCTTACCGCCGTAATCAAAATTTAGGAACTTACAAGACAACTTCCGAATCGGCAAAAGTAATGTATAGGGATGCCCAATATGTAGATGGCGATTTAATTAGGGTGTATTTGAATGGAGAGGTTATTCAGCACCAAGTATATTTGGATAGTAATTTTAAAGGTTTTGAAATTACTTTAAAAAAAGGATTCAATAAAATTGATTTTGAAGCTTTAAACCAGGGAGATAGTGGCCCTAATACTGCCGAATTCAGAATCTATGATGACAAGAAAAACTTGATTTCAGCCAGTGAGTGGAATCTTGGAACAGGTTTTAAAGCGTCTATTATTATTGTCAAAGATTAAAATTTTATATAAAAAAAAACGAGGCTGTCCCTTTTGAGGTAGCCTCGTTTTCTTTATTTACAGTCTATTAAAACGGATCAGCTGTAACTTCAAAATTCATATTTGCTTTAACCGTTACTTCTTTGCTTAAGGTTTCCTTTGTGGTTACTGATGTGCGTATTTTAAAACTTGACGCTTTAATGTAATTATCCAATTTTTGGCTTGTACATGTTAAATTAATTGTGTTCGAAGTCGAGCTGATATTGTCTTGATAAGCCAATTCGATTTCATCCGAAGAATTTGTGGAAATGTACATGTGAACCGATTTGACAAAACTAAATGTCTTGTCGACAGGATCAGTGATGGTTAGTTTTAATTCTTTCAATTTTACGTTTTTGACTAAATCAGCACTAGTATTGTTGTTTTTGAATTCGGCAGAAGAGTTAGTTGTAACATCAGGAGTTGGGACTTCAAAAGGAGTGTTAAGAGACGTTCCCACACCTATTTTGAATGAGGTTTCTTCAGAAATGGTAAATGTCAATAATTTATCCACTTCACTGCACGCAATAGTTAATAGTAAAATAAGAGATGTAATTACAATTGTTTTTGTTTTCATGTTTGTAGGTTTTTGTTCAAAGGATATAACGTACTAATGTTTGGGTTATTATCTGTTAAAAAAATTGATTTTCATTTGTGGGGCTAATGATAAAAACAAGATTTCTTTAGTTTTTCCAAAAAAGTCTGGCGACAAATATAGTCTCGGACTTTAAATTTTTGATGTTTTTTAGTTAAAAAAGAAAATATTTTTTTTTCGAAATTCAATTTTTGAAATCAAAATATAAAAAGTATTTTTGCGCATGCAACACAACGTACTTATTTTAGATTTCGGATCGCAATATACACAGCTTATTGCGCGTAGAGTTCGCGAATTAAATATATTCTGCGAAATTTTCCCTTACAATCACATTCCTAGTGATTTATCAAGTTATAAAGCCGTAATTCTTGGTGGAAGTCCATTCTCGGTTAGAGGAGAAGATGCACCGCACCCGGATTTGTCGCAAATCAGAGGTAAACTCCCTATGTTAGCTGTTTGTTATGGAGCACAATATTTGTCTCATTTTAGTGGAGGTGAAGTAGCCGCTTCGAATACCAGAGAATACGGTAGAGCGAATTTGTCCTATATTAAGGAAGATGAAGTTTTCTTCGAAGGGATTACTCCAAACAGCCAAGTTTGGATGAGCCATAGCGACAGTATTAAAATTTTACCAACTAATGGAGTAAAACTTGCCAGCACACATGATGTAGAATTTGCTGCGTACAGAATTGAAGGTGAAACAACTTATGCTATTCAGTACCATCCAGAGGTTTACCATTCTACTGAAGGAACAAAAATGTTGGAAAACTTTTTGGTAAAAATAGCCCACGTTCCTCAAAACTTCACACCAAATGCTTTCGTTGAAGAAATCGTAGCCGAAATGAAAGAGAAAATCGGAGATGACAAAGTTGTTTTAGGTCTTTCAGGAGGTGTGGATTCAACAGTAGCTGCGGTTTTATTGAATAAAGCGATTGGTAAAAACCTATATTGTATTTTCGTAAATAACGGATTGCTTCGTAAAAACGAATTCGAAAGTGTTTTGAATCAATACGAAGGAATGGGATTGAACGTAAAAGGAGTAGATGCTTCTCAACGTTTTTACGATGCCTTGGCAGGTGTTACTGACCCTGAAAAAAAGAGAAAAGCAATCGGGAATGCCTTTATCGAAGTTTTTGATGATGAATCCCATAAAATTGAAAATGTTACTTGGTTAGCCCAAGGAACTATATATCCTGACGTAATCGAATCGGTTTCTGTAAAAGGACCATCGGCAACTATCAAATCACACCATAATGTAGGAGGTTTGCCGGATTATATGAAATTGAAAATTGTTGAGCCTTTGCGTATGCTTTTCAAAGACGAAGTGCGTAGAGTAGGAGCAACTTTAGGAATTGATCCTGAGTTATTAGGAAGACATCCTTTTCCAGGGCCAGGATTGTCCATCAGAATTTTGGGAGACATTACTTTAGAGAAAGTTCAAATTTTACAGGATGTGGATAAAGTATTTATCGACGGATTGAAATCTTGGGGATTATACGATAAAGTTTGGCAGGCCGGAGCGATTTTGCTTCCAGTTAACAGCGTTGGAGTAATGGGTGATGAGCGTACTTATGAGAAAGTAGTTGCCTTAAGAGCCGTAGAATCTACTGACGGAATGACCGCAGATTGGGTACACTTGCCTTATGATTTCTTGATGAAAATATCCAATGAAATTATCAATAAAGTAAAAGGTGTGAATCGTGTAGTTTATGATATAAGTTCAAAACCACCAGCAACAATTGAGTGGGAATAATATAATTTTTTTAACATTAAGTCGTTACATTTGTAACGACTTAATTGTTTAAACCTACTTATTTATGAAAGAATTTTTAAGAATTTTTTTGTTTGTTGCTTTTGTTTCAAATGCCTCTTTTGGACAGCAATCAGCAACAAAACATAAAGTTTTAAAAGGCGAAACCATCCCCCAAATCGCTAAAAACTACAACACTACTCCGTCTGAAATCTACAGACTAAATCCAGAAGCCCAAAACGGAATAGCAGAAAATGAAATGCTGAATATTCCGGAATTACTCCCTCAACCCAAAAATACAATTACACATACAGTTGCCCCAAAAGAAACCTTGTTTGGGTTGGCGACTAAATATAATGTCAAAGTTGAGGAGATTCAAAATGCAAATGCCGTTGCACTTGCCAATGGATTGCAAGTTGGTCAGCAATTAATAATTCCACAGGAAGATATACAAAAGCCGGATTCCGCTTCCGCAAAAAATACGCATTTGGTTCAGCCAAAAGAATCATTGTTCAGTATTGCCCGATTGTATAATGTGTCTGTGGAAGATTTGGATAAAACCAATTCGGCTATATTAAAAGATGGTTTACAAGTTGGTCAGGAAATTAAAATCCCGAACAAAAAGAAAACGCTTGACGGCAGGGTGAGAGTAATCAATTCTGAAACTGTTTTCTATGTGGTGAAAGCCAAAGAAACCAAGTACTCGATAGCGAAACAATTCGGAATTACCGTAGAGCAATTGGAATCCCAAAATCCTGAAATTGTAAACGGATTGACAGAAGGAAATAGATTGGCTATTAACGTGAAAGAAGTAAAACCAACCAATGAAAATGAAGAGTTGATGCTTGCATTGGCAGAAAAACAAGTTGTAGTCGAAAAATCGAAAGCCAGTGCAAAAGAGATCAATAGCTTAAAACAAAAATTGGTTTTGCAGGAAGAAATCAATCAGAAGGTAATTAAGGTAAATGGTCTTTTGGTGAATTTAAAAGAAATCGATAATACCAAAGAAGGTTCATCTGAAAAACTTAAAATGGTTTTGGATGCCAATAAAAAAATACAGGAAATTCTTTTGGTAAAATTGGATTCGTTGGTGAATACGATGAACAAAGATTTGAATGAATTGAAAAAAACAGAATTGGTAGATCTTGACGAATCAATTCGTTTGCAAAAGATATCCAATGAAAATATTCAAAAAACCAATGAATTATCCCAACAACTGAAAAAACAATTAGCTGAAAACAGAAAAGTATATTCCGGTTTGATGGACAAAGCCGAGCGAATTGTTGTCGAAGAAAATCAGGAATACAAGAAAAGCATCAGGGAAAACAGTAAAACCAAAGTTGAAACAAAGGTTGTAAAATTGACGACGGTTGATTTGAAAAACATGGAAATGGAACAACGCACTCGTGATTTGAATAATTTGAAGTTGATAACTAAGCTTGATTCGTTAAACAGGGAAAGTAAGTCAGAATTGAGATTACACATCGGTAAGGCAACTTTTTACAGCAAAGAAGCTCGAATGTTCGATGATAATTTGGCCAAACTAAAAAATCAAAGTTATCAGAATAAAGCACACGAAGCGCAATCTAAAACTGCTGTAGCTGCCAAATCGTTGACTTTGGATCAAATTAAAAAAGAATTGGCTAAGCAACCAACCAAAGTTAAATCCGTCAAAATTGAAAAAGTTGAAGGTATAAAAGAAGCAAAAGCGGGCTATTATATTGTATTGGGTAATTTTCAGGAAGCTGGTGCCAGAGATTCTTTTATCAGGAAATTGACTGATTTGGGTTCCTTGGAGGCTAACTTTTTCTATAATATGAACATACTTTCCTATTATGTTTATTCTAAAATGTTTGCAACCAAAGAAGAAGCACAATATGAGTGTATTCAGAAGCAAGGAAAACCTCTTTTTGAAAAAGTATTTGTTGCGAATGTAGTTTCCGAATAATTTGAATTAAGGAATAAATTAACAAACCCAGAAGTAATTCTTTCTATAAACACAGTATTTTTGCTGAAATTTATAACACACATGAAACCTATTAATATGAACTATTTTTCAGTAATACTTTGTACTGTTTTATTTTCGGTGTCCACTAGTTTTTCACAAGAAAAAATTGAAAAATATATAGTTGGAAAAGGAGAAACAGTAGCACAGATTGCTCAGAAATTTAAAGTTACTCCTTACGAGATTTATAAACTCAATCCAGACGCACAAAATGGATTGAAGCCTAATGCCATTTTGTTGATTCCTAGAAGTGGTGTGAGCACTACAAAGAGCGTTGCCGCTCCGGTAAAACCGGTAACAAATGCGGTTCCATCAAAACCACTGGTGCAACAGGCTAAAACACATACGGTACTTGCGAAAGAGACTTTATTTGGAATTGAAAAAAAATACGATCTAAGTGATGAGGCTTTGAAAAAAGCCAACCCGGATCTTGAGAAAAACGGTTTGCAGATAGGCATGGTTTTGAATATACCTTCAAAAAGTGCTGTAAAAGCGAATGTTCCTGTCACAAGTTCAGTAGTATCAAATGCTCCAATTTTTCATACGGTACAATCAAAAGAAACCAAGTATTCGATTGCTAAGAAATATGATATTACAGTTGAAGAATTGGAACGAAAAAATCCTGAAATTGTTCCCAATTTACCTGTTGGATACGAGCTATTGATAAAGGGGAATAGACCTAAAGCAGTTGCAAAAGAAGCTCTTGCAAAAGTTGTTATTCCTGCCGAAAAGCATGTCGCTGTAAGTACTCCTGAACCGATAAATTATATTGATTATACGGTAAAACCCAAAGAAACATTTTACAGTTTATCCAAAATGTTTGGATTGACACAACAGCAATTAATCGATTTGAATCCGAATTTGTCTGTTGGTGTGCAAGAAGGAATGATCTTGAAAGTGCCTTCAAAATCAAATCAGATTGCGGTTAATTCAGCAAAACAGAAAGTTGTATTGACTAAAAAAAGCAGTCAGGATAAAAAGACTCTAGTGTTGTTGTTCCCTTTTAATTTTGCCAAAAACAGTACGGATACAGTTACTTCAACGGTTAATAAACTGAATAATGATAAGTTTTTGAATATGACTTTGGATTTTTATTCAGGAGCTTTGATGGCGATAGACTCGGCAAAGCAAGTTGGTGTTTCGATGAATGTGAAAATTTTTGATTCCAACGAAACAAAATCAGCATCCAATGTTGCTTCTATTTATAGTGATAACAATCTTGCAGATGCAGATGCAGTTGTAGGGCCATTTTACCAAAATAATGTTGAAAAAACGGCGAATCTGTTTATACAAAATAATGTGCCTGTAATTTCTCCTTTGTCCAAAGATACCGGAAACCCGATAGCTAATTTGTATCAGTCTATTGTACCGACATCGGTGATGAAAACAGCCATGTTTGATTTTATGAATGCAAAACAAGGTAATTTGGTTGCGGTAATCGACAAGAAAAGAGAAACAATCAGAAAGTATATTTTGGAGAATCAAAAAGCGGTGAAAATAGCTCCGCTGACTCCAACAGGAGGTTTGGATGTGGAGAATTTCAAGAAATTATTGGTAAAGGACAGGATGAATTACGTTATTTTAGAATCTGCCAATACAGGGATGGTGAAGTACACAATAAATACGATGCTTTGGGCTATGGCCAATGGTTATCAGGTGCAATTGGTTATTTTGGAACCTAATGAGACTTTGGATACAGATGAAGTTAGTTTTGAGAATTTGACCAAATTGCATTTGCTCTATCCTTCGGCAACCCGTGAAAATAATTCGCCTGAAGCTCAGCTATTCATGCAGAGTTACAGAAAGAAAAATAAGGTAAATCCAAGTTCGTATGCTATTCGTGGTTTTGATATTACTTTTGATACCATGATGCGTTTGTCGCAGGATAAAACCTATCAGGAAACTGCCGAGACGATGATAACGGAACAAGTCGAAAATAAGTTCGAATATCACAAAAATCCGGATGGAGGATATTCGAACAAAGGAGTTTATATTCTGTATTATGACACGGATTTGACGATTAAAGAAGCGAAGTAAACTATTGGTCAGTCAAGGTTTTCAACATTAATAATTTATAACTCACAATTTATAATTTTAAAAAATGACTTCAAAAGTAACTTATTTGGGAGATTTAAGAACTTCCTCAATACACATACAATCGGGCACAGAAGTTTTATCGGATGCTCCGGTTGACAATAACGGAAAAGGAGAGGCTTTCTCGCCAACGGATTCGGTTGCCAATGCTCTGGCGACTTGCATGATGACAATTATGGGAATAAAAGCAAGAGCTATGAATATTGATTTTATAGGATCGACGGCGGCCGTTACCAAAATAATGAATGCCGAACCAAGAAAAATTGGTGCCATTGAAATTGTTTTCGAAATGCAGGGTGTCACTGAAGAAAAAGATAAAACAATCTTGGAAAGAGCGGCAATAACCTGTCCTGTTTACTTGAGCTTGAATGACGATATTGAGAAAAGAATTACTTTTAATTGGAATTAAATTTTTCCGTTTTAAAAATAAATAAACCCGATAGATTTCAAAAATCTGTCGGGTTTTGTATTTTATTCTTAAGAATTTAATCCACAAGCTCCATTGTAACCAGATAAGCACAATGATCAGAAGCGACTGAATCCGGGATGACTTCCCTGCTTATAACCTTCCATCTTTTTTTAGGGTAATACATTATGTAATCAATAGTTTTGTCGGGCTTGTTAGACGGGTAAGTGAATTGTGGATTTTTTGGGTCATAGGTCGTTCCCCACTTTTCTTCAAGTATTTTAATTGGATTACTTTCGGGAAGAGAGTTCAAATCCCCTGCTAAAATTGTTGGGTATTTATTTTTTAAAAAAACCGCATTGATTTTTTTTACCTGATTGATTCTATCAGTTTCTATTTCTTTATAGTCCAAATGAGTACCTACAAAAGCAATTGTGTCGCCTGAAGGAAGAACTGAAACTATTTCTACTGCATTTTTTGGTTCGTTGCCTTTGGTGTAAGGCAGGTTGACATTTCGGGAAGAGATTATAGAATGTTTGGATAAAATTCCTTCTCCGTATTCTCCGCTATCAAAATTCATTGCTCTGGCAAAAAGGGGGCATAATTTGGTTCTGATTCCAAGTTCTGTAACCAAATCGTATTTTTTAGCTCGGTTTGTTTTAAAATCAACTTCCTGTAAGGCAACAAAATCAGGATTAGCATCATTGATTACTTTGGCAATGACATCCAAGTTAAAATCGCCTTTCATGGTTTCGCCGTGGTAGATGTTGAAAGTCATGAATTTTATTATTTTTTTGTTTTTTGTTTCGTTTTGTGCGAATGATAGACTCGATGCGAAAAGAAATAATAAGAGAAATGGTTTTAATTTCATATAAATCGATTTAGTTGTGTTTTCGAGCACAATTTATGTATAAATGCCTAATGTGGCGTAATAAATGTTGAAAATTTTTTTAGTTATTTTTTGTGAACAAAGAATTTTGAAAATATTTTTTTGTCAAGCTAATATTTTACCTTGCGAAAAAAAAACTGTAGACTGATGGATCAAAACCAAAAACAGCTCATAAAATTAGCGCATACCAAAATGCCGTTTGGTAAGTACGAGGGTTGGTTTCTTATCGATATTCCGGAATATTATATTGTTTGGTACGCCAACAAAGGTTTTCCGAAAGGGGAACTTGGAGAGCAATTGAAATTGGTTCATGAGTTAAAACTTAATGGACTCGAAGAATTGATTCGGAACATAAAAAAGAAATATCCGAAGCCGTAATTACGAAAATCACTTATTGGGTAACGGATCTGTCATCTTGTTGCTATGAAAAAATAATGTTGATTTTTAGCCCCGATTGTAGTGAAAATCCTTGAGAACAGGGGTTCGGTTCTCAAGATTGTAGCGTAAAGCGGGAGGTTGCTTTCTGAAAATGCAGAACGTTTATACTCCAAAAAAGGAATGCGAAAAAGCCTTAATCAGAATGTTAATTTATTGATTTTTTGAATAGTTAGATGAAGGTTGTTTGCTAAATAAGCAATAATTAGGTAGGTCTAAAATTCTAATAATTCAACACTTTACTATTCCAATTAAATTTGTACTTTTGCGACGTTTTTTAGACAACTACAATACAAACAACAACAGATGAATCAAACGAAATATATTTTTGTTACAGGTGGTGTGACTTCTTCTTTAGGAAAAGGAATTATAGCGGCATCTTTGGCAAAATTGTTACAAGCAAGAGGTTATAGGACAACAATCCAAAAATTTGATCCTTATATCAATGTTGATCCGGGAACTTTGAATCCTTATGAACACGGAGAATGTTATGTAACGGATGATGGTGCTGAAACCGATTTGGATCTTGGACACTACGAGCGTTTCTTGACAGTTCCAACTTCTCAAGCCAACAACGTAACTACAGGTAGAATTTATCTTTCGGTAATTGAAAAAGAGCGTAGAGGTGAATTCTTGGGTAAAACGGTTCAAGTTGTACCTCATATCACAAACGAGATTAAAGAAAGAATGCAATTGCTGGGTAAATCTGGTGATTATGATATTGTTATTACCGAAATTGGTGGTACAGTAGGGGATATCGAATCTTTACCTTATATCGAGTCTGTTCGTCAGTTGATTTGGGATTTGGGTGAAAAGAACGCGATCGTTATTCATTTAACATTGGTTCCTTATTTGGCTGCTGCTGGTGAATTAAAAACAAAACCAACGCAACACTCCGTTAAGACTTTGATGGAAAGCGGAATCAAAGCAGATATTCTGGTGTGTAGAACAGAGCATGAGATATCTGATGAAATCCGTAATAAACTGGCATTGTTCTGTAATGTTAAGAGAGAGGCGGTAATTCAGTCTATTGATGCTTCGACGATTTATGAAGTTCCTAATTTGATGTTGGAAGAAGGACTTGATATTGTGGCGTTGAAAAAATTGGATTTACCTAAAAAAGCTGCTCCAGATTTAAAAAACTGGAACACTTTCTTGCGTAGATTGAAATTCCCAAAACATACTGTTAACATTGGTTTGATTGGGAAATATGTTGAAATGCAGGATTGTTACAAATCGATTCTTGAGGCATTCATTCATGCAGGTGCTGCGAATGAAACTAAAGTAAATGTAATTTCGATTCACTCTGAGTTTATTGATACAGAAAATATTAAAGAGAAATTAAGCGGTCTTGATGGGATTCTTGTGGCTCCTGGTTTTGGAGAAAGAGGAATTGAAGGAAAGATTGAAGCGATACGTTATGCGCGTGAAAACAAAGTTCCTTTCTTCGGGATTTGTTTGGGAATGCAAATGTCGATTATCGAATATTCAAGAAATGTTTTAGGATTGGCTGATGCGAATTCTACTGAAATGAATGATAAAACCAAGCACCCTGTTGTGAACTTGATGGAAGACCAAAAAAATGTTACCGACAAAGGAGGAACAATGCGTCTTGGAGCTTGGAAATGTGATATTAAACCGGACTCGTTGGCGTACAAAATTTATGGAAAAACATCTATTTCAGAACGTCACCGTCACCGTTACGAATACAACAGTGAATATGTAGATCAATTGCAAAAAGCAGGATTGATTTCGTCGGGAGTAAATCCTGATACAGGTCTTGTGGAGATTGTAGAATTAGAAGATCATCCTTTCTTTATTGGAGTACAATACCATCCTGAATATAAGAGTACTGTTGCAAATCCGCATCCTCTTTTTGTGAGTTTTGTTGCAGCAGCGGTTAAGGCAAAAAAGAAATAAAAGTTTATTAATTGAAAATGATAGTTGTTAAAATGTAACATTAGATATGTTTTGATGACTAACGAAATCAGTTTCTAATTCATTTCAATTAGAAAAACGAAAAAACAAGAATAAAATAAAATGGAAGATAAAAAATTAGACCTTAACTCGATTATAGGGATTTTATTGATTGGAGTTATTTTTCTTTGGATGATGTATCAAAATAAGCCTTCGAAAGAAGCTATTGCTGCAGAAAAAGCTAAAAAAGAAATGCTTGCCAAAGAAGAAAAAACTGCTAAGGCACAATCTGTTGCTGCTCCTGCGCTAGTTGCCGGTGACTCTACCCAATTGGCCCAATTGCAAAAAACTTTAGGAGGTTTTGCGTATTCTGCGACTTTGCCTTCAGCAAAAGATACTGTAACAACTATCGAAAATGATTTTGTGGTATTGAAAATTGCTAACAAAGGAGGATACATTGTTGAAGCTACTTTGAAGAAATTCACAAAATTCGAAAAGAATTCAGGGCAGTTGGTTTCTTTGATTAAAGACAACAATGCCGATTTGAATATTCGATTACAAACCAGCGATAACAGAGTTTTAGAAACAAAAAACCTGTATTTTGAGCCTACTTTGACAAAAGTTGGTAACGATCAGGTTCTTTCTATGAAATTGAAAGCGGGTGCCAATGATTTCTTGGAATACAAATATGTTTTGAAACCAAATGATTATATGGTTGGTTTCGATGTTCGTTCCCAAGGTTTGAGCAAAGTTTTGAATACCGCTAAGCCATTGGATTTACAATGGAATATGAAAACGTATAGAAGCGAAAAAAGTATCGCTTACGAAGACCGATTCACTGAAATCCGTTACAAATATGAAGGGGATAAAAACAATTATGTAGGTAACGGAAAAGACAAAGAAGAGACGCCTGACAAAGTTGATTATATTGCTTTCAAACAACATTTTTTCACGTCTATTTTATTGACAGATACTCCTTTTGAAAAATCTTCGCTAAAATCAAATAAATTAGCTATTGATACTGAGAAAGACACCATCTTTATAAAAGATCTTAAAGCTAATGTTCCTTTGGCTTTCCGTAACGGAGAAGTTGATTATAAAATGAACTGGTATTTTGGTCCAACAGATTATGATACTTTGAAAAAATATGACAAAGGAATGGAAAAAATTGTTCCATTAGGATGGGGTATTTTTGGATGGATCAATAGATTTATTTTTATTCCGTTATTTGGATTTTTAAGTTCAACATTAGGATTATCACTAGGAATTGCGATTATTTTTTTCACAATAATCATCAAAGTAGGAATGTCGCCTATTACTTATAAGTCATTCTTGTCTCAGGCAAAAATGAAAGTATTGCGCCCAGATATTGCTGAATTGGGAGAAAAATACAAAAAAGACCCAATGAAAAAACAACAGGAAACAATGAAGTTGTATTCTAAAGCAGGTGTGAATCCTATGGCGGGTTGTATTCCGGCTTTGATTCAGATTCCGTTTATGTATGCGTCGTTTCAGTTTTTCCCATCGGCATTTGAATTGAGACAAAAAAGTTTCCTTTGGGCTGATGACTTGTCTTCATTTGACTCTGTTTACAAATTGCCTTTCCATATTCCATTATACGGTGATCATATCAGTTTGTTCCCAATTTTGGCTGCGATTGCAATTTTCTTTTATATGAAAATGACTTCAGGCGATCAACAAATGGCTGCTCCACAACAAGAGGGTATGCCGGATATGACGAAAATGATGAAAATGATGATTTACGTTTCGCCAATCATGATGTTGATTTTCTTCAATAGTTATGGTGCAGGATTGAGTTTGTATAACTTTATTTCGAACTTAATCACTATCGGAATTATGTTTGTAATCAAAAATTACATTGTTGATTCAGATAAAATCCATGCTCAAATTCAGGAGAACAAGTTGAAAGAGCCTAAAAAACCAGGTAAGTTCCAACAAAGATTGCAAGAAGCAATGGAGCAGGCCGAAGCTCAAAAAAAAACTAAAAAGAAATAGAACTGAATAAAGTTGAAAAAGCTCCTGGTAATGCAGGAGCTTTTTCGTTTTTAACAAATTAAATTAACTACCAATTATTATATTAATTAAAAAGTGGGCAGAAGGACTTTGTCTAATACGTGTATGATGCCATTGGAGCATTGAACATCTACTGCTGTAATATTGCAATTTCTTCCGCTTACATCCAGTAAACGGGTTGGAGTGAATTTCACAGTAACATTTTGTCCGGAGAAAGTAGTTACAACTTGGTCGTTTGTCAATTGACTTGATTGTACATTGGCGCCAGCAACCACATGATATTTTAATGTTTTTTCTAAAACATTTGCTGGAATTGCTGATAATCCAGAATAGCCTGTTTCTTTTAAGAAAGCAGTAAACGCGTCATTTGTGGGTGCAAAAACTGTAAAAGGAGAACTAGTTGTTCCAGATAATATTCCTGCAAATCCTGAAGCAGGATTGTAGGTCAATGCAGCTACTAATGTGCTAAAGTTTGGATTGGCAACAGCATGATCTACAATTGTTGGGAGGCCTATTACTGCATCAACGACGTGTATAATTCCATTTGTTGCCTTAATATCAGCAGTAACCACTTTGGCTATTCCATTTAGTTTGACTCCTGAAGAAGTATTGACATACATACTTAAAGTATTGGTTGTCGATGCACCACCTTTAGCAAGAGTTTTGATGTAGCCGGTTGTTAAATCAGTTGACTTTACTGCACCACTTACTACGTGATTAAGTAATATTTGTGTTAAAGTTTCTTTTGGTACGTCTTTAATTGAAGCGTAAGGTGTGGTTTTAAGGAAAGCAGTAAATGCCGCATTTGTTGGTGCAAATACGGTATATGGACCTGCTCCTTTTAATGTTGTCGCTAATTCTGCTTTTGTTAATGCTTCAACTAATATGGATAAATCAGTATTACTTGAAGCAATTCCTGTAATTGTATTATCGGCGACTGGTGGCGAAGTTGTGTTGTTGTCATTGTCGCATGAAGTACCAATGATGGCTAAAAAGGCTAATACAGCTGCTTTTTTGAATTTTAATAAATTTTTCATGATATTAATCGTTTTAAGGTTTGATTATTAGTTGTTTAAGTCTGTGTAAAAGTAAAAGTATTTTTTTATTTTGTTTATTGTTTTTTAAAAAAAATTAAACAAAAAAAATAAAATTTATATTTTTTTTTGATTTTGTTTAGCCTATTATTTTTATTTAATTGATTTAAATAGCCTCTTAAATTGTCTATTTTTATCGTTTTTTGTTTTTTATTTTTTATTTTTTTTGATATGTTTTTGTTTAAAAGTGTTAAACAAAAAAAGTACTTGTATTATGTGTAGTGCTTCTTCGGGTAAAAAAATCAATTTTAAAGGTTCTAATTTGTGATTTTGATTTATAGCACTGTCCGTTAAATAGAATAAATAAAGAGTGGCTAACGGATTGAATAGATTTCATGGATTATCATGGATTTGATTAAGCAAGGTTGCAACTCCCTTTTCTATATGCCCAATAGTTTTCATACGTGGACTATTTTCTGAAATTGTCTAAGAAAGGGTAAGTCATATATTTATTAAGATTTATGTACTTTTATAGCATAATTCAGATGGATGATGTTAGTTGTTTTTTAAGGTAATGCTTTTGATTTTGAATGATTTAAATTAATTTATATGTTTTCTATTTTTAGATTTTTGACACTTTTATTGTGTTGTCAAGTTGTTTTCTCCCAAACTAATTCCAATCCGGTAGATGAAAACGGGAAGAGGCATGGTGTTTGGAAAGGGTTTTATGAAGAATCTGGGAGACAACGCTACGAAGGAACTTTTGAGCACGGAAAAGAAGTCGGGGTTTTTAATTTTTTTGATGATACAAAAGCAAAATCAATCATTGCTACAAGGAATTTTAATTCAAAGGATAATTCCTGCTACACTATTTTTTATGATCAAAATAAAAATGTGGTAAGTGAGGGAAAAGAAGTAAATAAGGTTAGGGAAGGGCAATGGAAGTATTATCATAAGGCTTCCAAAGTGATTATGACTTCGGAAAATTATAAAGACGGAAAATTAGATGGAGTTCGAACTGTATATTATCCAAGTGGGAAAATTGTAGATGAAACCATTTATAAAAACGGATTGAAAGAAGGCGTTTATAAAAAATATTCGGAACAAGGGATTGTTTTGGAAAACAGCTTTTTTAAAAATAACGAATATGAAGGTGAGGCGATTTATAAAGATTCAAATGATCAGGTTATAGTCAAAGGAAAGTTTAAAAACGGTAAAAAAGTTGGGAAGTGGCAATTTTTTGTCAATGGAAAACTCGATAAAGAGGAAAATATGGATAAGCCCAAAAAGATACAGCTCAAAAGGGATAATGTAAAAAAAGGTTAAGACATTTTGAGATTCTTAAACTAGGTATATTATTTGTACTTTTGCAAAAGATTAAATAAGATTTCAAATAATGAATAATGAAATTGGTGTGATTTTTTGTTCAAATTGCATTATTCGTAAAAAACAATAAATAATTACAAATGAAACGTGTAGTTGTAGGTCTTTCCGGTGGAGTGGATTCAAGTGTTGCAGCCTATTTGTTGCAACAGCAAGGTTATGAGGTAATAGGTCTTTTCATGAAGAATTGGCACGATGATTCGGTGACAATATCTAATGAATGTCCTTGGTTGGAAGACAGTAATGATGCTTTGTTGGTTGCCGAGAAGCTTGGAATTCCTTTTCAAACGGTCGATTTAAGCGAACAATACAAAGAAAAAATCGTTGATTATATGTTCAACGAATACGAAAAAGGGAGAACTCCAAATCCTGATGTGCTTTGTAACCGTGAAATAAAATTTGACGTTTTTATGAAAATCGCTTTGAGCCTTGGTGCCGATTATGTCGCTACTGGACATTATTGCCGAAAAAGTGAAATCGAAGTTGATGGTAAAAAAGTGTACCAACTCCTTGCAGGTGTTGATGGAAATAAAGACCAGTCTTATTTTTTATGTCAATTATCTCAGGAGCAATTATCCAAAGCGTTGTTCCCAATTGGTGAATTGACAAAGCCACAAGTAAGGGAAATTGCTGCCGAAATGGAATTGGTAACTGCCGAAAAGAAAGACTCGCAAGGACTTTGTTTTATCGGGAAAGTACGTTTGCCTGAATTTTTACAGCAAAAACTTCAACCAAAAGAAGGAACAATTATTCAAATAGATAAAAACGATCCTGTTTATTGTAATGAAATGCAAAGCGGATTGTCGATTGAAGAACAATTGGCTTTCGCTTCGAAAAAAATGCCATATACCCCAAAAATGGGTAAAGTAATGGGAAAACATCAGGGAGCACATTATTTTACCGTTGGACAACGAAAAGGCTTGAATGTAGGCGGAACAACAGACCCTTTGTTTGTGATTGCTACAGATGTTGAGACCAATACAATTTACACTGGTCTGTCAAGTATGCATCCCGGATTGTTCAAAAAAGCATTGTTTATAGATAAATCAGAAGTGCATTGGGTTCGTGAAGATTTGGCTTTGGCCGAAGGCGAAACAATGGAAGTTATGGCACGTATCCGATACAGACAACCTTTGCAAAAAGCGACTTTGCATCAGTTTGAAAATGGCATGTACATTTCTTTTGAAGAACCACAATCTGCGATTACTGAAGGTCAATTTGCCGCATGGTACCTGAATGACGAGTTAATCGGTTCTGGGGTTATTTCTTAAAGGAATTATGCTTTAAGCTATTAGTTTTTGCGATAGCCTAAAAACAGAAAACAGAGAAGTTGTAATTTTGCATTTAGTATAAAGCTTAAGGCTTAGAGCTTAAAGCAAAAAATAAGCATGAAAAAAATAGTAGCTATTGTTTTGTTCTTTTCCTGTTTTTTGGGCTTTTCCCAAGAAGATGCTTGGGTATATTTTAATGTTAAAAACAATTCTCAAAGTTATTATAACAATCCTTTGCTGATGCTTTCTCAAAGAGCTATCGATCGAAGAACTATTCAGAATATTCCGTTGGATTCCAAAGATATTCCAATCGATAAAGCTTTGATTGATCAGATTAAAAGCGTTTCGGGAATAACCATAATGGCGAAATCGAAATGGCTGAATGCTTTGCATATTCGCGGTACTCAAACGGTAATAAATTCTTTGAAGTCTTTATCATTTGTGGATAAAATCGATTTTGCAAATAAAGCACTTAATTCGACCGCGAAGATTGTTGGTACTTCAAAAATAAAAGACGTTGAAAAAGATGAAGAGATAAAAGTAGATTTTGCTTATGGCAATTCTGCTAATCAAATTCAAATGCTTCGTGGTGATGTGTTGCATAAACAAAATTATACTGGTGGAGGAAAAATAATTGCTGTTATGGATGCTGGGTTTCCCGGTGTTAATACGGCGCAGCCTTTTCAAAGACTGAGAGACAATAACCGAATTTTAGGCGGGTACGATTTTGTCGCCAGAAGTACTGATTTTTATACAAATGATTCTCATGGGACAATGGTTCTTTCCGTAATGGGAGGATATAAAGACGGCGCGCTTGTTGGAACGGCTCCAGACGCTTCTTATTTTTTGTTTCGTACTGAAGATGCTACTTCTGAAAATCCTGTTGAAGAATCGTATTGGGTAGAAGCAGCTGAAAAAGCTGATAGTTTAGGAGTAGATGTTATTAATACTTCTTTGGGTTATTTTGAGTTTGATAAAACGACTTACAACCATACTTACAGTGAGATGGACGGTAAAACGGCCTTCATGACTCGTGGTGCCGAAATTGCTTTCTCTCGGGGAATGATTGTGGTGGTTGCTGCAGGAAATGAAGGAGCGACAGTAAATCCGCATATTGCTGTTCCTGCGGATGGGATTTCGGTACTTGCAATAGGGGCTGTTACTCCTACCAAAACAGTAACGAGTTTCAGTTCGATTGGGCCTTCTTACGACGGAAGAGTAAAACCGGATATTATGGCGCAAGGACAATCAGTAGTCTTGTCTGACGCTTCAGGAAATATTGGGACTGCTAACGGAACTTCTTTTTCCAGCCCTATAACTGCGGGATTAGTGGCTTGTCTATGGCAGGCTTTCCCTAACAAAACCAATAAGGAAATTAGGGATTTAATCATAAAATCAGCGGATCGATATACAACGCCAAATAATCAATATGGGTATGGAATTCCTGATTTTGGTTTGGCATTGTCGAATGGATTGGGAAATATTGATTTTTTAAAAGGAAATGTTTTTCTGTATCCGAATCCAACAACTGATTTATTTACTGTTTCTTTTAATGGATATTTGGATGCCGCCACTTTACGGGTCTATTCAATACTTGGACAGAAAATAAAAGAACAGACAATCACAAAAACTTCGCCAAGCATTTCACTCAAAACATTACAATCCGGAATTTACATTTATGAACTCGATTGGGATGGGAATGTAACTACAGGAAAATTAATCAAACAATAATCCCTAATTTTTATATGAACAAAATTACAAGCCTTTTCAATATTAAATATCCAATTATACAAGCGGGAATGATTTGGAATAGTGGTTATAAACTGGCAAGTGCCGTTAGTAATGCTGGAGGATTAGGGTTGATAGGTGCCGGTTCGATGTATCCGGAAGTTTTGAGAGAGCATATTCAAAAGTGTAAAAAAGCAACCGATAAGCCATTTGGCGTTAATGTGCCAATGTTATATCCGAACATTGAAGAAATAATGAAAATTATTGTTGATGAAGGAGTGAAAATAGTTTTTACATCGGCTGGGAATCCTAAAACTTGGACTCCTTTTTTGAAAGAAAATGGAATAACGGTTGTACATGTCGTAAGTAGTTCTGTTTTTGCATTAAAAGCACAAGACGCAGGCGTTGATGCTGTGGTAGCTGAAGGTTTTGAGGCCGGGGGACATAACGGGCGAGAGGAAACCACGACTTTCACTTTAATTCCTATGGTAAGGGATAAAATTTCAATTCCGTTGATTGCGGCTGGAGGAATTGCTACAGGTAGGGGAATGCTTGCCGCAATGACTCTTGGTGCTGATGGTGTACAAGTTGGAAGCCGTTTTGCAGCATCACTAGAATCATCATCACATGAAAATTTTAAGAAAACCATTATTGAGCTTCAGGAAGGAGGCACACAATTAACGTTGAAAGAATTGGCTCCCGTTCGTTTGATTAAAAATAAATTTTATCAGGAGCTACAAGAGTTATATGAAAAATGCCCTAGTAAAGAAGAATTAATTGCTTTATTGGGAAGAGCAAGGGCTAAAAGGGGAATGTTTGAAGGGGATTTGGATGAAGGTGAATTGGAAATCGGACAAATCGCTGGACTAATTAAAGAAATATTGCCTGCAAG
Source organism: Flavobacterium aquiphilum (assembly GCF_027111335.1). Lineage (NCBI taxonomy): Bacteria > Pseudomonadati > Bacteroidota > Flavobacteriia > Flavobacteriales > Flavobacteriaceae > Flavobacterium > Flavobacterium aquiphilum. The sequence goes on along the minus strand of NZ_CP114288.1, from coordinate 4,305,847 downwards.
TGAGATAATTAATAAAATGATATCCGAATTTGAGCAGGCAAAACAAGAAGTGGTTTCATTTGGTTATTAAAAATGGTACATTTGTTTGTATAAAAATTTTTACGATAATGAATAAATTAAAAACTGGGTTTATATTATTCTTGCTTTTTTTTGGGGTGAACCAAGGATTTAGTCAGGTTTATAAATTCAAAACTACAGGCTTAAGTGTTTCGACAAAAGATAAAAATGAAAAATTTAGTGATTGGACCGAAGTGAAATCAGTGAATATGGTTGTTAATTTGGATACCAACAAAAACCGAATTGTGATTTATTCCGAAGTAATTCAGTTGTTCGAAATCGTTGATTATCTCCCTACAGAAGAAAATACTTCTGATTTGGTTTACCCATTTGTTTGTAAAGATAATGGTGGGGAAAACTGCACACTCTCTTTTATTACCCGTAAAAAACAAGATAACAGAATGCAGTTGTATGTGAAATATATGGATAGGGTATTGGCATATAATATTATCAAATTGGAGTAAAATCTTAAATCCAATTGTAGCCTATTCTTCTTCGGTTTTCTTATTCTGACGGTTGATTTCAATTGGAAACTTTTGACGATTTAAAGATTTTGAGAAAATATTGATGATTTTTTTAAGATGCGAAGAATTAATTTATTGTAAAGGTAATTTTGTTTTAAACTTTTTATACATGATAAAGTGTATTTTTATGACCTATTTTAATATATTATGAGAAAAATTATTTTGTTTTTAGCTTGTGTTTTTTCTTTCAATAGCCAAGCGCAGCAACGACCTAAATTAGTTGTTGGAATTGTAGTCGATCAAATGAGAATGGAGTATTTATACCGGTTTTCGGATGATTTTTCAACAAGAGGTTTTAAAAGATTGATGGATAATGGGTTTACGTACCACAATATGAATTATAATTATGTGCCCACATTTACTGCACCTGGTCATGCTTCTATCTACACCGGTACAACTCCTGCTGTACATGGAATATTAGGGAATGATTGGTATGTTCGTCCTGCAGGAAAAAGTATGTATTGTACTGATGATGCTAGTGTTAAAACGTTAGTGCCAGGAACTGAAAAGGAAGGGGCGATGTCTCCAAAAAATCTTTTGAGTACTACAATTACCGATGAATTAAGGATGTCGACTAACTTTAAAGGGAAAGTAATTGGAGTGAGTATTAAGGATCGAGGAGCTATTTTGCCAGCGGGTCATTTTGCGAATTGGGCTTTTTGGTGTACAAAATCTGGGGACTTTATTTCAAGCAGTTTTTATGGTGATAAAATGCCGGGTTGGGTTACTCAGTTCAATGCTGAGAAGAATTTTATGAAATATATTGATAAAGGTTGGAGCTTGTTGAAACCGATTGATACTTATAATGAAAGTTTGCCCGATAATAATCCTTATGAAGGAAGTTTGGATAAAGATGTTCCTCCTGTATTTCCTTATGATTTGAAGAAAATTTATAATGAAAAAGGGATGGAGGTCTTGAAAACAACTCCGTTTGGAAATGATTTCTTGGCTGAATTAGCTATGAGAGCTATCGAAAAAGAAGAGTTAGGTAAAGATAATATTACCGATTTCTTGACTTTTAGTTTCTCGTCTACCGATTATGTAGGACATACTTATGGTCCGCGTTCTATGGAGATTCAAGATACTTATTTGCGTTTGGATCTTACTATTGCTACTTTTTTGGATTATTTAGACAAAACTGTAGGAAAGGATAATTATTTGGTTTTCTTGACAGCAGACCACGCTGTTGCAGAAAATGCGATTTATTTGAAAGATCGTAAATTAAGTGTGGATAATATCCCAGCAAAAGAGATTTTTGCTTCTTTGAGTAAATTCTCAACAGATACTTTTGGTGTTAATTTAGTGTTGAACTATTCTAATTTCAATGTTTTCTTGGATAGAGAAGTTATCAAGCAAAAAGGATTAGAATTGACTAAAGTAAAGCAAAGTTTTAAAGATTTTTTGATGGGGCAAGTATATGTAAAACGAGTGTACACACAGGAAGATATTTTGGCTGGTTCTGCTCAGGATTATTATCTAAATTTCATATTTAAAGGGTATGATTCTAAGCAAAGTGGGGATCTTGTTATTCTTGAAGGGCCTGGATATTTAGAGAGTTATGGAATAGGTACCGGAACTACACATGGCACACCAAATAGTTATGATACCAATGTGCCGTTGCTTTTTTATGGTTGGCATGTTCCGCAAGGAGAATCCAATAAAAAAGAATATATCACTGAAATTGCACCTACACTATCTAAAATGCTTAAAATCACGACTCCAAACGGTACGGAATCACAAGTTTTAGAAGAGTTATTTGTGAAAAAATAAATATTTTTTTGACAGGTCAAATCCCCATTTGTGTAGATGAATGGGGATTTTTTTTGTTTCATCGATTTTTTCTCTAAATAATATTGTTTTTTAAGCGAAACTGTTAAATTTAAAAAGGTTTGTTTAAATAAATTCAATTATGAAGAAAGTTGTCAAATGGTTCTTATCATTAGTTGTCATTTTTGTTGTGACCGTCTTATTGTATGTGAAATTGGCTTTGCCTAACGTTGGTAAGATGGAGTATCTAAGTGTTAGGCCAACAGCAAGTAAATTAGAAAGAGGAAAATATCTGGCTAACCATGTTTGTGTTTGTATGGATTGTCATTCTACAAGAAATTGGAATGAGTTTTCGGGGCCATTGGTAGATGGAACTATTGGTAAAGGAGGAGAGGTTTTTGATCAAAGGTTTGGTTTTCCGGGTAGTTTTTATTCTAAAAATATAACTCCTTCAGGTATTGGTGACTGGTCTGATGCTGAAGTTTTAAGAGCAATTGCTAGCGGTGTTTCCAAAAATGGACAAGCATTGTTTCCTATAATGCCACACCCTCATTTTGGTCAAATGGATAAAGAAGATTTGGAGTCAATAATTGTTTATTTAAGAACTTTAAAACCTATTGAAAATATAGTGCCAGAATCGAAGGCAGATTTTCCGATGAACTTTATAATTAATACCATACCGAAAGAACCTCGTTTTTCGAAAAAACCGAACGTACATGATGCTGTTGCTTATGGAAGTTACTTATTTAATGCTGCATCCTGTTCAGAATGTCATACCAAACATGAAAAAGGAGAACCTATTGAAGGAATGGAATTGGCAGGTGGTTTTGAGTTTCCTATGGTGACCGGCGGTATTGCGCGATCGGCAAATATTACACAAGATAAAGTGACCGGAATAGGTAAGTGGTCTGAAGCCGATTTTGTTAAACGTTTCAAATCTTATACAGACAGTACTTATGTGTCGAATAAGGTAGTAAAAGGGAATTTTAATACCGTTATGCCCTGGACAATGTATGGCGGCATGAATGAGCAGGATTTGAAGTCAATTTATGCGTATCTAAAAACAATTAAACCAATACATAACAATGTGGTTAAATTTGTGAATCCATAATAGGATATTGTTCAAAAAAAAATCCCGTCTTTTTAACTAGACGGGATTTTTATATTAAACTGTTGCTGCCGCTTCTGTAGGCAACGGAATCTGATTTTGAAGTAAATCTTCGAATTTTTCGTGAGCTCTGATTAAGTAGCCTTGATCATTCATCCATAAAACCTCTGCTGGTTTGTATCTTGAATTATAGTTTGATGACATTGAGAAACAATATGCTCCTGCATTACGGAAACATAAAATATCTCCTTCTTTGATTTCAGCAATTCTTCTGTTGGTTGCAAAAGTATCTGTTTCGCAGATGTAACCTACTACAGAGTAAAAACGCTCTTTTCCTTTTGGATTAGAGATGTTTTCTATATAATGTTGTGAACCGTAAAACATTGGTCTGATTAAATGGTTAAATCCACTGTCAATACCAGCAAATACAGTTGAAGTAGTTTGTTTTACAACATTTACTTTAGTTAAAAAGAATCCAGCCTCACTTACCAAGAATTTTCCTGGTTCAAAGATAAGAGTCAAATCTTTTCCATATTCAGTACAGAAAGCGTTGAATCTTTTAGATAATTTTTTGCCTAATTCATCTATGTCTGTTGTAATATCATCTTTTTTGTAAGGAACTTTGAATCCGCTTCCAAAATCAAGGAACTCTAGGTTTTTGAAGTTTTTGGCGGCATCAAATAAAATTTCGGCTGCATATAAAAACACTTCAATATCCAAGATATCTGATCCAGTATGCATGTGGATACCAACAATGTTCATATTGGTATTTTCAACAATACGAACCAAATGTGGCAACTGATGAACAGAAATACCAAATTTACTATCAATGTGTCCAACAGAAATATTAGCGTTTCCACCCGCCATTACGTGTGGGTTAATACGAATACAAACTGGAACATGCGAATGTTTCGCACCGAACTGCTCTAATATAGATAAATTGTCGATGTTAACCTGCACACCCAATGCGTGTACTTCTTCTATTTCTTCTAAAGAAACACCGTTTGGCGTATAAAATATTTTTTCTGGCGCATAACCAGCGTGCAGACCTAATTGCACTTCTTGAATGGAAACTGTATCTAAACCTGACCCCATGTCTCGCAATAATTGCAGTATCGCAACATTAGACAAAGCCTTCATGGCGTAATTGATGCGTAAATTGGCAACCTTAGAAAATGCCTTCGTTAATCGATTGTACTGGGATTGTATTTTCTCTGCATCATACACATAAAGTGGACTTCCAAATTGTTCTGCTAAGTGTAGTAAATCGTTTGCTTGCATTTTATATTTATTAATTTTTTACAAATTTATTATTCTTTAATATTACGACCAAACAATTACTTGTTATTTAACAAAACATAACATTTTGTTTTATTTACAACAAACAGCTTTAATTCGTTGTTTTATATAACTTTAGTTTACAAATGTAACTTTTGTTAAGTTTTTACAGAATGTCGTTTTATGTTGCAAAAAGTATGCTTTGTTGGTTTTTTCTTTATTGAATATTTTAGTTTTTAACTATGTCAGATGGCTTATTGGATCTAAAAAAGAAATCCCTTGACAAAAAATGTTATCAAGGGATTTTATAGTTTTTGTTTCAAATGTTATACACCTGGTAAATCTCCACCTTCTTTAGTAGGAAGGTTTGTAGTTCCCATTAAGTATAAATCAACTTGTCTTGCAGCCTCACGGCCTTCAGAGATAGCCCAAACAATTAATGATTGTCCTCTTCTCATATCACCAGCGGTAAATATATTTGGAACATTTGTTTGGAATTTACCGTATTCTGCTTTATAGTTGCTTCTGAAATCAGTTTCAATACCTAATTGTTCTGCTAAGCCTTTTTCTGGTCCTGTAAATCCTAAAGCTAATAAAGCTAAGTCACAAGGCCAGATTTTCTCAGAACCTTCAATTTCGATTAATTGAGGTGCTTGCCCCGGAACAATTTTCCACTCTACGTTTACAGTTTTAAGAGCTGTCAATTTACCATTGGCATCTTTGATGAATTCTTTGGTATTGATTAACCAGTTTCTAACAACACCTTCTTTGTGAGAAGAAGAAGTTTTTAACTGTAACGGCCAATATGGCCAAGGAGTTGTTTCGCTTCTTCCAACAGGTGGTTTTGGCATAATTTCGAAGTTAGTCACCGATTTTGCACCGTGACGGTTTGATGTACCCACACAGTCAGAGCCTGTATCTCCACCACCAATAACGATTACATCTTTTCCAGTAGCTAAAACTTGGTTTTCGATTTTCTCTCCAAAAACAACTTTAGTTTGTTGAGTTAAGAAATCCATTGCCTGAACTACACCATCAGCATCAGCACCTGGAGTTGGCAATCCTCTTCTTTGAGTAGCACCACCACAAAGTACGATAGAATCGAAGGCTTTCAAATCTTTGATATCGTAGTTAACACCAACATTAGTGTTTACTTTGAAAGTGATTCCTTCTGCTTCAAGGATAGCAATACGACGGTCGATAATTTCTTTTTCTAATTTGAAATTAGGAATTCCGTAACGTAATAATCCACCAATTGCATTGTCTCTTTCGAAAACGGTAACAGTGTGTCCAGCTCTGTTTAATTGTTGCGCAGCTGCTAAACCAGCAGGTCCTGAACCAACTACAGCAACTGTTTTTCCAGTTCTTGTTTTTGGCGGTTGTGGTTTAATCCATCCTTCTTGGAAAGCACGCTCCACAATATTTTTTTCTATATTCTCGATAGAAATTGGCTCGTTAATAATCCCTAATACACATGCTTTTTCGCATGGGGCAGGACATAGGCGTCCTGTGAATTCAGGGAAGTTATTTGTTGAATGTAATATCCAAGAGGCTTTTTGCCATTCACCTTGGTGTACCATGTGGTTGAAATCAGGGATTAAATTCCCTAACGGACATCCACTGTGGCAAAATGGAATACCACAATCCATACAACGTGATCCTTGTTTTGTAATTTCAGCTTCACTCAAAGGAACTGTAAATTCTTTATAATGTCCTACACGTTCTTGTACTGCTGTGTATGATTCATCCTGTCTTTCGAATTCTTTAAAACCTGTTACTTTTCCCATTGTGTTATGCTGTTAATTCTTCAACCATTTGTACCTCAGTTTCCATGCGTTTTAGCGCTTTTTTGTATTCTGTAGGCATTACTTTTACAAAATTTTCTAGGCTTGTTCCCCAATCATTTAATAGTTCGATACCTTTTGTACTTTGTGTGTACTCCACGTGTCTTTCTATTAAAGTTTTCAATTCATCAGCTTCTGTTCCTTCCACTTTTTCAAATTCGATTGTTTCAGTGTTACATAAACCGTTTGTGAATTTATTCTCTGGATCGTAGATATAAGCGATACCTCCACTCATACCTGCAGCAAAGTTTCTTCCTGTTCTACCAAGAACTACAACTTTTCCACCAGTCATGTACTCACAACCGTGATCTCCCACACCTTCAACTACCGCTGTGGCACCTGAGTTACGAACTGCAAAACGTTCTCCCGCAATACCATTGATGAAAGCTTCTCCTTCAATCGCTCCAAATAAACAAACGTTACCAACGATGATGTTTTCAGAGGCAACAAAAGTCGCTTTAGCTGGTTTCTTGATGATTAATTTTGCTCCGGATAATCCTTTTCCTAAATAGTCATTTGTATTTCCTTCAACAGTGAAAGTCAATCCGTGTGCACTAAATGCTCCGAAACTTTGTCCTGCAGAACCTGTGAAATTAACGTTCAAAGTATCCTCAGGTAGCCCTAGGTGTCCGTATATTTTAGAAATTTCGTTACTAACGATAGCTCCCACTGAACGGTCGGTATTTTTAATAGGATATTCTAAAGTTGTTTTTTCTTTTCTGTATAAAGCACGGTGAGAATCTTTCAAGATTTGGAAATCCATAACATCGTCCAATCCATGGTCTTGTTTCTCTGTGTTACGAACCGTCATGTATTTGTATGAATCCGGTCTGTGCAGGATAGAAGATAAATCCAATCCTCTTGCTTTATAGTGCGTAATTGCTTTGTTAGCATTGATTTTGTGGGTTTGCCCAATCATTTCTTCCAAAGTTCTGAATCCAAGTTGCGCCATGATACCTCTTAACTCTTCTGCAACATAGTAGAAGAAGTTAATTACGTGTTCAGGAGTACCCTTGAAGTTTTTACGCAATTCCTTATCTTGAGTAGCAATACCTACCGGGCAAGTATTCAAGTGACATTTACGCATCATAATACAACCAGAAGCAACCAATGGGGCTGTAGCGAAACCAAATTCTTCAGCACCAAGTAAAGCAGCGATAGCTACGTCACGACCTGTTTTCAATTGTCCGTCACATTCTACAACGATACGGCTTCTTAAGTTGTTTAATACTAAAGTTTGTTGTGCCTCAGCCAATCCAAGTTCCCATGGAAGACCTGCGTGTTTCAATGAAGTCAATGGAGAAGCTCCTGTACCACCATCATAACCTGCAATCAATACAACGTCAGCTTTTGCTTTAGCAACACCTGCCGCAATTGTTCCAACACCAACCTCAGAAACTAATTTCACGTTGATACGCGCTTCTCTGTTAGCATTTTTTAAGTCGAAGATTAATTGAGCTAAATCTTCAATTGAGTAAATATCGTGGTGTGGCGGAGGTGAAATCAATCCTACGAAAGGAGTTGAGTTACGGGCCGCTGCAATCCAAGGCAATACTTTATCACCTGGTAATTGTCCACCTTCTCCTGGTTTTGCACCCTGAGCCATTTTAATTTGAATCTCTTTCGCGTTTGTCAAGTAGTGAGAAGTTACTCCAAAACGTCCTGAAGCTACTTGTTTGATAGCCGAGTTACGACTGTCACCGTTTACGTCTGGTTGGAAACGGGTTCTGTCTTCTCCACCTTCGCCTGAATTGGATTTTCCTCCAATACGGTTCATTGCAATCGCTAAGTTTTCGTGCGCTTCTCTTGAAATCGAACCGTAAGACATTGCACCCGTTTTGAAACGTTTTACAATAGCTGTCCATGGTTCTACTTCGTCTAATGGAATTGGATCTAAGTTGTCAAATTCAAATAAACCACGAATAGTCATTAAATTCTCAGCCTGATCGTTTACCGTTTTAGCATAAACATCATAACTAGCTTGGTCGCTTAAACGTACTGCTTGTTGTAATTTAGCAATAGTCGTAGGGTTGAACATGTGTCTTTCCCCGTTACGTCTCCATCTGTATTCTCCTCCAATGTTTAATCCTAAACGGTTTGGAATTAATACGTCTGGGTAAGCGTAGTTATATCTTTCGCTAATTTCTTTTTCAATTTCGTACAATCCTATACCTTCAATTCTTGAAGCAGTGTATGGGAAGTATTTTTCAACAAATTTAGAGTTGAAACCAACAATTTCGAAAATTTGAGAACCTCTGTACGAGTGTAATGTAGAGATTCCAATTTTGTTCATGATTTTTAAAATACCTGAACCAATTGCTTTGTTGAAATTGTTGACAGCTTTTTCTTCGCTAATTCCGGTAATGAAACCTTCTTGTACTTGTACGCGAATGATTTCGTTAACCATATATGGGTTGATCGCACTTGCTCCGTAACCAAATAAAGTTGCAAAATGGTGTGGTTCACGTGGCTCAGCAGATTCGATAATGATATCGAAATAAGAACGCTTACGCAAACGGTTCATTTGGTGATTAACATAAGAACAAGCTAATAAAGCAGGAATTGGAGCAAATTCTTTATTTACACCTCTGTCCGAAAGGATGATGATGTTAGTTCCTCTGTCAACTGCTTTGGTGATTTGGATAATGATATCTTCCAAAGCATTTTCCAAACCGTTCAAACCTTTGCTCTTAGTATATAAGATTTGGATAGTTTCTGCTTTGAAGTTGTCGATATCTATATTTCTGATTTTTTCTAAGTCATCATTAGAAATAACCGGATTTTGAATTCTTAATTTTCGGCATTGCTTGCTTGAAATATCAAAAATATTACGATCCTGACCTAAATTTAAGGCAATATCAGTTACAATTTCTTCACGGATACCATCCAAAGGTGGGTTGGTAACCTGTGCGAATAACTGTTTGAAATAGTTAGGAATTAATTGTGGTCTGTCTGACAATACCGCAAGAGGGGTATCGGTACCCATCGATCCCAAGGCTTCTTTTCCGTCTTGAGCCATAGGCGTAATCATATCTTGGATATCTTCCAAAGTATAATTGAATAGGCGCTCTCTTGTTTTTAAATCGATAGTTTCAATTGGACAAGTTTTGTTTGTATAAGGAACGTCTCTCAGGTGTAAACGGTATTGTTTTAACCATTCCTGATAAGGTCTTTCAGAAACAATTTTGCTTTTGATTTCCTCGTCATTGATGATACGTCCTTCGTTCATGTCCACCAAGAACATTTTTCCTGGCTCCAATCTACCGTGACTTTCTACATCTTCCGGATCAATGTTTACAACACCAATTTCTGATGCCATAATCAATTTACCACTCTTAGTTACAGTATAACGGGAAGGTCTCAAACCATTACGGTCTAATAAAGCTCCAACATAATCACCGTCAGAGAAAGGTACAGAAGCAGGACCGTCCCATGGTTCCATGATGCAAGCATTGTATTCGTAGAATGCTTTTCTTTCTTCAGACATGGTTTTGTGTTTCTCCCATGCTTCAGGAATCATCATCATCATTACTTCTGGTAATGATCTTCCAGTATGTGTTAATAATTCAACAACCATATCCATAGAGGCAGAATCTGATTTTCCAGGAAGAATGATTGGGAATAATTTCTCGATTTGCGATCCAAAGACATCACTTTTCATGATTTCTTCACGAACACGCATTCTACTTACGTTACCTCTCAAAGTGTTGATCTCACCATTTTGACACATGTATCTAAAAGGTTGAGACAATTCCCAGGTAGGCATTGTATTGGTAGAGAAACGTTGGTGTACTAACGCTAAACGAGTTACCAAATCCGTTTGTTGTAAATCGGTATAATATGGCCCAATATCTTCAGGCATAATGATACCTTTATATATTAAGGTAGTAGTAGATAAACTAGGTACGTAAAAATAAGAACTTTGCGATATTTTAGAATTCGCAATAGTGTGTTCTGTGATTTTACGGGCAGCATATAACTTAGCTTTGAAAGTAGCTTCGTCAATGTCAATAGCTTCGGGCTTACCAACGAAAATTTGCTCAATAGTAGGTTCAGATGCCAAAGCAATTTGACCTAATTGAGTAGAATCTACAGGAACTTCTCTCCATCCTAGAACGGTAAGTCCTTGTCCTTTAATTTCTTTTTCAAATATGTCTTTACAGTAAACATATTGGTTGTGGATTTTTGGTAAAAATACCATTCCAACGGCATATTCACGTGGCGCAGGTAATTTGAAATCACAAACTCTATTGAAGTATTCGTGTGGAATGTCAATTAAAAGTCCAGCTCCATCTCCCGTTTTCCCGTCAGCACTTACACCACCACGGTGTTCTAGTTTTACTAGAATTTCTAATGCGTCGTGAATAATTTGATTTGTTTTCTCACCTTTAAGGTTGCAGATAAAACCAGCTCCACAGTTTTCATGCTCGAATTCTGGCAAATAAAGGCCTTGTTTTTTAATTCTCATGCTTGATATTTTTTTTTACAAAATTAAAGATTTCATAACACATAACCAGTGAATGGTGTGAATGAGTTATATTTTTGCTATAAAATTAAAAAAGATATGTATAATTGACAATAATGCTTATTTTTCACATAGGAATTGATATATCTTCAATAAATATTTTATTGATTTAAAAAAAGTCATGAATTTTGTAATAAATATTTGATTATACTTTTAGGGAATAATTATTTTAACAAAAAAGCGAATAATTTTTAAATTTTCTACACTATAACGATTGAGATAAAGAATTCTTTAATTTTCACTTTTAATATGTTATTAAAATTAAAAATAATTTCAATTAAACTAAATTTTGCTATTTTTGTGCCACTTTTATTCTGAGATAAATTCAGGATCCAGACAAAATCTATTATTATGAATATACACGAATATCAAGGAAAAGAAATTTTAGCTAGCTATGGAGTTCGCGTTCAACGTGGTATTGTAGCCAACAGCCCTGTAGAGGCTGTAGCCGCTGCGAAAGAATTAACTGCCGAAACAGGAACAAGCTGGTATGTTGTAAAAGCCCAAATACACGCAGGTGGTCGTGGAAAAGGAGGCGGAGTAAAACTAGCCAAAGGAATTGACAAAGTGGAAGGTGTTGCAAGCGAAATCATCGGAATGCAATTAGTAACTCCACAAACTCCACCTGAAGGTAAAAAAGTACACAAAGTATTAATTGCTGAGGATGTTTATTATCCAGGTGAAAGCGAAACTTCTGAGTTTTATGTTTCTGTTCTTTTGAATAGAGCTACAGGTCGTAACATGATTATGTATTCTACTGAAGGTGGAATGGATATCGAAGAAGTGGCTGAGCACACTCCACACTTAATCTTTACTGAAGAGATTGATCCAACTGTTGGATTACAAGGTTTTCAAGCAAGAAGAGTTGCTTTTAACTTAGGTCTTTCTGGTAATGCTTTCAAAGAAATGGTGAAATTCATCGATTCATTATACAATGCTTACATTGGATCTGATGCTTCTATGTTTGAAATCAACCCTGTATTGAAAACTTCAGATGATAAAATTTTGGCAGTAGATGCTAAAGTTAATATCGATGATAACGCTTTATACAGACAAAAGAAATATGCTGATATGCGTGATATCCGTGAGGAGAATCCAATCGAAGTTGAAGCAAAAGAAGTAGGATTGAACTATGTGGATCTTGACGGTACTGTAGGATGTATGGTAAACGGAGCTGGTCTTGCTATGGCAACTATGGATTTGATTAAATATGCTGGTTTTGAGCCGGCAAACTTCCTTGACGTAGGAGGAACTGCTGATGCAAAACGTGTGGAAACTGCTTTCCGTATTATCTTGAAAGATCCAAACGTAAAAGCTATTTTGATTAACATTTTTGGAGGTATCGTTCGTTGTGACCGTGTGGCGCAAGGAGTTGTTGATGCTTACAAAAACATGGGCGATGCTATTAAAGTGCCAATTATCGTTCGTTTGCAAGGAACTAACGCTGAAATCGCTAAAGAATTGATCGATAATTCTGGAATGCCAATCTTGTCTGCGGTACAATTCCAAGAAGCTGCTGATCAAGTTCAAGCTGCGCTTTCTTAATACAATATCTTGTTGAGATGCACTGTAGTGCATTTCTCAAAGCTATAGAAATCCTGAGTGAGAGCTCAGGATTTTTTTTGTTATTTAAAATGGAATTTTGATTCTGTTTTTTATAAATAAAAAGACTTTGCTCATAAGATAAACTTATTGGAAGAACTCGGTTAAGTGTTGCTTATGCAATATCTTTACAGTACCAAATGTATTAAGAAATGAAACTTCATATTCAAAATAATTTTACCTCCGAATTACCTGCTGATCTTAATGAAAATAATGTTCCAAGACAGGTTGAGAAAGCTTGTTTTTCGTATGTATTGCCAAAACAGCCTTCTAATCCGTCTTTGATTCACGCTTCACAAGAAGTAGCAGAATTTATAGGTTTGTCTCAAAAAGATATTCAGTCAGCTGATTTTTTAAATGTTTTTTCCGGGAATACTGTTTATCCGGGGACAAAGCCTTACGCAATGCCTTATGCCGGACATCAGTTTGGGAATTGGGCAGGACAATTGGGGGATGGGCGTGCGATTAATTTAACCGAAGTTGAACATAAAGGAAAGTCATTTACGTTACAATTGAAAGGAGCTGGACCTACACCATACTCGCGTACGGCAGATGGTTTTGCAGTATTGCGTTCTTCAATTCGGGAACATTTATGTGCCGAAGCGATGCATTATCTTGGCGTTCCAACCACCCGTTCACTTTCATTGATAGAATCAGGCGATCAGGTTTTGCGTGATATTCTCTATAATGGAAATCCGGCTTACGAGAAAGGAGCGATCGTTTGCAGAGTAGCTCCTTCGTTTATTCGTTTTGGAAATTTTGAATTATTTTCTTCCCGAAATGATCTTCCTACGCTTAAATTATTGGCAGATTATACCATTAAACATCATTTTCCGGATATTAAAACGGAAGGTGTAGAAAAATATATTGAATTTTTTCAAACCATTACTAAGACTACGCTTGACATGATTGTGCACTGGCAACGTGTTGGTTTTGTTCACGGTGTTATGAATACCGATAATATGTCGATTCACGGAATTACTATTGATTACGGTCCTTATGGATGGTTGGAAGATTATGATGTGAATTGGACTCCAAATACAACCGACAGACAGCATAAAAGATACCGATTTGGAAACCAACCGAATATTGCACTTTGGAATTTATACCAATTGGCAAATGCTTTATATCCTTTGGTTAATGATGCCAAACCATTAGAAGAAATCCTAAATGGTTTTGCGACTGATTATAAAGTCAAATATTTGGATATGATGAGAAACAAACTTGGTTTTAAAATAGCGAAAGATGAAGATGCTGTTTTAATTGAAAGTTTGACCGAATTGCTACAATTGGCCGAAACAGATATGACTATTTTCTTTAGAAATTTAGGTAATGTTTTGAAATCAGATTCTGGAGCAACAGCTTTTGATAAGATAAAAGAAGCTTTTTATAACGAAAAAGGTCTTGAAGAATCTGTTTTGAATAACTGGAATACTTGGCTTGGATATTATATCGGCAGAATTAATCAGGAAACATTTTCTGATGATGAGAGAAAAAAGCTGATGAATGCGGTAAATCCTAAGTATGTATTGCGTAATTATATGGCTCAGTTGTGTATTGATGCCGCAGATAAGGGAGATTATTCTTTGTTGAATGAATTATATGAATTATTGAAAAGACCTTATGATGAACAACCGGAGAGCCAAAAATGGTTTACTAAAAGACCTGACTGGGCAAGGGATAAAGTGGGTTGTTCGATGTTGAGTTGTAGTTCGTGAGACTTTTTTTAAGTAAATGTTACCAAAAGGTCTTTTGGTTTTAATTGATAAGAATGTTTAAATTTTTGCTTTTTTAATGTTTTTTTTTAGTTAAAATTTGAAACTGTTCATTTTTAATCCTATTGTGTTGTAAAGTAAGGAAATATTGTATAAAACGAAATGTTTGTCATAATTTAAAAATAGGTTAAGCTATTGGTTTTTAGTTTTTTGTCTGCTTTTTACGGGTAATTTTGACTCGTAATCTTAAAAACAATAAACCATGAAAAATTTATTTTTAACTTTAGTTGTTGCGTTATTTGTTACTACTGCTTCTGCTTCTGCTTTTCCAAGTAGCGAGGAGCCTAAGCCAGTATTGGTTGAGACTTCAAAGGAACTTAGTCATCTGTTAAATTCGGTTTATACAGAAGGTTTCTTAGAAAAAGAGGAATTAGGGAAAGTTCTTTTTGTTGTAAATGATCTGAATCAAATAGTTGTATTAAAAGTGCAATCTAATAATGAAGAGATTCAATCATATGTTGCAAAAGCGCTTAATTATAAAACGTTATCTTCTAAAGAATTGAAAATGGGTGAAAATTATTTTTTTGTTGTGAAATTTAAAATAAAGGAGCAACAATAAAATGTAGGAATCTGAATCGCAACAACTGATTTGCGATTGTTTTTGAAGTTTTAAAAGAGAAGGAAGCCTAATGGTTTCCTTTTTTTATGTGTAGCTGCCGAACTCGATTATTGAGATTTCAGTTTTTTTAATCTCTTAAAAGTAAAATGTTGTCGTTTAGCCCCGATAGGAATGGAAATCCTTGTAAATCGTCTCGTCCCAAAAGACGAGAGGTTTACAAGATTGAAATGGATAGCGGGAACAATGCCTGTAAAAAACACCTAATATTCTGCTCCAAAAAATAATAATTGAACTTCATTTTTAAAGAATAAATTATCTAATTCTGCTAATTCTCAGATTCAATATCGTTTCTTATGATATGGATATCCTGCTGTGCAAATGGGATGACAATATTGTTTTCTTTTAAAGTTTTGTCAATAGCCATTATCAATTCGCTTTTTACTTCATTGTCATAATCGAAATGTTTGATCCAATATTTTAAAACCAAATCGATCGAACTGTCTCCAAATTTGGTAAACCAAATTACCGGCATCGGTTTCATCAGTACATTTTTGTTTTTTTCAAGGATTTCAAAAAGTAATTTTTTGGTCAGTTCCAAGTCGGTTCCATAAGCTACCCCAAATCGGATTTCCGATCTTCGGTGACTGCTTCCCAAAGTCCAGTTGGTTAGATTTTGGTTTAATAAATCTCCGTTGGGAATCACTACGTCGGCACCGTCGTAAGTGGTGACCACACTACTTCTGATACCGATTGATTTCATTTTTCCGGATTGTGTTCCCACCTCGATGATATCGTCCAAATTTACCGGTTTTTCAAAGGCGATGATTAATCCGCTTATCAGGTTATTGACAAGGCTTTGCATACCAAACCCAATACCGACTCCCAGTGCACTTATGATTAGCGTTATTTTGTCTAAAGGAATTCCTGCCGACGCAAAAGCAACTAAGATTCCCAGGGTCACTATGGTAATTCGGGATAAAAACAGCCAGCTTCCAAATTTTTTGGTTTTGTCTTTACTTTTGATAATTTGACTATCCGAAGCTAAAAAGGAAACCACTTTTGAAATGAAACCAGATAATAAAATCACTAGGACAAATATGATGATATTTTCAAATGTAAAAGTAATACTACCAAGGTTTCGGGGCTCAGATATAGAATTTCTAAAAGGATCTACAAAATTTTGAAAAGTCATGGTGTTCCTTGTCATTAACAAAAAACAAGAAAGAAAAAGCAGCAGATAAAATCCAATACTAAACTGATTCGGAATACCATTTATAGTTTTTTTGGTTTTGTCTTCATCAATTACTTTCAAAATCTTGGATACCAAATTAATTTCCTTAACGGCAATTAAAGTGTTGTATAGTGAGTGAATTACTATGATTGTATAAACTCCTTTAGTCATCAGGAATTTGCCTAAATTGTAATGACCATTAATTAAATAATAGATTGAAAAAACTTGAAGAATGGTTCCTGCTAAGATATACCACAAATAAATTTTTCTTTGAAATCGAGATCTGTTTATAAATGAATAGGTGCCAATTGAAATGCCTATTATATTTATTCCAAGAATCAAAAGTGACTCTCCTTTAAAATGAATTAGAATTAAAGTGTCAAAAAAGGCTATTAAATGCAACAGAAAAATGGAAATCCATATTTTCCATACAAATGTATTAATGGAATTCCACATTATCACAGTCAATGAAATTGTAGATATCGTCCAAATGATAATAGAAAAGATTAGCGGTGGCATGGGAAGCAAAAATTGATATAAACTCAGCACAACCAAAAAAGCGGCAGCTATCGGGCTGTTTAATATATTGAGTTCAATTAGCATTTCCTTTTTGAAGCCTAAATCAAGGAATTTTCTCTTTTGCAATTCAAAATATATAGCTGTTCCAATTATTAAAAGCAGCATCGTAAGGATCGAATTTTTATTGTTTATTAAATAAAAATACATCACTAAATAATTTGTTTTTATAGAAGTAGCCAATGGATCATCCAGCAGTGCTTTAGTAATGGTAAATTGTTCGAAAATAGGCACTTTTTTGGTGAACATTTGGCTGAGTTCTAATTTTCGGAGCCTGTCATTCTCAATTATGTCCGATTCAATTTTATATTTTAATCGGTCTCCCATAATTTCCAAAGTTTGGATACTGTCAACGGCATTTTTTAGCCTTCCGGAAATCAGATTAATGTCGGTGTTCATTTTCTCGGATCGAAGACGATAAATTTCTCGGGAAACAGAATCTGTTGGAACATAATACAGGTTCTTTTCAGCAACCAAAGAATCAATTTTTTCTTGTGTACGGCTGAGTTGTTGGTTTTCAATGTTTATTTTTTTTAGACGATTGTTGGCACGTTTCAATAATTCATCCAATAATATTGAAATTGAACTAAGATTTCGATCCGTCAAAACCTCAATTTTTTTTCCAACAATTCCCTTAACTGCAAATTCTTCCCAATCTTTCAATTGATGAATTTCTTCAGTAATGTCTTTGTAATCAAATCTTTTGTTTATTTGAAATTTAGCATTTTGGATTTCGGATTCAATTAAATTGAAAAGCTTGTTTTGTTTTTGAATTTTTTGATAGTTGATGTATTTTTCCTGTCTCATTTTCTTCTCGCTTTCGGCTTTTCCTTCAAGAAAAACATGAGTGACTTTATCTTTGATCCCTAATTCTTTAACAATGGAATCTAATTCTTTTTTTGTGTTTTGGGAAGTAGCCGGAATAGAGAAAAGGAAGGCGAGGAAAATAAAAAAAAGTTTAAAACTATTGCCTTTGTTTTTATGAGTGAGGTTTATGTATTGAAATATAAAATTTAACATGGAGGTATGTTTTATTTATTAGTATTTCGTTCAGTTTAATAACCGAGGGGGTGTGTGTTGATCAAATTTAACAAAATTTTTTGTTTTTGATCCGTGTATTTTAAAAAGAGTTTTAGTAGAGAAATGAAGTCAATTTTGGACATAAAAAAACCTGAACTTTCATTCAGGTTTTTATTTTTTTGACTAGGTCAGTATTTTAAATCATAAGATTTAAGTTTTATGATTTTTTGTTTTTGCCAAAATTGTATTTTACTTTCTCAACAACAGACGGTTTTCCGTTGCCTTTTGGGAATTTCTTTTTAGCCGGTTTTTTGGCTGCTCCGGATTTATCAGGCGTTTGGTCGGCTCTTGAGTATTCAGGATCTTTAGGTTTTGGTTTGAATTGCTTCGCCTGTTCGCTTTTGCTCGAGTCAACTTTTTTAGTATTTCCTTCTTTTGCCGGAATTTGTGCTTTGTGTTTTGCAATAACGTCATTCGGGTTTTTAGGGTTTTCTTTGGTTCCTCTCAAATGAATTACCAATCCGTTTAGGAAATTACGCAAAACCTGATCGCCACATTCAGTGTAATTTGGGTGTTTTTCGTCACGGAAAAAAGCGCCCAATTCTGATTTTGAAATTCTAAAATCTACCAATTGCAAAATTTCCACTATTTGGTCATCGCGCAACATCAACGCTACCCGAAGTTTTTTGAATATATCGTTATTTGTCATTTTTAAGGATTTAAAGGGCAAAGATAAGCATTTGCAAATTGAATTGTTTATTATTGAGACTGCAAAACACTTTGGTAATAGTTTGAAATTGTATTTAAAATCAATTATTTTTGAATAATGATAAAGAAAATTATCAGAAAATAGCTTAACTAATTTTTAAATTGTCTCAAAGAGTATTGTCAATGAAGAAAATCATACTAAGTTTTGTTCTTTTTTTGAGTTTAATGTCGACTCAAGCCCAGTCAGGATATGAAATCAAGATTAATCTGAAGAATTGCAAGGATACCATTGCTTATCTTGCCTTTTACCAATTTGATAAATTGTATGTTGCCGACACCTGCAAAAAAGTGGTGAATGGAAATATAGTTTTTAAGGGTAAGAAAAATTTAGACAAAGGTGTTTATTTTTTGCTGAGTCAGGAAAAAGGCAATTATTTTGATTTTATTGTAGATGAACAATCTCAAAAGCAACAAATCATTTCAGATAAATCCAATTTGCTTGAAAATTTAAAAGCTGTTAATTCTAACCAAAACAATAGCTTCTTCAATTACATTCGTTATGTGTCGGCCAAAAACAAAGAATATGACAGTTTTAAAAAATCAATAAAAGAACAAAAGAAATCTGATTCGACTGCGTTGTTGACCAAAGAGTTTAAAGTTTTGAATGAAGGTATTCAGGAAAACGATTCGAAGTTTATAGCCGAAAACAAAGGAAATTATCTCTCTGAAATGATTAATTTAAAAAGCGAAAAAGTGGCTAAAGATGTTCCGAAAGCCTCTAACGGGAGACCTGACAGTATTTTTTCGTATCATTATTATAAAAAACATTTTTGGGACGGAGTTAATTTTCAGGATGATGCCATGTTGAGAAATCCGTTTTTTGCCAATAAAATCAAGCAATATTTCAATTCGGTTGTAGTGCAGCATCCGGATTCCATTTGTGTGGAGATTGATCGAATGATGAACAAAACCAAGCAGGAAACAAAGATGAATATGCTTTTGTTGGCTTATTTTACTTCGACCTATGAAATTCCAAAAATCATGGGAATGGACAAAGTGTTTGTTTATATGGTTGACAATTATTTTAAAAAGGGAAAAGCCAAAGGGGTTTATGATGACAGCGTAATCAAATTAATTATAAACAGAGGAAATACTTTGGCGCCGCTTCAACTCGGGAAAACGGCTCCGGATTTATTTATGATTGACATTCCAACTCATGATAAGATTGCCAAAATGGGGTTTGATACGGCCAAAACCAGCGAAGAAATCACCAAAATCTATTATGATAACAAAGCCGAAATAGAGAAAAGTTATGTGACTTTATCGGGCATAAAAGCGGATTATTTAGTGCTTCTTTTTTGGGATGTGGATTGTGGGCATTGTCAAAAAGAAGTGCCAAAAATATTGGAACTGTACCACGATTTATTGAAGGAAAATAAGGATGTGAAAGTTTTTGGCGTTTACACACAAAACGAATTTGACAAATACAAAAAGTATATAATTGACAACAAAATTGATTGGATCAATGTCTATGACGGGGTTCATATCAATAATTTAAAAGATAAATATGATGTTGTGACAACACCCGTGATCTATATTTTGGATAAAAACAAAGTCATCAAAGCCAAAGGAATTGGCTCTGAATCTATAAAAAGTATCATTGGTCAAATGGAGAAAGAGTATCTGAAAAAAGGTTAGAAGATAGAAGTTAGAAGATTGAAAATAGAAAATAGAAAATAGAAGTACTAGTTTCTGCCTTCTGCCCTCTAACCTTTAATATCCCAACCAAATAATTGCATCATCAAAACCATCTTTCCATAACTTTTCGTTGTGATGACCGCCTTTTACAATTACTTTTTTGTTGAGATGCAGGCAATAACAACGATTGGTGTTTAGCAACTTTTCCATGTGATTGAGATCGGTCACCATGCTGTCATCATCACCTTCCGAGTCGCCGCAGAGAAAGTAAATTTTGGTTTTGAGCTTTTTACTTTTTGCCATGTAATCGTTTATATCCTTTCGGTTGATCCAAAAGGCAGGTGAAAATACCCCCGCTTTTCCAAATACTTTCGGATATTTTATGGCGGCATAAAAAGAAACCAAACCACCCAATGAACTTCCCATTATGGTTGTGCTTTTAGCATTGGTTTTTGTTCTGTATTTTTTGTCGATTTCCGGTTTTAGGGTATTTACGATAAATTCAAGGTATTTGTCGGCATTCCCGCCACCGTATTTTTCATTTTTATAAGGAGTCAATTCTTCCAGGCGTTTGTCGCCACCGTTTTCAATACCAACTACGATTACCTGTGCACTCAGACTATCTAGTTTTTCGTCTACATTCCATTCTCCCGCAAAGGAAGTTTTTGCATCAAATAAGTTTTGGGCGTCATGCATATAGATGACAGGATATTTTTTAGTTGAACTTTCGTAATTTTTGGGTAAATACAGCCAAATTTTTCGGCTAGTTTTTAATTGCGGTGCTTCGATCGTAAAAGTAGAAACCTGTTTGGAAGCGGTGCTTTCTTGTGCATTTGCTTTAATTAGCAAAAAAAATAGCGGAAGGATATAACGTAATTTCAAGGGTTTTATTTTTTTGATTTATAAAAAAATGAATATTTTAGCTAAAAATACAAATACCATGGGAACGCACGTAGATAAAATCAATTTATTGTCCGAAATGATTGCATTTTCAGTTGTAGATGGCCGATTGCATGAAAGGGAATATCAATTTGTTTGGATTGTTGCCCAAGAATTAGGAATCGACAGAGCAGAATTTAAGGATTTGTTTCATCGTGAATTGCCTACAGGAGTTATAAAAACCGAATTTGAAAGGGTTCAGCAGTTTTATCGTTTGGCTTTGTTGATGCATGTTGATGGAGTTTTGCATCAAAAAGAAGAGGAAGCTATTCGTCAAATTGCTATCAATATAGGGTTAAATCCTAGTGCGACTAGCCGCATTCTTAAATTGATGAAAAGTTCTCCAAGTGCTATGATTTCCCCGGAAGTGTTATTGGAACATTTTCAGGAACAGCATAATTGATTTAATGTTTTTTTAAAATAAAAATATTTTTTTTGAACCATTAAGATGTTAAGAAAATTAAGTGTTTATGGGACTTAATGAAACTTAATATCTTAATGGTTTTAAATTTTTAACTGATTTTTTCCTGTAAAGCTTTAATCTCATCACGGAGTTTTGCAGCATGGATGAAATCCAAATCTTTTGCGGCTTTTTCCATAGCTTTTCTTTTTTCGCGAATAAGCTTTTCCAAATCGGGTTTGGACATGTAGGCTGTTTCCGGTTCGGCGGCCATTTGCGGAATATGTCCCAATTCATATTCAACCAATTTATTATTGGTAAAAGCACTTTCGATTTTTTTGTTCAAAGCTTGAGGAACCACATTATTTTCAATGTTAAAATTGATTTGCTTTGTTCTTCGGTAATTGGTTTCGTCAATGGTTTTTTGCATACTGTTCGTGATTTTATCAGCATACATTATGGCTTTTCCGTTCAGGTTTCTTGCGGCACGACCAATGGTTTGGGTCAGCGAACGATGGCTTCTCAAAAATCCTTCCTTGTCCGCATCGAGTATGGCAACCAATGAAACTTCGGGTAAATCCAAACCTTCTCTTAATAAGTTTACCCCAATCAAAACATCAAATATTCCTTTTCGTAAATCCTGCATGATTTCGATACGTTCTAATGTATCAACATCAGAGTGGATGTAGCGGCAGCGGATGGATACTTTTGTTAAGTATTTGGCAAGTTCTTCGGCCATTCTTTTGGTCAAAGTGGTTACCAAAACCCTTTCGTCCAATTCGCATCTTTGTTGGATTTCCTCAATCAAATCGTCTATTTGGTTCAAACTTGGACGTATTTCAATTATTGGATCCAATAAGCCTGTAGGTCGTATCACTTGCTCTACATAGACACCGCCTGATTTTTGGAGTTCATAGTCGGCGGGAGTTGCAGAAACATAGATAACCTGATTTTGCATTGCCTCAAATTCGTCAAATTTCAATGGGCGGTTATCCATTGCGGCAGGCAGTCTGAAACCATATTCGACCAAGTTTTCCTTACGGCTTCGATCGCCACCATACATAGCCTGTACTTGTGATACCGTTACGTGACTTTCGTCAACAACCATCAAGTAGTCTTTTGGGAAATAGTCCAATAAACAGAAAGGTCTTGATCCTGCTTCTCTTCCGTCAAGATAACGTGAATAGTTTTCGATTCCGGAGCAATAACCCAGTTCCCGAATCATTTCTAAATCGAAATTTGTGCGTTCTTCGAGTCTTTTGGCTTCCAGATGCTTTCCAATTTCTTTGAAATAATCGACTTGTTTAACCAAATCCTGTTGTATTTCCCAAATCGCATTTTGTAACACATCTGGAGAGGTCACAAACATATTGGCAGGATATATAGTCAGTTTTTCGTATCGCTCAATAACCTTGGATGTTTTCACATCAAAACTTTCAATTTCTTCAATTTCATCCCCAAAAAAATGAATTCGGAAAGCATCATCTGCATAACTAGGATATACTTCCACCGTATCGCCCTTAATGCGAAAATTTCCGGGAGTAAAATCGGCTTCGGTTCTAGAATACAGACTTTGAACCAAATTTTTCAGCAATTTGGTACGGGAAATCGTTTGGTTGGTCTCTATGGCAATGACGTTTTTTTGGAATTCCACCGGGTTTCCGATACCATAAATACAAGAAACCGAGGCCACGACCAAAATATCTCTTCTTCCTGAAAGCAGGGCAGAGGTGGTACTCAAACGCATTTTTTCCAATTCATCATTGATCGATAAATCCTTTTCTATGAAAACACCTGTTACGGGCATGAACGCTTCGGGTTGATAATAATCGTAATACGAAACAAAATATTCCACGGCATTATTTGGGAAAAACTGTTTGAATTCCGAGTACAATTGCGCCGCCAAAGTTTTGTTATGTGCCAAAACCAAAGTTGGTCGCTGTATTTCCTGAATAACATTGGCCACTGTAAATGTTTTTCCGGAACCGGTAACTCCAAGTAAAGTTTGGAATTGTTCACCATCCAGCAAGCCTTGGGTTAATTTTTCAATGGCTTGCGGTTGGTCACCTTTTGGTTTGTATTCGGATATGACTTGGAAATTCATTGTTTAGTATTTCAATCGTTTAGGATTCTGTCTTGTGTCCCAAACGGACAGAATTATGATATGAGTTTTATTTACTTCGTAGAAAATATAATAGTTTTCAATTAATAAACCACGGATATTTATCGAGTCAGTTTTCTTGCAATAGTTGGTTGTTGGGGCAGAATTTTTAATTCGGTTTGAATTAGTTTGTATAATCTCTGTGAATATGTTTTGCTTTATTTCTAAAATTAAAATATTCTAAAATGGCTATTAATTGAAGTTTTGCTGATGATGTCCAAACTATTCTTCTGTCAGCCATTTTTCCATTTCTTCGTTTAAAACATCATTTTCAATATAATTACCTTTCAAATATTCTTGTTGCGAATTTTGAATTTCTTTTTTTTGTTGATCGGTCAGAATTATTATTTTTTGAAATTCTTAATTGCTGTTTTCGACACTTTTTGATTTGCTGTCCAAAATTGTATTTATTGCTGATAAAAAAGCTTCGTCATTAATTTCGGCAATTTTAGAAATCAATAAATTTTTTAATTCGATGGTTCCCATAAGAAATGAATTTATACAAATTTAGTCAAAAGAGTGTTTCAAAAATTAAAACTTCCACGCTTTTTGCTGTGCAGGACTCATGAAAGTCCAAGCAACAAAACGGCTTGTTTTTTGACCTTGTGCCATTTCTATGGTTTTATGAATAGCTCCAACAAGGTTCAACGTTTTGTAAATTGTATTCAAATTGGCTTGTTTGGAAACCAATGTTGTGAACCAAAGACATTGCATAGGATATTTGGCACTTTCAAAAACCATTTGTTTGATAAAACCTAATTCGCCTCCTTCGCACCACAATTCTGCGTTTTGTCCGCCAAAGTTAAGTGTCGGTTTGATTTCGTTTCTTTTGGTTCCGCCTCGGGTTGTTGCTTTAGGAGTGTTTTGGGTCAAATTGGTTACTTTTCGTAGATTACCTTTTGTCGCTTCATCGGGTGATGAGTGGAAAGGAGGATTGCAAATCGTAAATGTAAAACGGTCTTCGGGAGTTATGATATTTTTGAAAATAAAACGAGGGTTTACCTGTAATTGCAGACTGACAGTTTCGGCTAATTTTGGATTGTGGCCAATGATTTTTTTACAATTTAGAAGGGCGTTTTCGTCAATATCTGTTCCTACAAAAGACCAGCCGTAAATTGAATTTCCAAGTATAGGATAAATGCAATTGGCACCAACGCCAATATCAAGCCCCATAACGTTTTCCCCTTCAGGAATGACACCATTGTTTGTGCTTGCCAATAAATCGGCTAGAAAATGAATATAATCTGCTCTGCCTGGAATGGGAGGACATAGAAAATTGGCAGGAATATCCCAGTTTTTAATATCGTAATTGGTAATTAATAAAGCTTTATTGAGCGCCTTTACGGCATCGGGATTGCTAAAATCAATGGTTTGCTTCGTCTGTTCGCTATCGCTCGAGTCAATATTGTGATTGTTGACAAAAACAAATTTCTCTAATTCGGGAGAATTTAACGTCAATAGTTTAAAATCATATCCAAATCGGTGAAGATTTCTTGGATGTAAAGTTATCTTTTCGGTATTCTTTGTAGGTTTCATTTTCTAAATTTCACTGCAAAGATAGTCATTCCTTTCTTTAAATCGCTATTGTGCTTATTTACAGTGTTTACTATTTAATAGAGAAAGCAAAACATAGCCTATTTGGTGAGTTTTTTATGAAAATTTACTAATCGATACATTCCATTAACAGTAAATCCCCATCGCTGTGATTGATGGTAACTATTCCGTCATGAGCTACTGCATTACTGCTTCCTGTTCTGTATCCCATTGTCAGGGTATCGTTTTCTAATGGATACACTAAATTTCTAGAATAGATTCCGTTTACGACACCGATTGGAATTAACGAAATTGGAGTTCCTGCAGTGTACCATTTTTCAAATTTATTGGGAAGCAAAAATATTTTGGAATGGTCATCGAGTATGACAATTTTTATCAAATTTCGGTAGCGAACAATATTTGTGAGGTTGGTAATGGTATGGTCTGCTCTTTTTCCAGTGGCCCAAACAACGTTTACAGCTGGAATTTTTCTTTCGATCAAGTAATCGAGGGCTTTTTCCAAATCGGTTTTGTTTTGATCCGGTGTGTGGATAATTTCCAATGGATATTGGGAAGTCTGATATTTTTCGGGGTCAAAACCTCGGTCAAAATCCCCTAACAAGACATCTATTTTTATGTCAAGTTCCATAACGCGCTCGATAGCCGAATCTAATACAATCACCAGTGGCGACCATTCGAGCAATTGCCCCAGTAATTCCGGATGGCAAGCGGCTCCATTGGCAATGATTAATGCAGGTTCTTGGTCGTCGCGAACGATATGGTGTGAAGACATTTTGATTTAGGATTTTAGAATGCAGATTTAAGATTTCAGTAAAATGAATATAGATTTTACCAAATATTTTTCCGTAAAAGTATAAAAAATCTAAATTCTTAAATCAGAAATCTAAAATCATTAATATGACTATCCTTAACTAATGCCAAGCCAATAGAATTGGCTACAGATTAAAACACACACAGTTTTCTTTAATAACGCTTATAAAATCTGTGAGAATCTGTGTAATCAGTGGCAAAAAAATATTTAGTACGCTTTGCGGACAGTCATAATGATTAATTAGACAGTCGTAATCATTAATTACTCAATTGTGTGACTTCCCGAGTCGATTTCAGAAAGATGGAAATAGCCAAACGGAAAATTATCGGGATTGGTTTTGTTTACAATGTTTCCTCGTATAGCCGATGCTTGTGGAATTGCAAATGGACCATTACCTTCAACACCTGAAGAGGTAATTAATTTGTTCATGTAATTGTTGTATTTCTCGGTGATTCCCTGCAGGCTGTACTGTACAACATCGCCTTTTTTGAGGTCTTGGTCCTGATAGATCGCAAACATTAGATTTCCTTGAAAAAATTCATCCGAAAGTACACCGTATTCGGGATATGCTTTTTTGCTGCTTTTGGCTCCTACTAAATAGAAATTGTCTTCAGTGCCATTGTCCTGAAAATAGAATTTGATTTCATACATATCTTCGCCTCCAAATCCCGGTTTCAAAATTTGTTCTGTTTTTTCAATTACAGGCGTAGGCATAAATTTAGAAGTCCCCGAATAAGTTTCCCCTTTGTAAACTATTGTCAGTTCATAATCATTATTCATAATAGGAGTGAAATTGCTACAAACGTATTCACCTGTTTGTCCATCTTCTATGAATTGAAAGGTTGTTGGAGTAGTAGCTGTTATGTTTTTGACAGAAACAGTAGCTCCGGTAGCAACTGGAATAGTATTGGAATAATAATCGGTTGTTGTGGTCAATTTGATTTTTTGGGTTTTTCCATCGGTACCTTTTTGCCATTTTATTGAGGCGTCTATGACTAATTTTGGAGCTGCTGTATCCAAACCGACATTGACTACATCTTCACAACTGATTACACAGAAAGAAGTCAGGATAATCGCTATTAGGAGTTGTATCTTTTTCATATGTTGATATTTATTGTTTTTTATCTGTCATATGTAATTCGCATATCGTCATTGGTGTTTGCTACCAATTTTGGGACATGCTCATTTCATTTTATTAAAATTTAAAATTATAGGAAACCGAAGGAACCATCCCGAAAATTGATAATCTCACGGCTTCATTTGCGCCTGTATCTGCATTTTCTCTAAAACTGATCGAAGCAGCATTTTTTTGGTTGTAAATATTGTAAATACTGAAAACCCATTCGCTTTGCCAATTTTTCTTTTTTTCCGGGTTCGGAATATAAGTGGCCGAAACGTCTAAGTGATGATAAGCAGGGAGACTATTTTTATTTCGTTCTCCATAACTTGGGACAGTAATGCCTTGATAAATGTATTGTCCGTTCGGGTAAGTTACAGGTTGTCCGGATTGCAGGGTGAAATTCCCTCCAAAAATCCATTTTGGGCTCAATGTGTAATTTCCTGTAACGGCAATATTGTGAAGTTTATCATAAGCTGATCGGTACCATTTTCCGTAATTGATCCCTATTTCATCAGGAGTTCTACCAGGAGTTCTTTGTTGCGATTTTGAAATGGTATAAGCAATCCAACCGTTGAACCTTCCTGTGTTTTTTCGTAATAATGTTTCGATACCGTAGCTGCGCATTTCGCCGTTAAGAACCACTTGCTCGATGGCTTCATTGGCAATCAAATCGGCACCGTCTATGTAATCCATTCTGTTTTTAATTTTCTTGTAAAAACTCTCTACTTCAAGAGTGTATTTGTTTTCGCTAAAATTATTAAAATAGCCAATAGCCACCTGATCGGCAATTTGGGGTTTAATGTAGTTGTCACTAGGCGTCCAAACATCGAGTGGGGTCGGGGAGGCCGTGTTGGAAACCAATTGAAGGTATTGCGCCATACGGTTGTAACTGGCTTTCACCGATTGATTTTGAGTCAATTCGTAAGCTACCGAAAAGCGTGGTTCAAGGTAGTCAAAACTCGCGATGGTTTGGTTTTTACCGAAATGAGTTGTTCCTATAGGTTTTGCTTTTTCGTATACTTTTAAGTCGCTATCGTAAAATACAGGTTGGTTATTTTGATAGAGATTTACAGTTGAATTTCCCAGTCGGTTGAAGATACTGTAGCGAACACCATAGTTTATGGCCAGTTTATCGGTTAGGGTTTGTTCTGCTTCCAGATAAAAACCATTTTCAAAAGCATATTTTTTTTCTAATTGTCTATAGTTGACACTGGAACTGGATCCATTAGGTTCGATAGTTCCCGGATTAAAGTCGTAGTAAATGGAGTTCAACCCGTAGTTCAGTTTTATTTTATTGGATATATAATGCTTGAAATCGTATTTTAAATTGAAATTTTTGATACCAGAATCCCAATTGAAGCCAACAAAATCAAGCGTTAATCCATAATAGTAATCACTGTAAATAAGTGATAAGTTAGAGAATAATTTGTCACTATAAAGATGGTTCCATCTCAAGTTTACCGTTGAATTTCCATAAATATTTTTAAAGCTTTCGTTTAACGAAAACACATCCCGACCAAAATATCCCGAAAGAAATAAATTGTTATTCTGATCGAGTTTATAATTCAGTTTGGTGTTCAGGTCATAGAAATAAGCGGAATTGTCATTGTTTGCCAGTTTCAGGAACAAATGAGCATACGAAGCACGGCCACCAATCAGGAACGAACCTTTGTCTTTTACGATTGGACCTTCGGCCAAAATCCTGCTGGAAATCAGTCCGATTCCTCCGTTCATATGGAATTCTTTGCTGTTACCGTCCTTTTGATAAATATCCAAAACCGACGATGCACGGCCTCCAAATCGAGATGGAATTCCACCTTTGTATAATTTCAAATCCTTAATTGCATCGGGGTTGAAGACCGAGAAAAAACCAAAAACGTGTGAGGAATTATAAATGGTCGCTTCGTCCAAAAGAATTAAGTTTTGATCGGCACCACCACCGCGAACGTTGAACCCGGATTGGCCTTCGCCGGCATTGGTAACTCCGGGAAGAAACAAAATGGATTTAATAACATCGACTTCACCCATTACCACTGGCATTTTTTTGATTGCCGAAATCGACAATTTATTAACGCTCATTTCAGGTTTTCGAATATTGGCGGTTGTTTTTTCGGTATTAATGATGACTTCTTTCAATTCCTGCTCCGATTCACCAAGGGAATAATTTTTTTTGATGTCTTGGGTTAGCGAAATTTTGTCTGTAATAGTCTTATAACCTACATTGCTGATTGTTATTTCGTAATTTCCTTTAGGCAAAGTCACCGAATAATATCCGTATTCATTGGTTGTGATGCTCATTTTTAATTCGGGGATCAAAACGTTTGCACCAATTAAAGTTTCGTTGGTGCCGCCATCAGTAATAACCCCGCTAAGGGTGAATTTTTGTTTAGCCGATTCGCCGCCACTTTTGTTCTGTGAAAAAACAGATAGTGTGACCAGTAATAAAAAGAACAGGGAAATTATTTTTTTCGAAATCATTGTTATGGTTTTGGACTGCAAATATCATAAAACAGGGTTAATTCTCACAAATACAATTGTTAATCTATCGTTAATAACTGTTGTTTTTTTGATTTAGAGAAAAAAAACAGTGACTAGCTATCCGGGAGCAAATAGTGTATTTTGTCCCAGATAGCATTTTGTAAGATTTAAATAATTTGAATTTATTTGCAGTTTGCAATTCTGGGATTGTTGATAGAACTGCATTGGAATTGATATTTGCTTTGCGGGTAGGCCGGAATAGGATTGTCAGTGACTTCTAATGGTGTTAAGGCTTGTCCGTTATAGCTTGGCATTGTAATTTGCTCGGCTGAGCCATTTCCTAAAGCAACTTTTTTACCAGCTGAACTACCGTTAAAACTATAGTCAATCATAGCATCAAGAAGTCTGTAAATACCGTAATAATCATAAGCATCATAGGCTGACTGGGTATTGGGTAAGGTGTGTTCAGCGGTATAGGTATATGTGGGTAGTACGCTTTTCTTAATCAGAATAAAATCTTTTTCTGAATCTGGAATATTGATGTTTTTGAAAATATCAATGGCTAGTCGGTGGTCGTTGGTCACGTCATCGTCATAGACTTGGGTAATTAGTTTTGTATTTGCAGGAAAATTTAGCAAATCCGCATCGGTAATTTGGTGTGCATACCATTGTGCCATTGTAAAAATAAAGCGTCCGTTTTGTCCCCAACCTTCATTGATAAATGCTTTATGAGCCAACGCAAATGATGCTCCTCCACCAAAAGAATGCCCCATAAAACCAATTTTTGAAGTGTCAATGATATTTGGATAATCAGTTACTGCTTTTTTAAAACTTTCCCATAACGTACTGTATCGGTCGTCGATGCTGACTCCTGTTGTAGGATAAGGTGCAAAAACAACAACATACCCTTTCTTGGCTATAAATTCATATAATCCAATATTGTAACTGCTTTCTTCGCCACCATAAGGATGTGAATAAAAAATAGTTGGTCTTGCTGTGCCAATTTCTTTTGGATAGAATATTGTTACATTTTTTCCGCTATAAAGTGGACTTGGAAACGATTTGGTTGCAACAGTATATTGTCCATCAGAGCCATATCCGTTTTGTGGACGTGAAATTGGACCAGCCAGATCATCACTAACATTAGGATCTGTTTCAGACTTTGAATCATTGCTAGTGCATGAAAATGTCAAAAGTGTTGTTAAAATTAAAATCAGAGGTAAATTGATTTTCATAGGTTTTTTTTGAAGTTTGCTATTAGATAGTGCTGTAAGTAAATAGTTTAATCTGAAATAGAATTTTTCGACTATATTTCTTGAAAAGTAATAAGATCTTCTTTCTTGCCCTGATTTCTTCTTTTTACCATTTTATTGACGCGATACATAAGTACAACCGTAAGGATTGAAATTCCAATAATTATAATTCCCAAAGTGTCGTAATGTTCAAGGGGGCTCGTTTTTGTCTTCTGAACTACAATTGTTCCTGCGAAAGCAGCTGCAACACCCCCGGCGATTTGCTGTAAGGAGGAGTTAATGCTCATAAAAGCGCCTCTGTCTTGCATTTCGGGAATTGAAGTTACCAGTGCTGAAGATGGAACCATTCGTCCCATGACGCCCATCATCATCAATACGTTGGCAATGGCAACCAGTCCAAACACTGTTACCCCAAGGTTGGTATAAATAGCCACCATTATCATTGTCCAAATTGAGGCATAAACAAATATTTTGTATTTGTCTATGCTGTCGCTCAATTTTCCTATCAAAGGCATTATCACTAGAGTGGCTAAGCCGGCAATCATAAATAGCATTGGTAATTGTTCTTGCGTAACATGAAGGTTGTTGATGGCAAAAGCGCTCCCAAAGGGCATCATCATAAAACCTCCAACGGATAGTAGGGCAGTTGCAGTGAAACCAATTCGGTATTCTTTCTTTGCGATAGTGTGTTTTAAATGTTCAAAAGGTGATTTGTCGTGCTGCACTGCGAGATGTTTAGTGATGGGTTTTAGTTTGACAGCTATTGTGAACGCAATAATTCCTGCCATTCCAGCTACCCATAAAAAAGGTGCGTGCCATCCCCAGGCATTAGCAAAATACAAACCGATAGGAATTCCTAGAATTTGGCTGGCTCCAAAGCCCATTTGGATAAAACCCATTACACGGCCACGTTGCTGAATATTAAATAAATCGGCGATGATGGCCATCGATATGGAACCGATAACACCACCAAACAATCCCGTAATTATTCTGGCCGCAACAAGCCAATAATAAGAGTTTACGATTCCGCACATTACGGTTCCCGAAATAAACCCTACGTAGAAGAATAGCAAAAGTTTTTTGCGGTCAAATTTATCGGCAAAACCAGCAGTAAGCAATCCTGAAGTTCCCGCGCTAAACGCGTAAGCCGATACGACCAATCCAAAATGTGTTGGTTTTAGGTTCAATGACTTCATCAGGATATCTCCCAAAGGCGACATTACCATAAAATCGAGAATTACCGTAAATTGTGTGATGGCGAGTATGAAAACTGCAAATTTTTGATAGGATGTAAATGGTGGAGTCTTTATTTTTTCTTGTTTCATATTGTCTGTCTTATTCCAATGCCGAGCACTCGAAGTTTTGGTTGTCTAAAAGGGTTATTATTTGTTCTTCAGATAACGTGTAGCTTACGATTCGTAAAACACAGTCAATGTCTTCCAAATCGAGAGACCATTGAAGTATTTCCGGGTTATTATTTAGAACATTGCTTATTGTTAGTTTGTCATTTTCTGTTTTGATATTGGTTGCAAATACCAATATGTTTTCAATTTGGTTTTTCATATATGTAAAATTTATTTGTCATAGGTCATATATGTTATCGCTTTTTATTATCGTTGTTTATCTCACAATATTTTATTTTCATCGGTGTTCGATGATTTTCAATTGCTACCGCAAACTTGTTGTTAATGGCGATTTCATTGCTAAACTTTTTATGGTGTCAAAGCTTTTATTACTAATTCAAATGTTTTTTCTGTGGTTTCTTTTGTGAGTTCGAAAGGAGTTCCTGCCATTGTTTTTCCTTCATTATGGAAGCGAAGTAAGGTGTATAAAGGGCCGTAGGCAATACTCCAAAATACCTCTTTGGGCATGCAGACTAATTCTTTTTTCTCTATTGCTTTTTTCAAAAAATCTCCCATTATGGTTTTGAAATCAGAAAGGCTGCTTTCCAAAATTGCGTCTCTATAGCTGGAATGGCTCAAAAGTTCCCAACACGAAACATGAAGCGGATACTTTATGGTATAACGCGCCCTGTTTTCCCATTGTTTGCGCAAACCGTCTTTAAAGGACATTGTTGGAGAAAAATCTACAGTCATTTCATTGAAGAAACTTTGTCCAATTTCGATTCCAATTTTTTTTATCAAATCTTCTTTGTCTTTGTAGTAGATGTATAAAGTGGCTACCGAAACGCCGCATTCTTTTGCCAATCGATTCATTCCAAAGCCTTCAATGCCCAGTTTTACAAGCATTTCGATCGCTTTTTGTTTTACCAATTCTTCTTTATTTGTATCTCTTGTTCGCATTTGGTTACTTTTTTGGAAAAGCAGAAGTAGTATTTATAAATGAATGTTCGCTTATTTATAAAATATTTTTTTTAAAGTAAAATACTAGAATGTTGATTTCTAGCCCCGATTACTTCGTCAGTTCGCTTCGCTCGTGTGCAGAGGAAATCCTTATGACCCGGTGTTCGGGACATAAGATTGCAGCGTAAAGCGGGAGCAAT
The DNA here is from genome assembly GCF_027111335.1 of Flavobacterium aquiphilum. Classification (NCBI taxonomy): domain Bacteria; kingdom Pseudomonadati; phylum Bacteroidota; class Flavobacteriia; order Flavobacteriales; family Flavobacteriaceae; genus Flavobacterium; species Flavobacterium aquiphilum. Next base: position 4,272,356 of record NZ_CP114288.1, on the reverse strand, counting down.
GTTGATAAAAAAGTCAAATGTTTTGCTCCAAAAGCGCAAAAAAAAAAGACAACCGTTTCCAGTTGTCTTTTAGTTATTTGGGTTTAAAAATGATTAAGCCGTTTTTAAAGCTGAGATTTTGTCCAAAATTGTGTTCAATGTAGTACTTGGTCTCATTGCTTTGCTTGTTAAAGCTGGATTTGGTTGGTAGTAACCGCCAATTTCCTGTGGTTTACCTTGAGAATCGATTAATTCAGCATCGATTTTAGCTTCGTTTTCAGTAAGTTCTTTTGCAATTGGAGCAAAAATAGCTTGCAACTCAGTGTCTTTTGTTTGAGCAGCCAAAGCTTGAGCCCAATATAATGCTAAGTAAAAGTGAGAACCACGGTTGTCGATTTGACCAACTTTTCTAGCTGGAGATTTATCGTTTTTCAAGAAAGCGTCGTTTGCCTGATCCAAAGTTTCGGATAAAACGATAGCTTTTTCGTTGTTCAAAGTTTGTCCTAAGTGTTCCAAAGAAGCACCTAAAGCTAAGAATTCACCTAATGAATCCCAGCGTAAGTATCCTTCAGTCGTAAATTGCTCAACGTGTTTTGGAGCGGATCCACCTGCACCTGTTTCGAACAATCCACCACCATTCATCAACGGAACGATAGAAAGCATTTTTGCGGAAGTTCCAAGTTCAAGAATTGGGAATAAATCGGTTAAGTAGTCACGCAATACGTTTCCTGTTACCGAAATGGTGTCTAATCCTTTTATAATGCGCTCCAATGTAAATTCGGTAGCGGCAATTGGATTTAGGATACGGATGTCTAATCCGGCTGTATCGTAGTCTTTTAAGTATTTCTCAACTTTTTGGATTAATTGTCTGTCGTGTGCTCTGTTTTCATCTAACCAGAAAACAGCAGGGGTAGCAGATAAACGAGCTCTGTTTACGGCTAGTTTTACCCAGTCCTGGATAGGGGCATCTTTCGCCTGACACATTCTGAAAATGTCATTTGCTTCAACAGTTTGTTCCATCAAAACTTTTCCGTTTACATCCACAACACGAACTACTCCGTTAGCTGATATTTGGAAAGTTTTATCATGAGAACCATATTCTTCTGCTTTTTGAGCCATTAAACCTACGTTAGGAACGCTTCCCATTGTCGTTGGGTCAAAAGCACCGTGTTTTTTACAGAAATCAATTGTAGCAGTATATATACCAGCATAACAACGGTCTGGGATGATAGCAATAGTATCTTGTAGTTTTCCTGCTTTGTCCCACATTTGACCTGAAGTACGGATCATTGCTGGCATAGAAGCATCAACAATCACATCAGAAGGTACATGAAGATTAGTGATTCCTTTATCCGAATTAACCATTGCCAAAGCTGGACCGTTTTCAATTGCCTCTGCAATTGCAGCTTCTACTTCAGCTTGTTGCGGATGACCTGCGATTTTTGCATACACATCACCTAAACCATTTTTGGTGTTCACTCCAAGTTCAGCAAATAAATCTGCATATTTTTTGAAAACATCGGCAAAATAAACTTCAACGATAGCACCAAAGATAATTGGGTCAGAAACCTTCATCATGGTAGCTTTTAAGTGTACAGAAAGTAATACTCCTTGAGCTTTTGCTTCAGCGATTGTTTTAGCAACAAAAGCTTTCAAAGCGTTTAAGTGCATTACAGAACTGTCGATGATTTCTCCTGCTTTCAAAGGAGTACTTGCTTTAAGAACAGTAGCTGTACCGTCTTGAGCAACAAATTCGATTTTTACGTCTGTCGCTTCTGCAACAGTAACTGATTGCTCACTTCCGTAAAAATCACCGCTTTCCATAGAAGCAACTGTTGTTTTTGAATCGGCAGTCCAAGCTCCCATTGAGTGTGGGTTTACTTTTGCGTAATTTTTTACGGCTTTAGGAGCTCTACGATCAGAGTTTCCTTCACGTAAAACAGGGTTTACAGCCGACCCTAATATTTTAGCATATTTAGCTTTGATTGCTGCTTCAGCATCATTTTGTGGATCTTCCGGGTAGTCAGGAACTTTGTATCCGTGTGCTTGCAATTCGGCAATAGCTCCTTTTAATTGAGGAACAGATGCAGAAACGTTTGGTAATTTGATGATGTTTGCTTCTGGAGCAGTAGCTAGTTTTCCTAATTCTGCCAAAGAATCTTTTACTCTTTGCTCCTCAGTTAAAAACTCAGGGAAATTAGCAAGGATACGAGCTGCAACTGAAATATCTTCTGTTTCAATTTCGATTCCAGCAGTAGCGGTAAAAGCCTGGACAATTGGTAAAAAAGAGTAGGTTGCCAATAAAGGCGCCTCATCTGTAAGTGTGTAGAAAATTTTAGCTTTTGGTGTCATTTTTTTTTATTTTTTTTAATCTAAAGCGTGGTTTATAATAAGAGCCTTATTAGTAATTACATCGATTGAGATAAGGCGGGCAAATATATGAAATGATGTTGGATTTGAGGTTGTATTTGCAGATAAAAAACTAATTTTAAGACGTTATTCTGTGATATTTTGAATTTGATATTTTTACCCCCTTTTGATTTTTAAATTCTGATTTTAGGCTATTAAAAATTATCAAAAAAAAAGTCCCAATCTCGATTTTCATCGGTTGGGACTTTTTTATCATTAAGGAAATAGCTTAAACTATCTTCTTTTGTCTTTGATTTTAGCTTTTTTACCAGTAAGTTCTCTGAAGTAGAAAATTCTAGCTCTACGTACGTGACCTTTCTTATTGATTTCAATTTTTTGCAAAGCTGGTAAGTTAACAGGGAAGATACGCTCTACACCAACTGAACCTGACATTTTACGGATTGTAAAAGTTTCAGTTACTCCAGCTCCTCTTCTTTGGATAACAACACCTTTGAAAAACTGTGTTCTTGTTTTTTCACCCTCTTTAATTTCGTAGTAAACTGTGATTGTGTCTCCAGCTCCGAATTCAGGGAAATCTTTTCTTGTTATGAATTCGTCTTGAACGAATTTCAATAAATCTGCCATTTTATTTTTTATTTATGGTTTAAATAGAGCAACATTCACGGTTCTCGCCAGAGGTTGGTCTAATTGAGGGTGCAAATGTAGCTAAAATTTTTAATATACAAATTTCAAACTTAAATTTTTTTAATGTGCTGATTCATTGGTGAAAACATAAAAAAAAGTCTTTAACGTTAAAAGCTTTTTTATGGTTTGTATTGTCGAAATAACTTAAGGAGTCATTTTTGAAGCTTTTACTTTTTGTACGGTTTCTGCAGTTTTTGAGCCGGTTTGCGATTTAATGTCACTGTATTTGTTTATGCCTAAAGACGAGGTCAAGGCTTTGTCTCTTTTGTCAAATAATTTATCAATTTGTTTATCGCGATTTTCTTTTGATAAATTTTTTTCTTCCAATGCAAACAGTTCCGATACTAATGTGTTGTTTGCATTTTCAAAATTGCTTTGTTCATCTGCGTTTAGTGTGACTCCGTAAGTTTTGTTCAGTTCATTCAGCAAGGACACTTTATTTATTCCTTGCGTAAAAGCAATGGAAGAATATAGAAACGCAATAATCAAAAATACTTTGGTGATTATCTTTTTCATAATTTCATACTTTAGAGTTATTTAAAATGAACGTTTTTATTTGTTCTAAAGTATAAAGTTTTAAAAATTAATCATTTAATAAATCGGGTCTTCTGTTTTTAGTGTGTTCGTAGGCAGTGTCTTCTCTCCATTTGTCGATTTTGGCAGCATGACCACTCAATAAAACATCCGGAACTTTCCAGCCTTTGTAATCGGCAGGGCGGGTGTAGATGGGGCCTGATAATAAATTGTCCTGAAAACTATCCGTCAATGCTGATGTTTCGTCACTCAAAACCCCCGGAATCAAACGGATTATGGCATCCGACAAAACCAAAGCTCCCAATTCACCTCCTGACAAAACGTAATCGCCTATCGAAATTTCCTTGGTGATAAAATGGTCGCGAACACGTTGGTCAACCCCTTTGTAATGTCCGCACAAAATGATAATGTTTTGGTACAACGACATTTTGTTAGCCATTTTTTGATTCAAAGTTTCCCCGTCAGGTGACATATATATGATTTCGTCATACGATCTTTCACTTTTCAAATGAGTGATGCAAGCATCAATAGGTTGAACGGTCATCACCATTCCGGCGCCACCGCCAAAAGGATAATCGTCAACACTTTTTTGTTTGTTGGTTGTATAATCCCTTAAATTGTGAATATGAACTTCGACATGTCCTTTGTCTATAGCGCGTTTCATAATCGAACCTTCAAAAGGGCTTCTCAATAATTCGGGTAATACTGTAATAATGTCAATTCGCATGAGCTCTTTTCTAAATTTTGAAGTGGCAAAGGTACAAAGTTTTAAATTCCGATTTTATTTGGGGAAAGTTTTTGTTTCTTCACTTTTTTAGATTGTGGATTTGTTTAATACTGAAAAAACAATGCTTTTTTTAGGTTTTATCTTATGTTTTTGTTAGATTTGAAGGAATCTAAACAGAAACTGAAATGAAAAAATTGAGCTTGTTACTAATTTTACTGTTGACTTTTTCAGCTAATGCACAAAGTGAAGGAAACTCTTATGATAAAACTTCTGTTGTTAAAATTGGAGATTCAATGCCAAGTTTTACCTATATCGACAGCAAAGGAGACACCAAAAAGAGCGATGATTTTAAAGGAAAAGTGGTTTTGATTAATTTTTTCGCCACTTGGTGTGGTTCTTGTATGGTAGAAATGCCATTTTTGGAGAAGCAAATTTGGGATAAATACAAAGACAATCCCAATTTTAAATTAATCAGTTTTGGAAGAGATCATGATTTGGCTGAAATGAAAGATTTTGTAAAGAAAAAAGGATTTGGATTTCCTATCAGCCCGGACAAGGGAAAATTGATTTATAATAAGTTTGCAACCCAATACATTCCTAGAAATTATTTGATTGACAAAAATGGAAAAGTGGTTTACGTTTCCATTGGTTTTAGTGAGGAAGAGTTTGAAATTTTAAAAGAAAAAATTAAATCATTGATGCAATAAGCGGAGATTTAACTGTAAAGTTAATAAAATTTTGAAGCTAAATTTTTCAAGCAGATTTAAGCAGATTAAAATTGTATATAATTATTTGATATTTTGCTATTTGCCTTTTGCCCTTTGCCCTTTGCTTTTTCAATAAAAACTCCATTCCTTATAACTCAACTCTCTTTCAATCTTCTCTTCAATTTTTTCTGAGAGTTTCTGATTGAAATCGATACCCGTGATTTGTTCAATATCATCGATAGTCGTTGCAAAAGTATAAAGCGGCGCATCCGATTTTTGATTCGGAACCAAAAACGGAATCATAACCAAACCATTATTCTGTACCCGAACCACAATTTTGAAAAAATAATCAGGAACAGAGACTTCTTCATCACCGATAGTAACCAAATTGTCGTGTAAAACACTTCCTGTTACTATAAAAACAGCTTTGTATTTGTCAGCCCAATAGCGGACTTTCTGTTCCAACCGATTCCAAACACCTGCATTGAAAGCCCTGTTTTGCGGAGCTACATTCGACGTAAAAAAAGTTTCATTGTAAGCTTCTTCGGAAAATTTCATGTCGGCGGCGGGAACCAAATGTCCTTTGTCGAAACCGGTATCCTTGTAGTTTTTCCAATGCGCCGACTCGGTGTCAACCAATGGATCTTGTTTGAAATAGGGCCTTTCAAAATGATGCTGCAAACGCGAGTCCTCGGTCAAATAATAGGCTGCCCATTCCGCTTGCTCGTGTTCCTCCGAATAGGATAGAAAAAAATGTTTATGTCTGATGATGCTCATAAATGGGTTGTTTCTTAAACTCCAAATTGTCTCAAGTGGTGATCCGTATGTCTCCACATCAATTTGTCCCAATCTTCAAAACTCATTTTTCCCCAAAAAGGATGATCCATAGTTTTAATGACTCCGGTACCTTTCGCAAATTGGCTAAAACTTTCTATTAATTCTTTTCGACTGGTTTCAAAATCATATAAATCTTCACATTTTAGTTCTTTGGCAGTGGGGCTGTTTTTTCCAAAGTCGCTATTAAAAGCCTTGTTTTTTATTAATCTGCCCAAAATGCGCAACAGGAAATTCGTCTTCAGCTCTTTTGTGCCAAACGCAACCTGTATTGCAGCATTACAATGTTTACACATTTGGTCTACCCTCATCTTACCCCACAGCGCTCTGCTCTCGGGCGAAAGAGAATTGATTCGGGAAATAATAGCCTCATTATCCGCTTTGTCGTATATCGAACCCATGCTTTTTGATTTAAAATGACTAACAAATATAATTCTTTGCAGCCAAATACAAAGGAGTGCCAATATAATAATAAACGGGATAATGATTAGGAGCATTATCCTGCTCTCCATTTCAAGCTCGCTCGCAGTCTTGTTTTTTCCAGGTAAAAAAGAGCTTCCTGCGGTCGCTCTTTTTTACCTGGAAAAAAATACAAGCCTCCTTCGCAAGGCTTTCCACTACGATCAGGGCTAGGGTTTAGTGGAATTAAGATTTTCAGCAATAACAATTTTAGCTCAAGTGGATCATTGCGAGGAACGAAGCAATCTCACGAAGTATTCTATATTAAAGATTTTTTTAATGAAGATTTTAATTTCATAATACATATTTGGAGTTGCAATTTTTGGTTTAAAAATAATGTAGGAGAAATTTTTAATATATTTACGTGATAAGAATTTGAGAATAGTGATTTTAAGAAGCTTGGATTAGGGTGAATATCATTATTTCATTAGTTCAATCTGTATAATTTAACGATTAGTTTTAAAGTATTATGACTTCATTAATTGACACACTAAAAAAATACAAACAATCAGTTGATCTAGAGAATAGGTTTGATTATAATTTTGATATAGATACAAATATATTTTCAGACCAAGAAAAAAATGAATTATTCAAGAATGAAAATATTTTTAGCCGAAATATAAGGCTTAAAGAATTAATAAAAACAAAAACAAAAGGTTCATACAAATTAACAGATTTGAATTTTTGGATAATAAACAAATGGGGAGGTATTCAGACTTTTAAGCAAAATGAAAACAACTTGAAAAAAATAGAAACATTTTCAAATCAGCTTGCAAAATCTAAATTAACAAAAGACACTTTTAGTACAATCTCGTCGTTGTCTAAAGTTTCATCCTTTATAGAACCAGATAATTACGTAATTTATGATTCAAGAGTGATTTATGCAATAAATTGGTTAATAATGACCACAAAACCGACAGGCCTCAAATACTTTCCAATGCCTACAGGAAGAAATAAAAAACTTGTTGATTTTGATATAAACACAATTATTCATTTGACGCATTTAGAAAGTTACCAAAATGGAGAAGAAATTTTTTACAAACACAGTGTTGCTTATTTTGAATTTTGCGAGCTTATTAAAACTTTAAGTAAAACTGTTTTTGACGACCAGACTATAAAACCGTATTATTTGGAAATGTTATTATTTACAATTGCAGACAATGAAATTTTTAGAGAATTGATAAAACGAACAACTGTTGAAATAAAACTAAACTAAAGAGTTAATGAAAAACCAAAATAACAAACCCGACATCTTAACTCCAAAAGTAACAGGAATTGGCGGTATTTTCTTTTTTACAGAGAATCCCGCAGAAACTAGAAATTGGTATGCAGATAACTTAGGACTTGAAGTCAATGACTATGGTTCGACTTTTGAATCCAGAGATCTTGTTGATCCTGATCAGATAAATGCGTTACAATGGAGTCCCTTCAAGAATGGTAGTGAGTATTTTGCGCCTTCTAAAAAAGAATTCATGATCAACTATCGGGTTCAAAATATTGAAGGATTGGTTCAAAAATTAAAAGAAAACGGCGTGACGGTATTGGACGAAATTGTGTCATACGACTATGGTAAATTTGTTCATATAATGGATCCTGAAGGAAACAAAATAGAACTTTGGGAACCTGCTGGTTAATAGAATTGAAAGAAAAGAACAATCATTAAAATCTTTATAATATGGATGCAGAAGAACTTAAAAACATTCAGGCACCGATTAAAGATAAATATCGGGAAGTTCCTGATGCTGCAATGATAACACTCAAAGCGCAGGGCAAAATTGGTGATGGAATTTCCTGTAAGGTCGAAACTGGAAGGGAGATGGCCGAAGCAGGACTTCATCCGGCAACGGGTGGCAACGGAATGCTTGCGTGTTCGGGAGATATGCTTCTCGAAGCTTTAGTTGCTTGTGCCGGAGTAACGTTGAGCGCCGTTTCGACAGCTCTTGGTATCGAAATAAAAGATGGAATTGTTAAAGCCGAGGGAGACTTGGATTTTCGTGGGACTTTAGGAGTTTCCAAGGAAGTTCCGGTTGGATTTCAGGTGATTCGGTTATCATTTTTATTAGAAACTGATGCAACCGATGAGCAAATTCAAACGCTCGCAAAACTGACAGAAAGATATTGTGTTGTTTATCAAACGCTGGTTAAAGGAGTTTTGGTAGAAACTAGGTTTGATAAAAAGTAAAGTCAAGAACCTATTAAAACATCGAAAATAAAACAGCTATTATGGCAGCAAAATCTATAAAAGAGTTATCACCGGAAGAAAGTGAACAACTAATCACTGTTTTGAAAAAACGTTTTGAGAAAAACAGAAATCGTCACATTGGCATTGATTGGGATAATGTACAAACTAAATTGGAAAGCAATACTGAAAAGCTTTGGTCGCTCAACGAAATGGAAAAAACAGGTGGTGAACCAGACGTTGTAGGTCATGATGAAAAAACAAACGAATATATTTTCTATGATTGCTCTGCTGAAAGTCCAAAAGGGAGAAGAAGTCTTTGTTATGACCGCGAAGCTTTGGATTCGAGAAAAGAATTCAAACCGGAAAATAGCGCTATAGATTTGGCGAACGAGATGGGTATCGAAATTTTAACCGAAGCTGAATATCGGGAGTTACAGCAACTTGGTGATTTTGATACCAAAACTTCTAGCTGGGTAAAAACGCCTTCGGATATCAGGAAACTTGGTGGTGCTATTTTTGCCGATTTCCGTTATGCCAATGTATTTATTTACCACAACGGCGCTTCTTCGTACTATGCCGTTAGGGGATTTCGTGGCTCGTTGAGGGTTTAAAAAAGTTTAAAAGTTTAAGAGTTTAAAGGTTTATTTAATTTTATTCGTAAATTCGCACCTCAATAAAAATTAAACAAAATGGAAAACGGGATATACGCTAAATTCAACACCTCAAGAGGGGCGATTTTGGTAAAATTAACACATGATTTGACACCTGGTACAGTGGGTAACTTTGTTGCTCTTGCTGAAGGAAATATGGAAAACAAAGTGAAACCTCAAGGTCAAAAATACTATGACGGTTTGAGCTTTCACCGTGTAATTCCTGATTTTATGATTCAGGGAGGTTGTCCAAAAGGAACTGGAACTGGTGATCCAGGTTATAAATTCGATGACGAGTTTCACCCATCTTTGAAACACGATCGTCCTGGAGTGCTTTCTATGGCTAATGCTGGGCCTGGAACTAACGGTTCTCAGTTTTTTATCACTCACGTGCCAACAAGTTGGTTGGATAATAAACACACTGTTTTCGGTCACGTGATTGAAGGTCAGGATGTGGTTGATGCAGTAGCTCAAGGTGATGTTTTGGAAACATTGGAAATTATCAGAGTTGGTGAAGAAGCTCAAAAATGGAATGCAATCGAAGCTTTTATCAGTTTGAAAGGTGCTCGTATGAAAAGAGAAGCTGCTTTGAAAGCGGAAGCTGAGGCAAAAATGGAAACATTGGCTGCTGGTTTTCAAAAAACAGAAAGCGGTTTGCGTTACCAATTTATCCAAAAAGGTTCCGGTAAGCAAGCCGAAGCAGGAAAAACAGTTTCTGTACACTACGAAGGGTCATTAGAGAACGGTAAAGTTTTTGATTCTTCTTACCCAAGAAAAAAACCAATCGAATTCAGATTAGGTCAAGGTCAGGTAATTGAAGGTTGGGACGAAGGTATTGCTTTATTGCAAGTAGGTGACAAAGCCCGTTTCGTAATCCCATCTGATTTAGGATACGGACCAGCAGGTGCTGGAGGTGTAATTCCACCAAACGCTATCTTGATTTTCGACGTTGAATTGATGGATGTTAAATAGTTAAGCAATTACTATTGAAATAAATATAGAATCCCAAAGCGGTCAACGTTTTGGGATTTTGTTTTTTACTAAAGATGCTAAGAATCTGAGTTTCTAGGTTGGCAAAAAAAACTTAGCATCTTAGAGGCTTATTATCTCAGTAACTTAACAATAAACGTAGTATCTTAGAATCTCAGTAACTCAGCAACTTTAAAAAGAATGGACTTAGCCTGGTCAGAATTTGAAAGAGTCGAAATGCGTGTGGGAACCATACTCGAAGTCAATGATTTTCCCGAAGCACGAAAACCCGCTTTTCAGCTAACGATAGATTTCGGATCCGCCATTGGAATCCGAAAAACATCGGCGCAAATAACCAAAAGATATTCCAAAGAAGATTTAATTGGAAGACAAATTGTTGCAGTAGTTAATTTTCCCAAAAAGCAAATTGGGAAGTTTATGAGCGAATGTCTGGTATTGGGCGCTTTAGGTGAGGAGGGCGACGTTATTTTATTGGCTCCCGATTTTAAAATAGAAAATGGATTGCGAATAGGTTGATTAATGTTGATTCTTAATTAATTGAATATTGGCATTTATCCTTACTTCTTCGCTGACCAAAACACCACCACTTTCGATTGCGGCATTCCAAATCAAGCCATAGTCCCTGCGATTGATTACTCCTTTTATTTTTAAACCGGCTTTTGTGTTTCCCCAATGATCAACATTGCTACCACCATAATCGATATGTAAAATGGTTGGTTTTGTGATTCCCTTTATGGTAAATTTGCCGAGTATTTCAAAAGTCTTGTCGCCAATTCTTTTGAATTTAGTCGAGTTGAAAGTAATTTTTGGAAACTTTTCGGCATCGAAGAAATCAGCGCTTTTTAAGTGATCGTCTCTTTTTTTGTCATTAGTATCAATTGAATTTACATTTGCGGTAAACGAAAATAATGCATTTTCAAAATCATCTTCTGCCTCCGCTGTTCCGGTTATTTCGTCAAAACGCCCTGTTAAAGTCGCAATTTCCAGATGTTTGATTTTGAAAAACACTTCTGAATGTGAAGGGTCTATTTCCCATTTTATATTTTCCATGACTTTGGTTTTTATGTTTTGGTCTTCTTCAATGGTGATTTGAGGTATCATTTTATTGTAATTTAAGGGTTATTATGTCTGTTAATTTTGTAGTGGCTCATGACGAGTCCATTTGCAAAGAGGTTTGTTTTTAGGTGTTCCAAAGGAATATCATGGTCGAGTTCCCCAAACAGGGGAATGCCATTGCCGATAAGCATCGGAACTTTTGTGACTATAAGTTCGTCAAGCAAATTTTCTTTTAGGAAACTTTGTATCACTTTTCCTCCATCAACGTAAATGTTGGAATATCCTTTTTCGGATAGGTAAATGAGTGCTTGTTTTGGAGGCATGGAAAGAATTGTTACTTTGTCTTTTAGATTGTCTGGTACTGTTTTGATCTGCGAGCTTAACACAAAAACTTTTTGATGATAGAACCAATCGGGGAAAGTGAGTACTTTTTTAAAAGTTCCGCTTCCCATCAGTATAGCGTCAATTCCACTGCTGAACTTTGCGTAGCTTTGATTGATTTCTTCGCTGTCAAATTGGATTAACCAATCGATTTCGCCATTCTTTCTGGCGATAAAACCATCAAGGCTGGTTCCTATGTATGCAATTGTTCTCATTTAAATATTAATAGGTTATAAATTTTACAAATTGGCACAAAAAGAAACCTAGGGTCAAATTTCTATTTGTGTCAAATGTATTGCTGTTACTTTCGTTTTGGGGTGGAATTGTGAATGAATGGTTTATTTTTTCTTGGTTTTGGGTTCAACATAAGGATGTTCTTTTAGTTCTACCAACAGAAATTTAATTGTATTGGTACCTCCATTTTCAGAAACGTGTGGTCGTTCAGGAGCGCTCACTGCAGACATACCGGCTTTAAGTTCTATGGTTTCGGTTTTGCCATCTTTGTAGTGGACAATTAATTTTCCATCAGTAAGTGCATAAACGAAATGGGCGGGATGTGTGTGCATGTCGCTCTTTTCTCCTGGCTGAAGTATCACTTCAGTAGCTCGTAGGAAAGTGGTGTCTGCCAAAATATGGTTCATTTTTGGATTCACGTTTTTCCAATCCTGCGCATTGGCGCCAAATGACAATAGGAAGGGTGCAAAGATTCCTCCCAACATAATGGATAAATTTCTTTTCATGATTATCTTTCTTTAAATGTTGAGAAATAAAAAAGCATAAAAAAACATGTAAAGTTAGTGAATTTAACTCATTTTTTAATGATTTTAGTCATGTATAAGTCTGTTTTTTAGTTGTTTATATTTTTTTTGGTAAGGGGAAAGAATGTAGTCGTTTTAGGTTGGTAGGCTGTAATAATTGATTTTTGTCGTTTATTGTTTAAAAAAGATATTCGGATTACGGCTCGGGTTAATTTTCGGGTTGAATTCATGTTTAAAAGCCTATTTTTGCACTTCTCAAAAAAAACAACAGTATTTTCAATTTATGAAACGATATTTTAATTTGTTCAATTTCAATCAAAAAGTAGATTATAAAATTGAAATTTTGGCAGGGCTTACCGTTGCGATGACGATGATTCCCGAATCGCTTTCTTTTGCCATACTTGCCGGTTTTCCTCCTTTGGTGGGGCTATACGCTGCTTTTATAATGGGGTTGGTTACGGCCATATTTGGAGGAAGACCTGGCTTAATTTCCGGTGGGGCGGGGGCAACGGTTATCGTTTTGATTGCCTTAATGAAATCTAATGGATTGGATTATGTCTTTGCCGCAATTGCTTTGGCGGGAGTTTTGCAAATAGTTGTCGGTTTGTTCAAATTAGGAAAATTCATCCGATTGGTACCACAACCCGTTATGTATGGTTTTGTAAACGGATTGGCGATTGTTATTTTTATGTCGCAAATAGAACAGTTTAAAACGGTTGTCAATGGTGAAAGTGTTTGGCTTTCCGGAGATTCATTGTTGACGATGTTGGGCTTGGTTGCCCTGACGATAGCCATTGTGAAAGGTTTTCCAAAATTGACTAAAAAGATTCCGGCTTCGCTAGTGGCTATTTTTGTGGTTTTTATATTGGTTTTGGTATTGGGTATTGACACAAAAACAGTTAAGGATATTGCTTCTGTCAGCGGTGGTTTTCCGCCCTTTCATATTCCAAATGTCCCTTTTGATTTTAATACGTTACAGATTGTTTTTCCTTATGCTTTAATTATGGCCGGAGTCGGTTTGACGGAAGGATTGTTGACGCTGAATTTAGTGGATGAATTAACGGATACGAAAGGGAATAGCGACAGAGAATGTATTGCACAGGGAAGTGCCAATATTTTAAATGGTTTTTTCTTTGGAATGGGCGGCTGTCCGATGATTGCACAAACACTAGTTAATATTTCTGCAGGTTCGAGGGCACGATTGTCCGGAATCATTGCTGCAATAACAATTTTGATGATTATATTGTTTGGGGCTCCCATAATCGAAAAGTTACCAATTGCCGCTTTAGTTGGGGTAATGATGATGGTGGCAATCGGGACTTTTGAATGGGCTAGTTTCCGAATCTTCAATAAGATGCCCAAACATGATATTTTTGTGTTGGTAACCGTGGCTTTGATAACGGTTGTTTTGCATAATTTGGCATTGGCCGTTTTGATAGGCGTGATTATATCGGCCTTGGTTTTTGCTTGGGAAAGTGCCAAAAGAATTCGGGCAAGAAAATATATTGACGAAAACGGAGTGAAGCATTATGAGATATACGGCCCGCTTTTCTTTGGATCCACGACTGTATTTGCCGAAAAATTCGATATTGCCAACGATCCTGATGAGGTTGTGATTGATTTTAAGGAAAGCCGAATTATGGACATGAGTGCCATTGATGCACTGAATAAAATTACGGAACGATATGCTAATATGAATAAAACGATTCGGTTACGTCATTTAAGCCCCAATTGCAGACAGTTATTGCAAAATGCAGATGCTGTTATTGATGTGAATATTTTGGAGGATCCAACGTATAAAGTGGCGGTGGAATGATTCATTAATTTGTAATAAAAAGGGGATTCGTTTATCAAAAACAGAATCCCCTTTTTATTATTCTATAGGCAAATCAGTTGAACCCCATTCGGTCCAGGAACCATCGTAAACGGCTTTTGGATTGTCCGAAATCAATTCACAAGCGAGAAGGACAATACAGGCTGTAATTCCCGAACCACAAGTGAAATATAAAGGTTGATCGTTTAGTTTTAGGATTTCTTTCAATTCTTCATTTGATTTGAATTTTCCGTCCTGCTGCAGTTCGGTGAAAGGAATATTAATAGAACCCGGAATATGTCCGCTTCTTAATCCGGCTCTAGGTTCTTCATGGGTGGCGTGGAATCGGTCAGCTGATCTCGCATCCATGAGAACGGCTTTTTTAGTAGAGATGTTTTCCAGTATCTGTTCTTTGTTTTTAATTAATTCAGGCTGAAATTTTGCCACAAAATTGCCTTTTGAGTAAGTCGTTTGTTGTTGCTTTTCGGTTGGGAATCTTTCTTTAATCCATTCCGGAAGTCCGCCGTCTAGAACAAAAACTTTTGGATGTCCCATCGCTTTGAACATCCACCAGGCTCTGGGACTGGAATAAATTCCCAAAGTATCATATACCACAATTGTGCTATCCGAGTTGATTCCTAATTTTTGGCTTTCAGAAGTGAATTGTTCGTCTGACGGAAAAGTGTTTGGCAACGGATTACTTGTGTTGCTAAAATTATTTTTGATATCAAATAAGCGAGCACCTTTTATTTGTAAGCTAGGATTTTGATTTACCAAATTAGCTTGGTTTTGTTCCAATCGTGCTTCGAGTATTATAAGATTTGAATCGTTTAAATGTTCGTGCAGCCATTGTGCAGATACTATTGGATTTGTCATTTTAGCCTTTAATTTTTGCTATTAGTTGTTGTAAATAATTTTGTCCTTCTTCCCAATATTCCAGATTAGATTCTGAATTAATATGTCCTTTTTGTCCAATGTTTATAAAATCACTTCCCCAGTGAGTAGCCAATTCTTTGGCTCTTTCAAGCGACATATAAGTGTCGTTTTCGGTTCCAATAACTAGCGTAGGAAAAGGCACAGTTTGGATTGGAATAGGGGAAAAGTGTCTCAGAAAATCAGGAGTGTGTTCCGGAGAATCTACATCGGCGGGGGCAACTAGCATTGCACCAACAATGTTTGGATTGTTATTTTTTGAAATCCAGTGCATTACAAGTGAAACCGCCAAGCTGTGAGCAACTAGAATAGTTGGTTCTTCTGTTTTTTTGATAGTTTCTGAAAGACGGTCAAGCCATTCGCTGAGCTGGGGTTCGTCCCAATTGTCTTGAATAACTTTGGTGGAATTGGGGAATTTTTGCAGCCAAAAGCTTTGCCAATGTTTTTCGCTTGAATCTCCAAGTCCGGGAATGATTAATAAATGTGGAGTCATTTTTATTTCTTTTTTAACGCTGTAATTCTTTTAATTTCTTGAACGACTATAGGGAAAGCAGGTTCCGTCATATTGTGACCAAAGCCTTGTAATTCGTATAGAGTGGTTTGTGTATGCCCGGCAATTTTCATCATTCGTGCCATATAGGCGTTTTCTTCGTAGCGACCCAACATTTCTTTTTCTCTGTCGCCAGTAATTAGCAATAATGGAGGGGCATCGGCGCGAACGTGATACAGCGGTGCAAATTCATCGACTATAGGTTGTGTTTCAGGGATACCTCTTTCTTTTCGGATTTCAAAATGGGTAATGGTTTGGGGACTTAACGGAATCAATCCTGCAATAGAATTAGCGTCAATCTCATAGGTTTTCAACCATTTTTTTTCCAAACCTACCATCAATGTCAAAAATGCACCGGCCGAATGTCCTGAAACCAGAATCAGGGAATTATCGCCACCGTAAGATGCAATGTTTTTGAATGTCCAGGCTACTGCTGCGGCTGCATCCTCAATGCATTTTTCTGCTTTTACTTTTGGTGATAGTCTGTAATTTACTGAAACGACACAAAAGCCTTTGTCTTTTAATCCTTCTGGAAGTTCTTTATTGCCGGAGGTTAAACCGCCGCCATGAAACCAAATCACAGTGGTAAAACCTTTGATATTTTTTGGGTAATAGATATCGAGTACGCAACGTTCTTTAATGTACGAATCTGTTTTGGCTATTGTTTCGCTGTAATAAGGTATGTTGGTAACTGTGGTGTATTCTGTTTTTTGGGCTGTGATTATTGTTACGAAAAACAGCAGTAATGACGAAAGAAGAATTTTTTTCATTTTTCATTTTTGGTTTAGGCTCATAAAAGTACAGAATTTTTATACGTTGTTTGCATTGGTTCTTATGAAAATATAAACTTGTAGAATAGCCCCGATTGCAGAGAAAATCCTCTTGTGCCGGCGTTCGGCACAAGAGATTGTAACGAAAAGCGGGACTGAACTTGATGAACCGCACTAATGTTCTGCTCCAAAAAAAAAAAATCCATCAGCCTTTTGACCGATGGATTTTTATATGTAAGGTTGCTTATTGTTAAGCTTCCATGTCAACAGTTGTTTTGCTTGCGATTTCTTTGTAAGTACCGTTTGTTAATTTCTCACGGATAGCTTCAAAAGCTGACAAAGTCTCGTCAATGTCTTGCAAAGTGTGAGAAGCCGTAGGGATCATACGCAATAAAATGATTCCTTTCGGGATTACCGGATACACCACGATCGACAAGAAAATACCGTAGTTTTCTCTTAAATCGTTCACCATGACCATCGCTTCCGGGATACTTCCTTCCAAGTAAACAGGAGTGATGCAAGTGTTGGTGTCACCAATGTTGAATCCTCTTTGTTTCAAACCGTTTTGCAATGCGTTTACGTTTACCCAAAGTTTGTCTTTGATTTCCGAAGATTGACGCAACAATTCCAAACGTTTCAACGAACCGATAGTTTGGATCATTGGTAAAGCTTTGGCAAACATTTGCGAACGCAAGTTGTATTTCAAATAATCGATAACGTCTTTGTCTGCAGAAACGAAAGCTCCGATATTTGCCATTGATTTGGCAAAAGTCGAGAAGTAAACATCGATTCCGTCTTGGCAACCTTGCTCTTCACCGGCTCCGGCACCTGTTTTTCCAAGTGTACCAAAACCGTGTGCATCGTCAACAAGTAAACGGAAATTGTATTTTTCTTTCATCGCCACAATTTCTTTCAATTTTCCTTGTTGTCCGCGCATTCCAAAAACACCTTCGGTGATAAATAAAATACCACCACCAGTTGTTTCGGCTAGTTTTGTAGCACGTGCCAAGTTTTTCTCCATGCTTTCGATGTCGTTGTGCTTGTACGTAAAACGTTTTCCGCTGTGTAAACGAACACCGTCGATAATACAAGCGTGAGCATCAACATCATATACAATCACATCGTTTCTTGTAACCAAAGCATCGATGATAGAAACCATTCCCTGGTAACCGAAATTCAATAAATAAGCTGATTCTTTCATTGTAAAAGCAGCCAATTCCTGTTCCAATTGCTCGTGGTATTTGGTGTGACCGCTCATCATACGAGCTCCCATTGGGGCAGCAGCACCAAACTGTATAGCAGCATCAGTATCGGCTTTACGAACTTCAGGATGGTTTGCAAGACCTAAATAGTCGTTCAAACTCCAGTTCAAAATATCTTTTCCTTGAAATTTCATTCTTGGCCCTAGATCTCCTTCCAATTTTGGGAAAACATAATATCCTTCTGCTTGTGAAGCCCATTTTCCTAGAGGTCCTTTATTGTTTTGAATTCTTTCGAATAAATCTTTTACCATTTCCTAAATATATTTCTTCTACTATTTGTTTTAAGTCTGTTCCGATGTCTCGGAATCGGGAGCAAAAATAATTATTTATAATGTATTGGCGTCTTGAAAGTATATTTATTTTTTTAAAATAGAGTTATTTTGATGACTAATGAAATCATTTTTAGAGAAGTGAGAGTGAGGAGCTATTTACTTCGTCAGTTCGCTTTGCTCGTGTCCTGCTGTCCATTGCAAGCTCTCAGTCATAAACTTTTTTTTCTATAGTGCCGCAAGGAGCTTTTGGCTACCCTCTCTTTTGGAGAGGGGCTGGGGGTGAGGAAGTCGCTCTCGCGGCACTAGAAAAAATAGGTTTATTTCCTCGAGGCTTTTCATTTCCATCAGGGCTAGGACCGGAGACTTGAACATTTTCGATAAAAAAATGTATATTTGAAAGAGGTTTTATCGAAAATGAGAATAATAATTTTAATGATAATCTGAAATATTAAAATCAACAATCCAATAATCGAATAATTTAAGAAGGTATGTCCCAAAATTCAAAAGAATTAAAACTTGCTGTACTTATTGATGCCGACAATGTTCCTTACAGCAACGTAAAAGGAATGATGGAGGAAATTGCCAAATACGGAACACCAACCACTAAGCGGATTTATGCCGATTGGACCAAACCGAATGCCAACGGCTGGAAATCAGTGTTGCTCGAACATGCCATTACACCAATTCAACAATACAGTTATACGGTTGGGAAAAATTCCTCCGATTCTGCATTGATAATCGATGCGATGGATTTACTCTATTCGGACAAAGTGGATGGTTTTTGTATTGTTTCCAGTGACAGCGATTTCACCAGACTGGCTATTCGCTTGCGTGAATCGGGCATGAAAGTGATTGGTATAGGCGAGAAAAAAACACCTAACCCTTTTATTGTGGCCTGTGACCGATTTATTTTTATAGAGGTTTTGGAAGGTGCCATCAAAAAGAAAAAACCAAAGCAATCGGCTTCGGCTTCTGCCGCTGAGATAAAAGACAACAAGAAAGCTACCGAAAAAGAAACTACTGTAAAAATTGACGCCAAAACCATTGAGTTGATTGAAGATACTATCGATGCCATTTGTGATGATGACGGCTGGGCTTTCCTCGGTGATGTGGGAAATCTGATCGTAAAGAAAAAACCTGAATTTGATCCCCGTAACTACGGTTTCAACAAACTCACCCCGTTGCTCAAATCCCTTACTGATATACTCGAAATAGACGAAAGGGATTCTGATAAAAAAGGAATTAAACACGTTTATGTGCGATTGCGTTACACTTAAACAGGCTCTTAAAAAAAGCACAAAAAAAAGGAGGGCTTTTTACAGCCCTCCAATTATTGACTTTGATTTACCAATATTCCACTTATCTTACCCTTTAGTTGATTAATAAATAATCCTCCATATTTCGGTATTTACGCAAATACTTAATCAATCAAAACCATATTCAAAGATATGATAATTATTGGTTTAAGTTGTTGTTAAGGAGTACTTTAACTTTAAATTAACTTAGCAGTTTTATGTTTGTGGAGAATAACCAAGTTCAGGTTAATGGCGTTTGGCTCCCCTCTCCGAAGGAGAGGGGTTGGGGGTGAGGAAAAAAAAAGAAGGGCTTATTTCTAGCCCTTCAATTTGTAAGTTCTGATTTATCATTATCTAACTTATACCCTAATTCTGTATAGCTGACTATTGAGAATACTTTTTCTAATATTGAAATATTTGTGATATTATATTGCTCAAGTAATTAATCAGAACCGACATCCAAATTTACAATTTTATTATTTTTAAAATACTGTAAAACAGTATTTTAACTAAGTTTTAACTTCGTGGTTTTTTAATAGGAAATCGGTATATTTAATTGCTGAAAAGAGAGTTGTTAATAAATCAGTTGTTTTTTAAAGCGTAATAAACCAATACATTTGTATTCGAAAAAAAACAATAAACACCTACCTATGAAAATCGTTTTTGCTACGAACAACGCCAATAAAATAAAGGAAATACAAAGTATGCTTCCGGAAAGCATCGAAATTATTAGTTTGGAAAGTATAGGTTGCCATGAAGATATTCCTGAAACTGCAAATACCATTGAGGGAAACGCGATTATGAAAGCTAATTATGTAACGGAAAAATATGGCTATGATTGTTTCGCCGATGATACAGGACTTGAAGTGGAAGCTTTAAATGGTGAACCCGGAGTTTATTCGGCTCGATATGCCGGAGAGCAAAAGTCGGCTGAGGATAATATGAATAAATTACTTTTAAATTTAGAAAAATCAACCAATAGAAATGCCCAATTCAAAACCGTTATTACTTTGAATCTGAAAGGAAAACAATATCTTTTTACTGGAATTGCCAAAGGAGAAATTACTTTAGAAAAAAGCGGTAACCATGGCTTTGGTTATGACCCAATTTTCAGGCCCGAAGGATATCGGGAAACTTTCGCCCAACTTTCATTGGAAACCAAAAATGCCATAAGCCATAGAGGAAAAGCGACCCGAGAATTAATCGATTTTTTGAATCAGAATTCGTAGGGGGAAATTCGTGAATTCGTGGCTACTATTTTTCAAAATGAATATTCTAAGATTTTTTTAACCAAATGATAGTTACAATAAAATATAGTACATTTGGAATGCGTTATAGCTTTTCACTCAAATTACACAGTATGTCTACTATCAAAACGTTATTTTTTGCATTCATTTTTTTAATCCCAACAATTCATTACGGGCAGCACACAGACGAAATTAATTCGAACAGACCAGGAGAATCCATGTCGGCTTTCGCAGTTGGGAAAACAGTCTTTCAAGTAGAATCAGGTGTGTTTGGTATCACTGAAAACCATAATTTGTTGAAATACGATGCCAATGGATTTGGAGTAGATGTAGAATTGCGATATGGTGCTTTTCTTGAGAATTTAGAATTTATTGCCGATGTTCAATACCTGTACGAAACATTTACTTATCCAATGCAGGTTGATGATCGTGCCGATTTTAAACAATCTGTCTTGGGAGCAAAATATTTGATTTATGACCCAAATAAAGGATATAAAAGAGAGGCGAATATTTACAGTTGGAAAGCTAATCATAAATTCGATTGGCACCAATTAATCCCTGCTGTTGCTGTTTTTGGAGGGGCTAATTTTACTGGAAAGGACAATCCATTTTATTGGAGATCAAAATCTGAAATATCACCAAAAGCTGCTTTGATTTTGCAAAACCATTTAGGAGATGGTTCGTGGGTTTTTGTAGCCAATATTATTTACAATTACGTTACTACTGATTATCCTAGTTTGAGTTATATTGTGACTTTAACAAAAGGAATTAATCAACATTGGTCGGCATTTGCTGAAAATCAAGGGATAAAAAGCGATTTTTATAGCGATGCCATCGTTCGTGGCGGAGCAGCCTATTTGATTAATAGAAATTTGCAGGTTGATGCTTCCATAAGTACCAATTTCAAAGATACTCCTTCGATCCTTTATGGAGGTGTAGGATTGTCATGGCGCTATGATGGCCGATATAAAGAAGTACACCTTTTGTCAAAAGAAGAAAAACAAGCCGAAGAAGTGGCGAAAAAGACCAAAACCAAAAAAGGTTTTAGATTATTTAAAAAGAAGAAGTAATAACTCCCGATAGAATAGAAATGATTACCATAAAAGAAGCCAAAACCAAAAGCGAGTTAACAGAGTTTATAAAATTCCCATTTTCTTTATACAAAGGAAACCAATATTGGGTTCCGCCAATAATTGCTGATGAACTTGAATCGTTTGATAAAGACAAGAATCCTGCTTTCAATACCGCTCAGGCCAACTTTTATTTGGCTTATAGAGATAATAAAATCTTAGGGAGGATTGCTGCCATTATCAATTGGGATGAGGTGAATCAGCAGCAAAAGAATAAAGTCCGTTTTGGTTGGTTTGATGTTATTGATGATATCGAAGTAACTAAGGCATTACTTGAAAAAGTATATGAAATGGGACAAAAGCACAATCTCGAGTATGTAGAAGGGCCTATGGGGTTCTCAAATCTGGATAAAGTAGGGGTTTTGACCGAAGGTTTTGACGAATTGGGAACTATGGTTACCTGGTACAATCATCCCTATTATGCAAAGCATTTTGAGCAATTGGGTTATGTAACCGAAAAAGAATTTATGGAGAATAAATTCCCTTTTGCAAATGCGAAACCTGAGTTTTTTGAAAAAATTGCCGAATTGGTCAAAAAACGATATGAACTAAAACCAATCAATTTTAAATCGACTAAAGATGTGATGCCTTATGTGGATAAAATGTTTGATTTGTTTAATGAGAGCTACGCTAAGTTGTCTTCTTTCGTGGCAATAACGGATATTCAAAAAGAATATTTCAAGAAAAAATACATCAGCTTCATCAATCCTGAATACATAAAATACATTGAAGATAAGGATGGAAATCTAGTCGCTTTTGGGATTGTGATGCCTAGTTTCTCGAAAGCACTTCAAAAGGCCAATGGTAAATTGTTCCCTTTTGGATTTTTACATTTATTAAACGCAAGACGTAATAGCAAGGATGTTGTTTTTTATCTTATTGGTGTTCGTCCTGATTATCAAAATAAAGGTGTGACTGCTGTAATTTTTAAAGAGTATTACGAAACTTTTACTGCAAAAGGGATTAATTATTGCTATAGAACTCCCGAGTTGTCTGATAATTTAGCCATTCAGTTGATTTGGAAAAATTTTGACCCAGTTGTTCATTGCCGAAGAAAAACGTTTAGGAAATCACTATAGAATTATTTGATTTTTAGGATCAGATCTTCATATAAAAACGAAACCTCTTCTTAATGGAGAGGTTTTTTTATACCATTTGTGGATATAAAATAGTTTAAAAGAACGAGTAGATTGGATTATTTTATTTACATAAATGGTATTTAGTTAATGGTACGCTCTTTTTAATTGGCATGAACATCACTCCATTTTTCAGCTAGTTTGTTGAGGTTAGCTCTCATCAAATCTTCGGGGGTCATTGCGATTCTGATTTCGCAATGTGCTTCAAAATTTAAAAACCAAGGTTCGCAAATCGCTGGAATACTTGAGGCATCTGGTATTTCTACAATCATAACTGCACCTCTGCTTCCATCTTGTTCTGAAAAATAAATACTTTCTGGTTTTATATCATCGATAACGCGACCAATGGTTTCGCCAGCTGTACCATTTCGAACCATTGAATTGAAAGGCTCAATGGGGAAGATAACATTAATTAACATTTTCATTGTGAATGGATTTAAATTATTATCTCTAAAGGTACAAAATTATTATGCTTGATTACTTTTAAATAATTGATAATCAGTATGTTTTTTTAGTGAAAAATAAATTTACTGGGGATAATGTTTTTTGATTGTTTTAAGTATAAAAAAAGTCCAAAAATCAAGTGATTTTTGGACTCTCTAATTTGGTGTTTCTTGTTGATTAAATATCGTCAAATTCGATATCTGTAAAACTAGATGTATTTGGAATAATATCTTCATTTACTTTTTCTGAAGCGTATTCTTTTTTGAAATCTTTTTGGTGTCTTTCTGAAATTACTTCTTCACCTTTGTGGTTTAAAACGTAAGAAGTCATGTCTTCTAAAATTTCTGAAAAAGCGGTAAAATCTTCTTTGTATAAATAGATTTTGTGTTTTTTGAAGTGAAAAGATCCGTCTTCTTCGGTGAATTTTTTGCTTTCTGTTATTGTAATATAATAATCGTCAGCTTTGGTAGCTCTTACGTCAAAGAAATAGGTTCTTCTTCCAGCTCTTAAAACTTTTGAAAAAATTTCCTCCTTTTCTAACATATCATTTTCTCTCATAATCGTATCGTCATTTTATTATTTAATAGCAATCAAAAGTGGTAAAAATATATGTATTATACAACAATTAGAGCAATTCTTTTTCCGAAAGTTGTTTTAAATATAATGCTGCATAATACCCTCCTTGGTTTATTAATTGATTATGAGTGCCTTGTTCTATTATTTTTCCATTTTCAAGTATGATGATTTTATCTGCGTTTTTTGCCGATGAAACCCTATGACTCACAATAATTGTAGTTTTATTTTTACATATTTGATAAAGATTATTCAGAATTGCCTCTTCTGTTTCTGTATCGACCGCAGATAGGCAATCGTCAAAAAGTAAAATTTCAGGATTCTTTATAATAGCCCTTGCGATAGAAACACGTTGCTTTTGTCCACCGGAAAGCGTAATCCCTCTCTCACCCAAAATTGTATCGTATCCTTTGTTAAAACCGATAATATTGTCGTGAACGACAGCGCTTTTTGCGACTGCTTCGACCTCTTGATCAGTAGCGTCTTCTTTTCCAAATTTGATATTATTTTTAATGGTATCTGAAAATAAAAAAGCATCTTGAGGGACAACTCCAATACTGTTGCGTAAATCGAATAAATTGAGTTGGTCGATTTCTTTGTTGTCAATCAGGATTTTTCCTCCGGTAACATCGTATAAGCGCGACAATAAGGCCAAAACGGTTGATTTTCCAGAACCAGTTTTTCCTAGGATAGCCAAAGTTTCTCCTTTGTTGACAGTGAAGGAAACATTTTGTAACGCTTTTATTTGGGTGTCATCGTAGGTAAAGCTCACATTGTCAAAAACAATACTGCCATCAATTTTGGATTTATTGTTGTTTTTATTTTGTATCTCAGGTTCAATTTTCAAAAATTCGTTCAATCTTTTTTGCGAAGCTTCTGCCTCTTGTACCATTGAAGAAACCCAGCCCAATGACGCCACCGGCCAAGTCAGCATATTGATGTATAGTATGAATTCGGCAATCGTTCCAATACTTTTGATAGAACCATGAATGTACATTAGTCCGCCAAAATAAATTACGACCAAGTTGCTCACACCGATAAGGGCAATCATAAAAGGACCAAAAAGAGCTTGTACTTTGGCAAGGCTTAAACTTTTGCTTTTGCTTTCATTAGCCAAATCGTTAATGTTGGCTTGATGTTGTTCTTCCAACGAATAGGCTTTAATAACACGTATTCCGGAAAAAACTTCTTGGGTATAACTGGAAACCTTGGATAAGTATTGTTGGAATATTGTCGATCTTTTATTGATTTCAGAGCTCAATTTGAAGATGCAGTATGATAATATGGGTAAAGGTAATATGGTGTATAAAGTCAGTCTTGGCGATACATTGTACATATAACCGATTACGATTGCAAAACGGATAAATGTGTTTATCGTGTACATAACCGCCGGTCCAACGTACATTCTTACTTTGGAAACATCTTCGCTTATACGGTTCATCAAATCTCCGGTTCGGTTTTGTTTGTAGAAATTCAACGAAAGCTTTTCATATTGACGAAAAACTTCATTTTTTAAATCAAATTCAATGTGGCGAGACATTACTATCAAAGTTTGCCTCATAAGGAAGGTAAGAAAACCTGCTATAATTGTAGTTGCAATGATTAGTAGGATATTATTAATCAATTCGTGGCTTATAGCGCTAGGGTCAACCGAACTGCCTTTTCTGTAAGCTGTTTCAATTTGACTGAATGACTTGCTGACTAATTTTGGAGTAAATAAAGAGAAAATTTGTGCGATTATGGTGATAATTATTCCAAGTGAAAAGCTGTATTTGTACTTAATGAAATATTTATTTAAATATTGTAATTCTTTCATGTTTTAAGTGATTCGGTATTGAAATGTTTTTGTTTTTTGCTTAATGTCTAAATTTTAACAATTGTATTGAAGAAATGTTTGTTTTGTAAACATTGATGAATATTTATTTTTTTACAAATACAATGAAATATATTTATTTTTTATTTATGTTTGGGTTGTCTTTTTGATGAATTCGTAATTTATAACTAAAAAAATAGTACTATGAATGCTAATGTTACCTCTGTAAAGGAACTTCAAAAAATGGATCCTGTTTTTGGACAATTGTCATTTAATGATCACGAGCAAATCGTTTTTTGTAATGACAAAGATACAGGATTAAAAGCAATTATTGGTATCCATAATTCGGTTATGGGGCCAGCATTAGGGGGAACCCGAATGTTTAATTACGCCAATGAATGGGAAGCTTTGAATGATGTTTTGCGTCTGTCCAGAGGGATGACTTATAAGGCTGCTATCACTGGATTGAATATCGGTGGGGGAAAAGCAGTTATTATTGGCGATGCCAAAACTCAAAAAACACCTGAATTGATGCGTAAATTTGCTGAATTTGTGCATTCGCTAAGCGGAAGATATATTACAGCAGAAGATGTTGGAATGGAGACTTCAGACATGGATTTGGTAAGAGATGTTACTCCTTACGTTACCGGTATTTCCGAAGAAAGAGGTGGATCAGGTAATCCTTCACCAGTTACTGCTTTTGGAGTTTATATGGGAATGAAAGCAGCTGCCAAGCAACAATTTGGATCGGATAATTTAGAAGGTAAAAAAGTATTGGTTCAGGGAATTGGACACGTTGGGGAAACTTTGGTTTCGTATTTGACCAAAGAGGGAGCTCAGGTTTTTATCGCTGATATCAATGAAGAAAAATTGTATGAAGTAGCTACAAAATATAATGCACAAGTATTCACAGGAGACGATTTATATAGCGCCGATGTTGATATTTATGCGCCTTGTGCGATGGGAGCAACGATTAACGATACTACAGTAAATAAAATTAAAGCTAAAGTAATTGCTGGTGCTGCTAATAATCAATTAGCTAATGAAAATACTCATGGTTTGATTTTACAGGAAAGAGGGATTCTATATGCTCCTGATTTCTTGATTAATGCCGGAGGAATTATCAATGTTTATGCTGAGTTGGCTCATTACGATAAAGCAGAAATTATGCGTAAAACCGAAAATATCTACAATACTACATTGGAGATTTTTGATTACGCTGTTGCAAATGGAATAACTACGCATCAAGCGGCTTTGACAATTGCTCAAAACCGTATTGATTTGAGAAAAATAGAAAACAGTAAAAAATAGTTTTCATTTTTTAGTTTAAAGTCTCAGTTTGCAGTCTCAGTTTTGAGCTGAAAACTGAGATTTTTTTTTGAAACTATTTGAAAACTGTGACTGAGACTTACGACTACGACTGAAAACTTCAAAAATAAAGCAATTTTAAATTTTCATTTGACCAATGAAATTTATAATTTTGCAAACTAATTTTAAAAGTTCTTACAAGGTGGTAAATAGAAGACACATCCGCGTTAAAGTCATGCAATCCATTTATGCGATGCATCAAAATGGTTCTGATAATCTGGAAAAAGAAGAGAAATTTCTTTTTCATAGTATAGACGCAATTCAGGATTTATACCTTATCATGCTTTCTTCATTGATAGAAATCTGCAAAAAAGAGACTGTTTATTTGCAGTTGGCAAGTCAAAAACATTTGGCTACCAAAGAAGAACGCAATCCAAACAAGAAATTCATCAATAACAGCATTTTTCAAATTCTTGCTGAAAACAATTCCCTTAGTATAGCCCTTGAAAACCGTTCGATTAACAATTGGACTTTAAATGATGATTACATTATTCTTCTTTTAGCGGCTATAAAAGAAAGTGATTTGTATGCCAAATACATGAGTACAAAGGTGAATACTTTTGAAGAGGATAAACAATTTATTGTTGATATATTTTCAGATGTGATTGTTCCAAACGAGAAGCTATATGACTATCTGGAAGACGATAAATTGACATGGATTGATGATATTCCTTTGGTAAACACTCATATAATCAAGCAGTTAAAATCGATTAAGCAAGGTGAGGATGATAATTTCAGGGTTCCAAAATTGTATAAGGACATTGAGGATAAGGACTATGCTAAAAATTTGTTTAGAAAAACAGTTTTAAACGAAACGGAGTTAGCGAAAGAGTATGTTGATAAAACACCAAATTGGGACAGTGAGCGTATTGCCGAAATTGATACCATTATCCTTAAAATGGCTATTTGCGAATTCTTGAAGTTTCCATCTATTCCTGTTAAAGTAACTTTGAACGAATATTTGGAATTAGCCAAAGAATATTCAACACCAAAGAGTAGCATTTTCATCAACGGAATATTGGATAATTTGGTTAAAGAACTTGAAGCTAAAAAACGAATTGTAAAAATGGGAAGAGGTTTGATGTAATAATTAAATTCCAGATTTTACAACATTATAAAAACAATTAACAAAAACTAAAATTTAAATTATGGGACAATTACAACAGTTTTTACCATTTCTATTAATGTTTGTGGTTCTTTACTTTTTCATGATCAGACCACAGCAAAAACGTGCTAAAAACGAAAGAGAATTTGAAAGCAACTTAAAAGTAGGAGATAGAATAATTACTAAAAGCGGTATTCACGGAAAAATTGTAGAGCTTACAGATGCTACTGTAATTATTGAAACAATGGCTGGGAAGTTGAAAATGGAACGTTCTTCCATTTCTTTGGAGTTGACAGCTACTTTGAAAAAAGACTAGTTATAGAAGCTCACACCGATTGGTGTAAAAAAAAATCCCAAATTCCGATTTTCTAATTGGAATTTGGGATTTTTTCAGCAAACAGTTTTTATTTTTTCTTGCTCTTTTTGGCTTTTTTAGCTTTAGCTTTTTTCTCTTTGAGTTTAGCTTTTAGCTTTGCTTTTTTAGCTTTTTCTTTTTTGGCCTTTTTAGCCTTTTTTGCTTTTTTCTTAGCTTTTTCTTTGGCCTTGGCTTTTTTGGATTTCTCTTTTTCTTTCACTTTGTCTTTTGTTTTAGATTTTTTTTTCTTTTTTTCTTCCTCTTGAGGAACTACAACTGCTGTTTCTACCTCTGCGATAGCTTTGGTTTCAGTTTTTGTTTCAGTTGATGGAGCAGTAACTTTGGCTCTGCTAGGTCTTGCTGTTGTTGCTCTGGAAGCTCTTGGTTTTGTAGTGACTGATTTTACGGTCGCAGTGCTAGCAACTGCAGGTTTAGAGACAACGGGCTTAGCAGCCGTCGGTTTTGCTGTACTTGTTGTTCTCGCGGCGGTGGTTCTTGGTGCTCTTGGTTTTGGAGCTGCTGGCTTGACTGCTTCAGGTTTTTGATTATTTACTGGATCAGGACTGACTGAATTATCAGAAGTTGTTTTTTCGGCTTCTTTTTCTATCATAATACTTGTATTAATGAGTTATTAATTGTTTTGTAGTTAGTAAGAACGTATAAAGGCAACCTTTAATGGAATTTAATATTAATTAATTGTTGCGTTTGTATTAACAAATATAATGAATAATTAAAAGCCTTAATGTTAAGATTTTAGTGGTTTTTGATAAAAGAAGAAGGGCTGCAGGTAATGGTTTTAATTTTTTGAATAAAAAAAATCTCAAATTTCGATAAGCTGAAATTTGAGATTTTTATGAGTTAGATATTTCTTAGTTATCTGTATTTATCGTTGAGGCCAATGTTATCTAATATCATTGGTTTTATTTTTTTGATTCTCGAGATTTTGGTTTCTTCTCGTTTTGCTGTTTCTATATATTCAATAAACTCCTTTTGTTTGTATAGGCTGAAGTTCAAGAAGGCATCTTTTAGTTGGTCATCAATGTCTAATTCATTCTGCAATAAAGACGGAATAATAATTTCCGATTTTGTTTTTTCAGGCTTGGTTGTTTTTCCTAGCTTTTCATTGTCTATAGCTTCTTGGATATAGGGTAAAATCTCTTTTTCGTTGATTTCATCTTTGGATGTAAAACGCCATTGTCTTAATGATTTGGTTACACCTTCATTGGCATTAATTAAATGTTTCTTCTCGTCTTTTAAAAAGGCGCCATTAAAAAACCAAAGCGTAAAGAATTTCTTGAATCCACCAACACCAATCACATTTCTGTTATTGCTATCTACATACACGCAACCGCCCCATTTATTAGTTTCGACCAATTCTGTTTTAGCAATGATAGCTTTTAAAAGCTCCAATTCAGTTTCCCATTCCTCGTTGTTAGTCATCGAAAAATATGTTTTAACTTTTTTTGGACGCAGTTTCTTTTTTCTGATAGGCACCTTCAGCGGTCAATTCTGCAATTTTTACGATTACATTTACCGCTTTTTGCATGCTTTCTACAGGAACATATTCGTATTTTCCGTGGAAATTGTGACCACCGGCAAAGATATTTGGACAAGGTAAACCTTTGTAAGATAATTGACACCCGTCAGTTCCACCTCTGATGGGTTTTATAATAGGTTTTATACCCAATTCTCTCATCGCTTTTTCAGCAATAAAAACAATATGTTTTACAGGAAGAACCTTTTCTTTCATATTGTAATATTGGTCTTTTACCTCGGTAATTACGATGTCTTCACCAAATTGTTTTGCAAATTTCTTGTTGAATTTTTTGGCGATTTTGTCAATTAAGGCTTTTCGCTTTTCAAATTTGAATTTATTGTGATCACGAATGATTAGTTCTAAAACGGTTTCTTCAATACTTCCCGAAAGGTGATGAATATGAAAAAAGCCTTGATAACCTCTAGTTTCCTGGGGAGTTTCGTCCTTAGGTAATTCGTTGATGAAATCATTCGCAATAAGCATGGAATTGATCATCTTACCTTTGGCATATCCGGGATGTACGCTTTTTCCTTTGAAGATAATTTTGGCACCGGCTGCATTGAAATTTTCATATTCCAATTCACCAACCTGACTTCCGTCCATGGTATAAGCCCATTCGGCTCCAAATTTTTCCACATCAAAATGATGCGCACCGCGGCCAATCTCCTCATCAGGAGTAAAGGCTATTCTAATTTTTCCGTGTTTGATTTCAGGATTGTTGATCAGGAATTCCATTGCAGTAACAATTTCAGTAATTCCCGCTTTGTCATCGGCGCCTAGTAAGGTTGTTCCGTCGGTGGTGATTAATGTTTGTCCTTTGTATTGTAATAAATCTTTGAAATAAGAAGGGGAGAGGACAATATTTTGTTCGGCATTCAGGATAATGTCTTTACCGTCATAATCAGGAATGATTTGTGGTTTTACATTGGCTCCTGTAAAATCCGGAGTAGTGTCAAAATGAGAAATAAATCCAATAGTAGGTACTTCATGATCTACATTACTTGGAAGCGTTGCCATGATATAGGCTTTGTCGTCTATTGTGACATCTTGTAAGCCTATGGCCTTTAATTCTTCGACTAGTTTATTGGCGAGATCCCATTGTTTGGCTGTACTTGGGGTGGTATTTGAACCTGGATCCGACTCTGTGTCGATGGTTACATAGCTTACAAAACGATCAATTATATGTTGCATGGTATTTCTTTTTGGGCAAATATAAACATTTTTAAAGCAGATTGTTAAAACGCTTTTTGGGATACTTTTTTGGAGCAGAACATTTGCTCTTTTTTGAACGATTCCTCCCGCTGTCCGTTACAATCTTGTGAACCTCTCGTCTTTTGGGACGAGACGGTTCACAAGGATTTTCACTATCATCGGGGCTAAAAATCAACTTTTCTGCTTTTTTTTACAGGCAATAAAAAAATCTGCGAAAATCTGCCGAATCTGCGTGAAAAAATTAGCACGCAGATTTGATAGATTTTCGCAGATTAAAGGTTAAATATTTTTGTTTACATGTCTATTCTCCCTTTTTAGGAGTCTCTTTGTTGTTGGTGTCCATCATTTCCATAAGTTTTAGACCTAGCAGTCCACTCATAGAGCCATCAGTACCGTTGTTTCCAGAAATAAGGACTTCAGGGATAATTTTGATTTTTCCTTTACCAATTTCTTCGGTGATTTTGTATTTCGTAAAGTTATCGCCGCCCATCGCAGAGACCTGAAGTTGGTATGCCTCGGCAGTCGATTTACCAATAGCCATAATTTTTTCCGCTTCAGCGAGACCTGTTTTAGAGATTTTTTCGGCTTCGGCACTGGCGTTAAGTTTGGTTGCTTCGGCTTGCGCGCCTGCTCTTGCTTTTGTCGCTTCTGCTTCGGCATTGGCACGCATTTTTGTTGCTTCGGCTTCGGCGTTTACGTTCAGTTTTAAACTGGTTGCATCTCCTTCCGCTTTTTTAACTGTGGCATCGGCAGTACGTTGCGCGATTTCAACACTTTGGGAAGCCCTAACAATTTCCTTTTGCATGTCGGCAATTGCAGTTTCTTTTTCCATTCCCTGACGTTGTTCTTGAGCCATTTTCTGAGTCTGATAGGTTTTTTGCTCTTCTTCTGCAATTTTTCTATCCGTCAATGTTTTCATCAAGGATTCTGGTGGTACAATATCTCCAATTAAAGTGTCAACAGCATTAACGTTGTATTCGTCCAAGACTATTTTGATATGGTTTTTGGCCGATTCCTGACGCTCTTTTCTGGTCGAAAGGAACGAAATTACATCACTTTCCTGAGCTGAGTTTCTGAAATAATTTCCAATGGTAGGTTCTAAAACCTGAGAAACCAGATTGTTCATACTTCCAAAACGAGCAATTACTTTTGGAGCTTCATTCGCAGGAACGTGGATAATTTGCGAAACATCCAGATTGAAAGGGAAACCGTCTTTGGAACGAACTGTAATGGTAGAAAGGTTTTTGTCCAAGTTGTGGGATTCACTTCTGGCATCGGCCCAGTTTAATACCAAGTTGGTGGTTGGAACCGGTTCTAATTTGGTGGTGTATTTGTTAAGGGCATATTTACCGGGACCAAAAGGCTCCATCCAAACGCCACGTTGTCCTTTTGAAACAATATTTCCATGTTTGAAATTATCTCCGGTTACATCCTGACCGTCTTCCCCAATATATGAAATTACCACTCCAACATATCCTATAGGCACATCGGTCATTGGAGTCTGTTCAATCTGGATTGCCCAAGAGTTGATGTAATAAGAACCAGCAAGCATTACCTGTGGTTGCAGTCCACGGTTTCCTCCATTTTTCAAGAATTGGTCAAAATCCTGAAAGTTATTGTGGTTGTCAACAAATTTACCGGCAATTTGCCCGATAGGAATTGGCTCTCCATCCATGGCGGTCACAATTCCGACCATATTTTCGGAAATAACTACTTGTGGTGCCACCACTACTTCAAACAAAAAAGTATTAATACGGTAAGAACCTGTTGTAATAAATGCCGATTGACGCCCTTTTTGCCCGCCATTGTCAAGAAACATTGTTGCATCTTGAAAATTATCGGAGTTTACTTTTTGAGCAAGAATGCGTCCTGTAGGGATTTCGGCTCCGTCTTTACTTAATACCAGCCCAACATTTCCTTCAGGAATGATTGTAAACGGAGTCATGTTTACTGAATATTGCCAAGGCCACATTCCCCAATACAATCCTGGGGCAAGGGTTTTTGCCTGAAAACCGGCTTCGCCTTTGGTGGCGATAATTCTGCCGTCAGGCAATGATTTTGCGGCTCCAAAGAGCACGAATTTTTTGGTTACAAGACCAATTCGATCTTCAGGAACAATTACCATTCCAAAGAATACACGTAAAACAAATTTGTAAAAGAGCAGGGATAAAACAATTAATAATATCCACCAGTTAGTAAGAAAAAAGTTCATATTGGTTAAGATTTAGATTATAAAAATAATTTATTTTTTTCTTGTAAACTGTTTTCTGTTTGGAATTATTTTCTAACTTTTTATGTTAATAAATTCAGTGTTCAATCCTTGTTTTTTGTCAAAAATGAAATTGAAATTCACGGTATTGTATTGTAGAATTTATTGTCTAATTTGCGATTAAATAGGAAATTGGATTATGGCAATGTTTAATCGGCTGAATTTAAAAGCAAAATCACTTATCAATACTGGATTTGGAACCAGTTCATCGAGTTATGGTGGTCGCTTCATCAATAAGGACGGATCAGTGAATGCAGTTAAAAAAGGTGTTGGGATTTTTGATAGGATTAGTTGGTATCACACCATGCTGGATATGCCTTCATGGAAGTTTCTTTTGATTCTACTGCTGTTTTACATCGGCATAAATTTTGTGTTTGCGTTGCTGTATTTTGGGATTGGGATTGAACATCTCAATGGGATTCAAGCGACTGATGAGGCATGGGTACAGTTTGGGCAGGCTTATTTTTTTAGTGCCCAGACATTTACGACAGTGGGTTATGGGCACATCAGTCCGACGGGTTTTTACACAAGTGCTTTGTCTTCTGCCGAAGCTTTGATGGGACTCTTGAGTTTTGCTATTGCGACCGGTTTGTTTTTCGGGAGATTCAGCAAACCGGATATTTTTCTAAAGTTTTCAAAGAATGCAATTATTGCGCCTTTCAATAATGGAAAGGCACTGATGTTTAGGCTCGCTCCCTATAAAAATACCAATTATATAGATGCTGAAGTCAATGTAACGCTCGGAATGCAGATGGAAGAGAACGGGGTTATGACGAATAGGTTTTATACTTTGGATTTGGAGTATCAAAAAATAAATTCATTGGCTCTGAGTTGGACTTTGGTTCATCCCATAACAAGCGAAAGCCCCCTTTATGGATTGACGGCATCAGATTATGAATCGATAACGGGGGAAATTATAGTAATCATCAAAACATTTGATGATATGTTCAGCACTACAGTTGCAACACGGACATCCTATACTTTTGAGGAAGTAGTTTATGGTGCCAAATTCCAGCCGATGTATTCACAAAGTGAAAATCATCACAGCACTGTTTTGGATTTGAGTTTGCTGAATACTTTTGACAGAGTTGTTATCGATTAGAATGTAGTTTTTCCTTTAAAATGCGAACCCCTTCCGAAGCAACATTTGGAATCACTTCAAGAGGGTTTCTAAGGTTTGGGATTTTTATTGGCTTAGGATCGATATAATAAATTGGCGTTTCTTTCTTGGTGAAATCGATTAATCCTGCTGCCGGATACACTTGTAAAGAAGTGCCGATAACCGCAAAATAATCGGCTTGTTCGGTAATTGTGATGGCTTCTTCAAGGGCAGGAACTTCCTCTCCGAACCAAACGATATGAGGACGAAGTTGGTTTCCTTGCTGGTCAACATCTCCAAAATTTAAGTCATCGTGCCAGTCCAGAATGTAATTTTTATTTTTGGAACTTCTTACTTTTAATAATTGACCATGTAAATGTGTGATGTTTGAACTTCCGGCGCGTTCGTGTAAATCGTCTACATTTTGGGTAATGATATAAACGTCAAAATCGGCTTCTAATTCGGCTAAAATCTGATGACCTAAATTGGGTTGTACCTCTTTTAATTGTTTGCGTCTTTGGTTGTAAAAATCAAGAACCAAAGCTGGGTTTTTATGCCAACCATCGGGAGTTGCTACGTCCAATACGTTATGTCCTTCCCATAAACCGTCACTGTCACGAAAGGTTTTGATTCCGCTTTCGGCACTGATTCCGGCACCGGTGAGAACCACTAGTTTCTTTTTCATGTTCTATTTTGATTGAAGTAATGAGACACAAATTACACAAATTTCCAGAAATTTTATATTCGGCACTTATAAAATTGTAGTAAAGATTTAACCGCAAGGCTCGCAAAGAATTACGCAAAGGACACAAAGCCTAGGGCATCCTTTGCTTGCCTTGCGGATAAGTAGAAAGATTTTGTTCTAAGTTTAGTATTTTTGCCAAAAAAATATTTAGTAATGATTGATTTGGATTACCTTAATTATCTTGAAGGGTTTTTGACCGAAAACAGAAAAGAAAGTTTTTTGAGAGTATTAAAAAATAGAACAAAACATTTTACGGTTGCTGTTGAGGACGTTTTTCAGATGCATAATGCGAGTGCGGTGATGCGCAGTTGTGAGGTTTTTGGTGTTCAGGAACTGCATGTGATTGAGGAACGTTTTGGTAAACAAATTGATAAAGAAATTGCGATGGGCGCTCAGAAATGGGTTGATATTTCTGCTTATGATAGTGCTGCCAATTGTTTAGATACTTTAAAGAATAGGGGATACCAAATCATAGCAACAACACCTCATGCCAATGACTGTTTGCTGGAGGACTTTGATATATCGAAACCAAGTGCTTTATTTTTTGGTACCGAAAGAGAAGGATTGTCTGATGAGATTATTAAAAAAGCAGATGGCTTCCTTAAAATTCCTATGGTTGGATTTACGGAGAGTTTGAATATCTCGGTTTCGGCAGCAATTGTTATTCAGAATTTGACTAATCGATTGCGTAATTCTGATGCTAATTGGCAATTAACGGAGGAAGAAATTCTGGAGAAAAGATTGGATTGGGCGAAGAAGTCTATTAAGGATATCAAGAGAATTGAAGAAAGGTATTATAATGAATTTTAATTTGTGAATTTATATTAATCTTGTTGTAATGCAGAATGCCGCGTGAAGGATGGGAGCAGGCTACCAAAGTAGCGCGGACAGCCTGACAGCAAAAAGAAAAGGGACCGAATCACCGTTGCGATAATTTGGTCTCTTTTCTTTATGGTGGCACGCCCAAATTTGGATTATGCTATTTTTTCTTCAAAATTTTGTATTGTTCGTAACAACTGCTTAAAGCATCCATGATCTGAAGGTCGTTGGCTGTTTTAATGAAGGCTTCGGAGTAACTGCAACGCCCTAAAATTTCCGAAATTTCATCGGTGGAAACGCCTAGAAGCAATGAAATAGTTTCTCTGTCGTATTTGGTTTCCAAAAGGTTTCTTACGGTGTCATCCTTTCGCATCTCCCTTAGTTTTTTGAGCTGCTGGGTCTTTTTACTAAAGACATTATAGAGCATGTCGGCGGGGTTAAATATAGAACCCAATACTTTTCCGAATGCTTCTGGAGCGTATTGTCCGGCTTCGTATCCTTGCCCTAAACCTGAAATGTTATAGCGATAATCTTCTTTTACAGGAATCAATTTGGAGTCAATTTCGAGGTAACCAGTAAGATGATAAGGGCTTATTACAACTTCATTAAGAGCAATTGCTTTTTGTGTAAGCTGGATGGTGGTTCTTTTATTTTTAATCCAGTCATTGGTAACACGAACACGTAGTGATTCATAACCAAGAAGAGTTATATGTAGGGTGTCGCTCTGGGTAACGGCAAGTTCAAAATTACCTTTGCTGTCTGTAGTGGTTCCGTTAACCTGATTGATGTTGATAATGTTAACGTTAGCTAATGGGGTGCCAGAGTTGTCGCTGATGATAGTACCAGTGATTTTTGTTGGGATATCAGTAGTTTGGGCTACTGTACTTATGGATGTGAGTAAAAATAAAAAAACTACAAAATATTTCATAAACTGATTTAAAACTTTATAAAAGTAGTAAAACGGGATTAAATATTTTGTAGTTCCAGTATAATTATAAGAAAATTAACAATCGAAAAAAAAGATAGAGGTCAGAAAATAGAAGTTAGAAATTAGAAAAACATGATTTAAAACCTGTTTTGCAGCTTCTGACTTCTAACCTCTAATTTTTAATTTAATTAGTCTCTTCTTGGTCTTCTTGGTCTTGAAGAATCTCCAAAGCTTTCAGAACGTCTTGGAGCTCTGTCTGAGGAACCGTCTCTTGAACTTCTGTCAGATGAAAAACCGCCTTCTCTTCTTGGGCTTCTTTCAGATCTGAAACCGCCTTCTCTTGAAGAAGAACTTCTTTCGCCTCTAAAGCCGCCTTCGCGTCTTGGAGCAAAATTTCCTTCTCTTCTAGGAGCTGAGCTTCTTCCACCAGAATTTCTTCCGTTGTGGTCACGTCTTCCGCCACCGTCATTTTTAGAAATTTCAACATTGATACGACGTCCTTCTAATTGTACGTTGTTCAATATATCCATAACTTTATCGGTATGTTCAGGATCTGTGTTGAAGAAAGAGAAACCTTCTTTTACATCTACCTTGAAAACGTCATCACGACCTAAGTCCAATGTTTCTTTTAGGTAGTCTTTTAAGGTCATCCAATCGAAATTATCTCTCGAACCGATGTTTACAAAGTATCTTGTAGCACCACCATTGTTGTTGGCTCTTGGTTCTCTGTCGTCACGATCACGTCTTTCAGAACCTGATGATTGGCTTGAGATGTCTCTGTTTTTCTTGTAGTAAGTGATGAAACGATTGAATTCTACCGATACCATTTTCTTAATCAATTCTTCTTTTGATAAATCTTCAAGAACATTATTGATAGCTGGTAAGTAGTTGTCGATTTCGTGATCAACTTCGGTATCTTTAATTTTTGTTGCTAAGTGTAATAATTGTATTTCGCAGATTTCAATTCCAGAAGGGATTGTTTTTTCTTCGAATTTTTGTTTGATGATTCTTTCGATAGAAGAAATCTTGCGCAATTCACTTTTAGTAACAATTACGATAGAAGTACCTAATTTACCTGCACGTCCGGTACGTCCTGAACGGTGATTGTAAGTTTCGATTTCGTCCGGTAATTGGTAGTTAACTACGTGAGTAATATTGTCAACGTCGATTCCACGTGCAGCAACGTCAGTAGCAACCAGCATTTGGATTTGTCTTCCTCTAAATGATTTCATTACGCCATCACGTTGCGCTTGGGATAAATCTCCGTGCAATGCAGCGGCACTGTATCCGTCTTCAATTAATTTTTCGGCAATAGCTTGTGTGTCACGTTTTGTTCTACAGAAAACTACAGAGAAAATATCTGGATTAGCATCAGCCAATCTTTTCAATGCTTCATAACGATCACGTGCATTTACAAGGTAAAATTCGTGAGAGACGGTTGCAGAACCTGAATTTTTGGTTCCTACAGTGATTTCTACTGGCTCGCTCATGAATTGTTTTGCAATTCTGGCAACCTCTTGTGGCATAGTTGCAGAGAACAACCAAGTACTTTTTTGGTCTGGAGTATCAGATAAAATTGATACGATATCCTCATAAAATCCCATGTTCAACATTTCGTCAGCCTCATCAAGAATACAGTAATCTATGTTCTTGATATTTACCAATCCTCTGTTAATCATGTCTTGCATTCTTCCTGGAGTTGCCACAATAATTTGTGCCCCTCTTTTAATTTCTCTAGCCTGCTCTGTTATACTAGCTCCTCCATAAACTGCTACCACATTAATACCTTTTTCGTATTTTGAGTAGTTTTTAAGTTCGTTGGTAATCTGTAAACAAAGTTCGCGTGTTGGCGATAAAACTAATGCTTGTGTATTTCTGTTGTCGGCATCAATTTTTTGGATTAGCGGAAAACCGAAAGCTGCTGTTTTCCCTGTCCCTGTTTGAGCCAACGCAACCATATCTGTGTCTTTTTCCAATAATAGGGGAATCGCCTTTTCCTGTACCTCTGACGGATTTTCAAATCCTAGATCTAAAATCGCCTTCAGTAACGATTCATTCAATCCTAATTGTTCAAATTTATTCATATGTAATTTTAAAATAGGGTGCAAAATTAGTCTTTATAATTCATAAAAACTAATGCTATTTTAAGAATTAGCCTTTTATTTTGATTTGATAATCAGTTTGTTATGGTTTAAAGTTGCCTTTTTTGGTTTTTTGAATGGATTTTTACTGTGAAATTATGTCGTCTTTTGGTTATTTATGTTAAAAAAAGACCTTAAAAACTGTTGTTTAGTGGTATAGGTTTTAATTGGTAATGAACTTTGGGTAGTTGGAGATGGTTTTTACCCCTTTTTTGGACAATTTTGTCTTTATTTTATCATTTATTTAAGAATGATATTTTCAAATTGCTTCTAAGTTTCGATATTGATTTATTAATTTTGCCTAAAAATAATTTGATTATGCAAACAGCCTCTTTTTCGGGTTTTATAGAAATGGTTTTCTTTATGATAGCCTTCTATTATATTTTTAAATTTTTGGCTCGATTGTTTTTACCTTTATTAGTGAAAAAGGTAGTGGAAAAAGCAGGGCAAAATTTTCAGCAACAGCAACAACAATATAACCAGCAAACTGCTTGGAGAAGAACTTCTAATAATGATGAGATCATAATCAATACTGCCAATAGTAAAAATCCCCGCGAAACCAAAAAAGTGGGAGATTATGTGGATTATGAAGAGATTGAATAATGATTTAAGATTTTTGAATAATGATTTCTGATTTTTTGAATGCAAAAGAAAAAATTTGGTTGCAATCATTTAATCTGAAATCATTAATGCTTAATATTGCCAATTAAAAATCGATTCCGAAAATTCGGAAAATAAATCAAAAGCCGTTAATCAAAAATCTAAAATATTAATGAAGCAACTTCAAAAGTTCTTTCCGCACGCGTTGGCTATACTTGGATTCGTCCTTGTTTCTACACTTTATTTCTTTCCTGTTTTGCAGGGGAAACAAATTTTTCAATCGGATATTGCCCAATATACTGGGATGGCCAAAGAACAAAATGATTTTAGAGCAACCCATCACGAAGAACCTTATTGGACAAATTCGGCTTTTGGAGGAATGCCAACCTATCAATTAGGTGCCAAATATCCTCACGATTATGTTGGTGCTATTGATGATGTGTTGCGTTTTTTGCCTCGACCAGCCGATTATCTATTTCTGTATTTTCTAAGTTTTTATGTATTGATGCTGGTTCTGAAAGCCGATCCGCTTAAAGCTTTTTTTGGAGCAGTCGCTTTTGGTTTTTCGACCTATTTGATAATAATTCTTGGAGTCGGACATAATGCGAAAGCACATGCAATCGCTTATATGCCAATGGTTGTTGCAGGTTTTATAATGGTTTTTCAGCGGAAATATATTTTGGGAGGCTTGCTCACCATGCTTGCTGTGGCATTGGAAGTTAATGCCAATCACTTCCAAATGACTTTTTACTTATTGATTTTGCTATTGATTCTTTCAGGGTATTTTATTTATGAAGGAATTAAATCGAAAGAATATAAACCGTTATTGATTTCTATTGGAACCCTTATTGTTGCAGGTGTAGTTGCCATTGGTGCCAATGCGACTAATTTGTTGGCAACAGTTGAGTATGCAAAATATAGTACTCGTGGTACAAGCGATTTGAGTTTTAACCCAGACGGTTCTAAAAAAACTACTGATATGGCAATGACTTATGACTATATCACGGAGTATAGTTATGGGATTGCCGAAAGTTTCAATTTAATTGCGCCGAGATTATTCGGAGGTTCAAATAATGAAAGTTTAAGCGAAGATTCTAAGATTGTTGATTTTTTACAGCAGCAACAAGTTGGTGAAGGGCAATATATTTCAAAAGAACAAGCAATCGAATATGCCAAAGGAGGAATGCCTACTTATTGGGGAGACCAGCCAATAGTATCGGCACCGGCATATATTGGCGCGGTGGTTTTTTTCTTAGCGGTTTTAGCTTTGTTTGTTGACCAAAGAAAAATTAAATATGCATTTCTTGGAGGAGCAATACTGACTTTATTTTTGTCCTGGGGGAAAAATTTTCCGACTTTGACGGATTTTTGTATCGATCATATCCCAATGTATAACAAGTTTAGAGCGGTTTCGTCTATTCAGGTTATTTTGGAATTGTGTTTTCCTGTTTTGGCTATTATGGGTTTGCAATCCTTTTTTAAATTTGAAAAAGAAAAACAGTTAAAGCCGTTGCTTCAATCTGGAGCTGTAGGTTTAGGATTGATTATACTTTTGTTTTTATCCAAAAGTATGTTCAGTTTTGCGGGTGCTAGCGACAGCACTTTATTACAGACTTACGGGCCAAGTTTTGTAGATGCCATTAAAGCTGATAGAAAGACAATGTACAGTGCCGATTTATTGCGTTCCGGATTTTTTATTCTGATTGCTGCAGGTGTTTTATGGTTGTTTGTTAAAAATAGAATAGCTCAAAATACTGCAATTATTTTAGTTGGTTTATTTATGGTGGCCGACTTGTTTTTTGTGGATAAAAATTATGTTTCTAATAAAGATTTTGTCAATGGACACGATGTAGAATATCCTTTTGAGGAAACTCCTGCTGATGCTGAAATTCTAAAAGATCCTACGAATTACCGTGTCTTTGATATTGATGGATTGATGCAAGGAAGAACATCTTATTTCCACAAAGCAATTGGAGGTTATAGCGCTGTAAAACCGCAAAGAATGCAACAATTATTTGACTATCAAATTGCCAAAAATAATTTGGAAATGCTAAACATGTTGAATGTTAAGTATGTAATTCAAACTGATAAAGAAGGTAAACAACGTCCGGTTATAAATCCGGATGCTAATGGAAATGCATGGTTTGTGAATCAAGTTTTACCGGTTACAAATTCAGATGGAGAAATGAAAGCTTTGGATAAATTGAATTCTAAAAAAGCTGCTGTAATCAATATTAATGAGTTTTCAGAAGTTAAGAATAAAGCTTTCGCAAAAGACAGTTCGGCAACCATAACTTTGGATTCGTACTTGCCAAATCATTTGAAATACACATCAACCAATTCAAAAGAAGGTTTAGCTGTTTTCTCTGAAATGTATTATGAAAAAGGTTGGAAAGCTTTGATTGATGGAAAAGAAACCCCAATTATGAGAGCCGATTATGCTTTGAGAGCGATATTGGTTCCAGCTGGTAAACATACAATAGAATTCAGATTTGAGCCTCAAGTGGTAAAAACGGGTAGCGCTATCACGCTAGTTAGTACTATTGGTATGTTATTGTTGTTGGTTGGAGGATTGTATTTTGAGAAGAAAAAAGGTGGGTTTAAGAGTTTAAATTAACTACTCGATTATAATCGAAGTTGATTTTAGATTTAATTATTTAATATAAATCGCAATCATTTTGGATGCTAAAAAAGTCCTCATTATAACTTATTATTGGCCGCCTGCAGGAGGGCCTGGTGTTCAGCGTTGGCTTAAGTTCGTGAAATATTTACCGGATTTTGATATTCAGCCAATTGTTTATGTTCCTGAGAATCCAACCTATCCTATAGTTGATGCTAATTTAGAAAAAGAAGTCTCGGACAAAGCAATTATTTTAAAAAATAAAATTTTTGAACCCTACCAACTGGCATCTGTTTTTTCTAAAAATAAAACCAAAAAAATTAGCTCGGGGATCATTCCTAACAAAAAGAAACAAACTTTCCTTGAAAAAATGTTGTTGTGGGTTCGTGGTAATTTGTTTATCCCAGACGCACGTGTTTATTGGGTGAAACCATCAGTTGCTTATTTGGAAAAATATATAGCTGAAAATAATATTGATACTATTTTTACTTCTGGGCCGCCACATAGTTTGCATTTGATAGGATTGGTTTTAAAACAAAAATTAAATATCACCTGGATTGCCGATTTTCGTGATCCTTGGACAACTATTGGTTATCATAAATCTTTACGATTATCTACAAGAGCAGAAAGACAGCACAAAGCTCTTGAGTTTAGGGTTTTGAACACGGCTGATAAAGTTATCGTTACCAGTAAAACTACCAAAACTGAATTTGAGGCAATAACAAATAAGCCAATAACGGTTATTACGAACGGTTATGATTCTGAACCTGCAACTAAGATTGCTTTGGATTCTAAATTTAGTCTTGCTCATATTGGTTCGTTCCTCTCAGAGAGAAATCCAGCTATTTTATGGGAATCTTTAGCCGAGCTAGTAATGGAAATTCCAGATTTTAAGTCTCATTTGGAACTAAAATTAATTGGAGCCGTAAGTCAGGAGGTATTGGATGCTATTTCTCAATTTGGTTTGGATTCTTATCTAAATAATCTTGGTTATGTTTCCCATACTGAAGCTGTAGCACATCAAAGAAATTCTCAGGTTTTGTTGCTTATCGAAATAAATTCGGAAGAAACAAAAAGTATTATTCCCGGAAAATTATTTGAATACATGGTTTCTAACAGACCAATTATTGCCATTGGCCCAAAAGATTCGGATTTTGCCGAAATAATAACTGGTACAAATACTGGTGTGTTTTTTGAATATACTGAGAAAGAAAAATTAAAAAACACGATCATATCTTATTATAATCAGTTTTTAGAGGGCAAATTGCAATC
The DNA here is from genome assembly GCF_027111335.1 of Flavobacterium aquiphilum. Taxonomy (NCBI): domain Bacteria; kingdom Pseudomonadati; phylum Bacteroidota; class Flavobacteriia; order Flavobacteriales; family Flavobacteriaceae; genus Flavobacterium; species Flavobacterium aquiphilum. The sequence goes on along the minus strand of NZ_CP114288.1, from coordinate 4,228,737 downwards.
TTATGCCGTAGGTTTGCAAAAATATTCCAGAAAGAATCTGACCAAAGAATTAGTACAATTAATTAATTCGAAAAGTTAAGATACTTCAACTTTTAAACTTTAAAAACCTATTAATGGGCATAGTATTAAATCAGTCATTAAAAAACACCATAATAACTTATATTGGATTTGGAATTGGAGCAATCAATACTTTGTATTTGTATCCAATTTTTTTAGGAGCGACTTACTATGCTTTGACAAATTACATACTTTCTGCCGCAAATGTTATCATGCCTTTGTTCGCTATCGGAATGCAAAACACGTTGGTGAAATTTTATGCCCAATATCAGACTGAAAAAGAGCGTGAGCAGTTTTTATCTTTTACAGTTTTATTTCCGTTGCTGATGTGCATTCCATTAGCTATTTTAGGTTTGTTTTTCTATGATGATATCTTAGCTTTTGTTTCAAAGAAAAATCCTGTTGTTAAAACATTTATTTTACTGATTCCATTCACGGGTATATGCATGGCTTATTTCGAAATATTTTATGCTTGGGCAAGAGTCCATATGCATTCTGTTTTTGGAAATTTTATAAAAGAAGTTGGTTTACGCTTGTTTTCACTAATTGTTTTGATCGGTGTATATTACGACTGGATAACAGTTGTGCAGTTTGTTTATGTTACTGCTGGAATCTATTTTTTGGCTTTTTTGGTTACTATGTTTTATGCGTTTAGTATCAAGAAACCTGTTTTTCAATTTGTAATTCCAGAAAATGTAAAGGATATTTTGATTTATACTTTTTATATTATTTTGTCGGGTAGTGTTGCCAATTTATTATTGGACGGAGATAAAATAATGCTGAATCAGTATATGAAGATTGAAAACATTGCATACTATTCTGTTGCTACATATATTGCTTTGGTTATTTCGGTTCCAAGTCGTGCAATGCATCAGATTGTATATCCTATTACTGCAAAACTCATGCATGAGGACAAGCATGATGAGTTGAATAGCTTGTATAAAAAGACATCCATCAATTTACAGATTGTAGGAGGGTTTGTGATGCTTTGTATTTTTGTCAATATCAATCAATTATACGAAATGGTTCCGAAGGAATATAGTGGCGGAATTATTGTAGTGTTTATGATTGGTTTGTCTAAATATTTTGATTTGATTTTGGGAAATAATAATGCTATTATTTTTAATTCAAAATATTATCGGGCAGTCTTGTTTTTAGGAGTTGGACTGGTGGTTTTGACCGTGATTTTGAACATGATTTTTATTCCTTTATTTGGAATTATGGGCTCCGCATTCGCTACTTTATTATCAATTACTTGTTATAGTTTGGCCAAATTGCTTTTTGTTGTAAAACGCATGTATTTGTATCCATTTACCAAAGAAACATTATATTCAATAGGTATTACTTTTGTAGTGTTTTTGTTGTTCTACTATTGGCAGTTCCCATTAAATCCAATTATTGCAATCTGTTTGAAATCAGTTTTAGTGACGATTGTTTACGTATTTATCAATTATAAATTTGTCGTTTCACCGGAAATCAATCAAACTTTGGACAAAGTTTTTTTGAAAATCAAGAGAAATAAATAATTTTTAGTACTTGTTCTAAACTTTTTATTTTCTGATGTTTATGTTTAAAATTTTGTGGTTTTGTTTTTTATATTTGTTCTTGTAGTTTCTAATTTACAAATACAGGAAGCTTCGTAGTAATTAATTTAAAAATATATTAATGCCATGATGAATTTTAAATCTATACTTCTGTATTTGTTTCTTGGACTTTCTATATTATCGTTTTCGCAACCCCAAAAGCATGATAATTCCAGCGTAGAAAGATATAAAGCAGAAAATGATATTTCTCGTCAAAAAAAAAATGGATACAAAGGTTATCCAGTGAAACCCTTTAAGGATACCTTGTTTTTTATTTACAATAAAATTGGCTCTTTTACTGCCGAGAATAGGGCAAATGCTATTGCTAGTAGAATAGAATTGCTTTATAAAGATCCTTTTTTCAAGAAAGACTCTTTGATACTTAACAATTCAGAATCTGGTGTGGATATTGTTTATAAGAGTGATTTTGTAGTAATGTCGGTTACTGATTTGGATGGGAAAACAATAGGTAAAAGTAATTTTGAGTTAGCTCAAAAAAATCTTGCTATAATACAAAAATCGATACTCTTTCAAAAAGAAAATAACTCTGTTGAAAATTGGGTGAAACGATTGGGACTTGTCCTGCTGCTGCTATCTTTGGTGGTTGTAATCGTAGTTGTAATCAATAAAATCTTCAAATGGTTTATGTTTTTTCTTGTTAGAAGAAAAGAGGCTTATTTTTTAGGATTAAAGGTTAAGGGTACCTATGTGTTCTCTCCCAAAAAGCATTTAGAGTTTGTTTTAAAGATTGTCAAGTTTATCCGTTTAGTTGCTCTTCTGTTTACATTTTATATTTCATTACCAGCTATTTTTAGTGTTTTTCCAGAAACGGAAACCTATGCTACCACTCTTTTAAATTGGATATTTTCTCCTGCTCGGGCTGCATTTATTGGATTTGTTGACTTTTTGCCCAATCTAATATCCATACTGGTAATTGTAATTTTGTTTCGTTTTCTTTTGAAAACTATTAAATTTTTTGTTGAAGAGATTGAAAAAGGGCAAATCAAAATAGAAGGATTTTATAGTGATTGGGCAAAACCTACTTTTAATATAATTAAGGTTTTGATTTATGCCTTCATGATAGTGATTATTTTTCCCTATCTTCCAGGGTCTAATTCGCCCATATTTCAAGGGGTTTCTGTATTTGTGGGAGTTTTGTTTTCGTTGGGGTCTTCGAATGCGATTGCTAATATGATTGCGGGACTCGTGATTACATATATGCGACCGTTTAAAATAGGCGATTATATAAAAATAGGTGATGTGAGTGGTACGGTTATTGAAAAAACTCCTTTGGTAACGAGGATAAGGACTCCAAAACAGGAAGATATTACAATCCCAAATGCTACCGTTTTATCCAGTTCTTCTATTAATTATTCGGCCAATGTTGATGAGAATGGTAAAGGATTATTAATTCATACCAAAGTTACCATTGGTTATGACAGTCCTTGGAAGGCTGTTCATGAAGCATTATTGGAGGCTGCTTCAAGAACTGATTTGTTAGAAAAAACACCAAAACCTTTTGTTTTGCAAAGTAGTTTAGACGATTTCTACGTAGCTTATGAAATTAATGCTTATACGAAAAAGCCCAATCAGCAGCCTTTGATTTATTCTCTATTGCACCAAAATATTCAAGATTGTTTTAATGAGGCAGGACTCGAAATTATGTCTCCTCATTACAATTCACTTCGTGACGGGAATAAGACTACTATTCCGGAAAATTATTCCAAAAAGGAAAATAAATGAAATAGTGATTTGTAAAAGAAGATGGTATTGAGTTATATATTTTGTTAAAATAATTTGATTTGATCTGTATTGAAAGAAAATTATTGTTTATTCTTTGATTTTGATACCTTCTAACGATTATTTTAAACTTTATTTGGCGGCTGTTTTTGTAATTTACTAATAATCAATAACTTGATGTTTTACTTCTAAAATATCACTAAAAGTGGGTATTGCAGAGTTCTTGTTTGTGACTTAATTTTGTGTGGCTTTTAAGAATTATTCAAACACTTGTTTAATTTAATACACTAAAGATGAAAAATCATTTTATTAATCAAGATAAGTTAAATCTGTTTACCAAAACTATCTCAAAGAAAATAAAAAACGGATTTGTAGTTGTGGAGCGTAATGATAAATTGCCTTTTACTGTTTTATATAAAGAAGGGAAAAAAATAAATCATAGCCTTAATTTTTTGGCTTGTTGCGCAACTCTAGGAATGTGGTCTTTGCCTTGGTTGTATTTATCGCAAGTAGCTTCCAAAGACAAAAAAGTATTGATTGCAATTGATGAAGACGGGAATGTTTTTGAAGAAAATTGCTATTTAGGATAAGTTTCCTTGAAAATTATATAAAAAAAAGTCACCACAAAACAGTTTTATGGTGGCTTTTTTGTTGGTTAAAACTTAAACTTATAGCTTTTCTTTCAAGTATTTGGCCGTAATTGATTTTTTGTTTTTGACAATTTCTTCAGGAGTTCCTGTAGCCAGTAATAAGCCTCCGTTTTCGCCACCTTCAGGGCCTAAATCAATAACCCAATCTGCACATTTTATTAGGTCAAGATTGTGTTCTATCACAAGTATCGAATGTCCTTTTTCGATTAAAGCATCGAAAGAAGCCATAAGCTTTTTTATATCATGAAAATGCAATCCTGTCGTTGGTTCGTCAAAAACAAAAAGAGCTTTCTCTTTAATGGTTCCTTTAACCAAAAATGAAGCGAGCTTAATACGTTGGGCTTCTCCTCCGGAAAGTGTCGATGACGATTGACCCAATTGCACATATCCTAAACCTACATCTTGTAAAGGCTGTAGCTTTTGAATAATTTTAGTTTGCTTGTTTTTTTCAAAGAAAAGAATAGAATCATCGATGGTCATCGTCAGGATGTCGTTAATGTTTTTTCCATCAAAAGCCACCTCTAAGACTTCTTTTTTGAAGCGTTTTCCGTTGCAGGTTTCGCAAGGCAATTGCACATCAGCCATGAAAACCATTTCGACATTTATGGTTCCTTCTCCTTTGCAGGTTTCACATCTTCCACCATCAACATTAAAGGAGAAATGCTTGGCCTGATAGCCTCTTACCTTGGAAAGCTTTTCTTTGGCATATAAATCACGAATATCATCATAGGCCTTGATGTAAGTCACCGGATTGGAACGGGAACTACGTCCAATTGGATTTTGATCAACGTATTCAATGTGTTTTATTTGTGAAAAAGAACCAGAAAGCTCGCTAAATTGACCCGCTTTTTCGCCGGCATTATCGAGTTTTTTCTGCATTGCGGGAAAAAGAATCTTCTTTACAAGCGTACTTTTTCCACTACCCGAAACTCCAGTGATAACGGTTAGTACGTCAAGAGGAAAAGTAACATCTATATTCTGTAAATTGTTTTCTCTTGCGCCTTTTATTTCGATAAAATTCTTGAAATTTCGTCTCTTTTTTGGTACTGTAATTTCTAGGTCACCATTCAGATACTTAGCGGTTAAGGAACTAGATTTTAGGATTTCATCATAAGTGCCTTGTGCAACAAGATTGCCACCCAATGTTCCTGCTTCGGGACCAATATCGATAATCATATCCGAGGCTTTCATAATGTCTTCATCATGCTCCACTACAATTACGGTATTGCCAAGATCACGCAACGATAATAAAACATTTATCAGTCGTTCAGTGTCTTTTGGGTGTAAACCAATGCTTGGTTCATCCAAAATATACATGGATCCCACAAGACTACTGCCCAATGAAGTGGCCAAATTGATACGTTGGGATTCTCCTCCAGAAAGTGTAGATGAATTTCTGTTTAGCGTCAAGTAATTCAAGCCAACTTCGGTAAGGAAAGATAGTCGGTTGTTGATTTCAGTTAATAATCGTTTGGCAATTTGCTTTTCGTATTCGTTCAAATCAATGTTTTTGAAAAACTCGACCAAATGTTTGATAGGTAAATCAACCAAATCAGATACGGTTTTTCCATTGATTTTTACATATGAAGCTTCAACTCTTAAGCGTTTCCCTTTGCAGGTATTACATTTGGTTTTACCTCTGTAACGGGAAAGCATTACTCGGTTTTGAATCTTATAATTTTTTTCTTCAAGTTCTTTGAAAAAGTCATTCAATCCTTGAAAATATTTATTTCCTGTCCAAATTAGTTCTTTCTGTTCATCGGTCAGTTGGAAATAAGGCTTGTGAATTGGAAAATCAAATTTGTAGGCGTGATTTACCAATTCGTCCCGAAACCAGCTCATGCTTTCACCTCGCCAGGGGAATATCGCATTTTCAAAAACAGAAAGTGAAGTGTTTGGGACTACCAATTCGGCATCAATTCCAATGATATTTCCGTATCCTTCACAAACAGGACATGCTCCGTAAGGATTGTTGAAACTAAATAAATGAACGTTTGGCTCCAAAAAAGTAAGACCATCTAATTCGAAATTATTGGAAAACGAAAGTTTCTTATCTGAATTTAATTCCTGTAAAAAGCAAATTCCTTTTCCTTCGAAAAATGCTGTTTGCACGGCATCTGATAATCGATTGTAGAATTCTTCTTCGTCCTTAACAACGATTCGATCAATGATGAGTAAAATATCTTTATGGTCTAAAGTGTGCTGCTCATCTGGACTGAAATCATCCAAACGAACCATTTCGTTATTTGCCAAAATTCTCGCAAAACCTTGTTGTAGCAGTACTTTTAGTTTTTCTTCCAATTGTCTTCCTTCTTCGAGATGAATAGGAGCAAGGAGCAGCCATTTGCTGTTTGGTTCAAATTTTTTCACTTCATTGACCACATCGGTCACAGTGTTTTTTTTGACTTCCCATCCTGAAACCGGGGAATATGTTCTTCCGATTCGGGCATATAATAATTTGATGTAATCGTATATTTCTGTCGAAGTTCCCACAGTAGAGCGGGCATTGGTTGTATTTACTTTTTGTTCTATTGCGATGGCAGGCGCAATTCCTTTGATATATTCCACTTTTGGTTTGTCCAATCTACCTAAGAATTGTCTGGCATAGGATGATAAACTTTCTACATAACGGCGTTGCCCTTCGGCATATAAAGTGTCGAAAGCCAAACTGGATTTACCGGAGCCTGAAAGTCCTGTAATAACAACGAGTTTATTTCTAGGAATAGCAACATCTACATTTTTTAAGTTATGTACCTGCGCCCCTTTTATGATGATGTTTTTCTTTGGGTCTAGTTTGGAAATGTCAATTGGCATACTAAAAATGAGTTTTCACAAAAGTACTTAATTTTAAAATGAGATCATCGAAAGAATTATAATCAAAACTTGGTTTTTTGAACCACTTTTTTAAGAATTTTACTTGTAGAGTCTTTTGTTAAGATAATTTAATTTTGGATTTAATTATTTTAAGTAATTCTTGTGTATTTTACTGTATTTCAGTGGGTTTGTTTTTATGTTTCTGCAGTTAATGGTTTTTTAAATGTTAAAAAAAAATGGCTAAAAAGATAATTATCTTCTTTTTTTTTGTTACTTTTAATAATTATTTGTTATGTTTGGCAAATAATTAACCTAACTCCCTTTAGCCTATAGTATAAAATTACTTTTTAGAAATACCCCAAAAACTAACTAAATCTAAAAAGAAATGCTATGGCAAATTTACAAAAATCAGATGCTTTATTGGTAAAGGACTATATGTCTGGCAACGAAAGCGCCCTGGCTGTGCTGATCAAAAGGCATGAATCTAAGGTTTATGGATTCATTTATTCTAAAGTGGCCGATAGAGAGATTTCAAATGATATTTTTCAGGACACCTTCATAAAAGTTATTAAAACTTTAAAGACGAATTCTTATAATGAAGAAGGTAAATTTTTGCCTTGGATTATGAGAATTGCACACAATTTAATTATTGATTTTTATAGAAAATCGAAAAAAATGCCGCTCTTTAGGGAAACAGAAGATTTTTCTATTTTTTCAATTATGTCCGACGATTCCCTTACGATTGAAAATCGAATTATTGCCGATCAGGTTGAAGTTGATATTCGCCGATTGGTTGAAGAACTTCCTTTGGATCAAAAAGAGGTTTTGATTATGCGTATGTATCAGGACATGAGTTTTAAAGAAATCTCTGAAACAACTGGTGTAAGTATCAATACAGCACTGGGGAGAATGCGATATGCGATATTGAATTTGAGAAAAATAATTGAGAAACATCAAATTGTTTTAACAAATTGACAATAAATGATTAATTCTTCCGTTGTAGTAATAAATGCAATTTATACTTCATATGGAAAAGAATTACTCTAAATCACTGAAACTTTCAAGAGGGATGAAACCCGATAAAGAGGTCGTGTCTCTTTTATTGAATTACTCTAAGGCTTTGAAAATAGTTAAGATTGAGGGTAAGGCTTTTGAAATCATAGCCAATTAATCTGGTCTTTAATCAGATGTTTTAATTTTTTAAAGTTTGGCTTGGACAGCAAATTTCACTAATTTTTATTGAATTAGTGAAATTTGTTATTTACATCCAATTCACTTTTTTGAAAATTCGCTTAAAACAGATTTTCTTCCAATAGTTCTGGTAATGATATCTTTCTCCAAATCCCAACCCCTGGCTGGAGAGTATTCGCGTCCATACCAAATAATCTGAAGATGCAAATCATTCCATAATTCTTCTGGGAAAATGCGTTTGGCGTCTTTTTCAGTTTGAACTACATTTTTACCATTAGTCAAATTCCATCGGTACATTAATCTGTGGATGTGAGTATCAACAGGAAAAGCAGGAACTCCAAAAGCCTGTGACATCACCACGCTGGCTGTTTTATGCCCAACGGCTGGTAATTCTTCGAGGGCTTCAAAACTTTGCGGCACCTGTCCGTTGTGTTTTTCGATTAAAATTTGTGATAATCCATGAATTCCTTTCGATTTCATTGGAGATAACCCACAAGGACGAATGATTTCCTTAATTTCTTCTACCGACATTTTAACCATATCATAGGGGTTATCTGCTTTGGCAAAAAGCAAAGGTGTAATTTGATTCACACGCACATCTGTGCATTGAGCCGAAAGTAATACAGCAATCAACAGAGTATAAGGATCTTTATGATCTAAAGGGATAGGTATAGTAGGGTAAAGTTCGTTCAACGTATTGATGACAAATGTTACGCGTTCCTGTTTGGTCATTTTTTCTCTAAGTTACTAAGATTCTAAGTGGCTAAAGTACTAAGTTTTTAAAATTAAATTAAAGAATATGATTCATATTAACTAATAATCTCAGAAATTTAGAGTCTTGGTAATTCAGCAACTCTAAATAATCTTAGTAACTTAGCCACATAGTAACTTAGAATCTTAAAACGAATGACAACATTGCAAAAAGGAGATAAGGCACCTCAATTTTCAGGTGTTGACCAAGACGGGAAATCACATCAATTGGAGGATTATAAAGGAAAAAAACTAGTTGTTTTCTTTTATCCAAAAGCTTCCACACCGGGCTGTACCACCGAAGCCTGTGATTTAAGGGATAATTTTGAGCGTTTTCAGGCTAATAATTATGCCCTTTTGGGCGTAAGTGCCGATAGTGCGAAAGCACAAACAAAATTCAGGGATAAATACGAACTGCCTTTTCCTTTATTGGCTGATGAAGATAAGTCGGTTATTAATGCTTTTGGGGTTTGGGGACCAAAAAAGTTTATGGGAAGGGAATACGACGGAATTCACAGAACTACTTTTGTTATAGACGAAAACGGAATCATTGAGGATGTTATCACCGAGGTAAAAACAAAAGAACACGCAAATCAGATATTGGGATAAAGGATGTTCTTTCAAAATAAAAATCCAAGAAAAACAAATTGTCTTTCTTGGATTTTATAAAACTTAAAAATTTCTGTTTTAATTTTTGGCTTCCAAAAGCGAATTTGGATGATAACCGAAAAGATGTTTTTCTTTTATAATTTCGGCTACTCCCGGAGGCAGCATCGATTCCCATCCCGGTTTTCCGTCACTGATCATTTTCAGTACTTCACGGGAGAATACTTCCAATATTTCGGGGTTGTAGCCCTCGATGTCAAGCACTTTTCCGTTGAATTTAAAGAATTTATACAATTCTTTCATTCTTGGGTGTACTTTTAGATTTTTGGAGGTTATGATTTCTCCTTCTTCACCCAACATTGGGTACAGGAACACTTTCATGTCGCGATAGAATAATTTTCCGAAGGCTTCGAGTATTCCTCCGCTCAAATGGCGATAGTATTTTTCGTCAAAAATATCTACCAAGTTGTTAACTCCCATTGCTAGTCCCATTCGGGCTTTGGTATAATTAGAGAAATATTCTACCACTTTGTAATATTCTTGGAAATTCGATATCATTACGGTTTGTCCCAAAGAACAAAGTAATTCGGCGCGATCCATAAAGTCTCTTTCGTCAATTTCGCCATCAGAACGAAGGTTTGATAATGTGATTTCGAAAACCACCAAAGTGTTGTCTTTCTCCACTTTGTTTTCTTCTAAAAACATCTTTAAAGATTCCTTGTACATATCCATATTTACCTTGGTAACCGGACGGAAACTTCCTCTGAAAGCGAGAATGTTTTTCTTGTAAAGGATTGCAGCGGGTAAAATGTTTTTGGCTTGAGGATTGAACATTACGGCATCTGTCATTCCGTTTTTAACCAATTGCAAACTCATCAATCGGTTATCGACTTCAGCAAAACGAGGGCCTGAGAAATTGATGGTGTCGATCTCTAATTGGTCTTTGTCTAAGTGATCGTATAAGTAACGGAGTAATTTTTTTGGATCATTGTATTTGTAGAAAGCACCATAAATTAGGTTTACTCCCAAAACTCCCAATGTTTCTTGCTGTAATCTGGAATCCGTTTCTTTGAAACGAATGTGGATGATAATTTCGTTGTAATCTTCGGTAGGATCTAGTTGATATCGAATTCCTACCCATCCGTGACCTTTAAATTGTTTTGCAAAATCTATCGTGGCAACGGTATTGGCATAACTAAAAAATAGTTTGTTCGGATGTTTGGTTCTGCTTAATCGTTCTTCTATCAATTCGACTTCAAACTGGAGCATTTTTTTGAGTCGGCTTTCGGTAACATAACGGCCGTCTGCTTCGACTCCATAAACGGCATCACTAAAATCTTTGTCATAAGCAGACATCGCTTTTGCAATTGTCCCTGAAGATCCACCTGATCTAAAAAAATGTCTTACTGTTTCCTGGCCAGCCCCAATTTCGGCAAAAGTTCCGTAGATGTTTTCATTTAAATTAATACGAAGCGCTTTGTCCTTTAAAGAAGGAATTTGTTCAATGACTTTGTCTCCTTTTAATTTTATCTTTTTGGGTTCCATTTATTTTTATTTAAATTCGGCGATTATGTTACAAAGTTAACCAATTCGGCATTTAATGAAAGAGAAATTAATCCTATTTTTGTAAAAAAAGAACACAATTGAAGGTATATTTTTTAGGTACAGGAACGTCACAGGGAATTCCTATTATTGGGAGTGATCATGAAGTGTGCAAAAGCACAGATTTTAAGGATAAAAGGCTTCGGGTTTCGGCTTGGGTCTCGTGGGATGACCATTCGTACGTTATTGATTGCGGCCCCGATTTCAGGCAACAAATGTTGGCTTCGAATTGCCGAAAAATTGATGGAATCCTATTTACCCATGAACATGCTGATCATACGGCTGGCTTGGATGATATCCGCCCTTTTAATTATCGACAAGGAGAAATTCCGATTTACGCCCATAATAGGGTGCTTACCGATATTAAAAAACGATTCGAATATATATTTGAAACAGTCAATAAGTATCCGGGTTCTCCCTCAGTCAAAACCATTGAGATATCTGATAATGTACCTTTTCCTATTGGAGATAAGATTGCAGTACCAATTACCGTGATGCACGGAAGTCTTCAGGTTTTTGGGTTTAGAATAGACGATTTTGCCTATTTGACTGATGTAAAAAGTATTGCAGAAGCTGAAGCGGAAAAATTAAAAAACCTCAAAGTGTTGGTGGTAAATGCTTTACGTGAAGAACCTCATAACACACATTTTAATTTGCAGGAAGCACTCGATTTTATAGCTTTGCTAAAGCCTGAGAAAGCTTATCTTACCCATATCAGTCACATGTTAGGTTTTCATGAAGTGGTTCAAAAAAGACTACCAAAAAATGTTTTCCTGGCTTATGATAATTTAGAAATTACTATTTAATTCCTTTTAATAATGAAAAAATCGTTGTTGCTTTACGCTTTAATTTTGTCTTTAGTTTTTAATATTTACACCTACATGTACTTAAGTAAAGAGGTAACTTTTGAGCAAGATAAATTTAAAAAAACGACTACCAAATTAAAAGATAGTTTGCAATCTGTTACCAATAAAATGTCGGATGCAGATTATTTTTCATTGGAGAAAAATGAAAATGCACAAAACTACTTTGAATCAGCTAAGTCAGATAAAATTAGAAATTATGCGACCTTAGTTCCTTATGTTACAGCGCAATTGTTGGATTTGAATGCTAATCCAAAAGGGAATCCTTATACTGGTCAAATACAGTTAGGAGCCAATAAGTTTTCGATTAATAAAGTAAAAGTATTGAACCACCGTTGGATAATTGCCGATTATAGTGATGGTGAATATTGGGGTGAAGTATTGTTGAAATATTTTATCAACGATGATGAAAGCGTTTCTTTTGAAGTAATCCAGTCGGTTATTTACCAAAAATAAAGTTTAAGAGGCAGTTTTCAGTTTTATATATAACTGAAAACTGCAACTGTTTACTATTTTTCAATAAGCCAATTTTTTAAGTCATAGAAATTTTGTGGCGCTACTCCGTGACCTACAGGATATTCTTTGTAGGTGATATCCACTCCTAATTTTTCTAAAATCCCAGGTGTTTTTCTGGCCCAATCAACAGGGATTACCTGATCGACTGTTCCGTGAGAGGCAAATACTTTTAATTTGCTTAGATCATTTTTCAGATAATCATCGGTTACGATATCCAAATTGATGTAACCACTCATTGCTATTGTTTTGTTTACTTTTTCAGGATATGAAAGTGCTACTGCATAACTTAAAATTGAGCCCTGACTGAAACCAATCAGGTTTACATTATTGGCATCAATTGGATAATTAGCAACCAATTCATCAATAAAATCTGCAATTATATCTCTAGAAATTCGGGCTTGGTTGTTGTCTGAAAATTTGTTTTGATCGGCATCAAAATTAATGGCATACCAGGCATAACTGCCGTATTGCAAATCATAAGGTGCACGTGCCGAAATAACATAATATTCATCCGGTAATTCTGGAGCAAACGAAAATAAATCGGCTTCATTGCTGCCATATCCATGAAGTAGCAGTAATAATGGATTTTTGTCAAGAATAACTTTTGGTTCTCTTATTTTATATTCTAAGGATAAGATCATTTTTATTTTAGATTTTTTGTCAAATCGAGCGCAGTCGAGATTGAGTATTGAGTCTCGACTGCGCTCGACTTGACAGATGAAGTGTAATTTTTATGAGATGCTTTTAAGCCATTTTTGAAAATATTCTCCAAGTAATGGGACAGGTTTTGTTTCGCCTTTTATTGCGCCAAATATTCCATAAGTCCATAAAACAGAAATGAAAATCCACATTGAGGCAGAAATCATCAGGCTGTTGAAATTATTGATAATCAGTCCTAAAGAAATAAAAGTAATTGTTAGTCCAAGTCCTTGCCGAATATGAAAGGAAGCAAATTCATTTTTGTCTTCGCCGTTCATCGACATGGCTATAAATACGCCAATCCCTAAAATATAACTGGTAATGGCTGCTGTTTTTCCAGCTTCGATGGAGTTGTTCATTTTTTATCCTAAGATTAGTTTTCCTTGGTTCAAAATTCCATAAACTTTTCCTTTTAAAGCGGTGCCAAGGAATGCTGAGTTTTTGGATTTTGAAAGTATATTTTCTTTTGTGAAAACGCTATTGCCATCCGGATTGAATAAAGTAATATCCGCAATTTCTCCTTCACTGATGCCGTGTTTTGGAATATCAAAAATAGTTTTTCCATCGGTAAATTTTTCGATTATGGTTTCCAATGGAAGTGCCGTCATCAAAGCTCCAAAAGCACTTTCTAAACCAATAGTTCCATTTTTGGCCAAATCAAATTCCATTTTTTTGTGTTCGATATCGATAGGATTGTGATCGGAGGTAATTATGTCAATCGTTCCGTCCAAAACGCCGTTGATCAATGCTTGTCTGTCACTTTCAGTTTTCAATGGAGGAGTTACTTTATATCGGGTGTCAAAGCCCTCTAATTTTTCATCGGTTAGTACCAAATGATGAACGCTTACGCTACAGGTTACATTCAGTCCTTTTGCTTTTGCTTCTTTAATTAATTGAACTGATTTTGCTGAAGAAACGGTTGGGATATGCATTTTTCCGCTAGTGTATTCTAATAAAAATAAGTTTCGAACAATTTGCAATTCTTCAGCCAGATCCGGAATTCCTTTCAATCCTAATCGGGTGGAAACTATTCCTTCATTGGCAACACCATTTCCTTTTATTTTTTCATCCTGCGCAAAAGCAATTACCAATCCGTCAAAATCTTGTACATATTGTAAAGCTATTTTTAGCAAATTGGCATTGTCTAAACTTTTTGTGTAATCACCAAAGGCAACTGCTCCCGAATTTTTCATATCGTATAATTCGGCCATGTCCTTGCCTTCACTGCCTTTAGTTAGAGCCCCGATTGGAAAAAGTTGTGTAGCAAAACCATTGGCTTTGTTTTTTACAAAATTCACTTGCGCCTGATTGTCTATGATAGGGAAGGAGTTAGGTTGCAAAGCAATGCCAGTAAAACCGCTTTTGGCAGCCACTTTAAGTCCGTTTGCAATGGTTTCCCTGTCTTCAAAACCGGGTTCTCCAAGCGAAACACTACTGTCAAACCATCCTTGTGAAAGATGTAGATTGTCTAGTTTTATTTCTTCGGCATTATCGGTATTTGGAAGTGCCGTTCCTATTTTTTTTATAAAACCATCTACAATTAAAAGATCTACAGTCTGGTTGTGAAAGGGACTTTTCGAATCGATAATTTTGGCGCTTCGGATGATTATTTTCATGTGTCGTTTGTAGTTATTAGAAAACAGAATTGTTATTTCACAAATTTGATGATTGCCGTTTCCAACGCTAGGAAAAGCAATGCAAAGATAATAAACCATTTCCAAATTTGATTGTCCGTTCGGTTGGTTTGTAGCGTATCAAAAATGGTTGAAATGGAATCACCTGTTTTATAATCGGATAATAAATTTTCGTTGACTTGATTCAGATCGCTTTCGGTTCTTGGGTAATTGAAACTGATGTTTTCTATTGGTTTTTGAGAATCGTAAATGGTGTAATTACCAGCTTTTTCAGGGTAGTCATTAAAGAAAAGCTGCACCTTATTATTTAGCAGTTTTTGCACGGGAATAAATTGCTCTTCCTGATTTTTTACCGTCAGAATTTCGTCTTTAGACAATAAAACCGAAACTACATAAGAGCTGCTGTTGCCAATGGTGTTGGCGCTAATGCCATTATTCGGTTTGCTCAAAGCCATTTTGTAAAACACGGGAACAATCAAAGGCGATTGTTGGAAATTGGAATTTAAAGTGTTTATTGGCGCCGAAAAAACATAAACGGATGAAACGGCATTTTTGAGTCCTGTTAAAAATGGGGATTGATCCTCGAAATTTAAAACCGATGGACTTGTAGTTGAAATAACGAAAGTCTTTTTTGCTTTTGGATATTGAAAATTATTGGTTTTGTTTTCAAAAACGCCAGCAAATAACGGATGATTGAAGTTGATTTTGGTAATTAGTTTTTCATTTGGTTCCAATGATTGAAATTGTGTGGTTCCAAATTGTTTCAAAAAGGTATTTAAATTAGAAATTGAAACTATTTCCGACGGAATTACAATCAGGTTTCCGCCTTTGTTCACAAATGATTTTAAAGTGGTTTGTAATGCTTGCGGAATTTCGTCCAGTTCATTTAGAATAATAGCATCTTGTTTGTCGATACTGTTGTAATCCAAATTGCTTAGCGCAAAAGAACCGTAATTGAATTCATCATTGGTATAAATTCGGCCTAGAAAATTGTTTTTTTCAGGAGCCCCTATACTGATGACGTTCGTTTTTTTGATTTTAGAAATGCTAAAAAACAATTTGTTGTCATAAGTTAAATCATTGTCTTCGATGGAAACATAGCCGTGAAAGGCCTGTTTGGGAATAGTGAAATTAACCGTTTCATTTTTACTCTTAAAATTAATGATGGTTTTGGCAACCAGTTTGTTTTGGTTGTACAAAGCCATAGAAATTGGCTTAAAATCTTCACTATAGTTTGTTGCGTTGATGCCTAACTCGTAAAAATCATCTAGAGTTTGGCGAATAAAAACGCTGTCAACAGCCACATTGTTTTTTTGTTCGGCTTTTGGGACAATGAAATAGGGAACGTTATCAGTGTCTATGTTTTTTAATTGATTTGGAGTCAGTCCCACGGCATCGGTAATGATGATGATGTCTTTCTTGAAGGCTGATTTTCGTGCTTTAATTTTGGCTAAAATAGTAGTAAGTTGAAAAGGTGTAGCGCTGTATTTTAAGTTTTGGAGTTCACTTCGAATTGTTTTGATATCGGTATTCCAGTAATTGTCATTATTGGTCAGTAAAGAAAAAGTTGCGTTTTCGGGAGTTTCTTCCAGCAGTTCCTGAACGGCGCGTTTTAACAATTCCCCTTTTTTTCCTTTCGCTTGCATACTGAAGGAATTGTCCAGTACGATATACATTTCATTGCTAGCATTTTTGCTGTCTTTGGATTCGAAAAAGGGTTGTGCAAATGCAATAATAATACAGGCGAGCAATAGCATTCTACAGGTCAAGAGTAACCATTTTTTGATTTTGGAACTTTTTCGGGTTTGAATCGAAAGGATTTTTAGGAAACGAACATTGGTGAAATATTCTTTTTTGAAACGCCTTAATTGAAATAAATGCACCAAAATTGGAACAATCAACAAGAATAGAAAGTATAGAATTTCGGGCTGTTTAAAGTGCATTCTGAGATTTTGTTTGCTTCACAGGATTTAAAACAATGAAGTTCATTGAATTTTGAGATTCAAAAATACAAATTTGTAAACAGTTTTCCCTGATGTTGTTGTTATTTTTCAAAAGAGTGCAGAAATAGGTTAATTCTGAAAGAAAATAAGTATTTTAGCTTTTCTGAAAACTACCTATATGAAAAAAGTTTACCTGTTTCTTCTATTACTTTCATCTTTAGCCTCGGTATTGGCACAAAAAAACAAAGTCAACCTGATTGTAGGAACCTATACCAACTCGTGTTATAGTAAAGGAATTTATGTATATGAATTTGATACCAATAAAGCCCAAATTCGATTAAAAAAATCTTCTGACAGTATTTCTAATCCAAGTTATTTGTCACTTTCTAAGGATGAAAAATTCATTTATGCTGTAAATGAAAATGGAAAAGAAAGTACTGTAAGTTCTTTTTCGTTTGACGCTGCAAGTGGAAAAGCAAGTTTTATGAATAATGTAAGTTCAAAAGGAGCAGATCCTTGTTATATTATCAATGATGATAAAAATGTAATTGTTGCTAATTATTCGGGTGGGAATATTTCGGTTTTTGGTAAAAAAGAAGATGGGAGTTTAGCTGAAGCCAAACAAGTCATTCAGCATTACGGAAAAGGGGTGAATGCCCAAAGACAGGAAAAACCACATGTGCATATGGTTTATTTTTCGCCAGATAAAAAATATGTTTTAAGCAATGATTTAGGAACTGATAAAGTCTATGTGTATAATTACAATCCTACTGCTACGGATGGAGTTTTATCATTAAAGGACAGTGTTTCGGTAAAGGCGGGAAGCGGGCCAAGGCATTTGACATTTAGCAAGAATGGGAAATACGTTTATTTGTTGCAAGAGCTAGACGGTTCATTGACTACTTTTAGTTACCAAGAAGGAAAATTGACTCAAATTAATGAAACTTCTATTTTAGCCAAAAATTATAACGGAACTTTTAGCTCTGCCGATATTCACGTTTCACCAAACGGTAAGTTTTTATATGCTTCAAACAGAGGTGATGCCAATAGCATCACTTTTTTTAAAATTTCCGGAAAAGGAAAAAAATTAACGTGGAAAGGACAAGTAAGCACTTTAGGTAAAGGTCCAAGGAATTTTGTGATTGATCCTACTGGAAAATTTCTTTTGGTGGGACATCAATATACAAATGATATCGTGATTTTTAAGATAAACAAAAGAAAGGGAACGCTTATGGACACAAAGAAAAGATTTGATTTGTGCTCTCCAGTTTGTTTGGTGTTTGCCAAATAAAAATTTCAATAGCTGTATTGTTATGAATGCTGAATTATCACAGTTTCTATCCCAAAAATCACTTTTAGGAGCTGATTCAGTTGAGGTCTTATTAGAGTTTTGGAACAAGGATAAAAGACTTAAATCCAAAGAAATATTATTGAATTTCAATCAGCAGGATTCTAATTTGTATTTTGTGAAGGGAGGTTGTGTGCGCTTGTTTGTGATTGTTAAGAACGGAGAACAAATTAATTTGGGTTTTGGTTATGAAAATTCATTGATTACCTGTTTTCAGACTTTTATAGAAGGAAAACCTTCGTTGATGAGTATTGAAGCCATTTTGGATACTGAATTGATTGCCATTGCCAAAGCTGATTTAATGCGGTTAATTCATGCGAATTCGGAAATTGCATTTTGGTATCAGTCGATGTTAGAATATACTTTGACAGGGCATATTCAGAGACAAGTGGAGTTACTTACATTAAAACCCCACGAGCGATATTCGGTATTTATTAAAAGAAGCGGACATCTTATTAATAGAATACCTTTGAAATATATTGCTTCTTACCTTATGATGAAACCTGAAACCTTGAGTAGGATTCGAGCCAAGATTTCTTGATTTTAATCAAGAAGAATGGATTTTTAAAATTTCAAATTTGTGATTGTAAAATTTAAAAATCATTGATTATGAAATTAGTTTCAGGACAAAAAGCGCCTTTGTTTGTTGCCAAAGATATTTTTGGAAATACTATAGATTTGGCTCAGATCCAAAATCAAAAAATTCTGTTGAGTTTTTTTCGTTACGCTGAATGCGCAATGTGCAATCTTCAAATTTCTAAAATCATGAAGCATAAGGAGGCAATTGATAAAAAGGGAATAAAATTGATAACAGTTTTCGAATCTCCGGCTGATAGTCTAAAAGTAAGTATTGCAAATCGGCACAGTTTTGACTTCACAATCATTGCCGATACTAATAGGGATTTATATAAACTTTATAAAGTACGTCCATCTTGGTTAAAAACAATGCAAACAATGTCTGTTAAGGGATTTCAGCATTTGTCAGAAGCAATTCAATTAGGTTTTAAGGCAGGAGGAAAAGTGGAAGGAACGTTTCATCAAATTCCAGCTGATTTTTTAATTGGTAAAGACAAAAAGATCCAAATCGCACATTACGGAGGTAGTGTTATTGACCATTTTCCGTTAGAGAATTTACTTTTAAATATCTAAAAGAAAAGCCTAAAAATGTAACTCATTTTTAGGCTTTGGAATTTACTTTTTATTCTTACGCTTCTTTGCTTGATTTTTTAGCATATTTCTATTGACAGAACCATGTGTTTTTTTCTTGGTAACACCAGGGCCGCCTAAATTGACTTTTTGGTTTTTCTTGCTTTTTTCGTGAAAAGCACCATCGCCTTCCAGTTTTTTGGGTTTTATTAATAGTTTAAATTGTTGCCTGTCTTTTTCAGGGCCAATTAATTTATTAGAAACTTCCACATCTTCAGGGAAAGTTTCATAATTCAATTCCATATCCATCAAAATTTCGATGGCAATCTTTGATTCTTCCTCACGAGGAGTAATGAAACTGATAGCGGTTCCGGTTGCATCGGCACGACCTGTTCGACCAATACGGTGCATGTATAATTCCGGTAATTCCGGCATTTCGAAGTTGATAACGTGAGTAATATTCGAAATGTCCAAACCTCTCGCCATGATATCGGTAGTGATCAGTCCGCGAAGATTACCTTCCTGAAATTCCGCCATCGTGTTCAAACGGTAATTCTGTGATTTATTCGAGTGGATTACTCCAAATTGGCCTTCAAAATCTTCCTCGATTTTGTCAAAAACCATATCGGAAATCTTTTTGTTATTCACAAAAACCAATACTCGGCTCATGTCTTCATCTGTTTCCAATAAATGTTTTAATAGATTGATTTTGGTGTTGAAATTCGATACCTGATAAGTAATTTGTGTAATATTTTCCAAAGGCGTTCCGGATGGTGCCAGCGTAACTTCTTCCGGATAATCAAAATAATCATTCAAAATAGCATCCACTTCATCTGTCATTGTAGCCGAGAAGAGAATGTTTTGGCGTTTTTTCGGCATCATCGCCAAGATAGCTGTTAATTGCGTACGGAAACCCAAATTAAGTATTTCATCAAACTCGTCAATTACCAGTTTTTGCATATCCTCAAACCGAATCACATTGTCCAATGTCAAGTCCATAACACGTCCCGGAGTTCCCACAAGGATATCACAACCTTGGTAAACGGTTGTTTTTTGGGTATTGATGTTCACTCCCCCAAAAATTCCGATGGTACGAACGGACATATATTTGGTCAACTTTTCAACTTCCTCCACAACCTGAACCACCAATTCACGGGTCGGAACAAGGATTACGATTTTCGGGGTGTGGCTAGGGGAAAATTTGTATAGTTTCAATAAAGGCAATAAATAGGCAAATGTTTTACCAGTACCCGTTTGTGCAATTCCCATCATATCGCGACCAGACATAATCACGGAAAAAGTTTTTTCCTGAATAGGAGTTGGCGATGTAAAACCTAAATCGTCTATTGCTTTTTGTACCGATTTAGGGAGATTGAATTGTTCGAAAGTACTCATTGGTATTTAAATTTTGTGCAAAGATAGGTTTTTTGAAACTAAGGAAAGATAGGTCAAGATAACTTTGGTTTTATTTGGTAAAATATTGATAGATAGCAAAAATGAGATTCACATCAATTAAATCGTTTAAATGTTTTTTTTAAGTGATTGAGATATGAAAATAGATAAACCTCCGTATTCTATATTGTGGCGATAGTATACGGAGGTTTGTAGTGAATAAAAAAATGAATTTGGAAAATATTTACCTTTTATGCACTAATGTTTTTTTCAGACTCTTTTGGCCCTATAATTTGAATTTTTTTGGCAAATAAACGTTTCACCCTTAGCAACAATTCATTTGGGTTAAATGGTTTTGAGACAAAATCATCGGCACCAAGATTAAAAGCTTCAATAACGGTTCCTTCTTCTTCTCCCAATGCAGAAACTACTATAACCGGTATATTGTCATAATTTTCTTTTGAAAAATTAATGATTTCCAGTCCCGAGCGAAAAGGAAGCATGATGTCAGTGATAATTAAATCTGGAATAAGTACAGGGATTTTTTCAATAGCAGTCAAGCCATCTTTACAAGATGTTACCTGATATCCTTCTTTTTTTAGTATAAATTCAAGGATTTTGATCATTAAAACATCATCCTCAGCAATTAATATTTTATAATTTGAATTGTTCATGTTTTTATGGTTTAATCATTTCCTTTTAGGTTCGTTGGTTTCAAAATGTATGAAAGCAAGTAGATCTGTTGAAATGCTTTACATCATTTTTGCAACAACTGTGCCAAATTGTTTTTTTTTTTTTTTTTGAAGTGTAAAAAAATGTTTGTAAGTGAATTGTATGGTTAAAAAATGTTAAGTTTTTTTAATTAATTTTTTTCGGTAGGGCTGGTATAAAAAATAATTTATCGTAAAACGCTTATAATTTTAATCAAAAAGAACAGTTGTAAAGCTATATTCAAGAGTGGTTTTTCGATAGTCTAGGACTCATAAACAAAATGAGATTAATGTTTATATAATCACTTTTTTTTGAATAACACACTCAGAATCATAATTTTTTTTAGAGCCTGTGTGAATTTTATTTTTGAAATTTATTATTGGATTTTTGAGTGAAACGGCCTAATTTTTTATATAACAGGTCTGCTATTGTATAAAAAATTAACGAAGTCGTAGGCAAAAATCGTAATAAGAGAGCTAGTAGATAAAACATAAACAGGCTCTATGTTATTAAAATGTGTAATCTATAATTTAAATTAGTTTGACTAAATAGTGTTATATAAAGTGGGGACTAATTTTATTTGAATATACTTTTGAAAATGGTTGTTTGTTTTAGTAAGTAATAATTTAAAAAATAGCATTTCGTTAGTAAGAACTTTCTATTTAATCGATAAAATAGCTAATAATATCGATAAAAGTACATTTTTTTATTTTTTTATGCAAATAATTTTACAAATATTTTTATGAAAAACAAATTGTCTTCTACAGGTATATTAGCACAATAAGTTTGTTTTAATTAGTTAGGTATAATCTTTTTTTTATTTATTATACAACTCAATTTCATCAATCATTACCATTGGTTTTTTGTTCTTTCGTTTTCTCCAAATAGGTATTTCTTTTTGATTTTCGATTTCAATTTTCAACAGATTGTATTCTTTAAAGGTGTTGGATTTTAATTCCCAGGATTTAATGGTTACTTCAGTACTTTCATTCAGTTCATCGCTTACTAATTGCGTGATGAGTTGCCATTTTTCCTTTTTCAGTCCGTAAATGCTAATTTTTTTTGGAGTAAAAATCCAATGTCTTTGGTCATTTAAGGAATTGATTCGGATGGTGTTGAAATTTAATTTTTGGGTAGTCAATTCTATTTCCGGATTGGAGCCATACCAACCAATCCAGTTGATAGCCGGATTTTTGTAAGCCCGAATACCATCAACCAATCCATAACTTCCTTTGCCTTTATATTCTTCGGCTGGAGGAGTCAAAAAGCGGATTTCGTATTTTTCTCCCAAATGGTTGCAGGTGTTTTTTTCTATAGCAAGCCATTCTTCATAGTATTTATCTGGGGATAGACCACCTTCACTAAGTTCGTAGATTCCAAATTCATTACAATGTTTTGTGAAGTTTAGCACCCGTTCCCTAAGTTGTTTGCCTTGATCTTTATTGTTTTTGTCAGCAAACATCCCGTGTTTGTCTTTTCCGTAAAATTTAGCCTGCTCAAAGTAAACGTATTCCAAAGCCAGTCTCAATTTTAAAACGCGTTTTGCAAGGATTGGATCATCGCTTACAGCCATTTCGGCCTGATTGATGATTTTATCGTATTGATCCATGGCCTCAGGAGTGAGGAAGGTATTTCTGTTTTGAATTGGATCTGTGTAAATGTCCAGATATCGGTTTGTTTTTTCTTGATATTGTGTAAGCAGATTAATGTATTGTTTAACGAATGGAGCAGCTTTTCCATAGAATCCATTCAAGAAATCATTGGTTATCGCTTCAACATCGGTTTGGGTATTCCAAATTATTTTGGATAAAAGATATTGTCTCAGTTCGTATAGATCCCCAGGCACATCGGCATATCCCTGTACAAAAAGACCTTTCACTTTATTTTGTTCGTAGAGTTTATAGTTTTTTGAAAAAGTTTGAAAATTAGGAAAAGGGGAAAGGTAGTTGGTGAATTCTACAGTATAGTCCCATAAATACAGATGTTGGGTCGTTGTGCTCCAATTTTTAAGGATTTCGAGAAAAGGTTTATTGTTTGAAGTTTCTGTAATTGCTTTTCCTCTATTCAGTTGGATTGGGCAAAAAAGGGTATAAATATTGGGCTCGATTTTCAAATTTACTGGTGCACGATAGGTATGAAGATAGGCTAATGTTGTGATTTTGGTTTTGGGGTATTGTGCGGCTATTTTATTTAGGAAATAATAAAATGAACCTTGAGGACCTCCGTATTTTTCGTTTAAGGCTTTACATCGGTTGCATTCACAATACACGACATCATCATTTTGGCTTACTGAGAAAAATTTTGCATTGGGATTTTTGGCAATGATTTCGCCCATATTTTTGGTAATAATTCGTGCCACCGTATCGTTGGACATACAGAGGGATTCGCCATTTCGTTCTCCTTCGTACAGGGCAAAAAACTCAGGATTGGTTTTGAAATAAGTTTTGACATCAACCAATTTATGAAAGGAATGTCCCCAAATTCCAAAATCATTGATGTACCAGTCCAGTTTGTGCCAATCTCTGAAAGCTTCATCATAACAATCGGGATAAAATAAGGCACGATATTCGAATGAAGGTTTGTAGGTGTGATTTGAGTTTTTGGGAAATGTGACTTGTTTTAATTTTGGAATAAAAGTGTCTTTTGCAGTGTATTTTCTAAACCCCCATGTTTCTAATAAAGTATAAACAGCGTAACGCAGGTTCTTTTCATCCGAACCAATCAAATGGATGTTTTTTTCATCACTTTTGATAATAAAAGTGTTTTCTACTATTTTGTTATCGTTAGAAATTTCCAGAATTATTTTTGAATTACCATTGTTTTTTTTGCCTTCATTTTGAATAAGGAAAGGTTGTTCAAAGGCTTGATCCAAATATGTTTTTAAAAGCGCGGCAGCTTTTTGGGTATCTTGACCAGAGGCAAGTATAGTAACTTCTTGCCCTTTTGCATTCGCTAAATTAAGGGAGTCTTGAGCCATAATTTTGACGTTGAAAAGGAATAATAAAAAAGGAATTGCGGTATAAAAATGTTTTGTTTGCAATTTATTTATTGTTTAGTTCTTTTTTTAGTTTGCACTATTTTGTTTTGTGGCAATCATCCGCGTGAGGGGGTGAAGCGGAGCTCTTTTTTGTCCCTTTTTTAAGGGGCGAAAAAAGCGGGAGCGAAAAACCCGACCCATCTCGTCTTTTTGGACGAGATGGGACACGCCCAAATCAAATTTATTTTATTAGCGAACTAAATATCAATATGGTTTACAAAAATTATACCGTTTTTTTTTAAAATTGATATTGGAACATCAATGCTATTTCGGTTTCGATTTGTTTTGAACCAGGTGTGTATTCTTGATTATTTACGGATATCTGCAATCCTGTTATGTAATGTTCTCCAAATATGTGATTGTAGCCACCCCCAATTCTAAAGGAATCAAGAGATAAACGCTGTTCTATTTGGCCAAGGGTAGTACGCTCATCAGGCGAAGTTCCATAACCGGCAATCAGAGATAAATAATCAAAGCGGGTATTGAAATAATAACGGCTTGTAAGTGTAAAAACGGGGTAGACAGTACTGTTGTCGAACATGAAATAAGATCTCAGATTGAGCCAATAGGAGCCTAAATATTTCCCGACTCCAATAACTGCAGAAGGAAAATTTGTGTCGTCGGTATCAATATATCGAATCCCTAAATCGCCTTCCCATCCTTTTTTGAAGTTATGAAAAAAGGAATATCCAAGCCTTAATTTTGGGAATACAGGGTCGCTACTGTAACCAACACCTGCATACGAATAGCTGTTTTTACTTGTAAAAAAGTAACTTTCGGCTTCATATTGAATACCATCGACCATACTTTGCCCGTTGGCATATCGGTTGGAGTAATTAATTCTGCCAATTGCTGATCCCCAGTTTCGTTGCGCGATATATTGTAAACTTCCAAAATGCCAGGGGCCATAACCTGATCTATCGAATGTGGTGAAGTTGTAGTTGATTCCGATGCGGTCTGAATCGTTTTTGGTGTCCTCGATAAAATAATGCAGTTTAAATTCGGAATCTTTGGGATACAGCGTCTGCATTTCTTTTAAATATGCTTGGCTTTTTTTCTTGTCACCTTGTAATTCGTAGATAGAAAGTTTTTTGTATCGAAAATCTTTTTTACCGGGATGTGCGGTAATTGCTTTATCGACCACTATTTCGGCATCGGTATAGTTTTTTTCTTCGATATCCATATTGATGAGGTAGGTGAAAGCGTCTTCATACACAGGATTCTTGGCGATGACATGGTTGTAATAGTATCGGGCACTGTCTTTTACGCTAGTTAGTTGATAAATTCTTCCTGCCAATAAATGAAAATCCAGATAATCTGGAGCTAATTTTATTCCTAATTGGGTTTTCTTCAACGCCGATTCATAGTTTTTGTCTTTGTTTACTTCTTTTATCGCAACATTCAAAAGACTGTCAACATCAATTTTTTGACACCAAACGACATTATTATTCGTTATTCCCAGTAAAAGAGAAAGGATAAATAGAATTTTGATGTGATTTTTATGTTTCATGCCTTTTTTTAATTTTATATTGAGTAATCTAATTTTGTTTTGGGGTAGTATTAAAACCTTGTCTTTGCATATTTCCCCAGCTTTGCTCTTTTTGTCTAAAAAAATGGTAATATCCTTTTAGGGAAGCGTACACATTTACTGGATGGTAGCAAAAAGGTTCGATTATTGCCATTAGAATAAGCGATATGATCTCTTTTGTATTGGCGTA
Source organism: Flavobacterium aquiphilum (assembly GCF_027111335.1). Classification (NCBI taxonomy): domain Bacteria; kingdom Pseudomonadati; phylum Bacteroidota; class Flavobacteriia; order Flavobacteriales; family Flavobacteriaceae; genus Flavobacterium; species Flavobacterium aquiphilum. The sequence goes on along the minus strand of NZ_CP114288.1, from coordinate 4,202,737 downwards.
GTTTTTGTAGATAATTTCGTCTAATAATATTGATATAAATGTTATGATGAGATAAAATAGATATACCGTAGATGATAAGTAGAGAAAATTGTGATAATCCAAATCTAGAACGAAGAAACTTAGAATTAAGACAATTATTCCAACCAACTCCAGAATAGGTATCAAAAACTCAAAGAGAAAGAAATAGGGGAATATCAGGAAAGCCGTTTTGCCGTATTTTGGATTAAAAAAAATGTTTTTGTGCAAATATAAGGTTTGGATTAGTCCTCTTGCCCATCGAACGCGTTGACGAATCAGGACTTCTTTGGTAGAAGGTACTTCTGTCCAGCAAAGAGACTCTGGGATGTATTGAATCGAAAAGGATAATTTGTTGTCATACATGTATTTTCTCATTCGGATGATAAGATCCATGTCTTCTCCTAATGATTTGTGCCAATATCCGCCAGCTGCAACAGCAATTTCTTTGTCAAACATTCCTAATCCGCCGGAAACCAACAACAAACCATTAATTTGGCTCCAGGCCATTCTACCAAAAAGAAAAGCGCGTACATATTCTAATTCCTGGAATCTGGGATACCAACCTTTTGGGAAATGAATTTTGACCAAAAAACCATCTTTGACTTCGCAGGAGTTTGAAATTCGGATACCCGCTCCCGATGCAATGACTCTTTTCGTTCCTTCAATAAAAGGTTTGGCTAGTTTTATAATGGTATCATTTTTTAAAATACAATCTACGTCGGTACACACAAATAAAGGGTGTTTTGAGGAGTTTATTCCAGCATTGGAAGCGTCGGCTTTGCTTTTTCCATTTTCTTTATCAACGACCAATAATTTAGAGTAAAGCGGATTTGTAGATTTATAATGACCTCTTACCTTACCATTGGTTTTAATTTTTTCCTGATAATAAAAATCAACTTTTATTAATTCGAATTCTTGGATCAGTTTTTCAAGCGTATCATCACTGCTGCCATCATTTACTAGCACCACCTCATATTTTGGGTATGTCAGTGAGAGCAATGACTTTACATTATATACAACTGTTGCTCCTTCATTGAATGCTGGAGCGATAACTGAAACTCCTGGAATATAATTGGATTTGATGATGACATTGTTTGGAATGTAATTTTTGGTGTTCAGATATCTTTTTATTGCATAATAGGACAGTATTGCCAAAATGCAATAGCAAATGATATAAGTTAAGGAAAATATTCCTACGAAATAAGCATATATATTTAAGATACTTTCTAGCATTAGATATAAGGTGTTTTAATATGTTTGACCATTTTTTGGACATCCTCATTATCAAGAAAATGTTCATCAAAATAATTTGGGTTTATTTTGTTTAGACAATAAACGGCTTCAAGTTTAATATTTTCGGCTGTTTTATTTTCCAATAATTCTGCGATAAATTCTTCAGAATCTTTCATGCCAATTTCTGAAAGTGTGTTGAATATTTCTAATTTATTTTGTGTGTCTTCTTGCTTAAATTGTTCGATTAATACAGTTTCGGCTTCGTGAATGTATAAGAAATTCACTGCAATAATGGCTTCATAACGAATAGATTTATCATTGTGTTTTAGTAGTTTTATAATGGTTTCATTGTCATTGGTATAGTTGTAAAATACCATTAGTTTAATTCCTAATTTGATGATTGAAACATTTTCAGATTTAATCCATTGATTCAAATTGGTTGGTATTTTTGTTTTTTTCTGGTGTAAAATATCCATGATGTTGATTTCTTCGGCAATAGTGATTTGATGCGAGAAATCAATTAGAGTTTCTAATTTATTAGGTCTCAATGAAATTAAAGTCAAAAAAGCTCTGGATTTGACACTTTTATTTTTATGGTTTAGTAGAGGAACGATAAAAAGATACCCTCGTTTATATCCTAATGATTCCAATTGGTACATTCCAAGACACTTCAAATAGAATCTATGGCTTTTTATAAGTTTTAAAGTGTATTCAAACAAATTAAATTGTTCGTATATAAATTGGAAAGTTTTGGTAACATCACCTTTCAAATTCGATTTCAAAAAAATAATTTCGTTCAGCACTAATTTTTTACACCATTTTTTTTTAAAAGGGATAGTTTTCTTGAATGCTTCAATTTCCGTTTTGAAATAACTCTTTTCAAAAGGAGTAAAAATCATATTGGTTAAAAAGTTGTCGATTTCACTTTTTGCAGCTTCCAGTTTTGGTTTGGATAAGTCGTAAAAAAATCTATTGATGATGAGAGTGGCTATTAATAAGAAAAGCCCACCGGTCATGATGGGGAGGATAATGAGAATTAAATAATATACCAATACATCCATTACAGTGGGGCGTTTTGAATGATATTACAAAAATCAAGCCATTATCGGGCTATTTTTTTATTAAATAATACATAAAGATAATGATTATTCTTAATCTTTTGATTAAAATAATAGAAACAGTTTGTAGTGATAGTGTATTTGTAAATAGACAAAATGAAAAGGGAGCAACAGTTTCTTAGCCTAAAAACCTTCAAAAACGCCCAACCCAAATAAAGCAAAATCATATTTTACAGGGTCGATAGGGTCTAATTCTCTAAGATTTGAATCTAATTCAGTTAATGCTTTTCCGTCGTTTTGCTTTCGGGTTAGTAAACCTAGTTTTCGTGCCACATTTCCGGAATGAACATCCAGCGGACAGGATAGTAGTGAAGCTGAAATGGATTTCCAAATTCCTAAATCAACTCCTTTGTTATCCTGACGGCACATCCATCTTAGGTACATGTTGATTCTTTTCGCTGCCGAACCATTCATTGGATCTGAGATGTGTTTCTGGGTACGATTTTGGTGTGGAATCTCAAAGAATATTTTCTTGAATTCGGAAATGCTTTTTTGCATAGAATTGGATTCCTGATGTTTTGCAAATACAGATTCCAGTCCGCCGTGATTTTGATAAATATGTTGTAATCCTTTAATAAAACCAATGAAATCTTGTCCGTTGAACGTTCTGTGAACAAAAGATTCCAGTCGTTCTAAGTCGGTTTCCTGATGTGACATCACAAAGTCATAAGGTGAATTACCCATCAAATCCATCATTTTATGAGAGTTTTTGATAATCATTTTGCGGTTGCCCCAAGCAATCGATGCACTGAGGAACCCCGCAATTTCGATATCTTCCTTTTGGGTAAATAAATGTGGAATTTGGACAGGATCACTTTCGATGAAATCGGTGTTATTGTACAAAGCTACTTTCTCGTCCAGAAAAGATTTGAGTTCAGTTTTATTCATAGTTTTATTCTTTCGAAGTTTTTTTGGCGTAAAAACCATCTTTTAAATCAGTTGTCCGCATTTGTGGTTTTATGTGGTAATAGTAATTGAAATATTCGATTTGAGCTTTATTTACACAGGGAAGTTTTCCATCGCCTGCAGACCAAAAAAAAGCATTTTCTAAAGGTGAATAATATTTGAGATTTCCGGTTTGTAGGTACTCAAAAGCAGTGTCTGACTTTGTGTTTTTATAGGGAAAAATGATATTCTTAGTTGAAAAATTGCTTGTGGATAAAATGAATTTATTGTTGGTAAAAATGTTTAAATCAATTGGGATAATTAAAATGAATCCTGCGATAAGAATCGATAAGAATAGAGAGATAATTATGGGTTTTTCTTTGTTTACAATTAAAGCAAATAAGAAAAAAGAAAAAAACAATAAAAAATTCATGTAGAATCGGTACTGTGGAGAAGAAAAAAGGAGTAGTACAAGCTGTAAGCACATGATAAAGAAAAGAGACCATATAGCCTTTTTGTGAAAACGCTTGTATATTAATATCGGGCAGATAATAATAAGGGAAATGCTCAATTTATTAAATAAGCCATGGAGTTTTGGTAAAGAAATCCATCTTATGAATAGCTCATAAACAGACATTTTATCGTATTGTTCATTTGTTAAAAAGTAACCATACAGCTTTGTTTCCTGATAATATAATCTAGCAATTGTTTCCGGAATTTTATAATCAGGTTCGAAGAAATGAAAATTAATTATTGGGAAAAATGGAAAACCACTGATAATGGTATTTTTAACCATAAAAAGAGTTAAAACAATAATTGAAATTAGTATTGGTTTTAGAAGATGAGGTACTAGTTTTTTTAGATTTTTGAAGAATAAAAGAATCGGAAGTAAAATTAGAGCAACTGAAGTGGTTTTTATAAACAACGAAAACAGAACCAAAATCACTATCAGATTGAAATTTTCAACAGTAAGTGTTTTGAAATTTTCTAAAAAATAAAAGAAGATAACGAATGAAAAAATATAAATAGGAATATCCGGCGAAGGAGCACTTATAAATTGGAAGAAAAACACGTTTGCCAATGGGAGCAGTCCAATAATTAGGTAATTTTGATTGTTGTTTTTGAAATAATCATTCAATTTTACTATTGAGAATATATTTCCTAGCAAAAGACAAAAACCACTTATATCATTGAATTTATCGTATAAAAATGAAAAATTGAAAGCGCTTTGCAGAATATGCCAACCGCTTGTTTGTGCGAGGAAAAAATGTAAGTTGGCCAAACCTTTTACAAAGCCATATTCGTTAATCCATTTTATGGTTTGGATGTAATACGATTCGTTATCCAATACATAGGGAATGGAAGCGCATTGAGCTAAAATTAAGATTGTTGTAATGGATAATGCTATTTTTAAAGAAAGTGTAAGTGAATATAATTCTTGAAAAAAGGATTTATACAAAAGCCAAATTTCTTTTTGATACTTTAAAAAAATGGCAAGATTAGCGAGTAATAGAATGATGTGAAACTCAATATTTATTCTCCCAAAAATAGCCCAAATACTACTGAAAATAGTGCTTGCAAAAAGCCCTAAAACCGAATGGATAACAAAATTTCGATTTTTTAGTCGTAGGATTTTGTCGGTGATAAAACCGAGATTAATTGCCAAAAAAAAGATATAAATCCAACTTAATAGAATCAGAACCATTTTAAATTATTATTTGTCTGCTATTTGCCCATCAACCATAACTAATTTTCTGTCAGCCATATTGGCTAGTTCTTCATTATGGGTTACAATTACAAATGTTTGTCCAAATTCATCCCGAAGTTGGAAAAACAATTGATGTAAGTTTTCTGCAGAATGCGTATCCAGATTCCCAGAAGGTTCATCGGCAAAAATGACGTCGGGTTTGTTGATTAAAGCTCTTGCTACGGCAACGCGTTGTTGTTCCCCTCCCGAAAGCTCGTTCGGTTTGTGATCTATTCTGTGGGACAATCCCAAGTATTTCAATAATTTTTTTGCTTCCTTTTCGGTTTCAGCTTTTGGTTTATTGGCTATAAAAGCCGGAATGCAAACATTTTCCAAAGCCGTAAATTCAGGCAGTAATTGATGAAATTGAAAAATAAACCCTAAGTTCAGATTTCTGAATTTGGACAATGATTTGTCGTTCATTTTCAAAATATCTTCTCCATTAATGGTTAAAGAAATTGATTTTTTTTCGCTTTCAATTGTTCCTCCGGGGATTGTTGGGCTTGGTTTGTCCAATGTTCCCAAAATTTGCAATAGAGTTGTTTTTCCTGCGCCTGAAGCACCAACAATTGAAACAATTTCACCTTTTTTAATATGTAAATCTACTCCTTTAAGTACTTCAAGCTGATCAAAATATTTATGTATGTTTTTTGCGTGTATCATTTCAAACTGTTTTTACAAAGAAACAAAGTATTTGGTAATTTATCTTAATTCTTTGAGGTTAAAAATTTTCGAGAAACTCATGAAACAATTTAGTTATAGCAAACATAAAATCTGAAAGTTAGCGTTTAGATTTGTATATTTATAATAAATTTAATTTCAAGAAATGGAAGCTAAAAACGCGATAGCAATAAAAAATAACTTAAAAACCAAAAATTTGGTTTTAGGAATTCTCTTCGATGCAATCGGTATGTTGTCTTTTACAATTCCGGGGATTGGCGAATTTGGCGATGTTATTTGGGCACCACTTGCCGGTTTTTTAATGACCAAAATGTACCAAGGCAGAGTAGGGAAAGTAGCGGGTGTTTTGACTTTTATTGAAGAAATATTGCCATTTACAGATGTTGTACCTTCTTTTACCCTGACTTGGATATACACTTATTGGATTAAAGGAGAAAAGAAATAGAAAAACCAAAAGGTTAGTCTCGAAAATTATAAGTTTTTTATGATCTCTTTTAATTGATTATCAAATTCAGAATTTGAAATTTCACCATTTTCTACATCAAAATTATCATTGAAACTTGGTAATGAAAATACAGCTTTTATGTCGGCATTAAAGCGTGGAAAATTGTTTTTTGCGATTTCAAGTACGCTGGCTCCACCTCTCGCACCCGGTGATGTTGCCATCAATAACATTGGTTTTTCCTGAAATATTTTTCCATTTATTCTTGAACACCAATCTACAAGATTCTTGAATGCTGCAGAATAATTACCGTTGTTTTCGGCAAGAGAAACTACTAAAAAATCGGCAGAGGCTATTTTTTCCAAAAAGGCTTTTGCTAATTCATGTTGACCAATTACAGCTTCTTTATCAACGCTGAATAAAGGCATTTCATAATCGTTTAAATCCAGTATTTCTGTGTCTGTATTATTGAATAAACCAGCGGCATAAGTTGCTAATTTTTTGTTGATTGATTTTTTACTTGGACTTCCGGCAAAGGCAATGATTTTCATATAGAATTGGTTTTATTAAAAAGTAAAAATAAAAAACGAACCGACAATTGTCTTAAATTATTTTGTGATTTTCTTGTATTCCCATTCATCTCCAAATTTCTTTAAATTTATAATCAGCTTAAATTCGTTTCTTGAGGGTTTTAAAATAAATAAAGAAGAGTCAATTATTGTTGATTTGATTTTTGTCACTGAATCCATTCTTTTCAAATCTTCTTCAGAGTAAATGTATTTTATTTTAAGCATAGTCTTATCCAGACTAATTGTTTTTATTTTCCAATAAATGGAATCCTTGTAATTTAGGATCAATTGTCCGTCAATTCGTTTTGCTTTTTGTGCATCCGAAAAAATAAAAAATGTATCTATCCTTCTGTTGGAAAATTCGACTGAATCACCGAGATACCTATAATCATAAATATCTTTATTAAATTTGGAAATATATTGATTCCCTTTTAAATAAAATTCTCCTTTTATGGAATCCAATAACCTTTTGTGAAATCTAGATTTGTTGTAATATTCCCGAAGAATCATTTTGTCGGTAATATTAAAATAGACGGAGTCTGCATTCATAAAAAGCCCCCTGAATTTATTTGGAATTTTAGACAATTCCAAGTCATTTATGGGTTGCGGATTTTCAAAACGTATGGCAAAACCAACTTCGGCTGGTTCATCTGCTCTTTTACAGCAAAAAATAGCCAGCAACCCTAGAAGCAAATAGATTTTTTTCATTTCATTAACGAATAAATTTTAAGTGAATTTACGCATAAAAAAACAAAATCAGATTTAAGCACAAATCTTTTGGTTACCCCAGATTGCAGTGGAAAGCATTTTTTCATAAAGCCTATTTTCTTCTTGACTAAAAAGAGCGACCAACGGAAGCTCCTTTATGGTCTTAGAAAAAAAGGCGTTATGGAAAAATCTTGAAACGAAAAGCTGGAATTGGTCCATAAAAAAAACCTGCAAAATTTACTCTTGCAGGCTCTTTTCTATTCTCTATTCTCTAGAAATTAAACGTTGAATCTGAAGTGCATTACATCACCATCTTTTACAACATATTCTTTTCCTTCAACTTTGAATTTACCAGCTTCTTTAGCTTTAGCTTCGGAGCCATATTGAACATAATCGTCGTATGAAATCACTTCGGCACGAATGAATCCTTTTTCAAAATCGGTGTGGATAACTCCAGCTGCTTGTGGAGCAGTAGCTCCAATATTGATAGTCCAGGCACGAACTTCTTTTACACCAGCTGTGAAATACGTTTGTTGTTTCAATAATTTGTAAGCTGCACGGATTAAAACCGATGCTCCTGGCTCAGCAAGTCCCATATCTTCAAGGAAAACCTGACGCTCTTCGTAGCTTTCTAATTCGGTGATATCGGCTTCTGCTCCTACTGAAAGGATAATTACTTCAGCCTCTTCGTCTTTTACCATTTCGCGGACTTGGTCTACATATTTGTTACCACTTACAGCCGAATTTTCGTCAACATTACAAACATATAAAACGGGTTTTGTAGTAATCAATTGGAAACTTTCCATCAAAGCTTCTTCGTCATTGCTTTGTGGAATAACAGTTCTAGCTGATTTCGCCTGCAAAAGAGCCTCTCTGATTCGGTCCAAAAGCGCTTTTTCAGTCTGTGCTTCTTTGTTTCCGGTTTTTGCAGCACGGTTTACTTTTTCCAAACGTTTTTCAACCGTTTCAAGATCTTTTAATTGTAGTTCAATGTCAATAGTTTCTTTGTCACGGATTGGATTTACGTTTCCGTCAACGTGAACAATATTGTCATTGTCAAAACAACGCAAAACATGAATAATGGCGTTACACTCTCTGATGTTTCCAAGGAATTGATTTCCCAGTCCTTCACCTTTGCTGGCTCCTTTTACCAATCCGGCAATATCCACGATATCTACCGTTGCCATTTGTACGCGCTCCGGTTTTACTAATTCTTCCAATTTGTTAATCCTTGGATCAGGTACATTTACTACCCCAATGTTGGGTTCGATAGTACAAAATGGGAAGTTGGCACTTTGCGCTTTTGCATTTGATAAACAATTGAACAATGTTGATTTTCCAACATTTGGTAATCCTACAATTCCTGCTTTCATGTTATGTTTGTTTACAAATAACAGAGAACTGTTATTTATTTTTATGATAATCTTTTTTAAAAGTTTGCAAATATATGATTAAAGCTTGTAACCTGAGTTCGATTCTTAATTTTTTTGATGATTCTAAAAAAGCAGAATGCTGAATTTTAGCCCCGATCGAAGTGAAAATCCTCTTGTTCTGGGGTTCAGGACAAGAGATTGCAACGAAGGAGCGGGAGGATGCTTTCTGAAAATGCAGAATGTTTCTGCTTCAAAAAATAAATAGTAGGCTTATTTGAGGAAAAATAATTTTGAAGTAGATTTCTTTTAATTCCTTAAATTTATACGCAGTAATATTTATTATCATGGAAAATTTATTTATTGGAAAAATGGCCGCGATTTTTGATGCCATGTACCAAAGCTTTATTGATTATGATGAAGAATATGAATTCTATAATAAGTTAATCCACGAAAATAAATGCAATTCTATACTTGAAATTGGGAGTGGGACAGGGAATCTAGCCAAAAGATTTCTTGATAATAACCATAATTATTTGGGGCTTGATTATAGCCAAAGCATGATTGATATTGCTTTGGAAAAAAATAAAACCTGTACTTTTATACATGGCGATATGCGTCATTTTTCGCTGGAAAGCCCCGTTGATGCAATTATTATAACTGGACGTTCAACGAGTTATTTGATAAACAATGAAGATGTGATCGATGCTTTTGAATCGGTTTATAATAATCTGACCCAAAACGGGATTTTTATTTTTGATTTTATCGATGCCAATCGCTTTATTCCTTTGATTAAAGAAAATCAAATAATATTTCATGAAGCGAATTATGAAGGAACAAAATACATTCGGGAAAGCCATTGGGAAACTACTCCGATGGAAAATTTTATGCTGGATTGGAGTGCGAAATATTACAGGGTCGTAGATAATGAAAAAGAAATGTTGTTGGATGATTTTTCTACTGTCAGGGTATTTACATTAAATGAAATGCAGCTGTTTTTATATCTCAATAAATTTGAAATCCTTGAGATAATTGATCGAAAAACTTATGCGTTCGATACTTACGTGATTAAGGCTAGAAAGTTCCTTTGATATTGTTTATAATCTCCAATTCTTTGGCAGTAGGTGTTAAACCCGAAACATTCCAATAGTCTGTCAATATAGAATTTCTTATATTGAAAAGGGTTTTGTCTTTAAAGACATCACTTTCCTTATAAGTGTAGTTTTGAACATTGAAGTTCATTGTTATCAAGTTGTTGAGTACTTCTATATTTTTGACTTCGTTCCCGGTATTGATATTGAAATTAATTTCTTCTTTTGAGCTAATTAAATAGTAGTTTTCGGCATCGACTCTATAATTAGTTTTGAAAAGAGAGCGGGATATGTTTCTGACTCCTTTAGTGTTGTCTTCTTTGACTGCTGATAATGTTGTTGGAGATATTTCAGTTTTTATTTCAATTATTATTTTTCTTTTGGTGTCATAAACTATTTTGTAATCATCCAATAGCTCGGTTGTGCCTTCTAATGGAATGGCGGTTATTTCATTATAGGCTTCATCTAAAGGGGATACTTTCACGAGAAAATTGTATTTTTTTCTTGATTTTTCGTCCAATAGTGGTCTTAAAACCTTGAAGGTATAATATTTCTCCATCATTACATTTAGATTATACCCTAAAAGATCTGAACTGATTATATCGTCAATTAGGCCAAATGATCTGTTTTGCTCGACTAATAAAACCGACTTTATTTTTTTTTGTTCTTTGTATAATTGAAAATTAATTAGGCCGTCATTATAGTAAACATAATCTCCGTTTGATTTAAAAAACTCTCTGGAATAGGTTTTTAATCGCGCAGGAACATTCAGTTTTTTAATCGAATTTTCGACTAATTTTTTGATTATTTGCTGAGGATGTTGTTTGGTTACAACTATATCGTCAAGAGCGTTTTCTTTGCTTTTTAAATAGATTATATTTTCCGATTGATTTAATGAGGCCCATTTCAGAGTAACTGGCAAGTAGGAGGAATGTGTTACTTTAATATTGGAACCGCCTTTTAGTTCAAAAGTCACCTTTCCTTCACTATTAGACATTAAGACTTGTTTTGTTTTTAAAATCAAAATGGAGGCATCTTCAATTGGTGAGTTGGATTCGCTATCCAAAAGAATTAATGTTCTTTCATTCGTCTGTGAAAAAACATTAATGGCTAAAAAAAGATGTAATAAAACAAGTATTTTTTTCATGTTTTAAAATACCGATAATCAATTAGTTTAAAAAATTTGATTTAAAAATATGAAAAAAGATTTAATTATCATTTTTTTAGGAAAAAGAATGATGTAAAAAAAAACCTGCGTAAAGACACAGGTTTTATGAATTTATAAAAGGAAAACTTTATTCGTTATGCAAGAAAGCTTGTCTGTTCAATAAAGTTTCTTCGTCTTCAACATGATTGTCATCAGGAATACAACAGTCAACCGGACATACAGCAGCACATTGTGGCTCATCGTGGAATCCTTTACATTCTGTACATTTTCCTGGTACAATGTAATATATTTCGTCAGAGATTGGCGTTTGAGCCTCTTCTGAATCTACTTCAGTTCCGTCAGGTAAAACTACTTTACCTTTTAGTTTTGTACCGTCTTTATATCTCCAATCATCTGCACCTTCATATATAGCTGTGTTTGGGCATTCCGGTTCGCAAGCCCCACAATTTATGCATTCGTCAGTTATAATAATCGCCATTATCAGTTAATTTTTAAGGTTGTAAGTTCAAAACGGTTAAGTTCTGTAAATGAAATACGAATACTGAACTCAACTTTTGTCTAAAGCTTATAAAAAGCTTATTTTTGCGCAAAATTACAATCAAAACTTTTCATAAACAAGCATTATGACATTAGATACAAAAAAAAACGCATTTGTTAAATTAGGTAATTTCCTAGGTCAATTCGAAGAAGGGAATAGTGTAAAGGATGAAAATGTATTTGGTAATGATTTATTTTTTGAAAAATTCACCGATTTAATTCAGCTTTCACAATCGCATAATGGTTGGTACACGCCTGAACAAGTGTTTTTTTCGATACAATCTTGGGCAGATGCTTTGACTGATGAAAATCTGGACAAATGGCTTTCTAAATATGATTTGAGTAAAGTAGAACCAAAAAAAGTTGCTTTGGTTTTGGCTGGGAATATTCCTTTGGTTGGATTTCACGATTTCTTGTCGGTTTTGATTGCTGGTCATGATGTTTTGGTGAAAACATCTTCAAATGATCAACATCTTTTGCCATTCTTGGCTAATTATTTGATTGCCGTTGAACCTGAATTTAAATCCAAAATCACTTTTGTGGAAGGAAAATTGGAAGGTTTTGACGCTGTAATTGCTACAGGAAGTAATAATACCGCCCGTTATTTTGAATTTTATTTCAAAGACAAGCCTTCTATTATACGGAAAAACAGAAACTCAGTTGCAGTTTTGAATGGCAAAGAAACAAGACAGCAATTAGTTGCTCTTGGAGAAGATATTTTTAGATATTTTGGTTTAGGATGCCGAAATGTTTCTAAACTTTTCGTGCCAAAAGGCTATTCTTTTGATTCCTTTTTTGAAGCGATTTTCGAGTATCAGGATGTGATTCATTATGAAAAATATGCCAATAATTACGATTATAATAAAGCAGTTTTCTTGATGAGTAATTTCAAATTGCTAGACAATGGATTCCTGACGTTAAAAGAAGATCCAAGTTATGGTTCGCCTATTTCGAGTATTTTTTATGAGTACTATGAAAATCTGGATACTTTGGAAAAAGATTTAGAAACCGAAAGTGACAAAATTCAGTGTATTGTGAGTAATAATCTTGTGAAAAACAGTATCGCATTCGGAAGCACTCAAAAACCTAATTTATGGGATTATGCAGATAATGTTGATACTATATCGTTTTTGTCAACAATATAAACATAATGTTTTTTAATATTATTGCGAATAATTTAACAGTTGTTTGTCTCTTATTCCCGAAATTTGCATTTCTAAAAATTTTAGAATAAACACTGCCTGAAATTGACGAGATTCAAAATAACCGAATCGAATCAATATCGGTTTTTATATAATTATCAATTTTGAATTAAATTAAAAACAAATACTAACTACATCATGAAAAAACACAACTACAGCGCAGGACCTTGTATTTTACCGCAAGAAGTTTTTGAAAAATCAGCTCAGGCAATTTTAAATTTTAATGATTCTGGATTGTCGCTTTTAGAAATTTCGCACCGTAGTAAGGATTTTGTTGCCGTAATGGAAGAAGCAAGAGAATTGGTTTTGGAGCTTTTGGATTTAAAAGGGAAAGGTTATAAAGCGATATTCCTTGGAGGAGGAGCAAGTTTGGAATTCTTAATGATTCCTTACAACATGATGAAAGTAAATGGAAAAGCGGCATATTTAGATACAGGAACTTGGGCTTCGGCTGCTATAAAAGAAGCAAAATTTTTAGGAGATACAGTTGTTGTAGCTTCTTCTAAAGAGCAAAACTATAATCATATTCCAAAAGGATATACTATACCTGCAGATGCGGATTATTTCCACTGCACGAGCAATAATACAATTTTTGGAACCCAAATGAAGGGATTCCCGGAAACTGATTTGCCAATTGTTTGTGACATGAGTTCTGATATTTTTTCAAGAAAATTAGATTTTTCAAAATTTGATATCATTTACGCTGGGGCTCAAAAAAATATGGGGCCTGCCGGAGCGACTTTGGTTGTTATCAAAGAAGAAATTCTTGGTAAAACAGGTCGTGAAATTCCAAGTATGCTGGATTATGCTAAACATATCAAAGCGGATAGTATGTACAATACGCCACCGGTATTTTCAGTTTATGCATCACTTTTGACTTTAAAATGGTTAAAAAACTTAGGTGGAATTGAGGCTATCGAAAAAATAAATGACGCCAAAGCAGCTTTGCTTTATGCAGAAATTGACAGAAACCCATTGTTCAGAGGAACAGCGGCCGTTGAAGACCGTTCGAATATGAATGTGACTTTCTTGTTGAATGATGATTCACATTCGGCTAAATTTGATGAGATGTGGAAAGCTGCAGGAATCTCAGGATTGCCTGGACACCGTTCAGTTGGAGGTTACAGGGCATCTATGTACAATGCGCTTCCTTTGGAAAGTGTACAAGTGCTTGTTGATGTGATGCAAGCTTTGGAGAAAGAGGTATAATTGTCTAATGGTTTAAGCGTTTTTTAATGTTTAAATCGTTTAATTTTTGATAAATGAAAATATTAGCAAACGACGGAATTTCAAAAAGTGGTATTGAAGCTTTAGAAAAGGCCGGATTTGAAGTTATTACAACAAAAGTGGCTCAAGAGCAAGTGGCTAATTTTGTGAATAAAAACAATATAAATGTTCTTTTGGTACGTAGTGCAACAAAGGTTCGTAAAGATATTATCGATGCTTGCCCTGATCTTAAAGTTATTGGTCGTGGAGGTGTAGGAATGGATAATATTGACGTTGAATATGCGAAAAGCAAAGGGATTTATGTTTTAAATACTCCGGCTTCTTCATCAGAGTCTGTGGCTGAGTTGGTTTTTGCTCATTTGTTTTCAGGTGTACGATTCTTGCATGATTCCAATAGAAACATGCCTCTTGAAGGAGATACTAATTTTAACGGCCTGAAGAAAGCCTATGCAAACGGTATCGAGTTGAGAGGGAAAACACTCGGGATTATCGGTATGGGACGTATTGGTAAGGCCACAGCAAAAATGGCTATCGGTCTTGGAATGAAGGTAATTTATAGTGATACCGATGTTCCAACAAAAGATATAAAAATTCCTTTTTTTGATGGGCAGTCGATTTCGATATCACTTGCTTCACAATCATTGGAATCTTTATTTGCTGAATCCGATTTCATTACGTTACATGTTCCTGCACAGGATACACACGTTATTGGTGAAAAGGAAATTGAACTGATGAAAGACGGTGTTGGAATCGTAAATTGTGCAAGAGGTGGTGCTATTGATGAAGTGGCACTTGTGAATGCGTTGGATAGCGATAAGGTGTCTTTTGCCGGATTGGATGTGTATGAAAATGAACCCAATCCTGAAATACCAATTCTAATGAATCCGAAAATTTCATTAACGCCTCATATTGGTGCTTCTACATTGGAAGCTCAGGACAGAATTGGTGCTGAACTTGCACATCAAATTATCAGTCTGTTTAATAAATCATTAGTGAAATAAATAACTGACCGAATTTAAATTATCAAGTGGTAATTTGTTAACTTCAATTAACAGATTGCCACTTTTTTTTGATTAAATTTGATGTTTAACTTTAATCAAAAACCTATGTTTGAGCAATTAACACAATTAGTACAACAATTTGGACAAGAAGCAGTTGTTAATAACAATGCGGTTCCAAATGAACATAATGAGGCGGTAATGAATGAAGCAGGAAATTCTATATTTTCTAGCTTACAGCAAATGGCTTCAGGGGGTGGCATCGAAAAACTTGCAGGATTACTCCAAGGAAATAATGCTCAGGATCCTTCGAATCCGGCTGTTCAACAGATCACCCAACAACTTACCGGAAGTTTAGGCGAGAAATTTGGTTTGAGTAGTAGTGATGCCGCAGGTGTGGCAGGTAGTATGATTCCTAAAATACTTGGAGGATTAGTAGGTAAAGCCAATGATCCAAATGACAGTTTTCAGTTAACAGATTTGATTGGGGCTATTTCAGGAGGTGGCACTCAAACATCAGGAATAATGGATGCTATTTCAAAATATGGAACCCAATTTGGTTTGGATCAAAATGCGGATGGAAAACTGGATATGGATGATGCCATAGCGGCAACAAAAAACAAAGGCGGAATCGGAGGCTTTTTAGGAAAGCTTTTTGGGAAATAAATAAACCACTGTGGACTGAAAGTCTCTAGTTTTGGCTTGGTAAAATAAAGTATGCAAAGTTGGATTCCGAAAAAGTTGTGAAATTGCCACAGATTCACAGATTAAAATGATTTTAAAATCTGTGAATCTGTGGCAAATTAATATTTTTAGAAGCTAAAAAGCAAATGCAATAAAGTGCATAATTTTAAACTTTATTTGAGATCAATAAAATTTGAATAAACAATCAGGAAAGGCATTTGCAAAACGTAAATGTCTTTTTTTATGGGTGAAAGTGATGAAATATAAAATGAAATTTATTTCAAAAAAGATTCTTTTTCTGATTAAATTTAAGTTTAAGACAGAATATATCAGCCTAAAATGTTATAACTTTGATAGGTTATACAGTTGAAATTTAATTTTTAACTAATTATGAAGAATTCTTTGGGATTGTTTTAGGATGCTTAAAAACAGTTATTTACTATGAAAAGAGCATCAACGAAAATTGATCGCAAAGACCAATGTTGATTGCGACCCGAGTGATAGCGAATCGGCGAAGCAATTACATATGATCAAAAAAAAATATATGTCAACATATGAAAAAAGTAATTTATATATTGATTGTTCTTTTGATAATTATTGGGTGTAGTACTTCAAAATCGAATGTTGCTACTGCCGACAAACCTAAAGTAGCAACAAAGAGTAGTGACACCGTAAAAATTGTTAATGAAGAACTCGAATACGAAGTGATTATCATTGAACCTGGTTTTGATTTTTGGTTGGCTTCGACAGCTTACCCAAGAGGATATTTATCGCAATCTTATATGGAAACCAAAAATTACCAATATGTATTGGAATGGAACAACCGCGTTCGTCAACCGCAAATTTATAATCCTAATTTATACGAAATGACCATTGATTATAGTCCTACGATTAATTACGGTTACGAAGTGAATTATCTTATTTATAATTATATGATCTATTTCCAAAACAAATACAATCAGCGATTATATGGGCGAGTCCCCACGAGATAAGAAGTTGATTGCTAATTCTTTCTTATTAATTGAAAAAAATAAATCGATAGATTAAGGCATTTACTAATCAGTAAATGTCTTTTTTTTGAGGCAAAAAAGTAAAAAAAATCATGTAGTTTGTCTAAACAAAAAGAGAATTGAAACCAATTCAACAATTAAAATCTTTTATATTTGCAAAAAGGACTAAACTAAAAATGAAAGGATTAAAACAGCGATGGGGACTTACATCTAATTGGCAGTTGGCTATCATTTTTGTCGTTTTTGCCATTACAGGATCGGCCTCAGCCTGGTTGTCCAAACCGGTTTGTGAGTGGTTGGGAGTAGCCAAAGATGAATTGGGGCATTGGTACACTCCTGTGAGATTACTTTTAATTTTTCCGATCTATCAAGTGCTGTTGGTTGTAATAGGTTTTCTTTTCGGACAATTCAAATTCTTTTGGGCTTTCGAAAAAAAAATGCTCAAAGGAATGGGGTTGGGATTTCTTTTTAAGGATAGAAAATAGAGGTTAGAAATCAGAAAATAGAAATCAGAAATCTTGAACTATTATTTTATGATGGGGATTTTATCTCTGATTTTTCATTTCTAACTCAATTATTGATTTTTCCTGGTTTTTGTAAAATCAAAAAAAAAATGGAATGCTGATGCTTAGTCCCGATTACTTAGTCAGTTCGCTTCGCTCGTGTGAAGTGACATTCTATATTCTTTTTTTTTAAAGAAATAGATAAAGTGGAGTGGGAACAAAACTTCTGAGAAAAGTAAATGTTCTTCCTCCTAAAAGAAGAATAATCAAAATGAGTTTTTTAGCTTCTGATTTCTAACCTCTAATTTCTATCTTCTTTTCCTGTCAATATCATTCTTGATAACTTTGGTGCTTTCCTCTTTTAAAATTTGCCGAATTACACTACATTAGCACAAATTCGTTAAAATCCCAAAATGTCAGATCAAAATCAATACACCGAAGATAATATCCGTTCTCTCGATTGGAAAGAGCATATCCGTATGCGACCTGGGATGTACATAGGGAAACTCGGAGACGGGTCTTCGCCGGATGACGGTATTTACATTCTTTTAAAAGAGGTTCTCGACAACTGTATCGATGAATTCGTTATGGGCTCGGGGAAAACTATTGAGGTAGCCATCAAAGACAAAACGGTTTCGGTTCGCGATTACGGCCGTGGAATTCCATTGGGGAAAGTAGTAGATGTAGTTTCCAAAATGAATACCGGAGGAAAGTATGATACCAAAGCTTTCCAAAAATCGGTAGGTTTGAACGGTGTCGGGACAAAAGCCGTTAATGCGCTTTCAAATTATTTTCGAGTAGAATCGGTACGTGATGAAAAGCAAAAAGTTGCTGAGTTTTCGGCTGGGAATTTAGTTACCGAAGAAGACATTGTCGAAACCACAAAACGAAAAGGGACAAAAGTAACTTTTACACCAGATGAAAGCATTTTCAAAAACTATAAATTCCGTTTAGAATATGTAATTAAGATGGTCAAAAATTATTGTTATCTAAACAATGGTTTGACGATTATTTTCAATGGAGAAAAATATTATTCGGAAAATGGTCTTCGTGATTTATTGGAAGAAACCATCAACGAAGAAGATTTAGAATATCCAATCATCCATTTGAAAGACAATGATATCGAGATTGCTTTAACACACAGTAAAACCCAATACAGCGAGGAATACCACTCTTTTGTCAATGGTCAGAATACGACGCAAGGAGGGACGCACTTGGCGGCTTACAGAGAAGCGCTTGTGAAAACGATTCGGGAGTTTTACAACAAAAATTTTGAAGCTTCTGATGTTAGAAAATCGATAGTGAGTGCCATTAGCATCAAGGTGATGGAACCGGTTTTTGAATCTCAGACGAAAACCAAATTGGGTTCTACCGATATGGGTTCTGATGACGGAACACCGCCGGTTTCAGTGCGTACTTTCGTAAATGATTTTATCAAAACCAAATTAGATAATTATTTACATAAAAATCCGCCGACAGCTGAAGCATTATTGCGCAAAATTTTGCAGGCTGAACGCGAAAGAAAAGAATTGTCCGGAATCAGAAAATTGGCGACAGACAGAGCCAAAAAAGCCAATCTTCACAATAAGAAATTAAGGGATTGCCGTGCGCATCTTCCGGACACCAAAAATCCAAGAAACTTGGAAAGCACGCTTTTTATTACCGAGGGGGATTCGGCTTCCGGGTCGATCACCAAATCTCGTGACGTGAATACACAGGCGGTTTTCAGTTTGCGTGGTAAGCCTTTGAATTCCTACGGGATGAGTAAAAAGATTGTATATGAAAACGAAGAGTTCAATTTGTTGCAGGCCGCTCTGGATATTGAGGATGGATTGGAAAAACTGCGTTACAACAACATTGTGATCGCCACCGATGCCGATGTTGATGGAATGCACATTCGATTGTTGTTGATTACTTTTTTCCTTCAGTTTTTTCCCGAATTGATCAAGGAAGGGCATTTGTATATTCTGCAAACACCACTTTTCAGGGTTCGTAATAAAAAAGAAACCATTTACTGTTATTCTGAAGAGGAAAGAAAAGAGGCTATAGAGAAGCTAAAGCCAAAACCGGAAATCACCCGATTTAAAGGTTTAGGAGAAATTTCACCAGATGAGTTCAAGAATTTCATTGGAGACACCATCCGTCTTGATCCGGTAATGATGGACAAGAACACTTCGATAGAGCAGTTGCTGTCGTTCTATATGGGTAAAAACACACCAGACAGACAGGATTTTATTATCAAGAATCTGAAGGTAGAATTGGATGTTGTAGAGGAGGAAGTTTAAAATTTAAGAGTATAGTGTCAGACGGTCTTAAAAATAAAGTTGTTTTCCAACAAGTTGCCGAGTTATTGCAAAATGCCCGACAACAGGTTTTGCGTACCGTAAATTCAACAATGGTATATACCTATTTTGAAATAGGAAGAATCATTGTTGAAGAAGAACAAAATGGAAAAGACAGAGCCGAATATGGTAAACAGCTTCTGAAAGGACTTTCAAGAGATTTAACGAAGGAGTTTGGGAAAGGGTTTTCTATTAGAAATTTAGAATTTATAAGGAAATTTTATTTAACATATTCAATTTCGTCATCACCGATGACGAATTCTAAAATTCAAATTCCGCAGACATTGACTGCGGAATTTGAAAATGAAAAAACGAAATCAGTGATTTCGTTTTCTGAGGAATCAATTTCGAAATCATTGATTTCGTTTTTCAATTTGACTTGGACCCACTATATTTTCTTAATTAGGATTGACGATGAAAAAGAAAGGCGTTTTTACGAAATAGAATCCGAAAAGCACAATTGGAGTGTTCGGGAATTGAAGCGCCAATACGACTCGGCACTTTATGCGAGATTGGCTTTGAGTAGAGATAAAGAAGGAATTTTGAAACTTTCGGAACAAGGGCAAATTATCGAAAAACCTAAAGACATTATCAAAGATCCCTATATTTTGGAATTTTTGGGATTGCCTGAATTACATCAGTATTCGGAAAGTCAATTAGAGGAAGAAATTATCAATAAACTGGAACATTTCTTATTGGAATTGGGACATGGTTTTACTTTTGTCGGGAGACAGCAAAGAATTACGTTTGAGGATAAACATTTCAGAATTGATTTGGTTTTTTACAACCGAATTTTAAAAAGTTTTGTTCTGATTGACCTAAAAATAGGAGAGTTGAAGCATCAGGATTTGGGTCAAATGCAGATGTATGTCAATTATTATGACAGGGAAATGCGCTTGGAGGATGAGAACAAAACGATTGGAATTGTACTTTGCCAAAATAAGAGTGAAGCAGTGGTAAAATATACTTTGCCCGAAAACAACGAACAGATTTTTGCAAGTAAATACAAGACCGTTTTACCAAGTGTTGAAGCTTTAAAAGAACTTCTTGAAAGTAAATAAAATTATAATTTGAATATAATTAAATGAAAGACGAAGAAGACGATAACATAATTCCAAACGACGGCGAGGATAATTTTGATGAAAACCCTATTGATGAAAATCAAGAAGGAGATGACGAAATTATTAACGTAGATGCCAAACATTTTGAGGGGCAGCATTTTTACGAAAATCAGGAAGAAGAAGGAGAGGATGTCATTACCAAAGTTACCGGAATGTACAAAGACTGGTTTCTTGACTATGCGTCGTATGTAATTCTGGAGCGTGCGGTTCCTGCTATCGAAGACGGATTTAAACCGGTTCAGCGTCGTATTATGCATTCGCTGAAAGAGTTGGATGATGGTCGTTACAATAAAGTTGCCAATGTGGTAGGACACACCATGCAGTATCACCCACATGGGGATGCGAGTATTGGTGATGCGATGGTGCAAATTGGCCAAAAGGAATTACTTATTGATTGTCAGGGAAACTGGGGAAATATTTTAACAGGTGATGGTGCTGCAGCACCCCGTTATATTGAGGCGCGTTTGTCAAAATTTGCTTTGGAGGTTTTGTATTCGCCAAAAATCACAGATTGGGGAGTATCATATGACGGTAGAAAAGCAGAGCCAATTAATCTTCCGGTAAAGTTTCCGTTGCTTTTGGCTCAGGGAGCAGAAGGTATCGCCGTTGGTTTATCGACTAAAGTTTTGCCACATAATTTCAACGAATTAATTGACGCTTCAATTAAAATATTAAAGGGAAAATCGTTTACGCTTTACCCTGATTTTATGACGGCTGGTATTGCCGATGTTTCCAATTATAATGATGGGATGCGAGGCGGACGTGTACGTGTGCGTGCTAAAATTTCGCAATTGGACAAAAATACTTTGGTGATTACGCAAATTCCGTTTTCGACCAATACATCGAGTTTGATTGACAGTATTTTGAAAGCCAATGATAAAGGTAAAATCAAAATCAAGAAAATCGAGGACAACACCGCTGCCGATGTTGAAATTTTGATTCATCTTTTCCCAGGCGTTTCACCGGATAAAACCATCGATGCTTTGTTTGCGTTTACGGCCTGCGAAACTTCTGTTGCGCCTTTGGGATGCGTAATTGAGGATAACAAACCATTGTTTATCGGTGTTTCCGAAATGTTGAAAATTTCAACTCACAGAACGGTTGATTTGCTTAAACAAGAACTCGAAATTCATTTAGAGGAGTTACGAAATAAATGGCATTTTTCTACTTTGGAGAAAATCTTTATTCGTGAAGAAATGTACATTGACTTCAAATTGTATGGGGACAGGGAATCGCTTTATAAGTATTTGTATGACCGATTTGAGCCTTTCAAAAAATCATTTGTGAGAGAAATAAATGATGATGATTTACACCGATTGACTCAAATTCCGATGATTCGTATTACCCGTTTCGACTCAGATAAAGCTGATGAGCTTATCACGAAACTAGAAGACGAAATGAAGGAAGTGGAATACAATTTGGAACATCTTACTGATTTTGCAATTGCTTATTTTACGAAATTAAAGGAGAAATACGGTAAAGGACGTGAACGCCAAACTGAGTTGCGTAGTTTTGATAATATCGAAGCCACAAAAGTAGTTTTAAGAAATACAAAATTGTACGTAAACAGGGAAGAAGGTTTCGTGGGAACCAGTTTGAAAAAAGACGAGTATGTTACGGATTGTTCTGATATTGATGATGTAATTGTCTTTCTGCGAGACGGTAAAATGATGGTTACCAAAGTGGATTCAAAAACCTTTGTGGGGAAAGATATTATACATGTCGCAGTATTCGACAAGAGCGACAAACGCACCATTTACAATATGATATACCGAGATGGAAAATCCGGTCCATCTTATATTAAACGATTTAATGTTTCGGGGGTTACGAGAGACAAAACCTATGATTTGACCAATGAGACAAATGGTTCGCAAACACTCTATTTTTCATGTAATCCAAATGGGGAAGCTGAGGTAATCACTATTTTATTACGTCAGATCGGAAGTATCAAAAAATTGAAATTCGATATTGATTTTGCTTCTTTGGCGATTAAAGGTCGTGCATCCAAAGGTAATTTGGTAACTAAATATCCAATCAAGAAAATCGAATTGAAAGAAAAAGGTATTTCAACGCTTTTACCAAGAAAAATTTGGTTTGATGATACGGTGCAAAGGCTGAATGTAGATGCAAGAGGAGAGTTGTTGGGAGAATTTAGACCAAGCGATAAAATCTTGGTGATTTCGCAAGCTGGAAAATCAAAGGTGATTACGCCAGAATTAACGACTCACTTTGATGAAGATATGATAGTCTTGGAAAAATGGATTCCTAAAAAGCCAATTTCAGCCATTTATTATGATGGTGAAAAAGAGCGTTATTATATCAAACGTTTCTTGATAGAGACCGAAAATAAGGAAGAATGTTTTATCACGGAACATTCTAATTCGAGACTGGAAATTGTAGCTACTGATTATCGTCCTGTAGCCGAATTGGTTTTTAATAAGGTAAAAGGAGTTCAGAAAGAAAATATGACTGTTGACATTGAGTCTTTTATTGCCGTAAAAGGTTTTAAAGCACTCGGTAACCAATTAACGACTGATAAACTGAAACAAGTTAATCTCTTGGAACCATTGCCTTATGAAGAGCCGGAAGAAGTTATTCCGGAAGAACTCGAAGTAGAGGGTAATACTGAAATTGAAGAAGGTGAAATCCAACTAGAAGATGACGGTCAGATTACTTTGAGTTTGGATTAAAGTTTTTTGAAATAATAAACCATTAAGATTAAGAATCATTAAGACTAAATGAACCTTAATTTCTTAATGGTTTTTCTTTTTTTGGAATGCTTGCAAGAAAACCATTTGTTACTTTTTTAGCCCCGATTACTTCGTCAGTTCGCTTTGCTCGTGTGCAGCGAAAATCCTCTTGTGTCTCGTCCTTAAAGACGAGACACAAGAGATTGAAACGGAAAGCGGGAACCATGTTTCCAAAAAATACCTTATGCTTCTGCTCCAAAAAATAAATATCGAGTTTTGATTAATATTTACTCAACTTGGCTTGCAGCATGCAATCTTCAATTTTGTTGACCATATTGATGCTTCCGCAAAAAAAGGCAGACCTTTCGTGTAATTCAGTTGGTGTAATTTCCAATATCCTGTTAACTCCATCAGAAGCTTTTCCTCCGGCCTGCTCAACTATAAAAGCCATCGGATTACATTCGTATAGAAGTCTAAGTTTTCCTTTTACTGCTTTGGAACTGGTAGGGTACAAATAAACACCTCCTTTTATGAGGTTTCTGTGGATATCCGAAGCCAAACTGCCAATATATCTTGAAGTATAAGGTCTGTCTTCTTCTTCCATTTGGCAATATTTGATATAATCTTTTACGCCTTGTGGAAAATGAATATAATTCCCTTCGTTTACGGAATAAATCGAGCCGTCAACAGGGACTTGCATTTTTGGGTGAGACAGGTAGAAAGTACCGATGGCGGGATTGAGCGTGAACCCGTTTACGCCACAACCCGTAGTGTAAACGAGCATCGTTGAGGTTCCGTAAATTACGTATCCGGCAGCAACTTGATTGATTCCCGGCTGTAAAAAATCCTCTAAAGTAACAGGAGTTCCTACTGGGGTTATTCTTCTGTAAACCGAAAAAATAGTTCCAACCGATGCATTCACATCGATATTTGAAGAACCGTCCAATGGATCCATTAAGAGGACATATTTATTGTTGTGACTGTTGTCACTTCCTTCGACTGTTATAAAATCGTCGTTTTCCTCAGAAGCGATTCCGCATACAATTTCCCTGTTTATAAGGGTTTGAATAAAAACTTCGTTAGCATATACATCCAGCTTTTGCTGATCTTCTCCCTGAACATTTTTTTCGCCAACACCACCGATGATATCTACTAATCCGGCCTTATTTACTTTGTAGCTAACTACTTTGGCCGCTAATTTTATCGAATTGAAAATTCGGGATAATTCCCCCGATGAATAGGGAAAATCTTTCTGATTTTCAATAATGAATTCTCCTAATGTTTTGTTGTTGTCCTGCATGTTGTAGTTGTTTTGTAGTTGGTTTAATTTATGCTATTTTTTTATATACTTAACTATGTCAAGATTGGTTTTTTTTAATTCATCGACAACAATTTTTGCGATGGCTGTTGCGCCTTTTGGAGAAAGGTGAGTGTCATCAGCCTTACCTTCAGGATATATGGCTAATTCTCCCGGTTTATAGTGTAAGTGTAATTCTTTTGATTTTTCTGGCCCGTATGATTGCTCCAATAATTCGCTGTAATATTGTAAGTCGATGAACGGTACTTTGTATTCCTGTGCTACCAATCTGGTTTCAAGAGGATAGTCTCCATGAGTGTCAATCAGGACTCCTTTTTCATTAAAATTTCGTCTCGCAATTGAAGATAATAAAATTGGAATGGCGCCTTTTGCTCTGCTTTCTTCCACAAAACGAATCAAATTATGACGATATGCAGTATGCGGGTTTGTGTAACGTGTGGAATCTTTGTCTTTTTGGTCATTATGTCCAAATTGAATAAAAACATAATCACCTGGCTTTAGAGCTTTATAGACAGCTTCCCAACGCTTTTCGTTGATAAAACTTTTGGTACTTCTTCCATTCATGGCACGGTTGTCTATTACTATATTATCAGTAAAGAATTCAGGAAGCATTTGTCCCCAGCCTCGTTCAGGATTTCCATTTTCGGTTGGTTTATTGGCCATTGTGGAATCGCCAATTGAGTAGATCGTTTTCTTTTGTTGCCCAAAGCAATTAATCGATAGTAAGCTTAGAATCAGTATGAAATATTTCATTTTTTTTAGTGTTAAAATTATTATTTGGCGGATGATGGTGTTGTGGCTTTTTCACCGATTGTTATCTCGTTTATGGATACTTTTTCAGAATTGGTAACTGTCATTCCGTTTTTTGCCGAAAGGATATTTATGTTGTCCAGTTTGATGTTTTCCACTTTTTTATTTGGATAACCTTCAATTACGATTCCGGTATTGGTTACTTCATTACAAGAAATATTGGAAAAAGAAACATTTGATATTTGAGAAGGATATAATCCGCTGCCTTCTCCGTGGTAGTTGGCTGTTATATAAATGCAGTCTTCTACTTTTCCAAAAGCAAGGTTGTTGAAATAAAGATTTTTGATAGAACCGCCTCGATCCGAATTTGTTTTTATGAAGATTCCTCTTTTTAAATATCCACGGAATTTACTGTTTTCAACATATACATTTCGAACACCTGCTGACATTTCGCTACCAATCACAATAGCATGCAAGCCTTTGAATTCGCAATTTCTGATAACAATATTTTCAGAAGGCGTGGTCGAATTGCTGCGCCCTTCATCATCTCTACCAGATTTGATGGCGACATTATCATCGGCATTATCAAATTTGATATTTTCAATCAAAATATCGCTGGAATATTCAGGATCAATACCGTCATTGTTGTAGTTATGGGCATTGTATTTTAATCCGCGCAATGTTATGCTTTTGCTTTTAAGTAAATGAATGCACCAAAAGGGAGAATCTTCTATTTGAACATTTTCAAAAAGAATCTTTTTCGAATTGATAAACTGAATCAGTTGGGGTCTCAAATAATGGCCTTCACCAAAAACACGTTCTTTGACAGGCGTGTTTTTATGATTCATTTCGCGGCTTAACATTTGGTCTTTCTTTTCATGGGCTTTCCATTCAATCCAAGTGTTTTTGCCCTCACCATCGATAATTCCGTTTCCGGTTATGGCAACGTTTTCAACATTGTTACCGTAAATCATTGGACTGTAATTGTAAAGCATTGTTCCTTCCCAACTGGTTAAAACAAGTGGATAGTCTTTTGAATTGGAACCAAAACGGATTTTTGCTCCGTCTTCGAGATGCAATTTTACATTGCTCACAAAGTTGATTGGCCCATTGAGGGTATAAACTCCTTTTGGAACAATAATGGTTCCTCCGTTGTTCTTTTTGCAAAGATTCATTGCTTTATCAAAAGCAGGTTTGGCATTGCTGATAGAATCTCCTTTTGCGCCAAGCTTAGTCACTTCAATTTTGAATGATGGAATTACGGGCAACTGAATTCGTTTAACAATCGCATTGACACTATCGGATGGGAATGTATTATTTTGTGCAAAACAGCTTAACGAAAAAAGGAATATAAAGACGATTTTATATTTCATTGATTTTAGTTTTAGTTAGTTCTCAAATACCATTTTTTGGTTCCAACGGGAATGTCTGAATCTAATATATTTTCGATCGAATAATTTTTGGCTTCCGAATCTTTTAATTGATGTGACCAAGAGACTCTGTTTTTTGGTTGATAACCTTCGCCTGAGCATTTGTATTCGGCATAAAAACAGTTTGTTGCAGCCTCCGATTTTGACCAAGCACTCCAACCTTCAGGAAGTATGTGTTTTCCGATTTCACAATTCAGGAAAACGGTTTTAGCGTAAGGTCTCCAAGGTCGTCCAAGATAGGCTTTGGTTACTTTTTCGTCAGCGGTAAGCTTACAGTTTTTGAACACATAGCCATAAGGAATTTCGTTCTGAGTCGATGCCGCGGTGGCATACGAATCGCTTTTGCTGTGAATGTTACAGTTTTCGAATAGGACAGTAGCATCACCAAAAATAAAATCAGTAGTACCTTCTATATAACAATCTTTGAAATAATTTTTATTCCCTTCTCCCGCAGTATAAAGCGTATCCTGATTACCTTCGAATGAACAGTTGCTAAATTGCACCCTGTTGGCACTAACATTTACTGTGACAGCTTGTCCTACTGGCCCCGAAGTATTTTTAATGGTGAGATTTTTGGCAAAAAAATCATTCCCATCAATTGAAAGAGTTGCAGTGTAAAAAGTGCTGTTTCGCCCCAGATTTATTTTACCGAAATAATCATCAAAAGTTATGATTGTATTTTCGCGGCTTTCGCCAATGAATGAAATTCGGGTATTCCAGGCGTGAACTTTTACTTTTTCATAATAAGTTCCGTTTTTTATTAAAATACTTATTCTTTGGGCAGGATATGCTTTTGAGGCATTGATTGCTTCTTGAATGGTTTTGAAATCGCCGTTTCCTTTTTGATCCACCACAATATTGAATTCATCTTTTAAAGTGACTTCAGATTTTTTTTTTGGAGGAGCTACAGTTTCACCTTCAATTTTTTTTTTCCAGTTTTCGTACTTTTTTAAAACTTCTTTTGGCTGATTGGTGTACCAACTGTAACCAACTCTGCGCTCTTGTCCAATTTCGGCTAGAGTCGCTTTTTTTATTCCATCACGGTCGCAGAAGAAAGGAGTATTGTCGCTTAATTCCATAAAACGCGCCCAAAGTGGAGAAGCATT
Source organism: Flavobacterium aquiphilum (assembly GCF_027111335.1). Taxonomy (NCBI): domain Bacteria; kingdom Pseudomonadati; phylum Bacteroidota; class Flavobacteriia; order Flavobacteriales; family Flavobacteriaceae; genus Flavobacterium; species Flavobacterium aquiphilum. The sequence continues at coordinate 4,174,789 of NZ_CP114288.1, read as the reverse complement.
TGGATCTTTAACCATTACCTTTTCCATAATTTTACTGTTGGGAACTGGGACACGCTCTTCTCTAAGATCAGTAATTTTTGTTTTTTCGAACCATGCAACAGCACTGTTAACCGCAGTAATGATTTCCGGAGAAGGATTTTTTACAGACATTAAAAGCAATACCAATTTTGCCGATTCCTGACCGCTCAAAGAAGCCAGTTCAAAAGCTCTTGCATTGGCAGGAAGTAAAGTAACTTCATCATGTTGTGCGCACCAAGCGGTTAGAACACCGTTTTGTTTGTATTGGGTTTTTAAGATACAGTCAATTCCTTTGTTGAAAGCTTTTTGAGCTTTTTCAGCAGTAGCATCAGGAGCTTTTATACTGTAATAATCTGTTTTTTCGGCTACCTCTTTTAGCACATTCATGATATTTGCCATTGAATTATCATTGTACGTAATGTGTGTGTAATATCCTTTTTTCAACGGGTAAAATTGTGGCCATCCACCGTTTTCATATTGCGCTTTCAGCAAATAATCTACACCTGCCAAAAAAGCGTTTTTGTACCTTTCATCAGGAACCTGTGCATACATTTTGGACAGAAATAACATTTCCTGACAAGTGGCGCCATTATCGGTGGTTACTTCCTTTGTGTCCGCTTTAAGGGCAATTAATTTTTGCTTTTCGGCAGGTGTCAAAGGATTTTGCATCTGGATGTTCTTTGGCCAACCTCCAATATTGCGTTGATACAGCAATACATTTTCGGCGACTTCTTTGGCTTCATTGGTTGCAAACCAAGAGGGTTCTTTGTCATTTATTATCGATGGCCATTTTTGGTTGCTAATTTGCGAATACAAACAAGTATTTAATCCAATTAGAACCGCAAGAACTATTACTATTTTTATTTTCTTCATTTTTTCAAATGTTTATTTTGTTATTCTGAACCAGTCGATAGCGGCATTTCCGGCATCATTGATGACACCTTCACGAAGCGCTACAAAACCTATTTTAGCGCCAATCCATTTGCCTTCTCTGGCTTTGAAACTTTCACCTATAGGATTGAAATTTTGTCCGTCTTCGCTATAGAAAAAATCACAGATTCCTCCGGGTTTTACTTTCGCCTGTAAGTAAATGGTTTTGTTTGAAACAGGAACTGCTTTTCCTTGGGTTTCAATACCTTTTTTGTCTACATTTTTGGCTGTTTTTTGCGAAAGAAATAGTTTTCCTCCTTCTTGTTTAAGGCATAAAAAACTGTAATCCAATCCCATGATTACCAATCCTGTATATTCACCGTCAAATCTCGAATTGAAGGTTAGTTTTGTTGTAGCGGTAAACTCATTGGCAGGAAATTTTTGCAACAATAAATTTGGTACATCAAATAAGCTTGTAGCATCTTTTGGAACAGGAATACAATTCAAACTATAATATCCCATAGCTGTTGGTAGTCCCCAAACAATCTGCGGATTTGCATGCCATTGCCATTGTAATCCTAGTTTTGGAGTGTTGAATTCGTCACTTTCAGGAGGTGTTTGGATAGGGAATACTTTTTTGCCAACATTTGGTTTTTTATAAGTCATAACCGGTTCTCCAATTCCGTTTTTGTCTTGGTCAGAGCCAATAACCGGCCAGTCGTTTTCCCATTTCATTGGCTGAAGGTGAACGACTCTCCCATACGCAAATTGATCCTGAAAATGAAGAAACCAATCTTCGCCTGTTTGTGTTTGTACCCAAGCACCTTGATGAGGTCCATTAATGGTAGATTTTCCTTGATCCATTACTTTTCTTTTTTCGTAAGGCCCAAAAACGTTTTTAGACCTCATAACAATTTGCCAGCCCGTAGCTACACCTCCCGAAGGTGCAAATATGTAGTAATAACCGTTTCGTTTGTAAAATTTAGGACCTTCAACGGTTGGTTCGTCTGGGTGACCGTCAAGAACCATGACATCATCATTATTTGCTGCGGTACCTTCAGAGTTCATAGTACAAACCGCTAAAGCACTTTTTATTCCGGCTCGGCTTCCGGCAAAGGCAAAGGCCAAATAAGTTTTGCCGTTTTCATCCCAAAGAGGAGTAGGATCGATCAATCCTTTTCCTTCTTTTACCATTACGGGTTCAGACCAAGGGCCTTCTATTTTTTTTGATTTAACAACATAGATTCCAAAATCCGGGTCAGGGTAATAAATATAAAATTCGTTGTTGTGGTATCGAATGCATGGTGCCCAAACTCCATTTCCGTGTTGTACTTTGTTGTAAATATCCAATGGTTTTTGTTTGGAAAGGGCATAGCCAATCAATTTCCAGTTAACCAAATCTTTTGAATGTAAAAGGGGCAAGCCCGGAATGCAATTGAAAGACGAAGCCGTCATGTAATAATCATCCCCAACCCGAATCGCATCCGGATCGGAATAATCGGCGCAGAGGATTGGGTTTTTATAAGTTCCGTCGCCATTGTCGGCTACCCAAACTTGTGAATATTGTTTTTCATTCTTTTCCTGAGCCGAAACTATTTGAAAGGCAAAGCACAGTAAAAAAAGAGTTGTTATTTTTGAAAATTTCATTTGAATGAATATTATTTTTATCTGTTCAATTCTAATGCTGCCAAGATGAAAGGACCAGTAGCTTTTGGATCATTGTCTTTTTTCTTTTCGTTTACATAATATTCATAGGAACCATCTCTGTATGGAGTTCCTCCTAGACCGGCTACTTGACAAGCTTGAGTCAATGTTATTGTTCCGTCGGCATCAACTTTTATTAATTGCTTAGTCAAACCATCAAAAGCATTATTGGCCAATTTTTTAAATTTTGCAGGTAAATAACCTTTATTCGCTCCTTTTGCGAAAGCGTAAGCAAACATCGAAGATCCAGAAGCTTCCAAATAGTTTCCTTTTTCACCACCTTTATCAGTTACTTGGTACCACAAACCAGATTTGTCTTGGAATTTGGCAAGACTTTCGCAAGCATTGTTTAAATAGCCTACTAATTCTTTTTGTTTTGGATGATCTTTTGGGAAATAATCCAATACGTCAACAAGTGCCATTACATACCATCCTAAAGCTCTTGACCAGAAATTTGGTGAATTTCCAGTTTCTTTGTTAGCCCAAGGCATTTTTTTGCTTTCGTCCCAACCGTGATACAATAGTCCTGTTTTTGGGTCTGTGGCGTGCAACTGAATTTGTTCAAATTGTTTGGCTACGTCGTCCAAGTTTTTTCCGTTTTCAAAAGTGACAGTGTATTGAGCATAGAAAGGCTCTCCCATGTACAAACCATCCAGCCACATTTGGTTTGGATATATTTTTTTGTGCCAAAATCCACCGCTGTTGGTTCTTGGTTGACCTTCAAGTTGTTTTTTGAGCGTTTGCAGCGCAGTTAAGTAGCGGTTATCTTTTGTTGTTTTATATAGATCAAACAATAAGCGTCCAGCCACAACCATATCAATATTGTAGTTGTCTAATTCGTAAGTTTTGATTGTACCATCATTTTGTACCAAAACATCTGCGTAAGCTTTTATGTAAGCAGCATATCTTGGGTCAGGATTCTTTTTGTTTAATTCTTCAATTGAATGTAAAACCAAGCCATGAACATAGTCCCATTTTGGATTTTTGGCATCGTCAATCATATAAGATTCCGGATGGCGTTTCATCAAAGTCAAGGCCATTTTATCCGACCATTTCATATTTGATGAAATTTTAATTTCAGCACTTTTTGCGGGTTCTTGAGCGATAGTTTTACAGCTTAGAAGTGCAAATGAAAGAAAAAGCATTGTTGCTTTAAAAAAGGATTGTTTGCTGTTTGACATGATGTTGTGTTTTATGTTTTATAATTTTCTACTTGTTTAATTCTATTGCAGCTAAAAGAAAAGCTCCTAGTCCATGTGAATTGTCGGTTGTGATTTTTTCATTGATATAATATTCAAAGGAGCCGTCTCGATATGGATTTCCGCCCAATCCGGCGCTTGCGCATACTTGAGTAATATGGATTTCGCCGTATTTGTCCACTTTTATAAGTTTGCCTGTCAAACCATTGAAACCTTTATTGGCAACCTTCTGAAATTTGACAGGTAAATAACCTTTGTGCACCCCTTTTGCGAAAGCGTAAACTAACATAGAAGAACCCGAAGCTTCCCAATAATTTCCTTTTTTGTTTGGTAAATCGGGAACTTGATACCATAAGCCGGATGGATCTTGGTATTTGCTAACAACAGTTGCCAGTTCGTTTAAATATTGTACCAATTCTTTTTGTTTTGGATGGTTTTTTGGGAAATAATCCAATGCATCAACCAATGCCATTGCGTACCATCCAAGAGCTCTTAACCAAACATGAGGTGCAGTCCCGGTTTCTTTGTTAGCCCATGGCATTTGTTTACTTTCATCCCAGGCGTGAAAATATAAACCGGTTTTTTTGTCAAATGCATGGTCATGCAATAATTCAAATTGATGGGCTACATCGTTTAATTTTTCACCTTTTTCAAATTCGGAAGTATAACGGGCGTAAAAAGGTTCACCCATGTATAAACCGTCAAGCCACATTTGGTTTGGATAGATTTTTTTGTGCCAAAAGCCTCCCGATTGCGTTCTTGGATAATCGTCAAAGTTTTTTCTTAAAGTTTTTAATGCAGTAAGATACTTTTCCTCTTTTGTTTTATTATATAGCCCGAAAAGAATTTTTCCTGCATTTATATTGTCGAGGCTGTGGTTTGAGGGGTCAAAATTTTTGATTGTACCTGCCTCATCAATGAATTTGTCGGCATAACCTTTTATATAATCGAAATATTTAGGATCTTTGGTTTTGTTGTATAACTTTTCATAACCGGTTAAAATCATTCCAATTTTATAATCCCATTTTGGTTCCGGATGATTATCGATTTGCCAAGCTTCAGGATGTCTTTTCATTATGGAAAGAGCCATTCTTTCAGACCATTTTAAAGAGGACGGAATCACGATAGAATTCTTTGTCTCAACTGGATTTTGCCCCGAAACTCTTAGGTTGACGAAAATCAACAACCCTAAACAGATAAATAGGTTTTGAAAATTATGTTTCATTTGATTTATAGTTTTTTTGTTGAGTAACTCTAATTTATATCTAACTATATTTGGCAAATCATTATTTGAAAACTTTATTTAAAAATTGAGTGGTGTAAGTTACTGTTTCATCAAACCAAGGATTTAGGAACCAGAAAGAATGAGGTGAATTTTCAATTGTTTTGACTTCATTATATATTTTATATTTGTTTAAAATAGCAATCATATCATCCCTTCCCGCATGAAATCGCTCCTTGCTGCTATTTATGAATAGGGTAGGAGGTGTGTGTTTGTCGGTGTGGGTTAAGGCTGATGCTTCTTTCCAAATTTCTGGTTTCTCTTCATAACTACCACCTAACCATAAACCCGCTATTTCACCTTCTTTGGATTCGGGGTGCTTAAAGGCTAGTATGCCATCAATATCTATAATTGCTTGGACAGCAGATGATGTTTTGTTGTTTTTTTCTTTTTCTTCAAAATGGCTGTTGTTGTTTGTTGTGCCTATTAGAGCTGCCATTTGTCCTCCCGATGAACAGCCTAAAACAGCTATTTTGGATGGATTAACATTAAATTGGGCAGCATTGATTTTAATGTAACGAATTGCTTTTTTTACATCAAAAATGGCTGTAGGATATTTTGCTTCCTGTGACAATCGGTATTCTATCGTGAAGCATGAAAAACCTTTTGAAGCCACCTCTTGAGCAAAGATTTCCATTTGCGACTTGTTTCCTGATTTCCACCCTCCGCCGTGTAGTATCACGATTGCAGGATTTTGAGTGTTGTTACTACAAAAATAAGCGTCTAAACGTAATTTTCGACCACTTATTTCTGAATATAGTATCTCTTTTTTCTCTTTAATGTTAGAATACTGCCTGGGCTGTACAATGCTAATGAACGGGTACGTTTTCTTTTCCTTATTGTAAACACTTTTTGGGGTGTAAGTTGTGTCAATAACAAACGAAGTCTGAGCTTGAATAGCTGTCGAAATCAAAATTAATAGTAGTGCTATTTTTCTCATTTTATTATTGAGGTTTTATTCGATTGTTTTTAAAGAGATTTGATGGACTTGTTAATACCCAGTTTATTACCTTAAAAATAGTGTTTTTTAGTTAAGTCATTGGTATAGTGTGTTTTGAAAATTATTTTTTCACCAAGGTTCCATTGATATAGGTATCAATTAGGTTTAGATTTTCAACGTTTTCAATTAAATAAGGAAGTTCTACTTTTTCGATAACAACATTTTTGAAAGTTATATTTTTGACGGGTGATTCTTTGTATCCTTTGGCCGAAATGGCATATTTTCCTCCGTTTTTCACTTTTACGTTTTCCAAATAAATATTCTCAATTCGTGGAATAAAATCGCCGTTTTGGTTACCATGTACATTGTAAAACATATCAGCTTTTAGTACGGCTTCTTTAACTTGGCCAATTTCAATGTTTCTCACATAGAAATTTTCAATTAATGCACCTCTTTTTGAATTGGTTTTCAATCGGATGGCGATATCAAGGTTTGGACTGTTCATTATGCAGTTTTCAACGTACACATTGCTAACTCCACCCGAAATTTCGCTTCCAATGGTTACTCCTCCGTGTCCGTCGAACATTGTGCAATTTTGAACTATGATATTTTCGCTTTTCATAGCAACTCTTCGGCCATCAGCATCACGACCTGATTTTATGGCGATGCAGTCATCGCCGGTATTGAAAGTACAGTTTTTAATAATAATATTTTTAGAATATTCTGGGTCACAGCCATCATTATTTGGACCGTGGCTATTAATTTTTACTCCGTCAACAATCATATTTGTTGTTTTCATTGGATGAATAACCCAAAATGGAGTATTGACTATAGTTATGTCTTTTACAAGAACATTGTTACATTCAAAAAATTCGATAAAATTGGGTCTCAGGTAATGTCCGTCGCCGAAAATTCTTTTTTCAACAGGAATATTGTTTTCAGCCATATCAACCAAAGCCTGTCGGTTGAGTGGATCAGATTGTGAAGGCATTCCTTTTTTCCAACCATAATGTTCACTGCCACACCAGGACCACCAGTTTTCGTTGTTTGCTTGTCCGTTTAAAGTTCCTTTGCCTGTTACAGCGACGTTTTTCTTCTTGTAAGCATATACTAAGGGAGAATAATTCATGTATTCAGTGCCTTCGAATGAAGTGTGAACCAAAGGGTAGTAATCTTTTGGGTTGGTGCTGAAAAGTATTTCGGAACCTTCTTCTAAATGAAGGTTTACATTGTCTTCAAGGTGAATTGCTCGTGAGTTGTATTTTCCTTTCGGGATCAATATAGTACCACCACCGCTTATTGAACATTCGTGAATAGCTTTTTTTATGGCGTCAGTATTGTCTGTCTGTCCGTCCGCTTTTGCACCAAAGTTTAGAATATTAAACGTTTTGTTTTGAAAAGTTGGGACTTTTGTTTCATTGAGAATTGTTTGCATGTTGTCCCATGCCTTTTTTGTTTGCTGATTGGTTTGAGAAAAAAGGAACGATGTTATAAAAAGTATACCAATAAACGTAAAAATAATTTTTTTCTTGTTTTTTAAGGTTATCTGAAGGTTGATTTGTCTTTTCATATTTTTTTTCTTACTAAAATTAACGCACACTCTTGTAATCGATTACACAAACCTACATATAATTTTAATATAAAAAAATGAAAGAGCTTTAAAAAAGACAGAAATAAAATAAAATGCTGTTATTTTTTAGATATTTAAAATAAAATGCTATTTTCGATGAATATTTATCGTTGAGTAAAATGTTCTTTTTAAGCGTTTCATGACGGTAAATGTTTTTGATGCAATCGATAACATATAATTTTTTTTTTATTTTTTTTATTTAATTTTACGCTCAAATTATTTTATCATAAATTCCATATAATGGATCAAAAAACCACCATCTACGATATAGCCAAAAAGCTGGATATCACTGCAGCTACTGTATCGAGAGCCTTGAATAACAACCCTAAAATTAGCGAAGTTACCCGTAAGCTAGTACTGGAGACAGCTGCCAAAATGAATTATAAGCAAAATAGACTTGCTCAATCTCTTAGAAGCGGAAAAAGTAATAATGTTGGAGTTATAGTTCCACGTATTGACAGTAATTTTTTTGCCTCGGCAATTCGGGGGATTGAGGAGGAATTGCATCCTGAGGGATACCATATTATTATTTGTCAAACTCATGAGGATGAAAATAGGCAGGTCGAGAACATTACTACTTTGTTGAATGCGCAAGTAGATGGGATTTTGATGTCAATCACTAATTTGTCGAAAGAGAATGAATATATTATAAAGAATGTGGTGCGCAAAAATGTTCCTTTGGTATTTTTTGATAGAAAGAAAAATATGGACGGTGTGAGCTCAGTGACTATCAATGACTTTGAAGGCGGATATTTGGCAACAAAGAATTTGATTGAACAAGGGTGTAAACGAATTGCGCATTTAACTGGGGATCAGTCGTTAGAAATATATGCAAACAGAAAAAATGGTTATGAAAAGGCGTTATTGGATAATGGCTTGGAGCTAAATAACGATTATGTTTTTAGAGCTAGAAGTAGTGTAGATGCAGGAAGACAAGCTGTTGATAGATTGTTGAGCTTGGAGACTCCTCCCGATGGGATTTTTTCTTCGAGTGATTTTGCAGCTTTAGGAGCCATTCAGGAATTAAAGGAAAGAGGGATTAAAGTTCCTGAAGAATTCTGTGTTTTTGGGTTTGGTAATGAGCCATTTACCCAGTTTATGGAGTTGTCTATATCTTCGGTTGATCAATCTCCGTTAGAGATGGGTAAGATGGCTGCAAAAGTTTTTCTTGAACAAATAAATAATACTGATAATGTGAAAATTGAGAAGAAAGTGGTGCTTACACCTGAATTGCATATTCGTAAATCTTCTACGAGAATCAAGTAATAATTTATTTAGAACTCATGTTTAAAACTGCCGGAATCGTTTCCGGCAGTTTTTTTATGCAAAAATATCAAAAAGGAATATGTGTTTTAAGTGTGAATTAACTAATGTTATCGATTGCCTTATTTATGTATTTTGAGCTTAAATGTTAATAAATGTTAAGATTTTATTGTGTGCTTGATGTGTTTTTTTGATTAATAAAGGGTGGATTTGATATTTTTTTGATTTTTGTTTTAAAATTATCAGAAAAAATATTCATCATTTATGCGGTATGTGTAAATAATCTGTATTTTTTTTATCGTATTTTATTTTTTTGGCAGTTTTTATTTTTTTTAATCAAAATTAATTTCTACGTTTGTGTAATCGATTACAATTTTATGATATTCTTAACAGCAAATGTGTTTTGTATGTGAGATTTGTGAGAAAGTTGATAAGATTGAGATAGAATATTTTTTGCTGAAGTGAGCATTTCTAAAGTAAAAGTTTACTAAGAAGACTGTAAGATTTAAGTTTCAGAGAATCTAAAAAGGAATATTGTATAGAGTATTAAGTGTAAATCAATAATAATTTAATCCCCACTATTTTTTATTTAAAATGAAAAAAATGTAACCCTAAAAAAATTAGAATAAATAAAAACCAAACCAAATTAACCAAAAATGTTATACTATGAGTATTAAATGTGTATTAAAAAATGGCAAGAAAATCAGTTTTGTCATTATGCTTTTGATGGGCTTATTGACGAGTAATCTGATAAGTGCCCAAAACGGTAAGACTGTTAGTGGTATCGTCAAAGATGAAACAGGATTACCTTTACCAGGTGTGAATATTCTCGAGAAAGGAACTAAAAATTCTGCGAGTACTGATTTTGATGGAAAATTTTCGATAAAAGTAACAAATGATAATTCTGTTTTGTCATTTAGCTATGTTGGGTTCGAAGCCAAAAATGTTAGTGTCGGAGGGAAAAAAACTGTAGAAGTTTCGCTTCAAAGTTCTACTAACAAACTTAATGAAATTGTTGTAGTTGGTTACGGAACATCTAAAAAGTCTGATTTGACTGGATCCGTTGCTGCAATTAGTGGAGCAGATTTGAAAAAAGTTCCAACAGCAAGCGTTGCGGAAGCTTTGACAGGTCGCGTTGCCGGTGTGCAAGTAACTTCGACAGAAGGTTCTCCTGATGCAGAGATTAAAATCAGAATCCGTGGTGGAGGGTCATTAACACAAGATGCCTCGCCTTTGGTTATTGTTGATGGATTTCCTGTAAACAGTATCAATGATGTGCCATCTTCTCAAATTGAGAGTATGTCAATCTTGAAAGATGCTTCTTCAACTGCTATTTATGGATCAAGAGGTGCAAATGGTGTAATTATCATAACTACTATTAAAGGAAAAAATAATAAAATTGCTGTTACCTATAATGGTTTCTACGGAAATAAGACATTGGCAAAACCTATTCAGGTTCTTGAGCCAGAGGATTTTGTAAAGTGGCAGTATGAGTATGCTTTGATAAAAAAGGATTTGCCTTCGTATGAGAAATACTTTGGGAAATGGCAAGACTATGATTTGTATAAAGGTGTAAAAGGAGACAACTGGCAAAAACAGGTTTATGGTAATTTAGGTCAGGTACAAAATCATGATGTTGGAATTCGTGGAGGAAACGAGGCGATGAGTTATAACTTTAATTATACTCACTATGATGAGAAAACCATTATGGAAGGCTCTAATTTCAAAAGAGATAACTTGTCACTTAATTTGCAAAATAAGGTAAGTGATAAAGTTGACCTTGGATTTATTGTGCGCTATGCGAATGCGACAATTAATGGATCGGGTGCTAATGAACAAAAAGAGGTTTCATCTGCAGATTCACGTTTGAAACACGTTGTTGGATATTCTCCAATCCCATTGCCAGGATTAACAACTGATGATACAGACGAAGCACTTTCTACTTACCTTACGAATCCTTTTCTGGCTATAGCCGATAATGATCGTACACAAAACAAAACTAACTTCAATATGGTAGGAAGTTTTGGATGGAAAATTATCGATAATCTTCAGTTTAAATCTGATTTTGGTTTAGACACTTATGACAACATGGATTTCCGTTTCTATGGACGTTCAACTTATTATGCTAAAAACGTACCAGCAGCTACATTGCAAGGTTTGCCATCATTGGTTATGAGTGATGAAAAAGATAAACGTTTTAGAAATGCCAATACGTTAAATTACGACTTCAAAAATTATATTAAAGGAGATCATAGTTTGAAACTTCTTTTAGGAGAGGAGATGATTAACTATAAGAGTAATATTGTAACTTCAACTATACAAGGTTTTCCAAAATTGTTCAGTTTTGCAGATACTAAGAATTTGACTAGTCAAGGAATTCCTCAGTCAGTTGATAATTATTATGCACCGGATGATAAACTGTTGTCTTTCTTTGCACGTGCTAATTATGATTTTAAAAACCGTTATTTATTGGCAGCTACGTTCCGTGCCGATGGTTCCAGTAAATTTTTGGGTGATAACGTTTGGGGGTATTTCCCATCTATTGCAGGTGCATGGAAAATTTCTGAGGAAAGCTTCATGAAAGATGTATCATGGATCAATTCTCTTAAAGTGAGATTGAGTTACGGAACAGCTGGTAATAACAATATTCCAACAGGACAAACGGCACAAACTTTTAATTCATCTGCTACAAGTTGGATTAATGGTGTTAATAATTTCTGGGCAGCTTCAAAAACAATGGCTAACCCAGATTTGAAATGGGAAACTACAACAACTAATGACCTTGGAATTGACTATAGCTTGTTCAAAAACAGGCTAAGTGGTACTGTAGATTTTTATAAAAATGTTACTAGTGATCTATTAACACGTTTCCCGGTTCCTGGAACAGGTTATGATGTTCAATACAGAAATATGGGTGAAACGCAAAATACAGGAGTTGAGTTTACTGTAAATTGGGCGGCTATTCAACAACAAGATGCTAGTTTGAATTTTAGTTTCAATATTGGATTCAACAAAAACAAAATCAATTCACTTGGGGTAATGGATAACTTCGGGCAACCAAGTGGTTGGGCATCAACTTCAATAGGCAATGATTATGCGGTAAATGTTGGACAGCCTATCGGTATAATGATGGGATACAAAAATGCTGGCAGATATGAAGTTTCAGATTTTGATTATGCAAATGGAGCTTATACTTTGAAAGCAGGAGTTCCTAGTAATTCAACTGTTGTAGGAACCCCAGTTCCTGGTTCAATGAAATTGGTAGATGTTAACGGTGACGGTGTTGTGAATGCAAATGATATCACGGTTATTGGTAATGCAAATCCTAAAAACACTGGAGGTATGGTGATTAACGGAACTTTCAAGAACTTTGATATTATGGCTGCGTTTAACTGGAGCTATGGAAATGATATTTATAATGCAAACAAAATTGAGTTTACTACAACTGCAAGTTCGCCAAGTGGACAATACAGAAATTTAACATCTGAAATGGCTGACGGTAAGAGATGGACAAATCTAGATCCTGTTTCTGGTACATTGGTAACTGATCCTACTACTTTAGCTGCAATGAACCAAAACACAACTATGTGGTCTCCTGTAATGGACCGTTACGTATTCAGTGATTGGGCTGTTGAAGATGGTTCTTTCTTAAGATTAAATACCTTCACATTGGGGTACAACACCCCAGAGGCTATCTTTAAAAGATTCGGTATGAATAAATTGAGATTCTATACTACTATGACTAATGTATTTTGTATAACAAATTACTCAGGTCCAGATCCAGAGGTTTCTACAAGAAGACAAACTGCGTTGACTCCGGGGGTAGATTATTCTGCTTACCCACGTAGCAGACAAATCATCTTTGGTGTAAACCTTTCTTTTTAAGTAAAATTAGTATCTCATAAAATATCCTAGAAATATGAAAAAAATAATTATAATAGCAGGAATAGTTTTTTCAGGACTTATTACTTCTTGTAATGATGTTGCTGATGAATTTCTGACAACAGAAACAAAATCGACCGTAGACGAATCCATTCTTTTCTCAACACCGGATTTGGCTAAAGGTGCGGTTGATGGGATTAAAGTGCCATTTGCTGAAACCAACTCTTACAGAGGTCGTTTTTTAGGTTACTATGGTATGAATTCAGATATTGAATGGTTCAATGCTTCGTCAACCGTTGATAACAAATCGGATCTATGTACATATGATGCGAAAGCGAATAATACAGAGATGAACACAACCAACAATGTTTGGGCGATGTCATATTCAGGTATTGAGCGTGCTAATATTTGTATTAGAGGACTGCGTAAATATGGAAATCCTGTAGCAGGATCAGAGTTAGGACAACTTTTGGGGGAAGCACTTGCTTTGCGTGCCATTTATTATGCTGATTTATTGAGAGCTTGGGGTGATGTACCAGCTCGTTTTGAGCCAATTAATTCGGAGACTATTTATTTACCTAAAACTAACAGAGATGTTATTTACAAACAATTAATCGCTGATTTAGGTGAAGCTGAGAATTTAGTTGCTTGGCCTAATGCGAGTACATATACATCAAGTGTAGAAAGAGTAAACAAAGCTTTTGTTAAAGCATTCCGTGCTCGTTTGGCTTTGGTTGCCAGCGGTTATCAACAATACCCTGATGGTATTCACAGAAGTAATGATCCGGATCTTGCAAAAGATAAAATGTATGCTTTGGCATTAAGCGAATGTAGAGATGTAATCAATAGTGGGACTGTTCACTTGGAGTCTTCATTTGAAAATTTATGGAGAAAATACAACCAAGAAGATTTAACTGCTAATGCTGAACCATTATGGGAACTTCCTTTTGCTGATGGTCGCGGTAGAATGTTGTTTACGTTTGCTGTAAAGCACACTTCAGCATCAGATCAATATCAGGCTAATGGAGCTAATAGAGGTGGAGTAGGTGGTCCATTACCTCACATTTTTTATGATTATGATCAGGCAGATACTCGTAGAGATGTAACTTGTGTTCCTTACAAATATGGAACTGCTGTAGCTGGTAAAGCGAAACAAGAATTGGGAGCATTTAATACTTGGTATTTTGGTAAATATCGTTACGAATGGATGAAACGTTATGTTACATCTACGAATGATGATGGAGTGAACAAAATATATATGCGTTATGCTGAAGTATTGCTTATGGCAGCTGAAACTGCAAACGAAATTGAAGGGCCAACTGCTGCTGCTCCTTATTTGAAAGAAATTCGTAAAAGAGCTTTCCCATCTACTGCTTGGGCTCAAAAAGTTGACGCATACGTAAATGCTTTGACTACGAAAGATGCTATGTTCAATGCTCTTGTAGATGAAAATAAATTTGAATTTACTGGAGAAATGGATCGTAAGATGGCACTTATCCGTTGGAATTTATTAAAAGTTAAATTGGATGAAGCCAAAGTTAAAATGACTAATCTGGCTGCACGTACTGGTGAATATGCAACTGTTCCTAGTACTTTGTATTTCAAATACAAAGCTGATAACGAAACATTGGAAATTTATGGACTTAATCGAGGTGAAAACGTTGTTCAAGATCCGGCTGTTTATACTTCGTTTGCTTGGTCTGCTTTAGATGCTACTAAGATCAATTCGCTTTATAGAGTGGGAGTAAACCCTGATGCAAGACAATTCTGGCCTATCTGGCAGGTGTTTATTGAAGGAAGCAACGGGAAATTGGTTAATGATTACGGGTATTAATAACCTGATAAAGTATAAATAATATAATTCATTCTGATTATGAAAAAAACTAATATAATAAAGGGATTATTAGCCATTTTGCTAATGGCTTTAGCTTTTACTTCTTGCGAAGATTATAATGTACCATTGCTAGAGGATATTGGTGCTAGTCGTGTGTTTTCTCCTATAGGACTTACGGCAAAAGTGACTAATCAAACTACCGTAACACTGAGTTGGACTCCTGTTGCAAATACAGATCATTATGTAGTTGATTTTAGTGCTGATGATCCAAATTTTACAACTATTTACAAAACGATTAATGTTACGGACAAAGAACTTCCTGTTTCGGTAGCTTTAGAAGGTTTGACTAACTATTCAATTCGTGTAAAAGCGGTTAGTTCTACGGGATTGGATGACTCTAAATATTCTACGATTACAGCCCAAACATTAAGTGAACAACTTTTCTTGGCGACTGTTGATGGAGATATTCAGGCGACTAAAGCTGTTTTGCGTTGGGTTCCAAATAGTAATGTAACCAACATTACTTTGACTCCGGGAAATATTAATCACGTTATCACAGCTGCAGAAAAAACTAGTGGAATAGCGACAGTAACGGGATTAACTGGCGAAACAACTTATAATGCAAGTTTAATGAACGGTACTAAGCTAAGAGGAACAAAAACTTTTAAAACTGCTGTAGATATTGGAGATGGTATTTTAATTCACCCAACTGATGATTTAAATGATAAAATCACAAATGCTGCTTCGGGTGCCAAATTATATTTAGAGCCTGGTGATTATACAGTGTATAAAGGAGTGGTAACTTTAACCAAACCGATCTCTATTTATGGTCTTCGTAGTTATGATAAACCAAAAGTGCATCTAAATTTCAATCTTGCCGCTGGTGCAACCGATTTGAAATTACAGGATTTAGATATAAAAGGAGATGGTGTTGCGCTTGCATCGTCTGATGTTATTAAGATTGACGCAACGGCAAGTTCAGGCGGAAATTATGGTGACATTCTTATTACCGGTTGTAATATTCATGATTGTAATCGCTTGATTTATGGAAATTTTGCTTCTAAAGTAAATTCATTCAAAATTGATAACAGCATTTTAACCAATTTCTCAACAAGCAGCGCTGATTTTATCGATTTCAGACTTGCTTATGTTGCTACTATTTCACTTACGAACTCAACGTTTAATAATTGTGTAACTGCTCGTGATTTTATTCGTGTGGATGCTGCTGCCGGTTATTCAGGTACAGGATTGACTACAAATGTGTTAGTTGATAAATGTACTATTTCTAATAAAGGAATGACTGTTGCTACAAACAGAATGTTGTATTTGCGTTTTCTAAATAATGTATCAATAGTTCGAAATACATTATTTGCGGATAATTCATTAGCAATCTATAGCAACCAAACAAATACTGCAGCTCCAACATTTTTGAATAATAATTATTTTAATTCAGCTAACTTATGGACGGTGAATGGGACTATAAAAGTTGATGGTTCGACTACATTAACCAAATTAGATCCTCAATTTGTTGATGCTGTAAATGGTAATTTTAAAGTGCAAAATCAAACATTAATTGACAACAAAGTAGGTGATCCACGTTGGTTGCCATAAACTATAAAGTTTAATTTTTAACCTGAGTTGGATTCGTCAAACTCAGGTTTTTTTATTTGTTTAATTATGATGGAAAAAATGAAATTGAAGCGTTTTTGTTTTTCGCTTTTATCTATATTCTTGTTGAGTTGTTCGGCTGGAAAATCAAACGGTTCGGTTAGTAAAGAACCTATAAAATATGACATTGTTGTTGACGCAAAAGGGTCAGGGAATTTTTTGACGGTACAAGAAGCGATAAATTCAGTTCCTCTTTTAACTCAGAAAGAGATAAGGATTTATATTAAAAATGGTGTCTATAAAGAAAAGATAGAAGTGCCAAAAGACAAAATAAACATTACTTTAATAGGTGAGGACAAAACTAAAACAATACTGACTTATGATGATTTTGCTTCAAAGAAAGGGGCAAGAGGTTTGGGTATTGGTACGGCTGGTTCTTATAGTTTTGCGATAACTGGAGATAGTTTTAAAGCAATCAATATTACTTTTGAAAATTCGGCTGGAGCGGTAGGGCAGGCAGTTGCTGTTAGGATTGATGGTGATAAAGTATTTTTTGAAAATTGTATTTTTAAAGGCTTTCAAGATACTATTTATACACGAGCGGATAGTAGCAGACAATATTATAAAAATTGCTATATAGAAGGTGCTACAGACTTTATTTTTGGTGCATCGACGGTTTTATTCGAGGGCTGTGAGATCTTTTCAAAAAAGGGGGGATATTATATTACAGCAGCTTCAACAACGATAAATAGACCCTACGGATATGTTTTTATGAATTGCAAATTAACTGGCAATGCCGATAAAGGAACTGTTTATTTGGGACGTCCTTGGCGTAATGATGCTAAAACTGTTTTTATCAAATGCGAAATGGGTGAGCATATTAATCCATTGGGATGGCACAATTGGAACAAACCCGAAGCGGAAGCAGCTACATTTTATGCAGAGTATAAAAGCAGGGGCAAAGGAGCTTCCCAATCATCCCGAGTTAAATGGTCGCATACATTGACAGATGCGGAAGTTTCCGATTATACGATTGAAAAGATTTTAAACGGATGGAATCCTATTCAAAAGTGATTTATTAATTGTAATCTGTAGTCTATCGTTGTTTTTTGTTTATACTTATGAAAACAGGATGTTGATTTTTAGCCCCGGTTGAAGTGAAAATCCTTGTAAGCCTTGGTTTGGCTTGCAAGATTGCAACGGAAGACGGGAGGATACTTCCTAAAAAGACAAATGTTGTGCTCCAAAAAATAATAATAAATTCAAGTTTAGTATAAAATTCAAAAAGCCGTTAGAAATTAATCTAACGGCTTCTTTCTTTAATCTAAAAAAACTCAAAACAAAAAAACTCTTATAATGATACTCCTCTTTTCCAAGGAATAAATACATCTTGTTTCAACTGATCAGCTTTTGTTTCTACGTTTCCGCTCGCCAATTCTATAATATAATCTACAAGTTCTTCTCCAACTTCGGTAATATTTTTTTCACCAGTAATTACAGTTCCGGCATTGAAATCGATAATATCCGACATTCTATTGGTTAATGCCGTGTTCGAAGCAATTTTCACAACAGGTGCTACCGGATTTCCCATCGGATTTCCTAAACCTGTGGTAAATAAAACAACTGTTGCTCCCGATCCAACCAGTCCTGTGGTGCATTCGGCGTCATTTCCTGGTGTGTTTAGAAGATTTAAACCTGGTTTTGAAATATATTCGCCGTAATCTAAAACATCTACAATAGGTGCAGTTCCACCTTTTTTAGAAGCACCGGCAGATTTCATAGCGTCGGTAATTAATCCGTCTTTGATATTTCCTGGCGATGGGTTCATATCAAATCCTGAACCTGCATCTACAACCGATTTTTCAAAAGCTTTCATCAAGGATAAAAACTTGTCTGCTTTTTCTTCGTCAATACATCGGTTCATTAATTCTTGCTCAACACCGCATAATTCCGGGAACTCTGCCAAAATGGATTTGGCTCCCAAAGCTGCGAAAATATCTGAAACAACTCCCAATACTGGATTGGCCGATATTCCTGAAAATCCGTCGGATCCACCACATTCCAACCCAATACTTAATTTTGAAATAGGAGCAGGTTTACGTTCAATTTTGTTGGCTCTTTTAATGGCTTCATAAGAATCTTTAATCACCATTTGGAACATTTGATCGGTAGTTCCAATTTGTTGTTGCTCATAGATCAAAATTTCTTTATCACAATTTGGGCTAATTGATTTCAATGCAGCTTTAAAAATATCTACTTGCAAATTTTGGCAACCCAAACTTAAAATAGTTGCACCGGCAACATTTGGATTGTTCACATATCCTGCCAAAAGTTTTGCCAACAATTCCGAATCTTGTCGAATTCCGCCACAACCACCTTGATGATTGATGAATTTTACTTCGATATTATCTAAAAGATTTTCGTCTCGATATCTATCGGAAACTTCTTCTACGCTTTTTTCTTCAATTAAAGAACGTAATAAATTCTTGTAAGAAACTTCTTTTTTTGGCAGTAATTCGTTTTCGAAAATATCTTTCAGTTTTTCGATATTTTTATTTTCACAAAAAACCAGGGGAATAAATAACCAAACGTTTTTGGTACCAACTTGTCCATCTGCACGGTGGTATCCGTTGAAAGTTTTGTCTTTCCAACGATCTACATTTGGTGGAGTCCAACCTAAATTTCCGTTTTTACCAAAAACTTTTTCACTTTGATGTTTTACATTTTCGGTGGTAATTACTTCTCCTTTTTTTATAGGCTTTACAGCTTTTCCTACCAAAACGCCATACATTATTATCTCATCACCAATTGCAAAATCTTTCTCTGTGATTTTATGTTTTGCTTTAACATCAGTAGTTGGTGATACGGTAGTTCCTTCAAACATAATTTGTTCGTTTTGTACCAAATCGGTTAAAGCGACAATTACGTTATCTGCTGGATTTACTTTTATTAATTTCTTTTGCATGATACTGTTTTTTTTGAAAATTCTAAATTAGAATTGAGAACTGAAATTATTGAATCCTTTTTCGATTCCATTGGCCTCAATTTCACTCAAAGCTACCACTAAAGCTTCTGATAAACCGTTAATTTTTGTTAAATCTTCACCCCAGAAGTCTGTGTTAGACAGTGTTTTAGCAACAACTAAGTCTAAAGATCCTAATTGCCAAATGTTTTTAAATTCTTCAACCAGTTCTGGAGTGTCTTTTACTGGTAATGCTTCGTTATTCCAAGTTCCTTTGTAGAATTGGATTAAACAAGCTAATGAAAAAGTCAAATTAGTAGGAATTTTTTTATTAGCATTATAGTAACCTAATAAACTTGGTAAAACTCTCACTTTGAATTTTGAGATTGAATTTAAAGCAATATCAGCAAGTGCATGCTTGATAAATGGATTTCTGAATCGATCCATTACCTCTTCACAATAGGCAGTGATTTCATTTTTGTCCATAGCAAGGGTTTCACTAATTTCAGCAATAACGTTGTCTACGAATTTACCTGTGAAATCTCCGTTCACAGTTTCCATTACTAATTTGTTTCCGTACAAAAGAGAACAAGGTACCATAGCAGTATGTGCACCGTTTAGAATACGAACTTTAATCATTTTGAAAGGACGTATATCGTCAACAATTTTCACATTCAAATCTGTTTTATCGAATGGTAATTTTGCTTTTAAATCATCTCCTCCTTCGATAGCCCAAAGGAAAAATGGTTCTGCAGCAACAATTAAATTATCTTGATAATCTAATTTGCTGTTGTATTCTTCAATATTAGCTCTTGGATATCCTGGAACGATTCTGTCAACCAAAGTACTGTGGTATGTACAAGCATCCGATACCCAGTTTTTGAATGCATCTTCTAATTTCCATAGATCAACATATTGTAAAATGATTTTTTTCAGAGTCTCTGAGTTATAATCAATCAATTCACAAGGGATGATAGTTACTGCTTTAGAAGCATCTCCATTGAAATGTTTGAATCTTTCATATAACAATACAGTCAACTTTGCAGGGAATGATACAGGTGGCTGCATATCCGGAGTATCAGTTCCGATAAATTCAATTCCAGCTTCAGTAGTGTTTGAAACAATAAATTGAAGTTCTTCTTCTTTGGCTAATGCTAAATAATCTGCAAAATCAGTATACGGATTTATTGCTTTTACAACATTGTCAATTAACTCAATATCTTGTATTTTTTCTCCTTTTTTGATTCCATTCATAAACAAAGTATAAAGACCATCTTGGTCATTAATCATGTTTACCATACCGTCTTTCAATGGTTGAACCATTGCAATTCCAGCATTGAAATCAACTTCTTTATTTAGTTTGTAAAAAGCGTAATCAACGAAAGCTCTTAAAAAGTTACCTTCTCCAAATTGTACCACTTTAATAGGGTTCAGTTTTTCTAATCCTGTATTTTTTCTATTTAATGTTTTCATTTTAGTTCTTTAAAAAGATGTTTTTTATATAATGATCCTACGGATTCTTTGTTTTTGGTTTGAATTACAATAAGCGACCGATGTCTTAAGAATGTCTGTTTTCAAACTTTAATGAGGATTGGGAATGAATTCTTTGTTCCTATTATTCTAGTCGCTTATTAAAATCCTTTTTATGTTGATGATATTTAAAATATCAGATATTTTGTATTTTAAGAGCTAAGCAATTTAGATTCCCTTATTTTCTGGGATATTTTATCTTTAAAGTATTTGATACTTATTTTTGTTAGTTCTCTCGTATTCTGATGATTACACTTAATAAGTGTCTTTTTTACAATTAATGTAATCGATTACACAAACGTAGAAATTAATTTTCATTAAAAAAAATAAATTGATATAAAAAAAATAAATAATTAATAATAAAAAATACGATTGCGGCAATTAGTGTGTCTATTTTTGTTAAAAATAGAAAAAATGATATTGAAAATAGTCAATTTCATTTTAAAATAAAAATGAAATTGAGGCTAAAGCTTTTTAATTCTGATTTAGAATTGTGTAATAAACAAAATATTTGATTTGTAGATTTTACATTAATAATTGTCTGTTTTTTCAATTAATAAAGTGAAAATAGTTTAACAGATATAATAACGTATGATTTCAAAATTTTGTATTAAAATTGATGTTTTTATGACAGTTGCAACAAGTTTAAAAGATTTAAATAATCTAAAAGTATTGAGAAACTGCTTTTTTTTAAGCCGGCTTTTAGTTTGTAAATGGTACAAACCAAAAGCCAGCAATAAAATTATTTAATTGATTGGATTAATTCCAAAACAGTTTTAGTGTCAGCTTCAATTTTAGCATAATTTTTGTCTGCCATTAATGGTTTGCTGATCAATTTACTTCCCATTCCTACTGCCGAAACTCCAGCTTTGAACCAACCACCGATGTTTTCAGCAGTTGTATCTACACCACCTGTTGGCATAAAAATAAGATTTGGGAAAATATCTTTTATTCCACTCAAAAACTCAGGCCCTAACATATTTCCAGGGAAAAGTTTAATGAATTTTACTCCTGCATTTTCAGCAGCAATAATTTCAGATGGAGTCATACAACCTGGGCTGTATAAAATTCCTTGACCGATAAGGAATTCAGCTACTTCAGGAACAAAACCTGGACTGATAAAGAAATCAGCTCCAACTGCCAAATACTCTTCAGCTTGTTTTTTGTTTTTGATAGTTCCGATACCTAACAATAAATCTGGCATTTCAGCATTACGAACTTCAACCATTTTAGTGAAGTTAGATAAAGCAGTTTCTCCACGGCTTGTATATTCAACCGCTTTGATTCCAGCTCTGTAAATAGCTCTTAATACTTCAATTGTTACGTTCTCATCTGCATTGAAATACAAAGGAAGCATCCCTTGTTTTACGATTGCATCAGTTACATTTTGAATTTTACTCATTGTTTTTAGATTTTAACTTTAAATACCAATTTTTTGATTTCACCTTCACCAATCATTGGAGCGTGAACATCTCCTGGATAAAATATCACAAACTGTCCGTCTGTTAATTGAAAGTCCATATCTGGAGTATCATTGAAAAAACGTACATCTTTCTCTGGATTATAGTCTCCATTTGGTGTAACGCATTTTTCTCTTGGTTTCCAAGCTATGGTTTCCAATCCTTTCACACAAACCTGAATGTCGATATTTTTATCATGGCATTCAAATTTAGCCAAACTAGTTTCTCTAGTTTTTCCGTTTGCAGTACTTACAATTACTTTTAAACCTTCCTCGATTTGGATTGTTCCGTTTTCTAGGGTAGCAATGTCATTTTGATTCATGAAATCAAATGCTTTTGCAAACAAAGGGTGTAAGCTAGTGTATTGGGATCCGTTTTTTAGTGTATCTACGATCATGATTTCTTAATTATCTAGCAACTCTACCAGAAGCATCACCACCCATAAGTTTAGTTACTTCATCAACAGTTACTAAGTTAGCGTCACCTTTGATAGTGTGTTTCAAGCAAGATGCAGCAACAGCAAAATCTAAAGCGTTTTGATCGTCATCTGGATAAGTCAATAATCCGTAGATCAAACCTCCCATGAATGAGTCTCCACCACCAACTCTATCAACGATATCAGTAATTTGGTATTGACGAGTTTGCAACATTTGTTTTCCATCGTATAAAACTCCAGCCCAAGTGTTGTGAGATGCAGAGATAGAACCTCTTAAAGTAGTGATTACTTTTTTAGCTCTTGGGAATTTAGCCATCATTTGTTGACAAACAGATAAGAAAGCTTCAGCTTTTACATCATGTCCGTGAGTTTGAACAGCAGCTCCTTCTGGTTTGATTCCAAAGTGCATTTCAGCATCTTCTTCGTTTCCTAAGATAACATCACAGTAAGAAGTCAATTCAGTCATGATTTTTTCACGATCTCCACCGTATTTCCAAAGTTTGGCTCTGTAGTTCAAATCTGTTGAAATAGTGATACCTAATTTGCTAGCAGCTTTAACAGCTTCTAAACATGCATCGGCAGAACTTTGAGAAATAGCTGGTGTAATACCAGTCCAGTGGAACCACTCAACACCTTCAAAAACTTTTTCCCAATTTACCATACCTGGTTGGATTTCAGACATAGAAGAGTGTGATCTGTCATAAACCACTTTACTTCCTCTGCTTACAGCTCCTGTTTCAAGGAAATAAATCCCTAAACGCTCACCACCCCAAACGATATTATCTACTCCAACTCCTCTTTTGCGCATTTCCATCATTGCACATTCACCGATATCATTTTTTGGTAAACGTGTTACAAAATCAACTGGAATTCCATAGTTTGCAAGTGAAACAGCTACGTTAGATTCTCCACCACCATATACAACTTCAAAATTGTCTGCTTGTGAAAATCTTAAAAATCCTTGTGGTGCTAATCTTAACATTATCTCACCAAACGTTACTACTCTTTTTCCCATTTTTATTCAGTTTATATTAGTTATTTAAATTATTTTTATTTTATCTAGAAACTCTTCCTCCGCCTGCGCCTCCCATTAACGCTTTAATTTCATTGACGGTAGCCAAGTTAATATCTCCAGAGATGGAGTGTTTCAAACAAGTAGCCGCAACTGCAAATTCAAGGGCAGTTTGATGATCTTCGGGCCAAGTAATTAATCCGTAAATGATTCCGGCCATGAATGCATCTCCGGCACCAATTCTATCAATGATATGAGAGATATTGTATCTTCTTGAATTCAATAAAACGTTTCCGTTCCATAATGAAGCACTAATGCCGTTAGATGAAGCATTAGCATCCATTCGATGCGTAGATACTATGTTTTTTAGTTTAGGAAAGGCTTTCATCCAGTTGGCAAAAACAATGTCTTCGCCGTCTGAATCATTTTTTGGAACACCTAAAACTTTTTCGGATTCATCCACGCCTCCTAATAATAAATCACAGTGTTTTACCAAATTTGGCATTACTTCATTGGCGTTTTTTCCGTATTTCCATAAAGTAGGCCTGTAATTTAAATCGGCAGATATAGTCAATCCCATTCGAGAGGCTACAAGTAGCGCTTCTTCGCACAACTCAGCCAGTTCAAGTGATAGGGAAGGGGTGATTCCTGACCAATGAAACCAATCGGCATCACTGAAAATTGTTTCCCAATCAATCATTCCTTTTCGTAAGGTTGAAAACGAAGAATCTTCTCTGTCATAGACTACTTTTCCTGGTCTTTCGGATGCTCCTTGTTCAAAATAATAGATTCCTAGCCTTTTGCCTTGAATCAAAGCAATAGGTTCTACTGCAAAAGAACGTAGCATACTCAGTGACGATTCTCCTAGTTCATTAGGAGGAACTGCTGTTATAAATTTAACAGGAAGTCCGAATTTTGACAATGAAGCAGCAACATTTGCTTCGGCACAGCCAAAATACAAATCAAAAGACGTCGCCTGAGTAAGCCTTAAATGACTTGGTGGGGAAAGTCTTAGTAAGATTTCTCCAAAAGTAACAACTTTTTTCAAACCAAAAATTTTAATTGATTGGTAGTTTGTTTGATTTATAACTATTTAGAATTTAAAATATTCTTTAGCATTGTTATAACTGATATCGGAAACCATTTTTCCAATCCATTCCATATCATTAGGAAGTTCACCTCTTTTTATTTCATCTCCCAAAAGGTTACAAAGAATACGTCTGAAGTATTCATGTCTTGGGAAAGATAAAAAGCTTCTTGAATCAGTCAACATTCCGATAAAACAACTGATTAATCCCATATTTGAAAGGGCATTCAATTGTTTGGTCATTCCGTCTTTTTGATCCAAAAACCACCATCCAGAACCAAATTGAACTTTACCTTTCACACTTCCGTCATTAAAGTTGCCAATCATGGTAGCCATTACTTCGTTGTCGGCAGGATTTAGGTTGTAAATAATTGTTTTAGCCAATTTATCTTTACTGTCCAATGCATTTAGGAAACCGGATAATTTTTGTGCTTGTGGATAGTCTCCAATAGAATCCCATCCTGTATCAGGTCCTAAAATTCGGTGCATACGTGCATTGTTGTTTCTCAATGCACCTAAGTGTAGCTGTTGTACCCATCCAAATTCGTGGTAAGTTTCAAACAAGAAGAACAACACAGCACTTTGGAATTTCAATGCTTCTTCGTTACTCAGTACTCCGTTCTCTCTTTTCTTTTTGAAGATAGCGCTTACTTCGCTTTCAGTATATTTTTCAAAATAAACTTGATCCAAACCGTGATCACACAGTTTGCAACCGTTTTTGTCAAAAAATTCGATTCTGTTTCTCAAAGCCGATTGTAAATCAGCATAAGTATTGATAGTAATTCCTGTTTTTTCTGCTAATTTATCCACATATTCGTTGTAGCCGTCATTCGAAATAAGGATAGCTTTGTCAGGTCTAAAGGCAGTTCCTACTTTTACTTCGTAGTCACTTTTTAGAATTTGTTCGTGGAAATCTAAAGTATCAATTGGATCTTCGGTTGTACAAACAAACTCGGCATTTACTTTGCGAAGCAAATTGCGAGTGCTGTATTCAGGAGAATTTATTTTAGCAGAAGCTTCTTCGTAAATTTTCTCAGCAGATTTTTCGTTTAATAAATCGTAAATGTCAAAATAACGAGCCAATTCTAAATGCGTCCAGTGATACAAAGGATTACGCATCGTGTAAGGAACTGTTTTTGCCCAATTCAAGAATTTGTCTTTATCAGAACCGTTTCCTGTAATAAATTGTTCGTTTACTCCCAATGTACGCATTGCACGCCATTTGTAGTGGTCTCCGTTTATCCACACATTTGTAATATTGTTAAAGATTTTATCTTCAGCAATAAATTGTGGGTTCAAGTGATTGTGATAATCTATAATAGGCTGATTTTTAGAATAGTTGTGGTATAATTCCTCAGCGTATTTATTTTCTAATAAAAAATTATCGTGTATGAATGTTGTACTCATTATAATTTTATTAAATCGTTATTATTCGTTAGAAGGTTTTCCAATTGTAGCAAGGATTCCACCATCAACATAAAGGATGTGTCCGTTTACAAAATCACTTGCTTTTGATGATAAGAAGATAGCAGCACCTTGTAAATCTTCTGGGTCTCCCCAACGATTAGCAGGTGTTCTGCTGATAATGAACTCGTTGAATGGATGTCCATCTACTCTAATTGGAGCAGTTTGACTGGTAGCAAAATAACCTGGCCCAATACCGTTCGTTTGGATGTTAAATTTAGCCCACTCTGTAGCCATATTTTTGGTCAACATTTTCAAACCTCCTTTTGCGGCAGCGTAAGCACTTACAGAGTCTCTACCTAATTCACTCATCATTGAACAAATGTTGATGATTTTTCCTCCACCACGCTCAATCATACCTTTGGCAACAGTTTTAGAAACAATAAAAGGGCTGATTAAGTCCACATTTATTACTTGTGCGAAATCTTTAACTTCCATTTCAATGATTGGAGTTCTTTTGATGATTCCTGCATTGTTGATCAAAATATCGATTGGAGCAACTTCAGCTTCTATTTTGTTAATGGCAGCTATTACAGCAGCTTCATCTGTTACGTCAAATACATATCCGTAAGCTTCAATTCCAACTGATTTGTATTCTGCGATAGCTTTATCAATGTTTTCTTGCGAAAGGTCGTTTACTACAATTTTAGCTCCAGCATGTCCAATTCCTTTAGCCATAGACATTCCCAGACCATGAACTCCTCCAGTAATAAGTGCCGTTTTCCCTGTTAAATCAAAAAGGTTGATTGACATAAAATTTTATTTAATAGTTAGTTATTAGTTATCTTAAATCGGTTATTTTACAAACATCCATATCTGCATAATCTAGGTTTTCACCGGCCATTCCCCAGATAAATGTATAATTACTGGTTCCGGCTCCTGAGTGGATAGACCATGGTGGAGAAATTACAGCTTGGTGATTGTTCATCCAAATGTGTCTTGTTTCTTGTGGCTCACCCATGAAGTGACAAACGGCTTGGTTTTCTGGAATGTCCATGTAAAAGTAAACTTCCATTCTGCGGTCGTGTACGTGAGCTGGCATGGTGTTCCAAACGCTTCCCGGTTTTAATTCGGTCATACCCATTTGCAACTGACAAGTAGTAACTATTCCACCTATAATCATTTGGTTTACCGTACGATGATTGGCTGTTTCCATTGTACCCAAGTGTAGTTTATTGGCTTCTGCCAAACTTACTTTTTTGGTTGGATAGTTTTTGTGTGCAGGTGCAGAGTTTATATAGAATTTTGCCGGATTTTTAGAGTCATCACTTTTAAAGATTACTTCTTTGTTTCCACTTCCAATGTATAATGCGTCTTTGAAACCTAAAGGATATTCAGTTCCTTCAACTACAACAGTACCATTTCCTCCCACATTGATAATCCCCATTTCTCTTCTTTCTAAAAAGTAAGTAGATTTTAAAGGATCGATTGTTTCAAGAGTTAAAGGGGTGATCGGAGTTGCTGATCCTGCAATGTAACGATCGTAGTGTGAGTAGGTGAAGGTTATTTCTCCTTCTTGCATTAAATTGTCAATTAAGAATTCTTCTCTTAATTGTTTAGTGTCATATTGCTTTACTGCCTGTGGGCTGGAAGCGTATCTTGAACTGTATTTTGTCATGGCTAAAGAATTAATGTAATCGATTGCACAAAAGTAATTTTTATTTTTTAAAAAACAGCAACATCATATTGCTATTTTTTTGATAAACTTTGTTTCAGGTTTATAATGAAGTTATCGGACTGTGTTTTGGAACTAAAAGTTTCATTATTCCCCATGCAATTAGGTAGGAGAAAGCACAAACCGTGAACATGATTCCGTAAGCTGTAGAAATGTTTGATGAAATAAAATGCGAAGCTTGTTCCATCATATTCGGGTCAACTAATACTTCTTTAAGGTTGTCTAATTTTACTGTTTCAAGAGGAATGTCATTTGTTGCTTTGATTAACCCAGCTTTGCTAGCTTCCATAACTCCTTTGATACGGAAATGGTCTTCTAGGCCTCCAGCCAATAATTGGACCAAAACTCCTCCTAATCCTCCGGCGGCAGCACCTATTCCTGTAACAGAACCAACTGCTTTTTTAGGGAACATATCCGAAACAGTGGTGAATAAATTGGCTGACCAAGCTTGGTGTGAAGCTCCTCCAATACTAATGATTGCAATTGCTGCAACAATTCCCCAACCAGCAGCAACGTATTGCGTACTAATCAACGACAAAGGTAAAAAAGCAATAATCAAAAGAGCAGTCATACGTGCGCGATACGTTTCCCATCCTTTGTTCATGAATGACATAGGAATAGAACCTCCGTATACAGAACCAACGATTGCAATTCCATACACGATAAAAGTTGAGATCATAACAGTGTGTTTGGTTTCAACAGCATCCATTCCAACACAAAATTGTTGTTTGATGTAAGTTGGTAACCAGAATAAAAGGAACCACCAAATACCATCAGTCATAAATTTACCAACAACAAAAGACCAAGTTTGTCTGTAAGTAAGCATTTTGTACCAAGGAACTTTAACTTCTTCGGTTGTCGTAGCAACTACTTCTTCGTCGTCACTGTGAATGTAATCGTATTCTTCTTGATTAATTTTACCGTTCTCCAACATATGCTTAGGGGAAGAGTATAATTTACTCCAGAAAATCAGCCAAAGAAAACCAACTAGACCAGTAATAATGAATGCCATTTGCCAACCGTGAAAAACACCTAGGAAAAGTTCATTCCCTTCAGTTGGGTTCCATGCAGCAAGTATAACAGGTATGATTAAGGCACAAATCATTGCCCCAACATTAGAACCAGAGTTAAAAATACCAGTAGCTAATGCACGCTCTTTTTTAGGAAACCATTCTGCAACTGTTTTGATAGATGACGGAAAGTTTCCTGCTTCTCCAGCTCCAAAAAGTCCTCTGGCGAACATATGACTTGTTAAACCTTTGCCCATAAAGGCACTTAAAATTCCAAAAGTGGACCAGCCAATTAAAGAAGCGGCCAATCCTATTTTAGTACCAATTTTGTCAATGATGAATCCTGCAAACAAAGTAAAACCTGCGTAGAAAGCTGTAAAAACGGCTGTCAAAAGAGAAAAATCAGTAGCTGACCAGCCAAATCCGTCGGTTGAACAGAAGTAATCTTTAAGATAGCCAATTACATTTCTGTCCATGTAATTTATAGTTGTTGCAAAAAGTAATAGTGAAGCGATTGTCCAACGGTAATTTGTCCTTTTTCCCTCAAGTTGATGTCCCATAAATTTTAATTTAAAATGTTTTAGTGTGTATATGTGTTCGGTATTTTTTTAAAATCAGGATATTTTTTAATTTAAATCACTATGTAATCGATTACACAAAAGTAAGATTAATTTTTTTAATTCCTATTTTTTGACCCTTTTTTTTGACTACTGAAACTTTTTTATACTTATAATTGCTTAATCTGCAATATTATCCCATTTTTGGATGATAAATACTAAACCGATGACGTAAAAATAGATTAATAATATCTTTTTTTTAGTTTTACTTATATATTTTATTCTGTTGTGATAATATTATTTTACGTGTGCGCACACGGATATTGCAAATATAGGTATATAAACTTATATAAAAAATGACTTTTGGAATAAAAAAAATATTTTGATGTTATAATATATTTATAAAATCTGTAAGGTATAATTAATTTGAAGTTTGATATTATTATTGGAGTGTCCAACATAAAATTGTTGGCAAACAGAACTATTATTATTGCAGTTTGTTTTTGTTAAATTTTTAGTTTTAAAGCTTAAAAAGATTTGGCTTTTTTATTTTGATTTACAACAAAGGGGAGGATTAACAACTTTAATATTTAATATTTTATATTTTAAAACGATCAGATTGAAATATCGTATACTGAAAGTTTTTTGAAGACTATTTTTATTACTCAGACTTACTCACTATCGGTTTCAATATTTAAACAAATCATTCAAGGTGAATATTTTTTTATCTTTTAATCCTTTTAATTTTTTTACAATTTTCAGAAAGGCGATCGCTGTGATGTATGCATCTCCCATTGCGGTGTGGCGGTCTTTTTTGGAGATGTCAAATTTATCAGCCAAATCATCCAAAGCATATTTTTCTTTTCGCTCCAAAAGATTGGACATAATGAGTGTTTTTTTGTAAAGAAAAGCTGTATCCAATGTTTTGTTGGTTAATTGGGGCAGACCATTTCGTTCCAAAGCACGATTTATCATCGTGATATCAAAAATAGTGTGATGGGCAACGATAATAGAATCTCCCAAAAAAACCAAGAATTGTTGTAGCGCTTCAAGTTCATCGGGTTTATCCATAACCCAATCTTTCAGAATTCCATGTATTTGAGCGCTGGTTTTATCGTAATATTCCTGATGGATATAAATTTCAAAACTGTCTGGGATCGAAATTACACCGTTTTGCAAGCTGACAGCTCCTATGCAAAGTATTCGGTCATTGTCAAAGTCAAAACCTGTAGTTTCAGTGTCTAAAACAACAAAACGAGTATCATCAACACTTTTAAGTAGTGATTCGTCTATTGATTTTTTTTGAATTTTAAAAAAATCAAATATTCTTGTTTTGCTTTTTTCAAAAAAGTTACTCATTACAATATATTTGATGAATTAAATCGGATGCTGATAATTTCTTGAATCTCTTTGATGGTTTTAAAGGCACTCTTTAGCTTTATTTTTTCCAGCTTTGTAAGATCTCCCAAAGCAATGTATTGTCCTGAATCATTGTGCAAAAGTCCTTGTTTGGTTCTAAATCTAAGGAGTGTTCTGTATGAATGCGAACAGGCCAAATATAATTCCCTGTTGTGTGGTTCAAGTTCGGCTAATTTCTCAAAACGCTCGGGAGTATTGCTGATTGATTTTACGGAGTGTGACAGAATTAATACCCTTGCAGCATCGCTCAAAGGCATTAATGCTCTTCTTTTTAGGTCAAATGTATCTTTGTTTGCTCCGTCCTGTTCCAATAAAAATCCTCGGAAAAAACCTGTTGGAGAAGGACTTTGCAAAGCACCACTTACCAAATGAATATAAAAGACAGGATTTGCTTTTATGTCATCCAGAATAAAATCGGATAAGTTTTTTACTATTTCACTGTCTCCATAAGAAAGACTATAATCAAAGAATATGAACGAAAGCAAGACTTCGTCTTTTCCGGTATCGGTAATCCATTTATGGACTAGATTTTTCCATTCTTCAAGGCTTAAGCACCACTTCGGATTGGATGCCATCATTTCGGCAGGGCAATAATCATAACCAATTTCTAATAATCCTTTGTTTACATGTGTTGCCAGCTCTAAGAAGTAATTTTTAGTCTTTTCTTTTAATTCTTCCGCGACATCCTCATAAACCAACGCATTGTCTTGGTCGGTCTGTAACAATTGCTCGCTACGTCCTTGGCTTCCCATTGCTAACCATGCAAATTTTACCGGCGGTGGTGTAAGCATCTTTTTTAGTGAAATGGCGATGACTTGCTGAATACAGGCATCATTCAATTCGGTTATGATTTTGGAAGTAAGCTCAATAGGGATTTTTTGGTCGATATAGCCTTGCAATAATTGCATGATGCTAACTCGTACTGGTTTAATTTCTTTAACTTTTTTTGCCCTTTTTATAGCTTTTATCAATACAGATGGATTATTTCCTAGGGAAACCATAACATCTTGTTTGGAAATAATTCCTATTGCTTTTGT
This sequence comes from Flavobacterium aquiphilum, assembly GCF_027111335.1. Taxonomy (NCBI): domain Bacteria; kingdom Pseudomonadati; phylum Bacteroidota; class Flavobacteriia; order Flavobacteriales; family Flavobacteriaceae; genus Flavobacterium; species Flavobacterium aquiphilum. The sequence goes on along the minus strand of NZ_CP114288.1, from coordinate 4,142,910 downwards.
GTTTGGTGTGCCATCTTTAGTAAGACATATATGACTGATGTTGCTTTTCATCATCGCCATTTGTGCTTGAGTTATGGTCAGTTTTTTGGAATAGGTAATAACTGGACTTGTCATTATTACCGATGCTGGTGTGGTGATGGGATATTCACCGGTTACAATTTTATTTCTTAAATCCTTATCGGTAATAATCCCAATTGGGAGTTTGTTCTCTTCTACAACAAGTACGGCTCCGACATTTTTTTTAATCATTTTCTCTGCAATTTCTTTTGCAGTAGTTATGGCCGAACAGGTAACTATTTTTTTAGAATATTTTGCTGGATGAATGTCAAATAATTTGGCGTCAGGATTAAAATTATCTTCTCCTGGATTATCGCCATATAATTTACCTCTGTGGCTTTGAGAGTAAGGATTTTGGGTGTTTGATGCAAAACTTTGTATCAAGAAATTCCCAACCGATTCGTTTTGTAATGCATAAGGTCTGAAAATAGTAATCGGAACAGCGTAAAGTATGGTTTCCTCATAGGCTCTAGCTTCCATTTTGTAATTTTCATTTGCGATAAGTGGTCTCAAACCAAAGATATCTCCTTCATCACACATATCAATGATTTCATTTTTAGAACCTTTTCTAAGTGCAATAGCTCCTTTGTGAACCACATAAAATGAACTGTGGGTTTCTTCATTTTCGGCAAAAATCACACTGTCTTTTTCTTTATAAATAATAGATATTTGTTCCGACAGAAGCTCAATATCTTTTTGATTTAAAAAGGTAAAAGGAGGGAAGTTCTTTAAAAAATCGGCAACTCTATGCGAAATGGTATTTTTCATCGGTACTATTTTGAAACTTATTTTATAAACAAAAACACAGCTCCTTTTGGGTAGCTGTGCTCTTGTTTTATTTTTTTGATTTAGTTACTCTCATGTTTATTATTTCCACAAATAAAGAAAAGGAAATGGCAAAATATAAATATCCTTTTGGAACCGGAGTTACATGACTTCCAAAAATAAGGGCATTGGCCAAATGAGCACTTTCAGTCAACAGCATGAATCCTATCAAAATCAAAAAGGATAACCCCAGAATTTGTATCGACGGGTGTCGGTTTACAAAATTCCCCACAGGAACTGCAAACTGCATCATAATTAAAACAGATATGACTACCGCAGTAATCATAATGATTAAAGCGCCTTGAACACCATTTGTCATTCCCACAGCAGTTAGAATACTGTCAAATGAGAAAACCAAATCGATCATTATTATTTGCAAAATAACACTCTGAAAAGACTTCTTTGCGGCTTTACCCAATTCTTTTTCTTCGTGTCCTCTGTCATCTACTTTCTCTCTAATTTCATTAGTACTTTTATAAATCAGGAATAAGCCTCCCAATAGTAAAATAATACTTTGTCCCGTAACTCCGGCCTGTAACCAACTCCAGTCAATCGTAAACCAGGGCTTTTTCATCTGGATTAAAAAATTAATTCCAAACAAAAGAGCTATTCGCATGAACATGGCCAAAAACATTCCTATTTTGGTTGCTTTTTTACGGTCTTCAATGGGTAATTTTCCTGTTGCAATAGAGATGAAAATGATATTGTCTATACCTAAAACAATTTCAAGAAAAGTCAATGTTAATAGGGCAATCCATGCGTCGGGATTCAAAAAAACTTCCATTCTAAATATTTATGGGGGTTAAAATTATGATTTTTTGCAGTGTGAATAGTAAACAAAAATTTTAGTCTGAAATTTTGACTACAGTTCCTTTTTGTTTGGTAGCAATACCAACCATTCCAAATTCAAAGGTATAGGAATTTTTTGTAGTTGTCAAAATTTTCATGTCGATAGCTTTCTCTTCGGCCTTGTTTTTCGGGTGTTTTTTCTGCAAAACATATTCACAATCATTCACCCAGCGAATCGTAGAAGTATCCGTTTTTCCCTCAAAAGTCTCAATTTCAATACTGTCATTTCGCTCAAAGACCGTAGTTTTTTTAACGCCGTTAATTTCGTAATCAAATTTAAATTTCCCGGTTTTAAAATTGGCGCAGTTGCGTTCCGCATTATAGCAGGACATCAAAAGCAATAGGGGAGCAAGCAGTACAATTCTTTTCATTTATTTGGTGTATTTCGTTTTTTATTTGGGCCTAATCCAGCTGTCCGTTTCAACTCCTCGTCTCGTTGACACAATTTTTAAGTGTTTGCAAGAGCTTCTTTTAGTCGCTTTGCAAACACAAAAAATTTAAGTCAACCAGACTGCGGGGTTTTCACTTCCATCTGGGGCATTTAAGTTTAAAAGTTTAAAAAAGTTTAAAGGTTTAGAATTTAGGATTATCATTGATATTGTCATTGCTATTGCCATTGATTTTTATACTCTATTTCATTCTTCTAAATTCTTCTTCAGTAAAATTTCTAATTGATTTTTCCTGTGCAAATTTATCGGCGTTGTAATTGGCCGATTTATTTTTGGGAATCGAAAGGCTATTCCATTCCTCTTTTTTTAATTGTTTAGCATAAAAAACAATTTGACCAATATGATACGGATAGTGCGCCAATTGTCTGTTGATGGCTTCAATAACAGTATGGCCTTCATTTCTGATATAAATAATTTGAGAAAGTTGTTCAGGTTTTAAGCTGTTCAGAGCTGAAAAAAAACAATCCCAGCCCGCATTCCAAACAGTCAAAACTTGTTCTTTTGTCTGCATGTCGTTTTCAAATTCGCCATCTCTGTTTCTCGTTTCTTTTTCTCCATCGGTAGTAAGGAAATCAGTCCAACGCGACAGCATATTCCCGGAAATATGTTTTACAATCACCGCAATGCTATTGGTGTCTTCATTTACAGATACAAAAAGTTGTTCTGGTTCTAGTTGTTCCATCGCTTTTTCTCCAAGCATTTTATAGTAGAGAAACTGTTTTTTTACGCTTTCAAGGTAGGAAGTAGTCGCATCCATGATTACTCAATTTTAATATCGTATTTATCTAAAAGGCCTGCAATTCCCTGACTGGAAAATTTGGCTTTCTTCATTGGGTTGAATTCGGGATCAATCTTATAGTTATATGCAGTTGTAAAATTGGCTCCAGCCAAAATGGTGTCGTTAAAAATGGCATTGTCCAAATTACAGTTTTCAAAAACCGATTGGGTCAAATTAGTCCCGATAAAAGAAACTTCTTTCATCGAGCACGAATTGAATTTGGTTTTGGGCATTTTTTTATTGGCAAACGAACAATAATCCAAAACAGAATCCTGAAACTGAACACTGAATAAAAAATCTTCGCAGGTATGAAAAGCAATTCCCAAGAGTTTACAATTTCTGAAATTTACCGTTTTCATGCTGGTATTGCCCAACTGAATCATCGATAAATTGCTGTCAATAAATTCACAATCCATAAATGTTGTGTTGGAGAAATCACTATTGGAGAAATCGCAATTTTTGAAAGTGCAATCTTCAAATTCGCGGTTGTTGACTTTTTTGCCAATATAAATGACTTTGTCGAATGTTTTTTGAACGTGAATGAAATCTTCCATTAGTCGTTAAATATGCCTTTCATTATTATTTTTAAACCTGAGAACATTAAATACATTGATACAGCACAAAGGATGATTCCAACAATTAAAACCAAATAATGCCAATTGATATGTTGGTTCATAAATGCATTGTAAATTATGGTAGGGCCTATAAACATTAGCGGGATAGCACCAGCTATGTATTTTATGCCTTTTGCCATGAGATCTTTATTTGCCATTTGGACTTAGTTTTTAATTTTTTGCTTTAATTGATTTACTGTTTGTTGTAAAAATCAACTGCTTTTCTGACGCTTCCGTTTGCTTTTAGTAATTCAGCGGCTTTTTCATAAGTCACAGGAATTTCTCCCATAATCATTTTTATGCCGCGGTCAACGAGTTTATTGTTGCTCAATTGCATATCGACCATTTTGTTTCCTTTTACTTTTCCTAGCTGAATCATCGTTGCAGTGCTGATCATATTCAGAACCAATTTTTGTGCAGTTCCGGCTTTCATTCTGGAGCTTCCCGTTACAAATTCAGGACCAACGATGACTTCAATTGGGAATTTAGCTGTTTGCGAAAGCGGACTTCCGGCATTACAGGAAATACTTCCGGTGCTGATGTTTTTGTCATTACACGCTTGTAAACCGCCAATAACATAAGGTGTGGTTCCAGAGGCAGCAATACCTATAACCACGTCCTTTGCATTGATATTGAATTCCTGTAAGTCTGCCCAAGCTTGAGTAGCATCATCTTCAGCGTTTTCTACGGCTCTACGAATGGCTTTGTCTCCACCGGCGATGATCCCGACAACCAAATCAAACGGAACGCCAAAAGTGGGAGGACATTCGGATGCATCGACAACACCTAAACGTCCAGAAGTTCCCGCTCCGATGTAAAATAACCGTCCGCCGAGTTTCATTTTGGCAACGATTTCGGTTACCAGTGCCTCTATTTGTGGCAAGGCCTTTTCGACAGCGAGAGGTACTGTTTTGTCTTCGTTATTGATATTGAAAAGTAATTCCTGAACAGACATTTTTTCTAAATGTTCGTATTTGGAAGATTGTTCAGTAGTTTTTGTGAAAGTCATTGTTCTGTTTTAAAATTGGCAACTTTTTGTGTGTCGGTAAAGTTAGGGAATTTTAAAACTTATCTATTCTGTGTTAAATGAAAAAAAACTGCAATAAAATGAATATTTTATTTTAGAAAAAGTGTTGTGGCTTTCTTGAAATTTGATTTAAAAAAGATCTACTTTTATCAAAAAGTCAATCTTTACTATTTGTATTACACACTTTTTAGAAATGTGTCTTCTTCGCTTTTGCTATTGTCTTCTTTTGCTTCTTCCTCCTCATTCGATTCAATAAGCTTGTTATGTAGGCGTTCTGCCATTTTTTCGATACTATTGGTAATTGAATCACAAACCAATTCCATTCTGCGGTGTTTTTCTTCTTTGACGGCTCTTAAGACATTTTCAACGAAAATTTTGTCGTATTTCTCGGCAACAGAATCCCGTGTATTGGTCATTCGTATGACCGAATCATTGCTGAAAATCGTAACTCTAAAATGTTGCTCTTCGTTGCTTAAATAATATTTCCCACCTAATTCATCACAATTGATATCTGTTGCGCTAATTTTTAATAGCTCAGTAATAATCCCAAAAATGTGATTTTCAATTTTAGTATATTCTTTAGGCTTCTTTTTGAAAAAATTAAACATGTAAAAAGATTTTCGGGTAATTTTCTATCATTGTTTTTCTGTGAGTTTATTAGGATTTTACAATCTTTTAAAGGCAGTAATTTCCTAATTTTTTATACAGCAAATTAACAGTAATGTTTTTAATAATGCAAATTATTTAAATTAATAATGCATTAATTTGAAATTGGAGAAAGGGATAAAAGGTTAAAATCTAGTTCTATATGAGGAAACAAAGGGGAGCTTATATCAAATAGGCCAAGAAAATTCCAATTACAATCATCGAAACTTTGGCTATATTGAATTTGTGCCCTTCGCTGCTTTCAAAAATGATAGTTGATGAAATATGGAATAAAATACCTATTACTACAGCTGTAATCTCGGAATAATAATCATTTAATTGAGGAAGAATGTCTGATACTAAAGTTCCCAGTGGTGTCATGACCGCAAAAGTGATCATAAATAAAAAAATTGCATGTTTATTAAGACTAGAACTAATGAAGAAGGAAGTCAAAATAATGGCAATAGGTAAATGGTGAATTGCTATTCCGATTGCCAAATCATGGTGATGGCTTACAGGAAAACCTTCTAAAAAGGCATGAATGCAAAGGCTGATGAACAATAACCAAGGGATTTGGTACATTTTGGAATGGCCATGTACATGACCGTGCTCGGCTCCTTTGGAAAAAAATTCTAATATGATTTGGAACAAAATCCCCAACATTATAAAAATTCCAATGTTGTGGTTTTTGCTTTCATATACTTCAGGAAGTAGGTGCATTACGGTAAGCGAAAGCAAAAACGAACCACTAAACGCCAATAATAGTTTAAGAGTGGTTTTGTTTTTTGGCTTTAGAAATAAAGCTATGAAATATCCAAGAAGTACTGAAAATAGAGGTAATAAGTAATTCATGTTTTTTAATCGTTTAAACTTTTGATGCCTATTTAAAAATCATAATCAATCTTTCGCTTTCTGTTTTGTGGAATTTTCTCAGTTTATAATCGCCAAAAATATCCAACAAAAAGATTCCAGCTTCTTCCATCATTTCTTCAAAATCTTTAAGGGTTAAGGCTTTTACTTTTTCGGTAAAATGATAGTTGTGTCCTTGGTCTTCAAAGTCAATTTCTTTGAAAATATGACCATCTTTGAGGTAGCGTTTGATATGGAAATCGATTCCATCAACATGTTTAACTTCTTCGGGAACCAGATTATTTAAAACATTGGTTACATTCATAAAATCGATTACGGCAAAACCGTATTCGGTCAGGCTTTCTTTGATGGCTTTTAATGTAGTTAAGTTGTCCTCATCTTTTTCGAAATAACCAAAACTGGTAAACAAATTGAAAATGGCGTCAAATTTATCATCAAATTTTTCACGCATGTCGTGAACCTGAAAATGTAGCGTTGCATTCTGATTTCGATTGGCTTCTGCAATACTATTTTCTGATAAATCGGCACCTATAACATTAAAGCCTAATTGGTTTAGATAAATAGCATGTCGGCCTTTACCGCAAGCGAGGTCAAGTACTTTGGCTTTCTCAGGCAAATTGAGGTAATGGGTAAGGTTGTCCATAAACAACTGTGCTTCCCTGTAATTTCTTTCTTTGTAAAGGATATGGTAATAAGGACTGTCGAACCAAGAAGCAAACCAGTTTTCAGGATTATAATTTTGATTTTGTGTTTTGTTATGTGCAGAATCAGACATTTATTCTTTTTCATTTAATTTGAGTCCCGCAAATTTAGTGTATTTTTGCCGAATATTAATGATAACAATTCCTCCATTTGGGAGGTTAGGCGGCTATGGAGAATTTTAAGATGATTGCCAAAACCTTTTTTGGTTTTGAAGAAATATTGGCAAAAGAACTACAAATGCTTGGTGCGCAGGATGTGGAGCAGGGGGTGAGAATGGTGAGTTTTAAGGGAGATAAAGGATTTATGTATAAGGCAAATTTGTCTTTACGCACGGCTTTGAAGATTTTAAAACCCATTTATTCTTTTAAGGCGAGGGATGAAAAAGAGTTATACAGAGGAATTCGAGGGACGAATTGGTCAAAATATATCAATGCCAATCAGACTTTTGTGATTGATACCACAGTTCATTCTACCTATTTTAATCATACAGAGTTTGTTTCTCAAAAGTGTAAAGATGCAATCGTGGACCAGTTTCGTGAAAGAACAGGTCAGCGTCCAAGTATTGATAAAGCTTTTCCGGACTTAAAAATAAATATTCATATTGATAAAGACCAAGTTTCGGTAGCTTTGGACACCTCTGGTAATTCATTGCACCAACGAGGTTATAGGACTGCGACTAACATTGCACCAATAAATGAGGTTTTGGCAGCTGGTATTTTACTGCTTTCGGGTTGGGATGGACAATGTGATTTCCTTGACCCAATGTGTGGTTCGGGGACATTTTTAGCCGAAGCGGCGATGATTGCTTGCAATATTCCTGCGAATATCAACCGTAGGGAATTCGCTTTCGAGAAATGGAATGATTGGGACAATCAATTGTTTGATCAAATTATGGATTCCCTGATGAAAAAAGTTCGCGAGTTTCACTACACTATAAAAGGTTATGACAAAGCTCCATCTGCGGTTCAAAAAGCCAAGGACAATATGAGAAATGCCAATCTGGATGAGTATGTAAAGATTGAGGAGCAAAACTTTTTTGATACTGAGAAAACCTCACAGGGTAAATTACATATTGTTTTCAATCCACCATATGATGAGCGATTGGATATTCGCACTGAAGAATTCTATAAAAATATTGGAGACACACTCAAGAAAAATTACCCAGGAACAAATGCCTGGTTTATCACTGGAAATCTGGAAGCCTTGAAATTCGTGGGATTAAAACCTTCGCGAAAAATCAAACTTTACAATGGAAGCATCGAAGCCCGATTGGTCAAATACGAAATGTATGAAGGAAGCAAGAGAACAAAGTTTCAAAATGTTTCTGAATAGCTAGTTCTTAATTATAGAATGTAATCCCGATAGTTTCTTAGACGAAGAAACTATCGGGATTTTTATTTGGTATTTTGATCGTTTTATAAATTATTAAGTGATTCTTATTAGTCTGTCTATTTTATAAACTTTTTATATTATTGTTTAAAGACATTATCATTTAGATTCTTTAAAAACCATTGATAAAAATTCTCATAAAAAATTCCACTAAATAAGGATAAAAAAACTACAGTTATAGGTTTTAAGGTCACATTTTCGCTTGTCAAGATCACTGGAATGGTATAAGAAACTCCTAAAATGATCAAACCAATTATGCCTCCCTGACAGGGTATTAAAAGGAGATTTGTTTTTTTGTGCAATAATGTTTCATTTTTTATTGAATCATTTATTATTTTCCCAATGGATCCAATTATGCCAAAGCAAATTGCTGTTATAATAAAGTTCAATGCAGATGGTAATCTATCATAATAAGGATAGAAATCTAGTATTAAATCTTGTTGTTTTGCTGATTCCATTACTTCTTTGTTGTAAAACCTTATATTTTTATACAATATTTCTTTTTTTTGAAGTGTTAAAGCTTTTTCATATTGTTGTTCATTATCAAGTACTATAAAACCGCCTGAGCCAAAATATAAAGCTCCAAAAAATAATATTGTTATAATCGTCGTTTTTATCATGTTTTTTTATTTAAAAATGCATTTATATTCAGAACATAATTTTTTCATTTCTTGCATATTAGTTGCACAATGGCCCGGATTATGATTTGAGCAGCAGAATTCTATTAATTGTTCTATTGGAGAACTTGTACTATTCTCAATACGATTTTTTAATTCCTCATTTGTTTTTTTTAGAGATTCATTTTCTATTAAAAGGCGTTGGTTTTCTAATGAAATATTTTCTTTTTCGTAAAAGATTTTATTTAGATTTTGAGTTGAAGAATTTAATAAATCTTGTGTTTCCTTATTCCTAGCTTCTAAAGCAGCGTATTCTTTTTTACTCACACAGGATGTAAAAAGTATATAAATCAGTATTAATGCAAAAGATGTTTTTTTCATAGTTTTATTTTATCCAATTTAGTGGTAAAAAGACATTAATAAAAAACGAATTTAAATGGTATGACTTATTGCCGCATAGTATTTTAGGGCATAATCTTTTATTAAGTCCCATTTGTCTAAGCCATTGATTATTTTTCGGGCGTTTTTCCAGTCTTCTATGTTTTGGTTAAAAAAAGTAGATAGTTTTGCGCCTGTAAACCAACCTTCGGTCATACCAAGGAACATGATTTTGGTAGCATTGGAAATTTCCATGACACCAGCTGCATTATGCAGAAAGTCCTGATTGAGTTTTTGCCCGGCCAAATCATAATTTTCATACTAAGTGAGTTGAACAAATCCACGCCCATAAAAAATCTCTGAAGTGTCAGTATAAGGTATATTATTTCTGTTTTTGTCTTTGGCCATTTTCAGTCGGTTAGCATAAGGTCTTCCTTTTCCTTTTCCCCATTCTTCTATAGGTTGCATAGTGCGACCAGTCTCGTGATGTGCTGTGGCCAGCATATAAGCAAGCCATCGATCGTCATTATGTGAATAACTAGTGTCCCATTCGTCTAGAATTGTTGTCAATCCATTCACTTGTTTGGTATTTAAACTTCCGCCAAATAGCGTGTTTCTTGCCTGATCGAAGAAAAATTTTCTATTTATCATGATTTCTAAATTATTAATGCTGTAGTTATTACGTTTTCTAAAACTTTAAAAGCGGCGTTGGCAGCATTTTGCGCCATTACTTTGTTGACAATTGCAATGGAATGCAATTCTGAGGTTAATATTTCTTTTTCGTCTGCTAATCTTTTTTCAAAAAAATCGTTGTCTATGGCTCCTGTTATTCGCATGTTTGCTAGCAATTCCAGACGATCTTTTTTGCTTTGGATAAAATTGTTAGCTGATTTTTTGACCACACTCCAGTCGTCTTTGACTGAACCTTTTATTGCGTTGAGCATATCTGCTAGTATCTCGTTAATGTCTAATGTCATGATGTTTAATTTTTAATGTTTTTTAATGCTTTTTCTGCCGTTAAAAGAGGTTGCCAAAAGCCGTTGATATAGGCAACATATAAAGAAATTTCTCCATCATTGAGCGTTTTTTTGTCTTTATGTTCTTTTTTGTACTGTACGAAATTGTCTTTTAAAAGTTTGCCCATTTTTACAAAATCTTCATTTTTTTCGCGGGATTGATATTGGAACAAAATAGAATTGATGTTGCTTTCGATTTCTAAGTATTCTTTGGAAACACTGGAGTATGTTCTTTTCTCTTGCGGTAGTTCCAATAATCCAGTATATAAATTTTCGTTTTGTTTTTGTGTTTGGATAATTTGCGTTTCGATGGCTTCACTATAATCAGGTACCAATTTTAGAGAAATGCAGCTATTCAGCGTCATGAGTAGGCATGAGGCAAAAATTAAAACTTTTGTTTTCATAGGCTAAATATTTAAAACGTGTTATACTTTATCAAGCGGTTGGTTGATTTTCAATCCAAGTTTTACTTTCAAGATGTTTTTTGATGGATGCGACATCACCTCTTGCGGTAACTAATGTTCCTCTACCAGTTTTACTGTACACGAAATCAGAGCGGAACCAATTTCCTTTTCGCTCTGTGATTGGAAGATTTTCTTCATCAGGAGGGCAAATGTAATCCGCCATTGCATTTCCGATGGTAATCATCAAAGGGAACAAACTGACGTCAGCCATGTCGATGTTTCCTAATTCTTCATTATTTAGGCTATGTAACCAATCGGCTTTCAGTGATTGGATATGTTCTATTTTTTCATTTGGTAATTTTGACATCGTTTCTTCGTCAAAGGAGATTTGGTATCTGCGAAAATCCAGTCCTTTGATTAACCCACTACGCAAAACATCAACTTGCATTTCACTGGCGTCTTTACCTGTTTCTTCCATAACATAATTGAGCCAAAACAAAGCATCAATGCCTTTGGGATCTTGTGTTTTGTCAGGAGCTATAAATCGAAGTGTGGTTCCTGTTCCAAAACTGAAAACAGTTAATTGATCTGATTTGTATTTTTCTTTTCCGGTATATTCTAATGCTTCCAATACTGCAGCTAGCACGGGATTGTTAAAAGTGGTTGTTCCACTGTCAATAAATCGTTCAAATGGAGTGAAATAAGTTGGTGCCGACATTGTGGCTTCCATAACGCCCCGAAGCAAAACCGATTTGTAGGTACCTATAAAATTATCATCTTTATTGACGCAGGTAAAAAAAGTTTCTTCGCCCGCAGACATATCTTTTGAAGTCAAAACACAATCCAGACCAGTTTCTTTACAGACATCTTGAAGGGTTTTGTCTCCAACAATTTCCTTGAGAAGAGTCCTGTAATTAATTTTGTCAAAAGCGGGTGGGTTGTAAAAACGATTAGCCAACATATTTCGTTTTGTGAAAACTCTGGAAACCAGTTTTACGTAAAGATCTTCTATTTCTTGAGCACTCTTTTTATTAAGTATTAGAGAAGCAATAATTCCTCCTGTAGATGTTCCAGCCACCATGTCGCACCATTCATAACAGGGACTTCCAGCTATTGCTTCCAGTCTTTTTAGTAACTGAATGGTTAATATTCCTCTCATCCCACCACCATCGATGCTTAGTATTATTTTATTTTTTTTGGCGATTCCTAAATTTTGATGTGCAATTTGCTTTTTTGTTTTCATAATGCATATATGTTTAATGTATCAAGCTTTTAACTTGCAAGAGTTACTTCTTTTTAGATAATTAAGAGATTTGTTTGTTGGGTAGTAGATCTATAAAAAAGCCCATGAAAGATTTATGATAAATAACAAACAGAATTCTTTAGAAAGATTTCTTGTTATATTTACCTGTAAATTAATTGTTTACAAAAATTGTTTTTGGATTGTGATAAAATTAACACATAAATCAATACGAAAAATAATAAAGGTAATTATTGTTAAATTTGTATTATTTAGCCATTTTTTTTGCTGTTAGCTTGAGTCTCTAAATAAAATATGGCCTTTTATGAGAATTTTGTAGATTTTCAATTAATTTTGAAAGCAGAATTTAAATACATTAAAATGACAAAATTACAAGTAAGAGCATTTCTATACAATCTGGGTTGTTTTGCTATATTGTTTATATTATTTCGCTATTTGGTAGAACAATATACCAGTCTTTCAGGATTTTGGATACCGATGACCGCTTTTCTTTTAGGAACTTTTTTGGCTCCAAAATTTCAGGCAGCGAAAACCAAAGACGGAGAAAAACTATTCATGTCATGGTTGTTTGTTAAAGGGATCAAGGAAATAGGATAGCCTTAATGTAACCTAAAATGAAAAGGAGTAAAACTGAATTCAATTCAGTTTTACTCCTTTTTTATACCATTTATATATGTAAAATAGTCTAAAGATGCGAAGTTATTTTTCTTCAAGACAACGATAAAAATCATCGCATAGCCTTAGCTACGGAATTATTTTTTGAGGCAGTATTGGAGGAAAGGAACGAGTAGATTGGACTATTTTATATGTATAAATGGTATTGTAATCAATTTTCAATGTATTATTGTCTTGGTACCGTTTTTACTGCTCCATTAGTGGGCGCTTTCGAAACTTTTTTTACTTCTACCGGTACAACTTTCTTTTTATAGATAGGAATAAAATAAGCAATGGTATAATTGAATCCAGCTCCAAAATTACCATCATAGGTTCTGTTGAAACCTGGAATATAAAGATTTTCAAAATCAGTAGGCTCCGAATTTGTTATCAATGCTTTTACTTGTAAGCTAAAACCAACATAAACATTGTTGAATACTTTTACATTTATTCCTGCAGAAACTTCTGCCCAACTGGCTGTCAATCCATTGTGTGTAACTCCAGAATCGATAAGCTCAGATGGTCCAAAATAAGGATTTGGATTATAGATACGATAGTTCTTTAACTCTTCATTAAATGTGCTGAAACCGCCTCGTACACCTATTGTGATAAGGTTTTCCATATCCAACCAATTTGTGTAGAGATTACGGTTTAGACCGAATTTAAGATAAGATCCTTTGGTTGTAGTGGTCAATAAAGGATCCTCAACTGTGATGCTTTCACTACCTAGTTCTGCGTATAAATAGTTTTTTTTGGAAAATCGATAATCACCCGTAAACGCGATTCCTTTATAATTGGAATCATAAAATGATCGAGCCACTTTATTGATATCAACACCAACAATTAAACCATATCGGTCCATTTTGGGTTTTGGAGGTTCCGTTTTTGTTGAATCGAGTTTTTTTTCAGGAGTCTTTTTTGTTGGAACAGTACTTTTTTGCTCCGTTATTTTAACACCCTGTTCAACAGTTGTGGTAGTCGTTTTTTCTTGCGCCTGTACAAATAACAGAGACAACAAAAAGTAAATACTAAAAGAATATTTTAATAATTGTCTCATTTTCGTATGTTATGTTATTTTGTGCCACAATCACATATTGCATCCATAATTCATCAGCAGGTGTATTATCTGTTAGTATAAATTGTTTAGTTGGATCCAAAGTAAAAATAGTCTTGTAGCCACAAGCTCTGGATACATATAAATTCTCTCTGGTGTAATGAAATTCTAAATTATCGGTATTCACCAGTAATGGATTCTTGTTACCGTAATTTAGTATGAATTTATATTTTACAATATCAGCATCTGTTTTTAACGGAAGTAAAATATTGTTACCGTTAGCTAAATATTTGGTGTCATCAACTGCTGACGGATTCAAAACGACTCCTTCACTCATTCCTTCGCCAACAACTTTTAAATTCGTTACGTTTTTTTGGACGGAAGGATTTGAAATGTCATAAAACTTAATAAGCATTCTAGGCGTTGTTGGAGTAGTAGGATCACAAATATCATCGGGCTCACAACTGGAGGAGGCGAAACCTAGAATAATAATAAAAAAAGCAATTATTTTTTTCATTTATGTAAGGGCTTATCTTCTTTCCAAAAGTACAACATTTTCAACATGATGTGTCTGCGGAAACATATCCACCGGGCGCACTCTCGTAACTTTGTATTTTTCGTCCATTAACGCTAAATCCCTTGCTTGTGTAGCCGAGTTGCAACTTACGTAAACTACTTTTTCAGGGGCAATTTTCATGATTTGTTCAATTACATCTTTGTGCATACCATCTCTCGGCGGGTCTGTGATAATCACTTCCGGATGACCGTGTTGCGTAATAAAAGCATCATTAAAAACGACTTTCATATCCCCAACAAAGAACTCGCAATTATCAATATTATTGCGTTTTGCATTGGCTTTGGCATCTTTTATAGCATCAGGGACACTTTCTACACCAATCACTTTTTTTGCTTTTTTGGAAACAAATTGAGCAATGGTGCCTGTTCCCGTGTATAAATCATAAACGATTTCATTTCCGGTAAGTCCGGCAAAATCTCTGGCTATTTTGTATAATTCGTATGCTTGCTCCGAATTGGTTTGGTAAAAAGATTTAGCGTTAATACTAAATTTCAAACCTTCCATTTCTTCCAGGATGTAATCTCTACCTTTGTATAAAATGATGTCGGTATCATATAAAGTGTCGTTTGCTTTATTGTTAACCACATATTGCAGGGAAGTAATCTGCGGAAATTTTTCGTAAAGGTGATCAAGAATCAATTCTCTGTTGGTTTTGTCATCTTCAAAAAACTGAATCAAAACCATGATTTCACCCGTCGAAGCCGTTCTAAGCATCAACGTTCTAAGTAAACCTTCGTGCGCTCTCGGATTAAAGAAAGTCAAACCATGCTCGTTGGCAAAGGCGCGAACTTCATTACGAATTGCATTCGATGGGTCTTCTTGTAGATGACATTTATTAATGTCCAGGATTTTGTCCCACATTTTTGGAATATGGAAACCAAGTGCATTTCGGTTCATTAAATCTTGGTCACTTCCAATTTCGGCTTCGGTCAACCAACGGCTGTTCGAAAACGAAAACTCCATTTTATTTCTGTAAAAAAACTGTTTTTCCGAACCTAAAATCGGTTCAAATTCTGGAAGTTCGATTTTTCCAATGCGTTGCAAATGATTTTTTACTTCATTGTGTTTGAAAAACAATTGTTGGTTGTAATTCATATTTTGCCATTTACAACCACCGCAAACACCAAAATGTTCGCAAATTGGATCCACACGATGTTCTGATAATTCATGGAAATGAACTGCTTTCCCTTCATAATACGCTTTGCGTTTCTTGAAAGTTTGTACGTCAACCACATCTCCCGGAACTACATTTGGGATAAAAATTACTTTTCCGTCGGGGGCTTTTGCCACCGAAACGCCTTTTGCGCCAGCATCAAGGACTTTTATTTGATGAAAGACAACTTTGTCTGTATTTTTTCTTGCCATAGCGCAAAAGTAAGGCTTTTAGAATTTAATTCTAATTTTTTTTGATAAAATGGTTTTGGGTTTTTAGTCTCAGTTTACAAGATTACAAATTGTGAAAATTTCATTCAAACTCATCTTTCCAGTCTTTGGTCGAAATTGCCGAAGCCTTATTTTCAGAGTTCATGGTTACCCTAAGCTCTTTGTTTGCTTTTTCATATTCAAATAAAGCTTTAAATCGGTACACATTTGTGTTTTCAGCCTTGTCATGAATCATTTCCACAAATTGGAGATCTTTAAAAAGGCCGTATTTCAGATTGTACTTAGCACAAATTTTATTGATGTTTTCAATTGTTGAATTGGCAATAACTTTGTCGGTGGCCTCTTTAGTCGTAAAAGGTGTGAATTTAGAATTGTTGCAGGTCATCAAAATCCTTTTTCCAATTCCGTAAGCTTTTTTTTCCTGTGTCTCTTCGACTTTGCTCATTTCATCAGGAGGAATTACTTTTTCAGTTGGTTTTAAATGCACATTTTTTGTTTTGCAGCCCATCAATGCCAATAGGCAGCATAATATGATTACTTTTTTCATAGCAAATAAAATTTATTTGATTCTGTGGATAGTTTTTGATGACTGACAAATTTGTTGGGACACAGATTTTATTCAATTTTGACAGTGTATATTTCTGAAAGACATAAAGTTAAGAAAATTAACTTTAAAAATCTGTCTTATTTTGTTCATTTTTAGAGCCTTATCCCGCTTTCCGCTACAAGTCCTCGTTATGGAAACAATAACACTAAACGCGAAAAGGAGCTTTTGGCTACCCCTCTCTTTTGGAGAGGGGCTGGGGGAGAGGAGTCGCTCTTTTCGGGCAAGTGTTATAATGTTTCCATACCTGCGGGCTTTTCGCTGCAATCAGGGGCAGGGGAATACTAGAAATAATGAAGTTCTGCTATTTAATAAACGTCAAAATCGAATTCAAAATTATTTTTTGCTGTTCTTCCCTGCTGATGCTTGCTTCATTGTCTCCCAGTTGTGAGCCATAATAACCAAATTGCGAATGGTTTCCGCCTTTAATTAAAACATATTTGGTGCTAGGTGGCAATTTGGGTCTATTTTGGTTAATTGCTTTTGTGTCGGCAACACCATCATTGGAACCATATATTTTCATAATTGGAATCGCCGATTTGGAAAGGTCAAAATCCCTCGGATGTGTTGTGCCCAGTAAAATCAATTTGTCGATCAATTTTGGGTTTTCATAAACAAATTTAGCTGCCATCATTCCGCCTTTGGAATGTCCTGCCAAAATATATTCTTTGGTATTATCCTCGAAGAGGTTCATTTCTTTTGGTTTGTTATAGCCGTATGAAGGAAGTCGCCAAGGCATTTTTATGATAATGCTTTTATAGCCGTTTTCGGCTATTTTAAGGCAAAGAGGAGCGTAGGCATCAGCAGCTACCATAGCGCCAGGGAAAAAAATAAAAACTTTTTGGAAACCTTTTTTAGGAGTAAAAGAGATAATATCGCTTGTATTTTCTACTTGAATAACAGAATTGCTTTCAAGAACCGCTTCATCAACTCCTTTGGTTTGATACGAAAAAACTATCCAGAGAAAAAAGCAGAGGCCAAATGTGATCCAAATCAATCTCAATATTTTTATTTTTTTCTTCATTAATTGGTTTTGAAATTTAATTTAAAAGTAATTATTATTTTTTTGACTTTCCATCACTAAGTAATAAAGATAAGGGTTTAAGGCTTTCGGTTCGGTTTGCCAAAAGTTTCAAAATGCTTATAAAAGGTATAAATAGAATCATTCCTGCCGCTCCCCATAATATCCCACCGGCAATAACCATTATCAAAATTGCCAGCGTATTAATTTTTAAGCGGCTTCCAACTGCATATGGAAATATGATATAAGCTTCCAATACTTGTACCAACGAAAAGACGGCAATGACTCCAATGGGATACCAAATAGAATTAAATGTGATCCATGCTACCGTGATTGGTAATAATGAAGAAACCATGATACCAATGTAGGGTATGAATGTAAGTATGGAAGCGGTGAACCCAAAAAGAAACGGATAGGGAACACCAATAATCGCAAGCCCAATGCTATTCAAAATTCCTACTATCAAGTAAACAGCCAACATCCCTTTTATAAATTTGTAATATTCTTGAATGGTTTCTAAGATAATTTCGTGAATCATTTCTTTTTTGTCCAAAGGAAAAATGTGGTAGAGCGCCTGAACCAATAATTGACGGTAAAATAAGATGAGTGCAGAAAAAATAGGAATTATTAAAAGGTAGAACAGTGATTCAGAGAAAGAATATACCGTGTTTTTAAGCAGTGAGAAAACTTGAGACCCTGAGTTGGTCAAAACATTTTTAATATAATTCAGTTGCTTTTCTTCATTTATTCCAAACTGATTCGTTAAAAAGGCACTCCACTGATTTAAGGTTTCTTCAAATTTCACTTCCAAGCTTTCCCATTCATTCGAAAACTCTATTATTTGGGCAAAAAGTAAGTATAAAATCGCTATAAATATAAATAGGACACTTACTAAAGAAAGTCCAATCGCAATGCTTTTGTTCATTCCTTTTTGTTCTAGCCATCTGCAAACGGGATAAAGTAAAAAACTAATCAGTAACGCAAAACTTAACGGAATGAACAGTGATCTTCCAAAATATAAAATCACCAATGCAATAAACAAATATTGAAAAATTTCGAGAGTCGAAGTTTTTCTGTAAAAATCAGATGGAGTAGGAGTCATATCGATTGGGTTTTAACTTGGACTGTGTTAATTCAAAAGAATGCTAATATGTTAAATAATTGACATACAAGTTACAAAAAAATGAGACCTTATTCTTTGTCGTTTGTCATTATTAATTTTTAGTTAAATAAATCAGTTGCCAAAATCTTTTTTTTAGTAAAAAACCTAAATTTGAGTAAACCAATAAATACTAAAACGATATGAAAAGAAATGCAACTGCAGTTTGGAATGGTTCCTTGATGGAAGGAGCCGGTAAATTAACTACGCAAAGTACAACTTTGGTAAATACTCAATATTCATTCAAATCCCGATTTGCCGAGGGAGTTGGAACCAATCCGGAAGAACTTGTCGCGGCGGCTCATGCGGGATGTTTTACCATGCAGCTTACCGCTTTTATTGGTGAGACCGCAGCAGTAATTGATAACATTGAAACAAAATGTGAGATTAACTTGGTTGAAGGAACCATTATCGGTTCTCATTTGACGGTTAATGCTAAAATAAGTAGTATTACAAATGAAGTATTCCAAGAATTGGTTACGAAAGCCGAAAATAATTGCCCGATTTCAAAATTATTCAACACCAAAATTACTTCCGAAGCTACTTTGGTTTAAGGATTAAGATAATTTTACAGATAATATCCTCTTAAGGCTAAGATTATTATTTTAAGATAATCTTAGCCTTTCTAAAATCATATTTATAGTTAACGATATTTTGATTTAGTATCAACTCAATCACTTCGTCAATAACTATTAAAGGAACCTTAAACCATTCTCTGGGTATAAATCTATTTCCAGATTTATGATATAAATCAATATTCAAACAAACCTCAGCAAAAAAACGATGCAAAAGACTTTCAAAAGCCTGAACATTTAAACTATAACAGTTGTAAGAAGCAACAATTTCTACATCTGCAAATAAATAGGTAGCTTCATTTGAAGCATTTTTTATACGCTCTTTTATAGGATTTTTAGAAAATCCAATTTTATAAAGATGCTCTATTTTTTTTATTTCTGGGTTTTCTGATTTCGATTTCAAAACATAAATCCAGCCACTTTGTATATCCTCTTCGCCAACAGCACCAAAATTTTGCTGTAATTGGTTATACATATCTTCATTTCTATTGGTGATAATTTTTCCGTTTTTTTGAATGGCTTTACCCAAAGATCTAAATAACATGTTGGAAACAGTTCCATTTTCAAATACGGTAACCGTTCGTCCTTCTAAGCGTATCCTATCACCGGATTTATTTTCTTTTAAAATCTTCTCAGCATTAGAAACTTCAAGATAAGCCAGTATTCCATCTACTAAATAAAAATTCCCTTCAATCAAATTATCTTCTGCATTAGTAAAATCAAGAAGTTTTCGTTTGCCTTCTTTTAAATCTTTGTGAACCTGTTGAAACATGAGTTCATATTTTTTAAATTCCCTTTCATTCATCGACTTTCGTTGTGCAATATAATCGGCGTTAGCTCTGCTAGGTCCTTTTGGGGTGTATTTAAATTCAAAAATTGAAGTATCTCCTTCATCTTCTAATAAGCCAAAAGTATCATCATTTAAAATATCATCGATGGATCCCATTTTTAGTTCAAAAGCACCCAATAAATTAAATCGATCAAAAGCTTTTAGGATAGCTTTCTTTTGCTCATTATTTCTAAATTCTTTAAGTCGGGAACACAACGAATATTCAGACATAGAAGACGTGGAAGGCTCTCTTTTATTCTTTTCAAAAAACATATTAATTTCTTCAAAAGAATCGATTAAACGATCTTCGTCTGTTCGGACAAAGTGTTGTTTTTCTTTTGATTCTAATAAACCAAAATCATCATCATTAAAAATATCGTCTAAACTCTTAGCCATTTTGATTTTTTCTACGCTTTGCTTCCTGCAAAATTAATAAAGCTTGAGCTAATCGTTGCTCTTTTGAGTCATAAGAATTAATGTCCGGTGCTTTTCCTGTATTTGTTTTCCAACGTTTAATTGCTTCCCAAGAAGCGATCGCTTCTTCTTCGGTCATTTCAATTTTGGTTATATTGATGGTGTCTTGAATTGATTTCAAGATGGAGGTTGTAACATTTTTGGATAAAATTTCAAACGCTTTTTGGAACGGATTTACAGTATCTATTAAATCGATATGAATATCGTCAATATTCACAAAGCTTCCAGCCATACGGATGAATTTTTTGGTACCATGTTCCTCTACCTCGCTGTTTTTAATAACAGAATCGACTACTACATACTGTCGTATTGCCTCGACATCGTCTTCAGCCAAATCAGGATAAATTTCACGGATTATTTTTGGAATTAGCACAGTGTTAATTATTTCAGGTTCCAGATTTCCCGGCAACGCTTTCAGCATAGTGTCATCCTGAAGAATACGTGCTTTTAAGTCATTTAAATCACTTTCAATGATGTCTTTTGCTCTTTGTGAAGTTGGTTTTTTAAAACCTCTTATTTTTATGGTATTTTCGTTTGAATCACCATCTTCTCCTTCATTCTCAAAATCATCCATTGATTTAAACTTGAAATTTGGAGCCAATACTTGTTCCATCAACAAAGAAGCTGTTATGGCCTTGAGCATATTGTTTACTGCCAAACGCACATCATCATCTACCGCATCAGGTTGAGCAATTAGATTCGTAAATTGGGCATGTGACTTATTATTGCTGTCGCGTGTTGCACGTCCAATAATCTGAATAATTTCTGTTAATGACCCTCTATATCCAATGGTTAAGGCATGTTGGCAAAAAGGCCAGTCAAAACCTTCCTTTGCCATCCCTAAAGCAATAATCATATCAATATCGTCAGGAGTTTTTACCCCGCGTAAGTAAGCTACAATTTTATCTCTTTCTTTTTGATTATCATTAACTAAATCTGCAATTTTCAAAATGCGTCCTGAACGTTTACTTTTTACAAACAAAACCCCAGTTTCTGTATCTTGATATTCTAATTCTCCTATACAGTCTATAACATGATTTACTTCTTCAAATTTATCACCGGAAGACTCAGCTGAATTGACACTAGGGATATGAATAATTGTTTTCAAGCCCTCGTCTAATATTTCTTCTAAAGCAGACATATTGCGTTCGGGTTGAACTTTGTAGTAACGACCTTGATAAAAATGATAACCTATTCCTAATGATTTTAAATATTCGTAACCGTTAAGCTGATCATAATAGTTATAAGTAACTTTGATGAATTTTTCTTCATCCTCCGGCAAGAGAACCGGAACACTATCTCCACGGAAATAAGACCCGGTCATTGCTACGATATGGGCAGAAGATTTTTCCATTATTTTTCGCATCACATTTCCCAGAATATTATCGCCATCGGCTGATACGTGATGAAATTCATCAATAGCAAGCAAACAATTGTTGAAATCGGATTCCTGTAAACCTTCAAAAGCAAAACGCAAAGTAGCATGGGTACAGATTACTATTTTTGAATCGGATTTTAGGAACTCAGCGAAAGCTTTTACTTTGGCTTTATCACTTCCTGGGGAACACAAATTGTATTTTTGGTGCAGTTCCCAATCAGCATAAAAACCGTATTTTTTTAATTCGGTCGGGGCAAAAGAATTCCCAATAGAACGTTCAGGCACGGCCACAATAGCTTTTTTTAATCCTTGATTAATTAGTTTATCTAGTGCAAGAAACATCAAGGCTCTTGATTTTCCCGATGCAGGCGGTGCTTTTAACAATAAATATTTTGCTGTACGTGAGTCATAGGCTTTTGCTTGCATTTCACGCATCCCCAATTCATTGGTAGATTTACTTTTACCTGTTTGTCCATAGGTAACATTAACCAAATTGATGGGTTTTATATAATTGTTGGCTGTAGTATCTTCCATTTTTGTGTCAATAAATTTATCTAAAAATATTTTTTATTCCTTTTTAGATATTCAACATTCTCTTATTTTATAAGGGATTATCAGTAACTATATATCTAAAGTTTATCTAAAGTTTATCTAAAGTATGTCTAAAAGTATGTCTAAAAGTATGTCTAAAAATATTACTCATCTTCCTTTTTAGACAAACTCAAAATCCATTTTGGATTTCGATTAGTTCCTTTGTTTTCAATAATATGCTCTTTTTTAGACAATGAATAAATAATATTTTTGATTTTGTTGTCTTTCTGTTTTTTATCTAATACCGAAGGAAGTATGTCTAAAATAAGCTCATCTATTTCTCCTTTTGAGGCTTGATTATAAGTTTGAATATAATCAATAATCATTTTTTTGTAGTGATCATCCTTAAAACCTCTTTGTTTTATATAAGAAGCTTTTTCCCCTACAATTTCAGCAACGTCTGATGAAATATGAAAATTAGGTTTCCTACCTTCGATAAGATGCTTAGACTTCAACGATTTTATTTCGTCGTCTGACAAAATTTTTAGTTTTGCCACTTTGTCCAATAATATAATTTCATCTAGTGAAAGATTAGGCATTTCGGCTATTTTTCGGGCATAGTTTACATCAATTACTTTACCCACGATAGTCACTTTGACCTTGTTATTTGACAAATCATATTCCGGCAACGGAAAATACTTTTTCCTTTGAATATTGTACATTCGTTTGATTCCGCTGCCAATGGTATCAATCATATTAAGATTGACCATCGCTCCAACCAAAAAAGTATTTCTGTATTTAGGCTCAGGCGAATCGCTGGTTACTACTTCTTCAACACTATTTGGGATGAATTTTCCCGAGTTGGTAAAAGTAAGCCATCCATCTTCATTTTCAACTACAATTATTTTTCCCCCTAAAGTGTAATCCTGATGCGCAATACAGTTATGTAAAGCTTCACGAATGATATAAGGGTCATATTGATCTACTTCATCAGGAAACAAGGTGCCGGACTTAATATACCGGTATTTTAGATTTCTGATTTTTAAACTTACTTGCTCAACCGCTGTAATTAATGGGTTGTAGAAATGTGCATAATCCTTTTCAATATTGTCCTTGTCTTTTAAAATCCAGGTAATGCGAGCAGTTGCAGGATTTATTAGGTATTCTGATTCAGGTTTGCCCAATAAAAGAATAGCAGTATTCGTTATTTTGCCTTTAGAGGTTACTTTTGCTTTGTCCAAGAAAGTTTCGTCACTCCAGGCGTCTATTTCTTCTTTTAGTTTAGGATGCTTTTCTTTATACTGTACTCGGGCAAATTGAATAGCTTCTTTAGACAAATCATCTATGCTTGCTGATTTTATAATTTGAGCACTCCAATCCTGACTTACAATTTGCGACTTGATCTTGTCAAATTCATATTGGTTTAGCGCACCCAGACTTTCTCCATCTCTTCCATAATAATGACCTTTCCAGGAAACAGGCTGTCCTTTTGGAGCAGCGGGAATAGCAAAGACCAATACCTTTTTACCCTGTTTCAATACGGCAGCAACATTGGAAAAATTAATTCGAGGGGAAGTATGCCTAATTATTTCTGCTTTATAATCATTAATTTGAGTGTCGTTTATAGAGGTACCTACAATACTTTTGTCATTCTTCACCCCCATAACCAGATAAGCCTCGTTTTGTCCATTCAAATTAGCTTCATTGGCTAATGCCGAAAAGTACTGCCCTAGTTTATCCTTATCAAACTGGTTTTTAGCTTCTTTAAATTCTGCCACTTCATTTTCAGTGGAAAGCTGCAATAAGTTATCCAAAATTCTTTCCATAGTACTGATTGCTATTTTATTATTAGAAAGAGAAATGCTCATTGTTCTCTTTATTATTCTTTTACCTTCTTACTTTGAGCTTTTCGGGGAGTCTTTTCTTTGGTAAACAAAGTTGCTTTCTGTGTCATTTCATCGAAGAGTTTAAACAAATATTCCAGTCGCTCCGCATCGGTCGTAAAAGGAGCCAATCGATAAATTTGCTCAATGCACAAATCCAAATCTTTGTGGGCTTGTTTTAAACCGCTAGGCATAGTCTCGGGATTATACATCCAGGCCATTGTTTTTTCGGGATATTTTGCCCGTTCGTCCAAGATAGCAAAAACACATAAATTAATGCGTTCCTTTTGGGTTTCATTGATAAGAGGAAAAGGAAAGGTATTATAACACAACTTAGCCGAATAACGATAACGTGTTTCTAGTTTACCTCCCACAGCATCCACCCAAATCATATGCATTTTGGAATGTAGTACACCAAACAGCCAGGGTTGGGCATCGTATATTGCTAAATTAGGTGCTACAATTATTTCATCTTTATTTGTGAGTCCTAATGGAATATAGTCTCTACGCTCTGATGAAACACTTGGAATAAATATTGCATCCGTATCCCTATGTCTAATCTCTGCAAACCTATGTGGTGTCAATGATAATTTATTCGTAGCTTCTCTTTTACTAGATAACCTAGCTTCTTTCGTTTTACTTATCCTTTCACTTACAAATGAACTTTCTAATGCTTTATCAAGATTTTCATCCTCTATCCACAAACAATATTTATCAATTCCTCTCAAAAACTCTAACGATCCTACTAACTTTTTTACAAAATTGATGTTATCCGGTTCGTTATTGATAATAGCCATCCTTTCTTCAGCTGTCAAAAACAGATTCCCTCCGTCGTTCGCCATATTACCAAAATTCATTTCAGGTAAACCCGAAATAGATTTTGTTCTTGGACTAATATAAATATTTGAATAATCTAATAAATAAGCATTTATGTTTTTAGCTAATTTAGTTATTGATTCTGTAAAAATGTATTTTTCTTTCGCCATTACATTTCGAAATGCCACAATTATAACTGTAACTCCTGCATTTCCTTTAGCATTATTAGTCCATTTGAAAGATTGATAGGCAAAATCAATTTCTATTTTATCATTTAGGATTTGAGGCCATAATAAAGAAACCTGTTCTCTTTGACATACCGAATTTGTAGATACTAGTCCTAATTTTGCATTAATATTTTCTATAAACTTGGTTCCTTTATAAAACCAAATAAAAATATAATCTAAATTATTGGCTCCCTTTAGTTTTGGGAAATTAATCGCAATATCTTTTTTTTGTTCTTCATCTTGTTTTCTTGCACCATAATAAGGCGGATTCCCTATGATATAAATCTCATCCCCTTCTTTTTTAGGACAAGCATCTTCCCAATCGATACGGGCTGCGTTTCCTGCGGTAATGTTTCCTGCTTCCTTCAGAGGCAATAAGGGTTTAGACTGTCCCTGTCCCAATAGTTCCTGTTCAAAAACTTGGTTCATTTGGTGTTCTGCCAGCCAAAGCGAAAGTATGGCCATTTCATGGGCAAAATCCTTGATCTCTATGCCGTAAAACTGCGAAAGTTTAATTTCGGTAAAATAATTTTTTTGTTGTCCTGTATTCAAATCAATTAATTGCTTAACGATTTGTATTTCAAGATTACGTAACTCTTTGTAGGTAATAATCAGGAAATTACCGCTCCCGCAAGCCGGGTCGAAGAATTTGATTCTGGAAAGCCGTACTAAAAGTTTGTCCAATGCTTTTGCATTGTTTTTGTTTTTTTCAAATTCTTCGTATAGTTCATCCAAAAATAAGGGTTTGATTAATTTGAGAATGTTGACTACCGAGGTATAGTGCATTCCTAAATTGTTCCTTTCCTCCGGATCGGCAACTGCCTGAATCATTGACCCAAAAATGTCGGGATTAATTTCTGACCAATCCAGTTCTCCCGAATCAATTAAAATTTGTCGGGCTTTTTTGGAAAACTTCGGGCATTCGATATCATCGCGAAATAAACCTCCGTTTACATAAGGAAAGCTGTCTAAATAGTTGGGAAAATCTCCATTTTCCGTGTTTAATTTTTTGAACAGCAAAGACAGAAATTCTTTCACATCGGAACCATCGTCTTGGGTATTGTTGGCCAAGCTTTCGGTAAAAATGCTTTTGACAGAAAAAATACCGGTATCTTCAGCAAAAAAACAAAACAATAATCTCGATAAAAAAATATTGAGCTGATGACTCCCTTGTGCTATCCAATCAGGATTATCGGCAACCAAAATATCATAAAGTTCGCCAAGTTTATAAGCCGCTTCGCGATCCAGTTTATTGTCATTGCTTACCCGATAAATTTCTGCACCCGATAAAGGCAGAAAGAAATCGATTTGGTCTGCAAGATTAGCAATCGTAAAATCTTTATTCGTTTTTAGTTTGGTATCGGTTGCAAAAAAACTAATAAAGTCCGTTACTACTATAAAACGGGGCTTTTGTCTCAGGATTTTTTCGTCTTTGGATAATTCATCTATAGTATCCAGAAGATTCCCCTCCGTTAATACCTTAAAAAAGATTTTCCCTTTATAGAAAAGTTCCCCTTCCGTTTTAGAAAGATTGTAATCGCCTTTTTTTAAACGAGTAATGGTGGTTCTGGATAAGCCAAAAGAGGAAAGAAAATCATAAATAAAGTTTTCTTTATCGATATTGTTGGATATGCTTTGTAAAAGTTGCTGAATCTCAGATTTTTTCATCTTTTTCGGTAAGGAGAATATTTTCAGTAAATATATAAAAGCTATCGGGATTATTAATCAAATGATATTTGTAATCTTAAATAATTCAGTGATTTTATAATGTATTATTCCTTCTTTTTAATCCATTCGTAATTGAAAATAGATAGACAATAAAAGCAGCTATCTGCCATAATTTTTCCCAATATGATTCCGATAAAATAACTGCCTGTCACTATCGGTATCCAATACATGCAGAATGGCCGAATTAAAAAGAAATCCAAAACTGCGGGGTAACCAAATTCAAACAATAAATTCCGAATCAAAACAGCAATTTCTTTAAGTGAAACGCCTTGGTTTTTCAATTTATTCTTGGTAGACAAGGCTTTGTAAGACCTGTAAATCATGACCCCATAAAAAGTCAAATATTCGGCAAACGTTATCAAATAAGCAGTTGTCAGTTCACTATAAATTCTGCTGAATTGGGAAGCCAACAAAGCTGAACTTGTTGCCGCCAATTCTGAATATTTATAGCGATCAAACCACTCTTTGAGATTTGCTTTTTTGAACATTTACATTTTCTTTTATGACTGTCTGCTAAGCGGACCAAAAAAAGTAATATATTTCTAATCATTAAGATATTAAGAAAATTAAGTTTTTAGGCTTAATGAACCTTAATCTTAATGGTTTTAAGAGAAAAAAACTTTTGTTTTTTAATAAACCGACAAACTTTTGGG
The DNA here is from genome assembly GCF_027111335.1 of Flavobacterium aquiphilum. Taxonomy (NCBI): domain Bacteria; kingdom Pseudomonadati; phylum Bacteroidota; class Flavobacteriia; order Flavobacteriales; family Flavobacteriaceae; genus Flavobacterium; species Flavobacterium aquiphilum. Next base: position 4,115,483 of record NZ_CP114288.1, on the reverse strand, counting down.
TTGGTATTATTAACGGATAGTAATATTTTATTTTACCAAAGCTGATGTACCTGCGGCTTGATGTATTGCTCATAAATGGCATTCATCTCCTTGATTTTTTCAGGAGTCAGCTGCGGTAAATCATAAACAGAAAGATTCGATAAAACATGACTTTCCTTTGAAGCACCAGGAATAATACAGCTCACTTCGTTAAAACTCAAAATCCATTGCAGGGCAATTGGTGCCAAATTTGTAGCTTCAGGGAAAAGTGCTTTTAAAGCATCAACTGCTTTTAAACCTAATTCATAATTAATACCCGAAAATGTTTCTCCTTTATCAAAAGCAGCTCCTTCACGATTGAAGTTTCTGTGGTCTTGTTCTCCAAAAGTGGTTTTGGAATCATATAATCCGGTCAATAAACCACTTGCAAGCGGTACTCTTGCAATAATTCCGATGTCTTTTTTTTGTGCTTCTTTAAAAAATAATTCAGAAGGACGTTGACGGAAAAGATTAAAGATAATCTGAACTGTGGTTACGTTAGAATATTCGATAGCTTTTAGGCCTTCTTCTACTTTTTCTACACTGACACCCAAGTTTTGAATTTTCCCCTGTTCTTTCAAACGATCAAACATTTCAAAGATTTCAGGACGGTAAAAAACTTGTGTAGGCGGACAGTGTAACTGAATAAGATCGAGAGTTTCCAATCCCATTCTTTTCAAACTGTCTTCCACATATTTTTGAAGTATTTTCGGTTGATAACCTTCATTTACGTGCGGATTGATATGTCTTCCACATTTTGTTGCGATATAAATACGTTCGGAACGTGATTTTACAACTCTTCCCACAGCGGTTTCGCTTAATCCATTTTCGTAAACATCGGCAGTGTCAATAAAATTCACGCCTTTGTCAATGGCGGCATTGATTAATTCATCAGCAGTTTTATTATTGAAAGGAGATCCCCATTTTCCACCCACTTGCCAAGTGCCAAGTGCTATTTCTGAAATTTGAAAATTGGTTTTTCCCAGTTTGCGATAGTTCATTTTTCTTTAGAGTTGCTAAGTTATTAAGATACTAAGTTGCTAAGTTTTTTTGAGTTGCTAAGATGCTGAGATACTAAGTTTCTAAGATTTTAAACTTAGAATCTTAGCAACTCAGAAACTTAGTCACTTTTATTCGAATAAATCAGAAGATAAATAACGGTCTCCTCGATCACAGATAATTGCTACCACAACACCCGATTCCAGTTGGTTAGCGATTTTAACAGCTACCGCAACAGATCCTCCGCTGCTCATACCGGCAAAAATCCCTTCTTCCTTAGCTAATCTTTTGGTCATTTTGCGGGCTTCTTTTTCGCTTACATCAACAGTTAAATCTACTTTTGACGCATCAAAAATTTTAGGTAAATATTCCTGAGGCCATTTTCTAATGCCAGGAATTTGTGAACCTTCGCTTGGCTGCGCGCCAATGATTTGAATATTTTGATTTTTTTCTTTCAGGTAAGTTGAAGTTCCAATAATCGTTCCGGTAGTTCCCATAGCCGATACAAAATGAGTAACAGTTCCATCAGTATCATTCCAGATTTCAGGGCCTGTGGTTTTGTAATGCGCTTTCCAGTTGTCGTCATTGGCAAACTGATTCAGCATTACATAACCGCCTTCGGCTACTTTTTTGTCGGCGTAATCTCTAGAGCCAATTATTCCTGTGCTGGCAGGTGTTTGTATAACTGTTGCACCGTAAGCCTGCATGGTTTGTGTGCGCTCGATGGTTGAATCTTCAGGTAAGACCAATTCGATTTCGATATTGAATAATTGAGCAATCATTGCCAAAGCAATTCCTGTGTTTCCACTAGTTGCTTCAATTAATTTGTCTCCTTTTTTAATGTCTCCTCTTTCAATGGCAGAAGCAATCATGTTATAGGCAGCGCGGTCTTTTACACTTCCTCCGGGATTGTCACCTTCCAGTTTTAATAACAGTTTTACGTTTTTGTTCGCAACCAATCGGGTAGTTTCTACAAGTGGTGTATTCCCGATTAATTCGACTAATTTATAGGTTTTCATTTTTATTTCTTCTCTTTTACTTTAACTTCGGTTGTGGTGGTGTTCATTACGATTGAATCCTCCGGAATCGATTTGGTGACCCATGAGTTTCCGCCAACAATACTGTTTTTGCCTATAACTGTTGTGCCTCCCAATATGGTTGCATTCGCATACAGGCAAACATTTTTTTCAACAGTAGGATGTCTTTTGGAATTCTTCATGTCTTTGCTTACGCTCAACGCTCCCAAAGTCACCCCTTGATATATTTTTACATTTTTTTCAATAACGGTTGTCTCTCCAATTACAATTCCGGTCGCATGATCGATAAAGAAAGGTGATGCGATGGTAGCACCGGCATGTATGTCTGTTCCCGTAATGCGATGCGCATACTCACTCATCAATCTTGAAAAAAGCATCAAATCCAATAAATACAATTCATGGCTCAATCGGTAAATGGCAATGGCATAAAATCCCGGATAGGCAAGATAAATTTCTTCCAAACTATTGGATGCAGGATCATTTTCTAAGATGTATGAAGCATCTTTGTTCAGGTTTTCCAATACAGATGGAAGTTTATGTAAAAACTTATCCCAAGCGCTTTCGCATAAATCCTGATTTTTTTTGCACGCCATAGAAGCTATTTCTTTAAATTGTTTTTCAAGCTCATCGATGCTTTGATCGAGTGGAGCATTGGAATCAAACAAAGTATAAAACAGTTTTTCGGTAAAGGCTTCCGTTTTGGTTTTTATGCTATAATTTATAGAAAAATGACTTTTTGAAGCGCTAATATTTTGTACAATTAGATCTTTGGTCATGATTATGAAATTGAATGTTAGTTTTGAAAGGATAAAAGTAAGGCGTTTTTCAGAAAAAATAACAAGGTTCGACCAAAGAATTAGGTTAATTGCTATTGAAAATGATAGTTTCAAAAAGATATAACAGAAGCGTTGTTTTTTTGAAATTATATCACAGCAATTATAAGTTTTTGATAATTGCCTCAATAATTGATTCCATTACTCGATAACCCTCTTTGTTTGGATGAACACCATCTTCCGAATAAATGGATTTTAATCCTTTTCGTTCATCCACCATAACCGAATAATAGTCAACATAGGTAATGTTATTTGCTTTGGCATATTTTATAATCATTGCATTCAAAGCTTCAATTTTGGCAGCGGGTTCCAATCCTTTTTTCCACGGGTAGTCATAAGCAGGAAGAACAGAGCAAAGAACTACTTTTATAGCATTTGCTTTTGCTAATTCACACATCGAAATAAGGTTTCCTAAAATGGTATGCAGAGTTGTGGGTCCAGTATTTCCGGCAATATCATTGGTTCCAGCCAAAATAATTACAATTTCAGGTTGTAGTTCAATAACATCTTGCCTGAAACGTAAGAGCATCTGCGGAGTTGTTTGCCCGCTAATTCCTCTATTGATGTAATTTTTGTCATTGAAAAAATCGGGATAGACTGTTCCCCAGCTTTCAGTTATGGAGTCACCAAAATAAACAATCCTTTTTTGTCCCGGTGTCTGAGAACCAAGAAGTGTATTTTCGTTTTTGTATTTGTTTAAGTTAGCCCAGTCTTGACCTTTTGCTTTTACTGCCATGATAAGTATCAAAAATAATATTAGGTATTTATAATTTAATTTTCTCATTTAATTGTGGGTATTAAAATATGAAACTAAAGTACTCTATAAAATTTATTTGTTTACTCATAAAAGTTTTAAAAAGGATAACAATCGTTTTTAAATATGTAAATTAGCATGATACTACTGATTTTAAGGTGTTTTGAGACTTCTGTCTTTTAATAATTTTATATTAACAGAATGAACAATAAAAACGTATTCAGGAAAAAAATCGCTCACTTTTGGAAATTATTGGGACCGGGACTCGTAACAGGCGCAAGCGACGATGATCCTTCCGGAATTGCGACTTATTCACAAGCTGGTGCAGCATATGGTCTTACAACTTTATGGACCTCGATTGTTGCTTTTCCTTTGATGGCAGCCATTCAACAAATGTGTGCGAGAATTGGGTTAGTAACCAGTCAGGGCTTAACCGGAACTCTGAAAAAAAGTTACCCAAGACCAGTTTTATATTTGATGCTTTTGTTCAGTTTTCCAGCCATCATTATGAATATCGGTGCCGATATTGCAGGAATGGGAGCTGTAGGGAATTTACTTTTTCCTTCTATTGAAGCCTCATTTTTTTGCGTTTTTTTTACCATTTTGCTTTTGGGACTTATTATCTACCTGCCTTATCAAAAAATTGCATCAGTGCTTAAATATTTGTGCATTGTAATGTTGGTTTACTTTATAGTTCCTTTTTTATACAAACAAAATTTTTGGGTTATTATGAAAGCAACTTTTGTTCCAGTGATTCAATTGGATAAAGATTTTATTGCAATTTTAGTAGGTATTCTGGGAACAACGATTTCGCCTTATCTATTTTTTTGGCAAGCTTCTGTTGAGGTTGAGGAAATGAAGCATAAGAAAAGACATTTGATGGTAAATAAAAAAATTATTCATGAAATGCGGCAAGATGTCGATTTTGGAATGACTTTCTCGGGACTGGTAATGTATTTTATTATTCTGACCACAGGAACGGTTTTGTTTAACGGAGGTATTCATCAAATTGATACAGTTGAACAAGCTGCTCAGGCGTTGAAGCCTTTGGCAGGAAATATGGCCTACCTGCTTTTTGCAATAGGAGTTATAGGGACTGGACTTATTGCGATTCCGGTATTGAGCGGTTCTCTTTCGTATATTTTTAGTGAAACCTTTGGATGGGAGGAAGGATTGGATAAAAAATTCCATGAAGCAAAAGGGTTTTACGTGATTATTGCCTTGTCGTTATTGCTTGGTTTATCTCTTAATTATGTTGGGATTTCACCTGTCAAAGCGCTTATTTATACCGCAATACTGTACGGATTAACAGCACCGGTTTTGATTGCTATTATTTTACATGTTTCCAATAATAAAAAAATTATGGGAGAATTTGTAAATGGATGGCTAACCAATGTTTTAGGATTTATAGCTTTGATCGTAATGACTTTGGCTGCAGGATTGTTGGTTTATTTTCAGTTTTCAGATTAAGCTCTGACTAAAAATCTACCAATTTATAATCTTTGTCAAAGTTCAAAACTTTGACAAAGATTTAAAAAAAAGAAAGATGGATTTAGTTCGAATTCACTTTTGATATTAAAAATTTAAATTCTATAGTTTCTTCTGTGCTTTCAATGCAATTTTCTACGTCATTGATAAAAAGATCAATTTGTTCCTTGGTTACATTGGGCATGCAAATAATATGGGAGATGTCGCCTTCGGTAGCCAATTGCCATTTTGATTTAACCTCTTCGTTAGTTTTTGGAAAAACGACCGTAATTGAATTCGGATTTCTCCATGCTGGAACACCTATTTTTTTTAGTTTCTGTTCACAATATTCGGCTACTTCCAAGCTGTGTTGATAGCGTTTTTTTAAACCTTCAACTCCAAGTTTTTTTAAAGTGTACCATAAAAATAACGGACAATGTCCGTTTCTGGATCCCGTAATGGTTGTGTCCAAAGAACCGATGTATGAAATTCCTTTTGAGATTCGGTCTCTGTTGGAGCGCTTTGTGATGATAACGCCAGTAGGAATAGGAGAGCCTATGAATTTATGACCACTGATTGAGATACTGTCCGCACCATCAGTGAAATCAAAAGGTAATCGAGGTTCCATAAAAGCACCGTAACTGCCAGATAGTGCTGCGTCACAGTGAATATAGCTGTCTTGAATAGCGAGCCCTTTTAGTATATTCCTAATTTTCGAAACGTCGTCTTTGGCTTCTTTCATTGTTGTGCCAAAAGTGGTAAGAACAATGGCTGGTTTATGACGGTTCATTTTTACAGTATTTTCAAAATCGACATAATCTATTTCACCGTTTTCTTGTGAGCGGATAACGATACTCGGAATGTTGAGCAAATGAATGTTTTTACGCACACTGTAATGCGTCGATTCGGAGTAATAAACCATAGCTTTTGGATACAATTCTCTGGCTAGGTACAATCCGTACAAGTTGCTTTCGGAACCGCCATTGGTTACATAACCCCAATAATCTTTCGGGTTGGCGCGGAATAATTTTGCAAAAAAGCCAACGACTTCTCTTTCGAGTTCATGGGTTTGTACTTTGTAAGTGCAGTCCTCAAAGGGATCACCCAAATTATTTATAGGATATTTTAAAAAATGACCGATTTCAGAATAATCAAAATCTTTGGATACCGGATAGCCCAAGAAATTATCTCTGGCGTTTTCGATGTACTGATTCAGTTCGGATAAGCGCTGATTGTCTTGTTCTGAAAGTGATTCTGAGAGGAATGTCATATGGTTAAATTTTACTGTAAATGTAGTTTTAAAGAGTTAATATTCTTTATTTGTAATTAAATTCAAAATATAATTCTAAATTTGAACACGAATAAAGTTTTTTAATATTGAATTTAATGTTTCTTTTTTCTGAAACAATATAATTATTCTGAAATGGATGTGATTGACAAAAAAATATTGATGCTCTTGCAGCAGGATGCAAAACTAAACACTAAAGAAATAGCCGAGAAAGTTGGTTTGTCGGTTTCGCCCACTTTTGAGAGGATTAAAAAACTGGAGCAGAAAAGGTACATCAAGAGTTATGTGGCTTTGCTGGATGCTGAAAAAATAGGAAAATCAATCAGTGTGTATTGTCAGGTGACTTTGGCGGTGCATTCGAGGGAATTGATAGATGGTTTTAAACAGCATATCCTTGTCCTGCCTGAAGTTACGGGCTGTTTTCACGTGTCAGGAAATTATGATTTTTTGTTGAAAGTTGCGGTTAATGACATGAATGAATATCAGAAGTTTGTTATCGATAAATTATCTGTGATCAGAGGGATTTCGAATGTGCAAAGCTCTTTTGTGTTGGAGGAGATTAAAAATGATTTTGCATATAATTTATAAAGTTGGAATTCTTTCAATGATTTCTTTTTGGTACACACCATAAAAAAAAATGATTCGAGAACGGAATCAGATTTTTAATTGGTTATTAGAAAAGGGCAAAATGAATTGTTTAGATTAGAAAAGCAGTTGGTCTATTTTTTTGTCGGCTTTATTTCCGTTACAATTAATTTTATAGTAGTTGTACCAACGTTTTTTGCCATGTGAGTAACGGCAGGCAAATACATTGCGGTTCCAGCTTTGACATCTATTGTGGTTGCAGGTTTACCTTTATCGGTAATCTGAATTTTACCACCTGTCAGGGCGTAAACAGAATGGTTGGGATGGCTGTGCCAGGGGGCAGTTACGCCTGGAGCAAATTCAACTTCTAGGACTCTCACTTTATCATTGTCAAGCAGTACTTTTTTATACACATTGTGAGCAGCTTTCATTGGGTCTTGTGCGTACAAACTGGTGCTTTGGATCAGGAATAATCCGAAAAATAGGGTATTTATTAAAACTGTTTTGATTGTTTTCATAGTCTTTAAAATTAAGTCTAACCTATTGAATTTAATTAACCTACTTTTTTTGGGGAAATGATGGTCTTACTGAAAATATTAATCTATCGAATTTGCAAGGATTGTCTAGTGAGGTTAGGTTTATTTCCAGCAGTTCGTGTTTGTCAATTGTGTTTTAAACAAAGTTTTTAGTTTGTTTAAAACAGTCGCTTTTACCAGACAATTCATTTGATTGTTTTCTGAGAAGTAATTTCTCTTTATTTTGAGGCCTACTAATTTACGAAAAATATGTTTTTGGATTTTAAAAATAGCCTTCTTATTTTAAGAATATGTTTATTTAATTTATTGAAAATAAGATTTTTATGTATTTTATTGCGTTGAAAACTGTGACAGTATTATTAAAAAAAAACCGACTCGCTTTCGCAAATCGGTTAGTTATTGAGAGAGATTTATTTTTTTATTCAAATAACCCTTCGATACTTAAGTAACGTTCTCCTGTGTCATAGCAAAAAGTTAGCACTTTGGAACCTGCCGGGATTTCTTTTACTTTTTTAGCTACCGCAGCTAAAGAAGCTCCTGAGGAAATTCCTAAAAGAATACCTTCCTCTTTGGCGGCTCTTTGGGCGTATTCAAATGCTTCTTCTTTGCTTACCTGAATTGCTCCATCAAGAATTTCAGTGTGTAGATTGGTTGGTATAAAGCCGGCGCCAATCCCTTGAATTGGATGTGGTGAAGGAGCTCCGCCGCTAATCACCGGTGATAATTCTGGTTCTACAGCGAAGACTTTTAGGTTTGGGAAATGTTGTTTAAGCACTTCGGCACAGCCGGTGATGTGTCCGCCGGTTCCAACTCCTGTGATTAAATAATCCAATCCGTTTGGAAAAGCATTAATGATTTCCTGTGCTGTAGTGGTTTTGTGGATTTCGATATTTGCTGGGTTGTCAAACTGAAGCGGTATCCATGAATTTGGAATTTCACTTGCTATCTCTTCTGCTTTTTCAAGGGAACCTTTCATTCCTTTTTCGCGAGGGGTAAGCACAAATTCAGCTCCATAAATGCTCATCAGTCGACGTCTTTCTACAGACATAGAGTCGGGCATTACAAGTATTAGTCGATAACCTTTTACAGCGGCAACCATGGCAAGTCCAATTCCCGTGTTTCCTGATGTAGCTTCGATTATAGTACTTCCTTTTTTCAACAATCCTTTTTGTTCAGCATCTTCAACCATCGATAAAGCAATTCTGTCCTTGATACTGGAGCCTGGATTTGTTTTTTCAAGCTTTATCCAAACATTTGCATCTGGGCCATATAATTTATTGATTTTTACATGTGGTGTGTTCCCGATTGTCTCTAATATGTTATTATGTGTCATTTTTTTCTGTTTTTATATGGTAGTAAATATACTTTACTTTTAAGGATTTGCAAAATGGAATGAAAGGTAATCTATTATTCTTTTTTATTATTCCCAATAAATATTTTTGATATGTTTTGTGTATCGATATTTGGGACAAGGCGATATTTAAAAGCAAAACCCCTATTTGAAAGCTCAAATCGGGGTTTCTATTATATGATTTTAAATGAAGTTACTTTGTTTTAAAACAAATCAGATTTTAAAACAGCTCCGCTACTGGCATTGGTAACCAAGCTTCGGTATTGTCCTAACCATCTTGAATTCAATTCTTTTTTCAAAGGAACAAATTCGGCTCTTCTTTTTGCAATTTCTTCATCAGTTAAATTCACTGACAAAATATATTTATCCACGTCAATGTGAATTTCGTCACCATCTTTAACTAATCCAATCATACCACCTTCAGCAGCTTCTGGACTTACGTGACCAATAGAAGCTCCTCTTGTTGCTCCACTAAATCTACCATCTGTGATTAATGCTACTTTGGCTCCCAAGCCCATTCCCATAATCAATGAAGTAGGTGCCAACATTTCTTGCATTCCCGGACCACCTTTTGGACCTTCATATCGAATAACAACAACATTACCAGCTTTTACTTTACCGCTTGTAATTCCTTCAATAGCTTCCGGCTGACCGTCAAAACATACAGCAGTTCCGGTGAAAACTCGGTCTCCCGTGATTCCGGCAGTTTTGATTACCGCACCTTGCTCAGCCAAATTTCCGTATAACACAGCCAAACCACCTACTTGTGAATATGGGTTGTCAATCGTGTGAATAATATTGGTGTCTTTTATATAAGCATCCTTAATTTTTTCATATACGGTTTCACCGCTTATGGTAAGGTTTTCTAGTAAAATGTCGTCTCCTCTTTTGGTCATTTCTTTCATTACGGCATTTACACCACCAGCCTTGTTGATGTCTTCCATGTGAACGGTTGATAAGCTTGGAGAAATTTTGGCGATATGCGATACTTTTTTAGAAATACTATTGATGTTTTCGAGATTGAAGTCTACATTAGCTTCTTTGGCGATAGCCAACATGTGTAAAACAGTATTTGAACTTCCACCCATTGCCATATCAACAGCAAATGCATTTTTTATCGCATTTTCATTTAAGATGTTTCTAAGTTTGAATTTCTCGGTTAATGCTTTGTCTTTGGCAATTTCGCAAATTCTTCTGGCAGCACTTCTGTAAAGTTCTTCACGTTCTTTTGTCAGTGCTAAGATAGTTCCGTTTCCAGGTAATGCAATTCCCATAGCTTCCATAAGTGTATTCATGGAATTGGCGGTAAACATTCCTGAGCAGCTGCCGCCACTTGGGCAAGCATTGCACTCAATATCTTTCAGTTCTTCTTCATTTATTTGACCAGTTTCGAATTTTCCAACGGCTTCAAAAGCAGTAGCAAGGTCAATTGGAACACCATCTTTGGTATGTCCTTTTTTCATTGGTCCACCACTTACGAATATAGTTGGAACATCTACTCGTAAAGCACCCATTATCATTCCAGGAACAATTTTGTCGCAGTTTGGAACAGCTATCATAGCATCTAATTTGTGTGCGTTCATAACCGTTTCGATAGAGTTGGCGATAAGCTCTCTTGAAGGAAGTGAAAAAAGCATACCGTCATGTCCCATGGCAATACCATCATCCACACCGATAGTGTTGAATTCAAACGGAACGCATCCATTTGCTTTGATTTCTTCTTTTATGATTCTAGATACTCTGTCTAAAAAAAAGTGACCCGGAATAATTTCTATAAATGAATTGGCAACGCCAATAAATGGTTTGTCAAAATCTTCGTCAACTAATCCTGTTGCTCTAAATAATGATCTGTGGGGAGCTCTTTGGTACCCTTTTTTTACTTCATCACTTCTCATGCTAAATTTTATATTTTAAATTGGCTTAATTATATTTTTTTAAAAGACAGTTGGTCTTTAATTTTTTTTTTGCAAAAATACGTATAATCGCTCGGGGATAAAATAATAATTGGGCTCCGGGGTCTGAATTGCTAAAAAAGCATTTTTTCAAAAGTGTGGGCTTATTTTTAAAAAGAATCAAAAAAAAATCCGCTTTGTTTTCACAAAAACGGATTTTAATTGTTTTTTATTAATGCAAATAATCATGTAGAGGCGCATTGTAGTGTGTCTCTACATGTTATAATATTACAAGTGGATCACTTCACCGTATGCATCAGCAACGGCTTCCATAACAGCTTCACTCATTGTTGGGTGAGGGTGGATTGCTTTAAGGATTTCATGTCCTGTAGTTTCCAGTTTACGTGCTACAACTGCCTCGGCAATCATATCAGTAACTCCAGCTCCAATCATGTGGCATCCTAACCATTCTCCGTATTTAGCATCAAAAATTACTTTTACGAAACCGTCAGCAGCTCCTGCAGCTTTAGCTTTTCCTGAAGCAGAGAATGGGAATTTACCAATTTTTAATTCGTATCCTTTTTCTTTTGCTTGTTTTTCAGTTAATCCAACAGAAGCGATTTCTGGTGTTGCATACGTACATCCGGGAACGTTTCCGTAATCGATTGGTTCAACGTGCATACCAGCAATTTTTTCAACGCAGTTAATACCTTCAGCAGAAGCTACGTGAGCCAATGCTTGTCCAGGAGTTACGTCACCAATTGCATAGTAACCTGGGATGTTAGTTGCGTTGTAAGCGTTAACTAAGATTTTATCTCTGTCAACAGCAATACCTACTTCTTCCAATCCGATGTTTTCGATGTTAGTTTTGATTCCAACAGCAGACAATAAGATATCAGCTTCAAGAACTTCTTCGCCTTTTGCAGTTTTAACATACGCTTTAACTCCAGCTCCAGAAGTATCAATACGCTCTACTGAAGAGTTTGTCATAATTTTGATACCCGCTTTTTTCAAAGAACGCTCAAATTGTTTAGAGATATCTTCGTCTTCAACAGGAACTACGTTTGGCATAAATTCAACGATAGTTACATCAGTTCCCATAGAGTTATAGAAATGTGCAAATTCAACTCCAATTGCTCCAGAACCTACTACAATCATAGACTTTGGCTGTGTTGGTAAAGTCATCGCCTGACGGTATCCAATTACTTTTACACCATCTTGTGGTAAGTTTGGTAACTCACGAGAACGAGCTCCAGTAGCAATGATAATGTGGTCAGCACTGTATTCAGTAACTTTTCCGTCTTTATCAGTAACGTCAAGTTTTTTACCTGGTTTCAATTTTCCAAAACCATCAATAACGTCAATTTTATTTTTTTTCATCAAGAATTGAACTCCTTTGCTCATTCCTTCAGCAACACTACGGCTACGTTGTACAACAGCCGAAAAATCTTTATCAAATTCATTTACAGTTAGTCCGTAATCTGAAGCATGTTTCAAATAATCAAAAACCTGAGCTGATTTTAGTAACGCTTTTGTTGGAATACAACCCCAATTTAAACAGATACCGCCAAGGTTTTCTTTTTCAACTACAGCAACTTTAAATCCTAATTGAGAGGCTCTAATTGCTGTAACATATCCTCCAGGACCACTTCCTAAAACTATAATATCGTATTTCATTTTAAATTTTTTTTATTTGTTTTTAATGATAAAATGCAGTCGCTAACGCTCGTGTCATTTCTTTAATTTTTATTTAAATTACTGTAAAAATGAATTTGTAAAACCCATTGCTGTTATTCGTTATTAATGTAATAAATTGAGATTGCGAATTTAAGGATTTATTTAATTATTGTGAAAATTAGTGCTACAAAGTTTTTCTACATTTTGTTATAAAAAAGTGTTCTCTTAATTGTTTTTTAGGAGCACGACATTTGTGTTTTTAGCAAGTTTTCTCCCGCTATTCGTTACAATCTTTTTATCTCGTCCCAAAAGACGAGATAAAAAGGATTTTCACTGCTATCGGGGCTATAATTCAACTTTTTGTTTTCTTAGCAAGTTTAGTCTTTGCGTCTCTGTGTCTTTGTGGAAAAAAATAAATCTTGCAAAGACACAAAGCAATTTTAGAATACTATCAATTGTTAGGAAGAAAAAGTATCCGAATTGGAATTGCTGAACTGCGAATCATATAGATTTTTATAATATCCTTTTTCTTGGTTTATTAATTCCTGATGTGTTCCTTGTTCAACAATAAGACCTTTGTCCATAACGACAATTTTATCAGCATTGACAATGGTTGCCAATCGGTGGGCGATAACAATCGATGTCCTTCCTTTGGTAATGGTTTCGGTGGCGCGCTGAATCAATTCCTCCGAATATGTATCGATAGATGAAGTCGCTTCATCCAGAATAAGAATACTTGGATTACTGACATATGCTCTCAAAAATGCAATCAATTGACGTTGTCCAGAGGAAAGCATTACACCGCGTTCTTTTACATCAAAATCATAATTGTCAGGTAAACTCATAATGAAATCATGGACGCCGATTTTCTTGGCCGCTTCAAAAACCTGTTCTCTTGTAATTTCAGGATTATTGAGCGTAATATTGTTGTAGATGGTATCGGCAAAAAGAAATACATCCTGTAAGACCACTGCAATTTGTTTACGCAACGAACTCAAGGTGTAGTTCTCAATATTGTGGTTATCAATAAAAATGGAACCGCTGTTAATTTCGTAGAAACGGTTCAATAAATTAATGATAGTTGATTTTCCGGCTCCGGTAGAACCCACGATAGCAATGGTCTGACTTGCTTTTACTTCAAGATTGATTCCTTTTATTACTTCTTCGTTTGGAATATAGCCAAAATGTACATCCTCAAAGCGAATGTCTCCGTCAAATAACGGAGCTTCAATTGTTCCGGTATCCTGTATTTGGTCTTGTGTATCCAAGATGTCAAAAACACGGTTGGCAGCAATCATTCCCAGTTGCATCTCATTGAATTTATCTGCTATTTGCCGCAACGGGTTAAACAACATACTGATAAACATCGTGTATGAAAATAAATCCCCGAAAGTGGTTGAATTGTCTCCGTGCAAAATATTGAACCCTCCGTACAAAACGACAAAACCGAGTGTTAACGACGAAATAATATCGGCAATGGGGAAGAAAATAGAGTTGTACAAAATGGTTTTTATCCAAGCTCTGTTGTGTTTGTCGTTGATGATTCTGAATTTTTCGGCTTCAATGTCTTCGCGGTGAAATAGTTGTACGATTTTCATTCCCGTTACTCTTTCCTGAACAAAAGAATTCATGTTGGCTATTTGAGTTCGCACTTCTTCAAAGGCAACCTGCATCTTTTTTTGGAAAATACGGGTGATGAAAACCAAGATTGGCATGGCAACAATCACAATCCAGGTTAGTTTCCAGTTCATATAGAACATGAAAAGAAGGACTACGAGCATTTTCATCATATCACTTATAATCATAAATAATCCTTGACTGAAAATACGGGCAATTGCTTCAATGTCCGATACCGATCGGGTTACGAGTTGTCCCACGGGTACCAAGTCGAAATATTTCATTCTGAAACTCAGTATGTGTTTGAACAGTTTTACCCGAATATCTTTTACAATATCCTGTCCAAGCCAATTGGCCCAATACACAAAGAAAAATTGGGACAGAACCTCAAGTATCAGTACAATTCCCATCAAGCTGATGTAAACCAATAAACCGTTCTGGTCTTTTGGTTGTATGTAGCTGTCAACAGTTTGTTTCAGTAAATAGGGGCGAAGTGCCGCAAAAATGGACAGCGACACGGCGAAAATAATCACGCCGTTAAAACGCCATTGGTAGGGCTTTGTGTATGTTAATATTCTCTTGAATAATCGGGTATCAAATGCTTTTGCTTTCATTTATTGTTTTTAGGATTTTATCCTGATGTTTTTATCAATTTCAATTTCAAAACCTAAATCTCCATCTGTCTTGAATTTTGTCTCTTTTTTCTATGTTCTATATTCTTTTCTCTTTGTCTATAAATAATCGTATTCGATTTTGGTCAAATATAAACCATGCGCCGGAACCGAAAATCCGGCTTTTTCTCTGTTTTTACTTTTGATGATTGTTTCTAAATCATCTAAAGTGATTTTGTGCAAGCCAATGTTGATTAAGGTTCCTACGATGGAGCGAACCATATTCCGTAAAAAACGATTGGCCGAAATAGTGAAAATTAGTTTTCCGTTTTCCTTTATCCAATAAGCTTCAAAAATTTCGCAATCAAAAGTATTTACATCGGTGTTCACTTTGGAGAAACATTGAAAATCGGTATGTTTTAACAGTGATTTTGCTGCTTCGTTCATTAAATCCAAATCCAATTTTTGATGGAAATACCAACTTTGCTCCTGAAGAAATGCGTTTTTAAAAGTATTGATGTGGTATTCGTATGTTCTTTTTGTGGCATCAAAACGGGTATGCGCTTCATCCGAAACTTCGAAAATATCGTATATCACAATGTCTTTTGGTAAAAAAGAATTGAGTTTGTGGATTGTACTTGGAATGTCAAACGTTTTATCCAAATCAAAATGAGCATACATTTCTCTAGCATGAACTCCGGTGTCCGTTCTTCCCGCGCCCATGAGATTAATTGGAGAGCTAAGAATAATCGAAAATGCTTTGTTCATAGTTTCCTGAACAGAGGGAGCGTTTGGCTGGATTTGCCAACCATTATAGAGGGTTCCGTTGTATGCTAGTTTTATAAAATATCTCAAGGTCGAATTGTAGATTTTTAGATTTCAGAATTCATTTTTTGAATCTGGTGTTGCAAATTTACAAAGAATGTGTCTTGTCTGGATGTTTTTTATTTAAAAGCAGAATGTCTATTTTTGCTGATTACCTCTAGCCCCGATAGTAGTGGAAATCCTTGTAAACCGGGGTTCGGTTTGCAAGATTGTAACGGATAGCGGGAAATAGCTCCAAAAAAATATGAAAAAAATTCTTCTCCTTTCGGATACACATAGCCATATTGATGATACGATTTTAAAATACGTTGCACAGGCCGATGAGGTTTGGCATGCGGGCGATATTGGCGATTTAATAGTTACCGATACTATAAAAAAGCTGAAACCGCTGCGTTGTGTGTATGGTAATATTGATAATGCCCAAGCACGTTTGGAGTTTCCGTTGCACAATCGTTTTTTTTGCGAAGGTGTTGATGTTTGGATTACCCATATTGGCGGTTATCCGGGAAAATACAATCCGGCTTTGAAGGCCGAAATGGAAACGAATCCACCGAAATTGTTTATATGCGGACATTCGCATATTTTAAAAGTGATTTTTGATAAAAAGAATAATCTGTTGCACATGAATCCGGGTGCAGCCGGAAAAAGCGGTTTTCATCAGGTGCGGACGATGCTTCGTTTTGTGATTGATGGCGAGGTGATAAAAAACCTTGAAATTATTGAGATTGACAAAAAAGTTTAGAAGTTAATAAGCAATAGGGATTATTAGGCTTATCGAAGTTCCTCTGTTCAGTACGGAATTGATGCTGAATTCTCCTTTCATGTTGTTGATTCGGGCACGGATTTGGTTAATACCGAATCCTTCGTTAGTTTCCAGTTTGTTGTCTATGAAGCCTTTTCCGTCATCGCTAACATCTATAGATAATATGTTTTCTATTTCATTAATCATAATATTGGCAGAATTTGCATCACTGTGTTTTATGATATTGTTTAGCAATTCGGCAATGATGAAATAGAGTTTCATTTCAAAATCCTCGTTGTACCTTTTTTTGATTGCGATGTTTGAGTTGAAGGCAATATTAATTTTAGAGTTTGATGTTTTTTCGCAAAGGTCTTCCAATGCATAAAGTAGTCCAAATCGAACCAATAGAGTAGGCATCAGTTCGTGTGAAAGGTTTCGGATTTGGTTGTGAGCTTCTTCAAGTATTTCTTTTGTTTTGTTGATTTCTTGGGGTTGAGCTTTATTGATCGAAGTATAAACATTTAGATGCAAGCCAGCAGATGAAAGCAAGGAACTAATGTTGTCATGCAGAAACGAAGCGATTTTTTTTCGCTCTAATTCCTGTCCATTAATAGAGGCATTGATGATGTTTTCTTGGATTCGGCTTTGAATATCTTTGAGCCTGTTTTTTTGTTTCAAACGAATGTTTTGAACGAAAAAGTAGAAGAAAATAATTATGCAGATTAAGAGAAAAAGTACGATAATAGCGATTTTCTTGTTCCTGGATTGCTCTTCGATGAGTTTGTTTTGTTTTAGTTTATAATTTGTTTCAATCTTGTCAATTTCCCTTTTATAGTGGTCAATTTCGAGATTGACACCTATAACATTGGCTTTGACTAATTTTTCTTCAATATTCAGTTCGTTTGTGATTTTGTAGTATGAAATCAGGCTGTTGTAGGCTTTTTGCGGTTGATTGATTTTGTTTAAGAATTTTGAATATTCTAGATAAGTGAAGGATAGATCGGATTTTTCATTTCCAACAGTTCCAAATACAATAGCTTTTTCAAAAGAATCCTTAGCTTTCTTTATGTTATTGATTGAGCTGTAGTACATGCCGTTAAGCATATTTAAAGCCACAATTGTAGATTCCCCGCCATCAATGGATTGATATTTATTGATGTATTCCAAATAAGGAAAACCTTCTTTGAACTTTTCGATGTCAAAATAGGCCCAGGTAATATTGAGTTTTGTGAGGAATATTTGTTTTCTGTCCAGAACTTTTTGACTGTGTTCTAATGATTTTTTGTAGTAATATATTCCTTTGTTGTATTGTCTTTTGTCAAAACAATAAATGTTGCCTAAGTTGTTGTAGTATTTGTTTTTTAGGGTGTTGTTATTTGTTTTTTTGACGTAGTAAAGTCCTAAATTATAATAATGTAATGCTTTTAAAGGCTCAGTTAGTTCGTCAAAATTTGAAGCGATGACTAAGTAAGAATTGGCAATTAAATCGTTGCTTTTGTTTTTGATTGAATGTTCTAATGCGACTCTAGATTTCAATAGTGATTTTTCATAATCACCTGTTATTCTGTTTGTTCTTGCATCTTTTAGGAGGTTGATGATCTCACTTTGCGAAAGTGTTTTCTTTTGCGCAAATGAGTTTTGGCTAAAATTGATTAGAAACAGAAAAAACAATAATAGTCGAAACGTAGTTTTGTGCATAAGCGATTGGGACAATTGGTAATAATGGTGAGTGTGTTTGGGATATTTAGATTATGATATGATCAAATGATTATTCATGGCATATTTAACAATACCAATAGTGTTTTTAGCTTTTAATTTTTTCATAATGTTTTTTCTGTGAGTTTCAACAGTATTGGTGCTAATAAAAAGCTGCTCACTTATTTCTTTACCGCTGTATTCCAAAGCAATCAATATGATGATTTCTATTTCGCGTTCAGTCAATAAGGGATTTATATTAGGTTTATAAGTGTTTAGTTTTGGATTGTTTTTGGTTGCATTACTGAAGATTTTCTCTCTAATCGATTCGCAAAAATATTCCTCACCATTAGCAACAGCATATACTGCTTCAATGATATTGTTGCCAGCGGATTGTTTGGTCAGATATCCGCTAACGCCCAGATCCATTATTTCTTTAATTAGTTTTAAATCATCATAACTGGAAAGTATGATTACTTTGCAGGGAAAGCCTTTTTCGGCAAATTCTTTAACAACTTCAATTCCGTCTTTCTCAGGCATACTGATGTCTAATACGAGAATATCGGCATTGTTTTTTTTAACATCCTCAAAAATAGTTTTCCCGTTGAGTGAAAAACCAACAACTTCAAAATTGGATATTGTATTAAGCAGAGTTTGGATTCCGTGGATAATTAACTGATGATCATCTGCAAGATGGATTCTTATATTCTGTGTCATATTATGAATTACTGTATCCAAATTTATGAAAAAAAGGAACTTAATATATGCTATTTGTTTAAATAAATAAAATTATTTTTTTAAATAAAAAAACCCGAACAGTTACGTTCGGGATTTCTTCGCACATTAATAAATTAAATTTTATAGGGCTATCTCAATCGATCCACAGATTTTACAAGATCTTCATCCTTCTTGATCCCTTTATTAGCTAAAACTAATAAAACGATTGTCAAGATAGGTAGGAACATCCCAATACCTTTCTCAGAAACAACAGGTGCTTCTCCAGATAAATTTAGTGAATGATAAACAAACAATCCTAATAAAATCAAATTTAATACGATATTCAATCTGTTGGCAACAAATTGAGTTTGTCTTTTTTTATATGAAATTATACTGTAAATGGTTACGGCTGCACTAAGTCCAAACAATATTACATAAAATTGATTTTGCATGAAATAATAATCTTTGCCATCACTCAAAGTCCAAAGTGGGAAAACAAATGGTAAAATACCTACCATCAAAAAGGCAAGAAATAAATATATAGTTTGAATACGTTGTATCATATCTTTGTATTGTCGTACAAAAATATATTTTCTTTTTTATAAATACTATTGTATGATAAATTTTATTTGTATTATTGCATAACAATTCCGTAAGCACTTCATACTGCGGGCCGTTAAAAATAAGATACTACCTAAAAAATCTTTTGCATTATTTCCTAAATTAATTAAACACATAGAATATTCATGTTTGATATTTCTGTATTAAAAGAAATGAAGCTTGCTGAGCTTCAAGAAATAGCTAAAAAGGCTAAAACCATAAAATTTACCGGTGTAAAAAAAGATAATTTAATTAATCTTATTTTAGATCATCAAGCTACAACTGCTGTTGTTGAACCTGTTATTGAAAAATCGGCAGAAGAAAAAAAGCCAAAAAGGGCAAGGATCGTAGCAGAAAAAAAGGTGGTTACTCCCAAAAAGGAAGCTCCAAATTTGTTTGAAGCTGAAGAGAAAAAGGAAACGCCAGAGGTAGTTATTGCTTCAGAGAAGAAAGAAGATGTTGTAACAGAAGCTAATTTGCCGAAAGAAACTGAAATTCAATCAGTGGCGGAAGCGCAGCCTAAAAAGGAGGTAAAAGCAGTTAAGTTCAATAAATCTGCTTACGAGAAAAAGATGGCTTTACAAAGAGAAAAAGAAGCTTTGAAGGAAACGGTTGCAGTTGTTGAAGAAATTCCGACTGAAATACAATCGGAATCTAATTCG
This sequence comes from Flavobacterium aquiphilum, assembly GCF_027111335.1. NCBI lineage: Bacteria > Pseudomonadati > Bacteroidota > Flavobacteriia > Flavobacteriales > Flavobacteriaceae > Flavobacterium > Flavobacterium aquiphilum. The sequence goes on along the minus strand of NZ_CP114288.1, from coordinate 4,095,577 downwards.
GAAGTAGTAGAGGAAAAAGGTGAAAATCCTGTTCCTGAAAAGAAAATAAATCCACTTGATCGAAAGCGAACTGACGAAGTAAATCAACAAAATAAAAAAGGACAAAACCCGAATAATAAGCTTAATCCAAACCAGAACGGGAATTCTAACCAAAATGGGAACAATCAAAATCCCAACCAAAACCAGAATCAAAACCAAAACCCAAATCAGAATCCGAATCCGAATTTCAAAAACAAAAAAAGCAATTTCAAAGATGCCGATTTTGAATTTGACGGTATTATAGAAAGTGAAGGTGTTCTTGAAATGATGCCTGATGGTTATGGTTTTTTACGTTCTTCGGATTATAATTATTTGGCTTCTCCAGATGATATTTATTTATCGACTTCTCAAGTGCGTTTGTTTGGTTTAAAAACCGGAGACACCGTAAAAGGGGTAGTTCGTCCGCCAAAAGAGGGAGAGAAGTTTTTTCCGTTAGTACGTGTTTTAAAAATCAATGGTCATGACCCTCAAGTAGTTCGTGATAGGGTTTCTTTCGAACATTTGACGCCTGTTTTTCCTTCTGAAAAGTTTAGATTAGCCGAAAAGCAAAGTACGATTTCGACACGAATTATCGATTTGTTTTCTCCAATAGGTAAAGGGCAACGTGGTATGATTGTAGCGCAGCCTAAAACCGGTAAGACAATGCTTTTGAAAGAAATTGCAAATGCTATTGCTGCCAATCACCCTGAAATATATTTAATAGTATTACTTATTGATGAGCGTCCTGAAGAGGTTACAGATATGCAGCGAAGTGTGCGTGGAGAAGTAATTGCTTCAACGTTTGATAGAGAACCACAAGAGCATGTTAAGATTGCCAACATCGTTTTGGAAAAATCAAAAAGATTGGTCGAATGTGGTCATGATGTAGTTGTTTTATTGGATTCGATTACTCGTTTGGCACGTGCATATAATACAGTGCAACCAGCTTCCGGAAAGGTTTTAAGTGGAGGTGTTGATGCCAATGCTTTGCAAAAGCCAAAACGTTTCTTTGGTGCCGCCCGTAATGTTGAAAATGGAGGATCTTTAAGTATCATTGCAACTGCTTTGACTGAAACAGGATCTAAAATGGATGAGGTTATCTTTGAGGAATTCAAAGGAACTGGTAATATGGAGTTGCAGTTGGATAGAAAAATTGCAAACAAACGTATCTTCCCTGCTATCGATTTAACGTCATCCAGCACAAGACGTGATGATTTATTGTTGGATCAAAATACATTACAGAGAATGTGGATTATGCGTAAATATCTATCGGATATGAATCCGGTTGAAGCAATGGATTTTATCAATGATCGTTTTAAGAAAACTAAAAACAACGACGAATTTTTGATTTCAATGAATGATTAATGCTGCATATTGTGGGTAGAGAAGCACTGCAGTGCTTCTCTACAATTATCAAATATATATTACATAAAAAAGTCCTCGATTTCGAGGACTTTTTTATGTTAACTACATTGCATTCTGAATGTTAATTTGCTTTTCTTTCCAATAGTGCCATGTAAAAACCATCAAAACCGGATTCTGAGGCTAATAGTTTTTGATCTTTTATTAAGTTGAATTGCTTTCCAATTTCTGTTTTTAAGAAACGGGCAATTTGTTCTTGATTTTCGGAAGGTAAAACAGAGCAGGTAGCATAAACTAATTTACCGCCTGGTTTTACGATTTTCGAATAACTTTCCAAAACTTCTGATTGTACTTTACGAATGTTGTCAATGAACTCCGGTTGTAGTTTCCATTTAGAGTCCGGGTTTCTTTTGAGTACTCCTAATCCGCTGCAAGGAGCGTCAATCAGTACTCTGTCTGCTTTTTCGTGGAGTTTTTTGATGACTTTGGTTGAATCAATAATGCGATATTCAATATTGAAAACACTATCTCTTTTGGCTCTAAGTTTTAATTGCTTTAATTTACTTTCATATAAATCCATTGCGATCAATTGTCCTTTGTTTTCCATCAAAGAAGCGATATGCAACGTTTTTCCGCCCGCACCCGCACAAGTGTCCACAACTCTCATTCCTGGTTTTACGTCAAGAAAATGTGCAACTAGTTGAGAATTGGCATCCTGAACTTCGAATAGTCCTTCTTTGAAGGCATCTGTCAGGAAAACATTTGCTCTTTCTTTGAGTACTAATGCGTCAGGTTGGTCTTTTAAGAACTCTGTTTCGATGTTTAAATCCATCAAAATAGCTCTTAGTTTTTCTTTGGTAGTTTTAAGGGTGTTGACTCTCAAAATTACTTTTGCAGGTTGATTTTGTGCTGCAATTTCGGTTGACCAAACTTTCTCACCTAATTCCTTCACACCCAATTCGTCCATCCAGTCCGGAATAGACTCTTTGAATACTCTTATTTTTGATAGTTCGTCAAAACGGCCTTTTATTTTTCGCTCTGGAGTACCTTCTAATTGTCTCCAATCCGGTATAGGATATCCTCTTAGAACTGCCCATACGGCAAATATTCTCCAAAGATTGTCTCTGTCATAAGGTTCTTTTACTTCTGCAATTTCTGCATATAATCTTTTCCAACGTACAATTTCGTAGATGGTTTCTGCAACAAATTTTCTATCGGAACTTCCCCAACGTTTGTCTTTTTTTAGGGATCTTGCCACCACTTTGTCTGCATATTCTCCTTCGTTGAAAATAGCATTAAGTGCGTCAATGGTAGTATAAACTAAATTTCTGTGTAATCTCATTTTGAATAATTGAAATGCAAAGGTACTATATTCTTGATTAAAACTTAGGTTTATGTTTTAATCAAAAAAAAACACTGCTTTTGAAACAGTGTTTTTATGGATGTATGTTTTAGTTTTTGACAAAAATTCTGGTAAGTTCAATGTTTTCCGGCGGGTGTAACACCATTGGGAATTTTTCGATTTTTACAGAACTACTGTCTAGTCCAAAGGCGCTTTCCTCAGATAAACTTAGTTTTTTGATCAAGAAATAAGAGTTCATGATCAGTTTTTCATGCCATAATAAATCGCTGTCATTCGACAAGAATTTCTCTGATAAAACAAATTTGAAATCACCAATAATATTGTTTTTATTCAATGATTCGTATCGGCTGGTAATATCCACCTCGCCATTTTTTACCATGTCTTTGATAACTTCACGGAACATTAGGTTTATTTTGGTTGGTTCCCTAAATCCAAGGTTGAAATCCACTCGATATAAATCATCTTTAAGAATCTCTTTTACTTTGTATTCCGTTTTATAAGGCTCTGATAAAATATTTACGTGAACAAACCAATAAATGTCGGCTCTCTTTGGTCTTTTTTGCAAGATGGAAAACATTACTTTTTCTTCTATTTCATCACTGCGGTTGGCATTTGTCATATATACCAAGTGAGTTGCATATTTTGGAATAGATAAATCGGCACTTAATTCACTTAATACTTTTTTGTAATCGTCTATTTTTACGACTTTGGTATAGGTTTTGTTAATTTGCTTGGCTCTGTACCAAATCGTCATCACACCAATAAGGATTAAAGCTATGAAAAGCGTTACGTAACCACCTTCGGCAAATTTTGTAATATTTGCAGCCAAAAAACTCAATTCAATACACATGTAAATGGTAATCAATGGTACAAAAAAGTACCATTTTACACGTTTCATGATCAAATAAAAGTTCAGCAACGCAGTCGTCATTATCATACATAAGATAATAGCAAGACCGTAAGCATGTTCCATGTTACTTGATTCTTCAAAATGCCATACAATTCCAATACAGCCAAGAAGTAATAACCAGTTTATGGAAGGAATGTATAATTGACCTTTAAGTTCGGTAGGATATTTGATTCTGACTTTTGGCCAAAAACTCAAACGCATTGCCTCATTGATTAATGTAAAAGATCCGGAAATAAGGGCTTGGGATGCTATTACGGTTGCTATGGTTGCGATTGCAATCCCGTATCCTTTGAACCAATCGGGCATTATTAGATAAAAAGGATTGGCAAAATCACCTCCAAGTGCTTTTAGAGTTGCTCCTTCATGGTGAATTAAATAAGCTGCCTGTCCGAAGTAATTTAAGACCAAAGCCGTTTTTACAAAAATCCAGCTTATTCTGATGTTTTTTCTTCCGCAATGCCCCATGTCTGAGTATAATGCCTCTGCTCCGGTTGTACATAAAAATACAAAACCTAATACAAAGAACCCTTCAGGGTGGATGCTTAATAGATGATAAGCGTAGTAAGGGTTAATTGCTTTAAACACTTCTGGGTGTAGGTGAATTTGGTTTATACCCACAGCAGCCAACATACAGAACCATAGGAGCATCATTGGAGCAAAAAACCTTCCAACTAATTTTGTTCCAAATTGTTGTATTGTAAATAGCACAACCAAAATACCGATTACAATGGGTACTGTATTGATTTGCGGGAAATAACTCTTCAATCCTTCAACGGCAGAAGATACCGAGATAGGCGGGGTGATTATTCCATCAGCCAATAAGGCACTACCTCCAATAATCGCGGGGAAAATCAACCATTTGATTTTTGTCTTTTTAACCAAGGCATACAAAGCAAAAATTCCGCCTTCACCATGGTTGTCAGCACTTAATGTGATAAGGACATATTTGATTGTGGTTTGTAACGTAAGTGTCCAAAATACACAGGATACACCTCCTAAAACTACATCGGCGTTTATTACATAATCGCCAAGTATGGCTTTCATTACATATAAAGGAGATGTCCCAATATCTCCATAAATAATCCCTAAAGAAACTAGTAAACCTCCTAAAGTCAATTTAGTATGGAGGTCTTTGTGCGTTGCGCTCATTTAATATTATTATAAAAAACTCGTCAAATGTACTATTTTTAAACAAATTTCGATGACTTATTTTTAAAATAAAAGAAGAGGCTTAATTTGTTGTTATTAAGCCTCTTATTGATTTTTTTTAATTTAATTAGATTCTTCTGTTGCTCCCTCTGCCTGCAAAATCAGAATTTTTTTGGGATTCTGCTCTTTGAGTGTTTCTTTCATTTCCGGAATTGCCTCTGTTTTGAGAATAATCTCTTTGTTGTTCACTTCTTTGCGTGTTATATTCTCTTGGAGCAGCCATTCTGTTCTGAGAGTAATCTCTTTGTTGCTCGGTTCTTTGAGTGTTATATTCTCTTGGAGAAGCTATTCTGTTTTGAGAGTAATCTCTTCGTTGATCATTTCTTTGAGTATTGTATTCTCTTGGTGATTCAATTCTGTTTTGAGAGTAATCTCTTTGTTGATCATTTCTTTGAGTATTATATTCTCTTGGTGATTCAACTCTGTTTTGAGAATAATCTCTTTGAGATTCTACTCTTGGACTGTAAACAGTTCTTTGTGTGTTTTCTCTGTTTTGTGAGTATTCTCTTTGACTGTTATAGTTTTGGTTAGAGTAGTTTCTTGAATAGTCTCTATAGTAATTTCCTTGGTCATTACTATATCTTCTTTGGTCTAATTCATATCTATTTGAATAGTTACTGTTTCTTCTTGAAAAAGCATATTGAGGATACTGTTTTGCATAACTGTTGCAGCTATATGAACTGTAAATTACAGGAGCATTATAACATCTTCTGTAGCTTACATAGTTATAAGTGTTGTATGAATTTATGCAGCCATAAACATTTTGTCTGTATCTGAAAATAGAGCAAGGATTCCAGGCATAATAATAGGTTGGGTAATAATTCCAGTTCCAAGATGAATAATATGGTTTGTAAAAGTTAACCCAAAAGGATGCGTAAATTCTTGGGGTATTGTAATATACTGGTTCGTAAATGTAATTTTGTCCGTAAAGGTATGCGTTACCAACTATTTGGATAGAAACTTTATTTTGTCTGTTTCTTTCAATTTCGATAGTGGCAACATCTTGGTATAAATCACGTCCAATAACAGATTGAATAACGACAACGTGTGTACTGTTTTCTACAGATTCAATTACTCTTAAATAATCAACACGATTGTCATTATTTAAATCTAAATTTGAGATTTGAAGTTTTGGATCGTTTAATCTTCTTTCAAAATCGCTTAAGCTTTCTGATTCTCCAAAGATTGAAGATACAGCTGTCAAATCTAAATTGTCACTAATTTCGGAGTTCATTGCGCTTACTGTAGTTCTGTTTTGGGCATTTGTATGAATGGCAAAAAAGATGGCGATTATGGCGGCAATTTTTAATTTCGTTTTCATGGCTCAATTAGGTTAATGTTTGTGTTAAGATATATACAACAATTGTGCCAGAAATAAATATTATTGCTAATGTATTTGAGTTAAAATTTTATATTTGAAAAAAATAATAAGATTATTATGAGAAAAATATTTGCAGCTATCCTGTTTTTTAGCGGATTGTGTTTTGTGGGCGCTCAAAGTTTAAATAAAAATAAAATAAAGTCAGCTGGTTTTAGTTCGGTGCAAATTGATACAATCTTTCAAGATCAAATTAGTATCAGGGCAATTGTGTTGGATCATGATAAGATTTGGTATGCGGGAGATAAGAATCGATATGGGTTTTATGATTTGAAATCTAAAGAAAAATTTGAAAATACGATTGCCGAAGGTTCTTTAAAAATTGAATTCAGAAGTATAGCCAAAACTACTAATTACATTTATATATTAAGTGTGGCTAACCCAGCTTTGCTATATCAAATTACTAAAGATGGAAAAAAGTTTCAATTAGTTTATCAAGAAAAAAATGAAAAAGTTTTTTATGATAGTATGCAGTTTTGGAATGATAAGGATGGAATTGCTGTTGGTGATCCCATAACTGATCGTCTTACTATAATAAAAACAAATGATGGCGGAAAAACTTGGAATAAATTACCAGATGGAAAACTACCAAAACTTTTTGAAGGGGAGGCTCATTTTGCGGCAAGCAATACGAATATAATTGTAGAGGATAATAATACTTGGATTGTTTCTGGCGGAAAGAAATCAAGAGTCTTTTATTCTCCGGACAAAGGGAATTCTTGGAGTGCTTATGAAACACCTATAATACAAGGAAAGCAAATGACCGGAATTTTTACTGCCGATTTTTATGATGCAAAAAGAGGTTTTATATCAGGTGGGAATTATGAGCTACCGAATCAAAATTCAGAAAATAAAGCTGTTACGAATGATGGCGGAAAAACCTGGAAACTTATTGCAGTTAATCAAGCTTTCGGATATGCTTCTTGTGTTCAATATGTTCCAAAAAGTAACGGAAAAGGAATTGTGGTTGTAGGAGCTTCGGGTTTGTATTACTCCTCTGACGGCGGTGTGAATTGGGTGCAATTTAGTAAAGATCCTAGTTTATATACAATTCGATTTGTTGATGAAACTACTGCAATTGCTGCCGGCAGTAATAAAATGATCAGGATTCACTTTAAATAAAAATTCCCGCTTTATAAAATGATTTATAAAACGGGAATCGGTCCCAAATTTAATATGAAGCTATTTTTTTGGCCCCATGTCTTTATATTGTTGAAGTAGTTTTCTCCCGAAATCTTCTTCTGCTTTTTTTAATTTTATGATTTTTACAGAAGGAAGGACTCCTTTTAGGCTAATGATAAACTTTCTTCTTAGGTTGAACATATCTTCCTCATTATCTTCTATTTGATTTAAGAGTGTAGTAGCTTCTTTTTCAGATAGTTTGTCGAGTTCGTTATTTTGCATTCTTTTAAAAATGCCTTTCATTTTTATGTGTCTCAGTTCAAATTGTTTATCGTCATAAGTGTTGTAAAGAGGCCAGAATTTTTCAGCTTCACTTGGAGTTAGGTCCAACTCGCTAGTCAAAAACGAAATTTTCATTGCTTTTATTTGCTCTCTTTTTTCTTTGAATTTATCGTCTCTGGATTTGTCGTTTTGGCCATAAAAAGTAAAAGAAAGCAATAAAAAGAGTATGGGAAATAGTTTTTTTAATTGCATGGTATTTGTTTTATTTAAGGTAATCATTTATGTGGAATTTTGAGTTTAGTTTTCAATGACCAAATTTTCGATGTTTGGATTTGTAGCTAAAACATCTTCAATGGTTTCGCGTTCTAATTTTTTTGGAGGAGAAATAATATTGCTGTTTTCTGGTTCAATTTCTCCAATCAGTTCGTATTGATTTAGATTGGTTTCTTGTGTTAAATAATTTTCTAACGTTACTGTGTCAACTTCTTTGTTTGTGGTATTAGCTCGATAAGCTATAGGGATCATAATCGCAAGCACCAAAACTGCTGCTGCGGCCATAAATATGTTTTTTCTTTCTCTAAAAATAGATATTACTTTGGTTTCTTGCGAAACTGGCTCTATTGGTAATTTTTGCATCAAATTCGCCGAGAAATTTTCAAAGTAGTTATCAGGAGTTTTGAATCCTGGATCTATTTTTGGCTCGTTGTCTAATTTAAATGTTTTCATAGTGACTATTTGACTGTTTGTAGATAAAAAGGTTTAATTGGTAGATACAAATGCTTCAACTTTTTTTACCGCATGATGGTATGAAGCCTTTAATGCACCTACTGATGTTCCTAATATATCTGATATTTCCTCGTATTTTAAATCTTCAAAATATTTCATTTTAAAGACTAATTGTTGTTTTTCCGGTAATTCAGCAATTGCTTTTTGCAATTTGATTTGAATTTCATTTCCGTCAAAATAAACATCGGCTTTTAAATTATCGATCGCTTTGTTTTGTAATTCAACCGATGAAATCCCTGTTTTCCTTGCTTTTTGATTTAAAAAAGTTAGCGCTTCATTGGTTGCAATACGATACATCCATGAAAATAGCTTGCTTTCACCTTTAAAGTTTTGTAGGTTTTGAAAAACTTTTACAAAGGTATTTTGTAAAACATCATCGGCATCATCATGGTTTAATACGATGTTCCGGATATGATTGTACAATGGTTTTTGGTATTCATGCAAGAGTTTTTGAAACGCTTGATTTTGCGTTTTGGGGTTTAATAAACTAGAGATGAATGCCTTTTCTTCCTGCAATTTGTCTTAAATTTAAACTTAGATGCGAATGAGTAAAAAAGGTTTAATCTGAATAGTAATTAAAATTCAAATTCGTCCTGATTTTTTTTATTCGAAGGTTCTTTTTCTTTGATAGTTGTTGGCATCTTGACTGGCGGAGTTTTAATGCTTGGGGCCTTTACTTCCTGAGGTTTTACAGCCGGTTGTTGTTTTGGAACTGCTGCAATACTATCATTTGCGATTTTTTTGTAAACCGGTGCCACAACTTTTGGTTTTATTGGAAAATAAATATCTGTTTGCCATTTTGAAGGGCTTAGATTTTCGTTTTTACCGATAGTGAATATTTCCAAATGCGAAAAAGTAGAGTCGGTAAGGATTTTTTTATCATTAGTGTATTTGATAGCTTCTTTTAATGCATCTTTTTTGTATGTGTAATTTCCGGTCAAACTTGTTTTTAATGCTTCAAAAGCGGCTAGTTTTCCGGATAAAATATCACTTCCTTGGCTGGTGAAAATTTGCTCTTTTATTGGGACACAAAATGAAACCCTTGTTAAATCATTGATAGTGTCATAAGTGTGATAAATAATAAAAGGTCTTCCATTTAGCGCTATATTATTTTGCTTGCAAAAAATGGTGATTTTGTTAAAAACAGCATTTGCGTTTCGGGTTATGTCAGATATTTTGCTGGTGAAAGATTGTCTTAAATAAAACGTTTCCAATTTTTTTACAATACCTTTTACTTGTATGTCAAAAGTAGTACTTTCAATATCTAGGCTTTTACCAAGATTTGCTAAGCTTTTGTCGTAAACTTTGGATATGGAATTTTGTGGTTTCCCATTAAAAAAGGCATCAACTTTTGACATAAAATCCATTTTTCCAACAGATTTCCAAGTTACTTTTGTTCCGCCTACAGTGTCTTTGAAACTCCAAAAAACTTTTGATGAAGAACCGTTAAGTTCCATTTTTTGGACAATACTGTCATTCCCTTTGGTGTATAAAGTTTCTATATTCCCGCTGTCATCGCTGCCTTCCCAGTTTAATGAGCTCCCATTTCCTGCCGTTGCTTTTGAAAAAGATAATCTTACATCTTTATCTGAAGAAACCCATGTATTGAATTTTTGCCAGTTTTTATAATCATTTACATAACCAAAAACTGTTGCTTTTGGAGAATTAATCACTTTACTACTTTCAACTGTGAAGTTTCCTTTTTGCGTTGCAATATATATGGTAAGAGCCACCAGGCTTAATAGAAATAAAAGAAAAAGGTACTTGATAATTCGCATAATCGGGTTGGTTGATTTTCAGTTGTAAAGTTAAAAATTTAATTAATTATACTATTAAAACGAGGCACAAAATATGAAATTGTTCAAATGCATTTCTTTTTTTGAATTAAATGAAATAGAAATGATTTTATTTTTTCAAGCGAAAATAAATTGGCTTGTAAATTTTATTTAGTTGATAAATATGTAAATTATGAATTATTAAAAGTGTTGTTTTTATTATTTATTTAAAGAATCAGTATATTTGTTACGTATTTATTTGTTTAACATCTAAAAGAAACATAAATGAAATTAGTTAAAATAGCTGGATTGTTTGTCGCTTTCGCGATTTCTGTTGGAAGTAATGCCCAAACTGATAAAAAAGGAACAGTAAAATCGAATGATAAAGCATCTTTTGATTTCCTTGTAGAGCAGTTTTCGGACATTAAAGTTTTGCGTTACCAAATTTCGGGCTGGGAAAATCTTTCACTAAAAGAGCAGGAATTGGTTTATTATCTAACGCAGGCCGGTTATTCGGGACGCGATATAATGTGGGATCAGAATTATAAATACAATCTGAGAATCAGAAAAGCATTGGAAAGTATTTATCAAAATTATAAAGGAGATCGAAAAACTGCTGATTGGAAAAATTTTGAAATCTATCTAAAAAGAGTTTGGTTTTCAAATGGAATTCATCACCATTATTCTAGTGATAAAATTAAACCCGATTTTTCAATAGCTTATTTTAATGGTTTGTTAAAAGCTACCAAAACAGATTTGGCGCCAAAAATAGTCGAGATTTTGTTCAACGATGTTGATTCGAAAAAAGTAAATCTTGATGCTACTAAAGGATTGTTGGAAGGATCGGCAATTAATTTTTATGACAAAGGAATTACTCAAAAAGAAGTGGAAGCATTCTATGCAACGAAAAAAAGTCCGGATCCAAAGAAACCGTATTCTTTTGGTTTGAACTCTAAATTGGTACGCAATGCGAATGGACAATTAGAGGAGAAAGTATGGAAAAGTGGAGGTTTGTACGGTTCTGCTATCGATAAAATTATTTTTTGGTTAGAAAAAGCTCAAAAAGTCGCCGAAAATAAAAAACAAGGCGATGCTATTGGTCTTTTGATCAAATATTACAAAACAGGTGACCTTAAAACCTGGGACGATTATAACATTGCTTGGTTGCAAGCTACTGAAGGAAATATCGATTATATCAACAGTTTTATAGAAGTGTATAATGATCCTTTGGGTTACAGAGCTTCCTATGAATCGATTATTCAAATTAAGGATTTCGATATGTCCAAAAAAATGGAAGTTGTGTCAAAAAATGCACAATGGTTTGAGGACAATTCTCCATTAGCCCCAGAACATAAAAAGAAAAATGTAGTTGGTGTTTCTTATAAAACGGTTGTGGTTGCTGGAGAATCTGGAGATTCATCACCAAGTACACCAATTGGAGTGAATTTGCCAAATGCGGATTGGATTCGCGCTGAACATGGTTCTAAATCAGTTTCACTTGGAAATATTATCGATTCTTATGCTAAAGCAAGTGGGAAAGGAAGGTTACAAGAATTTGCCAATGATGCTGAGGAAATCAGATTGGCTGAAAAATATGGTGATTTAGGAAGCAAATTGCATACTTCTTTGCATGAAGTGGTTGGGCACGCATCGGGTCAAATTAATCCTGGTGTTGGAACTCCAAAAGAAACGTTGAAAAATTACTCATCAACTTTAGAAGAAGGAAGAGCTGATTTGGTTGGATTGTATTATTCGTATAGCCCAAAAATGCAAGAACTTGGTTTGGTTGACAATTGGAAAGAATTGGGGATGGAATGTTACGACAGTTATATTCGAAACGGTTTGATGACACAGTTAATCCGTTTGGAATTGGGTGCGAATATTGAGGAAGCCCACATGAGAAACCGTCAATGGGTAAGTGCTTGGGTTTTTGAAAAAGGTAAAAAAGACAACGTAATTGAGATGATTACACGTAATGGTAAAACCTATTTCAATATTACTGATTACGATAAGTTGCACGATTTGTTTGGGCAGTTGCTAAAAGAAGTGCAACGAATCAAATCCGAAGGTGATTTTGAAGCCGGAAAAGCGCTAGTTGAAAATTACGGAGTAAAAGTCAATCAAAAATTACACGCCGAAGTATTGGAACGAAATAAACAATTTCCGGATGCTCCTTACAGCGGTTTTGTAAATCCGGTTTTGGTTCCTAAATACAATGCCAAAGGAGAAATTATTTCAATAGCGGTTGAGCAACCAAAATCATTTGCAGAACAAATGCTTAAATATTCTAAAATCTATGGATTTTTGCCGTTAGAAAATTAATTTTAAGAGCTTAAAAAACTCTAAGTCAATAAGAATCTTAGTGACTTAGAGTTTTTTTTATGCTCTAATTATTCTGATAAAAAGCCTTAGAATCTTAGCAAATTAGAGGCTTTTGTTATCTTTTAAAGTAAATTTTGATAACAAATAAAAGGGCAATAAATACTAGAAAGCCAATTAAGATTTTATAATTTCCTTTATAGAATATTTTGTGAAGGTTAGCGTCTTTTCGATAAGCAAAAACCATTGCTATGACAAAAGCGATAAAAAAACAGAGAGCAAATATTAGTTGGCCTTGGCTGAACATGTTGAAATAATTTTTGGCAAATTTAGGCAATAGTTTAGAAAAAGTTGTTAATTTCCCACTTCAAATCAATAATTAAAAAGGATGCAAAAACAAATCAACGCCGTTAAGGAATTTCATGCGGCATTCAGGATAGGACATAGCGAAACGCCAATTGCTAGTTTGGGTGAAGAAAAAAATAAGCTTCGTTATAATTTGATGAAAGAAGAAAACGAAGAATATTTGGAGGCTGTTCAGAATAATGATTTAGTCGAAATTGCCGATGCGCTTGGCGATATGATGTATATTCTTTGTGGAACTATTATTGAACATGGATTGCAATATAAAATCGAAGCAGTTTTTGACGAAATCCAAAGATCGAACATGAGTAAATTGGGTGAGGACGGAAATCCGATTTACAGAGAAGACGGGAAAGTGATGAAAGGGCCAAATTATTTCAAACCCGATTTTTCAAAACTTATTTAGTCACCAATTTATAAGATATAAAAAAAGCGATTTTCAAATGAAAATCGCTTTTTTGTTTCTTTGAATTAAGTCAGTAGTCTGAATTCTAAAATCTATACTTTAACAGTCCATCCAAAAGTATCTTCGGATAGTTTGTTTTGAAGATTTGTTAATTTTTCTTTCAATAAAGAAGCGTATGAATTTTCGATTTTTGGCAATTCATAATAAACGTCTTTGTATGAGTAACCTGCAATTGGGTTAACTACCGCAGCAGTACCTGCGCCAAAAATTTCTTTCAATGTTCCGTTTTTAGAAGCTTCAACTAGTTCTGAAACCAATACAGGACGAACCTCTACTTCAATGCCTTCTTTTTTGGCCATGTCGATAAGACTTTTTCTAGTGATACCGTCAAGGATACGCTCACTCACAGGAGCAGTTAATAAAGTGTCATTGATTCTGAAAAATACGTTCATTGTACCAGCTTCCTCAAGTTTGGTATGCGTTGCATCATCAGTCCAGATAACTTGTTGGAATCCTTCTTTGTTTGCCAAAGTTGTTGGGTAAAATTGAGCTGCATAGTTACCTGCCGCTTTAGCAGCACCAATACCTCCGTTAGCAGCTCTACTGTAATGCTCGGCAATTAATACTTTTACTTCTCCTGAATAATATGCTTTTGCAGGAGAAAGTAATATCATGAATTTATAATCGTCAGATGGATTAGCAACAACACCAGCGCCTGTAGCAATCATAAAAGGTCTAATGTACATAGTGCTTCCGTTTCCTTTTTTTACCCAAGCCTCGTCCAATTTCAATAATTGTTTCAAACCTTCCATAAAAACAAACTCAGGGACTTCAGGCATTGCCATTCTCACAGCCGATGCATTGAAACGCTTGTAGTTTTCATCAGGTCTAAAAAGCCAAATATCATTATTTTCATCTTTGTAAGCTTTCATTCCTTCAAAAATGGCTTGTCCATAATGAAAGACTTTTGCAGATGGATCCATTAAGAAAGGCGCGTAGGGTTTAATAACCGGTTGCTGCCATTCTCCATTAATGTAATCACATTCAAATAAATGGTCTGTGAATACTGCTCCAAAGCTTAAATGATCAAAATCAACTTCATTTATTTTTGTAGTAGTTGCTTTTATTATTTCGATTGTGTTGGTTTGAGTGGTACTCATAATTACTTACTTATGTTGTTTTAAAAAAAGATATTTTATTAGTTAATAAAACGATACAACGAAAAGAGTTTTCTATTGACGGTAATATTGTTTGCAAAATTAAATAAAAATCAGTGAAAAACTTGTGAAAAAATCATTAAAAATAGAGTCTGACTGTGATTTAATTATTGTATAATTTTATTTGAAAAATGGACTAAAATTATATGGATTATATAAAAAAATGTGGTTTTTAGATAATGATAAGAAATTCTTTTATTTAATTTTGAAGACTTTATAGTGCCAGAATTGGCGACATCACCTCAAAAATCATATTTTGGAAAGAGAAATTATACGTACTCAGGATGGTTCAACAACAATCCAAATCAAAGAATGGAACGAATGTTATCATTCTAAACATGGTGCAATTCAGGAAGCTAAGCATGTTTTTATAAAAAATGGATTGGCATTATTTCCAAATCAAAAAGTTTCTATTCTTGAAATTGGTTTTGGAACAGGTTTAAATACTTTTATCACCTATTTGGATGCAAAAGGATTGGATCAGTCAATAGATTATGTTGGGGTAGAAGCTTATCCGGTTTCGGGAGATGAAATCGAAGCAATGAATTATTTGGAGGAATTGGATGCTTTGGATTCAAAAGACATTTTTGTTAAAATTCATTCTTCTGATTGGGAAGAAAAAGTAAAATTGAGTGACACTTTTTCTTTGACAAAAAGGAAACAGTTTTTTCAAGATATTGATGATGTCGAGCAATTCGATCTGATTTATTTTGATGCTTTTGGTTATCGTGTCCAACCTGAATTATGGAGTACCGAAATATTTGAAAAGATGTATAAAGCGTTAAAACCAAACTCAATATTAGTGACTTATGCAGCCCGTGGCGTTGTAAAAAGGAGTATGCAAGAGGTTGGTTTTACGGTCGAAAAATTGGCCGGACCACCGGGAAAAAGAGAGATGTTTAGAGCTAGAAAATAAGCTTTTTGTTAAGCCGTTGATTTGTAAAATTTTATAGCGAAAACGTTATAAATTTTATATTTCTGTGTTAAAAAAAAAGATTGTATTTGAAAAAAATGTAAATTTACATCATGTTGAAATCAAGATATAACCCCAAAAAATCTTAATTTATGTCTAAAGTAATGTTTGATTACACTAAGTCTGTGTTGGAAAGAGTGAGTTTTGACCCGGTACTTTTTTGTAAAGAATTAGAAAAAGCAATAAGAACACTTTTACCTTTTGAATTGGATCAATTAAGAGAATGGTTGTTTAGTTTTACAATCGAAAAACCAGAATTAAAACAGTGTTTAGTAATTGTGAACCCATAAAATAATAAGGAATCAATTTTGGTTCCTTTTTTTATGCTTTTTTTTTAATTTTTTAACAAGACTCGATTCTGTAGCTATTGGACTTCAAATTATGTGTAAAACATGTAATTTGTCGATGGTATTTGTCTTTTGGGATATTTTTATTTTTGTTAAATTAAATTATTTAGGTAATTTTGTACCTGTTTACTAAAACAAAATATTTAAACCTTTTTTGTCGTGTCTTAAATGTTTATGATGGCCGAAAGAAGGTGATAAGAAAGCTAAGCTTTTGTTCAGTTTTTATAAGGATTGGGAAAAAGCGATAAAACTTTAAAAGAGAAAAGGAACCGTTTGGTTCCTTTTTTTGTTGAATTATTTTTTCAAGAGAGGGCTTACGATTTGAACATTTTGAAATACAATGGCTCCTTTTATAACTCCAGAAATACTGCTTCTTAATGCATCGATGATTTGTATTTTTAATTCGCTTTTCGGGTAAATTAAACTTACTTCTCGGGCTGGTTTTGGTTCTTTAAAATGTCTTAGTTTCGCTTTGTCGGATTCTTTTAAGTCCAAAGTGTGTAAATAAGGCAGTAAAGTGGTTCCTAATCCTTCATCAGCCAGTTTGATCAATGTTTCAAAACTACCGCTTTCAATTTGGAATGATTTCAATCCACTTTCATTTCTGTTTTTGCATAAATTTAAAATCCCGTCCCTGAAACAATGTCCGTCCTGAAGTAATAAAATCTCATTGATGTTAAGGTCTTCAACTTCAATTTCCTGTTTTTGAAACATGGCGTTACTTTCTGGGATGTAAGCAACGAAAGGTTCGAAGTAAAGAACAATTTCTTTGATTTTTTCATCCTCAAGTGGAGTTGCAGCAATAGCGGCATCCAGATTCCCATTTTTTAGTTTTGTAATAATCTCTTCAGTATTCAATTCCTCAATAATCAATTTTACTTTCGGATATTTCTTGATGAAATTATTTAAAAACATTGGAAGTAATGTAGGCATGATTGTTGGAATAATTCCGAGTCTGAATTCGCCACCGATGAATCCTTTTTGTTGTTCTACGATGTCTTGTATGCGATCGGCTTCATTAACTATGTTTTTGGCCTGGCTTACAATTTTTTGACCAATGTCAGTCAGTTGGATCGGTTTTTTGGTACGATCAAAAATTTGAATATTGAGTTCCTCTTCAATTTTCTGAATTTGCATACTCAATGTTGGTTGAGTGACAAAACATTTTTCGGCAGCCAATGTGAAATTTTTGTGTTCGGCTACAGCCAATACATATTTGAGTTGTGTTATTGTCATGAGATAGTCTATTTTTATGCAAATATAAAAACAATCAATTTAGTTTATGGTATGTTTTTGCGTTTATGGCATAACTTTGATAAGAATAAAAGGATGATTTGATGTTTTATTGTAAATTTAAGGCAATATTACTTTGAATGGAAAGTTCACTTTATCATTAAAAATAAATTATTAAAATAAAAAGCATGAAAGTAAATACAATTGGATTACCTATCGAGGAATCAGAAGTTATAATAGTCGAACTGAATGTACTTTTGTCCAATTATCAAATCTATTATCAAAGTTTAAGAGGTTTGCACTGGAATATCAGAGGAAGACGTTTTTTCGATTTACATCTTAAATTTGAAGAATTATATAACGACTCACAGTTAAAAATTGATTTGATAGCAGAAAGAGTTTTGACACTGGGAGGAAGACCATTACATACATTTGAAGACTACATTAAATTTAATCAATTGCCTGTACGAAAGAATATTTCAAATGACGTCGCAAGTATTAAATTGATAGTGGATTCACTTTCTAAATTACTAAAAATAGAAAGGGAAATTCTTTCTAAAGCATCGGATATCAATGATGAAGGTACCAATTCGATGATGAGTGATTTTATTGTTGAGCAGGAAAAAACGATTTGGATGATGAATGCCTGGTTAGAAGAAAGTTTGTAAATCAAGCAAATTCAAAAATGGCCTAGTTAAATTTTAATTTAATTAGGCTATTTTTTGTTAATTATAAATTAATTTCATAAAACTAATTTTTTAATTCAATTTCTATCATTTACTTTTGCCGCCATGAGAACCTTTGCAAGTATCGTATTAATCTTTTTTATGCTATTTCTAGTGGCCCCAACGATAGTGGCTTATCTGGAAAAAGACAAAGATCCTACGAGCCTATGTGAAGACTGTAATACTTCTACTTCTTCCTCTATTGAAGAAATAAAGCATGACATAAAATATTATACTTTCAACCCGTTTTTTGAAGTGTCTTTTTTGGAAACAGAAAAAGGCTCAGGACGTATAATTTTTGAGAATTTATCTAGACATGATTTAATTTGTGCGACGATATTTTTACCTCCTCCAAACTTGGCATAGTTTTTTGACGATTTCATTATCATTAAATGGTTATTATTAGCCTTGTAATTGCTCTAATCTGTTTTAGATTTTAGAGTCAGTATTTTATTTATCACCTTTGCCATAAAGGATTAAGATTGTTTTTTAATCCACTGGTTAATAGTGGATTTGTTTAATAAAATATTGGAGATAGTGATATTGGTGTTCTTTTTTCAGATATGCAACTTTAAGATTTGTATGTCTTCCTACCACTGCAATGGTATTGACCGGCAGTAAAAAAAATGAATTTAAACTTATTATTATGTCAAAAAAAATCAATCTTTTTACTCATTTTAAATCAGATTTTGCCTCTGGTTTAGTTGTTTTTTTAGTGGCACTGCCGCTATGTTTAGGAATCGCGATGGCGTCGGGAGCTCCTTTGTTTTCAGGAATTATAGCAGGAATTGTTGGAGGGATAGTTGTTGGTTATTTGAGTCAGTCACAAATCAGTGTTTCGGGACCGGCTGCTGGTTTAACTGCTATTATATTAACAGCCATAACCGATCTAGGTGCGTTTGATATTTTCTTAACTGCTGTTTTTATTGCAGGAGTTATCCAGTTATTATTGGGTTTTTTAAAAGCAGGAAGTATTTCTAATTATTTTCCGACGAATGTGATTGAAGGTATGTTAGCTGGTATTGGTGTTATCATTGTTATGAAGCAGCTCCCTCATGCATTTGGTTATGATGCCGATTTTGAAGGGGATCAGGCTTTTGCTCAGGGGAATGAAAATAATACCTTTTCGGCTGTTTTTGATATTTTGAATCATTTGCAATTGGGAGCAATATTGATTACTTCGATTTCGATTGCTATTTTACTTATGTGGGACAAAGTACCCGCTTTGAAGAAATTGAAATTGGTGCCAGGAGCATTGGTAGCTGTAATAATCAGTGTGCTGTTAAACGAGTTTTTTACAGCTTCGGGAAGTTCTTTGGCAATTGCTCAAGATCATTTGGTTTCTTTACCAGTTCCAACTACTGTGGAAGAATTTAAGGCAATTATTGTGACACCAAATTTTGCAGGATTAGCAAATCCAAAAGTATGGGTAATTGGTTTGACAATTGCTATAGTTGCATCGATCGAATCATTATTGTGTATCGAGGCTGCAGATAGAATGGATGTTCACAAACGTTTTACGAATACAAACGTTGAATTAAAAGCACAAGGAATAGGAAATATTATAAGTTCACTTTTGGGTGGATTACCTATGACATCAGTTGTAGTGCGTACTTCTGCTAATAACGCTGCAGGTGCCAAATCGAAATTATCAGCAATAATTCATGGTGTATTATTATTAGTTTGTGCGCTTACAATCCCGGTTCTTTTGAATAAGATACCTTTGGCAACATTGGCAGCAGTATTAATCTTAGTAGGATACAAATTAGCGAAGCCAGCGACATTCAAACATTTTTGGGATTATGGTAAATATCAGTTTTTACCATTTATCGCGACTTTCTTGGGTGTAGTTTTTATGGATTTGCTAAAAGGAGTTGCGTTGGGAATTACTATTTGTATTGTATTTATTTTGAGAGGAAACCTTAAAAGAGCGTACAGTTTTAGAAAAGACGAATACGTGGACGGAGATGTGATCAATATCGATTTGGCCCAAGAGGTTTCTTTTTTGAATAAAGCGGCAATTAAATTGACATTGGCAAATATTCCGGAGAACAGCAAAGTGGTTATCAATGCACATGATACCGTTTATATCGCCCACGATATTTTGGATTTAATCCATGAATTCAAGACAACAAGGGCAATTGACGATAACATAAAAGTGAAGTTAATAGGCTTCAAAAAAGAATACGATTTGGAGAATAGTGCCGAAATTCAAAATCACGTAAGTATTGAACACCACTATGATTTTGTGAAAAGAGAAATCGTGGAAAAGAAGGTTGTAAAAGAAGTATTTCCGGAATAAATTGTGATTTTTAAAGTATTAAAACGTCAATACTTTTCTTTGTATTAAATTTACAGAACGTAATAAATAAACAGACAATTAAAATTAAAGTAAAATGAGTGATTTCTATAAAAAAATATTAGATAACAATAAAAAATGGGTTGAAGAACAGTTGGATTTGGATCCGGATTTCTTTAAAGATTTAGCCAAGGGGCAACAACCACCTTTATTATGGATCGGTTGTTCTGATAGCCGTGTGCCTGCGAACGAGATTATTGGCGCTAAACCGGGAGAGGTTTTTGTTCATAGAAACATTGCAAATATGGTAATCCATTCGGACATGAATATGTTGAGTGTATTGGATTATTCAGTAAATGTTTTAAAAGTAAAACATGTGATTGTTTGCGGACATTATGGTTGTGGTGGAGTAAAAGCGGCAATGGGTAATGACTCAATCGGTATAATTGACAACTGGATTCGCCACATTAAAGATGTTTATCGTTTGCATGATAAATATCTAAATTCTATTGAAGATGAAACTGATCGTTTTAATGCTTTTGTAGAAATCAACGTAAAAGAACAGGTTTTTGATTTAGCCAAAACATCCATTATACAATCGGCTTGGAAAAATGGACAGGAAGTAACTATTCACGGATGGGTTTATGGACTAAATTCAGGATATGTAACGGATTTAGGGGTTAATTTTAGTTCGGATCAAGATTTGGATCAGGTTTATCAACTAAAATTTCCACAATAGTTAATTATTCAATAGCGAATTGTACTATATATAAAAGACCATCTGCATAGATGGTCTTTTTTTATGATTCATCTTCTTGTTCTAAGTTTTCATTGAATGCTGAAGGCAGCAGGGTAGGGATGAATTTAATCAAAAGAGGAAGTAATAGACTGCCTCCCGGAAGTAAAAAGATAGTCAGTGACGGCACTGTTTTGCAGATGTCCAATAATTGCTTTTTGATTTTTTTCTTTTCTTTTTCGTCCAGGTCTCTGTGGGTAGAATGAGCCAAAAGCAACATCAATTCCTTACTTTCAATGATTTCTTTCAATAATCTCTTTTTATTACGAGAAATCAAAGTAATGACACTTCTTGTAGTTTGATCGTAAAAATGCTTTACAGGATTTGAATAATTGAAATAAGGAATATCTTTTTTGTGTTGCGCAATAAATCCGTCGGTGCTTATAATGCTTTTTGATACAAAATCATCTTCAATTGCTAAACTTTGGGAAAGCGTGTGCAAAAAGTAAGCTTCATTGTTTTCAATAACACCATCGCTCCATAATGCCATTCCAGCGATGTCGATTAGGTATTTTTTCTCCAATTCGGCATTGAAATAATCCAAGTCTAAATTTTCTATAGTTATGTTTTCTTTTTTGAAAAACTTACTATATCTGATTGAAGCTTCAAATAATTTGATTAACAAGTCGTCGTATTGTGATTTATTTGTTTTTATTTTTAAAGCCAATGTTACAATGTTGACAATGGTTTCCTCAATTTTTTTGAGGTATTTGTCAGGAATTTTGCCATGAATCAAATATTGGCGAAAAGCCAAAACATCTATAAAAAGAAGCGCATTGGTAACTAAATGCGAAAAATTTTTATTAATGATGCTTTCATTTGTTTGCACACGTTGACCGATTATTTCTTCCAACGTAAAAACCGTCGCGGTTTTAGAAAGTATTTTTTTGAATAAACTAAAACCTTCCGGGTGCATTTCTCTGTAGAAAGCATAGGCTTGTTCGATAAAAAGAGACGATTTTTTTTCTTTTGTTGTTAAAACAAAAATGCCGTACAAAGCGTTCAATAAGGCTACTTTGGAAATTTCCTCTTTGAACCATTCCTTGCTTTTTATTTCAAAAGGAGTGTCAAACGAAATGATGTGACCGTAGATAAAGCCTGTATCTCTTAATCTTTGGTAAAACTCATCTTCAGTTTCAGGAACATTGTGCTCTGATAACTTTAATTTTGTGAAGAATTTATCTATCCAACCAGATGCTGAAGGGTTTATCATTTTTTAATTTTGATTGTGCAAAGCTATGCTTTTTTAGTAAGCAAAGGGAATATCTTGGATTTATAAAATGACTGACGAGGGAATTTTTGTGAAATTTTGGTTTTCAATCTATGAGAATTAAGATTTTGGAAATCATTCCCTTGATTTTTTGTTTTGTTGGCAAAGTTCAATTATAGTGGAAATCCTTGTGTTTCTGGTTTCGGTTCTTTTGGCTTGGTTGAGCCAATAGAGGTAGCTTTTTCGGTAGGTGCGACTGAAATTTTTATAATTTTCAAAAGCAATTTGATTTTGATCGAATGCTTGGGCTAAATCATCAGGAATTATCAAATCTTCGACATGGTCTAATGAATTCCAGGAACCGTTTTGTTTGGCTATTTCAATTTTAGACAAACCACTCTCATGCATCAGATTTTCGGCAATGAGTTTTTCGATATAGGTTTTATTGAGTTTGCTCCAAACACTTTTGTCTTTTCGAGGAGAAAAAATTTGCTTTCGGGCGTGTTCGTCTATATTTCTAACGGTTGAATCAATCCAGCCGTAGCAAATGGCCACTTGAACCGCTTCTTCCCAGCGCATGCTTTCAAATGGACTGCTGACTTTGTAGAAAATCAAATAAACACCAGTTGACGAATTATGGTTTTTGTGTAACCATTCCCGCCAATCTGATGCATTTTTGAAATAGAGATGCTCTTTTTCTTTCAAGAGAATTTCCTTTTTATTTTATTATTGCAGAACAAGCTACTCTACCTCCGGCATTACCAGTTGGCTGGGTTGTAAAATCATCAGCTCCTTGGTGTACGATAATCCCTTTTCCGATGATGTCTTTTGTAGCGTCGCCACAACCAATGCACCATTCGTCAGTAGTCAAAGTGATAGTTCCGTTTCCTTTTTCATCAGCTGTAAAATTACCAATATCTCCTTTGTGGTATTCTCCAACGCCCCATTTTCCGTGTTTTTTGAAGGTAGGATTCCAGTGTCCTCCTGCTGAGCTTCCGTCAGGAGCTGAACAATCTGATTTTTCATGAATGTGAATGGCATGGACACCCGGTTGTAAACCTGAAATTTTAGCAACAAAAGTTACTTTTCCATTTTTCTCAGTAAAAGAAGCTGTTCCGCTTACTTTGCTATTGCTTTTAGGTTCAAAAGTTAAGTTTAAACTTTTGGAATCACTTGATTTGCTATTGGTTTTACAACCAATTATTACAGCGATAATTACAGCAGCTGAAAGGATTATTTTTTTCATATAGTTAATTATTTATGGTTTTTAAAGGTCATATATAATTCGCATATCAAGATTAATGGTTGCGAACAAATTTTTAATCATGCTCATTTCATAATTTTAAAAAGCTGAATTAGGATTATAAAATTACGTATAAAAAAGCGTATTAAAATTAAATGTTTCTTAAAATCTATTTTGACTTTTCTCCAACAAAATGATTAGTTGGCGACTTAAATAATATGTTGAAAGAGGTCAAGCTACCATAAATACGGGTGATGTATTGCTGTAATTCTATCTTTTCGATTTCTTCTATTTTACTGCTGTTGATTTTTTGTTCCATTACACGCAGGCGGTCTCGAACCATTATGATTTTATGAAAAAAAGTGTCAATCGGAATTTCTTTGGAAGCTAATCCTGGCTGCCCGGGTTCCAATATCAGTTTTCCGCCTTTCCATTTATCCCCAATCGGTACAATTTCGGAAACATCTGACCATTTTTTCAATAGGTCTCGTAAACTTTGCTCTACATCTGAGAAACTTACGGTATCCACTTCGTCTACGGCGGCTTCTATTACTTTGAATTCATCGTTCAAAGGGATAGTCTCCAATCCATTTTCAATAAACGTTACCCAATATTCTTTGGATGAAACATTGGTTACTACTCCTTTTCCGTATTCCGGGTGTTCAATTCTTGAACCTATTCCTAATAATGTCATACTGTTTTTTCTTTTTTACGAAAATAACCATACCATTTTTAAAAAGCAAATTTGATAATGGAAGCATTTTTTCTTATTAATTTTTCTTATTTTTACATTACATGATTTTTAAATAACTGAGCATGAATAAAATAATATTTTTAACAGTTTTTATTTGCATGAGTTTTGCTTCATGTAGTACATCGAAAACAGCCGCGAAAGAAGTTTCAATCGAAGGGACTTGGGAATTAAACTATATAACCGGGCCTAAAATAGCTTTCAATGGATTGTTTCCTGGCAAAAAGCCAACAATCACTTTTAATTTGAATGATAAAAAAATTACAGGAAACAATAGCTGTAATAACTATTTTGGGGCTTTGATTATGGATGGAAATAAAATTAATTTTAAAGATGCTAAAATGGGAATGACTATGATGGCTTGTGAAGGTAATGGAGATTCAGTTTATATGGAAGCCTTAAAAAAAATTGAGTCATACACAATTACTGATGGTGGAAATACCTTGAACCTGTTATTAGGTAACGTCGTAATGATGCGATTTACTCATCAAAAATAAATTTATTAATTATTCGTTTTATAAAATTAAGGAGTTATGAAAACAGTAGTATTATCTTTTTTTCTTTCTTTTTCAATGCTAATGGGATTTGCTCAGGAAAAAACCAAACAGCAGATAAAAGAAGAGAAAAAGCTGGCCGAACAAAAGAAAGTAGAAGAACTTTTAAATTCAAAAGATTATGAATTTGTTGCTGATTGGGCTTATCCTCAGAGCGGACGAAGTATCAATCTGACCTCTAATCCGAATTTTTTCAGAGTTAAAAATGATTCTGTACATAGTGAAATGCCTTTTTTTGGACGAGCTTATGCGGGAGTTGCTTATAGTGGAGGCGGAGGACTTGATTTTAAAGGAGCTATGAAAGATTATTCAATGACAAAGGGCAAGAAAAATTATATTATAAAAACCGAAGTCAAAGGTAGTTCTGATAATTATTCCATCATGTTGACTGTCTATTTTGATGGAGGAGCTTCTTTGAATATAAATTCTAATAATCGAGCTTCAATTAGTTATAGAGGAATGGTTACGAAGACGAAGCCCAATATGAAATAATTTATTTATTAAAAATAATAGATCATTCTAGGCATATTCGTGTTTCCGGTGACTATTACTGGGATTGATTGAAAAGTAATAGCAGTTATGAAAAAATTATTAATCCCTTTTTTGATAGTTTTATTTGGAAGCCTAAGTTTGGTCAAGGCGCAAACTAATTCAGATATTGATAAATCTTGTCCACCAAAAACTGTTTTTGAATTATTCAAAAAGAAAGATTCTGTTTTAATTGTCAAGCCAACTAGAAACAATTTTTTACTTGTAATCCCAATAATTGGGGTTAATCCGGCAACAGGTTTTAGTTATGGTGCAACGTCCCAATATACTTTTAAAGGCAAAGAAGCTACCGACAAATATTCTTCCGCAAATCTAGGGGTGACTTTCACTACCGAAAAACAATTATTGGTCAATGTCAAGAATAATATTTTGTTGAAAAATAATAGTATTTATCTTCGAGGGGATTATCGACTGTATATTTTTACCCAGCCAAATTATGGATTGGGAACCAATATTATTCCAAAAAATAGAGACCAACCTGATTTTAATATTGAATCCATAGAAGAGCCGATGGATTATAATTATTTTAAGTTTCATCAAAGCTCTTCGTGGGAAATAAAAAAGGACTTTTATGTAGGAGGAGGAGTCGAAATTGATTGGTATTCTTCGATTTATGATAAAAACCTGGATATTGTAAACGGAAAGTTTACCCATCACTACAATTATAGTTTACAAAATGGATTTGATCCTAATGAATATTTTGTAAATGGCTTAAGTGCCAATTTTATTTATGACTCCAGAGATAATCAAATTAATACTAGAAAAGGCTGGTTTGCCAATGCAAATTATAGGTTTAATTGGGGATTGTTTAATAATCAAAAAGCGAGTAGTGTTTTAAACACAGAGGTTAGGTATTTTCTTCCTCTCGACCCTAAAAGAGAACAATTTGTATTGGGATTTTGGGGATTAGGACAATTTGTAACCAAAGGTGCTGTCCCTTATTTGAACTTGCCTGCCATTGGTTGGGATCAGCGCAGCCGAAGTGGGGAGGGTTATACGCAGGGATTGTTTAGAGGAAATAGTTTGGCTTATCTTCAGGTAGAATTGAGATTTCCCATAACCTGCAATCAACTTCTTAGCGGAACAGCTTTTACAAATTTTATTTCTACAAGTGATAAGTATGACCGTGTTCATCTTTTTGAATTTGTGCAACCGGCTTTTGGGGTAGGATTAAGGCTTTTAATTGATAAGGCTACAAGGACAAATCTTATTTTTGATTATGCAGTAGGAAACCATTCTAATGGATTTTATCTCAATGCAGGCGAGACTTTTTAGGTGTTTTTCGTTGTGGGAAAAATTACATAAAAGGCATTGACTTTAAATTTTTAAAGTAGTGAGAATTTAATTAAAAAATCTTATATTTGATTGAATTTTAACTAAATAAAAGAAACAAACATGAAAAAATTACTTTTATTATTTGCCGTTGCATTCTCTTCTGCAACATTTTCCCAATCAACTTTGAAAGACGATATTGATGTTGTTCAATCGGTTTATGGTAGATCAAAATCTGAATTAGTAAATCAGTACATGGGATTGTCTGGTACTCAAGCAGCCGATTTTGCTAAAATTTATGAAGCTTATGAAGCTGAAAGGAAAAAATTGGGAGAAGAAAAAATTAACTTAATCAATCAATATGCTACTGACTACGCTGCGTTGACTGATGCTAAAGCTGATGTAATCGTAAAAGGAGTTTTGAAAAACAATACGGCCTATGATAAATTGTATTCTGCTTACTATGAAAAAGTTAAAAAAGCGATTGGAGCAATAAACGCTACAAAATTCATTCAGTTGGAAATTTACTTGCAAACTGAGATTAGAAGCAGTCTGCAAAATGCCATTCCTTTTGTAGGTGAACTGGAGATGACAAAAGTGAAATAAATATTTTTTATACAAAAACAAATGAAGAGCGTGACCTTGATGTTGCGCTTTTTTATTGGTTTTTACTTGATTTACAGTCGTTTGTTGTGATGTAATTATTTGTTTTTGGACTGTCATAAATGAAAAGTTCTTCTGTCTTAAAAAGTGTTAATTTTTACTTCTTTATTTCAGGAAAAAATGTTAAATTTGTTAAGGAACTCACTGATTTTTAATGTAATTTAAAAAATAAACCATGAAAATTTTATCTACCTCTTTTAGAATTGTCTTCATTTTTGGATTTGCGTTATTCATGTCTTCGACTAAGGTTTTTTCGCAAGCAACTCCTAAAGATTTCAAGAATTCAATAAAGTTCAATGTTTCCAATACATTGCTTTATGATAATTCACTTCAGTTTTCGTACGAAAGAATGATTAAGGAAAATCAAAGTATAAATGTTTTTGCCGGTTATCAGGAGTTTCCATTGATAAAGCTGGATGTAAAGAATGTTGATTTTGATCAAAGTAGTGGCAGAAAAGGATATTCATTTGGTGTAGATTATAGATTTTATCTGGGAAGTGTCAACAAATACAAGGGACCAAGAGGTGTTTATTTAGCACCATTTACAAGTTTTT
The DNA here is from genome assembly GCF_027111335.1 of Flavobacterium aquiphilum. Lineage (NCBI taxonomy): Bacteria > Pseudomonadati > Bacteroidota > Flavobacteriia > Flavobacteriales > Flavobacteriaceae > Flavobacterium > Flavobacterium aquiphilum. The sequence continues at coordinate 4,067,898 of NZ_CP114288.1, read as the reverse complement.
TTCAATTTGAAACGGATAGAAATTTAAACTATACTAATCCTGATACACAAGTAAGAAGCAGTACAAATCTGAATGCAAAATTAAATTTAATGAATGTCGGAGGTGAATTAGGTTACCAATTCGTTTTATGGAACAGGGTAGTTATAGATTGTGTTTTATTTGGGCCTTCGTTAACGCATTATAAATACAATTTAAAATTGGATGGAAAAATTGATGGACTTGATGAAAATGAAACTCTTCAAAAAATTATCGAAGCTATGAAAGACAAATTTCCTCAGCTTGGTGATCTTTCGCATGATAATGATGTTGAGAAAAAAGGGGTTCAATCCATTACTGCAATTGGATTCAGGTATAATGTAAGCATTGGATATAGATTCTAAAATAGATAGTAAAAAATTGTAAAAACCTCAAATTTTTGAGGTTTTTTTAAACTTTTTTTTCAATAAGTATTTTTCATTTTTTAAACTTTCGTCAGAAAATGTTTTAAATACAGCTTTAGAAAGTGTCTTTAAATTTTTCTAATATTCAGTATATGGTTAATTATGAATTAGTTTCCGTAAAGAAGATTGGTTTTTTTTTTGCTGCCTTTTTATTTGCTTGCAATTGCATAGTGGCACAGGATCTTGAGCCAAGGGCTTATGCCAATATGCCTAGGGGAGTCAATATCGCTGTGGGGAGTTATGGCTATATGAAAGGTGATATTGTGACAGAACCCTCTTTGCCTATTGAGGATTTTCTTATTACCAGCCACAATATTGGGGCGGGTTATATGCGTTCGTTCGGTTTGGCGGGTAGGTTAGCTAGAATTCAGGTCGCTATTCCGTATGTTTTTATGGATGGTGAAGCAACGGTGAGCGGTACAAGAATTACCGGAAACAGAACAGGTTTTGGAGACCTGCGTATGCGATTTGGAGTAAACTTGTTAGGGTCTCCGGCATTAAATATCAAAGAATTTAGCCAATTCCAACAAAAAACAATATTTGGAGCAAGTTTAGTAGTATCCGTTCCTACAGGGCTTTATTATGCTGATAAAAGGGTAAATATAGGTACAAATCGTTGGGGAATCAAGCCGGAATTAGGAATTTCCAAACGTTTTGAGCATGTTTATGCCGAGTTATATTCCGGGGTGTGGTTTTATACCAAAAATAATGAGTTTCTAGGAAACAACGAATTGAAACAAGATCCCGTAGTTTCTTTTCAAGGTCACGCCAGTTATTTTTTCAAAAATAATATGTGGGCAGGGATTAATATTAACTGGTTTAGCGGAGGGAAAACATTTGTGGATGAAGCTCCCGCAGGAAGTATTATCAATGCCTCAAGAATCGGGGCGACATTTTCGATGCCACTCACAAAATTTCAGTCTTTAAAGTTTCAGTTTAATACCGGAACTTATAAAAGTGTTGGATTGAATTATGATTCGGTAAGTGTTGGTTACCAATGTGTGTTTTTATAGCATTTAAAATCTTTTAAATTGGAATTAGCCAATGGGTTACCTTTTTTTAAAAAATAGTATAAGTCAATTTGTTATTCTGTTGATAGCTTTTCTTTTTTATGAAGTTGGATTTTCTCAAAACAATGAGGAGACCCGGATCATAAAATTGGATGAAGTTATCCAACTCGGGATTAAAAATAATAATCAGCTAAAAATGGCTAATACCGATGTGGCTACTGCCAATGAGAATTTGAGTCAATCTCATATAGCAAAAGCACCTGTTATCGGTTTAAATATGGGATATAATTATATTGGAAATCCCAAAATTTTTGAAGGGTTTTACGAAAAAAGCACGACCGTGGATTATTATAACCACCAAGGTTCTGCCGGTGTTTTTACCTCAATGCCTTTGTATTACGGAGGAGCAATCAATAGCCAAATTGAGAAACAGAAGTTAATAGTTACGATGCAGGAATCGGTTGCCAAGATGACTGAAGCAGAAATTAAGCAAACCATTACCGCACAATTTTTTAACCTAGAAAAATTATACAAACAGATTGAGGTGACAAAACAAAACATTGTCAATACTGATTTGCGAATCAAACAATTGCAGTCAAGAGTGGCAAATGGCCAAAATCTTAAAAGTGATTTGTTGAGAACCGAATTACAAAAATCGAATTTTGAGGTGGCTGTTTTTAATAGTGCCAATTCAATCGAGTTGATCAGCAATTATTTGGATATATTGACCGGATTGCCAACCAATACCAAATTAAAACCGGTGCTGGATGGTATTTTGATTCCTAAAACGGAGGTGAGTTTTGAGGAAAGCCTGAATGAAGCCTACCAAAATCGTTACGAAATCAAAAGATCTGAAATCAATGTTAAAATTGCTGAATCCTCTTTGGATATTACAAAGAGCGGTTATAAGCCATTTGTAAATGCCAATTTACTTTTCAATACACAGTATCCGGCACAATGGCCTAATTATTCCGACAATATCCTGAATTATTGGGCTGCGGGAGTTTCTCTAGGTTGGGATATTTCGAGTTTTTATAATTTGAAACATAAAACAAATGCTGACCGATTACAAATCGATAAAAGTAATATTGCCCTTGAGGCGACCAAAGATGTAATTAATCAAGATGTAAAAGCAGCTTATGTAAGGTTTATGGAAAGTGTTCGGAACATAGCGACTTTTAAAAAAGATGTTGATTTGGCATTGAGCAATTACAAAATTGTAAAAAGCCGTTACGATAATGATTTTGCAGTAATTAGTGATATTGTTGATGCGGAGTTGCAGTTAAACGAAGCGAAAATTTCCTTGAATAATGCCAATATTGACGCTATTATTCAATACTATTCTTTACAGTATGCAATGGGTAAACTTTAAATTTATTTTATGAGCGAAGATAATACAACCAATGAAGCTGCGGTGAAAAGTGAAAAAAAGAGAAATACGATTTTGACTATCCTTTCTTTTGTTTTCATCATAGGAGGAGGTATATGGATATTGAGTTTGTTTTTTGACTTTCACAGGTATGAAACAACCAATAATGCGCAAGTCGAATCTTATATCAACAGTATTACTGCTCGGGCAACGGGTCATGTGGCGGCAATCAAATTTGATTCCCATCAGTTTGTTCATAAAGGCGATACATTGGTTATTCTTGATGATGAGGAATACCAAATAAAAGTAAAGCAAGCCGAAGCCGATTTGGCTGTTGCCCAAGGGAATTTGCATTCGTTGGAGCAAGCGGTTATTACGGCGATTTCCAATGAAGCGGCATCTAAGGAAAAATTGAGCGGAGATATGGCCGATCTTGAAAAAGCGCAAAAGGATTACGAACGATTCAAGAATATGTATGCCGATTCGGCTGTAACACGTAATCAATACGATCAGGTGGTTTCCAAACTGCAATCGACAAAAGCATATTTGGCAGCAGGGGAAAAAGGATTATTGGCAAGCAAATCGACCACCGTACAAAGCCACACCAATCTCGAAGCGGCAAACGCTACTGTTGCGAGAAAGAAAGCCGATTTGGAAAATGCTATGTTGCAATTGTCCTACACTTATATCATTGCTCAGGCTGATGGTTATGTTGGAGAAAGAACCATATCGGTTGGTGAATTGATAAATGCCAATCAGGTGGTGGCAACGATGGTTTTGAGTGATAAGTTATGGGTAAATGCCAATTTTAAGGAGACCCAAATCGAAAAAATTAAGTTGGGGCAAGAGGCAACTATTACTATTGATGCACTTGACGGGAAAGAATTTAAAGGGAAAGTAGTCGGTTTTTCGCCGGCAACGGGAGCCAAGTTTTCGATGGTGGAACCTGATAATTCTACGGGAAATTTTGTCAAAATCACGCAACGTATCCCTGTAAAAATTAATTTTGAAGCTACCGGAAAAGAATTGGCAGAGGTAAAACCGGGAATGAATGTGACCGTGGATATTAATAAATAATACAAATAGCTTTTCAGAGACCTGACAGGTTTTTAAAACATAAGTGTTCGGAAGAGTTAAATTCAACAGATTTTACACACAGTTTGTCATTCCGAGGAACGAGGAATCACACTAGTTGATTACGTTATGTGATTTCTCCCGCTGGTCGAAATGACAAATCTTTACGGATAATACGTTGTCGAAATATCAAACGTAAAGTAGAATGATATGTTTTTAAGTGGTACATTGTTCGAAATCAAGGTTTTAAGGTCTTCCGAACACTTGTGTTTCTAAAATCTGTTAGGTCTGAAACGATACAGAATGATTTACATAAAATAATTTCCAAAAATGCCTAATGCTGGCTTTTAGCCCCGATAGCAGTGGAAATCCTTATAAGCCGGGGGTCGGCTTATAAGATTGCAACGGATAGCGGGAACAATCTTGGCTGAGAATGCCTAGTCTTTCTGCTCCTAAAATTTAAAATGACTTTTAAACAGCGATATTAAATGGCTTTAATCAAAAAAGGAAGTGTGTTTACCCTTGTAGGACTATATGTTCTTACAATTCCTTTTTTTAATGCCATGAATGTGACTTCTTATGACAACTCGCAGATATTGGGACATTTTGGGGCATCCACAACTGCGTTTACCTATTCGACTTATATTCCGTTTTTTGCGATGTTGGGATTTTTGCCTTTGGGACTGAAAATAGGAAAGCAAATTAAGGTGCGGACGATGATTTTGTCGGTTAGTTTTTTGTCGATTATTTGCAATACCGCTTCGTTGTTTGCAAGCACAATCGAATGGTTTACGGTTTGGCGAGCTTTGCTGGCTATTTTATCTATAATAGGAATTTTTGCAACTATAATCCCGATACTTTTAAAATACAACCCTACGTTCAATATGCCCATTTTGTACGGAATCGTGCAGTTTATCCTTCAGGGGAGCAAGCAACTATACCAATATTTTGGGACGCAGATGACAAGTATTCACAATTGGACTTTTGGGGTTTATTTCTTGAATATCAATTTTTTGGTAGCAATACTTTTGGCTTGGGTTTTTTATAGAAAAGATGTGGCACCAATGAAATCTCCTTTTCAATTTGATTGGCGAGGGTGGGGGATTTTACAATTGTTTTTGGTTGTGATTCTTTTTCTTTGTGCCGAAGGACAAACTAGAAACTGGCTTTCGGATCCCAAAGTTTCGATGGCAATTGCTTTTTTGTTGCTGATCGTTGGAATGTATCTGATGCACGTTCGGTTTACCAAAGAGCCGTTGATAAATCCCGATGTTTATAAATACAAAAACGTTGTTTTGGGTTCGTTTCTCTTTTTTTACACCGGAATGATGAACGGCACGGGAAGCGTTGTGACCGGATTTATGACCAATATTTTGGGTTTTGACAGTATTTATGTCGCCCGAACGCATTTGGCAATTCTGATTGGGCTTTTTATAGCCATTCCGCTTTCGACTTATCTTTTGTTTAAACGAATTTATCTGGCAACGCTTTGGGTTTCGGGTTTTGCCTGTTACGGTCTGTATCATATCATTCTCTATTTTAGGTTTTATCCCGAAATAGATACAACCGATTTTTTCGGTCCATTTATTTTCAAAGGGCTTGCCATTGGTTTTTTGTATCCGGCGGCTTCGCTTTATATTTCTGAAAAAGTCCCAAAAAATCTAGGTGATTCCCGAATGATGAGCGGGGTAATTTCGCGGGCAGTTTTCGCTTCGTTGTTGGGCGGGGCAATTCTTGGAACTTTTATTTCCAATATGAATGTACAGCATAAAACCGGTCTTAGTCAACAATTATCGGAGTTGAACCCGGTGGCAAAAGCTGAATTGGATCAAAATAAAAAAATATTTATGATGAAAGGACTGTCGGCTTGGGAAGCCCAAAAAAAAGCCGAAAAAAGCCTTTCGAACGAAACGTCAAAATCAGCAATGATGTTGGCCTATAAGGATATTTATCTGGTGATGTCGGCCTTATGTTTTTTCCCGATTTTGGTTCTGTTGCTCTTTAAATTAGGACGAAGACCAATAGGAAGCGTGTCGGTGGAGCCGATACCATTTTGAGAAAGTTACTAAGACTCTAAGTTTCTAAGAAACTAAGATTTTAAAGACTTTGACTTGTATAGCCAAAGGTTTTAACCGTTGGTTGAAATTATAGATTTTCGGCACGCATACTTTGCGTCTTTGCGACTTTGCGAGAAATTGGACACGCAAAGACGCGAAGACGCAAAGAAAAAATTAACAATTAAAAAGACTCAGCAGCTTAGAAACTTAGAATCTCAGAAACTATGAACAAAAAAAAATACCGATTCTTGAATCATTTGTGGAGTAAGGAAAGTGGACTAAGCGGAATGTTTGTCTTGCTTTTTATTATGCATTTTGTACTGATCCCCATATTTGGAAGCTATTCTTTCTTTATGGTTATTATAAATCTGTTTTGGATGCTGTTTTTGGTAGCGGGGATTATTTCCTTGTCTAAATCGAGAAAGCAAACAGTTTCATTTATAATTATTCCTTTTTTCTTTGTCCTTTTTAATTGGATAACGGTTTTTCAGCGAACGCCTTTTCTCTTGTTTGCCGATATATTTTTCACCATTGCCACATTTGTATTGCTGATTGTTTTGGTTTTGAAAAAAGTTTTCGAACCTGGACCAATTACCGAATACCGAGTAATCGGTTCCATTGTGGTGTATATGATTTTGGCCAATTTATGGTCGGTGATTTATCAGTTTGTGTATGAACACATTCCGGGGGCTTTTCAAATCACCTTACCGGCTTTTGAAAGCAATACTTTACAAGCTAATTTTTTGTATTTTAGTTATATAACAATTACAACTACCGGTTATGGAGATATTTTTCCATTGCATCCCGTTGCGAGGTCATTGGTACAAGTCGAAGCCATTATTGGGGTTTTGTATCCCGTGATCCTTATTGGACGTCTTGTTTCGGATGCCAATGAAAACACTTCCAAAAAAAGAAAAATCAACAATAATGATATTTAATTTTAACTAATCCCTTAAACCAACTCTTATGGAAAATTCAAACCCATACAAAAGCAAACAACTCTTCGAAGTTATTCTACAGTTAGGACTCGTTTTCCTGATTTTAGGATTTTGCATTAAACTTTTACTACCTTTTATGATGCCGATTCTTTGGGCAATTATATTGGCGATCGTGCTGTACCCGGGATTTAATTTTTTGCAAAAAAAATTGAAGGGACGCAAAAGCTTGGCTTCCTTCATTATTACTGTAACTATTTTGGCGCTTATTATTTTGCCTACAGTGGCATTTTTCAATTCGGTTACTTCAACAGTTGCCGAATTAAAAACAGGAGTTGAAAACGGAACCCTTAAAGTGGCAACACCGGGAGAAAACATCAAAGATTGGCCGATAATAGGGGACAAAGCATACAATTTCCTTTACGCTTTATCGACCGATATGGAAAAAGGAGTACTCGAATATAAGGAACAAATCGTAGAAGTATCAAAAGCATTATTAGGAAAAGCAGCGAGCTCAATAGCCTCTTTGCTGTCAATTATCCTATCTGTTATTATTGCAGGAGTATTGATGGTTTCGACAAGCGCGCAAAACTTGGCAACCAATTTTATCAAAAGAATTTCAGGCGATTCCGGCGATGAATTTTTGGATATATCTGTGTCAACAGTCTATCAGGTTGTAAAAGGAATCTTGGGAGTAGCCATCATTCAAACCTTGATACAGGCCGTTGGGCTTTTTGGCTGTGGCGTCCCTTTCGCGGGAGTGTTGACGGTATTGTGTTTGATGCTTTCCATCATTCAAGTAGGACCTATCATTGTTAATCTTGGAGTAATTGCCTACCTGTTTTCATTAGACAATACCACAGCAGCAATTGGTTGGACAATCTTTTTCATCCTTAGCGGACTATCGGACAATGTACTAAAACCATTATTGTTGGGAAAAGGAGCTATGGTTCCTATGCTCGTTATTTTTCTAGGAGTAATTGGCGGATTCATGATGTCCGGATTTATCGGTTTGTTTGTAGGGCCAATTGTGTTTTCTATAGGTTATAAATTATTCGTGGCTTGGATGGACGATACGCCAAACAAAATCACTGTTGAAAATGATTTAAAAGAATAGTTTGGGCGTGCCCCCGTTAAGAAACAGGCCCCACTCTTCTATATGGTGAGTCGGGCCTTTTTCTTAGCGGGGTCGGGCTATCCACGCTACTTTGGTAGCTTGTTCCTATCCCTCACGCGGGAGACTGCAATAGCAATGGCAATTGGAATAGCAATGACAATTTCAAAAATTAGCATTCCGATATTTCACAAACTTGTCATCCTTGTAAAAGTCACTTATTTCGGTAACAGATTTGTCATTTCTATCTGTTTTTTAATAAAATTAAGATGGACAAAATTGTAAAAAAAAGTTTATATATTAGCAACTAATTAGAGACCTTTTTATGGTACAAAGTCACTGTATTCGCTTAAAAAAACAAGAGATAATTATCTTTAAGAAAGCATAATGTTTTTACATTAATCCACCAATAAGAGCATGACAGAAAAATCAAATGATATGATGATTATTGAAACCGATTTACTCAATGAGTTATCCGAACTTGTGGAGCAAAGTCAACAGCAGGTTATTGTTCAAAACAACAGTGTTTTAACTTTACTTTTTTGGCAAATTGGTTTTCGCATAAATGAAACTATACTTCAAAACAAACGCGCTGAATACGGAAAACAAATTGTGCCGACACTGTCGGCACAATTGGAAAACAAATATGGGAGGAACTTTACAGAGAAAAACCTCAGGCGAATGCTTCGTTTTGCAGAACAATTTATGGACAGGCAAATTGTCGTGACACTGTCAAGACAATTGAGTTGGTCTCACTTTATAGAGTTATTACCCATCAAGAGTCCTGAAGCTAGATTGTTTTATGCACATCAGGTCATTAATCACTTAACGAGTGTCAGGGAACTGCGAAAACTGATTGCATCTAAAACGTTTGAACGTACTGCAATAGCTAATTCACAAACAGTTCAAATAGAAAGTACGCTGCCAAATACTTTTAAGGATCCTTATTTGTTAGATTTTTTAAATTTAGGGAATGCTTATTTGGAAAAGGATTTGGAACAAGCCGTATTGTATGATTTAGAAAAATTTATTCTTGAATTAGGTAAAGGATTTACATTTGTAGAACGCCAAAAAAGAATGATTATAGACGGTGAGGATTTCAATTTAGACTTGCTTTTCTACCATCGGAAATTAAAAAGATTAATAGCCATAGAATTAAAATTGGGTAAATTTCAAGCCAAGCACAAAGGGCAAATGGAATTGTATCTCAAATGGTTGGACAAACATGAAAAGCAAGAAGGAGAAAATACCCCTATTGGTTTAATACTTTGTGCCGAAAGTAGTAGGGAACAAATAGAATTACTCGAAATGCACAAAGACGGAATAATGGTAGCCGAGTATTGGACTGATTTACCTCCTAAAAAACAATTTGAAGAAAAAATACATTTGCTTTTAGCCGAAGCTAAAGAAAGAATGGAAAGAAAAAAGTTGTTATAAAAAGATAAATAGAATATTAATATAGTGAGCCAATATTATTTCCGAGGCTTTTTCATCGGAATCATCCGTATGTTCAAATACGGAATGCGCCCTGCGCAGTGCCGCTATTTTTTGGTCCCTAGCGGCATCTAGAATTGTCAATTCCTCTGTTTCGGTTTGGGTTCTAATCTGCATTAATGCCTGATTGAAAATTGGCGATTGATTTACCAAATCATCATGGAGTTCCTTAAACACAGAATCGGAAGCGGGATCTAAGCCCGAAGCTGCATAATCAGTAAGATAACGTACTATAAATTGACCGCTGTCAAGATAAGTAAGTTGGGAAATGGCAATTGGGTTAAGTTTCATAATTGTGGTTTTTGTAAGATTAATAATTAATGAAACTATAATATTTAGTTTTTTCTTACAAATAATCCGGGGTTTATCACAAAATATTCAAAAATGCCTTTTTTTCAAAAAAAGGGAAGCTGTCAAAGAGGTTGAACGAGTTCCCTTGCACTCAGAGAGATCATTCAAGGGGTTTGGCAGGCTCCCTTGAACTCAAGGAGACCGTCCAAGGGGTTTGACAAGCTCCCTTGAACTCAAGGAGATCATTCAAGGGGTTTGACGAGTTCCCTTGCACTCAAGGAGATCATTCAAGGGGTTGAACAAGTTGTCTTGAACTTAAACTCCGGGAACGAATTTATGACTATAATGGAGTTCATGTGAATAGGGTGGAAATAGACAAAAATCAGATTGCGATTTGTTAAAAAATCGCTGATGCCGTGAGTTTTTTTTGATAATTTATAACTATTTGTTTGTATATTGCCATGAATAAAGTCTGAGATTCATCAGACTTATACACCCCAATTTGGGGTGATAAGTCTAGTTTTGTCAGATATATAAATGAGTTAGCGGTCAGCTTTAAACACGAATATCTTACAAAGAAAATATATGGAACTTGGAATTTTAAAAACAGTTACAACAAGAGTAAAATGGGCAAACGAAGCTAGAGATTTTACGCCTTGGTTAGCACAAAACATCTCTGAAATAAACGAAGCCGTTGGAATTGAATTAGAAGTTGAAAATATCGAAGTTCAATGCGGTCCATATTCGGCTGACATTTTAGCAAAAGATACAGCTACAAATAAGTATGTTGTTATTGAGAATCAACTTGAAAAAACCAATCACGACCATTTAGGCAAAGCTATAACATACGCTTCCGTTCTAGACGCTTCAACAATTATTTGGATTGCAACAAACTTTACAGCAGAACATAAAAAAAGCCTTGGATTGGTTGAATGACCATACTTCTGACGAAATATCTTTTTATGGCGTACAAGTCGAACTTTGGCAAATTGACAATAGTAATCCAGCAGTAAAATTTAATGTGATTAGCAAACCAAATTTAGCTGTGAGACAAGTAAACCGTTCTATCGCCGCAGAAGATATGTCCGACAAGAGAAAGTTCCAATTGGAATTTTGGAATCGTTTTAGAACAAAACTCGCAGAAACAAGAAAAATTGGTTCCTTGCAAACGCCAAGAGCTCAATATTGGTATGACATTAGTTTAGGAAAATCCTATATTAGTTTGTCAAACTTTTGTAACACTGAACAAAGTAATGTTGGCGTTAGGGTTTATATTAGCAATAAAATTGCTGACGATATGTTACCATATTTAGAAAGTAGAAAAGAAGAAATTGAAACTAAATTAGGTGTTAAACTTCAATGGAATCCTAATCCAAACAATAAAGACAAGGTTTTAATGTTAACGCATTCAACAAACTTTAATGACGATGGAAAAGTTAATGAAGCTTTGGATTGGTTAGTTCAGTATACTATAAAATTCCGAGAGGTATTTTCAAAAGTGATAATGGAAAAGCCTATAAACTAAAAAGCCGAACGTCCTTGATATGTCTCAACAACGATAGCGCAGAATGCACTTGAGCGGTAGCGAATTGACGAAGTAATTCTGCTATCGTTGTGTATATATGTGCCATCGGTTATTACTGCCTCAAAACAACTTATAAAACTATATGGAAAGCCATAAACCATACGAACTAGTCAGAAATAGAAAGTGTGACTTTATTGTTAAGTATCGCTTTTTCTCTGCTGAAGAAGGTGGCCGAAAAACAGGAAATCCAATTCAAGTCTATCGTTCCGACTTTATGTATAATGAAGACGAAAACTTTAAAAAAACATGGATGATTTGGCCTGAATTTCTTGACAAAGAAAATAATGTGATTTTGGACAAATCTATTCGCGTTCCAACTTATGGAAAAGCACAAATGTGGATTATCAATGAAACATTTTTTGGGTTCCATCGAGAACGTATAAAAATTGGTTTGAAAGCCTATTTTGTTGAAGGTTTTCATAAAACCGCCGAATGTGAAGTTATAGAAATCGTTAGTTTAAAATGAAAATTGTAATAGCAAGATTCGCTCGTAGATTTTCAACATGACCGCACAGAATGCACCCGAGCGATAGCGAACTGACGAAGTAATTCTGAACTATCGTTGCGTATATATGTTCCATCGAGAACATTATTAATTTAAAATAATCACAATTCTATCACTCATGAACAATAACCAAAATCTAAAAGAAATAGCAAAATTATTTTTGAGGTTAGGTGTTACTGCTTTTGGCGGGCCTGCGGCACATATTGCAATGATGCAGGAAGAAGTGGTTGTAAAAAGAAAATGGCTTACTGAGCAGCATTTCTTGGATTTGATAGGTGCTACAAACCTGATTCCCGGTCCCAACAGCACCGAAATGGCTATTCATGTCGGGCACGAAAAAGGCGGTTGGAAAGGTTTAATCATTGCAGGGCTTTGTTTCATTCTTCCGGCTGTTTTCATTACGGGATTTTTTGCGTGGCTATACAAACAATACGGACAACTTCCCGAAGTACAACCTTTTATTTACGGAATAAAACCGGCCATTATTGCTGTTATTCTTGGTGCTGTTTTTCCTTTGGCAAAAAAATCCCTGAAATCAATCGAACTAGCCATTATCGGGTTGATTGTCTTGATTGGGTCATTGGCGGGTTTCAACGAAATTTACCTGATGTTTGGTGCGGGATTTTTTGCGTTGTTTTTGGCCTATTGGCGGAACAGTAAATCAAACAAATTAAGTGTTTTTATGCCATTGGCATTTTTGCAAATAAATAATCAAACGATGCTTTCTACGAGCAACGCAAAGTTGTTTTTGATTTTCCTTAAAATTGGTGCGATACTTTATGGAAGCGGTTATGTGTTGTTTGCCTTTCTCGACACCGAATTGGTTTCAACAGGAATTTTGACACGACAACAACTGATAGATGCTATCGCTGTGGGGCAATTTACGCCAGGACCCGTTTTTTCTTCGGTGACATTTATCGGTTATCAAATCAATGGTTTGACGGGAGCTATTGTTTCGACAATTGCGATATTTTTACCTTCATTTGTATTTGTCGCATTGCTCAATCCACTTGTAAAGAAAATGCGGGATTCAAAATTGTTTTCGGCCTTTTTGGATGCCGTTAATGTGGCTTCGGTAGCGATTATTGTGGCCGTATGTTTTGATATGGGAAAAGACACCATCACCGATTGGCGCACAATATTGATTGCTGTTTTGAGTATTGGAATTACATTTGGTTATAGGAAAATCAACAGTGCTTTTGTTGTTTTTGGAGGTTCAATAATTGGTTATTTGTTGGCTTTAATTTAAAAAGATAGAGGAAAAGTTAATGGTTCGGAATCCGATATTGAATTCAAGTACAAAAACGGTTCTAATGTGGATTTATAAATAGTTTAAAATTGATTATGAAAATAAGAGAAGCAAATATTGACGATATTAAAGAAATACAGTTTGTAAGAAATGCGGTAAAAGAAAACACATTGTCAAATCCTAATCTTGTAACCGACGAAGATTGCAGAATATTTTTGACGGAAAGAGGAAAAGGGTGGGTATGTGAAAAAGACAATCAAATTGTTGGATTCTCAATTGTAGATATTCAAGACAACAATATTTGGGCTTTATTTGTTCATCCTGATTTTGACAAAAAAGGAATTGGAAAACAATTGCATGATATAATGCTTGATTGGTATTTTAGTCAAACAAAAGAAACGGTTTGGTTAGGAACCGCTCCTAATACAAGGGCAGAAACATTTTATCGAAAAGCAGGTTGGAAAGAAATTGGAACCCACGGTAATGGCGAAATTAAATTTGAAATGGCGTATAACGATTGGGTAAATAAAAGGGGATTACTAATATAAACACCCATTGTGCAATGGGTAAAAAATAAAAAAGCCGAAGGTTGGGGATGTCCAACAATTTTCGGTAATAGTTTTAAAATCATTGAGCCGATATTGAATTCAAGTACAAAACCGGTTCTAATGTGGATTTATAAATAAGAGAATATAATTAAAAGTTTTAAAAATTGTAATAACTTTGTAGTTACTAAAAAAAGTATATTATGGACATTTCAGTTATCCCAATTGGAAATTCAAAAGGAATTCGTTTATCAAAGACATTACTTGAGAGATATAATATCACTGACAAGGTTGAACTTATTCTTGAGAAGGGTTATATTATTTTAAAGCCTAAGTCAGAACCAAGAAGTGGTTGGGAAAAATCTTTTAAAAAAATGCATGAAAATGGTGATGATAAATTACTTATCAACGATATTTTTGAAGACGAAAATTTAGAAGAATGGAGTTAAGGCAATATCAAATTGTTTTGGTCAATCTTGATCCAACAATTGGAAGTGAAATTAAGAAAACACGACCTTGCGTTATCATTTCTCCAAATGAAATGAATAAATATTTACAGACGATCGTTATTGCCCCGATGACAAGTAGTTCTAAATCTTATCCAACAAGAGTCGAAATAACGCACAATGGCAAAAAAGGTCAAATTGCATTAGATCAAATTAGGACAGTAGATAGAGAGCAAATAACAAAAGTGTTCGGGGATTTGTCTGAAAAAGAAATCTCAAAAGTAAAGGAAGTTTTGAAAGAAACTTATATAGATTAAGTCATAAATGTGGTCAACACTTTTAAATAAAAAAGCCGCTTTGTCATTCAGGGACAAGCGGCTTTTTAAACAAATAAAAACTAAAAAAGGTTAATATTTAGAAAGAGTAAGCATTTTCAGAAATTAATTTTGAGGTAATTGTTTCTCTCAAACCTACAACATTTGGCATGTTGTTGTATTTGGTATAACGGCGTAATCCCATTAACATCATACGTTGTTCATCGCCTTCGGCAAAAGAAATGATGCTTTCTTTCCCTTTTTGGGTGATGATGTCAACCGCTTTGTACAAGTACAATTGCGCCATCGCGATTTGTTCTTTTACTTGGTCAGCACCTTTTGATTTTGCTAATTTTTCGCTTCTCAAAATCGCGCTTTCGGCCATATAGATTTCGATTAGAATATCGGAAGCAGCCATTAGTAGTTGTTGGTGACCTTCCAAATCGGGACCATACTTTTGAACGGCACCTCCTGCAACCATTAAGAACGCTTTTTTCAATTTGCCGATCATTTCTTTTTCCTCGGCAAACAATTCAGAATAATCAGGAGTGTCAAATGAAGGAATTCCCATTAATTCTTCTTGTACTTTGGAGGCAGGGCCTAGTAAATCGACATGGCCTTTCATGGCTTTTTTGATTAACATTCCCACCGATAGCATTCTGTTGATTTCGTTTGTTCCTTCGTAGATACGGGCAATACGGGCATCTCTCCATGCACTTTCCATTGGGGTGTCTTCGGAGAATCCCATTCCGCCAAAGATTTGAATTCCTTCGTCGGCACAATTTTGAACGTCTTCGGAAACGGCTACTTTCAGGATCGAACATTCGATGGCATATTCTTCAACACCTTTCAATTCAGATTCTTGGTGAGAAGCGCCTTCAGCTTCACGAGCCATGATTCTGTCCTCGATATCTTTGGCGGCGCGGTAAGTTGCACTTTCTCCCACATAGCAGGAAGTTGCCATTTCGGCCAATTTGGAACGGATAGCACCGAATTGCGAAATAGGTGTGTTAAACTGAACTCTTTCGTTAGAATAATGAATAGATCCTGTAATCACTCTTCGTTGCGCATCCAAACAAGCAGCAGCCAATTTGATACGGCCTATGTTCAAGGCATTCATCGCGATTTTAAAACCTTCGCCACGACCGGCCAACATATTTTCAACAGGAACTTTTGTTTCATTGAAAAACACCTGACGGGTAGAGGAGGCGCGAATACCTAATTTATGTTCTTCTTCACCAAATGAAATTCCGTTATCGTTTGTGTTTTCCAAAATGAATCCGGTGATGTTTTTGTCGTCTTCAATTCGGGCAAATACAATGAATAATGAACAGAACCCTGCATTTGAAATCCACATTTTTTGTCCTGTGATTTTATAATGCGTACCGTCTTCAGACAAAACTGCTTTGGTTTTTCCTGAATTTGCGTCAGATCCGGCTCCCGGTTCTGTCAAACAATAAGCTCCAAACCATTCGCCGGTAGCTAGTTTTGGTACGTATTTTTGTTTTTGTTCTTCAGTTCCATAAAGAGTAATCGGCATTGTCCCGATTCCGGTATGCGCTCCAAACGCGGTAGAGAACGAACCTGTTGCTCCCGAAATGTAATCACAAACCAAAACCGTATTGACAAATCCCATTCCCATTCCGCCATAAGCTTCAGGAACCGCTACGCTCAAAAATCCCAAATCTCCCGCTTTTCGCATGGATTCCTCGGTAAAAGCGTAATCTTTGTTTTCGAAACGGTTTTTGTTAGGCCAAATTTCTTTGTCCACAAACTCTTTTACAGAGTCACGCATCATCAACTGTTCTTCGTTGAAATCTTCCGGTGTGAATACGTCTTCACATTTTGTTTCTTTTACGATGAATTGACCACCTCTTGTTTTGTCGCTCATGGCTTTTGTTTTTTAAGATGAAAGAAAATAGAAAATAGAATATAGACTTTTACTGCAGTCCATTTTGAAATCCCATTGTCATCCTTTGGAATTCTTCTATTTTAATCTCTAATTGGTTAAATTGTGTTTCGTTTATATATTTTCTATGTGTTGCAATTAATAGTTGCGTAATAAGTTCATATGAAGAGCCTAATGAAATGTCTAAAAAATGACAAAAGGCTTTATCTGTTCTCGAAGAACCTTCAGCTATATTACTAGGCATTGAAACAGAACATCTGCTTATTTGAGAGCTTAAATCATAACGCTCATGTTTTGGAAATTCTAACAAAATATCAGAAATTTCATTTGCGATTGTAATTCCAAGTTGCCAAATCTTCAAGTTCTTATAATTATGTCTCATTCTTTTTGTCTTAAAGGCGTATATCTATTTTATCTTTTTAAAGGCTTATATCTATATTCTATTCTCTATGTTCTATATTCTTTTTAAAGAACTTCATAAATCCCCGCACTTCCTTGTCCAGTTCCCACACACATACTCACAATTCCGTATTTGTTTCCTCTGCGCTTCATTTCGTCGAATAATTGAACAGAAAGTTTGGCACCTGTACAGCCTAGAGGATGCCCTAAAGCAATAGCACCACCGTTTACGTTTACGATATCAGGATTTAATCCAAGTTCGCGAATTACCGCTAATGATTGCGAAGCAAATGCCTCATTGAGTTCTACTAAATCAATATCGTTTAATGTTAGTCCGGCTTGTTTTAATGCTTTTGGAATCGCTTTTACGGGACCAATTCCCATGATTCTTGGTTCGACACCAGCTGAGGCGTAGTTTACCAATCGAGCGATAGGTTGCAGGTTTAATTCTTTGACCATTTCTTCGCTCATAACCAGTACAAAAGCGGCACCATCACTCATTTGAGAAGAGTTACCGGCAGTCACGCTTCCGTCAGCGGCAAAAACGGGTTTCAAACCAGCCAAAGCTTCTTTCGAAGTTCCTGCTCTTGGACCTTCGTCTTTATTGACAACATACGATTTGGTTTCTTTCTTTCCACTTTCGTTGATGAAAGTTTGTTCAACCGTAATCGGAACGATTTGGTTGTCGAATTTATTTTCAGCTTGTGCATTCAATGCTTTCATGTGCGAGTTATAGGCAAACTCATCCTGATCTTCACGGGAAACATTAAACTGTTTTGCAACGGCTTCGGCAGTAAGTCCCATTCCCCAGTAATAATCCTCGTGTCCCGCTTTTGCGACAGCGTAATCAGGAGTTGGTTTATAACCTCCCATCGGAATATAACTCATGCTTTCGGCACCTCCCGCAATGATGCAATGCGCCATCCCTGATTGGATTTTGGCAGTTGCCATTCCGATAGTTTCCAATCCCGATGCGCAATAACGGTTTACCGTAACTCCCGGAACATCATTGACTTTTAATCCCATCAAAGAGATTAAACGGCCAACATTCAGACCTTGTTCCGCTTCCGGCATGGCATTTCCAACCATAACGTCGTCAATGCGTGTTTTGTCAAAATCAGGCAGTTCATTCATCATGTGCTGAATGGTTTCGGCAGCGAGCTCATCAGGTCTTTTGAATCTAAAAACTCCTTTTGGTGCTTTACCTACTGCAGTACGATATGCTTTTACTATATATGCTGTTTTCATAGATACTTGTATTAAGATTGGAGAATTAAGTATTAAGATTTTCCAATGTTTTCTTTGATTTTCTCTTTTTATTTAACTGCCTCGGAGAGGCTTACTGTTTGTAGCACTAATTTTCTATTTGTTTACAAGCTCCATTGGAGCGGCCTGTTTATTATGAGATCCATTCAAACAGATATTTATCTTCATATTCAATTTCAAATTTTTCTAAAAATGATAGATACTCTTCCTTAAATGTTTGGTTTTTATGATTTTCCTCTTGTTTTAAAATGTATTTTATCACATTGTCCAAATGGCTTTTCGAATATGAGAATGCTCCATATCCTTCTTGCCAACTGAATTTACCATTAATCCATTTGCTGTCATTAATAAATTTTGATGAGCCTGCTTTAATGTCTCTAACTAAATCTGATATTGTAATATTGGGTTTCATTCCAATTAAAATATGAACATGGTCAGGCATAGCAAAAATGGCTAGTAATTTTTGTTCTCTATTTGAAATAATACCTGTAATGAATTTGTGCAATTCTTCACGGTTTTCTTTTTTTATCAAATTTTCTCTGTTTTTTACCGCAAAAACAATTTGAATATAAATTTGAGAATACGTATTTGCCATAAATTCGCTTTTAACAGGTCGCTCCTACGGAGCTAAAACCTAATTGTTTCATTTTTCTACAAACAGTTAACCTCTACGAGGTCATTTTTTTAAATTTTAAATGTCATGTTTACAGCCCTACAGACAGTTGAACTTCTAGGCCATTTTTAAATTTTCAATGCCTCGTAGAGGCTTATATTTAGAGCTAGTAGAGTTTCAATTCCTGAATTTTCAAAGCCTCGTATAGGCTTACTGTTTTTAGCACTAGTTTCGTGTTGTTAGGAAGCTCCATAGGAGCGACCTGTATATTATCAATTTATTAATTTCTCAACGGTTTTCCCTTAGTCAACATATATTGAATACGTTCCAACGTCTTGCGCTCAGTACATAAACTCAAGAAAGCTTCTCGTTCAAGATCTAATAAGTATTGTTCAGACACCAAAGTGGATTCCGATAAATCACCACCGGCCATTACGTAAGCGAGTTTGTTGGCAATTTTTAAATCGTGTTCAGAAATGTAGTTTCCGGCAACCATTTGGTTAGTTCCTACCAAGAACATTCCGAGTGCTTGTTTTCCTAAAACTTTAATATCATTTCTTCTAATTGGTTGTGTATAACCGGCTTCGGCCATTAGCAACGCATGTTTTTTGGCTTCGGCAATCTGACGGTCTTTATTTACAACGATAATATCTTTACCGTGCTGTAAAAGTCCGGTATCAAAAGCTTCGTAACCCGAAGTGGATACTTTTGCCATAGCGATTGTCAGGAAATATTCTTGCAGCACATTCAATTCCACATCATTTTTACGGAACAAATCGGATGCTCTTAAAGTCATTTCTTTGGAACCTCCACCGCCTGGAATCACACCAACACCAAACTCAACCAATCCCATATAGGTTTCGGCAGCGGCAACCACTTTATCGGCGTGTAAGCTCATTTCGCATCCACCTCCAAAAGTCATTCCGTGCGGAACAACCACAACCGGAATTCCGGAATAGCGAACACGCATCATCGTGTCTTGGAACATTTTGATAGCCATGTTTAATTCGTCATATTCTTGCTCAACGGCCATCATAAAAATCATTCCGATATTGGCTCCAACGGAGAAATTCGCAGCTTGGTTTCCAATAACCAAACCTTGATGTTCTTTTTCGGCTAGATCAATGGCTTTGTTTATGGCTTGAAGCACATCGCCACCAATTGTGTTCATTTTGGATTGGAATTCTAAGTTCAAAATTCCGTCTCCCAAATCTTGAATAATGGCACCGCTATTGCTCCAAACTTTTTTGCTTTCGCGAATGTTGTTCAGAAGTATGAAAGCATCTTGGCCAGGAACTTTATTGTGTGATTTGTTCGGGATATTATAGAAATATGTTGCTCCTTCTTTTACGGTATAAAAACTGTTATTTCCGGATGCAATCATTTCGTTTACCCAAGCGGCAGGCTCAAAACCTTCGGCTTTCATTATTTCGATTCCGCTTTGAACACCTATGGCATCCCAAATTTCGAATGGGCCATTTTCCCATCCAAAACCGGCTTTCATCGCATCATCTATTTTGTATAATTCATCAGCTATTTCAGGGATTCGGTTGGAAACGTAAGCAAACATTCCTGCAAAACTTTTGCGGTAGAATTCGCCCGCTTTGTCTTTTCCTTTAACCAAAACCTTGAATCGGTTGATGGGTTTGTCTATTGTTTTTGTTAATTCCAAAGTGGCAAAAGAAGCTTTTTTGGCAGCTCGGTATTCAAGGGTTTCCAAGTCTAAAGAAAGAATGTCAGCACCAACTTTTTTGTAGAAACCCTGACCGGTTTTGCTTCCGAACCATTTGTTTTCAATCATTTTATTGACAAATTCCGGAAGTTTGAACAATTCGTGTTGTTCGTCGTCAGGACAGTTTTGATAGATTCCGTTGGCAACATGTACCAAAGTATCCAATCCAACAACATCTACAGTTCTGAAAGTAGCTGATTTTGGACGGCCAATAACTGGTCCAGTCAATTTGTCAACTTCTTCAATAGTTAATCCCAATTCTTTTACCAAGTGGAACAAACTCTGGATTCCATAAATACCAATACGGTTTCCGATAAAAGCCGGAGTATCTTTGGCAACAACCGAAGTTTTACCCAAGAATTTTTCTCCATATATAGTCAAGAAATCCAAAACATCAGCAGAAGTCTGCGGTCCCGGAATGATTTCAAATAATTTTAAGTAACGCGCAGGGTTAAAAAAATGTGTACCGCAGAAATGTTTTTGGAAATCTTCGCTTCGTCCTTCGCTCATAAAATGAATCGGAATACCTGAAGTATTTGATGTTACCAAAGTGCCAGGTTTTCTGAATTTGTCAATTTGCTCAAAAACCAATTTTTTGATATCCAAACGCTCCACAACCACTTCGATAATCCAATCCACATTGGAAATTTTGGACATATCATCCGTAGTATTTCCGGTTGTGATTCGGCTAGCGAATTTTTGGCTGTAAATAGTAGAGGGCTTCGATTTTAATGAGTTGGCTAAATGGTCGTTTACCAAACGATTACGAACAATTTTACTTTCGAGTGTAAGACCTTTTTTGGCCTCGGCATCAGTAAGTTCGTTCGGAATGATGTCCAAAAGCAAGACTTCAACTCCAATGTTGGCAAAATGACAAGCAATCCCCGAACCCATAATTCCGGATCCAATTACTGCTACTTTTTTAATGCTGCGTTTCATATTTATTAATTTTTTTGTCTGAGATCAAATGTGCTATAGCCGTTCTTAATTAATTTTTAATTCTATGGAATCCTATTAATCTTCATTATTGTCATCATCATCATTGAAAATGTTTTTATTCAGAATCAGTTCGTTGATTACTTCGGCAACTTCAATGAAATGGTTTATTTTTTCTTCTGAAATATTCTTTCTAACCGATTCATTAAATTTCAAAACCGTATTTTTGGAAAGTTCTCTTTTTTCTTTTCCAAAATCAGTCAGGTAAATCAGAACACCTCTACCATCTTCCGGATTTTTTTTTCTGACAATTAAGCCTTTTTCCTCCATCGATTTTAAGGTTCTCGTTAAGCTCGTAGCTTCCATTCCCATTCTTGGTCCCAATGCCGTTGAAGGAGTTCCTTCTTCTCGGTCAATACTCAATAAGGCAAATCCCGTTGCCATTGTGGCATCGTATTTATTGGCTTCTTCGTTGTACATTCTTGATACAGCCTGCCAAGTTGCTCTTAGGATATAATCTATTGTTTTGTCTTTCATACTTACTATATCGTTTTCAAAAATAAAGAAAAAAATATTATGCATGCATAATAAAAATTTATTTTTTTTAATTTTTTATAAATATAGACAAAAAACTCCTTTAGAATAAGGAGTTTGGCCAATATTATGCATGCGTATTATTTTTTTTATTTTAATAAAAATGGCATTTTTTGAGTTTTGAATAAAAAAACAGAAATATTGATTTGAAGGATATAAAATCCAGTTATTTCCAATATGGTTTATAGAATTGAATTTTAATTTGTAGCAACAAAATCAAAAACATATAGAAGTTCTTTGATTTAATGACTAGACAGGTTTAATATAAAACAAAGTCCCGACAGAAAAACCTATCGGGACTTTGTTTTTTAATTAAGACAAAACTTTACAGCGAATGTCCATAAATCTTTTCATAAAGATCTTTGTAAATCTCCAATATAATTTTTCGTCTTAGTTTTAGGGTTGGGGTAAGGTGACCGCCATTTATTGACCAAACATCCGGTGTTAATTCGAAACGTTTTATTTGTTCCCAATTCCCGAATTTTTCGTTCAAAGTATCTACCTCTTGTTGGATTCTTTCGATTACTTTCGGATTGGAAATAATCTCTTTGTTGGTCGATCCCAATTGAATGGAATGCAATTTTGCCCATTCTTTCACAAAATCAAAACTCGGCTGAATAAATGCTCCCGGCATTTTTTCACCATCACCAATCACCATGATCTGCTCGATAAAGCGGGATTGTTTCATGGTATTTTCGATGATTTGCGGGGCAATGTATTTTCCTCCCGAGGTTTTGAACATTTCTTTTTTGCGGTCGGTAATGGATAAAAAGCCGTTTTCGTCAATATTACCAATATCTCCCGTGTGGAAATAGCCATTAATGATAGCTTCTGCTGTTTTTTCAGGATCTTTGTAGTAGCCCATCATAACATTAGGACCTTTGCAAAGTATTTCACCATCTTCGGCGATTTTTACTTCCACATTGTCAATTACTTTTCCAACGGTTCCTACTTTGAAGCCTCTGTTTCTCATATCGTTTACGGAGATAACAGGCGAGGTTTCGGTCAATCCGTAACCTTCTACAACCGGAATATTGGCGGCTGCAAAAATACGTGCCAATCTTTTTTGTAAAGCGGCACTTCCCGAAACCATCAGCTCAAGATTACCTCCCAAACCTTCTTTCCATTTGCTGAAAATTAATTTTCGGGCAATTTTCAATTGGAATTCATACCAAAATCCATTGGCTCCATAAGGTTCATAACGCAGCCCTAAATTGATGGCCCAAAAGAAAAGCATTTTTTTGATTCCTTTCAATTCGCTTCCTTTTGCAAAAATACTGTCATATACTTTCTCCAAAAGCCTTGGAACGGCAGTGATAACGGTTGGTTTTACCTCCTTTATGTTAGCGCTGATTTTGTCTATTGATTCGCCAAAATATACCGAAACGCCATAATATTGGTACAAATACAAAATCATTCTTTCGAAAATATGACAGATAGGAAGGAAGCTCAATGCGACGCTTTTTCCTGCTTCAAAAGGGATTCTTGGCGCACTGTTAAGTACATTTGAAACCACATTTTGATGCGATAACATAACACCTTTTGGTCGTCCTGTAGTCCCCGATGTGTAAATGATGGTGGCCAGATCGTCTGTTTTTACGCTGTTTTTTCTTTCTTCAACAGTATCTTGATTGCTTTTGTCTTCGCCCAGTTTCAACAATTCAGTCCAGTTTTTACAACCTTCTATTTCATTGAACGAAAAAACATCTTTCAGGGAAGGAACATTGGCTTTTATGCAATTAACTTTCTCCAACACCTCAATATCTGAAACAAAAACATAAATGGATTCAGAGTGATTTAGAATGTATTCGTAATCTTCATGTGAAATAGTTGGATAGATCGGAACGTTTTGGGCACCAGTTTGTAAAATACCAATATCCATGATATTCCACTCCGTTCTGTTATTGCTTGAAATGATAGCAATTTTATCGTCTTTTTGAATGCCCATTCGCAGCAATGCCCTAGAAATGGTATTGGCTTTGTCGAGATATTCCTGAGTTGAGGTTTTCACCCAAACATCATTTTGCTTTGTTACCAAAGCATCTGATTTGTTGTAATTTTCAAGCTGATAGTATGGAAAATCAAATAAACGGGTAATCGTTATCATTGTAATGATGATTAAATTTTATCGCAAATTAAATAAAAAATGATAATAAATTTTATTTTCCAAAGATTAATTAAAGGCGACCTGATTGTGGAATTGGTAATTAACGAAATCGTTTTCTTAAATGGTTTTAAATCAAAGGGTTTTGGTGGCCAAAAGTGTGTCTTGGATCGTTTTTTTACAAAATTTTATTCCACATATTCTTTTACTCGTTCTCCAGAAATGAATATCTTCTTTTTGTCATAATGAATAGAGAAGGATTGCAATGTCCAATCGTTTTCATCATCCGATTTGGATTTGGCTGTATCGCTTTTTTTGTACCAAAAAGAATAAGAAGCACTATTGAATCCTTCCTTGAAAATAGGAACTCCTGATTGAGAACACTCGATTCCCCAAATAATATTTTCTTTGACAAGATCTTCATTTTGCATAATTCCAGTACCATCTGGATTGAGGACAGTTGTAGGCTCTATTTGGTTTATATAGTTGTAAACGCCGGTAATAGGATACCCAATAACATTTGCCAAATAATGGTTTTTGTCTTTAGCTTTTATTTTCGTGATTTTAATTTGGGCAAAAGAATTTGCTGCACTTAACATAAGTGCAGCAAGCAGTAATGAAAATTTTTTCATGAGCGTAGGTTAGTTTAAAATTTAAAGAGCAAGGGGCGTTGCCTTTTATATCAGATTATCTTTTTATTCTTTTGAGATAATATATTAACGCAAATCGGGATTTGAAACTTACAAATAGACATAATTGTAAACATTCAGAAAACCTTCAATAAATTCTTTAATCCCTTTTGGAGAATAAAGATAAGCCATCATTTTTTTCTCGATGATATTTCCTTTAGGGTCAAATTTATAGGTTATAGCGATTTCTTTGTTTGGGTATTTTGTAGTGTTGTCCGAATTAATTGTGGTTATTTTAATTAGGTTATTGTCGTGGTCGTATTTGTAAATGTTTTTATGGGATAAAACATCCGATTTGAAGGTTTGGGTTTCTTTTACCAAACCATTCGCATCGTATATGTATTTTGTCGAAATACTGTCCGATTGGTGATTAATTAGGATTATTTGGTCATAATCATTGAAATGGTAAAAGGATTCCTTTCGGGTAGTTTTTTTTGGTGACGAGCCTTCGATGGATTCTTCTCCTTTGTACAAAATGTTTTTCTTTTGGACGTATTTGCAGTCAACTGTCGAAAAAGAAGGCTCCAGAGGTTCATTAACAGCAGTGGAATCGAGAATAGTATTTAATGTGTCTTTCTTTTTGGCTAAATTGAGAGTTTCAATATCGACATGTGAAATATAACCTTTGTTGGTGTAGCTGAAAAAGTGTTTTTCTGATTTCAGATACTTATAATTTTGCTCAAATTCTTTGGTTGCACCTTCGGTAGAAAACTTATAAAAAGTATTGATTAGTTCATTTTCCGTTTTGTCACCTTTTGCGTTTATTGAAAATTGCTGCTCATGCATTTGGGCTACATTTCCTTTCAGGTTTAAGGTTTTTGAATTGGAACCAAATAATTCCAAGACAGGATTTGTTTTTTGGCATTCATCTGAAATTTGTGCAAACAGAGGATTTATTAAAAACAGCAGGCTTACAATAAAAAGATTTTTTTTCTTAATGGTCATTTGGGGTAGGTTAGTTATAGTTAAGGGCAAAAACTCATAAAAAACCCGTCTCTAAAATAACAAGAGACGGGTATATGTGGAAATAAAAACTTTGGGAATTTTTATTTGTTTGTGTTGTCAATCCATTTTTTAGCATTTACAAAAGCTTCTAACCAAGGAGTAACTTCGTCATTTCTGTTTTTTGGATAATTTGCCCAGTTCCATTGGAAAGTAGAACGCTCAATGTGTGGCATCATTACCAAGTGACGACCTGTTTTGTCACATAGCATTGCGGTGTTGAAAGCCGATCCGTTTGGGTTGGCAGGGTATCCTTCGTAACCATATTTTGCAACAATGTTGTATTGGTCTTCGGCGTATGGCAAATTGAATTTTCCTTCACCGTGCGAAACCCAAACTCCAAGAGTGCTTCCGGCCAAAGTCGATAACATTACCGATTTGTTTTCCTGAATTTTTACCGAAGTAAAGATACTTTCGTGCTTGTGGCTTTCGTTATGAAGCATTTTTCCGTGAATTTCATGCTCAGGATTGATAACTTCCAATTCCATGAACAATTGGCAACCGTTACAGATTCCGACAGATAAAGTGTCTTCTCTTTTGAAGAAGTTTTTCAAAGCCGTATTTGCTTTTTCATTGTATTTGAAAGCTCCAGCCCAACCTTTGGCAGAACCTAAAACATCCGAATTGGAGAATCCACCAACCGCTCCGATGAATTGAATATCTTCAAGGGTTTCACGTCCTGAAATCAAATCGGTCATGTGAACATCTTTTACGTCAAATCCAGCCAAGTACATAGCATTTGCCATTTCACGCTCGGAGTTACTTCCTTTTTCGCGGATGATAGCTGCTTTTGGCCTTGCTTTAGAACCGTCGATTTCAGGTTTTTTTCCTGTAAAATGACTTGGAAAAGTATAGTTTAAAGGTTGATTTTTATAATTGTCAAAACGAGCTTGGGCAGTTCCGTTTTTAGATTGTTTTTGGTCTAACAAGAATGACGTTTTAAACCAAATATCTCTGTACTTAGTAATGTCCAATTTGCAAGGACCAAAGTCTAAAGTAGCTTCGGAAGTAGCATTTCCAAGTTTGAAGAATTCTACGTTGTTGGCTTTCAATTTAGCTTCAACCGCTTCATCTGAATTCGCTTGGAAAACAACAGCGATGTTTTCAGAGAAAAGATATTTGATGATGTCTTTTTCTTCAAAAACAGAGAAATCAATTTTCGCTCCTAAATTAATGTCAGCAAAACACATTTCCAATAAAGTAGTAATTAAACCACCACTTCCAATATCGTGTCCGGCCAAGATTTGATTGTCTAAAATCAATTCTTGAAGCGTATTGAATGCATTTTTGAAAAATGCCGAATCTTTGATTGTAGGTGTATCGTTTCCGATAGCGTTCAATGTTTGTGCAAAAGAAGAACCTCCTAATTTGAATTCGTCTTGCGACAAATTGATATAGTAAATAGAACCTCCGTCTTTTTGTAAAACAGGTTCAACTACTTTTCTGATATCTGTACAGTTTCCGGCAGCCGAAATAATTACCGTTCCAGGCGCAATTACTTCGTCATTTGGATATTTTTGTTTCATCGAAAGCGAATCTTTTCCTGTTGGAATGTTGATTCCCAATTCGATTGCAAAATCCGAGCATCCTTGTACTGCATCGTATAAACGAGCGTCTTCACCTTCGTTTTTACAAGCCCACATCCAGTTTGCCGAAAGTGAAATTCCTTTCAATCCATCTTTGATTGGAGCCCAAACAATGTTGGACAATGATTCGGCAACAGCGTTTCTACTTCCCGCAACAGGGTCAATCAAAGCAGAGATAGGAGCGTGTCCGATAGAAGTTGCAATTCCTTCTTTTCCTTGGTAATCCAAAGCCATTACACCACAATTGTTTAATGGTAATTGCAATGGTCCTGCACATTGTTGTTTTGCCACTTTTCCTCCAACGCAACGGTCAACTTTGTTGGTTAACCAGTCTTTGGAAGCAACGGCTTCTAATTGTAAAACTTGCTCTAAGTATGTTGCTATATTTTTTACGTTATAATCCAATCCGGCATAGTTGTAATCAATGGAATTGTCCGTCATTACTGTTTTTGGTGAACTTCCAAAGAAATCTTCCAAAGCGTAATCCATTGGTTTTACACCTGTAGTTTTAGACTCGAAAGTAAAACGATGGTCGCCTGTAACGTCACCAACCTGATACATTGGAGAACGCTCTCTTTCGGCAATTCTTTGTAAAGTGTCGATGTCTTTTTTGCCAATAACCAATCCCATTCTTTCCTGAGATTCGTTACCAATGATTTCTTTCGCCGAAAGGGTAGGGTCACCAACAGGCAATTTATCCAAATCGATCAATCCTCCTGTTTCTTCCACCAATTCCGAAAGACAGTTCAAGTGTCCACCAGCTCCGTGATCGTGAATAGAAACAATTGGGTTGTTGTCGCTTTCCACCAAACCACGAATGGCGTTAGCGGCACGTTTTTGCATTTCAGGGTTAGAACGCTGAATAGCGTTTAATTCGATTCCCGAGCCAAAAGCTCCTGTATCTGCTGAGGAGACCGCAGCTCCCCCCATCCCAATTCTGTAGTTTTCACCACCAAGGATAACGATTTTGTCGCCTTCCTGCGGTTTGTGTTTGATGGCTTGGTCTAGTTTTCCGTAACCAATTCCACCCGCTTGCATGATTACTTTGTCGTAACCAATTTTACGGGTTTTTAATTCCCCTCCTTTGGAGGGGTTAGGGGTGGTTTCTTCGTGTTCGAAAGTCAAAACCGAACCGGTAATAAGCGGTTGCCCAAATTTATTTCCAAAATCTGAAGCTCCGTTTGAAGCTTTAATCAAGATGTCCATTGGAGTCTGGTACAACCATTTTCTTTCGGTTACAGCATTTTCCCAAGGTCTGTCTTGTTCCAAACGAGAATACGAAGTCATATAAACTGCAGTTCCCGCCATTGGCAATGAACCTTGTCCTCCAGCTAAACGGTCACGAATTTCTCCTCCCGAACCTGTTGCAGCTCCGTTAAAAGGTTCTACAGTTGTTGGGAAGTTGTGTGTTTCTGCTTTTAAGGAGATAACAGAATCAAATTCTTTTATTTCGTAAAAATCAGGTTTGTCGGCCGTTTTTGGAGCAAATTGCTGTACTCTTGGTCCTTTTACAAAAGCCACGTTATCTTTGTAAGCCGAAACAATATCATTAGGGTTTTCCTGAGATGTTTTTTTGATTAATTTGAAAAGAGAAGTTTCTTTTTCAACTCCGTCGATAACAAAAGTTCCGTTGAAAATCTTGTGACGACAGTGTTCTGAATTGGCTTGAGAGAAAGCGAAAATCTCAGAATCGGTTAATTTTCTACCTAATTTGGTTGATAAATTATCCAAATATTCTACTTCTTCAGGGCTTAATGACAAACCTTCAGATTGGTTGTAAGCAGCTATATTTTCAATTTCCAAAATAGCTTCAGGTTGAATATGAATCGTGAAAATATCTTGATTCAATTCAGTATATTTTTGCGAAAGCATTGGGTCGAAATCATTGAAATCGGCTGCTACTTTCTGAAATTCTTCAATACGGATGATTCCGGAAATCCCCATGTTTTGGGTGATTTCCACGGCATTTGTACTCCAAGGTGTAATCATAGTGGCACGAGGGCCAACAAAAAAATCCGACAAAACGGATTTTTCTACTTTATTAGAGTCGGCAAAAAGCCAGTTGAGTTTTGAAATGTCTTGAGCTGAAATTTCGTTTTGCGTTTGTACTGCAAAAACAGTTTTGCTTTGGTTTTCAAAGAAATGGATCATTGGTTGTGTAGTTTGTTTTTTTAACGATGCAAATTTAGTTTAAATAAATAGTACGAGCAAATGTGAAAAGCAAACTATTTGACAAATATTGGAATTGAAAATAAAGACCGCAAATTCGCAAATTATATTCATTTAGAATTCATAAAAAATTTGCGAATTTGTGGTTAATTAAAATCTTACTTCGGGAACGGTTTACTTTGATAAGCCCCCAGATCTGCTGGTAAAGTTCTCGTGATTCCAAGAATATCAAGAGGAATTAAATATGCCGAATTCCCTTTTGCGAAAGCGGCAGAAGTATTATCGATATTGAAATTGTTGATATTGGAATTATAGAATTTTGGGTCTTTGTTCAGGATTATGGCATTGTAATGTGTAGGGTCATTGTCGAAATTATAATCTGGACTATTATTTTTATTGGACTTAATCAGGCAATTGTTGAATTGATACACAAAAGCGGCACCTGTTTTTTTATCCAAAATCATTTCGTTGGAATACGCCCCATAAATGATGCAATTATTGAAAGTCGCTCCTGTAAGATCTTTGGTTGCGGGAGTTGCATCATCAGCATAATTACTGAGGTAAACCGCTGTTTGTTCAGGGCTTGACCAATTGTTGTTGAAAGTGCAATGCGTAAACTTGTAATTACCACCATAAGTACAGGCTAGACTGGATTGTCCTGTGTAATTGATCACAATATTTTCTCCTTCGATAAAAGCATTTTTCGCTTGAATTCCGTAGTGAGTGCAATTGTAAATTTGAGTATTTTTTATCGTAAGTTTTTTGCCGGTATTACCTTCAAGCAATAAACCAACAGTGGCGTTTTTAAGCGTCAGGTTTTGAATAGAGTTGTTAATGCTTCCGTTTTGCAACCAAATAGTTCCCCATTGTCCGGGAGTATAATTAAAATCAGGTTGTTGGCGGTCGCCACTGAAAATCACTTCATTTTCTAATTTATCTGTAGTTGATTTGGCCCCGTTAATTTGTATCGAAGCATTTTTTGGTACAATTAGCCCAGAATCAGCATGAAAATAAACTCTTGCTCCCGGATCAAAAACTACAGTTTCTCCATCTGGTACTGCCGCATATCCGTAAATCACATAGGCTTTTTTATTAGTGAAAATAAGTTCGTTTCCGTGAATGGGATCATTTTTGTCCAGATAAAAGCCGCTTATTTTTTTACCATCAATTGGGAGGGTTTCCATGGTTCCGTCACCATTGCGTTTGGGATATAATAAAATGGCATCCTGCACCAAAGTTACCAATTCCACTTTTTGGAGATTTGTTCCGCTGTCAAATTCAATTTGGTCAGTATAAAGAAATTCGGCTGGGGTTGAACTATCGCTTTTTACAGTTGTTTCAATGAAAATGTACAAACTGTCTTTTGCTAGAAGCGTAACATTTTCGAATATTTTTCCTTGATTTCCCTGAGAGCCATCAACGCTCATTCGGTATTTTGAATTTAAGCCTTTGGTAAATTTTATAATGGGAATATTGATGTCATTTTTGGAATGGTTATACACTTTTAGTGCATAAGTGCTCGAACTCAAATTGGTAAAAACCGTGTCCAAATAAACAGTATCGTTTGAAAACGCCAAATTACCTGTACTTGCAACGGTCTCAAAATCGCTCCGACAAGAGCAAAACAAAAGCGTCATTCCGATTAAAAACAGTAAGGCGATGCGTTGCATTTCGATTTAAATTTTTGTAAAAATAGTAATAAAATAGTTTTATGGCTTATAGCTGACTTTTTACTTTTTAGGTTTCTATTTATTTCTTTTTTGAATTGTCAATTTAGCGTATTTTTACAATCTTTAAAATAGAAATATGACAATAGACAAAGATAAAATACTCGAATATTGCAAACAGTTTTCCAAAAACACGTTGATGGAAACTTTGAATATCGAATTTATAGATGCAGGAGAAGGCTTTCTTGTTGCCAAAATGCCCGTTAATCCATCAGTGCATCAGCCAATGGGATTGTTGCATGGCGGAGCTTCGGTGGCGTTGGCGGAAAGTGTAGGGAGTGCCGCTTCGCATTTTTTTATTAATGACAAAAAACAAGAAGTAAGGGGCATCGAAATTTCAGCGAATCACTTAAAAAGCATTCGCGAAGGCTTTGTTTTTGGTACTGCCCGAATTATCCATAAAGGTAGAAGTTTGCATCTTTGGGAAATTAAAATTACCGATGAAGAAGGGAATTTGATTTCGCTTTGCAAATTGACGAATATGGTTTTAGATAGAAATAAAAGTTAATAGAAATACATGTAACACTTGATGATGCAAAAAAATACACCCCAGATTTCTGCAGTTTTTAAAAAGATGACCATCAAGGCGATTCTTTCAATTCTTTTCTTTTTTGTTGTTTATCTTGCATTGATTGCTTCAGGAATTGCTCTCACAATTCTGGCTGGTTATGCAGGGTTTAAGATTATTATTGCAAAGCCAATGTTTGTAACTCTTATGATTGGGGCGGGATTGATATGTATGGGGATCTTAATTTTGATTTTTCTGTTCAAGTTTATCTTTGAAAAAAATGTCATTGATAGGTCGCATTTGGTTGAAATTACAAGAGAAGAAGAACCTATGTTGTTTGAATTCATAGAGGAAATTGTAGGTTCGGTAAAAACAAATTTTCCTAAAAAAGTTTATTTGTCTTCAGATGTTAATGCTTCAGTGTTTTATGATTCTAATTTTTGGAGCATGTTTTTACCAATCAAGAAAAATCTTCAAATTGGGGTTGGGCTAATAAATTCCGTTTCAGAGTTAGAGCTTAAAGCTATTTTAGCTCATGAATTTGGGCATTTCTCACAGCGAAGTATGAAGGTGGGAAGTTATGTTTACAATGTGAACAGAATTCTTCATGATATGCTTTATAATAATGACTCGTACAATTCAATTGCACAAAGCTGGGGAAGCGTAAACGGGTATTTTGCTTTTTTTACTGGAATTGCTATAAATATAGTGCAAGGAATTCAATGGGTTTTAAGGCAGGTCTATCAGGTTGTGAACTTAAATTATTATGCATTATCAAGGCAAATGGAATTTCATGCCGATGCTGTTGCTGCCAGTGTGACGGGTTCTGAGCCTTTAATAACTTCTTTGCTACGTCTTGATTTGGCAAGTCATTCTTTCAGTAAAGTGCTGGATTATTATAGCAACAAAATTTCTGAATCAATTGCGACAAAAAATGTTTATGAACAACAGACCTTAGTGATGAATTTTATTGCTGGCAAAAGCAATTTAGAGGTTCATAATAATCTACCTTTATTAACTACTGATTTTATAAATAGATATAATAAATCAAAACTTACTATCGAAAATAAATGGGATACACATCCAAGTATCGAAGATAGAATTGCCGAACTGCAAAAACTGAATATTGAAAAATCCGAGGAAAATAAGATATTGGCAACTTGCTTATTGAATAATAGGATTGATCTGCAATGTAAGTTTACTAATAAATTATTTTCTGCAGTTTCATATTCGGGTAGTGTAGTTTATAATGAAAACGAGAAGTTTTTCGAAGAATTTAAAGATGAATTTTTATCGGGATCCTTTAATGAAATTTACAATCATTATTATGATAATAAAAATCCTGATTTTGATGCTTTTGATTTAAGAACTACCGAATCAACTGGTAAGGCAATGAAAAAAGAGGTAAATGAATTATTTAGCAATGCTGCAATCGATTTGGTTTACAACGCTAATTCTTTGGTTAGTGATATCAATATCTTAAAGCAGATTTTATCCGGGGATTATAGAGTTAAATCATTTAATTATGACGGGCACCAAATCTCAACTAAAAATTGTAGTGAATTAATTGATAAATTGGAGATAGATTTAAAGGCAATCAAACAAAAAATATTAGAAAATGATATTGAAATTTGTTCTTATTTTTTTGGATTAGCTAACAAGCATAATAAAAGAGAAGAACTTAAAAAATATTATGATATTTTTTTTGAACTCGATAAAGACTATGATGAGAAATTTGAATTTTATGCTAATGTGATCAATGCTTCTCATTTTATGTATCGAACATGTTCTTTTGATGAAATTAAAAGAAATATGGTTTTATTAAAAAAAGAAGAAGCTAAATTAAGAAAGCAGATTGCGAATATTTTAGATAGCAATATTTATAGAAAATCGATAACTACTGAGATTCGGGAAGCATTTAATAAATATTTATCCGAAGAATGGGTCTATTTTAATGTAAATCAATATATCGAAAGTGAGCTGGCTTTGTTCAATCGATCAATTGCCGACTACGAAGCTATTTTATCGAAAACATTTTTTGAAGCAAAAAAAGAACTTTTAGATTATCAGGTCCAACTTTTACAAAAACATGAATAAATTTTTTTCAAAAATAAAAATGCAACAAGAGCAAAACCTGCCTTTTGTTTTGTATTGCAAACCCAATTCGGATACTATAATCGGGATGTTTCAGCAGAATGATGCTTTGTTTAATGTGGTTGATTTTTCCGAAAAAGGATTTGTATTTGCTTCTTTTGATGGAAACAGTGTTCATTTAATTCCCGAAAATGAATCGGATATTTTTGCTGTGATTCGAGAAAACGAGCCTGTAATGATTACCGAAAGCAACAGAGAATTTCCAACAGCAGTGGGTAAAGCAGACTATGAAAGGATAGTTGCTAAGGGGATTCATGCTATAGAAAATCAGGAATTTAAGAAAGTCGTTCTTTCCCGAAAAGAAGTGATCGAACTGGAAAATTTTGATTTGGTTGCAACTTTTGAGAAATTGGTTCAATTGTATCCTGCTGCTTTTTCGTACTGTTTTTTTCATCCTAAAATTGGGCTTTGGATGGGGGCAACACCGGAGCAATTGGTAAAAGCCAATGTAAATGTATTTGAAACAATGGCTTTGGCTGGAACCCAAAAAGATAACGGTTCGGAAGAAATTATTTGGGGGGAGAAAGAAAAAGAAGAACAGCAATTTGTAACGGATTATATTGTCGATCAATTGAAAGAGGCCACTTTGGAGGTTTCAGTTACCAAACCCTATAGCCTTAAAGCTGGTAGTATCTGGCATTTGAAAACCGATATTTGGGGAGTTTTAAACGCAGGTTTCAGTTTGAAGCAAGTCGTAAGCTTACTGCATCCAACGCCGGCCGTCTGTGGATTGCCGAAAGAAGCTTCGAAAGCTTTTATTTTGGAAAATGAAAATTACGATAGGACTTTCTATACCGGATTTTTGGGGGAATTGAATACGAGTTTTGCAGTCGATTCGGTGAGTTCAAGTCTATTTGTCAATTTGCGTTGTATGGAAATTGAAGCCGATTTTGATCACAAAACCGCAAAGGCTAATCTGTTCATGGGCTGCGGAATCACGAAGGACAGTATCCCCGAAAAAGAGTGGGAGGAAAGCGTGAACAAGTCGATGACAATGAAGAAAGTTTTAATATAAAGTTTAAAAGTTTAAAAGTTTAAAAGTTTAAAAGTTTAAAAGTTTAAAAGTTTAAAAGTTTAAAAGTTTAAAAGTTTAAAAGTTTAAAATTGACTTTATAAACCAAGATTAAACAGCCTTAAACCATTTTAAACAAATATTAAACAACCTTAAACAGATTAAACCAAAAACGATAAACCCAAAACAACAAACAAAAATAGATATGAAATTAGATATACTTGCTTTTGGCGCACATCCCGATGACGTGGAATTAGGATGCTCCGGAACGATTTTAAAAGAGATTTCTTTAGGAAAAAAAGTTGGAATTATTGATCTGACGCATGGGGAACTTGGAACGCGTGGTTCGGCCGAAATCCGTGATCAGGAGGCAAGTGCCGCTGCGGAGATATTGGGAGTTTCCGTTCGGGAGAATTTGAATATGAGGGACGGTTTTTTTGTCAATGACGAAAAGCATCAATTGGAAATTATAAAGATGATCCGAAAATACCAACCTGAAATTGTATTGTGTAATGCTATTGACGACAGGCACATCGATCACGGGAAAGGAAGTAAATTGGTTTCAGATGCCTGTTTTTTGTCGGGTTTGATGAAAATTGAAACAGCGCTAGATGGTGAAATTCAAAAGCCTTGGAGACCGAAAGTAGTTTATCATTATATTCAATGGAAAAATATTGAACCTGACTTTGTGGTGGATATTACCGGATTTACAGAAAAGAAAATTGAATCTATTTTGGCCTATCGTTCGCAATTTTATGACCCGAATTCGAAAGAACCAGAGTCACCAATCTCCAGTAAAAACTTTTTTGAGAGCCTAAATTACCGTTCCAGAGACTTGGGAAGGCTTACAGGAGTTGAACATGCCGAAGGTTTTACAGTTGAAAGATATTTGGCAGTCAATAGCTTAGGCGATTTGAAGTAAAATTGCCAATTTTTTTTTGATTTTTTGTTTGTAGAAGCAAACATTTGTTCTATATTTGCAACCGCTAAGCAGAAATGGTGGTTGTAGCTCAGCTGGTTAGAGTAGCGGTTTGTGGTGCCGCGGGTCGCCGGTTCGAACCCGGTCAGCCACCCAGAAATTGAAGCCTTGAAGAAATTCAAGGCTTTTTTTGTGGATTTATTTTTTTGATGGAATAAATATTGATTTCTTAATTAAAAATGAATTAGTTTTTCTTAAATTGCTGGTAATTAATCAATTTAATAAATGAAAGTTTATGGGAACATTTTTAATTAGCAAAAGAAAAAATGATGAATTTCAGTTTGTTTTAAAAGCAGGAAACGGACAAGTTATTCTCGCTAGCGAAGGATATACAACCAAAGCGGCTTGCGAAAACGGAATCGAGTCTGTGAAGAAAAATTCTCAGATAGATGAAAGATTTGATAAATTGGAAGCCAAAAACGGAAATCCATATTTCAATCTGAAAGCATCCAATGGTCAAATTATCGGCAGCAGCGAAATGTATGAATCGGTTGCGGCTCGTGATAACGGAATTGAATCGGTAAAGAAAAATGCTCCCGATGCTGATGTAAAAAAAAATTTGTAATCTTTTTTTTACAAAGCTATTTTCAGAATAGATACTTATAAAAAGACAAAGAGTTTTGAAATATTTCAAAACTCTTTTTTTTGTTGTATTATGTCAATTCTTTTTTGAATGAGATGGTAAAGGTCGTTCCTTTATTAATAGCGCTTTTTACTTCAATTTTACCGCCCAAACTGGTGACATGATTATTTACCAAATAAAGCCCGATGCCTTTACTGTCAGCGTGGTTGTGAAATTTTTGGAACAAGCCAAAAATTTTATCTTTTACTGTTTTCATATTGAAGCCAATACCGTTGTCAGAGAAAATTAATTGATTGATTCCGTTGTTCTTTTTGGAACAAATTGAAATAATCGGGATTTGACCCGGTTGGGTATATTTTATCGAATTAGTTATCAAATTGAGGTATATGCTTTCCAAGTATGCTTTATTGAAATTAATCTTTTTAAGTTCTGAAAAATCAATATTTATAACAGCTTTCGAATTTTGTATCAGGGAATTAATGGATTGCATTACAGTGTTTAGCGATTCATGTAAATCTAATTCTTCAACTTCGGCAACACTTTTGTCTTCGAGTATTAAAACATCGACAAAATCATTTAAAGTATGTTTTAAAGTTTGACAAGCCGATTTCATCATTTCAATAAACTCTAATGTTTCGGAATCTTCAATTTTTGAAGTATCCAAAAGATCAAAAATCGAAAGCAAGTTGTTTATCGGAGACCTTAAATCATGGGAACTGGTATAAGTTAGTTTTTTGAGATCAGAATTTATTTTAGTGATTTTTGTGAGCAGTAAATTTCGTTCCTCTTCCAATTTTTTGGTGTGAGTGATGTTTTTAGCTATAGCATAAACCAATTTTTCATCTTCGACTGGCATCGATGTCCAGGAAAGCCAAACGATTTCACCTGTTTTTGTTAGGTAACGATTTTCAAAATTGAGTAAAGGCTTATTATTTTGAAGTTCTTTTCGAACTTTAGATGTAATGTTTTGGTCCTCGAAATAGACAAATTCATTTATTGGTCTTGAAAAAAGTTCCTCATTTGTGTAGCCCAATAGTTGAGAAACGGCAGGATTTATTTTTTTGAAATAACCGTCAAATCCTGCGATGCATAATAAATCGCCTGATAATTCAAAAAAATGTTCAAAAATGTATTTGTTGTTTGGAACCAAATCTTGTTTTTTTGTCATTATCTCATTCATTTATCTAAAAACGAAAATGCAATTAATAAAACCAGTTGTTGTAGGGATTCATTGATTCATCTCGGCGAATTTACGTATCATTTACTTGAACACAAAATCTATTAGCCTTCAGGATGTTTTATGAATGAAAAGGTTTAAAGATTTTGGGAGACTTTTTTAAATTTACGAAAATCAAATAGTTTTATGCAATGAATATGAAATTTTAACAAATAATATTTACTAAAAAAGAGCTTTGAATTGTTCCAAAGCTCTTTTTTTATTTGCTGAAAACTTATTTTATAGGTTTGTCAACTACAATTCTGTCTGGTCTGTTGGCCAATTCCCAAGCAATTACAAAAGCTAGTTGGGCTCTTTTTGCCAAAGCATCGTATTCTATTTTGTTTGGCTCATCAGATTTTTGATGATAATCTTCATGAACTCCATTGAAAAGAAATACAGCAGGAATACCAAATTTTGCAAAATTATAGTGGTCTGAACGCTCGTAGAAATGATTTGGGTCTTTCGGATCATTGAATTTGAAATCCAAGTCCAAATGGGTGTATTTCTTGTTTTGTGCAACGGTGATGTTGTGTAAATCGGTGGATAATCTATCAGCTCCAATTACGTACACATAGTTGTTGGTTTTTGCATGATCAATATCACGGCGTCCTATCATGTCAATGTTGATATCTGCTACGGTATTGGCTATTGGGAATAAAGGATTTTCAGAATAGTAACGAGATCCGTGCAAACCATGCTCTTCGCCTGTAACATGAAGGAACAAAATGGAACGCTTAGGCCCGTGTCCTTCATTTTTGGCTTTTTGAAAAGCTTGTGCGATTTGCAGAATAGCAACAGTTCCTGAACCGTCGTCATCGGCGCCATTGTACACTTCACCATTTTTGATACCTACATGGTCATAATGAGCTGAAATTACCAAAACTTCTTCCGGTTTTTCTGAACCTTCAATGTAAGCCCAAATATTTTCTGAGTCAGGCAGATTTTCATTGTGTTTGGCATTCAAGAATGATGCTGGTATAGGCTGATAGTAACTGGTAGCTCCTTTTGGAAACGGAATTTTACTTTTTTTATATTGATCGATAAGATAATTTCCGGCTTTCTTTTGTCCCTTGGAACCTGTGTCACGACCTTCCATTTCATCGGAAGCAACAATATAAAGCTTGGTTTTTAATTTATCGGCGGTTATGGTGTTCATAAATCGGGTGGGATCTTCTTTATAAACATCATTTTTTTGAGCAAAACAGGTCAGCGTTGCAACAAATAATAGAAGTGTTACCTTTTTTTTCATCTAATAATTGGTATAATAAAGTTGCTATTTTTTTAATACTTCGTTTAAGAATAATTTGAAATGTTCGAAAGAACGTTTGTCAGCTTTTTCATTGTAGGCTGCACCTTTCGAATTGTCATTTCCAGATTCCGGATTGGTAAAGGAGTGAACAGCATTGGCGTAGTAAATCATTTGCCAATCAGCTTTTGTGTCTCTCATTTCTTGTTGGAAAGCGGCGATTTCTTCTTTGGATTCGTAAGGATCATCTGCACCGTGGCACACCAATACTTTTGCTGTAATTGGTTCTGAATGTCTTGAACTGTCTTTGCCTAAACCTCCATGGAAAGAAACAACTCCTTTTACATTTAAATGGCCGCGAGCCGCTTCAAGTGCTCCAGTACCTCCAAAACAATATCCAATAACCACAATATTTTCGGGATTGGCTCCGGCTGCAATTAATTGTTGTAAAGCCAAAGAAATTCTTTTTTGATAAGCCTCGAAATTCTTTTTATACGAACCGGCTATTTTGCCCGCTTCGTTGTTGTCTTTTGGGTAATTTCCTTCACCATAAATATCGGCAATAAAGGCATAATATCCCATTTTTGAGAGTTTGTCAGCGGTGTCTTTGGAAAGTTTGTCAATCCCTCGCCAGGCCGGTAGGATTAAGATTCCAGGTTTTTGGCTGCTGCTTTTTGAGGGAGCAACTTTATAACCATTTAAAATTTGGTTTCCATCTTTGTATTGAACTGGTTTTAATTGCGCAAATCCCTGAATAGTAGCTAATATCATAATAATTGTTATGAATCTAAATTTTTTCATGGTTTTTGTTTTTTTACAAATATCAGAATAAAAATGGTATAAAATAATAAAACCATTAAGGAATTAAGTTTTATTCAGACTCAATTTCTTAATGGTTTTTTGATTGATGACCAAAAAAAACGATTGTTTCCTTTTAGCCCCGGGTGAAGTGGAAATCTCCCGATTTAGAAAAACAAGGCTTTTTTGCCGTAGTTTTTTCTTTATCGGGAATTGCAGCGGAAAACGGGAACCATGTCTATAAAATATACCAAATCTTTCCGCTCCAAAAAACAATAATGATTTATGATTAAAAACTGATGTTGCGTTTAAAAGCGCATCCCAATTCGATTAAGGAATCTGTTTTTGCGATTCCGGGAATGCTGTCGATTTTTTCGTAAAGCAATTTTCTCATGTGTTCGTGATCTCGGGCAATCATTTTTATGTAAAGAGTAAAGGAGCCAGCGATGTAATAACACTCAGTGATTTCAGGGATTTTTTTTAATTCTTCGATAATTCTTGCAGAGTCTTGGTCCTTTTTCAAATAGATTCCGGTAAAAGCTCCCCAGTCATAACCAATTTTTTTTTCGTTGATGACAGGTTTGATTCCAGTTATAATTCCGTTTTCCAATAAACGATTAACGCGCTGGTGAACCATTGTGTTGGAAATTTTTAAGTTGGTCGCAATTGATGAAAAGGCCATCCTTCCGTCTTTTTCCAATTCTTTTATGATGCTGATGTCAAATTCATCTAATAATATCTCCATTTTTATGTTTTTTAAAAGTTAAAATCACTTTTTAGGGTTATAAAAGTAATTGTTTGTTCTCTTATATTTTTTGGTGTAGTGGAATAGAAATGTTAAATTAAAAATATGACTTAATTTTTGTTTAAATAAAATCATTTTTTGTTTAAAATGTTACACATAAGTCAAAAATATGTTTTTTGCATTGATAAATAAAAAATATAATTACTTTTGGTTTGTTAAACTTTAATAAAGCCTTGTCATGACACAAATAACAGGAGAACTTTCTTCAAAATCTGAAAATTTAATTGAAAAAGAAAATAAATACGGAGCTCATAATTATCATCCGCTGCCAGTAGTTTTGGAGAAAGGGGAAGGCGTTTTTGTGTGGGATGTTGACGGAAAAAAATATTTTGACTTTTTATCGGCTTATTCGGCTGTGAACCAAGGGCATTGTCATCCAAAAATAGTTGGGGCTATGGTTGAGCAAGCGCAGAAATTGACATTGACTTCGCGTGCTTTTTACAACGATCAATTGGGAGTTTATGAAGAATATGTGACCAATTATTTTGGATTTGAGAAAGTGTTGCCAATGAATACTGGTGCAGAAGCGGTTGAAACTGCTTTGAAACTGTGCCGTAAATGGGCGTACGAAGTAAAAGGTATTCCTGAAAACCAAGCGCAAATTATTGTGTGCGAAAATAATTTTCACGGTAGAACAACCACAATTATTTCTTTTTCAAATGACCAAAGTGCCCGTCAAAGTTTTGGCCCTTTTACGGAAGGGTTTATCAAAATTCCTTATGATGATACCGAAGCTTTGGAAAAAGCATTGAATTCATCCAACAATATTGCCGGTTTCTTGGTAGAACCTATTCAGGGAGAAGCGGGAGTTTACGTTCCTAGTGAAGGATTTTTGGCAAAAGCCAAAGCACTTTGCAAAGCACGCAATGTATTGTTCATAGCCGATGAAGTTCAAACCGGAATTGCCAGAACGGGTAAATTATTGGCAGTGCATCATGAAAATGTACAACCCGATATTTTGATTTTGGGAAAAGCCATTTCGGGCGGTGTTTATCCGGTATCGGCAGTTTTGGCAAATAACAATATTATGAATGTCATCAAGCCGGGACAACACGGATCCACTTTTGGAGGAAACCCTGTTGCTGCTGCAGTTGCCGTTGCTGCTCTTGAGGTGGTGCGTGAAGAAAACTTATCTGAAAATGCCGAAAGATTGGGAATCATGTTAAGAAAAGGTCTTAACGAAATTGCAGAACGCAATCCGTTGATTTCTTTGGTGCGTGGAAAAGGGTTATTGAATGCTATTGTAATTAACAGTAGCGAAGATTCTGATTTGGCTTGGGATATTTGTCTTCGTTTCAGGGATTACGGATTATTGGCAAAGCCTACTCACGGAAATAAAATACGTTTCGCGCCACCTTTGGTGATTACCGAAGAACAAATTCAGGAATGTCTTGTCATTATTGAAAAGGCTTTGAGTGACTTTAGATAAAAACTAATTTGACATAAAATATTTTTATTTTGAACCATTAAGATTAAGAAGCATTAAGCTTAATCTTAGTGGTTTTATTTTTAAAAGGTACCTTTATTATATTGATGGTAAATTATCAACTTTTTGATTTTTAGTTCAATATGTGTATGAACGGTATTTTTTGTTAATATGATTAGAAAAACTAAAAGCAATTATGTTTTTAGTTTTTTTTAAATTTTTTTTGATCTTAAAGAGTTGGAATTAGAAAAAAGTACGTATATTTGTTTACGTATTTATACTTAGTTGTTTAAAAAGTTTAATTCTTAATACTTTTAATCATGATACAAATCAATAAACCAAAATTGACAATAGTGGGAGCAGGACCCGGAGATGTTGAGTTGATAACACTAAAAGCGATAAAAGCGTTGGAAGATGCCGATGTTGTTTTGTATGATGCTTTAGTCAACGAAGAGTTGTTACAGTATGCGAAAAATGCTGAAATTATATTTGTTGGAAAACGCTTTGGTTGCCATGCATACAGCCAAGATCAAATCAACGATTTGATTGTGTCGATGGCTAAGAGACATGGTCATGTTGTTCGATTAAAAGGAGGAGATCCATTTGTTTTTGGAAGAGGAAGCGAAGAAATCGATTTTGCGAGTCAATTCGGGATTGAAACCGCAATTGTACCAGGGATTTCGTCTGCTTTAGGCGTGCCGGCTTCGAATGGAATCAGTTTGACACAAAGAAGAGTTGCTGAAAGCTTTTGGGTAATTACCGGAACAACTTCTGACCATAAATTGTCCAAAGATGTCGCTTTGGCTTCACAATCTTCGGCGACAGTTGTTATTTTGATGGGAATGAATAAATTGGAGGAGATAGTTGCCTTGTATCAAAACAACAGAACTGACGATTTGCCGATTGCCATTATCCAAAACGGAACGCAAAAAATACAAAAGAAAGTAATAGGAACAATCAGTACAATTACAGATTTGGTTAAAAAGAATGAAATTGCTTCTCCGGCGATTATCGTAATTGGGGAAGTGGTTAAAAATGCTTCGGAGCTGACTTCTTATGTAAAAGCGGAAATGTCTAAGGATGCGTTTATGGAAGAGGAATTTATTTTGCAAAACCTAAATCTTGTGGGATGATTGTAATAAAATATTTTGGAGGTATAGTAGAGCGAACCAGATGTCGTGACGAAAAAATAGATTTTTCCGATTTGCCGCTAAGTAAGTTATTATGCGAATTGGAAAATAAATACCAATTGGGGCAATTTCCTTTTAGTGTGGCGGTAAATCAAATAATCATTGATAAAGTCAGCAACCTGATTCTTAAAAATGATGATGTTGTTGCTTTATTACCTCCTTTTGCGGGAGGATAACATGTTGAATTTTTTTGAGAAAAATTGTTAAAAAGGTGCTTTATGGGCACCTTTTTGCTTAAATAGCGATGGAGTTTATCTTTTCTCAAATAAAAAATATATTTTTGATTGTATAAATTAGTTATTTGTAAAAGTAAAATATGAGAAAAATTTTTGTAAGCGCATTTGTTTTAGGTCTTTGTATAACTGTGCAAGGACAGTCGATTGATAAACTTATTAATTCCAAAGAAGTAACCCGAATCGAAAGAATACTTTCTGCAGATGATATGCAGGGGAGGAGGGCATTTACGCCTGCCATCGATAAAGCATCTGCTTTTATTGAATCGGAGTTTAAGAAAGCGGGCTTGAAAACGTTCATGGGAGCACCTAATTTCAGACAGGAATTTTTTATGACCGAATCGAAAGAAACGGCGTCCAAAATTGTTGTTGACGGAAAGGAAATCAATAAGTTACAAGTAGTAGCATTCTCTTATCAACCCCAAGTTTCTTTAACTGAAAAAAGTGATATCACAGTTGTTAAAATCAGTAAAGGTGATAATCTTGGACAAAAGTTTAATGAGTATTTCAACGGTACTAAAAGTTATCTGGTTTTGGTTGATGCTTCTTTTAATAAAGTGCTGCCAAATCTTCAGCACATTGACAGAATAAAGACTAATCCTGGAGACAATACGGTTTTATTTGTTTTTGGAGTTTCAGAAGCGAATATTTTTTCAATAGAGCTTAGTAATACAGTCACTAAAAAGCCATTGAATAATGTTGTTGGTGTTTTGCCTGGGAAAAGCAAACCGGACGAATATGTTATTTTTTCAGCCCATTATGACCATTTAGGAGTAGGCTCACCGGAAGAAGGTGCACCACATACAGCAACAGATTCTATTTATAACGGTGCAAATGATGATGCGGCCGGAAGTACGGCGGTTATCATGCTGGCGAACTACCTCAAAAAATTAAACAATAACGAGAGAACCATTATTTTTACAACATTTGTTGCTGAGGAATTGGGTGGTTTTGGAGCCAAATATTTTTCGAAACAACTTCCTGCCGATAAGGTAATAGCTATGTTTAATTTAGAAATGATTGGAACCGAATCGAAATGGGGAAAGAACTCAGCTTATATTACAGGGTTTGAAAAATCGAATATGGGTGAGATTTTGCAAAGAAATTTGAAAGGAACTGCTTTTCAGTTTTACCCTGATCCGTACCCACAAGAACAATTGTTTTATCGTTCGGACAATGCTACTTTAGCTAAATTAGGAGTTCCGGCACATACGATTTCGACTTCCAAAATGGATAGCGAACCCAATTACCATACTGCCGATGATGAAATTGAAACCTTGGATATCGATAATATGACTGAAATAATCAAAGCTATTGCCATTAGTTCATCGACAATAATTAGTGGAAAAGACACCCCAACACGTGTTGATACTACTCAGTTA
The DNA here is from genome assembly GCF_027111335.1 of Flavobacterium aquiphilum. Taxonomy (NCBI): domain Bacteria; kingdom Pseudomonadati; phylum Bacteroidota; class Flavobacteriia; order Flavobacteriales; family Flavobacteriaceae; genus Flavobacterium; species Flavobacterium aquiphilum. The sequence continues at coordinate 4,023,209 of NZ_CP114288.1, read as the reverse complement.
AGGTAATCTGAAATAAGTTAGAACATTAGTAAAAAGCCCCGATTCATTGGATTCGAGGCTTTTTCTATTTTTTATATTTTCTTTTCATTCAACAAGTCATTCAATTGATTCAATCCCATCGAATAACCTTCTTCAAAACCCATTTCGAGGATTTGTTTCATATCTTCTACCCGGGCATATGTAATTTCGTTGGTTACTCTGGTTGTTCCGTTTTCTTCTTCAAAGCTGTTTTTCCAATTCATTCTGGGAAAGTTTGTATTTATGTTTCCTTTTTCATCACAAAAAGCGTCGGTCACTTCATAGGATTCAGCTTTTTTAATATTATAAAATTCGGCAAGGCACCAATGTTTTTCTCCTTCTGTTGAAAGCATATAATACAACCATTGTCCACCATTTTTAAAGTCCGATTGTTTGGTAATAGCTTGGTAGGGCTTTGGTGCCCACCATTTATCGGTAATGTCTGGATTGGTAAACGCATCCCAAATTTTTTCTTTGGGAGCTTTGAATTCACTGATAACTGTGATTTGCTTATTGGTAAAATCCTTGACTATTTTAATTGAAGCGCTCATCTTTAGTTGGTTTTAAATAAATGAAACAATGATTGAAGATTAAAAGATACAATTTTTTCTTTCGGTTGATTGACACCGTTTTTTGTCTAAAGAATCATGATAATCAATGGTATAAGAACGATTTTCTGGAAAAGATATTTTTCGAATTTGATTTTTTAGGAAAAAAATAACCTCGAATAAATTGCTTTAAACGAGGTTGTTATTGTAATTATTTAGGATTTACTTTTTATAAATGGTTGTTGGCGCCGATTGGGCTTTGGCATAAATCGTTACATCAGCAATGGTTACTCTGTCCGGGGCATTGACAGCATAAGATATAAAATCGGCTATATCTTCAGCCAATAAAGGGTCGAAGCCTTCATACACTTTTTGAGCTCTTTCAGTATCTCCTTTAAATCTTACTTCTGAAAATTCGGTAGCAACAGCACCCGGCGCGATATTCGTAATTTTAATTCCGTGTTGGGTTAAATCGAGTCGCATTCCTTCACTGATGGCTTCAACTGCTTTTTTTGAAGCACAATAAACGGCACCATTTGCATAGGTCTGTTTTCCGGCAACAGAACTTAAATTGATGATATGGCCTTTTTTTCTTTCGACCATTTGCGGAATTACAGCTCTTGAAACATATAATAAGCCTTTTACATTTCCGTCAATCATTGCGTCCCAATCATCGATGTCGCCATCATCAATAGATGAAAGTCCGTGGGCATTACCGGCACTATTTACCAAAACATCAATGTCTTTCCATTTATTTGGTAAAGAATTTATTTGAGATTCGACTTCTTTTCTGTCGCGAACATCAAATATGAGACTATGAATTTTTACAGTATTTGATAATTCAGATTTTAATTCTTCCAGACGTTCTGCACGACGTCCGCATAGGATTAAATCATATCCATTTTCGGCTAATTTAATAGCTGTAGCTTTTCCAATTCCTGAAGTTGCGCCTGTTATTAAAGCAATTTTTGTCATTTCTTTTTTTCGCTAAGATAATAAAACTGAAGAAGCAAAAGTTCACTTTTACAAACTGCTAAATTGACTCACGGATGACACGGATGATATGGATTTACGCTGATTTTAGACCAAAGATTTGCTAAAATTATTCCGAGAGAATTCGTTTAATCCGTGGGCAATCATTCTATTCGAAGACAATCTTGCCTTTTCCTGTTGTAATCAGGCTCAACAGACTTTCCTGAATGAGTTGTCCCCAAGCCCAGGAGCAGTCTCCGTAACATTCAAATGTTGGAACCAAACCGATATGCGTAAAACGGACTTGTGTTTTATTATTTACTTGGGTTATTTCAAAAATAATCTTTGTACCTGTCCATTCTTTTTTGTCATTAAACGAACTTAAATTACTGTCTGTTACCAACCAAACGATTCTTTCATAGGGAACTAATTCTACGAGTTTTTGTTTGGAATAATGAATGTCTGCCATTGTATATCCGAATTCATCGTTCAATTTCTCTGAGTCGCCAGTGATTTCTCCTTGCCACCAGCCCCGAACATTATTTATGGCATCAAATACTTCTTTTGGGGAATTGTCAACTTCTATTGTAGTTGTGAAATTTGTTGTCTCCATTTTGATGTGTTTTTGTTTAATGTTTTGATTTTTAAAAACATGCGTTTTAGGAAGGATGAGTTTTTTCAAATAAAAAACTATTAAAAGTAGTGAAAGTGGACGGATTTTGATGTAATAAGAATTCTTTTTTGATAAAGTAAATAAACTTCGTTTAAAATTTTACTTTTTAGGAAATAGTTTTAAAATATTGGGAGTCGTATGGCAGCTACGGCTTTTGAAGGAAGTGTTTTTCTCATGCAATTATTTCAAATATTTCAATAAACTTTTGTTCTAAGTTTTTCTTTTCTCGTGTTAATTTCCATCTTGAAAAGAAAGTAATAAAAACAATAAATAAGTTTGAGATGATAAATATTTCGTTTGGAGTATTTTTCAAAATAAAATATGAAAAATAATTGAATCCAATTATTGCAATAAATGGAAAGAATTTTATCCAAATAAGTCCAATTTTATTTATAGGTTCGACAGTATAATTTAGTTTTAGGTTGTTGTTAATATTTTGATATTTTCCTTTAAGAATGTAAAAAGTGGTAACAAAATTATAGTTTATAGCAAGTCGAAAAGTTGATTCGTCAAACTTCCCATAAAAGTATTTTGAGTTTTGAAAAAAAATAGAAAATATTCCAAATGTCATTTTAAGTTCGGGCATGCCGATTTTTGTATTGTCCTCTAATCGCTCTCTAAATTCTTTTATAGTAAGTTTAGTTTTCATTAATTTTTTTCATTTTCTTCTTCAACATTGCTATAAACGTTCTTAGTGCCACATTGGGCTTAGAACTAAATTAATCTCTTTCTTCGGATTTGACACCCGAGTCCCGATAATTATCAGGACGAACTGGTTAAGCAAATCATACCAGATACAGACCTATTTTTTCATAAAGTTAATTGTCCAAATCTATTGTAGCTATTAACAGTAGCTCTTTTGTTTTTTATAGGTAGTCAGTATGTTTTCTATTATGTTGTAGAACCGTTCCTTATCAAAATCTTTAGGCTTTCTTTTTAAGTTGTCATAATCGTTTATTCCTTCCAAAACTTTAACTTTCAATAATTGATACTGTTGATGTTCATTAAGATTTTTTATTTCCGAATAATCAAAGTGTTTGACTACAAGATAGTTTTTGTGTTTCGTTCCGTATCTTTTGTAGTTCTCTGTTTGCTTCAAAAATGTTGCAAAGTTACCATTGTAGTCATATAGTTCAAATCCAAAGTCTACACTAGTAACAGATTTACCGAATGTTTTGCCAGCTATCTCATTATTTATAAAATCCTGAACTTCGTTAAGATCAAAATGGATTTTGCTTTTTTCAACTTCGATTGTTTCTGTTCGTCTAAAAAGAAAACGGGTGGTATCAAAAAATTTGATTACAGCTTGGTCTGTTTCAGTTTGGTGTAATAACAACGATTGGTTTTTTAAATATTGCTTATAGTCCGAAAATAAATTCTCTGCATTAAAATCTTTTGGCAAAGGAACTCTTTGTTCTAAATATTTTACTAAAATCAAAGAAGCATTGAGTAGTAACTTCAATTTTTCGTCATCACTTGAAGTGTCAAAAAGTTGTTTGTCAATATGAGCAGATAAGTGAGCGCAAGCAGTATTTATGCTATCAGTTTGTCGTCCAAAATTTATTTTTGGTTCAACATAAATGTCAAAACGAAAAAGTCCAATGCCAGAACCATAATTTTTATCCGAAATAAAATCAAGAAATACTTTTATAGCTTTTTGTTCAATTGCCTCAAATTCTTTTTCGAAAATATGTTGATTGACTAAAAACCAACATCTATATTTCTTTGTATCGTCATTTTTCATTTTAGATCAGTCGGTTGTTTTTATACAGTTCGTCATAGAGTTAATGCTAACGCTCTGGCGTTATGAGCTATGAAATCGCTTATTTTCGTTTAAATTAAATTTCCTGTGAAACGGAAACGTGGCTTTATCATGTAATACACAATTTTGCTATATGCCTATTATGGTTGGTAGTTTTACGCATTTCTAAAAGTCAAAATATTTATTAGCATAAAGCTTCCTATGAAAATTAAGAGGTACAGAAATTTGTTTATGTCTTTAATTGATTTTCCTTCTTTTAAAATTAGTTTACTGAAGTCCTTTGAAATTAAAGACAGAATTGATAAGAGAATCATTGTTGCAAGTGCTATTATTGTCCCATTACCTAACGGTATACTTTTCTTGTCAGACATTGCGAAATTTATAAAGTCAGAGATGAGTGAAAAATTCCATAAGGCAATTAGTCCAATAGCAACTGGCTTTTTAATTGGAAAGCCACCAGCTTGTTGTTGGCTGATAATTATTTTGTCTGTCTCTGAAATTCTACTGTCGATATTTTCTAAAAAACCTGTCTGTTTAATTTGATTTAATACCTGTGTAGGCTCTTTAAAAGTCCAAAAAATAACCTTGTTGTTATAGTTTGGAATTCGATGATTTATTTTTATTCCCTGCCCGATTAATGGAATCATCATATATGTTTCAATTGAAATAATGTCTTTTGGTTGGAATATTAAATTTCCAACTATTGAGGCATTCAATTCCAGTTTATCTTTATTTACTTTCAAGGTTGCAAGTGGCCATGTAGCATTTGCCGCACCAATTCTTGCTCCGCCAGTTAGTTCAAATTGTTCCATATTGATTTTTTGAACCTGTTGTTTACTAATATGTATCATAATTCATTTATAAGTCTTACAAAATCACACTTAACTATCTATAATTGGGTGTGTAAGTCTGATAAATACCAAGTCTTATTTTTTTGCTAATGTATAAATAAATCATTACAAATTACTAATTAGCTTTTCGTTTTGGAATGGAATTGAAAAATCAGAATGAGTAGTACTTAGAGAGTTGTCTCATTAAGGATGAAACGGTTTTTATTGATTTTTGAAATTAAAATTGCTATTGATTTTTGAATAGCAGTTTCCCCGCGAGAAGGATGGGAGCAGGTTACCTTGTAACGCGGACAGCCTGACAGCATAAAGGAAAAGGGCCGAATCACCTTTTTGATGATTAGGCCCTTTTTATTTATGGTGGCTCGCCCAAAAAATAATTACACCGTCGTTTCAGTTAGTTTAATATAGCTGTCTTTTGGCGCTTCGCAGAGTGGACAGCAATAATCTTCTGGGAGGTGCTCGAATAATGTTCCTTTTTCGATTCCTTGTGTAACATCGCCGAATTCCGAGTTATAGACCGTTAAGCATTCTTGGCATTGATAGATGTCTTGAGCTTTGACTTCTTTTTTGGCACTGGTATTCTGAAATTCTAATACGGAATTACTTAATTCGCTGAAGTATTTTTTACTTAGTTCGATCAAGATATTTGGTAATTCGAGTTTGTCGACGTCTTGAGCATGAACGATGTATTCCCGAGTGTTTGGATCAAAATTTTTCGCGTGCAAAACGTTGAAAGTATCTCGGATTTTGATAGATTCAAGATCCTTTGGCGATTCGTTTTTTTCGATGACTACCGATGTGAAATAATGTCCATCACGATTATAGTCGGATATCCCAAAAGTAAGGCCATAGGTGCTGATGTCGAACTGGTCGAGCGTGCGTACGAGAAATGTTTTGAGATTCAAAGCCCATTCTGTCGCCACAGGTAAATGCCAGTTGAGTTCCAACAAGGAATGACGAACGTTGATTCCTTTTTTTCCAAGGAATTTTTCCCAATCAAGTTTTCGGTCTTTTGGAATACCTTTTACGATGAAAGATTTCCAGGGCGTGATACATATTTTTCCGATTTTACAATCGAAACACAAATCGCACATTTCTTTTAGGAATTCTAAATCGTAAAGATTGTTACGCCAGTAAAGTCCAAGCCAGTATTGGTCGATTCCCAGTTTATTCATTCCTTCGTAATAAGGGAAAGGATAAAACGGTAATTTCAGCGGCTGGTCGATGGTTCTGTTGTTGGTGTCCAAATCCCCCATGAGTTGGAAAATCATATCAACAGTATCCGGTTCTTCCTGTAATACTTTTTCTATTTCGTAATATATTTTTCCAATATCCCAACTGTAAATCAACACAGGAAAAAGTTCCATTTTGTCCCATTTTGGCAAACGAACATACAAAAACCAATAGTCTTCATGATGTGAAGCAATAAAATTGATGTGTCCCGTGAATAGCGGAACTAGCTGTTGTTTTGGGTCGGTTATGTTGACTTTTAGTTTTGGCTGCTCCTTGAATTGCTCTAAGATATAAAGGAATTTGTTCCCGGTGAGCCAAGTGGTATTTGGGAAAATATCGGTGGAAACGTAAGAGGAAACGATGTTGTTTCCACTTTTTTCGTTTGGGTAAACAAAATGGTGTTTTCCTATTTTTTCGGGAGTGTTATTTTCGAATCCTTTTGGGAAAATAATGTCTTGTCTGGAACCAAAAGAAAGGGCTTCAAGACCTTGATCCATTGCCATATTTACGATTTCTCGTAATTCCCCCGGAGATATTACCCCGCCTTTTACTATGAGTCTTGTTAATTCCATAATTTATAATGTTCAGTTGTTGAGACGCACTGCAGTGCGTCTTTACTATTTTAGTAATCAGTTATTAAATAGTTGATATTCAGTATTTCGTTGTTCAGCTATTAGTTTTGAACTGATCACTTAAATACTGATCACCGTTTACTTGACTTTTGCCAATATCTCCTTCACTTCTGTTTTGCAGCTTCCGCAGCCGAGTCCTGCTCCGGTAGTTTTACAAAGTTCGGTGAAATTGGTCACGCCACTTTTGATGCAATCTTCGATGTTTCCACTACCAACCTGACTGCAGGAGCATACTAGTTTTCCAAGTACTGGTTTGGCTTCAGAGCCACTTCCTCGCAATAAAGTATTTCGTTTATCGGCCAATTCGATTTTACTTTCAATCATCGTTTTGAATTCGGCAAACTCATTTTTGTCTCCCATCAGGATGGCTCCAACAAGTAAGTCGTTCTTAACGATACATTTTTTGTAGTAACGTTTTCCTAAGTCGGCAAAAATAATTTCTTCGTAGGAATCGTCGTTTTCAGGCACTTCGATTTGACCAATAGAACACAGGTTGATATCTTCTAATTTTAGGATATTCATCAAAATGGATCCTTTGTAAAAACTACTGATGTCTCCGGCAATGAAGTTCGCCAAAATATCGGCTTGTTCTTCGGCAGCTGAGGTGATTCCGAATAATTGGTTGTTGAATTCGGCAATTTCACCAATGGCAAAAATATCAGGGTGAGAGCTTTGCAAGTATTGGTTGACTTTTACACCACGTCCGCAAGACAGTCCTGTTTCTCTAGCCAATTCGATATTCGGGATAGTTCCAATCGTGTACACAATGGCATTGGCAGTAAGGATTCGACCACTTTTCAGAGCGATTTCCAATTCGTTTGGATTGTCGGTTTCAAATACAGTGCTAACCTCGTTGTCGAAATAGATTTGGATGTCACGTTGTTGTACTTCTTCGGCCAATAATTTGCTAGAAATTCGATCCAATTGGCGTTCCATCAAACGGGATGCTCTTTGTATAATGGTAATTTTTACTTTTTTGTGTTTGAGGGCAGCTGCCAGTTCCAGTCCTAATAATCCACCACCAATAATAACTACATGTTGGTCTTCGGTAGGTAAGTTGGTGGCATCCAGGTAATTTTTCAGTCGGTCGGCATCGTTTTTCTTTCTGATCGTAAAACGCCCAGGAAGGTGAAGCTGTGCATTTTCCGGAACAAAAGGACGGCTTCCGGTTGCCATTATTAGGGTGTCAAATTGATGAACGGTTCCGTCGCTGTCGGTTATTGTTTTGTTGGTTGAGTTTATATTTTCGATAGCAACTCCCGATTTCATTGTGATATTCAATTGTTTCAGACCATCTTGCTTTATTTTCAAAAGGCTTTCCCAAGTCAATTCAGCAGTAACATATTCCGGTAAAAGAACACGGTTGTAGAATGGATTTTCTTCGTTGGAGAAAACAATGATTTCGTCCAAAGTATTGATTTCTCTGTAATTTTGAATAAAACGAAACGCTGCGGCACCAGCACCAATAACAGCGATTTTTTGGAACGGTTTTACGTATTTTTTAACCGCTACTGTGGTGTATTTGAAATCAGGTTCTTTCGAAATAGGATCAACAATGGTGTTTGTCAGATTGTTGGTTCGGTTCAGGTCGTTATCCAATTGTCTTCCCCAGTGCATTGGCAAAAACAGAACACCTTCTTTGATCGTTTCTGTTAATTTAGCTTTAACGCGAACTTCCCCGTTTTTGCTGCTTACAACTACGATATCACCATTTTTTATTTCATTTTTGAAAGCGTCTATCGGGTTTATCTCTAGAACCGGGCTAGGAGTGTGCGTCATCAATCGGGACACTTTACCGGTCTTGGTCATTGTGTGCCACTGGTCGCGTATCCGTCCTGTGGTTAGGATAAAAGGATATTTTTCTGACGGTGGTTCCGAAGTGTTTTCGATACTCGTCGGGATATTGAAAATTGCTTTTTGTGATGGCGTAAAGAATTTTTTATCGGCAAATAATCGAGGAGTTCCCGGATGTCCATAATCTGGGACTGGCCATTGAAAAGTCCCTTCGTTTTTTAGTCTGGAATAGTTAAGGAAAGACACATCAATGTTTGTGCCTTTTGTCATCAGACAATATTCTTTATAAACGGCTTCGGTATTGTTAAAATTGAAACCGGAGAATTTCATTTTTTTTGCAAAAGCCAATAGAATTTCCACATCCGATAAAGCTTCGCCTGGCGGGTTAATTCCTTTTGGAAGATAAGAAATACGACGCTCTGAGTTGGTCATTGTTCCTTCTTTTTCCAGCCATCCGGCGGCAGGAAGCAATAAGTCGGCAAACTTGGCGGTATCGGCATTGTGGGAGATTTCTTGAACAACCACAAATTTGGCATTTTGCAATGCTTTTTCAGCTCTTCGGGCATCGGGTAAACTCACCATCGGATTGGTACAAATAATCCAAATGGCTTTCATTTTGCCAGATTCCAAAGCATCGAACATTTCGGTTGCAGTCAGCCCCGGTTTATCGGAAATGGAGTCAATTCCCCAAAAATCAGCCACTTCCTTACGATGTTCCGGGTTATTTAATTCTTTGTGAACTGCAAGCAAATTAGCCATTCCACCCACTTCGCGACCTCCCATTGCATTGGGTTGTCCCGTTAATGAAAAAGGTCCAGAACCCGGTTTTCCTACTTGTCCTGTTATCAGTGAAAGATTGAGTAAAGCTGTGTTTTTATCAACTCCAATAGCGCTTTGGTTCAATCCCATAGCCCACATCGAGATGAATCCTTTGGCTTTGCCAATAAGGTCAGCTGCAATATGAATATCATTTACGGAAACACCACATAATTTGGATGCTTTTTCATAGGAACTGCCCATTACCAAGTCTTTGTAGGCCTTAAAATTTTCAGTATGGTTACGGATAAAATCAAAATCAACAAACCCTTTTTCAATCAATCGTCTGCCGATGGCGTGGTATAGAACAATATCCGTTCCCGGAAGTATTTGCAAGTGCAAATCGGCAGCTATGGCCGAGTCGGTACGTCTTGGATCAACAACAATGATTTTTGTTTTTGGGTTTTTCTCCTTGTGTTGTTCGAGTCGTCTGAACAAAATTGGGTGACAAAAAGCCGGATTGGCTCCTGTTATCATGAAAGTATCAGCTAACTCAATATCGGCGTAAGCGATTGGAACAGAATCCTCACCAAAGGTTTTTTTGTAACCCGCCACCGCCGAACTCATACAAAGTCTGGAATTGGTGTCTATATTATTGGTTTTCAAAAAACCTTTTACAAGTTTGTTAACCAAATAATATTCTTCAGTCAAACATTGTCCTGATATATAAAACCCAACACTATCTGGGCCATGTTTTTTTATGATAGAAGAAAAAACTGCTGCTGCACGGTCTAAGGCAGTATCCCAACTCACTCTTTCTTTTGGATGCGATTTACTCCATCTCATCTCGGGATACAGTATCCTGTCCGAAGTGTCGTTGACTACATAATGTAAGTTCATCCCCTTGGAACACAGCATTCCTCTATTTACGGGATGATTTATGTCACCTGTAACCGTCACTCCATTTTTAGAATCATTTTTTACAATAATTCCGCATCCTACTCCACAATAGGAACACGTAGTTTTGATTTCTGTATTTTGCATTATGTATGTCTTCGTTTATAAAGTGGTGCAGTAAGAATCATTATCATGATTTTACACAAACAAAAATAAGTAATAATTACGTATAAATACGTATAAAACTCGTTTTATTTTGATGTTTTGTTAAATAAAATTAGAATGTTAAAAATCGATAGTCTTTTTTGAATTATTGGAAGAATTGCACTCCATAGCAGATTGATAATTGAGTTTTTGTAACTAATGTAACAAAAAAGGGGAGGTATTTATTTTTTAATTGTCTTTTAGAAGTCTGCTAATGTTTATTTGGGCGTGCCCCACCGAAAAAGGTGGGTCGTGCTGTACGTTCCCGCTTCCCGATGAAAAATCGGGAGAGCTCCACTGCCATCACTCACGCGATGCAATACTCACTCAAATTTAGTAGTTAATGGTTAGAATTTAGTCATAAAAAAAACTTGATGTATTTTGTGAATACACCAAGTTTTATGGAATCTAAAATTTGTTTTGTGGTATTATTGAGCTGTTTTTATTTTGTGCCAGTGTAAAGATTTAGTTTTTCAAACCAATTTTAAAACTGTTGATGTACTCTACAGGTTTTTTTCCATCATAAGGAATATTGTCTATAAAGTCGGAGCTTACAGGTTTGAATCCATCGGTGTAAGGGATGTCGGTTTCTGTGATAAATCCTTCTTCCAACAATAAATTTGCTGCACGAATCCACATATCCGGTTTGTAAACTTCTTTGATTTTACTGATATACCAGTCATTAGTTTTTGATTCGGTGATTTGTCCCCAACGCTTCATTTGAGTCATGTACCAAATTCCATCCGAATAATACGGGTAGGTGGCATTGTATTTGAAGAAAACATTAAAGTCAGGGATTGAACGGACATCTCCTTTTTCAAACTCAAAAGTACCAAGCATTGAATTGTCTATCACGCGTTTTTCGCCATCCACATAAGCCGCTTTAGATAAAATTCGGGTGGCTTCTTTTCTGTTTTCGGGATTATCCAACCATTTTCCGGCTTTGATTAAGGCTTTTGTGATTGCAATAGCGGTATTTGGGTATTTGGTGACAAACTCTTTGGTCATTGCAAACACTTTTTCAGGGTGATTTTTCCAGATTTCTCGGCTGGTTACAATTGGGACACCAATTGTTTCTTCAACTGCCTGCTGATTCCATGGCTCTCCAACACAATATCCGTCAATTGTCCCTGATTTTAAAGTTTCAGGCATTTGAGGCGGAGCTGTAATATTTAGCAAAACATCTCCATCAGTATTTCCTTTGCTTCCTTGAATGTTATTACTGTTGTAAAATCCAGGATTAATACCTCCAGCTGCCAGCCAATAACGCAATTGATAATTGTGAGTCGAGTATGCCGCAACAATACCGAATGTAAAAGGCTTGTTCATTTTTTTATAAAAATTTAAAGCCGGTTTCAAGGCATAAGAAGGAATCGGATGAACCGGTCTGCCGTATTCCACCGGAATGCTGTCTTTTATTTTGGACCAAATTGTATTGGATACCGTTATGGCATTTCCGTTCAAATCCATGGAGTAAGTGGTGACCAATTGAGCTTGTCTTCCACAACCTACAGCGGCTGCGATAGGCTGTCCGGCAAGCATTTGAGCGCCATCAATTTGATTGTCGATTACTTTGTCTAAAATATCTCTCCAATTGGCTTGGGCTTCCAGGGTTACTGCAAGTCCCTCATCATCAAAATAACCCAAAAACTTCGCAATGGCCAGTGGAGCCATATCAGTCAATTTGATAAAACCAATTGTTACATTAGGTTTTTCCAATGGTAATTTTTTGGTTTTGGGCGGCCCAACTACTCTTTTTTTCAAGACAGGATGGTGAAGTGTTACACTTTTAAAACCGGTAACTGTGAATGCCAACAATAAGATGGCTGCCAGATGTAAAGTTACTTTTTTCATGGGGTTGATTTAGGTAGTTAATAATATATTTAGGTCTTAATATTTTTTTGTTAAGTTGGCGTATATGTAAAATTTGATTTGACTTAATTTTTTTCGTTATAAAAAATAAAAGCCGCTCCCGTGATGGCAATTTTAGGAAGCGGCGATATACAAGTAACTAATGATATTTTATTTTCGATCCATCTCTTTTGAAAGGACAGGTTGTTTTTCGTTAATCATTTTTGTCACGGTGATGTGCATCCACATTAAGCAGGTAGTTGAAAATAGTAAGATAAAAATCCAAGAGCTTGACCAAAACAGACAAAGCACACCGTAAAAACCAATGTATTTAGCAATAAAATTCTGGGCGATATTGAAAGAGAATTTACTGTTGACATAGTACTTATTGTTTTTTACAAAATTAAGTAGCATCTTTAATGAAAAAGCTGCAAAAACGCAGTCTTTAAAAAATAATTAAGTATAAATACGTATTTTTTATGCGTATTTTGAATGTTCTCTTTATTTGTGCGGGTTTCGTGCGGATGCTTTTTTAAGTATTTAAATTGAAAATTATGTAATAGAGCAAAAAAAAAAGCTGCCAGAATCGATTCTGACAGCTTGAAAATGGTTTGTAGTTTAATTTAATTTTTTCGGTCTATTGTTTTAGATAATATTGGTTACTTTTCATTCATGATTTTGCTACAGTCGGACCCAATTCATAACTGGAAAATGATTGATAGGAAGAATCTAGTTTGAGAAAAAAATCCTATTTTATGGCAGATGCCATAAAATAGGATTTAAATGTTTTAGATTGAAAAACCTTTATGTTTGGTTTTTGTTTGTTATAGCAATGAAAATTCAGTAGCCTTGTTAGAAAGTTCCATCAGGTTTTTTACTTTCAGCTTTTTCATCAGGTTGAAGCGGTGTACTTCGGCAGTTCTTTTACTGATGTCCAAAGCTTCGGCAATTTCTTTATTTCCTTTACCACTTAATAAAAGCTTAAGGATTTCTTTTTCTCTTTTGGTAATCAATTGCTCTTCAGCCAAAGGTTGTTTTGGCTCAACAGTTGCTCCTGGATTGGTTAATTGGCCAATTAATATAGATGAAATGTCTCCGCTGAAATATTTTCCACCATTGGAAACAGTGTGAAGCGCTTTTAGGAATTCTTCTTTACTGGAACCTTTAAGTAAGTATCCATCAGCTCCGGCTTGAATAGATTTTAATACGTATTCCTCAGATTCGTGCATCGAAAGCATTACAATTTTAACCATATTGTTTTTGCCTCTAAGTTGTTCGACAACTTCTATGCCTGTCATGTTTGGCATACGGATATCAAGAATCAGTAAATCGGGTTGAAGACTGTCAACCAGCGATAGCGCTTCCAGACCGTCTGTAGCTTCGCCTACAACAGTAATGTTTGATTCGTTTTCTAATAACGATTTGATGCCGTCTCTCACAAATACGTGGTCGTCTGCAAGAATTACTCGAATTTTATCGCTCATAATCTACTTATTGTTATTTAAGTATATTCATCTATGTTCAGAGTGCTAAGATACGTATTTTTTGGAAAAAATCAATTGTACATCAAATTCAAAAATCAATATCAAATTCAATGGCAATATTAATGATAATGTCAAAAATCAAATTCAAAATTCAGTACCAATGTCAATATCAAAATTCAATAATAATATCAAAATTCAGTATCAGCCGAAACAAATATCAATATTAAAATGAGTGTAATCTAAATTTCAATTATAGAGCAAAATGAGTCTTATCTTACTAAGAGTAAGTTGTTATTGAAAAATTAAATTTTTAATTTTTATTATGACTGTCCGCTAAGCGGATCAAAAAAAGTAATATATTTTTAACCATTAAGAAATTAAGAAAATTAAGTTTTTAGGCTTAATGAATCTTAATATCTTAATGGTTTTAAGAGAAAAAAACTTTTGTTTTTTAATAAACCGACAAAATTTTGGGTTGATTTTTAGCATTGATATTGCAATTGCCATTTTTAAATCGGTACATTGAAAGTAATCCTCGTCCCTTCGTTTGGAATCGAATTGAAGAAAACGCGTCCATTGATGTATTCAATTCTTTCTTTCATGAATACCATGCCCATTCCTGATTCGCTGTTTCTCTTTTTTTCGACGGCAGTAATGTCAAATCCTTTTCCGTTATCGTCAACGGTGATGCTCAGCAGGGTGGCGCTATGTGAAAGTTGTACTATAATATGTGTAGAATCGGCGTATTTGATGGCATTGTTGATGGCTTCCTGCGTCAATCGGTAAATATTGATTTCGATTAAGGAATCCAATCGGCTGTTAAAATCGGTTTTGTTGTAAAAAAGAATATTTTTCCCGGTTAGTTTAGAAAGTTCCAAAGTAAGTTTGGCAAGAGCCGAATTGATTCCGTGGTCGCTCAATTCTGGTGGCATCAAATTGAATGTGGCGGTACGAACACCCTTGATGATGTCGAGGGTCAATTTTTTTAGGTAATCTATTTTTATAGTAGATTTTTCTTTGTCGTCCAGATTGATACTTTCAAGGCTGAATTTCAGTCCCGTCAACATTTGCCCGATTCCGTCATGAATTTCTCTGGCGATACGGTTTTGTTCGTTTTCCTGATTTTCGACAATCTTGCTCGAAATCACCTTTTGTTGACTCAATTTGTCGGCAATGTTCGCTGCGTTTAAACGTTCGACTTCTTGTACGGCTTTTTTTCGTTCGGTAATGTCAAAACAAATAATCAACAGTTCCGATGCATCTCTTTTTATCGTTACGGGAACCATCGATAAATCTAGCCAAATCGATTGTTCGTTACGGGTGGTGATGTTTATTTCGCCTTGCCAGCCTCTGCGATAGTTTTCGGTTACGATGTTGTCGATGAATTGTTGTTCTTTTTCGATTGGACTGAGTACCTGTCCGAATTTTTTATCCGAAAGAAATGGGTTGTATTGAATAAGTTTGGAAAACTTTTCACCAATATGAATAATAGTCCCGTCAGTTGCAATTCGGCAATAGAGAAGGGTGTTCTCCATTGCATAATTGAGCGATTTCAATTCTTTTACTGAGTTTTCTTTGGCTTCGCTGATAATTTCGGTGTCCCTTGCCAGTTTTAAAGCTTTCTTTTCTGAAGATAAAAGATTAGAAATTAACAGTTCAACTTTTTTGTTGGTAGGTGTGAAAATGAATATAAATTCGAGTAATAAAACCAATAATGTAAAGACCAGAATGGCATATTCCGTTTTGCTTTGACGTCTTACTTTTTCAAGGGCTTCTTTATCGTATTCACCTACAATTTGGTTCATTTTCGAAAGGAAAACAGCACCGTTGTCAAGTATGTTTTGAACCAATTTTGGGTTGTCTTTTTCGTTTTTATTTTGTTTTTTGTTTTCCAAAAAAGTGTTGCTGGCCTTAAGCAACGCATCAAAATTGGGTTTTAAATTTTCAAAATCCTGAATTAGAATTTGATTTTTTTCTTTTGGAAAACCCAGACTGTCATTTCCGTTTATAAGGGAGTAGTGATTAAATTTCCACTCGGATATGATTTTTGAAATCTGATTGATTTTTTCTTTTTTTTGTACAGAATCGGTAATGAAATTAAGTACCAAAATTTCTTTGGTCAGTTTTTGGCTTAGCATTCTTTGCTTTCCCGAAATGTTTATGATTTTGGAATCGCTGAGTTGGCTGTTAAGGTTGTACTGAATAAGAAGTTGGCTCAAAAGTACAGTTATAGCAATAGTAACTAACGCGAATAGATACATTCGCCTTAATTTTTTAAATGAAATTTTGTCTAAAGAGCCTTTGGATTTTTTTTTCATATGAAAGACTGTTGCTGGTCTTTGAATCTGAGTTTTTATCTTTTGTCAGTTCGAGCGTAGTCGAGAACCATAATGGCATATCGACTGCGCTCGATGTGACAAATTATCTCATATTTTACTTTAAAAATCAATTTATAATCCCAATGCGTCTTTTATCAATTGAAGATTTTCTGGAGTGTAATTGATTTTTAACGCTTCCTGATGTCCTTTTTCAGACATTTTATTCCAAGTTTTCAGAATGATGTTGTGCAATTTTTCGGTGTCGTGTTTATGAACGAACGGATCTAAGTAATATTCAAGAAACACCAGGCAGACAACGTCTTCCAATAATTGTGTTTCTTCGTCTTTTTTAAGTAATTTTTTTTCGATCAAAAAAGAAACGCGGTCAATAAAGTCGTCTTCATAGCCGGCTTTTTTTAAGATTTCGGAAGTCAGTTTGGCATGAAATTTTTTTAAATCCTCTCGCCATTTTAAATATCCAACGCGATCCATAGGATAAGACTCTCTTGCTATTTTCCAGCGGCAAATGTGCTGTGCTTTGGCTGCTATTTGAACAGCTTCTGATGCATTTGGTTGAAAGGCCATCAGCCTGTCGTACATTCTCTCGGAATATAATAACTCTTTTGGATAGGTTACATCTTGGTAAATTTCATTGTTTGGATCGGCTTCGTTTTCAGCATCAATCCATGCGCTGGCGTTTAAGAATGGGATAGTTTTCATTTGAAATAGTGTATATATTCAAAGATACATACATTATTCTAAAAACCCAACGAATACTTCATCACCTTCAACTTTTACCGGATAAGTAGCAATTGAGTAATCTTCACCGTTTAGATTGGAACCATCGATCAAAGAGAATGTCTTTTTGTGCATAGGACAGGCAATTTTTGGGATGTCATCTGTCGAACCGGTCATTCCTCTCGATAAAACCATTTCCATTCTGTGCGGGCAGGCATTTTGGCAAGCATACCATGTATTTCTTCTTTCGAAGTTAAAAACAGCGATTTGTTTGTTTTTGTATTTGATGCATCCGCCTCTGTTGCTTGGAAAATCTTTGATGTTTCCAGCTTTGAACCAAATTTTCACTTCGTTTGAGTTTACCGTTTTGTATTGGTTTAATAAATCTTCCATGGCATTTAGTTTTTGTTTTCTGTTCCCAGCCCCACTATGAGGATTAGCAGAGCCAGGAGCGGAAAAGTTATTTTTATATTTTTTGATTCGCAAAGGTTTTCAAATTGAAAGCCTCGACACGCGGAGATAATTTTAGTTGGCGATTATTTTTTACTTTTTTTCTTCGCGAGTCTCATGCTTTCTGCGGAAATCTTTGTGTAATAATTTTAATTTAATTCGAGTTTACCAAGGTCTTGGCATTTTTTGGTCTCTTAATGGTACGTATTCAATGTTGTCGTCTTTCTCATCTGTATTAACGAAGTGGCTGAAACGTTTCATCAGTCTTGGTTTTTCAAGAACTTGTTTCCACTCACATTCGAAAGTTCCAACTAGTTTTTCCATTTCAGCTTCCAATGTTTCACAGATGCCTAATCTGTCAAAAATGATAACTTCTTTTAGGTAATCCAATCCACCTTCCAGTTTTTCTAACCAAGTAGATGTTCTAACCAATGGTCCTGCAGTACGGATATAGTACATTAGAAAACGGTCCATATATTTGATAACTGTTTCTTTGTCGATTTGTTCAGCCAATAGTACAGCGTGTTTTGGATTGGCTCCACCGTTTCCGCAGATGTAAAGATTCCATCCGCCTTCAACAGCGATTAAACCAAAATCTTTTCCTCTAGCCTCGGCACATTCTCTGATACATGCCGAAACTCCACCTTTTATTTTGTGAGGGGCACGGATACCTTTGTAACGATTTTCCAATTCGATAGCGAATCCGGCACTGTCGTCCATTCCGTAACGACACCAAGCGTTACCTACGCAACTTTTTACAGCTCTCAATGATTTTCCGTATGCGTGACCACTTTCAAAACCGTTGTCGATTAGTACTTTCCAGATTTTTGGCAAATCATCCAAGTGAGCTCCGAATAAATCCACACGTTGTGCTCCGGTTATTTTAGTGTACAAATCAAATTGTTTGGCCACTTCACCAATTACGATTAGTTTTTCAGGAGTGATTTCACCTCCGGCAACTCTAGGTACTACTGAGTAAGTTCCGTTTCTTTGAATATTCGCAAGGAATCGGTCGTTGGTATCTTGAGTAGTTACGTGTTTGTTTGCGGTGTCGTTGTAGATACTTGAGAAAATCGAAGCTACAACCGGCTTACAAATCTCACAACCATCTCCATTTCCGTGATGGTCGATTACTTCGTAGAAATTAACGTATTTGTTGATTTTTACGATATCAAATAATTCTTGTCTTGTGTATTTAAAGTGTTCGCAAACAGATTCTTTTACTTCTTTCCCAAGTGATTTTTGGGTAGCTTTTACGATGTCGGCAACCATTGGTTTACAACCACCACAACCCGTTGTTGCTTTGGTTAATTTTACCACATCGTTAAAAGTTTCTGCAGTTCCGTCGATAAGTGAGCAACAAAGTGCGCCTTTGGTTACGTTTTCGCAAGAGCAAATTACTGCAGTATCAGGCAGGTCGGCTGCGCTTCCTAGTGTAGATCCTTCACCACCACGAGAACCTAAAATCAAATCTTCCGGATTTGCAGGCAAGGCCATTGCGTTGGCGTAAATTTGGAACAAACCATTGTAATCTGATGAATCTCCCACAAGGATTCCTCCCAATAATGTTTTTCCGTCTTTGGTGACATTTATTCTTTTATAGATGCCGCTGAATTTGTTCTCATAAACAATTGCAGTTACATTTTCATTTTCGATAAAAGGATCACCAAAACTCGCAACTTCAACTCCAATCAATTTCAATTGAGTTGACATATCGATGGTTTCTCTCATTGTTTTCTCCCCATTGAGGATTTGCTCGGCGGCAACATCGGCCATTTCATAACCAGGAGCCACAAGCCCGTATATCATATGGTTGTATAAGGCAACTTCTCCGATAGCGAAAATATTTGGATCTGATGTTTGCATTTTATTGTTTACCACAATACCGCCTCTAACGCCTACTTCAAGTCCGGAAACTCTTCCTAGTTCGTCGCGAGGTTTGATTCCGGCCGATATAACCAACATATCAACTTTTAACAAATCATCATTCTCAAACATCATCCCCTTTATAGAGCCTTCTCCATCTATATATTGTGTTGCTTTATTCAGATGAATGCCTATATTCAATTCTTCAATTTTAGATTGAAGCATATCGCTCGCACCTTGATCCAATTGTCTTGGCATCAATCTTGGAGCAAATTCTACTACGTGAGCATTAAGTCCTAAGTCACGAACCGCTTTGGCGGCCTCAAGACCTAATAAACCTCCACCCAAAACGGCAGCTTCAGTAGAACCGTTTGCTTTTATTTTTTTGGCGTAAGCCATAATAGCGTCAAGATCTTCGATAGTTCTGTAAACAAAAACCCCTTCTTTTTCAACTCCCTCAATTGGCGGTACAAAAGCCGCAGAACCGGTAGCTAAAACTAAGTAGTCATACGAATACGTTTTTTCTAAGTGTGTATGAACTGTTTTCTGTTCTCTGTTAATATCTGTAATTAACTCCGAAGTGTTTAATATAATATTGTTCTCTTCATACCATGTTTTAGGTGAAAGAGACAAATCTTCAGCGCTTTTACCAGCAAAGTATTCACTTAAGTGAACTCTGTCATAAGCACGTCTTGGTTCTTCTCCAAATACTGTAATTTGATAATTCTCTTGTCCAGATTTCGCGATGAATTTTTCGCAAAATTTATAACCTACCATGCCGTTTCCGACTACTATCACATTAATCATAATCTGTTAATTAAGTATTACTACGCAAACTTACGTATAAATACTTAATTTAGATACTTATTTTTAGATTTTTTTTCTAAAATAGAATGATTTTTAATTAGACGGTCTTAATTATACGTAATTACGTACTTAGGTTTGGGCGTGCCACCATCGCGATAAAAAGGCTTTTCTCTTTGTGATGACACGCCTTTTTATCGCGATGCTGTCGGGTCATCCGCGTTACAAGGTAACTAGCTTCTACCCCAATGTCATTAAGTTAAGGATATAAAGCCATCGTTTTGTCATTCCGAAGAATGAGGAATCTCACTAGTGACTCACGTTATGTGATTTCTCCTTCGTCGAAATGACACAAAAAAAACGCTTAACTTAATGACATTGGCTTCTACCCCTCACGCGGAATGCGGATATAAGAGAGTTTGGCGTTTAAATAGTGTGAAATACGTATATGACTAAGTAAGGAAGGAGATTTTTTGTTTTGACCGATGTTTACATCGAACTTAACCTATCTATTTGCGAACCTCTCTCGTTCTTAAAACGAGATAATCCGTATGATTGGTTTATAGTTCTATTGTTGTTCACTCACAAAATAAAAAATATCCGGATGCTAAAATAGCATTGTTATTTACTTGTACCGCAGTAAGTTTACTTGAAAATCTGTTTTTTAAACACCATGGTTTTGACGAAGATTTGGTTTGTGCAGAATGTGGAAGTCTACAAATAGAGATTGTTGAGTTCGAAAAAGATAAATTCAAACAAGTTTGTAAAAAATGTGATAATGAAGAATTGATAACTTTTTCTGAAGAACAACACTAGTGTTCTAATGATTATATACAATGAATATCTTCATAAATTAAAAACATAAAACCTGTCGTTTTAGTTTTTAATTGTTTAAAGTGACTAAACTTCTACTTATTAAACTCCCCAACATGCCACAAAATCCCCGAAGGGTCATGAATAAAACATTCTTTGCCCCAATCCATTTCCCGAATCGGGATCAATTTTACGTTTTCATACTTCGAAGGGAGATCTAAAGCTAAAAGTTCCGTCCAAAATTGCTTGACATCTTCGACTTCCAAAAAGAGCATGGTGTTGTCTATCCAATCTTTGACATAGGCGTCCTGTAGGTAGAATCCAATTTCTTTGGTTTCAAAATAAGAAAAATTAGGAGCCAAGACAATTTCCTGAAAACCTAAGTCTTGATAAAAACGTCTTGAAATCCCAAAGTCTTTGGAACCTATAAATGGGCGGATGGATTTGGCGTTGATCATTTTTTTAATTGCTAAGTTTCTGAGAAGCTAAGATACTAAGTAATTGTCAGTTCGAGTAGATTTTTAGAAAATGCGACCGCGTTTCAAATTTTCTCGAACTGATGTTAAGTAAAAAGTTTCCAAAAAAATCTTAGAGACTTAGCGTCCCAGCAACTTAGAATCTTTTCTAGCCTCATTCTCTTTCACTCTAAAAATAACAATTTGTTCTATCAGCCAGTAAGGAATGGGATGATCGAGAGGAAATTGAACTGAACCTTTTCCTTGTTTGTAAACCGAAAGTTCATTAGAAAACTCAGAATGCCCTGTCGGAGTTGCATAAAATCCAATGTGTTTTTTATAGCCTGCAAAATAGACCAATGGCTTTCCGTAGGTTTTGTAAGCAGGCATTCCATAGGAGATACTTTCGACAGCTTCGGGCGCATTTTTTATAATGACCTGACGAACATTTTCCAAAATAATTTGCGTATCTTTTGGGAAGGTTTGAATGTATTCGTCAACCGATTTATAATCAATTTTCATGGCTGGTTTTATTTAGAATCAACTTCTTTTCTGCTAATCTAAATTACAAATAAAAAAAGGAATTTTTGTTGGATTCAGAATTATTCTAAACTAAGCTTTTTTACTACAACTATAATTTTTATCTATCGAAAAAATAATTTTAATAAAAATAATTTTGGTAAATTCGTGACTAAGTTTTTAAAAATCATCACATTATGGAAAATATGAATAATCACAATTCTAACGGAAAATGTCCGTTTTCAGGTGGGAACCCAAAACAAAGTGTCGGATCGGGCACGAGAAACACAGACTGGTGGCCAAATCAGTTGAAATTAAATGTTCTTCGTCAGCACTCATCGCTGTCCAATCCGATGGGAGAGGATTTTAATTATGCAGAGGCTTTTAAGAGTCTTGACCTAAATGCGGTTAAAAAAGATCTTTTTGATTTAATGACTGATTCACAAGAATGGTGGCCTGCCGATTACGGTCATTATGGACCTTTCTTCATCCGAATGGCGTGGCACAGCGCAGGAACCTACCGAATTGCTGATGGGCGCGGCGGCGGCGGAGCAGGAACACAACGGTTTGCTCCATTAAACAGTTGGCCTGATAATGTGAATTTGGATAAAGCTCGTTTGCTGTTGTGGCCAATCAAACAGAAATATGGCAAGAAAATTTCTTGGGCTGATCTGATGATCCTTGCCGGAAATTGTGCACTTGAATCAATGGGTTTCAAGACTTTTGGTTTTGGAGGAGGTCGCGCTGACGTTTGGGAACCAAATGAAGATATATATTGGGGTAATGAAGGGAAATGGTTGGATGACAAACGCTATAGTGGAGACCGCGAATTGGAAAATCCGTTGGCCGCCGTTCAAATGGGATTGATTTATGTAAATCCAGAAGGTCCAAACGGAAACCCTGACCCGATTGCCGCCGCTAAAGATATCCGTGAGACTTTTGGTCGAATGGCCATGAATGATGAAGAAACAGTTGCGCTTATCGCCGGAGGTCATACTTTTGGGAAAACTCACGGTGCCGCTGATCCCAACCAATATGTAGGTGCAGAGCCTGCAGCAGCGGGGATTGAAGAGCAAGGTCTTGGTTGGAAAAACTCTTTTGGTACAGGAAATGGGGAATATACCATCAGTAGCGGTCTTGAGGGAGCTTGGACAACTACACCTGCAAAATGGAGTAATAATTATTTCGAAAATCTTTTTGGTTTTGAATGGGAATTGTACAAAAGCCCCGCAGGAGCGAACCAATGGAGACCGAAAAACGGTGCGGGAGCCGGTACCGTTCCGGATGCCCATAATCCATCAAAAAGCCACGCACCGTTTATGCTTACAACCGATTTGTCTTTGAGATTTGACCCGGTTTATGAGGCAATTTCAAGACGTTTTTATGAAAACCCTGAGACATTTGCAGATGCATTTGCCCGTGCTTGGTTCAAACTAACGCACCGTGACATGGGGCCAATTGCACGTTATCTTGGCCCTGAAGTTCCCAAAGAAGTACTTATTTGGCAAGACCCTGTTCCTGCTGTAACTCATAAATTGATTGATGCTAATGATGTTGATGCTTTAAAAGCTAAAATTGCTGCATCGGGATTATCGGTATCTCAATTGGTGTCAACTGCATGGGCTTCGGCATCAACATTCCGGGGTTCTGACAAAAGGGGAGGTGCCAATGGAGCGCGTATTCGTCTTGCTCCGCAAAAGAATTGGAAAGTAAACAACCCTCCGCAATTGGAAAAAGTACTCGAAACATTAGGCGGAATCCAATCAGCGTTCAACAGCGCACAGTCTGACGGAAAACAGGTTTCGTTGGCTGATTTAATCGTTCTTGCCGGAGGTGTCGGAATTGAAAAAGCGGCTGAACAAGCGGGTAAAAAAGTAATTGTTCCTTTCTCGGCAGGAAGAACCGATGCTTCGCAAAACCATACCGATGTGGAATCATTTGCTGTTCTTGAACCGGAAGCCGACGGTTTCCGTAACTATATGAAAACCCAATTCACGATTTCGGCAGAGGAAATGTTAATAGACAAAGCGCAATTGTTGACGCTTACCGCTCCCGAATTGACAGTTTTGGTTGGCGGTTTGCGTGTTCTTAATACGAATTTTGATGGCTCCAAACATGGAGTGTTTACTAACAAACCTGAAACATTGACAAATGATTTCTTTGTGAACTTATTGGATTTTGGTACGACTTGGAAAGCCTCTTCAGATTCGGAGGAAGTGTTTGAAGGACGTGATCGCAAAACAGGAACAGTTAAATGGACGGGAACTCGTGTAGATTTAATCTTCGGTTCAAATTCAGAACTTCGCGCTCTTGCCGAGGTTTATGGATGTTCAGATTCACAGGATCAGTTTATAAATGACTTTGTGGCTGCCTGGACTAAAGTGATGAACTTGGACCGCTTCGACTTAGCGTAAGCGATGGTCCACGGATGACACGGATTGAACGGATTTACACCGATAATCTTGTTATCCTATAAAATGTTAAAAGGTGACCTGAAAATGGGTCACCTTTTTGTGTTTTATAAACCTAGAATTATAAAAATCTGCGTTTATCTTTTAAATCCGTGGCAAATAAATTTTGCAGACAAAATTTAGATAAGTAATGATAACCCGTTGGTTGAAATTATTTTTAACCACATAGAAACATAGATTTTCTTAATGTTTAGAAGAATTTGATAGGCGTTTTACTTTTCACATAATCAACTATGTGAAAAATAGTTCTATTTTCTATCATTTTTTTTACGATTAATTATTAATCTATGTTTCTATGTGGTTCATTTTTTATTTAGTTTGACCCTAGCGAAAGTGAATTGGTTAAGCAATTTCACCAACAAGTTAACAATAAAAAAAATCCGAAACAATCCGTTTTATCCGTGTCATCCGTGGGTAAATAAGGCATGCTAATAGTCTAGCTAGGGATCTTTTCAATAAGAATCGCCGCATTCGATTGGTCAAAATAAGTGCAGGTCATTTCTATAATGTCAACTGCCCATTTCGCGATACCACATTGTCCTGCATGATTGCAAAAAGTCATGTAATCCGTCTGTCCGTCCTGATGCATCACCAAAAATTCAATGAAGCGTTCTTTATTGGCCGAAGGTGCAACGGCAATAGTTGCGTATTTCTCGGGGGAAACCGCTCTGTAATCGTCGGTTCCAAAATATTCGGTGTGACCGTCATTGACAAAGGTATCGTAACCTTTTACGCCCAATGCGATTAATTCCTGAATATAAGCCGGGAAATCGGCTCCCGATTTAACTTTGGAATGCGCTTCTTTAATTTGGTCAATTGTGAACATATTGTTGTTTTTTATAATTTAATATTGGTTTGATTTATTTTTTTGGAGCTGAGACATTAGGCTTTTTGGAAACATTGTTCCCGCTTTTCGTTTCAATCGGGGCTATAAGTCAGCATATTACTTTTTTGCCATCATCCAAACATAAAACTTAAACAGGCTCTTAGTTTACAAAGCGGAAAAATCGGCTGTTTTTGGAAAAATATTTAAAGCATCAACAACTATCTCTGGAGTGGGAGAAGCCAGTTTGCGAAGCTTCGTGTCTATCCAAGCGCCATCGACAGTAATTACAGCGCATAAAGTGTCTTCTCTGTAGAACTCATGAACAATCGACCATCGCGAAGCATCGGCTTTCTTTTTTGCCATTTTGGTTTGCATAATAATTTCGTCCGAGATATTGATTTCTTTTCTGAAAACACATTCTTCCCGGAATAAAATTGGGCCAATGTGTTCCTTTTGCATCACTTTTAATGTCAAACCCAATTGATTTAGAATTTCAACACGGTGTTGTGCTCCAAAATCGTAGTAGGCACTGTGGCGCAAATGAAAATTAGGATCCAAATCAGACCATCGAAAGGAGAGTTGTTTGCTGAATGTAGCCATAAGGGGAATTTATTTAGTTTTTGCTCCAAAGATAGTTAATAGGCCACGGATGACACAGATTAAACGGATTTTCATAGATTTATTTAATTGTAGAACCGTAAAAAAAATAATTATTGAGATATTAAGGGAATTAAACTTGGATTTTCTTAATGAAACTTAATATCTTAATAGTTCAAAAATTAATTTACGCATCAAGCAACTTTTGGATGTCAAATTTGGTCATTTGCATAAATGCTTCAACTACTCGTGGTGCTTTTTCGGGATCAGCCATGAGTTCGCCTAGAATTTTTGGTACAATTTGCCAACTGACACCAAATTTGTCATCAAGCCAACCACATTTGTTATAAACTCCGCCTTCGCCCAGTTTTTCCCAGTAATAATCAATTTCCTCCTGAGTATCACAATCGATGACATAGGAATTGGCAGGTGAAAATTTATACATAGGGCCACCATTCATACTCATAAATCGAGTTCCGTTCAATTCGAAGATAACAACAAACGAATTCTCGAAAGTGATTTTTGAGTTTTTGAAAATGGAGCAATAATGCTCTGCTGCTTCTTTGGCCTGTCCGTCAAACCACAAGCAAGGATAAATTTGATTTGCCATTATGTTTCGTTTTATATGATTGTCTATTTCGATTAAGGCTAACTAAGGTAAGAAAAATAAATTGGTAATTTTTTGAATTGTAGTAATCACGAGGCTTAACCGTAAAGTTCACAAAGCTTTGCGATCGTTGCGTAATTCTTTGCGCCCCTTGCGGTTAATTAAAAAGGATAATTACAAGAAAGCAAAAATGTTTCTTTTCAGCCCCGATTGAAGTGAAAATCCTCTTGTACTGGGGTTCAGTGCAAGAGATTGTAACGGAAAGCGGGAACCATGTTTCCGAAAAAGCCTAATGTTTTTGCTCCAAAAAGAGATCAAAAAGTGAAAGATGAAAATGCAACCGAAATTGTGAATATCTATTTTAAGGATTGTGGATTTATTTTTCTTTGAAAATCTATCTTTGGCATCCTTAAAAAATTATAGAGATGAGCACAATTTGGTACGAATGTAAAGTTAGATATAGAAAAACGGATGAAACTGGTGGGCAAAAGGTTGTAACGGAGGCTTATTTGATTGACGCTATGTCCTATACGGAGGCGGAAAGCAGAATCAATGAGGAGATGTCGGCTTATATCAGTGAGGAATTCAAAATCACGAATATAAAAGTGGCTAATTTTGCTGAGATTCACCCTTTTGAAAATACTGACCGTTGGTTTAGATCAAAGGTTTCTTTACTGGCTTATGACGAAGAAAGCGGTAAGGAAAAAAAGTCGAATATGTATTTGCTGGTTCAGGCGAATGACGTGAGAGAGGCTTTTGATAACACGGTTCATGTGATGAAAAATACGATGGGAGAATATACAATTCCTGCTATTTCGGAATCGCCGATTATGGATGTGTTTCCTTATTTTAGTGGGGACGAAGAGGAGGCAGAGCAATATGAAAGGTTCAATGCATTGAAAGCTTCGAAACCTGTTGAGGCTGAAGTGGTCGATACGATGGAGTTTGACCCGGAGTATTTGGCAGAAAACGACTAAATATCAATGTCAATGCCAATATGAATGGCACGAGGATGACGCGGATTAAACGGATTGGTACGTTTTTTTTTTGCCACAGATTACACAAATTTACACAAATTAATTAGTGCTAATTTACTTTGTCCGTTCGCTATCGCTCGGGTGTGTAATTTGTGGCATTTAAATTATTAATTATCCTTGAGTAATCAGGAGATTTGTTTGAGGATTTCTCTTTCGGAGTGGCGAACCAAGACTTTGAATTTTTCGTACCACTGTTTCCAGTCTGCAGTACCCATGTCTTTGGCAAGTTCTGTTTCAAAATCCGCAAGTGCGGCATAAGAGGATTCAAAAATCAATCGGTAACTTTCTCCGGTAAAGTCGGTTAAAACCCTGTTTCCGGCAGTTTGTGGCATTAATCCATTTGTAGTGGCCTCATCAATCAAAGCTTTGGCATCTTTATAACGGCCAAATTGCAGATAAAAAATTTCTCGAACGATATACATGAGTACAAAAATTAGAAGTTAAACAAATAATTTTACTCCTATAAAGTTATGAAATTTTGCAATTGATTTGTTTTTTAAATAATTGAAAAACAAATATTTATGATTGTTTTTTGTTGCTTTCTTTCATTTTTTTGATCCAAAGTGTCATTGTCCAAATCACTGTGATTCCAAAAATAACAAGGACGGGAGTGTAATAGTTCTCAAAAAAATCGTGAAAATAAGATCCAACAAAAAGATAGAACGAGGCAACACAAAGTTTAAACGGAATAAATTCGGTGTTTGACCAGCTTGTTTTGTTTTGAAAAAAGTTCATAGGGCTACGGTTTTTGGAGTTGTTGGAATTGGTTTATGTTGGACTAAGTCTTTAAGTCAAATCTAAATTCCCTGTTGCATATTTCAGGTTATATTTAAATTTATTGATTCGCCAGCCGGAGTTTTCTTTTGTGAGTCCAATATCATAAGTTCCAACAAATTCTCTCGTTGTTCCATTAGTCGCTGATTTTTTGTAGTGAGTTGCCGTTGCATAAGCAAAGACTGTGGCAGTTGGACCTTCAATTGTTACTATATAATTTCCGGCTAAATGATTCACGGAGTCAATACCTTTAAAACCATTTTCCCAAAGTTCACAAATTGCTTTGGAAGTCAGTTCTTTCTTTTCGCCCCCGAGCGAACTCATATCAAAGTCTACATTTTCAGTAAATACATCCTTTTGTAGCTTTGACCATTCCTGATCATCAGCAAATACAAACAGCTTGTTGATTATTTCGACTATTTCTTCTCTTAATGAATGTGTTTCCATAAATGTTTGATTTAAAACTAATTTCAATGTAAATATATTAGATTTTGGCTACAAATAAAAGATGTTTTTATGTCAAAGTTCGATTGTTCGTTGAATGTTTATTTGCTCCAGAAATGCTTCATCGTGGGATACCACGATCAGTGTACCATGATATTCATTTATGGCGGTTGTCAATATCTCGATATTTTGAATATCCAAGTTATTTGTGGGTTCATCAAATATAATGATATCAGGTGATTTGCTGTTAATGGTCAGACAGCAAAGAATTAAACGCATTCTTTCCCCACCGCTCAATACGCTACTAGGTTTGTCCCAATCTTCTCTACTAAATAAAAAGCGGTTTAACCTGATTTTGATTTCATGTTCTTGTAATGCCAAAGTGTTGAATTGCTGGGCCTGCTCATAAATTTTTAATTGGTTGTCAATAAGCGAATAGTCTTGATCAATGTAAACGGTTTTACTGTCGGCTCTGTAAATGATACCTTTTTGTGGTTCAAATTTGCCTAAAATAAGTTTTATCAAGCTTGTTTTCCCCGATCCGTTTGTACCTTTCAATGCAATGCGTTCGCCACTGATAATTTGAAAGTTTAAATCTTTTTTCCAAAGAAAATTATGATCATAGCTAAAATTGACGTCTGTAGCCGTAAATAAAATTTTCCCTTTATGCAGCGAAGAATTGTCAAAACCGAATTTCATTTTGTCAATATCGGGTAATGAAGAACGAAGGTCATGTAATTCCTGTGAAATACCGCCAATTTTTTCGGCATGAATACTTTTGAGTTTTGAGGTACTGTTTTCGGCACTGTTCCGTAAAGTGTTCAGCATAATTTTTGGGACACCAGCTTTTAGTTGTTTTCCTTTTCCGCGACTGTCTAATTTTTGTTGTCGTTCCAGTGTTTCCCTTTCTTTTTCTTTGGCTTTTCGCAAAGCTTTTTCTTTGCTTTGAATGTCTTGACTCAAAGCATTGTTTTCAATTTGCTTTTGTTCTTTATAGAATTCGTAGTTGCCACCATAAATTTTAATTCCGTTTTTTGTTAATTCATAAACGGTGTTCAGAAGGTTCAGTAATTTCCGGTCGTGGCTTACAACAATCAACGTGATTTTTGTTGATTGAATAAAGTCATACAAGAGTTGCCTGCCCGAAACGTCCAAATGGTTGCTTGGCTCATCCAATAAAACCAATTCAGGTTGATGGATGGAAATGCCAGCAAGAAAGACTTTTGTTTTTTGACCGCCACTCAACGATTTCATTTTTTGAGACAAGTCCAAATTATCCAGTTGCCAATATTGCAAAGCTTCATTACAGCGGTCTTCGATCGTCCAGTCATCATCCAGCAAAGCGTAATTTTCTTCGGTTACGTTACCGTTTAAAATTTCTTGTAGAGCATTGAGTTTGTGTTCAATTTTCAATGCCTGAGCAATCGTCAGATGATTGTATTGCCCGAAGATTTGTGGAATATAATAGGGATTGGAGTCAGTGCTATACTGTCCGTTTAATGGTTGCAGTTCGTTTGCAATAATTTTTAACAACGTTGATTTTCCTGATCCGTTGTTACCAATTAATGCTGTTTTTTCGTGATGGTTTACTGAAAGGTTTATGTCGCTGAACAGTAAATCCTTGTTGGGATGGGTATATGAAATGTTTTGTAAAATAAGCATAATTTCTTTCTTGAAGATTAAACATACGACAACCATTTTGCGGTTGTTCTATTGATATGTCTGAAAGAAATTATTTTTTACATTTTGCGTTTACTTAAATTTTGTGTTGGCAAATATACAATGTTTTTTTAATTCATTGTGATCGAATAAAGTGAGTTTTAGTTTTTGTTGAGATTTCTATGCTTTAAAGACGATCGTATTCAATTAGTTTTTTAAACGCATCAGTAAAATTTGCCAAGTCTTTTTTTGTTGAGGTGTCTAAAAGTCCTTGCGCGTCTATTTTTCCTTTTATTCCCTGAATTAAAAGTGTTGTTTCTGGTGTGAATTTAGCCATAAGAGTTTTCATTATTAGTTGCAATTCTTCGTGTCCTTTCTCACCACTTGCAGAAGCTGTGATAATTGCTGTTGGTTTTTCGGAAAAAACAGTTGTTGAAACGCACCATTCGATTGCATTTTTCAGACCACTTGGAATACTGAAAACATACTCAAGAGTGCAGATTAGGATTCCGTCAGCCATTTCAATCTCCTGCCTAAATTTTAAAATTGCTTCTGGTGTATTGTCTGTTGAAAGTTCGGGATTAAAATGCGGAAGTGATTTTAAGTCATCAAAAACTTTCAGACTGAAATAGTCTTTAGTCATATCAGCAAAAATCTCAATAAGTTTTTGATTTGAAGAATTATCGCTTGCACTGCCGTTTATGGCCAAAATTTTTTTCATTCCAACTGTATGTTATTCTTGTTTGAGGTCTTATTGTCTATCTCTTTTATGAAACTTACCTGTTTTAATAAATTGTCTACCTGCATTTTTATGAGTTTTGAGAAAATTTAATTATTGGTCAAATAGCTACAAAATTAGCATATTTCGTTCTGGTGTTACAGCGGGTTTGGGATTCAAAGATAATTGTTTTCAGTTATTGGCAATTTTGCAAATACAAAACCAACTTTAAATAAGAACCAAAACCCAAATTGCGCTTACTGGCGGTTATGGGCAGGTGTTTTTTTGATTTTCACAAATTGTTTTTAGCCCATTTAAAACTATGCATATTTCCTAAATCTATTCTCATAATATATTCATCTTCTCCAATATAGTCATTTAGAAGTCTTTCAGAAAATCCCCACCCATCAGAGTTTTTAGCTTTTAATAAAACATCTACAAGAGGATAAAATGTATGTCTGTAGTCTCCAGACTTATAAAAAGTATCTTCAAAAGCAAGTGCTTCTTTAGTGTCACAAATGATTAAAGAGCCTTTATTGTCATTAAATTTTCTGGCACATTCTAGTCTTCCTGTAAAACTTGCTATTTTTCCATTTTTACTTATTCTGTTACAAGCTCGAAACAAAATAGGTCTAGTCTTTGGCATATAGTTTTTTAATACAATGTCCCACACGTCAAAAAATGCTTTCCTTTTTTCGCATGGACCTGTATAAATCCAGTCGCCAATAAATCTTTTAGCTTGTTCAATAATAATTGCATCTTTTTCCAAAATATCAATCAGGTTTTGAGCAATTTCTGTTTTTTGAAGTTTAGTCAATCTATATTGATATTTTTCGTTCACTTTTTTTTAATGCAAAATTTAAATTAATTAGAGAAAAGTCTATTATGAACGGTTTCCTTACACTTGCCCATAACTCGTTAATATTCGAAACAAACCTTCGTCAATACATTCATTTTTGGGTAGATTAGCGAAGATTTGTTTCACATTATATTGAAATCAAATATATTTCTTTTTTCTTATAAATTATCAAATTTAAGCTGTTCTCAAAATCTTTTCCATCTTTTTTCCTTTAGCCAATTCGTCAATCAGTTTGTCTAAATAACGTGTTTGTTTGGTTAAGGGATTTTCAATTTCTTCAATGCGATAACCACAGATTACGCCGGTAATCAGTTGGGCATTGGGATTCAAATTGGCTCTTTCAAAGAAGGTTTCAAAAGTTACTTTTTCGTCAATGAGTTCTTGGAGCTTTTTGTCGTCAAAACCAGTCAGCCATTCTATTATTTGATGGAGCTCTTCTTTTGTCCTGCCTTTGGTTTCCACTTTTTTGACGTAGTGCGGATATACCGATGCAAAAATCAATTTTGCTATTTTGGCATCGTGTTCGGGAGTTGTTTTCATGTTTTAGTTTTATAAGAAGCTGGTTCACTTTGGAAAAGGATATTACAAAAATAAAAAGGCAAAATAGAATTCTATTTTGCCTTTGAAAATTAACTAATTGTTTTTTGGGGTCTTAATACAGCATTTGCACTAGCGGAGAAGCCACAGCCGCAGCCGATTTTGGTAATAAGCTGGTAAGTGCTGTGAATTGTTCCGGGCTGACTGTTTTTTTCATTTTGGCAATGAAAGATTCCCTGTTGACAGTTATTTTGGAAGTATATCCTGCTTTGTCGGTGGTCATAGTCGGCAAAAGATTTTTCTTTTTGTTCAGCGTTTCGTTCACCAATGCGGTTACTGCAGGTTTTTGAGCATCTGTTAATTTTAATTTGGGTCCCAATAGTCCCATAACCTGGTTCGATATAGTTGCTACGTTAAACGATTTTGCAGCAGTCGATGCTGCGCTGGCTGCAGTTGATGCGGAACTCGCTGCTTTTGTAATGTCACCTACACTTTGTGCGTTGGCAAATGAAATGGTTCCTAACAGAACCGCGGTAATCAATAATTTCTTGTTCATAGTGGCGTTGTTTAAGAAGGTTATTTCTGAATTATAAAGATAGGAAAAAATCTGAGTTTTTTGTAAATTTTAAATATTTAACTATTTAATAACCAATGCCTTTTTGATTGAAATAATTGAAAGAAGTTGTTTTTAAATTTAGATAAAAAAATCCCGGTCTATAAACCAGGATTCTTTTGTGGATTTTCCATTTGAAGTAAATGAGCCATATTCTTGATGAGATTATCATGTTTTTTTACAAATGGATTTTCTTCATCCCACACATAACCTGCGAGTACAGCACATATTTTTCTTTTTACATCGGGGTTTTCAGGTTGATGAAAAAATAAGGTTTGCAGGTTTCCGGTGTACCATTCTTTTACGTAAGTGGTAAAAACGGCAATTCCTCTTTTCATGTATTCGGTAAATTCAGATTCCCAATCTACGGGAATTCCCTGTGATTCTTTAAGGTATAATTTAGCGGCAAGCATACCTGATTCGGTAGCAAATGCAACACCCGAAGAGAATACGGGATCCAAAAACTCGGAACTGTTTCCGGTAAGGGCAAAACCATCTCCGTACATTTTTTTAACAGATCGGGAATAATTTTCTAATTTGATAGGTTCAAACAAGAAGTCAACTCCTTTAAATCGCTTGATATAATAGTCGGAAAGCTGAATGGCGTTTTTCAATGCTTCGGCATTATCTTTATCGGTAGAAAGCGAATTGATGAAATCTGTTGGTCCCACAACGCCAAGACTGGTGTTCCCGTTTGAAAAAGGAATAACCCATAACCAAACTTCGGTTTCAAGTATATCAAATGAAATCATTGTCCCTTCCACTCCTTCAGGACGGTTAACATCTACAACATGTGTGAAAATAGAGGAATGCGGGTCAAGTTTAGAAGGTGTATCCAAGTCCAAAAGGCGAGGCAATACTCTACCATAACCGCTGGAATCAATGATGAATTTGGCGTGAATTTCTTTTAAATTCCCTTCCTTGTCTTTGACAACGGTAGTTGAATTTTTTCCTTCAAAAGTCACCGAAACCACTTCCGATTCAAATTCTAAATCAATGCCTTTTCGAACGACTTCCTGAGCCATAGTATTGTCAAAATCGGCTCGGGGAACTTGCCAGGTCCAATCCCAGCCTTCGGAAAATTTATTACTGAAATCAAAAACACAGATTTCTTCCCCTCGTATGAATCGTGCACCCAGTTTTTTTTCAAAGTTCATAGCATCCAGGCATTCGAATAATTCTGCTTCGGCAAAATGATCCATAACCCTAGGAATAAGGCTTTCTCCCACAACTATTCTAGGAAATTTTGTTTTTTCTACTACCTTAATTTTGACTCCTTTTTTATGAAGATAAGAAGCAGATACGCATCCGGAGGGCCCTGCTCCAATAATTAAAACATCTACGAATTCTTGTGTCATTATATTTATCGCAATTAAAATTTTGTTCGCGGTTTGTTGTGATTTACCGTGTTACTAATTTAAAGAATTATTAAGTTGTAATGCTCTTTTTTTACATTTTATCAAGGTATGACTCATTCCAATCATTTCATGCATTTCATCAATTACAAATCCTGCTTTTTCAATTATTTTTATGATGTCTTTCGAATGGAACATTTGGCTATTTCCATTGGCAACTGCTGTAAAATATAGCGATGTTGCATGCAAACTGTATGTTGATGCTTGGAATTTTTGCAGGTCCCAAAATGTTTCCAAAATGTAGAAACTCGCATCTGCTGTCATGGCTTCATGAGTTTTTTTAAGAATTGTTTCTATTTCTTCCAATGAAAAACAATCAATAAACTGGCTCATCCAGATAATATCAAAACCTTTTGGTAGTGGGATCGAATTGTCCAGTAAATTGGCGTCTATAGTTGAAATTCGGTCTTGAAAACCAGCTTCCCGAATATTTTTTCTTGCTACTTCGGTTTGTCCCGGTAAATCCAAAATGGTGATTTTTACCGTTGGGTCGTATTTGGCACATTGCAAAGAAAATTTTCCGGTATTGCCGCCAACGTCCAAAAAGGATCTTGGTTTATTGCTGAATAAAATAGGCATAATTTCGGGAAAAGTATAATCGGAATAGAAGTGGTCAAAGTCGAACCAGCTTTTTTTGATTTTTTCAGGCAATTCGGATAAACCAACATAAACGGTGTCCCAATTCCCCAGTTCTTTCAATCCTTCCGGTTTTCCATTGACTATAGATTCTTCCAGACGGTTCATCGCGAGATAATTTACATCTTGGGTGAAATCCATATTTACATTGGTCATTTTGTCCCTTAATATAAAGTACCCGGTTTTTGTCAGTATGAATTCATTGTCTTTCAAATAAACCATTTCAAGGCTTAAACCTGCTTCGAGCAAAACTTTTACACCATAGACAGATAAATTTAATTCGGTTGCAATGGTTTCTATGCTTGCTTTGTCATTGTTAAATAAGTATTCTAAAATACCCAAATTCCGGAGTGATTTTGCTGCTTGGAACATAATTGGGGCAAAAGCAATTTTCTGGGCATCTAAATTCGCTTGGACAACATTTTTTTTGTCAGAACCAAAATCTTTCATTCTTTTTTTTAATATTTAATGCAGCGTTGTAAGTGTTTGTTATTGTGAGTATTCTATTTGTTTTTTTGATTTGGCAAACAAAAAAAATATAGGTTTACTAATTTTAGCGATATTATGCTACATTTGTTTATTCAAATTAACCACATTATATCTTAAATAAAAATTAAATTTTAATATATTTAATTGAAAAAATAATACAAATTGAATGAATGCTATAAAGGAGTTTTTAAGCCTAGAAGAGTTTGAATCTGTAATCTTTAATAATGATAAGATAAATATCAGCCAAGTTGTTTTAGATAGAGTTAATGAAAGTTTTGATTTTCTAAAAGAATTCTCAGTTAACAAAATTATTTACGGTGTGAATACTGGATTTGGGCCAATGGCTCAATATCGTATTAAAGACGAAGACCGCATACAATTGCAGTATAATTTAATACGAAGCCATGCTTCCGGTACAGGAAAACCGTTGAATGCAACTTGTGTTAAAGCGGCAATTTTGGCTAGGTTAAATACACTTTCGTTAGGTAATTCGGGAGTTCATTCGTCAGTAATCCAATTGATGAAAGAACTGATTAATAGAGATATTACTCCTTTGATTTTTGAACATGGGGGAGTAGGAGCTAGTGGTGATTTAGTGCAATTGGCACATTTGGCTTTGGTTCTTATCGGTGAAGGTGAGGTTTTTTATAAAGGAGAAAGAAGACCAACTCAGGAGGTTTTCGCTATTGAAAAATTGGAACCTATTCAAGTTGAAATCAGAGAAGGATTGGCTTTGATGAACGGAACGTCTGTGATGACCGGAATTGGGGTTGTCAATGTGTATCATGCTAAGAAATTACTGGATTGGTCGATTAAATTTTCTGGTGCTATCAATGAAATGGTGCAAGCGTATGACGACCATTTCTCAGAAGAATTAAATAATACCAAGCGCCATAAAGGACAACGTGAAGTTGCTTCACGAATGCGTGCAAATCTTGCGGACAGTACTTTAATCAGAAAAAGAGAAGACCATTTATATTCGGGAGAAAATACAGAAGAAGTTTTCAAAGAAAAAGTTCAGGAATATTATTCTTTGCGTTGTGTTCCTCAAATTTTAGGGCCAATTTTGGAAACTATAAGTAATGTGGCTTCTATTTTGGAAGAAGAATTTAATTCGGCAAATGACAATCCAATTATAGACGTGAAAAATCAGCATGTGTATCATGGCGGTAATTTTCACGGGGATTACATTTCGCTGGAAATGGATAAATTGAAAATTGCAGTTACCAAATTAACGATGCTTGCTGAGCGTCAGTTAAATTATTTATTAAATTCAAAAATAAACGAGATTTTTCCTCCATTTGTGAATTTGGGGACTTTAGGTTTCAATTTCGGGATGCAGGGAGTTCAGTTTACAGCAACTTCTACAACTGCCGAAAATCAGATGTTGTCGAATCCTATGTATGTTCACAGTATTCCTAACAATAATGACAATCAGGATATTGTAAGTATGGGGACAAACGCGGCCGTAATTGCATCAAAAGTTATTGAAAATGCATTTGAGGTTTTGGCTATCGAAATAATAACGATTGTTCAGGCAATTGATTATTTGGAACAAAAAGACCGAATTTCATCTGTGACCAGAAAAATATATGATGATATTCGCGTCATTATTCCTAGATTCGAACAAGATCAGGTAATGTATCCTTTTGTACAAAAAGTAAAAGATTATTTGATTAATAATTAATTCAGAAATCTAAAATCCACAATCTAAAATAAGAATATGAAATGTGCATTGGTAACAGGAGGTTCTAGAGGAATTGGTAGTGCTATTTGTGAAAAATTGTCACAAGACAGCAGCTATCATATTTTGATTAATTATTATTCCAATAAAGAAGAGGCCGAAAATACATTAGAACAAGTAATTGCAAATGGAGGTACGGGAGAAATTCTAAAATTTGATGTTGCCAATTATGATGAAGTGCAATCAGTATTGACGCAATGGCAAGAGGCAAATCCGGAAGCAATTGTAGAAGCTATTATAAATAACGCAGGAATTACCAAAGACGGTTTATTCATGTGGATGAGTCAGGAAGATTGGTCAAGCGTTATCAACACCAGTTTGAATGGTTTTTTTAATGTGACTAATTTTTTCATGCAAAAAATGTTGCGAAATAAATATGGCCGAATCGTAAATATTGTTTCTCTTTCAGGTGTAAAAGGAACTGCGGGACAAACGAATTATTCGGCGGCAAAAGGAGCGGTGATTGCAGCTACAAAGGCTTTGGCACAAGAAGTTGCCAAAAGAAATATCACTGTCAATGCTGTGGCTCCTGGTTTTATAAAAACAAATATGACGAGCCATCTTGATGAAAAGGAATTGGTAAAAATGATTCCGGTGAATCGTTTTGGCGAAGCCGAAGAAGTGGCTGATTTGGTTAGCTTTTTAGTTTCTAAGAAATCAAGTTATATTACCGGCGAAATCATAAATATAAATGGTGGAATTTATTCATAAATAATAGAATAGAAAATGAATAAAAGAGTTGTCATCACAGGAATGGGAATTTATTCCTGCATCGGAAGATCGTTAGACGAAGTAAAAGATTCATTATATCAGGGAAAATCGGGTATTGTGTTTGATCCCGAGCGAAAAGAATTTGGTTTTCAATCCGCTTTGACTGGGATGGTTCCTAAACCGGATTTAAAAAGTCTTTTGACCCGAAGACAAAGAATAAGTCTTGGTGAAGAAACCGAATATGCTTACATGGCAACGATTGAGGCTCTAAAAAACGCCAACATTGATGAAGCTTTTTTTGATGAGAATGAAGTAGGAATAATGTATGGAAATGATAGTGTATCCAAAGCGATTATTGAAGCGACAGATATTATCAGAGAGAAAAAAGACACTGCTTTAATTGGTTCGGGTGCTATTTTCAAATCGATGAATTCAACGGTTACGATGAATCTCTCTACTATTTTTAAAATTAGGGGGATTAATTTAACGGTTAGTGCGGCATGTGCCAGTGGATCACATTCTATAGGATTGGCCTATTTTTTAATCAAAAGCGGTTTTCAGGATGTGATTATCTGTGGTGGATCACAAGAAATTAATAAATATGCGATGTGTAGTTTTGACGGTTTGGGTGTTTTTTCTCCAAGAGAAGAGGAACCAGCCAAGGCTTCAAGACCTTTTGACAGCAGTCGTGACGGTTTAATTCCAAGCGGTGGCGGTGCCACTCTGATTTTGGAATCTTATGAATCGGCTGTAAAAAGAGGAGCGCCTATTTTGGCAGAAATTGTGGGTTATGGATTTTCATCTAATGGAGGACATATTTCTACGCCAAATGTGGAAGGGCCATCTACAGCTATGCAAAGAGCATTAGACGAAGCCGGAATAAAACCAAGCGATGTAGATTACATTAACGCACATGCTACTTCCACACCTGTAGGAGACGGGAATGAAGCAAAAGCTATTTATAATGTCTTTGGAGAGAGTAATCCTTATGTGAGTTCTACAAAGTCCATGACGGGGCACGAATGCTGGATGGCTGGTGCCAGCGAGGTTATTTATTCCATTTTGATGATGCAAAACGATTTCATTGCGCCAAACATTAATTTGGAAACACCAGACGAAGATGCCGCAAAATTAAATTTGGTGAAAACCACTTTAAATAAAAAAATTGACATATTTTTGTCGAATTCCTTCGGTTTTGGAGGTACGAATTCCGCATTAGTAGTTAAAAAGTATAATAAAAGTAATGAACAAAGAAGTAATCATAGAGAAGATTAATGATTTTTTAATTGATGAATTTGAGGTGGATGGTGATGATATTCAGTCAGATGCAAATTTGAAAAACACTTTAGGGTTGGATAGTTTAGACTATGTAGATTTGGTTGTTTCTATTGAATCTAATTTTGGTGTTAAATTAGTCGAAGCTGATTTTGCAGGCATAGATTCATTTCAAAGTTTCTATGATCTAATTGAAAATAAGATTAAAAATAAGGCATAAATTATAATTTTAGAATGTGATGGCATTCTGAAATCTGCAATCAACGTTGTTGTCTTGATAAATAAAAAGATAACAAAACTGTTGTCAAGTCGAGCGCAGTCGAGACTAAATATTGAGTCTCGACTGCGCTCGACTTGACAAATGAGCTTAAGGAAACGCCATTGAATCTAAAATCAAAAAATCTACAACCTAAATCTACAAATTAAAATGAGTCAATGGGATGGAAAATCTAAAGGGACTGTTTTAGGATACCAAATTTTTGTTTTTTTTATTAAAAAAGTAGGAATTAGAACGGCTTATTTTATCCTTTATTTTGTAGCAACTTATTATTTTATTTTCCTAAAGAAAAGTAATGCCTCAATCTTTTATTATTTCAGAAAAAGATTGGGATATTCCTATTTTAAGTCCAAGAGAATGGTTTTTAAAAGTTATTATACTTTTGGACAGACTATTATCGATAAAATCGCTATTGGTGCTGGATTGAAAGATAAGTTTACCTATGAACATGATGGTAAGGAAATTCTTCTTCGACTTTTGGAAGAAAAAAAAGGTGGGGTGCTTATTAGTGCCCATATGGGAAATTTCGAAATAGCCGAACATTTTTTTAGTGAAATTGATTTCAAGTTTCAAATAAATCTCGTTACTACTGATTTAGAGCATTCAACAATAAAAAAATACCTTGAAAGTATTACTCAAAAACCGAAAATAAATATCATATTGATTAGTGAA
This sequence comes from Flavobacterium aquiphilum, assembly GCF_027111335.1. NCBI lineage: Bacteria > Pseudomonadati > Bacteroidota > Flavobacteriia > Flavobacteriales > Flavobacteriaceae > Flavobacterium > Flavobacterium aquiphilum. Next base: position 3,983,210 of record NZ_CP114288.1, on the reverse strand, counting down.
GATTTGTCGCATATTTTCGAGATAAATTCGGCTCTTGCCAGAAATGAATTGGTTTGTTTTACCGGAGACCGCTATTTTGAAGGAGTAAAATCGTTGAGCGAAAAATTATTAGGCGAAGACGCTCTTTTCCCAGCCGGACCATTTCTAATATCTTCCCGTTTAAAAGTTCCGGTGGTTTTTGTGTATGTAATGAAAGAGCCTAATCTGCATTATCATCTTTATACCAGAGAAGCTAAAGTAAAGCATCGAGATGAAAAAGGCTTGCTGAAAGAATATACTCAAAGTGTTGAAGGCATGATTAATAAATATCCATTACAATGGTTTAACTATTTTGATTTTTGGAATAAAATAGATTAACCAATAATAATCTTCAATTTTTTTGTACTGGTTTGTGCTTTTAAGAAGAAGTCAGTTTCAATTTTTATGAATTTGATAATTGAGATGTAATGAATTTAAATTGAGCTGGTTAGTTTGTGTTGTAAATTATTTCTTATTCAATATGCTTATTCTTTGCAAAGAAATAAAACAGTAATTAGGATTAATTATAAATTTTGAGTTATTTTCGTTTTTATAAAAACGTACCCAAATGAAAAACGTCCTAGTAATCTATTATTCTCAATCGGGACAATTAGAATCCATTGCCAGAAATATTGCAAAGCCATTTTTGAATTCAGATAATATCAATGTTTTATTTCATGAAATTCAGTTAGAAAAGCCATTTCCTTTTCCTTGGAATAGTGAAGCTTTTTTTGGTGCTTTCCCCGAATCTTTTTTGCAGATTCCAACTGCTTTGAAACCGGTTTCAGAAGAAATAATGAACACTAAATTTGATTTGATTTTGTTGAATTATCAGGTTTGGTATTTAACTCCTTCAATTCCTGTAAATTCCTTTTTGAAAAGCCCGGAAGCTAAAATTCTTTTAAATAATACCCCGGTTGTAACTATAAATGGTTCCAGAAATATGTGGGTGATGGCTCAGGAAAAAGTGAAAGCCTTATTGAAACAAAATAATGCAGTATTAAAAGGGAATATCGCTTTGGTTGATCGAGTAGGGAATTTAATAAGTGTTATTACAATTGTGGAATGGATGTTTTCTGGGGTTAAGAAAAAATACCTCGGAATCTTTCCTTTACCTGGTGTTTCGGATAAGGATATTGATGAATCCACAAAATTTGGAGAAGTCATTCTTTCGGGATTGAACGATAATAATATGGATGATCTGCAGTCCAAATTGGTTGCTGTAGATGCTGTTAAAGTCAGCTCTTATTTAGTTACAGTTGATAGGACAGCCAATAAAATTTTTGCAAAATGGTCTAATTTAATCATTAATAAAGGGGAATCCAGAAAGGCTTGGACAAAAGTTTTTAAAGTGTATTTATTATTGGCTATTTGGTTAATCTCGCCAATAGTTTATATCTTGCACGTTCTTACTTATCCGTTAAAAGTTCAAAAAATAAGGAAAGAATTAGAATATTATAAAGGAATAAATTAGATTATTATGTTTGATGTATATATTACAAAAGCGGCCAAATTTTTACCGAATGATGCTATTTCTAATGATGAAATGGAGAATTATTTGGGGTTAATAAATGAAACCGCATCCAAAGCCAGAAGACTGATATTAAGAAACAATAAAATTGTCAATCGATATTATGCTTTGGACAAAAATGGAAAAAGCACACATAATAATGCTGAATTGACAAAAAATGCTATTCAAGGATTATTTGATGAAAGTTTCACAGCTCAGGACATGGAATTATTGTCTTGCGGAACAACGACTCCAGATGTTTTGGTGCCTTCGCATACATCAATGGTGCATGGATTATTGAAGAATAAATCGGTAGAACTAAATTCTTCTTCAGGAGTATGTTGTGCCGGAATGAGTGCTTTAAAATTTGGATATTTATCGATAAAATCAGGTAATACCCAAAATGCGGTTTGTACAGGTTCAGAAAAGTTATCGACCTGGATGAAGGCTGATAAGTTTGAAAATGAAGTTGTTAATTTAAAAAAACTCGAAGAACAACCGATTTTGGCTTTCAAAAAAGACTTTTTGCGCTGGATGTTATCTGATGGAGCAGGAGCTTTTTTATTGGAAAATAAACCAAAAGGTTCCATCTCTTTAAAAATAGAATGGATGGAAGCTTTCTCCTATGCATACGAATTGGAAACTTGTATGTATGCTGGTGGGGACAAATTGGAAAACGGAGAAATAAAACCGTGGAATGACTATAATACTGACCAATGGTTGAATGAATCTTTGTTTGCTTTCAAACAAGATGTTAAATTATTGGATGAGTTTATTTTGGTAAAAGGTTCTCAAAGTATGGCCGAGGCTTTGTCTAAAAATAATGTTTCTGCTTCCGAAATTGATTTCTTCCTGCCGCACGTTTCGTCTCATTATTTTGTGGATGGATTGAGTAAGTCATTGGCAGAAAGAGGTATGGTCATCCCAATGGAAAAATGGTTCATGAATTTGGCTTACGTAGGAAATGTTGGTGCGGCTTCAATCTATTTGGCTTTAGAAGAATTAATGAATTCAGGAAAATTGAAAAAAGGAAATAAAATACTTTTATCTGTTCCTGAAAGCGGTCGTTTTTCTTATGCTTATGCTTATTTAACGGTTTGTTAATGACGGTGGTTAGAAATAATCCATTAGGAGAAAAAGACTTTGTTGAAACTTTAATTCCGCAAAGATTCCCATTTGTAATGGTAGATAAGCTGTATTCCTATTCGGAGACAGAATTGGTTTCAGGATTTACAATTCAAAGCGATGCTCTTTTTCTGGAAAATGATTTTTTTCTTGAGTCGGGTATAATAGAACATATGGCGCAATCAGTGGCATTGCATACCGGATATCAGTTTTATTTAAAAAAGATGCAGGCTCCAACAGGTTATATTGGTTCTGTAAAAGATATTGAAATAAGCCAATTACCCAAACTTCATGACGAAATAATAACAACCGTTTCGATATTACAGGAATTTGGAGGGATTACTTTGGTTGATGTGGTGACCAAATTGGATGATGTTGAAATAGCCAAAGGTCAAATGAAGACTGTTTTGGCTAAATAATTTAGGACATTGTGAATAAAAGAGAGACTTCAAACCCAGTTGATATAAAAAAATATTTGCCACATCGGGCTCCGATGCTAATGGTGGATTTAATCTTGAAAATGGATGACGAACAGGTCGAAACCGTTTTTGAAATTAAAGCAGGCAATATATTTCTGGAGAATGGTTTTTTTACAGAATCTGGTTTAGTGGAAAACATGGCTCAAACCTGTTCATCCGTAGTGGCCAAAGATTATTTTATTGATGAAAATTATAATGATAAAGAGGGGGTGAATGTTGTTGGGTTTATCAGTGGTATCAAAACATTAAAAATCCATACTTTGCCACAGGTTGGGGATGTTATTTACACGAAAGCGTTGTTAGTGTCCAAATTTATTACCGACTCATATAGTTTGTGTACCATGAAAAGTCAGACTTTCAGAGCAGATGAATTGCTACTGGAAGGTGAAATCACATTATTTATCCAAGAACATAAATAAGAAAGATACGATGAAAAAAGAAGAAGTTCCTCAAGACAAAGGCAATCTTTCGAATAAAAACATGAAAGAGCTGGTTTATGCCACAGACGAAAACGGTAATTATACTACTGCTTTGAGTACAGGTTGGGAACCAAAAACGATTGCTCTATCAAACTCTATCGAAGAAATCAGCGAACGTATTGCGATTGCTAAAGCAAAAGTGGAGAATAATGAAGTGAGTCCGATTTTTTATTATATGGAATTCTGCAGAATGGATTTAGGAGTACTTTCCAGTTATGTAGGAATGTGGCAATGGCGTGTAAAAAGACACTTCAAACCTAAAGTTTTTGAAGGCTTAAGTGATTCTATTTTAAAAAAATACGCTGATTCTTTTAATATTACTATAGACGAATTGAAAAATTTTAAAACAAATTAATGGAAACAAATTTTGCACATCATCAATCGGCTCATTGTGAGAATGGGGTTGCTTCCAATTTGTTAAAACATAATGGATTGAATATTAGTGAACCAATGATTTTTGGGATTGGTTCCGGGCTTTTCTTTGTTTATTTGCCTTTTTTAAAAGTGAATTATGCGCCAGCCATCAGTTACAGACCGATGCCGGGCCAAATTTTTAATAAAGCGGCCAAACGTTTAGGCTTAAAAATCAAAAGACAGAAATTCTCCAGCGAAGCCAATGCTATTAAAGCTTTGGACGAAAATTTAAAAAATAATATTCCCTCGGGATTACAGGTGGGAGTGTATAATTTGACATATTTTCCAGATGAATACCGTTTTCATTTCAATGCCCACAATTTGGTGGTTTACGGGAAAACAGAAACAGATTATTTAATCAGTGATCCAGTTATGGAAAACGTAACGACGCTGACTCATGCCGAATTGAATAAAGTTCGTTTTGCCAAAGGTGCTTTTGCTCCAAGAGGGCAGATATATTACCCAATTCAAGTTCCTGCCAATGTCGATTTGAAAGGAGCGATTATAAAAGGGATTAAAAATACTTGCCGTGATATGCTGGCACCTATGCCGATAATAGGTGTGCGCGGAATGCGTCTTGTTGCCAAACTGATTAAGAAATGGCCTGTGAAAGAAGGAACTAAAAAAGCCAATCATTATTTGGCTCAAGTAGTAAGAATGCAGGAAGAAATAGGAACTGGCGGTGGTGGTTTCCGATTTATATACGCGGCCTTTTTACAGGAAGCGGCGATTGTGTTAGGAAATGATGAACTGCAGACTTTATCGCTTGAAATGACTGCGATTGGCGATTTATGGAGAGATTTTGCCGTAGAAGCTTCCCGTGTTTATAAAAATAGAAGCACCAAAGTTGATGTTTACAATATGCTTTCTGATAATCTTTTGGTAATTGCTGATAGGGAAGAAGCATTTTTTAAAAAACTGAAAAAGGCAATTAGCTAAAAAAGAACCTCTATTTTGAATTCTATTATCCAAATAACAAATCTGTCAAAAATTTACAAAGATGCCGAAATGTATTCTTTGGATAACTTTTCTTTGGATATAAAAGAAGGGCAGATTTTTGGTTTACTGGGGCCAAACGGTGCCGGTAAAACCACTTTGATTTCGATACTTTGCGGATTGATAAGACCTACTTCGGGTTCTTTTACAATTGATAATTTAGTTTATGCCGAACATGTAAATGAAATCAAAAAAATAATAGGTGTTGTACCGCAGGAATACGCTTTATATCCAACTTTGACAGCTAGGGAAAATTTACTGTATTTTGGAAGTATGTACGGTTTAAAAGGAAATGATCTTAAAGAAAAAGTGATTGACAGCCTTGATTTTTTAGGTCTTTTGAAATTTGCAGATAAGCGCATAGAGACTTTTTCGGGAGGTATGAAACGACGCGTCAATTTGATTGCCGGAATTCTGCACAATCCCAAAATTCTTTTTCTTGATGAACCTACTGTTGGTGTAGATGTACATTCCAAAAATGTGATCATACAGTATCTTAAGGAACTCAATAAAACCGGGACAACTATTATTTATACTTCGCATCATTTATCAGAGGCTCAGGATTTTTGTACCCATATCGCGATAGTAGATCACGGTAAAATTTATGCTGAAGGGACACCAAAGAATTTAATTGAAACCACTGCAAATGCCAGAAATCTGGAAGATGTTTTTATTTCATTAACCGGAAAAGAGTTGAGAGATGCTATATAAACTTTGGATGTCTGTTTACAAAGAATTCCTGTTGCTGAAACGGGATATGGGTGGGGTAGTGACTCTTTTTTTGATGCCATTGGTATTGATTATAACAGTGACACTCATTCAGGACAGTAGTTATAAAAAAGGGAATGATGTCAAAATACCAATTCTTTTGGTTGATTATGACAACGGAAATGTTTCCAAAACGATTTTTGACAATCTGCAAAAGAGCAAAGTGTTTACTGTTGTTACTTCCATTGATAACAAACCAATTACTGAAGCTGTCGCCAAAGAAGCCGTTTTTAAAGGTAAATACCAGTTGGCTGTTATTATCCCGTCACATTTAAGTACCGATTTGCAGGCTAAAATTGATCAGAATGTTCAAAAGATTGTGAGCAGTTTAGGATTTGCTGATTCATCGGCAACAAAACCAAAGGTTAAATTGGTTAACCATAAAGAAGTTAAGCTTTATTTTGATCCTGCAGTGCAGTTGAGTTTTAAAGCCGGTGTGATGAACGGAATTGATAAAATGATTTCTCAAATAGAAACCAAATCAATTTATACTGCTTTTCAGGAACAATTGGGCGATGAAAATGCTAAGTTTGACCAAAAGAGTTTTATCACATTCAAAGAGATCGTTCCTAAAATCAACAACAAAGATATTACTCCAAATTCGGTTCAGCATAATGTTCCTGCCTGGACACTTTTTGCAGTATTTTTTATTGTAATTCCTTTGTCTATCAATATGGTAAAGGAAAAAACGCAAGGGACTTTTATCCGTTTGCGTACTAATCCGGTTCCTAATTTTATTGTTCTGGCAGGTAAAACAGTGATGTATTTAATCATTTGCCAGATTCAGTTTTATATGATGATTGCTGTTGCAGTATATCTGTTTCCGCATTTGGGTTTGCCGTCGCTTAATGTGGAGGGGAATCTTATTCTGATGAGTGTTGTGGCTTTGTTTTCGGGGCTTGCGGCTATAGGTTTCGGAATTCTATTGGGAACGGTGGCCAAAACTCAGGAACAATCAGCTCCTTTTGGGGCAACTTCTGTAATTATTTTGGCGGCTATCGGCGGAATTTGGGTTCCTGTATTTGCCATGCCGAAAATAATGCAGGTGATTGCACAATCCTCGCCAATGAATTGGGGACTTGAAGCATTTTATGATGTACTTTTGCGCAACGGGACATTTTGGGACTTGGTTCCGGAATTATTTTTATTATTTTTATTTTTTGTAGTAACCACTACAATGGCATTACTTTATGACAAGAAGAAAAGAGCTGTATAAAGACACAACCGGTTTGACTGTTTCAGAAGAAATTCGAGTACGGTTTAATGAAACTGACCCACTAGGAATAGTGTGGCACGGCTATTATATTACCTATTTTGAAGATGGAAGAGAAGCTTTTGGACGTCATTACGGAATTTCCTACTTGGATATAGCCAAAACTGGATATACCACGCCCATTGTAAAATCGGTTTGTGAACATAAATTATCATTGCGTTATGGCGATGTGATCCGTATAGAAACCACGATGATTGATACGCCGGCTGCAAAAATGATTTTTAAATATACCATATTCGATGCCAATAATGAAATTGCCTGTACCGGTGAAACTGTTCAGGTTTTTTTGGATAGCAAAGGCGAATTAATGTTGACGAATCCTCCTTTTTTTGAAGAATGGAAGAAAAAGATGGGATTGATAAAATAGAATGATAAAAGAAGTATATATAAACGAAACAAACTGCATTACACCCTTAGGGTTTGATGTGGCCTCCAATATAAAAAATATTAGGAATGCGGTTTCGGGTATTCAATTGCAGGATAAGCCAAAGTTGTTTAATAGCCCTTTTTATGCTTCTATAATCAGTGATGTAGATTTGGATTTGGCTTTCGCCAAAATGACTACAGCTGTGAATTATTCCAGACTGGAAAAAATGATGATTTTGGCTTTGGAACCAATCATTAAAAATTCAAAAGTCATTTTAAATGAACGGACAGCCTTTATACTTTCTACCACAAAAGGGAATGTTACAGCACTGGAAACCGAAAATGTCCAACAGGCTTATTTGAATCAACTGGCAAAAAACATCGTTGATTTTTTTGAATTCAAAACAGAACCTATTGTTGTTTCAAATGCTTGTGTTTCCGGAATATTGGCGGTTTCAGTAGCCAAAAGGTTAGTTCAGGCGGAACTTTATGACAATGTTTTTATTGTTGCTGGTGATGAAGTTTCGAAGTTTGTTTTGTCAGGATTCAATTCTTTTCAAGCAATGAGTGAAATGCCATGTAAACCGTATTCTGTAAATAGAAACGGAGTAACCTTGGGAGAAGCTGCTGCAGCTGTTTTGGTTTCATCGAATGGAGAAAATGCCAAAATAAAAATTTTAGGTGACGGTTCCATCAATGATGCCAATCATATTTCTGGGCCTTCCAGAACCGGCGAAGGACTTTATAGAAGCATTGAGAGTGCTTTGGCGGAAGCCAAAATTAACAGCACTCAAATTGATTATATTTCAGCGCATGGCACAGCAACTCCTTTTAATGACGAAATGGAAGCAATAGCCCTGAATAGGTTGGGGCTTGGAAATGCACCGCTTAACAGTCTTAAAGGATTTTACGGTCACACATTAGGAGCTTCCGGATTGTTGGAAACCGTTATTGGAATTCAGTCAGTACAGGAAGAAGAGCTTTTTGTTTCATTGGGTTTCGATGAAATAGGAGTGAGTCAGCCGATTAATGTTATCGAAAAAAATGAAGATAAAAACATTCGCTATTTTCTAAAAACAGCATCGGGTTTTGGAGGCTGCAACACAGCAGTTTTATTTGAAAAAGTAAATTAATGACATTAGAGAAAACATATATAAAATTCTTTTGCACCATCCAAAATAATCAAATTTTGCTGAATGGCGACGTTGTTTTTGGAACGGATTCAACTGTTTTTTCTGATTTTTCAAAGAAAGCTTATCAGCATTTGGAAATAAATTATCCGAAGTTTTTTAAAATGGATAATTTGAGTAAATTGGCTTTTTTGGGAGCAGAATTACTTTTGAAAACAGAAGGCAATTCTTCTGAAGAAAACAACACTGCATTGGTATTTGCCAACAAATCATCCAGTTTGGATACCGATGTTAAATATCAGAATTCAATTTCGGATCCCGAAAATTATTATCCGAGTCCGGCAGTTTTTGTTTATACCTTGCCTAATATTTGTTTGGGGGAAATTAGTATCAGACATCAATTGAAAAGCGAAAATTCTTTCTTTATATTTGCGGATTACAACCCCGTTTTTATGGAGAATTATAGCAATATACTTTTGAAAACTGGAAAGGCGGATAAAGTTTTGTGTGGCTGGGTTGAATATCACAATGAAGATTACAATGCCTTTCTGTATTTAATAGATAAAGAAGGCGAATTAGAACACAATAAGAAAATATTAAAACAACTATACAATCAATAATATTATGGAAGCATTAAAACAAGAATTAAAAGGTAAAATCATCGAAGTATTGAATCTGGAAGATATCGCTGTGGCAGATATAAATGACAATGATGCCTTATTTGGTGACGGATTAGGACTTGATTCTATTGATGCATTGGAACTTATTGTAATGCTTGATAAAGATTATGGAATTAAATTAGTTGACCCAAAAGAGGGGAAAGTTATTTTTAAATCCATTGAAACAATGGCTGCTTATATAAACGAAAATAGAGTTAAGTAATTTTAGAGTTAAGATTTAAGATTTTAGATTAATTGGAATCTATAATTATATTAGTATTGATAATGCACCGATTCTGTATTTTAATTTTTTATTACTAAAACAAAATCTAAAATCAGAATTCTAAAATCTTTAAACACTATGACTACAAATGAATTAAAAATAAGAACTAAGCAGTTTTCTTTAGAGATTATAAATTTGATAGAAAAAATGCCAAATTCAATTGCCTGCAGAGCGATTTCAAACCAAATTGTAAGAAGTGGAACTTCTGTTGGGGCAAATTATAGAGCAGTTTGCAGGGCAAGAAGTGATAAGGAGTTTGTTTCAAAAATGAATATTGTTTTGGAAGAAGCTGATGAAACTGTTTTTTGGCTAGAAATAATTAATGAAAAAAGGTGGTTATCTGATTTAGAAACTCAAAAATTATTAGACGAAGGAAATCAATTAACAGCGATTTTTGTTAGTTCATTAAAAACAGTTAATACCAGATTAAATACTATTTAAAAACGAAGTTTTTTATTCGCAATACAAAATCTAAAATCTAAATTCTGCAATCTAAAATGAATAAAGGCATCGCAATAACAGGAATGGGTATTATTTCTTCAATCGGTAATTCGGTTGAAGAAAATTACAATGCATTACTGAATTGCCAGGCAGGAATTACAACAATCGAAAATATAGCGACAGCACATGTTGATGTAATAAAGGTTGGTGAAATCAAGAAAACCAATCAAGAGTTGGCCGAAGAACTTCAATTGGGAAAAGACAATAATTTTTCCAGAACCGCAATGCTGGGTACATTTGCAGCCAGACAAGCGGTGAAAAATGCAGGAATAAGTTCCATTAATGAATATAGGACTGGATTAATTTCGGCTACCAGTGTGGGCGGAATGGATATGACGGAGCGTTATTACTACGAATATTTTGATAATCCCGAAGTTGTAAAATACATTGGCAGTCATGATGCAGGAGATAATACTGATAAGATTGCGCTAGATTTGGGGTTGACAGGCATGGTAACCACGATCAGTACGGCCTGTTCATCTGCAGCAAATGCTATTATGCTGGGAGCAAGACTGATAAAATCGGGTAAACTAGATCGCGTTATTGTGGGTGGAACTGATGCATTGTCGAAGTTTACAATCAACGGTTTCAAAACACTTATGATTTTGTCTGATGGCTATAATAGTCCGTTTGATAATAACAGAAACGGATTGAATCTGGGTGAAGCGGCAGCTTTTTTGGTTTTGGAATCAGAGGAATTGGTGCAAAAAGAAAACAAAAAAGTGCTGGCAAGAGTTTCAGGTTATGCAAATGCCAACGATGCTTTTCATCAAACTGCTTCTTCCGAAAATGGTGACGGCGCCTTTTTGGCAATGGAAAAAGCTTTTAAAATAGCCGAATTGCAACCGGAACAAATCGATTATATCAATGTTCACGGTACAGCAACGCCTAATAACGATTTGTCCGAAGGCAGGGCAATAGTGAGATTGTTTGGCGAAAGTAAAGTCCCTGATTTTAGTTCAACCAAACCTTTTACCGGACATACTTTGGCAGCAGCAGCAGCTATTGAAGCTGTTTATAGTGTATTGGCTATCCAAAATAATGTGGTTTTCCCAAATTTGAATTTTAAAACCCCGATGGAAGAATTCAATTTGGTACCGCAAACGACTTTAAAACATAAAAATATAGAACATGTACTTTCTAATTCCTTTGGATTTGGAGGAAATTGTTCGACACTTATATTTTCCAAAAGCGAATAATAATGAACTGAATAACAGGGTGTTTTGAAATAGTTGTATTCTATAGTTTTATTAATGATTATAAAAAATAATAATTATAATATTGTTTTGTTTTGAATTTATCGCATTACTTTTGTTATATGAATAATAAGACCACAAATAAAGAAGCAATAATGAAATCTATAACCAGAATGGTTTCAGATAAGGCTATGGTTCGTTCATTTTTGAAAGGCAATACTCCTATTGAAAAATTAACTCAAAAAGGAATCAAGTTTGCCAAACCAATATAACTACATTTTTAATAAAGCGACAAGTTCTTATAATTTTACAACTAAAAACAATATTGAATATAAAATTGTTTTTATTGTTGATGAAACACTTGATGTTGCTTCAGAGGTTCATATTGAAAATATTTATCAAATTGTAATTGAAAAAATTACTGATAAAGTTGAACCTTTTGATTCTTTAGTATTAAAAACTATTACGGATATTATAACTGCTTTCTTTGCGAATGTAGAAAATGCCTTAATTTATGTTTGTTCTGAAAATGATGAGAAAGCCGAATCACGGTTTAAAGTTTTTAGCAGATGGTATAGAAACAGTAGTTTAGAATCGGTTACTAAAGTAGATAATATTATAAATTGTGAATCTGAGGGAAATATTTTTATCATTTATACTTCATTATTGTATCACAACAAAAATTCAAATGTTGAAAATATACTTGAAGCATATCATAAAATTGAGAAAATTCTAAACGATAAATGATATTATTTTGAAAAATAAAATTAGTCCGATTTTTAGTTAATATTTAGGCAAAGAATTAATAGCTGTAAATGAGAAAAACATACATCAATGGATTAGGTTGTATTTCGGTTCAAAAAACGTTCGATACTGTTTTTTTGGAAGAAGCAGAATTAAATGTAACGGATACTATTCTGCCACTAAAAACTCCAATTTACAAAGATTTTATATCTCCTGCAGCCATTAGAAGAATGGCTAAAGGAGTGAAAAACGGAATTGTAGCTTCCGCTCTTGCTTTGAGGGAAGCTAATTTGGAAACCGTTGATGCAATTATTACTGGTACGGGAATGGGTTGCATTGAAGATTCAGAGAAGTTTTTGAAGACTATTTTGGATAATGACGAGCAATTTCTGACTCCGACTTCGTTTATTCAATCAACACACAATACTGTCGGTGGGCAAATCGCTTTGGGATTGCAATGTAAAGCCTATAATCTGACGTATGTGAATGGTACAGTTTCTTTTGAATCGGCACTTTTTGATGCCAAAATGATGATTGAAGAAGGGGATGCTTCCAGTATATTGGTTGGAGGAATTGATGAAACTGCCGATTATACGATGTCATTATTCAAATTGGCAGGTTTTATTAAGAAAGAAAATCAAGGAGCTTACTCGATTTTAGAATCCACAACAAAAGGAGTTGTTCAGGGAGAAGGAGCCAGCTTTTTTGTTTTGGAAAATGAAAGAAAAGAGAACACAATTGCCGAAATTTTGGATATAGAAATTATCAATAAATTGGAAATAGCAGACGTTGAAAATAAAATCGTTTCTTTCCTAACTTCTAATGGTTTAGAAATTACCGATATTGATGCAGTTTTGCTAGGCTATAATGGTGATGTGGATTCGGATTTGTATTATAAAAATCTATCCAAGAGTATTTTTACCAATATTCCGCAAGTATATTACAAACAGTTGTGTGGCGAGTATTATACCGCTTCGGCATTTGGATTATGGGTTGGTTCCAAAATTATTCAAACCCAAACTGTTCCTGATATTGTAAAGCTAAATGAATTGGCTAAACCATCTTATAAAAAGATTCTGTTATACAATCAGCGTAACGGAATTGACCATAGTTTCACTTTAATTTCCGGCTGTTGAAACACAAAATTATAACCTTTTTTTTTGTTTCGGTTTTACTGATATTGACTTTTTTTAGTTTTAATGCAGTAATAGAAATGAAGTATTTTGTAATTACTGCTTGCCTTTGGATTTTGATAGTTTTTCTTGGTTCTGCATTTATTGGATCCAATTATCATGTTAAAGCATATTGCAGTAATCGATTTAAAAAGGAAAAAAAAATTGCGTTGACATTTGATGATGGTCCCCATGAGATGACGCTGACGGTCTTGGAACTTTTAAAAAAGTACAATGCCAAAGCCACATTTTTCTGCATCGGTAAAAATATAGAAATACATCCTGAAATTTTAAAAAAAGTTGTAGCCGAAGGGCATACCGTTGGGAATCACACTTACAGCCATTCACCTTTTTTTGATTTTTACGGAAAAAATAAAGTGATTGCCGAAATTAATAAAACCGATGATTTGATAGCATCAGTTATAGGGAAAAAGCCATCATTGTTTCGTCCGCCTTACGGAGTTACAAATCCTTCCATCCGCAGGGCATTAGCAGTTACAAATCATAAAACAATTGGTTGGAATATTCGTTCTCTGGATGGGGTTTTTAAAAAAGAAAAATTCCTTTTAGATCGAATTGTCAAAAGAATTAAACCCGGAGGAATTGTACTTTTGCACGATACCTCGCTAGAAACGGCTAACGTACTGGAAAAATTGTTGTCGTTTTTACAAACAAATAATTATGTGGTTGTTCCGTTAGAGGAACTCCTGAATATTAAAGCTTATGAAGATTAGAAGTTATATAATTGTATTATTTTTAATTGGTTTTCAATTAAAATGTTTTGCTCAGGAACAAAAAATGAGCGAAAGTGAAATCTCTGCATTCAAGCAATCTGTTGTTGCTGTCTCCAAAAAAATCAAGACATTAAGCACTGATTTTGTTCAGTACAAACATCTCGATTTTCTGTCAAAAGACATAGAAACTTCTGGAAAAATGATTTTCAAGGAACCCAATTCATTGCTTTGGCAGTATAAAAAACCGTATAATTATTCGATAGTTTTTAAAAACGGCAAAATATTGATTAATGACGAGGGAAAGAAAAGTGCTGTTGATATTGGTAATAGTAAGTTATTTGGAAAAATAAACAAACTGATTGTAGGAAGTGTGAGCGGTGATTTGTTTGATGATAAGGAATTTTCTATTTCGTATTTTAAAAATAAAGATCAAAATAGTGTCCGATTTATTCCGAAAGATGCTACCCTCAAAAAATACATTAAACAAATTGAATTGACTTTTGACAAAGAAGATGCTACTGTTGTTCAGGTCAAATTATTGGAATCCTCAGCTGATTATACCCGAATTGTGTTAAAAAACAAAGTAATAAATGCCAAAGTCGATGAAGCTTCTTTTGCGAATTAGCATTATTTTGGTTCTTGTTTTGTGCTCTTGTTCAACTAATAAAGTGGTACAGGATTATGCTTCTGTGCCCTTAAAAAAAGCGATTTTTGAAGTGCCTTATTTTTCCAATCCGGAGATGGATTATGTTTACAAAGCAAACATTACGGTTTATGGGCACGAGTTAACAGGGATTTTTATTGCCAAGAAAATAAATGATACTACGCATAGAGTAGTTTTTACAACTGAGTTTGGAAACAAACTGATGGATTTTGAAATTTCGGAAGATAATTTTAAAGTCAATTCGATTGTTTCGGAGCTAGACCGTAAAATCTTGATTAATACTTTGGAAGAAGATTTTCGATTGCTTCTTAAAAAAGAATATTTAGTTCAGGAACAATTTGAAAACGAATCGGATAATATTTATAAATCAGCAGACGGAAATCGTGACAATTATCTTTTCTACTCTAAAAAGAATCATCAATTAGAAAAAATCGTTCGTTCTTCGAAGACAAAAGAAAAGTTTATGCTTATTTTTATTACAGAAAACAATATTTTTGCTGAAAGAGTTCAAATTATTCATCAAAACATTAAGTTGAAAATTGACTTAAACTATTTTAAATCAGAATAAAAAAATACTTTATCTTAAAAACAAACAAAAATGAAAAAAGTAACACTAATTGCATTTGTTTTATTTACTGGTCTATTAACTTCACAAGCTCAAGTATCTGTTAGTCCAGGTATTCGTGGCGGTTTAAATCTTTCAAATTTAACCAACTTTGGATCTAGTGATATTAAACCAGATTTTTATGTGGGAGGATCAGTAGCAGTAAAATTTAATAAATATTTCACACTTCAACCAGAATTGACTTATTCCAGACAAGGTGCAAAATCTCGTGAATTTCTCATAGGAGGATATGGATATAATGATGTAAATTATGATTTAAATTATTTGACGATTGGAGCTGTTGGTAAATTTCATTTTGGAGGAAATGGATTTCATGTATTAGCAGGTCCTTCACTGGATATTAAAATTGATGATAATTTTCCTAATTATGGGACAAGCCCTATTGGTGCTGACATTGCTTTTGTTGGTGGAATTGGGTATTCATTGCCAAATGGTTTGACTTTTGAAGCAAGATTTAAACATGGATTAATTGATATTTATGGTTATGATGATGTGAATAATAATGATTACTATTATGATAATATCATTTTAAATTACGCTTTTCAATTCGGAATTAGTTATACTTTTAGAGTAAAATAATACTTAAGAAAGATTAACTGTTTTTTTGGAGATTATAGTACAAATAACAATTTTCAGATAAGGATTTCCTATTCATTCGAAAAAAATATGATTTTAAAAGATTTTTATAAAATAATTTCATTGGAAAACACAACCGATTCCAAGTATAAGGCTGTGATTTTAATCAACGAAAAACACGATGTTTTTAACGGACATTTTCCAGGAAATCCAATCATGCCCGGAGTTTGCATGATGCAAATTATTAAAGAACTAACCGAGCAAATTACAGGAAGTTTGTTGTTCATGCAATCATTGTCAAATGTAAAATTCATGGCTTTGATTAATCCTTTTCAAACTCCCGAATTGCTTTTGGAATTGGATATCGCCCAAACAGAAGACAATTTGGTTAAAGTTAAAAATGTGAGCTATTTTGATGAAACTGTTGCTTTGAAACTGAGCAGTATTTACAGAAAAATCTAAAATCACATCACATTAATTTTTCAATTTCAGCTTAATGAAAACTATCTTTTTGACCTTTTTTATATTGTTTTTCAGTATTCCTTCCCTTACAGAAATCAGAAAACTGTATGCATCAGCCAATAACTCAGAAAGTAATGCTAAAGAATTTTTCCAAAAGCTAATTGAGGTAAATAAAGGGGATATCAAAACCTTAGTGGCTTATAAAGGTGCTTCTATAGCCATTCTTTCAAAATTGGAAAAGAAAGTTTCGGATAAATCCAAAAAATTCAAGGAAGGCGCAGGTTTGATCGATTTTGCTGTAGCAAATGAACCCAATTCAATAGAAATAAGAATGATCCGATTGAGCATTCAGGAAAATGTTCCAAAGATTGTTAATTACAGAGCAAACAAAAAAGAGGACAAAAAGTTTCTGTTGGATCATTATAAGGAGCAAACTGGAGTTTTGAAAACGTATATTGGTGACTTTATTTCGCAATCTAAGAGTTTTTCGGAAGCTGAAAAACAGTCGGTTAAATAGTAAAGAATAGAATAATAAATGAATAATAATTTTCCAGAAACAACAGCAATGGAGCAATACAAAGTATGTGTTATTATACCCACTTATAATAATCACAAGACTTTAAAGCGTGTTTTGGATTCCGTTTTACAATACACTTCCAATGTTATTGTGGTTAATGACGGTTCTACAGACACAACTGCTCGGATTCTGGAAATGTATCCAAATTTGGAACAAATTCACCATTCCAAAAATATGGGAAAAGGAATGGCGATACGTGATGGTTTCAAAAAGGCTTTAGATTTAAACTATGATTATGCCATTACGATTGATTCTGACGGGCAACATTTTCCATCGGATATTCCTGCTTTTATAGAGTCTTTGGAAAAGGATGGTGATGCTCTCCTAATAGGAAGCCGAAATATGACTCAGGAAAATGTTCCTAGAAAAAGCAGTTTCGGGAATAAGTTTTCTAATTTTTGGTTTTGGTTTGAAACCGGCAATAAGTTGGAAGATACTCAATCAGGTTTTAGATTGTATCCTTTACGAAAAATCCCTAACCGTTATTTTACAAATAAATTTGAATTTGAAATCGAAGTAATTGTCCGTTCGGCATGGAAAAGTGTTGCAGTGAAGAACATTCCTGTTCAGGTTTTGTATGATCCGGAAGAACGGGTTTCTCATTTTAGGCCTTTCAAAGATTTTACCCGAATCAGCATTCTCAATACCTTTTTGGTTACTATTGCCCTGATTTATATAAAGCCAAGAGATTTTTTTCGGAAACTAAAAAAAAAAGGACTTAAGAAATTTTTCCTTGAAAATATATTAGAGAGCAATGATTCGAATGCCCGAAAAGCGTTTTCAATTGCTTTGGGGGTTTTTATCGGAATTTCTCCTTTTTGGGGATTTCAAACTATTTTGGTTTTGTTCTTGGCTGTTTTGCTGAAGCTAAATAAAGCTATTGCTTTTGCCTTTTCCAATATCAGTTTTCCACCTTTGATTCCTTTTGTTATTTACGGATCGCTGAAAATAGGAAGCTATTTTATTGTTAGCGACAAACCTTTGATTTTGAATATGGATATGACTTTAGCTGATATTCAAAAAAATATAGCCCAATATGTTGTCGGAAGTTTTATTTTAGCAACTTTTATGGCTGTTGTATTTGGTCTTACAAGTTATCTGTTATTAGCTTTAGTGGATAATTTTAAAAATAAAAAATAGCGGTATGCGCAATTACCTGTACGATTTACATGCATTTATGACGAGAAGGAAATTCCTTTCGGCTGGAATCGTCATTGCTATGGTTTTGTTTTTGGGATTTTTTGCGTCGAGAATAACTTTTCAGGAAAATATAAATCAATTGATCCCTTCCAATGATAAATCGGGAGTGACATCCAAAGTATTGAATCAGGTAAATTTTGCCGATAAAATCTCGATTATCATTTCGGCTGAAGGAAATAGTTCACCAGAGAATTTGACCGAATATGCCAATGCCTTTATTGATAGTTTGGATGGTAATTGCAAACCATTTGTCGCCAAAATTCAGGGCAAAATTGAAGAAGAAAATATTCAGGAAACCTTTGATTTTGTTTATGCCAATCTGCCTCTTTTTTTGGATCAAAAGGATTATGCAGTTATTCAAAGGAAATTACAAAAGGACAGCATAGCCAATAGCGTTGCCTCAGGTTATAAATCGATAATCTCACCGGCGGGTTTGGTTTCCAAAGATTTTATTCTTCGGGATCCCCTTGGGATTTCGTTTATTGCCTTGAAGAAATTGCAACAGCTTAGTGTAGGTGATGATTTTGCAATTCAAAACGGATTTCTGTTAACCAAGGACAAAAGGAATTTATTGCTTTTTGTAACTCCTAAGTTGCCGACCAATGAGACCGATAAGAACACTGTTTTTATTCATAATCTCGAAGAAATCAGGACAAATCTGAATAAGAAGTTCAAAGGCAAAGTGGAGATGACTTATTTTGGAGCGACTCCTGTTGCCGTTGCCAATGCGACTCAAATCAAATCAGATGTTCAAACTACCTCAATTTTTGCTGGGGTTACATTGATTTTAATTCTTGCTTTTTTCTATAGAAACCTGTCAACTCCTATAATTATTTTTATTCCATCTTTGTTTGGGGCAATTTTTGCTTTGGCAGTTTTGTATTTCTGTAAAGGGAGTATTTCAGCTATTTCCTTAGGGATTAGTTCTATTTTGCTTGGCGAAACCACCGATTATTCCATTTATGTTTTGACTCATTTGCGGAATAACAAAGATGTGAAATTACTTTATAGAGATATTTCAAAGCCTTTGTTGCTGTGCGGAATCACAACATCGATTACTTTTTTGTGCCTGTTTTTTATCAAATCGGAAGCTTTACAGGATTTGGGGATTTTTGCAGGATTGAGTGTGGTTTCAACTTCAGTTTTCTCTTTGATTTTAATACCGGTCTTGTATAAGTCAAATTCTAAACGATTTGTTCCAAAGCCTAATGTTATTGATAAACTGGGAACTTATTCTTACCACAAAAATAAATTTTTGATAGGCTCAATGCTTACGTTGTTGGTTGTTTCTCTTTTTACTTATTCTAGGGTTACTTTCAATAATGATCTTTCGGCTTTAAATTTCATGACCCCGAAATTAAAAATGGCGGAGAAACATTTGGAACATATTGCCAATAGTGATTCGTCAAAATCTATTTATTTAGCTACTTATGGTAAAAGTTATGATGAAGTTGTTGCCAATAATAATCAACTTTTTACCGCATTACAAAAGGATAAAAAGACCGATGAAATTTTGAATTTCAGTTCGGTTGGAGGGATTGTTTTTTCAGAAGAAGCCCAAAAGCAAAAGATTCAGGAATGGAATACTTTTTGGAATTCCCAAAAAAAATCAAATCTTACGAAAGCCTTAATTAGCGAAGGAAACCAATATGGTTTTAAACCGACGACTTTTAATGGTTTTTATGAATTATTGGATAAAAACTTCGGCCCAATAACGATTCAGGAATATTTACAGGTAAAATCCTTTTTTCTGGATGAGTTCATCGCTCAAAAGAAGGGATTTTATACCATTTCTACTTTGGTAAAAGTTCATAAGGATAAAAGAGATGCTTTTGTAAATCAAATAAAAAAGCAACCAAATTTGGTTGTTATTGACAGACAGCAAACCAATGAAACGTTTCTTGGAACGCTAAAAACAAATTTTGAAGACCTAGTTGATTATTCTTTTATAGCAGTGTTTTTAGTATTGCTATTGGCATTTAGAAAAATAGAATTAGCCATTATCAGTATTATCCCGATATTAATAAGTTGGATTTTTACCACAGGCCTTATGGGAATGTTTGGCTTGCAGTTTAATGTGGTCAACATCATTGTTTGCACTTTGATTTTTGGAATAGGAGTGGACTATAGCATTTTTATGACCTCGGCATTGCAAAAAGAATACACTTTTGGTAAAAAGGAACTGCCAAGTTACAGAACCTCCATTTTATTGTCGGTCGCAACCACTATTTTAGGAATAGGAGTTCTTGTTTTTGCGAAACATCCAGCTTTAAAATCCATCGCTTTAATAGCGGTGATTGGGATATTCTCGGCCTTGATGATTACCTTTATTTTACAACCTTTGGTATTTCATTTCTTTGTCACCACTAGAGTGAAAAAAGGAAGAGCTCCGTATGAAATCAGACGATTGTTGCATTCTGTTCTTTCTTTTACCTATTTTGGTTTAGGAGGCTTTTTGTTGTCTATTGTAGGAGGAATTTTGATTAGAATTATGCCTTTTTCAAAAAAGTCGAAAATGAAAGCTTTTCATTTTGTTATGTCAAAATTCATGCATTCTGTTTTGATAACTTATCCTTCTGTAAAGCGAAAAATCATAAATAAGTCTAATGAAACGTTTGATAAACCAGCCGTAATTATTGCGAATCATAGTTCCTTTTTGGATATTTTGGCGATAGGAATGCTGAGCCCAAAAATTATTTTTTTGGTTAGCGATTGGGTTTATAATTCACCTGTTTTTGGGAAAGGAGTTCGCTTGGCTGGATTCTATCCGGTTTCCAGCGGTATGGACAATGGAGTGGAACATTTGCGGGCCAAAGTAGAAGAAGGGTTTTCAATTATGGTTTTTCCTGAAGGAACGCGATCTGAAGATAATTCGATCAAGCGTTTCCATAAAGGGGCTTTTTATTTGGCAGAACAATTGCATTTGGACATTGTCCCTGTTGTTATTCATGGATATTCTGAGGTTTTGCCAAAAGGGGATTTTGTCATTAACGGAGGAACAACGGTTGTGACTGTTTTGAATCGTATTTTGCATGGTGATACAACTTTTGGAATTGATTTAGTAGAACGGACTAAAAAAATAAGTGCCTTTTTTAAATCAGAATATAAAAAAATACGTTTGGATTCAGAAGGGGCTGATTATTTTAAAGTAAAGCTGATAAACAGTTATGCTTTCAAAGAACCACAAGTGATAAAAACTGTAAAAGCAGAGGTAGAACAGTATTCAAATTTATATTATAAGCTGAATAAATTTTTGGATGCAAAAGCCAAGATTTTACATTTTGCTGATGATTATGGGCAATTGGACATGCTCATGGCTTTACAGGAACCACAAAGAAAAATAGATTCGGTAATCCTTTCAGATGAAAACAGAGCGGTTGCCCAATCGAATTATATTTTGAGAAAAAGAAAGATTCAGTATTTAGATCCTGCAAAACTAATTCTTCATAAGAAATACGATATTGTTTTGATATCAGATAAACAGGGTTCTAGTGATTTAGAATCAATTTGTAATTTGGCATCAATCGTTATTTTATTAAATGCTGAAAATTTAAAAGATACAGTAGTAAATTTTGGATTTGAAACAGCAACTGATATTTCTATTGAGAATCTGATTGTATTAAAAAAGAGGTCGGAATGAAAATGAAAAAACACTATGACGTAGTTGTAATAGGAAGCGGGTTAGGCGGACTCGTTTCAGCCGTCATTTTGGCCAAAGAAGGCTATAGTGTTTGTGTGTTGGAAAAAAACAATCAGTATGGAGGAAATCTGCAGACTTTTGTTAGAGACAAAACCGTTTTTGATACCGGAATCCATTACATTGGGGGATTGGGCGAAGGTCAGAATCTGAATCAGTATTTCAAGTACATCGGAATTATGGATGGCTTGAATCTGAAAAAAATGGATGAGGATGGATACGACCTGATTTCGTTCGAAGATAATGAACAAGAATTTCCACATGCTCAGGGTTATGATAATTTTAAAAAACAGCTGATTCAGTCTTTTCCAGATGAAAAAGAAGCTATTGAAAAATATTGCAAAGCGATAGTAGAAACTTGTGATAAGTTTCCGCTTTATAATTTAAAATCAGAGGGGAAATATGATAACGATGTTTTAACGATTAATGCAAAAGAATTTATCGATAGTTTGACCGAAAATAAGGTATTGCGATCGGTTTTGGCAGGTAGTAATTTTTTATACGCGGGATTGGGCGACAAATCACCTTTTTATGTGCACGCATTGACGGTGAATACGTTTATGCAAAGTGCCTGGCGATGCATTAATGGGGGAAGTCAAATAACCAAACAGCTAATAAAACAGCTAAAAAAATACAATGGCGTCGCTTTTAAATACAAAGAGGTACTTCAATTAGATGTTGTGGATAATAGGGTGACGACAGCGAGAATGAAAGACGGATTAAGCGTTTCTGCACGATATTTTATCTCCAATATCGAGCCTAAAACCACTTTGAAAATGGCCGGTGAAGACCATTTTAGGAAAGCTTTTGTCAATAGGATTTCGAGTTTGGAGGGAGGCGTTTCGGCCTTCAGTCTTTATGTTGTCTTTAAACCAAAGACTTTTAAATATTTGAATCATAATTATTATCATTTCAAGCATTACGACGAAGTTTGGACATCTCAGGATTATACTGAAGAGAACTGGCCAAAATCATTTTTAGCTTCAATGAATGCTACTAAAAAAGAAGATGGCTGGGCCGAGGGAATGACCTTTATAACCTACATGAAATTTTCGGATGTAGAAATTTGGAAAGATACTTTTAATACAATTGCAGACGAAAATGAAAGAGGTGAAAGTTATGAAGATTTCAAAACCCGTAAAGCCAATCGTTTTCTGGAAGAAATAGAACGGAAGTTTCCCGGAATCAAAGACTGCATAAAATCGGTGCATACTTCTACACCTTTATCGTACAGAGATTATATTGGCGGACATAATGGAAATATGTACGGTTACGAGAAAGATTCAAACAACCCAATGAAAACCTTTATTCCTTCCAAAACAAAGTTGGATAATCTTTATTTAACAGGTCAAAGTATCAATATGCATGGGGTTTTAGGAGTTACAATTGGCGCGGTTGTTACTTGTTCGGAGATTTTAGGTAAAGAATATTTGGTCAACAAGATTAATCAAAACATAGATTGATGGTAAATTGAGGCGTATGAAGAAACATATTGGTCATATCGTTTTCATCGTTTTAGCCTTGGTGGCCGTTTCTTGCGGTACTTCAAAATCAATGCACCATCAGCCGGAATTGCAAAGTTTCAATCACACTATTCCAGTTGTTACAAAAGAATCTGATACTGCTTTTTGTACAGGAAATAATTTTTTACTCAAAAACAAACAGAATTTATGGGAACTCTATGTTGAAGGAGATCCTTTGGAACGTGGTTTGGCGATAGGAAGTTTGACAGATTCTTTATTAAAAAAGCAGGAACATGTTTTTTTTGACAGAGTTGATGATTTGATTCCGTCCAATTTTAAGAGGAATATATTAGTGCATTTTTTGAAATGGTATAATAGGAAATTATATCAGAATGTTGATAATGAATATCAAGCCGAAATTTATGGGCTTTCTCAATATTCACCGAAGAATTTAAGCTATATAGCGCCTAATTTTTTGAGAGATATGTATTTGCATGGCGCTCATGATATTGGTCATGCGGTACAGGATCTGGCTTTGGTAGGTTGTACTTCTTTTGCTGTTTGGGGAAACAAAACAGAAGATGGGGATTTAATCCTCGGGCGAAATTTTGATTTCTATGCAGGTGATGCTTTCGCAAAAGATAAAATAATAGCTTTTATAAAACCAAAAGAAGGCTATCCATTTATGATGGTAACCTGGCCGGGAATGATTGGCGTTTGTTCAGGAATGAATGCCGAAGGGCTGACACTGACTATCAACGCCGGTAAGTCAAAAATTCCGTTGATTGCCAAAACGCCTATATCAATTTTGACACGTGAAATATTGCAGTATGCCAAAACCATTGACGAGGCAATTGCAATAGCCAAAAAGAAAAAAGTATTTGTATCCGAATCTATTATGGTGGGAAGTGCCAATGAAAATAAAGCCGTTTTGATAGAAATTGCTCCTGATAATTTGGGCGTTTATGAGGTTTCAAATGGAAATCAATTGGTTTGTTCCAATCATTTTCAAAGTGATGCTTTGAAAGATAACGAGCGAAATAAAGATCAAATTAAAAACAGCCATTCCCAATATCGTTTTGACCGAATGACACAATTATTGGATGAGAATCCAAAAATAACGACTCAAATTGCTGTCGATATACTCCGAAACAAAGAAGGGATAAATAATCAGCCTTTGGGATATGGCAACGATAAAGCCTTAAACCATTTACTGGCACATCATGGGGTTGTTTTCCAACCCTCGAAACGATTGGTTTGGGTATCGGCGAGCCCTTATCAGCTGGGAGAATTTGTCTGTTATGATTTGAATACGATTTTTGGAAATCAAAAAGTGAAGAACTGTATAGTTTCTTTGGAAGACGAAAAAAGAAATATTCCTGCCGATCCATTTTTGAAAACTGTTGCTTATCAAAACTATGAGCAGTTTCGGATAGAGGATAAAAAAATGGACCTTGTTTTAAAAAATAAATCGAATTTGCATTCTAGTTTTATTGAGAATTATCAATCTTTAAATCCTGATTATTGGGTTGTTTATTATAAAGCAGGATTGTACTTTTATCAAAATAAAAAATATACTTTGGCTAAGGAACAATTTGAAAAAGCATTGGCCAAAGAAATTAGCACACTTCCTGAAAAAGAGGAAATTATCAATTATTTAAAGAAAATAAATAGAAAACGATTATGATTCCAAAGATAGAAACAGCAACTACAGCCGAAATAAAATCGTTTCAGGAACAAAAATTGGCGGAACTTTTAAGCTATGTAAATGTCAATTCTCCTTTTTACAGTTCGCTTTTTTCTAAAAATAATATTGATATTACCACTATAAAAACTCTTGAGGATTTGGCTTTGTTGCCTGTTACCTCGAAAGAAGACCTCCAAAAATACAACGATGATTTTTTATGTGTTCCAATGCATGAAATCATTGATTATGCAACTACTTCCGGGACTTTGGGAGATCCGGTTACTTTTGGTTTAACCGATAAAGATTTGGACAGATTGGCTTATAATGAAGCTATTTCGTTTGATTGTGCCGGAATAAAACAAGGCGACGTTGTACAGTTGATGACTACGATTGACCGTCGTTTTATGGCGGGATTGGCCTATTTTTTAGGTCTTCGAAAAATGAAAGTTGGTGTTATTCGTGTGGGTGCAGGAATACCGGAATTGCAGTGGGATTCGATTTTAAAATACAAGCCAACCTATTTGATTACGGTTCCTTCTTTTTTATTGAAAATGATTGAATACGCCGAAAATCATAACATCGATTTCAATAATTCCAGTGTGAAAGGTGCTATTTGTATAGGTGAATCGTTGAGAAATCAAGATTTCACAATGAATGCACTGTCCAAGAAAATAACCGATAAATGGAAAATTAAGTTGTTTTCGACTTATGCTTCGACCGAAATGAGCACCGCTTTTACCGAATGCGAGCATGGAGTAGGAGGGCATCACCATCCGGAATTGATTATTGTTGAAGTATTGGATGAAAATAATAAGCCCGTAAAAAATGGCAAATCAGGGGAGTTAACCTTTACCACTTTGGGGATTGAGGCGATGCCTTTGGTTCGTTTCAAAACCGGTGATATTGTTCAGTTGCATACCGATCCTTGCTCGTGTGGAAGAAATACATTGCGGGTAGGCCCTGTTATTGGAAGAAAACAACAGATGATAAAATACAAAGGAACTACTTTGTATCCACCCGCAATGCATGATGTTTTGAATGATTTTGATGCTATAGAAAGTTACATTATTGAAATTCATACCAATGATTTGGGAACCGATGAGATTCTGATAAAAATCGCGGTCAAAGATCCCTCACCAACTTTTTTACAGGAATTAAAAGATCATTTCAGAGCCAAACTGCGTGTAACTCCAAAAATTGAATTCACTACAAATGAAGCTCTAAAACCTTTGATTTTTAATCCAATGAGCAGAAAACCAATTCATTTTTTTGATAACAGGAAGAGCGCCATTTAAATATTGATCGTGATTTGTAATCAAATGTTTTAAATTGAAACTTCTAAATGTTTTGATTTAAAACATTTTGTATATTTGCCATATATTAATCATTATCAATATAATATGGTTTTCAAAATTTCACAGGTTCAGATAGGGCAACGCATTATGGAGCTGAGAAAAAGAAAACAGTTTTCTCAGGAAGATTTGAGTAAATTGGTTGGAATTTCGCGGTCTTCATTGACTCAGGTTGAGTTAGGAAAAAGAAGTTTGAATATTATCGAATTACAGAAGTTTTCCCAAGTACTTGGTTTTTCATTGGATAATTTTATGTCTGAAGATTTTTCTCTTGAAGACATTCAATTTTCGGAAATAGAAAAAAAGGACTCTACTGTTGAGAGGATATCGGTTCCTTTTTTGGAAATCGGAAAATTTAAAAATATTCTTCTTTATATTTTGGAGCGATGTGCCGGAAAACCCAACGTAGGGGAAACGGTATTGTATAAACTGTTGTATTTTTCTGATTTTAATTATTATGAACTCTATGAGGAGCATCTCACGGGAGCCACTTACAGAAAATTGCCTTATGGCCCCGTTCCCCAAAACCTTGATGTCATAATCGAAAATATGATTGTGAACAATCAGGTGCAACGCTTCAAAACAACTTATCACGGTTATCCCCAAACACGTTATTTACCATTGGAAAAATCTAATTTAACTCAATTAAAAGCGAGTGAAAAAGAAGTGATTGACCGGGTGATTGAACAAATGAGTGATTGGTCTGCTTCGGCCGTAAGTAATTATTCCCACAAAGATATTCCTTGGTTGGCTTCAAAAGAAGGAGAAGATATTAATTATGAACTTGCATTTTACCGAGAAGCCCCATTTTCAGTAAGAAATTATGATGAAAATGTGGAGCTATGATTGTTTTTGAAGAAATTGATCTTTTTAGGAAAGATTGTAAAAATCTTTTGAAGAAATACCGAAGCTTGGACGATGATTTGGAAGTGGTAAAAAAAGTAATCCAAGTTTTGCCAGATGCAAGACCACCTTTCAGTTTTAGAATTGATAATCTTGGAATAAAAAGCTGTGTCATTAAGGTAAAAAAAATAGCCTGTAAATCCCTTAAAGGAAAAGGTGTAAATTCGGGACTACGCTTGGTATATGCTTATTTTAAAGAAGAAAATCGGATCGTTTTTATTGAAATATATCACAAAAGCGAGAAAGAGAATGAAGACAGGGATAGGATTTTAAACCATTTTGAATAAAGTGTAGAAGCTTGAAATCCTATCTCTGTCTCATAAATTAATTGTTTTTTATACGTACAAATGGTATTATAAAGCCTCAATCTTAAACCCTGCTTTTTGAACGGTATCTATAATTTCATTTTCGGAAATTCCGGTGGAAGTTATGGACAGCAATTTATCTTTATTCGTCGTATCAACAGTCCAGGTTTCAATGCCATTTGTATTATCCAAAAATGGAGTTACTTTGGCAATACAGCCACCACAGTTGATGTTTGTTTTGAAAACAAAGGTTTCTTTTTCGTTTGATTTAGTATTCATGATTTTTAAAAAGTTTAAAGGTTTAAATGTTTAAGAGTTTAAATGTTTATGGGGTTTTAGAATTTAGAATTTGAGTTTTTATTAGCATACTTTCTTTTGATACTTCTGTTATCTGATTTCTACCTTCTACCTTTCAAAAGGAGGCTGTTGCTCACCACGCTTACGCTACTCAGTGCCATGGCTGCTCCCGCGATCATCGGATTCAAAAGAAATCCGTTGATGGGATACAAAATACCTGCCGCTATAGGAATTCCGATGACATTGTAAAACAACGCCCAAAACAGATTTTGTTTGATGGTTGCCACGGTTTGTTTGGATAGTTTTATGGCTTCCAGGATTTTATTGAGATCAGACGAAATGATTGTCATTTTGGCAACGTCCATTGCAATGTCGCTACCTTTTCCCATCGCTATGCTCACATCGGCTTGCGCCAACGCGGTACTGTCGTTGATTCCGTCACCAACCATGGCTACAATTTTTCCTTCACTTTGCAATTGTTTTACAAAAGTTGCTTTTTGATCAGGTAAAACTTCAGCTTTATAATTGGTAATTCCGGTTTTTTGGGAAATACTTTTTGCGGTAGCTTCATTGTCACCGGTCAACATATAAATTGCAATTCCGGATTCCTGCAATTGTTGTATGGCTTCGATTGAAGTTTCTTTGATTTTATCAGCAATGGCAATAACTGCCAAAGCTTGTTTCTCGTCCGAAAACCAAATAACCGTTTTCGATTCGGCACTCCACTGAACCGCTTTTTCAATAAATATTTCCGAAAGCGCTACATTCTTTTCAATCAGCAGTTTTTTGTTTCCAACATAATAATTTTTGCCTTCTACAGTAGCCAAAATTCCTTTCCCGGTAATGCTTTCAAAATATTCTAGCTCTATATTGCCATTACCATTGTCATTGTAATGTTTGGTCACGGCTTCCGCCAAAGGATGTTCAGATTGTTTTTCGATGCTAACCAAAATTTGTTTTAAAACAGCAGTTTCTTCCGTCCAATACGAATTAGTAACAACGGGTTTGCCTTCTGTGATAGTTCCTGTTTTGTCAAGGACTATGGCATTTACTTTTTTAGACAATTCCAGGCTTATGGCATCTTTAATCAAGATTCCTTTCTCGGCGCCTTTCCCAATTCCTACCATAATCGCGGTAGGGGTGGCCAAGCCCAAAGCACAGGGACAAGCAATGACCAAAACCGTTGCAAAAGCAATCAGTCCTTGAGAAAAACCATTTT
The DNA here is from genome assembly GCF_027111335.1 of Flavobacterium aquiphilum. NCBI lineage: Bacteria > Pseudomonadati > Bacteroidota > Flavobacteriia > Flavobacteriales > Flavobacteriaceae > Flavobacterium > Flavobacterium aquiphilum. The sequence goes on along the minus strand of NZ_CP114288.1, from coordinate 3,954,336 downwards.
CGCCTCCCAAAATAATCCATGATACAAAAGCGATAATTGCAATCACGATTACAATTGGAACAAAAATCCCCGCTATTTTATCCACCAGTTTTTGAACAGGCGCTTTGCTTCCTTGCGCTTCCTGAACCATTTTGATTATATTGGCCAACATCGTTTCAGAACCCACTTTTTCGGCGCGGAATTGGAAACTTCCTTTTTGGTTAATCGTTCCGGCATAAACCTTTTCGTTTTCTTTTTTCAATAGCGGTACCGGTTCTCCGCTCAGCATACTTTCGTCTACATAGGAATTTCCTTTGGTTACTATTCCGTCCACCGCAATTTGTTCTCCCGGTTTTACAAGAATAATATCGTCATATTTAACTTTTTCAATCGAAATCGTGGTTTGTTGCTCGTTGGCAGTAATGATAGTTACGGTTTTAGGCTGTAATCCCATCAGTTTTTTGATGGCAGATGAGGTATTTCCTTTGGCTTTTTCTTCCAATAATCGTCCTAATAGAATAAAAGTAATAATTACCGCTGCAGCTTCAAAATACACATGGGCGTGCAATCCTTTTTCGTGCCAAAAATGAGGAAACAAAGTATTAAACACGCTAAAAATATAGGCAACTCCCGTTCCCAAAGCCACAAGCGTATCCATGTTGGCCGAACGATGCTTGGCTTGTTTCCATGCATTGATGAAGAAATTTTTTCCAAACCAAACAATGACCGGTGTCGATAAAAGCCACATGATTTCGTTGGCATACGGAATATCCATAAAAAACATTCCTATAATGACAACAGGAATTGTAAGCAGTCCGGACCAAATCGTTTTTAGTTTTAATTGGTTGAATTTTTTTTCATGGATTTCTTCCAATGTTTCGGCTTGCTTGCTTTCTTCATCGATTAGTAAATCATAACCCGCCATTTGAACCGCATTTTTAATTTCGCTAGGCGAAATCATGTTGGGCAAATATTCCAATGATACGGTTGCCGTTCCAAAATTCACAGATGCGTTGACGATTCCGGGTTGGATTTGAATTGCGGTTTCCGCGCCAACCGCACACGAAGCACAGCTCATATCCAGAACAGGGAACGTTTTCTTAATCGTTGTCACGCCATAACCCAAATCCCTAATAGCATGGACAGCTTCCGTCAAAGCTTCGGGTTTTGAAGCAGTAATAACAGCTCTATTATTATTAAGTTCCACTTTATGGGAATCGATGTCTTTTATTTTGCCCAGACCGTTATCGACAATAAGTGCGCAATGCTCACTCTCGACATCTTCCAGCGGAATATAAAATATGTTGTTTTTAAGGCTTGACATTTTATCTGTATTTAAAGTTATAGTACAAAGTTCCGCAGTTAATTCTCAAATTAGTTACAGTTTTTTGTGAAAGAGTTGCATGACTTTGGTGTTTTTTTTAATGAAATTATATTCGAGTTTGAATTCAGATTGTCATCCATGCTTCTTATATTTACTCTAAAAATTGCCAACTATGAACGAAGCGATCGATAAATCAATCAGCCGGTATATATCTTTGACTGAAGAAGAGTTAGAAATATTCCATTCTTTATTAAAGCACAAATCGGTTCCAAAAAAAACATATCTTCTTCAGGAAGGAGAGATTTGTGATTTTGAAGCTTATATACTTAAAGGATGTATTAGGAGTTACTATATCGACAAGAATGGTTTCGAGGTGATACTTCAGTTTGGTATTGAAGATTGGTGGGTTAGCGATATCGCCAGCTTCTATAACAGGGAACCGAGCAAGATGTACATTGAAACTCTTGAAGATTGTGAATTGCTTTTCCTCACGCCGCAAGACAAAGAAGTGTTGTTTGCCAAAGTGCCAAAATTCGAACGTTTTTTTAGGTTAATGCTTCAAAAAAATATTTCTACCACACAAAACCGATTGATTAATACCATTTCGAAAACGGCTACCGAGAAATATCTTGATTTCATTAAGTTGTACCCAACAATTCCGCAAAGAGTCGCCCAGCATTATATCGCTTCTTATTTGGGTATCTCCGCTGAGTTTTTGAGTAAGATCCGAACAAAAATTGCGAAGCAATAAACTAGTTTCAGAATAAATTGTAATCGGCTCCCTATTGAACTTCATAGTTTAATAGGGAGTTTTTTTTGAGCGGAAAGATTAGGCATTTTTGTAAACATTGGTTCCCGCCATTCGCTGCAATCTCTTGTACTGAACCCCAGTACAAGAGGATTTTCACTTCTGTCGGGGCTAAAAGGAAGCATTTGGCTTTTTTGTAAAAGTTACTTATTTCGGTAACGTATTGTCCGTAAAGTTTGTCATTTCGACCAACGGGAGAAATCACATTTGCTTTTCACATTCCGTGATAAATACGCGTGAGATTCCTCCTTTGTGTCGGAATGACAAACGATATGTATTAAGTATAAAAATTAGAAGCATTAATTGTTTAATCTAATAGCACTTCGTGTGACGAGAATGTTTTTCCAAAAAAATAATTGAGTTCAGTTAAAATCATTTCTTGAACTAGTTCAATGCACAGCAACTTCAATCATCGGAACTTTGCCTTGTTCTTTGATAATGAAAGTTTGAAAATAGAGAAGATTTAATTTCTTGAACTAGTTCAATGCGCAGCAATTTCAAACATCGGAACTTTGCTTTGTTCTTTGATAATGAAAGTTTGAAAATAGAGAAGATTTAATTTCTTGAACTAGTTCAATGCACAGCAACTTCAATCATCGGAACTTTGCTTCGTTCTTTAATAATAGATTATAAAACAATAGAAATAAGAAATAATAAAATTAAAATTTAATTAAAATGGAAAATACAATTTGGGCAATTGACCCTACACACTCAGAAATCGGTTTCAAAGTAAAACACATGATGTTTACAAATGTTTCAGGTAAATTCAACACATTTAATGCAACTATCGAAAATGATGCAGATCATTTTGAATCATCAAAAATTAGTTTCTCTGCCGACGTAAATTCGATCGATACAAACAATGGTGATCGTGACAATCACTTAAGAAGTGCCGATTTCTTTGATGTTGAAAAATTCACAACATTGTCATTTGTGAGCACATCTGTGAAAAAAATCGACGAAGGGACGTTTCAAATCAACGGTGATTTAACCATTAAAGATGTCACTGCACCTGTAACCTTAAATGCTGAATACAGCGGATTGATGAAAGATCCTTGGGGAAATACTAAAATTGGACTTTCAGTTGATGGAAAAATTAATCGTAAAGATTTTGGTTTAACTTGGAATGCCGCTCTTGAAACAGGAGGAGTTTTGGTAGGGGAAGAAATTAAATTATCTTCTGAGCTTCAATTTGCTAAATAATTAAAAGTATAATTACCTGTACTGAACCGTAAAAAGTTAATCTTTTTGCGGTTTTTTTGTTTAATTTAGGATTGTCTTTTGACAAAATTTTAAACCAGAAAATAATACAATTATGTCAAACATTGGATTAATTATAGAAGAAAGAGCCGCCGATATCGGAAATTTTTTAGTGGGAAGGTTATTGCCCTTTCGCGAAAAACGTGCCGTTGGGCCTTTTGTTTTTTTGGATCACATGGGGCCTACAAAACTGAAAGATTACCAAAATTTGGATGTTGCCCCTCATCCGCATATTGGGTTATCGACACTAACTTATTTGTTTGAGGGAGCGATATTGCATCGGGACAGTCTTGGCACTGAAATGGAAATTACACCGGGAGCTGTCAATTGGATGACTGCAGGCAAAGGAGTAGTTCACTCGGAGCGAACCCCGCAACGTTTGAGAACGACTGACAAAAGTTTGCATGGGTTGCAAATTTGGGTTGCCTTGCCAAAAGTAATGGAAAATATTGAGCCATCTTTTTTTCACATTGAAGCCAAAGACATACCGGAATGGCAACAGGATGATGTTTCGATAAAACTTATTGCCGGCAAAGTTTTTGGCAAAGAATCACCTGTTCCTGTTTATAGTCCGTTGTATTTAATCGAAATTAAAAGTACCAATGCAGCTACTTTGAACATAGGTAGAGAACTTTTCGGGGAAAGCGCGATGTATATTTTGGAAGGAGAAGTCAAAAATGACGGGAACACTTATACTTCAAAACAGATTTTAGTAGCCAAGGAAAGCAGCCTTTGCCAATTTGAAATGAGTGCAAACAGCACGATTTATATTTTTGGAGGAGAACCATTTCCTGAAGAGCATTTCATTTTTTGGAATTTTGTTCATACTGATAAAGTTGTAATTGAAAAAGCCAAACAGGATTGGATCGATCAAAGATTCCCGAAAGTGCCTAATGAAACAGAATTTGTGCCTTTACCGCAAATTAGATTTGGGGGATAAATTTAGGTCTATCGAGATGTTTTGCGAATAAAGACGTAAAGTTTTAAAATGAATCTGCGAAATCTGCGTGAAAAAAACTAGCACGCAGATTTTGCAGATTTACGCAGATGAAAAATAATGTGAATTTAATTTTTTCTTTGCTCTTTACTTTATGCTCTAGGGAGGACTAAACTTCATCCAAAGGCTTTCTTCCGCCCAAGCGAATGTTTTTGAAATGGCTTGGCGAAAGCCCCGTAAATTTTTTAAATTGATTGCTGAGGTGTGCTACGCTAGAATAATTTAGCTGAAAAGCGATTTCACCCAAAGACAATTCATTGTAAGCTAATAATTCTTTGACCCTTTCAATTTTTTGGGCAATAAAGTATTTCTCAATTGTAGTACCTTCAATTTCCGAAAAAAGATTGGAAAGGTAAAAGTAATCGTGATACACGTTTTGGCTCAAATAATCCGAAAGTGTAATTTTTAAATCATTGTTTTGTTCATGAATTAATTTTATAATCAAGGATTTTATCTTTTCAATGTACCTGCTCTTTTTGTCATCGATTAACTCAAAACCCAAATTGTTAAGGATAAGTTCCAATTGTTCTTTTTGTTGGGCATCCAAATCATTGTCGATGGTAACTTCTCCCAATTCGACTTTTTGAGGGTTTATCCCGAGTTTTTCCAATTCGGCTTTGACTACCATTTTGCAACGGTTACAAACCATATTTTTGATATAAAGAATCATAACAATTGAGAGTTAATTAATAATACAGCCTAAAATCTAGCATTTTGCAGAGTGCATAATGTTTCTGATGTAATTCTTCCACAATTTCAGTGACATCACCGTACTCTTGGCACAGACTAAAAAAGGCTTTGTCAATAGCATTGCTGCTGATGTTGTTTTTAGCTAAACCATATCCTGAAACGGCACGAGCGCCAGTTATATCCAAAAAGTATTGTGCTTCTTCTTCGTTTAAGTCTAAAATTTTGGAATTCGAGAAATGTAGAATTTTGCCTTTCATTTTTCCTTCAAATATTTCGGCGATTTCTTCAAGGCTGTAGTAATAGTTGTTAATGCAAATGTTGTTTCCTTTGCCAGGCATCACCAAGTAAACGATTTCATAATCTTTGAAATTATGGTCGTCATAAAGTAGCGCATTCAAACTGTCTTCAAGCCCTTCGATAGTATCACAGGTTTTGTATATGCTTGCAATTCCTTGTTCAAAAGCTAGTTTTTCCAGATTTTTGACTACTTCGGTAATGACATCTGTTTCTACATCGGAAACCGCTTCGAGACAGAAAATAAATTGTTCGCGATCCATGATTGTTTTGTTAGCGTTATTCTGTTTAGAGGTTGCGATTAATTCATACTTGGCGATTCCGGTACTTTGATTTTAATCTTTTTTTGTTTGATGATTAATAAATATAGCGCAACACCGCCTAGCACAATCAGTAATGCAATTTGGAGTTCTCCCCAAGTTGTGTTTTCCATGTGAATAGAATTGGAGTTAGCCAGTTTGGATTTTCCTTCATTAATTTGGATTTGAGACAGCAGTTTCAGCGTTTTCAATGCTTGGTCGCTAGATTGGGTTATTTGTATCCAATTACTGTTTTGTGACTGTAGTTCAATAGCGGAGCAAGAAGCCAAAAATGATACAAAAAATGTTTTTTCTTTTGGAGTCAGAGCTGTTTCCAAATACAGTTTATCAATAGAATGAATATGCTGAATAGATGCTGCAATTCCAGCTTTTTTTTGAGCATCATTGAGTCCTGTCTGCAATGCTTTTGCTTTTATAGAATGAAGATCATTCGCATACTGAAAGATATAGCTAGCCACAACCAATCGGTCATTAAAGATTGCATTCATATCCTCATTTGCTTTTTTGGAGTTCTGCAATCTGTAAAAATTACTTAAAAGTATAATTATCATGACAATCAATAAAACAAGTGCAGCTTTTGTTTTGTTGCTGTATTTCTGTTGATCTTTCATTTGGCTGAATTTTGATTATACAAGATAAGAAATTATTTCAACGGAATGGTTGTCCCTCGTTCTATTAGACTGGTTTTTATGACTTTGGTAGTGAATTCTGATTCGGATTTGCCTTCCAATCGATCTACCAGCATTTTTGTCGCGATTTCCCCAATATATTTACCGTGTTGACTTATAGTTGTTATCGTGGGAGTAACATGTTGTGGTAGTTTTCCGTTGGTAAAACAAATGATAGACATCTCCTCTGGGATTTTGTAATTCATAGATTTTATCAATTCCAAAGACTGAATGGCCGAGCTTTCCTCCAAACACAATAAACCGTCTATCGATTTGTCGGATAGAATGATTTTCATCGAGGTTTCAAGGTCTTCTTTTTTATGCAATCGCACAATAATTTTCTCGTCGATTGTGATATTGTGGTCGCTGAGGCCTTTTTTATAGCCTTCAACGCGTAATTTTCCAACACTTAAATTATCAATGACAGAAACCAAAGCAATTTTTTTGCAACCCGTTTTGATGAGGTGCTCTGTTGCGTGCCTGGCTCCTTCAAAATCATTTACAATCACTTTGTCGCATTCAATTTCGTCAGTAACCCTGTCGAAAAGCACAATGGGAACTCCTTCGTTTACAGCTTCCTTAAAATGATTGAAGTTTTTATTGATTTGGGTTTCTTCGGCTAAGGAAACAATGAAACCATCAATAGTACCGCTTTTTAATAATTCCACGGTATTTACCTCTTTGTCGTAAGACTCATTCGAAATACAGGAAATTAAATTATACCCAAATTCACTGGCTTTTTCCTCAATGCCAACAAAAACTTCAGTAAAAAAGCTATTCATAATATTTGGAATAATTACGCCCAAAGTCTTGGTCTTTTTGTTCAGTAAACTTAAAGCAATTTTATTAGGCTTGTAATGATGCTTTTTGGCGAAAGCCTGTATTTTTTCTTTGGTTTTGATACCAATTTCATGACTGTCATTCAATGCTTTGGAAACAGTCGCAATAGATACATTAAACTCTGCAGCAATTTTTTTTAATGTAATTCTATTGTTCATTTTTTGGTGATAATTTGGTGTTTGATGTAGTGAGCTAATTTAAGTCAATTTCCTGTATTTTTTAGCATTTGACTTTAAATTTGAAGGCACTGTAAATCAGAAAAACATTTTGTTTAAAAATGAATTGTTAAGATATTAAGCTACATTAAGGCTTAATAACCTTAATGCCTTAATCGTTTATAAATTTTGATGTTGCTCTTTTGTTAAATATTTTGTTTCATTGTTGTCCGATTAAATTTTGTGAATAATCAACAGGTCGCTACTCTGTAGCTTTATTAAAAAAAACATTTATTTTCTACAGACAGTTTGCTCCTAACGGAGCTATTTTAGTCCCATTGGGACGCTCTGTTTGTAGAAAAGAGAATTGACAAAAACAAGCTCCAGAGGAGCGACCTGTCAGTAAGTGCCATAAATATTGAGTTCAGAATTCCATTTATATTTTTGCTGGACAGCAATGATTTTATTTCAAAAACTTATATGTCTTATTTGGTAAAAAGAGTTTCATCAAAGTAAATTTTAAAAAGTTACTTAAACCTTTAAGTAGATACAAAACAGGTTCTTTGTTTTGGATAAATAGTTGTTAAGGTCTTGAATTTGTTGGGATTGTTTGTTCTTTTTGAAATATGGGAATTTAGCTTTCTCAAAAGAAAAAAACAGGTGTTTTGTCTTTTTTTTATCCAAATTATAAAGAATAATATAATTTTAGCCTTATAAATTTTAATTCTTTACAATGTACTATATAGGATATGATATTGGAAGTTCATCAGTCAAAGTCGCTTTGGTTGATGCTGCCACGGGAGAAAAAATTATAGCCTTGCATGAGCCTGCCGATGAAATGGAAATAATCGCTTTCCATAAAGATTGGGCAGAACAGGATCCTGAACTTTGGTGGGAATATATTTGTACCGCCACAAAGCGTGCTATCAAGGAAGCGAATATCGATGCCTCAAAAATATCAGGTATTGGGATTTCGTATCAAATGCACGGATTGGTTGTAGTTGACAAAAGGGGAACGGCTTTGCGTAATGCGATAATTTGGTGTGATAGTAGGGCAGTTGCAATTGGCGACAAGGCTTTTGAAGAAATAGGTGCTGAAAAATGTGCTGAGCATTTATTGAATTCGCCGGGAAATTTCACTGCTTCCAAATTGAAATGGGTAAAAGAAAACGAACCCGAAATTTACAAAAACATCTACAAATACATGTTGCCGGGTGATTATATCGCCTATAAACTGACTGGCAGAATTGTTTCAACAAGAAACAGTTTATCCGAAGGTATTCTGTGGGATTACAAAGAAAACAAGGTTGCCGATTTCCTATTGGATTACTACGGAATAGACCATTCATTGACACCTGATTTGGTAGATAATTTTACGAATCAAGGGGAATTGAGCGAAAAAGCATCAAAAGAATCGGGGCTTCCAATTGGAATTCCGGTGGTGTATCGTGCGGGTGACCAAGCGAATAATGCTTTGTCGTTGAATATTTTCAAACCTGGTGAAGTGGCCGCAACAGGCGGAACTTCGGGAGTTTTGTATGCAGTAACTGATAAATTGAAATCGAAAGAAACTTCAAGAGTAAACAGCTTTGTACATGTGAATTACACCAATGAAAATCCTATTGTCGGTAAACTTTTGTGCATCAACGGAGCGGGAATTCAATACAGATGGTTGCGCAATCATTGTGGAATGGATTCGTATGAAAATATGAACGCAAAAGCTGCAGAAGTGCCTGTTGGTTCAGACGGACTTGTGGTAATTCCATTCGGGAATGGAGCCGAGCGTATGTTGAACAACAAAAACGTAGGAACACAATTTTTGAATCTGAATTTGAACAAACATACTCACGGACACTTGTATCGTGCGGGATTGGAAGGAATTGCGTTCTCATTTGTTTACGGAATGGAAATCATGAAAAATGACAATACCGAGATAAAAGTAATCCGTGCCGGAAACGACAACTTGTTCCGTTCCGAAATTTTTTCAAACACGGTGGCTACATTAATTGGTCATGAAATTGAAATTTACAATACCACAGGTTCGGTTGGAGCGGCTAGGGCTGCGGGACTTTTGGATGGTGATTTTGACAAATTTGGAGAGAATATTACAAAGAATGACCATGTGATGACTTACATGCCATTGCAGAACGCGGCTCCTTATTTGGAAGCTTACAATAATTGGAAAAAAGAATTAGAATTAATAATAACAAAAAATTAAAATAGAAAAGAAGATGGCAATTTTAGGAAACAAAGAATATTACAAAGGGATTGGAGATATCAAATTCGAAGGAAAAGAGTCTGATAATCCGTTAGCGTTCAAATACTACAATCCGGATCAAGTGGTGGCCGGAAAAACAATGCGTGAGCACTTTAAATTTGCTGTTGCTTACTGGCATACTTTCTGTGGGCAAGGTTCAGATCCATTCGGACCTGGAACTCAAAAATTTGCTTGGGATCAACCAACTGATGCTATCGCTGCCGCAAAAGAAAAAGCAGACGCTGCATTCGAATTCATTACCAAAATGGGATTTGGTTACTACTGTTTTCACGATTATGACTTGGTTCAAGAGGGAGCTACTTTCGCAGAATCAGAAAGCAGATTGGCTACTATTACTGACTATTTGAAAGAAAAACAAGCGGCTTCGGGAGTGAAATTGCTTTGGGGAACTGCAAACTGTTTCTCAAACCCACGTTATATGAACGGTGCGGCTACCAATCCTGATTTTAATGTTGTTGCAAGAGCTGGTGGACAAGTAAAATTGGCTTTGGATGCAACTATTGCTTTGGGTGGTGAAAACTACGTATTCTGGGGAGGCCGTGAAGGTTATATGACCCTTTTGAATACTGATATGGGAAGAGAATTGGATCACATGGGACAGTTCTTGGCAAAAGCCAGAGATTATGCAAGAGCACAAGGATTCAAAGGAAACTTCTTTATTGAGCCAAAACCAATGGAGCCATCAAAACACCAATACGATTTTGACTGTGCTACAGCAATCGGATTTTTACGTCAATATGGTTTAGAGAAAGATTTCAAAATGAATATCGAGGTAAACCACGCTACATTGGCACAACATACTTTCCAACATGAAATGGAAGTAGCTGCCAAAGCTGGAATGTTAGGAAGTTTAGACGCTAACAGAGGAGATTACCAAAATGGTTGGGATACTGACCAATTCCCGAACAATATCCAAGAAGTTACCGAAGCGATGTTGGTTTTCCTAAAAGCTGGCGGATTACAAGGTGGAGGAATTAATTTTGATGCCAAAATCAGAAGAAACTCAACCGATTTGGAAGATGTATTCTTGGCACACATCGGTGGAGCTGATACATTTGCAAGAGCGTTATTGACTGCTGACAAAATCATCACTTCTTCTCCTTATGAAAAATTGAGAACACAACGTTACAGTTCTTTCGATTCTGGAAGCGGAAAAGCTTTCGAAGAAGGAAAATTAAGTTTGACTGATTTGTACAAAATTGCTCAAGAAAACGGAGAGTTAAATTTACAAAGCGGTAAACAAGAACTTTTTGAAAATATCATCAACCAATACGTATAGTCGTATTGAATAAAAATTTAAGGTTAAAGTCTGATTTACTTTACTTTAATTAATTAGTTTAGTTGGAAATGAAAGCAGTATCGGGATTTTTTATTGTAGTTAGATTAAATCTCGATGCGCTTTTTTTAGCAATAAGCGTAATTTAAAACCTTTTTGGATTTTGACAAATTGATGGATTTAACTTGTTTTTTATCAGTTTTAAAAACGAAATACATTCTGTAACTTAAGAATGTCTGAGGCTTTTCCAGAAGAAAACCAGCTCAAATTGAGTTTATTATTACCGGAAGTTTAGTGCTTCTTTCTTTTATATTTTACGTCAGTTTACAAATTTGCATTTTAGGATAATTATAAGTTTCTACAGGGACTTTATAGTTATGGCTTTTTGCGTCTTGTTTTTTGTCGTTTTTGATAAATGAATGAATATCGCTTTCGCTTAAAAATAGGAATTTGAATAATTCTAAGAAAATAAATACTAACCAAAACCCTTTTTTAAAAAGGGAAAATAAAACAAATTAAAATGAAGTTTTTTATTGATACAGCAAATTTGAATGACATTGTTGAGGCTCAGTCCTTGGGAATATTGGATGGTGTGACTACAAATCCATCATTGATGGCCAAAGAAGGAATTACCGGAACGGATAATATTTTGAAGCATTATGTAGACATCTGTAACCTTGTAGATGGAGATGTTTCGGCTGAGGTGATTGCGACCGATTATGAAGGAATGATTCGCGAAGGAGAAGAATTGGCAGCTTTGCATCCGCAGATTGTAGTGAAATTGCCAATGATTGCAGTAGGGATAAAAGCGTGCAAATACTTTTCGGATAGGGGGATCAGAACGAATGTAACATTGGTATTTTCGGTTGGACAAGCATTATTGGCGGCCAAAGCAGGTGCGACTTATGTGTCTCCGTTTTTAGGAAGATTGGATGATATTTCGACTGACGGAATGGGATTGATTGCCGAAATCAGACAGGTGTATGATAATTATGATTTTAAGACCCAAATTTTATCGGCATCTGTTCGTCATACAATGCATGTTGTTAATTGTGCCAAATTAGGATCGGATGTAATGACTGGACCATTGTCGTCTATTACAGGATTGTTGAAACACCCATTGACAGATATCGGGTTGGCACAATTTCTAGCCGATTACAAAAAGGGGAATTAGAGTATTTGGGGGTAATAAAAAAATTAACCATTAATCTGCGTAAATCTGCGCGAAAGAAATTTGCAGGCAGATTTACGCAGATTTTTCCTTGGATACTTCTAAAAAAGCAGAATGTTGATTTTTAGCCCCGATTGTAGTGGAAATCATCCATGGCTGGGGTTCAGTCATGGATATTGTAACGAAAAGCGGGACCAATCTTGAAGAAATGCAAAATGTTTCTGCTTCTAAAAAAGAAATCAAACTACAAGATAGTCAAGCTCTTTTTAATTATGTTTCCACTTGTTTTTGCTGTTTCATCGGGCTGGCTTCCACCAATGCTGATTTCGATTTTACCTTGAAAAGATGTGATTTCTCCATTTGAATTGATGTAGGAGAGGTCTTTTTGCGAAAGCAGGAATGAAACTATTTTGCTTTCACCCGGTTTCAGGCTAACTCTCTCAAAGCCTTTCAACGCTTTTAAGGCTGTTTTAATTGATTTGTCGGGATTGGTGATGTAAAGCTGAACAACTTCTTCACCTGCAGTTTTTCCGGTATTTGTCACTCTTACTGATACGGGGACTTCTTTTCCTTTGGCAGATGATTCAGGGATATTCATTTGGTCATAATTGAAAGTGGTATAGCTCAATCCGTATCCAAAACCGTATAGTGGTTGCCCTTTGAAATAGCGATAGGTGCGGTTTTCCATAGTATAATCGACGAAAGGAGGGAGGTCGCTGTCGCTTTTGTAGAAGGTAACAGGCAGACGTCCGGCAGGATTATAGTCACCAAAAAGAACATCGGCTACAGCGGTTCCTGCAGCTTGACCTCCATACCATGCATTGACAATTGCAGGAACGTGTTCTGCTTCCCACGGAATGGCAATGGCGCTTCCCGTCATCATTACGAAAACAACAGGTTTGCCAATGTTATGCAACGATTTCATAAGTTCGGTTTGAACAGCTGGCAGCATAATCGAAGTACGGTCACCGCCGTTAAATCCTGGGTAGGGTACTTTCATTTCTTCGCCTTCCAGTTGAGGCGATATTCCGCCCACAAAAACAAAAGCATCAGCATCTTTTATGCGGTTAACAAGTGTATTAAAATCAGTGCGGGCAAAATTTCCAGCACTTAATTTAACGTTAGCTTTTCCGTCTCCTTGCCAATATTCAACAACAAGATTGTAAACAGCATCTTTTTTGGTTTGCAATCGATAGGTTTTTGCTCCCCAACGATTCTTTTTCCATGCATCGATAACTTGTTTTCCATTCACCAAAAAGCGATATCCATCATCGGCTGATAGTTCAAATGTGATTGATCCGTCTGTTGTTGCTTTAAAGTTGGTGGTGTAACGGGCAGAGAAGTTGTTGGCACGAATGCTGCCAATAACTTTTTCTCCTTCTTGCCAGAAATTGTTCAGTTCGGCTTCAGTTCTTACCGCTTCGGGTTTGCCGTTGAGGTCTTTATTGTTGAAATATTCGGCTTTGAAACCTTGTTTTCCTTCAAATGAATATTGATTTTTTACATTGGTATAAGCCAATAAAGTATCATTTGTAAAATTGACAGCTTGTTCATATACGACTTCAGTATTTTTGCCCACTTTGTCTTTAATTCCCTGAAGAACTGTACTAAGTTCGCTTGGAGTACCATTGTAATTTCCTAAAATAGCAATTGGGTTATCGGCATTAGGGCCAAGCACTACAATTTTTTTCAGTTTTTTGCTCAAAGGCAATGTATTGTTTTCATTTTTTAGCAACACGATTGACTGTTGTGCCATTTTAAGCGCATGGGCTTTATGTTCGCCACTTTCCAATACAGATTCTGGTGTTTGGGCGTATTTCACCATAGAAACTGGGTCAAACATTCCTAACTGAAATCGAATCATAAAAAGTCTTTTCACGGAAATATCAATTTGTGATTCTGTAATTTTTCCATCTTTTACGGCTTGTACCAATGATTTATAAGCATCGGTGCCACAATCAAGATCGGTACCATGAAATACCGCATCTGCAGAAGCGGATTCGGCATCAGGATGGGTTTTGTGATTTTTAAAGAAATCATCAATTGCCCAACAATCAGAAGTAACATAACCTTTGAAACCCCATTGTTTGCGGAGTATACTTACCATCAGTTCGTCATTGGCACAACAAGGTTTGGTTCTAAAAGCGTTATAGGCACACATTACGCCAGCTACTTTTGAATCGACTACCAATTTTTGAAAAGCAGGCAAATAAGTATCCCAAAGGTCGTAAGGGCTTACATCAGTGTCAAATGTGTGTCGTAAGGGCTCTGGTCCACTATGAACAGCATAGTGTTTGGCACAAGCCGCTGCTTTTAAATATTTAGGGTCATCGCCTTGTAAGCCTTTTACAAAGGAGTCTCCCATCGTAGCGGTTAAATATGGGTCTTCGCCATAAGTTTCTTGCCCGCGTCCCCAGCGAGGATCACGAAAAATATTGATGTTGGGTGTCCAATAAGTAAGCCCCAGATAACGCTCCTCTGTACGTCCCAATGCAACAGCTTTGTTGTAAATAGCTCTTCCTTCGAGTGCGGAGTAATCGGCCATTTTGAAAAGTGAATTTCTATCAAAAGTGGCGGCCATAGCTATCGCTTGTGGATAAACAGTTACTTTGAAAGGGGTTCTTGCTACACCGTGAAGCGTTTCGTTCCACCAGTTATAAGCAGGAATACCAAGTCTTGGAATAGCAGGTGCTGTGTTGATCATTTGGGCAACTTTTTCTTCCAGGGTCAATTGGCTTACAAGATCATTTACCCGTTCTTCAAAGCTTAATTTTGGATCTTGAAAAAGATATTTTTTTGCTGCGTCCTGAGCATTTGAGGAAATCGCAAAAAGAAAGAATAATGCCAACAGACAAAAGCTGTTTTTGAGTTTCATATAGCGAGGTTTTGTTTTTTAGATATTTGGTTATTTTCAGATGGATGAGAATTTATTTTTTATTTTAAGGAAATTGAAAAGTAAACATAATGTTTTGTTTAAAATAAATAATGTAAATTACAACCGATTGTGTAAATTACTGAAAAAATGTTGGATTTATCAACAGTTATTCTATTTTGAGAATGTTAAAGTATAGAAATATTAATAAAAAGGGAGGGCTTAAAAGTAAAAAAAGTCAAAATTTTACTAAAAAACATATATTTGATTAAAAATCTATAGAATTTATGGAAGAAAATAAAGATGTCACCATCTATGATATTGCCGAACGATTAAATCTTGCGACTTCAACTATTTCGAGAGCTTTAAAAGATCATCCTACAATTAGTGAGAAAACGATAAAGAAAGTTAAGAAAACTGCCGAAGAAATGGGATATGTTCCGAATACTTTGGCGGCAGGATTGCGAGGCAACAAAACCAATACTATTGGAGTTTTAATACCAACTGTTACACAACCTTTTCTTTCATCATTAATTAGCGGTATTGAGATTACGGCACAAAAATCGGGATATTATGTAATCATTATGCAATCTCATGATTCTTATGAAGAAGAGGTGAGTATGGCAAAATCACTTTACAGCAGCCGGGTGAGCGGAATTATTTGTTCGCTGGCCATGCAAACACTTGACACTTCACATTTTGACCAATTTGTAAGTAACAATATTCCTTTGGTTTTTGTGGACAGGGTTCCTAAAAATTTTAATACTTTTCGAGTAGTTATTGATAACTATGCTGCGGGTTATAAAGCAACAAAACACCTTATTGACCAAGGCTGTACCCGTATTGCCCATATTACAGCCGAGTTTGGAAATTTGTATAACGAAAGAAAGAGAGGTTATTTGGACGCATTAAAAGAACATGATTTGCCCATAGAGGATGAATTGATTGTTAATTTATCAGCAGTTACGTATGAAGAAGGGGAGAGAGCCAGTAATCAATTGCTTAGTTTGGAAAATCGTCCCGATGGTATTTTTTCTTCAGGAGATATAATGGGGGTAAGCGCTGTACAATGTGCTAAAAAAAGAGGAATTAAAGTTCCGGAAGAATTGGCTGTCATCGGTTTTAATAATGATCCTATTTCTCAAATTATAGATCCAAATTTATCAACAATTACACATCCTGCCGCCAAAATGGGGGAGATGTCTGCAGAAATTATTCTCAAAAATTTAAAATCTCTCAAAAAAGACGAAGTTAAAGAAATCACTTTTTTGAATACTGAAGTATTGGTAAGAGACTCTTCGAGAAGGAAGTAAAAAGTTAACCGTTAAGTTAGCAACGAATTGCTCTAAGTTCGTCGACCTTTTTTTAGAAATAAAAAAACCTTAGTTGTAAATGAATTACTTCTAAGGTTTTTTTGCGTACAAAATTTAAAATATAATGGTTTGGTTATATTCTTATTTCCAAGTAAAAGGCAAGTACCAGTTGTTGACACTCATTAGCTTAGCTCGAACTTCAGCAGCTTTAGGGTTACCTTCTTTGTTCAATTTGTCATATATCTTGTCTGCTAAATAAGCCGGATTATTGCGTCTTAAAGAAATACGAACCAAGTCTTCCCAACGGTTTCCTTCATAAGCTAATTCTAAAGCAGCTTCGTCAATGATATTGTTTTCAGTAGTAATCATGTCATTTCCAATAGCTCCGACACCCGCTAAATAGGCACGTCCTCTAATTCCGCCTCCACGATGCCAAATTGATCTGAATGTTGGAAAATCCCCTTGACGGGCATCAAAATCATACGGAAAAGGTAGAAAGGTTTGCTTAATATTTGTTGCATCCCCTGTAGTATTATTGTAACCCGCCGGAGTATAGGCCGATTGTATTCCAAAATTTAAAAGAGCCCAAGCAATTTTTTGTTGATTATCCCTATTGGCCGCTTCAGCATAACGCAAATGTAGTTTGGCAGCACGATACAAAAACCAATCTCCATCTGTTTTAAAAGGATTAGTACCTGCTACAGCTTCGTATTTATAAATGTATTTCATAATTACAGGATCTCCACCAACCATTTTATAAGTAAATTTTGGTCCACGTGCATCATATGGGAAACCGTTACTTTGTGTATTACTATTCCAAAGTGCGATAGCTCGTTGTGAGGGTTTAGCTAAATATTGACCTCTTGTTTTTGAAAAAATATCGATAAATGGATTCTTAGGTGCAAAATCACTATCAAAAGGCAACGACCAAATCCATTCTGTATTCCATAATACATCTCTATCTCTGCCAAAAATAGATCTCCAACCCTGTGTATTACTATCTACCAATGTAGTTGCATCCATTTCGGAATTTCTTAAGTAACCAACTGCCAAATCTTCATGTGTTACGACCTCGGCAAATTTTACTCTATACATATCCAAATTATTTGTTGGAGTACCCGTTTCCATTACATTTTTGTAATGTTTTGCTGCTTCAAGATAATTGCCTTTCCAAAGTTGTAAATCCCCCATTAAACATTCTTTATTGATAAAGAATTTACTGGTATTGTAACCATCGACAGTTACTACCAGACTGCTTGAAGGATCATATAAATTTTTGTAAGTCAGACCTTCAGTAAATTTAACAAGTTCATCAAGTAGTTGATTAAAAGTAAGTTTTGGGTATTTATTAATATTTCTAACGTCATCTAACGTTTCTATTGGTTCTGTTATATAAGGAACACTACCGTATTGAATCCCTAGTTGCAAATAGACCCAAGAACGAATACATGCAACATCTGCATAGCGTTGATCGTACTGTGATTGCGTAAATTTCTTGGCAGAAAGCATAATATTGAAATTTTTAAGCACATCATTACAGTTTTGAATTACTGTGTAGAAATCTTTTGGATTTGCGTATGGGTTACCTTCCGAAACATTTTGTTCCGAAAGTTCTTTTAAATAAGGACTAGAATTAGATGTGGTCGTCATCAGGTCTGCACGCATTTCATTTAGCATCACATATTTTTCAGCCAGCCCCATAAATTTTCCATATATCCCAATAACTGCGGCATCGGCGTCATATACGTTTCGATACACCTGATCACCGGCAAGTTTGTCTTCCGGTTGTACATCCAGATATTCCTCGCAGGAGGTAACACTAAATACTAGTATCATCATCCATAACAAGGTTTTGGCCGATTTTATTGATTTTGTTCTGATTGTTGTTATCATCTTACTGTTCTCTATGTTGTAAAAAATAATTTTAAAGTCCTAAACGCAACCCAAGTTGGTAACTAGTAAACTGAGGAACTAAACCAATATCAGCTCCCTGACCAAAAATGGATGAAGTGGCACTAAATTCAGGATCAAATCCAAGATATTTGGAAACTGTGAATAAGTTATTGGCTGTTGCATATAGTTTGATATATTTAACATGCTTCGCCTCATTTACTTTGAAATCATAACCCAATACTAATGTTTTCAATCTTAAGTAAGAACCGTCTTCAATCCATCTGTCTGAAAATTCGGAATTACCCATTGGATCACCCCAAACTGCTTTTGGCATATCTGTTTGCTGTCCTTCGGCTCTCCAACGATTAGCAACCGCAACACTCTGGTTTTCGTAACCACTCATTTTTTCAAGATTGTAACGCACACCATTGTAAAGATCATTACCTACAGAGAAATTAAACAATCCTTGTAAGCTAAATCGTTTGTATGTAAAGTTAGCATTGAAACTACCCATTATATCCGGATTTGGATTACCAATTACCACACGATCCTTATCATCAATAACTTTATCTCCATTTACATCTCTAAAACGCATGTCACCTGCACCAAAAGGAACCAAGTTGCCATTTGTTAAACGTCTTGATAATCCATCAGCATTGGCTTCTGCAGTTGTGCTGTAAACTCCGTTGCTGTCTAATCCGTAAAATAAATTGGCATCTTTACCAACAGAGGTTAAATAAGTAGCACCACCAAATTGGGTAAGAATATCACCACTTGGTAAACTTTGCACTTTGTTTTCATAATGGCTTAGATTAAAACCAAAGTCAAAAATAAAATCGGGTGAATTAATAACACGGGCATTCAATGAAAATTCTGTTCCGAATGTACGCATTGCCCCACTGTTTGAAGCTACATAATCAAATCCACTTGTATTACTGATAGATTCATAAACGATCATATCTTTTGTTTTATTGACATAATAGTCGATAGAAGCATTGATACGTTCTTTGAACAATCCAAAATCGATACCTAAATTACTTTTAGAAACTGTTTCCCATTTTAAGTTTGGATTCCCAATATTATCACGAACCAAACCTTGCATTCCAAGTAAGTTTTGGGAAACATAATATCTTTGTGCAGTATAATTACCTATATCATCATTTCCGCTAGTACCAAAACCAAGTCTAAGTTTAAGATAATCGATATCTTTTATGTTCTTCATGAAATTTTCTGAAGAAAGCAACCAAGCTCCGGAAATTGAACTCATCAAAACAAATTTACTATTACCTGTTTTTAAATCATCACCAAAGCGACTGGAACTATCAACAGCATAACTGGCTGTTAAAAAATATTTGTTACGGAAGTTATAATTTCCATTTGCATACATATTTAACCAATGCCATTCACCTAGTGAACCTCCAATTTGACGTAATAAAGGTGAACCTGATCCTACACTAGTAAAATCATCAGTAGCCGAATTATAACCTAATCCGTAATCAGTTTCAGATTTGTTGCTTTGGCTTCTAAATCCAAATCGAACATCTAAATTATGATCATTTTCAAAGCTTTTTAGATAGCTTGCAAAAGTATCAGTATAAAGACCATTATAAACTTGAACTTCACTACCTGAACGGTTTTTTCCAATATCAGTTGGTAAGATAATATCAGCAACTCCGGCATCTGGTATAAAAAATGTTTCTCTTTCTTTGTTGAAAGTCAAACCAACAATTGAACTGATATTCCAAGCTTTATTTATAGCATAATTAAATTTTAAGTCTCCAAAAAAGCGATAATTTTTATTGGTTCCAAACCCTTTAGAGAAAATAGCCATCGGGTTACTTACATTAAAATAATCTACATCGGCAAAATTAGGCGAAACTTCTCCGGCATCATTAACCTCATTATACCTTAAAATAGGAGCTTTAGTCAATCCCAAATATAATGGGCTTGTATCTATAGAACCTTGATCCCATTGATCTTGTTCATTATTGATGAAAGAAAGATTTGCGTCAACGGTCAATTTTTCAGTTAATCGTAAAGCGGCATTCAAACGTGTACTGTAGCGTTTTGAACCTGTGCCTTCAACAACTCCTTGATTATCTAAGTATCCAACAGATAGACCAAATTTTGCAATTTCATCTCCTCCTCGAATTTTAAGGAAATAGTTTTGATTATAGCTGGATTTTAAAATTTGATCCTGCCAATTGGTTTCATTATGGTATTTATAATATCCTACAGAGCCTACATTATCATTCATGTATGGTAAGTTCGCAATTTCTTGAGATGATAAACCACGGGTAGATTCTAATTGGGAAATATGAGTTCTATAAGCATCACTGCCTAACAATGGAAGTTGTTGAGGAGCTTGATTAAATCCGCCGTACATCGTGAAATCTATTTTAGTCGAAACTTCAGAAGCGCGAGTGGTTGTAATATTTATCACACCATTGGCTCCCTTGGTTCCGTATAAGGAGGTCCCATCTTTAATAATAGTTACGTCTTCAATATCCTTAACATCAATGTTTGTAAGGGGAGAAGAACTATAGCCTTTTATGATACCGGATCCATAATCGTCATCTTCATAAATCATACCATCAACAACGATTAAAGGTCTATTGGTAGCGTACAAGGAATTAAAACCTCTTAAAGTCAAGTAAGCACCTGAATTTGGTGTACCCGAATTTCTAACACTGGTTAAGCCCGTTGCTTTTCCTTGAAGAAATCCTCCAATGGACTCGCTCACCGGATTGGACCACTGATCTTTTTTGAAGTTGACAACACTTGTTGCGTTAGTATTATCATATTGCATTTTATCTCCAGCTGGTAGATTTCCAACTAAGTAGGTTGGAGAATAATAAGCTTCGTTTAAAAAGATTTCTATTTCTGATTTTCTATTTCTAATGGCATAAACTTTGGTTTGATAATCTTGCCCACTAATGGTAAGGAGGGCATTTAAATTTGGTACTTTAATGCTGAAGCTACCATCATCATTTGTGATAGAGGCCGAAAACCCTTCAACTGAGATATTTATACCCGATATAGCTGCATTGGTTCTTGCACTTTTAACAACACCTTTCACTACAATTCCTTTTATGTCTTTTTGTGGTTGAGGAGCAACAGTTGCTGTTGAGTCTTTAGCTGTTTGAGCGTACAATTCTAAATTAAATCCTCCAGCAAATAAAATGCTTACCAAGCATGTAAGTTTTATAATTTTTAGCATAATCTATTTTTATTTAACGACAGGAACAAAATTCAAATAATCTAGTGTTAGGGTGTTATTCCCATCTGTAGTTGTATTGGCAGCTATAAGAGAAGTAAATATATTACCTGCCTTATCAAGAGTGAATTCTCCTATATAAACCGGGTCGTAATTTTTTACAGGCACATCCATATAAGGGAATAACATGATAGGATTAGTGAATGTATAGATTTTACCATCAAGTTTAATTTTTCCTCCTATCTGCAAACGCTGTTGAAAAACATTAGTTTGCATGTCATTGATAGCTCTCCAGTAAACTTTATACTTTGTGCTGTATAAAACTGGTGTTTGATAAATCAATGTAAACAATGACACTCCCTGATTTCTTACCATGATGTCATTAAATAATACCCCTGCAGGATCGATTCTGTCGCGATATAAAACTTTAGATCTCAGATCAATTGGGCTAAAACCGGAATTGCGTTCGCCTTCGATTTTGGTTGGAATCAAACGTTTACTAAGGTCAATATTAACTTTTTTCATTCGGTAAACAATACCGTTACTCAATTCAATTGGCTCACCAACAATTTGTGTTTTGTCAACATCAAATTCAACACCAAAACGTGAAGTTAGTTTTGCCGGTAACTCCTCTTTTTTATATGCTTTTGGGAAAGCCATATCTCTTACCGTAAAATATTTGGAATAAATTGCGGTAGAATCTTTTTCTGGGATAGTTGAAGTGGAAATAGTCATATAAGGCTTCATTTTATCAACCTCGGCAGTATAACCGGCATCATCCATTAGAAAGAATGTATATGAATTCTTCTCATTATTCAAATTATATACATTCATTAGATAGGAATTAGATAGAGAATCAGAAAGAAAACCTGGTTCTGCAGTTGCTTTTGCAGCAATATCAGCCTTATAAATACTAATTTCTTTTAAGCTCAACAAGTAATCGCTCATGGCCGAATTACCTTTCATAGAATTAACATATTCCCAAATATTCAATTTTACGGCTTGGGCTTTATTGATAATATGATAGACTCCGTTCGCTGCATAGTGATCAGCTCCTACAATGGTAGCATCTCCAATTGTTGTACTGCCTTTGAATGTTAAATATTTAGTGCTTAACATATAAATTTTCTCTTCGCTGTTTTTTCTAATTGAAGAGTACGCGGTTAACGCAATATGATTTTCTACAAATTTTTTAACAGCAGCTGCATCATTTAAAATGGCAGGATCTACTTTACTCATTGCATCATTTGTAGGTACAAAAACAGTATAAGTCTTGGAAGCAGACAGAATTTTGTCATAGCCTGTTTTTACTAATAATTGCCCGAACTGTGATGTTTCTGGTGTGCTTATGATTGCCTCACTTAGATTTTGATCCAAATTTGAGTCACCATTATTTTCGCGGTCATCCCACGGATTAGAACAGGAGACCAGAGCTACCGCCAGAACGGTAGCTAAAAGTCTTTTATATTTTAATTTTAAAGTCATTTTTACTTAATTAAGTTTGTGATTGGGTTTTTCGATTTAATTTAGAATTATGGCATCGGTGCAAAACCATCTCCACCTGCTTGGAATTTAGGATATAATTGATCCATGTCTACTGGACGGAATTCGGCAACATCAAACCAAGCTTGAGCAGAGAACGCCGACTGACTTTGTAGCGTTAACGTATGTCTTGCAGTCGTTGTTACGTCTATTGTTCCAACCAATCTACAGTTCATTTTGCTGCTGGTAGGGGAAACATGTCGCTTGTATCCTTGAGATTCTAACACTCTTTCTGGTATAGAAGAAGTGTTCACAAATTCAAGCATATTAATTTGTCTTGGTAATTCTTTTCCGTCAAAAAACACTTTTACAAGTCCTACTTTTGTAGTTTGTGCTCTGTAAGAAATCCAAACTTTATATTTTCCTTTAATGATTACCGGTGTTTTAAAAGCAATGTTTTGAACGTTTCCATCTCTTAAACGATTAATTTCGAGACAATCTCCGTGCCATCCAAAACCAACTGTTCCACCATTTGCAGGATCTTTATAATAAGTAATGACATCAGTCCCATCCCAGGTAACGTCTGAAAATTGAGATTTTGCCAATGATTGTCTTCCTCCGATGGCAGTTCTAAAAATAGAAGTTAACTTTCGGAATTCAGGCTGGTCACAAAAATCAAAATAAACAGGTGCCGGTAAACGTTTTTTGATCGCAAAGTTTGCATCTACAAGATGTAAAGCGCCATTAGAAGCGGTAATATCACTTAGGTCTCTGTTAACAGATGAACCTTTTTCCAATACACCATTAAAGACTTCTTCGTTTAATAAAATGGTTTCTTTATCTAGTTTGGCACTAATTACTTCGAGTGGTGCCATAGTTTCAAGAGCTGGCGTTATTGCTAAATCAGCTAGGTACATTAATCTTGGTAAAATTCGGTAGCTTACAAAAAGGTTTAAACTGTCTTTTGGATTCATTGGATCATTCAAATGACTGTATCTCTTTTTTAAATCAGCTAAACTATTAAAACCAGCAGCTTTAAAAACATCATTTGTTTGAGCTAAAACAGAAAGATAGTTTTTCTCTTTATCATCTTTGTTAATAGGTACATTTAACTTATCGTACCATCCTGTTGCTTTTAAGGTTTCGGTAAAAAGTGATAATGAAGGATTGTCTTCGATAGTTTTGGCCAAAGTCTTGTCGGCAACACGCATTACTTTGTCAATAACGTGTATAACTCCATTTCCTACTTCGATGTTTGAAGCAACAATACTGGAAACTTTATTAACAGTAATACTTGAAATTCCGTTTATATTGGATGCTCCTGTTATCAAATACTGTCCATACATACTAGGAGTTGCAATTTTACCATCTGTAAAATCAGTTGTATTTACCTTTTGATCTAAAATATGCAGTTTTGCAATATTTTTTAAATCCTCAATAGGCACTTCTTTTAAAGAACTTGCCCCCACATCTTTTAAATATGCTTTAACCGCTTCATTGGTTGGAAGGAATAATGTGTAGGTGCCGTAAGTATTCATGAATGAAGCATAATTCGTTAAATCCAGAATTTCCAGAAACATCGAATATTGTTCATTTTGTCTCAGATAGTCAGTTATATTTACTGTTTGATCTGTACCTTCTTTTATCTTTTGCTCAGTGCAATTTTGAAACGCCAGAACTATAAAAAATAGTAAAGTAAGTCTCAATAATCTAGGTAATCTTAGTATTCTTTTCATGACTTATTATTTTTTATTTATAAAACGGGTTTTGTACAAGTGCTTTATTGGTATAAAGTTCATACGTATTGATTGGTAAATAGTGACTGTTTGGATCTTTTAGTTTGGCTTTAATTGTTTGCTGTTGATCGGCCGGAGCATTTGTGATAGCCGCATCAATTAATATATCCATTCGAGCATAATTGTTTCTTCTTGCATTTCTAAGAATATCAAACCAGCGTTTTCCTTCGAATGCAAATTCACGTGCACGTTCATCCATTAGGTAATTGATCACATCATATTTATTTCCAGGATCTGCAACTTGAGCTGTCATATCAATTGCTTTACGTTTTAATCGAATGTCCTCAATAATTTTTAGGGCTTCGGTTCCTTGGTTCAACTCAGCAAGTGCTTCGGCTTTCATCAACAACACATCAGCATAACGATATACGAACCAGTGTGTATCTGCGGTTTGTAATTCTTTTCGGGTGTTATTATCTAGTCCAATGAATTTATAAATCTGGTTAGATCCCGGTACAATTGAAGCATATTCTCCTCGAATATCTTTATTGTTAGGATTAGTAAAGTCAATTCCGAAAACATCTTCTAAAGCATTAGCTGAAGCTAAAAATTCAGGTCTTAGTGAAAAGATATTGTAGAATGGACCCAAATTGCTTGTAGTATATTGAAATTCGAAAATACTTTCTTCTGAATTTCCTTTGGCATAAACTGTATTAAACCAAGTGCTGCTTCCAGTTTGTATCAATTTAAATTTATTGGAATTAATTACTTTATCAGCAGCAGTTACCGCTTCTTGATAATTATCGGTCCATAAATACACATCGGTAAGCATCGCTTCAATAGCATAAAGAGTGATGCGTCCTTTGTCTGATGCTTGATCTCCATAACTTTGAACGGAATAGGCTTCTGCCTGTTTAAGATCCTTTATGACTTGAGCAAAAATGTCTTTTTGAGGAGTAGCGGCTAATTGGAAATTATCTACGTCGGTTAATGTAGCTGTTAATTTTAAAGGCACATCTTTAAAAGTACGAGCCAATGTAAAATACAGATAAGCTCTTATTGCCAAAGCTTCAGAAAGATAATGATTTAATTGATCTTGACTTAGAGTCGGGTCGTGATCTTTTACAGTTGGAGCAAGATCAATTACTGTGTTACAATAATTAATGGTTCTGTAAAAAGGAGACCAGCTTGTTAAATCATTAGCGGGAATAATATTGGAATTCATCATATCTCTTTCATCCTCGGTAACATTGGCACCAGGAGCTATCATATCTCCTCTTAATTCTCCGTAGATGAATAAGTATTCAGACATAGGCAAATCACCGGCTACTCCAGGAGGAGAGTTTAACAAAGAGGAATAAATTCCGACAACAGCAGCCTGTATATCTTCTTTAGTTTTCCAAAACTCTTCACGAACGATTCCATCCTGAGGTTTTAAATCCAAATAATTGTCACAAGATGTCGCAGAGACAAAGAGTATGAAAATTGCTAAGATTGTTTTTATTTTAGTTTGCATAATTCAAAGTATATTATTAGAAACGAACAGAAAGCCCTAGTGTTAAACGTCTTGTTGGCGGAGTACTGGCATTATCAACTGCTATTGCAAAAATATCCCCACCTTTCATATTCGCCTCTGGATTTTGTCCTTTGTATTTTGTAAATGTGTATATATTGTCAGCCGTTACATACCAATTCAAATCCTCTAACCTTAATTTTTTTATGAAGTTTTTGTTGAAGGTATAGTTGAATGTAATAGAACGTAAACGTAAGAAAGAAGCATCTTCAACATAACGATCAGAACCCAGCCAGTTGTAACCTGCTCCGTAAACTGCTCTAGGCATATTGGTTACATCACCTGGATTACGCCATCTTGATAGTACAGCCGTACTTTGGTTGGACCAGTCATACATATTAGTAGTTTTCATATCGGTACCATTAATGATGTCGTAATCTAATCTGTAAGTAAAATAAAGTAGCAACTTAAATTGGTTGTTGTAACTTATATTCGGTCCAAAACCTCCAACGAATTTAGGGTTGCTATTTCCTAAATACACTACATCTCGGCTGTCAATATTTCCATCATGGTTGATGTCTTCATACATAGCATCACCGGGTTGAAATACATAATCAACATTAGGGTAGTTGAAACGCATAAATACTTCCTGTCCGTTGGGCCCCACAACTTTATTGCCATTGGCGTCTTTTGCTTTTGTTGCTTCAAGATCTTTATATACCCCTTTAAAACGGTATCCATAAAATGATCCAAATGGATTATCAACTTGAAGGAAACGTTTGTATTCCCCATTTTTGTCTGTATTTCCACTCTCAGTTTGAAAGTATTCAGAGATTTCTTTTACCGTATTTTGATTGCTAGAAATATTGAAGTTGAAATCAACTTTCCATTTATTGGATTTATAAGGAGTCGTATAAACTCCTAATTCCCATCCTCTATTTTCTAATGTCCCTACGTTTTGATCCAATGTATTATAACCAGAAACAGTACTAATTTGGACATTTGGAAAAATTAAATCTTTGGTTGTGTTTTTATATAAATCCAGATCTATAGTTACCTTTTTCTTGAACATCTGTAAATTGAAACCTAAGTTGGTACCTTGTAATGTTTCCCAACGCAAATTGCTCAATTCGATATTGGCTGGGAAGACCCCAGAAAGACCTAAATAGTCGGTAGTATAATTTCTATATACATTGAAATAACGATAATCATATTTTGGTGCCCTACCAGATTCCCCGTAACTGGCTCTAAGACTTAAATCGTCAATCCATTTCGCTTTTTTCATAAATGATTCTCCAGAGACTCTCCAACGTGTAGATATCGAAGGGAATAAACCATATCTGTTTTCCGGACCAAATTTTGAATTTCCGTCTCCACGCAAACCAACATTAATAAGATAACGATCCAATAAACCGTATTGAGCACTTATTAATGCTCCAACACTTCTAGCCTGACTATTATTTGTGTATAAAAATAATTCAGAATT
Source organism: Flavobacterium aquiphilum (assembly GCF_027111335.1). NCBI lineage: Bacteria > Pseudomonadati > Bacteroidota > Flavobacteriia > Flavobacteriales > Flavobacteriaceae > Flavobacterium > Flavobacterium aquiphilum. The sequence continues at coordinate 3,926,764 of NZ_CP114288.1, read as the reverse complement.
TTGGGTTCTTGATGGAACTGATGGATCTGTCAATAAAGACGAAGCCGTATTGGATGTCATTGCCTGATGAGTTGTATATTTATAATCGTTGGTTTGCAACTGCAATGAAGCTTGTAATGTCTGATTTTTTCCAATGTTTGGCGTATAAATAAAGTTTGTTTTTGTTAAAACACTAGATTCTCCAGCATCGGCATCAGAGGCTCTGTTTACAACTGTTTCAGTAAAAGGGCGTCCTGTAGCATCTTGAGGCAAAAATGATTTAGATTTGGTAGTATTATAATCAAATTGCAAATCAAATACAGAGATAAAAATTTTAGGAATAATATCGACCTGCAAGTTAAAATGCGGTACAATACGGTCTCCTATTTGTTGATTTGTAGCTAGTTCAGCCATTGCTACAGGATTGTAAGTTTTAGGATATAAGCCTTGAACATTTTGAGCAGGGGTAAAATAGTTAGGTGTTAAATTCCCCATTTCATCATATTCGTAAATACTCATATTTGGCATTTTGGTAAAAGCAACCCCACGCAAAAGGTCTCCATCACTATCATTAAAACTGTTTACATAATTTCGATCCGTAACGGTATGAGTGTAGGATATATCAGTTTTAAAACGAATACGGTCAGAAACAATATAATCGAGATTCAATCTACCGTTTAATCGCTCTAATCCGGTACCTTTAGTAACTCCTTTCGAATTGTAGTAACCAACTGAAGAATAATACCTTGCTTTTTCTCCTCCTCCTTGTAAAGAAAGGTTATGTTCACCCGTTAAACCCGTTTGCGAAATAGCACCTACCCAATCCGTGTTTTGTCCATAGTTCTTGAAATTATATACATCCAAAGGGTCGTATTGAAATTCTTTGACATTTAAAGTATTCAATGGAACTCCGTTTCTATTCATATATTCTTCCGGGATCAATTGGGAATATTGATCTCCACTCAACATAGGAATTGTTTCAGGTAATTTTGAATATGTAGCTTTAAATGTATAAGTAATTTTTGGTGTGCTCACACTTCCACGTTTGGTAGTGATTAATAATACCCCACTGGCGGCACGCGAACCCCATACCGCAGTAGCGGCCGCATCTTTTAATACGGTTATTGTTTCAATGTCAGTAGGAGCAATATTTAATAAAGCCGAATAACTTTCTTCATCGGCAGTACCAAAATTAAAATCTGCTGGAACTGAAGTTTCATAAGGCATCCCATCTACTACAATTAAAGGATTTGAAGATCCTGTAATAGAAGAAGTACCTCTGATTTTGATTTGCATACCTGCTCCCGGGTCACCACTAGTAGCGGTAATATCAACCCCAGGCATACGTCCCTGTAGAGCCTCATCGATACTCGGAGCCTGAGTATAAGCTAATTCTGCAGCATTGATGGTAACAGCACTCGTCGTTCTATCTCGGTCAGCAATTTTCAATCCACTACCATTATCTGACTTTTTCTCAGAAGTAATAACTACAGCATTAAGGGATTCTATAGTGGATACCAACATAACTTTAATAGATTCTCTTCCATTAATAGGCATTCTTTTAGAAGTATATCCTATCATAGATATGTACAATTTGTTATTTGGATTTTTGATTTTTAATGCAAAATTTCCATCAATATCGGACACTGTACCATTAACTGTACGATTTTCAGCATCTTGTTCTGCAATTGTTGCCCCAGGAATTGGTAGCTTATCACTAGAATCTAAAATCTGGCCACGAAGAACTAAAGATGTTTTATTACCCTGCTGTGAGAAAACCGGAAAGGCAGCCAAAATAATAATGGCAAATGTTAAACGGTATATTATACTTGTAATTTGTTGTCTCATTTTATTTCTTAATATGTGAGGTAATTGTCTACTAAATGAATTAAAGATCGATCTGCTAAATTGTTGCTTTGAGCCGGAATGTAATTAGCTTTATTTAATTTCAAATCCACAAAAGATAATGTTCCCGGTGTACTTTGAACAGTTATGTAAGTTTTCTCTCCGTCATTTTTTCTAAGGGTTTCTACCTGACCGGTTGTAAAACCATCATCGGAGGCTGTTTTGTTTACTAAAATGTGATAGCGAATAAAATCAGCAATCAAATCTTTTTCCCCTTGCAGTGTTGTTGTTGGGGATGCAGGGAGATTTCCGGCAGCAACCGCTTTTGCAATAGCAGCATTATTTGGAACTATAAAAGTGTAATAGGTTCCTAAATCAACTCCTTGGATTTTACCTGATGCTGCATCATATATTAGTGAGTTTTTTAGGTAATTGAAAAATGAAAGATATTGAGAACCTGCAGTTTCAGACAAACGTTTGATTTTTAATCCTTGAGGTTCTTCTGTAAATTGAAGTAAATTATCAACATAATAAGTTCTACCATTTTGTTGGTCTTCGTAACCAGTTACATTAACAGTAGTCCCCCCTGATTCATTTCCTGCGGCATATACTTTATTGTTGTTCCATTTGATATATTCTCCTGGAAGATCTTGTTCTCCTGAACGAATTATTCCTGATCCGGACAAATTATTCAATTCATTGTTTGGAGTTGGAATTATGCCATTATATAGAATACGCAGTAAGCGAGTTCTGGCATTACCGCCCGTGGCAACTACTGATGTTGCCGGGTCGGTATATACCCAATAGGAATGATTTATATCGTAATCATATCCAAGTGCTCGAAGTTTTGCGTCCGATGGTAAAAACAAAGTGTACTTCGTTTTAATGTTACTTATCATTTCTTTTAATCCCGAACCATCATTAAATAATCTAGTCGCAAGTGTATATTTAGGATCTAAGTAAGCGGAAGTATAAACACTATAGAACAAATTTGATTTTTGGACTATTTTACTACCAAAAAAGAAACCGTTACTCAAAATTTTGGCTTCTGTAATATCACTATTGAAATTAAATCTTAAGTTTTCATTCAAAGCATTATTGTATGTTGCGGCTTTTGATGGCCAAACGGCATTTTGAACCATATGGGCATTGATCAAATCTTGAAAAATGTATTTTGGAAGTTTATCGTAGGTGTAGTTTTTTAATAAAATTTCATTAATGAATTTTTGCATAGCTGCATCTTCGGGAACAATTAAAGTATATAACTGACTTTGTCCGTCATTATCGGCTTGTTTCAAATAATTTTCATTGTTAGGCGAAAATGATAACCCTTGGTCATATACTTTTACATATACATTGTCGGATTTACCGGTGAAATTGTGGTATGCATTGGTAGCATCCTGGTTAAAAGGGTATGTAACTAGGTTTTTTTCTAGTATATCACGAAATAAACTGTATTGTGGCTTTGATTCTAAATATTGATCCAAGTTAACTAATGGCAATTGCACTTTATTGGTCGCGTGAATAATTCCATTTTCTGCTACAATATCAGCTTCGGTAACTTCCGAGTCCAAAATGTTAAATCCTGTATATTTAGCACTTGGGTAGAAATAATTAAAATCATAAGAACTTAAATTCTTTGCTGCAAAGTACTCTTGTGTAAAATAACTGATGTATTTATTGTTATTGTCCCCAGCAACATAATAATTCGAGCCATTAAAATTGTTTCGGTTTGAACCTACGATTACTTTAGGTTGCCCATTGATTGTTTTAGTTACGAATCCGTCATAAAATGCAGTTCTTCTCCTAAAAGCATTATCAACTTCCCAGCCTATTGTTGACTGATAGTCCGACATTCTTTCTGTACGAAATGCATTGTAAACTAATGCATATCTAACAATTTTTGATGCAGTAGCATCATCTATTTTACTCACATCAGTGATACCTTGTTCTTGAAAGAATTTAGTAAAAGCATCATCATTTGGCGCAAGCATAGTCCAATAGCCTGATTTCCCAAGGATATCTTTATAACCAGCTTTGGTTATTAAAGATGTTAGGTTTTTGAAATTACCTTTTGCTTCCAATTGTTGAAAGATTGGAGGTTCCAAATTATCAGGGCGGTCATAGTATTCATCATATACATCTGAACTACAATTGGTGAATAGAGCCAGAAATGAAAAAACAAATAAATAATGGTGTAATTTTCTCTTCATCGATTTGATTAACTAATTAAAATTGGGAACGAAATTTTTATACTTTATTTAACTCTTATTTAACTATAATTAGGAATAATTAACTTTTCAAACCTAAAATTTTTCAATTCTAACTGTATCCTGCTGTATCCTGATTTTTGATTTTTTTTGCAGTGTACATAAAAAAAAGTTTAATTAAATATGGATATCACATTTTATTAAGTGTATAGTTTGTAATACGAAAACCTTGTATTTATGAGGCTTTGACGATAATTACGTGTTTATTTTTTGTTAAAAAAAGTATCAAGAAATTGTTAATAATTATTTTACTAAACTTTTATTCATAGTCTCAGAATTGAATTTTTCAGATAAAACGGAGACATGATTAATGAAAATGCGAAATATTTACGTAAGACTTTTATTTATTTTTTTTATTTGATGAATAGAAATTTAGACTATGTAGAGAAATAACTGTATAAAAAACATTTATTAGGATGTGTTATGTTTCCTGATTGCATAACTCAAATATTAGTATAATTTTACGATTCACTTAAATAGTAATTTAAAGGACGCGATGTACAGAAAAGGATTTGTATTGGTTTATTTTGTACTCAGCAATTTGTTTGGACTAAATTGTTTGGGACAGGAACTCTTTTTCGAAAAAATTTCTGGTCAGGATATAGATCCCAGTACTTCCATTCATGGTATTGCCAAAGATTCCATAGGATATATTTGGTTTGGGAGTTGGAATGGAGCTTATCGATATGATGGCAAAACATTCAATTATTACTATCACAACTCTGCAGATAGTAAATCACTACCTAATAACAGGATTCGTAATATTGTTTCAGACAATAAACTTGGACTTTGGTTTTTGACATTCGATCATAAATACGCCCGATTTAATTACCAGCTAAATACCTTCAGCATTGTTGATTCTAAAGGTGTTCCAAAGGTTATTTTGTCAAAATTAAATTGTAATTCCAACGAATTAAATAAAGATAGAGTCGTTAACGGAAAACGCTATTATCTGTCGTCACATCAGTTGACTTCAAAAAATATTGATTCAGGAAAAGAATTTCATTATGTCGCTGATATAAGCCAGCCGGGAAGTTTGTTGGACGATTATATCACGACCTATTTTATTGATGATGAAAATATCATTTGGCTTGGAACCAGAGGAGGTGATATTTATAAAGCAAATCCAAACCGCAATCCATTTGAACTTCATTATAGTTATATTTCTAAAAACGGTAAAACCAAACTGGCCAGTGTCAGGGCTATACTTAAGGTAAGAAATGAGATTTGGTTGGGAACAGATGAAGGTGTTCTTATCTACAATAGTCAAGGAATAAATTACAATCATCCTTTTTATAGATCGAATAGTAAAATTGATCAGGTGCGGACTTTATTTCAGGATAACAAAGGAGGTATCTGGATAGGTGGCGTAAATGGGTTGGAATATTATAATCCAAATACAAATCAAATTAAATTAATCATCAACAAGGAGTTGAACCCAAGATTGCAAACTTGGTCGGTATTTGCGATAGAGGCTTTTGGGAATGATATGCTATGGGTGGGTTTGTATAACGGAATCGCCCGAATTAATTTATCAAATCAGGCTGTTGTCTTTTATGATTTGGCGAAGGAAATCAGTAATCACAGTGTTATGGATATTCTGATTGTTGACAAAAATAAACTGTTGTTGGCCACAGAAGGTAATGGACTGATTCAGTTGACTATAAATAATAAGGGAGAGGTTTTTAATGATACTTCATTTAATTCTTTTCGCTCAGGTTCTGCTATAAAGAAGAAGATTTCTCAAAGTATAATTTATGCACTTCATAAAGATAAGAATGGTGCTGTTTGGGTAGGAACAAGCGAAGGTTTGTATAAAATTAAACTAAATTCCAATCCGACGCAGGCTGAAAATATTCAATTACAATCCGAAATACCAAACACCTATATTTCTGCCATCACCGATGATAATGAAGGAAATATTTGGATTGCCCATAAAGAAGGGATTTCAAGGATTAATGCTAATTCAGCTGAAATTTCAAATTACCAAAAAAAGGATCAGTACAGTTCCTGGCGTTTTTTGGAAAGGGCACTTTATAAAGATGTAGAAAACAATATTATTTATTTTGGTGCCAAAAACGGATATGTAACCTTCAATCCAAAAGATATCAAAACGATTTCGAAGTCAAATAGGTTGATTTTGAGATCATTGTATGTTTCAAGTCAAGAAGTGATTCCGATGGATACTATATGGGGACGACCTATTTTATTCAAGATTTTGTCACAAACAAAATCCATTCAATTGGATTACGAAAACAGAAGTTTTACAATAGAGTTGGCTTCCTTCAATTACCGCGATTCCCGAAAAGAAGTTTATGAGTATAAATTGGAGGGCTATGAGGACAATTGGATTAAAACAACGAACAATAAAATTTCATTCAATAAAGTGCCTCCAGGAAATTACACTTTCAAGGTGCGATTGGTTTCAAATTCGGGAAATGTTCCTGTAACCCAACTGAATATTGATGTAAGTGCACCTTGGTATGGAAGCTGGTGGTTTAGAACCTTGTTTTTGCTTATGGTGGTCGCTGGTATATATTGGGTTTTCAAAGAAATGTTATACCGAGATCGTTTAAAAAATGAAATCAAACAGGAACGATTGAATACCGAAAGGCAAGAGGCTTTAACCAGAGAAAAAATTGAATTTTTCACCAATATTTCACATGATTTAAAAACGCCGCTCACGCTGATAGTTGATCCGTTGAAACGACTTCAGGCTAATAAAGTACCAGCTGAGGACAAGGAACTATATTTTTCGATGATTGATCGGAATATAAAGAACTTAACGAAGTTGATTTATCAAATTTTGGATTTCCGAAAGTCAGAAACAGGGAAGTTAAAATTAAATGCCAGTTCCCGTAATTTTAATGCTTTTGCAAAAGAATGTCACGCTACTTTTCAGTTTATAGCCGAAAAAAGGAATATCAAATTTGAACTTCATCTAGACGAAGAATTAACGTATTGTTATTTGGATTTTGAAAAAACGGAACAGATCATCATTAACGTATTGTCCAATGCTTTTCAATATACACCGGATGGAGGGAAAATTTCCTTTTCTATAGGGCTTAATGAGGAAAAGTCAAGTATAAAAATTGTTGTTGAAGATAATGGGGTAGGGATTGAAGCATCGGAATTAAAGAAAATATTCGAGCCATTTAATACAGTGGGAGCAAGCCCTTTTTATGGCTATTCATCAGGTATTGGTTTGTCGCTGGCGCGAAATCTTATCGCTTTTTTGAATGGTAGTATTTCCATTGAAAGTGAACTCAATAAAGGGACAAAATTATTAATTGATCTGCCTTACCAAGTTGCAGAAGAGGATTCTATTGCTTCAATTTCGGCAGAATCTAATTCTTTAAATGGTTATAAAAATGAGAGTCATGAGGGTATTATTTCGACCGATTCTAATAATTCAAAACCGACTTTACTTATTGTCGAAGATAATCCAGATGTTCAAATTTATTTGAAAAAAGAGTTGAGCAAAGATTACTTTTTGATACAAGAGTATGACGGAAAAAAAGGACTTGAAGCCGCTATAAAACACATTCCGGATATTATTGTTTCGGATATTATGATGCCCGAAATGGAAGGAACGCTTTTGGGGAAAAAGCTAAAAAGCAATGAAAATACATCGCATATTCCGCTAATCTTTCTGACGGCAAAAGGTTCTGATAACGATCAAATTGAAGGCTATAATTTAGGTGCCGAAGCCTATGTAATGAAGCCTTTTAATGTGGATGTTTTAAACGCACAAATAAAGAGCGTCCTTGAAAATAGAATGATATTGCAAAATCGACTTGCCGGGATCAAAGAAATCAATCAGTTGCAGCAAGAAGTACCCGATTTAGACAATCAATTTCTTGAAAAAGTGATTGAAAAAATTACGCGACATATTGAGGAGACCGATTTTAATTCGGAGGAATTGGCAAAGGTTTTAGGCATTAGTCAAAGACAACTTTACCGTAAATTAAAAGGAATAAGCGGTAATACCGTTCATGAATTTATTATCAAGGTTAAAATGAATGAGGCAGAAAAACTTCTTAAAAACTCAGACCTAAGCGTATCCCAAATCGCTTACAAAGTGGGTTTCTCTGAGCCTTCCAATTTTTCGAGAACTTTTTCCAAGTATTTCGGTTGTAGTCCTTCACAGTATGGGAAGTAGTTTCGGGTATTCGAATTTAAAAGCTGTTTAATAAATTGTAATAAAAGGATTGTTTCTATATTTGTTTAATAACTGTGACAAAGTAGCGATAATCTTTTCTGTTTTGGATGTATAGTCGATATAGAGTAGTGAGTATCTATTAGTTGGTGGTAATATTAAAACAATACAATGAAAATAGAACAAATTCGGGATAGAATAGAAGAAATAATTAAGCTTGCAGATAAAGTAATTGCAACAAACAAACATAGTGAATTTGGCGATAATTATGTAAACACTGAACTTTTTCAAGAATTCCGAGTTACTGGTCTGTCATTTTTTCGAAATACGTTTGGAGAAAAACATCCTTTTTATAAGGAACTTGATAAAAAAGTTTCAGACACTTATACCTACCATAGCGAAGAAGGTAGAGGAATATTAAAAGCAGCTAGACAAGAAATTGAAGGAGGATGGATTTTTACAGTTAAAGGAGTCGTATCGGCAGAAATTTTTTCAGATTTTTTAGAAATGGCTGAGCATCTATTAAGGGAAGGCTATAAAGATCCAGCGGCTGTAATGATTGGTAGTGTTTTAGAAGAACATTTAAGACAATTATGTGGTAAAAATTCGATAGAAGTTGAAAAAATAAGAGAGGGTAAATCAATTCCTAAAAAAGCAGATTTGCTTAATTCTGAATTAGCAAGTGCCAGTGTTTATAATAAATTAGACCAGAAGAGCATAACTTCGTGGTTAGATTTAAGAAATAATGCTGCGCATGGAAAATACTTGGAATATACCAAAGAACAAGTTGATTTTATGTTTAATGGTGTTTCTAATTTTATGATGAGAATTCCTGTATAGAAAACACTACTATCAACAGCTACTTCGATTTGGGCGATTAGATTAGTGGGAAGTTGATTTTGTATTTTGGATGACTTGCTTCGCCTGTTAGTTAGTTCGGTTGCAAATCCGAAAAATGTACTTAATTTGGTTCTAAACCCACGATAGCAGCCAGAGGTTAGCTGCAATACTTAAGATTACTCTAAACATTAATAGAAATGCGAACCTTAAAAAATATAATTCTCATTAGTTTCTTTATAATTAATTACAATATTTATTCTCAACATAAAATTGAAAATTCAAGTAATTTTGATCTTTCAACTTCACTAAAGTCATTTGAAGTATTAAGTAATTTGCTAGCAAAAAAAGATACAATTAATTTAAGAAAAGTTGTTACGAAAGAGGTTTTCCAAGGTTTTAACTTCAAAGAATTAAATGGGCTTCAAAAGCTTGGAGAAGAATGGAAAACAAGAAAAGTTTCTGTTTATAGTTCAACCGAATTTTTGGAAGTTGTAAAAGTTGAAGATTATTATATAATGTTGGATTTTGCCAGAGAACCAAATTCAAACGAATGGAAGTTTTCAACTTTTCATATGCCATAAGTACTCTCGGTAGCTGGCGTTTTACGAGAGCGAGAATTATGTCATAAACTCACGTTTTCGTTTCGAAAGAAATTTTTAATTTAAATGAAATAGCGTAATCGTACGGATATGTTACATGACCCTTATCTACGTATTATAGTTTGTTGTTTTTTTGAATTTTTTGTTACTAAAAAAAGCTTCATTTTAAATGATTTTTTATCAAAATATTTCTAATTTTATAAATGGAGCACCTAAATGATTTTTCTTTAAAAAGAAAGCTTTATCCAGATAAGATATACAAATAGTAGAAACAGCTACAATAAATTTTATTTTTAAAAATGGCACAAGAAACTGTAGATATTAAAATAAACATAAAGGAAAAATCTAGCGTTCCTAAATATATTCAGGTAGCAGATAGCATTTCGAATGACATTGAAAAAGGTAAAATAAAATCTGGACAAAAACTCCCATCCATAAATGAACTTAGTGATTCGAATTCATTGTCTCGGGATACTATCGAAAAAGCATACAAAACGCTAAGGGAAAACAATTTGATTTTTTCGGTTATGGGGGTAGGTTTTTTTGCGATGAAAAAAGAATCGAAAACCAATATTGATATTTTCTTTCTGATAAATAAGCCTAGCTCCTATAAAATGGAAGTTTATGACGCCTTTGTCAACACTATGGGCAATAAGGCACGTGTTGATCTGTATTTATACTATTTTGACGAAGACCTTTTTGTTAATGCGCTGAAAAAAAATATTAACAATTTTAATTATTTTGTGGTTATGCCGCACTTTAAAAGCAAAGGTAAACTCTATATAAATCATACTCCAAAAGTTCTGAAAGCCATTGGAACCATCCCCAAAGAAAAACTTATTGTACTGGACAATCCTTATTTGGAAATCTCGGGGAAATTTATCGGAATCTATCAGAATTATAAAGAAGATATTATACACGCCCTTACACAGGCCGTTGAAAAACTAAAGAACTATAGCAAGATAATTTTGGTATGCCCAACAAGAGCGGTATTTCCTTATCCGGAAGGTATTTTTGAAGGTTTCATGGAATTTTGCAGACAAAATAATTTTAAGTTCGAAGTTTTGGACGAAATATACAATGATCTTGAATTCGAATCAAAAGAGGCATATATAACTGTAGAGGAGGATGATCTTGTCAAATTGGTTCAACAAATCAAGGATAAAAACTTGGTTATGGGCAAAGACGTTGGGGTGATTTCATACAATGATACTCACCTGAAAGCCCTTTTGGGAATTACTGTAATCAGTACTGATTTTAAGGAAATGGGGAAAGCAGCTGCCGAACTTATCCTGAACAATGAAAAGAAAATCGTGCGTAATCCATTCAATTACATAGAGCGTAGTTCACTCTAAAAAGATTTTTATATGTTATTCTTTTGCTTTTTGGATAACATTACAAAAAAAAAAACGATAGCAATGATTTGCACACAAGCGATAGTCAACTGAAAAAGTTATCTTGCTATCGGATATCACGCTCGTACCGGCAATCATAAGCAGGTAAAACAAAAACTACAACTCTAAATAAGTTGTAGTTTTTGTTTTAGGAATGTTTATATAAATCGCAACATGAAAGAATAACTTTGTAATAAGCACTCACTGTAATAGCCGTCGGTTGGGTCTTGTCATGACTTGTTGAAGTCCCGTTTTGCAAAATCTTTTCCATGCTATTTATTTTTTATCGTCAACAAAAACATATAAGCGACTTACTTTTCCATTTTCAAAAATGAAAAGATCCATTCCTGTTACGGCATCAGGTTTCTCAGACGGACCATTTTGCCAATAAAGTCGCGCTATGTTATGATTGACATCAATAGCTTTGATATGAGAAAATCTGGAATTTGGATTTTTTTTATGCAATCCATCAATAAATCCGTTGATTTCGGAATGACCTTTTACAATGAAATGACTCTCTACCATTTTAATAGTATCAGCATAAACTTTTTTCATTAAAGCTTCACGCTTTTTTAGATCCTTTTCGTTCCATATTGTAAGATGTTCTTTAACTAAAGAGCGAATTGCTGATTCAGACAAAATCTCCGTATTATTTTGGGATAAATTTGATTTTCCAAGAGGATTTTTAGGCGACCATAACAGTTTAGCAGGTTTGTTTTTTTCATAACCTTTACCATTGGGATAGGATACCAATTCCATTTTAGAGCCCCAAGGTGTTAAAAAATAGACCCAACTTTCGCCTTCTGTGTCTCCTGATGGCATAAGAAACGGTTCGCCAAGAAACTGAACGCCTTTGCTTTTTAAATAATCAACACTTTGCTTGATATCATCGGTATAAAAAGCAATATGACTTGCTCCGATATCATCGCCTCCGGGATGTTTCGTACTGCCTTTATTATCTTTATATTCGAATAATTCAATGTTGGCACCTGTGCCTGCTTGTACCATCTTTATAGTAACCGGACCCGTTGCGGCTTGCATATGATTTGTTTTTTTCCAAGTGTCATCCAACGGAATAGGTCCTAGTGTAGTTACGGGCGAAAAACCAAGGACATCAGTAAAAAATCCTATCGCCTGATTCATATCCGGCACATTTATTCCTACGTGGTCTATACCAACTATTTTAGCACTATTTTGAGCTTCTGTCTTTTCTGAAGCTGAAAAGAACAGCACTAAATTCAGTAAAGCAATTGCAGAGTCTTGTAATTTCTGATTTGTTTTATTATTTGTTTTCATGATCTAACTGTATCGTATGTTGTTTGAAATTGTTTATTAAGTGAATTAATTACTGTAAGCTGCCAGCCATTTTGCTTTAATAGTAGCGCGTGCCTCAATAAATTCTTTATCTGTTCCTTGAGCAATGGCATCAAGTGGAAAACGAAGAGGACGTTCTCCTTTTTTCATAGTAACCAATTCAAGTATTCCGTCGGCAATAGTTTGTGGATTCATTTCAAACTGAGCCATTTTTCCAAAAAGTGCAGCTCCTAATGCATTGAATTTTTCTGAAGCTGCATCACCATATTGATCTATGATTTCTTGTTTGTCTGCATGAATACCAGCTTTTGAACCGTTATTCATTTCTGTAGGATATACACCTGGCTGAATACTTACGTTTTCAATACCGTAATCAGCGAGTTCATCCTGTAAGCCTTCAGTAATGCTTTCTACTACCAATTTTGATGAAATGTAAGGAATCATGAAAGGAAGTGTATGACCGCTTGCACCAGTAGTAATGTTGATGATAAGACCGTTTTTTTCTTTTCGCATAGAAGGAAGCACAGCCTGATAAGTGCGAAGTACTCCGTAAACATTTACATCAAACATTTTACTAATCTGATCGATTGAATAACCTTCTAATAAACCAAATCCGCTTACAGCAGCATTATTGATTAGTACGTCAATTTTACCGTATTTATTAATTACTTTTCCGAAGGCTAGTTTCACTGAAGTATCATCTGTGATATCAATATCTATTACTTCAATGTTTGAAAGTTGTGAAAGTTCTTTTGCTGCTTCAGCATTTTTATCATTTGTGTTGCGCATTCCTGCGATTACTGAATGACCTGCATTTGCTAATGTAATAGCTGTAAGTTTACCAAAGCCTGTACTTGTACCTGTAATGAAAATTGTTTTTGACATGATTTCTAATTTTTATAATGTTAATATTGTTTCTTTTGAACATTACAAAATTGCGCAGAATGTAAAACCTGGGCATTGATTAGAAATAAGTAAAAACTTGATATAGATCAAGTGTTTTGAATGGAGTATAAAAAAAGGAGCTGAAAAGCTCCTTGATGTATTGATTATTTTTTTGCTGTTTGTTTCCTTATGCGGCTTAATGTTTCCGGTGTCATTCCAAGATAAGATGCAATCATGGTTTGAGGAATCCTTGAAGCAAATCCGGGATATTTACTTATGAAATTAAGATACTTTTCTTCGGCTGTAAAACTAAGCGAGGCCTGTATTCGGTTTTGAGCTGCAATAAAACTTTTTTGCAATATAGCATTCACCATATTATTGAAGGCTGGAATTTCTTTGCACAAAAACTCAAAATTGTCATGTGTAAATAATATTAATTCGCTGTCTTCAATAGCGTCTATATTAAAGCGGGATGGCTGTTGAAATAGTAAACTTTCTCTGTCTCCCGTCCACCAGTTTTCGATACTAAAACTATTTACATGTTCAGTTCCTTTTTCATCAACAGAGTAAGTACGTAAACAACCACGTGTAATAAAAGCATCATATTTCCAGATATCACCTTCCTGCAGCAGGTATTGTCGCTTGCGCAATTTTTTAATAATTGCAAATGTTTTTATAAGTTCTGATTCGGCTTTTGTCAGCGTCGTTTTTTCGTCAAGATATTTTTGAAATATTTCATACATAGGTTGTAAAATTATATAAAAGTTCTTGAATTATAAATAGGATTATTCCATCGATTTGGAAAAACGGTGAGATCCAATTATTGATTTTAACAAAACCATTTGGTGCCATAATTAACTAAGAAGGAGTCAAAATATCGAAAAACAATATTTTAACTCCTTACTTATTTTAAAAACTATAAGTATTTGATTAAATCATTTACAACTATCTATAATTTACTTCACCTTATTCTGATTGGAATTCGGTTTCAATTCATCAGGGCTGTCTTTGGTATAAGTATTAAACACTTCACGGGATGGAGTGGTAAAAATATCTTTGATAGTTTCAAAATCCAATTTGTTCTTTGGATTGAATTGATCCGAATTCATGTATTTTTGAAGCGAATAAAACAATTGTTTTGCTGCGGGTTTATTTTGTACATCAGGACCAATATCGGCACTGCTAACGACGATTTTTCCGTTTCCAACTTGTGCTTCAAAAACCAAAGCTAATCTGCGGTTCATGAACCAAGTATCGATAGGTTGGATTAGTGGCCTAAAATCGGTTGGGAAATCCTCTAGATTCATGACTTGTGAGCGATTTTGAATATCCCACCATTGCAAATCACTGTGAAAGCTCGTTGGGAAATCGCTAAAAGCAGGGCTCTTATCCTGAATTAGCATTCCTGTAACATGCGGGGGACGCATTTTAAACCAGGACGTATTCCAAAATACAGGAAGAAAATGCATTTCAACTTCTTTTCCTTTTACCACTTTTCCGGCAGCATTCAAGAATACTTTTCCACCTTTGTCTAACACTTCTTTGGCTTTATCGTCCAAAACTGTTGTGTAATAAACTGTGGAGGTGTTCTCTGGATTTTTTTCAGGATAAACCCAGAAATTCCAGTCGTTGGCAAAGGTTGTCCCATTTACTTTTACTTCAAGATTTAATTTAGAGGCTTCTTTTATTTCGCTTAAAGCAAAAGTTATATTTCCTGCAAATAATCCATTTCCATTTTCAAAAGTTTTAGGAGCGAAACTTCCTGAAGAAAGCACATTTTCTTTTTCGTTTTTGATAGTCCAGCTGATTATTACATTATTTAAAGGAGCTTTTCCGGAATGAAAAAGATCAATTTCGGCTTTGAAAGTTTCATTGTTGGTATAAACAAATTTTGAAATCTTCGCCAAAGGCACTGTTTGATTGCAAAAACGGGAATATTCTTTGGCAGTAACATATCCTTTTTCTTCAAAAAAAGCATCTAAAACTCCAACTAAAGCGGTTCCTTGTCCCGGAAAATCCTGTAAACCTAAAGCTTGAAAACCTCCAAAACCGGGTGTTCTTAGCATTTTTTCGATTTCGTTTTTATAACACAATACCTGAAGCTTGCCCGAAGCATTCAAAAAGTCTTTTGCCTGATCTCCCATATGGTGATCGGCCAGATCCTCGCGAAACATTTCAAAGTTTTTGGCTCTGTAAACTCCTGTGTATTTTTTGATTTCATCAAAATTTGGAAACACGCAATATTGACCAATTTCGTGGGCAACAAAAGGAACTTTAAACGGAGCAATTCCAGCACTGAAATCCGATTCGGTTTCTGGCATTTTTTCCCATTTCAAGCCTCTTACGCCACCGCGAACCTGATATTCGGCATTGGGAACAACTGGCCAGCTTCCACCAACAGACATACCTGTGTAAACATGCCGATTGTCTTTTGCTTTCCAAAAATCAACAAATTCATTAAGGTATTTCACTTGATTTCCAGCAGGCTCATTCCCCGCAGATAACATCGTAAAAGAAGCATAATTTCCGTACTCCTTGTCCATACGAAGTGTTTCGTCATATATAAATTTATCTACAGGCTGGCCTAAGCCAATTTTTGGGCCGTGATTGGGCCAACTTGGACCTTCGGGCTGTAAATAAAGCCCAATTTTATCGGCGGCGATAAAAGCGGCTTCCGGAGGACACCAAGAGTGGAAACGCACATGGTTTAATCCATAAGATTTAATAGTTCTAAAAATCTTTTCCCAAGCTTCGACAGTTGTTGCAGGATAGCCCGTTAGCGGAAATTCACAATTGTTAACCGTTCCGCGAAGCACTACGGGAATACCATTAATCATAAAATGGTTTCCTTCAATTTTGAATTCCCGCATCCCGAATTGAACGGTTTTTTCAAAATTGACTTCTTTGGAAACAAGCTTTGCTTCGAGATGATAAAGCGCAGGATCAAATTCATCCCAAGTCTGCATTCCTTTTCCGAAAGGTAATTCGAGTTCAATACTGTTTTCAGTCTGTTTGGCTACAGTTACGTTGCTTGTGATTTCCTGAGTTTGGTCGGATATTGGGCTGTTGAAACTTTTTGCTGAAATAGATAATTTTCCATCAAAAACTTTTTGAGTAGCATTGTTAACGGTAATCTTTACTTTGGCTTTTCGGTTTTTTACATCAGGATAAATTTGGATGTCATCAATATAAACAGGGGAAAAAGATTCCAAAGCTATTTTACCGATTATTCCGTTCCAGTTTCCCTGTGTGTGGTCAGTGATACTGTGCGAATCCGGGCCAACATTGATTTCTTTGATTCTATTATCGATGCGTATCGTAATGCGCTGTTTTCCGATTGAGAGATAAGGAGTTAAATTATAAACATGAGGTGCAACCAGCGAATTTTGAAGTCCAACTTCTTTATCATTGATCCAAACTCTGGTTTCAATATGCGCTCTTTCCAAATGAAGCATAATAGTTTTTCCTTTCCAATTTGACGGAATGTTTACTTCTTTTTGATACCAAGCCACACCAACATAATGTCTTGCAGGAGTTAACCAGAAAGGAATGTGGATATTACCAGGTTCACGAAATTTTTTTAATCTTGGCACAAAATAAAAAGAGCTGTCATAAATAGAACCTGTCCATTTTGTTTTCAAAGTGATTTCGTCTCCTTTTAGGAATTGAGCCATAGATCCGGGTAACTTTATATTATCCGAAAGGTTTCTATTATACCATTTTTCAGTAACACCTGCATCTTGTCTGTCCATTTCGAAATGCCAATTGCCCGCCAGATTTATTTCGTCATTTTTAAAACTGCTCAGGGAGAAAAATGACGTCAAAAGGAGACAGATATAAATATATTTTTTCATGGAATTATTGATTTTATTTTAAATAGAAGAAGATTTGTTTTGATATTTCTTGGTAGCTATTTTAAACACAGTAAAATTGATTTAGCAACTATTACTTGATATCCAAAACTACATTTACTTTGTATTCTATCGAAATAATTGGTTGTTTAATTTCTAAAAAACTTTTGTTGGTGCCAAAGTCGGGTAGGACTTCTTTTTCAAGATAATTTAAATAGGGTGCATCTTTTGCCATTGGAACAAAATGGAAATACATATCGTTTGTTTTTAAGGCTTCCTGATATCTTTTTAGCCCAATTGTCCATGGTTTACTGGTATAAAGATCATCAGTTTGCAATTCCCCATTCATCATGCAAATTCCCCGATCACCTCGGTAATCGAAAGTGATGAAAAGATCATTTACTTTGGACAAATCTAGACTACCAGCTTTTAGTACAAAATGACTATTATCAGTCTGAACCAAATTGATGGAAGGATTCACTTTCGGAACACTCACTTGCCACTTGCTGCTATTTTTTAGGGGTGATTTGGCTTTGGTCACGGTTCCTTCTTTCGAACTAACATTTGCGGAAGCGGGATAAATTGCCAAATCAATATTTTCAGGATTTGTGGTGATTAACGATAATTGATCGCCATCTTCTAATATCAATGCTTTGCTGATGATCAGCCTTTCATCATCGGTCTTGCCGGATAGGTAAGCATTTTTGGCATCATTATTCGATAATATCAAAAATGAAACGCCATTTACTTGAAAATCTCCTGTTTTGTCTGAAGCAAAAGCTACAATAGTATTTCCGTTTCGCATTGAAGTTTTTATTCCTGTACCAGTGATTTTTATTTTTCCTTTAAAAACTATTTCGGGAGTAATGCCATCAATTGTAGTCATCACATTGTAATGTTTTCCTTTATTGGTAAAACGGCAAAAAGGTTGTACTGTAGCCATGCGAATTTCCAAACCATTATAATTCACGTTAAATGGAAAAATTGCTGAACTGCCTGTTTTTAATGTAAAAGTTCCGGTTTCTGGAAAAGATATTATTCCAGATTTGGTAGTAATATTAATTTTTAAATCTTTCAAGTCATTCATCACGATATGATCCTGAAAATTATGCATGAACAAATAGCCTCTGTTGCCGTCACTTCTAACGGAATAGCGCAATGTTTTGGTGTTTTCGGCCTTAATACTGTCATTTGTAGATGGTAAAATTGGGTATAATGGTGCCAAATCGTTACCGTATGTTTTTAAAAAATAATTGATCAGTTTTAAAGGGTAATAGCCGCTGCTTACATTTCCAAATTCACCTATTGGAGCCTGATAATCGTATGATTTGTTCTGTAGTCCTGCTCCTTCGGCAAGAAAGTAATTGCCAACAGAAGGCGTTGTACCTCCATGATACATATAAAATCCAAGACCATTGGTACCACTTCCAACGGTGCGAACCATCATCGGTAAAAAGCTTTCTCCTTTTACTCTTGGTCTTCGGGTATAGGTAACAGCCATTCCTGTTCCCAATTCGGCTGCCAATGAAGGATAGAGATTTACATCATAACTTACAGGCGAATAATCCGGATTCTTTTGAATGTTTTTGAAAAGATAAAAAGGAGAAGGATTATTGCTTGGTGTCCAGAAAGGGTAGGCGTATCCGGCCATCACAGGAATGGATCCTTTTTCGACAATGGTAGCAAAGCCCCAACCGGTAGCTGTGTAAATAGGTGCGATAAGTCCCGCTTTGATCGCTAATTGCTTGAGGGTTTTCATGTGATCTTTTCCAACATCAGCAAACTCGTTGCCCATGTCGTTGATGCCAACCCCGTCTTGTACAATTTTACGGTCGCGACTAGCCGCCGTTCGCTCTTTTGGAGCATCCTGATAAGTGAATCCCCAGGGAGCTGAAGAATGTTGGTATTCATTTTCCAATTGTACACCAATGATTGGTCCTCCGTCTTTAAACAAAAGTCCTTTCAGTTGTTTGCCAATTTCCTGATACAATCGGTTGGCATAAAAAAGATAGCCCTTGTCGTTGCTTCTCACATCGATTGGTCGGCCGTAAAGCCAATCGGGAAGGCCGCCGTTTCGTATTTCACCATGAGCAAATGGTCCGATACGCATTAGTACTTTCAGCCCGTTTTTTGCACATAGTTCTGTAAAATGGCGCACATCCAAATCACCAGTCCAATCGAAAGTTCCTTCTCTGAATTCATGCATGTTCCAAAAGACATAAGTGGCTACGACAGTAACACCGCCGGCTTTCATCTTTTTTAATTCCTCATCCCAGTATTGATGCGGATAACGGCTAAAGTGAAACTCACCTACAACCGGAATAAATGGTTTTTTGTTGTATTCGATATAAAAACTGTTAACGCCAATAGTATCACCTTTTATGTTGTGTCCACCTAAATCGAGATGACCGAGGAGGGGTTCGAACCTGGAACCCGTAATATCAATAGCATAATTGTTTTGTGCAATTAAATTATTGGCACTATTCCAAAATATAAGTGTCGCTATTGCCAGCACTTTAAAGAATTTATTTTTTTTCATAGAGGGGATTTGAAGATATAATGCCTTTTAAAGGAATTGCATTAATTGTTTAGGTTTATTTTGGAGGTTGTTGGCGAGTGTATTTTTCTTTAACAAAAAATAATGCAATTTAGAGTAAATAATTTGATGCGAATATGGAGTATTTTATTTTATTACTGGATTATTTTACGATTTATAGTGAAAACTTGTGATTATATATGTAATTTGGATTTGGATAAAAAACAGTGAAATTATGGTTAAAATTAAAGAAGGATTTACGGGAGAGAGAGCCTTCGTTCTGCCAATTCCAATTATTGAAGAATTCAGGAAAACAGATTTAGGTTCGCTGTTATATATCACAGATATTGGTTATTATCCCAAAGCATCGTTTCATTTTAGGAAAAGAAAAAAAGAAGAAGCATCACAATATATTTTAATTTACTGTATTGAAGGTGAAGGATGGTTTGAACTGGACAATCAAACGCAAAAAGTAATAGCCAACCAAGTTTTTGTTTTGCCAAAAGAAAAAGCGCATAGTTACGGAAGCGATGCAAAAAATCCATGGACTATTTATTGGTGTCATTTCGATGGAGAAAAAGCGGCTTTTTTTGCTGAAGGGCTTCATAAACCGTTGCTTATTTCAGCCGAAAAAGATTCCAGAATTGAAGATCGGTTTAAGTTATTCGAAGATATATTTTTTACACTAAAGAATGGATTTAGTAGAGAAAATTTAGATTTTAGTATTACGGCATTATTTTATTTTCTGGGTTCACTAAAGTATTTAGGTGTTTTTCGATCGAATAATACTGATAAACCTGAATTGCAGCAGTTTGATATGGTAGATGATGCCATTCATTTTATGCGTGAAAATGTTCGAAAAAGATTGACCTTAAAACAAATAGCCGATTATGTAGGATATTCGACTTCGCATTTTTCGGCAAAGTTTCAAAGCAAAACAGGATATTCTCCTTTGAATTATCTTATCC
The DNA here is from genome assembly GCF_027111335.1 of Flavobacterium aquiphilum. Classification (NCBI taxonomy): domain Bacteria; kingdom Pseudomonadati; phylum Bacteroidota; class Flavobacteriia; order Flavobacteriales; family Flavobacteriaceae; genus Flavobacterium; species Flavobacterium aquiphilum. Next base: position 3,906,124 of record NZ_CP114288.1, on the reverse strand, counting down.
ACCTAAAAATTCAAGAAGCTTGCCATTATCTTGATTTTTCGGATATGAAAATTAATCAAATCAGCATGCTAGTTGGTTTTGACGACTCTTTTTACTTTGCCCGAATATTTGGAAAAACAATGGGGAGTTCTCCAAGCGAGTATCGTAAAAGGAAAAAGGGATAGTTTCCTTTTTTCCATATCAAATATTGACATTTCGTGTCATTTTCAGCCGTTATGTCTTATTATGATAGGTATTGTCAAGCGGTGATAATACGAGATTTATGGGCTTATCTATATTTGTGAGCCTAAATTATTAATCTAAATTGATGTCTTTGATGAATTTGGATTTTTGAAGAAGAATTAACCCTAAACCAAATAATAACCGAATAATGAAAATTAAAAGAATATTTTACTCAATTGGTTTTGCAATACTGTTTTTAAACGTTGTGTGTGCGCAGAATAATGAACCGGACAGAATTAAATACAATTTCAACTACGGTTGGAAATTAAATGTAGGCGATCCTGAGCAAGCCAAAGAGACAACTTATGATGATAAAAAATGGTCAAATGTGAATTTGCCTTACGCTTGGAATCAGTCTGAAGCTTTTAAAAATGATATATACGGATTGTCAACTGGGATTGCATGGTACCGAAAGTCATTTCAATTGCCGAAAGATTCCAATGATAAAAAGGTTTTTATCGAATTTGAAGGCGTTCGCCAAATGGGTGAGATCTATGTGAATGGAACTTTTATTGGCCGTCATGAAAATGGTGTTATGGCTTTTGGATTTGATTTGACTTCATATTTAAAGCCGTATCCGCAAGAAAATATCATTGCAGTAAAAACTGATAATGATTGGAAATACAAAGAGAAACTTACTGGTCAGGGATACCAATGGAATAACAATAATTTTAATGCGAATTATGGTGGAATTCCAAAAAACGTGTTTCTTTATATTAAACCAAAAGCCTATCAAACGCTTCCGTTGTTTTCTACATTAGGCACAACAGGTACTTATGTTTATGCTACCGATTTTGATATCGCTGAAAAAAAGGCTGTTATAAATGTTTCCTCTCAGGTAAAAAATGAATTTACAAAGCCTATTAAAGCACAGTTGAAAGTAAGTGTAATAGATATGGAAGGCAAAGAAGTAGCTTCTTTTTTGAGCGATTCTTATACTTTATTGGCTAATGAAACGAAGGATTTAAAAGCGTCCAAAGTATTAAATAACTTGAATTTTTGGAGTTGGGGATATGGTTATCTGTACACTGTTTCTAGTGAATTATTGGTTGATAACATATCGGTTGAAAAAGTGAACATTCGCACAGGTTTCCGAAAGACTAAATTTGAAAAGGGAATGGTTTACCTGAATGATCGTGTCATTATGATGAAAGGTTATGCGCAACGCACGAGTAACGAATGGCCTTCTGTGGGAATGTCGGTTCCATCATGGGTGGGCGATTACAGCAATAGTCTTATGGTTAAGAGTAACGCAAATTTGGTACGATGGATGCACGTTACACCCTGGAAACAAGATATTGAATCCTGCGACAGAGTTGGTTTGATAGAGGCTATGCCAGCTGGCGATGCAGAGGCTGACGTGAAAGGACGCAGATGGGAGCAGCGTACCGAGTTGATGAGAGATGCAATTATTTATAACCGAAATAATCCAAGTATTTTATTTTACGAATCAGGAAATGAAAGTATCTCTGAGGAGCATATGAGTGAAATGCTGACTATCAAAAATACCTACGATCCTTATGGAGGAAGAGCGATTGGAAGTCGTGAAATGCTTGATAGTAAAGTGGCAGAGTATGGAGGGGAAATGTTGTATATCAATAAAAGTGCTCACATTCCGTTTTGGGCGACAGAGTACAGCAGAGATGAAGGTTTGCGAAAATATTGGGACGAGTTTACGCCTCCATTTCATAAAGAAGGAACTGGCGGGACGGCACATTCAAATGTCAATGGGAGCAAAATTGCCGATGCGAGTCCGTATAATCACAATCAGGATGCTCATGCAATTGAAGATGTGGTGCGTTGGTTTGACTACTGGGAAATGCGTCCAGGTACGGGAGACCGCGTGAGTTCTGGTGGGGTTAATATTATTTTCAGTGATTCAAATACACATTACCGAGGACAGGAAAATTATAGACGAAGCGGGGAGGTTGATGCGATGCGAATTCCTAAAGACAATTATTTTTCACATCAGGTAATTTGGGACGGATGGGTTGATACAGACAAGCCAAATGCGCATATCATTGGACATTGGAACTATGAAAACGGAGTAACCAAAGACATTACGGTAGTTTCAACAGCTGATGTGGTGGAATTATTTGTAAACAATGTTAGTCTTGGAAAAGGTACACAAGACAAAAGATTTTTGTTCAAATTTCCAAGTGTTCAATTCAAACCTGGAACCATCAAAGCTGTTGGTTATGATAAATCAGGAAAGAAAGTCTGCGAAAATGAGATTCGAACTGCGGGGAAACCTTTTGCACTTAAATTAAGTAAAATCGAGAGACCCGGAGGCACTTTGGCAAATGGAAACGACTTGGCTTTAGTACAAGTTGAAGTGGTAGACGATAAAGGGAATCGTTGTCCAACGGCATTAAATATGATTGATTTTGCTATTGAAGGAGAAGGTATTTGTTTAGGAGGAATCGCTCAAGGGCCTGATAATTATATTGGAAAATCAAGCCTTCCTGTAGAATGTGGTGTCAACCGAATTTTTGTTAGAGCTACGGACAAAGCTGGAATTATCAAAGTAAAAGCGTCTTCTGAAGGTTTAAAAAATGATGCAATCGAACTTAAAACAGTTCAAACGGATATTGCAAAATTATCTACGAGTATGCCGAATGAGAATTTACCATCTTACATTGAAAAAGGACCAACTCCTAAAACACCATCTTTTAAGAAAACCCGAATTCCGGTTGCTATCATTGGCGCGAAAACCGACTCGAATCAAGAGGATGTCATAAAAAGTTACGATGACAATGAATTAACAGAATGGTCTTATGGGAAAAATGGTAATGCTGCAATCGAATATGAATTGGAACGCAAAGCGAATATTAATCAGGTTGTTATGAAGCTTGCTGGTTGGAGAAGCAAAAAATATCCTATCAAGATTTCGGTTGATGGTAAAAAGGTTTTTGAAGGATCAACTCCACTTAGTTTAGGCTATGTAACGCTTGATTTTACTCCAACCAAAGGTAAAAAAGTCCAAATCGAATTATTGGGTTCTGAAAAAGATAGTGATGCTATTAATTTGGTTGAAATTACCGGGAAAGTGGATCAAGCCGGATTAAATCAAACCGACAAAAAGATTCAACGATTGCCAATTGTGGAGATCGAATTTTATGAGCCTCTTCGCTAAATAATTTTTGATTTTTAAAGAAAAGTTTTCGATAGGAAATTCAAACGAGTTCAATTTGGTTTTATTTAGTCACGCCTATCAGATAATTTCGGTTGTCCTGATAGGCTTTTTTTGAAATCATCGAGTAAGGAAGTATTTTTTTGTTTAAATCCGTTTTTTTTATTGGAGCTAAAAATACTTTGAAAGCATTGTATTGACTTTTACGATGTCCCAGAAATTCTTCATCCTGACTATTCTACTTCAGATGAGTTTGAAAAAGAATGCATCAATATTTCAAAGAAAATGAGTTTCAAATTGCTGCTATGAAGAATCTTTGAAGTGAATCAGAATACAAATAAGAAAACCTGTCTTTTTTGTAAAACAGTATTGATTGTTGATTTTTTGTTTTTGATTTGATTTGTTTTTTATGAATATGAAAAAAATAATGAAAAATTTTTTTATTATTTTTCAATGTTATACTTTTACGCAACCGATTGCAAAAAAAATAAATTATCCAAAATATGAAGAGCTTTCCAAAAATGTATTTTCTGTTAATACTGACTGTTTTCATGTTTTCCTTGAATGTATCAGGACAGCAGGATTACAAGTTATGGCTTCGATATGATAAAATAGAAAATAAGGAATTGCTCTCGGGGTATTCATCAAAAATAAAAGGAATTGCCGCTTTGGGAAATTCCAAAACAATTCAGCTTGCTACAGAAGAATTACAGCAAGGACTTTCCGGTTTATTGGGAATGAAAATTGAAATTCAGCAAAATCAAAATGCTCAAAGTATTCTGGTTTTTGGTTCCAAATCTTCTCTAGATGAAGCTACTCAGCAAAAACTAAAAAAAGAGTTTGAGCAAATCAATAACGAAGGCTACATCATAAAAACAATTGGCTCCAAAGAAAATGAGCAAATTGTAATTACTGCAAAAACCGATGTTGGTGTTTTATATGGTGTTTTTTATTTTTTAAGACTTATCCAAACCAATAAATCTATTACAAATATAAATATTGTTGATTCTCCCAAAATAAATATCCGAATGCTGAATCATTGGGATAATTTGAATGGAACAGTTGAGCGCGGTTACGCAGGTTCGTCGCTTTGGAACTGGCAAAAATTACCTGATTTTATAGATCAGCGTTATATCGATTACGCTCGGGCAAATGCTTCGATTGGAATCAACGGAACGGTTTTGAATAATGTAAATGCCAATGCCATAATATTGACACCACAATATCTGGAAAAAGTGGAAGCATTAGCGAATACTTTCAGACCTTATGGAATCAAGGTGTATTTGACCGCGAGATTTTCTGCTCCAATTGAAATTGGAAAATTAAAAACAGCCGATCCTTATGATGCTGATGTAATTAATTGGTGGAAAGAAAAGGTTAAAGAAATCTACAAAAGAATTCCTGATTTTGGTGGATTTCTTGTAAAAGCAAATTCAGAAGGACAGCCTGGACCACAAAATTATGGCAGAAACCACGTTGATGGTGCGAATATGCTGGCCGATGCGTTGGCTCCTTTCGGCGGAATAGTGATGTGGAGGGCTTTTGTGTATTCGGAGCATGATGTCGATGACAGAGCAAAACAAGCGTATAGCGAATTTGTTCCTTATGAAGGGAAATTCAGGGATAATGTTATTGTTCAGGTGAAAAATGGTGCTATCGATTTTCAGCCCAGAGAACCTTTCCACCCGATGTTTGGGGCAATGCCAAAAACACCTTTAATGATGGAATTTCAGATTACCCAGGAATATTTAGGTTTTAGCAGTCATTTGGTTTTTCTGCCAAAACTCTTTCAGGAAGTTTTGGAATCAGATACCTATTGTAAAGGAAAAGGTTCTACAGTTGCGAAAATAATTGATGGTTCATTGGAAAACCATAAAATATCTGGAATTGCTGGAGTTGCCAATATCGGCAGTGATTTGAATTGGACGGGACATCCATTTGCGCAGGCAAATTGGTACGGCTATGGAAGGTTGGCTTGGAATCCTTATTTGGATTCGGGTTTGATCGCCGAAGATTGGTTGCGTTCGACTTTTTCAAACGATAAAAATTTTGTTGAACCTATAAAGCAAATGATGCTGAATTCCAGAGAAGCGGTAGTGAATTACATGACACCGTTAGGATTACATCATATTATGGACACAGGGCATCATTATGGGCCTGGACCTTGGGTAAGTAACTTATCTCGCCCTGAATGGAATCCGGTTTATTACCACAAAGCAGATAAAAACGGAATCGGTTTTGACCGTTCCAAATCAGGAAGTAATGCAACTGGTCAATACGCATCTGAAGTAGGTAAAATGTTTGATGATGTTACTACTTGCCCTGAGAAGGAGCTATTGTGGTTTCATCATTTGCCTTGGGATTATAAATTAAGTAATGGACAAACGCTTTGGAACGGAATGGCATTGAAATATCAAGAGGGAGTTGATGAGGTAAAAACAATGGCTTCCACTTGGGATAAAATGGGGAAATATGTTGATGAACAACGATTCAATGAAGTGAAAATGTTATTGGGTATTCAATACAAAGAAGCCAGATGGTGGAGGGATGCTTGTTTGTTGTACTTCCAACAATTTTCAGGGAAAGAATTACCGCAGGGAGTTGAAAAACCAACACAGACATTGGAGTATTTTCAGTCATTGAAATTTCCATTTGCACCAGGGAATAATTAATCAGATTAATGAAACTATCAAACAAATAAACGAATAAATTTTTCAAAGAAGAATGAATACAAAAAGGGCAATTGTAACGGGAGGAAATTCCGGATTAGGGTTTGCAACAGCAAAGAAATTTTGTGATAACGGAATAAAGACTTTCATCATAGGGAGAACAAAAGAAAAAACGGAAGATGCCTGTGCCGAAATCGGTCCAAATGCAATTCCGGTGATTTTTGATTTGAATAATTTGGATGCAATTCCTGCCATGATCACTGATTTAGCCAAAGATGGAAACATTGATATTTTGGTTAACAATGCGGGAATCAATCTTAAAAAAGATTTTCTGGAAGTTACTGATGCCGATTTTGAATCGATTATTCATACTAATGTGAAAAGTGTTTTTGCTGTAAGCAGGGAAGTGGTTAAAGTGATGAAAAATAATGGAGGAGGAAGTATTATCAATATCAGTTCGATGGCTTCGCAATACGGTATTCCACGTGTGATTGCTTACTCGGCAAGTAAAGGTGCAATTGAGATAATGACAAGAGCAATGGCGGTTGAATTGGCGCAATTTGGTGTTCGAGTGAACTGTATTGCTCCCGGTTTTATCAAGACTAAAATGTCTGCCAAAGCTTTGGACTCCGATCCTGAAAGAAAAAATAAAGTGCTTGGAAGAACGCCGATGGGGACTTTGGGAGAACCGGATGATATTGCTGATGCGGCTTATTATTTTGCTACCAGCGAATCTAAGTATGTAACGGGAACTGTTCTTCCGGTTGATGGCGGAAACAGTATAGGATTTTAATAATAGAGATCAGAATGATTAAAATGGAACAAACAATGCGATGGTTCGGGCCTAATGATGCCATCGCTTTGAGAGATATCAGACAATGTGGTGTTACGGGAATTGTAACTGCGCTACACGAAATTCCGGTTGGTGAAATTTGGACAGTTGATGCCATTAAAGAGCGTCAGGAAATTGTTAGGAAGGCGGGAATGGAATGGACTGTAATCGAAAGTTTACCTGTTCATGAAGATATCAAAAAAGCCAACGGAAACTATTTGCAATATATAGAAAACTATAAAATCAGTTTGAGGAATGTGGCAGAGTGCGGTATCAAGGTGGTGACATATAATTTCATGCCGATTTTGGACTGGGTGCGAACCAATCATGCTTTTGAAAATCCTGATGGTTCGAAAGCGTTGCTTTATAACCAAATTGCCTTCAATTATTTTGATCTTTATTTATTGAAAAGACCAAATGTTGAAAATGATTATTCGGAGGAAGAAAAACAAATTGCGCTTGATTACGGAAACCAACTTAGTCAAGCTGAGAAAGATTTATTGTTTAAAAATGTGTTGCTTGGATTGCCAGGAAGTAAAATTAATTTTACAGCAGAACAGATTTTGGCTTTGCTGGACAATTATAAGCATATTGACAATAACAAATTAAGAGAAAACCTGATTTATTTCTTGTCGGAAGTAGCTCCGGTTGCTGAAGAATTGGAAGTGAAACTAGCAATACATCCTGATGATCCGCCGTTTTCGGTTATGGGTTTGCCAAGGATTGTTTGCACAGAAGCTGATTTGAAAAAAATATTCAAAGCCGTGCCTATAAATGCAAATGGACTTTGCTATTGTACAGGTTCATTGGGTGCAGACCCGAATAATGATTTGGAAAAAATAATAGATGATTTCGGAGACCGAATCCACTTTTTGCATTTGAGAAATGTAGCAAGAGACAGTACAACTGTTTTCAGGGAATCGGAACATCTTAACGGTGATAATCCGATGGAAAGTATTATGGAGAAATTGATTCTGCTGATGCAGAAAAGAAACCTCAGTTTGCCAATGCGTCCCGATCACGGTTTCCTTCATTCAATCGAAGATGGGAAAGAGCAATATCCTGGTTATTCGTTAGTAGGAAGGCTAAAAGGATTGGCCGAATTGAGAGGATTGGAGATGGGAATTTCGTATAAACTGAAAGGATATGCTCCTTTTTGTAGTCTTTAAAAACCAAAATCTACTTTTAACTACATCAATTAAAGTAAATCTGTTTAATCCGTAACGTCTGTGTGGAAAGGACAATAAAAGAAAAAGTTCCGTTTGCAGCGGAACTTTTTCTTTTTTAGTTCGCGTGTGTTTTTGGCACAACTGCGTTCATAAGATGGTATTCATATTTGTTTATCTTTCCGGCGGGGTCATTGGCAATGAATTCTTGTACTTCTTCCTCGCTGTCCACCTCAACTATTCCGAGGCCGTAAACTTCTTTTGGGTCTAGCACTGGGCCAAACGCCAATACTTTTCCTTTGTTCATAAGATCCATCCAATAAGCAATGTGGTCTTGCATTATTGCAAGTTCTTCTTCGCTCATTGTTTTTGCAAAATCAGGTCGTGATGGAAGTAAATGCAGTACGAAGTGTTTTTTGTCCATTTTGTTTAGTTTTAGGGGGGATTGTTTAGAATTGTAGAATATTTATGTTTAATTAGCCAGTGGATATTACCTTATTATATGGAGATCTCCACTGTCAAAACCTGTCGCTATTGCTTTAGCTTTTCTTAGAAAACTATTTTTGAAATTTTCTGTTTGAGTATAGTTTTCAATATGATTTTTTACTTGATCAAGGATTTGTTTCCAGTCTGTTTCTGCTTGTCCGAGTTTCAGATATTTATCAGCCGGCACAAAATCGGTATTGCAAGCCCAATCTTCATCATCTTCGTGAAACTCCTTCGAACCAACTAGGTAGGTTTCATAACCATTAGTCGTTTCGAGTATTCCAAAATAATAGGCTAGAATTTCATCGCTTGGTTTTTCGGTTTTTGATATTTTGTCTAACCACTCGTTAAAGCTTTTTTGTGTCATAATTGTTGGTTTTGTAATTGTCAATCTATTTTTCATTTGTTTTAATTAGATCAAATGATTAAAAATAGTATTTAAATTATAGAAATTGGATTTCGTTATGCTATAAAAATACAAAAAACCAATTCATTTTTTGTCTACTAAAAGGAAAATGTTTTCAAAAATGGACTAAGCTGATCGAATCAATTATTTTAGTATATTAACATAATAAAAACTAACCTAAATTATGACCATAACACCCAAATCAAAAAATGTTCTTTTATCTTCAATACTAGCTGTAATCAGCTTTTTTTTAGTGTCTTTTTATCAAAAAAATGATAAAGAGATTTCCGTTGCAAAACCCAAAAAAGTCCTGATTTTTTCAAAAACCAACGGTTGGAGACACGAAAGTATTCCGGCTGGCATCGCTGCGATAAAGAAATTGGGAGTCGAAAATCATTTTTTAGTCGATGCTACCGAAGATTCATTGGCCATAAATACTAAAAATTTAAATCAGTATCAGGTTATTATTTTTTTGAACACCACCGGTACTATTTTAGGAAAAAATGAAGAATTGGCATTGCAGGAATTTATGAAAAAAGACAAAGGTTTTGTGGGAATCCATTCTGCTTCTGATTGCGAATTCGATTGGCCTTGGTTTGGAAAAATGGTTGGTGGTTATTTCGTATCGCATCCAAAACCGCAAATAGCCAAATTGGTAGTTGTGAATAAAGACCATTTATCTACGCGCCATCTTCCTGTAATTTGGGAACGATTTGACGAATGGTATAATTTCAAAGATTTGAACCCTGATGTAAATGTACTTCTGAAAATTGATGAATCGTCATATACTGGGGGAAAAAATGGAGACAATCACCCTATGGCTTGGTATCATGAATACGGCGGAGGCAGGGTTTTTTACACCGCTTTGGGGCATACGAACGAAAGCTATAGCGATCCACTTTTCTTGCAACATATTCTAGGCGGGATTACTTATGCTATGGGCAAATAAATTTCTTGAAATGTAAGTTTTAAACAGGTAAATTAAATGAAACAATTCTTGCTATTTTTTTTGATTTTCGGTTTAAGTACTGCAAAAGGACAAATAACCATCGATGGTTGTCAGGAAAAAGCGAAAGCAAATTATCCGTTAATCAAACAATATGACTTGATTGCGAAGTCATCTGAATATACTATTTCCAATGCCAATAAAGCCTATTTGCCACAGGTAAGTGTAACGGGAATTGGCGGATATATTTTCGCTGGTTTACCCGAATTTTCGTCACCCGGCTCCAGTTCGGGAGATCCCAATAAAGCTCAGTTTATAGGGATTGCACAGGTTAACCAAATCATTTGGGACGGCGGCGCTACACGTACACAAAAAGAAATTGCAAAATCAACTGCTGAGGTCGAAAAGTCAAGTGTGGATGTTTCGTTGTATTCCATTCGCGAACGCGTGAACCAATTGTTTTTTGGGGTTTTGTTGATTGATGAACAAAACAAACACTTGGACATTCTTAACGAAGAATTGAAATTGGGGCTTAAAAAAGTTCGGCTTTCAAAGGAAAATGGATTGGCTTATTCATCAGATGTTGATGAGGTAAAAGCCGAAATGTTGAATTTGGAACAGAAAAAAATTGAGTTCAATTATACCCGAAAAGGTTATGTCCAAATGTTATCTTATTTAATTGGAGAAAAGCTTGATGAAAATGTAAGGCTTGAGAAGCCTATGGTGTCTGAGTCGGTAAACAATCTCAACAATAACAGGCCTGAAATGAATTTGTATTCCTATCAGTTAAAATTGATTGAATCCCGTTCAGGTTTTAATGAAGTTTCGCTGATGCCTAAAGTCGGTTTGATTGGAGCTGGAGTTCTTATTCAGCCTGGATTGAGTTTTGGTCAGTCAAAGTTCAATGGATTGGCTTTGGCCGGATTGAACGTTTCATGGAATACGGAAGGTCTTTATAAAAGCAAAAACAATAAGGATTTGGAGAAGATCGAGATGGAAAAAATAACGAATCAGCAGGATGTTTTTTTGTTTAACAATAAACTACAATTGACACAAGCCAATAGCGACATCGAAAAGCAAAAAGCTATTATTGCCAAAGATGACGAAATCATTAAACTGAAAGTCAATATCAAAAAATCAAAACAGCTAATGTATGACAACGGAATTTGCTCCATGAGTGATTTACTTTCTTCTATGAACAAAGAGAACGAAGCGATTGGTAATCAAGCGTTGCATAATGTACAATTGTTGATGAGCATTTACAACTACAAAACGATAAGCGGTAATTAATTTTAATTCTATAAAAATGAAGTTCAATTTTTATAAAACAAGTGTTTTGGCTATTTACATTGCACTTTCTTCTTGTGGAAATGGTGAAAAAGCCAACGAAGCTTCAGGAACTTTTGAAGCGACCGAAACAATTGTGTCGGCTGAAGCCAATGGGAAAATTTTGAAACTGAAAATTAATGAAGGTGACCAATTAGAAAAAGGACAAAAGATAGGTTCTATTGATAGCACTCAATTGCACTTGACCAAAATGCAGTTGAAGCAAAGTGGAAAGGCTATTTTGTCGGGACGTCCTGATAGTAAAATACAAATCGAATCTTTGCAGAAAGAACTAGAAAATGCAGTGAAAGACAAAAAACGAATCGAAAATTTAGTGAAAGGGGAGGTTGCTTCGCAAAAACAGCTCGACGATGCGAATTCCAGAATAGCTATTATCCAATCTAAAATAGATGCTTTGAGAAGCCAGTTAGGTACTACAACGAATAATCTCAATGCGCAAAGCGGAACTGTTGGCATACAAATGGAGCAGGTAGAGGATCAGCTTAAAAAATGCAATATCACCAATCCTGTTTCGGGAACGGTATTGACCAAGTATGCTAATGAGTACGAAATGGCAACCATAGGAAAACCCATTTACAAAATAGCCGATTTGTCCACGCTAAAATTGAGAGCTTATATTACCGCTTCGCAATTTGCTAAAATAAAAATTGGAGATGCTGTAAAAGTTAATGTTGATACTGAAAACGGCGGATCAAAAGCGTATTCCGGAACGGTGGAATGGATAAACAGCAAAGCCGAATTTACTCCTAAAACCATTCAAACGAAAGACGAAAGAGCCAATCTGGTTTATGCCGTAAAAATTAAAGTAAAAAATGATGGAGCTCTGAAAATTGGAATGTATGGTGATGTTGTTTTTTGATAAAAAATATTTTGATGGACAGTAAGGAAAATAGCATTCCCATTGACGTAAACCATATCAATAAATCGTATGGAAACGGAAAAGTATCGGCTGTAAAAGATGTTTCTTTTCAGGTGAATAGAAGCGAAATATTCGGGTTGATTGGTCCTGACGGAGCAGGGAAGACAACTATTTTCCGAATCTTAACCACACTTTTGAAACCCGATTCTGGAAATGCATCGGTGGATGGTTTTGATGTTGTTAAAGATTATAAAGCAATCAGAGAAAGAGTAGGGTATATGCCGGGACGGTTTTCACTCTATCAGGATTTGACAGTCGAAGAAAACCTGAATTTTTTTGCTACTGTTTTTAATACCACGGTCGAAGAAAATTATGATTTGATAAAAGACATTTACCAGCAAATAGAACCTTTCAAAAAACGTAAAACAGGTGCGCTTTCGGGAGGAATGAAGCAAAAGTTGGCTTTATCCTGTGCCTTAATTCATAAACCTTCGGTGTTGTTTCTTGATGAACCTACGACTGGTGTCGATCCGGTTTCGAGAAAAGAGTTTTGGCAAATGCTTCAAAAATTAAAAAAGGAGGGAATTACTATTTTGGTTTCCACGCCTTATATGGATGAGGCGACTTTGTGTGACCGTATCGCCTTAATTTCGGACGGTCAACTATTGAAAATTGATACGCCCGAAAATATGGTGAATCAGTTTGGGATGGCACTTTGGTCGGTTCAGAGTAATGATATGTACCAATTATTGAAAGACATAAGACTGTTTCCAAATGTGAAATCCTGTTTTGCTTTTGGTGATTCGCATCATGTTACTTTCAAAACGGCAGAGGTTTCAATCAACGAATTTGAAGCTTTTTTGGCTGAAAAAGGGCATACAAATATTCACATTCAAGAAACTCAACCCAGAATTGAAGATTGTTATATGAATTTTGGGGTTTAATTATGTAAATGAAAATGTTTTTACCACATAGAGACATAGAATTTCTTTTGGTTAAAAAGAGTTTGATAGGCGTTAAACTTTTCGCATAGGTTATCTATGTGAAAAAATAGGGCTATTTTCTATTTGTTCTTAAAATTTATCAGTTAAAAATCTATGTTTCTATGTGGTTAATTTTATTTTTAAGTTTAAATGAAAGCGATTAAGGTAAATAATCTGGTGAAGCGTTTTGGTGATTTTACGGCTGTAGATGATGTAACTTTTGATGTAAATCAAGGAGAAATTTTTGGTTTTCTTGGTGCAAACGGAGCCGGAAAAACAACAGCTATCCGTATGCTTTGTGGTTTGAGCAAACCTACGTCGGGCAATGGAACTGTAGCCGGTTTTGATATTCATAAAGACCCAGAACAAATCAAAAGGAATATTGGTTATATGAGCCAGAAGTTTTCGCTTTATAATGATTTAAAGGTTTGGGAAAATATACGGTTGTTTGCGGGTATTTACGGAATGGGTGAAAAGGAAATTCGTTCAAAAACAGATGAGTTGTTGTGTACTTTGAATTTTGAATCGGAGAAGAATACTTTGGTAAAGGCCCTTCCTTTGGGATGGAAACAAAAGCTGGCGTTTTCGGTTTCGATTTTTCATAATCCGAAAATTGTTTTTCTCGATGAACCCACAGGAGGTGTGGACCCAATGATTCGGAGACAGTTTTGGGAACTTATTTATGAGGCTTCAGCGAGAGGAATAACTGTTTTTGTGACGACACATTATATGGACGAAGCCGAATATTGTAATCGGGTTTCGATTATGGTTGATGGAAAAATTAGTGCTTTGGATACACCGAAGAATCTTAAGTTGAAATATGGTGCGAGTGATATGGATGGGGTCTTTCAGGAATTGGCGAGAAAAGCAATTCGGAAAGGGGATTGATTTTTTAGCCACTGATTACACAAATTTTCACAAATTAATTTGATTACGCGATGATTATTCTAAAAAAGCGGAAAGTCGATCTTTAGCCCCGATTGAAGCGAAAATAATTGTGGGCTGGGGTTCAGCCCGCAAGATTGTAGCGAAAAGCGGGAGGGAACTTGTAAAAAACACAAATGTTCTGCTCCAAAAAAGGAATATTATGAAACAATTTTTGTCATTTGTAAAAAAGGAATTTCTGCATATTTTTCGCGATTTGCGAACGATGTTGCTGCTTTTGGGAATGCCAATTATGCAAATTCTTCTCTTTGGATTTGCGATTACCACCGAGGTCAAAAATTCTAAAGTAGCCGTTTATGACCCTTCGAAAAGTATTGCTTCCAGAAAAATAATTGAGCGGGTTAATTCGAGTCGGTATTTCGAAGTTGCCAAATATTTGAATGATCCGGCCGAAATTGAACATGAATTTCGGGAAGGAGAGATTGGGTTAATTATGGTTTTTGACGAAAATTTTGAGACTAATCTGTTTCATTCGGGCAATGGTCATGTGCAGTTAATTGCCGATGCGACCGACCCGAATACGGCCACTGCGGTGACCAATTATGCACGTTCAATTATCATGGATTATCAGCAGGATTTGATGCAGGGAATGAAAGTTCCGTTTCAGATTTTACCCGACGTGAAAATGCTTTATAACCCACAGATGAAAGATGCTTATAATTTTGTTCCGGGTGTTTTGGGGCTTATCATGATGCTGATTTGTGCGATGATGACTTCGATTGCGATTGTTCGTGAAAAAGAAATGGGCACGATGGAAGTGTTGCTTGTTTCGCCTCTGAAGCCTATTTATATCATTCTTGCCAAAGCGGTTCCTTATTTTATGTTGTCTTGTGTCAACACGGTTTCGGTGCTTTTGTTGGCGGTTTATGTTTTGGGTGTTCCGGTTGCCGGAAGTTTGTTTTGGCTGGTAGTGCTTTCGATACTTTTTGTTTTTGTTGCCTTGTCGTTGGGATTGCTGGTTTCTACGGTTACACAAACACAAATGGCGGCTATGCTGATTTCGGGAATGATTTTTATGATGCCGATAATGTTACTTTCCGGGATGATTTTTCCTGTCGAAAATATGCCTTTGCCTTTGCAGTTTTTGTCCAATATTATTCCGGCAAAATGGTATATCATAGCCGTAAAAGACATTATGATTAAAGGAACTGGTGTTTCGTCTATTTATAAAGAACTGATAATACTCGGTTCTATGGTTGTTATTATTGTCAGTATTAGTTTGAAGAATTTCAAAAATAGGTTAGAGTAATGATAAAGTTTTTATTAGAAAAAGAATTCAAGCAGATTTTTCGCAATAAATTCCTGCCCCGGACGATATTAATGTTTCCGGTAATGGTGTTGCTGGTATTTCCGCTTGCGGCCAATTTTGAGATAAAAAACATAAATCTGTGTGTAGTTGATAATGATCACAGTGATTATTCCAACCAACTGGTGCAGAAAGTAATTTCTTCGGGTTACTACAAACTGACTTCAATTGCCGGAAATTCAAAAAAAGCACTGAATCAGATTGAAATGGACGAAGCCGATATTATTTTGGAAATCCCAGCCAATTTTGAAAAAGATTTGGTTCGGGAACAGGCAGCACATTTGTTGATTTCGGCGAATTCGGTTAATGGTACAAAAGGAGGATTGGGCAGTGCTTATCTTACGGGAATTGTCACTGATTTTTCTTCGGA
Source organism: Flavobacterium aquiphilum (assembly GCF_027111335.1). Lineage (NCBI taxonomy): Bacteria > Pseudomonadati > Bacteroidota > Flavobacteriia > Flavobacteriales > Flavobacteriaceae > Flavobacterium > Flavobacterium aquiphilum. The sequence goes on along the minus strand of NZ_CP114288.1, from coordinate 3,890,454 downwards.
AGTGCGCGAGAAATGGGTTCAATCCACAGCATCAGCAAAGTTTCCAGCTATAGAAATTATTTCCCAAAACCGGTTTAATCCGCATTTGAGTTATAAAATTTATATGATTCCCGCCTTGATGGTTATGGTTTTGACGATGCTTTGTGGTTTTCTTCCGGCGCTGAATATTGTAGGTGAGAAAGAGGCAGGAACTATGGAACAGATTAATGTGACTCCGATTCCGAAGTTTGTTTTTATACTTTCAAAATTACTGCCGTACTGGATTATGGGATTTGCGGTGCTTACGATAGCATTCGGTGTGGCTTTCCTGGTTTATGGTTTGATTCCGGCAGGGAGTTTAGGAACCATTTATTTTTTTGCTGCACTTTATATTTTGGGGATTTCGGGTTTTGGATTGGTGATTTCCAATTATTCCAATACGATGCAGCAGGCGATGTTTGTGATGTATTTTTTTATGCTGATTTTGATATTGATGAGCGGTTTGTTCACCCCTGTTAACAGTATGGCCGAATGGGCGCAGTACATCACTGTTTTTAATCCGTTGAAATATTTTATGCAGGTAATGCGCCTGGTTTACCTCAAAGGAAGCGGTATAACAGAATTGGGAACACAATTTATAGCCTTATTCTGTTTTGCATTATTTTTCAACCTTTGGGCAATTTTAAATTACCGAAAAACAGTTTGATTTTGTGACTATAAGCTTTAAGCTGTTGAATTTTGGACTTTTTTTTGGAAGTATAAAAAATACAACTATTTTTATAAGCAATAATTAGTAATTTTTCATGAAGAAGCCTCTATCCGTAAAAGGAATACTATCGATAATCATTGTAGCTGTTACAACTGTTGTGCTAGCCGTTAAAATGTACCCTGAAGGAAAAACGCCTGAAGGGAAAGCAAAGAAGGTTGTAGTAAAGCCAGTAAAAAAGAAAATACAGCCCGGCGTGATTTTTAGTTTTGATGATAATTATATAGAAGATTGGTACGTAGCCGATAAATTGTTGCATCCCTATCACTGGAAGGCTACCTTTTTTGTTACTTGGTATGGCGGTTTGACTGCTGACCAAAAAGCGAAGTTGCATTATCTGAATAATAATGGGCATGAGATTGGTGCACATGGCTATAACCATTTTAATGCTTTGAAGTATTACAAGGAATTTGGAATGGAGAAATATATCAAAGACGATATTTTGCCTTTGAAATTAGCTATGGCCAAGGATGGTTTTGATGTACGTACTTTTGCTTATCCCGACGGTGCTCGTGATGCCACACTGGATGCTGAATTGCTTAAATATTTTGATATTATAAGAGGAACGACTTATGAACAGATCCCGCCCGAATCACAATTTTGTTATTTTGAAGGAAATAGAGTGATTTATGGTCTTGGGATCGATGATGATTACAAGCAGTTTAATATTCCGTATTACAAAAGCTTGATGGATTATGCCAAAAGCCACAATAAGATAGTGATATTTTATGGACATAAGACAGTTCCTAATGCCGATGAAAAGATAGAAACGCCACTTTCTGCTTTAGAGGAGCTGTGCAAGTACGCAAAAACTATAGGCCTTAAATTTTATACCGTGCACGATTTAGCGAAGTTTTGATTTTGAAAAGTTGAATATCGCCTGTAAAGTCTTTGATCAGTAATGGGAATATTGTTTATTAGTTTGGACAACATTCTTGAATAAAAACATTTTCAATGAACCATCATAAAATAGCAAACCCCTAAATAATATGACTATTTAAGGGTTTGCCGCATTTACACAATAAAACTAATTTGGGTTTTCTTTATTCTAATATTAATTCGCTCAATGCTTCTTTGCTAAAGCCTACAAGCTCATTTGTTTTTCCTGATTTTATTTTTGCAGTCCAGTTTGGGTCTGAAAGTAAAGGTCTTCCAACGGCAACTAAATCAAAATCGCCTCTGTCGAAACGTCTGTTTAACTCGTCCAATGAAGTTGGCTCCGAGCTTTCTCCTGCAAATGCCCCAAAGAAATCATTAGAAAGTCCAATGGAACCAACAGTAATGGTTGGAGCTCCTGTTACTTTTTTGGCCCATCCGGCAAAATTTAGATCTGATTTTTCAAACTCAGGTTCCCAAAATCGACGTTGTGAACAGTGTAGAATGTCAACTCCAGCATCAACAAGAGGTGTAAGCCAGGCGTCTAATTCCTGTGGTGTTTTTGCTAGTTTATAATTGTAATCAGAAGGTTTGAATTGAGAGAAGCGCATAATCACTGCAAAATCGTTTCCTACCTGTTTTCTAATTTCTTTCACCACTTCAATGGCAAACCGATTACGTTCCTTCAATGTTTTTCCTCCGTAACTGTCCGTGCGCAAGTTGGTTTCAGGATTGAAAAATTGGTCAATCAGGTAACCGTGTGCACCGTGAATTTCGATAGTGTCAAAACCTAATCTTTTTGCATCGGCAGCTGCTTTTCCAAATGCAATGATGGTATCTGCAATGTCTTTTTCAGACATCGTATTCCCATTATTAAAACCGGGACGGTTTAATCCCGACGGGCCTTCAAAAGGAACGGGCGGAACCCAGCCAGAATGGTGGTTGTCCATAATTCCCATGTGCCATATTTGTGGCCCCATTTGGCCTCCGGCAGCATGCACCTCATCGATCACTTTTTTCCAACCTTGTAAGGCTTCTTCTCCATGAAAATGAGGGACATTCTTATCATTTGATGACGAAGGCCTGTCAATCACAGTTCCTTCGGATAGTATCAAACCTACTTCACCTTCGGCTCTTTTTTGATAATAGGCGGCTACTTTATCGGTTGGGATTCCGTTTGGAGAAAAAGAGCGCGTCATTGGCGCCATTACAATTCTGTTTTTAAGGTGTAGCGACTTGAGGTTAAAGGGGGTAAATAAATTATTTGCACTCATGATTATTTAAAATTTAGATTATTAATTTGTTTTGGTTTTACCATTAAGATATTAAGGGAATAAAAGCTTAATCTATTTTAACGTTTTACAAACCGTTAAAATTTGTTTTACCATTAAGATATTAAGGGAATAAAGACTTAATCTATCTTAATATCTTAATGGTTTAAAAAATAAAAACAATGGCATTATCTCCAGCCTCCGCCCAATGCACGATACAATTCCGTATTGGCAGTAAGTTGTTCTCTTTTAATATCAGCCAGTTCCAGTTCGCTTTGCAATAAATTTGCCTGAGCGGACAAAACTTCAAGGTATTCGGCCATTCCGTTTTTGAACAGCATTTTTGAATTCGTAATTGCTTTCTGTAACGTTTTTACGCGTTCCTGAAGAAAAGATTGTTGTTGGTTTAATTTCTCCACTTTTACCAAAGCATCAGACACTTCACTAACCGCAATTAATACCGATTGCCTGAAGTTTAAGACTGCTTTTTCTCTTTCTGCCAAAGCGATGTTATGCTGTGTTTTTAATTTCTTATTATTCAAAAGTGGTTGCGTGATACCTCCAAGAGCGGTTCCAAATAACGAAGCAGGAATATTGAACCAGCTGCTGCTTTCAAACGAATTTAACCCGCCTTGGGCTGTAATTTTTAATGCAGGATATAAGTCGGCTTTTGTGATTCCAACATTGGCATTAGCAATTTTCAGTTCTAATTCTGCACTTTTCACATCCGGTCTTCTGCTTATTAATGAAGACGGAATTCCAATCGCAGCATTATTCTTCACTTCAATATTATTAAGAACAATGCTTCTTTTTTTCGAATTAGGGAATGAACCAGTTAACACACTCAAAGCATTTTCTTGGATCGCAATATTTTGTTCCAATAAAGGAACTAATTGAGCCGCATTTAATTTTTGTGCTTCCGATTGTTGGATGGCTAATGAAGTGACCTGTCCGGCATCAAATTTTAATTTGATGATAGTGCTAGTACTGTCAATTAGCTGTACATTTTTCTTAGCGATTTCCAATTGTGCGTCCAGCATCAAAAGGTTGTAATAGCCTGTTGAAACATTGGCGACGATAGTAGTCTGCAATGCTTTTTTCACTTCTTCTGATTGCAGATATTCGGCAAAAGCTCCTTTCTTTTGGCTTTTGATTTTCCCCCAAATATCAGCTTCCCATGAAAGCGAAACTCCAGTCGAAAAATCCTCAATATGTTTTTTGCCTAAAGCTTGGTTCAGGTTCATGCCGGTAAAACTGTTTTCGGAAGGATTATTGATATTGGCAGTTACAAATAAATTGGCTTGCGGAACATTGTTCCATTTCGATTGCGTGAATCGGTATTGTGCAATTTCAATGTTTTTGGCAGCAATCTGCAGGTCATTGTTTCTGACCACGGCACTGTCTATCAATTGAACAATATCTTTTTCTGTAAAGAAGTTTTTCCACTCCAAATCACCAATGCTTGTTGTGTCTTTTGAAACCGATGCATTCCTGAAATTCTCAGGAAATGCATCTTTTGGAGTTTCAATATCCTTCGAAACTTTACAGGATATCAATGTGCTGATCAAAATGGCGACCATCACGATTTTGGTTATATAATTTTTCATTTTCATTTTCGTAATTAAATTTATTTTTAAACACATAGAAACATAGAATTTATAGTGATTAAAAGAGTTTGATAGCCGTTTCACTTCTCTCATAGTCCGTCTATGTGAAAAAATAGTGCTATTTCTATTTATTCTTTGTTCATCATCAGATCTATGTGTCTATGTGGTTTATTTTTATTATAGAATTATACCAACAGGTTAGTTGCAATCTTGATTTTGTTATTAAATTTCCGGACACTTATCTTTTTTGGTCTCTAGATCTTTTGCTATTCTAAGAGATATGTACGTGAGACTGCTGATGATTGTCATCAGAATCGTGGTTATATAGTTTTCCATTTTTAATTTTTTTGTTATGAATTACAGCAACTGGCCTGCCAGTAACTTTTTCTTGTAAATATTGAAATACGATGAATAGTACCGGGATAATTAGCAATCCTAGAATTACTCCCGACACCATTCCTCCCGCAGCACCAATACTAATTGAGTGGTTCCCCTGAGCTGACGGACCTTTGGCACTCATCATCGGAATTAATCCAACTACGAAAGCCAATGAAGTCATGATAATTGGACGTAAACGTTGCTTGGCTGCATCTATTGACGCTTTAACCAATGCCTGACCGGATTTTCTTTTTTGTGATGCAAATTCTACAATCAGAATGGCATTTTTGGCGAGCAATCCAATAAGCATTACCAAAGCAACTTGTACATAAATATTGTTTTCGATTCCGGTCAAGCCAATGGCCACAAATACTCCAAATATCCCCGCAGGAATTGACAGGATTACTGCCAAAGGAAGAATATAACTTTCGTATTGTGCTGCCAGCAGGAAGTAAACGAATATCAGACACAATAGGAAAATCGTAGCTGACTGACCTCCTGAAGAAATCTCTTCGCGGGTTTGTCCTGAAAATTCATAGCTGTAACCAGCGGGTAACTGTTGAGCGGCAACTTCCTCAATGGCTTTGATCGCGTCTCCGGAACTAAATCCAGGCTTCGGAATTGCATTTACCGAAATAGAATTGAACAAATTGTATCTCGAAGCTGTTTCCGAACCATAAACTCGGGTAAGTTTCACCAAAGTATTTATTGGCACCATTTCACCGTTTTTGTTTTTTACAAATACACGGTCAATGGCGGCAGGATCAGCTCTGTCTGCAATATCTGCCTGAACTACCACACGGTAATATTTTCCAAATCGATTGAAATCGGATGCTTGTGCACTACCAAAATATGCCTGCATCGTCTGCAGTATATCTTTTACTTTTACGCCCAACTGATCGGCTTTCTCATCGTTGATGTCCAATTGCAATTGCGGATAATCGGCTTTGAAACTAGTAAAAGCAACAGCAATTTCAGGGCGTTTCATTAATTCTCCAATAAAATTTTGCGAGATGCCGCTAAACTTATCGAGTTTACCGCCGGTTCTGTCTTGCAATACTAAATCTAAAGCTTCTACATTACTAAAACCGGGTACGGTTGGGAAACTGAACACAAAGAAACTTCCTTCGGATATCGCACCCAATTTGCCGCGCACCTCATTCATTATTTCATCGATATTTTTAATACTGCCGCGTTCTTCATTTGGTTTAAGCAATACAAAAACAACTGCCGAAGATGGGCTTGTAGAATTAGTCAATAAGTTGAAACCTGAAATAGCAGTTACAAATCTTGAAGATTCCAAGCCTCTTAACGTATTTTCCGCTTTAGTCATTACCTTTTGGGTTCCGTCCAAAGAAGTTCCTGATGGCGTGTTAACTGCAATAGCGATAAAGCCTTGGTCTTCGGTTGGGATGAATCCTGATGGAGTTGTTTTTACCATAAAAATCGTTGCAATAGTAATTAAAGCCAAACCTCCTAAACTAACCCATTTGTTACGAATTAAGAATTTTAATCCACCAATATAACGATTGGTCAACGATTCAAAACTGCTGTTGAAAGCCGTGAAGAATTTTTCCTTGAATCCTTTTTTCGCTTCAGGAACATTATGATCGTGTTCACCATGATTGTCTTTTAGAAACAAAGCGGCTAGGGCGGGGCTTAAGGTCAACGCATTAACCGCCGAAATAACAATTGCAATAGCCATTGTAAAGGCAAACTGACGATAGAAAACCCCTGTTGAACCTTCCATGAAACCAACCGGAAGGAATACCGCGGCCATCACCAGGGTAATCGAAATAATTGCACCGGTAATTTCATGCATCGCTTCGTGTGTGGCAATTTTTGGAGACAAACGTTTGTGTTCCATTTTTGCATGTACGGCCTCGACTACCACAATTGCATCATCGACCACAATACCAATCGCTAGGATTAAAGCGAAAAGTGTCAATAAGTTAATCGAGAACCCGAATAACTGCATAAAGAAGAAGGTTCCCAAAATAGCAACCGGAACTGCAATTGCCGGAATTAATGTGGATCTAAAATCCTGAAGGAAGATGAATACCACAATGAATACTAGTATAAAAGCTTCTAACAATGTATGTTCCACTTGCGCAATAGATTGATCCAGAGATACTTTTGTGCTATAGAATATATTGTGTTTTATTCCGGCAGGGAAATCTTTGGATGCTTTGGCCATCAGTTTATTAATGGCAATCTGAATATCATTTGAGTTGGAACCTGCCAGCTGAATTACACCAATTACGATTCCTTTTTTACCATTCAAACGGGTTAAACTGTTGTATGAATAAGCTCCAAGTTCCACTCTTGCCACATCTTTTAATCGGAGTACAGAACCATCAGCATTCGAACGTATGGCAATATTTTGATAATCTTCGGGTTTGGTTAGTTTTCCTTTATATTTAATTACATATTCGAAAACTTCGTTACTTCTTTCTCCAAATTTACCTGGTGCCGCTTCCAAACTTTTGTCCTGAATGGCAGCCATTACTTCATTTGGCGTGACATTGTGAGTTGACATTTGGGTTGGATTCAGCCAAACCCTCATCGAGTAATCTTTTACACCACCAAAAATACTAGCGGCTCCAACTCCCGGAATACGCTTGATTTCAGGAATAATATTGATTTGTGCATAATTCGCAACAAATGTCTGATCGTATTTGGACTCATCATCGGTGTACATACCGATGGCCATAATAAAACTGTTTTGTTGTTTGGCAGTGATAACGCCTTGTTGTACCACTTCTGCGGGCAACTGGCTGGTAGCTTGAGCCACTCTATTCTGAACGTTCACCGCTGCTTGATCGGCATCCGTTCCTAATTTGAAGAAAATGGTAATGGCCAACGTACCATCATTACTGGCAGTCGAGCTCATATAAGTCATATTTTCCACACCATTTATGGATTCTTCGAGCGAAGGGGCAACAGAACGTAGAACCGTTTCTGCATTGGCTCCCGGATAAACTGCCGTTACCAAAACCGAAGGTGGGGCGATATCGGGAAACTGTTGTAAAGGTAATTTCGTGAGACCAATTACTCCTAAAATCACCAATAAAATGGAGATAACAGTTGCCAGTACCGGCCTTTGTATAAATATTTTGAACATATTTGTAAAAATTATTTTTTGTTAATGATTTGAGCAATTTTTGCTGCTGATTTTTCAGGCTGAATTACCTGTCCTTCCTGAAGTTTGTCGATACCGCTTAATACGATTTGGTCACCTGTTTTTACGCCATCTTTGATTAAGTAATTGATGCCGTTTTTGCCGACAACTGTAATAGGCATTTTAGTAACCTTGTTTTCTTTGCTAACGGTAAAGACAAAAACTTTGTCTTGCATTTCTACCGTGGCCGATTGCGGAACCAAAATAGCATCGTCATGCTGTAGTCCTAAGCGGATTTTCCCTGTATTTCCTGAGCGCAAGGTTTTGTATGGGTTTGGGAATGTCGCTCTTACCGTAATAGCTCCGGTAGTTTTGTCAAATTGACCATCTACCATATCGATTTTACCAGTTTGCGGATAGACATTACTATCGGCTAAGAGCAAAGTAACGGGAGGAAGATTTTTGATTTTGTCACCAATGCTGTTTCCGGCATATTGTGATTTGAATTTGATGAAATCAGTTTCGCTCAAAGAAAAATAAGCATAGACTTCATGAACATCAGAAAGTGTTGTTAATGCCTCAACATCTGATGCAGAAACTAAGCTTCCTTGTTTTTTGGGTAATCTTCCAATGTAACCATTTACAGGAGCGGTAATTGTGGTATATCCTAAATTTATCTTTGCAGATGCTGCCAATGCTTTAGCCTGCTCGATATTGGCAGAAGCAATTTTTTGAGAAGCTTTAGCCGATTTCAGCTGATAATCCGAAACCACTTTGTTTTGAACTAAAGGAGTCAGTTTGTCAACTTCAAGCTGGGCATTGATATAAGCGGCTTCGGCTGCGTGAAGACTAGCTTGAGCATTGTTGTATTGTTCGCGGAAAGGACGTTCATTTATTTTGAATAATGCTTGTCCTTTGGTAACATAAGCTCCTTCATCGACTAAAACACGGTCTAGGTTTCCGCTTATTTGAGGACGGATTTCTACATCTACAGCGCCTTGTAAAGCAGCAGGATATTCGGCATCAGTAGTTGTATTTGCAGTAGTTATTGTCATGACCGGTAGGACAGGAGCGGGGGCGGCAGCCGGTGCCTGCGATTTATCGGCACAGCTGATTAAAAACACAGCCATTAAGCTTAAAAACGAGATCTTTTTCATGATAGTAGTTGGTTTTAAATTAGTATTGAATATTATTGTTTTTGGAATAAACGTTTCAGAATTCATGCTGTTTTTAATTAAAAGTTATAGTTGTTCCATAGCAGTAATTCTGGAATAATCGTTTCAGAATCAATGCTGTTGTTTGAAAATTGGTAAGCTTATTGTATTTTAATTTCTGAAATAAACGTTTCAGAATTTAGGTAAAAAAAAGGGGGCTATTTAAATATATTCTTAATCAGGAATTCTGACATTTTTTTGATTTTGATTGGGTTTTGATTAACGATGTATGATTGCTTCCAGCCTGTAAAGGAGGTTGCAATATACTCAGCCATTAATGATGCATCTTCTGAATTGTCCATTTCACCATCATCCATAGCTTTTTGAACTATTGTAGCCATAAATTCAATGAAAATATCATTTTGTTTACTCATTACATTTCGTATTATGCTGTCATCCGGAGCAATTTCGAAAATCGTTTTCATACCCAAACATCCTTTGTCACAAGATACAATCCAATCTGCTTTATCTGTAATAACTTTCAGCAATGCTTGTTTGGCGGATGGTTCTTTAGCAACTTTTTGTTTTAATTCACACATGGCATTATCAAAATAATTGCCAATGCATTTCATAAATAACTGATGTTTGTCGCCAATGGTGTTGTATAAGCTGCTTCTGTTGATCTGCATGGCATCCACTAAGTCCTGCATTGAAGTAGCATTATATCCTTTTTCCCAAAAGACATTCATTGCTTTTTCAATTTTTTCGACCTCGTTAAATTCTACACAGCGAGCCATCTCATTTAATTTTACTTTGCAAATGTAAAACTATTTTTGAAACAAGCGTTTCAGAATTGATATTTTTTTTATTTATTTTTTTGCAGTTAGGTGAAAATGTCCTGAAAGCCCCATTTACTATAAATTCTAATAGAGAATATTAGGTGCACAAATTCCATTGATATTGACGATAATCCAGTGCTATAATGAAACATTTCTTATTGTCCTCAGTTGGGAAATACAAAAAGGCAACATCTTTTTTCAGTTGTCGCTATTTTGTATTCGTAAGTTAATAGGTACTACAATAGAACACTTGATGCCACTTTTTCTTATCGCAGACTATTTTAATCAAAATTTTAAAATGCATTAGTTGCTTTTTGTATTTGATAAAAAGGGTATTTGCTCATGCCTATTTCAAGTCTCAAAATCCTAAAATCAATTTTTTAGATTCTCCTATATTAGTGATTTTTTGTTGATGGTTAGTTCCCTTATCCATCGTGAAGGCATAGCTAACTCTCTATAGAAAGGCCTGTATCTAATTGTTTAATAGATATTAGTTTAAGGGTTGTTTGGAGTAAAATAAAGACGATTTGTACCCCAAAAAAGACGTTTGTTTCCCTTGCTGTTTTTTTGATACTCTAAATTTGACTTAACCTAAATTCTTAAAAAACATTTTAAAATGAAAAACAAAATTACCCTTCTATTGATTTGTCTATTTTTAATTTCCAGTGGTGCTATGGCACAAATAGGAAGTGATAATAAACAAGTTTTGACTTTTAACTGGTCAAGAATTGAAGATAAAACACCGGTAGGTCTTCTTGATAAGGAAGTAACTGGTGGAGATGCCAATAAAGATGGTGCAGTACTTCTAAAAGCAAATACCAGTACACCTGAATTACAAGGAGTACAGTGTTTATTGCAAGGGACTCCTCGGTATCTTGAACAAATCGATCTTGAAGCCAAAATTTATCAAGCAGAAGCTTCATTTGTAAAAATTAAAATGCAACTTTTTGATATTACTGACAATATTCTTTTGGCAGAGACACCAATTATTCTTTGCAAAGGTCAGGGAACTGTTGTTAGTGCTACATTACCATATACTTTTAAGCCCTCCAGTATCAAAGATCAAATTGCAGTGCGATTTGTTCGTGCAGATGATTTAAATCCTGTTCGAGTACTAGCTATTGATTGTTTAAAAGTGAATGGGAGATTCGTGAAAATGAAACAATAAACACTTTTGTAGTGGCTATTTCACAATACAAATTGATTGTATGTTTTAAAACTTTCTTACTTAACTAACCTAAAAACCAAAAACAATGAAATCTAACATTACTCTGCTTATGGTTTATTTGCTTTTATTAGCAAATGGAGCCAAAGCACAAATTACCATTGATACAGGCCATTTTAATTGGTCTAAAATTGAAGATACCGGCGCGGTAACTGTTGTTAATACAGATGCCGACAATGGTGACGGGGTTGCTGATGGCGCGATGCTCCTAAAAAGCACTGCTACTACACCCGCATTACAAGGAGTCCAATATCAATTAACCGGAAGTCCGGTTATTGGGGAACAAATTAATCTTGAAGTAAATTATTATCAAATTGGGACATCGTATTTGAAATTTAAAATGCAGGTTTTTGATGTAACCGACAATCTTGTTTTGGCAGAATCGGCTGTGATTACTACAGTTACAGGCGCTGTTGGTAACACTCCTTTATCTTATACGTTTACGTCTTCAGATGTTGGTGATCAAATTATGGTGCGATTTGTTCGTGCCGATGATTTGAATGCTGTTCGCCAGGCTGGTATCGATTATTTAAAGGTTAATGGGCAATTCATTAGTATGCAGGCACCACCGGTTAGTTTTGATGTAAGCGATTTTGCCTGGTCAAAAATTGAAGATGCTACACCGGTTTCTACTGTTAAAACTGATGCTGATAATGGTGATGGTCTTAATGATGGGGCAGTACTTATCAAAGGGACTGCTAACACGCCAGCTTTGCAAGGAACACAATATTTATTGACAGGAAGTCCTTTTGCGAATGGGCAAATTAGCCTTGAAACAAAATATTGGCAAACAGCGGCCTCATATTGTAAATTCAAAATGCAGGTTTACAATGTAACAGACAATGTTGTTTTGGCCGAAACTGCGGCAGTTACAACAACCGCAAGTGTAGGCACACTTACATTAAATTATGTTTTTACGGTTTCGAGTGAAGGGGACCAAATTATGATACGTTTTGTCCGTGCTGATGATTTGAATCCTGTCCGTCAGGCAGGTTTGGATTATGTGAAAGTGAATGGGCAATTCATTAATATGCTTCCCGTGTGTAAGCCGACATTTAATTTTGATTTGCCACTTACAACTGCAACCACTTCAGAAATTAATGATTTAGCTACAATCCGTGCGAATTTGTCAAATCAAATTTTAGGGACGACAGCTCCTTCGACAACAGCATTAAACAATGCCATTACTGCATATAATGCTTTGAATATTACGGTTACAGGAAGCACTATAACCGGAAACGCTGTAACAAATGTTAGTCAGATTACTTTCTTAAAAACCTTTGCTCATTGGTTAAAATTTAATCCTACCGATACAAGTATAAGTGATAAAGCTGTTAAAGCGGTTTGGTATATATCGAGCTTGTTTTGTAATCAAGGTACAAGCGCGTATTCGGCAGTAGATTTTTATGATTACCCTACATTTGCCCGACCTGCAGTCTTTTTAAATAGTTACTTACCCGATAATGTGAAAAATTTGTTTGGTAATTCACTTGCTATAGAGACAAGTACGTTCAGTCACCTTTTTGACCCAAATTACGACTTCAATACCACTCAAAGTAACGGCGCTATACTTACCGATGATATTTACATGTATTCAGACGTATATTTAGCTTATTCTGATTGGTTTAAAACGGATGATGAAAAAATACGTTTTCTAAAAACAGCCAAAAGATTATTAGATCGTTTTATGATTTATAGTTATGGTACAAAAGATGGTTTGAAAAAAGATGGTTTGTCCAATCATCATAATAACAGTTATGACGGTTATATGTATGCTTTCAATACAGCTTCTATTGATTTGAAAGCTTTGGAAGGAACCAGTTTTCAAATCGACCAGCCTTCATACCTAAGATTTAGAGATGCAGTTTACGCGCAGACCATGTACTCGAATGATGCCGGAACAAAGCCTTTTGCTATGGCTGGAAGAAATCCGCAAACAAAAACCACTACTTTATCAGCAAGTACTTTAGCAAATGTTGCCATAACTGGAGGGACAATATTAGGATTAAGCACTGCAGATCCGGTTTTGGCGGGAGTTTACAACAGAAGATATGGTGTTAACAGCCAATTCAATTATAGTAGTGTCACCCCGTTTGAAGAGGGATATGTTCAATTTAACTATGGAAATTTAGGAGTTTACAGAAAAAACAATTGGGTTGCCTCTATGAAAGGACAATCGGATGTGCTATGGGGTTCTGAAATTTATGCTACTCAAAACCGATTTGGAAGATACCAAGGTTATGGTGCATTGGATATTATTTATCCGGGGAATGTTGCAACAGGAAATGGGTACAGCGATATTGGTTGGGACTGGAACTACAATCCTGGCGCTACAACCATTGCATTGCCCTGGAGTAAACTGCATGCAGAAAGAGAACGAATCGATGAAACCAATTTCTATGGGTTTGCGGGTTCTTTGGCACTGGATCAAGCCAATAAAGCTGTTTTGTCAAAAACGATAGGACAATCTGGATTGTTTTCTATGAAATTTAAAGAGAAAAGTAATGTCGGATTTGGAGCGACCTATGGACCAAATACCCATAATGGCACTTTTGAATTTACTAAAACTTATTTTGCTATCGATGATATGATTATCTGTTTGGGTAGCGGAATTAAAAATGATGATACTACCAATCCTACGGTAACAACCTTGTTTCAAAAGTTAAATAATAATTCGGCTGATGTTTTGGTAAATGGAGAGGTGAAAACCAATCAGGCTACGGATTCATTTGAAGGAACAACTCCGAACTGGATTATTGACAATTACAGCACGGGGTTTTATATTTCACCGAATTCTGGAACTTTGAAAATCAGAAATTCGAATCAAATTACACCTTACCAAAGTCAAGTTAACCCTTCGGATGCTACTATTGCAAGTAATAATGGAAACAATTACCACCTTGCTTACTTGGATCACGGAACTGCACCAACAAACAGTTCGTATGAATTTGTTTGTATTCCTTCTGCAGATTCAGGTAGAATGGCCACATTTGCGCAACAAATGACTGCCCAAGACAAACCTTATGTTGTTTATCAAAACAATACCAACCAACAGATAATCGAACACAAAGCTTCTAAAACTTGGGCTTATGCACTGCCTGTTGCCAACACTACAATTGCAGACGGATTGGTAAAAGCAAATGATACACCATGTTTGGTTATGTACAAATCTTTAAATGGAAACTATTCAGAAATAGTACTTTCTGTGAGCAACCCTGATATGGGAACTGCGCCTTCAACTCCAAAGATGATTACTTTGACATTAAATAGCGAATGGACTATTTCGCAAGCTAACCCGAATGCCAATATTGGTTCTGCAACAGCTGAAGGAACAACAATTACATTTACTGTTGCTGACGGACTTCCGGTTGAAATAAAATTAGCGGCGGTAAACCCTTGTGCTTTACCAAATGCAACTCCTGTGGCACCAATACTAGAGCTTACTCAGCCTAATTGTACTAAAGCTACCGGAAGTATTCAAGTAACTGGTTCGGTTGAAAATTTAAGTTTTGGTTTAGATGGGACTACTTTTGAAAACACTACAGGTCTTTTCGAAAATGTAGCTTCTGGAGATTACACTGTGTATGTTAAAAATGCAAACGGGTGTATTTCTGCTGCGAGCAATGCCGTAATCAACACACAACCAGCTACACCAGATGCACCAACTTTAGAAACTACTCAGCCGACTTTTACTATTGCAACAGGAAGTATTGCCGTAACAAGTGCTATTACAAACTTAAGTTTTAGTTTAGATGGAGTAGCGTTTGACAATACATCGGGCGTTTTCGAAAATTTGAATCCCGGAACTTATACTGTATATGCTAAAAATGCAAGTGGATGTATTTCTGTAGGGACAAGTGCAGTAATCAACCCACAGCCAGTAGCTCCAACGGTGGCAATCACATCGCCTTCAGCAAATGATAGTTATAATTCTCTTGCCAATATTACGATTACTGCCAATGCTGCCGATGCGGATGGAAGTGTAAGTAAAGTCGAGTTTTTCAACGGAGTAACTAAATTGGGTGAAGATGCAACAGCACCATATAGCTTTAACTGGAACAATGTTGCGTCAGGTTCTTATACAATAACTGCAAAAGCTACCGATAATGATAATGCTGCAACAACTTCTGAAACTGTAAATGTAAATGTAGTTTGTCCAACTGTACAATTATCTATCCCTGATGTATATGCTATGAATCCTTCTATCGATGATAAAAACACCATTTACCTAGGATACGGACCAACATCGCTTACCCTTAATGCATTGGCACAAGACAATCAGGATTGTACCTATACTTGGAGCACAGGAGCAACCGGTTCATCAATTTCAGTTTCGCAGGCAGGTACTTATACGGTAACAGCTACGTATGCGGGAGGATGCGAGGCGACAGCTTCTACTGTAGTTAATGTTCTTGATGTTAGATGTGGTAACAATAATGATAAAGTACAGATTTGCCATAACAACAATGTTATTTGTGTGGCTCAATCTGCAGTTCAGACACATCTGAATCATGGAGATAGTCTTGGTTCTTGCAGTGGAATATTGAAAATGGCTCCTAAAGAGGAAGTATCAACTTCGCCAAATTTTACTGTATATCCAAACCCGGTTCAGGATACTTTTAATGTTAGTGTATCTTCAAAACTGGATCCGAATGCAACCATTGGTATCTATAATATTCTTGGCAACAAGATTAGAGGTGTTCGTTTTACCGCTGTGCCTCAAAATGTTTTCGTTGGTGATTTGCCTTCCGGAAATTATATTGTAGTGGTTCAAAATGGTGTGGAGACTTTTAGAAGTACAATAGTTAAACAATAAACAATTCAAATATCTTAAGTATATTCCCAATCAAAATGACATGAGAATTTTGATTGGGAATTTTTTAGTAAAAGTCAAATAAATAAGATGAAAATAGAAATGAAAGTCCTTGAGAAGTTTTTTTTATTAAACTCCTTTTTATTGGGAGCGTTGTGTTTTTCACAACAAATGGATAACCGCCCAACAAAAGAGTCTTTTGAAAAAGAAACATCAATAGTTAATTTCAAAAAAAGTAAATCAAGTGGTTTATCAATAAGTGAAAAACACCATCAATTTGGAAAATCATCTTTGCAATGGCAATGGTCCGGAGGCGGTTTTTTTGAAACGTCTGATTTTAGGATATTGACAAAAAAAGAAAGCCCATTATCATACGGAGATTACTTTCCGGCAAGCCCAACTTTGGTGATGTCTTTGTACAATGAAAAAGCGCAAAATGAAGCAATCAAGATTTCTTTTGAAAAGGGAGGAAAAGAAGAAGTTTGGTTTCCGATTAAATTAAATTTTACAGGCTGGCGAACGATTAGAGTTCCTTTTTTTGAAATGAGTGGCAATGCACCGAAAAAAGGAGAGGCTATAGATTATGACACTTTTAAAGTAAGTTGCAGCTCTGCTAAAAGCAAAGGGAAACTGTTTTTTGATGACATAGTTTATTCTCAATACATGGACGACCGTCATCCTTATCCGGATGCGATGGTTCCTTTTATCAAAAAGGACAAACAAAATGGAGAAGACCATTGGATGCCTTTAATTATGGATATGGAACGAATTCAAAAGTTACCGTTAAAAACGGTTTCTGAGACTGAAAAAAAAGACCTTTCTCTTGTTGAAAAACGTTTGGATGATACTTTTAATAGAAATGGAGGAAAAAGTGATAATCTGATAAAGGCCAAAAATGAATATGCCAAATTAAATTTGGTTAAAGCGGAAACAGTTTTGGGGCCTCCTTTGGTTTTTAGAATTGAAGAGGTTTACTCTGATAAAGAAGATGCTAGTCAGAATAATTCTAAAGATGTAAAAGATTTTGGTAAATCGATAAAACAAATAGCAACGTATTATCTCAATAGTACTGATGTAAATAAAGCTCAAATTGAAGAAATGTTTATTAATGCCACCAGATATTTTCTGGATCAGGGTTGGCAGGAGGGTGCTTGCGGAGGAACAAGGCATCATATAGGTTATAATACAAGAGAAATTGCAGAAGCCTTTTTTATGATGAGAGAACCGCTAAAAAGAGCAGGTTTATTGAATCAAGTTGGGAACAGTTTGCAATGGCTTTTTAATCTGGGTAAGGTTTTGGAGCCGGAAAATGAATTTGTAGCAAATATTGATTATTACAATACACAATCGTTCTATCATTTGATGCTGATTTTTATGTCGGACAATGTTGAAAAGCAAACCGCTTTATTAAAGGCATATTCGAATTATATTTCAAAAACTTTGGCTCTTGATAATGAATTAGGGGTGTTTAAAATTGACGGTACTTCATGGCACCACGGTGGGCATTATCCTGCTTATGGAATGGGGGCTTTTGCCAGTATCCCTCCGATCATTTTTACGCTTTCAGGAACTCAATTCAGAATTAATGAAGCAGGTCATAAAAACTTTAAGAAGTCACTTATGATAACAAGATTGTATAGCCAATTGTATGATTATGGTTTTGGAAATGCAGGGCGCCATCCTATGGAAGAAAGTTCGATTAAATCATTAAAAAATGCATTTTTACTAATGGCTCAATCGGGAAATCCTGAAGGGACTTCAAAAATTGATACAGAAGCAGCAGCTGCTTACATAAGATTATGGGGCGATAGTGATAAAGCAAATACTAACTTATTTGCAGCAAATAATGTAAGAACAGATGTTTTGCCGGGTTATCATGTGCTGCCTTACGCGGCAACTGCCATTCACAGAAGAAATGATTGGGCAGCCATTATCAAAGGGTATAGTAAATATGTTTGGGCTTCGGAAATTTATGTTGATGCGAACAGATACGGAAGGTATCCTGCCAATGGAAGTATCCAAATAAACAATATTGGAGGGGACGAAGCCAGCGGTTTTAAACAGGAAGGTTGGGATTGGAACCGTTATCCGGGAACTACAGTTGTGGATCTTCCTTTAAAAGAATTGGAACCTAATATTCAGTTGTTGATGTTTAAGTCGGATGAGACTTTTGCGGGAGCTGTTAATTTAGGAGATAATGGTGTTTTCGGAATGAAATTAAATGAATCCAAAGGTGCTAATTCTGAAGGAGGAGAAAGAAATAATGGTTTTCCTGGAAAATTAAAAGCAAACAAATCGGTATTTTCTTTTGGTGACAAATTGATTTGTATTGGAACCGGAATTTCAAGTATTGACACCGAACATCCGGTTGAAACCAATTTATTTCAGAATTCTTTAGCAGATAAATCAATGCCTATTTCGTCATCTGAAAGTAAAAACATTTCGACTTTTCCTTATCAATCAGCAATGCAAATAGTAGAAGGTTCTGGAAAATGGTTGATTGATGCCTATCAAAACGGTTATTACATTTTGTCCCCAAATACAATTGAAATTAGGAGACAAGCTCAGGAGTCTTATAACAACAAAGTTTCTGTGAATAATATTTCAAATGATCCAAAATTTACAGAAGCTCCCGTTACAAAAGGAGATTTTGCAACTTCTTGGATAGAACATGGAAAAGCTCCTAATGATGCCTCTTATCAATATGTTATTTATCCAAGGCTTGGAAAGGATGTTGCTGATTCTTTTGGAGAAAAAGCAGCAAATGATAAATCCTATACTATTTTAAGAGCCGATAATGTAGCTCATATTGTAAAAGACAATGAGACAGCAACAACAGGATTTGTAATATTTGATTCGACTCAGGAATTGGATAACGATATTTTGAAAAGTGTTTCGGTTCCTTCGCTTTTAATGATAAAAAATGAAGCTTCAGCCATTACAATAAGTGCTGTTCAACCTGACCTAAATTATGTAAATGATAAAGAGAAAAAAGGTTACAGCATGCCTGTAGAATTGACTATTACGGTGAAAGGAGAATGGAAACTTGCAGCTAATTCAGTGGTTAAATCTATTGCAATTTCAGGAGATACTACTCTGATAACTTTAGAATGCAGACATGGGTTTTCGAATCAACTTAATTTAACGAAACAATGATAAAAAGAATTTTCATAAGCTGTTTATGTTTGGTAATATTTGGGATTCATGCTCAAAAGCCTGAGCCCAATTTGGATAAAAATAAGCCCAATGTAATCTTCATTTATGCAGACGATCTTGGTTATGGGGATTTAAGTTGTTATGGTGCTACTAAGATTAAAACTCCAAATCTTGACAAACTGGCAAGTCAGGGAGTGCGTTTTTCAAATGCACATTGTACTTCAGCGACATGTACGCCTTCCAGATATGCTTTGATGACTGGTGAATATCCATGGCGAAAAGCGGGTACCGGAATTTTACCAGGTGATGCGGCTTTAATTATTCCAACAAATAAAATGACTTTGCCAAAATTATTTAAACAGGCAGGTTATAAAACGGCCAATGTTGGTAAATGGCATCTTGGTTTGGGTGATCAAGTGGCCAAAGACTGGAATGGAGAAGTAAAACCGGGTCCTAATGAAGTAGGATTTGATTATTCATTTATATTTCCAGCAACGGCAGATCGTGTGCCAACTGTTTTTATGGAAAACCATAAAGTTGTTGCTTTGGACACCGATGATCCAATTGAGGTAAATTACAAAGAGAAAGTAGGGAATGATCCAACAGGAAAAGAGCACCCTGAATTATTAAAAATGAAGTCATCACCGGGACAAGGGCATGATAATACAATTGTTAATGGTATTGGCCGTATAGGTTATATGAGTGGCGGTAAAAAAGCAAGATGGGTAGATGAAGAACTTTCCAGTACTTTTTTGGTAAAGGCAAAAGAGTTTATTGCAGACAATCAGGCGAAGCCATTTTTCCTATATTTTGCTCTTACTGAGCCACATGTTCCTCGCATGCCAGCCACTATGTTTAGAGGAAAAAGCGGTTTAGGTTATCGCGGAGATGCCATTTTGCAGCTGGATTGGACAGTAGGTCAGATCATGGAACAGTTGGAAACATTAGGGATAAGTAAGAATACGATAATCATTTTTACAAGTGATAATGGCCCTGTTTTGGATGACGGTTATCAAGATGGGGCAGTAACCAAACTGAACGGACATACACCAAACGGAATTTTGAGAGGTGGAAAATATAGTGTTTTAGAAGCAGGAACTAGAGTCCCGTTTATCTTAAGATGGCCAGCTGCTGTAAAACCAAAAGTTTCTTCGGCGATGGTTTGTCAGATGGATTTATTGGCTTCATTTTCTAATTTGTTAGGTCAGACAATTCCGAAGAATGATGCACCCGACAGCAAAAATACTTTGAATGCTTTTCTTGGAAAATCAGAAAACGGAAGAGGGATTTTAATTGAACAAGGAGTAAAGACTTTGGCTATTGTGAAAGACAATTGGAAATTCATTCCTTCTAATGATGAAAAACCGTTGGACGAATTAGTAAATATTGAAACAGGAAATGCTAAAGAACCTCAATTATATAATTTGAATGAAGATTTAGGGGAGAAAAATAATTTAGCTAATAAATTCCCTGAAAAAGTAAAAGAATTGTCTGAGCTGTTGAACAAGGAAACTAAATAATAAATAGATTATGAAAAGAAGTAATCTAATTTTATTGGGACTTTTAATTGCGTTTCAGTTGATGTCTGCACAAGTAAAAACAACAGATTTATTGGAGTTAAAGAAGAACTCAAAAAATGAGATTTTTCACAATCAGGGTAAAGCAGTTAAAAACGGCGGCTTTTATAGAAAGGGTTATTGGGTTTGGGATAATTCGGTAATAGGACAATACCATTCGTGAAATAAATATGTTTTTCAGCGTGAATCTATTGTGGTTAATAGATTTAAGTTTTTATAGAAAAAGCCGATAGTTTGAATGCTATCGGCTTTTGATTTTTATAATTCTTATATTAAAAGAACAATTATCTATAAAGCTTCATTTCCCGTTTGCCCTTTATTTTTAATATACTCACTAGGAGTAATACCGTAAACCCTTTTGAATTCTCGGTTAAAGTATTTGGTATTGTTGAAGCCAACCTGTTCTGCAACCGATAATATCGAAGTTTCTCCTTTTTGGAATAGCCCTACTGCATGATTTAATCGTTTGGTTTTAATAAAATCGTTTAAAGTCAGGTCGGTGAGCGCACTGAATTTTTTGTACAAAACAGCTCTGCTCATGCCAATTTCTGTGGTAAGAAAGCTGATATCCAAATCAGTATTAGCAATATTGTCTTCGATGATTTTATGCAGTTTTTGCAGGAATTTTTCTTCCTGCGACATTTCTGTACTTGTTATTATAGGCAATTTTAATAATTGCTCGCTGTATTTCTTTTGCAATGAAGCTTTTAAAGACAGGAGATTGCGGATATTTAAGTGTAAAATTTGATCACTGA
Source organism: Flavobacterium aquiphilum (assembly GCF_027111335.1). NCBI lineage: Bacteria > Pseudomonadati > Bacteroidota > Flavobacteriia > Flavobacteriales > Flavobacteriaceae > Flavobacterium > Flavobacterium aquiphilum. Next base: position 3,868,937 of record NZ_CP114288.1, on the reverse strand, counting down.
ATGGCTTGGTGATATAAGTATCTGCACCATGTTGGAGACCGTGTATTTGATGTATCGGAGCCGATTTTGCAGTCAGCATGATTACAGGAATATGAGAAGTACGGATGTCTGTTTTTAACTTTTTGCAAAGTTCCAAACCATCCATAATTGGCATCATTACGTCACTAATAATTAAATCGGGTAGGATATGAATAGCACTTTTCCATCCTTCCAGCCCGTTTTCGCTTTCGTAAACATGATATTGACTTTCTAGTGATTGTTTGATGAAATCTCTCACTTCGTCATTGTCTTCTACAATTAAAATATGTTCTTTTTTATCTTTATTATCAATAATTGGACTTTCAATAAACTCTTCTGATTCGTAATCTTCAACCTCCTGGAAAACTGTGTTTTCAATGGTCGGTGCTGGACTAATATCAATTTCGTTTAAATGATCTTTCCCAAGTTTCAATATTACCGTAAAAGTAGTTTTGCCGCTTTCGTTTGCTTTGGCAGGCTTACTTGATACTTTTATTTTACCTTTATGAAGTTCTACCAAACTTTTAGAAAGAGCCAAGCCAATACCAGTACCCATATTTTGTCCCGCTTGATAAAAGTTCTTGAAAATATCATCAATATTAGCAATCTCAATACCTTTACCATTATCGGTTACTGTAATTTTTACTTTTTGTTTTTTTAAAGTAATTTTTAGACTTATTGTGCCATCATTTGGCGTAAACTTGAACGCATTTGATAAGAGATTAAAAAATACCTTTTCCATTTGATCTTTATCAAAATAGACCAAAATTTGTGGATCACTGCTCTTAAAAGTGTAGTGAATATTCTTGGTTTCGGCAAGCGTTTTAAAATGGTCAAAAACTTCTTTTAAAGCGCTTACAATATCCTCTTCAAAAAAATACAAGCGCATGTTACCGGATTCTGCTTTTCTGAAATCCAATAATTCATTAACCAATCGATACAGACGGTCAGCATTGTTTTTAACACTTAGCGCATATTTATTAATGGGAGCGCTTTTCGTGGATAGTTGCACTATTTTTTCAATAGGGCCTAAAATCAGGGTTAATGGTGTTCTGATTTCATGCGATACATTGGTAAAAAAATCCAGTTTCATTTTTTCAAAATGGAGCTCTTGTTTAAGGTCTGCTCTGGCTTTGAAAAACTTCAGAATGTAATAAGCAATTGCAAAAAATGCTATGAAATAGATCAAATAAGCCCACCAAGTTTCCCAAAGAGGAGGAAGTATTACTATTTCAATTTTTTTGGGACTTTCATTCCAAATGCCATCATTGTTGGCAGCTTTAACTAAAAAATCATAACTTCCCGCAGGTAAATTGGTATAGGTTGCCGATGGGATATCTGTAAAATTCCAGTTTTTATCAAAACCATCAAGTTTATAAGCATATTTGTTTTTGTTCGATTTTATAAAGTTTAATGCCGAAAATTCAATTGCAAAATTATTTTGATCATGATCAAAAGTCAAAGTATTACTGAAATTAATATCTTGTGTTAGGATACCACTTTCATCGTTAATTTTTACTGGTAAATTGAATAATTTCAGGTTAGATAATACTACTTCTGGTGCGAATTTATTTTTTTCTATATTTTCAGGGATGAAACTTACTAATCCGTTGTAGGTGCCAAAATACATCCTTCCCTGACTGTCTTTTAGAGCGGAATCGCTATTAAATTGATTATCCGGTAAACCGTCGAGAATGTTAAAACTTCTAAAAGTATTTAAACGACGATTGTATTTTGCTAATCCATCATCGGTACTTATCCATAAATTGGTGCCACTGTCTTCGGTTATGGCCAATATATTGTCGCTAGGTAAACCATTGGAGGTATTAAAAATTTTAAAACTGTTGTTTTTTATATTGAGCAATGCTAATCCTTTATGGTAAGTCCCTGCCCAAATGCCGCCTTTATTATCTTGGTGGAAACAATTGACGCTGTATTGAAAAGGTTTGTTTAAGCTATCTTTAAAATTTGCATACAGAAGTTTTGAGTCTTTATAAATATAAATTCCGAGAGGGGTCCCAACCCAAATAGTTCCTTTTTTATCTTCAAATAAGGTATTAATAAATTTGTTTACATATGTTTTTCCGCTGGAAGGAATAAAACTGAATTTCTGCTTTTCAATATCGTAAATATTCAAACCTACAGTCGTTCCAATAAATAATTTGTTTTGTTTATTGATAAGCAGACAGTTAACATTGTCCGATGAAATGCGGTTGTTATTGTTCTCATTTCTTTTAAAAACAGTAAAACTAGCCGTTTTAGGACTGAAAAAATTTAATCCTCCAAATGATGTACCAATCCATAAATTTTGGTTTTTATCAATGGCAATGGCTTTAACCAAATTGGAACTTAAGCTGTTTTTGTTATTAATATTATTTTTATAGGAGTTAAACTGTTGACTGCTTCTGTTGAAATAGTTCAGTCCTCCCGCTTCAGTACCAATCCACAAATTGTGTTTACTGTCTTCTACGATTGTACTGATTACATTGCTGCTGAGGCTGTTTTTGTTGGTGCTATTTTGGTAAATAGAGAAAGGGGTATTTACAGAATATACTAAATTAACCCCTCCAAAATAAGTCGCAATCCAAACCGAACCATTTTTATCCTGAAAAATATTGTGAATAGAGTTTTGGCTTAAACTCTTTGGATTTGTAGAATCGTGTTGGTAATTGGTGAATTGATAGGTGTAAGGGTTCAAAATCGATAAGCCATCTTGAGTTCCAATCCAAAGCATACCGTTTTTGTTAAGTAATATTTTACGGATATTATTATTTACCAATGAATTTTTATCATTGTTATTTTTTACAAAGTGCGTGAGTTGCATTGACTTCTTATCAAAGAGATAAATACCACCATTTTTTGTTCCAATCCAGAATTTTAAACTTTTATCTTGTGCGATAGTCGTGATTTCGCCAATATTTGAACCTCCGTTTAATTGGGAACTGAAATGTCTTCTTGTAATTATCTTTTTATTGGCAAAATACAATTCATATAACCCTGCAGATGTTCCAACCCAAATATGACGTTGATTATCTTCAAAAAGAGCAAAAATTTGCAGGTTGCTTTTTGCAATTTTGATGGTGGTAATCTTTTTACTGTTTGCGGCTTTAAATCGGAGCTGAGTTAACGAGCCAATCCACAAATTACCTTTCACATCCTGCAATACTCTTGTTATGTTTTCGCTTTGCGGAATAATAGCTTCAAAAGAATTGTCTTCTGGATGGTATAAATCGAGTCCGTCAGATACGACCCACATCTTATTATCTCTGGTTAATGCCAGATTTTTGATATAATCATTGGAGGATATACTGGTTTTATTTTGAGGGTCATTTTTAAAAATTTTAAAGTTACGTCCATCAAAACGGTTTAGACCATATTTTGTCCCAAACCACATAAATCCTGTCGCGTCTTGATTAATCGATAAAACAGAATTATTTGAAAGGCCATTAGTAACATCTAGACGATTAAATGATAAAGAATTGGTCTGGGCTAAACTTTCAGAGGTCAAGAAAAACAAACTCCAAATGCAAATCCCTAAAAAAAGAAATCCGAACTTATGGTTTTTAAAAATCATTAAAAAGTTTTAAGGTTTGTAAAATGAAGAGTACATCGATAACATCAAAATATTTAAATTTTACAATTAAGAAATGTAAAGTTGGGGGCTAAATAAATATCAAGAATAAATGAACCTATATTTAATAGATATTTGTCAAAATTAATAGAAAATTTAGAAGTCTAAGTAGGTTGTGTTAATTTTTTTGAAGCTTAAGGGTATTTAATGACTATTTGAACTTTTAAATGCGAATAAATTTCAGTTTTCAAAATTTTCATGATATTTTAATCGGAATAAATTAATATTTGATAAAGAAAATGAATGTATTGTTTTCGAACACATTATGGTATTTTAAATCAGGAATAAAGGAATGTTTTAATTAAAAAGAGACGATTTTGACCCAAAAAGAGACGTTTGGAACCGCTTGATAAACAGTCTTATGATAATTTTGAAATCATTAAACAGTATTACAAATACGCTTGAAACTAAAGCAACTTGAGAGTGCATCATTTGTTTTGTGAATAGATAAATAAGTGTTTGATAATGGTAATTGAATTTTTTGATCAAGTCTTTTTTAATAAAAATGAGACAAATTATTAATGTGAAAAATGAACCTAAATTAATGTATGTAAAACAAACTAACTTTTGACCAAAAACCGATTTAAAAGAATTAACTAAAACTAAAGAAATAATTATGAAAACTTTGAACTTGAAATACCAACCTTTCAGTAAGGTTTTAAGACAACTAGTTGTTGGTATTTTTATGATAATTGCTCCAGTTTTTGCGCAAGCACAGAGCAAAATGATTTCTGGAACTGTACATGATGATAAAAAAGAGTCACTACCGGGAGTTACTGTTTCTGTAAAAGGAACTAAGGAAGCTGTGGTAACTGACTTTACAGGTGAATATAAGATTAAGGCAGCTTCAAAAGATCAATTGGTTTTTTCTTATATGGGATATGAAACAGCTACAGTTACGGTGGGAGAAAGAACTTCTATAAATGTTACTTTAAAATCTGCAACCAGTAACCTTGATGAAATTGTTGTAATTGGATATGGAACTGTGAAAAGAAAAGATTTGACTGGAGCAGTTGGTAGTGTATCTATGAAAGATATCAATAAAACTCCAGTGCGTTCTTTCGATGAAGCCTTGGCTGGTCGTGTGGCAGGGGTTCAGGTTACATCTGGAGATGGTAGACCGGGATCTGGTACTAATATTGTTATTAGAGGTAATAACTCGGTTACACAGGCTAACAGCCCATTATATGTAGTTGATGGTTTCTTGATTGAAGACCCAAACAATAACGTGATTAACCCTGCCGATATTGAGTCTATCGATATTTTGAAAGATGCTTCGGCTACTGCTATTTATGGTGCCAGAGGAGCTAATGGGGTTGTAGTAATCCAAACGAAGAGAGGTAAAGAAGGAAAACCTGTTTTTGACTTTTCAAGTTCTATTGGGGTTCAGGATATTTCTAAAAAAATGGACATGATGAGTACTTATGATTTTATTAAGTATCAATTAGAATTCAATCCTGCTTTAGTTACGGCTCCGTCCAAATCGCCAACGCAAATCTATCTTACTGATCCTGGGAGAACACTTGAAAGTTATAGAAATGAGCCAAGTATTCCATGGCAGGACTTGGTTACCCGTACTGCATTATTTAAAACTAATAATTTGTCTATATCAGGTGGAAGCAAAAAAATCAGATATTCAGTGTCTGGATCGGCTACTGACCAAGATGGTATTTTCTTGAATTCAAATTATACAAGATATCAAGGGCGGGCAAACTTTGATTACAAAGTTACAGATAAGTTAAAAATTGGAATGAATGCAAATTATAGTCATTTGAAACAAACAGGTCTTGATCCAACTCAATCAGCCGGTGCTACTGGAAGTGGTACAACGAATTTGATGGTTTCAGTTTGGGGCTCCCGTCCATATACACCTAATTCTGAAAATCCCGAGGATATATTTCAAGATCCGAATGTTAACCCAACTACAGATTATAGAGTAAATCCTATTCTCAATCTTGAAAACACTTATAATGTAACTACTACCACTAATACGTCTGTAAATGGATATCTTGACTATTTTCTAACTAAAGAATTGAAATTGAGATCTACTTATGGTATTATTGAAAGTAGAAGTGAAAAAGACGAATTCTATAATACTAAAACCGCTTATGGGCGTCCAGGAAATGCTAATGGTGTGAATGGAAAAATGATGAATAATAACTATAGCAACTGGTTAAATGAAAACACTCTGACTTGGGATAAAAAATATGGGCAAAATCATATTATTACTTTAGGTGGTTTTACAGCGCAACACCAAAGAACTTGGTCGTACGGAAGGGCAGTAAATCAATTGCCTCACGAAGAGTTAATGTTTGACGGATTTGATGAAGGTGTGCAGTTAAGAGTAGATCCAACTGATTCAGATTGGACCATGGCTTCCTTTTTAGGAAGGGTAAATTATGATTTTGCATCTAAATATTTTATTACTGCTTCTATGAGAGCTGATGGGTCTTCTAAATTTCCTTCGCAAAATCACTGGGGGTATTTTCCATCGGGAGCACTTTCCTGGAAATTTAGTGCGGAGAACTTCATCAAAGGATTTAAAGCATTGTCTGATGGTAAATTACGTACGAGTTACGGACAAACCGGTAACAATCGTGTAGGGGATTTTGATTATCTTACAAAGTATTATGATCCATCAAATCCTTTAAATGCTACATATAGTTTTAATAATGTTTATGTAAATGGACTTGCAGGGATATCACTGGGCAACTCTCAGTTAAAATGGGAAACTACGGAGCAGATTGATGCAGGGATTGATTTAGGATTCTTTAATCAAAGAGTAACTTTTTCTGCTGATGTTTATAAAAAAACAACCAAAGATTTATTGATTAAAGCAAATATTCCTCTATCTACTGGATATGCCACAGCATTCAAAAACATTGGTAGTGTAGAAAATAAAGGTTTGGAATTAACTATGACCACCAGAAATATTGTTACTAAAGATTTTTCATGGACTTCTAGTGCAAATATTTCTTTCAACAGAAATAAATTGTTAGCATTAGCTGAAGGGCAAACTAATTTGCAAAGTACTATTGCTTGGGATAATTCTTTTAGTGGAGCAAGTGCTTATATCGCAAATATTGGTCAGCCTATAGGGCAAATGTATGGTTTCGAGTGGGCAGGTACATATAAGTATGAGGATTTTAACAAACAAGCTAACGGTACTTATGTGTTAAAGCCAGGAATTGCTAACAATGGTAATGCAGGTGTTCAGCCTGGAGACATTAAATATGTAGATCGTAATGGAGATGGAACAATAACTACAGCAGATTATACAGTAATAGGAAATGGTAACCCTCTTAACACAGGTGGTTTTACCAATAACTTCACTTACAAAAACTTTGATTTGAATATTTTCTTCCAATGGTCTTATGGTAATGACATTATGAATGCGAATAGTCTTTTGTTTGAAGGAAATGCAAAAGCTCAAGAAGGTTTTAACCAATTTGCTACTTACGCAGATCGTTGGACTCCGGAAAATCCCAATTCTGATATTTTTAGAACAAAAGGTTATCAAGGAGGAGGATATTCTTCAATGATAGTCGAAGATGGATCTTTTTTGAGATTAAAAAATATTGCCATAGGATACAACTTCGATAAAAAATTTGTTGAAAAAATGCATCTTAGATCATTGCGTTTTTCATTGTCGGGATCTAATATTTACACATGGACTAAGTACACAGGTTCAGATCCTGAGGTAAATACATATAGTTCTGCGTTGACTCCAGGATTTGATTTTTCGTCCTATCCACGTGCTCGTACAATATTTTTTGCAACAAACATTACATTTTAAAAAATTAAATCACTTTCAAAATGAAAAAGATATATATACTATTAGCGATGGTGGCAATTTCCACCAGTTCATGTGAAGATTTTTTGAACACAGAACCGGTCCAAAAAATCTCATTGGAGCAGTATTTTACAGATGAAGCTGGTTTAACTAGCGCTTTAGCTGGAGTGTACGATCCGCTAGGTGGAGAAAAATTATATGGTAGTCAGATTTGGTATCAATTAGAATCATGTACAGATGAAGGTTTTTTTGCTCGTGCTACAGGTGCAGGATTGATAGGTACACAAGTTTATAATTTTGATCCTACTGCCACAAACGTTTCTGATATGTGGTCTGAATGTTACAAAGGGATCAATAGAGCAAATGATGTGATCGCAAATATTAATTTGCCACAAATGGATGAAGCAAAACGTCAGCAGATGTTGGGAGAAGCTTTATTCTTAAGAGGATATTACTATTTTATGTTGGTTGTTAGGTTTGGAGATGTGCCTTTACGATTGGAGCCAACAACAACTCCTAATGGTACTGCTCTAGCCAAAACATCTACAGCTGAGGTTTATGCACAGATACTGAAAGACATGAAAGCAGCAGAAGGTATGGTTAGCCAAACTAAATTGGATTTTGCTGGCCGTATTTATAAAACGACTGTTGAGGGAATTCTGGCAAGGGTATGTTTGCAAATGGCAGGATATCCTTTAAATGATACTTCAAAATATGCTGAAGCATTATCGTGGTCAAAAAAAGTAATCGATTCAGGACAGCATTCATTAAATGTAGCTTTTAAAACGACTGCACCTGCTACTTTGCCTGCAGATTATTATAACGTTAAAAATCCATCAAATGGTGTAGTAACAAATAATGGATATCGCCAAATATTTATTGATGAAGCGGCAGATGTTTATAATACAAATGAAACCATGTGGGAAGTTGAAGAAAAAGGAAATCGTACGGATGGTTACACTGAGAACGGGCGTTTAGGAAATAATAACGGAATTTTATGCCAACCTACTGCTGCTAGTATTTATTTTAATTTATATGGTTATTCTTTTGGATTTGTAAAAGGAACCGGAAAATTATTTAGAAGCTATGATGCTACAGGAAAAGATCTGCGTCGTGATTGGGTATTGACTACTTATACAATAAACGCGACTAGTGGAGTTAGAACTAATATTACTAATACTACAGCAAATCAATATACCAGAGATTGTGGTAAATGGAGAAGGGAATATGAATTGCTTACTCCTAAGAATCAAAATTATACACCAATCAATTTTCCTCTTTTGAGATACGCTGATGTTCTCCTAATGTATGCTGAAGCAGAAAATCAGGTAAATGGTCCAACAGCTGCTGCTGCAGAAGCAGTTAACCAAGTACGTCGCAGAGGTTATGGACAAACCAATGTTGCATTGCCATATGCCGTTTCTGATGCAGCAACTGCAACAGCCGTTGCTGGTGGAAAAGCGGGATTTCAACTATTTATTGAAGACGAACGTATGCGTGAGTTATGTTTTGAGGGATTACGTCGTTCCGATTTAATTCGCTGGAATAAATTTGTATCTACCATGAATGCAGTAGGTGCAGATATAGCTGCAAATGGGGGTGGTGTATCCTATGGTGGTTTAGGAGGTAAAAATGTTCTGCCAAAGCATTTATTGTTCCCTATTCCTTCATTAGAAATTTCTTCCAATACTGCACTTGAAGGGAAAAATAACCCAGGCTGGTAAAATTTAGTTCTGATATAAAAAGTTGGTAAAAATTACACAATAACTTTTTACCAACTTTTTTATCACATAGTAAAATTCATGAGAAATGAGCATGATTTAAATTGGTCGTAAAAACCAATAGCATCTATGAAACTAGGACGAAAATGAACAGGCGAAGCAATTAACTACATATAACTCATATGGCCAATTAAAAACAATAAACAACTCACATGAAAACAAAGTATTATTTAATACTATTGTCATTTTGTAGCTTATCAATTTCGGCTCAAAAAGACAATAGCAAGGATCATTTTGTCATGCAAAAAATGATTCAGGATAATTTTGCATTTGCCGAAAAGCAGTATCAATATTTGGAGAAAGCAACTCCATCCGATTCGATGCCTAGAACATTCGAAAATAATCGTAATGTCAATTCCGATGTTTATTGGTGGTGCAGCGGGTTTTATCCGGGAACACTTTTGTATATTTATGAATATACCAAAAAGCCTTTAATCCTTGATGAAGCCAAAAAACGATTGGCCATTTTGGATACGGTAAAATATTTTACAAAAAACCATGATTTGGGTTTTATGATGTTTTGCAGTTTTGGAAATGCTTATCGATTGACAAAAAATGAGGAGTATAAAAAAGTGATCCTTCAATCGTCTAAATCATTAGCTACAAGATATCGTCCCGATGCCAAAGTAATTCAATCGTGGGAAGTTACTGATGGAGGACTTAGACAAAAAGGTTTTGTTGGTCCGGTGATCATTGACAACATGATGAACCTTGAAATGTTGGAATGGGCAAGTCATAACAGTACTGATAAAAGTTTTGCAAACATAGCCGAAACGCATGCCAATACAACGATTAAAAATCATTTCAGACCAGATTACAGCAGTTATCACGTATTGGATTATGATTTGAATACAGGAGAAGTTAAAAAGAAAGTTACTGCTCAAGGATATGCCGATTCCAGTGCATGGAGCAGGGGGCAAGGATGGGCATTATACGGTTATACTATGATGTATCGTTTTACAAAAGATCCGGCTTACTTAAAGCAAGCACAAGGAGTTGCCAAATTTATATTGAACAACCCTAATTTGCCATCTGATAAGGTTCCGTATTGGGATTTTGATGCGCCAATAACTCCAAGTACTTTGCGTGATGTATCGGCTGCATCAGTTTATGCATCGGCATTGTTGGAATTGGGACAATACACTTCAGGAAAGGAAAAGCAAAATTATGTAAACGTTGCCAAGACAATTTTGAAGTCATTATCAAGTCCAAAGTATAGAGCGCAATTGGGAACAAACGGAGGTTATTTGTTGATGCACAGCGTAGGATCGATTCCACATAAAAGTGAAGTTGATACGCCGCTTACGTATGCGGATTATTATTTCTTGGAAGCATTATTGCGATATAAAAAATGGTATTTATAGTCTGTGGGGGACTATAAAACCACACATAAAGCATAGTTTTAAATTTATAAAACAATTTATAGATTTAAAGCTATGCTTTATGTGTGTTTATGGTACTATTTAAAGAGGTACAATAAATTGCCAAACTGGATTAAGAAAATTTTTAATTGGTGATGTTGTAAAATAAAATTTAATAAGCGAATAAAATGACTACAATTATGTCTCTCAAAAGCTTGAAAAACAGATTTTTGTAAAAAAAACAGGAGAGATAAAATGCAAAATGGTGCTACCTGAAAAGGTAACACCATTTTGCATTTTTGTAGAAAACGGTTTAACTAATAAATAACGAAACCCTCAATGTTTACTAAGGGGCTTGTCTTCTGCAGAGAAATAGATTTCGCTGTTTTTTATAATAATCTTATAAATACAGGGATTTCAATTTACTACTGAGATAATTCCACCTTGCGCAATTTTGTTTTATAAAAAAAAGCGAAGGTGGAATACTGTTATCTACAAACTTCTTTTGATACCCAATTCCAAACCGCGTAATTCAGCCAAACCTCTCAAACGTCCAATTCCTGAATATCCTGGGTTGGTTTTTTTCTTCAAATCATCAAGCATTTGGTGTCCGTGATCGGGACGCATTGGGATAATTCTGTTGGTTTTTCTCTCCATCTTTACGATAGATTTCACCACCTCATACATATCCACATTTCCTTCCAGGTGATTGGCTTCATAGAAATTTCCTTCCTCGTCACGTTGTGTGCTTCTTAGGTGGATAAAATTCATTTTTTCGCCATTACGGTCAATCATTCCCGATAAATCATTTTGAGCAATTACGCCATAAGATCCCGTGCACATACAAAATCCATTAGAAGGAGAATCAATAGCATTTAGCAACTGCACTAAATCAGCTTCGGTGCTTACGACTCTTGGAAGTCCCAAAATTGGATAAGGCGGATCGTCAGGGTGAATTGCCATTTTTACGCCTACGCTTTCGGCCACAGGTACAATTTCGCGAAGGAAATAATAAAGATTTTCTTTTAATCTATTGGCGTCGATACCATCATATCCCTGCAAAACTTTTAGGAAATCATCCACAGTGTAGGATTCTTCAGCACCTGGTAAACCAGCGATAATATTTTGTTGTAATTTTATTTTATCGGCATCAGTCAGTTTTTCAAAAGTAGCTTTTGCTTTTGCAATTTGTGCTTCTGTATAGGTCTTTTCTGCTCCCGGACGTTTTAGAATGAATAATTCAAAAGCGGCAAATTCATTGATGTCAAAGCGCAAAGCTTTGGAACCATCCGGCATTTCGTATGACAAATCGGTTCTAGACCAATCCAAAACCGGCATAAAGTTATAGCAAACAATATGAACACCGCAAGCCGCCAAGTTTTTGATGCTTTGCTTGTAGTTTTCTATGTATTGCAAGTAGTCACCCGTTTGTTTTTTGATGTCTTCATGCACCGGAATACTTTCCACTACTGAAAAAGTCAATCCCGCAGCCTCCACTTCATTTTTTCTTTTCATGATTTCATCCACTTCCCATACCTGTCCGTTTTTGATATGGTGTAGGGCAGTCACGATTCCGGTTGCACCGGCCTGTTTAGCATCAGCTAATTGTACGGGATCATTTGGTCCGTACCATCTCCATGTTTGTTCCATAATTTTTTTATATAATTATTTTAAGTACTATCTTTTAAACTCCACTAAATGCACTAAATCCACCGTCAATAGGAATAACAACTCCGGTTACAAAAGAAGAGGCATCATCACAAAGATACAACGTGGAGCTGATTAAATCCTCAGGTTCTCCAAATCTTCCCATAGGAGTTTGACCGATAATAGTGTTCCCTCTTGGCGTCAATTCGCCGTTTTCGGTAGTTAACAATGTTCTATTTTGGTCGGTCAGGAAGAACCCGGGCGCTATTGCATTCACTCGGATACCCACTTTTGAAAAGTGTACTGCCAGCCATTGAGTAAAGTTGGATACCGCTGCTTTTGCTCCGCTGTACGCCGGTATTTTTGTCAGAGGCGTGAAAGCGTTCATTGACGATATATTCAAAATACTACAGCCTTTTCTGCCGATCATGTCTTTAGAAAAAACTTGTGTTGGCAATAAAGTTCCGATAAAGTTTAAGTTGAAAACGAATTTAATTCCTTCGGCATCCAAATCAAAGAAAGTTTTGAAGCCTTCGGTTGTATTTAGTAAATCTTCCTCCAACAAAAATGGGTTTGTGGTGGTTCCCAACGGATGGTTTCCACCAGCTCCGTTCACCAAAATATCGCAACTTCCCAATTTTTCGTTGACTTCTTTTTTGGCAGCTTCCAACGATTCTCTTTCCAACACGTTCGCTGCAACCCCAATTGCTTTTCCACCCGCTGCATTAATTTCATCGGCAACTCTGTCTGCCGATTCTTTTTTTAAGTCCAAAACTGCTATTTGATGACCTTCTTTAGCTAAAGCTTTAGCCAATGTGCCGCATAAAACTCCTCCTGCTCCTGTTATTACTACTGTTTTCATATATAAATTTCTATTTTAATTATTTACTTTTTTATGGATTTATCTAAAACCAATTTTTACAATACACGCAATTTTCGTGTGCGCACACGGATAATGCAAATATATATAAAAACTTAAATGTAAATAGCGGATTTTGAAATAAAAAAAATTAATTTTACAGCTTTCCATACGTTATTAACTTAAATCTAACGGATATTATAACAATTAAAAAAATAGCTGAATTGGCCAATGTTTCTCCAGGGACTGTGGATCGAATTATTCACAATAGGGGACAGGTGTCGCAGGAAAATATCGATAAGGTAAATGCGATAATTGAGAAATATGGTTTTAAGCGAAATATTTTTGCAAGCAATTTGGCTTCGAACAAAAAATGTAAAATAGCTGTTTTTTTGCCAAAGTCCGAAAAACTGGAGTATTGGGAAAGTCAGATAAACGGAGTCAAAAAAGCTGCAGATGATTTTGCGAAGTTTGGTGTAGAGCTGCATTACTTTCTTTATGATTTTGACAGTGTGTCATTTCAGGAAAAGTTTTCAGAGGTAATTGATTTTGAATGTGACGGATTGCTTTTTTCTCCTATTTTTCATGAAGAGTCAGTTGTATTTTTAGAAAAGTATAAAAAGAAGGATACAACAGTAGTGATGATTGACTCTGATATTAAAGATAAAATCCCTCATTATTATATTGGGCAAGATGCTTTTAAAAGTGGTTATTTAGCTGGGCGGTTAATTAGTTTTGCAGTAAAAAATGAACGTAATGTACTTATCGTTAAAATAGCGAGAGAAATCGATAGTACTTCTATTTATTTGCAGCGAATAAAAGGATTTTATACTTTTTTTGACGAACATCCGGAACTAACAAATTTTAATTTTTCTGAAATTACGATTAATGATTCAGATGCGAGTCAGCTCACTTTGAAAATGTTTGAAGACATCAGCAGTATCTTTGTGCCCAACTCCAGGGCATATATTGTAGCTCAATTTTTAGAAGAACAAAAAATAAGAGGGATAAGAATAATTGGTTATGATCTTTTGAAAGAAAATATCACGTATTTGAATTCTGGAATAATTGATTTTTTAATAAATCAAAAGCCGGAAGAGCAAGGATATATGGGGATAAGCTATCTTTATAAAAAAATTATTTTGCATGAAAATATAGATCCTACCCACTTCATACCGCTAGACATCATCGTAAAAGAAAATTATAGCGTGGGTTAGACTGAATATAAGGGCACAACTTGATTTTGTCCTAATTTTTGTGTAATGTTTTCAGATTTGACAATTCTGCTTGGCACCAGACTTTTTTTGATGTCAATTTTAAGCTGTTCTTCGGCCACATCAATTAGCGTGTTGAGTGCCTTGATTTTCAATTCTGCTTCTTCCAATGCTTTTTGTAAAGCTTCAGCTTGTGCAGCACTAACTGGTTTTGTTTTTTTAGCCATTACAGTTTCGGATTATTTTTCATTTTTTACACTATAAGCAGTTTGCGCCTCTTTTATACTCATCCTTCCTTGCTCTATGGCTGTTACAACAGTACGCTTTTGCAGGTTAGTATAGCTTTTTCGTTTAACGTTTTGATGATAGTTCATAGAGCCATATTTACGCATCCAATTATAAAGGCAACTTTTGCCTAATTCGTAAATACGGTTAGCTTCCTTGCGGGGATGACCAGCTCCAACTTTCTTTACCACTTTTAAAATCAACATTTGGTCATAATGACTTTGCTTACGCTCGCGGATAGCATAAACTTCCTGTTCTTTGTGTCTCATACACTCTTGAATTGTGTGTAGCTATTTTAGGACAAGACATATGCTTATTTAAGATTAAGAGTATACACGTATTTCAATAGAGGCATTACTTAAAGAGTTATCCATGAGACCAGAGGAATTAGATACAATAATATCTCCAGAAGTAAAACTACTTATATTGGCATTAAATGCCATACCAAAACTTCCTGCCAGACTCTTAGTGGTAAATATAATAGTCTTATTAGTTGTAAAAATATTCGCAGAACTAGTAAAAGTATAAAATCCTGTGGATGTATAGCTCCAAGAAATTGTAACACCTAGCGTATTCTCTAATACAATGGCTGTTGGCGCAGAAGTACCTGTTTGAGTTAACAGAGCGGTGTAAACCTTATAAGGTCTAACTGAAGCATCTAATTGAGATTTAACAACAACTTGGTTAAAAGTTGTTGCCGGAGAGGCTGAAATTGTCCCATTTACTTGTAATTTATCTACTCCGTTATCAACTATTGACCCTAGAGAAATTCTTCCTGATGAAAAAACATTGAAATACCTATTACTAGCGTCTGATATTTCAAATATACCAGTAGGAGTTAAAGCGGATAAATAACCAGCAGTAGTGAATTGTGTTGTTATAGAAGAGAAAGATAATCTAGAAAAACCATTTCCTTGATAAGAAGTAAGAAAAGCTTTATCGACAGCATTGCCTATTTGAAAAAACTGGGTTGAGACATTATCAGCATGAGCATTAGCTCTAACAGCTCTAAATGCAATATCATTATTACCTGTCATCAGTACCAAATCGTTACCATTAGATGTTGCTTTAATTGCACCATTTACATATAATCCTAAATTAGTTACACCTGTAAAAGCACCTTGATTATAAGTAGGATTAATTCTTATAGCAGTTAAAACATCATTATTTGCAGCAGCTGTTAGAGTAGGACTAATATTCATTCCTCTTGCTTCACCTCCAGAGGCAGTGACTGATGGATTAGATGTAAATATACCTAGTTGGTCAAATTTAGCTGTTGTTGAACTATTTTTTTGAAATCTTAATAAATCACCAGTAGAACCTGTAGCACTATTAAGATAAAAAGCTATGCCCGTAGATTGATTATCTAAAGAGTAACCACTACCAGTTGATCCATTATTTACATATACTCCATTACCAGCACCATTATTAGCGGTTACTATTCCCGCTCCAGTAGAACCATTAGTAACTAATAATCCTCTTCCTCCAGCAGTATTGGATATACTTACAACTTGAGTAGCGGCAGCACCAGAATTAACTATGGCAATTCCAGTTGTACTTGTACTACCAGTATTAGTAGTACGTAACATACCTTCTGAATCAATTCTTAAATTTGTTACTCCATTTTTCTTAAATTCTATTGAGTTACCAGTAGAGCCAGTTAAAGAATTTATTGAATAAGCTGCTCCAGTACTTGAATTTTCAGTAGAATATCCAATGCCCCCTGCAGAATTAGCTAAATATTGACCAATTCCTGTAGTACTATTTACTGTTACTTGACCTGAGCCAGTACCAGTATTAGTTAATTGAAATCCTCTACCTGTATTAGTATTATTTATTGATAAACTAGTTGCATTTCCTGCTGTACCATTATTAGTTAATGATAATCCATTTACACTAGTAGCTCCCGTATTAGTAGAGGATTTAATTCCTGTCCAAGATTCATTGTCTGTTTTATGTAAAACATTTGCATCTAGAGCCTTACTGTTTAATTGAGTTTGAATATTAGTTGTAGCGTCAACTAACTTCTGAATGGTGTTTAAATTAGCATTATCTGAAGTAAGTAATGCATTGATATTATCAACTAAATCCTTTAGTACTTTACCCTGTCTGGCATCTAATGCATTTCCTGGCAGGGTGCAATCAAGAGTATTGTTAATATCAACAAACTCTAATTCTCCATCACTGTTTGTGATTAAGATTTTATTGGCCTCATTTATTTCTAAATCGGCTACCCTTATTCTATTATGATTTATGCTCATTTTTATATTTTTAATAATTAAAATTTATTCTTTAGTTCATTTGCAAAAAAAGTAGAAATATTAAGAACCCAAATCCAGGATTAAAAACTGAAAAGTCTTTTGAAATTTTCTAATGCTGAATTTGAAAAAGATTATCATGAAAGGTTTTAATGGAATTCTACTTTCAGTTCTTATGGATTTGGATTAAGATTTTGGTTTCCTTTGTTTTAAAACAGGTATAATATAATCAGGATCTGTAATTATTTTGATTTTTTTATTCTGGCTGAATTCCCGTTATCAATAAAGCATAGCTTTAGTTTGGCAAAAGATTTATATTCAGTATTTTTAATAGTCATTCATTTGGGTTAACTTTTTATTGCTCCAAAAGACAGTTTGAGAGTAATAGGCGTCTTTAAGATTGTTTATATCCTAATAATTATAAGATATTTATCGCCATCAAATTGAGTATTATCTTCTAGGCGGACTTCAATTTTAATTATCCTTAATTTTTCGTTTCTGTTACTATATTATTGAAAATTTAGTTTATATCATTATTTTATGGTTTTTGAAATAGAGTTCTATTTCCTGTAACTTTATAGTATGCCCCTGAAGGAAGGTTTGAATCAGCATCAGCATCAGCGTCGTTAGCATAAATAGGAGGTGTCAGGTAAATAAAAAAACCATTTTCATCAAAATAAGCTCTCAGTGTTTCGAGTTGCATACTTGTTCCAGAAATTGTTTTTTGACCAGTGTATATTTCATACCTACTTTTTCCAGTGCCTTTCCCCGTGCCAGATTTAAGCTTAAGAGTTCCACCATCCAAATTAGAGATACCTAAAACATCATTGTTTTGCATAGTTATACTACTAGTTCCTACATACTTGTATTGGTAAATATTATTTCCATTTGCAGAAAAGAAAGCATATCCTATTGCCCCACCAATGATTGAAGTAGAAAAAGATGAACCATTATTAGTTGATATATAAAAATTTGGGAGCGTTGCACCATAAACATTAGCTGTATAAATGGTTCCATTTGCCAATACACAGACAGTACCTAGACTTGAATTGCTAAAGATAGTAGTCCATGGTCCAGTTCCCCCAGTCTGTTTTACCAACCCCACAGACCATAGTGAAGCATAAACATCTCCATTGGGAGCACACGAAATATCATTGTATCGTCCAAGAGTACTACTTACAGGCACAAAGTCTCCAGAGTTACTAACCCTCTTATAAATATATTCACTTGAGACCGCCCCATTATCAGAATATGAACATACAGCATATAAATCACCGCTCTGGTGGAATGACATAGAATAATAATTTCTGTTAGTAATGCCACTTTCCAGCACAAATGCTCCAGTACTTCCCGTTTGTTTATATAAGCCATTTGAAGTAGCAATATATATATCTCCTGAATTATTTATTGCTACTGAATTTATATTATATACTGAATTATAGTATAATACAAAATCACCAGTTCCATTGGTTTGTTTATACAAAGAAGTCCCAGAAGGAATATATTTATTTTTATTAGTGTCAGCACATCCTTTTCTCCAATTTCTTGGGGCTTGGTTAATGTCTATAAAGTTTGAGCTTAATTGATAATTTATTGTCTTACCAGCAGAAATACTCAAATCTCTCCCCTTAGTTAAACTGTCAGATTCTTCTATAGCTATTTCTCTATTTTGTTGATTCCCCAGTGTAATGTCCTTTGTAGGTGTATTTACAGTTCCAATACCAAAACAAGTACCATTATCAAATAATCTACTTAATGTTCCGGTTGTTGCAGTTCCAAATTTTACTAAGAAATTTACAGTTCCATTTAACTGAGCCACAATATCAGAAGTCATTGCCACTGTTCCTGATTTATCAGGCCACGTCCAAGTTCTTGAAGCTGTTACAGCACTAGCAAAGAATGAAGTAAAAGTATTTGCTGTGTTTCTAAGTCCAAACATTCCTGCTCTAAATGTCTTTAAAGCTGTTACCTCTTGGGCTGTATTGGTTGTCATATCTGGAGTCGTAATATTCCCAGTTCCAATTAGATTATTACCGTTAACCGTTTTTATATTTGCAGCCTGCACGAATTTAGCAACCGCCCAATCATATAACTGCTTTACACTGGAATATTTTGAAGTCGAAGTTTTATCCGTCTCTATGTCTTGGGATTTGTTTGAAACGTCTTCTTTTCCTCCAGCAGTGGTCACCAAAGTATCATACAAACCTTTTAAGCTTTTTCCCATTTCAGCCGTCAACGCCTTGGTGTTTCCTCCCGTAGTCAGATCATTTACTAAGATGGAATTAAGAGAATTTTGAATGGATTCAATTGCATTGGCTAATTCTTGAATTGTATTTAAATTAATATTATCAGAGGCTAGTAAAACATTAATAGTATCAATTAAATCTTTTAATATTTTTCCTTGTCTAGCGTCTAATGCTTTTCCCTCTGCTGTATAATCAAGCGCATTATAGCTTTCTGTTTTTATATTATTAATATCACTAAATTCTAATTCTCCATTATCATTAGTGGTCAAGATTTTGTTAGGCTGATTTTTTTCTAAATCAGCGACTTTTATTCTGTTGTGATCGATATTCATTTTTATATTTTTTTATTTTAGTGCATGACAAAAGAGCTAAGCAAACAGATATTCAGAAGTTTAGTTTCTGATAGAAGGAATTTAGACAAATAATCTGTTCCTATTTAAACAGGCTGATAGATTTTCGTCCGTGTGTTTGTGTCGGAATCCCCTTGTTTGTTGAGGATTTTGAACATCAAAGGAAACACAACATTTTTAGAACTCACTCAGAGCATCAAAATATTGATGTTTTCTAGCTTAATTTCCAGTTGGTTCTGTCTAATATCAATGCTAGGTTTTCTTTAATTGGTAAGGTATTGAAAATTAAATTAGAGATAATCTCCATCGGAAAGTCAAAATCTTTCATGAAGTGCTGAATCCTTCAATACAGACTATTTTACTGGCTTTTGTGCCAAATGCCGAAGCAAGTCGGTCATAATTGATTGTCTTTATTTTGCATAAAGCCATTATGAACAAACAAATGACCCTAGCGAGATTAATATCTCCTTTAAAATGCCTTTGTAATACTGAAATCCGCTCAGTATTTTTGTGGATTAGACCGATATTCTTTATTAAGAAAATTATCTGTAAAAAAATTTTTAATGGAGAACATCGTCTTTTTTTAACAAATGAATAAACAGCTAATTTATTGGTTTTAAGTTAGAAACATTTATTTTAAAATAAAGAATCCATAGAAAAAATGAGAAGCTTTATCTTGTCTTATTTGAGGTTATCTATTTATATTTATTTTTAATTATTAATGAGAAACCCATGCAGTTCCATTATAAAATACTGGGCATTTCACAGAACCTCCTCCTGTTAAAGTTCCTAAATATGTTGGAGAAGTAGCATCAGTTACGTAAGCTGTGTCTCCCTGAGTACCTACTGGTAAAGTTGCAACTGTGTATTGTTTTAGTTTTACAATCCCAGTAACTGAAGTTGCTGTTACATTACCAAGTTTATCTAAGGTGAAATTAGTAACATTATTATTTTTCCCTATGATGTGATTACCTGTAGAGCCTGCAAAACAATCAAAAATAGCTCCTACTGTTGTTCCTCCATCCGAAAAATAAATACTAGGCTTCGCGGTAGTTGTAAACATCTCAAAAACTCCATTAGCTGTATTAAATGTAGCTTGAAAACCTGTACCACTACTAAATCCGCTATAAGCAGTACTAAAAGTTTTTGCTCCTAATATATTCTGGGTACCACTTAATGTAACTACATTGCTTGTAATTGCATTTGTGACAAAAGCAGTTGTAGCAATTTGTGTCGTGTTTGTACCCACCGATGCGGTTGGTGCTGTAGGAGTTCCAGTAAATGTAGGACTTATAGAAGTAACAAAAGAATTTGAAGGAACTTTTTCTACAACTCCTGTTGAACTATTACGAGTAAGGAAATCATAGTTACTAGCAGATGTAGTTGGAGTAGTTTGTAAAGTAGTATTACCGTTAAGATTTGTAGTACCTTGTACATCTAATCTATAACCGTTATCAGTAAATGTACCTCCATTTTGTATTATTATATTACCGTTACTATTATTTATTCTAAATACTTCGCTTGTTAAATCACTTTTGAACATTGATAAATATCCTTGTCCAGCAGTAGTACTACTAGCAACATAAGATAGTAACCCCCAATCTGACATCGTACCTCCAGTAAGACCTCTAAAATGAACTCCTCCTAAATGATACCCTGCTGAAATATCAGTGGTAATAGTAGCTCCTGTTCTATCAAAAAGATATTTTGGTGATTGAATCGCGAGAGAACTATTTCTTTTTATAAGAGCTAATGCATTAGAACCCTCAATATTAAATTGGTATGGAGTAGTAGGAGCTACACCTGTATTACTTATTAAAACATTATTATTGAACTTTGATGTACCCTCTACTTCTAGTTTATAACCATTATCTGTACCAGTAGAACCGATATTCACATTACCATTTCTGAAAATAGATAATAATGGATTACTATTATTAAATTCAAATGCTTTACCAGCAGTTGTTAAGGGTTGTAATATATCACTACCAGTTTCATAACTAGTTCTAAATACCATATCAGCACCAGCAGTTCTAGTAACATCAGCATTTTGAATAGCTACTTGAAAAAATCCTGTTGTAGTAGTACTATTAGTTCTTGATGCAATCATAGGATCAGTTCCATTACTTCTTGCACCTATTACTATTTCACTATTAGAAATAGAAGGGTAAGAAGTACCAGCAGATTGAATTTTTTTTCTAATAGTATTATTAGTTTGAATTTCTCCTCCAAAATAACTATTACCACTATTTACATATAATGCCCAAGGATTTGTTATAGTAACATTTGTACCAGCTATTGGTGCACCTGCAATATATAAGTTAGATGCATTAGTGTATGTAATACCAGTATTAGTAGCAGAAAACGTAGGTACACCAAAACCAGCAGCAGTGTATTGAGTAGTTGTTGAACTTGCAGCCGCTGTGTTATTAGTAATAGTTCTAGCTGCAATTTCTAAATTAACTCCTCCTGCATTATTTATAATACTACTATAATTCCCTTCTGTTGTAAGTCTCTGATTTGTTATAATTCTACCTGTAAATATAGATGAACCATTAACTTGTAATTTTTCAATTCCGTTATCTGTAGTAGTACCTATTAAAACATTACCTGTACTCTCAATACGCATTCTCTCTGTTCTAGTTGTACTACTAACAGATGTAGTTGCAAAATCTATCATAGTAGGTTGACTTGTAGGTGTAAATACACCATTACCCAACATTCTTATAGCAACAGTATTAGAACCAAGTGTCCCACCACTATATGAACCAGCACCAATCATACCACCAATTACTGCTGAAGTTGTAATACCACTTGGTGCTAATCTAGTACCAGTATATCGTCTAAATAATATTGCACCAAATCCCTGTGTATCATTATAATTGTTTAATGCAGCTGTATCTAATGCTTCAGCTGAAACATTAAACATTGTATCCATATTAGCACCACCAATTGATAGTTTACCATTTTGATCAAATCTAGATACTAAAATATTATTTTTTCTAAATTGTATTAAATCTCCAGTAGATGATGTTTGTGAATTTAAAATTACACCTACACCTGTAGATTGATTGTCAGAGAAATACCCTGTACCTGTAGATTGATTTTGAACATAGATTCCATTACCTCCAGACCCATTATTTACATACTGACCTTGACCTGTGCTACTATTTGTAATAAATACACCTCTACCTGTAGAAGTATTACTTATATTAATTACTTGAGTTCCTCCAGTACCACTATTAGTTAATGATAATCCATTTACACTAGTAGCTCCTGTATTAGTAGAGGATTTAATCCCTGTCCAAGATTCATTGTCTGTTTTATGTAAAACATTTGCATCTGAAGCCTTACTGTTTAATTGAGTTTGAATACTAGTTGTAGCATCAACTAACTCCTGAATAGTATTTAAATTAACATTATCAGATGTAAGTAATACATTGATATTATCGACTAAATCCTTTAGTACTTTACCCTGTCTGGCATCTAATACCTTTCCTGGCAGGGTGCAATCAAGAGTATTGTTAATATCAACAAACTCTAATTCTCCATCACTGTTTGTGATTAAGATTTTATTGGCCTCATTTTTTTCTAAATCGGCAACTTTTATTCTGTTATGATTAATGCTCATTTTTTATTTTTTAATTTGTATATACCTAAATTGCCTTTGGTAATATTATTCATCTTAATTTTTGATTGGTTAGTGTATATTTGTCCTTTCGAGAATTATTTAAATAGCAAAGCCACAGCATAGATGATTTAATGCTCTCCAACGTTGGCTTTGGTGCTAATTAATTAAGATGTGAGAGTTTTTTTTAATGTTGGAGGATTATTTTTTAAATTCCCGCCTCCTGGGAATTACTTCAGAAAACCTTTTATCGCCTCATCCGTCATTATACTTGCCTGACAATGCCCGCCTTTTTTAAGTGGTAAAGTCTATTGTATCTATTGTCCAGGAAACGATAAACCAATTCAATAACTTTTCAAGCGGCTTTTTACCGAAGCCGCTGTTCAAAAAAAAATAAAAAAAGCCGTCTCATAAATTTACGGCTTTCATAAGCAATTATTCCTGTACCGGTAATACACCATACAATGAAATAAAATAACTCATCGCTAGGTAAGGGTTTTGAATATCAACTGTTGAGTCTGATCCTGCGTTATTAATAGTACCAAAAATTTCAGTTTCTCCTGTATAGGTTCCAGTAGTTGGTCCATTGCCTGAATAAGTAGCGCTTCCAGAAACAGCTGGATAATTACCTTCGGCAGCTACTTCATCTGCATTAGCAGTAGATGCTTTTATTTTTACAACAACATTATTTAATGTATGTGTATGTTGCGGTAAATTATCTTCGGTTAAAGTTATCGAAGAACTCCCGCCAAAACTTCCTAAAGCCTTAGAAGCCGATTGATGCACAATTGATCTATCTCGAAGATCAGGTAATTTAAAATTAGTAGTTCCGTTACCGCCATAATTAATCCCGATAACCGAAAATAAGGCAGGATAATCTGCTGTTTTTAATGTTTGCCCTTCACATTTCATGAAGCCTTTAGGCGAAACATTTGTCGCTAGACAAATAATTTGAGATGCAAAAAAATCCATATAATTAATTTTTTATTGAGTTAAGTATCATAATTTTTCTATTAATGTTATAATCTGGCAATGCCATGACATAAGCTAAATCTAAGTAAGGTTTCGCAGGGTTTTGAAATTGCCCAGTTGCATTACTCCCCACAATGCTATCAACGAAATAAGTATTATAAACATAACTACCGGTTACGTCTAATTTTTTTAACTCCAATTGTTTTCCCATTTCAGCAGTTAATGCCTTAGTAATCCCGCCTGTTGTAATGTCATTTATCAAGATAGTAGAAAGCGAAGTCTCTACAGTTTTGATAGCATCCACAAGCTCCTGAACGGTGTCCAAATTTACATCGTCAGAAGTAAGCAAAGTGTTAATAGTATCAATCAAATCTTTTAATACTTTTCCTTGCCTAGCGTCTAATGCTTTTCCTTCTGCTATATAATCAAGCGCATTATAGTTTTCTGTTTTTATATTATTAATATCACTAAATTCTAATTCTCCGCTATCATTAGTGGTCAAAATTTGATTTGGCTGATTTTTTTCTAAATCGGCAACTTTTATTCTGTTGTGATTTGTGCTCATTTTTTATTTTTTAATAATTTAAATTTAGTCTTTAGCTCTTTTTGAAAAAAAGAAAATAATTAAATCCAAATCCAGTATTAAATTGAAAAGTTTTTTTTGAACTTTATAATACTGAATTTGAATTGATTATTATGAAAGGTTTTAATGGAATTCTACTTTCAGTTCTTATGGATTTGGATTAAGATTTTGGTTTTCTTTGTTTTAAAACAGGTGTAATATAATCTGGATCTGTAATTATTTTGAATTTTTTATTCTGGCTGAATTCCCGTTATCTATAAATTATAACTTTAGTTTGGCAAAAGATTTATATTTAGTATTTTATTTTCAATTAATTACAATTTGTACTTTTGAAGAGTTCAGTATAAGTTGGATATTAGGATGGTGTACATCGATGACTGTCATAGTTATACTGGCTTTTGAGATAATCATTTAGGCTGTTGATTTGATATCAGGAACGGAATATTTTTTTGTATTGATTATCAGACGAATGGCGTTTTTACAGCATAATCATTTACGTCATAAGACACGTCTTGAATATTAGTCGTCTATATATATCGTTTATCTCTATGGTAGCTTGTTTTACATCGTTTGGAGCATCGTAAATAATATTTATGGCATATAATTTATTGTTGCGCCTCTTGATGTGATTACATATTGTAAATCCCCATCTGCCGCTCCTGAGTTACAAGTCTGTAGGGCAACATTACAGTTAACAACCAACCCTATTTTTATGTTAAGAAAAAAAGAGTTATTTCCTGTTGTTTTTCCTAATGTGGTACATTTTGGTATATTAAAATAAGTTAATCCTGTGAGTCCTGACAGCGCATAGTTAGAATAAAACTTGGTTAGTAATGGAAAATCTAACTGTGTTATTTTATTGCAAGACTGAAATATTGTTATTCCATCATTAGTTGCTTCAGAATCAATTGAGTCAAGTTTAGGAGCAATTATATATTCCAAATTTATGCAGTTACCGAAAGCTGAAGGTCCAAATTTCAAAATGCCCTGCATGATTACATATTTTAAATTTGTGCATCCTCTAAAGGGATAATAACCATTACCCAAAAAATAACGAATTAATCCTGATCTGTCTTCAAAATAAGTCAATGCTGTAATATCCGTAAAACCAGAAGGGGTGCACACAGCAACAATACAACAACTAATATCCGACCCCGTTATAGAAAAATTATATATATTATTTATAGGCGTATTTAATTTTGATGCCAACAGTGCTTTCGTTGGATATAAATTCGCAACTCCGCCCAAAAATAAATTGGGGCTGTGTTTAGAACGTCCAAATATTGTATTTCTAAGTGTTGTCATTATGATCCGTAAATTGAAACCTTGTTAACATTTCCTTTTCTTTGTATAAATGTAAAAATGCTATTCTCAGGAATTGCGGCTCCTGTATAGCTACCATACCATGTTTTAGGAGCCGTAATTGCTGTATTAAGGGTGACAGTTGGGTCAACAATTCCATCAAACTTAAAACCATCACGCAGACCAGTTGCGGGAACCGTTTGTGTGGAGCTAGCGGTAAAGGTTACTATTTTGCCGTGCCAGGAATCTTGTATCAATCCAGAAGTATTCACAAATATTTGATTATCTATGTCCTGTTTCCCGCTTAAGTCTTGATCGCCCGTATTAGTGCCAGTTTGGTTACCTAATTTAGAAATTTCCGTTGCATTTATCAGCCTCTCCCCAGCAACTTTATCTACTTTATTGGTTTGTAAAAACTTACCCATTTCAGAAGTAAGCGCTTTGGTGGTTCCGCCCGTGGTCAGGTCATTAACCAATATTGTGCTAAGCGAAGTTTGAACTGTCTTAATTGCATCCACAAGCTCCTGAACTGTGTCCAAATTCACATCGTCAGAAATAAGTAAAGTATTCATAGTATCGACTAAATCCTTTAGCACTTTACCCTGTCTGGCATCTAATACTTTTCCTGGAACGGCGCAATCAAGACCATTGTTAATATCACCAAATTCTAATTCCCCATCACTGTTTGTGATTAAGATTTTATTGGCCTCATTTTTTTCTAAATCGGCGACTTTTATTCTGTTATGATTGGTATTCATTTTTTATTTTTAATTAATTACCATTTTTAGGACTTTTCTTTGAATACAATATGCAGGCAAATCCAAATTCTATTTTAATAAGACTTTTTGAAATAAAATGTATTGTCAAAATTTGATTGTCAATTTCAAAAAGAATTAAGTGTAGAATTTGGATTAAATACCTGCAAATTTTTAAAAGAACGAACTAATTTTTGTTCATTAAATCTCTGTTTTAGTTATCGTTATCCATTGCTTGTTTGTAATTATGAGTTAAAATTCCATTTGCGAAATAGGTATGAAACGGATTTAAAGTCATTGGATAGATGTTTCGTTTTTCTAAATTAATCACTACAGAAGTTACCGGAATAATTTCTTCATCTATTGTATATAAGTTGTCACCAACCAAAATATCCCCCAGAGGAATAAACCTCCAATAGCCATTTCGCTGAATTAACTGCAGGTGAGTAGGAGTCGCCTCAAACAAACCATTATTTACGATAATAGTTTTATCAGCGGTGTATTTTGTGATTTTTGTAATAGGTGAAGTAATTCTGTTTTCTGCCAAATAACCGCATGACCATTTATACAATTCATCTGCATTATTAGTGTCATTAAGTGTATAAATTTCAGCAGAAAGTAATAATTGATCTAGCGTAAGTTCTTCAATAGCCTTTCTCGTTCCATCTGGTAAAGTGATTAATGTACCTTCAACAAAACATCCTCCGACACCACCACCGCCAGTAGGAGGGATGTAAGTAATTTCGCAGGTGCCTGAATTATTTGCATAAGTCTGGACATTGGCTGCTAACCATGCATCGGCCTGAGCATTTGCATCGTCCTGACTTACAGTGGATAAAAATTGATTTGGATATGAAGTAAGTGTAACAGTGCTTCCGCTATATCCAGTTCCACAGTTGTTTTTTTTTGCACTTAGTTTTTTTTCTACACTATAATATCTTGTACTTGGTGCACACGTAGCAGTATCTAAAACTGGCGCAATATAATCTGGATCTGTGACAATATTTGGTTTTGTTTGCCCTGCAGAACTCCCATCATCTGTGTAATATAATTCGAGATTTGCAAAAGATTTATATCCTGTATTTCCCATACTTTTGTTTTTTTAATATTTAATTACGATTTGACCTGTAGAAGAATCTTTGGTGTAGGTAATGAACCCGAGATTGGTAACAGCTTCAATATTTTTGGATAGATTGGTACCCAGAATTGGTACTTTTTTAGAAAATTTTTTCTGATCTACCATTGTACCTCCAACATTGATAATGTCAAAGCCGGATTTTTCCATTGTACCACCGAGATAAGTCACGATTTCAACATCTATGTTTCCAGTTCCCAGTGTTCTGTACCATGATCCCGCCATTCTTACCTGAATAGTATTTAAAGTAGGGTAGTCAGCTGTTATTTTGCTAAAATTTACAAGACAGCTCTCCACGCCATTTGCCTGAGTATTATCGCCTGCCCACATGATGTAAGAGTTCGCAGCCTGAGCATTTTCCGGAATTTCGTTGTTAAATCCGTGACCCCATCCCATCCATTTGTTATCCAGAGGAGTTCCGGAGTTTACAATTCCTGTATAGGTATCAAAATCCTGCCCGGCTCCTAATGCCCATTTATAACGAATGATCATGTAGTTAAAAGGAGATAGCGTTACAGTAGGTTCAACAACACAGGTCGCATTAATTCCTCTCCAGGCCGTAATCCTGCACGTTCCTGCATTATTGGCATACGCCTGAACATTTGCTGCTAACCATGCTTCGGCTTTTGCATTGGCATCATCAACATTTATTGTCGATACAAACTGATTTGCATTTGCAGTAAGCGTTACGGAACTTCCTTTGACTCCGGCAGCACAATCATTTTTTGTTGCAGTCAATGACTTTGCAATGTTATAATATTCCATATTTTATTTAATAAATGATTATAGTTTGTCCTTTACCATTTCGAATGAAATAGTTTGAATGAAGAATATTGAGTAAAATTTTTAAAAAGAATTTTAAACTGCTTCGCCGGACATAAGTTTATTTTCTAGCGCTAAGGCTAAATTTTACGAATTGCAATGCCAATTCGTTAGAAGCTCCACCAAGAATAAATGCAAGCCAGATGTTTAGATTTGCCTGCAAAAACTGACTGGTAAATCTGAAGAAGATAAGCGAAATGAAAAATCCGATGGTAAGATTGACAAGATTGTCCTGAAGTAAAAACGACCAGGACCAACGATATGGAGTATCTGTATTATACTTGTAATTGAATTTCGCCCGAATTATCACAGCAATAAAAGCTCCGATAAAAGCTAAAAGGAACCACGTTAAAAAAACTAACAAATTGGTGGCTCCTGATAGCTGTTCTAAAACTGTTTTCAAGAATTTATTCTGCTTCCTGTTTTACAATTTCTCCGGTTTCGATGTTCACACGAATATCTCCGTATTCGTCTTTGATTACTTTTTCGAGCTCATTAAAATTTTGCTGCTGAACCGCAATCTGACTCAAAATATCGGCTTTTTGAAATTCATACTGAATAGATAATTCTCCCAGCGATAATCTGGCTTTATCCATAAAAACATTAAAGTCCTGTAATTTCTTTAATTGTTCTGCGTTGATTGTTTTAATTTCTTCTTTATTAATTGTTACGTTTTCCATTTTCTGTTTTTTAATTGTTTTTAATTTAATTTTTTAGTTTTTTTATAGGGATTATTATGTAGTTACTCCACCGTCACTAATTACCCAATTGTTTGGTGCTCCTGTAAGAATAGCCTTGGCAGCCGTACTTGCTGATGTGTATTTTGCATACCAAAAAGAAATAGTTATCGAAGGTTTTACAGGTCTTGAGCTCCAACCATTATATATAGCATCTAAATTTGATGCTGAAAAAGTAGAAGATGATTTTTCATTCATGAAAGATGAAAAATTAGCTACATTACTAATGTTCCAATTTCCTATGTTTTGGTTGAATGCTGTAGCCCTATTAAACATACCACTCATATTTGTCACATTTGAAGTATTCCAATTTCCTATGTTTTGATTGAATGTCACAGCATCACCAAACATACCACTCATATTTGTCACAGCTGATACATTCCACAAACCAATGTTTTGGTTGAATGCACTAGCGCCACTAAACATACTACCCATATCAGTTACAGCTGAAGTATTCCAAGAGCCAATGTTTTGGTTAAATGCTGTAGCTGAAGCAAACATAGTGCTCATACTTGTTACTTTCGAAGTATTCCAAGAACCAATGTTTTGGTTGAATGCTGTAGCCCTATTAAACATAACACTCATATTTGTCACATTCGAAGTATCCCAATTGTTTATGTCAGGACTCTCGCCATTGTTGAAGCTTTTAGCTTTCCAAAACATGTACTGCATATTTATTACCTTCGATACATTCCAAGCGCCTAAGTTTTGGTTGAATTTAGGTGCTGAAACAAACATATTGGACATATTGGTCACGTTCGAAGTATTCCAGGAGCCAATCGGTTGGTTAAATCCAGAAACAGAATTATCAGCAGAAGCAAACATTGAATACATAGCTGTTACGGCAGAAGTGTCCCAATTATTAATACTTGGACTTCCTCCATTATTAAATGCAGGAGAATAACCAAACATTTGTCCCATATTTGTAACTTTGGATACAGACCAACTTCCTAAATCTTGATTAAATACAGTAGCTTGAGAAAACATAGCTTCCATATTTGTCACATTTGAAGTATTCCAAGAGCCAATGTTTTGGTTGAATGCACTAGCGAGATAAAACATCATACGCATATTTGTCACGTTTGAAGTATTCCAAGAGCCAATGTTTTGGTTGAATGCAGTAGCTGAATAAAACAAACTACCCATGCTTGTCACAGAAGATGTGTTCCAGTTGTTTAGAGGTTGATTGAATGCAGCAGCTGAAGAAAACATATTATCCATACGTGTCACAAGCGAAGTATTCCAAGAACTAATATCTTGATTAAATACTGTTGCAGAAGCAAACATTGTATTCATATCTTTTACAGCCGAAGTATTCCAAGAGCCGATGTTTTGGTTGAAAACTGAAGCTCTGTAAAACATACCACTCATATCTGTCACATTCGAAGTATTCCAAGGGTCAATGTTTTGGTTGAATGTAGAAGCGCCATTAAACATACTGCTCATATTTTTCACATTAGAAGTATTCCAAGAGCCAATATTTTGATTGAATGCACTAGCGCCAGCAAACATGCTGCCCATATTTGTCACATTCGAAGTATCCCAAGGGCTAATGTTTTGGTTGAATAGAGGTGCATTAGAAAACATACAAAACATATTTATCACTGCAGAAGTATTCCATTCTTCAATTTTATTAACTGTTGTCAGTAATGTACATGAAGAAAAACAATATGCCAATGAAGTAGTTCCAGTTAAATCTAATATGTCTGATACTCCAGATAAATCTAAATTTTTACACCCATAAAAATAGAAACCTTCATTAGTTCCAAGTTTTAAATTCCCCCAAGAGCTTATCGATAATATTTTTAATCTATCACCTGTAGAGGAATTGGCAAAACACCATCCCTTACAAGTTCCTGTAATTGTAATAGTATAAGTTCCTGATGTGGCATAAGTATGTAAGGTCTGTGCTTGGTTATATGAGGTTATATAATTTGTTGAACCATCACCCCAGTCTATGTTAAAAGCATAAGCACCAGAGCTAATCAATGGCAATTTCACTTGTGAAGCAGTACTAGATCCCGAAGAAATATTATCAGTTTTCCAAGTAGAAACAAATGGCAGAGCAGGAGTAGCTTTGCTTAGTCCATATTCATAAAATAATAATGGATTCATAATTATACGTTTGAAATTCTTAAATAATCTGTAGTGCCAATGCTCGAAATTGTGGCAGTACTTCCAGCTGCACCGTTTAGTGTAGCAGTTGCATTAACCTGTACTAATGTTCTGCCAGAAGCCTGGACAAAAGTAATTGCGCCGGTTCCGTGTTTTAAGTATGATGCATTAAAATCTGTTCCCCCATTTACAGTAATATTTATTGTGCTTGTACTATTGTTAATGATGACATTTTTACCAAGTTGTTTTTTGCCATTTACATCTAAAGTATCAGTAGTAATGTTTGCAGACGTTGTAATAGTAATTTGAGTTGGTTCAAAAGTGCTTACAGATCCATCGGCCATAAGATATTGAGATGAAGTACCTCCTGATTTGATAAGTTTAGGCGCAGTAAAATCTCCGTTATTAGAAATCCAAGTTGTATCTACACCTGTTTTGGCGAATAATAAAGCTTTCCCTGTTGATGGAAATGAGGCTTCTATTTTTAATGCAGTACCTCCTAATGAACTATTAGTCCTCACAAGTAAAGCAGTTCCGTTAGAATTACTGTCAATACTAACTGCGTCAGTTGATGAATTATTTGTTACACTTAAAACTGATGTACTTGCTCCAGAAGCATTTACTAACAATATTCCAGATAAACTCGGAAAATTAGTAGCCGATTTATAACCTGAAAAAGATTCATTTCCTGTAGTATGTATTACATTAGCATCTGTTGCTTTTCCATTCAAAGCTGTCTGAGTCGCCGTTGAAACCGGTTTATTCAAATCGCTAGTGTTATCAACATTAGCAAGTCCAAGAACTGTTTTATCAAGTGTCTGCCAGGTTTTATCACCTCTGTAATATTGTGCTGTAGTTCCTGGTGCAATGTTATTTTCTTTGCCTGATAAATCAACAACGCCTCCAATTTTCTTCTCAACACCATCACTACCCATTACATACATATCAGTAGTAACACCGTCTTTTTTGGCATATAATTTTGCATGATCAGCCATTACAGCTGGAGTATTGGAACCTGCTAATGTTAAGAATCCATCGGTAATATCCGCTTTTTCGTTTAAGGTTGTAAATGAAGTTCCGGATAGATTTCCATCATGTGTAATAAAGGCTTTTTCGACTGTTTTTTTTTGAACACTAATTGCTTTTCGGTTAACATCGTCACTACCTGTGTCAAAAGTGGAAGTTGTGGCATTTGAACTAGAGTTTTGAACTAATTTTAAACAATTAGCACTATTATTTTTAGTAATAGTTAAAACATCCTGAACGGCATCATTGTGCGTTAAATTTAATGCTCCATCTTTAGATTCGTTTCCAGTGGTATGAATTACTTTAGTGTCTTCTGCGTAAACTGTAGGGTCTAGAAAACCATCTCCCTTAACAAATTGTGAACGTGAACCACCAGTAGTAATAAATTTCTCAGCGGTTACATTTCCGTCTTTATCAATTTTAGCTTTAACAATATTATCTTTCGATACTTGTAAAGGATCTCCTGTTGTTGCACTCGTTGAGTTCAAAGAAACACCAACACCGGTGCCGCTGTTAGATAATTTAATACCAGTTCCTGTTGCTGTATTTTGAACCGAAACACCACTTCCAGCACTGCTTACTGTTACATCCAAAACTTTAGATCCTGCATCTGCACCGCTGTTTTTCAGTACGATACCACTCGTTGAGGCAGGAGTAGTGTTATTAAAAGTTAAAATGCCATTTTTAGTCTCATTTCCTGATGTATGTAAAAAACTGGTAAAATCAATTGGCGCAGTTGATCCTCCACCAGGATTTGGACTTAAATTTTTATACCAATAATCTACTTCAATATTTCTGTTGTCGATATTAGACGAAAAAGTGATTACTGCTGTATCATAATTAATAATGTAGTCTCCTTCGTCTCCTTCGCTTTCTTTTTCTAATAGTAATTGCCCATTTTTAAATGCTTTCACACTAAATTTTACAGGGAGTTTTTCTAAAGGTAAAGTTCTGCCTGCAAAGTTGTCAAAATGCTCTTTAAAAGGCATGTAGCTATTTCCTGTAATAATTCCAATATTTTGTAAACCTACTTTTAAAAGAGAAGGAGTTACATAATGTTCATTGTCAGTGCCCGCTTCAACCATTTGAAAATTAGCCTTGTCTTCGTCTTTATGAACAAAACTGTCAAAGATTTCTTCAAAGTCACTTTCTGAAGGGATATCAGCATTTTTGAATTTATTGCCAATGTTAATTCTGCTTGTTGCCATGTTATTTAATTTTATTTTCTTGCTGTAAATATTTATTTGATCAACTGATTTTAAATACCAATGAATTTTACTTCATTGGTATTTAAATTGAGGTTTAAAGGGTTAAAATTTTCTCTTCACTGCTGTACATTCCTGAAGAGTTTTCGGAGATTACTTTGAAATGATAGTATATTCTTTCACCATCAGCGTTTTTGATAATCAATTCATCAGTGTAAGACTGGACGTCATCCAATGGAAGAGTTAATTCGTTTAGGTTAGACACAACCTGATGAATTTTTTCCCAGTTTCCTTGACTGTTCATTTTGTATAAATGATACTTTCCGTTGTGAACTGTTTTTTCCCAGCTAAAAATTACCTGTTTTAAGATTTCTCCGTTTGTTCCGGTTTCAATTCTGGAAGCTTTCAATTCTGGAGATTCAGGCGAAACAGTATCAGCAATCACTGTAGCAGTAATTTTTGATGGCTGCGATGGCGTGTAATCAATATTGATGATCGGATTAAGTTCTGTTGAACTTGGATCAGCATATTCAATTTCTCTTGAAACTGTGATTCTGTAAAAAATACCTTCTCCGTAAGGAACGTTTTCCAGGTCATCAAATTCATCGTAAACTGTCCAAACGCTATTAAAATCAGCAGATAAAGTATCTTCGGTAATCAAAACCTCTTTCACAGCTGTCATTGTTCTGATAGACTGTGCATCGAGCATGTTTTTTGCTCGGTAGATATTGATTTTTCTGATGTTATACTCTGGTTTGTAAGCGTTCAGTTCAATTTGGATAGCGGGTTTGATTCCTAATACTTCATTTTCTAGAACAGGCATAATTCTCTTAATCTCCGGTGTTTGCGGCGAATTTGATGCCACTAGTTTCACAGGCCCTAAAAATGTACTGAATTCACTGAAATTCAGTTTAACATCCATTTCACGTACACCATAAAAATAAATGTCTTGTGAATTTCCATCCAGATTAAAGTCAGTAAACTGGGTTTTGAAATGGGTTGCATCTGTGATTTTCATCATCGGAGCAATATCAAGTTCCGGATCAAGATATTTTAAAACATTTCCGTTCTTGTCTTTGATGGTTTGTTTTTTATTGACAGGAACATAATCATCACCTTTAATGTATTCATAAATAATTGGCACTTCGGTAAGCGGTACAAAAGTGGCGTGAATAACCTGTTCTATAAAATGAATCGCCAACAGATCTTCAGCAATTCCAGCTTCTTTCGGAATAATGATTTGATTTAAAGCTGTTAGAGTTTCTATTTCAGGAACATTTTCACCCTGTGTTGTATTATGCCATTTGATAAATTCATTGATTTCAAATATCAAAAGTTTACTGTTAGGAACCGGGAAATGATAATTTTCTTCTGAGATGCTTTCTGGAGGATATGTTGTATAATTAGTCACATTCTGAAGTCCGTTAAAGTTTAAGAAATTCTCCCATCTGTTTGTAAAATAAGCTTCGTTATTTCCTCCCAGTTTAGTCAGTTCTTCACGAATCGTTGCAATTGTTGCTGTTTCGTACAAAGCATTTAATAATGCCTGATCGTTGGCTCTGTAATACAACATTCCGTAAGGCTGATGCGTATATCTGGTTGTTAGCGTATAGGTAGATCTGTTAAAGAAATCAGGTCTTGTCGCATACAAAGGCCCTTTTACATCTTCAGGTTTTACAGGTTTTTCAATTCTAACCGCATACATTGGACTAGGCACACTAATTCTAGAATCACAATCTAAATAATTAGAATGACAGCTGATTCCGAAAATTGAATAATGTGTATTTTCTCCTTCTCTCGGCTGAATTTTTGCCGCTGTAATCCCGTTTGCAGGATCTGCAAAAAGATATACTTTATAACCTGGATAGTAATTTATTTTTTTAGTACCTGTAATAATTTTATCATAAGAAGGATCTACCAATTGAGTACCATCCTTTTTAACTTTAAAATTCGGATCATTTATATAAATAATTAATTCTCCGGTTGTTTCTTTAGATTCTGTTTTAACTACTTTAAATTCTTTTCTGGATTTTACCGGAATCGGATTTGTACCGCTAAAACAACTGTCGGTAAATAACCGAACCGAACCAGTCATCCATTCTACAGAATGTCCGTCATTTGTATATTGAGGATGCTGTGCCAGTTGATATCCATTAAAAGTCAGCTTATACAAACCAAAATGTTTCTTTTCTGTTTCAGGTAAAAGAATTGGATTTTGATCCTTATCCAATACATATTCTCCCTTTGCATCAACCTGATATGCTTTTTCTAAAACTTCTTCAATAGATACATTATCTCTCCAGATTCCTCTTGTTTTTTCAATTTGTAAAGTATCATTTCCCTGACTGTCTTTTTGAGAAATAATTTCTCTGTGAATAGTTTTAAGAGCCTGCGGAACTTGAACATGAAAATTAAGCGGACTTGGCTGATTCCAGTTTTCAGGCGTTAGCATGTTCTCAACTAAAGTACATAATTCGTTAACAGGCTTTTTGATCTCTTTAATCTGCTCTGAATCTATTGTGGCATCTCCATCTGAAACAAGACTGTCGCTTACTTCTTTTTTAAGCACTTCGATATCAGCATTGAATCTTCCGGTGGTAGTAACAATATCAATTTTTTGAATGATATAATTTAATTCACCAACCGTCAGGATACCACCAATGAATCTGTCTTTATTGTCTTCCGTTAAGTTAACTTTAATATTTTCACCGCTGCTTAGAATCTTGTATTCCTGAATTCTAATAACAGAAGTAAGCTCACTTGTGACACTGTTTGAGATATCTTCAATTTTAGCGTGTTCAATCTGAGGTAGACTATCTCGGTAATACACTTTAAAATAATCAGCAAAAAGCTCTTCATTGTCCGGATAAATTTTATCAGCAAGTAAGGCGTCTGCATTACTCATGTCATCAGGAATCGGATAGTTTTGCGTTTCCTGAACAGCACCATTTTCAAAAAGAAGTCTGATATATGTTTTGTCAGTTACTGTTTCATCATCTGCAAGCTCTTTAAATTTAATCTGTTCATTAACCGAAGTAAACATTAATGGATTCTCTTCTGTAATCAACAATGGATTGATACCAGTTGGAGGCAATAAAGTATTCGTAGGCTTAATATGTGATAAAACTTCTAATTGTCTTCCTGAAGTCGCTCTCGAAAAGATATTAATTCCGTAACCCTGATAAACATAGGTTTGCGGACCCGTTTTTTCCTGACGAACATTTAAAAATGATTTTCCTGATTCCGGAATAATAATTGGAGCAGGCTCATAAGAACCAGTCGTCAAATCTTTTTTAACGTTTGAATAGGCAGTATCACAAGCCAATTCAGGTTTTTGCCAGCTGGTTTCTCCTTTAAATTTGTAATCAACACCGGCATAAATAGGGAAAGTGAAAGAACTTCCGTCAAATTCTTCTGTAGCATCAAAGAACGCAGTATTTACACTATAATCTGTGATATCGTTCATAAACAAACTGATATATCTTTTCCTTCCGTCAAAGCTATAACCTTCAGGATCTGTGATTTTTGCTGGTTCTTCTTCTTCTGAACCGGCATTTAATCCAGGTAAAAATTTACTTAATTGAACAGGAAGGGGTAAACGTTCTGTATTTACAGAAGTCGGAATACTCATGGAAAGATGCTGTACTTCTTTTGGTGTTGAACCTCCTTCTAAGTTTTTAATTGTGACATACTCTGTCAGATAAATAAATTCTCCGGAAAGAACAGTTTCATCAATATCTATGCATCCCAAACCTAACATTCTGGCAATATGATAGTCATTTGCAGCAATGTTTAGCAGATCAAGATTGGAAATCTTAGTTGAATTTTCGGCAAATTCTGCTGTTTCTCCTTCTTGAGGATCGTTAGTTGGAATACTGTCATTAAACTTAACAATTTCTTCAGCTTTTGGATTTGTTCCATCTTTACTCAATAAGATATAGCTTTGTATAACTTCTTTAATGTTTTTATCATCTGCAGCTGTCGTACGTCTCCATTTGTCTTTATAATTGTTTATGTTTACGTATTCATCATCATTAAATTTTAACCATTTTCCATGAACAGCATTTAGTTTTGGTTCTAATTGTTCAAATGCTTTATTATCATCAAGAGTCAAAGCATATTTTCCTTTTAAATCCCAAAGAGCATTTTCATTTGCATATTGAATAAAGTCAGAATAGAATTCGAAATTGATTTCACTCAATAAACAATTGTTGGCTTTAAGTCGGATACTTCTTCCGTTTTCTGCAACTACACGTACTGTACTTGCCTGAGTTGAGGTAAAGGTTTTTCGGTTAGTAAGCCTTTTAGATGCTGCGATTTTATTTTCAGCAACAGATAAGGTTTCTATTTTTACCATGCTTGAGCTAGCAGTAGAATCAAAACTTAGTTCAGCAGCAAAAAACAATTCATTTTTACTCTCAATCTCGATAATATTATTTCCGTATGCCTGAATAAAACCGGATGGGTTTAACATAGGATTAATACTTGATTTGGTTAACAGGTATTTTGCCTTGTTTCTAAAATAAACATAAATTGATCTCTGTGGATCTGATGTTTTATAAATCCACAATGCATTCATAGTGTCAGTTGACTGAGGCTTTACTGTTAAATCAAGTTTATGTTTAACTTTAGTATAAGCTGCTCTGTAAACTTTTACAAAATCATCAGTTTTGTTGAAATTAGAATTTGTTCCTGTAAACAAATCACCTTTTGGAAGATGGTTTTCTCCTA
Source organism: Flavobacterium aquiphilum (assembly GCF_027111335.1). NCBI lineage: Bacteria > Pseudomonadati > Bacteroidota > Flavobacteriia > Flavobacteriales > Flavobacteriaceae > Flavobacterium > Flavobacterium aquiphilum. Next base: position 3,830,483 of record NZ_CP114288.1, on the reverse strand, counting down.
ATTCTCCAGCCAAAATCCAGCGAAGATGAATTCCTTTTGTACTGTCAATACCTTTAGAACCGGCGGCAGTAATTTGCAAACTAGTAGATTGTAATGCTGTTTTTGATGAATTAAGATCAACAATCTGGACTTCTTTGGTCACAGTAAAATTAATCTGAAAAGCATAGCTGGGATTGTAGATATTTCTTAAATCAATAACAGCAGTGAAATTGCCCATTGCAACCGGCGTTCCGTCCATTCGAATTTCCACTTCCAAATTGCCTAATCCCGGGATAACAACAGTATTCTCCAGTTTAAAAACCAGACCGTCAACACTGCTTGGACTGTGAATTCTTGTTCCTGCTGCAATAGTCAAAGCTACGCGGCTTTTATTTCTAAGAACTAAAGTTCCTGCACTTTGATGGACGGCAAAACCTTTTTTTAATGCCGGATAAACCATTTTGTTCTGCACAATGCTAACGTTTGGTAAACATCCAATTTGTGCTCCCGACAAATCATTGGCAAGCTGGTTTAATTCTGAACCTAAAGTACTGAAATCCGGAACTCTGATGTAATCTGAATTTAAGATCGTAAGTCCACTGGTTTTTGCAACTGGAGCTTTTCCTAAAAAGTTGGTAAGCGGAGTTATCAGTTCAGATGCATTGTCTACGGTGCTTGTAACACCGTAAACAAAAACATGCGATTTGTCGTTTAGATTATTGTATAAATTTTTCAGTAAATCATTGTCATTCACCTGTAAACCATCTGTAACTACCACAACAATGTCCGGAGTTACAGTCAGGTTGTTTACAACTTCCAGACCAGATGCCCAGTGATCAGACTGAGGATCGGCAGATCTTAAGCCAAATGCATTTACCCAGCTTTGAAAACTTGCAGCATTACCCAAAATTCTTTTTTGAAGAACATGCTCAGATCTTGTATTACTGTCGCTATTTGACATTCCGATTAGCGAAAGCGTAATTTTGCTCTGAGCCTGAGAATTGATAAATGAAGTTAGCCCATCGCGTATTTGCTGCGCTTCGTTTCCATTTATCGAATCCGATTCATCGACTACGATAGCGATATACGTTTCGCAACCCGAGGATTGGCTTTCCTGAAGATTTATAGAACTCATTTTTTATTGTTTTTAAAGATTTATATTTTTAATAGGTAATACGACCGGCTCACCAACACGAACTGTTAATGGAGTAGAATTTGCGTCAACTGTTCCGTTATTATTCCACATTCTGTATTCAAACCTGATGTTTAAAGCTGTATCAGTAATTTTTTTACTGTCATTCATAATTAGAATCTGAGAGTAATCTTTAGAATGCAATACTTGATAATTTGCTTTTTTAGTTCCGTTTTCATCAACTACAGAAACAGTATTCTTAATTTCTTCTAACGGAATTTTAGGAATATTGAATGGCTCCGGATTACGAACTAGAAGTGCTACAACTTCATTTGTATTTGTATCAATAATTCTGTTGACTTCAGTTGACTGGGCAGGATCTAAAGGAGACATTTTCAAAATACCTTCAACCGCACGATCAAATAAATGCTGATATTTTAATGCAATAGATTCACTAAATGTATCTGTCTGACCAAAAATCACATTGTTTAAAGAAGCAATCTGATCTACACTTAAATTTAACGGAATATCAAATAAAGCTTTTCGTGATGTTGCTGCATCAATTTCATAACTGTTAACCTGTTCTGCAAAATCTCTGTATCGGGAAGTCTGGAAACCAAACTGATGGATTAAGACATTTTCATTTTCGGCTGCAGTTCCGTTCTCATTATCATCAAAATAGTTTTTAGCTAAAATGGTATATAATTTTGAAGGTTTTAAGTCTGTCAATTTCACTTCATATCCATAAGATTTTGGTTTTAAAGCAGATCCAATTTGGATTGTACATTTTAAATCTGGACTTCCTTTAATCATATTTTGCAACATTTTGATGTTTAAAGGAATTCTTGGGTCATTATCATCAACCCATTGCATATTGCGTTCCTCCGCTTTAGGATATGGTGTTTTCTCAGTTGGTAATGGATATGGAATAAGAACATCGTTTAAAGGATCATTAATGATAAGATTCAATACACCATCAATTTTTGATTTTCCACCGTAAGGTTCCCAACCTTTAAGCATATGCGACACATACGGATTTTTAAAGAACAAAGAAACTTTACATTGTTCATTTCCGTAGAATGAAGGTTTCGACAACAATAAACTTCCATCAGCATTAGGATAAGAACGGTTGTAATCTAAATACTGTCTCAAAGAAGTTAACGGTGATTTTGACAATTCTGTTAACTCATTTTTAGTCGGAGCGATCTGACCAACAGGGATCACAGGATCTGGAACAGGGTAGTGGCCTACCGGTCCTAATGTTTTGAATCCATAATGATAATTAAATTTGGTAGTGTCTTTATCATCAACTCTATCGGTTAAAGTAAAACTTAGACAGTATGTTGTATTTGGTCTCCAGATCGGCTGAACCGTATTTTGAATCGCCGCTTCCATAGCTTTATTATCTTCAGCAACTTCTATAGCACTTGGAATTGTTAAATTGTGCATTGCACTTTCCTTGCTTAACCATTGAATTTGTTGAATGTAGGTAGTGTAATCTAATTCAGGATCATCATCAGAATTTCCTCCTGCCGTACAAATCACATTATTAATAGAAAGCAATTTTGAAGATCTTGTTCCTCTGGTGTATTCAAATTTTTCTACATTAGTTAAATTAGTTGAATTTACAGCACCGATTGTCAGAGCAGATGCAGATGAAACGACCGAAACAGTTGTTGCAGGATGTAAAGAACAGTTATCAAATTGATCATTAAAGAGAGAGAAATAAATTCCTTTTTCGTTTGCTTTAGACGAAAGCATCAAAATTTCATTAACTGATGGTTCGTTTTGAATATTGACAATAGTTGCATTATCATCTGTACTTCCTCTTTCAATTAGTCTTGTAAGCGCTAACGAAGTGTTGAATACAAACAGATAATTTTCATTATAAGCAAGAACAGCATTATTGGCCAGAGTGTTGTTTGAAAGATAAACCGCAGAATCAAAAATGGTATCGTTTTTAATGATATTGATATTTGTTCCGTCAATTTGTACTAATCCAAATTTTCCGTTTGACATTTTAGCGGTAAGCAGAACTTTTCCATTTACAATTGTGGCATCTTTAATCTCTGAAATTGATGCGTCAGAAATTAGTTGTGTATTTGTTACCGAAATGGTTTGAGTAGTTGTATTAATACTGAAATGAACGATTTTCTTATTTTTAGTAATTAAACTAAAATCAGTAACATTATGCTGAACCACTTTGACAGCAACATCGTCGATTTTTAGACATTTAATGATGGAACGATCGGTACCGTTAACCCAGTTAATTTGAGTTGCTTTGTCTAAAGTATTCACCCAAAGCAATTCATTATTAGAAAGCGGCAGTAATTTATTGAAACCTGTAGAATAGGTGTTGAAATACTGCATTCCGAAGTTTTTGTTCAATTCAGAATCAAGTTCAATAATGGCGGTTGTCGCAGCAGGATTAATGCATCCAACAATAAAATTATCATTGATTATTGCTTCTCCAATTCCTTTACACTGTGTTGCATCTAATGCCTGAGTAAGCAATAAATTATTATTTACAACCTGCATTGATGTTACTATACCATTCAATAAACGTTCTCTTACAAAATTACCTTTAGCATCAATTTGAGCAATAACAGTAGTATTTGGCTGCGGATGAAATGAAACTAAATAAGTGTCATTATATTTGAAAACTTTATCAAAATTATAAACCGCTTTTCCGTTATATCCGTAAAAATGTGTAAAAGTTAACGGAGCAGAAGTTCCAGTTGGATTGTCGTTACCGGCATCTGCTTTTAATTGTGTTAATACTGCCATCAATCTGTCAAACTCATCCAAATCACTTGGTTCTAACACAGTGAATTCGCCATCTGCAGAAGTGTAAGCAGAATCAAATAATGCCGCGATCTTATTACGAACATCTAAAATAGCGTCTGCATTTGCAGCAACCGGACTAATAATAATTTTATCGATTTTATCTTTTAATGCTAGATCAGTAACATTATCGAATAATTTGATACCAGAATTTAATTCCGCTTTGGTATAAGTTACTTCATCCGAAACTGGCTCACTATTAGATTTGCGAATTTGGACTATTTTATATTTAGGTAACTTGTCGCCCTTCTCAAAATAGGAAGTATAAGCACTAACTTTAACTGTTTTTGCATGCGTTGTAATTTTGAAAGAAGGTTCAATAGCTCCTTCAGGGAAGATAATTTCTAACTTATCATAGTTTTTGAATGACAAAGATCTTCTATAACCAAACGGATTGTTTTCGGCAGTAATGCTCATAAAATCACCATTTATAAGTTTTCCGTCTACAATTTCCGGAGCTTCTCCAACCAATTTGAAAAATAATCCATTAATCTTGTCTGCTTCGTATTGTGTAGGAACGTAATAACGTTTTCCAATTTTTTTATTCAAGAAATTGACTGACTCTTCTTCAATTTTATCTGAGATACAGAATAATTTTGATGGAGTGATCCCGAATTGTTCCGGAACATGCCAGCCAGGTTCACCTGCACTTAAAAACGAGAACGGATTGGTTGCCAATACACGAATACTGTCATACTGATCGATTACTTTTTGCCATTGTGCCCATGGTAAATTAGATACAAGTCCTCTGGAGTCCACTGGAGTAACCGCCTCAAAAGGATGGTACGGTACCCATTTGCTTCCATCCCAGGATTTTAATCCGATCGATTCAATCGCATATTCATGTTTTACCTGACGAAGTTTTCGGCCCGCTTTAGATGTGCCTTCAGGCGGCATCATATCCGTATAATTTTTGGCATCTGCCGTGTAACCGCCAATTACTTTGTTTAGGCTTTTGTTAGGTAATACACCTTTAGCCATTTTAATATCGATAAATGTATCTAAAGGAATCACTTTAGAAATCGCATTTGCGTTAGCAGGCTCTGTTGTAAAATAATCCAGTAAAAATGCTTCGTTTGTAAGCATGTGTACACCTTTTACATACTCGGCAGTTCTGTTGTCGTTAGCATCTCCATAAGTTCCCATAGGAAGCGGACTATATGGCGTGCGGTCTACAATTCTGTTAATATCCCACTGAAGTTCAATTAAGAATGTTTTACGAACTCTGACAAAACAAATTTTGACACGAACACTTAACTCTAGTTTTGCATAAATAAGAAATGGTTTGAATGATTCGACAGAGAAAATAGTATCTAGTACAATTTCGACATTGATGATCCAGATTTTAATCTGAATTCCTCCACCAGCAGCAATATAACCACCCATTTGCGGACGTTTGAATGAAATTTTTCCACCCATTTCTAAGTAAGCCCACAATTTGACTTTAGCAGGACCAAAACTTTTTTCCAGTTTAAAATCTAATCTGGCACCGGCTTCAATTCCCTGAGCCGAAAGCATCAGGAAGGATTTAGCAGTAAACAAAGTCAGGATTCTCGCCATAATCGGATCTTTCTTCGATCCAAGATTAATATACCAGGGTTTTTGATTTTTAAAGAAGAATCCAGCTTCTAATAAAGCATGTAACTGAATAATTTCTCCACCTGCTTTAGGCATTTGGAAATCGGCTCCGGCTGCCATTTCAAGCGAGTTGTCACCAAAGGCAACCATTGCAAAGAATGGAGGAGTACTTTGATCTTTCTCAATAGGCCCTAATCGATCACTAAGTACACTCAAACCTGCCTCAATATAAAATAAGGTTGGAAGAGAAAGTAACAGCATCGCTCGAAGCGTCAGAATAGTTCCTCCGGTAGTTTCAAACGTTGCACCGGCTCCAATTGAAAACGGTGATTTATATTGTAAAGAATCTGGCGGACCACTAAATTTTCGAATATTAATACCCGCTTTTGGATGTTTGTAGAATTCGTACCATGAATTATCTGTTGTTAATCCTGCTGCTTGTTTAGTTGCGATATATCTAAATCCTAATAAACCTCTGAAACCGGTAATCGAAATAAATCCAAGCGGAATACCAGTTGGTAGTTCAATACTTGCATCTACTAAGAAAGCTGGATATTTAGGCGCAAAACGCATTCCTACACTTCCTGTGATTTTTGCTTTTGGTAATTTTAAGGAAACTTCTCCCATGAATTCCGGAGAAACTCCAGGCTGAGGAAGCGAAATCATTCCATGAATAATAGCCATAGCAGATTCTTCTGTAGCCGTTCCCGGAATCATCAAATCGACTTCAATCGTCTGAATTCTTAAGAAAGATTCTTTTGGACCATCATCTGTAGAGTAGTAGTATTTAACTCCTTCACCACGCGCATCTAGCCCTAAAGGATTGATACTGATCGCACCATCAAATCCCCAGAAATTATATTTACGTCCGTTAATTTGAGTAGAACCAAAGTTGATATTACTCACCGCCATCTGGACAGGTCCAAGATTTACCGACAAACTAATTGGAATCGGAATAGAACCGCCTTCTACTTCGATATTTCCATCGCTGTAAATACGTAGTTTCTCAACGTCAAAACCTTGCCCTTTGGTTAATTTATTAATTAATGTGTTTTCTGGGAAAGACACATAACAAGAAGTTCCTATATAATAATCGTCATCCTGTTTTCCAAGTTCAAAACTGTGGAAATCGAAGTTTACCAGATCAAATAAGTTAGCTTTTGGCTCATTTGCATTATTAAAAGAAGCGGTTAAGTTAAAATCGCCGTCATCATATAAGTGACCTTCGATGTCTACATGGAAAGGCTTACCAGCCTCAGGATGATCTTTAGGATAGTTTAATTTATTAATTTCTATTGCACCCTTTATGTTAGAGGAGATTACCCTGTTTTGTTTGAATGTTATATCAAATTTGTTAAAACCAACTCTGAAACTTTTAGCCAATTTAAACCACATATGATCGTTTTCTTCAGGAGGGTTTTCATTGTTGAGAGCTTCTAATCCTATAGTTCCGGAAATTCCTCCTTCAGTACCAATTAATAAGTGTCTGCCTAAAAGCTGCAATGTTGTATCACCGTCTTTTTTAAACCATTTTTCAGGTAATTTGATATTTGCCTTTTCAGCATAAACACCCCTGAAAGAAGAACTTCTGCCATCAGCATCGGCTTCCGGGATGTTTTTATCTCGAGTTAAGTCAACTTTAAGCCCTGAGAAATCAGCAATTAATCCTGTATTTCCAATCATTGATCGATTTAAACTAAAGGCACTGATATTGTTAAAAATAAAACCTCTGTTTGAAGAATATTCTAAATTTCCTACATCGAATTTTAAGTAGCTGAAATAGTTGTCAGGTAATGGCTGATCTAAAGTTAAGTTGGGAATATTTTCCACACCGGTATAAACAGGCTGTAACCATTTATGAGGAAATTGTAATCCTACACTAATTTCGTTGATAGCCATTCTAAACTGAAGAGTTAAGGCTTCTTTGATATTTTTTTCAATATTATCGAAATAGCGGGCAAATAATTTTTTCAAACGATCTAATCCTTCATTTCCTACATTTAGAAGACTATCATAAGCAAATTTTAGCAAGTCTATGTCTAAACTCCCTATTTGCTGTGACAAATGTTCTACCTGATTATCAAAGGATGCATTTGGGTCGTTTAAAGTTGCTAAAGCGTCTGTGTGTACGCTATTAAACTGATTAACAAAATCTACTAATGCATTAGCACCAGGATAAAAAGTATTAATAAGTTCATTTAAAAATGTTTTTTCGTTGATTTCTGCTAATTCAAAAAGAATACGTAATACGGATTCAATAGTATTGTCAAATGATTCAAAATTGAAATCATTGATGTACTTTAGAATAATCCAAGAGTAATCAAAACTGATTGGAATTTCAGTATTGCCATCGACAGTTGGATTCAAAACCAGCTTTAAATCTTGCGCTAGCGGAATATCAAGTCCAAGTGAATTGTAAGTGGTTAATGTCATGCTATAAAAACCAGAAGAGTTGTCATAACTTTGGCTGGCAATTAAATCTTTGACAAAAACAGAATCAAAAAGACTTGCGAGGGCATCTCTGATTGCCTCTAATTCATTAGGGATTTTGTCTAATGGTAATAATTGGCTTAACGAGGGGTGCATTATTTGATTTGACATATTCTAAAATTTATTTTCTGTTGTTAGTGGTTTACACAAACTCATTCCATTTTTTGTTTAAAATCTTGCTGTAATTCTCTCCAAATGTTTCTGTTAGAAATTAGGCATAGGTAGAGTGTATTCCTTTCGTGCAAGAGAGGACAAAATAATTTTGAAATGTGTTTTTGTGTTGTGTTTTACCTGTTCCTTAGGTAGTTGTGTTTTTTAATGGTGTTATGACCATGAATTTTTAATTGTTTCAATAGTTAGTTAAAAAACATTGTTGTTAAGTCTTTTTGTCTAAATCAGAAAATTGTGTTTTATATGTGAATTTTGCTTTTAATTTTGATAGTTGTTTCTTTTTCACATTGCAAATATTTGAAAAAAAACAGGTCTAAAAAAACGGATGCAAGGTCACTGAACAATTGTATTTTAAGACTTAACACAGTTGTTCAGAAGGTGAACAATTATGTTTTTTTTTGAAAAGATGAAATGAATGTTTGCTGTTAAAAGCAAAGAGAATTTTAATGTATTACCTCTATGAAATGAAGTATGTAGAAAAGAAGTCTTCTTTAAAAGCAGCATAAAACTACCTTTTACTGCACCTAAAACTTAAGCGCAGTATTGAGATAGTGTTTTGTAAAAAACTAATTGTAGTATTCGATTTTTCTTTCGGCAACCAAAGTTGGTTCTCCATCAGGTGTTCCTTCAAGAAACATGTTGCATTTTATCCAGTTGTTATGGTTGTCGTATTCGTAGGTGTAGTAGAGTTTTTTAACATCAAGAGTTTGTTCAGGAAAATCAAGGATAAATTCTTTTTCAATCATATCACCTTGTTCATTATAAGTCTTCACAAAATTTTTGGTGGGATTGGATATTTCTCCTGCTCCTGAAACATAAAATTTTACTTTTTCTACATAGTCTTTTGTAGCATGATAGATATAATCTTCTTTAGATATAGTTTTTCCATCACCATAAAGCAACGCTTGAGCCATACGCCCTTGGTTATCGTATTTATACTTCAATTGTAAATCACTACAAAATTCATATTCGGTATTTAGTGCATCAAATGAATGAGATTTTATTTGTTCTTCATTCTCTGGGCCTGAAACAATTTTTTGGCTTATAACCTGGTCTTTGTCGTTGTAAAAGAATAATATTTTAACATCAAAGTACTTCGGGTTGTATTTCTTAAGTGGGATTGTATCTGATGGATTTAAAACATATTGTAATTCTTCTTTTATACGACCTTTGCTGTCATAATTGTAGACATAAAGGTCTTGAATTAAATTTTTTTGATCAATCAGAACACTAGAATCATCAAGAACTTTAGAAAAGTAGTATCTATCAACGTTTGGTTTCAATAGTATAAAATAATCGGTGTTTTGATTATATTTTCTATAGCCCGATTTTATAGCTTCTTTTTTTTCTAGATCTTTATTTTCATAATTATAAATATCAACATTAAGGCCCTTAAAGGGAAGATTTGTTAGACCAAAATCAGGAATGTTACTTATACTGATTTTTGGATGGCCATTTTTGTAAAGCTCTAAATACTTATAAACCCAAATTGCTGCATTGTTTACTTTTATTTCATTTTTAACTTTTTTAGGCAGATTTTCATTGATTTTCGAATAGTAGGTTTGTAATGATTTAACATGGCCTTTTATATTCATTTCATTTTTTTCAAAATGAATTAGATTATATCTTTTTGAATTCTGCCCGTTTAAAAATGTTGTTGAGAACAATGTTAAATAAACGAAAATAAAATAAAATGGTTTTCTCATAATTACTACTTTAAGACCTGTAATATTGTTTTTGCTGCAATACGCTTATTTTCTTTTTGAAAACCTAACAAACTACGGATTTCTTCGTAAACAATTCGTAAAGGATCTTGAGGATCCAAAAATGTTAGATTTCCATTCTTATATAATTGAGCTTGATAGTTTATTTCAGCCAATGCCTCAAGTGTTGCTCCTATAGTTGCTCCTTCTCCCGCTTTTACAGTTCCTCCAAAACTTGCCCCAGCTTTTGCTTCTAATGTTACATCAAGCTGCGCTAAAGTAGCAATAAAATTAAAATAATCTATAATTTTAGTTATGCCATAATCAAGATCATCTTCTCCTAATCTTTTTATATTATTCATGTAAAGACTAAAAGGTTTAATTCCTTTTAAAAATCTGATTAAAGCTGTTAGATAATCTACTTCAGATGCCGAATTTATATATTGATCCATTACAACGTTTAAACCAACAATATTGCTGCCAGGATAAATTCCGGTAACGTTATCATCAAAAAGTTTGTCATAATAATCAGCTCCTAATTCAGCTATGACTTGATTTTCAGTGTTGGTTTGATTAAGTTTTGCTTTGGCTCTAATTGCATTATGAATCTTCAATCTTTGGTTTTCCAGTTCTTTTTCGAATCTATTTCTTAGAGTTCTATTGCTTAAAGATTTATACTTATAATTTAATTTTTTTAAGTAAAATTTTATTGCTTTTGCTAGTAGACTTATTTCTAATTCCATTTTTACATCAATGGCTAATCCACCTGCGAAAAATGTGTTTGATTTACTCAATTTTAAAGATTGTTCTAACATTCTAGAAATTAATTCGACTTCCGGTTTTGCTCTATCTCTATGTGCACTCACAATTTGAGCAGTAAGGTTTTTATCAGGCATTTTTACACGGACAAGTTTGGTTTGTCCCGTGTTAATATTTAATACACCAACTTTTTTATGAAATTCTATACTTCTGAATAATGATAATACGTTTTCAAAGCTATAGTCATAAGTCTCTCTATCCTTAATCATTTGATATAAAGTACCTACATTAAAGTTGTATTTTATTTCAGTACCAGGTTGACAGAGAGAATTTACATCTCCTGTAAATGTGCTATAATACAATGAAATTTGTTTGATTACTTTTTCTCCTGGGCTAGAATATTTTATAGAATGACCACTGAGAGTGTCGACAATGACATTTTGACCAGTAAAATCGAAATCACCAGGACCTAGAGAATCAGCTGAACCAACTCTTTCTAAGCTATACTTGACTCCAAACATCGTTCCTTCATCAAATGACAATGCATTAAAAAAGGCTCCTACCAAGTCTGCTCCAGGAAGTAATTTTATAAATAATTTTTTTAAAAAGCTTCCTAATAGCCCAAAACTTAAAGTATTTTGGGAATAATAGTTTGTATCAATCTCGATAGTCTTAAAAACCCTGCCTTCATGATTCTTAGTTAAAGGGTTGTCCCCATAGTCTACCTCATAGCTAAAAGCAACGCCACTTTTAAAAGCTGCTTCACCTGTAGCGCCCATACCTGGTAATTTATTGAAAATATTATCTATAAAACCATAACCTCTATTGTTATCTTGTTGAGCTAGTGTATCTTGGTTTTGTGTTGGTGTGCTAATACCATCTCCTGTATCAACTCCTACTTGTGCGCCAGCCCAGCCAGTAAGGCTTTTCTCAAAAGAAACTTCAAATTTTGTTAAGTATTGTCTTGGATTTAAGTTTATGACATCAAAATATTCTAAAACATCAGCTGTAGCATTTACCAGTGTACCTCCAAAAACATTAATAATCATAGTTAATAATGCCGTTTCCTCTTTTCTAACCGGAAATTCATATTCATTTCCAATTTTGATATCATATGATTTTCCTACACCTGCTCCAACATTTAAACCAAATTTTTTCTGAGATGTACCATGTCCTCCTGTATGTAAACCCAGACTAGTTCCGACTGCTACATCAGCTCCGACACCAAATGTTGATTGAGTACTATAGACAATTATTAATTCTTTTTCTTTGGACATTTTTCTAGAAAGGCTTCTTTCTACATTCCCTTTTGTTTGAATTGGAATTCCCCAAGTAATACTTCCTCCAATTGCGATAGTACCGCCAAGCCCTCTTGGCCAATATTTAGTTAAAACGTCAATAGCAAAATTATATGCTTTTTTAAAAAACTCTGCTGCTTCCTTATACAATGCGATTGCATCATCTACTACTTCGTCAACATAATCTAAACCAGTCTCAACAATATCCACGAGAGCATCTCCTGCTTTATTAATGAAAAAATCTAAGGCTTGATCAATAACGTAATCCATAACAGATGAAGGTTCTTCATCTGGAGTATCAGTAGGAACAGCCACAGGCGTTAACATTTCATTTGGCCTGAAGTTTAGAAAATAATACATTGAATCGGCAAATTTTCTGGAAGGAATTCTAATGTTTTTTCCTTTAATAGTCGAAAATGAAGTTGTATTCCCATTGCTGTCAAACTCAATTTTACTATTAGGATTTAATCTTTCCATTTCGCTTAAAAAACGATAATAATTGGGTAATGCAGTATATGGAGAGTCTTCGTCAAACTCATTTGCAAAAATATTAATGTTATTAAGATGACTTATAGGATATCTTTGATAATTACCAGTTTTAACTAGTCCCCATTCTTTTATATCTGAACCTTTTTCTTCTGAATTATAGTAATATAACAAATTAAGATAGAACTGAAAACGGGCATCATATTTTCTTTTCGCGACAGGGAATGCCTTTCTTTCGGGAAGAGTAAATATTACAGTGTTGTTATATGGATCCATAATCGGGGAACCGCCACCTCCATAATAATTATCAAGAATTATTTTTTCAGGAGAGTCACCTTCTTCTATTTTATGTAATTTGGCATCTTCGTCATCAAATAATAACGGAGGGGTGTTTTCTTCTTCTTCCGGGTAATCTAGTATATAAGTATTAGTATGACTATTTGCGGTACTGTATTGAACTTTAGTTTCTGCGGGATTAAGAATTGCGATAAAATTCTGACCGTCAATATTATAACTTGAGAATATTTGCTGGACTTCAGGTTTATTTAGAATTTCATTTTTGGTCTTATTTGATAAATCGATATTTAAAATTTTATCATTAACAAGAATATCTTTTCGAACTATTTTTCCTTTAAGAACCGTATCTAATTCAATTTTAATAGGTTGGTCATTTTCACGAAATGAGATTGAATATTCATATTTATTATTTGTAAGAGATTGTTGTACGAAACTAAATTCCTTATTACTTGACTTTCCGATATATTTTTTTCTTTGAACATCGAAAAATTCATCTCCCAGAAATTTACTATCTATTTTTAGTATTGTTATACAATCGATCACACTTGTAATCGGAATATTAAACTTTTCTTGAAAGAGAGTAATTGCATCTTTTAGATTTGAGTCAAATTTATATGAGTTCACATCTAGTTCAGAAATATTATATTCAGGGTATAGATCATCCCTTTCATCAATAAAATTTAATGCAACCTTAACTAATCTAACAGCTTCATTTTCATCTCCAATTTTTAATGGAGATGTTTTTATACCGCCTCTAGCTATATCTACTAAACGGGAATTGTCTTGGAAAAGTAAACAGTGAAGTTTACCTCCGCCATCATTGTTAGTTTGATTTTTTTCAGCTAGAGGAACGTTGTTTATAGCGTTTTTGGATGTGTATATTGGCATAATTAATAATCTTTATTATTTAATTTTAGTCTACAGCTGCACTAGTGAAGCTAATGGGTAAATTATTGTATGTGATATCATCAATTGAATCACTGATATCAACATAAAGTAAAGAAGTGTCTTCGTTTTCAATTAGTAATGGCACTCCTAATGTTAGAGTATATTCTTCTACTGCAAATTTTGAATATTCGGTGAAGTTATACTCCTTACATTTTATATACGCTGGATGATTAGGAAACTCATTATTTAGATTTTGCTGATATGCTTTTAATGCATTGTACTCTTCATGAGTGAAAGTAATAGTTTCAAAAGTCTCAAAAACAATATCATTCTCACTATAATCTCCAGATCTTGAGTATGAAAGAAATCTAACAGCATTGTTGCTTTCTGAATCAGTAACTGAGAATTTATTCAGCTCAAAGTTTCCAATTTTAGAAGTTTTTACAATTTGATTCAAAAAGCCAATGTGTGGATCTGTTGCATTTTCGTAATCGTAATCAGCAGTGTCAAATTTTAAATTAAATTTACCTTTACCAATCAATGCAACAGGATTATCTGCTTTACTTGTTGTTTCTTTATATACAACCTCATCTTTATAAGAAAAAAATGTCACATGATTTTTATCGATAGCGATTCCTGAAGTAGGTAAGTAAGCTTCACCTCTTTTAGAATCTATAACTATTGGAGAGTTAATAGAGGAGTAAGTGTATACTCTAAAGTCACCATCAATTAAATCATCAAACCCAAAAATATTATTCATCTTTAACGAGAAAAGATTATCCCATATCGATGGTAAATTTTGATACTCATTATTATTACTATTTCCTTTTGTAGATTTTTTTAGAAGGAAGTAATTTGCCCCTAATTTATTATCATCATGTTTCCAGTTTTTTAGTTTAATCGCTTCAGATTCCTCAAGCATTATCGAATTACTGCCATTACCATCAGCAATTATAAAGTGTTTTTTTTGCGTTGTGTCAACTACAGTCGAAATTTTGCCGACATAAGATGATACGAAATTTGCGTTTTCAGGGCTTCCAATTCCGATAGGAATTTTGATATAAAACCACTTCTTACTATTGTTATAAACTTGATCTGTAATTTTAAGAATTGGCCAATTAGTATAATAATTCATGCCAGAATACACAGGATCTTTGATAGCGCTATCTGCAGAATAAAAACCAACATTTAACTCATCTTTGAATTTAAAGAAGTGATTGTATGAAAAGCCCCAATCGTCCCTGATGTCAATGTAAACAATATTTTTATTGTAAAATTTATTTAAAAAATTATCTCCATTATCAGTTCCTTTTACTCTCAATCCTTGATTTTTGGTTGCCCCATAGAATGCGGTTATATCAAGATAAGTGAGAACTTCTTCTTTTTGAAATCTATTATTAAATTTTGCTTTTAGCTTTTCAGTTTCTGTCAAACTATTGCCTAAAATTAATTTTGGAATTTCAAAAATATGCTGCGAAGCTTTTAATAACTTTAATTGAGGTTCATAACCTATCATATCCAGTATAACTTCAATTCCTGCAAGATCAGTTGTTCCTCCAGAAAATTTTCCAATTTGACAACCGGCATCTACAATTAAAGGATGAAAATTATCGGTATCATCAAAAAATATTTTTTCGATAAACGTAGTGTCAGGAAGCTCCGAAAATTGCAAACCTAGACTATTGGAATCCGCTATTAAATTAGTATTATTCTCTTCGTTTAATTTATCCTGAACCTTTTTAATAACTTTAAGGATATTATCATTGTCCCAGGAATTATCGGTTGCTTGAATTTTACCATTACCATCAATCAAAGAGGATTTTTTTATACCTCTGTAAATAAACAATTTAATGGGGAATCCACTGGAATATGCGTTTAATGGTAATAGTGTAATGTTTAACAAATTGGAGTTGCCAGCATCTGGTATTGCTAAAACAAGGGATTTTGTAATTGCATAAGCAGGGGCATCAGCATTAAGTGAAAATCTATTTTGAAGATTATACCTTTCGTTAGTTCCTGAATCACTCATTGGCCCAAAAGCATTTTCTGCTAATTGATTTATTGCTATGGAATTTTCTCCTGTAAAAAAAAATATTTTTGACATATATTAGGTGTTTTATTAAATCTAAAATTTCATGGTATTTATTTATGATAAGCCCTGATTTCAGTTCTTAAGACTAAAACGGCCTGTAAAATTTAGTGGTTTGCTTACCAGCATAATAAACCATAACTACTAGAAAAATCCTCCCCAGCCAGATTTGCACTTTTTGCCAGAAGGTCAAATAATTGGTGTACTTGATAGTTTGAATCGTTTTTACCTCAGTCTCTTTGGCCTGCTGTGATTTCCATCGGGCATAGAGTTCCTGCTCTTTTAGTTCGCAGTCAATGGTAATTTTATTGTTATCAAGACGAACCTTTGGGCTTTTTAATGTACGCCCTGGTTCGGCTTGAATAACATTTTTAAAAACTACTTTTCCATTTTGACATTCTAATAATGCTTTAAAAGAACTGCTGTCTTTTTGAATTTTAAAGACAGTATCATGTACGGTTTCTTTGATGGTTATAGTTTTGGTTTTTTCTTCTCCCAGAACCGGCTTCGGGCTGCTACACGAAACCAGAACTGAGATTGAGAAAAACAAAAAACTAATGCGCTTAAATTGCTTGATCATATTGTATATAATTTGTTATTGATGTTGTCTTTATAGTCTTAAAAAACCTTTAATGCCTTTTAGGTCTCTTTTTCTTTTAGAGACTTTATAACCTTCGCGTCCTCCACCGTCATTCGTGTTTCCTTCAACAGTATAAATAATTGTTCCTGCTACTTTATCGACGATTCCGGCGTGTCCGGTCCCGTTATTGAAATCCATAATAAAAACATCGCCTGGTTGAGGTGTCATTTTTACCAAAAGTGGTCTGGAATTATATTGATCCAGTACACCTCCGGTTTTTTTTAAAGGGTTTTTTACTCCTAGTTGCAGTGCAGCTTGCTGGGTACACCAGTAAGCAAAAGCCATGCACCACGGATATCCTTTTGCGAGACCTACACTTCTTAAATAAATCTCTACTTCAGGCCCCGAATTGCTGTTTCTTGGTATTTCTTCAACACCAATTTGAGCAATGGCAATTTCTAAAGTCTTTTGGGCTAATGTCATTGTTGTTTTCCGTTTAGTTGTTTAAATTTTTGAAGCTCATCGACTAATTGCTGATTTATCACCATTAGTTCTCTGTGCTGTATTTCCATTTTTTTAATTGTTTCTGTTGCTGCGGTTAACCGTGCGGTAATGTCGTCGAGTAGGTCACGGTAATATTTAACCGCATTGACAGCGTTGTCTAGTTCGGCTGCCCGGTCTTCGGCCAATGATTTTCTCATCGAAAAAAGCCAGGTAATAAAAGCGGCAAAAAATGCGGTTAGAGTGGGGTATAGAAACTGCTCCATTGAATGTATTAATGTTTGAATGTTAGGTTAAATATGTTTTGAGAAGCATCAAGTAAGATGCTTTTTAAAGGAAATGCAGTCTCTCATTTTAAGGTTGAGCTGCTGTAGATGAATCCTTTTGAGATTGCAAATATTAGGAGAAAAAAGCCCTAAAAAAAACGAATGCAAGGTGCATGAACATTAGTATTCTAGGGCTTTACAAGGTTGTAAGGAAAGCGAACAAAGAGCAATTTTTGACGAGCAAATGACGCATCTTTGCATCATAAAAAGAACATTTTTTGAGTTAAAAACAATCAGGAAGATTTTTGTGGATTATTCATGAGTTCTTCGACTTTTTTTAATTCTGAAGTGATAGGTGTACAAAGAATTTCATATAAAGTAGTTCGTGAAATTGGATAAACAGGATATACATATTTACGCCACACAACAGTGGTAGGGATGTCTTCTGTTTTGTGTTTTTGATACAATTCTTTGATGAGTTTGTAACGCATTAATTTATTTTTTTGAATTCCGAGGCTTCTGTTTGCAGATATAGGCATGAGAGTGAAGTGTTTATGATTAAAGAAGATGAGGTGATATTTTTTTTGAAGAAAGAAGTTCTAATTACAATTAGTTAGATAATAAAATGAAGACATAAAATTTTAACGTAGCCAAACCATTTGATCTTTTTCTCAGTGATGGTTTTTTACTTCTAATGCCATTTTTAAACCTCGTTCTGAGGTAGTATTTGTTAAGTTTATTTAACAATCAAGGTCAGCAGACTCCGCATGACAATCCCGTTTCCATTAACCATAAAGGTTTGGATTCCATTAGAGAGAATGTTTTTGGCTGCTTATTACTGGGCTGAAACTGCCCGTTTTTCGGTTCCTGTTTTACTTCCAAAATGAAGAAAACAGGAACCATTTTTTTATCTGAAAAAAGTAAAACAGATATTTGGTAATTTTTAGCCTCGGTAAGTGGCTGTGGCATGTTTTTTAAATCTTGGATTTTTTATAACGATATTTTCATATTGATTAAAAGCATGCCGTTCTTTATTGGATAAATCGTTTTTGCAATTCCAGTTACCAAGCCCGTCTTTAAAAACGATATGATTGTTTACGTTATAACTTTCGTGATCAGTAATTGGCTTTATTTTTATACTCATTTAAGTATTGTTTAAAAATTATTTTTATTTTGAAATAAAGCCATTCCCTAAATAAAAGTATGGGCTTTAAGTTGGTTACAATCAATAAGATGGTTAAAATCACCGTTACAGAGAGGTAGTTGTTAGGCTGCATGACTTTTTTCGTTTTGTTGATTAAAGAAATTAAAAGCGTATCCCTGTAAAAAATCTACAGAAGACATAGACAACGGAATATTGGTTCTTACACCATTTTCATCAATTCGGCTTGCTTCGATAAACCAGCTTGAACGGACAGGTTTAAATGAGGAAGCAATAATTTCAACACCATCAGTAAATTCATCGTTATTGAATTCTTTCGTTAGTTTTTGAAGTTCTAAAACTCGCGAACCTTTTAAATTTCCTTTGGCGTCTTTTTTTAGTAAATTAAAAACGATTTTTACCAGCGATGCAGTTTCTTTACTGGTTGAAAGCGACGAAATGTAATTCTGTACTTTTTCAATACCAATTGTCACCGTATCATCCCAGCCTTCGTTAATACGATACCCAATCGTGATCTCTTCCTTATCATTTGAGAAAGTATGTGACATCTGTTTTTCTTTAAAACCATAAACCTGATTTTTTAGATCAAGAATAGTTTCAAACAATTGAAAAGTTTCTGTTTTTGCATTTCGCATCATTTCAGAGGTTTCATATAATCTCGAAAGTGCTTTCGGAATTGTTTCGGCTACCAGTTTTTTATAAGCATCTCGTTCTTCATTCTTCTTGTTTTCGATTTTGTTTAAAGCTTCTTTTAATTCCTGAGCTGAAAATTGAGATAAATCCATTGATGATTTGATTGAGTTTGTTAATGAAGTGTTCATAATAATTGGCTTTTGGGTTTATAATATTTTAGTTCTGTAATAAAATTTCCTCTTTAAAAGGATCTGAATAATAAGGCTTGAAATCGTTTAGTAATGCAAGTTTCAAAACTTTGTTTAGTTTGTTTTCAATGTTTTGTGAAACGCGACGGGGAGAAGCTGTTTCGTCATCCAGTATATGCATCCATTGGAAACGTTCCTGATTGATACAGATTCTTTCCCCGGCTGTAAAAGTTTTGGTTCGCTCTGAGCAATATTGAAGGGCCAGGTACAATTGGGCAATACGTGCTTCGATTTGATTTCTACTCATGATTTTGTTCTAATATGGTTCTTAATTCGTTTGTGTCAGATTCTATTAAATTTCTTTCCGGACTGTTTGGATTTTCAATTAGCCAATTTTCCAGCTTCTGGATTTTTTCCTTGATTTGTTGTGTTTCCATATTTTATGATTTAAGTAATGACGAACTGTTTTTTTCTTGGTTTAATGATTAATATTACACTCTGTTCGTAGTTTTATTCTGACTGCTTGTAGAGCGCCCTTTTTTGTTTTTTAGTGGTTGTGATTGTTTTTAAGTTATTTGTAATCATTATTTTGTATTTGTTTTTATAAGTTATTTGTATTTGAAGTTGATGCAAACTTCTTTGCTTTTCTGTTGTTTATGAATTTTATTTTCCTTTACTTTGCAAATATAATGTAAAATAATACATCAAAACAAGTTTTTTAACGTAAAAAAATACGCTTTTTTATGGGGTCAACAGAAAGAATGAGAGAGTATCTTGATTACAAAGGAATTACAAAGTATAAGTTTTGTAATGATTTAGGGTTTTCTAATAAATTTTTGGATAATAGTAGTAATATGGGAACGGATAAGGCATGTAAAATTTTACATCATTATCCGGAAATTAATTCTGAATGGCTTTTAACTGGAAATGGATCCATGATCAAAGAGGGTAATACTAATATTGTAATTATGAATAACGACCGAAAAACAATGGATTCACTACATATCAGCCAGGAAATACCGTTGTATGATTTAGAGGCTGTGGCAGGTTTGCGAGAATTATTTAATAGTGGAAAACCGCAAAGGGTCCTGGATACAATAAAGATTCCTAATTTGCCAAAATGTGATGGGGCAATATCTGTGACAGGGGATAGTATGTATCCGCTTTTGAAATCCGGAGATATAGTTTTATATAAAGAAACTGAATTTGAGAATATATTTTTTGGTGAAATGTATCTTTTAAGTGTGAAGTTGAATGATTGGGAAGAATATATTACGGTAAAGTACGTGCAGAAATCGGAGCAGGGAACTGAATATGTGAAATTGGTAAGTCAAAATTCGCATCATCAGCCAAAGGATATTCATATCTCAAAAATATCGGCATTAGCGCTTATAAAAGCAAGTATCCGTATCAATACGATGATGTAAATTAATTTTTATCCGGATTAAAATAAAAAATCGGAATTCTTATAAACGGAATTCCGATTTTTTATTGAATAGTTAGGAATTATGAATTTTGATCTGGCTGAAACATACAGAATGGGAATTCATTAGATAAAGTTTTATATACTGGTTCAGTGTGCAGAAAAATAATTGAATCCTAATGATCTCTTTGGTACAATGAATTTTATAGAATAGTGCAGATTTTTTTACTGGAATATTATGATTAATTCTTGTTATTTAAAAGTTCTTCAATTTTTTTTAGTTCTGTAGTTATTGGTGTACAAAGAATTTCATATAGTGTTGTACGTGAAATAGGATAAACAGGACAAATATATTTTCTCCATACAACAGTAGTTGGGATATCTTCTGTTTTATGAAGATAATAGAGATCTTTGATTAGTCTGTAGCGCAATAGTTTGTTGCGTTGTACTCCTAGACTTCTTTTGCTTAATGATGACATTTTTTATTTTTTATATTAGTTAAATAGGAAAAATTCTTAAAAATAGTTTGAAGATTAAACAGAACTATTTAATATTTGTTTTTAAGTGAGGGATTTTAAATATGTTTTTTGGATATTATATTTTAATAATATGTATCCGTTTGCAACAATAGGTTAAAAATTCTTTAAATGGAAAATCGCTTTTATTTTTCTAATTTCTCCTTTTATTTTTTGGATAATGTACTGCAGTTTACAGCGTAAGTTTTGTGTTCTGAAATTGATTTTATTTTTGCGTTCCTTTTTATATTGTATCGATATTGTGTGGATTCTAAAATGAATCCATTCACGATAGACAAGGATTGGTTTTAGATTTGTGATTATTAATAGGATAACTAATAATACTATAGTGTTGATGTTGTTATTTTGGGACATCTGTAAAATTGTTAATTGTTAGTAATTCATTTAATAAGGGATCACTGAGTGCAGAAGTAATTTTGTCTGAATGAATGAGTCCTAAGATGTTTTTGATTTTTGTTTCTATATTATTAGAAATTGGACGCGGTTCTGCATTTTGATTTGTTAGGATATGCAACCATTGGAGGCGCTCTTGATTGATGCATATTCTTTCACCAACTGTAAATACTCTCATTTGTTCTGAGCAAAATTTAAGAGATAGATACAAGGTTTTTACGCGTTCAATTATTTCGCTGTTATTAATCATTTTTATTTAATTTTTTCTTTAATTGTTTAAGGTCAGATTCTACTAGGGCTCTTTTTTGTACTATTGGGATTGCTTATGAGCCAAGTTTCGAGAAGTTGAATTTTTGTTTTTAATTGTAAAATTGTCATTTTTATTTTTTTATTTTTAATTACATTTTTTTAAGGAGAAAAAAACATTCCTTGTAAATAAGTTAGGGTAGACCCAAATAGTGTTTTTGAAAATTTAAAAGACTCGTAGAGAAAAAATATATAATGATTCATTTTTATAAAACTTAAGATTTATCGAGTGATATATGATTTTTTATATCGAATGATGTCTGTGTTGTTTTTTGTCGCCTTGTTTTATTCATTATTTATAGTAATTAGTTAAGTGAGGAGGCAAAAGTGTTATTAATTTTACTTTAAAATGTGTGGTTTTTCGGTAATATTATTTAAAATATGCTTTTGTTTACGTCTTTTAAAGTGTCATAAACTTTTAAATATTCTTCAGTTAATAGGATTGCAAATGAAGCAGAGTATAAGTAAGGCATGTGAATTCTCGAATGCATTAATTGTTCTTTTACTTCATGTAGTTCTTTTTTGAAATGAACTCTATTTACAGCTAATAAGCTTTAATAAAATTTAAGTGTTTTTTTTCTTTTCAATTTCAATCATTATTTAGTTACCATAATTCCGGCTTGTTTCTATTATTAGTAACAAATGTGGATTAAAATGTAGTTTTAGAAAAATAATTGCTCGGTAGTAAAACAATAATGCTTTAAGTCTGAACACTGTTGTATAGCTATAAGATTTTTTTTAAGAAAAAAGAGGTTGAGTGAAGAATCTTAATTATAGTTGTATTATAATTTTTTAAGATTTAATTTTCATTTTCAGAAATGAGTACATGTTTTGGAAGTTGAAAAATGAAATGAAAAAAGGAGTTTTAAAACCTCATTTCTATAAGACATCGGAAAAAAATAAAATTATTATTTTTCAGTAAAGTACATTAGGAATTAAAAAGAAAAAACCTCGGAATTGCTCAAAAAGAGTCAAGTCTGGGGTTTTATTTTTTTTGAATTGACAGCTGAAAAATAGTAAGAGCTTGTTTAAATTATATTTTTGAGATTTATTATTAGAGGATTTTTGAGTGAAACGAGGCAAATTTTTATAAGATAGCAGAGTTATTGTATAAAAATTTAACGAAGTTGTAGCCAAAAATCGTCATAAGAGAGCCAATAAATAAAACTTAAGCAGGCTCTAAGTCAAAAATGACCGATTTTTATTTGAAATATCCATTTCTTAAATGTATAATTCTATAAAAATACTTTTCCTTCTGAAATTCGACTTTATATTTACGCAGTTTATGCGAAGCCGAAACTATAAGATTCCATATTTTTTTATTTTACTAATAAGTTCTTCATCACTTCCCTTGCTTAATAGAATTTGATCTTTTATTCTGGCTTTTCTCTTTTCTATTGCACTCATTGATAAAGGGATATACTTGGGTAAATTGACTGTTTTAATTCCTTGTGATAATAAAGTCAGAATTTGATTGTCAAGATTGTCCCAATTGAAATTTATTTTGAATAAATCTTTTTGAGATTGTAAAATTGAAGGGCTGTGGTATATTTCACCTTGTATTATTTTTTTGCAGATAACCGGAAATAATTCAAAATTAATATCATTTTTCGAGATAAATCCTTCGGGGTTAATTTCTTTTATGATTCTATCTACTGTAAAAGGCTCACTGTGCATTGTTAAAAGAATGATTTTACAATCCATACTTTTCTTTCTTATCATGGAAGCTAAATCTGCACCGTTATTTATTTTGAAATTGGTATAAGGCGGAAGGCTAATATCCAAAAGTGCTAAATCCAGTTTTATATTTTGTTTTAAAAACAAATGTATTTTATTATAAGCATCTTCACAGTTGTAACTTTTAGTGAAGTTCGGATCAATTTTTCCTAGGCTGTTGTATGATAGTAAATTTATATAGCTATCAACTGTCATTGGGTGATCATCAACTATTAAAATGTTAAGACCGTTGTTCATATTTTTTCAACTTTGATGCAAAAATAACTAAATATTACGGTTTTACCGTAAAACGCAGCTGTGTAAATTATGTCTTTTTGCGGTAAATAATTTTAATATTTTAATTTATGAAACGCAAATTATGCACTTTGACGCTTATTTCTATTTCTTTTTTAATTTACTCATGTTCTAATGACGACGAGGTTGTTCAGGGAGATAAAAATTACATTTCAAAGGAAAAAAATGAGTTAGGTGTGCAATCGACTGAAATCAAAAATGATACTCTTTCTGTTTTGAATTTAGAAGCAGTGGTTAAAGATGGTGAACCAAGTAATCCAACACCAAAGTAATATCTAAAATAAATTTATAAGAAAAATGCGGTTTTATTTAATCGCATTTTTCTTCTTATTACAATGTGTTACATTTGGTATTGTATAATTATTGTGATAAAATTAAATTGAACTTATTTAATAAAATATTGTGTTTTCTAATAGTACTATCTTTGGTATTTTGTAGTAAAAAAAAATCTTTTTCGTATGAGAATAAACATGCTAGTGTTTTTTTTGATAGTTCTTATTCTGATGATCTAGGGATAAAAGAAAAGAAAAAATATTTGGATTCTATAGATAATCTTATAGGTTATGTAAATGTGAATGATACCATAACAAGGAATTTACACTTAAAATTAGCTCTTGAGTATTATTATCTTAACGATTTAAAAAAATCATTGGAACTAAGTGTTAAGGCATTAAAAATGTCTAAGGAGGCTAAAGATACTATGAGAGTGCCGACAGCACTTTTTTATATTGGAGATTGCCTTAGGACTGAACAAAAAGACAGTGCATACTATTATTATTTACAAGCTGAAAAATTGTATTTCAAAAATAATGATTATGATAATACAGCAAAAATGTTGTTTTATAAAGGTTATGTTCTTTTTTATGATGGCAATTATGTTGAATGTGAGGTTGAGATTTCTAAGGCATTGGGTTTCTTGTCAAATTCAAAGAATTATCGGTTAATATACTCTTGTAATACATTGATGGGTAATTGTTTAGAGAAGCTTAATGATTATGATGAGGCCTTGCGATATCATCAAATTGCTAAAAGTTATTTAGACTTAATGAGGGAAAGTAATATTGATAAAGATGAAATTAATAACTATAATATATCTTCTGTCATAAACATATGTAATCTTTATGATTTAAAAGGAGAATATTCTAAGTCAATAATAGCTTTACAAAGAGTTTTGACGGAGGAATTAAGAAAAAAATGGCCAAGGTTATATGCTAATGTACTGAGTAATTTGGCATTCTCTAAGATGAAAAATAAAGAGTACAGGAATGTTCAGTCAATGTTTCTTAAATCTTTAAGTATTGTTGATAGTTTAGGAAATAAATCTGATATTTTATATAAGAAAATATACCTTGGGGAGTTTTTTTTAACACAAAAAGATACAATTAAATCTGTAAATACGTTAAAAGAGGCATATGATCTGTCCAAGGAGATTAAAAATAATGATGAAGCTTTGGCTTCTTTGAAAATACTTTCCGCTATAGATAAAAAAGATAGGTTGATGTATGCATACAGTTATATTGAATTGAGTGATAGTTTAACTATGGTGGAAAAAAAGGCACATAACAAATATGCCAGAATTGAATACGAAACTTCTGTAATTATGGATGAAAATGAATTTTTGAGTAAGAGTAATTTTTATATTGTAGTTCTTTCAGTTTCAATTATTATCATAATGATTTTTTTTTACCTTTTGAGGTATTTGAAATTTAAAAATAGGGAATTGAGTTTTCTAAGAAAGCAGCAAATGGCTGATGAAGAAATTTATAATTTGTTAACGCAGGAACATAAAAAAATAGCACTTGCCAAAGAGGAAGAAAAAGCTGAGATAGCTAAAGAATTGCATGATGGTGTGATGAATAGAATTTATGGTGTTCGAATGAATTTAGGTTTTTTTAATTCGCATTCTGATGAAAAAATAATTCAAAAAAGAAAAGAATACATTTATGAATTACAAAATATTGAAAAAGAAATTAGGGCAATATCTCATGATCTAAGTAAAAGCTCTTTTTTTGACGATAAAGATTTTAATTTTTTATTGTTAAGCTTGATTCAAAATCAACAAAATTTTAGTACTACTATTTTTGATTATGTGATAGATTCTTCAATTGATTGGTCTTCTATTCAAAATATATTTAAGGTGAATCTATATCGAATCATACAGGAAGCAATTTTTAACATAAATAAATATGCAAATGCTGAACATTGTAGTGTTGTAATTAGAATAGCTTCCAATGATTTGTTAGAATTGGAAATTTCAGATGATGGTGAAGGGTTTGATTTAATGCAAGATAAAAAGGGTATCGGTTTGCAAAATTTAAAAGAAAGGGTAAGTACATTGAATGGAAATTTTAATATAGAATCAAAAAAAGGGATGGGGACAAAAATCAATGTGACTTTTAATTATCATAAACAAGATCAAATGGTAGTGTTTCACTAACTGTTTAAGGATGAAATTGTCTTGTCATATAATAGCTAGGCACTCTTGAATTGTGTATAGCTATTTTAGGACGAGTCAAAGCCAAAATAGAAGCATTCAGAAGGT
Source organism: Flavobacterium aquiphilum (assembly GCF_027111335.1). NCBI lineage: Bacteria > Pseudomonadati > Bacteroidota > Flavobacteriia > Flavobacteriales > Flavobacteriaceae > Flavobacterium > Flavobacterium aquiphilum. The sequence goes on along the minus strand of NZ_CP114288.1, from coordinate 3,804,208 downwards.
CAATTTAGAGGGGTAAGAAAAATAGATTTCTTCTTATTTATATTGTACAGTTTTTGTTAGCATATCCATTTGAATATAATAAAGAGTATTGATACAGAAAATAAATGTATAACTGAACGAATGATAATCTGTCGATGAAATTTTAGCTAAAAATAATTTAAACCGAGAAGGTTTTAAAACTTGGACAGGTTTTGATTTTTTGGTAGATTTTTACCGTTTAAGAAGCGCCGATGAATTAGCAATTACTGATGTAGATTTCTAATGCTGAATCTGGGTTAATAGATTTCTACAGGAAGTTCCTGCAGATCATTTTAGTTACGACTTAAAATCAGGAGAAATTAAAAACCTTAAGTAAATTTTCAGCCACAGTTTAAACTGCGGCTGAAAACTAAATTTTACTTCTTCACTCCATTTACAGGATTTGGTCTGACATAAGTATTGTCATCATACTTAATTTGGTAAGGTGAATTAAAAAGAGTACTTGGCTGATAATAATCAGTTGTAATAATTTGTGCTCCTGATTTTTTGGCTGCTTCAAAATGTGTGTAATCATTAGCTCGAGCTTCTTTAGTATCGGCATCGGCTCTGGTACGGATAATATATCCTTTTTTGACCAAATCAGTAATTGTATTATCTTCAGGATTATTTCTGAACAAAGCTGCAGCTTCTGGTTTTCCTGGTTCAGCATTTATAAAAATAGCGCGTCCTTTTAACGATGGATGATTTAAAGCATACATATCTCTTTTTGCTCCATTATTATCCAAAAGAAATAAAAATCTTCCCTTTGCTTTTTTTAGTGTTGGCCAGTTTTGATGCAAAACAGCTTCTTCGAGCGTACTATATTTTCCACGTACCATATCTGGTGTGATTAATTTATCGTTTCCTAATTCTTTGCGGATAATTTTATCTAATGCATCGAATAATTCAGGAGTAAAATCTTCTGGTTTGGTTCCAAAAAAATTAGCGTCACCATCTTTAGGTTCCAAAGTAATAAAAACAGGAATGTGGTTTGGATTCGCTTCAGACCATTTTTTTAATTCTTGAAGACAGATTTCAAAAGTATAGCAAGAAGTTCTAAAATCGATATCAGGCATATGAAAAACCTTAAAACCAGGTTTGTTCATTAATCCTTTTGGATCATAATCTTGCTCAGATTTTGCAATATCTAAACCTTTTGGATGTGCATATTTACCGCCTTTAGTGTCGGCATAAATATCGATTTCCAGGTTTCGCAACCCTTTATTTAATTGTTCTTTAATTTCGATATGTGTGTATTGTAAGCCTTTTAGAGAACGTGATGTATCTTTTGCTTGGATAGTATTGTATAAATCAGTTTCAATATTTTGTCTGTAACTGTTGTGGGAGCCAATTACTTGAATTTGATTTATTTTAAGATTTTCGTCTTGTGCTTTTACACTGAATGGTATAGTGCCGGCAAGAAATAATGTAAACAGAATTTGTTTCATAATTTGGAGTTGAAATTAATAATTAGAAGGTAAGGGGAAGAAGAGCTGAGAATACTGCCACTTTTTGAGATTACTAAATTAAAATCAAGCTTTGATATTAGAGTTATTTCAACAAAAAGAAAACGGAAAGAAATTGTCATTTCTTCCTAAAAATAGTTGTATTAATAAAACAAAAGTATTCATTATTTAATTAAAAGTTAACCTTCATGCAGAAAATAATGGGTTTTCGTTTCATTATTTTGTACCTAATAATACCATACATGTTACTTATGAAGAATCCTCAAATCTTTAATCAAATGTATACTTCTTATTGGAAAAAGCTTAATGCCTTTTCGTATACAATGACACAGGATAAAGATTTGGCACAGAATATTGTTCAGGATGTTTTTGTCGATTTATGGGAACGAAAAGAGGAGCTGAATATAAATGCAATTGAACCGTATTTATTTCGTGCAGTAAAAAATCAGGTCTTTAAACATTATCAAAATAATAGATTTGATAAGACGGTTTTAGAAGATAAATTCGAAGACTACATCATTGATAATTTTTCGGCTATAGATCCTGAATTAATGGATTTACTTTATAATTTATTAGAAAAACTTCCAGAGAAACGTAAAGAGGTTTTATTGATGTATAAATTTCAAGATATGTCTATCGATCAAATTGCAGACGAACTTGGCATATCCAAACAAACAGTAAAAAATCAAATTTCATCTGCTTTAAAACAGCTGCGCGAAGGCCTAAAAGACTTGACTTGGATGTTTCCGCTTGTAATTTTTTATAAAAACTTTTAAGATAACTTTCTGTTAATGTTTTCATAATATTTCCAGATAGTACGATTTTGCTTTTCTTGTACTTATAGGTAACAATAAGTATTATGGTAAAAAGAATTAAGCATAGTTTAGAATATCTTATAGATAAAAGTTTACAGAAAAATACTTCCGAGGCGGAAGAAAATCTATTGAATGATTTTGTATCAAACGAATATAAAAACGCCAATTGGGATGAAATCGCTATGGGAAGTTCTGATGAAGCTTCCATAAATATATTTGAAAATATTCAATTTCGAATAGAAAAGAAAAAAACATTCAATCCATTTTTAAAATATATGGCAGCTGCCAGTATTCTTTTTCTTATCGGCTTAGGGGTTCTCTTTAAACCCAGTATTTCTACAGCAAAGCAATTAACATTTAAAACGTTAGATACCCCCAAATCTATCCAATTAAGTGACGGTTCGAAAATTTATCTGGCAGCAAACTCATTATTTAAATATCCTGAAAAATTTGATGCTGATGAAAGAAAAGTATCGCTTTTAAAAGGTAACGCTTTTTTTGAAGTAGCCAAGGATAGAAAACATCCATTTATTATTCAGTCAGGTGATCTGAAAACAAGAGTTGTCGGGACATCATTTCATATTCAATTGTCAAAATCTAAATGCGAAGTGATTGTTGTAACTGGAAAAGTAAATGTTTCTGCAAAAGGACAAAATGTGGATTTGGTTCCAAATGAAGAAGCTTTGTTTACAGAAAATAAACTAACTAAACAAATGGCTGAGAAGGCGTATCAGGTAAATTGGTACAATACCGATATTACATTAAATCAAACTACTCTTAAGCAGGTTATTACCATTTTGCAATATAAATATGGTGTTTCATTCGAGTATAAAAATGATAAAGTTTTGGATATGCGATTAACGGTATTCATTAAAAAAGAGGCATCACTAGAAAGTGTTTTAGAACAAATAAATTATATAACAAACCTAAAATTTAAAGTTTATGACGAAATAGTAAAAGAGAATTAAAAAAAAAAGCAGTTGCTGAGAACAACTGCCATCAATAATTAAGTATCGTAAAAAAACCAATAACTTAAATCATGTATTTTAAACTTTCTTATTTAAATCTAAAGAGAATTATCTTTTTAGTACTCACATTACTGTCATTTCATAATGGACACAGTAATACTAATTTCCTTGAAAATTCAAATTTAAAAAATAAAATAGAAAAAGCGACTCTTGTTTCCATTTTTTCAAAACTTAGTCAGCAAACGGACTATAAATTTAGTTACGGACAGGCTATTATTGCTGATAACACTATTTATACAGTAGATTATAGCAACGAATCTGTTGCAGTAATTTTGAATGAACTTTCTAAAAAAGCTGATTTCAATTACAACATCAATGGTAAATTAGTTTTGATTCAAAAAACTAAAAAAAGAGTTCTTAAAACGGTCCAAATTATTGATAAAGTAAAAGGAAAGATTTTGGATGAAAATGGAGTGCCAATCCCTGGAGCAACGATTTTAGAAGTGACTACCAAAAATGCAGTAGCAACAGACTTTGATGGAGGCTTTGAAATTACAGTAGAGGAGGGTAGGACTCTTGAGATTTCATATTTAGGATATAAAACTAAAACGATAATTGCTCAAAAAAGTTTTATGACAATTCAATTAGAACCTAATACTTCTGTGTTGAATGAGGTTTTAGTCGTTGGATATGGTAAACAATCAAAAAAAGATGTTACGGGGGCTGTAACACAGCTTACGGCAGAAAATTTTAAACAAGGTGTAAGCATTTCGCCAGACAATTTAATACAAGGAAAAGTGGCTGGAGTTCGTGTCGTAAGCACAAGTGGTGAGCCGGGAGCTGGTGTAAATGTTACTATTAGAGGTGTTGGATCTATTAGAAGTGGAAGCACACCTTTGTTTGTTGTAGATGGTGTGCCATTGTCAAATGATGATGTTAGTCCATCTGGTACCAATGTAGGTTTTGGTGCTTCTGCAGCTAAAAATCCGTTAAACTTTTTGAATAATAGCGATATCGAATCGATTACAGTTTTAAAAGATGCTTCTGCTTCTGCAATTTATGGCGCAAGAGGATCTAATGGAGTTGTTTTGATAACGACTAAAAAAGGATCAAAAGGCGAAGGCACAATGACTTTTGACACATCTCTGGGAATTTCTACTGTAGCAAATAAATTAGACGTTTTAAATGCTGATCAATACAAATCGGCTATTAAAGATCCTGCTTTTAATCATGGTGGAAATACAGATTGGCAAGATGTAATTTTTAGAGAGGCAATTACGACAAGTAATGCTTTATCTTTCGCTAAACAAACAGAATCAGGGAATTATTATGCTTCGGTATCGCAATTGAATCAGGAAGGGATCATTCATAATAGTAGTTTCAAACGCATGACTGGCCGAATTAACGCTGCTGAATCATTTTTAGATAATAAACGTTTGAAATTAAAAATGAATCTTACTGCCAGCGAAACAAAAGATAACGGTGTACCTACAAGTGATGATGGTGGTTCTAACGGACAGTTACTAGTGCATACTTTGATGGCAAATCCAACACGTTCTGTGTATGATGCCAACGGAAAATATACGAACTTCAATATGAATGCGCATTATAATCCGGCATATTTATTAAGTATTTATGAAGACCAAACACGTACTCTGAGAGTTTTAGGGAACTTTGAAGCTTCATTGAGAATAGTTAAAGGATTAGAATATAAAATTAATTTTGGAATAGATCGTTCTATGGCAGAAAGAAATACAACTATTTTTCCAAACTTGACAGATTTAAATCCAAAAGGAAAATACGTTCAGAATAATCTCGATTCTAAAAATACTTTAACTGACAATTACTTGACTTATAATGGTTTATTTGGTAAACATAAAATCGAAGTTTTAGGTGGATTCTCCTATCAAAAGTTTGAAAGATCCGGAACTAGTTTCAGTGTAGACGGAGTTGCAGCTGAAGGAACCGGTGTTAAACCGTCAATCAATCCCGGTTTTACAGGAACACAGTCAGGAACTAATGGTTATGCTCAGGAAAACGAATTACAATCTTATTTTGGAAGATTAAATTACACTTTTAATGAAAAGTATCTTTTGACTGCTTCTATGAGAGCAGACGGTTCTACTCGTTTTGGAGAAAATAATAAATATGGATACTTCCCTTCTTTTGCAATAGGATGGAATATTAATAAAGAAAGTTTTTTAAAAAATATTAAGGCTCTTAATAATTTAAAAGTAAGAGCAAGCTGGGGACAAACTGGAAATCAGGAAGTAGAAAATAAAATTACTAAAGCAAGTTATTCTTTATCTGGTGCTGATGGTTATTATTTGTATGATGATTTGAATTTAGTAAATGGTGTTTCTGTAAACAGAACTCCAAATCCCGACTTAAAATGGGAAGTAGTAACACAATTCAATGTAGGTTTAGATTTTAGTTTTTGGAATGATAAATTCTATGGAACACTTGATTATTTTAATAAAACGACTACAGATGCAATTTTAAATATTCCTTCACAGGCTTTGAGTCCAACACCAACAATTTGGACCAATATTGATGGAGAAATTATAAATAAAGGTTTAGAGTTTATGATTGGTTCAAAATTAATCGATACAAAAGATTTCAGTTGGAATATCGATATGAACGGAGCTACTTTAAATAACAAAATCGAGAATTTACCAGTTTCCGAAATTTTAACAGGTACTATTTCAGGCCCGGGACAGTCAGGTGTTAATGCCAATATTTACAGAAGTGGCTATTCAGCGGGATCTTTCTATTTACTGGATCATATTGGTTTTGATGCTACTGGTGCAAATATTTTTAGAGATACTAATGGAGATGGTAAAATTGACAATAGTGACAGAGTTATTATCGAAAGTGCTTTACCTACTTTCTATTACGGATTTAATAGTGATATGAATTATAAAAACTTTAGTTTTTCTTTCTCTATTATCGGTCAAACAGGAGGTTATTTATTGAATAATACAGGATTGAATGCATTAAACATAAACAACTTAGCTTCGGACCGAAATGTTGCAACGGGGTATTATGAGTCGGGTGCAAATCCGGCAAACTCACCAATTTTATCCACATTATTTTTAGAAAAATCTGATTTTATTAGATTAAATACTGCCCGTATTGGATATAATTTTAATCTAAAAGAAGTGAATTGGTTAAACGGATTAACACTTTTTGTTACAGGCCAAAATTTGCTTACGATTACGAATTATACAGGATATGATCCTTTAATTAACAGTCCTAAATCAAACGGAGGAAACCAATCTATTGGTATTGATTATGCCAGTTACCCAACTTCTAGAACTTTTAGTTTCGGAGCAACTTTAAAATTATAATTTATTATGAAAACAAAAACATTTTTTAATATTAAAATTACTGCTTTATTCTCTTTTATTTGGCTGTTTACCAGTTGTACGAACCTAGATGAAGTTGTTTTAGACGAAGTGTCAAACGGTAATACTTCTAATCCAGCTAATGCACTTGCAGCGGCTTATGATAGATTAGGAGATGGAACTTTTACAGATCATGGAGCTGTTTTTTCTATGCAGGAATATAGTACAGACGAAGCTATTTTACCAACACGGGGAAGTGACTGGGGCGATGGCGGAAAATGGAGAGCAATGCATGAGTTTACTTGGGCTTCTGATAATGCAGTTATCGGAAACAACTGGAATTTATTGACAAATGGAATTACACGTTCTCTTACTGCAATTCAATCTGCTGAAGAAAGTAGCATTCCTGAAAAGAAATTATTTTTGGCGGAGGCAAAAGGTCTGTTAGCGTATTATTTATACACAACATTAGATTTATTTGGACAGGCGCCTTATAGAGATCCAATGAATCCAAATGCACCTTTACAGATTTTAAAAGCTGATACACAAATCGATAAATTAATTACAGATGTTGAAGCATTACTTCCTGATTTAGCCGATATGGGTTCTCAGCAGACGCATCACGGCAGATTTACAAAACAAGCTGCTTATGGGTTTTTAAGTACCATGTATTTGAACCGAGCAGTATTTAAAGATCGTTACAATGCATTTTCTAATTTTAATTTTAATGAAGCAGCAGTTAGTGGAAGTGGAACAGATATGGATCGAGTGATTTATTATACATCATTGCTTATTGATTCGGGAAAATACAGTTTAGAAAGTAATTATTTTAAAAATTTTGCAATAGACAATACAAAAGGGACTGAGCTAATTTTCGCTATTTCACAAAAGATAGATTATATTAAAAATGGCTCAAACAGTTTCGCTTACGTATCTATGGAGCGCAACCAAAGGACTTCTCCAGCAAACAGAGGAACAAATGCAGCTTGTATAACTCCAGAATTTTATGCAACATGGGATAATAATCATGACGATCCTAGATTCAATCAAGCCTACCAATACTCTGACGGTACATGGTTTACAAATGATGGTACAACTCCAAGTGTTCCTGCAACAGATATTGTTCCTAAGAGTGCTGGTTTGCCATGGTTTCACTTTACAAGAGGTATTATAGCCGGCCCCCAATTTGGACCAATATTGTTGTCTTCAGGTTCTTTCGAAATGGTAGGGAATCGTATAAAAGTTTCTCCATTATATATGGAAAAAAGTTCGACTACAAGAATGGATTTTACACCATCATTAACTTTTAAAAACCCTACCCAAGCTATTTTTGCTCAAAATGAAATCAATCAAGGAGCTCGTGTTTTTAAGTATGAATTTGATCCCGAAGAAGGAAATGGTTCTAGTAATTTTGATATGCCATTATATCGTCTTGGAGGTATTTATACCATGAGAGCAGAAGCTTATTTTAGAAAAGGTAATACAGCGGCTGCGCTTCAGGATTTAAATAAATTACGTACTAGCAGAAAAAGAGAGTCATTGTATGCCAATGCTCCAGGAAAAGAACTTACTGCTGTGGATGCGACAGTACTATATAATGAAATAGGTTTTGAATTATACTGGGAATTATACAGAAGACCACAGATGATACGTTTTGGAAAATTTGATTTAGCTGGAACTGCAAAACCTGTATCGCAGCCATTCAGAAGGATATTCCCAATACCTCAGTCAACAATTGATGTGACTAAAGAATTTAAACAAAATCAAGGTTACAAGTAAGTTTGTGTTAGTCAATTTTTTTTTCAAAAGTCTATTTAAAAAATAGGCTTTTTTTTGTGTCCAATATGGGCGGTAACTCTAAGGTGTAAGTCCAGAGCACGCCTTTACAGTGGGAAGTGTTAGCTGATAGCAAGGGTTTCCATTGCGAAGTGGAATCTGAATGAAACCAGTAGACAAACTCTAGACCTGACGAACAGAAACTATATATAAGGCCTGACACGTTGGGTAAAGTTGCAAAACAAACTTGTTTTCTAAGGGAGCATTTCGCATCATGGCTAGTGCGAGTGTCACACTCGTACCCGCAAAACAAATTAGTCTACGGCTCTCCTATAACCCTCTTGAAAAATTACAAACCTTTTTACAATAACTCCATAGTTGCGGAATCACAGCGGTTCCGTTCAACACAGATTTCATTGTTCGTGCTGTGCACGCAACGAAATCCTTGCTGTTAGCGGTAGTTTTTTAATTGTTCGTCAAAATATAAAATGCAACTTTTTCGTCTGGCAATTTAATACTCTTTCGTTTAATTAATTCGTCTGTCACTGCTGTATAGTATATGTGATAAAACCAAATAAAATATTCTTCAAAAGAAATTTCAGTTGCGTAAATACTTTTATTGTACTCTTTTAATAATTTAGGTTTGTATTTATTTAAAATGTCAATTAAAATTGGTTTGTATTCATCAGCAATTACTTGAAGTTTTGAATAGTCTAATGTGTCAATTACTGGATATTGGAAACCGTTTGGATTTTCACTAAACACTTTTTTCAATTCTTGATTTTTCTTAATTACTTCTTCTGTGTATCGAACATTACCATAACAACACATTGAATAATTTAAAGTGTCTTGATATTGATTTCCATAAATTCCTAATGCCTCTCCTGCATTGATTTTCAGTTTTCCTTGATATGAAACATAATAATTTTTGCCGTGTCGTTCTGTTCTTTTTGATTTTAAAAAATCATTTTCAACATTTTCAATTTGCCAACTATCAAGCAGTACATCGCTTAAAATTAGTAATGAAATATACTTAAAGTCAAATTTAGCTAATGATTTAATCTCACTAATTTGTTTTTTAATTTTCGGCTCAATTTTTTGAATTGAATTTGCCGTTGCAATCATTATTTCATTTGAGTTTTTTCTTAATTTGTCTGCTTGTTTGATAGAGCAAATAAAGACATTGGGGATTAAATTATTATTCTTGTCTTTTTTTAAATAGTTTGATTTTATAAGTAGATTTATTTTTTCATTAAACTCAATTTCATTCCAACCAAAGTATTTTTTAATCTCTTCAAGTTTTACTTTATTGTGAAGTAAAACGAGTATTTCGGTTAATGAATCCTTTATCGGATTAAAGTTTGGCATATTGTCACCGTTACTTATCATTTTAAACTCATAATGCTCCGATAGAATATTCTTAATTTGGTTGGTCTGTCCAAATGAATTAAAAATTTGTATGATAAGTATAAGTGTTAAAATTTTTCTCATATTTTATAGTTCATTATTTGCAAGGTGTCTGTTAAAATTACCGTTAACGTCAGTTAATGTAAAAACCTTTTTTTGAACTGACCAGAACTCAAAAATAACAATTTAGCGGATGTATAAGCTGTTTTTGCAATAAAAGTTTTATAAAATAATTTTCTTTTTATAAAAAGTAAAAGGGTTTAAAAACGCTAAAAAACAGATCAAATGTGTTGTGTATTTTGATTTCAGCCTTTATCATCTATAGTAGTGTTATAATTTGTTGGAACAGCACCTACTTGGTAGCCAAATAATTGCAATACTTGGTTTACTTTGTCTAAACGTACCGTTTCTTTGCCCTGTTCTAAATCACGAACAAAACGAAGACCTACGCCTGCTTTTTCTGCCAATTCCGGTTGTGTGAGATTGGTTGCATTTCTTTTTTCTTTAACAAATTCACTTAATTTCATATGCAGATATTTATTGTTTTTTATTGGTCATATGTAATTGCTTCGCCTGTTCGCTATCGCTCGCCGCTTATCTTCATTGGTGTTAGTATCGAGTCTCTGGTATGCTCATTCCATGACCTTATACCTTTTCGGGTATAAATATTGTGTTTTTTACTTAATTATACCTTATCGGGTATAAATACAGGTATATTGCATATTATACGATAGGATCCAGAAGATTGCAAGTATAATTATAGTAAAAATGGCTTCTAATATCGTTGGTTTTTGATAAATAACAATTGGAAATTTTTGGTGGATCATTTTTAGAAAGTTCATTATGCCTGAATAAATTCAAATTTATTTAAATTCTTGTTTTTTTAAGAAGAAAAGAAGTTGTGAGTTCTCTTTGAGGAAATAAAAATCATATATATCCTTCTTTTGTAAAAACTGAATTTAAGAATATATTCATTAATTAGTTTTAGTTTTTTATTTTTTTTAAAATTCTTTTTATCTCATTATGATTTCTGATATATTAGCTATTTTTGAAAAATTTTTGAAAATAAAATATAATATATAAATAAAAGAGGATATGAAAAGTAAAATTATTAATGTGTGGCTATTTATTTTAGTTACTTACTTTTCGCATGCTCAATATTCTAATTTAAAATTCGAAAATTTAGACACTTCGAAAGGACTTTCAAGCAGTACATGTGTAGATATTCTTCAGGACCATGAAGGTTTTTTATGGTTTGGAACCATAGATGGTTTGAATAAATATGATGGTTATGAATTTGAAATTTATCGCAACATTCTTGATGATCCAACTTCGTTAAGTAATAACAGAATTACTGTTATTACTGAGGATAAATTGGGACGTTTATGGATTGGGACTAGCAACGGTCTAAATGTTTTTGATAAAAATACTGAGAAATTTCATAAGATTGAATTAGATAAAAAGAAGGGTGCAGAGCTTAACATCCGTGAAGAAATTAACGGTTTATTATATCAAAAAAGGAAAAATACCCTATGGGTGTGTACCAAGAATGGAGTTACAAAATTACTTCTAGATAATACTCAAGGAGGAGTTTATGAGAATATTAAGTTCAGTCATTATAGTAATATACAAAATGATCGATTTTCAATTGATAATAATGATGTAACCAGTGCTGTTGAAGATAAAGCTGGAAATGTATGGCTAGTAACCAAAGGTAGTAATCTTCATAAGTATAATCCAAAAACCAATAAGTTTGTCAGATATTCGATTGATTTTAGCAGTAATCAATATTTGAATCATCTTCCAAAACAGATTCTGATTGATAAAGATGGCGACTTTTGGATTGGTAATGATATTGCCCATTTGTTCCTTTTCAACGTTGAAAAGAATACTTTTAAAAATGTCTCTCCATTAAACTTAAACAAGACAGTTCCAATTTTTCATCTTTATATGGATAGAAAAGGTGTTGTATGGGCTTCTACTGATGGTGACGGTATTTTTTTGTTAGATAAGAAAGAAGGAATGTTGCAACATCTGACTCATAATCCTTTTAACCCTTTTTCACTATCAAATAATCAGCCTTCAAAGGTTTTGGAGGATAAAAAGGGAATTTATTGGATCACAACTTATAATACAGGACTCGATAAATTGGCTATTTCAAAAACATCTTTTGGACATTATTTCTACAAGTCTGAAAGTAATGAAGGGTTAAGTGCAAAGATTGCCCAATCCGTTCTTGAAGATAGTAAAAATAGAATTTGGATTGGTACTGATGGAGGGGGATTAAATCTTTTTGATGAGAAAAGAGGAACATTCAGACATTTTCGGGCAAGACCAGGTGATCCAAATTCACTTAGTTCTGATAAAATTGTTAATATTGTAGAAGGTGATAATAATGTGCTCTGGGTTTGTACATGGGACGCAGGATTAAATAAATTTTACACTGAGACAGGAAAGGTAAAATCATATCAGTACAGTCGAACGAATCCTTTTTCTATTGGGCAAAATACTGTGTGGTGTGCCAGAATGGATTCAAATGGGTATTTGTGGTTGGGAACTTCAACAGCAGGATTAAATTTATTTGACCCTGTTACTGAAAAATTTTACCAGTATAAAAATATTCCGGGGAATTCTAAGAGCCTGATCAGTAATTTTGTTTTTTCGCTTTTTATTGATTCCAAAAACAGACTTTTTGTAGGTACTTCTCAGGGGCTTTGTGTGGCAAATTTGAAAGGGATCAAAGGTCATGTACCGCCTAAGATAAATTTTTCGGAAGTTAAAATTAAGCACATTCAAGGGAGTCGTATCAATAATATTACTGACGATAAAAAAGGTAATTTATGGGTTGGGACAGATATGGGGCTTTATGAACTTGATTCTAAACTTCGTTTAAAGAAAGCCTATTCTTCTTTGGATGGCCTGCCCAATAATCTAGTTGTTGGAATAAAAGAAGACGATAATGGCAATTTATGGATTACATCAAAAGGGGGGCTTTCCTACTTAAAACCTGCAACAGGAATTTTTAAAAATTTCAATGTGCATGATGGATTACAAGGAACCGAATTTCAGAGCAAGTCGATTGATAAAACCCATGATGGTCGAATTATTGTTGGAGGTATAAACGGATTCAATATTTTTAATCCACATGATATTTCTTTAAAATCAAGTATTGTAAGTCCAGTTATTAGTGAAATTCGTTTATTTAATAAAAAAATTAACCCAGGAGAGGAAGTAAATGGGAGGATTTTATTGAATGAGGCTGTTTCAAAAGTTAGGGATATAACTCTGAGATATGATCAAGGGTATATTTCATTTGGATTTGTAGCTCTGAATTATCAGAATCCGGAGAGGGTTAAATATGCATACAAGATGATAGGGCTTGATGAAAATTTCATTAGTGCAGGAACTACCCGAATTGCTAATTATTCCAACTTGGAACCTGGAGATTATACTTTTGAAGTAATGGCTTCAATAGATGGTCAGTGGGATCAGGCCAGAAAAACAGCTATTCACTTAACGGTGCAGTCTCCACCCTGGAAAACATGGTGGGCTTACTGTTTTTATGCGATCGCCTTTGGAACGCTATTATATTTTGGTGTAAATTATTATACCAGAAAAGTTAAGGAGGAGAAAGAGCAGGAATTAGATCAGATGAAATTGAATTTCTTTATCAATGTGTCTCATGAATTTAGGACTCCGCTTACTTTAATTTTAAATCCTGTAGATAAAATTCTATCATCGTTTAGCGATCCTGAAGAAGTTAAAAAATCGGCATTAATTATTCAGAGAAGTAGTAGACGCCTGCTACATTTGGTGAATCAGCTTTTGGATTTGAGAAAAATGGATCTTGGAAAAGCGCCATTAGAGATTAAGAGATTAAACATTGTCAAGTTTAGTAAGGATGTTTTTGTGCTATTTGAAGATCTTGCCAAGGCAAAAGGAATTCGATTTTCATTTGAATCCTCAAAAAAGGATTTAATTGGGATGTTTGATCCCGATAAGATTGAAAAAATACTTAGTAACTTGCTTTCAAATGCTGTAAAGTTTACTGACAAAGGTGGTAGTGTAATTTTATCAATATCTGAATCTCATCAAGAAAAAGCTACTCCGGTTTTTTGGTTTTTGAAGAAATCAAAAATGCAGAGAGTAGTGAATATTAAAGTTACCGATACTGGTATAGGATTAAAGAAAGAGGAAATTAGTAAGGTTTTCGAACGATTTTTCCATCCGGATAGTTCTAAGACTGGGACTGGTATTGGTTTGAATTTTATCAAGAGTTTAGTAGAGCTTCATCAGGGAGAGATTCTTGTTGAAAGTGAATACCAAAAAGGAACAACTTTCACAGTAAGAATTCCTGCAGATTTGATTGAGAATCAGAAAGAGTTTGGAAGTCAAAATCTGAAAGATAACCACAAAATAGATAAAAACTCCATAACTTCGACTGAATACGAGATCGCGATATCGAATGAAAATGAAGAGACTGCTACTCCTGAATTAGAGAAAGGAGATAGAAAGGTCGTTCTTATTGTAGAGGACAATAAGGAGCTACGAAGTCATTTGAAAAATGAATTAAGTGGTCAGTTTCAGGTTAGAGAGGCTGCAAATGGTCTTATTGGTTTGGAAAAAGTGAAAAAATATTTTCCAGATATTGTGATAAGCGACGTAATGATGCCGGAAATGGATGGTTTCGAGATGTGTCGTCAAATTAAAACTGAAATTGAAACCAGTCATATTCCTGTAATTTTGCTTACAGCCAGAAGTCTTGAAGAAGACAGGATTGAAGGCTATGATACAGGTGCAGATGAATATCTATCAAAACCATTTAATATTAATGTCTTAAAAGCAAGAATTAGGAATTTACTCGAAGCAAGAAAAAGGGCCAAAGAACGTTTTGCATCCATAGGTAGTATATTGCCTTCGAGTGAAATTGCTACCAACACAATTGACGAAATTTTCTTGGATAAAACAACAAAAATAGTGCTAGGTAACATTTCAGATCCGGATTTTGCTCTTGAAGATATAATTAGGGAGATTGGAATTGGAAGATCACAATTCTATAGAAAAATTAGTTCGATTACCGGGCAGAACCCAAGTAACTTTATTAGAACAATTAGATTGAAGTACGCTTCTGAATTATTACTTACTAAACAATATTCAGTTAAGGAACTTACTCATATGTGTGGTTTTAATTCTTCGGCATATTTTACAAAGACTTTTAAAGAACTTTTTGGTGTAACTCCAACACAGTTTCTTGAGGATAAATCAGAAAAGCAATAATTACTTTTTTAGGTAATTTAATACGTTAAAAAGAAAGGTAGGGTTCATATTGAAATTCTACCTTTTTTTTGTTTACACTATTAAGGTATGATTTTATCAAAATATTTTATTGTATCTACGGTTTTCAGAGCCACATTTTTTTTAAGCATATTATAAAATGAAACATGTCAATTTTGTTTGGTATTGAATGATAATTTATGTCAGTTTCTTCATTATGCACATTGATTTTTATTGAGTAGTATATATGATTAAAGTTAAACTGTTGTAAATAAGTGTGATAATTTAAATGATAATAATTGAATTTTTTTCTTGTAAAAAAACACATTTTTAAAAATATAAGCGAATTTTTTACATTCAGACTAAAAATGGGTTATAGTTTATGCATAATGAATCATAATTTATCGCCAAAAAGAGTTGTTCATTCTAAATTTGACATTGTTATCATTACAGATTTGGTTAGTCTGCAATTTTTACAGCTGATGTGAGAAAATCAGTAAAGAGCAGTTGCTGGACATAAGCAGCCGGCAACTGCAAATTTTAGACCAGCAATATTTTTCCTTTTTAGCAAAGTGAAGTAAATGAACCAAAGCGATACAATGTTATTTTATTTACTAGTTGACATCTTTAATGATGTTTTTTAAGATCAAAAGGTAAGAAATTTAAAAACAGCTAATGATATTAGTTTAGGTGACAAGGAAATCTGTCATTAACAATGCTCAAATGTTGTAATACGATTTAAAACTCTATCGATATAGTTTGAGCTTTTATAAAATATTTAAATTACCATAATAAAAATAAGAAAGAAAACTGCAAAAATTGAATACTAACCAAAGAAGAGGATACTAACAAAAAAGAATACTAACCAAAAAATTAAATTGTTTTATGTCTAAACCAAAAATTAATCAATTTAAACTAAAATTTTTATCAAAACCAGCATTGTTGGTGTTGCTATTTGGGTGTAGTGCCGCAGGTGACCTGTACGCTACTTCAAATGTAAATAGCAATTTAAGTTTAAATGGAATAGAAGTGGAAAATGTTCAACAGGATATAACTGTGAAAGGAAAAGTCACTGATTCAGCAAAATTAGGGATACCTGGAGTGAACATTACGATAAAGGGAAAGAAAGGCGGTGCGAGTGCGAGCACTGACTTTGATGGAGGGTATACAATACATGCATCTTCCCCAAATGATATCCTTGTTTTTACCTCAGTGGGATTCAAAACGGTGGAAAGAAAAGTTGGAGATTTTACTAGTAATATTATCAATGTTACTTTAGTGGCTGATGTTTCGACCTTGAATGAGGTTGTTGTTGTAGGATATGCAACTCAAAAGAAAGCTGCAGTAACCGGTGCTGTTGAAGTTGTAAGTGGTAAAGTTTTTCAGGATAGAGCTGTAACCAATGTTGGATTAGCTTTACAAGGGCAAACTCCAGGACTTGTAGTGACAAGGTCAAGCTCACGACCCGGAAATGAAGGGTTAAACTTTCAGATCCGTGGTGCAACTTCTATCAATGGAGGGTCTCCTTTGGTTATTGTAGATGGAGTGCCAATTGTAAATTTCTATTCGTTTCAGAATATGAACCCGGATGATATCGATAACATCAGTGTATTAAAAGATGGTTCGGCTGCGATTTATGGTTCCAGAGCTGCAAATGGAGTTATTTTGGTTACAACCAAAAAAGCAAAAGGAAAATTAAAAGTAGATTTCAGCAGTAATATTCGTTCCTCAGAGCCGGGAATTACTAGTTATTCAGCCTCAATGACTGAATATGCAAATGTATGGTTGGCCGCCAATAAGGAAGAGAAAACACCAAACTGGTGGGGTTGGATTAGCAAGGAGAATATGGAAACGATGGCGTCGGGCAAGGAGGGGCTTTACCCAACTCAGTTTTGGGGAGACGTTTATATTGCTAATTCAAACCGTATTGATGAAATGTTTGCTCGCCGCTTTTCATATCAAAATAATGTAAGTATTTCTAATCGAACAGATGTATCGGGATATCGTGTTTCTTTTGCAATGGCCGATAATCAAGGGAATTTAGCAACACAATATGATGGACAAAAGCAATACAATCTACGTTTTAATTATGACTACAAATTGTCTGAAAGATTGAAACTTGAAAGTGCAGTAAGTTTCATTGATGCAATTACAAAAGGCCCTTCGGTGGGATTAGATGAAACTTTGTATGCAAACGATATGCCTTTCTTCCCTGCTAAGAATCCATTTGGACAATGGAATGCCAATTTTGGTAATGTTGGTAACAGAAACTCTGCTGCGGCAACATCAGATGGAGGTACAGATACAAAAAAATCCTTGACCAGTAGAGTTGATTTTAAAGGAACTTTGAGTCTGGCAAAAGGATTAGATTTAGAAGGTGTAGCTTCCTACCAAACAGAAAACTTTTATGAAGAAAGATATGTTTTACCCGTTCAGCTTTATGATTGGTATGGTAATAAATCACTTGAAAGTTTGGCAAAAACGGTTCAAAGTGCAGGTAATCCAGGGTATAAAACAAATGATTACGACTCTTTTTACCAATATTATTCTCTTATGTTGAGATATAATACAACTTTTGGAGAAAAACATCATCTTTCGGCATTTGGCGGTATTAATGCTGAGAAAACACAAGTCAGAACATTAGCGGGAACTCGTGCCTTTTTTAATGATTTGGGAGTATATGATTTAAATGCAGCAGATCCAACTACTCAGTCTAACTCAGGAGGGAAATACCAGTTTGGAAATTATTCTTATTTGGCTAGTGCAGCTTACGATTATGATGATAGATACCTTGTGAAGCTTTTAGGTCGTATAGATGGAGCCTCAAATTTTGCTCCTGGGTTTAAATTCAAAGAGTATGGTAATGTCGAAGTTGGATGGGCTTTTAGTAAGGAATATTTCTTAAAAGATAATTCTGTTTTAAGCTTTGGAAAGCTTAGAGCTACTAGTGGGGTGGCAGGAAACTATACAGGTATCGGAAATTACGATTACGTTTCTGCAGTTAATATGGGGACAACAGTATTAGGATTGCCACCAGCTATTCAAACTAGTAGTTCTTTGGCTGCAAATGGTTTGGTAAGTTTAGATAGAGAATGGGAAAGAGTATATCAAACAAATATAGGTCTTGATCTTGGTTTCCTAGACAACAGGCTTTCGGCATCATATGATTTCTTTTTGAAAAAGAATAAAGGAATGTTGACAGATGTACTTTATCCGGCAGTATTGGGGGGAACTGCACCAAAAACTAACAGCGGTCAATTGGATGTACAAGGTTGGGAAGCTGTAGTTTCATGGAAAGATCATATTAATGATTTTTCATATAGTGTATCATTTAATATCGGTAATACTGAAAGTAAGCTAACGCATAAGGAAGGAGCTGATTCATATGTAGCTGGTAAAAATAATGTGAATGGATATGCATTGAATTCTTGGTTCTTATACCAAACTGATGGATATTTTAAAAACCAGGCTGATGTTGATGCATATTATGCGAAGTATGCTGCAGGAGGACAAGATATGACAAAAGTTGTTAAAGGAACAACTGCAGAGTTAAGACCAGGTGATACAAAAAGAATTGACTTGAATGGAGATGGGGTTATCACGACTAATGGAAGCAAAAATAGTGACCTTAAATATATGGGAGATGGCAATGCACACTACGTATATGGATTAAACTTAGGAGCTAATTTTAGAGGATTTGATTTTCAGGCATTTTTCCAAGGAGTTGCCAAACAGCAAATTATGCGTACAGGTTACTTAGCTTACCCATTTGCAACACTTTTTACTAATCAACCGGCAAGTTTCTTAGGAAAAACATGGACAGAAGAGAATCCTAATGCAGAATTCCCTCGTTTGACAGTTGATACAAACAGAGCAAACTGGAACTATGCATCAAATGATTTTATGTTACAGAACAATGCATACATACGTCTTAAAACTTTAGTGATAGGATATACTCTTCCAAGAAACATTTCAAACAAAGCTAAATTAGAAAGAGTAAGATTTTATTTCTCAGGTAATGATTTATGGGAAGCTACGAAAATCAAAGATGGCTATGATCCAGAAATGGGAGAAGTTTCTCAAAATTCCGGATACCCTTTTTATAGAACCCTGTCTTTAGGTTTAAATGTTGGGTTTTAAGTAATTTAAAAATTAGTACTATTAAAATATATAATATGAAAAAGTTAATATATATGGGTTTGATCGGAGGATTAACACTTGGGCTTTTTTCTTGCCAAGATGATTTTATCGATTTAAAACCTCAAGATACCTTTACAGATGCTACTTATTTTCAAAGAGCAGCTGATTTTAAAGCCTATACTACCGATTTCTATAGTCAATTAATGGGGTGGAGATCTCCGTATGGAGGAAATGAAGTTTACAATCACATGGATTTTTCATCTGATTTATCTGTTTATTATAATTTCCAGTCTGATGTAGGACGTGGTACAATTGGAACTGTAACTAGTGATGTTCGTTGGAACAATCCTTATAACTGGATTAGAAAAACTAATATTTTGCTTTCTAAAGAAGCTGGTTACCCTGGTAATAAAAATGAAATTACCCAATATATTTCTGAGGCCTATTTCTTTAGAGCGAATGCCTATTATTCATTATTAAAAACATTTGGAGGGGTGCCAATTGTAACTTCGGTACTTGATACCGATTCTCCAGAAGTTACTGGTCCACGTAATAGCAGATATGAGGTGGTAACTCAAATATTATCAGATTTGGATAAAGCCATCGCTAATCTTCCTCTTGAATCAGCTATTGCAGCTACTGACAAAGGACGAATCAGCAAATGGGCTGCAAAAGCCTTAAAAGCTGAAGTAGAATTGTACGAAGCGACTTGGAGAAAATACAATGGGACTTCTACTGATTTTTCCGGATCAGGTGGTCCAGCTTCTGATCAGGTTGCGACATTCCTAACTGATGCTATTGCTCTTTCTAAAGAAATTATGGATAATGGAGGTTATTCTTTGTGGAATAATAATAATACTGCAGGAATGATAAATGAGAGCTACTATTATTTGTTTAGCTTGGAAGATGCAGGAAGTAATCCGGGTGGATTTACCAAAGCGAGTAATAATGAATTTATCCTTTATGGTGTTTATGATGTGACCTTAAGAACTGGAAATCAGAATGTATCGCTTACTTTAACAAATGCATTAAGTAGCAGAAAAATGATGGATATGTTTTTATGTACAGATGGATTACCACCTTCTAAATCTCCATTATTTCAAGGATATCATGCTGTTGGAGATGAATATAAAAATAGAGATTTAAGATTATTCGGTTATTCTGGTGTGACGCCTACTGCTCCTGCTGGTTTAACTGCTGGTATAGCTGGTTATGCCAATAGAAAATATGTAGCTTACAAATATGGTACATATAGGAATGCCCTTCAGGAGTCTGCAAATTATCCTATTATAAGATTAGCGGAGGTGTACTTAATCTATGCAGAGGCATTATTTGAAAAAGATGGCGCGATTTCAGATGCTGATTTAAATGCATCTATTAATAAATTAAGAGCAAGAGCTGGTGTTGCTGCCTTAACAAACTCATTGGTTGCTTCGAACAGTTTGAGTATGAGAGACGAAATCAGAAGAGAGAGAACTTTAGAGTTGTATCGTGAAGGATTCCGTTATGATGATTTAAAGCGTTGGGGTATAGCAGAAGCCGAATTGAATCAATCTACTTGTGGTCAAGTCGTTGGAGATGCCTCCTATGTGACACCCTACAGAGATGCGACAGGTACAGCCACAGCTAGTTACAAGCCTGCAACATACATATGGGGTGAAGAAGTGGTTAATACTGCAAAAGGGCCTTTAAAATGTGTTGTTTTGGATGGAAAAAGCAATAAGGTTTTTTCAAAGAAAAATTATTTGTGGCCTATTCCAACAGGGCAAATTAATTTGAACCCGAACTTAAAACAAAACCCAGGTTATAATTAATATAGTTAAACTGGGAAGCCAACTGTCATATGGTTTCCCAGTACTTGAAAAGAATAGAATTATTTAACTTAATTTTTTAAATATGAAATTATTATATAAGCTTGGCATTTGTTTTGTAATGTCGATAATTCTCTCAATTGCTTTTAGTAGTTGTGAAGAGGATGCAAATTTTAAAATAGTTGAATATCCAGCTCACACAGTAACCGGGTTTTCACCTACTTCTGGGAAAGTTGGTCAGACTATTACTATCACAGGTACAAACTTTGGTGATAATGTAAAAGCTGTAAAAGTTTTTTTTGGTGCTACTCTTGCTACTCTTGTAAGTATTAATGATACAACAATTGTAGTAAAGATTCCCGACGGAACATCTGGTCCATTGACTATTAATGTTTGGAATCATACTGTGGTGACACCTGATTCATTTACAATTCTACCGTCCGCTAAAATTGATGGAATATCGCCAACAATTGGAATTGAAGGAACTTTGGTTAAAATCAATGGAGTTAATTTTGGAACTGATAAAAATGCTGTTGTTGTTAAGTTTAACTCCGGTACTTTACTTGCTGATATTATTTCTATTACAAATAATGAAATACAAGTTAAAGCGCCAATTGGAGTTCAGGCCGGATATATTTCAGTTACAAAAGATGGTATTGAATTACAAACAAAAACATTTAACGAAGGTTACTTAAATTTCAATTACAATACTACAGGAAATAAAGAAGGTTGGGATATTACCAATAATGCGACCGCTTTAATTTCAGGAGGCTATTATAATGTCACTTTTGATCCAAGTTTGTTTTTAGGAACCAGTAAGAGAAGAGCCGATTTTAAACTTACTGCAGGTGCAGTTGTACATCCAGGTAATTTCCCAATTTTGGCTATTAAGTTTAATAAGCCTGCAGTAGTGAATTTGACTTTAGATACAAGTGTTGGATCTTATAAAAATGGCGCTAATAAATGGGATGGTATAATTCCTGATAAAAATAATAATGGAAAGGATATTTATTATTTTGATATGAGAAATACTTTTGGTGCCAGCACTCTTTTGTCACAAACAGCTTCAACAACTTTGTCAACTTTTCAATGGAAAGTAGCAGATATTACTTCACCTGAGTTAGGTTATTCTGTGGACTGGGTTAAGACCTTTACCAGTCTTGCTGAACTTCAGGCTTATGCTAACCAATAAAGAGATTGTTTAAACGAAAGGTCTTTTAAAGGCCTTTCGTTTAATTAAAAATAAATTATTCTTGGAAATTTAGGATTCAATTTTAATCAATAAAAATATTATGAAATATCTACTTACTGCTTTTAAGTTTGTTTTTCTGCTTAGTGTAATCAGCTGTAGTAGTGCTGATGTAACAACTGATCAAACGCCGGCTGTTGTTGATTCGGGAACAACTCCAAATCCTGGTACTCCTGCAAAAACATTTGTACACCCGGGTTTGTTGCACACGCAAGCTGATTTCGACAGAATGAAATTAAAAGTTAATGCTTCGGCTCAACCATGGATTGCAGGTTGGAATAAACTTATTGCCAATAGTCATGCTCAGTTAACCTATTCGCCCAGTCCGGTTGTGAAATTGATCAGGGGAGGAAGCTCGGTTGAAGAGCCTCAACCAGATAATTATAGTGCTGCTTTTAATGATGCGGCAGCTGCTTATCAAACAGCAATTCGTTGGAAAATTACTGGTGATGTTGCTTATGCTAATAAATCAATTCAAATTTTAAATACTTGGGCTAATACTTGTACAAGTATTTCGGGTGATTCTAATAAAGTTTTAGGTGCTGGAATATATGGATATCAATTTGCAAATGCTGCGGAGATTATGCGTACCTATAGTGGTTGGTCAGCTACTGATTTTGATAAGTTTAAAACATGGATGAAGACTGTTTTTTTACCAATTAGCAAGGATTTCTTGGTAAGACATAACAATACCTGTATTTCTCATTATTGGGCAAATTGGGATTTATGCAGTATATTGAATGTAATGTCAATTGGTGTATTAACTGATGATGCAGATTTGTATAATACAGCTGTTACTTATTTAAAAAATGGTATTGGTAATGGTCAGTTAATTAAAGCAGTTTGGTATGACCATAAAGATGGTACGGCACAAATTCAAGAAAGTGGTCGTGATCAAGGACATACTTTATTATGTGTTGGTTTTTTATCTGATATCGCTCAAAGCACTTGGAATCAAGGAGATGATTTTTATAGCTATAATGATAACCTGATATTAAAAGGGGCTGAATATGCTGCGAAATATAATTTTACCACTCTGACGATTCCATTCCAACCCTATAATAATTGTGACAATGTAAATCATGTCGTAAATAGTGCTGATGCTAGGGGAGGTATACGTCCTATTTGGAACGCAATCTATAATCATTATTTAATACGTAAAGGGCTTTCTGTAGATGCATTAAAATATGTATCACTTGCACGAAATATTGTTGAAACGGAAGGTGGAGGTGGAGATTACGGACCTAATAGTGGTGGTTTTGATTCCTTAGGTTTTGGAACTTTATTATATAGTTTGGAGTAGTTTTTTTTGCAACTAATTTTGAGGCCCGTTGATGTGATTTTAATGTTAATTACGTCAATGGGTTTTTTATATAAAAAAATATAAATTTTAAATAAAATCTACATTAGTAATAAAATAACTCATGTTTTCTTTGTGATTAGTTTGTGAAGTTTTTTTATAAATGTTTATAGCCAAATTTGCGTTTTTCTCAAGCGTAAATTTGGCTATGTTTTTATTGTAAAGAAGACTGTTAGGCTATTGTGTTTTAAATTTATATCATGAGGCTTACTGTGGAGATGAATGGGTGTAAACCTCTCGGAATGTAGTGATTTGAGGGGATTTCTACGCGATTATTGGTTTGGTAATGATGTAAATTGAAATAAAAATGGTTAAAAAAATGGATTTAAAAATTTTATCTTAATTTTTTAGATATAAATTCAGTAATGGTCTATAATTTATGCATAATGGTTGATAATTAATACTTAAGATAAATTCATGTAGGTACTTTTGATTTAAACAATATGAAAATTGACATATTCAATAATCAAATTTAACTGCCTATGACGAAATAAGACATATAACTTAAATGATATGATATTATAGCAATTTCATATCAGGTTGGAGCTAAGCGTAGTTGATTTATTCGCGCTAAGTTGGTTTTATAATCAATTAATTGAAAAGCTCCATAATATTTTAATTCAGTGAATTTATATCTAAAAAACAAGTCAATGAAAAATTTTAATCAAATATGTATTGAAAAAAACTTTACTTTATCAAAATCACTTGCTTTAGTTTCTTGGTTTGAAAAAACTAACGTAAAAATAAATAGTTTGTTCAATTTTACCTTAGTAGTTGTAATGATATTGCTATTACCTTGTATAACAGCTGAAGCTCAAACAGGGTTGATAAATGATGATTTTTCTACAGGTAACACTTATAACTGGGTTGCCGCAACAGCTGGGTCAACAGGACAAATTATAAATGGAAAATATAATGTGACCTTTCCTGCGCCATCGGGAGGGAAATACCGTGCTGATTTCAAAAAGAATGGAGGGATAACATTTCATGCTGGAAATTATCCTATAATTGCCATTAAGATTAATAAGCCACCTCGTTGTAATTATTTCTTTGATACGAACTTGGGATCTTATAATGGCGTTAATAACAATGGTACTAAGATTGTTACTGACAGTGGTAATGTTTTTTATTGGGACCTTTCAACTGGTAAGCTTGGTACAACCACGCTTTCTACTACTCAGGAAACTATTTTGTCTGCGTTTCAAATTAAAATTGCAGATATTGTCTTAACTGATGAAGAAATAGTTACAAATAAAACCAATTACCAGGTGGACTGGGTCAAGAGTTTTGCTTCCGTCGATGCACTTCGTGCTTTTTTAAATCCATCAGGAACTACAAATCCTCAATTTGAGTTCAGTGGCACCTTTGTGCATCCAGGATTACTCCACAATGCAACCGATCTTAACAGAATAAAGGATTTAGTGGCTCAACAGACAGGTCGCCCGTATCAGAGCTATCAGGCTTTGGTTGCTTCGGGAAAAGCCTCTGCTACCTATACTATGAAAGGACCTTATAGCGCTCTTACAAGAGATACTTCCCTTACAATTGACGGCGTAGCAGGAGGAACGGTAAAAAATAATGTAGAAAGCGATTTCATGGCGGCCTATTACAATGCATTAATGTATAAAATTAATGGTAATGAGACACACGCTTTAAAAGCTATTCAGATATTGGATGCTTATTCTGCTACAACAAAATCCATTGTTGGAACAGATTCAGAATTAAATGGTCTTTATGGATTTATGTTGGTTAACGCCGCTGAAATCATGCGTTCTACTTATCCGGCATGGACAGCAGCCAAAGTTTTGCGGTGTCAAAATATGCTGAAATCGGTATTCTATCCGGTAATAGGGAATTTTAAACCCTGTGCTCATGGTAACTGGGACATTATTTGTATGAAAGCTTTAATGGGAATTGCTATTTTTACTGAGGATGTTGCCATGTTCAATAAAACGGTAAACTACTATTATTACGGAGAAGGCAACGGAAGTATCAAAAATTATGTACTTACAGATGCAGGTCAATTGCAGGAAAGTAACCGAGACCAACCGCATGTAATGCTGGCTATAGGTTCTCTTGCTGAATTGGCAGAAATGGCACTAAAACAAGGGGTTGATTTATATTCAGCTAATAATAATGCCATAATGCGAGGATATGAATACACCGCTCAGTACAATTTGGGATTAGATGTTCCTTATCAAACCAGTTATGATTACTGCGAGAAAAATTACCAAGATTATACCCCAACTGCTATTTCTTCCAATGGTAGAGGTGATTTAAGAGCTGTATTTGAAATTGCATATAATCATTATGTCTACAGAAAGGGGTTAACGATGCCTCAAACAATGAATGTGTTAGCTAAGATGGGACCGGAGGGGGCTCCTTTTGGAGCTGATAATCCTGGTTATGGATCATTACTATTTTATTTGAATTCTGCTACTGACTATCAGTTTGCCAATGTTGGACTAATTGATGATAATTTTACTACTTCACCAGGTACTTGGAAGGCTGTAACTACAGGGTCAGTAGCTACGGCTGAAGATGGACAATTGAAAATCACTACAGTTATTCAATCAAATGGTAAAGGCCGAGGCGATATGCAAAATAATGTTACTACAGTACATTCTGGTAATTATCCGATTCTTGCTATTAAGATGAAGAAACCAGCAACATGTAATTTTACTTTCGATACTAGTTTGGGCAGTTATGGAAATGGAGCTAATAAGTGGACAGGTAAGGTTGGTGAGGAGATCTATTATTATGATTTAACTAAAACAGGTTTTGGTGCAACGCCAACTATGCTATCATCTACTGATGCCACAACACTTTCAACTTTTCAGTTCAAAGTTGCCGATATTGCCTCTGGTGAAACAAGTTATACTGTAGACTGGGTTAAAACGGTTAAAACAGTAGGTGAGCTTTCTGCTTTCGATCCCGCAACAGGCTTGATAAATGATAATTTCCTGACTACTACAGATGGTTGGAATGTAGTAACAACCGGTGCTACTGCTGTTGCAGATAGCGGACAATTAAAAGTGACTCTTGCCAAACAAACCAATGGTTCTTATCGTGGGGACATCAAAAAAACAGCAGGAACGACTTTATATCCTATGAATTATCCTATTGTGGCTATTAAGTTTAAAAAACCAGTAGTTGCTAATATCACTTTGGATTCTAATTTAGGTTCTTTCGGAAATGGGAGCAATAAATGGACTGGAAAAATCGGTAATGATATTTATTACTTTGATCTTTCAAAAACCGGATTTGGCTCAAGCAGTCCATTAACTAATCCAACTGCTTTAACAATTTTTCAATTTAAAATTGCTGATATTACATCAGGTGAAACTGGATATCAGGTTGATTGGATTAAAACCGTAAAAACCGTTGCCGAGTTGCAGACCTTGACTGCGCCAGCTTATCAAACAATTACTTTTGCAGCATTGGATACTATGAAAGTGGGTGCAGCTGATTTTGGTTCGGCTGTAGCTACCTCAGGGCTACCGGTAACTTTTTTAAGTTCCAATGAGAATGTTGCAACTATAGTAAATGGCAAAATTCATATTGTAGGGGCGGGAACTTCTGAGATTTCAGCCACGCAAGCCGGAGATGTTAATTACTACGCAGCAGATGTGGTGAAGCGAACTCTTACTGTGGTAAAAAAAGAGCAGAATATTACATTCAATAGTATATCTGAAAAAACAATTGGGGATTCTGATTTTGATGCAGGCGCCATTTCAACTTCAAAATTAGCGATAAGTTATGTTAGTTCTAATCCAGCTGTGGCGACCATAATTGATAGTAAAGTTCATCTAATAGGAGCGGGAAGTACTACAATCACGGCAACACAATTAGGAAACAATGAATATCTTGAAGCAACAGCGGTAAGTCAAGTCTTAACTGTAAACAAAAAGCAACAAAATATTAGTTTTGCAGCACTTCAGGAAAAAATAGTTGATGATGCCGATTTTGATGCGGGAGCTTCTACTAGTTCAGGATTGACTGTAGATTATTTCAGTTCAAATCCGTCTGTTGCGACTATTATTAATGGTCAGGTTCATATCGTTGGAGCTGGTATCTCCACGATTTCGGCCTTACAAGCCGGAAATGATGAATTTCTTGAAGCAAATTCAGTAAGTCAAACTTTAACCGTAAATAAAAAGCAACAAAGCATCAGTTTTCTAGCACTTGCAGAAAAAACTGTAACTGATGGTGATTTTGATGCTGGCGCTACTGCAAGTTCAGGATTAGCAATAAATTACATTAGCTCAAATCCTGCCGTAGTAAATATAATAGACGGTAAAATTCACATTGTAGGTGCAGGTACTTCTGAAATTACAGCTTTGCAGGCAGGTAATGATAGATACAGTGAGGCAACTTCTATTATTCAAAAACTAACAGTGAATAAACAGTATTATGTAGATGAGGATCATGATGGGTTTGGTTCAGAAGCTATAGCCATGTTGCCAGTTAATGATGCTCCGGAAGGATTTGCAAATAATAATACTGATTGCAAGGATACAGATGCAAGTGTTCATGAGCCAATAAAATATTATATAGATGCCGATAATGATGGTTTTGGATCTAAAACAGAAGTTTACTTGTGTTCTTCAATTGCTCCAAAAGGTTATGCTACAAACAATACTGATTGTGATGATACTCTGATTTTATTTGCAGACAATGATAGTGATGGACTTGGATCAAGTGTTATTGCTGCTTGTGGTGTTACTAATAATAGTGATTGTGATGATACAAATCCAAATCAGCTAAATGTAATGATTCCAGATGTTTATGCGCTAAATTCGACTGTAGACGAGAAAAATACTATTTATATAGGTTATGGTACACCATCGCTTAAGATTATGGCCACCCCATCAGGTGGTACAGCTCCCTATACTTATAAATGGAATTCAAATGAAACATCACAGGAAATAACGGTATCTATAGCAGGTACCTATACCATAACAGTAACGGATGCAAAAGGCTGTCAGAATGTCGCTTCTATTGTTATTAAAACGATCAATGTACAGTGTGGTAATACAGGCAATAAAGTTGCGATCTGCCATAATAATCAAGTAATTTGTGTAAGTTCTGATGCAGTTCAATCCCATTTGAATCATGGAGACAAGTTGGGTTCATGTGTTAGTTCCACAACTAAAAAAGCAGGAAAAGAAGTGGTTACTGATGAAGTATCAACTGAAGCCGTGGTGGTATTTCCTAATCCTGTCATAAGTAATTTGAATCTGAAAGTAAACGAAGTACATGCTGGTGCAAAAGTTGAATTGTTTAGTTCTTTAGGAATGAAGTTACTTTCCCAATCATTGACAACTACTTTTCAGACTATTTCTATGGAAGGTTTGCCTTCGGGAGTGTATTCATTATACATTATGAATGGGAATGAAGTTGCAATAAAGAGGATTGTCAAATAACAAATTTATTAATTGAAATTAAAGACCGGCTCTTTTGAATATTGTAGCCGGTTTTTTAATTTATGAAAAGATAATAAATTCTTAATGTTGGTAAAAGTAGACTATGGCGTTAGTGATAATTTTAAATTAATTTGAGTGGAAGTGAATTTAAATGAAAAGAGCAATAAAATTCAGTGTTTGCGTATGTTTTGGATCATAATTTATATTAATTGAATTATGATTTATCTTCAAAGATGGCAATTCTTCTTAATATTGAATTAACATTTTCGACTGTTTGATATTGAAAAATATCACAATTTTTAGAGGGTAGTAAAATTTGAAATTTGAAGAGATATTTTAGTTTTTGAAACAGATGTTATACTTCTAAAGCTGAATTAACAGAAAAAAAATTTAGGTTAAATTTAGTTAGTTTGATTAACCTAGTGTAGTTGCCGATGTGGGGTAGGCAGCTGCTAATCAAATTTTTGTTACCTTACTATATCATAAAATAATAATCATGCAAAATAAAATTTTAGTACTTCTTTTTCTGTTACTTACTTTAGGGAATGTGAAATCCCAAAATTTACCAGTTCCTCAAAATATAGGTACACAACATCCACGTGTTTTTGGGAAAGACATGTCCTTGAGTCAAGTAAAAGAATTGGTGGGAAAAGAAGAATGGGCTGCGGCTATTATGGCCAAAACCAAGAATAATTTAGCACCCTATATTGCCCACTATAAAACAGATAAAACTTGGTTGGTTTCCCGACTTCAGATGTATTGGAAAACCAAAGCAACACAGGTTTATATTAAAGGTGGTACGTATGATCATGCAGATGGGGAAGCGCCAGTGCCAACAGTTAAATTTATTGGAGGACGAGGAACACCAACGGATTATAAAAATCCTAAAATAGAAGATATTCAGCCATATATGGATGATCCAAGAGGTTTGTATCTTCAAAATAAATCAAGTGGTTCCTGGGAATGGGCACCAATACCTGCGACCAGTGGAATTGTTGGGGCTATTAATAGAGATATTATGAGTATTGTCAGAGATGCGGCATTTATGTATTGGTACACTGGTGAACAAGTTTATGGCGATTTGGCTTATTCCGTTTTGGATACTTACTTAGAAGGGATTTATTATCGTAATGAACCAATTGACTTGAGTCATGGTCATCATCAAACTTTGGTAGGTTATGCTGGTTTTGAAGTTATCCAAGAACATATTTTGAATGAAATTACTCAAGGCTATGATTTTCTTTATGGGTACATTCAAAAGCAACATCCTGAAAGAATGGATTTGTATGCTCAAACTTTTCAAAAATGGGCAGATTTACTTATAAAGAATGGAGTTAGCTTCAACAATTGGAATTTACTTGAGGCAGCTCATATTTCTCATATAGCATTGGTTTTAGAAAATAATTCGGCTTATAAAAATGGTAAGGGAGCGCAATACTATTTGGATCAGATAATGAATCAGACTTCTACAAGACAATGGTCGATGAATAAATTAATTGATTATGGTTACGATAAAGAAACGGCAGTTTGGAATGAAAGTCCTGGTTATTCTTTAAATGTTTTGAGTGATTTTATTTCATTCGCCGAGTTTTATGATCGCAATTTCGATATTGATTTATTAAAAGAAATGCCTGTGCTAAAACAAGCTGTAAAATCAAGTGCACAATACCTTTATCCGAACAAATACATGGTCTCGTTTGGAGATGGACATTATAATAAATTACGTGTCGAGCCAATTCTCTATATAATTGAAAATGCACAAAAATACGGGAAGAAAGAGGACGAAGAGTATTTTACAAAAATGTACAAGACCATTTATGCTAATGATGCAAGTGAAGGGAAATTTATAGGTAAAAATATTCAGGATCTTTTTGCAGAGAAAGCTTTAACATTTGACAAAAATGTCGTTGAAGGAAAACTATTAGACTACACGACTCCATTGTTTTATGTTGAGCATAATAGTTGGTTGGTGCAACGTCAGGGAGAGGGAGATTCTGCCTTAATGATTAGTCAAATTGGTTCATTAGGGAATCACATGCATTCTAATGGAATTGCAATGGAACTCTATGGGAAAGGTTTGCCTCTAGCACCAGAGATGGGGCATGGATCTAGTTACTTTTCGATAGAATATGCCGAATACTACACACAGTTTCCAGCTCATAATACTGTGATTGTAAATGGGAAATCGAAATATCCTGAGATGAAAAGCAATCATGGTTTTGATTTAAATGCTGCTTACCCTAAAAGTGGATTAAACACAGGAATTGCTCCTGGAATTACTTTTTCAGATGTTTCTTTTTTGGAACCGGAAACTAATAGTAATCAACGCAGAGTAATGGGAATTGTAAAAAATGGGAGTGATGAGGGATATTATATAGACATCTTCCGTTCTACACAAAACAAAGGAAATAATATAAAAAATGAATATTTTTTCCATAATCTGGGACAGAATTTAGAATTAACAACAACAGCAGGAACTGTTTTAGATTTGAAACCTACCTCTAAATTAGCTTTTGGTGATGGTGATTTGATGGCATATGATTATATATGGGATAAGAAATCCATCGAATCCAGTCAGGATTTTAAAGGGAAATTTAATTTGGCTTTAAAAGATAAAACAGTGAACATGAACCTCTGGATGCAGGGACAAGAGGATAGAGAAGTTTTCTCGGTTCTTTCACCAAAATCAACTGCTTTAAGTCATGGGTTATTACCGGATGAGATCAATAATAATCCAATTCCAACATTGGTTGTGAGACAAAATGGGGAAGCTTGGGACAGACCATTTGTGGCTATTTATGAGCCGGCTTTAAATAATATGAGCAATATTCAATTTGTAGATTATTTTGGGAAAGATGAGTTTGTCGGGATTCATGTGACCAATAAATCGGGTAGAGAAGATTTTATTTTTTCGAATGCTGTTGCCGATAAAAAATTGAACGAGAAACAATTTTCTATTACTGGAACTTACGGTATAATCAGTAAAAAAGCTGATGATTTTACTCTTTTTCTAGGGAATGGAAAAGTTATTTCAAATAGGAAGTATACCATTGACTTAGGGAATGAAGTTGCTTCGGCAGTATTGAAAAATGAAAATGGAGTAATGTTTTTTGGTACTGATAGGGTATCTGTTTTGACAGTTTCATTAGAGGGAAAATCGAAGGACGCTATTTTGACGGATGCTGCAGGAGTTATATATAAGGGAAATTACAACAGTAAAGAAAAAACGGTAAGTTTTAAATTGCCAGTAATGACCTATCAAACGATTAAACTTACAATTGATTAATGAAAGTGTTTGTTTGTACGCATACTAAATTTTTTCCAGTTGCACTATTGGTAATCCTGTCGATATGGTGTAATAATGTATCTGGTCAGACCAAGTTTCGAAAAAAGGAAAGAAAATATGATTTTTCAACTGTCGAGCATAAGATCCAAACTTGGGTGGATAGTAGTTATTACTCTGGAGCATCGATTGTAATTGTTAAGAATGACATTGTTGTTTATGAAAAGATCTTTGGAAATTATAATAAAGATAGTCAAATTTTTATTGCCTCAGCTGGGAAATGGTTAGCTGCAGCTACAATAGCCTCAGTTGTTGAAAAAACAAACCTTTCTTGGGATGACAAAGTGAAAAAATGGTTACCTGAATTTAAAGATGCAAAAGGAGAAGCCACTTTAAGACAACTTTTTTCTCATACTTCAGGTTTTCCAGATTACCAACCTAAGGATTCGGTTACAGATAATTACCAAACATTGGAGGAATCGGTAAAACACATTGTTAATATACCGGCTGAAAGGCAACCAGGGACTTCGTTTCATTATGGAGGATTAGCAATGCAGGTGGCTGGAAGAATGGCTGAGTTAGCTACCGGAAAAGATTTTGAAACTATTTTTCAGGAGAACATTGCCATACCATTAGTGATGAAAAACACGCATTTTGTTCCCGTGGATAATAGTGGTGGACATAGTCCAATGCTTGGCGGTGGTGCCAAAAGTAAGCTTTATGATTATATCCATTTTTTAGATATGATTAGTCATGAAGGAAATTATAAAGGGAAACGAATTCTAAAGCAAGAATCTATTTTTTTAATGCAATCAGACCAGGTAGGAGATGCCAAGGTAGTCGATCCTGAATATGTAAAAAGAGTGCGGGCCGAAAAACATAATGGGGTATATGGACTTGGTGAATGGAGAGAAGAATTGGACGTAAAAGGGAATGCTGTATTAATTAGTAGTCCAAGCTGGGCGGGTGCTTATCCCTGGATTGATAAAACAACCAATACATATGGTTTTTTTTTAACCCATGTCAATGTAGAAAAGGCGAATAAAGCTGGTTTTTCATCTTTCTACAATAGTCCTGTCTTGCCAATAATGGTAAGGGATGTTTATAAAAATAGTGCCCTGCCAAAAGAGGTAAAGACAGGTTTTGTAAATGTCGGTGATGCAAAATTATATTATGAGGAATTGGGAAATGGAGTGCCTGTAATTTTTATTCATGGGCATTCCTTTGATCACAGCGAATGGGATCCTCAGTTTTTTGAGTTTGCCAAGAAGTATAGGGTTATTCGATATGATTGCAGAGGATACGGTTATTCGGATAAGCCAAAAGAGGATTTAGCATTTTTACATGCCGATGATCTTTTGAAGTTGATGAATAGACTTAAAATCAAAAAAGCACATTTGGTTGGACTTTCCATGGGAGGTTTTATAGCTACAGATTTTTTGGCTTTGCATCAAGAACGTCTTTTATCAATTATAGCTGCCAGCGGAGATATTTTTCCGGTTCCCGGCCCATCTGAGCCTTGGACAAAAGAGCAATTGGCTGTTCGACGAGTTGAAATAGCAAAAGTGAAGCAAAGAGGAACTATGACTCAGAAATGGGATTGGTTAAATGGTTTGATGAGTAATGGAGGAACTAATTTAGAAGCGATAAGAAGACCTGTTTGGGATATGATTTACAAATGGGATCAATGGCAACCACTTCATGCAGAACCTCGACTGGTTTTAGGAAATGACGCTATTTCTATTTTGAAGAAACAAAAAGTAACAGTTCCAGTAATGGTTTTGACAGGAGAAGCAGATAAAAATCGTGTCAATAAATTATTGAAATGTGTGCCAAGTGCTGTCCAAGTTTTGGTTCCAAATGCAGGTCACGTGAGTAATTTAGAAAACCCAGTTGATTTTAATCGATTGGTTATGGACTTTTTAAAAACAAATAAAAACAAGTAATGATATTTAAAGAGAGATTTTGGTCAGGAATAACAATAGCAGTTTTGCTATTGTCTGGAATATTTGAAATGAATGCTCAAGAATTGGTAGTTTATAAAATAACTGACGATATTCAAAAAAGCATGCACAACAATGACTTTTCAGTAAAAGTAAGGAAACCAGGAGGAGAGTGGAAAGACTTATTTGAGTATGGAGTAAAAGTAGATCAGGTAGTGGGATCCGGGCATTCGGTGCAAAAAGCTTCAATGGCTTATTTTGATTTTTCGGGAACAGTGGAAGTTTCAGTTACTTCAAATAAAGGTTTGATTAACAAAGCCCGGATAAGACCATTGTCTTATGGAATAGAACCAAAAATAAAAGGAAATACCTTGAGTTTTTCGCTATCGAATCCTGCTAATTTATCGGTAGAAATTAACGATGACATATTTCATAACCTTCATTTATTTGCTAACCCTATCGAAACTAACGTTCCAAATCCAAAGGATCCAAATGTGATTTATTTTGGCCCCGGAATTCACGAAATATCCAATCAAAAATTAAAAGTAGCTTCTAATAAAACGGTCTATTTGGCCGGAGGTGCAGTACTTAAAGGGCAGATTGTAGTAGATAGTGTTTCAAATGTGAATATAATAGGCAGAGGAATGGTAGACCAAGAAACTAAACTTGGAATACGCATAGCCCATTCTCAAAATGTAAATGTGGAAGACCTTTTTGCTTCTCAGTGTTTTACAGGGGAATCTGATGGTGTAAAAATCAAGAACGTTAAAACAATCAGTTTTTATGGGTGGGGTGACGGTATGAATGTAATGGCTAGCAGTAATGTATTATTTGATGGCGTTTTTGTACGCTCTTCTGATGACTGCACTACAGTTTATGGAACACGGATGGAATATGCAGGAAGCTGTAAGAATATAACAATGCAGAACTCAACACTTTGGGCAGATGTTGGTCATCCAATCTTGATAGGGACACATGGGAATAGTAAAAATCCAGATGTTCTTGAAAATTTGAAATACATCAATCTTGATATATTGGATCAAAAGGAAATGCAGGTTGATTATCAAGGCTGTATGGCAATAAATGTAGGAGATAATAATATGGCTAAAAATGTACTCTTTGAGAATATAAGAGTCGAAGATTTTAGAGAAGGGCAATTGCTTAATTTACGAGTATTCTATAATACAAAATATTGTACGGCTCCAGGTTTAGGAATTGAAAATGTGGTTTTTCGTAATATAAATTACAATGGTAAAAATGCAAATTTATCTATCATCGCCGGCTACGATGAACAAAGAAAAATTAAGAATGTAACTTTTGAAAACCTTATGATAAATGGGATTTTGATAAGTGATGAGATGAAAGGAAAACCAAAGTGGTATAAGACTGCAGATATGGCTCGTTTTTTTGTCGGAGAACATGTGGAAGGAGTTTCTTTTAAATAAAAAGTAGAATAAAAAATATGAAAATAGATTTCAAATTATGTGTTATTGTGGCTAGTTTTTTTGCAAATGGATATGCCACTAGCTGTTCTAAAATACCTGAGCCGAAGACAATAAATGTTGAGGTAAAAAATACTCTTGATTTTAATCGTAAGGAAATAGTAAGCATTCCTAGCATCAAATTATCGCAATTATTAAAAAATACTTCTGAAAAAGATATTAGAGTTAAAATTAAAGGAGGTAAGGAATATTTGAGAACGCAGTGGATTGATTATAACTCGGATGGAAAAGGAGATGAACTACTTTTTGAAGCAGATATTAAAGCAAATAGTGTAGTAAATTATTCCATCGTTTCAGATACGGTAAAAGTAGCTGAAAGTAAAGTAACTACCTTTTCTCGTTTTGTTCCGGAGCGAATTGATGATTATGCATGGGAGAACAATAAAGTAGCTTTTAGGGCTTATGGCCCAGTAGCACAACAATTAGTCGAGGAGCACAAAGAGGGCGGAACACTATCGAGTGGAATTGATCTTTGGCTTAAAAAAGTAGATTATTCTATTATTGATAGTTGGTATAAAAAAAATGTAGAAAAACCGGGTTATTACCACATTGAACACGGCGAAGGTTACGATCCATATCACGTTGGAGCAAGTCGCGGTACAGGAGGGACAGGAATTTGGGAAAAGGATAGTTTACAGGTAGCCAAAAATTACATTGCATATAATACAATAGCAACAGGTCCCTTAAGAGCCGTTTTTGAATTGACTTACGCACCTTGGAGCTCTTATGGAGTACATGAAATCAAAAGGATTTCATTGGATTTGGATTCGAATTTTTCAAAATTTGAAATTAGCTTTCAGTCAGATAAAAAAATACCAAATTACACACTTGGAATTACATTGCACGAAAAGAAAGGTCAAGTAAATATCAACAAAGCAAAAGGTTGGTTCCGTCATTGGGAACCGATAGATAGTTCTTTTGTTGGTGAGGGGATTGTTGTAAATCCAAAAGTTGTAAGTGCAGCTTTTGCGAATGAATCTAAAACTCCTGACCAAAGTAATTTGTTAATCGTTACAAATGCAGAGAAGAAGATTGTCTATTATGCAGGTTTTGCATGGACAGAAAGTGGGCAAGTTTCAGATACTGCCCAATGGGATGAAATGCTTGGCAAGCAAGCAAAGATAGTCGCTAATCCATTATTAGTGATTATCAAATAAGATTAGTAACAATTTAAGAAAGTAATTCAATGACCTTTAAGATTAAATATGCGATTTATATTGTACTAGTTTTTATCACTTTATATTCTTGTAAATCAATAAGTGAAAAACAATTTGACAATGGTCAGTATAATTCTCAAAACTATATTTCAAAAGTTTGGCAATCAGACCTTGGTGACGGTACCTATACAAATCCTATTTTGTATGCAGATTATTCGGATCCTGATGTAATTAGAGTAGGGAATGATTATTATATGACGGCGAGTAGTTTTAATTGTACGCCAGGTTTACCCATTTTGCATTCCAAAGATTTGGTGAATTGGGAAATCATGAATTATGCTTTAGACAAACAAATTCCGGAAGCCGTGTTTGATATTCCCCAACATAGTAAAGGAGTTTGGGCGCCAGCCATTCGTTTTCATAATGGAGAATATTATATTTATTGGGGAGATCCTGATTTCGGGGTATATATGATTAAAACCAAAGATGTTTATGGCAAATGGTCGAAACCTAAATTGGTAATGGAAGGAAAAGGAATCATTGATCCTTGTCCGTTTTGGGAGGGTGAAAATGCTTATTTAGTTCATGCTTGGGCGGGAAGTCGCGCAGGAATTAATAGCATGCTTACGATCAATAGAATGAATCCCGAAGGGACAACAGTGCTGGATGAAGGACAAAATGTTTTTGATGCACACGAAAAACACCATACCATGGAAGGTCCAAAATTGTATAAAAAAGACAGCTATTATTATATTCTTGCCCCTGCAGGTGGAGTTGAAAATGGTTGGCAAGTGGCCATGCGTTCCAAGAGTATTTATGGTCCTTATGAAGATAAAATCGTTTTAGAGCAGGGGAGTACTAAAATAAATGGTCCACATCAAGGTGCTTGGGTAACTACTCCTGATAATAGTTCATGGTTTATACATTTTCAAGATCAAGGGGTTTATGGCCGCGTATTGCATTTGCAGCCTATGCAGTGGAAAGAAAATTGGCCTATAATTGGGAGGGATTTTGATAGTAACGGCATTGGGGAACCTGTGCTGACTAATGCCAAACCAATACAAGGAAAAAATTTCCCGATCATGCATCCGGTTGAAAGTGACGAATTTTTAAACGGTAAGCCAGGTTTACAATGGCAATGGTATGCTAATTCTTCTGTAAAGTGGAGTGCTCAAATTCCGGGGACTGATTATTTGAGGCTTTTTACTATTAGTCAGAAAGAGGAGCCTAATCTTTGGAATGTACCCAATCTGTTATTGCAAAAATTGCCAGCTCCTAATTTTATTGCTACAACCAAGATTAAACTAACAAGCGAATGGCAAACCTCAGGTAAAAAAGGTGGTTTGTTGCTTATGGGGAAAACTTATGTTTATGTAGCAATTGCTTTTCATGATAACCGATATTGGGTGCAACAGGTAAGTTGTATCAATGCTAATGATGGAACAAAAGAAAAGATCATTGCAGAAAAGTCTTTAAATTCGAATGAAGTGCAGTTGCGTATGATAATCACTGCTCCAAATGCAAAGTGTAAATTTAGTTACA
Organism: Flavobacterium aquiphilum; assembly: GCF_027111335.1. Taxonomy (NCBI): domain Bacteria; kingdom Pseudomonadati; phylum Bacteroidota; class Flavobacteriia; order Flavobacteriales; family Flavobacteriaceae; genus Flavobacterium; species Flavobacterium aquiphilum. Next base: position 3,765,724 of record NZ_CP114288.1, on the reverse strand, counting down.
GTGAAAATGGAAGTGATTTTGTCGAAATAGGCGAAGAAGCAAATGCAGAAAAAGATCTTTGGATTTCCGCAAAAATTGGAATTTTTGCAATCAGCGAACCCAATGTTAGAATGGGTGGGTATGCCGATTTTGATTGGTTTAGAATAACGAAATAAAAGAAAAATGAAAAATAACAAGTTTTACTTATTGTTAGTGTGCCTTTTATATGCTGTGACAATTCAGTCGCAGTCTATTATTGAGGAAACCCTTCAAAAATTAAATTCACCAGATGGAGCTTACGAGTTTACTTTTTATCAAAAAAAAGATGGTTCGAATGATAAGCAAATGTATTATACCCTTTCTTATAAAGGAAAAATGATTGTGTTGGAATCAGAATTAGGAGTTTTGATAGAAAATCAGACTTTCGAATCGGCTCTTGCAATCCCTAATGACACCTGTAAGGTCTGGGGAGAGAATTTGAATTTTATCGATGCTAAACGAAATACTACTAATGAAACTTGGAAGCCTGTTTATGGTGAAAATTCAAGTATTCGCAATAATTATAATGAGATGACGATTTCCTTTCGTAAAGGTGAGCTTCCTAAAGAAAAGCAAGGTGATGGTTACGATAAAAATAAAAGCTATTTCATGAATGTTATTGTAAGGGCTTATGATGAAGGGGTAGCGGTTCGTTATCATTTTCCGGAACCAACAAATGGTTTATTTCTGCATATTGTTGGGGAACAAACCCAGTTCACAATGCCAGAAGGAACTTTTGCTTATTATGAACCATGGGCTCAAGGACCATTTTCATTACTTCCGTTGAAAGATTGGAAAGGACAGAGTGAGCGTCCGCTAACAATGAAGTTAACAAATGGTTTAACAGTAGCTATTGCGGAAGCGCAAATGACAGATTATGCACGAATGAAATTTAGTTTGAATGCTGCAAAAACAAATACGCTTCAGGCAACGCTTTATGGCAGTGTCGATGTAATTCCTGCTTATTTTACACCTTGGCGTGTCATTATGGCTACAGATAAAGCGACTGATTTAATAGTAAATAAAGATATTATTCTGAATTTAAATCCAGATAATCAACTAAAAGAGGTATCGTGGATTAAACCTGGAAAAGCAATTCGAGTGGCTAAAATGACTCAAGCTGATGCTAAAAAATGTGTTGATTTTGCCGCAGATCATGGTTTGCAATATGTTCACTTGGATGCAGGTTGGTACGGACCCGAGATGAAAATGAGTTCCGATGCGACAACAGTTTCAGAAAATAAAGATTTTAATATACCTGAACTTTCTGCTTATGCTGCTTCAAAAGGAATTGGACTTTGGGTTTATGTTAATCAGCGTGCTTTGATACAGCAATTGGATTCCATTTTGCCTTTGTATAAAAAATGGGGAATCAAAGGAATTAAATTTGGTTTTGTGCAAGTTGGAAATCAACGTTGGACAACATGGCTACACGAGGCGGTTAAAAAATGTGCTGAATATAATTTAATGGTTGATATTCATGATGAATATCGTCCAACAGGTTTTAGCCGTACTTATCCTAATTTAATGACGCAGGAAGGAATTCGTGGAAACGAAGAAATGCCGGATGCTGATCATAATACCATCCTGCCTTTTACCCGTTTTTTAGCTGGTCCCGCCGATTATACCATTGCATATTATAGTAAAGCGATTAAAAACACACATGCACATCAGTTAGCTTTATCAGTGGTTTATTATAGTCCAATTCAGTTCCTATATTGGTATGACCAACCATCAGCTTATCAAGGCGAGAAGGAAATAGAATTTTTTGATAAAGTAAAAACGGTGTGGGATGAAACAAAAGTAATTAATGGGGAAATTGGTGAATATGCAACTGTGGCCCGTAGAAGTGGTAATGAGTGGTTCGTGGGATCAATTACCAATAAACAAGCCCGAAAAATAAGTTTTCCAACTAATTTTCTTGAAAAGGGGAAAAAGTATATTGTAAAGTCTTATCAGGATGACGATGCATCACAAACTAGAACTAAAGTAGCAGTTTTGGAAGAAAAAATAAAAGGAGGAGATATTTTGACATTTGATTTGAAAGTTAGTGGTGGCGTGGCATTATTCATTTCTGAAGAAAAGAAAAAATAAGCTTGTGTAAAATGAGAAAAGTAAATTATATAATTTTCTGTCTGAGCTTTTTTTGTCTTAGTGGGTATGCTCAGGTTTGGCAGTGGAGTGCAAAGGTAAATAGTATGGTATCTCCGGAAACCAATGATCATCCCCAAGCTTTTTTATGGATTCCTGAAAATTGTAAGCAGATTAGAGGGATAGTGTTTGGACAACATAACATGATAGAAGAAGGAATAATGGAGAATCCCTATTTCAGAAAAGTAATGGCTGAAATTGGTTTTGCTGAGGTTTGGGTGACTCCGGTGGTTAGTTGGACTTATGATCGTGCTAAAAATGAAGATAAGTTTATTGATGAAATGTTTAAATCATTAGCTGATGTTTCAGGTTATCAAGAATTAGCTTACGCTCCAATTGTACCGATTGGACATTCTGCAATGGCAAGTTTTCCATGGAATTTTGCGGCTTTTAATCCTGAGCGGACTCTTGCCTTGGTTTCAGTACATGGAGATTCACCTCAGAGTAATTTAACAGGGAGTGGTAAACCAAATCCTGATTGGGGCAGTAGAAATATTGATGGAATTCCTGGCCTGTTTGTAATGGGCGAGTATGAATGGTGGGATAGACGAATTGCGCCTGCTTATAAATACATAGGCAAACATCCACAAAGTGTTATTACTTTATTTGCTGATGCTGGGCATGGTCATTTTGATTATTCAGATGCTTTAGTGAAATATGTTGCGGACTACATTCGTTCAGCTGCTCAAAGAAGACTACCGAAAAGTTACTCTTTAACAAATTATCCAAAGCTTAATGTGGTAAAACCTGAATCTGGTTGGCTTATGGATAAATGGAGACATGATTCAATTCCAAAGTATGTTCCAGCTAGTTTTAATCGATTTGTTGGAGAGAAGAAAACGGCTTCTTGGGTTTTTGATCAACAAATGGCTAATTCAACAGAAGTCTTTTATGCTCAGGCGCGTGGGAAGAAAAATCAAAATATTGGCTTTAAACAAAATGGACAAATAGTAAAACCGGAAAAGACACATGCTAATTTTCAGTTGGATTTTAAGCCATTAAGTGACGGAATTAGCTTTACAATAGTACCTTTTTTCTCAGATAGTTTAAGAGTGAAACCGGTTAGTGATTTTGCAAAAACACCGCTTTTGATTGACCGAATTTGTGGCCCGGTAAAAAAAGTAAATGATACCACATTCGAGATTCGGTTTGATAAACTGGGTTTTAACAATGTAAAGCGTAGTAATGATATTTGGCTTTTGGCACACAATAATGGCGATGCTATTTATAAAAGTAGTGTTCAGCAATTGCATTTGAAATTTCCGATTACTAATAAAGAAGGCATGGCTCAATCGATTAGTTTTAATCCGCTGTCTAATGTAAAAGTTGGTAGAAGTGCAATAACACTTGGTGCTAAATCTAGTGCAGGAACAAAGGTAGATTACTATGTAAAAGAAGGACCTGCTTATTTAGAAGATGGAAAATTACATTTTGCCAAAATTCCTCCAAGAACAAAGTTTCCGGTAAAAGTTACTGTAGTCGCCTGGCAATATGGAGTAGCGGGTAAATTGCAATCAGCAGAACCAGTAGAGCAAAGCTTTTTTATCATAATGTAGTTGAATCAAGAAGATTTAGAGAGGCGTTAAACTTATTATTTAGGTTGGCTTTTTTTTGTTGCGAAGAACTGTATTTATGCTTTTTAAAAGTCAATTAACTCTGTTTTCTTTTTTTAAATTTTGATTCTTTTTTCTGAATCATATAAGAGAGATAATACAAGGTTTTGCTTATGTTTTTGAAATCATAGGGGAATAAATTAATTCAAAGTTGTATTCTCTATTTTTTTTGCAGATAAGGGCTATAATTTATAGCGATTGCATCATAATTTATCCGTTAAGTTTTTTATTCTCTGTAACATTGAATGATTTTATGAGGGTATGTTTGGAGCTAGGTTTTAGTATCAACCGTTTCATTGAATAATCTTAAGAAGGACAATGTTTATAGTAAAAAATAATTAGATATAATCAATTAAGATTTAGAGCTAGAACGATTATAATAATAAGAAAATATATGAAATATAGAATGATTAAGTGTATAGTCTTAGTTGTTGGATTGTCAATTAATATGAATGCGCAGTCACATTATCCTGGACAGCACGAAGGAAAACTGAAGTTGGATGATACCAAAAATGTAAAGGTTGTGGGATTTAATCTCGAAGACGTAAGATTGTTGGATAGTCCATTTAAGGACAATATGATGCTTGAAAGTAATTGGATTTTGAGCATCGATGCAAAAAGATTGCTACATAGTTTCAAAACGAATGCTGGAGTATTTACCGCTTTGGAAGGGGGGTATTTAGCGGTTAATAAATTGGGAGGTTGGGAATCGCTTGATTGTGATCTTAGAGGCCATAGTACAGGGCATATTCTTTCCGGTTTGGCTTTATTATATGCTGCAACTGGAGAGAACAAGTATAAAATTAAGAGTGACAGTTTGGTAACGGGTTTGCTTGAAGTTCAAAAAGCATTGAATCAAAATGGATATTTAAGTGCGTTTCCACAAAATTTAATTGATCGTGCAATTGCAGGGAAAAGTGTTTGGGCGCCATGGTACACGCAGCATAAACTTTTTTCAGGTCTAATGGATCAATACTTGTATTGTGATAGTAATCCAGCATTAGAAATTGTCAAAGGAATGGCGGATTGGGCCTATGAAAAGTTAAAGCCTTTAACTGATGAAGAACGTAAAAGGATGCTAAAAAATGAGTTCGGAGGAATGAATGATTCTTTCTATACTTTATATGAAATTACAGGAGACAGTAAATATAAATTTCTTGCCGAATTTTTTTATCATGAGGAAGCATTGGATCAACTTTTGGATAAAGTAGACAATCTCAATAAAAAACACGCCAACACTTATATTCCTAAATTGATAGGTATTTCTCGCGATTATGAATTGGAAGGGGGAACTAAAAATCGTGAAATTCCTGAATTCTTTTGGAATACTGTTGTCAATCATCACACATTCATCACAGGGAGTAATAGTGATAAAGAGAAATTTTTTGAGCCCGACCATCTTTCAGAACATCTAAGCGGTTACACGGGAGAGTCTTGCAATGTGTATAATATGTTGAAGCTTACCCGTCATTTGTATGGGTATGATCCGCAGATAAAGTATGTGGATTTTTATGAAAAAGCGTTGTACAATCATATTTTAGGACAACAAGATCCAAAGAAAGGAATGATTGCTTACTTCTTGCCAATGAAACCGGGAGCTTATAAAGTTTACAGCACGCCAGAAAATTCATTTTGGTGTTGTGTGGGAAGTGGTTTCGAAAATCAGGCAAAATATGGAGAATTTATTTATTACCACGATACTGGATTGTATGTGAACCTTTTCATTCCTTCAGAATTGAAATGGAAAGAAAAGGGGGTTACCATAAAACAGGAAACCAGTTTTCCGAATGTAGGCAGTACCAAACTTACTTTTAGCTCCACGAGTCCGGTAAGTATGCCTATTAATATTCGATATCCATCATGGGCAGCTAATGCTGAAGTAAAAGTGAATGAAAAAAAACAACTAATTAAAGCTAAACCAGGTAATTATATTGTATTGTACCGTAAATGGAATAATGGAGATACAATTGAGGTTTCGTTTAATATGACGATTAAAGTAATTCCAACATCTGATAATCCAAATATAGCAGCAATAACCTATGGACCAATTGTGCTTGCAGGAGCCATGGGCACAGAAGGTATGATAGAGCCAGCTCCTTATAGTAACCCTAAAATATACAATGACTACTATACCTACGATTATCATATTCCTTCAAATTTATCTAATCAGTTGAATTTTGATGCTAAAAAGTTAGAGAAGAGTATAGTCAAGAAAAATGATACTTCACTTGAATTTAAAATAAAAGGTGCAGACAACATTTTAAAACCAATTTATGATATCCACCGAGAGAGGTACGTGATCTATTGGAATTTAAGCAAATAAGAAATTATATTAAATAATATTATGAATTTTAAGCAACAAATTTTAGGTTCCATTTTTGCAACTTTAATGCTGGTGGGGTGTGGGAGTACTGTTTCAAATACTAGATTAAGCGATAAATTTGATGTAGATGCACAATTGGATTATTGTGCAAAGCAATCATCTAACGCTTTAAAATTGATACCTAAGGATGGTTCGATTCCAAGAAGTATCGCATCCAATAATGAACAATGGAAATTTGTTGATTATAAGGACTGGACTAGTGGCTTTTGGCCGGGAGAGCTTTGGTATTTATATGAATCTACAGGCGACCATAAATGGGAGGTGGCTGCAGATAAATTTACAAATTATTTGGCAGCGCTTGCTGTTACACCCGCGGTAGACCACGATTTAGGTTTTCAGGTTTTTAATAGTTTTGGGAATGGGTATCGTTTGACAAATAATCCTGAGTATAAAGAAGTGATTTTAAAAACAGCCAATAATTTAGCTAAGCTCTTTAATCCAAAAGTTGGGACTATCTTGTCTTGGCCAAGAAATGTTCCAAATATGGAATGGCCGCAACATAATACTATTATGGACAATATGATTAACTTGGAATTGTTGTTTTGGGCATCCAAAAATGGGGGAGACAAATCACTTTATGATATGGCTGTAAGTCATGCAACTGTTACAATGAAAAATCATTTTAGACCCGATTATACATCTTATCATGTTGTGGTTTATGATAAAGAAACAGGCGAGAAAATTAAAGGGGTAACACATCAGGGCTATAGCGATAGCAGTATGTGGGCACGCGGACAGTCTTGGGCGATATACGGTTATACTATGGTTTATCGAGAGACAAAAGATCCTAAATTTTTAGATTTTGCTCATAAGGTTACCCGAGTTTATTTAGATCGATTACCAAAAGACTTAATACCGTATTGGGATTTTGATGATCCAGCAATACCACATGCACCAAGAGATGCTTCAGCAGCAGCTGTAGTAGCTTCAGCTCTTTTAGAATTGTCAACTTATACTAAAGATAGTGCCTTAAGTAAAGAGTATTTCGATAAAGCGGAAGGTATGCTTAAAGAACTATCAGATAATTATCAAAGTAAAACTAAAAACACTGCACTTTTACTGCATTCTACAGGACATAAGCCAGCAAATTCAGAAATTGATTATTCGATTATATATGCCGATTATTATTATGTTGAAGCTCTGTTGAGATATAAGAAACTGAAGGAAGGGGAACAGCCATTGCTAACTTATAAATTCAATTAGAAGGAATAAAAAATTAACCAAAAACTAAAGTAAAAATGAATAATAAAAAAATTATATACTGGTCTATTGTGGTTGCATTGGCTGGATTCCTATTTGGTTTTGATACGGTCGTAATTTCTGGAGCTGATAAGCAGTTACAACAATTATGGAATTCATCAGATTTGTATCATGGATTAGTGGTAATGTCTTCCGCACTTTGGGGAACAGTAATTGGAGCAATTTTTGGAGCAATTCCAACAAATATTTTAGGTAGAAAGAAAACACTTGTAATAATTGGTATTTTGTTTTTTCTTTCAGCAGTTGGAACGGCCTTAACAAATGATTCAATTGTTTTCTCAATCTTTAGATTTTTAGGAGGACTTGGAATTGGAGTTTCAACTATTGCAGCTCCAACATATGTTTCGGAGATTGCGCCTGCTAAAGACAGAGGTAAATTGGTTGCAATGTATCAATTTAATATTGTATTTGGTATTTTAATTGCTTTTCTGTCTAATTATTTATTGCAGGATATTGGAGAGAATTCATGGCGATGGATGCTTGGGATACAGTCTGTTCCGGCTTTATTATATACTTTGTTAGTTTTTGGAATTCCAGAAAGCCCACGATGGGTTTATGATTATAAAAAAGATCGTGAAAAAGCTATTGCTATTTTAAAACAAATAAATTCAGATGAGGAAGTAGCAACAGAAATTGCCGCAATGGAAAATGAAAATCAACGCGAAGTACTTGATGAATCGATATTTATGAAAAAATATAGAAAACCATTGCTGCTTGCGTTTTTTATTGCGCTTTTCAATCAGTTTTCAGGGATTAATGCTTTCCTGTATTATGCACCGCGTATTTTTGAATTGGCAGGACTCGAAAAATCGGCTTCTTTTTTTAGCAGTATTGGAATAGGTTTGGTAAACTTAATTTTTACTTTAATTGGAATTTCATTAATAGATAAATACGGAAGAAAGACTTTGATGTATATAGGATCATTTGGGTATATTATTTCATTAGGTCTAGTGACTATGGCTTTTTATTTTGAATGGAAAGGAATGGCAGTGCCTTTGTTTTTCTTTTTATTCATAGCTTCTCATGCTGTGGGTCAGGGTTCTGTTATTTGGGTTTTTATTTCTGAATTATTTCCCAACAAACTTAGAGCAGCAGGAACTTCTTTTGGAACATCAGTTCATTGGATTTTGGCAGCCCTGATTCCTTCTTTTATTCCGTTTTTATTTAAAGAAATTGGAGCAACAACAGTTTTTAGTGTTTTTTGTTTGATGATGGTTTGGCAATTGCTTTGGGTTTTCTTTAAAATGCCAGAAACCAAAGGAAGAACTCTAGAAGAGTTATCAGAAAGTCTTTCGGCACAAAGTGAATTAAATAGTATTCAAGTTGAAGAGAATGAATTTGTTTAATCTTGAAATAAAACACTCTTAATAAATTGGAGGAATGCTCGGATTAGATATGGCAGGATCAGGAGGATTGGAGCAAGTAAGAGTGGAAGATTTGGTTATCATTGGCAAATTGGCTAATGAGTTATGAATTGGTTTAAACCCCGAAAATAGTAAATTAAAATATTTTATAAACTACCAAACATGAAAACACTACTATTGTAGATACTATGTAAAAAAAAACGGTGACACGTTTAAGTACACTGTATTAATTATGATGCGTTTATTATTGTGCCGGTATTTTTATTTTGCTTTGTATTCAATTTCAAGCTATTGAGGTAATTTGTTATCTCAAAACATTAAACGCCTATAAAATTGCATTAAGATTTTGACTGCAGATTGATTTTGCGGCGGACTTGGCCAATTTGGTTGGTACAGAGTTTTTAGTGGCTTTGTTTCGCAAAATTGCACCTTCAAACAACATAATAATCTGCAGGGACAGCGATTCACTTTGCGCAATTTTTGCCTCTGACAGATATTTTTCAATGAGTCCCCTTAGCGCATTGACGTGTCCATCGCAGGCAGATTCTATTTCTATCGCCTTATTTGAATATTCTGTTTTTGCATTCATTGCAAAGCAGCCTTCAAGATTGCCGGCATCAACCAGTTCTGCCAAGAAGTCAAAAATCATTAAAGCCTTATCGACTGGTTTATCTGCTGTTGATTTTTCAATATAATCAGATATCGCTTTATAGGTGATTTGGTGGTAATAGCCAACCGCAGCGAGAATGAGTATCTCTTTTGAGGCGAAGTGTTTATAAAGTGTCCGTTTGGATATTCCAGTACTATCAACGATAGCATCCACACCAGTCGCATGGAAACCGTTCTTATAAAAAATTTCATAAGCACTTTTTATAATCTCCTCCTTTTTTGTGGATTTTAAAGCTGTTTTTGTTTTTTTTTCCATGAATGAAAAATTTATTTGCAAAAGTAAACAAATCGGTTTACATTTGCAATATGTAAACAGATCGGTTTACATTAAATTGATAAATAAATCTCTTTGAGAAGTAAAACAAAAACTTTATTAAAATGAAAGAAAACAAAAAAATGGGTACCGCGGTAATCACCGGCGCATCGTCAGGTTTAGGAGAGGTATTTGCTGAAAGATTGGCAAAACGAGGTTATGATTTAAAATTGGTTGCCCGTCGCAAGGACAGATTGGATCTGCTGGCAGAAAAATTGGAAAACCAATATGGAATTAAGGTAACCAACTTAGTTTCGGATCTGTCATTGGATACAGAGTTAGAAAAAGTGGCTGAAGATTTAAGAAACGATAAGAGCATAACATTGCTTATTAACAATGCAGGCACTTCTACACTTAATTCAGTAACTAAAACCAGTGTGGTAAAACAGAAAGAAATGGTGAATGTAAATATAACTGCATTAATGTTATTGTCTAATGCTGTTCTGCCGCAGTTCTTAGAGAAAAATGAAGGTACTTTAATCAATATCGCCTCAGTACTTGGATTTTATTCCTTACCTGTAAGTGCTATCTATAGCGGTACAAAAGGTTTTGTGATTCAATATACCAAAGGATTGCAGGAGGAAGTAAAAGGGACTGATATCCATATTCAGCTGGTAAATCCAGCAACCACAGCGACAGAAATATGGGAAGTTAGCGGCGTACCACTGTCCGTATTGGAACAGTCAACGATTATGAAGACTGAAGATTGCGTTGATGCCGTTCTAGCAGGACTGGATCAAGGAGAATTATTGACATATCCGTCTGTAAACGATCAAAATCTAATTGATACTTACGAAGATGCTCGAATAAAATTAATGCAAGGCTCACAAACTGGCCAGCCTGCGGAACGATATATCAAAAGTTAATTAAAAAAAAAATAATACCGCAAGGTGTTTATTCACAATAAATTGCAACAGGTTGATACCCTGTTGCAATTTATTTTAAGGAAATGAACCTTACAAATCAAGATTCGTTTTGCTTTTCAATCAATTTCTAAGTGAATCTAAAATGAGTTTCAAAATTTAAATTGATTACATTTATGTTTTCAATGGAAAAATATGACTGAACTTCTTAAAAAAAATATTGCAGCACATATTTCTCTTTCAGAAAATGAAACAGAGGTGTTTTGCCGTTTATTTGAGCAAAAAACAATTACTAAAAAAAGTTTTTTGTTGCGAGAAGGTGAAGTTTGCAAATTCGAAGGTTTTGTCAACAAGGGGCTTTTTCGGGTCTATCATATTGATCAAAATGGTTTTGAACAAGTGCTCTATTTTGCCACAGAAAATTGGTGGATTACAGATATTGACAGTTTCACCACCGAAACACCATCGCAACTTTTTATAGAAGCTCTCGAAGACAGCGAAGTACTTTTAATTTCTAAAAAAGACAAAGAATTTGCCTATGCTAATTTGCCCAAAATAGAAAAACTATTTCGGGTAATGACCCAAAAAACGCATGTGGCCCTTCAACGCAGGATGATTGACAACCTGAGTAAAACGGCTGAATCCCGTTATATAGAATTTAATGAAAAATACCCCCAACTTGTTCAACGTCTTTCTAATATTCAGGTAGCTGCTTATTTAGGTATTACCAATGTTTTTTTGAGTAACATTCGAAAGAAAATAGCCTCCAAAAAATAGGAATTTCCTTTTAATTATTTAAACTAGTTTAATGTTTTGAGGCTACATACCTTTTCATCTTTGCGGTGTTAATTTATAAGAACACAAAAAATGAAAAAAAGTATCTCAACAGTATTTTTAACAATTTTAATTTTATTTAATATGGAAACACAGGCACAAAGTTTCAAAACAATTGAAGCTAAAGATTTAAAAATTCAAGTTTACAATGCATCAGAAAACAGTTTTGGTGTAGCCTCGATAATCATTTCAGGAAAAACTGATGTCGTTTTGATTGACGCACAATTCACTTTGGCGGATGCCGAAAAAGTAGCGCAAGAAATTAAAGCGAGTGGTAAAAAACTGACCACTATTTACGTTTCTCACGGTGATCCTGATTTCTACTTCGGATTGGAAGTGTTCAAAAAATATTTTCCGGAAGTTACCGCCTATGCTTCTCCGGCCACAGTAGAACACATCAAAGCCACGGCTCAAAAAAAATTAGAAGTTTGGGGCGAACGATTAGGCAAAAACATTACTTCAAACGCTATTTTGCCTCAGGTTTTAAAAGGAAACAGTATTGATTTAGAAGGTCAAAAATTAGAAATCATTGGTTTGGAAGATTTTTCGAATAAAACTTTTGTTTGGATTCCTTCTATCAAAGCAGTCGTTGGCGGAATCAATGTTTTTGGAACTACTTTCAACCTTTGGATGGCCGATGCACAAACGCCAGAGGCACGCAAAAGCTGGATCGCAGTTTTGGACAAAATCACCGCCCTGCATCCTGAAATTGTAATTCCTGCTCATGCCAATAACAATTCTCCTTTTGATATTTCGGCCGTAAACCATACCAAAAATTATATTCAATTCTACGAAGAAGCGTTGAAAACCAACAAGACTTCAGAATCATTAATCACAGCCATAAAAGCAAAATATCCAACACTTACTTTTGAAACTGCCTTACAAATAGGCGCAAAAGTAAACACTGGAGAAATGAAATGGTAAATTCTATTGTATGCAGCTTGGCGATGCTTGTGGCATTGTCAAGTTGTTCATTAAATAAAAAAACAATGACAAATCTAGAAATTATAAAAAGCACTTACGAAGGAAAAACTTCGGAAGAAAACGGCAAAAATCTCACTAAATATGCAGCCGATGATATTTCTTGGACAAAAGCCAAAGGATTTCCGTATGCCGGAACCTATATTGGTTTGGACAACATTACTGGATATGCTAACTTAGCCATCACATAGAGTTAAGAAATAAATCTCAATACTCAGTACATATTGCAAATCGCGATATGCAATATGAGTTTGTAAACTTGTTAGCCTTTTGTAAAGCATTCTATAGATCTGAATCTGTTTTTAACTTTATATCTTATTGATTCGGATTTAATCTAGAAAATCGTTCTGCAATTAATTCTTTATAGGCTAGTTTAAAATCTTCGCTCAAAAAACTTTTGTCAATTAGATCGAGCCATTTGTCTTTGGCCTTTTCCATTTTATTGAATATATTATCTTGTTGTTTTACATCTAAATTTAAGGTTGTAAATGCTGCTACAAAATCACTACGCTTTATTTTTTTCTTTTTGGCGTTTAGCGTCAGTGCCAGATCTTCGTCATCTGCTGTGTAGATACCTAAAACTATAGGGTACCAAATAGGGTACTTGTCGCATAAGATTTAAAGTATAAAATGAAAATGACCACATTTCATGATTTAAATCAAAACGACTCGTAAGTGCTGTAAAATATAGGATTTTGTAAAGTAAGGAAAGTGTTAAAATGTAAAAAGCACCTCATTGAGGTGCTTTCAGCGGAGAAAGAGGGATTCGAACCCCCGGACCTGTTACAGTCAACAGTTTTCAAGACTGCCGCAATCGACCACTCTGCCATTTCTCCAGTATATTGCTCTCATTTCCTGATTGCGAGTGCAAATATAAGACGGTTTTTCGGTTATCAAAACTTTTTTTTGAGTTTTTTTGAAACTTTTTTCAGATAATTTTCAAGTGTCTAATTATCAGTATTTCCGAAAATGAGTTCTTAAAAAAATCTATTGCAAATCGCCCAGAATAGGTGTTGGCTTTTTGTTTTCATCAACAGCAACAAACGAAAAAGTTCCTGAAACTACTGTTTCGCGAAGCATGGAATACATTTGCTCCATAAAAATGTCAACATGAATTTTGCAGCTTGTTCTTCCAACACTATCTACTTTTGCAACTAATTCGATTAAAGTTCCAGCCGGAATCGGTTTTTTAAAGTCAATTTGACCGGTAGAAATTGTAACTACTTTTTTTCTGCTAAAACGGGTCGCACAAATAAAAGCAACTTCATCCATTAGATGCAATGCTGTTCCCCCAAATAAAGTTTCATAATGATTAGTCGTACTAGGGAAAACAGCTTTAAAAATATGTGTCTCAGCGTTTTTGATTCTTTCTTCTAAAGTCCCCATATTAATACTTTACATATTCTGTGATTTCTAGCCCGTACCCAATCATTCCGACACGCTTTCCTTGTTCTGTATTGGATACTAATCGTATTTTAGAAATATCAATATCATGTAATATTTGGGCACCAATACCATAATCTTTAGTGTCAATAACAACTTTTGGAGCTTTCATGGTACCATTGGCTTGGAGAGACTTCAACTCATTGATGCGATTCAGTAAATTTACAGCAGTCATATCCTGATTAATGAATATTACAGCTCCTTTACCATTATCATTAATAATTTGGAACATATTGTCCAGTTGCTGATCAACATTATTAGTTAATGTTCCTAAAAGGTCGTTATTCACCTGAGAAGAATGGATTCTGGTTAAGATAGGTTCTCCTAAATTCCAGGTTCCTTTTGTTAAAGCAATATGAATCTGTTTATTTGTCGTTTGTTCGTAAGCTCTAAGTCTGAAAGTACCAAAGCGGGTTTCAATATCAAAATCTTCTTTCTTAACAATCAGGCTATCGTGTTGCATTCTGTAAGCAACCAAGTCTTCGATAGAAACCAATTTCAAGTTGAATTTCTTAGCGACTTCTACAAGTTCCGGCAGGCGGGACATAGTTCCGTCTTCATTTAAAATTTCGCAGATAACACCAGCCGATTTAAAACCTGCCAATCGTGCAAAGTCAATTGCGGCTTCGGTATGGCCTGTTCTTCTTAAAACGCCTCCTTGTTTAGCAATTAAAGGAAAAATGTGTCCAGGGCGTGCTAAATCATGTGGTTTTGTATTGCCGTCAACTAAAGCGTGTACGGTTTTTGAACGGTCGGCTGCAGATATTCCGGTGGAAACGCCGAATCCTTTTAAATCAACTGAAACTGTAAAAGCAGTTTCCATGTGATCGGTATTGTTGGTTACCATGGAGCGTAAGTCAAGCTCTTTACAACGGCTTTCGGTTAGTGGGGCGCATATTAAACCACGTCCATGAGTTGCCATAAAGTTGATCATTTCGGGTGTTACCTTTTCGGCGGCAGCCAAAAAATCACCTTCGTTTTCGCGGTCTTCATCATCAACAACAATGATTACTTTACCTTGGCGAATATCTTCGATAGCTTCTTCAATAGTGTTGAGTTGTATTTTCTGGGTTGACATCTTATTCTTTATTTAGAGATGGAAATATTTTGTGTATAATTTTTTGAAATACCTTTTGAATAGGTTCCAGTATTACGTCGATATTGATTAAACCAATGTCGTTGGTGGCACGAAACGTCAGTAAAACTGCTAATGGTGTCAGGATCATTGACGCCATCCAGGCTCCAAGAAACGGATGTAAACCGTCTTCTTGCGAAATCCTTTTTCCAAAAGTATTGATGAAATGGAACGATATAAAGATCATTACGGCAAATACGATTGGTAAACCAAGCCCTCCTTTACGGATGATAGCTCCCAAAGGGGCTCCAATGAAAAACATAAGGAAACAGGCATAAACAATCACAAATTTTTCGTTCAAAGCTATAATGTGGCTGTTGATGGTTTTCTTTTTAAAGTCCAGTTCTGTTTTTGTGGCATCAATAGAGTAGAGCATACTTTCTACAGTACTACTTGCCGCACTAAGGACTTCTAATCTTTTCTTGTTGTCCAGGAGTGACAATAAATTTTTGCCCACATGTTTTTTCTTTGCAGGAACAGGGGCTTTGTTGTCAATCAATGTTCCTAGTCTTGAAACACTGTTTTCAGAGAAGGAAACAATTTCTGTATTCCTGTTTTTTGTCAGGGAATCCAAAGTGTATTTCAAATCACTCATGTTTAACATGGCACTGGTGTTCGTAACACTTTCGTCTTTCGTATCCACTTTGTTCAACTGAGACAAATCGATATTGATACGGTATTTTTTAAACGAACTTTTGGCAAATGGCAATTTGTCTCGGTCTTCGTATTTTTTAGGAACAATGTCTTGATAGTAATTACCGTCATTCAAAACCAATTGCAGGATACTCGATTTGTCACTGCTGACTAATTCTCCGTTTGTAGCACGAATTACCGTTTTGCTGCCGTCTCCGCTTAGGTTTTTTTGATGGATGGTAATTCCGGTGAGGTGATTACCGTTCTCTCCTGATTTCTTATTTACTTTGATGTTGTATGATCCTACATCACTAAATTGTCCTTCGGTGATGGCTAGTGCCGGTTTGGCTTGGGCAATATTTTTTCTGAAGTTGATGAACTTGAATTCGGCATAGGGAATTACATTATTAGCAAAGAAAAAGGCGATAATACTCAATACCGTAATGGCAATCGTCAAACTTATCATGGCTCTTTGCAACGAGATACCGGCCGATTTCATAGCGGCAAATTCATAATGTTCCGAGAGGTCTCCAAAAGACATTATCGAAGCCAACAAAATCGAAAGAGGAAGTACCAAAGGCACAATTCTGGGCATCGAAAAAGCCAGAAATTTGATGACCATTACCATGTCCAAATCCTTACCGGCCAATTCGGCAATAAATAACCAAACGGTCTGCAGGATGAACACAAAAAATAGGATAACAAATACCGTGGCAAATGTACCTAGAAATGTTTTTAATAAGTATCGATCTAGAATTTTCACTAAATAATTAGTCTAATTTGTTGATGTAATAGTTAGGATATTTACTCGCAACAAAGGTAAACTGATTTTTTGGTAATGCCTGATTTGTTTTAAAAGAAATAACGGTCAATGTTGTTTTAGTACCTTTTTTGGCAATCTCAATAACATTGTGAATATTGTTTGTTTTCGTATCGATTCCCACCAAAATTTCTTTTCGGGGATCTTTGGCACTGGTAGGGGTCAGTTTTACATATTGGACTTTTTTGCCGGCTACATTTTGAGTAATATCCATCGAAAATTTATAACCGGTATTGAAAAAAGTCATCATTTTTGAAGGAGTGATCGCCGATTCGTCTTTTTCGTCCACTTTCGAGATAGTAATTTCCTCATCTTCCGGATTGATGGTGTAGTTCTTTTTACCGTCAAAAATCTTGGTGATTCCCATAAAACTCAATACAAATTGATTGCCTTTCATCACCACACTTCCTTTGCTGTCTTGGTTGATATTTTCTTTCGCATTGTTTAGCGAATATTTAAAATCGATTGTTATGTTCTCGTAACTTTTTACTTTGGCAGTTACTTTGTCCAGTAAATCTTTTGCTTTTTTATCTTGTGCCTGAGTCGAAAATCCAATGAAAAGTGCTGCCAAAAGGCCTACAATTGCTCTCATTCCTAATCTGTTTTGTAGTGTCATTTGTTTTATTGTATTCTTAGTATTTAATAATAATTTTTTGGGCGTGCCCCCAATATATAAAGGGGCTACTCATAGCAACGCATATACGCCCCTTTATATATCGGGGTCGGGCTATCCGCGCTACTTTGGTAGCCAGCTTCTATCCCTCACGCGCATTCGTGCAATAATGAAATTTGGTGCAAAAGTAAAACCTTAAAAGTTATAAGTATTTAATAAAAAGCTAAATTTCAATTTCAATGTCAAAAATCAATTTCAAATTTTAATTATCCAATTATCTAATTATCAAATTGTCTAATTGATTAGCCTTCGTTTTGAAAAAACTGATCCAAGCTGGCCATATCTTGAATGTTAACGTTTCTAGCTTTACTTCCTTCAAAAGGACCTACAATTCCGGCAGCTTCGAGTTGGTCAATCAATCTTCCGGCTCTGTTGTAACCCAATTTCAGTTTTCGTTGTAATAACGAAGCCGATCCTTGTTGCGCATTTACAATTACTTCGGCTGCTTCCCTAAACAAGCTGTCCCTTTCAGATATATCCATTTCCAAACTTACTCCATTGTCTTCTCCAATAAATTCAGGAAGAAGGTAAGCCGTGGCATACGCTTTTTGCGAACCAATAAATTCAGTTATTTTTTCCACTTCGGGAGTGTCCACAAAGGCGCATTGTACGCGGACAACATCATTTCCATTCGAGTATAATAAATCCCCGCGTCCGATCAATTGATCAGCTCCCTGAGTGTCCAAAATGGTTCTGGAATCGATTTTAGAGGTTACTCTAAAAGCAATTCTCGCTGGGAAGTTGGCTTTGATCAAACCTGTAATTACATTCACCGATGGTCTTTGTGTTGCAATAATCAAGTGAATACCAATGGCACGTGCCAATTGCGCCAAACGGGCAATAGGAACTTCAACTTCTTTTCCGGCAGTCATAATCAAATCGGCAAACTCATCGACAACCAATACGATATAGGGAAGGAATCGGTGTCCGTTCTCCGGATTCAATCTTCGGCTTTTGAATTTTTCGTTGTATTCCTTGATGTTTCTTACCATCGCGTCTTTAAGCAATGAATAACGATTATCCATTTCCACACAAAGTGAGTTCAAAGTCGTTACTACCTTGGCATTATCGGTGATGATAGCATCTTCGGTATCCGGCAGTTTGGCTAGGTAATGTCTTTCAATTTTATTGAAAAGCGTAAGTTCAACTTTCTTAGGGTCAACCAATACAAATTTTACTTCGGCCGGATGTTTTTTGTATAAAAGTGAAGTTAAAACAGCATTCAAACCAACCGATTTTCCTTGTCCGGTAGCTCCCGCCATCAATAAGTGAGGCATTTTGGCCAAATCGACCACAAATGTCTCGTTCGAAATGGTTTTTCCAAGAGCAATAGGCAATTCCATTTCGGCTTCCTGGAATTTAGCAGATCCAATGGCACTTCGCATCGAAACCATTGTAGGAGTCTTGTTTGGAACCTCGATACCGATAGTTCCTTTACCTGGAATAGGGGCAATGATACGAATTCCCAATGCCGATAATGACAAGGCTATATCGTCTTCCAAACTCTTGATTTTAGAAATACGGATTCCGGCTTCAGGAACAATTTCATATAAAGTTACCGATGGTCCTACTGTCGCTTTGATTTGAGCGATTTCTATTTTGTAATTGCGAAGGGTATCGACAATTTTGTTTTTGTTTTCTTCGAGTTCTTCTTGATTGATGGTAATTCCTCCAGTCGAATACTCTTTTAATAAATCGATAGTTGGGAATTTGTAATTGGACAAATCCAAAGTAGGATCAAATAACCCAAAATCTTCTACCAAGCGAGAAGCTAAATTATCTTCAATAATGTCTTCTTCTACAGCTTTTTCAATTACAAAAGCTTCTTCTGTTTGTGGTTCTGTTTTAGCTTTTGCTGGTGCAATTGGTTCAAGTTCTATAGGAGTTGGTTTAATTGTAGGTTCCAAATTGATTTCGGAAGCACTTGAAATAGTTGGTTTCAAGGCTTCTTTGTTGATTTCAAATTGGGAAGTAGGTGTTTTTAGGTGGATGTTGTCCCATTCTTCTTCCGGTTCGTCTTCTACAGCAAATTCTTCTAAGTTATAAGCGCTTTCATTATTTTCAGTTGTTGATAATATTGGTGCTGAAGCCATATCTTCACTGATTTCTTTTTTTGTTTTTTCAAAAAAGGATTGCACTTTTTCCGGCGATACCTGTATTTTGAAAATCAAATAAAGGAGCACACAAAAAACCAGTACCAAAAGCGTTCCTGTTTTTCCAATATAATCCTGTGCAAATAAATTCAGTTCATAACCGATTGTTCCTCCCAATTCAGGTAGTGAAGTGGCAAAAAAACCAAACAGAACTGATAAAATGATAACAGCAAATAAATCCCAAAACCAAACTCCTTTTAGTTTCTTTATCGAGAGACTCAAAATTAGGTACATTCCAGTCAGGAAAAATAAGCGCACAAATAGAAAGGCAGCAATACCAAACCCACGATAGATGAATAAATCGGCAAGATAAGCTCCAAATTTGCCTAACCAGTTTTGAACTACTTCTTTACGGTCTCCTAATTCTGTAAGAGCGCTTTGGTCAATTTGCCCATAGATAAAGAATGAGACAAATGCGACTAATAAAGCGATAGAGAATAATACCAAAAGGAATCCCAAAACAATTTTATGTTGTTTGGAGAGTCCCCATGATTTTTTTTCTGTAGCTTCTAATTCGCTTTTTTTATCTAAAGATTCTTTTTTTGTAGATTTTGCCATTCTTGAATTAATTGAACCTATAAAAATTTTGGGACATAAATAATCAGACCAATTGCAATTGCTGTTAGTGCGGCAAAAAATACTGCTCCAGCGGCAATATCTTTTATAAAACCAATTTTTTCGTGAAAATTGGGATGAATAAAATCGGCTATTTTTTCTACAGCCGTATTTAATCCTTCAATGCTCATGACTAAACCAATGGCCAGGGTTTGAAAAAGCCATTCGGTGGCTGTGATTTGAAAATAAATACCGGCAATTGTCATCAGGATTCCAATTGAAAATTGGACCATTACGCTGTGCTCGGTAGTAATTAATTTTACGGCACCTTGAAAAGCGAATTTTACGCTTTTCAATCGGCCGGTAAGCAATGTGTTGTCTTTTTGAAATTCCATTATAGAATATTAAAGTGCAGCTAAAGCAGCTTCATAATTAGGTTCGTTTACGATTTCGCCTACTTGTTCTGTGTGTTTTACAACACCGTTTTCATCAGTAACTATGATAACTCTTGAATGTAGTCCTTTCAAAGGGCCATCGATAAAATCCAAACCATTGTCTTTTCCAAAAGTTCCTTCTTGAAAGTCTGATAAGTTTACTACATTTTCAAGCCCTTCAGCACCACAAAAACGTTGTTGTGCAAACGGTAAATCTCTGGAAATACACAAAACACTGGTGTTTTCTAATTTGCTTGCAGTTTCGTTGAATTTTCTAACTGACGCTGCACAAGTTCCTGTATCGATGCTAGGGAAAATATTTAAAACTAATTTTTTACCAGCAAAAGTGCTCAAATCAGCAACAGATAAATCGCTTTTTACTAATTTAAAATTTGCCAATTTTGATCCTACTTTTGGTAGTTCTCCTGAAGTGTGTATTGGGTTTCCTTTTAATGTTACGGTAGCCATAAATGTTTGTTTTTTTTGTGAGGTTCAAAAGTAAGGATTAAAATTTGAATCTAAAAGGATTTGTTTTTTTGAGTTGCTGAGAATCTAATGTTTCTAAATCCCTATGTTTTTTTAGATTGAAGGTTTAGAAGTTTAGAAGGTTTAGGAGTTTAGGAGTTTAGAAGTTTATTGTTTGCAGTTTGTTATTTCCCCTCCTTTGGAGGGGTGCCCGCAGGGCGGGGTGGCAAATAATACCGGTTGCATCAATACATTTCTCTCCTAAAAAAGCAGAATGTTGATTTTTAGCCCCGATTGTAGTGGAAATCCTCTTGTACTGGGGTTCAGTACAAGAGATTGAAGCGAAAGCGGGAGGAAACTTTCAGGGAAAATTGCATGTTCTTGCTTCATAAAAAAAAGCGTCTCTTTTCAGGAAACGCTTCTTGTTTTTTGATAATATATATGGTAGTTGTTATTTGTCAATTGCTCCGAGAACTCTTTTCATAAAGGCATTCAGGGCTTCTTTTTTATCGGTTCCTTGTTGTATCATTTTGTGAACTTCAAGTGCGCCGTACATGTTCGAAATCAATTCGCCAATGACATCTAGTTCTTCGTCTTTTAAAGAGGCGATTTCAGTCATGGATTCCAATACTTCCAGCGTTTCGATTATGTAATCCTGGTCGTTTTCCTCAATGAATTGGGTAAGGTGTTTTATTACGGGTAACTTCATTTTGTAGATTTCTTAGATTATTAGACTTGCTTAGACTTGCTTAGACTTCTTAGACTTTCTTTAAATTTTTAATAATATAGTATCTAAAAATCTAAGTAAGTCTAACGATCTAAAATTAAACTATTTCGTTCACCAATTCGATCAAAACTTCCTGTTTGTTAGTTTGAGTCTCGTTTACCAATTTTCCGTTTACGAAAGTGGCAAATGTAGGCAAGTTGCTTACGTTGGCTAGTTTTCTGGATTCCGGAAAACTTTCGGCATCTACCAAAACAAATGAAATTCCGTCATTGTCTAAAGCCAGTTTTTTAAATTTTGGTTTCATGATTCGGCAATTCCCACACCAAGAGGCAGAGTATTGAACCACCACTTTTTCGTTTTGCGCTATTAAAGACGCTAACGTGTCTTCGTTTAATTCTATTAGCATGTTTTTAAAATTTAAATTTCAATTACAACTTCAATGGCAATTTTTAAAATTGAAAATTGCCATTGTCATTGCTATTGTTATTAGTTTAAGCTTAAGTATTCTGCAGTACTTTTTCTGTCAGCAGTCATAGCTTCTTTACCAGCTTCCCAGTTTGCAGGACAAACTTCACCTTTAGTTTGGATGTGAGTGTAAGCATCAACCATTCTTAAGTATTCGTTTACGTTACGTCCTAGTGGCATATCGTTTACGCTTTCGTGGAAAATTTTTCCAGTTTCGTCAATTAAGTATGTAGCTCTGTAAGGAACGTTTGAACCTTCGATGATAACTGAATCAGTGTCTTCGCTATAGCTAGTAGATTCAATATCAAGGATTCCTAAAATGTTAGCTAAGTTTCTGTTAGTGTCTGCAAGGATAGGGTAAGTAACACCTTCGATTCCACCATTGTTTTTTGGAGTATTCAACCAAGCAAAGTGTACTTCGTTAGTATCGCAAGAAGCTCCAATTACGATTGTATTTCTTTTTTCAAATTCTGGTAAAGCAGCTTGAAAAGCGTGTAATTCTGTTGGACATACAAAAGTGAAATCTTTTGGGTACCAAAACAAAAGTACTTTTTTGTTGTTTTGTGTAGCTTCTTCGAAGATGTTGATTTTTAAATTATCGCCCATTTCTGAGATAGCGTCTACTGCAATACTTGGAATTTTTTTACCTACTAATGACATATTTAATTAATTTTTGTTGTTTATTATTTTTATTGATGCAAATATAAAGCTTCTAAAAAAAGCCTTGCAATAAAGTTTTATTATTAATTTTTATCTACCGATAGCTTAGTGTTATTGTGTGATCCTAAATGTTTGTTAGTGAAACCGGTAGGCTTCCTTTTCCTTTTTTATCTTCCATCAATTGTTCGGCAGCACTTTCTTGAAATTCTGTAAAATCCTGATACATTTCTACAATTCCGTAGGTATAATCCAAATTCGGAATCACTTGCAGCGCATATGGATTTCCAAAAACATAAAGGATGCATTTTTTAGTTTGAAACAATTGCCCTAAGAATTCTAAAACCGAGTCTTCCAATTCAAATTTGTTCAAAGGTTTTGCTTTTGGGACAAATAAAGAAATGAGAATGGTATCGAAAGGGATAAGGTCTTCTTTTATCGTTGTTTCAGTTAAATCATTGCCATTTTCAATTGCATATTCCGGCGAAGGCAAAACATTTTCCAAAGTTTTGAAAAACGGATTTTCAATTGATTTATAAACGCTTAATTTGGCAAGTTTCTCCCTGTTTTTGGAATCAAAGAGAAGTATCGAACTATTTTTGTCTTTAATTTCAGTAATGCAATAGTCGGCGATTTTTCGATTGAGTGCGGAAGTGGCTTTAAAGTCGAAATCAGCAGCAGGGCTTGGATTGTTGTCGAATAGGCCTGCTTTTTCTTTGCATTTCATAATACGGTTCAAGCTGGCTTCTATTCGCTCCGGACTGGCGTTTTTCAGAATTGCCTGAATGCCTTCGGGTACGTTTTCGGCAAAACACAGCACATCGTTTCCCGCATTGAAAGCTTCCCATTCCAGTTGGCCTTTGGTTTCATATAATTTGGAAACGCTATGCATGTTCAAAGCATCGGAAATAACCAAACCATCGTAACCTAATTTTTCACGTAAAAGAGATTTTATGATGTTTTTAGACAAAGTTGCCGACGTTTCTTTCCCACCGTTCAAAGCAGGAACAGCCAAATGGCCTATCATGATGGAATCAACTTGATTTTCGATTCCCTTTATGAATGGTACCAATTCGTTTTCGAGCAACTGCTCTAAATTTTCCTCTAAAACAGGTAGTCCTAAATGTGAATCGACGCTGGTATTACCATGTCCCGGGAAGTGTTTAAGACAGCCCAGAATTCCAACATCAGACATTCCGCGAAGGTATTCCAAGGCATATTGTGCGACTTTTTCTTTATTGGAACCAAAAGAACGATATCCAATTACCGGATTATTTGGGTTATTGTTGATGTCGGCCAATGGAGCCAAATTATAATGAATTCCTGCCGATTTTAAGTCTAATCCAATTTGTTTTCCAACTTGATAAACCAAATCGATTTTTCTTTCGGGCAAAGCGCCAAGGGTAATAGCGTATGGATATTGTGGTGTTTTCTCGACGCGCATGGCTAGACCCCATTCAGCATCAATGCTCATCAAAAGGGGAGTGCTGGCGCTTTTTTGATAACGTATAATCAGTTCTTTCAATCTTTGATAACTGTCATCATTGAACTCTACTTTTTTCTTAGACTCATAGTTAGTTGCAGCACTAGCCCTGCTATGAAAAAAAGTCAATCCACCAATGTTGTAATCTCTGATTAAACGTTCTATTTTCTGAATATTCTCTTCCGTGTCATTGATAAAAACGGCTGGAAAAAAGAACTGTCCGATTTTTTGTTCAAGTGTCATTTTGAGTTTTTTATAAGTTTCCCTCTTTTCTTCTTTGCAATTTTATGAGAAAATAAAAAAAGTATTGAATTGTTTAAATCTTGTTTTCTTCCTTTTTCTTGCCAAAGTCAGCTGGGTAATTTAGAAATTGGGATAATATCAAGCCAGGAATGGTTGCTATAAATACCCAGATAAAGAAATTACCGTACCCTAGATATTCCTGTATAAATCCGCTTGCCATACCCGGAAGCATCATGCCCAAAGCCATAAAACCTGTGGCAATAGCATAATGAGCTGTTTTGGATTCGCCTTCGGCTACATAAATCAAATACATCATAAAGGCAGCAAAACCAAAACCATATCCAAATTGTTCGGTAATTACAACCGCTGTAATGTATGGATTCAAAATGTAATCAAAAGTGTAGCTAAACATTTCTAAATGTAAATTGATATCGCCAACTGGATGAAAATGTGATAAATAAACAAAACCCAAGATAGGTAAATGCATGGACAAAAACATTGGTAACATCCATTTGCGTAATCCTCCTTTGGAGATCGCTATTCCTCCAAGGATTCCGCCTATAACGAGTGCTGTTACTCCAAAAGTTCCGTAAATAATCCCTACGTCTTCGGTGGTTAGCCCTAAGCCACCTTTGGATTTTTCGTCAATTAGGAAAGGAGTCAGCATTTTTAATAATTGAGATTCACCCAATCTGAAAAGCAAAATAAATGCCAGTATGAGTCCGATTTGTTTCTTCTGAAAAAAAGTAGCAAACACTTCTCCAAAGCTTGCTTTGTGGGTTGTTTTGGTTTCTGTTGTTTCTTCTACTTTAGGTGTTGTGAAAAAGTTGTAAACCGTTAGTAATATCATTATTAGTGCTACAACAATCATTGTGTAAGACCAAGCTTTGGTTTTGTCGCCGTATTGGTGTTCCAAATATCCTCCTAAAATCACGATTAGTCCATTTGCGGTAAGCATCGAAAGACGGTAGAATGTGCTTCGAATACCCAAGAAGAATGATTGTTGTTCTTTGGCTAAAGCCAACATATAAAAACCATCGCTGGCTACATCATTGGAGGCAGAGGCAAACGCTGCTACCCAAAATAGTGCCAAGCTCAACATAAAGAAATGATTCATAGGAATGGTCAATCCGACAATCAAAAAGGCTATGGCAATTACCAATTGCATGGCAAGAAACCATTTTCTTTTGGTAGCATACAAGTCGATAAATGGGCTCCATAATGGTTTGATTACCCAAGGTAAATACAATAAACTGGTATAAACACCTATGTCTTCATTATTAATTCCTAAATTTTTGTACATAATCACCGAAACGGAAATAATGATGGCATACGGAAATCCCGATGCAAAATTCAAAAACGGAATCCAATACCAAGGCTTGTTTTCTCTCATTGTTTATGTAGGTTTTATTTATTGTTTAATCGTTTATATGTTTAAATTGTTTAATCGTTTAAGTTGTTTAAGGTTTTAATCTTATGATTTTAAACGATTAAACAATTTTGAATTTTAAACTTTATTTCGTTTGCGTTTCCACCTGCAAATCAATTACTGTTTCAGGGCTTTCGTTGGCGTAGTGATCTACAAAAGTAAAGGCAAAGGCCGCTTTACCAATCATTAGATTGGCTGGAACTTCTATTTGGTAGGTTCCGTTTTCTTCAACGACTGCGATTTTATCCAAAATTTGGCAGGCATCTTTAATGTTTATTTTAGAAGTATCCTTTGCGCCATACACAACTATGTATCTTACTTTTGCCAATTGTGCAGGTTTCTTGAACGAAATATAGTAAAAGTCGGCGTCCTTAGTGATGGAATTAATCAGAAGGGTTTCGGTTATCTGCTTTTTGAAATTTGGAACTGGTAATGGCAATGCAGGATATTTATATTCGTTTTCTTTAAGCACTTTAACTACGTCCTGATTTTTGTCGACAAACCATTTGGCACTAAAAAAACCATTTCCTTGCACGTTGTCATAGGAACGAGTAAGGTCTATTTGATTAGGAATTTCAAATTTGTTGTTCCAATGTTTGTCTGAATCGGATTTGATTTTATAAGTGCTATTCCCTATATAAAGTGCGGTACTGGCTGGAGTGTTTTCAGACCACCATTTTATCAGTTTTGCATACGAAGCTGTTTTGTGATCAATACTCCAGTACAATTGCGGCACGATATAATCAATCCATTTATTGTTCATCCAATCCATAGGATCAGCATACAAATCATCATAATTGGTTTGTCCTGATTGGGTATCCGAGCCTTTAGGATCAACAGATTTGTTGCGCCAAACCCCAAACGGACTGATACCAAATTGTACCCATGGTTTTAGTTTTTTAATGGAAAAAGAAATGTTTTTAACAAAGTTTGTCACATTGGAACGCCTCCAATCTGCAAGAGAAAGCCCGTTTCCGTATTTTTGATACGAAGCGGCATCATTAAACTCGATACCTTTTATTTTGTATGGGTAAAAATAATCATCAAAATGGATGGCATCGATATCATATTTTATTACGACCTCTTCAACAATTGATGTTAAGTGCTGTTGTACTTCGGGAAGGGCAGGGTTATAGTAATATTTGCCCCCATATTCAATCATCCATTCGGGGTGTTTGTAATAATCGTGGCTTGGACTTAAGGTCTCGGTTTTCAGATCGAACGTGGCACGATACGGGTTAAGCCAGGCATGAAATTCGAAACCGCGTTCATGTGCTTCGGTAATCATCCATTCGAGTACATCATAATTGGGGCTTGGTGCTTTTCCTTCTTTTCCAGTTAGGTAGCGCGACCAAGGAGCCAATGATGTTGGATACAATGCATCACCAACAGAACGTATTTGCACGATAACGGCATTGTAATTCAGTTTTTTGTAGGTATCCAAAATTTCGAGATAGTCGGTTTTTTGTTTTTCAACCGAATCGATATTGCTTTTCGGCCAGTCGATATTGACAACAGTGGCGATCCAAACAGCTCTGAATTCGTTTTTAGGGTACATTTCTCTCTTTTGGGCATATCCTAAAACAGCAAAAAACAGAAAATATATAATTGGGAAAAACTGCGACTTCTTCAAATTCATTTTCGACTTTTTTATAAAGGATTCAAAAGTAGCTTTTTTAGCGAAGTTTATTCAATTAATTGTCAATAAAATTTATGATAACAGTGGTTAATACGCTTGTTTGATTGCTAAATAAAAATTATTCGAAATTCTTTCTTAAATCTATTATGGTCTGATTAGGTAAGTCCAGATTTACAAAACCCCTTCTTGGTCGGTCTAAATCTAATGTAAACAGAATAACGAGAGATACTAAAAGACAAAATCCGATTTGTATCAACCAGTCAATTCTGCCTTTGCGACCTTCCGAATAACCATTGTAGAAGGCACTTATCAGAGCGAGAAAAAACAACATGATTAGAATGCTTTGTGGGACTTTTGCTTTTTCCCCGGCAAGACGAGAAGTTGTTATGTCAATCATCGCGTTTAAAGCGGGAATCATTTGTTGTGTCGCTGCCAGATTAGCTGGATCTTTAGCTAGATTAGTAGCTCGTTTCCACAATTTCGAAGAAATCACTTGCGACAAACTATCGGTTTTTAGAATTTCTTTTGGATTTGCACCTACTTCGTAAAAGGATATTCTTGTTTCTACATAGTCCTTAAAATCTTTGCGAAATAAAGCTCTTGTTGAATCAGGGTATAAATCGCTTCGCAAAATAGCGGTGCCAATATCATTTGCCTCTTCGATAACAATTTTTCTTCGCGAATCGTAACGATCACCACTCATCCCGAATGTAAATGCCAATAAGAAAAAAAGCAGGGCTAAAAGACCAGAAGTTTCGGTTGGTCTGCTTTTTACATCTTTTTTAAGCCTAATATAGTTTCCTATTTTATTTCCGATTAAACTTGAAAAAAGCATTAAAAGGAACAGTGAAGGAGCGATTACCCATGCTTCGGTTTGATTGAGCGTACTTATGTCCATGTTATTTTATGTTTCGGTTGTTGTACACTAATTTAGGTAAAAAAACAGAATTTTGAAGATTTGTAATTGATTGTTTGGAGATTTTTTAAATATTTTGATTTGATTTACAAATGATTACGAACTGTTTTTAGTTGGATTTAGGTTGGAATCGTAAGCTCAAGTTTTGTTTTTTAATATTTTGAGAAAATCAAAATCTACACTTTAAAGATTGAATTTGTTTTATATATTTGGGCTTTACTATTTTTTTTATTGAAAATAGTGTTGAAAAGAATATTAAAAAATGGTTATTCAATAATAAAATCTACAAATGGCATTGAAAGGGCTCTTTAGAAAAAAAACGGTTCATGATATCTTAAAACAGGTTGAAAAAAACAATTTGGAAGGACATGAAGCACTAGGAAAACATTTGACAACTAAAGATCTAACTGCTTTCGGGATTGCCGCTATCGTTGGTGCCGGAATTTTTAGTACTATAGGAAAAGCTAGTTTTGACGGAGGCCCTGCCGTGATTTTCCTGTTTTTGTTCACAGCAATTGCCTGTGGTTTTGCTGCCTTTGCTTATGCAGAATTTGCTTCGATGGTTCCTGTTTCAGGAAGTGCTTATACGTACTCTTATGTCGCTTTTGGCGAATTGGTTGCCTGGATTATTGGTTGGGCGCTAATTATGGAATATTCGGTTGGAAATATAACCGTTGCTATATCTTGGAGTGATTATTTTACGGGGCTTCTATCCAGTTGTGGTGTTGATTTGCCGCAATGGGTCCAAATGGATTATCTGACGGCTTCCAATGGTTTCAAGGATGCGACTGCCTTGATGGAAGGAGGGAAGTCTTTTGAAAATTTAAGTTCCGGAATGCAAGATGCTTATACTGCCTGGACTACTTCGCCTGTGATTGGTTCTTTTCATTTTGTAGCCGATTTGCCTGCATTGCTGATTATTGTCCTGATTACCGCTTTGATTTACCGCGGTATGAAAGAATCCCGTAATGCGAGTAATCTTATGGTGGTGGTAAAATTGTGTATCGTTCTTTTAGTAATTGCAGTTGGAGTATTCTATGTGGATACTTCGAATTGGAGTCCTTTTGCACCAAATGGTGTTTCGGGAGTGTTAAAAGGAGTATCGGCAGTTTTTTTCGCCTATATTGGGTTTGATGCTATTTCGACTACTGCAGAGGAATGTAAAAACCCTCAACGTGATTTGCCACGTGGTATGATGTGGGCGATTGTTATTTGTACGGTTCTCTATATTGCCATTGCCCTTGTTCTTACCGGAATGGTGAGCTATAATAATTTAAATGTTGGAGACCCATTGGCATTTGTATTTGATAAATTAAATTTAAAATGGATGTCTGGAATTATTGCTGTAAGTGCCGTGGTAGCTATGGCAAGTGTTTTGTTGGTTTTTCAAATGGGACAGCCACGTATTTGGATGAGTATGAGCCGAGATGGTTTGTTGCCAAAGAAATTCTCGAATGTACATCCAAAGTTTAAAACGCCTTCTTTTGCAACCATTGTAGTTGGTTTCGTGGTGGCGGTTCCAGCTTTGTTTATGAATTTAACGATGGTTACCGATTTGTGCAGTATTGGGACTTTATTTGCTTTTGTATTGGTTTGCGCAGGAGTTTTGGCTTTGCAAAATAAAACCGATATTCCTAGGGGAAAATTCAAAACACCTTATATCAATTCCAAATATATTTTTCCTTTATTGATTATCGTTGCTTTGGTCATAGCTTTTACCTACAATAAAAAAGCGACAATGGGTTTTATAACCAATGAAACCAAAATCAATGATCCCGAATTTATAATCACTTCGATAAATAAAGAAGAAACCCAAAAGGTATATAACTATTTGTTGAATATTGAAGGTAAAACACAAGCGAACGAGAAACAGGATGCTGAACATCTGTTAAGCCAATATCAACAGGACGATACCAAATATGCCAGTGTTGTTACGGGATTGCCAATTTCGGACTCGGTTAAATACGAAAGCGGATTTGATTTATTCAAACACAAAATTCCGATGTGGATTTTCTTGTTCGTTATCGTTGGATTAGTGTTTTGGTCCTATAAAGAAAACCTGTCTTTGATTCCGCTTTTAGGACTGATTTGTTGTTTGTACATGATGGCTGAACTGAGCGTTTGGAACTGGATTTATTTCACGATTTGGTTGATCATTGGATTGATTATCTACTTTACTTACAGTCGCAAGAACAGTAAATTGAATTTCGAGAAGGAGTAGGTTTTTTAGATTGTAATAATGAAAAAGCGTCTTGAAATATATAGTCCAAGACGCTTTTTTATGAAATGATTTTATGGGAATTATTTTGTTCTCTTTATTTTACTTGGATTTTGTCTTGTGTCAAAAACATCAGCAATTTTTATAAGCTTTTCTTTTGTGTCTATTGAGTAAATGATTTTATAATTAGAACAAATTAAATATCTATAGTTATTTTCTCTATCAAGTAGCAATTCTTCAATTTGAGTAATTTCGGGATGTGAAATAATTTTGTTTGGTTCTGAAATGATTTTCTTGATTATATTTTTGGCAATCTGTAAGCTTGCATTTTCAACATGATATTCAAAAATCTTGTCTAATTCATTTTCAGCAAAGTCTGACCAGATTATTTTAAAACCCATTATTTATATTTTGATAAAAGTTCAGAACTTGTTTTAAATTTTCCATTTTTAAAATCACTTTCCGATTTGTCAATTCTTGAATTAAGTTCTTTAATTGACATAGGTTTTATTTTATTTTGAGTTTTCTTTTTTAGCAAATTTTCAAACTGAGAAACTAATTCTTCACTTTGAAGTTTTAGAAACTCTTGTACAAATTCAATTTTTCTAGTTTGTAAATCCATGATGTTGTAATTTGTTCAAAAATACAAAATTATTTTTTTATAAAATGAGCATGACTACAAAATTGGTCGCAAACACCAATGATTGTATGCGAATTACATATGACCAATAAAAAACAATAAACATCAACATATGAAGATGTTATTTATCTTAAGTTTAGATTGAGTGGATTTGCTTCTCGAGGCTTGCGTGAGCTTCGTAATCGCATTATCTGCTAATAAAATTATTTTGAATATTTTAAAATCACTCCGCCTGTTGTAAGTTGTTGGGATGAAACGAGAGATAGATTTTTAGGGGCAATACCTTGTTTGAATAATGGTTGTCCACTACCTAGAAGAACAGGTGCAATGCAAATTCGGTATTCGTCAAAAAGATCTTCATTTATAAAAGTCTCTGAAAGGTTTGCACTACCAAAAACATACATGTCTTTTCCTCCTTGTTCTTTAAGTTTTTTAATTTCGGCTGCAGCGTTCCCGCTGATAAGCGTTGTGTTGTTCCAATCGGCTGTTTTTAATGTTTTGGAAATAACAATTTTTGGTATGCTATTCATCAAATCGGCAACTTCGCCTTGTTCCGGTGTCCAATAGGCTGCCATGCCTTCATAGGTTACTCGTCCGAATATAATGCAATCCGCAGCATTTAACTGTTCGATGCTTAATTTTTCAAGTTCTTCTCCATAAACAGTACCATGAAAGGATAAATCCCAATTTTGGTTTCCTTCAAAATATCCGTCGAGGGTCATTACGTTCCACATTATTAGTTTTCTCATTTTGGTTGCTTTTTAGTTGTTTGCGTACTCTTACTAATTTGTTTTTTAGTTTTCATGTGCCAGTGCGAGCGTCACGCTCGTACCCATAAAGTTAAGAAAATAATAAATAACAACCTTTTTTAGAAATTGATTTGAATTAGTTTTGATTGGGAACACGTACGTGATGATCGAGGTTGCGGTTTTTTTTGCCCCACATCATTTATCCCAAATAAGCCCATGGATTACGTTGTGAACTCCATTTTTTAGGTTGTATAACCCCAAATTTTACGTCTCGAACCTTAAAATTGGCGTTGCCGACTCCATTTTTTAGGTTGTATAACCCAAAATTTGGCGTCTCGAACCCATCCGTGGGGTCTTTGACGTAAAATTTGGGGTTTTTTACTGTTTTTTTGCGTGAGACGCATACTTGGTGGCGTGTGAGATCACCTCCTATTCTAAATCATTCACTGAAAAAGTCGGGAGACTTTTATCCTAATTTGCTGTTTTCAAGAACTATTAAAAAAATGCAAAGTCATGAGACTTTGCGGAGCGGGGGTAATTGTTCTATTCAATTAAAAACCAATCCAAGCAAGTTATTTTTTCTCGTTGATTACTTTTTCTTTTTGAATTGGTGAATAATCTGTTTTTAACTGTCCATTTACCAGAATTTTATCGAAATAACATTTTATTCCAGTTGCTTGGTTCATATCTTCTATGTTTTGAATGTGAAAATGTAAATGTGCTTCAGAAGAGTTTCCTGAATTTCCACATAGTCCTAAAAGTTGCCCTTTTGTAATTTGTTGTCCTTGTTTTACTTTTATAGAGTTTTGTTTAAAATGAGCAAAAAATAAATATTCGTTTTTTGATGTTTTGATAATTACGGTATTTCCGGGAATGTAAATTGGGTTTGGGGTGCCAGGCTTATTGTCTTTAATTCCATCTACAGCCAAAACTACTTCTCCATCACAGGGTGCAATAATTTCTTTGCCAAAAGCATAATAATCTGCATTTGTTTTTCCATCTGTTTTGTATGATTTGCCTTTGTGGTCAGTTACAACAATATCAAAAGCATTTTTTTGTGCTTCATTTTCAATATGATAATTTAATTCTTTTGTGTCGCCACCCCAAATAATTGTCCATTCGCCTTCAAATGGGAGTGAAAGTTTAGTTGTATTTCGTTCAATTTTAGGAAGTTCATTTTCTTTAAAAGCTTTTAAATAAAATCCATTTATTTTGGAATTATTATCTATCGAAATATTAACAGCAATTAATGCTTTTTCAAAAGTTGTTTTATAAGAGGCATAGGTTTGCTCATAGTTAATAAATTCTCGTTTTGTTATATTCCCTGCTTGATTTTTAAGTGTTTTAAAATACTCGTTTGTTTTATCAATTGGTAAAGTGTTTTGCATTTCTGATGAAAAAGTTTCAAAAATTGCTTCAAAATTGCCTGCGTTATAATTTTTTTCAAAACTATCAATAGTGGCTTTATAAGTTGCTTTTTCAGTTTGTCCAAATGCAATTGCTGGTAAAAGTATTAAAGCTAAAATAGATAGTATTTTATTCATTTTGTCTTTCAGTTTTATATGGTTACTTTAAATTCATTAAAATGTACTCGACTTGTCTGAAAAGTGGAATGTTTATTTAGTCTGAACTTATAAATTTTGTTACACCATTTTTAATATCAACTTTGGCAAAACTATCTTTTCCAAAAACTATAAGTAGTTTATTTGCTTTTGGCTATATGGCTCTTATTTCGGAGCCGTCTACTCGATTATTGGCTGGCATTTGAGTATATTAATTTTGAAGTTTTTCTTTTTTTTCTTTCAGCATTTTGATTATTGGGTATGTTTTTTCCCATTCAATTTTTTCTGTGAAATAGTATTCTTGAGAAATGTCGTTTTCAATTTGATTTATAAAGGAATCAATCCATTCATAATATTGCCAACTGTTTGTCTTAAATATCGAACGCATATGAAAGTTAACTTCGATTACATAAGTTGCAATAAAGGCTGGTAAGTCACTTGAATAGTTTAATCCAAGATAATGTTCTTCATATTCACGAGGTATATAAGTATTTATTCCACTTATAATCGTTTTTAGATTAATAGTAAATCGATCTGTAATTAATGAAATTGAATTATCAGAATTTCTTTTTAATTTGCTGTTTTTCGGTAGCTTTAAGTCAAAGTGACTATACATAACTCCATTTCTAAAATTTGAAACAACTTTACCAACTGTTTTTTTTTCTCCATTTATCTTAAATTCGAAAACGCCATCAATTTCTTCGTCTGATATAAAAGATTCTCTTTGTTCCATTGGTTTTGAAAATAATTCTAAAAATCTATTTTTTAATAAGACATCAGGAATATCATTTCTTTGATATTCTGTCAATTCATCATTATCAAATTTTGAATTATTAAAATAAACGGATAGGTGGGTAGATAACTTTTC
The DNA here is from genome assembly GCF_027111335.1 of Flavobacterium aquiphilum. Lineage (NCBI taxonomy): Bacteria > Pseudomonadati > Bacteroidota > Flavobacteriia > Flavobacteriales > Flavobacteriaceae > Flavobacterium > Flavobacterium aquiphilum. The sequence continues at coordinate 3,731,368 of NZ_CP114288.1, read as the reverse complement.
GAGTAAATAATATTCTGAAGCTTCGTTAATTATTTTAAGAAATTGTTTCCCTTTTTTAAAAATATCATCAAAATCGATTTTTTTCCAAGTATTTCTTAATGCGCCATCTTCTGTAAAAGCATATTTAAGATTATTAGCTAATTTATTTGCATAATCATAATTGTCTATATCAATTATTTTAGCATTCTTTTTATCCAAGATGAAAAATCCTTCAATAGTTTTCGAAAATTTTTTTCTTCCAAAAAATTTATTCAAATAATAGATGAATCCAATTAATGTAAGAACTATTCCAATTATGAGAAAAGTTAGATTTTTATTTTTAAAGTTTAAAAAATCAAAAACAGACGAAGCAATAAAATTTACGCCTAATCCTATAACGATAGCAGCAGCTACTAATTCGATTAGATTTTTTTTATTATTTAAAATGCTTTGTAAAAATTCCGTTTGTTGATTCTTCATTTTTTTATCCGATTTTACGGTCTGCTTGTTGCCAACTCGTTTGTCGGGCAGATAAGCGAAGGTTTGTTTTGCTTTATGTTTTTTCAAATGTATTATTTTTTTCTTACAAATCACCAAATGAGTTTTTGGTTTGTTGAATGTTTTTCGTACCTATTTTTGTTAGTTTTTTATTGGTTTTGTTATGAAAAACTAAACTTCTCGTCTAGCCCCGGTTGAAGCCTACCGTCTGGACACAAATATTTTATATTAAAAATGGCACGCAGATAACGCGGATTAGACAGATTATCGCTGATTTTTTGGTTGCATACTAAAAATATTATTTGTAAAACTTATGTTTTTTTCAATACATTTTTTTAAAAACAACAAATTTATCTGTGTAAATCCGTTCAATCCGTGTCATCTGTGGCCTATAAAAAGATGTGTCCAGACGGTAGGATAGCAGCGAAAATCCTCTTGTGCCGGTGTTCGGCACAAGAGATTGCAGCGAATAGCGGGACAACTGTTCTTAATGAAAAGCCAAATATCTGCTCCTAAAAATCATAACGAATCGGTTTGTTGAATTTGGTTGAGTTATTTAAAGGGTTTGTGGGGAATCCTTGAAGAAATCGTTATAATTCGAACAAAAAAGCTTAAATTTTAAACTTTAAACAAAACATTATTCCTTACTTTTGCTTCACTAAAAATATAAAAAACATACTATGAGTTCATTTGACGTAGTCATTATAGGTTCTGGGCCAGGAGGATATGTTTCGGCTATCCGTTGTGCACAATTGGGTTTCAAAACTGCAATTATAGAAAAATATTCAACTTTGGGCGGAACTTGCTTAAATGTAGGTTGTATTCCATCGAAAGCGTTGTTGTCGTCTTCACATCACTATGCCGAAATTAAACATTTTGCCGATCACGGAATTGAAGTTTCGGGTGATGTAAAAATCAATTTGGAGAAAATGATTGCTCGTAAACAAGCAGTTGTAGATCAAACATCTGGAGGGGTTAATTTCCTGATGGAGAAAAATAAAATTGCCGTTTTTAATGGTTTGGGTTCTTTTGTGGATGCGACTCACGTTGCTGTTGCAAAAGCTGATGGAACATCGGAAACTATTGAAGCTAAAAATATAATTATTGCTACTGGTTCTAAACCATCGTCTTTGCCTTTTATCAAAATAGACAAAGAGAGAATCATTACTTCGACTGAAGCTTTGGCGCTTAAGGAAGTTCCGAAGCACCTTGTGATTATTGGTGGTGGTGTGATCGGGATTGAATTAGGTCAAGTCTATTTACGATTGGGAGCTGAGGTTTCGGTTGTGGAATTCATGGACAGAATTATTCCTGGAATGGATGGTGCTTTGTCTAAAGAATTGACTAAAGTGTTGAAAAAACAAGGAATGAAATTCTATACTTCACACAAAGTACAATCGGTTGAGCGTAAGGGGGATGCCGTAATTGTTCAGGCTGAAAATGCAAAAGGTGAAGTGATTACTTTGGAAGGAGATTATTCTTTGGTTTCTGTTGGTCGTCGTCCTTATACTGACGGATTGAATGCAGAAAATGCAGGAGTTAAAATTTCGGATAGAGGACAAGTAGAGGTTAATGATCATTTGCAAACTTCTGTTCCAAATATTTATGCTATCGGTGACGTGGTTCGTGGAGCTATGCTGGCTCACAAAGCGGAAGAAGAAGGGACTATGGTTGCTGAAATCTTGGCTGGTCAAAAACCTCATATTGATTACAACCTGATTCCTGGTGTGGTTTACACTTGGCCTGAAGTTGCCGCGGTTGGACAAACTGAGGAGCAATTGAAAGCTGCGGGAACAAAATATAAAGTGGGAAGTTTCCCTTTCAAAGCTTTGGGTCGTGCCCGTGCTAGTGCCGATCTTGATGGTTTTGTAAAAATCCTTGCTGACGAAAAAACGGACGAGGTTCTTGGAATCCATATGATTGGTGCAAGAACTGCCGATTTGATTGCTGAGGCGGTTACTGCAATGGAATTTAAAGCTTCGGCTGAAGATATTTCGAGAATCTCACATGCGCACCCAACATTTGCGGAAGCGATTAAAGAAGCGGCTTTGGCTGCAACTGATAATAGAGCTTTGCACGTGTAATGCACACAACGATATGGGTAGAGACGCACTGTAGTGCGTCTCTACGTAAACAACAGACCTGATAGGTTAAACCTGTCGGTTTTTTTGTTTGAAACGGTTTTTGATGTTGAAATATTTGATGTAATGTCGTTGATGCGCACCATGGTAGAGACGCGCCATTGTAGAGACGTACGGCAGTGCGTCTCTACGGCGTATAAATGATTTTTTTTTTAAATCCGCGCAAATCTGCGGAATCTGCGTGCTATTATTTTTCACGCAGATTTCGCCCTATACAACAAACCCGTCCGGATTAATCGGGACGGGTTTACTATTTTATCTAAAAATGAGTTTACGCTGTAAATAACCCTTTGTAGCTATCCCATTTGCTATAAAGCAAGAATATATTTCCTAAGAATAAAAAACTGGCAACTGGAATGCCTTCTGGAGCCAAGAATATATGTGTGCAAATGATATTGACCGAAATCGGCATTAAAAGGATGTAGGTAATTTTGTTGAATTTTCCTGCAACAAAAGACAGTCCACAAATGAGCTCAATTATTTTTACCAAAGTGACCAAATAGCCTGAAGCTTTTAATCCTTCATTGAAAGTTTTCATGTTTCCTGTTAACGGTGGTTCCGGAAACAGATGAAGAAAATAGCTTATTGAAGCAAATAATAATAACAGTCCAATTAGTGAACGAATGATAATGGTTGCGATTCTCATAGGTAGTAGGTTTTTGTTTTTAAGGTAGTTTTTTTTGATGAGTATTTATTAGTCAAAATGCATCACTGATTTTCGGTGGAACAGGTGTTTGTAGCTTTTCCAATGAGCATAGAATAAAAATAAATTGCCTAGAAAAATGAATAAGGCAAGAGGTAATCCATTTTGATTTAAAAAGAAATCAATGAATAATATATTTGTAGTTAATGGTAAAATAATGATGTTGCTTAAGACAACGTATTGACCAAACAGGTATGAAATCCCGCATAAAAAAATGATTATTTCAATCAATGGCATTAGGTAAACAGAAGAAATCAATCCAACATGGAAAGCTTTGAAGTTTTCTGTGTTTTCAAGTTCAGGCACTAAGTTAAAAAAATAAGCTATTGACATACTAATTAATATTATGCCAATTATTGTGCGAATAAAGAATGTAGCAGTTTTCATATTTTGAGTATTAAGAAGTTAAATGTTTAAGCGACAATTTGTGATTAGGAGGCAATCATCTATTCATCCATTTACTTTCATTGATAGCTTTCGGAGGCAGAAAACCATGTTCGTTTCACTAACAAATTTAGTTAATTTTTTTATTATTTCGTAAGTTTTTAATTGATTTATTGGGTATATTTCTTTGGAATTGAATTGTTTGTGTGAGGTTTTTTGCCTTTAGCCTGTTGCAGTCTTTTTATAAATAGTAAAGCGAAACCAAAAAATAAATGTTCTTGGCTTCGCTTTTTCGTAAATATGGTTAATTGGATTAAGATATCGCCTGTTTACGGCAGTACTTTTGTTTTTGAGTACTTTTTGTAAAGGAAGATTCCTCCAATAACAATTAATAGCAACCACCAAATCTCTATTATAAAAACAATGATATCGACCAATACATACCAACCTGTTTTTAAAGAATCGATAATACGTATTCCAATATTAGGTTTGTAATGGTGATAGTCTTTGGTGTTGGCAACCATTTCCTGTTTTACCGATTCGTGTTGGTATATTTCGATGGTTAGCGTGCTAAAGTTCACTTGATCCTGGAGCGATAAATTCTCTAATTTGGAATTATCGTTTTGTTCTTTTTGACTGGCCAAATTATTTTCAGCTTCCATGATGTCGTTGATTTTCTTGCCTTTGGTGTCTATGGCTTTTTCAACTCTTTTTTCGGTCGCATTGCTTCTTTTTTGCGAAAGCTGGTTGGCAAGCATTTTTAGGGAAACATCATCCGCTTTTATAACGCGATAATTCAAAAAGTCAATTTGTTTGGCAATACATTTAATGACAGTGTCAAGACGTTTGTTGGGCACCCTTATCGTAATGTTGTTCTCCACATTGTAACGAGTGGTTTCGAGAGTGCTGTCCTGGCTTATTTTGGTTTCAAATTTATCGATAATGTTGCTCTGTAAATTGGTGTAGGTAACAAAACCATCAAATTTATTGGTGATGTTTTCTATAGCGTAGGTCGATTGGGTTACATTTTTGACCTTGAATTTCAGGTCGGCCGTGCGAACAAATTTTCGGGTTTCACCTTCTTTTTGGACCGCTGCGGAGGAGGAAATGGTGTCGGCGGTTGCGGCTGCCTCTTCTGCTAGGCTTTCTTCTAGGGCATCGGCTTTTTTACAGCTGATAGTTAGGGCAATAACGGCTAATGGAATTAAGCTTCGTTTCAGGATTTTGTTCATAGATTTGATTTTAAAGATTGATGATTGATTTTGTTTCCTTCTTGAAAACAGTATCAAATATATTGGTATTTTAACACGAAAAATTCCTTTTAATAATAATTTAACTAAGACTCGGTTTTATGAGATTTCCTATTGAGAAGCGGATTTTTTTATCGTAATTTTGAAGTTCATAAAACAGCTTATTTTTTGAGAACTTCTATTTATAAATTTGTCGAAGAGCCATTGCAGTTCAAACAGCAGCTTATTGTTTGGGGGCAACAATTTCGAGAAATAACTTTCCTTGACAGTAATTCATTTTCCGATGAATATTCCACCTTTGATTGCGTTTTGGCCGTGGATGCTTTTACATCGATAAAAACGGATTATCATAACGCATTTGAGGATTTAAAACAATACCAACAAACGACCAAAGATTGGCTGTTTGGTTATTTATCTTATGATTTAAAAAATGATCAGGAACATTTGCATTCGGATAATTTTGATGGCTTAGACTTTCCGGATTTGTTCTTTTTTCAGCCTAAAAAGTTGTTTTTGCTAAAAGGGAATCAGCTTGAAATTCAATATCTGAATATGTGTGATGATGAAGTTGAGGATGATTTTAAAGAGATAATTGAAACTCAAAAATCGGAGGTTGAAAGTCATGAAAAAATAGCTATAGAACAGCGTATTCCAAAGAAAAATTATATTGGGAAAGTAACTAAATTGTTGGAGCATATCCATCGTGGTGATTTATACGAAGCCAATTTTTGTATGGAGTTTTTTGCACAAAATGTGTCAATCAACCCGCTGGAAAAATTCTTTAGACTGAATGAAATTTCACAAGCCCCGTTTACCGTTTTTTTTAAGAACAATAAACAATTTTTGCTTTCGGCATCACCCGAACGTTATTTGAAAAAAGAAGGTGAGGATCTAATTTCGCAACCGATAAAAGGAACTGCCAAACGTTTTTCGGATCCGTTGGAAGATGAAAAATCCAAAAACACTTTGGCAAACGACCCAAAAGAAAGAGCTGAGAATATTATGATAACCGACTTGGTTCGCAACGATTTGTCCCGAACGGCCCAAAAAGCTTCGGTGGAGGTAAAAGAACTGTGTGGAATTTATTCTTTCCTCCAGGTACACCAAATGATCTCGACAATAACGTCTAAAATTGATCCTCAATATGCAGTAGTCGATACGCTAAGAACGACATTCCCTATGGGAAGCATGACGGGAGCTCCCAAATATGCCGCAATGAAAATCACCGAAGAATTGGAGGAAACCAAACGAGGTTTGTACAGCGGGGCAGTTGGGTATTTTACGCCCAATGGAGACTTCGATTTCAATGTGGTTATTCGCAGTATTCTTTACAACCAAGAAAATAAATATGTTTCTTTTTCGGTTGGAAGTGCTATTACATCGTTGTCCATTCCTGAAAAGGAATATGAGGAATGTTTGCTAAAAGCAAAAGCCATGCACGAGGTTTTACTGTGATTTTGCAGTGTATTTTTAAAATATAAGTCGTGTAAATTCTAAATAAAAGTGATGAATTCTAAATAATACAGCTTAATTGCAAAATATATTCTTTCCATATTTTAAATTTGATATATGAAAAATATACTCCAAAATCATATCAATAAAGAAATCCCGTATTTGAAGCAAAAAAAATTGTTGCTAGCCGTAAGCGGCGGTTTGGACAGCATGGTTTTACTGTATTTATTTCAGGAATTGAACTGTGATATTGCCATTGCGCATTGTAATTTTCAACTTCGCGGAATGGAGAGTTTTGGAGATCAAAAATTTGTGCAGGATTATGCTGAGGCCAATAAAATACCAATTTTTGTTACTCAATTTGATACAGAGGCGTTCGCCAAAGATTACAGACTATCCACTCAGGTTGCCGCGAGGGAACTACGTTACAACTGGTTTTACGAGTTATTGGAAACCGAAAAATTTGACTACATAGTGACCGCACATCACGCCGATGACAATCTTGAAACTTTTTTGATTAATCTCACACGCGGGACAGGCTTGGAAGGGTTGACCGGGATTCCGGTACAAAATGACAGGGTGATTCGGCCGTTATTATTTTTGTCCCGTAAGGAAATTGAAAATTATGCTAAGGCAAATAATATTCAGTGGCGGGAAGACAGCAGCAATGCATCTGATAAATATGTTAGGAACAAAATTAGGCATCATTTGATTCCCATTTTGAAGGAGCTGAATCCTCATTTCATGGCTTCCTTTTTGAAAACCGAAGGCTATTTGCAGGAATCGTTGGCAATGGTTGAAGATGCAGCGAGTATGATTTTTCAGCAAGTGGCAAGCGAAAAGGACAATCAAATTCATTTTGATTTGAACCTATTGTTACAATTACCCAATTATCAGTCGTATTTGTACCAATGGCTGAAAGAATATGGTTTTACAGCTTGGGAAGATATTTATGATTTGGTAGCCAGCCAATCAGGTAAGCAAGTTTTTTCTACCGATTATCGTTTGCTAAAAGACAGGGATTCCCTTATTTTATCGGCAATTGCAGAAACTGAAGACGAGTTGTTTTTGATTCATGAAAATGATACGGAAGTTAAGATTCCCTTAAAATTGGCTTTTTCGAAAGTAACCGCTATCTCCGTTGCATCAAATAAAACTATATTTGTCGACGCAGATCAATTGGATTTCCCATTGGTGATTCGCAAATGGGAAGCAGGAGATTCTTTTCAACCCTTTGGTATGGAAGGGAAATCCAAGAAGTTAAGCAAATTTTTTAAGGACGAAAAATTATCATTGATAGAAAAAGAAAATACCTGGCTTTTATGCTCAAACAATCAGATTGTCTGGGTCATTGGACAAAGAGCCGATCATCGATTCAGAACCTCAAATACGACCAAAAATATACTTAGAATAGAATTAATTTAGACTCTAAATAATGAAGAAAATATTTTTTATACTGTTTGCTTTTTTTGCTTTCGCAAAAGTAAATGCTCAAGTTTTAGATCCTGTAAAATGGACTATAGCAATCGAAAAGAAATCGGAAACCAATTATATTTTGACTTTTAATGCCGTAATCGAAAAAGATTGGCATATGTATTCACAATTCACACCAGATGGAGGTCCACTGCCTTTGGAACTTGTTTTTAAGGATCAAAAAGGGAACTACAATTTGATTGGCAAAGTCAAAGAAAGTAAAACGACTAAGGCTTTCAATGATGTTTTTGGTGTTGATGAAATTTTCTTTCACGATAAAGCTCAAATTCAGCAAGAAATAACATTGACAAATCCCAAAGCGACTTCTATCCAAACCGAATTGAGTTATCAGGTTTGTAAAGAAGTATGTATCAATCAGGAAAAGAAATTTACTTTCAAAATTCCGAAAACAGAATCAACGGTTGCAGTAGCAACTCCTGTAGAAGTAGCGAAAAAAGATACTACGAAAGCAGACACAGCAAGTACATTTACGGTTGTAGCAAAAGAAGTAGCACCAGCTGAAAAAACAGAAAATAAAGTTGCAGAGCAGCCTAAACCGAAGGCAGAAATAGGTTTGTGGTCTATTTTCTTTATTGCTTTCTTTTCTGGTTTTGCGGCTTTGCTGACACCTTGTGTATTCCCAATGATTCCAATGACAGTTAGTTTTTTTACCAAACAAAGTAAAAACAAAGCAGCTGGAATCAGAAATGCCATCATATATGGAATTTCGATTATTTTGATTTATGTATTACTTGGAATTTTAGTAACCTGGATTTTTGGTGCCGATGCACTGAATGCCTTGTCAACCAATGTTTGGTTTAATCTTCTGTTTTTTATTTTATTGGTGGTATTTGCTGTTTCGTTCTTAGGTGCTTTTGAAATAATGTTACCCAATTCGTGGGCAAATAAAGTAGATAGTCAAGCTGATAAGGGCGGAATTATCGGGATATTGTTTATGGCGTTGGCGTTGGCAATTGTTTCGTTTTCTTGTACAGGGCCAATCGTTGGAACGCTTTTGGTGGATGCAGCATCCAAAGGAGGAATCGCACCAATAATAGGAATGTTTGGATTTTCATTGGCTTTAGCCTTGCCATTTATGCTTTTTGCGATGTTCCCTGGCTGGTTACATTCTTTACCAAAATCAGGAGGATGGTTGAATACAGTTAAAGTGGTATTGGGATTTTTGGAACTGGCTTTAGCATTTAAATTTTTGTCTAATGCTGATTTAGTATTGCAATTGCATTTGTTGGAAAGAGAAGTGTTCTTGGTAATTTGGATTGCCATTTTTGGGGTTTTGGCTTTTTATTTGTTCGGAAAAATTACATTGCCACATGATAGCCCGATGTCTCATATTTCGGTCGGAAGATTGTCTTTGGGACTGTTGGTTTTATCTTTTACTATTTATTTAATACCTGGGCTTTGGGGTGCTCCACTAAAATTAATCAGCGCATTTCCTCCTCCTATGGAATATAGTGAAAGTCCTCTAGGCTTAGGGAATTTAAATAGTGGAAATACTTCAACTGCTGCTTTGCCGGAAGGTGCAGTTTTAGGCCCAAACCAAATTCCAGTTTTTAATGATTACGATAAAGGATTGGCTTACGCCAAAACAATAAATAAGCCGATAATGCTTGATTTTACTGGGCATGCTTGTGTAAATTGCCGAAAAATGGAAAATAACGTTTGGTCAACTGAAAATGTGCTCCCGATTCTGAAAAATGACGTTGTGGTTATTTCTCTCTATGTGGATGACAAAAGACCATTACCGAAAAGTGAACAGTTTATTTCAAAATCAACAGGAGCCGAAATTGAAACAATAGGCGATAAGTGGACCGATTTCATGATTTCAAAATACAATACCAACACTCAGCCTTTGTATGTTTTAACCGATTTGCAAGGAAATAATCTCAATCAGAAACAATCAACGATAAGTTATGTGAGCGTTGAAGAATATGAAGCTTGGTTGAAGGAAGGGATTTCTAAATTCAAGAAATAAACATAAAGATTAAATTAAAATAGCAAACCTGTTCATTCAAAATGGACAGGTTTTTTTGTGACCAATTTTTAGAAATTCTTATGCTCTTTTTAATTTTTTTGCTCTGGATGTGGTTTTGTAGTTGTTGTTTTTCTTTAAAAAATAGTGAATGTGTAGTTGGTAGTTTTTTTTATTCGTTTAATCGAAAATGTAAAAAAAAGCAGATTAATGTATTCTTAATTCCATAAATTAGACAATAAGTATTTGAGGAATAGATGGTTATTGATGTGTTTTTCGTGTTAAAATCATTTTGTTCAGACGTACTTTTTTTAATGAATCAGGAAAATAGGAAGCCCCACCTATTGGTTTATGTTTTACGATTGACATAACTAATATTCTATATTTTAATCTTTAAAACCTGATAGATTATGAGACTACTTTTACCTAAATCGCCATTTTTAACGTTTATTTTTTTGATTGCAAATTTGTTTTTTGCAAATGCAAGTTTTGGACAGACTGTATCACTTGATCAAGCTGATTTGGATTATGCTCCGGGAGAAACAGTTTATATTACAGGAACGGGCTGGTATCCAAATGAAATAATTAATTTGCAGGTTGATCATCTTACGCAACCCATTCCCGATCATGGAACACCTGACCCACATCAACCATGGACAGTTGTAGCGGATAGCTCGGGTAATTTTACCGCTTCATGGTTTGTCACGGACTATGAATTGGGAGCTAACCTTTTGCTTAATGCTGACGGGTTATTGTCAGGGTATACTTATGAGGTGTTTTTTACGGATGCCTCAAACTTTGACAGTGCATCAATTACGCCACAATCTACAAGTCTGACCTATGGAACAGGTGGAACTGTAACGTATACAATAGAAATTGATAGATCAGGGAACGGAAATTTAGATGTAACGCTTTCAATAGATCCTTTAAATTTACTCCCTATTGGTGCTATTCTTGTAAGTTTTAATCCTGCCACCGTTTCCTTTAGTGGTAACACTCCAACCTCCAAAACATCTAATTTATCTATTTCAACATTAAATACACTTAATGCAGGAACATATAGTTTTAAAGTTAAAGCTGTTGGAGGTGGAGTAACAAAATTAATAGATGCAACGCTTGTTATCAACAAAGCAACACCAACGGCAACATTGATTGTAAATAATTCACCAGTTAGTTATACAGGTTCAGGACAAAGTGCTATAGTAGGTATTTCTACTAGTTCTGTGCCAGGAACGGTAAGTAATGTTTTAACAGGAGGTTCCGCTACGCAAACGGCTGCAGGGACTTACCCTGTTATGGCAAGTTTTGTTCCAACAGATAGTGCCAATTACAATACACTGACAGGATTGTCCGCAGGAAATTTTGTTATCAACAAAGCAGAATCTGCAATAACAGCAACAGGAACAACTTCTTTTATATATAACGGTTCAGCACAAGGGCCAATTTCATCGATAGTAACTGGATCAACAGGGGTAGTTACTTATAGTTACTCAGGAGTGTCTCCAACTGTTTATAGTGCCAGCGCAACACCACCTACTAATGCGGGGGCGTATCAAGTTGTTGCAACTGTAGCTAGTGATGTTAATTATAATGGCGCTAGTTCTGTGCCTTTAGCTTTTACCATCGGCAAAGCTTTTTCCACTACAACGGTAAGTATAGTTGGCGGACCGTTCACATATACCGGATCGGCTCAAACCCCGGCCACAGTAAGTGTTACAGGTGTTGGCGGACTGAGTTTGACCCCAACAGCAGATTATGCCAACAACACCAATGCAGGAACCGCTACAGCTAGTTATACTTATGCCGGAGATGACAATTATTTGGGTAGCAGCGACAGTAAAACGTTTGATATCGCCAAAGCTTCTTCCACTACAACAGTGACCATAGTTGGCGGACCGTTTACGTATACCGGTTCGGCACAAACCCCGGCCACGGTTAGTGTTTCCGGTGTTGGCGGATTGAGTTTGTCCCCAACGGCAGATTATGCCAACAACACCAATGCGGGTACGGCTACAGCTAGTTATACTTATGCCGGAGATGCGAACCATGAAGGCAGCAGCGACAGTAAAACGTTTGATATCGACAAAGCTTCTTCCACTACAACAGTAAGTATAGTTGGCGGACCGTTTGCATATACCGGATCGGCACAAACCCCGGCCACGGTTAGTGTTTCCGGTGTTGGCGGATTGAGTTTGTCCCCAACGGCAGATTATGCCAACAACACCAATGCGGGTACGGCTACGGCTAGTTATACATATGCTGGAGATGCGAACCATGAAGGCAGTAGCGACAGTAAAACGTTTGATATCGGCAAAGCTTCTTCCACTACAACAGTGACCATAGTTGGCGGACCGTTTACGTATACCGGTTCGGCACAAACCCCAGCCACGGTAAGTGTTTCAGGTGTTGGCGGATTGAGTTTGTCCCCAACGGCAGATTATGCCAACAACACGAATGCAGGCACGGCTACGGCTAGTTATACATATGCAGGAGACGCGAACCATGAAGGCAGCAGCGACAGTAAAACGTTTGATATCGGCAAAGCATCTTCCACTACGACAGTGACCATAGTTGGCGAACCGTTTATGTATACCGGATCGGCACAAACCCCAGCCACAGTTAGTGTTTCCGGTGTCGGCGGATTGAGTTTGAGTCCAACAGCAGATTATGCCAATAACACCAATGCGGGAACCGCTACAGCTAGTTATACTTATGCCGGAGATGCGAACCATGAAGGCAGCAGCGACAGTAAAACGTTTGATATCGGCAAAGCATCTTCCACTACGACAGTGACCATAGTTGGCGGATCGTTTACGTATAGCGGATCGGCACAAACCCCAGCCACAGTAAGTGTTACAGGTGTTGGTGGACTGAGTTTGACCCCAACAGCAGATTATGCCAACAACACCAATGCAGGAACCGCTACAGCTAGTTATACTTATGCTGGGGACGCCAACCATGAAACCAGTAGCGACAGCAAAACCTTCGTAATCAATAAAGCCGATGCAGTTGTAACAGTAAACGGTTATACAGGTGTTTATGATGCTGCCGCGCATGGAGCAACAGGTTCGGCTGTTGGAGTTGCAGGAGATCTTTCTGCAACGGGCAGTACCTTGAACCTTGGTTCTTCATTTACCAATGTTCCCGGGGGAACAGCCAACTGGACATTTACCGGAGGGACAAATTATAACGATCAGAGTGGAAGTGTAGCGATTGTAATCAGCCAAGCCACAGCCAGTATTGTTGTCAACGGATATGCCGGAACATACGATGTAACCGCGCACGGTGCGAGCTTGGTTTCAGCCACAGGCGTTGCCAGCGCAGATCTTTCATCTTCTGTAATTATTGCTCCAACAACATATACCAATTATCCGGGAGGTACAGTTGGATGGTCATTTGCAAACAACAACTATGCACCACAGAGTGGAAGTGTTGACATTACGATCAATAAAGCCGATGCGGTTGTAACAGTAAACGGTTATACAGGTGTTTATGATGCTGCCGCGCATGGAGCAACAGGTTCGGCTGTTGGAGTTGCAGGAGACCTTTCTGCAACGGGCAGCACTTTGAACCTAGGTTCTTCATTTACCAATGTTCCCGGCGGAACAGCCAACTGGACATTTACAGGAGGAACAAATTATAACGATCAATCAGGTAGCGTTACTATTGCGATAAGCAAAGCCACAGCCAGTATTGTTGTCAACGGATATGCCGGAACATACGATGCAACCGCGCACGGTGCGAGCTTGGTTTCAGCCACAGGCGTTGCCGATGCAGATCTTTCATCTTCTGTAACTATTGTTCCAACAACATATACCAATTATCCGGGAGGTACAGTTGGATGGTCATTTGCAAACAACAACTATGCACCACAAAGTGGAACTGTTGACATTACGATCAACAAAGCCAATGCGGTTGTAACAGTAAACGGTTATACAGGTGTTTATGATGCTGCTGCGCATGGAGCAACAGGTACGGCTGTTGGAGTTGCCGGAGACCTTTCTGCAACGGGCAGCACTTTGAACCTTGGTTCTTCATTTACCAATGTTCCCGGGGGAACGGCCAACTGGATATTTACAGGAGGAACAAATTATAACGACCAGAGCGGAAGTGCAGCGATTGTAATCAGCCAAGCCACAGCCAATATTGTTGTCAACGGATATGTCGGAACATACGATGCAACCGCGCACGGTGCGAGCTTGGTTTCAGCCACAGGCGTTGCCGATGCAGATCTTTCATCTTCTGTAACTATTGCTCCAACAACATATACCAATTATCCGGGAGGTACAGTTGGATGGTCATTTGCAAACAACAACTATGCACCACAAAGTGGAACTGTTGACATTACGATCAACAAAGCCAATGCGGTTGTAACAGTAACGGGGTATACAGGTGTTTATGATGCTGCCGCGCATGGAGCAACAGGTTCGGCTGTTGGAGTTGCAGGAGACCTTTCTGCAACGGGCAGCACTTTGAACCTAGGTTCTTCATTTACCAATGTTCCCGGCGGAACAGCCAACTGGACATTTACAGGAGGAACAAATTATAACGATCAATCAGGTAGCGTTACTATTGCGATAAGCAAAGCCAATACAACAGTTAGTGTGACAGGAGGTGGCACTTTTAATTTTGATAATATTGCACATGCAGTGACAGCGTATGCTGTTGGTGTCGAAGGAGATCATATTGTAACTCCATTTACTTTTAGTTATGTTGGAACAAATTGTGCAGGAGCTTATAATTCTGCTACTGCGCCTTCGGCTCCAGGAACTTATACCGCGACTGCGACATTTGTTGGTAATTCTAATTATAATGGTTCGTCATCAACAGCAATTATAATTATTAATTCTACTTTATCGGCAACAATTGCGACCAATAAATCTAATCTTTATTTTGGTTTTTCGGGTGGTGATACTGCAACTATTACAGTAAAACCGACAGGGGGACAAGCACCTTACAGAGTTTCTATTACTATGGTAAATCCACAGACTGTATTGCCAGGTCGTATAAAAGAACGAGTAGATGGTAAGTTAATATGTGATTATATCAATGCTGCGGGAGATGAAGTTTGGATTCCCGGAGCTAATACGAATAGTACAACAGGCAATAGTTGTGACAATCAGCCAACTTCTACTTCAAATGCGAATATATCGATGGGGGGTAGTTATTCTGTTAATGCTACTTTGCTTACAGATGCACGATTTGTTGCAACAGTGACAGATGCTAATGGGTGTTCTTATACAATACCAGTTGAATCGGCTGCTAGGGTTGATGCTGAAGATGCACGCTGTTTTGCGGGTAAAAGCGGCGTAGAGAAAGTTACTCTTTGTCATAAAACAGGAAGTGCTAAGAATCCTTGTATGGAGATTTGCGTTGATCAATCAGCTGTGCAGGAGCACCTTAATCATGGGGATTTTTTAGGAAAATGTACCAATAACTGTTTGCCTCCAGTTGCAAATGCGAAACATTTGGGAACGGGTAAAACACTTATAGAGGATACAGCTGATGAGATTGTCGAATTTAATGTTATTGCTTATCCTAATCCATCCAATTATCAGTTTTCATTAGCAGTAACAAGTGGAAGTAATGAAAAAGTGGAAGTTTTAGTTTATAATATGTCGGCTAGACTAATTAAAAGAATAGAAAAAAGCAATGAGAAAACTATTCTGTTTGGTGAGGATTTACCTGCTGGAGAATACCTAGTTTTAGTTCGTCAAGGAGAAAATCAGAAAGCAGTAAATGTGATTAAAAAATAAAAGGATTTAATATAATTGAAGCAATAAAGCCATCGCAATATGTGATGGCTTTGTTGTTTTGTAATAATCTAAGGAAATTATTTTTCAAAAACTACTGTATCCACATTTGCGCCAAGATCGAATAGATGGTTTGTAATGTTTTTTACAAAATCTGAGGGGCCGCATACATAAAAGTTTTGACTGAAATCGGCAATGGTGTCAATTAGGAAATTTCGGTCGATTCTTTTTTCTTGAAAACCAATGACATTTTCTCGTGTAAATACGTTTAAGAAGTCTTTCTTCAGCATTTTTTGTAATTCTTCGGGCATGATTACATCTTCTGCTGTTTTATTGCTAAAAATGAGTTTGTTTCCATGTATTTCTTGTTTTTTGTACAAATCACGAAAGATGGAAATGAATGGGGTAATACCAGCTCCTCCTGCTATAAAAGTTCCTTTTTCTTTGTATTGAATAGCTCCAAAAACATCATGGAGAATTAATTCGCTTCCCGCATTGATACTACCTAATTTATTAGTAACCCCTTCGTGATCTTTGTAAATCTTAATCATGAATTCGAGATAATTTTGTTCCTTTAAATTAGTAAAAGTAAAAGGACGTAATTTATCCTCCCATTCAGGAAGGTTTATGGAAACATCAGTAGCTTGCCCAGGTATGAAATCGTACCCAGAGGGTTTTTCTGTTACAAAGCATTTTACATCGTGGTTGATGTAAAATGCTTTTAATATTTTTACAACATGAGTTTCCATATAGCTTAAGGTTTGTTCAATTTATTTTCATCAACCAGTTTTGTTAAACTTTTTGCGGCGTTTGTGAAGTCTGATGGGATGAGGATTACAGTAGTCGTATTATTGTCTATCCCTATTTCCGCCAGCATTTGCATACGTCTTAATTCGAGTGCAATTGGGCTTTCTTCCATTTTTTTTGCTCCTTGGGTTAGTTTTATGGATGCTTCTAGTTCGGCTTCCGCTTTTACAATACGTGCTCTTTTTTCTCTTATGGCTTCTGCTTCACGTGCCATGGCTCTTTGCATTGCTTCTGGAATTTCGACATCTTTCATCTCTACCATCTCTATTTTAATTCCCCATGGCTCGGTCGCCGAGTCAACAATTTTTTGAAGCGTCCCATTGATTTGTTCTCTTTCTCGCAATACTTCATCAAGAGAATGTTGCCCGATAATATTTCGTAATGCAGTGACAGAAAATTGATAAACAGCTTTGTTATAGTCGGCCACTTTGATAATTGCATTTTCAGGACTCGTTATTTTAAACCAAAGCACGGCGTTAACCTTAATGGTTACGCTGTCTTTTGTAATGGTTTCCTGTTGTTCCAGATCGACAGTTTTTGTTCGAATGTCTACCCGTTGTTGTCTCTCTATAAAAGGAATAATCCAATAAATCCCTGGACCTTTTATGTTTTTGAAACGACCAAGTCTAAACACTACTGCACGTTGATATTCTTGGGCGATACGAATGCCTCCTATAAATAATAAAATAAGTATGGTTAAGGTAATTTGTATAGATGTCATGGTTTGCTTTTTTAAGCGATGTGCTTGTTTATGATTTGTTGTTTTAAGAGTTGTTTGATTTAATTTTGATTCTTTTTGAGGTGCTATTTTTCTCCATAAATTACAAGTGCACTGGAATCTATAGCAACTGCGCCTTCAGGATATCTTTCATTCACTAATGAATATACTTCGGTTTTTATTTTTTGTTTTAATGCTTCATCGGCTTTACTAAGCGCAGCAACAACGGGAGCGGCAACCTCATTCATTAGGCTCCAATAAACGTCAGTAGTTTTGCAATTTAATTTTCCTGTGACTTCTTTTGCTGAAACGTTTTTTAGGCCAGCTTGTGAGAATAAATCAGTCATAAAACCTTCTTTTGCGCAGCGAAACATTCCGGGAGCTCTAGGTGGAGGAGGAGTTATTTCTATATTTTTACTTATGGTTTCCATAGTTGCTGTAATCCAGAAATTTTTATCCGGGATGTTCCAAACGGCAGTTGCTATTTTGCCTCCGGGTTTAAGGACGCGTTTCATTTCTTTTATAGCTAATTCCATATCAGGAAAGAACATGAATCCGAAACGACAACTAACAGCATCAAAAGTATTATCTTCAAAGGGTAGTTCACAAACATCACAAACGATAGTTTCGAAATTCTTGATGCCCCTCTTTTTTGCGTTTTCCTGTGCTACTTCGAGCATACCTTCGGCTAAGTCTGTAGAAATGACTTTTCCTCCGTTTAAATGAGAAGCAATAGTCAATCCAGGTTCCCCGGTGCCGGCAGCGACATCCAGAACGATAGCGTCACTTTTTGGGTTGAGCAGTTTAATTATTTCATCTCCCATTGGTTTTAGGAAATCCATTGTGAGTTCGTCCCATTTTTTCCAACCGGGAGAAAATTTATTCCATGTTTCTTTCTGTTGGTCTCTGATTTGTTCAATTTCTAATTCCATAATAGTATTATTTTTTTGGTTATAATTATTATTCTGGACAATAAGATTTAGAGCTGAGAAATGGCGTGGATTGAAAAAAAAATTGGATTGTAAAAAGGATAATAAATTTAAGAATATAATGACTTACTTTCTGTTAAAGACATCATATATTTTGGATAGATAATTGATGAAAAAAAAACACTCTAGAAATGAATCTAGAGTGTTTTTTTTTGTATTTGGAAATTGAGTCTTACAAGTATTCTCCGTGTTGAGAGATGTCTAATCCAAGTTCTTCTCTTTCTTCAGTAACTCTTAAAGGAGTGATTTTGTTAACGATAAAGAACAAAACATAAGAAACTGTGAAAGCAAATATCGAAACTAAAACTAAAGCTTTTAATTGAATTAAGAATAAAGTGGCGTCACCAAAAATTAAACCTTGGTTGTCACCAACGATTGGATTAATTGCTTTTGATGCAAATACACCTGTTAGAAGCATACCAACCATACCACCTATACCGTGGCAAGCAAATACGTCCAAAGCATCGTCGATTTTTCCTTTAGGGAATTTGCTAACGGCAAGGTTACTAACGATACTAGCGATGATACCAATTGCGATAGCGTGAGGAATACTTACGAATCCAGCAGCTGGAGTAATAGCAACCAGTCCAACTACAGCTCCGATTGAAGCTCCCATTGCTGAAAGTTTGTGTCCCATAATTTTATCAAGGAATACCCATCCCATTGCAGCGGCGGCAGCAGCAACAGTAGTAGTTCCCAAAGCTTGAGCAGCAAGGCTTCCAGAACCTACAGCAGATCCGGCATTGAAACCAAACCATCCGAACCATAATAAACCAGTTCCTAATAATACATAAGTAATACGAGCTGGGTTTGTTTTTTGAACTTTTCTTTTTCCTAAGAAGATAGCTCCTGCCAATGCAGCCCAACCAGCACTCATGTGTACTACAGTTCCACCAGCAAAATCTAATACTCCCCATTTGAAGAACATTCCATCAGGATGCCAAGTCATGTGACATAATGGAGCGTATACAAATAATATGAATAATACCATGAATAATAAGTAAGCCCAAAAACGAACTCTTTCAGCAAATGCTCCAGTTACTAAAGCAGGAGTGATGATGGCAAATTTTGCTTGGAATAAAGCAAATAGAATAAAAGGAATAGTTGGAGCCAATTCCCAAGCTGAGTTAGCGTTTACTCCATTGAAAAATAAATTTGAGCTAGGGTCACCTATAAAACCTCCGATTGAAGGTCCAAAACAAAGACCAAAACCAATTAAAACCCATAAGATGGTTACGATAACCATAGCCATATAGCTTTGTAACATGGTACTAATGACGTTCTTTTTGCCTACCATTCCACCATAAAAGAATCCAAGACCCGGGGTCATTAATAATACAAGGGCAGTGGCAACTATCATCCAAGCCGTATCTCCAGTGTCTAATTTTAATTCAACAACGTGAGCTCCTAACTTTGGTGATTCAGCAAGAAAATGAATTGAAAAAATTGATAATACTAGGATTGTGATTAGTATCACACTTAAAATAATTTTTCGCATAGTTTTTAGTTTTTTAATTTTTTATAAAAGTATTAAATCATTGCATACCCTCCAAAAATTATGGGGTATCTTGGTTATTTTTACGAAAATCTGATTTACGACCTATCTGTTTTGAGGGGTATTTATTTTTTGAAGCTAAAAAATAGAATGTGTCAATAAAGTTTTAAGTTTTCTTTAAGTTTTATTTTTAAATTAATGTATTATTTGCTGAATTATCGGATATTTTGGCAGATGAGCGGTCTTTTTGTTAACGATTACTTAAAATTTTATTCACTGTTGATTTTATATTTAGGACTTGTGTTTAGTTGCCTAAGGAGGTTTTTGTGGTTGCAGATGTCTCTTTGAGGATTTGGGTATCGTTCTCATTTTGAATCGTTTTGTTAAATTTATTAAAAATAAATGTAATATTTACAAATTATGTAATGATTTGTTGGTATTTGAGTTTTTTGCGGGGATTTATAACTGATTGTTTCTTTTTAAAATTTGTTTTTTATTTGTGATAAATAGCGTTGCAATATCTGGTTGGAAAGAATTTAGGGATAGGTGAGTTTTAGGCAAAAAAAAACACCCGCGAGTGGGTGTTTGATTTGTGAATTGAAAGTGTTCTATAGATATTCTCCGTGTTGTGAAATATCCAGTCCAAGATGTTCTTTTTCTTCAGAGACTCTTAGGGGTGTTATTTTATTAACTATATAAAAAAGGAAATAAGATGTAACAAATGCAAAAATGGAAACTCCGATTAAAGCAATCAATTGATGAATAAATAATGTGGTTTCTCCAAAAGCAAGTCCTTGATTGACTACAGCGGGATTGATATCTTTGGAAGCAAAAACTCCGGTCAATAACATTCCAACCATTCCACCAACGCCGTGGCAGGCAAATACATCTAAAGCATCATCGATTTTTCCTTTTGGAAATTTGCTAACCATAACATTGCTAACAATACTTCCCAAGATTCCAATGGTTATTGCGTGAGGTATGCTGACAAATCCTGCAGCAGGAGTAATTGTTACCAATCCAACTACAGCTCCAATACAAGCTCCCATTGCTGAAAGTTTATGCCCCATAATTTTATCAATAAATACCCATGCCATTGAGGCAGCTGCGGCAGCTACAGTTGTTGTTCCAAGTGCCTGACTTGCAATGCCATTGGCTCCCATTGCAGAACCGGCGTTAAACCCAAACCATCCGAACCATAATAAACCGGTTCCTAATAATACGTATGTAATACGGGCAGGATTGCATTTTGGTACTTTTCTTCTTCCAAGGAACATTGCTCCGGCAAGAGCTGCCCATCCTGCGCTCATGTGTACTACAGTTCCTCCGGCAAAATCCAATACTCCAAAATTGTATAATAATCCATCAGGATGCCAAGTCATATGGCATAAAGGGGTGTAAACAAATAAAATGAACAATACCATAAATAATAGGTACGCCCAAAAACGAATACGTTCTGCGAAAGCTCCAGTTACAATTGCGGGAGTTATGATGGCAAATTTAGCCTGGAATAGTGCAAAAAGTAAAAAAGGGATTGTTGGTGCCAGTTTCCATGAAGTACCAAAACCTACTCCTTGAAAAAAGATGTTAGGCAAAGGATTTCCTATTACTCCTCCAATTGAAGGTCCAAATGATAGTCCGAAAGCAATAAGTACCCATAAAACGGTTACTATAATCATTGCCATGAAACTTTGAAGCATGGTGCTGATTACGTTTTTCTTTCCGACCATACCACCGTAAAAGAAACCTAATCCCGGTGTCATTAATAATACTAATGCCGAAGATACAAGCATCCATGCTATATCTCCAGTATCGAATTTTGCAATTTCAGTAGGGTTTGTTGGATTTTTTGTTAAAAAGAAATTTGAGCAATAGGATAGCACCAGAACGGTGACAAGAATCACACTTAAAACTATTTTCCGCATTTTAGTTTATATTTTTATTTTTTTTATGCAAAAATAAAAAATCATTTTAATTACCCTTCCAATTAGGGTGTTTGATATTCATTTTTATCAATTTTGTATTTTGACCCCACTATAATTTTAGGGGGTGATGTAAAAATCATTAAAAAGTAACAATAATTTAATTTAAGATATTTTTTAGGCTTGAATTTTGAAGATTGTATGTGTGAATTATATCAGTTTGTTTTGATTTATTAAGAATTACCTGTTTTTGAGTTGTAAATACAATAAGAATATTGGTTTTTGTTATAAAAAAATAAATGAAACTTTAATTGATTCCCATCTTTAGAAGTTATGTTTTTTGGCTATAGCGTAAATCGGATGTCTCCTTCTAATCCTGAATCCATTTGCGTAAAAATATTTAGTTGTTGAATCATTTTGTTCAAGTCGGTTTCTGTATGATGAGCACTGATTACAATTCGGCTTAATTTTCCTGATGCGGTAGGATAGGGGAAGGAAGTTGGGATAATATTGTTTTCTAAAAGTAATTGGAGCAGTTCGTCATTATCAAAGTAAATCGCTGGATATTCTTCGTTAAAAGTAAAGCAACTGTTCGGAATTAAATTATTGGCAACATAATTTAAATTGTTTTTAAGTTGCTGTCTTTGTTTTTTATAGATAGATTGTGCGTTAACAAAGGTCTCCAAAAAAGCAGGATTCATTCCGGAAGCTCCAACAAAATTCCGCTGTTTTTTTATTTCGTTTATAAATTGGAAATCTCCAGCAATTATTCCGCCTGAAAGTCCCATGGCTTTTCCAAGGGATGCAATACTTATTTTACAGCGAACATTTGGAAGTTCGTATTGCTTCAAAACGCCTTGTCCTTTGCTGCCCAAAATTCCGATACTGTGTGATTCATCTAGTAGTAAAGTGATTTCTTTGTCGTTTGGAATATCTTTTAAGATGTCCAAATTAATTGGAGTAACTTCCAAAGAAGGAATGGCATCGGCAACAATTCCAATTTTTGAAACAGTTACATCAAAAAGAAAAGGATTTAATTTTCCGTTTTGAATTAACGGTAATGAAAAAGGATGAAGTAATGCAGGATGGGTATTGGGAAAATGAAAAACCAAGTCGCTTGTATGTTCTAATTGTTCCAAAGCCAGTTTTCCAGCCAACATACCGGATGAAACCGTAACGACTGCCTCTGTTCCGATTTGTTGGGTAAGAAGGTTTTCTGCTATTTCGTAAATCTCCAATTGAATATTAGCCGAACGGGAGCTTCCATAGCTTGTTCCCCATTTTTGAAATGCAGCCAACAGTATTTTTTGAAACTCAGGCAGGGTTGTCACTCCAAGATAATTGGTTCCGCCGAAGTATAAAAATTCTTCTCCGTCTTTGTAAAACGTTCTGTTGGGAATCTCGTTTACTTGCATTTGGTTTAGTGTTTTATTAATTCGGCACCTATTCCATTTCCATCAGCGTAATGAATTATTCCATCAGTAATTGTAACGCCTGTGGCAATATCTTCAGACAATAACAAAGCACCATCCATATCTACATAATCCAACTCAGGCAATAAATGTGCAATGGCCGAAATTCCGATTGTAGATTCTGTCATACAACCTACCATTGTTTTCATGCCAAGTTGTTTGGCTTCGGCAATCATTCTTCGGGCAGGAGTGAGTCCGCCACATTTAACCAGTTTTATGTTTACTCCGTGAAAATGGTTGTGACATTTGGCAACATCTTCCTCAACTATACAGCTTTCATCTGCAATGATTGGCAAAACAGAATGTTTAAAAACCTCTTTATGTGCTGCCCATTGGTCCGCTTTCATCGGTTGTTCCAGAAATTCAACTCCTAATTTTTTCAAGGCAATTGCATTGTTAATTGTTTCCGAAACTGTCCAACTGCAATTGGCATCAATTCGAAAACGGGCATCGGTATGTTTACGCAATTCAGTAACAATAGCAATGTCGTCTTTGGTGCCCAATTTGATTTTATAAATTGGCCAAGGCATTTCTTTCAGCTTCATCACCATTTTATCAATTTTGTCAATCCCGATAGTATAATCGGTTTTAGGGTTGTGTAAAGGAGAGTTGCCCCAAAGTTCATATAATTTTTTGCCTTTTTTCTTGGCGTACAAATCATTATAAGCCATATCCAACGCACACAATGCAAACATATCATGTTTCAATAATGCATGAGCACTATCCCAGAATTCCTCTGGAGTTTCGTCATTATGAGATTCTATGAACGGAATTATTGATTCCAAATTTGCCCTCATGCTATCCACTGTGATATTGTAATATGGATTTGAAGTTGCTTCACCAAAACCCGAAAAACCATCACTTTGCAATTCAACAATCAGTGTTGGCTGTATATCATGAGACTCTCTCGAAATCGTGAAAGTGTGCTTGAGTTGAAGCTTAAAAGTGCGTATGATTATTTTCATAGAATGTAGGTTTTTAAAAGTATCAAGTATTAAGATTTATTCAGCTTGCACAAAAAAAATCTTAATACTCAATACTCACTTCTTAATACTTATTTTAAAATATGCTGACTCAAGATTTGATATACTTCATTGATGTTGTTGCCACTTTTGCCAAATTGTTTGGAAATTGGTTCAGATTCACCAGTTAGCCAAATTTTTAATTCGGCATCCATATCTAGAATTCCTGCACTTTCTTTGGAGAATTTTTTAATAGAAGAATAAGGAATCGAAAGATAATCCACTTTACTTCCTACCAATTGTTTTTCTACCAAAATCATTCTTTTATTGGTAAAAACAAACATATCCTTAATTACTTTATACCCTCTTTCGATTTTTTCGCCCTCAATCAATAAAGGTTCAAATTCTTTCGAAAGATTTTCAATATTTACTTCTGAAGCATTGCCCATAATGGCATTAAATAGTCCCATGGTATTTTTTTATATATTATTTGAATCAAATTTAAAGAAATTACTTGTTTTGGCGTTATAATTTAAGACAAAATCATAAGCTTCTGTCTTCTTGTCAATCGAGTTGAAATTTTGAAAAATGTTGTTTTACACAGCTTTGAAACTGTCACTATCTTTATCTTCTACCCAATTGTATTCAATTTCGAATGCGACCTTTCGGGCAAAATCAATTCCATGGCGGTCACTCAAAAAGCCAAGAGACATATCCATTCCTGCACTTACACCTGAGGAAGTGTAGAACTTTGCGTCTACAGTCCATCTGGCTTTTTTGTTCCAAATTACATTGATTCCATTAGTTGTTACCCAGGCAAAAGCCCTTTTGTTAGATGTCGCATTTTTGTTATCCAATAAACCCGTTTTTGCTAATAAAGCACTTCCTGTGCAGATAGTTAATACATATTTGCTAAAGTCTGCTATTTCTTTGATTTTGTGGATGAGTAATTTGTTGTTAACTTCTGTTCGTGTTCCTAATCCACCGGGAATCAGGAAAATTTCCAAGGAGCTATTAATTGTATCTAACTTTTCAGTTAAAACAGAAACTCCGTGTCTGTTTTTTATTTGTCCGCCATTAAGCGAATAGAATTTGATGGAGTATAGATCAACAAGTCTTCCAAATATTTCAACCGGGCCAAATACATCTAAAGTTTCAAAATCATCAAAAAGTAATACAGCTATTGTCATACGTTGTTTTCGAAATAGTAATTGATTGTTAGTTGTTGACAAATAAGTAGATAGGCGATAATTATTTATATTTTTTGTTTTTTATAAATTATAAGTATGACACTGATTCCAATAAACATAGCGATGACAAAACCGATCAAGGCAATATTTTCGGCATGAGCTTCGTGACCTTTTTTAACTACTTCTTTCCAGATGCCAGTGTTGTTCTTAAAACCTAACATCCATTGTGTAAAATTCCATGAAAAATGAATTCCCAGTGGCAATGCTAATCCTTTTGTTTTAAGGGCAGCTAAACCAAATAGAATTCCTCCAAGTCCACTTCCTATAATTGACATTTTCCATGACATTCCGGAAATTACATGTTCAAGTATAAAGATTATGGTTATAAATATTAAAGCGAAGATTGGATTTGTCGAATTGGATAAATTTCGTAATGCGTAGGAACGAAAAACGAGTTCTTCTCTTAATGCAACAACAAAATAAAGAGCTAAAGAAGAAATGATGCTCATGACTGGAACATCTGCAGATAAAGTGAATTGTATTTCAGCAAAAGTCGAAGCAATGGCAGCTTGTATGATTACCAATAAAATACCAATTCCAAAGCCACTCATAAACCTTAGTAAGCTTGTATTTTGAATTTTCAATCCTATATCAGCTAAAGTGAGTTTGTCCCATTTAGAAAACAATAAGACTAAGAAAAAGGTTATGACTGATGTGACTAAAATGGACAGATAATCGGCTAGATGAAAATTTTTGCTTAATCCGGAAATAATAGCAAAGATTACAACACTCAAAATATAAAACAGTACAATCCTGCACAATGAATAAAATGATTTTGAAGGAGAGTTTTGTGATGACATAATTTTAGTAAAATATTTAAGGCTTACTTTTTTGGTTCAACCACAGCTAGATTATTGATGAGTTTCCATTCATCATCAGTGTCTAAAATGAGTGAGTTGTATGAAATAAAATGATTTTCTGAACTTTCTAAACGTAGTTTTACCATTGCAATTGTATCACTTTCGTCTATACTTTCAATAATCATAGTTCTGGGTAATCCGCCAAAAATACCCTCTTTGATATTTGATAAGTATTTTTGTTTGTCAATAATAGTAACTCCGGGCGTTCCCATAAAACCATTATTGGTAACTCTAAAATCATGATGAAATACTTTGTCTAGTAATTGGAAATCACTAGTATCTCCACCTTTAACAAATTGAGTTATCGCTTGATTTATTTTTTCTCTGTGAGTCATTATTGGTTGTTTTGAAAAACAATTTTGCTGAAATTCTTTATTATGTTGTATGTAAATATATTGGATTTTGGTTACAATTAAAAGAAAGACAAAAAAAAGAACCTCTTTCAAATTGCTTTAAAAGAGGTTAATTCTAAAAAGTTAGATTTCATCAGTTTTGTAAACCGATTTTTCTGTCATTAGGTCTAAAATACCAAGAAACAATTATTAGGATTAGCAATAATGTTGGTCCGAAATATTCTTTTAGTTCATCTCCAACTGCCAAATGTGAAACTATTGCTCCGGTCATTGCAAAAAAGAAGCCGGCATATGCCCATTCTTTAAGCAAAGGAAATTTAGGTATGAGGATAGCTATAACTCCCAATAATTTCCATACGCCAATGATGGTTAAAAAATAGAGTGGATATCCCAAAGTTATAGAGGTTTTAGTGACTTCTTCTTTCATTTTTATAAGCTGTACAATAGCAGTAGAAACCATTCCCAATGATAACCAAAGGGTAGCAACCCAATAGGTAATTTTAATTCTTTTTGTCATGATAAATTTATTTTAATTTGTTAATGATGTCTTGTAACCTGTTGTGAGCCATATTTATGCCTTGCGCAAATGGCATTTGGAGCAATTGATTTCTGTGTTCAACAGATTTAAAAACGATTTGCATAGTAAGTTTACTGGTGTTGTCTGTTATTTTTTCGAATTCAAGAAATTCCAATTGAACTGGGAATGGTGTATTTTCCATTTCAAATGTTCTCGTGATTTTTTGGTTCGGGACAAATTCATGTATTGTTCCATTTGCTTTAAACACGACATTGCCTTCATGTGAGGTTTCAAAAGCATAAGCGCCATGTTTTTTGTTTTCCATTTTTAATACTTTAGTTCCCATCCATTGCTCAAAAAGCTCAGGTTCTTCGTAGGCTTTAAAAAGTAGTTCCAATGGCAGGTCAAATTTTCTTGTGATTATTAATTCCTGTTTGTCGTCTTGTGCATTGACTTTCGTTTTTGACTCCATATATTATTTCTTTTTATAGTTTTTCATTAAATCTTCGAGTTTATTAAATCGATCATCCCAAATTTTACGGAACGGCTCTATGAAATCGGCTACTTCTTTCATTTTTGTTGCATTGAGGTGATAGAAAATTTCTCTTCCGTTTTGCTCTTGTCTTAGCAATTCGCATTCAGTTAGTATTTGCAAATGTTTTGAAACAGTTGGTCTTGCTGTATCAAAGTTTGAAGCTATCGCTCCCGCTGTCATGGCTTGTGAAGTTACCATCAGTAGTATTGCTCGTCTTGTTGGATCTGCAATGGCTTGAAATACGTCTCGTCTTAAATTCACAATATGAAGTTATTTGACTACAAATATATATGAAGTCATTTGACTACGCAAATTTATGTTTGTTTTTTGTGAATCCGGTTAATAATTGAAATTAAAACTTGTGTGGAAATTGCAAAAGAAAACCTCGTTTAAAGACTTTTAAACGAGGTTAGGAAGCTACGATAGATAGGCTTTTATTTTTTTATGAATTCATATATTTTATTCGCAATTTCATTTTGTCCATTTTCGCTTGTAATATAGCTTCTGTCTTTTTCATTTGATAAATAGCCAACTTCTAATACCAATGCTGGGCATTTTGATTTTTTAGTTAAAAATAAGTTTGAATCTTTAACTTCCCCTTTTGCTAATTTGTCATTCGAAATTTTTTCAATCAAATCTTTAGCGTTTTTAACTGACTTTTTGTAAAAATCATTTTCTTTCGAAACATAAGCGTTTACTCCATTTTCGTTTGAATTTTTAGAAGCATTTATATGAATAGAAATTAATAAACTGGGATTTATTTTGTTTATTTTATTGACTCTTTCGCTTAATTCAATAAAACTATCATCTTCTCTTAGCAGAATAATTTCAGTATCGCCTTTACTATTTAGTTGACTTATTTTGTTCGCAATACTTTCAACTATTTTCTTTTCTTGAGCATCACCAAATTGTGCACCAAAATCTTCTCCTCCATGTCCCGCATCAATAACTATTATTTTTTTAGTATTCAATGAACTGAAGGAAAATGAAATAAAAATTCCTAAAACACCTAAAACTGCTAAAAATTTCATTTTGTTTTTCATAATGGTTGGTTTTAAATTAGTTATCGTCGATAATTCTTATTTTAAAAACGCTGGTTTTTCTGAGATATTGTGATTAAATATTTGATAATTAGTTGTTAATTTTTTTTTCTAGGTGCTATAATGTTTTTCGAATATAATAAATTTAAGCCGTAAACTTTTAAAAGTATAATTTTCGTGTACCTTAGTTTAAATGATTTTTGTTTTTATATTTTGTATTTTCGATTTGAAAAATGATAATAAATGGACAACAGCAAGATTTATAAATTTTCAGCAGAAATATATATAATAGGAGTTAACCCCTTTGTTTTTATTCCTGATGCTGTTTTGGAATCTGTTTTTCGTGATGCAAACAAAAACAAAGGGAAGATTCCGGTGAAAATAAAAATTGAAGGTCACCAATTTATCCAGACTTTGATAAAGTATAGTGGGCACTGGCGTTTGTACCTGAATACTCCCATGAGAAAAATGGCTCAGAAGGAAGTAGGAGACACAGCCAATTTTGAAATTGCTTTCGATTCGGAAGAAAGAGTGATTCCGATGCATCCTAAACTTGTAAAAGCTTTAAATGAAAATCTGGACACTCAAAGAATATTTGATAGTTTGCGACCATCACTGCAGTTGGAAATTATTAGATATATATCTTTTTTAAAGACAGAAGAATCAATCGATAAAAATGTTTTGAGAGCGGTAAATTTTTTGCTGGGAAAAGAAAGATTTATCGGGAGAGACAAACCATGATATATTATATTTACTCTATTAAAAAGTGAGACAATAATGGATAATAACAAAAAAATAAAATGGGGAATTGTTGGTTTAGGAAGAATTGCAGACGAATTCGCCAAAGATCTGCAATTAATTGAATCGGCTGAACTTAGTGCTGTGGCTTCCAGAAATTTGGAGAAAGCCCAAGAGTTTGCCAACAAATTTCAATGTCCAAAAGCTTACGGTTCTTATGATGAGCTTTTTCAAGATGACAGTGTCGATATTCTCTATATAGCTACGCCACATGATTCGCATGCCGAACTTACCATCAAGGCATTGCAAAATAACAAGCATGTACTTTGTGAAAAACCAATTGCTTTAAATTATCAAGATACGTTGCAAATGGTCAAAACGGCGAAAGAATATAATAAATTTTTGATGGAAGCTTTTTGGACCCGTTTTAATCCTTCAGTGAAGGAAGTGTTGCAACACGTTCAAAACGGATTCATAGGAGAAGTGAAATATGTGAATGCTGATTTTGCTTTTGTAGTCGAAAATTTAGAAGGAAACAGAACGACCGATATGAAACTTGGTGGTGGTTCATTGATGGATATTGGTGTTTATCCATTGTTTTTGGCTTATTTGATACTGGGAATTCCAAAGGAAATTGCTGCCAAATCTAATTTTCATGCTACAGGAGCCGATCTTCAGACTTCCATTATTTTGCAGTATGAGTCTGCTCAGGCGATTTTACATTCGAGTTTTTTATCTTCTTCCAATCATAAAGCGACTATAAGTGGTACGCAAGGCCGCATAAATATTAATCCGCAGT
This sequence comes from Flavobacterium aquiphilum, assembly GCF_027111335.1. Lineage (NCBI taxonomy): Bacteria > Pseudomonadati > Bacteroidota > Flavobacteriia > Flavobacteriales > Flavobacteriaceae > Flavobacterium > Flavobacterium aquiphilum. The sequence continues at coordinate 3,701,288 of NZ_CP114288.1, read as the reverse complement.
GGTATATGGCAGAGTCTTATACTTTGATTCAAGGTGAGGACAAAGAAAAAATCAAGAGACCAAAACTCGGAAAAGGGTATGCCCATGAAATAGAGGAATGCCATGCTTGCCTTTGGTCTGACAAAATTGAAAGCGAGCTTTGGTCACATCAAAACAGTTTGGATTTGATAAAAATTGTTGAAGATGTGAGAGAACAAATTGGATTGGTTTATTCGTGATTTTAATTTTAAGTAGGAATTTGATTAAATATTTTTGGTTGAAAGTAAAATAGTATATATATTTAGTCAAAACTATTTATATGTTAATCAAAGTTTATGGAAGTGCTGTTTTTGGGGTAGAAGCTACGACTATTACTGTCGAGGTGAATATGGACAAGGGAATTGGCTATCATTTGGTCGGATTGCCAGACAATGCTATTAAGGAAAGTAGCTATCGAATTGCAGCCGCACTCAAGAATAACGGCTATGAAATGCCCGGCAAAAAAATCATTATCAACATGGCACCTGCCGATTTGCGTAAAGAAGGTTCAGCTTATGATCTTACATTGGCAATTGGGATTTTGGTAGCTTCGTCACAAATTAAATCGGATATTTATGAGCAGTATGTTATCATGGGAGAGTTGTCTCTTGATGGGAGTTTACAGCCTATCCGTGGTGCGTTACCGATCGCGATAAAAGCAAAAGAAGAAGGTTTTAAAGGTTTTTTTCTTCCTTTGGAAAATGTTAATGAAGCAGCAATTGTGTCCGGTTTGGATGTGTATGGCGTTTCGAATGTGAAAGAAGTGATTGATTTTTTAGAAGGAAAAGGAACGCTTGAGCCTACAATTATCGATACTAGAGCTGAATTTTACAAAACACTTGATTTTCCTGAATTTGATTTTAGCGATGTAAAAGGACAAGAAAGTATTAAGCGCTGTATGGAAATAGCTGCTGCTGGAGGACATAATATTATTTTGATTGGTCCACCCGGAGCGGGAAAAACGATGTTGGCAAAAAGATTGCCTAGTATTTTGCCTCCTATGACTTTGCGGGAAGCACTGGAAACTACTAAAATTCATAGCGTAGCCGGAAAGTTGAAGGAAGTGGGATTGATGAACCAACGGCCGTTTCGCAGTCCGCATCATACGATTTCGAATGTAGCACTTGTCGGGGGAGGAAGTTATCCGCAACCTGGAGAAATTTCGATGGCACATAATGGAGTCTTGTTTCTGGACGAATTGCCTGAGTTTAAACGAGACGTTTTGGAAGTAATGCGTCAGCCTCTTGAGGACAGGGAAGTAACTATTTCGAGAGCCAAGTTTACAGTGACTTATCCGTCGTCATTCATGTTGGTGGCGAGCATGAATCCTAGTCCGAGTGGTTTCTTTAATGATCCTGATTCACCGCAAGTTTCTTCTCCCCACGAAATGCAAAGATATTTGAGTAAGATTTCGGGACCTTTATTGGACAGAATTGATATTCATATTGAAGTGACTCCCGTTCCTTTTGAAAAATTATCCGATGACCGCAAAGCGGAAAGCAGTGTTGATATTCGCAAAAGAGTAACTTCTGCCCGAGAAATACAGTCTAAACGATTTGAAGAAATGGAACATATTCATTACAATGCTCAAATGAGTACTAAGCATATTAGGGAACATTGCGCTCTTGATGATGCTTCCAAAGAGTTACTAAAAACCGCCATGGAACGGCTAAATCTTTCGGCTCGTGCCTACGACAGAATCCTGAAAGTAGCCAGAACCATTGCCGATTTGGATGATTCTTCCCAAGTTGTTTCAGGACATATAGCCGAAGCGATTCAATACCGAAGTTTGGATCGTGACGGGTGGTTGGGGTAATGATTTAAGATTTTAAACTTTAGATTGATTTTTGATATTGATATTGATATTGATATTGAGTTTGATTTTGCCATTGTCATTGCCATTTAATTTGTATAATTTTACAGCATTAAAATCTCTTTATAAAATAACAGCAAAGTCTGCAAAAGCATATTAGCTTTTGCCTGTTCGATTTTCTCTTTCGGAAAAGACGAACAGAAAATTTATGTTTAAAATTTTATAAAGAAAAAAATGAAACAAAATATAAAAGTTGCCGTCATAGGCGGTACCGGAAAGTCGGGAAAATACCTTGTAAAAGAATTAATCAGACAAGGTTTTCACATTAAACTTCTTCTCAGAAATCCCGATAATTTTTCAATTAAAAGCAATCTAGTGGAAATCGTTGTCGGTAACGTGGCCGATTATGATTCCGTTTATTGGTTGTTTACGGACAGTCAGGCCGTGATCAGTACTTTGGGTTTAGGGATTCCCGCAAGTGAACCCACTCTTTTTTCTCAATCTAGTTCCAATGTTATCAAGGCAATGAAGGCGTTGCATATTCGTCGTTATATTGTTACGACAGGACTTAATGTTGATACGGCTTTGGATAAGAAAAGTCCAAAAGTTATTTTTGCAACCGATTGGATGAAAAAAAACTTTCCGATTTCGACCGAAAACAAGCAAGTTGAATATGAGTTGCTTAAGGCGAGCAATATTGATTGGACATTGGTTCGTCTTCCGTTGATTGAGCAGACGGATGAACGGTTTGAAACGAATGTCAGTTTGGAAGATTGTTTGGGGGACAAAATCAGCGCAACCGATTTGGCGCATTTTCTAATTGAACAATTGTTTGATGATACTTTTGTACGGAAAGCGCCGTTTCTTTCAAATATTTAAAAACTATATAATGGGTCTGAAAAGGACCCATTATTTTTTTAGAAAAACTTTTGAACTCGATTAAATTGATTCTCTTTTTTGAATTTTTACATAGTTCAAGGTTTAATCCTAGGCCTATCTGCGTAAATCTGCGAAATCAGCGTGAAAAAATCAGCACGCAGATTTACGCAGATTTTGCTTCGTCTGTTCGCTTTCGCTCGGGTCGCAGATTTTTTTTTTTGAGATCATTGCAAAAAAGGAAAAATGTTTCTCTTTGAGCCCCGATGGAAGTGGAAATCCTTATGCCCCAGGGTTTGGGGCATAAGATTGCAGCGGACAGCGGGAAGTATGCTTACTGAAAATGCCTAATCTTTCTGCTCCAAAAAATAGTAATCTCAGGTTTTGCTGAATCATTTCAGCTCCGAGAAAGTATCTCCTTTTTTGATATCGCCGCTTTCAAATCCTCTGTTAAACCAATACATTCTTTGTTCGGAGGTGCCGTGGGTAAAGGAATCCGGAACAACCTGACCCTGCATTTTTTTCTGAATCGCATCATCACCAACGGCATTTGCGGCGCTTAAGGCTTCCTCAATATCACCGGGTTCGAGCATTTTGTTTTGCTTTTCGTTGTAATGCGTCCAAAGCCCCGCGTAGAAATCGGCCTGTAATTCCAAAGCTACTGAAAGTTTATTGCCTTCTGTTTCGTTTCTGTTTTGTTGTAATTGATGCACTTTTCCCGAAGTCCCCAATAGGGTTTGAATGTGGTGTCCAAATTCGTGGGCCATCACGTAGGCGACCGCAAAATCACCGCCTTCGGCACCAAATTTGGTTCTGAGTTCATCAAAAAAGGTCATGTCCATATAAATGGTTCTGTCACCGGGGCAATAAAAAGGTCCCGAGGCTGAACTCGCTCCCCCGCAAGCTGTTTCAACCTGACCACTAAAAAGAATAAGTTTTGGAGCTTCAAAAGTCAGGTTATTTTCTTCAAAAATTTTTGTCCAAACATCTTCGTTGTCTGCCAACAAGGTTTTTACAAATTCACCTTCCACTTTTTCGGCTTCGGTCAAAGACCTGTTTTCAGTTTGGGTGTTTTGTTGTTGATTGAATTGCTCCAAAACAGGAGTTATCATTTTGGCATTTTCACCTCCAAAAACATTTAGAAGCAAAATTATAATACCGATAATTCCTCCGCCAACAACGGTTTTACCTCCAGCAGACATGCCTCTGCGGTCTTCCACATTATCGCTTTGTCTTCTGCCAATCCATTTCATAGTTCTATAGTTTTAGTTTCTATAAATATATGAATATTTAATTATGTGGTTTTTAATTTTTAGGTTTTGAAATCAGAGGAGTTTTATAATACATTATTTTTGGCATTAAGCCATTTTTCCAAAACATCTTCAAGTGTTTTCTTTACGATAGGTTTTGGTACATAATCATTCATACCTGCTTCGAGACATTTTTCTTTTTCACCTATTACTGTTCCCGCTGTTAGGGCGATAATAATGATGTCTTTGAAATGGTCAATTTCTCTAATTTGTTTCGTGGCTTCATAACCGTTGATCAAAGGCATCTGAATATCCATTAAAATGATGTCTGGATTGACTTCCAGTGTTTTTTCTAATGCTTTTTCCCCATCAGTAGATTCATAAATAATACTTTTTGGGATAATTTGTTTGACTAATGTTTTAGTCAGAAGCATATTGATTTTATTGTCTTCAACAATCAATATTTTTGGTTCTTCATTGTCCATAGTTAATATTCGATTTTCCGAAATACTTTTTTCCTGTTCAATCTTTTTCTCTTGTTTTGACTTATTGCTGCTCTTTAGCGTGATGTCGAAGAAGAAAGTACTTCCAATATTGAATTTACTGTCAATTTGTAGTTTACTGTTCATCAATCCCAACAATTGGTTGGAAATGGTTAATCCTAATCCTGTTCCTCCAAACTTTTTGGTGGTTGAACTGTCTTCTTGTGAAAAAGCTTGAAAAATTATCTTTTGATTGTTTTTTCGAATTCCGATTCCGGTATCTTTTACCGAAAAACGTAATGTAGTCTGTCCTTTTTGAGTTTCTAATGCCGAAATGCGGAACTCAATTTTTCCGCGATTGGTAAATTTAACAGCATTGGTCAATAGATTAATCAATATTTGTTTTAAGCGGATATAATCAATCCAAATGTATTTTGGTACATCCTCATTGATGATATAATTTATCTCTAAATTTTTAGAATGAGCCTGATAATTAATTAGTTCTTTTATTTGGAGAATAATACTGTCAATACGACATCTTTCTATGTTGAGTTCTAGTTTTCCCGATTCTATTTTGGAAAAATCCAGAATATCATTAACTACTTCCATTAAAATATTGGCCGATTGGTTAATGGTATTCATATACTGTTTCTGGGTTTTTTCCAGTTTTGAATTCATCAATAGATCAGTGTAGCCAATTATTCCGTTAAGGGGAGTTCGTATTTCATGGCTCATATTGGCCAGGAATTCTGATTTGGCTCTATTTGCAGCTTCCGCAAATTCTTTTTCCTTGATAATAGATTCATTGTTTTTTTTCTCGGTGATATCAATTAATATCCCCTCCATAAAATTTATTTCCCCATTTTTTACAATGGAGTCACCAAACTCTTCCACCCAAACAGTGGAACCATTTTTATGCATGATTCGATAGATAATATGAAGTGGTTTTTTTTGTTCTAAAGCAATTTTATTTTCCGATAAGACATTTTCTAAATCTTCTGGAAGGATTAAATCCATGAAGTATATTTTGTTTTCCAGAAAATCTGATTTTGGATAACCAGTTAATTTTTCTATTTCATCATTAAGATAAATTTTGGTAAATTTTTCATCATATTTGGATAAATGTACAGTACCCGGTATGTTGTTAGCCAGCAATCGGAAGCGCTCTTCACTTTCTTCGATTATAGCTTCGTTTATGTTTCTTTCAATTGATGAAGATATGTTTTTGACCATTAATTGTAAAATGGAGATTTCATCGTTGCTCCAGATGCGATTTTTAGTAGTGTCATCAAAGGCAAAAAAGCCGTTAAATTCATTTTTGGTGAAAACTGGAAAAATTAGCATTGAATGAGGATTCAATTTGGTCAAAAATGATTTTATTGGTTCATCCTGAATTTTGTCAGTGATGCATTGAAAGAATTGCAAAGGGGTTAAATCTTTTATGCTACTATTGTCAAATTCAGAAAATGCAAGTCCCTGCAATTTAGGATGAACTGTATCAAAATCTTGCAACTTATTTGTCCACATGCATTTTTGGTCAAATAGATTCGTATTTGGATTTTTTTTGAAATATGAAATACGTTCAGACTGTGTAACTTTTCCAAGTTCATTGATTACTCCTTTAATGAGGGCTTCTGTGTTTTTTTGTAATAAAAACTGATTCGTATTTTGATTAATGACCAAAAGTAATTCACTCTTGTATGCAAGTTTTTGCTCTATTTCTAGGCGCATTTGTGAGGTCAATGCAATTACAATTAAATCGGCTATTGATTTGGCAAAATTGATGTCTTCATTATCCCAGTTTTTAATTTTTTGAGTCGCTTCAAAAGAAATAATACCCTTTATCTCTCCATCAATAAAAACAGGAGTATCCAGTGTTGAGTAAACATCGTATTTATAAATATAACTGTCATTTTTTTGATTATTGGAAGAGTGAGCCCTAATATCAGATAATACTACCTGATGTTTGTTCTCTATTTTTTCAAAATAATCCAGATTTTCATTTTTATAAAACTGATAAGAACAATGAACAGTACCATCAAAAGCATTAGTTTTAGAATCGTACATTTTGGTGTTAAAGATGTGATCGGCTTCATAAGTCCAATAACAGGCTCTATTAACTCCCATTGTCAAAGCTGTTTGCTTGAGAATTTTATAAATAGTATTTTCAAAATTTTCAGAATTGGAATGGTTGGAAAGAGCAATGTCTTTTAGCGTTTTGCTGTATTTTTTAATTTTTTCCTGTCTTTTGGTTTTTTCTTTCTCAATGTTTTTCAACAAAGTAATATCCCTTGCAATACCGGAATAGCCTTCGATTTCACCAAAACTATTTCTGCGGATGAATACATTTTGTGAAATCCAGATCTCCTTTCCGTCTTTTTTGATGATAGGGAATTCGAGAGTTGTAAAATTTTCTTCAATATCCAAGATGTCCTGATAAAAACTCATCGTATTAGTGATGTAATCTTTTCTGATTATTGACGAAAAGTTTTTGGATAAAAATTCTTCTTTTTGGTATCCCAAAATTTTAATTCCATAGTCATTTATAAAAGTAAAATTACCTTCATGATCTGCTTCAAAAATGATGTCTACAGCAGTTTGAATTAAGGTTTCGTACTGGTTTCTTATTTTTATTTCGTTTGTAATATCCTGTCCAATTCCGATGATGGAGTCTTCGGAGAATCGTTTGCCAATCCATTGAATAAATTTATATTCTCCGTTTTTGCATTTTAATTTTCGGACATATACACGATTTTGTTCAAAATTTTCGCGATAATCAATACCCAGATATTCAGACACTTCTGTTAGTTTCCAAAATTCTAATCCCAATACCTCATTAGGAGTATACCCTAAAATAGAAGTAATGGTATCACTGCAAAAAGTAACTTTCCCTTCTTTATTAGTGGCTATAGTGAGGGAATTTCCCTTGTTTACAATTTCATTGGTGAAATTAAATTTTTCTTGGATTTTTGTTATCGAAATATGTCTGATATGATTTATGACAAAAACAAGAATGTAAAAATTAAGAAGGATTAAATTTTTTTTGAAAGTAATCCAATTGAAAGCATAAATTGTTAACAGTAAGAAAAAAACAATAGCCATGAAATACCGATATCTTTGTATCGGTTTGATGATAATATACGCAAAGAATAGAGTTACTATAAACGCATAAGCCGGAAGAGGATCTTCAGGTAAGAATATGATATTGTAGATTACGTTTGCGAAATAAATATAAAATAAGAGAATAAAAATATTTTGAATTCTATTGTACAGATACTTTGATTTTTCGCTAATCAAAAATATTAATAGAAAAAAGCACCCTATTGAAAAGTTGTTTATCAATAAGCTTTTTGGCCTAACTTGAAAAAATTCGAATATAATTTCTAAAAACGGGATCAGTAAACCCAAAAACAACAAATAGAGCTGGTATTCTTTTTTGTCTGAATCCTGAGTTGGAAGGTTGTCTTTATTTCTTAAAATGGCATTTATTTTGGAGTTAGAATAAATGATAACAACTAATAAAATAAAGGACATTGCCAATAAAAAGATATTTCTAGGGCTGGTCATTATTAAATGCTGTGATGTCTGACTTAATTGCACAGGAATGTGGACTAAGTCTAATAAAGAAAAGCCTAAGTTTAAAAAATACAGTATGTTACATAATAATGACATCGTTTGTGGGGGGATTTTATGTCCTTATATATTCATCTGATTGACTTTATTATTTCTTTTTTATTGAATTTCTTCTTGGAAATCAATACCAACAATGGAAGAATAGATAACATAATTCATAGAATAGATAAAGGGTAAAGTAAAAAAGATACCAATACAGCATCCCATGATTCCAACAAATGAGCCAATGAATGCTATAATTATTAATCCAAGGATAACTATGGGTTGTTTAAAAATGATAAGTATGCTGTATTTTATGGCATTGAATGTATCTAATTCGCCAAAAATGATAAGCGGAACAGTTAGTATCGTGATAAAAGAGATAAAGTAGGTGATAATGCCTCCTAGAAGTTCGAAATGTATATTCGAAAATAAAGTTGCTTGTACTAAACCAATGACTGAAATTGTTAATGTAGAACCTACGATTTTTGTAAGATATGGAAGTTTATAATAACTGAATAAATCCGAAATACGAAACTCATTATCTCGTTCTCCATAAAGTGCCATTTTTAAGAAAGATGCCTGAAAAGGACTCATTATACATGATATTACTATTGCAGAGATATTGAAAATTAACATTTGGGATTCGGTAAAATTTTCAACTTTTAATTTTTCAGGGTTAAGTCCCCCCGATATTAAGGAGCTACCTACTGCAGCAATTACAAATCCAGCAATGATAGCAGTAAATAAAATTCCAAAAATGATAAGTACTAATCCGGCATATAAAGCAATTTTTTTATAATTCTCGAAGGCATCGTTAAATACGTTTCCAAAATCTAATTGGTAGCCATTTTTCTCGATATCTTTTAATCTTTGTAGTGTTTGGTTCATTTTGGTCAGCAGAATTTTGGTTATATTGAGTTATGTCTTACAAATTGTTTTTTTTGATTTTTTAATCGGTTTGCAAATTTACAGTTTTTTTTAATCTATAAAGAATCAAATACTTGTAAAGGTTGAAGTTGTGGTGTTTGGTTATTTATAAATTAAAAAAATAAGCAATTGTTCTAAGTAAAAAACTGAAACAATTGCTTATTTTTTGATAAGGATTTAGGTTTATTATTCCTCTAGTTTTATCTTAGACTAAAACCATTTTAATATATTTTTTAAGGTATCTAATTTTTTTGAGTAAGGAGCATATCGAATATTTAAATCCAACCAATTTGCTTTTTTGACTATTGCTTTTTTGTGTGAAAATGTGTCAAAACTCAGTTGTCCATGATAGGCACCCATTCCGCTATGGCCAACACCACCAAAGGGAAGTCTTTTGTTGGCAAAATGAATAACCGTATCATTCACACAGCCGCCACCGAATGCAAATTGAGTAATTATTTTTTTTGCAAATTTTCTATCATCTGTGAATACATATAGAGCGAGTGGTTTTCCGTATTTGGAAAGGGTTAGTTCAATTTTTTTTTCGTCTTTATAAGTAATTATTGGTAGGATTGGTCCAAATATTTCTTCGGACATAAGTGAGGTGTCAAGTGAGTCTTCTTCAATTAGTGTAGGGGAAATGTAGCAACTATCAATATCTGTCTCTCCTCCAAAAATCACTTTTTTGGGTTCAATCAGGCTCATTAATCGGTAGCAGTTTTTTTCGTTTATAATTCTGGCGAAATCCGGCGATTCTTGTGGGTTTTTGCCATAAGCATTTGTAATTTCTTTTTTCAAAAAATCCACAAAATGGCTTTTCATATCTTCTTGAATCAAAATATAATCGGGTGCGATGCAGGTTTGTCCTGCGTTCAAAAATTTTCCCCAGACAATTCTTTTGGCGGCTAATTTCAAATTAGCAGTTTCATCTATAATACATGGATTTTTTCCTCCCAATTCAAGAGTTGTTGGGGTGAGATGTTCTGCGGCAGCCTTGGCAACAATTTTCCCAACGGTGGCACTTCCGGTAAAGAAAATATAATCCCAACGTTGCGCCAGTAAATTTTTGGCAGCTTCAATTCCTCCTTCAATTACCTTTACATGGTGGTGATGAAATACTTTTTCGATAATTTTGACTATTTGGGACGAAGTCTTTGGGGCTAACTCTGAGGGTTTTAAAACTACCTGATTTCCCGCTGCCACAGCAGATATCATGGGACAAAAGGCTAATTGGAAAGGATAATTCCATGGAGAAATAATCAAAACTTTACCGTAAGGTTCTTTTACGATATAATCGGTCGAAGGGAAATTGAGCAGAGAAGGGAATACCCACCTGGTTTTAGACCATTTCTCTATGTTTTTTATAGTGTATTTTAACTCAGAGATGACATAGCTGATTTCCGTTGCAATAGACTCAAAAGGAGGCTTTCTGAAATCATCATACAGGGCTTCGATAATTTCATTCTCATGCTTGATAATTACATCCAACAATTTAATTAAAGCTTCTTTTCTTGAATTAATGTTTAATTTGTAATTCATTGCAAAACAGATTACTTATGTATGCTGCAAGTTAAAATTTAAAATTAATATATACTTTTTTTTCTTGAAAAAATTAAATCGCATTCCAAACTACCTCGTCCGGAGTTGGAGCTACAATGGTAATTTCCTCTTTCGAAACGGGATGGACAAATACCAGTTTTCTAGCGTGCAGATGGATTCCGCCGTCGGGATTGCTTCGGTCAAAACCATATTTTAAATCTCCTTTTATGGGAGAACCAATGGCGGATAATTGAGCCCTGATTTGGTGATGTCTTCCTGTATGTAACAGAATTTCGAGCCCGAAATAATTGTCCAGTTCTTTAATGATTTTATATTCCAAGCTAGCCTTTTTGCTGTCGGGAACTTCTTTAGAATGTGCTTTTGAAGTATTGTTTTTCTCGTTTCTTTTGATGTAATGAACAAGTGTATCTTCGTTTTTGGAAGGTCTGTTTTTGACAACCGCCCAATAGGTTTTTTGGGTTTCCCTGTTGCTGAACAATTCATTCATGCGTGTCAAAGCCTTGCTTGTGCGGGCAAAAACCACAATTCCGGTAGTAGGTCTGTCCAATCGATGCACGACTCCCAAAAATACCTCACCGGGTTTGTTATATTTTTCTTTAATGTACTCTTTTACAACATCGCTCAACGGTTTATCGCCCGTTTTGTCTCCCTGAACAATATCACCAACACGTTTATTGACCACAATCAGGTGATTGTCTTCGTGCAGGATTTGAAGATTGGATTTGTTTGAAACTACTTTCATTAAGGCATTTTATAGATTCTAAGCCGCTAAGATACAAAGTTTCTAAGTTTGTCTTGTCTTAGAAACTTAGTACCTCAGAAACTTAGCAGCTTAATATTGTTCTTTCTCGTTCGGAAAATCCTGTGATTTTACATCGGTTACATATTGGCTTATTGCCGAAGTCATTCCTTCGTAAAGATTCATATAACGTCTTAAGAAACGTGGGCTAAACTCATTGTTCATTCCCAACATATCGTGAATGACTAAAACTTGTCCGTCAACGCCACCTCCAGCTCCAATTCCGATTACGGGAATGGAAATGCTTTTAGCCACTTTTTCTGCCAAATGAGCCGGAATTTTTTCAAGTACCAATGCAAAACAACCCAATTGTTCCAATAAAATAGCATCTTCGACCAATTTTTCGGCTTCTTGTTCTTCTTTGGCACGAACGGTATAAGTTCCAAATTTATAAATAGATTGTGGAGTCAGTCCTAGGTGTCCCATAACCGGGATTCCTGCATTCAGGATTTTTTTGATGGATGTTTCAATTTCTTTTCCTCCTTCTAATTTTACGGCGTGTGCGCCACTTTCTTTCATGATGCGTATCGATGAGCGTAATGCTTCTTTGGAATCGGATTGGTAACTTCCAAAAGGCAAATCAACAACAATCAAAGCTCTTTCAACAGCTCTAACCACTGATGAGGCGTGGTAAATCATTTGGTCCAAAGTGATTGGCAATGTTGTTTCATGACCAGCCATGACATTGGAGGCCGAGTCACCAACAAGAATTACGTCAACCCCTGCGGTATCCACAATTTTGGCCATAGTGTAGTCATAAGCCGTAAGCATGGAGATTTTTTCGCCATTGGATTTCATGTCAATTAGTGACTTGGTGGTAACTTTTTTGTAATCTTTTTTAATTGCAGACATGTACTTATTATTTTATTTCCGATTTGCTCGGGATTGAATTTGTTTTGAAAGTGTAAAAGTAATAAATAGAATTTTTCTAAATTGAGTTTTTGGAAAGAATGTGTGGTTGAGAGCTAGTCAAATTGTGACATTGGTAATTTATTATGTGGTTTTGATAAATTTTATTAAAAATGACGTTTTGAAATGTTTATGGTTAGACTAATTTGAGCTGTCAGGTCTGAATTGAAACCAAAAATGCTAATTGCTTGCTTTTAGCCCCGATTGAGACGATATCCTCTCCTCTCGTCTTTTGGTACGAGAGGAGAGATAAAGGCGAAAGCGGGACCCATATTTCCAAAAAATCCTAATTTTTCTGCTCCTGAAAACTGTTAAGTGAAATCTTTATAAAATCTTTATATCCTGCTTCGTTATATTATAAAATACTTATACGATATGATTTAACTTTGTCTTAATAAAATAAACGCCAGAATCATGAGCACTATTTTAAATCAAATAAAGATTAAAAATCAATATTTAATAAGCGTATTATCAGTCGGTACAGTCGCTGCATTATGTTTGTTTATAAGAGACTATTTAGACTATAAAATTGTGGGTTATCTGCTCTTGGTCGTAGTCTCGGTGTTGTCGATGTTTCTAGCAATTTTACCGTTGTTGCTCAGTGCAGTTTTGAGTGCGTTGATTTTGAATTTCTTATTTATAGAACCTTATTATACGTTCCATATCAGTAATGCCGAAGACTCTTTGTTATTGTTTTTGTTTTTTATCATTGCTCTTGTAAATGCTGTTTTGACCCACAAAATAAGAAGAGCTGAGAAAATATTACAGGTAAAAGAGGTTAGAATCAATACGATGAAACTTTACAATGCTTTATTGGATTCGTTGTCCCATGAATTGCGAACACCGATTTCGACTATTATGGGGGCGATTGATACTATTCAGACCAAATCAGTACCTATTTCTGAAGAAAATAAGGAGAATCTGTATGCAGAGATTGAGAAAGCTTCTTTGCGATTAAATCATCAAGTCGAAAATTTATTGAATATGTCCCGGTTGGAATCGGGTGTTATTGAACCCAAAATGGATTGGTGCGATTTGGAAGAACTGATTTATAATGTTTTGGATCATCTAAAAGAGGATTTGCAGTTTCATAAAGTAGTTGTTAAAACCGATGAAAATTTGCCTCTTTTCAAATTAGACTATGGTTTGATGCAGCAGATTATTTATAATTTGGTTTTTAACGCTTCGCAATACACACCCAAAGGAGCCAAAATAGAAATTAAGGTTTCTTATAATGTAGATGTTGATTTTGAATATAATCCGGATAAAACATTTCCATGTGTGATTACAATTGCCGATGATGGCATAGGCTTTCCGGAAAATGAAATTGATAAAGTGTTTGATAAATTTTATCGCCTTCAAAATTCCAAAACCGGAGGGACAGGGCTTGGGTTATCAATCGTAAAAGGATTTGTCGAAGCGCAACATGGGAAAGTAACACTTGAGAATAGGGAAGAAGGAGGTTCAGTTTTTACGCTACGTTTTCACACATTAACTATGAATACAAAAGAGATTTCAAATGAATAATAGTGCTCAAATCTTGGTAATTGATGATGAGGTTCAAATTAGGAAACTACTTGAAATCACATTGGAATCTAATGATTACAGAACATTCTTTGCCGTGAATGCAAAAGAAGGATTATCGATGGTTGCCAATCATCAGCCTGATTTGGTTATTCTTGATTTGGGTTTGCCAGATGAAGACGGGCAAGTTGTTTTGAAACGCTTACGCGAATGGTATAAAAATCCAATTATTATTTTGACGGTAAAAAGTGCCGAAGATGAAATTGTAAAAGCACTTGATAATGGGGCAAATGATTATTTGACAAAACCTTTTCGCACGCAGGAATTACTAGCTAGGATTCGAACTGCATTGCGAAATTCTGCAACCGAAGAAAAAGAACCAATAATTGAATTTGGCCCGGTTTCAATAGATTTGGCTTCTCGTATTGTGAGATTGAATAATGAAATTTTAAAGCTCACAACGACCGAATATAATTTACTTTCCATTTTTATAAGAAATGATGGCAGGGTTTTGACTCATCAATATTTACTGAAAGAGGTTTGGGGAAACAGCTATGCCGATCAGACACAATATTTACGTGTTTTTGTTGCGCAACTTAGAAAAAAAATAGAAGAAGATCCAAACCGCCCTAAGTTTATTATTACTGAATCCGGTGTAGGTTACCGATTCAATACCACTTAAATCAAGTAAAAAGTTTATAATAAATGATATGATATGGAGTGATTTAGGTACTTCGTACAGGACTTTTTATGTCCAAAAATTAATGAATAAATAGAATTAAATTTTAAATAAAATGAATAAATCAACGGTTCAAAAAGTTACGGCAGCATCACTTTTGGTTGCACTCGGAATTATTTACGGAGATATAGGAACCAGTCCGTTATATGTTATGAAAGCCATTGTTGGGCAAAGGGAAATATCAAAATTATTGGTGTATGGAGGGATTTCGTGTATATTTTGGACACTTACTTTTCAAACGACTTTTAAATATGTTTTAATGACTCTTTCCGCAGATAATCATGGGGAAGGTGGTGTGTTTTCACTTTATGCTTTGGTTAAACGATTTGGAAAAGGAAAATTGGTAATCCCAACTATTTTGGGAGCGACAACGCTTTTGGCAGATGGAATTATAACACCACCAATTTCTGTGGCTTCGGCAGTAGAGGGATTGGGTGATGTAGTTCCGGGTATTCCAATTCTTCCGATAGTTCTCGTAATCCTGTCTGGACTTTTCTTTTTTCAGCGTTTTGGAACTCAAAAAGTAGGTTTCTTTTTTGGCCCTGCCATGGTCGTTTGGTTTTCGATGCTTTTGGTATTGGGATTTATCCAAATTTTGGAACATCCTGCGATTTTGACTGCTTTGAATCCTGTGTATGCCTATGAATTATTGGTTGAGTATCCTCATGGATTTTGGCTTTTGGGAGCTGTTTTTCTTTGCACAACGGGAGCCGAGGCATTGTATTCGGATTTGGGACATTGTGGAAAGGGAAATATCAGGATCACTTGGGTTTTTGTAAAAATAGCTTTGGTTGTCAATTATTTGGGACAGGCTTCCTGGCTGATGAATCAGAGCAAACCTTTTCTTGAAGGTAAAAATCCTTTTTATGGCATCATGCCGCAATGGTTTTTGTTTTCGGGTGTTGTGATTTCGACATTTGCAGCAATTATTGCTTCCCAAGCATTGATAAGCGGTTCATTTACATTGATTAATGAAGCGGTATCACTTAATTTTTGGCCTCGTGTGACGATGAAAAACCCAACCAATTTGAAAGGTCAGATTTACATTCCGTCGGTGAACACTATTTTATGGGTTGGCTGTATTTTGATGGTTTTGTATTTTAGGACTTCATCCAATATGGAAGCGGCTTATGGATTTTCGATTACCATAGCGATGCTGATGACCACTGTTCTTTTAAATTATTATTTGATTTACATCAAAAAAATGAACAGGATTCTCATTGCTGCAATCATCACCGTTTTTGTGGTTATCGAACTAGCATTTTTCGCCGCCAATATTGTAAAAATCAAAGAACGTTGGATGTTTTTATTCTTTGAGTTGTTTATATTTATGACGATGTATGTTTGGTATTTTTCAAGAAAAATCAACAATAAGTTAGTGAAATTTACCAATTTAACGGAACATACGGCTAAGTTGAGTGAATTAAGCAATGATGTGACTATTCCAAAGTATTCGACTCATTTAATATATTTATCAAAAGCGGACAGGAATTATGAAATTGAAGAGAAAATATTGAATTCTATCTTTTCTAAAAATCCAAAAAGAGCGGATGTATATTGGTTTTTTCATATTAACAGGACTAATTCTCCTTTTGATTTGAATTATGAAGTTTTAGAGTTATTGGATGATAAAGTAATTAAGATTGTCTTGAATATAGGTTTTAGAATCCAACCAAAAGTGGAATTGTATTTTAAACGAATTGTTCAAAATCTTGTTGACAATAAGGAACTTAATTTGCATATTCGTCCCGATGGTTCAACAAAATATAATTCGGAACCTGATTTTAAATTTATAATTATAGAGAAATTTTTGTCGGTAGAAAATGAGTTTTCTGTTAGAGATGGAATCCTGTTGAATTCCTACTATATGTTGAAAAACATGTCACTGTCGGATACAAGGGCTTTCGGATTGGACAGAAGCGATGTAGTTATCGAAGAAATTCCTATAGTTTATAATCCTATTGCAAAATTAGAATTGGATAGAAAGCTTGTTAATTAGATAATGTTTTAGGTTAAAAAAGATTTCAGATTAGAAATAATATACTTCTAATCTGAAATCTTTCTTTATTAGAAGTAGAAATCAAATTTTTTAATTATCTAATATTTTTACATAGAAATTTTGTCGTTTTTAGCATCGATTTCTAATTCTTATAGTTTAATCATTTTTTTTAAAACCAACGATTTATCCTCATTAATCGCTATTTCATTTATCAAAACTGTAATTTTGTACAAATTCTACTCCATTGAAAAAAGTACTTATCATAGACGACGAAGAGAAACTTCGTAAGCTTATAGCCAGAATTATCCATTTGGAAGGTTTTGAAGTTATAGAAGCAGGAGATTGCAAAACAGGTTTGAAAAAACTAGAACAAAGCAATATTGATATAGTGCTTTGTGATGTTAAGCTTCCTGACGGAAATGGCGTTGATTTAACAGCAATTATAAAAGAAAAGAATCCATATACCGAGGTAATTCTATTGACCGCATATGGAAATATCCCCGATGGAGTTCAGGCTATCAAAAACGGAGCTTTCGATTATATAGTTAAAGGTGATGACAATAACAAAATAATCCCATTGCTTCACAGAGCCGTTGAAAAAGTAAAACTGACCAAAAAAGTTGCGCAATACGAAGCACAACTAGATGCTAAATTTTCATTCGAAGGAATTATCGGGAATTCCAAAGCATTGCAACAAGGAATTGAATTAGCCAAAAAAGTGGCTCCCACCGATACAACGGTTTTGCTAACAGGTGAAACCGGAACAGGAAAAGAGGTTTTTGCTCAGGCAATCCATCAATCAAGTAATAGAAAAAACGAAAATTTTGTAGCAATCAATTGTTCCGCTTTTAGTCATGATTTGTTAGAAAGTGAAATGTTTGGGCATACTTCAGGAGCATTCACAGGGGCAACAAAAGACAAAAAAGGTTTATTCGAGGAAGCCAATAATGGAACCATTTTTATGGATGAGGTAGGTGAATTACCTATAGATCTGCAAGCAAAACTGTTGCGTGTCATTGAAAATGGGGAATTTATTAAAATTGGCGAAAGCAAAATAACCAAAGTAAATATCAGAATTATTGCAGCGACCAATCGCGATTTATTAAAAGAAATTGGAGCAGGGAATTTTCGCCAAGACTTGTATTATCGGTTGTCAGTATTTCAAATTCCTTTGCCATCATTAAGAGAACGTGTTGCAGATATTGAAACCCTTGCGAAGCACTTTTTGCATTTCTTCGCTTTAAAAACCAATAAAAGAATCAAAACCTTATCAAATGAATTTGTTCATTTACTTAAAATGCATACTTGGCCCGGGAATATTCGTGAACTAAAAAATGTAATCGAAAGAAGTGTTATTTTAGAAACGAATGAAGCGCTTATGCCTGACAGTCTTCCAATCGAAATTCAGCAATTGGAGCCTTCCAATACCGAAAATTCGAATAAAATACTTTCTGCTTTTTCATTGGCTTCGACCGAAAAACTGCATATTCAAAAAGTATTGAACTACACTAATGGCAACAAAACAGAAACAGCCCGACTGCTCGGAATCGCCTTAACAACGCTTTATAGAAAGCTTGAAGAATACAAAATAAGTTAAAACCCTATCGTTTTGAAAGTATCAACCCTATCGTTTCGATAGGGTTTTTTATTGCCCGAAATTCAGAAATAAAAATAAAACGTGTGAAATCAAAGGGTTAGAAATTAGTCTTGGAATTTGGCTTGCTTTTGGCATGTATTCTAAAAATGAACAAAAAAAGTAAACATAAACCAAAATGAAAAACAGAACACTTTTATGATGACACTAATTTTAGTTGGAGCTGGACTGCTATGCTTTGCACTCCTATTTGCATCGATTAATTATTTCGAAAAAATTTAAGATATGATAGCCTTATTTATAATTGCGATAGCAGTATTTGTATATATCTGCTATGTGTTGGTAAAACCTGATAAATTTTAATCATGAATACAGAAATTTTAGGAATTATTGCAATGTTCCTCATTACACTGGGATTGTCAATCCCATTAGGAAAATACATTGCTAAAGTTTATTTGGGTCAAAAGACATTTTTAGATCCTATTTTCAATCCAATTGAGAAGTTGTTTTATAAGATTAGCGGGATTGATGTTACAAAAGAAATGAACTGGAAACAACACATGGTTGTTTTGCTAACATTGAACATGATCTGGTTTTTATTGGCTATGTTCGTTTTAATGTGCCAAGGATGGTTTCCGCTTAATCCCGACAATAATCCGAACATGACAGCTGATTTGGCTTTTAATACCGCTATTTCTTTTATTGTGAATTGCAATCTTCAGCATTATTCTGGGGAAACCGGTTTAAGTTATTTGGGACAATTGTTTTTAATGTTTTTACAGTTCGTTTCAGCCGGAATCGGATTGGCAGCCGCAGCAGTATTGTTTAACGCTTTAAAAGAAAGGACTACCGAGAATCTGGGGAATTTCTACAACTATTTTATCAAATCATGCACTCGAATTTTGCTTCCTATTTCAATAATTGTAGCCGTTATTTTGTTGTTTAACGGTACTCCAATGACTTTTGAGGGAAAACAAACAATGACGACACTACAAGGAGACACTGTTCAGGTTTCTCAAGGGCCTGTTGCCGCATTTACTGCAATTAAACATGTTGGTACGAACGGGGGAGGTTTTTTTGGGGCCAACTCGGCACATCCTTTTGAAAATCCCAATTATTTTACCAATATGGTCGAAATGGTGGCGCAAATAATTATTCCTTTTGCCATGATTTTTGCCCTTGGATTTTATTTGAAACGTCGTAAACTTTCCTGGATGATTTTCAGTGTGATGACTATAGGCTTTCTGGCTTTGACCATTCCTACAGTAATTACAGAAATGAATGGTAATCCAAAGATTGCCGCTATGGGAATAGATACTTCTAAAGGAGCTACTGAAGGAAAAGAAGTGCGATTTGGGGCAGCAGCTTCGGGATATTGGAGTATTGCCACGACAGTAATCTCAACAGGTTCAGTAAATTCAATGCATGACAGTGCTATGCCGCTCTCGGGTATGAATCAATTGTTAGCCATGATGGTCAACTGTTTTTACGGTGGCTGTGGTGTCGGAATATTGAATTTTTACATTTTCATCATTCTTGCAGTATTCATTAGCGGATTGATGGTGGGGCGTACACCTGAATTTCTAGGAAAGAAAATTGAAGCCCGGGAAATGAAAATTGCCATGATAGTCGCTTTATTGCACACAGTATTGATTTTAGCCGGAACGGCACTTTCAACAGCATTTCCGGAACAAGGAGCCAGTACATTGAATAATCCGGGATTTCATGGATTTAGCGAAATACTGTATGAATTCACTTCTTCGGCGGCAAACAATGGTAGTGGGTTTGAAGGTCTTGGTGATAACAATCCATGGTGGAATATCACAACAGGAATTGTGCTTATTTTATCAAGATTCTTACCAATAATAGGGCCGATTGCAATCGCAGGAATTTTGGCCAATAAAAAACATATTCCTGAAAGTGCTGGAACCTTAAAAACGGATACTGCAACCTTTGGACTGATGATTTTCTCTGTCATTGCTATCATCGCTGCTTTGTCTTTCTTTCCTGCCTTGGCTTTAGGGCCGATTGCTGAATTTTTTTCTATAAAATAAAACTATAATGAAAACTAAAAATAAATCATTGTTTCAGAAAGAGTTAATGCTAGAAGCTTTAAAACAATCTTTTTTAAAGCTGAACCCTGCCACACTTTTTAGAAATCCAATTATGTTTACCGTAGAAATCGGTACAGCAGTAATGTTTTGTGTTTGTCTTTGGATTTTATCCGGAGAACAGTCCCAAGGAAGTTTTGCTTATAATTTTGCAATCTTTCTAATTCTATTATTTACATTACTTTTTGCCAATTTTGCGGAAGCAATAGCCGAAGCCAGAGGTAAAGCTCAAGCGGACAGTTTGAGAAAAACCCGTGAAGAAACTCCTGCCAAAAAAATAGAACAAGTGGGGGACATGTATGTAAATGAACTAGTCGTTGTTCCGTCATCAAGTCTAAGAAAAGGAGATGTTTTCATTTGTGAAACAGGGGATATTATTCCAACAGACGGCGAAATCATTGAAGGCTTGGCTACCATTGATGAAAGTGCAATTACAGGAGAAAGTGCGCCGGTTATTAGAGAAGCAGGAGGGGACAAAAGTTCCGTGACCGGAGGGACAAAAGTATTATCCGATAAAATTAAGGTACAAGTTACAACCGAGCCTGGGGAGAGCTTTTTGGATAAAATGATTGCCTTGGTCGAAGGTGCTTCACGACAAAAGACACCTAATGAAATCGCATTAACGATACTTCTAGCAGGCTTTACCTTAATCTTCATAATTGTCTGTGTTACCTTAAAACCTTTTGCCGATTATGCCCATATTCCAATCACCATAGCGGCTTTTATTTCGTTGTTTGTCTGTTTGATACCTACAACAATCGGAGGGCTTTTATCTGCAATTGGTATTGCCGGTATGGACAGGGCTTTGCGCGCCAATGTAATTACAAAATCAGGTAAAGCAGTTGAAACTGCCGGTGATATTGATGTATTGTTACTCGATAAAACAGGTACAATAACTATAGGAAACAGAAAAGCTACAAGGTTCTATACGACGGAGAATGTAGATCAAAAAGACTTCGTTAAATACTGTATGCTTTCTTCCTTGGCAGATGAAACTCCCGAAGGGAAATCGATTGTTGAATTAGCGGGTGAGAGTATCAAAGAAAAGCTCTCTATTGATGGAGCAACACTTATCAAATTTACAGCCGAGACGAGATGCAGCGGTGTCAATTTACCCGACGGCACAAGAATCCGAAAAGGAGCCTCCGATTCCATTAAGGGAATAAGCGAAAAAGCGGGTAACAATTTTCCAAAAGATATTGAGGGAAATGTCATCAATATATCTAAAAATGGAGGAACACCTTTGGTTGTTTCAGTTAATGAAAAAGTCATGGGGGTTATCGAATTACAGGATATTATAAAACCGGGAATTCAGGAACGTTTTGAGCGTTTGCACAAAATGGGGGTAAAAACCGTGATGGTAACAGGAGATAATCCGCTAACAGCCAAGTTTATTGCAGAAAAAGCAGGTGTAGATGATTTTATCGCCGAGGCAAAACCCGAAGACAAAATGAATTACATCAAAAATGAGCAGCAGCTTGGTAAGTTGGTTGCGATGATGGGTGACGGTACCAATGATGCTCCCGCCTTGGCTCAGGCCGATGTTGGAGTTGCTATGAACAGTGGAACTCAAGCTGCCAAAGAAGCCGGTAATATGGTGGATTTGGATAACGACCCAACCAAACTGATTGAAATTGTCGAAATCGGGAAACAATTGTTAATGACAAGGGGGACTTTGACCACTTTTAGCATTGCCAATGACGTTGCTAAGTATTTTGCCATCATCCCTGCACTTTTCATAACAGCTATTCCTTCATTGCAGGGATTGAACATCATGCAGCTGCATAGTCCTGAAACCGCCATTTTATCGGCAGTTATCTTCAATGCTATTGTGATTCCGTTTTTGATTCCGCTAGCTTTAAAAGGAGTTGCTTACAAACCGATTGGGGCATCGGCTTTATTGAGAAGAAATTTACTTTGGTACGGACTTGGAGGTATCATTGTCCCTTTTATTGGGATTAAAGCAATAGATATTGTAGTAGCATTATTCATGTAAAATAAAAATAATAAAGATGAAAACACACATTATATCAGGAATAAAATTGACAGCCTTATGCTTGGTTTTTTTCTCTGTAATTTACACCATGTTCATTTTAGGAATTGCTCAAATTACTCCCAATAGCGGAAAAGGGGAAATCCTTGAAGTAAATGGTAAAAAGCAGTATGCCAACATAGGTCAATCTTTTACCGATCTCAAATACTTTAATTCAAGACCATCTGCCGTAAACTATAACGCGGCAGGTTCCGGAGGAAGTAATAAAGGACCAAGCAATCCGCAGTATTTGGCCGAAGTCCAAAAAAGAATCGACACTTTCTTGATTCAGAATCCCGAAATTAAAAAAAGTGAAATCCCTGCCGAATTAGTTACGGCAAGTGGCAGTGGACTAGATCCGAATATTTCGGTACAGGCAGCAAAAGTTCAGATTAAACGAATCGCCAAAATTAGAAACATCGAACAAGAAAAATTGGTACAGTTAATTAGCAAAAATACTGAAAACCCTTTGTTGGGAATTTTTGGTCCCGAAAAAATTAATGTCCTTAAATTAAACATCGCTTTAGATAAATTAAAATAAAATGAATTCAAAAATAGCAAGCCTGTTAGCAGCTCTTTCCTCATTTGGTTTACAAGCGCAAACTGATACTGTAAAAAAAGCAAATCCCTTAAAAATAAGTGGATATATAGAAACATACTATGCTTATGATTTTGGTCAGCCGGAAAACAATACCCGTCCCGCTTTCCTCTATTCTTACAATCGTCATAACGAAGTGAATTTAAATTTAGGTTTTATCAAGGCAGCGTATGAAAAAGACAATGTTAGGGCAAACTTAGCTTTAATGACAGGAACCTACAGTAACGCGAATTTAGCTGCCGAAGAAGGTGTTTTAAAAAATATTTATGAAGCCAATGCCGGGGTAAAACTTTCAAATACCCAAAATCTTTGGGTAGATGCGGGAATATTTTCTTCACATATAGGTTTTGAAAGCGCAATTGGTAAAGACTGTTGGAATTTAACCCGAAGTATTCCTGCTGAGAATTCGCCTTATTATGAAAGTGGTGTAAAAATATCCTACACTTCCAATAATGGCAAATGGTTTTTAAGCGGATTGGTTTTAAACGGTTGGCAGCGCATTCAGCGTGTTGACGGAAATAAAACCTTAGCTTTTGGGCACCAGTTAACCTATAAACCCAACACAATAATAACCTTGAACAGCAGCTCGTTTATTGGCAATGATAAGCCGGACGATTCAAAACAGATGCGCTATTTTCATAACCTTTATGGACAATTCCAACTTAATGAAAAATGGGGGGTGACTACAGGTTTTGACATTGGGGTAGAGCAAAAAAGCACAGGAAGTGAAAGTTATAACTGTTGGTACTCACCCGTTTTAGTTGCAAAATATAAAGTCACCGACAAAATAGATATTGCAGCTAGGGAAGAGTATTATTCAGATAAAAATCAGGTAATAATTGCAACCGGTACACCAAATGGCTTTCAAACTTATGGATATTCCGTAAATTTAGATTATAATTTTTATGACAATGTAGTTTGGCGTATTGAAGTCCGAAATTTGAGTAGCAAGGATGAAATTTTTACTGATGGCAATGAGCTGTCCAGGCAAAATTTTGCAATGGTAACAGCTTTGGCTATTTCATTTTAACCCAACTAAAAAAGTTGTATTTTGGAAAATAAAAGGGAAGATAATGTACAGCACTTTCTCGATTTAATAAAAAAATCACGTAGAGGGAAATTTAAAGTCTACATCGGTATGAGTGCCGGTGTAGGCAAAAGTTTTCGTATGCTTCAAGAAGCGCATTCTCTACTAAAAAACGGAATTGATATTAAAATTGGCTATATCGAAACTCATAACCGTAAAGAGACTCAAGATTTATTGGAAGGCCTTCCTTTGATTCCAAGAAGAAAACTTTTTTATAAAGGCAAGGAACTTGAGGAAATGGATGTGCAGGCAATTATCAATTTACGGCCTGAAGTGGTAATTGTTGATGAATTGGCACACACTAATATCGAAGGAAGTAAAAACGAAAAGCGTTGGCAAGATGTTATGGAAATTCTCGAAGCAGGAATAAATGTAATCAGTGCTGTAAATATCCAACATATTGAAAGCCTTAATGAAGAGGTGAAAAGCATTACCAATGTTGAAGTGAAAGAACGGATTCCCGATATCGTTTTGGCTCAGGCCGATGAAGTGGTAAACATTGATTTGACCGCAGACGAATTAATAACACGTCTAAAAGAAGGTAAAATATATCAGGCCGAAAAAATAGAAATGGCACTTAAAAATTTCTTTAAAAGTGAACATATATTACAACTTCGGGAATTGGCACTTAAAGAGGTGGCCAGTCAGGTGGAACGAAAAGTTGAAATTGAAGTACCAAAAAATAAAGCAATAAGACACGAAAAATTTCTTGCCTGCATTAGCAGCAATGAGAATACCGCCAAAAGAGTTATTCGAAAAACAGCAAGACTAGCTAACTATTATAACAGTAAATGGTATGTTTTATATGTTCAATTGCCTAATGAAAGTGTTGATAAAATTGCTCTTGATAAGCAACGGCACCTTATTAATAATTTCAAGTTAGCCACCGAACTCGGAGCAGAAGTTGTCAAAATTGAACATACCAAAATAGCCAAAGCCATTATTGAACAGGCGGAGCAAAAAAATGTAACAACGGTTTGTATTGGAAAACCGCGAATGAATATAATGAAAGTCATTCTTTCTACGAATATTTTCAAAGAGTTGCTAAATAAATTATCTTCGAGTGATATCGATTTAATCATTTTAAGCTGAAAAAATGAAATCGCCATTGACAACAAGTTTGCGCAAGCAATTGAAAATCATCGAACACCGATAGAAAATATAATGTTGTGAGAT
Source organism: Flavobacterium aquiphilum (assembly GCF_027111335.1). Classification (NCBI taxonomy): domain Bacteria; kingdom Pseudomonadati; phylum Bacteroidota; class Flavobacteriia; order Flavobacteriales; family Flavobacteriaceae; genus Flavobacterium; species Flavobacterium aquiphilum. Next base: position 3,676,179 of record NZ_CP114288.1, on the reverse strand, counting down.
AAACACCGATAAATAAAAGGCGGCCCGAGCGGTAGCGAATTGGCGAAGCATAACATATATGACCGATGACAAATAAATTTTACATAGATGAAAATAAAAACAAAACTTACGCTTGGCGTTGGATTACTATTTTTTCTGATTGTATTACTTGTAGGATTAGCCACCCGCCAAGTATATAAATTATCCAATGACACAGAAAACATACTTGTAGCAAATTACAATTCATTGGATTATTCCAGAAATATGCTTAAAGAATTAGGAAAAATTGAAAAGGAAGGAAAATCTTTTGAAAAATTTGACAAGTTTTTAAAATTGCAATCCCAAAATATAACCGAAATCGGTGAAGACGAGTTTACTCAAAATCTTATCGAAGATATTGTAATGTATAAAAAACAAAATACAAGTCTTTTAGCTAGTAAAATCCGTAATGATATTTTTGATATTATGAAGGTAAATATGGATGCTATTCAGCGAAAAAGCAATATAGCTTCCAAAACAGCTCAGGATGCAATACTATGGATCTCTTTAACCGGTACCACTTGTTTTGTCATAGCCTTTACCCTTCTTATAAATTTGCCAAGCAACATAGCTAACCCTATCAGGGACTTGACTAATAGTATTCGTCAAATTGCAGATAGAAATTACCAACAACGTGTTCATTTTGAAAGTCATAATGAGTTTGGTGATTTAGCCCGATCTTTCAACACAATGGCTATGAAATTGCAAGAATACAATGAAAGTAATTTGGCTAAACTCATGATGGAGAAAAAGCGTGTTGAAACACTGATAAACAATATGCGGGATCCGGTTATAGGATTAGATGATAAGAACACCATTTTATTTGTTAACGAACAAGCATTGAATATTTCCAGTTTGAAAGCTATTGAAGTTATAGGGAAATCTGCTAATGAAGTAGCAATTTCAAATGATTTAATACGCTCTTTGTTACAACATTTGGTTGATAATGAAATCAAAAGTAAACCTGAAACTTTGAAAATTTATGCCGATAAAAAAGAAAGTTATTTTGAAAAACAATTTATTCCCATCGAGATAATTCCAACAGGTGAGAAAGAAAGGATAAACATTGGTTCATTTATTATTCTGCGTAATGTAACTGCTTATAAAGAGCTTGATGAAGCCAAGACCAATTTTATAGCAACCGTTTCACATGAATTCAAGACACCAATTGCTTCTATGAAAATGAGTTTGCAATTATTGGAAAATGAAGGCATTGGCGAACTCAATCAGGAACAAAAAGAATTGGTTCACAGTATCTATGATGATGCCAATAGGTTATTAAAGACCACAGGTGAGCTATTGAATATTACCCAAGTAGAATCCGGAAAAACCAAGATAAACATTGAGCATTGTGCTGTTAAGCCAATTGTGATGCAAGCAATAGAGTCAACAAAAAGTACTGCAGAACAAAATAAAATAAAACTGGAGCTGATAACTGAAGAAAATTTACCTGAAATACTTGTTGATAAAGAGAAAACAGTATGGGTGATTTCAAATTTAATTTCAAATGCTATTCGCTATTCCTATGAAAACTCCTCTGTTAGGATCGAAGTAGAAAAGGATTCAAAAAATATTTTTATAAGTGTGATAGATAATGGACTTGGTATATCATCACAATATAAAGATAAGATTTTTGATAAATATTTCAGAGTTCCGGGAACGGTAAAGGAAGGAACTGGCCTTGGACTTGCCATAAGCAAAGAGTTTATTGAAGCGCAGGGAGGAAAAATTTCTGTTGAAAGCGAATTAGGATCGGGCAGTAAATTTACTGTTCAGTTAAACATTAGTTAGATGTTGCAGAAGTTTGGATATGTAAGCAAAAAAATGGTCTGAGTTAAGTAAAAGCGATGTAGTTATCGAAGAAATTCCAATAGTTTATAATCCTATTGCAAAATTAGAATTGGACAGGAAAATGGGAAGTTAGAGGTTAGAATTTCTAATTTCTAACTTCTAACCTCCAACTTTTACTAGCAATCTGCCATATTCACGGCAACTGCCAGTCCACCTTCGGAAGTTTCTTTGTATTTTGAGTTCATGTCTTTGGCGGTTTGCCACATCGTGTCTATAACTTTGTCAAGGGAAACTTTGGCGTTTTTGGCATCGGTTTCTAGAGCGAGTTCGGCAGCGTTTATGGCTTTTATGGCTCCCATGGTGTTTCTTTCGATACAAGGAATTTGTACTAAACCACCGATTGGATCACAGGTTAGGCCTAAGTGGTGTTCCATAGCAATTTCAGCAGCCATTAAAACTTGTTCCGGGCTTCCGCCTAACAATTCGCATAGTGCACCCGCAGCCATGGCGCTCGAAACGCCTATTTCGGCTTGACAGCCACCCATTGCCGCAGAGATGGTAGAGCCTTTTTTGAAAATACTCCCTATTTCACCGGCAACCATCAAGAATTTTTTGATTTCGTTTTCGCCGCCCTGATGGTTTTCGATAACCAAATAATACATTAAAACGGCAGGAATTACTCCGGCGCTTCCATTGGTAGGAGCGGTGACTACTCGTCCTAGAGCCGCGTTTACTTCGTTTACCGCCAATGCAAAACAGCTAACCCATTTTAGAATTTGGCGAAATTTAACTTCGGTTTTCCTGATTTCTTCGAGCCATTCCTGTGGTGTGGAATAATTGGATAAACCAATTAGATTTTGGTGCATGTCAAAGGCACGTCTTCGAACGTGTAATCCGCCCGGAAGTATTCCCTCGGAATGGCAGCCAATATACATACATTCCAACATGGTTTTCCAAATACGCATTAATTCATGGTGAATTTCCGCTTCGGGACGCATGGATTTTTCGTTATCATATATGATTTCCGAAATGGTTTTGTTTTCATTTTTGCAATAAGCCAAAAGTTCGCTGGCTTTATCGATAGGATAGGGGAAAGCGCATTTTATGGCTTCTTTAGCCTGTACATCTTCTCTTTCTTCTTTAACAACAAATCCGCCTCCTATGGAGTAAAATGTAGAACTATATTTGGTTTCATCATTGAAGTAAGCTGTGAATGTTAATCCGTTGGCATGGAATGGAAGAAAGTTTTTATTGAAAACAATGTCCTGAAGTATGAAAAAAGGAATAGGCGTTTGGTTTCCTAAAAGGATTTCATTTTTGGTTTCGATCGATTTGATGATTCCTTCGATATTTTGGATAGGAATGTATTCGGGGTCTTGACCACTTAATCCGAGCATAACTGCAAAATCGGTGGCGTGTCCTTTTCCTGTTAATGAAAGAGAACCGTATAAATCGACTTTAACTCTCGTGATTTTGTTAATATCAAATTCACTTTTCAGTTCGTTTAAGAAGCGCTCGGCAGCACGCCAAGGGCCAAGTGTATGTGAACTGGATGGGCCAACACCAATTTTTAGCATATCAAAAACCGAGATACATGCTTCCATAAATCTTTATAATATTAGATGAACAAATATAATTATTAACTGCAAGTATAATGGAAAATTTTGTGCTTTATAATGATAATTTGATAATTTAATCTTAAAAATTATTTGTTAGTTTGAGGTATTGATAATTTTGGTACGGTTTAGAAAATAGATTGTTGATGTTTAGCCCCGATTAAAGTGGAAATCCTCTTGTACTGGGGTTCAGTACAAGAGATTGCAACGGAAAGCGGGTGGATATTCGTAAAAAAAAATCAAATGTTCTGCTCCTTAAAAAAATCAAGTTGAGGTTATTTGACTTTGAATTTTGATGTTAATAAGTGTTTTAACAAATATTTCATAGTTTTTACTGATTTTATTGGCTTTAAAAGATTTAAATCATACATTTGTCGCTACATTCAAAAATTCCGGAAAACATGTTTGAATTTCACCAGTATTTAGGCTTTTTACTTTTCTTGACCATCCTTACAATGGGGTTTTGGTTAATGTTTTTCTTGGTTGGTTTCGTATCTTACTGGGTAGGAGGAGCAACTTGGGAAGCTTACAAAGAAAAGAAAGCAAAACAAAAAGAGGAAGAAGCATAGTTTCTTTCACTTTACAAATAAAAAAGGACTCGCTTGCGAGTCCTTTTTTTGTGGTATTGGGAGGGGATTATCCAGGAAAATCTCCGTTATCTCCCCCTCCTTCATTTTTGGGTTGTGTATTCTTCTCTTTGTCGTTTTTAGGTTTGTTGAAACGGTAAGTAAACGATAAATTGAATTGACGTTTACGGAACTGCATTTCGCTATACGATGTTTGGTTGTCAAGGTAAGTATAGGATCTCATTTTTCTGGTGTTGAAAATATCGCTGATATTGAACGCTAATGTCGCTTTGTCTTTCATTAGGTCTTTGCTGAAAGCGGTATTCATGCTAAACTGGTCCAAACTTCTTCCTTGTGCCGTTTTTTGGGCTCCGTTATACATGGCATTCAATTGCCAGTCGATTTTGTAAGGTAGAGTCAATTTTGAATTCACTCTGGCAAACCAGTTGTTGGCTTGGTTGTCAAGATTCTGAACAATATAATTGCCATTAGTATCTGTGTATGTATGCTCTCCAGTAGTTTTTACATTGTATAAATTGAAATTACTGTTTACTCTCCATATTTTGAATGGGGTGTAATTTAGGGTAAATTCAAAACCATATTTTTGTTCATGTCCTAAGTTAATCGGTTGACTCTTAACTACAGGGACACCATTTACTAAATCACCAGTTTGAGATCGAACAAAGCTGAAAACGTCTTTTGTGTTTTCAAAATAAGCTGATGTATTAAATGTTACCTTATCCCAACGCTTGATGTATCCAAAGTCAAATTTGTCGGTTAGAGAAGGGTCTAGATCTGGATTTCCTTGAAAAATATTAACGTTACTAGAATAATTTACAGCTGGGTTCATAAAACGTCCTCTAGGTCTTGTTAGACGTTTGCTATAGCTTGTAGTCAAGTTGCTTTGATCTGAAATTTCATAGCTAACGAAGGCACTTGGAAATAGATTATTGTATTTTTTGGTGTTAAAATCGTTAGTGTCCAATAAATTTACGTGGATATTGGTGTCTTCCCAACGCAAACCAAATAAATAAGAGAATTTATTTACTTTGAAGCCATACTGTGTGTAAAGAGCGTTGATGTTTTCTTTGTATTCTAAAGTATTTGATAAATTGTCTATTCTTGCCCCTTGATCGTCAAGTACGTAATATTGGTTGTTTAAATCTCCAAAACTTCCTTTGTATCCTGCTTCAAATTGGCTACCTTTTCCTAATGGCAGTACATAATCAGCTTGAATTTGTGCTTGTTTTTGAACCTGATTGTTTAAGGTGTTGTTGTAATTGTTTGAACCTGTAATAATGCTTTGGCTGTCATCAGTATTTCTTGAAAGCGAACCATCAATTGTAAGTTTGTGACCTTTATCGTTGAAGTTTTTAATCAGGTTTGAATTATATGAAACGTTTTCACTACCTGTATCTCCATTGTTCAAACGATAAGTGGAACCAGTGAAATTATGAGCGGCATCATAGTTGTTGTAGTTGATTATATCATTGGAATCACCTGTATATTTTTCATAATTGATTGCATTTGTCCAATACGTATTCTCAGCAACTGTCCATTCAAGACCGGCTCTTCCGTTAAAACCATCATTGGTTCTTTTCGTGTCACGGTCTTCGTCTAAATAATTTTTAACAGAACCGTCGTCATTAAAATACTGAGAATTAGTTTTACCGCCTCCTTCATTTGTTCTGTGGTTGTAACCTGCAGTGGTGAAGTAGTTTAATCTTTCTGTTTTGTAATTAAGATTTGCACTTAAACCGTAAGTTTCTGGAATACCCGTTGAGGCGATAAAAGTTCCGTTGAAACCTTGGTTTTTCCCTTTTTTAAGGATAATATTGATAATCCCAGAACCACCTTCGGCATCATATCTTGCTGAAGGATTAGTTATAACTTCAACTTTATCGATGGCATCAGCAGGAAGTTGTCTTAAAGCTTCGGCTATATTTACGGCATAAGAAGGTCTTCCGTCGATTAAAATTCGGACATTATCACTTCCTCTTAAGCTTACATTTCCTTCGGTATCAACAGAAACAGAAGGAACATTATCCAAAACATCACTTACTGTTCCTCCTTTTACGATCATATCCTGACCAACATTGTATACTTTTTTGTCCAGTTTTATTTCGACCGATGATTTTTCGGAACGGACAACTACCTCATTTAATTGCGAAGCATCATCTTCAAGTGAGATAGTGCCAAGAGAAGTTCTTTCGGTTATGTTTTTCCCTTTTATTGTGACTGATTTAAACGAAATAAACTCAATCGTAATATCATAAATTCCCGGTACAACATCAGCACTAAATTCTCCTTTATTATTAGTAATTCCTCCGGAAAGGGCTTTTGGATTTTTAGTATTTTTCAAGGTAACGGTTGCATCTTCCAAGGGCTGGTTGCTCTTTTTATCTACAATTTTACCTATTACTTTTACTTTGAATATCGTAGGAGGTCCTTGTTGTGCATAGTTGGATAGTCCAATAAAAAGGGACAAAAGAACCAGTGTGAATTTTAAATTTTTCATTAAATAGTAAATAAATGTTTCTCTTTGGATAGAGAAAGCTTGTAAAGGTTTAAAGTTGATATCCTAAATTAATGTTAATGTCTAAATAAAAGGAATTACTTTTTCAAGATCACGGCCTATAATTGCTTTGTCGCCATTAACCACTATTGGGCGTTCGATGAGAATGGGGTTATCGGCCATTGCTTGAATAATTTGTTCGTCGGTCAGTGTTTTTCCTTTGAAGTTTTCTATCCAAATACTTTCTTTTTGACGAACTAATTCAATTGGTGATAAATCTAATTTTTGAAGCAATGTGCTTAATTCGGTTGCAGTTGGTGGAGTTTTTAGGTAATTGATGATTTCGATTTCCTTGTTGGATTCTTCTAAAAAAAGTAAACAACTTCTTGATTTTCCGCAACGTTGATTATGGTATATTTGTATCATTTTGTATGAGAGTTAGAAAATTAAAATTATTTTGATTCGGGCAAAAATAAGATTTGAAAAAGTATTTGAAGTATAATTTGTTTATAAAAAAGATCAAATGTTTGTAGAACAGGGAATTAATAGTGAAAATAAATTTTGGAAATATATTTTAGGCTCCATATTTGTGATTGGGGCTTCATTTTTGGGTCAAATGCCTATGTTGGGTTTATTGATGGCTCAGACAGTATTTGATGGAAAAAAATACCCAACTACTGATGAAGAATTATTGCATTTTTTTGAACCAAATCTGAATTTGTTTTTGTTACTTATCCCTTTTGTATTTGCTTTGGGAGGGATTTATTTTGTAGTTCGCTTTTTGCATAAACAAACGTTTCTTTCAGTAGTTACTTCCAGAGAAAAAATGGATTGGAAAAGAGTGGGGTATTCGTTTTGTATTTGGTCACTATTTACTGCGATTTCGACATTGGTGATGTATTATCTTAATCCGGCAGATTTTAAATTTAATTTTCAGCCAATTCCGTTTTTGATTTTGGTTGTGATTTCTACTCTTTTGGTTCCAATACAAACCAGTGTTGAAGAATTGATTTTTCGTGGTTATTTGATGCAGGGCTTTGCCAATTTATTTAAGAATAAATGGCTTCCCTTATTATTGATATCCAGTATTTTTGGGTTGATGCATTTTGCTAATCCAGAGGTAGGTAAGATGGGGAATATAATTATGGTCTATTATATTGGAACCGGATTGATGTTAGGAGTAATGACTTTGATGGATGATGGACTAGAATTGGCCTTCGGATTTCATGCTGCAAATAACCTAATTGGTGCATTATTAGTGACTTCGGATTGGTCCGCTTTTCAAACGTATTCTATTTTTAAAGATGTGTCAGAACCTGAGGCAGGACTGGATATTATCTTACCTGTTGTTGTGATTTATCCCTTACTTTTGATTATATTTGGAGTAAAATACAACTGGACTGGTTGGAGGGAGAAATTGACTGGGACTGTTGTATAAATAGCTTAAGATTAATGCCTAAAATATCAAAATTATCATTATGGATGCAGTAACACACAAGAATGTGCACAACCGTTTTAAGTTGAATGGCTATCATTTGACAAAAGAAGATTTATGTAGAATTGCTTATAGTTTTATTAAAGAAGGAGAAGAATTTGAACAGTCAGTAGGAGATTTTTTATTGGACTGGTTTGATGATAAATCATATATCGATATGTACACTTCCGGTACAACAGGAACTCCAAAACCAATTAGAATAGAAAAAAGCGCCATGGTCCAATCTGCTTTGGCAACGGGAGACTTTTTTGGGCTTGAACCAGGAGATAGAGTTTTACATTGTTTACCTGCTAATTATGTAGCCGGTAAAATGATGTTTATTCGTGCTTTTATTTTGGGATTGGATATGGATTTTGTTCCGCCAAGCTCACATCCTTTGGATCATAATGATCAGAAGTATGATTTTTCAGCAATGGTGCCTCTTCAGGCAAAAAATTCAATTGACAAATTAAAAAATATTAAAAAGTTAATTATTGGAGGGGTTAAAATTCATAAATCATTAGAGCAAGAGTTGGTTAAATTACCAATTGAGATTTATGAAACCTATGGTATGACTGAAACAATTACGCATATTGCAGCTAAGAGAGTAGGTGTTAAAGCTTTTACTACTTTGCCTCATGTGACTGTTTCTGTTAATGAAAATCAATGTTTGGAAATCGTTGCTAAAAATATCGGAAACGAAAAAATCGTTACGAATGATATCGTAGAATTAATTTCGGACACTCAATTTGTTTGGTTAGGACGTTTTGATAATGTAATCAATAGCGGAGGAATAAAAATTATGCCTGAGCAAGTGGAAAGTAAATTATCTACTTTGATACCAAGACGTTATTTTGTGACCGGTTTGCCAGATGATATCTTGGGAGAACATGTTGTTCTTTATGTTGAAGGATCACCGATAGAAATAGATCATTCTGTGTTTGATGTTTTGGATAAATATGAAAAACCAAAAGAGATTGTATTTATTCCTAAATTTAAGGAAACCGCTACTGGTAAGATAATGAGAGAAGAAAGCAAAGAACTTATTGCGGTTAAATAAACTTGTAAAATACTATAAACAAAAAAGAGAGGAAGTGCATTCCTCTCTTTTTTGTTTATAGTATTTTATATTTCTGAGTTGTTATTATACTTGCATTTTGAAAAAGTAATCTGCTGAATTTTTTCCGCTTCCATATAATAAGAAAAAGAGAGAAATAATTAAACAAAGAAGCGCAACTAATAAATTTTGATGGTGCATTTGTCCCATAAAGTTGATGATAATGGCACTGATTAAAATAGGTAATTGTGATATAATGGCCCATCGAGTTAATAAGCCACAGAAGATTAAAATTCCTCCAATCAAATGAGCTGGGGCTATGTAATGAATCGCAAACATCTCAACGCTTCCGAATCTGTCTAAGCTTTCAATAGGCGATAGCATGTCAACCAAATATTGTGAGTTTGAAAAAAAATAAACCCCTTTCATAAATAAAAAAACACCAAGGGCCATTCTGAGTAAGTCAATCGGTAAATAAGTGTGTGCATTGGCCCACTTATTTAAAGCTTTCACATTGTTCATAGTATTTTCGGTTTAAATTTGTAATACTAAGTTATTAAAAATTAACGATATATGAATAATTTTTTGTGATTTAAATTGCGAACGCTGTTATTTTAACGTTATATTTTTGTTGTTTTCGTTTTTATTAAGAATTTTAGAATTCTTTTTGATATCATTCAAAATCCACTCCAATTCTAAATCTTCTCGATTGATTAAATCGGGTAAGGTATGTACGATTTCTTTATCTGGAAAAATGCCGCGTCCTTCAATTGGAGTTTTATAAAAAGGAGCAACAACCATTAGACCAATTTTTATTTTTATTTCGGAATTTGGAAGTTTAATAGTTGGCATTACTCCTGCGACAGTTCCGTTGTAAGCTCCGCCTGTTTCTTCGCCTACGAAAGTTGCTCTGTTTGAGCCTTTCAAATTAGCTGAAATAATACTAGAAGCCGAAAATGTACCTCCGTTTATCATTACATATATTTTGCCTTTGAAAGCATTTTTGTTTATTGATTTTGGCTTAGAAGTTGAAGTTGAGGCATAATAGTTACCATCTTCCTTTTTATGGATTTTAAAAAACGTATAGGGAGTATAAAAAGGAGCTATAAGGATTTTGGCTAAAAAGGGAGAGTCGCTAAAAGGTGTTTTTTTAATCAAAGTATTTTTTGAAACTACTTGAAAAGGATCTGTAAATACATAAGTTGTGTCGGCTAAATAGCTGTATAAATTTTCAACATCACTTATTGAACCTCCTGAATTGTCTCTTAAATCGATGATTAAAACCTTGGTATTGTTCAATTGCATTTTCTTAAAACTTTCTTTATAGAAACGGGAAGGGTTTCCTATAGCAAAATGTCTGATTTTAAGTAATGCAACACTATTGTCTTCTTCAATGAATTTTAAATTGCGGTTATTTCTTTTTGTAGTTTCATCATAACCATAAGTGTTTTTGTCTCTTTTACTTGTTATAATTTGGTTGTCCCCTGGTGCCATCATGCTCATCTTGACTGCACTTTTTTTGTTTTTTAAGGGAGATTCTTTTTTTCTTTTGATACAAAGGACTTCTATTGAGTCATTTTGTTTGAAGCTGAAAAATAAATTGTCTTGAATATCATTTTCATAAGCATAAAATGCAGGAAACATATTTGGCATTCTTTTTCTTTTGAACGTCTTGTTGTAACCGTCCGATGTGAATAAGGAGTTGTATTCGGCAATTAATTCGCTTGTCTTTTTATTATTAATGGCTATAAGTTCAGCTCCTGGCTTTATTGAATTTTCGTCAGATTTGTTTTTTATAACATACATTTTATCATCAATAAATTCAAATTCAAATTGAGAAAAAGGACCAGCACCTTTGTCTTTCATAGCTTTCTGTTCTGATTTACTTAGGATTTTCGATGCAGGAGAAACAATCAAGTGTCCTTGTCGAATAGAAGCTACCACAGGACTCAGTTTTTTATAAAATTCAAAACTGGTCATCGGTTTTGTAATTGTGTTTTTTAGGCTGTCAAATTTAAAGTCAAGTTCTTTTTTTGATATATACCAATTTAATTTGGGGTGTAAACGTTGCAGTTTCTCATATGTAAAATCTACATCCTGTTTTAGTCTGCTTTCTGCAATCAAGTCGTTTAAATGTTCGTTGTGCTCTTCTACAGATTTACATTGAATATATAATTGACTGAATAAAAAAAGAAAAAATATTTTTTTCATAAATGACGAGAAGAGGTAGTTTTTGAGAATCAATTTCGATTGGTCAACGATAAAGATACTTATTTCGTGTAAATATAAAGTCTTATGTTTACGATTGAAAGCTAAATTTAACGATATAATAGAAAAAACTCCCGATTTTGTCGGGAGTGTGTGAAAATTCAAACAGTTTTTGGTTGTATCTAAACTTGGATTACTCCCAAATTAAATTTCTTTTCGATAGGCGAATGATTGGCTGCTTCGATACCCATTGAAATCCAAGTTCGGGTTTCTAATGGATCAATAATGGCATCTGTCCATAGATGCGCAGCGGCGTAATAAGGTGAAACCTGATCATCGTAGCGGGCTTTTATTTTGGCAAATAATTCTGCTTCTTTGGCTTCATCAACAATTTCTCCTTTTCCTTTTAAAGAAGAGGCTTCGATTTGTGCCAATACTTTTGCAGCTTGAGTTCCGCCCATAACAGCTAATTCAGCACTTGGCCAGGCGAATATCAATCTCGGATCGAATGCTTTGCCGCACATCGCATAGTTTCCTGCACCATAAGAATTACCGACTACGACAGTGAATTTTGGTACAACCGAATTTGAAACAGCATTTACCATCTTGGCACCGTCTTTTATGATACCTCCATGTTCCGATTTGGAGCCAACCATAAAACCGGTAACATCTTGAACAAATACCAAAGGAATTTTCTTTTGATTGCAATTAGCAATAAAACGTGTTGCTTTGTCTGCCGAATCAGAGTAAATCACACCGCCAAATTGGATTTCACCTTTGGTTGTTTTAGCCACTTTTCTTTGATTGGCAACGATACCTACAGCCCAGCCATCAATTCTAGCATATCCGGTAATCAGTGATTGTCCGTATCCTTCTTTGTAAGCTTCAAATTCAGAATTATCGACCAATCGTTTGATGATTTCCATCATGTCGTATTGTTCGGTTCTGGTTGTTGGCAAAATGCCGTAGATTTCCTTTTCGTCAAGGGCGGGTTTTTCAGCTTTGATTCGGCTGAATCCAGCTTTGTCAAAATCACCAATTTTATCGACTATGTTTTTTATTTTGTCCAAAGCGTCTTTGTCATCTTTGGCTTTATAATCAGTCACTCCTGATATTTCACAATGGGTGGTCGCTCCGCCCAAAGTTTCGTTATCGATGTTTTCGCCAATAGCAGCTTTTACCAAATAACTTCCTGCAAGGAAAATACTTCCTGTTTTGTCTACAATCAGGGCTTCATCGCTCATAATGGGAAGATAGGCACCACCGGCAACACAACTACCCATAACGGCTGCAATCTGGGTAATTCCCATACTACTCATGATAGCGTTGTTTCGAAAGATGCGCCCAAAATGTTCTTTGTCTGGAAAAATTTCGTCTTGTAATGGTAAATAAACACCGGCACTATCAACCAAATAGATGATAGGTATGCGATTTTCCAATGCTATTTCCTGAGCTCTCAGGTTTTTCTTTGCAGTAATTGGGAACCATGCACCCGCTTTTACAGTGGCATCATTGGCTACAACTATACATTGTTTTCCTTTGATATATCCAATTTTAACAATAACACCGCCAGATGGACATCCACCGTGTTCGGTGTACATATTTTTACCTGCAAAAGCACCAATTTCAATTGATTTTGAATTTTCGTCCAAAAGATAATCAATACGTTCCCGGGCGGTCATTTTGCCTTCGGCATGGAGTTTTTCGATTCTTTTTTCACCGCCACCAAGTTTGACTTTGGCAAATTTTTGTCTGAGTTCAGATAGTAAAAGTTTATTATGATCTTCGTTTTTATTGAAGTTTAAATCCATAGGTTTAAAATGTGTTTTTTGTAATGAGTGCTAATTTACGAAAACGTTTGAAATTATTCGATTTGCTTAAATTATTTTAAATATTTAGCAATTTAATCTTCTTTAAAATCATATAAAAATAAAACCTCGCCATTTTTTTAGATAACGAGGTTTTGAGTCTTTTTTTTAGTTTGAATATTTATGACATTGCAATTTTGCCATTGTCATTGAAATTGTTTTTTTTAGCTGTACATTTTGGTGTAATATTCATCAACCATTCGGGCAGAATCAAAAAATGGTACAACTTGCTGCATACTGGTTTCTACCAAATCCCACCATTCATCTGGAGTGTCGTAATAGAGTGGGAGAATTTCTTCTTCCAGCATACTATACAAATTATGTAAATCCATTTGGTCTTGTTGGTATGTTGGCAAATTGTGATCAACTATAGGTAATACAAATGAATTTTTGGTTTCGTTTAAATCTTTGAATTCACGAATCCATCCGTCATTGGTAGAGAAATTAATGGCTCCGTTCATTGCGGCAGTTATACCGGAAGTTCCCGAAGCTTCACGCGTTACTCTTGGGTTGTTTAACCAAACATCACACCCTTTTTTTAGTTGTCGGGATAATTTTAATTCGTGGCCAATAAGTACCGCCATATTTTTGAATTCTTTGCTGATATGCATAAGGTTGTCAAAATTATGAATCGCGCCACAATCTGTTGGATAAGGTTTCCCCGCAAATATAATTTGAATAGGCCTTTTGGTATCTGTCATCAAACTTTTGAATTTTTCAAAGTCACGGGTAATTAAATCCGGTCTTTTGTATTCGGCAAAACGTCTTGCCCATACGATTGTTAGAATATCGGGATCGAAAATTTTCCCGGTTTGATCGGCTACCACTTCAAATAGCTTCGTTTTCAGTCGCTTTTTTCTATTGATTAATTCTTCCCTGTCTTTGCCAGCATGAGCGTCATCGAGCCAAGGATCTACCCAGTATTTTTTGCTTTGAGCGTTGGTAATATGTGTTATTGGGCAAATTCCCGAATAATCTTTCCACATGTCTCTGGAAACTTCTCCATGTAATTTGGACACTCCATTGGCTTTATGGCTTAATCGCAATGCAACAAGCGAATGATTGAAAATGTTGTCCTGAATACCTGTTATTTCTCTAACTGTTTCTAATGGAATACCATCAAAAAAACTTAAATTTTCCAGAAAATAAATGTCGTGTTTTTCATTTCCGGCTTCCTCAGGAGTGTGGGTGGTAAAAACCATTTTTTCTCTGATTTTTTCAGCACTTTTGTATTTGTTGTACAAATGAAAGACTGAGGAAACAGCATGGGCTTCGTTTAAATGGTAAATGTCCGGTTCGTAGTCTAAGGCATCTAGTAATTTGGCTCCACCCAATCCCAAGACCATAGTTTGTGCTACCTTGGCACTTGGATCGGAATCATATAATCTGAATGTGGTTGATTTGGCTAAATAATCATTTTCAGGCACATCTGTAGAGAGAAAAAACATTGGTACAGTTCCAAAGGTTTCCGGTTTCAGGAAATATGCTTTAATCCAAACATCGTAATTGTTTATTTTTATAGTGAATCGAATGTTTGTGTCTTCCAGAAAACTGTAATTCTTCTCTCTGAAAAGTGCTCCCATGGAAAGATCTTCTTTTAAGTATTGATCATAATAGCCTCTTTTCCATAAAATTCCAATTCCAATTAAGTTTTGTTTTAAATCATAGGCACTTCGCATGTGTGAACCCGCCAAAAATCCTAATCCTCCTGAATAAATTTTGAGGCTTTGGTCGATAGCAAATTCCATTGAGAAATAAACGGCAGATTTTTTGTATTTTTTATCAAATGTGTAGGGATGCCTGTATTTTTCTGGTAAACTTTTGCTCATATTACTAAGGAATTTAAAGTTTGATACTTAGAGCCTGTTTAAGTTTTATTTATTGGCTCTCTTATGACTATTTTTGGTTACAACTTCGTTAAATTTTTATACAGTAGCTCTGCTATTTTGTAAAAATTTGCCTCGTTTCACTCAAAACTCCTCTAATAATAAATCTCAAAAACAAAATTTAAACAGGCTCTTAACAAAAGTAAATAATTAGTTTTTTAAAATTGTTTATAAAAGGTTATATATTGTGCTTGTATTGTGTGATTTATCAGTTTCTTTTTCGATAACGTTTTAGGATTTATATAATGAAAATGAAAGGGATTTTTTAACTATTATGTCATAATTTATTCGCTTTTCCTTTAGATTATTCATATTTGTTTAAAAAAAAATTGCCTTCCAAAAAGAAATGGAAGGCAATTTGTATTTGTTGAATACTGTAAAGTTATTCTTCTTCACGTTGTCCCATCATCATTAGATAGGCTTTAAGGAATTCATCAATGTTTCCATTCATAACGCTGTCAACATCGCTGGTTTCTTCTCCTGTTCGAACATCTTTTACCAGTTTATAAGGTTGCATTACGTAATTACGGATTTGCGATCCCCATTCGATTTTCATTTTTCCGGCTTCAATATCGCTTCGTTGCTCTTGACGTTTTTTAAGTTCAATTTCATACAATTGAGAACGTAACATCTGCATGGCACGAGTTCTATTGTCATGTTGCGAACGGGTTTCAGAACACTGAATCTGAATTCCTGTTGGTTTGTGGGTCAACTGTACTTTGGTTTCAACCTTATTTACGTTTTGACCTCCGGCACCACTGGAACGGGCTGTTGTGATTTCGATATCGGCCGGGTTGATTTCAATCTCAATGGTATCGTCAACAAGCGGATACACGTAAACAGAAACGAACGAAGTGTGTCTTTTTGCATTACTGTCAAAAGGGGAAATTCGTACCAATCGGTGTACGCCGTTTTCGCCTTTTAGGTATCCAAAAGAATAATCACCCTCAATTTCTAGTGTCACGGTTTTGATTCCCGCCACATCGCCTTCCTGATAATTCAGTTCCCTAATTTTGTATCCCGATTTTTCAGCCCACATCATGTACATACGCATGAGCATCGAAGCCCAGTCACAACTTTCAGTACCACCGGCACCGGCTGTAATTTGAAGAACAGCACTCAAACTATCACCTTCTTCCGAAAGCATGTTTTTGAATTCTATCGCTTCAATATGGTTTACTGTAACAGCATACTGATGATCTAATTCATCAACGGAAAGTTCACCTTCTTTGTAAAAATCATAGGCAAGCTGCAATTCGTCTGTCAAATCAACAGCTTTGTTGTAATCTTCGATCCATTTTTTTTTACTTCTAAGGTTCTTTACAAGAATTTCGGCTTCTTTTGCGTTATTCCAAAAGTCGGGGGCAAAGGTTTTTTCTTCTTCGTTGGCTATTTCGATAAGCTTGGCATCAACGTCAAAGATACCTCCTCAACGCACCAAGGCGTTCTACAATACCTTTTATTTGTTCGGTAGTTGTCATAAATTTATAGTAATTTTGCGTTTGAAATTATTAGATTGGCTGTTTTAGTCCTGATAACTTCACTGATTTTTATTTTTAAAAGTGTTAAATAAATTTCGTTTTTAAGCGGAAATCTTTTAACAAAAATATTGCAATGAGTAGCTGGATTAGCGTCCAATAATTTTCTAGTTTTGAGTGCAAAAATAGGATATAGTTTTTAGATTATGGAAATAAATTTAATTAGCGATACAATAACCAAACCATCGGTAGAAATGTTGCAGTACATGTTTAATGCCCAAGTGGGTGACGATGTGTACAAACAAGACCCGACCGTTATTGCACTTGAGGCGAGATTGGCAGGGATGTTTGGTATGGAAGCAGGACTTTTTTTTCCATCGGGAACTATGGCTAATCAAACAGCAATAAAGCTACACACGCAGCCTGGAGAACAATTAATTGCTGATAAATTTGCCCATGTATTTAATTATGAGGGAGGAGGGGTTTCATTCAATAGCGGTGTTTCCTGTTGTTTGCTGGATGGAGATAGGGGAATGATTACTGCAGAACAAGTGGCCGGAGCTATAAATGACCCTGAGTTTTATCATAGTCCACAGACAAGTTTGGTTTGTGTTGAAAACACTACGAATAAAGGGGGAGGAGCTTGTTATGATTTGGAAGAATTAAAGAAAATAAAAGCGGTTTGTAATGCAAATGCTTTAAAATACCATTTGGATGGCGCTCGAATTTGGAATGCGGTCGTAGCTAAAAAACAACATCCAAGAGAATTTGGAGCGCTGTTCGATACAATTTCAGTTTGTTTGTCCAAAGGATTAGGAGCGCCTATTGGCTCAGTTCTTTTGGGAGATAAAGAAACTATTCACAGAGCATTGCGTGTTCGTAAGATATTGGGAGGAGGTATGCGTCAAGTGGGTTATTTGGCGGCAGCCGGAAATTTTGCTTTGGACCATAATATAGCCAAATTGCTCGATGACCACAGAAGAGCGAAAGAAATTGCAGCGGTATTGTCAAGATTGCCGTGGATTGGTAAGATTGAACCAGTAGAAACTAATATTTTGATTTTTTCGGTGGGTGAAGGTTTGAGTGAAAGGCTACTTATCGAAAAATTGAAAGAGAAAAATATTTTGATTAGTTCTTTGGGGCATGGGAAACTACGAATCGTGACGCATCTGGATTATAAAGAAGTGATGCATACCTACGTTTTAGAAACTTTACAGAAGATTATTTTGTAGGGTTTAAAAATCGTTTAAACGTTTAAGTTGTCCTCATAAAATACGAAAATTCATTTTCATTGTATATTTCAAAGCCTAAATTCTTATACAGAGTTTGGGCTTTGTTTACTTTAAGAACACTTAGTTTAACAGGGATTTTTTTTGATGAAGCTTCTTCGAGGATAGACTTTATTATTTCTCGTCCGAGACCTTTATTTTGATAGTTTGGAGCTATCTGAATTTGGAAGATTTCAATTTCGTTATCTTGTTCAGCTACTTTTAAGAGTCCGATTTTTTGATCGTTTAACAGAATTATTTTGGCGTGTTCAAAATGGTGGTTTATTCGGCTTAAAAGACTTTCTTCGTTTACTTCTTTTTCAGCTTTTAAATAATGTTCAACCATGGTTTCTTTGCGAAGCCAAAGCAAAAATTCAATATCTTCTTCAGTTGCTTTTTTGAAAGTTAAAGTTTGATTCATGTTTTTTCGAAATTAGGACCTACAAGGTCAAAAAAAACCTTGCAGAATATTATAAATCTTGCAAGGTGTATGAGAGAACAGGTTTAAACTTTAAACTAATTTTAAACAAGTTTAAATCTTTTGTTATTTAAACAAATTATCCATTCCAGGAATCATTGGCATATCCATTTTAGCAACAGCGTCTAATTCAGCTTGGTTGATTTTTGCTGCTTTTTCTATGGCTTTGTTCAGTACCAAAATCAAGTAATCTTCCAGTTGTTCTTTGTCTTCCAATAAAGAATCATCGATAGTAATTGATTTGATTTTTGAATTAGCGGTCAAAGTGACTTTCAATAAATTGTCGTTGCTTTGTTCGTCAACAAGTACGGTGTCTAAACGTTTTTTAGTATCTTCGATTTTTTGTTGGGTTTCTCTAAGTTTACCCATCATTCCCATTAAATCCATTTTGGTGATTTTTAAATTATTGAAAACAAAATTACTGAATTTGATTTTCAAATAAGTTAAATAAGATAAAAAACGAATTCATTTTGAAAATGCTTTGTGTTATTTTTGCAAATTGAATTCTAAAACTACCAACTTACGATGCCAGAAAACAGTTCGGCCCCTGTGGCTAAAATAATTCCTAAGAAATTAAAGAAATTTGGCGAAGTCAGAATCGATAATTATTTTTGGTTAAATGACAGGGAAAATCCTGAAGTTATTGATTATTTGAATCAGGAAAACGCCTATTACCAGGAAAAAACAAAACATACAAAGGATTTTCAAACCGCTCTTTTTGAAGAAATGAAAAGTCGAATTAAGGAAGATGATCAATCGGTTCCTTATTTGTATAATGGTTACTATTATATTACCCGTTTTGAAAAAGGGCAGGATTACCCGATTTATTCCCGAAAAAAAGTAAGCTTATTAGCCCCCGAAGAGATTATGTTCGACTGCAATGAAATGGCAAAGGATAAGCCTTATTTTCAATTGGGAGCTTTGAGCATTAGTCCTGATAATAAATTGGCGCTTTTTAGCTATGATATTGTGGGGAGAAGAATTTATACGATTCAGATAAAAAATCTGGAAACCAATGAGATTTTAGAAGATAAAATTGAAAACGTTACTGGAACAGCTGTTTGGGCAAATGATAATAAAACGATTTTTTACTCTGATCAGGACAATGTTACTTTGCGTTCGGATAAAATTTTTAAGCATAAATTAGGTGCAAAACAAGCCGATGATGTTTTGGTTTATTTTGAGGAAGACGAAACTTTTAATGTTGAAATAGCAAAATCCAAGTCGCAGAAATATTTGGCTATCGAATCGGACAGCACTTTAACTTCTGAATACCGTATTCTGGAAGCTGATAATCCGGATGGTGAGTTTAGAATTTTTCAGAAACGTGTTCGAGGAATGGAATACAGTATCAGCCATTATGGGGATAGTTTTTATGTTATTACCAATAAAGATAAGGCTGAGAATTTCAAACTGATGAAAACACCAGTAAATGAAACTTCAAAGAAAAATTGGAAAGAAGTCATAGCACACAGAAAAGATGTTCTGTTGGAAGACATTGAAATATTCAAGGATTTTTTGGTAGTTGAAGAACGTGAAAACGGCTTAAACAAAATCCGAATCATGCCGTGGAGCGGAGAAGGGGAGTATTATCTTCCTTTTGAAAGCGAGACTTACACTGCTTATACGACTTCTAACGTTGATTTTGATACCGAAATATTGCGTTTTGCGTACCAATCAATGCGAACACCTTCTTCGATTATTGATTTCAATATGAGAACCAAAACTAAAGAAGTCAAAAAAGAGCAGGAGGTTTTGGGCGGAAAGTTTGATAAAGATAATTACATCGAAGAAAGGGTATGGGCAACTGCCACTGATGGAGTGAAAATTCCGATCTCGATGGTTTATAAAAAAGGATTGAAAAAAGATGGTAGTAATCCGTTACTTCAGTATGCTTATGGTTCTTACGGGCATTCCATGGATGCTACTTTTTCAACAACAAGATTAACATTGTTAGACCGTGGCTTTATTTTCGCCATTGCACACATACGCGGAGGTGAAGATTTGGGAAGACAATGGTATGAAGATGGTAAACTTTTGAAAAAGAAAAATACGTTTACCGATTTTGTAGATTGTTCCAAATTTTTAATTGCTGAAAAATATACTTCACCACAACATTTGTATGCCGAAGGTGGTTCTGCTGGAGGATTGTTGATGGGAGTTGTTGTAAATATTGCTCCGGAATTATACAATGGAGTCATTGCTCAGGTGGCTTTTGTGGACGTTGTGACCACGATGCTTGATGATAGTATTCCGCTTACGACAGGAGAATATGATGAATGGGGTAATCCTAATGTGAGAAAATACTATGACTATATGTTGTCGTACTCGCCTTATGATAACGTAACTTCACAAAAATATCCTAATATGTATGTATCGACTGGTTTGCATGATTCTCAGGTACAATACTGGGAGCCAGCTAAGTGGGTGGCTAAGTTAAGGGCTTTGAAAACAGATGATAATATCTTGTTTTTAGATACCAATATGGATGCGGGACATGGTGGAGCCTCTGGCCGCTTTGAAGCTATAAAGGAATTAGCGAAAGAGTATAGTTTTTTATTAGATTTAGAGAAAATTAAAATCTAATTAGATTTTTTTTGTTAGATTTGCATAATATCGGGGTCTATTAAAAAAATGCTCTCAGATAAATTATTTTTTTATGAAAGAAGAAATAAACGCTTATAATAATGTTTTAGAATTAATAGGTAATACTCCACTTATTAAACTGAACAATGTAACCGAGAATTTAGAAGGTAATTTTTATGCAAAAGTAGAATCCTTTAATCCAGGTCATTCTTCAAAAGACAGAATTGCTTTGTATATTATAGAAGAAGCAGAAAAACAAGGGATTTTGTCACCGGGCGATACCATAATTGAAACCACTTCTGGTAACACAGGATTTAGTTTGGCAATGGTGAGCATCATAAAAGGCTACAACTGCATTCTTGCGGTGAGTTCAAAATCTTCAAAAGACAAGATTGATATGTTAAGGAGCTTGGGGGCAAAAGTTTATGTTTGCCCTGCTCACGTTTCTGCAGATGACGAACGATCTTATTATAATGTAGCAAAACGCTTACATGAAGAGACAAAAGGATCTGTTTACATTAATCAATATTTTAATCAGCTGAATATTGATGCCCATTACATGTCAACTGGACCAGAAATTTGGAAACAGACCAATGGGAAAATCACACATCTTGTTGCTTGCAGCGGTACGGGGGGAACTATTTCAGGTACAGCTAAATACTTAAAGGAGCAAAACCCGAATGTTAAAGTACTTGGAGTTGATGCTTATGGATCTGTTCTAAAAAAATATCATGAAACAAAAGAATTTGATAATGATGAAATTTACCCATATAGAATAGAAGGATTAGGTAAAAATTTAATTCCATCAGCTACAGATTTTGATATCATCGATAAATTTATAAAAGTATCTGACGAAGAAAGCGCTCATTCAGCAAGAGAAATAACCAGAAAAGAAGGGTTGTTTGTAGGTTATACTTCAGGAGCAGTGATGCAGGCAATTAAGCAATATGCAGAAGAAGGTGAGTTTGATGAAAATAGTAATGTAGTTGCAATTTTTCCTGATCATGGTTCACGTTACATGAGTAAAGTGTTTAGTGATGAATGGATGAATGATCAAGGCTTTTTTGATAGTATTAATGAAGAAGAAGCTCAAAAAGTTGAATTTATAAAATAAAAAAACTCTAAATAATATCTAAAACTCCAACTAGAAATAGTTGGAGTTTTTTTTGGCTCAAAAAATAGTCTAAGTTCTTAATTGTTATTAAGCTGATAAGAAATCATAACTTAAAAATAATGTAGGTTTTATGTTGTAATATAATGTGTTTGCTAATTTAGTGTGTTAGTAATATTATGCTTAAAAACTTAAAACTGTAGTAATTATATGCTTTTTTGCTGTTTTAGTGTAAATTAAACAGTTATTTTAACATTTAGTCGAAGATTTTAGATATTTGTCGCTATCTATCACTATTTTTGGGATCGATAAAAAATACCACAATCATTTATCGAACAAATTAAACCTACAAATTATGAAAAAAATTGCAATACTTGCAGTAATGCTTGTGTTTACTTATCTAAGCTATGCCCAAACTCCCATTCAAGAATTTAATTTTAATGGAACTTTAAGCAACATAAAGAATGATGTTTCTTTTTCTGGCAATGCTAAATTTGTTAACAACAGATTCGGTGCTGTCAAAAGTGCTATAAGGGTTGTTAATAATTCTATTGAAGCAACTATCTTTGATTTGCCTCAGGCTAATTCATCAAGAACAGTTTCAATTTGGATTAAATATAATGGTCTTGCGAGTCCAAATTACATTTTGGGGTATGGAGCTCCAGGTTCGAAGTATTTTGGTTTGAATCTGCAAACTCCTATGGTAACGACATCTGATTTAAATCTAGTGAGTAATGACGAGGTAAAAGTTGTTACATATGTTATGCCTAATGCCTGGTATAATTATGTTGTTACTTATGATGGAAATACATCAAAGATTTATAGAAATGGTGTGTTGATAAAATCATCTACAGCCAAAAAGAAATTGACATCAGGAAATGTTTTTTCAATTGGAAGAATGAACGGGTCAGTAAGTATTAATGCCGATATTGATGATTTAAAAATATATAATGTTGCTTTGACTGAAAAAGAGGTTTTGGCACTATATAAAGGTAATTTAAGCATGGCTTCAACAGATGCTCTTGCTGTAAATTCTAATAATAAAGCACTGGATTAAAAAAAATGAAATTGAAAGCAATAAAAAGTAGTTTGTTGTCAGAAATTAAATAAAAAAATACAGTTAGATTTAAATAGAAAAAGGCCGTCTGAAAAAAATAGATGGCCTTTTTGTGTTTTTGAAAACGATGAGGTTTTATTCTTCCATAGTATGATAAACGTTCATAACGTCATCATCTTCTTCAAGTTTTTCGATCAATTTTTCTACATCAGCAACTTCAGCTTCGGTTAGTTTTTTTGTGATTTGTGGAATTCTTTCAAAACCAGAAGATAATATTTCGATTTTTCTGTTTTCTAATTCTTTTTGGATGGTTCCGAAACTACCGAAAGGAGCATAAATTAAAATTCCGTCTTCGTCTTCGAAAATTTCTTCGGCTCCAAAATCGATTAGTTCTAATTCTAATTCTTCTGGGTCAATACCATCTTTTGGAATTCTAAAATTGCAAGTGTGATCAAACATGAATTCTACAGATCCTTGAGTTCCCATAGTTCCATTGCATTTGTTGAAATAACTTCTAACGTTAGCAACGGTTCTGTTGTTGTTATCAGTAGCAGTTTCTATTAAAAGAGCAATTCCGTGGGGAGCATAACCTTCAAATAAAACTTCTTTATAGTTGGCTGTGTCTTTTTCGGTTGCTTTTTTGATAGCGCGTTCAACATTTTCTTTAGGCATATTAGCTGCCTTGGCATTCTGAATAACGGCTCTTAATCTTGAGTTGGCATCAGGATTTGGACCACCTTCTTTAACCGCCATAACAATATCTTTACCAATTCTGGTAAATGCTTTGGCCATTGCTGACCAACGTTTCATTTTTCTACCTTTTCGGAACTCAAATGCTCTTCCCATTTCTAAATGTTTTTTTGTGCTGCAAAAATACAGCTATTCCTTATTTTTCCAAAAGCGAATGAAAAATCTTTTGTAAAAAAATAGTATGTAATTAGTTCGTTTTGTTTTGCTTCAAAGTTTTGTAATCTGCTATAATAGCAATGGCCTCATTGAGATAGTGATTGGATTTTAAATTGTCGAGTTGCATTTTGTTGTATTCGATCAACGAAGGATACATTTCAAGTAATGATTTGTTGTATTCCGAATTGGAAACATCCAAGTTTAAGTCATCTGTTTTGAAATTATTGATCTCTTCAGATAAATCGTTAATGCTTTTTTGACTTTCAAAAACAGCTGCTAAAGTCATTGGAATTTCGAATTTTGATTTTTTTAGAATAGTATCAATTTTTGAATTAAGAGCGATGATAGAATTGAAAAATGGACTTTGAGCAACTCTTTCTCGACTTTTTTCAGCTAGTGATTCAATAAAGGTATTGGTTACGTAAGGTGTAAATCGAATTCTTGTATTTAGGCTTTCATTTTTTAAAGCAGTAGGAAAATCACTTTCTTTTTGAAAAATGTCCTGGTATATCGTTGGAATTTGTACGTCTGGAATAACACCAACGGCTTGATGACTTTTTCCGGTGATTCTATAAAATTTACTGATGGTCAGTTTTACAAAATGTTGATCGTCATCTTTTTCTAATGGTACGATAGTTTGCATGGTAGCTTTTCCAAGGGAGGTGCTTCCAATCAAAAGAGCCCTGTTATAATCTTGCATGATTGAAGCACAAAATTCACTTGCGGAGGCCGAATTTCCATTGATAATGATAACACCAAGTGGACCTTTATAAATTACACCTCTATAAGGGTCATTTATTACAGACAATTGCCTTTTGTTATCAGCTACTATAGAAATTGGGCCGTAATCAATAAATAAACCGGCTAATTTCACAGCCTCTTCCATTGATCCTCCACCATTATCTGTTAAATCAAGAACCAATCCTTTGATGTTGTCTTTCATTAATTTGAGCGTTTCTTTGGCAACATCCTGGGCGCATCCTTTGCTGTTTCCTCCTTCAAAATTAGTATAGAAACTTGGGATTTTTATATAACCTATTTTGATGTCTTTGTCGATTATAAAACTATATACGGTGTTTTCCTGATCTTTTAGAACTTGCTTTTCGATATTGACTTTAAAACTTTTACCCGAATTTCGTTTAATAGTCAGAGTTATATTGGTATTTAGTTCAGAAGACATTAAAGTGGCTATGCTTTCCAATGAAGAACAGGAAACTTCCAGTGTTTCTTTTTGATTGGATACTGCAATGATTTGATCTCCTTTTTTGATTTTCCCTGTTTTAAAAGCGGGTCCGTTGGGATCGATCTCTTCGACTATAATTTCGTTCTTTTCATTAAGACTTACGTCTAATCCTAATGAGAGTTTTTCTTTGGATAAAGTGGATACAAAACTGGATTTGGTATCGTTGCTGAAATAATTAGTGTGTGGATCAAAATAATTACAGAAAATATTAAAAACATTGTCTTCAAATGATTTTTCGTCCGAAAGTAAAAAGTTGATTTTGCAAAGCTCATTTTCAATAATGTCTTTTTTGGAATTGAGACTCATCGAATTGAAATTGAGTTTCAGCGAATCCAGATTTTTGCTTTTTTCAGCGACATCACTCAATACTTCATATCTGATTTTTTTATTCAAGGCCTTTTCGACATTATTAGCCTGCAAATGAAAATCAAAATCCTTTTGTTTGAATCGGATGGTGTCTTTTATATCGAAATTTAGTGCTTCATGATTGAGTTTTTCAAATATGGATCTGTTTCTCAGTAATGCTTTTCGGTATTCATTTTTTATGGCGGTAACAAAAGAACAATTTCGTTTAAGGATCAGATCGTCCAGATTGAGACGGTATTTTTTGGACAATGTGTCAACTTGTGATTTTAAAAAAATGCTTCTGGAAGGATCTAGTTTGTCAAAAAGCTCATCAAAAAGATAAGCCGATAAACTGTCGTTTACCGGCTTAGGACTAAAATGCTCTTGTTGGAGCAATTTATTTATTTTGAGTAAAATATCACAACTTGTATCGCTATTTTGTGCAAATAGTGAGAAAGTGGAAAACAAGAATACAAGTGTAATTTTTTTCATCTAGATACCATTTTTCTTAATAGTTTTTTGATTTATTAAGATTCTAAGTATCTAAGTTAAAAAAATATATCCTTATCTAAGTGTTATTTATCAGAAATTCTAAGTGACTTAGAATCTTGGCAGGTTAGCGACTTAGTTGCTTTTTTTGTAAAAAGGAAGTTTTACTACTTTAGCTGGAACATCATTCTTTCTGATTCGGATGTAGATGTCGCTATCAACAGCGCTGTTGGCAGTAGTAACATAACCTAGTCCGATTCCTTTGTTCATAGAAGGAGACATAGTTCCTGATGTTACAATTCCTATTACAGCTCCCGATCCATCAACGATTTCGTAGTCATGTCTTGGTACTGCACGTTCTTGCATTTCAAAGGCAACCAGTTTTTTAGTCACACCTTCTTCTTTTTGCTTTTTCAAATCAACTGAATTGGTGAAGTCTTTGTTGAATTTAGTAATCCATCCCAATCCAGCTTCCAAAGGTGATGTAGTATCATTAATATCGTTTCCGTACAAGCAGAATCCCATTTCTAAACGTAAAGTATCTCTCGCAGCCAATCCAATTGGTTTGATTCCGTAAGCAGCTCCTGCTTCAAAAACTTTATTCCAAATTTCTTCTACTTGCGAGTTTTTGCAATAAATTTCAAATCCACCCGAACCAGTGTAACCAGTGGCAGAGATAATAATATCATTGAAACCAGCAAAATCAGCTACCTCAAAATGATAATAAGCAATAGCTGATAAATCTATAGAGGATAACGACTGCATCGCTTCAACCGCTTTTGGCCCTTGGATTGCTAATAAAGAAAATTCATCCGATAGGTTTTTCATTTCAACCCCTAAATCGTTGTGAGCCGAAATCCAATTCCAATCTTTGTCAATGTTTGAAGCATTTACAACCAATAGATATTCATCTTCTTTCATTTTATAGATGATTAAATCATCCACAATTCCGCCTTCATTATTAGGTAAACAAGAATATTGAGCTCTCCCGATGGTCAACGTTGAAGCATCATTCGAAGTCACTTTTTGAATCAAAGCCAAAGCATTTGGTCCGGAAAGAATAAATTCGCCCATGTGTGACACATCAAAAACCCCAACTGCATTTCGAACCGTTTCGTGTTCTGCATTCACCCCATCATAAAGAATAGGCATATTGTATCCAGCAAACGGCAGCATCTTCGCTCCCAAACCCTCATGTATGTGCGTTAAAGCAGTATTTTTCATTGTATTTAGATATAATAATTGATGGTGCTAATGTATAGTTTTTATTTTGCTTGACAAACGTATAAATATTGAAATTTATGTAAAACGAGTACATTTTTGTAATGGCCTATTGCTAATTTGATAATATATAAGATCAAATGTGAGTTTTTGTATGAATTTGGGCGTATCCCCGCAGTTGAAAACCACAGTCGTGCCTCCTTCATTTTCAACTTTGAGGTCGGGCTATCTGTTTCAAGTCCTCGTCTCGTCAAAAAAATGACGAGACTGTGGGCTTTCCACTATTATCCCTTACGCGCAATGTCATTAAGTTAAGCGTTTTTTTGTGTCATTTCGACGAAGGAGAAATCACATAACGTGAGTCACTAGTGAGATTCCTCATTCTTCGGAATGACAAAACGATGGCTTTATATCCTTAACTTAATGACATTGCCCTTACGCAGGACATTTCAGTTGAGATATTTGAATTAGTGGGAAGGCAGAATTAAATATTGGAATTCATTTATTTTAAAATCAATTTTATAAATAGTATTTCCTAAAGTAATAGTTTAATATTTGATTTTGAATTGTTTTTGGTTTTAAAAAATGCTTGTTTTTGATTTTTATTACTTAAACTATAACTTTTAATAAATTATCTTATAATATTTAAATAGTTTAGGATAAAAGTTTTTAAAATTATATTTTGAATAAAATAAATTAAAGGTTTTAGCCTTTTCGTTAAACTTTTGCAGTATTAAAAATGTTGAATGTTAGAGCAGAATATGGGACACTAAATGAGCGTAAATTGAGTCTGGATTATTAAATTTGTCCAACGAATTATAAAATAAAAAATAGATTGAATATGGGAAATATAGGAACCAGTAATGTGTTTTTGATAGGAGACGAAATCGAATGGGAAGTTGTAGGTGAGGGGGTAAAACGCAAAATATTGGCTTATGACGATAAGGCAATGTTGGTTAATGTTCATTTTGAAACCGGCAGTATTGGAGCCTTACACGATCATTACCATACACAAGTTACATTTGTAGCCAAAGGAAAATTTGAAGTAACCATTAGTGGAGAAACCAAGCTTTTAAAAGAAGGAGACAGCTTTTATGTTCCTCCTCATGCAGTGCATGGTGTGGTTTGTATGGAAAGCGGAATTTTAATAGATGTTTTCAGCCCAATGCGTGAGGACTTCATGAAAGGTTAATAATTTTAGGCCCGACAGGTTTTAAAACCTGTCGGGCCTAAATGTATTTAAATATAGTTTTATTCAATAGGAATTCTGGAAGCATTGGCAGAAAGCCACATATCAAAATTTTGAAGTTCAGGATTCAATTCTTTTGCAAAAACTTCATTTCGTGCATTGTTGAAGTCATCATTGAAATCCCTTTTAAACTGAAACATATTTCCTAAATCGTCAGCTCCTGGAAATCCAAAATTTCTATAAGCTTCTGGTGTTACTCTATTAAAAAGGACTTTTTTATTAAGGGCTTTTGATAGTTTTTCGGCCATTTCATCACCATTAAGTTTTTCTCCGGCAATGCCAATAGTTTTTCCTATCAATTCTTTCCCTTTTTTGAAAATTCCGTAAGCGCATTTTCCTATATCTTCTGCAGCTATGGCGGATAATTTTTTATCATCCATTGGGAATGCGATATAGTAGTTTCCATCTTCCCCTTTTTGTGGCCCCATACCAAAATTAATAAAATTGTCCCAGTAGAAAGAAGTTCGTAAAAAGGTGGTAGGTAATTCAGCTTCTCTAAAATAATGGTCGGCTTCGCCTTTTCCGTCAAAATGAGGTACTTTGTATTTTCCGTGTAAAGTTGGCATTCTATCGTCATCCAATTTCATCCAATTTCGGGTATCTTCCAATGTTGACCAAATGATATGTTGTAAATGGGATTCTCTTGCAGCTTCAATAAAATTGTTGACTTCCTGTAATTCTTTGTCAACGGAGAAGTGTTCCCAGAAAAAAGTAACAAAATAAGCACCGTAAGCACCTGCTATTGCTTTTTTGATACTTTGTATATCGTCAATATTCGCCTCGACTACTTCAGCACCTAATTGTGAGAATGCTTTGGATTTATCTGAATTAACATCTCGGGTTACTACCCTTACTGTAAATTCACTGTCTTTATCTGCTAAAATAGCTCTGGCAAGTCCACCGCCTTGTGATCCTGTTGCGCCAAAAACAGTAATTATCTTTTTGTTTTCCATTTTAATTTCAAAATTAAATTAATACTAATTGTAATAAAAAACGACTTATAAAGATAATGAAAAAACATGGTTAATTGTTTGTTTTTTAGGTGTTTGTGTTTAGTGTTTACTTTTTTGATTTGAAGTTTTTAATGCAATAGTAAGATTAATGTAATCATGATCGATTAGTACTTTCTCTTCTTTAAAATTTTAATATGAGCTATGCTTTTTACAATGATTTATGTGTTTAATGTTTTAATTTTTAGTAATTTACATGTTATTTTGCAACGGTTTTTTTGATAATCCAGTTTTTTTAAAATGGTTGACATATGGATTTCTACACTCAGGATATAGAGGATATTATCAAGCAATTGAATGGTAATGCTAGTGCTGGACTTGAAGAAAAAGCAATACTGCAGGCTAGAAAAAAATACGGTAGGAACGTTTTAAAAGACACCCAAAGTAGAAATGTTTTTAAAATGCTTTTTGCTCAATTCAAAAGCCCACTGGTTTTGATTTTAATTGTAGCTTCTTTAGTATCTTTCTTTTTAGGGCAAGAGCGTGATGGATCAATCCTTTTGATGATTGTTGTTTTGAATGCCTTAATTGGTTTCTATCAGGAATGGAAAGCAGAAAATATATTAGCATCACTCAAAGCACTGGTCGTAAATAGATGTATTGTTATAAGGGAAGGAAAAACAATTGAAATTTTTGCAGATGACCTTGTCCCCGGTGATCTGGTTAAATTGACTGAAGGCGACGGAATCCCGGCAGACATTCGTTTGATTGACTCCAAAGATTTTTCCGCAAACGAATTTATTCTTACCGGTGAATCATTACCTTCCAATAAAGATTATCTATTTGTTACCGATAAAACACTTGCTATTGGCGATATAAAAAATTGCATCTTCATGGGTACTACCGTTGCAAGAGGCGAAGCGACAGGAATTGTTTACGCAACCGGAATGCAAACAGAAATTGGAAAAATTAGTAGTTCTTCACAAAAAATTAAAATTGCCGATGCTCCCATACAAATTGAGATTGCTGATGTTGCCAAGAAACTAACCATTGTGACATTAATCATTGCTGCTTTTCTTTTTGGAGTACGATTACTTTTGCATGATTCCCTGGTTTTGGCATTGGTTTTTTCTGTTAGTGTTGCTGCGGCAATGGTACCTGAAGGACTTCCGGCACAAATTTCGATGGCATTAGCTTTGGCAGTTGGGCGATTGGCAAAACGAAAAGCGATTGTGAAAAAAATGGCATCGGCGCAAACATTGGGCTCTGCAACTGTGATTGCTTCTGACAAGACAGGAACAATTACCAAAAATGAAATGACTATAACGGGATGTTATTTTAATGGGGAATCTTTTTCGGTTTCTGGATTGGGCTATGAGCCTCTTGGCAGTATTTCAAATGAAGAAGGGGAAATTTTGAATAAAGATTCTTTGGGGGATTTGAAAATATTTTTTCTTTCCGGATTTCTATCTTCAACCGGAAAAATAAGCCCACCGGATAAATTTCATTCTTCATGGTATTGCATTGGTGATCCCACAGAAGCTTCGTTTGCGACGCTTACGATGAAAGCAGGATACACATTGGAAGAAATAGAAAGGGATTATCCTTATGTAAAAGCTTTCCGATTTGATTCCTTTCGCAAAAGAGCAACGATTATTAGGAAACACAATAACAAAATAATTGCAGTCGTAAAAGGTTCTATTGAGTCGATTTTGGAATCATCGACAGAAATTATTTCAAATGGAAAAATAGATGAATTAACCACCGAAAAAAAGAAACAAATACTGGCAAATGCTGAAGTGTTTTCTCAAAAAGCATTGAGGGTTATTGCCATTGCATATAAAGATCTTGAAGTTAAAAATGATTATTTGATTGATGAGGCTGAACAAGATTTAACTTTTGCTGGCTTCGTTACGATGTTTGATCCGCCACATGAAGGAGTGAAATCTGCTATTGAGTCTGTTTTTAAGGCGCATATGAAAGTGTTTATGATAACTGGCGATAATGAGGTAACAGCCAAAGCTATTGCTGAGAATATTGGGTTGATGAATGAAAGGAATGAGTATCCAATGATAATTAATGCCACTACTTTGCAAACAATGAATGATGAGGATTTAAAGACTGTTTTTCAAAAAAGAGCATTGGTGTTTTCGAGAGTTTCGCCAGATGATAAATTGCGGATTGTAGATTTACTGATGAAGGCTGGCGAAATTGTTGCTGTAACGGGAGATGGTGTAAACGATACTTTGAGTTTAAAAAGAGCGGATATTGGAGTGGTCATGGGAAAAAATGGTTCTAAAGTAGCTCAGGAAGTAGCCAATATGATTTTGTTGGATGATAATTTTGCGACTATTGTTATTGCAGTCAAAGAAGGCCGAATCATTTTTAGAAATCTAGAAAAGACTATTAAAACAAATTTGGCGTCTAATATGGCAGAACTCACATGCGTATTGTTTGGTTTTGTAGGTTCTTTTTTGGGGGTAGCGACCCCAATATTAGCAGTCCAGATTTTATTAATTGATTTGGTAGGTGAAATGTTTCCACTTATAATGCTTACATATGATCCACCTGAAAAAAAAATAATGGAAAATCGGCCACGAAATCCTAAAGATAAAATATTAACAAAAGACGCTATGAAAGGAATCGCTTTTTCGGGAATTGTAATGGGAACTGTCGCATATGGGGCGTTTTTGTATTCCTTTTTCATAAATAGTACAGGTATTGGTAATTATGAAAAGGCAATTACCATTACATTTGTCTCCATAATTTTTGGTCAGTTTGCCAATCTTCTTTCAAGGAGAACCAATGAAAATGTTTTGGGAAGTTACTTGTTTTCAAATAGAAATTTGCTGCTATCATTTGTGTTTTCTATTTTTTGTACGTTGCTTATCGTTTATGTGCCAATTTTAAATCTGTATTTTCACACTTCTTCATTACAGCCAAAGGATTGGCTTTTGCCGATTAGTGCAGGTGTAATTTGCCTTTTAATATTTGAAATCAAAAAAAGTATAAAAAGAAGGCTGAATATCAACAGTATTATATGAAACGTTATTTTTTAGAAAACAGATTCTGTAAAACCCAAGCGGGGCCAATCAATAAAAATTGAATATCTTTTAGGAATGACGGTTTTTTACCCTCAATGTTATGCCCGTAAAATTGTCCAATCCAAGCGACAACAAAAACACCAATTGAAAATGCCCAAAGGGGAAGGAATTGCCCAATATAAAAATTAAGAACCAAACACAAAATCGAGAAAATGGCAATTTTGATAGCCATTACAAAAGACAATCTGACGTAAAAGAATAGCACTAAAATTAAAACTACAGCCGCCCAATTTTCTATTATGGGTTGGTTAAGATGTAGTAAACCGTTCAAAAAATCACTTGGGATGCTCATTAATAATCCCACAATCGAAAAGAAAATGGCTGGGACGCAGATATAGTGAATTGCTTTGTTGGTCGGGTTTTGGTGGCTTACCGCATATTCGTCAAACCATTGATTGAGTGTTTTCATGTTTTTTTATCTAAAGTATGAAATATTTACCTAACACATTATTTTTAAAACATATAAGTCATATAAGTTTGTTTTCTTTATTGTCTCAAACTAAGTAAAGTTAAAAGGTCATTTAAGAAAGAAATTGAAAAGATTTGAAGCGAACTTTTATGAACTTTGTTTTTACTTTTTACAAGAATAAGAGGAACTAAAAATTTATATGACTTATATGTTTGAAAGCAAGTTTTAAATTGTCTTTTCCAAAACAATAAATTCTAACGGTTGTCCGTGAGTTACAGCATCCGTTCCATTAAGAGGAAAAGGCTCTCTTGCTCCAGTATCAACAAAACCATGGCGTTTGTACCAAGCTATCAATTCTTCCCGAATAGAAATTACGGTCATGACTATCTTGTGAAGATTCAGTGATAAAGCATGAACTTCTGCTGCTTTCAATAATTGTTTTCCAATACCGCTATTTTGTAAATTTGGTGAAACTGTAAGCATTCCTAAGTAAATCTTATTTCCTTTGTTCACAAGTAATACACAGCCGATTATTGTTTTGTTGTCAGTAAATTTAAGGATTGTATTTTCTTTGTTTTTAATGATTTCTGACAATTCATCTTCAGTAATTCTTTTTCCGCTTAAAAGTTCGGCCTCGGTTGTCCAGCCTTGTTTGGAAGTTTCCCCACGATAGGCTGAGTTGACTAATTTTTCTAAAGCCGAAATATCTTCCAGCGTTGCAATTGTAATCATGAATGGGAGTGTTTTTTACTTTTCAAAGATAAAAAAACTACAACAAAATTGCTTTGGTTGTAGTTTTTGAGATTTATTCGTTGATAGAATACTCTTAGTTAAAGGAAATTATCAGGTTTAAATTTCAATTTTGGCACCCATAATTTTGAGAAATTCCCTGATGAAACTTGGATGGGCCGGCCATGCTGGCGACGTAACTAGATTTCCATCTACAAAAGCTCCATCAACAGGAATGGATTGAAATATTCCTCCAGCCAATGTAACTTCTGGGCCAACTGCCGGATATGCGGTTAATTTTCGGTCTTTAACAACATTTGCAGCTGTTAGAATTTGAATACCGTGACAAATGGCGGCTACTGGTTTGTCGGCAGAGAAAAAGTGTTGGGTTATTTCAATCACTTTTTCGTTCAATCTTAAATATTCAGGTGCTCTTCCACCTGCAATTACCAATCCATGATAGTCATTCACATTAACATCATCAAAACTGAAATTTAATGCAAAATTGTGGCCTGGTTTTTCGGTATAGGTTTGGTCTCCCTCAAAATCATGGATGGCAGTTTTTACAGTATCTCCTTTTTTCTTACCCGGACAAACGGTATGAACTGTGTATCCAACCATTTCCAGCATTTGGAAAGGAACCATAGTTTCGTAATCTTCAGTGAAATCACCAGTCAAGAACAATACTTTTTTCATTTTATATGATTTTAAAATTATTATAAGACAAGAAATCAAAATTCAAATATAAATATAAGATGAATCTGAATTATTTGGTTTATAAAGTTAATGAAAAGAAGTAATTGTTTTGATTTTAAGTGAAGTAAGTTTTTGTTTGATTTGAATTTAAAAATTGATGAATGTTGTTTAAAATAAAAAACCACAAAATAAAGAGAACTTTACTTTGTGGTTTGGGTATTTTATAGGGAATAATGGTCTTAATCTTCCTCGATTTCAAATTCAGCGTCTTTTTCCCAAATTTCCATTTCACATGGTTTACAGTTGAATTTTAGTTTGTATTCCAATTCTCCCTGTTTTAATACCAAAGGCTCTTTCAGTTTGGTTTCCATCGTGTCTTTATGGTATTTTGGACATTTGGCCAATTCGTATTTGATGCAATATTTGGTTGTCATTACACGAGATTTTCCTGGATCCCATTGCAATTCGAATGCTTTTTCAATTTCGGTTACTCCGTGTCGCTCATAGAATTTACGGGCCAATTTGTTGGAAACATTGTACATGAAATCCAATTTGGTTTCTGGGTAAGGATGGCTTGTTTTTTCGATTTTACGTTCTTCTCGTTTGTAGTTTTTCAAACGAGTTTCAGTTAATTGTTCGTAAACCGTTCTGCGCATTTCATTGATTTTTGAAATTGGTAAAAACCAATTATCTGTAAACTGGACTGTTATCTCATCAGCTGTATAAGGCGTGAATCCTGTTTTTGCCAATTGCGCTTTGATGTTTTCTTCAATCGATTGATTGTTTTTGGTTTGTTCTTTTGGATGAACCAAATTGACAGAACTTGTATTTCCGTCTTCATCGGTAGCAAGCAGTTCAAAACCATTTTCGTTTTCGAATAACAATAATGACGTGCTTATTTTTCGAACCGCACTGTCTTCACGCTCCACAATTTTGATGAAAGCGGCGTCATTGTTACGGTATATAAAAGTACCGTCTTTGATTTCCTTCAAAACGTTTGGATACGCCAAACCATTTTCGGATTTATTGATGTAGATTCCTTCGGCTTCATTGTTGTCATTGATGTAGCACAAACCGTCACCATTGTTAAGGAGTTCTCCGTTTTCAATTTCATAAGCATTTCCAACGGTTCTGATTAATTTACCGATGTACTGCCCTTTGGATTTTGGACTTTCCCAAGAACCGATGGTGGCATGACGCTCATTAACAAAATAATCGGTATAACCACGGTTAAAAGTTCGATTTAACTCTGAGTCAAAAGTATAAGTACATTTTCCGGAAGAAGCCTTAGTGTATTTATCGCTTCCTTCAAGGAAAGCATCCAGTTTTTTTCTAAGGTAAGAAACGTTGTTTTTTACATAAACGATATCTTTCAAACGGCCTTCGATTTTGAAAGAACAAACTCCGGCTTCGACCAAATTTGGAATTTCATTTGAAACGTCAAAATCTTTGATGGAAAGTAAATGGGTGCTTTTTATTAATGTTTCTCCGTGACCGTCGATTAGATTGTATGGTAAACGGCAGTTTTGGGCGCAAGAACCTCGATTGGCTGAACGTTCTCCATTGGCAACACTCATATAGCAATTTCCGCTGAAAGAAACGCACAAAGCACCTGTTACGAAGAATTCCAGTTCCACATCGGTTGCGTTGCTGATTTCTTTGATTTGGTGTAAATTCAATTCACGGGCCAATACCACACGTTTGATTCCGGCATCGGCCAAAAATTTCATCTTGTCGGCATCTCTGTTATTGGCTTGTGTACTAGCATGTAGAATGATAGGAGGCAAGTCCATTTCTAAAATTGCCATATCCTGAATGATAAGCGCATCGACACCAATATCATACAATTGCCAAATCATCTGGCGGCAAGTTTCCAATTCATTGTCGTAAAGAATGGTGTTGATAACCACAAAAACAGGAACATTGTATAAATGGGCATATTCTACCAAGGCGGCAACGTCTTCAATCGAATTGGTTGCATTAGAACGAGCTCCAAATTGCGGCGCTCCAACATAAAGTGCATCGGCACCACTATTTACTGCGGCTATACCGTGAATTAAATCTTTTGCTGGCGCTAAAATTTCTATTTTCTTCTTCATCAGGGGATGATCAATTTATAATTCCTAAAAAGCTGTTTGCTTGTGCATTTGCAAAAAGCGTGCAAAGTTCTTATAAATATTCCGAGATTTCTAACCCAAAAGGATTTTTTTTGAATTGACGCGGGAAAAGTAAGACTTTATTGAAGAAAAGATGTACTATTAATTTCCTTTACTTGTTTCTAGAAAGGAAATAAGGGAGCTGATCGGGCAGGGAGAAAAGTATTCTTTGTCGGTTCCGGGGTCATTTGTCGCGTTTGAAACGATTCCGACAACAAGGCCTTGATCATCTACTAAAGGTGACCCGCTTAGTCCTCCAAATTTTTCGGGAATGCTTATCCATCTTTCTTTGATTTTAGAATTACTTTTTGGTAAAAAAAATGCAATAAATTCTAGTATAGGTTGTTATGTTATAATAGCTAGTTTCTGTTTTTTGAAGTTATGAGATTGGCTATAAGATATGTTTAAATAAATAAGTGATATGAAACGAATATTGTTTTTTGTTGTTATGATCGGAATGTCATCGAGTGGCTATGCTCAGGATGAATTTAATAATGCATTCAAGGGAATTCCTCCAAAGCATCCAAAAGAAGAAAAAGCTATTCCTCCAAAAGAAATTTCCCCAAAAGTTACTCCTCCGGATATTGTAAAAAAGAAAGATTCCTTGCCGTTTGATCCGAAGAAACTTTTTGATAATCAGTATTTGTATAAAAAACCAGCAAACGCTGAAGGAATTTTTTACAGACAAAATCAATTTTTAGGCAGTTTCAAAACCCAATCTATGACTGCGAAAATACGTTATCGTGATGCGGCATATTTGGATGGAGACAAGGTAAAGGTTTATGTAAATGATAAAGTAGTTGTGCCCGAAGTTGTTTTGGATGGTGATTTTAAAGGTTTTGAAATAAAACTTGAAAAGGGAATAAATAGGTTAGATATAGAGGCTTTGAACGAAGGATTTGCTTCACCCAATACAGCACAGTTTGAAGTTTATGACGACAAAGGAGTTGCTGTTATGAACGATCAATGGAATGTAGGAACTGGATACAAAGCCAGTATAATAATTATAAAAGAATAGTTTTCGTAGAACGCTTTTTGCAATAGAATGGGATTGTTTTAAAAAGAGAAAACTACTGAGCGATTATTTATTTCTCAGTAGTTTTTTTGTTGATATGCTGTTTTTGTCGTGGAATTCTTGACAGTGTCTTTGCACATCGAGTAAGGGAAGAAAACAAATATCGGCAAAGCCAAAAATGCTGAAGCGATTTATTTTCGGCTTTCTAAAATTGTCTTATAGGTTTGTGTCTTCATTTCGATAAAGCTGTCCAAATAGGCAATTTGGTAAACAACAAAATCAGATGCATATTTCTTTTTGTCAAGTGTGGCAAATAAATTCAGTCTGATTTGTTCAGTTTGTTTGTCAAATGCAGATTGATCCAATTGCAGTAACGATTCGTAATCAAAATTTTCTTCGTGTTTGGCAAATGTTGTAACAAAATTATTCTCTATTGCACCTTTTCCGCTAAAAGAAAGTGTTTTTACTGGTTCATTGGCATCAACACTAATTTTCAAATCGTATCCATTATTAAGATAGATACCGTTTGGAAAAAGACTTGAACAATTGCTTACATAATATTTATCGGCCTTTACATTTAGGGTGTCTTTCAAAATTCCTTCATTGTCAAGTTTTTTGATGACTTTTTTGAAATTTGGGTTTTTGTATGACATAATAACCAAAGAATCGACTTTAAGATTGTTGATTTTTACTTTAAGGTAAGCGTAATTCTTGGTTTGGCTGTAGGCGCTAAAAGCAAAAAGTAATGCGACTACGACTAGGTAAAATTTTTTCATTAAAAATATTTTGTTTTGTTATTATCAAGGCAAAATTATTTCAATTTACTTTTTGCCAAGTTAACAAAACAATAAGTTAATGTTTATAATTTGTTTCCCGCGGATATAGTTTTGGTTTTTTTAATTCGGGAATTTTGATTGTTTTTGTTAGTTGTTCTGGCGGATTGTTTTTAATATCATTTAGTTACGTTTTTTATTCTTTCTCGCAAAGGCATAAAGATGCAAAGTTTAGTGCTGATTTTTTTGCGTCTTCGGCTTTGCGGGAAACCCGCTAGGTCAGTTTTGAAGTTCAATACTAGTTTCTATGACGCTTTTTAGTCTCTCAAAGATTTTGAAGTAAAATCTGGGTAAATCTGGAAAATCTGTGTAAAAATGAGGCACGCAGGTTTTGCAGATTTACGCAGATTTTTTACTATTGATGGCTACTAAAATTTGAAATCATTTCATGCTTTTTTTGAAAAAAAACATTGTTGTCCGATTAAATTTTGTGAATAATCAAAAGGTCGCTACTCTGTAGCTTTATAAAAAAAACATTTATTTTCTACAGACAGTTTGCTCCTAACGGAGCTATTTTAGTCCCATGGGGACGCTCTGTTTGTAGAAAAGAGAATTGACAAAAACAAGCTCCAGAGGAGCGACCTGTCAGTAAGTACCATAAATATTGAGTTCGGAATTCCATTTATATTTTTGCCGGACAACAATGAAAAAAAATAATGCCTTGGAATTGACAATATTGAGAGTATGTTTTTTGTAATACGCTAGGGAGTTGAATATTATTTCATATTATGACGAAATAAATTTAGGTTCTCAGGAATCTTGTGTAAAGCTGAAATTTTTTCGTTTTCACTAAACTTGTGGCGCATTGCGTGAGGGATAGAAATGAGCTACCGAAGTAGCATGGATAGCCCGACCGCGGTAGGGAAAGGGGCTGCATAACCGCAACGATAGGTAAGCCCCTTTTCTTACTGGGGGCACGCCCTGAAGATTTTCGGTTTTTTAAAATTTGAGTTTCAGAATTTCGTACTTTTAATAGAAAAAAGATCTAATGAATAGTCCAATTGTTATTGACAGAAATGAAATCCTAAAGCGCTACAAAACCATAGACAAATATACCCACAAAGGCATTCAGGGTCATGCTTTGCTCGTTGGTGGGAGTTATGGAAAGATAGGGGCTGTTTGCTTGGCTTCGAAAGCTGCTTTGAGAACAGGTTGTGGCTTGGTGACCGCTTTTGTGCCACAATGTGGTTACGAAATTGTACAGATATCGGTTCCCGAAGTGATGGTTGTAGTTGATGACCATGAAAAATACCTTTCAGAGATAGCGTTGAATTTGGATGTCGATGCTATTGGTATTGGCCCCGGAATGGGACAGAAAATGGCAACACAAAAAGCGTTTCATGATTTTTTGTCCAATAATAATCTTCCATTAGTAATTGATGCCGACGCGCTAAATATTTTGTCTCATAATCCTTCTTGGATGGCTTTGGTTCCTCCAAAAGCTATTTTGACGCCACACCCCAAAGAATTGGAACGTTTGATAGGAAAATGGCATACCGAAGAGGAAAAAATTGGAAAAACGGTAGTGTTTTCAATTGTAAACCAGGTTGTAATTGTGATGAAAGGCGCACCAACTTATATTATAGATGGTCAAATGATTTATAGAAACACAACCGGAAATGCTGCTCTGGCAACAGCTGGCAGTGGTGATGTCCTGACGGGAATGATTACCAGTCTTTTGGCACAATCCTACAAAACTATTGATGCTGCAATTTTGGGCGTTTATCTACATGGACTAACTGCTGATGTTGCTTTGCCCGAAACGGGTTATCAATCCTTTATCGCTTCGGATATTATTGCCAATATCGGAAAAGCGTATTTGAGTTTTGGGCTTTGAAATGTTTGAAAGGTTAAAAGGTTAGAAGTTTAGGGGAAAGTTTAGGAGTTTAGGCTTTAATATCAACATCTTAGAATCTTAGTCTCTTAGTATCTTTATTCGTAAGTTTGCAGTTCATAAAAGTGTACTATGAAAAAACCACTTGAATTAAGAACCGTAAATGTCACCCGTTACATCTCGCCCTTGCGGGAAGGCGGATCTTTGCCGGCTTTGGCCGAAGCTGATGATGATTTTAAGTATGTCTTGAAATTTAGAGGTGCCGGGCATGGCGTAAAAGCGTTGATCGCCGAATTGATAGGCGGTGAAATCGCAAGAGTTTTAAACCTTAAAATGCCCGAATTGGTGTTTGCCAACCTCGATGAAGCTTTTGGGCGGACCGAAGGCGATGAGGAAATTCAGGACTTGTTGCAAGGCAGTCAGGGACTGAATCTGGCACTACATTTTTTGTCGGGAGCGATTACTTATGATCCCGTGGTGACAAAATTACCTGCAGATCTGGCTTCGAAAATAGTATGGCTGGATGCGTTTATTACCAATGTGGACCGCACTTTCAGAAACACCAATATGCTTATTTGGCACAAAGAATTATGGCTCATTGACCATGGAGCTTCTCTTTATTTTCAGCATTCCTGGAAAAGTTGGGAAACGCACGCCAAAAGTCCTTTTGCGTTAATAAAAGATCATGTACTACTGCCTCAGGCTACCGAATTGAAAGCCACCGATATCGCTTTTAAAAAATTACTCACTAAAGAAATTTTACAGGATATCGTCAATTACATACCCGAAGATTGGCTCCATTGGGAAGACAGCGAGCAAACTCCCGATGAAATCCGCAGAATCTATTTTGAGTTTTTATGGACTAGATTGAACCATTCAGAAATTTTTATAAACGAAGCCGAAAATGCAAGAGAAAAACTTATATGAGTACGCCGTTGTTCGCGTTGTACCAAGGGTAGAGCGGGAAGAATTCCTAAATGTGGGCATTATTCTGTTTTGCAAAAAAGCAAAATTTATAAAAATGATCTATTCAGTCAATGAAACTAAATTGTTGTTGTTCTCTGAAGATTTTGATTTGGAGCAACTCGAACAGAATTTGGAATCTTTTCAAAAAATTGCCCAAGGAGGCAAAGCCGGAGGACCTATCGGCGAGTTTGATATTCCGTCCCGTTTTCGCTGGTTAACCGCTATCAGAAGTTCGTCGATACAAACTTCAAGACCGCATTCCGGTTTCTGTGATGATTTAGACAAAACTATTCAGCGCTTGTTCGAAGAATTGGTTTTGTGATCATCCGTGAAATTTGTCATTCCTCGTTTCTAAAAACGACGTTTTTAAATAGCCAAACAATCGGCAAGTTTGTCATTCCGACGGAGGAGGAATCTCCGCAAGTAACTCCGCATAGAAAAGTCAGTAATCTTTTTCGATATGCGAGTGAGATTTCTCCTTCGTCGAAATGACAAGATTACGGATATGCTATGTGAAAAATCCATTACGAAATATCTTGTCTTTACAGGAATGAAAAACTTTGAGAGTAATACGATGCTTATTACTTAGCTCTCATAGCCTTAATCAATTTTTCATTGCGTTTATCGGCTCTGGAGTTTTGCAATGAAATAACAGCCCAAATAGCCGCGGGAATCCACCCGATTAAAGTTATCTGCAGAATTAAACAAAGAATTGACGTAAATATTCTGCCTCTTAAAAAGAAGGAAAGAAACGGAAAAAATATCGCAATTAATGTCATAATTGTATTCGTCTAGGTTTGCTTGAAGGTTTTCCGTGCAGATGAGTCCAAATGTATTAAATTGCTATAACCTTTACAAATACAAAAAGCTGCAAGAGTTATTTTCTTGTGGCTTTTTTTGTTGTTAAAAAATTAACTTGATTAGCTGTCTTTACTGATACGGATTACTTTGTCAGTTCGCTATCGCTTGCGCAATATCATTAAGTTTAGGACTTCTTACTACACTTTGTCTAAAAATAATTCTCGCAAAGTCGCAAAAGTCGCAAAGAAACCCGATTTTAACTTTGCGGCCTTGCGCCTTTGCGAGAGCGAATTAAAGCTTAACTTAATGAGATCGATCGCTCCTGTTAAAATCCGCCATCTGCATTTTTATTTATTGATTACGTTGTTGAAATTTACTTAAATCAAATATACTTACGTATAAATACTTAATTTTTTTAAAAAACTGCGTTTTGGCAGTTTTTGTTCCAAGTAAAGCATTTAATTTTGCCTTATGAATAAGTAAAATACTTAGACGTAAGTTTGATACTTAGAAAAATAAACAGTACTAAACGATTAAATTTTTTTGATATGAGTTCAATTTCAACAAATCAACCGCTTTCAAGTTTAAACATTTTTAGTGGCAAAGGAGTTCAAATGCGTACCTTCCACATTACTTGGTTAACTTTTTTCTTTTCCTTTTTTGCATGGTTCGGTATGGCATCACTTATGCCTCTTGCAAAGGAACAATTGCACCTAACAAAAGACCAATTAGGAAACATTCAAATTGCAGCTGTATCTGCAACTATC
This sequence comes from Flavobacterium aquiphilum, assembly GCF_027111335.1. NCBI lineage: Bacteria > Pseudomonadati > Bacteroidota > Flavobacteriia > Flavobacteriales > Flavobacteriaceae > Flavobacterium > Flavobacterium aquiphilum. The sequence continues at coordinate 3,633,489 of NZ_CP114288.1, read as the reverse complement.
ATCGCCCGCTTATTAATCGGTAGATTAGTTGATAAATTTGGTCCTAGATTAGTTTACACCTGGTTATTAGTAATTTGCTCCGTACCGGTATTATTAATTGGTACTTCACAATCTTATGAAAGTTTTCTTCTATTTAGATTGGCAATAGGTGTTATTGGAGCTTCATTTGTAATTACACAATTTCATACTTCAGTAATGTTTGCTCCGTCTATAAAAGGAACCGCCAATGCTACGGCAGGAGGTTTTGGAAATGCAGGTGCTGGTCTTGCTAATATTACCATGCCGCTTATTGCCGCCGGATTCGTAGGATTAGGAGTATGTACTAAGGAAGACAGCTGGAGATATGCAATGATTATTCCCGGAGTACTATTATTGGTTTTTGCTTTTATCTATTTGAGATATACAAAAGATTTACCAAATGGAAACTATAAAGAACTTGGAATAGAAACAGCGAATAAAGAAAACACCTTTATGCTGGCTGTAAAAGATTACCGTACGTGGGTTTTGACTATCGCTTATGCTGCTTGTTTTGGAGTTGAGATCACTATTGATAATTTTGCCCCTATTTATTTTACAGATACTTTTGGTGCTACTTTGAAAACAGCTGGAATCTGCGCAGGTCTTTTTGGATTAATCAACCTTTTTGCAAGACCATTTGGCGGTATTGTTGCTGACAAAATTGGTAAGAGATATGGTTTTTCTGGGAAAAATTTATTGCTTGCGTTACTGCTTCTTATTGAAGGTGTAGGTGTTATTTTCTTTGGAATGACAAATCAATTGGGAGTTGCTATCTTTTTAATGTTCTTGTTTGGAATGAGTTTAAAAATGGCAAATGGTGCAACATACAGCTTGGTACCATTTGTAAATCCAAAAGCAGTAGGTAGTGTTGCCGGAATTGTAGGAGCAGGTGGAAATATCGGAGCGATGTTAATTGCTTTCTTGTTCAAAGCTAAAGCAGTTAAATTTACTAAAGACGTGATTGACGAAAGTGGAGTATCACAAACAAAGGATTTAATTGATTACACAAACGCTTTTTATGTATTGGGAATCATTATTCTATTTACAGGAGTAGTTGTTTTGGCTATAAAACTTTTAGTTAAAGATAAAGAAGAAGAGAAATTACCTGCAGGCGTGAATTTAGCGTATCAAAAAGTAAAATCTTAAATCTACAAAACAAAAAAAGTAAATGTTTTTGTTTAAAAAGAAAGGCTATCCGGATAAGGGTAGTCTTTCTTTTTTTGCATGTTCAACAGTTGTTTTTTGTGCCAAAAATAGCTTTATAGCTTGTCTTTGTGGGTACGGATAGCAAATCAGCGCGATCGGGATTTTTTATTTTGAAATATTAGTAGACTGTTTTGTAATACTTTCCGTAACAACTTTAAAATTCATTTCTTCATTGCTAACAAGCATATTTATTGTTGAATTTAATTCATACAATAAATAAAAAGTATTTTCAATGTCATAAATGATTTGTCCTTTTCCTTCACCACTTGCTTTTAATGATAAGTCAGTATTTTTTGAATTTATGGCGTACACTTGAGTTATGTCAAAATATGCTTTTTTATTTTTAATTTTTTTTAAAGTATAAGTTATTGTGTTTGTTAGGTTGAAGTTAAATTTTCCAATAGGAATGTTTGTGGGTATTTCTCTCACAAAACTTTCTCCTGATTTTATTTTTTGTTCTGGTAACGAAATTTGACTGATTACTTTTTGCATTGTAGATAAGAAATCTATTCTATAAAGAGAATCTAACTTTGGTGCATTGATTGAATCTAGTACAGGAGTTTTGTCTGTAATTACATGTCCATATATTGTTGTACCTCCAGGTATTATTGATTTATCGTCACCTTCAAATTTTATTGTTAATGGAAATTGTCCATTTTTAAAATTACCAGTTGAATTAGTACTTTCAATGTAATTTTTGCTCAACGTATATTTAGGATTTTCTAATTTTTTCTCTTCAAGTCTTTTTAATAATTCATTTGGGCCTAAATAAGTTACTGTGTTTTTGGAAGTTGATTCCATTGATTGTTTGTAAATTAAATTAGGTTTATAAGCAACTTTAAAGAGAATTTCTTGTGCGTGAATTTCATAACTAACCAAAAAAAATATTAAAATTAACAGGAGTTTTTTCATTTTGTATTTTATCTTTTTAGTCCGGATCGCGCGGATTTTTAATCCGTGTACGCTCCAATTATCAATTATCCATTTAATTTAGGATTTGAATAATTTATATTTAACGTCATTTTTTGTAATGAAAAATTAGCTTTATGGCTTGTCTTTGTGGGTACGTATTGCACCAGAGCGATAGCGAACTTACGAAGTAAATCCGCGCGATTGGGGTTTTCAGCTAATTTCATAACCATCTTTTTTTACTTTCTGTAGCATCCAGAATATCAATTTTAAAAATAGATTTGAACTTCTCCGCTACATTAAAAGCGTCTGTTTTATCTTGAGTTTTGTAAAAAGTAATATGTTTATTGCCTTTGTAAAATAGATTCAATACAATAACATCACTTTGTAATGTAGTTTCAGCCGTTACCACTCTAATGGTTTGATTTTCTTTGGTTTTAAACACAGAAACATATTCAAACTCCGGGCAAGGTTTCCATTTTCCAAAGTGTGAGCCAAATAATGATTTTATATTTCTATAGGTTTTATTATCTAAATTGATTTCAGAGCCTTCGGTCATTAATAAGTTTATGCCTAATGCAAGGAAAATAGCGCCAAATATTATATTCAGAGATAAAAATGCAAAAAGACCAAATAGAGATAAAGCAAAACCCAATATTTTTTTGAACATTGGTACATCTTTTAAGTAAGTGATTTTATTCATGAAAGTTTATTTGATTTTTATAATAGAATGCGTGATCGGGTTAATTGGCGTCATTCAATAACGTGTCATTTCTTTTTGAAAGATAATAAAATATTCTTACAAAATCTAAAAGACAAATCTTTTGGTATTCCCTAAGTTTAAGACAACTTGTTCAACTACTTGAACAGTCCGCTGCAGGTCGCAGGAGCTTGTTCAACCACTTGAATTGTCTCCCGCAGCTCGAAAGCGCTTGTTCAACCACTTGAATTGTCTCCTGCAGCTCGAATGAGCTTGTTCAATCACTTTGACAGACCACCTTTTTTTGAAAAAAAGGCATTTTTGAATATTTTGCGATAAAAATTCCGTGTTACTTTTTTATATGCTTTGTCGATCTCTCTGCGGGTACAGAGAAAATTTCTGCGCTAACTTGGGTTACATATCAAGAATGTTCGGGTAAAAAGTCGGGAGAGTTTTAAGAGATTTAGAATTTATAAGAGCATAAAAAAAATGCGCAAAGTCAGAGACATTTGCGCAGCAGTGTAGTTTTTTAAGGGAACACTTTGGAGAGCGGGTGAGCGTGGGTAGCAAGTGTTAGGTACAGACCATTTTCATTCGGATGGTCAATTTTGTAAATCTATGCCAACCAATGTTCAGTAAAAATTGTAAGTTTGTATTTTAACTATAATGTTTCAATTCTATGAAAGTAGTGTCATTTTTTGCAGGAGCTGGAGGGCTTGATTTAGGCTTTGAAAAGGCTGGTTTTGACGTCATATGGGCAAATGAATATGACAAAGAGATTTGGGCTACGTATGAAAAAAATCATAAAAAAACGATTTTAGATAGGAGAAGCATTGTTGATATTCCTTCAAGTGAAGTTCCTGATTGTGATGGTATAATTGGTGGTCCACCTTGTCAAAGCTGGTCGGAAGCAGGTTCAAAACGAGGAATTGCCGATAAACGAGGTCAGCTATTTTATGAATTTATGAGAATTTTGGCGGATAAAAAACCAAAGTTTTTCTTAGCTGAAAATGTATCAGGAATGTTATTGCCTGCGCATAAAGAGGCTTTAGCAAATATAAAGCAGATGTTTACCGATATTGGTTATGATTTGACCTTTCAATTATTGAATGTTTCTGATTATGGCGTTCCGCAAGATAGAAAACGTGTTTTTTTTATCGGATATAGAAAGGATTTAGGAATGAAATTTACTTTTCCAAGACCAACGACGCTTGAAAATAAAATCACACTTGAAAAAGCAATTGGAGATTTAAAAGATAGTGTATTACCTGCAAAAGAAGGAAACTATACTAATGGAAGTGATTGCAAAGTATTGAATCACGAATATATGATTGGTGGTTTCTCTTCAATGTTTATGTCAAGAAATAGAGTTCGTTCTTGGGACGAAGTCTCTTTTACAATTCAAGCTGGTGGTCGTCACGCTCCGATACACCCGCAAGCACCAAAGATGAATTTTATTGAACAAAATATTAGAGAATTTGTAAAAGGGAAGGAGTATTTGTACCGAAGGTTAAGCGTTCGTGAATGTGCAAGAATCCAAACTTTTCCTGATACTTTTTCTTTTGAATATAATAGTGTTGTAGCTGGTTATAAAATGATTGGAAATGCTGTTCCTGTGAGAATGGGGAAGGTTTTAGCTCAAAAAATATATTCTGATTTAGAACAGATAAAACTTATGAAAAATGCTACATCGAAAAGCATTATAACCGAAGTAAATGGAAATATTGTACTTGAGAAAATGAACGAAATAATTAAAAGTATATCTGCATAATGGCAAAAATACCAACTCAAACAATCAATGGCAAAGTATTTGAATATGCTCTGTTAAATGAATTTTTAGAACGTTTGAAAGTTTTAACTTCTGTTACAGTTATCGAAAATGAACCATTTAAAACAGCTCTTAAATGTTTTATGAGTTTTGATGAAAAAGAACAAAGTCATTATAGATTAAATGCAAGTTTTGCTGTTAATTTCCTTCTTGATATAGAGCCTCGTTTGGCAAATGGAATTAATGAAAATGATATTTTGCAACTTGAAATAGTTGCAGATAAAGCTGGTCAAACAGGAGATGTTCGTGATGTATTAGCAATTAGGGCATTGCAAAAATGGGAGATTGGAATTTCAGCAAAAAATAATCATAGAGCAGTTAAACATTCACGTTTGTCAAATGATATTGATTTTGGTCAAAAATGGTTAGGATTTCCTTGCTCTGTCGATTATTTTGAAGAAATAAAACCTGTTTTTAGTAATTTGGCTAAGTTAAGGACAGCAAGTAAAGCGACACAAAAATGGGATACTTTGGGAGATTATCATACTTCTGTTTATGTTCCTGTTTTAGATGCTTTTAAAACAGAATTATTGAGATTGGACAGAGAAAACCCCAAAACTGTTGCAGAAAGACTTGTTGAGTATTTAATTGGTAATCAAGATTTTTATAAAGTTATAAAAGGAAAAAATAAAGTAGAAATACAAGCCTACAATTTACACGGTACACTGAATTTACCTTTTGAAAATATTAAGCCAAAAGCAAAAGTTCAAAGATTAAAATTACCTAATAGATTGATTGAAGTTGTTTATCAAGATAATTCTCAAACAACACTTTTAGTAACTTTAAATGAAGGTTGGCAAATTTCTTTTCGTATTCATAATGCAAGTTCTCGAATTGAGCCATCATTAAAATTCGATATTAATTTAGTTTCTGCACCACATTCTCTTTTTTCAAATCAATTATTTATTGGTTAGATTTCGTGATGTCGTTCGGCTCGGTAGCTTGTACCTAAACTTGTCTATACTCGCTACAAACTTTTGCATATAAATCTAAATTGGTTAAATTAACGAAAGTTTATTATGTGTTTTTCTTTCCAAATATATACTTTTTCTTGCAAAATTTTAAAATTTCCTATCGAATTATTATTCCATTTAAATTGTGGGAAAGGATAGCTTAAAATAATGTTTCTGAAAAAAAAACTAATGCAGTCGTAGCCCTGATGGTAGCGGCATCCTGTGTGCCCGGGGTTCGGGCACACAGATACAGCGGACAGCAGGAATAGCTCAAAAAAAAAAACGACTGCAATAAATGGCAGTCGTTTTGTATATGATGATATAATTATGGGTTATCCCAAGAAAGCTTTCAACTCCTCGTAAGTTTTAATTTTCACACTTACTTTTTCTTTGTTCATTACGCTTTCAATTTGTTTTGGAAGCGGTAAAGTTACGTCCAAAGCAGGTTCTACTACGTCTAAGAACTTGATAGGATGTGCTGTTTCCAAGAAAACACCAATGGCGTTTGGTTTGTTTGCCAATTCTTTTTTCAATCCTAAATAGCCAACAGCTCCGTGTGGTTCTGCGATATATTTTCTATCGTCATTATAAATATGCTTCATCGCTGTTAAAGTTTCAGCATCGGTGAAAGTATAGGAAGTGAAATCTTTTTCGAATCGCGCCAAATCATTGTTGTACATTTCTTGGATACGGACAAAGTTGCTTGGATTTCCTACGTCCATAGCGTTTGAAATCGTCGCGATAGATGGTTTTGGATCGTAAATTCCGTTTACAAGGAATCTAGGAACGGTATCATTTACATTGGTAGAAGCCACAAAATGATCGATAGGTAAACCTAGTTTTTTGGCAATGATACCGGCGCAAATATTTCCGAAGTTGCCGCTTGGGCAAGAGAAAACCAATGGTTTGTTTTGACTCTTCAATGCTTTGTAAGCAAAGAAAAAGTAAAACATTTGTGGTAACCAACGCGCAATATTGATAGAATTCGCCGAAGTCAGGTTTTTATGCGCTAAAGTTTCATCAAGAAACGCTTTTTTCACCATATCCTGACAATCGTCAAAAACACCATCTACTTCAAGTGCCTTAATATTTTGTCCCAAAGTGGTCAACTGTCTTTCCTGAATGTCGCTCACTTTTCCGGAAGGGTAAAGGATTACCACATCAACGCCGTTTACGCCAAGAAAACCGCTCGCAACAGCTCCTCCTGTATCTCCGGAAGTTGCCACAAGAACCGTGTTTTTAGCATCTTTTTTGTCTTTGTTGAAATAACCCAAACAACGGGACATAAAACGCGCTCCTACGTCTTTGAAAGCCATTGTTGGCCCGTGAAATAATTCAAGGGAATAGATTCCGTTTTCAACTTCCACAACAGGGAAATCAAAGCATAAAGTTTCGGCTATGATTTGTTTTAAAGTTTCTGTCGGGATTTCGTCTCCCACGAATTGTTTAATAGCTTCAAAAGCGATTTCTTCGTGCGATAAACTCTCAATTGAATCAAAAAAACTTGGTGCTAATGGTGTAATGCTCTCAGGGAAATACAATCCTTTGTCGGCTGCTAGTCCTTGTATTACTGCTTCCTGAAAAGAAACGTTTGGGGCATTATGGTTTAAACTGTAATATTTCATTGTGATTTTTGATTGAAGATTAACGATTTTAGATTTATGATTTTTAACGTAACGGTTAAATCAAAAATCTAAAATCGTTAATCTGAATTCTTAAATAATAGAGATTCCTTCGTCATTCACTTTCGAAACGTGAATTTCATAAGGCAGATTCATTTCTTCGTAAACGGCACTCATGGCTTTGGCAATTTTATCGGCGTTTTCTTTTCCTTTGCTTAAAGCGAAAATCGAAGGACCTGAACCCGAAATTCCTGAACCCAAAGCTCCGTTTTCATAAGCGGTTTGCTTGATTAAATCAAATCCCGGAATCAGCATGCTGCGGATAGGTTCGATGATTTCGTCATGCAGGGAACGCCCGATTAATTCGTAATCCTGAGTGTAAAGACCGGCTACCAATCCGCCTACATTTCCCCATTGGGTAATGGCGCTTTTCAGCGAAACGGTTTGTTTCAATACCGAACGGGCATCAGATGTTTTCAACTCAATTTGCGGATGAACCACTGTTGCATACAATTCAGACGGGCTGTCAATTTTGATAATATCCAAAGGATTTGAACTTCGAACCAAGGTGAAACCTCCCAAAAGGGCAGGGGCAACGTTATCGGCATGGGCGTTTCCGCTGGCTAATTTCTCACCTTGCATTGCAAATTTTACCAATTCTTTTCTAGTGAAAGGTCTTCCCAACAATTCGTTGATTCCAAAAACAGCTCCCGCAGAACTCGCCGCGCTGCTTCCAATTCCGCTTCCGGCTTTGATGTGTTTGTAGATTTCGATTTCAAAACCAAATTCGGTTTCCACTTCCTCCAACATCGCCAAAGCGGCAACACCAGAAACATTGTTTTCGGTTTCCATTGGTAAATCGGCACCGACTATTTTGGTAATGCGAACTCCTTTTTCCTTAGACTTGCGAACAATCATTTCATCGCCTTGAGTGGCCAAACAAAGTCCAAGTACGTCAAAACCACACGAAAGATTCGCGATTGTGGCAGGGCAAAATATTTTTATTTCGTTCATTTGTTTTTTTGTTTGATTACGCATTGTAGGGACACACTGCAGTGTATCTCTACGGTTAATTGCGTTATATATTCCCTATTCTAATTACATCGGCAAAAATACCGGATGCAGTAACAGCCGCACCGGCACCGGCACCTTTTATCAATAATGGTTGATCAACATAACGATCAGTATAGAATAAAACGATATTGTCTTTTCCTTCCAAATTGTAAAACGGATGGTCTTTTGGGATGAATTGTAAACCCACGCTTGCTTTTCCATCTTCAAATTGAGCCACAAATTTTAGTCGGCTATCTTTTTGTTTCGCTTCCGCTAAAATAGATTCAAAGTGTTTTGAATGTTCGATTAATGAAGCGAAAAAAGCTTCGTTATTAGTCGTTTCCATACATGCTGCGGGAAGGAAAGATTCATTTTGAATTTCTTCAATTTCCATTTTGTACCCACTTTCACGAATCAAAATAAGTATCTTTCTGGCTACGTCAATACCACTCAAATCAATCTTTGGATCTGGCTCTGTAAATCCTTGAACGCCAGCTTCTTTTACTACGTCATGAAAACTGTAAGTTTCACTGAAGTTGTTGAAGATAAAGTTTAAACTACCTGACAAAACGGCTTGAATTTTGTGTACTTTATCACCGGAAGCAATTAAGTTTTTAACGGTATCAATGATTGGTAATCCGGCTCCAACGTTTGTTTCAAAAAGGAAAGGAGCGTTGAATTGACGCGATAAACTTTTTAGGTTTTTGTAATTATCGTAGGCAGATGAACAAGCAATTTTGTTACAAGTTACAACGGCAACGTTTTGTTTTAAATATTGATCATAAGTTTTAGAAACTTCGGCATTGGCAGTAATATCCACAAAAATACTGTTACGTAAGTTGAGTTCTTTTACCTTAGCGATAAATTGTTCCATATTGGCAGTTTCCCCTTTTTCCAAAAGCGATTGCCATTCTTTCAGAGACATTCCGTCTTCGTCAAAATACATTTTTCTGGAATTGGAAATACCAATAACTCTAAGATTTATTTTTAAATTCTCTTTTAAGAATTTCTTTTGTTGGTGAATTTGCTCAATGAATTTCTCTCCTACATTTCCAACTCCCATTACAAACAAGTTTAACTGTTTGATGTTTTCTTCAAAGAAGTTTTCGTGCAAAGAGTTCAGTGCTTTTTTAACGTCTCTTTCATTGATGACAACCGAAATGTTTCGCTCTGAAGCACCTTGGGCAATTGCTCTGATGTTGACATTGTTTTTTCCTAAAGTGCTAAACATTCTACCGCTTAAACCTTGATGGTTTTTCATGTTTTCACCAACCAAAGCGATGATGCAAAGACCTTGTTCAACAATACATGGATCAATTTTGTTTTGGGCAATTTCTATTTGGAAAGCTTTATTTATGGCGGCCTCAGCAGTTTCGGCATCCGAGTTTTGGATACCAATACATATAGAATGCTCCGATGAAGCTTGAGTAATAAAAATTACGTTGATACCTTCATGCGATAAAACTTCGAATAAACGCTTTGAGGATCCTGCAACTCCAATCATTCCGGAGCCTTCAAGAGTAATCAAAGTAATATTGTCAATATGGCTAATTCCTTTTACAGGATTGATATGTTTTGAAACATTATTGGAAATCAAAGTTCCTTCGGCTTGTGGTTCAAAAGTATTCTTGATTAAAATCGGAATATTTTTTCTTAAAACCGGCTGAATAGTTGGTGGATACAATACTTTGGCTCCAAAATGCGACAATTCCATTGCTTCTTGGTATGAAATTGTAGCGATTGGTTGTGCTTGTTTTACGATTTTAGGGTTGGCAGTGAACATTCCGTTTACATCTGTCCAAATTTCCAAATCAGTAGCATTCAAAGCTCCGGCAATAATTGCTGCAGTATAATCAGAACCGCCACGACCAAGAGTTGTGATAATTCCATCTTCGGAAGTTGCAATGAAACCAGGCATTACAACCACTTGATTTTCATTTGAAGCAAAAAAATCAGCAATCAATTTATTTGAAAGGTCGAAGTTTACAGCTGCTTTTCCAAAATGATTGTTGGTTTTGATCAATTCGCGGCTGTCTTTGTAACTGCTGTTTTTTAGTTTTTGTTTTAAAGCTTCGGCAATTATATAGGAGGACAATAATTCACCAAAACTTAAAATTGTATCCAAAGTTCTTGCTGAAAGTTCACCCAATAAGAAACAACCGTCAAGCAAAGTTTCTAAATGATTAATGATGCGTTTGATATGGCTCAACAAACCACTTTGCTCACTTACAGGAATAAGTTGCTTAAGTGCTTCTAAATGTTTTTTCTCTATTTCGGTAACAATATCTTTGAAGCTTTCGTCATTGGAAGCGGCTTTTGAGGCTGCCAATTGCAATAAATCGGTTACTTTGCTTAAAGCGGATACTACAACAACAAGTTTTTCGTCTTGTGCTTTATTTATAACTATATCTAAAACTAATTTTATGTTTTCTGCATTGGCCACCGAAGTTCCGCCAAACTTTAATACTTTCATGATATTTTTATATTTGTTTTAGAGTGATTTAACACCACTATTTTTGTATGATTATCAATGTTTTAAATCGTAACGATTTTGTTTTGTATTCTGTTTTTTTATAAAAATGCAAAAGGCTTCTATGCACCCATGACTTTCCTTCTTTATAAAAAAGATAGAATAAAATTGGACTATATGTAAAAAAGAATACCCCTACGGGGTAGTAGTTGTAGTAGATGTAGTTGTAACAGCAAGCGCAACCCAAATTTTGGTTGTCAAAGAAGAGTGATATGTACTGTTAAAAGCTTTCATTTTTGATTTTTCAAAAGTACAGTTTTTTATGAAAAAACAAAGCTTTATCGTTCGTTTTTGCGAATAGTTCAATAATTAAAAATCAATTTTGAGTCAAATTTAAAATTGCGTAATTTATTTCTTTGTTTTTTGAGATTATCTTTGTTTTCAATATGAATTTTAAGTTTCTTTTAATGTTGAATCTAGGTTAAAGCAATATGGTTTTTTGTTTAAAAATAGCTATTTGTGCTTTTGATCTTATAAAAGCAGAAACTTTTTAAAGAGGTTGTGAAGGGCAAAAAATAATTGGAGAATTTTATCGATCTGAAATAAAGTTTAAAACTATGCACTTTATTGCATTCGGTTTTAGTTTCTAAAAAAAACATTCATTTGCCGCAGATTCACAGATTTTAAAATCATTCTAATCTGTGAATCTGTGGCAATTTTATGAATTTTTCGAAATCCAATCTTGCAGACTTTTAGTTTGGCAAGCCAGAACTATGGACTTTTAGTCAATAGTGGTTTGTTTTTTCGAGCTAATTTTTAATTATTGTTAAAAAAAATTGGTTTTTAATGTTGATTTGTGGAATTTTGAACACTTAAAATCAGCCAAAATGGAGAATGTACATTATATAAGCACAGATTTGCTTTCTTTTGAAACTTTACAAGAGATCATTTCTTATAATAAATCGATTGCTCTTTCAGAGAATGCAAAAGCCAATATTATCAATTGCAGAAAATATTTGGATGCAAAAATGGCTTCACATCCGGAACCCATTTACGGAATCAATACAGGTTTTGGATCGTTATGTAATGTTAAGATTTCTAATGAAAATTTGTCCAAACTTCAGGAAAACCTTGTGAAATCGCATGCTTGCGGAACAGGGGAGGAAGTGCCAAGCGAAATTGTTAAATTGATGTTGTTGCTGAAAATTCAATCTTTAAGTTACGGACATTCGGGAGTGCAATTGCAAACGGTGGAGCGATTATTGGACTTTTACAATAATGATATACTGCCGGTTGTTTACACGCAAGGTTCACTTGGAGCTTCAGGAGATTTGGCTCCTTTGGCACATTTGTCATTACCGTTATTAGGAGAAGGTGAAGTTTGGTTTGAAGGTAGAAAAGTGCATTCGACAGAAGTTTTAATGTATTTTGGTTGGGAGCCAATTGTGTTACAATCCAAAGAAGGCTTGGCTTTGTTGAACGGGACTCAATTTATGAGTGCTTATGGTGCTCATATTTTAATGAAGGCAAATAAGTTTTCGTTTTTAGCCGATTTGATTGGAACAATTTCGTTGGAAGGTTTTGATGGTAGGATAGAACCTTTTAATGAGTTGATACATTATATACGACCTCATAATGGTCAGATTGCAACTGCAAAAAGAGTAAAAGGATTTTTGGGCGGAAGTGAAATTATTGAACAGTCAAAAACTCATGTACAAGACCCGTATTCGTTCCGCTGTATTCCACAAGTGCATGGAGCGTCAAAAGATGCCCTAGATTATGTGAAGAAAGTTTTTAAAACAGAGATTAATTCGGTAACCGATAATCCTAATATATTTATCGAAAGCGATCAGATTATTTCAGGCGGAAATTTTCATGGACAGCCTTTGGCTTTGGCTTTGGATTTTATGGCGATTGCTTTGGCTGAATTGGGAAGTATTTCTGAGCGCAGAACCTATCAATTGATTTCGGGATTGCGTAATCTTCCCGCTTTCTTGGTTGATAATCCGGGATTGAACTCCGGATTTATGATTCCGCAATATACCGCTGCAAGTATTGCAAGCCAAAATAAGCAATTGGCAACTCCTTCAAGCGTGGATAGCATTGTTTCTAGTAATGGCCAGGAAGATCATGTGAGCATGGGAGCCAATGGAGCAACCAAATGTTTGCATATTATGGATAATTTGGAGCGCATTTTGGCTATCGAATTGATGAACGCGTCACAAGCGATTGAATATCGAAGACCTTTACAATCAAGTGATTTTATTGAAATGTTTCTAAAATCTTACAGAGAGGAAGTTCCTTTGGTGAAAGAAGACAGAATTCTTCATTATGACATAGAAAAAACTGTGATTTTCTTAAACAGTTTTCAGGTCGATGAAGATTTGTTAACATTGGCTTAACATTAGCTTTAAATAATGCCGTAATTTTGCACTACTAAAAACAAAAACAAATGTCATTAAATAGTATTTTTCAATTTTTGGTTCCAAAGGACAAAAAATTCTTTCCACTTTTCGAAGAGGCGTCAAGTAATCTAATCGAATTGGCTTCAAATTTACACGAAGCGGTTAATCTTCCTTTGAAGGAAAGAGAAGCTTTGTTTCATAAAATAGATGAATTGGAGCAAAGAGGGGAAGACATTACACGTCAAACCAATTTGGAATTAAGCAGAAATTTTATCACTCCTTTTGATAGAGAAGATATACACTCTTTGGTTACTTCTATTGATTATGTTGCGGATTATTTGCATGGTGCTGCTTCGAGAATGCGTTTGTACCAAGTGGATAAAATCACAAAATCAATTCGTAAAATGACCGAAATCAACCTTGAAGCCTGTCAAAATATTGCTATTGCAGTGAAAGAATTGAAGGATTTGAGCAATATGAAAACCATAACCAACGCTTGTGCCAAAATTAATAAGTTGGAAAATAAATCGGATATGGTATATAATAAAGCCGTTTTCGAAATTTTCGAAAACGAAACCGATGCCAAGAATATCATTAAATATAAAGAAGTATTGTCAGTTTTAGAATCTGCAACTGATAAATGTAAGAGTGTTGCCAGTGTTTTAGAATCTATTACGGTAAAACATTCTTAATCTAACGCTATTCATTTGAAGATATTGATATGACTTTACTCATAATTATTATAGTTTTAGCATTAATTTTTGATTACATCAATGGTTTTCATGATGCGGCCAATGCTATTGCTACAGTTGTTGCTACCAAGGTGTTATCACCATTTCAGGCGGTAATTTGGGCAGCTTTTTTCAACTTCCTGGCGTATTGGGTTTTTGGTTTGGGTGTTGCCAATACCGTTGCCAAAACCGCCGATACAAGCGAAATTACCCTAGTCGTGATTCTTGCGGGAGTTATAGCGGCAATAATTTGGAATTTATTTACTTGGTGGCAGGGAATTCCTTCCAGTTCTTCACATACTTTGATCGGAGGATTTGCAGGTGCTGCTATTGCTCACGCGATTGCTTTACACGGATTTTCGGATTATGCAGTAGTTCAGGACGGAGCGCAGGTTACTAAACATTGGTACGAGGTAGTGTCTTGGTATAAGGCAGGAAAGGATGGAGGAATGCCTTCCGGGGTAGTAATAATAATTGCCTTTATTGTGCTTGCCCCTTTATTGGGAGCTTTGATTTCGTATTTCATTTCCATTTGGTTGCTGTACTCTTCTAAGAAAAGTATATATCCTAAGTTGTTCTCTATTGCATTAATGATAGCGTCAATTTGGTTTATTTATGGTGAAATGGTACCGTTTGATAAAATCGAAAAACCACGTTTTGAATCGCATTTTTGGAGTATTGTATTTGAATCGCATAATATAAAATGGTTTTTGGTGGCATTTATTATACTGTCTATCTCAACTTTTACACTAGTATTCAGTAGTTTAAATTTGAATAGGGCTGATGCTGTTTTAAGAAGAATGCAATTACTTTCATCAGCTGCATTTAGTTTGGGTCATGGAGGTAATGATTCACAAAAAGTAATGGGAATTATTGCAGCGGCAGTTGCTGTTTATATAAAGACTAGCGGTATCGATATTATTAGTTTGCCAGAATGGCTGCAGGTAGTGTTGCCAGACGATGACAAAGGAATAAAAGGAGTAATGCCAGAATGGATTCCATTAGGATGTTATACCGTAATTGCTTTGGGAACATTGAGTGGCGGTTGGAAAATTGTAAAAACAATGGGTTCCAAAATTACCAAAGTTACCTCTTTTGAAGGTGTTGCGGCTGAGACTGCAGGTGCTTTGACACTTTATTTTACAGAGCATTTTAAAGTTCCTGTAAGTACGACACACACTATTACGGGATCCATTATCGGAGTTGGATTAACTAAAAGGGTTTCTGCCGTTCGATGGGGAGTAACTATCAGTTTACTTTGGGCATGGGTGTTAACTATTCCTGTTTCGGCTTTATTGGCTGCGATAGTGTACTATTTCCTGAGAGTATTTATTTAATCAAAATATATTTATTCATAAAAAAACCATTCAATTCGAATGGTTTTTTTGTGCTTTAAAGCGAAGTGATATGTTTTTTTAGGAGCAGAAATTTTGTGCTAGTAACAACAGTAGTCCCGCTTTCCATTTTAATCTCTTGTTCCTCTCGTCTTTTGGGACGAGACGGAACAAGAGGATTTCCATTACAATCGGGGCTAGTTTACGGGTTTAGTGCTTTTATGGGCTTTCACATAGAGAGTGAATAAAAATAAACCGCTGTGGACTGAAACTCTATAGTTTTGGCTTGGCTGACTAAAAGTCTGCAAGGTTGCATTCCGAAAAATTTATGAAAATGCCACAGATTCACAGATTTTAAAATCATTTTAATCTGTGAATCTGTGGCAAAAGAATATTTTTAGAAACTAAAAGCGAATACTCTAACGTGGGTAGTTTTAAACTTAATTCGAAACCAACAAAGCGAAGGTTTTTGATTCGTTTAGCTTTTTAAAAGATCTCATAGGACTTAATATGGTTTGAAAAAATTGCGTATTTGCGGTAATAAGTACTAAATTCCCTGAGTTAGATTCTTGCGGTTTTTTCTTCTTTTGTAATGGGTTTGTTTTAAATTGCTTTCGCCTGAGATGATGCTTATGTTTCCGTCAATTTCCAGCATGGCGAGTTTTACATCCTTAAAATATTCAACGCCATGTTCTCTCATCGCTTCTTTCAATTCATCCGAAGTGATGTCTAATTTGCTTAGGTTTTTGAAATCTAAATTTCCGTTATGAATTAGGATTTCGGGCTTTTCAAGCATGAAATCGCTGAATTTTTTATAGCGATATGTTAATTTCTTTAGAATAAAATTAATTGCAAAAAGTATAGTCGCTGCCGCTAAACCTCCCCAAAGTGTTGTGTCGTTACCTACCATCGCATTTTGAACGGAGTTGCTTATCAGTAAAATCAAAATGACATCGGCAGTGTTAAGTTGCGATAGTTCTTTTTTTCCAAAAATACGCAATGCAACCACCATGAATAAATACACAGCGGTACTACGGATAATGATGTCTAAGTAGGGATTCATTTATTTTAGGTTTTTTAGACTTTTGGATTTTGTAATTTGCCCTTTGCCTTTTGTTCTTTGCCTTTTGTATTTTATTTTATCTTAAAGTTCTTTTCAATGGCTTTGATCATTTCTCTAGCGATGTCTTTATTCGTAGCACCTTCGATTCCTTCAAGCCCGGGCGATGAATTTACTTCAAGCAATAAAGGCCCTTTTGCGGAGCGAATAATATCCACACCGGCAACTTTTAAATCCATTGCTTTTGCAGCTTTTATGGCAATTTTTTTTTCCTCTGCTGTAACTTTAATCACTGAAGCTGTTCCTCCCAAATGTATATTGGCTCTAAATTCACCCGGCATGGCTTCTCTTTGAATAGCGGCGACCACTTTGCCATCAATCACAAAACAACGAATATCTTTTCCGTTGGCTTCTTTGATGAATTCTTGAACCAAAATATTAGCATTTAGGCTTTTGAAAGCGTTGATAACACTTTCTGCGGCTTTTTTGGTTTCGGCCAATACAACTCCTTTTCCTTGGGTTCCTTCCAATAATTTTACGATAAGTGGTGGTCCGCCAACCATTTTTATCAGATCATCGGTATCTAAAGGGGAGTTGGCAAATCCTGTCGTTGGAATGTCAACACCATGATTAAGTAGTAATTGTAAAGAAAATAGTTTGTCTCTCGATTGTGTGATTGCAGTCGAAGAGTTTAGACAAAATACTTTTAAAGCTTCAAATTGACGAGTTAGGGCACAGCCGTAAAAGGTGATGCTTGGCCTGATTCTAGGGATAATGGCGTCAAACTGATTTAATATTTTTCCGCCGCGATAATGAATTTCAGGCTTTTTGGCGTCAAGTTTCATGTAGCATTCCTTGATGTTCAAAAAGTGCATTTCATGGCCTCGCATTTCTCCGGCTTCCATGATTCTTTTGTTGCTGTATAATTCAGGATTGCTAGCCAAAAGCCCAATTCTTAAACCAGATGTTGCTTTTTCCGAGTTTTTATATAATTCGGTTAGACTTTCAGCACTTGGTTGTCCTAAAAGGTATTTTTGTGACGGATCAACCAAAATTCTTCCGCTCATGGCTTCGCGTCCCAAAAGCATTCTGAAACCCATAGAGTCACGATTGGTCAAGGTCATTTCAATAGGCCATTTGGCATCGCCAATTGCAATTAAGGTTTGGATTACATAGCGATGTTCCCTAAATCCGCTAGAGCTTTTCACGATTCTTTTATCAACCATTGGAGCTTCACAATGAATGACTGTTTTGATATTGTTTTGAATAGGATTGATGTCAAACTTTACCCAATTGGTGTCATTCTTAATAAATGGCGCAATATTGATGGCGTGCAAAGCTGATGTTTTTGCACCGGAATCGACACGGGCTTTAATTGTGGGAATTCCTAATTCAGGGAAAGAGCACCATTCTTCACTCCCGAGTATGAGTTTGTTTTGAAGCATAATTAATTTTGTATAAGTACCAAAAGTAGATATTTGTTTTTAAAAAATACAATAATATCCTATAAAGAATAAACCCGTTATGTTATTAAAACGTAACGGGTTTGTTAAGTGAACTTTTTATTTTAAATTATTGATTTGTAGGTTCTTCTGTTTGGTTTCTCGGTTCTTCCGCTTTATGGATGCTTACGGTCAATTCTTGAGCACCGTCTTCTATGTCCATAAAGATTTCGTCACCGGATGCAATTTTTGAAGTAATGATTTCTTCAGCCAAGGCATCTTCTACATATTTCTGAATTGCTCTTTTTAATGGTCTTGCGCCAAATTGCTTATCGAAACCTTTATCGGCGATAAATGCTTTGGCTTTATCAGAAAGTTTTAACTGATAGCCAAGTTCACTAATGCGCTCGTATAGTTTTTTCAACTCGATTTCGATAATTAAATTGATATCGTCTTTTTCCAAAGTATTGAATACAATCACATCATCAATTCGGTTCAAAAATTCAGGAGCAAAAGTTTTTTTCAAAGCATTTTCAATAATGCTCTTAGAATTATCGTCGGCTTGTGCTATTTTAGCGGCAGTGCCAAATCCAACTCCTTGTCCGAAATCTTTCAACTGACGAGCTCCAACATTCGAAGTCATAATGATAATCGTGTTTTTAAAATCGATTCTGCGTCCTAAACTGTCAGTCAGGAATCCATCATCAAGCACTTGAAGCATCATGTTGAAAACATCGGGGTGTGCTTTTTCGATTTCGTCAAGCAACACGACACAATATGGTTTTCTGCGAACTTTTTCAGTTAATTGACCACCTTCTTCGTAACCAACGTATCCCGGAGGCGCTCCAACCAATCTTGAAATTGCAAATTTCTCCATGTATTCGCTCATGTCGATTCGAACCAATGCATCCTCAGAATCAAATAATTCTTTGGCTAGAACTTTGGCTAATTGTGTTTTACCAACACCTGTTTGACCTAAGAAAATAAACGAACCAATTGGTTTGTTCGGATCTTTCAATCCGGCACGGTTTCTTTGGATGGAACGGGCGATTTTTAAAACCGCTTCGTTTTGTCCAATTACTTTGTTTTGGATAAGCTCAGGTAATTTGGCAAGTTTGTTGCTTTCTGTTTGGGCAATACGATTTACCGGAATTCCGGTCATCATAGATACAACATCCGCAACATTTTCTTCGGTAACCAAAATTCTGTTGGTTTTAGAATCTTCTTCCCATTGCTCTTGAGCTATGGCCAAATCTTTTTCTATCTTTTTCTCGTCATCTCGAAGTTTGGCTGCTTCTTCATATTTTTGTTTCTTAACAACCAAATTTTTCAACTCACGCACTTCTTCCAATTGTCTTTCCAAATCCAATATTTGTTTTGGAACATCAATATTGGTAATGTGAACACGTGATCCGGCTTCGTCCAACGCATCGATGGCTTTGTCCGGTAAAAATCTTTCGGACATGTATCGGTTCGTTAATTTAACACAGGCTTCAATAGCTTCCGGCGTGTAAATTACATTGTGATGGTCTTCATATTTGTTTTTGATATTGTTCAAAATTGCAATTGTTTCTTCAACAGAAGTTGGTTCAACAATCACTTTTTGAAAACGTCTTTCAAGTGCACCGTCTTTTTCAATGTATTGACGGTACTCATCTAATGTTGTAGCACCGATACATTGAATTTCTCCTCTTGACAATGCAGGTTTAAACATATTGGAAGCGTCAAGCGAGCCAGTTGCTCCGCCAGCGCCTACAATTGTGTGGATCTCGTCGATGAAGAGAATGATGTCGTCATTTTTTTCCAATTCATTCATTACGGCTTTCATTCTTTCTTCGAATTGCCCTCTGTATTTCGTGCCGGCGACAAGGCTTGCTAAATCAAGGGTTACAACGCGTTTGTTGAATAAGATACGGGAAACTTTCTTTTGAATGATTCGCAAAGCAAGACCTTCGGCAATAGCAGATTTACCTACACCAGGTTCTCCTATTAATAAAGGATTGTTTTTTTTGCGACGGCTCAAAATTTGAGAAACACGTTCTATTTCTTTTTCACGTCCCACTACAGGGTCTAATTTTCCTTCTTCGGCCATTTCGGTCAAATCTCGACCAAAATTGTCCAAAACAGGGGTTTTAGATTTTTTATTTGATTTGTTGGCAGGATTATTGAAATTGCTTTCTTTTAAACTGTCATCTTGTCCTGAATCGTCATTGTATGATTCGTTTTTTGGCAAGTTTTCCATGAAATCTTCTTCGTTTGGAGTCATATTGATGTATTGTTCTTTAGCTATATCATAATCGATTTTCATCTTATTTAATAGCTTGGTTGTAGGATCATTTTCGTTTCTCAAGATACACAACAGTAAGTGTGCAGTGCTGATTGAAGAACTTTGGAAAACTTTGGCTTCTAAAAAAGTTGTCTTTAAAGCTCGTTCTGCTTGGCGCGTCAGATGTAAATTTTTCTTTTCTACACTGACATCAACGCTAGGACTGGCGGGGCTTAGGATTTCAACTTTCCGTCTCAGATGGTCAAGATCTATAGACAGGTTGTTAAGGATGTGAATCGCTTTACCATTTCCATCCCTTAGAATGCCAAGCATCAAATGTTCAGTACCTATAAAGTCATGTCCAAGGCGCAGCGCCTCTTCCTTGCTATAAGTAATAACGTCTTTTACTCTAGGTGAAAAATTATCATCCATGATAGTTAGGTGTTGTTATTGTAAATTTAGTGAATATGATAATCAAAAGCAAAAATCATACCTTTTAAAAGTGTTAGTGCTAATTGACAAAAAAAAAGGCGAATTTAGAGTTAAAGTCTCTTTAATTTATTAACCAATTGACAATAAAAATTTGTTAATAAATCGAGAAAAAATCTGTTGGTTTATGAGTGAAAACATATTGAGAAAACTTATATTAGCGGGATTTTTTAAAACAAAATAATTTTAATTGAAATAATATGTCTGAAGGAGAAAAGTTGATTCCTATTAACATTGAAGATGAAATGAAATCTGCTTACATCGACTATTCGATGTCTGTAATTGTTTCGAGAGCGCTTCCTGATGTGAGAGATGGTTTGAAACCTGTGCATCGAAGAGTCCTTTATGGGATGAATGAATTAGGAGTTTTTTCAAATAAAGCCCATAAAAAATCGGCGAGAATTGTTGGGGAAGTATTAGGAAAGTATCACCCGCACGGTGATACCTCTGTTTATGACGCGATGGTTCGTATGGCCCAAGAGTGGAGTATGCGTTATTTGTTGATTGACGGACAGGGTAACTTTGGTTCTGTTGATGGTGATAGCCCAGCGGCAATGCGTTATACTGAGGCAAGAATGCAAAAGATTTCGGAAGAAATCATGTCAGACATAGAAAAAGAAACAGTTGATTTTCAATTGAACTTTGACGATACTTTGTATGAGCCAAAAGTAATGCCTACAAGAGTTCCTACTTTGTTAGTTAACGGAGCAACAGGAATTGCGGTTGGTATGGCGACTAATATGCCTCCACATAATTTGACTGAAGTTATCAATGGGACATTGGCTTATATTGAAAATAATGACATTGAAGTTGATGAATTAATGCATCATATAAAAGCACCGGATTTTCCAACTGGGGGTGTAATATATGGTTATGAAGGGGTTCGTGAAGCTTTTAAAACGGGTAGAGGGCGAATTGTAATGCGTGCCAAAGTTGGTTTTGAAGAAGTGGATGGAAGAGAATCTATCATTGTTACTGAAATACCATATCAAGTGAATAAAGCGGATATGATTAAACGTACCGCTGATTTGGTTAACGAAAAGAAAATAGAGGGTATTGCTAACATTCGTGACGAATCGGATCGTAATGGTATGCGTATCGTTTATATTTTGAAAAGGGATGCAACGCCAAATGTAGTTTTGAATACTTTGTATAAATATACTCAGTTGCAATCTTCTTTCAGTGTGAATAATATTGCATTGGTGAATGGGCGTCCGCAAATGTTGAATCTGAAAGATTTGATTCATTATTTTGTTGAACACCGTCACGATGTTGTAGTTCGTAGAACGAAATTTGAATTGCGTAAGGCAGAAGAAAGAGCGCATATTTTAGAAGGTTTGATTATAGCTTCGGATAATATAGATGAAGTAATTGCATTAATCAGAGGATCCAAAAATACAGATGAGGCTAGAGAAAAATTAATTGCAAGATTTAATTTATCAGAAATTCAAGCGCGTGCTATTGTCGAAATGCGTTTGCGTCAGTTAACTGGTCTTGAACAAGATAAATTAAGAGCTGAGTTCGAGGAATTGATGAAATTAATCGAGCACTTGAAAGCATTATTGGCAGATGTTAATTTGAGAACTGCATTGATAAAAGAGGAATTAGAAGAAATTCGTGAAAAGTATGGTGATGCCCGTCGTTCCCAGATTGAATATTCCGGAGGAGATGTTAGTATCGAAGATTTGATTGCTGATGAGAATGTGGTTATCACAATTTCTCATGCTGGTTATATCAAACGTACAAACCTATCAGAATACAAAACACAAAATAGAGGAGGAGTTGGTCAAAAAAGTGCAGGTACAAGAGATCAGGATTTCTTGGAGCACATGTATGTGGCGACTAATCATCAATATATGATGTTCTTTACCCAAAAAGGAAAATGTTTCTGGATGCGTGTTTATGAAATTCCGGAAGGAAGTAAAACAGCGAAAGGTAGAGCAATTCAAAACTTGATTAATATTGAAAGTGACGATAAAGTAAAAGCATTTATCTGTACACAGGATTTGAAAGATAAAGAATATATCGAAACCCATAATCTTGTGATGGTGACCAAACAAGGTCAGGTTAAGAAAACTTCTTTGGAGAAATATTCTAAACCTAGAGTTAATGGAGTTGCTGCAATTACAATCAAAGAAGGTGATGAGTTGTTGGAAGCTCAATTGACTAACGGTGAGAGTCAAATTATTTTGGCTGTTAAATCAGGTAAATTAGTTCGTTTTGAAGAAACCAAGACACGTCCGATGGGAAGAACGGCTTCGGGTGTTCGTGGAATCACTTTAAAAGATGATACTGATGAAGTTATCGGAATGGTAACTGTTGATAAAAATGATATTAACGATTCTCAAATTTTGGTTGTAACTGAAAATGGATACGGTAAACGTACCAAATTAGTTGATGACGACGGTGTAGATGTTTACAGAATTACAAATCGTGGAGGAAAAGGAGTTAAGACTCTTAATATCACTGAGAAAACTGGTAAGCTGATTTCGATAAACGCAGTGACAGATTCAGATGATTTGATGATTATCAATAAATCTGGATTAACTATCAGGATGGCTATCGAGGATTTACGTGTAATGGGGCGTGCCACACAAGGTGTCAGATTGATTAATTTGAAAGGAAAAGATTCTATCGCGGCCGTTACAAAGGTAATGAAAGATGAGGCTGAAGAAGTTGTGGTTGATGAAGATGGAAATGTTATCGAATCTGCCGGAATTGAGAGGGTGAAGCCTGTCATGGAAGTCCTTGAGGATGAAGTAGGAACTGAAGATGATGATGAGGATGAAGATGAAGAGCCAGATGATGACGATTCGGATGAAAATAGCGATGAGGATTCAGATGATGAGAAATAGTATTGAATAATTTAAAAACGTATATTCTTTATGACAATAATCATAAATGATATACGTTTTTCTTATTATTTTTGAAGTATAAAAAATTAAAACCAAAATTATGAAAAGTAGATATGTAGTAATGGCGTCAGCCTTATTTTTATCAGTAGCAGGTTTTGCTCAAAAAAATGAAATAAAGGCAGCTGAGAAAGCACTAAAATCGGGAAGTGCAGCTGAAGCTATAACAATTTTAACAGGAGCAGAGTCTTTGTCTGCAAGTGCTCCAGATGCTGAGAGAGCACAATTTTTATTCGTAAAAGGGAATGCTTATTTGGATTTGGCAAATAAAAATGTAGAAGCTGATAAGAATTTAAGTCTTGCTGCTCAAGCTTATCAACAATTATTAGAGGTTGAAAAAACTTCTGGAAAACAAAAATATTCAGTTCAGGCGGCAACTTCTATCACTGACATAAAAAATAAATTGATCAATGCTGCAATTGAGGATACAAAAAAAGAGAAAAATGCTGAAGGAGCTAAAAAGTTGTATGAGGCATATATGTTAGAGAAAAAAGATACTATCAATCTTTATTATGCAGCATCAACTTATGTAAATGCTAAAGATTATGATACAGCCCTTAAGCTTTACGAAGAATTAAAAAAACTGAACTATTCAGGAAAAGCTACTTATTACTATGCTATTAATAAAGTAAGTGGTCAAAATGATTTTTTCAATAATGTAGCAGACAGAGATCGTTTGGTTAAAATGGGTACTCATGAAAAACCAACAATGGAAAAAGTGCCATCTAAAAGAGGAGAGATTTACAAAAATATTGCTTTGATTTATGTTCAACAAGGAAAATCGGATGAGGCAAAAAAAGCCGTTTCTGATGCAAGAAAAGCAAATCCAGATGATACTTCGTTAATATTGTCAGAAGCAAATTTATATCTTGAATCAAAAGATATGGAAACTTACAAAAAGTTGATTGCTGAAGCATTAGAAAAAAATCCAAACGATGTTGATTTGATTTTTAACTTAGGTGTGGTTAGTGCAAATGCTAAAAACTATGCTGAAGCTGAGAAGTTCTATAAAAGAGTTATGGAGTTAGATCCAAAATATATTAATGCTTATATTAATTTCGCTGCAATGAAGTTGGAAGATGAAAAAGTTATCATTGATGAAATGAATAAGCTTGGTACTTCTACTTCAGATATGAAAAAGTATGATGTTTTGAAAAAGAAACGTGAAGATCTATTTAAAAGTATAATTCCTTATTTGCAAAAAGCTGTTGAATTAGATCCTAAAAATACTGACGTGACAAAAACATTATTAAATGTTTATAGTGCACTTGAAATGACTGCTGAATATAAAGCTTTGAAAGCGAAAATGTAGTTAGAATAAATAAAAATGATTTGAAAGCCTGCTCGATTTTTGAGCAGGCTTTTTTTATTGCAATGCGCGAAGGAGTTTATAAGTTGTATTATTGAATTAAAATTATAATTGTATATTATTTAGAATTGTAAAAAAATATAGTTATTGAGTTGAATGAATCATAAAAATACATAAAACAAAATAAGGTTTATGCTTTTATGAAATTGTTATCTTTTTATTAAATTTTTTCAATATTTTATTTGTGCAATAAAAAAATAATTCTATTTTTAGGAAAAAATAAGAGCTATGAAATCGATGTAGTTAATATAAAGCTGTTGTAAGTTAAGTAATGTTAATTATGTTTTGAATTCAATTTGTAGTTTTTAAAGATCTAATTAATGAGATAAATGTTTAACCTAATAAAAAAGATAAATATGCCAAAAAACTACTTCTTCTAAATGTTTTTTAAGAAATAATTTTTAGAGTAAATTTAGTTTTGTGTCTCTGAAAATTAATTTTTTAAATTACTTTTTTTTCCTAATATTTTTATTTTCTTTTTGTTTTTGAATTGTTTGTTGGTTTTCTAGATTTTGGAATACCGAAAATGATTTTTGAACTAAATTTTATATAAAAAAAATTACCCCTAAATACTAACCACTAAATTTAACCGAATGAAAAGAAAATTTGTAATGCTATCAATAGTGTTATTGATAAATGCTGGTGTGTTTGCACAAAAGGACCAGATAAAAGGCGCCCAATCACTTTATGATAGCGGAAAATCTCAAGATGCTTTGGGTATTTTGAAAAAAATTGAATATCTGATTTATAATTCAACTGACGACGAGAAGTCTGACTTCTACTTTTTGAAAGGTAATGTTTTGAAAGATTTGGCATCAAAAAAAGTTGATGTTGATGCTAACCTTTCTGCAGCATTAGAGGCTTATCAGGAATTGATTAAGGCCGAAAACGAGGTTGGAAAATTTAAATACACTTTGCAGGCTAATGTAGCATTGAGAGATTTGAAATCAAAGTTAATCAATGGAGCAATCGACGATTTTAAAGCTGGTAAATTTAAGGAAAGTGCTGAAAAAAGTAGTAAAGCTTATGTATTCGATAAAAAGGATACTGTTAATCTGTTTAATGCAGCTTCTTCATCGTTGATGGCAAAAGATTATGATGCAGCTATTAAATATTATGAAGAGTTAAAGAAAATTAATTATTCAGGTAAAGGCATTACTTATTATGCTGTAAATAAAAAGACAAAAGCAGAGGAAAGCTTTGCATCTCCAAGTGTTAGGGAAGCAAGTATTACTGCTGGACTTCATGAAAAGCCAAGAGATGAGTTTATGCCTTCTAAAAAGTTAGAAATTAATAAAAACCTGGCTTATCTTTATCTTGAGAAAAATGATTTAGTAAAAGCTGAAATTTGTTATAATAAAGTTTTGGAAATGGATCCAAATTACATTGATGGCTATATTAATTTATCATACATCAAAATGCAATCGAAAAAAGCTTTGATGGATCAAATGGCCGCTTTGGGTACTACTCCAAAAGAAATGGAGCTTTACGATAAGCTGAAAGTAAAAAAAGATGATTTGATAAAAAGTGCTATACCTTATCTTAAAAAAGCATTAGTTATTGATCCAAAAAACCAAGAGGTTATGAAATCGCTTTTGGGAGTTTATAGATCTTTGGATATGACGAATGAATATAACACTTTGAAAGCAAGTATGTAATAAATGTATTTTTTATAATAATTTTAAACCCAGATTTTTAATGAAAATCTGGGTTTAGTTTTTTATATTGTTTAGTATAAGTTTAAAAGGTTCCCTCTGAACCTCCACCGCTAAATCCACCACCACCAAACTCCATTGGGGATTCTTCAACTTTGACCTCGGGTTTAAGTCCAAATTGGGAAGCGGCCACGAGTACCTGTAAATTGGCAAAAGCGTTTGGATTGTTAAAACGGTCGGGTTTGAATGTGATTCCTGTTTCGTTGTGTTTTGTCTTTTTTATGGCAAAATAAGTAAAGGCAAACAGCACAAGCCCTCCAATGGTCAAACCCATTTCTGGTGGCAGAATGTGATGATAGGCCTTATAGGTAAATACAGAAAAGCATAGAGCAAGGAAACCAATCCAGAGCATAATTCTGTCTTTGTTTTTCAAAGAAAAAAACAGGTAGAGCGCGGGAACCGAAATTGTAAAAGCCCAAAAGAAAAGGACAAAAGGAATCTCGGGACTTACGCCATTATAAAAATAACTTTCAGACAGACTGAAATTTAATTCCCTTACCACATAATAGTTACCCGAAAGATAAAACAGAATTAGACAGAAACCTTTGGTTAGTTTCAGTCCGTTGTAATAATAGGGAGCCGATAAATTTTGTAATTTATTCTTGGAAATAAAATAGCAAATACAGGAAAACAACAACATAACAAAAGGCAATATGGCTTTGCCAATGATAAGATATTCAAAAGTCAGATAAGCTATAGTTCCCGTTATCCCGATACAAGCCAGCAGTGCCAATGAAAGATTCAGATAACGCAAATAAGCTGCACTTGATGCAATTGCGATTACAATAATAGCAGCAAGATAATTTGGATCGTAGTTTATGTCAAATGTGAGGGAGACTGCAATGGACAGAGAAAGGATTGCTCCCAAAATAAAAGCATCATCTAGGCCAAAACCAAAATATTTCATTTCTCGGGACATAAATTCTTTGGTTCCAAAACCTATTATCGCAAAAAAATAGATATATTCATTACCATTGGTAGCAAGCAATAGCAATGACACAAATCCGCAGATTGATGAATACAGCAAGCATCCTAGAATAAAGAAAGCAATCCGGATAAAAAGATTATTTTGGCTTTTTAGTTTTAATAATTGCCTGCTGAATGATTTGTATTGTTCCTCGCTAATAAACCCCGATTGTTTTAAGCGATGGGCTTCTTCATCCAAATAAACATTATCCAAAAGTGTGTTATCGTATGCTATCATCGTTAGTTTTTTTGTTAAAATGCTTTATCAGTTTTATAAATCCAATTATGGAGCCAATGAAATAAAACGGTGTCGTAAAAATGAATATTTCAAAAAAGTCATCAAAGCGAATGGAATCCAAAAGCCTTACGAAAAAGATATTCATTCCAATAAAACCATACAAAACCGTGAAAATAAAAAGTGAAATTGACCTGATCTGAAAACTTAGATTATAAAAATAATAAACCGCTATTCCCAAAACCAAACCAAAGGGAAACCAATAATCTTCACATAGATTGACGATACAGGCAATACCTATTAAGTGCTGCGAAAAAGTGAGATAGACCAAATTGAAGTGCTTTTTCAAATTGATTTTGGTCACATACAAAACCCAAAGTAGCAGCGTCAACCCAAAGGCGAGCCCAACATAACTTAAACGTGTATTGTCAATCATTTCATTGTTAAAGATGTGTTTTGGGTCTGCCGAAATTCCCAGATAAGCGGCCATTCCGGTGATTGCGATGGAAAGGACACTTTTGTTATCAAAATAGTAGGCGCAAAAAAAGCTGATAACTGTTGGGACCAAAGTTGCCAATCCATAGTGTGTTCCAAAAGGTTTGTATTGAAATTGCAAATAACCTACAAACGTACAGGTCAAAATAACGGCTGTAAGAGCCAAATAATCATAAAGCGGATTAGGAAACAGTACTTCTTCTTTTTTGAAGCCGGGATGAGTTTTAAAGCAGAAATAGTAACTGATTAGCGTTACCAAAAGCAACAGGCCTAAAATTGCGGAATGACCTATGGTGTCTATGTTTTGGTAAATTAAAATACCGATGCCGGATGTAAACATTAACATAGAAATGTAAAGCAGGAGCTTTAATTCGTTATGTACAGAAAAAAGTTTCAACTGACGATATCCTTTAATGCTTTCGAATTGCTCCGCGGTAATGTGATTTTTGGCAAGCAGCGCTTGGGTTGCTTGCTCTTCAAATTTAGCCATGCTATATACTTAAGATTTTTCTCAAATATATGAAAGTTTTAATATTCTTTAGAGGCGATGAAGTAGAATGTTTTATTGATTTTTGAAACAGAAAGATTAAGTACTAATGGTGATAGAATTCGGGTTGTAAAACTGAAAAGAGGCTGTCCGAAAAATTGCTTTTCAGACAGCCTCTTTGAATTTGAATATATTTGAGATGTTTTTTTAAAAAGCTTTTTTCATCTTTTCCTTAATTTCATTCAAGCAAAGATTGTTGATACTACCTTCGTGTGTGTGTTTGGTTTCTTTAGGGGATTGGTAATTTCCCGCTTCCAATTGTTCGGCAACGGCTTTATAAGCATCTCTAAATGGCATTCCGGCAACAACCATTTCGTTTAAAGTATCTACAGTGAATAAATAGTCGTATTTTTTATCAGCAAGAATATTATCTTTTACCTTAATGTCTTTGATAGAGAAAATGGCAATATCCAAACAGGCCTTCAGGTTTTGGATTGCAGGAAACAATCCTTCTTTCAACAGTTGAAAATCCCTGTGGTAACCGCTAGGAAGATTATTGGTAATCAAAGTGATTTCATAAGGCAATGATTGAATTTTGTTGCATTTCCCACGGATCAATTCAAAAACGTCAGGGTTTTTTTTGTGCGGCATGATGCTAGAACCTGTGGTAAGGTGCGAAGGCAAACCGATGAAATCAAAATTTTGGCTCATGTACAGGCACACATCCATTGAGAATTTTGCCAATGTTGCAGCAACACTGCTCATGGCGAAAGCGACCGTTTTCTCCGATTTACCGCGGCTCATTTGGGCGGCAACCGAATTGTATTTCAACGTTTCAAAACCCAATTCCTTGGTTGTGAAAGTTCTGTTGATAGGGAAGGAACTTCCGTAGCCCGCAGCAGAACCCAATGGATTTTGGTCAACAACTTTCAAAGCAGCATTAAGCATCGTGATGTCGTCAATCAAGGTTTCGGCGTAAGCTGAAAACCACATTCCGAAGGAGGATGGCATCGCAATTTGAAGGTGAGTGTAACCCGGCAATAAAACATTTTGGTGTTTCTCTGCCGATTCCATCATCAGGTCAAAAAGTGTTTTTACCTGTTCTTTTAATTCTTTTACGACATCTTTTAGATAAAGGTTTACATCGACTAAAACCTGATCGTTGCGTGAACGTGCGGTGTGGATTTTTTTTCCGGCATCGCCAAGTTTTACGGTTAGTAAATATTCAATTTTGGAGTGAACATCTTCAAAACTGTCTTCGATTTCGAAATTCCCGTTCGCAATGTCTTTTATGATTTCGTTCAAAGCCAAAACTAAGGACTCGGTTTCATCAGTGGTTAAAAGCCCGATTTGCTCTAGCATTTTGGCATGGGCAATTGATCCCAAAGCGTCATATTTGGCCAAAACCAAATCGAGTTCCCTGTCATTTCCTACCGTAAAATGTTCAATTTGTTTGTCGGTTGGTATTCCTTTTTCCCAAAGTTTCATATCATTTTTTTTATTTCGTAGGGACAAGTCGCAACTTGTCTGTACTTTTTTAATTCAATTTTCTCGTTTCCGTAATGTCCTAGCCCCGATAGTAGTGGAAATCCTTTTTATTTTTCCTTTAAAAATAAAAAGATTGCAACGGATAGCGGGATTAGCTCCTAAAAAATATTTTAATTCTTTAAAAAGTCTCCAAGTATTTTGATGTACAGTTGAATTCCTTCTTCTATTTCGTTTACAAATATAAATTCGTCTGCCGAGTGCGAGCGCAACGATTCACCTGGGCCCAGTTTCAAGGATTGACAACTCAAAACCGATTGATCCGAAAGGGTAGGCGAGCCATAAGTTGTTCTTCCCAATGCGATTCCTGCCTGCACCAAACCGTGCGTAACAGGAATAGAGGAGGCGTTTAAGTGCATTGAACGAGGCGTTACTTCGGCATTAACGTTTGTTCTTACGGTTTCTAGAATTTCGGTGTTGTTGTAACAGTCATTCACACGAATATCGACGACCAAATGGCATTCGGCAGGAACTACATTATGTTGTTTTCCTGCATTGATTTGGGTTACGGTCATTTTTACGGGGCCTAAAACCTCGGATATTTTTTCGAATTGATAGGTTTTAAACCAATCAATTACGGGCATCGCATTGTAAATTGGGTTGTCAGGGTTTTGATGTGCTGCGTGACTAGCGGTTCCTTTGACTACAACATCGAGTACCAACAGTCCTTTTTCGGCTATGGCCAATTGCATTAAAGTTGGTTCACCCACGATGGCACAATTCAGTTCCGGTAAGTGCTGTAAAACGCTGTTAAGACCTTTTTTTCCGCTGCTTTCTTCTTCGGCAGAAGCCACCATCACAATATTATGGGACAGGTTTTCTTTGTCGTAAAAATAAACAAAGGAAGCCATGAGTGAAACCAAGCATCCTCCCGCATCGTTGCTTCCTAATCCGTATAATTTGCCGTCTTTTTCGATGGCTTTGAACGGGTCATTTGTGTAACCTTGATTTGGTTTTACCGTGTCGTGGTGAGAGTTGAGCAATAATGTTGGTTTGGATTTGTCAAAATGTTGATTGAAAGCCCATATATTATTGTTTTCCCTCTCGAACGCAATATTATTTTGTTGGAACCAATTTTCTATTAAAAGCGCCGTCCGCTCCTCTTCACTTGAAAAAGAAGGCGTTTCGATCAGCGACTTTAATAACGAAATGGCTTCTTGAGTTAGGGTTTGTATATTTTTCATATATTTTTCCGAAGATCTTGCAAGTGTTTTTTAAACAAGTTAGGTCTGTTAGTTTTTTATAATTGAATGCTTGTATGAACTGCATCAGTATTTTGTAACATTCTGTGGTGTCCAATTTTTATTTTCTGAACACCTTTGGATAGGCTGTTAAAACAGTTGTCCAATTTAGGAATCATTCCCGAATGTATCGCTTTTTCTTCTTTTAATTTAACGTATAATTCATGGTTGATTTGTTCGATTACCGAACTGTCGTCATCAGCATCATATAAAACGCCCGGTTTTTCGAAACAATAAGTTAGGGTAACATTAAATACTTGCGACAAAGCGATAGCCAATTCACTTGCAATCGTATCGGCGTTGGTGTTCAATAATTGTCCTTGTCCATCATGGGTAATGGCGCAAAATACGGGAGTTATACCGTTTGTGATCAATGTTTGGAGTAACGGAGTGTTTACTTTTTGCACATCGCCAACAAAACCGTAATCAATTGTTGGATGATTTCTTTTTTTGGACAGAATTAAATTACCATCAGCACCAGAGAATCCAACGGCATTTGTATTATTTGCTTGCAATTGTGCAACCACATTTTTATTGATTTCACCGGCATAAATCATCACCACCACATCTAGCATCGGCGCATCGGTAATGCGGCGGCCGTCAATCATTTGAGGTGCCAATCCAATACTTTGGGCCATTTTGCTAGCCGATTTTCCACCACCGTGAACAAGTACTTTGTACCCTTCAATTTTGGCAAAATCGTTTAGGAATTGTTTTAATTCTGCCGGGTTGTCGATAATGTTACCGCCAATTTTTATAATAGATAGTTTATTCATTTCGAGTTAAAGTTTCCAAGTTAGTTACTTTAGACTTTTTAATATTTTTTGTAAAACCAATTGCGCCGAATACACTCTGTTATTGGCCTCTTGAATTACGATTGAATTTTCGCTGTCGATTACTTCGTCTGTCACAATTACGTTACGTCTTACCGGTAAACAGTGCATGAATTTGGCATTATTTGTCAATTTCATTTTGTCGGCAGTGATAGTCCAATTCGGATCGGTATTTGTAATTTTACCGTATTCTTTATAATTACTCCAGTTTTTGGCATAAATGAAATCAGCGTTTTCAAAAGCTTTGTCTTGATCGTATTCGATTTTGGAATCTTTAGTGATTTCAGGATTTAATTCGTAGCCTTCCGGATGCGTAATGACAAAATCCATTTCAGTCTGCAATTGCATCATTTCCACGAAAGAATTCGGTACAGCCTGTGGTAAAGCTCTTGGGTGCGGTGCCCATGACAGGACCACTTTTGGTCTGTGTTTTGTCTTGTTTTCCTCCATTGTGATGGCGTCAGCAAGGGATTGAAGTGGGTGTCCCGTAGCACTTTCCATGTTGACGATAGGCACGGTGGCGTGTTTTACGAAACCGTTCATTACGGTTTCGGCATTGTCTTTTTCTTTGTCCACCAATCCTGCAAATGCTCTGATGGCAATAATATCGGCATATTGAGAAACTACTTGAGCTGCTTCTTTGATATGCTCCGAAGCGCCTTGGTTCATGATCGTTCCGTCTTCGAATTCAAGCGTCCATCCTTCGCTACCAAAGTTCATCACCATTACGTTCATGCCCAAGTTTATCGCTGCTTTTTGGGTGCTTAAACGGGTTCTTAAACTCGAATTAAAAAACAACATTACCAAGGTTTTGTTTTTCCCAAGTTTCTTATTTTTAAGCGGATTTTTTTTGATTTTTATGGCTTGCTTCACCCATTTTTGGAGTGAGTCTATTTCTTTTATGGAAGTATAGTTCATAGCTTAATTTTTTTTTTAATTTATTCCTTAGTTGTTTAATTGATTAAATCAATTAAGTGAACTTTTTATATAATCTTAGTAAAATCAATATCGTTACCCAAAGCCTTCAGCATAAAGTTGTCTTCAAGTCCGTTCACAATCCAGGTTTCGATGTTTGCTGCTTTCGCAATGGCTGCTGAATCAATTTTGGACTGCATCCCACCAGTTCCGTGTGACGATTTTTTATCTCCAATTTCCTTTTGCAAAAGCGATAAATCGGTTACCATTTTTATAGTTTCCGGCACTTCATTGTTGATTGATGCTTTGGTGTAAATTCCATTTGTATTGGTAGCAATAATCAGAATGTCAACATTTAATAGAACGGCTGTTAAAGCAGCTAATTTATCATTATCACCGAATTTGATTTCATCCGTTGCTACCGTGTCATTTTCGTTGATAATTGGGATGTATTGATTTTTAACCAATACATTGATGGTGTTTACAATATTCTTTTTTGTTTGCTCATTTTCAAAATCAGAATAAGAAAGCAGGCATTGCGAAATATTTAATCCTAAGTCTTTAAAGTTTTCATTGTAAATCCGCATTAAGTGAGGCTGCCCAATAGAAGCCAAAGCTTGTTTTACAAAAACATCTTTATCGTGATTATCCAGTTTTACAAATTGTTTGGCAGCAGCAATTGCTCCTGAACTCACAATAATAAACTCATATTCATCCTGCAAAGCGGCAATTTGCATTCCAATATCCTCAATCTTTCCTCTCGAAATATGATTCGTTTCTTTGGTTAGCGTGTTGCTGCCTAACTTTAATAGTATTCTTTTTTTTGACATTCCTATTGTTTTTTTACCGCAAAGGGCTCAAAGTTTTTTATCTGTAAAAATGCAAAGTTCGCAAAGCTTTGTCTGTATTCTTTGTTCTTTACTCTTTGTTCTAAAATCAATAATCTAAAATTTTATCGAACTTGCCCGTCACCGTAAACATACCATTTATTGGTTACCAAATGCTGTAAGCCAATTGGTCCGCGTTGGTGCAGTTTGTCGGTGCTGATTGCCAATTCTCCTCCTAAACCAAACTGACCGCCATCGGTAAATCGGGTAGAGGCGTTTTGATACACTGCCGCTGTATCCACATTTTCCATGAATTCTTGGGCTGCAGCATCATTTTGGGTGATAATCGTTGCCGAGTGTCCTCCGCAATATTTGTTTATTTTTTCAATTGCTTCTTCATCAGAATTAACGACTCCGATAACAATTTTATAATTTAAAAATTCTTCATACCAAATTTCCTCGTTTTCAATTGTTGGCACCTGAGTGGCATTTGCGAAAGCGTCATCACCTAAAATTTCAACATTATATTTCTTTAATTCTGCCACCAATTCGGTTGCAAAAATCTGCCAATTCGGTAATTTAGTGTCAATCAAAACTTTGTCTAAGGCATTGCAGACACCAATGTTAGTTGTCTTTCCGTTGATGATGATGTCAAGCGCTTTTTTCAAATCGGCTTCTTTATTTATGTAAAGAAAGTTATTTCCGCGACCGCTTACAATTACAGGACAAGTTGCGTGTTTTTTGGTAAATTCGATTAGTTGTTCTCCTCCTCGAGGGACAATTAAATCGACTTTTTGTGTTGGGTTTTCTAAAAAAGACTGAGTTTCAGCACGGTTGTAATTCAGGTATTCTACCCAATTCGTGTCAATTTCATTTTCTTCTAAGGCTTGGTGCCAAAGCGAAACAATTTTCAAATTGGACAGCAAAGATTCTTTCCCGCCTTTCAATAAGATTTTATTCCCTGATTTAAATGCAATTCCTCCCGCTTCGACAGTTACGTCAGGACGAGATTCGTAAATAATCATAACCGTTCCGAAAGCTGCGGTTTTGTTGGTTACTTTCATGCCGTTTTCATGCGTGAAAGTAAAACGAATCTGACCTACAGGATCTTCTTGGCTTGCCAATTGCTGCATGGATAAAATCATTCCGTCAATTTTGGCATCATCAACTAATAAACGTTTTTCCATAGCCAGATCCTCTCCAGAATAATTATTTAAATCCTGCTGATTAATCGCTTTAATGTTGGCTCTTTCTTGTTCTAAAAGCACAGCCATGCGATTCAGAACTGCATTTCTTTTTTGTATGGGTAATAAAAGGCTCATTGGTTGTTTTAGTTAAAAGGATAAAATATTATTTAAACATATAAGTCATATAAGTTTTTTATAATTTTTTAGAATCAAAACTTAAATGACTTATATGTTTTTAAAATTAAGCTTCAACAGCTTTCAATTCAGCTAAGCTTTCTTTCAGCGCCACTACGAATGCATCAATTGCTTCTTTTTTGATCGTCAAAGGAGGAAGGATTCTCAATAAATTTTTATTGTTGGCACTTCCTGTGAAAATCAATTTTTCGACAATCAGTTTTTTGCGTAGCGGACCAACTTCAAAATCAAATTCTACTCCAAGCATCAATCCTTTTCCTTTTACCTTAACGATTTCAGGAACTTGTTTGATGGCCTCAAGGAAGTAAGCGTAAACTTCATTTACATTGTCAATCAATTTTTGTTTTTCGATTACATCCAATACTGCAATTCCGGCAGCACAAGCAAGGTGACTTCCTCCAAAAGTAGTTCCAAGCAATCCGTGGCTCGCTTTGAATATTGGCGAAATTAAAATTCCGCCAATTGGGAAACCGTTCCCCATTCCTTTGGCAAGTGTAATAATGTCCGGTTTGATATTATGGTGTTGGAAAGCGAAAAATTTTCCGCTTCTTCCGTAACCTGATTGTACTTCGTCCAAAATCAAAACCGCTTCGTATTGTTTACAAAGTTTTTCCAATCCTTGGAAAAATTCGGTTGTTCCTTCGTCCAATCCACCAACACCTTGAATTCCTTCAATGATAACAGCAGTAACATCACCTTTTTTTAATTCGGCTTCAACAGCTTCAAGGTTGTTCAAAGACAGGAAAGTAACGACTTGCTGAGCGTTGATTGGGGCAACGATTTTTTTGTTGTCGGTTACAGCAACCGCAGCGGAAGTTCTTCCGTGGAAAGAGTTGTCAAAAGCAATCACTCTCGATTTTCCGTTGTGGAAAGAAGCTAGTTTTAATGCATTTTCATTGGCTTCGGCTCCGGAACTGCACAAGAATAAGCTGTATTCCTCGCATCCTGAAAGTTTGCCAAGTTTTTCGGCCAATTCCACTTGTAATGGATTTTGAATCGCATTTGAATAAAATCCCAGATTGTCCAACTGATTTTTCAATTTGGCTACATAATCCGGTTGTGTGTGTCCAATAGAGATTACTCCGTGGCCACTGTATAAGTCTAAATATTCTACTCCGTTTTTGTCAGTAATTGTGCAATCTAGCGCTTTTACAGGAGTAATGTTGTATAATGGGTAAACGTCAAATAAGTTCATGTTTTCCTCCCCCTAACCCCCTCCGAAGGAGGGGAAAACTTTGACAACGAGGGTGATTGCTTTTATATGTTAAATATTTTTTAGTAATAGCTCCCTACCCTTCGGGGAGGGTTGGGGAGGGGATTAGAATCCGCTTGGTTTCAAATGCAATCCTGTGGTTTCATCCAGTCCGAACATTAAATTCATGTTTTGGATGGCTTGCCCAGAGGCGCCTTTGACTAAATTATCGATCACCGAGGTGATCAAAATCCGGTTCCCTTTTTTTACTAAACTAATAATACATTTATTTGTTTGTACCACCTGCTTCATGTTGATACCAGTTGTGGTAACAGTTACGAAAGGTTGGTTTTTATAAAATGCTTCATATTTGGCTACAATATCTTCCAAACTTTCGTTGCAAGTTGTGTATAAAGTAGCAAAAATTCCTCTTGGGAAATCCCCTCTGTTCGGAATGAAAAGCAATTCGTTTTTATAATCTGCATTTAATTGGTGTAAACTTTCTGAAATTTCACCCAAATGTTGGTGTTCGAAAGCTTTATAATGCGACATATTGTTGTTTCTCCAGCTAAAATGCGAGGTTTCCGAAAGGCTTACTCCGGCACCAGTGCTTCCAGTTGTAGCGTTGATGTGAACATCGTCGTTCAATAATTTGGCATCCGCCAAAGGCAATAAAGCCAATTGGATTGCTGTAGCAAAACAACCAGGATTAGCTATAAATTGAGCATTTTTGATTGTAGTTTTGTTCAATTCCGGTAAGCCGTAAATGAATTTTTTACCGTCAAAAACTTCGTCTTTGTTCAATCTGAAATCATTTCCTAAATCGATGATTTTGGTATGGCTTGCAAATTGGTTCTCAGTTAAAAATGTTTTTGATTTTCCATGTCCCAAACACAAGAAAACCACATTTACATCAGGGTTTACTTTGTCGGTAAAGTTCATTTCGATATCGCCCAACAAATCGTGGTGCGCCACCGAAAGTGGTTTGCCTGCATTGGTCGTGCTGTACACAAAATCGAGTTTTGCATTTGGGTGAAACATCAGTATTCTGATGAGTTCTCCGGCCGTATAACCGGAACCGCCTATGATTCCAACATTAATCATAATTTTTTTGTTTTAAAACATTTTTATTTACCATTAAGAAATTGAAGCACATTAAGCTTAATGAAACTTAATTTCTTAATGGTTTAAAAATCATGTAAAGACTGTAAAAAACTTTATGTTTTATTACAATGAAAATTATTCGTAAGATTCATTGTTTACAGATGAATATATTTTTTGGGCATTACCCATAATTTTGATAAATCCTTTGGCATCGTCTGATGTCCAAGCGTTGTTCATTTCTCCGTATTGACCAAAACCTGTGTTCATCAAGTCATTTTTGGATTCAATTCCGTCCAATGAAAAGTGATATGGTTTAAGCGAAACAGTTACAGTTCCGTTTACGGTAGTTTGAGTATCTTCTAGGAAAGTTTCGATGTTACGCATTACCGGATCCAAAAACTGACCTTCGTGGAATAACATTCCGTACCAGTTTCCTAACTGCTCTTTCCAGTATTGTTGCCATTTTCCAAGCGTATGTTTTTCTAGCAAATGGTGCGCTTTGATGATGATTAAAGGAGCAGCAGCTTCAAAACCAACTCTCCCTTTGATTCCGATAATCGTGTCGCCAACGTGGATATCTCTTCCAATTGCGTAAGCATTAGCTAATTTTTCTAAAGTAACAATGTTGTTTGAAGGCTTGTCTTTTTTACCGTTTACGGCAACCAATTCTCCTTTTTCAAATTCCAAAGTAACTTTCTCTTCACCATTTTTTTGCAATTGTGAAGGATAAGCTTCGCTTGGTAATGGTTGTCCTGAAGTTAAAGTTTCTTTTCCTCCAACACTAGTTCCCCACAATCCTTTGTTGATAGAATATTGTGCTTTTTCCCAAGAGTATTCAACACCGTTTGCCTGTAAATAAGCAACTTCTTCCTGTCTTGAAAGTTTTAAGTCTCTGATAGGAGTGATGATTTCAATTTCAGGAGCGATGGTTTGGAAAATCAAATCAAAACGAATTTGGTCATTTCCTGCACCTGTACTTCCGTGCGCAATCGCTTCAGCGCCAACAGATTTTGCATAGTTGATAGCTTCGATAGCTTGGAAAACGCGTTCAGCACTTACAGAAAGCGGGTAAGTATTGTTTTTCAATACGTTTCCATAAATCAAATACTTAATTGCTTTATCATAATATTTATCAAGAATAGTCAGATTGGCGTGTTTCGCACTTCCAAGCTCATAAGCTCTGTCTTCGATAGCTTTTAGTTCGGCATCGTCAAAACCTCCGGTGTTAACTAAAACGGTATGAACTTCGTACCCTTTTTCATTTTTTAAATATTTAAGACAATATGAAGTGTCTAATCCTCCGCTGTATGCTAAAACTACTTTTTTCATTTTGTTATATTTTTTCTTCCCTTGCTCATTTCCAAAGTGAGACTTTTAGGAAGTTGATTGTGATGTTATTACTTTTTACTTATTTTATTTTTTTGTCAAGCTTAGATCTTTTTCTCTGTCTTTTTTGGTAAAAAAAGTGCTTGTTTTATTTCTTTCAAACGATTCCAAATCCTTACATTATAAGGGTGTTTTGGCGGATCTTTTGGTTTTTCTTTTGGGTCATAAAGCATTCCGGTACACAAACACATTTTAAAGTCTTTACTTTTTAAAATTTCATAATTGGTACAGGTTTGACATCCTTTCCAAAAACTAGGATCGTTGGTCAATTCAGAAAAAGGAACCGGTTTGTATCCTAATTCGGAATTGATTTTCATCACCGCAAGACCTGTAGTAATCCCAAATACTTTGGCGTCCGGATATTTTTTTAATGAATAATCAAATACAAATGATTTTATTTTTTTTGCCAGCCCCAAATTTCTATAGTCCGGATGAACAATCAAACCAGAGTGTGCCACAAACTGGCCGTGTTGCCAACTTTCAATATAGCAAAAACCAGCAAAAATTCCGTTGTTGAGCGCAATGACAGCATCACCTTTTTCCATCTTTTTTATGATGTATTCCGGTGTTCTTTTAGCAATTCCAGTACCTCTCAATAGGGCAGACGACTCTATGGTATCGCAAATTTCCTGCGCATACTTATAATGTTCTTCCTGAGTTACTACAATAGAAATGTTCATTTCGAGATTCATAATTTAGGTTAAAAAAGTGTATTCTAATATAGTTTGGTTTGCTGTTTTTTTGTAAAGCCAAATATAGGGCAAATACAAGAAATAACAATCCAAATAATTGAATTACAGGTGAATGAAAATTGTTGGGTAAAGTTTTTAGGATATATTAATCCAAATAAAAATGGAAATAATTTCAAAACGATAAAAATAAAAATGAATAATATAATACGATTACACTACGGAGGCTATAACTATAGCATCCGTACTTCGGGAGAAGTCCTAAGTGTCATTATCCTAGAGATAACTGTTTTATATGTTTTTATTTTTTTCATCGGTGCAAAAGTACAATTATTTTTAATTAATAGGTGCTAAAAAAAATATAAAAGTCAATTTTTTAACAAAACGAACTCTTTTTGTAATAAAAAATAAAAATTGAATTTAAAAGGTTGAAATTTAGAGTGTTTTTTCTTTTTTTAAACGCTAAAGTAGGTGTGCTGTAATTATTCAAAAAAATCTTTAATTTAGTTGAAAATTAACTTACGAAATTGGTTTAAAAGGAAGTTGAATTAATCAGGATAAAAATATGAGAAAGTTACAAATTTTACTCTTTATGTTTGTCAATTTTGCCTTTGGGCAAGTGGCAAAAAACTCCGAATTGTTTTTGGCTTTACAGAAACATGATAGTATTTTTTTTGAGCGGGGTTTTAATCAATGCGATATTGATTATCTGACAAAAATGACGCACAAAGATCTTGTTTTTTACCATGATAGAAGCGGAGTTCAGGATAAACAGAAGTTTTTGGAAAACACAAAAAAATATCTTTGTTCGGATAGTAACCATAAACCAATTCGTAAAGTTCGAAGAGAATCCTTAGAAGTTTATCCTTTATATGATAACGGTGTGCTTTATGGTGTGGTTCAAATAGGAATTCATGATTTTTATATCAGAGAGCCAAACAAGGAAGACAAATACACGGGAACAGCAAAATTTACTCATGTTTACTTGCTTGAAAATAAAGAATGGATACTTAAAGAAGTTTTAAGTTTTGATCATAAATAATATGGAAGAAAAAAAAACAGATAAAAAACTGCTTGTTCGAAAAATAATCAACATAGTTGTTGTTATTGCTTTGGCTAGTGTGGGACAATACTATTATTCTAAATATAAATCGGTTGGGAGCGAATTGACAGCATTGGTAAACAATTATAACAAAGCTTGCCCGATGATGATTAGCAATGATATCCGTATGGAAAGTGTAAATACATTGCCACATAATACAGTACAATATGATTTTACTTTGGTTCGTGTCCAAAAAGAAAAAATTGATCTTAAAGCTTTGAAAAAGTCGGTGGAAACTGAAATATTGTCTGATTCCAAGACGAATCCTAGTCTTGAAGCTTTTAGGGATAATAGTTCTACCGTGATTTATAACTACAAAGACGGTAGCGAAAAAGAGCTATTCAAAATAACATTGACTCCAGATATGTATTAATTCATATTTTGGGAATCTCTTTTCTTTAAAACAAATTAATCTAAGAACTATTTATCAACTATATCGTTTGATAATTTCAACCAAATCTTTTAATCATCCAAATATGATAAAAGTCAATATTTGAGGTTTTTCATGGGTTTAATTTTGCCGCATCATTGACAAAAATGGGTTTGTCAGGCAATTTATGACATGCTTGTGTTTGTCGCAAAAAGCAAAAACCATGATTAGAAAAGGATTACTCTTTCTTTTGTTTATAAGCGTATTATCTGCTTATAGCCAAACAAAAAACAACAATTTAACACCACTTCAAAAGTTGGAAGCAGGAAATAAACGTTTTGCTTCTGGAAAACCAATGCATCCTGATGAAACTTTGGAAAGATTAAGGGAGCTTAAGAAAGGGCAGCATCCATTTGCTGTTGTTGTGAGCTGCTCGGATTCCAGAGTGCCGGCCGAGCTTGTTTTTGATCAAGGTCTCGGCGATATATTTTCAATTAGAACGGCCGGAAATGTAATTGGCGATTATGAATTGGGAAGTATTGAATATGCGGTTGAGCATTTGGATTGTAAGTTGGTCATTGTCATGGGACACAAAAGCTGTGGTGCCGTTAAAGCATTTATTGATTCAAAAGGAAATTATAATCATGAGGATCATATTAAAAAAATAGTGGAATACATCGAAAGTGAGAAAGAAGAAAACGATCTTGCCAAAGAAGATAAATTGACAGTTGATAATGCAGTAAATGCGAATGTTTTGCATAGTGTGAATTTTTTGAAAACAGCGGAGCCAATTTTAAAAGAATATTGTGATCAAAAGAAAATTACAATTATCGGAGCTGTGTACGATATTGAAAGCGGGAAAGTAATTTTTGATACAGAAAATAAGGTATAGACTGATCTGTCTTGAAATTAATTGAATTACAAATAGTTTAAATACCTTATAATGAAAAATTTTTTCAAATGCTTTTGCATTTTAGTTTTGTTACCTGTTTTTTCTTTTGCCCAAAATACAATCCAAAAAGAAAATGTTACTAATCAACCAATAATATCTACTTCCAAATTGTCTTTATTGAAAGACGTTGATGTTATTTTTAATTCCCGTTTAGCTTTTGATAATTATTTTGTGGATGGTGAGCACACAAACTCTCAATTTTCGGTCAATCAATTCCGATTTGAAGTAAAAGGGAAAATTCATGATAGAGTGTTTTTTAGATTCCGAAACCGATATACCAAAATTGCTGATCCTAACACGGTTGACAATATAAGTCGCACAGTTGATATGGCTTATTTAACGGTTGATTTGGATTCGCAAACAAAATTGTCTTTCGGAAAAATGATAGGCGATTGGGGAGGTTATGAGCTTATTACAAATCCAATCGAGATTTTGTCTTATAATAGTATTAATAATTACGGTGAAAATTTTATGGTGGGAGCTGGACTTTCATATGCGCTGGCTGATCATAAAAATAAATTTAATTTTCAGGTGTTGAATGCAAGAACAAAGACTTTTCAGGATCAGTTAGGGACTACGATTCCTCCAGGTATTAAAGCTGCGGAAACGCCTTTAGCTGCAGTTGGGAACTGGAAAGGTAGTTTGTTTAACGGAAAACTGGAAACTACTTATAGTTATGGTTATTTTATGGATGCTGAGAATGCCGGACGAAGTTTAGTTTCTCTTGGGAATAAATTTAAAAGTAATAAACTGCTACTGTATTATGATTTTCAATATAGCAAAGAGGATTTGGACCAAAAATGTGTGGTTACGAATATCATCAAAAGCAAATATCCTTATGCAGCACAGGATGTTTCTTATGTCGAAAATTGGATTAGAGCGGAATATCAGATTCGTCCAAAGGTGAATTTATTGCTTACGTTAATGAATGACAATGCGTATTGGAACGGCAATCCAGATCTTAATAAGGATAGTCATTTATTGACTTCTTACGGTATTATCCCAACGGTTGAATATTCCCCTTTTGCAGATATTAACCTGAAGTTTTATGCGGGCTATATTGCTAAGAAAAATAATTATTCTTCCTATGCTCAAAATAATTTTGGTGCAGTAGATGGTAAAACCGGGCAATTTAGTATTGGTATAATTGCTCCGTTGTTGGTTTTGTGATTTGAAAAAATATTTATTCTTGATAAATTTCAAGAATGTGAAGGAGTTCACAATGTTAGCTGAGCCTTGTGGTTTTTTTAGGATTAAGTTTTAAATATATCAGCAAAAAAAAGCAACTCGATTGAGTTGCTTTTTGTGTTTTATAAATTTATTGTTTCCTAAACTGGTTTCGTGTAATAATCGAATTGATTTTTGCTTTTAAATCTTCGCCCGTATCGTAAACCATTTGCTCGCTGGTTGGGAAAGGAACCACTTTTTTGTCAAAATAGGCATAGTAATTAGTATCTGCTGCGCGACGGTCCCCTTTGTATGTGGAATAGATATTTTCAAAAACAAAGTCACTTGTTATTGGAAAAGAATCCAAAGATTGGTTGGTTTTATTGTCAACGTAATCAACTTTGGCAGTGATTTGACATGATTTAAATTGTCGCACTTCATAAATTTTTACTGTTGCATTTACAAGGTTATCTATCATAATAGGTTTTCCTTGTCTGTCCAAAACAACATTTCCATTGGCGTCAACTTGTTTTTTTTGACCATCAACTACTTGACGTTCTTTTATAAATTCTCTTTCTTTTATTTGCTCTGGCGAAACCAAAATAGAGATGAAATTGATTAGCATTCCATAATCATAGTTGATGTCTTTTTGTTTTGCGCTATGAAAAACAGTCCATTTGTCATTTAATTTGTAACTCTTGAAATCCAATAGATCGTTTTGAAGCTGCGCAGGAATAATCATGTTACTTGCATTTTTGGTATAAACAATCACGAAATCAGTTCCTTTAAACTGTGCTTCATCCATCATTTTGCCAACGTCTTTATAATTTGGATTGATTTTATCCAAATATGCCAAATCATCATAAACTCTTCGATAATTCATTTTATTTTTGGTCAGCATCAAAGATTTTGCATTGGTGTACAAATAAGCAGATAAAGCATTTTTGCTGCTTATTATTTGATCATTGTAATTATCAAAAGGAAAAATCGCATTTCTTCCTTCATTCAGTAGTTTTAGAGGTAGTAATGGTTTAATTTTTTCCTGACGATCATTCAATGCCATATAAGTATTGAATATTTTTTCCAAATTACTCGGATTGTTTTCTTTGGTCAGAAAGGTGATGGTATTTAAATCTCTTTCTTTGGCTTTGGCGAAAGCCTCTTCAAGTAAATAGACATAGTCTTGGTTTCCTTTTTTGTCTTTATTGGAACGTAAATTGGAAATAGCAATGTCTATAGTGGCGTCATAATTTCCAGATGTTAAATTGTTCTTTGCTTGTTTTACTCCGCAAGAAGTAATAAGTGTAAAAAAAGCAATTAGAAAAGTAATTTTTTTCATTTTGGGGACTAATGAATTAGGTTAAGAGTTAGGTTAAAATGTTTTTGCAAATTTATACCATTTG
Source organism: Flavobacterium aquiphilum (assembly GCF_027111335.1). NCBI lineage: Bacteria > Pseudomonadati > Bacteroidota > Flavobacteriia > Flavobacteriales > Flavobacteriaceae > Flavobacterium > Flavobacterium aquiphilum. The sequence continues at coordinate 3,588,716 of NZ_CP114288.1, read as the reverse complement.
TACATATAAAATTGCCTAAAGATGCGAAGTTGTTTTTTTTCAAGACAAGGATAAAAATCATTGCATTCCCAATAGCTATCGGGATAGCTACGGAATTATTTTTTGAAGAAGACTCGAGCGTAGCGAACAGGCGAAGCAATTGGAGAAAAAGAACGAGCAGATTGGACTATTTTATATGTATAAATGGTATTATTATTCCTTCAGTGGATTTTGTTTAAAATGTTTCAAAAAAAAACCGACAATTATAATTTGTCGGTTTAAATATTAAGAGTTTGTTTATTGTCTTACAAAAGGAGGAAGCAGCTTGCTGGAGCATTCTCCAAAACCAATTCGAACCTGTCCGTTTTGGCTGTATCCATGAATGGTTACGGTATCTCCGTCATTTATGAATTTACGATCCGTACCGTCGCTTAATTGAATTGGATTTTTGCCGCCCCAAGTCAATTCCAGCATTGAACCATAGCTGTCTGAAGTAGGTCCGGAAATGGTTCCTGAGCCCATCATATCTCCAGAATTAACTCGGCATCCATTGGATGTGTGGTGAGCCAATTGCTGGTTCATTGTCCAATATAAATATTTGAAATTGGTTCTTGAAACAATCGTTGGTTCTGCATTTTCAGGAGCAATAGAAACTTCTAGATTGATGTCAAAAGAGTGCTTTCCTTTTTGTTGCAAATAAGGGAAAGGGGTAGGCTCTTGTTTAGGGCCTTTGGTTCTGAATGGTTCCAAAGCATCCATAGTGATAATCCATGGAGAAATAGAAGTAGCAAAATTTTTGGCTAAGAAAGGACCAAGCGGAACATATTCCCATTTCTGAATATCTCGCGCACTCCAATCGTTCAATAAAACCATTCCGAAAATATAATCTTCGACTTCACTGATAGGGACAGTTTCTCCCATTATATTACAATCGGTAGTGATAAATGCAGTTTCCAATTCGAAATCAACCGAACGGGAAGGGCCAAAAACGGGTGTCGTTTCACCATTAGGCAGTGTTTGTCCCATAGGTCTGTGTACGGGAATTCCAGAAGGGATAATAGAAGAACTTCTTCCGTGATACCCTATCGGGATGTGCAGCCAGTTAGGTAGTAATGCGTTTTCCGGATCACGGTACATTTTTCCAACATTGGTTGCGTGTTCTTTACTGGAATAAAAATCGGTATAATCACCTATTAGTACGGGAAGTTGCATTTCAACATCTTCCATTCTAAAGATTACTATGTCTCTATGTTTTTGGTTGTCTCTTAATTCTGGGTTACTTTCGTCAAAAATTTCGGCAATTCTGTTTCGTACCAATCGCCATGTTTTTTGACCGTCAGAAATGAAATCGTTCAGCGTGTCCTGCATGAACATATCGTCTGTCAATTCGATTCCTTCGAAGTAATTCAATTGTTGTAAAGCTCCCAAATCGATAGCAAAATCACCAATTCTTGAACCTACCGTCACGATATTTTCTTTGGTAAGAAAAACTCCAAAAGGAATGTTTTGGATAGGGAAATCACTGTCTGGCAGGACCTCTAACCATGATCGTCTTGTAGTGTCGTTAGCTGTTATTGGCATGATGGTGTTAGTTGTTTGTTGAAAATTACTTGTCAAATATATTATAATCTAACAGTTAAACAAACGTTTTTTTGTATTTTTGCGGGAAATTAACGAAAATCAAAGAAATGCAACGAGACGAACAAATTTTTGACCTTATTCTTGAAGAACAAGACAGACAGATACACGGATTAGAACTTATTGCCTCAGAAAACTTTGTAAGTGACGAAGTTATGGAAGCTGCTGGATCTGTTTTAACTAATAAATATGCCGAGGGATATCCAGGTAAAAGATACTATGGTGGATGTGAAGTAGTAGATGTTGTTGAGCAAATTGCTATTGACAGAGCTAAAGAATTATTTGGTGCTGAATATGCAAACGTGCAGCCTCACTCAGGTTCTCAGGCAAATGCTTCTGTTTTTCACGCTTGTTTGAAACCAGGGGATACCATTTTAGGTTTTGACTTATCTCACGGAGGACACTTGACTCACGGATCACCTGTAAACTTTTCAGGGCGTTTATACAATCCTGTTTTCTACGGAGTAGATAAAGAAACTGGACGTTTGGATTATGACAAGATCCAAGAAATTGCTACTAAAGAACAACCAAAATTGATTATCGCTGGAGCTTCGGCTTATTCTCGTGATATGGATTTTGAGCGTTTCAGAAAAATCGCTGACAGCGTTGGTGCAATTTTGATGGCTGATATTTCACACCCAGCAGGTCTTATCGCTAAAGGATTATTAAATGACCCAATTCCTCACTGTCATATTGTTACAACAACAACTCACAAAACATTGCGTGGACCACGTGGAGGTTTGATCATGATGGGTAAAGATTTCCCAAATCCATGGGGATTGACTACTCCAAAAGGAGAAATCAGAATGATGTCTGCTTTATTGGATCTAGCTGTTTTCCCTGGAAACCAAGGAGGACCTTTAATGCATATTATCGCTGCTAAAGCTGTAGCTTTCGGTGAAGCATTACAAGATGAATTCTTTACTTATGCTATGCAATTGCAAAAGAATGCAAAAGCAATGGCTGATGCTTTCGTAAAAAGAGGATACAACATTATTTCTGGAGGAACTGATAACCATATGATGTTGATTGACCTTAGAAATAAAGGAATTTCTGGAAAAGATGCTGAGAATGCATTGGTAAAAGCAGAAATCACTGTAAATAAAAACATGGTTCCATTTGATGACAAATCACCATTCGTTACTTCAGGTATCCGTGTGGGAACTGCTGCAGTTACAACTCGTGGTCTTGTTGAAGCTGATATGGAAACTATCGTTGATATGATCGACAGAGTTTTGACTGATCATACTAACGAAGATGTTATTGAAGAAGTAGCAAGCGAAGTAAACGAAATGATGAGCGAAAGAGCAATCTTTGTGTTCTAATAAAGTTTAATCGTTTAAAGGTTTAAAAGTTTAAGGTTTAAAACTCTTTGTGTGTACTGTAAGTCTTCACAAAGAATTTAAACTTTAAACTTTTTATTTTTTAACAACAAACTTTTAGCAATTAAGTGATTTAAACCTTTAAACAAAAAGAAAGAGAAATGGGAGTATTACGATTACAATTGCCAACCGATCCAAGATGGGTAAATATTGTCGAGAAAAATATCGAAGAGATTCTGACGGATCATGCTTGGTGCGAACAAAAAGCGGCAACCAATGCAATGACCATAATTGTCAATAATTCGGAGTACCAGGATTTGGTAAAGGATTTATTGACTTTAGCCAAAGAAGAAATCGACCATTTTGAGCAAGTACACAATATTATTATCAAGCGTGGATTGAAGCTGGGGCGTGAGCGTAAAGATGATTATGTAAACGAACTGTATTTGTACATGAAAAGAAGCAGTGACGGAAGTCGGGTTTCAGGATTGGTGGAGCGTTTACTGTTTTCGGCCATGATTGAAGCCAGAAGTTGTGAACGTTTTAAAGTACTTTCTGAGAATATCAAAGATGAAGAACTAGCCGTTTTCTATAGAGAATTAATGGAAAGTGAGGCGGGACATTACACTACCTTTATCACTTATGCCCGAAAATATGGTGAGGGAATCGATGTTGAAAAGCGCTGGAGAGAATGGTTGGAATTTGAGGAATCGATTATAACCAATTATGGTAAAAACGAGACTATTCACGGGTAGTTTTAGTACTTAATGATTTTAGTTTAAAGTAGTTGTCTTTAGTTTATTTTCTTTCATCTATATTCTTTTTTTTTAAATGATAAAAATAATTCCTGCAACCATAGACGATTTTAAAACAATTCAAGAAATTGCTCATCAAACCTGGCCGATTGCCTATGGCGAAATCCTTTCGAAAGCGCAATTAGATTATATGTTGGACGCTTTTTATAATGAAGAGTCCTTAAAAGATAGTATTGCCAACAAAGGGCATTATTTTGTTTTGGCAAAAGAAGGAGAAGAAGTTCTTGGTTTTGCTTCCTATGAGCATTTTTATAACCAAAAGAACCAAACCAAAATCCATAAAATTTATATTTTGCCACAAACCCAAGGCAAAGGAATAGGAAAGAAGCTGATTGATTTTGTCGAAAAGGTTGTGAAGTTTCCCTAAATGTAAACCGATTCAACAAAGCACTGCATTTCTACCAAAAAATGGGATTCCAAATCACTGAAGAAGTTAATATCGAAATCGGAAAAGGTTATCTGATGGAGGATTATGTGATGGAGAAACCGATTTAATTAGTTCTTTTTGTTTGATTCAAGACCAATCTCACCAAATTCAAGAACCGTAGATTTCTTAGCAATAGTGCATTTACATTTGCTTTATAAAAATGTATTATTCACTAAAAAATCATAACCATGAAAAAAATCTTTTACTTATTAGTGTTTGTTTCTTCACTGTGTACTGCTCAGCCAAATGAGATAATTGCCAAACCTGCACGTAATTGTTATTTTGTTTTAGATAAAACAGTAATACGATTTGAAAATAATTTCATCTCAAATAAATTTATCTTGCAATATAATAGAGATCATGGAATTCATAATGATTTAAAACATACAGAGCACTATTTTAATGTATTGGGAGAAAACATTAATCTGAAAATATTAGATCTAAAGGAATACAAGAATCTAGTCATGATTGGAGACATATACGTGGATACTCTAAATGCAAATAAAGATTTATATAGAATTGAAAATCTTGAAGTTCAGGTTTTAAAAAATAATAAAATCGTAAAAAAATGGACTTCAGTCCAACAATCAATAAGTTATAGTGAAACTAATGTTCTTGATGGGAAAAAATATTTTGAAAACGGTTATATTCCTTACACAGATTCATTAGTTAACGGTGATAAACTTGTAATTTTATTTAGAAAAAAAGGAAAAGAAAGCTTTTTGAAGCTGCATTTTGAGAAGAAAGAAGGTGCTAGAAAACCTTTTATTATAATGTCAAATTCCAATGATTTAAATAAAACTGTAAGCTTTGAAAATTTTATTCAGGAATCAATAGACAGATTGCATAAATACAGTTTAGATAAATCAAATTTTTTTGAGTCCTGGCCTGAAGATTTTGCTCCAACACTTATAGGAAATAGAAACCGACATTTTAAAGGCGAAAAATATTGTTTGGTTTTTAGAAAGCCAAATGGTAAAAAAAGAGTTTATAATAGTTTTGAATACCGCACTAGCATAAATTCAAAACTTATGAATGGACAAATTCGAATGGAATCATTTTTCTGGATTTGAATGAATCTGGAGCCGATTACAAGCTTGAAGTCCGTTACAAAGATAACCCGCAATATGTCGCCGTTTATAAATTCAATACAGAACCGGATTGGTATCAAGCGCTGTGGTTTAAGGTTATTGTTGGAATATTTTTTCTGTTGATTTTTTCACTCGTTTATATCTTTTGGATGAAAAAAGTGTCCAAAAGAAAGCAATTGGAGCAAAAATCAAAAATTAAAATGCTGTATGCGCAGCTTAACCCGCATTTTGTATTCAATGCTTTGGGCTCTATTCAGGGCCTGCTTAATGATAATCAGATAGAAAAGGCAAATCAATATTTGGTTGGTTTTGGTTCATTGCTTAGAAATACACTTACTTCCAGTGAAAATGAAACCCAGAACCTTGAAATTGAGATAAAAAGTATCAAAAATTATATTGAGTTGGAGCAGCTACGAAATGCTTTCTCGTTTAGTTTAGTTATAGATGAAAAAATTAATGTTTATGAAACGCAAATACTTCCTCTTTTGATGCAGCCTTTGATAGAGAATGCCATAAAACACGGAATATCCAATAAAGAAAATGCTGAAATAGCGCTTAACATTTCAAAAAAAGAATATGATTTAATTTTTGAATTAGTCGATAACGGAAAAGGATTTAATACATTAGCAGTACAGAAAGGATTTGGTTTAAAACTTGTTAAAGACAGAATTACGTTATTTAATCAATCTTCGAAAAAAATGAAAATTGATATGAAAATCCAAAGTGATTTATCAGGCACACAAATTACTGTTTGTTATAAAAACTGGCTTAAAAATGATTAAAGGAATCATAATCGATGACGAACAACACAATATTATCAATCTTCAACGATTGCTGGAAAAGTATTGTCCTGAAGTAATTATTGTTGGTTCGTCGACAGATGCTAGTGAGGGAATAGCACTAATTAAAAGTAGTCAGCCTGATTTGGTTTTTTTGGATATCCAAATGCCAAATAAGGATGGGTTTCAGGTTTTACAAGAACTTAATTCTTATGATTTTGAAGTAATATTTGTGACCGCTTTCAGCCAATATGGGATCCAGGCTATTAAATTTTCTGCTATTGATTATCTTTTGAAACCAATAGATATTGAAGAGCTAAAAAAAGCAGTTGCAAAAACAAGTAGCAGATTAAAACATAAAAATCAAAATCTGCAACTGCAAAATTTACTTCATCATTTAAAAGAAAATAATAATGGTTCCGATCATCGAATAGCTATTTCATCGCTCAAAGAAACCCGTTTTGTTTATGTTAAAAATATAATCCGTTGCGAAAGTGAAAATAGTTATACATTATTTTTTACTGATGAAGGTGAGACAATAATTTCGACTGTTCCACTTTATGAATATGATGAAATGTTAAGTGGTTATGTATTCATTCGTTGTCACCAATCACATTTGGTAAATAAAAAACACGTAAAAAGCCTACTTAAAGAAGATAATTATGCTTTATTGCTTTATGACCAATTTCGAATTCCAGTTTCGCGTAATAAGAAGGATTTGGTCAAAAAAGCATTGCTTTGATTTATAAGTAGTAGAGATATAAGCTTAAACCGAAACGTTATCGTCTTCGGTTTTTTTATGCAATTTAATCTGTATAATACTTCGTGTCAAATGTTTAATCTAGGTTAAATTTTTATTTGTAACAATTTGATATATAATAAAATGAGTAAATTTAAAGTTCTTTTTTATTGATAGATAATAACTAAAAACTTAAAAATTGAACTCATGAAAACATCACACATTTATCCCGGAGCATACACATTGAATGCCTACATCACAATCAATGGATGCAGTGACGCTATAGAATTTTACAAAAAAGCTTTTGGTGCAATAGAAAAAGGTCGGTTATTGATGCCTGACGGCAAAATTGGACATGCCGAAATTGAAATCGAAGGTTCGATGCTGATGATGACCGACGAAAATATTGATTGGGGAAACAAAGGGCCCTTGGCCATTGGCGGAAATCCCATGTCTTTCGGATTGTATGTTAAAGATGCCGATGCTGTAATCCAAAGAGCTATTGATGCAGGTGCGACTCCAGTTGTGCCGGTTGATGATATGTTTTATGGAGACCGCGTAGGACATGTAATGGATCCTTTTGGTTACAAGTGGATGATTGCAACACATAAAGAAGATATGAGCTACGAGGAAATGCAAAGTAGATTTGATAAAATGCTGACTGCTCAATAATGTTTTATTTAATTTAATATCTGGGTTAACGGGTAATTATGTGATAATCATCATTCTTTTGCATTTTTTTTAGTCGTACATTTATATCAGTTTTGTTTGTAAATGAGCGTCTAAAAAATAAAAGATGGATTTCAGATCAATACTATTTTATGGTTTTACTTTTTTTTTGATGGCAGCGTGTTCTAATAAAGAGGACAGTGCGATCAAACCTACTTTGGGTGACGTGACCGAAAGTGTTTATGCATCAGGAGTGATAAAAGCAGAAGGGCAGTATGTTGTTTATGCCGCAGTAAACGGGAATCTACGAAAAATTGATGTAACAGTTGGTCAAACAATATCCATAGGTCAAAAGTTATTTGAATTGGATGAAGACAGGGCTAATTTGAATACTCAGAACGCAGAATTAGCCTATAAATTAAGTCAGCAAAGTAGTCAATATACAAAAGATAGAATTGCTGAAATTGAAATTAAAATTCAATCCGCAAAAAACAAAATGCTCTTGGACGAATCTATTTTGAAAAGGAATAAAAATGCAAAAGAGTTAGGAAATATTTCGGATGTAGATTATGAACGATTAGAATTATCCTATAAAAGTTCAAAGCTTGAATACGAAGCAGGGATTAAGCAATTGGCAGAGCTTAAAGCACAATTGCAAAATGAGGAAATTAGAAATAGTAATGTATTGAAAATCAACAGAAAGAATCAAAACGATTTTACTGTTAGAAGTGCTTTTTCGGGACAATTATTTGATATATTGGTTCGGGAAGGAGCATATATTACACCTCAAATACCGCTTGCAACCATCGGAAAATCCAATTCGTTTTTATTAGAGTTACAGGTGGATGAAAACGATATGGCCCGGATAGTTCTTGGTCAAAAAGGTTTTATAACTATGGACAGTTATAAAGGGGAGGTCTTTGAGGCAATAATTGATAAGATTTATCCAATTATGGTTGAACAATCCCGTACATTCAAAATTGAAGCTCACTTTGTAAAACCACCTCCAAAACTTTATCCAAACTTGACTGCTGAAGCGAACATTGTTATTAAAACCAAAAAGAATGTTATTACAATTCCAACAAATTATTTGATTCAAAATGAATACGTTTTAGTGAATAAAAATGAAAAACGAAAAGTAAAAACAGGCTTAAAGAATTATCAGAAAGTCGAGATCTTGGAAGGATTAAAACCAAGTGAATCTATTTATAAACCGGATAATGAACTTTAAACTTATAGTAAATATTGCGTTGCATTTGCTTCAGGCTAGGCTCAAGCAAACGATAGTTGCTGCGATAGGCGTGACTTTCAGTATTGCTATGTTTATTGCATTGGTCAGTTTTATGAATGGACTTAATAAACTGCTGGATGGATTGATGCTCAACAGAACACCACATGTGCGATTGTATAATGACATAAAGCCATCCGAGCATCAGCCGATAACTTTGGCGGAAGCCTATAAAAAAAGTACTAATTTTATTCGTTCTATCAAGCCAAAAGATATTGGAAAATCAATCTACAACAGTAAAGCCATTATTGCTAATTTAAAAAATGACCCACGCATTATTGATGTGGCGCCTAAAATCACGAGTCCGGTTTTTTTTAACTCTGGAACCATTGAGATTTCTGGAGTTATCAACGGAATAGATGTTTTGTCCGAAGAAAAAATATTTAAAATTAGTGAATACATTATCGAAGGGAAAGTGACCAGTTTACTTCAAAATAATAGCATCATTTTGGGAAAAGGACTTGCCAATAAAATGTTGCTTGTTGTTGGGGATATTATCAAAGTTACTTCTCCCAATGGTCATTTGACTTCTCTTAAAATAGTTGGTATTTCTCAAATGGGGATTTCTGATGTAGATGATGTAATGAGTTATACTTCATTAGGAACTGCCCAAAAAATATTGGGCGAACCTACCAACTATATTACCGATATTCAAATTCAATTATACGACAAAACAATAGCGCTTGAACTTGCAAAAGAGTTTAGGCGTAAATTCAATTTGGATGCAATTGACTATCAAACGGTCAATGCACAATTTGAGACCGGAAGTAAAATTCGAAATATTATATCCTATGCCGTGGGGATTGTTTTATTGATCGTGGCGGGTTTTGGGATTTATAATATTTTAAACATGATGATTTATGAAAAAATGGACAGCATCGCAATTCTAAAAGCGACTGGGTTTTCCGGGAATGATGTGAAATGGATTTTTATCTCACTTTCATTGGTTATAGGACTTGTGGGAGGAATATTTGGACTGTTATTTGGATTTGTTTTTTCCTCGATTATAGATGTGATTCCATTCAGGACAACTTCTTTGCCCACTATTACTACTTATCCTATTTATTACGATAGTATTTTTTATGTTATAGGGATTGTTTTTGCCTTATTTACGACTACAATCGCGGGTTATTTTCCTGCTTCAAAAGCCAGCAAGGTTGATCCGGTAGAAATCATTAGAGGGAAATAGTTATGGAGAATAATAAAGTATTGGAAACCATAGGGCTAACGAAGTATTTCTACGATCCGGTAAAATTTAAAGTGCTAACCTCAATTGATTTGAGTATTGATCATGGAGAATTTGTTTCGATTGTGGGAAAATCAGGTTGCGGAAAATCGACCCTGTTATATTTGCTTTCTACCATGGATACCGATTATGAAGGGCAAATATTAATTCACAATGAGCTTGTGACTGGAAAATCGGATAAGGTATTGGCGCAAATTCGGAATGAAAATATTGGTTTTGTGTTTCAATTCCACTATTTATTGATAGAATACAATGTTTTAAAAAACGTGATGTTGCCCGGAATGAAATTGGTCAAATTTACAGAGCAGGAGTTAGAGCATCGTGCATTAGAACATTTAAAAGTTTTAGGTATGGAAGATCATGCGCTAAAAATGCCGAATCAATTAAGTGGTGGGGAAAAACAAAGGGTAGCTATTGCCAGGGCATTAATAAACGACCCACTAATTATTATGGGAGATGAGCCAACAGGAAATTTAGATAAGCGAAATAGCGATATGGTTTTTGATATTTTTAGGGAGCTGACAATAGAAAAAAAACAAACCCTGCTTATTGTTACTCATGATAACGATTTTGCCAATAAAACCAATAGAATCATCACTATGGAAGACGGTAGGATTATTTCCTGATTCAATTGGTTTAAAGAGGTGTTGGTTGCGAATTAAACGGTAAATAAATTAAATAATTATCGAACCGATAAGTGTTTTGGAAGCTATCTTTTTTGTTTTTCAAAGGATGTTTTTTTATTAATTTAATGGTTAAATAACTGTTTATAAAGAGTTTAAATTCGTAACTTTACTAGGAATAGTATGATATTGTACTGTTGTCATAACTTTAAAAAATTTAATATTATGGAATCACAAATTGCAATTTACGACACCCATGAAAAAGCGGTGAATGCTATCAAGCAATTGAGCCACCAAGATTTTCCCATGGATAATGTTTCGCTATTGGGTCAGGCTGAAGTGATTGAAGATCATATTCATATCAAATCACTTGATACCGTAAAAAAAGCCCCGGCTGTAATTGGAATGGGAGCAGGTACACTTATCGGGTTACTTTCCGGAGTAGGTGTCTTTGCAATTCCCGGTTTTGGTTTTCTGTATGGAGCTGGTGCGCTTGTTGGACTCATTGCCGGACTTGATTTGGGTTTAATTGCGGGTGGTTTTATATCGCTTTTGACTTATACGGGCATTAAAGAAGAAGAGGTGGTCAAATGTCAAGAACACCTTAAAGAAGGCAAGTTTATGGTTATTGTAAAAGGTGCCAAAGAAGAAATTGAAAAAGCAAAACGCATTTTGCATGCCGATGGAAGCCATCTTGAAATGATCGGTTAAGATTTTTTATAGACGAGCTTTATTTTATATGCAGAAAAGGTATTAGTTCCTTTAGCAGCCCAAAGTTGGTTGTTGGAGGAACTTTTTGTTTCAAAAATCAATTTACTATTATTTCGTGTTTGTAGAGCAACCCTTTTAGGCCTTCTAATGCAAAAACAGCTTTCTTCAATTTGGTTGTTTTGGGGTCAATGGTGTAATTGCGACTGGTTTTAAAATTGGCTTTATTGGCAGTGGCTTTGGCAAATTCGGAGCGGTACAAATCACAATTTTCAAACAATGTTTCGGTCAAATCGGCAGCCATGAAATCCACTGCAATCATGCTGCAATTGATAAAAGGCGTTCCTTTTATTTTCAGGGCGTAAAATTTGGAAAAATCCAAAACACAATTGTTAAAACGAACTTCAAAAATCAGCTTGCTGCACATCGCAAAATTAACATCTTTGATTTCGCAACGATTAAAAGTCACCGTTCTCAACGCCACATGATTGATTTTTCCCTGGCTAAAAATACAATCATTAAAAACACAATCGATAAAAGTAACATCCATGAAGTTACAGGCCGAAAAAGTGCAGTTATTGAATGTACAGCACTCAAATTCCTTAAAACTCATTTCATCTACGCCATAAATATGGTTATTGTATTCGATATCTAGAAAATATTCAGGCATTTCAGCATTTTAGTTTTTGGCAAAGAAACAAATTTACATTTTCAGGGAAGAAGCAACAGCAATTAAAATTTTTATTTTTTTTGGAGCAGAACTTTTTTGCAAATAACAATAGTGGTCCCGCTGTCATTCCAATTCCCGTTTTAGAAAACTACGGCAAAAAAAGCCTTGTTTTCTAAAACGGGCGATTTTCCCTTCCATCGGGGCTAGGCAAGAAGTGTAGTAGTGTAATCAGTTTTTGAAAGGATTAAATTCAAAATTTATTTAATTTTTTTGTTTACCCCAATGGCAATTTTCTGAATCCCTCGAATTGCCAAGTAGCGGATTTTTTCTTTATAGATAACCCAACCTCCTATAGCTCCCAGAATACTTCCAATTGAAATTTCTATGAATCGCAAATGAATTAACATATTAGGATTCTGTGCCAATGGGTTTGCAGCTTCGGTTAATAATATAGTCATTGGCGTAATAAAAATAACAGCAATTGCATATTGCCTTACGACCAGTATTTCGACAATAAATTGAAGAATAATTATAGCAAAGCATATTGCAAAGGGTACATCGATAGTTTTTAGCAATATCCAGGAAAATCCTAAGCCAATGAAAGTCCCCAAAATACGATGAAACGATCTTTGCCAAATATGATACAACGATGAACCCTGCATCACAGCAGCGCAGGAAATAGGAATCCAATACGGATTTTTGAATTGGAGTAAATGACCTATAAGCATTGTCAAAAACATAAATACACCTACTATAATTGCCTCCATAAAGTCGGCATACTTGTTCTTTTTAATTATCGATTTATCTTGCTTTGCAGTTGGAGATTTTTCTTTAATCGATAAGAGTACAGTATAGCCTACAGCGAGTAAACAAGAGAGTATGGTTCCCAATGCAAAAAGCCCTGTCTTTAAAGGAATTTCAGATAGATTGTATGGAAAACAGCTTGCGACAGAGGCAACCAATATAAAAAAGAAATTGCCCGGTGGAGGCGTTTTATAATAAAGATGAATCCAATGAATCGTACAGGCAAATAGCCCAAAAGCAATACACGAAACATAAGGATTAAAACTGAAGAGTAAACCGAAAACAAAAGAAGTCATAAGTCCCAAAGAACAAATTAATATGGTCATCATGTTTTTGGTAAAGTTGCCAAAACTTGGTAGGTAAAGGATAACCATACTTCCCTGTGAAGCCAAGAGACCATATTTTATGTTTCCAAAATACAATCCTATCAATAACGGAATTCCAATGCAAATGGATGCCAACAATGCCAAATGCCATTTTCTACCGGATTGTTTGAGGAAAAACAAATTGTTAAGTTCTTTACAAATTGTGTTTTTTACGTCCATGAACATTCTTTTCAAATTGTTTTTTACAAATTTATGACGAATGTTTTTTAAAACTGATATTTTGCATTTAATTGTATTTTTTAAGAGTTATTTTTGTAGTAATTGTCTTTAATTTAATTTATTTTGTAGTTTTTTTATTATTAATACAGTGAGAAATTATTGTTAACATAACATAAAGTTTTACGGTTTTAAAGGGGGGAAAACGTTTTCACATATTTTTATAACTTTTGTTTGTAGAAAATATGTTTTTTTATTTCATTCTTTTATTAATTTCGCACTCAAATGAGAGTAATTATAAATACAATATGGCTTTGCCTTTTTCTGCTTGTAGGTGGACAAGATCTGCATGCAGATACATCGTCTATAGTCATAAAAGATTTCTCTCCGATTACTTTCATTAAAAAAGGGCAAATAAAACATAAAAAAATAGAACCCGGTAGCGTACTAATCGAGGAAGAGGGTGTTGATTTAGACGAGGAATTCCATCGAACTGATAATATCAATAACGGCGCTTCTAAACTTATTCCTGTTAGACACAGTTTATTGGACAGTTGGTATTTAACCTTTTCCGATAAATTTCTTTTAAAGGATTCTACTAAAAAGTTCGAAATAATTACGCCCAATTGTGGCTATTCCAGCCCTATTTACCTACGAATAGGAGTTTTACGAATTTGATTTTACATGACACATCGGTTTCCGAAGATGTGATCATGTTTTGCAAATAAACATTTTCTGATTTTTGATCTTGTAAACGGTTCATATTCTGTACCGGTAACTGATGGTTTTTATACCTAAAGGAATTTTTATTCCATTTACTTATTGCTTAACTACCATTTTATTTTACAATGAAAAAAACACTCGTGTTAACTGGTTTAATTGCCATGTTGTGCCTAACAAGCTGTACAACAAAAAAAGAAGAGAAAGAAGAAGCTGTGAAGTTTACGGTTACTAATCCCGTTCAAATTGATACTTCATTTACCAAGCAGTATGTTTCGCAGATTCGTTCCGTTAGAAATATTGAAATCCGTGCTCAGGAAAAAGGTTTCCTGCAAAATATTTATGTTGATGAAGGACAATTTGTAAAAGCCGGTCAGGTTTTGTTCAGAATTATGCCAAAAGTGTATGAGGCTGAATTATTAAGAGCCAGAGCAGAAGAAAAAGCGGCAGAAATCGAACTTCAAAATGCTAAAACCTTAGCTGATAAAAATATTGTTTCAAAAAATGAACAGGCTGTAGCCCAGGCAAAATTAGACCAAGCCAGAGCTGAAGTTTCATTGGCAAAACTTCATTTGTCATTTACCGAAATCAGAGCTCCGTTTGACGGAACTATTGACCGTATCCCTAAAAAATTAGGAAGTCTTATAGACGAAGGAGAATTATTAACCAGCCTTTCGGACAACAGCAATATGTTTGCTTATTTTAATGTATCCGAACCCGAATATTTGGATTATCAAGTCAATAAAAGTGACAGAGCAAGCAGTACGGTAACTTTGCTTTTGGCAAATGGTCAACCTTTAAAATACAAAGGGCAGGTTGAAGTTATAGAAAGTGAATTTAATAGCGAAACTGGTAATATTGCCTTTAGAGCAAAATTCCCAAATTCGGAAAAATTATTGAGAAACGGTGAAACAGGTTCTGTTTTAATGACTGTTCCGTTGAGAAATGCATTGGTTATACCTCAAAAAGCCACTTACGAAATACAGGATAAAAAATATGTATTTGTAGTAGATAAAAACAACGTAATTAAATCCAAAGAGATTACGATTAAAGGGGAAATGCCTGATTTATATGTTATCGAATCTGGTATAACTGCCAATGATAAAATAGTTTTTGATGGTATTCAAAAAGCGGATGATAATGAGAAAATTCAGTATGAGTATCTAAAGCCGAAAGAAGTATTGTCTAGCTTAAGATTAAAAGCAGAGTAGTCATTTTAACTATTTAAAAAAAGATAAAAAATGTTTAATAAATTTATACAGAGACCCGTATTATCGATAGTAATATCGTTAGTTATTGTCTTTTTAGGGATATTGGCAATGACTAGTTTGCCGGTAACACAATTCCCTTCCATTTCACCTCCAAAAGTAAATATTACTGCCGATTATCCTGGAGCTAATGGTGAGTTGATGATTAAAGCGGTTGTAATTCCTCTTGAAAGAGCCTTAAATGGAGTTCCGGGAATGAAATACATCACATCGGATGCAGGAAATGATGGAGAAGCAAACGTTCAGGTGATTTTTAATCTTGGGACCGATCCAAACCAAGCAGCTATTAACGTACAAAACCGTGTATCTTCAGTAATCAATAAGCTTCCTCCTTTGGTAGTGAGAGAAGGTTTGAAAATCACACGCGAAGAGCCTAATATGCTTTTGTATATTAACTTATTCAGTAAAGACCCAAAAACAAGTCAAAAATTCCTTTTCAACTATGCGGATATCAATATTCTTTCTGATATTAAACGTGTAAATGGTGTTGGGGTTGCTGATATTTTAGGAAATCGTGAATATGCGATGCGTATTTGGTTGAAGCCAGACCGAATGTTGGCTTACAAAATTTCGGCCGACGAAGTTATGGAAGCATTGAGTAACCAAAGTTTGGAAGCTTCTCCCGGTAAAACAGGGGAAAGTTCCGGTAAAAGATCTCAGGCTTTTGAATATGTATTGAAATACAAAGGGAGGTACACTACACCTCAAGGATATGAAAATATCGTAGTACGTTCCAATGCTGACGGTGAAATGCTTCGATTGAAAGACGTTGCCGATGTAGAGTTTGGAAGTTCCATGTATGATATTTATTCGAGTATCGACGGAAAACCATCTGCGGCAATTACTATAAAACAATCGTATGGAAGTAATGCCAGTCAGGTAATTGAGGATGTTAAAGCCAAAATGGAGGAATTAAAGAAATCGTTCCCAAAAGGAATGGATTATGAAATAAGTTATGACGTTTCTAAATTCCTTGATGCTTCGATTGAAAAAGTAATCCATACATTAGTAGAAGCTTTCATATTGGTGGGTCTTGTGGTGTTCATTTTCCTTGGAGATTGGCGCTCAACACTTATTCCTGCTATTGCAGTACCCGTTTCGTTAGTAGGTACTTTTGCTTTTATGCAAATGTTCGGAATTACCATCAACTTGATTACGTTATTTGCGCTTGTGTTGGCAATTGGGGTCGTGGTCGATGATGCGATCGTTGTTATTGAAGCCGTCCACGCCAAGATGGAAGAAGAACATCTCTCGGCCAGAAAGGCAACCAAAAAAGCGATGAATGAGATTGGTGGAGCGATTATCGCAATTACCTTCTTGATGGCCGCGGTATTTATTCCTGTAGCATTTATGTCTGGTCCGGTAGGGATTTTCTATCGTCAGTTCTCGATCACGATGGCAACTTCAATTATTTTGTCAGGGATAGTAGCATTGACATTGACTCCGGCATTGTGTGCTTTGATGCTGAAAAATGTTCATGGGAAACCACGTCCTAAGAATTTAGTTAATAGATTCTTGGATGGTTTCAATAAACAGTTCAATTTCTTATCAGAGAGATACCAAAAAATATTGGCGATGGTCATCAATAGAAGATCAGTTTCTATTGGGGTTTTAGTTGGATTTTGTATCGGGATATTTTTTATAAATAATAGTCTTCCTTCAGGATTTATTCCGAGTGAAGATCAGGGAATGTTTTATGCAATTATTCAGACTCCTCCTGGTTCATCATTGGAAAGAACCAATGCGATAGCTGAAAAACTTCAAAAAGTTGCTGAGAAAGTTGAAGGAGTGAAATCGGTATCTGCTCTTGCGGGTTATGAAATCTTATCTGAAGGAACTGGTTCTAACACGGGAACTTGTTTGATCAACTTAAAAGATTGGCATGATCGTAAACACAATGTTGAGGAGATTATCAAAGAATTAGAGGAAGAAACCAAAGACATTTCGGGTGCTACCATTGAGTATTTCCAACCTCCGGCTGTTCCCGGATATGGAGCTGCAGGTGGATTCGAATTACGTTTATTGGATAAAGCTGGCTCCGGGGATTATAAAAAAATGGAAACGGTAAGTAGGGAATTCGTTAAGGAACTAAAAAAACGTCCTGAATTAACTTCTGTGTTTACATTTTATAGTGCAAGTTTCCCTCAATACATGCTTGATATCGATAATGATTTGGCACAACAAAAAGGTGTTAGTATCGATGATGCCATGAATACTTTGTCAACACTTGTGGGTAGTAACTATGAAACAAACTTCATTAAATACGACCGTCAGTATAAAGTAATTGTTCAGGCATCTCCACAATACAGAGCGCTTCCTGAAGACATATTGAAATTGTACGTGAAAAATAACAGAGACGAAATGGTACCTTTTTCTTCTTTTATGAAAATGAGAAAAGTATATGGACTTTCTGAAATTACGAGACACAATATGTACAATGCAGCCGAAATTAGTGGAGCTCCTGCAATTGGTTACAGTTCCGGAACTGCTATTGAAGTGGTAAAAGAAGTTGCTGCCAAAACACTTCCTAGAGGATTTGGTATTGACTGGGCAGGTATCTCTGCCGATGAGGTTGCCAGAGGAAACGAGGCGATTTATATTTTCTTAATCTGTCTTGGCTTCGTTTATTTGGTTCTTGCAGCTCAATACGAAAGTTTCATATTGCCGCTTGTTGTTATTTTATCATTGCCGGCAGGTATTTTTGGAGCCTTCTTGTTCTTGAAATTATTTGGTCTTGCTAATAATATCTATGCTCAGGTTGCTTTTGTAATGCTCATCGGATTGCTGGGTAAAAATGCTGTACTTATTGTAGAGTTTGCCGCGCAGAAGCATAGTCAGGGCGCGTCGGTACTCGATGCAGCGATGCAAGGAGCAGCAGTTCGTTTCCGTCCAATTTTGATGACATCGTTCGCGTTTATTGCAGGTTTGATTCCGTTGGCAATTGCTTCCGATCCGGGTAAAATTGGAAACAGAACACTTGGTTCTGCGGCAGCAGGGGGGATGCTTATTGGTACAATTTGCGGGGTATTAATTATTCCTGGCTTGTATTACATTTTTGCAAAAATTTCTGAAAGACATCAGTTCTCTAAAAAAGATGATGAAAATCCATTTACCGAATATTTGAATGATCATGAATAAAATAAAGTCCTATAAATATATTGTCCCGCTAGGTATTTGCCTGGCGGTGGCAAGTTGTACTCCGGCTCTTGCACCTTTGGCAGAAACCAAAGCTGTTCCTCAATCTTTCGATAAGAGCACTGATACGACTAATACATCTACCACATCTTGGCGTACTTATTTTAAAGATCCAAATTTGGTAAACCTGATTGATATTGCTTTAAAAAACAATCAGGAGTTGCAAATTACTTTGCAGGAAATCGAAATTGCAAAGAATGATATCCGAGTAAGAAAAGGTGCGCTTTTACCATCAGTTGGTATTGGAGCAGGAGCAGGGATAGAAAAAGTAGGAAGATATACTAGCCAAGGAGCTGGTGATGCTTCTACTGAAATTAAACCTGGTCAGGAAATGCCTGATCCATTGGGTGATTTAAAAATCGCTGCCTATGCACACTGGGAAGTAGATATCTGGAAAAAACTGCGCAACTCTAAGAAAGCTGCCGTTAGCAGATATTTATCAACTGTTGAAGGTAAAAACTTTGTGATTACTAATTTAATTGCTGAAGTAGCCGATTCGTATTATGAATTATTGGCTCTCGACAGTCAGTTAGAGATTGTAAGAAAGAATATTGAGCTGCAATCAAATGCTTTGGAGGTTGTAAAAATCCAAAAGCAAGCAGCAAGAGCCACTGAATTGGCGGTTCAAAAATTCCAGGCAGAGGTTTTAGCTTCCAAAAGTATGGAGTTCGATATTCTGCAAAACATAAAGGAAACCGAAAATAAAATCAATTTTCTGTTAGGGCAATATCCACAGGAGATAAAAAGAAGTAAAGGCAGTTTCATGGACTTGATGCCTGCGATTGTAAAATCGGGTATTCCGTCTCAATTATTGGCTAATCGTCCTGATATTAAACAAGCCGAATTGGAATTGGAAGCTGCAAAGTTAGACGTGAAAGTGGCTCGCGCCGAGTTCTATCCTTCGCTTGACATTACTGCTGCAATTGGGGTAAATGCATTCAAGCCTTCTTATTTGTTTACGCTTCCTGAATCGTTGTTGTATTCCCTGGCGGGTGATATTGCTGCTCCGTTAATTAACAGAAATGCGATTAAAGCAGAGTATAGTTCTGCCAATGCAAGACAAATTCAGGCTTTATATAATTATGAGCGAACTATTTTAAATGCCTATTTGGAAGTATCAACTCAACTTTCGAAAATCAATAATTTGGAAAAAAGCTATGATTTAAAATCACAGCAAGTGACTGCGATGAATCGCTCGATTGATGTTGCGGGCGATTTGTTCAAGTCAGCCAAAGCCGATTATTTTGAAGTTTTGATGACTCAGCGTGATGCTTTGGAATCTCAACTTGAATTGATTGATACCAAAAAAGAACAACTAGCAGCCTCAGTCCATGTGTACAGAGACCTGGGAGGAGGTTGGAAATAATACCATTTTTTTAGTTTGCCAAAGCCCTAAACATGTCAAAGTGTTTGGGGCTTTTTTTTACTTCGTCATAAGTTGGTTGGTATAATTGCGTTTAGGGGTTTCCAATAGATTAAAAAAATTTTTATTATTTGTAATCTTTTTCTGCTATTTTTGGAGATAAATAATTTGAAAAGAAGTATGCGCATAACATACCAATTTGGAATAAAACTGGTTTAATTTATGCTTGTATAAACTAGTTAGCTGCCATTTTAAAGCACCCGTTACGACAAAAATAACTTGAATAAAAATAAACTTGCATATTATAAGCGCACTTATTATATTTGCACTGACAAATTTATTTAACTTTTAAAATTCAAGAAAATATGTGGACTAAATCTCACTCAATCGTAACAAATGAAGTTACAAAAGAACAAATTTGGAAACTCTTTGCAGATGTCAATAATTGGCATACTTGGGACAACGGAGTTGAATTTGCAAAATTGGAAGGCAGGTTTGAAAAAGGAAATCATTTTATGTTTAAGCCGAAAGGCGGACCAAAACTTAAAATTGGAATTGTAGAGGCAACCGAGAATAAGAGCTTTACGGACTTTACAAAATTTCCATTGGCTAAAATGTATGGAGAACATATTTTTGAAGAAACGCCAAATGGACTGAAACTGACAACAACAATGACAGTAAAAGGAATTTTGAGTTTTTTATGGGTAAAAATTGTAGCTCAAAAAATTGTTGATACATTGCCAGAAGATATGCAACAACAAATAAAAACTGCAAAAAATCTATGAAAAAAGACGATAACACTTTTAGCGTAGAAAAGGCGGAAGATAGTTCAGGTTTTTTATTGTGGCAAGTAACAAATCTTTGGCAACGTGAAATCAAAAAAGCATTAGAACCTTATGACTTGACACATTCGCAATTTGTTTTAATGGCAAGTATTCATTGGCTGACATTGCAGAAACAAGATGTAACACAAATTTTGTTGTCATCACATACAAAAATTGACCCAATGACAACTTCAACAGTTTTGAGAACGTTACAAAAAAAAGGGCTTGTTCTGCGACAAGAACACTTAACTGACACAAGAGCAAAAACCGTTGGACTTACTGAAAATGGGAAGAAAATTATCAAACAAGCAGTAAAGACAGTTGAAACTTTTGACAAGACTTTTTTTACAATACTTGGCGCCAAGACACGAAAATTTAATGAACAATTATTAACTTTACTCGGACAGAAAAAATAAAAACGGCAGGTAACAACGGTTTGGCGAAAGTGGGGCATTTGGGTTAAATTGAACATTAGTATTTCTATTGTACATTTTTGCTAAACTGAACATTTGTGCGTGTAAATCCCCACATTCGCCAAGCCGCAAAACGTTATAGGCAACCAACCAAACGTAGCTTAACAAAAAAGCTGTAAAAATTAAAAAAAAATAATTTCTTTGCATCTTTAATTAAAAATAATTTAATATTTAGTATAAATAAATGAAAATTTTACAAAAATTAACTGTATCTTTGTCACTTATTAATATAATATTTTTATGAACGAAGGAACAATTAAATTTTTCAACGAAGCAAAAGGCTTCGGATTTATCACTCCAAACGGTGGTGGTAATGATGTATTCGTGCATGTTACTGGTCTTAATGAATCAGTACGTGAGAACGACTCGGTAACTTACACCGTAGAAAACGGACAAAAAGGACCAACTGCAACTAATGTAAACGTTATCTAAGATATATTTTACTTATTACAAGTAAAGCCAGTCTCTTGAGATTGGCTTTTTTCATTTAATTAATTCTGCAGCTTATAATAGCGGTTAGGCGCAATAGTTACTATCTATTCCGCCAGAAACCTAACGATTTACTGAAACTTTTTCTTCATGCAAAATATTTTTTCTTAAATATACCGCTAATACGCCTAGTCGCGGCACGTTAAAAAAAAACTCAATATCGAAACGTCTAAAAAAGCAAAGCCATTAACATGTTAAAGTGTTTAGGGCTTTTTTCAAAATATTGAGGATACAAAATGGATTAAAGTTTTGTATTATTACAAAAAAATAATGAAGATGAAATTATCAACAACTATCAAAGTGGCTATTGTAGCTCTTATGACTCAACAATCGATACTGTCGCAAGAGGTAATGAAAGAAGTAACTGCGACTGATCAAAAATATACCATCGAAAATTGTGTTAACCATTTCGAATTGGATAAGGCTGTTAAAACCAAAGTGGGTTACCAATATTGGTTTGCCGATAAAAATTTTACTCTGGAAAATACACTCAAAATGAGTATCGTTGAGCCTGGGAAATCAACTCATGCGCCACATCATCACATTGAAGAGGAACTTTTCTATATTCTTGAAGGTACAGCCGAGTTTTTTTTAGATGGAAAAACGGTAACTGCGGGGCCTAACACTAGTTTTTATTGCCCATCCAATGTTGAACACGGCATCAAAAATGTTGGAAATACCAATTTGAAGTATTTGGTTATAAAGAAAGATCTGAAATAGTTTTTTCAGTGATTAGTGACAGCTTTTGGTAAGCGACTTCCAATATTCACTAATCACTATAAATCTACAATGATTTGCGTTCAATATAGTTAAACGGATTTTTGTAGAATTTCTTTTCATTGCTCAATACCATTTTAGCTGCTAGTTCGCCCATTACTTTAAAATCGCTGCTAACTACTGTAATATCCAATAAAGCTTTTAGGGGAGTTTCGTTGTAAGAAATAACTCCTACATCTTTACCCATGGTCAAATTTTTGTTTTTAATTTGTTGCACCAAATTCACCAAATCTTCCTCAATAACCGTAATATAAGCTTCTTTGGATTCGAATTCCAGATGATCGTAAATTTGGTCTAAAACTTCGAAATTCAATTGATGTAGTTCGCAAAATTGTATAAATCCCGTCAGAATTCCTTTGGGGTAGGGGAATACCGCTTTTGGTGAAAATACTAAATTTATTTTGGAGTAATTCTTTATTCTTTCAAGGCCTTGTTCCAAAGCTTCCATTATATCCTTTTCATAATCCTGATAAATAGAGACAAAATTTCCCGAAATTTCATCATGAGTATTGTCTATTATTACGAGCTGGTCTTTGGGGATCGATTCAATCGCTTTAATCACTTTTGGCGTATAGTTAACATGGGTGTTTGCCTTGTTTTTAAAGTGAGGCATAATCACGAAATAGCTGTAGTTATTGATGTTGTTTTTTAATGTATCTATAAAAAGGTTTTCGTCGCAATAGTACAGAGACATGTTTACATGTCCTTTGGATCCTATAGTGTCTACAAATGCATTATAGACTTCCATTTTATAGGAACTGGGCTTATTCATGAAAAAGAAAATATCAGTACTGGATTTTGATTTCTTTGGATTTACAAAATTACCTACGCCCATAACCGAAAAAACCAATTCCTGATCCCTTAAAAGTTTGTATGCTTTTTCGATAGTGTCACGTGACAATGAATTCCATTCGCTTAGTTCATTAATAGAAGGAAGTTTTTGATCAGTTCTTATTTTACCGGTTATAATATCATTTGTGATACTGTCAGCTACTTGGATGTATTTGGGGATGCTGGAATCTTTTTTTATATTAATTAAAATACGTTCAGTTTCTTGTGCCATTTGCAATTGTACTATTAATTATGTGGTTTGAAAAAATGGTTTGGTTGAGTTAATAAAATTGAAACAAAAAACAGATAAAACCAGAATCTTATTTTGCTTGAATTTTTGTAAATATATCGTTAAAAAATTGGTTAACTGTCATGTGCTGTCCTGTACGCGAGGTGGTTATTTTACTCGTTTTTAAAATATTGTAGCTTGGGATTACACCTGTTTCTTTAAATTGGTTTAATTATTATTTGTTTTGGTTTGTAATCATTGTTTTCTGTTAAAATATAATTAGTGATTTTTTTATTTTTTTTTGAGAGTGAATTAAAATTATTTTGACGTTATAAGTAAGAATGTTTTGAAACTAGCTAAAAAGCAAAAAACTCGAAATTCATATGAATTTCGAGTTTTTATATCTATTAAATTTAAATCAGCCTAATACTCCCATCTCACAAAAGCCTCCATTGCGGCATAAGTCGCCAATCCAAGCTGTTTGTAGAAGTTTGCAGTTTCAGCGTTTCTATCCTCGGCTCTTTGCCAAAATTCCCTTGCATCAGTGCCTTGGAATACCACACCGTCTTTTTGGGACTGGTGTTTGAAGATTCCGTGACGTTTTGCCAAAACTTGGTCAGGGCTCATCGGAACGGCCATTTCTATTTCGTCAATACCCCATTCTTGCCATGCGCCGCGGTACAACCACAACCAGCAGTCTTTCATATAATCATTTGGTTTTAGTCGCTTGCAAGCTGCAAAAACGGCATCCAAACATACTTTGTGCGTCCCGTGTGGATCTGCCAAATCGCCTGCGGCATAAATTTGGTGTGGTTTGATTTTGTCGATCAAATCCATTGTGATTTGGATGTCTATTTCTCCGATAGGATTTTTTTCAATGGCTCCCGTTTCATAGAAAGGAAGTTCCATAAAGTGGATCTGACTGTCAGGTAATCCCACAAAATGGCTTGTGGCGCGGGCTTCCCCTTTTCGGATCAAACCTTTGATGTAACGCACTTCGGGAATGTCGATTTCGCTTGCTTTTTTGTTTTTAAGGAAGTTTTTTGCCTTTTGGAAAATTGCATCTGCCTCAGGACTTTTGATTCCGAATTTTTCATTGTAATCGGTAACAAAATGTGCAAAACGAAGTGCCTCGTCATCGGCAACGGCAATGTTTCCTGAAGTTTGGTACGCCACATGTACCTCATGTCCCTGATCTTGCAGCCTCATGAAAGTACCTCCCATACTGATGATGTCGTCATCGGGGTGCGGACTGAAGATAAGCACCCTTTTTCTAGCAGGCTCGGCTCTTTCAGGTCTATTGGCATCATCGGCGTTGGGTTTTCCTCCCGGCCATCCGGTGATGGTATTTTGCAGTTTGTTGAATATTTTGATGTTGATATCGTAAGCAGGACCGGAATCGGCCAGTAAATCGCTCATCCCATTTTCGATATAATCGGCGTCGGTAAGCATCAAAATTGGTTTTTTCAAATGAAGTGCCAAACCTAGAACGGCTTTGCGGATCAACTTATCAGTCCAAACCACTTCCTCCACCAACCAAGGCGTGTTGATTCTCGTTAGTTTGGAAGAAGCCTCTTTGTCCAAAACAAAAACGGCATTTTTGTGTTCCTGCAAAAACGAAGCGGGTACTCTATTGGTTACTTCACCTTCTACAGAAGCCTTGATGATGTTGGATTTTCCAACTCCCCAGGCCATCAGGATCACATGTTTGGCTTCCATGATTTTTTTCACCCCCAATGTGATGGCTGTTCTTGGGGTATTGTTCAATCCAAGGAAATCACTGCTGGCAGCAACCCTTGTGATGTGGTCCAAAGCCACCAAACGTGTTTTGGAATTCTGTAACGATCCCGATTCATTGAACCCAATGTGACCGTTTCCACCAATTCCCAAGATCTGCAAATCGATTCCACCTAAAGCTTCGATCTTAGCTTCATAATTGGCGCAAAAATCAGCGATTTCTTCTTTGGATAATGTTCCATCAGGGATATTTACGTTTTCAGGTAAAATATCTACTTGATCGAACAACAATTCTTTCATGAATCGTACGTAACTATTGATAGAATCTGGTTCCATCGGATAGTATTCGTCCAAATTAAAAGAAACCACATTTTTAAAACTTAAACCTTCTTCTTTGTGCAAACGAACCAATTCAGCGTACAATCCCTTTGGTGAAGACCCCGTTGCTAATCCTAAAACACACAGCTCGTTGTTTTCCTGCTTGGATTTAATAAGTGCCGCGATTTCCTGTGCCACTGCTGCCGAAGCCACTTTTGAGTTTTCAAAAACCACTGTATTAATGTTCTCAAATCTTTTCTCAAACCCGGTGGATTTGTCAATACTACTTTTTAACATTTTTTGTTTTGTTATGATAGTTTCCATTTTTTTGTTTTGTAGTTGTTATAGTTAAGCTCTTGACCAGCTTCTGTATTTATGTCCTTTGATGGCGAAAAACAGAATCATGAAATAGCAAGGCAATAATATCAAATAAGCCAATTGATTTCCGCTTTTTACAGCTATGTCATTGGTCTGAGTTGTTATGTTGATAGAATCGGCCAGTGCCCCGTATAATAATGGAAATATAGCCCCACCTATAATAGCCATAATCAACAGAGCACCGCCAATCTTTGTATATCCTCCTAAATCTTCAAGAGCCATTGGCCAGATTGCCGGCCAGCATAATGCATTTGAAAGGCCCATTAGTGCAACCAAAATAATTACCAGCGGAAGCTCAGGAAGTCCAGGTAATGTGACCATTGTACTAGGAGAGATGGCTATAATTGCCAGTACTAAAACAATTCCCAGTAAACCAGATAATTTTAATGCGGTTACCTGAGAAACATATTTCGGAATCAAAGTCACTCCCAAAATGTAACCAATAACCATCGCAGTCATCGTAAACGAAGTGAGTTTTAGATAGAAATCACCGTTATCACCATACACTCCTAATTTTTTTCCGAAACTTCCGATGGAATCTCCCGCCAAAACTTCAGCTGCAACATAAAGCATCAAGGTAATTACGCCCAAGACTAATTGTGGGCGTTTCAATACTTCTCTTATTTGTTGAAAAAGGCTTTGATGTGCCACAGTATCCTCTTCATCCAGATTGATTTCAGGAAGCGGTGAATATTTTATGAGTACCGCCATAACCAGTATAACCAATCCCATATAGATATACGGTGCTTGTAGTTGTAAGGCAAGTGAATCCAGTGCTGTTTCTTTGGCTGTGGCGTCCAGAGCCGCAATTTTATCGGCTGTATAATCGGCCATGTTTGATAATACCAAAGTTGTTAAGGCAAGCGGAGCAATAAATCCGGCAAACTTATTGGCCATTCCCAAAACGCTGATGCGCGCCGCTGCACTCTCGCGTGGGCCAATCACCACAACATAGGGATTGGCAGCAGTTTGTAGTACTGCCAAACCAGTTCCCATGACAAACAAGGCTCCTAAAAACAATCCAAAGGTTCTTGTTTCGGCGGCAGGGTAGAACATGAATGCTCCAACTGCAATAATGATGAGTCCTAATGACAATCCGTTTTTATACCCCACTCTTTCAATAAGTCCCGAAGAGGGGATAGCCATCACGAAATAGGCGATATAAAAGGCAAAAGTCACGAAATAGGCCTGCGATTCCGTTAGTTCACAAGCTAATTTGAAGAATGGAATCAATGGTCCGTTTAACCAGGTTACGAATCCAAAAATAAAAAACATAAAGGTTAAAATAGCCATTGCTATTAGCGTGCTATTTTGTTTGTTTGCTGAAGAATTACTCATGGTGTTAATGTCTTTATTATTTATAATTTTAAATCAATGTTTGTGGGGTAATTTGATTTTAAACAATACTTCCATGTAGGGAATTACTATTTAATCTGTATTAATTCATTCTCATCCCAATTTGCTTCTTTGATGATTTTGTAATTATTTATTTTATTTTTTTTAAAGTAGATACCTTCTCTGAAAAGCTTTCAATTAATTTGAATTGATTTTTTGCCCTATCAAAATTATGTTCAGGATATTTGGTTTTGTAATAAATATCGCCGTTTAAATAATCGGTGAGAAAGCGAAGCCCCATTATGAATATCATTGTTTTGGCTCCCAGCGGAAGGTATTCCAGTTCTATTGGAGACAAAAAGGGTTTCATTTTTTTTAGAAAACCTTTGGTATAGGCTTTATAAAAATCGACATTAAACTCTACTAAATCTAAATTGGTTTCATCTTCAGCGGCTGTATTGCAAATAGTTCGTATTGCATCACCAAAATCATAATGAACAATTCCAGGCATCACCGTATCAGTGTCTATAACACAAAGTCCTTTATTTTTTGAACTAAAAAGAATATTAGATATTTTGGTATCGTTGTGGGTTACTCGGGTTTTGATTGCCCCAGATTCTTTTAAACGCTGGATAATATGCATTTCTTTTTTAAGGTTTTCAACCAGTTTAATTTGTTCTTTTGCGTTGTTCAAACGTTCTTTAGAAGCTACTTTTAATGCATCTTCAAATTGTGCATAGCGAAAAGACATGTCGTGAAATTTCGGAATGACCTCTGTCAATTTAGAAGCATTAAAATCATTGGTAAGGGTTAAAAATTTTCCCATCAAGCGCCCTCCTTCGTAGGCTATTTTTTGATCTCTTACGATTTCAAAAGTTACGCTGTCATCAATAAAGTACATTATATTCCAATAATTTCCTTCTTCGTCTTTATAGTACGATTCTCCTGTATTGGTTTTTGCA
Source organism: Flavobacterium aquiphilum (assembly GCF_027111335.1). Lineage (NCBI taxonomy): Bacteria > Pseudomonadati > Bacteroidota > Flavobacteriia > Flavobacteriales > Flavobacteriaceae > Flavobacterium > Flavobacterium aquiphilum. Next base: position 3,560,477 of record NZ_CP114288.1, on the reverse strand, counting down.
AATGTCAATACACGGCGTTTTCGTTTCTTTTCAGGTAAATCTTTAAGTTTTTCCTCAATATGACGGCTTATTGCAACCTTATTTTCAATAAGTCCGGGTACGTCCTTAAAAACACCGTGATTTATCCTTTGCAAAACAAAAAAAGGTTTCTCTTTTGTTTTTATCAAATAGGTATCGTTTATATGGCCCGATGCTAATTCCTGATAAGAATCAAATTCGCTTTCATGGTCGAATTTGTTAAAAATGTATTCCAGTTTTTGCTCTAACATTTTACCAAAGATTACGTGGATAAGAATTTTGCTTTTTCAACTCGTTTATGGCGACCTGCACTATTTCTTTGTCCTCTTTATAAGTAACTCCAAACCATTTGGAATCTGATTTCAAGACTTTTACAGTTGCTTTTCCCGATTTTAATATTTCATTTACAATTGAAGGTAAATAGAATTCAGCTTTTAAATCGTCTTTGGTTTCTTCTAAAAATTCTTCAAACAATTTTCCTCCGAAATCAAAACATTTAGGTGTAAAGCCCCAAAAATTCATTGATACAACACAGTTTTCATCAATTGGAACAAATTCATCGTTATCGTCTTTTCGCATTAACTTGCTATCAATCTTTTCGATATGTGTGCGTTCGGTAACACCTGTTAGATACCCATCTTTATTTACTTCACATTCCCCTCTGGAAACAAAACCGTGATCGGACACTGTGTTTTTTAGCAAATATGCCATTGTATTAAAATTATAGGACTCTTTGTCTGTTTTGGCCAAAGTTTTAGCCATTACTTTAAAAGCTTCTGTACCATAAAAATCATCAGCATTGATAATGGCAAAATTTTCCTGAACAGCATCTTTAGCCATTAAAAGTGCATGTCCGGTACCCCAAGGTTTTGTTCTCTCAGGATTGATATATTTCTCAGGTACATTTTCCAGTTCCTGATATACATAATCTACTTCTGCTTTTCCTTCCAGTTTTTTATTGAAAATTTCTTTAAACTCTTTTTCAAAGCTTTTTCGTATTATAAATACGAATTTTCCAAAGCCAGCTTGTAGAGCATCATAAAGTGAAAAATCTATTATGGTATCTCCTTCCGGTGTAAACGTGTCTATTTGTTTTAAGCCTCCATATCGGCTACCCATACCCGCAGCCAAAATCACAAGGGTTGGTTTGTTTTTTTGTATATTAGTCATGATATAAATAATTGAAAATCAAATGTTTGTTTGTTTTTTAGGTTGTTAAAAACGTTCTATTTGTTTATAATAACACAGCGAAAGTATAGATTAAGTTTTAATAAAACAAGGAAAAATATAAAAAATGTGCTCGAACACACTAAATTTGTGTTTTCGAACACATTTTTAGCAAACTATTCTTAAATTTGTGAAATTCTATATTGATTCAAGGCGATGATTTTTAAAAGCGGGTTAGAATCGTTTTAGTCAAATTTTAAATAAATTTTTGGAAGGAGTCTATTTGAGAAGTTACTTAAATGTAAAAAAAACATGAATCTTTTTTAAGAAACAAATATATTTGTGATTATGAATAAAAAATATACTATAAAAGATATTGCCCAAATGGCCGGAGTTTCAAAAGGAACTGTCGATAGGGTTTTGCATAAAAGAGGAAAAGTTTCTGAGGATGCATTAAAAAAGATAAATGAAGTCCTGGATGTAATAGACTACCAGCCTAATCTTATAGCCAGAAATTTAAAGAACAATAAAGTATATCGCATTTATATATTGCTTCCAGATCCTAAAATTGATCCTTTTTGGGAACCATGTATAAAAGGGATTGAAGAAGCGAGGCAGGAATATAGAGCTTATAATTTTTCTATTGAAACGTTTTTCTTTAATCCCGAGGAAAAGAAATCTTTCTTGAAAATTCATGACACCATTTTGGAAAAGTCACCAGATGCTGTTTTGTTACCGCCTTTATTCCAAAAAGAGACATTGGAAGTTATAACGAAATATGAGGAATCAAATATCATTATGAATACTTTCAATAATCAAGTTCAATCCGATTTTGTAAGTGGCTTTGTAGGTCAGGATTTATATAAGAGTGGTCGCGTTGCTGCAAAATTAATGGAATCTATTACTTCAAATGGTAAAATTGCCATTGTTCATATAGATGAGTCATTGAAGAATGCAAGTCACTTGCAGGAGAAGGAGAGAGGCTTCCGAAATTATTTTGGAGAAAAAGAAAAACAGGACTATTCTATAGTAACCTTAAAATTAAAAAGTCCAAATGTTGAGGTTAATTTCGAAAATTTCCTCGGTGAAAATCCAGATTTGTCAGGAATATTTGTTTCTACATCTAAAGCCTATCAAATAGCCAAAATTATAGCTGAATCAAACAACGAAAAGATTGCATTGATTGGATATGATTTGATTGATAATAATGTGAATTATTTGAATCAGGGAGTAATTGATTTTTTAATACATCAAAATCAAAAAAAGCAAGCCTATTTGGGAGTTACTTCCATAATTGAGTTTTTCCTTTTTGAAAAACAAATTCCTAAAACTATTCTTTTGTCTATAGACATTGCTAATTCTGAAAACGCTGCATACTATATCGGATAGTTATTTAAGATTAGTATTCCGAAAGATGAAGCGATATGGAAATTTGGTGTTTCCGTGTTTGGGTTTGCCCATGTTATCCAGGTAGGTTCAAAGATTCCGTCTTGATTCGGAGAATATTTAGCCCTGAAAATTCCGGTTTCGATTTTATTGTCTTTAATTAGTTTAAAACCTTTTAAAGATTGTATAGAAATCCAGCCTTCAACAGTAAAAGAATCTTGATTTACAGATGACTTGATGTGGATGTCATCTTTTGGCCAATTCCAGCTAAAATCCAAGTTTTTCTCCGGATAAGCAATAAAATCCATTAATCGTGCCTCAGTATCCATTTCCAGACAGTAATATGGGTTTAGGGACTCGTCCTGTCTAAAAAACAATTCGACTCTATCAGAATCATTGATACTAGCAAAACTGTCATCTGTTTTTACTATATGAATTGAAGAATCATGAACGGTAAAGTTGAAAAAGAGCTTTTCGGAATCCCAAAGTGCTTTAAATATAATTTTTGAGACTTCCGTACTGTCCCATGGAGAACAAAAATCGGTCAGTTCTATTGCTTGATTCCACAAAATATCATCGCCTTTTCCAGTGATAGTAAGTGAGGCTTTTTCAATCGAATTAACTACGTATTCTTTCATTTTTGGATTTGTTTTAAGCTGAATTATTTTTTGTTGGATGTTAGAATTAGAAACCTTTTAAATTTTTCTATTTCAAATCAATCAAATTTTTTTGAGCAAAAATAGGTTTGTTTTTTTGTTTTTTGCAAGAGTTTTTTATTTTTTGTGTTCGAGAACATGAAATAAGTGTGTTCGAAAACATTTTTATTAGTTTTTCCAGCGTGAAAAAAATGTTATAGATAGTTTCGTAACAAAATTCAAAAATTAGCTGCAGTTTTTTATAATTTCAAATAAAACGATTTGATGGGTTTTAATAATTAATTTGAATAAATATGAGGAAAACTTTTTTTAAATCCATTCTGCTTATCTGTTGCACTTCTTTAGGATGGATCGGGGCAAGTGTCCAAATGATAAAAACGAATGCCCCAAAACGCCCGAAAGGACAGACTGATGTTTTGAGAATGGTTTGTGTACCAATCCCAAAAGTTCGTTTGCGTTTATTGGTTTAGGAATGCACGGACCCGATGCTGTTGAACGTATGAGACATATTAATGGCGTTGAGATTGTTGCTCTTGGTGAGATGTGTGAAGAGAAGACGAAAGCTGCGAATCAAATATTAGAGAAGGCAGGACTTCCAAAAGCTCAAGAATTTTTTGGAGATGAAAATTATAGATAGTTTTACTGTTCATTGGCATTGTCATTTTAGGTGGAAACTATTTTGAAAGACTTACTAAAAATTAACCTGAAATGCCTTGTATAATTGAAAAAAGGAATAATTTTAAAGAGATATTTATCTTTAATATTGATAAAATTGGTTAATAATTGTACTTTTCAAAATTAATTCAGTTGGTTAATCTCTAAACTTTTTTCCTTGAAGAATTCTGTATTATATATCTTACTGTTATTCATACTTTCCTTAACTGGCTTTTCGCAAGAGTATTCGGTTAAATTTCTTGATATATCAAATGGGCTGTCTAATAATTCAGTGACAACAATTTATCAGGATAGTGACGGTTTTATGTGGTTTGGAACCTATGACGGATTAAACCGTTATGACGGCTATAATTTTAAAGTGTATCGCAATAAGATTAATGATAAAAATTCATTATCGTTTAATACAATTTATCATATTGAGGGAGATTATAAAAAAAACATATGGATAGGCGGTGCAAACGGAGCTTGTGTTTTTGATAAAAGAGAAGCCATTTTTCACCCGCTTACTTTTGTAACAAAAAATAATACTACTCAAGTCTTAAAAGATGTAGTTCATCAGATTCGGTCAGTTTCAAAAGAGCAGGTATTGGTAGCTTCACAAAATTTTGGAGTGCTTCTTTATATGAATGGCTCTTATACGGGAAAGCCTGTCGGTCTTGAACAATCGAATAAGCTACTGTTTAATTATAATTCTACGGTTCTTGAAAACGATTCCAAAAATAACCGCTGTTGGGTCTATGTGAGAAATGTAGGTATTTGTCAATATAACTATAATTCCAAAAAATTGAAGGTTGTTTATTCATTGTCAAGGGAAGTAAAATGCATGAAGCTTTCCGACGATGCGGTTCTTTGGTTAGGTACAGATGACGGACTTTATTTTTTTGATACACGAACCAACTTTTTATCGTCTAATTATCTGCCGGTTAATTGTACGGTTTCGGATATCCGTATCGACAAAAAGAAAGAAATGTGGGTAACTACTGATGGCCGTGGGATTTATAAAGTGACTGGCCAAAGTAAAAAAGCAGTTCCTTATAGTTTATCTAAAGGCAAACAGCTTGTGAAAAGTAATTCAATATGGAGTTTGCAAGAAGACGCATCGGGAAATATGTGGATAGGCACTTTACGCGGCGGTATTAGCATGATAGAAAACAGCCCGAAATATTTTAAAAATATTCGATATAATGTAAAAGACAGCGATCCTGCAGAAAATTTTATATTGTCTTTTTGCGAAGATGAGAAAAAGAATCTTTGGATAGGAACAGATGGTGCAGGTTTGAAATATTGGAACAAAAAGAACAATACTTATACTATCTACAATACTACAGCTTCATCTCATAAAATCAGTAGTAATTTTATCACCGGAATAATTAGAGATAATAATAATGAAATCTGGGTGTCAACTTGGGCAGGAGGAGTAAACCGGATTAATCCTGTTACCAATTCCATTACTCAGTTTTCATGTTACAATCCATTTACCAAACAGATTGAAAAAAACATCTGGTTTGTATATAAAGACTTCGATGGGGATATTTGGGCAAGTGCAACAAATGAGGGCTCATTGTATTTATTTGACAGAACTAAAAACAGTTTTGTACTTTTTAATAAAGCCATTGATAATTTACAGTGTCTTATTGAGGCTAGTGACGGTAAGTTTTGGGGCTGTAATTATACATCATTATTAGCTATTGATAAAAAGAGTAAAAAATTCCAGAAGTTTTTAATTGGTAACCCTATCAGGTGTATACTTGAGGATAAAAACAAAAATCTTTGGTTGGGTACTCAGGAAGGAGGGCTACTGCTGTTTGACCGTAAAAAGAAGACTTTCAAAAGGTTGAGCACTGATGATGGCTTGCCTTCCAATACGATTTTGAGACTGCTGGAAGATAGATCTGGAAATTTATGGATGAGTACTTACAACGGAATTTGCCGATTTGATAAAAAAAACAAAACGTTCAGAAATTTTTCGGTAAATGACGGATTACAAAGTAATCAGTTCAGTTTTAATGCAGGATTGAAATTGTCCACTGGGGAATTTCTTTTTGGTGGAATTAATGGTTTTAATTCTTTTTTTCCAGAAGATATAAAAGAATTTAATCAGAAGAACAATCTATTGCTTACCGATTTTTATGTAAACAATCAACCAATTGAGGAAAGCAAGAATGAACTAATTTCAGAATGGGATTCGGGAAGAATCAAAGAGGTGGACTTGCCTTATGATCAAACAACCTTATCGATCGAATTTGTAGCATTGAATTATAATAATGCCGACAAAATAAATTATGCCTATTATTTGGAAGGTTGGGATAATCAATGGAATTATGTTGGCCAAGCGCGAAAGGCTAATTACGCAAAACTGACCGAAGGGAAATATGTATTCAAAGTAAAAACAACAAACTTCAGAGGTGGCTGGAATAAAGAAGAAAGCCTTGTTACAGTTATAGTTTCGCCTCCTTGGTATAGAAGCTGGTGGGCGTATAGCCTTTATTTATTGCTGGGAGCGGGGATTATTTTCGCTTATATTACATATAATAAAAACAAAGAAAAATTAAAATATAAAGTAAAAATTGCCGAATTAGAGCGAGCAAAAGAAAAGGAAATTGCCGAAAAACAATCGTCAATGTTCACCTATATCTCCCATGAGTTCCGTACTCCGCTTTCTTTGATTATTAATCCGTTAAAGAAAGTGATTCAAAAAGGCAATGTTGAGAACAGTACTTCCATAAGTGATTTGGTAATTGCACATAGAAATGCCAAAAGGCTTTTGAGTTTGGTAGATCAATTGTTGCTTTTCCGTAAGGCAGAAAATGACGGGGATGAATTAAGGATGTCAGCCATAAACGTAAACAATCTTTGTTATGAAGTGTATCAGTATTTTGTAAACCAAGCGAAAGATAAGAAAATTGATTACACTTTTCAGATACCTGAAAGTAATATAGAAATAATAGGAGACTACGAAAAAATTGAAATATCCTTATTTAATTTGATTTCCAATGCATTCAAATTCACTCCTGCGGGAGGAGAAATAAGTCTTCATTTATCAGAAACTCAAACCGATGTAATCATCGAAGTCTTTGATAGCGGGACAGGAATTGGTGCAGAGGATTTGGAAACTATTTTTGAGAAATTTAAAAGGGTAAATTCAAAAGCGCCTGTAGGTGGAAGTGCAGGTTTTGGAATAGGGTTGTTTATAGTTAGATATTTTGTCGAAAAACATAAAGGTACCGTAAGCTGTACTAGCGAAATAGGGAAAGGAAGTGTTTTTAAATTGACTTTCTTAAAAGGGGAAGATCATTTTAAAGACTTGCAGATTAATATTGTTGCTCCAAAATTGAGCCCATTGGTCGAAGAATTAATGACTGATGATGTAGAAGAAATTATTGATGTAGCTGCCAATTCTGTTTCAGAACAGGAACTGCATAAAGTGATGCTGACTGATAAACGCACACTTTTAATCATAGATGATAATACGGATATCAGAAATTATCTAATCAGGCTTTTCACAGATACTCATATAATATATAGTGCTGATAACGGTGAGGAAGGTTTAAAACTAATTAAAAAGCACATGCCTGATTTAGTTATCAGCGATATTGCCATGGACGTTATGGATGGTCTTGAATTGTGCCGAAAAATAAAAGAAAACAGCGATCTGTCCCATATTCCGGTTGTATTGCTGACTGCATCAAAGAATCCTGAGACGCATCTTCAGGGAATAAGTGATGGAGCTGACGATTATATTACCAAACCGTTTGATGATGATTTATTGGTTGCGCGTGTCGAATCATTATTGAAGAGTCGCAGTAATTTGAGATCCTATTTTCTGGATAGTATTACTCTTAAAGAAAATACTCAGAAGGTTCCGGCCGAATATCAGGAGATTTTAAAAAAATGCATTGATATTATAGAAGCCAATATTCATAAGCGTGATTTTACCATTAAGAATTTCGCAACCGAGATGGGAATGAGCCATAGGACTCTTTATACTAAAATTAAAATCATTTCAGGGCAAACACTTAATGCGTTCATACGTTCTATTCGTATTCGTAGAGCAGCCATGTTGATGCTTACCGAGAATATGAATATTGCACAGGCTAGTGTTGAGGTTGGTTTTGAAGACCCAAAATATTTCAGGCAGCAGTTTGTTAAGCTCTTCGGAATGACACCTTCAGAATATATCAAAAAGTATAAAAATTCTTTTAACTCAGATTTGAATATTATAAAATAAGCTTTATAAACTATACTTGGCTTTTGTATCTAAGACGGTATTCTCGGGGAGATATTTCCATAACCAACCTGAAAGATTTTGAAAAGTGAAATGGGTCGTAATAACCCAATTCATAAGCTATTTCTTTTATTTTCATGTTGCTGAACTGCAAAAGTGAGCATGATTTCTGGACTTTTAATTGATTATAATATTCCATTGGGGTAAATGAGGTTTTCTCTAAAAATAAAGTGCCAAAATAAGAACTCGAATAGCCAACATGTTTAGCAATATCATGAAGCGTAATTTTGTTCATTAAGTTGTTTTTCATGTAAATGATACTCATTGGTATTACATCTAAAACTTCTGTGTCGGCTGTTTTAATTTTTAAAAACTGATCCGTGTATTTTATGCTGGCTAAAAAATGTTGCAGGCAAATACTGGAATATTCAAGGTTGTCAGGACTGAAACCCATTTCCAGATTCTGATAAATTTCTTCGAATAAGTGTAATCTGTCTGCTGAACGGCTGTCGTTTAAGTTGAGGATTTTTCCAGAAACAGCAGCGTGTAATGAGTTTGAAGTTCCTTTAAAATGAAGCCAGTAAATGCTCCAGGGCTTAGATATTTCAGCTTCATAACTGTGAGCTTTATGTGCCGGAATAATAAAAGCCTGATCTTTTGTAAGCGAATATTTTTCGTTTTCAAAAGTTATAAACCCTTTTCCGTTCTCACAATAAATAAGAATATGTTCTTGCGCACCTTTTGATCGTTTCCGGAAATGATATTTTGCATTGGGATAATAGCCAATGTGCGTTATGAACAGGTTTTTTGTCAGTTCATTTTCAGACTGAAAGTTACGCACGCTATACGGAACAACGATTGCTCTTTCTCCTTTAAAACCATCTGCTATTTGATCCATAATACGGTTACGAGTTTTTTTAAATGAAAAATAGTTAAAGACAAATTACAAATATATAAAATCATGGTAATTTACATATTCTGAAATAATAACACTATAAAATGGACAATGGGTTGAGGTGAAATGTTTTTAGAAAGATATTTTATTGGTTGTTAAGTGTCAAATAATTAAAATTTGTTTCAGATAAATACAGTTACTATAAAAAAAGGATTTATTGTTTTTAGAATGGTAAACTTGATTCGAAAATCAATGTTTTATACATGTTTTATATGAATATTACATTTTTGGATGTGTGGCATCTAACGATATTTGTAATGATAAATAAATTTAAAAATTAAAATATATGAGTAAGTATAATTCTTCCTATCTGCTTTTTATTGCACTGGTTTCAGCTATGGGCGGCTTATTATTTGGTTATGACTGGGTTGTAATTGGTGGTGCAAAGCCTTTTTATGAAGTTTTTTTTAATATAGCCAATTCACCTTCTATGCAAGGCTTGGTTATGGGAAGCGCCATTTTAGGCTGTTTGCTGGGTGTAATGATTTCCGGGAGTTTATCTGATAAATACGGAAGAAAACCACTGATGATAGTCGCTTCAATATTTTTTACGCTGGCAGCTGTTGGTACCGGAATAGTCAATACTATCGAATGGTTCATCATCTGGAGAGTTGTTGGAGGTATTGGTATCGGGATCGCTTCGAATCTTTCACCAATGTATATAGCCGAAATTGCGCCAAGTGAATCCAGAGGAAAATTTGTTTCGATTAACCAATTGACGGTTGTAATAGGGATATTGGCAGCTCAGATTGTAAACTGGTTGATTGCTGATCCAATTATAGAAGGTCAGGATATTTTGAATTCATGGAACGGTCAGTGGGGCTGGAGATATATGTTTTGGGCTGGAGCCATTCCGTCAGTAGCTTTTTTTATTTTGATACTAATTATACCCGAAAGCCCAAGATGGTTGGCGAGTCAGCGTAAATATGATAAAGCCGAATCCGTTTTCACTAAAATTGGCGGGTTAGCTTTTGCAAAAGAACAAATTGAACAACTGAAATCTGGATTTGATGATGTCAAAGAAGAAGCCAATTATAAAATGCTTTTTGAAGGCAAAATGCCAAAGATTCTGATGTTGGGAATCGTGATTGCAGTTTTTCAGCAATGGTGCGGTATCAATGTGATTTTCAATTATGCTCAGGAGGTGTTTTCAGCAGCCGGTTATGGTGTTTCGGATATTTTGTTCAATATCGTAATTACGGGTGTAACCAACGTAATTTTTACATTCGCAGGAATGTATTTTGTAGATAGATGGGGACGAAGAACGCTGATGCTTATCGGTTCAATCGGGTTATTCTTTGTTTATACAATGTTAGGTGCCTGTTATTATTTTGAAATAACCGGAATTGCCGTTTTAGCACTTGTTATTGCAGCAATTTCATTCTACGCCATGACATTGGCACCGATTACTTGGGTCGTATTATCCGAAATATTCCCGACAAAAATACGTGCCATGGCAATGGCAGTTTCGACTTTTGCCCTTTGGATAGCCTGTTTTGTACTTACTTACACTTTCCCCATCTTAAACAGTAGTCTTGGTTCTTATGGAACATTCTGGCTTTATGGAGGTATCTGCCTGGCCGGATTCTTTTTTCTTCGTGTTTCCCTTCCGGAAACCAAAGGAAAGTCTTTAGAGGAAATAGAAAATGAATTGATAAAATAATAACATATCATAAAATGGAAAATACAATTGCTGATAATTCGCAAGCAAAACAATCAATAAATGAAACTGCTCAGGACGAAAAAATCACGGCTTATTTAATTCAGTCTACCGTTAATGAAGACGGTGTGGTTCGCGTTTGGGAAGAAGATATTTTACTCCCGACCTATCAAATTGGCGAAGAAGAAAAAAATCCAATATTTCTTGAAAAACGTGTGTATCAAGGAAGCTCTGGATCGGTTTATCCTTATCCTGTAGTCGAAAAATTATCTGATGAAAAGGTTGATAAATCCTATCACGCTGTTTTTTTAGAAAACAAATACATCAAAATAATGATTCTGCCAGAGTTGGGCGGGCGTGTACACATGGCGTATGACAAAGTAAAACAGCGTCATTTTGTGTACTACAATCAAGTTATAAAACCTGCCCTTGTGGGACTTACAGGCCCGTGGATTTCGGGTGGAATTGAGTTCAACTGGCCACAGCACCACCGTCCGAGTACTTTTTTGCCAACCGATTTTAGTATTGAAGAAAATGAAGATGGAAGTAAAACAATGTGGTGCAATGAAGTAGAGAGAATGTTCAGGACCAAAGGAATGCAAGGATTCACGCTGCATCCTGACAAAGCTTACATCGAAATTAAAGTAAAAATCTATAACCGTACTGCTTTTCCGCAGACATTCCTTTGGTGGGCAAATCCAGCTGTGGTGGTGAATGACGGTTATAAATCGGTTTTTCCGCCGGATGTAAACGCCGTATTTGACCACGGAAAAAGAGACGTTTCCAAGTTTCCGATTGCAACTGGAGAATATTACAAACAGGACTATTCTGCAGGGGTTGATATTTCAAAATATAAAAACATTCCGGTTCCAACATCGTATATGGCGGTACAGTCCAAATATAATTTTGTTGGAGGTTATGAAGATGATGTGCAGGCAGGATTATTGCACGTTGCCAATCATCATGTATCACCGGGGAAAAAACAATGGACTTGGGGGAACGGAGATTTTGGTTTGGCTTGGGACAGAAATTTAACCGATAAAGACGGTCCGTATATCGAATTAATGACAGGAGTTTTCACAGATAATCAGCCTGATTTTTCTTGGCTTCAGGCTTATGAGGAAAAATCCTGGGTACAATATTTCATGCCGTATGCCGAAGTGGGTTATGTAAAAAATGCAACCAAAGATGCGATCATAAACATCGAAGTTGAAGGAAACGAAGCGGATCTGATTTTGTACACAACAAGTCTTTATGAGAACTTAAAAATCGAATTAAAAGACAGTCAAAACATGGTATTGTTTGAGGATGAAATCACGATTTCTCCTGTAAACCCTTATAAAAAAAAGGTTTCAATTGGAGAAACAGCATCTGAGGATTTAATTTTTACAGTTTATACTTCGAATGGTAAAATTCTGGTGCAGTATCAGGAAGAAAAAGCAGAAATTAAACCGGTTCCTGATCCTGCAAAAGCGGCTTTAGATCCGAAAGATATTGCTTCAATGGAGCAATTATATTTAACAGGGCTGCATTTGGAGCAATACAGACATGCGACTTACAATCCGCTTGATTATTATTTTGAAGCATTAAGTAGGGATTCTAGAGATGTGAGATGTAATAATGCTGTTGGTTTATTAATGCTAAGAAGAGGTCAGTTTGAAAAAGCTGAAACCTATTTCAGAACCGCAGTTGAAGTTTTAACAGAACGCAATCCAAATCCGATTGACGGTGAACCACTTTACAATTTGGGGTATTGTTTAAAATTACAAGGAAAATTCGATGACGCTTATAATTCCCTTTTCAAATCGACCTGGAATGCAGCGTGGCAGGATGCAGGTTTTTATGCATTGGCACAAATTGACACCATAAAAGGAGAATGGTCAGAAGCGTTGGAAAGAGTGGAGTCGTCATTGATCCGCAACTGGCATAATCACAAAGCGCGTCAATTGAAAGCTTCTATTTTAAGAAAATTAAATAGAAATCAGGAAGCTTTGGTATGGATCGACGAATCGCTTAAAATTGACCGTTTCAATATGGGATGCCGTTTTGAGAAATATCTGCTGACAAAAGACCAAGCTGTATTGGACGAAATGAATACCATCATGCGCCAATGGTCACACGGTTATATCGAGTATGCGTTGGATTTTGCGGGAGCAGGACTATATGCAGAAGCTTCTCAATTACTGCAGGAATCGATTAATGATACGAAAGAAGTTTATCCAATGGTGTATTATGCGTTGGGTTATTTTGCTTCAATGGCTGGAAATAAAGAGAAAGCTTTAGAATGGTATAAAAAAGCGGCTTTAGAATCACCAGAAAAATGCTTTCCAAACCGAATTGAAGAAGTTACTATTCTGCAGGACGCAATTCTGTTAAATCCTAAAGATGCAAAAGCACCTTATTATTTAGGGAATTTCTGGTATGCTTTCCGCCAATATGAGGATGCTGTAAAATGCTGGGAGCTGTCATACAGCATTGATGATAAGTTCCCTACCTTGTTAAGAAACCTTGCTCTGGCTTATTTCAACAAAATAAATGACAAAGTTAAGGCTCAGGAAATGCTAGAAAAAGCATTTGCATTGGATACAGCCGATTCAAGGATTTTTATGGAGCTGGATCAGTTGTATAAGAAAATTGGAAAATCGCCTGAATATAGATTAGAAGTTTTAAATCAATATCCAAATTTGGTTGAAGAACGTGATGATTTGTGCATCGAACGCATTACACTTTATAATCAAATATGGAAATATGCTGTTGCAAAAGAATTGATTTCGCAGCGAAAATTCCACCCTTGGGAAGGCGGAGAAGGAAAAGTAACAGGACAATATACTTTTTGCAGAGTAGAATTGGCAAAGATTGCAATTGCAGAAAACCGATTTGCAGATGCTGTACAATTATTGAAAGAAACCGAAGTTTATCCGCATAATTTAGGAGAAGGAAAATTGAAAAATGCTGAAGAAAATGAGGTTTTTTATTATAAAGGCTTAGCTTACAAAGGTCTTGGAGATTTAGAAAATGCAACTGCAAATTTTGTAGAGGCGACACTCGGATCTTCAGAACCGGTTCAGGCCTTTTTCTATAACGATCAGCAGCCGGATAAGATTTTTTATCAAGGATTGGCATGGCGCGAATTAGGTGATGAAGACAAAGCCCGAAGCCGTTTCAATAAACTGCTGGCTCACGGAGAGAAATATTTATTTGAAAAATCAAGAATCGATTATTTCGCTGTTTCGCTTCCGGATCTTGCGATTTGGGATGATGATTTGAATGTTAGAAATCAGGTGCATTGCTATTATGTAATGGCTTTAGGTCACAGCGGATTAGGAAATGAAAAGGAATCTGAAAAATATTATCAGAAAGTGAAACAATTAGATATCAATAAACAGACCTTTCGTAAATAGAAAGGTTTTGTTTCCGATATCATAATTATAAAATTTAATAAAATGAAAATCAAACATATCATAACAGCTGTTCTTTGTCTGCTGTTTCTCTCTTCATGGGATTCGAGAGAGAAAACAGTTATGGACATTTCCGGTGAATGGACCGTACAGCTAGACAGCACCGATATTGGACTGAAAAACGGCTGGCAGAATATGAGTTTTAAGCAATTAATGAAATTGCCGGGGACTACTGATGATGCGGGTCTTGGAGTTCCTAATAAACTAAAACCAAGTTTAGAGAAACTTCAAATGAGTCATCTAACGCGGAAAAACAGTTATCTGGGAGCGGCTTGGTACACGCGCGAAATCTTGGTGCCGAAAGATTGGAAAGGGAAAGAATTTATTCTAAAATTGGAGCGCGTTATCTGGAAAACCAATGTTTGGATTGATGGGAATGAACTTCCATCGGAACAAAACAGTCTGATAGCACCGCATTATTTTGACCTCACAAAATATCTTACCGCCGGAAAAACGCATCGTATAACGATTCGTGTGGACAACCGAAAACAGTTTGATATCAGTGTTGATAATATGGCTCATGCTTATACCAATGAAACACAGATTATGTGGAACGGAATTATCGGTAAGATAGAAATTGAAGCTTTTGATGCCGTTCGGATTGCAAATCTTCAGATAAAACCTGAAATCAGTACCGGAACTGCAAAAGTGAAAGTGACGCTTAATAACAGTGCTAAAAACACAAAAGGAATTCTAAGCATTACTGCAGTAAATAAAAAAACTACCATTCCAACAGAAACGCTTCAAAGGGAAATTCAGATTAAAGCAGGGCAATCTGTCGTTGAGGTGGATTATAATATGGGGAAAGACATAAAGCTCTGGAGTGAATTTTCTCCTGAGTTATATGAATTGAAAACTGAATTAAAAGCAGGAAAAAATCAATCGGATTCTTCAGTTGATTTTGGAATGCGAAGTTTTTCCAAAAAAGGTTCTGTACTGACGATTAATGAACAGCCGGTATTTTTGAGAGGAACTTTAGAATGCAATATTTTTCCGCTTACAGGGCATCCGCCAATGGATAAAGAAGGCTGGAGAAAAGTTTTTGGAACTGCAAAAGAATGGGGATTGAATCACCTGCGTTTTCACTCTTGGTGTCCGCCACAGGCAGCATTTGAGGTTGCTGACGAAATGGGTTTTTACTTGCAGGTTGAACTACCAGTTTGGAGCCTTAAAATCGGTCAGGATCAAAAAGCCACCGATTTTCTATACGCCGAAGCACAGCGTATGATTGATGAATATGGTAATCATCCTTCATTTTGTATGTGGTCGATGGGGAATGAATTGCAGGGCGACATGACTGTTTTGACCAAATTGATGAATAGTTTAAGCGCTAAAGATGACAGACATTTGTACACGACAACTTCATTTACTTTTGAAAAAGGACATGGTGACTGGCCGGAACCCGCCGATGATTTTTTTATTACACAATGGACTAAAAAAGGTTGGGTTCGCGGGCAAGGTGTTTTTAACAGTGAATCCCCAACTTTCAATAAAGATTACGTTGCTTCTGTAGAAGGAATGACAGTTCCTTTGGTGACGCACGAAATCGGTCAGTATGCGGTTTATCCTAAAATTGATGAAATTTCTAAATACACAGGAGTTTTGGAACCTATCAATTTTAAATCGGTTAAGGAAGATTTGGAACGTAAAGGTTTAATAAGCAAAGCTGCTGATTATACAAAAGCTTCAGGGAAATTAGCAGTGATTTTGTACAAAGAAGAAATCGAGAGAGCGTTAAAAACAGCAGGAATCAGCGGTTTTCAGTTATTGGATCTGCATGATTTTCCGGGGCAGGGGACTGCATTGGTTGGACTTTTGGATGCTTTTTGGGATAGCAAAGGATTGATTACGGCTGAGGAATTCAGGCAGTTTTCAGCTCCTGTTGTTCCGCTTTTGCGTTTTCTTAAAGCTACCTATACAAACAACGAATCTTTTACGGCTTCTTTGGATATCAGTAATTATTCGGATGCAGTTTTAAAAGATCAGGAAATTGAATGGTGTATTAGTGACGGAAATACTGTAGTAGCTTCAGGTAGTACAAAAGCAGTTATTTCTATTGGTTACAATCATAAAATATTGGATATAAATGAGAGTCTCCAGAAAATAACGAAAGCGGCAAAATTAACAGTTACTGTAAATCTGAAAGGAACAAATTATAAAAACCAATGGAATATCTGGGTGTATCCGCAGCAACAGCCTGTAGATTATGGAAAAGTGGTGTATACAAGAAGTCTTGATGAAGCCTGCAAACTTCTGAAAGCGGGTAAAAAAGTATTGCTAAATCCTGATTGGAAAAAAATTAAGGGAATAGAAGGAAAATTTGTTCCTGTATTTTGGAGTCCTGTTCATTTTCCGAAACAGGCAGGAAGTATGGGGGTGCTTTGCGATCCTTCGCACAAAGCTTTGGCCGATTTCCCTACAGACATGAATACCGACTGGCAATGGTGGGATTTGAATGTAAATTCGACAACGCTTATTACCGATCGAATAGAAGGTGGAAATCCTATTGTAGAAATGGTCGATAATTTTGCGAATAACCGTAAGTTGGCATCACTTTTTGAAGGAAGTATAGGAACTGGAAAATTGATAATCGCATCTTTTGATTTAGCAACAGATTTAGACAAACGACCTGTGGCAAAACAAATGCTGATTTCGATATTAAATTATATGAATGGCACATTTTTTAATCCCCAAGAGATTAAAAATCCTGAGATTTTGAAAACAGTTTTAACAGAGCAAAAGGAGAAAGGGAAGGAGGACGCGAAGAGTATTTATTAAAGAACAATACACAAGGTTAACAGATGCAAACCTATTTTCACTAATTAATCGCGTAGAGATTTAATTGTGTAAATAGGTTTTTTTGCTTTATGTATTAAAATGCGCGTCTATTATTGTTTATGTCTTTTATTGCTAAATTAAGTGTTTTTAGAAGTGAATCAGAGAGGATTCTTAAACGGTTCATTTCATTTTTTTTAATAGAAGAATGTGTTTTTTGAAAATTTCAATCGTTTTAGTTTCAAAACTAGGTCTAATTTGAAAATTATTCATTGTTTAAAAAAAAGTAGTTATTTTTCTATATTTCATAATTTTTATCATGTAATAATTGGTGATTACAAATTTACCCTCCTTTTTTTTCCATTTTACCCCTCATGAAACCTTATAACTAACCATTACTTTGCACTTGTTGTTAGAGTAATATTATATTATTGTCAATTTTACCTCCTTTGATTTTCTAAATATTCAAAAAACAAATTTGAGTTTTAAAAAAATCGATTTAGTGAAAATCCCAATAATCAATTTTACTTAACTCAGGATTATCATTTGAATAATAAAAGAAAAAGAAAACGAGACGGAAATGATTGATGCTTTTTTTTTACAATGAAAACTATATCGATTGATTTTTTTTTAAATTCTAAAAATGAAAAATAAACACTTAATAAGTGGTCAAAATAAAAAACTTTAATTAACCTAATGAGAACCTATGATGAACCCCCTTAAAAAAAGAGCTGTTATTAGAGATAGCAGCGCAGGACCACCAATGAATGAATTGATAGAAGTATTGATTCGAAAAGAACTAACCATTTTGGGTATGTTCAAATGCAATAATTAACCGAAGATATTGAGTGAACCAAGCATTTATATCTTAAAAAACCTAAAAAAAATAACCATTAAAATTAAAGAGATGAAAAAAATTAAATTTTTATTTTTTCTTGCTTTTTTTGCCGTCCTTTTTACAGGATGTCAGGATAATGAAACAGGCTTTCCAAGTTCGGCAGCTCCAACGCTTGTTGTTGGGACAACAGAAATTTATGGAGCACCTAATAGAAAATTTGAAATTAAAGCTGCTTTGGCAGATGACTTAGGATTAAAGAGCGTAAGAATTCAAATACCGGAATTGTCTTTGGATAAAGTAATCACTTATGCGACAGATCCATTACTTACATCGTATGATTTGAGCTATTTCTTCACAATTCCCTCTGATAGAGGAACATCTGAGGCATTCAAAATTAAGCTGACGGTAACGGATGTTTCAGGGAATTCAGTAGATAAGGATATCAACTTGCGTTTAGATGGAGAATTTGATGCTCCTGCAATATCTATGGTAACACCAAAAGAAGGAGCTGTTGTCTTGTTGTCAACAAGCAATAAAATGCCGGTTAACTTTACTGTTAATGATAATTCAGGAATCGATTTTGTTCAAGTACAGTGTGCGGCACTTGGTATCAATGATGTAATTCAATTGACAGGCGCTCCTCAATCTTATACATTCAACAAAACATATACATTGCCTGTAACAGCTGCGAATTATGTGTTGACAATTACTGCAAAAGATAAATTTGCTATACCAAATACAGGTTCGTTAAATATCAATGTTGTAGCAACTAATGAATATCCTGCAATTTATCTTTGTGACCAACCAAAAGGTACTAACCTTACAACAGATGCAGTTGGGGTGCCAATGTATTTCCATAATAAAAACGGACAAGATTTTGAATTCAAATATTATGCTGATTCAGATAATAAACAAGTTTATTTCTTAGGACAAGAATCTGATTTTGCACCACACTGTTTCGGATTGACAGCTTCAGGAAGTTTGACTGATGATGTAAATTCTTCTCCAATTATTTTACCTACAAAAGGATATTATTTAATAAAAGTAAATCCAAATACACTAGCTTATACTGTTACAAAATATACACCATCAAGCAAAGTGTGGGCTGATATTGCAAACGGAGTATGGAATGACAATGAAGCGTTAAGAAAACCTTTTGTAAGTGTTTGCGGTGAAGGTGTTAAAGACGCTAACTGGGATACTTGGAATGGTTGGGTTATGGCTGGCTTACACTTAAAAAATAATCCAGATAATCCATATCAATTAGTTGGAGAGATTACGCTTACAGGATCAACTATGAAAATTACTTTCTCAGGTCAATGGTGGAATCCACAATGGAGATTGATTAATAATGGTATTGCTACTATGTCACCAGGAGACAATGGTAATGGAGCATACACAGCAGCTGCTGGGGTTTACAAAGTTATTGTTGATACCGAGTTGGAAAGAGCCTTTATAACAAAAAAATAGTTTGTTATGACTTTGTTATAACATTTAATAAATAAAATATTTAGATATGAAATATAGATTTATATGGTTATTTATAGCCATGTTGTGCAGTGCTGCAACATTTGCGCAAATAACAATAAAAGGAACTGTTAAGGACAAAAGTGCTTTGCCTGTTCCCGGAGCAAATATTGCTGTGAAAGGAACAGCGACTGCAGTATCAACTGATTTTGATGGTAAATATTCTATTGTAGTTCCAAATAAAAATGCACAACTTCAATTTTCTTTTATTGGTTTTACTACTAAAACAATAGAAGTTGGAGATAGAACAGTTGTTGATGTTGTTTTGGAACAAGCAGGTCAAAACTTAGAAGAAGTTGTAGTTGTGGGTTATGGAACTGTGAAAAAGAAAGATATAACTACTTCAATTTCTTCTGTAAAAGGTAAAGAGCTTCAAACAATGACTGTTGGTAATGCAACCGAATCATTACAGGGGAAAGTTGCCGGTGTTCAAATTACCGGTGCCGGAGGTCCAGGAGCCCAGCCGAGAGTACTTATCCGTGGTATTTCTACGGTAAACTTGAGTACAGACCCTCTTTATGTTGTGGATGGAGTTCCAATGGGGACAAATATCAATTTTTTGAGCAACAATGAAATTGAATCCATGGATGTATTGAAAGATGCTTCTGCGAGTGCTATTTATGGTTCTCGTGCTTCCAATGGGGTAATCCTTATTACAACTAAAAGAGGTAAAATAGGAAAACCAAAATTCAATGTTGATTTGAGTAATGGTTATCAAATGATGAATAACCCATACCATATGGCCGATGCTGAGGGATATGCCAACATTATGAATAAAGCTTATACCAGTTCTGGATATCCTGAGTATTTGCCAAATGCGGAGCAATACAGAGGAAAAACTACTGACTGGTGGAGAGCTGGAATTGATAAAGGTTCTCCTGTAAGAAATGCTTCTATCGGTGTTAGCGGAGGGTCAGAAAAAAATACGTACGCTGCTAGTTTGAATTATTACAAATCGGATTCTTTTTATAAAGTTGGTGGATGGGAAAGAATTACAGCAAGAATTGCCAATGATTTTAAGTTTTCGGATAAAGTTTCTATGGGAATTACTTTGAACCCACGTTTTGAAACTTGGGGTTCACCGGGCAACTGGGCCGATTTTGATAAAATTGATCCAATCACGCCAATTTACAAACCGGCAGATCAATTGACCGGAACAGAAAATGAGTACAGCATCTATGCACGTTCGCCTTCGTATGTTTGGAACCCGGTTGCTTCTGTAGCCAGATACGATGATTTCACAGATCAATATAGTTTGAATACCAATGCTTATTTGCAATACGAACCTATCAAAGGATTGGTTTTCCGTACTCAAGGTTCTATTGAAGTGGGTGATAAAACACAAAGTATTTTTAGACCAGATTTCGTAATTGATGCTGCACACGAAAAAGCAGAAATCAATAGTGTTGAAAGAAAGAATACTACTAATCACGACTGGACTTGGCAAACAACAGCAACGTATTCTAAAACATTTGCTGATAAACATAATTTGTCTTTGATGGTAGGTGCTACAATGGAAGAGTACAATGGAAATGATGTTTGGGCTTATGGAGAAGGTGTTCCTAACAACTCTGATTTGATGAGAGAAGTAAATGCCGCTACCAAAAACCGTAACAGTGGCGGTAACAGCTGGTCTAGTTCTTTGGAGTCATATATTTCGCGTCTTTCTTATAACTATGACAGCAGATATTACTTGACAGGTACTTTCAGACGTGACGGTTCTTCAAAGTTTATGGCAAATAATAAATGGGCTAATTTCCCATCTGCTTCTGCTTCTTGGAGAATTTCAAATGAAAGTTTTATGGAAAATGCAAAATCAGTTGTTAACGACCTTAGATTAAGAGCTGGTTGGGGTAGAGTGGGTAACCAAAACTTACCAGGTTCTGTTTATCAATCAAACATCGGTCAAGGTTATTATGTGATTGGTGGTGAAGTTGTAGATACTTCTTACCCTTCATCTATGGCAAACAAAGATATCAAATGGGAGACTGTTGAAGATATCAACTTCGGTCTTGATTTTGGATTATGGAAAAACAAAGTTTCTGGGTCTTTGGAATATTACGAAAAAACAACAAAAGATATGTTGTTCTTGAAACAATTTCCAACATATAGCGGTTTTCCAGGGTATTCAACTATGTGGACAAACGTAGGATCTATGAAGTCTAATGGTATTGATTTGCTTTTGTCATACAAAGACAAAAAAGGGGATTTCTCTTATGGAGCTGATGTAACTTTTACGACTGTGAATGTTAAGATGGTCTCTTTGTCTGCTGAGGATGAAAAATTATACGGATCAAGCAACAGAACGTTAACTGTGAAAGGTGATGAGCCAGGATATTACTACGGATATGTAGCTGATGGTTTGTTCCAAAATCAAACAGAATTGAATTCTCATACTGATGAGCACGGAAACAAGTTGCAACCTTATGCACAAGTAGGTGATGTTCGTTTCAAAGATGTGAATGGTGACGGAAAATTGGATGATAAAGACAGAACAAAAATTGGTTCTCCTTGGGCTGATTATACTGTGGGATTGAATTTGAGTTTTGCTTACAAAGGCTTTGATTTGATTGCAAACTTCTACGCAAGTATTGGAAATGAAATTATAAATCAAAATATCTCTGATTTATATAATGGTGCAAGTTTGACAAATAAAGTAGCCGGACTTGAAGATATGGCTTGGCATGGTGAGGGAACTTCTAATTATGTTCCTCGTTTGTCGAAAAATGATAACAATGAGAACTTCACGAAATTCTCTTCTATGTATGTTGAAGACGGTTCATACATGCGTATGAAAAACATCCAATTAGGTTATACATTCCTTAACCAATTTGGTTTGGATAAACTAAGATTGTCTGTGTCAGGTCAAAATTTATGGACTGTAACCAACTATACAGGTGTTGATCCTGAAGTTGGTGGAGGAGTTTTAGGATCAGGTTTTGGAGGATGGAATTATCCAGTTCAACCAACAATCTTATTGGGTCTTAATGTAGCATTTTAATATAAAAGAACATGAAAAAAATAATAGTATCAATAATCGCTTTTGCTGCATTTGCAGTTTCCTGTGATGATTTTATCGAGAAAGAAGCGAGAGGAACTCAAACTTTAGAAAACTACTTTCAAACAGCACAAGAATGCGAAAATTATGTAAACGAATTAACGCATAGATTGTTGTTAACAAACGACTGGTACACATTACTGGCGCCAAGATTAACAAATGAAACAGCTACCGATGATGCTTGGATGGGGAATACAGGACAGGACAGCGGTGCTTTCAGACCTTGTGCGCAGTACATCGTTACACCAGAAAATATGGGATGTATGAACAGTATCTATACAGCTCATTATTATACCATTCAATCGGTTAATATTGGTTTAGAGAAGATGGCTTTGTCACCGCTTTCCGAAACTCAGAAAAATCAATATATAGGTGAATCATTATTTGTTCGTGCCTATTGTTATTATGAATTGGTAAATGATTTTGGAGCAGTTCCATTATATACAACATCTCTTGGAACAGGTGATTTGAAATTGCAACGCAGTCCAGTTACTGCTGTGTATGCACAAATTGAAGCTGATCTTAAAGAATCTGCAGCAAAATTGGAAAAAATCCCAGTTGACAGAAACGGTAGAGTTAACAAATGGGCAGCTTATGCTTTATTGGCACGTGTGTCACTGTTCCAGGAAAAATGGGCAGAAGCAAAATTATATTCAAACAAAGTGATTACTGAAGGACCTTATGCTCTTGAAGCAGATTTCTTGAAGATATGGGATGTAAATAATCATAACGGTGTAGAATCAATTTTGGAAGCTCAGTCATCTTCTGTACAGGATAAAAGTTTAGGATCTATGCTTCCAACTTTCTCGGGAGCAAGGGGCGAAGACAAGAAAAATTTCCCAAGTAATGACGCAAAAGATGTTATTGATGGTTGGGGATGGTGTATGCCAACGAGTGACTTGGAGAATGCTTATCTTTCTGAAAATGATGTGGTACGTCGCAGAAGCACAATTACTAAATGGGGTGAAGCAGCTTATGGTGATGAGGTTCTTAACCCAACTCATAAATTTAGCTTGAACGACAATAAATCAGGACGTATCTGCCGTAAATATTACATTCCAATTGCTACACGCCGAGCATTGGACAAAAAAGACGGTCACTTACCATTGAATGTGCCTTTGATTCGTCTGGCCGAAATGTATTTGACAAGAGCAGAAGCAGCTTATCAGTTGGGAGATGCAGGAGGAGCTTTGGCAGATATCAATGTTATCAGAGCGCGTGTAAAACTTGATCCTAAAGTTGGTTTGGCAGGTCCTAATCTTTTGAGACAAATCTACAAAGAGCGTCGTTTAGAATTAGCTTTCGAGGGATTACGTTTGTTTGATATTCGTCGTGAAAAAGACCCAAGTACAGGAAAACCGGTTATCGAATCTTTGATGGGACCAAATGGAACTTTTGTAAAATACAATTTAAGTTCTACAGACCAATATGAAACTACCAATTTGAAAGAGGCACAAGACAAAGGGATAAATTTCAGTCCTACTAAAAACTTGTTGTGGCCAATACCTCAGTTGGAAATCGATTTGAGCGGTGGTTTAATTACTCAAAACGCTGGTTACTAGTATGGATTTTTTTAAAAACTATAAAGCAAGCCTGCTATTTGCAGGTTTGCTTTTCATTAATTCAACTTTAATCACGAGTTGCAGCTCATCTGATAATACAAATGATTCACAACCTGTTTCTTCCACAACCAAGGATTTGAATGTGAATCTTGATGCAAATCTTCAGACTATGGAGAGTTTTGGTGCATCAGATGCCTGGCAATGTAACTTTATAGGTAAAAATTGGCCTTCTGATAAAAGAAACCGAATTGCAGATTTATTATTCAGCAAAGAAGTTGATGCTGATGGAAATCCAAAAGGAATTGGTTTGTCATTATGGCGTTTCAATCTTGGTGCCGGAAGTACAGAACAGGGAGATGCAAGTGATATAGGTGATGAATGGAGACGTACAGAATGTTTTACTACCGATGGTGTTACTTATAACATGAGTAAGCAAGCAGGACAAGTATGGTTTATGAAAGCCGCTAAGGAGCGCGGAGTTGAAAAATTATTGGCTTTCGCAAATAGTGCTCCTGTTTATTTAACCAATAATGGCAAAGCACATGCAAGCATAAAAGAATTTTACAATTTGAAAGATGGTAAAATGCCTGACTTGGCTGATTTTTGGGTAAATGCTATTGACAAGTTAAAAACAGAACAAGGTTTGACAATAGATTACATCAGTCCTTTCAACGAACCACAATATGAGTGGGATGGAACTAGTCAGGAGGGGTCACCGGCAACCAATGCCAATATTTACAGTTTTGTAAATATTCTATCTCCAAAATTGCAGGCAAAAGGACTTAGTTCCCAAATTGTAGTTGGCGAAGCAGGAGCTTATGAACCGCTTTATAAAACAGTAAGCGGTACAGAAAGCAGATCCAACCAGATTGATTATTTCTTTGGACCAAATTCTACCAAAAACATTGCAGGCTTGAGTAACGTGAAGAAAACAATATCTGGACACAGTTATTGGCAGGCATGGCCATTGAGTACACTTGTTTCTTCAAGACAATTAGCAGCCTCAAAAATTCTAACAGCACCGGGACTTAGTCTTTGGTCTTCTGAATATTGTGTTCTCGAAAGCCCTGGAACTTCTGAATTGCCAGGCGGAGCAGGAGCAGGAAGAGACTTGGGAATGCAGTTGGCGCTTTGGACAGCTCGTATTGTAAGCACTGATATCGCTGTTGGAGGTGTTACTTCTTGGCAGTGGTGGACAGCAATAAGCCGTGGTGATTACAAAGATGGATTGATACACGTAGATGATGGAGCGAGTAAGGGAGCGGGCGGAGCTGATTATTGCAAAAATGACGGTTACATTAGGGATTCTAAAACACTTTGGGCTTTAGGAAATTTCTCTTTCTTTGTAAAACCGGGAATGGTAAGGGTTCAAATACCAAATTTAGATAACTCGACAGCTACTACTGATGTAATGGTAACAGCTTATAAAGATGTGATCAATAAAAAACTGGTAATCGTGGCGGTTAATTTTAGTTCTTCTGCGAGAACATATAAATTGAATCTTTCAGGTGGGACGTTAACTAATAATAAGCTTACACCATATACAACTTCAGATGCTAAAAGTTTGAAAAAAGGAACTGATGTTGATGCTACAAATTTTGAAATAGAAGCTAGATCGGTTGTAACATACGTTGGTAATTATAAATAATAAGCTGAAAAAAAATAAATCAGTAGTTTTATAAAGGATGGTTTTACGCAATTTATGTCATTTCAGGGAAGAAGGAAATTAATAAATAAAGAAGATTACTTCTTGCTTGGAATGACAAGGTTGCTTCAATAAAAAAGAAATAGAATGAAAAAAGTATATGTCTCGCTTTTATTGTTAATGAGTTCACTGTTTTTTGGACAAAGAACCGCTACAATTAGTATCGATAATGTCATGCAAACCATGGATGGTTTTGGAGGATCTGATGCGTGGAGATGTCAATTTGTTGGAAAAAATTGGCCACAGCAAAAAAAGGATGCTATTGCCGATTTGCTTTTTAGCAAAGAAATCGATGCGCAGGGAAATCCAAAAGGTATCGGACTTTCGATTTGGAGGTTCAATCTTGGGGCAGGAAGTATGGAACAAGGCGAAAACAGTAAGATTTCGGATGAATGGAGAAGAAGTGAATGCTTTTTAAATGCCGATGGGACTTATGATTGGTCAAAACAAGAAGGACAAAGATGGTTTTTGCAAGCGGCCAAAAAGCGAGGAGTAGAAAAATATTTGATTTTTACCAATAGTCCTCCTGTTTTTATGACCAATAACGGATTGGCTTTTTCTTCTCAAAAAAACAAACTGAATCTGAAAGAAGGAGCACTTCCAAAATTTGCCGATTTCCTAGTGAAAAGCATTCAGGGATTGGAGAAAAAAGAAGAAATTAAATTCGATTATGTAAGTCCTATAAATGAGCCACAATGGGAATGGATGGCCAACAACGGAGATAAAAACAGTCAGGAAGGAACACCTGCTACGAATGAAGAAATATTCAATTTAACCAAGGCGCTTTCTGATAAACTCAAATCTCAAAAAATGAGTACAGAAATTGTTCTAGCCGAAGCGGCACAAATTAACTATCTGTATGAAAATGTAAATGGAGAAAACAGAGATAATCAGATTGATTACTTTTTTGGAAATTCAAGAAACAATATTTCGAAGTTACCAAATGTAAAGAACGTCATTTTGGGACATAGTTATTTTACCACTTGGCCTGTTGACAAACAAGTTTTAAGTAGAAAATTGATTGCAGCAAGTGTAAAACAAAAACCAGGTTTAAAATACTGGCAGTCGGAATACTGTATTTTGGAAAATCCGGGAGAAGCTGAAATTCCAGGAGGTGCCGGAGGGGGAAGGGATTTGGGTATGCAAACTGCCTTGTTTGTTGCCCGTTTGATACACAATGATATCGCTCTTGCGAATGCGGCTTCTTGGCAATGGTGGACATCACTTACGCGAGTAGATTATAAAGATGGTTTGATTTATTTGGATGACGGAAAAAGCAATGGTGGAACAGCTCCTGATTATGTTAAAAATGATGGGAATTTCCATGATTCAAAACTGCTTTGGGCTTTGGGGAATTATTCCTTGTTTGTGCGTCCGGGGATGCAGAGAGTTGATGTGCCAAATCAGGATGAATTGGGTTCTGCAAACGATGTGATGCTGACCGCATACAAAGATATCAAAAATAAAAAATTGGTTATTGTTGCTGTTAACTGCGGGAAATCGGTCCAGAAATATAAGTTTGATTTAACAAAAGGGACAGTTAAAAAAAATGAATTGACACCTTATGTTACCTCCGAAAATACCAATTTAAAAAGAGCGGACATTCAGAAAATCGATGCGGTTGAAATTCCTGCAAAATCAGTTGTCACTTTTGTTGGTGAATTGCAATAAAATTGGGCAGAGATAAATCGCATATTAATCGGATTTCTTATTAAAAATATGAACTATAATTCAAAAATATTAACCCAAAAGAGAAGCATTTTTAGGTTTGCTGTTTTGACGGTTGCTTTGTCTTTTTTTGGCATAGCCAATGCACAGCAGGTTTCGAAAAAGAAATTGCCTAAATCGGAAGCAAAGAGTTCAGTCATAAAAACCACGGCTTATTTATTTGCTTATTTTACAGGAAATTCAAATGATGAGGAAGCGATTCGTTTTGCGGTAAGCAACGATGGCTACAATTTCAGGGCGCTAAATAACAATCAGCCGGTTATTGATTCCAAACAGATCAGCTCATCGGGAGGAATAAGAGATCCCCATATTTTGCGTGGAGTTGACGGCAAAACTTTTTACATGGTGGCAACCGACATGGTTTCTGCCAAAGGCTGGGATTCCAACAGAGCAATGGTTTTATTGAAGTCGAATGATTTGGTAAACTGGAGTTCATCAGTAATTAATATTCAAAAGAAATACCCAAACAATGAAAACTTAAAGCGTGTCTGGGCGCCGCAGACCATTTATGATACTCAAAAAGGAAAGTACATGATTTACTGGTCAATGCAGCACGGAAACGATATTGACAAAATTTATTATGCTTACGCCAATGCTGATTTTACCGATTTGGAAACCGAACCGAAACAATTGTTTTTTAGTCCGACAAATGGTGCCTGCATTGACGGTGAAATTATTTTTAAAGACAATAAATATCATTTGTTTTTCAAAACAGAAGGAGCAGGAGCGGGGATAAAAATAGCGGTTTCCGACAAATTGACCGAAGGTTATGTTTTGAGAGACAAATATGTTCAGCAAACAAAATATCCGGTGGAAGGAGCTGGGGTCTTCAAACTGAATAATTCTAATGATTATATTCTGATGTATGACCTTTATACAAAAGGAAAATATCAGTTTACAAAAACGAATGACTTAGAAAATTTCTCGGTTATTGACAATGCGGTTTCAATGAATTTCCATCCGCGTCATGGAACGGTTATGCCTATAACTGCGAGTGAATTGGCACGATTGGAAAGCAAATGGGGAACTGCAAAAGATATTTTAAGTTCGCCAGAAGCCAAAGACGTAAAGAAAACAAATGTAAAAGTTGATGATGTTGCGAAACAAGTTCATTTACCGGTAAAATTCGGAACCAATCTTGCTTCTTTTAAACCTGATTTTACAAAATATGCAGGGGTAAATATTGAACCAAAAACGGCTCAGAATTTTACAAAAGGAGCTGTAAAATATACCGTTGCAATTGAAGGAAAACCAACTGAAACATGGTTGGTTACTGCTTCGGTGGCAAATAATCCGGCGTTGAACGGTTTTTATGCGGATCCGGATATTTTGTATTCTGAAAAAACAGGCAAATATTACATCTACCCTACAAGTGATGGATTTGATGGCTGGTCTGGTACTTATTTTAAAACATTCTCTTCTCCCGATTTGGTAAACTGGACTGATGAAGGAATCATTCTTGATTTGGAAAAAGATGTAAGTTGGGGAAATAGAAATGCCTGGGCTCCCTGTATTACGGAGAAAAAAGTGGGAAATGATTATAAATACTACTTCTATTTTACCGCTGCCCAAAAAATTGGTGTGGCTGTTGCCGATAACCCAAAAGGACCTTTTGTGGATTCAGGAAAACCATTGGTGGAAAAATTGCCAAATGGGGTTTCGGGCGGACAGCAAATTGATCCTGATGTTTTCACAGATCCAAAAACCGGAAAAAGTTATTTGTACTGGGGTAATGGTTATATGGCTTGCGCCGAACTCAATAACGATATGATTTCGATCAAAGAGGAATCAATCAAGGTTATGACACCAGACAATACTTTTCGCGAGGGGACAACTGTCTTTTTCAGAAATGGTAAATATTACTTCTTATGGTCTGAGGATGATACTAGAAGTGAGAATTACAAAGTCCGCTACGGAACTTCCGATTCTCCGACTGGAAAAATCAGTATTCCTGAAAACAATTTGGTTATAGCCAAAGACAAAGAAGCTGAGATTTATGCGACAGGTCATAATTCGGTAATTCAAATACCGGGTAAAGACGAATGGTATATCGTGTATCATCGTTTCAATTATCCAAAGGGAATTACTATGGGAGATGCCGCAGGATTCAACAGGGAAGTTTGTATTGATAAAATGGAGTTTGACAAAGACGGGAATATTGTAACAGTGAAACCCACTCATGCCGGAATTAAGCCAGTAAAAAAATAACATTCTTAAAAGGGATTGCTAACAGATTAGATTTAAATGAATAACAAAAACTTTATATAATGGTTACTAAAAAATTATTATTACCAATTCTTCTTTTTTCCTGTATGTCTGCTTTTAGCCAGATATCGTTTGGAGATTCAAAAAAAATTAATGACAATTGGAAGTTTACACTTGAGGATGCTCAGAATGCTCAAAATACTACTTACAATGACACTAAATGGCAATCTGTCAATGTGCCTCACGACTGGAGTGTCGAAGGGAGATTGAGTCCCACTTTGGCGAGTTGTACAGGTTATTTGCCTGGAGGAATTGGCTGGTACCGAAAAACATTGAACATTCCCCAAGAGAAACGTGGAGAAAAAGTCTATTTATATTTTGAAGGAGTGTACAACAGAAGTGAAGTTTTTATAAATGGCCACTCTTTAGGTAAACGCCCTAACGGATTTATTTCGTTTGCTTATGATGCTACTCCGTTTGTAAAATACGGTGAAGACAATATCATTGCTGTACGTGTGGATCATAGCAAGAGCGCCGATTCACGTTGGTACACCGGTTCAGGAATTTACCGTAACGTATGGTTAGTGTATTCAAACCCGGTGCATATTGGTCAATGGGGAGTTTATACTTATCCGGAAGTTACTAATGGAACCGGAACTTTGAATGTGGAAGTGGCTTTGGAAAACGGTACATCTGCCAAAACAAACCTTACAGTTGTAAACGAGCTTTTGGGCAGTGATGGAAAAGTAGTTGCTAAAAGTTCTCAAAAAGTTGCTGTTGAAGCAAATGCAGCTAACAAAGTTGAAGCCAAAATAAAAGTACAAAATCCTAAACTATGGGATTTGGAGCATCCTAATCTGTATCAGTTGAAAACAACAGTTTTGAAGGATGGAAAACCAATCGATAAAACGGTTACTTCAACAGGTTTTAGAACTTTTACTTTTGATGCTAATAAAGGTTTTGCGCTTAACGGCAAATGGATGAAAATGAAAGGTGTTTGTTTACACCATGATGCAGGAGTTTTAGGTGTTGCTGTGCCAAGAGATGTCTTGAAAACAAGACTACAAACTTTAAAAGAAATTGGTGTAAATGCAATCCGAACTAGTCATAATCCGCAGGCTCCTGATTTTTATGCTCTTTGTGATGAATTGGGATTGTTAGTTCTTAACGAAGCTTATGACGAATGGGAATTCCCTAAACGCAAATGGTTAACAGGATGGAATGTTGGAACACCTGGTTTTGAAGGTTCCAATGATATATTTGCCGATTGGGGTGAGAAAGATTTGGAAGATATGGTTCGTCGTGACCGAAATCATCTTTCGGTATTTGGATGGAGTATAGGTAATGAAGTGGATTATCCAAATGATCCTTACTCGCATCCTGTTCTGGATAAAGGAACAGAAGGTTTTGGACAAGCGAATTATGGAGGTTACCAAAAAGATGCTCCAGATGCAATGCGTCTTGGCGGTATAGCCAAACGTCTTGTTGCGGCGGTGAAAAAATACGATAAATCTCGTCCTACAACTGCTGGATTGGCTGGAGTTGCAATGTCTAACGAAACAGAATATCCGGGAGCTTTAGATATTACTGGATACAATTATACAGAAAGCAAATATGGTTCGGATCACAAAAAATACCCAAACAGAGTGATTTTCGGAAGTGAGAATGTTCATGATATGGGGCCATGGCTGGCAGTAAAAAATAACGAGCATATATTTGGACAGTTCTTATGGACAGGAATTGATTATTTGGGTGAATCTAATGCTTGGCCATCAAGAGGATTCTACTCAGGATTAGTAGATTTTGCAGGTATGATTAAACCAAGAGGGTACTTTCGTCAGTCATTATGGTCGGATAAACCAATGATTTATGCAGGAACTTATCCGGTTAATAACGATGCAGCACTTTCTAAAGATGCTTGGCCGTTGTGGAATTATACTGATGGGCAAATGATTAGAGTGGTTTGTTATACCAATGCTCCTAAAGCGCGTTTGGAACTAAACGGAAAAGTGGTTGGTGAGGAGAAAAAATATGATGAACAAACTGGAATTATTTACTGGGACATTCCTTTTACTTCGGGTAAACTGGAAGCCATCGGATTAGGTAATGATAATAAATTGGTTAGCCGATATGCAATAGTATCCTCCCAACAGCCAAATGCTTTAGTGATTAATGAAAAAAACATAACTATCAATAAGGACAAAGGTGTTGCAAAAGTAATTGTGCAGGTGTTGGATGAAAAAGGTTTACCGGTAATGCTTTCAGATAATGAAGTTACCTGCAATGTAAGCGGTTCAGGAAAATTATTAGGACTGGAAGCTGGAAATAATACAGATATGGGTGATTATACCGATAATGTTCAGAGAGTATTTCACGGTCATTTGGTAGCTTATATTCAGGCTACAGGAGGTAACGAACCAATAACAGTGAAGTTTAGTAGTAACTGGTTAAAATCGGCTGAAGTGACTATTCTGGTAAAATAAGTTTTGGTATAGGCCAAAACTTTAAGAGATTGAACTCTTTTTGGTTAGAGAGATTAATAAGTTTAGTTAGTTAAGGCTGCTCCTTTTGTTAGGAGCAGCCTTAATTTTTTTACAAGAATTAGTCTTGTTTTAATCTTTTAGAAGAATTTCTTTTTAACAAGACTGGTTTCAAAACTATAGTTTCAGGTGCAGTTGGTTCATTTTTATTTTTAATTCGGGACAGAAGTAAATTCATAGCAATTTTTCCCATTTCAAATCCCGGCTGATCAATAGTAGTCAGTGATGGCTCAATAATAGAAGAAATAGGTTCGTTACTGAAACCTACGACTGCTATTTCTTGAGGAATTTTAATTCCTTGCTCTTTTAAATACTGCAAAGCACTGATAGCAGCAGTATCATTAGCAGAGAAGATTCCGTCTATTGGTATGTTCAGCGCAAGCATTTTTTTTGCATTTTCAATACCATCTGCTTCCATTAATTTTGAAGATATAATCAATTCCTTTTTCAAAGGAATATTATGTTTTTTCAAAGCTGCTTCATAACCAAGGAATCTATTTTTGTAAATTTCTAGCTCTTGTGGCCCTGAAAAATGGGCAATATTTTTACATCCCTGAAGAATTAAATGTTCAGTAGCATCAAATCCTCCCTGAAAATCGTCAATAACAACGCTACTGTATCCCGACATATTGATATTTCTGTCAAAAAGGACATGTGGTGTGTCAGTATTTTTTAAAAATTGTAATGATTCGTCGTCTTTGGTTTCCATTGATATAGACATCAAAACACCATCAACCCGATTTGCAGAAAGCGACTGAACTATTTTTTTTTCTCTTTCAAAATGATCCAATGATTGACATATAATAACGTTGTAACCTGCATCATAAGCCGTTTCTTCAATTCCGGCAATTGCCGAAGAAAAGAAATGACGTGAAATTCTGGGAACAATAACTCCAATTGTATTGGTTTTCTTGCTGCGAAGATTGGAGGCCAGTAAATTTCTTTGGTATCCAAGTTCAAGAGCTTTGGCATTGACAAGGTCTTTTGTCTTTTGCTTGACCCTGCTATTGTTACTTAATGCTCTAGAAACTGTAGAACTGTCAATGTTTAATTCCTTGGCAATATCATGGATAGTTATTTTACTGTTCTTCATTTTTTGTTGCAATGTTTTCATCATTCGATTTGCTTTTTGCGAAACTTCTATACTTTTTAAAAGGTAATTTTTTATTGCAATTGTTGCAAATCTGTTTTATTGGTAACAAAGATATTAAATTTTGTACAATCGATTGGATTTTTTTGTACAATCGATTGTATTATTGAAAATAAATATTACTTTTGAAAAAAAATAAAAGCTTTAATAGATTTAATTTTTGTTTTAAAAAGAATATAAATATTTGAATAATAATTTATTATGACAAAATACAGTTCAAGATACGCTTCAAGTCCACAAGCAGTAAAGCAATATGATACCAAACAATTAAGAGAAGAATTCTTAATTGACAATTTGATGCAAGAAGGAGAAATAATCCTTACTTACTCACACTACGATCGTTACATTGCAGGATCAGCAACTCCGATCACCCCTTTAACTCTTGAAACAATCGATCCTTTAAAATCGACTTACTTTTTAGAAAGAAGAGAAATGGGGATTATCAATGTGGGAGGAAATGGCACTGTTGTAGTTGAAGGAACTGAATATCCTTTAGGTTTTAAAGACGCATTATATATTGGAAGCGGAAACAAAGAAGTAATCTTTAAAAGTGATGATTCTAAAAATCCGGCAAAATTCTACATAAACTCAGCTCCCGCACACAAAAACTATCCAACCAAAAAAGTAAGTTTGGCAGAAGCCAATAAACTACACTTGGGTACAATGGAAACAGCCAACCACCGTACGGTAAACCAAATGATTATAGGTGGAATAGTTACTACTTGTCAGTTGCAAATGGGAATGACCGAATTAAAGCCTGGAAGCGTTTGGAACACCATGCCAGCTCACGTACACGACCGCAGAATGGAAGTTTACTTTTACATGGACATTCCAGAAAACCAAGCCGTTTGTCACTTCATGGGTGAGCCGCAAGAAACAAGACACATTTGGATGAACAATCACCAAGCTGTAATTTCTCCACCATGGTCTATCCACTCTGGAGCCGGAACCAGCAATTACACATTTATATGGGGAATGGCAGGTGAAAACCTAGATTATGCAGATATGGATGTTTGTAAAATAACTGATTTAAGATAAACAAAAAAACTAATTAATATGTCGATAAATTTATTTGATTTAACAGGTAAAACAGCTCTGGTTACTGGAGGTGTTCATGGTTTAGGAATGTCTATGGCTAAAGGGCTTGGTCACGCCGGAGCTAAAATTGTAGTAAACGATCGTTCTTCATGGGAAGCGGTGAATAATGCAGTTGCAGAGTACAAATCTGTAGGGATTGAAGCTTACGGATATATTTTTGACGTAACTGACGAAGCCGCAGTAATTGAAAATATTAAAAAGATAGAAGCCGAAGTTGGTCCTATCGATATTTTGATCAACAATGCAGGAATCATCAAAAGAACTCCGATCATCGAAATGGAAGTGGAAGATTTTGCGCAAGTAATCAATGTAGATTTGATCAGCCCTTTTATTGTTTCTAAGACTGTTGCTAAAGGAATGATTGAGCGCGGAGGAGGAAAAATCATCAACATTTGTTCAATGATGAGCGAATTGGGAAGACAAGATGTTAGTGCTTACGCTGCCGCAAAAGGAGGTTTGAAAATGTTGACCAAAAATATGGCTACAGAGTGGGCTAAATTTAACATCCAAACAAATGGTATCGGTCCTGGTTATTTTGCAACTAGTCAAACAGCTCCAATTAGAGTTGATGGACATCCTTTCAACGAGTTCATCATCAGCAGAACACCTGCAAATCGTTGGGGAGACCCAGAAGATTTACAGGGAGCAGCGATCTTTTTGTCATCAAAAGCGAGTGACTTTGTAAATGGACACATCCTTTATGTAGATGGTGGAATCCTTGCTACCATTGGAAAACCTTCTAATGAATAATATCATAAAATTCAAAACATGCTGAAAATATAATTTTAGATTGTATTGTTTTTTAGAGAAGTTAAGTATGTTTTTTTTAAAGAAATGACAGATAGTTGTCTTTATCAGTTAGCTGATAGTTTTAATATTTGATTTTTGGTTTTCACGTGGTTGTGAAATTTGGTTTGGTTTTCAAATAATAAGCAAAAGACATTATAACTATTTGTTGTTTCTTTTTTATATTAAATCAAGAAATTATTACTGAAAGAGGCTTTATCACGTTTTGTGAGATAAGCTTCTTTTTTTATTCATCTGCCCCAATTAAAGGCAATAAAAAGTGTAAAATTGTTATTTGTAATGTTTTACTGAGACAATTGAACTTATAAATTAAAGCGTAGTTATAATTATCAGGTATTTTAACTTATTCTATTATTTCATCCTGATTATTTTTAATTTTAATGCACATTACATTTTTAAATAATTTAATCCAATGGGTTCTCTTTATTATATTTGTAATCCATATCCTTTAGCCAGTATTAAGTTTGAAAAATTACCTGCTGTTTTTTTTATTTACGTTAAGTTATTCGGTTTTTTCATCGAATAGTAATGATTCTATTTTTGATAATTTAAATGAAGCTATAAAAAATAAACAACGGTACGTTCTGCTAAAAGAAGAACGTATTTTAAACTTCAAAAAAAATCAATTAGAAAATTTATCGAAAGAACAGGAATACAATTACAACAAAACTTTATATACCGAATATCAAAAATTCAATTCTGATTCTGCGATTTTATATGTCAAAAAAAATCTTGTAATTGCTGAAGAACTACAAAATAAGACTTTTTCAGATTTAGCTAATTTGCAATTGGCCAACCTATATTCTTCATCCGGAAAATACCGGGAATCGGAGGCCATTTTGAAAAGCATTAACAAAAAGACATTAGCCAAATCACTGCTTCCAAATTATTATGTGGTGTACAGGGAATTTTTCGAGCATTATAATGCAAATAGCAGGAGCATAGAATATATTGAGCAAATAGGGAAATATAGAGACTCTCTGTTAGGTGTATTAAATCCTCAGACTTTGGAGTTTAAAATTAACCAGGCTCAGAAAAATGTTTTCAATAGAAAATATGCTCTTGCTCTAAAACAATTATCTTTTTTATTAAAAAATACAAAAGAGCAAGATTCACAGTATGCCATGATTACATATCTTTTTGGTAAAATTTATGAGGCAACAAAGCAATTAGAACTACGGAAAAAATATTATGCGCTTTCTGCCACTGCAGATATCAAAAATGCTATAAAAGACAATGCTTCACTTCAGGAACTGGCATTGGTTTTTTATGAAATTGGGGATGTTGATATGGCTTATAAGCTTACACAGTCAGCAATTGAAGACGCGCTTTACTGCAATGTCCAGTTCCGTACACTGTTCATGTCTGAGATTTATTCCATTATTAATACCGCTTATTTGGAAAGGGAAGCCCAGAGAAAAAGTGAGCTGCAAATTTATCTTTTATGCATCAGCCTGCTTTCTGTTTTCCTGATAGCGGCGGTGATTTATGTCTACAGACAAATGAAAAAAGTATCCAGAATTAGGGGAGAACTTTTTACAACCAGCCAGAAGTTAGCCGAATTAAATAAGGATATTACAGAAACAAACAGCCAGTTACAGGAACGAAATGCCCAATTATCGGAATCCAATCATATTAAAGAAGAATATATTGCGCATTTTTTCAGTCTGTGTTCCAGTTATATCAATAAGCTGGAAAATTATCGTGTTATTTTAAACAAAAAAGCAGCTCTCAAACAGTTTGATGAAATTTTCAAGATGCTTAAATCGACTACTCTGGTTGAAAAAGAACTGGAAGAACTGTATGAGAACTTTGATGTAATTTTTCTAAATCTGTATCCAACTTTTGTAAAGGATTTTAATGCATTACTCATCAGTGAAGAACAGGTTGTATTGAAGCAGGGAGAATTGCTGAATACTGAACTCCGCATTTTTGCGCTAATCCGCCTTGGGATAACTGATAGCGTAAAAATCGCAGCATTTCTTCGTTACTCTTTAAGCACGATTTATAATTATCGGACCAAAGCCAGGAATAAAGCCGCTGTCTCTCGAAATGATTTTGAGGAAAGAGTTATGAAAATTGGATTATTCCCCTCGAAAGGCTGATTTTTTATTTTAAAAGCACTACTTTTTTTAATCTTTATTTTGTTTTAATTGTTTGTTTTTAAGTGTTTTAGTTTTTTACTCTACTACTTTTTTTGTTCAAAAATCCTGCACATACTATTACGTTTTAGTTTTACAATATTATTAGGAAATGCTAAAATGCCCTAATGGTATTTTAATGATTTAATAAATTAAGTGGTATGTTTAAAAATGTTAAAACAATTGTTTTTTTACTTTTATTAGGTTCATTCGGAGTGAATGCGCAGAATAAAGTTCCAGTTTATCTTGACGATAAAAAACCTATTAATGAACGTGTAGAAGATGCACTTTCAAGAATGACAACTGAAGAAAAAATTGCCATGATTCATGCGCAGT
Source organism: Flavobacterium aquiphilum (assembly GCF_027111335.1). Lineage (NCBI taxonomy): Bacteria > Pseudomonadati > Bacteroidota > Flavobacteriia > Flavobacteriales > Flavobacteriaceae > Flavobacterium > Flavobacterium aquiphilum. Next base: position 3,522,807 of record NZ_CP114288.1, on the reverse strand, counting down.
CTAAATTCAGTTCGCCAGGCGTTCCGCGTTTGGGAATTCCAGAAAACTGGATGACTGACGGACCGCACGGAATTCGTACCGAAGTAAAATGGGACGAATGGGATCAGGCAGGCTGGACAAATGACTCTTGTATTGCATTTCCCGCACTTACTGCTTTATCTGCAACATGGAATAAAGAAATGGCTTCTCTATATGGAAAATCTGTAGGAGAGGAAGCGCGTTATAGAAATAAAAACGTACTGTTAGGACCAGGTGTAAATATCTATAGAACACCATTAAACGGCCGTAACTTTGAATATATGGGCGAAGATCCTTTTCTTAGTTCAAAAATGGTGGTTCCTTATATTAAAGGGGTGCAGTCAAACGGAGTTGCAGCCTGCGTAAAACATTTTGCTTTAAACAATCAGGAGACAAACCGTAATTCAGTAAATGTAATAGTTGATGACCGTGCGCTGTATGAAATTTATCTGCCGGCATTTAAAGCGGCTGTTCAGGAAGGTGATGCTTGGGCTATTATGGGTTCATACAATAAATACAAAGGGCAGCACTGCTGTCATAATGAGTTTTTGTTAAATAATATTCTCCGTGGCGAATGGGGATTCAAAGGGGTTGTAATCTCAGACTGGGGAGGAGTTCATGATACCAATCAAGCAATTCATAATGGTTTGGACATGGAGTTTGGTTCTTGGACTAATGGACTTTCATGGGGAACAAGTAATGCTTATGACAACTATTATTTGGTAAAACCTTATGCTGCTATGATTGCAAAAGCTGAAATAGGAACAAAAGAATTAGATGAAAAGGTACGTCGTATTTTGCGTTTATCGTTCTTAACTACGATGAATAGAGAAAGACCTTTTGGATCATTTGGAACAAAAGAACATGCCGAGGCTGGTTTAAAAATCGCTGAAGAAGGAATTGTACTGCTTCAGAACAAGAACAATATTCTTCCAATTGATTTGAATAAAACTAAGAAAATTGCTGTCATTGGAGAAAATGCAATCAAAATGATGACTGTTGGCGGAGGAAGTTCTTCGCTTAAAGCAAAATACGAAGTATTGCCTCTTGACGGATTAAAGAAAAGAATTGGCAGCCAGGCAGAAATTGTTTACGCCCGCGGCTACGTAGGAGATCCGACAAGTAAGTATAATGGAGTTGTGGCAAAAATGAGTTTAGAGGACAAACGTTCTCCAGCTGAATTAACTGCCGAAGCTTTAAAAGCAGCAAAAGATGCTGATGTAGTTTTATTTTTCGGAGGTTTGAATAAAAGCGACAATCAGGATGCAGAAGGAGCAGACCGAAAAGGGTTAGGCCTTCCATACAATCAGGATAAATTAATCAGTGAATTGGTTAAAGTAAATAAAAATGTAGTTTTTGTAAACATTTCAGGAAATGCTGTGGCTATGCCTTGGGTAAATGAAGTTCCGGGAATTGTGCAGGGGTGGTTTTTAGGTACTGAAGCAGGTACAGCTTTGGCTAAAGTTCTGGTTGGAGATGTGAATCCGTCAGGAAAACTGACTTTTACTTTCCCGGTTAAATTAAATGATAACGGAGCACATGCTTTAGGAGAATTCCCAGGCGGTGACGAAGTAACTTATAAAGAAGGAATTTTTGTAGGATACCGCTGGGCTGAAAAGCAAAAGATAAAACCATTGTTTCCTTTTGGCCACGGTTTAAGCTATACAACTTTTGAATATGGTAAAGTGACTGCAGATAAAAAGCAATTGTCAAGCGGAGACCAGATTACATTTTCGGTTAAAGTAAAAAATACAGGAAACCGTGATGGGGCAGAGGTGGTTCAGCTTTATATCAGTGATTTAAAATCGTCTTTGGTTCGTCCGATAAAAGAATTAAAAGGTTTTGAGAAAATTTCTCTTAAAGCGGGAGAAGAAAAAACGGTAACTTTTGCAATAGACAAAACAGCCTTGAGTTTCTTTGATGATAAAAAGCACGAGTGGGTTGCTGAACCGGGAGATTTTGAGGCTCTGATTGGAGCATCATCAGCAGATATCAAATCAAAAGTGATTTTTTTACTTAAATAATTTTTTATGAGTTATACTATTTTCGCATATAAAATAGTCTAAAGATGCGAAGTTATATTGCTAAATCTTCTATAGGCAAAAGAGGCTTTTGGAAGCATTTTTAACCATGATGACGACTAATAATGTTTCGTTTTAAATATGTTTTAGTTTGATTTTTAATATTTTAAGGATCATAAAAATAGGGGATATAGATAATACGAAAAGGCTGCATCAAATTATTTTTGGATGCAGCCTTTTTTCTTAAAATTTGTAAACCTAAATTTACTAATTAGCTTCTTTTGAAAATGAAAGTGCTTTTTTAGATTTATGTTAAATAGAGATAATCATGAAATTTAAAAATTCCAGCCTAATGTTGCTCCAAAAGAAACTGGTCGAATTTCAGCATTTTTATTCATACTGTAAATACCATTGGCCTCTCTATTTGAAACCGATGTAGGATTATAACCTATAGCGGATTTATTGCTGTCTTGATCAAGTATAGATCCATATCCATTTTCAAGGAACATTGCAGCATATAAAGAATTCTTTGCTCCCATATCAAAAGCAAAACCTAATTCGAAAGAGCTCATTATAATCCCCTTCGTATTATATTCTCCTGTTGCTGAATAATTGTTCTGTACTCCAAAACCATATTCTGGCAAATCATTAATATTTAAATTGACATCTGGATAATAAGCGCTTGCATTCACAGAATTTGCAGTGGCTTCTATTTTATACTTTACAGGCAAAAAATATTTTGCACCTGCTCTAAAAATGAAATCAATCCCTTTATTAATATTGGTTTTATATTGCAGGAAAAGTGGAATTTGAACAGCATGCAAGGTTTGTTTTTCTTTATAATTGCTTATGGCGATATTATAAATGAATGCTGAGCCAGTTGCATCAATCTCATAACTAGAGAGATTATAGGATGAATTAGTCAAAAAGACTTCTTGTTTATATTGAGAGAATTCTAGCCCTGTACCAAGTCCTATATGATTTGTAAATGAATAGATGTAGCCTGCTTTTACGGCTCCTCCAAGTCTATGTCCGGCCGTTGTGCCTTCCACATCACTTTGAATGTTTCCTATTCCTGCTTGGACACCTACGTAGAACTGAGCAGTTATTCCTTGAGAAATCAGGACTAAAGCGATACTAATTATATTTTTTATATTATATCTCATTTTTATATTTTTAATATTAAAGTAGTCCATCCTCATTTATAGCAAATGAGGATTTCATACTTTTAAATTATTTAGTTTTTAACTAGAAGGGTTTTTGTAAAAGTTTTGCCATTTGTCAAGGTCAATTTTACAATATAAATGCCTTCAACAGATGGAGCTTTTAAAGTTACTGTATTTTCATTGTTAATTTTATTGTCGATTAACAATCCAATAATGCTAAATACCTCAATATGTGAATTTTGTAGTTTTGAGGCAGATATATTAGTGATAAGTTGATAATCTGAATTGATTTTAGTTGGATTAGGAGCAATTTTAATATATTCTTCTTGTACTGTTGAAGAAAAAGTCAACGGACAAGTAGTAATCAGTGTGCCATCTAGTTTTGTCGCTATAGCATAGTAAGTACCATTCAACCCTTCGGTATCTTTAAAATACTGAGTAGTTTGACTTGGAACTAAAACTCCATTTTTATACCAACTGTAAGCTTTAAAATTCTTAGAACTATTATCAAAGAAAATAATATTATCAAAATGTTTTTTAATCAAATTTGGCTGGCTATTTACAGTAGGCAACACAACTGATGGCGCTGGATTGTAATTGTTGTTTCCTAATTGTGATGCTGTAATAGTTGCTGAACCATAATTTTGAAAAATTAAAGAACTATTTGAAACGGTTACAGTATTAGTATTAGAAGAAACATAGCTTATTGGCAAGCCACTGCTTGAAACAGCTGTTAAGGTAATCGTATTCGTTCCATCACAGCCTGATCCAAGAGCTTGATTCCAAGAAATTATCTGATCTGCCTTAGAAATGGTAAAAACTGTACCGATATAAGTAATGGTATAATTTGAGCCAATGCTTAATGTTCCTTGTGTAATAGCATACGTTCCTACATTCTCTCCAGTAGCTCTTGTCAAAGCTCCTACAAATGAATCACCGCTTATTAAACTTGGCGAGACTGAATAAGTCAGAACGGGATCCGCTGTGCCATAAACCTTTTTCTGAGAGGCATCTGCGGTAACAGTAATTGGCTTGGCTGTTATAGAAAAGTCTTTGCTGACATACGTAATCGTATAATTTGAGCCAGCGCTCAGACTTCCTTGTCCAATTGCATATGTTCCTACATTATTTCCTGCAGTTCTCGTCAAAACTCCAGTAAATGAATCACCGCTTACTAGACTAGGAGAAACGGAATAAGTGAAAATAGGATCCGTTGTACCATAAACTTTTTTCTGAGAAGCATCTGCGGTAACATTAATTGGTTTAGCTGTGATTGAAAAGTCTTTGCTGACATAAGTGATTGTATAATTTGAACCCGCACTTAAGTTTCCTTGTCCAATCGCATACATTCCTACATTGTTTCCAGCAACCCTTGTTAATGCACCAGTGAATGTATCACCGCTTACTAGACTTGGAGAAACTGAATAAGTAAAAATAGGATCCGTTGTACCATAAACCTTTTTCTGAGAAGCATCTGCGGTAACAGTAATTGGTTTAGCCGTGATTGAAAAGTCTTTGCTGACATAAGTGATTGTATAATTCGAACCAGCACTCAAGTTTCCTTGTCCAATTGCATACGTTCCTACATTGTTTCCAGCGGCCCTTGTTAATGCACCAGTAAATGTATCACCACTTATTAAACTTGGCGAAACTAAATAAGTTAAAACAGGATCTGTAGTTCCATAGATTTTATTTTGAGAAGCATCAGCAGTAACTGTAATTGGTTTAGCAGTAATAGCAAAGTTAGCACCAACATAAGTAATCAAATACTTAGACCCCGCTGAAAGCGAACCTTGATTTATAGCATAAACACCTATATTTTCGCCTACTGCTCTAGTTAAGTTACCTGAAAAGCTGTCTCCAGGCAATAAACTAGGTGTTACAGTATAGGTCAAAACGGAATCGCTTTGTCCATATATTTTTGTTTGAGAAGGTGTTGCAGTTACTGTAATTGGAATTTGATTTAATTTCATCACAAAATTATATGAAGCAGTACAACTATTATCATCAGTAGCGGTAACCGTAAAATTACTATCAGCAATTTGAGTTGAAGTACCTGTTATCTGTCCAGCTGTTGATAGCGAAAAACCAGAAGGCAAACTTCCAGCTGTAACTGCATACGTTTTAGATCCTGTTCCTCCTGAAGCTACTATAGTTTGGCTATATCCAGTATTATAATCATAACCAGATAAAACTGTTGTTGTAAAATTAATAGCCGTAGGCTGTGTAATGGTAAAGTTTTCGGTGATTGAACAACTATTGGCATCAGTAATTGTACAAACATAAGGTGTAGCACTTGCCGCTAAACCTGAAGCTGTTGCTCCTGTTCCACCAGAAGGCGACCAAGAATACGTATAACCACCAGAACCACCTGCAGCAGTTACCGAAGCCGAACCGTTAGTTCCGCCGTTGCAAGCCACATTGGTTTGCGAAGTAGTAGCTGTTATAGCTGTAGGCTGAGTAATTGTAAAACTTTTTGTGATTGAACAACTATTGGCATCAGTAATTGTACAAACATAAGGTGTAGCACTTGCCGCTAAACCTGAAGCTGTTGCTCCTGTTCCACCAGAAGGCGACCAAGAATACGTATAACCACCAGAACCACCTGCAGCAGTTACAGAAGCCGAACCGTTAGTTCCGCCGTTGCAAGCCACATTGGTTTGCGAAGTAGTAGCTGTTATAGCTGTAGGCTGAGTAATTGTAAAACTTTTTGTGATTGAACAACTATTGGCATCAGTAATTGTACAAACATAAGGTGTAGCACTTGCTGCTAAACCTGAAGCTGTTGCTGCCGTTCCTCCGGAAGGCGACCAAGAGTAAGTATAACCCGGAGTTCCGCCGGAAGCAGTTACCGAAGCCGAACCATTCGATCCACCATTACAAGATACATTGGTTTGCGAAGTAGTAGCTGTTATAGCTGTAGGCTGAGTAATTGTAAAACTTTTTGTGATTGAACAATTATTCGCATCAGTAATTGTACAAACATAAGGTGTAGCACTTGCCGCTAAACCTGAAGCTGTTGCTCCTGTTCCACCAGAAGGCGACCAAGAATACGTATAACCACCAGAACCACCTGCAGCAGTTACCGAAGCCGAACCGTTAGTTCCGCCGTTGCAAGCCACATTGGTTTGAGAAGTAGTAGCTGTTATAGCTGTAGGCTGAGTAATTGTAAAACTTTTTGTGATTGAACAACTATTGGCATCAGTAATTGTACAAACATAAGGTGTAGCACTTGCCGCTAAACCTGAAGCAGTTGCTCCTGTTCCACCAGAAGGCGACCAAGAATACGTATAACCACCAGAACCACCTGCAGCAGTTACCGAAGCCGAGCCATTCGAACCTCCATTACAGGCTAAATTGGTTTGCGAAGTAGTAGCTGTTATAGCTGTAGGCTGAGTAATTGTAAAACTTTTTGTGATTGAACAACTATTGGCATCAGTAATTGTACAAACATAGGGTGTAGCGCTTGCTGCTAAACCTGAAGCTGTTGCTCCTGTTCCACCTGAAGGCGACCAAGAGTAAGTATAACCCGGAGTTCCACCTGCAGCAGTTACCGAAGCAGATCCATTTGATCCACCATTACAAGATACATTGGTTTGCGAAGTAGTAGCCGTTATAATAGCTGTAGGCTGAGTAATTGTAAAACTTTTTGTGATTGAACAATTATTCGCATCAGTAATTGTACAAACATAAGGTGTAGCACTTGCTGCTAAACCTGAAGCTGTTGCTGCCGTTCCTCCGGAAGGCGACCAAGAGTAAGTATAACCCGGAGTTCCGCCGGAAGCAGTTACCGAAGCAGATCCATTTGATCCACCATTACAAGATACATTGGTTTGCGAAGTAGTAGCTGTTATAGCTGTAGGCTGAGTAATTGTAAAACTTTTTGTGATTGAACAATTATTCGCATCAGTAATTGTACAAACATAAGGTGTAGCACTTGCTGCTAAACCTGAAGCTGTTGCTGCCGTTCCTCCAGAAGGCGACCAAGAGTAAGTATAACCCGGAGTTCCACCTGCAGCAGTTACCGAAGCAGATCCATTTGATCCACCATTACAAGATACATTGGTTTGCGAAGTAGTAGCCGTTATAGCTGTAGGCTGAGTAATTGTAAAGCTTTTTGTGATTGAACAACTATTGGCATCAGTAATTGTACAAACATAAGGTGTAGCGCTTGCTGCTAAACCTGAAGCTGTTGCTCCTGTTCCACCAGAAGGCGACCAAGAGTAAGTATAACTAGGAGTTCCACCAGAAGCAGTTACCGAAGCCGAACCATTTGATCCACCATTACAAGAAACATTGGTTTGCGAAGTAGTAGCTGTTATAGCTGTAGGCTGAGTAATTGTAAAACTTTTTGTGATTGAACAATTATTCGCATCAGTAATTGTACAAACATAAGGTGTAGCACTTGCTGCTAAACCTGAAGCTGTTGCTGCCGTTCCTCCGGAAGGCGACCAAGAGTAAGTATAACCCGGAGTTCCACCGGAAGCAGTTACCGAAGCAGATCCATTTGATCCACCATTACAAGAAACATTGGTTTGCGAAGTAGTAGCCGTTATAGCTGTAGGCTGAGTAATTGTAAAACTTTTTGTGATTGAACAATTATTCGCATCAGTAATTGTACAAACATAAGGTGTAGCACTTGCTGCTAAACCTGAAGCTGTTGCTGCCGTTCCACCAGAAGGCGACCAAGAGTAAGTATAACCCGGAGTTCCACCGGAAGCAGTTACCGAAGCTGAACCATTCGATCCACCATTACAAGAAACATTGGTTTGCGAAGTAGTAGCCGTTATAGCTGTAGGCTGAGTAATTGTAAAACTTTTTGTGATTGAACAATTATTCGCATCAGTAATTGTACAAACATAAGGTGTAGCACTTGCTGCTAAACCTGAAGCTGTTGCTGTCGTTCCTCCGGAAGGCGACCAAGAGTAAGTATAACCCGGAGTTCCGCCGGAAGCAGTTACCGAAGCAGATCCATTTGATCCACCATTACAAGATACATTGGTTTGCGAAGTAGTAGCTGTTATAGCTGTAGGCTGAGTAATTGTAAAACTTTTTGTGATTGAACAACTATTGGCATCAGTAATTGTACAAACATAGGGTGTAGCGCTTGCTGCTAAACCTGAAGCTGTTGCTCCTGTTCCTCCGGAAGGCGACCAAGAGTAAGTATAACCCGGAGTTCCGCCGGAAGCAGTTACCGAAGCCGAACCATTTGAACCTCCATTACAGGCTAAATTGGTTTGCGAAGTAGTAGCCGTTATAGCTGTAGGCTGAGTAATTGTAAAACTTTTTGTGATTGAACAACTATTAGCATCAGTAATTGTACAAACATAAGGTGTAGCACTTGCTGCTAAACCTGAAGCTGTTGCTCCTGTTCCTCCGGAAGGCGACCAAGAGTAAGTATAACCCGGAGTTCCGCCGGAAGCAGTTACCGAAGCAGATCCATTTGATCCACCATTACAAGATACATTGGTTTGCGAAGTAGTAGCCGTTATAGCTGTAGGCTGAGTAATTGTAAAACTTTTTGTGATTGAACAATTATTGGCATCAGTAATTGTACAAACATAGGGTGTAGCGCTTGCTGCTAAACCTGAAGCTGTTGCTGCCGTTCCACCAGAAGGCGACCAAGAGTAAGTATAACTAGGAGTTCCACCAGAAGCAGTTACCGAAGCCGAACCATTTGATCCACCATTACAAGATACATTGGTTTGCGAAGTAGTAGCTGTTATAGCTGTAGGCTGAGTAATTGTAAAACTTTTTGTGATTGAACAACTATTGGCATCAGTAATTGTACAAACATAGGGTGTAGCGCTTGCTGCTAAACCTGAAGCTGTTGCTCCTGTTCCTCCGGAAGGCGACCAAGAGTAAGTATAACCTGGAGTTCCACCGGAAGCAGTTACCGAAGCCGAACCATTTGATCCACCATTACAAGAAACATTGGTTTGCGAAGTAGTAGCCGTTATAGCTGTAGGCTGAGTTATAGTAATGTTTTTTGTAATTTGTGTTGATTCATTATCTGTTATAGTACATATATAGGCTCCAGCTGCTAAACCTGTAGCAGTAGCTCCTGTTCCTCCCGAAGGTGACCAAGAATAACTATAACTTGTAACACCGCCAGAAGCCGTTACTGAAGCTGTACCATTACTGCCGCCGTTACAAGATACATTAGTTTTACTAGTGGTTGCCGATAATGCTGCATTGGTTGTAAAAGATAAATCTGCACCATAACCGGTCCCTCCAGAATTCTTAGCATATGCTCTGTAGTGAATGAGCGTTGATGGTGGGAATGAAGAAACGGTACCACTATAAGTTCCGACACCGGTTCCAATTTGGAATTTATTGTTCGCAATAGTTGGATTAGCTGTTGTTGCCCAAACGATTCCTCTTTCTATGGTAGCATCACCACCATCGGCAGTAACATTACCACCCATAGTTGCTTTTACAGCACCTGTATTGGTTGCTGTAGTAGTAGTTACTGTCGGAGCGACAGCACCATTTACAAATATAAAATCATCAACAGCAAAATATCTGTAATTGCTGCTCAAATGAATTTCAAGTTGATCGATAATAAAACCGGTGTTATCTGAACCTCCTTCGGTAACAAAATTGATTGGCATAAAACCATTGTTTGGAAGAGCGGTACCTATATCAGAACCTGTAGTATTTTTTACTACCGTAAATTGTGTTACTCCGGCAAGTTTCCCTATAAAGGTAATCGAGCCAGGTGCGCCAGTACTGGTTGCACCTGCCGCAAATGTTGGACTACCGGTTACAAATAGCCATAGACTGTTGATTTTAAAGCTACCAGTAACATCAGAGATAGTTCCACTCTGCCCAAAAGTTAGGTTACCGCCATCTGCGACCTCAATATATTTGTTTGAACCGTTATAACCTGTACCGGCAAGATTGGCAACGGTAAAGCTGATATCGCTGCTGGTTAAGTTAAACGTTTTCGCTCCATTTGTAAAACTGGCTGAGCCATCGGTCTGGCTTTCAAAGGTTTCAGTAGTTTGCGCACCAATATGCTGGATAGTAAAAAACAACAGAGTTAATAATAAGTAGAGTTTTTTCATAATTTATGTATTAAATTGATGTGTTGGTATTACTGTATATTATTTTATCCTATATTTCTAACTTGAAAAAAGTCAGATACTAAAGTTTTAAAATATGTATAAACAGGAACTTATGTTTATTGTGGAGTCTATCCTTGCATCAAATACGGTTGATGAACACATAGAATGTGCCCAAAAGCTTTCATGTTTTTATAAAAAAAAGACTATGCTTGCAATTTCAGCAGACAATGAAATTCTCGTAAAAGGAGGTGTAGCTTTATCAAGCTCCGGAGCTGCAGACTGTGTTGATGACTATTTGCGTACCGTTTTTTTTATAAAAGGGATTCACAAAGCTTTAACTAAACTGTGTACCGATTTTCCCGAAAGAAGCATTAATATTCTCTATGCCGGATGTGGTCCTTATGCAACATTAATTCTGCCTTTACTTCCATTATTTGATAAAGAGAGGATTAATGCTGTTTTATTAGATATTAATGCAGAATCAATAGTAGCAGTACAACAGTTGTTAGCCGTTATTGGTCTTGAGGATTATCAGCTTCAATTAATAGAGACTGACGCCATCACGTATACTAAACCGGAAGGTTTTACTATAGATCTGGCAATATCCGAAACCATGCATTATGCTCTTACCCGGGAACCTCAAGTGGCAATTATGAGAAATCTTATGAAACAGTTAACTCCTGATGCCATCTTAATTCCGGAAGAAATAAGGATCGATCTTGCTTATACCTTTTTTAATCACGAGCCTTATCTTAACAATACTTCGTATGAAGTAAAGGGCTACAAAAAAATGCAGCCCTATCCTAAGAATGTATTTGTAGATAGATTATTTACAATAAACAAAGAACATTTAGGCAGGGAAAATCACAATTCAAAATTGGAGAGTCGCTTTTATACCCTGCCTGCTGATTTTAGTAACCAACCTGATGTATGCATTTTTACTGAAATTAAGGTATTTGGAGACATTGAGTTAAAAACTGCGGAGTCTTATATAACAAATCCTTATTGTGTTGTATCTATGTATAATCTTATCGGTTACTCAGGAATTCAATTAGTATATGACTATTGTGAAATACCGCAATGGACCTATAATCTTGCTCTAAAAGAATGACTGTAAAGTTTAATTTCTGGAAGGAAAAATACCTTCAGTGCAGATGATATAGTTCATAGCCAAATAAGGTTGCATTATTGAAATTGGAATATTACTACCAGTGGTACCTGTAGTAATACTAGTTGCTAAATTTACATTTGGGGTTGATGTTGCAAAGCCTAATGTTGGTGTAAAGACTCTTGAAATGACTGATCCAGGAATAGCGATAGAAGACCCTGTTGTTGGTATTGAAGCGGTAGAGTTTGTGTTGGCTACGGCTATAGTACCAGGGCCAGTGTGAGCGTGTGCCGGTAAGTTGCTAGTTAAAATACTTGTACTTGGAGTACCGGCAGCTTCTCCTAAGTCATAGGTTTCGCCATTTCTGGTTCCTGCACCAAGAGGTACTGCTCCCTGTAAATTAGGCAATGCAAAAGTGGACTGACCATCTCCGCCGTAAGTGGTACCTAAAATTGAAAATAATGCTACATTCTGCGAAATTGGCAATATTTGTCCATTGCATAAGGCCCATCCTTTTGGGGCGAAATTCCCTGCGAAAAGTTTTACGATTCCAATGTATTCATCCATAGTGTTTATTTTTAAAGGTTAGTGTTTATTTAGTATTTATATTGATAAATTAAAAATTACTTTCGAGCTGTAATGAAAATAAAGCTGTATTTTGTTCAATTGACAAAATTTGTCCTTGGTAGGGCATATATTCGCGTGGCGCAAAATTGAATCCTAAAATTTTAGTTTCTCCAATAAATGGTTCTGTTGACATAGTTTTTTTTTTAGAATTAAAAATTAAATAAATAAAAAAAATGTGAACAGGATATACGTATATATACCTGTTCTCGTTAATCATGATAAAATTAGATAATTTTGTATTTTTTTATGGAGAAATGGTATAAGGTGCCTTTTTCTTGTCATGAGAGAAGAAAATTGATATATGTAAGAAATGGCTTTTAATGATGAAGATGTTAAAAATGGATATAGTTACAATTCAGATGATGTAATTGATAGTAGTTAGGCTTAAAAAAAGCAAAGTTTTTGAGATAAATAAAAGTCCAATTTTGCTAACTATTCCAAAATAAAATGACAAATTAAAGTTAGTTCGAAGTAAAAAAATAAATATATATATTAAAAAAAACAGATTACTTGTATGTGTAAATGGTTTAAAATCAATAAGATAAATTTTGAGTAGTCTCTATGTTAGATGCTACTAGAATTGCAAAAATTTACTTTATTATAGACCAAATCAATATAAATTCACAATTTATTGCAGCTGCGAGATCAATATATGTTTTTTGATCATTTTAATTACAACTTTCATTCTTTCAGATAATCCAACTCCTGTTCGTGCGTTGGGAATGGAATACTTTTGGAGAATTTACGATAGGTTTAACAACATCAATTGAAACCCTCGATTCAATGATTGGCTTTACACTTTTCCCTAAAGTAATAGTTTGTTTAGGTAATGAGCTGGAAGCTGTAACTTAAATTCTATTTTGTATCTTATTGTTGGTTTTCAATTGACTGAATATTAGTATATTTATATGTGTTAAAATTAGATTTTTCATAGATAAACTACCCGCAGATATAAATATGAAAACAGTAACCATTTCCAACAAATTTTTTAGTTTTTTTAAAGAAAGAAAAGGAACTTCATTTCTGCATGAAAATGATAAAATTATCAGACAATTTGTTTTGACTATTTTTTTTATCGGAATTGGAATTTGGTTTATTAAGCATGAGCATTCAGAGTTAAGGGAAGTAAAAAATGTAATTGCAAATGCCAGCGGTTTTTGGGTTTTCAGTGGAATTATTTTAGCTGTGATCTATATTGTCTTGCAGGCACTAATGTATTTTGCCTCTTTTAAAGCTATCCAAAGCCATATTTCATTTAAACAAGCAGTAGTTCTATTCCTTAAGCGAAATTTTGTTAGTGTATTTTTACCGGCAGGAGGGATTTCTTCTTTAGTCTTTTTCACAAAACCAATTGAAAAGGAAGGAGTGAAACCAACACAAATTCATTTTGCTTCAATATTATATGGTTTTGTTGGTATTCTTTCTGTAATCATTGTAGCGATACCGGCTCTGATTTATTCTTTTTTTGAAGGGATAGTAGGATCAGGTGAGTGGTATGCGTTTGGTGCAATCGCAGGATTAAGTTTGCTTATCTTTTTTATCTATTCTTCAATTTTAAAAAAAGGAAAGCTATATCGACTAATACTAAAGTTTTTCCCGTCTGCGGAGGTGTTTATATATGATTTGCAGAACAACAAAATCGACAAAAAGAAATTTTTTCAAATTGTTTTTTATTCCATACTTATCGAATTTGTTGGGATTGGACATTTGTATATAGCAATGGTTGCCTTGGGATTTTCACCATCATTGTCTGCCGCTGTGATGGGTTATATTGTTTCGGTTATATTTTTGATTGTTTCTCCTTTTCTGCGTGGACTTGGTGCTATAGAAATTTCAATGAGTTTTATATTGATCCAATTTGGTTTTAAAAATGTCGATGCTATTGCAGTAACTTTTTTATATCGCTTCTTCGAATTTTGGATTCCGTTACTGTTTGGAGCTTCACTTTTTTTAGTTAATGTCAATAAGTTGTTGCTTCGAATTGCACCTTCATTTTTACTTTTTGCATTAGGATTAATAAATATTTTTTCTGTTTTAACACCAGCAATTTCAGAAAGGTTGCATGTTTTAGAAAACCTAATTCCTATTTCGGCTATCAAAGCTTCCAATATTTTTGTAATCACTGCCGGAATATTTTTGTTAGTCAATTCTGCGTTTATGCTAAAAGGATTGCGGACTGCTTGGTGGTTCGCTATTTTCTTAAGCGGAGTTTCTGTCGTTGGTCACCTCACAAAAGCCATAGATTATGAAGAAGCTTTGGTAGCTTTGATTGTTGTTGTTAGTTTACTTCTTACCAAAAAAGAATATTATATAAAAAGCAATTCACATTTGCAAAGTATAGGTTTAAAAACAGTTTTAGTAAGTATTGCGGCTGTTTTAATATACAGTGTTTTGGGGTTTTATTTTTTGGATAAAAAACATTTTGATATTGATTTTCATTGGTTGCAGTCTATTAGATATGCGTTGCAAAATTACTTTTTGATAGGCAGTTCAGATTTGGTTCCTCTTGATAGTTTTGCCAGACACTTTTTACTTTCTATAAATATTTGCGGTTTTCTGTCTTTAGGTTTTTTAATCTATGCGCTAATTCGTCCCTATACTATCAAAAATGAGGTAGTAGAGGATGATTTTGTAACAGCCAATTCTCTTTTGAATCAGTATGGGACTTCTGCTTTGGATTATTTTAAAACGTACGATGATAAAATTATTTTTGTATCAAAAAGTAAAAGAGCGTTTTTGGCTTATCGTGTGATAGAAAATTTTGCTGTGGTTTTAGAAAATCCTGTTGCCGAATCGGATGCGGGAATCAAACAATGCATACTCGAATTTGATACTTATTGTTATGAAAATGGATTGCGTAGTATTTATTACCGGGTCCCTGAAGAAGATTTAAAGATTTATTTCTTACTCAGAAAAAAGAGTTTGTTTATAGGACAGGAAGGAGTAGTCGATTTATCGACTTTTACTTTAGAAGGCGGTGCAAAAAAATCACTGCGTAATGCGATAAGCAAAGTAAAAGAGAAGGGATATAAAACTTCAGTTCATGCGGCACCAATAAAAGAAGGGCTTTTGCAAAAAATAAAATCAGTAAGTGATGAATGGTTGACCAGTACTGGAAAAAGTGAAATCATTTTTTCTCAGGGAATGTTTAATTGGGATGAACTCAAACAGCAAACCGTTATTACTGTCGAAAACTCAGAGGAAAAAGTAGTGGCTTTTTTAAATGTAATTCCCGATTATGCAAAAGGAGAGGGTACTTATGATTTGATACGTAAAACGAATGATGCTCCAAACGGAATTATGGATTTTATTCTTGTTGAACTTTTTACGTATTTAAAGTCTAAAGGTTGCACCTCAGTAAATTTAGGATTTGCCGCAATGAGTGGGATAGAAGAAGCGCATACTTTTCCTGAAAAATCAATGAAGTTTGCCTATGAAAGGATTCATTTTTTTTCACATTATAAAGGCTTGAGGGATTTTAAAGAAAAATTCTCTCCTGTATGGCATAATAAATATTTGATTTATACCCATGATTATGATTTATTACAAGTTCCCATTGTTTTAAATAAAGTGATAAAACCATAATTATTAGTTTCAAATAAAGTTTAAAACTATGCACTTTAGTACATTCGCTTTTAGCTTCTAAAAAATATTCATTTACCACAGATTCACAGATTTTAAGATCATTTTAATCTGTGAATCTGTGGCAATTTCATAAAATTTTCGGAATCGAACCTTGCTGACTTTCAGCTTCTCGTAAAACAGATCTCCGAACTTTTATTGTAGAGTGGTTTAGTTAATGCAATGTATGCGAACAAATCGAATAATTTCACCCAATGGGTAATTTACTCTTCGGCATTCATTTCTACATTAAAATCATTCTCAGAACTCCTTATAAATTTTGATACTGTTATAATTTTAGAAATTTAAATAGTTGTTATAAAATTAATTTTATTTCGTTTTTTTTAACGTTTAATTAAATTTTTTTTAAAGTATTAATTACTAGGTTTGGAAATGCTTAAAAAAACTTACAAAAAAACAATATAAGCATCAGTCATAGCAGTTAAATCAATTTTTTAAAAAATTAAATTATTACCGTATGAATAAAATTTACTTTCAGATCATTACTTGCTTTATTTGTTTTTTTGCCGATGCCCAAACCAAAGTAACCTTAAAAGGAAAGCTTTTGGATAAAGAGACATCAGCCCCAATAGAAGAAGCAACTGTTTACATTACCAGCGTCAAAGATTCTACTGTAATTGATTATACTGTTTCGGATAAGAATGGAAATTTTAAGATCGATACTAAAAAAATTACTGTTCCCTTTTTTATGAAAATTTCGGCAACAGGTTACGGAAATCATACCATCAAGGAGAATTCCTGTACCGAGAATAAGGATTTTGGAGTTATATCGATTTTGAAAAAAGGAATAGTACTTTCTGAAGTTGTAGTGAAAAATGAAGCTCCTCCCGTCAAAATTAAAAAAGATACTTTAGAATTTAATGCTGCTTCTTTCAAAGTGCGCCCAGACGCGAATGTGGAAGCTTTGATTAGACGCTTGCCTGGAGCCTCAATAGATGAGAACAAGAATATAACTATCAATGGAAAAGCGGTTGACAAAATCTTGGTTAATGGTAAGCCTTTTTTTAGTGAAGATGGAAAGATTGCACTTCAGAATTTAACGGCTGACATGATTAAAAAAGTGCAGGTCTCTAATACCAAAACAAAAGAAGAAGAAATGACCAAACAAGAGTCAAGCTCAAATACTACAACCATAAATCTGGTTTTACAGGAAGATAAAAACAAAGGTTTTTTCGGGAAATTTATGGCAGGTTACGGCACCGATAATCGCTATGAAACGAGTGGAATAGCCAGTTATTTCAAAAACAAACGCCGTATTACTGCTATTGCTTCGTCCAACAATATCAATGCTACAGGATTTTCCATGGACGATGTTTTTGACAATATGGGAGGAGGAAGGAATAATAGCAGTGTTCGATTTATGGGAGGTAATAATTCTAATTCGGGTAATTCAGCCGGGATAACTCGTTCGAGTACTGTCGGATTAAATTATGACGACGAATTTGTAAAGGATTTCAATTCACACATGGCATACAATTATAGAAATTTGGACAATGAAAACCGCAACAAAACTTCAAGGGCGGATTTTTTACCAAGTGGAAATATCTTTACCGAATCAGAATCTGCAAGCAATCAATTAAATGAAGGACATGATGCTAATTTTGAATTTGATTATAAAATCAATGACAAGACCAGAATTATAATGAGCCCAAAAATGTCAACATCGTCAATAATGGGTGATTATACCTCGCATTCCTCTTCTCGAGACGATAACAATCAATTAATGAATGAAAGCAGTACCAAGAATAATAGCAAGAGCGATTCTGATAGAATTGATAACTGGTTATATTTTAGTAGAACACTGAATAAAAAAGGACGCTTCTTTAATGCTTCCTTATCTAATTCCAATTCAAAAAAACACTCCGATTCGTTTAATAATTCGATTACTAAATTTTATCAGGACGCAACGCCGGATGATATTCGAAATCAAAATGTATTATCTAAAAATTCATATGATAGATACGGTTTATTTGCTCAATATTCGGAACCTATAACTGATTCTTTGTCTGTTTCAGTAAGTGTATACACAAATTCGGAAAAATCGATACAAGACGATAATACTTTCGACTTTGATAACACAGCAGCAGGATATTCAGATAGAAATGAACTACTGTCAAAATATTATAATTCTAGAACTACCACATTAGAACCTAGTGCTGCATTTATGGTTAGGAAAAAAAATCTTACAATGAGAGCGAGTATTGGAACATATTCAGCGACTACAAACAATCATTCTAATTATTTAGGTATCAATACTGATTTGGAAAAAAATTATGTGCTTCCCAACGGAAGTTTCTATATGAATTACAAATTATCAAAATCAAAAAGTTTTTATTCATATTATTATCGTCAAATTAATTTGCCTTCAGCTCAACAACTATTGCCAGTAATCGATCTTTCTAACCCATTGAATACGGTTGTAGGGAATAGTAATTTGAATCCAGGAAAAAGTCACTATGGCAATTTGGGTTTTTCAAATTTTGATACAGCTCGTAATACGGGACTTAATATTTATGCAAATGCTAATTACAGAGATAGCGGTATTGTCACTACTTCATTTTATGATGAGAATGGAAAACAAACTACAACTTATGCCAATATTTCAGGAACTTACAATTTCAATGGAGGAGCCAATTGGGACAAAACCTATAAAAAAGAGTTGAATACTTTTAAATATTCATTGAAATTTTACGGCGGATATGAACTAGCAAAAGGATACACCAATACGAAATTGTATTCGGCTGAGATAAAAAGCCTAAATCCAGGAGTATCTTTCTCGTATGATTATGGAACATTTTTTACGTTGCGTCCATCCTATAATTTTACATTTAGTAAAACCAATTATGACAACTACAGTATTGATGAAACTTCAAACAGAGAACATAATTTCAAGATAGAAGCAACCAATTATTTTTATAAACAATGGGTTTTTGGGAATGATTTTAGTTATAATTATAATTCGAATATTTCAGGAGGATTTAAAAAAGATTTTTATTTGTGGAATACGAGTTTATCTTATAAATCAAAAGATGACAATTGGATATTTAAAGTAAAAGTTTATGATATTTTGGATCAAAACCAAAGCGCCAAACGAACTATATCTGCAACATCGATAGTGGATTCGGAAAACACTGTTTTGAAACGTTATGGAATGCTTTCGCTTACGTATAAATTTAAAAAGTTTGGAAAGAAATTGGAAATAAAAGAAGAGCAAGAGAAAAAGGAAACTAAACCGGAAGTGAAAAAATAAGCTATTTTTGTGTCAACGTATTTTATAATGATCCAGAATTAAAAAAATCAAAAAGCAATGAAGTCTATAAAACTGTTTTTTTTGTTGGTACTAATTTCAACTTTTGGAAATGCCCAAGAAGCTTCAAATGTAGGTTTAGGTTGGGCGGGTAATAGTGTTAATACTGTTGTTTTTAGGAAAAACTCGGTGGTGACTTTTAAAAACACACAGTATACTTCGTATTACGATTCTATTGGCAATGTGATCCTTGCCAAAAGAACGTTGGGTTCTAATAACTGGAACATCAAAAAAACAGCCTACAAAGGAAATTATAAAGATGCCCATAATTCAATTAGTATTATTGTTGATGGTGACGGGTTTTTACATATTTCTTGGGACCATCATGGAAATAAATTGCGATATGCTAAGAGTATTGCTCCAAACTCCTTGGATTTAGGTGAGGAACAACCAATGACTGGACAAAACGAAACCAAAGTTACCTATCCAGAATTTTACAAGTTAAAGAGTGGTGATTTACTTTTTTTGTATAGAGAAGGTGCATCGGGACAAGGAAATTTAGTTTTAAACAGATACCACATCAAAACAAAAAAATGGGAGCGTATCCATAATAATTTGATTGATGGGCAAGGCGAACGAAATGCTTACTGGCAAGCTTGCATCGATAAGCAAGGAGTTTTTCATTTAAGTTGGGTTTGGAGAGAGTCAAGTGATGTGGCAACCAATCATGATATGAATTATGCAAAGTCATTAGATGGAGGAAAAACATGGATTTCATCAGAGAAGCAAACTCTTGTGATTCCAATGAATTTGAATAGCGTAAAACCAATTATCACGATTCCTCAAAAAAGTGAATTGATTAATTCAACATCTATGACGACAGATGCAAAAGGGAATCCTTATATAGCTACGTATTGGAGAGAACAGAATTCTACCATTCCGCAATATCATCTTATTTATTTCAATGGAAAAAAATGGGATGTTCAACAAGTTTCCGATAGGAAGACTCCTTTTTCTTTAAGTGGAGTGGGAACCAAACGTATTCCGATTTCCCGACCACAAATTGTAGCCAATGATGAAAGAATTAGTGTCATTTTTAGGGATGAAGAACGCGGAAATAAAATCTCTATAGCAACTAAAAAAATAAAAGGGAATGGGATTTGGAATATTACAGACGTAAGCAATGTTGATGTAGGTTTATGGGAACCATCTTATGATACAGAATTATGGCAAAGTAAAGGAAAACTCGATTTATTTGTGCAACAAACGGGGCAAGGTGATGGAGAAAAATCCGAAAACAAACCAGCTCAAATGGTGAAAATTGTAAGTGTAAATAATTTTAAATAAACTTGATAAGCTTGAGTTTTTAAATAAAGAAAAATGGGGTCGACAAACCCCATTTTTTAATTTATTTAGTTCATATACTTGAGATACAATTATTGTTCTTTTTTCTTCTTTGCATACCAATCCTGCATAATGTAAAAAGCTTTCTTTTTTTGACCATCATTTGATATAAGTCCTTTTCGGTTGTATCCGTCCTGAATGCCAGGAAGTAATCTTTTTGGCGACCTGAAATCAACCAGAATCCAAGGACTTAATCCGCTTAGGTGAGGGATTTTTTCAATCATTTTTAAATTCTGAATGTATAAATATTCCTGATATTCTTCAGTCCAGCGTTCGTTTTTTTCTCCATGAAAACCTGCTTTTGCACCACCTCCAAATTCAGAAACAATTACGGGTTTGTTGTATGGCGTTTTCCAAGACATTTTTTCGGCATCTTCCAAGTTTCCTCCGTACCAGCCTAAATATTGATTGAAAGCAATAATATCAAGAGATTTGCCAATTTCGTCATCAATCATTCCATTATGTGTCAATAAAGCCGCACTGATTAATCTTGTATTATCAAGAGACTTTGTGTAAGCGGCTAAATTCTTGATGAATGTATTTCGGGCATCAGAAACTGGAGTTTCATTTGCGATAGACCAAATAATGATACAAGCTCTGTTTTTGTCTCTTGTTATCGCGGCAGTCAATTGATCTTGCGCATTTTGATAGGTTTTTTGATTGGTGAATTCCACTGTCCAGTAAACCGGAATTTCTTCCCAAACCATTAAACCCATTTTATCAGCTTCTCTGATGATGTTTTCATTATGTGGGTAATGCGCCAGACGAACATAGTTACAACCCAACTCTTTTGCCCAGTTTAACAAGCGCAAAGCATCTTCTTCAGTGTTGGCTCTACCACCTTTAGCATTTTCTTCGTGAATCGAAATACCACGCAAAAAGATTGGTTTTCCGTTTAATAAAATTTTGTCTTCTTGTGTTTCAATCGTTCTGAAACCAATGTTATCTTTAAGTTTCTGTCCATTATAATCAATAGTTACGTCATACAATTTTGGATTTTCCGGTGACCAATAAGAGACTTTTTTGACAGGAATTTCAAAATTTAAAATTCCGTCGGCGCTAATTTTTCCTTTGTAATTGATTTTTAATTCAGGGATAGAAATTGTTACCACATTCTGTAAAGCATCTGGATTATTGACTTTGATAAAACCTGAAATTAAATCTTTGTTACCTTTTTTAAGCTGAATATTATAATCTTCCACAAAAGAAGCATCTTCTTCAATTAAAGTCACATCACGGGTGATTCCGCCATAATTCCACCAGTCAGTATTTACAGTAGGTACATCTTCTTTGTGACGGGTATTATCCACTTTGATGACCAAATAATTGTCTTTTGGTTTTACAACTGAAGTTATTTCATAATTAAATGGTGTAAATCCGCCTTCATGTGTTCCCAGTTTTTTTCCGTTTAAATAAACATCCGCTTTGTAATTGATGGCGCCCAAATAGATAAAAAGACGTTTTTTAGCGGCCAAATTATAATCGAAAGATTTTTTGAACCAAACATTTCCTTCGTAATATTTAAGTTCAGGAACTTGTGAATTCCAATCGCTTGGAATATTGATTGTTGGCGATTTGTCAAAATCATATTCAACCAATTCTTGCTTGTTTACAGCATGATAATTACTGTAGAATGCCGATTTTGGTGCTTTTTCCTGTTTGTCATATTGATCTAGATGAAAGCTGTAAAACCCAGTTTGATAAGGATCGACGATATAATTCCAAACACCGTTTAAAGAAGTAGTATTTCTATTTGGAACATTTGAGATTAGATTTTGAGCAAATCCAAAAACAGAAGATGTTAGGAGTAGTGCGGTTAATAGTTTTTTCATTTTTTATAATTTGTGTTTTGTTGTCTTTGCTATAATTTAGGCATTTATTAAAACTTAATTTTTTTGCGAAATTGACTTTGTGAGATTATCGGTTACCGGTATTTTTAAATATTCCCCTTTAAAACTTTGGTTCAGTGCCGTCATCTCAATCGGATTGTTTGATCCATCTGGAATAACTTCAATAGAAGCTTTTCCGTTTGCCATTTTGATGGATTCGCTTCCGGTTGGTGTTCCTTGATTTTTTAAGGTTTTACCGCCTTTTAAGCATTGAAAATAAACACTTTGTTCATAATCCAAACAGCGTAAGTTATTATTGTCAATTGCAATTGCTGTTACCAGATAATTACCATTTTTTAATTTTTCCGAAGATAATTGCAACGACACAGCGGCATCATTTTTTACAAATCGATAATTGACTTTTAGTGTGTCAGAAACCGTTTTTCCATCTTTGTTTTTGCCTATGGAAATTAAAATATTATCTCCCTTTTTAAAATTTACATCCCAAGTTAAACCATTTGCAGGATATAGGGATAGATTTCGTTGTTTTTCTCCGAGGGATTTTCCATCATGATACAAAGTGACTTTTTCGCAATTACTGAAAACACTGATTGTCCTAGGTGTGTTTTCTGGTCCCTGGCGTTCTGTCCATGTATGTGATTCTATATAAGTAAAAGGTTCATTACTCCAATAGCTTTTAAAAACATAATAAGCATCTTTGGGATTTCCGTTTCGATCAACCAATCCTTTTTGATTCATATACGGAATATCGTCTTCTGGCCGTAACGGCGTTGCAAAATCCTTAAATGCCCATTGTATGTTACCTACAAAAGTTGGGTCATTCTCGGATATATGCAAGTGCCAATCAAACAAATCAACAATGTAATTTTCGCTCCAATCCCCAATCTGGGCAATATTGGTAATTTTCGTTTGGACAATTGGTTCTTCCCAACCATCCGATTTTATCAGGCTTTCACCTGTAATGGGGTTTTCACTGTGACGGCCAACATGACTGTCTCCGCCATATTCAGCGTGGATAAAATGTTTGTATTCTTTTTTATAAACATCAATTGCTTTTTGATAGCTTTTATAACTTCCGGAATACCAGCCAGACCAAATAGAAGGGGAGAAGACATCTACAATATGTGAGCCTTCATAATATTTTCTGATAGCCGTTTTTCTGCTCGGATCCAGTTTGTGCGCAATAGTATTTAATTCGGTTAAAAAGATATTTGTTCTTTCGGCATTGTCGCCGTCAGGAAAATCGGGAAGCCAGTTGATTTCATTTCCTAGTGACCAAATAATAATGCTCGGATGGTTGAAATTCTGATTAATCATCTCGTTCAGCATATTTTTAGCATTGGTCTGCCAAAGTTCATCTCCAATGCCTCCACGACACCAAGGCAATTCATCCCAAACCAATATACCCAGTTCATCACAAGCTTTATAAATTTCAGGGTCTTGTGGGTAATGAGCTAAACGAACAAAATTTGCCCCCATTTTTTTGATCGATTCCATATCGGCGCGATGCTGTGCATTGCTCATTGCAGCACCAACTCCTGCTTGTTCTTCATGACGGTGTGTACCACGAATAAGCAGACGTTTTCCGTTAAGGTAAAATGGTCCGTGATCTTTAAACTCAAACCATCTAAAACCTATTTTTTCATTAATAGAATCTTTGATTTGTTTTTTTTCTGATAACAAAACCGTTAGTGTATATAGATTCGGATTTTCGGTATCCCAAAGTTCAGGGTTTTTGATATTTTCAAAAGTGATCGTCGAAGTTTTATCTGAAACCGGAATAGTTTTGCTGACTATTTTTTTTCCTTTCGGATTTTTTAAAGTTAGGGTTAACGATAAATCTTTTGAATTTTCAGCATTCACTATTGAAGAAATAATTTGTACCGAAGCATTTTTAGCCGAAACATGAGGAGTTGTAATTTTTACATCCTCAATATGATTTTTGTATTTGGATACTAACCAAACATCACGAGTAATTCCTCCGTAAATAAAGAAATCGCTTTTTTGAGACGGAATAATTTCAATATCATAACTATTATCAACCCGAACAAAAATGTCGTTGTTTCCTTCTTTGATAAAATTAGTAATGTCGATTGTAAAACCAATATATCCGCCAATATGCGAACCGGCTTCTTTACCGTTTACATATACTTTGGTCGTAATGTTTGATCCTTCAAAATATAAAGAGTAACGCCTGTTTTTATCAATTTGTGGAATATTTAGTTTTTTTTGATACCAACTTGCATCGCGCCTGTATCCGGGGCTTAAATCGGTGGCATCTTCGGCATTCCAAGTGTGTGGTAAGTTTAAAGAGACCCAGTTTGAGTTTTTTTGAGCCTCGCTTAGATTTGATGTATGGTTTTCAAGATAAAGCCAATCGTTATTAATGTTCATCTTTGTCTGAGCAAAACTGCCCAGACAAATTTGAAACATAACAAAAAACGCAATAATCGAAAATGTACTATAATGTGATTTTTTCATATATTATAAGGCTTTCTTTCTTAGCAACGCTTCAAGGAAATAGTAATCAGCATAGATTATTGGTTCGTCAATTTCATCGTGTTTTGGCCAGTTTCCTGTGCTGTGATCGAGTACAAAAGGCGCCTTAATTTTTGAATCTAAAATATACTTATCTGATTGTACAGATGCCATTACTTTATTGGCAAAGGCCAAATAACTTTCATTTTTGGTATAACCGTATAATTCGTATAAAGCGGATGCCATAATCATTGCAGCAGAAACATCTCTGGCCGAATTTGGAATACTTGGATCTTTTAAATCCCAATACGGAATTCCATCCTCAGGCAGATTTTTATTTGTCATAAAAAACATTGCTGTAGCTTCGGCTTGTTTTAAATAAGCTGCATCTTTTGTATATCTGTAGGACATGGTAAAACCGTAAACTGCCCAAGCTTGACCGCGTGCCCAAACCGAATCATCATTGTATCCCTGCAACGTCGTTTTCTTTCTGACATTGCCAGTATTTGGATCGTAATCAATAACGTGGTAGCAACTATTGTCCTCTCTAAATTGATTATTTAAAGTCGCATTAGCATGTTGAATCGCTATGTCACGATATTTTGGATTTCCTGATAATTTTGTAGCTTCAAAAAGAAGTTCCAGATTCATCATATTGTCAATAATTACGGGATAGTCCCAAACATTTTTATTGAAATCCCAGGAACGAATGGCACCTACTGTTGGATTAAATCTTTTGGATAAAGTTTCGGCACCTTTAATAACCACGTCTTTGTATTCTTTCTTGTTTTCCACTTTTAGCGCTTCTCCAAAACTGCAATACACTTTAAAACCTACATCATGTGAATCATTATTAAGGCTTTCTTTTTTACTGAAAGAGGTCCATTTTTGAGCTAGTTCTTTGTATTTGGAATCGCCTGTAAGCTGGTACAACTGCCAAAGGTTTCCGGCAAAAAAACCACTCGTCCAGTCTCTTGAGGATACTTTTTTGATAGTATTGGTTTTAATAGTCATACTTCTGGGCATCGACATCGAATCAACAGGGTAATCAAGTAACATTTTGTAACGGGTTTCCAGAAGATTATTTTCTGCCGAAGCTGTGTGGTTTGGAGAATTAATTCCGGATCTGCACGCTGTTGCCAGCGATGCAAACCCAAGAACTACAGAAATGAAATTAACTTTATTCATAACTAACTAATGTTTTTATAACCAAGATAATTTGGCTTGTAATATTTATTGATTTAAGGTTAATGTTAGATAAAATAGAAAAGCAATAAACTCATTCCAATTATGACAATTGCAAGTAGAATTTGAAGTAATAAAAGGTTTGTGTTTTTGATTTTCATATTGCAAATGTATCAGAGCGGCAGAATATAGGAATACAAAAAAGGGTATCTAAAAATACAGATACCCTTTTTTAAGCCTTTAAAAACAAGAGTTTTTAAAAAACATTAGAAGATTTGAAGAATTTATCGGCGAATTGCGATGGAGTTTCTCCATATTTTTTTTGGAAACATTTGCTGAAGTATTTCGGATTGTTGAAACCAACTTTATAGCTTACTTCCGCTACGGTTAATTTGTTTTGTTCCAATAATTGCGCAGCACGTTTTAATCGTATTTCATTGATGAATTCATTTGGCGTACAATTAGTCCATGCTTTTATTTTTAAGAATAACATCGTTCTGCTGACTCCCAATTCTGAGCAGAAATGAGGTATATCAAATTGTTCGTTTGAAATATTTTCCTCGACAATTTTGAATGCTTTTCTCAATAATTCTTCATCCAGTGATGAAACTGTTATTTCTGACGGAATAAAATTTTCCTCGCTTGAAAATTTGTTTTTCAGCCTTTCGGTTGAGTTCAACAGGTTTTTAATACGCAGTTTGAATTCGGTTAGATTGAAAGGTTTACTGATATAATCATCGGCACCGCTTTCTAAACCTTCGAATTTATAAACTAACGATGATCTTGATGTCAGTAAAATAACAGGGATATGACTGGTTTTGATATTTTCTTTTATTTTGGAACAAAGTTCAGTTCCCACCATTTCAGGCATAATAACATCGCTGATGATTAAATTTGGAACAAATTTTAAAGCTTTTTCTAAGGCTATTTTACCATTTTCAGCTTCAATAATATTGTACTCTTTTTTGAGTAAATTTTTCATGAACGTGCGTAAGACTTTATGATCTTCAACCAATAGAATGGTTTGTTTTTCTTCGTTTACAACAAAATCTTCAATGTCTTCGTGCTCTGTTATTTCCGGAGTTTCCAGCTGTGCGATATATTGTGCAACGTCATCACTAATTTTAAAATCGGGAATAATTTCAGCGTCCAAAAGATGTTCTCTGCCCAATGGTAGTGCGACTTTAAAAATAACTCCTTCGGTTTTTTTATTGATGACTTCGATAGTTCCTTTATGAAGTTCTACTATATTTTTTACAATAGATAAACCAATTCCTGTTCCTTTGTTATAGTTTTTTTGAACGTTATTGTGCATTGGGACTTCAAAAAATAAATCGAAAATTTTATCAATATGTTCCGGGGCGATTCCAACACCGGAATCTTCAACAGCGATGAAAAGGTTTTCATCGTCATGGGATATTTTTAAATTGATATGGCCGCCTTTTGGAGTATATCTAAATGCATTTGAAATCAAATTATAAAAAACACGCTCTAGTTTATAGCGGTCAAAATAGACCATTATTTCATCTTCCGATGATTCAAAAGTATAAGTGTACCCCCCATCTTTGGCATATTCTATAAAGGACAAAAAGATTTCTTTGGTAAATTTCACAATATTCCCGTTGGCTGATTCTAATTTGACCTGATGATTTTCGAGTTTTCTAAAATCCATTAAACGATTGATGAGGCTTAACAAATGATTGGCGCTTCCTTCAACAACCAAGAGTTTTTTATACATTTCATTAGTTCCGTTATAATCGGCTAAAATTTGTTGTAAAGGCCCTAAAATCAAGGTCAGGGGAGTCCTGAATTCATGCGAAATATTGGTAAAAAAGTCCAGTTTTAATTTGTTGTTTTCCTCGATTCGCTGGGTTTCCAGATATTCTAATTCCAATTTTTGTTTCAGTGCAGCTTTCGATTTCATAATCCAGATCAAACCGTATATTCCGGAGCCAATTATTAAAGCATAAAGTAAAAATGCCCAGATACTGCGCCATGGTGCAGGTTTTACAATTACAGTTAAAGTAGTTGGGACTTTATTCCAAACACCATCGTTATTTGCGCCACGTACTTCAAATACATAGGTTCCCGCATTTTGAATGGTAAAAATGGCTTCTGTATTTTTGGTTGTCGTCCAGTTATTATCAAGACCAATCAAACGATAACTGTATTGATTGCTTTTTGACCGAATGTAATTTGGAATTGCAAAATCAATCGAAAAATTGGCTTTGTCATAATCCAGAGTAATAGATTTGGTATATCCAATACTTTTTTTCAGAATTTCGGTAGTATCATTTGCGCTGATAGTTTCATTTTTAATTTTCAAATTGGTAATTAAAACCTGCGGAGCATATTGATTAAGAGAAATTTTCTTCGCATTAAAATAAGTTACTCCAGACGGGCTTCCGAAATAAAATTTATTCGAATCCAGTTTTAAAGCCGAATTATTATTGAATTCATTACTGGCTAAACCGTCTTTTTGGTCATATGCCATAATCGTTTTTTTGGAAGTGCTGTATTTTATGATACCCTGATTGGTGCTAATCCACAAGTTTTTAGCGTCATCTTCAAGTATGGAATGAATCGAAGTAATATCAGTATTTCCTGTTTTTAGATTTATTCTGTTGAATTTTTTTCCATCAAAATAATACAGTCCTTTTGATTTTGTTCCAACCCATATCTTATTCTGACTGTCCTGAAATAAAGTCAATATATCATAGCCTGTTAAAGCCGAATCATCAAAAAAGTAATGTTTTATCGTATATTTATTGGGAGTAAAATTTTGCAATGAAATGAGGTTTAACCCATTTTGTGCGCCTATCCAAAGCCTTTTTTGCTTATCAACCAAAATTGTTCGAATCATATTATTGGTCATAAAACTGGCTTCAGTATTATTATTACCAATAATTTGAAATGCTTTGGAAACAGTGTCGTACCAAATTAATCCTTTACTAAAAGTTCCAATCCATAATATGTTATTCCCTTCTGTTTTGATGGAATAAACACCGGTTTCTTTCAATAAATTATTTAGTTCAGGTGCAATTCGGTTGTCTTCTATTCTTTTTGTAGTTGTATTGTAGGCTGATAAACCTTTTGAAAATGTCCCAATCCATAAAATATTGTTTGCAAGGCACATTGATTTAATATCATTTTTGGTTGTTTGCCCACTTTTGCTGTTAACGTAACTTATGGCTTCGGTATTTTTATTGTAAACGGTGATACCTCCTCCTTCGGTTCCAAAATAAATATTATGGTTTTTATCAGCAATTATTGAACTCACTACGTCAAAACTCAAAGGAATCTTTTTGGAGTTTTGGTTGTAGTTCGAAAAATTCATATTCGAGGGATCCCAGATATTTATGCCTTTATAATAACATCCAATCCAAACAGATCCTTTTTTATCAATATAAACTGATTTTACTTTGTCGATTCCGTTGCTATTGTTTATTTTTTGAATGCTTTTGTCTTCTCCTAAAATATAAATACCATCATAAGCTCCAATCCACAGATTGCCTTGACTGTCAATCTTCAAAGCACGGATTTCGGTACTGATTTCTTTGTATTTTTGATCGGGCAGAAAAGATACAAATCTGTTGGTTGATGTTTCAAATTTTAACAGTCCTTTGTTTTTTGTACCTATCCATAAATTGTTATAACGATCTTCAGTAATAGCCTGTACATTTAGGATATCAGTAGTATTTAATGGATAATTTTTAAACAAGAATTTTCCATTTTTTCTAATAGTAAGTAATAAACCATTAGTAGTCCCAAGCCAGATTTGCCTTTTTTTGGTTTTTAAAATACTTTGAATATTGTTGCTTGGTAAACTTGAAATATCTTTATCGGAATGAATTATCGAAGTGAACTTTCTCGTTTTCTTATCGTAAATAGTTAAACCATTAGAAGTTCCAATCCACATTTCATTACCAATTTCATTAATACACCAAATGGCATTATTAGTTATTTCATGGTTGTTTTTAGCATGCAAATATCTTTTAAATGTATTGCTGACAGGGTCATAACAATTAAGTCCGTTATATGTTCCAACCCATAGCTGTCCTGAATTGTCTTCTTCAATCGATAAAATATCATTGTTGCCGATAGACAATTTATTAGAAACATCATTTCTAAAAATCGTAAATTGACTGCCATCATATTTATTAAGACCGTCGCGTGTACCAAACCACATTTGTCCCAATTTATCCTGATGTATGGCAATAACAGAGCTCTGAGAAAGCCCGTCTGCGGTAGAGAGATTTTTTAGGCGATATTTATCTTGGGAAAAAAGATTCCCTGAAATAAAAAGCAGAATCAGAAAAACTATTTTGTATTTCATAACATTTTTTTTAATTGTAAAGAACACAAAGCAACAAAAGAACAAAGTCTATTTTAATCGCTTTTGTAATTGATAATCATACAGTGACGGAATTTTTTCTATTGGTATGTTTAAAAATTCAATATAAGGATTTGTGTCGTATTTCAGTTCAAATTTAGTGTTTCCGTGCAAACCAACTATTCTGGCAAGAACACCATCTTTCATTCCGTACAGTAAAACCGGTTTTGTTTGATCCGGATTTTCGACCTGAACATTCAGATTCCAAAACGTACTGAAAGGTCCATGTGAGGGTTTCCAATACTCGGCACCGCCTCCACCAAACAAGGCGTAACTGTTATTTTTGTCTGTTGCTAAATGAACGGTGATATTGTCGAATAGATTTTGATGATTAGCTCCAGAATGTTGATCTAAGACCGGATCAGCAAATATTTCGCAGTTTTGATAAACGTTTTTTGTTGCAAAGGTATTGAAACTTAAAGCATGAACAGCTTTGTTGTAAATCTTAAGATTTTTAACCAAAACATCATGAACTCCCCCCAAAGTCACAGTATAATGCGCCATATGTGTTCCTTCAGTAGTAATATCTTGGATAGTGACATTTGCAATTTCTTCGGTCAAAATACTACTGTCAGCATTTGTAACGACAACGTCTTTTACCCAACTGTTAAAAAGACGTGTTAAAAAGATAGCGTTATTTCCCGGTTCTACATGATGCGCTATTCTTGGAATATCAGGAAAAATAAATCGAATATGTTCGATTCCAACTTCGCTTAAATGTTTCCATTCTACTAATTGTGCATGATAGCTAGGTTTGATCGAAATAATTAAAGGTGTTTTTATTGTGATTTTTGAACCAGAAATCTTTACGATTTCAACCTGTTGCCTTACGATAGGAAGGTTTGGGTATTTCCAATGATGCGAACCAGGTTTTATATTGGCATTTTGGTATAAATCTTTTATGATTTCGCCATTTTCACCATCCTTATTAAACAATTGCAATTCAACAATATTTCCAACTTTTAATCCATTTACAGCAGAAACAGTTAAAACATGTTCGCCCATTTTCCCGGAACTGACTTTTGCCAAAGGATTTGTTTCCGGTTCATATTTATCCAAATACGATTTTACACGTTTATCCGGAATTTGAGTCCAGATAAAACCGCCGGACCAGGAATATTGTGAAAAAGGGATATCGATATTATTTTCAGGCTCGCGCTGTCTTTTGTCAAGAGAGGTTAGATATTCACGGAGTTCAGCGTGTGATTCAGGATCTTTGAGATACATCATTGGTCTTGGAAAGTAAATTTCTGTACCATTTTTGTCTGATCCAGCGCCGCGAAGTACAAAGTTGTTTCTTTCAATATATAAAATGTCGCTCAGAATAATTCGGCCAGCAGGTAATTGTAAAATCACATTTCCATCAACTGCGTTTGCTGCTTTTAAAGCCTTTAATAAAGCTTTTGAATCATCCAGGGCATCATTTGCTTTCACGCCAAAATCGGTTGCATTGATAATTTTTCCTTGAAATTCAGGAAGATTAGCTTCTCCATTATGATAACCGGCAAAACTAAAATCTGGAAGATAATTGGTTTTTGGAGAGGTAATAATCTTTGGTAATTCCTGAGCAATTGTAATGCCGTTTGCAAAGAGGCAGCAACAGATGAAAAAGGTTTGACGAATCATTGTTTTTATGGTTTTGTGTTTAGTAATGTTTTAGTATCGATGTTTCTAATAGGAGATGCTTTTTTAATTCATAAAAATACAAGTCAAAAAAAATATGCAAATACATAAATGGTATAATTATGTACAATGTTTTGAAAATGAGTTACATGTGTTTTTGTTTTTTATGCATTCCGTTATTTCTTTTTCATTTTGTTATTTAATAGGTACTAAAAGTTGGAGAATATTTTTTTAAGAATCTTGTTCATCATTTAATATGGACATAATTTTTTTTGAAGATTGATTTTCTACAAATGACTTATGACAATTAAGGCAGTTTTTACAAAGCTTTTTATAATGAGGAAATTTTATATGGTTAGTATTAGTGCCTTTTCATTGTGAAGATTAGAAAGGTGACTTTTTGCAGAATGATAATAATGTAGTTCATAAATAGATTATAGCAGTTGTAATGCAGCTGCTTTTTTTTGTTCAAAAAAGGATTTGAAGGACATAAGTCTCGTGTTGTTTTTTTAATTATTTGAGGCCTGTATTTTTTTAATAATGTCATTTTTCACTGCTGAAAACTAGATAAAATGCATAGGCAAAACTTTAGTATACCCAAAAACGGATTTTATTTCTCTCTGTAAAAATCTTTATTAATCAATTTTGCAGCGTAAATAATTAATGCAATTAAATCGAAGTGCAGTGATTTTTACAAACTAACTAAACTATTAATTAACCAAAATTTAAGATGACAAATTTTATTAGGATTAAAAAAGATTCTGATTGTGTATCTGGATTTAATTTGAAAAAGAAAATGATGATGCTCGGCATATTGTTTTCTTTATCTCAAGTTCAGGGGTATGCTGTCAGTTTTAAGGGCGCAACAGAGTTAAAAAATGTTCAAGTACAAAAAGTAATTAAGGGACAAGTCAATGATGAAAACGGTATGTCAATGCCGGGAGTAACCGTTACAGAAAAAGGAAGCAAAAATGCTACTTTGACAGATTTTGATGGAAAATTTACTTTAAAAGTAGATAACGAGAATTCGGTGTTGGTATTGTCTTTTTTGGGTTATACAACAAGAGAAATTAGCTTAAAAGGAGAAACTTCAATTACTGTAAAAATGCAAAAAGCGACCACTTCATTAGAAGAGGTTGTAGTGGTAGGTTATGGTAAAATGAAGAAAAAAGATTTAACCGGATCGATTGTACAGGTTAAGCCTGAAAATTTAGCAAGCCAAAATCCACAGACCGTTCAAGACATCCTGAGAGGGGTTCCAGGTCTAAGAGTAGGTTATGATCCTTCGGCAAAAGGTGGAGGGACTATGCAAATTCGTGGGCAAACTTCTGTTTATACTGGAGGAAGTCATAATTCGCCTCTTATTATTTTAGACGGAATGCAATTCTATGGAGAGCTTTCAGAAATCAATCCAGATGATATTGGCCAGATTGATATTTTAAAAGACGCATCGGCGACATCTGTGTATGGTTCCAAAGCAGCAGCTGGAGTTATTGTTATCTCAACCAAAAAAGGGAAAACGGGTAAACCTGTCATTAGTTTTACAACAAACACAACGATTAGTAATAAGAGTGCCTATCGTCAAGTATATTCTCCGGAAGGATACTTAAAATATCGTGAAGATTGGGAGACTACCCAAACTTATGGTAGTAATCCAACAACTGGACAATATGAAGCATGGATATCAGGAACAGTTGCTGCTGGTAAACCAGGGTATTTTTCAAGTCCTAATGATTTAGCTAAGTGGGGAATTACTGAAGCGCAATGGTTAGCGTATCAACCCGCTTCACAAACAGCTGGGAAAAGTTCGAAGGAAGTATGGGGAACACGTTTAGGGTTGAATTTTGATCCTTCGCTGATGGCTAATTTCCTGGCAGATAAAACACATGATTGGAGTGATAGCTCTTTTAGAACAGGAATAAATCATGACAATAATATGAGTGTTTCCGGAGCAGGTGAAAATGTAAATTACTATTTCTCTGCGGGGTATTTAACTTCAGAAGGAGCTATTGTGGGTAATGATTATAAATCAGCTCGTTCCAATATGAAAATTGACGCTAAAGTTGCGAAATGGCTTGATTTTGGAGTAAATGTTAATTTTCAAGACCGTACAGATGGAGACGTTACTCCTTCTTTAGGCACTGGTTCCGGGGATAATAATATGATGAGAACCAGCCCATTTGGAACCTTCATAGATGCAAATGGGAACTATGAAAGACAGCCAATGGGAAAAAATGTTTCGGGACAGAATTATAACTATTACTACGAGCGTCAATTTATTGATAAAGAGACAGGATTTACAACGTTAAATACCATTTTTAACACAAAGATAACTTTGCCTTTAGGTATCACTTATACATTTAATGCTTCTCCCCGTTATCAATTCTATCATGATCGTTACTTCAGGTCAACGCAAAATCCAAACTGGCCTGCTGCTACCACTGGAGCAAATAGAAATAATGCTACAAGATTTGATTACAGTTTGAACAATACATTGGCATGGGATTATACAATTGCCGAAAAGCACCATTTTGTTGCCACTTTTGTTCAAGAGGCCGAAGAACGTCGTTATTGGTCAGATGGAATGGATGCCTATAATATTCAGCCTACGGATGCTTTAGGGTTTCACCTTGTTAATACTGCAACAATGGCAAATAGCGCACTTAGATCAAACGACACACATCAAACGGCAGATGCTTTGATGGCAAGACTTTTCTATTCGTTTGATAATCGATATATGTTAACAGCGAGTGTTCGTCGTGATGGATATTCAGCATTTGGAGCTTCAAATCCGTATGCGGTTTTCCCTTCTATTGCAGTTGCCTGGAATGCAAAAAATGAATCATGGTTTGATTGGGATGCTATGTCCACTGCTAAATTACGTTTGTCTTGGGGAGAAAATGGGAATAGATCGCTTGATGATCCATACATTTCTGTAGCAAACTTGGTAAATACGGGAACTATGGGATATTTAGATGCTTCAGGGAAAGCTCTTGAGATGAAGTATTTAGCTCTTGATCGTATGGCAAATCCAAATCTGGAGTGGGAAAAAACAAGTGCAACAAATATTGGTCTTGACTTAGGTTTCTTGCATGATCGTATTACCGCTACTTTGGACCTTTACAAGATGTCTACACATGACATGATTATGAGTCAATCTCTGCCTGGTTTCACTGGTTTTTCATCAATTGCAACCAATCTTGGAGAGGTTCAAAATGAAGGTTTTGAATTCAGCCTTAATACTGTTAATATGAAACAGCCAAACTTTGAGTGGCGTACTATATTTGGAATATCTTATAACAAGAATACTATTAAGTCATTATATGGCAATATGGTAGATATTAAGGATGCCAATGGTAATGTCATTGGGGCTAAAGAAGGCGATGATTCAGCTAACGGATGGTTTATAGGCAGACCGATTTCTCAAATTTGGGATTATAAAGTAATCGGAATTTGGCAAAAAGATGAGTGGAAAGAGGCTCAAAAATATGGGCAACGTCCTGGGGATCCAAAAGTTGAAAATAGCTACACCGCAGATGATAAGCCTGATGGAACACCAGTTTATAATGAAAAAGACAAGCAGTTTTTAGGAACTTCAAATTCTCCTGTACAGTGGTCGTTGCGCAACGAATTTAAGATTTATAGAAATTGGGATTTGGCTATTGATATGTATTCCAATGTGGGAGGCAAATCACTTAGTTCGACTTATATGAATACTTTCAACGATAGTAGTTTGTACAAATTCAACTTTAATCCATATGTAAATCCATATTGGACATTGGATAATCCAACCAATGACTGGGCGCGCCTTGATGCTAAGGGACCTGCCGGAGCAGGAACGGCAAGATTGTATGATCGCAGTTTTGTTCGTTTAGCTAATATTTCGTTGGCTTATTCTTTTCCAAAAGACCTTATAGAACGCTTACACATTAAAAATTTAAAAATTTACACTTCGGTTCAAAATGCAGGAACGTGGGCTGCTTCTAAAGAATGGAAGTATTTTGGAGACCCTGAAACAGGTGGATTGGCCACACGACTGTTTAATTTAGGTCTTAATGTATCACTTTAAAAATTATTCAATAATGAAAAGAAATATGAAAAATAAAATTAAGAAACTGCTGCCTTTTTTAGTATTGGCAACTGTATCTGTTTCTTGTTCAAAAGATTTTCTTGAAGCAGACCCGCTTTCGTTTTACGAACCCGAAACTACATTTTCTACCGAAGCTGGGTTGCAGGCAACTTTAGCTTTGTGCGATAAACAGTTGCGTAATAATTATATTCACTATGGTTATTCGGGTGTTAGTGTGCCTATTGGTACGGAGTATCTTTTCTCAGATATGGCGCAATATGGAAAAACGGATACAGGCAGTAATATTGCTGATTATGCCGCTACTATCGTTCCTACGGGAGACTTTAGAAGAGATCCAAGTGGAGAATCGATTTATCTTGGATTTATGTGGACCGAAGCTTATACAGGTATCAAGAATGCTAATACCGTATTGACTTATATCGATAAAGTACAAGGTTTATCACAAGATATAAAAAACAAATATATCGGGCAAGCGTATTTTCATAGAGCTTACCGTTATCTTAATTTGGTTTATCAATTTGGGGACATACCGTTGATTACTAAAATTTTGGAGGTTCCAAAGCAGAGTTATTATTCTACTAAGAAGGAAGCCATTATAGAAATGATTACAGCAGATATGGAAAAAGCTGTACAATTTGTCCCTGACCAATCAAAAATAGGATACATAGGTATGGTCAGTAAAGGTGCATGCCGTCAGTTATTAATAAAATGTTATTTGGCATCAGGCAGATTTGCCGATGCAGAGGCACAGGCCAATGTCCTGATAAACCAATCAGGTTACACTTTGGTACAAGGTAATTTAGGAATTTTTGATCCGGGAGGAAATCCTACGGCATGGCCAATTACCAGAAATGTGATCTGGGATTTGCACAGACCTGAGAACAAAGTTATTCCTTCTAATACTGAAGCTATATTGGTTGCGCCAAATGGAGGAGCACAGTCATTTTTAGCATTTTCTTCGATGAGAATTTTTGGTCCTAACTGGAATGATGCTAATTTGATTACTCCAGATGGGAAAACAGCAGCACCGCGTTTTCCATTGACCGATAAAACTAATTATAATGCAAAATATGATTATCAAAGAGCGATAGGACGTGGTATAGGTACTATCAGTGGTTCTTATTATTCACAACATCCTATGTGGGTTGTGAACGGTATTGAGGATAAGCAGGATCTTAGACATAACAGCACTGTTGGTAACTGGGTGAATATGACCGATCTTAAATACGCTCCCGGAACAGGTGGTAGTGCTACATGGGCTGGACAAAATTTTAGAATGAAAGATGCAGCTGGAAAATTGTTAGCACTGGATTCAATTCGTGATTGGTTTGATTTTCCACATTATAAAATCTTTTTGCATGATGTTGTGGCTGAAAACAATCCAGCAGCTAATGATTTTCAGGGAGCTACTGCGGGAGCTAGTGCAAATTGGTACATATATCGTTTAGCTGAAACTTATCTATTACGTGCAGAAGCTCGTTTTTATCAAGGTAATGTTGTTGGTGCGGCTCAGGATGTGAATGCAGTAAGAGCTAGAGCAAAAGCCTCGCAAATGTACACGACAGTAACTATCGGTGATATTTGTGCTGAAAGAGGAAGGGAACTTTATCTGGAAGAATGGAGAAATGTGGAGTTAAAACGTATTTCGCACTGTTTGGCCCTTAGCGGAAAACCAGACGAATGGGGCAATACTTATAGTAAAACCAATTGGGATAAACAATCAGGAAAAGATGCAGCCGGAGGAAGTTATTGGTGGCAGCGTATTGTACATTATACCCTTTATAACAAATATCCAGCAGGTATTTCTATTAAACCAGGTGTAAAGTTTTATACTATGGATAAACGTAATAATTACTGGCCAATTCCATACAGACTAGCTATTGAGCCGAATATTAAAGGGCAATTAAGTCAGAACTATGGTTATGATGGTTACGATGCCAGCGTGAAAGTTTGGGACAAATGGCAGGATGCCGTTGCAGATGAAGATAAAATCTAAATCTTTTTTTATCCTGAAAAAGGTGGTTTGAGACCGAGTTAAACGTGTGTAAAAGCCCATTTCGTGAAGAAATGGGCTTTTTTTGTAACCCTTACAGGACAATTTAGGGACTATTCAGATAGGTTTTGGTTTATAAATTTAAAATCAATATCGAATAATTTATGCAACAACAGAAACCAGACGTTTAACAAACTTTCAATAAAGCGATAGATTGTTATGTTAAAATTGGGGTATTATATTCAATTTATTTTCTTTAATTTGCTCACAGCTATAAAACATTGGGAGCAAAAGTGAATATGGTCAATAAGAAGGATATAAAGAAAATATTTAATGAATATTATGCATCCCTTGTGCAATACGCTAACCGTTTTTTGGTTACAGTTGACGAATGCGAAGATTTAGTTCAAGATGTATTTGTTGATTTTTGGGAAAAAGAAAATCTATTTCCAGATGAGATATCTTTAAAAGTATATTTATACAAAGTTGTACGAAACAAATGTTACAATGTCATTAAACATAATCAGGTAAAAAATAAATACGCCGAAAATACTATTCAATCTTTAGAAGATGACAATTTATTTTTAAAGCAAATTCTTGAAGAAGATATTGTTCGTCAACTGCATAAAGCCATTGAAGTCTTGCCTCAACGAAAAAAAGAAATTATAAAATTAAGCCTTAAAGGACTTAAAAATATAGAAATTTCAGCCGAATTAGGAATCCAACTCCAAACTGTAAAGACATTAAAAACTCAGTCTTACAAAATATTACGGGAACAGTTTAAAGATTTAGAGTCTATAATTTATTTTTTATTGACCAACACTATCCACAAAAAAGCGTTTGATTAAGAATTCTTTTAATCAATCCTCAATTACTTTTTTAAAGTACCAGTTAAATTTTTTTATAAAAAAAAAGATTTTCCAATAGTACCTTTTTTGCTTTCAGTTGTTCTATGATAAAATAACATATTGAGCACTTGATTTTTTTTAATTCTCTAAAAAAGTATTCGATTTTTTTTCTTTTTGAAAAAAAATATAGTTTTCGAGTAGTACCTTTTTTAATCTCAGTTGTTCAATAATAAAATAATGCTAGGATGAAAGATATTTTTCAAATTTCGAAACTTCTAATCAAGAAAAAATTAAAAGTCATAACTGATTCTGAGAAATTGGAATTAAAAGATTTTAAAGCGAAATACTCTTTTTTAAAAGATATTAAAGTAGATCAATTAATAGATAAGGTTGATGACCTTTCAGAAATTGATAATAAAAAAGCGTGGAAATCAATCAAAGAAAAATATCAGGACAGAAATGAAGAGCCTGTTATTTCTATAGCCAAAAAACCTTGGTTTAAATATGCAGCAGCTTCAATTGTGGTCGCATTTTTAAGTACAACTTTCTTTCTACACAGAAATATCGTATCCAAGCAATCTGTTGAAATTTCTCCTGAAGTCGTAAAGAACAATATCGAGAGTTTTAAACCCGGAACAGATAAAGCTACATTAACGTTAGGAAACGGTGAAAGTATTGTTTTAGGAAAAGGAACTTCGGTTCAAACACACAACGCAAAAAGTAGCGGTGAAAAAATCGTATATGAATCCAACAAATCGAATGTTTCAAAAACCGAGTATAATTATTTGACAATACCAAGAGGCGGACAATTTTCTATACAATTATCTGATGGTACAAAAGTTTGGCTGAACTCAGAAACTCAATTGAAATTTCCTGTAGCATTTGTAGAAGGAGAAACAAGACAAGTAGAATTGGTTTACGGAGAAGCCTATTTTGAAGTTTCGCCTAGTACTGCACATAAAGGAGCTCATTTCGAAGTGTACAATATGAATCAAAAAGTTGAAGTCGTAGGAACTGAATTCAATATAAAAGCATACAATGACGAATCAAACATTTACACCACTTTAGTCAAAGGAAAAGTTAATGTTGAGATTGAAAAGAAAAAACAAAAGTTAGTTCCTAACCAACAACTAAACCTTGATCTAAAAAATAATACTTCAATAATTAAAACTGTAGATGTTTATAATGAAATATCATGGAAAGAGGGCGTTTTCAGTTTTAAAGGAAAATCTTTGAAAGAAATAATGAGAGTAATATCAAGATGGTATGATGTTGATGTAGTTTTTGAAAATAAAAAATTGGAATCGCTTGAGTTTAAAGGAAGTCTTGATAAAAAGCAATCCCTAAAAGAGATCTTATCAATCATGAAGTCAACTACAATAAATAGTTATGAAATAAAAGATAAGACTCTAGTAATAAGATAAACCATTAATATAAAAATGACTAACTAACCCACAAAAAACGAAATTTTGCCTATGATATAAAGTTTTATAAAAAAAAGAAGGATAGAGTTTACCCGCCAAAGTAAAGACTCTATCCCCTTATCCTATTATCAATTAATTAAAGAATTAACTAAGAAATAACGACCAAATTTATGGAAATTAAACTAACTAAACCCCATTTTCAGTTTGGAAAATGGTTAATTAGGAATATTATGAAAACATTCATATTCTTATTTTGCACGACGCTATTTGCTTTAACTCCGGAACATGTTTTATCCCAGCATGTTAAAATACAGGTTAAAGAAAATAAGAAAATGTCAGTAGATGAGGTTTTTGACCTGATCATGGAGCAAACTGATTATAAATTCTTTTATGAAGAAGGCATATTTAAAGGGCTTCCTAAAGTTGAAGTAAAAAAGGGAAGTATAGAAGCTGATGATCTTTTGAAGCAAAGCCTATCAAATGCTAATATTGACATCGTTATTGGTAAAAATAATGCGGTAATAATTAAAGAAAAACCTAGAAATGTCAACGCAATTCTGCAGAAAATTAAAATTACAGGAGTCGTAACTACTCCGGATGGACTGCCTTTAGCGGGTGCTAATGTTTCGGAAAAAGGGACTTCAAATGCTACGCAAACTGATTTTGATGGTAAATTTTCAATAATGGTTGAAAATAATAAAGCCATTTTAAAAGTGACTTATATAGGTTTTGATGCTAAAGAAATAACAGTAAATAATCAAACAACAATTAAAATTGTAATGCACGAAAGTGCTTCTTCTTTAAACGAAATCGTTGTAGTAGGTTATGGAACTAGAAAAAAATCAGATTTAACAGGGGCAATATCATCTGTTTCGGCTAAGCAATTAGCATCTGTTCCTGCAATGACTGCAGCTCAGGCTCTTCAGGGAAAAGCTGCCGGTTTAAATATTGTTACAACTAGTGGTGCGCCGGGTGCCGGAACCAACATCACAATCCGTGGAGGAACATCGATTACTCAAAGTACCAAACCATTATATATTGTTGATGGTTTTCAAATGGACGATGCACTTAATGTTATTAATCCAAATGATATTAAAAGTATTGAAGTGCTGAAAGATGCTTCCTCAACAGCGATTTATGGGGCTCGTGGTTCGAATGGTATTATAGCAATTACAACCAAATCAGGGAAAAAAGGAAAAACAACAGTTACTTACAACTCGTTTGTTTCGTTTGACCAGCTTTCCAAAAAAATGGATATGATGTCCAATGCCCAAGATTTTGTAAAATATCAATATGAATTGGCAGTATTACAAGGAAAACCAGCTGCATACAGTAGTGTTTTTGATAATAACTTAGCGACAAATGACCCTAATTTTTATAAAGGAGCCTATGATCGTATTAATCAGCGTTATGCTAATGGCTATAACATCGATTGGCAAGATCAAGTTTTTGGAGGAACAGGTTTTACTCAAAACAACAATTTATCGATAAGTGGTGGTAGTGAAAAAACTCAGGTTTTATTAAGCTATAACTATAATAATCAAGAAGGGATCATTGCAAATCACAATGATCTAAGACATTCATTGCGCACTAAGATTAATTCTGAGTTGTACAAAGGTATTCGCTTGGATTTCAATTCTATGTTTACAAATACTTCAACAGATGGTGGAGGTGCTTATAGCGGATTGAAAAAAGTGCTGTTGCAACCAATTAATGGAGGAACTTTATTTAATAGAGACCAGTTGCTTAATACACAGACTTACGGTGATTTTTCTGCTTTGGACTCTGCTTATGATACAGAAAATCCAATAATTGAAAATGAAGCATCGAAATCCAATAAAAAGAATCGTGTCTTTCTTGCCAATGCTGGCATAGAATTCGATTTTCTAAAACATTTCACTTGGCGTACTTCTAGCCAATACACTTTTTCAAGCGGAAAATCTACCACTTTTTCTGATGAAAATTCCAGAGCGGCCCTAACAGATCCTATCAACACGGGTATTAATGGAAGTATTGGTAACTCAGAATCGTATAGTTATCAATTGACAAATACATTAAACTATAAGCAAATATTTGCTGATAAACACGACGTTAGTGTTTTATTGGGACAAGAGATTACTTATAATGAATCGGAAGGGAATAGTATAAGTCTTAAACAGTTTCCAGTTCCAAACTTTGGTTTAGATGATATTTCAAATGCAACTGTATCAAACAAGTCAGTAAGTCATTCACGTAGCGACTTGGCGTCTTTCTTTGCACGTGCAAATTATTCATTTGACGAACGCTATCTTCTAACAGCAACTATTCGTACAGATGGTTCTTCAAAATTTGCCGATGGTTATAAATGGGGAGTATTCCCATCTGTGTCTGGGGCATGGAGAATTTCTGAAGAAAGTTTTTGGAAAAACCTTAATATAGAGAACACTATTAATAATCTAAAATTGCGTCTTGGTTATGGTATTACCGGTAACAACGGCATTGGTAATAACTTATATCTTACTACAGTAGCACAAACCGACTACCCAATTAATAATACTCCGGGGAATCCTGCGTATGTACCTAGTACAACGCTAGGTAACCAAGCTTTAAAATGGGAAACTTTGCACGCCAAAAACGTCGGTTTAGATTTGTCAATGTTTAATCACCGACTTGATATCACTACTGAGTGGTATAACAACGAGATAAGTGATATGTTATTAAAAAGTACAATTCCTTCTTCGACAGGATATTCAGATCAGTACCAAAATATAGGTACTATGCGTAACCGTGGTTGGGAATTTACAATTAGTACAGTAAATATTAAAAGCAAAGATTTCCAGTGGACAACCGATTTGAATTTTGCTTTCAACAAATCAAAAGTTTTGTCTTTAGAGAAAGATCAAACTCAAAAATCGTTCGCAGTGGGTGATAACAGATCCGGTACAGTTACTTATTATGCCAAAGTTGGTGATCAATTAGGTGATATGTATGGTTATGTATATGACGGTATTTATACAACAGCTGATTTTACGCAAAATGCTAATGGTACTTACACTTTGAATCCGGGTGTTGTTAAGCCATCTACCGGAACTCCTAGTCCTGGTGATATTAAATTTGCTGCCGATAATGATGCTGGAGATCAATTTACCCGAAAATTGGTTAAAATCGGTAATGGTACTCCAGACTGC
The DNA here is from genome assembly GCF_027111335.1 of Flavobacterium aquiphilum. NCBI lineage: Bacteria > Pseudomonadati > Bacteroidota > Flavobacteriia > Flavobacteriales > Flavobacteriaceae > Flavobacterium > Flavobacterium aquiphilum. The sequence continues at coordinate 3,479,453 of NZ_CP114288.1, read as the reverse complement.
ATTGGAGGTATCAGTAATACATTTACTTATGATGGTTTTGATTTCAGCGTGTTTATGAATTTCAGCATCGGTAACGACATTTACAATGCAACTAAAGCGAGTACTAGTCCATATGCGCCTTTTCAGAATGTTCCTGAAGAATTTGGAAATACTTACTACCGTTTGATTGATCCAGCAACTGGACAAAAAGCAACTTCGCTTGCTCGTCTGAAAGAGTTGAATCCTAATGAGGCTTCTAATACTGCTGCTTTAAATCTTGTTAATTCAAGCTACATTACTTATCCTTCTTCATACTATGTGGAGGATGGTTCTTACCTAAGAATTGGACAAATAACATTAGGATATACTTTGCCAAAAGAAGTGTCTCAAAAAGCATATATCTCTAATCTGCGTTTTTATTTCACGGCTAATAATTTGTTAACTTTTACGAAGTACTCAGGTTATAATCCGGAAGTTTCTTCCGGTAACAATGATTTAGTGGCGGTTACACCTGGCTATGACAGTTCTGCTTATCCTAGATCAAAAAGCTTTGTTTTTGGTATGAACTTAACATTTTAATACAAAAGTAAATTATGAAAAAGATATCTATTAATTTGTTTCAGATAAAAATGACATTGATAATGTCGGTTCTTGCCATATCGTTGAGTACGACGTCATGCCAGGACTACTTGGATTTACCATCTTATAATACTGTCGATACAGAGTCTGTATTTTCAAATGAACAAACAGCCGATATGTTTGTTCAAGGTTGTTACCGTGGTATAATTCATTCCGAATTCTTTTATCAGTTGGGTGCAGGGGAGACCGTAATGCACTCTTGTGAAGACGGAACTACAAATAATTCAAAGTATAATATCTGTAATTATTTTTTCGACGCGACCACACCTTATACCGTTACAACAATTTTTAAGGAGCAATATCGTATTATTGAGGCTACCAATATTGCAATTAGCCGTATAGGAAAAATGCCTGTGACAAATAAAACCAAAGCGTTGTTAGGAGAAGCAAAGGCTATTCGTGCATTTTGTTACTATAACTTAATCCGTGTTTATGGTGATGTTCCGGCTGTATGGACACCGCTTGAAGAATTGGATCCAAATGATGAAAGTACATTTTACCCAAAACGTTCTCCACGTGATGAAATTTATGACCACATCATCGCTGATCTTCAATCTGCAGTACAAGATATACCCTGGCTTTCAGAAAGTGGTTTTTCTACTGATGAGCGTTTAACAAAACAAGGAGCTTATGCATTGTTATCTCGTGTTGCTCTTTATGCTGGCGGGTATTCATTGCGTTGGAACCTTCAAACAAACGATCCTTCCAGTTTATTGATGTCCCGTCGTAGCGATAATGCCCGAGTACAGCAACTTTATCAAATTGCCAGTGATGCTTGTCAGGCAGTCATTGCAAAAAATGAAAATAGATTAGTGCAAGCTCAGGGAGGTAAGAGTGGTTTCGAATATTTGTGGTATAATTTTGCCAACCGTAATTTTGCAGCCACTAAACCTGAAATGCTTTGGGAAGTTGCCAATTATGGACCTAATACAAACTCTGATTTTGGTGTGTATGCGCATCCTGGATCTAGGGGAGGTTTGTTTGGTTCGCGTAAAGCACTTCAGTTTATGTTGCCAACGTATTATTTGTCATTTGACTCAAAAGATACTCGTCGTGACGTTTCTTGTACCTCTTACAGTATTTATTTCCTAAACTCCGGCGCCGCAACTGATAAATGGGTTGATGTAGGGACGACTTTCTCTTGTATTATGCCTGGTAAATTTAGAATTTCATGGTGTAAAGAACCGCAAGGAGCCTCTCAAAGAAACTTAAATATCCCTGTTTTGCGTTATTCTGATGTGTTGTTAATGTATGCTGAAGCTCAAAACTATCTGAATAATGGCCCAACACAGGCAGCAAAAGATGCTTTGCTTGAAGTAAGAAGCCGTGCAGGTATTGGTTCAATGGCTATACCATCGGCAAAACAGGATTTTGAAGATGCTATTGTTCAGGAACGTAAGTGGGAATTTGCAGGTGAATTTAACTTACGTACTGATTTGATTAGAATGAATCGTCTGGCAAGTGAATTGGCCAAAACAAAACAAAGCATGAAAGATCTTTCAGATAAGAAAGGTGCTTACGCAAATGTTGCAGCTTATCGTTTGTACAAATTCCGTTATGATGCACAGGCGTATGGCGATCCGTTTTTGGCGGTTCAATACACTGATGTAACAAATCCAGCTGAAATTGCGCAAATCCAAACGATACCAACTACTGCTGCACAATATCCAGCTTTCCTTGCAAAAACGGCAGCCATTGCTCAGGCTCATGGTTTTACCGTAGCAGCTGGTGATATGTGGTATCCTGCAAAAATGTTTGAAGCTTATACAAGTTCTTATAACGGCAGTTCTCGTAAAACGGTTGGATTTACAGCTGGTTTTAACGCGCTGCAAATAGGATCAATTATATACACCAAACCAACAGGTTCAGTTGAAAACGGTGGTACATATCCAAACTGGATTCAAGCCGCAGATGGTACTGACGGATTGTATTATGGATTTAAAGAAAACCACTCGGAATTGCTTCCTTTTGCTAATAAAGCTGCTGGACATCCAATGGTTGACAACAAAAATCTGACTCAATTACCAGGATATTAATCAAAGGCATGAGAGTATAATAAAATAATTTCTAATAAATACCTCGTGGGTTTTCCCCGGGGTATTTTATTTAGATAGGATTTTTAATGTACTTGTTTTCTGGTATTACATATAATTAAAATTAAAAAGCATTGTTATGAAACAAAAGCTATTGCTAGTATTTTTTATTTTTTCAGTAGGATTGTTGAACGCGCAACAACTTGCATTTCCTGGTGCCGATGGATTTGGCAAAAAAGCGATTGGTGGTAGGGGCGGAGAGGTTTATCATGTTGTAAATTTAAATGATTCGGGAGCTGGGTCATTTCGCGAAGCGATAAGTCAACCCAAACGAACTGTGGTATTTGATATCAGTGGGGTGATTAAACTTGAAAGCAAATTGCAAATCGCCTCTTATATCACAATTGCTGGCCAGACAGCTCCTGGAGATGGTATCGTGGTTTACGGGAATGGAGTGTCGATGACTGGTTCCAATGATGTAATTATTCGATACATGCGTTTCAGAGGAAGCGTAAATATGAATAAGGGTACTTGTACACTCGCTGCCGATAATGCGCATGATATTATTTTCGATCATGTAACGGTGGAGTGGGGTCGATGGGATAACCTTCATATTAAGGAAAGTAATAATGTGACGCTTCAATATTGTTTGATTGGCGAGGGGATTAATCCGCAAATGTTCGGGGCATTGCTCGAAAATCCGACTAATTTGACTATTCATCATTGTTTGTGGGTAGATAATCAAAGTCGTAACCCAAAAGCAAAAGCAGGAATTGAAGTGATCAATAATGTAATTTATAATTGGGGAAGCAATGGATTGGTTGGCGGTCACTCGGCAGCCGATCATTTTCAGGATTTAATCAATAATTATTTTATTGCCGGGCCAAATTCATCGAATGTATTTTTAGGTATGTTTTCGGCTACGGATCATGTTTATCACCGCGGAAATTTAGTCGATTTAGACAAAGACGGAAAATTAAACGGACGTGCTGTGATCGATTCCGATATTATAAACACAACTGCTACATTGGTCAACAGTGCTCAACGTCCGGGTTTGTCCGAAACTGCAATTGAAAGTGCAGAAGCAGCTTATAAATCGGTAATTTTAAATGCTGGTGCTTCATTGAAACGTGACGAAATTGACAACCGATTAATTGCTTACGTAAAATCATTAGGTAAAACAGGTCAGGTTATCAAATCGGAAGAAGAGGTTGGAGGTCAGCCAGCCATAAAAATGGCAAAAGCTCCGAAAGACAAAGATGGCGATGGAATTCCCGACGAATGGGAGAAAAAACATAAGTTAAACTCCAATGATGCAGCTGACGGAAAGTTAATCGTATCAAGTGGATACAGTAATTTGGAAGAGTATTTAAATGATTTAGTAAAATAATAAATATCTACTATGAAAAAATCAATTTTAAATCTTGGTATTGTGATAATTGCCATTCTGTTTTCGGCAAAATTATCTGCCCAGGAGCTTATGCAGACCGGGAGACAAAAAATGCCTTTGACGTGGATTGACAAAGATACACATCATAAAATCGTCCGTCTTACTCAACGTGACGGCAATAGTGCGAGTTTTTACTTTCACAACAATCCTTTTGTGTTAGGAAAAGAGCACAAGGACGACCGTATGGTTTTTTATGGAAATGATGCTTACAAAAGTGATGGAGTGGGAATGCAATTGTTTACTGTTAATTTGTCCGATTATAAAATTTCTCAATTGACCGACGGTAAGAAGATGAAAAAAGGAGAAATAGTTGGTCAAAAAAATCATCAAGTGTACTATCAAGTCAACGATTCTGTTTTCAGTACCAATATTGATACAAAGAAAACGCAATTGGTTTTTGTGTTTCCAGCCGATTTTAAAGCCAACATCACTACATTGAATGCTGATGAAACTTTGTTGGGAGGAGCCTGGTCTTCAGAAGAGGAAAAAGCCATTTTAAAAGCCAATCCAGCCAAACACGATTATTTTAACAAAATATACGAAGCCAAATTACCACGAACCTTGTTTACAATCAATCTGAAAACAAAAAAGCTGGATAAATTATTTACTGATACAGCTTGGTTGAATCATGTGCAATTTTCGCCAACGGATCCAAAATTAATGATGTTTTGTCATGAAGGGCCTTGGCAAAAAGTAGATCGTATTTGGACGATAAATATTGATACAAAAGAAATTAAGTTGATGCACAAACGAACCATGGATAACGAAATTGCCGGTCACGAGTGGTTTAGTCCGGATGGGAAAACAATTTGGTATGATTTACAGTTGCCTAGAGGACAACGATTTCTTGTTAGCGGAACTAATGTAAACACTGGTGAAGAGACAAGATATGAGTTTGATAGAAATCAATGGAGTGTACATTATACTATTTCGCCTGACCAAAAACTGTTTGCAGGTGATGGTGGCGATACCGTGTCAGTAGCCAATGCTCCTGATGGGAAATGGATAAACTTATTTACTCCAAAAGGTGATCATTTTGATTATGAACGCTTGGTAAACATGAAACACCATCAGTACAAACTGGAACCCAATGTACACTTTTCACCAGATCAAAAATGGATTATTTTCAGAGCCAATTTTGAAGGGTTCGAAAGTGTGTATGCTGTGGAAATTGCCAAAGCAAATCTAAAGAAATAAAAAGCTAGTAAAGAGTAGGGGAAAACGTAAAAAAAGCGCTAAAATCTAAATTTTAGCGCTTTTTCAGAATATTGAGAAATTAGATTGCGATTCGATTAATTCTATCCAAAACAATTATTTCTCACTCAAAACAAAATCAACCGTAATATTAACATCTTCAGAAACTTTATTCTTTACGATGCTTGGTATTTTAATATCAAAATCTATTGCTTTTACCGTAAAATTACAATCGGTTTTTATTTTTCCGTCTTTTAAAAATAGAGAAATTTTAGTCTTAATCTTTTTGGTAACACCGTGTATGGTTAAATCACCTTCCAAATCGTATTTTGACGTAGTTGACAATTTCGATGCATCAAAATTGATGATTTTCCCTTTGAAAGTAGCTTTTGGAAATTTGCTGGATTCAATATAATTTTCATTAAAATGCTCTTCCATCAAAGGAGCTTTAAACTTAAAAGCTTTTATCAATGCTAACGCCGCAAATTCTCCAGTCGATTCATCAAGAATTGCCGAAACCGAATTGTTTACTGCCGCAACAGGTTCGAAAGCAGGAACCGAAGCCTCAAATTTAATGACACCTGTCCTCGTCATCATCTTTTGAGAAAAAATCACATTTCCCACAAAAATGAAGACTATCAATACTATTGTCTTTTTCATCTTTATTGGATTATTTTTCTACAAATCCGTTAGAAACCCAAAGTTTAATCAAATCGATATTTGGTTGAGGCAATTTTCCACCTTGCGGCATTCTTATACCACAGTCTTCTCCTTCGATTCGGCAAACCAAATTATTGACCAAACAAGCGCTCCTTACCCCAGAATATGTTTCCAGATTAGGGAATTGATTCGTTCCATAATGACAGCTAGTACAATTAGATGTTATTATTGGCTTAATATTGGCTTCATAAGTAGGATTGCTCGTTTGCCCCGATACTTCGCTATAAGTATTCGATTCACAAGAAACAACAAGTATGCTGCATAACACTATCAAAAATATTTTTATTTTTTCCATTAGAATATCCTATTAAATTTAAAAAACCCGGTATAAATTAAATCCGAAATAAATGCTTCCTCCATTCCATTTCCCGGTAGCGTTTGAAAACACATAAACGTCATTCATAGTCTGACAGTTGGAAAATACTAACTGAAAAATATGTCCGCCTGTTTCAATATCCAAACCTACAGACAGTAAATCATGGTAAACATCGTTTTCCGGAGCATCTATTCTTGCAGCATATTCTAAATTTACACTTAGTCTTTTTGTTAATTTATACCTTCCGCCAGTTCCAATCACAAATTGATTGTCTCTTTCGGTAGTTGGGTCGTAGAGGTTTTTATGAATAAAAACAGGAGCTATTTCTGCCGAAAACCTATCGCTGAATTTTCTTGAAACCAATAATTGTGTAGTGTATGCCAAACGATTGTTGAATTCTAAATTTGGATAAATATCGGTACTCAAATTGGTATTGATATCCATAGTATTATACCCTACAACAGTAACAGGAAACCCATTTTCTTCCTGGCTTTTGATTCTGTATTTTGCCGTTAGCTCGTAAATTTTGTTATTGGTTTGTCGTGACAAACCAACAGACAATCCATTTGTTATCCCATAAATTGCACCAATTTTTGTGTAGGCATCATCCAACCCGAAAAAATTGTCCAACCCTTCGGTCAAATCACCAAATCGATGTGAAATCAATACATACCATTCGCCTTTGGCTGCTAACTTTGTTGATTGCATGTTGCAAATTTGCAGTCCTTTAAAAGCTGCAATTTCAACTTGTTTTTCTTTAGGCTTTACAGTATCCAATTGCTTTAGCAAGTCGTCTTGTGCCAAAGCTTGTCCAATGACCGAAAGGCCAAGCATCAAGGATAATAATAGTTTTAAATTCATTTACTTTAGTTTTTGATTACAAAACATTGATCTAGTTTTAATTCGCCCATTAAATCATCATAGCCCACAATTCTCCCTTTTATGGTTACTGTCTGGCCGATTTTGATTGATGAATCCTGATTTTTGAAACTGCAGATAATTATCTCATCTAAAATAACTTCATTGCCATTTACAGCAGTGATTTTGCCCTTTACAGCCACGGCTTTTTCAAGATATTTTTTATTTGCGGTTTCGGTGTTTATGGTAAATTCTGAGGTAATCGATGCCGAAGTCACCGAGAAATTTGTCTCTTCGTTTTCCAAATTTCTCGCTCCTCCATACATTACATAATTATAGGCGATGAATCCAATCAGGCCAATTGCGATTAGGGCAAAAAGAATTATTTTGATTTTTTTATTCATTTCTTTAACTGTAAAGACTTGGCTTTAATTAGGCATTCCGTTTGTTATCCATGCATTGATTAAATCGATATTAGTCTGCGATAATTTTCCTCCTTTAGGCATTACCGAAGCATTGCCGGCCGGTAATTCGATTCTTTGTTTAATTAGTGATGCTTTCGCGCTTACCTGTGCGTAGGTTTGTAAAGGAACTGAGGCGTTTTCTCCTCCTGGTCCATGACAGGATACGCAATTATTGTCTATAATGGATTTAATATTTGCTGTATAAGTAGGATTGGTTACAGTTGTACCTCCACTTCCTCCTGTAGTTGTTGTGGTTGTAGTATCTGTAGGTGAGTCATCACCCCCGCTGCAGGACATTATTGCAAAAGCTATAACTAGGGCTGTACAAATTGGTTTTAATTTTTTCATAGTTAATTATTTAGTTGGTTAATAAAATAAATCTCCACGCTAAAATGGGATGCCTTAGCTTTTTTTAAGAGATGTTTTCTGTTTTTTTTTTTGATGCTGTTCAATAATAAAACAGCTTTGATACAGATTACCCTACTAAAGAATTATTATTTTGATAAAAAAAATGAAAAAAAAAGTGTGTTAGGTTTTTAAATTACTAATACAGAATGTGTTAAAATAAAACTCTAAAACTGATATTTGGAGTTCTTCGTAGCGAGAATGTGTTTACTTCTTCAACAGAATTTGTTAAAGAATTTATTCTATAGTACTCGTTGATTTCATTTTTCGTGTTAAAGATGTTTAAAACGGACAATCCTAATTTGTATTGAACTCCTTTGATTGTTTCCCATTTGTAAGTCGACGAAAGATTTACCTGTAGAAAGTTATGTAAATTGGTATTGTTAGGTGTATTATAAACTAAAACAGGATTAGAATAATCAATTAGAGTGTTATCAAGAGAGGTTTTTGGTCTGCCCGAAGTCCATTTTGTTCCCAAAGCGATTTTGAAATTGTTTTTCTCATACATTCCTGCCAAAGTAGCAGTATGTATTATTTCAAAGTTGTTAGGGAAAGTAGGGTATTCATAATTAATAAAATGATAGTTATTATGGTTATAGGTATAACTTAACCAAGTTAGAAAGTGGTTCATTTTTTTTTGGGCAAGAATTTCGGTTCCCAAAACTTCATAATCGCCTGCCATTTTTACAAACTCCAATTGGTTCTGAAAGCCTTGACTAGAAGTCGTAATTCCGGTTACTTTTTTATAGAAATTTTCTATATCAAATAGCCAATCATTTTTTTTATAGAATAAATTGAATGATAATTGCTTGCTTCTTTGGATAGGGATTGTCGAATCATTAGAGATAATCCACCTCCTTTTTTCAATTCCAAAATAGTCTTTTTGTAAATCAATGATTTGTTGGGAGGTTTGACTTTTTAACTCACCCAACAGCTCTAAAATCAGATTTTTATTGATGCTGTAGCCAAATTGAATTCGGGGTTCTACGATGCATTTCTTAAATTTATCAATATAATTAATTCGTGTTCCCGCTTTAAAATAGATCCTTGAAATCGTATCGTTATATTTTCCTTCAAAAATTAAAGCGTGGGTTCTAAGGACTTCTTTAACTCTACGATAGAAATCTGGATTTGTTACATCTTCTAAATTTGTAACACCGATTTCATTGAATTGATATCCTTCGTTAAAGCTAAATTTAGGCGTAATGATATGGTTGTTTTCTAAATTGACTCCATTATTATTGACCGTATTTTCCTGAATGACAATTTGATTGTCAAAAGTTGTTTTTTGATTGGCCAAAAGATCATACGCAGAATTGTAAACATTGATTTTAGTCGTATTTGAACCATTCCAGTTTCTTGTCCATAACAAATTCCCTCCATAATTTTGCTGTTGCAAAGTATTGTCTTCAGATCTGTAAGTGTCATTTGTGGTTGCGCTTTGAAACACTTTCAGATTGTCCTTAATGGTAATTAAATCGAGTACAATTTGGTCTTTAAGGCCTATTTTTTGAACATATTTTAGCGTAGCATCATAGAAATCGAATTTTTTGTCGCTTTGGTAGTCCGTATTTTGGTTTTTTGAAAAATCGGTGATTGTTGTATTTTGAAATATTTTATCGAAATATTCTTTGTAGGTGGGGGTTTCCACAAAATCAGTGATGGATTTACGCCCAGAAATTTCTATAGAACTATTTTTCGAAAGATTGTATTTTGCATAAATATCGGCATTAATCATATTTATTCCTGCACCAAATGAATTTTTTTCCATTGTTTCAGGGGTGGATGAAATGGCAACGACACTAGAAACACTTTCTCCGAAAAAGGCCGAACTTCCATTTTTATAAATAGATATAGTGTGTGGTAAATTTGGATTAAATACAGAAATCAATCCAAAAAAGTGCCCCGTTTGAAACATTCGGATTCCATTCCACAAAAATAAATTTTGGTCGTGTGTACCACCTCTAACGTTGATACTTGATACACTTTCATCAATACTGTTTACTCCAGGGATCTGTTGCATCGTTTGCAAGGCGTCAGGCTCAATGAGTCCGGGAAGAATACCAAATTTCTTGGGTTTGATTTCAAATGATCCATCTGTTTTTTTTGAAATTCCTGATGCTAAAATGGAATTGGTTTTAATTTCCTGAAGCATGGTAATTTCAGGTTCCAAAAGTATTTCAAGACAATTTTTTGAATCAGGATTGTTTATGATAATTTCTTTTGAAATAAATCCAACGTGAGTAATAGAAATTATAATTTCGCCTCTTTTCTTAAACTTAAAATAACCATTTGCATCAGTGGTGATGTGAACTTTGTTAGGTAAAGTAATGTTTACGTTTTCAATTGGTTTTTTGTCCTTACCAGAGAGAACGTAACCGCAAATTATTTGGGATTCTTCCGTTTTTTTATAAATATTAATGAATTTGTTCCCAATGTTTTCAAAGGATAAATTGGTTTCTTTGGCTAGATATTCCAGTTTTTGTCCTAATGAAAGTGATTTTTTAGGCGGAGTTATTTCGTAATTAACAATGTTGTCTTCTGTGTAATTAAAGCTTACCAGATGTTGTTGCTCAATATCAAACAATATTTTTTTTATAGGCATTGTCTTTTCATTGTCCTGAGCAAAAAGATTCAGGGCAACAAAAAACAGCAATATCAAAAAATGAGATTGTTTGGGACGCAACATTTACTTCTTGTCAAAAATTATTTTATTTTTGGAGACTTTTTTGGCTTTTAAATTATAAGTTGTGCCGATAATTTGCAAGGCTACATTTAAGTCCTTAGAAGGTAATTTTCCTGTAAATAAAGAGGTTGTGTCGTTCGTGTTTAATTCAATTGTAATATTGTATTGTCTTTCAACTTCGTCAAGTATGCTTCTGATATTTTCCTGATGAAAGGATATTTCATTATCAATCCATTCCGGTTTTAATGAGTTCACATTTATGTTAACCTGCTTTTCATTTTCAAAACTAACACTTTGTCCGTGGGTCAATACAATTTGAGTGTGCTTATAATTTACTTTTACGCGTCCTTCATAACACACTACATCAAACCTTTTGTTTCTAGCCTTAACATCAAATTGAGTTCCCAAAACGGTAACTTTTCCTAATTGGGTATGTACTTCAAATCGTTTGCCTTTTGAAACCCTGAAATAAGCTTCTCCCTTTAATTCAAGCTTTCTGTCATTATTCCAGTTCCATTTTTTATATTTTATTTCGGAACCTGAATTTAACACTACTTCAGAATTGTCAGGTAAAGTACAAGTGGTTTTTTCTCCAAAACCTGCAGTTTGTATTTCAGGCGTGAAAAATCGTAGTGCAAACGTAATTCCAAGAGCTAAAACAAGCACCGCAGCTATCCTAAGCATCCATTTTTTGTCAAAAGAAACTACCTTGCCCGCCACTTTTTTCTGTTTGAGAATGTTGGACAACATTGCATTTTCATCCAAATCATCTAAAGTTAAATGAGCAGTGTAATTTTTAATTCTTTGGTATTTTTCAAAATCAGGACTAGCTTCAAATTCGGCTAATTCGTCCTTAGACAAATCATTGTTGAGCCATTTTGCTAATAAGCGATCTTTTTTCATTGTATTTTCATTGTATAATTAAAACAATCGGAACTAAATTTACCCTACTTTTATAAATCAATATCTTTACGTAAGTTCAATAAAGCCAGATGAATACGTTTTTCGACTGCCTTTACGCTTATGTTTAATTCCAATGCGATTTCGCTGTATTTTTTTTCATCAATTCGATGCATCAAAAAAGCAACGCGCTGTTTTTCGTTTAAGTTTTCAATGGCTTTTAAAAGTTTGGCTTGAAATTGTTTTTCTTCCAAAAGATATTCGGGGCTTTCATTTGTCTTATCTAAACCCTTGAAGTTCTTTTCGTATTTCAAAACCACTTTTTCATGCGCAATTTTGTTAAGACTACTGTTGTTGGCAATAGTGTAAACATATGATTTTGCTTTTTCCAGTGGTACCGAACCACAATTTTGCCAAAGTTTAACAAAAGCTTCCTGCGCTACATCTTCGGCATGATCGAGATTGCCAAATTTGTAAAAAAGAAAATTTCGAAGCGCTTTGATATGACCTTTAAAGAACGTCGAAAAAATTATTTCATCGCAGGTATTCGATTGGTTTTTAGTTGGCATTTAAATCTTTAATTGGTGTTATACAAATATATTGTTTTTAATATAAGTAGGGTAAAAGGAAACCTAATTGTTTTATATAGGAATGGAAAGCTGTTTATTTATAGTAAGTTATAGTTTTATGGAAAACTTATCGCTAAATAAATTAAGAAACAGTTTAATGAATTTGATTACATTTGTAAAAATATAAATATGACCACTTTGAAGAAAATTTTATCTATAGCGGCGTTGTTGTTCTTGTTGTCGTGCCAAAGTGAATCGGATGTTCAAGAGAATAACAGACAAGGAACAATTACAAATACTTCTCCTCTTGCGACTTATCTGCAAAGGGTTGCTATGGTCAATACAGTGCAGAATAACATAATTGACGGGTCAAGCTATTGTACCATAAAATTCCCATATACGATTACTGTCAATAGTGCAAAAATTGCAATTAATTCGGCGGCTGATTATAAAAAAGTTATAGATAATATTAATGCAATCAGTACAGATAGTGATATTGTGAAAATAGATTTTCCCGTCACTATGATTTATTATAATTACTATGAAAAAGTTGTTCCCAGTGAATCCGATTTTAATTCCTTAATCGATTATTGGAATCATTACCCTGATCTTTTGGCCAAAATCAATGGATTAAACATTAATTACCCAATAACGATTACTACTTATAATAGTTTTAATCAGTCGGCAAGTTCTCAGTCTATACCGGACGATCAGGCGTTTTTTAATTTTATAAAAAATTTAAAGCCTGGCGTATATATTTCCTTGCAGTATCCAATTTCTGTGGTGGATTACAATGGGAAAACAAATTCCATTATGAATGATTTAGATTTTGAAAATGCCATAAAGTACGCTATTGATTACTGCCCTGACAATAATATTGTGAAGCTGGATTTTATAGCTACGGTAACAAAAGGTTCTTGGGAAATATCTTATTTTTTTGATGGTTCTGAAAAAACCTCGTCTTGTAGAGATTATACATTTTTATTTCAAAATGATAATTCGGTGATAGCCACTAAAGGAGGTATTTCAGAAAAGGGACAATGGAGTACTAGCATTCAGAATGGCGTTAGAGAATTAAAAATAAATTTTAGTTCGGATTTGCTTAATAAATTGAATAAAAATTGGAAGTTATTCGAATTTAATAATTCACAAATACGATTACGTGATGTAAGCAATAGCACTAATTACCTTTACTTTGAAAAAAAATAAATAATAATTGTTGTAAAAAATCAAAATAAAACCCCATTCGTTTGAAGTTTTTTTATTTTCTATTACATTGAAATATAACAACTTGATCCCCAAAAAAAAAGAAGCATTTTACTACTAAACATGCTTCTTTTTTTTTAATTTTTTGGTTTTTCAAAAACTATTCTTTTGTTATTTTTTCTTTCCAACCCAAATATCCATTTGAAGGCAATTCATTCAATAAATTAGCTAAAACTTGTTCAGTTTGGTTTTTAACAAGATTTGAAAGTTGTTCAATACTGCTGTACACACCGCTTTTAAGTCCGGATAAATAAGCGGCTCCTAAAGCAGAAACATCCGGATTTTGTTGTCTGTTTAGCGGAATTCCTAGTAAATCGGCCAGATAATGAATAACAAATTTGTTTTGAGTCATACCTCCGTTTACAGAAATAGATTTTAATGGTGCTTGCATGTCTTTTGCCATAGCTTCCACCACATCTTTTATTTGGTATGGAATACTTTCTAAAGCTGCTCTGACAATATGATTTTTAGTTGTTCCAAAAGTCATTCCTTCGATCGATGCTTTTCGGCTCATTTGCCAGTGCGGTGCACCTAATCCGCTAAAAGCAGGAATTAGATAAACGCCGGCATTATCAGCAATAGCGGTTGCCATAGCTGCTGTTTCGACCACATTGGAGAATAATTGCAATTCGTTTTTCAACCATTCTATGGTGGAACCGCAGGAAACAATAGCGCCTTCAAGCGCATAATCCACTCGGTTTTCCGTACTCCAGCAAATAGTTGTGAGCATTCCTGAATTGGATAAAACGGCTTCGCTGCCAATATTCATCATAATCGAACTCCCTGTTCCCAGTGTGACTTTGGTAGTACCTTTTTCAAAACAGCCTTCTCCAAAAGTGGCTGCATGAGAGTCGCCAATTAAGGCTGTAATTGGAATTGAAATAGTAGAATTGTCATTCAAAATCTGACTCAAATCAAACGCTCCAAAATCATGTGAGGAAGGGCAGGCGTGGGGCAGGTTCAAGTTGCTCAATCCCCATTTTTCAAGAATTTCAGTATCCCATTTTAGGGTATGAATATTGAAAAGTAAGGTTCGGGAAGCATTTGTATAATCGGTTTTGAAATGAGTTCCATTGGTTAGTTTGTACAAAAGCCAGCAATCTACAGTTCCAAAATAAACTTCTCCATTTTCTACTTTTTCTTTTAATTCAGCGTCATTTTGTATCAACCAAAGTAATTTAGTACCCGAAAAATATGGGTCTAATAATAAGCCTGTTTTTTGTTTTATAAAATCATTTTGCCCTTTTTCGATTAAATCAGTACAAACGTTAATAGAACGCTTACAAGCCCAAACCACTGCCGGAGCCACTGCTTTTCCGTCTTTGTCCCAAAGAACAAATGTTTCTCTTTGGTTACTGATTCCGCAGGAAACAATATTTGTAAATTGAAGTCCCTGATTGCTAAAATTGTTCAGGCAAATGCGAACAGAATCAAGAACATTTTGATAAATATCTTCCGGATTTTGTTCTACAAAACCATTGTCAAAATAATTCGTTTTTAGATCCACACTGCCTTTAGAAACTGCTTGTCCTAATTCGTCAAAAAGTATGGTTTTGGTACTGCTCGTACCTTGGTCAATGGCAAGAATATATTTTTTCATTTATTTTTACGGTAAAAAAATGGTTTTCGGTAAGTTCAGTATGGATAGCTATTATTTATTTTTTTGATTCATTTTATCAATAATTACCGCCAATAAAATAACAAATCCTTTCACTACCTGCTGCCAAAAAGGTGAAACATCGAGTAAAACCAATCCATTGTTTAAAACCCCAATAATTACCGCACCAATTACAGTTCCTGCAACGGTACCAATACCGCCGGAAAGTGACGTTCCTCCAATAACCACTGCTGCAATTGAATCCAGTTCGTAACTTGTACCGGCATTTGGCTGTGCTGAGTTTAGTCTCGATGTGACTAAAACACCTCCTACGGCAGCCATCATTCCGGCGATTCCATAAACTGCCAGTTTAATTTTATTGATATTAATTCCTGATAAAAAAGCCGCTCTTTCATTTCCTCCAATAGCATAAATGTATCTTCCGAAGGTTGTTTTTTTTGTTAAGAAAACAACAATTAGAACCATGAATATAGAAATCCATACCGGCACCGGAATTCCTAACATCCAACCCGAACCTATGAATTCGAATTCTGTACCTAAATTAGAAATAGGAATCCCTTCCGTATAAAGCATTGTTAATCCACGGGCAATGGTTAACATCGCCAGTGTTGCCACAAAAGGAGGGATGGAGAATTTAGTAATCACCCAACCGTTGAAGAGACCTAAGACCAAACCGATAAGTATGGATACTAAAATGGCACCTAAAACGGTAAAGCCAACAAATAAATCCATAGATTCGAATGCGAGTCCATTTTTTAATAAACCGGCACAGACTGCTGCTGTGAAACCTAATACAGAACCGACTGAAAGGTCAATTCCGGCCATCAGAACCACTAAAGTCATTCCGACAGAAATACAGACATTAACAGAGATTTGTCTTAATACATTCCAAAGATTGGCGCTAGTCATGAATTTGTCAGACAATAAGCTGATAAATAAACATAAAAGAAATAAGGCAATTAAAGATTGCGATTTTTTGATAAGAGGGTGGTTTAAGGAGATAGTCATAGTTATAGTTAGAATTATTCCGGTAAAGCCGATTTTAATAATTTATCTTCATTTGCTTCGGCTGCTAAATAGGAAGCTTTAATTTTTCCTTCAGCCATTACTAAAATCCGGTCCGAAAGGGCAAGTATTTCGGGAATTTCAGAAGAAACTAATAGGATACTCATGTGGTTAGCAGCGAGTTCTTTTATTAGATTGTAAATTTCATTTTTAGCATTGATATCAATTCCGCGCGTTGGCTCATCCATCATTAAGATTTGCGGATTAGTCGCAAGCCATTTTGCCAGAACAACTTTTTGTTGATTTCCGCCACTTAAATTTTGACATAGCTGCATTTCAGAAGGGGTTTTGATCCGTAACTTTTCAATATAATCCTTTGAAGAACTTTTATCTTTTGATGGGGTCAAAAGCCCGAAAGTGGGTAGGTATGTCAAACTGATATTGGATGAAATATCCATTCCTAAAACCAGTCCTTCTGTTTTGCGGTCTTCGGTTACAAAAGCCAATCCGTTTTCAATGGCATCTTTTGGTTTTTTGTGAAAAGTATTTTTTTGATCAATTTCCAAATTATAAGAACCATTCGTTGGATGCATACCAAATAAGGTTTCCAAAAGTTCAGTCCTGCCGGCACCCATCAAACCAAATATGCCCAGAATTTCTCCTTTTTTTAATTCGAAAGAAATATCATGAAGCAATTTTCTTTTTTTATCGTTTGGATTGATGAGATTAAGGTTTTCGACTTTTAAAATGGTATTTTGAAATTCATTATTGGTGTTTTTTTTCTCGATCAAAACGTCACGGCCTACCATTTTTCTAATCAATTCCTGCTCGGTAGTATTTTTCATTTCACCTTCATCTATGCTGTTTCCGTCTCGTAAAACAGTATAGTTTTCGGCAATCTTGAATAATTCATCCATTTTATGAGAAATGTACACGATGGTTTTGCCTTCTTTTTTTAACTCATAAATAATACGGTGCAGGTTCTCTATTTCTTTGTCGCTTAAGGCGGAAGTAGGTTCATCCATCAAAATAACATCAGCATTACAAAGCAATGCTTTTGCAATTTCAATCAATTGCTGTTCACCGACTTTTAGATGTTGTACTAAGGTTTTTGGGCTTACGTTCAATTGGATTTTTTCAAAAAGGCGTTTGGCTTCCGCTTCCATTTTTGAAGAATCCAAAAGTCCAAGAGAAGTTTTAATTTCTCTTCCCAGAAATAAATTTTCGGTTACGCTAAGTTCCGGGATCAGATTCAATTCCTGATGAATTATGGCAATTCCCGCATTTTGTGCCTCTTTTATATTCGAAAATGAAACTGTTTCTCCGTTTAACTGAATTTCACCTTCGTATTGGGTATAAACGCCTGTCAAAATTTTTAACAAGGTAGATTTTCCAGCTCCGTTTTCTCCCAATATGGCATTGACTTTTCCAGGATAAAATTTAAAATTTACCTGATTAAGTGCTTTTACCCCCGGGAATTCTTTCGATATGTTTATTGCTTCTAACAATTTACTGAAGTTTAATTTGTGACGGAATAATTAAAAGGTCAGTAAACAAAGTCTGTTTCTTATTTAATTTGATTGCTCCCGAAAATGAAATACTGTCACCTATTTTTACATTTTTGGTTTGTTTTGGGATTTCATTTCGAACAATCTTATTTAAGCTTTCAGATACTTTGTTAAATTGGGCATTGGTTTTAAAATCGGTTAGTTTTACAAGGCCCGAAGCATCTCGTAAATCATTTCCGAAAATGTATTTGGTGTCAATAAAAACAACACCATTTTTTTCGTCAGCAATGGTATAAATGCCATCTTTTATATCGATGATTTTCCCCGTGCTTTTAATCATGAAATAGTCTGAATTTCCAATGCCTAATCTGTTTCCATATTTTTTAAAGGCAGCTTCCTGATTCGCTTTTATCGAGCTGATCAGATCGGTTAAAGCAATCGTCTTTTTACTTTTTAAAATGCCTTTGTAATAAATAGAATCGGCGAAAGCTTTAAAGTCAAAAGATTCCTTTTGTGCTTTTTTAATATCACTCAGCTTTTTAAAATAAAAAGAATTGTACCCTAAAATGGCTATTATAAGGAAGGCCAAAATATAAACATACTTTTTTTTCATCTTTAATAGTCTTTTATGTTTGATGCATTGATCAGTTCAACTTCTACCGGAACTCTTTGAGGAAAATCTCTTCTTCCTTTAAAATATTCATCAGCATATTGGGCTGCAGTTTGGGCCATTACTTTAGGAAACTGCATGCCTGTAGCCACAATTTTCTTTTCTCTGATTTTCTCAACTACGTCTGCGGCGCCATCAAATCCAAAAATTTTAACTTGATATTCCTTCCCGGCTGCCTGTAAGGCCTGAAAAGCTCCCATTGCCATAGCGTCATTGCCACAAAAAACAGCATCAATATCAGGATTTGCCTGCATAATCGTTTCTAAAACTTCCATGGCTTTTGTCCGGTCGAAATTACCGCTTTGCTGTGCCACCATTTTTAGATTGGGAAAGTTATCCACAACTGAATGGAATCCCCCTGATCTCGCCCAAGTATTATTATCACCTACAAGTCCTAAGATTTCTACATACTTTCCTTTTTCTTTTAATTCTTTTACAAATTCGATTCCGATAGCAACACAACCTGAGTAGTTGTCTGAAAGAATTTGGCTTGTGGCCGCATCATCGGCGTTTACTTCTCTGTCCATGCAAAAAACAGGAATACCTGCCGTTTTAGCTTTCAGGATACTTGAAATAGAGCCGTCAGAATCTGTTGGGTTTAAAAGAATCGCATCATAACCCGAGGAAATAAGGTTTTCAAAATTATCCGATTCAATAGCGGGATTATTTTGTGAATCAAATATTTTGGCTTCATACCCCAATTTTCGGGCATTTTCAGCTGCTGATTCTGCCAGCATCACAAACCAAGGATTGTTTAATGTGGAAACCACAATAGCAATTTTAGGTTTCTCAGTCTTTTCTTTTGAAGAGCAGCCTAAAACTAAAACGATTGCGGTGAGTACTAAAAAATGGTGTTTTATCTTCATGCGTTTAATAAATTTAAAGCGGTATTTCTTAGTCCATCAGCAGAGATGCCATAATGATTAAAAATTTCGGTTTGCGAACCCGATACAGTATGGTCATCCGGTAATCCTACAATTTTGAATTTGTTTGAGCATCCGTTTTGAAATAATAAAGAAGCTACTGCTTCACCTAATCCGCCATTGATAGAATGCTCTTCAACAGTAATAATAGGTTTTTTATTTTCGGCTGCAGCCAATAATAATTCGGCATCCAAAGGTTTTATGGTATGCAGGCTGATTATTTTAGAACTAATATTATATTCTTTTTCGAGAAGTTTAGCGGCATCAACGCACGGAAGCACCGCTTCACCAGTCGCAATAAATGTTAAATCGCTTCCTTCCTGAATGATGCGCCCTTTACCAATTTTAAAATCTGAAGCGTCAGAATTAAGGTTTGCAGGCATCGCTTTTTTGCCAAAACGCAGGTATATTGGACTTTGCATTTCGGCCGCTTCTTTGATGGCTTCTGCAGTTTCATAATTATCTGCAGGGGCAACAATGGTAATGTTATTAATGGCTCTCAACACTGCATAATCATGTAAGCTGTGATGTGTTGTTCCTAAAGCACCATAACTTACTCCGGCACTTATGCCAATCAGTTTTACAGCATTATCAGAATAAGCTACATCATTTTTAATTTGTTCCAATGCCCGTGCCGTAAGAAAACAGGCAGGGGAAACAGCAAATGCTTTTTTACCCATACTTGCCAATCCTGTGGCAACGCCTACCAAATTTTGTTCGGCAATACCAACTTCAACAATTTGTTCAGGATATTTTTGACCAAATGGCACCAGCTTTCCTGAGCCACGAGAATCACTTGTTACAACCATAATATCCCTGTCTGTTGCTGCCAATGATTGAAGAACTTCAGAAAAGACTTCGAGATTAGCGGCGTCGATTGTTTTTATTTCTTCCATTATTTTATGACAGTTTCAAGTTCTTGTAATTGTTTGTCTAATTCTTCTATAGCCAAATCGTATTGCTCTTTTGAAGGAACACCATGGTGCCATTTCAATACGTTTTCCATGTAGCTGATTCCTTTTCCTTTGGTTGTATGGGCGATGATAAAACTTGGTTTTCCATTTTCCAATGGTAAACTATTAAGCGTTTGCGAAAGTTCTTCTAAATTATGACCATCAACATGAGTTACTGCCCAGCCAAAAGCTTCCAGTTTTTTATCTATTGGCTCCAAGCCCATAACGTCAGCATTTGGAGCTGTAATTTGAAGTTTATTATAATCTAAAATAGCACAGAGATTATCTAATTTGTAGTGCGCAGCAAACATCATGGCTTCCCAGTTTGAACCTTCTGCCATTTCACCGTCACCCAAAATAGTAAAGACTTTTGTTTTTAAATTGTCTTTTTTTGCTGCCAAAGCCGCTCCTGCACTAATAGGCAATCCGTGACCTAGACCACCGGTATTTTGTTCAATACCGGGAATAGCTTTGGTTGGATGCCCTATATAAGGTGATTTGTATTGGCAAAGTGTCAATAAATCCTCTTCTGGAAAAAAGCCTTTGTCAGCCAAAATAACGTACAAAGCTTCAACACAATGTCCTTTACTCTGGATAAATCGGTCTCTGCTATTAGAATCGAAATTTTCAGGAGAAACGTTCATCACATCGTTGTACAATACGTTCAGGATATCCAGAATAGAAAGGCTTCCACCTGTATGACCTGCTTTGGCATTGTAGATGTATTTGAGTATTTTTTTTCTACTCTCTATAGATTTTCGTTTTAAATTTTCGATATGCATTTTGATTTATTTAATGTTTGTAAACTTCCCAACCCATGTAGTTTCCTAGGGCTTCTTCTAAGATTGCTGCCGTTTTTGAAGCATTCATTACCACGTGGTGTTCAAATCCGTTTTTACATACGTATTGCATTAATCCTTGTAAGTCTGGAATTTGAGCTACGGCTCTGTTTCCAAAAGTGTTTAATTCATCATTAGTTAATTCACCTTCACCAATATATACTTTGATGATTCCTTTAGGATCATCGGTACTGATTCTACCATAAGTCAATGGCATGGCAGGAGTTCTTCCGTCAAGAGCACCATAAGTGTTTTCAACTCCAACAGTAGTTCCTAAGATAGGAGCAGTGCTTAACTGAATATCTGGAAGGAATGATTTTGCCCAGTTTCCACAGTGGAATAAAACGCATTTTTCAGGATCGTCAGCATAGTTGTTATTCCAGTCCACTAAAGCACTTGGTGAACCTGAAGCCAATTGCATCGCATACATACTCAATGTACCCGTAACGTCCACTTCGCAGGCACTTGGAAGCATATTTTCGCTCATGATACTCATACTGGTACACACATTACAACCATAGTTTTGTTGCAATGAAGTCCAACATTGAATAGCTGTAGCGTCTAAAGCGTACTCTTCCATGAAATCTTTCAATACCACATCTAATTTTGCAATTTGAAGCATCGCTTCATTAGGTGTTTTTCCTTGGGCTACATAAGCGTTGATCGATTCCAGATGTTTTTTTACAGCCGGGCTTTCAGCCGTTAATTTATTAGCTTTTCCTAAAATTTCAGATAAATCCACAGTAGTAACTGTGATACCGTTTCTTTGTAATATTTTTTCAGAATAACGAACCGTGTTGAAAGCGCCCGGTCTTGCACCGATAGCACCAATACGTACATTACGCATTCCTTTTACGACTCTGCAGACAGCGGTAAAATCTAATAAGTCTTTATGGAAAATAGGATCCGAAGGACTCATTACATGCTGACTTGTTAACGAATATTTGATACCGTATTGGTATAAATTGTTGCAAACTGATATTTTTCCACACCAGGAATCACGACGGTTCACTACATTCATTTTTGTCAATTCATCCGGGTAAGCCTGGATTAAAACGGGAACATTCAAATTGGCTAATTTTAAGGTATCAGCTACTCCTTTTTCATCACCAAAATTTGGTAGTAATACTAATACTCCCATAATTTCATCTTGGTGCTTTTTGAATAATTCAGCACATTTTTGCGCTTCTTTATACGTTTCGACACCGCCTAGTTTTGTATCCGTACTGTCTAATAAAATAGGTTTGATATTTAATTTAGCAAAGACTTCAATGATTTCAAATCTTGCTTTTTCAACTAAACTGTCTGGAAAAAAATCTCTGTTTCCTATAATTACTCCTAATGTTGATGCTGCCATTTTGTTTGTGTTTATTTTCTTTTTGTATGTTTTACTTTTGTTTTCTTTTTATGCGACAATAACTTCTATTTCGTTATCTTTAAATACTTCTTTGTGCTTTTCTTCAATTCCGTTATCTGTAATGATATAATCGATTAAGGATAAGGCGCCTAAACTGGCCAGGGCACTTTTGCCAATCTTTGTGCTGTCAGCTACCAAATAAGTCGTTTCGGCGGCATCAATCATGGCTTTTTTTACTACTAAATCACTTATACTTGGATAGGTAAGTCCTGATTTTAAAGAGATTCCTGCGGTGGCTAAAAAAAGTTTTTGAACATTTAAACCTTTAAAGAAATCGGCAGCTTTTTGACCAGTTAATGATAAGGTAGGCGGTTTAAATTCGCCTCCTGTCATAATAACTTCTATATCTGGATCTGCTCCTAATAATAATGCAATATTTAATGCATTTGTAATCACTGTCAATTCTTTATAGCCTTTTAGTTTTTTTGCAATTTCCGTTGTTGTTGAACCAGAATCAAGGATAATGGTGTCTCCATTTTCAATAAATTCTAAACATTTTTGAGCAATAGCTGATTTTTGCTCTAGGTTTTCCTGGCGCTGTAAGGAAAAGCTCCTTACCTGATCTTTTACGTTTTTAATGCTTGCTCCTCCGTGCTCTTTGATGATGAGGTCTTCGCTCTCTAGTTTTTCAAGGTCTTGACGTATAGTGACCTCGGTTACTTTGAATAAACGCGCTAAATCGTTAACTTTTGCAAAGCCATCCTCTTTTAAAAGATCTAAAATTTTTTCCCTTCGTTGATTTGGCAACATAGTTTGTTTTCTTTTTGTATTAATGTGAAAACAAATATAAAAGAAAATAAACGAAACAAAAAGAAAATAAAAGTTAATTTTTAGTGGAACAAAATAAAATTTAAGAAGCTATTTTGTTATTCGGAAAAATAATCTGGTTTTATTAATAGATTCTTATCCAATAAAAGAAAATAATTGATCGTTTCTATGAAACTAAAAGGCCGAAAACTTCCAGTATTCTGTAGATATTTTACTTTTAACAGAGTTGTTTGAGTTTCGTCGGGGCGAATTATTTATAGAAAAAAGAATCCATTAAAAGAAAGTTCGATAGGAGCGAGCTGTTTCAAGATGTTTTAGGAATAGAAAATTATCTTTAAATTAAGCTAATTGTCCCATAATGTAAAGTATGCTGTTAATTGATATGGTTCTTGCTTGTAAAAGGTTTTGTAGAACTGAGAAACAACAAGGCTAATTTATTAAAGTTGAATTTTGTTACTGAAATATCTAACCTTTACTTTTTTTAGGGTTTTGGAATTGGGATATTATCTTTTTTTCACTCTGAGAATTCTCCTGTCATACATTATTAGCAAATTAGAGTGTAGTTGCTTAATAAAGATGCCCTGTCCTGAAATAATTATACAGGTTATTAAATAAATCCTATTATAGTTATATAAATATAATTTTTATTGTGGAAAAAAAAGTAAATTCGTTACCCAACATCCACGAATTCGTTGGCTTTTGGACTCTAATGAATCCTTAAAAAGTTAGACGAAATACTAGAATAACCATGCAAACAATAAACTGACCTTAAAATGAAGCAACTACTTTTAATCATATCTATATTAGGACTTTTTGCTTGCAATCGGCAGAAAGACAACACGAAGGTTTTGCAAAAACGAATTGATAGTTTGGAACACAAACTGGTAGACACTTACAAGCCTGGCTTTGGCGAATTTATGACGGGCATACAGGCACATCATACCAAACTTTGGTTTGCAGGACAAAACAAAAACTGGAAACTTGCCAACTTTGAAGTTCACGAAATAATGGAAGCGATAGAAAATATTCAGAAATTTCAAAAGGAACGGAAGGAAAGTCAAGTGATAGGAATGATAAATCCTGCATTAGATAGTATAAACAATGCTATTCAGCAGAAGGATCCTGTACTATTTAAAAAAAGTTATACCTTACTAACAAACACTTGCAACGCTTGCCACCGTGATGCTGACTTTGAATTCAATGTTGTGAAAATCCCCGATGCACAACCTTTCAGTAATCAAGACTTTAAAGTTAATGAGTTAAAGTAATCTGAATGGAGTAACCAAATTATTTTGATTCTACTCTTTTTAGTTTTCTGACTGGCTACCTAATGTGTTTTATTGTGATACTACATGTTTTGTTGATTTCTGAAATTTGCTATATGAAATGGCAAGGCAATTTTTTTCAGATATAATAAAAGGTTCATTATGAATAATGTGTGAAAAAAAATGCGAAATAAAGAGTTGTCTTGTTGTAGAATGGAACCCATATTTGGCAAGTAAAAAAAAAATCTCGAAACCCCATGAATCAAGTGTCTCTGGATTAAAGAAGTGGCCTTGCCGTATAATTTGTAAACCACATTTTACAAGATTTAAAGAAATTTATTATTTAAATAAATCAATTAAGTAATTGAATATAAATAATTATATAAGAATGTTTTTGTCTTATAAATAAAGATTCATATCGTTAAGATATTTTCGTAAGATTGTGTTTGGGGGATCGAGTAAATTTGTTTTTATTTTAAGCAAAATTAATAATGTAGTTCTTATTTTTATTCTTAAATTTAACTTAAGACCAAAGTAATAATACAATTAAACAGAACTATTTAAGCTAATTTTGTAGAACATAATTTTTTTGCAATATTGCTATGGTTCTCAATAGCCAATAGATAAGAAATTAATAAAAAAATACTGTACGAACTTTGCAAAAAGTACAAATGAAACTTATGAAATATCAAATCTCTTTTTTGGTCTTATTAGCAACCGTGTTTGGTTATTCTCAAAATTGGCATACTAATTTTGAAGAGGCTAAAATGAAAGCGGAAAAAGAAAATAAAAATATCTTGTTGGTTTTCTCTGGTTCAGATTGGTGTGGACCCTGCATGAGATTGGAAAAAATAGTTTGGAAATCTCCAGAATTTCAAACTGAAGCCAATAATAACTGGGTCATTTACAGAGCCGATTTTCCTAGAAAGAAAGTAAATCAACTTTCACCGGAATGGGCAGAAAGAAATAATAAATTAGCTGAAAAATACAATAAATACGGTAGCTTTCCATTGGTTTTACTTTTGGATAAAAAAGGAAAAGTAATTGGAACCACCGGTTTCAAAAATGTGTCGGCATCCGAATATATTAAGCTCCTCCATTCATTTGAAAAATAGTAAAAAATGAAAGTTTTAGTTGTCGAAGATGAAATAGGTATTGCCGGTTTTCTAAAGCAAGGTTTAGAAGAAGAAGGTTATGAAGTTCTCGTAGCCCACGATGGAAACTCGGGACTTGAAATAACCAGAAAACAAAAAGTGGATATCGTTTTGCTAGATTGGATTTTACCTCAAATGTTAGGTATTGATGTTTGCAAAGAAATCCGAAAAGTCGATTCGAAAACACCAATTTTATTTTTGACTGCCAAAGATACGATCCAGGAAACCATTGAAGGCTTGAAGGCAGGTGCCAATGATTATATAAAAAAGCCATTTAGTTTTGATGAATTGGTAGAGCGTATCAAAATTCATTTTAGAAATGAAAATCAAAATGATATACTTTCGCTGGGTAGGATTAAAATAATTCCGTCCAAACACCAAGTCATGGTAAATGATCAGGAAGTTTCACTTACCCAAAGGGAATACGAGTTGCTTGCTTATTTGATAAAGAATAAGGGAAAAGTATGTACAAGAAATGAAATTATTAATGATGTTTGGGATATACATTTTGAATACGATACTGGTGTAATTGATGTTTTTATGAATGCCATTCGGAAAAAACTTAATTTGAATAAGGATGAAGAATTGATAAAAACCATTAGAGGTGTTGGATATATTGCAAACGACATAAATTAGATTAATGCTTTTATTCTCCTATAAAAACAGAATTGCTTTTAATTACATTTTTAGTACGGCACTATTGATATCCGCTGTGTTTTTTGCTATATATGGAATCACGTCTTATAGCATTAATAAACATATAAATGATGATATATTAGAAGAGTCAAGTGAATATATTAAAGAGATTGAAATTGATAATAACAATACCTATCTAATTCAAGTTGAACAATGGAGAGAAAGGGACAATAATAGGGTAAACGTTAATCCTGTTTTTGTTCAGTTTTCAGACAATAAAAATGTGTTAATTGACAAGTCCCCAAACCTTAAGGGACTTCGTCTTCAATTGCACAAACCCAAAAAAGATAATCTATTTGTTGATACTTATTTGAATAAAAAACCAATTCGGCAAATACAAATTCCGCTTTTAAAAAAAGGCAGGAAATTGGGGTATCTTTTTGTAGCAATGTCTTTGGACGAAGCTTCATCGGTATTGACTAATCTTAGAAATACCCTTTTTATCGCTTTTCCGTTAATTTTAGTCCTGTTGTTTTTTATTGCGAGACTTATAGCCGGGCGCAGTATCAAACCAGTAACTTTAATCACAGAAACTTCGAGCAGAATAACGAAAGACAATCTGAAAGACAGAATAATTTTGCCTCAATATAAAGATGAACTATATGTGCTCTCTAAGACAATTAATGATTTGTTAGATCGAATTGAAAATGCAGTCGAAAGAGAAAAACAATTCACATCTGATGCTTCTCATGAGTTAAGAACGCCTTTGACCGTTTTAAAAGGAACTTTGGAAGTTTTGATTCGAAAACCTAGAAACCAAGCTGAATATGAAGATAAAATCAATTTCAGCATTTCAGAAGTTAACCGTTTGAATAATTTGGTGGATCAGTTGCTATTGTTAGCCCGATTTGAAAATCAAAAACAAAGTTTGCGGATAGAACAAATTTATTTGAATGCCATAATTTTAGATGCGCTTTCTTTGTATTCAAGTAAGATAAATGAAAAAAAAATTGAAGTGTCCTACGATTTTTCGAAAGACTATTTTGTTACATCAGATAATTATTTGGTTTCGACAATCGTCAGCAACGTAATTTCAAACGCCATAAAATATTCTCATGAAAATGGGAAAATAGTGATAAATATTAGCAAAAAAGATTCAAAAACGATTTGCTCCATATCAGATAATGGTATAGGAATTCCGACTGCCGATTTGGATAAAATTGTAAACCCCTTTTTTAGATCAAATCCAACATTACATCCTGAAATTAAAGGTTCCGGTTTAGGGCTTTCGATTGTAGAACGAATAACACGATTGTTAAATATTAAATTCAAAATCGAAAGCGAATTAAACAAAGGAACTACAGTTTTTTTTATTTTTAGTTAGAGCCTGTTTAAATTTTATTTTTGAGATTTATTATTAGAGGATTTTTGAGTGAAACGAGGCAAATTTTTATAAAATAGCAGAGCTATTATATAAAAATTTAACGAAGTTGTAGCCAAAAATCGTCATAAGAGAGCCAATAAATAAAACTTAAACAGGCTCTTTAAGCTCTTATTTTCTTTTAGGAGCGAAGGTTTTATGAATTCTATATTGATTTCATAAGTACCAAGCGATCTTTTATTAAGACATTATTAAGCGGTTTTTAATTTGTTCTTAAGCATAACTTTATTTATTAGATGCAATTTTGTATAATAAATTAAGAAGAAAAATGTTAGAAAAAATTATTGCTTTCAGTTTAAAAAATAAAGCGGTTGTTTTACTTTTTACTGCTTCCGTATTAGGATTTGGTTTGTTTTCTGTTTTCCAAATTTCTATAGGAGCTGTTCCCGATGTTACCAATAACCAGGTGCAGGTAATCACTACTTCCAGAAATCTTTCTACACAAGATATTGAGCAGTTCATTACCTATCCGGTTGAAATTGAAATGGCTAATTTGCCAGGTGTTGAAGAAATTCGTTCAATATCCAAATTTGGATTATCGGTTGTGACTATTGTTTTTAATGATAATATTGGAACCTATTTACCTAGGCAATTAATTGCTGAAAAGATTAAATCAGCTTCAGAAAAAATTCCGGAAGGTTTTGGTGTACCTGAGATGGGACCAATTACAACAGGTTTGGGAGAGATTTATCAATATACTTTGGAGGTAAAGCCAGAGTATAAAAAACAATATTCAGTTACAGATTTGCGTACACTTCAAGATTGGGTTGTAAAAAGACAACTTTCCGGAATTAAAGGAGTTGTTGAGATTAATACGTGGGGTGGTTATTTAAAACAGTATGAAATAGCCATTGTTCCTTCCCGTTTGAAAGCAATGAACGTTACCATGAGGGATGTTTTTACTGCTTTGGAAAAAAACAACAGTATTGCCGGTGGAGCTTATATTGAAAAAGTAAATCAGAGTTATTTTATCCGCGGTGAAGGAAAGGTAAATTCAATTGAAGACATTGAAAATATTGTGGTAAACAACACTAACGGTATTCCAGTTTATATTAAAAATGTTGCTCAGGTTCGTTTTAGTCATGCCAATCGCTTTGGGGCAATTACAGGTAATGGTGAAGGTGAAAAAGTTCTCGGTCAGGTGATGATGTTAAAAGATGCCAATTCAAAACAGGTTATTAGTGCTGTTAAAGAAAGAGTGGCTCAAATTCAAAAAACATTGCCCAAAGGCGTTTATATCAATGGTTTCCTCGAACGTAGCGAATTGGTAGGCAAAACTACTTTTACTGTTGCCGAGAATTTAATTTTGGGTTGTCTTATCGTAATTTTTGTAGTGGTTCTTTTGTTGGGCAACTGGCGTTCGGGACTAGTGGTTGCTTCGGTAATTCCATTGTGTTTGCTTTTTGCCATTTCGTTTATGAATATTTTCGGAATTGATGCCAACTTGATGAGTTTGGGAGCTATAGATTTTGGGATTATCATTGATGGAGCAGTAATTATAGTTGAGTTTATTGCTTTTCAAATTGCCCATAAATCGTCTGATTTGGTTAGTTTGAACAAAGAAGACCGCCAACTTCAAATTGACCAAATAACCTATAAAAGTGCTTCCAAAATGATGAATTCCGCCGTTTTCGGGCAGCTTATCATTTTAATTGTATTTATCCCGATTCTTTCTTTGACCGGAATTGAAGGAAAAATGTTTAAGCCAATGGCTATGACTTTCAGTTTTGCATTATTGGGAGCCATGATCTTTTGTTTTACTTATGTTCCGGTGGTTTCTTCTTTGTTTTTGAAACCAAAAGAGGAAAACCCAAATTCAATATCATCTAAGTTAATTCAAAAATTAAATAGTTGGTATTTGCCGGTAATTACATGGGCATTGCACAATACCAAGAAAGTCCTTTATGGAGCAATAGCACTTTTGGTTTTTGCCGTAGCATTGTTTTCTACGATGGGGGGTGAATTTATACCAACGCTGGATGAAGGCGATTTTGTGATTCAGCCAGTGTTGAAAACCGGAACGTCGTTGTCTAAAACGATTGCCACTACAACCAAAATTGAAAAAATAATTTTAAAGAAATTTCCCGAAGTGCTTCAGGTTGTGAGCAGAATTGGTGCTGCCGAAGTTCCAACAGACCCAATGTCTATGGAAGAAAGCGATATTATTGTAAAGCTGAAACCAAAAGAGGAGTGGGTTTCGGCTTCGAGCAAAGATGAACTGGCTGACAAAATAAAAGCAGCCATTACAGCAGAAATACCAAATATGGAAATCGAGTTTACGCAGCCAATTGAAATGAGATTCAACGAATTGGTGTCGGGAACACGTTCGGATGTGGCCATTAAAGTTTTTGGCGAAGATCTTACTATTTTGGCTCAAAAAGCACATGAAATAGAGAAAGCTATAAAAAATGTTGAAGGAGCTTCGGATGTTATTATCGAAAAAACAGCCGGTCTGCCTCAGATGTATGTACAATATGACCGTTCCAAAATTGCAAGATATGGGCTTAATATTTCAGATTTGAATGACATGATAGCATTGAGTTTTGCGGGAAAAACGGTTGGAAATGTTTTTGAAGGAGAAAAGCGTTTTGATATGGTGGTTCGTTTGGACGATGCAAACCGTCATGATATTGAAGATTTGAGAAATTTATATGTTTCGGTTCCAAACGGACAGCAAATTCCATTGAGTGAATTGGCTAAGATTGAATATACCGAAGGGCCTGCCAAGATTTCAAGAGACAATACCAACAGAAGGATTGTAGTAGGTGTAAACGTTAGAAACCGAGATCTGCAAAGTGTCGTGACCGACATTCAGAAAATCGTTAATACCAAAATAAAACTGCCTCCTGGATATTATGTGAAATACGGCGGACAATTTGAGAACCTGAATAGTGCAAAAGCGCGTTTGGCAATTGCAGTGCCTATCGCTTTAGTCTTGATATTCATATTGCTGCATTTTGCCTTTGGCTCGATTAAAGAAGCCTTGATGGTTTATTCTGCTATTCCGCTTTCGGCAGTTGGGGGAATATTGTTCCTGTGGCTTCGCGATCTGCCTTTCAGTATTTCGGCAGGTGTCGGGTTTATTGCACTATTTGGAATTGCGGTGCTGAACGGTATCGTTCTGATTGAACATTTTAAAGAACTCAAACATAAAGGAATGACAGATTTGGATGAATTGATTTTAAAAGGGACAACCGACAGATTGCGTCCGGTTTTATTGACCGCTGCGGCTGCGGCTTTGGGTTTCTTGCCGATGGCTGTTTCTTCGTCTGCAGGTGCCGAGGTTCAAAAACCATTGGCTACGGTGGTTATCGGTGGACTCTTCACCGCAACTATATTAACGATGATTGTTTTGCCGATTTTATATAAGTTTTTGGATGAAAAAGAAGTTAAAAAACCAAAGTTTAAATTACACAATAAATCGAATTTAATTATACTAATGCTGTTGAGTACTTCATTGGCATTCTCTCAAAACAATAATTCGGAATTAGATAGTCTGGTGGCAAAAGCCTTAGGAAACAACAAAGGAATAAAAGCAGCCAAACTTCAGGTGCAGCGAATGAACGAGAATACAAAAACAGCTTATTCTTTTGATAAAACCAATGTGTATTATAGTTATGACCAAAACAATTTGGCCATTAACAATGTTCCGTTAAAAGTATTTGGAGTACAGCAAAAGTTTGAGTTTCCAACGGTTTATGGGGCTCAAAAAAAAGTATATAATTCCGAATACAAAAAAGAAAAAGCCAATTATGATATTCAAAAAATGAAACTTTCATTGGAGGTTTCAAAGACATATCAACAGATTGTTTTTCTTCAAAATCAGGAAAAACTGTATGTGTATTTGGATAGTCTGTACCAAAATTTTTCGAATGCAAGCGGGAGAAAGTTTGAATTGGGTGAAACCAATTATCTTGAAAAAATTACGGCAGAATCCAAATTCAGGCACATCAGGTCTAAGCTTTCCCAAATAGAAAGCGAGAAAAGGGCACAGTACGAAATCTTGTATTCTTTGATTCAGGCTGATGAAAAAATTACAGTTAAAAACAATCAGATTAAGCCTCTTGGCAAAGTTGTAAACGACACTGTGAAATCATATTATAACGCTTATTTGAATAGTGTGACCAATGTATATGAAAATCAGGTGAAACTAAAAAAACAAAACTGGCTGCCCGACATAAATGTCGATTATTTTCAAGGAAAAAATAGTGGTTTGACGCAGTCTTTATATGGGTTTCAAGTAGGTTTGGCTATTCCTGTTTTATTTTCGGGGACTGTGTCTAAAACAAAGGTGGCAAAGCTTGAACTTCAAAGCTGGGAGCAAAGAAAGCAAAATGAAGAGCGTAAAATTGACAACTATGTGACCCAAAAGAATAATGAATTAATGAAATATCAGGAAGCTTTGGATTACTATAATAAATACGGGAAAAAATTGTCTGAAGAGATTTTAAAAGTGGCTAATAAAAGCTATAAACAAGGAGAAATTGACTTTTTTCAATATATTCAAAGCTTAGAAAACGCAACCACCATTCAGATAGAACATCTTGATGCAGTATTGCAGTTTAATAGTACCCAGTTGGATTTACAATACCTTAATTTTTAAATTTAAATACATGAAATCGCCATTAACAAAAGGTTTGTTGCAAACAAACACCAATAAATAAAAGGCGACCCGAGCGGTAGCGAATTGGCGAAGCATACCATATATGACCTATAACAAATAAATTTTACATACATGAAAAGAATCATATACACCATACTATTTACATCATTGTTTTTTTCTTGTAAAGAAGCAAAAAAGACTGAAGCTATGCCTAAAGATGATGGATTGATTACTGTGACCAAGCAACAGTTTCAGTCTTCAGGAATGGAAATTGCTTCACCATCAGAACAGGATTTTAATGTAGTTATCAAATGTTCGGGAAAGATTGATGTCCCACCGCAAAACCGAGCTCAAATTACTTCGTTTATTGGAGGTTATGTTAAGTCAACCCATCTTTTAGTTGGAGATAAAGTAACCAAAGGTCAAGCGTTATTGACTTTGCAGAATACGGAGTTTTTGGATATTCAAAAGGAATATCTCGAAGTGGCTGAACAGATCAATTATTTAAAATCGGAATATGAGCGTCAAAAAACTTTATATGATGAGAAAATTTCTTCACAAAAAAATTATTTAAAAGCAGAAAGTGATTATCGTAAAACAAAAGCAATGTATCAAAGTTTACGCGAAAAATTGCTAATGCTTAATATTAATCCTGCTCAAGTTGAAAAAGGAAAATTAACTTCGACAATAACTATTTATTCTCCAATTTCGGGTGATATCGTTATTATGAATGCTAATGTTGGTATGCCTATTTCTCCTTCCGATGTAATATTGGAAATCGTCGATACACAGCATTTACACCTGGAATTGTCTGTTTTTGAAAAAGATATTTTAAAAGTAAAAGAAGGTCAAAAAATTGAATTTACGGTGCCTGAAGCTACAAAAGAAGTATTTAATGCCGAAGTTCATTTGGTTGGAAAATCCATTGAAGGGAATGACAGAACCATAAATGTTCATGGACATTTGGAAGACAACATTAAGCAAAAATTATTGACAGGAATGTTTGTTGAGGCTGGAATATTTGTGGATTCCAAGAAAGGTTTGGCGATTCCTGCGGAAGCATTAATTACAGAAAATAATAAAAATTTCGTACTTTTATTAGATAGTTCAAAAAAGGAATATTCTTTCAAAAAAGCTAAAGTTACTCTAGGTGAAAAATCAGAGAAATACGTCGAGATAATTCCTGATAATGAAATTAATGCTACATCTAAAATTTTGACCAAAGGAGTGTTTGATATAGCAAATTAAACAAAATCAATTATGGATTTAAATAAACTCAAAAAACAATTACAGACAGAAGTCGATACCGCTTTTTTATATGAAAGTATCGCAGCTGTTCAGGATGATAAAAATTTAACTAAAGTGTTGCATAGTTTAGCTTCGATCGAAAAAGAACATGCCAAGCACATGCTTGATAAAGTGTTGACTTTTGATCCGAATTGCAAAATGCCATTGCCTTCATCCAAAGCAAAATTCCAATTAAAACTAGGCAAATTATTTGGATATAGCTCGATTATCAGTAGCTTATCAAACATTGAAAAACAGTTTGCAGTCAATACTTTGAAAAACAAAATAGAGAAAGGAGAGAAAATTACCGGTTTTGAACACAATCACCTTAATATTATTGAAGCAGTCAATAATAATTCGGCTTTGAATGTTTCGGGAGGTTTATTATCTAAATTTGAAAGCCGACATAAATCAGTTGGAGGGAATGCTTTGCGAGCGGCGGTTTTGGGTTCTAATGATGGATTGGTTTCAAATATGAGTTTGGTAATGGGAGTTGCTGGTGCGGCTGTTTCGAATAATACGATTTTATTAACAGGTATTGCAGGTTTATTGGCAGGAGCAATTTCGATGGCTTTGGGAGAATGGCTGTCTGTTCAAAGTTCGAGGGAATTAAATCAGCGTCAGATAGAACTGGAAACTGAAGAACTCCGAGCTTCTCCAGAAGAAGAAAAAAAAGAATTAGTATTATTGTATCAAGCCAAAGGAATGAATGTTTCGGAGGCTCAAAAACTAGCAGATAAAGCTTTTGAAAATCCTCAAACAGCCATTGATGCTATTATTACTGAAGAATTAGGAATCGACAAAGAAGAATTAGGAGGCTCAGCTTGGGAAGCGGCTATTGCATCTTTTATTTTATTTGCCATCGGGGCAATCATCCCACTTTATCCTTTTATGATTTTAGAAGGGAATAAAGCCATTTTTTTAAGTATTGCCAGTAGTGTTGTTGGTCTTTTTGGAATTGGTGCTACAATCACATTATTGACAGGAAAAAGTATTCTATTCTCTGGTACAAGACAAGTTGCATTTGGATTGGCTGCTGCTGCAGTGACTTATGGAATTGGGTCTTTGATAGGGGTTTCTTTGGCGGGTTAGTCAATTAATGTGTAATGCACATTATCTTTATATTTACTTAAAATCTTTAATCATTAAATCAAATTATATTATGAACGATGCACATTTACACATGGTAGTAAACCATTTTCCAATTATTGGAACCATTTTTGGGTTTGGAATTTTAATTGCAGGATTGGTTTTAAAGAACAAGACTCTGATAAATACCTCTTATGTATTATTTATTGTTGCGGCCATTTTTGGGGCAATCAGTATGGGTACGGGAGAAGGGGCCGAGGAGTTGGTTGAAGATATGCCAAATGTTGGAAAACAGATTATTCACGAGCACGAAGAGTTGGCTGAAAAATTAGCGGTATTGCTGTATGTTTTGGGGGCATTTTCGCTTGTTGGATTGTATCTGAATTTTAAAAATCATGCAAAAGCAAAATTACTTTCCTTTTTAATTTTAGTTGTTTCTGCTATCGGATTAATTTTGGTTCAGAAAGTTGGAACTTCAGGAGGGGAAATTCGTCACACCGAAATAAGACCCAACGCCAATACAATGGTTAATGGGGCTGTAAAACAATCGGAAGAAAAGGAAGAAGATTAAGGTTCTGATTTATACTTGTCAAGGGATTGATATAATTCATAAAAAAATAGACTCAAGGGGTCTATTTTTTTATGAATTAGAAGTTTAGTATATGTTATTTAAGCTAAGATTTTCTAGCTATATTTTTTCTAAATATGGCTCGCAAAGACGCGAAGTCGCAAAGTAATACGTTAACAACTTTGCGACTTCGCGTCTTTGCGAGATTGAATTTTATCCAAACTTAATAGCTTTGTTATCAAGTGCAGTCGAAAGCTATAATTGTTTCGACTGCGCTCGAATTGGCAATACAATTTTATCTAAATTTAATATTAAGGCTTACAATGTCGGAAACCATGTTAGTGGTTCTAGTATAATGACCATATCGTAATTCTAAAGTGTTCCAATGTTTGACACCAAAGACACCTTCGGGAGGTGTAAATTTCATGCCCATTCCAAAAAAGCCACTGTTAAATTTTGATAAATCATAATTACTGGTGTAATACTCATCTGCCGAAGTATGTTCACGATAAGGTTTGAAATACTTGGTTCCGCTCTGGGTATAATATCTGTAGAACGGGCTCAGTGAAAAAGCCTGTGTTAATTTTACAGGAATTTCAAGGTCGGCTGTATGTGACTTGATGCCCCAATCATCCGAATAATATCTGTAGTAAGCTCTTAAAATTATGTTGTCTCCCAAGAAATAACTCGCCCTGATTCCTAGCGGAATTTTAAGCCTCGTATCTGGCATTTTTTCCTGATGGACGGAACCGTCCGTAAAATAAACACGATGGAAAGGAAGACTCAAATATCCATTCTGGCTGATAACGTCCCCAACAAGCATTATTTGGAGTTCCTTGTTTATAATCTGGGAATAACTAAGTGTTCCCACAAACGTATTTCTATCGGCTGTGCCATAGCCTTCTTGTCCATAAGGTCTAAGTTCAATAGGGGCAATTAGTTTTAACTGGTCGATGAAGGTTTGGAATTTAGCCGTAAACTCCCCATTTCTATCTTTTGTTTTTTGAGAAAAACTAAGGTTCGCACCAAAAGACTGGTAATCGAATTCGCTTGAAGACGAAACACCTGCGCCAAAACTTCTTCCTTTATCTATATTTTCTCTAAGATAACTTAAAGATGGATAGAAACGAATGTCTGAAGATGAAGCTGATGAATTGGCACTTAAATCAATCATGTCTGAAGATGCAGAAGTATAATGATCAATTCCCGCTTCGATATCAAAAGTGTGTCTGATTCCCGTTTGTCCGTACTTGACAAGTTTGACGTCTATGGTATTGGCAATATCGGTAAGGTGTTCGGAACCAATTCCTCCCGTAACGGCTGAATTATCTCCATTTTGGGTATAATAACTGGAAACTAAATTTACTTCCTCTACTTTTAGTTTTCGGGTTTCATAATTTGTTGTGTCCTTAGAAACGTTTTGTGCTTTTAATTGGAAAAATGCCAATAAAGCAAATCCTGATATGAATATTCTTTTCATTTTTTTACTATCAAAAATTAATTACAGCCGCAACCTCCGCCACTTTTTCCTGAATTTGCTCCGGAAGCTCCTTCTCGGTAGGATTGAAAACTGAGTTCTGTTTTTTCAATTTTTCTGTTGGAAAGAACCATTTCAGAATCGTTGATTTTTCCTTTCTGATATTCTTTTACTGGAGTGCAGGAGGCAAAGAGCATTGTTGATAATGCAATGCCGCATGCAAAGAAGAGTCTTTTCTGATTAGGCTTTTTCATTTTAAACGGATATTTTTTGAGGTGTAAATTTTATTGTTGTCATCTATTATAATACAGTGTAAATCTGGTATCTGATCGATCAAAAACAAGCCGGCTTTGATTCCCATCACCGCTATTGGAGTTGCCATCGCATCTGCAAACTCAGCATTTGGTGCTATGATGGTGACACTTTTTATGCCTGATATTGGCAGTCCTGTTTTTGGATCTATCGTATGTGAATATTTTTTGCCGTTGATCGTTACATATTTTTCATAATTCCCCGATGTAGCTACAGCTATATTGGAAATTTCCATATAAGAGAACGGAGTATTTGGAGAAACAGGATCGGCCACACCGATAGTCCATTTTTTGTTATTGGGCTGTTGTCCCCAAACGCAGAGGTCACCACTTGCATTAATAATTCCGCTCTTTACATTTTGTTTGAGAAGAATCTGTTTTGCCATTTCGGCGGCGTACCCTTTTCCGATTCCGCCAAAACCAATACGCATGCCCTTTTCTTTTAAAAAAACGGTTGTATTTTCTTTATCCAAAATAATATTTCGGTAATCAATGAGATGTACCATTTTTAAAGCTGTTTCACTGTCCGGCAGTTTGGTCATTGATCTGTCAAAATTCCACAGGCTTTTATCAATGCTTCCGTAGGAAATATCAAAAGCACCCTGAGTAATTTTGGATATGCCAATGGATCTTTCTATGAGATTAAAAACTTCCTGGTCAACTTTTACTGGTTGAATGCCAGCATTTGCATTGATCAGATTGGTCTGGCTGTCATCGCTGTAAGTCGTCAGAAGTTTTTCAATCCTTTTGATTTCCTCTATGGCGGTCTCAATATGTTCATTGGCTGTCTTTTCATCAGCCGCTACAACGGTGATGGTAAAGATGTTTCCCATAAGTTTCAGGGATTGAGAATACTTTTGATCTTTATGCATATTATTTTCTGCTGTCACAGATTGCCTTTATCTCTGCTGTCCATTCCTCAGGACTAATTTGAGGTTTTCCGTGCCATGTTTTAATTACTTTTCCCTCGGAGTCAAGCAGCAGTGTAAGCGGAAAATTTCCTTCTTTATTATATAATTCAGCTAGCTGCTCATTTTGCTTAATCTGTTCAGGTGTGCCTATGTTTTTCTTTTTTCGCGGAAAATCAGCATTGACAAGTATTAAATTTTTGTCTGCCATTTCTTTGAACGCCTCACTCTGGAAGTAATCCCTGTGTAATACGATGCAAGGTCCGCACCAATCCGATCCGGAGAAGTTCAATAATATTAATTCGTTTTTTTCTTTCGCGGTTTTTTTAGCAATAGTAAAGTCAGCTTCCCAATTTATTGTAGGAAGAAATGTTAAAAAAAGGAACATTGTTATCAGTTTCATAATGATTGTTTTAGATATACGAAATAACGAATTATAGGCGATCGTATTTTTTTTCTTTGCTTAAGATTTAATTAATTTTAAAATCGGACAAAAAGGTTACTACGTATATTCAATAAATTTACAGCCTGAAATTTTGGAATTATTCTTACAAGAAATAGGAAGTGTATTGCAGAAGACAACAGGGAGAGGGGCATAGGATTTATTAAATTAAAAATCCGAAATAATTCAGACAGCTTTTAGAACAGATAATTATTTTGTATCTTTTAGAACTGTATGTATTGATACTAATTTTATCTAAAATATTCAATGAACACAAGTGAGCAGGAATTAAAAGGACTAAGTTTTAACGAAGTAGTTGAAAACAGAAAAAAGTTTGGAATCAATAAGAGTAATTACAAAAATGAGAGCCGGTTTTTGTCTTTTCTAAAAACTGTTTTTGCAGAACCAATGGTTGTTTTATTGCTTATTGCCTCTGCTATTTATTTTATCAACGAGCAATACAGTGATGCTGTTTTTCTTTCGGTTTCAATTTTATTAATTGTTGCCATTTCACTTTATCAGGAAAAAAGAAGCCAAAATGCGCTCGCAAAACTGCAAGAATTCACTGAGCCTTTATGCAAAGTTATTCGCGAAGGACAACAGCAAAATATAAAAACTCATGATATTGTAGTTGGAGATCTTGTCGTTATTGAAGAAGGCAGTATGGTTCCTGCTGACGGCTTCATCATACGGTCGAATGATTTTTCAGTAAATGAATCGATACTAACCGGTGAATCAATGTCTGTTTTCAAGGATAGGAAAAAAGATGATAATACCGTTTTTTCAGGAACAACCGTTGTCAGCGGATTGGCGGTATTTAAAGTAACCGAGGTTGGTAATCAGACTAGTTTAGGGAAAATAGGAAGTAGTCTGGAAGCCATTTCGGAGGAGAAAACACCGTTAGAGCTTCAGATTGGGAATTTTATAAAAAAAATGGTTTTTGCCGGAGCTTTGATGTTCATTTTGGTTTGGTGCATCAATTATATTAAACTTGGAAATATTCTTGGAAGCCTTTTGTTGGCATTAACTTTAGCCATGAGTATACTGCCGGAAGAGATTCCGGTTGCTTTCACAACATTTATGGCTCTTGGTTCCCGCAGACTAATGAAGTTGGGAATTATTGTCAAGCAAATGAAAACGGTTGAGACGTTAGGCAGCGCCACTGTAATTTGTACTGATAAAACCGGTACGATCACACAAAATAAAATGGAATTGGCAAGACTTTATTTGCCTTCAGGTTCAGAAGTGGCGGTGAATACTTTTAGAGAATTAAAAGAAACCGAGGAACTCCTTACAATAGCGATGTGGGCAAGTGAGCCGATAGCTTTTGACCCGATGGAGATTGCCCTGCATAATGCCTACAAGAAAAATACTGATAAAGATTTGAGGAGCAGTTTTAAGATGATTCATGAATATCCTTTATCAGGAACCCCTCCAATGATGACCCATTTATTTGAAGACACCTATGGCATTCGTATAATTGCCGCAAAAGGCGCGCCAGAAGCTATCTTTGAAGTTTGTCATCTCTCAAAAGAAGAAAAAGAAAAGGTAACATTGGCTATGGATAAACTTACGAGAAAAGGTTACCGAGTGCTTGGTGTTGCAAAAGGGAATTTTCAGGGTACTAATTTTCCCGAAACACAGCAAGAAATTCCATTTATATTCAAAGGTTTAGTCGCTTTTTATGACCCGCCAAAAGATAATATAAAAGAGGTTTTAGAATCTTTTTATTCGGCGGGAATAGGGGTGAAAATTATTACCGGTGACAATGCTCGTACCACAAATGCCATTGCACAGGAAATTAATTTTTCAGGTTTTGATAAAGCCATTACAGGCGAGGAACTCATGAAGTTAAACGATGCTGAATTGCAAAGCGAAGTAATGAATATTAATGTGTTTAGCAGAATGTTTCCTGAGGCCAAATTAAGGATTGTTAATGCCTTAAAAGCGAATGGGCAAATCGTTGCCATGACAGGAGACGGTGTTAATGATGGGCCGTCGCTAAAGGCCGCACACATTGGTATAGCAATGGGAACAAAAGGTACGGCTATAGCCAAAGATGCGGCCTCTCTTATTCTTGTGGAAGATGATCTTTCTAAAATGGTGGATGCCGTTGCAATGGGCAGAAAGATTTATACCAACTTAAAAAAAG
This sequence comes from Flavobacterium aquiphilum, assembly GCF_027111335.1. Classification (NCBI taxonomy): domain Bacteria; kingdom Pseudomonadati; phylum Bacteroidota; class Flavobacteriia; order Flavobacteriales; family Flavobacteriaceae; genus Flavobacterium; species Flavobacterium aquiphilum. Next base: position 3,438,940 of record NZ_CP114288.1, on the reverse strand, counting down.
CTATTCAGTATATTATTTCAATACACATTCCTATAATCTTGATTGTTTTCCTTCCGCTTGCTTTAGGGTGGATCTATCCTAATATATTCAGTCCTCTTCATGTAATTTTACTTGAACTTGTTATGGGACCGACCTGCTCCATAATCTACGAAAATGAACCCGCAGAAGCTGATACGATGCAAAGGGGGCCAAGACCTTTCACTTCGACATTTTTTAACATAAAAGAACTTGTAGTTAGTATATTGCAAGGGATTGCTATAACCTTGGGCCTTTTATTTACTTATCAGTGGTCAGTACATAATCAGTGGAATGAAGACACAACCAGAAGCATGGTCTTTCTGACTTTAATGACGGCCAATGTTGTGCTTACGTTGGTGAACAGGTCTTTTTATTATTCATTATTGGTGACACTTCGATACAAAAATGTTTTGATCCCTGTCATAGTAGGTATTACTGTGTTTTTGGTCACATTGCTGTTTGCTATACCATATTTACGTTCTTTATTTAGTTTTGAACCAATTACATTTATTCAATTAATTTCATGCGTTTTGATAGGTTCTTTATCGGTGTTGTGGTTTGAAGTGGCGAAATATTTTAGAAGAAGAAAAAGAGGCTAAGACCATTTCTGTTACCTTTTTTCCAAAAAATAAAAACCTCCAAAATCATTTGACTTTGGAGGTTTTCTTATTCTAAAATTACTTTAAGATTTATTTAAAGTCGCTCAGCACTGAGCTTATTTATACCCAAAAGATTTCCATAAGCCATCGCCGCTTTATGAACCTGAATAGTCCAGTCCTCTGCAGCGTTATCGTCAGCGCCATCCGAGATGTATTTCAGACACAAAAATGGAATTTGCTCTTTCATGGCAATCATCGCCAAGGCATAGGCTTCCATATCTACGACATTATATAATACTTCTGAATGTTCCATCTCAAAACTATCGCCCGTTCCGCAGATCCCTTCCTGTAAACCATCCATTTTTAAACCATATTCTAAAATAGGAGGTAAGCCGGATAGAGGCGTTTCATACAACTGAAAACCTAAACCGCGTACATCCATATCTCTTTGTATGAATTTGGTACAGCAAACAATATCTCCTTTCTGAAAAAAGTTACTTCCGGCCGACCCCAGGTTTACAATCAATGAGGGTTTTTTCTCTTGAATGATTTTTGTTAGTTCATAAGCAGCATTCACTTTCCCTATTCCTGTTATAATAGTGTTGCATTCTTCAAAAACATCAGCAGCTTCGGAGGCTAATGCAAAAGAGAACAAGGTGTTTTTTATTGAAAAAGAGTGATCTGTATTTATATTTATCATCGTTTTTTATATTTTTTTCGGATGTGCAAAAATATTCAATTTTAATCAGCTATTTATCGGTGTGGTGGTGAAATTATAGATTTCCCGATTTATCATTGGCTTCAAAACTTTTCTTTTTTTGTCTCAAGTAAAGTTTTAAACTATGCACTTTATTGCATTTGTTTTTAGATTTTAAATAAATATTCATTTGCCACAGATTCACAAATTAAAATGATTTTAAAATCTGTGAATCTGTGGCAAATTCATAAATTTTCGGAATCCAATTTTGCAGACTTCCAGTTTCTCGTAGAACCAGACCTCTAAACTTTCAGTACAGAGTGGTTTAGTATATCATCATGTATTTTTAATTTAATTATCACTTTAGTTAATAAATAATAAAAGCCTGAATATTTAGGTATTCAGGCTTCTGCTTTTTTGATTTGTTTTTTCAAATAAGAAGCTATTCAAAAAAAATAAGAGATTTAATTTTCGTTGAAAACTTAGGAAACATAAATCTAAAATGGATTAGTCTTTGATGCCAAGTTTGCTAAGGATATCTTCAAGTAAACACCATTTGGTGATTGATGATTGCAATAAATTAGCTCCTACAAATGCGGTAAACCAAAGGAAATTTTGGTTGACATAAATAGCCAGTAATAAGCTCAATAATGTAAAACTTCCGGCAACGGCTCTGATAATTCTATTTTTCATATTTAATTTATTTTTTCGATGTTTAATACAGCTATGTGGATTTTTGAAGCAATATCCTGCTTGGAGTTTAGTTGTTCGATTTCTTCAAAAACAGTTTCCATTTGTTGGCTTGGTACAAAAGCATAGAAAAGGGTAGAGTCGGTTTCTACCGTTTCAGCTGCAAACCAGTTGTTTTCAGTTTTTTCCGATTCGGTTAAATCTTTATGGCCTTTAACTTCTCTATAAGTAAAAGTGTTCACTTTTGTTTTCTTAAGTATTGCTTTGACCTCAGAATCAAAAGCAGTTATGGCGGTTATTAGTACTAATTTCATTTTTAATCATTTTAAATTTTAAAAATATCAGGACTTGAATTTCAAGTTTAGACTTTCAAGCCCCGAAAAATATTTATTCTTTCTCCCACTTTTTGCGTTCGGTGATGTAATAAATTATCGGCACCACAATAAGCGTTAGTATAGTTGAAATAATGGCTCCAAACACCAGCGAAATTGCTAATCCTTGGAAAATAGGATCAAAAAGGATAATCGATGCACCAATTACAACCGCACCTGTGGTCAGCAAAATAGGAGTGGTACGCACCGCACCCGCCTCGATAATGGCTTGTTTGAGATTAATACCTTCGTTGAGCCTAATTTCAATGAAGTCAATGAGCAACACCGAGTTTCGAACCATAACCCCGGCCAAAGCAATCATCCCAATGAAGGAAGTTGCCGTAAAGTAAGCCCCCAATAACCAATGCCCAAAGACGATTCCGATAAGTGACAGCGGAATGGCAAGCATCATCACTATTGGCGTTTTAAAGTTTTGAAACCACCCTACAATCAGCATATATATGATGACGATAACCACCATGAATGCGACTCCCAAATCGCGAAATACTTCGAGTGTAATTTGCCATTCACCATCCCATTTTACGGTGAAATCGCTTTCATCAGTGGGTTGTTCCATATATAATTCATTCACTTTATAGCCTTTTGGCAAAGTTATTTTGGCAAGTTTTTCATTCATTCCCAAAATTGCATACACGGGGCTTTCCAATGTTCCTGCCATATCGGCCGTTACGTAAACTACACGTTTTTGGTCTTTACGGTAAATGGTTTTTTGCAAAGTGTCATTTTTTACTTTTACCAAATCACTTACCGGAACCATATTTCCTTGATTCCCTTTGATTTTCAGGTTTTCAATTTCCTGAAGGCTGGTTTTGTCTTTATCATCAAGCGAAAGGACAATTGCTACATTATCATTTGATTTTTCGTCATACAGATTTGAAACCGGATATTCTTTTAACAGATAAGTAAGATTACCGACGATTTGCTGAGGTGCTATACCGTTTAGCATCGCTTTTTCCTTGTCAACTTCCAATTTGTATTCGGTTTGGTTGTCTTCGGTCATCCAATCAACATCCACGATATCGGGAGTGTTTTTCAAAATAGTTTTCACCTGATCCGCCACTTTAATCTGCTCTTTATAATCAGGACCGTAAATTTCGGCTACCAATGTTGACAATACCGGTGGTCCTGGTGGTACCTCAATCAGTTTTACATTTGCGCCATACTTTTTGGCAATTTTCTGAATTTCAGGACGAATTGCTTTGGCAATTTCGTGGCTCTGCGCTTTCCTTTCTTCTTTGTGCAATAAATTCACCTGAATATCAGCCATATTGCTTCCGCCACGCATATCATAATGGCGAACCAAACCGTTGAAGGTAATCGGAGCCGAAGTTCCTATGTAGTTTTGGTAATTCACCACTTCGGGACGTGTTGACAAATAGTGTGCAATTTCTCTTGTCACCGCCGAAGTACGTTCCAACGTAGTTCCCTCTGGCATATCGATAACCACCTGAAATTCATTTTTGTTGTCAAATGGAAGCATTTTTACCAATACTGATTTGGTAAAGAACATTAGTATGGAACCCAATAATAAAATCACCGTTACAACCATCAATATTTTTCTTTTTCCTGAGTTTTCAAGAAACGGACGCTCGAATTTGTTGTAAAAACGGTATATCCAACTCGTTTCAAGACCGTGAGTTTCTTTGTGCTGCTGTTCTTCTTTTTCCTGAAGGAAATGATATCCTAAATAAGGAGTCACAGTCAATGCAACGAACAAAGAAAGTATCATCGCTATGGAAGCCCCGATTGGCATCGGACTCATGTAAGGTCCCATCATTCCAGACACGAATGCCATTGGCAAAATCGCGGCAATTACAGTAAATGTTGCCAAAATTGTTGGGTTACCTACCTCATTGATAGCATAAATGGCCGCTTGCTTAAACGGTAGTCGCTTCATTTTGAAATGACGGTGCATGTTCTCAGCAATAATAATGCTGTCGTCAACTACAATTCCTACTACAAACACCAGGGCAAAAAGGGTGATTCGGTTTAGGGTATATCCAAGCAGATAGTAGGCAAATAAGGTCAATGCAAAAGTCAGAGGCACCGAAAGAAAAACAACCAAACCGCCTCGCCATCCCATGGTCAGCATAACCAAAACGGTCACGGCAATAATCGCAATTCCAAGGTGCATCAACAGTTCGCCAACTTTATCAGATGCGGTTTCTCCGTAATTTCGGGTTACTTCTACGTGAACGTCATTTGGAACCAACGATTTTTTAAGCTGTTCTACTTTGTCCAAAATTTTGGCTGAAATCTTCATTGCATCGGCACCTTTTACTTTACCAATAGAAATCGTGACAGCAGGATATTCGGATTTTGCAGTTTTGAATTTTTCATTGGTTTTTCCATATCCGAAAGACACATAACTTTTAGGTGTTGAAGGCCCATCCTGAACAGTTGCTACTTGTTTCAAATAAACCGGCATGTTTTTGTTTACCCCCACCACAAGATTTTCTACATCTTCTGTATTTGACAAAAACTGACCTGTTGTTAACAAATACTCCTGATCGTTTTGCACAAAACTTCCGGATTGTGAACTCCCGTTATTGGCTTGGATCATTTGCATTATGCTCAAAGGATCCACACCGTTTTCAGCCATTTTATCTTTATCCAAAATCACTTTCACTTCGCGGTTTTGTCCTCCGATTTCTTTGGTAATCGCCACGTCCTTAACTTTCTCTATTTCCGAAGTCAATTCCTCGGCAATTTGGCGTAACTGAAATTCATCCTGTTTTTCGCTCCATAAAGTCAGTGCCAACATGGGTACGTCGTCAATAGAACGGGTTTTTACCATTGGTTTGTAAACGCCAGTTGGGAACATATTTTCATGTTTTCCCAATTCGTCGTATAATTTCACATATGAACGTTCAACATCCTGTCCCACATAAAATTGGACAATCATCATGGCCTGACCGTTCATGGCCATACTGTGGACGTGTTCAACCCCTTTGATGTTCGAGATTATTTTTTCCAATGGTTTTACTACTCGGCTTTCTACTTCTGCCGGACTTGCTCCCGGATAGCCCACCATGATGTCGGCCATAGGAACGTTAATTTGCGGTTCTTCCTCCCTTGGGATCAGAAACGAACTGTAAACCCCAATAATCATCAACGCTGCCATCAATAAGACAGTTAATTTTGAGTTGATAAAAAAATGGGCTATTCTGCCTGAAATTCCTTCTTGCATATTTTTTTTGTTTAAAGTTTATGGTTTAAAAGTTTAAAATTGCTGTTCAACTAAACTTAAAACTGCTACTAATTACTGTTTACTGAATACTGATTTTAGCTCCGTTATACAATTTTCCATCGGCAGAAACAATGTATTGTTCTCCTGCCGAAAGCCCTGACAATATTTCTGCTTCATTACCAAAAGTCTTTCCGATGCGAAGCCACCTCAAAATAGCAACATTTCCTGCACCTACAGTATAAACTCCAGTCAATTGTCCTTGATGGATCAAGGCTGATTGAGGTATCAAGACTTTATCGGATGTTTGTGTCATACTATTTTTATTGGCTACCGGAAATTGCACATTTGCGAACATCCCTGATAAAACTGTTTTATCAGCTCCTTCCAAGTTAATTTTTACCAAATATTGACCTCCGGTATTTTTGGCTGACAAACTCACTTCACTCACTTTTCCGTTCAGTGTTTTGTTTGTAGATTTAACCAAAACTTTCACCAGCATTCCGCTTGTTATCGATGCAATGTCACTTTCGGCTACCATCGCGGTTGCTTGTAGTTTTGAATCTCCTTCAACACTTACTAAAGGCATCCCCGGACTTGCCATATCTCCTTCTTTTACAAAAGTGTTAGTCACAACTCCCGAAAATGGTGCCGTGATATTGGAGTAGGCAAACTGTGCCATTACTTCGTTACGCATTTGTTTGGCACCTTCTAATCCGGCTTTTGCCATTTCATAACGGGCAGTCATATCATCCAGTTCTTTTTGCGAAGCGCTTTGTTGTTTAAATAGAACCGTAAACCGGTCGTAGTCTTTTTTTGCATTGTTGTACCCCGCAGTTGCCTGAAGGATGTTGGCATCTACTTGAGCTTTTTTTGCCTGTATATCGGTATTGTTGATGCTTATCAAAAGTTGTCCAACAGCTACTTTTTGACCAACTTTCACATGAAGTTTGGTCACATATCCCATCATACGGGTGCTTAGGTTAGCGCTGTTTTGGGCTTCAATTTTTCCGCTTGCCGTTATAAATGGGCTGCTGCTGTTTGTGTCCGTGCCGCTTACTTTTACTGCAATTGCAGGTTCGTTAGTAATAACGTCTTTTTTCTCTCCGTTGCAGGAAGGCAGCAAAACCAAAAGCGAAATCGTTAGTGTTGATTTTAAAAAGAAGTTTTTCATTATAATATTTTTAAAATTGATATTGATTCTAGTAATTGTCATTGATATTGGCTTTTTATTTGGTTAAAAATTGAATATATTCTTGTGTGAATCGATATTCAAAAATGGCTTGCAGGTTTTCTAATTCCTTTTGGGACTGCAAGGTTTCGGATTGCAGTAAATCGGTTGTTTTTTCCAATCCCTGAGCAAAACGGTTGCTTCTGATTTTGTAGGCTTCCTGCGCTTGTTCAAAAGCCAATTGAGTGAGTTTTACATTGTTTTCTGCATCCGAAAGCTGACGGACTGCTTGGTTTAGCTCCATCTGACTTTTGGCTTTATACTGCTCGGTTTCCGTTTGGGCTTTGTTGTAGTCTGCTTTTGCTTTTTCTAATTTTCCTATGGATTTGTAACCGTCAAAAACATTCCATGATAATTGTGCTCCAACTAAATATCCTTTGGCACTAGTCCCAAATAAACTGTCATCGTACATTTCATAACTTCCAAAAGCATTCAGTCTTGGAAGCAAATTCATTTTACCGGATGTTACCATTTTTTCATAAGCTTCAGAGGATTTATCCATAGCCTGAATATCTTTTCTGTTTGCTGGTAATTCTGTGTTTACACTGATAACCGAAAATTCACTTTCAAATTCTTCTGTCGGTTTGTAAACTTTTTTGGATTGTTCATCATTTAAAAGAAAACCCAAATAATCCGAAGCATTTTGAACATTTGATTTGGCATACTGCAGTTGATTACTGATTTCGTTTACACGAACCTGCACGTTCAATAAATCAGTTTTCTGCAACATTCCCTGCTTAAAATAGTTTTCAACCAATTTCAGATTGGCTTTGCCTGTGCTTTCGGCCTTTTGCAAAACTCTAACCGCTTTGTAAGCCAGTTGCAACTGCATAAACGCTTTATTTACTTCGAGTTCCAAATATTCCTTGGTACGTTCGGTTTGCAATGCAAAAGCATCCATTTTTGATTTTGCTGCCTGACGTCCGTATAAACCGTCAAGATTGATTAATGGCTGCTGCACTTCGATTTTGGTGGCAAAATTTTTAGTCTGTGAAGGATGATTTAAAACGGCAGGGTTAAAGTCCTCAGGACTAACGATGGCCTGATTTAATTTTGAACCAAAAGCCATAAGCGGATTTGTAGTCAGCATAGCGGTATGTGACACATTTACATTGGGCAAAAACAAGGAGTTTGACTGATGATAATCTGCCATAGCCGACTCATAATTTTTTTCGGCAATTTTGATTTGCAGATTTTTTTCGGACATTCTCTGTATCAGGTCTTTTTTTGAAATACGCAAAGTATCCTGACCGAAAGCGGTCCATGATAAGGCTAAGAGCCCGAAGAGAGTAAATATATTTTTATTTTTCATCTTTACTGTTGTTTCATTAATTTGAAGCAAAAGTAAGAGAGTGGAAAAAGGTAGTTTGTAACAATAGTTACATAGGGAACTCATAAAATTTAAAAAGTCCCAAAAAGGGACTTTTACTACAAAATAGACAACTTGTTTGTGAATTAAAATTTTACAATAATTCTATAATATTTCGGTTGAGTTTTATTTTTCCTTCGTCTTCAAGCACCTTAAGCAATCTAGAAATAACCACGCGTGAAGTATTGAGTTCATCAGCAATTTCTTGATGTGTAATTTGCATGATGTTTGTTTGGTTTACTTTTGCTTTTTCATTCAGATGTTTGATCAAACGCTCGTTCATATTCATAAAGGCAAGAGTATCAATCGCATTAAGCATCTCTTTCATACGGTTGGTATAGCTGTCAAAAACAAAGCTTCGCCAGCTTTTGTATTTACCCAGCCATTCTTCCATTTTCTCTACGGGTAACATGAGTACAAGTCCATCAGTTTCGGCCACAGCCCTGATTTCGCTTTTGGTTTTTCCCATGCAGCAGGCCATAGACATGGCACAGGTATCTCCTTTTTCTAAAAAATATAGAAATAACTCTCCCTGATCTGGAGCTTCCCTCAAAATTTTAATGGCACCTTCCAGTAACAATGGCATTTTAAAAATAGTATTTCCTATTTCTATTAAAATATCCCCTTCTTTGAATTTTTTTGTTACTGCCACCGATGCAATTTCATCAATGAGGGCTTCTTCAAAAATATAACTGTAATGTTTTTGGATTATTGATTTTAATTCTTGCTGTGTCAATGTATGTTGGTTTATTTCAAATCAATATTTAAGTTTTGACGTATAATTTGTCGGTCTAAGCGGAATTAAAAGTAGAGAAAATTTTGGAAAAAAAGACAGTAATCAAAATTTAGTGAGGACATCTAATCGATATCCTAAATGCTGCAGTACAAAGTACAATTACTTTTTATTTATTCATGAGTTAAAACTTATTGTTTAAGCATATTTAAGTTGGATACTGCGTTTTGTTGTAGCTATTGAACGTTTTATTCTAAATAATAATTCATTTGGATTAAACGGTTTAGATACAAAATCATCAGTACCAAGGCTAAAAGCTTTTAGAACCGTAGCTTCTTCTTCACCTAAAGAGGAAACTACTATTATAGGGATGTTTTCAAAATGTTCTTTTGAGAAGCCAATAATTTCTAACCCAGAGCGAAAAGGGAGCATAATATCGGTAATAATCAAATCAGGCAGTAGTACTGGGATTTTTTCTATGGCACTCAATCCATCTTTGCATGTTGTCACGTGGTATCCTTCTTTTTTAAGGATGTATTCGAAGATTTTAATTAATAATACATCATCTTCTACTATTAGTATTTTTAAATCTGATCTTTCCATTTTTTTAGCGATTAAGGTTAATAATGTAGATTTTGGGAACCTGTCTTTTATAGTTGCTTTAATTATTTTTAGCATTAATTCTGATACAAATGTATTTTTATAAATAGGTAATATTTTGTTTTTTAGATTATTGAACTTGTAGTGTCGGTGAATGGTAATTTGCTTTAGACGTAACGGTCATCGAACTTTCTTTTAGTTGCTGTTCTATAAAGTTTAAGTGCATGAATTCAATTTGTTTCTAGGCAGTTTTATTAGATTGTGGAGAATTCAAATTCAAGAAGTGTCTTTAACAGTCAAATCTAAAATAAGTTTTGAGGATACATAAATGAATAAAAAAAGCTCCCTGTGGCTAGGAGCTTTTAAAAAAACTAAAATTGTTTTTGGATAATAATTGCAATATACTTGGGGATCAATGAAATTATTACAGTACAAATATCTATCACTTTTTAATATATTATTTCCATTATTAGATAAGTAGTTAATTACTATAGATGAATGGCCTTTGGAAATCGTTAACTGGTATAATCAGTTTTTTATTTATTGGTTTTGCGTATCTTTTTAAAACAATCTATTCCAGCTTTTAAAAATAGTCTAAGCACAAATCAGATATTTTTTTTATGAATTAATTAGCGACGGTTCTTATAATTATTGGTAAATCAACAAGTACAGTGGTAACCTCGCAGACAGGAAGTTTTTTATTAAGTATTACACGGTCTAAATTAAGTGATTTTTGGATTTTCGTATTTCTGTTCAACGACCAATAGATACCATCCAACTACAGTTTTATACCGCTTATCGAAGATTTATACTTTTATAACCAAGTTCTGGCTAAATTTGGTAATCATTTTTTATACATAAAACTATATGTCAAAGTCATTAAACATACTATTAATAGAAGACGATGCTATTGAGGTCATGAAATTTAACAGAGTTTTAAAAAACCTGGAGCAAGTACATAAAATAATAGAAGCCAATAATGGCGAAGATGCCCTTTCAATACTTAAAAATAAAGTAATCATCCCAGATATAATTATTCTGGATCTTAATATGCCAAAAATTAACGGAATAGAGTTTCTGGGTATTCTCAAAGCTGATGATGTACTAAAATATATACCAGCAATTGTCTTGACTACTTCCAACAATCATAGAGATCTTTTAGAGTTTTATAGGTTAGGAATTGCCGGATACATGCTCAAACCACTAAAATATGAGGAGTATGTTGATAAAATAAAAAAAATGATTGAGTATTGGAGCATTAATGAGCTAATATCTCAATAAAAGCTCATTTCGCCTTATGAGAATTGTATAATCATTGAATTCGTACAAAAAAAACATCAAAACTATCTCATTTTCCAATAGATAAAATTCTGGTTTATTTTCGGAGAATACATATCAAAAAAGTGTGTCGTGAGAAATATCTGTTAAAAATAGATTCAAATGATAGTAATTTAAAAGATTATTTACTAAATTTACCTAGCTTTCATATCTGGATGTTGTTGATTTACCCTAAAACTGACTTCTCCTGAATTTAAACCTACTGTTGTAAATGATACTTTTTAATGTTGCATTATTACACACGTACGCCCGGAATGAAAGAATAGTAGAGGGTATTTTAACAGATTAAACGCACTTGAAAGTAATGTAGTAATTGAACAATTGTATCTAAACAGTTAAGCGAATTTTAGGATTAGTTTAAATCAAGCGGGTAATGTATGGATTCAATTAATTTTACTACAGAAAGGTTTAATGAAGTCTTCCCTTTTTACGTTTTGTTTGATCAGCAAATGAGTATTTCTTCTTATGGAAAAAGCTTGAAAAAAGTTTTTCCTTCCATACAACAACGAACCAAACTTTCGGATTATTTTGCATTCAAAAGGCCATTTGTGGAAAAAATGGATGCAGGAACAATATCAGAAAACTTAAATCAACTTGTAATCTTAGAATGCATAACAAATAAGGACCCTTTAATTAGGGGGCAGTTTGTTGCTGTAGATAATTATTTTCTATTTATCGGATCACCGTGGTTGACATCGGTAGAAGATGTGAAAAAAAATAATCTTATTATATCGGACTTTGCCAATTTTGATCCGCAATTTGATTTGATGCAGATGCTAAAAAAGCAAGAAACAAAAAATGAGAATCTTAATAGGGATGGTGAAGAACTCAACCGGCTTTCATTAGTGGCAAGCGCCAATAAAAATGCCATCGTTTTTACCGATGCTGATGGGAAAATATTTTGGTGTAATGAATCGTATCACAAAATAACAGGATTTACAAAGGAAGATGTTATTGGCAAAACACCAATCGAGGTTGGTAGGATCCCTAACACAGATAGAGAAGCCATAAAAAAAATGACTACTCTTTTTTTTAAAGGAGAATCATTTGATATAGAAATCATTCATGGGCGCAAAGATGGAACTTACTTCTGGTCTCGGACAAAAGGACAGCCCGTTTATGATGAAAGTGGTAAACTTCTGCAATATTTTGCCATCATTGAAGATATGACTGATGAAAAAAAGAAAGAGGAACAGTTAGTTTTATTATCGCTTATTGCTGAAAAAAATATCAATGCAGTTATAATTTGCGATAATGAGGGAAGACTCGAATGGGTTAATTCAAGTTTTGTAGTCATGTCTGGATATGAAGTAGAAGAACTTATAGGATTGAAGCCAGGTAAGCTATTACAAGGTAAAGAAAGTAATCCTGAGACAGTAATTTATTTAAGCCAGCAGATAAAAAAAGGAGAGCCATTTAGTTGCGAAATAATTAATTATTCTAAAACCGGAAAAAAATACTGGGTAAAAATTCAAGGTCAGGCATTATATAATGAATGGGGAGAGATTTGCCGTTATTTTGCTATTGAAGAGGATATCACCGCACGAAAAATACTTGAAGAACAAAAAGAGCAACTTTTGGCTAGTTTAGAAAAAAGTAACAATGACCTCGAAGAGTATGCTCAAATAGTATCTCACGATTTAAAATCACCACTAAGAAGTATAAATTCATTAATTTATTGGATAAAAGAAGAGGATGGAGCCAATTTGCGGGAACAATCCATTCAATATCTGGATATGATAGAAGGTAAAATCGAAAAGATGGATCGGCTCATAGAAGGAATATTGACGTATTCTAAAATAAATAACGAAAATACTGAGATCTTGCAACCTGTTAACACGCAGGAAGTAGTGAGGAATATTATAAATACAATTGACATTCCAAAAAATGTGAAAATAGTAACATCAGATAAAATGCCTGTCATTAAAGCTGATAAGTTTCGGATTCAGCAATTGTTTCAAAATTTAATAGGTAATGCGGTAAGTTATAGCGATAAACCTCAGGGCTTGGTTGAAGTAAATGTAGAAGAATCTGAATCACATTATGTTTTTTCAGTAAAAGATAATGGACCCGGTATAGCAGAAGAACACTTTGAAAAAATTTTCAAAACATTTCAATCACTGGGCAGTAATGAAAAATCCACAGGTTTGGGTTTGTCTATAGTTAAAAAAATAGTTGATTATTATAAAGGAAAAATTTGGATAGAAAGTGAGTTAGGTAATAGTACCATATTTTATGTACAGCTAAATAAATAGAGTTATGAAAATAGTGCAGGCTTTTAAAAAAGAGAATTTCACTTGGGATTATCTTACGGATAAAATTATTTTGAAAAATCCATTAGTGCTGGTATTTGCAAATCGATTGTTGCTCGAGGATGAAGCTTTTTTGAAAGATATTAAAAAAGAATTTCCTTATCAACATATTGTTTATGGTTCTACAGCAGGTGAAATTGCCGGCACAAGTGTTCTGGATAATTCGGCAACAGTAACAGCTGTTGAATTTGAAAAAAGCAGTTTTGTAATTAAAACCGGTAATATTTTAGATTATAAAAAAGATGCTGTTGCTCTTGGTAAAAGTCTGTATTCAAATATGCCAAAAGAGAATTTGAAACATCTTTTTGTGCTATCCGAAGGAAGCTTTATTAACGGCAGTTCTTTAATAAGTGGGTTGGAAGATGCTATTGATTCAAGTATATCGATAACAGGAGGAATGTGTGGTGATGATGCAAAATTTGAAAAAACCCTTGCCTCTTATAATGAAAAACCAAAAGAAGGTGAAGTGGTATTGATTGGTTTTTATGGTGATACATTAGAAATTAGTTTTGCCAGTTATGGCGGATGGCAGCCATTTGGACCGGAAAGAATAATTACGCATTCTGACGGAAATATTTTGCACGAGATAGATGGGCAGCCAGCATTGGAGCTATATAAAAAATACCTGGGAGAAAAGGCCAATGAACTTCCGCAAGCCTCACTTTTGTATCCATTAAATGTAACACCCCCTGAAAAAGAGGATGCCCTTGTAAGAACGATACTCAATATTGACAATGATAATCAATCAATGATTCTTGCCGGAGATGTGCCGCTAAACTCAAAAGTACAGCTGATGATGGCATCTGTGGACAGTATTGCCAATGGAGCCAATTTAGCAGCTCAAGATGCTATGAGAAACCGAAAAGCAAAACCGGGTTTGGCTATTCTTGTAAGTTGTGTTGGGCGAAAATTGGTAATGGATCAGCGGGTAGAAGAGGAGCTTGAAGAAGTAAAAGCTGTTTTAGGCGACGAAACCGTTTTAACAGGGTTTTATTCATACGGAGAAATGGCACCGTTTTTTGGAAGTACAATTTGCCAATTACATAATCAGACAATGACTTTAACACTTGTTAGCGAATAATGAATTCCTTACTAGAAAGACAAATAGCAAAATACCTGGGAGGTACTATTCCTGATGGATTAGAGAATTTCCTGAATGCAATAAACAATTCATATATAAACTATGATGAACAAAGGACATTGTTGCAAAGAGCAATGAAATTAAGTTCAGATGAATTATTTGAAGCAAACGAAAAATTACGGGAAGAAGCTCGTAATCTTACAGATTTAAACAAAAATCTGGAATTTATATTAAGCTCAATGAACCTTGATGTAAATGATTATTCTGATAAAAAATTCAATGCAACCGATTATATAAAGCAACAATCCGAAGAGATAATTAGAATTAACAAGCAACGTGAAGAACTCCTTAAAAACCTGGAGTTACAAAATCAGGAACTTAATGATTATGCGCATGCGGTTTCTCATGACCTAAAAGCGCCGTTAAGAAGCGTAAATACGCTTATTGAATGGTTTATTATAGACAACCAAGAAAAACTTAGTGCTGATAACTTAGATTCATTAAACCTTATTTTGCTGAATGTTGAAAAAATGGATCTGCTGATAAAAGGGATTTTAGACTATTCTTCTATTGATAAACTGCAGTCTGAAAATAGGATTATTGATTTTAATGTGCTTTTGGAAGAAATAATCAGAACGGCCTTGCTTCCAAAAAATTTCGAAATAAAAGTGAACGGCAAATTGCCTAAACTCTATGGGAATTACTATAGATTTAGACAGCTTTTTGAAAATTTAATTAATAACAGCATCAAGTATAACAACAAAGACAAAGGATTTGTCGAAATAGGATGCGGATTAAATGATGATAATTTGTTTGAATTTTACGTAAAAGATAATGGAGTGGGTATAGAGTCAGCCTATCTCAATAAGATTTTTAATATTTTTACTAAACTTGATAATTCGGATACGTCATCAGGAATAGGACTCTCAATAGTGAAAAAAATTGTTCAGTTTTATAACGGAAAAATTCGGGTTGAAAGTGCAATAAATAAAGGCACCACATTTTTCTTTACTCTTGATACTAATGGACAAGCCAAATCTTAACTATATTAATAGTCTTTCGGGAAATGATGATGTTTTTAAGCAAACAATCATCAATATCCTTAAAAAAGAACTGCCAAAAGAAATAGGCGAATATTATGTACAAATGGATAATAGCTGTTTTCTTAAAGCTGCTGAAGTTATTCATAAGATTAAACATAAAATTAGTATAATGGGAATGGAAAAAAGTTATTATCTTGTAGAAGAGTTTGAATGTAGCTTAAAAAACCAATCGGCAGATTTTAATGCAGAGTTAAAAGTAGCGTTTGATCAAATACTTTGTACAATGCAGGATTTTGCTGATTCATTATAATCGTAACCGTATGAATTGTATTGTAATAGATGATGAAGCATTGGCAAGGACTATTATAAGTAAGATGATTACAAGCCATCCCGCTTTAAATTTCATAGATGAGTTTGAAAATGCTATGGAAGCTATAAAGTTTCTTAATCAAAGCACTGTTCCGATAGACATTATTTTTTTAGATATTCATATGCCCGGATTTACAGGTTTTGACTTTATTCAAACCATAAAGAATCCACCTTTGGTTATTCTCATAACCTCAGACAGGAATTTTGCTATCGAAGCTTTCGAATACAAGTGCATTGTTGATTATTTGGTGAAACCAATCACAGAAGAACGCTTTTTAAAAGCAATAAGTAAAATTGAAGCAAAAAAAAATACACTCCCTTCTTATTTAGAGCGTGCTGATGTTCATGTAGCGCAGCCTACTGATGCAGCTACAGAGTTTTACGTAAATATCGACCGAAGGCTCATAAAAATAAATATGGCATCTATAAATGTAATTGAAGCTAAAGGAGATTATATTTTGATAAAAACAGAAGACAAAAATTACACGGTACACTCAACATTAAAAAAGATAGAAGATAAACTTCCTGTATCTTCTTTTTTAAAGGTGCATAGAACGTATATAATCAACATAAAAAAAATAATTGATATCGAAGACAATAGTGTTTTAATTGCAAAAGATGTAATACCGGTAAGCAGGTCCAATAGACCAGAACTTATGAAGCGGCTTAATATGCTTTAAAAGCGCTTTTTGTAAATAGAATGTTATAATTACTACGAGGTAGAATCTCAAATGTGATTTCAATTATGTCCTATCCTATCCTGAAGCTATACACAATTCAAGGGTGCATGAGAATAGTGCATGAAAAAGAATTGTGAAATTAAAAGTTATCTTGTGATGAGATGGAATTCACATGTTCTGTTTACGTTATTTTAAACGAATTCATTTAATTTTCAAACCTTTTAGTAAAATTTTCAATAAAACCAACTTTATCTTTTTTTACTAGTTCAAGCATTTCACGAATATCTTCCGGAGTTGTCCCATATTTATCAAACCACAGATGAATTTCAATTAAAATGGGCAGCAAATCAATTCCTTTTTTGGTTAATTTATACAATACTTTGGCTTTACTAGTTGGATGTTCTAGTTTTTCTATTATTTTATTTTCTTCCAAAGTAACTAATCTGCTTGCCAAAATATTGGTTGCAATTCCTTCGGCTGACTTTAGGAAATCACCATAAGTGCACTCTTTTCTAAATAATAAATCCCTGATAATCAAAAATGACCACTTGTCGCCAAACACGTCTAAAGTGCCGCTAATAGGGCAATCTGATCTTTTTTTTATTACTTTCATAAAAATAAATTAAAAATATTTTTAAAATCACTTGCAAAAAACAAGTGAATGTGTTTATATTTGTACTTGCAAAATGCAAGCAAATTTATAAATTAATTTTCAAACACAATAAAAATGAAACAAAATATTTTAGTTACCGGAGCGTCATCAGGATTTGGATTGTTAATCGCAAACAAACTGCATCAAAATGGTTATAATGTCATTGGCACAAGTAGAAATCCTGAAAAGTATGTGGCACAATTGCCCTTCAAAATGATTGCATTAGACCTTGATTCAGAGCAATCAATAAGCTCATTTTCAGAAAGACTTTTTAAAGAAATCCCTCAATTGGATATTTTGATTAACAATGCGGGTTTTTATGTATCAGGCATTGCCGAAGAAACACCTATTGAGTTGGGAAGACAACAATTGGAAACTAACTTTTGGGGAACCATCAAAGTAACCAACGCTGTATTACCCCATTTTAGAAAACAAAAATCTGGTAAAATTATTACCGTGGGGTCTATTGTTGGACTTGTGGCATTCCCTAATGCAGCCTACTATGCAGCATCCAAACACGCATTGGAGGGGTATTTTAAATCATTGCGATATGAATTGAACGAGTTCAATATTGACGTAGCAATGATTGAGCCTGCTGCATTTAAAACAAATATTTTAGAAAACTCTACTGCAACTATAAATAAAATAGCTGATTACAACTCTTTAAGAAATAAAATCAAAAATTTCTCTGACGAATTATTTGATAAGGCCGAAGATCCTATTTTGGTTCTAAATAAAGTGTTAAAAGTAATACAAAAAGACAAGCCAAAATTCAGAAACATCGTAGGAAAAGGGACTACGACTTTGATAAACCTACAACATTTTGCTGCTGGATTTTTAGAAAAAAATGTTCTTAAAAAATTAAATAATTTTTAAAATAAAAAACGGGAAATATGGCATTAACAACATTGTATTAACCTTTTTATTAATAGAAGCAAGTAAAATAAATGAAAAAAGATAAAATTATATACTGGTTATCTACTGCTTTAGTTACCGTAGGTATGTTATTAAGTGCTTATCAGTACTTTAATGGAACATATATGGCAGAAGCATACAAACAAATGGGATATCCTGATTTTTTAAGGGTAGAAATTGGTATCGCAAAAATAATTGGGGCAATTGTATTACTTTTACCTGTATTGCCTTCAAAAATTAAAGAATGGGCTTATGCGGGATTTGGTATCTTGTTTTTTTCAGCAGCACTTACACATTTTTTATTAAAGGATCCAACAGAAAGAATTATTACACCGCTTGTGTTTTTAATGCTTCTAATAGTATCTAACATTTATTATTCTAAAGTTAGCACAAAAAACAAGTAAAATGAAAAAACTTTCAATTACGCTCTCGTTGCTACTATTTTTTACAAGCATTATTTTTTCACAGACAAATAATTCAATTCGGCAAAAAATGATATATCAAAATGTAAAAACAGAATCGGTAAATGTAAATGGTACCCTATTTTATTACAGAAAACTTGGAGCAAGTAATGATGGAATTCCTGTCATATTCTTAAATCACCTAGGTGCTACTTTAGACAATTGCGATCCAAGGATAATGGATGGTATAGGAACAAAATATCAAATAATTCCATTTGATAATCGAGGTATTGGTGCCACCATAGGGACAACTCCAAAAACTATTGCCGAAATGGCAAAAGATGCTGTCGATTTTATAAAAGCACTTGGATATGAAAAGGTTGATTTAATGGGGTTTTCAATGGGAGCATTTGTGGCTCAGGAAATTGTGCTTCAACAACCCCAATTGGTTCGCAAAATGATTATGACCGGTACAGGCCCTGCAGGTGGGATTGGAATTGATAAAATTAAACCAATTACTTATAAGGATATGCTAAAAGGCTATTTAACCTTTAGAGACCCTAAATTTTATTTGTTTTTTAATCAAAACCCTAATGGGAAAAAAGCAGCAAAAGCATTTTTGAAACGCATAAAAGAACGTACAGAAAACCGTGATAAAAAAATCAGATTGGGTTCGTTTGGTAATCAGCTTACAGCCATAAAGGCTTGGGGAGAACAAAAGCCACAAGATTTATCAGTAATAAAGCAGCCTGTATTAATTGCCAATGGCGATAATGATAAAATGGTGCCAAGCAGCAATACGTATGACTTAGCAAAACGTATTTCAAATTCTGAATTGATTATTTATAAAGATGCAGGACACGGAGGTATATTTCAGTATCACGAAGCGTTTGTAAAAAGCGCATTAGATTTTTTAGATAAACAATAAACCAAGACTTAATAAAAAAATGAAAGCATTTACAATAACAAAATACAGCAAAAAAGAAAAACTGCAACTTACTCAAGTAGCCGAACCAATTGCGAAAGCAAATGAAGTTTTGGTCCAAATTCACGCAGCGGGTGTCAATCTCTTGGATTCAATGATTAAACGAGGAGAGTTCAAACTCTTTTTGCCATATAAAATACCGCTTATCAATGGGCACGATATGGCAGGAACCGTAGTTAAAGTTGGTTCTAATATAAAGAAATTCAAAGTTGGGGATGAAGTTTATTCAAGAGTTGGAGATTACAGAATAGGCACTTTTGCGGAATATATTGCCGTAAATGAAGCTGACTTAGCATTAAAACCCAAAAATATTACAATGGATGAAGCTGCTTCAATTCCTTTGGTGGGATTAACCACTTGGCAGGCTCTTGTTGAAACTGCAAATCTAAAAAAAGGACAAAAAGTTTTCATTCAAGCCGGCTCCGGAGGCGTGGGTACTTTTGCCATTCAGTTGGCCAAACATTTGGGGGCATTTGTAGCAACAACCACTAGTACAGCCAACATAAATTTGGTAAAAAGCCTCGGTGCAGATTTGGTTATTGACTACAAAAATGAAGATTTTGAAACGAGACTTAAAGATTATGATTTGGTTATTCATAGCAATCGCGACCCAAAGATTCTAGAAAAATCACTGCGCATTCTAAAATCAGGTGGACAATTAATTTCCCTAGTTGGGCCTCCTACACCCGAATTTGCAGCTGAAATTGGCTTGCCTTGGTATTTAAAATTAGTGACAAAACTGCTAAGTTCGAGCGCAAAGAAAAAAGCAAAAGAATTAAACACCACGTTTAAATTCTTGTTTATGAGAGCCGAAGGAAGCCAATTACAACAAATTACCCAATTAATAGAATCAGGTGTTATAAAACCTATTATCGATAAAGTTTTTCCATTTGAGCAAACCAATGATGCTATGGCATATGTAGAAACGGGACGAGTAAAAGGTAAAGTTGTCATTAAAATCAAATAATTAATTACCATTAAAATCAAATAATTAATTACCATTATCACCAATAAAAACCGACCTTTTAAACAAAGTAATTCGGACTTTTGAACAAAACGCACTGGCGATACGCATTCTATCTTTGTCTCAATAAAAATTTAAAATGAATTTAAAAAATGGGACAAAAAAATTACAACGGAGCCTTGCAAAAACCGATAGGTTCTGGCTTCAACGCAACATCAACAACAAAAGATGTTATCAAGGGAATTGACCTTACAGGAAAAATCGTCATTGTAACAGGCGGTGATGGCGGGCTTGGTTTAGAAATTACCAAAACATTGACTTCGGCAGGGGCAACGGTTATCGTTCCGGCAAGAGATACTGAAAAAGCAAAGCAAAATCTGGAAGGGATTGCCAATGTAGAAACAGCAGCATTGAACCTGACAGATCCTGCTTCCATTGATGCATTTGCCGATAATTTTTTGGCTTCGGGCAGACCGCTACATATTCTTATCAACAACGCCGGGGTGATGTGGACGCCTTTACAACGTGATGGGCGTGGTTATGAAGGACAATTTTCTACCAATCATTTAGGGCATTTTCATCTGACGGCCAAACTATGGGACGCATTGAAAAAAGCAAATGGCGCAAGGGTAATTACTGTTTCCTCTTCAGGACACCATTATTCGCCGGTACTTTTTGACGATGTAAACTACAACACTAGGGAGTACGACAAATTTGAAGCTTATGGACAATCCAAAACTGCAAATGTTCTCTTTACGGTAGAATTGGATAGAAAGGCACAGCAATTTGGCGTTCGGGCTTATGCTTTACATCCTGGTTTGATTTTGGAAACCAATCTGGGCAGACATTTAGCGTTTGATGATTTTGTTACCTTGGGTATTCTAAATCCTGACGGCACGCCAAACCCTGAAGCTGAAGCAGCAATGAAAAAAATACAGAAAACCAAGGAACAGGGAGCTGCCACAACTGTTTGGGCAGCAATGAGTCCACAGCTTGAAAACATTGGAGGAGTGTATTTGGAAGATGTTGAAATTGCCCAATATGATGAGGCCAATTATGAGAGTATCGCTGCTGCTTATAGAAACCCGGGCGGATTTGGAGGAGTAGCACCCTTTGCGCTTCAAGCGGAAGCTGCCCAAAAACTTTGGACACTGACTGAAGAATTAACGCAGATAAAATTTGACATTTAATTAATTGGAAAAAATAAGGTTCACATCGTTGGGCCTTATTTTTTTACCTTTGTATTATGGCAACAAGACAAATCAATAAAAACGCTGAAATTGTTTTCAGCTGCAGCGGATCTACTCGAAACAATACCGAAATGATTGCGGAGGAACATTGTGTTGTTCGGGTGTTGTCGGGCGAATTAAAAGTTATTCAGTTAAATAAAACCTATGTTTTTGGGTTGGGCGAAACGCTTCTATTTCCAAGAAATCAACTATCTACCTTAATAAAATCCGATAAAGACGGCTTGCCTTACAGAGCCATTGTGGTAAAACTGACGCAGGATGTTTTAAGGGCATTTTACGAACAAAAAAAACTGCAAGCCACTCTGGTTTCTAAAACCGATTACATCATTCCGTTGTCCCAAAGTCCTTTGCTCGATAGTTTTTTTGCTTCGATCTTGCCGTATTTCGACCTCAATTACAAATTACCACAAGAACTTTCGGAATTGAAAATTCAGGAATCAATTACCGTTTTGCGCTCCATAAACAAAGACATCGACAACATTTTATCTGACTTTTCAGAACCTCATAAAATCAACCTTGTCGAATTTATGGAACGTAATTATATGTTCAATATGCCAATAGAAAAATTTGGTTACCTGACCGGGCGAAGTTTGACCACTTTTAAACGTGACTTCAAAAAGGCTTTCAATACAACACCACAAAAATGGATTACTCAAAAGCGACTGGAACTAGCCCGCTTTCAAATAACTGAAAAAAAGAGAAAACCTATTGATATCTATTACGAAGTGGGTTTTGAAAACTTATCCCATTTCTCATTTGCCTTCAAAAAACAATTTGGTAAAAGCCCTACGGAGTTTTTAAATAACAATCTGCGATAATCCGTTAAAATCAGTTTCATCTGTGCGCCAATCTCAATGTTACAAGAAAAGTTAACCAACCTTACTGTCAAACACTTGAGAAATACACCAACTGACAATTTTAAAACTTTCCGACAACGGCTATTTCCCAATAATTTTTCCTCTATGCTTAATACCCCATTCTCTTAATGCTGCAATAACATTAAACAGGGAATGTCCGTGTTCGGTGGCGGCATATTCTACCGTTGGCGGAAAAGTATCGTAAACAGTTCGGGTAATCAATTTATTAGTTTCTAATTCTTTCAACTCTTTGGACAGCACTTTATCCGTAATGCCCTGAACATCTTTTGAGATTTCCTTAAAACGTTTGTTTCCAAAACTCAACGCAATAAGTATAGGCAGTTTCCACCTACCACTTAGCACATCCAATGCATCTTTTACTGGAAGAATTGCATTAACGCATTCCACCCGCTTTTCTTTTGTTTTTGTTGTAGTTGTTATCATTTCATTTTGCGTTACTATCCCATTGGAAAGTGCTATCCAAAAGGATAGTAATATCAAACGGATAGTAAATGTAAATAAGTTTGCATTGTTAAACAAATAAATAACAATCAAAATGAGTTTTACAGACAAAAACGTATTAATTACAGGCGGAAGCACAGGTATAGGATTTGCAACCGCACAAGCTTTTATCAACGCAGGTGCAAGCGTTTGGATAACAGGAAGAAGTGCCGACAACCTGAAAAAAGCGGCTGAAAAAATCAACAGCCCAAAACTGAAAACAGTCGTTTCCGATACATCAAACTTGGCAGGAATTGAAGTTTTAGAAAAAGCAGTTGCCGAAAGTGGAAACAAAGTGGACGTTCTTTTCCTAAACGCAGGAATTGCGGTTTTTGCACCAATTGAATTTGCAACAGAAGCAGATTTTGATGCACAATTCAACACCAATGTAAAAGGGTATTTCTTTACGTTGCAAAAATTCATACCGCATTTAAAAGACGGTGCTTCGGTTGTGTTCACTTCATCAAACGCAGCACATTTGTCAAACATAAATGTTAGTGCTTATTCTGCAACAAAATCTGCGGTAAACACTATTGCCAAAGTTGCGGCTAATGAATTGGCAGAAAGAAAAATCCGTGTAAACATTGTTACACCCGGTCCTACAGACACAGGCGTTTTGGCAAAAGTAGGTATGCCTAAAGATATTGAAAAGCAAGTTACAGAACAAATCATTGCTTCTACTGCGGTTAAAAGAATGGGACTACCCGAAGAAATCGCAAACGTGGTGCTGTTCTTGGCTTCTGACAAAGCCGATTTCATTACAGGCAACGAATTTTTAGTGGATGGTGGAATGACCAACTACGCAACAAAATAAATCAGTAATAAAAAAAATTAAAATGGGTAAATTAAAAAACAAAGTAGCGATAGTTACAGGTTCATCAAAAGGAATTGGTGCGGGAATTGCAAAAGCATTTGCCAACGAAGGTGCAAAGGTTGTTGTAAATTATGCTTCAAGTAAAGAAGAGGCAGAAAAAATAGTAAAAGCCATAATTGAAAGTGGCGGAACTGCCATTGCGGTGCAAGGTGATGTATCAAAAGAAGCCGATGTAAAAAGGCTGTTTGAAGAAACAGAAAAAGCGTTTGGCGTATTGGATATTTTGGTAAACAACGCAGCATATCAAGGTTACACGCCTATTGAGCAAGTAACAGTAGAAAGTTTCCATCAGCATTTCAACGTAAATGTTTTGGGTGCTATCCTTACTATTCAATCATCGTTAAAACTGTTTGGTGACAAAGGCGGAAATGTAATCAACATTAGTTCAGGTGCAAGCAAAATGCCACTTCCAACAGCTTCGTTATATTCTTCCACCAAAGCAGCATTAGATGCCGTAACCATCGCTTTGTCAAAAGAATTGGGGGCAAAAAACATTCGTATCAATTCTATTCTGCCTGGTGCAACGGAAACGGAGGGTTCTACAAACGCTGGTGTCACAAAAGGCAGTGAGTATGAAAAATTATTTGTTGCCCATACACCGCTTGGTCGAAGAGGGCAACCCGAAGACATCGCAAAAGCGGCTGTATTTCTTGCTTCCGATGATGCGGCTTGGATTACAGGCGAACAAATTTCTGTTTCAGGAGGTATGTTTGGCTTTTAAATAAATCAGCAACATCGACAGGAAGGACGACAAAAGCAGGGCTGAAGTGCAAACTTCAGCTTTTGTGTTTATATTAAACTTCTTTACATTAGCCGAACGAAAATGCTTCGATTGCCCTGCCTTCGCCAAGCCAGAAAACGATTGGTATAAGAAACAGATAGACATATTATTTAATTCAAAAACCATTCTCTATTTAAGACTTCTTTATTGAGCATTTTAAAGATATTTTGCCTGTTCCTTTTTTGGAAGCGATTCTAACACTAACTGATAAGATTCCTTAACAAGTTTTAGGATATTTTTATCATCTAAATCTGTATTGAAATATACTGAAATCCAATGTTTGTGATTCATATGATAGCCGGGGCGGATGCTGTCGTATTGAATGCGTAATTCTTCAATTAAATCGGGTTCTGATTTTAGAACGCAGAAGTCAAAAACCTCAATATTTACAAGGCAAAACCATTTATCACCAATAGAAAAGACAAGTAAATTACGATCGTATTGACTTGTTGCTTTTCCAAATGGCATTTTTTCAGTCACACCATTTAGAGATAGACAATATTTTCTAAAATCCTCAACATTCATATCTTATTGTTTTTAGATTTAAACTACTTCTTTGACAGCACTTTTTTGCATAAATTTGTTACAAATGACCGTTTCATTTTGTTTAATTCAAAAAATGTTCTCTGTATTCGGTGGGCGTTTGTCCTACTTCTTTTTTAAACAATCTTGAAAAATACGGAGCATTTTCAAAGCCCAATTGATAGGCTGTTTCTGCTACGGTTTTAGTGGTACTCATTAGTAAATTTTTGGCTTCCATAACCAATGCAATGTGTATGTGTTCCAAAGCTGTTTTGCCTGTTTCCTGTTTCAGTAAATCGCTCAAATACCTTGGCGATAAGTTTAATTGTCCGGCCATATATTTTACGGTTGGCAAACCGTTTTTTTGAAAACTTCCATTTTCAAAATATGCAGTCAAAACATTTGTAAATTTTGAAACCGTTGTGCCTGAAAGAACTGCTCTGTTTAAAAATTGCCGTTTGTAAAACCGCTGCGAATATTTCAATATAGAATCGATATGAGTAATCATTATATCTCTACTAAAATCATCCTGATTATTGTAATATTCTGATTCTATTTTATTGAATAAGTCCCAAATAATTCCCTCCTCTTTTGGTGATAAATGAAGGGCTTCGTTTACTTCGTAATCAAAATATCCGTATTTTTTTATTTCGGAATAAAGATTAGAATTGAATAAAAAAGCCTCGTGAATATAGAGCAAAAATCCTTTTTCAGCATTTTTTAAATTAGCCATTTTTATTTTCTGATGAGGCTTTACAAATGCCATTGAGCCATTGTCGTGGTCATATTTAGTTTTGCCATAAGAAAGAGTACCTGTTTCAAATTTATTATATGAAATGCCATAAAATGCCATTGTAAACTCTTTTTCTACAAAGGGGCAATCTTCGGCTTGTTCAAAAGTTAATACCCCCAATAACGGATTTTCTGGTGGCGAGAATCCGTTAGCTTTAAATAATTCACTTATGGTTTTATAATGTGTCATAGATTTTATTATTTTTTTGCAAATTTCGCTACCGTCATTGTTGGCTTGCCCAATTCGTCCCAAGTTTTTTGAGCTTCAAAGATTTCTTTGTTGTTGTTCATTACCGATATTAATGGCACAACATACCGTAAAGGCTTTATAAACAAAGATAAAATTTTTGCCATCCCGATTGGTAATTTTGCAATCGTTAATTTTTCTTTGGTATAGTTTTCTACAAAAATTTGGGTTGCTTCTGTTGTAGTTAACGGTTCCAAGCCTTGTACAGCATATTCTCTATTCAATGATTTTTCAGTTTTAAAAGCATTTGCTACTTGTTTACCAAAATCTTCGGCATCTATCCACCACGATTTTTCATTGGATGTTCCGATGATGTTTACCTTATTTCCATCTCTCATTCCACCATTAAAATTTTGCATAAAATTGGCAGGATAAAATATGGTATATGGAATACCCGTATTTTTAATTTTTTGAACTGCTTGTTTTTTGGCATTCATTGCCCACCAATCGTCTTTGTAGTTTCTTGCCAAAAACGAAGATAAAAATCCAACTCGTTTTACAGATGATGTTTTAAGGGCAGTAATAATATTATCCACACCTCCTGCTTCAGGATTAAATCCGTTTTCGGTATCGTTAGGACCTGAAGATATACTGATGTAAACCGCATCTGCATCTTTTATTGCTTTGGAAATGTTCGATACGTTTTTTAGGTCGCCTTGCACAAAATGTACACCCGATGGAAAAATATGTTTTTCTTTTTCAATGTTTCTCACAAAAGCTGTTACTTCAAAGCCTGCTTTTATCAATTCTTTGGTTACAGGAGTACCTATCATTCCTGTTGCTCCAATTACTGTTATTTTCTTAATCATTGTTTAATTTTTTAAAATTTAGATGGAGTTAGAAACTTCAGTCATTTTCGGATAATCAGTATACCCTTTTTCTCCAGAAGTATAAAAAGTGTTTGGGTCAGGTGCATTAAGTACAGCATCTGTCTTAAAACGTTCAACTAAATCAGGATTCGCAATAAAGGGAACTCCAAACGCTACTAAATTTGCATCGCCAGATGCTATAACTTTATTGGCAGTTTCTTTTGTATAGCGAACATTTGTGATGATAGTA
Organism: Flavobacterium aquiphilum; assembly: GCF_027111335.1. NCBI lineage: Bacteria > Pseudomonadati > Bacteroidota > Flavobacteriia > Flavobacteriales > Flavobacteriaceae > Flavobacterium > Flavobacterium aquiphilum. The sequence continues at coordinate 3,411,801 of NZ_CP114288.1, read as the reverse complement.
CCTTTGTAAAATCCGCGGAAATGTTTTGCTACGTTTTGAATAGCTAAACTCACATTAGATACATCTGTAAAAGGCTCTGTAAGATGAATGTATGCTAAATTATAATCATTTAATCGGTTTGCAATATAGTTATACAAAGCAATCGTCTCATCATCAGCTTCAATGCCCATAATTCCGTGAACTGAAGGGTTAAAACGTATTCCTGCTTTTGATAGATCAATTACGGTTTTTAATTCGTCTAGTATTTCAAAAATTATACGAGTTCTGTTTTCTATAGAACCTCCATATTCATCTGTCCTGTGATTTGAGTTTTTATGTAAAAATTGCTGTAACAAAAAACCATTGGCACTGTGTATTTCAACACCGTCAAATCCTGCCTCAAAAGCATTGATTGCTGCTTGTTTGAAATCATTTATGGTTCTTTTTATATCGGCAATGGTCATTGCTTGTGCTTCTACCGTATCCTTAAACCCCTCAAAAGTAAATACCTGTTGGTTGGGATTAACAGCCGATGGTCCAAGTGGTTTGTTCCCGTTTTGCAAATCGGGATGGGAAATAGCCCCTGTATGCCATAATTGGGCAAAAATACTTCCTCCTTCTTGGTGTACGGCTTGGGTTGTTAATTTCCAACCTTCTATTTGATCTTTTGAATAAATGGCTGGTACATTAATATAACCAACGGCTTCGGGACTGATGAAAGTTCCTTCTGTAATGATTAATCCTGCTGATGCTCGCTGTCTGTAATATTCTGCAATGAGTTCTGTGGCAACGTTTCCTTCATTATCAGCTCTAGAGCGGGTCATAGGCGCCATTACGATACGATTTCTTAATTGTAACCCATTTAAATTGTAGGGTTCGAAAATTGTCTTGCTCATTATTTTATTTTTTATGATTATTTAATGTTGCAAAACTACTATCGAAGTTATTCTGGCTAGTTATACAAAAGTCGGAAGGTGTGATACGTTTTTACGGAGGTTTTGTAGGATGATGATTTTGGTCGCGAAGTTTGTAATGTTAACGCTAACACCCAAAATATTATGCACGGCTCAAAAACTTTAAATTAATTAGCTGGCAGAATAAGACCTATACAAATTACAATGCTATGTAAAAAGGCTGACTTTAGCTTGTTCCAAGATTTCGAAACAAGTTGCTTACATTTATTTCAGGCATAAAATAATCAAGAATAAATATTCACCCCTACAATTAAAAAGGTGGTCTTGATTTTACAATCCAATAGAATTGAAAAAATCAAAATCACCTTTGCTATCAAGTTAAAATTTGCATTAACTTTAATTGTTACCTCTACAAAAGTTAATACCTTTTTTTAGGAAAAATACGCTTTATTCTCATTTGCCCATTGCACCAAAGGTGTCATTTGCACGGGCAGTTTCTCTAAAATCTCATTCATCTTTGGATTGAATTTTGGAGGAAACTCTGTTGCGTTTTGAAGGCTTTCATAGTACGAAGTTACTCCTGCTGCACCTGCTTCACCAACAAATGGTTTTAATATATCACCAAATTCTTTGGCAGGTTGCGTATAATAAACAACGTTTTTACCCAAACCTTTAGAAAATTGTTCAGCCAAATCATTACCTTTTAAATTTTCTAAACCACTTATTTGAAATGTATCCGCTTTTAGTTTGTCATTGTAAACTGCTTCTACAACAAAAGCACTTACATCTCTTGAAGCTATCCAACCAATAGGCATAATCTCTGGAGTAGGATAAGCAAGCTTCATTTCGTTTTTTACAAAAGGTGCACAAAAAGGTCCCATCATATTTTCCATATAAATAGTGGGTTCAATTATCACATACTCCAATCCGCTATTTTTTAAATACTCTTTTATGTCCAACTTTACATCTTCGCCAGGGATTCCTATTTTTTGCGGAGCTAACCAACCACTTGTGTTCCAAACGATTTTCTTTACACTATTTATCTTAGCTGCATCAATCACATTTTTGGCATATTCCAAGCCATCAAATGGATTGGGCAAAGAAACAGGAATCATAAAAGCTATCGCATCTATGCTTTTGGTAATTTCCAACATTTTATTGGCATCACTCATATTAGCCAAAATAGGTTTTGCACCTGCTTGACTTAATTTTTCAAAACTTGCAGCAGAACTTGTTGCTGCAAATACTTCTGCTCCTTTTTTGATCCCTTCAGATATTACATTGAATTGTTGTGAGCCTGAAGCTCCAAATACTAAGATTTTCATTTTTTTACGTTTTTATGTTATTAAATTGTTTTTGATTAGTCATTGCATCCTAATCTATTTGCTTGTTTCTAGTTGTTTTTTAAAATTACTTGCACAAAAGTATTGTGTTACTTACTTTTGTACAAGTACTTACCTAAAAGTAAAGTACCTACTATACAGTTAGAATAATTGAATATCAATGGAAAAAAAATCTAAAATAATTTTACCTTGTGATGAAAAGTGTCCTGTTAGAGCCTCTTTAACACTTCTTAGCGGTAAATGGACTTTGTTGATATTGTTTCAAATCAACAAAAAAGTGATGCGATATGGCGAACTAAAAAGGGCTATACCCGGTATTAGCGAAAAAATGCTGATACAAGAATTGAATATGCTTGTTGAAAATAAACTAGTCAGCAAAAAAGCCTATCCCGAAATTCCACCAAAAGTTGAGTATACTTTAACTGAATTGGGGTTAAAAACTTTGCCAATTGCAGATAAATTGGCTGAATTCGGTTTAGAGAATTTAGTCTGATTATATCAGTTGGATTTCTTAAGAATCCTAACAGTAATTAAAAATTGGTCTTCAAAAACACAGTAAAAACAAGAGATTTTGTTACTGTGTTTATTTTTCTATAAAAAATGAACGTTGTTCAAAAATAAAACATATCTTTGTGGAATAATTTCGAGGTATGAGTATAGTTGACAGAAAAGCAAGAGAAAAAGAAGCACTGAAAGCATTGATTTTAAAAGGTGCCAAAAAACTTTTTATAGAAAAGGGTATTGAGCAAACTACCATTCGAAATATTGCTGACGAAATTGACTATAGTGTGGGTACGGTATATGTTTATTTTAAAGATAAAAATGCCATTCTGCACGACCTGCATTCCATAGGATTTCAGGAATTGGGAGGGTATTTTGAAGAATTGTTCAGCATAGAAGATCCAATGGAACGATTGCGAAAAATGGGTTTTACCTACATAAAATTTGCCTTGGAGAATCAAGAAATGTATGATTTAATGTTTAATCTTAAAGCACCTATGGAGTTTTTGGAAAGCTCCGAAAATAAAGATTGGGATGAAGGTGCGGTAACTTTTGGCCGTGTAAAAAAAACTATTGAGGAATGTATTAATAATGGGCATTTTAAGGGACATAATATAGAACCGCTTTCGTTTATGGTTTGGAGTTTGGTTCACGGTATGTGCTGTCTTGAAATTCGTCAAAGAACCAAAGGCGTAAAATTCACAAATCCCGATACGATCTTGCTTGATGGCTATAATGAGTATTTGAAAATAATAGATCGGCTATAAATTTTTTTGTTCAAAAAAATGAACAATGTTCAATTAAAAAACAATGTATATTATGATAAAAAATGCAGTAATTCTAACGGTAATCTTACTCGGATATCAAGGATATTCACAAAGTAAGCTAGACGGATACATAGAAACCGGACTAAAAAACAATGAAGTAATAAAGCAACATTATTTTGACATTAACAAAAGTGTGTATGCTCTTAAAGAAGCACGCTCTTTGTTTTACCCCACAGTTTCCTTAAACGGGAGCTATACAAGGGCTGAAGGAGGAAGAACGATTGATATTCCCGTAGGCGATATGCTCAATCCGGTGTATAACACGCTGAATCAAATGACGAATTCCAAAGCGTTCCCAACTCTTGAAAATCAGTCGGTTTTAATCAATCCCGATAATTTCTATGACGCGAAGATTCATACAACAATGCCCTTGCTGAATTTCGAAATTATTTATAATGAAAGGATTAAAAGTCAGCAGGCATCACTGCAACAGATTGAATTGGAAATTTATAAGAGGGAGTTGGTCAAGGAAATAAAAATTGCCTACTACAAATACCTACAGTCCATTGAAGGAATTAAAATTTATCAAGATGCGTTGGCATTGGTCAAAGAGAATCAAAGGGTAAACCAATCTTTATTCAAAAATGACAAAATCAACCGTACCGCAGTTTTGCGAAGTGATAACGAGGTAATACGGATTCAGGCAAATCTCGAAACGGCAAAACAAGTCAGTAATAACGCCAAATCGTACTTCAATTTTTTGCTCAACGAAAAATTAGATTCTGACATTGAAACAGATGACAATGAGGTTTTGCCCATTGATGCCGTTACAGAAAATACCCAAAACAGGGAGGAATTGCTAAAACTGACTCAGGTTAAGGAATTAAATGAAACTGTTGGTAAACTAACACAATCGTATTGGTTTCCTACAGTAAGCGGATTTGCCGATTTCGGTTTTCAGGACTTTGATTTTGATGTGAACAAAGATTCACGCTATTATTTCGCAGGATTAGGTTTGCAATGGAATATTTTTTCCGGAAACAAGAATAAATACAAACTCAAACAGGTTGAAGAAGATACTAAAAAAATTAGTTCCCAAACTGATAATGTAAGGCAGCAATTACTGCTTCAGTTTCAGGTATCACAAAACAATCTGAAATCGGCATTGGAACAATTTTACGCCAATAAAAACCAAAAAGAATCCGCCAAAAAATACAATGATGACATCACCAAATTGTATAAAGAAGGACAGGCTATTTACATTGAACTTCTCGATGCACAAAATCAATGGGTAAATGCCCAACTCAACACCAATATTGCACTTTATAATTCTTGGATCGCTTTTGCGGAATTAGAAAGGGCCAATGCAACTTTTACTTTAAAAAACTAAAAATTAGAACAATGAAGAAATTAATAATTATCCTATTCGTACTACAGCTTTTTTATTCTTGTAAAGAAGAAAAAAAAGAACAAAAACCTTTTGAAAATGCCGATGTTATTTCGATTAAAACAGCAACGGCTCAATCATTGGCACTTGCAACTAACATAAACGCATCCGGCTTGGTGACAACGGAAAATCAAGCCAATTATGGCTTTAAAATTGGTGGTGTTGTCAGTAAAATTTACGTAGAAGAAGGTCAGTTTTTCAAGAAGGGACAACTTCTTGCCACTTTAGATGAAACCGAAATCGGTTCGGGCTTGAATCAATCGGATCTGAATGTTAAGAAATACGAGCGTGATTATACGCGTGCCTTAAATCTTTACAAAGACAGTGTTTATACTTTGGAACAGCTTCAAAACACCAAAACAGGTTTGGACATTGCCCGAAAACAAAAAGATGCTGTCGCTTTTAATGCCCGTTATGCAAAAATTTATGCCACGGCCGATGGTTTTGTTACTGCAAAAATTGCCAATGAAGGTGAAGTGGTCGGTGCCGGATCTCCAATTTTAGCCATAAACGAAACAAGCAAAAACAACAATTACCTGTTAAAAGTTGGTTTAACCGACCAAGAATGGGGGACTGTTAAATTGGGGCAAAAAGCAACTGTCACTCTTGATGGATTTCCTGATGAACAATTTGACGCTACTATTTTTAGAAAATCACAAGCTGCCGATGCTGCATTAGGTTCGTTTCAGGTGGAGTTGAAACTTAATATGAAGAACAGCAAACCGGCCGTGGGTATGTTTGGAAAAGCAGAAATCAAGGCCGAGAAAGCCGAAGACCGCATCATCATTCCGTATAATTCACTTATAGAAGCCGACGGAAACAAAGCCTTTGTGTTTGTCGTAGAGAACAACAAAGTAAAACGTCAGCCTGTTACAATTGCCAAATTTGAAAACAATAAGGTTTTTATCAAAGACGGTCTTCAAAAAACGGATGAAATCGTGATTTCCAACAGTGCTTATCTCAACGAACAATCCACTATCAAAATCATTAAATAATAACGCTATGCAAATAACAAATTTTTCCGTTAAGAATTATCAGTTCACACTGATTCTGGCGCTGTTAGTCGCTGTGGTTGGGGTGCTAACCTTATTCACGATGCCAAGATCAGAAGACCCCGGAACGCATCCGCCACAATATTTGATTACCGTTATTTATCCCGGAACGAGTCCGAAAGATATGGAAGAACAAGTCGTAAAACCTATTGAAAATAAGATTTACGGATTGGAAAATATTGAAAAAATCCTCACAACCGTTGAAGATGGTGTAGCCGCTTTTCAGGTAAAATTCAAATACGGAGTGGATGTTGACAATAAATATCAGGAAATCTCCACCGAAATGAATGCCCTTAAAAACAGCGAATTGCCAAAAGATATTTATATGATTAAGACGGAGAAAATTTCGTCTTCGGATGTAAAAATTCTTCAGGTTGCTTTGGTTTCAGAAAATGCATCCGACAAAAAACTACGCGATGAGGCCGATGAACTAAAGACAAAGATTGAAAAAATAACCAATCTCAAGGACGTAAAATACAGCGGCATTCCGGAACAGGAAATCCGCGTAGATTTGAATTTGGAAAAATTGGCACAACTGAAAATTCCATTGAACATAGTAATGGGAAGTTTACAAAGTGAAGCTGCCGATATTCCCGGCGGAAGTATCGATTTGGACACCAAAGTATTCAACGTAAAAACAAGCGGTAAATTTAAAAATGCGGATGATGTTGCCAATACCGTCGTTTACAATGCTAACGGAAAAATCATCTATATGAAAGACGTAGCCGAAGTGAGCTACAAATCTGAAGTGGTAAATCACATTACAAGAATTAATGGACACCGATGCGTTTTGGTCACCGCCGGAATGAAGGACAATGTAAACATTAGCGATGTGCAAAAGCAATATTTACCAATTGTAGCCGAATTCTCCAAAGATTTGCCTCCTAACATAAAACTAATCAAGAACTTTGACCAAGCCGATATGGTATCAAAACGTTTGGGACATCTAGGCTTTGACTTTGCATTGGCCATTCTTTTGGTTGTCATTACATTGGTGCCATTAGGTGGAAGAGCATCTCTTATCGTTATGATTTCCATTCCTTTATCATTGGCTTTAGGTTTAATTGCAATGAATGCTTTAGGGTATTCCTTAAACCAATTGAGCATTGTTGGCTTGGTAGTCGCTTTAGGATTATTGGTTGATGACAGTATTGTGGTGGTCGAAAACATTGAGCGTTGGTTGCGTGAAGGGCATTCTAAAATGGATGCTGTTTTAAAAGGAACTAAACAAATAGGAATCGCTGTTGTTGGTACAACCACTACTTTGGTAATTGCTTTTTTGCCATTGGCTTTTCTTCCCGATATGGCAGGCGAATTCATCCGAAGTTTACCAATGGCGGTTATCACGAGTGTTTTGGCTTCTATGATTGTGGCGTTGACATTGGTTCCATTTTTGGGAAGCCGATTTTTAAAAACGCATGAACATGGTGAAGGAAACATCTTTCTTCAATATTTGCAAAAATTTCTAACAAGAGCCTACAGGGACATTATGCCAAAAGCATTGAAATTTCCAAAAATTACGATTGCCATTTCAGTATTTTTAAGTGTAATTGCTTTTGGATTGTTTTCGGTTACCGGATTCAAATTGTTTCCAACTTCTGAAAAACCAATGTTTCTTATCAATATTAAAATGCCGCTTCAGGCCAATATTTCTGAAAGTAACCGAGTGACAAAAATTGTGGAAGCAGAATTAAAAAACCACAAAGAGATTGTTTACTACACCTCAAATGTGGGACATGGAAACCCGCAGATTTACTATAACGTGCATCCACAGGACAGAAAATCTGATTTTTCCCAAGTATTTGTTCAGTTGGAAGATGAAGCTACACCTACCGAAAAGACGGCTTTAATTAAAAAATTGCGCGACAAGTTCAAAACGATGCCTTATGCCAAAGTGGAGGTAAAAGATTTTGAGCAAGGAACACCGTTGGAGGCCAATATCGTCGTGCGAATATTTGGCGAAGACCAAGCCGTTTTGCGCAAATTATCGGCTCAGGTAGAAAGTATTTTACGAAATCAAAAAGGTACGGTGTACATCAACAATGAGTTGAATACTTATAAAACCGATGTTAAAGTAAAAATCAATAAAGAAAAAGCAAGAACATTGGGCGTACTGACAAGCGAGGTCGATAAAGTAATCCGGCTTGCGGTAGCAGGACTAACCGTTGGTGATTACATTGATGACCGTGGCGATGCCAGAAACGTAATTATTACTTTACCAAGGAATAAGTTTTCTAATCTTGATGCACTGAAAAATTTATATGTAAATAATGTTCAGGGAACACCAATTGCATTGAATCAAATTGCGAGCATCACTTTTGAAACCGCACCCACTGCCATCAACCACTTTAACAAATCACTCTTTTCAAAAGTCAGCGCTATGACAAAAGAAGGTTATTTAGCGAATGACCTGTTGGTAGATATTATTCCAAAATTGGATAAACTAAAAATGCCTAAAGGCTATTATTACAAACTTTCGGGAGAAAAAGAATCAGAAGGCGATGCGTTGGGAGGCAATTTTCTTTCGGTAATCATATTGAGTGCCTTTTTATTCATTGCTGTTTTATTGCTGCAATTTAAAACGTTCAAGGGAATTATTATCGTACTGTCTATCATTCCGTTGGGAGTTCTTGGTGGTGTGTTGTTTTTATTAGCTACAGGAAACCCAATGTCTTTGGTATCTATAATTGGTTTCATTGGACTGTCCGGAATCCAGGTGAAAAATTCCCTCCTTTTGGTCGATTTCACCAATCAATTGCGACAAGAAGGAAAATCCATTGACGAGGCGATTGCCATTGCCGGTGAAACCCGTTTTCTTCCGGTAGTGCTGACATCCATTACGGCAATCTGCGGATTGATTCCGTTAGCGGTGAATCCTAATCCTCAAATATCTCCGTTGGCGATTGTATTGATTGGCGGTTTGATAAGCTCTACCATCCTGTCAAGAATTGTAACCCCGGTAATGTATAAATTGATTCCGCCATCTTTGGAAAAATCTAACTATAGCATTAACTAAACCAAAAGCTAGACTTATGGTGAGTTTCTTTCTTAAATTATATTGAGTAAAATAATAAAACTAAAAAAATGGAATTGAAAGATGAAAAAGTACTAATTACAGGTGCTAGTGGAGGCATCGGATTAGAAGTAGCCAAATTGATGGCTGCAAAAAATTATGCAGTAACACTTGTAGCAAGAAGCGAGAATAAATTAAATGAAGCCAAAGCTATACTTCATGGAAATAACCACACAGTACTGGTAGCTGATCTAAACAACTCAAAGGATTTGGTTAGGCTGTCTGAACACATTAAATCAGAATGTTATAATGTCCTAATTAATAATGCAGGTGCTGGACTGTATGGACAATTTATCAATATGCCGCTTCAGGAACAAATAAATGGTATGCACCTTAATATGGATGCATTGGTAACACTGTCTTACGCTTTCCTGCAAAACGCAAAAAAGGGAGACAGTCTGGTAAATGTGGCTTCACTTTTAGGACATTCTTCTTTTCCAGGAGCAGCTGTATATGCAGGAACTAAAAGCTTTGTTGCTAATTTTTCCGAATCCTTGTGGTTTGAATTTAAAAATAAAGGCATTTATGTAATGGGGTTTAATCCTGGGGCAACTAAATCAGATTTTCATTCAAATGCTGGTAAGGAAACCAATTCATATCCCGAATTTGTATTGTCCACAGCATATGACGTAGCACAAGATTTAATTACCGGTTTGGAAAGAAGAAGTAAACCAAGAGTAATATCAGGCTGGAAAAACCGCTTAATGTTATTCAACTTCAAGTTTCTTAGCCGTGCATTGGGCATTAAAATAATGGGGCAAATAAGTCCAGGAATGAAATAAGTAATTACATCCTAGTTCCTTATTTCAAAGTCACAAAGATTTTGTAAAAAAGGCATTAGAATTTTTGGAAATATAAATAGAAAATAAAATGAAAAACAAAAGACTTCAGTTACTTCAGAGTTTTATTGGCAAACCATTTTCGGGAAGTCCGTCTCCATTTGCCAAATGGCTGAATGGGACGGTGATTTCTGTTGATGAAAAATCGGTTGAATTTCAATTTGAGGTAAGAAAAGAGATGACCAATCCGGCAGGAACCCTTCACGGCGGTGTCATTTGCGGTATGTTTGATGATTGCATCGGTGTTAATTTTATGATTTTAGGTACAGAATATTTCTTCCCAACGATTAATCTAAATGTAGAATTTTTTAGTGCGGCAAAAGAAGGCGATGCTGTAATAGTTAAAACAAATATCATAAAAAGAGGAAAATCTGTAATCAATATAAAAGCTGATATGTTTAATTCTGAGAGAATTATTGCTTCAGCCACATCAAATCTTGTGATAAGCGAAATGACGATAAACATGTAGGTACATTTTTTATTCAATTTATTGGTTACAATTGATTTTGGAAATTATTTTTTTTGGAATAATTTATATGATAAAGGCAAATTGTATTGATTCCTAAATGATGGTAAAAGGACATAAAAATAGCCCATTTCCGAAGAAATGGCTATAATTTTGTTTGGATAAAAATTGTAAATTTACACACCAAGTTAAGGTTTCGATTACAGATGAATTTTAGTCTTTGCTTAAAGCTTGGGGTATTTAAGACATGAATTTTAAGTTTGCGAAGCATGTCAAATGTGATATTATTAGGAAAGAGATAGGCTTACTTTTATAGTATTTTAGAAAAAAATCATGGAAAATTATTTAAAAAAAACATTGCAAATCTTAGTACTTTCTTTATTTGCGAGTACTTCTTTACTAGGACAATCGTCTATTTTTAAAAAAAGAGAATCGTATCAGACTCTTAATCAAATATGGGAGTTAGAACCTGAAACAAAAAAGGAACCTTTTTTGATTACTACCTATAAGCCGGTTTATGTTTTGCCTTTTCGATTTTCGAGCCATAGACGTGCTGTTGACTTTGTAGTGCCAGCTGATGAAGTTTCAACTGAGAAATCAATTCAATTGGACAATGTCGAAGCTACAATTCAATTAAGTTTCAAGGCCAAAATAGCACAAAATATTTTTGGAAAAGGTGATTTATGGATAGCTTATACCCAAAAATCGTATTGGCAAGTATATAATGCCGAATTTTCAAGACCTTTTAGAGAGACCAATTATGAGCCGGAACTTATCTTTAACTATCCCATAAAATCTGATTTTTTGGGTTTGAAAACCAAAATGCTAGGGTTTGCTTTTAACCACCAATCTAATGGAAGAGAAGGCAATCAATTTTCTCGCAGTTGGAATCGTTTCATTATGCACGCTGGCTTTGAAGACAAAGATTGGAGTTTAATAGTTAGAACTTGGGTTGCTTTTCAAACCAATGAAAATCCCGATATCGAAAACTATATGGGCAGAGCCGATGCTACCTTTAATTACAGATTGAACAAACATTTATTGACCCTAAAAGCACAGCATTCATTACGAACCGGTGATGAAAACCACGGTAGTGTTGAATTCGACTGGGCTTTTCCAATTTATGGAAATTTAACAGGCTATGGCCAATTTTTTCACGGATATGGAGATGCAATGATTGATTACAATCAAATTCATACCATTGGGGGAATCGGAATAGTATTTGCGGGAACTTTATAAAAATTCACCTCTTCTTTTTCTCTTACTTTTTTCCATTTAAATTGCTTAGGCAAATAATCATAAGTCATTTCCGGTTGCAATAAAAAATCGATTAGTTTGCAAATTGCCAAAACATCCAATGTTTTTTTGGAACTGTTTTCAAAGGCGAATGAATTTGGACTTTCGGAGAGTTGTTGTTTGTTTTCAACAGTGATATAAGGTCCAGAATCCCTTTTGCGTTATGGTAGTCATTGCTATAATGTGATTTTTACCAAACCACAAAATAAACGGGATTACTTAATATTCCTCCCCATTCTAATGTAACATAACTAAAAAGAATTGATGAAAGGTATTTAACATTCATCAAATAAACTTTTAGTGGTTTATAGCTATTTAGGCGAACCTCTTGGTGCAAAATTCTAACCTTTTATTAGAAGAATTGAAACTTTTATGTGATTGTTTTGAAGGTTAAAGGTAATATAAGTTTAACTTAGAATCAAACAGAATCTATTTTTCATTTATACAAATTGGTAGTGGAATTGCATAATGTGCGTATATATACTTGTTTTGTAATCAGGTATTTATGCTCTTTTTAAGTTTGTTGAACTACTTTAATTTTAGGCTTCTAATATAACATCAGCGGAAGCCGAAAAACTGAAAAAATGAGTAGGCAAAAATTAAAAATTTAATTCAAATGGATTCAAAATTAAAAAACGCAGAAGTTCTAGAAGCAGTATTAAACAATGTTGCGCAAATTACTAACATTCAAATAATCATCGATACGGATAAGATCCAGAATGATTATCCAAACGGAGGAAGCAAAGATCCTGCAAAGCCAACAGGAATAGGACATCAATACCAATATATGGTAAGTTCTAATTTGACAGGAAGTACTGGAAGCGGTACCGCTGACTTGACTATTAATGCACTCGTTGGTGATGTCGTTCGGTTTAATGCTGTATCCGAGTATGACAATTTCAACAGTGCAGTTATAATGTATAATGTGCAGAAATTTGGTGGTTCAAATGTATTCGGTGATTTTACATCCAAAGTATTTACTGCGCCAGGAGTTCAGCCATCAGTAGGCGCGTCTCCTCTTCCAATTCAGCCTGTTAATACAATGACATATTGGTTTTATCAAGCTGACGTGATTACCAGCGGAACGGAGCAATATAATATTAGTTTTGCTCTTTATACTTTAGACAGAACTTCTGCTGCAATGAAATTGTTTGGCTATTTTGTATGGGATCCAACAATTATAGTTAAAGGGTAATTTTAAAAAAAAATCTATAAAATAAAAGAATGGCTATCTAGAACATCTGTTTATGATAGCCATTTTGTTTTTCAAAATGTAGAAGCTACCATGCTGTTCAGTTTCAAAGCCAAATTAGCTCAAAGAATTTTTGGTAAATGTGTTTTATTGCAGGTTTATAATTCAGAATATTCAAGGCCTTTTAGGAAACCAACTTTGAACCGTAAATTATTTTTAACTATCCTGTTAAGTTTGATTTTTTGAAGATAAAAATGTTTGGATTTGCATTTAATCACCCGTCAAATGGGAGGGAAGGACATAAATTTTTCCCGAAGTTGGTACCGATTTATTTTGCATACAGGTTTTGAAAATAATCAATGGAGTTTGGTTGTCAGAACATGGTTTGCAACTGAAATTAACAAAAACCCGGATATAGAAGATTATATGGGTAGAGGAAGCGTTCTCTTTAATTATAGAATAAATAAACATTTGTTGACATTAAAGGCACAACATTCGTTACGATTTGGTGAAGATAACCATAGCAGTATTGAGTTGGACTTGACTTTCCCCCATATATAAAAGTCTAAAAGGATATGGCCAATTTTTCACGGATATGGAGATGCAATGATTGATTGTAGTTAAATTCGTACTATTGGAGAAATTGTTTTTTTGCAGGAACTTTATAAAAATATACCTCTGAATAATTTATTGAAGAGTGTATGAAAACCGCCAAATAAAAATAAGAGGCAAAACTATTTTGATAACAGAAGCGTAATTGTCTCTGCCGAGTTTACTCTCGAGGATTTGAAAAAAGCTTTACACCTCTAAAAACATGAAAGGGACTAATTTTTATTCATTAAAAATTAGTCCCTTTTGCTAAAATATACTGGTGCAAAACGGTATTAATTATTATGTTATTCGTATTTTTACGAACATAATAATTTTATGAAAATGCCGGCTGTAAAAACAAATCATTACACAGAAGAACAAGAACAAGCTGCCCGTTTTGCTAAAGCTTTGGCACATCCGGTGAGGATAGCCATTTTACAACTACTCAATAATCAGACTTGTTGTTACCATGGTAATATGGCTGAGGAATTACCTATTGCGAAATCAACCCTTTCCCAGCATTTGAATGAATTGAAAGATGCAGAATTGATCCAAGGAAATATTACGTCGCCAACAGTAAGATATTGCATCAATAGGGACAAATGGAATTTGGCTATCCGTTTACTAAGCGGAATTCTACCACCGAATCTAGAACCAAATGTTGCCATAGTTGTGAATCCGGAACAATTAATAAATAAATAGTACCCTAAGACTTCTGTTTTTAAAATTTAAGTAAAAAAAATGAAAACAATTAAAATTCTTGGCCCAGGCTGCCCAAAATGCAAAACCACTTTTCAGAATGCAGAGAAAGCCGTCGCTCAATTAGGAATTGAAGCCAAAATAATCAAGATTGAAGATATCGAAGAAATGATGCGATATAACGTACTGACCACTCCTGTTTTGATGATTGATGATTTAGTAAAAATAAAAGGAAGAATTGCCCAGATAGACGAAATTAAAGATTTTTTAAAACAATAAATACAATGGAAAAACAAGTAGAAGTATTCGAAATCTGTCCAACCAAAACGCAAGCACTCATTAAAAATGGAGCATTATTAGTAGATGTTCGTGAAAAAGAGGAAGTGGCACAGTTAGCCTATGATGTACCAAATATCATCAATATTCCTTTAAGTATTTTTGAAGAACATTATACCGAGATTCCAAAAGACAGAGAGGTTGTTATGGTTTGCAAAACAGGCGGAAGAAGCCTGAGAGCTGCCGGATTTTTGGTCTATCACGGATACGAAAACGTAATTAATATGAAACACGGAATAGTTCGTTGGGTTCAGAAAGGATTCCCTACTATTGGCGATACTGCCGCGGTTTTAGAAAATGCTGCAGAACATACTTGCTGTGATTCACATTCTCATGAATCCGAAAGAAAAAATAAATGCTGCCACTAATGATGCTATAAATCTGCTGTTTAAACAGCATAATTAATATAAAACGATAATGTTTGACTGGCTGCAAAATTTTGCCGATTGGCTGATTTATTCAGTCTTTGCAATTGAACAACATTCCAAACTTGGAGATGCTTTAAATTTTTTCGTATTTGATACGTTAAAAATTGCTTTATTGCTTTTTTTAATCACAACGGTAATGGGGATTGTCAACTCCTATTTTCCTGTGGAAAAAGTGCGCAATTTTTTGAGTCGCAATAAACTCTATGGATTAGAATACCTTTTTGCGTCCTCTTTTGGGGTTATCACACCATTTTGTTCGTGTTCATCAGTTCCTTTGTTTATTGGTTTTGTCAAAGGAGGAATTCCGCTTGGAATCACATTTACCTATCTTATAACTGCACCATTGGTAAACGAAGTAGCGATTGCACTATTTTTAGGAACTTTTGGATTTAAAATAACGGCTATATATGTTGGAACCGGAATACTTTTAGGTATTATTGGCGGTTATACTTTAGGCAAATTAAAGTTGGAAAAACATCTTTCTCCATGGGTACAAAGCATTATTAACAATTCCCACACAGAAGAAGAACTGATAGAAGAAAAGCTAAGCTTGTCAGAGCGATTTCCCAATATTTTAAAAGAGGCCTGCACTATTGTCAAAGGGGTTTCTCCATATATTATCATTGGTATTGCCATTGGAGGATTAATGCATGGTTTTGTTCCGACAGGATTTTTTGAAAATTATATTAATACGGGACAATGGTACGCAGTGCCATTGGCAGTTATCATGGGAGTACCAATGTACAGCAATGCAGCTGGAGTTATTCCGATTATTCAAGTATTAGTAGCCAAAGGTGTTCCGCTGGGAACTGCCATAGCTTTTATGATGGGAGTTATTGGTTTGTCCCTGCCCGAAGCAATGCTTTTGAAAAAAGTAATGAACTGGAAATTGATCGCAATTTACTTTGGGACTATTGCTTTCTTCATGATTGTTTCCGGCTATATTTTTAACATTATTCTATGAAAAAATTAAAATCATAGATACCCCAAAACAATAAAACAATAAAATGATGAGTAAAAAAAAATTTTTAGCATTCGTGTTTACAACACTAATGATGTTATCTGTTTCTTTTATTGGAAACGCTCAAACCAAAAATGTCTCAACTGTCCAAGTAATTCAATTTCACTCGGAACACCGTTGTATGACCTGCAACAAGATTGAAGAATTAACTAAGGTTGCCTTAAAAAAGTATCCGACAATTCCGTTTTCGTTGGTGAATGCCGACGACAAAAAGAATGAAAAATTGTGTACTCAATTTCAGGCTTATGGCAGTTCTTTGTTTTTGTACAATACCAAAACCAAAAAAATACAGAATTTAACTGAAATGGCTTTTATGAATGCGGGAGACCAAGATAAATTCGTTAAGGAATTCAATAAGAAAATGGATGCTTTCCTAAAATCCTAAATATGGAATGGTTAAATGCATTGGCTCAAAACAGTGAGTTTCCATTATTGGCGGCATTGGCTTTGGGGTTACTAACAGCAATTGCCCCTTGTCCTCTGGCAACCAATATTACGGCAACAGCTTTCATCGCCAAAACCATTGACAATAAAAAAAAGGTTTTATGCAGTGGCATGCTTTACACTTTGGGAAGAATGTTTTCATACACTCTTATTGGAGTAAGCATCTACTTGGGCACAGACAAATTCCAAATAGCAAAACTTTTTCAGGCAAATGGAGAAAAATATATAGGATTTGTATTTGTTTTTTTTGGCCTGATAATGCTAGATGTTATCAAATTCAATTTCATAAAAGGAGGAGATTGGATCGAAAAACTTTCAGATAAATTAAAAATAAAAGGTTTACAGGGTGCTTTTTTATTAGGTGCTTTATTTGCTTTGGCATTTTGTCCCTATAGTGGAGCTTTGTTTTTTGGAATATTAATTCCGATGACCATCAAATCCGGTTTGACAATGGCTGTGTTGTTTTCAATTGGTAGCGGAATACCTGTAATTATTTTCGCTTTTGTCATCGCTTTTAGTATGGAAAAACTTGGGATATACTTCAAAGCCGTAACCAAAATTGAAAAGGTAATGCGGATCGCAAATGGAATAATATTCATAGGTACAGGATTTTATTACCTAAACATCTATTTTAAAATAAATAGCATGCTAAGTTTTTAAAAATAGAAATAATTTTGCTAAAAATTAGTTAGAACAAATGAACTGAATAGAAAAGAATAAAAAGGCGATGTGTCAATAACCTTTTTAGTATAAATCTAGTCTAAAAGCATACAGCTTTAGATAATTTTAAAAATTTCAATTACAATATCCATGATAAACAATGTACTTATTGAAGATCAATACAAAAGAACCCGTTTATTTGAAAAAGAAAATATAAATTATTTGGTTCGGGTTTTGAAGAGATTTAATACTGTTCCCAAGATAAACAACATAAATATCATTACTTCAAATAGTGAGCCTGATTTATTTAAAATTGTTCCGAACAAATCCGTAATAATTGGTTCTTCCTTCTTAGACAAACCTGTTTTGGCCTTAATTTATTTGAGGTATGGAATTGAATGGCAACTTTGGTATAAAGCTTTAGGGAAAGATAAATCCAATGCGCTTTTATGCGATTTAGCTGCTTTAAAAGTTACTAAAATATTTTATGGAATATTGCCAAAAGTGGATAAAGAAAAGGTAAAAAAGCTCAATCATTTTTTGATTGACATGATTAAAGATGATGAGCATTTGAATGCGGAATCTCTATTAAAATATGCAGAATTGGAATCTTTACATGGAATTAAAAATTCTAAAAAAGTATTTGAAAAATCATGGGAACCCATTCTTGAAAATTTGGCGAAACCAACAGAATATTTATTAATGTCAGGGGGGGATCTGAGATTGAATATTGACGAAATTGAATTGCTAAATAAATATGGCTGCCGACCCTTTCCAAGACCAGATGCTTTTACTTTCGCCTCATCAACTGCAACAAGTATTTCTAATTTTGCATTTGACAAAACAGACAAAATTAGGCGCATATTAATTCAAAATAGCTTGAAAAAAGGTTTCAAAGATACAACCATTGCATTTTCAGAGTTATTAAAAAGCAATCTAAGGAAAACGCTTAAAATAAAAGAGGAATGTCAAATAATTTTTTCACCATCAGGAACTGATTCGGCCCTTCAAATTGCGGCAATTACTCAAATTATTTCTGATAAGGAAATTACACATATTTTAGTTGCTTCTGACGAAACGGGCAGTGGTGTGCCTGCAGCTTTAAAAGGATGTCATTTTGAGAACACAACAGCTTTAAATTATCCGGTTACAAAAGGGGATAAAATTGATGGTTTTAGAGATGTTGATTTGATTAAAATTCCTTTAAGAGATGAAAACGGTGAGTTAAAATCCACATTACAAATGGATGCGGAGGTTTTTGCTGCCATTTCAAAAACGAATGAACAAGGGAGACATATCGTATTGCATGTAATGGATCAATCAAAATTAGGGTATCAATCACCTAGTGAGGAAATAATACAAAAAATTGATGCACTCAAGAATTTATCGATCCAAATTATTATAGACGGCTCACAACTTAGACTGGACCCAAAAGACATACAAAATTATTTAAATAAAGGATATATTATTACAATTACCGGGAGCAAATATTTTACCGGCCCTCCGTATTCAGGTGCCTTGATCTTGCCTAAAAATATTAGCAGACGTATTAATTCAATAAAGGTTGCGATACCGGCAGGTTTAACCAATTATTATAATCATTCTGATTGGCCAGCATCTTGGTTTTGTTCCAAAGATTTATCAGATGGGTTTAATTATGGTTCAAATATGCGCTGGAATGCTGCGATAGTTGAAATGGAGAGGTATTACAAAACACCTATTTTGTACAGAAATATGGGAATTGAGATGTTTTGTAATTTTGTAGAAGATTCTATTAAAGATGCCGTTTTTTTGGAACCACTTTTTGGAGATAAAACAAAAACTAATTCATATAACAGCAACGAATTTGGATTAAGAAACATTTGTACCATTTTCCCTTTTTTCATTCTTAAAAATGAGAAAGTATTATCTGTTGATCAGGTAAAGAACCTTTACATATTGCTTAATTCTGACCTCTCTGATAAATTTGAGGGTTCATCTGTAGAAATCATTAGGCTTGCAGCCCAAAAATGTCACATTGGGCAACCTGTAAATGTAAAATATGGCAATGATTGTCAAAGTGCCGTTTTGAGAATTAGTTTGGGAGCCAGAGTTATATCTGAAAGTTGGGTCAACAGGGATATCAGTCTCTTTTTTAGAAATATTGAAGCACAAATGAATCAGATTACTTTAATTATAAAAAAGCTAGAATTAATCATAAACAATCCTGAACTGTTGAATTAAACATAATTGACCATGAATTGTAGGTAATTTTATATTGCCCCATATTGGATCGGATTCAAAAGTTAGGAATTAGACAAAAAGATTTGCTAATCGAAATAAGAAGAAATTAATTTTCTGACTCCTCTGAAGTAGGATCAGAAAGCTTTTATATTTGCGTTAAATGAGGAGACATTTGTACTTCTGTCTTCAAAATTGTTCAAGATTATCTAATAATTGGAGATTATTGTGTTGATGGATTACACTCTCTTACAGAATATATGAATGAAGCACGGTAAGTTTTTTTAAAATCACATAAAAATAAGCTTCAAAACTAAAAAGCCGAAAGATTTCAAAGCTCAGAAAGAATAATTTCTTTTGTTCATAGTGTTTCAATTCATTTCAACTTTTTACACTACACCAAAAAGTAGCTGTTTGGATGAATGAAATTGAGTTAAATTTTAATTATTTAGCTGATTATCTGTTTAATACGTATAAAAAAAGTAAATTTGTATATAATCCGTTTCATTTTTAGTTTAGGATGTATTAGGATTATGACAGTCTACCATTATAAAAGTACATGCCTGAAAATGCAATAGTTATAAATTAACTAAATGTACTAGCCTAGGTCAATATGATGAAATTAATTCTTCACAAACATGGCGGAAATTATCGAAATACGGCCTCTGACAATAAACGACTACAGACAACTCATGGAAGCAATGAAAGCTTCGTATAAAAATTGGTCGGGTAGTCTTTGGTCTCCAAATGCGATTGATTCACTCATAGAAAAGTTTCCCGAAGGACAGTTTGTTATTTGCAGTGATCAGAAAATAGTTGGCTGTGCATTGTCAATTATTGTGAAATATGATGATTTTGGAGATAACCATACTTATGCACAAATTACGGGCAAGTATTCTTTTACGACTCACAACACGGCAGGTGATGTGCTTTATGGCGTTGAGGTGTTTATTCATCCGGAACAAAGAGGTAAACGTTTAGGAAGGAGACTCTACGATGCCCGAAAAGAATTGTGCGAAAAATTGAACCTTAGGGCAATAGTCTTTGGAGGAAGAATTCCGAATTATCATAAATATGCAGATAGCATGCGCCCTAAGGAGTACATTGCTAAAGTAAAAATGAAGGAGATATATGATCCTGTTTTAAGCTTTCAATTAAGCAATGATTTTCATGTAAAAAAAGTTTTGACCAACTATATGCCTGATGATCTTCAGAGCAAGGAGTATGCTACTCTTTTGCAATGGGATAATGTGTATTATGTGAGTGAGAATGATTTTAAAAAAAGGATAACCCGAAACGTCCGATTGGGTTTGGTTCAATGGCAAATGAGGTTTTATGAAACAATTGATGAGATGTTTAGGCATGCTGAATATTTTATTGACTCGATATCGGCATATCACTCAGATTTTGCCTTGTTTCCCGAGTTATTTAGTGGCCCATTGATGGCTTTGATTGAAAGTAAAAATGAAGCAGAGTCAATGCGGAAACTAGCAGATTATACCAACCAGATAAAGGATAAATTTAGTGAATGGGCGGTTAAGCATAATGTTAATATAATCACCGGTAGTATGCCATTGCTCGAGAATGATGCCCTTTTAAATGTAGGTTACCTATGTCATCGCAATGGTCATGTAGAAAAATATGAAAAAATTCATGTTACTCCTGATGAAGAAAAATTTTGGGGGCTAAAAGGCGGGCGAAATATAAGAACCTTTGAAACAGATGCCGGCCTTGTGGGCGTATTGATTTGTTATGATATAGAATTTCCTGAACTCGCCCGAATTTTGGCAGAAGAAAGAGTTCAGATACTTTTCGTCCCATTTCTCACAGATACTCATAATGCCTATATGAGAGTCAGACATTGTGCTGCCGCACGGGCAATAGAAAATGAATGCTTTGTCGCCATTACGGGTAGTGTCGGAAACCTTCCACAAGTCGAAAATATGGATTTACACTACTCTCAGGCAGTCGTATTTACGCCTTGCGATTTCGCTTTTCCTTTTAACGGAATAAAAAGCGAAGCCACAGCCAACACAGAGATGATATTGATTTCCGATGTAGATTTACGTCTCTTGGAAGATTTGCACTTTCACGGCAGCGTTAGAAACCTGTTGGATAAAAGAAATGATATTTATTCATTGCAACTAAAAAAGTAATTAGCGATGCATAAACATTTTTGTACTTACACTTGATTAAACTAATTATCAAAATTATAACGATGAAACATTTAGAAAATCTTAGTCAGTTTGAACTGGAATTGCTCTTAAAGTTTCCGGTGTATATTTCTTTGCTTGCCGCAAATAACAACGAGGGGTTGGATGAAACAAAAAAGGAGGCTGCTATTAAATTCTCTCATGTCAAAACCTTTTCCTGCAATCCCAAGCTTCACGATTTTTATCAATTAGTAGATAAAAATTTCGAAGAATCAATCACCAAACTTGACAACGAACTCCCCAAAGGGAGAAAAGAACGCGAGCTTGCTATCAGGGAACAATTGGCAAAGCTTGAGCTTATATTACAAAAAATGGACAAAGAATACGCAGCAAAGATGCACCGCAGCATGACATCTTTTAAAAACCATGTTTCAAAAGCACATCAAAATGTTCTTGAATATTTTGTGTTCCCAATACCCATCAAAGGCTTAACCGATTAGATCATATTTAAACAATGTCTTTCAGATCATGCTCATTTTATTTTAGTCTCTTTTACAATTACCTAGAGGTTTTACAACCACTAGGTAAAACTGTGGATGGTTTACATTGGTATGCAAACATTACATAAACAAGTTACCTGTGCTATGTAAATTGTAATAAGAAAGTAGATCGATTTAACAAAAAATTGGAGATACTTATTATTGGAATTTGATTATTAACCATTATTAAGAACAAACCACAGGGGTTAATTATAATTTTAGTTTAAATATCGGTATTTATCTGGTAAAAGTAGATTTGAAAAGTATCGATTTATAATTATTTGATTTCTAATTATCTGTTCTATATGAGGTAGTATTGCTACTAAATTTTAAAATACGGTGCTAATAAATCCTCAAAACGATACAATCCGGTCCTCTTGTTTTTTAAGTTTTCAGCAACGAAAATTACTCCGGTACCAAACGCTTCTCTTGAAATAGACTCGTGAATAAGCCTGACTGTTTGATACGGAAACCCAAATATTACTTCGTGTTTTCCAACAATACCACCGGCTCTTACCGTGTTAATGTTTTCTTTTTCAATATCTAATGCTTCAGCAATTTTTATTGCGGTACCAGAAGTCCCTTCTTTCGTTTTAAAGTGTTCTTCGTTGATTTCAATATCTACCAAAGGGGCTATTTTTTTTAAAAATTTTGCAGCAAACAATAAAAAATTTACGCCTAAAGTAATGTTAGGAGACCAAAAAACAGTGGTTTGACTGGATAAATTTTTCAATAGATTTATTTCCTCTTCCTTATAATGCGATATAGCAGTAATAATTTTTATTTTTCGTTCAGAGGCTATTATTCCATAGGTGTAAATTCCTTGATTGGAAGAAAAATCAATAATAATATCCACTGGATGTTTATCCAGAAGTTCTTTTATGGTTGTTTTTGAACTGGAATATATTAATCCAGGCTCATCTGAGTGAATACCAAAAAATTCAGGAACCGATCTATGTTCTAAAATGGTGCTTTGTCGTAACACCCATTCCAAACAAAACTCTTTATTTTCAAGCAATACCGAAGCAACTGATTTGCCCGTTTTTCCAAATCCAATTAATCCTACTTTCATAATTGCTATTATTAATTCAATAAATTATTTTAAAAAAAATGATTCTCAGATGAATAATTAATTTAATGCTACATAAGAAAAGGGGGATTAAAAGAGAGGAAGGATCATACGATATTTGCTTAGCAAATAAACAAACAGCTCTTGGATTTATGTAATATTGAATAATCCAAATTGATTAAATTAAATTTGATTGATACAAGGTTTTTACTTCAGCCTTGTATCAATCTTTAATATTTAGTGTTTTATGTATGAATAATCTAATTTTAATCTCTGATCATTTTTAATTCTTTAAGAATTGATTCTAAGTATAATATAGAATCAATCAGATCTGCTTTATCAGCAAACGGAGCTGCCGTTTTTTCAAATTTTTCAGTTCCATCTAAAAAAGTCTTGATGTTTTCTTGTTGTGTTTCTAATGCTTTTATGTTATTTGAGCTGCTAGGAATTCCAAGATCACTTATAGAAACACCTCGTTTATTTGTTAAAGCAATGAAGGGGATTTTATTAACAACCACATTAATTCTTTCTATATATAAATCAACTAATTCCCCTTTCTTCATTTGTTCAAGTTCGTTTTTCTGATAATACTTCTTAATTACTGCGGTAGGACTAATAATACTGGTTGTCATTGACAATGATTGTGCATTGGAATTGCTTACTGCTATTATGGATATAAAAGATAAAATAAATATTTTTCTCATGATTGTTTTAAAAAAATTAATGTGTTATAAAATGTTAGTTGAAATTATTGGCGGGGCCATTTTTTAATATAGATTGAAATGCATTAGAATATTCTATTTTGGTGTTGAAAATCAAATGCTTTTAAATATTAATTGCATTGTTGTTAAGATGCTGTAGCGTTATGGGAACGTTTAAAATGTTATAGCGTATTTCTTAAATTTATTAATGTTGGATTCTTTTTTAATTTAAAGGTCATTTTCTTTTTTTAGGTTTGTAATTGTTTTTAATTTGGATATTGCAAACTAAACCAATATTTGCATGATTAAAGTTGACCGTCGTCAATCTATATTAATAATTTATTTATGGGCTTTGAAATTTTAAAATATTCTTTTAAAAGTAACCAACTTTTAGGTGAAATTGAACCTGAATGTATGTCGGAATTAGAGGAAATAAAGAGCGTTCAATTGTTTACTAAGAATGATGTTTTGTATGAGCAAGGTTCAGTGGCAAAGGCTTTATACCGAATAAGAAAAGGGAAGGTTAAAATAGAACAGCTTAACCAAGACGGCAAAACAAGAATAGTTTATGTATATATCCAGGATGATTTTTTTGGTTTTCGACCTTTGTTAAGCAATGAAAAACATCCCGTGTCCGCAATTTTTTTAGAAGATAGTGAAATTGAGATTTATGCGGGAAACGAATTCATTAAGATTGCTAAAGAATCCCCTAATTTATCATTTAACCTAGTTGAAATTTTAAGTTTTGAATTTAATGTTTGGATCAATTTGATTTCTTCACTTTCACATAAATCAGCAAAGGAGAAAATTGCTTTAATTTTGTTGATATTAAACGAAAAGTATAGAAATGATGATGGAATATCGGAAATCATTATGACTAAATCTGATATCGCCAAATATAGCGAAACATCAAAAGAAACAGTAGTCAGAGTTATTGGTTACTTGGAGGAACAAGGAATCTTAATAAATAAGGGCAGAAGTTTTGAAATTACAAACCAAAAAATACTTGAAATTATCGCTGAGGGATTCTAAAAAATGAACTTTTAAAACAATATTTTCCAATATCAGTTCTTTCCATTCGGTTTCTGATTTAATAAAAACTACAGCAATACTTTTTCTTTCTTATTCTTTTCCTGAATGCTGACTTGCATACTAATCGACTTTAATTCGGTCACAACGGCATCGAAAAAAGTTTTAAGGGAAAAATTGGATGTGATTCCAGTAATGAAAAATTGAGATCTTCAGAAAAAACTGCTAATGTAATTTCCTGTATAACCCCTTTTAGGCATAGAGAAAACGGTTTGCAAAAATTAGAGGTAGATATTAATATTTAGTTGAAAAATTAGCAAGTTAAGATGGAGAGGTGTAAATTCCAGTGCCTTTGATCACCTAATTAGGCTTTAAGTTGTCTATGTAAATTGAAATGTAATATAATGCTAGTCAGTTGATTTTGATTAAGTGCCGGTTATCAATTAGCTCTGCTCTATTGAAATTGGAATTAGATGGTCAGTCATGCCGTTTTTTTTTCTTAATTGTTACTCTACTTTTTATAAGCATTTCCAGTAATATACTGATGTTTAAATTGTATTCTTAAATTGGAATATTCGATTTTTAGGATGCTTGTTTGCAAATAAAAAATAGAATTATTTTTATGCGGTTATGAATTTGTGTTTTATTCTGTTATTTTTGGAAATTTTAGGAAGTAAATAGTAGTTTATAGCAACATTCTTGATGATTCTATTTCGCTCAGCAATAATAGTATAATTGTCATTACTGAAGATAATTTGAAGTGATTGCGGGTGGTACCAGTTGTAGATTAAATTCCGATAAAGAATTAAAACAATAAGCCAAATTAAAATGTAATTACCTCTTTTGCTAATAACGTTCCAAATAGTTTCTTTATAAAATGAAGCAAAAAATTAGAATCATTATACTTTTTCTTTTAT
This sequence comes from Flavobacterium aquiphilum, assembly GCF_027111335.1. Lineage (NCBI taxonomy): Bacteria > Pseudomonadati > Bacteroidota > Flavobacteriia > Flavobacteriales > Flavobacteriaceae > Flavobacterium > Flavobacterium aquiphilum. Next base: position 3,386,125 of record NZ_CP114288.1, on the reverse strand, counting down.
TTACATTTATTGTTAGTGCCCAGTCTAAGGATTTTGTTTTTTCTCCAATTAATGTTTTACAGGGATTGAGTGATAATCAGGTAAGGTATATATTACAGCTGCCAGATGGGAGAATGATTTTTAAAACAAGTGGGAATATTAATATCTATGATGGTGGACAATTTAAATACATTCATCGGGCAACTGGTGATGTCTATCCATTAACTTGTTATGATGGTTTCTATCGAATTTATCAAAGTAAAGATTCGCTTCTTTGGATAAAAGATACTCATAAATTGATGTGTGTCGATCTTCGTTCCGAAAAATATCTGTCTGGTTTGAATTCCTATTTTAACAAAAAGGGATTTAGAAAACCTATTGAAGATTTTTTTATGGATTCTAATAAGCAGCTATGGATCCAAGTTTCCGGGAAGTTGTATAACGATGATTCTACTACTATCTTAGACTTATCTGCTAATCAGGGGCGTTTACAAGATTTAGAATCTGTCAAGAATAATTTGTATTTATTTTATAGTACAGGCGAAGTTGTCTGTTATGATTTAAAAACAAAACACAAACTTTACAGTATCGCTGCTTATCAGCCAAAACAACAAGAGCTTTTTAAAAACACTTCACTGGTAGTTAAGGGAAACATTGGCTTTTATCAATTGCGAAATGGAAGTAAAGGAGGTTTTTTCTTTTTTGATACCCAAAAACGTACTTGGAAAAAAATACTCGAAACTAATTACACCCTTAACACATTGGTAGTTAATTCAGATGATATTGCATATATCAGTTGTACTTATGGTATTTGGATAATTAATTGTAAGAGCGGTGAAAAACGTTATTTGCCTACATTGAAAAAAGTAGATGGAAGTATTTTGGATACTGAAATAAGTACTCTTTTTTATGATAAACAAGGAGGATTATGGCTAGGGACACTCAATCAAGGACTACTTTATTATCATGCTTCCAGATATAAATTCAATTATATTGGACGTTCCTATTTTTATAAAAACTCTTCAAAAGATGTAATAGTTCAGTCATTTGCAGAGGATGATGCTGGAAATATATACATTAAATGCCAATCAGGGATTTATCGCTATGCTGTCTCTTTGAAAAATGATAAGTTAACTCTTGTTCCTTCTTCGTTAGTGCCAAAAGAGGTTTTTAAAAAACTTAATCATAATAACAAATCGATTAATCTTAGTGTTAACCAAACTGCCTCACTTACTGATGTGCGTGGTTGGCAATGGACTGGAACTCAAGACGGATTAAAACTTTTTGAACCTAAAAAACAAAAAGAAAGATTTTTTTATACCAAAGACGGTTTGTCAAATAATTTTGTACATGCTATTTTAGAAGATAGGAAACATAACATTTGGATAACAGGTAGTTATGGGATAACAAAACTGCAAGTAGATTCTGTAAGTGAAAAAATTCATTTTACTAATTTTACTTCAGAAGAAGGAACATTGGAAGGAGAATATTCAGATGGGGCAGCATTTGAAGCAGCAGACGGAACGCTGTATTTTGGAGGTATAAATGGATTTAATGTATTGAAATCAAATAATGTGGTTTCAGAAAAATTACCATTTAAAGCTGTTTTTACTAATTTGTTTTTACGAGGAGTAAAGGTTGAATCAGGAAAAAAATATGATGATCGTCTTATTTTGCCTCAATCCGCTGCCTATACTAAGGCAATAGAATTGTCTTATGATCAGAACTTCCTAACCTTTGAATTTTCTGCGCTCAATTACCAAAACCCTTCTCAAACGTATTATCGTTATCAGTTAGAAGGTATTGATAATGAATGGAGAGAAGCTACTATTAGTGGACGAAACGAAAACTTTAATTCTGACGGCATTCTTAAAATTCCCTATACTAATCTTCCTCATGGAAAATGCAAACTAAAGGTTATGACCTCGAATAATAATCGACATTGGAATGGATTAGTTACCGAACTACAAATCACAATCAACGCACCATGGTGGAAAACTTCGATTGCTTATATAGTGTTTATAGTTCTTTTTATAGCTCTAATTGGTTCAAGTTTCTATGCTTATGTTTCTTATACCCGAAAGAAACTGGAACAAAATCATAGAGAAGAGGTTTTATTAATTAGGATAAAAAACTTATTAGAACAATGCGATTTTCTTCAATCAGAAAAGGAAACTTATTTAACTCAAACAAATTTAAATTCCATACAATCTGTTGAAGGGAATAACGGGAATAATGCTGATAGTGCTTTTTTAGCAAGAGCTTTGGAACAAGTAGAAAAAAACTTGCACATTTCAGACTATTCCGTAGAGCAACTCAGTCGAGATCTTTGCATGGATCGTACAGGTTTGTATCGTAAATTAATTGGGTTATTGGATAAATCGCCTTCCTTGTTTATTCGAAATATTCGCTTGCAAAGAGCTGCTGCATTGATTCTTGAAGGAGAACTCAATATTTCAGAGATTACTGAAAAAGTGGGTTTCAGTAGTTCTAGTTATTTGAGTAAATGCTTTCAGGAAATGTACGGTTGCCGTCCGTCTGAATATGCCGAAAAGGCTAAGAAATCAACCTAATTGTTGTTTATTTCAACATGATTGTTGTTCTGTTTTTATTCTTAAAAAATACTTTTGTTACTAACATAAATTGAAATTATTAATTTAATCAGTAACCATGAAATTTTTTAAACAAATCTATTTTCTAGTAGTCTTGGCAACTATTTTGACGGCTGCAAAAATGAGTGCTCAAAGTATTGAGCAAACAGCGCAGGGAGTGAAATTTTCTGCTCAGAATTTAAACATTCATATCGAATTCTATTCAGGTAATATTGTAAGAGTGTACAAAACGCCAAAAGACGTTTCTTATGAAAAAAAGAGTCTTTCGGTTGTGAAATCTCCTGAAAAAACAGTGGTGAATTTTGAGCAAAAAGGAAACAATATCATATTAAAAAGTAGTTCAATACTAATTGATGTTAACTCAGTAACTGGAGGTATCACTTTTTATGATACATCTGGAAAATTATTGCTCAAAGATAAAGATTACGGAACGCAATTTTCGCCTTTAAGCGAAGCCGGTACTTCTATTTATAAAGTTAGGGAAGGATTTTTATTGGATAAAGACGAAGCAATATATGGTGTTGGGCAAATTATGGATAATAAATTTAATCGCCGTAATTCATTCCATCACATGCAAAACGAGAATATGTCAACCTACTCTCCCTATTTTATGTCGGTAAAAGGATATGGCGTTTTTTGGGATAATTATTCCATTTCCGATTTTAATGACAATCCACAAGAGCTTTCTTTTGATGGGAAAGGCTATTGTTCTGATTATTATTTTATGTATGGTAAAAATGCAGATGGTGTTATTGCACAAGTTAGGGAGTTAACGGGCAAAGCACCTATGCTTCCATTATGGGCTTATGGATTTTTCCAAAGTAAAGAGCGGTATCATACGGAAGATGAAAGTCTGGACGTTTTAAAAAAATACCGTAAATTAAAAGTACCTCTTGATGTGGTTATTCAGGATTGGCGTTATTGGCCGGAATTTCAAAAAACAGATAGTTTATGGAATTCTCAAAGTTTTGACAAGGAACGCTTTCCAAATCCTAAAAAATGGGTTGATGAAATTCACAAACTAAACGCTAAGCTATTAATTGTTACATGGCCAGGATTTGGTCCTAAAACAGAACAACGTAAAGAGTTTGATAGTAAGAATATGATAATTAATTTTGATACCTGGCCTCCAAAAAGCGGTGCGAGGCCTTATGATGTTTACAACCCTGAAGCACTGAATATCTATTGGAAATATCTCAATAAAGGAATATTTAGTTATATTGAAAATGATGGTTGGTGGCTTGATTCAACAGAGCCGGATCATATTAATAAAAAAGAATCAGATTTTACACTTCCAACATATTTGGGCAGTTATGGTAGTGTTAAGAACGCTTATAGCTTAATGCACAATAAAGGAATTGCTACCAATCAACGTTTAACAAATAGTAATAAACGTGTTGTTATACTTACTCGTTCAGGTTTTATCGGTCAACAAAGATTTGGTTCTAATACGTGGAGCGGTGATGTAGTTTCTTCATGGGAAATGCTTGAAAAACAAATTCCTGCTGCTTTAAACTATACCTTGATGGGAATTCCTAATTGGAATAGTGATATCGGTGGTTTTTTTGCAGGACGTTGGAAAAATGGCGGGGGTAATAAAAATCCAGAATTTCAGGAGTTGTATGTTCGTTGGATGCAATTTGGTGCTTTCACGCCTATGATGCGTTCACATGGAACGGATCTTCCTCGTGAGATATGGAACTTTGGTGATCGTGGTACCTGGTGTTTTGATGCACAAGAGAAATCGATTAATCTGCGTTATAAATTGCTGCCTTATATTTATAGTACATCTTGGGATGTTAGTCATAACAACGGTACATTCATGCGTCCGTTAATTATGGATTTTGCAGCCGATACAAAAACGCATGATATCGGTAATGAGTATCTATTTGGTCGTACTTTTCTCGTAGCTCCCGTAACGCAATATAACGCAAGAAAATGGCCTGTTTACCTGCCACAAGGAAGTAGTTGGTACAACTTTTGGACTAATGAATATTTTAAAGGAGGACAAACTGTTGTAACCGATACACCTGTAGATAAAGTTCCTCTTTATGTAAAGGCTGGTGCTATTATTCCTTTTGGACCCGAAGTGCAATATTCAACAGAAAAAAAATGGGACAATCTCGAAATTCGTATTTATCCGGGGGCTGATGGTGAATTTTTATTGTATGAAGATGAAAATGATAACTACAATTACGAAAAAGGAAGTTATTCAACTATCAAATTCAAATGGAATGATCTGGCAAAAACACTTACTATTGGAGATAGAGAAGGTTATTTTTATGGTATGCTTAAATCACGCAAGTTTAAAATTACTGTCGCTAGTTATGATAAAGCATCAGTTGATGCTCTTTCAAAATTTGTAAAGGTTATTTCTTACAATGGGAAAGAGATAGTTGTAAAATTGTAAAAGAAACGAAGATAATGATGCTGGTTAAAAAGCAAAAGACAGATTAAGAATTGATTGCGAATTAAAAAGGAGTAGGAAACTTTATTTTCTGCTCCTTTTTTTATATGCACAAATGTTGTAAGCACATCTTTAACTTTTTTAATTCCCTGTTGAATTCTTTTTATCTTTTAATTATTTAATTTTTTAGAAAAATAACCGAACCTTATTTTCAATTGCAAAAAAGAAATCGATTAGTTTAATCTTGTGGTAGGGGTGGAATTCACATTTGGCGCATAAACAAAAAAAATTCCGAAATCTTATAAATTAAGAGTTTCGGGATTTAGTAAGTTACGCTTAATAAACAATTTACAAACCATTTTATCAATGATTTGAAGAAATTGGCATATTTCTCTATTGATTTGTAAGATAATTATTTTAAATATTTATTTTAAGCGGTTTGGTTGTATTGCAGGGGTTAAATCTTAAAAAGCGTTAAAATATCTAAGTTGTTTTTTCAAAAAACAGGTTATCTAGTAAAAATAGGATGATCAGATATTATTCGTAAAAAAAATATAGACTTAATCTTATGTTTTTTGTCAAAAGCAAGATGGTTATTGCTAGTTCGTTACATTTTATTTCTATATGTAACGTAGTGTAAAGTATTTGTAACAAATAAATAAGAGCTCTCAGTTTTTAATAAATACTTTTGAATTGTCTTTTTTTTATTGATTATTAAAAATAAACAGTATTTTTTTTCATATCAATAATTATTTCTTAAAAGTGTGCTGTATTGCATGTTTTGATTGCTGCTTCTTTTGAAAACTTATTTAAAAATAGTATTAGTTAAGTGTGAAAAAGGGATTGTATATGAATTGAAAGAGACAAAAAATAAGATTAAACTAAAGAGCTTTTCAGATTATAGACTTTATTATTCAACTTCAGCACTGCAGGCTAAACTATAAGGAGAAATAATAAATAGAAAATTATGAATTACTCTCCAGTTGTTCTTCAAAAAAAATAGTGGACTTGTGGTTTTGGGTAATTCCAAAACAATCACATTGTAAAAAATATAATTGAATAAATTAATCAAAAAAAAGTTATGAAATTGAGAAACCAATGTTTAGTATTTGTATGTCTTTTTATGTTAAGCAGCTATAGCTTAAAAAAAGAGAAATCATATACTGTTTCTTTAAAGGATGTTTTTAAAGATGAATTCTATATTGGAACAGCTTTAAGCGCGGACCAAATCGAAGAAAAAGCACCAAAAGAAGATTCTCTGATTCGCAAAGAATTTAATGCCATTACCGCTGAGAATATTATGAAATCAATGTTCGTTCATCCGCAAAAGGACAAATATGATTTTTCTCTTGCAGATAAATTCGTGGCTTATGGTAAAAAAAATAAAATGTTCGTTCACGGGCATACTTTGATTTGGCATAGTCAATTAGCTCCGTGGATGAGGAAGATTAAAGACAGTGTCGAGATGAAAGCTTTTATGAAAGATCATATTAATACGATTGTTTCCAGATATAAAGGACGAATTGGTTCCTGGGATGTTGTTAATGAGGCTCTGAATGAAGATGGAACTTTAAGAAAGTCTGTTTTTTTCAATACTATGGGTGATAAGTATCTAGTCGATGCTTTTAAATTGGCTGCAAAAGCTGACCCTAAAGCTGAATTGTATTACAATGATTATAATATCGAAGAACCTGTAAAAAGAGCAGGTGCTATTAATTTGATTAAAAAAATTAAGGCAGGCGGCGGAAAAATCGACGGTGTTGGTATTCAAGGACATTGGCGATTAAACAGTCCGTCATTAAATGAAATAGAACAAAGTATTTTGGATTATTCAGCCCTTGGGCTTAAAGTTGCTTTTACGGAACTTGATATTACTGTTTTACCAAATCCCGGAGATCTGAGAGGCGCCGATGTAAATCAGAATTTTCAAGGAAACAAAAAAATGAATCCTTATCCAAACGGATTGCCAGACTCAATCCAAAACAAATTGGCAAATCGATATGAGTCACTTTTTAGACTATTCTTGAAGCATAAAGACAAAATCAGCAGAGTTACTTTTTGGGGTGTTCATGATGGTCAATCATGGTTAAACGACTGGCCGATAAAAGGTAGAACAAATTATCCACTGTTGTTTGATGCCAATTTAAAGCAAAAGAAAGCTTATCAAAGTATAACTAATTTATAGCAAAAAGATGAGATTAAAAATGAAAACATATAGTAATGGTTTGAGTTGTTCCTTAAAATTGGAATAACTATTCGCATGCTATTTTTTTGCAGGTTAACACAACCGATTGTTTTTTTTCTCTATCTTCATGATTGCCTTTTAGGCAAAAGAATTTTAGAGATTGTGTATTCAGATAAATATTAATTACTAACAAAATAACTAATGAATTTTACTTCACAAAAATTGTCCATTAAAGAAAAAATTGGTTACAGCTTAGGAGACTTAGCTGCAAACTTAGTTTTTCAAACTTTGATGACCTATTTGGCTTACTTCTATACCGACATATATGGATTGTCACCTACTGATTCATCAATTATTATGTTAATTGTTGGTTTAGTTGCTGCTTTTGTTTTTAACCCAATAATTGGGGTTTTAGCAGATAGAACCAGAACAAAATGGGGAAAATTCAGGCCTTGGATTTTACTTACGGCAATTCCTTTGGGAGTTGTTGCTTTAATGGCGTTTTCGACTCCTGATTTTTCATATAAGGGAAAAGTTATCTATGCTGTAGTTACTTACACCTTATTATTGATTTTTTATGCGGGAAATAATTTACCATATTCTGCCTTAAGTGGTGTAATTACTGGGGATATGGCTGAGAGAAACAGTTTGTCATCCTATCGTTTTGTGGCTGTCATGTTTGCGCAGTTTTTTGTTCAGGTTTTTATGCTTGGAATTATAAAAAGTGCCGGAAATGGCGATAAGGCCTTAGGAATAGAAAAAGTAATGACTGTTTTGGCAATTATCGGAACAATAATGCTTTTAATTACATTTTTGACCACTAAGGAAAGAATAGTTCCTAAACCAGAGCAAAAGTCAACTGTTAAAGAAGATTTGAGTGATTTGATTAAAAATAGACCGTGGCTTATTATGCTGACATTAACTACTTTGGTTTTTGTTACTTTGGCAATGAAAGGTGGTTCTTATGTTTATTATTTTGAAAATTATGTAAATAAAGAGCAATTAGCCTCTTTTATTAGCCCTATTTTAAATTTGTTATCTGATATCGGTTTAAATCATTTTGGAAATGATCCTGTTGCTGCTGGATTTGGATTGTTTAATGCAGGAGGTATCATTTTTATGATTGTCGGCATTACATTGTCTAAGAATCTCGCTGATAAATATGGTAAGCGTAATGTCTTTGGTGCATTTTTGTTTATTTCTACGTTGTTTATCATCGCGTTTTATTTCTTTTCTCCAGATTCTATTGGACTTATGTTTTTTTCACAAATAATACACGGTTTTTTCTATGGAATCACAATCCCAATTCTTTGGGCTATGATTGCAGATGTTGCTGATTACTCCGAATGGCTGAATAACCGTCGTGCAACTGCCATTATTTTTTCAGCGATGATGGTAGGACTAAAAACAGGGTTGAGTATTGGAGGATCTTTAACAACGTTGTTTCTTGGCTATTTTCATTACGTGCCAAATTCATTGGTACAAACAGAAGTAGCTATTAATGGAATCAAATTATTAGTAAGTATTTTTCCGGCTATTCCTTTTTTGATTGGCACTGGATTGTTGTTTTTCTATAAAATCAATAAAGAAATGGAAGTACAAATTGAATCAGAACTTAAAAATAGAAGAACTTAATTATTTAAATAAAATTATCACTATGCCTGAAGATAGTATTGAACAGATTAATTTCGAGGAAATTAACGAACTGGCGATTTCAAAGCCTTTAGTATCCCATATCTATACTGCCGATCCCTCGGCACACGTATTTAATGGTAAAATATATGTTTATCCTTCCCATGATATAGATGCCGGGATTCCCTTCAATGATAATGGAGATCATTTTGGAATGGAAGATTACCATGTTTTCTCGATGGATGATATTTCATCAGAAGTTGTTGATAACGGGGTTGCATTGCATGTTGATGATGTGGAGTGGGCAGAAAAGCAAATGTGGGCTCCAGATGCAGCTTATAAAAACGGAAAATATTATTTGTATTTCCCTGCTAAACGTGCGGATGGAATTTTTCAGATTGGAGTGGCAGTTGGGGATTCACCTATTGGGCCTTTTAAACCAGAGGCTGATGCGATAAAAGGAAGTTATAGTATCGATCCAGCAGTTTTTGAAGATGAAGATGGGAAACATTATATGTATTTTGGAGGAATTTGGGGCGGACAGCTTCAGAAGTACAGAAATAACAAGTATGACCAAAATAATGAGGAACCATCAGTAAATGAAAGAGCATTAGGCCCTATTGTAGCTTTGCTCAGGGATGATATGCTTGAATTTGCAGAAGAGCCAAAAGAAATAAAAATTTTGGATGAAAATGGAGAACAACTGTTAGCAGGAGATAATAATCGTCGTTTTTTTGAAGCTTCTTGGGTTCATAAGTATAAAGGCAAGTATTATTTTTCATACTCAACAGGAGATACTCACTTTATATGTTATGCCATAGGTGATAATCCTTATGGGCCATTTATTTATCAGGGAAGAATTTTAAATCCAGTTATCGGATGGACATCGCATCATTCGATTTGTGAAGTAAAAAATGAATGGTATTTGTTTTATCATGATTCAAGTTTATCAAGAGGGGTAACACATTTGCGAAGTATGAAGGTTACTAAAATTGATTATACAGAGGATGGGGCAATTATTACAATTGATCCTTATGGGATAAGAAGAAAATTGTTTATGTAAATCAATTGAGAATTTATTTTAATTCTCTAGTTCCCTTAATATTCACATTATTTTATTTTTTTTAATTGACTTTTTTTGTCGATTGGAATTAAGTGGCTTTTGCCTTAATAGAGGAATAAATTAGACAACCGATTGCTTTACGAAGCTCATAGTTGTTAAAAAATAAACAACAGTGTTTTTAATGGTTTTCTGTTAAAAACACACTTATTAACTAAACCAAAATGAATTTTTAATTTAAATCAATTTTTATGACTAACTTTTTTGTTACAAGTAGACAGAGGCATTTTAGATGTTTTTGTTTTTTGATGATGATGTTTGCATTCTCACTGTTTTCGAATGCGCAGACAACGGTCACTGGTGTAGTATCAGATGCCAATGGCCCTATTCCTGGGGCAAATGTGAATGTAAAAGGAGGAAAGGGTGGAGCGAGTACCAATTTTGATGGGCATTACTCCATAAGTGTGCCTGCAAATGGTGTTCTTGTTTTTAGTTTTGTGGGTTTAAAAAGCAAAGAAGTGGATGTAAACGGGCGAAACACTATTAATGTTAAGCTTGAAGAAGAATCCAATACTTTGAAAGAAATTGTAGTAATTGGATACGGTGCTGTACGTAAGGAAGCAGTTACCGGGTCTGTATCTACAATTGCAGGAAAAGAATTGAGCGAATATGCATCAGGAAATGTTACTCAAGCATTACAGGCAAGATTACCAGGTGTGGAGTTAACTCAAACCTCTACAAAACCAGGAGCATCCATGCAAATTCGTATTCGTGGTACCAGATCGCTTACGGCAAGTAATGATCCTTTGGTTGTACTTGATGGTGTTCCTTTTGCAGGGTCAATTGGAGATATCAATCCTGTTGATATAAAATCACTTGACATTTTGAAGGATGCTTCTGCTACTGCTATTTATGGATCTCGTGGTGCCAATGGAGTTGTGTTGATTACAACGAATAAAGGGTATAAAGGTCAAAAACCTAAATTTACTTATAATGGATTTGGTGGTGTAAAGAATGTTTTTGGGGAATACGATATGATGAATGGCGATAAGTTTGCAGCACTTCGTGATGTTACTAAATTATATTCGGATGGAAGAGACGAGGTAAGAGGTACTAATACTGACTGGCAAGGATTGTTGTATGATTCTGGACAAATTATAAGTCATGATTTTGGTGTTTCCGGAGGAAGCGAAGGCGGTTCTTATACTGGAGGATTAGGGTATTATAAAGAAGGATCCGTTTTGCCTGTGCAATCATATGAGCGTTTTAGTCTTAGAGCATCATTAGATCAGGAAATTGGGACTGCATTTCGCGTAGGATTTACTACTAATAACAACTATGCAATTACAAACGGTGATAATATTGGGCCTGGTGCGGCTTTAGGGATGTCGCCTCTGGTTAATCCTTATGATGCTAATGGCAATTTAAAGAGAACTGTTAATATGGGATTAATAGATGATAAATGGGTTTATACAAGAGAATCTATTAATGCTTTAGGCGACAAGTATATTAACCAAAACAGAGCGTTTAGTTCTTATAACAATATTTTTGCTGAGCTTAAAATTCCAGGTGTAGACGGTTTGAAATACAGATTAAATTCTGGATTGAATTTCCGTGCAACTAATAATGGGTATTATGAAGGCCAAGGTGTTTTTGATGTAAATGCTGCAACTTTATCAAATGCTTCAATTAGTAACTTCATGTCAACGCAATGGTTACTTGAGAATTTAATTACTTATGATAAGACTTTTGCCCAAAAACATACAATTAATTTTGTTGGATTATATTCTAATGAGGGTTATACAGGTAATAGTTCGAGAATTTCAAGAAACGGAATTACTTCTGATGCATTTCAATTTTATAATCTGGGACAAAGTGAGGAACCTATCACTATCACACCGTCTGAACAGGATTATACAAAATGGGGATTACGTTCTTATATGGCAAGGTTAATGTATTCGTATGATAATCGCTATTTTATTTCAGGTACGTTGCGTTCTGATGGTTCATCAAGATTGGCAGAAGGTCACAAATGGGTAACTTATCCGGCAATTTCAGCTGGCTGGACTATTTCTAATGAATCTTTCATGAAGGATATTAGTTGGCTTAGTTCTTTGAAACTGCGTGCAGGATATGGTGAAACTTCTAACCAGTCAGTTGATCCGTATGCTACCTTAGGAACTTTAAGTACAAGACCTTATAATTTCGGAACTACTTATTCTACGGGAGTTTATGTTACTGAATTGCCTAACCCTGCTTTAGGATGGGAATATTCTAAGACTATGAATTATGGTTTAGATTTTGGATTTTTTGGTAACCGTTTGACAGGTACTGTAGAATATTATAATACACAAACGGAAAATTTATTACAAAGAGTTGGCTTGCCAACAACATCAGGTGTTAGTGGTTATACAGCAAATGTTGGTGCTACAGAAAATAAAGGATATGAAATTTCATTAAATGGAGTGATTTTGGATAACCCAAATGGCTTAACTTGGACAGTGGGTGTTAACTTTTATGCTAATAAAAATAAAATTACTTCTCTTGCTTCTGGAAAAGATAGGGATGAAGCTAACTTATGGTTTGTTGGTCATAATATCGCCTCTGTTTATGATTATCAAAAAATTGGGCTTTGGCAAGAGGGTGACGCTTTTATGGATAAATATGAAGCAGGACCAACAGGTGTTAATCAAGCAGGAACTGTTGTAGGATCTATTAAAGTAAAATATACTGGAGGTTTTAATCCTGATGGTTCTCCTACGCGTAGAATTGATGCTACAGATAGACAAATTCTTGATACCGATCCTGACTTTCAAGGTGGATTCAATACTAACTTAACGTATAAAGGTTTTGATTTTAATGCTGTTGGAGCATTCAAAAGCGGTGGAACTTTAGTAAGTACACTTTATGGTAGCGCTAGTTATCTGAATTTGCTTAATGGACGAAGCAGTAATGTCGATGTAGACTATTGGACACCAACAAATACAGGTGCAGATTTTCCAAATCCAAATGGAGTTAGGAGTGGTGATAATCCAAAATATATGTCAACTATGGGGTATTTTGATGCTTCTTATTTGAAAATAAGATCAATAACTCTTGGTTATACTCTTAAGGAAGATTTTATGAAAAAAGTCGGAATTGATAAATTAAGAATATATACTTCTGTTCAGAATCCATTTGTTTTCTTTTCTCCTTATCATGATATGTCTGGTATGGATCCAGAAACAAATTCATTAGGTGATCAAAACCAAGCAGTAAATTCATACCCTCGTAGAATTTTAGTTATTGGTACAAATACGCCATCAACTCGCAACTTTTTAATGGGTCTTAATTTAACATTTTAATAAAACATAATATGAAACGATATATATTTAAAAATATAATAGTAGGATCAGTAGCTTTGTTTAGTTTGGTAGGTTGTTCTGACCTATTGGAGGAAAAACCGCATGATTTTTATGAGCCTGGCTACTTCAAAACGGAACAGGGTGTAATTCAAGGATTAACATCGCATTATGCACATTTACGCTGGCTGTATGGAAATGCTTATTTTTATAATTCATTAGAAACAGGTACAGATGAGTCTACCTATGCACAAAGCGCCGATGGTAACTTTAAAGATCATGATTTATCAGGTGTAGGGACAATTACACCAAGTTCAAGTCGTTCAGATGTCTTATGGAATAATTCCTTTGCGGATATTAATACTGCCAATGGAATTATTGAAAATGGAGCAGCAGTGGGCGTTGCAAAAAGTTTGATTGCTGAATCTAAATTTTTCAGAGGATTTGATTATTTCTTGTTGGTACAGACTTTTGGAGGAGTTCCTCTGGATCTAGGGGCAGGGGAATTAAAATTTAATAGTAAACCTTCAAGATTTTCAGTACGTAACAATGTAGCAGAAGTTTATACCAAAGGGATTTTTCCTGATTTAAAAGCAGCAGTGGCTGAACTGCCAGATGCATCTAGATTGACTGGTACAGCAACTAAAACATTGGCTCGATTATATTTAGCAAAAGCTTATTTGACGTATGCTTGGTGGTTGGAAAACCCAAATAATATACCAACTTATCCAGAAACTCCCAGAACAGACCCTAACGGTCACAATGCACAATGGTATTTTCAAGAAGCATATAATGTTGCTTTAGAAGGAATTAATAATGCTGGGACTAATTTTGCTTTACAGGCAAGTTTCTACGATGTCAATTTGGGATCTAATGACCGTAATAAAGAAATGTTGCTTTATGCAGACCATACAGAAGCTAATGAGTATTATAACGGATCGAGTCTTACTTATGCTGGTGGAGGCGATGCAGATAATTTTGCAGGATGGATGCCAACCTGGAATTATACAGCCATTAAAAGTAAAAATGCAGCTGGTGCTTTAGTATCTCCTGTTCAGCGTGAAGCGGCTCAGGCTTTAGGACGTCCTTGGACTCGTATGGCTCCTCCTATCGATGTTTTTACAAACACATTTGCTGATAAAACAAATGATTCACGTTATGATGGTACTTTTACAACAGTGTATCGTGGAAACTGGAATTTAAAAGGAACTGGATTAACAGATGTAACAACATTGTATAATGCAAATTCATTGCCTATAACTTCAAAAGATGCTGTATTAACGTTTTTGGGAGCAGAACCTGCTACTGCTATAACATATCCTTCTGGAGCAGGCGATAGTGGTATTGGTGCCGGAGTATTACCAGGTAGATCTGATTATGTAATCTCTCCTCTAGGATTTAGTAGAATTGTGTATCCGGGATTTTGGAAAATGGGGCCATACCGTACAGACAATGCTGGAACTTTAGGACAGCCTAATGCCGCAAGTACAAGACCATTTCCTATTGCTAAATTCTCAGAACTCTATTTTGTAGCTGCTGAAGCTGCTGTAAAAGGAGCAACTGGATCTATGACAGCCAGAAGCCTGATTAATGTTATCCGTGCACGTGCAGGTAAATGGCGTTGGGATAATAATGGTAATGTAGCAAAAGTTGCAGATAATAGTGCGGCACTTACTGCAGCAACTCCAGCTGTTATTGACATTAACTATATTCTAGCTGAGCGTTCACGTGAATATTTTGGTGAGGGATACCGTTGGTATGATTTAGTACGTACTCAAAAATGGAATGAGTTAGCAGGAACCTATAGAATTGGAGGAGCTAGTTATGGCAATCATACTCCTGCAACAATAACAAGAACTATCTTGCCATATCATTATTTAAGACCAATTCCAGTTGGTCAGCTTGATGGGATGGAAATGACAGATGCTGAAAAGAAAGCTTATCAAAATCCTGGATACTAAGTTTTGGATTTAATGAAAAACTAATTTAAATAAGAATTTTGGTTAACAATTATGAGTGTAGTTTTTACAGGATACCTTAATAATTTGTTAGTTTTAAGTTTGTTTTAGTTAGGTAAGCCGAGGGATAATTCTCTCGGCTTTTTTAGTATCTTTTCAATATTTTTGAAATAAATAATCACTAGTATCTACTTAAAACCAGATTGTGCATTGGTCAAAAATTTCACCGATTAGTACAAATTTATTTAACTACCTGTGGGGAATTGACATTTATAAAGTTTACTTGTAAAATGAATAATGTAGCTGATTAGGTTATTATTATATTAACAGTTACGGAAAACTACTATTAGAAAATATAAATCACTAATTAAAATAAAAATTAATGAAAAGTATTCACAGTTGGATTACAGTATTGATAATCTGTATTTATTGGCCTTTAAGAGCTACAGAACCTTTTATAAAGAATGTAAGAAGTTCTGATGTTATTGTTTTAAAAGAAAAATCGGTAAATCTTTCTTTTTTTGTAAATACCACGTTGGATGCTGGTATTATGCGGGCTGTAGGTAATTTACAATCAGATTTTGAAAAAGTTACAGGTGCAAAACCTTTTGTCCTTAATCAAAATCCAGTTGCTTCTTCACCTCTTGTTATAATTGGGATGGTGGGAAATCCTATTATCGATAATTTGATCAAACAAAAGAAAATTGATGGAAAAGCTTTGATTGGAAAAAATGAAAAATTTATTATTCAGAATGTTCAAAATCCTTTTAAAGACGTTCAGGAAGCGGTCGTCATTGCAGGCAGCGACAAACGTGGGACAATCTATGGGATTTATGAATTATCAAAACAAATTGGTGTTTCTCCTTGGTACTATTGGGCAGATGTTCCTGTAAAGCAAAATGATAATATTTATTTTATAAAAGGAACATATACTGATGGTGAGCCTGCAGTGAAATACAGAGGAATTTTTCTTAATGATGAAGCACCGGCTTTAAGCGGTTGGGCGAAGCAGACTTTTGGAGGTTTTAACAGTCGTTTTTATGAAAAAGTTTTCGAATTACTGTTGCGTTTAAAAGCGAATTATATGTGGCCGGCGATGTGGGGCAATGCTTTTTATGATGATGACGCTGCAAGTGGGCCTTTGGCCAATGAAATGGGAATAATTATGGGAACATCACACCATGAACCCATGGCTTTAGCCCAAACGGATTGGCATCGCTACATAAAAAAGAATAATCTTCCTAATGTCTGGGATTATTCCAAAAATAAAACTGTTCTGGATGAATTTTGGAAAAGTGGTATAACTCGTAGTAAAAGCTGGGAAAAACTGGTAACAATTGGTATGCGTGGCGATGGAGATGAGGCTATGGGTAAAGGTACTAACATTAGTTTACTGGAAAACATAGTAAAAGAACAACGTCAAATTATTTCTCAGGTCACTGGAAAAGCACCCAATGCTACTCCACAGGTATGGGCATTATATAAAGAAGTTCAGGATTATTATGATGAAGGTATGCGTGTACCTGATGATGTAATTTTACTTTTTTGCGATGATAATTGGGGCAATGTGCGCAAACTTCCTGATCTAACCAAACCATTACATAAAGGAGGGTACGGAATGTATTATCATTTTGATTACGTGGGAGCACCACGAAATTCAAAATGGATTAACATAAGCCCGATACAAAGAGTCTGGGAGCAAATGAACCTGAGCTACGAACACGGCGTGGATAAAGTTTGGGTTGTCAATGTTGGGGACTTAAAACCAATGGAGTTTCCAATCAGCTTTTTTTTAGATATGGCATGGAATCCTAAGAAATTTAATTCGCAAAATTTATTTGATTTTACTGAGCAGTGGGCTGCAGAACAGTTTGGAAAAAAATATTCCAAAGAGATTGCTGGATTTCTAAACACATATCCAAAGTTTAATCGTCGTGTAACCCCTGAAATGCTTGATAGTCAAACGTACAGTCTGGAAAATTATAATGAATTTCAAACGGTGGTGAATGATTATAAAAATTTAGCATTGGATGCATATAGGGTTTATAATGAAATGCCAAAGGAATATAAAGATGCTTATTTTCAATTAGTACTGTATCCAGTAGATGCCTGCAGTAATTTGTACGAAATGTATTTTGCACAAGCTAAAAATAAAATACTTTCTCAGCAAAAAGATATTGAGGCAAATTATTATGCAGATTTAGTAAAAAGTAAATTTGAACGAGATTCCGTTCTTCAATATAAATACAACAATGAAATATCTGGTGGGAAGTGGGTTCATATCATGGATCAGATGCGTATTGGGTACAAAAATTGGAATGATTTGCCTAAAAATATAATGCCTGAAACCAAATACGTTGCTGAATCCGAGAAAAATGTACCAACGGTTTTTGTTGAAAAAGACGGCTATGTGTCCATTGAGGCAGAACATTTTTCAGCGGTTGGTGATGCAAAAAGAATCCATTGGGGAGTTATTCCTAATTTTGGAAAAACAAAAAGCGGTATTACCACTTTTCCGCAGAATCTTTATCCCGATCCAAAGGAAAATGTTTTTGTGGAGTATGAAATTAACTTTACTTCAACAGGGGAGTTTAATGTAGAACTTCTTCTGGCGCCTACCCTTAATTTTAATAGTAATAAAGGACTCCGTTATGAAATTTCTTTTGACGGTGATATCCCGCAGATAGTGAATTTTAATGGAAAGTATAGAGGAGAATTAGGGAAATGGCAGGCAGAACATATTATTAAATCTGCAACCAAACACAGCATTTTAAAATCTGGAAAACATACACTTCGCATCCGAGCATTAGATCCGGGAATTGTACTTGAAAAAATACTTATAGACTGCGGCGGATTAAAACCTTCTTATTTGGGGGCTCCAGAAAGTAACAGGATTTTCCTGAAGAACTTTTAATGAAATACTTAATGTAAAGAGTATAACAGAATTAGGGTATTATTTACTCCATCCTTTGTTAACCTCAGGTTGCAAATTAGACATAAATCAGACTAATTAGCATAAAAAAACTGCAATAATCTGCGACTTGAGCAATCAATGTCATTAGGATTAAGACTTTTTACTAGATTTTATCTAAATATAATTCTCATAAGTAGCGAAGACGCAAAGAAATCCAATTTTATCTTTGCGTCCTTGTGAGAATAACTACATCATTTACTGAATGACATTCCTCGATCGACACCGAACAGGCGAAGCAAATCTGCATAAAAAAAAACTATAAAATCCTAATGTTGATTTTGGGATAAATTGAACTGCTTTTTAGATATGTTTTTTACTTAAAAAATCAGATATCTATAAAAAATCTGCATCAAGTCTTACCTCTCTCATTTTTAATAGCACCCGTTTTCTCTTGTAAAATCTGGGGAAATGGTATTCTTTTTTGCTATGTAACACATTTTTGTCCTTTATGTAACGTAGTGTAAAGCATCTGTAACGTAAAGATAGTTGACATCTGTTTTTAACAAATACTTTTGAATCCTGTAATTTTTTTATCGATATGATAATATTTCAGGATTTATTTTCCTATCCCACAATTATATTGTTAAATCACGGGGGTAAATATATTGAGCGATATTCCTATTGTTTCTAAAGACTGATTTATTAGAACAATATTTTTTTAAAATAAAGAAATAGAATCAAATACTTAAACTTTTAAACGAATGCTACAGTGAACAAATTATAATTAAAAAAAACACCAAACAATTAACCAAGAATTTATTAACCATTATGACCAAAATTTTATTTTTTCGGAAAACCTTTTTAAGGGCTGATTCTTTTAAACGGCCTTTAATTTTTAAATCATATGCGAATTATAAAAGCATTATGATTCAAAAACAATTTAATGATCTTTTACTTAACAACTGGTGTCTTGATGTATTCAACTTTTTCAAGACAATTTTTCATCCAGAAATTCAAATGATTTTACTTAAACAGTTACAAGTTTGAATATGACATTATAATTATCAGCCTGAATAAAAAATGAAAGCTTATCAATTTTCGGCTGGGAAGAATATAAAATTAGTTTAATCAAATCTGTATCTGTTTGTCGCAGTATTGATAACAGTATAAAGTATAGATCAAGTTCAAAATATTTAAATAACATGAAAATAAAATTATCTAAAATTCTAAACGGAGCTAAGTATCTGCCTTTAGGAGTTTTGTTTCAGTTTTTGTTTATCACGCAACTATCTGCTGCAGAGAATGACTTCTCTGGTTCAAAATATGTTGTAAACAGTAACATCGAACAGCAAATCACAGTTACTGGAAGGGTAACATCGTCAGAAGACGGCCATGGTGTGCCAGGAACAACAATTACAGTAAAAGGCAATACCAAATTAAGTGTTACCACCGATTTTGATGGAAGGTATAAAATTAGTGTGCCGTCAGACGCCGTTTTGGTATTCAGCTTTGTTGGCTTTAAAACTGTTGAAAGACAAGTAGGCAGTAACACCGAAATTAACGTAGTACTAACACCTGAAAAAACAACCTTAGATGAGGTTATTGTAGTTGGGTATGGGAAACAGAAAAAAGCAAGTTTAGTAGCTGCAATTACTCAGGTTTCCGGTAAAGTTCTTGAGAGAGCAGGAGGTGTTCAAAGTATTGGTGCGGCATTGACAGGTAATGTACCTGGTTTGATAACTTCGGCCAGTTCAGGAATGCCAGGAGAGGAAGATCCACAGCTTTTTATACGTGGTGCAAGTACATGGAATAATGCACAACCTCTTATTCTGGTTGACGGTGTAGAGAGACCAATAAATAGTGTTGAGATTAGTTCGGTAGAATCTGTTTCGGTATTAAAAGATGCATCGGCTACTGCGGTTTATGGAGTGAGAGGAGCAAATGGAGTAATACTTATAACAACTAAACGAGGTCAATCTGGTAAAGCACTGATAAGAACTACTTTCAATACTACCGTGAAAACCCTTTCTAAATTGCCAGCTAAGCTAGATTCCTATGACGGATTAATGGTTAAAAACAGTGTCATCGAAAACGAGCTGGCATTAAGTCCATCTAGCTGGGCTGATTATGTCCCACAGGCTATTATTAATAAGTATAGATATCCAGCAAATGTACAAGAATCTGAGCGCTATCCTAACGTAGATTGGCAGCATGCTTTATTTAATGACTATGCGATGTCTTATAATGCGAGTTTAAACGTAAGCGGAGGAACCAAAGCGGTAAAATATTTTGCAACCGCTGATTTTTTAAGTGAAGGGGATATGTTTAAAAAATATAATAACAATAGAGGATATGACCCAGGGTATGGGTTTAACCGTCTGAATGTTAGAAGTAATTTAGATTATCAAGTTACTCCTAGTACAGTATTCAAAGTAGGTTTGGCCGGTTCTCGTGGTATCAAGAAAAGTCCTTGGGGAGCTTCCGGGGGCGAATATACTATGTGGGATGCAGCATATTCAACTGCTCCGGATGTTTTCCTGCCTTATTATGAGGATGGTTCCTGGGGCTATTATGCACCAAATCAAGGGAAAGCATCAAACTCTGTAAGGAATCTTGCGATAAGCGGTATTCAATATGTGACTACAACAAGACTTAACACAGATTTTACACTTGAACAAAGTTTTGACAAATGGGTAAAAGGGCTAAGCTTTAAAGGAATGGTTGCCTTAGATAATTCATTTGTAGAAGGGGATAGAGGTATAACTGATTTATATAATGATGTACAACAAAAGTATATTGATCCAGCTACTGGCGTGGCTCTTTTCAGCAAAACTTATGATTCTAATAACAGGTTTGATTTTCAGGAAGGTGTAAAATGGAGTACTACCGGAGGATCAGTAAGAGATTATTCAACTTATCGTAAACTTTTTTATCAGTTACAGTTAAATTATCAAACAAAAATTGCCGATAATCATCATATAACAGCACTGGGACTTTTTAGTAGGGATCAGCAGGCTATGGGAAGCGAGATTCCTCATTATAGAGAAGACTGGGTATTCCGTACTACATATAATTATGCCGATAAATATTTTATAGAATATAATGGCGCCTACAATGGATCTGAAAAGTTTAGCAAGGAGAATCGTTTTGCATTTTTCTCTTCTGGTGGTTTAAGCTGGATTGTTTCCAAAGAAAATTTCATGAAGAGTACGGAATCATTCCTTGATTTATTAAAGATTAGAGCTACGTATGGAGAGATTGGTGATGATAATATTAATGGAAGATTTCTCTATCAATCCCAATGGGCATACGGTGGTAATTCGGTTTTAGGAACAACTGGGGAGGCTGCAGAGGCAAGTCCTTATACTTGGTATAAACAAGCAACTGTTGGTAATGAAGATGTACACTGGGAGAAAGCAAAGAAAAGTGACATAGGTGCTGATTTTTCTTTCTTTAAAGGATTTGTTACAGGTACTTTTGATTATTATCAAGAAGATCGTACCGATATTTTATTGAGTGGTTCCAGCAGAGCAATACCGTCTTACTACGGTGCAGTAGCACCTGTTGCCAATTTAGGTGAAGTTAAAAATAAAGGCTACGAATTAGAATTAAAGTTCAGTCATACTTTTGGGAATGGTTTGAATTTATGGTGGACAACTAATTTCACTCATGCCAAGAATAAAATTATAAGCGCAGATAATCCTGAATTACTGCCTGATTATCAAAAAAGTGAAGGATATTCAATCGGTCAGGCGCATTCGTATGTAAGTCAGGGGTACTACAATACTTGGGATGAGTTATATGCCAGTACTGTTCATAGCACAAATGATGCGGCAAAACTTCCCGGTAATTATAACATCTTAGATTATAATGGTGACGGGGTTATTGATTCTAAAGATAACATACCTTTTGGCTACACAGGTACCCCACAAAACACTTATAATAATACCGTTGGTGTTAATTGGAAAGGTTTCAGTGCGTTTGTACAGTTTTATGGTGTAAATAATGTTACCAGACAAGTTGTTCTTACCAGTTTATCAGGTCAAAACCATGTTGTATATGATCAAGGATTTTATTGGTCAAAAGATGATACGAATGCAGATCAGCCAGTTCCAAGATGGCTTGCAACAGCCAGTGAATATAACAACGGAAGCAGATACATGTATGACGGATCCTACCTCCGTCTGAAAAATGCTGAGATTGCTTATACTTTCGACAAAAAAGCGAATTGGATAAAATCGTCGGGACTCCAAAGCATTCGATTTTATTTAAATGGAAATAATTTGTTTTTATGGTCTAATATGCCCGATGATAGAGAAGCAAATTATGCTGGAACGGGTTGGGCATCACAAGGTGCTTATCCAACTGTAAAAAGGTTCAATTTGGGGGCTAACATTATATTCTAAAATTACAACTATGAAGAATTATATTAAAATAATAGCGCAGTACAGCTTAATTGTAGGCTTACTTTTACTTTCAGGATCCTGTAATGATTATCTAGAAAAATCTCCAGAGTCAGATATAGCACCCGAAGAGGCTTTCAAAAATTTTGAAAATTTTCAGGGATTCACAGAGGAATTGTATCAAAGCATTCCGGATTTTACCAATGGATATTGGACAAATTCATGGAATTGGGGAGAAGACGAAATTCAATCAACTGCTCGTGATTTTCACTTTATATGTAAGATCGATAAAGGAGATTTTTGGGGCTGGCAAAAAGAGTATGACGGATGGCAGGCAGGCTGGATGAACAGAAACACTGTCAGTACGGATAATGATCGTATGCATAAGGATTTGTGGACATTAGGCTGGGCGGGCATTCGTAAAGCCAATATTGGTCTTGCCAATATTGATAAAATGACCGAATATACTCAAGAAGAAAAAGATTTAATCAAAGGACAATTGTTGTTTTTTAGAGGATGGTTTCATTTCGAGTTTATGCAGTATTTTGGAGGTCTTCCTTATATTGATGAGGTGCTTCCTAGTGATCAACCGCTTAGATTGCCAAGACTTAGTTATCAGGAGTGTGCTGATAAAGCGGCTAGTGATTTCAGAGCAGCAGCTGACTTACTTCCTGTTAATTGGGACAATACAACTACAGGAAAAAGAACATTAGGAAAGAATGAGCTTCGTATCAATAAAATAATGGCTCTGGGATATTTAGGTAAAAATTATCTATGGGCAGGAAGTCCGTTGATGAATAAAGTATCTACAGGAAATGCTACTTATAATGCGGAGTATTGTAAAAAAGCCGCTGCAGCTTTTGCAGAATTATTGAATATTACAGAAAGTGGTACTTCTCAGTATAAATTAATGCCGTTTACAAAATATAGTGATAATTTTTATACTACCGGAAGTAACTGGAAAATGCCAGGAGGTACTGAAGCTATTTTTAGAGGACCTTACTGGGGAGCAAACGGTTCCAACTGGGGGACTTCTAAACAGTATCAGCCAGCACCTCAAATATGTGACGGGGATGTGAAATTTCTTCCTACTGCTAATTATGTAGATAATTACGGAATGGCAAATGGAAAACCAATTAAAGACATAACTCAGGCTGATCCAGATTCAGGATATGATCCAAGATATCCTTGGAAAGGCCGTGATCCTCGTTTTTACAATGATATTGTATATGATGGTGTAAAATGCGTTTCGGGTACTATTCCGGCTGCTGAAGAAAGCAATCGTTATGCAAACTTATATACAAACGGCAGTTACCGAAACATAAGTACAGGAAGCAGAACGGGTTATTTGCTTTATAAGTTTATTCCAAGAAGTGCCAATAAGTTTGATGGTGGATTTGACTATGGCAACAATTTAAATATTCACCTTCCTTGGATGCGTTTGTCTGATATCTATATAATGTATGCTGAAGCGGCCGCTCAGGGTTACGGTTCAGCTACAGGAAAAGATCCAAAATATTCAGTAACTGCCGTAGATGCTATAAATGTAATTCGTGACAGAGCCGGAGTTGGACACGTAGCCGCAGACTACTTAGGTTCATTGGATTCTTTTATGAGCGAAGTTAGACGTGAACGTGCTGTGGAGTTGAGTTTTGAAGGACACCGTTTTAATGATTTACGCCGTTGGTTACTGTTCATTCAAAAACCATATACTATTAAAAAATCTATAGAATTTGATCGTGCTTCTACATTTGATGCAACAAAACCAAGTGAAAATAGAGTCATTAATATCCGTGAGGAAGTGATTTTGGAGAGAAATTTTAGCGAAAAGCATTATTGGCTTCCGTTAAAAAATGCAGATGTAAATATGTATTTGGAATTTTCACAAAATCCTGGATGGTAATAAAAATGATTTTTTTAAAAATTTAAAAATAAAATTATAGAATAATGAGATATATACAACTTAAAATAGTGTTATGTTTTGTGCTATTTGCTTTCTCATCTGTCGATATTTTCGCTCAAATTGATCAGAAAATATTTTTGTCCGGAATTGTTATGGGAGCAGAAGGAAAACCACTTGAGAATGCAGCTATTGTCAGTAAAAAAGATAATATTTCAATAGTTACTGACAAGACCGGGAGCTACTCAATAAATGTAACAACAAATACAGATTTAGAGTTTAGGGCTGCTGGTTATACTACGCTTGTAATAAAAGCAACAACAGGTATAGATGACATCAATTTAAACAAAGAGAATTCAAATTTGGTTCAGGTTGCTTTCAAGAAAGAAGAAAGCAGGGATTTAATAGGAGGTATTTCTTTCATAAATCAACCTGAAATATTAGAGAAAAACTATACAACTTATAGTCTAGATGGAGTGCAGGCTTTTGTCGGAGGATATAATGGAAGTAATAATGGCAATATCTGGGGAATGAGTGGGTATTTAGTTTTAGTTGATGGTGTTCCCCGTGATGCCAGTACAGTAATATCTACTGAAGTTGAACAAATCACTTTCCTAAAAGGAGTTTCTGCGGTTGCACTTTATGGGAGCCGTGCTGCAAAAGGGGTAATTTATATTACAACGAAAAAAGGGAAAGTACAAAAACAGCAAATTACGACAAGATTTGATAATGGAGTATTTGTTCCTAAGAGCCTTCCAAAATATTTAGGTTCTGCCGAATATATGCATTATTATAATCAAGCCCGTGTTAATGATGGTTTAGATCCAACATATTCTGATGAAACTATTTATAATTATGCATCAGGTAAAAATCCATACAGATATGCTGATGTTAATTATTATTCACCAAAATACGTTAAGGAGTTTTATTTTAATTATGATGCAAATGTTGAGATAACAGGAGGAAATAAATCGGCACGATATTATACTGTTGTTAATTTTTCGTCTCAGCAAGATCCTTTACAAAGTTTTGGAGAGGCGGAAAAAAATAACAATAATAGATTTAATGTTAGAGGAAATGTTGATCTTCAAATTAATGACCGCTTTTCAGCAACAATTGGGGCAAATGCTATTTATAGTAATTCCAGAAGAGTAAATGCAGATTACTGGGGTAGCGCTGCTACTCTGCGACCTTATTTATATAGTCCATTAGTACCGATCAACATGATTGAACCAAGTGATGCTGCATCAATGGCTCTTGTAAAAAATAGTAATTATATAGTTGATGGGCAATATTTATTAGGCGGTACACAACTTAATCCTACTAATCCTTTCGCATCTATATACGCCGGAGGTCACAACACTTTTACAAGCCGTCAGTTCCAGTTTAATACTGGCATTAATGTTAAGTTAGGCGATGTTATCGATGGACTGACATTTCACACAGATTTTGCAGTTGATTATTCTAATTCGTATAATCAAGCTTATAATAACAGTTATGCAACTTATGAAGCATCTTGGAATAACTATGCAGGTATAGACCAGATTACTTCGTTGACGAAGTATGGAAAAGATTCAAAAACTGGTATTGAGAACATCAGTGGAAGCTCCCTTTCTCAAACGGTTGCATTTTCCGGACAGTTTAATTATGTAAAAAAAATAAATGAACAGCATAATTTATCAGCAATGCTTATTGGTTCAGGATTTCAACAAAGTCTATCTGGTGTTTATCATAAAACAAGCAATGCTAATTTAGGTTTGAATTTATCTTATAATTTCAACCAGAAATACTATGCAGAATTTAATGGTGCATTTGTGCATTCAGCAAAATTTGCAGAAGGTAACCGTGAAGGATTTTCGCCTACAATGACTTTGGGATGGAAATTATCTGAAGAAGATTTTATGAAAGACGTGACTGCTGTTAATAATTTAAAATTAAGTGTATCAGGAGGTGTTTTAAATACAGATCTAGATGTGTCTAATTATTTCCTATACGAAAGCATATATAGTCAGACAGACGGACAGTGGTTCAGCTGGAGAGATGGTGCTCTTAACAGAAGTACAGATGCCAGAAGAGGTGAAAATTTGGATTTAGGTTTTTCAAAGAGAAATGAGCTGAATGTTGGATTAGAAGGAGCTTTCTTTAAGAACTTTATAACTTTAAACACTAACTTTTTTGTTAATGAAGTGACAGGTAATATTATTCAGCCTTCAACTTTGTATCCAAATTATTTCGTTACTGGTTTCCCTAATACTTCATTCCTGCCCTATATTAATTATAATGATGATAAGCGCATAGGTTTTGATTTTGATTTAAGATTTAATAAAAAAGTTGGCAATGTTGATTTAGCACTTGGATTTACAGGTACTTATGTAGATACTGAAGCAACAAAGAGAGCCGAATTGTACGATGACAGTTATCAAAACAGACAAGGAAAACCATTAGATGCACTTTGGGGTCTTAAAAGTGATGGTTTCTTTATGAATGCACTAGATATTGCTAATTCACCTTCTCAAACTTTTGGGCAGGTTAAGCCAGGAGATATTAAATATATAGATCAGAATGGTGATGGTATTATCGACAATAAAGACGAAATCTATCTGGGTAAAGCTGGGTGGAACGGAGCTCCGTTTACATTTGGAGTTAATTTTACTGCTAAGTGGAATAATTTTACATTCTTTACAATTTTCACAGGACAAACAGGTGGTTATGCTATGAAAAACAGCTCTTATTTCTGGATGGACGGTGAAGACAAGTATTCAATTAACGTACGTGACAGCTGGACAGAAGAGACTAAAGAAACAGCAACTTATCCAAGGTTAACTTCATTAAGTAGTGATAATAATTTCCGTTCGTCAGATTTTTGGATGTATAGTACAGACAGGGTAAATCTTTCTAAAGTACAGCTTACCTATGACTTTCCAAAAAAGATGCTTCAAAAAACTTTTTTTAATGGACTTAGTGTTTATGCACTTGGATCTAATCTGTTAACTATATCTCAGAACAGAGATGTTATGGAATTAACAGTCGGAAGTGCACCACAAACCAGATATTATAATCTTGGTGTTAAAGCATTATTTTAAATTTAAAACACACACTTTAATTTAATTATTATGAAAATAAAAATATTAATTTTTATATCCGCTCTGTTTGTTTTTTGTGGTTGTGATGATTTGATTGATCCGGCAATTGAAAACAATAGAGGGCTTGACGATATGTATGCAGAAGCAGAATATGCACAGGGAATTCTTCTTAATGCTTATACAAGACTGCCTGGAAATAGCTGGTCATTTAATGATGTGGCAACAGATGATGCTGTAACAAATAATATAACAAGCAGTTACCTTAAGATAGCGACAGGTCAGTGGACTTCAAATTTTAATCCATTAGATCAATGGTCAAATTCAAGATCAGCCATCCAGTATTTGAATATTTTTCTTTCAGAAGCCGGTAAAGTGAAATGGGCAAAAGATGAAAAAGTAAGTCTTTTATTTAGAGATCGTTTGATGGGAGAAGCTTATGGACTAAGAGCTTTATATATGTATTATTTATTGCAAGCTCATGCAGGTACAGCGACTAATGATCAGTTATTAGGAGTTCCGGTATTATTGGAGCCAGAAACTGCAAATTCAAATTTCAATGTGGCGCGTTCCTCTTTTGAAGATTGTATGAAACAATTGTACAGTGATGTAAAAAAAGCTACTGAATTACTGCCATTAGATTTTGAAGATGCTACAACATTGCCTCCAGGTTACGATAATTTAAGCGATTATAATCGTGTTTTTGGTCAATATGCGAGACAAAGAATGTCTTCCAGAATTGCACAAGTGGTAAGGGCACAAGCGGCCTTATTAGCAGCGAGTCCTGCTTTCAGCGCTGGAAATACAACAACTTGGGAGGATGCTGCCAAATATGCGGGAGAATTGCTTAAGCTAAATGGTGGAGTTTCCGGGATAGCTCCTAACGGATTGAATTGGTATAGTGATGTTACTGAGTTAAGCGGTTTAGGTGCAGGAATAAACCCTCCTGAAGTTCTTTGGAGAGGCGACATTGGTGATAGTAATAGTTTAGAAAAGGATAATTTTCCTCCAACTCTTTTTGGAAATGGGCGTGTCAATCCAACTCAAAATTTAGTTGATGCTTTCCCAATGGCAAATGGTTACCCTATTAGTGCTGTTGGTAGTAATTATGATCCAACAAAGCCTTATGATAACCGTGATCCTCGTTTGAAAAAATTTATTTTAGTAAACCAATCAACTGCAGGAGTGAGCAATTCTGTAATTACTACAGCTAGTGATGGTACTACAAATGATGCATTAAACAAAGTAGGTACTTCAACCCGTACGGGCTACTATATGAGAAAATTATTGAGACAGGATGTGAATTTAAATCCAACTTCAATTAATAATCAGAGACATTATAAACCACGTATGAGATATACAGAATTGTATCTTATTTATGCGGAAGCTGCAAATGAGGCTTGGGGACCAACAGCAACAGGAACGATAGGATTTTCTGCCTATGATGTTATTAAGGCTTTAAGAAAAAGAGCCGGAATAATACAGCCTGATCCTTACCTAGAATCGATTAAAGCTGATAAAACGGAAATGCGTAACCTAATTAGAAATGAGCGCCGTTTGGAGTTATGTTTTGAAGGATTCAGATTTTGGGATTTACGAAGATGGAATTCAAATTTAAATGTCTCAGCCGATGGGGATAAGATCCAAGGAGGTGTTCATCAGAGAATTACTGTTGAAAGCAGACTTTATAAAGATTATATGAAATTTGGGCCAATTCCGTACTCAGAAACGCTTAAGTTTAATGCTTTACTGCAAAATAAGGGATGGTAGAACATTAAGATTCAACTTAATGTATTATGAAATTTAATAATAAAGAAAATGAAAAATAAAATATTTTTAATGCTAATAGCTGTATTTGTCTCTTTGGTTTCATGTACGAATCAAGATGCAGAGTTTGATAATTTTGATCATCAGTCGGTTTATTTTGCATATCAATACCCTGTCAGAACTATAACATTGGGAGAAGACATTTTTGACACTACATTGGACAATCAACACAAGTGTAAAATAATGGGAACTTTAGGCGGTGTTTATAATAATGACAAAGATGTAACTATTGATATTGCTGTTGCAAATTCATTACCTGCCGGTTTCTTATTTAATGCAGGCGGAAGTGATATTGTTGCTATGCCAAGCAATTATTACACGCTTTCAAGCAATCAGATTGTAATTCCAAAAGGTCAGATTACAGGAGGTGTTGAGGTGCAATTGTCTGATGCTTTTTTTGCCGATCCTCTGTCGGTAAAAAACACCTATGTTATTCCTCTTGAGATGAAAAAAGTAGTGAATGCAGATACTATTCTTTCTGGAAAAGCTCTAGTGCCTAATCCTCTAAAACTATTAAGTACAGACTGGAGTGTAGCACCCAAAGATTATGTTTTATATGCTGTAAAATATGTAAATCCTTGGGACGGCAATTATTTAAGAAGAGGAAAAGATGTCATTGTTGGAAATAATGGAAATACGGCTCTTAATAAAACAGTAATCAGACATAGTACTTATGTAGAAGGTGATCAGGTTTCCAAAATAAATACGGTATCATTAAATACAATTGATTTTCCAGTTGTTGTCAAAGATGCCTATGGGGTTAATATTAATTTTAATCTGAAACTTACTTTTGATAGTGAAAATAACTGTACAGTATCGGGAAGCAGTGCATCGTTTACAGCAAGCGGAACAGGTAAGTTTGTGAAAAAAGGAGAAAAAAATAGTTGGGGAAGCAAAGACAGGGATGCCATTTACCTTGATTATAAAGTGAATTTCCAAGATTTTAATTTAACTACAAAAGACACGCTTGTATTACGTGATAGAGGTGTAACAGCAGCTGTTTATAGTCCAGTTAAAAAATAATACCATTTAGAATTAAAAAAACAATCCTATCTCCCCCTTTCCTTTGGAGAGGGTTGGGGAGAGGGAAAAACTATTTTACATTACTAAATGGTATAATTGAAAATTTTATTAAAAATTAAAAATTTAAAGAAGATGAATAAATTATACAAAATATCGCTATTGTCTTCAATTTTGATGATGGCCGCATCCTGTA
Organism: Flavobacterium aquiphilum; assembly: GCF_027111335.1. Lineage (NCBI taxonomy): Bacteria > Pseudomonadati > Bacteroidota > Flavobacteriia > Flavobacteriales > Flavobacteriaceae > Flavobacterium > Flavobacterium aquiphilum. Next base: position 3,355,611 of record NZ_CP114288.1, on the reverse strand, counting down.
CAAATGATAATATTTTAAAGTACGATTATGACAAACCCACCAGCATCGCCAATCAGGAAGAAATAAATGCTTATTCGGATTTAAAAAGCTACATAGATAGAACAGCTAGTCCTAATTTTAAATTAGGTGCCGGAATTTCATTAAATGATTATGTAACTAAAAGTTTGATGTATCGATTAGTTAACAAGAATTTTGATGAGATTACTTTGGGCTATGAAATGAAGCACGGTGCAATAGTACAGGCAGATGGGAGTCTTGCTCTTGATAATGTGAATAAATTGCTTACCACAGCCAAAGAAGCTAATGTTTCCGTTTTCGGCCATACACTTTGTTGGCATGCAAATCAAAATGCAACTTATCTGAATAAACTAATTGCTCCGGATATTTTATCATCAACAGGTCCAGGCTGGAGTTTGATAACTGCAAATGATTTTGAGACTGCTGATGCATCCAACTATCAGTATAATTCTAATATAACAGCATCGTTTACAGCCGTTGGACAGGGTGCTAAGGGAGTAGGAAGAGCACTTAAATTAACAAATGCCAGTGTTCGTACTAATGAATGGGATGCACAATTTTACGTAAAGTTTTCTCCGGGTGTACAAGTGGGCGAAAAATACAGACTTACTATGGATGTTCGTGCTGATGCCGCAGCAACTTCTCCTACACAGGCACAATTAAATCCTGGAGGTTATAAACATTGGGATTTCTTTGGCGTTGTTCCTTATTCTACCACATGGACAACTTATATTAAAGAGATTACTGTTACAACTGAAATGGCAACTTGTAATACAATCGCCTTTAATCTTGGAAAAACGGCCACTAGTTTTTATTATGATAATCTTAAAATAGAAAAGTACAGCGCAACGGGAAGCGTTCAGACAAAAGATAAAACACCGGAGCAAAAGAAAACTATTATTGGTGATGCATTGGATAAGTGGATCACAGGAATGGTAAAAAACTGTGCTCCATATGTTACTGCATGGGATGTTGTTAATGAGCCAATGGATGATGGAAAACCATATGAATTAAAAACAGGTGTGGGCAAATTAAATATGGCTGGAGACGAATTCTACTGGCAAGATTATTTAGGGAAGGATTATGCTGTTGAGGCGTTTAGGCTTGCCAGAAAAAGTGGCAATCCAACTGATAAATTGTTTATCAATGACTACAATCTTGAATATAGCACGGATAAATGTAAAGGTCTTATCCAATATGTAAGTTATATTGAAAGTAAAGGACAAAAAGTTGATGGAATTGGTACCCAGATGCATATTGGTATTAATGCTGACAAAGATAAAATCAATACAATGTTCCAATTGCTTGCTGCAACAGGTAAACTTATAAAAGTTTCAGAACTAGATGTTGCTGCTGGACTTAAGCCTACAGAGGCTGATCTTAAAAAGCAAGCAGAAATGTATAAATATGTGGTGGATATGTATGTGAAATACATTCCTGCAAATCAGAGATACGGAATCACTGCTTGGGGATTAACGGACAGTAAATCTGATTCTTCGTGGCTGCCAGGTCAGAATCAAGGTTTGTGGACTCTTACTTATAACCGTAAGCCTTCTTATTCAAGTTTTGCTGAAGGACTTAAAGGAGTGAAATAATAGAAATATGAAATTCAATTTATTATTTACAGGAATAATTTTGCTTGCATTTTTAAGTTGTGGAAAGGATGATGATCCTGTAAAGGAAACATCTCCAGTTGAGGCTGCGGTATCGTGGCCTCAAAAAACTCCACAGCTAAAAGTGGAAGGTAAATTTTTGAAAGATCCATGTGGCAACACAGTTAATTTGCATGGAGTAGCAATGACACCAAGTCCTTGGTTTAATGGTGGTGCTGTCGGTGAATGGCGCTGGAATAATTATGATGTTGCAGGTTGTTTGCAATATAATAATGCTATAATGGATAAATTATCGGATTCAAAACAAGGTTGGTATCTTAATTATGTAAGATTGCATATTGATCCTTATTGGACTAATAATTTAGGAGTTTCTGGAATATCTGAAAATGATATTTCTCAATTTAATTTTGATAGATTTAAAGAAGCGATTGATAAAGTTATTTTGCCACTTATTGCACATGCAAAAGCAAGAGGGATGTATGTTATTTTACGTCCACCAGGTGTTTGCCCCGATCAAATCGCGGTTGGTGGAGCTTATCACGATTATCTAAAATTAGTTTGGGATTATTTATCGAAACATCCATCGTTGAAAAATGCTGACAATGTAATGTTCGAACTAGCTAATGAACCGATAAAAATTAAGTTGACCGATGGTTCAGTTGGTGCAAATACTCAAGCTCATTTTGATCAATTAAAATTATTTTTCCAACCGATTGTTAATATGATTAGGACTAATGGAGCCAATAATATTCTTTGGATCCCAGGTTCAGGTTGGCAGTCTCAGTACAAAGGTTATGCCGTCAATCCAATTGAAGGGACAAATATTGGTTATTCGGTTCATGTCTATCCTGGATATTGGGGCAAAGATAATAATGATCCTATGGTTTTTAGGGCAAATTGGAATGAAAACATTAAGCCGGTTGCCGATATCGCACCCATCGCAGTTACAGAAATTGATTGGGCTCCTGAACAATATGCAGTATGGGGTAAAGGTGGAGTTACCGGAAAAGCAGGTCAAAGGGGGTTTGGTGCTAATTTTAAAGTTTTGGTCGATGAGTCAGGAAATGTAAGTTGGAATTTATTGTCTCCAGAAAATCTTATCGATAAAGGGGCTTTGAATGGGGGTATTGCTTACAATAGTGATCTCGAGGCTTGTGCTTACCCTGTTCATAATTGGTTTTATGAATACGTAAAAAAATCAGTCAACTGTAATTCTGTCAAATAACCCATTTGATTTATCTAATAAATATTGATTTGGATATACTGAGTTAATGTTATCAAATTGAATTAATTGTGCTTTTATATATAAATCAATTAATTGGTTAGTTTAAATTAGTTTTTACAAAGAAGACTGTCCGAAAAGTATTTTTCGGGCAGTTTTTGTTTTATAGAATGTTTGGATACAGTATTTTAAGCTATAGAAATATTTTGAAATGCTGAATTCTATATTCAGCATTATTTTCTAGCTTAGATTTGTAATTCTATTTTGCAATATTGAAGATTAAGTTTTTCAATATTCTTAACCAAATGTAATTATTAATTAAGGGACATAAAAATAGAAGATTATTGATTCAAATATGCATAAAAACGAATACAGGCAATAATTTAGATTAAATGGCATCTTGTTGTTGAACACAATCATTTTTTTTGAGATGCTCTTCCATATATGTCTTTGGAGAAACGCCATAAAACTCTTTAAAGCTCGTTGAAAATTTTGATGTATTAGAAAAGCCCACAAGATAGGCCACTTCAGAAATGTTAGTCTGTTTTGAGGCTAACAATTCACCTGCTTGCTTTAACCTTACGTTGCGAATCAAATCCCGTGAGGATTGATTTGTGAGTTCTTTTAATTTTCTATGTAAATGGACACGGCTAATACCAATTTCAGCAGCAATCATTTCTACATTCAGACTAGGATTATTTAGGTTATTATTGATAAAATGCATTATTTTTTGAATAAGTTTTTCATCGACAGATTCCATTGTTATTTTTTTTATTTTGTCGTCTTGTCCCTGATTACCACTATAATTATTTTTTAATAAGTCCCTTGTTCGAATAAGATTAAGTGCCGTTTTTTTCAATATTTCCATATTGAATGGTTTAGTGATATATGCATCTGCACCAATATTAAGACCTTCCAATTGATCGTGCTCATGCGATTTTGCAGTTAACAAAATAACGGGAATGTGATTCAGATTAATATTTTTCTTTACTTTTCTACAAAATGTGACTCCATCCATTTTAGGCATTTTTACATCACTGATAATCAAATCCAGAGGTTCTTTTAGAACTATATCTAGAGCGTCTTTTCCATCAGGACTCGTAAGTACCTTGTAATGAGTTGATAATTCTTTATAGATATACTCTCTGATTTCCTCATTGTCATCAACAACCAATACTTTTCGTTTACTGGTTGTATTATTAATGTGCAATTTATTTTGCTCTTCAAATGTAATAGTTTCTATATTGGACTCGGAAGAATCATGTTCAGTTTCTTGGACTTCTGACATTGTTTCTTCTTTTATAAGTTCTTTTTGAATAGGCAGGCTAATAATAAATCGACATCCTGGAGCATCAGTATTGTTTTCGGCCGTGATACTTCCGTTATGCAGTTCAACGATGGATCTCGTTATGTGTAAACCGATACCGGTACCTTCTGTATATTTAGCTTTATTTTGTTTAATTTGATAAAACCTATCAAATATTCTTGATAGTTCCTTCTCAGCGATACCTATTCCATTGTCGGCAATTGTAATGATAAAATTAGACTCATTCTCATCTATAAAAATATCAACCTTTCCTTCATTATGAACAAACTTAATGGCATTGGAAAGTACATTTTGTATTATACGGTCAAAATATTTTGGATCTACACCAGCGTATAAATTTGGCTTTTGATAATGTAATTCTAATTGAATATTTTTTGCTTGTATCTGATCTTCGAACAAAAGACAAAGTTCTTCAATGGAAGCAATAATATCTGTTTTTTCAAAATGTAATGAAATTTGTCCCTGATCAATTTTACGAACATCCATTACCTGATTGACCAGCTGCAGGATTTTTTCAGAATTACGATGCATTACCCTATACGATTTCTGCCTTGTGGCATCATGATCTGTATTCATTAATTTTAAAAGTGGATTGATAACTAATGAAATAGGCGATTTTATATCATGTGAAATGTTGGTCAAAAACTGAAGCTTGGCTTCATTTACTTTCTTGTTTTGCAAATGTTCCTGTAATTTTATTTTAGTCAATTTTCTTTGATTAATCTGCTGTCTTGTAACATATGCTGCACCAAAAAAGAGTGCCCAATAAAACAATTTCGCCCATATTGAAAAGTACCATGCAGGATGAACAGTTATTGTCAATTGGCGAATATTTGAATACTTGCCATAGACTTCTGCTTTTACCTTAAAATTATAAGTTCCAGGTTCAAGATTGTTAAATGTGACGTTGTTTACACCTTGTTGCAGTTTATTCCATTTGTTATTTTCTAAAGAGTAGAAGTAAGTTATATGCCGTTGATTATTAAAATCCATAGTAGAGAATTCAATGCTGAACGAATTGTCTTCATGTCCCAAATCGACTGTTTTGGCATCAATAAGTGCACTGTTTACAATCTCGAACTGGTCAGATTTCATGCCCTTCTTTACCGATTTGTTCTGAATATAAAAGCCTGTTATATAGACATTAGTGCTTTTCTCATTGTATTTTATCATTTCAGGATCAAAATAGGTTACACCTTTCATTCCTCCGAAAATAATCTGGCCTTTATTGTCTTGAAAAGAAGCATTTTTACTGAACTCATTTCCCTGAATTCCATCATTAAAATTAAAATTAAAAAACTTTTTGCTTCGCGGACTGAACCGTGATATACCACTGTTCGTGCTGATCCATAAATTTCCGTTTCTGTCCGCTTGTATCGCAGAAATTATATTGCTGGGCAAATTATTATCAGTAGTATAAATAATAGGTTTCCCTTTTATTGGCTGGAAAATAAGGCCCTCAGAAGAACCAATCCATAAATTTCCGAGTTTATCCTCATGTAAGTCGTATACTATTTTTTTAGGGAATGTATGGTTTTGTGAACCTTTTTTTATGTAAGTCTTGGTTTTCAGATCCATGCAGTAGAGTCCGTCATAGGTCCCAATGTAAAGCTTATTGTTTTTGGCAGGCAAAACACAGTTTACACACCAATTTGCTAATGTATTAGTACTGTCTTTTGAGTTTGAATTATAGTTAACTACTTTATGAGTAGTAAGATCCATGCAATATAGCCCAGAACCTAGAGTGCCTATCCATAGTTGTTTATTCTGATCTTCGACTATACTGTAAATGTTTTCTACGGGTTTATTCTCTTTACTTAAAATAGTATTTATGAACTGAAATTCGTTAGTGCTGCGGTTGAGTTTTGCCAACCCATGCAGGTAAGTGCCTATCCATAAATCATCATTTGAATCTTCAAAAATGCACATAATTGCCAGTCGACTAAAACCATTTTTTTCAAAAGTATAATGGTATTTTTTTTTATTCTTATCTGTAATGCCATAAAGACCGCCTCCATCAGTTCCTATCCATAAAATACCTTTTCTGTCTCGGAACACTGACATGACGCAGCTTGAACCAATAATGTTGTTGTTTACGGACTGGTATCCTATATAGTTAAAATTGTTTTCTTTGGGAGGAATCTGCAGCACTCCTTTTTGATATAGACCCATCCAAAGATTTCCTGCCCGGTCTTTAAGGATAGAATGTACCTTTGACATTGAAAAATCAAAATTAGCAACATTAAAGTTAGCGATTGAAAGTTTCTTTTTTTCAGGATCAAAGTTATACAATCCCATACCGTCAGTTCCCACCAGTATTTGATCATTTTTAATCAAAAATAATTTTTTAATGGGAAGTGATATTGAGTTTGAAAAAGATTCAAATTTCTGTTCAGATTTGTTGTAAATAAAAAGACCGTTATTAAGTGTGCCTAAAAATAGGTTTCCTTTTTTATCTTCACAAATACTGGTAATGTTGGTCAAATGATCTTTTAAAAGAAAAAATTGCTTTAAGTTATTTTTACTGTCAATCCTCCAAAGTCCTCTGTCCTGTGTTAAGATCCATAAATTTTGATTTTTGTCTTCATAAAGGTCATGAATCATAGTGGTAGGAATCTGGATATTCATATGATTTGCAACTAAGGACTTTTTTTTAGAATCAATTTTAAAAATACCATAGCCTGAAGATCCTACTAAAATGTCACCATTTTTTCGCTGTATCATACAGCTGACATGAGGGCTAAATTTTGTATTAGCATTATCAGTCAACGGAATGTCAGTAAAAGAATCCGTTGCATGATTATAGATTTGAAGGCCATCGATAAAACCAAAAAATAAATTTTTGTTTTTGTCTTCAAAAATTGATTTGATGTAGTTATTATGAACAGTTCCGGCATTGTTTTTACTGCGTTTGTAGATGACAAACTTTGCTCCATCATAACGATTTAAACCATCTTCGGTAGCAATCCAGATATATCCTTTACTGTCTTGATACATAGAATTTATCAAACTGCTTGATAATTGCGAATCTGAAGTGTATAGGATTCCTGTTTGGGATTGCACCCGAGAGGAAATCAGCAGTGATATGATTATTACTATTTTAAAGATTTTCATAAAATATAATATATTAGAAAAATTTTGATCTAAAAAATGAAGCCCTCTTGAAAACTATTTGCTGAAGACAAGTTATAAAGTGATGTATATAGAAATGTGTAAGCGTACTAAAGTGTTTGCAAAAAAGAACAACCATATCTCGGTATTATTGATCGTAATAAATTACTATAATGAGAATGATTCTTGGATTGTTTTTATATATAGTCTAATTGACTACAATTTTAAGAGATATATTTTATATGAGCAAATTTTTCTTGAATATATGGTTCTTTTTTATTGTGTTTGATATAAAATTATAGTGTTATAATTTAATTTTTGTCAATAGAACTGTAAAAATGTTTAACAATATTTAATTTTGTTTAATAAATGTAAAAAACACATTTAATTATTTAAGATAACTTTGTTTTTTATTGCTAATTGTGCAATTTTTTTCTAACTATTTTTTTTGATGTAATTTCTGCTTAAAAATTTGATACCCCTTTTTTAATTTTGATATTATCAAAAGTTGAATTGATAGACAGTATAAATAAGAATATTTGTTTACTGTTAGAATTCGAAACTGAATCCTTTTTTAGTTAGTTTTTCGTAAATTTCAGTATCAAATTCATAAAGCTGTGCGGCCCTGTATTTTGTATTCAACTGTTTCTCAGGGAGTGTTTTAAGTAATTTCATATTCAGGAACTTACGTCTAAAGTTAGGTTTGTCCATTTCGTATCCTAAAATTTCTTCATACAAACGCATAAGTTCAAGTAAAGTAAATTTTTTTGGAAGTAGTGAAAAACCAATAGGTGCTTTTTTAACTTTTTTTCGAAGTTTTTTAAGAGCATATTCTAGTATTTGATTGTGATCAAAAGCTAATTCAGGTATTTCTTTAATGTTGTACCATTTTGCGTCAGAGATGTTATCGCCGGCTGTGATGTTGTAATCTGTGCTTTTGATTACGGCATAATATCCTATAGTGATGATCCTTGCTGTAGGGTAACGGTTTGGTGCTCCAAAAGCTTTTAGCTGTTTAAGATAGATTTTATCAAGTCCGGTAATTTTTTTGAGTAGTCTGTGTGCGGCGCCTTTTATATGTTCTTTCTCGGTAATCCATCCGCCGGGAAGTCCCCATTGTCCTATTGAAAGTCCTTCGCCATGCTTTACAAGAAGTATTTTAAGGCTTCCGTTGTCATAGCCAAATACTGCACAGTCAATAGTAATGTCTCTCATTACCCAAGTAGTTTCATTTTTGCTAAACTTTTTGCTTTTTTTGTTTTCTGCCACAATAAGAACTTTTTTATAAAATTAAATCTGTTGCACTATAATTTATTAAGGCAAAAATATTAAAAAGACATTATATATTGTCACTTTGACTATATTTAATATTGGGATTAGCTCTTTTTTTAAACTGAATTTTTTGAAAACACCTGTTTCATTTTAAAGCATGCAGATTTTTATTGAAAAATCAATTGAGTTTTTTGGGTCAAAAAGAAATATCATTTGATGCTTTTTAGAAGAATTCGGTTTCCATTACGGTTATATATCCACGGATAAAAAATGTTATTGTGAGTAAAATTTTTGCAAGAAAATAGTAAGTAGTAGGGGACTATTTTGTGTTTTTAGCCCTGTTTATTATGATGTCTCTTTTATATGATATGATTTTCAGGAAAATGTAATTAATGTTAGTGATTACACTTATTTAATTTTATGTAACGTAGTGTAAAGCATGTGTAACATGTAAGCGATTCTTATCCAGTTTTAACAAATATATTTGAATCATTATTTTTTTGAAAAAAAAGAGTCTTTTAAATTTCTGAAAGTTTAACTTTTTAAAAGTACCAGTATGGATAAAAAGATTCTGCAGACAACTGAAGGCGTAGCCAAAATAAAATATACACCTAAGATTCAAATTTATACGATGAAAAATAAAATTAGTATCATTTTTACCTGCCTGATTTTAATTATGCAAACGGCAGCATTTTCTCAAAAAACAACAGCTACAAATCCCGTGATTTATGCAGATGTACCTGATTTATCTATGATTAGAGTTGGGAATACATACTACATGAGCAGTACCACAATGCATATGAATCCGGGTGTTCCTATTATGAAATCGACCGACTTGGTAAATTGGAAACTTATTAATTATGCTTATCAAACATTAGAGGATAATGATGATAAACTGAATTTGGATAATGGTAAAAATGATTATGGCAGAGGTTCATGGGCCAGCAGTCTGCGCTATCATAATGGTACTTATTATGTCAGTACTTTTTCTGGGACAACTGGTAAAACGTATATTTTTTCCACAAAAAATTTAGAAAAAGGTCCTTGGAAAAAAAATGTATTAAATGCTTCTTACCATGACCATTCGATTTTTTTTGATGATGATGGCAAAGTGTATATGATTTGGGGAGCAGGAAAATTGGAGATTATAGAATTGAACAGTGACCTTTCTGCAGTTAAGGAAGAAACCAAAAAGGTCTTAATTGAAAATGCAAGTGCTCCAGCCGGAAGCAATATCATGCTTAATTCGGAAGGTTCTCAGCTTTTTAAGGTGAAAGGAAAATACTATTTGTTTAATATCGCCTGGCCTAAAGGAGGAATGCGTACCGTAGTTATGCATCGAGCTGATAAAATTACAGGGCCTTGGGAAGGAAAAATTGGTTTGCAGGATTTAGGCGTGGCACAAGGCGGACTTATCGACACTCCTGATGGAAAATGGTTTTCTTATTTATTTAGAGATGCAGGAGGCGTAGGCCGTACTCCCTATTTGGTTCCTGTTAAATGGGAAGATGGATGGCCTGTATTAGGAGAAAACGGAAAAGTGCCGGAAACTTTAGATTTACCAGCAAACAAAAGCCTGATTCCGGGTATTGTAAATTCTGATGATTTTACGCGTAAAAATGGAGAAAGTGATTTACCATTAGTGTGGCAGTGGAATCACAATCCAAACAACAAACTTTGGTCTGTTGCAGAAAGAAAAGGCTATTTGAGATTAAAAACAGGCCGAATTGACAACAGCTTTCTTCAAGCTAAAAATACTTTGACACAAAGAACTTTTGGCCCCGAATGTTCAGGAACAACTTTAATTGAGGTCTCTAATATGAAAGACGGCGATTTTGCAGGACTTTCTTTATTGCAAAAAGATTTCGGACTGGTAGCTGTAAAAGCTGAAAACGGTTCTAAAAAAATCGTAATGATTGATATTTCCAAAGAAATTGAAAGTGTCCTTTTAAATCAGGACAAAGTATATTTTAAAGCCGAATGCAATTTTAAAGACAAAGTCGATACAGGAAGATTTTTCTACAGTCTGGATGGAAAAAAATGGATTAGTATCGGGAATGCTATAAAACTACCATACACACTGCCGCATTTTATGGGATATCGTTTTGGGCTTTTCAATTATGCAACCAAAGATACTGGTGGTTTTGCGGATTTTGATTATTTCCATATCAGTGATAAAATTTCAAAAACGAATTAGTTTTTCTTTTTGTAACAAGCTTAGCTATTAAATTATAATATAAAAAAGCATGAAAATTAATTGTCTCATCATCATAAGTTTATTTTCAATATGCAGCATAAATGCGCAGAAATATCCTTACCAGAATCCTTCTCTTAGTTCAGAAGAAAGAGCTAAGGATTTAATTTTAAGACTGACACTTGAAGAAAAAGCTGCATTAATGTGCGACCAGTCTGATGCTGTGCCAAGGCTTGGAATTAAAAAATTCAACTGGTGGAGTGAAGCTTTGCATGGCTATGCAAATAATGATAATGTAACTGTTTTTCCAGAACCTATCGGTATGGCAGCTTCATTTGATGATCAGTTTGTTTATCGTGTTTTTGATGCCGTATCTGATGAAGCCAGAGCAAAATACAATCAGTGGATTAAAAACGGAAATGAAAACAAACGGTTTTTAAGTCTCTCAGTATGGACTCCAAACGTAAATATTTTTAGAGACCCGCGCTGGGGACGTGGTCAGGAGACCTATGGCGAGGATCCTTATCTTACTTCTCGAATGGGTATTTCTGTTGTGAAAGGACTGCAGGGACCGGCAGATTCAAAATACCGTAAACTTTTGGCCTGCGCAAAGCACTTTGCTGTTCATTCCGGCCCAGAATGGAGCAGACACGAATTAAATCTTAATAGTGTAGATCCTAGAGAATTGTATGAAACCTACCTGCCAGCATTTAAAGCATTGGTACAGAACGCAGATGTAAGGGAAGTAATGTGTGCCTATCAGCGTCTGGACGATGAGCCTTGCTGTAGCAATACCCGTCTTTTGCAGCGTATTCTTCGCGATGAGTGGGGATATAAATATATGGTAGTTTCAGATTGCGGAGCTGTTACTGATTTTTATACTACTCATAAAGTTTCATCAGATGCGGTACATGCTGCTTCCAAAGCTGTACTTGCAGGAACTGATGTAGAATGTGTTTGGGAAAAGTACCCATTCAAAAACCTGCCTGAAGCTGTTGCTAAAGATTTAATAAAAGAATCCGATATTAACAAAAGTCTGCTTCGTGTTTTAGTGGGGCGTTTTGATTTAGGTGAAATGGACGATGATGCCATTGTGCCTTGGACAAAGATTCCTGCTTCGGTTCTTAACAATAAGGAACATCAGCAGTTGGCACTTGAAATGTCTCAAAAAACAATGACGCTTCTGCAGAATAAAAACAATGTTCTTCCTTTAAACAAAACAGCAGACAAAATTGCGGTTATTGGTCCAAACGCTGATAATGAACCTGTGTTATGGGGAAATTATAATGGTACACCCGTTAGAACAATTACGATAAAAGATGGAATTGAATCCAAAATAGGAGTTAATAAAATCTTTTATGATAAAGCCTGTGATTTGGTAGAAGATAAAGTAACCCAGACTTATTTTGACCAAATTTCATTTGAAGGTAAAAAAGGAATGAAAGCTACTTATTGGAACAATCCAAACAGAGAGGGCGCCAGTGTAATTTCTCAGCAAATAGTTAATCCTATAAAAATGACTACCGCGGGTCAGCATGAGTTTGCTTCTGGAGTTAAGCTGGAAGGATTTTCTGCAAAGTATGAAACAGAATATACAGCGAAACAAAACGATACACTTGTTTTTAAAACGGGTATTACCGGTGTTTTTGAATTATTAGTGAACGGAAAATCAATTTCAAAAGCCAATAATTGGCGGACTGTTCCTTCTAATATTCCATTTGTTGTAGAGGCTGGGAAAAAATATAAAATTGAAATTCTTTATGCTCAGTCAAACAATTGGCAAGCCAATCTTGAATTCGATTTTGGAAAAGGTTTTGATATCGATTTTAGCAAATTGGTTCAAAAATTAAAAGGTATCGATACGGTAGTTTTTGTAGGCGGACTTTCGACTTTGCTTGAAGGTGAAGAAATGCCTGTTTCTTATCCGGGTTTTAAAGACGGTGACCGTACAAATATTGAACTTCCGTCTGTTCAGAGAAAATGTTTGAAAGAACTCAAAGATGCCGGCAAAAAAGTAGTTTTTGTAAACTGTTCCGGTTCTGCCATTGCTTTAGCTCCTGAAACCTCGAGCTGTGATGCTATTTTACAGGCGTGGTATCCAGGAGAATCGGGCGGTCAAGCTGTTGCCGATGTACTTTTTGGAGATTATAATCCTGCTGGAAAACTGCCGGTTTCATTTTATAAAAATTCAGAGATACTAGGTGATTTTGAAAATTATTCAATGAAGAACCGTACTTACAGATATACAACAGATGTTTTATTTCCTTTTGGTTTTGGCTTAAGTTACTCTAAATTTAATATTGGCTCCGGCACATTAAGCAAGACAAATATAAAACCGACTGAAAACACGCAGTTAAGTTTTCCAATACAAAATATCAGTAAACGTGATGGAACTGAAATTGTTCAGGTGTATGTCCGAAAATTAAATGATTCCAACGGTCCTTTAAAAACATTAAAAGCTTTTAAAAGAATCAATCTGAAAGCGGGCGAAAAACAAAATGTTACTATCGATTTACCGGCTTCTTCATTTGAGTTTTATGATACTAAAATTAATAAAATGAATGTGGCATCAGGTGAATATGAAGTTTATTATGGCAATAGTTCGGATGTCAAAGATTTAAAGATGACTACCGTTTTCATTAAATAAAACAGTTTAAAAAAAATGAATTTTAAAAAGAAGTGCCTTTTCGTATTCTGTAGTATTTCCGTGCTGGGACTTGCACAGAATCCAATTGTACAAACTAATTATACTGCAGATCCTGCGCCGATGGTGTATAATGGGAAAGTGTATTTATATACCTCTCATGACGAAGATGAATCGACTTGGTTTACGATGAATGACTGGAAGTTATACACCACCGAAGACATGGTAAACTGGACAGATCATGGGGCAGTGCTGTCCTACAAAGATTTTGGCTGGGCAAAGATGAATGCCTGGGCAATTCAGTGTATAGAAAGAGAAGGCAAGTTTTATATATATGCGCCAATAACCGATCGTCAGGGTAAAAACGGTATTGGAGTAGCAGTGTCAAATAGCCCTTACGGACCTTTTACAGATCCGTTAGGAAAACCATTAATTCAAAACAGCAATGCCGATATCGATCCAACGGTTTTTATTGATGATGATGGACAGGCCTATCTATTATGGGGAAATCCTGTACGCTATTATGTGAAATTGAACGAAGACATGGTCTCTTATAATGACGAAATAAAAACATTTCCAAACACCATTGAAGCATTTGGAAAACGTATAGGGAAAGAAGATCCTCGCAGGCCTACAACTTATGAAGAAGGGCCATGGCTTTATAAAAGAAACAAATTGTATTATTTATTTTTTGCTGCAGGTCCTATTTCAGAACATATTGGTTATTCGACAAGCAAAACACCGATTGGTCCGTGGAAATATCAGGGGGTTGTAATGCCTACTCAGGGAGGAAGTTTTACAAACCATCCCGGTGTTATTGATTTTAAAGGCAAGTCGTATTTTTTCTATCATAATGGTGCATTGCCAGGAGGTGGAGGTTTTACAAGATCAGTATGTGTAGAAGAAGCTGTTTTTAATCCGGATGGCACCATTAAACAGATGAATATGACCGAAGGAATAAAAAAAGGAATAGCCACTGTCAATCCTTACGTTAAGTCAGAAGCTGAAACTATGGCTTGGTCAAAAGATGTAAAAGCTATGCAGAATAATGAAGTAGGTGTTTTTATAACCGCCATGAAAAATGATGCTTTTACAAAAGTCAAAGATGTCGATTTCCGAAAAGATGGAGCTTCAAAATTTACAGCAAGGCTGGGTACAACCCACAACAGTGATGTATCTATGGAAGTAAGGTTAGACGGTGTGGATGGTGAATTAATTGGAACTATAAAAGTCCCAATGACAGGAGGAAACGATAGATGGGCATTAGTGACTACAGACATTCAGAAAGTCACAGGAATACATGATGTTTATTTTGTGTTTAAAGGAAAAGCTTCCAGCAAAATCATGTTTTTTGATTATTGGATGTTTTCAAAATAACAACAAACAATTAGATGTATCAATTGATCATTATTAACAATAAAATAAATTATTATAAAATGCCAATTAACTATCAGACCATTAAGAGCTTTAAGTTTATTTTATGCTTCTGTTTATTCAGTTTTTTTGCCTTGAATGCACAATCGGTTGTGGAGAGTCCGGACGGAAAGATAAAAGTATCAGTTTCGTTAAACAATGGAAAAGCTTTTTATAGTCTTGCTTATAATGGAAAACAATTTTTGGAAAACTCACCGCTTGGTTTAAAAACGAATATTGGTGATTTTAGTTCAGGATTGGTTTTAGAAGCCAATGTGAATAAAAATAAAATTGATGAAACGTATGAGTTAGCCAATATAAAACAAAGCAAAGTGCATTATGAAGCCAACGAGGCAGTGTTTTCTTTTACCAAAGAAGGCAAAAATGCTATTGATGTAATTTTCAGAGTAAGCAATAATAATGCGGCCTTCAAGTATAAAGTGTATCAGCAGAAAGAATCACGCTCCTGTGCGGTTCAGGAAGAAACTTCGGGTTTTTTATTACCTGAGGGGACAACTACTTTTTTGTGTCCGCAGAGTAAACCAATGGTTGGATACGCCAGAACAATGCCAAGTTATGAAACGTCTTACACTCTCGATGCTCCAACAGGGAAAAATGGTTCTGGAGACGGTTATACTTTTCCGTGTCTTTTTAAAGTAAAAAACAATGGATGGGTATTAATTTCTGAAACGGGTGTTGACAGTTATTATTGTGGAAGCAGGCTTATTGGAAATGATAATGGTTTATATACAATAGGATTTCCAATGGCGGGAGAAAATAACGGCAATGGAACAACAGCACCAGGTATTGCACTGCCGGGTGAAACGCCTTGGAGAACAATAACTGTAGGCGAAACATTAGCTCCAATAGTAGAAACCACCATTCCGTTTGATTTGGTTAAACCAAAATACGAAGCTTCAAAAAAATACCAATACACCAAAGGTACTTGGAGCTGGATCATGAAAATGGATAACAATACGACTTTTCCAGTTCAAAAACAGTATATCGATTTTAGTAACGCAATGGGATATGAAACCATTTTGGTAGATGCGCTTTGGGACACGCAGATTGGTAAAGATAAAATTGCTGAACTGGCAAAATATGGTGCTGATAAAGGAGTAGGACTTTATTTGTGGTACAACTCTAACGGGTATTGGAATGATGCTCCACAAGGTCCACGCGGAATTATGGACAACACAATCATTCGCCGTAAGGAAATGGCATGGATGAAAAGTATTGGCGTTAAAGGAATCAAAGTTGATTTTTTTGGAGGTGATAAACAGGTTACGATGAAGTTGTATGAAGATATTTTAGCTGATGCAAATGATTTTGGCATCATGGTAATTTTTCATGGTTGTACACTGCCGAGAGGATGGGAACGAATGTATCCAAATTATGCAGCAAGTGAAGCTGTTTTGGCTAGTGAAAATCTACATTTTGGTCAGGGAAGTTGTGACAATGAAGCAAAAAATGCTTCTACACATACATTTATCAGAAATGCAGTGGGAAGCATGGATTTTGGAGGAAGTGCTTTAAACAAATTTTATAACGCTGATAATACGCCAAACAAAGGTTCAAAAAGGATGACTTCTGATGTATTTGCTTTGGCAACTGCGGTATTGTTTCAAAGCGGTGTACAGCATTTTGCATTGGCACCAAATAATTTAACTGATGCTCCCGACTGGGCAATCAACTTTATGAAAGAAGTGCCGACAACTTGGGATGAAGTTCGTTTTTTAGATGGATATCCGGGTAAGTATGTGATTCTTGCCCGCCGAAAAGGAACTAAATGGTACATAGCAGGTGTGAATGCCCAAAAAGAAATGCTGAAAATTAATTTGAAATTACCAATGATTACAGCGGGTACCGAATTGAAACTGTATAGCGATGACCATAAATTAAATGGGAAAGTAAGTACTGTAAAAATGAATAAAAACCAGCAGATTGAATTAACAATTCCTTGTAATGGAGGTATGCTGCTAGTCAATTAATGATTGGTTTTAATTGTAATTAACTAAAGTGTAATGAAGAATTTAACCTGTATTTTTAAAATTGAAATGGTGCTGGTTTTTATAATTAGCGCAGCTTCTTTTGCTCAAAATC
The DNA here is from genome assembly GCF_027111335.1 of Flavobacterium aquiphilum. Taxonomy (NCBI): domain Bacteria; kingdom Pseudomonadati; phylum Bacteroidota; class Flavobacteriia; order Flavobacteriales; family Flavobacteriaceae; genus Flavobacterium; species Flavobacterium aquiphilum. The sequence goes on along the minus strand of NZ_CP114288.1, from coordinate 3,338,694 downwards.
CGCTTATCAGAGATCAGTTTACAGCCGATCCTTCTGCGAGAGTGTTTGGAGATAAAGTTTATATATTTCCGTCTCATGATATATTGGCTACTGAGGGGAAAGGCCGCAAAGACTGGTTTTGCATGGAAGATTATCATGTGTTTTCTTCGGCTGACTTAACTCATTGGACAGATCACGGAATGATAGTACAGCAAAATTCAGTTCCCTGGGTTAAATCCAATAGTTATAGCATGTGGGCACCAGATTGTATCGAAAGAAATGGTAAGTATTATTTCTATTTTCCGAGCATACCAAAGGACACCATTAATTATAAAAAAGGATTTACTGTAGGAGTTGCCATTGCCAGTAAACCTGAAGGACCTTATGTACCGGAACCTAATCCGATAAAAGGAATCAGTGGGATTGATCCTAATGTTTTTATTGACAAAGACGGAAAGGCTTATTTATACTGGTCTGGAGGAAATATTTATGTGGCCAAATTAAAGGAAAACATGACCGAATTAGATTCTGAGGTGAAAACACTTGAGAATCTCCCTGCGAAAGGATTAAAAGAAGGGCCGTATGTATTTGAGAGAAACGGAATTTATTACCTGACCTATCCACATGTTGAAAACAAAATTGAGCGTTTAGAATATGCAACAGCTGATAATCCGTTAGGTCCATTCAAAGTTGCAGGTGTTATTATGGATGAATCGCCTACCGGATGCTGGACTAATCATCATTCGATTATAGAATTCAAAAAGCAATGGTATTTGTTTTATCATCACAACGATTTATCACCTCAGTTTGATAAAGCTAGATCTATTAGAGCCGATTATTTGCATTTCAATCCAGACGGAACTATTCAGAAAGTGATTCCGACTTTGAGAGGTGTTGGAATCACCAAAGCAAGAGATCAAATTCAAATTGACCGATATTCTGAAATAAGCGATAAAGGAGTTTCAATTTCATTTTTAGACAGTCAAAATTCCTTTCAAGGATGGAAAACTTCCTTCAATCAGTCAGGAGGATGGATACAGTACAACAATGTTGATTTTGGTCTAAAGAAATTAAAATCAGTGATTGTAAAAGCTTTTTCAGAAAAAGGCGGGGTTCTGCAGATAGTTTCGAAAGGGAAAAAACAAACGATTATTGCTGAGGTAAATATTCCGAAAGGAAGTAATTGGACAGAAATAAAATCACCGGTATTAAAAATGGAATCCGGTATTCAAAATTTAATTATTTTGTCGAAAGGTGATAATCAAATTGAAATTGATTGGATCAAATTTGAATAGCAGTACAAACTAAAGTTAGAAAAGAATAAAATTAATAAATAATAAATAAATAGTTAGAAATGAAAAAGATACAAATCGTTTTATTTTCATCATTAATGATGGGCTTGTTTTCCTTCACAAATATTGGTGATAAAGACAAGCTCAAAGGTAAAACAGCAAAAAATCCACCTGTGTTTTCCAAAGTGGTTTATCAGGGAGATGATCAGTTATATAAAAAGAATCCATTAAAAGAAGGGGAGTTTTATACTCCGGTGCTGCAGGGATGTTATCCGGATCCGGCAATTACCAGAAAAGGGGATGATTATTATATGGTTTGTTCATCATTTGCAATGTTTCCTGGCGTGCCTATTTTTCATTCTAAAGATTTAGTAAATTGGACAGATTTGGGTGGGGTTTTAAATAATGTTAACGAATTTAATCCGCACGACACAGGTATCAGTGCAGGGGTTTACGCTCCGGGGATAACTTACAATCCGCATAATGATACTTTTTATATGATTGTTACAGCTTTTACAGGGAATATGGGAAATATAATAGTAAAAACTAAAGATCCTATGAAAGGATGGGGAAGCCCAATTAAACTAGATTTTGGAGGAATTGATCCATGTATTTTTTTTGATGATAATGGAAAAGGCTATATCGTTCACAATGATGCACCGGATAAAGGCAAAGAACTTTATATTGGACACCGCGTAATTAAAGTATGGGAATATGATACTGCAACTGACAAAGTAATTCCAGGAACAGATAAAATTATTGTTGACGGAGGAGTAGATCTTTCTAAAAAACCTATTTGGATTGAAGCGCCGCATTTATATAAAAAAGACGGTCATTATTATTTAATGTGTGCCGAAGGCGGTACAGGAGGTAATCATAGTGAGGTTATTTTTATTAGTGACAGTCCAAAAGGTCCTTTTAAGCCATCATCGAATAACCCAATTCTTACCCAAAGATATTTTCCAAAAGACAGAGCCAATAAAATTGATTGGGCAGGACATGCTGATTTAGTATTAGGACCTGATAATAAATATTACGGAGTGTTTTTAGGAATACGCCCTAATGAAAAAGACAGAGTAAATGCAGGGCGCGAAACGTTTATGCTTCCTGTGGACTGGTCTGGAACGTTTCCTGTTTTTGAAAATGGATTAGTTCCAATGGAACCAAAATTAAAAACGCCAAACGGAGCTGAAAATAAAACCGGCAAGGATGGATTTTTTCCTAATGGCAATTTTACTTTCGAAGAAAATTTCACTACCAATAAATTAGATTATAGATGGATAGGTTTAAGAGGGCCGCGCGAAAATTTTATTTCAGTAACTAAAAAAGGACTGCAGATTAACCCATTTGAAGTAAATATTAAAGAAGTAAAACCAACTTCTACGCTTTTTTACAGACAGCAGCACAATAGTTTTACTTTTGCCACAACAATAGATTATAAACCTGCTTCCGAAAAAGATTTGGCAGGTATCACATGCCTGCAAAATGAACGTTTTAATTATGTTTTTGGTATCACCAAAAAAGGAAATGATACTTATATTTTGCTAGAAAGAACAGAAAAAGGGGAGTCTAAAATTATTGCAAGCACAAAAATTGACATCAAAAAACCAATTCGTCTGCAGGTAAAAGCAACAGGAGACAGTTATGAATTTAGCTATTCAACTGATGGTATTGATTTTAAAAACTTAGGGGGAGCAGTTTCAGGAGATATTCTGTCAACTAATGCTGCAGGAGGTTTTACAGGCGCATTGGTAGGATTATATGCAACTGCTGCTAATGATGCTATGCCTCAGTAAAAGTCTGTTCTTTAAGATATAGTTGATGCAAATGATAAGTCCTTAAGAGCATTTAACTCTGGGGCTTTTATCCTGTAATTCTTGGTATTTAATTATTAGCAATTGGTTTCATATTGCCTAAAAAAATAATTTATGATTCAATCTAAAATAAAATTTTATATGTTGTTACTAACATTTTTTTTAGTGATAAACGTATTTGGGCAGGCAATTAAAAAAAGTGAGCAGCGAACTCCTTCTCATTATGTTTTGCATAAAATGGAAGCGCAGGCTTTTAGAATTGCAGCTAATGGTAAATCAGTTTCAATTTATGTTGATCCCAATGATTGGAAAGGCGTCATTCGTGCTGCAAAAGACTTAGGCGATGATGTACGAAAAGTAACGGGGACAGCTTCTCCGGTTTTTGAGAGCGTACCATCTGAAAAGACTTCGATTGTGGTAGGAACTATTGGTAAGAGCCGTATTATTGACAAATTAATTGCCGCTAAAAAAATTGATGTTTCGGGGATAAAAGGAAAATGGGAATCATTTTTAATACAAACTATTGATAACCAGTTAGTAGTGGCAGGTAGTGATAAAAGAGGAACTATTTATGGAATTTATGATATATCCGAAAAAATTGGAGTATCACCCTGGTATTTTTGGGCCGATGTTCCCATTAAAAAAGCTAATGAACTTTACATAAAAGCAGGCAGATATATTCAAGATTCTCCAAAAGTAAAATATCGTGGAATATTCATAAACGATGAAGAGCCATCATTTGCACAATGGGCAAGAGGAAATTACGGAGGAATAAATTCCAAAATGTATGCTACTATGTTTGAATTACTTTTGCGTTTGAAAGCCAATTATTTATGGCCAGCAATGTGGGGAAAATCATTTAATGAAGACGATCCGCTGAATCCCGTAGTTGCTGATGAATATGGCATTGTGATGGGAACTTCACATCATGAACCAATGATGCGTTCGCAAAAAGAATATACAGATAGAAAAAAAGAAATTGGGGAATGGAACTTTGAAACCAATGAAAAAAATATTAGTCAATTTTTTTACGATGGATTAGAACGCAATAAAAATTTTGATAACTTAATCACTATTGGAATGCGTGGCGAAGGTGATGTGGCAATGGGAGAAGGTGATGATTTAAAGAACATCAAAACACTGCAGAATGTTGTTAAGAAACAGCGGGAAATTATCCAGAAAATATATAATGACGGTCCCGAAAACCACCCTCAGGTTTGGGCCATATTTACTGAAGTACAGCGTTATTATGATGCAGGCATGACAGTTCCGGATGATGTGATTCTTTTGTTTTGTGATAATAACTGGGGACAAATACGACGTACTTATCCTGAAAAAGAAAAAGTAAAAAATAGAATAGGCGGGGGTGGATTGTATTATCATATTGATATGAACGGAGGGCCTTGGAACGACCGTTGGGTCAACACAACCACAATTCCTAAACTGCGGGAGCAATTTAATTTAGCGTACCGATCAGGTCTTGATAAATTGTGGATCGTCAATGTTGGAGATCTTAAACCAAAGGAACTTCCTATCGATTTTGTTATGCATTATGCATGGAATCCGGATGCAATACCTGCAGATAAAACATGGGATTATACCGTTAATTGGGCCAGCAGTGTTTTTGGGAAAGAGCATGCAGAAGAGATTGCAGATATAGTTTCAAAGTATACCAAATATAATCTTTGGCGTAAACCTGAAGTACAGGTTGCTAATATTTTTAGCGTTGTCAATAACCATGAATCGGATAGAGTACTAAAACTATGGAGGGAAGTAACCGATAAAGCAGAAAAATTAAAATCAGAAATTCCTTCAGATGCTCAAGATGCTTATTATCAATTAGTATTGTATCCAACGAAAGCTTCGGCTGGTGTTGCTGAAATCTATCTGGCAGCCGATAAAAACAGGCTTTTTGAAAAACAAGGCAGAGTAAGTGCAAATGATTTTTACAAACGTGCTCATGATCTTTTTGAAGAAGATAAAAAAATGAGTGATTACTACAATGATACGATGTCCAAAGGGAAGTGGAAGAATATGATGAGTGACGTTCACATGGGGTATACAATGTGGTCTATGCCTAAAGCTAATCAACTTCCTGAGATGAAAGAAATAACTCCATTACCTGAGCCAACAATGGGTGTCGCTATAGAAGGATCTGAATTATCATGGCCGAATGTTACTGATAAAGCAGTATTGCCTGTATTTGACGGATTGGCTAGATCCAGTTATTATATTGACGTATTTAACCGTGGTCTTGGAAAATTTGAATTTGTTGCCAAAGCAAATAAACCTTGGATTAAATTAAGTCAGTCTAAAGGGGTTGTTGAAAAAGAAACACGTATTCAGGTAGATATAGACTGGAATATTTTAGACGATGGAAGTTTTGATGGTGTGATTGAAATTAGTCAAGCAAACTCAATAGTTCCCGTACAGCTTAGTGTTGTAAAAGCAGCTCAGCCAAAAATCAACGAACCTTATTTTGGGAGTTTAACGGGAGAGTTTTCTATTCCTTCAAATAAATACAATGCTAATATACCAGGAAAGAATGCAAAATGGATTGCTTTGCCAGATTTAGGAAGATCAGAAGCGAGTATGGGAATTTATCCAGCAAATGCACCAAGTGCAACTGTGGAAACAGCTCCTCGATTAGAATATAAAGTCTTACTTTCTGAAAAAGGAAAAGCAAAAGTTTTTTTAGGTATTCTTCCTGTGCAGGATGTTAATCCAACTCGTGGATTGAGAATTGCAGTTGCTTTAGATAATCAAACACCCCAAATTATTGATGCTCGAAAAGGTATGGTTGATGAGTTCAAAGAATATACTCCAAGTAATTTAGCGAACTCAAAAGTGTTAAAACCACTTCCTCCTTTAAACAGAGATTGTTATTTGAACGGCAGTGGTAAGGAACGGCGAAGCGATATTTTTGACAATATGAGGTGGCTTGATACAGCATTAGAAGTAAGCGAACCGGGTATTCATACCTTGAAAATCTTTATGATTGATCCAGAAGTAGTGATTGACAACATTGTTATCAACCCAAATAATAGGTATCCCAGTTATTTTGGACCAGTTCCAAATCAGTATAATGCAAAATAATTTTTAGATTCAATATGAAAAAGCAACATATCAAATGGGTTTTGTTTTTTAGTCTCCTCATTATTTTGGAGGGATGTAAATCCAGTCAAACAGCCGTAAATGGAATTGAAAAATCCAATACTCAAAACTGGATAGGAACTTGGGCTACGGCACAAATGCTTGTTGAACCCAATAATATGCCGCCTGCTCCGGGTTTGGCAGAAAATACACTGAGACAGATTATCAGGGTTTCCATTGGAGGAAAACGGATGAGGTTACGTTTTTCAAATATATTTAGCGATCAGCCTACCGTTTTAAAATCGGTAAGTATTGCAAATGTTGCTGATGCTCCGGCTATTGATGCAGCTACGCAAAAGATACTCAGCTTCAAAGGAAATTCGGGAGTAACAATGAACCCTCAGGAAGAAGTGTTTTCAGATGCTTTTGATTTTGCATTGCAGCCAGGCCAGCTTTTGGCAATTACCATTCATTATGGAACAGCTTCGCAAAAAACATCTGGACATCCAGGTTCCCGAACAACCTCTTATATTTTGGAGGGAGATAATCTGAACAACGCTGCTTTTTCGGGTGCGGTGAAGACAGACCATTGGTATTCAATTATGGGAGTGGATGTTGTTGCTCCTAAAAAATCTGCAAATATAGTCTGCTTAGGTAATTCTATTACAGACGGACGAGGTTCAGGAACTAATAAACAGAATAGATGGACTGATATACTTTCTGGGCGTTTATTAGAAAATAAAGGAACAGAACATATTGGAGTTTTGAACTTAGGAATTGGAGGAAACTGTGTTGTCAGAGGTGGATTGGGACCAACAGCATTGAATCGATTTGACAGAGATGTATTATCTCAGGCAGGAACAAAATGGTTAGTAATTCTTGAAGGAATAAATGATATTGGAGGAATCAAGAATGCTGAAGAGGCGCCAGTTAGAGCACAAGAATTGATTGCTGCCTATAAAGTGATGATCGACAAAGCGCATGCTAAGGGAATAAAAGTATATGGCTGTACTATTCTGCCGTTTGAAAAATCATTTTATGATGCTCCTTATCGACAAGAAGCCAGAGATGCTGTAAATGCATGGATTCGAGGAAATAATGGTTTTGATGCGGTAATTGATTTTGATGCAGCAATGGCTTCAGAGCCTGGCTCAAAAACTATTTTATCCAATATGCATGATAAGGATTTTTTACATCCAAATGAATTGGGTTATAAAAGAATGGGCGAAGCGATAGATTTAGGTTTATTCAAATAAAGCTATGAGTTAGCTTTTGTAAAAAAATCAATAAAAGACTTGAATTCTAGAATAGTTTTAAATAAAAATTAATATAAAATCGAAAGTAAATTACTTATGAAAAATATATTTATAGCTGTAGTATTAACCTCTTTGACTTTTTCGAGTACAATTGCCCAATCGCTCACAACACAAGTTCAAGTGAAGCAAGGCAGACTGCAGGGAACTGCTGAAGATGGATTACTGGTTTTCAAAGGAATTCCATTTGCAAAACCGCCAGTTGGTGATCTTAGATGGCGTGCACCTCAGCCAGTAAAAAAGTGGGATGGTGTGCTACAGGTAAATAAATTTGCGCCGGGTCCAATCCAGGGAGGAAATCCGCCTTCTGGAAAAAGCGAGGATTGTCTTTACCTGAACGTATGGACACCAGCTAAATCTGTAAAAGAAAAAGTTCCGGTACTGGTATGGATTTATGGAGGCGGATTTGGAGCAGGAGCAACTTCTGAAACCACTTACAACGGTAAAAACTTAGCCAAAAAAGGTGTTGTATTGGTCAGCATTGCCTACCGTGTGGGACAGTTAGGTTTTATGGCGCATCCGGAACTGAGTGCCGAAAATCCAAAAAATGTTTCAGGAAACTACGGCTTACTGGATATGATTGCAGGTTTGCAATGGGTAAAAGAGAATATTGCTGCTTTTGGAGGCGATCCAAATAAAGTAACCATTTTTGGAGAATCAGCAGGAGGTATTGCAGTAAGTATGTTATGTGCTTCGCCTTTGGCAAAAGGTCTGTTTAATGGTGCTATATCACAAAGCGGGGGTTCATTCGGTCCTTCAAGACTTACAACGTATCCAGGTGAAAACATGAAAACACTTAAGACTGCAGAAAATGAAGGATTGGATTATATGAAAAATGCCGGCGTGACTTCAATTGAAAAATTACGGTCGATTGAGGCTGATAAACTCCCTGCAGGACGTGGATGGCCCATTGTTGACGGATGGGTAATTCCTGATGATCAATACAAATTATATGAAGCAGGGAAATATAATGATATTCCCGTTCTTATTGGTTATAATTCAGATGAGGGGGCAAGTTTTACAAGAACCAAAGACCCAAAGGAATTTATCAGCAGTGTAGAAACGCGCTATGGTAAATTCGCAGAAAACCTCTTAAAAGCCTATCCTGTCAGTGATTCTTCGGTTCCAAAAACGGCTCGTGATTTATCCCGTGATGCGGCTTTTGGCTGGCAGACATGGTCTTGGGCTAGACTTCAGGCAAAAACGGGAAAGTCAAAAGTGTTTTTTTACTATTTTGATCAGCATCCAGATCATCCTAAAGATTCACCTTACTATGGTTTTGGTTCTTACCATGGTCAGGAGGTGGCGTATGTTTTTGAGAATTTAGATAAAGCAAACCCTCAAACGAGTAAGTCAGATTTAGCAGTTTCAGATCTAATGGGAACTTATTGGACAAACTTTGCAAAATATGGTGACCCTAATGGCAAAGATATTCCTAACTGGCCGGCTTTTAGCAATTCGGATCCCAAGTTAATGTATTTCAATAATAGTGCCTACACCGGTCCAGTTCCAAGTTTAAAATCACTAGAGGTTTTAGATTCTTATTTTTCCTGGAGACGTACACCGGAAGGCGAGGCTTGGGCAAAATAAATTCTATTTCAAATTATACTAAATTATAAATGCAACTGCTTAAATGACCATTAAACTATGAAGAATAATATCAGCCTAATGATGTTTGTTATCTTATTATTTTCAGCAAACACTATGTTTTCACAAAATCCTAATTTCCATATCTACCTGAGTTTTGGCCAGTCTAATATGGAAGGGAATGCTAAAATTGAACCTCAGGACACTGTAGAAGTTGATGGGCGTTTTCAGGTTTTGGAAACGGTAAATTGTCCAGAACTTAAACGTGAAAAAGGAAAATGGTACACAGCTGTTCCTCCATTATGCCGTTGTAAAACTGGTTTGACGCTAACCGATTATTTTGGAAGGACAATGGTCGCAAATCTTCCTAAAAATGTAAAGGTGGGAATTATCAATGTCGCAGTTGGGGGCTGTAAAATAGAGCTTTTTGACAAAGATAAATATGAATCATACGTGACAACCGCTCCTGATTGGCTGAAAGGAATGGTCAAAGAGTATGATGGAAATCCTTATGCAAGATTGGTTGAAATGGCAAAAATTGCTCAGAAAGACGGTGTGATTAAAGGAATTTTAATGCATCAGGGAGAGTCGAACACTGGCGATACGCTTTGGACAAAAAAGGTTAAAATTGTGTATGACAACTTGATGAAAGATCTTAAGCTGAATCCTAAAAATGTTCCGCTGCTTGCTGGAGAAACTGTTAATGCAGATCAAGGCGGGATTTGTGCGAGCATGAATACAATTATTGCCACTCTTCCAAAAACAATTCCTAATTCCTATGTGATTTCGTCTAAAGGATGTACAGTTGCTAAAGATAATTTGCATTTTGATGCTGCCGGCTATAGAGAATTAGGAAAAAGATATGCTGAGAAGATGCTTTCGCTAACAGAAAATAAAGCGTCAAAATAATATAGAATTTCAGTAATGATTTTTACAGCTAATCAGCCAGATATTTACCAAATGATAAAAGCAAATTTATTCAAAAACATACATAAAACAGGCTTATTTCTACTGTCTGTTATTGTTTCTTCTAATATGCTTTTTGCCCAAGAAAAAAAGAAATCAAAAGGAGCATTTGAAAATATAAAATACAGAAATATTTTTTTAGAAGCAGGGTATAAAAAAGCAGCTATTAGCGAGAAACTTTCTAAGGCTTATTACGATGTTTTTGAAGGTCCCAATCGTGTTTATTTTACTGTTGGAGATACAATGGCCTACGTATCGGATGTGAAAAATAAAGATGCAAGAACGGAAGGCATGTCATACGGAATGATGGTGGCAGTCCAGCTTGATAAAAAAGAAGTTTTTGACCGGATTTGGAGATTTTCAAAGGCGTATCTACAACATCAAAGTGGTCCTCGTGAAGGGTATTTTGCATGGAGTTTTAATCCGGTTACTATGAAGCAAAATTCCCCAGGCTCGGCATCTGATGGGGAATTGTATTATATCACCAGTCTTTTGTTTGCTTCTAATCGATGGGGTAACAGCACAGGTATTGATTATTATAAAGAAGCCAGACGAATACTGGACGCTATGTGGAAAAAAGACGGCACTGGGAATATTTATAATCTGATTAATACCGAACACAAACAAATAAGTTTTGTACCCGAAGGCAAAAATTACAATTGGACAGATCCGTCTTATCATTTACCCGCTTTTTATGAAGTTTGGGCTGCATATGCAAAAGATGGGCATGAGCAATTTTATAGAGATTGTGCCGATACTTCAAGGGCGTTTTTTCATAAAGCAACACATCCTGTAACAGCCCTTAATTCCGATTATACAGAATTCAGCGGTGAACCTCATGTTACGCCTTGGATGCCGGCAGGATTTCGTTATGATTCCTGGCGTGTTCCAATGAATATTGCAATGGATTATGCTTGGTTTGGTAAAGACAAAAAATGGCAAAAAGAATATGCCGTGAAGTTTCAAAAGTTTTTAAGGTTCAAAGGAATGGATACTTATGAAGATCAATTCAATCTTGATGGTTCAACTCCCGAATTTATTCTGCCGGCTGGTTCTGTAAAAAAATTAAGGCACTCCATTGGGTTAGTTGCCACAGCTGCAACAACAGCAATGATAAATGATGAAAAAGGAAGTTTGGATTTTGTACATGCTGTCTGGAACGCCAAGCTCGAACCCTATGAGGATGGTTATTTTGACCCATATTATGATGGGTTAATGTATCTTTTTAGCTTGATGCATTTAAGTGGAAATTATCAAATCATAAGCCCGCAAGCGCATTAGATTTTTTTTGCAATGAAATATAAGAAAGAATAAATTGAGTATTCACTAGGATTTTTAAAACAACAAAAATCATGAAACAATATCATTTTTTTATTGGATTATCGATGATTTTATTGAGTTCATTGGCTATGGCACAAATTGAGCCATTAAAAGTTATTGAAGATTTTAAACCTTCTTCAGTAAATCAGCAGGGTAAATTGTACCCTCAAGTGAATTCTCAGGGTCAGGTGAGAGCAAGTATTTTTGCACCACAAGCTAATAAAGTTCAGCTAGATCTTGGAGGTATTAAATACGATATGGTAAAAGATGATAAAGGTATCTGGACAGGAGTATCAAATCCTCAGGATGAAGGATTCCATTACTATCAGCTTAATATTGATGGAGCTTCGGTTCCTGATCCTGGAACAATATATTTTTATGGTGCAGGACGATTAGGCAGCGGAATAGAAATTCCTGCCGTAGATCAGGAGTTTTTTGCGATGAAAAATGTTCCCCACGGCCTTGTAAGCGAAAACATTTATTTCTCAAAATTGACTAATTCGTTCAGACGTTGTTTTGTTTATACTCCACCAAATTATAACGAAAATACAAAAACACGTTTTCCTGTACTTTATTTACAACACGGTAGTTTTGAAGACGAGACAGGTTGGTCGGTTCAGGGCAAAGCCAATTTGATTCTGGATAATTTAATTGCTTTAAAGCAAGCGGTTCCCATGATTGTTGTTATGGATAATGGATATGCTTATAAAAACCAAGGAAGTTCAGAAAATAAGCCCATATCGGTTTTTGAAGAAGTAATGGTAAACGAGATTATTCCAATGATTGATTTAAAGTTCCGGACTATTTCAGATCGCGAGCACAGAGCAATTGCCGGACTTTCGATGGGGGCCAATCAAACTATGAGAATTACAATGAACCATTTGGATAAGTTTGCTTTTTATGGCGGATTTAGCGGTACTTCTAATTATCCAAGTGCTGATGAAATTGATCCATCAGTATTTTTAGACGGAAAGTTTAATGACGGGAAAGCAGTAAACAAACAGCTAAAAGTTTTATGGCTTGGACTTGGAACAAAGGAACCAAATCCTTTTCCCGGTTCAATAGGTGCTTTCAAAAAAATGCTTGATAAACAAGGTATTCGGTATGTATTTTATGAGTCTCAAGGGACTGCTCATGAGTGGTTAACCTGGAGAAGGTCTTTACATCAGTATGCGGGCTTATTGTTCAAGTAAATAAATATTTCTATTAATTAAAAATATATTTAAAATGAAAAAAAATCTCTTGACAATTATTGCTTTGGTTGTTATGACTAGCAGTTTATTGGCACAAAAAATCGAAAAAGAAAGCCCAAAAGGTTTTGACCAGGTTCGAACAGGAATTCCTAACGGGAAAGTTGAGAGTTTAGAATATAATTCAAAAACTGTGGGAACTACCAGAAAAGTGACTGTTTATACTCCTCCCAGTTTTAGTAAAAATAAAAAATATCCCGTTTTATATTTACTTCACGGCATTGGTGGGGACGAAAAAGAATGGTTAAACGGGGGCAGCCCGCAAGTGATATTAGACAATCTTTATTCGGAAGGCAAGATAGAGCCTATGATTGTAGTTATGCCAAACGGCCGTGCAATGAAAGACGACAGCGCCACAGGCAATATAATGGCTCTCGATAAAGTGCAGGCTTTTGCCACTTTTGAGAAAGATTTACTAAATGATCTGATTCCTTTTATCGAAAAAAAATACCCAACGCTCAAAGACAGAGAGCACCGTGCAATTGCAGGCTTATCTATGGGCGGAGGACAGTCCTTAAATTTTGGATTGGGTAATTTGGATAAGTTTGCCTGGATTGGAGGATTTTCATCTGCTCCTAATACTAAGATGCCTCAGGAATTGGTGCCAAATCCTGAAGAAGCAAAAAAGAAATTAAAACTGCTCTGGATTTCCTGCGGAGATAATGATGGGCTTATCTATAATAGCAAGCGCACCCACGATTATTTGTTTAAAAATGATGTCCCCCATATTTATTACATTGAGCCGGGTGTACATGATTTTAAGGTCTGGAAGAATGGTTTGTATATGTTCTCTCAGTTTTTGTTTAAACCGGTAGATTCTTCCAGTTTTGCAAAGTACACTATTTTGGGAACTCCGGCTGAAACTAATATCAGAAATGCTAAATATCCTCAAATATTACCAGATAATCGAGTTGTTTTTAAAGTGAAAGCACCTGAAGCAGTAAAGGTACAGATTGATTTAGGTAAAAAGTATGACATGACAAAAGACGGTGAGGGAACTTGGAACGTAACCACCGATGTTATAAATAAGGGCTTTAATTACTATTCATTGCTTATTGATGGTGTGGCTGTTGCTGACCCGGCAAGTGAAACTTTCTATGGTATGGGACGTATGGCAAGCGGTATTGAAATTCCAAACAAAGAAGGAGATTTTTATGAATTAAAAAATGTTCCGCATGGTGACATTAGCATAAAAAAATATTTTTCAAAAGCCACTAATTCCTGGCGCGAAATGTATGTTTATACACCGCCAGGCTATGGTAAAGCCAGTGAAAAGTATCCAGTATTGTACCTGTTACATGGTGGAGGTGAAGATCAAAGAGGATGGGGGGCGCAAGGGAAGGCTAATTTAATTTTAGACAATTTGATAGCTGAAAATAAAGTCAAGCCAATGGTGATTGCAATGCTTGACGGTAACATGGGAAATACTGGTGGTATTGCAGGGTTTAATGAAAATGCGTTAAAGGCTTTTGAAAATGAATTAAAAAATGGAGCAATACCATTTGTAGAAAATAATTTTAAAGTTGCTACAGATGCCAGAAACAGAGCTTTGGCCGGTTTGTCTATGGGAGGATTACAGACACTTTATGCTGGAATTAAAAATTCAGATATGTTTTCCAGTATTGGTGTATTTAGTTCTGGCTGGTGGGCAAATAATACAGAATTGTCAGGGCCTCAGTACGAGTTTATGAAAAATAATACAGCAGTTATTAATTCAAATATTAAAGAATTCTGGATTTCAATGGGCGGTAAGGAAGACATTGCTTATGAAAATTGTAAAATAATGATGAGCAGGTTTGATGAGATGGGAATTAAATACAAATACAGTGAATATTCAGGAGGACATGCCTGGCCGGTTTGGAGTCATGATTTATATAAGTATACTCAATTATTATTTAAATAAAATATTGTTAAGTATGACTAATGGTATGATACAAAAGTTTTACTGGATTTATGATACTTTATTAAATATAGAAGAGTAAATTTTTAGCAGAGTTGATATCGTTACAATATGAAGGTTTTTAGTATTGTCTTTCTATGTTGTACGCCTTTTTTATGCTATGGATAATGAAAAGATTGCAATTTATTTAAAACACATATAATTGTTTAACTAATTTATTTTTTAATTCATGGAGGAGGTTAATAAAGATGTTACGATATATGACATTGCAGAGAAGTTAAATCTTGCAACTTCAACTATTTCCAGAGCTTTAAAGGATCATCATACAATCAGTGACAAAACGATTAAGAAGGTAAAAGAAGTTGTAGAAGAAATGGGGTATCGTCCCAATATTTTGGCAGCAGGTTTGCGTGGTAATAATACTAAAATAATTGGAGTATTGGTATCACGGATCAATAGACCCTTCCTTTCTTCACTAATTAGCGGTATAGAAGAGACGGCACAAAAATCGGGATATAGTGTAATGATTACTCAAAGTCACGATTCTTATGCAAATGAAGTGAATTTGGCAGAAGCATTATACAGCAGTAAAGTTTGTGGCTTGATTTGTTCCTTGGCTATGGAGACTAACGATGTGTCCCATTTTCAAAAGTTTTTTGATAAAAATATCCCCTTAGTTTTTGTTGATAGAGTTCCTAGGGAATTTGATACTAATCGCGTAATGATAGATAACTATTCGGCGGGATACAAAGCAACAAAGCATTTGATTGAGCAAGGTTGTAAACGTATAGCTCATTTAACCGGATTGCAGCATATAAATACATATAGTGAACGCAAAAGAGGGTATATTGATGCTTTAATTGAAGCTGGTTTGCCCATTGATGAAATGTTGATTATACATTATAACGCCTTAACTTTTGAAGAAGGAGAAAAAGCCAGCAATTATCTATATGATTTAGAAAATCCTCCAGATGGTATATTTTGTGCAAACGATTCAATGGCTGTTAAGGCTATTCAATGTGCTAAGAAAAGAGGGCTAAAAATGCCACAAGAAATTGCAATCATTGGTTTTAACGATGATCCAATTGCTTCGATGATTGATCCGGGATTGTCTTCAATTACACATCCATCCGTCGAAATGGGGCAAGCCTCAGCTAGAAAAATAATAAGCTTTTTAAAAGCGCCCAAAAAGAATGATATTTCCGAAATCACCTTTTTGAACACTGAAGTGGTTGTAAGAGAATCATCAAATAGACAAATTAAAAAATCCGGTAGTATTGATTTCTAATTTCAATTTGCATATCCAAGATTCGTATTTAACTAGAGACTGGAAATTGATAAAGAAACATCCACTCATGGAATAAATGTAAAAAGTTACACGGGAAATGTGTTCTTTCTGGCGTCATATCCACATTATAATAAGGTTGTTGATTTCGAAAATCTGTATGTTCTTGCTGGAGTTGAAGAAGACGATGACGATGACAACGAAGAAGAAGACGTAGACGAAGATGTGGAATTACTCATAGACATTGTTGTTTTTAGTTATTTTAAATTCTACTCGTCTATTTTTATTTCGACCTTCTTCTGTTTTATTTGATTCTATTGGCTTACTATTACCGTATCCAATCGTTTTTATTCTAGTCAAGCTTATACCTTTATTACTTAAATATTCTGCTATTGCTTGGGCTCTATCATCAGATAGTTTTTGATTATACTCATCACTTCCAACGTCATCGGTGTGACCAGAAATCAATATTTCAGTACTGTTATTTTTCTTTAAAAAATTGAATATTCTTTCGAGTTCATCTATGGCATCTTCATTTAAATCAATACTATTTGATTTAAAGTTGATGTTTTCTAAAATATACGTCTTTTCAAGTACTAAAGTTTCTTCCTCAATAACTTTATTTATTTTATTCTCAACAATATTGTCCGAATTGGGTTTTATCAAAGTAACAACCTTATTTAATGGCTCTATTGAAACCATATCTATAAAGTAATATGAACTGTTATGAGTTGCATTGCTATTGGTTTTTTTCTTTTTAGTTTTTGAATCATTATTAAAATTTCCAATTACAATATAGTTTTCTCCCCCTTTTGCTTTAATTACTTTTGAAACTAAGGTCCAATTATCTGAATTCGTATAATAGTCTTCATTTTCAACAGAGTGTTTAGAAGAGCTATTTAACCATATTTTTTTTAGTAAATTATCTGACAAACAATCTGAACTTGGAAGGTTTAATCTTGGATTTGAAAGAATAAAACTTATGTCACTTAGTGCATACTTGGATTTTTCTGCTAGACAAACATAAAATGAAACTTTATAATCTTTGTCCTTTTCTAAAGGACTTTTTAGGAGTCCTTGTATGTATTCTCTATAGTCATTCTCAGCATAAAAGTAACATCCAGCATATTTTTCACCAAATTTAGCAGTTTGGTGTCCATTGTAATTTTCAGGAATGGAAATCATATGATTTTTTGCATTAATATCAAATAAATCTGTTGTGCCATCATTAGGAGTTGACCAGTATTTTACATTTTCATTAAATGCACTAATTGAATCAGGCGTGTATCGAATTTCTTCAAAACTTGGATTTAAAACTAAATTTTGAGAAATTAATTTTAAGGATACAAGTATAAAAACTGTAGTTAATTTAAACGATTTAGTCATTTTTGTTGATTAAGTTTTTTAATTTAAACGCAAAGTAAATTCTTATATTGTGATACTTCTCTGTATAATTAGACACAACGTGAGGCTCTGTATAAATAGTTCTTTCTGCAACTTCTAATTTTTCTTTTTTTTCAATCCTGTCAAAAATATTTAAATCAATATTTCAAATCAAGTTAATTAGATTACAGGCAAAAATTGGGACGAGGCAGCTTCCACTCAAAGCCCTGAAATCACGATAGAGTGGGTTAGACCGAATGATTTAAATAACAAAATAGGCTATCTGAACTGTTTTAATAAAATGCTGTGTGAATGTTTAATATAGTGAACGGATCTTTGCTCCCTCTTTGGTAAGGGGTGGGGTGAGGATAAGCATAAGAAACTATTTTATATTTGCGCTTGGTATATAAAGCATTTTTTCCGGGTCCTCACCTTTTTAGTCTCTTTTTTATTGCTTTCTAAGTGTTGATTCCCGGGGAATTACCTCAGTTTTTAATTCAATTATTTTGGGTTCGAAAGACTTTCCTTCTTTTCGACATAACATTTCTTCTAATAACAAATTAAAAGCAGCAACACCCATTTCATAACTTGGTTGATCAACTGTACTTAATTTTGGTGTGATTACCTGTGAGACCAGCCAGTTACTAAAACCAATTACAGAAATTTGGTCAGGAACCTGAATTCCTTTTTCATTAAAATGGGCCAAAACCCCAACAGCAACTAAATCCGTAATGGCAAAAATTCCATCAATCCCTTTATCCTCCTCCAAAATTTGTTTTGCGAATTCGACTCCCTGCTCAAAAGTGATTGCTTTGCAAGAATACACCAATGAAGAATCAAATGGAATTCCATTTTTTTCCAATGCTTTTTTATACCCTAAAAAACGATCAATGGCATTTTGCGGATTTTCAAGGCCGCGAATATGGGCAATTTTTTTGCATCCCATATCAATTAGATGCTGGACTGCTTCCATCGCCGCTTTCTGGTCATTAATAATAACCTTTGAACTCGGAATCAATTTGGAAATTTTATCAAATTGCACAAACGGAATCTCTTTTCTAAGAATTTCTTTCAGGTGAACATCATTATTCGAATCATTAGACAGCGACATTATAATCCCATCAACTCTTTTATTTATCAAAAGTGCCACTTGCTTTTTTTCTAATTCTAAAGATTCATTAGACTGAAGAATAATAACTAGATAGCCATGCCGCTCTGCCTCAGCGATAATGCCATTAACAACTCCGGAAAAAAAATGGTGTACCACTTCCGGAATTATCAAACCTATGGTTTTAGACTCTTTAGTTCTCAAATTTACAGCAAAACTATTAGGTGTATAACTTAATTCTTCAGCTAGAGCAAGAACTGCTTTCCTTGTTTTTTCGCTAACATCAGGATAGTTCTTTAACGCCTTTGAAACAGTAGTAATAGATATACCTAAGCTTGAGGCTATTTCTTTTAATGTGGTCTCTCTCATAAAAACAAATATCGAAAAAAAAAATGACAAAATCGAAAACGTTTTCGGTGTTTTCGAAAACGTTTTCGGTCAAAAACACTAACTTGTTTTGTGAAATTAAAAATAGATTTGATAAAAAATAACCAAATAAATTATTAATAAAATAATTTCAAACCATGAAAACAATAAATTCATTTTTTAAAAAAATGGGATTAGTTACAGCAGTATTGCTATTTAACTTCTCTTTTTCACAAAATTCAAATTTATCAGGAACAGTGTCTGATGCTTCAGGCGCTCCTCTCGTAGGTGTAAACATTGCAATAAAAAATACCACCAAAGCTATTGCAACTGACCAAAACGGAAAATACACTTTTTCAAATTTGCAAAATGGTACCATTACTATCATCGCAACTTATGTAGGATTCAAAACAGCAGAATTAAATATCACAATAAATGGTAATACAGTACAAGATGTATCCTTAATAGAAGACGCAAATGTACTACAAGATGTTGTAGTCACAGGAGTTGTAAATCCTAAAGCCAAAATCAAATCCAGTGTTTCAATAACTTCTTTAGGCACGGAACAAATTACACAATCTGCACCTAGATCGACAGCTGAAATTTTTCGCACCATTCCTGGTATTCGTTCAGAATCTTCCGGAGGTGAAGGAAACTCAAATATTTCTGTTCGTGGAGTCCCTATTTCATCTGGCGGATCCAAATATTTACAACTTCAGGAAGATGGATTGCCTGTATTATTATTTGGTGATATTGCATTTGCAACAGCAGATATTTTTACAAGATTTGATGGAAATATTGCTAAAATTGAAGCTATCCGTGGAGGTTCGGCATCCACTTTGTCAACTAATTCTCCAGGAGGGATAATCAACTTTATCAGCAAAACAGGAAAAACAGAAGGTGGTAATTTGAGCACTACTTTTGGTTTAGATTATGGCAATTTTAGAACTGATTTGGATTACGGCGGAAAAATTGGAGAAGGTTTGTACTTTCACGCCGGTGGTTTTTACAGAACAGGTGAAGGAATTAGAAATACAGGATTTAATAGCAATAATGGTGGACAATTTAAATTTAATATTACTAAAGAATTTGAAAATGGTTCTATTACAGTTTACGCTAAATTCCTAAATGACAGGGCGGTTGCTTATATGCCAATGCCAGTAGCTGTTTCTGGAACAAATGCCAACCCAAATTGGAAAAGCGTTGACGGATATGATGCCACAACAGGTGCTTTACAATCTATTTACTTAACTCATAATCTTGGACTTGGGCCTGACGGAAATGTGCGCAGAGAAGCAGTTGCTAATGGAATGCATCCAATTTCAAAATCGATAGGAGCCAATGCTTCATTTGACTTAGGCGACGGTTGGAAAATTAATGACAACATCAGATTCACATTAAATACAGGTGGTTTTATTTCTCCATTCCCTGCTGAATTAGCCACAGCTTCAACAATTGCCAATTCGTTTGGAGCTGGATCAACTTTAAGCTATGCTGATAATGGAGCCGCTTTTAATACTCCAAATGGTTTAGTTGCCAGAATTCACATGTTCGACACTCAATTAAACAACATGGGGAATTTTATGAATGATTTGAGATTGACGAAAAAATTGGATAAAATAGGAATAACAGCCGGATTTTTTAAATCCATGCAAAATGTATCTATGTCTTGGCTGTGGAATTCATATTTACAAGAAGTTTCAGATGCGAATCCTCGTTTGATAAACGTTAAAAATGCTGCCGGTACATTATTGTCAGAAAATGGTCTTTATGCTTATGGAACTCCGGCTTGGGGAAATTTAGCCCGAAATTATGATACACAATACAATGTTTCGGCACCATATATCAATATTACGGTGGATGCAACTGAAAAATTATCATTTGAAGGAGGTTTACGATATGACAAAGGAAAAGTAACGGGTTCATTTGCTGGAGGCGTTTCAACAACCTATGACATCAACAATGACGGAAAAATATCAGTACCGGAACAAAATGTTTATGCGATTGATAATGCCAATGCTACGCCGGTAAATTATGATTACGATTATTATTCTTATACTTTAGGAGCCAATTTCTTAATTAATAACAAACAGTCTGTTTTCGCACGTATCAGTAAAGGTGCTTCAGCTAAAGCAGACAGAATTCTATTTAGTGGTTTGAATTATTTGGATGGAAATAAAATCAATGCTTTAGATTTCTTACAGCAATCTGAAATTGGATACAAACAAAAATTTAATAGAGGATATTTCTACGCCACAGCCTTTCATTCTAAAACAGATGAGCAGGGTGGTTACGAAGCTACTTCAAACAGTATTATCAAAAATAACTATAAATCTCTAGGTTTGGAATTAGAATCAGCCTATGATATAACTGATAATTTAAACCTTAGAAGTTCATTAACATACACAAAAGCTGAAATTACTTCTGGTGACAACAATGGAAACCAACCTAGAAGACAACCAAAATTAATGTACAGTTTTATCCCTACTTATAAATTCATGAATAATAAAAATACACTTGGTTTAAGTTTTGTTGGTCAGTCAAAAGCTTTTGCTCAAGATAACAATCAATTAGTGATGGATGGATTTGTAATTGTAAATGGATTTGTAGAAGTAGGTATTGCAAAAGGATTGTCTTTAAATATTTCAGGAAATAACTTGTTCAACACACTTGCTATCACTGAAGCAGAAGAAGGCAGCATCACTGAAAACAAAGTAAACTATGTGAGAGCAAGATCAATGACCGGAAGATCCCTTTCTATGGCATTATCCTATAAGTTTTAATTAAATACAAATTGCATAAATGCTGATTGGTTTTCAATTCCTGTATTTTTATAGTACAGGAATTGATTTTAAAATCATAAAAAACACATAATTATGATACTCTCTAAACCTAAACTTAGTTTTTGGCAAATAATCAATATGAATGTCGGCTTTTTTGGCATCCAATACAGTTTTGGTTTACAACAAAGTGCTGTAAATCCTATCTATGATTTTCTTCACGCTAGTCCGGATCAAATTCCAATATTAAATTTAGCCGGACCTTTAACCGGATTATTGATTCAGCCCATAATTGGGGCAATGAGCGATAAAACTTGGCATCCGAGGTGGGGAAGAAGAAAACCTTACTTTTTTATTGGAGCTGTGATTTGTAGTATTGCCTTATTTCTTTTCCCATTTAGTAGTTCGCTATGGATGGCTGCAGGTCTGCTTTGGATTTTAGACGTGGGTAATAATACCGCCATGGAACCGTATCGGGCTTTTATTGCCGACACTCTTAACGAAGATCAGCAGCCGACAGGTTTTCAAGCACAAAGTTTTTTTACCGGATTAGGTCAATTCTTATCCTATATTTCATTATTTCTGTTTCCCATCGTTTTTACAGGTTACAATGGGGAATTGCCTAACTGGATTTATGCCTCTTTCTTTCTTGGAGCAGTACTTTCAATAACATCGATTTGGTGGAGCATGAAAAAAACAGCAGAAATACCGCCTACAAAAGAAGAAATAGAAAAAATAAAATCAGAGCCCTTAAACCTCCTTTCTCCTTTTGTTGATATCTATCATGCTGTATTGGAAATGCCAAAAGTAATGTGGCAGCTTTTTTTAGTGTATTTATTTCAATGGTATGCTTTAATGTGTTTTTGGCAAAACAATTCCAAAAGCATTGCTTTGTCAGTATGGAATGTTACTCCTTCTAATAAAGAAATTTATGAAAAAGCAGTGGAATGGATGGGATTGATTGGTGCATTTGGATTTATTATAACCTTTTCAGTAGCTTTTTATCTGGCAAAATTAGCCAAGAAACACAGTCCCAAAATGGTGCATTTTGTTTGTCTTTTGTTTGGGGCAATTTCATTTTTCTTTTTCCCTATAATACAAAATCAGTATTTATTCTTTCCGGTAATCATTGGTTATGGGGTCGCATGGGCAAGCATGATGGGAATTCCTTACCTGATGGTTGTTACCAATATCCCTAAAGAACGATACGGAGTTTATATGGGAATAATCAATATGATGATTGTGATACCAATGATTTTACAAAATTTATCCTTTGGTTTTATCTTAAAACATTTTTTAAATAATGATGCACGCTTAGCCATCACTTTTGCGGGAGTACTTTTAATATTAGGCGCAATAGCAACACTTTTTATTAAAAGTAAAAAACCGCAGACTATGTAAAAATTGGTCCGATAAACCATTAAAAAACAACAATTATGAATAATATAGATATCCTTTGTGTTGGTGAAGTTCTTATTGACTTTATCGGACATCAATCAGGAGTTTTTATTGACAACACTAGAGATTATCATCGCTATTTAGGAGGTTCACCTACTAATGTCGCTATGAACTCTTCAAGATTAGGTTTAAATGCTATTATGGTAGCAACGGTAGGAAATGACGGTTTTGGAACTTATATTTTAGACAGGCTGTCCAGTGTTGGCTTAAATACAGATTATATCAAGTGCCTGGATAATAAATCTACCAGCGTTATTTTTGTTTCAAGATCTGAGAGTACACCGGATTTTATTCCATACCGTGAAGCCGATTATTGTATTGATGGGGAACAAATATCAAAAGAAACATTATCCAAAACTAAAATATTTCACACTACTTGTTTTGCTTTAAGCAAAAAACCAGCACAGGACACCATTTTAAAAAAAGCAGAAGAAGCATATAACTTAGGCTGTCAATTGAGTATTGATGTCAATTATGCCAAAAAACTTTGGAACAGTCAAGACGAAGCGATTCAAGTAATCAAAACGTATTGCAAGTTCAATCCGTTGATAAAAATTAGTGAAGATGACATGTTACGCCTTTTTGAAAAAGAACTTCCTCATGAAGAAATATTTAAATTTTTCCATGATGAAGGTGTTGATATCGTTTGTCTTACATTGGGTAGCAAAGGAGTGAAATTATCTCAAAAAGGAAAAAACCTGATACAATTGCCTGCTATTAAAGTAGATAAAGTTGTTGATACCACAGGGGCTGGCGATGCTTTTTGGTCTGGTTTTTTATTTGCTTATATCAAGAAAAAAACAATTAATGAATGTCTGGATATTGCCTTAAAATTAGCGGCTTTAAAACTACAAAATGTAGGTCGCTTGCCGGACAATATCAATATCTTATCTCAACTATTATAAAATTATCATGGAGCAAAATAACAAAACAATCACTAACGGTGTTATGCTTAACGCCTATCCTGACAGTATTGGGACCAAGCTGTGTGACACTATAAGTATGCTTAAAAAACCGGACTTTAAGGATGTTTTTTCTTTATTCTATGTGTTGCCTACATTTTTTAATAGCGATTTAGACAGAGGTTTTTCTATTATTGATTATAATATTAATAAAGATTTAGTTACTACAGCAGATTTAGATGCTTTGAATGAACTCAATATTAAATTAAAATTTGACATTGTATTGAATCATCTCTCCGTTGCATCACCACAATTCAAAGATTTGCTAAAAAAAGGAAATCAATCAAAATACAAAGATTTTTTTATCAATTGGAATGAATTTTGGGAGGGCAATGGCCAAAAAAATGAAGAAGGAATTATTATTCCTAAAGAAGAATTTCTCAAGAAACTTTTCATGAGAAAATCTGGTTTACCCATATTAAAAGTGCATTTCCCAGATGGCACCGAACAACCCTATTGGAACACCTTTTATCAGCAAATAACTTATAAAAAAATTGCTGCTGCTGATTTGCAAAATATAAAACAATTAACAGCAGAGCAGCGCATCATTATAAGTAAAAAAATCAACGATGCAATCGAACAAAATCAAGATTTTAGCAGTATAAAACTTGAAGATTGTGCGCCTTTCAAAACAGAAATTTTACAAATCGTTGAACAAAATCGTTCCTATTTAGGGCAAATGGATGTCAATGCAACATCTCCATTAGTTTGGGATTTTTATGAAGAAACCTTAAAAAAACTAAATGGTTATGGTTGCAATATTCTTCGTTTGGATGCTTTTGCTTATTTGCACAAACAAATTGGCAAATCGAACTTTTTCAACAAACCCGGCACTTGGGAATATTTAGAGCGTATCAAACAAATTGCAGACAAAAATAGTTTAATGCTCTTGCCTGAAATTCATGCAGAATATGGACTTCATTTGCATGACGAAGTAGCAAACGAAGGTTATACTATTTATGATTTTTTCTTACCTGGTTTGACTATCCACACTATAGAAAACAAATCGAGTAAAGCTCTACTAAACTGGGCAAAGGAAATTCTTGATAAAGGATACAAAACAGTAAACATGCTGGGTTGTCACGACGGTATTCCAGTTTTAGATTTAAAAGGAAAAGAAATTAATGGTGTTTACAATAAAGGCATGTTAGAAGATGATGAAATAGAAACCATCATGAGTACAATCATCGAGCGTGGTGGTCGTGTAAAAAATCTTTATGATCCATCAGGGAAAAAGATTTCTTATTACCAAGTAAATGCCACTTTCTTTAGTGCATTGGGTGAAGACGAACAAAAATTACTTTTGGCTAGAGCGATCCAAATGTTCATGCCAGGAATACCTCAGGTTTGGTATCTGGATATTTTTGCAGGAAAGAATAATTATGAAGCAGCAGATCATGGTGGCAGTGCAGGGCACAAAGAAATTAACCGTACCACATTAAGTTTGCAAGACATTGAGCGTGGATTAAAAACTGATGTTGTAAAGAAACAGTTGGAGATTATTCGTTTAAGAAACACATCAAGCGCTTTTTTGGGCAAAGTTGAAATAAATCCATCGACTGATGATTCAATAGCTATCAAATGGACCAACAATAATACTATAGCATATTTAGAAGCCGACCTTAAAACCAATACGTTCACAATACATCATACCGAAAATCAAATTACTAAAAAAATGATTTTTTAATGTCTTGTCCTAAAAGCTATACACTCTAGAATTGTGTATACCTATTTTAGGACAAGACAGTAGTTCAAGTCCTTGTATTACTTACTATTTTACTTGTTTTTGTTTTTTAATGTTAGATCAAATACAAACCAAGCGAATGAAACAATGCCTATTGCAAATAAAACATCACCAAAGGTACGTAGCCATTTTAATGTAATCATGTTAGGATCTTGCATTAATTCAGCAGAACGAGCGTACCACATTCCTTTTTCGATACTTTCTATGGCTTGCCAAATACCAATTGGAAGCAAACTCATTGTTGCCATTAAAAACAGACCAATATTAAGTGACCAGAAAGTGGTTTTGATTAACTTGTTGTTCCATAAGGTGTTTCTATACAAACTTCTTAGAACAAATAACATCAAACCAATTCCCAACATTCCATATACTCCAAATAATGCGGTATGACCATGAAGAGGAGTAGTATTCAAGCCTTGAACATAATACAATGCTATTGGGGGATTAATTATAAACCCGAATATACCAGCTCCTAGAAAATTCCAAAAGGATACAGCAAGCATGAAATAAATAGGCCATTTATAATCATCAACCCAAGCTGATGCTTTAGAAAGTTTATAGTTGTGATACGCTTCATATCCGATAAGGGTTAACGGTACTACTTCCAAGGCGCTAAACGTAGCTCCCAAAGCCATAACGGCACTGGGTGTCCCTGAAAAATACAAATGGTGAAATGTTCCTAAAATTCCTCCAGACAAAAAGACTATAGTGCTAAACAATACATTCAATGTGGCTGTTTTGGTTTTCAATAAGCCCAAACGAACAAAAAGGAAAGCAATTACAACTGTTGCAAACACTTCAAAGAATCCTTCTACCCACAAGTGGACTACCCACCATCTCCAATATTCAGAAATGGCAAGATTGGTTTGTCTTCCCCACATTAATCCGGCAGAATAGAAAAGTGCAATCGCAGAACATGAAATTAAAAAGAGAATGATTAGATTTTTTTCTTCCGTTTTTCTTTTTAAAATAGGAAGTAGAGGTCGAACCATTAAAGCCAACCACAAGAAAAGTCCAACCAGCAGAAAGATTTGCCAGAAACGGCCTAGATCAACATATTCATAACCTTGATGTCCAAACCAGAAATTTTGAACCAAGTTTAGTTTTTGCATCACTCCAAACCATTGACCGATCATGGATCCAACCACTATTATGAGTAAAGCAATGAACAAAAAGTTGATTCCAAAACATTGAAATTTAGGATCTTTGCCCGAAACTGCCGGAGCAATATACAATCCTGTTGCAAGCCAGGCTGTGGCTATCCATAAAATGGCCAATTGGGTGTGCCAAGTCCTGGTTACGGCGTAAGGCAGAAATTTGTCTATTGGAATTCCATACAAACCATTTCCTTCGACACCATAATGGGCAGTTACAATTCCCAACAGCACTTGTAAAATCATGAGCAAACTCACCACCCAGAAATATTTTTTCACCAAATACATCGATGGGGTCATCCCTTGTTTTAAAAGCGGATCTGATTTTGGTATTGGTAAACTTTCCCCTTCACCTGATTTTGCATGATAAAAAACCAATAATCCAATACAGAGTATCAAGGTTATAATACTGACACCCGACCAAGCCATTAAATCGGTAGTGGCTTTGTTTCCTACTAAGTCATCTGCAGGCCAGTTGTGCGTGTATGAAATATCAGAATTAGGTCTTTCTGTAACTGTTGCCCAAGTTGCCCAAAAGAAAAATGCATTCATTTTGTGCATTCTATTTGCGTCTTTGATGGCATTTTTTGGAATAGCATAGTCATTTCGTAATTTGTCAAATTCGGGAGAATTCGTAAACAAACCTTCGTAATAATGACTTAAATATTGAATAGCTAAAACACGATTTTCAGAAATAATTATTGTTTTTGTTTTTTCATCGTATCTATTGGTTCTTAAATCGGCTTGCAAACGTATTTTTAGAGCAGCTTGCTTTTCTTTGTCCAATGCGTCAAAATCTTTATTGAAATCTTTTTGCGCATAGCGGTTCAATATAAAAATAGCTTCTCTATGAAGCCAGTCGGCAGTCCAATCTGGGGCGACATAAGCACCATGCCCCCAGATGGTTCCCATTTCTTGGCCTCCCATACTTTGCCAAACATTTTGGCCGTCTTTAATTTCCTGACCGGTAAAAATGACTTCCTTGTTTTCTGAAATTATTTTTTCAGGAACGGGTGGTGATTGTTGGTAAATTTCGTAGCCATAATATCCTAAAACTCCAAAGGAAAAGAGCGCTACTAATAACAATCCAATCCATAATTTTTTTTCTTGACTCATAATTTTTAATTAGTTTTTTTGTGACAATTCTTTTTCCAATTCTATCGCTTTTGGAAACAAAATATTATTCTCCAAATGAATGTGAAGGTGTAAATCCTGTTCAAATTCTTTGAGTAATGCAATTGTTACTCGATAAGTATTACAGGCATCTTCTGGCGGTGTGTAATTATTGCTCAATGTTTCAATTTTTCTAAATCGATCTCCTTCTGTGGTGTGTTCGTCCATCATCATTTGAATAGGGTTATGTACGGTACCAGATTGCGGTGTCTCCCACTTGGAGTTATTTTGTTTTGCTTGAACCATTTTACGTACTCTAGGAAACAAAATAAGTTCTTCTTTTTTCATGTGTTTTGCCAATTCGCCGGCAGTAGCATTGAAATGTTCGTTGATTTCATGCAACTCGGGGTGACGTTCTCCATGAACTCTGCAGATTTTATCTAGGTAGGGTTTTATTTCCAACGTTTTTTCTTCCACATAACGATGGTGTTTTTTCTCGATATAATCAGCCAATAAATCGATAGGCCAAGATTTATAATCGATTGTATTTTCTGAATTGGATTGTATAAGTGAATTCAAATCTGAGACAACTAATTTCTCATCAATTTTTTTTGCCTCACAAGCATCATTAATGGTTCTGTTGCCTTGACAGCAAAAGTCAATACCGTATTTTTTAAATACTGATGCTGTTCGGTAGTCTTTCGCTACCAATTCGCCTATAATTTGGTTTTCTTGAATATTCATTTTTTTTATGATTTAAAGTTTTGTATTAATATGTTTGTTTTTATAGTTATATTGGACAAAAATATCCACTATTATTTTAATTTTTTTTAGCGCTTTAAAAAGGTTAATTTTTTTTCATGATCCATAGCCAATGTTTTTACAGTAGTTGTTTCTAACATTTTTTTAAGTTCATCCCTAACTAGTTTAAATTGATTATGCACAGGACAGGGCTTTTTTTCGTCACATTTTTTTAACCCTAAACCACAGCCATTGTAAATTGAATCTCCATCAATTGCGAAAACTATTGCGCTCAGCTTTATTTTTTCCATTCTCTGAATATCTATTGAGAAGCCACCTGTAGGGCCTTTGTCGGAGTTTATGATAAAACTTCGACAAAGATGTTGCAGTATTTTTGAAGTATAAGCAGTTGGCGATTCTATTGCTTCTGAAATTTCTTTCAAGCCCGTTTTTCTTCCAGCCAAAGATCGTTCAGCAATGTAGATTGATGCCTTAATACCGTATTCACAAGCTTTTGAAAACATTTATTCTTTTTTACAGGGCAAATATAAGCATTTATTTTTAATAGTGGACTAATTTGTCTATTATTAATTTACATTGTAATCAAAACCAGCTCGCTCGGCTCAAGTTACGTCAAATAAAAAAATCGCAAAAGTATATCTTTGATTAAACAGGTGTTTTGTCCTATTAATGACCTGTCAATTGTTATTTTAGGATGATTCAAAGGGCGATTCAACAACTTATAACCTGATAACGAAAGTCATTAGAGTCTATAATGAAATAAGGCCACATGCAAG
This sequence comes from Flavobacterium aquiphilum, assembly GCF_027111335.1. NCBI lineage: Bacteria > Pseudomonadati > Bacteroidota > Flavobacteriia > Flavobacteriales > Flavobacteriaceae > Flavobacterium > Flavobacterium aquiphilum. Next base: position 3,309,289 of record NZ_CP114288.1, on the reverse strand, counting down.
TTGCGATTATCTAACCCCAAATCAAGCCCATTTACAATCAGGGAACTTGAAAAAAAGATGGAAGAATTATAATAAAAAGTTTAACTATGAAAAAACAGTTGTATAGCTGATTCAGGATTAAAAATTATATTTGTATAGCTATAATAGGATTTATTTAATAATCTGTATAGTTATTTTAGGACGATTCATAGTTATTTTTAGGACGATTCAAAGCCCACTCAAAGGCATGGATAGTGTATGAATAATGCATGAAAATGAATTGTAGAAATATGGGGTATCATTTTGGGGATAGCAATGTAAAACATCTGCAAAAAATACTATAAGAATCTTATAATTATACTAAACATCAAAAAAAGATCGATAAGGCTAAAATGAATTTGCTTCTATTGACCTATTTCTGAGTGATGGAGTGTCTTCATTGAAAGTAGGAAAGATTATTTTTACTTAAAAGGATGTCGGGTTATTGGCGGGTTGTTTAAAATGGAAACAAAGAAAAACCCCAGTGCTTACTGGGGTTTTTAATTATTATCGTGACCTCTAGTTTACAATTTACAAATCATTTTATGAATGATTTAAAGAAATTGGCATATTTTCAGTTTGATTTATAAGATAATTATTTTGGTTTTTTATAAAGAAGCGGTTTGTATGTATCGTAGGGGTTAAATAATGAAATACTGCAAATTCCAGTGTCGTTGATTACCTAATTCTAATTTGTGTTGACCATTTAATTTCAATATTGTTTTTAGTAGAGACCTAATGGTAATTGGTTGATTTTTATGGTGATAAAATGATTTTTATAATTTGTTGGTTGTTAATTTGTACTGATCAATTAAAATTGGAATTAGGTGGTCAGTCACACCGTTTTGTCCAATATAAAAGCCGAGCTGTTGAGCTCGGCTATATTTGTTGCATTATTTAAATGAATACTTTAGATTAAGTCTGCCTTTGCCGTAGCAATTTTTCCATCTTTAAAGGTGAAGTCAAACATTCCGCTAATTTGGCCTCCGGGAAAATCACCGGTAAAGTCAACTTCTAAATGTGCCTTGTTGTCGCCAGTAGTTAAATTAACTAATCTGGTTTGTGTTTTATAGCCAATAAAGTAGCTATTAAAATACTCTCTTATCTCGTTGTGTCCCATAAATTTTCGTCCCACGGATGGATCGTTTAATACTGCATTTTGTGCATATTTATCTAGGTAATTTTCGGTATCATAGCTATTACTTAGGTCAAGCCACTCTTTTATAAATTCTGTGATGTCCATTCTAATTTTTTTAATTTTGATGAAACTCATGTTTAAATTGAACAGGAGTCTTATTCGTCTTGTTTTTAAATAATTTATTGAATGATTGTGGCTGCTCAAAACCTAATTTATAAGCAATTTCTGAAACAGATAAATTTGTGGTTGTTAAATATTCTTTGGCTTTTTCAATCAACACATTATGAATGTGCTGTTGTGCATTTTGCCCTGTAATAGCTCGTAGCATATCACTTAAATATCTAGCTGATACGTTAAGATGTTTTGCTATGTATTCTACACTAGGTATACCTGAATTTATAGCGTATTCATTGTTAAAATATTCATTTAATATTTTTTCCATTTTGGCTAACAAGCCATTGTTTATATGTTTTCTTGTTAAAAATTGCCGCTTATAAAAACGATTACTATAGTTCAATAACACTTCAATGTAAGAAATGACCAAATCTTGACTAAAATCATCAATCGTATTATTGAGTTCATCACTTATATTTTCAAAAACGTAGAAGATAATTTTCTTTTCTTTATCTGAAAGATATAAAGCCTCGGTGGCACAGTACGAAAAGAAACCATAGGTTTTTATTTTATTATCTAATGAATATCCTCTAAAAAAATCTGGATGTATTAGTAAAGTATACCCCGAGTAATCTTGTTCATCGTCTGCACATGCTATAACTTGATTTGGAAATATAAAAGATAACCCTCCTTCGACAAAATCATAGTAACCTTGTCCGTATTTTATTTTTCCGGTTACACTTTTTTTATACGAAATTTTATAAAAGTTTGGTTGAATTGATTTAGGCCATTCTTCATAGGGTGTTTTAATATCAGAATAATTTACTAAACTTATAAGAGGGTGCAAAGGTTTTGGAAATCCTAAAACTTTATGCATTTCTGAAATTGAATTTAATTTTAAAGGTATATTTAGATCTTTATTCATATTGCAAAGGTATTAAATACTAGATACATATCGATTATTCAGGAAAGGCAAAAGTAAGATCATGATATATTCTATGAGTTACCATTTTCCATTCTCCCTCTATTTTTTTTAATGAAGGTTTATAGTAACCAGACTCAGTTGGAGTAACAGTACCCATTAAACCTATTGTCCCTGATGGCCATCCATTCTCTGGTTTGGTTGCTCCGACCGAATCAAATCTAATGAATTGAGCATCCATTTCGGCGTCACTTTCATTTACTGAGATAATATGGTCGTGTGTAGTATGATGGCTCCAGCCTTTTTTGGGATGCGGCAACATTAAAGTTGAAATAGCATTTGCAATTTCATTCTTTCCGTTAAGTGTGAATAATAAAATTGGATTTTCTGCGTTGAAATCATAAATTTCAACTTTACCATCAGCTGTAAAAAGATTACTTAGCATATCGCCATCTTGTTTATCTACAGCTCTTACATATTGGGCTAAAACTTGTTGAACGGCTCTTTCTGAACTCATTTGATTTTTAAAACTTTCCATTTTTTTAATTTAAATTGTTTTTATGAATTTTGATAAAATATTTGATGAACTTACAAATAAGGTATCATCTCCCCATTGCCAACTATTTCCATTTTTATTTAAAATTGTTGCTCCAGCTTCTTTAGCTATCAATATCCCAGCAAGCCAATTATACGTATCTAATCCTTCTTGACAGAATATATCAATTCTACCTGCTCCAACATTTGCAATTTGTAGCCCTGTTGGACCATAATTTCTTACTGCGCCAAATTCGTTTAATAATTTTTCAACTAGGTTGCTTGTTTTTTTGTTTAAACCTAAAACACTTTTATGTAATGGTGAATGATTGAAACATGCTAGCATAACTTCCATATTGTTTTTTGGAGCTATTTTTAGTTCAATATTGTTCAAAAAAGCCCCTTTTGCATTTTCAGCCCAAAACATTTCATTTTGTAAAGGATCATATATTATAGCTAAATCAGGTTGTCCATTTTTCATAAGTACTAAATTAATAGTCCAACCTAGTAAATGCTGCATGTATTGTACAGCTCCATCCATTGAATCACAAATCCAATATGAGGCTAAATTGCTGTCTTGTTTTTGAATCTCTATATTTAATTCATCATCTGCCCAAGGGATTGCTGGATATAATTTGGAAATGTTATCTTTTAAATAGGTCAAACACTTTTTATCAATAGTGTCAAACATTTTTTGAAATTCTTCGGGTTCTGTTGGGATTTTATGTTTCTTAAAATCCTTTGCAAACTCGTTTCCTATTGTTCTCACAATGTTCAAAAGTGCTGAGATATTATTCGTTTGTATCATTGTTGAATGAATTAAATTCAGTTATTAAAGTTTGAAATTGTCCTTCCGGATTTAGTTTTAATCTTTCGTTATATAGGTGTATAGCATCTGAACCAGCAACATATCTAATTTGATTTTTATTATCGGTTACTGCTTCATAAATTACATTTGCAATGTTCTCAGGTGTTGAAAATTGACTTATTTTGTCTTCACTATATCCTTCGCTCACTTTATCAATTAGATTTTTATATGCAACATGACTGCTACTATCTAAAGAGCGTCCGGCAAAATCGGTTTTTATTCCACCAGGAGCTATTGTTTTAACTTTTATTCCCAAATGAGAAACTTCATAGGCTAGACTTTCCGAAAATCCGTCTATCCCAAATTTAGTGGCTGCATAAACAGAACATGTTGGATAGCCAATTAAGCCAAACATCGAAGTAATGTTGATAAAAAGTCCATTTTTCTTTTGTTGAAAATGGGGCATAAACTCTTTGGATACTCTTATTGTTCCCAGTAGATTGGTGTTTAATTGTTTTGTTATTTGTTGATCAGACAGAGACTCAAGTGGACCAACCAAGCCATATCCTGCATTATTGACCACCACATTAATTGTGTGTTTTTTAAGAACTGTTTCAATAGCAGTTTTAATTTCTATCGGGTTTGCAATGTCTAATTTGACGAGGGTACAATTTTTAAGTTTAGTTAGTTCCATTTCGTTTTCGGGATTGCGCATGGCAGCGATTATATACCAATCGTTGGCGTGAAATAATTTTGCAGTTGCTTTGCCTAAGCCGGAAGAGGTTCCGGTAATGAAGATTGTCTTTTGCATGTTATTAAATAATTGAATAATACACTGCAAAGTTCAGAAGTTAATAATCTATGAATGTTGCTAAAATGAGTTTGGTTGTAGTCAAAATGACGTTGGTTTTGCCAATTTTCTTTGCAATAGATTTCTACTCGTCAGCATTAGGATGTCAACGATACTATTTTGCATGATCAGGTATGCCGATTTTAATTCCAGAAACTATATTAGTTTAAGCTTCTGTATTCATTGGGAGAAATTCCTGTTTTGTTTTTAAAAATTTTAGTAAAGTGGGAGGGATGTTCAAAACCCAAACTGTACGCTATTTCACTTATGGTTTTTTCTGAGTTCCATAACATTTTTTTTGCATCTTCAATAATTTTAAGATGAATTAGTTCTTGAGTAGTTTTTCCAGTATGTTTTTTCAGTAGATCTGATAAATAATTTGGTGAAAAATTCAGTTCATTTGCGAAGTACTTAACATCAGGTAATCCATTGTCTAAAAGTCTAGCATTAGAAAAATATTCACTTAATAGTTTTTCAAAATTTAAAACTATTTCAATATTGACTTTGGCTCTTGTAAAAAATTGTCTGTCGTAAAATCGTTCGCAATAGTTCAATAGTAATTCAATATTGTTTTGAATTAGATTTTGAGTGTGTTTGTCTATGTTTTGAGAATATTCTTTTTTTATTTTTTCTACACAATCCCATATTGTACTTTTTTCTTCATCAGAAATATGCAAGGCTTCATTTGAATCATAGTGGAAAAAAGAATAATCACTAATTTTTTTATTTAAATCTGATTTAATTAAGATATCTGGATGAAAAAACAAGCCCCAGCCTTCCTCCGGAATTAGACTGGGATTAGGAGCAATTACTTGATTTGGACCAGTAAACATTATAGAGCCCTCGTGAAAGTCACAGTATAATCTACCATAATCAATTTCGAAAATGTATTTTTTGAAAAATATGGCATAAAACCCCAGCTTATAAAAAGTATTTTCTTTGAATAGTGGACTTCTTTGTGCGCTAGTTAAATCAATCATTCTGATTAGTGGATGCTTAGGCCTTGTACAACCGTATAGCTTATCCAATTCAGAAATTGATTTTATTTCAATTACATTATCTTTCATAAAAAAGTTTTGATGGGTCAAAATTAAAATAATTCAACCACAACTTTCCCAATTTCAGTGCGGTTTTTCAATGCAGTATAAGCTTCATTCGCTTGTTCAAGATTAAATGATTTTGAAGAAATAAGCGGTGCAATTTTACCTTGTTCAATTAATTTTGAAGCTTTTTCTAATATTTGACCGTGTAAATGCTTATCCGTACCCGACAACAAAGGTAATAGCGTAAAAACGCCAGAGTAGGTTGCCCCAAGAAATGATAATGGTGCGATGCTATGTGTGCCCCATCCTAATGAACTAAGAACATGTCCTGTATACTTTTTAACTGATTTAAATGAATTATCCAAAGTAGTACCGCCAACAACATCATAAACGATATCAAAACCTTTCCCGGCTGTGTATTTGTTTACATATTCTTCGGGTTGCATTGAAGTATAATCAATAGCAGTAGCTCCCAGGCTTTCAATATATTTTAAACCTTTGCCAGAATCTGTTGCATAAACTTCAGCGCCAAATGCTTTTGCAATTTGGATTGCCATGTGACCAACACCCCCAGAACCTCCATGGACTAAAACTTTTTTGCCTTCAGAGACACTCGCTCTATCAACAAGACCTTCCCATGCAGTTATTAGAACCAATGGTATTGCTGCTGCTTGTTTCATTGAAATATTTTTTGCTTTTAACGCAATATGATCCGCATCTACTGCAATGTACTGAGCCAATGTCCCTTGATTATTGCCAACACCGCCTACTAAACCATAAACTTCATCACCTACTTTGAACCTTTGTACATCATTGGCAATATCGGCAATTACACCTGCCATATCAAGACCTATTATTGCAGGAGTAGTTACTTGCGCATGTGCAGCCAATCCTTCCTGTATTTTTAAATCGAGTGGATTTAAACCGCTTGCCATTATTTTTACTAATACCTGACCACTTTTTAAAGTTGGAATTGGTAATTCTTTTAGTACTAATGGTGCTTGAATTTCACTGAGTACCATTGCTTTCATTGTTTTATTGTTAGTTTTCATAAGTAATATATTTAAATTATTAGACAAATTTAGTTTGATATAATGTACTTGACTTAAACATATTAACGCTATTCTTATACATTTCAATGATTATCAATAGCCATAGCTAACCGGTGTTTTATTAGTAGTTGCTATTTTGAAGAATAAATTTGGAAACAGAAGATGGACCCAGTAAGCGTGACTAAATCCACAATAAAAGTTTTAGTATAAATTTAATTTATAATGATAAAGGTATGTTTGCTCTAACTTTGTGAGTGCTTAATTTTTGAGGGAGCTTCACCATATAATTTTTTAAAAGCAAACGAAAAATGGGATAAGTCTTCAAATCCTAAGTTCAGATAGATTTCTGATGCGGTCTTACCTTTTTCTGTTATTTGATAATAGGCTTCCTGTAACCTTTTTTGTTGCAACCAACGACCGGGAGTGGTATTGAATATACTCTTAAAATCTCTTTTAAAAGTGGCCAGACTTCTACCTGTGAGAAAGGCAAACCTTTTTAAATGAACATTGAAATGGAAGTTTTTGTTCATGAATTTTTCTAAATCAATTTTTTGTGGTTCGGCAAAATTAAACAACACATTTTTTAGTGATTCATCGTATTTCAGCAATACCATTAAGGCTTCTTTTTGCTTCAGCAGTAATAGCTCGGTGGCCGTATCTCTATTCAATAAATCTTCATAATGCAATAAAGATTGCATAAAATTATGGAGTAGCTCGTTTTTGGTAAATTTGATAAATGCCGCGTCATCTACTTTTTTTTCTACTGTATAGCTATATTCTGAACTGAATTTTTGCAACATTTCATTATCGAACACAATGGAAATTGATTTGAATTTTCCTGTTTCTGTAGGATATTTTATAAATTTTATCAAACGATTTTTTCGTGCCGAATATAAATCTCCTTTTTTTAATACCACCTTGTTAACCCCATCATTGAGTTCCATTTCGCCCGAGATTATCATTCCTATAGTGTGATATGAAACGAATTGTTCACCTTCCCGAAATGTTGTAAAATGACAGGAAGAGGTTATGGGTCGTCTATTGTTTTCTGTAGTGTCCATCTTGTTAGTAAAATTACAAAAATAATAGATGCCTAAAAGCATAGGTCTCCACAAAGGAAAACTTTATGAAGACCTGTGCTGTCAAGCCAATTTATGCCAAAATTGTTTTTGGTTCTAGATATTCCTCTAAACCATACACTCCAAATTCACGGCCAATACCGCTTTGTTTGAATCCACCAAATGGTGCCAATGGATCGTGTGGAAATCCATTGATACTTACCCGTCCTGCATTGATTTGTGTTGCCACTCGTTCCGCGCGATTCTTATCGGACGAGCTTATGTAAGCCGCTAAGCCGAAGTTGGTGTCGTTGGCAATAGCAATTGCATCTTCTTCATCTTTGTATGGGATAATAGATAAAACAGGACCAAAAATTTCTTCCTGCGCAATTCGCATATTGTTGCGCACATTGGTGAAAATGGTTGCTTTTACAAAGTTCCCAGCTTCTAAATTTTGGGGTTTTCCTTCACCTCCAGTTAATAAAGTAGCACCTTCTTGAAGTCCAATTTTGATATAATTTTGTACGCGCTCAAATTGTTTTTGGCTAACCATAGGACCGACACTTGTATCTTCATTGGCAGGATTTCCAACTATTATATTTTGCGCTGCTTTTTTTGCCAAAGCGTTTACTTCGTTTAATTTATCTTCAGGTACAAGCAATCGGGTTGCCGCAATACATGCCTGCCCACTGTTCATATAGGCCCCTAGTACTGCCTTTGGAATGGCTTCCTCGAAATTAGCATCGTCTAAAATAATGTTTGGTGATTTTCCGCCCAATTCTAAAGTGACACGTTTCATGGTATCTACGGCTTCTTTGGCGATGATTTTTCCTGTAACGGTTGAACCCGTAAATGAAATTTTTGCAACGTCGGGGTTACGGGTAATTTCAGCTCCAACAATATTTCCCAAACCAGTTATGATATTGAAAACCCCTTTGGGTAACCCTGCTTCGTGAAAACACTCTGTAATCAGTTGGGTTTGTTGTGCACTCATTTCACTTGGTTTGATTACTGTCGTGCAACCTGCTGCAATAGCTGTTGCCAATTTATTACAAATAAAACCGTTGCTCGAATTCCAAGGAGTGATGATACCTACAACTCCCAACGGCTCCAAACGCACTTTTGAATGTCCGACTTTTTTTTCGAAGTTGAAATTTTTCAATGTTTCTATCATTGTTGAAAATGACAAATACATTAGTTCCGCACTTCTTTTGGTAAATTGGTAGGTTCCGCCATATTCTTCTATCATTATTGCTGCCAATTCCTTTTCACGTTTGCTTACGGCTGCCTGTAATTTTTCTAAATATACAATGCGTTCTGCTATGGTAGTTTTTGAAAATGTTTTGAAAGCTGCTTTTGCAGCTGCAATAGCCGATTTGGTATCTTGTTCGTCGCCCAAACGTACGCTACTTATTTTTTGATTGGTCGTTGGGCTTAATAAATCGAAGGTTTTTTTTTTTTTTTTTTTTTTTTTTTTTTTTTTTTTTTTTTTTTTTTTTTTTTTTTTTTTTTTTTTTTTTTTTTTTTTTTTTTTTTTTTTTTTTTTTTTTTTTTTTTTTTTTTTTTTTTTTTTTTTTTTTTTTTTTTTTTTTTTTGTACCGTGTGGGGTTACAAACTCGCCGTTGATGTAAATTTGATCTATGCTTTTCATAATTTTTATTTTTATAAATTATATGATGCAAAGTTCTGCTATTACTATCCCAATAGGTTTGTTAAAAAGCTCAATCTTGATTTGTTGTAAAGTTCAAGTTAATTTGCTTAAAAATGAATTACTTTAAGAGGATTAAGGAATATAAAAAAGAGGCTGTCCGAAGGCTGCCTCTTTTTTATATTGATAGGAATTGAACCGATAAACTTAAGGTTATGAATTTGATAAATTTTAAAGCAATCTAATTCAAGTTCTTGTATTACTTACTATTTTACTTGTTTTTGTTTTTTAATGTTAGATCAAATACAAACCAAGCGAATGAAACGATGCCAATTGCAAATAAAACATTACCAAAGGTACGTAGCCATTTTAATGTAATCATGTTAGGATCTTGCATTAATTCAGCGGAACGAGCGTACCACATTCTTTTTTCGATACTTTCGATGGCCTGCCAAATACCAATCGGAAGCAAACAGCTGAGAACACAAGGCGGACATCTATTATAGTGCTACTAATTCCTCCTGAGGAAAGTTCAATGATTCCGAGAGCTCTGTTGGCCTGGTTTAGGAATACTACTTTAAATTGTTCCAGTAGTTCTATTTTGTTGAAATCCCAAGTGGACAGTATCAGTCTATAAGCTTCTCTGGAGGATTTGATTTGAGGTCTTTGAGATGCTTTAATTTTGGTTCTGTAGATGAGTTCAATTTCCGATACGCTTTGCCAGTTTTGATTTTGAGTTTCCATGATTTTTGATGTTTAAGATTAATTATGGAACCCAATCAGGGCATTGATGAGCGAGTGCAAAAAGCAACGCAATAAAGCAGACTTAAGTTCTGCATTTATGGGGGAATTTTTTGTGGCGAACCGATAAGATGCCCGAACTTTGTGATGGAATTAGGCGCCAATTTCCCAAAAGAATTACTAATTCTAAAAAGGTTAATAGCCTAAGGGTGTCTGCTCGGGGGCAAAAAGATAGTTGAATCCATGTATAAAACGAAAGGAGCTTTTCCTAGAGAAAAAGCCCCTCTTTGCTAAAGGTTTTCGGGATTTTGTTGTTTGAGGCGGGAGCGGATTTGATAGAGGTTTTGTTCCATCAGGTTCAGGATGCTTTTATGGTATTTTGACGGTTTGTTTTTAAAGCCCCTGCACTGGATGACTTTCATTTTGGAAAGGGAGAGTTCAAGGGTTTCTATGGGGCGGTTGTCCAATTGGGCAGAGAATAGGAGCGAATCTGTTTTTGTGTAATATTCATTGGTAAAAATGCAGTGGGAGAGTAAATCCCCTTCCTCCATGAAATCCTTTACGTTTTCCAGTATGTACAGGCTCAAGTTATCTTGAGAAAAGCGAAGCCCGAAAAACGGCTCTTTTTCTTGGGCGTATAGAACCTGTGCTTTTTGGATTTCAGAGCGGATTTGGAGCAGGTATTTTTTGCGCTGAACCGCCCTTTTTTTACTAACCAGCCTATCATGGGCCGCATTGAGATTGTCAGGGCAGACAAAACCAGAACAGCTGAGGTCTTTTTTAAACCAACGAAGCAGGGAAATATAATCTTCCCATGTTTTAAAATCTTCAATTTTGTAGTTGTTTTTAAGACAGGTTTTCACCGCCTGCCAGTTTTCGTTTATGTGCTGTGCGTGGGAGGTCAGGTAATAAGAAAGCAGAGAAGTTTGTGAAGCTTTAAGCATGGTTTCGGAGTGGGGGTCTTTTAAAAGCGAAGCAAACAGTATCTGCGGGGCGATGTTGTAAAAGCCAGTTTTAAACCCGTTTCTTTTCAGCACAGGCAGTACTTTCTTATTGGGGAACACTCTGTAGGGATTGATTCGGTATTTGGGGGAGTTTTGGAAATTTTTTGGGCGAATTCCAAAAGGGGAGGGAGTATTGCCACTGGTCATAGGTATGGGAAAATACATTGGTACTGATACTCATGCTGCGGACTTCCCCTTGGACGTTTATCCAGTGCTGCATCACTTCTTTGTGAAAGTATGAGGGCAGGCAGTTCTTTTTCATGTGTTTGTGCGAACAGATGATGCGCACCACCTGATAGCCTGCGTATACGTCCAAAGTGGCGGAATATTCAATTTCCTTGAAATACACCCGATTGCAGTCCTGCATTTTAAGTTTTCCTGCACAGGCTTTGCATTTTATAAATTTTGCGCAGGCTTCGTTTGCATGGTCAGGTTTCCAAGAGTGGTTGCATTCCAGGCAATAAAATTTTCCTCGGGAGAGCACTCCCCATTTCAGGAAAACCGTTTTTTCCGCCCAGGTGTGCACTTGCGCCTGGATTGGTGCAAGTGAAGCGCTGAGCCGTGTTATTTCTTTCTCGATGGTGGTTTTAGGTATCATAAATCAAAAAGGGTTAAGGCGGTTTGCACGGTTTTAGGAGTTTCTTTCACGGGAGTTTTGTCTACCACCTTTTGGGCGGTTTCGATCGGGGTGGAGAATAAATCCGTCTGCGGGGGCTTATTTACGGTTATATCGCATTTGATTTCTGCGGGTGAGGTGATTGTATCATCGATATAATATTGGACAGCTATGTCAAAAATTTCGTTATCGGCAAAGGCATTTAGCCCTGTTTTTTTGACTTCGCTTATAATGTGTTTGATGCACTGTTCTAAATTTTTAGAGGGCTTTGCAAAAGCGGGGGAGAAAGCGGTATCATTTACCGCTTTCTCTTTGAGAAAATTCTCGATTATATTTTTAAAAGTTTCGGAAGCGTCCATTGCTCAAAGATTTAAAATGTTAAAAGGTCTTATTCAAAATTGCGACAGTAGATGTCATAGCAGTATTCTTCCAAGCAGAGCCAACATATAAAGGTATAGTGTGGGAGTTTGTAGCGGTTGGAAATGGGTTCCCCGAGTGATTCTTCGAGTTCGGTTTTGATGTTTTCCAAATCCTCAAAATGTTCGATGTAAAAGGCTTTGCAGTCGGTGTGATAAATAAATTCTTCTATCATTCCGCTAATGCACCCGCTATGTTGCAGGTCAAGTAAAAAGGATTTGAGTTTTTCTTTTTTGGTTCCGTCATAGGATTCCATATTATTGCGGATTATCGCATTGAATGTGCGACTTACATCATAGTCGCTGAACATTGATTTGGTCAAGGCTTTCATAATTCTTTTCTTTAGGCTTATACAATTTATTGCGGGCTGTTAAAAAGGCAGGTCATCAGGGTCTTTGTCGGACTGGGTATCCATCGTCGTATTGTCCTGTACCCCTTTTGGGAATGAGAGGATTTTAACATGACTGGTGTGAAAGGTAAGGCTGCCGTGCGCCTGTGTGTCACTTCCGATATAGGCATTGCACCCAATGCGCCCGAAGAGTTCCACGAGTGCCCCTTTCTTGAGCCACTGCGCTATTTTGGAACTGAGCCAATAGGAGCATTCGATATAGGTTACTATTTTTTTAAATTCGGATGCCCCTTTGGGTTTATATCTGTCGTTAATTGCTATACTGAAATTAACGACTTCACGGTCTCCGTTTACTTTACAAACGGTGGCATCTTTTGTAATTCTTCCTGTAATTTCCATGACATACAATTTTAAAGGTTACTGTTGTTTTGATTTTTTCCCAGTCCCCGAAATGAATTTTTTCAAAAGAAAAACGGGAAAAAAGAAAGCACAAGTAGAGTGTCCGAATAGGAAGCCGAAGTGCTATAAGTCCCGAAGGGTGGTGGAGCGGGAGCGGAGCCATTATGCGCATGCAGGCGAGGGAGGACACTACTTTAGCTGCCCTTTTAACCCGTTTTGAATGAAAATCATGTCTTAAATGATAGAAGCCATTGGGATTTGTACAGAAACATGTGCTGCAGAAACGTTATTTAGGCAAAGGAAAGTTTGTGATTTAAGTGGGGAGTTTCTGCAAACGATGACCGCTATAACTAAAGGTAAGCGCTGAATGAATATTCCTTTGGTTTTAAAATAGAAAAGGCACAGGAGAGAGAAGAAGGTTTTTTTATGGTATTGCAGGGCTATTATAATATTGAACAGGCGAAGAAAAAAGGAAAAAGCAGCAAGCAGTATTCAGATTTAAATGCTTGAGAAAGCTGTTGTTTTTGTTACAGACAAAAAAAATCGATTCGGAGAGACAAAAAAAAAGAGGTATTCAAAGAATCTTTGAGCGTAAGAATGAAGAATAAAGATTTGCCACTTTAATGAGATCGCTACCTAATAGTTTTTATTTTACCTGTCTGAAAGTCAAATTAATTCTAGGGAGTACCTCCCTTGCCGTTTTAGGCACCTGATGTTGCCAAAAACTGATTGATGCGCCCGCAAAAACTACGAGCAAACCATGATGAAGAATGAACGGCATTACTGGGGAATCTCTGTGTTGAACTTAAGGGTCGTCAAACAAAATAAACAATTCCTCCAAAAGTTACTGAAGCGATGATGGGGTTGATGCCGGATTTGTCCGTTTTGTCACTGTGCCAGGCTACGCTGTCTTGTCCGTTTCTATATAAGCTCAGTAGTACAGCATTGAATTTTACATGGATTTCGGCTTCGACTCTCTGGCGGATATTGCGCAGATCTTTTGTAAGTTCTTGAGTATTGGAACCAGCTTCGATATTATTTTTGTCTTCAAACCATGAAACCATCCTTGGAGCCGTGACCACTTTGTCGTACATAGGCATTTCATACTCATACCAATGCGTATCAGCTAAGAGTGCTTGATAATAATAGTCAGATTCCTCTTTATTGAAGAAGTTGTCAATAAGAAATACATCCGCATCGGGCAGGTCAAAATCTTTCCTGCCACGAGTCCCCGACATAAATAGTTCCGTATCGTCAAATAGTGTCATTGGAAAATTTAATTTTTAGTAACAATTGAAGGGTATATTCATCTTGAGAACCATCGAAATATTTTTCAAGCACCTGCTCAAAAATGGGATTGGTGTTTGGAATGTTCGCAAACAACGTCATGCACGAACGGAGTTTTAGATAGTCCGGATGCCCAAAAATCTGTAAGGCTGTTTTGTCTTTTAATTGTAATAAAGCAGTCGAAATTTCGATTAAATGCTTGCCTAAAACGGGATGTGAAAGATATTGTTCTGCTTCGGCCAAATCCTCAATTGCGTAAAACAGGGAAGTTTCGCTAAAGCCCAAACCTTTGATCTGGGGAAACACAAACCACATCCAATGAGTTTCCTTATGACCTTTATTGATTTCTGCAAGGGCTTGTAAGTACAGCTGATTTTGCGCCTCTAAGAAGCGGGTTAATTCGTGAGAGTAATTTTTTTTAAGCATTGGTAGTGTTATTAAAGTTATTAAAGCAATGTATCTATTTGAAAAACCTTTTTCGGATATTTGGCTGCATAACTATAGATTAACTGCATGATATAATTATTGCTTTTGTAAGGTGTGGTGTAACTTTTAATTTCAGATGGTTCGGTAATTCCAATATCAGACGGTATGTAGCCCATCCCATAAAAATGACCATTTTCAACCCATATGCAGCTTCGTTCCTCTGGAGTTCTCCCTTTGTCGGTAATAAAGAAATTCGGCCTGTTTGCTAAAACAAAATCGATAGCATTTTCTATAGTTTCATTATGCTTTTCAAGGAGAGGCAAGTCCCTAACATCCAATTGTTGAGGAGCTTCTTCTGTGAGGGTACAGTATTTGCAAAACCGGTAGTCAATCCCAAAGTTTTCTGCCAACCGCTGCAACATGTTTACGCCATCATACATTGTATGAAAAACTTCTATACAGCGTTGAAACTTGTTCACCTTGCCGATGACCAGATACCTGTAGCCATTACGTGCTTCATATTCATAAAGACCGAATTTAGCCTCGAAGCGCTTCAATGCCTTGTTGTGTATTGGCCATAGTTTTTGAATCTCGGTGCATTCCAGCAGGAGCGCCATTAGCTCGGTAGCGCAAACTTCAAATGAGATACCGTAGATGTCCCTTAAAAAATGTTGTCTTTGTGGCGTAATTTTGTGCCCGCTAAAATGCGATGCTACACGTTTTTTCAAGTTGACTGCCTTACCAACATAGATGACTTTTTTAGCCTGATTATAGAAATAATACACTCCTGGCTTTTCCGGCAACTGCTCGAAGTCTGCAGGAGGGAGATTGGGCGGCAGGCGTTGGTCTTGCGCGGTTTTTTTTAGCATTTTACCTATTTCACCTTCTTCGTCCCATTGCAGCAGTCTGGAAAAAAGAATAGTCGTGGCATCGGCATCACCTCCGGCACGGTGTTGGTTGACCAAAGGGATGTCCAGGGAACGGCAAAGCCTTCCCAGACTGTAAGAACCAAGTCCTGGTTTTATCTTTCTTGCTGCCCGAACGGTGCAGAGCTTTCTGGCAGTCCACTTAAAACCGGCTTTTTCCAGCTCATGACGAACGAATGAATAATCGAAATTGACATTATGGGCAACGAAGATGCGGTCGGTAAGCATCGCTAATACTTTCTCCGATATGGCATCAAATATGGGTGCATCACGAACCATTTCATCACTGATACCTGTCATGGCAAAAATAGGCAGGGGGATCTCCTTTTGCGGATTGACCAAGGTTTCCCAGCGGTCAATAACGTTTGTACCATCATGGATAATAATTGCAATTTCCGTGATGCGGCTCCCACTGGCATTACCGCCTGTGGTTTCAATATCGACTATGGCATATTCCTGCTTTTTCATCTATTATATAACGTAAATCCCTTTCTTATTCTTGTTGTTTGGGCAATGTAAAAGACCTTGCTTTACTGTCCCATTTTATGCCTAGGCAAGCCAATTTCATGTTCCTGCGGATAGGGAGCCCGATGCGTCATGCTGATGTCTTCCCGAATCTGTTCATGTACTTTATACTGCCTGTCTGTAGCATTAGAATATCTCGGATCGGGAATGAAAGGCATCTTTGCCATTTTACTAATGGTAACCGTTGGAAAATGATAATCTACTTCAACAGTCCCTAATAACAAATAGCAACCACCTCCCTGAAAAGGATATTTTTCCAGACTGTCAGCGAAATGAGCGGTATCGAAATATTCTCCCTCATAATCAATCCAGGTTCCAAAATACATGGTCCCCCTGTTGGTTGGTACATGCTTTCTGGAAATAAGATAAGCGAGCATTTTTACCGTTTTTTTATGATGGCTTGCCAAGTCTTTTGTCATTACAGTGCCTCTGTATTTGGTTTGAAGCAAATCGAAGGGAGAGAAAGAAACCGGAAAACTCAATAGCTCAATTTCATCGAAAGCATCTTCAAATACAGAGCGATCCAATTCGGGAAGCTTATAATCCTTGACCGGTTCCTGCAGTAGCATCAGGTTTCTGTTTTCGGGTTTGAAGTTTACCAACAGCAAACGAGCCATGACCAGCAATTGATTTTTTGATTTGCCTGTGAAACGAAAAGCCCCTATAAATATCAATATCTGGATTCCTTCAATACCGATGGGAATACGGTTGATGAAATCTTCAAGCGATTTATAAGCCCCGTTTTTTTCCCGTTCATTAATTATTAAATGGGCCATTTGGATTTCCAATCTTTCCAGGTGCATCAGTCCCAAATATACGTCTATTCCATATAGGGTCGTTTCGTATTGGCTCTTATTGACACAAGGGGTGTGTATGCTTGCCCCGGACATTTTTGCCTCATGCACATATACTTCGGTACGGTAAAAGCCTCCTTGATTATTGATTACGGCGACCATGAACTCAACAGGGTAGTGTACTTTGAGGTAAAGGCTTTGATAACTTTCGACCGCATAGGAAGCCGAATGGGCTTTGCAAAAAGAATAGCCTGCAAAAGATTCGATTTGGCGGTAGATTTCTTCACTGAGTTTTTGTGGATGCCCTTTTTTGGCACAGGAAATAAAAAAGTCTTCTTTCACTTTTTGCAACGCGGCTTTAGAACGTCCTTTTCCGCTCATGGCCCGGCGCAGGATATCACCATCTGCAGCAGGAAGTCCTCCGTAATGCAACGCAATTTTAATAACGTCTTCCTGATAGACCATAATACCATAAGTTTCCCCGAGTTGCTCCTTGAAGACCTCGTGAAAATATTCGAATTGGTCAGGATGGTTGTGACGAAATACATATTCTTTCATCATACCCGATTGTGCCACTCCGGGACGGATAATAGAGGAAGCTGCAACAAGCGTTTTGTAATTGTCACAATTAAGACGTCGCAATAATCCGCGCATGGCCGGACTTTCGATATAAAAACAGCCGATGGTTTTGCCCCGCGCCAAAAAGATATTGGCCGTAGCTTCGTCTTTGGATAGGGCAGTGTTTCGAATATCAACTTTAATACCCCGGTTTTTCTCGATAAGTTTTACGCTATCGTCTATATGACCAATGCCGCGCTGGCTCAAAATATCAAATTTATCAAAACCGATGTCTTCGGCAATATGCATGTCAAAAAGCGCAATAGGAAATCCTTTGGGAGGCATTTCCAAAACAGAGTAATTGGTAATCGGTTCTTCTGAAATCAAGATGCCGCAGGAATGCATGCTGCGCTGATTGGGATACTTCTCCAATAGCATGCCATATTCCTGAACCAGTTTGACAACAGAGTTAGTGTCATGGGTAGCCATCGGATTTTTAGCCAATACGTCCAGTTCGTCTTTGGGAAGCCCGAAAACTTTACCCACTTCGCGGAATATTGAACGGTATTTGAATTCCACGTTGGTTCCGCAGAAAGCCACATGATCGGCTCCATAACGATTGAAGATATATTTGAGTATCGTATCTCGCTCTTTCCAGGACCAGTCAATGTCAAAGTCCGGGGGGGTTTTACGGTTTACATTTAAAAAGCGTTCAAAATACAAATCCAGTTCAATAGGACAGATATCGGTAATGCCCAGACAGTAGGCAATGATACTGTTGGCACCACTGCCTCGTCCAATATGCAAAAAGCCACAACTGTTACTGTAACGAACGATATCCCAGGTGATCAAAAAGTAACCGCCAAACCCCAGTTCATCAATTACTTTGAGCTCTTTTTCCGCTCGGGCTCTGGCCTGTGCGTTATTGGAACCGTAGCGCCAATGGAGTCCCTGATAAGCCAGGCTGGTCAGTAAAGCCATGTCGCTTTTGTGGTTATTGGTATAAAACTTTTTGTTTTTGGATGTTTTAAAATCAAACTCAAAATGGCACTGATCGATTATGTTTTGGGTATTGGCGAGAATGTTCGGATGCTGTTCATATTTAGCCAATAGTTTCTCTAAGGGCAACATAAAATCAGTCTGCCTGCAGTAATCATCTTCAGTCAATTTGGACAATATGATATTGGTGTCAATCGCCCGAAGGATTTTATGTAGGTTGAATTCTCTTTTGGTACGAAAGGTTACAGGCTGGAATACTAGCATCTTATGTTCCAATATTTTCCACTGCTGATGGAACAGTTTTGAGAGTTCTTCCGGACGAATCCCGATGTATTCATTGTCTTTCAAACAGGCAGGGACATTTTCTAATGGATAAATAATAATCACATTTTCAAAATCCGGAGCGGATAAAGGAAGTGGAATCTCTTCAAAATTATGTCTGGTAAGAAAGCGGTTCATTTCGGCAACACCCACGGCATTTTTGGCCAATCCAATATAGCGAAGCACATTGTCAGCCCGAAACTCAATTCCTACCAGCGGTTTTATCCCGACCTCATTGCAGACCTTTGTAAAATCATAGATGCCGGTAACGGTATTGATATCCGTGAGTGCCATGGCTTTTACCTTGCAGGCAACGGCCTGTTCAACCAAGTCCGTCAGCGGAATAGTACCGTAGCGTAGGGAATGGAAAGAGTGGCAATTGAGGTACATGGTATTAGGATTTGCGTTTTAAAATTTCGTCTTTGTTGTTGGGTTTGAAGGTGGCCCCGGCACAGCGCATCACCGCATCAAAACCATAACGGCTCTTCATTCTGTCCATAGCCTGGTATAACGATACCATTTCTTCGGTATCTTCAAAGAGATTAATTTGATAATTGCCCCTGACCAATCCACTAAAGCGGACACCGATGAGTCGAAGGCGCATCCGGCGCTGGTACACTTTATCAAAGAGATCCATCACAGTTCTGGTAAGGACGTGGTCGGCAGAAGTGTATGGGATTCGGCATTGTTTGGTTTCGGTATCGAAATTGGAATAGCGTATCTTAACCACTACGGTAGAAGTGAGCCATTGCTCTGAGCGCAACTGAAACCCCAGTTTTTCGACCATGCCTATTAAAACCGATTTCAATTTGGGAATATCTATGGTATCTTGACTAAAGGTATCCTCTGTCGAAATGGATTTTCTTTCAGTATAAGGTTCAACGGGATTGTTGTCAATGCCATTGGCTTTTTTCCATAATTCGATACCATTTTTGCCAATCATTCGCTGTAAGACTTCCATTGGCATTTGCGAAAGCGTTTCTATGGTGCGGATACCGATTCGGGACAACAACTGAAAAGTAACATCCCCGACCATTGGTATTTTTTTTACTGATAAGGGGTTGAGAAAAGGCTGTACCAAATTGGAAGGTATTTCGAGGTTGCCTTTGGGTTTGCCTTCACCGGTTGCAATTTTGGAAACGGTCTTGTTGATTGATAAGGCAAAACTTATCGGGAGTCCTGTTTCACGGGTGATGGTTTGTGCGAGTTCAGAAGTCCATTGGTAACTGCCATAAAATTTATCCATACCGGTAATATCCAGATAGAATTCATCGATGCTGGCTTTTTCCATGACGGGGGCTTTGTCTTCAATCACTTGGGTAACCGTGTGCGATAATTGGGAATAGCGTTCCATATCGCCTTTCAAAACCTTGGCCTGTGGGCAGAGACGAAGTGCCATTTTAATAGGCATGGCCGAGCGGACACCAAAGGTACGGGCTTCATAGGAACAAGAGGCTACAACACCGCGATCACCGCCACCAATAATTAGAGGAATCCCTACCAATTGGGAATTTTCCAATCTTTCGCAGGACACAAAAAAAGTATCCAAGTCCATATGTACAATTGCTCTTTCCATTTTCCTCTCATTTTATACAGGACAAAATTAATACAGGTTGTAACAAAAATATTTATATTTGTTGTTCCAAATTATAACAAAATAGTTATGTCTTTATTTTCGGACAACATCAGAAGCCTCAGGCTAAAAAAGAAAATTTCACAGGAGAAATTGGCTGAAAGCCTGATGATCACCAGGGGGAGATACGTCAAATACGAAGACGGAACTTCGGAAGCCCCTTATGATATACTAAAAAAAATAGCCCATTACCACCACATCAGCATTGATTTGTTGTTATCGGTGGACGTGCGGAAAATACCGCTGGACGATTTGTTACAACTAGAAGACAACCGCTTGGTGCTTCCCATCACCGTCGATAGGGAAGGGGAGAATTATATTGAGGTGGTGACCCAAAAAGTGAAGGCAGGTTATTTGAATGGCTATGCCGATCCGGAATATATTGAAAGCCTGCAACAGATTTCTTTGCCTTTTTTAGGCCCCGGAAAATACAGGGGCTTTCCTGTTGAGGGGGATTCAATGCCGCCCCATGAAGACGGTTCTATTATTATTGGGCGTTATGTAGAACGATTGGGGGAAGTTATGGATGGCAAAACTTATATCTTCATTACCAAAAGTGAGGGGATGGTGTATAAACGGCTCAATAAAAACAAAAAAAACGCACTGGTTTTGGAATCGGACAATAGTTCTTATCCTGCCTATGAAGTAAAGGCTTCCGATATACTGGAGATTTGGGAGTATGCCTGTAATATCGGACGCAATGACAAAAGAACAGAAATCACCGATTTGGAAACTTTAAGGGATATGATTTTGGGTTTGAAGGGAGATATTCAAGACTTGAAGAAATAAGTGCAACCAATAATTAGGTTGGGGAAACCGCAAATTATTTTTTTTTAATGACCAAATGCGATTGTGTTGGATCATCGAGTAAGCGTTCCATTTCGGAATGAACAATATCGAGGATATCTTGTTTAATCTGTAGGTAATTCCGTTGGATGATTGAATGGTCAAGTTTGCGCACAGAGGGTATTTCCATATACTTTTCTTCTTCTTTTTGGAGTGCCTGATGATCGTTTATGATTTCTGAGTGGAAGGTTTTGAGTTCGATTTTGCAGTCGGGGTTATCGGCAACCATCCCTACAAATTCGCCAGAACTTAGCGTGGCTATTTTGGAAGGGGGTACGGCAGCTTCGAGCTGTTTGGAACGACTAATGGAGGTGTCATTGCTATTAATAGAAAGGCTTTCACGGTCCTGCATGATTTTACCTATGCGTTCCGATAGCTGTTTGGAAGTATCTCCGGTTACCTGCCCGCTAATGATATTGCCAGTTATGTTCATAATCACATCGGCCTGTTCGCGTCCATAGTCTTTACGCAATTGGCTAAAATCCTGTATGCCTAGGCAGGTTGCCACTTTATTGCTTCGGGCGGTTGCAATTAAGCCGTCCATATTGTTGAGATAAATAGTTGGGAATTCATCAAAGATCAGGCTGGATTTCATTTTTCCTTTTTTGTTGACCAGCTTTACAAGCCTATTTACATAAAGCGATAACACTGCACCATAGATTTGTATTTTCTGTGGGTTGTTACCTATGCAGACGATCTTTGGGGCTGACGGATTGTTAATGTCCAAAGTAAAGTCATTTCCCGAGAGCACATAATATAATTGAGGGGAGGAGAGCCGTGCCATGGCTATTTTAGCGGAAGCGATTTGTCCTTCAAGCTGTTCCATTACATCATTGAGATAGGCATTTACAAAAGGATTGATCAGTACCTCGATTTCCTTTTCGGCCCTAAGCAGCGTAAAGAGACTGTCGTAATCCATCTGCATGAGTTCAATGACATGAGGCAGGGTACAAAATTCTCCATCTTTATAACGCCTCAAATACCATATGATGGCTGACAAAAAATTAATGGGTGATTCCACAAAAAAATCACCTTGGCGTTTGATCCATTCGCGGTTGAGTCCTAATAAAATGGTTCGTGCCGATTCCGAAGCATCGGTAATGTCTTCCATACTTTGAGGGTCGAGGGGATTGCAACGGTGCATAATCTTGTCAAAATTGATAAAATAGCATTTTGGAGCAATAGGATAATTCTTTTTGTATTTCTCAAAGGTATTGTAGACAATTTTGGAGAGATCATCATACTTAAAATCATAGACAAACATGCTGAAGCCTTTTTGGATGTGTTGGGTAATCACATGACGAATAACGAAATACGACTTCCCTGAGCCGGGCGTTCCCAATACCAATAATCCCCGAAAGGGATTGATAATATTGATCCAGCTGTTTCTGATTTTGTTTTTTAGATGATAACGGGCTGGTAAATTAATAGAATATTCGTTTACCAATAGCCTTTCTTCCTGAGGGAAAGTTTCGTTTTCTTTGTTGAAGATGTCCCGGCTATCCAAGCTTTTTTTTATGATACGGGATAGAAGGGTACCCCCGGTGAGCATCAAGAGATAACCAATAGAAGTTATTCCCATATATGCCACTGCAATTGGAATAAAATCTAAAGATAGCCAAAACGAAAGACCGCTAATAAAGTAAATTAATAAGCCAATAAAAAAGTAGGCAAGAGCTGTTTTATAATTCATTTTTTCCTCTTTTCGTCCTTTTGCTCCCAAAAGGGAAATCAGTAAAAAGAGCAAAGCAAGGAGTTTGGATTTATTAAAGTTAAAAAACAAGCCCGTGTGATAAATATTGCTTAAAATGGCATCACTAAATTTAGTAACCAGTTGCCACTCAGAGAAAGCCCTATAGCAATAATAATAAAAGTGGATGCTTAAAATAATAATGCTGATGAGCCTGGTCATATCCATTATCTTTCTGAGCGCCTGTTCATTTTCTCCCGTCTGCATTGCCTCTTCTTATTTGATTGAAATAAAAACAAAAGTAAATTTAGCTAAGATTTGGCGAGTAATCCTACTCAAAATATGGTAAGGAAAAAGGAGTGACTAGGAGCAAAGATATTCTCAAAGCAGTATTCTATTTTCAGACGGGAACTAATTATTATAAACTGGAATACTATGTTAGAAGCTAAATAATAATGCAGAAAATTACAATTTTTCAACCCATTTACCGATCTCAGCGAGTAGTTCATTAAAATCAGGTTGACCTTTGAAATACAGTTTGGATGTTTTTTTATAGTGTTCTATAAATCGTTCCCGAAGCTCGGGGTTCTTCAGTAAAAAAGCGTCATTATTAGCCATTGGGATTTTGCAGTCTTTGGGAGGAAAGCGAGCTTCTTTGTGTATTTGATATTCTTCTGTTCCTATGAATGCTTTTACCGCATCATCATGTGATAAGGCTGTAGACATCATAGTATTGCCGCATTAAATTTTGTCGCTCTTCTTTATCTTCCTGTTCTTGCCTGAATTTGGTTGCAATAGTCTGTAATTTTTCAACAAAAGTGTAGCCAATGTTATAACAGGCAATATCTATAGCCCGATTGTCGATTATATCTACACCTTGTTGAACTGCTTTTTCATACGCCCAAGAAGAAATGGTTAAGGGGTTGTTAGGTGTTACGGTGTCAAATCCGACCTCTAATAATATACCTTCCTTAACTCCGTCTATGGCATCTGTTTTACTTTCATAATGCAACCTTATCTCTCCACTACGGTATTGCCTTTGGTCGTCAAAAGCTTTGTCTCTTACTACCGTATAATGCCGTTTATTTCAATATCGTTTGCCAAACTATCGTAAAAGTCTTTCCTCTTTTGGATATTTCGTGGCTTATTGTTGTTTGGGTTTTCATTGATTTCCATTTCGGCCGGTGGCTTGATATGGATGTCGATGTCTTCAGAAAAACGGTGTATGATTCCGTAACCCTTGGATAGAGATGTACCTCCTTTGAGCTCAAATTGTAACCTTTGTTGTTTTAACCCATATAGCACATGCGTAATCCAATAGTCTTTTTCGACAAGACCAGGTTCTATATTTAATTCTGCCCCTAGAATACGGAGCAGATCACGGAAATTTTTATGGTTGTGTAAGTAGTCATGCATATTATACTGTGATAACAGGTTCTAACATTTTTTTTGCTTTGATACTGCCATATTCCACAAGTGATTTTTTTAATTTTTTGGCATCCATTGTTTTTGCTTTGGAATGCACTTTTGACACTATTTCTTTAGGGTCTTCAGCCAGCTGGTCAAGGTTGTTTAACAAGTTTACCAATAAAAATTCCGGTGTTACTTTATTTGGAAAATGAGGTTTAATCCTAAATGAAAAAATCATACCACCAAGATTAAAATCGCCATGTCGCTTATGGCTGTAAACCGTTTTTCCATTGTGTAGCTGGGTGGTTCCTACTCCCAATGCGTTATACGAATTTTAAGGAAGTTACCAAAAAACGTTTGTCTTTTAGAAAAGAACGCACCAATACATCTTCTTCGGGAGGTGTCTCTCCAAAGATGGTCAGCTCGCGATAATAGTATAGCCCTTGAGACAACTTTTGCAAAGTGCCTTCCTGTACCAACTGTTCCAAGTGACGGTCAACAGATTTTGACCACTTGGATAAATCAGCCCTACGATATACCTTTCATTATTTTAACTCCACTCTAACAAATGCAGATACTATTTTATAAACCTTAATAAATTTTCGTTCTACCAAAAAACCGTTGACAAATGTTGATGGTCTTTTACACCCCAATATCCTTTCCTTTGGTTTTTCCCATTCGTCCATTAAACTTTAATTTAAACTTCGATATTCTAAAGGAGTTATTCCAACCTCTTTTTTAAACATTCGGGTAAAATGTTGGGGATATTTAAATCCTAATTCATAAGCTATTTCACTAATCGATTTACCAGGTTCGTACATTTTCTCCTTTGCCAATTCAATCAATCGTAATTGAATATGCTCTTGAGCTGATTTTCCGGTTTCTTTTTTTAAAAGATCGCCAAGATAATTGGAAGACAAATATAATTTTTCAGCAAAGTATTTTACGGTTGGTAAACCGGCAGTCATTGGTAAATCTGAATTAAAATAATCGTCTAATACTTTTTCAAATCGGGTTAATACATCTTTATTGACATTGCTTCGAGTGATAAATTGTCGTTCATAAAATCGTTTACAATAATTTAAAAATAACTCAATATAGGAAACTATTAAAGTTTTACTATGATTATCTATGGCGTGATTCAGTTCATATTCTATTTTATCTAAACAGTCATTGATAATAACTCTTTCACGAGCTGATAAATGCAATGCTTCATTTACTTCATAGGAGAAAAAAGAATATTCTTTAATGTTTTTTCCTAATGCTGTTCCGTGTATTAAATCAGGATGAAAAATTAAAGCTTTTCCAAAGCCTCGTTGCTTTTCTTCTGATGCTATACCATAAACCTGTCCGGGTGAGATAAAAATCAGTGTGCCCTCTTCATAATCATAATCATTAATGCCATAAGTTATATTTCCGCATTTAATATCTTTCAAAAAAATACAATAAACTCCCATCTGTGCTCTAAAATAACAAAAGGGTTCCGCTTTTTGAAAATCAACAATACTTATCAAAGGATGAAGCGTTTCTATTCCTACTAACCGATTGTATTCTTTTACAGTATCTATTCTAACTATTTCTGACATTGTTTGATCATTTTGATACAAATTTAAGCATCTATTTGTCAATATTTTAGCCCATATTGAAGTTTCCGTAATTATGGTTGGTATTCAAGTAATTTGGGTAAGTGCTTACATATGAAATAGATTGAAATTTGCATTTTAAAATTAGACTTCAATAAAATGGACATATTTCAAAGGCTAAAAAATGGTGAGCTAGTTTCTTTTTCAGATCCTGATTATCATGTAATAATCGATAAAGCATCAAAAACAAAAAGTCTCCAAATTGAGTTAAATCAAGCCATTAACAATAATGATTTTCGAACAATTTGGAAGAAAATTTCAGGAAATGAATTAGATGAAACTACAACTATTTCTTTGCCTTTTCAGATTAATATCGGGACCTGTACTATAATTGGAAAAAATGTTTTTATCAATAGCGATTGCACTTTTCTGGATTTGGGTGGGATTACTATTGAAGATGATGTTCTAATTGGTCCCAAAGTAAGCCTGTTAACTGAAGGGCATCCTATCGAATCTGAGAAAAGAAAAGCATTATTCGTAAAACCAATCCTAATTAAAAGGAATGTATGGATTGGAGCTGGTGCCATTATTTTACCGGGTGTTACCATAGGAGAAAATTCAATTGTAGCTGCAGGTGCTGTTGTTTCAAAAGATGTACCTGACAATGTAGTTGTGGGTGGAATTCCTGCAAAAATTATTAAAGAGATTAAATAAATATAAAATGAAAATAATTCAAATCACACCCCTAATCATCAATATTGAAAAAGGGATTGTAGAATGGCAAGAAGCGGTAACTGACAAAGTTTATAAAAGTATATAATAACTTAAATAAAAATAATTATGACAAATAATATCAAAGACAAAGTAATAATCATTACAGGAGCAAGCAGTGGAATGGGAGAAGCGGCAGCAAAACATTTGGCAACGCTTGGTGCAACTGTGGTACTTGGTGCAAGAAGAGCCGATAAAATTGAAAAATTGGTAAATGGAATTAGTAACAATGGCGGAAAAGCCCTTGCTGTAACTGTCGATGTAACCAATCTGGAACAAGTAAAAAATCTCGTTGATACGGCTGTTCAACAATTTGGACGTGTAGATGTGATATTGAATAATGCAGGTATAATGCCACTGTCGCCAATGGATAGGATTAATGTGGAGGAATGGAATACGATGATTGATGTGAATATAAAAGGCGTACTCAATGGTATTGCAGCTGTATTACCTTATATGAAAGAACAGAAGTTTGGTCAGATCATCAACACATCTTCTGTGGCTGGTCATAAAGTATTTTACGGCTCTGCAGTTTATTCGGCTACAAAATATGCCGTTCGTGCATTGACAGAAGGATTGCGAATGGAAATAAAACCCTATAATATCCGAACCACAATCGTGTGTCCAGGAGCTGTTAAAACAGAATTGCTGGAACATATTTCCGAAGCAGATATTCAGCAGGCCAATAAAGATTATGTGGACGAAGTAGGAATAAGTCCGGACAGTTTTGCCCGTGTGGTTGCTTTCGCAATCAGCCAGCCAGAGGATGTTGACATTAATGAAGTCATCTTCCGCCCTACAGCACAGGAACTTTAATCAACTTCAGTTCCCGAAATTGTAAACTACAATGAAGCGGTAATGGGTGAGCAATATTTAATAGATTAAAAAAGTAAAACAGAAATAAAATGAAAAAAATATCAATTCTGGCAGTAACTGTTCTAATGTTTTTAATGCAATCTTGCACACAAAATAAAAACGAAAAAAAATCCGAAAAAGTAAAAAATGAAGATACAATCGAACACTACACTTTTGAGTTGAGTGATAAGGTAACACGTCAAAAAGTAACTTTCAAAAACCGTTTCGGAATTACAGTTTCCGGAGATTTATACCTACCCAAAGACAATAATAAATCTAAAAAGTATGCCGCTTTAGTTTTGAGTGGTCCATTTGGCGCAGTCAAAGAGCAATCATCGGGCTTATATGCTCACGAAATGGCAAAAAGAGGATTTGTTGCTTTGGCTTTCGATCCGTCCTTTACTGGTGAAAGTGGCGGTGAAGTTCGTAACGTAGCATCTCCAGATATTTTCACAGAAGATTTTAGTGCTGCAGTAGATTATCTTGGATTGCAAAACTATGTTGACAGAAACAAAATTGGTGCATTAGCCATATGTGGTTTGAGCGGAATGGCTATTACAGCAGCAGCAAGTGATACCCGAATTAAAGGTGTTGTAACCGTATCAATGTATGATATGTCACGAAGCATCAGCAAAAGTTATAAGGACAGTTATACCAACGAACAACGTCATAAAGTTGTCGATTACTTAAGTCAACAACGTTGGATTGATACCGAAAAAGGAACTAACGCTTTAGGTTACCACGAAGTACCATTTGACCAAAAAGGAAACATCATTAAAGGAACAAAGCTATTGCCTGATACCTTACCGGAAAATCCAAATCCAGTTTTGGCTGATTTTTATTCGTATTACAAAACAAAACGAGGTTATCATCCAAGATCAATTAATTCAAATTCAGCTTGGACGGCAACTACACCCATTTCATTTTTCAACTTCCCTATGCATGCTAATATCGAATTGCTTTCTCCAAGACCAATTATGCTAATCGCTGGAGAAAAGGCTCATTCGCGTTATTATTCTGAAGATGTTTTTAAAATAGCAACCGAACCAAAAGAGTTAGTAATTGTACCAAATGCAACCCATTGTGATTTATATGATAAAGTTGACATGATACCTTTTGATAAATTAGAAACGTTCTTTAAAAATAATTTAAAATAAGTCACTCATGGAAAACAAACACAGCTCAAGAAGAAAATTCATCCAACAAACGGCACTTGCGAGTGGAGCTTTGCTACTAGCAAATCCACTGCAATTATTTTCAAACGAAATAAATACAATAACTATGAAGAATATTAAATCAAGAGGTTATGCTGGTAAAAATATAACGGATCCTTTAGAACAATGGAATTTTGAACGTCGTCCCGTTGGTGACGATGATATTTTAATCGATATTAAATTTTCGGGCATTTGCCATTCAGACATTCATACCGTTGAAGGACATTGGGGGCCACAGAAATATCCGCTTGTTCCGGGACACGAAATTGCAGGAATAGTATCGGCAGTTGGTAAAAATGTCACCAAATTTAAAATTGGGGATAAAGCCGGTATTGGTTGCATTGTTGATAGTTGCAGGAAATGTGATAATTGCAAAAAAGGTGAAGAGCACCATTGCGAAACGGGTATGACGGGAACTTATGGTAGTCCAGACACTACTTCACCATCGGACATAACTCAAGGCGGATATGCAAACAACATAGTTGTAAAAGAACATTTTGTAATCAAAATTCCAAATAATTTAGATTTAAAATATGCCGCTCCATTATTATGCGCCGGAATTACTACTTATTCTCCTTTAATGAGAGAAAACTTTAAAGAAGGTGATAAAGTCGGAATAATAGGAATTGGAGGTTTAGGTCACATAGCAGTTAAATTGGCTGTTTCTAAAGGTGCTGAGGTGTATGCTTTTACTACAACTGCCGATAAAAAAGCCGATATTTTATCTTTTGGTGCAAAAGAAGTAATTGTTGTAGATAGCATGGAAAAACTAAATCCTTATAGAGGAAAATTAGATTATATGCTTTCAACTGTTCCTTATGATTATGACTTGGCTTCATATGCCAATTGTGTAAAGCCTTATGGGAATTTCACCCAAGTAGGTATGCCTATTAACGGACATTTATCATTAAACAATTTTCAAATGATTTTCAATAGAGTAAATTTCAATGCGTCATTGATTGGTGGAATTCCTGAGACTCAAGAAGTAGTCGATTATTGTGCTCAAAATAATATACTTCCACAAATTGAAATTATAAATGCAAATGAAATTAATGATGCTTGGAAAAAAGTTGTAAATAACGAAGCAAGATATCGATTTGTGATTGACGCGGTAACATTTTAAAACCAAATTCAAATGAAATTTTTAATTAGTGCAATAATGGTTCTTACATCATTTTCGTTAAGTATTGCAAGTTGCAGTACGAATGAAACTGCTGAGCCAAATGCTACAAATCAATTAAATGACATTGGTAACCCAACAAATGGAACTATGAAAATAACTATAGGATCTTCAGTTTTTACGGCTACGTTTTATGACAATGCAACGGCAACGGCTTTTAAATCGATGTTGCCTCTCACCATTAATATGAGTGAACTAAACGGAAATGAAAAGTTTTTCTACTTTTCAAACACGCTGCCAACCAATCCTTCAGTTGGTGGTACTATTCAAGTCGGAGATTTGATGCTATATGGAAATAACTGTTTGGTACTTTTCTATGAAAGTTTCAATACATCATATAGTTATTCACAAATAGGAAAGATAACAAATACAACTGGGCTTGTGAACGCTTTGAGTAGTGGAAATATTGATGTGAAATTTGAACTGGAATAAAGCTCAATATTAAACTAAAAAGCAATTGCAGAAATTAACACCAGTAATTAATGAAAAGTGTTTTTTTATATTATATCCCTAATGAAATGAGAAGAACAGGAACATTTTTTAATTGAATAACAAAGCAACTCAACTACTCTAAAAGTTAAGCTAGCAATTAAATTTTGTTGATTTAGAAATAGACAACATAATATTAAGAGGTACAAATGCATTCTATGTTCTTTTGTAACCAAATTATGTTTCGTTAAAACGTTTCATTATTGCCCACTTTTGTATCATAATTACTTTGCAGGATTGACGGAGATTTGCCTTGATAGTAAAATACTAAAATTAATACAATGAAAAAAACAATTTTTATAACAGGGGCATCCCGCGGATTTGGAAAAATTTGGACAGAAACTTTTTTAAAACGCGGCGACAATGTGGTGGCAGCGGTAAGAAATACCGATTCATTAAAGGAATTGGTAACTGAATTTCCTAAAAATTTATTGGTTCTAGAATTAGATGTGACTGACAAAAAAGCATCCTTTGAAGCAATTTCAAAAGCAAAGAGCCATTTTGGAGCCATTGATGTATTAATCAATAACGCTGGTTACGGACATTTTGGAGCCATTGAAGAATTGGAAGAACAGGAAATCCGTTCGCAGTTTGAAACAAATGTGTTTGGTTTGATTTGGCTTACTCAGGCAGTTATTCCTATTATGCGCGAACAAAAATCGGGTCATATCATCCAGCTTTCAAGTGTTTTGGGCGTTATTGCATTGCCTACTTTAGGGATTTATAGTGCTTCTAAATTTGCTGTGGAAGGTTTGACAGAATCTCTGGCAGCGGAAGTGGCAAGTTTCGGAATTAAAGTTACTCTTGTAGAACCAAATGGTTATTCTACAGATTTTGCTGCATCATCTGCAGCACAAAGTAAACCATTGGAGCAATATGATGCTGTGAGAGCAGCACTTCAGGAAGGAAATAAAGAAGAAGATTATGGCGTGCCTGAAGCGACTGCAGAAGCGGTTTTAAAACTGGTAGATGCAGAAAATCCTCCGTTAAGATTGCTTTTAGGCAAAGCTGGTGTCCAATGGACTAAATACGCTTATGGCGAACGTTTGAAAACCTGGGAAGAGTGGCAGGATGTTTCTGAAGCGGCACATGGAAAATAAAGTTTAAATTTGCAGAATCCGATTCGTCGGGTTCTGCATTTCTTTTAAAATTAAACAGATGAATCATTTCGATAAAATAAGTAGTTACAATCAGGCTATCGGACTTAAAGCTCCCGAACATCCGTTGTTTTATATTGCTCGGGGCAATAAAGATTGTTGTGGTGTTGGCAAGGAATCCGAATTTACGGCTGATTTTTATATCATTATTTTCAAAAAGGTCGAATCGGGAAGTATGCAATACGGCAAAACAAAATACGATCATAACCGGGGAAAAATGTCATTCATTAAACCGAGACAGATTACTGGATGTAAAAACATTCGTTTAGAGGAAGATAGTTTTGTAATCCTCATTCACGAGGATTTTTTATCAGGAACAACAATGCATAATGAAATCAAGAAATATGCTTATTTTGAATACGAAGTAAATGAAGCATTACACCTTTCTCCAAATGAGGAAGAAACAGTTTGGAATCTGGTGTATGCGATGGAAAAAGAATACCACAACAACATTGATGATTATAGCAAATCCATAATTCTCAGTCACCTTAGTACCTTGCTTAAATATGCACAACGCTTTTACAAAAGGCAATTTATTAATCGCGAGGAATTATCTGGGGCTACATTTACAAAGTTCAATGAAATACTTTCTTCCTATTTTGAAGATGGAAAGAATATTGATTTTGGTCTTCCAACGGTAAGCTATATGGCAGAAAAACTCAACATTTCTTCACGTTATCTTAGTGATATGCTGAAACAAGAAACAGGAAAAACAGCTTTGGAGCTCATTCATTTCTTCTTGATTTCAGAAGGCAAGAATTTATTGATGGAAGGCAAAATGAACATTGCAGAAATTTCGATTTCTCTGGGATTCGAAAACGCCACTTATTTTTCCAGATTATTTAGAAAAGAGGTTGGGATGACTCCTTTTCAATTCAAAAATGGTTTCTTAAACTAGAGACTAACCATCAAAAATGCAAATATTATAGAAAATAAAAGACTTCAATTACTGCAGAGTTTTATTGGTAAACCATTTTCGGGTAGCCCCTCCCCATTTGCCAAATGGCTGAACGGGACGGTGATTTCTGTTGATGAAAAATCGGTTGAATTTCAATTTGAGGTAAGAAAAGAGATGACTAATCCGTCAGGAACACTCCACGGTGGGGTCATTTGTGGGATGTTTGATGATTGTATCGGTGTTAATTTTATGATTTTAGGTACAGAATATTTCTTCCCAACGATTAATCTAAATGTAGAATTTTTTAGTGTGGTAAAAGAAGGTGAAACTGTAACTGTAAAAACAAATATCATAAAAAGAGGAAAATCTGTAATCAATATAAAAGCCGATATGTTTAATTCTGAAAGAATTATTGCTTCAGCCACATCAAATCTTGTGATAAGCGAAATGACGATAAACATGTAGGTACATTTTTTATTCAATTTATTGGTTACGATTGATTTTGAAAATTATTTTTTTTGGAATAATTTATATGATAAAGGCAAATTGAATTGATTCCTAAATGATGGTAAAAGGACATAAAAATAGCCCATTTCGGAAGAAATGGCTATAATTTTGTTTGGATAAAAATTGTAAATTTACACACCAAGTTAAGGTTTCGATTACAGATGAATTTTAGTCTTTGCTTAAAGCTTGGGGTATTTAAGACATGAATTTTAAGTTTGCGAAGCATGTCAAATGAGATATTATTAAGAAAGAGATAGGCTTACTTTTATAGTATTTTAGAAAAAATCATGGAAAATTATTTAAAAAAAACATTGCAAATCTTAGTACTTTCTTTATTTGCGAGTACTTCTTTACTAGGACAATCGTCTATTTTTAAAAAAAGAGAATCGTATCAGACTCTTAATCAAATATGGGAGTTAGAACCTGAAACAAAAAAGGAACCTTTTTTGATTACTACCTATAAGCCGGTTTATGTTTTGCCTTTTCGATTTTCGAGCCATAGACGTGCTGTTGACTTTGTAGTGCCAGCTGATGAAGTTTCAACTGAGAAACCAATTCAATTGGACAATGTCGAAGCTACAATACAATTAAGTTTCAAGGCCAAAATAGCACAAAATATTTTTGGAAAAGGTGATTTATGGATAGCTTATACCCAAAAATCGTATTGGCAAGTATATAATGCCGAATTTTCAAGACCTTTTAGAGAGACCAACTATGAACCGGAAATTGTTTTTAACTATCCTGTTAAGTTTGATTTTTTGGGTTTGAAAACCAAAATGCTTGGGTTTGCTTTTAACCACCAATCCAATGGAAGAGAAGGCAATCAATTTTCTCGCAGTTGGAATCGTTTCATTATGCACGCTGGCTTTGAGGACAAAGATTGGAGTTTAATAGTTAGAACTTGGGTTGCTTTTCAAACCAATGAAAATCCCGATATCGAAAACTATATGGGCAGAGCCGATGCTACCTTTAATTACAGATTGAACAAACATTTATTGACCCTAAAAGCACAGCATTCATTACGAACCGGTGATGAAAACCACGGTAGTGTTGAATTCGACTGGGCTTTTCCAATTTATGGAAATTTAACGGGTTATGCTCAGTTTTTTCACGGTTATGGAGATGCAATGATTGATTATAATCAAATCCATACCATTGGAGGAATTGGGATTGTATTTGCAGGAACTTTATAAAAATATACCTTTGAATAATTTATTGAAGAGTGTATGAAAACCGCCAAATAAAAATAAGAGGCGAAGTTATTTTGAAAACAGAAGCGCAATTATCTCTGCCGAGTTTACTCTCGAGGATTTGAAAAAAGCTTTACACCTCTAAAAACATGAAAGGGACTAATTTTTAATGAATAAAAATTAGTCCCTTTTGCTAAAATATACTGGTGCAAAACGGTATTAATTATTATGTTATTCGTGTTTTTACGAACATGATAATTTTATGAAAAATGCCGGCTGTAATAACAAATCATTACACAGAAGAACAAGAACAAGCTGCCCGTTTTGCTAATGCTTTAGCACATCCGGTGAGGATAGCCATTTTACAACTACCCAATAATCAAACTTGTTGTTACCATGGTAATATGGCTGATGAATTGCCTATTGCGAAATCAACCCTTTCCCAGCATTTGAATGAATTGAAAGATGCAGAATTGATCCAAGGAAATATTACGCCGCCTACAGTAAGATATTGCATCAATAGGGACAAATGGAATTTGGCTATCCGTTTACTAAGCGGAGTTCTACCTCAGAATCTAGAACCAAATGTTGCTATAGTTGTGAATCCGGAACAATTAATAAATAAAGAAATTGTACCCTAATACTATCTGTTTTCAAAATTTAAGTAAAAAAATGAAAACAATTAAAGTACTTGGCCCAGGCTGCCCAAAATGCAAAACCACTTTTCAGAATGCGCAGATATCAGTCTCTTTTTTAGAAATATTGAAGCATAAAAGAGTCAGATTACTTTAATCATTATAAAGATTGAATTAATCATAAATAATACTAAGCTGTTGAATTAAGCATAATTGACCGTAAATCGCAGGTAATTTAATGTTGCCCAATACTAAATGTAAATTCCAGTACCGTTGACCAATTTAGGTTTCCATTTAAATTCGAAGGAAATTGAAATTATAATCTAATTGTAATTAGCTGATTTTTATCGAATAAAATGAATTTTATAAATGTGTTGGTTATCAATTTACACTGTTCAATTAAAATTGGATTAGGGGTTACCTTTTTTTCCAGTATACTGTACAGACAATAATTGTTGTATTGCAAACAAAACTTTTTGATCTACTTGTAAGCTATTCCGGTTTTAAAAAATCTTAATATTTTATTTTTCAACAACTTAGTGTATATGCAGGATAAAGATCCATATGAAATTCATTTTATCTTTTTTTTAATTTATAAGTAAATTTTTTATATTTGGAATCATACAAATATTACTTTTTATAAATAATAACGCATTTTATCTCATTAAAACAGCATTTAATCGTTTTTTGTATAATCCTATTTGTTTATGTTTTACTGAAGAACGACTAGCTTTTTATGAGGTTTTTTTTTGAGCAGTCTATGAATAAAGGTGTTTTTTGGTAAAGCTATTGTCGCAGTCTTAGAAATCATAATAAATTGATTTTTAATAGGGGACTGTTAGTCTTGAATTTTGGATTGATAAAATTTAAAAGAAGTGGGTTATGAGAAGAAATTTACTCTTGCTTATTTTTTGTGTTTTTTTACAAATGGAAGTGAATGGACAGACGTTCACCTATACACCTGCTTCGGGGGCTTTTATTATTCCGGCTGCAGCGGGTCTAAGTGTAAAAGTACAAGCATGGGGAGGTGGTGGAGCAGGAGGAGGTTCGACTAATGCTGGCCTTGGGCTAGCCAGAGGTGGTGCCGGAGGTGGTGGTGGAGCTTATGCTGAAAGTACATTTACAGTGTCTTTGGGTGCATCTTTAACCATAACGGTCGCAGGATCGGTTAATGGTAGTTCAGGAGCTGATGGTAGTAATGGTTTTGATTCTGTTGTGACTGGATTTTCGAGTGATGTTAAAGCGTTTGGGGGAAAAGGAGGAAAAGGAAATAGTGCCGGGGGGACACCAGTTGGAGGTGCTGGTGGTACTTATTTGGGAACTACGGGCTCTAATGGTAATTCAGGTTCTGGCGGTGCTACGGGTTTGCTAATTAGTTCAGGAGCTGGCGGTTCAGGAGCTGGTGTTGGAGGCGGCGCAGGTGGTGGTGCTATTGATAGCAATATTCTTGCTAATAGTTCAGGCAATGATGGTACTACCTTTGGAGGTGGAGGAGGAGGCGGAGTAACTACAGTTTTGGGAGGGAATCATGCAGGAGGTGCTGGGGCAGCAGGGAAGGTAGTTATTGGTTATATATGTCCAAATTATAATTCACTTACTTCGCCTGCAACAGGAACAAGCGCTTGTGCTCTTATAGGGACATCTACTATAACGTTGACTTCATCCACCGGACTACCAGTAGGGACTTATACTGTAACTTATAACACAAGTTTACCATCTCATACAGGACTTACAGCAACAATGACGGTATCTGTGGCAGGTACAGGAACTTTTACAGCTACAGGTTTAACAACTGCAGGAAATAGTATTATTACCGTAACAAAATTAGAATCAGGTCCTTGTTTTACCACTATAGATACAAACAATGTTGCAACTGTAGTAGTAAATGCTTCACCGGCCATCACGGTACAACCTGCGACTCCAGCCGCAACTTGCGAAGGAGCAGATACACAAACAATATCGGTTACTGCAACCGGAGCGGGATTAACTTATTCATGGAGAAAAGACGGTGTTGTAGTATCAAATAGCAGTGTTATTGGTGGGCAAGGGACGAACACACTTACTTTTACAAATCCACTTGCAGCAAACGCAGGTAGTTATGATGTTGTAATTGCTGGAACATGTGCTCCTACTGTAACATCGAATGCGGTAACGGTAGCAATAAATACTGCTCCGTCAATCACGGTTCAGCCAACTGTACCAACGGAGACATGTTCGGGAAGTGGTACTCAAATTATGTCGGTTACAGCAACCGGAACAGGATTGACTTATTCGTGGAGAAAAGACGGTGTTGCGGTATCAAATAGCACTGTTGTTGGTGGACAAGGAACAGCAACACTTACTTTAATAAATCCAATTGAGCCAGATGGTGGAAGTTATGATGTTGTGGTTAGCGGAACATGTACGCCCGCTAAAATATCAAATACAGTAGCAGTAGCGATAATTACTCCATTATCTGATCCTGGCGGAATTTCAGTAAATGGGGCAGCAGCTGGCACAGTAACGACCTATTGCGCCTCAACTTCAGCTGTATTTAGTGTTGCTGCCGTAGCCGATGCTAGTGACTATAATTGGATTGTTCCTAATGGATGGACAATAGTGAGTGGTCAAGGAACTACCACGATAACCGCTACTACCGGTAGTAGTGCTCAAACTGGTAATGTTTCTGTCTATACCAGTAATTTATGTAATACTACATCAAGTTCTCAATGGATTGCTTTGAGTACTATTCCTCCAATCGCCCCAACAATTGCATTAGTACGGCCAGATTGTACCAATCCAACAGGAGCCATCACAGTTACCAAACCGGTACCCGTTACAGGAATTGTGTATATCATCACCGGTACTAATCCTGTAGTTGCTGCTGTAAGCAATTCAACGGGAGTATTTACAGGATTATCAAGAGGAGATTATACGGTAACGTATCAAAATGGATCAGGTTGTGTTTCAGCAGCGCAAACTGTTTCTATCCAAGCGGCAAATGCCAATACTTGGGATGGGACAAAATGGTCTAAGACCAACGATACAATGCCTCCTACATCGGGCGATGTTATTGTTTTTAATGGGAATTATGACTTAAATGTAGATATAGAAGGTTGTTCCTGTCAAGTGAATGCTGGTTACACAGTGACGATTCCCAGCGGAAAGACAATGACGATTACCAATGGAGTGAGTAACGGGGGAACTTTAATTTTTGAAGATGACGCCAGTTTGATTCAATTCAATGATGCCGCGGTGAATTCTGGCTCAATTACTTATAAACGCATCACTGCTCCAATGAGGAATTTTGATTTCACGTATTGGTCTTCTCCTGTGGTAGGGCAAAAATTATATGATTTGTCACCCAATACGTTGTGGGACAAATATTTTAGTTACGAAAATGGTAGTTGGCAAGTTTATCCATATGGTGTCGGTACGATGGATGCTGGAAAAGGATACATTATCCGTGTTCCAAAACCAAATTCAAGCTATTTAAATGGAAATGATAATTGGACTGGATCTACATATGCCCAGCCAGTTGATTTTATTGGGGTTCCGAATAACGGTTCCATCACAATTGCCACACAAGGAGATGGGAAGGATAATTTAATAGGAAATCCTTATCCTTCGGCAATCGATGCAGATTTGTTTATTACTGAAAATGCTAGCCTTATTGGTGGAGCATTGTATTTTTGGACACACAACACAGCTATTGCTCAAAGTGGCTCGTTTTATGTTTATAGTTCCAGTGATTATGCAAGTTATACTTTAACAGGAGGTACAGGAATTTCTTCAGGTAATTTTGTAGATGTCAATAATAATGGTGTTTGGGATTCAGGAGAAGTAGAAATGAGTTCTAATAAGCCTTCCGGAAAAATTGCTGCGGGTCAGTCCTTTTTTGTGATGAGTAGTGCTTCTGGCAATTTTAACTTTAATAATTCGATGCGTATTTCTGCATCGGGGTCTAATAGTCAGTTTTTCAAGTTGTCTGAAATCAAGAAAAGAACAGGAAAGATTGAGAAGAACAGAGTTTGGTTGAATTTAAGCAATTCAGATGGTGCTTTCAAACAAATGTTGGTTGGTTATATCACGGGAGCTACCAATGATATAGATAATTTGTATGATGGTATCAGTTATGACGGAAACACCTACGTCGATTTTTATAGTGTTAACAAAGAAAAGAAACTTACCATACAAGGACGTGCTTTGCCTTTTGATAAAACAGACAAGGTGCCTTTGGGGTACAGAAGTACAATAGAGGGAACTTTTAAGATAAGTATTGATAAAGCAGATGGGGAATTGACCAATCAAAGCGTTTTTATTGAAGATAATGTAACCAAGACACTTCATAATCTAAAGGATGGGGCGTATTCATTTTCTACAGCGAAAGGAACTTTTGATAATCGTTTTGTGTTGGTTTATGTAGATAAAAATGCAGTAGTTACTAACACTCCGGTCGTGGTAAATCCTCCAATAGTTGTAGCCCCACCTGTAACAGTTGATCCTCCTGTGGTAATCAGCCCACCAGTGGCAGTAAATCCTCCTGTCGTGGTTAATCCGCCGATGGTAGCAAATCCTCCTGTAAGCATTGTAGGCTCAACTATTGATAAACCCATTGATGAGAATAAAAACAAAGAAATTATTATCTCTGTTAAAAATCGCTTGGTAAAAATTAACTCTTTTGACGAGATTATAGAATCTGTCCTAATATATGACTTAAGAGGAAGGCAGCTTTACGAAACCCGCAGTGTAAAAAGTAATGAATTTGCAATATATAGTTTAAGTTCAAGTGAGCAAATGTTAGCTGTTAAGATTCAATTGACTAGCGGACAGTGGATCGCAAAGGAGATTTTTTTTAAGAATTAATTTGAAATAATATTTTTTTTCAATCTCATTCCGTTAATTCAGAATGGGATTTTTTTACTTGAAATACATACTGTCTTATTAACCACACTGCATTTAGGTAATATTGATTTTTAAATCTGTAAAAATCTCCAAATATTGTGGTGCATTTTTAAAAAACTAAATTTGGTTTATGCGTGTACTAAATAAAAGAAGATCTTCAAATAAGGCGTTCTTATTAAATTATTATGTGATTTAATTATTTAGAATTTTTACAGTCGTTTTTGTATGTGTTTTCTCTTTTTCTTCTTCAATTACTTAGGCAAATAATCATACGTCATTTCCGGTTGCAATAAAGAATCGATTAGTTTACAAATTTTGGTTCGAACCCCTCATCGTCCACCTTTTTTAAATAGCCTCATGAGATGCCTTGTTTTGGTGATTCTTTTGGTTCGAAATTCATTTTTTAAATTTATTCAATTTTCCTCACTACCTATATTTAAAGGATTAATTGATTCGAAGATCTTATCGTCAATATTAAACAACATCCTTTTTGAGATAATTATATAATAACGAAAAAATTATAGCTGTTCTAAAATCATCAAATTCATAGAATTACACTACATATATTTAGGTATGCCAAATGGGAATCCTGTTGAATCGTTAGTTAACGCATTTAACTTTCTATTTTTCTATCAAATATCAAGGTCCTACCTTCTGAAATGTCGCGAGGTGGATTATATCGAAAGTATACTGTTCTGTAATATCAATTTTCCAAATATTGTAAACGATTATTGAATGCAGAAAAAAGTGCTTGTCGAATGATAGCATAAAGGGTGCTATAATTAAATTATCACTTTAAGTTAGAAAACCAACATCTAAAAGACGTTGTTACTTATTAATCTGACTTACAATATCGTATAAAAAAAAGCAGGTTATAGTCAAAATCACTAAAAGTGGGTATTGTGCTTTTAGTCTCACAAGTTTATATTTGTAAAAGATACACTTATAAATTGTTTTGAATTGAAATCACTAAATATATTTTTGAATCTGCTACTAACAATTTTGCTGCTTATTTCCAATACAGTAAAATGCTTCATTTTTAAAATATTTTACTTAAAAACAACCTTTTTTGTTGAAGGTTTTTTTTATACCTACTATTCATCAGTTCTCATTCTGCTTAATCTAAAACGATATTTTACAATTGGATAAATAAATTCAAGTCAAGACTTATATATGTAAATACCTCCAAAATCAATCAAATTATTAAATATTAACCTATGAAATATGAAAAAAACTTTACTTTTTTTATTACTTGTGTCCCTATATAGTCAGGCGCAAGATAAAATTTCGTTTACCTATGATACCGCCGGCAATCAAACACAAAGGAAACTTTGTGTTAATTGTCCAACTGCTAAATCTGCGAAAACAGAAAAAGAGATTTTAGCACTTACTGAAAATGAATTAGAGAAATTCTCACCTGAGGATCAATTTTCGTATTATCCAAATCCTGTAAAAGAGGAATTATTTCTTTTTTGGAAGGAATCCAATACTTCAATACTTAATTCAATTCAGGTTTACTCGATTACCGGACAATTACTTCAGACCTATGTCGTAAAAAAGAAAGGGGACTCATCTCAAAACATTCCTTTCAATACTTACCCGACTGGAACATATATAGTGCAGCTTAACTACTCTGACTCTTCTAAAAACATAAAAATATTAAAGCAATAGCATATGAAAAAATATTACTTTTTACTTCAGCTTTTTTGCTGTTCTTTTATGTCAATTGCCCAAATCAGCCAAGGAAAATTGGTTGATGGTGTACAGCCAATCACTAAAGTTTCTGAAAATCCAACAAATAGTTCTTCGTTGAATTTCATGCAGGCAGTTAGTGCATCAGCATCTCTAATGTCAACACCTACAGGAGGTTCTAGTGAAGTAGGGATAACTAAAGGGCAATTGTCCGTTTCTCCCTCAGGAGGATCAAGCTATACAATCCCAATTGCTGTGCCTCCAGGTATTAATGGCGTAGTACCTCAAATTAATTTAGCTTATAATAGTCAAAGTGGTAATGGCGTAGCTGGTTGGGGGTGGAATATTGCAGGAATCTCTGCAATTACAAGAATAGGAGCTACTAAATATCATGATGGAACAATTGATGGTGTAGATTTTGATGATCTAGATCGATTTGCATTTGATGGACAGCGATTAATGATAAAAAATGGCACAGGAGGGACTTATGGAGGAAGTGGTACCGAATATGAAACAGAGAATTTTTCAAATATTAAAATTACTTCTTATGGAACTCATCCCAGTGGTGCAAATTATGGGCCGGCTTATTTTATAGTACAATATCCTGATGGTTCAAAAGCTTATTATGGAAATTCCTCAGATTCTCGTTCCATTACCAACTGGAATATTACGTATTGGGAAAATCCACAGGGAGTAAGAATCTCGTATTATTATAATCAATCCAATAATTGCACTACAATTAGCAGTGTCAAATATGGGAGTAAAGATGCTAATACTCCTATAAATAGTATAGATTTTATTTATCAAACTAGGCTGCGACCAGAACAAAGTTATACAGGGGGGCAAAGTATAATTCAGGACAAGATATTAAATCAAATAACAGTTGTTGGTAATGGTGTGTCTTTTCGAAATTATGTATTAAATTACGAAACCACGACTTTGGGTTATGAAAGGCTTGTGGGAATAACTGAAAAATCAGGAGATAATACTAAAAGTTATAATCCTACAAATTTTGGCTATGAAACAACTCCTCAAACTGTTTATGGATCTGAAATAACATCAAGTTTAAGTGTTGGAAATATTACTCAATCCAATGCTAGAACCGTTGCAGGTGATTTTGATGGAGATGGTAGTATGGACTTTATCCTTTACCCAACTACTATGAATAAATATTGGATATTCAATAATATCACAGCTGGTAGTTCGACCAATATGGGTTGGTTGCATAATGTTGGTTTTTTCAACGAAATTTTTCCGGTAAATTATATTAATTATGCCAATAAATTAATGCCTTTACAAGGGTATACAGTAGTTACAGGTTATAATACATTTACCACTTACGCTTTAACATCCTATGGTATAGTACAACAAGCACAAAAGATAATTAATTTTCCAAAATTCGAGTTAAACTACTATATGTATTGTGATAGTTGGGATCCAACTGATGAGCCAGTGGATCCCATTGAAATGCACTATGAGGGTGATATAGCTAAAAAATTTCTTAGTGGAGATTTTAATGGTGACGGAATTACCGATGTAGTAGCAATCGACCAAGAGGTTTATTATCCATACCAAGATGATTGTCATTATCCTGAAACCTATCAAACCTATCCCGGTGGAAATTTACATTTCATTAATCTAGATCAAAGAATACCAGCTCCTCCGCTTAGCTATTCAGCAGGAGCCATCTATATAACTAATTCGACCAAGTATGAAATAGCAGATTTTAACGGTGACGGTAAATCCGATCTTTATGTTTTTAATCCTGGCTATGTTAGAATTTATACGATGAATGATAGCGAAACATTTGAATTACTCTATGAAAATAGTAGTTATGATTCTAATATTGCATCAGACAAGCCAGCATTGTTTGGAGATTACAATGGTGATGGTAAATCTGATTTTATTATTCCTAATAGCACTGGAAGTAGCATATGGCACAAATATTCTTCTACAGGTACTGTACTTGTAAAAGAAAGCCAAACATACAGTGGAATTAATTTTCAAGCCAATACTTCAATTTACAACTACAGTGTAATTCCAACAGATTATAATAATGATGGAAAAACAGATTTACTATATACAGCTTCCAGTAGAGGGGCAGGTTATAATGTTGGAAGTTTAGATGTTACTTGTTACATTAATAGAAATGGTGTTTTTTCAAATTCAGGAGGGAATTATTATAGTGCCAGCATAAAAGATAAACCAGAAATTTATGCAAACGCTATGCCTATTTTCTTGAACCCCAACCAGAGGAATCAAAAATTAGAATTGGCTTTTATTAATAGTAACAAAATATTTTATTTCAAGTCTAATAAAGATTTTAACAAGGAACAATTGTTAAATTCGATAACTGACGGGAATGGAGTTGTCGAAAACATTTACTATAAACCGCTCATTGAACAATCTTATGATGAAATTGGACAAGTTTATTCTAATAGCAATTTTACTGAAAATTATCCCAATATGGATATTTCTGGAGTGCCAACTTTTCAGGTGGTAAGTAAACTAGAAAAAATAAGTGCAACAAGTTATAAAAAACAATTATTTAGCTATTATGGAGCAGTTTCCAATGTAGAAGGTCTTGGTTTTTTAGGTTTTAGAGGAATACTGAGTACTAATTGGTTTGATGGTACTACTACAAATATGCTCTCTTCTGTAAGTAGAAATGATATCAGCCTTAGAGGTGTACCGATTGAAAATTATACAGTATTGGGGGCAGCGTT
The DNA here is from genome assembly GCF_027111335.1 of Flavobacterium aquiphilum. Taxonomy (NCBI): domain Bacteria; kingdom Pseudomonadati; phylum Bacteroidota; class Flavobacteriia; order Flavobacteriales; family Flavobacteriaceae; genus Flavobacterium; species Flavobacterium aquiphilum. The sequence goes on along the minus strand of NZ_CP114288.1, from coordinate 3,265,382 downwards.
AGCGCAGCAATCAGCTCCAAGCTCTTTTATAAGTAAATCAATTTTCAACTATAGCAGTGTATTACTGCCCAATAAGGTTTATGAAATTAAAACAAACTCTAAGCAAGAATTCAACGGATTAGATGGAACTAACTCAGAAATAGTATATAATTATGATGGTTACAATAATCCTATACAAACCATTTTAAATGTAAAGGAAGGAGGTTCAACGGTTCAAACTACCACAACAAATTATAGTTATGACGACCAACCGACTGCTTCAACTTATTATATTGGGCGTCCAATTAGTAAAAATACATCAATTACAGGATCTGGTGATACTATGACAAGTGAAGAATTGTACAGATATACAAATCATTTGCTGACTCAAGTTAAAAAGAAAGGACATAATACCAATTACATTACCGAAGACAATGTATATGATGCTTATGGTAATATTACCAAAAAAACAATTACGGCATCCGGATTGACTCCTAGAGAGACAAATTATGAGTACGATTCTTCAGGAAGGTTTTTAACCAAAAGCACAGATATCGAAGGACTGGCAACAGTATTTGCATATAACGCGAACAATGGTACACTCCTTTCGGAGACCAATCCTTATGGATTGACGACTAGTTATACTTATGATTCATGGTTCAAAAAAATAAATGCTACTGATTATTTAGGTAAAAATATGGCAGTGACTTATACCAGAAGTGGAGGAGATTATCTCATTGGTACCAATGGAGATGACGGTAGCGCTACAGAAGAAATATTTGACGATTTAGGTAGGAAAACACAATCAGGAGTAAAAGACATTAGTGGTAATTTTTCTTATATCTCTTACCTTTATGATATTTACGATAGAAAAGTAAAAGTAAGTGAACCGTTTTCCGGAGGAAGTCCCTCTCAATGGAACGAAACCCAATATGATGATTATGGCAGGATAACACAAAATATCGCTTTTACCGGTAAAACAACCAGTATTAGCTATTCGGGATTGACTGTCACAGCAAGTGATGGTGTTAAAACCAAGACTTCTACCAAAAATGCCATGGGCAACGTAGTTAGTATGACAGATAGTCCAGGAGGAACGATTGCTTATACTTATTTTGCCAATGGTAATCTCAAATCGACCAATTATGATGGGGTGACAACAACTATTGAGCAGGATGGTTGGGGTAGAAAAATCAAATTAATAGACCCATCAGCTGGAATTTACACCTATACTTATAATGATTTAGGTGAAGCTTTGACCGAAACTACACCAAATGGCACTACAACTTACACCTTAAATGGACAAGGAAAGCCGACCCAAAAAACAATTGTAGGAACCAATACCAATAGTTCAACCACTTACACTTATGATGGTGGTACTAAATTACTCACGGGCTGTACTTTTGTCGATATTTTAGAAAATAGTGCGACTATAACGACCAGCTATACTTATGACAGTAGTAAAAGGCTTTCGAGTACTTCTGAAACTACGCCTTATGCTTCATTTAGCAAGCAGCTTACTTATGATGGATTTGGTAGATTGAATACAGAAACTTTAACAGCTAGTACAGCTGGAAAATCTAGTGGTAAAACAATACAACATACCTATCAAAATGGACAGTCTTGGCAAATTATCGATCCTTCCTTTTCTCAGGTATTGTGGCAAACCAATTCGGTCAATGCTAGAGGGCAGCTTACTGGAGCCACGATGGCCAACGGCAATATAGGCCTTGCCAATACCTATGATTCGTATGGTTTTATTACCCAAACCAAACAGGATAGGTTGATCGCATCTCCGGGAAATATTTATACATTCAATACTGCATTTGATGCCCAGAGAGGTAATTTAACAAGTCGCACCAATAGTTTATTTAATTGGAGCGAGAGTTTTACCTATGATAGTTTAGATCGTTTGACTAGCTTTAAAAATACGGCTGGTGTGACAGAAACGCAAAGCTATGATGATAGAGGAAGGATAACTCAAAATGCAGTTGGAACCTATAATTATACAAATAATTCTGCAGTTTATCAAAACACATCGGTGACGTTAACACCTAATGTCCTTTCATATTATCAGACAAACCATGAGCAAAACGTAACTTATAATGCCTTTAAAAGTCCTTATCAAATAGAAGAGGTTGGAAAAGATAAAATTAATTTTACGTACAACGATGGCAACGATCGTAGCACAATGTTCTACGGTAGTTTAAATAATGACAAACTGTTACGACCCTATCGCAAATACTATTCTGCCGATGGCAGCATGGAAATAAAACATAATATTCAGACCGGGGCTATAGAGTTTGTAACTTATATAGGGGGCGATGCTTATAGTGCACCTTTAGTTTTAAAAAGTGATGGAACAACCCAAAATTATTTATATTTACAACGCGATTATCAAGGCAGTATTATTGCCATTACCGATGCATCAGGATATGTATTGGAAAAACGCCTTTTTGACGCCTGGGGAAATGTTTTGGTGCAGGATGGCGCGGGTAATACGCTAAACGGTCTTACTATTTTGGACAGGGGGTACACGGGACATGAACATTTGCAAACAGTAGGCTTGATAAATATGAATGGTCGTATTTACGACCCTAAATTGCATAGATTTTTACAGCCGGATAATAATGTACAAGACCCGTTTAATACTCAAAACTATAATCGTTATGGGTATGTTTTAAACAATCCTTTAAAATATACGGATCCAAGTGGAGAGTTTTGGAATATTGTTATTGGCGCCGTAATCGGGGGAGTTGTGAATTGGGCCACGCATGGTTGCCAATTTAATACCACGGGACTCGCTTATTTTGGAGTTGGAGCTGTAGCAGGGGCTTTGACGGCCATGGGAGCTGGCGGAGTTAGTTCAGCACTTGCTGGAGGTTCTTTTTCTGCTGGAGCATTGGGGACTGCAGCAGCTTGTTCAGTAGGTAGTGGTTTTGCTTCAGGTGCAGTCGTAGGTGCGGCTGGTGGTTTAGCAGGAGGGTTTACTTCTGGTTTCGGCAATGGTTTAGTAGAGGGTAAGAATATTGGAGATTGTTTTAAAAATGGTATTAAAGATGGGGCATTGGGAGCAATTACCGGTGGTGTCATTGGTGGAATTGCTGGGGGTATAGATGCAGCACTAGATGGAAGAAATTTTTGGAGTGGAAAGGGGCAATCTATTGATGCTGTAAAAGTCCCTGCAAATACAGTTTGTAGCGATGAGTATACAAGTAATGTAGAAATGAGAGCCGATTATAATAACAATATTGGTTCAAGAGACGGATTAAGCTTAGAACAAGTTGAAAAGAAATTGAATACATCGGTTGCTTTAGGTGGAAATGGGAATTTACCTTCAGGATGGAATTTAGATGCTAATGGAGGATTAACTGATGGGTCTACGACTGCTGCGGGTATTACAGTTCGTAGCTATTCCGGCGGAATTGCTAATAAAATGTCTTCAAATATATTTATGTCTCCCTCCGTAAAAGGATATGATTTAAATATTAGGAATATGTTATTTAAACATGAATTTATGCATGCGTGGCATATGAGTTCAGGATTTGGTGGCTATAATACATATTCAGAAAGAGCAACTTCTTCTTTTAGCGTAGCTTATTGTAATGCTTATGGTTATGGTTTTATGTCAAGCACATGGAGGAGTGATATAGGATCTTACCCAGCTCAATTTAACTGGACAAAATTTAATAAAATAATACCATTATGGATAAAATAATAAAAATATTTATACTGGCACTAGTATGTTTATCATGTACAAATAAGGAGAGGTTTGAGAGAGATAATAATAAAATAATTTTCCGATACAGTAGGTTTATTACAGTCGATTTTGATGAAAGAATAATAAAAGTTAATTACGCAGGGTTAAAATATTCAAGCGTAATTAATCTTTCCAATAGGGAGGACTCTTTAATAATAAATTCTTTTAATAAAAATAAAATTTATGAGGTCGATGGGGAATTTGCATATCCTGATTGCCCATGGTTAATGCCAAGTTTTGAAGATAGAATTGAAATATATATTGATAAAAAATTGAAGTCAAGAATACTTATTAATAGTAAGCCAAATTGTGTTTCTAAAACGCCTTCTGTTTCAAGTCAAGAATATAGAATAGTTCAATTTAAAGATGATATAAAAAAAATATTGGAAAATAATGGAGATTTTAAAATATCTTTAGATACATTAAAGAAATTTCAAAAACAAAAAAAAGTACTTTTTTTGTAGAATTATTTCGTTAATTCAAGCGGAAACAATCTCAGCGGTTGACGTGATTCCTCCCACCGTCTTGTTTGTAAGGAGTTCCTAGTTACATTAAAGTACAAATGGGAGCGTTTGCAAAGCGGTTAGATAAAACAGAAGTAACTTTAAACGGGTTTACTTCTGTTTTTTATTTGAGATTGTAAACTAGATATAAATAAACAAGGTTAAAACGACATATTTAGAGAATTAATTTTATGAAATATAAATTACTTTTTTCACTTTTACTATATACTACCCTTGTATTCTCCCAGCAAGAAGCAAGTAATTGGTATTTTGGGAGTCGTGCCGGAATAAAATTTCTAGCTGACGGTAGTGTTACTGCTTTACCCAATAATGCAATGACAGCGCAACATGGTTGTGCAACAGTTTCAGATGGAAATGGTAATTTGTTATTTTATTCTAATGGCGAAAAAATTTGGAATAAAAATCACCAAATCATGAGTAATGGAATGAATTTGTTAGGTAGCATTTATTCAACCCAATCGGTATTTATTTTAAAAAAACCAGGCTCATCTAATTTATTTTATGTTTTTACCCTTGACATAGTTGCGAATAATAGCGGATTTAGATATTCTGAAGTAGATATGAATTTAGATGGTGGGCTAGGAGCGGTAACTGCCAATAAAAATATACTACTTTACACACCCAGCTGTGAAAAAATAGCTGTCGTTAAACATGCAAACGGTGTCGATTATTGGGTTGTAACCCATGGTTGGAACAGTAATAGATTTTATTCTTATTTAGTAACTGCCTCCGGCATAAGCAGTACTCCAGTGGTAAGTAGTTCCGGATCAGTTATAGATAATACGCCGGCTGGTTCAATAGATGCTAGTGGAGGTATGAAGATTTCTCCAGATGGCAGTAAATTAGCATTGTGCAATCAATTCTTATATGATGTAGAATTATTTGATTTTAATACTACAATAGGCACTGTTTCTAATGCAAATATTATTCTGAAAGAAAATTCAGGTCAAACTTATAGCATAGAGTTTTCATCAAACAGTAAAGTTTTGTATGCTTCATTGACAACAAATGGTATTTTATACCAATTTGATTTAAAAAGTCCCAATATAGCCTCATCAAAAATTGAAATTGCAAAAACATACAATTCCAATGGAGATTTACAGATTGGAATTAACAGTAAAATTTATTTGACTGCTTTTTCAGGGACTTCTAAATTAAGTGTAATTAATAATCCTGATATTTTGGGATTAGGCTGTGATTTTCAATATGATTCAGTTTCTATGGCCGGTTCCCAATTTTATGGATTACCAGTGTTTTGTGCTTCTGTTTTTAATCAATTTTTTGCCGTCAAAAAATTATGTTTTGGTGATACTTCTGAATTTGCTTTAACAACAACTGAACCTGTTACATCAGTAATTTGGAACTTCGGAGATGGAAATACATCGACATTAAGAAATCCAACTCATGTCTATACAAGATCAGGGACTTATACAGTTTCAGTTTTGGCGACGAGTGCTACTGGCACAAGCACAAAAACAAGAGACATTACTATTTCGCCTATTCCTACAGCAACACAGCCTCAAGATATCTTGGCTTGCGGTACTAATAATGATGGATTGTTCAACTTCGATTTGACCACACAAAGCACTACGATTCTTAACGGACAAGATCCAAATGTTTGCGTTATTAAGTATTTTGCCAATGCCGTGGATTATGTAAATAAAATAGCTATTCCATCTCCAAGCAATTATATTAATAAAGTTCCTTATCAGCAAGAAACTATAATTGCTGAGGTTTCCAATAAAACCAATGGGGAATGCAAAAGCACGACAACTTTCAATATTGATGTTTTTGATACTCCAAAACCAAGTACTGCGATTCCTAAGATTATTACTTGTGATAACATCAGCGTTGGAACAGATGCAGATGGTTATTCATTATTCAATTTGACTCAAAGAGCAAACGGAATATTAAACGGTCAATCTGCAACACAATTTTTGATATTGTATTATAAAGATATTGGGTTGACACAGCCTATTTTGACCCCAACGGCCTATCAAAATACCAATCCAACAGAAACCATTTATGTAAAAGTAGCCAACAAAGACAATCCGAATTGTTTTGCTGTAACTTCATTCATAATTGAAGTTTTTGCGTTACCGGTTATCAATAGCATTGTTGACTTAAAACAATGCGATGATGATATTGATGGTTTTAGTGTTTTTAATTTGGAAGAAGCAATCAACAAGATAACGGTAAATGCAGCATCGGAAACAATCACTTTTTTTAAAACGGCTTTGGATGCGAATAACAATACTAATCCCATTCCGAATCCAACAAACTATACCAATCAAATTGTCAGTGTGGACAAAGTATTCGCGAAGGTAACCAACAGTAAAGGGTGTTTTAGAATCGCCCAAGTGAACCTTATAGTTTCCACTACACAAATTCCGCTAAATTTTAAAAGAAATTTTACTCAATGCGACGATGCAGTTTCGGGTACCAATACCGATGGAATTGCTTCTTTTGATTTTAGCGGGGTTACCAACCAAATTCAGAGTATTTTTCCAGTTGGTCAACAATTGGATATTAGCTATTATAGAAATTTGCCTGATGCGTTGGCTGAAAAGAATGCGATTCAGGATATTTCGAATTATAGAAATATTGGTTATCCAAATACCCAAAATATTTACATCCGTGTAGATAGCAGATTAAACAACGATTGTTTAGGACTAGGAAGCCACATTACTTTGACAGTGGAGCATATTCCTGTTGTTCAGCCGATGAAACTAAATCATTGTGATGATAATCAGGATGGGCTTTATGCATTTGACACTTCGGCTATTCAGACTATTTTATTGAACGGATTAACGAATGTCAAAGTTTCTTATTTTGACCGAAATAACAATCAGTTGCCGAGTCCATTGCCTAATCCATTTATTACCGGATCACAAAATTTAAAAGTAGTTGTTACCAATATGACTTCAACGGCTTGTTCATTTGATACGACTTTGCAGTTTATAGTCGATGATTTGCCTGAAGCTTTTCCAATTGCTGCAGCTTTGACAACGGTTTGTGATGATGAAGCAGATCCGGTTTTGCAGGATGGAAAATTTGCTTTTGATACCTCCGGTTTTCAAACCAGAATTTTGGGAGGACAAACCGGAATGACGGTTAACTATTTTGATGGTAACAATAATGCTCTTTCCAGCCCGTTGCCTAATCCTTTCATAACTTCTACACAAAATGTGAAAGTGGAAGTGGTTAATCCTGTGAATCCTTCCTGTACCGCAACAACAATAATTCCTTTTGTGGTGAACCCGGTGCCGAAAATTCAATTAACAGGAGATGAATTGGTGTGCAGTGATTTGCCGACTTTTACCAAAGTTATTAATGCAGGATTACTGGACGTGACTCAAAAAGCAACTTGCACTTATAGTTGGACATTAGACGGAAATCCAATTGTGGGCGAGACGAATTATGATTTGACGGTCAATAAAAAAGGAATTTACAAAGTGGAGACAACCAACGATCAAAGTTGTTCCAGAACAAGAACCATCACTGTAAATGCATCGGATAAAGCAAGTGTAGAAGTAAATATTGTTGATTTGTCAACAGATAATAGTATAACTGTTTTGGCTAAAGGAGCGGGGGATTACGTTTTTTTCCTGGATAATGAAAATGGGGATTATCAAACTAGCAATATGTTTACTAATGTTCCTGCAGGAATTCATACTGTTTATGTAAAAGATTTAAATGGCTGTGGTATTGTTCCAAAAGAAGTTGCCCTTTTAGGAATACCTAATTATTTCACACCTAATCAAGATGGATACAATGACACATGGAACATAAAAGGCGTGAATAGTGATTTTAACACCCAAACAACTGTTCGTATTTTTGATCGTTACGGCAAGTTGCTAAAAGAAATCAACCCGATAGATGATGGTTGGGATGGCACTTATATTGGCCAGCAAATGCCAGCCACTGATTATTGGTATTCCATTCAATTACCAGATGGCCGAATCTTTAAAGGACATTTTGCTTTGAAGAGATAATAAAAATTAGGTTAAGAACTATTTCCCAACTTCTTTAAATCTTGTAAAAAATGGTTCGAAAACAGGTTCGTAAGGACCACCTTTTTTAAAGAGCCTCTTCAAGTACTTTATTTTAGTGATTCTTTTGGTTCGAAATCTACTTTTTAAATTTATTCATTTTTTATCAAGCCCTGTATTTACAGAATTATTTGATTCGAACCCTCTATGGTCAAAATATAAAATTCAAATTTTATTTTCTTAAGAATAGATGATCTTTTATATTGAGTTGTACTATTAAATGTTTTTATGTTAAGTGCTAATTTAAAATTCGATCAAATCTTGTGCCAATATTATAAATTGCTGTTATTCCCTTTTCCGTAACCAAAAAGCAAAAACAACATCATATTATAATTATCTTTTAATTTCTCCTTAAGAATTTTAAACGCCTTACTAATTTGTGCCTCAACAGTTTTAATAGAGACATCCAAATATTCAGCAATTTCAATATTGGTAAGTCCTTCTTTTTTACTGAGGATGAAAATTTGCTGACATTTTGGAGGGAGGTTTTTGATTTCTTGATTAATTAACGCTATCATTCGTTCGACAGTGCTTTCATCAGTATTCTCAACAACATTCTGTATTGATTCCAAGTATTTTTGCTGTAGTAGCATTTTAGCTTTATTCTGCTGATAACTGTTTATAAACTCATTATAAACAGATTTATATAAAAAACTCTGTATTGGAAATTCGGGTTTAAGTTTATTTCTACTTTTCCACGTATTTAAAAACACATTTTGTACAATATCCTGCGCCATTGAATGATCATTAACCAAAGTCATGGCATAAGCATGTAATTTTCTGTGAAATTTATTCAATAGAAATTTATAAGCCTTCTCCTCGCCATCTACAAGGCTCTTTATCAAAATTACATTATCATCAAAGTCCATAAATGAGTTATTATTTGGCAATAATAAAGAAAAAAAATAAATGAATATTTAAAAAAAAATCAAAAAGAGTTAGGGTATTGTAATTTTGCCTTGTATTATAAATAAAAACTCTCTGGAAATGGATTTCGAAGAAATTGAAATATTAATCATAAAGTACTTTTCTCAATCAGCAACTATGGCTGATTTGGATGCTTTAAACCAATGGATAGAAAAACCTGAAAATCAATCGATATTCGAGGAATATGTAAAAACACATTATGCAATTACACTGGCGATGGGTGATCCAGATATCAAATCAGTTAAAAAAGCACTTTTCGAAGAGATAAAAAAAGAAAAGAAAAAAGTACGTAAGATCAGATTGTATAGTGTAATGAAATATGCAGCAATTGCTATTTTATTTTTGGGAATAGGTTTTCTAATGCAGAAGAACTTTTTTAATGAAAATAGTAACAAGCAAAAATTAGTTTTAAATGAAAATGAAATTACTTTAAAGCTAGGCGATGGAAATACCAAAATCATTGCTGCAGATGGAACTTCAAAGGTGTATGATGCAAATGGAAAAGTAGTTGGCAAACAAAACGGAAAAGAGCTTGTTTACACAAGTAATGGAGAAGGTTCTGAATTAGTATACAATACATTAAGCGTACCCAACGGAAAGCGTTTTAATATTACATTGTCAGATGGGACAATTGTTCACCTAAATGCGGGAAGTTCAATTACATTCCCTATAGCTTTTTTGAAAAATAAAATCCGCAAAGTATTTCTTTCGGGAGAAGCTTTTTTTGAAGTAGCCCATGATAAAAAAAATGCCTTCGTAGTAAATGCAAGCAAACTGGATGTAAAAGTTTACGGTACCAAATTTAATGTAAGTAATTACCAGGAAGATAATTCAACTGACGTAGTATTAGTAGAAGGATCAGTAAGTATGGCTGAGTCAGCTGAAACAATTAATAGAAAAAATGAATTTTTCTTAACTCCTGGTTTTAAAGGAACTTTTAATAAAGAGAACAAGAAAATTTCTAATGAAAAAGTGAATACATCATTATATACTTCCTGGATGACTGGAAATTTAGTTTTTAGAGATGAATCATTCGATAATATCTCCAAAAAATTGGAAAGAAGGTATAACGTAATTATTATAAACAATAACAAAAATCTTTCCAAAGAAACATTTAATGCCACCATTGAAACAGACCATGAAAGTATTGAACAGGTTTTCAATTATTTTAAAAAGGTTTATCAAATAGATTATCAAATAGTAGAGAATAAAATAATAATCCACTAAACCAATGCCTATGAACTGAAGTTTTCTTTAAAATTAATATTAACAACGGTCACTTTATACCTATTCAGTATGTAATCTGGATAAAAAAAATCGGAAAATGCGCCAACATTTCCCGATTAGGTGAAGTGATAAAATCAAAGATTAATCACTATTTAACATTCCAAAATTATGAAAAAACCACCAAAGTCCAATGGATTATTGCCATCGAACTTAAAATTTGATTTGAAAATGAAGCTATCACTGTTATTTTTTATCACTGCAAGCTTTGTTATGCAGGCAAGCTTGTCATATTCTCAAAAAACAAAACTCTCTTTAAATAAAGAAAGCGTTTCTGTAAAAGAAATTATTGATGAAATTGAGTCAAGCAGCGAATTTAAGTTTTTGTTTAATACCAAGGCAGTAGATTTAAATCGTAAAGTCACTATAAAAGTAAAGAATGTACCCATTAACACCATTTTGGATTTACTTTTTAAAGGCACTGATAATTCTTATGAAATAGACAATCGAATGATTTTACTGACCAAAAGAAAGGAAAACAAAGCCGTTATTTCAACTCCCAATTTTATTAATTCGCCCCCAAAGCAAATTAAAGGAATAGTAACCGACTTAAAAGGTCAATCATTATCAGGCGCAAATATTGTTGAAAAAGGGACAAAAAATGGAGTTACAACTGATTTTGACGGAAAATATTCGCTTACAGTATCAGATGAGAACGCTATTCTTGTAGTGTCATTCATGGGATTTGATACTCAGGAAGTGTCAACCAAAGGTCAAACTACTATAAATATAAAACTGAAAGAAACTCCATCAGGTTTGAACGAAGTTGTGGTAGTAGGGTACGGAACTCAAAAGAAAAGAGATTTAACGGGGTCTGTAACTAGCATTAAATCCAGTGAATTACTTTCAGCTCCAAGTTCCAGTACTGCTGAAGCATTGCAAGGAAGAGCTGCTGGGGTAATAGTTCAAAACTCAAGTGGATCTCCATCTTCGACTCCTACAATTCGTATTAGAGGAGCAAATTCATTGACTTTCGGAAATGATCCTCTTGTAATTATTGATGGTGTTCAGGGAGGTAGTTTATCAAGTTTAAATCCAAATGACATTGAATCAACTGAAGTTTTAAAAGATGCTGCATCTCTATCAATTTATGGATCAAAAGGTGCAAATGGAGTAATTCTTGTAACAACCAAAACAGGAAAAAAAGGAGGTACTCGAATTTCTTATAACACCTATACAGGAGCAGATCATATAATTCGCCAATTACCGGCCTTAAATGCAACTGACTATTCTAATTTAGTTAATGAATATAGAATTGATAAAGGACAGGCTGCTTTATTTTCTCCGTCTGAAATTGCTGCAATGGGACAAGGGACTAATTGGCAAGATGCTATTTTTAGAGATGGATTCACTACGAACCACAATCTAAGTTTTAGCGGCTCAAACGATAATGTTAATTATTTTGTTTCCGGATCTATGCTTAACAAACAAGGCATTGTTATCAATACAGATTTTAAGCAATATACCTTGCGTTCTAATTTTAAAGTGCAAATAAGCAAGAAATTTGCTTTAGGATTAAACTCTTTTTATTCAAATGACAGAGCACGTAATGGCGATTCCGAAGGTGCAATCAATTCAGCATTACAATGGTCACCAACAAAAAACATCTATGAAAAAGATGGCATCTATACACAACCGGGTGGTGGAGTAGGACCTGTTTCATTATATAATCCTGTGGGATATGCTAATGAAATTGTAAACGAAAAATTCAGCAAAAGTTTTATTGTTTCACCTACCGTTGAATATAAATTCAATAATTATTTGAAGGCTACCAGTCAAATATCATACAAATACAATAGTGATATGACAGGTTATTTTAATAATCAAGTTGTTAATGCCGGGCCTGCAAGCAATGTAATGGGAAGCAGAACTGAAGCAAACTATAATTCATTCCAAAACACCAATATTCTTGCTTATCATCAAACTTTTGGAGACCATACTCTTGATTTTACTAGCGTTTATGAAATAACAAAAGCAGAAAATAGAATTCTTAGTTCATCGGCTTTAGGTATTCCGGTTGGTTTAGGATATAATGGTATTTCATTTGGTTCAACCATACTAAAACCCTATAACTTACTTTCCAATTCGGCTTCTGAGTCAATTATGGGTAGAGTCAATTACAGTTATAAAAGTAAATATTTAGTTTCTCTTTCTGATCGATATGATGGTGCCAGTCAGCTTGCTGAGGGAAATAAATATCAAAATTTTTATGCTGTTTCTCTTGGATGGAATTTAATGGAAGAATCTTTTATGCAAAATATGAGAGGCTTTCTCAAAGATTTAAAATTTAGAGCCAGTTATGGAACAGTTGGTAATTCAGCAGTACCAGCTTATTCTTCTCAATTATTATTTAATGCATCAGTAGATTCTAATAACAATCCGATACTAACGTTAAGCCAGATAGGAAATCCTAACCTGAAATGGGAAACTACTTCTGAAAAAAACATCGGAATTGATGCCAGTTTGTTTGCCGGACGAGTAAATTTTTCGGCTGAATATTATTCTAAACAAACCGATGATTTGTTGATGTGGCAAACTGTGCCTGTAGCATTGGGAGTAAATTCAATATTGACAAATTCGGGAACGGTTACCAATAAAGGATTTGATTTTTCATTAGGAGGAACACCAGTAACCACTGATAATTTTAAATGGAATTCTAATTTCGTCTTGAATTACAATGAAAATAGAATTTTAGCATTAGACGGTATTTCAGATACTATTATTTATTCAAGTAATGCTGACTATCCTGGTTTAGCAGGATCATTCGTTCAAATGGTTGGTCAGCCCATGGGTACTTTTATGGGCTTTAAATACACTGGAGTATGGAATGAGTCGGAAGCTTCGACTGCAGCACTATACGGTAAAAAACCTGGAGATGCTAAATATGTTGACATCAATAAAGATGGGAAAATTGACAATTCAGATGTTACCATCATTGGAAATGCTCAACCTAAAGTAACATTTGGCTGGAATAATACTTTTACTTATAAAAACTTGGATCTTAATGTGTTTTTCCAAGGTGTAAGCGGAAATAAAATTTACAATGAAAATAGAATTCGTAGAGAGTCATTTACTTCTGATGCCTTTCCAACCAATCCACTTGTAACTGAACATTGGACTCCTACTAATCAGGATACAGATGTTCCGGCATTTCAAGGAAGCGAAAATATAAATTCATCTAGATGGGTTGAAGATGGATCCTATATCCGTATGAAAAACATTTCGTTAACCTATAATTTTTCTAAACTATTAATAGAAAGATCTAAATTTCTTTCAGCAGCGAAGATATATGTTAGTGGTAGTAACTTGCTGACTTTCACAAAATATACTGGATTTGATCCGGAAGCAAGTATGGGAAGAGATGCTGTAGCAGCTGGAGTTGATCGAGGTGTCTATCCTTCTTCAAAAAGTGTAATTCTAGGTTTAGGCATCACATTTTAATAATATTTTAAAATCTTAGTTATGAAAAATTCTAATATATATAAAATCGTATTAGGCTTATTAATTGTGCCTATTCTAATGATAAGCAGTTGTGCGGATCTGGAAGAAGATCTTACAGGACAACCTACAGCGGATAAATTCTTTAATACGATAACCGATTTTAATAGTTTTCTCGCTGGAGCATATACTCCCCTAATTAAACTCTATGGTACAGATTATCCTTATGTTGCCGGAGCCGGAGCCGAAGACGTTCATACGTTAGTAGGCAGATGGAAAGGGCTTGAACAATGCAATATAAATTCGATGGGGAATCCAAACGAAATAACAGATCAATTGTGGAATTCTCATTATTCAAGTATTTCTGTTTGTAATACTACTTTAAGTTTGGCAGGGACTTCAAAACTATCTACCGATCAAATTTCGCCGATAACTGGTGAAGCAAAATTTATGAGAGCTTTAAATTATTTTTATTTAGTTAGATGGTTTGGTGAAGTGCCGATACTAACAGAATCAAATCAAATAAAGGCCTCAACAGAGCCGCAATCTTCGGTAAGTGATATTTATAAATTTATTGTATCGGATTTAGTAGATGCAGAATTAAAACTACCTTCAAGCCAAGCGCTTAAATCAAGGCCAACTAAATGGGCTGCCAAAGCACTTTTGTCAAAAGTCTATTTAGCTATGGCTGGATTTCCATTAAATGATACTTCAAAATATACATTAGCAAGAGACAAAGCTAAAGAAGTAATGGATTCTGGTGTTTATTCCTTGCAAACTAAATTTTCTGATTTGTGGCTTTGGAAAAACCGTTTATCAAATAATGAATTCATTTTTACTCTTTATGCCGATGTAACAACCGGAACAGGTAGTTGGGTTAATAGAGCAGTACGTCCATGGGATCATGGCGAAGGAGGCTGGGGTGATTGGGAAAGCGACAAACGTTTTCTTGCTCAATTTCCAGTTGGAGAACGTCTAAATGGAACCTTTTACTTAACAATGATAGATGGGACTAATTGGCAAAATACTGATTATGCTCAGCCTTATGTTGGAAAATTAAGAGATGGAGGAACAAATACCGGGGGCTATGCTGGTCCACCTGTTGCAGATCTTGCTGATGGATTTTTCTCTATTATTCGGTATTCAGATATTTTGCTAGTTTATGCAGAAGCAGCAAACCAAGCTGATGGAGCACCATCTGTTGCTGCTTATTCGGCCATTAATTCGATTAGAACCAGAGCAGGTTTGAGTCCAATTTCCGGTTTAAGTAAAGATAGTTTTGATAAAGCGGTACTTGATGAAAGAAACATGGAATTGGCTTTTGAAAATAATCGTTGGTTTGATTTGTGTCGCCGTCATATTTTGAAAGAACTTATGAGCGTTTGGTACCCAAATTCTGTTATTGATGATCACAATTATTTGTTGCCAAAACCAACGGATCAATTGGCTATAATGAAAGGTGTAAAACAAAATCCGGGATATTAATTGTCAATTTATTGATATTCTTAAAAAGCAATTACTATGAAAAATAAATTTATTCAAATATTTTATTTGTGCCTAGCAGTGATTATATCTTCTTGTAGTGAGGATAAATTACCGAATGATTCAACTTTGGAATCACCGATTGGGGCACTGATTTTAACAGTTAACGGAGTTGATTATACAGCAATACCAAAGTTGTCCAATGGTCAAACGCTTAACGACACATTATCCATAAATGTAAAAATTCCAAGTCCAACCGGAATCGTGAAGCAAATTTCTCTTACTGATAAAAATGCTTCTGCCAGCGTTAAACAAAATGACAATGTTGTTTTTGTAAAAAATGTATTGCCTATAAAAGTGACGAATGCGGGAGGAGATCATAATTACTATGTTAAAATGAATTTTACACCACCCCCTTTTATGTATTTTATAAAGACTTCTGATAAAGATGCATCAGGAAAGAAATATTTCTTAAATACATTAACTGCACAAAGAATCGTTTCCGGCACTTATGACAACAAATTTGAGGGATACATTGATTTGACAGGAACCAATTGGGATAATATTGGATTGATAAAATCGGATAAGACTGTTTATTTTGATTATAATGGTGGTTGGTGGCCTGAAAAATCTTCAGGTTCATTCAATTTAACTGAAGAAGCTTCTCCGGGAACAGGATATTTTTCTTGTTCTGGACCATGGGCAGACTGGAATTGGGCTAATGCCAACACATCGATTGTATCGCCAGGCATTTGGAAATTTAATTTTGATTCAAAGACCAATAAATTGGATTTGGTTGAAACACAATTTGCAATAACAGGTTCTGCGTCTGGTTCTGTACAAGCGATGACTTACTCGTCAATTGATAAAACCTGGTCAATAACTGCCAATTTAAATGCAGGAAAATTTAAATTTACGACTATTCCATTTGCAAATGGTGATCTCGTTGTTACTTATGGAGAATTGAGCAATAGTATCAGTACCGGAAGTCTGGTTGCAATAGGGAACGATATTCAAATAGCCAGTTCAGGCAAATATAAAATTCTATTGAACTTAAGTTCTGCTCCAAATTACAACTATATCATCACTAAAATTTAATCTGGTATAAATCATTAATTATGTACGGTATTTTTTAGCTTGAAGCTAACATTTCATTTCACAGTTGTTTCGTGAAATATTGAAATGCTAAGATGCTATTGCATAACTGTATCTTATTGTTAATTAAGTAAAAAACAAATATTAATCATCAGTTGAGTTTTATTTTTTTTGGTTTGAATACTGACCTGGCAGGTTTTTATAATCTGTTAGGTCTAAACCAAAAAGCATCGTCATTTAACTCCAACTCCTTGATTACCTAATTTAAACCAATATATAATCTTATCCATAGACATGGATTAATACAAATAGATTATGAAAAAAAACAGTCTTTACAGATCATTCTTTGTGTTATTTACACTCTTTACTTTTTTCTGTACCGAAGCCCAAACCGAAGGATACTATTCAAAACAATGGGGGACACTTAAAAACGAAACCAATGTTTCCTTTGCAAATAGTAATATTCATTATTCAAATAATAGAGTACCAGAAATAACGAAGCAAAATAGTTTTACTGCTAACGCATGGAGAGGAGAAAAAATTCATACGCAAATTTTATTATGGTCTAAAACTAATATTGACAAGGTGTCCTTTAAAATTTCTGATTTAATAAATTCAAAAGGAGATAAAATTGACTCAAAAAAAATAACGGCTTCGTTTATGAAATACGTTTGGACGGATGGGTATTTTGGAAATGGTTGTAGCCCTAGAAATAATTCAAAGTTAGACTCCACTCTTGTTGCAGATTTAATAGATACAGTTTCAACAGTTCCGATGAAAGCAAGAACAGTTCAACCAATTTGGTTAAATATCGAAGTGCCGCAAACGACAGCAACTGGAATTTATAATGGAAAAATTGAAATTAATGCAGGAAAAATATTTACACTAAATGTATCAGTCCGTGTTTTAAATCATGTTTTGCCATTAGCATCACAATGGAAATTTGATTTAGATTTATGGCAATATCCGGTTTCTATTGCCAAAAAACATAATACTCCTTTGTGGAGTAACGAACATTTTGAGCAGATGAAACCCTATTATAAAATGTTGGCATTAGCAAGCCAAAAAGTAGTTACCATCAGTATGATTGATGGAGGAAATCAAAGCAAAGAAGATTCACCTGGAATGATTAAATGGACAAAAAAAGCAAATGGTTCTTGGAGTTATGATTACAGTTTATTCGACAAGTATGTTTCTTTTGTAATGAGTTGTGGGATTACAAAGCGCATAAATTGTTTTACAATGGTTCCTTGGAATATGGAATTTACTTACTATGATGAGGCTTCAGGGAAAAATGTTTCATTTGTTACAACTACAAGTTCTGCTGAGTACAAAGATTTCTGGGAAGGAATGCTTAAAGATTTTACCAAGCATCTAAAAGAGAAAAACTGGTTCCAAATTACCAGCATTGCGATGGATGAAAGAAAGTTACCAGATATGCTCGCAGTCATAAAAATAATTAAGGAAGTTGACCCACAATGGAAGATTGCGCTAGCAGGAAGTTACCATCCAGAATTAATTGAATTGGTAGATGATTATTCAATTTTTAAAGCCAGTAGTTTTACCAATAAAGATTTGAAGTATCGAAATTCGAAACAATTGGTTTCAACTTTTTATACTTCCTGTGAAGGAGAAAAACCTAATATGTTTACTTTTTCTTCGCCTGCCGAATCGGTTTGGATGGGATGGTATGCTGCTTCTAAAGGCTTTTCGGGTTACTTACGCTGGGCTTATAATCTTTGGAACAAAAATCCTATGGAAGACTCACGCGGTGTTTTCCCCGCTGGTGATTTTTTTCAAATATACCCAGGCCCAAGAAGTTCTGTTCGATTTGAGAAGCTAATAGAAGGAATTCAGGATTTTGAAAAAATAAGGATTCTAAGAAAAGAATATAGTGATAAAAATAATTCCAGCAAATTAAAAGAATTGAATGAAGCTTTAGAAAGATTTGACATAGAACTTTTAGATAGTAAATCAGCAGATGAAATAATAATTTCAGCAAAGAAAATTTTAGAAAAATATTAATCTGCTATCGATCTGTAAGTTTTTTTAAATCATGTAAAAAATGGTTCGAAAATAGGTTCGTAAGGACCACAGAAATTTAAAAACCTCTAAAATCAAATGATTTTAGAGGTTTTTTTATAGTTCGAAATTTAGCCGCTAACTTAGGATGGATCAGGTGCAAAAGTAGGATCAGGGGATCAGGAACATATATTCCTTTGTAATCTCTTTTTTTCTAAATGGCAATATCAAAACTTCTTTGGCTATCTAATTCCAAGCAAAAAATACCCTTAAATTAGTTTCTAAAATTTATTTTACTCTTTTCAAAGCAATTTTACCCCAGAAATAAATGATAAAAAAGTTTGGTGTTAAAACAAATTAATTTTACCCTTTATTTAATAATAAAAACTAAATTTACCTCTTTAAAATTAGATTTACCCTAAAAAACAGAACGTAAATGAAAAAAGTTGGATTCACATGGCTTAAGGAAAAACTAGATATCCAAGGGTTTAAATTGACCCATGAATCATATATAGGGACAACGGATAAAACCGAATTAAGTTCCACAAATTCGATTGTGCGAACATTCAAATCTAAATATGATGTAAATATTGATCACCCAATGAGTCATTTAGAATTTGCTCTGAAATATGATGATTTTAATCTCGCGTTCATCAAGGAAATTTTCACCTCTGTTGGCCATCAAACAATAGTTGACTACATCAAAGAAAATCCAAATAGAAAATATCCAAGAATCATTGGTTACTTGTATGAGTTTACCGGAGGAAAACCTATTGAAGTTAACGTTACTGCAACTAATTATGAGAATATATTGAATGTCTCGCGATATATAACAGGGGATATTACAAAAATAACTAAATGGAAAGTAAACGATAATCTTTTAGGACAAAACAAATTTTGTCCTATAATCAGAAGAACCTCTGAACTTAGTGGGTTACTCGATTGGAATATTGAAGAAGCAATTGAAAATTTAAAACACAAATACTCACCAGAAATTTTTAAACGAGCAAGCTATTATCTTTATAAAAAAGAATCAAAATCTTCCAGTGAAATAGAGAAAGAAGAACCTTCACAAGACAGAATGGAGAAATTCATTGCATTATTGGAAGAAGCAGGGCAAAGAACCTTTGAAGAATCATTATCTGAGACCGAATTGGTACGTTTACAAAACGTCATTGTCGATCCCAGATATGCAGACGACGGTTTTAGGGATTTTCAAAACTATGTTGGACAGACAATGAGAGACTATACACAGAAAATACATTACGTATGTCCACCACCGCAATATGTAAAATTTCTGATGCAAGGGATACTTGATTTAAATAAAAAAAACAGTTCGACCAACTCAATTATAAAAGCTTCAATGGTATCATTCGGATATGTATATATCCATCCGTTTGAAGATGGTAACGGAAGAATTCATCGTTTTCTTATTCATGATATTCTTGTACGCGATGGTGTTGTTCCTAATGGTACAATACTTCCTGTTTCTGCTCAAATCCTTGCCCATATGGATGAATACGATACTACTTTGGAGCTACTTTCTAAATTGATTGAACGAAAAGTAAAATATGTTCTTAATGATGCAGGAGAAATGATTGTTGAAAACGCATCAGAAATAGAAGCCCTATACCGATTTCCAGATTTAACTAATCATACCGTGTTTTTGGCAAGAGCAATACAAGCTACAGTTAATAACGATATTCCTGAAGAGCTGTATTTCCTTCAATGTTATGATGAACTCAAAGGCGAGATACAAAACATAGTTGATATGCCCGATAATAAAATTGACCGAATGATTTTGTTCCTCCATCAGAACAAAGGAAAATTAGCTAGTCGTAAACGCGATTTTTACAAGGAGTTAAGTGATGATGAAATCAAGCAAATGGAACAGGCTTATTATGAAGTATTCCAAAAGAGAAAACATCCAAATCAATGAAATTTTTAACCAAGCAACAACAATATTAAATATTAGAAATCCTCAGGTCTGCAAATTGAAATTTCAAGATTGAAACAAAAATTAATGACAGGATCTAAATTATAAAGATCAAAAAATGGCTTCACCAACACCATTAGATGTAATTCAACTATTCAAATCCGTTTTTAGAGGAAGAGAAGATGTGTTTGCGGTTCGTTGGGAAAAAGGAGGCAAAAAAGGCTATATGCCAGCATATTTTTATGACCCATATCGGTATCGAATTCATAAAATAAATGGAGGTACTTTTCAAAATTACACAGATAAAGAATATTTAATTCTAACTGAAAGGGAAATTGAGAAACACCTTAATGGAGAACAACATATTGGTATTTATCCTTTACTCAAAGAAAATACATCTTGGTTTATTGTTGCCGATTTTGATAAAGTCCAATGGGTTGAGGACTGCAAAAAGTTTATAATTGCTTGTAATAAAATGGGGATTCCTGCTTATTTGGAACGTTCACGTTCGGGTAAAGGCGGTCATGTTTGGATATTTTTTGAAAAACCTTATCCAGCGATAAAAAGCAGAAAGATTTTCATCTCAATTTTAGAGCAAACAGGAGTCTTTTCTTTATTTGACAAGAGCACCAGTTTTGACAGAATGTTTCCCAATCAGGATTTTTTGTCCGGAAAAGGATTTGGAAATTTGATAGCACTTCCTTTATATAAAAAAGCCTATGAACAAGGAAACAGTTGTTTTATTGATATGGAAAGTCTAGAACCAATTCCGAATCAATGGGATTTTATAAAGAATATTCAAAGAATTTCGGAAATAAAACTTGATGAACTGCATCAGATTTACAACACACAAGAAAACACACCAAGTCCACTTATTCCCAAATCGAATAATGAGAAGCTAACCATAAGGTTGGCAAATGACGTGATAATTAATCGCTTTGCCATTTCTCTTCCATTGATCAACTTTCTAAAAGAAGAATTAAATTTTCTGAATGCAGAATTTTTAGTCAAAAAAAAGATTGGGAAAAATACTTTTGGAACCGAACGATATTTCAAACTAGTTGAAGAAACAGAAAACGAAGTAATTATTCCAAGAGGCTTTATTGGAAAAATAATTCGTTTTTGCAGAGAACATAAAATTGAATATGATTTCAAGGATGAAAGGGAAAAATTAAAAGAGGTATCTTTTTTATTCAGCGCACAACTCCTAGCACATCAGCAAATAGTGATTGACGCGATTGAAAAAAAAGATTTAGGAATTGTTGTTGCTCCGCCGGGTTCAGGAAAAACTATTGTTGGGCTAAAAATTATTGCGGAGAAAAAACAACCTGCATTAATCATCACTCATCGCAAACAAATTGCCGACCAATGGATTGAAAGAATCGAAACTTTTCTTGGAATCCCCAAAAGTGAAATTGGAAAAATAGGTCAAGGCAAAACTAAAATCGGTAAGCAAATAACTGTTGCTATGATCCAAAGTCTATCAAAAGAATTGGAAAAACCTGATGGAAGAAAAATTTTGAATGCTTTTGGAACAATTATTTTAGACGAATGCCACCACATCCCGGCAGAAACATTCAGAAATACAATTTCAAAACTGCAAACCTTTTATTTATATGGATTAACGGCAACACCATTTCGAAAATACAATGACGGTAAATTGATTTTTATTCATTTGGGCGAAGTAATTGCCGAAATAAAAACAAGTGAAATAAGCACATCTAAAAGGCCAAAAATTGTTATTCGAAACACTGAACTTGATGTACCATTCAATTCCAAGACAGACAAATTTGAAACGCTATCAAAAATCCTGATTCACGATTCTACCCGAAATAAATCAGTTCTTCAAGATGTGATTATTGAATTGAAATCTGACAAAAAAGTCGTTATTATTACAGAACGTAAAGAACATATTGACTCATTAAATCAATATTTAAAACAATCTTATGAAGTGATCACTTTAAGTGGAGAAGATTCTGAAAATAACAAAATCTCAAAATGGAAATCATTAAAGGAAGGGAATTATCAGGTATTAATCACCACTGGACAATTCTTTGGAGAAGGAACCGATTTACAAACTGCTAATTGTCTCTTTCTCGTTTATCCATTTTCTTTTGAGGGAAAATTGATTCAATACATCGGTAGAGTCCAACGATCGGAAATAGTTCCAACTATTTATGACTATCGAGATATCAAGATTGATTATTTAAACAAAATGTTTCTGAAGAGAAATACCTATTACAGAAAAATAGATAGACTTGCGACCTTATTTGATGAACCCGAAGAGGAAATTACTGTTTCAAAAGACTCTTTCGTTATTGATAAAAGAGTAAAAATTCCATTTGAAAACCTCGAATTCCGTTATGGTAGTTTTGCTTTTAAATACAATATTACCGAAATAAATACTGAACTTGAATTTGACATTGAAAATCTTGAAATCAGGCCGGAATTTGAAGTTTTGAAAGATTATTTCTCTAAAGCACTCAAAATTAAAACTATTTCAATTTCTATTTATGCTGAATTCGAGAATGGAAAAGTAATCTCACAATTAGCGGAATCCAATGATTTAACAAAGATAACTAGTGAACTGATTGAAAGTGTAAAATTTAAGTTTATTACAAAAACATTCTTAAGTAAACCAAATTTGGTTAATCAAGAAAACTTATTAAATATTCAGCAATTACAAAATCAAAATAATTTCAATTTGTATGATTCTGGAGATGAATTATTGAATGATTTTTTGAAGAATCAAAATTACAAACATCAAACGCATTTACAATATTTAGCCAAGCATCACGAGAGAACTGTTCTTAAAATCAGATTTGTTTTAAATCCATTTTCATTTGTTTTCCTTCTAGCAGGAAAAAAGGGATTTCATATTGTCTTAGAAACCTTAAATACAGAAGAAGCAACCTATGTTTGGCATTTTGACAAAGACAGGCAATTTATTCCTGACATATTAAAACAAATTGACAACTACCTAAATATCATTAGAAATAACGGCAGACAAGCTTTTATAGAAAATCCACCCAATAATTTCAGTAAGGTACTTCACGATTATTCCACGGATAAGAAAGGTTTTATCATTTGGAAAAATTTGATCGAAGAAAGGCTAACTTAAAAGTGTCCCGTCCTGTAGGACGATTCAAAGACGATTCAAAGTCCACTCAAAGGCATGGATAAAATCTACTTTGTGGATGATTGGGTTTTTTATAGCCCTTTTCCATCAGTATGGGATTGTTGTACAAGGCTTCATAAACTTTTCCAATTGGTACGGCTTATGCAGTTTGGACCGGAATTGGAGCAGTTGGAACTGTTCTCGTTGGTATTTTTTTATTCATAGAACCAGCGACATTTTGGAGACTTTTTTTCTTGTTTACTTTAATTCATCAATTATTGGGTTTAAATTTGTCTCGGCGCATTAAACGAAAACCAATTTTAATAGTTTCAACTCAAATGGAAAATGGATAGTACTCAAGGAAGCAATGGCGTTATATATCTGCTGCTGGCAATAATTCTGATGTTGATTTCGGTGCTTTGCTATCTTGTTTACCGATTGGTTCAATCAGGGAAAGCAAAAAAGAATGTTGAGGAAAAATTTGATTTGCTTGAAATGAAAGTCAATAATCTGCAGTTGGAAACATTGGAGTCTAAACTCAACCCGCATCTTTTCAAAAACATCCTCAATTCGATTCAGTCACATGCTTACCAAACCTATTTTGCTTTGGATAAATTGGCCAATGTTTTGGATTATATTTTGTATGAAAGCCAAAAAAAGTTTGTTTCCCCAAAAGAAGAAATTCAGTTTGCCCTGAATTTGATCGAAATCAACAAAATCAAAGTGAGTCCGCTTTTTGAACTGAAAGTGAAGGCCAAGATTAATGAAGAGGAAAAATTGTATGAGCAGAATCTTTTGGCTCCTCTGATTTCGATTGATTTAATTGAAAATGCCTTTAAGCATGCCGATTTGCAAAGTGCCGATGCCTTTATTTCGATACTGTTTGAGTTTAAGGATAATTGTTTCTATTTGACGGTTTCCAATAAAATTTCTGAAAAAAAAGCCCTGAAAAAAGAAAGAAGCGGAATTGGTGCCACGACCTTGGAACAGCGATTGAAAATTATTTACAAAAATCAGTTCAAATTGGATAAATTTGTCGAAAACGACATATTTGTTGCGCATTTAAAAATCAATCTTCTTGAATACAAAAATCAAATGTTTACTGCTTGACGATGAATTGCCGGGTTTAACTTACCTGAAAATGCTTTGTGAGCAAATTCCAGAATTAGAAATCGTAAAAGCGTTCAATGATCCACAAAAATTATTGGAAGAGGTTCCCAAATTCGATTTTGATTTGTGCATTTCGGATATCGAAATGCCGGGAATTGACGGGTTGACTTTGGCTAATTTGCTACAGGATAAATTGGTTATTTTTACCACTGCCTACAAAAATTACGCTGCTGAGGCATTCGATATAGATGCCGTCGATTATGTCACCAAACCCGTGACCAAGGAGCGTTTGGAAAGGGCTGTCGCCAAAGCTTTGGAACGTTTCCAAAAATTTGACAGTTCGAGGAAATTTATCCACTTGAATACTGATAAAGGAAAGTCATTGCTGTATTTTGAGCAGATCCAATACATCAAAACAGCAGCTGTTGATAGCAGGGACAAGGAAGTTTATTTGGCTGACGGCAGTATTTTAATTCTTAAGAACATCAATTTTGGCTCTTTATTAGATCAGCTTCCAAAGGCTGATTTCTGCCGAGTGAACAAAAAAGAAATTATTGCGATAAAGGCGGTACAGTATTTTAACCACACTGAAATCACTCTCTCACTTCATGAGGGAAAAGGAAAGCCAACTGTATTGGTTTTGAGCGAAACCTACAAAAATGATTTTTTGTCGAAAGTGAAAATCTAACTTATTACAAAGTTTTGCGCTCTTGTTACATCCCGCCAAAATTAGCCTGCAATTCGTTTTAGGCTTTCAAAATCTGTTTTCATATTTGCATAGAATTAATTTGTTTTAATGAGAACTTATGAAAAACATCACTAAATCCTTTTTTTATTTGATTATTATTGGCGGTTTCTCAGGATTGATCTATTGGATTATCCAGAAGGGAAAAATGCTTGAAGTTGGAGGCAACGTAGTTCCCCATTATATCGAAAATGGATATTTGGATGAATTTAAAACATCCATGATGCACAACTTGCAACATCCTTTGGCTATTCTTTTGGCACAAATTATAACAATCATTTTGGTAGCCCGTTTTTTTGGTTGGGTTAGCCGAAAAATTGGCCAGCCAACTGTAATAGGCGAAATGGTTGCTGGTATTGTTTTAGGGCCATCGTTGATTGGAATGTATTTCCCTGAGTTTTCGGGAATGTTGTTTCCGAAGGATTCGTTGGGGAACCTTCAGTTTTTGAGCCAAATCGGATTAATACTTTTTATGTTTGTGATAGGTATGGAGCTCGATTTGAAAGTACTAAAAAATAAGGCGCATGATGCAGTGGTGATTAGCCACGCCAGTATTATAATTCCTTTTTCTCTAGGTTTGGGTTTGGCCTACTTCATTTATCATTCTTTTGCGCCTCAGGGAGTCGAGTTTATTTCTTTTGGACTGTTTTTAGGGATTGCAATGAGTATTACTGCGTTTCCTGTTTTGGCGGGAATAGTGCGGGAACGCGGGATTCACAAGACAAAATTGGGGGCAATTGTTATAACCTGTGCCGCTGCCGATGACATTACAGCATGGTGCATTTTGGCGGCAGTTATTGCGATTGTAAAGGCAGGTTCATTAACTGGTTCTCTCTATGTTATCGTGTTGGCGGTAATTTATGTAATGCTGATGCTGAAAGTGGTTCGTCCTTTTCTCAAAAAAGTTGGCGATTTGAGTTCAACTAAGGAAAGTTTGAGCAAACCAGTTGTGGCGATCTTCTTTTTGACATTGTTGTTGTCTGCTTATGCTTCGGAATTAATCGGGATTCATGCTTTGTTTGGTGCCTTCCTAGCGGGTGCAATTATGCCTGAAAACAATAAGTTCCGTTCTATTTTTATCGAAAAAATTGAAGATGTTTCGGTGGTTGTCCTGCTTCCTTTGTTCTTTGTCTTTACAGGTTTGCGAACCCAAATTGGATTGATTAACGATCCTTATTTATGGAAAGTTACGGGAGTTATTATTTTGGTTGCGGTAGCTGGAAAATTTTTTGGGAGTACCTTTGCAGCAAAGATTGTCGGGCATAGTTGGAAAGATAGTCTGTCTATTGGGACATTGATGAATACAAGAGGTTTGATGGAATTGGTCGTGCTGAATATTGGTTATGACCTGGGTGTTCTTTCGACCGAGATTTTTACGATGATGGTAATTATGGCTTTGGTGACAACGTTTATGACTGATGTTGGATTTGATAAACTATATTTTTAGGGACAAACTTACTATTATCCCCGAAGAAATAAGCAGTAAGGGTAAATACAAAATTCTTATTTCCTTTGTATCACCCGACAAAGGGAAAACCTTGTTGAAAGTGGCCAACAGTTTGGTTAAGAAACAGGGGGGGAACACCATTGTTACCGCAATGCACCTGTCTTTAACTTCTGAGATGCATTCCTTTGATGTCAAAGATCAAGAAAAGGAAGCTTTTTTGCCCGTTGTTTCTGAATCAGAAAGGCTTAACCAAAAAATCACTACTCTTTTTAAAGTGTCAAATGATATCGATTCTGAAGTAACGGAGACGGCAAATCACGGTGAATACGATTTGTTGTTGGTTGGTTTGGGACATTCTATTTTTGAAGGGACATTGCTCGGAAAAGTACTCGGTTTTACGACGCGAATTATTAACCCCGACCGTTTAATCGATAAAATTACCGGTAAAGAAGGATTATTCGAGAATTCCCCTTTTGATGAAAGAACCAGACAGATTGTGACAAACAGTAAAATGCCGGTTGGAATCCTTGTCGATAAAAAGTTAGAAGAAATAGATCGTGTCTTTATGCCAATTTTTGCTAAAGAAGACGGATTTCTGATCGAGTTTGCACAAAAACTGATACATAATAACGGTTCCCAGATTACGGTTTTGGATGACGTTGGAGAAGCAAGAAGTACTAGGGATATTCAGGAAGCGGTTCGTGCGATTGAACAAATAGCGCCCAACCATATTATGATGATGCAGGAAAGAACAATAAAAAAAGAGTTTTTGGAACAACAAGATTTAATGATCATTAGTCTTGAGAGTTGGAAAAAACTGATTGATTCCCACAGCACTTGGTTAAACAATACGCCATCGGTATTGATTATTAAACCGTAAATACATTAATATTGGGTTTAGCGGTTATCGACACTGTTCCAAAAGTGTTTAAGTTGAAAAGTCAAGGCTTCGGTTTTTATAATCGGAGCCTTTTTGGATCGGCAAACAAAGTCTGGAGAATAAGTTAAATTATTTTTTTGTTTGCTGATCTTAAGTAAGCTAAAAAGATCATTATGAAATTCTAAAAGATTAAAAAAGGCTTTATTTGTATTTGTCCATTAGTTTCTTCATATCTTCTTTTACATTTACATCCAAGACTTTGGTGGATATGCAAATAAAAAGAGGAGACTATGATATGGGTTAATAATTCTATTTCTGAAATTCTAAAAGTAGTTTAAAAAAATTGAAGTTAATACCTTTTAGTAGTTCTATTTAAACAGCTAGGTTGTAATTTTTTTTTAGTTGACAGAAAGTTTTTTTAAAGCTTGTATAAAATGGTTCGAAAACAGGTTCGTAAGGGCCCGATATTCCAAAAAAAATGTAGCCTGTAATATTTTTAAAAAAATAAAGTAGCTTTGAAGAATCAAAAATTCGTAATTTTTTAAAATGAAATGGATTACTAGAGAAAGACCAAAAATAGACCGAATTGCATCACCTTGGCTCATTAAAAAATTTGTTGACAGTGAGGCCGAATTCATTTATGTCCCTTTTAATATTGTTCTGGATAAAGCAAAAGAACTGAATGCTATTCCTTTCGATATTCCAAATGTAGAGTTTACCCACTACAATGAACAAAGCACTTTTGATTACATTGTCAAAAAATATGAAATTGACGATCCTGCCATTTCAATTATGGCAGCAATTGTCCGAGGAGCGGATACTGACAGACATGATATCGCAAAAGAATCTGCCGGGCTTTGGGCTATTTCAGCCGGACTTTCTTACAATATAACTGATGACTATAAATTACTAGAAGAAATGTACTGTTATCTTAACAGAAAAGACAAAACCTACCACTGGATTTAGTTTTTCTTTGGAAAATAGCATTTAAAAACAGATCCTTTATACTTATATTTTCCCTTAAAGAAATAATAAAAAGAAAACGAAGATATGCCGGGCTGCTTCAGCCTGGCAAAAAGACCTCGGCATAATGCCTTGTTCGGACCTCACAAGCCACCCTTCGGGACTTATTCCGATTCCTTTTGGCCTGTCTGCACCCCGTCCTATGAAATTGCTTTCTTTTTCTTTTTTCCCATTTTCTGTTTTCTTTTGAAAAATAAATTTATTGGTGCCTGTACAGGCTCAGTCACAACTTAAAGATTTTACTTCAGTCAAATCTTTAGACCCCACTTTGCAATAAAGACATTTTTATGCTTTTAAAAGCACTTATAAAAACATATACTTGCCTGCATAAATAGATACTTGCACACTTGTATTCCTACATGCTTACGTGCAGAAAAAGTTGCTTTCCAACATTCCTACAAATATTCCTATATACATACCTGCATGCTTGTGTACATAAAAAGTTGCTTCCCAACATTCTCGGCACTTATATACTTGAAGCCTTGCTAGCATAATTAAGTACTTAAGAGACACTCATCACAGTTATTCCACCAATAACCTGCAGCCAAGGAACTATCACAAAACAATTTAATAATCCCACCATTAAATATAAAAAAAAGGGCATTGAGCCCTTTCAATTAAAAATCATCGGTAATAATATTTTCATGAAAAAATAGCAAGTTGTGTTCTGACCTGCTTGAAATACTTTCAGCAGATCAAAACCACTTGCCTTTGCAGGGGCTGTAAAAAAAAACTCCAAAGTCATTTTTTTAATTAGTTGTATCGAATGTTTTTAGTATTAGCTTCCCTCTTTATAAGTTCCCCCTGAATTTTTAGTATCGATATCATATTAAACATCCTTTCATATTTAGGACGTTTTTTTTACACCATAATTGTTGCAAACAAAAGGGAACGCATTAAAAAAGACCCTAATCAAAACATTTGATAGTAAGGGTACTTCGAGATGGTGATATAAATTGACAACTAATCAGCCTAATCTAAAATTTATAACTTTGCAATATTCAACATGTAGAATATGATTATAAAATCTTTAGAAATAGTAGATTTCATAGTAAAGCATTTATATTTTCAGCCAACTGATGCAGAAGACACGAATTGTTCAATCTTTCGGGTGAATGAATGTTTGCAAGTAATTGATGCTGTTAAACTCAATTTCTATTTAGTTATTTTATGCAGTAAGGGTAAGTGTGATATTTCTGTTGGACAGCACGACTTCGCTATACAGCCATCTACAATTTCTATTGTTCCACCACATACCGTTTTTTCTATTATGCATTTTTTAAAAGACTTTGATGCCTATTTTTTACTTTTTAAATCTGATTTTGTAAAAAAAGGATTTGTGAAAAGTGAGATTATGGAAGAATTGTTATTCATTAACCCAGATTATCCTCCAACTTTCGATTTGGAAAAAAAAGCCTTCGATGACACATTATATAAGTTCATAAAAATAAAAGAGGAAATAGGCAATCAATCGCCTTTCTGTATTGAAGTTTCACGACTTTATATATTGCAGGTACTTTATGATTATAATCGGATATGTGAAATATGCCTGCTGAACTCTGACAAACTTATTAACCGACAATATCAGATAATGTACGAGTTCAGAAAATTAGTAGATAAGAATTTTCATAAGTTCAAAACTGTAAAGGAGTATGCAGACATCATGTTCCTGTCGCCAAAATATATAAGCGAATGTGTGAAAAACCAGATAGGTGTGTCAGCACTTACTCTAATTCAGAACCGAATTATTTTAGAGTCAGAATTTCTATTAAAATACGCTCACCTGACCATAAAATCTATCTCTGACAAATTGGGATTTATTTCCACGTCTGCTTTCTCTCGTTTTTTTAAAGGAATAAAAGGCATATCTCCTGAAATGTATCGTAATAAACAGGAAAATTGACAACACAAACGGAATTTTTGCGATTGACTAACATAGCTTTTATTTAGAATTTTGTTTCATAATTTTAAGTATATTTTTATGAAAAGAAAAAGGTTAAATGGTTGTATATCAATTGCTGTTGCATTGGCCTTCATTATATCCTGTAACAATCAAATAAGTACAAAAAAATCCTAACAAAGAAAAAATATGAAAGCTATACAGTTCAGAATTGCAAGACCTACAAATAACTTGGCAGAAGTTGTCAAATTTTATCAGCAGGGTTTAGGATTAGAAGTATTGGGGAAATTTGAAAACCATTCAGGTTATGACGGGGTTATGTTGGGGTTCCCGGATAAAACATATCATTTAGAATTTACCCAGCATACAGACACAGTGCCTTTGCCGAAGCCCACAAAAGAAAATTTAACGGTCTTATACTACGATAACATCGAAGAATATAAAAAAGCTAATGAGCTACTACAAAAAACAGGGGTAACTCCCGTTGAACCCGAAAACCCTTATTGGAAAGACAAAAGCGAAACCTACGAAGATCCAGATGGCTGGAGAATTATTTTGTTCAACGGTGTTTATAATCCGTAAGTTGTTGTTGGTAGGTTATGTTTGCAGGCGTTTCATTGTATAATTTTGATGGACGCATAGATTTGCTGTAAGGAAGAAACCTATATGCTATCTACCCACAATCTTTTTTGTTACAAATTCGCTGAAAAAGAAATAAACATAATATGTTTCATCTGAAAAGTTTCGAAATACATTTCAACAATTCTCATAAACACCGAATCTTACTGACATTCCCACCCTATATTAATAATACAGAATCCTGCTGTAGAAAGGATTTAGCTAACATATTGTATTGTGCATATCCTGCAATTAAAGCTCTATTGAATTATCTTTACTGTTATTGTCATTCATTTAAATTTTATTCGGAGAAATACACTATTTTTACTCTATTTTTTAAAAAGTTCGATTACGAATAAGGATGATTTTAGTCAGTAATATGGCTGGAAATCTTAAATTTGCATAGATAAAACTGAATGTATGCCCACACCACAAGAAATTCAACAGTTTTTTTCTCCATTTTATAACGCTGAAAATAATATCTGGGAGCGCTTTTCAGAAAAAATAACTGTTAGAGAATTTCAGAAAAATTATGTCATAAAAGATTATCAGTGTGTAGAAAAATATTTGAATATTGTAGCCACAGGTTCTGTGGGACTATTCGTTTGGAACGGAAAAAAAGATATCTGCATCAACTTGCTTTATGAACAAAGTTTTATGAGTGATTATTTTTCTTTCCTTAAACAGCAACCTTCGGGCATTAAAACACAGGCATTGGAAGACTGTACATTATGGTCAATCAGCTATCCTGATCTTAACGAGCTCTATTCCCTGAATGAAACTGGATTAAGGATTGGTAAAGCGATCCCTGAAATATTGTTCCTACGAAAACAACAGGAACAGATCAACCTTCTTACACTTAGCCCAGAGGAGCGTTATATGAACCTCATTAGCCAGCGTCCCGAAATTTTTCAGCGTACACCTCTTAAAATAATAGCTTCTTACCTGGGGTTAACTGCGGAAAGTCTTAGCCGTCTCAGAAAAAGAGTTACTAGGAAGTAAAACTTACCCAACGTCAAGTTGATTTCACTTTCTTATAATTAATTTTGGATGATCTAATTCAAAAAATATGAAAGAAAAAAAACGACTTGGGAGCATTATCATTTTTTATGTTATTGCCATTATTTTTCGCTTTTTGGCGGTTAAAACCAATCTATATGGTTTTATCGACAACCAATTTATACAAATTTTACTTCGTGGAATAGGCCCCGCAATCGGCGCTTTTGTTTCGGTTAAATTGTTTAATATTCCCTTAAAGCTTTCCTTGAAAGGAAATTATCAAAATTTATTTTTGCCTTTGTTTGTTTTCTGGATTTTCCCAGTCGTTCTCATTGGAACAGTCAACTATATTCAGCAGGAACAATTTCCTTTTGCGCTGCTTTTCACGGTTTTGGTATATGGTTTATTGGAAGAGATCGGTTGGCGTGGATTTTTGCAAGAACAGCTGAAAGATTTACCGAAACTTCAAAGTATAATTATTATCACGGTTTTGTGGTTTATCTGGCATCTGAACTTTGAGTTCATCGGTTCCAATATGATTTTTCTCGGTGTCTTGTTTTTGGGTACTTGGGGAATTGGCAAAGTATACAATAGGACATATTCATTACTGGCAGTAGCTGGATTTCATTCGCTGAATAATTTTTTTAGAGATGGTCTTCACGAAAGAGAGCTGATATTAATTACGGTATTGCTGTTGATCTGGATTGGCTTTATGATTTGGCATAACCGGAAGCTCAAAACGAATACAGAAGAATCATCGCTTACCAAACACTCATAAGCCATTCCAACGTTGGGGATATGACGGTATTGTTCCCACAGAAATATCCGGATATCGTAAGTCGCATCATTACGCTGGACAATCGCAGAATGGCTTTTCCTAAAGACCGGAACCTCAAGATATATTCTTTACGTTCCAGCGATCAGCCGGCAGATGAGGGAGTAATCCCTGTAGAGAGTGATCTGAAAAAAAGGAGAATGACCATTATCAGGTTACCAGATGTAAAGCACAATGATATGGATGATGATGCCAATGCTGAGCAAAGGAAAGAAATTCAAAATTATATATGGGGCTTCCTGAATGACTGAATGTGTTTGGCTATGAAAACCATGCAGGAGCAAAGTAAAAATTTCCAGCAGATGGAAGATCATACAAAAAAGCTATACATGATGGAATTTGCTGAAGGATTAGTGATATAACAAAGATATGGAATTATAGAAATAATGATGTTCAACTTATAAAGAAGAGTAAATATGTTAAATAAAATCATGCTGGTTGTCATTGTTGTATGGCAATTATTCCTTTCGGTAAGTGCCCAACAAACATTATGGGGCAATCGGCAGGAAAAGGAAGGAATATACAGTATACAGGATAGTGTTATGATCCATACAAGGGATGGAGCGGAGATTTCAGCAATGATAGTACGCAAAAAAAATGATAAAGTTCCACGACCTGTTGTATTACAATTTACAATCTATGTGCGGGACCAGGGGCGGGATATACAGTCGCTTAAAGAGGCTGCTGATAGGGGATACGTTGGAGTTATGGCTTATACAAGAGGTAAACGTTTCAGCAGATCCGATATTTTTCCTTATGAAACCGATGGAAAAGATGCTTATGATGTTATTGACTGGATCAGCAGACAGTCTTGGTGTAACGGGAGTGTTGGGATGTATGGAGGCAGTTATAATGGATTTACACAATGGGCTGCGGCAAAAAAACGGCATCCGGCCTTAAAAACCATTGTTCCTTATGTTGCAAACCGTCCGGGAATGGGACTTCCTATGGAGAATAATATTTTTGTTAACCCCAACTATGAATGGTCTTTTTATGTAGGAAATAACAAATACCTTGACAACAAAACAGGCGATGATCGACAACGATTCCGCAATATGATGTTCAAATGGTGGGAAATCGGAGCAGCTTACAATAAAATGGATAGCATCGACGGAACGCCCAACCGGCTGTTCCAGCGCTGGATCAGTCATCCCGATTTCGATGCGTATTGGCAGAATATGGCTCCGTACAAGAATGATTTTGCCCAGATCAATATTCCTGTTCTGGCTTTTGACGGCTATTACAATGATTCGCAGAATTCGGGGATTTATTACCTCAAGGAAATGAACAAGTACAATCCCAAAATACCGGTGTATCTTGTTATCGGGCCTTATGGACATTTCGGTACACAATCGGGGGGACAGGAAACTATTAACGGTTATACCATCAGCAAAAAAGCCTTATTCCCCATTAAAGAGTACACATATCAATGGCTCGACTATGTGCTGAAAGGTGCTGTGAAACCCACTTTTCTGAAAGATAAGATCAATTACCAGGTAATGAGTACAGATGAATGGCGGAGTGCTTCTTCACTGGATGCGATGCATAATGACTATCTTAAATTTTACCTGAGTTCGGAAAAAGTAAGAGAAGGTTTTTCATTGGATTTAAAAAAGCCAAAGAATGAGACCTTTCTAACACAAGAAGTGGATTTTGCCGACCGGGAAAATAGCAATAATGATTATTATCCTGACCCTATCGTACGCGACAATCTATCTGGTAAAAACGGTTATGTTTTCATCAGCGAACCCATACAGCAGGCTGTGATCGTCAATGGATCGTTCAAAGGAAATATACGGTTGAGCATCAATAAAAAAGATGCCGACATCGGTGTCACGCTTTATGAACTAAACTCCGAAGGAAAATATTTTCACCTTTCTTACTACATAGGGCGGGCAAGCTATGCCAAAGATATGACTCGGAGGCAACTGTTGACACCTGAGAAGAAAGAGATCATAAAGTTTGAAAACACCCATCTGGTTAGCAAACAGCTAGAGAAAGGCAGCCGGCTTGTAGTGGTACTGAATATCAATAAAAACCCATTCTCAGAACTCAATTACGGAACAGGGAAAACCGTGAGCAGCGAAACCATTGCCGATGCAAAAAAACCGTTGGTGATCAAATGGTTTAACGATAGTTTTGTGGAAATTCCAATCTTGAAATAATCTATATAAACTTTAGGAAATTAAATAAAAATCAGCTGGAGTTGCTATAATAAAAGATAAGCTACAAATTCCGTTAACATTTAATTCAGATTAAAATTGTCATCAAGGAGTAATGAATTTCTCCAAAAAATATAAAAAGTGATATAATGTTAAATTTAAAAGCAGCTTCTTAAGAAATTAAAGATTCTTTAAGGAGATATAGTTTGAAAACAATAGCCATTCACCAGCTTTCCTAAGTTTTTCATCGTACACCTCTGAAAATAATTGCTTCATATCTGGGATTGACTGAAGAAAGCATGAGCCGACTTAGAAAAAAAGTGACCGGGAAGTAAAACTTACCCATCGTTAATTCTTTTTAGCTTTCTTATGATTAGTTTTGAATAATGTAATTCAGATAAAGAATAATGAAAGAAAAGAAACGGTTTGGGAGCATTATCATTTTTTATGTTAGTACATATTTTTATTGGCTGTAGCAGGCTTTCATTCCCTGAATAACTTTTTCAGGAACGCGCTACATAGAACCGTACTGGTTTTAATTGCTATACTATTAGCAAGCTGGATTGGATTTATGCTTTGATATAAGAGGGGTAAAACAATAACCGAACCAGTAAAGTAAAAGTACTTCAAAACGAGGAGACAATAATAATCTATTTGTTGAGAGTCATATACTATTTTTTACTTAAAGAACATTAAAACATATCAATATTATGAAATACATCATCTTAATTGTCTTAATAATTACTGGAACATCTTTGTCTGCTCAAAATAAAACCGATGTTATTGATGTAATTATTAAAAGAGAAATGAGCGAGAGAAAAATACCAGGGTTACAAATAGCAATTGTTCAATGCGGAAAAATTGTTTTAAATAAATCCTTTGGTGTTGCAAATATTCAGGACAATATTCCTGTAGATAACCAAACAATTTTTGCCATCAATTCATGTACAAAGGTTTTTACTAGTGTGGCCATTATGCAACTGGTTGAAGATGGAAAGATCGAGCTATCGGCACCTATTTCTAAATATTTAGACAATCTTCCTATAGAGTGGGGACCTGTGAGAGTTAATCAGTTACTGACTCATTGTTCAGGATTACCCGATCTGCTAAAGCTGCTTGACCCGTATACGGGGGGCTTGGGAAGTCTGAAAAATGAAGAAACCATATGGGAAAAATTAAAATCCAAACCTTTGGAATTTCAACCTGGTAAGCGTTTTAGCTATAATCAGACCAACGCGTATTTATTAGGAAAAATAATAGATAAATTCAGAGAAAAGCCCTTTGCGGAAGTTTTTTCAGAAAAACAATTTAAACCTGCAGGTATACGCAATACCATTTTTGGTGATTCCCGCGATGTGATACCACATCTTGCACCAACTTATTTTTACAGAACAGAATTGGACGGACAAAAATATAAGGAGAAAAAAATGGTAAATAATTATTACGAGTTCCCCTATTTCAGAAGAACTGCTGCCGGGCTTAACAGTACTGCAGAAGACATGGCACAATGGGTTATTGCATTGCAAAACAGCAAACTCTTAAAATCCAAATCAACTTTAGAAACAATGTGGTCTCCAATTCAATTTAATAATGGTGAAAATACTCCGTGGGCACTCGGGTGGGGATTGGCAAAATTTCGCAAACATCATAGGGCTATAGGTATGTCAGGTGGTGGACGGGCTGCTTTTCTTATTTATCCCGATGACGACCTGGCGGTAATTGTATTAACCAATCTCGGAGGCGATTCTCCTGAAGATTATCTGGAAGAATTAGCGGCTTGTTATATCCCTGATATTTTAAATGCAGATCCATTGACTTTTTTGAGAATAAACTTGCAAAAAAGCGGATTCGATCAAGCCATTAAAATTGTGAAAGAACAACTTAAAAAAGACCCTTATTTTATACCAAATGAATTTGAAATCAACGAATGGGCATACAGAATGATGCAAAAGGGTCAAATTAAAAATGCTTTGCAGGTCTTTAAATTAAATGTATTCCTCTTTCCAAACAGCTCGAATGCTTATGACAGTTTTGGAGAAGCCTTATTGAAGGATAATAACAAAGAGGAAGCTATCAAAATGTATAAAAAATCCATCGAATTGGATCCAAAAAATGAGAACGCTAGCAAAGTTTTAGAAGGTCTATTATAAATATGATGGAGTTCCTATCTTTGTTAGGACGCAATTTATTACCCTCGTTACAGATAGTAAAAATGGCGGTAAAATCACCACCTATGAAAAAATAATTTATTTCTATAATGGTAAAGAAAATAAACTATCAGAATATAATAGCATAAAAAAAGATGTGTTAGAAAAATACAAATATCTTTCAGATTGTAATACTCCATACAATTCAGATAAAGTATTTGAGGTAGCATACAACAATAAAACATTTTCGACAGTAAGTGCTAAAGAGTCAACGATTTACAAAATAAGTGTTTCGATTTATAAGAAAATATAAAATTTTATCTTAGATATATAAACAGAAATAAGAGAGAAATTATATTTTAAAAATTGAATAGTTTTCAAAATTCTTTCTATAGTTTTATCCAAAGTAATGGACATGCAAACAAAAAAGGAAAATATCTTCAAGGGGTATCCTCTTGAATTTTTTAAATCCCTTTTCGAATTCTTCTCTTCTTTTTCTTCTTCAATTGCTTAGGTAAATAATCATAAGTCATTTCCGGTTGCAATAAAGAATCGATTAGTTTGCAAATTGCCAAAACATCCAATGTTTTTTTGGAATTATTTTCAAGGGTGAAAGCCTTTAGTCTTTCGGAGAGTTGCTGTTTATTTTCAGCAACGATAGGAGGTTCACAACGTTCCAGAATCCCTTTCGCACTATATTCTTTTCCCAAACTACTCCCATTAAAAATATTTTTGGTTACATGATCCACATAGGTTATCCCATATACTAAACCGGTTTCATTTTTTCTGAAAACCGTGCGGATTCCCTCTTTTTCCAACTGTTTGGCAAAACGGTCAAGCGATAAATTATGTTCTCTGATAAAAGTCATTTGAATCGTGTTTTTTAGCCGTGTTTTATCTGAAACTTTTCGGGTTTCGTTTGCTTTAAATTTGTCTTCTAAGAATTTCAAAGTCGGCTTAGTGTAAAAGTCACTGGCCTTGATCGGCACTCCGATTGGTTTTGCATTTTTGTCAAGGATTCTGTAAAGAAGGCCATTGTTTTTAAATACCCTGGATCTTTCGCTTCCCCGGTCAGCCTTAACATTGTACAACCCGAGAACGGCATTAAGCTCGGCAAGACTGGAATATTTATAATCAAACAATACCTTGTTTAAAACGCCATTGATTGCCTTTTTAGATTCAGTTTTTCCGTAATCTATTTTTCGGTTCGCAATGGGCTGTAAAGAAAACTGTTCGTTTGTTTTTTTGCTTTTAGCTTTTACAAGACCAAAAGTTTCTTCTATTTCTTTTCGCGCTTTTTCGGATTGATTTTTACCAATATTTTGCATGTTAATTCTACTTCCGTCCGCACGTACTTTTATCGAAACGATATGGATGTGAGGATGCCCCGAATCGTTATGTTGGTAAACCAAATACGGCTGTTGTCCGAAGCCTATTTTTTCCATATAGGCATTGGCTATATCCATCAGTTTTTCTTTCGAATGGTTTTCTGAAGGATCAAAATTCAAAGAAATATGAACACTGTTGCGTGTTACATTATCATTTAAGGTAACTTGATTTAACAATCTGTTTAACTTCATGGTATAATTCATTTTTTCCACGTCAACAGGATAATTACCTTCTCCGATGCATACAGCAATGCCTTGGGAAACTTTGTTCTCATTATAGTTAAAAGAGCTCCTTACAGAGTGTCCCGTTTTGATTATTGCAACCATTTTTGAGCTAGTTTTTCAATATGGTTTTGAATAGTGGCGACCAAATCAAAAAATGTTTTTTTATCCTGCTCATAAGAGACAATCCAGTACCTGAATTCGGCAATCTGACTAAGCGTGTGCAGCTTTTTAACGGCTTGGTTAAAGTTGTTTCCTATGGCATTTAATTCAAGGCGAAATTGGATCAGCTCGATCATTGTTTCGTCCAAAGACTCATTGCGGTATTTTAAAACAACAGGCTGTTGCAA
Organism: Flavobacterium aquiphilum; assembly: GCF_027111335.1. Classification (NCBI taxonomy): domain Bacteria; kingdom Pseudomonadati; phylum Bacteroidota; class Flavobacteriia; order Flavobacteriales; family Flavobacteriaceae; genus Flavobacterium; species Flavobacterium aquiphilum. The sequence goes on along the minus strand of NZ_CP114288.1, from coordinate 3,225,939 downwards.
GAGATTTTTTCGGGCATAATCGCTTAGTTTACGGCAGGTTGATTTTTTAAATCGGTCGTTTAGGGTTTCAAATTCACCTTGCGTTAATCTCAAATGGAGGAATTTGACACGGTTAACACTTTCTTTTTTCATCCTTTTTTCATCATTTATCAATTTCATTAGCATTAAAAACGTTGCAGTACCACTGCCCACGAGTTCCGAGTAAAAGGGCAGCAAGATATCGGTTGTGATACAACCGGACATCTTGCCGACTGCACAAAAAACAGCAGTCTTTCAGACTTTTATTACTACAACTAAATTAGAAAAGCTTTAACCACTAAACAATCCTCACTAAATTTTGAATCGAATAAAATCAGTGCTTGTTTCTACATTTACAACAGATAAATTATTAATTAAAACGTGAAAATTATGATTACAAAGAATGATGTTTCCAAGGTGTATGATACGGTTTTGAGTATCCCTGGAATGAAAGATGTAGTGAAGATTGATTTGAAAATTTCACGAAAAAATGTACTGCTATTGCATCATGTTATAGAACGCGGATTATCGACTACTGAGGATGATGGATCATCAATTCTCTTGGCGAGCATTGCTCAAGAAAATCTGCAGGAACTAAAACTCTTGGCAGAAGAATGTCTTCAAAAAGCAGGGCTTACAGAACTCAGTGAAAAGCTTACTATATTAAGTGAGACAGGAAAGTAAAAAAGGAGGGATGCCAATATAAAACGGCTTATTGGCATCTTTCTTAGTAAGTTCATTTTAACGCTTTATCGTTATTTTTTGTTTTTAACTAAAATTGAATGTTTTTGAAAAATCATGGCAGGTTTTTGGTAACAACCTGTAAAATAAATGATTGTAGTTTTGTTTCGATTCAAATCTTAATTGTCTAAATCGAAACTTCAAAAATCATGGAACGGAAGGAAACTATTAAAAGTAGAATTGTAGAAATAATTTGTCTGTTGTTTGTATTGTTATTTGTCTATGCAGCAGTCAGTAAATTATTGGATTTTGAGAACTTTCAAGTCCAGTTGGGGCAATCTCCATTACTAAGTGCTTTTGCCAGTTGGGTTTCCTGGTTGGTTCCAATTGTTGAATTGATTCTGGCTTTGTTACTTCTTTTTCCCAGATGGCGTATGATCGCTCTTTTTGCCGCTTTCAGTTTAATGCTTATGTTTACGGTATACATTCTTATTATTCTGAATTACAGTTCCTTCATCCCTTGTTCCTGCGGCGGAATTCTTGAAAAATTAGGATGGAAAGAACACCTCATTTTTAATATAGTTTTTATAATACTGGCGGCTGTGGGTATACTGATATTGGCCGGCGGGGTGTCATGGACACATCGTATTTCGAAACCTGCTGTACTCGCCAGTATTTTTTCGCTCACCACTTTTTTTAGTGTTGGTACCGTTGCTGTATTGTTCCTGTTATCGGAAGACATTATACATCATCGCAATAATTTTGTTCGTCGTTTTCCGGGGAATGCCACGCAAGTTAAAGAAATCGATCTCCGGTTTAGCTCTTATTATTTTGCAGGAGAGGCCAACGGCAAAATATATCTTGGTAATTATACCGCTCCGCTTTGGGTTACCAGATGGGATACCCTCTTACAGAAAAGAGATAAATTTAAGATTCATCCCTGTCGTACAGATTTTCCTTTTCAATCAGTACAGGTTCGTGTTTTACCTCCCAATTTTTATCTTATTGATGGGTCTGTTCCCGTAATTTTTAAAGGGAAGATAAAGGATTGGAGAGGGGATGTGAAATGGAATGGGACAACTACTTTTTCGCACTATCAGCTTATGGATTCACTAACATTGGCGATCCGTTCCAATGACAATATAAAGGGTGAAAGTCAGCTGGGATCTTTATATTTTGGGAACAAATCTAAAGCTCGTTTTAACGTACACTTACTTCAAAAACAGATAGATGGTATTTTCGATGTGGATGGAATGCTCCATTACGACTCAGCCCTTCAGAAACTGGTATATGTTTATCTGTACCGCAATCAATTTATTGTGGCAGACAAGACGCTTAATTTAAACCATCGGGGCAAGACTATAGATACAATTAACAAAGCCCAAATAAAAGTGGTTAACGTAAAAAGCAGGCACGAGCGGAAGCTGGCAGCACCTCCATTAATAGTAAATAAAACAAGTGCCGTCTGTAAAAATTTGCTGTTTGTCAATTCGGAATTGCTTGGAAAATATGAACCTGCCGAAATGTGGAAAGAAGCAAGTATTATTGACATCTATGATCTTACTACCAATTCCTATCAGGGCAGTTTTTATATCTACAATATTGGAAAAGAAAAGCTCAGGCATTTTATTGTTCGGGAAGGTAACTTTTATGGCTTTATCGGGCAGTATTTAGTTCATTACAAACTAAACAAAAGGTTAAACAACCTGTATCAAAATAAAAGACAATATAAAATTCGTCATTAATACATACTGCAGTGTCAGGGATGAGATCGAAAACCTGTAACAGAGTAGATCATAACTATTAAAACTATTTATTATGAAAACAATTTTTTCAAAAAGATTTATGGCACCGTTGGTTGTCATGATCTTAGGAGGAGCAGGAGCATTTGTGACCACTTCTATGAGTAGTACAAAATCGCTTGCACCAGTTCCTGGGTTTGTTAAACTCGACCCAAACGGTGATGAATGTGAGGAGCACGATGAGTGTTCCACAGTGAATAACGGAATTATTTGCCGTGTTGGATATTCGCCAGCCGGTGCACAATTGTATGATAAAAATTCGGCAGGCCAATGTACTGTGCCGGTTTATCGTCCATAGTCCCGTTATTTATTAAAAAGGCAATGCAGTTCTTTGATTGGAACTGCATTGTTTTTTAAACAAATGTCATGTTCTGATTAAAAATCAGTCCGGTTTTTTATCCCCTTTTAGATAATGGTCAAACCACTGTTCAATACTATGTGTGCGGTGTTACTTATTGAAGTGATTTGAAAGCGTGTCATGAGGATAAACGATCGATGAATATCTGTCGTAAGCTAGAAAAAAACACGGATTAATCTCCGCAATGAATAAGGGACAAAAATGGATAAGAAAGCATTCTGCAAGCTTAGATCAAGCTTCAAAATGATTTTTAGTAGTATAAAGTAATACTTAAATAAAATAGTTTAAAATCATTGATAGCAAATATATTGAAGTGATAAAAAAAGAAGAGTACATAAATTGTAACTTACAGTAAATCTTTATGCTCCATAAGATAGGCCAATGCTTCTTTTACTGCTTTCTCATTACTTTTAGGATTAAAACCCAGTTCGCTTCTTGATTTAGAAATATCGAAATCTTGTTGTAGACCAGAAAACATTGCAATATCTTTTGTGGTTAGTACAGGTGGTTTTCCGCTTACTTTAGCGGAAATCTCCATCAAGCCTGCTATAGCATACAATATAAACTTTGGAACAGAACCTGGCACTTTGAGTTTTAGCTCGGGATAAAGCTTTTGAGCTAATTTTGTGGTTTCCGTAATGGTCATGCATTTTTCATTGGTCAGAATATAACGCTCTCCCGACCGTCCTTTTTGTGCGGCAAGGTAACAACCTTCGGCTACATCTTTTACATCCACCCAATTCAGAGTAATCTTAGTATCTACCGGAATTTGTTTGTTCAAAATCAGTTTCAAAACACCATAGGAAACATTCAAAGGAAGAAATGCTTCGCTTCCAATCATTGCGCCGGGCATAACTGATACTAATTCAATTCCTAATTCTTTAGCCAGTTGGAAAGCCAGCTTTTCACCATCATTCTTCGAATTGTAATACATATCCCTTCGGTCTGGATTATAACCGTAACTTTCTTTGGTAGGGAGCTTGGTGTAATCCAGGGCAGCGATAGAACTCACGTAAACAATTCTTTTAACCCCCGCTTCTGAGGCGGCTTCTATCGTATTGCGTGTTCCCTGCATATTCACATCGTAGATTTCTTTTTTAGGGTCTTTAGCCCACAATTTAAAAGCTGCGCCTACTGCATAGAATGTATCAACCCCCTCTAGGGCTCTTTTAAAAGAAGTTTTATCAGTAATGTCCGCCTGAACAACTTCACAATCCAAGCCTTTGAAACAATCATTGTTTTTGATATTGCGAACGGTAGCCCTAACTTGATATCCTTTCTTTAGTAATAACCTCACAAGGTTGTTTCCCAAATGGCCATTGGCACCAGATACCAATACTAAATTTTTATTTGTCATATCCATTGATTTTAAATGATAGCACAAAGTTCTGCCTTGCTCATTTAAAATCACTTCACAAATGTTACCTAATAATCTGTTTTCGGATACGGCTCAAACTTTTCGGGTTCATGCCAAGAAAAGAGGCGATGTATTGCATTGGAACATTCTGTAATACTTCGGGATGCTCTTCCAACAGTTTTAAATATCGTTGTTCCGCTGTTAGTGTAGCCAACTCTTTTGAGCGTGTTTCATTATAATATAATGACTGTTGAAAGACCAAAATGCTAAAGTCTCTAAATGCAGAACTCTGTTGAATAAGCTCCTCTAAATCCGACTTAGTAATACGTAATAATTCGCACTCGGTAATGCATTCTAGAATTTCATCAGATTTTTTCTGATTCACAAAATTGGAATAAGAGGTAATGAAACCAGGAGGACAATTGATATGTGTGGTTACTTCATCATTTTTATCATTATAATGGAATAAACGGACAAATCCTGAAATTATTAAATACAGATACCTGGGTACTTTTCCTTCTTCCTCAAGGATACTATTTTTAGAATAGAGTACTGGTTCAAAATATTGAATGCACAAATCCTTCTCCCAATCAGAAAGTGTAAACCTTTGCGTAATAAGTTGGATAAGTTGATTGTGCATAGGACAAAGGTAAAAAATATGTAGTCGAGACTCAATGCGGAAATGAGCTTTTTTAAATCATTTAAATTTTAAGCTTCTACGTCAAACTCGGCTACCCAAGCCCATTGATTTACATATTCTTATAATGACTTTTTAAAGTCTTTAAATTCAAGTCATAATAGTACTATTTTAGAATGCAAGGAGAAGATGATATCAGAGGCTTAGTAAGATTATAGAATTTAGGTGAGCAGTCAGCATACCGCTCATGTTTATGGATTGTTACTGGTTCTGCTATGGGCTTTTTAGAAAACAAAGATGGATATTATCAATCCAAGTGGAGCGCAATTGTATAACAAAAATTCGGCAGATCAATGTACTGTGCCGGTTTATCGTCCATAGTCCCGTTATTTGTTAAAAAGGCAATGCAGTTCTTTGATTGGAGGGCACTGAAAAAGTCTTTTTTTTAAGATTAATTGTTAACAAGAGGAGTAGATAATCAAATTAAAAGAAACAATAGAGGATACTTAGGGAAATTTTACTTTATCAAAAGACAGAGATGCCAAAATAGGTCATAAATCCGCTAATAGTTTTTTCTTTGGATACAAGACTCATTTAGCAATGACCGAAGAGCATATCATTACAGCAGCTGTAATAACCTCAGGAGAAAAAGGAGATGCCAATTATCCGCATTTGCCATCCAGACAATAGCGAATTGGCCGAACAGATCATTTAGGTGCCAAACCTAATTCCCATTAAACCAGCTCTGCAAATAAATTGCAGCTAAACAACTTCTTTTTATCTTTTATTCCATAAATCATTTCCAAGATAAAGTTGTTTGGTCAATAATTCCTCATATATACTGCCTGCATTATCGCCATTTAAGAAAATTACATAGCCATTTTTTGATTTAGGAAACCATATAGCCAATGAGCTTACACCAGGGTCTTTTCCAGTATGTAATAAAGCAAATTCATCGTTGTTAAAGTCGGTTAAAATTTCCCAACCCAATCCGAAGAAGTCATTTTCTTTAAGTTTTGCATGATGTTTTATCATTTCCTGATACAAACTTTCATTAAGTCCGGCTCCATTGATCATATACTCTAAAAACTTCCCATAGTCTTCAACCGTAGTTAAAAGGTTTGCTGCAGCATTTGCCTCATAGTATTTTTCGATTTCTAATTTTTCTCCCTTATCGTTGAAGTTTTGGGCATATCTGGTTTCGTCCATTTCCTTGTCCCACCAAAAATGAGTATCTGACATTTTTAAAGGGTCAAATAAGAGTTCTTTTGCAAGCTCTTCTATGCTTTTACCAAGTTTATTTTCAATGGCATTTCTTAAATATTCAAAACCTTCACCCGAATATTGGTATTTTGTTCCCGGATCAAACTGAAAAGTTAGTTTATTTGATGGAGTCAAATAACGCCAATTTGGAAAACCCGTCTGGTGTGTTAAAATTATTTTTGGTGTAAGCTTTTTATATCTTTTGTCATTTTTAATATCTGGGTCAATCCAATATTTATATAAAGGCTCGTCTAAATCCAGCAATCCCTTGTCAATTAGTTTCAATACAGTGAGCGTAAAAATCGGCTTTGTCAGAGACGCTACTTTAAAAATGGTATTATAGGGTGCAGTTTTTTCTTTATCTAAAGTTCCATAAACTTCAATTTTGGATAATTTTCCACTTTCGATTATCCCAATTCCCAATGCAGGAACATTATTTCGTTTTAATAACTTTTCAATACTATGCTTATCGGTTTCAATAAGTGTGTTTTTATTGTCATAACTCGTGATTTCGTTACTGCTCTTATCGCTCTCAACAACTGTGTTTTGATGATCATAACTCAGGATTACGCTTAGTTTCCAATTATCATTATCCAAAATCCATAAATGGGTGAATTTTGCCGAGCTGGTCCATATATCTTCCTTACTTTTTTCTCTTAAATAGAAGTGATGGATTCCTTTTTGGATTGCCCCGTACAGTTTGCCATTGTTATATAGAGCAAAGACTTCTAAACTTTTTGCATCTACCTTACGGATTGGTTTTTTTTCTGAATCTGAACAAATGTATTTCTGCGTGTTCTCAAAAAACAAAGCTCTATTTTGAAACCCGATTTTGTCGTGGTAGAATTTTAAATCAACCGCTGTGTGATTTTTCAGGTAATCCAAATCACATTGATTGAATCCCCTCTCAAAGAAAATGCTGTCCTGCTTTTTAAGTGTTGCAAACAAGGCTGAACTTTTATCTACTTGTGCATTGGCGCCTAAAATAAATAATGCTGTAAAGGATACGATAAATAAGAATTGTTTTTTCATCTTTTTTTTTCTTCAAAGATGCAATAAAGAATCTTTTCCATCCTGAAAAACTACCCGACAATATCCCGACAATACCCCGTCAGCTTGGAAAAAAAACTCATATAATGCTAAAATTCAAACAAAAAAACAGTTTCCCTTTTTTGTCTATCTCGGCTGTATTTCTCAGGATAATCAATACATTGGAAAATACCAGAACAATCATAACAACTAAAATAAACTTACTGCCCAGTGAAAACCAGTTTTTAATAAAAGATGAAAGCATGAAAAGGATAACTGAGAAAATCGTCCATAAAATCTGGACAGAAACAATCTGTCTTGTCAGTGGGTTGAATTGCTTTTTAACAAGCATAATCATAAGAGGGATAACAATATTTATTGGAGGGACTACAGTAAATAGTAATGAAGATAAATTAATTACTTTAAGCAGTGTCAGGTTTATTTCGTCAGCAGTTTCCTGTTTTTGAAGCAGTTCGTTTTCTTGTATCCCTAAAGCTTTGGCCAATATTTTCAGTGTTTGTCCTTTTGGTTCATTACCCGATTCAATTCGTTGTATGGTTCGTACAGAAATTCCAGATCTATCAGAAAGTTCTTCCTGGGTCAGGTTAATTTTTTTTCGAATTTTATTAAGCTTTGACATCTTAGCCGCTTTTTTAACGTTGCCTAAATTGTATATTACGAAATAAATATCAGCCTATCCACCCAAAAAAAAATAAGGTAGGATTAACACAACTTGATTTCGTTTCACATCTTTTCAAAAATAACCAAAAGATTGTAAACCACACAAGAATATATTACGTCTGAACCGCTTCCAAACCAATGGACTTGAAATACACTGTAAAAAATATCACCAGAAACGCCATTTAGTCCATGCAATAGAGCCTCATAGAATACATTCCCTAAATTATTTCCTTATCTTTAACAGCTGTATAACAAGCTTTGTTCTGCTTAACTTCATTACAGCCAAATATAAAAAACAGAACTGCTGCCATAACTATCCCCCTTGTTCCATGCTTTACTATTTCAAATTTCATAATCTTTTTTTTAATTAAACTTCTTCTTTAATTTCTTTAAAATCAGTAAAAGCGGTAAAATGTGGGTTTAATGATAAAACCTGCCCTAAGCATTCCACGTTCTGATTTAAAATCAATAAGACTCTCACTATAGCCCTGCCACCATTGGAGAGTTATAAGTTGATTTACTTTTTTTGAAAATTTATAGCTGATTCCAAGATTTAAGCTTCCCTTAAAATTCCAGTAAGCACCTTTTCGTACTGTCACATCAACAAAAAATCTGTCGTTGTAGGAGATCCACTGCAGCTGTCCTTCTGTATAGCCGATATATTTTGGCAGAGACGGATTATTTTCCAGTAAAAATGGCAACCAGGCTTTTACGGTAACTATCAGTTCAGGCGAAAATACTCTTATAAAACCAATTGATATCATATTGATGCTTCTCGAGTAAATACTGTCGCGTCCATTTGATTCGTGTTCAATACCATAAGTTAATGCACCAAGAAACTTGTCATTATGAAATACCGGTTTAAGGAGCATTAGCCCGGGGTTATAGTTGCTTTCTTCAAACGGACTGGAAACTTTGTACACTTTCCAAAATGATTTCTGTGTATAAGTCAAATACGGATATGCACCAAATATTCCGGGTTTATTTGATAATCGCTGTTTGAAACTAAATTGAAACTTAGCATCCATGCTGTTTCTGGTAGGGGTTTCACCCAAATGAACACCTGTTACAAAATAATTATCTTTATATATTGAAAATGCGGGAAGTTTGGTAATTATTTTATGGATTGAATCTCTGTCTACTGAAAATTGGGCATAACCACAGCTAAAAAAGAGTAATAGTAATAAAATGAAGTGTTTTTTCATGAGAGCTTGGTGCTAATGGTAATCTGGTTCTGGCTAAGTATCTAGCTAATACTTTCAAAAGTAATCCTGCTCTTTCCAGTTCCGATTAATTCGATTAGTGCCACAATATGGGCAATATTGCTCACTTTTAGAATATCAACTTCCCGAAGTTCCTTTTGAGCACTTTCATTTTTTATTTTAACAATAAACTTTCCTGTAAATTCAGTAGTCCTTTCCCGATTAGAAGATTTACAAAATACCTTTCTGCATCCTTCATGAAGAAGTAATTCTGTCTGAGAAACTTCATTAAAAAAAAACAGTCCGGTTCCATCAGTATTAATCTCCACCTGTTGTCCCCTGAAATTTAAAAGTTTGATTAAAGCATCTAAAAATATAAGCACGCGTTCAAAATTGATTTCAGCAGTACTCAGATTTAAAATCTGACCGTTACACTTATGATGCGGAAAAACTCCGTAAGAGTTTCGAATTACATGATATTTCTTTGTTTCAAATATAATAGTACATGGATTATGCAGTTGATCAGGTAAATGCAAAATAAAATTTGGGTCATTCATAATACTTACGGCTAAATCAAAATCCAGTCTTGAGTTAAAGGATTTCCTAAGTATGTTTTTCTTTTCGATGAGCGGAATTTTAATACTTTTTACTTCCATAAAAGCATCTGTTAATTTGGGAAGAGGCTTTGGTTTTAAATTAAAACTTCTCCAATAACTGCTCACCGGCAAAGGGACTTTCATGGCAATACAAGCCTTTTTTACATCAGATTTTGCAATGCTATATTTTACGGTAATCTGATTTAAAGGATTTTCCCAAACTAATTTATAAAGCTCTTGCCTTGTAAATTCAATGTTGTTCATAATCAATATTTTAGCACTTTTAATAAATTGTAAATTCGGCTTTCTTCTACTAAAGCATTTTACAAGAAAGCTTCTTATTTCTCATCACTCCCCATTTCGTATAGGCAGCTACCTATGAAAAACCGACGCAAAAGTTGTAATCAATACATTTTGTCCGATTCCAAAATCATCTTTAAAATCCCATAAACATAATAGGGTGGTTGTGGAAGTTATATTCTCGTATTTCTGAATGTTAATTTTTATCCTGGATTTGTCTATACCCAGATTTGAACGCACAACCTCAATTATCCGGAGGTTTACCTGATTCGGTATTACCCAGTCAATATTACTACTGCTAATTCCGGTTCTTTTTTCAATCCATTGTTCTGAAGTTTCTTTTTTTTAGAAATTTTTTCATTACCTAAAAAGAAGGCGGCACAGAACCGCCGACAACTGTTATGACGACATTCATAAACTATTTTTTAAGTGTTGTTTTTTATCTTTCTAATGTGTTTATTTCAAAAAGAAAAAGTAAATAGCTATTTTTTAATCAATTATTCCCTTTTAAAATAATGGCTGCCGCTAGTATCTATAAAACATTTATTTAATAAAAAACCAATAAAAAGTATCCCAAGCATTTTATCGATAAAGCAGCCACCACTAATCAATACGGAGACATTGCCTCCCAGACAAATAACTAAGTAATATGAAATAATTACGACGGATTAAATGGTAAATCAATCGGTTAAGACCTATGATTTTTTAATGATGAGGAAAAGACAATAACGGGATATCTAAACCGGATGCCATTATCCTTGTTTTGCTTTTGTGAATCAGGGAATCCCAGAAACCATATTTTTTGGGCACCATAACCAAAATATCTGCCTGATAATGTTTGATTTCTTTTTCTATTTCATGAATAACGGCATTTGATCGCACTGTTTTATAAATGTATTTCACATCCTCAAACTCTTTTCCACTTACTCCATTCGTTACTAATACCTTATCTCGTTTCTTAATTTCAGCAACACTTTCATCGACACTAAAAAGTTCAATCTCGATATCAAGACTTCTTATTATTTGCATAATCCAGCTGAATCTTTTAGTGGCTGGAAAACTAAGGGTGTCACAGGCATAAAGAACCTTTCTCACTTTTTGAAAACGGGCGTTCAGAGGCACTGCCAAAATAGGAACATCAATATTTTTAATGAACGATGTTGTAGTGTTGCCCAGTAAATCCTGCTCAAAAGAACGTTCTGCCATACCCATGACTACAAGCGCTGCGCCCGTACTGTCAATTAAAGCTGAAAGTTCATCTTCCAGAAAAGAATGACTACAGAAGCACTGGACTTCAATTTTAAATAAATCGGCTATTTCCTTTCCCAGCGTTTCTAGTCTTAAAACAGCTTTATCTAATTCTTTCTGCGTTTCTTCTGCGCTAATAAGCGAATTTGCGCTGTGAACACTTAAAACAAAGGAATTAAAGAGAATAAGTTTTGCATTTGTTGCTCTGGTAATTCCTGCGGCATAGGTAACGGCATTTCTTGCTGTATCAGAATAATTTGTGGTTGCGATTATGGTTAGCGGTGTGATCATAATTTTAAATTTTGAGATGCTTTTTGAAAGACAACAGATTTTTATTATAAGCAGAAGAAAAAAACTTCTGCTTATAATATTTAGTTAATATTCGCCAATTGCTTTTTTGTATTTTGCCTCACAGATTTTGTATCTGGCTTTTGAATCAATAAGGTCAGCGTATGCTTTCTGCCACAGTACCTGCGCTTCTAAAACGTCCTCTCCCAGAACAGTTCCTGCATCAAAACGATCTTGATTTAAACGAAGATTTTCATCAGCCTGCTTCAGTGATTTTTTGTTCAAATCGATTTGTGTGGCGGCCTGATTAAGCATCAACCATGAATTCTGAACCTCAATGCCTAATAGTTCTTTTGTTTCTTCCAGTTCAAATTTTTGCGCTTCGGTTACAAATTGCTGTTCTTTAACTTTCTGTTTCCTCGCTCCCCAATCCAGAATAGGAATTGAAACGGTTACTAATCCCACGAAAGCCTGCATATCATCGCTTCCATCAGAAAAATTAATCTTTTTCCCGTAAGACCCAAGACCGTTTGCACTTAGCGCTACAGTGGGTTTCTGGTCTCCTTCGAGTAATTTAGTCTGATATTCATTAACCTCAACTGACTTAATGAGGGCATTCATTTCCGGACGGTTATTTACGGCCGACTCAACATCGGCTTTACTAACTAGTTGAATATCATCTAAAAAATTGCCTGTTACATCGTATTCAACTGCTCTCAAACCTGCAATTTGTGACAGAGCCAGTTTGGTTAACGTTAAACCATCTTTTGCTTTTGTCAAGTTTAGGATTGCTTCGTTTTGCTGTACTTCAACTTTTAAAAGATCATTTTTATAAATTAAACCGGCATTAAAAGAGTTTTCAAGGTCTTTTTTCAGCTCTCCCAAAAGTTTTAAGTACTTTTCCGCTAGAACTACTTTTTCTTTTAAGTTCAAGACCTGCCAATACGCTGTTTCAGCATTTAGCAGTACTTCATCTTCGGTTAAATTTTTCTGAGCACTCTGTAGATCAACAATAGAACTCGTCATTTTTTTTGCAGTCTGGATTTTACTTCCCGCGTATAAAACCTGAGTTACGGTAACTAAGCCGTTAGCACTGTATTCCGGCAGTAAAGTTTTAAAAGGATCCGAAAGATACAGACCGATAACACTTGCATCTACTGTTGGTTTTACGGCTGCATTGGCTGCCTGATTGGCCGCTTTGGCTGCATTGATGCTGCTTTGCGCTTTTTTGAGTTTTTTGTTATTTTCCAAGGCCATGCTTCTTATCTGATCCAAAGAAACAGTCTCTTGTGCCTGAACTATTCCCGAGAGTAAAATCAGAAATAGGGTATATATGGTGTTGTGTTTGCTTTTCATGTCAATTCATTTTTAAACTGTCTTTCCGAAACTTGAATGACAGGACGTTTGAAGAATTTATTATTTATCAATGCTCGTGAACCGGTTTATACAGTACATGATCTTCTCCATCTGGCTGTTCCTGCGGTGCTTCATCTACAATTATAGGTTGTTTCAGTAATTTATAATACATTACAGGCACTACAAAAAGCGTTAGTATCATCGAGAAGATCAAACCGAAGGCTAGCACGCTCCCTAACGGAGCCCACATAGGTGATTTCCCAATAATCATAGGCACTACTCCAACTGCAGCGGCTGCTGAAGTCAGAAATATAGGTCTCATTCTTCGTTTAGCGGCGGCTATGGCTGCGGCTTTATGATTGTATCCGTGATCCCTAATAAGTTCATCGGCATAATCCACCAGAATGATTCCGTTTCGCACCACGATACCTATTAAACTTATGATTCCCATAAATCCGGTCATACCAAGCGGATTTCCTGTTACAAGAAGACCTAAGAATGCTCCAAAAAGACTTAGTAAAAATGTACACAATACGATAAGTGACTTTCCTAGGCTCTTGAACTGAAACAACAGTGTCAGGAAAATCAGGATAAGGCTTACCCCCAGAGATACTCCCATACTTGGTGCATTTTCTCCGCTTGATTCTGCATCACCTCCGTATTGAATAGTAGTTCCGGGCGGTAGTTTAAGAGCGTCAATCTGCGGCTGTATTTCCTGAAGAATACGCGACGGTTTTTTACCCAGCTGTGCTTCAGAGAAAACACTCAGCATCTTTAATCCATTTCTTCTAAGAAGCATTCCGGTATGCCATTCGGGATCCAGCGTTGCTACAGCTTTAAGTGGTACTTTTTTCCCGTAACGAGTTGTAATATGCAGGTTTTGCAATGCAACGAGATCTTTACGGCTTTCTTCATCATAACGAAGAAAAATGTCTACCGTTTTATCCCCTTCCCACAAGGTTGAAATAGAGTATCCTTTTAAACCTGCACCTAAAGTTTGCGTAATGACCTGTGAGGTTATACCTAAGCGGTTTGCTTTGGCATTGTCTATGTTGAGTTTTACTCCCATATAATCATATTCACTGCTTAAGCGGACATAGTTTACTCCCTCGGCCTTTTCTAGAATTTTTTTGACTTGTATGGCTGTACGTTTCTGATCGGCTTCATTTTCACTTACTACCCTGATATCAATTGGCGCACCTTCCTGAAAACTCAACTGTTTGATTTTAACAGCTCCGTCTTGCATAAAACCTTTCAGCTTGTCCAGATATTCTCTGGCCATTTCATTTGCGGCATCGCTGTCGGTTGTGGTGATAAATACCTGTGCAAAGTGTTTTTTAGGAGTTTCGGGAGCGTATGACGTATGAAAACGCGGTGAACTCATTCCTATAAAACTGGTTACATCAACGACGCGCTTGTCTTCTTTTAGAATTTTTTCTAATTCTTTTACTTTCCCTTCGGTTTTTTCCAGAGATGTGCCGTTTGGCATCCAGACTTCCATGTTAAACTGATTGCGCTCACTTAAAGGGAAAAACTCCGAATCTACTTTTGTGGCTATAAAAAGAGCGGCAACGACAGAAAGCAATCCTATTCCCATGGTTATTTTAGGATTTCTAAAAGCCGCCTCGACCCCTTTATCAAAAACAGACTGAAGGTGATCCAGCAGATTTTTCTTTAGAGGCCTGTCACTTATTTTATGTTTTAATCCCTTTTTTATAAACACATAACAAGTATATGGAGTAAAAAGAAGAGCGATAAGCATAGAGACAATAAGAGCAATTGCAACCGTTACCGGAAGGTAGAACATAAAATCTTTGGCGATTCCATCCATAAAAATGGCCAGTGGTAAAAAAGCAAATATGATCGCGAGGGTTGCCGTAAATATGGGAACCATTAATTGTTTGGCGGCCTGCCAGGCTCCTGTCCACGGCTGTACGCCTTCGTCGAGTTTTTCTATATAGTTATCTACGACCACGATGGCATTATCGACCACCATTCCCAGTACAATAATTAGTGCAGCCAGTGTTACCTGATGAAGTTCAACACCAAGCATGTTCATAAATGCAAATGTAATCAGCATTGAAATTGGGGCAGCTGCAGAAGCTACCACAGCTATACGAAAAGGCAATAGCAGCATTACCACCAAAAGCACTGAACCGATTGCCAGACCAAATTCTTTCATAAAATGACTGATACTGTGCTCTACGTCCTTTGGCTGGTTCACAATGGTTTTCATTTTAATATCTGGCGGGAATGTTTTTTGTATTGCTGCAATTTTTGCTTCGACCTCTTCACCAAATGCCACAATATTGTTCCCCGGAAGCATATCAACAGACAAGACCATTGCTTTGTCTTCTCCTACACGTACAAACGATGATTTTTCTTCGAAACGGCGTTCAAGTTCTGCTACATCTTTTAAACGGACAATTGTTCCTGAAGGAGTTGTATATACAATCTGGCTGGCAATATCATTTTCATCCTTATAACGGCTGTTTGCATAAATCGGAACAATAGTATTAGAACCTACCGATACTTCTCCGGTATAGCCTGTAATATTTTGCTGCTGCAGGATTCCCATTAAAGTGCCGGCATCTAAGCCATACTGCTGGAGTTTTTTATCATTGATTTTAATGTAAATCTGCTGTCTTTGTCCTCCTGAACGATTGATTTTAGAAACCATCGGGATAACTTTAAGGCCGTCTTCAAGTTTGTCTAGGTATTTTTCGATCTCGGCATACGAACGCTCTTTTGACGATACAGAAATAATCATCGCAGTTACATCTGCAAAATTGCTGTTTATAAAAGGACCTATAACGCCCTGAGGTAGTTTTGAACGCAGATTGGCATCCATATCCAGCTGCAAAGTGTGCCAGAATTTTTTTCTGTCCTTTACCGTTGTGTAAATTTCGGTAGTTATAAATACCTGTCCCTCACGAACTTCAGACTTTACTTTTTTCTTTTTAATTTCTTCAAATGAAAATAAGTACTGCTCTATTTTTTTTGCTACTTCTTCCTCTACCTGATGTTCATTGGCACCGGGATAAATAGCATATACCAGAGCGGTAGGCATGTCGATTCGGGGGTTTTCGCTGCGGGGCATATTAACCAAGGAGTTAATTCCCATAAGCATCATCAGGACAACCAACACAATGACAACCTGCTTGTGTTTCATTGCGGCTTCCAAAAAGTGTATTTTACGCTTTGTCATCTTTTAATTGGATTTTAGGAAATTAGAATTTGACAGGCGTACCGTCTGTTAAGTTGATTTGTCCGTTTACAATGATATTATCTCCCGCCTGAAGTCCTTCTTTCACCACAACATCATTATTACCGGTCATTTTAGAAATATTGACTCTCTTTTTAAAAGCTATATGATCTGCTGTGGCGATATACACATAGTTTATATTATCCGGATCACGCACTACAGCCCCCGCGGGAATAATTACTGAATTTTGAGTTTTTCCGGAATTAATGCTGATATCTGCAATCATTCCCGGCAGCAGTTGTCCATTGGCATTCTCCAAACGCACCTTAACGGTATAAGTTTTTGAAAGATCATCGCCCTGCGGATTGATTATGGTAAGTTTTCCTTTGATTTCTCTATTCAGAGACGGGATCGTAATATTGGCATCTAGTCCGATTTTTAGTGAACTGATTTCATTTTCATTAATAGCGGCTACAGCATATACTTTATCTGTTTTTACAATTGTAAAAGCCGGAATTCCTGGTGCTGCGCTGGCACCTGCTTCGGTTAGTTTATGGGTTACAATTCCGGAAAAAGAAGCATACAATTTTGTGTCATGCATGTTTTTTGATGCCGTCTCCTTATTTGCTTTCGCCTGTGTCAAGCCGGTTTTTCCAGCAATATAATCACGTTCCGGAAGGCTTCCTTTTTTATACAGCTGGTCCAGACGATTGAAGTTATCCTGTGCCTGCTCCAGAGCTGCATTTGCTACGGTAAGATTGTTTTGATACGAATTTTGTTCAATTGATGCTAAAAGCTGTCCTTTTACAACACGCTCGCCTTCCTGCACCATCACAGCATTTACCCTTCCAGGTACACTAAAACCTATAGAAACGGTATTGTCTGCCTCGATAGTACCGCTGTAGTCCAAAACTTCTGCCTGAGATGACAGCTCTAATTTCCTCACACTGACTTTTACAGGTTCAGCTGTTTGGTTTTGGTTTGTTTCCTTTTTACCACACCCGGCACTTAATAATAGAACACTCAGAATAAACAGGATATTCCTCTTAAACATTACCATAATAATTTGCTTTTTAATTTATTATTAAAATTCCATCCAGTTATTCCAACTGATGGTGCAAATCTCCATAGAATGTTTAATCTGTAAAAGGTCTGTTCTGAGCCTTTTTTGGTCTAAAACCGTTATTTTATAAGAATGGGGTTTTATTTCCTTTGCATGAAAAAGGTTATTTTTAGAAAAAAATACAGCATTATTTAAAGCTTACTTATATTTATCACGAAATGATTTTGGCGTAATTTTCATTTTCTTTTTAAAGAATTTTCCAAAAAAAGACTGATCGCTGAAGTTAAGTATTTCGGCTATTTCTGTCAGAGAAAGTGAGGTTTCAATCAGCAGCTTTCGCGCTTCCATGACTACTGCCTCCTCAATAATTTCGCGGGAAGTTCCTCCTGTCGCTTCTTTCAGCAGTTTTGATAAGTGTCCCGGAGTGATAAAAAGTTTATCGGCATAAAACTGAACATTCCTGTTCTTGCGAACATGAATCGAAAGCAGGGATAAAAAATCACGAATAATCTCTTTTTTCCTGTTGGTTTTTACGTCGGTCTGATTCCCTCTGCTTCGGTGCATTTCCATTATTTCCAAAGCCAGTAAATTGAAATAATGAAATACCTTCGCATTTTTATAAAGATTAGTTTCCGATTGTGAAAAACAAAGTTTATGCATCTTTATCATGATATCGAAAATAATACTATAATGGTCTTCTGTAAGGGATAAAATGGGTGTCTGATTTAGCTCCGTAAACCGAAAAAGTCGTATATCCTCGTAAATCAGTAAATTGGTCATGGCAAATTCTTCTGTAAATACAAGACCGATACTCTGCACAGGTTCTATTATTTCCAGTATATGAATCATAGACTGCGAAGAGAGCGCCATCACGTCTTTCGGGCTGACAATAAAGGTTTCCAGATCAATCTGTACCCTCATCTTACCACACAGGAGAAGCATTATTCCAGTATTACTGCTTCTGAACGGGAATGGGAATGGATTTTCACGGATCAGTTCTTTGTTATAATGCACATGAAACTCGGCTCCATGCACCGCTTCCTCTCCTAGAATATTAAGAATATCCCGTAAGCTGTAATTATGTACTTCTTTGTGCTTATTCATATGATGTTACATTACCTGCAAATATATGTTTTACTTAGGTAATATATAAATCGATTAACTAAGCCTTTTACTGTAACCCACTTTTGCATTCCAGGAATCATTAAACGTGTACAGCAAATTAGCCAATGGAAAAAGATTGATGAAATTTAAAAGATGAGGATTCACATCGGTAGACAATAATATCTCCCTTTGGGCATATTTATATCTCAGACCGGCTACATAGTTAAGTTTTTCTGATTTTCCAGAATTCTGCGAATAAATAGCATTGATGTGATTGTTTGTTTTGGCAGTTCCACTAAATTAGGAATTGTCAACGGGTGGAACAGGTTCCGGATTGACGGTATTTCCATATAAATCGGTGTGTTCATAAAGTGTAGATGCGGTCAAAGCTGATTCGTTGGCAAAGGTGTTTGTATAGTCGAAATTGACCAAAGTAAATTTTCCTTCCTTTGTCTGCAAATTCGAATTGAAATAAGTAACTAAGCCGATTTTTTTAAAAAATATTGTTTTTGAAATTCTATAGATTAACTTTGTTGCCATTAAATAGTGCTAATTTATTGCATTTTTTAAAAATACTCAATGCACCCTTATATATCTATACTTACTATTTTTTTGACAATTTTGATGACCTATCATAATTGGAACATTAACCGTAATTCCATTTTTTTATCGGGATTCATTTACGTATTATGCTCTTATTCTTTAATGCACTATGTGTTATTTTTTGAAAAAAGTGTTTTTTTACTCGCTATTTTTTATAATAATACTGCTCCGATTGGTTTTATAATTGGTCCCCTATTATATTTTTATGTGAGAGGTACTCTATTCGATAATAGTAAATTTACCAAAGCTGATTATTTCCATTTCGTTCCAGCTTTTATCAATTTGGTTAGTATAACTCCATATTTACTAACTCCTTTTTCTTATAAATTAGCTTTAGCACAGCGAATAGTAAAGGATATTATGGTAGCAAAAACATTTACTGTAGGACTTTATCCTAATATTGTAAATATTATTGCAAGACCTACTTTATTGTGTATTTATCTAGTATTGGTACTTGTTATGTTGTTTCGCTTTTGGACTAAAATAGGTACTAATAAACGAATTCCTAAAGTCCAGACTCGTAAAGTATTGGTATGGCTTATTAGTTTTTTATTTATAATTCTATTAGTAATTGTATGTTTTGCGTTACTGTCTTATTCTTTTTTAAAAGAACCGAATCCAGACTTGGCCAAATTAAAAACTAGTTTACCAATGGATATTATTAGTTTTTGCCTGCTAGCTATCCCTGTTAGTTTATTAGTTTTTCCTGAATTGCTTTATGGAATTCCTCAAAGAAAGAAAAAAAACAATAAAAATAAATTTTTAGAATCTAAAAAACAGATAAAACCAGATGAAACAGTACCTCTAAAAAGCAATACTGTAAATGTTTTACAAAATGAGGAGCACAATGTGATACAAGAAGATCTTCAGGTAAAAGATATAGAGCCAAGATTTATTGAATTATCTCAATCGATCTTAGATTATATTAAAGAGAGTGAGATTTTTCTAAATACTAATTTTTCAATGGAAGAACTTTCCCGATCTATGAACGTACCCAAGCATCATCTTTATTATTGTTTTAATAGTATATTGAAAGTTAAATTAACAAAAATACGTGCTGAACTCAGGGTAGAATATGCAAAAAAGTTAATAGAAGATGGACTTTTAGATTCATTAACACTTGATGCAATAGGTAATAAAGCTGGATTTTCGTCACGTTCTTCTTTTCAGAGTACTTTTAAAGATGAAGTTGGTTGTACTCCAGGAGAATATCTAAAAATAAAATCTACCCTTTAGAATAAACTAAATTGCATTTTATGAAATTGAAATAATTACATTTCATAAAATACAGGTCTAAATAGACCTAAAACTTCTTTGATTTAAATCGCAATTTATAAAATAAACGAACTTCATTTTTGAATAGACACGCTTCTTCAGTTTTGTGTCTGCATAGATTTACCTATAGACTTGTCGGGCTTTTTTTGTATGTATTTAACAAAAAAGTACTAGTTGAAAATCATAACAAACTGAAATCTTTTTTAAAAAAGTATCTTTTTTTTTATGTTTTTAAACTTAATAGTCTTGATGATTTCAATAATAAAAGAATATTTAGAAATAAGCACAGTTCTATCTATTAAAGTCAAGTGCTTGAATTACTGAGTTTAAAAAAAAAATGATGTTGTTCAGAAATGTTTTTGTTTGCCAAAATCTTCGTTTTTGGACAAGGTTTGAGAGAGCAGGTAAATTACAGATTATTTCATTTTGTTTTTTTGCACGCTACAAATGGAATAATTTTTTATGAAAAAAACTCGACTCTTTAATTTTTGGGAAGCCTTTCAAAAATTTAAAATGGTATCATTACTCTTTGTAATTTTTCTTAAGCCTTTTTGGTTAAAAGTACATAGGAATGGACACATAATTTTTAGTGTGAAAATGTTATTGATTAATGAAAAAAGGAGGTTGAATCTAAATCTGTTTTTTTTCTTTTTATTATTTAGCCTGAATGGTTTTTCTCAAACCAATATTTCAGGGATAGTAAATAGCTATTTTTCGGTTACAGCTATCAATCAGCCCGTTTGTGCACCTTGTGATTTAGCATGTGTTAATACTATTACAGTTAGTAGTTCAGCCGGATTTTCGGTTGGAGATAAGGCTTTGATTATTCAGATGAAAGGGGCTACTATCGATGTCACTAATACTAGTGCAGGTGGAAATATATCGGCTATCAACAATACTGGTAATTATGAATTTTTCGAAATTAAAAGTATCGTTGGTAACGTTATAACACCAGTATATCCATTAATTAAAAGTTATACAATTAGTGGTTTGGTTCAGGTAGTAAGGGTTCCAAAATACGTAGGAGCAGTAAATATTAATGGTACTTTGACTGCAAAAGACTGGATTACTGCAGATAAAACAGGAGGAGTATTAGCTATTCAGGCAGATAAAGTGACTTTTAATGCCAATATAAATGTTGCAGGTAAAGGATACCAAGGAATTCAAATGTTGACAAATGGACCTAATAATGATTGTAGCATTAACCCTAATACCCAATATGTACAAAGTAGTACCTATACCGCATCTTTTACAAAAGGAGACGGGATTGTTTTAGATAATACAGGTAGCAATAGAGGACGATCACCACGAGCGAATGGAGGAGGTTCCGGAGTTTCTGGAGATTCTGGAGGCGGAGGCGGATCTAATTATGGTGCCGGAGGAGAAGGAGGAAAACGCTGGTGCGATGTTAATGGAGCCAATGCCGGAGGTATAGGCGGTGTAAGTTTGTCAACTTATTTTGCCCAGGACAAAGTTTTTCTTGGTGGTGCCGGAGGATCTGGATATGTAACAACAAGTAATCCTTCTTCGGCTGCAGATGGAGGGGGAATTGTTATCATTTTTGCGAATGAAATTGTTGGTAATGGTTATTCCATCATAGCTGATGGCTTCGCACCGTTAGCGGTTAATCCAACAGGTGCGCCAGATGGTGGAGGTGGTGGAGGTGCCGGTGGGACAGTCGTTTTAAAGACTCCTGTTTTTACAGGTAATTTAACGGTATCTACAAAAGGAGGTGACGGACAGGATTTGAATACAAATACGTATCATGGTCCCGGTGGTGGTGGTGGTGGCGGTGCTTTGCTTTATTCCTTAGCAAGTCTTCCTGCGAACGTGACATTGATTTCAGCAGGAGGTATTGGAGGACAACATTTGGACGGAGAAAGAAATGGTTCACAAAATGGAGGAACTGGAGGAAGCGTTTCATTGTACATTCCTGTCGAGAATCCTAATTATGAAGGGAATCAGGATAATGACGGTCTTAATGTAGAATGTGATTTGGATGATGACAACGATGGTATTTTAGATACAGTCGAAATAGGAAGTTTGTCTGATCCTTTTGGAGATGCAGATGGAGATAAAAAATTAAATTATGCAGATAAAGATGCCGCTGGTTTTGTTGATACAAATTCTGATGGTATTGATGATAGATATGACCAAGATTTAGATGGGTTAATAAATCAGCTTGATTTAGATTCAGATAATGATGGATGTCCAGATTCTGTAGAAGCATATGGTACTTCAACAGCTGATCCGGATTCAAATGGATATTATGGAACTGGTAATCCTCCTGTAACAAATTCAGCAGATGGCAAAGTAACAGCAGCTTCTTATGCCACTCCTGTAAATACTAACGGAACTTCTAAGGCGAATTATTTAGTTTCAAATGTTGTTGCAATTACTACTAGTCCAGCTAATACTAGCGTAAATGGAGGAGCTAATGCTACTTTTAGTGCAGTAGTTACGGGAACTCATTTAGTATATACCTGGAAGCAAAGTACTAATAGCGGTTCAACTTGGACAACTGTTACTAATGGAGGAACAAATCCAATTTTTTCAAATGCAGCCACAAATTCTTTGTCGTTAACGAATATTCCATACTCATATAATAATTATTTGTATAGGGTAGACGTTACAAGTACTTCAAATGTTTGTGCACAGCCTTCATCGAACACAGCAATTTTAAAAGTTACAAATAATGCGCCAGTTGCCGTAAACGATACTTACACTGTTGCCGAAGAGGGTACAGTGACATTGACCCCATTGGCACTGGATACGGATGTTGAAGGCGATACGCTGACCATTGTATCTATTAACGGAACAACTTTAACCGGAGGTGTTCAGACTATATCGGTTACCAACGGAACAGTAAATATCACTGCTACGGGTGTAATTACTTTTACGCCTTCAGCGGACTTTAATTCGGCTACCGCGATCAGCATTCCGTATGTGATTACAGATGGGGCTGCTACAGCTACAGCCAACGAACTGATTACCGTAACGGCAGTCAATGATGCGCCAGTTGCCGTAAACGATACTTACACTGTTGCCGAAGACGGTACAGTGACATTGACCCCATTGGCACTGGATACGGATGTTGAAGGCGATACGCTGACCATTGTATCTATCAACGGAACAACTTTAACCGGAGGTGTTCAGACTATATCGGTTACCAACGGAACAGTAAATATCACTGCTACGGGTGTAATTACTTTTACGCCTTCAGCGAACTTTAATTCGGCTACAGCAATCAGCATTCCGTATGTGATTACAGACGGGACTGCTACAGCTACAGCCAACGAACTGATTACCGTAACGGCAGTCAATGATGCTCCAATTGCCGTAAACGATACTTACACTGTTGCCGAAGAGGGTACAGTGACATTGACCCCATTGGCACTGGATACGGATGTTGAAGGCGATACGCTGACAATTGTATCTATTAACGGAACAACTTTAACCGGAGGTGTTCAGACTATATCGGTTACCAACGGAACAGTAAATATCACTGCTACGGGTGTAATTACTTTTACGCCTTCAGCGAACTTTAATTCGGCTACAGCAATCAGCATTCCGTATGTGATTACAGACGGGACTGCTACAGCTACAGCCAACGAACTGATTACCGTAACGGCAGTCAATGATGCTCCAATTGCCGTAAACGATACTTACACTGTTGCCGAAGAGGGTACAGTGACATTGACCCCATTGGCACTGGATACGGATGTTGAAGGCGATACGCTGACCATTGTATCTATCAACGGAACCGTTCTGACAGGAACAACACAGACTATATCGGTTACCAACGGAACAGTAAATATCACTGCTACGGGTGTAATTACTTTTACGCCTTCAGCGAACTTTAATTCGGCTACCGCGATCAGCATTCCGTATGTGATTACAGACGGGACTGCTACAGCTACAGCCAACGAACTGATTACCGTAACGGCAGTCAATGATGCTCCAGTTGCCGTAAACGATACTTACACTGTTGCCGAAGATGGTACAGTGACATTGACCCCATTGGCACTGGATACGGATGTTGAAGGCGATACGCTGACCATTGTATCTATCAACGGAACAACTTTAACCGGAGGTGTTCAGACTATATCGGTTACCAACGGAACAGTAAATATCACTGCTACGGGTGTAATTACTTTTACGCCTTCAGCGGACTTTAATTCGGCTACCGCGATCAGCATTCCGTATGTGATTACAGACGGGACTGCTACAGCTACAGCCAACGAACTGATTACCGTAACGGCAGTCAATAATGCTCCAGTTGCCGTAAACGATACTTACACTGTTGCCGAAGACGGTACAGTGACATTGACCCCATTGGCACTGGATACGGATGTTGAAGGCGATACGCTGACCATTGTATCTATCAACGGAACAACTTTAACCGGAGGTGTTCAGACTATATCGGTTACCAACGGAACAGTAAATATCACTGCTACGGGTGTAATTACTTTTACGCCTTCAGCGAACTTTAATTCGGCTACAGCAATCAGCATTCCGTATGTGATTACAGATGGGGCTGCTACAGCTACAGCCAACGAACTGATTACCGTAACGGCAGTCAATGATGCGCCAGTTGCCGTAAACGATACTTACACTGTTGCCGAAGAGGGTACAGTGACATTGACCCCATTGGCACTGGATACGGATGTTGAAGGCGATACGCTGACCATTGTATCTATCAACGGAACAACTTTAACCGGAGGTGTTCAGACTATATCGGTTACCAACGGAACAGTAAATATCACTGCTACGGGTGTAATTACTTTTACGCCTTCAGCGAACTTTAATTCGGCTACAGCAATCAGCATTCCGTATGTGATTACAGACGGGACTGCTACAGCTACAGCCAACGAACTGATTACCGTAACGGCAGTCAATGATGCTCCAGTTGCCGTAAACGATACTTACACTGTTGCCGAAGAGGGTACAGTGACATTGACCCCATTGGCACTGGATACGGATGTTGAAGGCGATACGCTGACAATTGTATCTATTAACGGAACAACTTTAACCGGAGGTGTTCAGACTATATCGGTTACCAACGGAACAGTAAATATCACTGCTACGGGTGTAATTACTTTTACGCCTTCAGCGAACTTTAATTCGGCTACCGCGATCAGCATTCCGTATGTGATTACAGACGGGACTGCTACAGCTACAGCCAACGAACTGATTACCGTAACGGCAGTCAATGATGCTCCAGTTGCCGTAAACGATACTTACACTGTTGCCGAAGAGGGTACAGTGACATTGACCCCATTGGCACTGGATACAGATGTTGAAGGCGATACGCTGACCATTGTATCTATCAACGGAACCGTTCTGACAGGAACAACACAGACTATATCGGTTACCAACGGAACAGTAAATATCACTGCTACGGGTGTAATTACTTTTACGCCTTCAGCGAACTTTAATTCGGCTACCGCGATCAGCATTCCGTATGTGATTACAGATGGGACTGCTACAGCTACAGCCAACGAACTGATTACCGTAACGGCAGTCAATGATGCTCCAGTTGCCGTAAACGATACTTACACTGTTGCCGAAGAGGGTACAGTGACATTGACCCCATTGGCACTGGATACGGATGTTGAAGGCGATACGCTGACAATTGTATCTATTAACGGAACAACTTTAACCGGAGGTGTTCAGACTATATCGGTTACCAACGGAACAGTAAATATCACTGCTACGGGTGTAATTACTTTTACGCCTTCAGCGAACTTTAATTCGGCTACCGCGATCAGCATTCCGTATGTGATTACAGACGGGACTGCTACAGCTACAGCCAACGAACTGATTACCGTAACGGCAGTCAATGATGCTCCAGTTGCCGTAAACGATACTTACACTGTTGCCGAAGAGGGTACAGTGACATTGACCCCATTGGCACTGGATGCGGATGTTGAAGGCGATACGCTGACCATTGTATCTATTAACGGAACAACTTTAACCGGAGGTGTTCAGACTATATCGGTTACCAACGGAACAGTAAATATCACTGCTACGGGTGTAATTACTTTTACGCCTTCAGCGAACTTTAATTCGGCTACAGCAATCAGCATTCCGTATGTGATTACAGACGGGACAGCTACAGCTACAGCCAACGAAATGATTACCGTAACGGCAGTCAATGATGCGCCTGTTGCCGTAAACGATACTTACACTGTTGCCGAAGAGGGTACAGTGACATTGACCCCATTGGCACTGGATACGGATGTTGACGGCGATACGCTGACCATTGTATCTATCAACGGAACCGTTCTGACAGGAACAACACAGACTATATCGGTTACCAACGGAACAGTAAATATCACTGCTACGGGTGTAATTACTTTTACGCCTTCAGCGGACTTTAATTCGGCTACCGCGATCAGCATTCCGTATGTGATTACAGATGGGGCTGCTACAGCTACAGCCAACGAACTGATTACCGTAACGGCAGTCAATGATGCGCCAGTTGCCGTAAACGATACTTACACTGTTGCCGAAGACGGTACAGTGACATTGACCCCATTGGCACTGGATACGGATGTTGAAGGCGATACGCTGACCATTGTATCTATCAACGGAACAACTTTAACCGGAGGTGTTCAGACTATATCGGTTACCAACGGAACAGTAAATATCACTGCTACGGGTGTAATTACTTTTACGCCTTCAGCGAACTTTAATTCGGCTACAGCAATCAGCATTCCGTATGTGATTACAGACGGGACTGCTACAGCTACAGCCAACGAACTGATTACCGTAACGGCAGTCAATGATGCTCCAGTTGCCGTAAACGATACTTACACTGTTGCCGAAGAGGGTACAGTGACATTGACCCCATTGGCACTGGATACGGATGTTGAAGGCGATACGCTGACAATTGTATCTATTAACGGAACAACTTTAACCGGAGGTGTTCAGACTATATCGGTTACCAACGGAACAGTAAATATCACTGCTACGGGTGTAATTACTTTTACGCCTTCAGCGAACTTTAATTCGGCTACAGCAATCAGCATTCCGTATGTGATTACAGACGGGACTGCTACAGCTACAGCCAACGAACTGATTACCGTAACGGCAGTCAATGATGCTCCAGTTGCCGTAAACGATACTTACACTGTTGCCGAAGACGGTACAGTGACATTGACCCCATTGGCACTGGATACGGATGTTGAAGGCGATACGCTGACCATTGTATCTATCAACGGAACCGTTCTGACAGGAACAACACAGACTATATCGGTTACCAACGGAACAGTAAATATCACTGCTACGGGTGTAATTACTTTTACGCCTTCAGCGGACTTTAATTCGGCTACCGCGATCAGCATTCCGTATGTGATTACAGACGGGACTGCTACAGCTACAGCCAACGAACTGATTACCGTAACGGCAGTCAATGATGCTCCAATTGCCGTAAACGATACTTACACTGTTGCCGAAGACGGTACAGTGACATTGACCCCATTGGCACTGGATACGGATGTTGAAGGCGATACGCTGACAATTGTATCTATCAACGGAACCATTCTGACAGGAACAACACAGACTATATCGGTTACCAACGGAACAGTAAATATCACTGCTACGGGTGTAATTACTTTTACGCCTTCAGCGAACTTTAATTCGGCTACAGCAATCAGCATTCCGTATGTGATTACAGACGGGACAGCTACAGCTACAGCCAACGAACTGATTACCGTAACGGCAGTCAATGATGCGCCAGTTGCCGTAAACGATACAAATAGAAGTATTCCATCAATTGCTAATGCGACATCAATTAACCCGCTTTCTGCAACAGATGTTGACGGAACAATAACTGGCTACACTATTGTAACACTTCCATCAAAGGGGATTCTGGCTTTGAACGGAATAACAATAATAACAGGACAAGTATTGACAACAGCAGAAATTGTAAAACTTACTTATGATCCAAGCGGTTTATTTACAGGAAATGATGCGTTTACTTTTACTGCAACGGATAATTCTGGAGCAAATTCTGCACCAGCTATAATTACAATTCCTGTTGGAAATAATCTGCCAATAGCAAATGATCATACTAATAATGGGATTCCTTCAAGTGCGGGTGCAACAGCAATTAATGCTTTAACAGCAACAGATACAGATGGAATGATAGTAAATTATATTGTATTGACATTACCATCTAATGGAGTGTTAGCATTAAACGGAGTTCCATTAACAGCTAATCAAATAGTAACACCTGCAGAAGCATTGTTGTTGACTTATGATCCAAGCGGAGTATTTTCAGGAGATGATTCGTTCAGTTTTACAGCAACGGATAATAATGGAGATGTAGATGCCACACCAGCAACTGTAAAAATTCCAGTTATAAAAAGAAATCTTGTTGTAACAAAAGATGAAATCGGTCCAGTTGTAGGCATCAATAAGGTTGTTCAGGTAGTAAATGTTTTAAACAATGATACTTTAGACAATAGTCCATTATTGATTACTAATGTTAATATAAATGTATTAACTCCAGATCCAGATAATAAATTGACGCTAAGACGAGATGGAATAGTTGAATTAGCCCCAAATACTCCTGCAGGAACTTACACCCTAACTTATGAAATCTGTGAAAAAGCGAATTCAGGAAATTGTAAATCAGCTTTGGTAGTAGTTAAAGTTACAGCTCCAACAATGACTATAAACGCAGAGAGTTATTGTGCGAAAAATGTTCCGTATGTTTCATATAATGTAACTGCTGATAATTTTACACCAACAGAATTGCTGACAATAAACTGGATAGATAGTGCTAATAATATTGTAGCCACACAAACTAATATGCCCTTAAGCGGTAATGTATTGTGGCCTGGTGCTGTAGTGGACACGAACAATAATCCGATTGATTGGCCAGGATGGATTTTAGTAAACGGGCAATGGTTAGAAGGTGCTGACGGATTTGAGTTGACAAGACCAGCGGTAACGATGCAGTTCACCTTAAATCCTACGCAATCAGTAACAGTAAATTATCCATCAGCAACATCGGGTTGTAATGCAAAACCTCAATTCGGAATAGAAGCCAGAAATGATGATGATATTGCAAGAGCAGACGGAATAAACGGTTCATTAAAAATTATTAATGTTTTAGACAATGATAATTTAAATGGTGTTCCAGTTAATCCTGCGAATGTTATTTTAAAAGGTGAAAATTTCCCATCAGGAATTACCCTAAATGCTGATGGAACTATTGACGTGGCTCCCGGTACAGCGAGCGGAAGCCATACTTTGACTTATCAAATTTGTGAAAAAGTCAACGGCAACAATTGCAGTAGTGCGACAGTTAAGATTTTTGTTGAAGTGCCGTCAATTGCGCTTGTCATGAAAGTGGCATCAGATGACAATAACAACAATGGTAATAATGAAGCTGGAGAAACTCTGACGTATACTTTTACGGTAACTAACACGGGTAATGTTCCTCTTCAAAACATTCAGATTTCTGATCTTTTACCAGGAGTTATAATTACCGGAGGCCCAATAAGTTTGGCGGTTGGAGAAAGTAATGACATTTCATTCACTGGAACTTATACCTTGACACAGACAGACATCAATTCAGGAGAGGTAAGTAACCAGGCAACTGCTTCAGGGACTACTCTAAGGGGAATCAGTGTTTCTGATAAATCTGATGTTGAGAATACCCAAGACGGTAATCCAACTGTTATAGAACTAAATGGCTGTAATATCAAAGTTTTCAATGCAATGTCTTTGAATGGAGATGAGAAAAATGAGAGATTTTACATTCGAGGTATCGAGTGTTATCCGGATAATACCGTTCAGATTTATAATCGTTGGGGAGTTTTAGTTTTCGAAAGAGATCATTATAATAATACTGATGTAGTATTTAAAGGTTTTTCAGAAGGAAGAACAACCGTAAAAGAATCAAACGGATTACCAGAAGGAACATATTATTACATACTGAGATATACTAAGCAATCGAAGCCTCAACAGGAATCAGGATACTTATATCTTACTAGATAATATTTCATACTAATAAAAATGGCTTAGCCATAGGTTAAGCCATTATTTTAAAAATATATAAATGAAAAAATTAGCTTTAGTTTTATTGTTTTGTTCTGTTGCTGGTTTTGCACAGCAGGATGCACAGTTTACACAGTATATGCACAATACCATCAATGTAAATCCTGCCTACGCTGGTTCCAGAGAAGTGATGAGTATTTTTGGGTTATACCGTACACAATGGGTAGGACTTGACGGAGCTCCCGAAACCAGTACAATCTCATTAAACACACCATTAAATAATAATGTAGGATTGGGATTCTCATTAATAAATGATAAAATTGGCCCTACTACCGAGAATAATATCTCGGTAGATTTCTCTTATACTATTCAGACATCAGCGACAGCTAAATTAGCATTTGGTATAAAAGGATCTGGAAATATTTTTAATCTTGATCCAAACAAACTGGAGCCTGAACATCAGGGAGATTCCCAGTTTTCAGATTTCAGAAACAAATTTTCGCCAAATGTTGGGGCTGGAGTTTATTGGCATTCAGACAATTGTTACGTAGGTCTGTCTGTTCCTAATTTTATCCAGACCAATCGTTATGATGATAATGACACCGCTATTTTTAAAGAGTTGATCAATTATTATTTCATTGCTGGTTATGTCTTTAACTTAGACCGTTACGAAATGATTAAATTCAAACCAGCTGTTTTAGCTAAAATGGTTGAAGGCTCTCCGCTTCAGTTAGATGTTTCTGCAAATTTTATGTTTAATGATAAATTTACAGCAGGTGTTTCATATAGATGGAGTGCTGCTTTAAGCGCAATGGCAGGATTTCAGGTTAGTAAAAGTATGTACATTGGTTATGCTTATGATAGAGAAACAACCAAGCTGAATAATTACAATTCAGGTTCACATGAAATCTTTCTGCGTTTTGAGTTTATGAATAATTATAGCCGAATTACATCACCAAGATTTTTCTAATTATGAAATTTAAAAAAATAGTATGCACCGTATTTTTGTCTCTTTTCTTTTTTAATGCAATTGGACAAAAAGCTTTATTGCAAAAAGCAGAAAAAGAATACAATGATTTTGCTTATGCAGATGCAATAGCGATTTACGAAAAACTTGCACTAAAAGGTTATGAAGATGAAACAATGTTTCAGCGACTTGGAAATGCCTATTACTTTAATGCTGAACTGCCAAAAGCAGTAATATGGTATGATAGACTTTTTATAATCAATTCCCATCAGGAAGCGGAATATTATTATAGATATTCACAAGCACTTAAGTCAATTGGTAATTATGAAAAAGCGGATAAAATACTGAATGAATTCAATAAAAAAAACGTAGTTGACAGCAGGGGCGTTTTATTTGAAAACAATAAAAATTATCTGGAACAAATTAAATTAAATTCAGGAAGATTTGAAGTTTCTATTGTAAATGTTAATTCAGTAAGTTCAGATTTTGGAAGTGCATTCCTGAATAATAATTTAGTGTTTAGTTCTGCTAGAAAAATTGGGAAAACGGAAGGAAAAATATTCAAATGGACAAACAAGTCATTTACCAATTTATATATAGCGGCCATTAAACCAGATGGAAAAGTTCATAATCCTGTTCTTTTAAACAAAGAAATCAATTCGAAGTTTAATGAATCGACTCCTGTATTTACAAAAGATGGTAAAACAATGTACTTCACCAGAAATAACTTTTTGGATGGAAAACGTGGAAAAGATGATAAAAATATCACATTGTTAAAACTCTACACAGCCAGTTTGATAGATGGAAAATGGGATAACATTATCGAACTGCCTTTTAACAGTGATGCATACAGTACTGCACATCCTGCGTTAAGTTTAGACGAAAAGAAGTTATATTTCGCTTCAGATATGCCGGGTACTTTAGGGCAGTCAGATTTATTTAGTGTTACAATCAATGCCGATGGAACATTTGGAAAACCTGAAAATCTTGGAGCAGGAATTAATACTGAAGGAAGAGAAACATTTCCTTTTATTTCGGGAGATAATGAATTGTACTTTGCCACTGATGGGCGACCGGGACTTGGCGGACTAGATATATTTGTTTCTAAAATCCTGGAAGATGCAACTTTTGATCAGGTGCAGAATATTGGAGAACCAATCAACACCAAATTTGATGATTTTGCTTTTATAATTAATAGCAGTACCCGTAAAGGTTATTTCTCTTCAAACAAAAAAGGTGGTATCGGAAATGATGATATCTACAAATTTACAGAAACAAAAAAACTGATTTGTGAAATAACACTTACTGGAACCATTTTAGACAGCAAAACGAATGAAGCCATAGAAGGGGCGAAAGTAACACTATTAGACGAAAATAATCAAGTCATTCAGGAAATTGCTACAGGAAAAAACGGAAACTACAATGTAAAAGTAAATTGCAACAAAAAGTATTCGGTTAAAGTGGAAAGAAAAGACTATCCAACCAAAGAAAGCCAGATTACAATTTCAACAAATATTGAAAATATATTAGATTTTACTTTAGAAAAAGAGAAAATTACTACGATAGAAATTCCGGAAATAAAAGGAATCAAAGCAGGAACAGATTTAGCTAAAATACTAAATATTTCGATGATTTATTTTGATTTAGCAAAATGGAATATAACAGATAAAGCAGCAATTGAGTTAGAGAAAATTTTAGCCGTAATGCAGGAATACCCACAGATAAAAATCGAAATCCGTTCACATACAGATAGCAGATCATCGACAAAATCAAATCTCGTTTTATCTGATAAAAGAGCCAAATCGATTATGGCATGGCTTATTGGAAAAGGAATCAATGCTGATAGATTAAAAGGTAAAGGATTTGGCGAAAGTAAATTAATAAATAAATGTAAAGACGGTGTTAAATGTTCTGAAGAAGAGCATTTAAAGAACAGAAGAAGTGAGTTTTTAATTTTATAGAATTAATTTGTAATTGTTATCTTATCCTGGGGAAATGAAAAAAATAAATAGAACAGCTGCAAGTATATAATTCTGCAGCTGTTTCTCATTGTTAAAAGAGTTATAATAAAACTTCGATCCTTTTTTTGCAGTTCATATAACTTCGAAAGTTGTGTGTTGGCTAATAGGAATAGCTTATGATAGTTTAGTAATATTTCCGGGAGCTACTTTTACTTTTTTGTGACCAAAATAAAGACATTATCAGCAGTGGTAATTATGATCAATAGTATCTTATATTTTTTTTAGAATAGTGGCAATTTTTTTCAGCATTAAATAATTCCGTTTGAGCATCTAAAATTATCCGGACGCTGTCAATGGATTCGGTATCGATAATTTTTTTGGTGGCCGAGACGACACAATCTGTTGCGGAAGCACCGGGATTACCTATCTCATAAACAATATCCGGCAGGAGTACAAAGTATCCTTTTGAGGTAAAATTGGAAATGTTAAATCCTGTAGGATTGTTTTGGGATGGATTTACGTAGTTGTACAATTCCTTTGACAGCTTTTCGTAAACATATACCACCATAGGATATTTTGTATCGGTATGATAATTGGCAGGATAGCATAAAACTCCATTTAAAATATTGCCCTTGGAATTGGTATAGGTAATCAGCTTAGAAGTTCCCCAATTGTATTTAAAATGCTGTGGGTTGCTTTGAAACAATACTTTATCTTTTGAATTCCGATTCTCTTTAAAGAGTATTCTGGGAGGTGTATTAAAATTTTCTTCCACATACGCATAACTGTTATTTTTCGTAGCTGCTATGAATTGACTGGTCTTCATTGTCTTGTCCAGCAAGGGCTGTACACCGGCTTTTCGGCTCCAAAAGCAATAACCTGTATGTTCCAGTGATACGGTCTTGATCAGTAGTCTGTCATCGGGTTGAAACAGACCTTTATAATTGCCGTTATAATTGCTTTTATGAGGTGATTGTTCTTCAGATTGCACCACTATTCGGTGCGTTGTTTTAGTTGAACGCCCATTGGTCAACCGAAAAGGAGTGGAACCATCCAATGGAACGCCCCAGATATCGTATTTATCGTAAAATAAAAGTGTTTTGTTTTGTGCTATCCATCCCGGATTACCAAAAGGGGAGGATTCTTCGGGCCAGTCGGACTCCATATCAGAAAAAGACACATTCAGCTCTTTGGTCAGGTTCTTGTGCAATCCGCTCTTACTATCATAAACCCACCAATTTCTGTCTTTAAAATAGACCACGTATTCTTCGTAAAAAGAAATAGATGATCCTCCACTGTTTGACTGATTTTGTAGCAGTAATTTTCGCTTTCCTGTTGCCAAATCCATGATGTAAACATTCAAGAGAGCATCCCGGTTCGCCTGCGGTTCATTTTGCAGAGGATTAAAGAGAAAAGCATATTTTTGGTCTCCACTTAACATCATCTTCGGGAACTCATTATCCGTAATAAAATTAAAGCGATACTCCTCAGGCCACCATACCAGTACTTTGGGGATCCCTTTCCAGTCGTTAATTTGCACTTTGGCAGGATAAAGGGCTTTGTCCTGCGTATTCCAGGTTTGTACCTCAGAGGTATCAACAGGACTTGTGGTTTTCTGTACCTTAAAAAATATTCTTTTACCATCCTTAGAGATGCTAAGATTTGGAAACGAAGAAGAGCAAATTTCTGTATCTTCCGGAAAATCTTTCATTCCTGTCGGGTTGAAAACAGCTAACCTAGCATCTGTTATCGTATAATGGCTTACGGAAGTACGTACTGTTTTTTCAGCATCCTTCAAAGCTTGCTTTAAAAAAGCGATGGAGGAGCCGTTCTCCTGCCAAACGATGTTGGAATAGTTACAGGGCTCTGCAGTACTGGCGATTAGAGTGGTCATCTTATCACGCAAACGGAGCAGGGTAATAGCTGTTTTGTTTCCCGACTTTGTGGTATACACTATTGCATCAGCTTTTGGATTGTACGAGTAAATTTCAACATCACTTAAAACGGCAGATGTACTAGTTTCCATATTTCTTAACTCCAACTGTTTTTTTCCATCGGTTCCCTTTTTTAAAATAATCAGGTCTTTGGTATTGTCCCTCAAATTGTATTGAATAACCTCTGGAATAATCTCCTCTTTAGAGGTAAGTAAGTTGGTGATTTTCAGTTCTCCCTTTTGAGTCTTACAGAAAAACCAACTGTCCCCGCAAAATCCCCCTTTACTGGCTCCCGGAAAATGATAGGTCTTGGTTCCTTTATTATTAGTCACAAACAAGCTGTCTTTGCCATTTTCATAGTGAAGAGAGAAGCTTACCCATTTTCCTTTTTCAGAGAGTTTTTCCATGGTAGGGAAACTCCATAAGTGATAATCAGCAGCGGTAAGTTCCTTTTTTGGCTTGTTTTGCCCAAATCCGATAAATGAAACCAAAAAAAGGACTATCACTAAAATAAAAAACATTATGCCGTTTATTAATGCAACAGGATTATCTATCTTGTATTTTGTTTTATTCGATTTCATTTTAGTATCCCGGGTTTTGAGGGTTCAGGTTCGGATTGAGTGTAAGTTCGGATTCGGGCAGGGGCAATAACCGGTCAGTGGTATTCCAACCCGCTTTGACAGGTGATAATGCTTCATCGAGCATATTTGCCCTTTTTAGGTCGAAAAAACGGTGACCATGTTCGGTAAAGAGTTCCACTCTTCGCTCCTGAAAAATGGCTTTGAGTATATCCTGTTGGCTTAAGGCGATAGTCCCTGCAAGTCCCGCGGTATTTCTGATTTTGTTCAAATCCTCTTTGGCTCCTATGAGGTCTCCCTGTTGCGCACGGGCTTCGGCGCGGATCAGGTATTGTTCAGCCAAACGGAAGACAATGGAGTATTCCAATGAACTTGTGGTCGTTGTTCTTTGTTTGTATTTATAAGGATAGTACAAGGTAGTAGTCCCTTTGGTTACCGAACCTATCCAGTGAATCCTGCGCTGGTCCCCGGGTTCAAATGCATTAACCAGTTGATTGCTTAAAGCCGAATTCGACGGAGGCACAGAGACGAATATAAAAGTTATAGCTTCCTGCGTATTTGTACCTTGGATGCGTGGCATGAATTGCCAGATGGTTGTTGTACTGCCTTTTAAGAATATCTTGTCCAGATTGGTTTCCCAGGCGTATGTACCAGTATTATTAATAAGATAGGAGGCCGCATTGGCGGCTTCTGCCCACATATTGTTGTAAAGATAAACTCGTGCCAATAATGCTGTCGCCACCGACTTATTAGGACGGATGCGGTCGCTGGAAAGATAGGCTTCGGGCAATAATGAAATGGCCAGATTCAAATCATTCACTAAGTGCGAATACAATTCAGTAGTGGGTATTTTGTGCATTACTTTGTTTTGCTGATAGTCGGTTGCGGTGATATAAGGAACTTCGCCATAGAGATTGAGCAGGTAAAAATGAAGCAACGAACGTACAAAAAGGGCTTCTCCCTTAAATTGGTTTTTATCTGCAACAGCTAATGCCGTGGAAGTCGAAACGCCTTCGATTATGGCATTTGCCGCATAAATTTGTTTGTAGCCGGTGCTCCACAAATTAAAATTATTCACATTGGAAGCCAGAATGGTGTTGTTGTAAAAATTTCGTGTTATTCCGGTAATACCGCCATAATACACTAATTCGTCTGCATAGTTTCCCATTTGATTAGACAAACCTCCCTGAGTTCCGGAAAGAATGCCCGAATCCCTCATTCTGGCATAAATATTGGACATGGCAGCATTTACCGTATTCCTGTCTTGGAAAACAGCACTTGCAGGAAGCTGTGATCTCGGGAGATCGACCTCGACAAAATTATCGCAGTCACTCATAAGCAGTACAATGGCCACAAGGAATATTCTCATAGCGTAATTGATAATTACGGTCAAGAATCTATTATTTGTACTCAATTGTGAAATTGTTTTCTTTTTCATATGCTGATATTTATTATTTTTTAATGGTCATATGCAATTCGCATATCATCATTGGTGTTTGCGACCAATTTTGCAGTCATGCTCATTTCATACTAGTTGAATTAAAAGATTAGAAAGTAAGTTGCAGTCCTGTTGTGAAGACTTTTAGCGGAGGGAGGGAAAACCTGTAACTGGATTCGGGATCGCCACCCTCATAGGAGGTAAACGTCAAAAGATTTTGCCCTTCAAACACCACTTTGCATTTCATTCCTTTGAGCCACTGCTGAGGGACGGTATAGGATAAAGACACGTTTTTAAGCCTTATATAGGAGGCATCTGTTATTATGGCATCGCTCGTATAATATTTGCTAAAAGCATCGACGGCCGTACTATTTACTCCTGTGGAGTACTTCTGATAGGTCGCGTTATCGCCGGGATTTTGCCAGTGGTCGATTACCGTTATATGCTGGTTGGTCATGCTGCCCGGCATCCCCGTGGTAAAAGAGGCGTTATAGCCCAGTTGATTGACGAACTGGAACAGAAAATCCAATTGCCAGTTTTGATAGCTTATCGTGTTTTGAAGCCCACCGTAATATTTTGGATTGAAGTCCTGTACATATTGTTTGTCTTCTGCTGCCGTAATTAAACCGTCCGCGTTGAAATCCTCAAATTGGTAAATGCCAATTGCGGGATCCATTCCTGTGTAATGGTACACTTTTTTTATATTTAGGGGTTCGCCGATTACATACTGGTTTTTGTAGGTTGACGCCTTGAGATTAGGGAAAGACACTAGTTTGTTCCCTGAAAAAGTCAAATTAAAATTAGTCGTCCAGTTAAAGGATTGCCCTTGGAAATTAACTGTACGTAGGGTTAATTCGACACCCTTGTTTTCGACCGTGGCGTCCAAATTGGCCTGTATAGAATTGAATCCTGTTACGGCAGGAAGGGGGATTCCCACCAATTGATTCGAGGAGCGATTGCTGTACCAGCCTGCCGTCATGAAAATACGGTCCTGACAAAAACCGGTTTCCAATGCGACTTCGAATTTTTTATTGACTTCCCAACCAAAATCGGGATTGTACAATCGATTAGGTTCCAAGCCATTCACGCCAGCGTAATTGATTCCCGAAGAACCATAGGTATCCAAAAACTGGTAATCTCCAATTTGATCATTTCCGCTGGAGCCGTAACTGACGCGAAGTTTTCCAAAACTCAGAAAGCCAAGGTTTTCTTTTACGAAGTTTTCATTGGAGAACAACCAGGCACCTCCGACCGCTCCAAAGGTGGCGAACTGCTTTCCGGGACCAAACCGGCTCGAACCGTCCCTTCGTCCGGTAAGATTCAAGATGTAACGCTCGTTCCATGAAAAATTAACCCTCCCGAAAAAGGCCTGATATTTATAGACCGATTCGCTGTGTACGATATCGTACACATTAAAGGCAGAGGAAAGATTATAGATTAGGCTATTGCTGCTGAATCCGTTGGCTTCCTGTACCAGCTGGCTGGCTGTTTGTTGTTGAAAGGTACCACCCAACAGTACTTCTGTTTTTCCTTTGCGAAAGCTTTTGGACCAGGAGAGTTGAGGCTCTATAATCCATGATTTTCGTGTGGTCGTATTGACATAGATCGATGACTTGTCGCTGCCCGATTTATAGGCAGGATCAACCATAGTGCTGGGACTGGTACGGCTGTCCTCAAAATGGGTATCGGTAAAACCAAAACTTGCTTTGGCAATTAAACCGGGCAAGATAACATAGGACAGCAGGCTGTTGGCTAAAAGATCGTTGCTTTTGGAAATGTATTTTCCTTCCAGATTGCTTAGCGGATTCGTCCATGTACTGTTCTCCCAGTTTAAATTACCCTGTGCGTCGTACAACGCCGGTGCATTGGGAGCCAAAACAAAGGCTTGGGATGTGAAGTCGAATCCCGGCTGGTTGTTTTCTTGTGCGGTATATCCCATTGAAAAATTAATGTGAAATCTTTTGTCCTCGGATTCATGGTTTAAATTGGCATACACATTGGCTTTTCTATAGTTAAAGTCACCGGGAAATACAGTTGTTTCCTTGTGATAATTGCCGTTGATTAGGAATTGAGTTTGTTCAGATCCACCAGAAATAGAGGTCTGTACATCGTTGATTTCCGAGGTTCCGCCAATGAGCACTTTTTGCCAGTCGGTATAGCGGTTTGGATCCCAGGTACCGTTTACGTCATAATCAGTTGGACCATACGGAATCCCATCATTGACAAAGGCCTCTCTTCTCATTTTTAGGTAGGGCTCGGTATGCATCAGGTCTGCAAACCGGGTCACTTTTCCTAATCCTCCCGAGAGGTTTGCGGTAAATTTTGTTTTGCCTGTTTTACCCTTTTTGGAAGTAATCAGCACTACGCCATTAGCCCCACGGGAACCGTAGATAGCCGTGGCATCGGCATCTTTGAGCACTTCGATACTTTCAATATCACTGGGGTTGATACTGTTTAAGGGACTCGTTGGACCAGGGAGAACAGCTCCCGTAATATCGGAACCCACTCCCGCAGCAGAATATGGAACGCCATCAATGATGTACAGAGGGGCATTTCCTTCAGTGCGGATGCTGTTTTGCCCGCGTATTTCAATATCAAAACCACCACCGGACACACCGGTAGATTGTTTTATATTGACTCCTGCCATACGTCCCTGCATGGTGGCAAGCATGTTAGTGACAGGCTGTTTCTCGATGTCTTTAGAGGTGATGCGCGAGATGCTTCCGGTGCGTTCGCTGTTCTTAACGGAATAATAGCCCGCATTGATCTTGACTTCCTGGAGTTTGGTGGCGTTTTCCTGTAAGCTGACATTTATAGTTGTGCGCCCTTGTACGGAAATTGTCTCAGTTTTGTAACCTACATAGGAAAAAATCAAAACATCTTGCGGCGATGCAGAAAGGGTATAGTGCCCGCTAAAATCGGTGGAGGCAGTAATTGACTTCCCTTTTACGGATATGCTTACTCCGGCCAGGGGATTGCTGCCATCGGTGACAATTCCCTGAACTTTAAACTGTTGGATTGTGCTTAGGCTATGCCTACTGAAATTGTTAGCTTGTATAGGGGAAAAAGACAGGATGAATCCCATTAAAAACAGGAAACAAAAAGCCTTTCCACCCTCTGAAAATGAAAAATTATTCATAATATTGGGATTGGTTAGTTAAATATGATTTGATTGGCTACAGGTCCTCTATACAAGTTTGGCGACAGGGTAGAGGGCCATTTTTGTTGCGGTGTCAGGAGTGACACGAAGCAACCACGTTCTTACAATTCGGTCATAGGCAATTTTTTTTAATTTTTAATTCAAATTCTTTGTCATATCGACGTAGGAGATAGCTCCGCAAGTTATATTACGTTTACAAAGTCATTGCGAGGCACGAAGCAACCACGTTCTAATTCAGTTATAGGCATTTTTTTTAATTTTTAATCATTCTGAGCGCAGTCGAAGAATGAGGGATTGCAGAGTCACGGTAAGGCACGAAACACCCCCACTTTCACGACTCACAATTCACGACTCACAATTAACAATTAACAATTAAATTAGGAAAGCCTCCTGCCGTTGCCTGTTGCAGCCAGACGGTGGCAGTGCCTTTCCAACTAATTCAATAATAATTAATGTATTGCGAAACTTAAAAAAGGAAGCAGTGCTATGAATGAAAGTTGAGTAGTACCTAAATAATGGGCGAAAAAAAGGCATGGAACTCAGCTTATTGCCCTCAAGGTACTGGTATACCTACACGCGAATAAGTGAGCCCACGCCCTAAAGCGTGAGCATTTGCACTTATCATCTCGCGTGTTAAAATTACCAGTTTTTGAGGACGAGATTCAAAGCGAATGCTTCAAATGTTTTATATGAAGAATCGCAAAATTAGTATTCCTGTTTTGAATACAAAACAAATATATGAAAAATATATAACATACTCATAGGTATGTGTTAAATATTTTTTTAATCCTGTTCTTACAGTATTAAATATTATGCATGGTTATTGAGATTATTATATCAGAATTAGATTTTTATTTAATCGAAAGAATTAGGGAATTGAGGATAAATTCAAATTTATCTCAAGTTGCTTTAGCTCAAAAAATTGGTGTATCCGAAGGTTATATTGGGAATATTGAAAATCATAAACAGTCTAAGAAATACAATATTCGAATGTTAGCTAGAATAGCAGTTGCCTTAGAATTAAAATCTTATTTAGATTTATTTCCTGAAAAAATTTATACGAATGATTTAGTTCGAATAAAAATTGATCTAATTGATAAAAAGAGTTTAAAGAGAGAAGGTAAATTTGGGTTAGAAAGACTTATTGTCTTATCAGTAACACCTCTGACAGAACATGAAATTTCTGCTTATGATAAAAAGTTTACAGGAAAATAAAATTGAAAATTCAAAATAAAGAAGATGCATATTGGCATCTTTTTTTTATGCCCATTAGTTAAATACTTGTCAATTCCGGATAAAGTGTTATCAATTCGGGAGTATTTGATTTGAGCTGAGTGAAAATGTTATTTGCCCATTCTATATTTGAGATATGGAATGGTATTAAATAATAATGTTATTGTGAATATCCCGGTGAGAGGCTATATACGAGGGAAGGTATATGAGGTAAGGAAGAGTTGTGGTTCTGGTCATAGTGATAGTTGGAGAGGTAGAAAGAAGAAATGAGAAGATGCTGGGGAGGTGTCTTTTTTATGTTAATAACTCACGATTTATTTGCTTTTAAAAAGGCTTATCTTCGTATATTTCACTACAACAAACATTTAAAATAATGAGTATACTTACTGATATAATTGATTGGGTTGAAACTAAACCTCAATTTTGGCAATATGCAATCGATAAGCTGATTAGAAATAATAATCTCACGCCAGATGATTTATCACTTATGAAAGAGATTTGCAAAGCAGAAACAGGTTTGAGCAAGGCTCAGTTTTCTGCTGTCGACTTTGGCTTGTTAAGAGCATTTATATCACACTCTGCCGGCAATGCTAGCGTAATACTTTCTAAAATCCAGAATATTGAAAACATCAATGCGCTTTCGCGCACTAGTGTATTGGAATTTGCACCGACGGGTTTAACAGCTGTTTATGGAGATAATGGTGTTGGAAAGTCTAGTTATGTTAGTGTTCTTAAGCATATATGCAACACTCGAGGACAAAAACCACCAATTAATGATAATTTGTATGACGCTGCCAGTCGAGGAACAGATAAAAAAGCTGATGTTGAATTTACCACGGATGGAGTAACTTTTAATACGGTTACACTAAAAAATACTGAGGTTAGTAATTCTACGCTCAAAAGTGTTGACGTTTTTGATTCTTTTAGCGCTAATCATTATATAGAAAACGAGGACGAA
The DNA here is from genome assembly GCF_027111335.1 of Flavobacterium aquiphilum. Lineage (NCBI taxonomy): Bacteria > Pseudomonadati > Bacteroidota > Flavobacteriia > Flavobacteriales > Flavobacteriaceae > Flavobacterium > Flavobacterium aquiphilum. The sequence continues at coordinate 3,183,630 of NZ_CP114288.1, read as the reverse complement.
ATTGCATTTATCCCACAGGGACTATCATTCATAGAAAAATTCGCTATTGCTTTAAAATATATTGAGACCGAAATTAATAATGAATCACAGGGATTGGAAAGTTCAAAGCTGAACTTACAGCTACTACAGGTCGATGAAGGGACAGCTGCTAAAATGTTCCTTGATAATTTGAATTCGGAAACAACGCTCGATGATTTGCGCGCCCATTCTCAGTGGCATTCAACGAGTGATGGTCGGGTTACTGCATTAAAAAAAATAATTGCTGATCTTAAAGCAACCGATCCAGCTGCAACTGTAAAAAGTAATGAGCAAAAAATAGAACGTTTTAAAGTGCTAAAGAATAAATTTCAGTCACTCGAAAATTCGTTAATAACACGCGAGACTTTAGATAACACAAAGAAAATTGCAGTGGATTATGCAACGGCATTGGAAACTCTAAAAGCTTCATCGGAAGATATATTTTCTGGCTTGCCATTAACTGGTATTGGTGATGCTACTTGGAAGCAACTATGGGAAAGCGCACGAAAATTTTATAATACTGAAAAAGGAGAAAATGTCTTCCCTGAAACCGATTCAGATAGTGCTTGCCCATTATGTCTTCAACAACTGGACGATTCTGCAAAAAGACGATTTGTCAATTTCGAGGAATTTGTAAAAAATGATCTACAACAAGTACACGATAATGCAGAAAAAGCATATGATGATTTTCTTCTGAAAACAAAAAGCCTATCTTTTATTATCGACGATCATGAACCAACAATTGTCGAACTGGAATCTGTTTTAGATGGTTATAGGCTTGGTCAAAATAAATATTTGGAAGCTTTATCGGGCGAAAGAGAAAAAATAGTAGCACTTCTAGCAGAAAAAAAAGCTATTGAAACTCTTCCAGTTCCAGAACTAGAGATTAATTCGAGGATTGTAATTGAAAAATTTGTAGCAAAGCTTGAAGCGGATAATATTAAATTAAGGCTACAATCGATTGAAGAAGATCTAAAGCCATTTGAAAATGAGCTGTTGCAACTCATTAATCAAAAGAGGTTATATGATTTTAAACCTCAGTTAGCTAGGGAAATTTATCGCCAAAAGAAGTTAGCTTTATTAAATAAATGCTATAGCAAATGTGCAACAAGAACTGTTACGATATTAAGTAATTCGGTAGCCGCATCGTACATATCTCAAAATCTTAAAGATAACTTTCAGGCAGAATTAGTAAAATTGGGTTTTAAAAACATTAAGATAGAAACCGAAACAAAAGGTGCGAAAGGAAAGCAATATCATTATCTTCGACTTGACGAACCAAATAGTCATGATGTTGCCCTTAAAGACATTTTAAGTGAGGGTGAACACCGCTGCATTGCCTTATCAACATTCTTGTCTGAATTATCATTGTCTGATCATAAAAGCGCGATTGTATTTGACGATCCTGTATCATCACTCGATCATAAATGGAGAAATAAAATAGCTAAAAGAATAGTGGAGGAGTCTCAAATTAGACAAGTAATTGTTTTTACACATGATATAACTTTCTTACTTATGCTTCAGGAGCATGCCAAACAGCTTCAATGCGCTCTTGAGATTAAAAGCTTGACACGTAAAAAAAATGAAACCGGTATGATTGCTAGCAATCCGCCATGGGATGCGTTGCCAATAAATAGGAGAATTGGAATACTGAAAAGTGAGCAACAGAAACTGGATAAAATTGAGAGGACACAAACAGAAGAAATATACCGAGAGAACATTAAGCCTCTTTACGGATTACTTCGTGAAACGTGGGAAAGATTTGTCGAAGAAGTTTTATTAGATAACATTATCCAAAGATTTGGTAGGGAAATTCAAACCAAGCGATTGTCAAAACTTGTGGATTTAACAGCAGAAGATTACAAAAAAGTTGATGAAAATATGGGAAAATGTTCTACTTATTTCTTTGGGCATGATAGTGCTGGTACTTTGATTGAAGAAATGCCAAATGCCGCTGAATTTTTATCAGATGTGATAATTTTAGAGAATTTTGCAAAAGAAGTAAGGCTTCGACGCAGATAATAAATATTTGATATATGTATAAATTAAATTCTTTAGGGTGGTATGGATTTCAGGAGTTATGCAATTCAATTGCTAGGCAGGTTTTGGGGCAAACTTCTATGACTTTCTTAGATTCTTCAGATGGCGGACGAGATGGGTGCTTTTCTGGAAAATGGAAAAATATAGATGGTCAGATCTATGATGGAGAGTTTGTAATCCAGTGTAAATTTAGAACCAAGGGTAATGGGAACTTAAAGTTTTCGGATGTAAGTGAAGAAATTGACAAGGCTCATGTTCTTGCTGAGAAAGGTTTATGTGATATATATATTTTGATGACAAACGCTGGTGTATCGGCACCTATTGCAGCTAAAATTCAAAAACATTTAAAAGAAGTTGGAATTAAACATGTTATGATATTTGGATCAACATGGATAAATAGTCAAATAAAAGAGAACTCGCATCTCCGCAGATTAGTTCCAAGAATTTATGGACTTGGTGACCTTAGCGAAATTTTAGATGACCGCGTTTATGATCAAGGAAAAGCTTTATTGGAATATTTAAAAGATGAACTTGCGAAAGTGGTTATTACATCTTCATATAAAAAAGCTGCCGACGCTATAGAAGAGCATGGCTTTGTTTTATTAATTGGAGAACCAGCTGCGGGTAAGACAACTATTGCTTCTTTACTTGCAATGGGAGCTTTAGATCAATGGAAGGCAAACACGATGAAATTAGAAACTGCTGAACAAGTAGTGAAACATTGGAATCCTAATAATTCAGCACAATTTTTTTGGATTGATGACGCATTTGGAGTTACTCAATATGAATCAACGCTTAGTAATCGTTGGAATCAAGCTATGCCAAAAATCATTACAATGCTTGATAAAGGAGTAAAAATAGTTATGACTTCAAGAGATTACATATATAATGCCGCAAAAAAAGATTTAAAAAAAGGCGCTTTCCCTCTATTACACGAGAGCCAAGTAGTAATCGATGTACAAAATTTGACTTTAATTGAAAAAAGACAAATGCTTTACAATCACATAAAAATGGGTAAACAATTGCTTAGTTTTAAAAAAGATATTAAACAGTATCTGGAGTATATTGCAAATCATCAGAGATTCATTCCAGAAATAGCTAGAAGAATTTCTGACCCTTTTTTTACAAAAAATCTGAATCTTTCTGAATTTTATTTGCATAATTTCATTGATAAACAGGAAAGCTTTTTGCTTGAGCTTATTGAGGAATTAGATAAGAATAGCCAAGCTGCACTAGCATTGATTTATATGAATAGTGAAAAACTCAAATCTCCGTTGGAAATAAATGAATTTGAAACAAATGCAATTACAAAGCTGGGAAGTTCTCTAAGTGGCTGCATAAACGCACTCGAAGCGATGAAAGGGAATATGGTCCAGCATTTGATAATTGATGATGAATCGATTTGGAAATATAAGCACCCAACAGTTGGAGATGCATTTGCAAAATTTATAGTGCGTTCTCCTGATATGATTGAAATTTATTTGCACGGCAGTACTACTGATAAACTGCTAGATCATATTACTTGTGGCGATGTAACAATTAAAAATGCTATCATTGTTCCTAAAAAACTCTTTCCTTTAATCCTTGATAAACTAAACTCTTATAAGGCAACTAAAAAATACAAGAGTGAATTTTTATCTGAATGGGGAGCAAAAAGAAATTTATTTAATTTTTTAGCCCGAAGATGTTCGTTACAATTTTTAAAAATCTATATAGAAAATAATCCCGAAATTTTAGAACAGGTAACAGAGCCTAGTCAGTTTTTAGAATATTCACCTGAAGTTGCGTTAGCTTATACTCTTTTTTCAAATGATTTACTTCCCGATAGGAATCGTAAAATGTTCATTGAGAAAGTTTCAGAATATGCTTTGAATGGTGAAAATTTATATGCTCTAAGTTCTGAAAACATAAAACAAATGTTTACGAAAAATGAACTTAAAGAGCTTTTAGATAAGATAAAAATTAATCTTATACCCAAAATTTCTAGTTTAAAAGAAACATGGAAATCAAATTTCAATCATGATGATGATCCAGGATATCACATGTCTTCACTTAAAGAAAATCTTGAAATTATCGAAAATGAATTTTCTGATAAACCTGAGATAGTTTTCGCAGTAAATTTAGAATTATCAGAAATTGAAAATTGGATAAAAGAAAATACTAATGAAGATACAGTTTCTCAGCTGGATAATTTAAGTGGAGATAGCGAAGAACAAGACGATATTGAGAGAAGCATTTTTGAAGATATAGACGAGTAGGTTTTATAGAGTTGACAAATGTATGTGTTTTTTTTATTTTTGATAATATAGAAAAGGGTAAAGAATAGTGGAAATAGTTTTGTATGTTGGGTATTAGAGTTGAGTAAATAGTCTAGATCACGTATGTAATACTTGATTTTAGATGAAGATGCGGAATATATATAAGGAGTTAGTTATAACAGAAAAACAGTATGAAAGTTGAATTTAGAAATGAATATGGAATAAAACCTCCTGGTTCATTAGTTGAAATATTATCTCATCCATTTCATTCAAATAAATCTATTGAAATTGCTGTTTTTCAAGAGCACAGATATGCTTTCTTTTATTGGTCAAAATGGAGGAAAGAACTGAAATCTGAAATATCGCCTTGTTTAGTTAGTTTAGATTGGCATCAAGACTTATGCTTTCCGTGTGAAACTGAGAAGAAATGGCTTAAAAATTTGAACCTTGAAAATGAGGGAGAAGTGGCATTTTTTTCTTGGGCTAAACTAGCAGGAAATAATGATGGACACATTTTGTGTGCGGCATATCTCAATTTGATTGGAAACATTTATGTCCATTGTAGACAAGGGAAATTTGAATCAGATTGGGAAGATGAAAAACTTATAGATTTATATGGAAATACACATATAATTAAAAAGTTTAAAACATATGAAGCTCTTGAAAATTGTCTTTTAAAATCGAAAGAACAAGATGTATACTTTGATATTGATTTAGATTTTTTTACACTTAATAATCCATATAATAATGGAAGATTTGAAGAGAAGTATAGATATCTAAGACAGAAAAATATTATAGAAATGTTAAACATTGATAGACCTTTGATTGCTTGGATTTTTGAAAGATTAGAGGGGTTTACTATTGCAACTGAGCCGGAACATTGTGGAGGTTTGCTCAAATCTAATAAATTACTTGATTTGATAAATAAGATTTATTTTGAACCAAGTTTATTTACTCCTATGACTTGCGAATGGAAACATAAAAAACAAAAACATTATCGCTAAAAGCAATAACCGTTGCTTTTATTTTGAGTCCGATTAAAAAAGCATCCCCTCTGGTGGTCGTTTGCAACGAGTATCTACATTCTTTTGTCTGCTACTTCGAGCGTTTGCAACGCAGCTAATTTACCATGCTCTCTTGATCTCAGCTTTATTAAGGCATTCTCCTAATCGATTGCGATGTTTATTATAATGATTTATAAGAATTAATATTTATATTTGATTTTAAATAAAGCATGACAGCAATCATTCATATCTAGCTAAAACTGGACAGCTTTGTATGACATTATCATACCTATAAACAAGTTGGCAGTAATTCTAAAAAACCGAGGAGAATTCAATAATAAAATAAAGACTTTAATTAACAATAAATGCTCAAAATTCTACTTTGGAATATAAACAAGAAAAATCTTCATCAAGAAATACAGGATTTAGTAATAATTCATCAAATCAATGTATTAATTATAATTGAATTTGGCGAATTTGAAGATGTCATATTAAATAATTTGCGAAGTCATAATGCAGACTTTCGTATAATTCCTAAAATAATATTTAATAAAGCTAAAATTTTCACTTCAATTAATGAATTAAAAATAGATGAAGTTTATGGTCATGGTAGGTATGGTTTATATCATTTGCAACATAATTTGTTTCAAGATTTGATGATGGGTGTAGTTCATTTTCCTTCCAAAGTAAATTGGGGAAATAGTGATGATCATTCAGGTCTTTGTTCTAGTTTGAGAGAAGATGTTGAAATAAAAGAATTAGAATTAAATCACTCGAGAACTTTTATTCTAGGTGATTTTAATATGAATCCATTTGAAAATGGATTAATTAGTGCAAACGGACTAAACAATACGAGTTCTAGAGAAATTGCAAAAATTGGTCAGAGAAAAGTCCTAGAGAAACCATTTAAATATTTTTATAATCCAATGTGGAATTTCTTCGGAGAATTTTCAAAAGGTAACGTTTCAGGAACACATTATTTTGACACTTATAAATATATTAATTTGCATTGGAATATTTATGATCAAATTATAATTCGACCAGAATTATTAGATGTATTTGATGAAAATAATTTAGATATTATTCATGAAATCAATGGCAAATCTTTATTAAAAACAATTAATTTAACATCTAGAATTGATAAAAAAATATCAGATCACTTACCTTTAAAATTCAATATTAATTTAACAAATGTATAATGGAAAATCTTTGGAATAAAATAGAATTAAAAAAAACAGAACCAACACCAAAAGAAATATTATCAATTCAATCAAATTTTTTAACCGAAATTTCAAATGGTAAACTTCAAGGGAATATTGGAACTATAACAGGCCAACCATTTTTAAATTCAGATGCAGACGATTTTAATGCGGAATGCTTTATACATACATTTCGCATAAACGTTCCTGAATTAGGTTATACTTTTACTTTATTGAGATTAGCTCATGAAACCTTAAAAACGTCTCCATATCAAATCTATAGTTCATTAGAAAACAAAAAATATAAAGGGAAAACAATTGAAGAATTGAATGATATTTTAAGAAGTATTTTTAATAGCTCAGAGGTTAGCACAGCAGTAAAAAATTTATTAGCTCAAACATCATAAAAAAAGAACTACTGCCAACCGTCGTTTGGCAATATGGCGGGATTTGGCTTAATTTGAAGATGGTTTTGTACTTGAAAAATTAGTCATTAACCGAAAGATTAGGCTTCCTTAGTCCGCCACATCGCCAAGCGACCAAACGTAGGCAATTTGACCACTTATGAGATTAACATTAGCAATTGACGAAGATGGAGATATGGATGACGTTGCAATACCTGAAAAGTATATCAAAGTCAATAATATTTGTGCGGTTATTTATGACCAACTAACCGAAGTTTATAAAGAGAAAAATTATAAAAATCTTTTTCAAACCTCTATAACCGGAGAAAATGCAATAAAGTTTATGGAGGAGACAAAGAAAAGTAAAATTCATGCTTTGGATTGGTTAAAATCTCAAAATCTAACAATTGAAATAGAACTTGTTGTTTCGAAGCAAATATTAAGTGCAGTCACATCAGACTTAATAAATTTTATATTTGAATCAATGCATGCCGCAAAAAGAGGGAAAATGACTGTTGCTTATGCTTTGTTGAGAAAACCATTTGCTGATGAATTATTTATCCTTGAGCAACTTCTCATCGATAGAGCCGAATTCATCAATCGCTTTTTTCATATTGGAGATCCAGAAACTTATGATCCGAGTAATAGAAAACTTAACAAGAAAGAAATCATTAAAAAAGTGTTTGATAAAATTGATACGACTTTTCTCTATGATTCCGAACTTATATATGATTTAAGATATAATAAAGCCTTCGATGCTGGAATTAATGGCACAACAAATCAAGCGTTGCATATAGTAACTAATGATAAAAATTACAAAACAACTGAGCAAAACTTCAATTTTGTTTTTTCACAGAAAAACGATTATAATAGATATTTTGAAAATTATTATTTAGTTGTTCCTAACTTACTATTTTATGCAGTATCGGTTATTGATGCAATTATTTTTAATTTTTTAGAAGACGAAAAAAATCAAAACATAAGAGCGCTTAAAAAATTACGTAGAACTATTGGATTTTTACAATTACTTGAAATTAATAATTCCGTAAGTAAATCCAGAATAGACAAGATATTCAAAATTATTTGTCAAGATTTACATTTCACTTGTGGAAAATGTAAAAAAACAACACACATAGAACGAGCTGATTTAGATTTATATTTTGAAATAGAAAATTTCATTTGTGTTCATTGTTTTAGGACGTTGTTACATACAAAGACATCAATAAAAACATTGAGAAAATTATGTGATAAATTATAAACTCTCCGAAGTGTTGGTCTTTACCACAACTGCTGCACAAACGTCTCTGACTTTGCGCCCGCTTCTATAAGTCACAATAATAGCCCAATCACTCGGATTTATTAACAATCGTCAGCCCCGCTCATGCGCCAGATACAGCTTTTGATCCCCTCTGGTGATCGTTTGCAACGAGTACCTACATCTCTTTTAAGCCTCTTGACCTCACTTTTATTATACATTCTCCTAATCGATTACGATGGTTATTATGATGATTTGTAAGAATTAATATTTATATTTGGATTTAAATAAAGTATGCTCCCAATCATACATATCTAACTAAAAGGGGATAGCTTTGTATGACATTATCATACGTATAAACAAGTTACAGGATATTGTAAACCAAGCTGTACGTTGAAAAAGAAACTAACAGAAAATGGAATACGTAATTATAGCAGTTTTGTTAATTGTCTTATTTTTAGTATTTTTGCGGGAAGAAGAAAAACAAAGAGTTATGTCGTATAGTCCAACTACAATAGCAAATTATTTTATAGAAAAGCACTCCAAAGACGGAGAGTTAACACCTATGAAATTACTAAAACTTACTTACATTGCTTACGGTTGGTATTTAGCAGTTACAGAAAAGACTAAAAAACTACTAAACGAACAGCCAGTAGCTTGGGACTATGGTCCAGTTTTTCCCTCTCTATATGGGAACTTGAAAAGAGTTGGAGATTTGAAAATAAAGGATAAATTACCTAACCAAGCTTCAGGAGAAAAAATAACATCAGAAGACGAAAAATTTTTAGATAAAATTTGGAGTATTTATGGAAAGTTTGATGGTGTTTATCTAAGTGCTTTAACTCACCAAGAAGGAACACCTTGGAAAGAGGTGTACTGTCCAGGTTGCAATTCTATACTAAACGATGATAGTATTTATGAGCATTATAAATCAAAGCTAACACCCTCTGCTTAATGAGTAGTTTTGATGAAAATTTAGGAAGAATACCTCTTCAACCTGAAACACCTCCAACACAAGAAGACTTTAACAGAGGTGAAATACAAACTGCGTTACTGTCTTACAGTTTAGAAACAGCAAAAGTAAGTAGATTCATTGCTAAACAGGATTAAGAACTAAAATGTCTTATTGGGCTTCTGCTACAATTTCTATTTGGTTACTTATTGTTGCGTATATTTTAGTAAACAATAATGATAAATTTTGTCTATCCGATAGTGTTTTAAACACTTTAATTACTACAACAACAATTAACGTTATTGGTATTATTTTGATTTGCTTCCGTGATTTGTTTAATGGAAAATCTGAAATCACTATAAAATAAACAAAACCTAAAGAATAACAACATCCTGTAACCGTTGTTTGGCAATATGTATGACAAAGAACAGAAGCACAGCTTGTAACCGTCCACCTCTTTGAAGTCTCATGACCTGATTTTATTATGCATCCTCCTAATCGATTGCGAAAGTTATTTTGATTATTTGTAAGAATTAATATTTATATTTGGTTTCAAATAAAGTATATCCCACATCATACATATCTAGTAAAACGGGATCGCTTTGTATGACATTATCATACGTATAAACAAGTTATCGGCTACCTTAAACAACGACACTGCAACAAATGGATTTTAAAATAATAAACAACTTATCCGTCACGGATAACCACTCAACTCGACTAAAAGAACTGTTCGGGGACAGTGACACAGTAATCCTCACAAGTCCATTTCTAATGACAGACTTTGCGGACTTCTTTGGCGAGGTTGACTTTTCGCAACTAAAAAAACTACACTTAATCACGACACTTTCACCAAAGTCGTTTGACCAAATAAAGAAAATCAGTTCACTTATTTCTTTTATTGAATTTCCCGACATCAAAGACAAAAAAGTGATTAACCAAATTTCACTTAACAACAAGTTGCACGGCAAAATTTATATCTTCAAAAAGGACGACAATTATGTTTCCGCAATTGTGTCATCTGCAAACTTTACAGACAGCGGACTTTCCAGAAACCACGAGTGGGGTATAGAAATTTCAGATAAAGTTGAAATCAAAAAACTTGAAACATCAATTCTTGATAGCATTGAGTTTTCAAATTTGAGCTTTGACGAAATATATCGTATGCAACAAGCAACGACAAACTTTTTAGCAAAACAACCACAGACAGAAACACGGGATATTGACTTAAAACTTACTGACTTACTTTCTTCTTCAAGTTGGACTTCTCAGCTTAACGACACAATTGTATTTTGGCTCAAACCTATTGGTGTTACAGACAATCCTGTAACGGAGGATAGGCTTTTTAATAGTTTAGAACAAGAATTAAACTTTTCTAAGTTGAGACCGAATGGAGTAAAGCCGAATGACATTCTTATTGCCTACGGAGTTGGCACAACAAAAATTTTATCGGTTTACAGAGTAACGTCTTTTCCGCAAATGGCGACACCTGAAGAAATTGAGGAGGATGATTGGTTGGAAAGATGGCCTTGGTATGTGGATGCAGAAAATTTAACTCCAAACTTTGGTGCGACTTGGGGAAGTCATAATCTTTGGATAAACTCTCTCAAAGACGAATTTTTGGCAGCTAATCCTGACGAAGCCATTACAGCAGTTGGCGGACAAACTTTAGGTGCATTAAATTACGGCAAAGACAAATTGAAACTATCTCCCGATTTTGCTAAATTCATTATTGACAAAGTTGTAGCTATTAACGACAGACGATGAGCAATAAAGAATTAACGACACTTCGGACGAACAGAAAGGCAGCCGATAACAGCAAGGATTTCGTTGCGTGCGCAGCATGAACACCCGAGTCCCGATAAATATCGGGACGAACAGACGAAGTAATGAAATGAAATTCACGGTTACCAAAACAAAATAAAAACCAGCCGTAAACCCTGGCTGGACGAAACCAGAGGTAATTTAAAAAAAATAGTAGTTACCGATTATATTTAGATAATAACGAATTATCAAAAACGGGGTGGAGGTTTTTAGTCAAACTGATGTTGAAGACAATGCTAACACAATCCCAAGGATATAACGTAATTTTTATATTAAGCCAAAATGAACATTAACTTTTCTTCTAACTTATTTCTGTGGCTATTATTAATGATTTTACCAGAAATGGCATTTTCTCAATCGGCCGACTTCGCCATTCAAGATGTAAAGTTTGAAAGTCAGGGCATCACTCTTGCAGGCTCAATTTTAACACCTAAAAAAGCATTTGCAGCTGTTGTAATTGTTCATGGGTCTGATCCTGTAAAAAGAGAAATGGAGTTCGCTAAACGTCTTGCCAAAGAAGGTATTGCTGTATTAACATATGATAAACGTGGAGTTGGAGAATCTGGTGGTGTATATGTAGGCCCATCCGTTGGCACGAATAATATTGACACTACTAATCTTAATTTATTATCTCAAGATGCAAGTTCAGCAGTAAATACATTTCGCACACATTTAAAAAATAAAAGAATACCGATCGGATTACTTGGCTTCAGTCAAGCAGGATGGATAATCCCAATTGCTGCAAACAAAAACCCGCAAATAGAATTTATGGTTTTATTTAGTTGCCCTACAATTACAACTCTGGAACAACTTCGATTTCAGTTTTATACTAATGGGAACAATAATTTTTGGGAAAATCATACTGAAGCAGAAACTCGTGAACATATCAAAAATGATGCTGACCGTTATCAATTTACTGCAACAGACCCAAAAAAATCTCTGAATACTATTTCAATTCCGGGACTGTGGCTTTTTGGTGAGAAAGATATACAGATTCCAGTAAAGTTGTGTATAGAGCAATTAAATACATTTAAAGCTCAAGGTAAACCTTTCGAGTATACTTTGTTTTCTAAATTAGGGCACAATACTTCTTCTGAAAATGACACAGAACCTTTTGATATTTCAATTCAATGGATAAAGCAGAAGACTTTTAATAGTAAGAAGTCTAAAGTATAAAAATAAGGCACTACCTACAACAGCTACGATTTCGTTGCATGTGCACTACAAACATTTAGATTACTGACAGATTCAAGACCTATTTACCCGACTTGATTTCTTGTAGCATACGTTCGAGTTTTGCTTGCTGTTGATCCACTTTTTTATAATACTCCTTTTGTCTTTTCTCGAAAGTCACTTGTTTTACATGAAGTTCATTGTATACTAAAACAAGTTCTTTTTCCAATATCAAAGTTTTATTGTAATTATAAATCAATAGAGTTAATAGCAATGTAATAATTGAAAAGCAAAGGCCATGTTCCAATAGGAAATATTTTAGTGTTTCAATTCCTCGCGATAGCATAAAATGTCGTTTTTAAATATTCTTTTGGAGAAATAAAGACTCAACGTAAATATAGTAAAAATTGCAAGAAATAGAAATAATTATTATATCATGTGAGGGCTTAAACTCAGAATGATATCTTGTGAACGGTTGAGGGATAGGCGGTATCACGGGATTTAAGAAATGAGAAGATGCCGAGATGGTGTTTTTTTATTTTACGGCAATACTATTATGAATTTACGGAACGGATTGGCTGTAAGTTTATGGGAGTATATCTTTGCTTATGTACGAAAAGTATCTAGTAAATTAAAGTTTATTTAATGATTTGTAAGAAAAAATTAATATATTTGAAAAAGCACAAAGCGAAACAAACCTTCGCTTATCCACCCGAATTTAGGTGGTATACGAAGGGTTGTTTTGTCAATAATCTAGTTACCAGTAATTTTACAAAGACAACTAAAATAAATCAATGACATGAAAAACGAAGACTTAGTGAAAATCCAATCCTACAACTTGGATGTTGAGGAATACAAATTAATTGACAGCATTTATACTGATCCTGCAACAGTTATTGCGATAGCAGAAACTGGATATAAGCTTTATAATATGTTTAAGCGAAAGAGATCGGGACCAAGTGAAGAGCTTAAATATTTGCGAAAAATATATTCAGATATAAGGAATATGCAACAGGACTTAAAATTGATAATTAATCTTTTGCAAGACCTCAAAGTTTATATTGACCAGCGTCAAATTGAATTTATTGCGAATACTTTGTCTTCCAAAATAAATACAACCAATTTATTTTTGATTGGATGGCTAGAAACCGGAAAAGGAAATATTGAGGAACAATTCGCCTCAATTCATGAAACAAAGAACTTGCTTGCTATTTATGGATTTGCTCATATTCATGTTTACATGCTGGCTTTCCAAACAGAATTAGAGTTATGTTACTGGTTAGAAAAAGGTGACAATTTCACAAAAGCATTATTAGAAGATAGTAGGCAGTATTTTTCTGAAGCTTTAAATGAAAATCATACTTTAGAGACCCCTTCGAAAAGACTTAAATTTATTTCAAATGCAATATCCGAATTGCAACAGAAATTCCCAATTGGAACCTATTCCCAAGAAATTAAGATTACTACAAGTAAAGCGACTAATTGTATGTCTGAAGGTTATAAAATAGTTTTGTATACACTTACAATTGAAGGAGGCATTGAAAACGGATTTTCTTTTGGTTTTAGTGAAAAATTAATTAAGAAAGTTGACCCTGTAAGAGACGGTGATTGCAGAGGAGAACCAGGAGGTGGTGGAGTTGGACCACGTTTAATGTTGACAGAATTTGAGGAAAAGCTATTTGAAATTAATTCTAATGCACCATTATTGGATAAGCAAATTTCTAATTATAATAGCGCACATGAACTTTATTTGAAATATTTAAAATCAAAGTTAGAATTAACCGCCACTATTAATACGGTAATTCAAATGGTTGGAATTATTGACACATGGGATAAATAAAACTGCTTGTAATAAGAGTTTTGAGTCAAGCTTGGTGACGTGTAAACTCTGAACTTTGTGCCTTTATTCAAGTTGAGTACTGTTTGACGGTTTAGTGCTTTGAAACTCGCCCGAACGCAGAGCCCGAAAAAGTAAGATTGTGAAAAAAAAAATACATCAAAAAGAGAAGTTATTCTTATACCTGTTAGAGAAAAATTTTATAAATGTGATTCTTTGAGAATCATTTATTAGTTTTTTCACAGACTGATGTTAGTAGAAAGAATACCTCAAAACAGGAGAAACAATGGAATTTGAAATAGTAATTATTATAGTTTTGTCAGCTCTACTTGGAGTTGCTTTGACTATGTATTTTACAAATCAGCGTAAAAAAAGCAGATTTATTTAAGACTTAAAAATTAAGGAGAATGGTGAAATAAAATCTTTTTATATAGACTTAATTGCATCATTGGAAAAAGCCCAAAGATATACGGAAAGAGGAAAAGACTATTCTGAACTAATTGACGAAGGGTTTGTACTTTCAGTAAAAGCAAATTTAATTTCACCAAATCATATCAATGAAAGTTCGCGAATGTTAGTAATGCAATTCACATTTGGTCTTCATACTATCGTAAAAGTTTGCCAACTAAATTTAGGGATACTGATTTGAGCATTATATCAACTGAACAAGGAGAATTTAGAAAAAAAGCTGATGAATTTTACCCAAATTTAAAAACAGAAATAGGATAATTAATTGTGCTGATTAAGACAGAAATTAAAAATAATGAAGAAGATTTAAGAAAATGATTCCTGCTTACAACAGCTAGAGTTCGTAGCATGTGCAGTACCAATAATGAAATCTATGTTGGACTAGACTGCTGTGATTTTTTATCTATGGGGTTATCGTAAAAGAAATTTGTAATTTTTCAAGAGGATTTTGCATCCTCTTTTTTTTATGCGGGCGGATTTGTTAGCGATTTGTTGTTTTGCGGGCACGAGATTTTAGGAGGGTATTTTCTCGTTTGTTGTAATAGTTAATTTTTGTAATTTGTAAATAATTATTTATATATTTGAGAGTATAATAAAGTTATACTGCTTGTTTAAAAATGGAATGTATGGTTATTTTTATAAAAAATGAGTAAATTCTGATATATTTATAGATTTCAACATTTGGTGTTTCAATATTTAAACATAAATCCTTACAAATATGAAAAAAATTATTCTGTTTTTATTGATTATCAGTTTTTCGGCTGGACAGGCACAAGAAAGCTTTAAGAAAAAATATTGGATCACGCAAAGCAAAATTAAAGTGAAAGGTGAAGATGTTGTTTATCTTATGAAAGATAGCATTATAAAATTTGGAAAAATGGATCAGCAAAAAAAAGATGAAATTCTTAGACAATATTCCATAGGTAGTAAAGTAACTCTGTCGCAAGAAATTCTTACTGGTGAGAAAAAAGTTATAGCTGTAAGGGAAGTGGTTGTTAACCAAAGTTTTGTTGATAGTATTAGTGCAAGAATTCCCCAAAAAGTATCTCTTACGCATTGTATTAATAGTAGTGTGCTTTTTGAAGAAGATAAAGTTTATATAAATGGTTATTTAAAAAGAGATACGACTGGAAAATATTTGAATCAATCGATATATTATTATAAACTTAAAAATCGTCAGTGTATTAGGTTATGGTTTGATGAGTATACGGTTTCAGCACTTGTTATTCCCGTAAAGTATAGGTTTAAGGGACATGGACTTTCCGAGGAATTTTCAACGACTATTAATGGAAATGTATTACTTGGTTATTCGATGGGGCAGTCGAGTTTTTTCTATCAAGAAAAAATAGGTAACAAAAGCAATACTTGGAAAGTAACTGGAGGTCTAATTTTGGGAGCTTCCTCAGTAATACTAAATAGTAATAATACTTCTAAAGCTGATGTCCCTCTAGGGCCAGATGTAGAAATCGTAAAAGGACTAGCATCTGTAGGAGTAGGTGCTTCATTTTCTTATAACAAAATAAATTTCGGTCTATTTTCTGGCTGGGATTATGCAATAGGAGATGATGCGCAAAAATGGAATTATAATAAGAAACCTTGGCTGGGAGTTGCTATTGGTTATTCTCTTTTTAATTTTTGAAGCATCAAACTAAAAAATATTCGACTAAAAAAATATGACAAATTTTGTTTTAGCAGTTTCTTACTGCATTAATTTTAATATTTATTTATAAAAAAAGTAGCTTCGCTGCGAAGCCTCCTGACATCACACTATAACTCCTTCAAAACTAGAAATAGCTGTTTTGTGTTAGAAAAATTATAAATCCTTCTCGTCATTTAATTCTACCTCTTCTTCTTTTTTAAAGTAGTTTAAGTCTTTTTCAAGCTTTTTTTCATCTTTTCTGTTTTGCTTTATTAAGATAAAGATAAGGATAATAGCCGCAAGAAAGACAAGCGATAATATAAACCAATTAATTTCCATGACATTGTGGATTAAGTATGCTATTGTATCTCGTAAGTAAGAAGCGAAACTCGTTTTCACCATAATCTTTAATCTTTCGAATAAAAAAATAGCAAAATTCCATTATTATACTATAAAGATACGCAAAAAAATAAGCAAATGCTTCAAGTGTAATAGCCAAATAATCAGCCACCACTTAAACCATAACAAATTAAAATACATTCCCCCGATAGTCCGAGCATTAGGTAACATAGGGCTAGTGCGAGTGTCACACTCGTACCCACAATTTCAAACAGTATCTAAAAGCATTGGCCTTATTTTTTTATGTTTGTGCGATACATTTTAAGACTTTTTACCGCTCTATTTTTTGCACACCGCACCAAATTACTTTTTACCGAAAGTTGTTTTCCTTCATTAATAAACCAAAGCAAACGTATCTTCCATTTCCCGTAGAGTACTTCTCCTATAAGATCAAGTCCACAATTTAAGTTCGGTATTGTTTTTCTCTCAGACATATTACAAAAATAAACCTATCTACCAATTCCTGCAATAGGGGAAAAATTTATCCCTATATGAATCGTAACTCCGTACTTGTGAGAAATTTACATACTTCAGAAATTTGTACCTAGCAATTTTAAAACGAATATAAGATGAATTATCAAAACGAATTATCAGGCAAAATTGCCTTAGTAACAGGAGGTACAAAAGGAACCGGAAGAGCAATTGCAGAAAGACTGCTACAAGCTGGGGCAACGGTTATTATCACTGCAAGAAACGCACCGGAAAAAGAAAACAGTAAACTGCATTTCATTGCGTCCGACTTGAGTAAAGCAGAAGGAACGCAAAAAGTAATTAATGAAGTGCTTTCGACTTATGGAAGGCTTGATATTTTGGTGAACAATCTTGGTTCTTCAACAACACCTGCCGGCGGCTTTACTGCATTATCTGATAAAGATTGGGAATCGACCCTGCAGGCTAATTTGCTTGCTCCTGTTCGACTTGACAGGGGATTTTTACCACAAATGGTAGATCGAAAAAACGGAGTTATTATTCATATAGCTTCTATCCAAGGAATACTACCACTGTATGACTCTACTTTGCCTTATGCGGCTGCAAAAGCAGGATTGAGAAACTATAGTAAAAGCTTATCGAATGAAGTTTCACCTAAAGGGGTTCGGGTGCTAACTGTTTCTCCTAGATGGATCAATACAGGAGCATCGAAAGCTTGGCTGGCTGAGATTGCAAGAAACGCCAATAGTAGTGTAGAAGAAGCAAAACAAGGTGTAATGGATGCATTGGGTGGAATACCTTACGGCAGACCTGCTGAGCCGGAAGAAGTAGCTGAATTGGTCGGTTTTCTTGTTTCGCCGAGAGCCAGTTATTTATCAGGAACTGAATATATAATAGATGGCGGTACAGTACCAACAATTTAATAATCTTTAAAAATTATAACAATGAACTTACCAAAAGTATTAACTGACTTGATTAAAGCACAGAATGAGTTTGATGCTGTGACCTATGCAAATTTGTTTTCAGAAACTGCCATTGTTTTTGATGAAGGTAAAACGCATAAGGGAAGATTGGAAATAGAGGGCTGGATCGACCACTCAAACAAGAATTACAAAGCAGTGATGAAACCACTGGAATATACCGAAAACGGCACAACAAGTGTTTTGTCAGCAGAATGCTCGGGCACATTTCCAGGAAGCCCTATTACGCTGAAATTTCACTTTGATATTGTTGATGAACAAATTCAGCATTTAAAAATAACAGATTAAATAGAGTAGAGAGTGACTATCTTTGGTCACTCTCTATTTTTAAAAATTCAAATTATGAGTTATTGCACCGCTATAGAAACTATGCAGTCTGAAGAAAAGAAAGCATTGCATAAAAATTACCACGACAATTATTACGGCTTTCCGCTTCACGATGATAACGAGTTGTTCTGTCGTTTAGTAATGGAAATTAACCAGGCCGGACTAAGTTGGGAAACAATTCTGAAAAAAGAAGCATCCTTCAGGGAAGCGTACAGCAACTTCGATATAAAAAAAGTGGCGAACTACACCGAAAAGGACCGCGAACGACTTTTAGCAAATGCTGGAATTATAAGGAACCGATTGAAGGTAAATGCAGCCATTGAAAATGCAAAAACAATCTTGACTCTACAGGAAGAATTTGGTTCATTTGAAAAATGGCTGGAGCATCATCATCCTAAAACAAAGGAAGATTGGGTAAAATTATTTAAAAAGACTTTTCGTTTCACAGGCGGTGAGATTGTAAATGAATTTTTAATGAGTATTAGTTATTTACATGGGGCACATTCAGAAAGTTGCCCTGTCTATAAGCAAATACTCAGAGAAAAACCTATGTGGATGAAAAAGTAAAAATGAAAGACGATACTTTAATTGCAATAGATAACTATTGTGAATAGAAGCCCTCTGGTGCTCGTTTGCAATGAGTATATACATTCTTTTGTCTACTAACTAGAGCTCTTACGACGCGGCTAATTTGCCGTGCTCCCCAGTTCTTTGAAGCCTCTTGATTTCATTTTTATTATGCTTTCTCCTAATCGATTGCACTGGTTGTTATGATGATTTGTAATAAAAATATTATTCCTATTTTTGTTCAAAATCCGCGAAATAATAGGGACTATACATTCCAAATTAGGTAGATTGTCGCTACGTTGTAGCGAGTATAAGCGAGTTATAGCCAATGCTAAATGAAAATCAGAACTAAAATGAAAAAGATAATAAAATTAATATTATTTGTTGGAATCTTAATTTCGCAAAATGGATTTTCACAAGCTTGCGGTGGAGGAATATTAACATTAAATATATATACTCTAAATGGAGTAGAAATTGAAGAATTTAACTATGAAATTTTGCCCGTTTCAGAAGAACTTTTAAAAGAAAAATTTTATAAAAAAGTAGTGAATGAAGTAAATCTTGACAATCAAAATTATTATCTCTTTCAAACAATTAATATGAGAGGTTGCATCATAATGGAACAGTATGCTAATGAAATTATTGAAACCAGTGATAAAAAATTAAATGAGGGATTGAGAAAAATGTTGGATTTAAGTAAAATAAATCAATCGGGTAAAATAAAATCTTCCTTGTCTTTTAATACATTCGAACTCATCACTTTTCCGATTATCTTGAAAATTAGCCATAAAGAAAAAAGTATTTATATTTTAGGTAATTATTTTGGTGGTTGTGATAGAGATGTATCATTGATTTGGAATAATGGATCTGGTAAATTGAACTAAATGAAAAACCTGTTTTATATAATTGCTATTTTATTTTTAGTGAGTTGTAAAAACCCAATTAAAAATACCTCTTCTGCAAAAAACACTGTTAAAGATAGTGTATCAACTAAAGATACAAGAGAAGTCTCTATTAATGATACAGCTTCTACATTAGAAATTCCCGAAATTAAATATGATACAATTGTCAAAGTAAGTAAGCCATTTGAGTTGAATGGTATTTTGTGTAATTGGGAAAACCGCATTATTTTTCAAGTTATTTATCAAGAAAAAAATGTGAGCGAAATATATGTAAACCTAAAAAATTATAAGAATAAACAAATATTACTTGAAACACCTTTGGATGTAGAAGACTCAGTTAACTATAAATCAGATGGGTATTTTGAAAATCTCAATAATTACTACTTTAAAGATTTTAATTTTGATGGATTTAAAGATTTTTATTTCTATTCAAAAGGAAGTAACGAAATGACCAGTCTAACAAATATTTACTTATTTAACAATCAGTCAAAAACATTTGAATATTCTGAGTATTTGTCAGCAAGTCATATAGAGGATATTAATAAAAATGGAAGAAAATTGATTACAGAAAATTCAGGAATGGATTATGGCATAACTAATACACATTATTTTGATAAATTCGGAAAGCTGAAATATACTGAAGTTGTTACAGAATATATTAATCCTCACAACTATAAAATATATGAGAAAATAATTAACGGAGAAGTTGTGAAAAGAGACTCTATATTCATCTCTAAGGAATAAGTTGAATATAGAAAGCACTGGCTATAACCGCGGTTTGCAGAAATGGCGAGATATGTGGTAAATTCAAGTTTATCTTTCTCAAGAAATTCTATCTTAGTGGAAAATTATCGGTTTCGAAGTTCGCCACCTCTGCAAGCCTTAAAACGTGGGGTGACAGCTACAACGAAAATACGGGAATTCAATAACCTAAAGAAGAAATAACAAAATGAAAGCCACTTTTAAAATTTGGACAAAAAATAGAGATTTATTTTTAGATTTTTTTGAGAAATATAGTTTAGAACAATTGAATAAAATACCTGTTGGATTTAGCAATAATTTGATTTGGAATATTGGGCATATTATAGTTTGTCAACAAGTATTAATTTATAAATCTTCAGGTTTGAAAGGATATATTTCAGATGAATTATTGGAACTTTATAAACCAGGAACAAAACCAACAGAAAAAACATCAGAAAATGAAATAAAAGATTTGAAAGAACTCTTAATTTCGCTAATTGAGAAAACAGAATCTGATTTTTATAACGGAGAATTTAAGGTTTATAATGAACGAACCACAAGTATGGGATTTCATTTAGGCTCATTAAAAGAATCATTAGAATATAATAATTATCACGAAGGATTGCATTTAGGATTTATGATGAATATTAGAAAATTTATCTGAAAAACTTATAAATAAATGTTGAAATTAACCGCATAAATAGCCGATCGCCCGACACTTGCTACAAGTGATTTGGACATTAGGCTGAATTTAAAAATGGTTTTTATTTAGGATGTTTTGCTTCGCTTGTTCGTCCCGATAATTATTGGGACTCAGGTGGCAAATCCGAAAACAAGGCTTAATTTAACACCAAACCTCTTGTAGCAAATTAATTTTAAAACGACACTTACAAAACAGAAAATATGAGGACAATTGGACTTATTGGTGGAATTAGTTGGGTTTCGACAGTTGATTATTATAAACTGATTAACCAAGGAATTAACGATAAATTAGGTGGGCTTAACTATTCTCAATGTCTAATTTATTCTTTTAACTATGCCGACATAAAAAAGAATAATGATACAAACGATTGGGAAACGACTTTCAAAATGGTTGCAAAGGCTTGTAATGATTTAAAATCTTGCGGGGCGACAGGAATTGTTTTATGTGCTAATACAATGCATTTTATTGCAGACAGACTTGAAAAAGAAATTGGCTTGCCAATTATTCATATTGCAACCGCTACTGCAGTAGAAATTGAAAAGAACGGACTAAAAAAAATAGGGCTACTTGGGACAAAATTTACAATGGAACTAGACTTTTTTAAATCTAAATTATCGGACAAGGGAATTGAGGCTATTATTCCAAATGATGAAGACAGAGAGTTCGTTCATACGACAATTTTTGAAGAATTAGGAAAAGGAATTGTAACTAATGAAACCCAAAAAAGATATTTAAAAATAATTGACAAACTCATAGAAAATGGAGCAGAAGGAATTATACTTGGTTGTACTGAAATTCCGTTAGTTATTCAACAATCTGATGTAAAAGTGCCGACCTTTGACACAGCGTTATTACACTCGAAAGCAGCGATTGAATTTCAATTAGACAAAAAATAAAACTACTTCCAACAGCTGGGATTCGTTGCATGCGAAGCAAAAACACCCGAGTCCCGATGATTATCGGGACGAACTGACGAAGTAATGAAATCCCTCTGGTGCTCTTTTGCAACGAGTATCTACATTCTTTTGTCCACTAACTAGAGCGTTTGCAACGCGGCTAATTTACGATGTTTCCCCTCTGGTCGTCTGCAACAAGTTCCTACATCTCTTTGAAGGCTCTAGACCTCGGGTTTTTGTTAAGCGTTCTCCTAATCGATTGGGATGGTTATTATGATGATTTGAAAGAATTAATGTTTATATTTATATTTGAATAAGCATTTATTTAACCCCACTTCACATATACAACCTATTTTGGGTGGATATGTGTGACAGATTCACAAATATAAACAAGGTTGGTGGTAATGATATAGAAAATTACACAACCAAAAAGAAAGCATTATTTTAATAAAAAACAAAGTAAATTCGGAAGAAAAGTTCTCACTAAGCATTAGAAACAAACAAAGAATAATATTTCAACACATAAAAATCATAGATAATGAGTAGCATTACACCTATTAGAGATCCGAAAACTGATCATTTAATTTCACCTGAAAATTCAGCACTTATCTTGATCGACTACCAGCCTTTACAAGTGAACTCTGTTCGTTCAATGGATCACGTAGAATTGGTAAGAAACATTGTAACCGTTTCAAAATTGGCGAAGGGATTTAATATACCAACAGTTCTTTCTACTGTAAATGTAGAATCTGGTATTAACAAACCGACTATCAAGCACATAAAAGACGTATTAACAGATCTTAAGGAAATAGATAGAACTACAGTAAATTCGTGGGAAGACAAAGGGTTTCAGGATGCCGTAAAAGCATTGGGCAGAAAGAAATTGATCATTTGTGCATTATGGACAGAAGTTTGTCTGTGTTTTCCTGCTTTAGACTTGCTAAAGGAAGGATATGAAGTTTATACTATTGTCGATGCAGTAGGAGGTACTTCTACCATTGCTCACGACACTGCCCTTCGTAGAATGGAACAAGCGGGTGTACAATTATCATCTGTTACCCAGCTAGCCTGTGAACTTCAAAGAGATTGGAATCGTTTAGATACAAAACCAATATTCTTTGACGCATTAAAGGAAAATGGTTCATTTTTTGTTGAAACTTTGCGATGGTAATAGATAAATTTTATAGGCCCTTCTGGCTCGTTTGCAACAAGTACCTATTTTCTTTTTAATACTAACTATAGCGTTTTCAACGCGGCTAATTTACCGTGCTCTACCGCTATTTGTAGTCTCTTAACCTCGAACTTTTGTTAAGTAATGCCATTTGTGCATATAAAATAGTCTAAAGAACGAGTAGATTGGACTATTTTATGTGTACAAATGGCATAATCTCCTGATCGATTGCGATGGTAATTATGATGATTTGAAAAAGAATTGTTTATATAAGCAAAAATAAGCCCTAACGTTTGTCAGACTTATACACCCAATTTGAGGCAGATAAGTCTGATTTTGTCGGACATATAGATGCGTTAGCGGTAATGCTATCCGACTAGTTCTATAAACAAAGTAATTCGGACTTTAAAACAAAACTACCCGACAAAATGCTTTCTATCATTGTCCCCAATGATTTAAACTAACTACTTTAATTAATTAAAAAGTCAATGCATTTATTCCTTGAAAATGATTAGATATGGACATTGAAAAATTTAGATTATTTTGCCTATCACTTCCCGATACAGATGAAAGGATGCCTTTTCAAGGTTTTTTTCGCAATTCCCGTTCCATACTGGTTTTTTATGTTCACAGTAAAATGTTTTGTTTGTTAGATATAGACAATTTTGAAAGTTGCACTATAAAATACCACATTGATGAATTAGAAGATTTAAAAAACCGCTACCTCGCTGTTGGAGATCCATTCAACCTAAGCAGAAAACATTGGATAAGTGTAGCATTTGGCAAGGATCTTTCTGATGAAAAAATACTTAAATTGGTAGGAGATTCTTATGAGTTAGTAAAGAAAAATCTTAAAAAAGGAAAATAATTTACAAGTTGAATTTTTAGACACTTTTAAAAAAAAATTCTGACAGTCGGAAACTAAACTGAACTATGACATTGTAATTATGGAATAACCTAGTTGTTTCAAGGACGATTCGAAGTCCACCCAAAGCCCACTTTCTGGCGAGTCCAAGCTACTCAAAGCCTACTCAAAGGCGTGGATAGTGTATGAAATCAAGATAGAGTGGGGGAGACAGGGTGATACTAAGTAATGAAAATAACACTGCCCCCTCCGGTCGTTTGCAAAGAGTTCCACCATCTCTTTGAAGTCACTTGACCTTGAACTTTTGTTAAACATGCTCTCATCGATTGCGATAGTTATTATGATTATTTGTAAGAATTAATGCTTATATTTGGTTTCAAATAAAGTATGTCCCAAATCATATATCTAGCTAAAACTGGATGGATTTGTGTGATATTGTTTTGCATATCAACAAGTTAGAGGTGATCTTACAGACACATCTCAAAATATCGACCTTTTAAACAAAGCATATTCGGACGTTTAAACAAAGCCTTGACAAAACATCCGCTCTACTTTTGTTCCATCAAAAACATTTAAAATTTAAAAAGATGGAACAAAACAATTATCAAGGAGCGTTACAAAAACCGACAGGTTCTGGCTTCAATGCAAAATCCACAACAAGTGATGTAATTAAAGGCATTGACCTTACTGGAAAAATCGCCATCGTAACGGGTGGTAACACAGGTATTGGTTTGGAAACTACCAAAACGCTGGCAGCCGCAGGGGCAACAGTAATTGTACCTGCACGAGATACAGAAAAAGCAAAAAGAAATTTGACTGGTATTGCAAATGTTGAATTGGAAACAATGGATTTGATGAATCCAGATTCAATTGATGCATTTACCGAAAAGTTTTTGGCTTCCGACAGACCACTTCATTTGCTCATTAACAATGCAGGTATTATGTGGGTACCGCTGCGTAAAGACAGCCGTGGTATCGAATCGCAATTAGCTACCAATTATTTAGCACAGTTTCAATTGACAGCCAGACTTTGGCCAGCCCTCAAAAAAGCCAATGGTGCAAGGGTAATTAATGTATCTTCTCACGGACATCAATTTGCAGGCTTCGATTTTGACGACCCTAATTTTCTTAACAGAGAATACGAAACGCTGCAGGCTTATGGGCAATCAAAAACTGCCACCAATTTATTTGCACTTGAATTGGACAATTTAGCCAAAGCATTTAATGTAAGGGCTTATTCATTACACCCTGGTTCTATTGCTGGAACAGAATTAGGAAGAGAGGCATCATTAGAACTGTTTCAACAAATGGGTTTCCTTGATGCAGACGGTAATCTGTTACCAGAAATAGCCGCATCATTAAAAACAATTCCACAAGGTGCAGCCACAACAGTTTGGTGTGCCACCAGTCCTTTATTGAACAATGTTGGAGGAGTGTATTGTGAAGATGCAGACGTTGCCGAATTGGCTTCTGACATTTCAATGTCAAATGGTGTAAAACGTTACTCATTAGATGAAGAAAGTGCCAAACGTTTATGGATATTAAGCGAAGCAATGACAGGCTTCACATTCAACATTAATTAAACTCTTAAAAATGCTAAAGTGAAAAATCTAAAAAATAAAGTTGCCGTCATTACGGGCGGCAACAGCGGCATCGGTTATGCCACAGCAAAAGCACTGAATGAAAATGGAGCAAAAGTCATCATCACAGGCAGAAGAAAAGAAGCGATTGAAAAGGCCGCATCAGAACTTAATGCAAGTGGTTTGTTGGCAGACCAATCCAACTTATCCGACATTGATATATTGGTTGCAAAAGTGAAAGAGGACTTTGGAAAAGTAGATATTTTACTAATCAATGCAGGTATCACAAAGTTTGCACCCATTGAGTTAATGACTGAAAATATGTTTGACGAAGTAATGAATGTAAATTTTAAAGGGGCGTATTTTACTTTGAGTAAATTTGTTCCTATCCTTAATGATAACGCATCAGTAGTATTTTTATCGTCAACGTCTGCCACCATTTCCCCATAAAGTGCATCGGTATATGCAGCCAGCAAAGCAGCCATCAATGCAGTAATGAAAATCGCAGCGTTGGAATTATCTTCCCGCAAAATTCGTGTAAATGCAGTAAGTCCGGGGCCAGTTGCTACAGAAATTATGAATAAACTTGGGTTGGATAATTATGTTGAAGCTCAAATAATAAATAGCATTCCTTTGTCAAGATTGGGCAAAGCAGATGAAGTAGCAGATTTGATAACTTATTTAGCAGGCGAGAGTGCTTCGTTTATTACAGGCTCAAATTTCCTGATTGATGGCGGTCAGTCAGTATAACAGCAAATCCTATGATTATTTCTATTTTTGTATTCATAAATTCCTATCTGAAGAAAAGAAATTCAAAAAATGCGCCATGGAATATAAAGCAAAATATATAACTGATGATATAAAACTGTCCTCTTACGAGGACAAGTTTTTCAAGTCGGATATTATGTTCGACCACCATATGCTCATCTGGTTTATTTCGGGTGAAACCAAAATTGTACAGGCAGATGCCACTTACTTTTTTAAGAAAGGTGATATATTTTTAATTCCCAGAAATCAACTGGCAACAATTATAAATTATCCTACTAATGGACAACCGCACAAAACCGTGGTAATGCACTTATCCACCGATAGGCTAAGAGATTTTTACTCCAACCTAAATGTAAAACCCAAAGCGGTGGAATCGCAGAAAATTTATTCTTTCAATAATCATCCTTTGCTGGAAAGTTGCCTTGCTTCATTAGTTCCGTATTTTGAAATGAAAGAACTTCCTGAAAATATCGCCACCTTGAAAATTACAGAAGCCATTTGTATTCTAAGGGCTATTGACAAGGGAATTGATAATGTTTTAGCAAACTTTGAAGAGCCTGGGAAAATTGAATTGGCGGATTATATGGAAAAGAACTTTATGTTCAATTTGCCGTTAGAAAAATTCGGCTATCTGACAGGTCGTAGCCTAACAACTTTCAAACGGGATTTTAGTAAAATATTCAACACGACACCACAACGTTGGCTTACTCAAAAGCGATTGGAATTAGCACATTATCAATTTGTCGAAAAGAAAAAGAAACCAATTGACGTTTGCTACGAGGTCGGCTTTGAGAATTTATCGCACTTTTCATACGCTTTCAAAAAACACTTTGGCTATGCACCAACCGACTTGACTGGACAACAAGCCAGCCGCTAACAGCTAGAGTTTCGTTGCGTGTGCAGCACGAACAATGAAACTCGTGTTGAACGGAACCGCTGTGATTCTGCAACTATGGAGTTGTCGTAAAAGAGATTTGTAATTTTTCAAGAGGCCAATGTGCCTCTTTTATATGGGAATTTGTCAGAGACTTGTCAATAATTTTCCCTCTGGTCGTTTGCAACGAGTATCTACATTCTTTTGTTTTCTAACTAGAGCGTTTGCAACGCGGCTAATTTACTGTGCTCTCTAGCTCTTCCAGGTCTCCTGACCTCGTTTTTGTTAAGCCCTGTCCTAGCTCTCAAAGTTAATTTGGCTGTATTGTCCAAGCTACTCAAAGCCTACCCAAAGGCATGGATAGAGTATGAAATCAAGATAGAGTGGGGGAGACTGGATGCTATATTTTATGAAACAGAAACGACGTTTTTTTACACACAGATTGCCGTTGTATGTTTGTTTTTGTAAAATATTCCGTTTACAGACGGAATATTTTCCTAACTTTACAAAAAAGACTAAATTATGAACGCAGTACTTGACAAAAAAGTTAAGGAAAGTATTAAAGACATTCCTGAGATAGGGGATTTAACTAAGATTTTCTTTTATGTTAAGAACCATAACGTAAATTTTCAATATTTAAATCTTTTAAAAGAGTTAACCAATTTGAAAGATGATATAATATCAAATTGGCTCAACATAAACACAAGAACTTTTAGAAATTATAAAAAATCTGATGTTGTTTTAAAGGACAATACAAAGGAACATATTGTTTTGTTGATTTCACTCTACAAACACGGTATTGAAGTTTTCGATAGCATTGAGAATTTTGATAAATGGTTAATCACAGAAAATTTTTTACTCGATAAGAAAGCCCCGATGGATTTTCTTGACACAGTTTCTGGGTTAAAATTTATTGATGACAGACTTACTGCTATTGAATATGGTGATAATGTATAGTAGCAATGGAAGTATATAACATAAGAAAGGAAAAATATTCTTCTACATTAGTCGCATCGGGATCAGCAAATAGATGGAATAAAAAAGATGAATTTGTAATATACACGGGCAGCAACAGAGCACTGTCAACACTTGAAATGGTTGTGCATAGATCATACATTTTACCATCAACCCCCTATAAATTATTGACAATTGAAATACAAGAAGCAGCATCATTTTTAAAAGAAATTGATCCCAATATGCTTCCTAAAAACTGGAGATCTATTGAGGCATATCCTACACTTCAAGATATAGGATCTAACTGGTATAAATCTCAAGAAAGTTTAGTTTTAAAAATACCTTCTGTAATTATCCCACAGGAATACAATGTCGTAATAAACACGAAACACCCTCTTTTTGAAACTCATGTAAAAATAACCACCATTGAAGATTTTATATGGGACGAAAGATTATTATAAAACTACAAATAGCGGTGGTAGTTGTTGTATAACTTCTACTATTTTAAAACTATTGCAAAAGCTCAATTGTATTGATGAAATAACGAACTTATTTCATCAATACACTTTTATATCTAGCCATGTCTTTTAAAACAATACCGGTACCTTTAACCACGGCCCTTAAAGGATCTTCTGCAACATAGACCGGCAGATCCGTCTTCAGCGAAATTCTTTTGTCAAGGCCTCGAAGCATTGCTCCACCTCCTGCAAGATACATACCCGTATGATAAATGTCTGCGGCCAGTTCTGGTGGTGTTTGTGAAAGCGTTACCATAATAACATCTTCAATTCTCTGAATTGATTTATCCAAAGCTCTTGCTATTTCCCTGGAGGTAACCAAAACTTCTTTAGGCTTCCCTGTAAGCATATCTCTTCCACGAACCGTTAAATCATCAGGAGCCTCCTCGAGCCCTTCCATTGCAGCACCAACTTCAATTTTTATCGATTCAGCGGAAGCTTCTCCAATATACAGATTATGATGAGTCCTCATATGAAACAATATATCGTTGGTAAAAACATCACCCGCAATTTTTATAGATTTATCACAAACTATTCCCCCAAGGGCAATAACGGCAATTTCTGTAGTCCCTCCACCAATATCGACTATCAGATTTCCCTTGGGCAGCATCACATCTAAACCAATTCCAATAGCGGCAGCCATAGGTTCATGAATTAAATATATTTCTTTTCCATTTACCCGTTGGCAGGACTCCTTTACGGCTCTCTTTTCAACTGCGGTAATACCACTGGGAATACATACCACCATTCGCAGTGTGGGAGTAAAAAAAGTTTTCTTTAATTGAGGTATATTTTTTATAAACCAACCGATCATTTTTTCCGAAGCATCAAAATCAGCAATAACCCCGTCTTTAAGCGGTCGGATTGTTTTGATGTTCTCATGTGTTTTTCCCTGCATCAAGCTGGCCTCTTTACCTACGGCGATAGTTTTACCATTCCTAATATCTCTGGCCACAATGGAAGGGTTGTCCACTACGATTTTTCCGTTATATATTATCAAAGTATTAGCAGTCCCTAAATCCATAGCTATTTCCATTATCATAAAATCAAATAAGTTCATAATATAGTTTTGTTTAAGAACGCTATTATTATGGTTTTATTCTCTGTAAAAATGAAAATCTAAAGGATCTTTCGTCTTCTAACCTCGAACTTTTGTTAAGCATGCTCTAATCGATTGCGATAGTTAACACAATGATTTGTATGAATTAATGTTTATTTTTGATATTAAATAAAGTATGCCCCCAATCATACATATCTAACTAAATCTGGATAGTTATGTATGACATCATCATACATAACTTTAGCAAAATCTACAAGCTAAGCACACCAAAATAAAGTGGTACATGAGCACTTTTTTGATAACAAATAATTACAGATTCTTTATAAGTTGGAAATATAGTTGCTTCTTTCTTTATCCTCTTTATTTTTGGCTGAACTAATTAAATTACTATGGATCCTAGATGTATTTAATTATTCAGATCTATAATGTTACTAAACTATACTTTATTGTATCAATTTTATCTTTTTTTTTCTTCAAAAAAAAGTAATTTCGAATTCTTAAACTATCAATAATGTAATGATTACATGTTTTAAATATATGATTGTAAATTTTATAATTGTATTTTTTTAAATTGTTTAAAATTACTTCCGTTATGTTTAATTTGTAATAAAGAAATTAAATGCATATTAAAAATACTGTTGCAATGTTGAAATGGACGAAACATATTTTAGTTTTTCTCTTAATTTTTACATGTTTTTCGTGTATTAAAGACGATGAGAGTAATCATAGGATCAAAATTGGTTTTTCACAATGTATAAGTGGTGACCAATGGAGGGTAGCGATGGATTATTCAATGAAATTGGAAGCTTCTATTTATCCAAATGTTGATTTAACTATTTATAATGCAAATAGAGATTCAGAGACGCAAATCCAACAAATTCAGAAAATGATAGATGACGGGATGGACGCTATTATTGTTTCTCCGTTAGAAAGTGATGCATTGACGCCAATTATTGAAAAAGCGTATAAAAAAAATAT
Organism: Flavobacterium aquiphilum; assembly: GCF_027111335.1. Taxonomy (NCBI): domain Bacteria; kingdom Pseudomonadati; phylum Bacteroidota; class Flavobacteriia; order Flavobacteriales; family Flavobacteriaceae; genus Flavobacterium; species Flavobacterium aquiphilum. The sequence continues at coordinate 3,152,847 of NZ_CP114288.1, read as the reverse complement.
CTCGATAATTTTGGTCGATAGAAAGATTAATACCGATCAATTTACTACTTATTTAGGTGCTGATAATTTAGAAGTAGGCCGTTTGGCTGCGAAATATTTAGTTTCAAATTCCAAAGAGAAAGTAAAGGTCGTTGAAGTATTTGCTGATTTGGATACTTCAGTGGGACGAGAGCGTACGCAAGGATTTAATGATATAATAAAGGAATTCCCTCGTGTTTCCTTGGTTGGTCGTTTAGATGGTACTAAAAAAGGATTGCCGAAGGCAAAATTTGAAGAATTGCTAGACAAAAATCCAGATATAAATTATGTATTTGCATTTAATGACAATATTGCGTATCAGGCATGGAAAGTGGCCCGCAAAAAAGGATTGGAAAATAAAATAAAATTTATAGGGGTTGACGGTTTGAACGGGCCTAATGGAGGTATAAATTTAGTAAAAAATGGAGTGTTAACAGCTTCTATTTTGTATCCAACAGGTGGAAGTGAAGCCATAAAAATTGCTCTTCAAATATTAAAGGGAGATAAAGTTGCTAAATATAATAAATTAACTACTTTGGTAATAGACTCAGTTAATGCTGATATCATGATCAATCAGTTTGATAAAATTACACAGCAACAAACAGATATCGAATTACAGCAAAATACTATCAAAAGACAGGAAATAGCTTTTACAACCCAATATAATTTGACAAGACTGTTAACCTTGTTTTTGTTACTAATATTATGTTTAGCTTTTTTTAGTGTTTATTCGGCAGTTACAATTTTAAGGAAAAAGAAACTGTTGGAAGAGACTAATGAAAAAATTAGTAGTCAAAGAAATGAAATTGAAAGCTATGCAAATGAATTAAAAATCAGGAATGACGAAAAATTAAATTTTTTCACAGGTTTATCACATGAATTTAAAACTCCTTTGACTTTGATAATGAATGCAATAGATTCTGTTACTTCAGATAAAGCATTAATTGCCGAGTCAAATAAGAAGGATTTTTATCTGATTCATAATAACTCACGAAGGCTTTTGAGATTAATAAATCAATTACTAGATTATAGAAAAATTGAAGAGAAGAAATTCAATTTTAACCCTTCATTGACCGATGTGGTAAGTTTTTCAAAACAAATTTTTAAAGAATTCGCAAGAGAGGCCAATAGAAGAAATATAGATTACAGTTTTAAGTCAAGTGATGAAAAAATTGAAGCTTATATAGACAGAAATCTAATGGATAAAGTGTATTTCAATTTACTGTCTAATGCTTTTAAATTTACTCCGGACAACGGTAAAATTGATGTTGCAATTTTTAAAAATTCAGACAATAATTCGTTTAAAATAAGTATTAAAGATTCAGGAATGGGGATTCCTGATAATGAAATAGACGAAGTATTTAGTTCATTTTATCAAGGCTCAAATAATTATAAGAATAGTTCCGGGATAGGATTGAATCTGTCTAAAAATTTTATTGATCTTCATAACGGAAAAATTGAAGTGATTTCCAAAAATGGAACAGAGTTTATTATTACTCTTAAATTAGGGAATGAACATTTAGTTGGGAATTCAATATTGAACAAAGAAGTTTCTTATATAACGAATGAGTATGACTATTTGGATATTGATCTTGAAGCTAATGAAGAATTAAAGTCTGGTGAGGAGAAATACTCGATTCTGATTATTGAGGACAACGTTGATTTACTTGATTTTATTAGTTTAAAATTGGGGTCGAATTATAATGTGATTAAATGTAATGGAACTAGAGCTATTGAAACTGCAATTGAAATCATCCCTGATATTATAATATGTGATTTAAATTTGCCTGAAATTAGTGGTTTTGAAATATGTCGAATTTTGAAGAAAGACACTAGAACATCTCATATTCCAACTATCATCTTGACAGCCCAAGATGATGATATCTCTTATTTAAAAGCACTGGAAGTTGGTACAGATTTGTTTCTAACGAAACCTTTCAATTTAAGAGTGCTAAAAGAATCTATAAAAGGGTTGTTATTTAATCGAGAAAAAATTAGATATTATTATACAAATAATCTTCATAAGATTGAGGAATTAGGATTGGGTCATCAAGACCGAGATTTCATTAAGAAGATTGATGATCTTATCATTGAAAATTTGGATAATTCATCATTTTCTGTTGAAGAACTGGCAGAGTCTTTAAATATATCAAGAGTCCAGTTATATAGAAAAATTAAGGCATTATTGAATATTAATATAAGTGACTATATTAACAATGTCCGCTTGGAAAAAGCAAAAGAATTATTGACGACTACTAAATTGACTATTTCTGAAATAGCATATTCTTGCGGTTTTTCAACACCAAATTACTTTTCAACTTCATTCAAAAATAAATACAATTTATCACCCAAGGAGTTTAGAGCATAAGCTTTAATTTTTTGGATGTATCATTTTTGAATTTATCGGATTTTTTTAAAATAAACATTGGTTTTTTTGGTTGTAAGTAATTGATAATTAGTGTATTGATTTTTTCATTGATTTTGTTGTCTAGGTAACATATTGAGATGTATTAGTGCTTTTCCTTTTCTATTTTTATCAAAATTATATTGATATGAAAAAGAAATACTTGTTAGTTGGATTACTCTTAATTGGATGTAAAAGCCAAAAAGATCCGACCCCAGATTTACCAGATACTACTCCACAACCAAATGTTGCTGCCAAGATAATTGATTTTGGATTTGATGAATCATCTGGACAAAATACCGTTGAAATTGTGTCAAAATCAAGTTTTACTATTAATGGACCGATTGATTCAGCAGAACGAATTCGGGGACTTGAAGGGAATGCCTTGCGAGTAAATGGATATTATGGATGGGCTTCCGGAAATGCGACGGTAAACTATCCATCGAAAAGCGTGTCGATTTCAGGGTGGATCGCGCCAGCTGTTTTTCCAGTACAGCGTAAAAATGAAGATGCTATCACTGAAAATACGGTTGCAGCTATTTTTTCAAATCAAAACACGACTAATAGTTCCGGAATCTCCTTTGGGATAAATCAGCATGGTAAAATTATTGCACAGTTTAAAGTAGGTAATAATGTTAAAGAAATCATTTCAGATGAGGAGGTGAAATTAAGAGAATGGAGTTTCATCGTTTTAAATATTGATGCTGAGAAAGGGGTAGCTAAATTGTTTTTAAATGGAGTAGAAGTAGAAACTATTTCTTTTCCGGTTGGGAATTTGGGATGGGATAAAAGTATGCCTATTTTGATAGGTAAAGAATCGAAATCAAAAACAGTTGCTGGCTTTGATACAAATGGATTGACCGGGGCGATTGATTTAGTTTCTGTTTGGAATAAGGCGTTAACTGCAGATGAGATTCTTTTGAATTTTAAAAGTCAAAAAGTAATCATTCCTGATTTGTCCATTCCTGAGAGTAGATTTGCTAATGATTTCCATAAACCAAAATATCATTTGATGCCTAGTGCTGGATGGACTAACGAGTCTCATGGATTGATTTATTTAGATGGTAAATACCATATTTTTAGTCAAAGAAATATAAATGGGCCTTATTTGGAACAGATCAATTGGGGACACTATGTTAGTGATGATCTTGTGAATTGGACGGAAATTAAACAAGCTTTGTGGCCTCAACCTGGTTTTGATGAGGTTGGTATTTGGTCAGGGCATGCTGTTGTTACAAATGGAAAACCGTACTTATTTTATACTGGTGTGAATAAATCCAAAGCTGGTATAGGTTTGGCACAAGCGGAAAGTCCTTATATAGAGTGGAAGAAAAATCCAGATCCTATTGTTGCAAGTGCACCACCATCAGTACCTAATGCGGATTTTAGAGACCCTTTCGTTTTTAATGAAAACGGGACTTGGTACATGATGATTGGCACTGGTTTGCGAAGTGGAGTGGCTAGAGGAGGATTGTTTTTGTATAGGTCATCTAATGATCAGTTTAATCAGTGGACTTACGATGGTATAATGCTTGAAGGAAATCCAGTTTTAGATGGTACTGGTGATTTTTGGGAAATGCCGGTATATCATAATTTTGGGAGCAAATCAATAGTGTTAATCAATAAACTGCCAAATGCAAATTCCTTGTATTGGACAGGTTCTTTTAGTAACGGGAAATTTATAAAAGACAATGCAATACCAGAAAGGTTAGATGTTATTAATCAATTGTTGTCGCCGACTATTCAGGAAGATAAAGATGGTAATTTAGTTGCTATTGGGATTATTCCTGACGGAGTAACTTCTCAGAAGGAAAAGGAACAGGGGTGGGCACATATGCTAAGTCTTCCAAGAGTTTGGACATTGGTTAATAATAAAATTTATCAAAAACCGCATCCAAGTTTAGTAAGCTTACGAAAAGGGTCTCAAAATTTTTCAAATGTTAGTTTTAGTTCGGGTGTTAGCAATGTATTAAATGGTGCAAGGGGAACACAATATGAAATTCAAGGAACTATCAATCCCGGCGATGCCAGTAAAGTTGGGTTTATTTTGAACAAAGGAACTGCCAATGGTGAAGAAACACTTATTTATTATGATTATGTAGCTCAAAATTTTGTAGTCAATCGTAGTAATTCTTCGAAATTATCGGGTGTTCCCTTAAGTAATTTGGCAACATCTTATCCGCTTGCAAAAACGGATATAAATTGGCACATATTTGTAGATGCTTCTTCAATTGAAGTTTTTATTAATGATCAATTGGCTTTTGCAACAAGAGTATTTCCATCAAAAGGATCTGATTTAATTGAGTTATATGCTCAAGGTGGTACCGCAATTGTAAAGGATTTAACTATATATAATATTGAAGGTAGTGGAACTGTTTCATCTAAAAAGATTTCTCAAAAAAGTACTGTTATAGAGCCAATCGTTTATCCTAATCCATCAGCTTCTGAATTTAATATTCAGTTTAATAATGTGGCTTCAAAAACCGTTGTATATGCTGGAGTTATTGATATAAATGGAAATATTGTGCGTAAAATAATCACCATGACTAATCCAGAGTCAAAAATTCAATGGGATGGATTTTATGATAATGGTCAAAAAGCAGATCGTGGAGTTTATATAATTAGAGGAATTATAAATAACGAAATTTTTCAAACCAAAGTGATTGTGAAATAGTTAAGTGGAAGTCATTAATCTATATGAAACATTCGCTTAATATGTTTTAAATCTAAAGTATTTAAAATTTCAGTTAGGAGTTCTAAAAATAAGAAAAAAGGCTTTTTCACAATTGTGAAAAAGCCTTTTTTCTTATATCAGTATTTTGATAAAATTGTTTTAAACAAAGCAAAAGAATAGTTTGCTAACTTTATTAGATGAGTACTACAATTTGTTTTTTTAATAGCATATGAATAAACTATGAACAAAGATTTGTTAACCGCTATTTTATATTTAAAATAGGTATATGATATATTTAAAAATGATAAAAAACGCTCTCTTGTAGTACTTGTTTTACGTGTAGATTAATGTTTTATGGTTTAATAATTGTCAATTATTAATATATAATGATTAAAAAATTGAAGATGTTCTTTTTTTGAGTTCTTTTTTTGTGAGATTGATTTTTTCAGGATGAAACATATGTAACAAGAGTGTATTTTGAAGTATCAATTTTAAAAAAAATAAAATTATTAAAAATTAAAAAAGTGTGTAAAGTATTGGTAATTAGAGGTTTTTGTTAGTTGTTTCAAAATTGAATCACTTAGTTACATAATCAGTTATGATAATTTAAAATAGTATTTAGGTTTGGATAACAATTTATTAACACTATACGGATATGAATAAAAAAATTATTTTATGGTCTGCGATTGCATCTCTAGCTGGATTCTTATTTGGTTTCGATACGGTTGTAATTTCAGGCGCAGACAAGACCTTGCAGGAATTATGGCACTCCAGTGATTTTTTCCATGGATCAGTTGTAATGGCAATGGCTTTATGGGGTACGGTTATTGGGGCAATTTTTGGAGCTATCCCAACAAACAAATTAGGGAGAAAGAAAACATTAATGATGATTGGTATTCTTTTTACAATTTCTGCATTGGGATCGGCATTGGCAAATGATCCATGGACATTTGCAATTTTTAGATTTATAGGAGGTTTAGGAATTGGAACTTCAACAATTGCAGCGCCTTCTTATATTTCAGAGATTGCACCTTCAAAAGATCGAGGAAGATTGGTTTCTCTGTACCAGTTTAATATTGTCTTCGGAATTTTGATGGCATTTCTTTCTAATTATGTTTTAAGTGATACAGGAGAAAATGCATGGAGGTGGATGTTAGGTATTCAAGTATTTCCAGCTGGAATTTATACGCTGATGGCTCTTTATATTCCTGAAAGTCCAAGATGGTTGCTTTCTAATTTTAAAGAAGAAAAAGCAATTAAAATTTTAAAACTTATTGAACCCGACAATGATGTTGAAAAGATAGTCTTAGAGATTAATAATGCTAATAAAGAAGTAAAAGTTACCGAAACTATTTTATCTAGTAAATATCGGCTTCCGTTGATACTCGCCTTTTTGATGGCTGCGTTTAATCAATTGTCAGGGATTAATGCTTTTTTATACTATGCCCCACGAATTTTTCAGGAAGCAGGGTTGGGTCAGAGCACTTCACTGTTAAGCAGTATTGGTATTGGAATAATTAATTTGATTTTTACGCTTTTGGGAGTTTTTCTTATCGATCGGATTGGGCGCAAAAAATTGATGTTCATTGGCTCAATCGGATATGTGGCTTCCCTGTCGTTGGTTTCTATTGCTTTCTTTTTGAGCTGGAAAGGAATGTTCGTTCCTATTTTTCTTTTTTTATTTATAGCGTCGCATGCCATTGGGCAAGGAGCTGTAATTTGGGTATTTATCTCAGAAATTTTCCCTAACCATCTTAGGGCAACAGGACAGGCATTTGGTAGTTCCGTTCACTGGATTTTAGCTGCTATTATACCGTCTTTAGTTCCAATTTTCTTCTCTGTTTTTGGAGCTGGATATATGTTTGCATTTTTTGCAATAATGATGTGTCTTCAACTACTTTTTGTATTGTTTATGATGCCTGAAACCAAAGGTGTTGCACTTGAAGATATGGAGTTGAATTTAAAATTCAACAAATAAATAAGTAACCAAACTAAACTAAATTAATAATCAATTATGAAAAACAAGTTTTTAAATGTAAAGCAAGTTTTTGCGTCATTTTGTTTTTTCTTTCTTTTCTTTCTTGCCAATGCACAGCAAAGGGAAATTCGAGGAATAATAACTGACACAAGCAAGAAACCTCTCCCTGGTGCTACAATTGTAGTAAATGGGAGTAAAAATGCAACTACATCAGATTTTGATGGTAAATTTTTAATAAAAGCAGCACAAGGCGATCAGCTTATGGTTTCTTTTATTGGATTTACTAATAAAAAAGTTACTATTGATAGTTCTAATTTTATTACAGTTATTTTAAATGATAATGTAAATAATCTAAGTGAAGTCGTAGTTGTTGGATATACCAAGGAAAAAAAGAGAGATTTGACAGGAGCAGTATCTATAGTAAATGTTGCTGACATTGCACAAGAATCAAGTCCTAATATTTTGACCGCATTACAAGGGAGAGTTGCAGGTCTTCAAGTTAATTCTGGCGGTACTCCAGGAGGTAATGATTCACAAATCACAATACGTGGATTAACGACTGTTAATAGTGGATCGGCTCCTTTGTGGGTTATTGATGGAGTACAAACAACCAGCCCAAGCGCATTAAATTCTGATGAGATTGAATCTGTTCAAGTCTTAAAAGATGGTGCTTCTACTGCAATTTATGGAACTTCAGCAGCTAATGGCGTAATCATTGTGACCACTAAAAAAGGAAAGAAAGGTACTTCTGAGTTTACTTTTAAATCCGAAGTAACTGTAAACATGCTGAGAGATAAAATTAATGTTTTAAAAGCTCAACAGTGGGCTGATGTTGCTTACCAAGCACAGTTAGGTGCTGGAATTGAAACGCCAACACATCCAGTTTTAATTAATAACGGTTCGGGATTTACAATTCCAACTTATTTGGATCCCAATGGTATTCAAACGGCATCAGATACAGATTGGGTTAAAACGATTACACAACCTTCGGTTTCCACTAATAATGATTTTGCATATTCTAAAGGCACTGAACGATTGAGTATGTATTCAAGTGTTAATTATTCTAAAGATAATGGTGTGCAACGTTATACTTATTTTGATCGTTTGAATATGCGATTAAATGCTTCATATAACTTTTTTGATAAAAAATTAGTAATTGGAGAGAATTTCCTGTACTCAAAATTTAATGAAGTAAAGGCTAATGAATTTGAAAATGCCATTCTTCAAAATCCAATTATCCCAGTATATACCAATTTAGGGGATTATGCTGCTCCTCTTTCTGGTGGATTTCAAGACAAGCCAAATCCGTTAGCCAATTTATGGGGAAATAGGAAAAATAAACAAATGAGTCAGAGGTTTTTGGGTAACGTATATGGAAATTATTCTATTATTCCGGATTTAGTTTTTAGCTCTACTCTTAATTTTGACTATGGGACATTCAAATTTAAAACAGCTTCAGAGGCATTTTCGGTAAACGGTTCAATTCCATCCACTTTTCAAAATATAACAACTGAAGATACCAATAATGATTATTTGGGAACCATATTTACGAATACATTAAAATACGATAAAGAATTTAATAAGCATAGAATTTCAGTATTGTTAGGTTTAGAAAATACTGCCAGGGAAGACAATATTAATACTGATTTGGTTAGAGGAGTTGATATTACTGATCCTTCAGGATATATTATTAGACCAGATGCAGAGTATCAGACCATCAAAAATAAAATTGAATCATATAAAATTTCACAATTTGCCTCTGGAAAATATATATATGATGATAAATATATTATTTCGGGTAGTGTAAGAAGAGATGGGTCTTCACGATTTGGTCCCAATAATAAATATGCGATATTTCCTGCTGCTGCACTTGCTTGGAATATGGACAAAGAAGCATTTTTTAAATCCAATAATTATATTTCCAGAGCAAAATTTAGAGCTTCTTGGGGTGTAAACGGTAATGATCAAATTGGGGATTATTTGTATTTGTCAAGTTATATAAATAATTCCACGGCAGGTGTAATTGAATTTTCTGATTATGATATTGATGGTGATGGTCTTGGAACTTCTGGTGGTGTACTACAAACGAGACAGGCAAATCCAGATATAAAATGGGAAAAAACTGAACAGTATAATGTGGGATTAGATCTTGGTTTTTTTAACAATAAGCTACAGCTACAATCGGATTACTTCATTAAAACTACAAATGATTTAATTCTGAATCCTATTTCTTTAGCAGTAACCGGTGAGTCAAGACCTCCAACAATTAATGCAGGTAGTGTAAGCAACAAAGGTTTTGAAGCTGTATTGAGCTATAAGGATAAGATTAACACTGATTTTAATTACGGTGTTGATTTGAATTTTGCTCAATATAAAAATAATGTTGAAAGCCTGGATTCTGATTCAAATTTTTTATTGAATAACAGTATTTCAATTACAAAGGCAGGAAGTCCGATAGCATCATTTTATGGGCTAATTGCTGATGGTATTTTTAGAACACCTGAAGAAGTTGCAGTTCATGCGGAGCAACCAGGAAAAGCTCTTGGTAGAATTCGATACCGAGATTTAAATGGTGATGGAGTTATAGATCAAAATGACAGAACCATAATTGGTAATCCACACCCCAAATTTATGTATGGAATTAATTTGTATGCAGCTTACAAAAGATTTGATTTAACCATGTATTTTGATGGAAAACAAGGTAATGATATTTATAATACACAAAGAAACATGGGGGATTTCGCCTATTTTGGTTTCAACCATGGAACAAATACATTAGATGCATGGACGCCAGAAAATGCAAATTCTAACATCCCAGCTTTATCTACGTTGAACACAAATAATGAGTTACAACCTTCTAGTTATTTTGTAGAAGACGGCTCTTATATCCGTTTGAAAACAATTACGTTGGGTTACACCTTTGATAGAACAATGGTTAAAGGTTGGGGGCTTTCAAATTTGAGAATTAACGTGATTGGCCAAAATTTATTTACAATTACTTCTTTTACCGGTTTTGATTATGAAGTTTCTGGACTTAGTGCCAATGGGATTGGAATTGCTGGTTATGGAATACCTCACTCAAAATCAGTAACATTTGGAGTAAATGCTAATTTTTAATTTAAAGAACATGAAAAAGAAAATAATTACAGGTCTATTAATTGGAATGGCATTATTATTTAATGCTTGTGTAAGTGATTCTGACCTAGATGTTAAGGAATATAATGTCCTTTCGGAAAATAATGTTGATCCAGAGCAATTGGTTATTGCCGCATATAGTGCATTGGATTATAGATACAATACAGGGGACTTTAGAGATTTATGGCCATTCGACCATGCACCTTCCAATTGGGCTACATCAGACATACGTTGTGGAGATGCTTATAAAGGAGGTGGTGGTACCGGCGATAATCCTGGAGGAGGGACACATCAATTGGAAGCTCATGATTTGTTTCCATCGAATGAAAATGGTTATAATTTATGGAGAGCAATTTATTTTGGAATTAAAAGGGTGGATACGGCAATTCGTGCTATAAACCAAAAAACAGCAACTGAATTTCCTAACAAGAATATTAGAATTGGTGAATTAAAAGTTTTACGCGCTCATTTTTATTTTGAGGCTATGAAAAATTTTGGTTCAATAGTTTGGTATGATGAAAACACTCCTGTTGATGAAGTTAACAAAATTCCAAACACCTTTGACTCTGCTTTTATTTGGTCAAAAATAGAAAGTGATTTAAAAGACGCAATAGCTTTATTGCCACAAAATCAGGAAGATTTAGGAAGAGCAAATAAAATGGTAGCTCATGCATTTTTGGCTAAGGCTCAATTGTACCAAAAGAAATGGGCTGAGGTTATTACAAACACAGATGTGGTAATTAATTCAGGTCAGTATGGACTTGTAGCTGATATTGAAAAATTGTACTCAGAGCCAGGATATGGAAACCATGAAAATATTTTTGCAATTCAATTTTCAATTAATGATGGTTCGAATTATGGTAACTTAAACTTTGGTGATTTGATCACTTCTCCTGACAGTCCTGGAGATGATGTTAATCATCCTTACTTGAACGGAGATGATTTTCATAAACCATCACAGAATTTGGTTAATGCATATAAAGTTGGTCCTAATGGTTTGCCACTGCTTACAACCTATAATAATGCTGACGTAACTCCGACAGACAATGTAGATCCAAGGCTTGATCATGCGATTGGCAGACCTGGTATTACATGGAAAGATTGGGCTGCAATGCCACAGCAACAAAATTGGAGTAGAGATCCTGCAACGTATGGTCTATTTGAAAAAAAGAAAAATACTATTTCACCTAATTCTTCGGGGATGGCTTCTAACCCAAACGGTTTTCCATGGGCATTGGGTAATTTAGACTTTCCAATAATTAAATATAGTGATTTGATATTATGGAAAGCAGAAGCATTGATAGAAACTGGACAAGTTGCTGCAGGAATAGCTATAATTAATACTATTAGAACTCGTGCAAAAAACTCTCCTTACGTTAAAGATTTTAATGATCATTCCAAAAATGCGGCTAATTATTTAATTGGATTGTATCCTACGAGCCTTTCGCAAGCTGAAGCACGTGAGGCGTTAAGAATGGAGAGACGATTGGAGTTATCAAATGAGGGGCATGGTTTTTATGACTTAGTAAGATGGGGTATTGCCGAGCAATTTACAGCAGCTTATATCCAAGTAGAAAAGACTAAAAGAACCTATTTACAATCAGCTTTTTTGGAACCAAAAGAAGAATATCTTCCAATACCACAAATCGAAATTGATGCCAGTTCAGGTATTTACAAGCAAAGATCAGGATACTAATTAACTAAACCAAACTAAACCATATGAAAACAATCAAACAAGTATTTTTAAAATATAAAGCAATTATTGCTTTACTGATGATCCTTTTAACCTTGGGATCTTGTGAGAAAAGTGATAATTTTGATGACAGGGTACCTGATTACACCAATGCAATTATTCAATCTTTTAAAGTAGGGGATAAATATGCCGAAATAAATCATACCCTAGGAACAATTACCGCAACATTACCAGCGGGTACAGATTTAACAAAAGTTAAACCTGAAATTAGAATACCAGATGGAGCAACAATATCGCCTTCTGCTGATCAAACGTTTGATTTTACTAAGGGGGCGATAGTGTTTGAAATTAAATCCAGTGATGGTGCAAATAGAAAGTATACGGTATCATTGGCTGTTTATGGCAATCCAAAAATGCTTTCATTTGGAATTGCGGACAAAAAAGGAGTTATTGATGATACAAAAGGTACTGTGGCAATCGAAATAGGGAGTCAAGACGGCAATGTAAATAATCTCGCTCCAACATTTGTTATTGCCGAAGGAACGACAGTAGATGTAGCTTCAGGAGTTGCACGAAATTTTACAAGCCCTGCTGTTTACACTATTTTATCAAATAATGGATATACAGCTAAGCAATACACGGTTACAGTTACACAAATTGCTGCTCCTAGAATTGATACATTTACTATCAATGGTGTTGGAGGAATCATTGATAACCAAAATAACACTATCAATGTTACTCTTCCTCCTGGAACTGCTATAAATGCTTTAACCCCCGTAATTACTGCACCTACAGGGCAAACTGTGAGTCCTGCATCTGGCGTATCTCAGGACTTCTCTAAAGGCACTGTTGAATATACAGTTACAAATACCGAAAAATTAACTAAAAAATATACTGTAAAAATTACTCTTATTGCTGCCACAAAAATTGCATTTTTAGGATTGCAGAATAGTGTAAACGAACTTGCTGATGATGATGCGAAAGCTGCTGCTATCTATTTGCAAAGTGTTTACGGGAATGATTTTAAATATGTGAAAATTTCGGACATTTCAGCTGATAATATGGGTGATGTGAAGGTAGCTATGATTTATTATTTAACTCCCGCAGAAAACCTGGGCTTCTTTGCTACACCTGGGAATGCATCAACTATGTTGCCGCCAGAATTACGCACTGGAGCGGCTCAAGCTGAGGTACTTAAATCATTTGTAAAAAGAGGAGGAGATATGTTTTTAGCAGGAGAGGCAAGTGCTTTAATATTTTCTTTAGGCAGGATTCCAACTAGTTATGCGTATACTGAGAATGGTTGTTCAGCTGCTGCAGGCTGCATTGATCATGGTCATGCATCAAATGATCATTGGGGGTTAGGTATGAGAGATTTAAATAATTCAGGAAACAGAAGAAATCATCCTATTTTTAATGGTTTAACATTTTTAGGTGGTGCTGGTGACGAATATTTACCCTTGCAAAATAGTGATACTAGAGAAGTTCGTCTTGTTTGGTGGCCTCATTTTGACGGTTTGTTAACCCCAAGTTGTTGTGGTCAGGATGCTGCAACTAAGTTTGAAAATACTTTTACTGCTACTAAATTCGGTACATTAAAATGGATCGGAGATGCTTTTGGATATGGAGCTATTGAATGGAAGAGAACTGATTTAACAAATGCGGTCGATTTTGACACCCGAATTAGCACTAATTATAAAGGGCATATTTTTACAATGGAGGATACCATAACCGGCTATGAGTGGGACTCAAATGGAGGGACAAATGATTATCAGTCAAATATTAAAAAATTGACTACGAATATCATTGATTATCTATATTCTATTCAAAATGACTAATCCAAGTAATTCATTTCTTATGAAAAAAGTCAATAAAATTTATGTTTTTTTCATTGCAGCATTTATAGTTTTTATGTGTAATGCCTGCGACGAACGAGAAAATTATGATAGTGATTTGCCGAGTTCATTGAATATAATTAATGCAATGAAAATTGGGGAAACATCTGCAACCATTGATAATTTATCAGGAGTAATTAATGTTGTACTTCCTGCTAATACAAGCTTGCAAGGATTAAAACTTGATATTGCTTCGCCAAAAGGTGTAACAACCAGTCCTGCCAATGGAACAATTGTTGATTTGTCAAACCCATTAGAACTTAAAACAAATTTCAATGGGAAGATCAGAAACTTTATTATAAATGCAAAAGTTTTACCAAATCAAATTGCATTTATTAATGAAGCATCCAGTATAGAAGGAATTGCGGATGACGATATAAAGGCCATAGCAAAATGGGCTCAAAGCACTTATAGTAATGATTTTATATATATCCCTTTTAATGAGTTAACTATTCAATCATTAGCTCATGTAAATGTTCTTTTATTTTACTACGATCAAGAAGGAAGTTCGGCATTGCCTCAAGCAATTTTAAATAAAAAGAATGTTATTACACAATTTGTTGTGGAAGGAGGGAAAATGCTTACTGGCGGTATGGCAAATACTATGATTGCTGAAATTGGTAGAGATAAGAGTGGACTTTTAACCATAAAAAGTAATGGTTCAGGAGGTGTAAACAATGATATTTGGTCAATTGATGGAGGTGTCAATTTTCAGAATGACCAAAGAAATAGCCCTGTTTTTAATTTCACCACTATTATTTCGACAGATTTAAACGGCTATTTTCCAGTTATCAATGGTGGCTTTAAAGAAGATCATAACACAATGTGGGATTTAGGCCCATTATTGGCTGCTGGTCACCAGTTAGGACAATTTGCAGAATTTCAAAGACTTTATGGAGGTAAAGTCTTGGCAACTTGGAGTGGAGTGACAGATGAAGCTGTGGCAGGAATTATCGAATTTGCTCCAACATCCGTTTATGCGGGGACTATTATTGGGATAGGTTTTGGCGGTATGGAATGGTCAATGAATGACAATAGAACTAATGTATACGATGCCAATATAAAAGGTATTTACCGTAATAGTATAGATTATCTTAAAACAAAATAATAAAATAAAAATTGCGATCCGAAAGATATATTAATATTCAAATGTATCTTTTGGATTGTCATATAATTGCTTACAATATGTTAAAAATAACCTGTTTTGGAGAAGTTTTATGGGATGTTTTTCCTACTCATAAAAAAATTGGAGGTGCACCATTGAATGTTGCCGTTAGATTGCAATCATTTGGTAATGATGTCGCCATGATTAGCGCTGTTGGGAATGATAAAAAAGGAGAAAATTTGATAGATTTTCTTAAAGATGGAGGTGTCAATGCAGAATTGATTCAAGTAAATACGGAATATAAAACCGGAAAAGTGAAAGTGATGCTAAATGAAAAAGGTTCGGCATCATATGACATCATGTTTCCAAGAGCTTGGGATAAAATCGAATTGCAAAATCATGCAATTGAGAGGGTCAAAGAATCGGATGCATTTGTTTTTGGCAGTTTAGTTGCTCGTGATGAACAGTCTAAAGAGACACTTTTTGCATTAATTGAGGCTTCTAAATATGCAGTTTTTGACGTGAATCTTAGGAAACCATATTATACTCCAGAGCTTTTAATAGCCCTATTAAAAAAAGCCGATTTTATTAAGTTTAATGATGATGAGCTTTTTGAAATCAGCCGTTATATGGGATCAGTGCATAATTCGTTAGAACAGAATTTACAATTTGTCGCTAATCAAATCCAAGCAAAGAGCATTTGTGTGACCAAAGGCAGGCACGGAGCTGTATTATTACATGAAACAAAACTATTTTATAATAGCGGTTATCAGATAAATGTAGTAGATACAGTCGGAGCAGGAGATTCTTTTTTGGCTTCACTTATTAGTAAATTATTAAACAATGTAAATCCTCAAGAAGCTATTGATTTTGCGTGTGCAGTAGGTGCATTAGTGGCTCAAAGTGAAGGTGCAAATCCAATTCTTAAAATTGAGGATATTGGACTTTTTATTAATCCCTTAACTAATAAGTAAAAACATTCAATAGTAGTTTCTGTTATTTTTATTTTGTTGGCAATTATTTATAAAAAGAAAGTTTAGAGATACTATTTCCAGGACGGCGATGCTTTCTTTATTTTTTTGCATAAAAATATCTGAATTGGCTATAAAAAAGCCAATTCAGATTTATTAATTAATTTTAATTCAATTAAAGATTATGAAAAAAACTACTTTACTATGGATGTTGTTTTTTTTAAATTACATTCATGGGCAACAACCTGTTCTTCATCTTAATTATGATGATGTATCTGGCTCTGTTTCTACAAAAAACATAATAAATGATAATGCTTTTCAAGTAAGTAATAATTTTAATAAACCAGAAAGAATACTAGGAGTTTATGGTAATGCGTTGAGAACAGATGGATTCTCTACTTGGGTATCGGGTAATTTTTCGGTAAATCTTCAAGGACAAATTACTGTAGAAACATGGATTTCTTTGGAGTCCTATCCGTCTGATGAAGAAGTGCCTTATAGCGGTTTGACTCCTTCAGCAATTATAGCACAAAGAAAAGATGGAAAAGGTTTTTCAATGAGTATGAACACCTTTGGGGAATGGTGGTTTGAAGCTAATTTGTCTGGTCAGATTTATAAAGTTAAAGCCCCAAGTTCTTTTCCATTATATCAGTGGGTTCATGTAGCAGCTGTTATTGATTCTGCCAAGGGAACTATGAGTCTAATATTAAATGGAAATCTTTTGGCTTCTACAACAATTCCTTCAGGTTCAAGTCTCGTTATGGCAGATGGACCTTTATTAATTGGTAAGAGTGAGATTAATAAAACAATGGGAATCTTTTTAATTAATTGTTTGAATGCTGCAATTGATGATACCAAGATTTATGACAGGGCTAAACCAATTTCTGAATTGTTGACTGATTATTCCAGTGGTATTGCCGTTGCCAAAACTACTGGAGAACAAGCTATAGCAGTACCGGAAAGCAGATTCGAAAATGATTTACAAAGACCAATATTTCATGGAATGCCTCCTGCAAATTGGACAAATGAACCTCATGGTTTGGTAAAATATAACAATACATATCATATGTTTTATCAAAGAACTCCAAATGGTCCATTTAAAACTGAAATGCATTGGGGACACATGTCAAGTACTGACCTGGTGCATTGGGAGAATAAAAAGGATGCTTTATGGCCATCATTAGATAATTCAAGCACAACGGGTTTTGATATGAAAGGAATATGGTCAGGTGATGTTATAGTAAAAAATAATGTTGCACACGCCTTATATACTAGTGTGAATCATAGTAATATGTATAATCCTGGTATTTCTTTAGCAACAAGTTCAGATTCTGATTTAGAAAATTGGACAAAGAAAGGACCGGTAATTAATAGACAATTTGTAAATGATTTTAGAGATCCTTATTTATGGCAGGATTCTAGCACAGGTAATTATAATATGATCATTGGTGCTGCATTAGGTACCGGTGGTGGTTTAGATTATTATAGCTCATCAGATTTGGTAACATGGAATCATAATGATCAGTTCTCTACAGTTAGTTTTTCGCAAATGGATATCGGTTCAGTTATTTGGGAAATGCCAGTTTTTGAATCTATTGGAAATGGGAAATATCTGTTAATAACAAATCCAATTGGAGGTAGTGTAAGTAAATATGGACCTGCTAAATATACCAGAGCTGTATATTGGATTGGAACTTGGGCAAATGGTAAATTTACTCCAGATTTTAATCAGCCGAAAAATTTAGACTTAATACATGGTCATTTATCTCCAACAGTAACCCGAAAAGCAAATGGCCAGCTTGTAGGAATTGGTATGGTTGATGAACGAAGATCGTCTCAGGCACAATTAAATGCAGGTTGGTGTCATACTTATAGTTTGCCGAGGATCTACTCTCTATTGCCTGATGCTAAAACATTAGGGCAATCCCCAGCACCCGAATTGCAAAGCTTAAGGTTAGTAGGGAGTAAGAGATCCTTTACGGATGTGTCAGTCAATGGAACACAGCAATTAGCTGCTGATGGTAACGCTGTTGAAATTATTGCAACAGTTAATCCATCTTCATCAGCCAAACAGTATGGGTTAAACTTTGCTGTTTCAGCTAGCGGTGGTGAAGTAACAAAATTGTATTATGACGTAAATCTGAAACAAATAGTATTGGATAAAACTAATTCATGCCTTTCAAATGATGATGAGGAAAAAACAATTTTGAGAGGTGATTATGATGAGGCCGCATTTGGGAAACCAACTAAGTTTCAAATTTTTATAGATCATTCTATTATCGACATTTTTATAAATGATGCTGCTGCATTTTCAAACCGAATATATCCCACTAAATTAGACAGCAAAAATATACAATTGACTTCTATTGGAGGAATTTCAATTTTTACAAATGTGGAAGTTTATAATTTGGATAAAGCTTTTGGTGTTATTCAAACGAAGCTTAATTTATCAACAGAAAGTGATATTGCAGAGCATTCTGAAGATGGGAAGGAGTTTTTTGTTTCAGTAAGTAATAATACATTTAAAACAGATTTAGACAAATCGTTGTGGCAAATTGAAAATTTACCTCAAGGAGTTCAAATTGGAAATATAATAAGAGTATCTGACAACCAAGTTAAAGTTGTTCTGCAGGGTAACAGTACTAAGGATTATGATAAAGATATTGCAATAACTCTTTCGATACCTGCTTCTCAATTTTTAGAAGATAAATTGCCACAAACGGTTACAGGTACAGGCTTAATTTTTAAAGCTGTGATTGAACCTGTTACTACAATTAGTATGCAAGCTACTTCTGAAATCAAAGAAGGTTTTGAATCGGGTAAAGAAATTCAGCTAAATATAACAAACAATACGTGGAAAAATGTACTAAATACTGGATCTTGGGTTATAACAAATTTACCTTCAGGTTTACAATATAATATTAGCCGCATTGATTCTACTCAAGTTAAAATTACTTTATCAGGAATCTCAAATGATTATGATCAGGATATTTCAAATTTTACAATAACTGTCCCAAAGTCTGAGTTTGTGAAAGATGATGTTGAGTTGACAGATTCATCTATTACCATAAATCAGGGCATTATTTTTAAAGCAATTAAAGGAGAATTAAAGTATGATTTTGAAAGTGGTGATCTAAAAAACTGGTCTATAACGAGTGGAAATGCATTTTCAAATGGTGATGTTACAAATCAGACAACTTGGTTTGGAGGTAATTTTATGCAACAGGGGAATTATCATTTATGGGGATTTCTTGATGGAGAAGATGTTCAGGTTGGTGAAATGAGGACAGGTACTTTTAAGTTGGAGGGGGATGGAAAGATTAATTTTTTGATTGCTGGAGGAAATGATATCAATAATCTCTATTTAGCACTTGTTGATGCATCTAGTGGTAATGAACTTTTAAAGGCCACGGGAAATAACTCTGAGACATATAGAAGTGAAACTTTTGATGCTAGTCAGTTTATTGGGTTGAATTGCTATTTAAAAGCAGTTGATAAAAGCACTGGTGGATGGGGGCATCTGAATTTAGATGCTATTAGTGTTCCAGTACCTGATAATGAAGTAATGCCAGAATTACCAACTTTAAAAGTTACGGGGATAGTAATAAATCCTATTGCTGTTTCGATGAAAGTTGGAGAGATTAAAGAACTTATCGCAACAGTATCTCCAGAGAATGCATTGGATAAAACAGTTACTTGGTCGTCCTCAAATGGAGCTGTAGCAACAATAGATCAAAACGGAAAGATAACAGCAAAATCGATTGGAAATATAATAGTAAAAGCAATAACTACAGATGGAGGCTTTTGGGCTCAAAGTGAATTGACTGTTTCGGAGGCTCCAAATTATTTGCAATATGATTTCGAAAGTGGTGATTTGACGGGTTGGACAGTTACTGGTGATGCTTTCTCGAATGCTGATGTTACTCAGGATGCTTTTTTTTGGGGTAGTGTTCCATTCAATCAGCAAAAGCTATATCATTTATGGGGTTTTAAAAGTGGGGGAGATTCACAAACTGGTAGCATTAGGACAGCAGATTTCAAATTAGGAGGTGATGGAAAAATATCTTTTCTGATTGGCGGTGGACAAAATTTAAATAATTTATATATTTCATTGGTTCGCGCTTCGGATAATGTGGTTTTACTAAAAGAAACAGGCAAGAATAATGAGGCATATACATCTTCTTTTTTTGATGCTTCTCAATACATAAATGAAACCTGCTATATCAAAGTCGTTGATAATTCCACAGAAGGTTTTGGACATTTAAATGTAGATGATATCAGAATCCCCGTTCAAACTACTTCTGTTGTAAATATAAGTGGAGTTACTGTCGATAAAAGCGATGCAGAACTATTGATTGGGAGTAGTATACAAATTACTGCTGTAGTGAGTCCTTCGTCTGCAACGAATAAAACTCTTTCATGGAGTTCCAGTAACTCAGGAGTTGCTTCAGTTGACCAAAATGGGCTCGTGCAGGCAATAGCTGTTGGTAATGCTATAATTACTGTTGCCTCTATTGATGGCAATTTTAAAGCTATGACGACAATTACTGTTAAGGGAAATACGCAACAAAATGATTTTTTGACTTATGATTTTGAGTCTGGTGATCTGACGGGTTGGACAGTTACTGGTAATGCTTTCTCTAATGCTGATGTCACTAATGTGACAAGCTGGAGTTGGGGAGGTCCATTTAATCAGCATGGAACCTATCATCTTTGGTCATTTAAAGAGGGGGAAGACAACCAAATAGGAAGTATTCGAACTCAAAATTTCTATTTAGGTGGCGATGGCAAAATTACATTTCTCTTGGGGGGTGGATTTGATATAAACACACTGTATTTGGCTTTAGTCCGGGCGTCTGATGGCAGTATTCTAATGAAAGCGACAGGAGAGAATAATAATAGTGAAGAGTATCTTCCGAAATTTTTTGATGCTAGAGATTTTATAGGTGTGCAATGCTATATAACGGTCGTTGACAATGCAACAGATGGATGGGGGCATTTAAACGTTGACAATTTAAAAATTCCTGTGCAAAACAATGTAACAGCTAAGAATTCAAGTTTAAAACAAAAAAGTGCAGACAATGTAGTCAATGAAATACAGGTTTTTCCGAATCCTTCTGAAGATATATTTTATTTAAATTCTGATAAGACGGCTGTTTTTTCCGTAAGTAATGTACTCGGAAATGTATTATTCAACACTAAAGGGAATAGTATTGATTTGACAGGTTATCCTTCAGGAGTTTATATTTTGAATGTAAAAATGTCTACTGAAGAAAAATCAATTAAGATTGTGAAAAAGTAATAGTTCAGCTTGAGTAAATCAATTTTTAATTTATAACAATCAAATTAAGTTAGATTCTACTTTAGCAGAGAGTTTTTCTAAATTATATTCCTGTTTCTGGCTCGGTATGCGTTAGATTATAGATAGTATCGGGCTGGAAGCAAGGGATTGAAGTGTGAAAATTAGGCGAAAAATTAATAAAAATAAAACAAAATTAAAATGAAATCTACGAAACATTTATCGCTAGTTTTTTACGGTACCCTAATGCTTTTTGCAGGATTTACACCTTATTCTGCAATGGGGCAAGCAACTGGTGTGTTAAAAAAAGAGGCAACAGAGGAACAATTATACCGCCCTAATTTTCATTACACTCCTAAAAAAGGTTGGATGAATGATCCAAACGGAATGTTTTACAGCAATGGAAAATATCATTTGTTTTATCAGTATTATCCAAATGATAATGTATGGGGACCTATGCATTGGGGACATGCTGTAAGCAAAGATATGATTAAATGGGAAGAGTTACCAATGGCCCTTTATCCAGATAATCAAAAATATATTTTTTCTGGCAGTGCAGTTGTTGATACGAAAAACACCTCTGGTTTAGGAAATGGAAAAGAGGCACCTATTATCGCAATATATACTATGCATGATGCGGACAAAGAAAAGCAAAATGTAATAGATGTAGAACAACAGGATATTGCTTATTCGCTTGATGAAGGAATTACATGGAAAAAATTTGAAGGAAATCCTGTAATCAAAAATTCAGGGATTCGTGATTTCCGTGATCCAAAAATGTCTTGGGATGAAACTCATCAGCAATGGATCATGATTTTGGCTGCGCAGGATAGAGCTCAGTTTTATAAATCAACAAACCTTAAGAATTGGGAATACCTATCCGATTTTGGAAAAAATATTGGTGCACATGGTGGCGTCTGGGAATGTCCTGATTTCTTTCAGATAAAAGTACAAGGAACTAATGAATCGAAATGGGTTCTAATTCAAAACTTGAATCCAGGCGGAGCAAACGGTGGATCCGGTGTGCAATATTTTGTTGGAGATTTTGATGGTAAAACATTTACGCTTGATCCGCAATTTGCTAAAAGAGTTACAGAAGAAAATGCAGTTTGGTTAGATTATGGAAAAGATAATTATGCGGGTGTCACATGGAATAATATTCCAAATGCTGATGGCCGACGATTATTTATTGGATGGATGTCAAATTGGGCTTATGCAGAGAAAGTGCCAACAACACCATGGAGAAGCGCTACCACAATCCCTCGTGAACTTCAGTTAATTAAAAAAGCAAATGATTACAGCTTAATTAGTAATCCTGTAAAAGAAATTAATAAATACATTTCTAAAACAATGACAAAGAAAAGTGCAAAAGGAAAAGGAAGTTTGACTTTGGTTGAGGGTGGAAAAGTAGATTTAACACAAGCAATTATTGAGTTTAATTTAAAAAATCTAAGACAAGATAACTATATTTTTATGCTATCAAATAAAGCTGGTGAATCTTTAAGTTTTGGAATTAATAATTCATCAGATAGTTATTTATTTGTAGATCGTTCTAAGTCGGGAAGAATTGATTTTTCTGATAAATTTGCGTCAGTAATAAGTAAAGCAAATTTGAAAGGAATTCAAAAAGAAGCTGTTTTTAAAATAATATTAGATAAAACTTCGATCGAAATATTTTATAATAATGGTGAAAAAGTAATGACTGAAATCTTTTTCCCAACACAGCCTTTCACCAAAATTTCAGTCTCATCCAATCAAGGTATTGAAATTTATAATTTAGTAATTAATGATTTATCTATAAAGTAAGTTTAAATGTTTTTA
The DNA here is from genome assembly GCF_027111335.1 of Flavobacterium aquiphilum. NCBI lineage: Bacteria > Pseudomonadati > Bacteroidota > Flavobacteriia > Flavobacteriales > Flavobacteriaceae > Flavobacterium > Flavobacterium aquiphilum. Next base: position 3,129,854 of record NZ_CP114288.1, on the reverse strand, counting down.
CAATATTGAGGTTTGACCTTTAACCTTTGAATAATTTTTTCGCTACAAATCCACAGACTTTGAATCTTTTTTAATCTGAGGATTTGTAGCTTTTGTCTTGTATTTTTGATGAAAATTTTAATATTTGGGTTAATTAAAATAACGTGAGTTCGATACAAATCATTAAAAAAGCATTAAGTGTTTAGTATCAACAAAGTGGTTTTTTAAAGAAGGCTTTATTGGCAAGTTATAGGCAATTAAAGCTGAAAATATCTTGTTAAAGTAATTGGTTTGTGATCGATTTCTGGAATGCTCGACTCGAAAAATATTTTTTAATTGATCAAAAACTGTTTCAGTTATAGCTCTTTTTCTCAAATCAAATGCGTCTGTCTTGTCCTTTTGAAGCTACTCAAAGCCTACTCAAAGGCATGGATAGTGTATGAAATCAAGATAGGGTGGGGGAGACTGCATGATATTAAATAATAAAAATAAAACGGTTCTATGATCAATCTTTATGCAGATTTTTTAAGGTCGATCCACTAGAGCCAAATATGCAATAGCTATCAACTTTTGTTAGCAATAAATATAATAATTTAAAACATCACTTAATTTAGCGGTATGCATTTCCCCTGCAAATATGTTTTTGGTTAGCTCCTTGTAATAATTACATTGAATGTGATAACCCATTTCTGTTAAAAACGGTACAAAAGAATCTATTTTTATTCTAAATTTGTTTGCAGGATGCATTAAAATACTCCCAAGCAAATAGCTTCTGTCGTCAATTTCCTGTAGGCATTGCTCTAAATCCATAAGCTTTACATTTATAACAAATGTAGGAAATCAAAACCATTATTTATTTTCTAATCTCAATAATTATTCGGTTTCTCTTATTAATTTTATAAATACCCAAAAAAATTAGAATGTTTTGTTCACTATTTGTGTAAGCAACATTTTTTAATAGTACAATATATTATTTTTTCAACTTTAAATTGTATTCCAGCTCGAAATTGTAAGTTCAAATTGGTCAACCGCTCGTATTGCAAATTAAGAATTGTTGAGTATCTCCTGTTGACTAATTTGATTTTTTTATAATACTTTACTAATTAAGTAAAATGAAGAAATATTGAAAAGTCGTTGTTTCTTACATTTAATTTCTTAACTTTGAGTGAATTCCTTATTTTTTATCGTATTGTAGTGTTGTTTTGTAATAAATATATTTCCTTTTTTATTTTCATAGTTTAAAGTTTTAATAGGTGCATTAGATCATATAATGTAGTATAGTTTTAATTAAATACTTGAAATTTTGGCAAAAATTAACCACAATAATTATCTGGATGTTGTTGATAGTGTTTGGACTTCAGCTAAGGAAAAAGGCATCATGCATATCAATTCCGAAGAACAACATTTCGATGGAACGAAATTTACAATCAATGGAAATGAACTCATTAATTTTGGAACCTGCGGTTATATGGGGTTAGAAACTCATCCAGATTTAATAGCCAATTCAATTCAGTTGACAAAAAAATTTGGTACCCAATTATCCATGTCCAGGGCATATGTGCGTCCCACCTACATTCAGGAGTTGGAGGAGTTAATGTCTCAGATATTTGATGGCAATAAAGTGATTTGCTATACTTCAACTTCAAATGCACATATTTCAGTTATAAGTACAATTATAAAACCAGATGACTTAATTATTCTGGATCAACAGGTTCATTTCAGTGTTCAATTTCCATGCAAAAACATGAAGTTGCAAGGCACAGATGTAAAAATGGTTCGGCATTCTGATTATTTAATGTTAGAGGAGATGATCCAGGAAAACTACAATCAGTACCATCGGATTTGGTACATGGCTGATGGAGTTTATTCTATGCACGGTGATTTACCGAATACAAGCGTTTTAAAAAGAATGCTCAATAAATACCCTAAACTGAATTTATACTTCGATGATGCACATGGAATGGCTTGGGAAGGTAAAAATGGAGCTGGGCATATTTACAATCAGTTAGGAGTAAACAATCGCATTGTTTTGATATCTACGCTAGCCAAAGGTTTTGGATGTGTTGGCGGTACAGCAATATTTGCTGATCCTGAAATGTATAGAAAAGTAGATATTTTTGGGGGACCTCTAAGCTATTCTCACCCTCTCTCGCCTGCAAATGTTGGTGCGGCAATTGCTTCTGCTAAAATTCATTTGTCAAGTGATATTTATAAGTATCAGGCAGAATTAAGAGAATTAATGGATTATATGAATAAGAGATTGGCAGAAAAAAATCTGACCAATATTTCCTCTCCCGATTCACCAATTTATTTTATCGGTGGAGGTTTAAATAAAGTAACCAGAAATTTTGTTCATCGTATTTTACAAGAAGGCATTTATGTAAATACTGCTATTTTTCCTGTTGTCCCTAATGATAAATCAGGCTTGCGGTTTACCTTAACACGACATAATACAAAACAAGATATTGACTTGTTTACTGATGTTATGGAATATCATTTGCCAAAAGCTATTGAAGAAGAAGGGGATAGCGTTGAACGAGTTTATGAAGAGTTTGGTTATTCTGTTGAAAGAATACAGGGAACTATACTAAGCAATAACACAGCAACAGACTCTAATTTAATTAGTGAAGAATATACTGCAATACAAGACATCAATCCGGGAATTTGGAACAAGATGTTTAAAGATAGAGGAAATATAAGTCATTCGGGAATGCAATGTATGGAAGAGATTTTTTCTAATAATGAAAAATTGGAAGAGAACTGGAGTTTTCACTATCTTATAGTTAAAGACAAAAATGAAAACATTGTATTGGCTACATTCTTTACTGGAGCTTTGTACAAAGATGATATGCTGTCACAAGAAAATGTGTCTAAAAATATAGAAGAAGTTCGTAAAACAAATCCTTTTTATTTGTGTTCAAAAACATTGGCAATGGGATCTTTGTTTGCAGAAGGGGACTTTATCTACTTAGATTCGGAGCATGCTGAATGGAGAAACGCAATTAATTCCTTATTTAAATTTGTTGCAAAAACTAAAAAAGAAATTGAAGCTTCAACCGTCATTTTTAGAGATTTCAATAAAGACAATATTTTGAATTCAATTTTAGAGGATGAAGGTTATGCTAAAATAAAAATGCCAAACACTAACATTATAAAAAACCCCAAATGGGAAACGACTACAGATTTGATGGCATTGATAAAATCAAGTAAAAAAAGAAATAATATTAAGCAATATGCTATTAGGCATCTTGATAAGTTTGATGTTAGAACTAAAAATAAAATAACAGACGAGGAAGCATCTCAATATTTTGATTTGTTTTCGAATGTTAAAAATGTGAACTATTCATATAATTTTTTTTCATATCCGAAAAAATTACCTCATGTTCTTTGCAAGTATCCAGAATGGGAATTCATTGAAATTCGTTTGAAAGAGAACGATCTACTCATTGCAGTTGTTTTTGGATATATTGGCTATGATCACTACTCACCATTGATTGTTGGTTTGGACTATAATTATATTGACACCCATCATGTTTACAAGCAAGCCATGTTTCAAATGGTAAAAAGAGGAAATGATCTTAATAAAAAAATTACCTATTTAGGGTTAACTGCTGATTTTGAAAAACAAAAATATCTGGCAGAGACAATTCCATTATATGCTTTCTTGAAAGTCGATGAAACTTATAATTTAGAATTAATTGAATCGTATTCTAATATACGTACTAAATAGCAATAAGATACGTTAAAAACAATAAATATTGATTATGAACAAATTAGAAAATGAATTTATTAAATTTTGGTTTGAAAACGATATTTTATATTCTCAATTTAAAAGACCTACAGAAGGAACACTTGAAAATATCAAAGAAATAATCAATCTAAGACATCAAATATCAGGAGGTAAAAAGCAATACTGGTGTTATGATTTTAATGGAATTAGATCCTATGATATACATGCACGTGATTATGCCGAAAAAAAAGGGCAAGAGTATTTATATGGTTGTGCAATTCTATTAAATTCTCATGTAACAAAATTCATTCTGAACACATTCATGATATTGAAAAATCCTATTGTTCCTTTAAAAGGGTTTACCAATAAAAAGGATGCAGTTAATTGGCTAAATGGATTGAGTAAAGAATAGGCCAGGATAAAGGAGACGAAAAATCAAAATTTGTCATGAAGTAATAAAAAATACATGAATTAAATTTTGATCAATAATTAGGAATCTTTATCGTTGATTAAAATTATCGAGTATGTTGATTGTCGAGAAGAAAAAATGATAATGCATTAAGGATCGATATTTAGAATAAGGAATAGTAATATTTGTATCATGATTTTAGAAATGTAATATTACTTTGAAGATTGACTTATTATTGTTAAAATTAGAATTGTTATAGGTTTGAATTACTAATGTGAATTTTTATCTGACAAAATTCATTGTTGTTTTTCATGGTGTAAAAAGCCAATAGTTTCTTTAAAAAGGAATGTCATAAATATTGATGTAATTGAGTTTGATTATCAGAAAAACTAAGTATAAAACTATTAGATGACTAAACTGAAAGAAATATTAGCTCTGGTTCGTTCAATCAATGCAGATGAATTTCATGTACAAATCACGAATGGTGGTCGTTTGGATGATGTTTACAAGGAATTACTATTTTTATCAGAAAAAATGGAGTCCAAAAAGAATAGGACTGATCTTATCATTGATCATATTTCAAATTGTTATGCAGGTGATTTTTTCCATAAACTCCCAATTTCTGATGCACAAGACGAATTAGATGTTTTTTGTATGGGGTTTAATACCTATATCGAAGAACTAAAAGCTGTAATGGTTTCCAAAAATTTGTTGGAAGTAATCAATAAAAAATTAGTTGAAGAAAAAGAACGTTCTAATCAATTGGTAAGGGTAAAAGATGAATTCATGTCAAATATGAGTCATGAAATTCGCACACCGCTTAACGGAATTTTGGGATTTACCGATCTATTGTTGAAAAATACTTCTTTAGATAGCGAAGCTAAAAAGCAATTGGATTCGATCAAAATCTCCGGAGATATCCTCCTGGTTATTATAAACGATATTTTAGACTTATTAAAAATAGAATCCGGACAAATTACACTCCGTCAAGAACCGTTTAATTTGCGTGGACTAGCGCAGTTTATCTACGATACTTTTTCAATTCAAATGAGGGAAAAAGAAATCGATTTTAATGTCTCAATTGATAAAAATGTTCCTGCGGTCTTTATTGGTGATTCGATTCGGATCTCTCAGATATTATTCAATTTGGTCAGTAATGCTTTTAAATTTAATCATTTAAAAGGAAAGGTGGAACTAAAAATTCGACTTGATAGAGAAGAAAATGGTTATCATTTTGTAGAGATCTCAGTAAAAGATACAGGGATTGGAATACCATCCGACAAAATTAATTCTATTTTCAATCCTTTTATTCAAGTTAGTAATGATACCAGTAGAAAATACGGAGGGACAGGATTGGGGTTAGCCGTGATAAAGAAAATTATTACTATTATGAATGGCGAAATACATGTCAAGAGTAAACTCGGTACAGGTTCCAAATTCACTACGATTATTCCTCTTCTGAAATCTACTTCTGATCCATTTGTTTTTCAACCAGTTATTAGTAATAATCAAGAAACAATTTTGGCTAATGATGATAAAGTCAAAGTGCTTGTAGCTGAAGACAATCATATCAATCAACTTTTGATGCGAACAGTTTTGAAAAAATTTAATTTTGACTGTACAATTGTTGCCAATGGAAAATTAGCAATAGAAGCACTTAAGAATGAAAGGTTTGATATTATCCTAATGGATTTAATGATGCCGGAAATGAATGGGTTTGAAGCCACATCTGTTATCCGTAATTTAGAAGATGTTGAAAAAAAAAATATTCCTATTATAGCATTAACAGCTGTAGTAACTGGTTCTGATATTGACGCCTGTATTTCCTTAGGAATAGACAAATATCTGTCCAAGCCATTTGAATCTAGTGAATTATATAAAATGATAATAGAATTGGTTCAAAGCAACAAAACATAGTGTTCAACTCGGAGAATCCTTTATTCCCAATAAATACAAAGGAGTAATGGGAGTTGCATTACGTTCAGAAACAAAATGCAGATACTGTACTTTGTTTCACACAAGACCGCAAAACTCTTTAGTGCAACAGATACGGAAATACAGAAAGCGTTAAAATAACAAGCATTTTTATTTTGAATTTTCGAAGAAAAGTCAGACCGTATTTTAAAAAGATTTCTTTGAGAAATAGACAAAAAAATCCTTTCAATACTCTGAAAGGATTAATAGTTAAAGTAAAAATGAAATTATTTTTTAGATTCTTCAATTGAAACTTTTCTAAACTCTTTTAAAAGTTTTTCTATTTCCAAAGTTGATTTACGGGCTCTTGCTCCGGCAGCTTTTACACCTTTTTCAACAAGTGAATCAGATTCTGTCTTAAATGTTTCGAATTCTGTGTTGATTTTTGCAACTAAATCTGTCATAAGAATATTGTATTAAATTAGCCCGAAAAAATAGAAGTTTACTGATAGGATAGGGATAATTTGTTGTTAAAATTGATATAAATTAAATTCTCTGCCTTATCAAAGTCATTCTTTTTTTTGTAAACAGTTAATACATTTAGGGTTGCTCTTTTATTAGTTCTTCTATAAAGTAGGAGGTAGGCATTCCTGTTCTGGAATAAAATGCATTTGCAAAGCGTTGTGTCCTGCTAAAGCCAGCTTCTTCCGCTAGAGCTTTGTTTGAATATTTCCTGATTTTTTTATCCGTTTTCAATAGTGAAATGATATAATCAATCTTCAGGTCATTAATGTATTCCACAAATTTCTTCCCACGGTAATGGTAAATTATTTTAGAAAGATAATTTACATTCGAATCAAATGTGGCACTGAGTTTTGATGCGGTCAGATCTTTTTCGAGAAATTTTTTGCTGTTTTCAAACTTTTCCAGTTGTTTCAAGAGAGTAACAACAGTGTCTTGATTGATATCTTCTATTCCCTTGCTTGCGTTTTTGGGTTCGGTTTTAGTGTTTATCGCACTTTTCTCCATGAGTTCTTCAAACTTTTGTCTGTACATCTTCTTGTTCTTGAAGTATCTGTAAGCCAAAAATGATAGGGATAAAAATAAAATGGTGATGACAGATGCAAAAATCAAGTCATTATGTTTTCTTTTTTCAAATAACTTTTCAATATTTTCTTTCTGAAGTAATATTTCACCCGTGTCAAATTTTTTATGGATTTTACCGGTAAGATATTGATATTTGGTATCCAAAAGACTGTCTGCTTTTATGTATTTATTAATGTAAAAAAGCTGACTTTTTAGATCATTTTTCTGTTTATAATAGTGCACTAATAATTGATAATTCTCAAGGAGATCAGGACGAATGTATTCTTTGTCACTAAAAATTTTATCAACTTTCTTGAAATAGGGTAGTGCAATTTCAGGTTTCTTAAGGTTCCAATAGCTCTTTCCTATATAGAAGTAGCCAACGGCTTCATTTCCGAAGTCTTTGTTTCTACGTATGGAAGGAAGAGAATAGGTGATTTTCTTAATGGCAGAAGCATAATTGTTTTTGAAATACTGGTTAATACCTTCCGAGTGGATGAAATAAGCTTCCATTTCATTATTGCCCAATCTTTTTCCTTCTAAAATCCCCTTTTCGTTAGTTTCTGTACACAATCCATAATTTCCAACTTGGTTGTAACACAAGCCAAGCGAGTGAAGAGAATTTAAATAGCCTTGCACATTTTTTTCTTTAAAAAATTGTATACATTCCCTAAACAAGGAAATCGCCTCATCGTAAAGTCTTAAATAGTATTTTATATTGGCAATGTTGTATTTTACCTTATAGATTAAATACTTGTCATGGGTTTTGGAAATATAACTATTGGCTATAAGGTAATTGTCTAAAGCGTAATTATGTTTTTTCAGGGTATAATATACAATTCCCTTTGAAAGATAGGCTGAACCGATTAAGGCATTGTCCTTCGATTGTTTAGCTATATAGATCATGCTGTCAGCATATACCAGTTTTAAATTTTCTGGTGAATGATGAACATGATTTTTATAACCATTTACAATCTCTTTCCAGTTTTTCTCTGATTTGGCTTTAGATAAAAAAGATTTAAGATATAGTGATTGTTTAGAAACAAAATTTTCCGATTCCTCTATCCGGTCAAAGAGATATTCATAATCCTTGCCTCGAAGAGTATCTGGAATTCTAAAGGTACTTTCCTGTGCAAAAACAGAATGTCCTACACATAGGACAGTTACTAAGAGATACTTTTTAATCATAGGTTAAGTTAAAAATGGGGCATTGTTTTTTATAAAACCGTGGTTTTTGGGGCAGTATTAGTCGTATAAAAATAGTCTACAATTTATTTTAAAAAAAATCCGTCAAATATAATGTAAATAATTAAAAATCAGTGAGTTTTTGACAAATGGATATGTGTGGATTTTCCGAAAATCAATAGTGTTATTTTCAAAAATCGAAATATAATGTGTTGCAAAGCCAAAATTGTACTTCTAGATTTGTCTCGAATTCAAAAGCAAAAAGTTTGGCATCGTGCTAAATTAAAGTTCTGCTTACCCGGGTGAAATGAATTGGCTACAAAAATAGCCGATCACATTTAACACATTTTAATCATGAAAAAAATTTCAAAATCGTCAGTAATTTTAACATTACTGATTGTCTCTTGCACTACTGATACCATTGACAGTTCTGATAGTGCAGATACTAAAGTTGACTACAAAAAATCAACAAAGACAGCACGTTTACTTCAAAGCTTGAGCCCTGAGAACCCAGCAAATATTTATGATTTAGCAGGTAAACTACACAATGAGATACTTGATGTTTATTTAACGGGTAATTATACGTATACTACGATTGCAGAAATCAACCAACAAATTGAAGCTATATCAGCATCGAATGGCGATTTAACGCTTTTAAATTCACAACCCAGTCAACCTGTTAATCTTGTGGAAATGCAAGACATTGTTGATAATCCCCAAGCCAAATTGGAAGAAGTTATTTCAAATTCCACAATGACAAATGAAGCAAAAACTAGCCTTTCCAATTTCATGAATGATGTGCTTTTATGGGAGAACGTGCCATACGAAGAGATTTATCAATCGATAATTTCCTACGAGTCATCTGTAATGGATAATGTTGTATTTACAGATGAGGACAAAAGAATTATTCTCACCACATCGTCCATAACAAGGTATTCCCTTTATTATGATGAAGAACGTAAAGACAAAGATTGGGGTTCCTCGGTAGGTAATCGTGTAGGAGGTGTTAGCGGAGCCATCGAGAATTCATCGGAAGCCGTTAAATGTTCTCTCATAATAGGAATTATGATAAATAGTCTTGGGGCTAATTGATTATGTTTCGAATTTTATTTATTGAAAAGGAAATAGTGTGCGTATTTAGTGTGTTATTAATCCTTTTCAATATAGTTGGTCTTTATTTCATCATAGATCTATTATCCTATGATGAAATAATTGGCTACCTCACAAATGGCAAGATAAAAAGTACTACTAGTCGAAGTCTTACATTTCTATTTTTTGTGAACACTATTTCAAACTTGTTTTTTGTTTCTGTTTCATTGATGGCAAGACTATTAGACAAGTAACCTTCAATTCGATTGAACAAAACAGCAACGTTTGTTTAACTCATTGCAAATTATAATTCTGGAAAGAGTATTGTCTTGGTAAGCAAAAAAACAAAATATCAACATTTGGGTTTACAAGTTTGCATTTTTGAAAGCATTACATCAAAAAATGCTTTCAGGGAATTAATTGGTGCAGATCATTTTTCTATACTGATTGTAAATTCGGGCTTTTTGTGCATACAAGTGAATAACCAAAAAATCAATTTGTCAGTAAATGAAATGATTGTGATATCAAGTCGGTTAGTATGTGAAGTTGTGGTTATAAGTGATCAACTAAAAATTAGCCAATTATCATTTACTTCAGAATTTGCTTTTAAAAATAGGATCAGATGGCCTCATATTGGATATTTTGATTTTTTCATTACACGGTTTTCCACCAAAATAGTGTTGAAAAACAAAGAAGCTATAGTATTAATTGATTTGTTTAAATTATTGAATGGCAAAGTGAAAATGTCAAGTGAGCATGTTTTTAAAAATGAAATACTGCTTTTTAGTTTTAATCTTTTACTCTATGAATTGGCTGGTTTATATAAAAGGTCATCCCGGGAAATCACTGTAAAACATTCCAGTAAAGAAAAATTGGTCATGGAATTTTTTAAAATTTTAGAAATTAATTGCAGAAAACAGCATAGTGTAAAATTCTATTCTGATACTTTACATGTAACTCCAGGTCATCTTACCAAAACCGTTAAGGAAGTTGCAGAGAAAACTGCAAAGCAATTTATAGAAGAGTCTATTGTGTTAGAAGCTAAGGTTTTGCTTCAAGACAACCATTTAACTATTTTGGATATTACAGAGGAATTGCAGTTTAGTAATTCTTCTTTTTTTAGTAATTTTTTTAAAAGGCATACATCCCTGTCTCCTTCTGAATATCGTTTAAGATTAAATTTTCATTGAATGTCGTAAAATAATTGTATTGAATGGGTTAGTGATGTCTTGTTAGCATTGATTTAGAGTGCTCCCAATCTATTATCGGGAGAAATATTTACTAATTAAAAGTAAAAAAACATGACTCAAACCTACCTTTTAGAGTGGCTGGATTCAGTGGTGACCCTAACTCTTAACCCAAAAAGAAACGATGTTAATCAAATTAGTTCGGTTCAGTTAAAAGCTATAAGTGAAAAAGCAGCTCAAGAAACGAAGCTGATCCAGTCCCAATTTACAAATCAGGTTTTTTCTTTGACTAAGGAAAAACAGATTAGGATATTTCTTGAGAATTATCATACGGCCCTAATAGATCTTTTGGATAATCTAATAGGAACCAAAGATGAGAATAATTTTGAAAATGAAGACCTAAAGGAAGCTAGCTCTATTTTAATTTCATGTGTTGATGAACTGATTACTTTTGTTCAATCCAAGTTTACCAAATATTTGAGTTTGGATTCCAGAATACCCAAAACATATCACGTAGACTCACAAAAGAAAATAAGACAAAAATTGGATAAGTTAAAAAACAGCCCAGTTTATAATGGATATGATAAAAGGGTTATCGATATTATTTATAGGGAACTGTATTTTTTCTTCAATTCGAAGAAGAACAAAAAGGTTACTTTTCGGCAAGTCTTTTATAAAAAACAATTGGTTAAAGAGTTGGAAGCGCTAAGAATGGAAAGCAAAGGAGAAAAGTTATATACTGATTTAGAACGGCTTCTAATTTATATGAATTTTAACAGCAGGGAATATGTTAATAATTTAACGAAAAGTATTTCGGAGAAAATAAATACACTTCAGACAAAAGCAGAGCGGATCGACAGCCTCCATTTTCATCATAAAGAATTCAACCAAATGCAGTCGCACCAGAGCTTTATTCTTTATCCGGACCATCAGAATTTAAAAACGATACTTGACAACTGGTTCCATCAGGAAATTTTGTATTTAGAAAAGACGATGCAGTTTTCTGAAAATATTGGCGACCTTAAAAAAATCAATCAGGCTTCAACTTTCGAGCAGGATCGCGTTAAAGTTAACTTATCCATAGACCAAATCGCTCTTATTCTAAGAGCATGTGATGAATCCCGCTTGTTGGAATCCCGTTCTATGAGTATGGTTTTTAAAACTATAGTTCCTCATCTTTCTACACCTCAGAAAAAGGAGCTGTCTTACGATTCGATGCGAAGCAAATCATATCATCCCGAGGATCGTGATAAAGATGTTGCTATTAAGGCTTTGGAACGAATTATTAAGCATATAAAGGAGCTTTAATTTTTGAGTTCTTTGAATTTTAGTTTGAATGAATTTTGATGTATTTAAAAAAAATAACCTCCTTGAATTGGATTTCAAGGAGGTTTTCGTAATTGTATATCTGTTATAGTATTACATATTATGTTTGGATGGTTGTATGGTAATTTCTAGTATTAACCAAACAATTCACGATCTCTTACTTTTTTAATATCTGAATAGTATTCGTCCCACCAAGGTTTTTCACTATCCATTTTCGGAGATTTTGATAAGCACAATGCTCTTCCCGATTTTTTGGATTCTTTGGCTGCTACCCTAAAATGATAATGATCAAATATTCTAAGCGCTTCTATCATGTATGCAATTGCAATTTTTCGGTCTTTGATAAAGAGTAAATTTTCTCCGTTTTTTTTATCTGCGGTTGGAGAGAAATTATAGGAGCCTAGATAAACTCTGGCAGTTGGCTTATCAAAATCAATTACAACAAATTTATGATGCATCCGTGTTCCTGTCCCTCCAGTTGGTTCAGATTTAAATGGTTCAGGAAAGCCCTTGCTTATTTCAGACGGATAAACGGGAGAAACATTGCCATCAGGTTTTTGTAAATCCAGTCCTCCAACTTTTTTATCAGAGATTCCATAAACAAAAATTTTATTGTCATTGGTAAGTCTTGTAACAGCATCCCTTATGGAACCGGAAGTTTGAAATAAAAAGGCAAGCGAGTAGAAAAGATTGGAAGTTGTTTTGTTTTCCATGTCCGTAGCAATTACATCTAAAAGTGAATTTGAATTAGAATGGGGAGAAAAAGAGGCTTTAATATCAATACCCTCAATTCCTATATCATTCCATTCAGCTGACGGAGTCTTTCCATATTTTTTGGCATCATCAAAATTCCAATAATTGTCAAAGGCTTCAAGGAAGGGTTTTATAGCCTTTTCACCTCTTATAATGACAGCATTATTTGCCTGAACATAAAAACCTCTCCAGGTAAAATTAGTTGAGCCGCAAACAGCTGCTTTCACCTTTGGACCATTCACCACAATTGTCTTATTATGTTGCAATTGGCTCATGTGGTGTCTTTTGACCTTATTATTTGTAGATTGTTTAAGTCGTTCCGAAGCATCCGTCTCAGCAGAATCTATTTCACCATGATCGCCACTGTTGTCAATTATTATTTTTAATCGGTCTCCCAACTGAATAAGCCTGTTAACAACCTCAGGCTGATTAAGATCATATGCTACCACTCTGACTTGAGCATCCTTATCATCAATAGCTTCATCGAGCAGTTTTAGGATTTCGTTCACTGCTTCAAATCCCATCCATGGTAATGCTTCATCTGCTTTTGGATGATTTGGTTTAAAATCAAGACCGAATTTGGCTTTAGGTGGGAGTAAGGCAGCAATTCCACCATCAGCTTCATATTTGTCAACAAAGGCTTGTGAAGAAACAAAACCGCGAGTAAAGGATACATTTAATTTACCAGGATAGGTTTCACGACTTAGTGCGATTTCAACTATTTGAGATTCTCCATAACTTAATTCGTCATTACTGCCCATAAATACGGGTTTAACCATATAGCTGAAGTTTCCTTTCAAATCTGCATTTCTGGGAAAATGAACCCATCGGAACTTCTGAAAAGGTGCTTGGAGGGAGGAAATGCTTTCCTGGCTTGCTTTACCCTTTTCATTGAGGAAAGAAAGTCGGTTTTTTAGGGCAAAATATTTATCTCCCCCAGGTTCTTTGTATTCAATGGAAAAACCAACAAAATCTTTGGGAGGTTCAGTGTTTTTCCAGTTCATCGCTAGTAAAAGCATGCCTTCTCCGCGATATGCTTTTAATGTAAAGAGCGCATTTTTGTTAGTACCTGTAATCAGGAAATCGGATGTCTCGTTTGCAGCCATATGATTTTACTTATTATTGTTCAAGATTCTCTTAGTTTTTAATGCTTTAGTAATCGGTTGTTATACTGTTTTTTTAATATTTATTTTTTGTAAGTATTTCAAATATAGTTAATTATAGTTATTGTTTGGTTTTGTTTGTCACTTTAATTCTTACAATTAATAAAAGCTTAATCTCAGTTAGATTAATGTTCTACTTTTCTCAAATTGAACATGAAATATTGTGGTAATAAAATTATAGTATCCAGTTGGTCTAAACTTATTTTAAACCTTAAATAAAATTTAGGATTCTTTTGATTTTTAGGTATTCTTTAAGGTACAGTAGGGTACAAGAAAAAAGTTGTACTTGTAGAAAGTCCATTCTTGTAGTTCCTTTGACTTACAATTAACTAGGAAGTTAATGTTAAAGTGGTGTTTGATGTAAGGGAGAAGATGTTTAATGACTAAAGAGAATTATTATGCTTTCAACTATTTCATGGGGTAATTATTTAATTACAATTTTGGTTTTAACCGCGGTGTGGTATGTTTTTGTGATTTTTTATTATTATTCAGAAGATGTAAAAGGAATTTTTAGTGGACAATCCAAGGGCATTTTTCTTTTAAGAAGTAAAAACATTGAAAATATTGAAGTCCTTTTTTCAGAGGAGATTCAATCTTCAAAATCAGATCAGGATCAAGAAGATTTATCAATTTTATTGGTGAAAGCTATTGAAGAAAGTTGCGAGCTTAATTTTTCAAATGAAGAACTTAAAAGCCATTTAAAATTAATTCTCCATGATTATCCGCAGGCTAATAAACCTTCAGAACGAATCCAACTAAATAAACTTATGGTCTCAGAATGCGAAAAGCACCCACAGCTGATTTTAACTTATGCCGAGGTTGATGGTTTGTGGGGCTGAGACCAAATAATAAAATAGAATAATGCAGAGGAGTATCCCTGTTCGCTCAAGTGCGGTATGGCGAAATGTGACAAGGAGGTAGAGGCTGAAACGGCGGTATTTCTCTGCTATTTTTTTACTAAAATTTTAATTTGTAAATGATCAGAGATGAAAGAAAGGGAAATTAAATTAAAGAGTTTTAGTAGGGGGCTAAAACCTTTGGGCGCGATTAAAATACTATTTTTTCTAATATCGGTTTCGACCATGGCTCAAGATGGAGTAGCCGGTATCAACGAAGCCAATCAAAAGGTTAGGAGTTATTTTGATGCGGGAACCGAACTGATGTATGCTGTGGGAGCCATACTTGGATTAATCGGAGCTGTAAAAGTATATCAAAAATGGAATTCCGGAGATCCCGACACTGGTAAAGTGGCTGCGGCCTGGTTTGGTAGTTGTGTTTTTCTTGTAGTGGTGGCAACTGTGATCAAGTCCTTCTTTGGCGTTTAGTTTTTAACGGAGAAATAAGGATAGCTGATGAATTGCAGTGTGTATAAAATCAATAAAGGAATCAATCAGAGTATCGAATTTAAAGGATTGAAAGCGCAATACATCTGGTACTTGGGAGGAGGGGTTGTGTTATTGATGATTCTATTTGCGATATTATATGTGATGGGGATCCCATCGATTGTTTGTGTCGCTTTTATTGTTATTGCTGGATCTCTTTTGATCTATAAAATTTACAATATGAGCAATAAATATGGGGAGTACGGATTGATGAAGACTTTGGCTGGCAAACAAATTCCAAAACATATAAAATGCAATACTCGAAAAATATTTATTAGGTTTTAGAGGGCGGCTTTAAATGATAATAATGAGAGGTGATGGAGACGAAGATGGACGATGTACTGCCAATTATGGCGGTGGAACATGACTGTATTTTATCAAAACAAGGGGATGTAACTATCGTATTTAAAGCAGAACTACCGGAGATTTTTACCTTATCGGATCAGGAATATGAAGCATTTCATCAAACCTGGATTAAAGCTGTAAAAGTGCTTCCTAAACGATGTGTCTTTCATAAGCAGGACTGGTTTTTAGAAAGCGCACATCAGGCAGATTTTACCGGTACGGACAATAGTTTTCTAAGTCAAAGTAGTGAACGTTTTTTTAACGAAAGGTCTTTTTTGAACCATTCGTGCTATATCATGTTGACAAAAAAGCCGGTTACAAGAAAGAGCTCTAGTTCTTTGTTTTCAAACCTGATAAGACGATCGATTGTTCCCGAAGAAACTTTAAAGCCACAATTGTTACAGGATTTTATTGACTGTACCGGCCAGTTTAAACGGATTTTGGAGGATAGCGGCTTTGTAAAACTCACACGATTAGTGAACAATGACCTAAAAAGCCAAACCCGCTCGTTAGGGTTAATTGAACAATATTGTTTTTTATCAGATGGGAAAGACCCTTTTATCTATAATGATATCAAATTTGATAATGGTTTAGAAGTTGGGGATAAATATTGCCAACTCTTTACCTTAGGTGATGCTGTTGATCTGCCTGCCCTATGTGGTTCTAGAATCAATTTTGATCGCTATTCGACGGATAGGACAAAATTCAGTATCGGATTTGCATCGACTCTAGGGCAGCTTTTGTCCTGTAATCACATCTATAATCAATACCTGTTTATAGAAGATGTCCAAAAGGCCATTCAGAAGTTAGAAAGCAAACGTCTTCGTTTACAGTCATTATCGGCTTACAGCCGTGAGAACCTGTCTGCAAGAGATGCTACAAACGATTTTTTAAATGAAGCTGTTTCCCAACAGCGATCACCTGTAAAGGCACATTTTAATATTTTGGCCTGGTCGTCCAATAAAGATGAATTAAAGGATATTAAAAATAAGGTCTCGTCGGCACTCGCCCAAATGGATACGGCTGCCAAACAGGAAACAGTGGGAGCTGCTCAAATATACTGGGCAGGGATACCGGGGAACGAAGCTGATTTTCCAATGAATGACACTTTTGACACCTTCATCGAGCAAGCGGTTTGTTTTTTAAATATGGAGACTGGTTACGGTTCTTCACTCAGTCCTGTTGGCATTCGTTTGGGCGATCGCCTTACCGGAAGACCTGTTCATGTGGATATCAGTGACGAGCCGGTGAAAATGGGAATATGTACCAATAGAAACAAATTCATTTTGGGGCCATCGGGAAGTGGAAAATCCTTTTTTACCAATCATATGGTTAGAAGCTATTATGAACAAGGAACGCATATAGTGTTGGTTGATGTAGGACATAGTTACAAGGGATTGTGCGATATGGTAAACGGCTATTATTTTACCTATGATGAAAAAAAACCAATTCGGTTCAATCCATTTTACATCGGAGAGGGAGACAGTTTGGATACGGAGAAAAAGGAGAGTATTAAAACACTGCTTTTGGCTTTGTGGAAAAAAGATGACGAAACATTTAACCGCAGTGAATATGTGGCTTTGTCCAATGCTTTGCAACTTTACTATGAAAAATTGGAAATTCAAAGTACTATTTTTCCCTGCTTCGATACCTTCTACGAGTTTTTGAAAGAAGAATTTGTTTTGATTTTAGAAAGCGATAAGGTAAAAGAAAAGGATTTTGACGTCAACAATTTTCTTTATGTATTACGACCTTACTACAAGGGTGGTGAGTTTGATTATCTGCTCAACGCGACGGAGAACCTGGAGCTTTTAAAGGAACGTTTTATTGTTTTTGAATTGGATAATATCAAAGACCACCCAATACTTTTCCCGGTGGTGACCATCATTATCATGGAGGTTTTTATAAGCAAGATGCGAAAACTAAAAGGTATCCGTAAAATGATTTTGATTGAAGAGGCTTGGAAAGCCATTGCCAAAGAGGGAATGGCAGAGTACATCAAATACCTTTTTAAAACGGTGAGAAAGTTCTTTGGTGAAGCCATTGTGGTTACTCAGGAAGTCGAAGATATTATTTCTTCCCCGGTCGTCAAGCAGGCTATCATCAATAATAGCGATTGCAAAATCCTACTGGATCAAAGTAAGTATCAAAACAAATTTGATCAGATACAGGAATTGTTGGGACTTACTGAGAAAGAAAAAGCATTAGTACTATCGGTTAATAAGGCCAATGATCCAACTAAGAAATATAAAGAAGTATTCGTTTCATTAGGAGGGATGCTTTCCAAGGTATACAGAACAGAGGTTTCATTGGAGGAATATCTGGTTTATACCACAGAAGAAAGTGAAAAGGTGAAAGTACACACCTACGCCCAAAAGTACGGAGGCGATATCAAAAAAGGTATAGCTGCATTGGCTTTTGATTTGAGAAATGGAAATTAAATGAAAAAGAAAAATGAAAGTGAAAACAAAATTAATTGCCGCTGTGCTTTGTTTATTTCTACTATCTACCCCAGCACGGCCTGCTACAAATGTCACAGCACTACCTATCTTGGAGCTTGTAAGACAGGTCGCTATTAAAGTAATAAAAGCCATTGATCTCCGGATTCAGCGTTTGCAGAACAAGACCATCTGGTTGCAAAACGCCCAGAAGAAAATAGAGAACATCTTATCTAAATTAAAATTGAATGAGATTTCCGAGTGGACACAAAAGCAGCGGGACCTTTACAAGGAGTATTACGATGAACTGATGAAAGTCAAATCAGTTATTGCCTATTATCAGCGAATTAAAGAGATCACCCGAAAGCAGGCCAGACTGGTGGACGAGTATGAACGGGCTTGGAAATTATTTAAGCAAGACAGTCATTTTACGGCTGAAGAGCTTGAATATATGCAGCGGGTTTATACAGGAATTTTGGAAGAAAGCTTAAAAAATATGGATCAGATATTTTTAATACTTGATTCCTTCACGACCCAAATGAGTGATCTAAAGCGATTGGAAATTATTAATAAGGCTGCAGACCAAATCGATGCTAATTATGATGATTTATTGCTGTTCAATGACCAGAATAAGATGCTAAGTCTTCAGAGGGCTAAAACAGAAGTTGAGGCTCAGAAAGTGAAACAATTTTACGGAATCCCTTAAAACTAAAGAAATCATGAAAAAGAATGTTTTATTGTTAGTGGCGACACTTATTTTTCATCCGGGACTACATGCTCAAAATAAACAAATAAAAGAATTGTTACTTCAAATTGCCGCTCTACAGGTTCATATCGATTATGTCAAAAAAGGCTATACGGTAGTCAAAAAGGGACTCAATTTTATTGGAGATGTAAAGAAAGGAGAGGTTAATCTGCATAGCGGTTATTTTAATTCTTTAAAACAAGTTAATCCAAAAATAAGAAAGTACTACAAGGTCGCTGAGATTATTTCCTTGCAGCTCAAAATTGTGAAAATCTATAAAAGGACTCGCGAGCAATTGCGGGTAAGTGATTTATTTCATGGTGATGAACTGGATTATATCGAACGTTCCTTTGATAGGCTCTTAGCGGATTGTGATGATGTATTGGAAGTCCTTATGGAGGTTACACTGGATTCCAAACTGAAAATGAAAGATGATCAGCGAATTATACGGATTGATGAGTTGTATGAAGCAATGCTGGATAATTATGCCTTTTGTAAATCATTCAGCGAGGAGAGTTTAGGGCTTTCATTTTCGAAAGTTCATGAAAATGAAGATGTTAAATCCGCTCAATTACTTCATGCTTTATAAAATCAATAGTTATGAAAAAGATTTTTGTTTCAACAATATTCACCTTAGTTCTGCTTCTTCCGATAAAAGGATTTTCTCAAGTTCAGGAGATCCAGCAATTGATTCTGAATATCGAAAAGTTGGCTCAATTCAAAGAGATTCTAAGTGATATGAAAAAGGGATATGATGTTTTATCGGGAGGCTATAAGGCTGTGAAAGATATGTCCCAAGGAAATTTTAGCCTGCACAAAACTTTTCTGGACGCCCTTTTGCAAGTAAGCCCAGCAGTCAAGAAATACAAAAGGGTAGGTGATATTATCAATTATCAGATTCTTTTAGTTAAAGAGAGCAAAAAGGGCTTAAACAGGTTTCGAAAAAGTGACAGCTTTACCATTCAAGAGTTGAATTATTTTGAAAATATTTATGGCAATTTACTCAATCAAAGTCTTAGAAATCTTGATGAACTGACCATGGTTATGGCTGATGGAAAACTTCGGATGTCCGATGATGAACGGCTGGAGGCTATTGATAAGATCTATATGGAAATGCAGGACAAATTGCATTTTCTGAAAAGCTTTAATGCGTCGTCTAATATTTTGGTGCTGCAACGAACAAAAGAGGCAAATGACGCACAGGTGTCGAAAAGTCTTTACAAACTAAATAACTAGAGCTATGGTTTTATTTAAGATTAATCAAAGGGCTATTCTTATAATTCTTGGAGTGCTATTCCCTTTTATGACACAGGCTCAGAGTTTAGGAAATGACATGAAAAGCCTTCATTTTGTTTTGGATCAACTGTATGATGAGATGATGCCTTTATGCAGTAATCTTTTGGCTGTGGGGCAGGGAATAGCGGGATTTGCAGCGATATGGTATATAGCTTCCCGGGTTTGGAGGCATATCGCCAATGCAGAGCCCATTGATTTTTATCCTTTATTCCGGCCTTTTGTTATCGGGTTCTGTATAATGATTTTTCCATCGGTATTGGCACTTATTAATGGAGTCATGAAGCCGACAGTTGCCGCTACGGCGGCAATGGTAGAAGGATCAAATAATGCAGTAGCTATTCTTTTGAAAGAAAAGGAAAAAGCAATCAAACAAACTGATCCCTGGAAAATGTACGTTGGACTGGATGGTACAGGGGATAGGGATAGGTGGTATAAATACACCCACGATAATGAAGATCCTTCAAATGAGGATATGTTGTCTGGCATTGGAAACGATGTCAAATTTGCTATGGAAAAGGCGTCCTATAGTTTTAGAAATTCGGTAAAAGAGTGGATGAGCGAAGTATTGCGGGTATTGTTTGAAGCAGCAGCTTTGTGCATTGATACACTCAGGACTTTCCAACTTGTAGTACTTTCCATTTTGGGACCATTTGTTTTTGGTATTGCAGTGTTTGATGGCTTTCAGCATACCCTTACTGTATGGTTGGCTAGGTATATCAATATTTATCTTTGGTTACCGGTAGCTAATATTTTTGGAAGTATTATCGGGCGAATTCAGGAACTGATGCTAAAATTGGATATAGCTCAGGTGCACAATACCGGTGATACCTTTTTTAGCAGGACAGACATGGCGTATCTCATTTTTATGATTATTGGCATAATAGGATATTTTACCGTTCCCTCAGTAGCCAATTATATTGTCCATGCCGGTGGAGGTGGTGCTCTTGGACAGAAGGTGACCAGTCTCTTTGGAGGAGCAACTACTTCAGTGATCAACAAAGCATCCCAAGGGGCCGGAATGGTTATGGATTCGATGGGGAATGGCGCAGGGAAAATGTCACAAAGTATGTCTACATCGGCAGGAAACTCACCCTATTTTCAGGATAAAGAAGGATACATGGGAAGTAAGCTAAAAGGAAATTCGAATTAAATTAAAAAGCAGGGGTTATGTTTACCAAAATGAAAAATGTAGATTCGGCTTTTAGATACGTGAGAGGTTTTACAATTCTAATTATAATTAGTTCTGTGGTAATTAGCATGTTTGTTATCTACAAAAGCTTTAAGTCAATAAGTAAGATGCAAGACAAGATTTATATCCTCGCTAATGGGAAAGTCTTGGAAGCTTTTTCTTCTGATCGGAAAGATAATATTCCGGTTGAGGCAAGGGATCATGTCAAGATGTTTCACCAGTTTTTCTTTATTCTGGATCCTGACGATAAAGTCATAAAGGGCAATCTATCAAAAGCACTATATCTGGCTGATGATTCTGCCAAAAGGATTTATGATGATTTAAAAGAAAACGGGTATTACTCGGGAATAATTTCCGGAAACATCAGTCAAACGATCCAGATAGACAGTATCAACGTAGATATAAAAGATTACCCATATCATTTTAAATGTTACTCAAAGCAAAACATTGTTCGTACAACCAGTATTCTAATACGTAGCCTTGTCACGGAAGGCGATCTTCGAAGTGTATCCAGAAGTGACAATAATCCTCATGGTTTTCTAATTGAACGTTGGAATACTATTGAAAATAAGGATTTAGCTGTTGAAAACAGAAAATAGTGAATTATGGGGTCTATATTCAAACGAGGTCAAGTTCAGGAGGTGTTTGAAAAGCGTTATCAGTTTGTACAACATTTATGGACTAAGAAAATGACCAATATAACATTGGGGATGTCTAGGATGAAACTAATTTGTTTACTGTTTGCATTTGTGGTTTTTAGTGGAGGTTTTTTTGTTTACAGGATTATGGAATCCTTTTCAAATACAGCTTCAGTTTCACTGCCAATTTCTTCAATTTCAAAGGTAATTGCACCAATGAAGACAAACAATAGTACTTCAATAAATACTTTAATTAATGAATATGAATATTCTAAAATATAATTATTTAATAAGTATTTAGATAGTATAAAAAGTGATCCAATGAGGAAAAAAATCTATGACAATATTAAGAAAAATAAGGGTGGGCTCTTAGATAGTCTAGCTTTTGGTGAGCAATATTATTATATCAATTTTAAAGAGAATGAATTATGGAGAAGAAAACATTATCATTTAAAGAATTAAAAAAACGCAAGATGCTTTTAATGCTTCCATTGATCACCTTGCCATTTATTACCCTTTTGTTTTGGAGTTTTGGTGGAGGAAGGACTATTGCAAGATCAGAACCTAATAAAATAAAAACAGGCTTCAATGCCGATCTTCCTGTTCCAAATTTCAAAGACGACAAGGACTTGGATAAGATGAGTTATTATGACAAGGCTGCTTCAGACTCGATAAAACTACTGGAAGAGATGAAAAAAGATCCTAATTATTCCAATGAAATCACTGAAGAAAATCCTTTGGAAGACAGGAATGATGGGGAGATGAGATTAAATGATTTTCGAAAAGAGAAAACAGCACTAAACTCAACTTCTTTCAAACCACGAAATGAAGAGAAGGTGTATCAAAAATTAAAAGCATTGCAAAAGCTGGTAAATCAGTCTTCATCCGATCCGTACAATGACCAAGATATGGGAGAGTTTGAAAATAAAAGGCTGTCTTCGTCAGAATCAAGCGATATGAATAAGCTAGAGCAAATGATGAGCACTATGAGTCAGTCCCGGGAGCCAGACCCTGAGCTCAAGCAATTGGGAGGCATGCTGGAGAATATACTAGATATACAGCATCCTTCGCGGGTTGAGGAGCGAATAAAACAGTCAGCTGAGAATAAAAAGGGAGCTGTTTTAACGGTTGATAGGTTAAATATGGAAAACACTATAACATCACTAGAAAGGAAAGGAAGTTATCAAAATGCATATTCAGAAACCAATTCATTTTACTCCCTTGATGAAGATGCAGGTCAAAATGAAAGGCAGAATTCAATTGAGGCTGTGGTTCACGAATCTCAGATTATTGTCAGTGGCTCCATAGTTAAACTTAGATTAAGCAATGATGTCAATATTGGACAAATGATAGTTCCTAAAAATAGTTTTCTGTTTGGAACGGCGGCAATCAGTGGGGAGCGTCTACAGGTTAAAATCAATACCATCAAATATAAAAATTCCATTTTACCCGTAGAGTTATCTGTTTATGATATGGATGGAATTGCAGGCATTTATATACCAGGTGCTATCAATAGGGACGTAGCTAAAGCTTCGGCTGATCGTTCCATTCAAAGTTTGGGATTATCCGGTCTTGATGATTCCTGGAAAGCCCAGGCCGCAGAACTCGGTATTGAGGCCGCAAAAAGTCTTGTGAGTAAGAAAGTAAAGTTAGTCAAGGTGGTCGTAAAAGCCGGATACCAAGTTTTGCTTTACGATGAGAAACAAAAGAATTTAAAATAACGAAAAGAGAAAAGATGAAAAATAGCAATTGGTTAATGATGGTGATGTTGGTTCTGACAGCTTTATCGGGGTATTCACAGTATAATATTGAGAAAAAAATGTTATTGAGAGAACAATTTGAAAATCTTCAGATAGGCTATTCAAAAACGACTAGTATTATTTTTCCTTATCCTATTAAGAGCGTAGACAGGGGCAGTTATAACGTTTTAATTCAAAAGGCAAAAGGAGTTGAAAATGTATTATTGCTTAAGGCGGGACAGAAAAATTTTATTCAAACTAATCTAACAGTTGTGACCACGGACGGGAAGCTGTATGTTTTTGTTTTGAATTACAATGAGGAGTGCCCTGATTTGAATTTTAAAGTAGATAATTCAATTGGTCTAAATAATGAGATTTTGTTTTCCCTTGAAAATGAAAACCAAAAGACAATAGAACAATATGCCGATTTGGCCTTATATAAAACAAAAAAAATATATGGACTGAAACGAGAAAGGTTTGGTATTAAACTTCAGCTCAATGGATTATTTATCCATCAGAATGCAATCTATCTTAGATTAATATTGGAAAATACTTCGAGTATGAATTATGATGTTGATCAACTTCGTTTTTTTATTTGTGACCAAAAAAAGTCAAAAAGAACAGCATCACAGGAAATTGAAATTTTTCCATTGCTAACTTCTTCGGTCATTTCAACAATTTCGGATCAGTCTGAGGTTACCGCCGTTTTTGCACTGCCAAAATTTACAATTCCGGAAAAGAAGTATTTAACCATTCAACTAATTGAAAAGAATGGGGGAAGGCAAGTTCAACTTGACATAAAGAATAGCGATCTAAATAAAGTTGAGATATTGAATTGAATGCAGTATTAATCAAAAAAATAAATATCATGAATCAGAAAAATTTAGAATTTCTTAGGGATCAGTTGAAATACACTGGATTTGGTGAAACACTTGAAAATGTTTTGAAAGAGAAACTGGAAAAGGGTGAAACAGAATTCAAAATACGACATGAAGTCGTCTTGGGAAAAGATGCCTTGTCGGCGGATTTGAATTTTAAGAAATCGGATCAATCCGATATGTATTTCTTTAATTCATATAAAGTCAATCTTTATAAAGACCAATCTAAAGAAAACCTGGCACAGACTTTCTATATTAATAAGGATAGCAATATCACCTTAAAAGAGTCCTACAATTTACTAGAGGGACGCTCTATCAATAAGGATTTAAAAAATAGGGAGGGAGAAGTGTATAATGCCTGGCTAAAAATGGATTTTAAAGAGGCTGATGCTAATGGAAACTTCAAAATCAACCAATATCATCAAAATTATGGTTACGACCTTGAGGCCAGCCTATCCAAACATCCGATAAAAGAACTGCAAACACCGGAATACAAGGACGACTTACTTAACTCATTGAAAAAGGGAAATATCCAATCCGTTACGTTTGTTGTTGATGGCGCTGAAAAGAAACATTTCGTTGAAGCCAATCCTCAATTTAAAACGGTCAATGTTTATGATGGCAGTATGCAAAGACTCAACAATCGAGAAAATAAAGAGCAAAAGCAAGGTGAGGGTCAAGGACAATCTTCTGTTAAAGATGCAAAACAAAAAGAAAATTTGAATTCGGCAGACCCAGAGGAGGGTGATAAGAAAAATAAACAAAGAAAAAGTAAGGCTAAATCATTGTAGAGATTATGGATACTTTAAAACCTTTATCTGACTTCTTTTCAGCCATTGAAAAGGATTTCCGTATCGGCACAACGCATATTGCCATTTATGCCGCTTTGCTTGAATATAGAGTCGGTAAAGGTTTTATTAACCCAATAGAAGTGTATCGGTATGAGATTACATCTCTGGCGAAGATTTCCTCTCCTTATACCTATCATAAGTGTATTAAGGATTTGAATGATTATGGATATTTGAAGTATGAACCTTCGGTTAAAAAGACACAAGGGAGTAAGATTTATTTTCTAAATAATTAGAGTAAAAGAATTCTTGAAGAGGCTGTATAAAAGTCTTAATTATCTCTTTGGTAATCATAATTTTGCAATAATTATCTGGCGGGTGCCCGAATATAAAAGAGGCTGTCAAACTTTTGTGACAGTCTCTTTTTCTATTTAAATTCAATTCAAGATGGAGATGGAAGATGAAGAAAAGAATGCAAATGGTAAAATTTCGCCTGAAAAGGCAATGGAAATGTTAAAGTCTGAGGGTATGAATGTTACGATAGAAGAGGCAACTGAAATTTTGCTATTTTTACGAAAAATGGCTCATATAGCCGTATCAAAATTTTTAGAATCATGAGTACTATTGCAGATTTATATATACGTGTAAGCACAGATGAGCAAGCAGAAAAAGGTTATTCTCAGAGAAATCAGGAAGAAGTTCTTAGAAAGTATTGTACACTTAATTTTATAGAAATTCGTAATGTTATCTATGAGGATCATTCCGCAAAAACTTTTAATAGACCGCAGTGGAATAAACTGCTCCTTGGTTTAAAAAAACAAAAAAATAAAAGTGATCTGGTATTATTTACAAAGTGGGATAGATTTAGTAGAAATGCAGGGGATGCTTATCAGATGATAAGCATATTACGAAAATTAGGTATCGAACCTCAGGCAATAGAGCAGCCACTTGATTTATCAATTCCTGAAAATAAAATGATGCTGGCTTTTTACTTGGCGGCACCTGAGGTTGAAAATGACAGGAGAGCTCTAAATACTTTTCATGGAATGAGAAGAGCTAAAAAAGAAGGAAGGTATATGGGGACAGCTCCTTTCGGATATGCAAATAAATCCAAAGAAGATGGAACCAAATACATTGCGCTTGTTGAGCCGGCAGCTTCTGTTATGAGATGGATATTTGAAGAGTTATCCAGAGGGATTTTTAATACAGAGCAGGTGTATCATCTTGCTGTAAGAAGAGGTTTCAAAAGAACGAAGAGTAACATGTGGGGATTAATTCGAAATCCAATTTACTGCGGTAAAATTTTTGTTCCCAAGTATAAAGATGAAGAAAGTAGATTAGTAACAGGTCAGCACGAACCTCTAATTTCTGAGGGATTATTTTATAATGTGCAGGATGTTTTAGATGGAAAATCACGCATTTACAGGCCAAAAATTAAGACTATAGTGGAATTTCCACTCAGAGGTTTTTTTATTTGTCCAAAATGCCAGAAGAAGCTACAGGGAAGTAAATGTAAAGGCAGACATAAACACTATTACTATTACCACTGCGAGGCTAAGTGTAAATATCGAATTAATTCAGAAACTGCCAATAATCTGTTTATTGAAAATCTTGAAAAATATAAACCTATTGCCGAAGTAAAAAAACTATATACTTCTTTATTGTATGAAACACATCGTGAGTTGGCAGATAACGCAAGAGAGAGAAAAAGAAAGCTTGCTGAGCAAATTAAAGATTATGAAGTAAGGCTGGGTAATGCAAGAGATCTTTTGTTATCGCTAAAAATTGATCCAGAAGATTATAAAATGAT
Source organism: Flavobacterium aquiphilum (assembly GCF_027111335.1). NCBI lineage: Bacteria > Pseudomonadati > Bacteroidota > Flavobacteriia > Flavobacteriales > Flavobacteriaceae > Flavobacterium > Flavobacterium aquiphilum. Next base: position 3,102,785 of record NZ_CP114288.1, on the reverse strand, counting down.
GAAAGACGACTACGGTGAACGAATTACAAACCTTGAAAGGGAATTGTCTGAGGTGGTCAATGATAAGCACAGTATTGAAGAGCTACTGAATAAAGGGATTGAGAAGCTTATAACGCTTAATGATACTTATGTGGATAGGGATTTAGCAGATAAAAGAAGTCTAATTGGTTTAATTTACCCCGAAAATTTTACAATTCGCGAAAACAAAATACAAACCGCTAGAGTGAACAAAATTATTGAGTCTATATATTTGATTAACAATGAATTGAAGTGCAAAAAAAATGGGACAAAAGATGATTTTCATCTTTTGTCCCGTAGAGTGACCTCGACTGTAGCCAAAAATAAAACATCAAATAAAATTTAATATTCTAAAAACTGAATATAGCCTTGTTTTTAAAGGGTTTGTATCTTTTTATATTTTGTTTGATTATGTCTTAATATGTAAGTTGTTGGCTAAATGTTGGCTTTTTTTATATCTTTGATTAAAAAAAATGGCGACAATTAATTTCCTGCTTCAGTCCAAAAATAATCCTGCTAATATTTATGTTAGGTTGTCTGATGGCCGAAAAATTGACGTTAAAACCAAAACAAATTTTATTATTGATCCTGCTGATTGGAGCGATGTAAAACAGCGGCCAAAAAACCTGAAAAATGCTGCTTTAAAAAACCTTGATTATGATCTACAGGAACTGCGTACAAATCTACTGAATTATTATAATAAATCGGCTGAAGAAAAAAATCTAAATTGGCTGAAAAATTTTTTAAATCCAGTAGTGGAAAAAGAAATTCCAAAAGATTTGATTGGCTATTTTGATTATTATTTGAAAGAACGTGAAAATGAATTGAATCATCGTACTGTTTTAAAAATAAAAGTCGTTCAGAATAAATTAAAGCTTTTTCAGAAAGAGAAAAAAACAATTTACCTGGTAAAAGATGTTAATGATAAATTCAAAAAAGATTTTGAAAAATATAACATTGATAAGGGGTATTCTCAAAATACGATTCTGAGTAATATTAAAGAAATTAAAGGGGTTTGTTATCATGCATCGAAAAAAGGGTTAGAGATTAATTCTGAATTGGCGACAATAAAAACTGCTCAGAAAAAAGCGGTTAGTATTTATTTGACGTTTGACGAATTGGAAAAAATTGAAAAAACCGACCTGAAAATAAAAGAATTGCAGGATGCTCGGGATTGGCTGATTATAAGTTGCTATTCCGGGCAAAGGGTGTCTGATTTTATGCGTTTTAAAAAAGAAATGATCCGTACACAAGGAAAAGTAAAATTGATTGAATTTACGCAGCAAAAAACGGGTAAAATAATGACTTTGCCGCTACATCCAAAAGTTTTGGCTATATTGGAAAAAAGAAAAGGGAATTTTCCTGATGCGACTACCGATCCCAAATATAATATTGCGATAAAAAATGTTTGCAAAAAAGCGAAACTGAATGAATTGGTTTACGGTGGTAAAAATGATCCTAAAACAAACCGAAAAGTTTTTAAGGAATATCCAAAACACGAACTAGTTACCTCCCATATTGGCAGGCGGTCATTTGCGACAAATTTTTACGGAAAAATACCAACTTCGTTATTAATTTCGGCTACTGGCCATAGTACCGAACAAATGTTTCTTATTTATATTGGAAAAAGTAATTCCGATAAAGCAATTCAATTGGCTGATTATTTTTAATATGCTTTTTTTAGATTATTAGTTTGTTTGGGAGTGATAAATGATTATTGAATTAAAATTCATTTTAAACATGTCTGCTCCAATTTTGGTTTTTTTGTTTTTTTAAATGAAAAAAGCACTTGGATGTGAAAAATGTATCCATTTGTGAGTTATGAAGTTGTAATTGATCTTTAATTCCGTTTCCATAAATACCGATACATAATTCTGATAATGTTGGATTTTTATATATTTTTAAAAATTCTTTCCCCATTTTCATAGTGCAATATGTTGTTTTGTTGGTGAAAGGCTTTTTTAATTTTGCTCTTAAAAATTCAGATTCAACGACGTGTTTATCAAACATAATGTTGTGACCAACTATTGTTGTTACTTTTTGACAATCTAATTCAAATTTATGTAATGCGTCTAAAATATCAATTCCTTCTGTATTTGCTTTTTCTGTTGTAATTCCGTGAATTTTTACTGCATGGTCTGGTATTTCTGTTTCTTGTTTTATTAAAAAATCCCCTTCACAAATTAAATTTTCATTTCTTGAAAATACACCCCAGCTTATACTGACTATTCGAGGGAAGTTTTCTGGGTTTTCTTTCATGCTTTTAACTGATGGTTTAATATTTTTATCTAAAATTAAACCTGTTGTTTCTATATCAAAAATTAAACAATATGGTTCGGCGTTAGAATTAGGTATGAAGTTAAGATTTTGTGTAGATTTATTTTTGTTTATAGAAAAAAGTGAGATGATTAAAACAATAGTTCCTATAAATAAAATAAATCCAAATAAAAAATTTAGCATAATGCTTCTTGTTGAAATTATTAATCTTTTCTTAATTTCCAAATAGTCCCGTCGCTAAATGCAACTTCATAAGCTCTAGCTGAAATTATTTTTTTTGCGTCTTTTGAGTGTATGGACCATGTTCCGTAAGATGATTTATTTGGGCTTATTGGTTCGTCTGTAAAGCCTCCGCCTTCTCCTAAAATAGATAAGTTGCCCATGTCTGCTGGTTCATGAAAAGCATTTTCACCATACCATTCAAATCTAATTGATTCTATTTTCTTTTTTGAAATATTTTTATAGAATAATTTAATATTTTTTGAGTTGGAATATTCCTCTTTGATTAATGATGATTTTGTGATTAATATTGGGCTTTTTGATTGGCCGGTTGTATCTAAATAAGAGGCTTTGGTGGAAGAATTAAGCATGCTGTCAACTCTTTCTTTGGCTAATTGTGAAACTTTTAGGCTATCCAAAAGATATTTATTTCTTTCTGAGTAATCATTTTCTTTTTTGTTGCATGAAAATAAAAACAAAATCGATAAAAAAAGTATAATTTTCTTCATAATATTTTTTTATCAAATATACTTATTTTTTACTATTAATACTACATTTCAAAATTATCATCAAATTCTATATTATTTTTTCTCAATATTCCTTGTAAACGAATAACTTCCAACAGTAGATTATGACATTTTTCTTTGCAATCAAGAAGGTCACGCAGGTCCTTTTGTTGATCGTTATTTCTGTATTCACTTGTTGGTTCTTTTACTTGGTTTGTTTTTCCAATTTCACTTGCTAAAACCTTATTTTCTAAAAATTCCAAAATGGTATTTAGTGAGTTTTCTTGTGGATTTTTTGACGTGCCATTAATAATTCTTATGATTCCGGCTTCGGTTAGGGGTGTGTTTTTAGCTATATCATAAGCAGTTAGGTCTAATTCCTTTACTTTTTTTAGAATAATATTAAGCTTTTCTTTTTTGGTTAATCCGTACATAGTCAGGTAGTTAAGTTTAATTGTTTGGGTTTTTATTTATTTATTTTAATTAATATTGAATTTGTATAGTAATTATTACTATATTTGTATAGTAATAATTCACAGAATATTAATAACAAATATACAAAAGTCATGCCAACTGATACTATTTTGAAATTAAAACAGCGAGATTTTAAAACGTTGAAACGATTTAATACTGCGTATGCTCAATCTATTCTATTGAAGAGTTTTTTTGAAAAAGGATTTAAATCGTATGATGCGCTTAAGGCAATTGTATTGAATTACTATCCTGAAATTTCTGAAAATCGTCTTTGGGATTTTTGGCACTTTAGAATTCTTGATGAAGAAATTTCCGAAAAATTAACAGATGTTTTTGAAAAACTAAAATCTGAATAATTATGGAAGCGATTCAATTTATAGGTACTACGCCTGAAGCTTTACAGCAAATGATTATTGATTCAATGCGTGAATTGTTACGTGTAAAAGAAGATGAAGTTTTGCTAACTCAGCAAGAAGTCGCTGATTTTTATAAGGTAACGACTCAAACGATAATCAAATGGCAAACGGCTGGAATAATTAAAGCTTATGGTATTGCCAGTGAACGCCGATACAAAAAAAGCGAATTGATGGATAATCTTATCCAATTAAAGTAAAGCAATTTTTTAACCCAAATTATAAAGCCATGAATTATACCGATCAGCAAGAAATTAACAACATCGAAGTTGTTGAGCCTGAAATTTTATCGTGTGGCAGTGCTACCGAAGTATGTGATCCTGAGGATTTATTTGATGTTATCGAACAATGTAAAATTTGTGGGAGATGTGTGTAGATTATGGAAGTATCGTGCTGTTTTATTTGCTATGCATTGCCGATGTACTGCTATTTGTGTTCTTCATTATCAGTGTGATTTCATTTCATAAAGAAGTGAAAAAGTATGATAAAATGATTGAGTCCTACGAAAAAGGTGTTTTTAAACTTTAAAAATAAACCTATAAAAATTACTAATCATTAAATTATAGAAAACTATGATATCAAATAAAAGTCAATCTAGCCCATCTATTTTACAAGGTGATGGCTATATCTATTCTGTCCGCCAAAATAGAATAGATGTTGTTAATGAAATAATTGCAAAAATTGCATCATTAGATAGAAAATTTTTTGAGTATAAAGGCGATGTTTCGAAAATTTTTCAAAGACACGGAAGGCTTTATATGTTTAATGAATACAATAAGAAAGATATGTGTTTGTCTACTAAATATGGACGCAAACCGACAGGATTTACTCACGGAGGAACGCTTTGGGGATTAACTAAAGATTTTAAAGAATTTATTGTCTCTGGCAAAAAATCAAATGGTGAAAATGGTTATGGCGGATTATATTGTTCACATTGGGGATATTCTTCTGAGTCAATGGAAGAGATTCGAGAAACAGCAAAAGTTCTTGGTTATCTATAAAGTTAAAATAGTAAAGTTATGATAGAAATTATGATAGACCTAGCCTGCATATTGGTAATTGCAATTGTTGTGGGTGCGTATTTTACGCTGTTTTTCATTTTGTATGGGCTTTCTGTATGTTTTTGGAAAATTCATATTAAGAAAAAACAACTTTTGAAAGAGTTTTATGATGAATGTCAGCACGATAATTTGGTTTATACAGATGTACATCCTGAAAAGCATTTTAAGTGTACTGATTGTGGGGAATTGTTTTAAGTAATCAATAAAAAATAAATATAAAAATGGAAAAACAAATTTTTTAAAGTGATTCGCCCGAAGAGCGATTGCGGCTATTGAAGGACAATGCCGATAGAACGGAAAGTTTTAATTATTCCCGTGAATTGAGTAACGGTGAAATTCAGGAACTACAATCGCATTTATCTCAGGATATGATTACGGTTGATAAGGCTGAACAGGTTTTGAAGGTAGCGAAGGAAGTTTTTAAAGCAGCAACAAAACCGGTGAAACAGGAAATTGCCAAAAACCTCCAAATGATTCGTTCACGGGTTGAGGAAGTGAAGGAAGATGTCTATTTAATAAAAGACATTGAAGCGGGTAAAATGGGCTATTATTCAAAAGCGGGGATTTTGGTTTTCGAACGCAATCTTACCCCTGATGAAATGCAATATAGTATAACGGAACATTTAAGAAAATCTAGTTAAAAAATGGAAGAAAATTTAAAAATTACCGTAGAAAACGGTGTGAAAGAATTAGTGATTTTAAAAGGTACTGCTGAACCGGTATTTCATAAAAAAGCAATTGAGGTAAAAGGCGGTTCTATAAATTCGGCTTTGGAATACCTGTCAAAAAAAGTTGTGGACCCTGAAATTATCAAGCATTCAAAAATTGAATTTTGCTACGATGAATTGTACATCAAATTGCTGTATGATGCCCGTGAGCGAAATCCGGATTTTATTGAGGGGGTTTTGAAACTGCATCCCGATTTGAAAAAATTCAATATCAATTCCGGTAAAACATATAGTCCTTTTGAATTGTCTGATTTTATCAAAATGAATCGTCATTATTTTGAAAACAAAGACTATGCGATGAAGTTGGTTTCAAGACTAAGAGAATTTGAAGGAAACGTTAACCGTGATATTGAGGCAAAAGCAGATGGAAGAGGTAATAAACGTGCTTTGATTAATGAGGTTGTAGAGTCGAATATTCCTGAAAAATTCTATTTGGAATTGCCTGTTTTTATTGGTCAGCCAAAACAACGCTTGGAGGTTGAAATTAGTATCACAGCTTCATTTGATTGCTCTTTGGTTTCTCCTGATTTGAAAGAATTGATCGATATGCAATCAAGAGAGATTTTAGACAAGCAATTGGAAGAAATTCAGGAAATGCACCCGGAGTTGAAAATTTTTGAATTGTAAAATATGCAAACAATCACTTTCGATACCGACAAACTAGAACAGGCGATAAGCGTGGAATTTGGTTGCAGGGTTTCGGAAATCGTGAGCCTTCGGGATTCATTGGTAAAGAAAGTGATTGTTTTTATTTTGTCTAAAGCTCAAAATTACAATGCTAGGGCAATAGCTACGAAATATAGTATTTCGTATTTGTACGTGCCTACGGTGATTTTGGAAGTTGAGTTTTTGATGAAAACAAAACCTGATTTTGAAAATAAAATTAATTCTATAATTCAAAATGTCTATGAGGTTGAAAAAATGGACTGAGCAGGAAATAGCGATTTTGCGTGAAAATTGGAATATTCCGCTTCGGGAGTTACTTGTTTTTCTTCCTGATCGTGATCGAAAGCAAATATACTGGAAGCTTGGTGTGTTGGGTTTTAGGCGTCAAACTTTTAAAAGATACAATACTAAAGATGATATTTATATCAGGGAAAATTATCAAAAAAAAGGAAATTTTGAGATAGGACGTGACTTAAAGAGAACGGCAAAGTCTATCACAAAACGCATGATAATTTTGGGTTTAAAACGATCTGATGATGAGTTAAAATTTTTAAAAAAAACGAATAGGGGTTGTTTTAAACAAGGTAGGGTTTCTGAAAAAACAGTTCCAAACGGAAATTTAAGATTGACATATGACGAGACTTCAGATAGAAGTTTTTATGATATCAAAATTGATGGAAAGTTTGTTCGGTTTTCTAGGTATTTATATGAAAAATACCATAATGAAGAATTGAAACCTACGGATATTATTTTTCATTTGGATGGTGACGGAATGAATGTTTTGAAAGAAAATTTAGTAAAAATTACCCGTTCCGAATTATTGGAAAAAAATAATATGACTGATGTTGCTTTTGTCAAGCGAATTTTTAGAGTTACCGATCCTGAAATGATAAAAGAGATTATCGATAATCATCCTGAAATGATTGAAGTCAAAAGAAAAATAATAACCATTAATAAAAAAATAAATGGACGTAACAGAAAAATTAACGGCATTGCTGACTGATAAAAAATTCAGTCATAACGGTAAAGAATTGTGTTTTTTGAGTTGCAAAAAAGTGAACTCAAATATTATGGTTCTAACAAACAAAGAAACGATTCCTATACCTGTTGATCGTTTTGTTGATTTTTATAATAAAGTCGAAAAAAATTGCAGTCCGGTAAATGAATCAAAATCTTCGTTTGTTCCTGCTGAAATTCCGATTAAAAATAAGGCTATAATTGTTCCTGAAATGCCTGGCGTTTTTGGTAAAATAAATCAAAGTTTTGATAGTCTTATTGATGCTATTGAAAACGCTTCGGATGCTGATATGAAAGTTTTGGAAGTAAAGGCTAAAATGCTTACGTCTATGGCTCAAACTGCTGTTAATATGGAAAATAGCCGTATTAATTTGATTAAACTATTTAACGGTAAATAAGTTATGAATCAGCCAAATTTTTACGCTATCATTCCGGCAAATATTCGGTATGATGATTTTTTGAAGCCTAATGCAAAGCTTTTGTATGGTGAAATTACGGCTTTGTGTGGTCGTGAGGGCTTTTGTTGGGCTGGTAACGAGTATTTTGCTGAATTGTATAAAGTGTCGCTGGAAACGATTTCTCGCTGGATATCTCAGCTGGCAAACCGTGGTTATTTGGTTGTCGAAATCCATAAAAAAGAGGGAAATAAAAGACAGATTTTCCTTAAAGAAGCTACACCCGACCTATTGACAAAAAAGTCAATACCTATTGACAAAAAGATCAATAGGGTATTGACAAAAAAATCAATACCTATTGACAAAAAGATCAAGTCAAATATAAGGATGAATAATACAATTAATAATACAATGAATAGAGAGGAAAAAGCACTCGCTTTTTTTGAAAAAAATTCACCTTCTGAATGGGATAATTTTCAAATGAGATTTATGAAAAATTTTGATTTGAAAGAATGGGAAAAATTCAAAGAATTATTTAACTGTAAAATTGATGAAGAAGGTTTGGAATTTACCACAAAAATAATTTCGGCAAGATTGACCCGATTTGCGATAAACTACATTCAGAATCTAAACAAAGAAAAAACTAAAATTCCTGCAAGTGAATTGAATTATAAATCAATGCCATCATCCAAAAAATTAGATTAATGGAAACTCAAATCAAACCATATTCAAAAAATAATTACCAAGTCGGAAAGGTTTTACAGTTGGAAAAAGGAAAAGTGCCGCCTCAGGCAATCGAATTGGAGGAAGCAATTTTGGGAGCGATGATGATTGATCCGGCAAGTATCGACGAATTGTTTCAGGTGTTTTCTTCTGAGGAAGTTTTTTACCGTGACAATCACAAATTTATTTTCAGAGCAATTAAGACTTTAGTTGACAGTTCTAAACAGGTTGATTTACTTACGGTTTCTGCTGAATTGAGAATACAAGGGAATTTGGATTATGCGGGCGGTGATTTTTATTTGATTGGATTAACTCAAAAAGTGGCTTCGGGAGCGCATATAAATTACCACGCTCATATCGTTTTGCAAAGCTTTATGCGAAGAAAAGTAATTCAAATTGCAAGCGAATCTATTGAAGCGGCCTACGATGATACGATTGATGTATTTTCTCTTTTGGACAGAATGGATACAGAAAGTGCGATGATAAATGATGTTGTTTCCCGAGGTAAAAGCGATATGAGTTTTTCTGAAGCATTGGAACATGTCATGAAAAATGTTGAAGTTTTATCGAATGCAAAAGACGGTGAAGTCTTGGGGGTTAAGACAGGATTCACAAAGTTAGATAGGCATTTTGGAGGTTGGCAACCTAGTGATTTCGTCGTTATTGGGGCACGCCCTGGTATGGGAAAAACAGCCTTTACGATTAACACGATGATTGCGGCTGCGAAAGATGGTGTTGGTGTTGGTTTTGTTTCGATGGAAATGAGTACGATACAATTGGCTATTCGTTCGGTGGCTGTGAATAGTAATTTTCATTTGAATCAGTTGACTAAAACTGGATTCGATAAAGTGCAATATTTTAATACGTTGCGTGCTAAAGTTGACGAAATGAAGTCGTTGCCGATATATATCGATGAACGCCCAGCTCTTACCATTGGTGAAATAAAAAGAAAGGCTAGGCTTTTGAAACGTAAGTACGATATCAAAGAATTGATTGTTGATTATATTCAGCTGGCTGGCGGTGATGATGATATCAGAAAGCGAACAGGACAAACCTCACAAGGTTTGAAAGCTTTGGCAAAAGAATTGAATATCACTGTGATTGGTTTGGCTCAATTGAGTAGAGCAGTTGAAAGTACATCTAGCAAACGCCCGATGTTGAATCATTTGAAAGAAAGCGGTGATATTGAACAGGATGCTGATATAGTGGCTTTTCTTTTCCGTCCTGCTTACTACGGCATGGGACCGGATGAAAGCATTCTTTCGGACGGATGTAATACTGAGTTCATCGTGGCAAAGTATAGAGCTGGTGGATTGGGGACTTTAGGATTGCACTTTGATGAAAACAAAACAAAGTTTACAGATCAGGAAGTTGTTGAAGAAATATCACATCTTAGTTCATTGCCTTATATGAATCCTGGTGATGTATTTGATGTTGATGTTGAACATGATAACGGAATTGATTTTTAGTTATGGCAAATAAACCAAAGAAAGTAGTAAGAAGTTGGGTTAAAGAAAGAGTTGCTTTTGATCGTGAACTTAAGGATGATAAGTTTTATAACTCATGGCCTTGGCGTAAAGCACGAAAAGCTTTTATAAATAAAAATCCTTTGTGTGTGCATTGCGAAGAAAATGGCGAAGTTACAGCGGCAACGGTTGTCGATCATAAGATACCGATTAAGCAAGGTGGTGAACCTTTGAATGAAAGTAATTTTCAAAGTTTATGTGAAAAATGTCATAATAAAAAATCTGCAAACGAATCTAGGGGGTATGGGGTAAAATCTCGTTGAGTCGGATGGTCCTTACATCGCTGTTCAGTTGGAATTTTACTCGGAGTTAGTTTTTGAAGGGGGGGTAAGAATATTTAATATTTAAAAAGTTTAGTTATGGAGATTTCGATTAATAGAGGTAAAGATACATTATTGGTTTGTCCAAAACCGCCGATGTATTTGACGGATGAAGCAAAAAAGTTTTACAAACACATGGGTAATGTTTTAGCGAAAAAAGATCGCTTGAAAGATACTTATCTAAATGCTTTGGAAATATATGCTGAAGCTATGGCACAATTTCAATTTGCTGTTTCTGAAATAAAAGAAAAAAACAAAAAAGAATACGGTTCTGGTTATCGTCAAAAATTTAATTCAGGAGCACAAAATATTTCTGTAGAGTTGACCTTAAAAAATAATGCCGAAGATACTCTTTTGAAATGCTTTAAGCTTTTTGGTTTAGATCCAAAATCTGAAAAAGAACTAAAAGCAACCACAGATCCAAATCAAACGGATTTATTCGATGCCTTTTTAAATCAAAACCACGGGTAAAATGAATGTACAACCAACAATAATCCCACCCGAAACCGAAGAAAAAATAATTTCTCGTTGGAAATACAGCCCGATTAATAGTATTTCTGAAATAGCCAAAGAATTTCATTTAAAACAAAATGTAATTCATATAATTATAAATAATCACTTATCTAAAAAATTAAAAAAATAATGAGTTACGGATTGCTGAAGCCTTAACAAAGCGACGGAGTATTTTTCGCTAGGAAAATGCGACTACGTAATAAAAAAAAATTAATTATTAATTAAAACCAACAGTTTTGCTAAACCGAGGTTATAAAATGTTTTTGTATGAAAAGTTTACAAAAAATATTAGATAAATGTAAATGTTCTGTCACTTTGACTATAAACCAACATCGAGATTATTACGAAACTGTTGAGACCTCAATTGAAGAAGATGAACGAAAGGATATTAATCCAAAAGTTTTTGCTGAAATGATAAAACGTGATACAGTAATTGAATTGCAATTTTATCCTGAAACTCCAATTGGATTTTTTAGAATATATCATTACGATTTAAAATCCGCTATCGAATTGGCAATTTCTGTTCTTCACAAAAATGGCTTATAACGGGTGGATGATAGTGGCTGTTTGCTACTACAAAAATTGAATCGAAGCGATAAATGTCTGCAAATAGCCATTATCATTTGTTATGCCTTCGGCTTTTTTATTCACATTATTAATCAATTAAAACAAAAAAAATATGAATTTAGAATTAAAACATTTATCAGGCTATTTAGAGTATAATATTCTAACAATTAATAATGATAATAAAGAAATAATGCAATTAGGCGGGTTATCAGGTGATACAGCTGAATTATTACAATTAAAAGGAATTGGAACAGATGATGAATATTGTAGATTATCTTCTTTTGAAGAATTTAAGCCAATTTTAAGACCTTTATCTGATTTAGCAAATGAAATAAAACATAATGAGAAGACTTTTTACCCACTTTGCTCTTTGCTTATTTCAAAATATCCTAAATGGTTTGTAAATCATTTTGATAACGAAAAATACAAACATATTACGATAGATTTCACAGGAAGATATGCTGAAGCTTCTACAACTTATCAAGCAACAAATTCTATTCAACTTGATTCGACTTATATTTTAAATGAGAGTTATAGTATTATTCAAAAATTGTTAGAATGGCATTTTGATGTTTTTGGATTAATTGAAAAAGGATTAGCAATTTCTATTCACGATGTTGAGTAAGCTGAGGCATAATGATGGATTTGACTCTGTTGATAATTTTTTAAAATGGTTTTCTTCTGATTTTAAAGGAAAGATTATTCATTGGACTAATTTAAAATATTAACCATTAACCATTAACAATTAACCATCAACCATTAAAAATGAACCTAACCCCTCAAATGCTTCAATCCGTCCCTTTCCAATACGCAAACGACGTGCGTGCAGGAAAAATTGTGACCGGAAAAAGGATAAAACAAGCCGTTGAGCGTTTTTATAGTTGGATCGAAACTGCCGATCAGGATGGTTATTACCTAGACCATAATAAAGGGATGAAAATTGTCGATTTCTTCCCAACGTTTCTGAACCACACCAAAGGAAAACTAGCCGGAAAACCCTTCGTACTCGAACCGTTTCAGGCGTTCACCATGTACAATGTATTTGGGTGGTTGGATAAAGACGGAAAACGCAGAATATCAACAGTTTACGACAAACGAGCGAAGAAAAACGGTAAATCGGCTGAAATGGCGGGATTATCTCTCTTTTGTATGTCTTTTGATATGGAGATGGAAGCCGAATGTTATGTTGGGGCAACCAAAGAAGATCAGGCAAAAATCTGTTGGCGTCAAGCCGCCCAATTCATACAATCACCTGTTGCAAACCGAGCTTTGCAAAAAATGGGCTTCTTTGTACAGCAAAAAAAGATAGGATTCAAGCGTACAGACTCGTATATGGCTCCATTGGGAGGTGATTCCAGTACTCAGGATGGTATAAACGCTCATTTATCAATCATAGATGAGTACCACGCTCATAAAGATGATTCTGTTAAAGAAAACCTAGAATCATCATCCGTACAGCGAAAACAGCCTCTTTTATGGCATATAACCACAGCAGGAAGCAATAAAGGTTCTGTTTGCAAAAATTACGAAGATTCCGTTATCGAAGTACTTAGTGGCGTAAAAAAAGACGATCACCTATGGATTATGATCCACGATTTAGACGAATCAGATATTAAAGGAAATGATTGGCAAAATAAAGAAAATTGGTATAAAGCCAACCCGTTGTTAGGTCATGGTTTAGATATTGATCAAATGGAGCGTGAATTTATCAAAGCGATAAACCAACCTTCAAAGATACCAAATTTCAAAACCAAACACCTAAACATGTGGGTCGATGGTTTGAGTGCATGGATTCCTGCTGAAATTTGGCAGAAAAATAAAGTTGAATTTGATAATTACAAAGAAGTTGTCAAAGAAAAAGCTCAGAAATTTGGTTCTTATGCCGGATTAGACTTGTCTTCTGTGGCTGATATAACCGCTTTCGATATTTTAACCGAGCCGGATGAAAACGGCGATCAGTTTGTGCTTCCGTTCTTATTTTGTCCTGAAGAAAATATCGATCGTCGTAGTAAAAATGACGGTGTACCATACCGTTATTGGGTAGATGCCGGTTATATGATAGCTACACCCGGAAATCGTGTAGATTACAATTATATAAAAAGATACGTTCGTGATAATTTTGAAAATTATAATATCCAGCGCGTAGAATCGGATCCGTGGAACGCTAGTAGTTTATTGTCGGAATTAATAGAAATGGAAATTCCTGTGTCGGAATTGTCGCAAATAATGAGTAGATTGAACCATCCTACAAAAATGCTCGAAAAACTTATCTACGACGGTAAAATAAAACACGACGGTAATCCGGTTATGGAATGGATGTTGGCGGCCTGTGTGCCAATTGAGGATTCAAAAGGGAATGTAATGATTTCAAAAAAAGAAAGCCATAAAAACAAAAAACGTATCGATGGTATTGCGGCTTTAATAAATGCATTAGCGGGGTCCCTGTCACCAGCTGAAGAAACAAACGAGTCCTATTACAATAATCCCAACAATGTATTCGAATGCTAATCAAAAAAAGTAAAATAAAATTATGAGCACATCGACACCCGCCGAAGAAAATGCGTTTCGAATCCGAATCGAACAATTAGAAAAAAAAATTGAATTAATGCGAAAACTGTCAACAACAACAGGTTTCTATTTACACTATTTTTCAGAATTAAAAAACCACAAGTCAAATAAACAATGTTTTGATGGTGTCAATGAATTATATCATTCATTATTTGGCGAATACCGTTATTCCGATTTCAACTCATTTAAAGTAACATCAAATTATTATAGCAAAAAAACAAACCGATGAAAATAATAGCAGCAATTTTAATCACATTCCTATTGGCGCTGGCCACAAGTTATTTATATGAATTCAATTTCATATCCAAAAATCCTATTCGGTACATTTTGGTATTAGCGTTAATCATAATCGAATTAGTAACCGGATTCTTTTACATAAAATCAGAAGTTAAAAACAATAAAAAAATAGAGTAATTATGAAAGTGACAGATTTAAGAATTGGAAATTTATTTATTGATAAATATTCAAAAAAGATTATTCCTGTTTTAGAATTATTAAGAAACGGAAATATTATTTTTGATATAGAATATTTTGGAATTTGGCAAGCTGAGCCAATTCCGTTAACTGAAAATTGGATAGAAAAATTAAAATTTGATCATAACCATTGGGCTACGAAATGGATTTTATATGATATGCCAACTCCTACAGGTATAAAATACGTCCACCAACTCCAAAACCTATATTTTGCTTTAACCGGTGAGGAATTAACAATTAATAATTAACTATTGATAATTAATTACCATGTCAGAAAATCTTAAAGCCGAAAATCTAGCCAAAGCAATAAAACTACTCCCAAAACCTAAAACCTACCAACCCGAAACTGTAACGGTTGCAGTAGAAAAATTAAAATACACCTTCGAAAAAAATAATGATGAATGGTATTATAAATTTTAGTCATTGCGAGTTACGAAGCAACTACACTAACAAAATAAAAATAAATGGCTTTTATAAATCAAAAAAAATGGTTTATGGTGTTTGAAAAAGTGTATCAAACAGGAAAAACCATCGTCTGCAACGATATATTATGAGTTAATGAGTTAACAATCCAATATATTTTAACGGTTTACGCTTTTAAAAATACTTTAAAACATTGATTTACAGTGTTTTATATTTTGAATGAAAAATCTTTATTTTGTTGTTTTTTGTTAAGAAATACCGTCTATTGTGAATAAGTTTGACTTTTAAAAACCGCATTAATTAGTAACCTTTGTAAATAACAAAACCACAGGTCCAACTGTGGTTTGTAAATCAAATGTTATGGAGTGCAATCCAGAAAATTGGTTAACTATTTCAGGAATTGTTTTTAATGTTTTTGGTATATTAGAGATAATATATCGGACAATAAAAGAACAAAAGAAAAAGTAACCTCTTAGTAAAGTAACCCGTCTTATAGGCGGGTTATTTTTTTACAAATATATGTTAGTTTTAATAAATAACACCTTTTTTAAATGTAAAAATAACAAACATTTGTTGTTTATAACTTAAATATACATATTTATTAGGCTATTGTTTCACTTGTTTTTGGTGATGCAATTTCTATTGTGTATACACAAGATTAAAAGTTAAATAATTTAACCATTTAAGCACTGTCTTAAACATAATTTTACCCAATAATTTAAAGGTAAAATGAGTTTAAACGGTGCTTTTGTCGATATGTTCAGCCCTTCAGTAAAAAGAAGTGCAACCTCAGACGGTTCTTATTTGGGCGGTTTTGGAGGTTTCTTTTCTTTGGGTAATGGTGGAACGACAAAGATAAACTATAAAACTTCTCTTACAATATCAGCAGTTTACAACGCAGTAGAACAAATCTCAAATGATATTGCAAAAATACCTTTTTCGGTTAACCAAAAAGTAAATAATAACCGAATCTCACAACCTAATCACCCGGCACAGCTTTTGGTTGCCGTTGCGCCAAACTCCTTAATGACAACCTTTATTTTCCGTAAAACAATGGCAGTATCGCTATTGTTGCGTGGAAATGCATTGGCAAAAATAAATTACGATGTAAAAGGGAATCCGGTTTCAACTGATTTTATCAATTGGGATAAAGTTCGTGATATCCGAATCAAAAATGGTGAATTACTTTACGATGTACAAGGGTTTTCACAATCGCTTTTAGCGTCCGAAGTACTGCACTGGAAAAACTTTTCCCATGACGGAATTGTCGGGGTTGGTGCAATTACGTATGGTGCACAACAATTGGGATTGGCTATTGAAACGCAAACCTATTCTGCAACAAATTTCGCAAACAAAGGTGTTCGTCAGGGAGTTCTTGAAACGGATAAAATAATTTCAGAAGGAAAACCTCAAATAGTTGCTGGTGTAAAACAGGCTTTTTCTGAAAAAGACCCAACCCGTGTAGCGGTTTTGGACGAGGGTTTAAAGTGGAAATCAATTACGATTACGCCTCAGGAAATGGAAATAATTGCAACGCAAAGATTTTCAGTTGAGGAAATTGCACGTTTCTTCAATATTGCGCCTCACAAAATTAAGTCCTTACAACAATCTACCAATAACAATATCGAACAGCAATCATTGGACCATGTGTCCGATACGATTCAGCCGTTAATCACAAATATCGAGCAGGAATATGCCAAAAAACTATTCACAAGCAAAGAATTAAGTTCCGGCTACTATGTGCGTGGGAATATCGATGCTTTGTTAAGAGCTGATATGAAAACTCGTGCTGAGGCTATATGTAGATATGTACTAAGTGGAATTATAAGCAGGCAAGAAGGTCGACAAAAAGAAGATATGAACGATGGTCCTGATATGTTGAATGAGTTTTTAACACCTGTAAATACTTTCACGGAATCACAAATTGAACAAAATTTAAAAGACAGAAAAAATGGAAAATAAAGATTATATCCAAAATATTAGCGAAACTGCTGAGAGACGTTTTTTTTCTTCTGAAGTAAGAATGGCAAAACGTGATGCATCTGTCGAAGATTCGCCTTCAGTTATTGAAGGTTATGCATGTAAGTTCAATAGTGAAACTGTAATAGGTAATTGGTTTCGTGAAAAAATAAGAACTGGTGCATGTGATGATGTGTTGAATGATGATGTGCGTTGTCTTTTTAATCATAATCCAAATTATATATTGGCACGTTGTTTTAAAAGAAAAGGGACATTAACTCTATCAGTTGATGATATTGGATTAAAATATTCTTACGTAACTCCTGATAGGCAATATGCACGTGATTTAGAAAATGCAATTGAAATGGGTGATGTAACACAATCTTCATTTGCATTTGATATAGAAGAACAAATTTGGCATGAAGTTGATGGTGAATTGCCTCTTCGTGAAATTGTTCGATTTAAAATTTTATATGATGTTGCCCCTGTAACATATCCGGCGTATACTGATACTGAAGTCGTAAAAAGAAGCTTAACTGCTTATCAGGAAAAAAATAAAACTACTGAAAATGCTGAGCCTGTCGAAGCACGTTCAGACAACGAAAAAGAGCTCAACGCTTTTGAAGCTCAATTAATTATTAACTCAAATTTATAAGGCTGTATGAAAAAATCGGCAGAATTAAAACAAGAACGAGCTCAAAAGATTGAAGCTCAAAGAGCGTTGCACAACACAGCAACTGCTGAAAAAAGAAATTTGAACGAAACCGAAACAACTTCGTTTCGTGCATTGCAAACAGAAATTGAAAGTTTGGATGGGCAAATTAAAGATGCCGAAGCTTTCGAAACAAATCTTCGTTCATTGGAGGGTTCACAGCCAACTTCTTTTACTCCTGAAAATCAGGAACAAAGAAATACACCTAAAAAAGTGTTCTCATTAAACCGTGCTATTCGTTCACAAATGGCAAATGGTTCGCTTGAAGGCGCTGAGTTGGAAGTGCATACAGCAACTGTAGAAATGGCAAAACGTGCCGGAATCCCTATTTCTGGAATTGCGGTTCCTTTATTTGATAGCCGAAGCGTTCAAATGGAAACTCGTGCCGATGGTCAAACCGTAACAGGTGATTCGGGTGGATATGGTGGTAATTTGGTAGCAACCGAAATTCAACCGGTTATCGACAAGTTACGCCCACAACCTGTTGTTGAGAAATTGGGAGCTATTTTCTTGACAGGTTTACAAGGTGATTTAAAATTCCCTGTAAACGATGGTGGAATTGCGGCTACATGGGAGGGTGAAGATGCTGAAGTTGCTAATACAAAAAATGCATATTCAAGCAAAACAATGAAACCTATCCGTTTAGCGGTAGCGGTGCCTATTTCATTGCAAAACATTATGCAATCATCTATAGATATGGAAAATTATACTATGTCTGAGATTCGTACAATTGTTGCAAATGCAATTGATTTGGCAGCGATCAACGGTTCAGGAACAGGACAGCCAATTGGTATTTTGAATGTTTCAGGAACCAACTCTGTTGCTGGTGGAACAAATGGTTTAGCTCCAACATATGGTAATGTTGTAGCAATGGAAACAGCTGTTTTTGTTGAAAACGCAAACAGTGCAAAATTACAGTATTTATCAAACCCAAAAGTTCGTGGAAAACTAAAAACTACGACTCAGGTAGATGGTTACCCAACTTATTTGATGGCGGCCGATGGTTCAGTGAATGGATATCCATTTACAGCTTCAAATCATGTTCCTTCAAATTTGACTAAAGGTACTGCAAGTGGTGTTTGTTCGGCTGCTATTTTTGGGGATTTCTCTCAATTAATTGTTGGTCAATGGGGTTTCATGGATATTACGGTAGATAATATGTCAAGAAAAAAAGAAGGATATATTGAAATCATCGTGAATGTTTTCTTAGATGTTTTGGTAAAACAACCAAAAGCATTCACTGTGATTAAAGACTTGTTAACTGCTTAAGCTTTGGCTTAAGTGTAATACTTTCAATGAAATGAGTAAAAAAAGTACTAACACATCCGCTGTATCGGTGGATGTGTTAAAATCAAATTTTGAAACGGCTGAGGCTGCTTTAAATGCGATAACGGAAACGGCTTCTGTAGAGGAAAAAGAAGCAGCTCAAAAAGTTTTTGATGATGCAAAATTGGCTTTAGATAGTTTAACAGATATTTCAACTCCTGAAGATAAGGAAACTATTCAAACTACTTTTGAAACTGCTGAATCTGCTTTGAATGCAATTAAAGACCTTCCAACGCCTGAAGAAAAGCAAGCGGCTCAAACGGCTTTTGATGAAGCTAAATTGGCTTACGAAACTGCTTTGAAACCGAATACAGGTTCAACAACTTCAAAACCAAAAGATAAAATGTTAAAAGGAAAATTTATTGTTTCTCCTACAGGGCGTTTTAATTTAGGTTACAATGTTGGTGAGGAAGCGGAATTTCCTGAATTGCAAGCGAGAGAACTCGACGAAGCTGGTTATTTCAAGATCGATAATAACGCATAAAAATACAATCCTATGGTAACTCATTCTTATATAGCTAAGAAAATAGATACACCGCTTTTGACTTTGGCGCAAGCCAAAAAACAATGCAAAGTGAGTGATGATCTTACGTATGAAGATGATCTAATTACTGAATACAATGTTAGTGCTCAATTTGCGTGTGAAAATTATTTAAACCGTTCCATTTCAAAAAGAGATTTTGTTATGGAAGCGAGTAAGTTTTTTTCGCCTATTACTTTCGAGCGAAATTATGAGAATGACGTTATCACAAAGATTGAATATTATGCACCTGGTGCTACGATATTAACGCTGTTACCTTCTGATCAATACAAGTTACGTAAATCAAATACAATTGAGTGTTTCGATATTTATTTTGTATCCATGCCGGAAACGGCAGAACGTGACGATGCGGTAATAATTACAATTGCACAGGGATTTGATGCGGCTGCGTGTCCAAAACCTATTTTGCAAGCAATTCGTTTGCAGTTATCCAGTTTGTACGTTTTCCGTGAAGATGGAAATGGCAACAATGCGGCCTCGTTAAACTTGCTTCGACCTTACCGAAAATTCTAAATCATGGATAGTAAAACTTTCATTGGCCAAATGGATCGTAGAATTCAGTTGGTGCAAAAAATAAAATCGCAAACGGAAACATGTTCTGAGGTTTCTACTGAAGCTGTAATCAGTGAATGTTTTGCATCAATGAAAGATGTATCCGGTGGTGAGGAAGTGGACGGAAAAGTAAAGCATTTGGTGTCACGTACTTATACTATTTGGTTTAATCCATTGGTAAAAGAGAAAGGAACAGCTTTGATATTGATCGACGAAAACCGAAAGTTCGAAATCCTTCATATCATAGAAATCGGACGTAAACAGTACCTCGAAATTAGATGCAAATTGTATGAGTAGGCCATTAGTTGAGATAACAGGATTCAAGGAATTGCAGGAAAAGTTAAAACTGCTTTCCAACGACAAAGACAAGAAAAAAGAAATACTTCTTATCCTTCGTCAAGTGGCTAATCCTACTATTAAAGCGGTTAAAAGTTTTGTTCCTGTTTCTAAAAAAGCACACAAAGCCAGAGGTAAATTAATACAGCCACGTAATCTTGAAAAGTCAATCGGTACGATCACTGGAAAGCAAGAAAACCCAACAATATTAGTTGGGCCGCGTGTAAAAGGTAATAATAACGGTTGGTATGGTCATATGGTAGATCAAGGTCATAATATCTATCAAAATCCTTTAAATGCAAATAAATATCATAAAAAAGGGGTTTTAAAAGGTAGATCAAAATCAGTATTATCTAGGGTGACTCATAAAAGAGTTGGGGTTATTTCTAGTAGAGTTGACGGTGTTAATTTTATGAAAGAAGGTTTTAATGTTACTAATGCTCAAGTTACAGCCGATGCAGAAAAAAGAATTACAGCTTTTATCCAACGTAGAATTGACAAACTAAGCACAAATGTTTAAAGAAACATCATTATCGGTTGTAGATTATTTAAAAAATCTACCTGAGTTCACAGCAGTAATGCAGCGTATCGTTGATGGTAACGAAAAATTATTTCTTTTTCCATTAGTAGCAAGTATTGAAAATACATTACCGTTAACCACTTATGTTTTAAGTGAAAGAACACCTTTAACTAAAGATGTAAGTCAGGTTATAGTAACATTAAATTTTTGGTTTGGGATGGAAAGCTACGACGCTTGTTGTGAGTTCACCGATACGCTTACCGATCTGATTGATGATAAATTTTTATTACAATCATCATCGATAGAATACAATGAGGAAACGGCAACGTTTTCTGGAATAATAAATTTTAGTATAATTTAATAATTAAAAAATATAAAGAGATGAGTATATTTTATCAAGGAAAATTGCTACGATTCAAATTTAATAGCAAAAAGGCATTACATGCTACGAATTGTAAATTGACTATTTCTTCTAAATTGGAAGAAATTGCTACAAAAGACACAGATGGAACGGTTGTTATTCCTTCTAATTATTCAATTTCGGGGAGTACTGAGGTTTTGATGGCTAAGTTGCCTGAAGGAGATACAACCCATATTACAACTGATGATTTATTGGATATGCAGTTGGCTGGTACTGAAATTCCTATGGAGTTTACTACAGGAGAAACAGGTGATTTTATTTATACGTTTAATGCGTATATTGATAATTTCGATATCGGGGCACAAACTGGAGAATCAGTAAAAGTTTCTATTTCTTTTAAAGGAAATGGAAATTTAACAAAAGAAACTGTATCTGCTTAAGTATGAGTAAAACAGTAGAAATACAGGTAAACGGAAAAACTTTCAAGCTGGGTTATGGCTTGGAAGTTTTTTTAAGTTTGGGTGAACTTTGGGGTTTGGATACTTTGGAGGAAGTAAACGAGCGGTTCCAAGTGTTATTACAGTTTCAGGAGGGTAAAACTTTGTTATCAAACATGAAAACGATGTCCGAAATTGTAGAGGCAATGATAGCCGGCAACATCGACAACAAAGAGTTTTTAACGGCAAGGGAAATCCGTTGTTTGGATATGGGCCAATTCGAACAGGTTATGACACAATTAATAAAAGGATTTGCGCAAAACATGCCACAAGCCAGCACTGAAGAAAAGGAAGAGGACTCCGAAAAAAAGACGAAGCCCAGGGGGAAAAAATAAAGCCGTACACCTGGGATCAATTAGAGGAATTGGCTTGCGGCGAAATAGGTTTAAGTCTTAAATATTTCTATTCCCTTACCCAACGGCAATTTTTTAATATCGTAAACGGCTATCGAAAAAAAGAAGATCTCTTAAGCCGGGAACGTTGGCAAATAAGCCGTAAAATGATGTACGCTTCTTTGGCTCAGTTTATGGGTGAAAACGGAAAAGAAACCGATATAATGGTTTTCCCGTGGGAAGAAAAAAAGATTAAAAAACTAGCTGAGGAAGAAATGAAACAAATGCAGGAAGCGCAAGCGATCAGCGAAGCATTTTTCGCACGTGTCGATGCGTGGAGAGCAGAAAAAGCAAAAGCGTAATTTTTTTTATTTTTTATTTATTTTTTGGTAGAGACATTGCGTGCAATGTCTCTTTTTTTTTGCGCAAACGATATTAAGTTAAATAATTTAACCATTTAAAAAAATGCTTGAAACTACTTTTAAACCAATATTTAAAAGTAGTTTTTTAATGGGATTAGCTAATATAACCATAAAGTTTCAGGCGGATTTAAGGGGATTCTCAACCGAGATGCAAAACTCTATGCGTCGTATTGGTGCTTTTGGTAACCAAATGCAAGCGATAGGAAAAGGAATGTCGATGTATATTACTGCTCCTGTATTGTTAGCTGGTGCGGCTGCTGTTAAAATGGCTTCAGATTATGATGAATCTCTGAATAAAGTCGATGTAGCTTTTAAGGATTCAGCAAATGGTGTAAAGGATTTTGCAAAAACTTCTTTGGAATCATTTGGTATTGCCGAGGGTACAGCTTTAGATATGGCTGCAACTTATGGAGACATGGCAACATCATTAGGTTTGTCACAAGATAAAGCGGCTAAAATGTCAAAAACATTAGTTGGTTTGGCTGGTGACTTATCTTCCTTTAAAAATATCGGAATCGATCAGGCTAATACGGCTTTGGCGGGAATATTCACTGGCGAAACAGAATCTCTTAAAAAGCTTGGTATCGTGATGACAGAAGCGAATTTGCAAAATTTCGCATTGTCAAAAGGTATCAAAACCCAAATTAAAGATATGGATCAGGCATCTAAGGTAAATCTTAGATATGCTTATATAATGAGTGTTACCAAAAATGCTCAGGGTGATTTTATTCGTACCGGAGGCGGTGCGGCCAACCAAATGAGAATCTTTCAGGAATCCATGAAACAGGTTGCGCAGCAATTCGGTACGATATTGATTCCGGCTTTTACAAAAGCGATTACGTATGTCAATAGTTTGATTAAGTCCTTTGGTAGTTTAACTGAAGGAACCAAAACAACGATTGTTGTCATTGCAGGAGTTGCGGCGGCAATTGGGCCATTGTTGACGGTTTTTGGTTCAATGCTAACATTTATACCAAATCTAATTACAAAATTCAATGCTTTAAAAGATACTATGATTGGTTTGCAGGCTGTAATTGCTGCGAATCCATATACTGCTGCGGCAATTGCTATCGGTTTGGTTGCAGCAGCTACATACGGTTGGTATATCAATTCCGAAAAAACACTAACGGCTCAACAATCCTTAAACAAAGCAATTGAGGAAGGTAATAAAGCTTCTGCAACCGAAGTAGGTACGTTGGATAAGTTATATGCTTCTGCTACGAATGTAAAAGGCTCGATAACAGAATCGAAAGAAGCAAGGGAAAAGCTGCAAAATTTATACCCTGCTTATTTTAAAAATCTCGATGATGAGGCGATTAAAAACGGAACTGCAAAAAAATCGTATGACGAATTGCGTGAAGCTATTTTTAACCGAAGCCGTGCAACTGCTATCGATAACGAATTGCAAAAACGAGCAAACGATCGTGTGCAAAAAGAAATCGAATTACGTGAAAAAATTGCCTTAACAGAGTCTAAAATCAAAGAGATTAGAAAAGGGGCAAATAATGTTACTATTCAGGAAGGAAGTGTTTCAAAAGGGGTATTGGATTACAATGTAAGTAAAGCGGATTTGATTAAGCATCAAACAGAATTATTACGTAAACAACAAGCTGATTTAAAGAACTTCAATGCTGAAAATTTAAGTGCCGATCAAGTATTGTTTAATGCGAAACAAGATTACTTAAAAAAATCGGGCAAACTTTTAGAAAATGAAGCTGTAAAGGCTGATGCTGTTACCGAAGCGTTGGGCGGTGTTGTTGAAGGTGCAGGAAAAATTGAGAAAATAAAAGCTCCAAAAAACCTAGACGAATTAAAATCATTTTTAGAATTAAAACCTTCTGAAAGTTCTGCGGCTGCTTATGATGCTCAGATCGAAAAAATAAAACAATTCCGTGACGAAGTTGCTACGACAGCTGTGCAAGTAGCATCTGCAAATGAAGCTATAAAACAAGTAGAATTTGCCAAAGCCTTAAATCTTGATCCTACATCATTGATTAAAACAACTGAAACGGTTGAGCAAATGATGGAAAGATTGAAAGCTTCAGTATCTGGGGTAAAAGCATCTATGCAAACTGATATGATAGAGATTGGATCTATCCTTTCACAGCAATTTACACAATTAGGCAATGATTTGGCTAATGGAATAGGTACGGCAATTGGGGCAATTGCTTTAGGAACTGCAACAATGAGTGGTGTGTTTAATTCAATGCTTGGGATTGTAGGTGATTTTTTGGGAGCCTTAGGAAAGTCTTTGATACAGGCGGGTGTCGCTGGTATTGCATTTAAAAAATTATTAGCCAATCCTTATGCGGCTATTGCAGCCGGTATTGCGTTGGTTGCTTTGAGTGCGGTTGTTAGTAGTAAGCTTCAAAATGGTCCATCTGGGATAAAAGGTTATGCAAATGGCGGGATTGTTGGAGGAACGTCTTTTTATGGTGATAAAATAATGGCTCGTGTAAATAGTGGAGAAATGATAGCCAATTCAGGACAACAACAAAAAATTTGGAACGCTATGAATTCGGGTTCAAATGTAAATATTACGCTGGGTGGTGGGTTTGTGGTGGATGGAAATAAATTAAGGTTAGTACTTGATCGTACTGATAAACGAAATAATCGTTTAGGATAATGGGGTATTACGTTGACATAATAGATCAGGTTTTGCGTGAAAATCTTTTTGTTATCGAAAAGGCCTCCCGTTCTGCTATTGTATTGGCTTGGAATGGTGGTGACGAAAAAGACGGTTTATCGATTGTGGGAAGTAGTTTGACTTTTGATTTTGCGCATAATGAATTAATTGATGCTAAGTTTATGAAATTCTTCACTGGTGATGAAATCCGTTTTAAAGTAGAATTAAAACAGACTGAAGATGATTCAATGATTTGGCAGGGGTTTGTTGTTCCTGATCAATATGCTGAACCTTATACTAATGGTGTAACATTTGTAAAATTCACGGCATCGTGTGGTTTGGGTAGATTAAAAGGAAAATACCTGCCTGATGATTTTTATAATGATGAAAAAAGCGTGATCGCTATTTTTTGTAAAATCCTAACATTAACAAGTGTTGATATAAACTTAATTTTTAATCCTGCAATCGAAAACAGTGTACAAAAAGATTGGGACAAGATTTATATAGATACATTGACTTTTGCTGATAAAAACAAAAAAATGGATGCGTACAGCATCTTAGATATGCTTTTGAAAGACATGTTGTGTGTTTGTTTTCAATCAGATAATTGTTGGCAAATTGAAGGAATAAATAAACGTCATATCCGTGGAATCGATGCAAAGCGATATAATATCCAAACGGGTGAATTGATAGGGTCGGTTATTGATAAAAAGCTTTTGAAAAAAGTAACTGCTTATGTAACTCCGTCAACAACAATGGTGCCGCCGTATAACATGATTTCGGTAACTCATAAACGTGTAGAGCCTTCGTTGCCTGAAACAATTGCCAAAGAAAGTAATGACGGTTGGGTGGTAATGTCCGGGGTTGTTGGAGAAATTTACGCAACGGATTGGAACGGTAACAATAACTATTTCTGCAAATGTATTGCTCCAAATTATCAAAATTCAATAAAAAAAGAATGGGTTGATCCTGATTTCACAGGTAATATAAGTGCAGACATTGCGCCGTTTGATGAAACAAAATTTATAAATCTTAAGAATAAGATTTATGTATATAAGTATCAAAAATTAACCATATCGGCATCGTTTACAATTATAAAATTTGCCAATGTGATGGAGGGTGTTGATGAAACGGATTGGTATAATACTTTGTTGTATTCGTTTGAATTGAATGATGAAATATTGTTTTCCAACAGAAAAATAACGATTCCTGAAAACGAAAATATAATCTTTTCCAGTGATGGAGTGGCTAAGTTAAATTTTGATGTAATCATACAGGAAGAGGGGTTATTGGATATAAAGTTATGGCGGCCATTTGGTAATATTCCTGGTAATAATATTTTGGGATTTGAAATTACTGAAATGAAAGTTAGTCCAGTGGCATTCAATGAAAATTATGAGGTTGTCGATGTGATATCCGATGAATTTACCATTGATAAAGAAATAGAATTGACTTATGCGGATGATGATAGTGCGTTTAGCAAGTCCTTTCGATTAGCAAAACTGAAAGAAGCTACTGTTGATTATAATGAAATCGAAGTTCCAATTTTGGATCAATTTATGCAAAATGGTATTAATTATTCTGTTGTGCATTTGGATGGTGCAAATTTAATTTCAGATAATAAAAATACAACTTATCATGAAGGTATTTTACTTGAAGATATAGGGGTTATTTATAATTATTATTCTAGTGATAGAATGGTAGTTCAGACAACGGATGCTGTTATTGGATCGTTTGTTGTTAGAGTGTATAAAAATAATGATTATGTAGATAGCCGTGTTTCTTGGATGCAATGGACGGATAGTGTTTATAAAATTGAAACCTCCCGTTATGGTCAGATTGTAGCAAATATCATTAGACGTATGTTTAATGTAGCATCCGAAAAAATGGACATGGTTGTGCATAATGCGATAAAATTTAACGATTTGATTTTGTTTAAATATGTCTATGATAAATCATTTGTAGTGACCAATTTATCATGGGATATTGATCTAAACAAATCAACGCTTACGTTATCAAGGGCTGTATATCGTGATTCAGGCGATTCAGGAAGTAACCCCGAAAATATACCGCCAATTGTAAATGCCGGAACTGATATTGTATTAACGGATGCGCAAACTACGGCTTCGTTGTTGGCGACAGCTTATGATGTGGATGGATATATTGTTTCTCAGATTTGGACAAAATTAGAAGGTGGTTTTGGTGATATCATCATGAGTCCAAACCAATTAGCAACCGACTTGCAAAATCTTACCGAAGATAGTTATAAATATCAGATTCAAGTAACTGATAATGATGGTGCAACGGCAACAGATACGATATCAATTACAAGGATAAAAGATTATGCGGTTTCGTTGGATTTAATTGGTACAACTGATGATCTCGGTTTTTGTCCAAAATACCAACTAATTATCGATCCAAATATACCGGCCTCATTCAATTTGTTATTAAAAGGTAGTATTTGGTTAACAATGAACGGAAGTGGTTTGGAATTTACTTTTTCAGGTGTTCGTATTCTTAGAAATGGTGTGGTTATATTTCATGCTGAACACTCTCAAACTGGTGATGCTGCTTATGAAGTTACTTTTTCGATAGGATATCTTTCTACTGATGAAATAATATTTGAATTACCGCAAAGATTAGCATTACCAATGCCTATCGAAGGAAGTAATTCAGTGTATTTAAAAACAATTGATTTTGTAAACGGATCAGGAAATATAATTGGTTTACCTGTTCATGCACAATATGTACCAGGACCTTTTTAATTATGGCAAATAACATTCAAAGAATAGGTGTAGGAAATAGCAAGTTTCCAAGTATAAATGATCCGGTTATCGATCCGGTTCCGGGGTATTTTACATTCGATAGCACAACTGTAACATTTGACAGCATGGTAGATACATTTGATTTTGATGTTATTCCATTGCCTCCGGTAGTTGTAAGAGAATATTCGAGTAATGATTACTCAGAAACTGATTATAAATAAAAGATATGACACTAACTGAAATTCGCGAATTGATAGCGACAAAATTAGCCGATACCTCAGATATACAAGCTAGTGAGCATCGAGAAGTCGAGAATGCAATTGTCGATTATATTGAGGCTTTGCAGTCAACAATTGCAAAATCAAAAGTAGTGACATTGGATTCATGGACTACAGATCGAAACTATTCTGTTGCAACAGGTTTGTCTTCGGGTGCTGTGATTGCAGGAGTTTTAGTAATGTTAGTTTGTAAAAATGTGAATAATGGCTTTAGTATTGGCGATACGATCACGGCTCCAACGCCTTATCCTGAAGATTCACACAGGACTTCTGCACAGGGAATTGGTGTTCAGTTCAATAATTTGAATCCTGCAACGATTAATGTGATGGTAAACGACCAAATAACAATTATGACAGTGTATAATCCGGCACCGTCGGCAATAGCAAATAATGTTATTTTTTCAGGTTCGGCAACTAATGATTGGAAAATTCAATTAGTAATAGGTTACGTTTAAAAAATGAGTATGGAACAGATTTTCAAAGGTACGGTTGTAGGTGATAAAACCGGAACGCCTGCAAGACAAGCGGCTGATGTTATCAATGGTAATTTTGCGCTTGTTGATAGCAGAATAACTGCTTTAGAAAACCCTGATGCAGTTTTAAAAAAGGGAAACATAGACACGGACGGCCTAAATGTTCATGTTGATGAATTGGCTTTCGAGTGGCGAATCAGTCAAATGGAGTTTACGGAAAACCCCGAATATAACGTAACGCTGGACGCTGCAACAGATGGTTATCACCGAAAAGATGTTTTGTTGGGTAATAATACCGGAGGTTATAATATTTTCAAAGGCAATGAAGATGCAACTTCAGCCACGGAACCCAATTTATTTCCTGTAGGAACCATAAAATTAGGTGTTATCGATGTGTATGGTGCAACAATAACCGGTTCAACTCCTGTAGATTTGAGTGCCTACGCAACAAAGGATTATGTGGATGAAGGGCTATCAACAAAATTAGATGCTTCTGCGTACAATGATCGCTTTAAAGGAAAATATACCTCTTTAGGTGCTTTGGAAACAGCATATCCAACGGCAAACGCTGGAGATTATGCTCAAGTAGATTCTGGAAGCGGCTCCGATGTTATCAACTACAATTATGATATTGAAGATGGTTGGATTGAAGGCGGTTCTGGAAGCTCTGCAACTAATACTGATGCCTTGCCAGAAGGTTCAATACATTTATATTTCGAAGCTGCTAGAGTTTTGGCAACCGTATTAAGCGGAATTTCTTTTGCAACTGGTGGAGCGATAGTTTCAACTGATACGGTTTTGCAAGCTTTTGGAAAAATTCAAAAGCAAATAAATGATATTTTAACCACTTTAAATGGAAAGCTAACTGCCAATTTGCCAATCACAGGAGCAACAAAAACAAAAGTAACTTATGATGCTAATGGATTGGTTACTGGTGGTGCAGATGCCACAACAGCCGATATTGCGGATAGTACAGATAAAAGATATGTTACAGATACTCAACTAACAAAAGTAAACGCAATAGATCAGGCAGTTTCCGCTACTGAAAAAGCTACTTGGAATGCTGGAGACATGACTACTAATACAGCTCAAACCGTTTCAGGATTGAAAACATTTTTAAACGGAATGTTAGGATTACGAAATTCCGCAAACACATTCACGAACTTATTTTCTGTAATTACAACAGCTACAAGAACTTGGACATGGCCTGATAAAAGTGGTACTATTGCCATGACTAGTGATATAGTTGCTCAATTAAATGGTACAGTAAATAAATTAGTGAAATTTGGAACTACTACAACTGGAACTGACAGCAGAATAACTGACACTGGTACATATTTAGGTATTGACGTGATAAACACTCCTTTAAAAGATATTACACTAGGGAACCAATCGACAAAATCCGTTGGTATTGAAGATTCTGAAAGTATTTTTCCGGGAAGAGATTTAATTGTAACGGCAGGTAGGACGGTGAATTTTATAATTAGTTCAATACTAACGGTATTAGATGCAACTAACAGAAATTATTTGGGATCATTTCCGGGTTTGAATGGAGATGTATTTTTTTGTACCCAAACCGGACTTTTTAAACAAACAGGTGGTACCGGAGCACTAGCTCTATATGCTACAACTGGGTTATCTGGTGCGTATATTACCGGAGGCTGTGTAACTCCTAGTGGTGATGTGTATGTATGTACGCAATTAGGTACTAGCCCAGGAATCAACAAACAAACAGGAGGTACGGGTAGTTTTTCTTTACAATTGGCTATTCCTGCTGTTAGATCAATGTGTTGTACACCCAATGGTGATGTATATTTTTCAAATGGGTCTACAAATTCAACAGGAGGCAGTATAGGTGATATATATAGAAGAACGGGAGGTGTAGGTTCTTTCGTTGCTTTAGGAGTTACGGCTAGAGATTATCATATTGCTGCTGCTCCTAATAATGATGTTTATGCAGCTGTAAGAGGCGGCTCTATTTACAGAATTGCATCTGGCACTAATACGTTAACAGATTTGCTTACAACATTACGAACATGGTCGTCTATCAGTGTATCGCCTAATGGTGATATATATGCAGCAGTATATAATGGTGATATATATAAGAGTTCAGTAGGATCAGCATTTTTAGCCACAGGACAGACAACTAGAACGTATGAAGCATTGTCGGTTAATATAAATTATACTTTATATGCTGGAGGTAGTGGCAATGCTTTTTTTATGAATACTTTTTCAGCAGGTTTTCCAAATTTAGATGGTGGGACATATAAAGCCAAAGCTGGAACTGGTAAAGGTACTGGTAAATCTCGTTATGAATTTTATACTGGACAAAAAACAGTTTCAGGTACCGATATGCAACTCGATACACTTAGAGCTTATTTTGATGAAAACGGATTTTTCGTGTACCTAACACCTCCTGTTTATGCTAATGATGCCGCTGCCGATGCTGATGTAAATCTCCCATCAGGAGCATATTATAAAGTTACCGGAAGTCGTGTTTTATATCAAAAACCTTAAAATCATACACAATGATACAAACTAAAACAGCCATAGTTTACGGAGATAGAAGTGAAAAAACAGGAGTTATAAAGGTAGAGGTTAGGCCACTTGAAACAACCAATGAAGGCACTAGGTATCTAGTGATTGATTGGGATATTAGCAACCTAAATAATGATCCTATTTTTTCTAAAGAAGTTTTTTGGACTAATCAGGAAATTGATGTAATGGATTCTTATTTAGAGCAAAATAATGATTTTTCGGCTTTAACTAAGTCTGAAAAGGAAATGAAAAAAATACAATTAGCATTGTATTTTGATACAATGTATAATCTATTACCAAGTGGTAAAACTATTTATAGGCTTACAGCTGACGACTGGGAGTTAACACCTGAAATAATTACAGAGTAATGGGCTTCTTTCTATTCAACATCGCACTGATATTAATTTTCTTCCTGACCATTGTCAACTATTGGTATGTAGAGAATAAAAAAGGCTATTTCTTAAGCACGGCCAAGAACCTGGACATTTTCGCAAATCGTGAATTTAGAGCGTTTTGGAATGCCGTTTTAATCGAGCAGGACGGCTATAAATTCGGCAAGGAAGGCGAAACGCTTTCAAGTGCTTTAGGTAAAAACCAACGCTTAGAAAAATTAAAAACAAAAGGTAAATGGCTCGTCCGGCAACTTGATAAAATAGACAAGAATCATTGCTTTAATTCTATAAATGATAATCTTTAATTAAATAAACAAACCTACTCATGGAAAAAATAATTGTAATACTTTGGATCACATTTGCCCTTTATTTATCTGTTTTGCTCGGAATATTTGCCGACTTATGGAGCGGAATCAGAAAAGCCAAAATCAACGGAGTTGCACGTTCCTCTTATGGCTACCGTAGAACGATTGATAAAATCGCTAGGTATTATAATGTGCTGATGGCATTAACTGTCATTGATGGTATGCAGATTTCTTCTGTATGGTATCTAGATACTTATTATCACATGACAAGTCTTCCAATGTTTCCGTTTTTAACACTTGTTGGATCCATTTTCATGTGTGTGATTGAAGTAAAAAGTATTTTAGAAAAAGCAGAAGATAAAGTGCGTATTGAAAATGTCGGGGCTTTGGCCGGAAAGATAATTACACATAAAGACGATATTGGAGAAATTGTAAAAGCAGTAGTTGAGTACATGAATAAACCTGAAGAAAAAGAAGTTGTTGTTGAACCGGTAGAAAAATAATAATGCAAAAAATCACATCAGTATCCGAAAGCTTTATCGCTAAAATAAAGAAAAGCGAGGGTTTTAAATCCAGACCTTATCCTGATCCGGGAACTAAGGGAAGGCCTTTTACTATTGGCTACGGTACTACCCGATATTTTGATACTGGTAAACTGGTCACTATGGTCGATAAACCAATTGATGAAAAAGAAGGCGATCGCTTGTTAAGAGGTTGGTTTTCAAAATATGTTTCGCCATTGGTTGACAGATTATGCCGTGATGATCTTACGCAAGATGAGTTTGATGCTATTGCTGATTTCGTTTACAATGCCGGAGCCACATATATTGATAAAAAAGGCAATGTTAAATATTTTAATCTATTCGAAAAAGTAAACAACAAAGTGCCAAAATCAGAACTACAGGCCTATTGGGAAAAACTATGCATCACCGGAGGTGGCCACATATTGCCCGGATTAATCACCCGAAGAAAAGAAGAAGTCGAACTTTATTTTTAAAAATCATGAAAAAGTTATTTAAAATGTTCTGTTTTTGGATTAATGGAGGGAAATCCATTGCTCCAAACGAAACTAAATGGTAGGTCTAACACTGTAATTTTTTAAACATGAAAAAAATATTCAAAACACTGTTTATTTCGATGTCTGCTCTATTAATGTTTTCCTGCGGTGCCCGGAAAAAAGATAAAACCCACACGGATAAAACGGTAAAAACTGAAGTTTCCCAAAAAGAAAGCGAAACTTCAAAAGAAGCTCTAAATATAAAATCGAATGCCGAAGCCCAAACCAATATCCAAAACGGCACCGTAACCAAGAAAACAACCTATGAGCCTATCGATGCTTCAAAACCTGCAACTGTAATTGATAAATTGGGCAAACGAATCGATTTAAACAATTCAAAATATACAGAGGAAGAAACAACGGCCACAACCAATACCCAAAAAAATGAAAAATCAAACTTTCAGGACCAGTCTAAAAAAGAAGTTGCCAAACAATCAGAAGCACACCAAAAGAAAGCAGCCAAAAAAGAAACTGATAATCTTCACCTGGACAGGGGTTCGAATATTGGAGTTTTAATCGGATTGGGAGTCGCTTTATTCGGGTTAGTTTATGCTGTTTATAAATATAGGGACAAAATTTGGTGGGTGTAGAAAAAAGAATAGTAAGTCAGTTGGCTAAATGTTGACTAGATATAAAATAAAAATCCCTAAATAGCTAATTTAAAGCCGTTTAGGGATTTCTTTTGTGACCTCGACTGGATTCAAACCAGTAACCTTCTGAGCCGTAATCAGATGCGCTATTCAGTTGCGCCACGAGGCCTTAAACAGTAAACAAACCTTATTGTTATCAGGTGTTGTATGAACTTGTTTGCGGGTGCAAAGATAGAAATAAATATGTATCTTGCAAGCGTAAAATCGCATAAAAATAAAAAAATATGGACTTAAAAAAATATATACGTGATATTCAGGGATTTCCAAAAGAGGGAATTGTATTTAAAGATATCACTCCACTGTTAATTGATCCAAATGCAAGGAAAGAATGCTTAGAAATATTGCTTTCTACTGTAAAAGACAAAAAAATTGACAAGGTAATTGGTGTAGAAAGCCGTGGTTTTTTCTTTGGGATGCTTTTGGCAGAGGAATTGAATGCTGGTTTTGTTCCTGTTCGTAAACCTAAAAAGCTTCCTTTTGATACCATATCGGCTTCTTATGATTTAGAATATGGTACCGATACGCTTGAAATTCACACCGATGCCATTCAAAAAGGGGATAGGGTATTGATACATGATGATGTTTTGGCTACAGGGGGAACTGCAAAAGCCGTATGTGAATTGGTAGAAAGACTAGGTGGGGTCATCGTTCAGTGTAACTTCTTGATGGAAATAACTTTCCTGAACGGCAGGGAGAAAATTCCAGGAAATGAAATTTTTGCAGCAATGACGTATTGAAAAGTTTAAGAGTTTAAAAGTTTAAGAGTTTAAAAGTTTAAAAGTTTAAGAGTTTAAGAGTTTAAGAGTTTAAGAGTTTAAGAGTTTAAGAGTTTAAGTTGTATTTAAACGGCTTCATTAAACAATATTAAACCATTTTAAACAACCTTAAACTAATTTAGTGCCCTGATTGTAACATAATAGCGATATCCAATAATTGCCATTTGCCACTTTTTGGCTTTGGATATATCAAGTTTTTGCTTGGTAAAGCTTGGTAGGATTAGTTTGTTGATTTTAGCAAGAATTTTAAACATCATTTTTCTTTCAAAGATATAAAAAAAGACGGTTTTCATATAGGACCGTCTTTTCTTGTTTTTGCGATTGAATTATTTTTTATCCTTTTTCTCGGATAAATATTTTTCCATTTCTTTCTCGTAGATTTTCATTTTTTCGTTGAAAGCTTCCATTTGTTTGTTGAATGGTTCCATTTGCTTATCAAATTCGGCCATTTGTTTATCGAATGCTTCCATTTGAGGTTCTATTTTTTTCATTTTGGCATCAAACTCTTCCATTTGTTTTTCAAATTCTTTCCAGGCTTTTTTGTCTCCATGAACAGGGTCGCCTTTTGGAGCTTTAGGAGCTTTTGGCATAGCGGGTGGAGCAGGAGCCTTTGCTTTCATAACTGGAGGTGTCGGAGGTATTGGAGGAACCGGTGCGTTTTTGTCGTGTTGGATATTAATGTTGTTACTTGTAACGATTCGGATTGTTTTTTTACCGTTAGTATTAACATCCATTCTGGTAATGTTTTTGGGATCCGTTTGATTAAATGTGTCTTTATCTACTTTTTCATTATTTATAAAATACTCTTCCTCAGAACCATTTTCAGAATGTTTTTTAGTGATTATTCGAACTTCTTTTTTATCTGAATTTTTGATGACATTTATATTTACAATATCTTCTGGATCTAATTTCTCCATTTCTGTTTTGTCTGACTTTTTATCGTCAATGATGATTTCTGTGTCATCAGGAATGTCGTTTTTTGAAGAGAGATTGTTGCTTATGACTATTTTATGCTCTTTGTGAACAGATTCATTATCTTCGGCAAAGTCGATTTTTAATTTTCCATTTTCGTCTTTTGAAATGATTATTGCAAAAGCTTTTATAGGGTCAGTGCTTTTTACAGTTCTGTTTTCGGCAATTTCTTTTCCTTTTTTTATTTCAATCGCAATGGAAGTTAGTTCATCACTTGCATTTCTTTTTGTTTTAGAAAAATGAACGGTGACTCCGTAATTTTTACTGATTGTTTCTGCTTTTTCTTTTAATTCGGCTTCAGTTGTATTTTTGTCAATTTTATAAATTTCAACATCTTTTGAAGTTGATTTTACTTGTTCTATTTTGATGTTTTGATGTTTTTCTTTGGCAATAACTTCCATTTGGAATATAAATACAAAAGCGACTAATACCGGAATAACCAAAGCGTACTTCAAGGAATTCCATTTTTTTGATTGGGTTTTGTTTAACATAACGATTCGTTTTTTGATTAATGATTGATAAAAATGATTGGTAAGCACAACACAATTTTCGTGTGTCGTAATTTTTAAAAGTGTAAGCTGATAGGCTTTTTTGTCGGATAATTTTTTGGTCGCCTCACTATCGGCAATGAATTCCAGGTTTTGCAAAATTGCTTTTTTGTATAACCACATAAAAGGATTGAACCAAAATACGATGCAGAATATACGTGTGATTAAGACGTCTATCGTGTGGTATTGTTCGCCGTGTACTTTTTCGTGTTCGAGTATGCTTTCCATTTCTTGTTCGCTGTACAGTGATGAGTTGTAAACGATAGTGTTGAAATACGAAAAAGGAGCGATATTTTCGTTTAAGTCGATGAATTTATGGTCGGCTTGATGTTTAACCGATTTTCCTTTTATAACACTGTTTAAATGATAAAAATCGTAAGCAAACTGAGCCAATAAAAGAACTGAACCAATTGCATAAGCAATGGCTGTAGCAAGATACCAATCGATTTCAAAACTTTCTTCTTGGACAGGTGTCATCGGAATTTTTGACCAATCAATATTGGTTGGTGTTGGCTCTACCCAAACTATGGTGGTGAAAACTATCCAAGGCAAAATGACTGAGGTCAACAAACCTGCCAAAAGAAACCAACGATTGGCTGTAAAAAAAGTTTCTTTTCGCAACAGCAAATAATAGGCGATATAAAATACAGCTATCAGTCCGCTTGATTTTACGATATTGATGAATAGTGTTTCCATAGTGGGTTATTTTTTTTGTTCAATCATAGCTAGAATTTCGCGAAGCTCATCAGCTGTGATTTTTTCTTCTTTGGCAAAAAAGGATACCATATTTTTATAGGAACTGTTGAAATAATTGTCAATTGCCCTGCTCATGAACTTTTTGCGGTATTCCTCAATACTTACCAATGGATAATATTGATGTGTATTCCCAAAAACATTATACGAAACATACCCTTTTTCCTCCAGGTTCCGGATGATAGTAGAGAGAGTATTGTAATGTGGCTGGTCTTCGGTGATTTCAGCCATGACTTCTTTTACGAATGCTTTTTTGAGCTTCCATAAAATGTGCATGATTTCTTCTTCCTTATTCGTTAGCTTTTGCATTTTGATTTTTGTTAATGTTTTATTCCATAGCAAACGTACAACTATATTTTTAGTTTACAAACTATAAATATAGTTTATTAACTAATTTTTTAGTTTTTAAATGATTTTGTTGGGTTTAGAGCGGAAACATTAGGCTTTTTTAGTAAAGATGTTTCCCGCTTTTCGCTACATACGAGCGATAGCGAACTGACGAAGTAATCTTGCGGATCTCGTCTTTTAGGGACGAGACCCACAAGGATTTTCGCTGCAATCCTACCGTCTGGACACAAATATTTTATATTAAAAATGGCACGCAGATAACGCGGATTAGACAGATTATCGCTGATTTTTTGGTTGCATACTAAAAATATTATTTGTAAAACTTATGTTTTTTTCAATACATTTTTTTAAAAACAACAAATTTATCTGTGTAAATCCGTTCAATCCGCGTCATCTGTGGCCTATAAAAAGATGTGTCCAGACGGTAGGCTGCAATCGGGGCTAGCAGTTGGCATTATTGCTTTTTTGTTTTTTTTCAAAAAAGAGCAATAAATCATTTTCCCGATGAGTCAAGTTTATAAACGCTTTAGTAACTCAAGGGGGTAAATAGTTATAAGAGAAGGAAATTCCTCTTTTGTTTTATTGATTTTTCTCTTTATGAAGTATTCTATCCAGCCAGATGCCGGAAAGAAAAGCAACCATTGCTAAACAACCCATTATAAACCAGTTGACGGGGTAGTTGTAATGGGCAATGATTTCAAGACCTGTTTTGGAACTTACAATATGAGCCAAACTGAAACTCATGGTGTAAAATCCCATATATTGACCTTCCTGTCCTTTTGGCGCTCGGTTGAGGGCAACAGCATTGGCAAAAGGGAAAGAAAATATTTCTCCAAATGTGAGTAATACGATACTGATAACTAAAATCCCAACCCAGGAATCGATCAGCAAAATATAATATCCAGCCGCAATACATAATGAACCATAGCCAATACTTTTTACTTTATTAAATTTTTTTCGTTCCAATCTACTAACAATTGGCATTTCCAAAAGAAAAACTAATAAACCATTGATGGAAAGAAGTAACCCGGTCTGGAACTCGCTGAGGCCAAATTTTTCATTGTGATATAACGGTAGAGTAGAAAATATTTGGAGAAAAACCATAAATGTGACAAAACTGATAAAAAGCAGTATCCAAAAAGGTTTGTCTTTGTAGATGGAATTTGGGAGAGGTTTAGTTATAGAATCATCTGCAGAAACCTGTACTCTCTTTTTTTCTTTGACATAAAAAGCAAAAATCAGAATTGCGATTATACTGGTACTTCCATCAACCCAAAACAAACCTTGGTATCCCATTCCTAAAATGATTAATCCACCCAACGCCGGACCTGCTGTAAATCCAAGGTTTACTGCTAATCGTACCAAGGATAAGGCGCGGACTCTGTTTTCTGGTTTCGCATATACGCTTAAGGATACAAACATAGCTGGGCGAAACATATCCGAAATGGCCATGATGGTAAACATACCAAAACACAATCCCCAAAAACTAGTGATGTATTGCAAGACAAAAAATAAAACTCCGCTTGTAAAAAGGCTGAAAATCATGATTTTATAGAAGCCTATTTTATCGGTTAATTTACCCCCTAACCATGAACCCAACATAGAACCCAATCCAAAGGTAACCATAATCCATCCCACTTCGCCGTAGGAAAACTGTAAGTCTTCTTTTAGATATTTGGATAGAAAAGGCAGTACCATGGTACCAGCCCTGTTGATAAAAGTGATTAGGGCAAGTATCCAAACTTCACGTGTGAATCCTTTAAAATTGTTGATGTATCGACCGAGGGCAGTTTTGAGCATATAGTAAAATCTGAATATTGCAAATCTACAAAGTTTTTTAGGAGTTATTTCCGACTATTTATTGTAAATACTTATAGTAAAATAGAAAGTTTTAGGATTTTAAAATAGTAAAAGGGAATTGCTTGAAAACATAAACTTTGTGGCTTTACAACTTTAGTTTATTTTTGCTTAAAATTTAGAAAATATGAGAGTTACACTTACTTTGGCTTTGTTGTTTGTGTTTACCGTTGGGTTTGGCCAACAAAAATTTGATAAAGCAGTTGTTGAAAAATTTCAAAAAGAACTGAATGCAGAATATGCAGACGCAAAGACAAGTCCGCTTTTGCCGGAAGATTTGGCTCATTTCAAAGCCTTGGATTTTTATCCTATTAATGAAAAAGCATTCGTAGTCGCAAAATTTATAAGAACTGAAAACGAAAAACCGTTTGAAATGCCAACTTCTGGAGCAAGAAGACCGCTGTATGTGAAATATGGGGAAGCTCATTTTGTAATGGAAGGAAAGAAATTTAAACTGAATATTTATCGCAATATTGAACTTTCAAAAAAGGAAGAATACAAAAACCATTTGTTTCTGCCGTTTTCAGACCTAACTTCGGGGAAGGAGAGTTATATAGGAGGGAAATATATAGATTTAAATGTTCCGTCCGGCAATACGATTGTTATTGATTTTAATTTATCCTACAATCCGTACTGTGCTTATAGTTATAAATATTCCTGCCCAAAAGTGCCTTTGGAAAATGATTTGGCTATCGAAATCAAAGCAGGTGTTAAGAAGTTTCATGACTAATGGAGTTCTTCAATTTACATACCCATAAATTTACAAACCGCGAAGAAGTTTTGGAGCTTGTTAATCAATATCCTCGTGAGTTTGATGCCTCAATTCCATGTTATTCTATAGGTATTCACCCTTGGTATATTGATGGAAATTTACTTGAAGAAGAACTAAATATAATAGAAAATAAATTATTAAAAATTAATTGTTTATCTATTGGAGAATGTGGATTAGATAAACGTGTTGAGATTCCTTTGTCTTTACAGGAAATAGTTTTTGAGAGACAGTTGCTTTTGGCGCAAAAATATAATAAACCTGTAGTGATTCATTGTGTCGCTGCTTATCAGGAAGTAATTGCAATCAAGAAGCGATTGAAGATTACAGTCCCGATGATTATTCATGGTTTCTCCAAAAACAAACAAGTCGCGAAAGGACTCATAGATAACGGATTTTATATTTCGTTTGGTAAATTTTTATTGCTCAATCCTGAATTGGAAACCGTTTTTCAAAGTATTCCCGATGATCGATTTTTTTTGGAAACAGATACGGTTGAAGAAGGAATAGAGGAAGTATATGCTTTGGCATCCAAATATAAAAATTGGAGTATGGATGAGCTGAAACAACAAATAAAGAGTAATTTTGCAACCGTTTTTGGGAAAAAGCTATAAGTTGCTTATTTGAGAAATAAACAAATAGCCCAAAACAATTAAACAAACAAACGATTAAACCAAATTTAAGAATATGGCAGAATGGACGGAAAGAGCCGAACTATTATTTAGAAAAGAAGGATTAGAGAAACTAAAAGGTTCACATGTATTGGTTGTAGGACTTGGTGGAGTAGGTTCATTTGCAGCTGAGTTTTTAGCGAGAGCAGGAGTGGGAACAATGACGATAGTTGATGGCGACGTGGTGGATATTACCAATATTAATAGACAGTTGCCAGCTTTGCATTCCA
Organism: Flavobacterium aquiphilum; assembly: GCF_027111335.1. Classification (NCBI taxonomy): domain Bacteria; kingdom Pseudomonadati; phylum Bacteroidota; class Flavobacteriia; order Flavobacteriales; family Flavobacteriaceae; genus Flavobacterium; species Flavobacterium aquiphilum. The sequence goes on along the minus strand of NZ_CP114288.1, from coordinate 3,062,331 downwards.
CTGTTGGGGAACCAAAAGTTGACATTGTGGGCGACCGATTGATGGATATAAATCCTAAATTGAATTTGATTCGGGTAAAAGAATTTCTTTCGCCAGAGCGTGCTTTCGAAATTGTCAGTAAAGATTTTGATTACGTTTTAGATTGCATTGACAGTATTACTCCAAAATTGAATTTAATTGTTGGAGCTAAGAAAAAAGGCGTGAAAATCATTTCAAACATGGGAGCTGGCGGAAAAACGACAGCCAGTAAAGTGGTTGTAAAAGATATTGCCAAAACTGATGTTTGCCCACTAGCAAAAGTGATTCGTAAACGTCTTAAAAAAATGGGGGTTAGCAGAGGTGTGAAAGCAGTATTTTCTTTGGAAAAACCAGACGAAGGTAGTGTGAAAAGGACTGATGGTTCTAATTTTAAAAAATCTTTCTACGGTACCAATAGCTATATGCCAGGATTATTTGGTCTTCATGCCGCCGAAACGGTGATACGCTATTTGCTTAAAAAAGAAGTTTAAAAGTTTAAAAATTGTCATAAACAACTGGGATTAAACAATTTTAAACAATTCAAACAACATTAAACTTTTAAACCTTAAAGAATTTAAACCAATTCAAACAATATTAATCTAATTGAGGAGTCTCTGTATCTTAAGAACTTAGACTCTTAGAATCTTTAAATAAAAATGATACAAACCGTAATTTTCGATATGGATGGTGTAATTGTTGATACAGAACTCGTGCACCGTTATGCCTATTACAAGCAATTTGGAGAACTTTCTATTGAAGTTCCCGAGGAAATTTATACTTCTTTTACAGGACTATCAACCCGCAATACCTTTCAGAGGTTAAAGGATGATTTTCAATTACAACAAGGTGTCGAAGATTTGATTTTGAGAAAAAGATCTATTTTCAATGATGCATTCGATAATAAAGAGGATTTGTCATTGCTGGAAGGAGTAGAAAATTTGATAAAGGATTTTCATAAGAACGGAATGCAGTTGATTGTTGCTTCTTCGGCTTCAAAAGAGACAATAAACCGTGTTTTTACTCGTTTTGATTTACACCAATATTTTTCGCATATAGTGAGTGGTGAGGATTTCCCCCAATCAAAACCGCATCCTGCCATTTTTGAACATGCAGCTTCTTTGTCTGTTGCACCAAAGGAAAATTGTATTGTTATTGAGGATAGTACTAATGGGGTGAAAGCAGCCAAATCCGCTGGGATTTTTTGCGTGGGATATAACAGTTTACATTCAAAAGATCAAGATTTATCATTGGCCGATGTCGTTATAAATCATTTTGATGAATTGAATTATGAGATCGTATCTAGTTATTAATTTGGAATTAATTAAATATTAATGTTTTAGGTTTTATGATTTTTTTTAAATTTGAACAAAACCACATAAACCTACTAATTTTATGAAATCGCCATAAACAAATAGTTTGCGTAAGCAAACACCAATAAATAAATGGCGATTGCATATTATGACTTCTGATAAATAAATTTTACATATATGAAAAAGATTCTTTTTGTTTTAACTTTTATAATTGCTCCTTTTATAGTTGAGGCGCAATTAAAAACTCCTCAAGCTAGCCCTAAAGCTACCGTTTTTCAAACTGTTGGTCTAACTGATGTTGAAATTGTTTATTGCAGGCCTTCAGCGAGAGGAAGAGCTGTATTTGGTAATTTGGTTCCTTTTGGGAAAATTTGGAGAACAGGTGCCAATGAAAATACTACGATTTCTTTCAGTGATGATGTTCTAATTGATGGTAAAGTTTTGCCAAAAGGAAAATATGCATTATATACAGTTCCTAAAATTGAAAGCTGGGAAATTATTTTTTATTCAACTACAAACAATTGGGGAAATCCTGAAGTATGGAATGAGGCTAATGTTGTGTTGAGAACCACAGTAAAAGAAGATGCTTTAGTTAAACCAGTTGAATCTCTAACTATCGGAATCAGTAGTTTGGATGCTAATTTTGGTTATTTGGATATCGAATGGGAGAATTCTTCTGTCTCAATGAAATTTGAAGTACCTACGCAAAAAAATACAATGGATAATATCGAAAAAGTATTAGCAGGACCTACTTCGGCTGATTATTTTTCGGCAGCGCAATATGTTTACCAATCGAATGGTGATAATGCAAAAGCGTTGAATTATATTGATAAAGCAATGGATATGAGCACAGAGAAACCATATTGGTACACTCGTTTGAAATCCTTGATTCAAGCGAGATCAAACGATTTTAAAAATGCTATTGAAACAGCAAAACTTTCTCTTGGAGCGGCTGAAGTTGCTAAAAATCAAGATTACGTAAAAATGAATAAAGAAAGCATTGCTGAATGGAGTAAAAAGCTTTAAATCATAGATAAGAAGTAATGGAAATCCCGATTCAACTTGAATCGGGATTTTTTTATGAAAATGATTTTACTTTGAGATCTAACAGGTTTTTCTTCAAGATTACTTCGTCAGTTCGCTATCGTTCGTGTGTAGCAAAGCGGGATCAATGTTTCCTAAATTGCCAATGTTTCTGTTCCTAAAAATTCTAATTAATTCTCTCACGATTATGAAATCACGTTTTCCGCCAATGCCGTTTGTTGTTCTTCGTTTTTGAAGACATTTGTTTGCAAAAAATACGAAATGATTATTGTGAGCAATGCACCAATAAAATTAAGCCACAAATAGCCAAGTTTTTCCTCTCCGCTTGGGTAGATGAAATTAGTAAAATAATAAATGATAAAAATTGCAATTTGACTGATAATTGCACTGTAATAAATTGATTTTCCGCCAATTTTTTTGGTGTAAAAACCAACAAGGAAAATTCCGAGGACGGTACCGTAAAATATGGATCCGATGATGTTTACGAGCTGAATAAGATTTTCAAAAAGGGTCGCGATACAGGCAAATGCAATAGCGATGATTCCCCACATGAGTGTGAAAAGTTTTGAGGCTTTTAGATAATGCCTTTCGGTTTTTTCTTCTTTGACATTGCGTTTGTAAATATCAATGGCTGTTGTTGAGGCCAATGCATTAAGCCCAGATGCAGTTGAAGACATAGCTGCTGAAATGATTACAGCCAACAGTAAACCAATTAATCCTTTTGGCAGATAATGGAGGATGAAATAGAAAAATACATAATCCTTATCGTTTGTTTCAGCTTTGCTATCTGCTTTGGAGATAATTTCCCTTGCTTTTGCCCTCAATTCTTTTTCTTTAATTGATAAATCAACTAATTCTTTTCGAAGAGTAGGATTGTCGTAATCTTGATTGAGTTGATCAATGTATAATAGATTGACTACTCTTTCGTCTTCAGACAAATGATTTAATTCTTTTTGTAAATTTTGATATTCGGTTTTGTATTTTGAGTTTTCGACTGTTATTTTATTGTTTGGATTGAAGTTTAGAGGCGTTTCGTTGAATTGAAAAAAAACAAAAACCATCACTCCGGTAAGTAGAATCAAGAATTGCATAGGTACTTTTAAAAAGCCGTTCATGATTAATCCCATTTGGCTTTCCCGAACTGATTTACCGGATAAATAACGTCCTACTTGTGATTGATCTGTTCCAAAATAAGCTAAGGCAAGGAAAAAACCACCTGTAATTCCGCTCCAGAAAGTATATTTTTCATCTAGGTCAAATGAGAAATTCACAATATTCATTTTTTGATTGGCTCCTGCAATATGTAAAGCGTTATCAAAAGTCATATCATTGGGCAAGTAATCAAAAATGAGGAAAAAAGTAATTACCATACCGGCTAATATGACAAACATTTGCTGTTTTTGAGTGACATTTACAGCTTTTGTCCCACCAGAAAAGGTATAAATGATTACCAAAATACCAATGACAATATTCATATAAGTAAGGTTCCAACCCAATAATGCCGATAAAATAATAGAAGGCGCATAAATTGTAATCCCGGTTCCCAAACCTCTTTGGACCAAAAATAAAATAGCTGCCAAAGAACGGGTTTTTAAGTCAAATCTTTTTTCTAAATATTCATAAGCAGTATAGACTTTGTATTTGTGGTAAATAGGGATAAAAGTGAGACAAATAACAACCATGGCAATGGGCAACCCAAAATAAAATTGAACAAATCCCATTCCGTCGTGATAGGCCTGTCCCGGCGTAGAAAGAAAAGTAATGGCACTGGCTTGTGTGGCCATTACAGAAAGACCTACAGTAAACCAAGGCGTTTCGTTGTTTCCTAAAATATAATCCTCAACGTTTCTACTGCCACGTGTTTTCCAAGCACCATAGATGACAATGAATAAAAGTGTTACTATCAGTACAATCCAGTCAAATAATTGCATAGGTTAAGAATATAGTTTCATTATTAAATAAAAAACAATTATAAAAAAGGCATTGGCAAGCAAGACCAGGCTGTAGGTTTTTGACCAAATTTTCGGCTTTTTTGATTCCATGTCTTTGTATTAAGGTTTTAATTTTTGATTAGGAATAGTTTCAGAAGATTTCAACGAAATCATATTGGATAACAATTTATAGGCTCCCGGAACACCTTCAGGCAATTCTCTAAAGAGGCTAAGTCCTGTGTAAATATAATTCCCTTTTCCGTAAGGGGCAATCAACAAAGCACCTTCTTTCGCGCTTTCACCTTTATCGTTTGAAGATAGGATAGGAGTGAAGGCTTTGTCAAAATCCTTTGGATAATACAATCCTTGTTCCTGTTTCCAACCTTTGAAATCATCTTGGGTAATTGTGTTTGGATAATTCAACGCAGGATGATTCGGAGCAAGGAAACGAACTTCGGCGTTTTCGTCGGTTACCCTGTCGCTGGAAATTTTCAGTGGATACGGAGCAATATTTGTTGTGACCAAATCACCTGCCGTATTGTATTGTACAATCATTGTTTTTCCGCCTTTTACAAAATCAAACAAAATATTCTGTTTGTTTGCCAATGCCTGAACAGTGTTGTAAGCTCGAATACCCGTCATTACAACGTCGAAAGATTCGAGCTTTTCTGGAGTAATATCTTCTGCTTTTACCAGAGTCACTTTGTAACCCATTTGAGCCAAACTTTTTGGGACTTCATCACCGGCACCCATGATATAAGCGATTTTTTCCTCGTTGGTTTTCAAATCAAATCGAATGCATTTTACTTCCGAAGTTTTTAAAACCTGCTGTTTTGTGATATGGTCGTAATTGATGTCAATTTTTTCTTTATCATAAGTAATACCGTCAACGGCTGCGATACTTTTACCAACGGTTTCACTCATTTGCGTAGGCGGAGTTACCTCAAAATAGAAGGTTTGTTCCATTCCTTTTTTATCCAATTGAAAAGAAATTGAGGAAGGAGAAACTTTCCAACTCTTAGGTAAATCAAGCTTTAAATTTCCTTTGATATCATTTTTTCCAGCTTTTACAGTTACACCAAGGTATTTCGATTTTGTATTGGTAAAAAGTAATACTTTGTCCTGAATCGTTGTGGTTACAACTGGAACAATGTCAAGAAAATTATACATTTCGCCTTTTACATCATCGTTGTATTTATAAACGACAGTTCTTTCAAATGGAATTTCGATATCATTGATTTTTACATTGAAAACGACTTTGGTTTCGCGAATAATATCCGGAATTCCAATGTTTTGTTGTTCTTTTACCGTGTATAGTCCTACTGTTCCTGGCTCTCTTAGCCAATAAGGTTCGGTATAGTTTATCGATTGTGGCAATTGTAAATCGATAGTTTTGTTTTGTGCTATGTTGTCTCTTAAATCGGTGTTTAGAACCGTATTTTTTTGTTCAGGCAGTGTTGTTACACTAACCAACTGCATAGGAATTGCGCTTCGGTTTATTGCTTCCAAATTAAGTTTTAGTACACTGCCGGGAGTTGCTTCCTGAGAGTTTGAAACAGCTTCCAGATATAAACCGGTACAATCAGCAATGATTTTTTTTATTTCTTCCGATTTTATTTTTTTCCAATGATTTTCCTCTAAGGCTTGAATCATTGCGTAAGCTTTAATCAAGTTCGGAATACTGGCAGATGGATTTTTGAAATCGTATTGATTGACAATAGTGGTAATAAGTTCACCTATTGATTTTCCTCCTTTTACACGATTCCAGCTAGTGTCGATTCCTTCAAAAAGAGATGATTTGTTTATTAGTGGTTCACCTTTTAGAAGTTCCAAATATTCTGTTTCTTCACCTCGGGATCCCGTGCTGCCAAATCCTTGTGATTTATGACTACTGCGGCTTAATGCGGCTATTTCCTGATTTGATTTTCCTAAAGTTGGGTAATAAACACCTGTTTGAATTGCCAACATTTTAGTTTTGTCGGCGGCATCAAATTTTTCTTTACTTCCATAAAACCACCATGAAGGGTTAAAAAATACACGTTTGGGCTGCCAAGGCTGTACGTATTGTAATTGCTCAGGAAAAGAGGCAGAATTATTGGCTAAACCAAATCCTTCCACACTTAGCATGGCTGATGATGTGTGATGCCCATGTGTTGTCCCGGGCGAACGATGGTCAAAGCGGTTGATGATGACATCGGGTTGAAATTTTCGGATAGTCCAAACTAAGTCTGCAAGCACTTTTTCTTTGTCCCATATCCGTAATGTTTCATCCGGATTCTTAGAAAAACCAAAATCGTTTGCTCTTGAAAAAAATTGTTCTCCACCGTCAATTTTACGTGCTTCCAAAAGTTCTTGTGTTCTTATTACGCCAAGTAATTCCCTTAATTGTGGACCAATTAAGTTTTGACCTCCATCTCCTCTGGTTAAAGACAAATAACCTGTTTCGGCATGTATATTATTGGCTAAATATGAAATTAAACGGGTATTTTCATCATCGGGATGTGCTGCAATATAGAGTACGGTTCCCAGAAAATTAAGTTTTTGTATTTGATTGTAAATTTCGGCAGAACTTGGTTTTTGGGGCTTTTGAGCGTATGTTGTCGGGATAGAAAGGATTAATACTAAAAAGAATTTTAAAAAAAGCTTTCGCATATAATATGGTTTTATTTCTAAAAAAAGGCGTACGAATTAGTTCAACTTCAAAAATACTAATTTAATAAAGGGAATATTTAGATGTAATTCCAAAAGTTATGTTAATGTTTGAGATTTTGATTTTATTTTGGAAAAAAGAATGCCGTTATGATCAATTAATGTGCCATAAAATATTAATATTCTAAATGCTGTTATTTAAAATTAGAATGCTAAATTTGAGAAAGCCCGAAAAGTATATTCGTGTCTATTTTAAAACTTACTGCGCTTATAAACTAACCTAACCAACATGAATATGCAATACAAAGAAGATGTCTTGAAAAATGGTTTTGAGCAAATGACAATGCTTCAGAACGATGATTATGAAGGAAAAGTGACGGCAACTTTAATTCGAAAAAGAAATTCAGTTGCTTCTACAAAAGCAATTTTATGTATTCATGGATTCAATGATTACTTTTACCAACAAATTATTGCCGAAGAATTTTTGAAGAAAGGCTACCATTTTTATGCTCTTGATTTAAGAAAATATGGCAGGTCTATTTTACCCAATCATTTAGCAAATAATGTTCGGAATTTACAGGAATATTATGAAGATATTGATCGCGCATTAGCAATAATTAGAGAGGAAGGGTGTCAAAAAACGGTTTTGTACGGTCATTCAACCGGAGGGTTAATTATTACGCTGTATGCTGAAGATCGAAAAGGAAAAGAGCTGTTTGATGTTTTAATTTGCAATAGTCCTTTTTATGATTTTAATGTTCCATCCATAGAAAAGAAAGCTGGAATTCCTTTGCTTTCTATTTTTGGAAAAATGGTTCCAAATATTAATTTACCTGTCGGTTTTTCAAAATTTTACGGGAAAAGTCTTCATAAAGATGATTTCGGGGAATGGGATTTTAATTTGAAATGGAAGCCACACGTTGCAACGGCAATCAATGCAGGTTGGATAAATGCTATCCACGAAGGGCATTTGAGAGTTACCAATGGAATTTCGCTCGATAAGCCAATATTGGTTTTGCACGCAAATAAATCAGTGTATCCAAAGGAATGGAGTGATGAAATGTTTGAAGGAGACGCTATTTTGAATGTAACTGATATTGTTGAAAAAGCGAAACATATTGAATCTCCTCAAAAAGATGTTATTGGTTTTGATCACGCTATGCATGATTTGGTCTTATCCAGAAAGCCGACACGAGATTTAGTTTTTGAAACTATATTTAATTGGCTGGATTTATATCTAAAAGATTAATTAAAAAAAGAAAGAGCACTCTTTTGAAGTGCTCTTTCTTTTTATTTAAAGTAAATGGAAGAGATTAATGTTTATGACCTTTTCCATTATTTCCTTTTCCTCCGTGATTGCCGTTATCGTGATGACCGTGATCATAATCGTGATCGTCATGATCTTCATAACGTACTTGGTATGGACCTCTCATTTTTTGAGGTTTTCCTTTATACCCTTTATAGTATTTCACTCTATGGGTCTCATAGTATGCATAAGGTGTACGACCATGGTAATCAGTCAAAACTACTTTGTATCCGTGATACAAGTCGTAATCTCTACAATAGGCAGGTAAATATCTGGAACGAATCCATCTACCATCACCGAAATAAATATATTGAGACGCTCTAATGTCATAATACATTTGGATATCCGGTAAGTAATAGTAATCTACATTATCATATCCAACTGGACCCCAAACAGGTGGTGTACCTATATGTACATTTACGTTTGGTGTTCCAATGTTTACGTCAACGGCAACTTGAGCCTGCGTTAAGCTCGCCGTCAGTAAAAGAAGTCCTGAAATAATTAATCTGCTAGTTTTCATAAGTATTTAATTTAGAGTTGGGTTTAATTTTTGAAGAAATAACAAATAACCTTTAATCGGTAAATTCATTATTATTGTTTGTTGGTCTTTTTATAATTGAAATTCCTTTTTGGAAAAACAAATTATTAGGATAGATGACCATTTCTCCCGAATGGGATTTTAATGTAACGTGAAATGCGCCAATATCAACGATTTCACCTTCTTCGGGAAAGTCTTTGTCGTGAATATATATGAAGTCCCCTATTTTAAATGGAAAAGAAAAAAACAAAATGATGCCAGAGGTAATGTTACTTAAGATTGACCATTGTGCAAACATCGCTACTCCAATTACCGTCGCAACAGACGAAATCGTAAAGAAAATATCATCCGGTTGTACTCCCCAAATTAATATTAAGGTTATAGAAGCCAAAATAGTAATCAGGATATTGATATATTTTATGACCAAATTAGTTCTCTTTTCGATAATCTGGCTGGCGGTTGCATATCGTTTTACTAATTTTGAAACTACTCTCCTGGACAAAACAACAATAAGTAATAATATTATAGTACTGATTTCCTGTTTAAGGTAGTATTCCAAAAACTCCATTTTTTATTTATAAATTTTTAAAATAGTTATACACTTTGTCTGTCGGCATTCCCATGACATTGGCGTAGGACCCCTCAATTTTTGATACTCCTATAAAGCCAATCCATTCCTGGATTCCGTAAGCTCCAGCTTTATCATAAGGTTTGTATTTTTCCAAATAATAAAGAATTGCTTGATCACTTAACGTATTAAACGTCACTTTTGTTGTTTCACAGATTAAATTTGATGTTAAAGTTGTCTTAAAACATACTGAAGTGATGACTTCATGCGTGGAATTTGACAATGATTTTAAAATTTCAAATGCATCTTGATGATCCTTAGGTTTACCTAAAGCACAATTTTTGTGCCAAACTATAGTGTCGCTAGTGATTAAAATTTCATTTTCTTGTAATTCTCCCTCAAAGGCATCTGCTTTTAATTGTGCGAGGTAATTAGTGATTTCCTCAGCCTTTAATTCTGGTGGAAAAAGTTCTTCAATTTCTTTTAAGCGAATTTCAAAATCCAAGTCCAAATCTTTGAAGAATTGTTGTCTTCTAGGGGAACCCGATGCTAATATCAGCTTGTATTTTTTTAGTTTTTCCTTAAGCATGGTGGAGAATATTATAAGTAACAACAGTGATTGAGAACAATCCGAAAAGGATAACCAGCTTCAAAACAGTACTCAAATGTTTGAAATCTTTGCTGTTTTTGGCTTCCGCCATTTTTACCGCAAAGTAAATCAAAGGAGCTACAATAGAGATTAATGCATATAAAGTTGCGATGTACAAATCAAATTCAAAAAAATATTTTTTGATGTAAAAAATTACCATAACCAACGGAATTAAACTCAAAATGAATATTAATTTTGATGTTCTTTTGATTCCAAATAAAATTGGTAATGTGTTCATTCCTTGATTGTAATCTCCATTTACATCTTCTAAATCTTTAACTATTTCTCTAATAAAATTAATTACAAAAGCGAATAAGGCGTAATCCAACAGAATTGAGAATAATTCGGCCATAACGACTTTGTTTCCGGGATTAATAGCAGGCAAAAGATCAAAAACGCCAATAATAAGAACACTGAAAGCCAATAATGATGCTACTACAAAATTTCCTATAAGTAACATTTGCTTTAAGCTTGTAGCATAAAGATATAAGGTCGCCGATATAATTATAAATATCGCTGCAAAACCTGGCCTTTCAATTACGTTTGATAAATAGAATCCGGCACCAACTCCTAAAACTGTACAAGCAAAATACCAGTTGTATGCATTAGTTTCGGAGATATTTTTGCCTACAACAACCTGATAGGGTTTGTTAATATTGTCGGTTGCCTGATCAAAAATGTTATTGATAATGTAACCACCAGCGGCAATCATTACCGTTGCAAATACCAATATAAAGTATTGCCAATCATTTAGTGCCAAAGGAATATTTTGATAATTCAAAAAACCATATCTGAATAGCAATTGCATGAGCGCAATCATCAACAGATTTTGGTAACGTATCAGTTTAAGGTATTTCATTGTAGGTTTACGACCGATTTATAGTTTGTTTGTGGTTGAGGATTAAAATCTAAATTTTAAAAATCCTTAATCAAGTTTTCCGTCAAATGATTCCATCCATTTTCCTTGTACTTTCATTACTTGCTCAATTACATCGCGAACAGCTCCTTTGCCACCGTTTTTATGAGAAATGTAGGTTGAAATTCCTTTGATTTCAGGGCTTGCATCTTGTGGGCTGGTTGGTAATCCAACTAATTGCATAACATAATAATCCGGGATATCGTCACCCATATACAATACCTGTTCTGGTTTGATATTGTTAACATCAGTGTATTCTTTGAAAGTTTTAACTTTGTCCGGAGTGCCCAAATGAATGTCGGTAATTCCTAAATTACGGAGTCTTACACGTACCCCTTCGTTACTTCCTCCAGAAATGATGCATACATTGTAACCGCTGTCAACAGCGGCTTTCATTGCATAGCCATCTTTGATGTTCATTGTACGAAGCATTTCTCCTTCATTGGTAACAAAAACAGAACCGTCAGTAAGCACACCATCTACGTCAAAAATAAACGTAGTAATATCATTCATTATTTCTTTATAGCTTTTTGCCATGATTTTGTATAGATTGGGTTAATATTTTATAAATCGTAGATTGATTTTCATTGGATAAAAATGATTCATGTGCCTTGATCGTGGAAAGATCATTGCGCTTGGCTGGACCGGTTTGCGCATCTTTTGGTGAAAGTGTCAATAATTTTTCGGCAGTTTCAAGAATCAAAGGTTTTAATATATCGAAGGAAACATGGTTTTCTTGACAAATTTCGTTTCCTAATTGATACAGGTAATTAGTGAAATTGTTAACAAAAACAGCCGCGACATGAAGTGCTTTTCTTTGATGCGAATCTATTGATTGTACATTTTCAGAAATGGAATACGCCACTTTTTCTAATAGTTTATAGTCACTTTCAAACTGCGTCTCTAGGCATAGAGGAATCGTTTTGAAATCTATTGATTTGCCTTTAGTGAATGTTTGCAAAGGATAAAAAACACCTTTTCGGTTTTTGTCATCAAGTAAAGATAGGGGAGCGCTTCCGGAGGTGTGAACAACCAATTGATTCTTAAAAGGCAATTGAGAAGAAACACTAGCAATGGCGTCATCGGAAACGGATATGATATACAAATCGGCTTCTGCCAATGCATTCCAATCAGTGATGATTTTTTGGGGATCGAGATTGTCGGTGATGTGTTTTTGAGTTCTTGAAAAAACTTGGATGATTTCCACCGCATCGCTTTTTGCGAAAGCGTCAATCAGGTGTTGTGCAACATTTCCAGAACCAATAATCGTTATTTTAATCATTTTGCAAAATTAACAAAAAAAAGTGAAGAGTTCGTTTCAAAATTTTTATCCATGATACAACAGAGATAGGCATCATTTATTGTTTTTTTGTTTAAAAAAGCTTCCTTAATTTTGGATTAAATTAACAATTATGTCCTAAAACAACTGGACAATTTTGAGTACTTTTGCGACACTTTATTAAAACGAAATCTACTTCTAAATGGATAAAAAAATATTCTCTGTCCTATTTTCTACCCGATTAATGGCAATATTATTCCTGACTTTTGCAATAGCAATGGGAACAGGGACTTTTATCGAAAGTAAATACAATACTGATACAGCTAGGATTTTAGTGTACAATACTTGGTGGTTTGAGGCTATAATGGGTGTTTTTGTGATTAATTTCATTGGAAATATCAAGCGCTATCAGTTGTTCAAAAAAGAAAAATGGGTGACTTTGGTACTTCATTTGTCTTTCATTTTTATCATCGCCGGAGCTTTTATTACCCGATATATCAGTTTTGAGGGAATGATGCCCATTCGCGAAGGCGCAACCGAAAATCAATTTTATTCAGATAAAACATTCCTAACACTTTTTGTTGACGGCGAATATAAAGGAGAAATGAGACGCAGAGTTTTTGAAAAACAGCTGTTGCTGTCTCCGGTTACGGATAATGATTTTAAAATGACAGGCGATTTTGCAGGAACCCCATTTGAAGTGCACTATAAAAATTTTATTATGGGGGCCAAAGAATATGTAAAACCAGATCCAAAGGGAAGTTTGTATTTTAAATTGGTCGAGGCTGGTGCTGGTGGTCGTGAAGAACATTTCCTGAAATCGGGAGAAGTTCAAAACATTCACAATGTTCTTTTTGCTTTGAATAAATTTACTGAGGGCGCAATTAATATCAATACGACCGGAAGTAGTTACACTGTTCAAATGCCTTTTGAAGGGAATTTTATGAGAATGGCTGATAAACTTCAAGGAAAAGTGGAGAAAGACATTGTTCAGCCTTTGATGATGCGTTCTTTATATAGTATTGGAGATATTCGTTTTGTTTTCCCGGAACCAGCCGTTAAGGGAGTAATCGATTATGAAAGCAGTAACAATTTTAAGGAAAAGAATCATGAAGATGCTTTAACTGTTATGCTTTCAGCGAATGGAAAAGAAGAAGTTGTAACTTTAATTGGTTCCAAAGGAAAAGTTGGGGATTCTAAAACGGTTAAAATAGGGGAGCATGAATATACTTTCTTCTACGGAAGCAAAGCTTATATTTTACCTTTCAAGATTAGATTGAATGATTTTATTGCTCAAAAATATCCTGGAACAGAAAAGAGTTATTCTTCATTCGAAAGTCAGGTGACGGTTCAGGATTCTGTAAAACCTTTCGATACCCGCATTTATATGAATCACGTGTTGGATCACGAAGGTTATCGTTTTTTCCAATCTTCATTTGATCCGGACGAAAAAGGAACGGTATTGTCTGTAAATCACGATTTTTGGGGAACGAATATTACTTATTTAGGATATTATTTATTGTTTTTTAGTATGATAGCGCTGCTTTTTACAAAACATTCTCGATTTGGTGATTTGAAAAGAAAATTGGATGTGGTAAAAGAAAAGAAAGCAAAATTATTGACGATTTTGGTTCTGTTATTTAGTTTGAGTGGTTTTGCACAAGAACATAATCACGAACACGATCATTCAACTGAAAAGGGAGCGGAGTCTCACGAAGAAAATACAGGACATGTAAGGATAAAACCTACACAAGCGCAATTGGATTCCGTATTGACGGCTTATACGGTTACACCGGAGCATGCCGCCAAGTTTGGACGATTGATAATTCAGGATGCTGGTGGAAGGATGAAACCAATTAACACCTTTTCATCAGAATTATTAAGAAAAGTGAGTCATTCCGATACTTATAAAGGAATGAATTCAGATCAAGTGTTTTTGTCGATGACCCAAAGCGCACAATTGTGGATTGAAATTCCGTTGATTTATATTAAACCCGGAAACGACAGTATTCGTAAGATTATCGGAATAGATCCAAAAGATAAATTTGCTCCGTTTATTGCTTTTTTCGACGAAAAAGGAAATTATAAATTATCGCCTTATTTGGATGACGCATATAAAGCAGGAAATCCAAATCAGTTTGAGAAAGATTTCGTAGAAACGGATAAGAAGGTAAACTTAATGGAATCGGCCTTGAGCGGAAGTATTTTGAAAATTTTTCCAATTCCTAATGACCCGGGAAATAAATGGATTTCGTACTTGGAACTGGAACATGCTGGTATGAAAGGGATGGATTCGACTTATACTAAAAGTATTTTACCGCTTTATTTTGGAACACTAAGTCACGCTATTGAATCGAAAAATTATAAAACTGCTGATCAATTATTGGAAAGCATCGATGGTTTTCAAAAGAAATTTGGTAGCAAAGTCAGACCAAGTGAGGAAAAAATTGATCTTGAAATTGCATATAATAAATATGATTTGCTCCAAAAATTACCTTATGCATATTTATTGGCAGCAGTCTTGATGTTGATCTTTACTATCATTAAAATTTTTAAAGAATCTAAAGTTTTGAATGTTCTGATTAATTCAATGCACATTTTTATAGCTATTCTTTTTGTGTTGCATACCATTACATTATGTGCCCGCTGGTATATTTCGGGGCATGCGCCTTGGAGTAATGCTTATGAAGCGATTGTTTATGTAGCTTGGGCGACCATGTTCTTTGGATTGGCGTTTGATATCAAATCAAAATTAACAGTAGCTTCGGCAGCTTTTGTAACAGCAATGATTTTAACAGCAGCCTACGCAAACTGGATTGATCCTGAAATCGCCAATTTACAGCCCGTTCTTAATTCCTATTGGTTAATGATTCACGTAGCAGTTATTGTGGCTAGTTATGGTCCATTTGCTTTAGGAATGATATTAGGTTTTGTGTCACTTGTTTTAATCTTTTGTACCAACGAAAAGAATAGGGATAAAATGGATTTGAACATCAAAGAAATAACGTATATCAACGAGATGGCTTTGACAATCGGATTAATTATGTTGACCATCGGGAACTTTCTTGGCGGGCAATGGGCCAATGAAAGTTGGGGGCGTTACTGGGGATGGGATCCTAAGGAGACCTGGGCATTAATCAGTATTATGGTTTATGCTTTTGTAATACATGCCCGATTCGTACCATCGTTAAGAGGAACATGGACGTTTAACCTGATGAGTATGTTTGGTTTTGTATCCATCTTGTTTACTTATTATGGGGTGAATTTCCATTTGGTAGGATTGCATTCGTATGCTAGTGGTGAAGCACATTCTTTGAGTTGGATATATTATTCATTGGGAACAATTTCATTGATTGGAGCTGTAACGTATCCTAAATATAGAAAATATTATAAGAAGTAATTTTAGATAAAATACATTTAAGTGAGCCCTGACATGAAAGTTGAGGCTCATTTTTTTTAGAATAAATTTTAATTTTTTTTTAATAATAAATCTGATTTTCAGTTAAATAAAATGTAATTTTGTATCGTAATATGCTAGTAATCAACTCTTGGCATGGTGTTTGGAAAGTTATTTATAGATGATTTTATTACTCCAAATATATTGTAGATTAGGTTGGTAGGTTGGTTTACACACATATTTATAAAATTATCAATTACAGTTAGTTTGAAAGATGCTCCAAATGGGGCATCTTTTTTTGTTCAAATCACATGTGGATTTTTTGAATTTGCTTTTTTGAGGTAGTGCAAAATTTTTAGTTCAGGAGTAACAGCTATAGCAAAATGATTGTTTTAAATAGCAGCAAATTTAAAAAGTAGCTTAAGTTTTATTTTTTAGCAAAAAAGTGTTGTTTTGGACGATAAAATTTATCATTTTATGGCTTTTGGCATTGTCTTTGATATTTCTTATATGATTTTATTAGGTTATGCAAACATATAATTTAGTAGGTTTGGTTTAGGAAAATTTGTTTGCATAGGGGGGCCTAATATCAATCAGTTATTATTTAGTTAGAAGGTGTCTCTTACGGGACACCTTTTTTATTTAAGGAAGGTGTTTCTAAGGTTGTTATTATTCAGTTTTTATTTTTGGTTTTGGTATGCTATTTGAAAAGTCTACGGTAGATAATTTAATTAGGTTTAATAAATCTAAGTTTTATTGGTTAAACTATTAGTTTAGTAAAAGCGGCGTATTTATAAAAAGATTATCGATTAGATTAGTTGGAAAGATGTTCCTTCGGGAGCATCTTTTTTTTAGGTATTATTAAATATTGATTAATTAAGATAAAACTTATTTATGTGTATTTTATAAGTGTTTTATCGATATAATTCGTATATAAACTGTTTTTGGCACGATGTTTGAAAGTTATATAAAAGGTTGGTTTATTTAGATTTTGTATATTTTTGATTAGGTCTCAAAAGTTGATTTACATAGTAAAGTCTAAAGAATGTTGGTTATATTTAGTTAGTTAAAAATGCTCCATTTCGGAGCATTTTTTTGTTCTTTTTTGAGATCAATATTTTATTACTGATAAAAGACTCCTTTCGTTTTAACTCATGTTTAACCCAAATAAATTTTAAAACATACACTATTTGTTCTAATTTTATAAAAAAATAAAAACTTATGAAAAAAATAGTATTAGCGATTAGCGCTGTATTTCTTTTTAGCATCCAAATTCAAGCACAAGTGAAACAAACGATTTATCAATTTAAAGTAGAAGATTTATATGGTAAGACTTTTGATTTCGCTACTCTAAAAGGCAAAAAAGTAATGATTGTCAATACCGCTTCAAAATGTGGATTGACTCCACAATATAAAGATTTGGAAGCTTTGTATAAAGAATATTCATCCAAAGGATTTGTGATTGTAGGTTTTCCTGCCAATAATTTTGCTTCACAAGAACCAGGAACTAATGAAGAAATTGCTACTTTCTGTAAATTGAATTATGGAGTTACCTTCCCGATGATGGATAAAGTTTCGGTAAAAGGAGATGATATGTGTGCTGTTTATCAGTTTTTGACACAAAAATCTAAAAATGGTCTTGAAGATTCTGAAGTAAAATGGAATTTTCAAAAATACCTTATCAATGAAAAAGGCGAATTGGTAAAAGTAATTTCGCCAAAAACATTACCAACAGATCCGGAAGTAGTGAATTGGATTAAAGGGTAGTGATCCGTTATCAGTATTGAGTATTCAGTTATAAAATAGAAAAGAGTTTGCATGGCAAACTCTTTTTTTATGGGTTTATGTTTTCCTGTATCCTGAACTTATTCCTTTGTAATAATTTCTTTCACAGTTGCTTCGTAATTTCGAATGCTTTTAGTCTTTTTGATGTTTTTATAGGTTTTATGCGGATTTGAAAATATAACCGAAAAGTATTCCCATAAATGATGCATTTTTAAAAGAATGTGTGCTTGTCCGGATAATGATTCACTGTAACCTTCATAAAGTGTGTCATGGAATGCGTTGAATAATTCCATTTTGTTTTTAGGATATTCCAAAGAGTCATTTTTTATCATGCTTGGTAAAAAAGGATCTGAAATCAGACCTCTGCCAATCATCCAGTGATCTATCGATGGAAAGCGCTGTTGCATTTTACGGAAACCGGTAACTGATGTAATATCTCCGTTATAATATAATTTATGTTTGGTATTGTCTATACATTGCTGAAAAGCATCCAGATGAACACCACCTTTGTATAGTTGCTTTCCAATTCGTGCATGTATGGCAATGTTTTTTAAGGGATAAGTATCCAAAATAGGCAAGACATCCAGAATTTCTTCAGTTGTATCATATCCCAAGCGCATTTTCATAGATACAATAATATCAGTTTCCGAGTGGGCGCGATCCAAAATATGATTGATTTTTTCAGTATTACTAATAAGGCCAGAACCCATGCCGGATTTTGTAACCATAGGATAGGGACAACCCAAATTCCAATTGAGTTCTTTATAACCCAGTTGGCGCACATATTTGGCGACGAATAAGAATTCTTCTGCATCATTGGTGATGACTTGAGGAATGACTTCAAGACCAACATTGTTTTCAGGGAGTAAATCTCTTTCGTAGGATGATTTTATTACCAATTTTCCGTTCAAACGAATATATGGGGAGTAATAAGTGTCAATTCCACCGAAATATTTGTTGATGGCATTTCGAAAACGAAAATCAGTAAACCCCTGCAAGGGTGAGGAAAGCAGTGTAAAGCTCATAAATATTCTTAAAAGCGCAAAGATATGTCTTTATGGCTTATGCTTGGTCGGAATTATTTATTCCAAAATCAATTGCATAAAAACAGAATGTAGCCAGCGGTCAAACTTGTAGGCTGAGTCTTTAATGATTCCAACGGTTTTGAAACCAAATTTTTCATGAAAATCGATACTGCTTTGGTTTTCGGCATCAATTACGGCGATCATAGTATGCAAATTTTGCTTTTTTGCCAATTGGATTAATTCAAACAATAACAATTTTCCAATTCCTTGACCTTGAAAATCATTATCGACATAAACGGAGTGTTCGACGGTGTACTTATAAGCTTCGCGAAAACGGAATTCGCCATACATCCCAAAACCGGTTACTTTACCATCCGCTTCGGCAACAATCACAGGGAAGTTTTTCTTGATTTTGTCTTCCAATAATGCTTTTTGCTGTTCGTAACTTCGAATGTTATAATCGTATATGGCTGTTGAGTTCAGGATATTGTAATTGATGATATCCAATATCGCCTGAGTATCCCCGGTTTGATAAGGTCTTAATTTAATTTTCATTTCTAAATTTATTTCTTATCAAAAATAGGAAAAAGTTGTTCGATTTGAAGGAATTCGATAGTCAAGTTTGTAACTTTGCTCTTTAGTTTAAAGCGTTAGAAAAACTTCAAACTTTTAATCTCTAATTTCTAATTTCAAAAATGGTTTATCCCAAAATACCTTTAGCCCAAAGCCTACTTCAAATTTTTTTAGCCAAAGGAATCACAAACATCATAATATCACCCGGATCAAGAAACGCGCCACTTACGATTGGTTTTGCCAGTAATCCCGCTTTTAACTGTTACAGTATTGCCGATGAGCGCTCCGCAGCATTTTTTGCTTTAGGAATTGCGCAGCAAACCCGCAAACCCACCGTGGTTGTTTGTACTTCGGGTTCGGCGTTATTGAATTATTATCC
This sequence comes from Flavobacterium aquiphilum, assembly GCF_027111335.1. NCBI lineage: Bacteria > Pseudomonadati > Bacteroidota > Flavobacteriia > Flavobacteriales > Flavobacteriaceae > Flavobacterium > Flavobacterium aquiphilum. The sequence continues at coordinate 3,042,964 of NZ_CP114288.1, read as the reverse complement.
AGCTTTTTCGGAAGCGTTTTATAGCCAGATTCCGTTGATTGTCGTTTCGGCAGACAGACCGCAAAATAAAATTGATATTGGTGATGGACAAACCATTCGTCAACAGAATGTATTTTCCAATCATTCCTTGTACAATGCCAATTTGCTTGAAGCGGCATCAGAGGAAAATGACCGAAAAATAAACGAAGCTATCAATACGGCTATTGCCAAAAAAGGTCCTGTTCATATCAATGCTCCATTTGAAGAGCCTTTGTATGAAACGGTTTCGGAGTTAGGTGTTAATAGTGCTATTATCGCTTCCGCAAAAGTAAATCGCACAATTGACATCAATGATTTACAGAAATCTGTTCCTCTTTGGGACAAAGCTACTCGAAAACTGATTTTAATTGGAGTAAACGAACCTAATTCAATTGCTGAAGATGTGATTAAGGCTTTCGCCAATGATGAATCGGTGGTTGTGATGACCGAGAATACTTCGAATGTTAGTCACGAAAGTTTTATAAGTAATATCGATACCATTATTACGCCGTTTACAAATGAAGATTTTGAAAAGTTCCGTCCCGAAATTTTGGTGACTTTTGGAGGAATGGTCGTTTCTAAACGAATAAAAGCCTATTTCAGAAAATACAAACCAGACCACCATTGGCATGTGGATACCTTAAGGGCTTATGATACTTTTGGCTGTCTGTCGGAACATTTCGAGGTGGAACCCAATACGTTTTTTGAGGCCTTTTTGCCATTGACTTCGAAGGTTGAAAGTGATTATTTCTCACAGCTAAATGCTATTAAAGAGTTACGAAAAGAAAAGCATGATATCTATTTGACAAAGATCCCTTTTACAGATTTCAAAGTTTTTGAAAAAGTGATTAGTGGCATGCCAAAAAACAGTCAATTGCAGATAAGTAATAGTTCAGCGATTCGTTATGCGCAATTGATCCCGATCGATCCTTCAATTGAAGTTTATTGCAACAGAGGAACTAGCGGAATTGACGGTAGTACTTCAACAGCAATTGGTGCAGCAGTTGCCAATACTAAACCAACAGTTTTCATAACCGGAGATATTGGATTCTTATACGATAGTAACGCACTTTGGAACAACTATATTCCGAAAAACTTCAAAATCATTTTGATTAATAATGGTGGAGGAGGGATTTTTAGAATTTTACCGGGGCATTCGGAAACTCCTGTTTTCAATACCTATTTTGAAACGTCACATAATTTAACTGCAGAACATTTGTCCAAAATGTTTGGGTTGGATTATTTGACAGCCAATGATGAACCGAGTTTGTCCAAAGGATTGGAATTGTTATATGCACAAAATGATAAACCGGTTATTTTAGAAGTCTTTACACCAACAACAGAAAATAATGCAGTTTTATTGCAGTATTTTAGAGAGCTGGTTTAGACTTTTTTATTTAAAAGATAAATGAACATATTTGTTCAATGAAAATAAATTTTCCTTTAAGTAGTAAAATTTCACGAAAAAATAATGAATAAAAATCGCACACTTTAATAATAAATTACTAAATTTGAGGTAGTTATAAATTGTTTGTATAAACCTTTAAATATGTTTTTATGAGTGCAAAAGATGTATTAATTGTAAAGTACGCAGCCGATTTGAAAGAAAAATGCGGGATCATACCAGACATGGATTTATTGACCAAAGTGACAATTGGCTGTGGTCCGTCCATATATAATCCTGACTCTTCTATTATAGCGGGAACACAGCAATCCGAAATTGCGACAGTTAAAAATAATTTTCTAATTAAGAAATTAGGCTTGAAAGATGGCCCCGAACTTCTTAAGGGAATTGATTCTGTATTGGAAAAATATGGAAGAGCAAACAAAAGTAAATACAGAGCAGTAGTTTATTATTTATTGGCTCTGCATTTTGGAAGAGAAAGTGTTTTTAGTTAAAGTTAATTTAAGTTATTTGGAAAGCGTCTTTAATAGGCGCTTTTTTATTGGAAATGTTTTTTATAAATCCATTTTCAAAGTTTGTACCTTTGCACTTAAATTTAGTTGGAATTACAACTTAGAATAAAATCAAAATGATTGAAATAGGAAAATATAACACGTTAACAATATTGCGTGATACCAAAGTGGGTTTGTTTTTGGGTGACCCAGAAAAAGATCCTGAAGGGAAATACGATGTGCTTTTGCCTAATAAATATGTGCCTAATGAATTTGAAATAGGTGAAGAGCTAGTGGTTTTTGTGTATTTGGACCACGAAGAGCGTCCGGTAGCAACAACTTTGGAACCTTATATATTACTGAATGAATTTGCGCTTTTGCGAGTGAATTATATCAATCAAATTGGTGCTTTCATGGATTGGGGGATGGAAAAGGATATTTTAGTACCGTTTAAGGAACAGGCTCGCCCTATGGAAAAAGGAAAACGATATTTGGTCTATCTTTATATGGATAAAAAAACCAATCGTTTGGTTGCATCCAGTAAATTGAATCAATTTTTAAAAAATGACGATCTTACCGTTGAAAAAGGAGAAGAAGTAGATTTAATAGTTTCTCATATTACCGATTTGGGAATTAATGTAATTATCAACGAAAAGCACAAAGGATTGCTGTACAAAGATGAAGTTTATGATGATTCGATTCGTACAGGAGACCGCATGAGAGGATACGTCAAAAATATCAGACCTGATCACAAGATTGATGTGGCATTGCAAATTCAAGGTTATCAAGGAGTAGAACCGAATGCTGAAAAAATCATGGATGAATTGCGGGCAAGCAGAGGCTTTTTACGCTTAAATGACAATTCACATCCAGAAGACATCAAAACGGTTTTGAAAATGAGCAAAAAAACCTTTAAAAAAGCAATTGGTGCTTTGTATAAGGAAAAGTTGATCGAGATAAAAGAAGACGGAATTTATCTGGTTAAGGAATAAAAAAAAGGCTAATCATCTGATTAGCCTTTTTCTCTTACTTTTGTTTGTACCCTATAGATATAAACAAAAATAAAATTTTCTTGCATTTTCAAAAGTATATTTAAGCACTTTTACTATTGTATTGGTAATACCTGTAATCTCTAAGTGTGAAAATTACTTTGTAAAATGGATTGTCTTATAAATCAAATACTCTCTTTTCGATAGTAAAATCTAAATTTCGCAATAAAACCATTGGTTGACTATACATTTAAAGTTTATTTTCCTGGAACAATTTGTTTTGATTTTAAAAACTTGTTGGATTATAAATCTTTTATTTAACCTTTTGGTGCTACTATTTTATCAATTACCACTTTAGCGAATACTTCATTTAAATGCTTGTATTTTATGGTCTTTGAAATATTTACATAATTTAAAACCAAAAAAATAGAAGCGACAATAATTTCAAATTCACTCAAAAAAATCGTTTTTTAGGTTTGTAAATCAGTGAATAACTCTATGCTAACCTGAATTAATAACTAACGTTGTTTTACTTTAGAATAACGATTAGCATGAGATAAAAGTAATAATTATTTTTTTTCATGAATGTTAAAATCTAGATTTTTTTTAAATTTTAACGCTTCTGATTCATTTGAATTTTTATTGAAAGTATTGGTTTAATAAAGTGATTTTTAGTTTATTAAAAATCTTACGACTTAAAATTGTACATTAAGATTCAATCCCCAAATCGCTTTGTTAGTACCGCTGTTAAAACCAACAGGACTTACATTTGATTGTACTTTAACTTTCTGCTGGTATCCTAGACCATCCAAAAGTGTATTGAAAGGATCCATTAAAACGAGGGAAGTGTAACCAAGGAATCTTGATTTCAATACTCTTTTATCATGTCTCAAAATACTTTTTTTGCAATAGAAAAATCCTTCTCCTATGGCAGAACCAACTACAGGTGTAATTATTAAATCCTGTTTTGAAGGGATTTCAGCAAATGCTTCAATTCCATATTCCCAAAAGCAGGTAGACATAAAGGCCGAGTACAAAAAGGATTCAAACCAAGTAAAACCACTACTTCTGGCAGTCATATAATAAATTCCTCCCGCATAAGGATGGGTAACCCAGTTTAAAACCCAGTCATCATGATCCCAAACCGGACCTGCTTTTACATTTTGCTTCCATTTATATGTAATTCCATTTTCTTTCATGGCTTCTTTGTCCCAATTGGTCACGCTTTCAGGCATGGCATACAATATCCCAAACGAAATAACGGCAGCTCCAAAATACATTGCAGTATCATAACCTAATCTTGTGTAATCTCTTTTGATTGGCGGATAGTTAATTGCATTTTGTTGTACGACCGTGCTATCAGCTAAAATAAGCATGTTGTACGGATTAACATTCTCTGGAGTGTCAGAGTAGGCAAGTGTGTTTTCGGAAGGAGGAGTTTGATTGAGATTATGAAAGTTTACTGGCTGTAGTGTTTGTTGGGCAAAAACTGTATTGGCAGACAATAAAATTACAATGGCGTATAAAATATTTTTTAAAGAATTCATTTTTTGGTTTAGAATATAGTTGAGTTAGGCTTTTTGTTGTTGAATTCCAAGCTTTTTTATATTGGTATTCTTCTCTCAAAAGCGGCGCAAATATAATTAATTTAAAATAATTGGGTAAGGTATTCCTTTATATCTTAAAGTTAAATTTTGTTCGAATGCTGATTTGGAGGGTATTCTCTAAAAAGGTGAGGCAAGGTCAAATTAAAAAGCTCAAACAATCCTAAGATAGTTTGAGCTTTTGTTTTTCTCAGATTCTTTGTGTCTTTATAGATTGGTAGGTCTATAAGTTGTTCATGTTTTAGTTATTCAATTTTATAAATCCTCCATCAATAGGGTAATCGCAACCAGTAATAAAGCCAGCTTCATCACTACAAAGGAATAAAGCCAAAGCAGCTACTTCTTCCGGTTTTGCCATACGGCCTATTGGTTGTGATTTTGATAGTTTTTCGAACATTTCAGCTTCTTGACCAGGGTAATTTTTGGAGATAAAACCATCCACAAAAGGAGTGTGAACCCTTGCCGGAGAAATTGAGTTACAACGGATGTTTTCGTTAATGTAATCTTTGGCTACAGACAAAGTCATTGACATTACTGCTCCTTTAGCCGTAGAATAAGCAAATCTGTCAGGAATTCCAACCCATGATGCAATTGATGCCATGTTAAGGATAACTCCTCCGCCTGAAGTTCTTAGTTGTGGTATGGCCGCATACAAACAATTGTAAACTCCTTTTACGTTCACACTCATGATACGATCAAAATCGGCTTCGGGTGTAGTATCTACTTTACCAACATGCGCAATACCAGCATTGTTAACCAAAATATCAAAAGCTCCGATTTTTTCAAATGTCGCGGTTACCTCTTGCTGATTGGCAACATTGCATGCATGTGAAACTACTTTTCCTCCTAAAGCAGTGATTTCTTCTACCGCAGTTTGAGCACTTTCTTTAGTCAGTTCAACGATATGTACTTCGGCTCCTTGTTTAGCGAATAAAACAGAAATAGCTTTTCCTATTCCGCTACCACCACCTGTAATTACTGTTTTTTTGTCTTTTAATGAAAACATGGTCTTTATTTTTTATTATAGATATATTAATTAAGTCAATTTAGGCTTGATTTGTTTTATGACCGTTAAAGGCGAATAAAAGGATTACTGAAAAACAAACTAATGGAACAACGTAACCGTTTTGGATATTTCCGGTAGCATCTGAAATTAATCCTAGAACAGGAGGTAATAATGCTCCTCCAACGATTGACATTACAATAAGAGAAGAACCAATTTTTGTATTATGCCCAAGTCCGTCGATTCCCATGGAGAAAATTGTAGGGAACATGATGCTCATAAAAAATGCAATTGCAATCAAAGTGTATACTACAACCATTCCTGTACCAACGATGGCCAAAAGTGATAGCAAAATATTGATTATTGCATAGATGATCAATAGTTTTCTTGGTTGTATGTATTGCATGAAGAATGTGCCTGCAAAACGGCCTAGCATAAAGGTTAAACCAAAAGCACCTAAGAATTTTGCTGCTGAATCTTCAGTAAGACCGGCTGAAGTAGTTGCCATTTTTATGAAAAAACTAGCCACACAAACTTGCGCTCCCACATAAAAAAACTGTGCCAAAATTCCCCATCGTAAACGCATCGATTTCAAAGCTCCGGCAAAACTTCCTGCTTCATGTCCTTCGGCGTCTTCTTTGTCTTCATTTGTGATATCAGGCATGTGGGTGAAATAAAATATAACTGCTACTGTCAAAATGATTAATCCTAAAATCAAATAAGGCATTTTTACACTCGCTGCTTCTTCCAAAATATGAGCGTGCATTTCAGAAGGAGTCAGAGCATCCAATTGTTCTTTAGTCAAACTTTTTCCGGATAAAATCATTGGTCCGATAAAGGCTGGAGCAACATAAGCGGCAAGTCCGTTGAAAGATTGTGAAAAGTTCAATCTTTTGGTTGCCGTTTCAGCAGGTCCTAAGATCGTAACATAAGGATTGGCGGCGGTTTCCAAAAAGGTAAGTCCGCAAGCAATCACAAACAAAGCCCCAAGAAAATAGATATATTGCAATGAATTAGCGGCCGGAACAAAAAGAATACATCCCATTCCAAAAAGAAGTAATCCTAATATAATTCCCGATTTATAACCATATTTTCGCATAATGTAACCCGCAGGCAAAGCCATAACGAAATAGGCAATAAAAACGGAGGAATCTATCAGTGAGGATTGTAAATCCGAAAGATTAAATGCTTTTCTTAAGTGAGGAATAAGTATCGGATCCAAATTGTGAACAAATCCCCAGAAAAAAAATAAGCTGGTTACTAATATAAAGGGGAATAACCATTTTTTATTTTCGTTTGAGTTCCCATTCTTTGGGGTTCCGGATTGAGGTGCTAATGCCATGCAAATTGCTTTTAAGTTAGTATAGTTTTAGGATTTGAAAGATATAATTACTAAAGTCTGTTTGTTAATTCAATATTATCATAGTTTAGTTATTAATTATCTTTTTGAATTGAATCAATTAGAAACAAAAAATCAAAATAATGCACTTTCTGCGGATTTTATTATGATATTTATCAGAAAATAAAAGCTATTTGATAAAAAAATATTAGCCCTAAAAAAATTAGTTTTCAGTTTTTTTACGGTATTCTTTTGGCGTAGTCCCTGTCAGTTTTTTGAAAAGCTTGTTGAAATTAGAAGCGGTTTTGTAACCACACTCGTATGCGATTTCAGACATTCCCATATCGGTTTCTATTAAAAATTTACATGCGTTGGCAACCCTAATTTCATTGAGATATTCCACAAAATGTTTTTGGGTTTTCGCTTTAAACATTCTGCAAAAAGAAGTTGGGGTTAAATTTGCGATCTGGGAAATTTCATCTAATGAAATGTCTTGTTTGAAATTGTTTTTTACATAATCAAAAACATCAGATATGCGATCATTTTTGGTTTGTTCATTTACAGGCAAATAAGCTTCATTATTTACAAATGAAATGTCCTCACTTTCAGAAAGAATTGACAGGATTTCAAAAAGGCCAATAATGATTTCGAAGTTTTTTTTGTTGACTAACTTTTCCAGTTTTTTTGCAACCAATTCGTTTGTTTTTCCCGAAATCGAAAGTCCTCTTACGGCCTTGTTGAAAAGGTTGTTTATTTTTTGCGTTTCTTTTAATTCATAAAAAATAGGTCCAAAAATATCTTTGTTAAAATAAACTACGATAGCTTGGGCTTTTAATGTATTGATGCCTTTGTAATAAATTTCGTCATTCAGCCATACATGGGGAATGTCCGAACCAAGAAAAACCATATCGCCGGAAACAAACTGCTCAACAGAATTTCCCACGATTCTTTTTCCGTAACTTTCTTTGATATAAACTAATTCGAGTTCGGGGTGTGAATGAAAAGGAGATTGAAAAAAAGATTCCTCACGGGAAATAACTGAAATGTAGCTATTCAGGTAGGATGTTATTTTGGTTTTTTCAATTTTCATTTTTCTATTTTTTGCCGTAAAGATAAGTAATAATTAAACTAAGGTAATATTGAGGTAATAAATATGGTTTAGTACCAGTATATTTAGAAAATAAAATGCTAAAAATATAATGTCCTACTAATAAGTTTTAGGAATTATAAGCAGTAAACAAAAAAAAATCAAAAATATGAGGAAAACGATTTTATTGGCGGTACTGTTATTTTCTATGTTGTCGCGAGCACAGCAAACAATTAACATTATCCCGCAACCAGTTAGTTTAGAAATGAAGCAGGGAAGTTTTGTCATCAATGATAAAACAGCTATCAAAATTTCTAAAAAAGATAAAGAAACAGAACGAGTAGTTCATTTTTTTACAGAATATGTAAAAAGGGTTTCAGGCTTTGATTTAAAAGCAAACAACAAAGGAAATAAAATTATTTTTCAAATTGAAAAAATCGAGAATATAGGAGATGAGGGATATTTGATTTCGGTAAATTCAAATGAGATTTCAGTTAAAGCAAATACTTCTAAAGGGCTGTTTTATGGCGTTCAGTCATTGTTACAAACTTTGCCTTTTACACGAACCAACGATTTGGTTCAAATTCCGAGTATGGAAATTAAAGATTATCCACGTTTTCAGTGGAGAGGTTTGATGCTTGACGTCAGCCGACATTTTTTTGCCCCCGAATTGGTAAAAGAATTTATCGATTTGTTGGCAACTTATAAAATGAATGTTTTTCATTGGCATTTAGTTGACGGAGCCGGATGGCGCTTAGAAATCAAAAAATATCCTAAACTGACTCAGCAAGCCGCTTGGCGTGTAGATGATACCGCAAAACCTTGGAACTGGGCAGAGGTAACATTCAATGCAGACAGAAGTAAATCGACTTACGGAGGTTATTATACCCAAGAGCAGGCAAAAGAGATTGTTGCTTACGCCAAAGAAAGAAATATTACCGTTGTTCCAGAAATTGAAATGCCAGGACATTCAGAAGCTGCAATGGCTGCATATCCTGAACTTTCTTGTAATTCTAAAGTTAATTTTGGGACGACTGGAAATTTCTTTGCCAGTAAAGGCGAAAGCAATTATTGCGCTGGAAATGATCAGGCATTTGCGTTTTTAGAAGATGTACTTACTGAGGTGATGGCTATTTTTCCTTCCCAATATATTCATGTGGGAGGTGATGAAGTTGATAAAACAAGTTGGAAAAACTGCCCTAAATGTCAAGCCAGAATGAAAGCAGAACAATTGAAAGACGAAAAAGAATTGCAGAGTTATTTCATCCGTAGAATCGAAAAGTTTTTGGTTTCCAAAAATCGAAAAATGATTGGCTGGGACGAAATTTTAGAAGGCGGTTTAGCTCCTGAAGCAACTGTTATGAGTTGGCAGGGTGAAGCAGGTGGAATTGAAGCAGCCAAAATGGGGCATGACGTGATCATGACTCCTGGTTCTCCATGTTATTTTGACCATTATCAGGGCGATCCTGAAACAGAACCTGCAGCAATCGGTGGATTTAATACTTTGAAAAAAGTGTATAGCTATGAACCGATTCCGTCAGAATTAACCCAAGAGGAAGGCAAACGCGTTTTGGGTTCACAAGCTAATTTATGGACAGAATATATCCCAACTGCAGAACAGGCTGAATATATGATTCTTCCGCGTATGCAAGCTCTGGCGGAAGTATTGTGGTCTCCAAAGGAGAAGCGTAATTGGGAAGATTTCAATAAACGATTGCAGCCCCACTTAGTAGGTTTTGATCAAAAAGGGCTTCATTATTCCAAAGGAAATTTCAAAGTAGACATTAAACCGATAGTGGAAAATGGTAAACTTTCTATTGCGCTTGAAACAGAAAATACTGATGGTGTCATTTATTATACAACCGATGGGAGTATCCCTACTATCGGAAGCAGTAAATATGAAAAGCCATTTGCAGTTAATTCATTTATGACAGTAAAGGCTATTATGGTATTGAATAACAAGGTTATGAATAAAAAACCAGCTGAACAATCATTTACTTTCAATAAGGCTACAGGGAAAAACGTAATTTATACAAATGCTTTCAGCAAATATTATCCTGCCAACGGTGCAAATACGTTAACAGACGGTATTAAGGGAACTAAAAATATTGGCAAACATTGGCATGCATTTGATGGAAATGATTTAGTGGCTACAATAGATTTAGGAGCAATAACTAATGTAAATACTATTACTTTGGGCTGTATCCAAAATTACGGACAATGGGTGTTTTTACCGCAATGGGTAAAATTTGAAGTTTCGAGTGATGGAATTAATTTTAAAGAAGTAAAGACTATAATAAATTCGGTTCCAGCTTCAGAAAAAGAGTTGGTGATTAAAGATTTTGAGGCTAAATTTTCGGAAGAAAAAGCGAAAATTGTTCGTGTTACAGCCAAGAATCTTGGGCAATGTCCTCTAGGCCATCCGGGCGAAAATCAATCGGCTTGGTTGTTTGTTGATGAAATTACGGTGAATTAAAAAAATAAAGTGTAAAGATGAAAAAAGGAATATTTATTATCGCGTTATTGTTTACAGTTCAAATGTTTTCGCAGGCTATCTACGAAGACGAACGTTATGTGCCTGAAACTGATCCGTTGGTTCTGAAAAATCTAGAGCAATGGCAAGGGAAAAAGTTTGGATTATTGATGCACTGGGGAACTTACAGTCAATGGGGAATTGTTGAATCTTGGTCAATTTGCCCGGAAGATTATGGATGGTGTGAGCGCAAAAAAGGAAGTAATCCAGCCAACTATACACAATATGTAAAAGAGTATGAAGGTTTGAAAAAAACATTTAATCCAACAAAATTCGACCCTTCAAAATGGGCCAAAGCAGCTAAAGCAGCCGGAATGAAATACATGGTTTTTACCACAAAACACCATGATGGGTTTACAATGTTTGATTCAAAATATACTGATTATAAAGTAACCGACAAAGATTGTGCTTTTAGTACAAATTCAAAAGCCGATATTTTGAAGGAAGTTTTTAATGCTTTTAGAAATGAAAATATTTCAACGGGAGCTTATTTTTCTAAACCTGATTGGCATTGCGAAAACTATTGGGATCCTTATTTTCCTCCTTTTGACAGAAACGTAAATTACGATCCAAAGCTTTACCCTGAAAAATGGCAAAAATATGTTGATTTCACGCACAACCAAATTTTAGAAATTTTGACCAATTATGGTAAAGTTGATATTTTATGGTTAGATGGCGGATGGGTTAAAAAAAGAGATTTGCAGAACATCAAAGAAAACTATGCTGAAAAATTTGCTGAAAATGAATCGAAAGATGGTTTTATCAAACATAGAGTAGTGGATCAAGATGTAAAAATGGACGAATTGGTTGCAAAAGCACGTCAGAAACAACCGGGATTGATCGTTGTGGACAGAGCAGTTCACGGTAAAAATCAAAATTATTTAACCCCTGAAAACAGAGTTCCTGAAAAGACGTTGCCTTATCCTTGGGAATCTTGTATTACTTCAGGAGGTGGTTGGTCTTATACTCCAGACGCGAAATACATGACAGGAAGACAAGGAATTCATATGTTGATTGATGTAGTTGCCAAAGGCGGGAACTTATTGTTGAACATTGCTCCAAGCCCGGAGGGTGAATGGCAGCAAGGTGCTTATGATTTATTGGCAGCATATGCCGATTGGATGAAGGTAAACAGCATCGCAATTTACGACACAAAACCAATTGTGCCTTATAAGGAAAACAACATTTGCATGACGCAAAATAAAATGGGTAACGTTTTCTTGTTTTATTTGGCAAAAGATGGAGAAGATAAGATTCCCGCAGAAGTTACAGTAAAATCTATTAATCCAAAAAAAGGAACAAAAATTACAATGTTAGGTTCAAAAGTTTCTCTTAAATGGAAAAAAGAAGCTCAAGGATTTAAAGTTGTAATTCCAGAAAGTCTTAGACAAAATTTACCAGCAAAAGAAGCGTGGACTTTGAAAATTGAAACGATTGACAAATAGAGATATGTTTTTAGGAAGAAAAAGAACAATACAAACAGTATGTTTTCTTTACATGCTGTTTTTTAGTATAATAATTTCTGCTCAAAAACCAGCAGATTTTGTGAATCCGTTTATTGGAACTTCAAATTACGGAGCTGATTTTCCAGGACCAATTGCGCCACGAGGAATGGCAAGCATTAGTCCTTTTAATGTGGCTGGGCCTAAGAACTTGCCTCTGGAAAAAGACAGTCAGTGGTTGTCTAATCCTTATGTGAATGAAAATACATTTTTAACCGGATTTAGCCAGGTGAATTTAAGTGGGGTAGGTTGCCCAGATTTAGGCGTTATTTTGCTAATGCCAACGACTGGAACTGTTGAAACCAATCATTTAAAATATGGTTCGACTTATTCCAATGAAGTTGCCAAAACGGCTTACTATAGCGTAGATATTGATAAATATAAGGTTAAAGGCGAATTTACAGCTTCAAAAAGAGTTGGAGTTAGCAAATTCACTTTCCCGAAAGGGCAAGCTAATATTTTATTGAATCTCGGCTTGGGATTAACCAATGAAGAAGGAGCGATGGTAAAAGTCGTTTCTTCAACCGAAATAGAAGGGATGCGTACCGTAGGTTCATTTTGTTATAATAGCCCCGAACAAGCTTATCCGGTCTATTTTGTAGCAAAATTTTCAAAACCCGCAGATCAATTTGGAGTCTGGAAAAAGACTGCAAAATATCAAGGAGAAGAAGCAAAATGGATGGGTTATAATGGCAAAACTCGAATGATGGAAAATACCATTAAAACGGTGGTTGGAGATAGTATTGGGACTTATTTTTCGTATCAGTTTGATAAAGAGGAGACGGTTGAAGTTAAAATTGGGGTTTCGTATGTGAGTATCCAAAATGCCCGTGAGAATTTAGAAAAAGAAACAGGAAATAAGTCATTTGAAGCTATTTATAAAGATACCTACAATGAATGGAACGAAGAGCTTTCGAAAATTTTGGTCGAAGGAGGTTCTAATGATGATAAGACTATTTTTTATACCGCATTGTACCATACTTTGATTCATCCAAATACTTTAAATGATTTTAATGGAGAGTACCCGGAAATTAGACGAAGTAAGATTGGTAAAACCGAAGGCACACGTTATACGGTTTTTTCCTTGTGGGATACGTACCGAAACATGCATCAGTTAATGTCTTTGGTTTATCCGCAACAACAGTCCAATATGGTTAAAAGTATGTTGCAAATGTATGATGAAAACGGTTGGTTACCAAAATGGGAACTGAATTCGACTGAGACTTTTACAATGGTTGGAGATCCTGCGAGTATTGTTATTGCAGATACTTATTTGAAAGGAATTCAGGATTTTGATGTTCAGAAAGCTTACAAAGCAATGTTGAAAGGAGCCGATCAGATCGAGAATAATCCGTTACGTCCGGGGCTTAAAGAATATATTGAAAAAGGATTTTTGACAACCAATCATCATGGCCCGGTTTCTACGACAGAAGAGTATAATACTGCGGATTATTCCATTTCTCTTTTAGCGAAAGCTTTAGGAAAAAAACAAGACTATGAACGCTTTAAAAATCGTTCGTTATCTTACCGAAAATTATATGATAAAAACCTAAAATTGCTTCGACCTCGAACCGTTGACGGAAAATGGTATGAACCATTTAATCCTGATACAGGAGCTAATTTTCAGGCGAATGTTGGTTTTGTTGAGGGAAATGCATGGCAATATGCTTTTATGGTACCACACGATATAAAAGGATTAATGAATTTAATGGGAGGTGATAAAAGCTTTTCAAATCAATTGCAAAAAGTCTTTGACAATAAACAATTTGATATGGCAAATGAGCCAGACATTGCTTATCCTTATTTGTTTAATTACGTACAAGGAAAGGAGTGGAGAAGTCAGGAATTAGTGAAAAAACTTGTGAAAGAGTATTTTCAAAATAAACCAAAAGGATTGCCTGGAAATGACGATACTGGAACAATGTCTGCTTGGTTGGTGTATTCTATGATGGGAATTTATCCTATTTCGCCCGGTGATCCAATTTATACGATCACGACACCAATGTTTGATAAAATTACAATTCAACTAGATCCAAAATATTATAAAAAGAAAACTATTGTGATTGAACGGGAAATCAATAACAATGGTAAAATCAAGGCGATTCAATTAAACGGAAAAACACTTAATAGCTATTTCATTTCGCATGATGATTTTGTAAATGGAACTACGCTGAAAGTGATTCAGAATTAAAATGAAAAAGGGGCTTCTAAATTGATGCCCCTTTTGTTTTGTTTCAAATTAAATAAGAAGTAAACTATTTTACTGTTTTCACACCCAATTCAGCAGTCGAAATATAATTTCCATCAACACTGCTTTTGCCAATGAATTTAAAATATCGTGCTTTTACAGCTGTTTTTAAAGGAACGTTTTGTTCAACAGGATTGCTTTTGATGTTTGAAAATTCGCCTTCGGCAACGGTTGTCCAGGTTGTATTATCGTTACTTGTTTGCCATTCGTAGTTTTTCACAATGCCGCCAGTTCCGTTTTGACGAGGTAAATATGAAAATGAAGCAATACTTATTTCTTTGCCCATATCAATAGTGATTGATTGTGGTAAAGCTGTATTTTCAGGAGTGCTCCAAAGACTTCTTACATTATCATCAATGGTATTCAACGATTTTCCGTTTTCTTGATTTTCAGAAGTAGCTGCAACTACTTTCCAGTCTTTTTTAGATACATTGAACGATTGAATTACCATTTCGCTTGATTTCATATCGGTTCCAAATGATTTTGCTTTCACTTCACCCGAAGTAGAAAATACAAATGCTTCTTTATAAACCGGAGATTGCGCAGAAGGTTCTGTTCCGTCAATGGTAAAATGGATTTCTTTTACAGGCATTTCAGTAGTTATAGAAACCATTCCATCTTTATCTCTTTTGATTTTTGGCTTTGCCAATTGTTCCGGCTCTTTAAATACTCCAACATCGCTCAAAGCAATACAAACAGGCGATTCTTCGATACGAATTCTTAGTTTTGAAGCAGTAACATAATTTGGCAAACGTACCAATCGGTTTGAACCAATGCTTGTTGCTTCGCCTATTTTTTTCCAATTTCCATTGACAAAAGCATCGATTTCAACTTTTTCGATACGTTGCCCCAATTTGATGTTTTCTCTAAGACGGATAACATTAAATGTTTGGTCTTTTTTCCATTCTAAAGTAAGCGATGCTTTTTTTACATCATCATCGGTCGCCCAATACGAGTAACGATTTTCATCAATCAGGTTTTTAATACCAAATGATTTGGCATCACCACCTCTGGTATTAGAAGCTGTAATTACAGCAGATTTAGCAAGGTTGTCAGCAAATAATTTTTTCAGATAGTCCCCAAAATCTTTTAGATTTTTTACGTCATTTTGATGCAACAAACCATCAGTTGTTGGCGAAAGCCCTAAATCAAGACAACCACCCCTTCCTACGGAATTAGTATAAATCTCAAATAATTCTGAAACTGTTTTCACGTGATTATCATCAGTAGTGTGGTAAAACCAACCATTTCTTAACGGTACATCACATTCGGCCGGTTTCCAATATTTACCGTTTCTTGTTCCTTCAGGTGCTTTTCTGGAATCGGTTGCTCCCGGTGCAGCAACTGTATTACCGTCTGTTGGTAGTGGCGTAAATGTTGCCCATGAGGTTTCGGCAGCAAAACCATGCTCATTACCTACCCAACGTACATCACCCATATCGGCAAAAATAACGGCTCCCGGTTGCAATTTTCTGGAAATTCCCCAAGTGGTTTCCCAACCGTAATATTTTGTGCGATCGATACTTCTTTTTTCGTTTTTTCCGCCATAATAACCATCGCCTCCATTGGCACCATCAAACCAGGTAATGAATAAGTTCCCGTAATTTGAATACAATTCGGTTAATTGTTCACGAAATTTGGTCACATATTCAGGTTTGCCATAATCTTCATTATTTCTGTCCCAAGGTGAGCAATAAAGCCCGAATTTCATTCCTGCATTACGTACAGCAGTTTCAAATTCTTTTACCATATCTCCTTTTCCGTCACGGAAAGGGCTTTTACTGATATTGTAATTTGTTGTTTTGGTAGGCCACAAACAAAAACCATCATGGTGTTTGGCAACAAGAATCACTCCTTTGAAGCCACCAGCCTTGGCAGCATTTACAATTTGACTCGCATCAAATTTAGTTGGATTGAAAATTTTTGGATCGGCATCTCC
Source organism: Flavobacterium aquiphilum (assembly GCF_027111335.1). Lineage (NCBI taxonomy): Bacteria > Pseudomonadati > Bacteroidota > Flavobacteriia > Flavobacteriales > Flavobacteriaceae > Flavobacterium > Flavobacterium aquiphilum. The sequence continues at coordinate 3,026,806 of NZ_CP114288.1, read as the reverse complement.
ATAACCCCATTCTTTGTTTTGAAAAGTTGTTGGTGTAAAGTGTACCAAAACATATTGTTCCATTTCATGCCACTGTAATTGTGGTTCGGTAGGCAAGACGCCATAGGGAGCAGGAGCAGTCACTTTTTGGGCTGTCATAGACAAAAATGCTAAACATCCAATAGCGGTCAATAACCTTTTTTTCATTTTTTATTTCTTCGAAAAATTATTTACTTACTTTGATTACTACCGCTTCTTGACTGGCTAACGAACTTCTAAGCTCTTGCGGAATCGTAACAATGATTCCTCCATCTGTTTTTTTGCTGGACAATTTTTGTTTGTTAGATAATAAAGTAGCTTTCAAACTGCCTTTCATATCGGTTTTGATAGTGATTTGTGCAGGCAATTCTTTTTCGTCTTTTGCCGGCATGTAAATCCCGTAAATAGCAGCTCCTTTTTGTGTATAACCTACTTTTCCGTCCAAGTAGGGTGCAACAGGTTTGGTATCATAAATCGCTTCACCATTAACAGAAAGCCATTTTCCAACATTAGCTAACGTTTTTTCAATTTTCGGGTCAAATTCCCCTTTGGCATCTGGTCCAACTCCCAATAAAAGATTACCGCCTTTTACAACAATGTTCGTAAGCAATTGTACCACTTCTTTCGAAGATTTGTAATGGTCATTTGGTACCCATCCCCAGGCTCCTCCAAGGGTAATGCAACTTTCCCAAGGCACTGTCAAAGGTTTTTCGGGAGTTTTTTGTTCAGGTGTCAGGTAGTTTTCATATTCGCTAGGAACCCAACGATCCACAACCAACATTCCTGGTTGTTTTTTGCGTGCCGTTTCCGAAATCAATTTCATGTTGATATCCATATCATAAGGATATTTACAAAACTCTTCGACTTTTTTATTGATCGTATTTAAAGGTCGAACCCAGCATCCATCAAGCCAAAGAATATCAACTTTTCCGTAATTGGTTGTCAATTCGTTCAATTGGTTTTGAGTGTATTTAACATAGCTATCCCATCTTTCCGGAAATTTTTTGATGTCATAAGTAGGATTCCTGTCTTTTGGTGGATAATACGACCACCAAAAATTTTCGGTTGTCCAGTCAGGCTTTGAAAAATAAACTCCAACAGCCAATCCTTCTTTTCTCGACGCATCCAAAACGTCTTTCAACACATCCGCTTTTGGATTTTTTCCATAAGGAAACTCCGGATTTGTAATTTTAAAATCGGTGTATTTCGAATCATACATACAAAATCCGTCGTGGTGTTTCGAAGTAAAAATCATATATTTTGCCCCAGCACCTTTGAACATTTTTGCCCATTTCTCCGAATTCAGATTGGTCGGATTCAATTTGTATTTGGTATTTCGGTAATCAGTGGCGTATTTGTAATAATCATCATAGCCATCTCTGGTTACCCAGTCTTCAGGTGCCAAGCCCCAGGATTCAACGGTTCCCAACTGCGTGTAAAGCCCCATGTGGATTAATACTCCAAACTTGTAACCCTGCCATTTATCAAGATTAGCTTTTACCAAAGGGTCTTTGGTCCAAACATAGCCTTCTTCTTCTGATTTGTCGGCTTTCATACTGAATTCACCTTGCGCGTGAAGGGCAATCGTGTTGGAAAAAACAACTGCGGCAAATAATAATTTAAATCTGTTTTTCATCTTTTGTCTTTTAGTTTTTGAAACGATGGATGATATAATTTTTTTAGGAGCAGAAACATTAGTTTTTTTTGTATGCATGATTCCCGCTTTCGCCTTTATCTCTTCGCTTCACTACGAGGATATCGGCTCTATCGGGGCTGAAAGGAAACAATTGGCTTTCTTGCCATCATTTCTTTCTTTGCGTCTTTGCGTGAAATTAGACAAAGAAGCAATGGTGCAAAGCAATTTGTGAGTTATTTCAAACCCAAAACCAAAGCCTTCACTTCTTTACCGTCGGCAGTTTCAGTTCCATCTGTAATTGCTGACGAATGGTAGTAGGTCGTATTCATTTTCTCTTTCAACATCCCTACATTCGATGAGCGAACACCTCCGCCTGGCATGATCACAATTCGGTTTCCAGCTTTTTTAGCCAATTCTTCCAAAACCGAAATTCCTTCAACAACATTAGGTTCTTGTCCAGAGGTCAAAATAGTTTTGAATCCGCAATCAATTACAGTTTCCAACGAATTGTAAACATCAGTAACAACATCAAAAGCGCGGTGGAAAGTACAAGGCAAAGGTTTGGCCAAAGCGACTAATTCTTTGTTTCGAACTACGTTTACACTATTGTCCTTATTCAAAATCCCGAATACAAATCCGTCAACATTCAACTTTTTGTATGCTTTTATTTCCTGTTTCATTTGCTCGTATTCGGCATCGCTATAAACAAAATTTCCGCCTCGTGGACGAATCATAACGTTCAAAGCAATGGTCAGTTCTTCACGGGTAGCAATTATCGTTTCCATTGAAGGAGATGTTCCGCCTTTGCTCATTTCATTGCAAAGTTCAACGCGGTTTGCACCGTTTTTTTGTGCAATCACCGCCGATTCCGGATTGAAACAGGCAATTTCCAAATTATATTTTTTCATTATTCTGCTTAGTGCTTTTAAGGTTATGGTTTCAAATGAAAATCAGCGTCAATTAATCGGTTTCCGGTTTCGTCATTAACGGCATAATTGAAACCGCTTTGCACGCAGTAAGAACCGTATTCTCCTTTTTTGTTCAAGGCGATAAATCCAACCTGAATATCTTTCAAATTTTTATTTCTGATTTTCATTAGTTTTACTACTCTCGAAACGGCTTCTTCACACGCTTTTTGAGGTGATTTTCCCTGACGCATCAATTCGACAACCAAATGGCATCCTGAAATTCGGATCACTTCTTCGCCGTGCCCTGTTGCAGTTGCAGCGCCAATTTCATTGTCAACATACAATCCCGCACCGATGATAGGGGAGTCCCCCAGACGTCCGTGCATTTTGAAAGCCATTCCACTTGTAGTACAAGCTCCTGAAAGATTTCCGGCGGCATCCAAGGCAATCATCCCAATCGTGTCATGATTTTCGATGTTTGCAATTGGTTTGTATTCGGAGGTTTTCAACCATTCTTTCCATTCTCTTTCAGAATCGGGAACCAATAAATTTTCTTTAGGAAATCCTTGAGATAAGGCAAATTGTAGTGCTCCGTCTCCCACCAGCATAACGTGAGGTGTTTTTTCCATTACGGCACGTGCTACAGATATCGGGTGTTTGATGTATTCCAAACAGCCAACGGATCCGATATTTGACATTTCATCCATGATACAAGCATCCAGCGTTACGCGGCCATCTCTGTCGGGACGTCCTCCGTAACCCACGCTTCTTTCTTTAGGATCGCCTTCAGGTACTTTTACACCTGCTTCTACGGCGTCTAAGGCACGACCTCCTTTTTTTAAAACTTCCCAAGCGGCATCATTGGCTGCAAGCCCGAATCGCCAAGTTGAAAGCACAATTGGTTTTCTTACTTTGGATGAGTCCAAAATTGTTTCTTCGACTTCTTCAGATGTGCCTCTGAACGAAGTTAATGCAACGGCTGCCGATGCAATGGCTGTTGTTTTTAGAAAATTTCTGCGATTAGTCATATCTTTTAATTTTAAATCTGATCGTTTAAAATCAGAAAATAATATTATACGTTAACTGCGTTAAGTAAAGTCGCTACTCCCAATAAAGCGGAAGTTTCATTGTCAGTTGAGATTGCTACTTCAATTTTAATTCCAGCATTTTTTGCTTTCTCTTCAAAAGCATTCAGAAATAAATCACCAGCATTGGCTAATTTTCCACCAATGACAAGCATATCGGCATTAAAGTTTTTTAGGCATGGAATTACAACCTCGGCAAGATCTTCCCCAAATTTACTAAAAGCTTCGATAGCTTTTTCATCTCCTTCATAAGCTAAGTTGTATAAATCTATGCCTTCATTCAGTTGATTACCACTTAAGTTTTTGTAATTGGCGAGCAAACCTCTTAATGAAACTGCATCTTCGGCGATACCATTTTTGTATGGAAGATTCCATATTTCACCATTTTCAGGGACATTGTTTCCTTTGTTTATTACTTTTCCATTTTCAACAAAACAGCCGCCAAGCCCCGTTCCTAAGGTAATTGCCATTACTCTTTTGGTAAGGTTTTTCGGGTCTTTATATACTTCACCTTTGCCAAAACTGGTGGCATCATTATCTGAAACTATTGGAAAATTTTGCTCAAAATTGAAACGTTCTCTTAACAGGTCTTTTATATTCAAACCATAAAAATTGTCGTATTTATTTTGATCCTTTATCCAAAAAGTTCCTTTTTCGTAATCAAATGGCCCAGGAATAGCCATAGCAATTCCCGAAAGTTTTTCCACCTTCAACTTTTCGCATAAAGAACGAATAATATTTTCCCAATAATCCATTACCATACTGACTGATAAATTCGAATTGAAAGAAACTTTAGAAACAGATTCTTCAATAATTTTCATCTCATTTATGTCAATAATTGCGGCAGTAATATGTGAACCGCCGACATCCATCCCTATTGCAAATCTTTTTTCCATTGTAATGTAATTGTTCTTTATATATCTTTTTTTTTATTATTCCACTGTGATTTCGTCCACAAATAGCCAGGCAGGTTTCCCAGCACCTGGTGATCCTTCAGGACAAACACCAATATTTTTGGCTGTAACGCGAATCACTTTTGCTTTTTGCTTTGCAAAATTTGTTGTGATATCATTCAACATCACTTCGGTTACATTGGTTGGAACCGGATTTAGAATGGTTTCTACTTCTTTGAAATTTATTCCATCAACCGAAATCTCGAATTTTACCCATTTAGGCATGAACATCCAGTTATTAAAATTTTGAATGGTTCCTATCGAAATACTGCTGATATCTGTTAGTGTTCCCAAATCAACTGTTGCCACTACGTCGTCTCCTTCAAATCCATGCCAATACAGATAATGGTTTTTAGTGCCTTTAAATCCGTCGGTAAGGGAATTATTTCCCGTTCCTTGATAATTTTTACTGTATAGCTTTTCGTATTTGACGTCTTTGCCAGTGGCTTTGTTGAAAGTGAATCGCTGTTCAGCTGGTTTCGAAACCATTGTTTTATTATCAACTACGAGAATTGCCCTTACGGTTGTTGTTCCGTTAATTTCAAAGGGTTTTTCATATTTTTTTGAACCAATATTTGGAAAACTTCCATCGGTAGAGTAATAAATCGTTCCGTCATTATTTTCAGATGAAAGAGAAACAGTTATCGTACCCTTGATGCGTTCAGCATTGATGTCAACTTTAAAATTTCCTTTGGAATATCTGAATCCTTTTTGTTCAAATGATGTTAAATGAGGTTTTAACTTTTGGCTAAAATTATCCCAATTGCGTTTTTCTTTGGGTGACCAAACCACTTCTGATAAAGCCAGCATACGAGGCAAAATCATATATTCGACTTGTTCTCTTGTAGTGATATATTCTGTCCACAAATTGGCTTGCGAACCTAAAATATGTTTGGCTTGTTCAGCAGTCAATTCTTTTGGAATAGGATCGTAATTATAAATACGTTTCAATGTATTAAATCCACCGAAAGCCTGAGGTTCATTTTCACTATCGCCTTGGTAATAATCAAAATAGAGTGGAGTAGCAGGTGTCATAATAACATCGTGTCCCATTTTGGAGGCTTCAATTCCTCCAGCTTCGCCTCGCCAGCTCATAACAGTAGCCTCGGGTGCCAAACCTCCTTCCAGAATTTCATCCCAACCAATCATTTTTCTGTTTTTGGAAACAATGAATTTTTCAATTCTTTTGACAAAATAACTTTGTAATTCTTCTTCGTTTTTCAAACCTTCGCTTTTCATTCTCGCCTGACATTTCGGGCAGTTTTTCCAGTTTGTTTTATCAACTTCATCTCCTCCAATGTGAATGTATTTCGAAGGGAAAAGAGCCATAACTTCCGTCAATACATCTTGCAAAAAATCAAAAGCTTTGTCATTTCCTGCACAGAAACTACCATCAACAGTGCTGGCTGGAAAAGTACCGCCATTACCAAAATGTACTTTTCCGTTACAGGAAAGTTCCGGATAGGCTGCCAATAAAGCTTCGGTGTGTCCTGGCATTTCAATTTCGGGTATAATTGTAATGTTCCTTACTTTTGCGTAATCAACAATATCTTTGACTTCTTCCTGAGTGTAAAAACCTCCATAAATCGATTTAGTAAAATCATCAGAAAATTGTATTCCAGACCAATTCCAAGGCTTTCCAGTATCATCAATGCGCCAAGCAGCTTGTTGAGTCAGTTTAGGGTATTTCTTTATTTCCAAACGCCAGCCTGCTCCGTCAACCAAATGCCAATGGAAGACATTCATTTTGTACAATGACAATAAATCGATAAATTCCTTCACCATATCAGCAGGGAAGAAATGACGACTTGTATCAAGCATTAACCCTCTCCATTGAAAGCGTGGGTAATCTTTAATCTGCATACAAGGAATTTCAGCAATTCTATTAGTACGGGTTATGGGAAGGGTTTGAATTAATGACTGTACACCATAGAAAAGGCCTTTAGGTGTATTGGCCGTTATTAAAATTTCATTCGGGTTGACATTCAAAAGATAACCTTCGTCACCAATTTCGTTTGTTTTCTGAATTTCGAAACGAATGTTTTTGTTTTTTTTAGTATTGATTTGTAGAGCAGTTCCAGTTATTCTCTTAATGTATTCCTTGAAGAAAAGAATCGTTGGCTCAACAGATTTGTCTTTGGCGTTATAGCTAATGGAAGTTGAAGCGTCAATAAGAAAGCTTCCCGTTTTTAATTCGAGATTTACAGGTTCCGGAATGATATGCACGACTTGTTGCGCCTGCAAAGCAAAGGACAAAAAGAACGATACTAAAAAGACAATTTTTTTCATTTCAAAACCAATATTATTTTTTGCTTTCTTGTGATTTTTTGCTAAAGTAATTATTTTTTATGGAAATACTAAATCGTATTAGTAATTTGAATGTCGATAGTCAAATTTTAACATAAAACTAAATATTTTCCATTATTTTAACCATTGCTTCGTGAAAATATATAACTAAAATCTTATTTTGATGTAAATTAAATCGATATAGTTGATAGTTTAAACCTAATCTATTTCTTCTAAAAGCAAAGCATCTTTGTTTCGTTATTCAACAACATACCAAGTGTAACTTTCCGGTTCGATTGAAAAAGTCAGTTCGGCTTCATAATTACGGTTGATTTTGTAATTTTTAGCAATACCTTCTTTCTCCCGAATTTTAGCATTATCGGTTAAACCCGAATAATACAAAGGCACTTTGATTGTTCTTATCATTTTATCCTTGGTAGGGTTGTACAACATGATAAATGCTTTTTGTTTCAATGTCGGATTCACATGCACAAAACCATCCCAATCCCTGCCATCAGCGCGACGTAACTGAATCATGTCGGAATTCAGAATTTCACGGTATTTTTTGTACCAATTGATGGTTGTTTTAACCAATTCTTTTGTTGCATTAGTGTCATATAAGCGAGGACCTCTGTAACATGCCTGAACTCCAGCTCCGTAATATTGAATCATCAATTGTTCGTAATCCTTTAAGTGTTCGCTCAATGGCTCTAAAACAGCCGAAGCATCACCACCCTGATAAGCTGTCAAAGGAACAAATCCCCAGGACATGGAAGCTGATTTTTCAATTGTTCCGTCGTGGATATTCTGGCGGTTCAAAATGCGTTGTTGATCTCTTGGCAAAGAAAAATTGACTTCACGATAACCCAAAGCTATTTTATGTGTTCCGTCAAGGAAGTACCAATCGGGTGCGTTGATATAAACTCCTTTTTCGTTTAGCCAACGGTACAACTCTTTTTGGATTTCCATTTGTCTCCATTGTGAATCATCTATGCCTTTGTGACCGGGATGTGTGGTCGAAGCGCATACATCTCCGGGATACGGCCCGTCATTTTCCCAAATGTCAAAACCTGTTTCTGTGAAAAATTTCTTGATTCTGTCTCTATAGGACAATCCCCATTTACTTCCAAAACAAGGCGCATGTCCGCCAAAAAACGCTCCGCCAGGTTTCCCGGTTTTTGGATCGACTACATCATCTTCATCGCTAATTCGTCGGCTGCTAAACAACGAATAGCCACCAATTTTTACTCCTTTGCTATGAGCGTAATCTGCTAATGCTTTCCATTTTTGATAATTTTCAGGAGTATCCAATTCCATGTTCAAATGACTTCCAAAACTCAAAATCAATGCTTCGTAACCCGTTGCGGCACATTGGTCAATTGCAGTACGCACTTGTTCGTCGTTTTTGCTTACCAAGTGCATGAAAATTGGGTTTTCGGTTGTCCAGGGAGCTATAGTACGATACATTTTCTTGATCATCAATCCGCGACGTTGACGGTCGTAAGTGTCAATCAGTAATTCGTTACTGCGAACCGAATTGTAAACTTCACCCGGTTTTAACTCAATTCCCGGTGTTTTTTTAGGATAAACCTCAAGTAGGCAAGGTGTTTTGTAATTGTAATGTACTTGTGAAGTGTAAACGGAATCCTTTTTCCAATGTGTAGTTTGATCGCTCAATTCGTAACTCATTGAGTTGTTGAAAGCATAATTGGTTTCGATATAAAATCCGTGTTGGCTTCGCATCTTTTCGGGATTGCCTTCCACGGCGCTTTGCTCTTCAACCATAGCAATGGTTTCATTTATGACTCTATCAAGTTTGAAAACTTTTTGAGTTGAATTTTCGATTGTAACTGATTTGGTAATCAATGGTAAACCATCATATAATTCATAGTTTACTTTAACTTTTAGACCTTTAAATTCCTGTAGGGAAGAAGCGTATTCAAAAACCAATAATTTTCCTGTGGCTAGTTTTTTGTTCATTGCCCAATTATTTGCTTTCCAATTAATGTATGGTTTTATGTCTGAAATTGTATAGTTGACAAAAGTAAAATCCTCTTTGCCAACTTCCATTTTATCAACCCATTCGGGTAATAGATAGGCATTTTCTTTTTGACCTTTTAATCCGCCAATGTTGTATTCTTTTCCGTCAAGCGTAATTTTGGCTTCTGGTTTTACAGCTCTGATTAATTGTTGATCTGTAGTCAGATTGGTGAAATCAGTGCATGCAACATTTGGCGAAATTCTAAAAGTTCTTCGCACTAATCCGTTATTTAGGATAATTGTTTTTCCTTCTTTGTAAACAGATGCTTTTTGAGTAATCGGTGTAACCAGCCAATCAACATTTGTTGATTGATAGGGTGAATTTTGTTTGCGCTCAGTTTTATTTTGCGCTTGTACAAGTCCTATATTTAAGATTGTCAGAATTGAAAATAGAAATCGATTCATTTGAAAATTTATTTTAAAACAAAAAGCATTAATTGTTTGAAATAAAAACAAAAGGTTATTATTTCAATACTTCTGATATTTCTTTTGCTATAGGATGTTCTGCCTTAAAAGTATATCCCATCAGTTTTGCAATAGTTTGGGCAAATTGTTCTTGATATAATTGACCTTCCGTTTTTACTTCTCCTTTTTCACTAATGCCTGGCCCCATAGCGGCAAACCATATTTCGGATGCGTCCTGAATAGAACTGCCATGACTAGTCCATTCCTGTTTTATCTTATCACCACGACCATGATCTGTTGTGATGAACAAAGCAGTTTTATTTTTATATTTTGGGTCATTTTGAACAAAGTCCCAAATTTGTTTGATCCAAGCATCGACTTGATGAGCCGCATCTAAATAAGAACGGTATTGCCCCGCATGTGCCCATTCGTCTGTTTCACCAAAAGCGACATATAATACTTTTGGCTTATTTGTTTTTAATTCCTCTATGGCACTATATTGAGTAAAAACATCAAAACATTCATCGGTATGCCAAGGTTTATAAGAATCCTTAAGCATGTTATTAATTAGTTTTTGTTGTTCTGTTGGCGTATTTCCTCCTATTTTGTCAAAAGCGGAAGCAACGGGTATTCCGCTTCGTTTTTCATTTAAGATTCTGTCAAATGCTTCCCATGCGCCAAAAGCTGCCACTTTTCCTTTTAGTTTTGGCTGTTGGTTTAAAAATTCCAGTAAGGTAACATGAGGATTTGGACCATAATCGTTAGAATTTATTGCAGGATCGGCATAACCGGTCATTATTTCACTATAACCCGGATAGCTGAACCAATGCGGATTCGCATTATTTACTTTATTTCCATAATTTCTGTTACCATATAATTGTCCTTTTGAAGCAATAGATGACCATATAAAAGGCATCAATTTTTCTCGACGTTCCTTAACATCAGGACTCCAGTATTTTTTAAAAATATAGGTGCTGTCCCCTTGATTAAATTTTCGGTCTTTGGCAATTGTCTGATCCATTCCTTCAAAAAGCTCATGCCATCGAAGTCCATCCGTAGTTATGATGATAATGTTTTCTGCTTGTTGTGCATAAGATAAAACACTTGTGAATACCAGCAATAACAATAAGTATTTTTTCATATATGTAAAATTTATTTATTATAGGTCATATAGGGTATGCTTCGCCAATTCGCTACCGCTCGGGTCGCCTTTTGTTTATTGGTGTTTATCTCACAACAATTTATTTTCATCGGTGTTCGATGATTATTAATTGCTTGCGCAAACTTGTTGTTAATGGCGATTTCATAGGAATGTATTTAAATATTTTTATCAGCTAGAATATTTGGATGATTTTTGCTGACATTAACAATTAATTCTCCAAATAAGGTATTTGCCCAGGCAAACCATTTGCGCGTGAATTTTGTGGCATCGTCTTTATGAATCGATTCGTGCATAAATCCGGTATCAGCATGGGTTTTCCTTAAGGTGCTGATGCAATATTTAATTTCGTTTTCATCTACACTTGTAATTGCTCGTAAAATAATACTCATTGGCCAGATTGTATCGGCTCCAGTGTGAGGCCCGCCAATTCCTTCGGCCGCTTTTCCTTTGTAGAAAAATGGATTATTGTCTGAAAGAACTACTTTTCGGGTATTCAAATACAATGGACTGTCTGGTTTTATGGCACCCAAATAAGGCAACGACAATAATGAAGGAATATTGGCGTCGTCCATAAAATGGAAACTTCCATAACCGTTTACTTCAAAGGCTATAATTTCACCGAATTTTGGATGGTTAACAATTCCGTTCTCTTTCAACCCTTTTTGAACCTGTGCTCTTAATTCGGATGCTTTTCTAACAATTTCATCATCTTTTAAAGTCGGAGTTGAACACATTTCAATCATGTAACCCAATATTTCGATAGCAAACATATTGCTCGGAATCAAATAGCCAAATAAAGTACTATCATCACTCGGACGGAAAGTTGATACAATCAATCCGCATGGTTTTACAGGATAGCCGTAACCTGATAAAGGTACACCATCAGTTGCCCAAGCGGTGTTTCTTTGGAAAGTGTAAGGGCCTTTGTTTGTCCAACGCTGTTGTTCTTTGAACGTTTGTAAAACCAAATTCATAGCTTTTATCCAGTTTTCGTCAAACATAGAAGTGTCTCCTGTTTCCTTCCAATAACCGTGAGCCAAACGAACCGGATAGCACAAACTGTCTATTTCCCATTTGCGTTCGTGGATTCCGGACTGCATTTTGGTCAAATCACTTTTCCATTCACTCACCTGATTGAAATCTTTGTAAAAAGCATTGGCATAAGGATCAAGCAAAATGCATTTCGTTTGACGGTTGATAACTCCTTTTACCAATTCTTTCAGCTTTTTATCTTCTTTTACAAAAGGGATGTATGGCCAAATTTGGGCAGTAGAATCACGGAGCCACATAGCATCGATATCTCCAGTTATTACATAAGTATCCGGTTTTCCGTCGATGATTTCGAAATCGACTGTGGTATCCAAAGTATTTGGGAAACAGTTTTCGAACAACCATGCCAATTCCGGATTTGCAATTTGTTTTTTGATACGAACAATGGCGTCCTCAATAGCTTTACTGGTGAATTTTCTTTGTGCCAATGGAGGGCGTTGGCTCACAAAATCAGTTCCTAAATTAAATAAGGAACCGGATTCTAAAGCAAAAGCATCAGTGCTCAGGGCTAACATTCCTGCAGATAATATCCCTGTATTTTTTATAAAATTTCTACGTGATTGCATATTTTCGGTTAATTGTTTTGTTGTTGATGGTTTATTGTCTATTTGACGATGATCTGCTGAAACCATTGTCAATTTATTTACTGTACGAATACGGATAGCTTGCCTTGGTTGCTCCTCTGTTTTTGTTTGGAGCATTAATCATGTTGAAATCCAGTTCGGCTCCTTTTTGCAAATCAAAATGGTTGATGTAATTTTTGTCATACACTTTTTGGTTCCACTTTAATTCCTGAACGTATTTGTTTTCGGCCGAATTTTTATCTGCTTTGATCACGATTTGTTTTCCGTTTTCCAAAGAAACTGTTACTTTTTTGAACAATGGCGCACCCAAAACATATTCATCCGAAGCCGGACAAACAGGGTAGAAGCCCATTGATGAGAAAACATACCAGGCCGAAGTTTGTCCGTTATCCTCGTCACCGCAATAACCATCAGGTGTTGGTTTGTACAAACGGTTCATCACTTCTCTAGACCAATATTGTGTTTTCCAAGGTTGTCCCGCATAATTGTACAGGTAAATTACGTGCTGAATTGGTTGGTTTCCGTGAGCGTATTGTCCCATATTCATAATTTGCATTTCACGGATTTCGTGAATCACACTGCCATAATAAGAATCATCGAAAGTTGGCGGCAACGAAAAAACTTCGTCCAGTTTGTCTGTAAACGCTTTTTCGCCTCCCATCAAATTGATCAATCCTTGGATATCGTGGAAAACGCTCCAGCTATAGTGCCAACTGTTCCCTTCGGTAAAAGCATCGCCCCATTTAAACGGATTGAAATTTTTGGTAAAACTACCGTCTTTATTTCTTCCGCTCATTAATTTGAATTCGGGATTGAACAGGTTTTTATAGTTCATCATGCGTTTTTCGTACTGCGCAATTTCTGTCGCAGGACGGTTTAGAGCTTTCGCCAATTTCCATATTGCAAAGTCATCATAAGCATATTCCAAAGTACGTGCTGCATTCTCGTTGATTTTTACATCATAAGGAACATAGCCCAAAGTGTTGTAATATTCCACTCCTTTACGTCCTGTGGCATTTGGACCTTCGTTGTTTGCTCCATGTTGCAAGGCATCATACAAAGTGTTGATATCATAACCTCTCAAACCTTTCAAATAGGCTTCTGCGACTATCGAAGCCGAATTGTTCCCCACCATACAATCTCTTAAACCTGGACTTGACCATTCAGGTAAAAAGCCACCTTCTTTATAATCATTGATTAATGCTTCCTGCATTTCTCTGTTGATGGAAGGATAAACCAAATTCAACAGGGGATACAAGGCTCTAAAAGTGTCCCAAAATCCCGTACCTCCGTACATATAACCGTCCAAAACTTTTCCGTTATACGGACTGTAATGCACAATTTTTCCCGAAGCTTCCAATTCATACAATTTTTGTGGAAAGCAAACAGTGCGGTACAAACAAGAATAAAAAGTATTCAGTTGTTCGTCGGTTCCGCCTTCAGCTTTTACTTTTCCAAGAGTTGTGTTCCAGGCATTTTTTGATTCGGCTACTACTTTTTCAAAAGGCATATTTTTTAATTCCGCTTTCAGGTTTTGTTCTGCTTGTTCAAAACTGATGAACGATGAAGCTACACGAACATTCACTTTTTCTCCCTTATTGGTTTTAAAGCCAACAACAGCTCCCGAATGGTCATCTTTCATTTCGAGTTGGTCTTTTGCTAACCCTTTATCATTCCAAGTATATTTTGTTTCAAATGGTTTGTCGAAAACCAAAACAAAATAATTTTTGAAATTTTCGGGAACGCCACCACTGTTTTTTGTTGTGTAACCAATGATTTTATTTTCCGAAGGAATGATTTTGATGTATGAACCTTTGTCAAAAGCATCAATTACAATTGATGATTGATCATTTTTAGGGAAAGTGATTTGGAAATGAGCAGCTCTTTCAGTTGCTGTTATTTCAGTTGTGATGTCAAAATCGGCTAAGTAAACACTATAATAATGCGGTTTTGCAATTTCCGATTTATGACTGAACCAACTTGCTCTTTCGTCTTCTTTATAAACAATTTTTCCCGTCACCGGCATAATCGAAAATTGACCATAATCGTTAATCCAAGGTGAAGGCTGGTGAGTTTGCTTGAAACCACGAATTTTTTCGGCTGTATAAGTGTACATCCATCCGTCGCCCATTTTACCTGTTTGAGGAGACCAAAAATTCATTCCCCAAGGACGGGCAATCGCAGGATAGGTATTACCGTTTGACAAACTGTGAACCGATTGTGTTCCGACCAAAGTACTAACATGGTCTACCGGACTAACCGTTTTGTCTTGAGCATTTACTGCAAAGCTCAAAAAAAGAAATGTCAAAAGGATGTAGCTGTTGTTTTTCATTATAGAGGGGGTAAATGATTATTATATTAAAGAGAAATATTGATGAAAACGGGTGCGTGATCAGAAAGACAAAGGTCATTTAGCGTTTCAGCAAAAACAGCGTACTTTTTCACTGTGATTCCTTTGGTTACCAAAATATAATCGATAAGCGGTCTGTCTTTGAATGGAATTTTTCCAAAATCATGAAAAGACCAATTTGGACCGTAAACAATTGGTGCCAGTTTTTTCGAATCTAAGAGAGTTAATGATTTTTCAGGTGCTAACAATGCCAATATCACTGATGAATCGGGCGTTGCATTCAAATCACCCATCATAATTTGAGGCATTCCTTCACTTAGTTGTGTGATTTTTGATTTTATCAAATTTACACTTTCACGTCTGGCAACTTCGCCTATGTGATCAAAATGAGTATTCAAAACGAAGACTTTTTTTCCAGTTGCTTTCTCTTTCAATTGTACCCAAGTAGCAATACGTTCACATGCAGCATCCCAACCTTTTCCTGGTTTTTCCGGTGTTTGACTCAACCAGAAATAGCCTGACTTGATTAGGGTAAATTTATTTTTGTTGAAAAGGATTGGGCTGTATTCTCCTTTTTCTTTTCCATCTTCGCGACCAACACCAATCGCAGTATATTCAGTCAAGTTAGTAGTGAAATCCTTTAACTGATGTGCCAAAACTTCCTGCATTCCCAAAATATCAATCTCATTGAAACGAACCATTTTTAAAGCGTTTTCTTTTCGGTTTTGCCAATTGTTCAAACCGTCACCCGGATTGTCATAACGGATATTGAATGTCATTATATTCAGACTCGATTGCGCTTTGGTCTGCGCATTTGCGTTGGCTAACGCAAATAATATTCCTAAAACCAAGATGGATTTTCTCATAATATTCTTTTTGAATTAGTTACATTTTTTACAAAGGTCTGTCTGCTTTTGCAGTTCCAAAAGTCAATGAAGGTTGGCTTCCCATATATAATTTAAGTTCGCCGCCTTTTACAATCATATCATGTGTAATATATGATTTTGTATAAGGTTTTCCGTTGTATTCCACTTTTTGAACATATATATTGGCTTTACTGTTATTCACAGCAATCATTTTGAATGACACATTTTCTTTGTAATGAATAATAGCTTCGTCAATCGCAGGACTTCCAAAAACATATATTCCGTTTGCATGGTTCACCGCATAGAATCCCATAGACGATAATACATACCAAGCCGACATTTGTCCAACATCTTCATTTCCACAAATTCCGTCAATTTTGGTGGTATAAAATTGGTCGAAAACCTGACGAACAATTTTAGCTGTTTTCCAAGGCTGTCCAACGTAAGCGTATAAATACGGAATATGATGGCTCGGTTCATTTCCTTGAGCATATTGCCCAATCAGACCGCTGATGTCCGGAGAAGCTTCTTCGCCAGCCACTTTTTCTGTAAGTGTAAATAATTGATCGAATTTCTCGATGAATTTTTGGTCTCCGCCAAATAAATCAATCAAACCGTAAGGATCCTGAGGAACTAACCAAGTGTATTGCCAAGCATTTCCTTCTACATAATCGTCTTTTCGGTGAGAAGAAGCAAGTGGATTGAATGGTTCTCTCCATTGACCGTTAGCCAGTTTTCCTCGCATGAAACCAGTGTTTTTGTCAAAGTATTGTTTGTACAATTCGGCTCTTTTAGTGAAATAAGAGTAGTCGTCCATTTTGCCTAAATCCTTAGCCATACGTGCAATACACCAATCATCGATTGCATATTCCAAAGCATTGGCAACGGTTTCCAATTGACTATCAGCAGGGATATATTGTATTTTTTGAACATAATCCATTCCAGCTCGGGTTTGCATAGCCGTTTTTTTGATGGCTTCGTAAGCCAAATTCACGTCATAATTGCGATAACCTTTAAAATAAGCATCTACAATTACCGCAATCGAGTGGTTTCCGTTCATACAATCGGTCTCATTCCCCATCAAATGCCAAACCGGTAATCTTCCTTGTTGTTGGTAAATTGCCAAAAATGTCTTTACAATATCATTGATTTTGTCTTGTTGTGTAATAGTGTAGAGTGGGTGCAATGCTCGATAAGTATCCCACAATGAAAACGTTGTGTAATTGGTGAAACCACTATTTTTATAGACTTTTTTATCTGTTCCTCTGTAATCGCCATTCACATCATTGAAAATTGATGGAGCAAACATGGTGTGATAAAAAGAAGTATAGAAAATAGTTTTGGTATTGGCATTGGCTTTGATATCTATTTTTGCTAAAGCTTTGTTCCATTTAGCATCCGCATTTTGAACCATTTTTGCGAAATCCCAAAGCGGAATTTCAGCTTTGATATTTGCCAACGCATTTTCAACACTCACTGGTGAAATTCCGACTTTCACCATAATAACATTTCCTTTTTTGTTTTTGAAATCCAAAATGGCTTTCATTTTTTTTCCTTCGCCTTGAAGTCCGCTTTTTGAAGCAATACTGTCATACAAAGCAATGTTCGAAATTTCTTCTGAGAATTCCATCGCAAAAAACAAGCGTTGGTCATCGGCCCAGCCTTTTGAATGACGATATCCGACAATGGTTTTGCTTCCTGTTTTCTGGATCATCGTTTGTTTTGGGCTATCCCAACCTACACCATCAGTAAGGTCTAATAAAATATGCGCTTCGTCTTTTGAGTTGAAAGTATATTTGTGAAAACCAACTCTTTCTGAGGTCGTTAATTCCGCTTTTACATTGTATTTGTCCAAAAGAACACTGTAATAACCAGGTTTCACTACTTCATTTTGATGCGAAAAAGTAGAACCATAACCATTAGGATCTTTTTTCTCTGCTTTGTTCAAAGGTACTTTTCCAGTTGCAGGCAACAACAAAATGTCGTTCAAATCTCCAATCCCTGTTCCGCTCAAATGGGTGTGTGTAAAACCTAGAATAGTATTGCTCGAATAATTATATCCACTGCACCAATCCCAACCTTCAAAAATAGTTGAAGGTCCCAATTGTACCGCCCCAAAAGGAACATTCGCTCCCACAAAAACGTGACCGTGCCCACCCGAACCAATGTACGGATTTACATATTGGGTGTAGGTGGCTTTTGGTTCATTTTTTGTTTTTCCTTGAGAGAAAGCTGGCGTTGCAAATAACATAGTTGCCATTGCAAGAACCGAAATTTTAAATTTGTTAGACTGCATAATTTTATTTTTTATCTAAATCTTTTTTAGGAGCACAAACAATTGGCATTTTTATGAACATTGTTCCCGCTGTCATTCCAATCTTTTTATCTCGTCCCAAAAAACGAGATAAAAAGGATTTTCCCTTCCATCGGGGCTAAAAGGAAACAATTCGTTTTTTTGCAATCATTTCTTTTTTATTGATTTAGACCTAACAGGTTTTTAAAGCCTGTTAGGTCATGTTTGAAAATCAAATGTTTTGAGTTTTTTAATTGATTTTCTTATTTATTTGTTTCTACTCAAAACATCAAACAACGAAGTAATCGTGATTTGCGGTTTTGAAATCGGAGTTTGAATCGAAATAGTTTTTTCTTCACCAGCTTTCAAATCAAAATAATTATCACTTAATCTGCCAGTGTAACCTTTTATATCAATCCATACAAATTTGGCGCCTTTTGTAGCTTTCAAAGTGATATTGTCACCCTCAACTTTGAAAGTGATTTGAGGATTTTTCAATTTCAAATCAATTGGGCGAACCTTGTCGATTGTTGGTTTTACATCGTCACGGTAGGCTTCTTTTACAGCGTACCAAGCGGCTTTTGGCTGGCGGTTATAATAATCTGTAATACTCCAGCTCGCAACCGGCCAACAATCGTTCAACTGCCACAATAAAGTCCCCATATTGTATGGTTCTTTGGAACGATGAATCGCAATGATGTTTTTAAAAGAATAATATTGTAAACATTGAGTCAAATAAGTATAATCTTTGACAGACCAAGTTTTTACGTGTGTTGTATCCTTGAAATAGCGTTGAATATAACTATTTAATTTTGTAAATCCTTTACCCGCTTTTTGGTGCGCTTTCAACACATCCGAATACAATTTTCTATCTTCTTCCTGAGTGATTTTTTCAATCGTAGAATAATTTGGCATCGCCTGCATTCCGTATTCGCTCACAAAACGACCTGTTTTTTTATTCACAATTTCAATGTCTTCAAGTCCCCACCAGGTTCCCCAATAGTGACTGTCTCCTTGTTTGATGCTTTCTTTTTTGCCCCAACCAAATAGGGGAGAACTGCTTACGTAAGGACGCGATGGATCTACTTCTTTTACCCATTTTGGGATACTGTCTTGAAACAGTCTTTTGTAGTCACTCCATAAACGGATAGAATCTTTCTTATTTATTTTGAATTGCTTTTGCCAACCCCAATTTTTGAAAGCTTCGTCAATTTCGTTATTCCCGCACCAAACCACAACCGACGGATGGTGGCGTAAGCGTTTAACTTGATATTTTACTTCTTCTTTTACATTATCAAAGAAATCTTTGTCACCGGGAACCATCGTTCCGGCAAACATGAAATCCTGCCAAATGTAGATTCCGTTTTTATCACACAAATCATAGAAATAATCATTTTCATAGATTCCGCCACCCCAAACACGAAGCATGTTCATGTTGGCATCTTTGGCTGTAGCAATCACTTTGTCATATTCTGCATGAGTCATTCTTGATAAAAACGCATCTGATGGAATGTAATTTGCTCCTTTCATATACACTGCTTTATCATCAATCTTGAAATAAAACGAAGCTCCTGCAGTGTCTTTTTCCTGAACCAATTCGTATTTATGAGGTGCCTTGTATTCTTCTTCAGCTTCTTTTTCGTCGAATGCTTCTAAACGAACTGCTTTCCAAATCCCACAAGTGGTGAATTTTGGTCCCCAATCCCAGCCAAAATGATATTGCGCTTTACGAAC
Organism: Flavobacterium aquiphilum; assembly: GCF_027111335.1. Lineage (NCBI taxonomy): Bacteria > Pseudomonadati > Bacteroidota > Flavobacteriia > Flavobacteriales > Flavobacteriaceae > Flavobacterium > Flavobacterium aquiphilum. The sequence goes on along the minus strand of NZ_CP114288.1, from coordinate 3,007,436 downwards.
ATAACATCTCGGATTGTCCGGAATAACATAGGGCAAATCTTTTTTAGCCAATGAATCAACCACATTTTGAGCCGATTTGAATATGATTCTCAATTCGTTATTCTCCGCTTTCAAATTTTGTTTCACATCAGCAGACCATTGACGGAACATATTGTTGGTTTTTAAAACCTCAATTCCGTTGATATAAACAGTGGCGTAAGTGTCTAATCCGTCGAAAACCAAAAGATTATTTTTCTTTTTCAAAAACTCGGGAGAAACATTAAAATTGGTTTTGTATTCCCAGTCTTTCTTCTCAATCCAAACCAATTTTTTCTCATTGTCACGATAGAATGGATCCGGAATCAATTTATTTTTCAATAAATCAGTATGAACTTCGCCTGGAACTGTAGCAGAATGCCAATCATTTTTTGTTACTTCTCTGAATTGCCAACCCTTATCGATTTCCATCGAAAGTTTTTCTTTATTGCTCGAACAGCTTGTTCCTAAAAACCACATTCCTGCCAAAAGCAACAATGCACTTAAATTGTTTTTTCTGATTCTATTCATTTCTTTTGGTTTTATTTAAACAAAATCTAATTTTTATTTAGCTTCGCCTTTTTCAGGTTGTAAATCTTCTAAAATTGGTGTTTCGATCGATTTAACGCTTGTTTGAAGCTTGTCATTTTTTTGTTCGAAAATTACAATTTCGTTAGCCCCTTCTTTCAGCCAACAACCCGGAACATATAAGGTTTGTTGTGGCCCAACACTCCAGTAACGCCCAATATTTATTCCGTTGATAAAGACAATTCCTTTGCCCCAATCACGCATGTCTAGGAAAGTATCTCCCTTTTTGGAAAGACTGAAAGTACCTTGGTAAAGGGTTGGTTCTCCTGCTTTTGCATTGCTTTTGGCATCAGCCAGATTCGGCATTTTGTCCATTGGTAGAGGATACATATTCCAGTCACCCGTGATGGTTTCTCCGTTTATAATGACTGGTGAAATAATCCCTTTGGTACTGTTGATTATTTTTGCCCCGTAATTAATACGTCCCATATTTTCAACGATGATGTCCAAAGTCGCATTGAAAGGGACATCGATCGTGCATTCGTATTTTTTGTAGTAACTATTCAATTCGGCTACTTTTTCACCATTGACATAAACAATTGCATAGTCGCGAAGACCATTTAATTCTAGTTTTCCGCTGATTGGCTGTTTGAATTTTTTGCTGTACCAAACATAACCGTGCCCTTGATTTAACTCTTCAAAAGTTAACGGTTTTTCATCATTTACAGGTTTGATTTTGTCTTTCAAAGATTCCAATGAAACCGCTTTGGTCAATTTAATTTCCGGAATCGAAATCACGTTGTTTTTGGCTGGAATAGCAGGTGTTTTTGGTGTTTTCAGCAATTCACGGATAGCATTGTATTTTTCGGTAGCCCAACCCGCTTCGCTAATTGGAGCGTCATAATCGTAAGAGGTTAAATCTGGTTGGATGTCGTGTTTTCCGTCGTAATTGGCTCCTGAAGTGAATCCGAAATTCGTTCCTCCGTGAACCATATAGTAGTTGAAAGAAATTCCTGCGTCAAGGTACTTTTTGGTTTGTTTGGCAACATTTTCAGCACTAACTTTCGGGAAAGGTTCCGCCCAGTGATCTAGCCAGCCCGGGTAGAATTCTGCTACCATATAAGGACCTTTTCCACCATTGAATTTATTTACTACCTCTTTTAGTTTGTCCACATTGTCTTCACCATTTGCAGTTGGTAATGCTCCCGGAAGCGCACCTTCGGCAAATAACCAACTTCCATCCGAAGTGAAGAAAGGCACGTTGAAACCAACGTCTTTTAACTGTTGGAAAACCGCGGCACTGTATTTTTTATGTTCTTCAACCGAAATATCTTTTCGTTGGGCAACATAGGAACCAAATTCATTTTCTCCCTGAACCATAATAATTGGCCCACCATTGGTTACCAATAAATTTTTAACCTGACCGTAAAGTGCCGTGAAATAGGCTTTAGTGGCAGCCAAATATTGCGGATTGTTACCACGAATTACCATTCCCGGTACTTTTTGGAGGAACCAAGGATAGCCTCCAAATTCCCATTCAGCACAAACATAAGGCCCCGGACGCAATATAACATAAAGTCCTTCTTCCTGAGCCGTTTTGATGTATTCGGCAATATTTCTGTTTCCGGTTTTAAAATCCCAAACTCCCGGAGCCGTTTCATGGTAATTCCAGAAAACATAAGTCGCAACGGCATTTAATCCCATTGCTTTCATCATTTGGAATCGGTGGCGCCAATATTCTTTCGGAATTCGGGCATAATGCATCTCACCGCTATGAATTTGAATGTTTTTTCCATCCAAAATAAAGTTACCGTCTTTAATTTCAAACGTATGTTTTTTTTGCCCGATTGCATTTGTAATCAACAAAAGGAAAAGAAAAAGGGAGAATAGATTTTTTTTCATTTTATAAATAAGTTGGCAGTTTTTTATGTCCACCCTAATCGCTAATTTTTTTCTTGCAGCATTATTAATTAGCGAATTAGGGTTGTAACATATTTTATTTTAATTCAGAAATTCTAATGTTTTGGTTGACCAATCATTGTCAAAGAAACCGGTCACTTTCATTTCGGGTAAACCTTTTAAAAGTAAGTCGGCTTTAAAGATCATTACATCAGGAAAACCTGTAATCCCCGAAATGTAATTGTTTGCCCACGTGGCTTTCATTCCAGCTTCCGAAGTTCCAGCAACAACACCTACCATGGCAATTTTGCTGTCTTTTCTTGGTAAAACGAAATAAGCGGCTAAATCATCTCCTTTAAGGATTTTATCACCCACTTTTACTTGCTGGTTGTTAATTTGGATTGGCGAATTTTTCAGTAATAAGTTCCATGCTTTGTTATTGGATGCATTTCCATAGATTATGACATTTCGGTCTTTGTATTTTTTCAATGAAAATTCGCTGTCAGGAATCACATCAATGCTTCCGTTTCCTCTGTAATAAAAGGTTTCCGCATCAAATCTGGCTCTGTTTTGGTACCATTCACGCTCTGGGGCTGAACCGCCAGTAGCATAGACAAAAACGACATTGTTATTGAAAGCAAACTTGAACCCACCTTGGCGATCAGCGTATTTTTCAGCAGTGTTGATTTCGTTAATAAATGCCCATTTTCCATCTTTTAAAGCTAAAATCGCTTTTTTATCGGCGGTAGTTTTTAAAGCCTGATCGTTGATATTTATTGTGATTTCGTCTTTTAATTCTAATGAAGGTAAGTCGAGTTCAAGTATAGAAACATTATCAGTTTTGAAATTAATTTGTTGCTTATCAATTTTAGCATTGATATTTGAAAAATCAAAAGGACGAATTTGTTGTTGTAGTTTTATCCAATAATCAGTCGAAGAAACTGCTGGCGTAGCAGTGTAGAAATCAATTTCTTTGACTTCTTTATTGGCGGGAATCGATTGACGTTTGAAGAATTCAAAAATAGGGAACCAATCCACAGAATGGTCGCCGTACCAATGTTCTCCTCCCGGATATTCATAATAACAAAAATTTGGATGAAAAGTGCTCAAAATCTGGCGCATCTCTCTAACTTGTGAAATAGGTACAGTTGAGTCGGCATCACCATGAAGAATATAAACACCTGATTGTTTCAGGTTTTTTACAATACTCTTTACACGACCTGAATTGGCTGAACGGTTGATGCTTTCAAAAGCTTTGAACTGATCATTCATTTCATCACCTTTATCGAATCCATAGGTCGCGATGTCAGGGTAGGAGGCACAAGGAGCAATAGCCGCAAATTTCCCTGGATAAGTTGTTCCCAAAAACCAGGTTCCATGGCCACCCATCGAATGTCCTGTCAAATAAGTTTGTGAAGGGATTGTATTGAATACTTTTTTGGCTTCCGCCAAAACTTCCAAAGCATCGATTCGTCCCCAATCTTCCCAATTGAAACCAAAAGGACGACGGTTTGTTGCAGCAACAATAGTTGCCCAGTCTTTTTGTTTGTAAGCACGAGCCTGGTTACGGGCTTCAACCGAAGCACCGTGAACTGAAAGAACTAAGGCTTTTTGGCCACTTCCCAATGCAGGAGCTACACTATAATATTGTACACTGTTGTCTACTTTGCTCAAAAAAGTACGCTCGTGATGAACCGTGGCAGAACGTTGCTGAATAGGTATTTCTGTTTCGTCTATCACTTTTCCGCTCTTATCAGAAAGGGTCAGTTTCATTTTTAATTCACCTGTATAATCCGCTTTTGCAGCAGGAACTTTGAATTTTACTTTTCTGACAAACAAAGGCATAATGTTGTCTGTTGCATAAGTAGCGGTTTCACCACTTGATAATTTTGCTGTAATAACAAGGTTTTTTAAGTCTTTTTCGGTAGCATTGATGACACGGATTGAAGCCCATTTTTCATCTTTTTCTCCATTAATTACATCTGGGAGTGTTAAATCGCGTTTGGTAAAAAGTATACTTTTTGACGGAATTACAATTTTAGATTTCACCCTGCCAAAGCGACCTTTTGTGTACACAAATTCATTTGTTCCTTTGCGTAATTTAAAAGGAATTAGTGTGTATCCAAAATCATAGTGATCGCCTTCGTGAGGCATTCCATTGATGTAAGTGCGTGTTCCGCCAGTAGTTTCCAAAAGGGCAATTTGTTCTTTTGGCGAATTATATTCTGTAAAAAGAAAAGCTGATCTCATTTCTTTTTGGCTAAAAACTCCAACAGAATCTTGTTTGATCGATTGCCAATCTCCTTTTTGTTTATTTGGATTTACGAATTTCCCAACCGCATATTGCCAGGCTACAGGATCTTGCCCGTTAAAAAGGGTACCGTTTTTTTTATCTGCAGGAAGAAAATACCCATCGCTGAATTGATGCAAAACATTTCCTTCGGCAGTGGTTACAATTTTTTCCTTTCCGAAATATTCTACAACATTTCCAGTGACTTTTGTTTGTGCAACTAAATTTGCACTCAAAAAACACAAAGAGAGTATTAATCCTGTCCTCATTTTATATCAATTTTAGTTTTATTCGTCTTTGTTTTTAAATTCAATTTTCAGAAATGACTTCGCAAACTAAATCGGTTTAGTAGTAAGGGTTAAAAAAATGGAAACTATCTCATTTCCATGCTTTTTTAAAAAATAACAAAATAAATCGATGTTATTTCCACAAATATAATAATAAAATGGGTTATAAACTTATTTATTTTTTAAAAATATTTTAGCAAACTTTAGTTTAAAAGTTTGGTCTCAATCTAAACCAAAAACGATTTAGCTATTAAAGAAAAAAGATAGGCATCATAAAATCAGCCCACCTTTTCACTTAAAAAATAAAAAAAATATTTTTGGGTTTACAAAGAAACACCTCTTTTCCATGGAATAAAGTCATCCTGATTCAATTGTACCGCTTTTGGGAGAATTTCACCGCTTGCAACTTTGATGCAAAGTTCTAAAATATCTTCGCCCATTTCGGTGATTGTTTTTTCTCCTCTGATAACTGGTCCACAATCAATATCGATAATGTCTTTCATTTTAGTAGCTAAAACAGTATTAGTAGCAACCTTAATTACAGGACAAATTGGGTTTCCGGTTGGAGTACCCAATCCTGTTGTAAACAAAATCAAGTTAGCTCCAGACGATGCCTGACCCGTAGTAGCTTCTACGTCATTTCCTGGAGTGCATACTAAATTCAGTCCAGGTTTTGTTGCTAATTCTGTATAGTCCAAAACATCAACTACGGGTGAAGTTCCTCCTTTTTTGGCAGCTCCGGCACTTTTTATAGCATCGGTAATCAAACCGTCTTTGATGTTTCCGGGAGAAGGATTCATGAAGAAACCGGAACCAACTCTATGCGCCTGTTCGTCATATTCTTCCATTAGACGAATGAATTTATTTGCCAATTCTTCAGATTGGCAACGGTCAATCATATTCTGTTCCACTCCACACAATTCCGGGAATTCTGCCAACAAAACTTTTCCACCTAATGCAACAAGTAAATCGGCTGTGTAACCTACGGCAGGATTGGCAGATACACCACTGAATCCGTCGCTCCCACCGCATTTTACACCAATATTTAAATGATGCAATGGTTGTGCTGTTCTTTCAATTTCGTTTGCTTCTGATAAACCAATAAAAGTCGATTTAATTGCCTGTGCAATTAATTCTTCCTCGCTTACCATTTGTTGTTGCTCAAAAATATAAAGAGGCTTATCAAATTTTGGATTTTGTGCCTTTAAATCAGTAACAAAATTTTTGATTTGCAAATGTTGACATCCTAAACTCAATAGAGTAACTCCTGCAACATTTGGATGATTGGCGTAAGAAGCCAATAATTTACTTAAAGTTTCAGAATCCTGACGATTTCCGCCACAACCTCCTTGATGATTTAAGAATTTGATTCCGTCTATATTTTTAAAAACACGATTGCTTTTTGGGTTTGGGTTCAAATGAATATCTGCAGTCGCCAAATCTTCCCCGTTTTTGAAAGCGGTCAGTAAATCGTGAGTAAATTGATTGTATTTTGCAGTAACAGCATATCCTAGCTGATTGTAAAGCGCTTCTTTGATTACGTCAAGATTTCTGTTTTCACAAAAAACAGTTGGGATAAAAATCCAATAATTGGCAGTTCCTACGCTTCCGTCTTTACGTTTGTAACCGTTGAAAGTTCGGTTTTCGAATTTAGAAACATCAGGACTTGTCCATTGATAGTCTATTTTTCGATAAGCGTATGGATCTGCAGCGTGTTTAAGGTTGTCAGTTGTCATCAGGCTTCCTTTTGGAATGTCAAATTGTGCTTTTCCAACCAAGACACCGTACATCATCACTTCATCGCCAGTTTTTAGGTCGGTGGTGTAAAATTTATGCTTAGCCTTTACATCGTCCTGAAGGATATAGCTTTGCCCTTCAAAAGTTACTTCTGTACCTTTTGTCAAATCCACTAATGCTACAAGGGCATTGTCACTTGGATGCATTTTTACTACTAAACTTTTAGATTCGTTTACTGACATTGTTTATTTTGATTATGCTTTTTAAAAATATAATTAGCTTGATTTTGAAATTCAAAATTACATCTTAATCAATTTAGCGATTGACTCGATTTTATCCATATTTAGCTATTATTTATCTTTAATTATTTTAAAACAAAGAGAGTGCAATAACTGAATACGTTTATCTAATTAAGAGTGATATAATCTATTGTCTTTTAGTCTTCATCAGAATTTATGGCATGCTTTTTATTTTTTTACATTAAATAATCAAATAGAAGTAATGGTTAATATATTGTTGTTTTTTGCCTTCAAATGTTAAGATAATAATTGCTTATATAATGATAATTTTGAGTTAATAAGTTTCTTTTTAATACAATAATTTTATTTTTTCAGATGGTACTCCTAAAAATTTAAAACGTTTTAGTTGTTGATAGTGATGTTTACTGAAAAAACTACTATAACGTTTTCTTAAAAATACTTATTGAAATAAATAAAAAGAAAGTCATTATATATAAGACAACGGATAAAAAAGTTTTCCACTTATGAAAAATAAAATAAAACTAGTTTTGGTACTCTGTTGTTTTGCAACAGTTACTTTGTCTCATGCGCAAGGGGACATCATGCCTGAAAACGAAAAAACACCGTATGACTCTTATGTAGGTCCAAAAGACAAGGCTGTAAAAGAAAATTTAGCCAAATGGCAGGATTATAAATTTGGGGTTTTGATTCATATGGGGTTGTATAGCCAATTAGGAATTTGCGAGTCCTGGGGATTGGCTCCCGAAGATTGGGTAACGCGCAACGGTTATGATGATTACGATTCGTTTGCTTCAGATTATCGTAGGGCACGTTTCAGTTTGAATCCGATACATTTGGATTCTGAAAAATGGGCAAAAATGTTCAAAAGTGCTGGAGTAAAGTATTTGATTTTTACATCCAAGCACCATGATGGTTTTTGTATGTATGATTCGAAATTTACAGATTTCAAAATTACCAATCCGAATTTGCCATACGCCAAAAATCCAAATGCCGATGTGCTGAAAAATGTTTTAGACGCTTCGCGAAAAGAAGGTCTGTCAGTTGGGATTTATTTCTCGAAACCGGACTGGACTTCTCAGGATTTTTGGTGGAAATATTATCCTCCAAAAGACAGGAATCCGAATTACAGCATCAAAGCTTATCCTGAGAAATGGCAAAGTTTTGTAAAATACAGTCAAAATCAGTTGGATGAATTGACGACTAACTATGGAAAGGTTGATATTCTTTGGCTTGATGGTGGATGGGTTCGTCCAGTATCTAATGTAAAGGAAAGTGAAGGAAAGAAAGGCCGTCAGGATTTAGATATCAATATGAAACTCATCGCGGAAACTGCACGTAAAAAACAACCGGGACTAATTGTAGTGGATCGTTGGGTGCCGGGCGATTACGAGGATTATTTGACTCCTGAGCGAAAAGTGCTTGAAAAACCAATTCCAGTGCCTTGGGAAAGTTGTGTTACCCTTGGAAATGATTGGGGTTGGGTACCAAATGATAAATATAAATCAGGTAAAGAAGTGATTCAGTTGCTGACTGGAATTGTTGCCAAAGGAGGGAATTTATTGTTAGGCGTTGGTCCTGATGGAAAAGGAGAATTCGAACCAAAAATCAAACAGACTTTGGCCGAAGTTGGTAAATGGCTTGACGTAAACGGAGATGCTATTTATGCCACAAAACCAATTGCACCTTATTCTGAGGGTAATTTATTTTATACTTCAAAAGGAGAAAAAACAGTTTTCGGAATTTATATTCCAACTGAGAATGAAAAAGAACTTCCTTCACAAATCGTCATAAAAAACAGTTTGAAAGGGAAATTGAATGTTACACTTTTGGCAAATAAACAAAAACTGAATTATAAATACGTAAACGGCGGGATTAGTGTTACGATTCCTAATTCATTGAGAACAGAAATGGCAAAACAAGCTGGTACAGTTATAAAAATAAGTGCACAGTAAAAGGCTTTTCTTTTGAATGGTTATTAATCAGGCAATTATTAACTTTAAACCATAAACAATTAACTAAAACAAATTAACAAAGAATGATAACTCAAAAATATTGTCTTGCATTAGATTTGATTGAAGATCCAATACTAATGGAAGAATACAAAAAAATGCACGAGAAAATTTGGCCGGAAATCACAAAAAGTATCATCGGTTCAGGAATTGAAAACCTTGATATTTATTGTGTTGGAAACAGAATGTTTATGATTATTGAGGCCAATGAAACTTTTTCATTCGAAAGAAAAGGGGAAATGGATGCCAATAATCCAAAGGTTCAGGAATGGGAAGAATTGATGTGGAAATATCAAAAAGCTTTGCCTTGGACTAAGGAAGGTGAAAAGTGGATGATGATGGATAAAATATTTGACTTGCATCAAAACGGTTAAGCATTTTGTAAAATAGAATTTTAAAAAAAATATAAAAGATGAATCTTAATTTAAAAGATAAAATTGTAATTGTTACTGGAGGAGCAAAGGGAATCGGGCTTGGAATTTGTAAAGTTCTGGCTTCGGAGGGAGCTATTCCTGTAATCGTGGGTAGAGTTGATGCAGACAATCAAATCGCTATCAAAGAAATAGAAGCTGAAGGAGGAAAGGCTTTGTCTGTTGTAGCTGAACTTACTCATCCGGACGATTGCAAGAGAGCCGTTGATCAGGTAATTGCAATGTGTGGACGAATCGATGGTTTAGTCAACAATGCAGGTGTAAATGACGGTGTGGGTCTAGAAAGTGGTGATTATGAAAAATTTGTTGCTTCGGTTCACAAAAACTTGGTGCATTACTATTTGATGGCGCAACACGCTTTGCCTGAATTGAAAAAAACGAAAGGCTCAATCGTAAACATTGGTTCTAAAACCGCTGATACCGGACAAGGAAACACTTCGGCTTATGCTGCTTCAAACGGAGGACGTAACGCTTTAACCCGCGAATGGGCTGTTGAATTATTGAAATACGGAATCCGTGTAAACGCTGTAATCGTGGCCGAATGTTATACACCATTATATGACAAATGGATTAAAACACTTGAAAACCCGGAAGAAAAATTAAAAGAGATTACATCCAAAATTCCGTTTGAAAACCGAATGACAACTGCCGAAGAAATAGCAAACATGACGGTGTTTTTATTGTCTGACAAATCGAGCCACACCACAGGTCAATTGATTTATGTTGATGGAGGTTATACTCATTTGGATCGCGCACTGTAAGTTTTAATTAAAAAATAAATAGCCTAAAATGAATTTTTCCAAAGCAAAAGTTTTACTTTTTTTATTACTTCTAATCACTTTTAGCGTTTCAGCACAGATTGCCGATACGATTAAAGTGTCGCAATTTGGCGTGAAATCTAATAGCTATTTGAATGCAAGTAAAGGAATTCGACAAGCTTTGGAAAAATGCAAAGGCAAACAAAATGTTGTCCTTCAATTACCGGGTGGACGAATTGATTTATGGCCTGAAGATGCTGTTAAAAAGGAAATTTATATTTCGAATTCAACCGAAAGTGATACGTTATCAAAAGTAAAAAATATTGGCTTTTTCTTTGACTATTTGAAGAATGTGACTTTGGATGGAAATAATACTTTGGTGATTTTACATGGAAAAATGGTTTCGTTTGCATTGTTTAATTGCCAAAATATTCAAATTAAAAATGTCCAATTCGACTACGAAAGGCCAACGATGTCTGAATTAACAATCACTTCGGTTTCGCCAACGGCAATCAAAATGAAAATTCATCCCGATTCAAGATATTTTATTGAAAACGGGAAAATTGGATTTTATGGCGAAGGGTGGAAAAGCAATTCACATCATACCATTTCTTTGGATCCGAAAAACGATTTGATGCGTTACTCTTCATTTGAACTTTTTTTAAAAGCAAAAGCTAAAACGATTCAGGAAGAAAAAAGAACAGTTTTGTTTGAGGGGGATTTTGCAAAAGCAAATTATAAAGTGGGTGATGTGCTTTCGATTCGTGATACCTACAGAGATAATTGCGGTGGATTTATTACTTTGAGCAAAGATATTGTCCTATCTAATGTAAAGATGCATTTTATGCACGGATTGGGAATCGTTTCTCAATTTGCCGAAAATATTACACTTTCAAAAGTTATTGTTGCTCCTCGTGAAGATTCAGGTCGTGTGATTTCGTCATTTGCAGATTGTTTTCATTTTTCAGGCTGCAAAGGAAAAATCTTGGTTGACGGTTGCAAGACTTCTGGCTCTCATGACGACCCAATTAACGTTCATGGGACTCATTTGAAAATTTCTGAAATAACAGCTGATAAAAAAATAAAGGTGCAATTCATGCATCATCAAACTTATGGTTTTGAAGCTTTTTTTGCAGGAGACAGTATCAGTTTTGTAAGCCCACAAACTTTAAAACCAATTATTTTAGGTAAATTGAAGTCGGCAAAATTGATCGGAAAAAAAGAAATGGAATTGGTTTTGGACGGGCAAATTTCGGATAAAGTAAATGTTGGAGATGTTATCGAGAACATAACTTGGACTCCGGAAGTGACCATTCGAAATTCAAGATTCGAGCGTACAAATACCAGAGGATTATTGATAACGACACGCCGAAAAGTTTTAATAGAAAACAACATTTTTTACCGGACAGGAATGCACGCCATCCTGATTGCAAATGATGCTTCGAGTTGGTTTGAGTCTGGCCCGGTGAAAGATGTTACGATTCGGAACAACACTTTTGAGGAATGTGCCTATAATTCAGGAACGATCATCAATATAGCACCGGAAAATCATGAATTGGTGAGTGGTTATTATGTACATCGTAACATTCGTATTGAAAATAACCTTTTCAAAATATTCGACAAGTCAATTTTGTCGGCTCGTTCTACAGATGGTTTGGTTTTTGTGAATAATACAATTAATCCATCTGATTTGCTTCCTGCGGGTTCCAATGAAAATTCGTTTACACTCACTGCTTGTAACAATGTAATTATCAAAAAGAATCATTTTAATACGAGTTGGAAGCCGAAAATTGCCACATCCAAAATGACTAAAAAGCAAGTCAAAACCGATATAAAAGATTTGAATATTAAATAATGATTTTAGTTCGAAAAATATCAAAACCAAAACAAAAAAACAAAAAAATGAATAAGAACAAAAAGATGTTTTCTCTGAAGAATTGCCTTTCTCTGATAGTTTGTTTGATGATTGGATTTTCAGTGTTTTCTCAAAACGCGACGATAAAGAGGATGGGGGCGACGGATACTCAGTCATTCGACAATAACTGGCTTTTTTCAAGATTTGGTCTTCAAGCTGACGGTTTGGTCAAGCAAGAACCTAAAGATTTGGAAGCCATTTCTACCAATGAATCCAATTGGGAAAAATTGAATTTGCCACACGATTGGGCAATCAAAGGACCATTCAGAATTGAATTGAGAGGGGAAACCGGGAAATTGCCATGGAAAGGAATTGGTTGGTACCGAAAACATTTTAATGTTCCTGCATCCGACTCAGGAAAACAAATTTTTGTTGATTTTGATGGTGCTATGGCAAATGCCAAAGTTTATTTGAACGGAAATTACGTTGGAACCTGGCCTTATGGTTATAATTCTTTCCGAATGAATTTGACTCCTTTTTTGAAATTCGGACAGGAAAATATTTTAGCTGTTCGTTTGGATACTGAAAACTGGGATTCGCGTTGGTATCCGGGAGCTGGAATTTATCGCCACGTTTGGTTGGTAAAAACAAATCCGGTGCATGTTGGACATTGGGGAACGTACATCACGACTCCGAATGTTACCAAAGAAGCAGCCGATATTCGAATGATTGTGAATGTTGATAATGCCTCGAATCAAACTGTAAAAGCAGTAGTTACAACCGATTTATATGAAATGGATGTCAATGATGTGGCCAAATTAAAAGTGGGTTCATTAATTCCTTCAACGTTTGAAATTAAGCCAAATGAAACCGGAAGATCAGAGGCTCATTCGGTTTTGAATAATCCAAAATTATGGGATCTAAAAACTCCAAATCGCTACTTGGCGCAAACGAAAGTTACTGTTGACGGAAAAGTGGTTGATACCTACAATACTCCTTTTGGAGTTCGTACTATTGAGTTTACACCAAGAAACGGATTCCTTCTAAACGGAAAAAGAGTTGAAATTTTCGGAACATGTAATCACCATGACTTGGGGGCTTTGGGTGCTGCTATTAATACTTCGGCATTAAAAAGACAACTAAAAATGTTGAAAGAAATGGGATGTAATTCGTTACGTACTTCACATAACCCACCGGCTCCGGAATTATTAGAATTGGCTGATAAGATGGGATTCCTGGTTTGGGATGAAGCTTTTGACGCATGGAAAAATGGCAAGAAAAAACTAGATTATAATGTGATTTTTGACGAATGGCATGAAAAAGATTTAATGGCTTTGGTTCACAGGGACAGAAACCATCCTTCGGTGTTTATTTGGTCAATTGGAAATGAAGTTCCGGATCAGCAAAATGTTCCGCTGACTAAGCATTTGGCCGATATTGTGAGAAGAGAAGATCCAACTCGACCTGTTTCGAACGGATATAACGATCCTGATGGTGGACGAGCTTCGGGCGCTGTGGTCGGATTGGATATTATGGGAGTTAACTATTTTTTCAGCCAACAACCAAAATGGGATGTTGATCCAAGATATGAGAAAAAACCAACGATTGGAAGTGAAACCGCATCAACGGTGAGCTCTCGTGGCGAATATTTCTTTGATGATAAATACAATAAAACTACATGGCAAATTTCGTCTTATGACGATGCTTTCCCAGGTTGGGGATGCTCTCCGGATACACAATTCCGCACCAATGCACAATTTCCACATTTATTGGGAGAATATGTTTGGACCGGATTTGATTATTTGGGTGAACCAACACCTTATAATTCTGATGAAACCAATTTGTTGAACTTTAGAACAGATCCTTTAAAACAAGCTGAATTACAAACCAAACTTGAGGAGTTGCAAAAAAACAATCCGCCTTCGAGAAGCAGTTATTTTGGAATAATCGATTTGGCTGGTTTCCCAAAAGACCGTTATTATATTTATAAATCGCATTGGAGACCGGATGTTCCGACAGCTCATATTCTTCCGCACTGGAATTGGAGTGAGCGTGTTGGAAAAGTTGTTCCTGTTCATGTATATACTTCGGGGGATGAAGGCGAATTATTTCTTAACGGAAAAAGTCTTGGAAGAAAGAAAATGGTAGCCGGAAAAGATTTTCGTCTGACTTGGGACAATGTAATTTACACACCGGGCGAACTGAAAGTGGTGTGTTATAAAAAAGGAAAACAATGGGCTACTGACGTGGTTAAAACTACTGGAGAAGCTACAAAACTAAAAATGTCAGCCGATAGAAACGAAATCCTTGCTGACGATGCAGATTTGGCTTTTGTTACTGTTGATATTACCGATAAAAACGGTTTGGTTGTGCCTCGTTCCAATCCAACAGTGAAGTTTTCAGTTGAAGGAGCGGGGGAAATTGTGGCAACAGATAACGGTGATGCAACAAGTTTTGTTCCGTTTCAAAGTCATGAACGACCTGCTTATAACGGAAAAGTTTTAGTGATCGTAAAAGCGAAAAAAGATCAGAAAGGACAATTTACAGTGAAAGCGGAAAGCAACGGGTTACAAGCCGCTTCGACAGTTATCAAAATAAAATAGAAACATAAAATTTATAATGAATGATAAAGAAATTAATAGTAGCGGCTCTTTTCGTTGGAACTTCAATAGTAGGCAATGCGCAAAATAAAATTGCGGCGAAGGATATTGCCGACAAGATGAAATGGTTTGAGGATGCGAAGTTGGGTATCTTCATTCATGCAGGAATTTATTCAGTTGCCGATGTTTCGGAATCCTGGAGTTTTCATAACGGAAACATTTCGGTGGATGATTATATGAAACAGCAAAAAAGCTACACTTTGAGTAAATATGACCCTGCTGCTTGGGCACAAATGATTAAAGATTGTGGCGCAAGATATTGTGTTATCACTACGAAACATCATGACGGAGTAGCGATGTATGATACCAAATTGGGTAAATTGAGTTCGGTTAAAACCTGTGCTGCCAAAAAAGACATGATTAAACCTTTCTTTGAAGAACTTCGCAAAAGAGACGTAAAATGTGGCGCTTATTTCTCATTAATCGATTGGACACATGATGATTATCCTGGATTTTTGAAAGATAAAGCGCGTTATGATATCAAAAAGGAACCTGCTCGTTGGGAGCGTTTTCAAAAATTCTTTCAAGGACAAATTAAAGAAATCTCAGATTGGTATAATCCTGATTTGTGGTGGTTTGATGGAGATTGGGAACACAGCGCCGAAGAGTGGCAAGCTGAAAAAACTCGTAAAATGATGTTGGACAGAAACCCAAATACCATCATCAATGGTCGTTTGCAAGGGTATGGTGATTATGATACACCTGAGCAAAATTTCCCTGTTGTACGTCCAGCTTTCAAATGGTGGGAATTGTGTATGACTATGAACGAAAACTGGGGGTACCGTGTGAGCGACAACAACTGGAAAACGCCTTATGAAATCATTACCATTTTTGTGGACGCGGTTTCTAACGGTGGAAATTTATTATTAGACATTGGACCAAAACCTGATGGAACTTATCCTGAGCAAGTTGTTTCTACTTTGAAAGAATTAGGAGATTGGAACAAAAGGAATGGTGAAGGAATTTTTGGGACTATTCCAGGAATTGCACAAGGGCATTTCTATGGGCCAACAACATTGTCGAAAGATTCAAAAACACTTTATTTATTTGTTCATGGGAAAACTTCAGGACAGGTTATGCTAAAAGGATTGGATAATAAAATTCAGGATATTACAGTTTTGGGTTCTAACGTGAAATTGACTCATAAAGTAGTTGGTAAAATTTCCTGGAGCGCTGTTCCTGGTTTGGTTTATATTGATTTACCGGAAACTGCTGTTGACAAATATGTGACTTGTATAAAAGTAACATTGGATAAGCCAATTAAATTATACAGAGGCCAAGGTGGTTTCTTGACTAATTAATAAACTATGAAAATGACATTTTCATTTTTGAGGATGTCATTTTTTTATAAAATCCATTTAAACGATTTAGATAAAAGAAAAAATCTTACCTAACACTATTTTATTGATTTTTTGATAAATAAAAATATGCTGTAAGATAGCTAATATCAAAACGATGAAAAAAAATACACTTTTACTTTGTTTGTTTTTGGGGAGCCAATTATTGTTTTCTCAAAAAACGCCGAAATATAAAAATCCAAAATTGCCTGTAGAAGAGCGAGTTCAGGATTTATTGTTCCAAATGACACCCGAAGAAAAATTTTGGCAGATGTATATGATTCCCGGTGACTTGTCTGACGGTGCAGATAACTACAAAAACGGAATTTTCGGCTTTCAGGTAAGCGCCAAAGGAAGTACCGATGCGGGTAACCAAATTTTAGATTACAGCGCAGCAAGTAATGCTCAGGAAACAGTAAAATTGATCAACAAAATTCAAAAACATTTTATAGAAAACACGCGTCTTGGTATCCCGATTATTGCTTTTGACGAAGCTTTGCACGGATTGGTAAGAGATGGGGCTACTGCTTTCCCTCAATCTATTTCATTGGCGGCAACATTTGATCCAGCTTTGGTAAAAAGAGTTTCAACAGCGATTGCATTGGAATCAAAAAGTCGCGGAATCCGCCAGATTTTATCGCCAGTTGTAAACCTCGCTTCGGATGTTCGTTGGGGGCGTGTTGAGGAAACCTATGGTGAAGATCCTTTTCTTTCTTCAAAAATGGGAGTCGCTTACGTGTCGTCTTTTGAAGAAAGGGGAGTAATAACAACACCTAAACATTTTCTGGCAAATAGTGGGGATGGGGGACGAGACAGTTACCCGATTGATTACAACGAACGTTATCTGGAAGAATATCAGTTTCCGCCTTTCAGGGCTTGTTTTACCGAAGGAGGAAGTCGAAGTGTAATGACTTCGTACAATACCGTAAACGGAAGTCCTTGTACTGCCAACGATTGGCTATTGAACAAAAAACTCAAAGGGGAAATGAATTTTAAAGGATTCATTATTTCGGATGCTAATGCTGTAGGGGGAGGGAATATACTTCATTATACTGCCAAAGATTATCCGCAATCAGGAGCAAATGCAATTAATAATGGTCTGGATGTTATTTTTCAAACGGCCTATGAGCATTATAAATTATTTCAACCACCTTTCCTTGATGGAAGAATTGATAGAAAAAATATTGATGAATCTGTTACAAGAGTGTTACGATTGAAATTTGAATTGGGATTATTTGAACACCCGTATGCCGATGAAAAGGAAACGAATAAATGGAACGGAAATCCGGCTCACAAATTATTAGCCAGAGAAGCTGCCGAAAAAGGGATGGTTTTGCTGAAAAATGACAATAAAGTTTTGCCTTTGCAAAAAAACATAAAATCAATCGCTTTAATTGGTCACGATATTACTGAAGCCCGATTGGGTGGTTACAGCGGCCCCGGAAATGGAAAAGTGAGTATTCTTGACGGAATTAAAGGTAAATTAGGAAAATCGGTTTCGATTAATCTAGCCGAAGGTGTTGCCAGGAGAAGCATAGAATATGTTCCGGTTCCTTCTTCAAATTTATTTACTGTTGAAAAAGGTAAAGTGATAAATGGATTGTCTGCAGAATATTTCAATAATGTGCAATTGAGTGGAAGTCCTGCTTTGTCACGATTGGACAATGCGATAAATTTTGATTGGACTTTGTATTCACCGGATCAGGAGAAAATCAATTACGATTTTTATTCGGCTAAATGGAGCGGAAAAATAAAATCACCCGTAACAGGAACGTACAAAGTTGGCTTTGAAGGCAATGACGGTTACCGTTTGTATTTGAATGGAAAACTAATCATTGATAACTGGAAAAGCCAAACCTATTCCACAAAATTGGTTGATTTTAATTTTGAAAAAGATAAAGAATACGATATTAGAGTTGAGTTTTTTGAGTCTCAAGGTTATGCCAAGTTCAAATTAGTTTGGAATATTGGCGTAAATAATGATTGGCAAAGAAAAATTGATGATGCAGTGGCGGCAGCCAAAAAATCGGATGTGGCAGTGATTGCTGCCGGAATTGAGGAGGGCGAGTTCAATGACAGAGCTTATCTGGGATTGTTAGGCCATCAGGAAGAATTGATAAATGCTGTTGCTGCAACAGGAAAACCGGTTGTTGTGCTTTTGGTTGGAGGAAGTGCAATCACGATGAATAATTGGATTAACAATGTTCCTGCAATTTTGGATGTATGGTATCCGGGGGAAGACGGAGGAAATGCTGTGGCAAATATTCTTTTTGGGGACAAAAATCCTGCAGGACGTTTACCAATTACCTTTCCCGTTTTTGAAGGACAATTGCCATTGGTGTACAATCATAAGCCAACAGGACGTTCTGATGATTATACGAATTTAAACGGTGCTCCTTTATTTCCTTTCGGTTACGGATTGAGTTATTCGACTTTTGAATACAGCAATATACATTTTGATAAAAAGCAAATTGGAAAATCAGAAACCACAAAAGTGTATTGTTCCATAAAAAACACAAGTAATGTTGATGGTGAAGAAGTGGTTCAATTGTACGTAAGAGATCTTTTGGTATCTATTGCACAGCCTATTAAACAAATGAAAGGTTTTCAAAGAATTTCCCTAAAAGCCGGAGAATCAAAAGAAATTTCATTTGAAATAAATAAAGAAACACTTCAGATATTGAACGGTGACATGAAATGGGTGGTTGAACCAGGCGATTTCAGAATTATGATTGGAGCTTCTTCAAGAGATATTAAGTTGAGGGATATCTTAACGGTTACAGAATAGATTTTAAAATAGGTTGACATAAATACAAACAATAATGAAAAAAATAATTTTTGCAATGCTACTTTCAGCTTTGTTTTTTTGCAATAATGTAAAAGCACAAAAGATTGAAATATTCGATCGGATACGGGTAAATCAAGACGATAGCCGAAAGGATTTTTCAACCGACAATAACGGAAATATTTACTACGGTGGAGGCCAGTATGTGTTTAAAAAAGTAACTTTCCCTAAACAAAAACTGAATACCAAAGCCGAAATCAGTGTTACAGTGATTTCTGGTGGAGATCGTTACGATCGTGCCGGTTCAATTTATGTACTTCCTGTGGATAAAAACAATTCGCTTGAGGATGTGGTGAAAAATAAAAAGTTTACATCAAATGAATTTAGCAAAATTAAAACTATTGTACCTGAAGGAAATTTTGGTCCAACGGTAGAATTGATGCGTTTTATGACGACTTTCGGTGTTGGTTATTTCAGTAACGATTCTTTACAACGCAAACCGGTTTATATTCCGTATTGGGAAAAAGAAGTGAAATGGAAAGAAGATATTTCGCAATTCACGACTTTATTGCAAGGTGAAGTTTGGATTGGCGTACACATTGGGAATTATACCAAAGGCGGGCATATTGTAAGTGCTTCTATCAATCTTATGCCAAGCGAATTGAGCTGTGATGTTGCTAAAAATAGGGTAATTGTACCGCTATTAAATACCGATCCTTTTGGTCCAAACCAAGGGAATGATGAACTTTTTGCTTACAAAGATTTTCAGGTTGAATTTAATTTGCCGAAAGGAGCCAAAAATCCAAAATTATATTACATCACTACAGGTCACGGTGGTCACAGTGAAGGAGATGAGTTTGTTAAAAAACAGAATATTGTAAAAATTGATGATAAAAAAGTAATCGATTTTATTCCGTGGCGCGATGACTGTGCCAGTTTCCGCCGATTCAATCCAGGAACCGGTGTTTGGTTGAAAAAGCGCGTGGCTCCCTATATACAAGACGATAAAGGAACTTACACGACCAAAGAAATTGAAGAGCCTATTGCCAGCAGCGATTTAAGCCGCTCAAACTGGTGTCCGGGAAGTAATGTTCAGCCCATGATTGTTCCGCTTGACTTGAAAGATGGAAAGCATACAATAATTTTCAGTATTCCCGAAGCTCAAAAAAATGCAAACGGCACTTCAAACCACTGGATGGTGAGTTCGTATCTCGTTTACGAACTTTAGAATAAAGAAATATTCATAAAATAATACTAAATGAAAAAAGCATTTTTACTTTTATTGTTGCCATTCCTTTGTATGTCTCAAACTCCATACCGAGTTTCTATAATTCCGAAACCTCAAAGTATAACGTATAGTGAGGGCGGATTTACGTTAAAAAACGGTTCAACTGTCGCAGTAACCGATGCAAGACTTGCATCATTGGCAAATTATCTTGTGGCAACCATCGGAAAAGAAAACGGCTTGGATTTGAAAATTTCAAAAGATATTAAAGCTGATATCACACTTTCATTGGGCTACAAAAATGAAAAACTGGAAGCTTACAAAATGGAGGTTTCAAATAATGGAATTGCAATTGTCGGAGCTTCTCCTGCAGGTGTTTTGATGTCGGTTGCGACTTTGCAACAATTGATTCCTGTTGGTGTAAGTCAAACTAAAGTACAATTTTTGAAAATTGAAGATTTTCCAAAATACAGTTACAGAGGAGCACATTTGGACGTGAGTCGTCATTTTTATAGTGAAAATGAAGTGAAACATTTTTTGGATTTGATGGCGAGATACAAGTTGAATAAATTTCACTGGCATTTGACGGACGATCAGGGGTGGAGAATAGAAATCAAAAAATATCCATTGCTGACCGAAAAAGGCGCTTGGCGCAAATTGAATAATCAGGACAGGGATTGTATCAAATTGAGTAAAGAACAGGATAACAGCGATTTCAAATTGCCTAAAGAACATTTAAAAATTGTCGAAAATGATACACTTTACGGTGGATTTTACACTCAGGAACAAATTAAAAATGTGGTAAAATATGCAAAAGAGCGAGGTATTGATGTTTTGCCAGAAATCGATATGCCAGGGCATTTTATGGCTGCAATTATTGGTTATCCATATCTTTCCTGTAAAGGTGGCGCACATATGGGAACTACCTTTTCAGACCCATTATGCGTTGGAAATCCGCAATCGTTGAAATTAGCAAAAGATATTTATACCGAAGTTGCCGGTTTATTCCCTTATGAATACATGCATTTGGGTGCTGATGAAGTAGAAAGAACCAATTGGAAAGAATGCCCTAAATGTCAGGCTAAGGTAAAAAAGGAACATTTGAAAGGTGTTGAGGAACTACAGGCGTGGTTTGTTCACGATATGGAAAAGCATTTCAATAAGTTAGGCAAGAAATTAATTGGTTGGGATGAAATTTTAGACGGCGGCCTATCGCCAACAGCGACAATTATGTGGTGGAGAAATTGGGCTCCAAAAGCAATTCCAACTGCTACTGAACAAGGAAATAAAGCGATTTCAAGTCCTTGTTTCGAAATGTATTTCGATTTAACGGAAGGGCCAACTTCTCTGGAATCGGCTTATATGTTTGAGCCATTGAAAGGGCTTTCGCCAAAGCAATCCAATAATGTGATTGGTATTCAGGGGAATCTTTGGACTGAAACGGTTCCTACGGTTCGTCGTGCCGAACATCAATATTTTCCACGATTTTTTGCCCTTTCAGAAGGGGCATGGAATGGAGGAAAGCGCAATTGGGAAGAATTTAGAAGCCGAGTGGTAAACGAAATCGAATATCTTGATGCCAAGAAAATTAATTACCGTGTTCCAAACTTGACAGGTTTCAACGATTTAAATGTATTTACTGAAAATGAAGCGGTAAATGTAAATTGTATTTTACCCAATATTACGGTTCGATATACTACAGATGGTTCCATTCCGCAAGCAAATTCAACAAAATATATTGCTCCATTTACGGTGTCTGAAACTACAAAGTTTAATTTTAGATCGTTTCGTCCTGATGGAAGTGGATCAGAAGTTTACAAAGCAGAATTTAGAAAAGAAAGTTATTCAAATGCTTATTCGGGAACTTTCGCTGGAGACGGAATTGTCGTAAAAGAATACGATTCTAAATCGAAAAAATGTGCCGACATCAAAAACAGCAATTTGGTCAAAGAATCCAAGGCTGATACTATGGAAATGCCAGTGGATTTCAAAGGTTTTGCGGGGTTGATTTTTGAAGGATATTTTGAAGTTAAAGCTGATGGCGTTTACACTTTTGAATTGGCTTCGAATGATGGTTCGATGTTATATGTTGACGGTGCAATGGTAATCGATAATGACGGACCACACGGAAACAAAGCCAAAACAGGGCAAAAAGCGTTGGCAAAAGGCTGGCACAAAATGGCAGCAGAATATTTTGATTTGGATTCCGGAGGGAATTTTTCAGTGAAAATGAAATCGACTGAGGAAAAAGGTTTTTCTGTGATGAGTCATTTTAAAAATTAAAATATTCTCAGTCAAAATTAAAAGTTTGTATCTGTTTTGTAGAATAGTTATTTTAAATTGATATCTCTAGGAAATTTTATTAATAATAAAATACGGCTACTAATTTTTTAGAAATAAATAGATTGATCGATAAGCAATTAGAATAAGTAAGAAAGATATTCTTATTTTAAATTTTTGTTAAAAATTATTAAGTGTATTTTTCTGTGATTTTGGTTGGGTGTTATTTTTTTATTGCGAATAATTCAAAATGTACAGTAATATTTGATACTGTTTTTAAAGCATTAGTGTTAAATACTTAAACATTATGTTAAAATGTTAAAAGGTTATTTTTTGTTAAAAAAAAATCACTAAAACGTTTTTGTAAATCGTTTTATTCTATATATTTGTTAATAATAATTTAACAGAGTTTAAGACAGAATTAACTTTTATGGGTAAAATGATCACAATCAAGGATATCGCCAAAGCGGCAAACGTATCGGTAACAACTGTTTCGTTTGTTTTGAATGATAAAGGTGAGAAGATGGGGATAAGTGCCGAAGTGATCAAAAAAGTTCTTAAAGTTGCTGAGGAAATGAAATACAAACCCAATATGATCGCCAGCAGTTTACGTACTGGTAAGACCCGATCTATTGGACTTATTGTTGAAGATATCTCAAACCAATTTTTTTCTGAATTGGCAAGAGTTATTGAAAGAGAGGCAATTCAATTAAATTATAGAGTATTTTATTGTAGCACAGGAGGAGACGATGCTCGCGCTGTTGAACTGGTAGATAGTTTGTTGCAGGCAAATGTTGATGGTTTTATAATTACTCCTACAGTGCAAATGAAATCTACAATTGACAGATTGATTGATTTAAAACGTCCGGTTGTGTTAATCGACCGATATTTTGAGGATCAAAACGTTAGTCACGTAGTACTTGATAATTTGGATGGAGGGCACACTGCCACACGCTTTCTTTTAGAAAAAGGATTTAAAAAAATTGGATTTGTTACTAATTTACGAGAATTGGTTCAGATGCAATTGAGAAAACAAGGTTATATAGATGCTTTGAACGAAGTTGGATTATATGATAAATCAAGAATATTGGAATTAGATTATCATATTACAGAAGAAGAACGAATTGAAAAGATTTGTGATTTTTTGAGTACAGTAACCGATATTGATGCAGTTTTGTTTAGCACCAATTATTTGTTATTAGCAGGTTTACAAGCATTTAAAAAATTAGGTTTACAAATACCTAAAGACAAAGCAGTAATCAGTTTTGATGATCACGATAGTTTTAGGCTGCACTCGCCCTCGATAACTGTAATGTCGCAGCCTATTGAAGAAATGGGGAAGAAAACTGTTCGATTACTTATGATGCAGATGGATGATATTACCAAATTTAAAGTCCAGAAGGAAAAGAAAAAAGGAAACTTAATTATAAGAGAATCGGTTTAACACGATTAAGTTTTTTTAATTATTATTAAAACGTTTTAGCATAATTTTATTGAAAGTACCAAAATAGAATCTTTATCTTTTTTTTAAAATATTAACTACAACGTTGTAGTTGGTTTTTAAATAAAAGAGTTCTTTAATATAATACTATTATTAAATTGTACTAAAACGATTCAGTAAAACATGAAACAAATTAAATCAATAGTAAACAAAAAAAGAATTGCGTATGATATAAAAGAAAAAAGATAGTATTAAGGGAAACTAATTATTGTCAAAACTCAACAAAAACGGGCAATAAGTAGTTGAAGGACTCGGTTAAGAAACTACCCCTTCAATTTTAAAATCAAAACAAAACAAAACCAATAAAAAATTATGAGAAAACTGTTATATGAAGCACTATTAGTTTTTCTAGTGGTGTTGTGCTTTCAGAACGCGAATGCACAAAATAAGACAATCTCCGGAGTGATTACGGACAATACAGATATGCCGGTTGCGGGAGTTACTGTTAAGGAAAAAGGCACAAAAGAAGGAGCAATTACTGATTTTGACGGACACTTTAAAATTTCAGTAAAAGAAGGAGCAACTCTTGTTGTAAGTTCAGTTGGATTCAAAACTGTTGAAGTAAAAGCAGCTGAAGGTGTCAAAATCAAATTATCTACTGCTACAAACGAATTAGAAGGAGTTACTGTTACTGCGTTAGGACAATCCAAAAAGAACAAATCGATTGGTTATGCTACAAGCGTTGTAAAATCTGAGGCTATTGTAAAAACAGGTTCACCTACAATTGCTAACTCTTTGTATGGTAAAGCACCTGGGGTTCGTGTTAATTCTTCGCCTGGGGGTAATGGAGTAATTAATATCACTATTCGTGGGCTTAACTCTATTAAAGGTAAAACGAATCCACTTATCGTTTTAGATGGTGTGCCAATTCGTGACGGAGAAGCAAAAAATAATAACTATTGGGATGATTCCCGCGTGAGAAACAATGGATTGGCAGATATTAATCCGGAAGATATTGATAATATCTCTATCCTTAAGGGAGCTTCTGCTGCTGCATTATACGGTTCTGAGGCTGTAAATGGGGTTGTTTTGATTACTTCTAAATCAGGTAAAGGGAAAAAAGGCTTAGGTGTAGATTTTAGTACTAGTTATGCAGTTAATAAGATTGCATACCTACCAAGATTTCAATATGAAAGAGGTCCTGGGTATTCAAATAATAATTATGCTTCGTCAGGATATGTTCTTCCTGATGGTTTTGCTCATTATGATACCAATGGTGATGGTGTTGCTGATACGAGAGGTGTTTCAGGAGCAAGTCAATCAAATTTTGGTCAGTGGTTCGACGGTCAGCCTATTATGTCCTGGGATGGTGTAGTTCGCCCATATTCGGCTCAAAAAGACGGATACAAAAATATGTTCCAGAATTCTTGGGATGGGCTAACAAACATTGCCCTTTCTAACAATACTGAAAATAGCTCTATCCGTTTTTCTTATACTCATAATGAGTCACAAGCGTTGACTATGGGAAATATGAATAAGAAAAACACACTTAATTTGAATACATCATTTAATACTGGTAAATATTCGAAAACAGATGTGATTGTGAGTTATATGAATCAAAATATTCATAATCGTGCAATTCTTATGGATAGATTGATAAATAACTTTGGTGGAATGATGAGTCCTTTTGACAACGGTGACTGGTACAAAGCAAAATACAAAACTAGTTTAGGTTATAAATATGTAACAGGTACAGATCAAAGTTTGACTCCAAGTGAAAACATCATCCGTAATGGTTTCAAAGGTGATATTGGTGATTATTTTTGGAATACGAATGAAAATTCAAGTGATGAAATTACAAACCGTTTGATTGCGAGTGTTACGGAAACGCTAACTATTTATAAAGATTTGAAAGTGCGTGGACGTGTTTCAACTGATTTAACCTCACAGAATACTGAAAATAAAAATCCAGTAGAAAAACCTATACTTTATGGAACTGGACCTGGTTCTTTTTCAATGATGTCAAATGATTACAATGTTCTTTACGGAGAAGGGATGTTGATTTACAACAAAAAAATTAATGAAGATTTCGAGGTGGGAGCTCAAGCGGGATATAATACAACTAAAGAAACTTTTTCTTCTTTGACGAGATCAACTGATGGAGGTTTAAGTGTTGAAGGCTGGTACGACATGAATGCCTCAGTTAATACTCCTACAAGTAAATCTAGTAGATCTACACTTGTAAAAGATGCTATATTCGGAACTATCAACGGAAGCTATAAAAATTACCTGTTTCTTGAAGGAACTATAAGAAAGGATCGTACTTCTACAATGCACCCTGATAACAATGCTTTTACTTATCCTTCAGTAAACTCTTCTTTCATATTGTCTGAAGCAGTTAAATTACCAGAAGTAATCAGTTATGCAAAATTACGTGGTTCTTGGGGAATTGTGGGTAACTATCCTGAAATTTATCAGTCTAATGTAGCTTTTAATCAAACTACATTAGGAAATCAGGGGACAACTACTCCGGTACTTATTACTACTTCAAATGCATCTTATGGAAACGAAGGTATTAAACCGGAGATGAAAAATGAGTTTGAGTTTGGTTTCGAAACTAAATTCTTTGACAGAAGGTTGGGATTGGATTTCTCTTACTACAACGCAAAAGTTAAAGATCAAATTTTGCCATTATCGTTAGCACCTACTACTGGAGCAACTAATATTTTGGCCAACGTAGGTGATTTAAGCAACCAAGGTATTGAAATCGCGTTAACAGGTTCTCCAATAAGAACTGAGGATTTTTCTTGGGATATTACTTTGAACTGGGCTAAAAATACAAATAAAATTGAAAAATTAGCTAACGGTGCAACCGAGTATTTACACGCTGACTATGATGGATCTGCAGCTCAATTAAAATCTGTTGTAGGTGATCCTATGGGAGGTATCTATGCTCACCCTGTAAAAACTGATGCTAATGGTAATAAAATGGTTGATAGTGATGGTTTCTATATGATTGATGGGGAAAAATGGGAGAAGTATGGAACTGCTACAGCTAAAGGGGTTGGAGGTTTATTGAACTCGTTTACGTATAAAGATTTTACTTTGGATGTTAATATTGATTATTCTTACGGAGGTTACTTGATGCCAACGGGTATCAACTGGATGACTGCCAGAGGGTTAACAGAATTAAGTTTGAACGCTAGTACTAATGATCGCGGAGGTTTAACTTACTATATGGATGCTAGTGGTAATGGAGTTCAAGTTCCAAATAGTGCTACAGCAGGGCCAACAGGCCAAGTATTGTATAGAGATGGTATGTTGATGGACGGTGTGACAGCTGATGGTAAGCAAAACACTAACGTTGTCTCTCAGGCAGGTTATTATAATATGACTTACAACTGGGGTGGTCCTCAATACAGTAGCTCACGTTATGAATTGTATATCGTGAAAAACGATTACATCAAAATGAGAGAAATATCATTGTCTTATAATATGCCAAAGGCTTGGGCTAGCAAGATTGGTGCTACTAAATTAAGTTTTTCAGCTTTTGGACGTAATTTATTCTATATCTACAGAACTATTAAGGATATGGATACCGAGGGAACTGTAGCGGGTACTAGATGGGATCAAAACGTGAACAATGCTGGATTGACTCCATCTACTAGAAGTTTTGGATTAATGATGAGAGCCTCTTTCTAATTTGATAAAACATAATTTAAAAAAAAGTAACATGAAAAAATTATTATATATATCACTGGCAAGCTTAGCTGTTTTCTTTGGCTCTTGTTCGCAAGACGAGTTTGCGGATGCTTATAGAGATCCTTCTACGGTTACAACAACAACTGTTCCTAAACAGTTTGCCGGTTTCATGAAGATCAACTATGAGGATGTAATTCCGTCATATTGGAACTATTTTACAGTTTTAAGATCGACTTCTTTAACATACACTCAGGCGCATGGATTTACAAATACACCCGGACGTTATATTCCAGGTGCTGCTACAGTTTATAGATGGGATAGATATTACAGGTTTATTACCCAATATAGAGAGTTAGAGAAAGTTATGGCTTCGTTACCTGCAGCAGAACAGGCTGATAACAGGATTTTTACCATTGCTTCGACTATTTATTTATTCGATCATACATCAAAAATGATTGACAACTTTGGAGATATTCCTTTCTCTGAAGCTGGTAAAATCAGTATGACGGGTGGTGCTTACTCTAATGCATTGGCTAAGTATGATAATCAGACAGAGCTTTATACAATGATGTTGGATCAATTGAAAGCTTTTTCGACTGAATTGAATACCATTACTCTATCTGCTAAGGTTAACACAGAATTCAAAAATCAAGACTTAATTAATAAGGGAGATTTGGTAATGTGGAAAAATTATTGTAATTCTTTACGTTTGAAATTATTGAACAGAGTTTCTGCTGTTCCTGCTTTTACAGCAAGAGCAAATACTGAAATGGCTGCAATTATTGCTGAAGGAAAACTAGTTGATGAAAATTCAGAAAATATTGCATTCAGAGTTTATAATCAAAATTCTGATACAGGATTGAATAGTTCTGGATTTCAGGATGCTTTAGAATCTTGGCCCAATAATATTGCTCCAAAAGCAATGATTGATCATATGAATACGAATCTTGACCCTCGTAAGCCTTGGTTGTTTGAACCAGGAGCTAACGCATCAGGAGTTTATACAGGACTTGATCCAGCGATCGCTTCATCGGCATCTCAGGATTTATTAATCACTGATGGTAAACTTGCAATCTATAATCGTTCTGTAATCAGTAGAAACAAATGGTTACCTGGAACATTGATTAATGCTGCTGAAGTTAACTTGATTCTTGCAGAGTACTATTCAAGAAGTGGTAACGCTGCTACGGCAAAAACTCATTTCGAGAAAGCAATCAGACAATCAATAGAGTATTATGTGAGATTAGGTGATAAAGCTGATGTTGTTACTTGGAAACCTGCTGTAGAGCCTACAGCAGCTGAAATCGATGCTTATATTCTTAAAATTAATTTTGCTGGAGCTTTAACACCTGCTGCTCAATTACAGTTGATTGCTTTCCAAAAGTATATTCACTATAACATAATGCAAGCTGACGAGTCTTGGGCTGAACAAAGAAGATTAAAACTTCCAGCTTTAACATTCTTGGATGACGAGACTAGTAGCATTAGAAAAACACCGCCAACTCGCTGGACATATCCAGGTTCTGAGAGTGTTTATAACACTGCTAATTACAATGCTGTTAAAGCAAATGATAATTTGAGTACTAAAATTTTCTGGGACGTAAAGTAATTGGTTTTTTTTAGTTAATATTTTTTGTTAGTAATGGGCAAACCCCGGACTCGAGTTAATTCTTGAGACGGGGTTTTCTTTATATAAAGCGAGAAAATATTGTTTGATGAAATATCTAAAGTTATGGGGTGTATGTAATCTGCCTTGTATGTTATTCTAATTGCTATTACGAAACAAGATGAACGTTAAAATTAAACTGGAGCAAAAGCAACAAAACACTTTCTGGAAAAGTCACAGTTGTTGAAGGAGAACCTTTTAAGATCGTAATCGCAACCAACAATTGGAAAAATGTAAAAATCAATACTGATGCCGCTTCTTTTAAATGGGAAAACCATCCCGACAGCGATGTATTGAAAGTTTTAGTTCTGGAAAATCCAACCTCCAAAGATGTAAAATGGTCGGTTTCGTTTAAGAAATAAGTCTTAAAGTTGGAAGGAAAAGCGCGAGATTTATTTCTTGCGCTTTTTTTAGTACAGTAACCATTCTGTTTCCATTTCCTTTGGAGAGGGGCGGTGTGAGGATTTAATTTTGCTTTATAAAAGTCAATGGTTGCTCATAGTTAGCAATCGCAATCAAAGCATTGCAAATATATTGACAAACTAAAACAGCTCCTTTACTGTTAATTAAAGTAGAATCGTCTTCGGGCGTGTGGTATTGCGGATGTCCGCCTGTATGTAACCCAACTGCCGAAATGTCATTTTTATAGAAAGTAACATGATCTGATCCTCCAACATCACCAGCAAAAACAATAGGATTCAATCCACTGCCTTCACCTAGTTTTTTCATCAGTTCAACTCCTCCGGGAAAGGTACCAGCACCTCCCATATAGAGTTCTTTTTTGTCGTTCAATCGGCCAACCATATCCATGTTGATCATTACTTTTACTGAATTTTTATCAACTGGTAGATGATTTACAAAATATTTGGATCCTAATAATCCTTCTTCTTCACCACTAAACGAAATAAAAATAATGCTTCTTTTGGTAGTAATCTTTTTATTATGGAATTCCTCCAAAATCGACAGCAATGCCGAAACTCCCGAAGCATTGTCATCGGCACCGTTATGAATGGCCAGAGTGTCTTTTTTCTTGCTGCCAGAACCTGTTCCGCCCCAACCCCAGTGATCATAATGCGCACCAATGACGATGAATTCCTTTTTTAGGTTTTCATCCGAACCTTCGATAAAACCTACCACATTTTGCGTAGCTACGCTATCCGATTTCATCTTATTGATATTCGGTTTTATAAAAACCTTGAATGGCTGATAATAATCGTTGTTTAATTTTTTCAACCCGAATTTCTTAAAGTGTTTTTTGATGTAAGCTGCTGCTTCATTGTTACCTTTTGTTCCAACAAGACGGCCTTCCAGTTTATCCGAAGCCAGATAGGTATCGTGTTTCATGAATTTTTCCGCAGAAAATGTCGATTGCGCAGTTCCTTTTTCAGTTGCTAATAGCGCTATCACTGAAAAGAAAAGAATTTTTTTAAGCATGATTTGAGATTTGTTATGTTTTAACCGTTATGTTTTTTTTTACCATTAAGATATTAAGTTTATAAAGAAGCAAACTTAAATTTCTTTAATATCTTAATGGTTTAAAAATAAAAGACTATTGCATTTCCATTTCGATAATCGTATCAATCGGGTCAATTTTTGCACCATCCAAATACACAAAAGTTCCTTCCGGTTGTTGTTTGAATTTCAGTTCTTTTTTTCCGTCCATCAAATAGCATTTTTTGATTTTTTGTTTCATTTCCGGGATAAAAATATAACCATTTTGTTTTGGAGCGTTGATGATGTGCGCAAACCAATTTTTGTCTTTGGCAGTAAATACTCCCCAATCTTGGGTTTTCATTATGCCGCCTCTGGTTCCGTAAATGCTATTTCCGTTTTTCTCCATCCAAGTTCCCATTTCTTTCAGAGTAGTCACAAATTCAGGT
This sequence comes from Flavobacterium aquiphilum, assembly GCF_027111335.1. Classification (NCBI taxonomy): domain Bacteria; kingdom Pseudomonadati; phylum Bacteroidota; class Flavobacteriia; order Flavobacteriales; family Flavobacteriaceae; genus Flavobacterium; species Flavobacterium aquiphilum. Next base: position 2,976,391 of record NZ_CP114288.1, on the reverse strand, counting down.
TGAATTGTCCCGTCAGCCATAGGACCAACATTCAAAAGGAAATTTGCATTCATACTGGCAGCATTTATCATATAATGCAGTAGATCCTTCGTCGACTTGTATTTCCGGTCGTTGATATTAAACCCCCAGGAATTGTTCATTGTTTCGCAGGTTTCCAGTGGTAATTGAGAAACCGATTGCCCTCCAAAACCAGATGTGTTTCCACCTGGCAAGTCTTTTTCAAATGCCTGAAAATCTTCTCCAGGAAGGGGAGTGAGGTGATGATTATTCGAAATCATGCAGTTGGGTTGCAACGAGTGAATCAATTTGTAGATTTCATCATAATGCCAATTCACTTTTGAGAGTAATGTTTTGTCTGTGTCATTATCCAATTGGTCCCAATGCCCGTCAAACCAAATTCCGCTAATTTCACCGTAATTGCTCAATAATTCAGTTAATTGTCCTTTCATAAAGCGAATGTAGCTGTCCCAGTCACTTTTTTGGGTTCTGCCTGTTCCTTTTCCAGTTTTTCCGGTTTCGTATTGATAATCGGTTCTTGTCCAGTCTAAAAGCGAATAATAGCAAAATAATTTGATGCCTTGTTTGTGGCATTCGTCAGCCAATTCTTTTAATAAATCTCTTTTAAAATGCGTATTGGTAATTTTCCAATCGGATAATTTGGTGTCAAAATTGCTAAAACCATCGTGGTGACGTGTCGTGAAAGTGATGTATTTCATTCCCGCCGATTTTGCAATTCCTACCCATTTTTTAGCATCAAAATCTTGCGGATTGAACACATTAATAAGTCTTCCGTATTCAGTAACCTTGATGTTTTGGTTATTCATCACCCATTCGCCGTTACCCAAAACACTGTAAGGTCCAAAGTGAATAAACATTCCGAATTTATCGTCTTGAAAAGCGGCTCTATTTTTCAAATTCCCCTCAGTAGGCGCGTATGTTTGCGCCAGAATTCCCATCCAATTCATTGATAGGAATAGTAAACAAAGTGCTGTTTTTTTCATTCTATTTAGAGTTTAGTTAGTTTAAATTTTTTTGAAGCAGAAACAATTGGCTTTTTTGCCAGCATGGTTCCCGCTATTCACTACAATCTTGCGGGCTGAACCCCAGCCCACAAGGATTTTCGTTTCTATCGGGGCTGAAAGGCAACATTTTGTTTCTCTAGTAATCATTTTTTTTATCGTCAGTTCTAGATATCATTTTTATTCTAAAAAAAGCAATATAAATGAAGTTTGTTTTGTCAGGCTGAGCGCAGTCGAAGCCCTATCCAAACAAAAACGTCATTGGTAGTAAATTTGAAATACATTAGCTTTTCAAATTGTATCGAGAATCCGCATCGCTCCCCTTTCCTTCGGAGAGGGGTTGGGGGAGAGGATTATTTCTCCCCAATCAAAAATCCCGAAACATTCCACGCACTTGAGCTACTCCCTTCAGGTTTTCCAAGCGGAATAGATACTTTGATGGTATGTTTTCCAGGAGAAAGATTTCCTAAATCAATCAAATTTGGATTCGTCGTTGTTCCCGGGCACCAGTTGGATCGGCTTTCGTCAGAAGATGACAATCCGTTACCAAAATTACCCGAAGCAGGATTACTCAATCGGTATGAACCACAGTCGGTGCGCCAAGGAGTGAATCCAAAAATTTCTTTTCCATCAATCAAAATGGTGTTTTTTTTCTGCAAAAACTCATCACCATTTTCCCAACCTCCGTGACCGGTTGTAGTGTAACTCAATTTGAAATTTCTATAACCATCAGGCACTTCAAATGTCATTTCGAGCCCTTTTTCGTTATCAAACATTGTTGAATATTCTTGTCCCGCCATTTCCATTACATTCAGCGTATTGAAAAGAGGCAAAATAAAATCAGCTTTGGTATTGTTGTCTTCACCTTCATGAATCGTAATGTTTAAACTCGCTTTGTGCCCGCCTGCATCATAATTACCGATAAACATTCCAATATAAACCTCTTGATCACTTAGTTTTGGCTGTAATAATGAAATGTCTTGACGATAGATAACACTATCCTGCCAAACTTTGTTTTTTAGTTGTAAATAGTTGAAATGCTTTACTCCAAAAGGAGTGAAAAAGCGCATCATTTCTAATAATGAGGTGTATTCGTTGGTAGAAACAACGCCTTGGTATTTCTTGCCATTTCCATTTTCATAAACAGGTAAGGTTTTTATACCATTTTTTAATCCGTCAAGAAAAGATTTTTGTTTGTCCATCGGAATCATAAAAACCGAACCGGTTCTGTCATAAGCATCACCATTTGATTGCTCGGTTACATCTGCATAAATGGAACTTCCTCTTTTGATTTCAGGGAATTTAATTTTTCGAACAATTACAGTTCCGTTTGCAAATCTATAAATGCTGTCATTTGATTTGGCATCCGAAACAAAATGAATTTGTTCTTTGGTAAAAACCGGAATATTTACAAAGCGACTTTTCCATAATAAATCTTTGTAAGTCAATTGATCAACAGCTTGTACCTGTGGAATTACAAGAAGGGTAGGAGTGGTCTTTAAAATTTCAATTTTTGTAGCTGTCAAAGTCGAATTTCCGTTACGAATGGTTTCCAGAACCAAACCTAAATTTTGTCCCAAAACACTAGGCCCTCCTTTCAATCCAAATTCAGTGGTGTACCAAATTTCAATTTTATTTGAGTTGACAAAGGTTGTTGCCTTTTTGCAAGTATAATTCAGGATTTTTTTGGTTTCGGAGCTGAATTCAAATTTTTGTTTACCTAAAGCTTCATTATCATTACTGAGAATAGATTTGCCTCCTTTCAATTGTGCCCATTGTGAAATCGTTTGGGTGTTAAAATCGATAAAAGTTTGTTCAAATGGGAAGTTTGCATTTTGCTGCAGGATTTTGTCAGTTGTTATTAAACTTAAATCCTTCGAAGCAAACAAAAACATCGGGTCTTGATTTTCAGTCACTTTTCCGTTCGATGTTCTTAGGTAGGTGACTTTAATTGCTGTCGGTATTTTTTGTGCAAATGACAAAGTAATTACACAAACGGTCAACAGGGTTAATACTTTTTTTTTCATCTATTCTTTTTTTTTGGTGAGTTAGATAGAGGTATCCTAATATTTATGACTTAGATACTAAATCGTTTTATTAAAAAACAAATATATTAAATAAGTGCATATGATAGTAGGAGAAAGGTATATAATTATTCAAGTTTTAATATGAACATATCATTTTAAAATGACTTGAAAAGGAGTTTTTTGATTTTTATTTTCTGAAAATCAACTATTTCTCTATAACGTTTTAGGAAATAAATGTATTACTAAAATATGCTATATATCAATTATTTATATTTACTTAAAATAATTTTTTTGATAAAATAAAAATGTTACATTTGTCATATGTATGAACATTTAAAAAATATACCGTTACTAGATCATGACAGTAAAATTCCTTTGCATAAACAAGCGGAAGAACAATTACGTGAACTTATTAAACTTCCGGAATTTAAAGGAGGTGAATTATTTCCAAAAGAAGTCGATTTGGCAAAACGTTGGGGAATTTCCCGCAATACGCTTCGTCAGGCTATTGCTATTTTGGTGAATGAAAAATTGTTGGAAAGAAAAAAAGGTTCTGGAACAAGGGTTACTCAAAATCGGATAAGCACCAATCTTAATAATTGGATGAGTTTCACCCACGAGATGGAGGATTTGGGCTTGGAATTCAAAAATCTTTCATTGCATGCTGAAATTGTTCCTGCAAGTGCCAAAGTTGCTAAACATTTGCAAATAAACGAAGGAGACGAAGTCATGTTTTTACAACGAATCCGAAGCATTGACGATAGTCCAATGGTTTATTTTGAATCCTATTTTCATCCTCGAATAGGTCTTTCTCTTGATGAAAATTTTGAAACCCCACTATATGAAATATTGGATAATAAATACAATGTGGTTCCCGTGTATTCACAGGAAGAGCTCAAAGCCATTGCTGCCAGTAAGAAAATTGCTAGTAATTTGAAAATTGAAAAAGATCAGCCTGTTCTTGAAAGAAAGCGTGTAGTACTCGACACGGCCAGAAAACCAATCGAATATAATATCTGTTATTATAGAAATGATTGGTTTACCTATACAATAGAAATTAAACGTACGATTTAGAAAAATGAAAAAAGTAGGAGTTGATGTAGGAGGAAGCCATGTTACTGTAAGTGTTATCGAACACAATGCTACAGATAACCAAAAGCAAACATTTTTTAGAAAGGAAATCAATACAAATGAAAATCCAACAGCCATCATTTCAGCTATTGGTAACTCAATAAAAGAAGCTTTAGATCACCAAAATGGAGTAGCTACTATTGGAATCGCTTTTCCCGGACCATTTAATTATGCAAAAGGGGTGAGTGAAATAAAAGGGGTCGGAGGTAAATTTGAAACAACTTTTGGAGTTCATATACAACAGGCATTAAAAAATTTCACAGGTTTAGATACTGCTTTTTTTGCATTTGGAAATGATGCACATTGTTTTGCCGTAGGAGCTTATCATAGACATCAATTAAAAAGCAAACGAACCGTTTTTTTAACTCTTGGGACAGGTTTTGGTTCCGCTTTTATGGTCGATGGTGATTTGGTTGAAAATCATCCTGACGTACCAAAAAATGGAGTGTTTTATGATAAACCTTTCCTAGGAACTATTGCTGATGAATGTTTTTCAACTCGTTGGATTTTGGCTGAATATGAACGACTTTCAGGTCAGATAATTAAATCGGTGAAAGCTTTAGCAGCTTTAAATACGGATGTTTCGAAGATAGTTTTCAGAAATTTTGGAGCCAATATGGGAACTTTTCTTTTTCCTTGGTTCGAAAAATTTAGCTGTGAAGAACTTGTTATTGGCGGAAATATTTCGAAAGCTAAAGCTTTGTTTTTACCGGTATTGGAAGAAAAATTAAAATCATTAAAAACAAAAATTAATATCCTTTTCTGTGATGATGCGGAACAAAGCATTTTGACAGGAGCTACGATTATTGCAGACAAGAAAAATAGATTACAAATGGAAAACACTATTCAGTCCAAAAGAAAAACCACACAAGCTTTATTGCCGGTAAATGAGGTGGTAAAAAGCAATTCAGATTACAATATTTTTCCGTCTTTTCACACCAATTCAGACGTTTTTGTAGGATTTGATTCTTTAGCGAATGCCATTTCAAAACAAAAAAAGGTAATTATTGACGGATTTGGAGGTGTGCTTTGGGAGAATTTTAGAAACCATTTGAATTCGGCTTTGACCGAAAAAAAGATAAATGTGCTTTGGTATGATATTGATGCTTGTTTGAAATCATCTGCCGAGATTGACGAAATGATTAAACCGAATATGAATGGTGATGATTTGGTTTTCGGAAAACGATATGAAGGTGAACTTTCCGATTTCTTTGATGCTGAAAAACTAAAAATGTTGCAGCCCGATTCAGCGGCTGATATATGTATTGTTTATGGGACTGGCGCTTCTTTGGCTAATTGGGAAGGGCAATTGATTTATGTGGATGTGCCTAAAAATGAAATCCAATACCGAATGAGAGCTTGCTCGGTTAAAAATATTGGCTCCACTGATACTTTGGCGTATTCGCAAATTTACAAACGACTGTATTTTATTGAATGGCCGGTTTTGAATGCGCACAAAGAACGTTTACTTCCAAAAATTGATTTAATCGTTGATGAACAACGTATTGATGAAATTACTTGGATGCAGGGAAGTGATTTTAGAAAAGCGTTGGACAAAATGTTGGAATCACCGTTACGCGCTAGACCATGGTTTGAAGCTGGGGTTTGGGGTGGTCATTGGATGAAAAATCACATTGATGATTTGAATCAGGAAGAAGTGAATTATGCTTGGTCTTTTGAATTAATTACTCCGGAAAACGGAATTGTTTTGGAAGGAAACAATCATTTATTGGAAGTTTCTTTTGATTTTTTGATGTTCCGTGACAACAAAAAAGTGTTAGGAAAAGCGGCAGAACGTTTTGGAAATGATTTCCCGATTCGTTTTGATTATCTCGATACTTTCGATGGAGGAAATCTTTCTGTGCAATGTCATCCTCGTCCCGAATATATCAAAGAGAATTTTGGAGAACCTTTTACGCAGGATGAAACCTATTACATCCTTGATTGTAGAGATGATGCAAATGTGTATTTAGGTTTTACAGATGATATTAATCCAAAAGAATTTGAGCAAGCTTTAATCGAGTCTCAGGAGACAGCCCAACCAATTGAAATTGAAAAATACGTACAAAAATTCAAAGCCAAAAAACACGACTTATTCCTGATTCCAAACGGAACTATTCACGCTTCGGGAATTAATAATATGGTTCTGGAAATAAGCAGTACGCCTTACATTTTTACTTTCAAAATGTACGATTGGGTTCGCCCGGGATTGGACGGAAAACCACGCCCTATCAATGTTGAACATGGGTTGAAGAATGTTTATTTTGACAGAAAAGGAGAAAGGGTTGCCAATGAATTTATATCAAAACAAACTGCTGTTCAGGAATTTCCAAACGGACGAAAAATGAATTTATCAACTCATCAAGAACATTTTTATGCTATTGACCGCTATGAGTTTACAGGGGATATCGAAATCGAAACTTTAGGTCAGTGTCACATTTGTATGCTGGTCGAAGGAGATATTGCCGAAGTATCTGCGGGAGAAAATACCCAAACATTTAAATATGCCGAAACTTTTGTAATTCCGGCGAATGTCCCGAAATACAAAATCAATTGCAAAGGCGATAATAAAGCTTTTGTGGTGGTTTCATATGTAAAAGACAGTTGGTGTTAACTACATTTTTTCGAGAAACAATAAAGCAACCATTTTTTTATGCTAAATAAAAAATCGATTTAGTAACCTATTAACCAAGAACCAAAACTATTATGAAAAGACAAAGAACTAATTATTTTATATCGCTTATAACGCTGATTGCAGCTTTAGGAGGCTTTTTATTCGGTTTTGATATGGCCGTAGTAAGTGGAATTATTGAACCATTGAAATTGCAGTATGGCTTATCATCAGGTCAGGAAGGATTATTTGTGTCCTGCGCTTTATTAGGGTGTATTGTAGGTGTTGCGTTTTCGGGTTACATGAGCGATAAAATAGGAAGAAGGAAAGTACTGTTTGTTTCTGCTGTTTTGTTTTTAATCAGTGCTATTGGATTCGCGTTTTCGGAAGTTTATGTAGTATTGATTGCTTTTCGTGTCCTTGCAGGAATGGGTGTGGGTGTGGCTTCGAATGTGTCACCGCTTTATATTTCCGAGGTGGCGCCTTCGCAAAAGAGAGGAAAGTTGGTTGTTTTTTATCAACTTGCCATAACCGTTGGAGTTTTGGCGGCTTATATCAGTAATTTATTTTTGCAGCGATACGCTTCGGCCAATGCTGGAGAAGGAACTGGTTTGGTGCATTGGATGTTTGTTGAAAATGTTTGGCGCGGAATGTTCATCGTTGGGGTTATACCGGCTTTGGCGTTTTGTTTGTTATTATTAATAGTTCCCGAAAGCCCACGCTGGTTGGTACAATACGGGGAAAACGTTAAGGCATTGGATATTTTGACAAAAATAAATGGCGAAGAAACGGCTCGTTTGGAGTTGGATTCCATCAAAGAAATGGCTGGTCAAAAATCAGGCGGAATTAAAGAGTTATTACAATTGCCACTTCGTAAATTATTGATTTTGGCAATGGTACTTACAGCTTTGTCACAATTTAGCGGAATCAATGGCGTGATTTTTTACGGGCCAACAATTTTGAAATCGGCAGGAATTGTTACCAGTGATGCGCTGTTTTATCAGGTAATATTGGGATCTGCCAATGTGCTTTTTACTTTTATTGCCATTTCAAAAGTGGATAGTTGGGGTCGCAGACCATTATACATTGTAGGTTCTTTGTGTGCCGCTTTTGCATTGGCATTAACCGCTTTTTGTTTCCTAATGAATGTTACGGGTTGGTTCATGCTCTTTAGTATTATTTTATTCCTGTTGTTTTTTGCTTTTTCGCTTGGGCCATTAAAATTTGTTATATCGACAGAAATTTTTCCAACTCATATAAGAGGAACCGCTTTATCAGTCTGCATTATGACGATGTGGGTTTCCGATTATATAGTGAATCTATTGTTTCCTGTGATGCGAGACGGATTGGGAATTGCTACTACGTTTTTTATTTTCTCCTTCTTCTGTATTCTTTCTTTTTTATATGCTAAAAAGAAACTGTTTGAAACCAAAGGAAAAAGTCTGGAAGAAATTGAAAGAGAATGGAATTCTGATTTGAATAGTGGCAAGGAATTATCCATTAATAAAATGGAGATTTTAGAAGAAATTGAATAATCGTAGATTAAAAACGAAGCCATGAAAAATCGTTCTGTTCAAATAGTTTTTGCGTCTTTGTTTTCTTTCTTTTTTGGGAATGGTTTAATAGCGCAAACTCAACTGCAAAAAGAAGTCAAAACCGTTTTATTGCCTAATGGCTGGTCAATTACAAATGTTGGCAGGTCTTTACCTTTGGGCGATTTGCCATTGAATATTGCTGTTAGTAAATCAAAAAAATGGATTGCAGTAACTAATAACGGTTTAGGGAAGCATTATATTCAGCTTATTGACCCTAAAAAGGAAAAACAAGTCGATAGTATTATTATTCCTTCGAGTTGGTACGGATTGAAGTTTAGTTCAAACGAAAAACAATTGTACGCTTCGGGAGGGAATGACAATGTTATTTACCGAATCGATTTGATTGGTAATAAACTCAAACTTGCCGATACCATTACTTTAGGCAAAAAATGGCCAAATAGAATTTCGCCTGCAGGCTTTGATGTTGACGACAAAAATCAGTTGCTTTATGTGGTGACCAAAGACAATAATTCACTTTATGTGATGGATTTGAAAACCGAAAAAGTTAAAAAGCAACTTCCTTTGGGCGGTGAAGGCTTTACCTGTGTTTTGTCTCCCTATTCAAAAGAATTGTATGTGAGTTGTTGGGGTTGCGAAAAATTATTGGTTTATGATACTATAAAAGAAGAATTTATAGCTTCAGTTCCTGTAGGAAGCCACCCAAATGAGATTCTACTTTCAAAAAATAATGATTTTCTATTTGTTGCCAATTCTAATGATAATTCGGTTTCAGTCATTGATAGAAAAACACGTAATATCGTTGAAACACTTAATGCTGCCTTATATCCTGATGCACCGGCGGGATCAACTACCAATTCTTTGAGTTTGAGCGATAATGGAAAACAACTTTATATTGCCAATGCTGATAATAATTGTCTTGCTGTTTTTGATGTAAGTCATTCTGGTAAAAGCAAATCGCTTGGATTTATTCCTACTGGCTGGTATCCTACGAATGTTAGGATTGTGAACAAGAAAATATTTGTAGCCAACGGAAAAGGATTTGTTCCGATGACCAATCTTCAGGCACCAACACCTTATACAAAAGGATATAATTTACAATATAGGGCAGAGGACGCTTCCAAACCCAAATCGGTGCATTCGATTGGTGAATTGTTCAAAGGGACATTAAGCATTATCGACCAACCATCTACAGATTTATTGGGCGCTTATACTAAAATGGTTTATCAAAATTCGCCGTATTCAAAAGAAAAAGAACTGAAAGCGCATAATGATGTTGGAAATCCCGTTCCAATGAAAGTTGGGGATGTAAGCCCAATAAAATATGTGTTTTATGTTATCAAAGAAAACCGAACCTACGACCAGGTTATGGGTGATGTAAAAGAAGGAAATGGAGATCCTTCGCTAGTTATGTTTGGCGAAAAAATAACACCCAATCAGCACAAGTTGGCGAAAGACTTTGTGCTTTTGGATAATTTTTATGTTGATGCCGAAGTCAGTGCTGATGGTCATAATTGGTCACTTGGCGCTTATGCAACAGATTATCTTGAAAAAATGTGGCCTACCTGCTACGGTCGTGCTTGGGATTATCCAGGAGAAGGCCGCAGACCGATTGCCAACAATAAAGCAGGGTTTATTTGGGATGCTTGCAAACGTGGCAATGTAAGTTACAGAACTTATGGCGAATTTATTATTGAAAAAAAGCCGACAATAGCTGTTTTGCAAAATCATTATTGCAAAAGTTTCAATACTTGGGTCGAATTGGCAGAAAAAGATGTAAACCGTTTCGAACAATGGAAAAAAGATTTTGATTCGTTGGTAGCAATTAAGCAAGTTCCTCGATTTAATACAATCCGTTTTCTGAACGACCACACCGAAGGCTTAAGAAAAGGAAGACCCACGCCAAATGCACACGTTGCAGACAATGATTTGGCTACAGGACTTTTAGTCGAATATTTAAGTAAAAGCCCTATTTGGAACGAATGTTTGGTTTTAATTGTAGAAGATGATGCTCAAAGTGGAACTGATCATGTAGATGCACATAGAAGCACCGCTTTTTTAGCAGGACCGTATGTAAAACGGAATTTTGTGGATCATACGATGTATTCCTCGACTTCGTTTTTACGTACGATAGAGTTGGTTTTGGGATTACCGCCAATGTCGCAACATGATGCCGCTTCGACTCCTTTGTGGAATAGCTTTACATCAAAACCCGATTTTACACCATTCAAGTCGGTTCCCGCAAATATTGATTTGAACGAAAAGAATATAGCAATGAATAAATGGCAGCAAAAATCAGAGACTTACGATTTCTCAAAAGTTGATGCCATTCCTGATCTGGAATTTACAGAATTGCTTTGGTACGCTATTAAAGGGGATGCAGTTGCATTTCCAGGTCCCAGACGAGCTGCTTTTGTTAGTCTGAACGATAAAAAGGACGATGATGATTAAAAGTTGAAATATCAAAGATTAGTTATAATTAAATGAGGGAATTATAAAAATATTGAATATGAATTTAAAAAAACGAAACATTGTCCGGTTATCTATTGCTCTTTTTATCGGCTTTTTAACGCAGTCAATCCTTGCACAAAATGAAGCTCCTTTTTTCGGAAAAATCAATTGGATTAATGGTTACTCTCAAGAAATAAGCGGAGAAAATATTAGCTATAATTCGGCTTTTCAGGATTACGCCACTGTAGCGCTTTTGACCAGAAATACAGATGGTAATAAAGTCATTGAATGGGAAACAGCTCCAGTTCCAAAAGGGACTAAAGGCGAGTATGTTTATTTCGGATTTGTAGCCGGACATTCTACAGGGACCAGTAGTGGTGACAGAAATTATGATTTATATGTCAATGACAAAAAGCTTTTGACTTTCACAACTTTGCCTAAAAATCAAAAACCAAATTGGATTTTCAAAGCTGAAGATGGTTCGGCACTAGTGTTTCAACAAACAAAGTTGGACGGTGCACGTGATTCACAAGGATATGCTTTTTTGCGTCTTCCAGTAAATAAAGTAAAACCGGGTCAATCCGTTCGCATCAAAATTGTAGGTCAGAAACAAAACAGCACGGATTGGTTCATGGCTTTCAAATTTCCTTTTGAGGAAAATGTAAAAGTTGTTCCGATGCCTTTTCTTTTAAAAGATGGAACACAATCTTTAGCTCTTACTGTTTTGCATTTTGGAAAAGAAGAAACTGTAAAGGTGAAAATTAATGATAAAGAAAATCACATTTATACGGTTAAAAATGGAATGAACAGTTTTGATGTTCCGGTTGCAGCAGTGAGTAAAGAAGAAAAAGTAAAAGTGCTCGCGACCATTGGGAATAAAACGTATATCAACGATTCTTATGTTGTAAAACCTGTTATTTACAGGGAACTTCATTTGATTCATCATGCGCATACTGATATTGGTTATTCACATTTACAGCCTGAAGTTTTGAAAATTCACAATAAAAATATTGATGATGCCCTCGAAATGATTGAAAAAACAAAATCATATCCCGAAGAGGCAAAATTCAAATGGAATATTGAATCAATCTGGGCTGTTGAAAATTATCTGAAAGTAGCTACTCCAACGAAAAAAGAGAGATTTGTTGCGGCTGTGAAAAATGGCGATATTTTCCTTTCTGCTTTGTATGCAAACATGCTTACCGGCATGAGTCAACCCGAAGAGATGTTTCATTACACGGATTATGCGGCGAAATTGCGTAAGGAATTTGGATTTAAAATAAACGGAGCAATGATTTCGGATATCCCCGGATTTGCATGGTCAACCGTAACGGCTCTTTCAAAAGGAGGCGTGAAATACTTTTCGATAGGTTCTAATTTTATGGGATTAGACCATCCTTATTTGGGAGATAGGGCAGGTCATTTTTTGAAGAATTGGGGAGACAAACCAGTTTGGTGGACTTCTCCTTCGGGTCAGGAAAAAGTTCTGTTTTGGGCTGGAGCCAAAGGATATTCGTCGTGGCACGGCATGCAACCTGGCGCTATTTTCGAAAGAGGTTCTAAAAAAATCGCTGATTATTTGAACGAACTGACCGCAAATAATTATCCTTATGACATGGTGCAATGGCGCTTTAATATCGTTGCTGATAATGGGCCAATTGAACCTAATATTTCTGATTTTGTAAAAAAATGGAATGAGAAATATGCATCTCCAAAATTGGTTCTGAACACTACGGAGAAACTATTTGAAACTTTCGAAAAAAAATATGGTGATAAAATCCCAACCGTAAAAGGGGATATGACACCTTATTGGGAAGACGGAGCTATTTCGACCGCTGAGGAAGAAGGAAAAAACAGAATCAACAGTTTGCGTTTACAGCAATTGACAACGCTTTATACGATGCTAGATTCTAAAAAATATAACGAAAAAAAATTTTACGAAGCCTGGAGAAATATTCTCCTGTTTCATGAGCATACCTGGGGAGCACATAATAGTACAACCGAACCGGATGTCCCTTTTGTAACTGAACAGTGGTGTATTAAAAAACAGTATTTACTTGATGGCGACAAGCAGATTAATGAGCTGGAGAAAAATTTGTTTGAGGATATAAGTAATTCACAATCAAAAAAAATTGCCGTTTTCAATACTTCTTCATGGAAAAGAACTGGATTAGTGATTATTGAATCATCAGTTGACGGAAAATCAGTGAAAGATGCTAATGGAAATCTTTTGCCTTTGCAAAAATTAAACAACGGAAAACAGGCTTTTATCGCTAAAGACGTTCCTGCTTTTGGATCTGTTTCGTATGAAATTACAAATAAAGTAGCGCCTGCTTTGTCCAGCAAATTTGTTTTGAGTGAAAATTCATTATCGAATGGAAAAATTGAATTCTCTTGGGACAAAAACAATGGAAGCATCACGAATTTGAAAACCGTTTCGGATTTCAATTATGCGGGTGATTTCAAAAAACAAGGATTAAATAGTTATTGGTATGTACCGGGATTGAATCCTGAAGAAGCTCAAACTAACGGAAATGTTCAGATAAAAATTATTGAAAAAGGACCAGTTATTACAACAGTTTCAATTACTTCAGATGCTCCTGGAGCCAATAAATTGGAGCGTATTATTTCGCTTTACAGTGGAAGCGACGAAGTAATGATCCAAAATGTTTTGGATAAAAAAGCCATCCGAAACAAAGAGGGTGTTCATTTTGGATATCCATTCAATGAGCAATTTACCAAAACCACTCTTGATGCCGGTTATGGCTCGATGGAGTTCCTAAAAGATCAATTGCCAGGATCGAATATGGATTATTTATACGGAAGAAGATGGGTGGATGTTTCTGCTGGAGACAAGGGAATTCAGTGGTTATTATTAGAATCGCCTTTGGTTGAACCAAGCAATATGATTGATGAAAGAAAAGTCGTTGAAGGTAATCACAAAGAATGGAAAAAAACGGGTCAACCAACTGCAACCTGGTTCAGTTATGTGATGAATAATTATTGGCACACCAATTATAAAGCAGATCAGGAAGGAATCGTAAGTTTCAGATATGCGCTTCGTCCTCACGCTGCAGTAAACGCAGAAGATATAGAAAAAGCGGCTGCGGATTTTACACAACCTTTGATTGGAATTATGATTAAAGACGACGTGAAATTGCCTTCGAATCTTTTTGAATTAACAAACTCAAAAATTGTGGTAACTAGTCTAACTCCGAACGAAGATGGTACAATATTAATGCGTTTGTTCAATCCGGAATCCTCTGCTCAAGAAACCAAATTTATTTGGAAATCATTAGTACCAAAATCTATTATTGATGTAACGACTGGAGACGAAAAAACAAGTTCCTCCGAAATTAGTATCGTTGGAAGTGGAGTTTCAGAATTTTTATTGAAGAAATAAAATTGGAATAAATATGAAGACAATATCAAAAGGAATTTTACTGCTGTTAATGAGCATTTCTATTTTTTCTTGTTCGAAGAAAAAAGATGATTTTAATGCTGCTTCTTGGGTTAATCCACAAATTGGTTCGGTACATGGGCGTTGGTTTTTTTACACACCGGCTTCTGTGCCTTTTGGTATGGCTAAATTAGCTCCTCACACTAATGCTTACGGAAGTGGCGGAAGCTGGGAACCCTGTGGTTACGACAATCGTCATAATTCTATTGAAGGTTTCGGACATTTTCACGAATTTCAAATCGGTGGATTGGTAGCGATGCCGATAACAGGAAAATTACAAACTACGCCTGGAACTTTGGAAAAGCCGGAAACAGGTTATCGTTCGACTTTTGACAAAAAAGACGAACATGCAGAGCCTGGTTATTATTCGGTTTTTCTAAAAGAGTACGGTATTAAAGCCGAATTAACAGCTACAGAAAGAGTTGGTTTTCATCGATACACTTTTCCGAAATCAAAGGAATCACGCATCATTTTCGATATTGGACATCGCGAAGGTGAAAGTAGCGGTGTGACGGAAGCCACAATGAAACTTTCGGGCAAGAATACTTTGGAAGGAACTATAGAAACGTATCCTGAATACTTGAAATTCTGCGACCCAGAAAAAAGAGTGAAAATGTATTTTGTTATTCAGATGAGCAAAACGCCAGAATCGTACGGTTCATTTATTGAAGACAAAACTTTCGATAGTCAAAAAGAAACCAAAGGAATTGGAAATGGAATGTATATAAATTTCACAACCAAAAAAGGAGAAGTTGTCGAAATGCAAGTTGGACTTTCTTATACAAGTATTGAAAACGCTAAACTGAATTTGAAAACCGAATCGGAAGGTCAGACATTTGATGCAGTAAGAACTGCGGCACATGAAAAATGGAATGAGAAATTAGGACGAATCAAAGTTGAAACTAAAGACAGCATTAATAAAGTAAAATTCTACACTGGTTTGTACCATGCACTTTTAGGACGTGGATTGGCAAGTGATGTCAACGGAAGTTATCCTAGACACGACGGTAAAATTGGTCGTATTCCTTTGGATTCAAACGGAAAACCAAAATACAATCATTACAACACAGACGGAATTTGGGGCGGATTTTGGAATTTGGGACAACTTTGGGCTTTAGCGTATCCTGATTATTTGAGTCAATACATTCAGTCTAATCTTGATTTTGCTAAAGAAACGGGTTGGTTGCACGACGGAGTTGCCGCCGGAGCACATTCGAACGGTGTACAAACAAACTGTTTTGGCTTGATGATTGCCGCGACTTATAACTGTGGCATTCGTGATTTTAACGTGGATGAAGCTTATAAAATAGCTTATAAAAATGAAACCGGTTACAACAATCGCCCATTTGGTTCAGGGAAATATGATCTGTCCTATTTTGTAAAAGACGGTTATATTCCGTCGAAAGACACTGTATTGGCAAATGGATGGAAGTTCAACTTCGGGGCATCACATACACTCGAATTTGCCTATACTTCTTACGGAGTTTCGCAATTTGCAAAAGCATTGGGGAAAAAAGCAGATTATGAAAAATTGATGAAGCAAGCCGGAAATTGGAAAAATATCTTTGATCCCGAAACCAAATTCATTCGACCAAGATACCAAGATGGGAAATTTATTGAAAATTTTGATCCAATGCAGGCTTGGAGAGGATTTCAGGAAGCAAATGGCTATCAATATACTTGGTATGTTCCGCAAGATCCAGCGGGCTTAATAAAAGTTTTGGGCTTGGATTTATTCAACCAACGTTTGGAAAATACATTTAACGTAAGTCAAAAATCAACTTTTGGCGGAGGAAACGGAATCGACAGTTTCTCAGGATTGGAAATGTTGTACAACCACGGTAATCAGCCTTGTTTGCACCAGTCCTTTTTATTCAATTATTCAGGCAAACCTTGGTTAACGCAAAAATGGTCACGTACAATTTGTGACGAATTTTACGGAGCGGAGCCGCTTCATGGTTACGGTTACGGACAAGACGAAGATCAAGGGCAATTGGGAGCTTGGTACGTAATGGCTTCGATGGGATTGTTTGATGTTCAGGGTCACGCAGCGATGCATCCGACCTTCCAATTCGGAAGTCCGTTATTTGATAAAGTAACAATCAAATTGGACAAGAAATATTATAAGGGTGACGAATTGGTAATTGTAACCAAAAATAATTCGAAGAAAAACAGGTACATCCAATCAGCTTCTTTCAATGGCGAAAAAAATGAAAATGTGTGGATTGACCGCAAAAAACTAACTGATGGAGGAACCTTGATTTTTGATATGGGCGTAAATCCTAATACCAAATGGGGAATAAAAACTCCGCCTCCATCAATGAGTACAAGTAATTAATTCAAATTGAAATAATATGAAGAAAATAGTAACCTCAATAGTAGTATTTTCATTTGCTTTGACAGCTACAGCGCAGCCAAAGCCTTCTATTGATAAAAAATTAGCAGATAAAATCAAAAATGATTCCTATATGCCTTTTGTGAAAAATAAGGCGTTGGAAGTGATGAAAACGGGAGTAAATGCCGGGGATGGCTATCGCGAAGTATGGATTCGTGATTATAATACTTTCATCGAATTGGCTGCACAAGTCACGAAAAAGGAAGACATAAAGGAAAATCTTTTGGTATTTTTCAGAATGCAGGGTGAGGACGGAAACATCATTGACGGTTATACCCCAAAAGAGAAAATAGGAAAAGAAGAAACCGATTTTTCCTATTCAAAATTGGAACCAAGATATGCTGCACATAAAAATACAGTAGAAACCGATCAGGAGTCTTCATTGATACAAGCGGTTTATAAATACATTAAATTGACAGGTGATAAATCTATTTTGAATGAAAAAGTGGGTGATAAAACCGTTGCAACAAGACTGGAATGGGCAATGGATTTTCTCATGCAACATCGATACACTAAAAAATACGGATTAATTACCGGAGCAACAACTGCTGATGGGGAGATGTACAGCCAGAACCGGGTTATGGAGTTGATGTTGATGGAAACACGCATATTGCTTGTGATATTTATGATAATGCAATGTTTGTTATCGCTTTGGATAATCTGATGGAAATGATGCCTGCCAGTAAACAAAAATGGGGTAGAATCAGAAGTGATGTTGCCAAAAACTGTCGTGCTTATCTTTGGGATGCCAAAAAGAAAAAATTTATTCCGCACTTGTATTTGAATGGTTCCCCTTTTCCTGCTGATTTTGACGAAAATAATATTTTTTATTTCGGAGGAACAACGGTGGCAATGGAAGCGGGATTGTTGAGCAAAAAAGAAGTAAAAGCTTCATTGGATGAAATGGTAAAAAGAGTCAAAGAAGCTGGTGCTCCTTCGATTGGTCTGACGCTTTATCCGCCTTATCCAAACGGTTATTTCGTAAATAAAATCATGAACCCGATTTATAGTTACCAAAATGGAGGTGACTGGACGTGGTTTGGAGCGAGAACGATTCAGCAATTAATCAAATACGGTTATGTGGAAGAAGCCTACAGAGAAGTGCAACCCATGTTGAAACGCGTGAAAGACAACAATGGCTTCTACGAATGGTATTCCATTAAAAATGAGCCAAGAGGTTCGGGGACTTTTAGAGGCGAAGCGGGTGTTTTATATACTGCCATCGTAATGTTCGAAAATCTGAATAAATAAAATTAAATAAAGATAAAGTAGAATTGAATATCAATTAGCTTCATCTTTTTTGCTTAAACTAACCAAAACAAAATGAAAAAAAATAGTAATCAATTCGTCTCCTCAAATAGCTTCAAAGCCTTCTTTTGTTTGCTATTATTCGCTTTTCAGTTTAATTCTTTTGCCAAAACAATTCCGCTTATAGTAAATGGGAAGAGTGATTATGTTATTGTTATTTCTGCCAATGAAAAGGAACAGGAAAAAACGGCTGCTTTGCTTTTGCAAAAGTATGTTTCCGAAATTTCAGGATATCAGCTTCAAATTTCAAACCAACTGGCAAAAGGTAAAAAGGCAATCTATATTAATATTTCGAATGCCATTCAAAATCCGGACGGGTTTTTGATAAAGACCAAAAATGATGCCCTTTATATAGATGGAGGAGTTAAAAAAGGCTGTATTTATGGGATTGTGACCTTGCTGGAAAAGTATATGGGCTGCCGTTATTATTGGTCAAATTATAAAGAAATACCATCAGCAAAAAACATCAATTTGCCTGAAATTAATTTAAAAGACGAACCCAAAAATGACTGCCGAATTGTTTACATAGTTGACAAAGTAGGGCAAGAATTTTTGGATTGGAATCGATTGAATACCGTTGATGAAATTTTTGCCAAAGGCTACTATGTGCATACGTTTGGAAAATTGGTTCCGTGGCAGGAATATTTCAAAACGCATCCCGAATATTTTTCTGAAATGAATGGAAAAAGAAATATCGACCAATTGTGCCTGTCAAACCCAGAAGTTTTAAAAATCACGATTGAAAAACTGAAAAAAGAAATGGCTCTTCAGCCCAATGAAGAATACTGGTCAGTGAGTCAGAATGATAATTTTTCGTATTGCCAATGTGAAAAATGTAGCAAAATAATTGCAGAAGAAGGAAGCCCGTCCGGTCCGATTATCCGTTTCGTGAATGAAGTGGCGAAACAATTTCCGGATAAAATTATCTCGACTTTGGCTTATGAATATTCGCGAAAAGCGCCAGCCGTTACAAAGCCAGCTAAAAATGTTCAGGTGATGTTATGTACCATCGAATTGAATCGTAGCAAAGCAATAGAAGTGGACAAGGGAAATGAATCGTTCAAAAATGATATCATTGAATGGGGAAAAATCTGCAATCATATTTACCTCTGGGATTATAATATCGATTTTGCCAATTCGGTGAGTCCTTTCCCTAATTTACATGTGTTGCAGCCTAATATTCAGTTTTTTGTAAAGAACAACGTTTCCGCTCATTTTCAGCAGGCGAATGCTTCGGTGGGATCGGAATTCTCTGAGTTGAAAGTCTATTTGATTTCCCGTTTGTTGTGGAATCCAAATGCTGATGCAGCTCAAATAAGGAATGATTTTTTAAACGGATATTATGGAAAAGCGGCTCCATGGATAAAAAAATACATTGATAAATTAGAAAGTGAATTGAAGAAAAGCGGTGACAGACTCGATATTTACGAGCATCCGACAAGTCATCAGAATACTTTTTTGTCGCAGACAAATATTAATGAATACAATACCTTTTTCGATAATGCTGAAAAAGAAGCCCAAGGGGATGTGACTCAATTGCTTCATGTAAAAGTGGCGCGATTACCGTTACAGTTTGCCATCATGGAAATTGGTAAAAATGACATGTTTGGACCGCGTGGCTGGTACGCTGAGAAAAATGGCGACTTTACCGTGATTCCAGAAAAAGTTCAACTAATTGAAGATTTTTATTCAGTTTGCCAACAGGCTAATATTGACCATTTGAACGAATCTGGTTTGACACCAAAATCCTATTACGAAAGCACCAAACGATTTATAGATGTTCAGGTGAAGGGTAATCTTTCCTTCAAGAAAAAAGTAACTTCGAGCGAAACTCCATCACCACAGTACAGCAAAGGAGATTTAAGTTACTTGACCAATGGTGTTCGAGGCGATAGCAATTACAAAGTGCATTGGTTGGGTTGGGAAGGAGTCGACTTTAGTTTAACAGTCGATCTGGAAAAACCGGTTCAAGCAAAAACAATCGAAATCAGTTCGCTTTGGGATGCCAAAAGTTGGATTCTTCATCCGGCAGGTATTCGTTGTTTGGTTTCAGAAAATGGAACAGATTTTATCAAAGTAGGAAATATTTCGACAGAAGGTAATCAGGAGAAAGCAGAAGTGAATAAAGTCTTTTCATTTAAAGCTCCTGAAAAAAACATTCGCTTTGTCAAATTTGAAATAACAGGAACAAAGAAATTACCGGAATGGCACCCTTCGGCTGGTTCAAAATCCTGGGTTTTTATTGATGAAATTGTAGTAAAGTAAGAAGTTAATATAGTTTTATAATATTTTAATAATCAGTTATAATGAAATATAAATTATTAATATTTTGGCTTATAATAACATTTGGCCTTTCGGCAAAAGAGATACATGTTTCTGTTAGAGGAAATGACACAAATGAAGGAACGTTAATGAAGCCTTTCAGAACGATTAATCATGCTGCCCAAATAGCTGTAGCTGGTGATGTAGTGATTGTTCATGCCGGAACTTATAGGGAAAGAATCAATCCGAAAAACGGTGGAGAAAACGATTCTAACCGAATTATTTACAAGGCAGCCGATGGAGAAAAAGTTGAAATCAAAGGCTCAGAAGTTTTAACAGGTTGGAAAAAAGTAAAAGAAGGTGTTTGGAAAATTGTGATTCCGAATTCTTTTTTTGGAGATTACAATCCATTCAAAGACTACGTAGCTGGTGATTGGTGTAGTAATCCTGTAAAAATTCATACTTGTGATATTTTTATTGGTGGGAAATCGCTTTTTGAAACGGATAAAATGGAATTGGTTACTAATCCAGTGCCTAACGCAAAAGTGAACGAAAAAGAGAGCACTCTTTACACGTGGTACACCGAATGTGACGACCAAACAACAACAGTTTGGGCTAATTTTCAAAAACGTAACCCCAATAAGGAATTAACCGAAGTCAGCATCCGAAGAACCTGTTTTTATCCAGAAACCCCAGGAATCAATTATATTACTATCACCGGATTTGATTTTAGTCAAGCGGCAACACAATGGGGAGCGCCAACGGCAGAGCAGGTGGGTATGGTTGCGACACATTGGAACAAAGGATGGATTATCGAAAACAATACGATTCACGATTCAAAATGCGTGGGAATCAGTTTGGGAAAGGAAAGAAAAACAGGTCATAATGTTTGGACACAGGATTTAGGGAACATTTTCAATGATGGAAACATTCACTATATCGAAGTCATTTTTAGAGTGTTAAAAAATGGCTGGAACAAAGAAAATATAGGCTCCCATATCGTTAGAAACAACAAAATATTTAATTGTGAACAGGCCGGAATTTGCGGAAGCATGGGCGCTGTTTTTTGTACAATTGAAAATAATCATGTTTATAATATCCATCAGAAGAAACAATTTGGCGGAGCTGAATTGGGTGGAATAAAACTTCATGCAGCAATCGATACACAAATAATCCATAACCGAATCCACTCGGTTGACGGGGCTGGAATTTGGTTGGATTGGATGGCACAAGGAACGAGAGTTTCAAGAAATTTAATGTATAACAATAGTTGGCAGGATATTTTCGCTGAAGTTAATCACGGCCCTTATTTGATTGATAATAATATTTTGCTTTCGGAAAATGCAATTAATTTACAGTCAACTGGCGGTGCGATTGTTCATAATCTGATTGTTGGGACTTTTGAATTAGGATTAAATCAAACCCGGTCAACGCCTTATCATTTGGGACATTCAACTGAAATTAAAGGTCTTTCCGAAATTGTTCCCGGTGATGACCGTTTTTATAATAATATATTCTTAACCAAAAAAGAATTGAAAGATGGAAGTTATTCTCTAGATGAGAATTTTGGATTAAACGATTACAAAAAAGCAAAATTGTCCGCAACTGCTGATGGGAATATATATTATGGAGGCTCAATACCTTATTTTAAAGAGGTTAATTTTATTGAAAATAGAGCAGTAGATCCTAAATTCTTATTGATTGAAGAAGGAAATAAAGTCTTCATATCCTATACATTGGCTGATGATTCAGGTTTAAAAACAAAAAGTGTTGATACTGATTTGTTGGGTAAAACTACTGTTTCCAAAGAAAAATTTGAAAACCCTGATGGAACACCCTTAAAAATTGACATTGATTATTTCGGTAATAAACGGTCGTCTATAAATCCTTCATCAGGAGCCTTTGAAAACAAAGGAAATAAGATAGAGAAATTGCAAGTTTGGTAAGGTTGTTTATTCTTTTTTGAAATTTTATTGTTATATAGTAAAACGATTTAGTATTTTTGAAATCAAATGCTGTTCATTGAATCCATTTTGGCTAATTAATCACTAAAAATAAAACAATGAAATTGAATCTAAGAAAGCTGTCTGTTGCACTTTTAATCGGTTTTTGGGCTGTTACAGCAATTGCACAACAGAAAACACCAGCGTATAAAAATCAGGATTTACCGATTGATAAAAGGGTAGAGGATTTGTTGAAACAACTTACTCTCGATGAAAAGATTTCTTTAATTGGTTTTCAAAGTAGACCTGTAGAGCGATTAGGAATTCCGGCTTATAACTGGTGGAATGAGGCTTTGCATGGTGTGGCGAGAGCGGGTCGTGCGACCGTTTTTCCGCAGGCTATTGGAATGGCAGCGACTTTTAATGACGAATTGTTTCATGAAGTTGCAACCGCAATTTCAACCGAAGCGAGAGCAAAAAATAATTTGGCTGTCGCCAAAGACCGTCGCTTGCAATATATGGGATTAAATTTTTGGTCACCAAATATCAATATTTTCAGAGACCCGCGTTGGGGAAGAGGGCAGGAAACGTATGGAGAAGATCCATTCCTGACCGGAAAAATGGGAACGGCTTTTGTAAAAGGAATGCAAGGCGATAACCCAAAATATATGAAGACTGCTGCTTGTGCTAAACACTTTGCTGTACATAGCGGACCAGAAAGTACGCGTCATTCTTTTAATGCGATTGTTGATGAAAAAGATTTGAGAGAAACGTATTTGTATGCCTTTAAAAAGTTGGTTGACGCCAATGTAGAATCGGTGATGTGTGCTTATAATAGAGTGAATTCCGAGCCTTGTTGTACGGGAAAAACGTTATTGACCGACATTTTGCATAAAGAATGGAATTTCAAAGGACATGTCGTAACCGACTGTTGGGCATTACAGGATATTTACGATCAACACAAAGCCTTACCAAATAGTGTTGCTGTCGCCGCTGCTGCAATTAAAGGCGGTGTAAATATGGATTGCAGCGATTTATTGCAAAAAGATGCGATGAAAGCATTGGAACAAAAATTAATTACTACGAAGGATATTGATAATGCTTTGGCTCCTTCGCTGCGCACTCAATTCAAATTAGGATTCTATGATAAACCAGAAGATAATCCGTATCGAAAATACGGAGTCGATAGTATTGCAAATTCTTACCACATTGGTTTAAGCCGAAAAATGGCGGAACAAAGTATGGTTTTGCTAAAGAATGGTTTAGTAAATGGAAGCAAAATTTTACCTTTTGATAAAGAGAAATGCAAAGCGATTATGGTTGTAGGGCCAAATGCCGCATCAATTGACGCCTTGGTTGGTAATTACCACGGAATTAGTGATAAGGCTGTGAATTTTGTAGAAGGAATTGTCGGAGCGGTTTCGCCAGATACGAGAGTGGAGTATGATATGGGTTGTGACTTTAATGATACACAGCGTTTCAACGGAATGTGGGGTTCTTCGATGTCTGACTTGACGGTTGCAGTGATTGGGTTCAATCCGGTTTATGAAGGCGAAGAAGGTGATGCTTTTCTTGCTGATGGAAAAGGAGACCGTAAAAATATGGAATTGCCTGCTTCGCATATTGCCTACATGAAAGCATTGCGTAAAGGTTCAAAATCACCAATTATTGCTGTGATTACGGGAGGTGGAGCAGTCGATGTTTCTTCAATCGAGCCATATGTAGATGCCATAATCTTTGCTTGGTATCCAGGAGAACAAGGAGGAACTGCACTGGCTAATCTTATTTTTGGAAAAGTGTCTCCATCAGGACATTTGCCAATTACTTTCTACAAATCGTTCAGCGATTTACCAGATTACAGCAGCTACGCGATGGGTGGTAGAACCTATCGCTATTTCACCAAAGAAGTTCAATATCCTTTCGGATTTGGATTGAGTTATACCACTTTTGGTTATAATTGGATTCAAAAACCAGAGAATATAAAAATGGCTTCGAGTAAAATTTCAATGCAAATCAAAATTGAAAATACAGGAGAATATGATGCTGATGAAGTAGCTCAGGTGTATATTGAATATCCAAAAATTGACAGAATGCCGCTGAAAGAATTGAAAGCTTTTAAACGTGTTGCCTTCAAAAAAGGCAGCTCTCAAAATATTACATTGGAAATTCCATTGGAAGAACTTCAAAAATGGGATGAATCCAAAAAACAATTCCGAATCTATGAAGGTAAATATACTGTGAAAATCGGTTCAAATTCAAGAGATGTACAGCTAGAAACGAGTTTTGAGATTGCAAAGTAAAATTTAGAAAAAAGATATAACATGAATAAAAATTTAAAATCAGTACTTTTTGTAATTGCAGGTTTTTGTTGCTTGCAAATACAGGGGCAATCGGTTAAACAAAATTTGACGCAGTATGTTGATCCTTACATTGGAACCGGATTTCACGGACATGTTTTCATGGGGGCAAATGTTCCTTTTGGTGGTGTTCAATTGGGGCCGGTGAATATTTCACAAGGTTGGGATTGGTGTTCAGGCTATCATTATTCGGATCCAACGATAATCGGTTTTTCACATACGCATTTGAGCGGTACAGGAATTGGCGATCTTGGGGATATTCTTTTTATGCCGGCTGTTGGGAAAATAAATTTGAAAAAAGGGACGGCTAAGGACATGGACAACGGTTATATTTCGTCCTATGATCATAAAGATGAAGTAGCTAAACCAGGCTATTATTCGGTTATTTTGAAGAAAAACGGAATCAAGGCTGAAATGACTGCTTCTGAAAGGGTAGGTTTTCAAAAATACACTTTCCCTGCCTCAGACCAATCGCATATTATTTTGGATTTGGTCGAAGGAATCGGCTGGGACAGACCAGCAAACACTTACATTCGTGTGAAAAATGATACTTTAATTGAGGGTTATCGTTTTTCCAAAGGTTGGGCTCCTGATCAAAGAATTTATTTTACCGCAATTCTGTCAAAACCAGCCAAAAAAATCCAATTGTACGACAATACAAAAGAGATGATCAACAAAGTGGTTATGGGAGATAGTGCCAAAGCGGTGATTCAATTTTTGACTTCAAAAGACGAAACAATCAAAATCAAAGTGGGAATCTCTGCGGTGAGTGCTGAAAATGCTTTGATGAATATAAAAAGAGAAATCCCTGGTTGGAATTTCGAAAAAGTTGCGGCCGTCGCAGACGAAAAATGGAACAACGAGTTGAACAAAATTGCGGTAAAAACGAATGATAATGCCAAAATGAAAACGTTCTACACAGCTCTATACCACACAATGATTGCGCCTTCTATTTATAATGACGTTAATGGCGATTATTACGGTACCGACAAACAAGTACACAGAGCGGCAGGATTTACAAATTTGACGACTTTCTCTTTATGGGACACATATCGTGGTGCAAATCCGTTGTTTACATTGACGCAACCTGAAAGAGTTTCGGATATGGTCAATTCGATGCTGGCGATTTATCAAGAATCAGGGCATCTTCCAGTTTGGCATTTGATGGGGAATGAAACATATTGCATGCCAGGAAATAGTGCGATTCAAATTGTAGCCGATGCCTATTTGAAAGGGATTAAAGGAATTGACGGTGAATTGGCTTTCGAAGCCGTAAAAGCAACTGCTATGCAGGACGACCGTGGATTGAATTATGTGAAAACATTAGGCTACATTCCTGCCGATAATTTAAGAGAATCGGTAGCAATAGGGATGGAATATGCAATTGCCGACGGTGCTATTGCGATGATGGCAAAAAAAATGGGGAAAATAGAAGATTATAAATATTTCTTCAAACGTTCCAAAGCTTATCAAAAATATTACGATCCTTCAGTGACTTTTGTTCGAGGAAAAGTGAGCGATACGGAATGGAGAACTCCATTTGACCCGTTTAAATCGGCACACATGAAAGATGATTTTGCCGAAGGGAATGCGTGGCAATATACTTGGTTGGTACCTCATGATGTCGAAGGATTGATTGCGATGCTGGGAGGTGAAAAACCGTTTACCAAAAAACTAGACAATTTGTTTACTGTTACTGGTGATATGGGAAAAGAAGCATCCAATGATATTACAGGTTTGATTGGGCAATACGCACATGGAAACGAACCAAGTCACCATATTTCGTATTTGTTCAATTTTGTGGGACAGCCATGGAAAACTGCAGAGAAAGTACGTTACATCGTTGATAATTTATACACAGATAAGCCTGACGGTTTGTGCGGAAATGAGGATGTTGGACAAATGTCGGCTTGGTATGTTTGGAGTTCGTTAGGAATGTACTCTGTAAATCCTTTCAATGGAATCTATGTTTTTGGAAGTCCATCTATGGATGAATCTGTGTTGAATTTGACGAATGGAAAAAGTTTCACTGTAAAAGCAATTAACAATAGCCCTAAGAATATTTACATTCAAAGCGCCACTTTAAACGGAAAACCATATACAAAAAGTTATATTCTTCATTCGGAAATTATGAAAGGCGGAGATTTGATTTTTACTATGGGTGCAACTCCTTCTAAATCGTGGGGAACCGCTGTGAACGACCGTCCATATTCGGTTGAAAAGTAAAAAGGGTTTTATTGTTTAAGGTTTAAAGCGTTTAATTGGTCATTCGATTAAAATTAAAATCTGTGAATATCTGTCAAATTTGCGTGAAAAAAAATAAGCACGCAGATTCTGCAGATTTTCGCAGATTTCTTTTTTGATCACAGCGGACTAAATCTCTCGCGATGACGCAAAGGTATTTTCTTTTAAAGATTCTTGTAAAAAAGCAAAATGTTGATTTATAGCCCCGATCGTTGTGAAAATCCTTGTAAACCGGGGTTCGGTTTACAAGATTGCAGCGGAGAGCGGGAGAAATGTTGATAAAAAAGCCTAATGTTTCTGCTCCAAAAAATAATAATGGAACTCGTTTTTTTAAGTAAAAAATAATTGACATTTTTTTGTACTTTTGCGCAAAATTTTAATAAAGAGACCTTCATGTTAACAGTCAATAATTTATCAGTTCAGTTTGGCAAAAGAATTTTGTTTGACGAAGTAAATACAACCTTCACTCACGGAAATGTTTATGGAGTTATTGGAGCCAATGGTGCTGGAAAATCTACATTTTTAAAAATAATTTCGGGCGATATCGATCCAACTTCGGGGCACATTCATTTGGAACCCGGAAAACGTATGTCGGTTTTGAACCAAAATCACAATATGTTTGATGAGCATACGGTGCTTGAAACTGTGTTGATGGGGAATAAAGTTTTGTATGCTGTCAAAACAGAGATGGATGCTCTTTATTTGGATTACAATGATGCAAATGCTGACAGAATAGGGGAGTTACAAGTGCAATTTGAAGAAATGAATGGTTGGAATGCCGACTCGGATGCGGCCGCAATGCTTTCTAATTTAGGTATTAATGAAGAGTTTCATTACACTTTAATGAGTGATATGGAAGGGAAGATGAAAGTGAGAGTGCTTTTGGCACAGGCGCTTTTTGGAAACCCTGACTTATTGATTATGGATGAGCCTACCAACGATTTGGATTTTGAAACAATTGGTTGGTTGGAAAACTTCTTGGCAAATTATGAAAATACAGTAATTGTGGTTTCTCACGACCGTCATTTTTTAGATGCTGTTTGTACACATATTTCGGATATTGATTTTGGTAAAATAAATCACTATTCAGGAAACTATACTTTCTGGTATGAGTCTAGCCAGTTAGCGGCTAAACAACGTGCGCAACAAAACAAAAAAGCAGAAGAAAAGAAAGCGGAGTTGGAAGAGTTTATTCGTCGTTTTTCTGCGAACGTGGCAAAATCGAAACAAGCTACTTCCCGTAAAAAAATGATTTCCAAATTGAATATTTCCGAAATCAGACCTTCCAGCCGTCGTTATCCTGCGATTATTTTTGATCAGGATCGTGAGGCAGGAGATCAAATTTTGAATGTGCAAAATTTAAGCGCTTCGATTGATGGTGAAATTTTGTTTAAAGGAGTAGATTTGAATATGGCGAAAGGCGATAAAATAGTTCTTTTCTCAAGAGATTCGCGTGCTACAACTGCCTTTTATGAAATATTGAACGGAAACCAAAAACCGGATTCGGGTGAGTTTGATTGGGGAGTTACCACAAATCAAGCGTATTTGCCGGCTGAAAATCACTCGTATTTTGAAAATGATCTGACTTTAGTTGATTGGTTACGTCAATGGGCAAAAACAGAGGAAGAGCGTGATGAAGTTTATATTAGAGGTTTCCTAGGGAAAATGATTTTCTCTGGTGAAGAAGCTTTGAAAACAAGCCGTGTATTATCAGGAGGAGAAAAAGTTCGTTGTATGTTGTCACGAATGATGATGGAGAGAGCAAACATCCTGATGCTTGACGAACCTACAAATCACTTGGATTTGGAATCGATTACGGCTTTCAATAACTCATTGAAAAACTTTAAAGGTTCGGTTATTTTTACAACACATGACCACGAATTTGCTCAAACTGTAGGTAACCGTGTGGTTGAATTGACTCCAAACGGTGTTATCGATCGTTATATGACTTTTGATGAATACCTTGATGATGAGAAAATTCAGGAACAAAGAAAGAAAATGTATTCTTAATTGTTTTGAGATAAAATTATAAAAGAAAACTCCCAGCGAAAGTGGGAGTTTTTTTGTTGTGTTGAATATACAAAAGCAGTTTCTTGATTTATAATTTTAGGGCTATTTTGAAATTTTTATGAGAAAAGATTAATAAATAAAATGAAGCTAAATACATCTTTTCTGCTTTTTAAATTTAGTATGATTACTTTTTCCTTTTATGTAAAAAAAACTGTTTATTGCTGATTTTTATATAATACTTGCAAAGTAAACCACATTTATCTAATCAAACAGTGCTAAGTATAAAATAA
Source organism: Flavobacterium aquiphilum (assembly GCF_027111335.1). Classification (NCBI taxonomy): domain Bacteria; kingdom Pseudomonadati; phylum Bacteroidota; class Flavobacteriia; order Flavobacteriales; family Flavobacteriaceae; genus Flavobacterium; species Flavobacterium aquiphilum. The sequence continues at coordinate 2,947,330 of NZ_CP114288.1, read as the reverse complement.
GTAAAAGCCCTTTAAGGGCTTTTGCAATTTTTAGAATTATTTATAATTGTGTTGTGGTATTGTTTTTGGTTTATTTCAGACATACTCAAACTTACTATTATTTTAGTTTCTCTTTGTGTTTTAAGTAATAAATACAACCGATAAAAATAGCTAACAAGATAATATAAAAATAACTTATTAGATAATATGTGTCATATATACATATGGTAAAAAAGTATTCTGAAAAGAATAAATAAATAAGCAATATAATGGAAATTAATAAAAATATTGAAATTTTAGTTCTCATTATCCGTTGTTATTGAATTATTAAAAAAGGCATTAAACATAGTGAATTTACCAAATGGAATTTCTTGAAAATTAATATCTTCAATTATCATATTAATTAATTCATTTGGAAACATTCTATATAACATCTTGTTTTCAACACGTGTACTAATTTCAGAAATTAAATCTTTTATTTCTCTTGAATCTGAATTGTCATTTTTCATTTGTTCAATTTCTAAACTTGAAAAAAAGTATTCAATTTTGTTTTTTTGAACTCTAATTGTATAAAATGGTATTAAGATACTTAAGAACAATGATATAGTATGCAGTTCGCTTTCTTGAACTATTTGCAAATTAAAGCTAATTGCTCTATCCTGCCAATCCAATAAAGATACATCTTTGAAATTTCTAAGGACTTTATCATTTTCAAAGTCCTTTTTTAATATATCACAAAAATATCTATTCTCATCCTTGTTAAAATATCCAATTCTTTCTATTAGTCTTTTGTATTCGACTGAATTAAAATATTTTTCTTCTTCTTTTTGAAAGCATATTTTTCTTGGATAAAATAAATATGCTAAGTTTATTAAGGTGCTTTTTACCATAATTAGCTACAATTTCCTGTGTTAAATAAATTTGTTTGATACTCAGTTGGCATACCTCTAAAAGTTGATGCATTAAAATTTACTCTACCCCCTGGTATAAATAAAGGGTAGTTATGCTTTAATCTTTCTTCAAAATATAATCGTACAGTTAATTCTGTTACTGGCTTATTACCATACATTCTGACAGTTTCGCTCATAGATATTTCAAGGGCTTTTGCAGATAAAGTCGCTGCAAGTCCAGGACTAATATCTGTATTTCCAATACTTATATTTGTTGGTGTTCCAAACAATATTGCAGTTGGATAATTAATAATTTGACTATAGTGGTATCCCTCAGGAGTAACAACAACTATATTGAAATGAACATTTCTAACTGCTGCTTCTTGCCAAAGTGAACCTGTTTTATTTTTAAAATCAAAACTTTGGCAACTTGGAGGAACTCCTATTGAAGAGTTCGAAGCATCAGTATCATTATAACTTCCACCACTACCACCACCTCCAGGAGCAGGCATACTATAAGGTAGGTTAGGGTTACTAACTGGTGAAGGTGGGTTATATGGAACATACCAACCTGTGTAGTCATATGGTCTAGTCTGGCTATATCTATTCATTACTATAACCTCATCAAGTTCGTTTACGTTCCTTGCTGTAGTGTTGTTTTTGTTTCCTTTTACAAGTACACTTTCTACTTTACCATTATTTATATTGTGACAGGATAAAACTTTATCATTCCAATTTTTGGTTATTAAAAGTCCTGTAAAATCATCCCCCATTTTATTTAACATCACGTTGTCAATGTTTCCACCTTTGGCTAAAAGATATTGATTGTCGGGAATGTAATACAGTTTTCTTACTATCATTTTACTGCTGTCTGTTCTGATAATTACCAATCTCAATTGGATAGCATCGATAATTTTTTGTACATCCGTGTTTGTTGAGGATTTTTTTGGGGGCATAAAGATTTTGACGGACTCTTCTTGCAGAGGACATTCAAAAATTTCAATACTGTCATTTTCTAGATAAGTACCTTTGCTCCAATCAGGTATTTTATTTGTACTTTCAGGGTTTTGTTTCCACTCTTCCGACTTCTTGAAGGTGTTGTTAAACCAATCTTTTGTATTGTTTTGCGCAATGTCCCCGTGCGTTTCTCCGTCTGTATCTCTAGTACAGGCAAACATCCCCAACAGGACAATAAAAATAATAAAACCAATTGATTTTTTCATAATTTTAATGGTATTAAGGTTAATTTATAAAGATATATCTTTCGAAAATTATTATTTGTAGTATATTTTATTTAAAAATGTAGAATTAATTATTGATTAAATATCGTTATAATTAGGTATAAGTATACTCTCTGTAAGCTTGTACTAAATACAAAGATTGCACAATTGAAACAACCAAAATCGTCTTTCATTTCAAAAAAAAATATTTGTAACTCCAATTCCTCAACAAATAAATTCATAATTCCTATATTTGTATCTCAAATACACAACACTTCATTATGAGTCAAAAAGTATTGCTCACTTCAAAAGAAGTCAATATCATTCTGCATCGTTTGGCCTGTCAGTTAATTGAAAAACATCTTGATTTTTCAGAAACTGTTTTGATTGGCATTCAACCTAGAGGGACATTTTTGGCTGAGCGATTAAAGGAATTATTAGAAAACGAATATCATATTTCGAATGTTTCTTTGGGGTATTTGGATATCACTTTTTTCAGGGATGATTTCCGTAGAACCAATAAACCTTTGGAAGCCAATAAAACCCAAATCGATTTTTTGGTCGAAGATAAAAAGGTAATCTTCATTGACGATGTGTTGTACACAGGGCGAAGCATACGTGCGGCTTTGACAGCCATTCAGTCTTTTGGGAGACCTTCAGGAATTGAATTATTGACGTTGATTGATCGTCGTTTTAGCAGGGATTTGCCAATTCAGCCGGATTATCGCGGTCGTCAGGTCGATGCAATTAATGGTGAAAAAGTGAAAGTTTGCTGGGTTGAGCAAGATGGGGAAGATGGTGTTTACCTGGTTACTAATTAAGATAAAAATGATTATGGTTAATTGTTCATAGTTTGTTGTTCACACGCAGAGCAACAATAAACAACAAACCATAAACCACAAACAAAAAAACATAAAAAAACAATGAGCGAATTAAGTGTAAATCATTTATTAGGAATTAAATACATTAATGAAAATGATATTAACCTGATTTTTGAAACTGCCGATCATTTTAAAGAAGTTATTAATCGCCCAATAAAGAAAGTGCCTTCACTTCGGGATATTACCATTGCTAATATATTCTTTGAAAACAGTACTCGGACAAAATTATCATTCGAATTAGCTCAAAAACGTTTGTCCGCCGATGTTATCAGTTTTTCGGCAGCACAGTCTTCGGTAAAGAAAGGGGAGACCTTAATTGATACAGTGAACAATATTCTTTCTATGAAAGTAGATATGGTAGTAATGCGACATTCAAATCCGGGTGCCGCTTATTTTTTGTCCAAAAATGTAAAGGCAAGTATTGTAAATGCCGGTGACGGAGCTCATGAACACCCTACACAAGCCTTATTGGACAGTTATTCTATCAGAGAAAAATTAGGTAATGTTGGAGGAAAAAAAGTAGTGATTGTTGGTGATATTTTACATTCAAGAGTTGCGCTTTCCAATATATATGCTTTGCAAATGCAAGGTGCCGAAGTTAAAGTTTGCGGACCTAAAACGCTAATTCCAAGGTATATTGAGTCACTTGGAGTAACAGTTGAATCGGATTTACGTAAAGCATTGGAATGGTGCGATGTAGCAAACATGTTAAGGGTTCAAAATGAACGAATGGACGTCAACTTTTTCCCATCAACCAGAGAGTATGCCCAGCAGTATGGAGTAGATAAAACTTTATTGGATTCACTCAATAAAGAGATTGTAATTATGCACCCTGGACCTATAAATCGTGGAGTCGAAATTACAAGTGATGTAGCCGATTCTCAGCAATCGGTCATTTTAAATCAAGTAGAGAATGGAGTTGCCATCCGAATGGCAGTTATCTATCTTTTAGCGTCAAAAATCCAATAAGCAATGCCTATGAAAGTTACTACAAAAGGACATACTATTACAATCAAAGATACCGAAGGGAATATTATTGAGTTTTTGGATAAGGTAAACAATCAATACAATAGTTTTAAAGAGCACAATCTCATCTTGGATATATCACAAGATAAATCGGTGGATGTAAAATCTATTAAGATTTTTGCCGAATTAGCCAAAAAATATAAAAAAGCGAAAAAGTCATTGGTTTTTGTTGTTCCCGATATTGATTACAACAAAGTTCCGGTATCGATTACGGTGGTTCCTACTCATTTGGAAGCGAATGATTTAATTGAAATGGACGAGATTGAAAGGGACTTAGGTTTCTAAAAATTGTTTAAAAGTGTAATGTTGTTTAAACGTTAAAAGCTATAGATGATTAAACTTTATCGATTCTTCGTTGAACAATTTTAAATTCTATTAAACTATTTTTAAACAATATTAAACAAAATATAAAATTGAAACTCACGATTTTAGGCTGTTATGCCGCTACGCCACGTACTTTAACCAATCCAACTTCTCAGGTTTTAGAAATTAAGAACCGATTGTTTTTGATTGACTGTGGTGAGGGCACTCAAGTACAGTTGCGCAAAAACAAATTGAAATTTTCAAAAATCAATAATGTTTTTATTTCCCATTTGCATGGCGATCATTTTTTTGGGTTAATTGGTTTGATATCCACTTTTTCTCTTTTGGGTAGAACTACTGATTTACATATTTATGCCCCAAAGGGAATAAAAGAAATAATTAATTTACAGTTGCGATTATCGAATTCCTGGACGAATTATCAATTGATTTTTCATGAATTGGAATCAAATGAAAGTGAAATTATTTTTGAAGATGATAAAGTGATCGTAAAAACAATCCCACTAAAACATCGTGTTTATACCAACGGTTTTTTGTTTCAGGAAAAAATAGGGGAACGAAGACTTGATTTTAATTCCGTTAAGGATTATGAAATTGAGACTTGTTATTTTCAGAATATAAAAAACGGAAAAGACATCACTCTTGATGATGGCCGAATTATTGACAACCATAAATTATCTTTTGATCCGGTCCCTCCTTTGAGTTATGCTTTTTGTTCCGATACTAAATATTACGAAGATGTAGTTCCATTGATAGAAAATGTGAGTGTTTTGTATCACGAATCTACATTTTTGCAATCGGAAGAATCATTGGCCTCAAAAACAATGCATTCCACAGCCAAAGAAGCTGCCAAAATTGCTTTGAAAGCCAATGCGAAGCAATTAATTTTAGGACATTATTCAACCCGTTACGACAGTATCGATTTGTTCAAAAAAGAAGCTGAAACAATTTTTAAGGAAGTTGAGTTGGCCGATGATGGCAAAAGTTTTGAATTTGAATAATTCCTTGACAATTTAAAAGATTATAAAATGAGTGATTTAAGCAATTATAGAAAGTCATACGAAAAAAGTGAATTACTAGAAACTTCGATTCCTGAGGATCCGATAAATCTTTTTAACAGATGGTTTCATGAAGTAGAAGATTTTGATGAAACGGGAGAGGTGAATGCAATGACAGTTTCAACTATCGGATTGGATGGTTTTCCAAAGTCACGTGTTGTGTTATTAAAAAGGTTTAATGAAGAAGGTTTCATTTTTTATACTAACTATAATTCTGAAAAGGGTAGGGCTATAGCTAATAATCCAAATGTTTGTCTTTCTTTTTTTTGGGAAAGTTTGGAACGACAAGTAATTATAAAAGGAATTGCTCAAAAAACTTCTGAGAACATATCTGATGGTTATTTTGACTCAAGACCGGACGGAAGTAAATTAGGCGCTGTTGTTTCCAACCAAAGTGAAGTTATTCCATCGCGAAATTATCTTGAAGAAAATTTGAAACAATTGGAAAAAGATTTTGAAGGAAAAGAAATTCCTCGACCAAAGCATTGGGGTGGTTTTTTGGTAACTCCTTTAGAGGTAGAGTTTTGGCAAGGAAGACCTAACCGTTTGCATGACAGGATTCGTTATAAGCTACTGGAGGACTATTCTTGGGGCATTTCTCGTCTTGCGCCATAATGTAGGAATTAATCATTTGATTTTATAAATTTTATGTAGTTCGTCGATTTTTTTTGGTAGTTTAAAGTTTAGTATGTTTATTTGAATATAGATTAATGAGCTAAACCATTAACATTAAAGCAGTTTGCCCCACATTCTACTTTAAATTTAAACTACTAAATATTATGAAATCGAAATTACTTCGTTTGTCTTTCTTTGTGGCAATTTTGAGTTTTATGGTTTCGTGTACCGCCGAGGATGCATCTCAAGAAACTAATAGTGATCAGGCACTTGTTACGAACTACGAATATAGTCCTGTTGAATTGGAAACAATGACTTTGATTAATGATTATCGAGTAAGTAAAGGTTTAAAGGCTTTGGAAAGAATTAACCACATATCTTATAAATCAGAAGAGCACGATAATTATATGATTGCCAATAATGTTGTAAACCATGATGATTTTGAAGCACGTTCAACTAATATCATGAGAGTTCTAAAAGCAAAAACCGTAAGTGAGAACATTGCTTACAACTACAATAGTGCCAAAGGTGCTTTTGATGCTTGGTTGCTTAGCGATAGCCATAGAAAAAATATTGAAGGTGATTATACACATTTTGGTATTTCTGTCAGAGAAAATCCAACTACCGGTAAAAAATATTATACCAATATCTTTGTGAAGATATAAACTCAAAAAATAGATCAAAACAAAAAAACTACCGTTACGGTAGTTTTTTTTGTTTTAATTAAATATGATTTTTAATTTATAGAGCGGTTATGATAAATTCGCTTCGTCTATTTTGTTGATGTTCATCTTCTGTACATTGTACTCCATCAGAACAACGGTTGACTAATTTTGTCTCTCCATACCCTTTGCTTAATAATCTGTCTGGAGCAATACCATTTTTGATCAACCAGTCTTTAGTCGCTTTTGCTCTTCTGCCAGATAATCCTTCATTGTATTTATAAGAACCTCGGCTATCGGTATGAGAACGGATATCAATTTTCATATTTGGATATTGCCCCATAACATCTAATATTTTTGCTAAATCTAAAGTTGCAACATCTCTGATAATAGCTTTGTCAAAATCAAAGTATATCCATTTAATTCCGAAGCATTTACCTAAATCGTCACCCACAGCAACTTTACACAATTTTTTTTCAAAACCAAGATCCAAATCATTTTTACAATCTTCAGGACCTATTGAGATTGTTTTTTCGGTAGTGGAATAATCTTCTTTTTCAGCTCTTACGCTGTATGTTTTATCAATTTCCAAACCTTTAAACATATAATTTCCCTTATCGTCTGTTTCAGTACTTTTAATTTCTTTATGCATTTCATCAAAAAGGGTTATTTTCGAATTTGGTAAATTTTCTCCAGTAGCTAATTCTGAAACAGTACCACTTAATTCAGCTTTACATTTAGGAATCAGTCTTTTGGTTTCCAAAAATTGGTAAACATCATCATAACCTTTTCCTCCGGGTCTATTGGATGAAAGAAACCCGATTCGATTTTTGGAATTTATTATATATGCAAAATCATCTTGTGGTGAATTGGCATCAGTTCCTACGTTTTGGACTTCGTCAATAGTTCCGTCCTCATTAATTTTAGAAACAAATATATCTAGGCCACCAATTCCAGGTTGTGTATCGGAAGAAAAATACAGTTCATTATCATCACTAACAAATGGGAATGTTTCTTTTCCTGGTGTATTGATCAGACTTCCTAAATTTTGAGGATTTCCGTAAGTGCCATCTGCGTTGATATTTACTTTGAAAATATCAGACTCACCCAAAGTTCCTGGCATATCAGAAACAAAATATAATGTTTTTTCATCAGGGCTAAGCGCTGGATGTGCAGTACTATAATTATTACTGTTAAATGGCAATTCGGTTACATTTTCCCAATCTTCTTTTCCAAAAGTAGCTTTGTATATTTTAACTAAAGTAACTCTATCACCATCTTTTCCTTTTTTTCCTTCCAAATAATTATTTCTCGTAAAATACATCGTTTTACCATCTTTTGTAAAAATGGCACTAGCTTCATGAAATTTTGACCGTACACTTTTTGAAAATTTAACAGGCATCGCTGGAATTAATGAATCGCTGGATAAATTTGCTTGATATAAGTTTGTAAAATATTGATTGGTCCAGGAATGTTTTCTTTGCCCCAAGCTTCCAGTATCTCTGGCTGATGTAAAAACAAGTTTATCATTGTAGAAGGAGCTTCCGTAATCAGAATATTTAGAATTAATACCCGCGTTTTTTATTTTATATCTTCCCGAATTGGCTTTAATTTTATCCATATAATTCACTTCTTTGGAATATTGTATTCCTTTTCCGGTGTTTCCAGTTTTTTCATTATATGTTTTGAGCATTTCATCTGCTTTTTTAATATCACCGGTAGATCTAAGGCAGTAGGCATATCTATAATAGTAGACTGGGTCAACATCTGTTGTTAAAGCAAATAATTGGTCGTACCATTTTGCCGCCTTATCTAATTCAGAATTAAAAAAATATGCATTCCCTAATTTTTGAAACATTTCAGGTGATTGATACCCTTTTTCGGCTATTCTTTCGTAGGTTTTAATAGCATCAATATAGGCGTAATTGTCATATTTTTTATCAGCTCTCGATACTTTTGCTTGTTGCGCATAAATGCACAATGAAAAAAGATTAAGTATCGTTAGGTAAAGTACTGTAATGTTTTTCATAATAATTATTTTTAGATATCCATAATTTTCGTTTTGATCATATTGGCATTATTTACTAGTCTTGTTAGTAGATAATTGATTGAATTTTTTCAAAAATTCATCGGCCTGTTCTTTTTTCCCCATCGCTCTTAAAGAAATTGAATAGCGATAGTAATATTCCGGTGGTAAGTCGGATGTCAAATTGAACAATTTCGTATAACATTTTTCAGCTTTTTCTAGTTCGTCACTAAAAAAATATGAATCAGCTACTTTCTTTAACATATCTACAGATTCAAAACCTTTGTCTGAAACTCTTTCATAAGTTTTTATAATATCAATGTAGGCAACAGAATTTGTTCTTTTGGCTTTATCAGAAATCGATATTTCAGCCGAAGGAATCTTCTTCAAGGTATCTGCTTTTAAGCTTGGAACTTGTTGTTCGACTTGTACTTCATCTTCGTATACAGGTGTAACAATTCTTCTATTATTAGGTCCTAAATCATAAGTCCTGATTAATTTGGCATCTTTAACATCATAAATCGTTCTGTAACCACCAAATTTTAAAGGAGTGATTTCTTCTACATGATAATACTTTACTTTTCGTGTTGTATTTACAATTCGACTATTTGCAATAGCTGTGTCAGTTTTTGATTTATCCGATTTCTTTTCATTCGAAACAATAGTCTTTTTTTGGCTCCAAGCTGCAAAAGAAAAGAAACAGATAATTGTTATATGTAGGAATATCGAATTTTTCATGATATTTATTTTTAAAAGTTCTAAAAGCTTTTTTCATATACATAAAAATAGATTTAATTCCTCAAATTTGTTAAAACACAGATATTTTTTATTAAAATACCATTAGAAGAATCTAGGTGTTATCATTTTGTTATTTTTCTTGAATATTTCATAGCGTAAGAATATCTCATGTGAACCTGAATTATATTTGTCTAGCTCAGTAGTTTCAAAATCATAACTATAACCTACATAGAAAGCATCTGAAATTTGGAAACCGGCCATGGCACTAACCGATGCACTCCATCTGTAAGCAAGTCCTAAAACTAGCTTATCAATAAGAAGGAAATTTGCTGAAACATCGACTTGCAGAGGAGATCCTTCTACCGCTTTGGTCATAAATGCAGGTTTGAATCTTACGCTTGGACTTAAATCAAACACATAACCTCCAATCAAATAGAAATTCATTTTTTCTTTATAAATGGCTACTTCATTGTCATTATATGCATTCATTTCTAAAAAATTTGGAACAGAAAGTCCAACATAACCTTTATCAGAATGCAAGTAAAGACCAGCTCCGATATTTGGATTGAATTCATTCTTGAAATTTTGAAATTGAGGATCTGTTTGATCACCAGGATTTAATTTAGTTACGTCAATATTGAACAGATTAGCAGTTCCTTTGACCCCAAAGGACAATTTCAATGTTTCCGACATTGGAATAGTGTACGATATATCAGCAGATAGTGAATTAGAGGTAGACGGGCCAATTTCATCGTTTACAATCGAAACACCCAATCCTAAATTACTGTTATTAAAAGGTGTATTTACTGAGAATGAGTTCGTCACAGGAGCGCCATCAAGGCCAACCCATTGTGCACGGTGCAAAGCAAATAAGCTTAGAGCACCTCTCGAACCGGCATACGCAGGGTTTACATTTATTGTGTTGTACATATATTGGGTATATTGCGCATCTTGTTGCGCATAACCTACAATAACTGTCAACATCAAAACGAGTGAAAATAATTTTGTTTTCATAGTGTGCGATTTGTTGGTTTAAATTGGCTATTTGTAAATAGCATAAGGTTTGAGGATTTATTTTTACTAATGTTTAGTTTTCAATCAAAGACCGTAAAACACTCTGAGGACTTTTCCTCAGAGTATTTTTTGGACTAATTCTATTTTACTAAATAGAGGAAACCATCTTTTTTGATTCTAACTTTATTACCAAGATTATCATCAGAATCATAGCTTAATATATAGAAGTATGTTCCTGTTGGTAAACCTTCATTTTTATTGATTGTTGTTCTACCTTCAGATTTTCCTCTAAATGCATTTCCTTCATTGTTATAGTTGTCTTTTTCGAAAACTAAAACTCCCCAACGATTGTAAATTTCAACTCTGATGTTTTTATAACAAGCATTGTCTTCTATTCCTTCAATTTGGAAGTAATCATTACGTCCGTCTTCAGTAGAAGATAAAGCATTGTGTACAACAATAGTTCTACATGGTAACACTTTACAATCATCATTTATAGATAATGTTAGGAATATACTTCTTGGACAATCTCCTGCAATTTTATATTCATATTTGTATGTTCCAATTGGTATACCTAGAGCATTTAAAGTGCTGCCAGTCAAGCCTCCTGTATTTTCGGTATCTACCCATGTTCCAGTTAATGGTGTTCCTTGAGGTAATAAACTATTCAAATCAACAGGAGTTGTATCGGCGTTACAGTATGATGCTCCAGTTATTGTTACAGGTTCAATGCCAGCAATATTGATTGTAATCGTTGAAGTAGAACAATTTGTTGGGTTTGCAGTTTCACAAACTTGATAATTAAGAACAAATTGACCTGCAGCTACACCATTTGAAAATGATACATTACCATTATTATCAACTTGGATGTTTTGTCCAGCGACTGATAATAATTTGAATTTAAAATCAGCCAAGCTTGGTGTTACACCATTCAATAAGTCATTGCTTAATGCATTACGGATCGCGTCACCAAATGAACATTGAGTTACACTATATATGTCTGGATTAGCAATAATTGGTAAAGGAATATTGGTAACATTCACAGTTACAATCGCAGAATCACAGTTGCCGGCATCTGCTTTTTCACATATTTGATATGTCAAAGTATAAGTTCCGGTAGGAGTATTCGCTTTTACATCTACAGTACCATCAGCATTTAAAGTTATTCCACCTTTTGGATCAGGAGTCAAAACTGTTAGAGTCACATCTGCAGGGTTTAACGCTACAGTATTTAAAGTATCATTTTTAAACACATCAACTACGTTTTTCACTCCTTTTAGACCTTCAAGTGTGCTGGCAGTATCATCAACCGCATCAATTTTGAATGTTGGTCTTGAAGTACAAAAAGGATCAGATGGTGGATAATTTATCACAAGTGTTTCACTAGGATTCATTGTTAATGTTACCGAAGCTGTTGGTCGGAGACCTTCAAAACCATCAGCACCTTCTATCCATTTTCCGTTTGGCAATAATAACCAACCTGGCCAATCGATTCCGTTACCATTTTGATCTACCACAGCTCCTGGCCACAATACTTTTCCGTTTAGTGGTAAATTGTTCATTGTAGCAACAACATTACCATTTTTGTCTTTCCAAGTAATTGTTAATCCATTTAGCGGAGTAAAGTTATTGGCAGTTGTAGTATAACTGAAGTAAGGAACATCATTGATACAAATACCTTGTCCACTTACTGTCATACTTGGAGCCTCAATGTTTACTGTTACTGTTGCAGAATCACAATTGGTGTTGTTTGCTTTTTCACAAATTTGGTACACCAAAGTTTGTGTTCCTACAGGAGCACTTGGTAATACATCTATTGAACCGTCAGCATTCATCTGCAAGAAAGGATTTGCTGTTACTGTTGTTAAAATTAGATCTGCTGGGTTTACAGCTAATCCATTTAGAGTATCATTTTTAAATATATTGATAACGTTTGGAGTAATTACATTTACACCTACAACAGTTCCTGCATTATCATCGACAGCATCAATTACATTCGCTTTTTCATTAACTATTTCATCATCAGTACCACTAATTGGAGTACCATCTGGTGTAAATCCATCGGCTTTAGCAACATTGGTAACAGAACCTTTGTTCAAGTCGTCTTGAGTTACTGTATAACTTTGTGTATAATCAGAACTTCCACCAGGAGCTAAAGTTGCAATAACAGTATTTAATCCAGTAAGAGGATCTTTTACAGTTATTTGATTCAACGTTGTATTTCCAGTATTTTTGACTGTTATAGTATAATGAATAATATCACCAACAACACTAAAACTATTAGTGGTAGCAGTTTTTACAACGGTTAAACCAGGATTAATACAAAAAACAATTACATTAGGATCATTATTACTTGGTGTATTACCCGATTCATCTTTTACTATTGTTTCATTAGGAGCTTTACCATTTATTGAAGCTTGATTGATAATTTTTCCGTTATCAATATCGGCTTGGGTTACAGTGTAAGTTGCTTTATAAACCCAAGTTTCGCTAACTTCTAAAATACTGTTAGTATTACTATCACCACTTTCTAATGCTATAGCAGATAAGCCAGGATGAGGGTCAGTAAGGATTATATTATGTAAACTTACATTGCCAGGATTAGTTACAGTGAAAGTATAAGTTACCACGTCACCTACTTTTAAAGTAGCACATCCATTTTCTCCAACTGTAATGTTATTGGTTTTAACTAAAGCTATACCAGGATTAGTACAAATAGTAATTACATTAGGATTATTATCAGTTGAAGTATTACCAGATTGATCTGTTACTATTGTTTCATTAGGAGCTTTTCCATTAACCAAAGCTTGATTGGTAATTTTGCCATTATCAATATCGGCCTGGGTTACGGTGTAGGTTGCTTTATAAATCCAAGTTTCGCCAACTTCCAAAATACTGTTAGTATTACTATCACCACTTTCTAATGCTATAGCAGATAAGCCAGGATGAGGATCTGCAAGGATTATATTATGCAAACTCACATTACCAGGATTAGTTACAGTGAAAGTATAAGTTACCACGTCTCCAACTTTTAAAGTAGCACATCCATTTTCTCCAACTGTAATGTTATTGGTTTTGACTAAAGCTATACCAGGATTAGTACAAATAGTAATGACATTAGGATTATTGTCAGTTGAAGTATTACCTGATTGATCTGTTACTATACTTTCATCAGGAGCTTTACCATTAGCTGAAGCTTGATTAGTGATTTTACCAGCATCAATATCAGCTTGCGCTACAGTATAGGTTGCTTTATAAATCCAAGTTTCATTAACTTCAAGAATATTGTTAGTATTACTATCACCACTTTCTAAAGCAATAGCAGATAAGCCTGCATGAGGGTCGTTTACAGTAATATTGTGCAAACTCACATTGCCGGGATTAGTTACAGCGAAAGTATAAGTTACTACGTCGCCTACTTTTAGAGCAGCACATCCATTTTCTCCAACTGTAATGTTATAGTTTTTAACTAAAGCTATACCAGAATTAGTACAAATAGTAATGACATTAGGATTATTGTCAGTTGAAGTATTTCCGGATTGGTCAGTTACTATTATGTCTTTAGGCGATGTACCACTAACCGAAGCTTGATTGGTAATTTTACCATTATCAATATCAGATTGAGTCACAGTATAGGTTGCTTTATAAACCCAAGTTTCGTTAAGTTCTAAAATATTATTAGTATTACTATCACCACTTTCTAATGCAATTGCGGATAAACCAAGATGAGGATCGACAACACTTATATTGTGTAAACTTACATTACCGGGATTAGTTACAGTGAAAGTATAAGTTACCATGTCACCTACTTTTAAAGTAGCACATCCATTTTCTCCAACTGTAATGTTATTGTTTTTAACTAAAACAATTTTCGGTGTTTGGGTCAAAGGAGTGATTGTACAATCTGGACAATCTGGTTTGATTGGACAAGTAGTACAAGGTGTTGGATCTGAAGATGTATCTGTAACTGAATTGTTTTTAGGGTCTTTAGCAACAACAGTCGCCAAGTTGTATACTAACCCAGCATCAATATCATCTTGAGTGATTGCGTGTGAACCGCTGAATGTAGTTGAATCAGTTGCCCCAACAGCAAGCGTAGCAATTGGTCCACCAGAGATGACCGCATTATTATCTGTTATTGTTACATTAGTTAATGTTACGTTTCCGGTATTTTTAACTACAAAATTATAAGTTACCACATCTCCTACATTAGTAATTCCATCATTATTGCTATCCACATATGTACCATCTTTAGTAACATTGATACTTGGAGATTGATTAAGTTCCGTAATGGTGCAATCAGGACAATCCTCTTTAATTGGACAAGTAGTACAAGGAGTAGGGTCAGAAGAATTATCTGTTACTGTTTTATTTTCAGGATCTTTAGCTGTAGCTAATGCCAAGTTATATACAAATCCGGTATTTATATCTGCTTGAGTTATAATATGAGAACCAGAGAATGTATTTGAATCTGTAGCACCGGCAGCAAGAAGAGCGATTGGCCCACCAGTAATCGAGGCATTATTATCTGTAATTGTTACGTTAGTAAGATCTACAGTTCCTGTATTTTTTACAACAAAATTATAAGTAACAAGATCGCCTACATTGGTAATTCCATCATGATTATTATCTACATAACTACCATCTTTGGTAACATTTATACTTGACTCAGAAATGGTAAATGTATAATTTGCTTTACAACCTCTGGCGTCAGTGATCTCCACGCTATAAGTTCCATTTGTCAAGTTTGATAAATCTTCTGTTATTGCTTGATTTGACCATAGGAAAGTGTAAGGTGTTGTTCCCCCGGTTACTGTTAGATTAATAGAACCATTATGACAAGAAGTACAATTATTGTTATTAACAATTACTGCCGTAGCGCTTAAAGCTGCTGCTGGTTGTTCAATAGTTACAGTACAAGTTGTTTTATATCCTAGTGCATCGGTAACAGTAACAGTGTGTAAACCTACATTTAAAGCTAATGCTTTTGCTGTAGTTTCTCCATTATCCCATAAGTAAGTGTAACCAAAATTACCTCCATGAGCAGTAACAGTAGCGGTACCGTTACTATCACCAAAACATTTTACAGGAGAGTCTTGAACAACATTACAAGATAATACTTCAGGTTGTGTAACTGTAATGCTGCATGTAGTAGTACATCCTTTTGAGTCGGTTACAGTTACTGTATGAAGTCCTTCATTAAGCTGTACTGCTTTTGCTGTAGTTTCTCCGTTATCCCATAAGTAAGTATAACCTCCATTTCCACCAACAGGAGTAACTGTTGCTTGTCCATCACTCAAACCATTAGAAGAAACTGGTTTATTTGGAGTTATTGAGCAAGATAAAACTGCTGGTTGGCTGATTATTTGGTTACCCAATGTAATTGTACAAGCAATATTTGCCGCATCACGAATCTGAACACTGTAGGTTGCAGGTGCAAGACTTATAAAGTTACCACTTGATTGCCAAGTTCCAGTATTTAAACGATACTCATAAGTTCCATAACCTCCAATTGGAGCAGATACAGTTATTATTCCATTGTTGGCTCCGTTACAAGTTACATCTGTTTTTGCAACTGAAGCGCTTAAAGTGTTAGGTTGAGTAATTATTTGGTTTCCTAAAGTAATTGTGCAGCCAACATTTGCTGCATCACGAATTTGAACACTGTAAGTTGCTGGTGCAAGACCGGTAAAGTTTCCACTTGTTTGCCAAGCTCCTGAACCAAGTCTGTATTCATAAGTTCCATAACCTCCAGTAGGGCTTGTCACAGTAATTGTACCGTCATTGGCACTGTTACAAGTAACATTTGTTTTAGACACTGTTGCAGCTAATACATTTGGTTGAGTAATTACTTGATTACCTAATGTAATTGTACAAGTAACATTTGCAGCATCACGAATTTGTACACTGTAAGTTGCTGGTGCAAGACCGGTAAAACTTCCGCTAGTTTGCCAAGTTCCTGAACCAAGACGATATTCAAAAGTACCATAACCACCAGTTGGATTAGTTACTGTAATTGTACCATCATTAGCAGCATTACAGGTAACATTTGTTTTTGCAACTGTTGCAGCAAGTACATTAGGTTGAGTTATTATTTGGTCACCCAAAACAATTGTACAGGCGATATTTGCTGCATCACGAATTTGGACACTGTAAGTATTTGGTGCAAGTCCGGTAAAATTACCACTTGATTGCCAAGTTCCTGAATTTAGACGATATTGATAAGTACCATAACCTCCAGTTGGAGCAGATACAGTAATTGTTCCGTTATTAGCACCGTTGCAAGTAACATCAGTTTTAGCGACTGTAGCACTTAATACATTTGGTTGCGTAATTGTTTGACTGCCTAGTGTAATTGTACAGCCAACATTAGCTGCATCACGAATTTGGACACTGTAAGTATTTGGTGCAAGTCCGGTAAAATTACCACTTGATTGCCAAGTTCCTGAATTTAGACGATATTGATAAGTACCATAACCTCCAGTTGGAGCAGATACAGTAATTGTTCCGTTATTAGCACCGTTGCAAGTAACATCAGTTTTAGCGACTGTAGCACTTAATACATTTGGTTGCGTAATTGTTTGACTGCCTAGTGTAATTGTACAGCCAACATTAGCTGCATCACGAATCTGAACACTGTAAGTTGCTGGTGCAAGACCTGTAAAGCTTCCGCTCGCTTGCCAAGCTCCAGAATCTAAACGATATTCATAAGTTCCGTAACCTCCAGTTGGGCTTGTTACAGTAATAGTTCCGTTATTAGCTTCGTTACAAGTAACATTTGTTTTGGCCACTGAAGCATTTAACACTGCTGGTTGAGTAATTGTCTGGTTACCTAATGCAATTGTACAGGTAACATTTGCAGCATCACGAATTTGAACACTGTAAGTTGCTGGTGCAAGACCGGTAAAGTTTCCACTTGTTTGCCATGTCCCTGAACCAAGACGGTATTCAAAAGTGCCATAACCACCAGTTGGATCGCTTACTGTAATTGTACCATCATTAGCAGCATTACAAGTAACATTTGTTTTGGCAACAGTAGCACTTAAAACTGCCGGTTGAGTAATTGTTTGGTTACCCAAAGTAATTGTACAGGCAGTATTTGCTGCATCACGAATTTGTACACTGTATATATTTGGAGCAAGTCCTGTAAAAGTACCACTTGATTGCCAAGTCCCTGAATTTAGACGATATTGATAAGTTCCGTAACCTCCAGTTGGGCTTGTTACTGTAATTGTTCCGTTATTGGCTCCGTTACAAGTAACATCTGTTTTTGCTACTGAAGCATTTAATACTGCTGGTTGAGTAATTGTTTGGTTACCTAAAGTAATTGTACAAGCAGTATTTGCAGCATCACGAATTTGCACACTGTAAGTTGCAGGAGCTAAGCCAGTAAAGTTTCCACTGACTTGCCAAGTTCCTGAATCCAAACGATATTGATAAGTACCATATCCTCCAGTAGGAACAGTCACAGTAATTGTTCCGTTATTGGCTCCATTACAGGTTACATCTGTTTTTGCAACTGTAGCATTTAATACTGCCGGTTGAGTAATTGTTTGATTACCCAATGCAATTGTACAGGTAACATTTGCTGCATCACGAATTTGCACACTGTAAGTTGCGGGAGCTAGACCAATAAAACTTCCGCTAGTTTGCCAAGTTCCAGAATCCAAACGATATTCATAAGTTCCGTAGCCTCCTGTTGGGACAGTCACAGTAATTGTTCCGTCGCTGGATCCGCTACAAGTCACATTTGTTTTTGCAACTGTAGCATTTAATACTGCTGGTTGAGTAATTATTTGACTTCCTAAAGTAATTGTACAGGCAGTATTGGCCGCATCACGAATTTGGACACTGTATGTATTAGGAGCAAGAGCTGTAAAACTTCCGCTTGCTTGCCAAGTTCCAGAACCCAAACGATATTCGTAAGTACCATATCCTCCAGTCGGACTGCTTACAGTAATTGTTCCGTTATTAGCTCCGTTACAAGTAACATCGGTTTTTGCTACTGTTGCATTTAATACTGCTGGTTGAGTAATTATTTGACTTCCTAAAGTAATTGTACAGGCAGTATTGGCCGCATCACGGATTTGAACACTGTAAGTTGCTGGCGCAAGAGCTGTGAAATTACCGCTTGTTTGCCAAGTTCCTGAATCCAAACGATATTGATAAGTACCATATCCTCCAGTAGGAACAGTCACAGTAATTGTTCCGTTATTGGCTCCATTACAGGTTACATCTGTTTTTGCAACTGTAGCATTTAATACTGCCGGTTGAGTAATTGTTTGATTACCCAATGCAATTGTACAGGTAACATTTGCTGCATCACGAATTTGCACACTGTAAGTTGCGGGAGCTAGACCAATAAAACTTCCGCTAGTTTGCCAAGTTCCAGAATCCAAACGATATTCATAAGTTCCGTAGCCTCCTGTTGGGACAGTCACAGTAATTGTTCCGTCGCTGGATCCGCTACAAGTCACATTTGTTTTTGCAACTGTAGCATTTAATACTGCTGGTTGAGTAATTATTTGACTTCCTAAAGTAATTGTACAGGCAGTATTGGCCGCATCACGAATTTGAACACTGTAAGTAGCAGGAGCAAGACCTGTAAAGTTACCATTTGCTTGCCAAGCTCCAGAATCAAGACGATACTCATAAGTTCCGTAACCACCTGTTGGGCTAGTTATAGTAATTGTTCCGTTACTTGCACTATTACAAGTTACATTTGTTTTATTAACTGTAGCACTTAATGCATTTGGCTGAGTAATTGTTTGGTTACCTAAGGTAATTATACAAGTAACGTTAGCAGCATCACGAATTTGAACGCTATAAGTTGCATTAGCAAGATTTGCAAAATTACCACTTGTTTGCCAGGTACCGGAATCGAGACGATATTCATAAGTACCGTAACCACCAGTAGGAGCAGTTACTGTAATTGTACCATCATTAGCTCCATTACAAGTCACATTAGTTTTTGCAACAGAGGCTGCTAAAACAGCAGGCTCAGTAATAGTGATTTGCTCAGTATCAGTACATCCTTTGGAATCAGTAACTGTTACGGTATAAGTTCCTGCAGCCAATCCAGTTGCAGTTGCTGTATTTTGAACTGGAGTTGTGTTCCAACTATAAGTATATCCTGGAGTTCCTCCGGTAGCAGAAGCTGTTGCAGATCCGGAAGCCCCACCTTTACAAGTAGCATTTACCACTGAATTTATGCTTGCAATTGGCAAAGAATTTATATTTACTTGTGTAGTAACAGATTTTGGACATCCTCCTGTAGAGAAAGAATAAGTTACGGTGTAGGTTCCTGCTGTACTAGCAGCAACATTGATTTGTCCTGTAGTTGGATTAATACTTAAACCACTTGATGAGGCAGAATAAGTTCCTCCTGTAACTCCGCTAAATGTAACATCAACTAGCCCTTCATTTTTACAAAAATTACCGTTGCCATAACTTATGCTCGCAGTTCCTAAAACTAATTTCACTGGATATGGACCTGCAAAATCATTTAAAGATGCTGAAGAAGCATTTGAAGATTTTGTTTTAATCAAAACCGATCCAAATTGCGCTCCTGCACAAGGGTCATTAATTGCAAAAAAGGCACTAATATTAATTGCTGCCTCAACAAATTGATAATTAGAATATTGACTAGAACCAAAGGCACCACCAGTAAATGTATCTACTAAATTTGTATTTGTTTGACCAAAAGCATTTGTAGAAGGATCTACAACCAATACATAGTCTGTTCCGCTCCATTTATAAAATTTAACAGTTGCAATACTACCTCCATTTGAGTATTCTACTGACAACAAAATATCGCCAACTGTTCTTCCTCCCGTCAAAGTGAAACTGCCACCAGCATTGGCAGTTAATGTATTTTGAAAAAATTCAAAATCAATATAACTTGTTCCTGTATTATCTAACCTATCACTTGCAATAATTAACCATTGATTATTACTAATGTCGGATGCTAAATGAATCAAAACATTGTTAATATCCCCTTTTCCTCCGGCTTTACTATTAGTCCAACTCCACAAAGTATTTGGGTCATCATTAAATTTTCCACCACCGGTAAAAGTATTATCACCAGTGGAATTATAAAGATCAGTAAATCTATAAGTAGTAGCTGTATTTATAGCAGTCCCATCAAGGTTAAATACATTTTGACCAGAACCGCCTGTTCCAGGTATCCAGTCACCAACATTTGTTGTAGGTGTGTTTGCTTTGAGATCACCATCAATATCAAAACCATTATATGGAAAAACCACAGGAGCTGTTTGGGCTACTGCTGTTGAAATACAGAAATAACTAAAGATTAAAAATAGAGTTAATTTGTTTAAATAAGTAAAAATTGTTTTCATTTTTAATTTTTTTTAAGGTTAATAACCTAGGTATTATAAGACGGTATTATTGATTTTAATTCAATAGGGGTCTGACATTAAAGCATGTAAAATGTATACTTGCTTTAAAGTATTTATAATGAAAGCTCAAAAAATGAGTATGTCGTTAAGAATTAATAGTTTGCAATTTGCAATGCATAATAATACATTTCCTCAGGGGGAGCACTTTTAATATTCTCGCTTTTATCTGTTTTAATTGTAGTGATTTTAAAAACAGCATTAGCAAAAGTGACAGAAGAATAGGATACTACTGAAAGTATATTAGATATTTTTAAAGTATCCGACCATGTTCTTTTTTCGAAAAAAGGAAGTAAAAACTGGATTGTTTTTTGAATGATATCCGAAAAAAAATCTTTTAATAGGTTTAAAGTAGTTTTAGGCTTCATAATCTTAAATTTTAATTAAACGATTAGTGTTTATAAAAGTTCCGCATACTGAATTTTTTATATAAATGAATAATCTAAATAAAGCTCAACAAATAATTCTTGCACTAGGTCTTACAGACAATCTTTTAGTTTGATTCGATTTGGGATTAAATCAAATTAAAATTCATTTTTGTCTAAAATTGAAAACTGAAATATCAGTTAACAATGGATCGGAGTAGGTCTTACAGACAATCTTTTAGTTTGATTCAGATTTGGGTTTAAAATCAAATTAAAATTCATTTTTGTTTAAAATTATTAACTGAAATTATTATCAGTCAACAATGGATCAAAGTAGGTTTGTTTATAATTTAATTTGATTCAGATTTGGGTTTGATATCAAATTAATATTCTTTTTTTATCAAAAATTGTAAACTGAAATTCTTATCAGTTGACAATGAATCGAACTTGGTTTTTCTAAAATTTTATTTTGATTGAGATTTGAGAAACAATCAAAAAAAATATAATAAAAAGAACTTGAGTAGGTTAACTAATAATTATTGAGTCATTTTGTTTGGTGTCAAAAAACTAAATAAATTATCTATAGTTCAAATTTATAAAGAATGTTTATAATACAATATGATTGTCTTTGAATAGCCTAAATACTCGTTGAAGAGCTAAAAATATAAGTAAAATACCTTTGAAAATATATTTTTTGTGAAATATGTTGTGCGTTTTTGGAACGAATAACTTTGTAAAATTGGCAACTAAATTTAATTGTATTTAAGAAAAAGCATATTAATGTGTGAATAGTTTAATATAAAGTTCTTTTTACTATAAAAAAATCCAATACTTTTAAATATAGAAAAAACACTATACTATTAAATATCTATAAATCAATAATTTATTGATAGCTCATGATGTAAAATACAGATTTGAATAAAATGGTTGATTGTATATAATTCACCTACCACTATCTAATTATGAACTACATACCATCAGGCCTTTGAAAAGAATATTGAAAATTTATAATCCTCTCATCTAAAAATATAATAAAAGTTATAAACTTTTTTGTAAATTGTAAGTCCCTTAATGATTTTGTAATTCAATTTCATAATTGATTCTAATCCATATACAACTACCTATTTGCTGTTTTCATGTAATTATGTTGCTGTAGATTGTTTACTTTAAAAATTAAATAGTTGTGACGTATGAAAAATTTGATTTTAATTCGACATGCAAAGTCTAGTTGGGAAGTACCTTTGCATGATAAAGACAGACCATTAACTTCACAAGGAATGCAAAGCGCTCATTTGGTTTCATCCACCGCCATTAAATATTTGCCCAAAACCTTCAGTATTTGGAGCAGTACAGCCGAAAGAGCTGTTGAAACTGCCTTGATTTTTGCGCAGAATATAAACTTTCCTCTGGAGAGTATTATATATAAGGACGAGCTGTATACTTTCGATGAAAGAAAATTAGAAAAAGTTATTAAATCGTACAGTAATGGTTATGATAGCATAATTATATTTGGGCATAACGAGGCTATTACAAATTTTGTTAATAAATTTGGAGATGTTTACATTGATAATGTACCAACGGCAGGGTTTGTTCATATAGAATTTGACTGTGAAAGTTGGGACGATATCCATAAAGGCAAGACAAAAAAAATGCTATTCCCCAGAGATTTAAAATAGATAAACGTGTTTGAACATAAATATATTGATAGAGAAAAAAGCTGGTTGGCTTTTAATGCTCGAGTTTTACAAGAGGCAGGTGATGATTCAGTGCCTTTATTAGATAGGTTAAGGTTTTTAGGAATTTTTTCAAATAATTTAGATGAATTCTTTAGAGTTCGATTTGCAGCTATCAGACGTTTGAGTTTGAGTGGTATTTCGGGAGAGAAATATCTAGGTGGGGTTTCCGCACAACAATTAATTAAAGATATAACTGATATTGTTATCCAGCAGCAATCCGAAAGTTTAAGGATTCTTAATAATATTGAAGAGAAATTAAAAACCGAAAATATTTTTATAGTTCATGAAAATGAGGTTAATTCTGAACAAGAAGTTTTTCTAAAAGATTTTTTTATACAAAAATTAAGCCCGGAATTAGTTACCATCATATTAAATGATTTAGCTGAATTTCCAGTTTTAAAAGATTCTTTGGGATATTTGGCTGTGAAACTTGTGATGAAAAAAAATCAGGAAGTACGTTATGCTATGATTGAGATCCCCAAAATGGTCAATCGTTTTGTGGTTTTACCTTCAAGTGATGAAAAACAGTATGTAATTTTGATTGATGATGTCATCAGAATGAATTTGGGTAACATCTTTAATATTTTCAGTTACGAAAGTGTTTCAGCCCATATGATAAAAATTACACGAGATGCCCAATTGGACATTGATAGTGATTTGAGCAAAAGTATGCTCGAAAAAATTTCATCAAGCGTAAAGGACAGAAGAATAGGGGAGCCGGTTCGTTTTATTTATGATCAGGAAATAGAAAAAGATACCCTCAAATTCTTTTTAGATAAAATGAATATTGATTCTACCGACAGTATAATTCCCGGAGGAAGGTATCATAATAGAAGGGATTATATGAATTTTCCAAACCTTGGCAGATTTGATTTATTGTATAAAAAAAATGATCCTCTTCCAATACCTGGATTAAGTCTTGAAGGTAGTATTTTAGAAAAAATTGCAAAGAAAGATTATTTATTAAATGCTCCATATCAATCTTTTGCTTACCTAATAAAATTTTTACGTGAAGCTGCTTTGGATCCAAAAGTAACCTCTATCAAAATTACTTTATACAGGTTGGCCAAAAATTCTCAAATCATTAGTTCTTTGATTAATGCGGCCAAGAATGGAAAGAAAGTAATTGTTCAAATAGAATTACAAGCTCGATTCGATGAAGCCTCCAATATTTCTTATTCCGAACAAATGCAGATGGAAGGAATCCAACTTATTTTCGGGATAAAAGGATTGAAGGTTCACAGCAAAGTTTGTGTAATTGAAAGAATGGAGAAAAGTAAAGTAAAGCGATACGGCTTTATTTCCACAGGAAATTTCAATGAAGGCACTGCGAAGATTTACACAGATGTAACACTTTTTACTTACCATCAACAAATTTTGAAAGACATTTCGAAAGTTTTTGATTTTTTTGATATCAATTATAAAATACAACGTTATAAACATCTTATCGTTTCACCGCAACATACCAGACATCGTTTTGTGAAAATGATTGATAGGGAAATCGCCCATTCTTTGGCGGGAAGAAAGACCTACATAAAATTAAAAATGAATAGTTTGTCAGACATCCCAATGATTGACAAATTATATGAGGCAAGTAATGCTGGTGTGAAAATTCAATTACAAGTAAGGGGAATCTGTTCGTTGATACCTGGAGTAAAAGGTTTGAGCGAAAATATCCAAGCCATAAGTATAGTCGATAATTTCTTGGAACATTCTAGAGTTTATATCTTCGGTAATGCCGGATTTACTGAAGTCTATATTTCTTCCGCTGATTTTATGACGCGTAACTTAGATGCAAGGGTAGAAGTGACGTGTCCAATTTATGATGAAGACATAAAAAATGAATTAATTGAAAATTTCAATATTGGTTGGAAAGGAAATGTAAAAGCACGATTCCATTCTTATAAATTGGATAATAAGTATAGAGTCCGAGGAGATAACCCTATTTTTAGAGCCCAAATAGAAACGTATAAGTACTACCAAAGTAAAGTTGAACCGATTGAAATATTAAAAGAAGAATAAAAAGAGAGCAAGAAAAATTTGTTCTAAAACATAAAATCGTATCCGAGAGAACATGATTAAAATTAAAAAATATGCCGCTATTGATATTGGATCGAATGCGATGCGTCTATTAATTGCCAATATAGTAGAAGAAGATGGAAAAGAAACTCAATTCAATAAAAGTTCATTGGTACGTGTACCTATACGTTTAGGACAAGATGCTTTTACTGTCGGGGAAATTTCCCAGGAAAATATCGAACGAATGGTTGACGCCATGAAAGCGTTCAATTTATTAATGAAAGTTCACAAAATAGAGCGTTATATGGCATTTGCTACATCAGCAATGCGCGAAGCTTATAATGCAAAAGAAGTTGTCGCTTTAATAAAAAAGAAAGCCGATATAAAGATCGAGATTATTGATGGAAAAAAAGAAGCTGCCATTATAGCTTCTACAGATTTACACTATTTATTAAAAACTGACGAAACTTATCTGTTTGTTGATGTAGGAGGTGGTAGTACTGAGTTTACATTATTTTCAAATGGAAAAATGATTACTTCAAGATCCTTCAAAGCGGGTACGGTTCGATTATTGAACGAGATGGTTTGCGATGTTGTATGGAATGAAATTGAGAAATGGATTAAAACCATTACTGCCGATTACGATGAAATTGCTTTGATAGGTTCGGGAGGAAATATCAATAAACTCTTCAAAATGTCGGGCAAGATTCAGGAAAAGCCGTTGTCATACATTTATATGAACGCTCAATATGCCTATTTGAATTCGTTGACGTACGAGCAAAGAATTTCTCAATTAGGATTAAACCCTGACCGAGCTGACGTAATTGTACCGGCAACACGTATTTATCTGAATGCCATGAAATGGAGTGGAGCCAGACAAATTTTCGTACCTAAAATTGGACTTTCGGACGGAATTGTAAAAGCAATGTATTACGGTAAAATTTAGAAAACTAAATAAGTTTTTTATTTTTGTAGATATTAAAAACAGAAAAGCAGTCAGTAGTTGACTGCTTTTCTGTTTTTCAAATAAAAATATTTTTAAGCAACTTTCAATAACAATCCTTTTAGCCATAGACCAACCAATAAAGCAATGACTAACAATATGGCAAACAGATAGAAAATAGTGATTTCTGTACTTAAGCCTAACAATAATGGCCCCGCAAATGCTGCTGCTGACCAAGCAGTTAATGTATAACCAAGTACTTGTCCATATTTTTCAGCGCCAAAAATGTTTTTTACAAAAGAAGGCATAGTCGCAAATCCAGCTCCATAACCAGCAATTATGACAAATGTTAAGGTTTGAAACGAAACTTGATTAGTTGAAAAAGTTGGTATTAAAGCAAAGCAGACCGCATTTATTCCGATAAAAATCATAAACGTATTCCAACATCCAATTTTATCTGAAATACTAGACCAAAATAAACGTCCTAATCCATTGAATAAACCAATAATGGCTACAAACATAGTTGCTTCTGTAGCGCTCATTCCTACCACTTCCTCGCCCAATATTGCTGCCTTTGAAATGATTGCAATACCACCACAAACATTTAGAAATAACAACAACCACAGTGCGATAAATCGTTTGTCTGAAACAATTTCTTTAGGTGTTAAATCTACATGGACATGTTGATTAAGAGATGTGTTTGATGGGTTTTCCAAATATAAAGCACTCAATAGCATACAAATTCCATAGCCTATTGCAAAAGTTAAAAATGCTCCGGACAATCCTAAAGAAGCATACAATGGCCCGATTAAAAATGAAGCCAATAAAGATCCCAATGCAAATGACATAATGATAATTCCTGAAGCCAATCCCGGACGGTCAGGAAACCATTTTACAACGGTATAGACTGGAACAATATATCCAAATCCTAAACCAATTCCCTGCAAAACACCAAATGTTAAGTAGAATAAATAAATTGAATTTATTTTAACAGCCAGTGAACTGCCCAATAAACCTATAATTAAAAAAAATGTTCCTAATAATCCTGCTTTTGTTGGACCTACTTTTTGGGCAAATTTCCCCATAAAAGCGGCAGTTAATCCTAAGAAACAAATGGCTAAACTAAATCCTGTTTTGGTATCATGAGCTTCCCAGTTTAATTCTTTTGTTAATGGTTCGATCCATTTGCTATACGCATAAATTGATCCAATTGACAGTTGCATAATCATTCCTGCCAATACGATCAAATATTTATTTTTTGACATGATTGTATAATTGTAATTTATAAATACCTTATTTAATTTTTACATTTTTGAAGTAAAGCCTGAAAATTTCGGCTGCTTTATTTACTTCTTCCTTAGTTGGAGGTTGTGTATCGGCTAATTGATATTCCAATCCCATCACTTCCCATTTGTGTTTTCCCAACTGATGAAAAGGAATAATTTCAACCTTTTCAATAGTTTTATACGAAGCGAAATGTTTTCCCCATTCGTGTAGATATTCCTCTTGGTCACTCCATCCTGGAACTAATACATAACGTAACCACATTGGTTTGCCTGTACTTTCTCTATACTCAGCTACGCGCAGTGTAGTTTTGTTTTTTAGACCTGTTAGTTTTTTATGCCACTCTTTATTAATATGTTTGACATCCAAAAGCAATAAATCGGTTCTTTCTAATAGCTGTTCTGTTTTGGAATCCAAAACTCTCCCATTTGAATCGAGGCAAGTATTAATACCATTTTCGTGTAAACGATCAAAAAAATGTATCAATTTTTCGCGCTGCAACAAAGGTTCGCCTCCTGAAACTGTTACTCCTCCTTTTTTGCCAAAATATGATTTTTGGTGCAAAGCTTTTTCAACTAATTCCTCTATAGGCACAAAAGAACCTCCATGAATATCAATGGTATCTGGATTTTGGCAATATAAACATCTGAATTGGCATCCTTGAACAAAAACTACCATCCGAATTCCAGGACCATCATGAGTTCCTAATGTTTCTATGGAATGAATACGTAACAAGTCGGGGTTATGTACGTCAATGGAATCGTCTGTATATTGTTGTTGAGGAAAATACATCAGTATGTGGGTTTAAAAAAACCTGTCTAAAAACTCAATTATTTGAAGTTCTTTAGACAGGTTAATTGGTTCTAATCAAAAATACGATTTATTTTGAAATTTACATTGTTTCGTGGAAAGTTCTAGTGATAACTTCCAATTGATGTGCTTTGGATAATCTAACAAAATTCACAGCATATCCAGAAACTCTAATTGTTAATTGAGGATAATTCTCAGGGTGTTCATAAGCATCCATTAAAGTTTCCTTATCCAAAACATTTACATTTAAGTGATGTGCATTTCTTGCGAAATAACCATCCATGATACCAACTAAATTTGAAACTTGTTCTTCTTTGTCAGATCCTAATGATTTTGGAACCATTGAAAATGTATTTGATATACCATCTTGAGCATCATCATAACTCAATTTACTTACTGAATTTAAAGAAGCAATAGCACCATTTACATCTCTACCGTGCATTGGGTTTGCTCCCGGAGCAAAAGCTTCACCTGCTTTACGTCCATCAGGAGTAGAACCTGTATTCGTTCCGTACATCACATTTGAAGTAATTGTCAATAGCGATAGTGTTGGAGTAGCATCTTTATAAGCTCTGTGTTTTCTTAATTCGTCAATAAAGATTTTTGTTATTTCTTGTGCAATACTGTCAACTCTGTCGTCATCATTACCATACTTAGGGAAATCACCTTCAATGTTAAAATCTACAGTTAACCCGATATCATTTCTTACAGGAGTTACTTTAGCATATTTAATTGCAGAAAGAGAATCGGCAATAATAGAAATACCTGCAGCACCGTATGCAATATCAATTCCTGGGTCACTATCGATCAAAGCCATTTGAGCTCTTTCATAATAGTATTTGTCATGCATATAGTGAATGATGTACATTGATTTAGCATAAACTCTTGCTACTTCAGCCAAAGTTGTTTTGAAAATATCCATTACTGAATCATAGTCTAATACTCCATCCTTCATTTGAGGAATATTTTTGATAACTACAGATCCTTTATCTTCTTCACGACCTCCATTTAAAGCCATCAATAAAGCTTTTGGCAAATTGGCACGAGCTCCAAAGTGTTGAATTCTTTTTCCAATTTTTTGGTAAGATACACAACAAGCGATTCCATAATCATCAGAACCTCTATTTGGACGCATCAAGTCATCATTCTCGTATTGAAGAGATGAAGTGTCAATAGATACTTGAGCACAGAAATCTTTAAATCCTTGTGGTAATTTTTGAGACCAAAGAATAGTTAAATTTGGTTCTGGAGAAGCTCCTAAATTATAAAGTGTTTGTAAGAATCTGAAAGAGGTTTTAGTTACTTTCGTTCTTCCGTCATTGAATTGTCCTCCGATAGCTTCAGTTACCCAAGTTGGGTCTCCACCAAAAATTTCATCATAACTTCCTGGACGTAAGTGACGAACTAAACGCAATTTCATTACGAATTGGTCGATAAATTCTTGTGCTTCCTCTTCGGTAATAAGACCAGATTTTAAATCATTTTGGATATAAATGTCTAAGAAAGAAGAAACGTTACCTAGTGACATAGCAGCTCCATCTTGTTCTTTTACTGCACTTAAATAAGCTAAGTAAGTGAATTGAACCGCTTCATGAGCATTGGCCGCTGGTACAGAAATATCAAGTCCATAAGTATGAGCCATTAATTTCATATCCTGCAATGCGCTTATTTGAGAAGTGATTTCTTCTCTAAGACGTACCTTGTGGTCTGTCATTTCACCCCCAACAGCAGCAAAATCTGCTTTTTTGGATTCAATTAAACGATCTACACCATAAAGAGGAATTCTTCTAAAATCACCAATGATTCTTCCTCTTGCATAATTATCAGGCAAACCAGTCAATAAGTGTTTAGAACGAAAAGCTCTAATTTCACTATCGTAAGCACTGAAAACTGCTTGATTGTGATCTTTGGCATAATTAAAAATTTTAACCACTTCATCAGATACTTGCAATCCTCTTTCAGCCAAAGCAGATTGAACCAATTTAATTCCTCCGAAAGGCTTCATGGCTCTTTTCAAAAGTTGGTCGGTTTGTAAACCTACAATAACTTCATTTTTTTTGTCAATATACCCTGGGCCAAATGAGGTCAAATTTGAAATGACATTTGTATCAATCGCCAAACATCCATTGTTTTTTCTTTCCTGAAGTAAATTTTCTTTGCAAATATCCCAAAGTTTTTTAGTTCTTTCTGATGGTCCTGATAAAAATTTTGAATCTCCTTCATAAGGGCTAACATTTTGCAATACAAAATCATAGACATCAATTGTATTATTCCAATTCCCTGTTTTAAAACATAATGTTTCAGTCGTACTTTTCATTTTGTTTAAATTGTTTGTAGTTAATTTTTTTTGTGATTATAACAATCTGATTTACATTAGTAAAGTTAACCATTTTACGAACCTCATAAACGTAGGATTTGATTTTTAAATAAATTTTAAGGTATTGTGTAATATTAACATTTATGTATAAATATTACATAGTTTTAATGATTATTCCTAAAAACTATTACGTTATCGAGAAAACTTATTGTTAGTTTAAATTGAAAGATTTTATTTATTAAAAATTATAATTATCCAATATTTCTTCTCAAAAGAAGTTCCTATTAAAAAGTTTTAGTAAGTATAACACGAAAAAACTATTAACCATTACCTGTTTTATCGTCAAGTAAACGTCTATGATAATTTATTTGTCCCAAATGATAAGCCAAATGTGTAGTCAGATGCGTTAATAAAAACCCTTTTGATGTTTTGGATTCAAAAACTGAAAAAGAATGTTCTTTTTTTAAATCCTCATCGTTCATAAGGTTTAGCGAATTATTAATTGTCTGAATTGTTTCTTCTATTTGAATGATTAAAGCTGATTTAGGAACATTTTTATTGGAAAATTCCAATTCTCTATTTCTTATATAATTGGTGTTGCCAATTTGAGCACCAATATATGTGTTTAAATTACCTATAAGGTGCAAACAAAGATTCCCCGCTGAATTGGCAATTTCTTTTTCGATGTACCAAATTTTATCCTCATTCTGATACGATTCAATCTCAAATTTCAATTTTTTCAAGTCTCTATTAAATATTTCTTTCAAAGTTTCAATCATCATACCAAATGTTTTTAGTTTTACAAAAAAAGTCAAAATTTTTACTGCCTGATTTTGAATCAGAACTGTAAAAATAATGACTTTTATTATTTTTTACTATAAGTCACCACTGCTAATGTTTTTGATGTTCTCCTCGATTTTCATTTTGCTGAGGAGACGGTTGAGCATTTCGTTGTGGCTGTTGATTACTACGGTTTGATTCCTGAGGATATTGCGGCTGATATTGTCTGTTGTTTTGTGGCTGAGGAACCGATTGCTCGCTACGTTGTGGCTGTTGATTTCCTCGGTTTGATTCCTGAGGATATTGCGGTTGATATTGTCTATTATTATGTTGTTGAGGAACAGATTGCTCATTACGTTGTGGGGGGTGATACCCAGGATTTGGTTCTTGATTTTGTTTGTTTGGTTTAGGAACAGATTGATCATTACGTTGGGGGTGTTGATTACCACGATTTTGTTCTTGATTTAGATTATTTGGTTCCCTTTGATCTGGTCGATCATTACGTTGCTCTGAAGCATTTGATCTGTTATTTGATTTTACATCTTTCATTGGAACCACTTTATATGGAATAGGCCTATTACCCGAAGCAGTTTGTCTTTCTACTCTGGGTTTATAAATGTAAAGATCATTTTTATCGTAATTATGCCCCGGTTTACTTCGCTCTCTAATAGCAACAGGGCTAATTTCTGAACCAATTCTTTTTTCTATTTCGTTTCTATTTGGCCCAACACCATATCTTACTCTATTGGTGTTGTCTGTTCTGATGTTGTTAATTACAGTAGAATTTCTAAGGATTCTGTCATTGTCTGAAGAACGGACGTAATAATTATTGATATTTCTTCTTCCCATGTCTCGGTCTCTTACCAATATCCATTGATTTGAAGGCAAATTGTAGCTACCCCCGTATGCCACACTAATACTGATTCCCGGGCCTATAGGTGCCCATCCATAATAACCTTCGCATCTTCTCCAAACAACCCAAGCTGGTCCCCAGTCATAATCCGGAACCCATACCCAACCATACATATAGTCAAAATACCAACGACCATAATGAAAAGGAGCCCATCCCCAAGGATAATTTGAAACCCATGTCCAACCAACATTTGTATATATCCAATTACCATTTGTACCGTAAGGAATAAAGCCAACGGCAACATCTGGGATCCAAACATATCCATAATGTGAATTAAGCACCCAGCTTCCATAGGGACTTAAATCATCGTAAAAAACCTGAAAATTTATTGATACTTGCGCAGTTGCCTTTTGAGGCGATATCATTGTCCACGTATTGAAAGCAATGAAGAAAACTGCTATTTTGCATATGGATTTCATGATATGTTATTTTAAGTTATAGATAAAAAATATCTCTTTAACTATCATAACGCTCGAAATAGGGAATACAAGCTTAAAATTAAGTTGAATATTTCTAAAATCAATGTTAAAAGAATCGTAGTAATTGATTTAAAAATATTTTTATCACCAATGGTTTTAAAATCAAGTTGTTATTTTAATTTCAACAATAGGTTAGGATCAGGGCAATTTTCCAGATAAAAATCCAAATTACTTTTGCTACAAACTCCAGGATAGTCTCCAAAATTATCTTCAATATTTTTTATAATTTGAAAATGCAAATGAGGAGCGTAATCACCATTTACGGTGGAATCTCCCAAAGTTGCCAGCTGTTGCCCTTTTGCAAAAAAATCACCAATTTTCAGGGAAGTGATGCTCTCTAAAGATAAATGCCCATATAAAGTATAGAAAATAGTTCCGCTTAATTCGTGTTCCAAAATAATTGTTGGGCCATAATCACCTAAATTATTATTGTTTTGAAAACTATGCACTTTCCCATCCAATGCAGCTAAAACAGAAGTCCCTGCTTTAATCCATAAATCCAAACCAATATGGATATTTCGTTCCTCAGTACTTGCATCATTGAAAACCGTACTTCTTTTATACAGATTACGTATTTCTCCATAACCTCCATAGGCAACACGAGCTTTATTTTTAGCTAAATAATTATCAAGATATACTTCAAATTGAGTAGCATCTGAAAGATTAAGTTGATTTAATTCCTGATTGGATTCAGACAAGTCAAAAGGAAAATATTCTGAGTAGGGGATAGTGCGGTCAATAACTCTTATATCGTCTAATTCTAAAAATAAAGTTTCTAAAGATGCCATTAAAAATAGTTATGATTAGGTTTTGCTAAAGATAAAAAAATCCCATTTGCAGAAGCGAATGGGATTTGGATATTGATTTTAAATTTTAATACAAACTTGGATATTTTGAAGGATTTACTTCATTCATCATTGCATACACCTTTTCGTAAATATCTTCAGCAGAAGGTTTTGAAAAATAATCACCATCTGTTCCGTAAGCTGGTCGATGCGCTTGTGCTGTCAGAGTTTGCGGTTTGCTGTCTAAATAATTGTAAGCATTTTGCTCTTCAATGATTTGTTGCAAAATAAATGCTGAAGCTCCTCCAGGAACATCTTCGTCGACTACCAGTAATCGATTGGTTTTAGCAATACTTTTTACAATATCATGATTAATATCAAAAGGCAACAATGATTGTAAATCGATTACTTCACAATCAATTCCTGTTTCAAATAATTCTTTGGCAGCTTGTTCTACTAAGCGTAAAGTAGAACCATAGGAAACAAGTGTAATATCAGAACCTTTTCTCAATGTTTCAACTACACCGATTGGTGTTTTGAATTCTCCATAATTCAAAGGCGCTTTTTCTTTTAATCGGTAACCATTTAAACATTCGATTATCAAAGCAGGTTCATCGCATGCTAATAAAGTATTATAAAAACCTGCTGCTTGTGTCATATTTCTTGGAACCAACACGTGCATTCCTCTGATTGCATTAATAATCATTCCCATTGGCGAACCGGAATGCCAAATACCTTCCAACCGGTGTCCGCGGGTACGAACAATAAGCGGTGCTTTTTGTTTACCCAAAGTTCTGTATTGTAAAGTAGCCAAATCATCACTCATGATTTGAATGGCATACAATAGGTAATCCAAATATTGAATTTCAGCAATCGGACGCAATCCTCTCAATGCCATTCCAATTCCTTGTCCAATTATAGTAGCTTCACGTATTCCAGTATCAGCTACTCGTAGCTCTCCGTATTTCTCCTGCATTCCTTCAAGACCTTGGTTTACATCACCAATATTTCCAGCATCCTCACCAAAGACCAAAGCTTCCGGATATTTAGAGAAAAGTGCATCAAAATTATCTCGAAGAATCATTCTACCATCTGTATCCGGTGTAGCATTGCTAGGGTATTCTGGTAAAACTTCTTTAACCGAAAACACATTTTTGTTGGATTCAGAATGTAAATGACTACTGAATTTTATTTGTTCTTTTTTAATAAAATTGGTAATCCATTGCGATAATTCTGCTTTATCATCTTCATTAATAATCAATCGCAATGATTTTCTTGAGATTGACATTATTTCCTTTTTCAAAGGCGATTTGATGCTTTT
The DNA here is from genome assembly GCF_027111335.1 of Flavobacterium aquiphilum. Lineage (NCBI taxonomy): Bacteria > Pseudomonadati > Bacteroidota > Flavobacteriia > Flavobacteriales > Flavobacteriaceae > Flavobacterium > Flavobacterium aquiphilum. Next base: position 2,912,733 of record NZ_CP114288.1, on the reverse strand, counting down.
TAATGCCGCAACATTTTTAAGAATTTCTTCTTTTTTAGGACTTGTGGTCGCTATTCTTTCTAAAATTGAAATTACCTGATTTTGATCTTCAATTATTGGACCGATAAAAGCGTTCCATGCTATTTTTTTACCTTCGAAAACCTCTTTTTTGGCTTCCAAATCAATCGCGTCAATTTCTTCCGGTGATGCTATATTAATGGCAATCATCCATAATTTCATTTGACGAATACAGTCAAAGTCTTTTTCCCAAGCCAATCGGGCAGCATTTTTATATCGTTCGTGTGAACCTGAACTGGAGTGCCCTTGAGGTTGCGTCAACTGTTCAACATGAATGAGTACTGGAACATGTTGTTCACGGGCGATTTCGGCCGCTTTTTCGTAAGTGGCAACTAAATCAACATAATCCCAACCTTTTACTTTTAGTATTTCAAAACCATTCGAATTTTCATCTTTTTGGTATCCTTTCAAAATTTCCGAAATACTTTCTTTGCAAGTTTGGTATTTGGCATGTACTGAAATTCCATATTCGTCATCCCATACACTCATAACCATTGGAACTTGCAAAACTCCCGCAGCATTAATAGTCTCAAAAAATAATCCTTCTGAAGTGCTTGCATTTCCTATTGTTCCCCATGCAATTTCGTTCCCGTTAATAGAGAATTGATCTGCATCTGGGATGCCTGGAACGTTTCTGTAAATTTTTGAAGCTTGTGCCAATCCAAGTAATCTAGGCATTTGAGCTGCAGTTGGAGAAATATCGGCGCTTGAATTTTTTTGTTGTGTTAAGTTTTTCCAAGATCCGTCTTCATTCAAACTGTGGGTAACAAAATGTCCTCCCATTTGTCTTCCTGCAGACATTGGTTCCAACTCAATATCAGTGTGACCATATAAACCGGCGAAAAATTGTTCAATTGTCAATTCGCCTATGGCCATCATAAAAGTTTGATCTCGATAATAGCCTGACCGAAAGTCTCCATTCCTAAAGCATTTCGCCATCGCAAGCTGCGGTACTTCCTTGCCATCGCCAAAAATACCGAACTTGGCTTTTCCAGTTAATACTTCTTTACGGCCTAATAAACTACATTCTCGGCTTATTACGGCAATTCTGTAATCATTTAAGACTTCGGTTTTAAAATCTTCAAATGTTAAACCAGTATCGACTTTCTCTTTTATCATAATTTAAAAGTATAGCTTTCACGGTGCAAAGCTAATCAAAAACTACTTATATATCGTTATAGAATTCTGTAATTTTATATTTTTTTATGAAAAAATCTCCAGTAAAACGAATGTATTTTTACGATATATTCAATTTTAATTTAAAAAACAAACTATAATTCAATATTTTAAAGTTTTTATTTTGATTTAAAACCATTTTCGGGTAAAAAGGTTAATTAATGATTTTGGATTAAAAACGAAGATAAACCTTATTTTTTCGCCATAATTTTTTTCGGCCATTTCAAATCCGTTAGAGGAATAAACTGGAAAGAATAATTCAAAGTAATCCTGAACCAAATTTAGCCTTATTCCACTATCATAAATAAACGTATTATTCATGCCTTTGTTTTTAACCAAACCAAAATCGGCATAGGCATCGACCCAATTCCATAACAAACTATAACTCAAGTTTGTTGTTGCTAACCATTGATTAGATTCTCTAGGAGTCACAAAAGATTTAAAACCTCCCTGTGCATAAAAATATTGTTGACTTAGTATTCCTTCAGTATCAGACCTTGCGTAAACGGCATAATCAAATAAATAATCGTTTACCCTTGAAATTCCAAAATTATAATTCTGAGTATTATTGGTATTGTATAAAAAAGTACCAACAAACGCTCTAACGTTAAAATAACGATTATCGTTGAACAATTTTCGATATTCCATTTCGGCGGATACTTTTCCAAAATAACCTGAAAACTGAACATCGGTAAGGAATTTTACGTGACTCGTAATCTCCGTTTTTATATTGGAATATTTAAAATTTAAAATGGAATAATTATCTGTACTGTCCGTCACAAAAGAAGAAGGCTCTTTGTTAATAATATTGTATTTGACATATATCGCTTGTTTTCTGTTGTCTCGATAACTCGGTTCTCTAAAAAACATTGCCAAACTCGGGTATAATTTAAGATATGCAGCATCCGAGGCATAATGAAAATACGAACCACTAAGAGTATAGCGAATATTATACAATCTTCTTTCTCTCAAATATTGGTTAATTGTCAATGCAGAACTACCCACAACAGATTTGGTTGTTATGGAATACATCGGATTTACGGTAAACATAAACGGTTTATCAAATAAACTATAGTTGTAAAAACTTACTCCAGGCGCAAACCCATCATATTTATTGAAAAATAGGGTAGGTACATAAAACAATTGCGAACGATGCGGATCTTCCAAATCTTCAAAAAATGTGAGTTTCAGAGGACGATTCAAAGAAACATCATACAATGATTTCCAATTGTTTCTCAAATTGAATTCAGGCACTTCATTTTTATAATTAAGTACTAACTTATCTATACTATCCCTCTTGAGAGTGAGAGTTGTTTCAATTTCACTGATTTCAAGCCATTTTTTAAACACAATTTGTTTGTCTTTGATGCCATACACAGGAATAGGAACCAATGGAACACCTTTGTTTTTTACTGTAAATCTTATACTGTCTTTAGTTTTAGAAAAATCTCCAAGCTTATAATCAATATTATCACGGCTATCAATTATGTATTTAAAAAACCAATCGATATCTTTTGAAGCTTTTGCTCTTAAAATACTTTCAAAAACTGACCTATCGGTTTGACCTTTTTTATTGATATCATAAAGTTCCTGAACCCCTGATGTAATCAAATCATTTCCAAGATAATGATCCAAATATTGAAGACTCAAACCTGCTTTGTATTTGTTTGCAATTTGAACATTATACTTTATTAAAGTGTTTTTTGGTGCATTAAGTGGTTGATCCAGATTTTTGCGAGCCATCAGCATATAATAATAACTGTATTGCTCATTAAAATCGGTTTGAGCCATTTTAAATCCTCGCAACAAAAAATATTTGGAAGCAGATCCCATCATTTTACTGTCGGGATGATATTTATCTATATAATTAATCATTGTAAATACCTGAATTCCATCATAAATCCAGTTGTCTTTTCTGGAATCCAACCGCAAACTATTTTTAAGGAAATTATTCAAATATGTTTTTAAAAATTTTATTTCATAAATAAAATCAGAATGAAACGGGCGCATAAATTTAGGCAGCTGATTCAGACCATAAAATGGATTTTTTTCATAATCTTCTTCTGAAACGACGATTTTACCAAATGGATATTGCCCAATATTAGTGTTTGCAAAATCAACGATTCGTTTGATCATTGTAGTTTTCAAAGTATCACTGAATCTTCCAGAACCAAGATTTGTTATAACTTCCAAATCACCAATTTTATAGCTTTTATAACTTGACTCTTTCTCTACAATTAAGTCAAAATCGGTTCGCTTTTTACCTGAAAGTTTTGCTATGGTTTCTTGCTCAGTTTGTATTAATTCATCAATAGACAGATCTGTTGTGATTGCATTTTTATTGGGTATTTTCAACTCAATTTCAAAATCCGAAATTCCATTGGCTATATCATCAAGATTTTCGTTGCTGTATTTTATAAATTGATGATCTTCGTAACGGGCAGGAGTAAGGAACCAATTTTTTAGATGCATTCCGTATTTTTGCTCAAAATGGCCATATTTAGTGAATTTGTCACTCGGAATTTGGGAAGCATAAGTCAGGTGCAGTTTTACTTTTTGACCGGGAAGTAACACTCTATGCAGTAAAACTTTGATATAATCAGGATGGTTGCTGGATCTTTCCCATGCAAAAATATTTTTATCCTTATCCTCAATATACAAATTAATCGTTCCTCCGCGCTCATGTGGTTGCGCCATATGAAACTTAGTATAGAACTCATCGGAAAAACGTTTCCCCAAAGGGCTATTTCTATCCGAAAAAGCATTGTTCCAATCGTTTAACACAATAGAAGTTAAGGTATCACCCGTTTGGTTGTAAAAAGTAATTTCCTGGTCGATTGACAGGCATTTTGACCCCATATCCATATCCACAGTCATTTTGGAATGATGCTGCGCATATTGTTTGTGGAAAACAAACAAAACGACAATAGAAATGATGATTTTACCGTGAGTTCTCAATTTGGGGAAATTAAATTGTTCGTGAAATATATCAATCTTTATACAATTTACAAAAAATTAAGAAAACTACAGTATTTAGTGGTCAAAATGCAACAATAGACGTTAAATGAAAAGAGCCGTCTTGTTTTTATTGACGAGACGGCTCTTGATATTAAAAATTAGGACTTAAATCGTATTTTTTATAGAATTTATCTAAGACTTCTACTACTTCGTCTTCGGTATCGACGACTTTAAATAAATTCAAATCGTCGGGACTGACGGTATGTTCTCTTTCGACTAAAACTGCTTTAATCCATTCAATCAGACCTGACCAAAATGATGTTCCTACTAAGATAATCGGGAATTTTCCAATCTTTTTAGTCTGAATCAAAGTAATAGCTTCAAATAATTCATCCATAGTTCCAAACCCTCCCGGCATTACGACAAATCCCTGAGAATATTTCACAAACATTACTTTTCGAACAAAGAAATAGTCAAAATTTAAGTTTTTGTCATTATCGATATAAGGGTTGAAATGCTGCTCAAATGGCAACTCAATATTAAGTCCAACTGAAGGCCCTCCCCCTAAATGCGCCCCTTTGTTGCCGGCTTCCATAATTCCGGGACCACCTCCTGTAATCACGCCATAACCAGCCTTACTGATTTTATAGGCAATTTTCTCTGCGAGCAAATAATATTTATCCTCCGGTTTTATCCTCGCCGAACCAAAAATAGTCACACAAGGCCCAATACGGCTCATGGTATCATAACCGTTTACAAACTCGGACATGATTTTAAAAATCGCCCAACTGTCATTTGTTTTTATTTCGTTCCAAGTTTTTCGCTTTAATTTATCTTGGATTACTTTATCTTCATCGTTGTCAAAATCTTCTAATCTCATATTTTTTATTTTTTGGAGCTAATCCCGTCTCGTCCAAAAGACGAGATTGCAATCTTTTTACCTCGTCCAAAAGACGAGACAAAAGGATTTCCACTTCTCGGGGCTAGGGCATCCGTTTTTCAGTTCAGTTTTTATTTTATTAAGACATTATCTAAATATAACTCTTTTTTCAAAAACTGTGCCGTGTAGCTCTTTTTATTTTCAGGATTTATTCTAGAATTTTCGGTTAGTCTTCCCCTCCTTTGGAGGGGTGCCCGTAGGGCGGGGTGGTTCATATGGATATAATCAACACTTTCTGCCAAACTCCTCAATAACATATTTTTCCAACTCCATCATCACATTATTCAAATCATGCTTAACTCGTAAATCTGAAATTCTATAAACTTTTAATCCTAGCGATATTAAATAATCTTCTCTCTTTTGGTCGTATTCTTCTTTATCATTATGACTTGAACCGTCAATTTCTATTATCAACCCCAAGGTTTTTACATAAAAATCCACAATATAATTGCCTATGATTCTTTGTCTATCAAAATCAATTTTCCAAAACATCCCTTTGTGAACTTGTCGCCAAAAAATAACCTCAGACAATACTCCTGCTTTCCGTAATGCTCTTGCTCTTGACTTTAGTTTTATATTATATGGCAAGTTTTCAATGAAATTTCTATAGATAGGTTGGGTGTTTATATAAGTTGTTATTTCATTTTTGCTTTCCATAATTTTATCTTAAGCGCTAACCATTAATGTTATCTCAAAGGTAAATTTATGAAAATTATTACAAATACAACACATGAACCACCCCGCCCTACAGGCACCCCTCCAAAGGAGGGGAATTTTAGGGGAGTTCTTTTTTCAAAAACTGTGCCGTGTAGCTTTTTTTATTTTTTACGATTTCTTCGGGAGTTCCTTTGGCTACAAGCTGTCCGCCTCCTTTTCCGCCTTCAGGGCCAATGTCGATAATATAATCGGCTAGTTTGATGACTTCCATATTGTGTTCAATAATCAAAATAGTATTTCCCTTGTCAACCAATTTATTAATTACGTCCATCAATACCCGAATATCCTCAAAATGCAGACCTGTTGTGGGTTCATCAAGAATATAAAAAGTGTTTCCGGTGTCTTTCTTAGACAATTCACCGGCCAACTTAATACGTTGCGCTTCACCACCGGAAAGAGTAGTACTTTGTTGCCCAAGCGTGATGTAGCCCAAACCAACATCCTGAATCGTTTTTATTTTTCTGTAAATTTTTGGAATGTTTTCAAAGAAAGGAACTGCTTCATCAACGGTCATATTCAATACATCAGAGATCGATTTTCCTTTATAGCGAATCTCCAATGTTTCCCTGTTAAAACGCTTTCCTTGACACGTTTCGCATTCTACATATACATCAGGCAAGAAGTTCATTTCTATTGTACGAACACCTGAACCTTCACAGGTTTCGCATCGTCCGCCTTTAACATTAAAACTAAAACGCCCTGCTTTGTATCCGCGAATCATACTCTCAGAAGTCATAGTAAACAGGTTTCGTATTTCTGTGAAAACCTCGGTATAAGTCGCAGGATTGGAACGCGGAGTTCTTCCAATCGGACTTTGGTCGATATCAATTACTTTGTCAATATGTTCCAAGCCTTCGATTTTTTTATATGGCATCGGAATTTTAACTCCGTTGAAATAATGCGCATTGAAAATAGGGTAGAGCGTTTCGTTGATCAATGTTGATTTCCCGCTTCCTGAAACCCCTGTGACGCATATCATTTTACCTAAAGGCAATTCAATCGAAACATTTTTAAGGTTATTCCCTGTAGCTCCGGTTAATTTCACGAATTTTCCATTTCCTTCGCGACGTTTTTCGGGAATTTCCAATTTCATTTTACCATTCAGATATTGAGCAGTAATCGTCTCTGAAGCCAAAGTTTCTTTTGGCGTTCCAATACTGATAATTTCTCCACCATATTTACCGGCTTTTGGACCGATATCAATCACGTAATCGGCGCGCTCAATCATGTCTTTGTCGTGTTCAACCACAATAACCGAGTTACCGATATCTCGCAATTGTTCTAACGAATGGATTAATTTTTCGTTATCTCTTTGGTGCAAACCAATACTTGGTTCGTCCAAAATATATAAGACCCCGACCAATTGCGATCCAATTTGCGTTGCCAATCGAATACGCTGTGCCTCACCACCCGAAAGCGATTTGGAGCTTCGGCTTAAAGCCAAATAATCCAAGCCTACATTCATTAGGAAAGCCAAACGATCTTTGATTTCTTTAATTACTTCGGTAGCAATTCGTTTTTGTTTATCGGTTAAATGCTTGTCCAAATCCAAAAACCAAGCTGTCAAATCGGAAATATCCATATCACACAACTCGGATATGCTTTTTTCATTTATCCTAAAATAATTGGCTTCCTTTTTCAAGCGGGAACCCTCGCAAACAGGACATTTTATTTCGTCCATGAATTCTTTTGCCCAACGTCTGATTGTCGTAGAACCACTTTCATCATGTTGATTTTTTATGAAATGGGCAATTCCTTCAAAATCAATTTTATAATCGCGGGCAACACCTAAATCTTTTGAATTAATAGTGAATTTTTCTTTTCCTCCATTCAAAATCATTTCCATTGCTTCAGCAGGAATTTTTTCAATTGGATCGGTTATTTTAAAACCAAACTTTTCGCCAATGATTTCTAATTGTTTGAAAATCCAAGATGATTTATATTCACCCAATGGAGCAAATCCACCCGCTTTTATCGATAATTTTGGATTTGGTATAATTTTTCCAACATTGATTTGATTCACAGTTCCCAATCCGTTGCAATTGTCACAAGCCCCTTTTGGTGAGTTGAATGAAAATAAGTTTGGCTCTGGATTTTGATACGAAATACCCGTTGAAGGACACATCAAATTTCGACTGAAATAACGCACTTCATTAGTGTCCTGATCGAGAACCATCAATACGTTTTCACCGTGGTGCATTGCAGTATTAATACTTTCGGATAAACGTTTTTCATTGTCTGGAGTATCCTCAATAACCATTCTGTCAACAACAATTTCTATATCGTGGGTTTTATAACGATCCAATTTCATCCCCGAAACCAAGTCCAAAATATCTCCATTAACACGGACTTTCAAGAATCCTTGTTTGGTTATTTGTTGAAAAAGTTCAGCATAATGTCCTTTTCTGGCTCGGATAACAGGAGCTAGGATATTGATTCTTTTTCCTGTAAAATCCTGAATAATCAGTTCTTTGATTTGGTCATCGGAGTAAGAAACCATTTTTTCTCCTGTGTTATAACTGGAAGCATCGGCACCACGTGCGTAAAGCAAACGAAGGAAATCGTAAATCTCAGTGATGGTTCCAACAGTCGAACGAGGACTTTTGCTTGTCGTTTTTTGCTCGATGGCAATAACAGGGGAGAGTCCGTCAATTTTATCGACATCAGGACGTTCCAAACCTCCGAGGAATTGTCTAGCATAGGCCGAAAAGGTTTCTACGTAACGACGCTGTCCTTCGGCATAAATAGTGTCGAACGCCAATGAGGATTTTCCCGAACCCGAAAGACCCGTAATTACTACAAGTTTTTCTCTCGGAATGGAAATATCTATGTTTTTTAGATTGTGAACGCGGGCGCCCTGAACTTCAATCGTATTGTCTGTATCTAGCATAATTTTTTGCAAAAAAGCAAAGTTACCATTTTGATTGATTCTTTATATCTCAAACCTGATTATTGTTTTTACTTTTTGAATAATTGTACCAAAGTGAATATATTAAAAGATGATCCGAATGGTATTACCAAAAAAGCAACAATGTCTATCTTTAGCCCCGGGTGTAGTGAAAATCCTTTTGAACCGTCTCGTCCAAAAGACGAGACGGTTCAAAAGATTGTAGCGGAAAACGGGACGATGTCACCAAAAAAGCCAAATGTTTCTGCTCCAAAAAATTATAATAGAAACTTTTATTGGAATTAAGATTTTATTCTATAATCATCGATTTTAGCTTGGCTCTGTATGCATCGAGCGCAACGGCTTTGGAAATAAAGCCATAATATTTGTCGTCGCTGATTACAGGAAGAAAGCTTTTTTGGGAAGATTCGAATTTGTTCATTACGATTTCCATGCTGTGAGAAGGATGAATAATCGTAACTGGCTGCACCATAATTTCTTTTACCAAAGTGTATTTTACCCTGTACGGATTAAAAATAATCTCCCGAATGTCATTAAAGTGGACAATTCCCAATAAACGATTGTCTTTTGAAACCACAGGAAAAATAACCTGATTGGAATGGGAAATCAAATCGACTAATTTCTCAAGGTTCTCATCGGGTGTTATTTTCAAATAATCTGTTTGGATGATTGAGTTTGTATCCAATGTCGAAAGGACGTTGGAATCTTTATTGCTGGTAAAAGCATGTCCTTTTTTGGCCAAATTTTTGACATCCAAAGAATGTTTTTCAAATCGTTTGGAAATGGCAAAACTAGTCGACGCGACAATCATCAGCGGAATCATCAAACCATAACCACCCGTAATCTCCGCAATAAGGAAGATTGCTGTTAATGGTGCATGAAACAGTGCGCTCAAAATACCTGCCATCCCTACCAAGGTAAAGTTTCCAATTGGCAAATTCGTTAAACCGGTAAGATTAAGTAATTTCGAAAAGAAAAAACCAATATAGGAACCTAAAAATAGGGAAGGAGCAAAGTTTCCTCCGTTACCGCCACTACCCAAAGTGATTCCTGTTGCAAAGGCTTTCAGAAACAGTGAGGAGCCAACAAAAGCCAATAATGCCCAATGATTTTCTCTAAATCCTTTAAAAAAAGTATTTTCCATTAATTCTGAAGGGTCACTTCCTGCGAGAATCCTAATGGTTTCATATCCTTCTCCAAAAAGTGTCGGAAAAATAAAGATCATAAACGCTAAAATAGAAGCGCCAAAAACCGCTTTTTTATAAGCGGACATTCGCAAATGCCCAAAGTAATGTTCTGTTTTTTCAAATTTTCTGGCGTAAAAAACCGCTACAAAACCAGTACAAATGCCAAGTAAGGTATAATAAGGGATATTGTAGTAATTAAACGTTTGTCTGCTAGGAAAATTTAACAAAATAGATTCGTCCAATGCAATTGCTGATACTAATGCTCCAGTGGCTGCAGCAATCATTATTGGGGTAAAGGCTGAAATGCTAACATCAACCAAAAGCACTTCAACCGCGAATAAAACTCCAGCAATTGGTGCATTAAACGCAGCTGCAATTCCCGCCGCAACTCCACAACCAATTAAAAGAGTTCTGTCTTTGTAGTGCAATTTATATCTCTGCGCATAATTGGAACCAAATGCAGCGCCAGTAACTACGATGGGGCTTTCAAGTCCTGCAGAACCTCCCAAACCAACCGTAAGCGAGCTTGTCATTATTTGGGCATACATCTGTTTTCTTGGAATTATACTCGCTTTTTTGGCTACGACATATAAAATTTGTGATGTCCCCTTTTCAATAGTTCCTCCCAAAAAACGTTTTACAACAAATACCGTCAACACGATACCAATTACAGGCAGCATTATTTTGAAAAGGCCAATATTATAAACATCCGTATGAATTGTAATATAAGTGGCGAATCTAAATACCCAGTGGGCAAATGTTTTCAGGATAATAACTGCTATACCTGAAGAAATACCGACTAATACACTTGATAAAAAGATAAATTGCTTTGGGCTTAAAACAGATTGCGATAAAATTAGCAGCTGTTCGACTTTTGAAAAAAAACGTTTAAACATTGTCTTTTTGGAGTTTGTTTGTCACAAAATTAAGCTTTTTGGCACAAAAAATCACAAACTATTCTATCAATGTCATGGCATGTTTGGCCACAATTCCGAAATTATATCCTTGGGCTTCATCATAACCGGCATAATTGATGGCGATTAACTGTCCGCATTCATTAAATACAGGAGAACCACTGGCACCATGGGTCGAAGTGACATTGTACTGTAAGCTTACCCCATCCGATTCTTTATTAATTTGGCCTTCATAAACCTGCACTTTTATACCTTTTCGGGTATTGGCGAGTTGCATTCCCATTGGATAACCAATTAAAATAGCGTTGGTCCCTGGTTTTATGCTAGCATCATCTTTTACGGCATTGTCCAAATCGACAATATTTGAAACCGAGGAGGGCAATGTTTCGCTTACTAATTGCAAAACCGCAACATCCACTTCATCACCATCAGCTATTTTATATACTTTGCATTGCAGCCAATTGTCTTTGGAACCATGCAAGGCAACGCTTATTTCGACTGTTTTAGGAACGATCTCGATCTCATCTGGCTTTGTGTAGGTGATTTGGCTAGTTACGGCCTTTTCTTCTGATTTATTATCCGATATCAAATCGTTTACTTCAGTAGCAACATTTGAAGAATCTACATTTGCCACCGGGGCTGAAACTTTACTGGTTCCTTCAGCTTCTTCATCTGAATAATCGCCTTCTTCATCACCTCCGTAATAATCATTCCAGTGCAGTTCAAGGTATGTTTTATACTCTTTTTTATCAATTGAATCTGGTAGAATGGCTGCGATATGATTTTTTAATTCGCTAAAATCATTATTATCAGAGCCCGTATATTTCCATGGTTCAGCGACATGATGATTAGTAACTATTTTCCCATCCTCAGTAACGAAAAATCCGGTGCCGGAAATTGTTTTCTCTTCAAAAGAACTATCGTCAACGGTTATCTGAAATGGTTCTGATCCCTTAATTGAAATTTGAAGCGCATACGTGTGTTTAACTAGTACCACAGCTTCTTTATATTTTTCATAAATCTGGGTTTGATTATTAAGACAAATTACTTCTTTTTTGTTGAATTTAGCCCAAACACGGGGGATGATGATAATTCCAAGTATAACGATTATCCCAACAATTAGCCCAATTTTCTTGCCATTTGATTTATTGTTGTTTTGAAGTGTATTTAAATTGTCTTTTTCTTTTGTAGAGATGAATTTCGTCATTTTATTAAATTTTTGAAGCGAATTTAATAAAATAAAACGTAGTAATTATATGTCATTTTGTTTTAATTAAAATAAAATTTCATTGCATTTAAAAGTATTGAAAATCAAATACTTTACAGTTATTTTAAATTTTTCAAAGCTTCTTTTTCGCTCAATTTTTTCAAATCTGTGCAGGATACATAATTCTTTACGGCTTCAGGATTTGTTTTCGCATATTCACGCAACGCCCAACCTATAGCTTTTTGTATAAAAAATTCTGTTGATGATTTATGATTCTCACAAATCGATTTCAATAATTCAAAATTTGTTTTTCCTTTATAACCCAACTGAAAAAGAATCGCGCTTCGATTCAACCACATATTGTCGGAATTTGAAAAACGTCTAATAACTGTATCTGTTTCAAGAGGAAACTGAAGTAAATATTCGCCTAGAATGAATTTGGCTATAACATCGACGCTATCCCACCAAGAGTTAGTAACTATAAGTTTTTCTATCAGCTGAATATCATCTTTAGTATAATTATTTTTCAGATGTTTAATTAAAATTTCTAGAGCACAATAATGGAGTTCACGTTCCTTTTTTGAATATAAAAACAAAGCTATTTCTCTCGGATTATCTTTAATTTCTAGTAGGTTTTTGGTAGAAATATTTTTAAAAATTCGTCTTCTGTCTTCGGTTTTTATTCCAAAAAATCGGAAATTGTTTTTCATATATTTTGACATAGCGACAGCATTTTCAGCGTTGCCATTTTCATTAAAAGCTTTTTCTAGTTGGCTACAAAACTCCATAAAGTTTTAAATTTATAATACTCAAAATCTTAAAATCCGGCAGCTTTATCATCACCTCTAAAATCGGCACCACCTTCCATTTTCCCGTCGGGAAGCACCAAAATCGCATCAACTTTTCCGATCACCGGAGTTGTTTTTTCATTGATTATATACCCTTTGGTTTTCAATTTTTCAAAAGAGCCAGTGTCAAAAATATTAGGTTCAAATGTAATCACGTCAGGCAGCCACTGATGATGAAATCTTGGTGCATTTACCGCTTCCTGCATTCCTAAATTGTATTCATAAACATTAAGTATGGTCTGCAAAACCGAAGTAATGATAGTAGAACCACCGGGCGAGCCAACAACCATAAAAAGTTTTCCGTCTTTCTCCACAATTGTTGGTGTCATAGAACTTAACATTCGTTTTTGAGGTGCTATGCTGTTGGCTTCATTACCAACCAATCCAAACATATTGGGTTCGCCAGGTTTGGCACTAAAATCGTCCATTTCATTATTTAAAAAGAAACCCAATTCATCACAATAATATTTCGAACCGTAGGCGTCGTTTAAAGTTGTTGTTGCCGCAACAGCATTTCCAAATTGATCTACAATAGAATAATGAGTCGTTTCTGTACTTTCATTATAAATTACTTTTCCTTCTTTAATTTCAGATGATAGGGATGCTTTATCTAAATTAAAACTTGACATTCTTTCTTTCAAATAATCATTTGCCAAAAGTTCTTTTAAAGGTATTTTTACAAAGTCAGGATCTCCAAGAAAAACACTTCTGTCAGCATAAGCACGACGTTCTGCTTCCACAATTACCTGAATCGATTCGGCTGTATTATGCCCCATTTTCGACAAGTCATAAGGCTCGATCATTTTTAAAATTTGAGCCAAGCAAATCCCTCCGCTACTTGGTGGCGACATCGAAATCACTTTTAAATTCTTATAATTGAAAGAAAGCGGAGTTCTCCATTTTGCTTCATATTTAGCCAAATCCTGCATAGTGATAATCGCTCCTTTGCTTTGAAGATATTTTATAAGAGTTTTACCAGTTTGCCCTTTGTAAAATTCATTTCTGCCATATTTAGCAATTCTTTTTAGCGTGTTTGCCAATGCAGGATATTTGATTGTGTCGTTTTCTTTATAAATAATAGCAAATTTGGTATTTTCTCCATTTGCTTTAATAATTAACGGCCTGTAATCATTAAGTCTTTTCTCTTGTTTTTGAGTAACAATTACGCCTCTTTCTGCCAATGCAATAACTGGTTTCAAAATTTCAGCCATTGGCATTAAACCAAATTTTCTATGAACCGCAAAAACACCTGCAATTGTTCCCGGAACACCAATTGCAAGTGGACTTTCGGTGCTTTTTCCTTTAATGATATTTCCTTCTTCATCCAAGAACATATTTTTGGTAGCTGCCAGGGGGGCTTTTTCTCTATAATCCAAAGCACCAAGCTCACCATTCCCCATACGATACACCATAAATCCTCCTCCGCCAAGGTTTCCGGCATAAGGATAAGCAACTGCCAAAGCCAATTCGGTGCCAACCATGGCATCAAAAGCATTTCCTCCTCTTTTCATGATTTCAGTCCCAATTTTAGAGGCTTCTTCTCGGGCGGAAACCACCATAGCTCTGTTAGCAATAAGACCCGTTGTGTGATTAATTTCATTTTGTCCCAAACAATTTAGGCCTATCAAAAGAAAGAATAATGCAGTTTTTCTCATAGTGAGATTAATTTTTTATAGGATTCGGTTTTTATATCTTCAAAAAAAGTGGTGAATTCCAGTTCGAAATCACCATAATATTCAACAAGTTCGCGAAAAGCAAAACGCATTTTTGACTCATTTTGTGTTCGACTGTCCATTCTTGTCAAAATACTAGCAATACCTTCAACAGTTTGATAACTTACCAGCCAATTATGACTAATCATATATGGCATCATGCCTTTCGCTCTTTCAGATAAAAATTCATAATTATCTTGAAGTGATTGATAAAATCGGTTGGTAAAATCTTCCAAACTTTCATCAGAATAATTAGTCCAATTTTTGGCCAAAAAATGATCATAAAACACATCTACAATCACTCCGGCATAATGATGATAGTTTTCATGCAGTCGTTTGGTGCTTTTTCTGAAAATTGGATGAGAGTCAGTATAAGTATCTATAAAACGATGTAAAATAATCCCTTTTTGAATTTCGGGAGGGTAATTTTCAAACTGTTTTCCTCGAATTCCATCGGCCATAAAATTCCCGATTTTTATCAAATCATTGTCTCCTGATAAATAAATATGAGCTAAGAAGTTCATTTCTTATGAGTTGTTAGATTTCTCGGTTATGTAAGACTCGAAGTTTGTTTTCGTAAATGTAAAGACTTTTTTATTTACTCTTCAAAATTAAATTTTTCAGCTCTAATGTTTCTTTTTTTGCACTTTTAAAACACTTTGTTTGAAAAATTAATTCTAAAAAAATCTTATCAATTTGCTACCTCATAAACTCTACAACTTTTATATATTTGTAGGCAATAACCCCACTAATTCATAAAAAATAACCATTAACTTATTAAAAATGACTTTAATCAAATCAATTTCCGGAATTAGAGGAACTATTGGAGGAAAAGTAGGAGATAATTTAACTCCTGTAGATGCGGTAAAATTTGCTTCGGCTTATGGAACCTGGCTTAAAAATTATTCGAAAAAAGAAAAACTAAATGTTGTAGTTGGTCGTGATGCCCGTATTTCAGGTCCTATGATCCACAATTTAGTTATCAATACCTTAATCGGATTAGGAATCGATGTAATAGATTTAGGATTATCAACAACACCAACAGTTGAAGTGGCTGTTCCGCTTGAAAAAGCCGATGGAGGAATCATTTTGACAGCTTCGCATAATCCTAAACAATGGAACGCATTAAAATTACTGAATGAAAAAGGAGAATTCTTAAGCGGTGCCGCTGGAGAAAAAATCCTTGAGATTGCCGAAGCCGAAGCTTTCGATTTTGCTGATGTGGATAGCCTTGGTCAAATCACTGTCAATGATGCTTATATGGACATTCATATCGATGAAGTCTTGAACTTGCCTTTGGTAGATATTGAAGCAGTAAAAGCGGCAAAATTCAAAGTAGTTGTTGACGGCGTGAATTCATCCGGAGGAATCATTATCCCTAAATTATTGGAAATAATGGGTGTCGAAGTAGTAAAATTATACTGCGAACCAAACGGACATTTCCCTCACAATCCAGAACCTTTGAAGGAACATTTAACTGATATTTCGGAATTAGTAGTTAAAGAAAAAGCGCATTTCGGAATCGTTGTTGACCCAGACGTGGATCGTTTGGCTTTTATTAGCGAAGACGGTGAAATGTTTGGCGAAGAATATACTTTAGTAGCTTGTGCTGATTATGTATTGAGCAAAACCCCTGGAGACACTGTTTCCAATATGTCTTCGTCGCGCGCTTTACGAGATGTAACAAAAAAACACAACGGAAACTACCAAGCTAGCGCAGTAGGAGAGGTGAACGTTGTGGAATTAATGAAAAAGAACAATGCAATCATCGGTGGCGAAGGAAATGGCGGAATCATTTATCCTGCCTCACACTACGGTCGCGACAGTATGGTGGGTGTGGCTTTGTTTTTGACTCATTTGGCAAACAAAAAAATGTCGGTTTCTGCTTTGCGTGCTTCTTATCCGGAGTATTATATGAGCAAAAACAAAATCGAGTTAACACCACAAATCGATGTTGATGCAATCCTTGTTGGTATGGCCGATAAATACAAAAATGAAGAAATAAATACAATTGACGGTGTGAAAATTGACTTTGCCGAAAATTGGGTACACTTGAGAAAATCAAACACAGAACCAATTATTCGTATTTATACCGAAGCCGCTACTCAGCAATTGGCAGATGATTTAGCTCTGCGAATTATTGATGAAATAAAAGCTGTAGCTGGAATATAAATTTTAAGGAGCGAAAGAGTAGGCTTGTCAGTAAACATGGATTCCTGCCATCGCCTTTATCTCTTCGCTGCACTACGAGGATATCGGCTTTGTCAGGGCTAAGAAGCCAACATAGTCTATTATTGGTTTCCTTGGCAAAATATAAAAACGCAAAACCCGGCAAGAGTCGGGTTTTGTTATTTTCAGGGATAAACGATTCTATTTATTAAACTCTTTTTTGATCATTAAAAGCATCCGGCAAGTATTGCAGGCGTTTATAATAATAGATTTTTTTGTCCTAACTCAATCACCCCTTAGTTTTTGACCCAAAAAATGTTTAATATTGCGTTTTGATTCATCCCCCCCTATAATTAATGACAATTTATAATAAATATGCTGATCATATTTTATTGAATCTCCTTAAGGAAGATGATCAATTGGCTTATACAGAAATTTTTGAACGCTATTCTAAAATTTTAGTAAACCA
Organism: Flavobacterium aquiphilum; assembly: GCF_027111335.1. Taxonomy (NCBI): domain Bacteria; kingdom Pseudomonadati; phylum Bacteroidota; class Flavobacteriia; order Flavobacteriales; family Flavobacteriaceae; genus Flavobacterium; species Flavobacterium aquiphilum. The sequence continues at coordinate 2,895,471 of NZ_CP114288.1, read as the reverse complement.
TGCTTATAAATTACTTGGTGATCGTGATCAGGCAAATGATGTTGTTCAAGATGTTTTTTTAGCCATTTGGAACAAAAGATTTGAAATTGTGCTTACCGGTTCTCTTTCTTCCTATTTATACAAAGCAACCAAAAATAGAATCCTAAATCATATTGCCCACGAAAAAGTGGTTTCTCGTTATGCCGATTCCATTTTAAATTTTATTGAAAATGATTATGTTTTGGCCGATTCTAGCTTCAGGGAAAAAGAATTGGAGGCCATTATTGAAAAAGAAATAGCCCTACTTCCAGAAAAAATGCGAGAAGTTTTTCTTTTGAGAAAAATAGAAGAACTTTCGTATGAAGAAATTGCGCTTAAATTAAATATCACCGATAAGACTGCCAAACAACAAGTTTATAATTCGCTTAAAATATTGAGACACAAACTCAAGTCTTTATTGGGTGTATTTATTTGGTAATCATCACACTACAGTATTCTTCTCTTTTTGTTATCATATATAACAAAAATCAATCGTTATAGTTGAATTTGCCTAATTAAAATCAACAAAAATTGATATTTGTTAACAATATTACAAAGTTTTTTTAATATTGGCTATGACAAAAGTTATTTCTAACTGTCTTACTTAAAACGGGACAAAATTTCCTATTGTAATTATGAATAAAACTGAAATCTTAGCAATGCTAAAAAAATACCAAAATGGTACTTTATCTAATGCGGATAAGGATAAGCTAGATGCGTGGTATTTGCACAAAGCTTCAAATAGCAATATACAGCTTAGCGAGAATGAACTGGAAGACAGTTACGAATATCTAAAATCTAAATTACCATTGGCACAAGAAACAAAAGTAGTTAGTCTTTGGCCACGTCTTGCTGTTGCTGCATCAATAGTTTTGTTATTAGCTACGGGATTATTTTATTTCAAAAAACCAAAAGAACAAGATATTCAAGTTGCTGAAAAACCACAGGAAATTGCTCCTGGAGGAAATAAAGGGATCTTGACTCTTTCGAACGGGAAACAAATTGTCCTTACCGATGTATCGGTAAAAGGAATTGTAGCCCAAGAAGGTAATCAAGATGCAGTCACAATCAAATTGAGTGAGGACGGAGTAATCACTTATATTGTTAACCCAGATGCTTCAAAAGAGACTACCAATTCATTCAATACACTTTCCACGCCAACTGGAGGCCAATACAACATTGTCTTGGGTGATGGAACCAAAGTATATTTGAATGCTGTTTCATCCATAAAATACCCAACTCAGTTTAAAGGAAATCAAAGAGTGGTCGAAGTAGAAGGAGAAGCTTATTTTGAAGTGGCCAAAAACAAAAACAAACCTTTTATTGTAAAATCCGGAAATCAATCCATAGAAGTTCTTGGAACCCATTTCAACCTACATGCCTATAATAATGAATCGGTTATTAAAACTACTTTGTTAGAAGGAAGTGTTGCAGTTTCTTGCAATAATCAAAAAGCGATTTTAAAACCAGGAGAACAATCTAATGTTTCTGATAATTTAAACAAGATAGCAATTCGAAAAGTTGATACCGAAGCTACTATTGCCTGGAAAAATGGCCGTTTTAAATTTGACAATGACGATCTAAAAACTGTAATGAAACAATTGGAGCGCTGGTATGGAATAAAAGTGGAATACCGTGGTGATGTTTCGGATGTTAGGTTTAACGGAGGTACGTTTATGAATAAAAATTTATCTGAAGTATTAAAAGTACTTGAGCTTAGTAATATCAAATTTAAAGTTGAAGGAAAAACGATTATCGTTTACCCCTGATTTTAAATTTAACCGATTATATTGAGTCTATAAACTAAAAAACCAGAAGCAGTTGCGATGCTTCTGGTTGTTAATAAGTTTATAGCCAGTATAAGTTGTCCACTATTGTTTAACTATAACTAAATGTAAATGTATGAAATTTAATTTACAAACGAAAAATCCTTACAAAAAATTCGGGAAAAAGATTCCTCGTCTTAGTTTTTCTAATCATGTATGGGCGTTTTGTACGCTGCTCATTCTATTTTGTAGTTTTACCGTTCAAGCACAAAAAGTTAGTGTTAATTTTAAAGATGCACCGCTTGAAACAGTTCTCAAGGAAACTGCCAAACAGGCCAACTATGAAGTTTTTTACAATCAGAATTTACTAAAAAATTCAAACCCTGTAACCATCAATGTAAAAAATTCTAATTTAAGAGAAGCCTTAAATTTGATTTTCAGCAATCAAAATTTAAAGTACACAATTACCAATCAAACGATAGTGGTGACTGCTTTAAAAGAGGAGAATCGGGGAAACGGAATAATAAACATACGCGGAAAAGTACTAAACAGCAAAAATGAGACTTTTCCGGGAATAAATGTTTATATCGCAGGGACTAGCAGACATAGCATAACCGATTATGATGGAAGCTTTTCTTTTGATAATGTGCCATCGGATGGTATCCTCGAATGTTCTGGATTGACTATTGAAAAAAAATCTTTTTCTATTAATGGACGTTCAGAATTAACACTTATCGTTGAAGATAAAATATCAGCGATGAAAGAGGTGGTCGTTACAGGTTTTCAAACGCTTACAAGAAGCCATTCTACAGGTGCAATTGCTCAGGTGAATGAAAAAGTTTTAAATGAAAATATTAATACCAATCTAGCGACGGCTATTGAAGGACGTGTTGCGGGTTTGATGTTTCAGAAAAATCCAACTGGAGCTGCGGCAGATACACCCATATTAAGAGGTATTGGTACCTATTCTTCTTTAGAAGTTGGATACAGTCCACTTTTAGTTATAGATGGGCTACCGACCGAATTGACTCTTGATCAAATTAATCCTTATGACATTGAAAGTGTAAACGTTCTTAAAGATGCCGCTGCCGGATCTATTTATGGTTCAAGAGCAGCAAACGGTATTATTGTTTTGACTACCAAAAAAGGAAATGGTAAGCTAAAAGTGAGTATAAATTCTGATTTCTTTGTTGGTACGAAACCAAATCTTAAAGACATGAATTACGCTTCTACCAGTGAGTTGATAGACTTTGAACAGGCCGTGTATAATAGAGAGCGAGCGAGATTTGCCAACACGACAAGTATGTTCAGTAGTTATGGTGATATTGGAAGCAGCAGCCCAAAGTATTACAGCCCTTTATACCAGCTTAACAGAGATTTGGAAGATGGAAAAATCAATAGTGCAGATTACGGTACTACTATCGCCCAATGGAGAAAGAACGATTATATAAAAGATTATAGCGATAATGTATGGCAAAATGAATACAGACAACGTTACAATATAGCATTTTCAGGGAGTACGAGCAAGCAAAATACATATGTGTCATTAAATTATGACGCTGCAGATAATCGTATCAAAAATAACGATAGTCGCGCATTTAATCTTTATGCAAAAAGCAGTTTTCAGATGAACAACTGGTTAAATGCCACTTTTGGATTAAATTCAACTTATACAAATGAAGATGTTACTGATTCCGATTTTGGAAATTATGATATCCAAAAAAGATACGAGCGCATTACAGACGATAACGGAAATCTTGTAATATCACCTTTTGTAGGCATAAAAGATGGTTTTACGGGCAGCAGTGTTATTAACCCTGCTATGGCTGCAAAAATAAATAGTTTAAGTGGTTTTAAATCCGTAAGATTTAATGTATTGGATGCACTTCAGGAAGGTATTACAAAAGAAAACTCATTAAGTCTAAGAACTTTTGCAAACATTCGTGCTAAAATCTGGAAAGGCTTAAGCTTTAATACACAATTTCAGTACGAATTAAGAAAAAATGACAATGAACAGTATTACGCTGTAGACTCTTATAAAATGCGTTTCGCTATTAACACCTTGACAGGATATAATGCCGCTACAAATGCCTACACTTATGTTGACGGTTTTTCTGCAGGAGGGCGCTATAAACAATGGAGTAGTCAGGCGAGTAATTATTCTTTTAGAAACCAGTTAGATTTTAATCAGGATTTTGGTGGAGGGAAACACTCTGTTAATGCTATAGGAGGTTTTGAAATGCGTGAAACTTTTGTCCCAAGAACAATCGAACAATTAAGATATGGTTATGACCCAGTTACACTTACTTCAGCTACATTGAATAACCTTTCACTTAGCCAGACAGGTGTTTCTAGTTACATATATGGAAATAGTGCAACTTTAGCAGCTTTATCAAGAACACAGACAGAAGTTTTGCATCGCTATTTTTCTGTTTTTAGTACAGCAGGTTATACTTATTTATCAAAATATAACGTAACAGGAAGTTACCGTGTAGATCGTGCAGATTTATTTGGAGTAGATTCTAAGTATAAAAACCGTCCATTGTGGTCTGTAGGTTTAGGATGGAATATTAGCAATGAAGACTTCATGAAAGACATAAAATGGATCGACATGCTTAAACTTAGAGCAACTTATGGGGTTAGCGGAAATATTGATCAAAGTACTACACCGTATGTAACCGCTACAAGAAAAAATGATAATTTATATTCCTCATTACAGTACATCAATATTACAGCACAGCCTAACCCAATGCTGAGATGGGAAAAAACACAAACAACTAACTTAGGTTTAGATTATACTGTGTTAAGGCATAAACTTACAGGTAGTATTGATGTATATCGTAAATATAGCAGTGATTTATTGGCAACAACCGATTTAGATCCTACTGTTGGAGCAACAAGCAGAAGAATTAATGCAGGAGCTTTGCTAAACAGAGGAGTTGAATTTAGTGTAGGTTCTGAATGGTTCAATAATGGTGATTTTCGTATTAATTCTAATGTTGTTTTTGGTTTCAACAAAACAACTGTTGATAAAATTACCAGAGCACAATCAACTTCATCAGTGTATGTTAGCTCACCATCGAATTACTTTTTTGAAGGAGATGCATACAATACTCTGTACGCTTACAAATACGGAGGTACAGTTAATGGATACCCTTACGTATTGGATGAAAACGGAAATCCGTCAATCACTTTTGATGCTAATGGAAACCCTATATCGACGAGTATAAAAACAGTTACCAATCCGAATGCGCTTGTAAAAATGGGAAGTTTAACACCAACTTATACAGGTTCTCTATCACAACGATTCTCCTACAAACAATTCGATTTGAATTTTATGTTTATTTTCTCAGGAGGTAATGTAATACGAAAAGAGACTATCGACATGAGTACTGATGCTGTAAATCTTTCAGGTATTACAGATCGATATACAGATGCACAGCCAAACGGCAATACACGCTTATATGTAGATTTGGCAGAAAATGTGAGAAGTTATGCTGGAACAATCAGCAGCCAATGGAGAAATTCGGATGTAAATGTTGTAGATGGAGATTATATCAAACTTAGAAATATTTCATTAGGTTACAGCCTGCCAAAATCTGTCGCTAATCAAATCAAAATGGAATCAGCAAAATTCACTTTCCAGGTAAACAATATCTGGTATTGGAGTGCTGCTGGAAACCGTATTGATCCTGAAGTCTATTCAGTTAACTCAGGAACACGCAACTTACCATTGCCTAAAACTTATTTATTTGGGTTTAATCTAACACTTTAAAAAAATGAAACATAAATATATAATAATACTATCGCTGATGATGCTAACTATAACATCCTGCGAAGATTACACCGATGTTACGCCTAAAGGGGCTTTGGTTGTTGAGACCGCATCGCAATTCTATGAAATGGTATCTCTGCCGGGCAGAGGCTATCCAATCAATAACTTTCAGTATTTGGTGGACGATCAATGGATGAAAGAATCAAATGTAATAGGGAAAACGCCAAACATCGATATTATCAATTTTACATTTGACGAAACCACTGATAGAGTTTCGTTAATGACAGGTTCTAGCTTTTACAATCAGGCTTACACCTATATCAACAGATGGAACACCATTATTTCATTAGTTGATAATAGTAAAGGAGATGAAAAAACAAAACAATTAGCAAAAGCAGAAGCCAAAATCTATAGAGCATACGATCACTTTTTGCTAGTAAATCACTACGCAAAAGGTTATGACCCGCAGACTGCGGCTACTGACGGTGGTATCTGTATCATGGACAAATTTGATTTAGAGGCACAGCCATCAAAATCTACTGTAGCTCAGGTTTACGATTTTATTCAAAAGGATATAGAAGATGCACTGCCGTATCTTCAGGAAAAACCAGCTGATGTTTACCATCCGTCATTGGCATTTGCTTATGCATTTAAGGCTAAAGTTCATTTATTTAAACGTGAAATCGCAAGCGCCCAAGCAGCAGCAGAAAAATCATTAAGCTATAATAATCAAATATTTGATATGGTAGCTTATAACAAGCAGGGGGGACCAAATGTAGTTGCCGTACCGGCAGCAAATAATATAGAAGTTCTCAGCTACATGTATATGACAGGCTACAATGAGATGAACTTTGCATATCAGTATATCATAAGCCCGGAACTTCGTACTTTATTTGGAACTAATGATGCACGTTTTAATTTGTTTTTCAATACTACCAGCACAACAAATCTGGATCAGGGATCAAATACAGCGTATTGGGCAACTGTATATACGAAGTTTTTTTACCCTACTGTTGGAATGAAAACAACTGAGGTTTATTTAATGCTGGCTGAATGCTATGCCAGAGAAAATAAATTTGCTGAAGCTGTTGATGTATTGAACAAATTAAGAGCAAAACGTATTTTATCAGGTACTGTAAATTTACCGGTTCCAGCCACCAGAAAAGAAACAATGGAACTTGTTATAAACGAGCGCAGAAAAGAATTACTCTTGGGCTTTAATCGTTTTTTTGATCTTAAAAGATTAAACACTGAAGCGGAATACGCAAAGACCATTACAAGAGTATTTCCAATCGTGAACAAGACCGTTCCTCAAAAAACATATACTTTACAGCCTAATTCCAGATTATACATTATTCCGTTTCCTTTGTCAGCTTTAACAAAAAACCCAAAGCTTACATTAAATACTGACGAGAAACTTCCATTTTAATTCCGATGAAAAAAATATTTATATTAACAATCATGCTGGCTGCTTTGCTCCAGCATGGTTTTGCGCAAGCTCAAGAAAAAAAAGAAGATACTATCAATAACCCGCAAAAAGGTTTACAGGCCTACGATAAGATAATTAAAGAGGGAACTAAAAGTAAAATAGGTCTTTTTACAGTTACTCAAGTAGCTAATAAATTTTACTTTCAAATTCCAGACAGTTTGTATAACAGATACATGCTGGTAGTGACAAGATATCTTTCTACTCCTGAAGGAATGGGGCTTTTTGGCGGTGAAAAAGCCAACGAACAAACCATTTACTTTGAAAAAGGAGCTAATAACACTGTTTTCTTAAGATCATTGCAGTATAGACAAGATGTTCGCAATCCAGATTCGATGCTCGCAAAAGCATTAGCCGGCAGTAACGAAAATCCAATTGTTGCCGCTTTTCCAATAAAAACAATCAATCCAACTACTGGAAATACTGTAATTGATGTAACAGATGCTTTTAAGAAAGATAATCCTATGTTTTCTTTGCCAAGTCAAGAAAAAACAGATAGAAAACTAACTACACTTGCTGATGATAAAACTTTCATCGAGACTATAGATAGCTATCCTATTAACATTGAGGTAAAGACCACCAAGACATATACGAGTTCTTCATCAAACAGCGGAAGCATAACAATAAGATTAAATGTCTCAATTGTATTACTGCCAAAAACGCCAATGCGAAAACGTTTTGAAGATGAAAGAGTTGGTTATTTTGCCAATAAATATGTTTTGTTTGATGATGACCAGCAGCGGGCTGAAAAAAAATTCATTATTCAGCGTTACCGTTTGGAACCAAAAGATAAAGACATCAAAAAATACTTAAGAGGCGAACTGGTTGAACCTAAAAAACAAATTGTTTACTACATTGACCCAGCTACTCCAAAAAAATGGAGACCTTATTTAATTGCAGGTATCAACGACTGGCAGAAAGCTTTTGAAGCAGCAGGTTTTAAAAATGCTATTGTTGGTAAAGAATGGCCGGAAGATGATAAAACAATGAGCCTGGAAGACGCTAGGTATTCGGTAGTAAGATATCTTGCCTCTGAAACGCCAAATGCTTACGGCCCTAGAATTAGTGATCCAAGAAGCGGGGAAATCATGGAGAGCCACGTAGGCTGGTATCATAATGTGATGAAATTAGTGCAAAGATGGTATATGATTCAGGTAGGACCTTTAGATCCAAAAGCCAGAAAAATGCATTTGGATGATGAGTTAATGGGACAGTTAATCCGTTTTGTTTCTTCTCATGAAATTGGACATACAATTGGTTTACGCCACAACATGGGAGCGAGCAGTGCGACTCCTGTTGAAAAATTAAGGGATAAAAAATGGGTCGAAGCAAATGGTCATACCGTTTCTATAATGGATTATGCCCGCTTTAACTATGTGGCTCAGCCGGAAGATAATATTGGTCCGGATGGTATTTACCCTCGTATCGGGATGTACGATAAATGGGCTGTTAAATGGGGATACAGCTATTTTCCAAACGCTAAAGATGAGTTTGAAGAAGAAAACATTCTTGCCAAATTAACAACGGACAGTTTAACTGCTAATCCTAAATTATGGTTTGGAGGTGAAGGAAAAGACGAAGATCCTCGCAGTCAGTCAGAAGATTTGGGTGATGACGCAGTACTTGCCAGCGATTATGGGATTAAAAATTTGAAGCGTGTTGTACCAAATCTTGTAGAATGGACTTACGAACCAAACGATGCTTATAACAATTTAGAAGATATGCATAAAGCGGTTGTAGCACAATATTCAAGATACTTGTATCATGTGTTGAAATATATTGGTAACAACTATATAACTAAGAGAAGTGTTGACGAGAAAGGTACCGTAAACCAGCCTGTACCAAAAGCAAAAGTGAAAGCAGCAATCGATTATATAGGCAGACAATTGTTTGTAGCGCCACTTTGGATGTATCCACAAAATATTGATCAGCTTATTTCTTTAAAAACAGAGGATCAGATTTCAGATCAACAGAATCAAGCATTGAATATATTACTTAGTTCCGGCATGCTATACAATATTAGCCTTAAATCGATGCAGTTTGAAGGAGCTTATACCGTTCCTGAGTTTTTAAACGATTTGCAGCAAACTGTATGGGTAAAATTTACTGGTGACACAAAACAGGATTATTACAGAAGGGCATTACAGCGCAGCTATATTGATAAATTAGGTATGTTGTTATTGCCTAAAGAAGCAGAGCCAGGCAAAGCTTTGAATGCAGCACAGCGTAGTGATATAAGATTATATGGTAAACAGCATATTTTAAAATTAAGATCCGATGTTACCAAATTAATGAACTCATCAACAGGGATTAATAAAGATCACTTTGAAAGTATTTTAATCGATATTGACAAAATTATTTCAAAATTAAACAAAACAGATATATGAAAAGAATATTAGTTATAGCATTCATCTGCTTAAGTACTTTGGGACATGCTCAATTGAAATCAAGCGAGGAAGTAACTCCAGATCTGGTTGAGAAACGTGAAGCACAAAAAAAGGAAATCACAAAAAATTACCTGGACTTAAAAAACAGTCTTATAATTTCAGATAGTATTGCTGTTGTTAAAAATGCAGATGCGTTAAAGAATTCATTAAAAAACTTCAAATTTAAAAAACTGAGGCTTGAACAAATGAATGAGGCTACTACAAAGAGAAGGGAAATTATTGATCTTGCAACTCAGGTAACAGCAACCAAAAACATCAATAAACAAAGAAAAATTGTTCAGGAACTTTCGGTTAAATTCTGGGACTTAGCACCAAAATTTAAAGCTGAAGATGCTACATTATATCTTCAGGTATGTCCAATGACGGGAGCAGTCTGGACAAGCGACAGCAAAGAAATCAAAAATCCTTACTATCCTAAAAATATGCTGACTTGCGGTGAAGTAAAAGCAAGTTTATAAAAATTGAATTAGTGGATAAAATACGGTATTCTGAAAAGGTGCCGTATTTGTCCATTAAGCTAAAAAAGGTAATGTCAAAAAAATAAACCTTTGTGGCAAATAGTAGATCTAATGAAAAAGTTATTTCTTCTACTATTAGTCACTTTTTTTGTAACCAATAATACCTAGAAAAGTAGGAGCAGAGCATTGCGTGTTTCGAATACAAAGACATATTTCAAAAAAAACAATGGACACTCTTGTTGGGTGTTTCATAAAAAAAGAGGCAAAAAAGCCTCTTTTTTTATGGAAGTCGGGATGACTGGATTCGAACCAGCGACCCCTAGCACCCCATGCTAGTACGCTACCAGGCTGCGCTACATCCCGAATTTTGATTGCAAATATATTTTTTTATGAATTACTAAGAAAATTAAAGCAGGCTTTTTTTTGAATTTTTTAAAACAATTTGTTTCAGTTTAAACAATGTTTTACTAAATCAAAACTCAGTATTATTGAAAGGATTTTTAAGCTTTAATTTTTAAACTTTTGACAAAAAACATATTTAAATCAGTTAAAAAATGATAATACTCTGGTTATTAACCCCAAAAACTTTTAAAAGCGAAAACAGCCAAATGTTTGAAATTAATTAAAAAACAATATATTTGGAGTCAAATTAAAAGAAAATGGCCTCGACAAAAGTTACAACACAATTAGAATTGTATTTTCAACAGTTTAGAGAAAATATTATCGGAATCGAGCAAGGTTTCGAATCTCCTTTTGGTTTTCAAAAAATCATTTACACCGATTGGACAGCCAGTGGCCGTTTGTACCGTCCTATCGAAGAAAAACTAATGAATGAATTTGGGCCTTTTGTAGCCAATACCCATACCGAAACTACCGTTTCAGGAACAGCAATGACGAAATCCTATCATCATGCCCGAAATATCATCAAGAAACATGTAAATGCTAGTCCTGAAGATGTTTTAATAACCGATGGAACAGGAATGACAGGAGTAGTTAATAAATTTCAACGTATTTTAGGTTTGAAAGTTCCAGAAAATCTAACAAAATACTTCAATATTCCTGCCGAAAAAAAACCAATTGTTTTTATTTCGCACATGGAGCACCATTCCAATCAAACTTCTTGGCTAGAAACCATTGCCGATGTTGAAGTTATCCCTTCCTGTGAAGAAGGGCTTTTTAGTTTGGACAATTTGGCTTTTTTATTGGAAAAATATAAAGACAGACCATATAAAATTGCTTCCATAACTTCGTGTTCTAATGTAACAGGAATTAAAACACCTTATCATCAAGCTGCTAAATTAATGCATCAACATAATGGTGTTTGTTTTGTGGATTTTGCTTGTTCAGGGCCCTATGTTAAAATCGATATGCATCCCGAAGATGCAGAATCGTATTTGGATGCTGTTTTCTTTTCACCTCATAAGTTCTTGGGAGGACCTGGAACTTCGGGAGTTTTAGTATTCAATAAAAAATTATACCACAATATGGTTCCTGATTGTCCGGGAGGAGGAACTGTTTCTTGGACAAATCCGTGGGGCGAACATAAATACATTGACAATATCGAAGATAGGGAAGATGGTGGTACTCCAGGATTTCTTCAGGTTATAAAAACTGCTTTGGCGATTCAACTAAAGGAACAAATGGGAGTTGAAAATATCTTGAAACGAGAACATGAAATCGTAGAATATGTTTTTGATTCACTTGAAAATATTCCAAATATCAAAATTCTTGCCGGACAACATCGTAACAGATTAGGCGTTATTTCATTTTTTATTGAAGACCTACACTTTAATTTGGGTGTAAAATTATTAAACGATAAATTCGGAATACAGACTCGTGGAGGTTGCAGTTGCGCTGGTACTTACGGGCATTTTTTACTGCACGTAGACCAAGAAACTTCAAATAAGCTGATAGACGAAATTACTTTGGGAGATTTGATTAAAAAACCGGGTTGGATCAGGATGTCAATACACCCAACAACTACTACAGATGAAATTGAATATGTTTGTAACAGTATCAAATCCTTAGCCGAAAATCATAAAGACTGGGTATTGGATTATGATTATGATAAAGATACCAATGAGTTTTTACACAAAGAAGCTCAGGCAATTGAAGATAAATTAGTAGATCATTGGTTTTCTCTTTAAATAATCTAATTTTTAAGACATCAAATTCTAAACTTTTAATAAAATAAAAACACCGTTTCGAAATGAATTTTTGAAACGGTGTTTTGTTTTTTTATTAAGCAATCCAAATTCTAAAATCAGCAATCTGAAATTTAAAATCTTATCTTCTGTATTTCCATCTTTTATGTGTCCACAAATAAAATTCTGGAGCTTCATAAATCTGTTTTTCCAAAAGTTTTAAATATTGGTCTGTAAGCTGAAAATCAGGAACTTCTTTTGGGTTTTCAGAAAGAACTTCCAGTGTAGCTTCATAATACCCTCGTTTTACCTTTTTCGTATTAAGATAAAGCAAAATCATATTGTATCTTTTGGACAACATTTCGGCTCCTACATGAACAGGAACGTCTATCCCCATAAATTTGGCCCAATGCATTGCTCCTTTTGCTTTTGGCGATTGATCACTTGCAAAACCGTACAACGACAGCACATTATTTTTGGCATTATTGATAATTGTAGGTACTGTTTGTCTAGTAGTGATCAATTTGGCATTGAATCGAGAACGTATTTTATGAACTAATTTGTCAAAATACGGATTTTTTATTTGTTTGTAAATTCCATATCCAGCAAAATCCGAATAATAATTCATCGAAATAATCCACTCATAGCTGGCATAATGTGAGCAGATAACTGCAATACTTTTCCCTTGTTTTTCAAGTTCCTTATAAATTTCAATATTTTTAAAGACAAATCTTTTGCAAATTTCTTCCTTAGAAATATTCATTGTTTTTATCATTTCAAGAAACATATCACACATGTGACGATAAAACTTTTTTTCTATGATTAAAAGTTCCTTGTTAGATAAATGAGGCAATGCCAAGCCAAGGTTTTTACGAACCGTTCTTTTACGATAACCAATGATTCGATAGACAATGATATAAACAAAATCTGAAAACAGATACAACAATCTAAAAGGAAGCATCGAAATTGTCCAAATTATTGGATATGCAAGTAAATATATGAGGTATTGCATTTATTAGAAATTTATGCAAATATAAATAAATAATATTTTTTATAAGTAGTTTACAATTTATGAGCTATTCTTTTTGAACATATTTGCCTTAGAAAACTACCTTCTGTGTTTCCATCGCTTATGCGTCCACAGGTAATATTCAGGGGATTCATAAATTTGTTCTTCCACACGTTTTAAAAACAAATCGGTTAGTTCATAACTAGGTACTTCCTTTGCATTTTCGGAAAGCACTTCCAAAGTAGCCTCATAATATCCGCGTTTTACTTTTTTTGTTTTAAGAAAGACAACGTTCATGTTGTATTTTTTTGCCAACATTTCTGCACCGGTGTGTACAGGCACTTCGATTCCCATAAATTTTGTCCAATGGTGCGCACTGTTCTCTTTTGGCGATTGATCGCCGGCAAAGCCATAAACCGATAGCTTTTTATTTTTGTTATTGTTTATGATTGTTGGAATCGTTTCTTTGGTAGTGATTAGAGTCGCATTAAATTTAGATCGAATGGAATGTACCAATTTATCAAAATACGGATTTTTTATTTGTTTGTAAATTCCATAACCATGAAATTTAGTGAAGTAATTCATGGAAACAACCCATTCGTAACTGGCATAATGGGCGCACATGATGGCAACGCTTTTGTCCTGCTTTTCTAATTCGGCATAAACTTCAAAATTTGTAAAAGAATATCTTTTGCATATTTCTTTCTTGGAAATAGTCATTGTTTTTATCATTTCGAGGAACATATCACACAAATGATGATAGAATTTTTTTTCAACAACTAATCGTTCTTCATTGGATAAATGAGGCAGGGTTAACGCTAAATTATTGCGGACCGTTTTTTTTCGATAACCAATAAGTTGGTAAACGATGATATAAACAAAATCTGAAAAAAGATAGAGTAAGCGAAAAGGTAAGATTGAAATACACCATAAAATAGGGTAAACAATTAGGTAAACAATGTATTTCATTATTATATATTTCTCCAAATATAGTTTTTTAATTTGCATTCATAAATAGTTTATGATTTCTTTATTAATAGAAATTATAATATTAATTAGATTTACGTTAAAATTTTAAAACCTACATTTATATGAATGCCATTTTTATTGGAATTATTGTCGCCAATGTATTGATAAGTTATAAAGGATTTAATGATTATGCATTTTTTAGGAAATACGAGTTCCATGTTGGAAGTATCCGTGCCGGAGAACAAATTCGAATGATTTCATCAGGATTTCTGCATGCTGATATGGGACACTTGTTGTTTAATATGTTAACGCTTTATTTCTTTGCTCCAGTTGTTTTTAGTTATTTAGGAAATCTTTCATTTATTCTCGTTTATTTTGGTAGTTTGATTTTTGGTAGCTTATTAACCATGTCATTTCATAAAAACGACTATAGCTATCGAGCTGTAGGTGCTTCTGGAGCTGTAACCGGAGTTTTGTATTCGGCAATTTTATTACAACCGGATATGATGTTAGGTCTATATTTTATCATTCCAATACCTGCTTACATATTCGGAATTTTGTATTTATTGTATTCTATTTATGGGATGAAAGCAAAAAATGATAACATAGGCCATACGGCTCATTTTGGAGGCGCTATGGGAGGTTATTTGATAACTCTTGTAAGAAACCCTGAATTAATACAAGAACACACCTTAATGACCGTTTTATTAGCTATACCTATCATTTTTCTTTTTGCAATGGCAAAAACAGGAAAGCTTTAAATTAAATTTTAATCAATAATCATCAATATCATGAAAAAAACAATTTTGTCTTTTATCTGCCTTTTTACAGTTTTGGCATATAGCCAGGAAACCAAACCTATTCCTCAAATAAGTGTTATGGGGGAAGGAAAAGTAAAAGTAACTCCCGATCAGGTCCTTATTCTGGCAACAGTCGAAACCAAAGGAACAAATGCTAAAGATGTAAAAAAACAAAATGACCAACAAATGGAAGCTGTTTTGAAATTAATTAAAAGTATGGATTTGGCTCCAGCTGATTATAAAACTAAAAGAGTTTCCCTGAATCCTCAGTATGATTATGAGAAAAAGAAACATAATTACAATGCCACACAAACAATAGAAATCCTTTTACGTGATTTATCGAAGTATGATGAACTTATGGAAGAATTAGTCGATAAAGGAATCAACAGAATTGACAATGTTACTTTCCAATCATCAAAGCTGGCACAACATCAAGCAGAAGCACGAAAATTAGCTATGAAGGAGGCAAAAACGAAAGCTGAGGACTATGTATCTGTTTTAGGGCAAAAAATAGGCTCAGCGATAACAATTAACGATAATTCACAAACATACTATCCTCAGCCTGTATTTGCTATGAAATCGATGAGAGCTGAATCAATGGATGCAGCTCCAAAAGAAACTATGGCTGTTGGAGAAATCGAAATTACTGCCAATGTAAGTGTGAGTTTTAAATTGGACTAAAATTCATCACTTATATAAAATTAAAATCCCATCTTGTTTTAAAAAATGAGATGGGATTTTAATTTAATTTTTTGAATAAAAAAAACGCTTCAAATATCTTGAAGCGTTTTGTGGGAAGAGCAGGATTCGAACCTGCGAAGGTTACCCAACGGATTTACAGTCCGTCCTCGTTGGCCGCTTGAGTATCTTCCCAAGCCTTGTGTTTAGTAGCGCTCATTGCGTTAACCGGGTGCAAATATAGAGACACTTTTTAGTTATACAAACTTTTTTTGCACTTTATTTTAATATTATTTTTAATACGTTGGAATTGAATAAAATAAAAAATCTCCACAAGGGAGATTTTTTATTCTGAAAGACTAAAAATGGTTATTTCTTTAGTAATTCTATGATTTTTGCTTTCAATTCTTCGCCTCTTAAACCTTGTGCAACCACATTTCCTGATTGATCAAGAACAAAAGTAGCTGGAATTGCTTCAACTTTGTATTGCTTTGCAATTGGATCTTCCCAACCTTTTAGATTAGAAACCTGAGTCCAGGTTAGTTTATCTTTTGCAATAGCTTCTTTCCATTTCACAGGATCTTCATCTAGAGAAACACCAATTATATTAAGCCCTTTAGAATGTAATTCATTATAAATTGCTACAACATTAGGATTTTCATGTCGACAAGGACCACACCAAGAAGCCCAAAAATCAACAATAGTAACTTTTCCTAAACTTTCCTTAAGAGAAACTTTCTTCCCTTCCGGGTTAGGAGCAGAGAAATCTGTCCTTCATTTAGTTGCTGGGGCAGCAGCTCCAGGAGCAGAAGCACCAACACTAGGGATTTTCAATTGAGCAATTTTCAATTTAATTGCTTTCCCTGGTTTAGAGTTTTTCAATGATTCATCAAGTCCATTGTACATAGTTTCGATTTTTTTAGAATCTACCGATGGATCATTAGTCATTGATTGGATAATTAATGCACTGATTAAAGCTTTTGGATGTGTATTAGCGTAATCAACATATTTAGTTTTTGAACTATTTCCAATTTCAGATTGGATTTTAGTATACTCTTTCATCAAACTGTTGATTGTTGCAGTATCTTTAGTTTGTTGAGCTGTTTGCATTTTTTGCATGTTAGCTGTTTGAAAATCCATCAAAGGTTTTTGGATTTTAATAATTTCTTCGTTGAATTTCACATACTCGTCATTATTGTAAGTACCTGAAATTTTAGATTTTTGAATTGTGTCTTTGTTTACAACGATTTTAATATCACCATTTTCTAAGATAAATGGGATTGAACCTTGGGCTCCTTCAATTTGCAACATATGGAAAGAAGGCTCTACAGCTTTTCCTTTAATTTCAAATTTACCATTTTCTATTTTTACCGTATCAACAGCAATTAATCCCATACCGTTCTCTTGCGTAGTTTGCATGATTACAGTTTTACCGTTTGCAAATCCTGGGGCTTCACCGGTAATAGTGTATTTGTCTTTGCTACAAGAAGTAAGTAATGCTGTAGCAGTAAGAAATAAAATAATTTTTTTCATTTTTATTAGTTAATTGTTTTTAAGGTTACAAAAGTATTTAAATTTATAAACTAACAATAACTTTAGTACCTAAATTTATGTTATAATTTCAAGGCAACATAAGTTATTACAGACCAAATTGTTCTGTGTTTATAATTTGAAAAAATTGAATTATTTACACTTTATAAAAGTAATAAAGAGGCTATAAATCCAATACACTTTTAATTAGTTACTTTTAGGAGCTGAATCAAAGAGATATGATTCGATATGTTCTATCTCATTCAGGGTTATTGTAATGTCTAAATTGACTTTTCTTAAATCTTTGTGCAGATACGAACAAACAGGATTTGATTCAAGTTTAAAATTAATTTCGTCTTTTGTAATTTGCAATTTTTCGTAGGTTCTAAGGGCATTTTTATACTGCCTTTTGTACCTGTTAATACGGTCATTCATTTTTTTTGGTCAGGTTTTAGTTAATTAGGGTCAACAAATTTAATAAAAAACTTGTTAAAGAAATACTAATCGACTGTAATTTTGATATTTATGAATATGACCTAAATATTATATAATTTCAAAAAAAAACGCCCTTTAAAAGAGCGCTTTTCTATATAATTATTAAAAAAATTATTCTTGGGTTGTGGTTTTTCTCCAAGGATAAGCATTAAAGATGTGTCTTTTTGCAAATCTTCCCGGAGAATCAGCGTTTACCATTTTCACATAAGTCGCTTTAGGAACACTAATATATTCATAAATACTTCCATTTGCGAAATTAACAATCAATCTTCCCTCTACAAATTTATAGTCTGTGATTGTTGATGTACTAATCGTTTCAGTATATTCAGGTAAAAGTTGCTTAATTGTCGCTGGATTGATACTCACTAAGAAGTGATAAGCTTCAATTATTTTTTTACTGTTTTCTTCAGCTTCTTTCAAACCGGCTTCATCACCTTGAAATTTATCGGGATGCGCATCTTTCATCGCATTACGATAGATGGTTTTTAAATCTTTAAGTTCTACTGTTTTATCAACGTTAAGTAGCTTGCGGTATTCAACTATTTTTTTCATAAATAAGGTAACTGCTTGTCTTTTAAATTCAAACCAAATTAATTCTGGCTCTTTTTTGAAATTTTTTGCAAAGGTACACTTTTTTTTAAGTTTTTAGTTTGGGGCAAAAAAAAAATCAAAAAAAGTACTTTTTGATTTTTTCAGTGATTTCTAAAACCTAAAAACCTATTATTCAGGCTTTTTATTAGCTTTGTCAAAGTTTCTGGATTTTTTGGGATATTTCTTGTAACTGATGTCGCTTGGGTTTTCGATGACACTTTTTATCGTAATCCAATCGCCAAGATTATATTTTTGGGCCATTTTGAAATCCAAAAGATATTCACCGCAAAAGTAATTCTTATTTTCGTCCTGTTCCATTATTCCTGTAAAAACGCCTTTTTGCGGCATTTTTTCTTCTGATGATTTGGCCATTTTCTTTGTTTTAAAATGATTTTTGCTGCAAAGTTAATTAATATAAGCAGAAATTGGTGTTTTGACGGAAATTGAAATGCTTTTCGGGAATGGAAAATTCGATTTTTAACATAAAAATTGATTACGAGCGGGTGAGGGATAGAAGCAAGCTACCAAAGTAGCGCGGATAGCCCGACAGCGTCCCGATAAAAGGGCGTGTAAGTACAAAGAGAATAGCCCTTTTATCGGGACGGTGGCACCCCATAATTATTTTAGATTTTGAATTGATTTGGTACTTACCGCAGTTTGTGGCTACCTTTGTTTTATGGAAAAAATATTTCGCCCTAGCCCAAGGTCGTTCAAAAATACATTTTGCGTTTTTCACGAGGTAATGCACGATCGGATTGCCGGAATGCCGGTGCAATATGATAGCCAATCCGGCAGTAAGTATTATTATACCGAAGAAGGCATGTATCGATTATCGAACCATTGGGGGCGTTTGGCCAACAGCAAATGGAGGTTAGTCCCAATGGAACCGGAGACGAGTTCGAAATTTAAAATTGGTTTTGCACGCTGGAATGAGTTTTATCCTGATAATGAGAAAGAGGAATTGTATTATTTGGAAGCCGATTATGTTAAGAAAACAGTCAATTATCAGCACCGAAACAATCCGAATTATGATTCTAAAGCGATATTGAGGACAAGTTTTGCAACCGCAAAAAGAATTAAGCAGATTCGGAATTTATTTGAACTGACTTCGTGGGCAAAATATTTTGATTATGATGATATCGATGTTTTGAGAAAAGAAATTATTGAGGAATTAATTTTTACAGAGAAAACTTTGGAAGAAATAAAAAAGGAACTCATTTAATTGCTTGCCGCTATTAATATTAAATCATTTGTAGTAATGGGCTTTGATAAATAAGCAATAATCTCAGGGTATTCTTTAGCTTTATTTTTATCTTCTAATGCAATAGATGAACTAACAATATATATTTGTATTGGATTATTGATTTTAGATTTTAATAGCACCATTTCATCCATAAATTCCCATCCATCCATAATAGGCATATTAATATCTAAAAGTATAATATTAGGCAAAACTTCATTTTTATCTAACATTTTTTTTAGTGTATCTATCGCTATCTTACCGTTTTCAAAACTTGAAAAGCTCAAAAACAGTTCTGATTTACTAATTATTTTGTTAACGATAATTTGATAAATTGGGTCATCATCTATCACCCATATTGTTTTTAAGCTCATAATATTTCAATTTTAAATGTTGTTCCTACATTGGGCTCACTTTCGACAGTTATAGTTCCTCCCATTGCTTCTATCTGATTTTTTGTAATAAACAATCCAACTCCTTTTGAATTGGGGGCATTAGTAAAGGTTTTGTACAACCCAAAAATTTTATTTCCGTTTTTTGCTAAATCAATACCGATACCATTGTCTGAAATTTGAAGGATATTTTTATCTTTTTCCTTTAACCACTTTAAGGTTATAATCGTTTTGCGATCAGGATAACTATATTTTATTGCATTCGAAATTACATTATAAAGAATACTTTCTAAATAGGCTGGATTGTAAATTATAGTTGTTTTTTGCGGAATTAAATTTCTAATTACTACCTCTTCTGATAGTAGTTGTTTGGAAAATATTTTTGTTGCATTATCAGCAAAAGCTTTTAAATTTAATTGCTCAGTCGCTAAACCAATATTGGTTCTTATGTTAATTACTTCATTTAGGTGAACCATTGTTTCATTTAATAGATCTGAAACCGAAATCAACAATTCCATTAGTTGGCGTTTTTCTTGCTCGTTTTCAGAAGCTTTAATTAATGATATTATCGAAGCTATATTACTTGTATGTGATCTTAAATTATGTGAAATGATATAGGAAAAATTCAACAATCTTTCATTTTGCTTGGATACCAAATTAAATGAGTTACTCAATTCGTTTTCAATATTTTTTGATTTTGTGATATCAATCATTATTCCTTCTAGGCTAACTGCTTTTCCATTTCTAAAATTAATATTCACCATGTCTCTTAACCAAATGACAGCACCATTTTTACAAATCATTCGATATTCAAAATCATGATTTAAAAGTTCTTTTGTTTTTAAAGAGCAATACTCAAGAGCCCAATCTCTGTCTTCTGGATGAATATGATTTTTCCAAAAGTCAGGTTCATTAATCCATTCTTCGGAGGTATATCCCAAAATTTGTTCTACTTTTTTACTTACAAAAGTAAACATAAAAGTCTCTATATCACACTCCCAAACAATTCCATCTATAGTATTTATTAAGGACTCAACTTTCTTTCTAGAGTCAATAATTAACTTTTCATGTCTTTTTCGAGATGTAATATCTTCGGTTGAAATAATTACACGTTCGAATGTTTTTTCATGTCCTTTTATAACATTCCATGTAAAATGAATATCAATCGCCTCCCCGTTACTATTTATAATTTTAGTATCATAAGCTAATTGATTATCGTTTTCGATGATGGCAATTAACTGCTTAATAAAGTCATTTAATGTATCTGTATGGAGTACTTGTTCCAAATTCGCAATTAATTCATTTTTCGTTGTTATATTTAAAAGTTGCAGACATTTATAATTCACTGCCGTAATTTTAACTAGTGAAAAACATTTTCTTACTACTTCCGGATTTTGCTCAAAATAGGAAGTTACTTTTATAGAGCTTTTATTAATAAGGTTTAAATCTTTGAGATAATTTTTAACTAAAGATAAATCGACCTCCCATAATGGGATTGGAGAACTTTTAAATAAACTCTTAAATTGTTTCTCATTCTTCTTAAGATCCTCTAAAATTTGATGCTGCAAAGTAATATCTTCAACAATTGAAATGTTTGTATTTAATTTTTTATTTGCTTTAGTAAGGGAAGTAACAATTAAATTAGTCCAAATAATTTTTCCAAATTTAGTTATATACCTTTTTTTTAATTTGTACTCTGAAATTTTGCCCTCTTGAAGTTCAGTGGCGACCAATTCGTTTGACAGTAAGTCCTTTGGATGTGTAATTGATTGGTAATCTTTAGTTTTCATTTCTTCCTCAGAATACCCAATCAGTTCGCAAAATTTACTATTGATTTCTAAAAAACTGCCTGTGTTTGCATCTACAAGGGCAATACCTACAGGAGCTCTGTCAAAAATTGTTTTAAATTTTATTTCATTGTCTAAAATCATTTTTTCTTGAATATCTATCAATTGTTGCAATTGTTGGGGTCTATCCAATAAGTTAGTTACAAAAACACCCAATAAAAATGCTAAAATAAATCCCAATATTGAAGGTATAAAAAGATCTGAGTAGGAATAAATTTGCTTCTTTGCAAATAAATATAATTTCCAATTTCCATCTGGAATTGTTGTAGAAATTTGTTCATTTTCATAAACATCTTTCTGAATTGGGAGAAAAAAATCTTCTTTTTGGGTATTAGGATTTCTTTTTGAAAATTGAAAATAATATTTACTGGTATCAATCGA
This sequence comes from Flavobacterium aquiphilum, assembly GCF_027111335.1. Taxonomy (NCBI): domain Bacteria; kingdom Pseudomonadati; phylum Bacteroidota; class Flavobacteriia; order Flavobacteriales; family Flavobacteriaceae; genus Flavobacterium; species Flavobacterium aquiphilum. The sequence continues at coordinate 2,873,445 of NZ_CP114288.1, read as the reverse complement.
TTTAATTCCAGATTTCCTTAATAAATCTTGAAATTTAATCACAACAGCAGAGAAACCCCAAAATTTATTTTTTTTATAAACTGGCAATCTACCAACAATTCCAATCCCGCCTTGCTTTAAAACTAATGGACCAGCAAAATACATCTTCTTATTTGCTATAGATTTTAATGCCTCATATTTAACACTTGGAGTATTAAAAAGATTGAGATTTAAGGCCGATTCATTTCCCTTCAGAGGGTAAACATATTTTATAATTCCGTTTGGAACAAGTTGAACAGCACTAATACTATTATTCGATGCGATAAGCTGAGCACTTATGGAATCAAAATTCTCTGGTGTGCCATTGTCATTTATTGTCAAGGCAAGTGTGAGAGTAGTTGTATAACAGTTCTTAAGAGACTGATCAATATTTTGATGCAAATTTTCAAGAGTTGAACGCATAGCACGATGCTCATTTTCTCTAATAATTTGTATACGTTGAAAAATTGTAAATGCAACACCAACACTTAGGATTAAAAAAATTATAAATCCTGTAGTCTTCGGTTTAGTCAGAAACCAATCAATGTATTTGTTATTTTTGATTTTCATTACGCACCGTTAAGAAAGATTGAAAATAAAAGTAATAAAAATCCGATTTTTACGAAGCAAAGTTAGTATTTCTGCCGAAAAAAATAAATTTTATTATGATCTAAGAGCCTTTAAATTTCGCTTTTGCAAAAATAAAAATGATTAAGATTATGATAATATAAACGAACTTTGCTGTTATTTTAGTCTAATTCCGTTTGAAAAATGAATCGTATTAGCATAAAACCTAAAAAAGTACTGATATAATGAGCCGAAACAACGAAAAAAATATCAAAAAACATAACGACAAACTGCATAAAGCGCAAGCAAAAGCAAAACAGGCCGAAATAGCCCGAAAGGAAAAATTGAAACAAATAACTAAAAAGTTCAACGAAGGTAAATCTTCGGATGACACTGTAAATTAATACAATATGGATAAAAATAAATTCAGCGAATTAAAAAACGGAGTTCAGGAAATCATTGATTTGATTGCCAATAAAAATGCCAAAGAAGCCAATAATAAATTGGTTGACATTAGCAAAGAACTGGACGAGCTACTGGATCATGCCGAAGAAGATGAGGAACTAATCGAAATCAGCAAATATCAAGTTTTGTTGAATCAATTGCAGCAAAGAATTGTTCAGCTAAACGGACAAAATTAATTTAGGTTTGATTTTATGACTTCTCAAAAATGTTATTGTGGTTCTTCGGAATCTTTCGAATCTTGCTGTAACCGTTACATTAGCGGAGCTGAAAAAGCACCAACAGCCTTGGCTTTGATGAAATCACGATATTCTGCCTATGCCACGCACCAAGTTGATTATTTATTGGCAACAACGCATATTAGCGAAAGAGAATATTATTCGAAAGAAGATGTTTTGCATTGGGCGACAGCCAATAAATGGCAAAAATTGGAAATCATTTCGTTTACAGAAGACACAGTCGAGTTTAAAGCTTATTTTGTTGATGGAAATAATGCAAACCAAGTGCATTATGAGTTTTCGACTTTTAAACAGGAAAATGGCAACTGGTTTTATGTGGACGGAAAATTTGAGTAATTTTCGATTTAAACTAAACCACTCTGCACTGAAAGTGCAGAGGTTTGTTTTACGAGAGACTGAAAGTCTCTCCATTTTGAAAACTCGCTTAACAATATTAAAAGCGGAGGATTATATTTTTTCGCATTACTAAAGTACTGCAATAAATTGCAGGGTTTTAAACCCAAATCTGAAACCAATAAACTACCTCGGGGCAGAGCCCCAGAGGTATTAACTAAATAGTAACCTCAGATTTATAGATTTTTAAAAATCCTTTTTAATCTGTGAATCTGTGGCAAAAAAAACCGAAGCAGAGTTTCGAGGAATTAAACCTAAAGAGATTAAAGATTGAAATTCATGAAAAAATGCATTCAATTATTCGCAATTACCCTATTAATTATCAGTTGTAAAAGTACTGTATCAACCTCAAATGAAGTTGTAAAAATCCCTTATTTTGGTTATCAACAGCAAAAGGAGAATTTAGAAAAAGGCATTTATTTTAGAGGCAATGGCAATGATCCCGAATGGAGTTTGAAAATTGCTGATAAAACCATTGAATTCAATTCTTTGCTTCCTGGCTTTGAAAAACTCACAGGAAATCACGTTGAACCTGTGCGTGCTATGGACGCCAATGTAAAAATGTATCGGGTTGCGACAGACACTGTGACAATGATTATTCAGATTATGCAACAGGAATGTACTAATACAATGTCCGGTCTGAAATCAGCTTATTCCGTGCGTATTGAAATGCTAAAAGATAGCAAATCAACTTTTTTTAACGGTTGCGGAAACTACATCACTGATTCACGCCTGCACGATATTTGGGTTTTGGAAGAATTAAATGGTAAAAAAGTAAGTTTGGCGGATTTTGGAAAAGAAATACCTAACCTTGAAATAAATTCTTCAACCAATAAATTTATGGGTTTTGCGGGATGCAACAAAATGAACGGAACTATTTTCTTTGAAAAAGAATTGCTTCGATTTTCTAACATTGTTACAACCCGTATGGCTTGTGTTAACAATAATAAAGAAACTGAATTTCTAAAAGCACTGCAAACTATAACCAATTATAAAGTGGAGAATTTAAAATTAATCTTATCTAATACTGATGAAAATAAATTGATTTTTAAGAAAGTAGATTAGCTTATTAAAAGTTTCACTTAAAACAGAAAATTATCATTCACTTTTGGAAGCAAAAAACATAATCACAGTTCGGGCTGTGATTTTTTTTTGAAAAAACATTTAAAATCATACAGTTTTCATCAAAAGGCTTTTAACGTAAAATTATAAATTGATTGTAGTGAGTTCATTAAAAAATAATCTAAATTTATATTTATGGACAACATGATAAAAAAAGGATTCTATTTTAAAAGCTACGAAGCTCCGTTTCAATCTCCATTTGATAAGCTTTTTGAAATTTTCAAGGAGCTGATTACTCACACTTCGGGAGATTTTGATGAAGCAATCAGTTGGTTACGCGAATTAGATAAAGAATACAAACTAACCGATGAATCCTATACAATCGATGATTTTATTGAGGATTTAAAGAAAAAAGGATACATCCGCGAAGAACTAAAGGACGACGGCACTCCCGGTTTAGGAATTACTGCCAAAACCGAACGTGCCATTCGTCAACAAGCCTTAGATAATATTTTTGGGAACCTTAAAAAATCGGGGAGCGGTAACCACAAAACCAAACATGTAGGAAACGGCGATGAGCATACCGGAGAATTCCGCGAGTTTCGTTTCGGTGATGGATTGGAACGTATTTCATTGACAGAAAGTTTGCGAAATGCTCAAATCAATAATGGCGTGAGCGATTTTAAGCTGACCGAAAATGATTTGGTCGTCGAGGAAACCCGAAACAAATCCCAAATGAGTACCGTTTTGATGATTGATATCAGTCATAGCATGATTTTGTATGGGGAAGACCGCATCACGCCCGCCAAGAAAGTTGCAATGGCATTGGCCGAATTAATCACCACCCGCTATCCAAAAGACACTCTTGATATCTTGGTTTTTGGCGATGATGCCTGGCGGATTTCCATTCGGGATTTACCATATTTAAAGGTTGGACCATATCATACCAACACCGTTGCAGGATTGCAATTGGCAATGGATTTATTACGCAGAAAGAAAAATACGAACAAACAAATTTTCATGATTACCGACGGTAAGCCAAGCTGTGTAAGAGAAAATGACGGAACTTATTATATGAACAGCAACGGTCTCGATCATTATATTGTTGAAAAATGCTACACTCAAGCGCAACAAGCCCGAAAACTCCATATTCCGATAACCACTTTTATGATTGCCAATGATCCTTATTTGCAAAAATTTGTAAATAAGTTTACTGAAGCCAATCAAGGCAAGGCTTTCTACACTGGATTAAAAGGTTTGGGCGAAATGATTTTTGAAGATTATGAAACCAATAGAAAAAAAAGGATAAAATAATTTCCATTTGAATTCAACTACAAAGACAAAAAAACAAAATATGAAAATTGAAGATATAAAGACTTTCGGAGAATTAAAGAAATCAGGATACGTAAGCAAGAGTATCAAAGATGAATTGCGCCAAAATCTAATTGCAAAAATAAGATCGGGCCAATCCACTTTTGAAGGGGTTCACGGTTTTGAGAATACCGTAATCCCTGAGTTGGAAAGAGCGATACTGTCGCGCCACAACATCAATTTGTTGGGACTGCGAGGACAAGCTAAAACTAGATTGGCCAGAAAAATGATCGAATTGTTGGACGAATACATTCCGTATGTGACTGGTTCCGAAATCAATGACGACCCTTTTCATCCTTTGTCACGCTTTGCGAAAGATTTAATTGCAGAGAAAGGGGACGAAACGCCAATATCATGGTTACACCGAAACGAACGCTTTTTCGAAAAACTTGCCACTCCCGATGTAACCGTTGCCGATTTAATAGGAGATGTCGATCCTATCAAAGCCGCAAATTTAAAATTATCTTATGCAGATGACCGCGTGATTCACTTTGGAATGATTCCGCGTGCTAACCGCTGTATTTTTGTGATTAACGAATTACCCGATTTACAAGCCCGAATTCAAGTTGCTTTGTTTAATATTTTACAGGAAGGCGACATACAAATTCGCGGTTTTAAATTACGAATGCCGCTTGATATGCAGTTTGTTTTTACCGCCAATCCGGAAGATTACACCAATCGGGGAAGTATAGTAACGCCTTTGAAGGACAGAATTGGGTCGCAAATACTGACTCATTATCCTCAAAATATTCATATCGCCAGAACAATTACGGCGCAGGAAGCAAAGCTTGATACCGCCCAAAGCGACTTGGTTTACATTCCTTCTTTGGCGAAGGATTTATTGGAGCAAATCAGTTTTGAAGCAAGAGAAAGCGAATTTATTGACAACAAAAGCGGTGTGAGTGCCCGATTGAGCATTACTGCTTATGAAAATTTACTAAGTACCGCAGAAAGACGTGCGTTAAAATCAGGAATTGACAAAACAACTTTACGCCTGTCTGATTTTATGGGAATAATTCCATCTATAACCGGTAAAGTCGAATTGGTTTACGAAGGCGAGCAGGAGGGAGCCGCAGTTGTTGCGCAACGATTGATAAGTGATGCCATTCATACATTTTTCCCGGCTTATTTTCCAAAAATAGAACGATTGGAGAAACAAGGCGAAAAAACACCTTATGCGGATATTTTGGATTGGTTTTTCACCGAAAGTGGTTTTGAATTATTGGACGACTGTACCGATGAGGAATACAACACAATTTTGGACGATATTGCGCCTTTGGAGAAATTAATAGAAAAATACCAACCTCAATTAGATAATCGGGATCGTAATTTTATGAAAGAATTCATTTTGTGGGGATTGGTTGAATATAAAAAACTCAGCAAAGATCGTATCTCAGAAGGATATCAATTCAGGGATATTTTTGGAAGTTATATCAACAAATTATAATTTCATTTAAACAATAAAGAGCCATAACACCCCGTTTTGGCTCTTTAATTTTTTCTAAAACATTCCATTGCTATTTTTTAATGAAAAAGCAAAGCTATAATTATCTCTATAAAAATCAATACGATAACAATCCATTCCAAGCGGGAACTCTCCCGAACATTAAGAACATCAGTGAAAAGCTTTAAGTTGTCTTCGACGATATCCAATCGGTAATCAAGATCTCTAAAGCGTGGATTAATATCAAAATTGGCTTTTAAATGGCGGTTTAAAAGATTGAGTTCTTCATTGTCCCAAACCAAATTAGGATCATCCAAAATATAAAGATTGTCGACAATACTGTTTTTAACGTTCAGTACTTTTCCGATGTATTTTAGCAGATTAATTTTTGAAATACTCAGTTTTCCTCGCTGTTCCAATTCCTGAATATAAATCCTTGAAGAAGTAATTAGTTCGTCCGTAAGTGCTTCATAATAATCCAAAGCCACTGATTGCGCGATGTTGAGCATAACAGTTTTGAGAACTGCGGCATCGATGGAAGGAACTGAAACAAAGTCGTTTTTGATAATCATTTTTGGAATACTTTCATCAATTTCAATTCGGTATTCTTCAACAAAATCCAAATAAAGATTTGTAGAGGCGTAATCTTTGATAAAATCAATAAATTCATCCTTTTTGGGTTTTGAGTAATTAGCAAATACAACTACACCGTAATCAAAAACATAGAGGTATCGCTTTCTATTCAAATTATAAAAAATTTCAGAAGGAGAACTGGAGTGGGGCTCAACGCCAAAATCAGCCCTTAATTTTTTGATATTAAAGTCTTCTGCTATTTGGATAGCTTCAATCTTAATGAAATTGGCTTTTTCCATAGAAATTTTGTTTAACACAAAAAGCACATTAAAGTTAGCTATTTCTATTTAAAAATTAAGAGAAGCATTCTTTATTTTTAGACAAAAACAAAGAATGATTTAGTTAAAATTTGTAAATTAGTGTATTGAAAACCAATAAAATGTAGGTAAAATGAAAGAGATAGAAAAACAATTAAGAACGAATGGCATAAGTCGAAATAATGAAGACAAAAACAAATTGCCTGATTCCCTTTTGTATCCGCCGGAAGAAGATATTTACAGAAAATTCCACAAGGAAAGTGAAATTGATCCTGAAGATATTTCGAAAAAGAAAGCTCCGGTTGAAATCAATAATATAAGTGAGTTGAACCAGAAGGAGTTTGACGAAGATATGTCTGGTGACGACTTGGATATACCAGGATCAGAAATTGATGATGATTTTGAAAACTTAGGAAACGATGATGAGGAAAATGATTACTACAGCATCGGAGGAGACGGTCACACTGCTTTAGACGAAAACTCATAGGTCAAATTCCTTAAGCCCATAAGTGGAAATTTGGGAACATTCTTTTCTTGAATTAAAACTTTAAATTTGAGTCCCATATCCATTAGAAGTCTATAGTTTATATTTGCTTCTTCAATGGCTTTTGAAACATTGGCATTGGTGTTCAATAATCTTTTTTCCTGATATTCTTTAATTCCAAGAGACAGTAGAAACGAAGCTTGATTTGTCATTCCGCAATAATTGAGTCCGCTTTTGTTCCCCCAATTTATTAAAGCTGAAAAATTGACGTGGGACGTAATATCCTGTTCGCCTATGAATTGGTATGGATTATCATTTTTATGATGTTTGTAATAACATAAAAGCGTACCAGAGCTCCTGTATTTCTCATAAAGTTCTGAAGAAATAGCTCCATAATCGATGGTAATAACATAACCGCTATTCAGCGATTTGGCAATTTCTTGAATCCAGGAATGGGCTTGAAGATTTACTTCTGTGCGGAAACCTCTTGGTAATTCAATATCCAAAGAAGCAAAATAATCAACAAGTTCTTTATTTGCGGGTTTTAAAACTTCGATAAAACCACCCGCAAAATCCACAAAAACCTCCATCAACTGATCTTCCATAACAACACGATGCACTGAAAAATTATCAATCAATTCATTGGATAAAATACAGCCATTGATTTCCTCAATTTCCTGAATGGAATTATACCAACTTACTTTTTCGTTTAAAAGCTTTTTTTCCCTTTTGCGCATACCCGAACTTTTTTCAATAATGCAATAAGACAAAATATCGTAAAAAGTAGGGGAGTTGTTTTTGAGATAATCGAGGATATCCTGGCAAAGCAAACCTGTACCAGCACCATATTCAACAATCTTGAAAGGTTTTCTTTCCGATTTTTGCCACATTTCTTCAATTTGACGGGCTATCATGACACCAAAAGCATCCGAAAGATTGGCACTTGTATAAAAATCGCCGTCAGCCCCAATTTTATCAGGAAAAGAACTGTAATATCCCAATCCAGGATAATACAAAGCCATCTCCATAAAATCCCGAAACGATATTGGGCCTTCTTGCTGAATCCGTTGCATTATTATATCTGACAGGGGCATTGAAGCGAAATAATTATTACTTGCTGCTTTCAATGATTAATTTTTCCAAAATCTGTGAAGCTTCATAATCCGAATTTGCAGAAAAGCCGGCAACAAAAACACCTTTTTTGCCAGAGCTTGAAATTATACCATAAACAACAGATTCTTCGTCAGGATCCGAATCACCTTCGTAACGATATACGTGCTCAACTGAATAATCATCTGGATTTTCCTTAATGGATTCATAATGAAGATTAAAATCATGGTGAAACCCTTTTTCTTTCAAATCATTCAAGGCTTCCAAAACTGTAGTATAATGATACGTTGGTTTCATTTTTATTAGTTTCTAAGTTACTAAGTCTCCAAGAAAAACATTCATAAGTTTAAAAGCTTTGAAACTTAGAAGCTCAGAAACTTACAATCTAATAAAGATAACCAATTTATTTATAAGACGTTGCAAAGGACTTGTTAAAGTAAAAGCGGTATTCTTGATAAAGCTTGATTAATGTTGTAGATTTGCACCGCAGACCGCCTTATCGTCGTCTCGTCTTTATGGGCGGGAGGGAGGAAAGTCCGGACACCATAGAGAAGCATAGCGGGTAACACCCGTCGGTTTTGTCTTTACGGACGAGATTAGGACAAGTGCAACAGAAAGTATGTACAGGTAATGCTGTAGTGAAACCAGGTAAACTCTATGCGGTGAAATATCAAGTATATCAGCATTTAAGGGCTTCTCGTCCGTTGCTGAAGGGTAGATAGCTTGAGTCTTGGAGTAATTCAAGATCTAGATAAATGATAAGGTATTGTTAGCAATAACAAGAACAGAATCCGGCTTATAGGTCTGCATTTTTTATTTTAAATTCCAACCCAATATTTCGAACACTTTCAATGCTTATTCTGGAATCGTCTTTGAAATATTTGAGAATTTAGATAAAGATTCTGATTGCATAGTATGCTTTTAAAAAAAATCACTAAATAACTCCAAAAACTTTTAAAATATAATAATTGTATTACATTTGGGTATGAATTAATTATTAACACAAGTTTTATGAAGTTACTGCCTCAGTTTATTCTTTTTTTATTCTTCAACTTTTTAACTAACGCTATTGCTCAAGAAAATCCTTCTGTTGAGAAAAATCTATTCAAAATTGATTTTCTGGCTCCCGGTTTTACCTATGAATATGGTTTGTCACCAACGAATACATTAATGTCGGGAGCAGGTTTGGCTGCTAGCTATGAATATTCAGATTATTTCGGATCTACATGGATAGTATCTCCATTTATTTCAGAAGAGTTTAGGCATTACTATAATTTTGAAAGAAGAATACGTAAAGGAAAAAATATATCCAGAAACTCTGCGAATTATTTTGGTTTTAATGTTACACACTATTTTGAACCAATAACACACCAACAACAAAATTTTGTAAATTCAACAAATTTAAATGCTCTTTACGGATTTCAAAGAACTTATAAAGCAGGTTTTAATCTTGGTTTTCAGGTAGGTGTTGGATATTCAATAGCTAAATCGGATGATGATGGTTTTTATCCTTATTTTAGATTTACGATTGGTTGGGTGTTAGGTAAAAATAAATAAAAAATTATGTCATATAAAGAGAAAAGCCCATGAAATAAGGGCTTTTCCTTTTATAATTTTTCATGTAAATTAACCTTCGTCTTCTTCTGTACCTTTTCTGTTCGATTCATCGTCAATTTCTTCTTCTTCGGTTGAATCCAATTCGAAGAAACTAAAAATAGAACCACCATAGCTTTTCTGAAAAGAAAAATTAACCATGTGATCGAGTTTTGTGTATTTGGAATGCTCAATAATCATCATGCCTGCCTCATTGAGAAATTCCTTTTCGAATACCAATAAAACAATTCTTTCGAATGTTTTTTGATCCAAACCATAAGGAGGATCTGCAAAAATAATATCGTATGTTGCTTTATTTTTTCCTAAAAAGGCGAAAACATCGCTTTTTATGGCTGCAATATCAAAATCATATTCGGCCGCTACTTGCTTAATGAATTTTACACAACCAAAATCGGCATCAACAGATGTGATTGGAGAACTTCCTCGGGAAGCAAACTCGTAACTGATATTACCGGTACCGGCAAATAAATCCAACACTTTTAACCCCTCAAAGTCAAAATTATTATTTAAAACATTGAACAAAGCCTCTTTACTCATATCGGTGGTGGGGCGAACGGGGAGTCCTTTTGGTGGAAAAATGCGTCTTCCCTTATATTTTCCGGATATGATTCTCATGAGTTAAAAAGTATAAATTGTTGTTGGTTTTGTGCTTTTGAAAAAGTATTGCTTTTTTGTAAATCAGTTACATCAAGAAAAGATACATTTCGAATGTATTTGAACGCAATTTTATAAAAATCATCTTCTTCTGATATAGCTCCTAATAATTCTAAATGAAAACTTTCAGGGTTCATATTCAATTGTTCGGCGGTAAAAAGCAAATAATAAATAAAATCCTCGGGTGTTTTGTATTCGAATGAATTAAATAAAAGCAGTTTTTGATTCTGAATCACGATAATTTCAAAATGACCTGGATTGAAATGTACAATCATTTTTTTGGTATCGTTGTTTTTGGATGCATCCAAAAGCTTAGAAACCAAAATAGTATTAGCATGCTTGTAATCAAAAGAGCCAAATTGATCTATGAAAAAATTATTGATATTTACGTAAGGAATATAAACCGCATTCATTTGATAATTAGTGATTTCATCAAATGCGAAAAAATCGGTTTCAAAAACTTTGGTATTGTATTGCAAATAACTGCCTAAAAAGTTTTCGTCAAATAGGGCAGTGGGAACAAAGGTCGAAAGATTGTTATTATGAATCACCAAAATTTCATCATAACTCTCATTCAGTTCGGGATAATTACGAAAAGCATCCGAAAACAATTCTTCAATCTTGGTTGACTTATGGAAAGTGTCAAAATGAATTTCGTTTATCGATGTAATCTTGTTATGAAGTGTATCAAAACAACAAAAAGAAAGTCCTGTCAGTGAAACCTGAATGGAAAGTTTTTTGTATTTTTTATCGGTTATATTAATGTTCATAGTATTTTTTGCAACAATGCAAACTTACAATTTTTATTTTTTAGTTTAGAAGTGTAGAATGGTTAATAGTTTAGAAGTTTTAATGTTTAGTTTTCCAAATCTAAACTTCTAAACTAATAAACTTTTAACCTTTTTTACTTTACTTTGCAATAAAATATTCCTGATGAATTCCTCTTCTTTTTACAGCCTTTTGCAGAAAAAATTCCCTTTTCCGCCGACATACAATCAGGATATTTTTTTTCAAAAAGTTGCCATTTTCCTGACTGATAGTTATAATGACACCATTTTTGTTTTAAAAGGATATGCAGGAACGGGGAAAACTACCGTTATTTCGACAATCGTAAATAGTTTATTGGATATCAATAAAAAGTATGTTTTGTTGGCACCAACAGGACGTGCGGCGAAGGTAATTGCCAATTATTCGAACAAACCCGCTTTTACAATTCATAAAAAAATCTATTTCCCAAAGAAAAATTCAGGCGGAGGAGTTTCGTTTACTTTACAACCCAATAAACATAAAAACACCATTTTTATAGTCGATGAAGCCTCGATGATTTCGGACGCCAATTCGGATTCCAAATTATACGAAAACGGCTCATTGCTTGATGATTTGATTTCCTATGTATATTCGGGAACTAATTGCAAAATGATCCTTTTGGGCGACACAGCTCAGTTGCCTCCTGTAAATTTGGACATAAGCCCAGCTTTGGATATTAGCACTTTAAGTATTCATTACAATAAAGAAGTAGAACATATTGAACTTGATGAAGTAATGCGTCAGGAAGAAAGCTCAGGAATTCTACATAACGCAACCGAATTGAGAGAGTTATTAAAGGACAGTTTTATATCGGAATTCAAATTTAATATTAGGAAATTCAAGGATATTGTACGCTTGGTTGATGGCTATGATATCCAGGATGCGATTCATTCTGCCTACAGTAATTACAGTATCGAAGACACTGCTTTTATTGTTCGTTCCAATAAAAGAGCGAATCAATACAACGAGCAAATTCGGTCAAAGATCCTTGATAAAGAAAGCGAATTGTCCACAGGCGATTTCCTGATGGTGGTGAAGAATAATTATTTTTGGCTAAAAGACTCCGATGAAGCAGGATTTATTGCCAATGGTGATATCATTGAAGTTTTGGAAATGTTTGGAATCAAAGAATTATATGGTTTTAAATTCGCCAAAGTAAAAATCCGAATGATTGATTATCCCGACCAAAAACCTTTTGAAACAGTTCTTTTGATGGATACAATTAAAAGCGAATCACCTTCGTTGACTTTTGAAGAATCAAACAGATTGTATCAGGAAGTAATGAAAGATTACGAAAGCGAAACCACCAAATATAAAAAGTTCCAAAAAGTAAAGGAAAACGAATATTTCAATGCGTTGCAAGTTAAATTCTCGTATGCGATTACCTGCCATAAATCCCAGGGAGGGCAGTGGAATACAGTGTTTATTGAGCAACCGTATTTACCAAACGGCATCGACAGGGATTATGTTCGATGGTTATACACCGCTATGACAAGAGCCAAAAATAAGTTATATTTGATAGGATTTAAAGACGATAGTTTTGTGATGTAAAGAAGCGATTTATCGCGTCTCACGTATCGTGCATCAAAAAATCCCCTATCATTGTATGAGACGCGATAAATCGCGTCTGTACATTTTTATGAAAATAAAAGGATTAAAGTATGGCAGAAAAATTCAGAAATAAATATAGAGTTCCTTCAGTTCGATTACAAAATTGGGATTATGGTACAAATGGAGCCTATTTTATTACGATTTGTACGAAGGAGATGCAGTCCTTTTTTGGAGAAGTTGTCAATAATGTAATGAATTTAAACGAAATTGGTATATTGGCTGAAAAATATTGGACAGAAATAGTGAAAAAATTTCCATACATAGAATTAGGAAATTTTCAGATTATGCCTAACCACATGCATGGAATATTAATTATTGATAAATCCATCACATTAGGAGAAACGCAATTAATTGCCTCAGAGCAATCAAAGAATAAAACAGGAGGATGCACTGGTCAAAACAATCCTATGCTTGCCGAAAATATATCACGAGTAATAAGATGGTATAAGGGAAGATGTACCTTTGAAATGAGAAAAATAAATCAAAAGTTTGAATGGCATAATCGTTTTCATGACCATATTATTAGAAATTCAGAATCTTTTGAAAGAATACAAAATTATATCGAAGAAAACCCTTTGAAATGGAATGAAGATAAATTTTGTAAAAAATAAATCTTCTTACATACGTGATTTATCACGTCTCATCATCTTTAAACTAAATGAAATGCATCATGAACACGCTAAACGATTTACATAAAATTTCTGGATCATTTTCGAATACCGAAAAAATGCCTGTATTGTTTTTGGGGCATGGAAGCCCAATGAATGCCATCGAAGAAAATCAGTTTGTGACCGGTTTTAGGAATTTAGCCAAAACCTTGCTTAAACCAAACGCAATTTTGTGTATTTCGGCGCATTGGTTTACCAACGGGACTAAGGTTACCGCTATGGAAATGCCTCGCACGATTCATGATTTTGGAGGATTCCCTCAGGAATTATTTGAAGTACAATATCCCGCCAAAGGAAGTCCCGAACTGGCCAGCGCAACTAAGGAATTATTATCACCAACCGATGTGGAATTAGACCATCATTGGGGATTGGATCACGGAGCTTGGAGTGTAATTAAACATTTATATCCCGACGCTGATATTCCTGTAATTCAGATGAGTATCGATTACACAAAATCGGGTCAGTACCATTTTGAATTGGCGCAAAAATTAAGTGAATTACGCACCAAAGGTATCCTTATTGTAGGCAGCGGAAACATCATTCACAACTTAAGATTAGTCGATTTCAGAAACATAAATACCGACAATTACGGTTACGATTGGGCTTTTGAAGCAAGAGAAGTTATCAATAAACACTTAATCGATGGCGATTTCCAACCGCTTATTGATTTTGAAAAACAAAGCAAAGCTTTCCAACTTTCCATCCCAACACCTGATCATTATTTACCGTTGATTTATACTTTGGGATTAAAAGGAAAATCAGAAGAATTGAGTTTGTTTAATGATAAATTGGTAGGAGGGTCGTTAAGTATGACTTCGGTGAGAATTTCGGATTAACTTTAGATTATAAAAACATATATTTGACACCAAATAAAACAGTAGAATAAATATAAATGAAAATAATAGCAGTCATTCCCGCCCGTTACGCATCTACACGATTTCCAGCAAAACTGATACAGGATTTAGGAGGTAAAACGGTTATTTTAAGAACCTACGAAGCCGCCATAAACACACAATTATTTGATGATGTCTTTGTGGTAACCGATTCCGATTTAATTTTTGACGAAATTGTTTCCAATGGCGGAAAAGCGATCAAAAGTATCAAAGAACACGAATCGGGGAGTGACCGAATTGCAGAAGCCGTCGAAAATCTTGACGTGGATATTGTCATCAATGTCCAAGGAGACGAACCTTTTATAAACAAAGAACCTTTAGCAAAAGTTATCGAAGTTTTCAGAAATGACACTGATAAGCAGGTAGATTTGGCTTCTTTAATGTGCGAAATCAAAGATGAAGCCGATATTAATAATCCAAACAATGTGAAAGTGGTCGTGAACCAAGATGGTTTTGCGCTGTACTTTTCGCGTTCGGTGATTCCTTACCCTAGAGAAGTAAATGTTGGTGTTCGTTATATGAAACACATTGGAATTTATGCTTTTAGAAAACAAGCATTATTGGATTTTTACAGCTTACCGATGAAATCATTGGAAGCCTCCGAAAAATTAGAACAATTACGCTATCTAGAATTTGGAAAACGCATCAAAATGGTCGAAACAACACACATCGGAATTGGAATTGATACCGCCGAAGATTTAGAAAAAGCTAGAAAAATGCTTCTTTGATTTTACTCTCTTTTACATACAGTCATCATCTAGCCTCCCTCTCCTTTGGAGAAGGTCGGGGAGGAGATTAATTTTGTTTTTGAATAATAATCAATTCATTATGAATTTCAACTCTGGGAATTGACTCAATTTTATAGTTTTCATCATTGAGCTCCTTAATCAATTTTTTATTTCTTAGGTTGTCTTTAGCTGTCAGACACATTGTATTAAAAAGTACAACTCCTCTGCTTTGAAGCAAAAAACAAATTCTATTGATAAAAAAATCTTCAAACAAAAAATTCGGCATATTCATATCCTGGAATATATCAATGATAATCAAATCATAACGATCCTTAGTTTTTAGAACAAATTCAAAAGCATCATCAATCACGATATTAAGATTTTTTATTTCATCTAATTTAAAATATTGATTTGCAATTTTAATAATGTCTTGATCAATATCAACACCTGTAATTTGACCTTTAAAATGAATTTCATCAACCAATGTTTTTATAACACTACCACCAGCAACTCCAAGAACCAAGGCATGATTCATTTTTGAAATTTTATCAAATCCAAAATGCTTTAACCCAATTCTTAATATGCGCTGCAAACTTCCATAGGAATAATTTGTATTTTCAGAATCCATCACCAACTCGCCATTTACCCAAGTGACTTCGATGGTTTTACTTAATTTTGATTTAGTTTTGAAAATTTTTATCGGAATGATATAACTCAGTAATTTAATTAGCATTAACTTCGGTTTTGCCCAAAAATAAGATAATTATTATTTAATTTGTATAAAATAATCATAAATGAAGAAACAAATCTATAAATGGATTTTTGAAAATTTAATGGGTTGGAAAATAGAGGGTAACTTCGATGAGAGAATAAAAAAAAGTGTTGTGATAGTAATGCCACATACGAGTTGGCACGACTTTTACATCGCTATTATTTGCCGAGGAGCTATTGGCGTCGACATCAATTGGGTTGGGAAAAAAGAATTATTCCGTTTTCCGTTTGGTAATTTTTTCAAATATTTTGGAGGCGCGCCACTTGATAGGACTGGCGGTTTAAACATAGTAGATTCGATAGTACAATTATTTGAAGCAAAAGAAACTTTTCGTTTAGGAATATCACCCGAAGGGACAAGAAAAAAAGTGGATCAACTCAGAACAGGATTCTATTATATAGCTTTACACGCAAAAGTGCCAATTATTCCTGTATCCTTAAATTTTGAGACAAAAATAGTTGATTTTGGAAAACCATTTTATCCAACAGCAAATCTAGAATCCGATTTAAACGTTTTAAAGAAACACTTTGAAAACTCAAAAGGCAAAATTCCAGAAAATGGATATAATCCAACCCAAAGCTAAACTCGCTGAGAATCGCGTAAAATATTTTTTTCGACTCTTAGCACAGAATATTTAATTCTCACGAATTACAAAACAGAGCTGTTTTATAAATTATTCTAAGAACTGAATCCCTAAATATCGTTTTCTAACAATTCTCAAATTATTTTTTAAAAAACTGATAATCTTTTAAAGTAAAAGCAAAGATGCTTACTTTTGTATATCAAATATTGTAAAATGAATTTAGAAGAATTATTCAATCAAAATAAAGAAGAAACAATTCAAGGGCGATATATTACATTAGAAAATATAGAGCCATTATTAAAAAGGGAATCTTTAAAAAATGATGTAAAAATAATTGGGGAGTCCGTATTAGGAAAACCAATTTATAGTTATCAAAAAGGCCATGGTAAATTAAAAATTTATCTTTGGTCACAAATGCATGGTAACGAAAGTACTACGACTAAGGCATTATTTGATTTTATTAATTTATTGAATAATGGATCAGATTTAGCCAAACAACTCTTGGATACTTTTACATTTTATTGTATTCCAATGCTAAATCCTGATGGAGCCAAATTATACACTAGAGCCAATGCCAATGAAATTGATCTAAATCGTGATTCTCAGAATCTCACCCAACCGGAAAGCAAGGTCTTGAGAGCTATTTTTGAAGAGTTTAAGCCAGATTATTGTTTCAATTTACATGATCAACGTACTATTTTTGGTGTTTCTGACACAGGAAAACCGGCAACTGTTTCGTTTTTAGCGCCATCTTATAATGAAGAAAGAGAAATAAATGACACCCGATTAAAAGCAATCAACTTAATTGCAGGTATCAACGAAGTTTTACAAAATTACATTCCGGGACAAGTTGGCCGATTTGATGATTCTTTCAACATCAATTGTATTGGAGACACTTTTCAATATTTAGGTGTTCCTACTTTATTATT
The DNA here is from genome assembly GCF_027111335.1 of Flavobacterium aquiphilum. Lineage (NCBI taxonomy): Bacteria > Pseudomonadati > Bacteroidota > Flavobacteriia > Flavobacteriales > Flavobacteriaceae > Flavobacterium > Flavobacterium aquiphilum. The sequence continues at coordinate 2,856,146 of NZ_CP114288.1, read as the reverse complement.
TGAAGCAGGACATTTTCCAGGAGATTATGAGAGAGAAATTACACGAAAACACATATTCTTCTCTTTGGTTTCGAGCTTCAATATTCTCAGCGAAAACGATATAGTTAGCAACGGAAATGATAAATATTTAAACATTCCGCAGAATAAAGTCGTTTTTTTTGATTTTATGTATAAAAATATCAAAATAAATTATGATGGTATTGAAATAATCACGAATTTTGTTGCTCAATATAAAGAAGAGTTAATTGACAATCAGATAATTTTTAATGCTTACATAGTTGAAGTTGGCGATTTGGAAAATTATTTTGGTCATAATGTTTACGATGCAAAAGGTGCATTATACAGAGATGACTTTAACAATTACCCAAATAAAGATCAAAAAGCCAACTTTAATTTAGACGGAAAAGTGTTTTTCGTGAACGGAACGATAATAAAATAAAAAAAGTGCCGTTTATTTAATTTTTATTTATAATTTTAACTTTTTCAGTATCAAATAACCATATAATAAAAGAATTATGAGTAAGTTTCGTTTAGATGAAGTAGATCACCAGATTTTAGATATGTTGATAGACAACACAAGAGTACCGTTTACTGACATTGCTAAAAAATTATTGATTTCAGCTGGAACGGTTCATGTGAGAGTTAAGAAAATGGAAGATGCAGGTATCATAATGGGATCCTCATTAGTCCTTGATTATGACAAACTTGGATATTCATTTATCGCTTACGTGGGGGTTTTCCTTAACAATACTTCTCAAACAAAATTTGTTTTAGAGCGTATTAATGAAATTCCATTTGTAACTGTTGCTTCAGTTACTACTGGTAAGTTTAATATTTTTTGTAAAATCAGAGCAAAAGATACTAAGCATGCTAAGGATGTAATTTTTATGATAGATGATATCGAAGGAGTTTATAGAACTGAAACTATGATTTCTTTAGAGGAAAGTATAAATGATAAAAAGCGTTTGATGCATACCATTTTTAAGGAAATGTAAAATAAACTTGAATGCTATATTATAAAATATAACCTCAAGCATACACTTGAGGTTTTTTTATGACGAATTAACCAACCTATTTTAACGTATAATTATGTACACTTTACCCAAAATAGAACGTTTTAATCAAAATGTCCTATCTAAATACCATATATACAACAGTGTATTTATTACATTGCCTTTTGATTCTGTAGACAATACGGGAGTTTTGCTTCCAATTTTTACAGAACTTTGTGATAACGGTTTTAAAAAACAGGAGACACCAAGAGAAATTTTCGACTTTTTCTCAGATAAATATTTGCACAGTGCTACTGAAAAAGATAAAATTAATTTGATGTTCCACTTTATACAGTATATTGAACGTCAAATTGTTTTATTTGATGCTATCGAAGATGCTGCTTTTCCTGTTGTAAACAATATGGAAGGTAGAGGATCATTACGTGATATCAAAGAGAAATCAGATGTTCGGGACAAGAAAGAAGAACTGATTAATTTCTTAGAGAGTTTTAACGTTCGTACTGTTTTAACTGCTCACCCAACTCAATTTTACCCTGGACCAGTTCTTGGAATCATTAATGATTTGACAGAAGCAATTCGTAACAATGACCTTCTTGAAATCAAGCAATTATTAGCTCAACTTGGTAAAACACCATTTATCCAAAATGAAAAGCCAAATCCTTATGATGAAGCGGTGAGTTTAATTTGGTATCTGGAAAATGTTTTTTACAACACTTCCGGAGAGATGGTTCATTATTTGCAAAAAAATGTTTTTGAAGGTGAAGCAATAAAAAACCCAATAATCAAATTAGGTTTCTGGCCAGGTGGAGATCGTGATGGAAACCCATTTGTTACTACTGATATTACATTAAAAGTAGCTGATCGTTTGAGAAGTTCTATTTTGAAATGTTATTATATCGAGATCAGAAACTTAAAACGAAAACTTACTTTCCCAGTTGTTGATTCCTTGGTAATGGAATTAGAACAAAAATTATATCGTTCTGTTTTTTATTCAAAAGGTGAAATTTTTATTACCTGCGAAGAGTTAAAAACTCAATTAAATAAAATAAAAACTATCATTATTGAGCAACATCAATCTCTTTATGCTGATCAAATTGATGCATTACTTATACGATTGAATTTATTTGGTTTCCACTTTGCTACTTTAGATATTAGACAAAATAGTAAAATCCACCAAAATGTTTTTTACGATATAGTTGATTATTATTCCAAATCAAAAACAAATATTTTTCCAGAGAATTATTTCCAACTAACTGAGGATGAAAAAATACAAGTTTTGTCAACAGTTAAGGGTAATTTGGATGCAGCGGATTTTGAAAATGAAATGACAAGATCTACGATTGAGTCTATTCAGGCAATCAAAACAATTCAGGAAAATAATGGAGAATTTGGCGCCAACCGTTATATTATTAGTAACAACGAAAGTGCACTTAATGTAATGGAAACTTTTGCATTGTTCAAATTATGTAATTGGGAAAATGCAAGTGTTGATGTAATTCCATTGTTTGAATCGGTAGATGATTTGCACAATGCTCATTTAGTAATGGAAAAATTATACACTAATCCTGAATATGCTAAACATTTAGCTAATAGAAATAACAAGCAAACAATCATGCTTGGTTTTTCTGACGGGACAAAAGATGGTGGTTATTTGATGGCCAACTGGAGTATCTATAAAGCCAAAGAAGCATTAACTGAAATTTCCAGAAAGTACGGAATTCACGCTATTTTCTTTGATGGACGTGGTGGACCACCTGCTCGTGGTGGTGGAAAAACACATAAATTCTATGCTTCGTTAGGACCAAATATTGAAAACAACGAAATTCAAATAACAATTCAAGGTCAAACCATCAGTTCTAATTTTGGAACTTTGGATTCTTGCCGATATAATTTAGAAAATCTTTTGAGTGCTGGTGTTGCCAACCAAGTTTTCAACCAAGGAGAGAATAACCTATCGTCAGAAGAAAAAGATATCTTGGATCAAATGGCTGAATTAGGGTATGACAAATATTTAGCTTTCAAAAACCACCCTAAATTCATTCCTTATTTGGAGCAAATGAGTACTTTGAAATATTATGCAAAAACTAACATTGGAAGCCGACCTTCAAAAAGAAGTAAATCCGAAACACTTGATTTTGCTGACTTAAGAGCAATTCCATTTGTTGGATCTTGGAGTCAGTTAAAACAAAATGTACCTGGATTCTTCGGAGTTGGTGCTGCATTGAAACATTTTGAAGATACAAACCAATGGGAAAAAGCTCAAAATCTTTACGATAACTCATTGTTTTTCAGAACATTACTTGAAAATAGTATGATGTCATTGGCAAAATCATTCTTCCCATTGACCGCCTACATGAGAAAAGATCCTGAGTTTGGAGAATTTTGGCAAATTATCTATGATGAGTTTTTGGAAACCAAAAGGTTATTATTGAAAATTGCTGGTTTCAAAGAGCTTATGGAGAATTATCCTGACGGTAGAGCTTCTATTTTGATGAGAGAACGTATTGTTTTACCTCTTTTGACTATCCAACAATATGCTTTGTTACGAATCAATGAGTTAAATAAAGAAGCAAATCCAGATGCCAACTTGATAAAAGTATATGAGAAAATCGTGACTCGCTCACTTTTCGGAAATACAAACGCAAGTAGAAATTCTGCTTAATTTGAAAATAAAAAATTAGTATTTTTAATTCTAAAAAAACTACCATATGAGATCTGATCAATTGCCGGTTAATGAATATTCAAAGTTCAATGCTACGTACATACAAGCTCTTGAGAATGTTGAATTATTCGAAGAATTAGAAATAAGTTTACATGACTTTATCAAATTTGTCCAAAATATTCCAATGGACAAATTTGATTATAGTTATGCTGAAGGAAAATGGACGATAAAAGAAATTATTCAGCATATTATTGATACTGAAAGAATTTTTGCTTATCGTGCACTTCGAATTTCCAGAAATGATAAAACGCCATTACCTGGATTCGAAGAAAATGATTATGCTGCAAACACCGATGCTAAAAGCAGAAGTATTCAAGATTTATTATCTGAATTTTCGGCTGTAAGACATTCTAACTTATTGATGTTCAAAAGTTTTTCTGACGAACAATTAAGAAGAATCGGAACTGCATCAAATCATAAAATTTCAGTAAGAGCTATTGGTTTTATACTTTTAGGACATGTTAAACATCATAAAAGAGTTTTTGAAGAAAGATACCTTAATTCTTGAAAATTTTAATCCAAAATACTTGACCAAATTCTGAGTTTATTATCAAAAGTCATAGTATTGGCAGGACTAGTAGAAGGCATTACGAAATAGGTAATGCCTTTTATTTGCCCATATTTTTTATAGAAAAAAGCATAGCTTTGTTTTCCGTTAAAAACAATTTTGTTGATTTTAGGAAATTTTTCAAACAAGGCAATAAAATCATTTTCCTTGTGATTTTTTATATGAATGTCTAAACTTCCTTTTCTTTCACAATTTTCCAAAACATCCCAAAGCCCAATTTTGTTTGATTGAAGAATTTTAACCTTTTCCTCAAAAATTTCAGGAATTGGTAAGGCATCAAAAAGAGTACACATAATTTTCCAAAAATGATTTCTAGGATTGGCATAATATTCCTGTTTATTCAATGACGCCACGCCAGGCATAGTTCCCAAAACCAAAATTTCAGAATTTGAATCCACAAAATAAGGAAAAGAAGATATTGTCATAAATTAAGATACTATTTTTTCTTTTTCGAGTATAGCCAAACCAATCCTTATTTTATCATACGGAATTTGTTCTTCGAAAAATTCGAAATAAGGTTTTAAGGCAGTAGGTGAGTCGAGCTTAATTTTTGCATCGGCGATTTTTGCAATTTCATCTTCATTTATGAAAACACTCAAATCTATGTTTTGGCCGTCACTGTATAATTTGGCCAAATGTGAAATTATTGTTGGAACTCCCAATTTTCTTTTCAACGCAATTTCCTCAACAGTCATACCGTTTTGAAATAATACCAAAGTTTCTTTGTAGGTCGTATTCTCTTTTTTGGCCTTTACTTTTTTTATCTTTTGAAATTCAATAATTGCTTTAATAAAAACATGACCATATTTTTCCAATTTTGCTTTTCCAACCCCGTCGATAGCCAAAAATTCCGAATCACTCATCGGACGTTGAATTTCCAGCTGTCTCAATGTGGCATCATTGAAAATGACGTATGCAGGAACTTCTTCTTCTTTGGCAATTTCAGCGCGAAGTTTTCTAAGAAACTCAAAAAGAGAATTTGCAGAAGATTTTGTTTTAGTGGTTTGAGTCTCGAATTTTTCTTTGTTAATCTTCTGAACAGTTGTCAATTGCACTTTTTCACCATCAAATAATACCTTTTTTGCAAAAGGAGTTAATTTAATTCTGTTTTGTTGATGAAAGGCAATTTCGCAATATCCCAAATTTATTAATTGGATCAAATACTGATTCCAATCGTGCCAAGAAATATCGGCTCCAACACCATAGGTTTTTAAATCTTGGTAGCCTTTATCATAAATCGAAGCATTTTTAGAACCTCTCAAAAAATCAACGATTACAGGCAATGACTCCGATTCTTTCAAACGACTTATGGCCGACAATGCTTTCTGAGCAATTATCGTTCCGTCAAAAAAGGCAGGAGGATTTTTGCAAATATCACAATTGCCACAATTTTCAGAAACCAGTTCACCAAAATAGGAAAGCAAAATTTTTCTTCGGCAACTTAAAGCATCAGCATACTGTTTCATTCGCTCCAATTTTGCCAACTGCACATCTGCGTTCAAACCTTGAGATGCAAAATTTTGCAATTGAATCATGTCTCCATAACTTTCGAACAAAACAGTTTCGGATGGCAATCCGTCTCGACCAGCCCGACCAATTTCCTGATAATAACCTTCAATATTTTTTGGCAAATTATAATGAATCACCCAACGGACATTCGATTTATCAATTCCCATTCCGAAAGCAATGGTCGCGCAAACCACCTGACATTCATCATTGATAAATTCGTCTTGGGTTTTGGAACGAATTTTATTGTCTAAACCCGCATGGTAAGCTTTGGCTGAAATTCCGATTTTTTGTAATTTTTCAGACAACTCTTCGGTAGTCTTTCTACTCAAACAATAAACAATCCCTGATTCATTTGGTTTGCTTTTTATGAAATCAATAATTTGTTTAACGCGATCTAATGCAGGTCTCACTTCGAGACTTAAATTTTTCCTATCAAATGAAGCCACAAAAGTTGTGGGATTCTTCAAATTTAATTGTTGACAAATATCAGTTCGTGTAGCTTTGTCTGCAGTGGCGGTCAATGCAAGGATTGGAGTAGAGGGGAAGCGGTTTTTCAAATATCCCAAATTTGTGTAAGCAGGACGAAAATCATGACCCCAAGCCGAAATACAATGGGCTTCGTCAATCGCAATTAAACTAACAACGATTTGGCTGAATGCATTTTCCAAAAAAGATAAACTCTCCGGTGCAACATAAACGAGTTTAACTTTCCCACTTTTTAAATTTTCAATGTGCAGTTCCTGTTCTTCTGAAGACTGACTGCTATTGATGTAACATGCTGCAATTCCGTTAGCTTTTAAACTGTCAACCTGATCTTTCATCAAGGCAATCAATGGAGAAATGACAATCGTAATCCCCGAAAAGACTAAAGCGGGTAACTGAAAACAAATTGATTTTCCTCCTCCTGTCGGCATAATTGCCAGAGTATCTTTTCCCGAAAGGATACAATTAATAATTTCTTCCTGATTGGGTCTGAATTTTTCAAACCCAAAATTTTCTTTTAATTTGGCGTGTAAAATTTCTGTAGTCATTTTGGCGTATATTTTTATGGTATAAATCTAATAAAAAAAGGAACCCGAAATAGAGTTCCTTTCATTTTTATGATAGTATAGAATTAATCTTCGTCGTCATCGTCATCATCATCGGCTACATCTTTGTCGTCATCCTCATCGTCCTCACCATCAACATCCGGTTTGTCCAAGTTTTCATCTTCATCATCATCGGCAGAAGGAGCGTCATCATCATCAACATCCAATTCTATTCCGCTGATTGGTTCTACTACTTCATCCATATCATCATCGTCTTCATAATTACCAATTCTATCAGCCAATTTAGTACTAACTTTTACTAAATAGATAGTGTCTTCGGTTCTAACTTCAACAGCTTCAACCAGTTCATTTTTAGCATTTCTAAATCGAATGATATCAGAATCATCATAACCATCTGGGAATTTTTCAACCAAAAGATTTAAAATTTCATTGGTCAATTTGGCGTAATCAACTATTATTCTCTTCATAAATAATTATTATAGATCTAACAAATATGCAAAAATTAACGGAGCCACAATAGTAGCATCAGACTCGATAATGAATTTTGGAGTATTAATATCTAATTTACCCCAAGTAATCTTTTCATTAGGAACCGCTCCGGAGTAAGATCCGTAACTAGTTGTTGAATCTGAAATTTGGCAAAAATAACTCCAAAATGGAATATCGTGCATTTCCATGTCTTGGTACAACATTGGAACAACACATATTGGGAAGTCTCCAGCGATACCACCACCAATTTGGAAGAATCCAACACCATTAGAACTATTTTTTGTGTACCAATCGGATAAGAAAGTCATATATTCAATACCAGATTTCATAGTAGAAGCTTTCAATTCGCCTTTAATTACATAAGAAGCAAAAATATTACCCATTGTACTGTCTTCCCATCCCGGAACAATAATAGGTAAATTTTTCTCGGCAGCAGCATACATCCAGCTGTCTTTTAAGTCAATTTCATAATATTCTTCCAACACACCGGATAACAACATTTTATACATGAATTCATGAGGAAAATATCTTTCTCCTTTATCATCAGCATCTTTCCAAATTTTGTAAATGTGCTTTTGAAGACGACGGAATGCTTCGTGTTCAGGAATACAGGTATCAGTAACTCTATTCAATCCTCTTTCCAATAAATCCCACTCATCTTGCGGAGTCAAATCACGGTAATGTGGCACTCTTTCATAATGTGAATGCGCTACCAAATTCATAATATCTTCCTCAAGGTTAGCACCTGTACAAGAAATAATTTGAACTTTATCCTGACGAATTATTTCGGAAAAAATCTTTCCAATTTCGGCTGTACTCATAGCACCGGCCATAGTTACCATCATTTTTGCACCATTGGCTAATTGCTGTTCGTATGCCTTTGCAGCGTCAACTAAAGAGGCAGAATTGAAATGCAAATAATGCTTCTCAATAAATTGACTGATTGGTCCTTTACTCATTTTATTTTTTTCTTTTTTTTTGTTTTTATTTTCAAAAGGTAATTTGAGACTTGGGATTTACAAATAAAAGAAATTTATAAATATCAAATTTCCAGAATCTCAATTTTTAATGATTATTTATAATAACCAAAAATTTTATTATTTATTATAACCTAATATTTTCATTACGTCTTCAGCTGTTTGCGCTTCTGAAAACACTTCGGTTGCCAATATTCCGTTCTCATCACGGTCTATTAAAATGTGTTTTGGCTGCGGAATCAAACAGTGTTGCAATCCTCCAAAACCACCAATTGTCTCTTGATAGGCTCCAGTGTTGAAAAATCCTAAATACAATGGTTTTTCTTTATTGTATTTTGGCAAATAAATAGCGTTCATGTTTTGTTCCGAGTTGTAGTAATCATCGCTGTCACAAGTCATTCCACCTAGTAAAACCCTCTCGTACGTATCATTCCATCTATTGATAGCCAACATAATGAAACGTTTGTTAATTGCCCAAGTATCAGGCAAAGTAGTGATAAACGAAGAGTCAATCATGTTCCATTTTTCTCTATCATTTTGTTGTTTTTGATACAACACCTGATAAATGGCGCCACCACTTTCTCCAACAGTAAATGATCCAAATTCAGTAAAAATATGAGGAACATCTACTTCTGCTTCATCACAGGCTATTTTAATCTGATTGATAATTTCATCAATCATATATTGGTAATCGTATTCGAAAGCCAATGAATTTTTGATAGGGAAACCACCACCAATATTCAAACTGTCAAGGGTAGGGCATTCTTTTTTCAAAGCAACATAAACCTTGATACATTTTACAAGCTCATTCCAATAATAAGCATTGTCATTGATTCCTGTATTAATAAAAAAGTGTAACATTTTAAGTTCCAATTTTTTATTCTCTTTTATTTCTTTTTTATAGAAAGGAACAATGTTTTTGTATCCAATTCCCAATCTTGAAGTATAAAACTCAAATTTTGGTTCTTCTTCGGCAGCAATACGGATTCCAATTTTGAATTTCCCTTTTATTTCTCCCTGCAACAAATCCAATTCTTCGTAATTGTCAATAATCGGAATAGTATTCTTATGACCGTTATTAATTAATCTCGCAATGTTATCAATATATTGGTCTCTTTTGAAACCATTACAAATGATAAAAGTGTTTTTATTTATTTTTCCGTTATCTAATAAATTTTCAACAATATTGATATCAAAAGCAGAAGACGTTTCAATATGAATATTATTCTTGAAAGCCTCATTCATAATATACTCAAAATGAGAACTTTTTGTACAATAACAATAGTAATACTTAGCCTCATATTTGTTTTTTTCCATCGATTTACGAAACCAACTTTTGGCTTTGTTGATGTTGTTTGAAATTTGTGGCAAATAGGTAAATTTTAAAGGAGTACCGTATGTTTCCACCAATTTCATCAAATCGATATTATGAAACTGAAGATTATCTTTGTTTAATTTGAATTCTTCCTGAGGAAAGTAATATGTTTGATTTATTAAGTCGGAATATTTTGTATTCATCTGTTTTATAGGGTTTTAAATTAATTGTATTTTTAAAATAGAATTAATAAAAGTTCAAACCCTAATATTTGCATAAATAATCTGCAGTTTATCGTAATCGGCCCTAAAATATTGAAAAACATCAAAACTAAAATTTCCTTTTATACCATAAAAACGCTTCAATAAGCTCAAAAAAGACCTATTGTTACCGCTTCTTTTGGCAGAAAATTTTTTAGTGTTTTGTTTTCTATTCATTGAGGCAAATGTAAAAAATAAAATAAACGCAAAGCAATCCTTTTTTATTAAAAAATAACTAAGATTTATAATCCTCAAAAGCCTTTAGAATCAATTCGTTCTCTACAGATTGGTTAATTTTTATTTTCCCGATACCCTCAATCAATGCAAATTGTATTGTACCGTATTCATTTTTTTTGTCATGAATTAACAACTCAAGGATTGGATCAATATCATTTTCTTCAAAAACCACATCATCATATATAGATTTCAGTGTTGTCTTTATTTGGTCGTATTCTTCTTTAGAAATCAAATTTTTCTGCCATGAAATATAGCTTTCCAAAATCATTCCCACAGCAATGGCTTCACCGTGCAACAAAGTAGTTTTTGCTTCATTTTCCAAAAAGTAACCTTCAATAGCATGTCCCAAAGTATGTCCGAAATTTAACGCCTTTCTGATATTCTTTTCTGTTGGATCCTGCATCACGATAATGTTCTTAATTTCCACAGAACGATGAATCAATTCATCCAAATCATCGTAGTTAATCGATTTTACATCCAAAAATGATTCCCAATAGGCTTTATCAAAAATAAGTCCGTGTTTCAACATTTCGGCAAGCCCGGAACGCATTTCATTTTGAGGAACGGTTTCAAGATATTGTGTATCGACAATTACCATTTTTGGAGTGTTGATAACACCGATTTGATTTTTCAAATTCCCCAAATCCACACCGTTTTTTCCGCCCACAGAAGCATCCACCATAGACAACAAAGTTGTTGGAACATGAATAAAATCGACACCTCTTTTAAAAGTAGAAGCTACAAATCCACCTAAATCGGTTACAACACCTCCACCAACATTAATAATCAATGTTTTTCTGTCGGCACCAAGTTCTGTCAATACTTTCCAGATTTCGATGCAGGTTTCAATATTTTTATTGATTTCACCAGCTTCAAACTCTACTATTTCAACAGTCAAATCTGTTTCCAATAAAGGAAGAAATTTAGACAAACAATGTTCGTTTGTATTGGTGTCAGCAATTATAAATAGGTTTGAATATTTGTTCTCTTTTAGATGTTGGTTTAGTTTTTCATACCCTGTTCCGTTGAAATGAACAGGATAATTATTAGCTTGGATTGACTGCATGATTTTAATTTAATTTTAAGCGCAAAATAAGGCAAAATTTAGCAAAATTAGTCGCATACTCTCTTTATATTTGCATAAAAATATAACAAAAAATGGATAATATTTTCAATAACACACAAATTGCTTTTGCCCTAAAAAGCGATACGGAGCTTGAAAGAGCTTATTTTCTATTCAAACTAATCAACAGCCAGCCCTTGGTACGTATAGGAACAGCGGTTACAAACTTTGCTATAAAGGCTAATCTTCCTGTTGAAAATCTTATTCGCGCAACAGTATTTGACCATTTTTGCGGCGGCGTAAATGAAAACGACTGTTTATCGGTTGTAGATAAAATGTACACCAAAGGAGTTTCTTCTGTTTTGGATTATTCAGTTGAAGGTAAAGAAGAGGAAAATCAATTTGATGCCGCATTGGAAATGACCTTAAAAACAATTGAATTTGCAAAAGAGCGCCAAGCTATTCCTTTTGCTGTTTTCAAACCGACAGGATTAGGACGTTTGGACTTATATGAAAAAGTAGGAGAGAAACAAATTTTATCTCCAGAAGAACAATCTGAGTGGGATAGAGTAGTGGCTCGTTTCGATCAAGTTTGTAGTGAAGCGCACAAAAAGAATGTTGCCTTGTTGATTGATGCCGAAGAAAGTTGGATGCAAGATGCAGCCGATGATTTGGTTACCGAAATGATGCGTAAATACAACAAAGAAAAAGTGATTGTGTTCAACACGCTTCAAATGTATCGTTGGGATCGTTTGGATTATTTGAAAAAACTGCACGAACAAGCCAAAGTTGAAGGTTTCTTCATCGGAATGAAATTGGTTCGCGGTGCATATATGGAAAAAGAAAATGAGCGAGCAATAGAAAAAGGCTATCCAACACCAATTTGTCCTACTAAAGAAGCCACAGACATCAATTATGACGCTGCTGTTACTTACATGGCTGAACATTTGGATACAATGGCCATTTTTGCAGGAACTCATAACGAAGAAAGCACCAGTAAATTAATGGAAATAATGAAAGCCAAAACAATATCGACTAAAGATGACCGAATTTGGTTTGGACAATTATACGGAATGAGTGACAACATCAGTTACAACTTAGCTGCCAATGGATATAATATTGCCAAATATTTACCTTTTGGTCCCGTAAAAGACGTTATGCCTTATTTAATTCGCCGAGCCGAAGAAAACACATCGGTAGCGGGACAAACCAGCCGAGAACTTTCGATGATTAAAGCAGAACGTAGTAGAAGAAAATTAAAATAGTTTTTTAGTAATTTCTTCAATTCATAAAAAAATCCATTCACTGCTGCGAATGGATTTTTTTTTATGACTCAGATTACATAATACCATTTATACATATAAAATAGTCCAATCAACTCGTTCTTTTTCTCCAATACTTCGTCAAAAAATAATACCATAGTAAGGCTATGCAATGATTTTTATCCTTGTCTTGAAGAAAAACAACTTCGCATCTTTAGACTATTTATATGCACAAAGGGTATTAAAACTATAAATTACTAAACTGCAAATTACTTAAGTTTTTATACAACCCATTTTCCAAATTGATTAATTCCTGATGCGTTCCCTGCTCACTGATTTTTCCATGATCAAGTACCAAAATCTGATCGGCTGAACGAATTGTAGAAAGACGATGAGCTATAATAATACTTGTTCTTCCTTCCATCAAAACTTCAAGAGCTTCCTGAACCAGTTTTTCGCTTTCACTATCCAAAGAAGAAGTTGCTTCGTCCAAAATCAATATGGATGGATTTTTTAGCAAAGCACGGGCAATAGCAATTCGCTGTCTTTGTCCTCCTGAAAGCTTAATTCCTCTTTCTCCAACAACAGTATCAAATTTTTCCGGAAAACCTTCTATAAACGTAAGAGCATTGGCTTGTTTGGCAGCTATCATAATTTCTTCATCGGTAGCATTTGGTTTACCATAAGCAATATTTTCCTTAATTGTTCCTCCGAAAAGAATAACATCCTGAGGCACAATACTCATGTTTCCGCGAAGGCTTTCTAAATCATAATCGTATATATTTTTCCCGTCGATTAAAATTTCCCCTGCATTGATATCATAAAAACGTAATAATAACGACGCGATAGTTGATTTTCCCATTCCGCTTGGCCCAACAAGAGCAATCTTTTGTCCATAACCAGCCGAGAAATTAATGTCTTTCAAAACTTTTACTTCTTTTCGTGTCGGATAACTAAAAGCAACATTTTTGAAAGTAACGTCACCTTTTAATTTATCGACGGAAGGAACATGCATACTTGCATTAATTTTCTCTGGTGTTTCATCCAATAATTCAAAAACCCTTTCGGTAGCTCCAATTGCTTTTTGCATTTGTGCATACAATTCGGCAATTCCACCTGATGAAGCGCCAACATAACTCGAATATAATATAAAGGTAAAAAGCTCCCCAACGGTAATTTCGCCGGCTATACTCAATTGCACACCATACCAAACTACACCCACAATTGTTCCAAACAAACAAATGATAATAAAGGAAGCAAAGAAACCTCTGAATTGACCTCCTTTAATACCCATTTTAACAACTTCTCTAATCTTCTCTTTGTAACGGGCAATTTCATACCACTCATTAGCGAAAGCCTTAACAATACTGATTCCCTGCATTGTTTCTTCAACAACGACCTGGCTTTCGGCTACCTGATCCTGTACTTTTTTTGAATATTTACGAATAAACCGCCCAAAAATAACAGCAGCTACACCAACCAAGGGCACAACCGAAACCATCATAATTGTCAATTTGATATTGATACTTGCCAGCATTGCAAAACTTCCGATAATCAATATAAACTGTCTTAAAAACTCGGCAATTGTTGTGGTTAAAGTATCCTGAATTTGAGTAATATCGTTACTGATTCGGCTATTTAATTCCCCAACACGTTTTTGAGAGAAAAACGACATCGGCAGTTTTACCAAATTGGTATATAAAGCCAAACGAACATTAGCCAAAGTGTTCTCAGTAAAATTCACAAACAATGAAAGTCTGAAAAAAGAGAATAAAGATTGGAGCAATAAGACCAATCCTAAGCCAAGTGCAATTTCATTCGCTAAATGAGCATCTTTTTTATGAACACAATCGACAAGCATTCCCATAAACTTAGGAAAGGCCAAAGCAGTAACACTCGTAAGTAATAAGAATAACAATCCAAGATAAAATTTCCACTTATGACTATCGGCATATTTGAAAATCAGGATTGCTTTTTGCAAAGAACTTGCAGTAATTTTTGATTTTGGTAAATCATTTTCTTGGAATCGAGCCATTGTTATTATTTTATAATACAAATGTAAGGCTATAAGAAGATGATAACCAAAAAAAATATGGAGTTTCAATCGTGAATAAAACACTGTCTATGAGGAGCTAAATAAAAACAGAATAAATTTTAATCTATTTTTATCGATTTTCGCTTGCAATTACGAGTTCTAGTTGTATATTTGCACACGCAATAGGGCGATTAGCTCAGCTGGTTCAGAGCACCTCGTTTACACCGAGGGGGTCGGGGGTTCGAACCCCTCATCGCCCACCATAAGGGACAAATCAAAAATATTTTGATTTGTCCCTTTTTTGTTTGAATCTAATTGCTTGTTAATCAAGTACATTAACTGCACTGCTTCGTTGATTCTTGTGGTTCGAAATCCAATCCCGTCAAATATCAAATTCTCAGGATATATTGAACCGATTAAATCCCTGCATGCCACAAACTCTGAATTTTCATAGATAGAATGGATTCTGAATAGGTTCTCAATACCTTGATTCAGTAGTTTTTCAATATCGTCATCATCGGTATTCAATCCTGAATATCTCGCTTGTAGTCTTGCCAACTTATCTCCATAATCAGATTTTATATCTCTATAATCTGATGAATCAATTTGATTGGTCATAAGCAAATCACGAGCTTTAGTCAATCTATTTTCATAATCCTTTATTTGGTTCAATAATTGAGCCTTTTCATTTTGTCTTTCTTTAGTTTGTTCTTTATAGGCTTCTAGGATAATTATACTATAAACTTTTTTATACTCTTTCCTTGGAGCATATTGCATAAGTTCCTGTATGAACAAATGATTTACTTCGTCTGCATTAGATCGATGAGTACAACCTTTGTAACAATGATAATAGGCGTAATATTTTTTTCTTCCTTTAGATTTACTACCTGAAAGTACTTTACCACATACTGGACATTTTAAAAATCCCCGAAGCGGAAGTTCCAGAATTGTTTCTACTTTTGGGCGAATTACTTTTTTCCGCCCATCAACAATATCCTGAACTTTGTAAAACAGTTCTTCACTGATTATAGCTTCGTGTTGCCCATTTACAAGATAGCCTTCTTCATCTTTATATTGTGGTACACGAATTTTTCCGCAATACAGAGGATTTCTAACCGCCAACCAAAAGCTGTGCTTTCCGGTTTTAATCCCTCTCTTTCTCGCCATTTTATGAATATCTTCAGTACAGAAAATCCCTTTAGCTATTTCATTGAAAGCCCAGCGCATTACTGAAGCTTCTGGTTCTTTGATAGAAATATATTTACTGCCGTCATCTTTAGTCCGGTTAACATATCCAATTGGTGCCTGACTAACGTATCTGCCTTCTTTTTTTGCTCTTCGCATACCATGGAAAACATTTAAAGCCCTTCTGTCATTTTCAACTTCGGGAACTGCAAGATAAAAAGCCAACATCATTTTGTTTTCAGGAACAGACAAATCCAACGGCTGTTCGATGGCTTGGGGTTCAACCCCAAGTTTTCTCAAAGTATTAATCATTTGATAAGCATCGCCCGCATTCCTGCTAAACCTGTCCCATTTGGTAAACAAAACCAAATCGGTTTTGTTTTTAAATCTTTTGAGATTTACTAATAACAATTTCCACTTGGGTCTAACAAATGTTTTGGCAGAATGATCTTCATATATAATATCTCTTATTCCAATATTATTAATCTGACAGTACTTTTTCAGTACTTCTTCTTGGTTTCTTTGTGAATACCCTTTGTCCGCCTGTTCGTCTGTACTTACTCTCACGTAAAGGTCTGCTATTTGTTTCATTTTGTTTATTTAAAAAATTTGATACGGTTATTGCTGCCAGTTTTCTCATAAATTCCAAGATTACCCTTGCTTGGTCAAGTGTCAGGTCTAAATTTTCTTCTTTGAACATTTTTAAAGCTTGTTCTGCTGTCAAACTCCCTCTTTCATTCCCTTCGTCATTTCTCATCTTTCAAGTCCTCTCCATTAAAAAAAGACCATCACTGGTCTTTTTTGTTCAACAATCATTTTCCTAATAAAGATAAGACAGTGTTTTTTTTAAATGCTAATCAAAATATGGTGAGAATATGGGCTAAAAAGGGTATTTTACTCTGTAGAATCTGACTCTTTTTTCTGTTTTAAGTAAAGACTATGTATTTCGTCTAACAATTCCATTTCTCCAAGTGGAAAAAGTTGAAGAGCTATCTCCAACAATCCCATTACATTTATCTCAGGGCTAGGAACTGCTGCAGAAATGCATTCCGAATCAAATTCTAATGCAGATATGCTCGCTTTTAATAAATCAGTTATCATTAAAGAAAGATCGGTATAGCCTGTAACTTTCAAGTCCACCGTAAATAAATTGTCCTTATTCTTATAAGGTTTTAATCTTCCGAAATATCTAATCTCACCCATTACACTCATTAAATCGATAGCTTCTTTTTTCTCTTCTGTTTCCATGGTTTCAAACTTTAGGTTCTAATTTTTCAATACGTTCTAATTCTGTTTTTACAATGTTATTGGCAAATTGCGCAAAGTCATTGCATCGCTCTTCCAATAAATCCATATCCTTATCCGAAAAACTGTCGGTTGAGCAATAGCGAAGCGTAGGGTATGATCTGCTTAGCACCTGAAACAAATTTCTGTCTTGTTCGGTCAAACGAGGAAAAAAAATACTGGCTTTTGGATTGATATAGTCACAAATTTCCAGCAGGTACGATAGTGCAAAATGATTGGGAAAATACCCCATAAACAACCGAATCATTCCCAAGCATATCTGCTCAATAATGTAATGAAGCATAACTCCTTTAAGAGGAGAATAACAAGCCCATTCGTAATCTTCTTGCCACCCCCTCATATTGTTCACGATAATATTTCTGTGTTGCAAGTAATCCTTTGACTCCTTATAATCACGATTTAAAGTCTGGTTTAAACTGATAAGATCGGTTTGTTTGGCTCTAAATAGAACTTTTCCATTTTTTATGACATTCAAAAAGAAATATAGTTGGTCTGGCTGTTTGGTTTTTAATTCCGTAAAAGGATGGATAAGTAAAGTTGCTGTGCATCTTCCGTCAGTTTTGCTCTTAATTATATCAGCAAGGTCATGCACAGCATTATCCTTTTGCTTTTGAGTAAAAATCAATAAATAGAAATGGTTTGGTTTTGTCTGCCCGTTATTAAAACAATAGATTGCCTCTGTTTCGAGATATGATGTAATTGCATTGGTTATAATGATTTCATCATTTACAGCTATTTCTTCAAAATTTGCTTTTCCTTCTTCCGGTTTAATAAAGCCTACAATCCTTTCCTGACAACATGAAAGTTGCCTTTGATATATTGTTTTTGTTGCCTTTAGGAGCTTGTGAAGCTTTTTATGTACTGCTTTAACGGTTTCTTTTTTAATTCTTGTTTTAGCTTTAAAAGGAAAATTACTATTGACTTTATCGAGGAGCTCCATCATAAATTTATCCTCGGCATTATTGCCATTAAGGATTGTGTTCAAAATCGGAGCAAAATTCTTTACAACATTAAGATGGTGTAATAGACTAGGGTTAACATGCGGTTTTCCCATTGTCAGTTCGCCAACTACATGAAAGAGAAGGCTTATGGCTTGATGAATGGTATAAAGTGCCATTTGATGGTTGTTTGTTCCTTCATAGTGCTGGGCACCTCTTTTAAGCGATTCTGCTTTAGCAATAAATTCAATATATTTCTTTTCAGCCTTTGAAAGCAACTCACTAGCCTTGTATATGTCTTTTTTTATATTAAAATTGAAGCCCTCGTTTTTAAATAAAACAATCATTGAAAGATACCATTTCACATAATAGAGATTTCCATTTTTAAGATAATCCTGTACATCCAAGATATTTACAATGCGATAGGTGATTTCTAAATGCCTTTTAAAAATTTTATCTGCCCAATCATACATTTCACCTGCAATTTGTTTACTGTTTTCTTCCAAGATTATCGTTAATATATAACCTAATTTACCTGCGACATTCGCTTCATGCAAAGTGACCGCAGTAATATCCATAAAGCTTCGGAGTTCTGAAATTGCAGCCTCCATTTCTTTCTGTTGCGGAAATTGAATTGCTTCCATAATTTTGATTTTTTGGTTGATAATTATGCGAAAAATTGTATTTTTGTTTAAATACATAGCAAGTAAGCAATAGATTGTACCGTACCGAACTAATGGGAATTGTATCTTACCAAAGCGGACTTGTATTTTACCAGAAGTGATTTTTGTAAAGAATTTTAAATACCTTTGAGTTATGAACACAGCAACAAAACCAAAACATATTGGCAGAAATATTAGCCGAATCAGAGAGCTTAGAGGTATGAAACAGGAAGCACTTGCAGCTGCGATTGGAGTGAGTCAGCAATCTGTTTCGAATATCGAAGGAAGTGAGACAGTGGACGAAGAGAAACTAAAAGTTATTGCAGAAGTTTTAGGAGTCTCTACGGAAGCAATCAAAAATTATAGTGATGAAACTGTATTCAATATTATTGGGAATACATATCATGACAATTCATCATCATTAAACTATAACTGCACATTCAACCCTTTAGATAAATTGATTGAGTCTTATGAAGAAAACAAAAAGCTTTACGAACGTCTAGTTCAAGCCGAGAAAGATAAAGTCGAATATTTGGAAAAATTACTAAAAGGGAAGTAGCCTTTTAAAAGAATTATTGATTCCATAAAGAGACTTTCGAGTCTCTTTTTTAATTTAAAATATTATTTATTTTTGCGCTATAACATTGAAAAGATTAATGCCATGGATAAAACTATAAAACTTCGAGTAAAAAAAGAAATTGATAATCTAAACGAGATCAAGGTATTAAAACTAAAAGGGACTTTAATTACCAAAGGTTTCACCGAAATTATTCACATTGCAGACGAAAACGAAGAATTCTATTTGAATTCGTTTTCCACTTCTGCTGACCATAAAAAAGAGGCCGAAGATTTTGTTCTAGACTATATTTCAACTAATAATCTAACAGACATAATCACTTTGCTAAACACTACAAAAAATTAAGATACCTATATACTTGAATGTACCAACTAGGAACCATCCTTAAAAATATAGGTTTTGTTTTAGTGTATATATTCAAACTCAAAAATACTCAAAATAGCATTTGCCTCGCGTTTTGATACAAAAATCCAGCTCATTTCGAGCTGGATTTTTCATTTTTATCTTATTTCAAAATTTTGAAAATAGCTAAAAATATCTGTTAGTCAAATAGTTAAGATGTTATTTTTTAAAATGATCAAAAGTGGTTTTCATGATCGAACAATAAAGGGCTTGATAAACATTACAGACATAGAGTAATACAACATAATAAAGGATATTACAAGAGCGGTGCTTATCACACTAATAGCATTGAAGGATTTTGGAGTCATTTAAAAAGAGGTATTATTGGGATATATCATGTTGTAAGTAAAAAGCATCTAGATAAGTATTGTGATGAATTTGCATATCGATATAACACAAGGGATATGTTAGACGGAGAAAGGTTCAATCTATCATTGATTAATGCAGATGAAAGAATGAGATATAAGGAGTTGATTGCGTAGGAATTCAAATCCCTTCAAATATTTAGATAAAATAATATACCCAAGGTTACCACTTTAATTTTTAAATATTACCGAAGAAGTGATTTAATATAAAGATAATGATGTATTAAGTATGTTATTATCTTTTAATTATTTATATATCAACGTCATTATATTTCTTAAATTCACGTAAGAATAGAACCTGAATTTTAAGAAATGGAGAAACGTAAAATCTACGATCGTAATTTTAAAGAAAATGCAATCCAATTGAGCTCTGAAAGAGGTTTGAGAAAAGCCTCAAGAGAACTTGGTACAGCACCTGCACTTATATCTAGATGGCGACAGGAGCTTCTTAAATATGGAACAGCAAGTTTTTCTGGATATGGAAACTGTAGATTAACCCCCGAAGAGAAAATATTTTCCAAACAAAAAATAAAACTTAACAGAGAGCTTAAACAATCAAAACTTAAGATTGAAATTTGGAAGAATGGGAGTAAATATATTTCTCAAGGAAAACTAATGATTTATCATTTTATTGAAAGTAATATAGACAAGTATAAACTTGGAATAATATGCAACGTTTTAGGAGTAAGTAAAATATCATATAATAAATGGAAAAATCGGAGAATTTCTCCGACACAACGTCGAATAAATTTTTTAAAAGAAGAAATAACTTCAATCTTTTTTGAGTACAAAGGAATATATGGCAGTGCAAGAATTGCTGCAGAATTACAAGGTCGAGGCTTTTCGATAAAAAAACGACAAGTTGCCATCCATATGAGAAAACTAGGTTTGGTTAGCAAGATTAGAAGAAATTATAAACTCAAGACTGTTTCACGTTTTAATAATCCTTATGCTTTTCCTAATATTTTAAATCAACAATTTACGGTTGAAGAACCATCTAAAGCTTGGGTCTCAGGGATAACTCGCTTCCAAACAGAAAAGGAACTATTATTCTTAACTATTATTATGGATTTATTTGACAGGAAAATTATAGGTTGGAGCCTGAGTAATGGATTAACTGTCAAGGAAACTACAATATCAGCTTGGGAAATGGCTGTACAAAATCGTAAAATAAAAACGGGTTTAATATTTCATTCTAATAGAGGAATTCAATATGCGAACAAGATGTTTGCTAGTAAATTAGACTCTTATATGTTTATTAGACGAAGTATGAATCGAATAGGAAATCATTCTGATAATTCTATTTGCGAAAGCTTTTTTACTTTTCTTAAATCTGAACTAGTTGATTTAAATATGCTTCTAACAAGAGAGCAAATTGAAGAAAAAATATTTGAATATCTACATTAAAAAGACATTCTGCTATAAATTATCAAACTTCAGGCGATGAAAAAATACGAACGTACTTTTAAAGAGAATGCAGTTAAATTAAGTTATGATCGAGGCAAGAGGCAAATTGCAAGTTTTGCAAGAGAGTTGGGAATAGTTCCAGATTTCTTGTACAAATGGCGAAAAGACTATGAAAAATTTGGAACGGGGAGTTTTTGTGGAAGAGGCCACCCAAAAATGACTCCCCAACAAGCGGTCATTACTGAGCTTAAAAGAAAAATTAAAGATGCAAAAATTACGCTGGAAATTTTAAAGAAAGGGACAAAATATGTTTCACAAGGAAAAATAATGACTAAGCGATTCATTGAAAACAATAAATCTGAATTTTCAATTGCAAAAATGTTAGCTGTCTTAGAAGTATCGGAGACCACATACTATAGAAGAAAAAAACAAGAGCTTACAGATACAGAATCTCGAGTAATTTTATTAAAACAAGAAATTACATCCATATTTTATGAATTTAAGCAAAGATATGGATACACGAAAATTACAAAAGAACTTCAAAGTAGAGGATTTAAAAACAAAAACTCGTCAGTAAAATTTTACATGGGAATACTAGGGTTGCGTAGCAAAGTTAAAAGAAAATATAAGATAACAACTGATTCACATCATAATCACTATGTAGTCCCAAATGTTTTAAATAGAGAATTTACAGTTAGAGAGCATGCTAGAGCTTGGGTTTCAGACATAACATATATACCAACAAAGAAAGGCTTTTTATATCTTACCATTGTTATGGATTTATTTGATAGGAAAATAATAGGATGGAGTTTAAGCACAAAAATTAGTACAAAAGCGACATCGTTGCCAGCTTGGGAAATGGCAGTAAATAACAGGAAAATCAGTAAGGATTTAATCTTCCATTCAGATAGAGGTGTTCAATATGCTAATAAAATTTTCACGAATACATTAGAATCTTATAATTGCGTTAGACGCAGTATGTGTCGTAAACAAAATCATTATGATAATGCTGTTGCTGAAAGCTTTTTCAGCTCTTTTAAAAAAGAATTAATTAATCGAAACAAACTTCTACCGAAAAAACAGATGAGAGTACAAGTTCATGAATATATTGAAAATTGGTATAATAAAAAAAGACGGCATTCATATTTAGGATATAAAACAATCGAAGAATTTGATAAAATTTATTTAAGATAATTGATATACAAGACTACATCTTTGAAATCATTGAGGATATTTGTTTAATTATATATAAACTATAAATTTTAAACAAATATATCATGAAAACACTTTCAAGAAAGTTTTGCGCCTGTTAAAGAAGAACAACAAGAAGTTATAGAGAATCAAGTTGACAACAAAGAAGAAGTTGTTAATGAGGATGAAAATGTAGAAAAGGAAAAGCCGTCTGAATAAGGACGATTTTTCCACTATATTAACTATACTTTATTGCTAACAATAGCTTAAAAAAATGTTGTTTGATAATTGAATGAAAAGATTTAGCTTTGTTCTTATTGATATAAACTTAATTTTCAACCATATTTATTCCTTACAGAGATCCGCAAAAATCTTCCCGAAAAGGGTCAGAATTTTGCGGATTTTAAATTTAAAATTGCTTGAAAAAGTACACTTCTTTGTTGTTTGTTTTTCATTTGTTTTTGAAGTGTACACTTTCATAGACTCTTCAAAATCGAGAGTAGTTTAAAACAATTCCAAAAAGAAAAAAGCAAGCAAATTTATTGTACAAAAGACAAAGAAGTGCGCATAATGACAGTCCTCATTCCTCGTCCAGTCACCCTTCGGGACTTATAGCACTTCTTTGCCTTTTGTCCATTTTCGGACAGCTTTCTTTTTCTCTTTTTTGTTTTGAAAATGTTTATTTAGCAATCAGAAACAACAAATTCAACCAACCATTCTTATCAAAATAACCTAATCAAAATCTAGTGAGGATTGCCTACTTTACAAAGCTTTTCTAACTTAGTCAGCGTAATAAAAGTATAAAAGACGCCACGTTCCTGCGTCTGGCAAGATGAACGGTTGTTAAACAACCGCCTATCTTGCCACCTTTTACCTCGGAACTCGGTGGTGGAGAAATTAAAAGGAAAAAGTTTGAAAACAATGAAAAATGAAAGATGATGAAAAGAGAAAATTCAAACAGAACACGAATTGTCGGACTACGCTTTAAACCCGAAGAATATGCAAAAATTGAAAGTAAATTTAGAGCAAGTACGTGTCGAAAATTAAGCGATCACATTCGAAAACATTTATTCAACCAACCAATTGTAAGCACTTATCGGAATCAATCATTAGATGATTTAATGGAAGAAACAATTGTTCTTACTTCTGAACTAAAAAGCATCGGAAAAAATATCAATCAGATTGCTAAAAAAGTTAATTCAATGCAGCTGATTCCAGAATTGAAACAACAGCTTTATTTGTTTGATATTATACAAAAAAGGCTATCTTCTAAGTTAGATGAAATTAGCAACCATACTAAAAAAATTGCCGAGAGATGGTTGCAGTTATAAAAACAAGTCATTTGATAAACAGCATCCTTAATTACAATGAAAGCAAAGTTAAGGAAGGAGTGGCTGAATGCATCAGTGCCGTAAACTACCCCTTGGAATTGGACAAACTAAGCTTTACCCAGAAGCTGAACCGCTTTGTAAAACTGTCCTCATTGAATGAAAACACAAAGCGAAACAGCGTTCATATATCGCTCAATTTTGATCCTTCGGAAAACCATTCCAAAGAAAAGCTGATTGAAATTGCAGATACTTACATGGAGAAAATTGGTTTTGGAAGACAGCCTTATTTGGTGTACCAACATTTCGATGCCGGACATCCGCATTGTCATATTGTAACAAATAATATCCAAAGAGACGGAAAAAGAATTGACCTTCATCTACTTGGAATCCGTAAATCAGAACCTGCAAGAAAAGAAATTGAACAAATCTTTGGACTTGTTAAAGCGGAAGGCAGAAAGCCAGCAGACGAATTTTCATTAAAACCTATTAAACTTAAAGTGGAATATGGAAAAGCAGAGTCCCGAAAGGCAATCAATTCAGTTTTAAACAAGGTATTATTTGATTACAAATATTCCAGCCTGCCTGAACTCAATGCCGTTTTAAACCTTTACAATGTCCATGCTGACAGAGGTACTGAAGAATCACGAGTATTTAAAAATAATGGACTTTTTTACAGAATACTCGACAAAGACTCAAAACCAGTGGGAGTACCAATCAAGGCGAGTGATTTTTATAGCAAACCGACTTTAAAATTTCTGGAAGAAAGATTCAAAGTAAATGAAACAAAAAAGGAATCAAATAAAAGCCATGTAAAAAATGCTGTAAGGATGGCTTTCTATCGCGGAGATATAAAATCTCTTGAGAAATTAGCCGAGAAATTGGAAGGCAAAGGTATTTACATAGTGTTGAGAAAAAGCAAAGAGGGACAGGTTTATGGTATAACTTACATAGATCATAAAACGCAGTGTGTTTTTAATGGAAGTAGTCTGGGAAAAGAATTCAGCGTAAAAGGGGTTCTAGGACAATGTGAGCTAAATATTTCTAACAATGAAAAACAATATCAGACCTCAAAATCAATTTCTTTTGAGAACATTCAAAACTCAGAATTAATAGAAAAATTTAAAAATAATCTGACAGATATTTTAATGAATAATGAACACACAAATGAATATCTTCCAAAACTGTTTAAAAAAAAGAAGAAAAGAAAAATACATAGAGGGATTTAAAAAATGACGTAGTAATTTGCTTTTGGTGTAACATATTTACATCTCTCAACTGCTTAAATGCATTTACAATCTTAATAAATTATTTAAGTAGATATAGGTGACATTAAATTATGAATTGATATATTTGAAAGAATAATATGGTTATCCGTAAAAAAGATTCATATTAAATAATAACATTTGAATTATCTTATATAATGTAATTCAAAAGTGTATTTATTAAAAACAATATAAAATATGAAGGTTCTCCATACTGCAGACTGGCATATTGGCCAATTATTTCACGAATACGACCGTACTTACGAGCACCAACGGTTTTTAAATTGGCTGATTACTACTTTGCAAACAGAACAAATAGATGTTTTACTCATTAGTGGAGATATTTTTGATATTTCCAATCCATCCTCACCATCGATAAAAATGTTTTATTCTTTTCTGAACAATGCCACTAAAGTAAATCCTGATTTACAGATCGTAATCACGGCAGGCAATCACGATTCCGCATCGCGTTTAGAAGCTCCAAAAGCCTTATTGAAATCTTCTAATGTACATATTATAGGCTTGGTTGAAAAAGATGCAGAAGGTAATATAGACGATCAAAAGTTACTTGTGCCTATTTATGATGATTCGAAAAATTTAAAAATATGGTGTGTTGTGATTCCCCTTTTACGCATGGGTGACTACCCAACAATATTAAATTGTGCAAATCCTTATACCGAAGGAGTAACTGCATTATATAAAGACGTATTTGAATATGCTAATTTAAAAAAACAAGATACCTTGAATGATATCGCAAGTTTGGTTGGCTTAAATTTTAAACAATTTACCAGATCGGTTTTGCTGGCACAAAGTAATTTTAGCGACTTTATGAAAGCTAGTTAAGATGAGAAATCTTCTTTACTAGAAAAACTCACGGAAACCCATATATTCTGAAATTTCAAAAAAAAATAAAACAATAAAAAATGAATTTAGCACTCCTGATAATTATTATAGTCTTACTAATCATTAATATTTCTTTAGCAATATTTAAAAAAACCAATCAAAATAATGACTTCAAAGATGAATTGGCAAAACATGCTCTGGAATTTGGTAAGATTGATCAGCTTATTCGTTCTGAATTTTCAACTAATCGAGATGAAGCACAGAAAAATTCTAGAGAAACTAGGGAAGAGCTGGCAAACTCATTTAAAACATTCGGAGAAACTTTAACAAAAAACATTACAGATCTCTCTACTCTGCAGAAGGATCAGTTTGGAAACTTTTCAGAACAGCTTCAAGTTTTAACAAAAAATAATGAAGAGAGAATCGAAAAACTGATTTTATCAAATGAGAAAAAGCAGACTGAATTTACGGAACAATTTTTAAAGTCTTCAAAGACAACAAAAGAGGAATTAGTAGAGTCTTTAAAAAACAATGAAGAAAAAACAGATAAACTTCTTCTGTCATTTGACCAAAAAACTAAAGAACTAAACGATCAACTTAATACTTCAGCAAAGGAAAATAGAGATGAACAGGTAAAATCACTGAAGTCTTTCGAGGAAAAATTTACTCAAAACGTAAAAGATTTTAATGAACTGCAAAAGCAGAAGTTTGATGAATTAATTATAAAACAAGAGCAGTTAAAATCAGAAACAGAATTGAAGTTAGAAAAGATAAGAGAAACTGTTGAACAAAAACTTCAAACACTTCAAGAGGAGAATGGAAAAAAACTTGAAGAAATGCGTAATACTGTTGATGAAAAACTGCAGGCTACTGTTGAAAAAAGATTTGATGCATCATTTAAAATTATCAGTGACAGGCTGGAATTAGTGCATAAAGGCCTAGGTGAAATGCAGACACTTGCGGTAGGCGTAGGAGACCTTAAAAAAGTACTTACTAATGTTAAAACAAGGGGTAATTTTGGTGAAATCCAGTTGGGAGCGATATTAGAACAGATTTTATCACCAGAGCAGTTTGAACATAATAAAATTGTAAAGAATGGCACTCAAGAAAGAGTTGAATATGTTGTTAAATTACCAGGTCAAAATGAAGATAACACGCCTTTATATTTACCGATTGATTCAAAATTTCCAAATGAAGATTATCAGAGATTATTAGAAGCATATGATAATGTAGGAACAATTGATGCAAAAGATCTTGAAGCAATAAACAGACAGTTTGAAAATGCTATTAGAAAGAATGCGAAAGATATAAGCGATAAATATATTAATCCGCCAGTTACAACTGATTTTGCAATTATGTTTGTTCCGACCGAAGGGCTGTATGCAGAAGTACTTAGACGAACCGGTTTATTTGAAAGACTTCAGAGAGAATTTAAAATAATTGTTGTTGGCCCGACAAATTTAGTTGCTTTTTTAAGTAGTTTAAATATGGGCTTCAGGACATTAGCAATTCAAAAAAGATCAAGTGAAGTCTGGCAGATCTTAGGTGCAGTTAAAACTGAATTTGGAAAATTTGGAACCATGCTTGATAAGACTAAAAAGAAATTACAAGAAGCTACAAATACAATAGATTCAGCAGGAACCAGATCTAGAGCAATAGAAAGACATTTGAGAAAAGTAGAATTATTGCCACAGAACGAAGCAGTTGAATTAATTGAGGATGCCCTAAAATTGGATATTGAAGATATTTTAGAGGAAGCGAAAGATAATTCAGTTAATGACAGAGAATAATTTCATAATGAAGTTAAATTTTTAGAATAAAAATAAATTTAGAACTTTCGATTTATCTTTTGAAGAATTGCTACTTGACTTAGTTCCATTAACATTTTCAACGATAATAAATAATATTAAACTGAAATGAAAATTAAAACTCTTGAAATTAAAAATTTTAGATTATTAAAAAACATAACTCTTTCTTTGGAAGATCACACCACGGTTATCGTTGGACGAAATAACTCAGGTAAAACCTCTTTGACTGAAATTTTTCGCAGGCTGATCGGAGATAAGAATCCATCATTTTCAATTTATGATTTTAGTCTCTCTGCAATGGAGGGATTTATAAAGGCATTATATTGTAAACTGGAAGGCAGAGATGATAATGAAATAAGGGCAGAAATTCCGTATATTGAAATTAGAATTACTATTGAATATCCTATTGATCTTGAGGATTTGGGGATACTAGGAGATTTTATTATTGATTTGGATCCTGCCAGTAATATTGTAATAATAGCCGTTAAATACGCTCTCAAAAATGGTAAAATTGAATCTTTTTTTGAAGGCGTAGCTGACATGAATAAAGACAGCTTAAAGAATTTTATGAAGTCTCTAAAGGAAAGAATTCCAAGTCTTTTTGAAACTCATATAACAGCTGTTGATCCTATAGATCCTGAAAATACTGCTACAGTTGAGTACTCCAAATTTAGAGCAGTACTAGGCGCGAGCTTTATTAACGCACAAAGAGGACTTGATGATGTCACGCATTCTGAAAAAGATGTATTAGGAAAAGTATTGGCACAGCTTTTTAAAACATCTCAATCAACTTCGGCTCCTGATGATATGAAAAATAACTCGGCTGAGTTAAAAGTTATTGTTGACGACATTCAAAATAAGGTGGATACAGACTTCAATACCCAATTAAATAAGCTTTTGCCTGCACTTGGACTGTTTGGTTATCCAGGACTTTCTGATCCTAACTTGAGTACTGAAACCACAATAGATATTTCCAATATTTTAGAAAGTCATACAAAAATCCGATATGGACAGGGAAATAATCTTTTTCTGCCAGAAACATACAATGGATTGGGTTCTAGGAACTTAATTTATATTTTGTTTCAGCTATTTGAATTTTT
Source organism: Flavobacterium aquiphilum (assembly GCF_027111335.1). NCBI lineage: Bacteria > Pseudomonadati > Bacteroidota > Flavobacteriia > Flavobacteriales > Flavobacteriaceae > Flavobacterium > Flavobacterium aquiphilum. The sequence continues at coordinate 2,827,271 of NZ_CP114288.1, read as the reverse complement.
TCGAAGATATCAAAGCAGGCAGATTTCCAATAGTTTAGACGTTATCTTTATCGAAGAGCCGGAAGCACATCTGCATCCTCAGATGCAGCAGATTTTTATTAGAAAATTGTATGAGATTGCAAATGAGTTTTCAAAGACTTTAAACGATGGGAAGCCTTGGCCGGTTCAATTTGTTGTCACAACACATTCTACACATATGGCTAACGAAGCTGAATTCGAAGCAATTCGATATTTTTTAACTTCAAGCGGAGCGGAAAGACAGACTGTAGTAAAAGATTTAAGAAAGGAATTTAGGACTGTTGATCTTAAGGAAGATAAAGAATTTTTGCATAAATATTTGACCCTCACCAAATGTGACTTATATTTTGCAGATAAAGCTATTCTTTTTGAAGGTCCAGCAGAAAGGTTAATGATGCCTCTGCTTATAGCTAAAAGAGATGAGTTGGATTTAAATAAGCCACAGCTTGGTGTTCAATATGTTACAGCTATTGAGGTAGGCGGAGCTTTTGCACATCACTTCTATAAATTTTTAGATTTTCTTGAATTACAATGTTTGGTGATCACTGATTTAGATTCAGTGCTGTTGACAAAGGGAGAGAAAACTACCTATCCAGGTTCATTTGTAAAAAATGGTTCACATACTTCGAATGCAGGAATAAAAAATTGGTTTGCCAAAGGTACAGAAGGATATTATCTGCTTGCTGATTGTCTTGCTCAGACAGCAGATACTAAAGTTTCCGGCTCCAGAAGAATTGCTTTCCAAATTGCTGAGGAAGGAAAGACAGCTATTGGAAGAAGCTTTGAGGAGGCATTTATTTTGGCAAATAGAGAGCATTTTGGAATTTCGGAAATTGACGAAAATGATGTTGAAGCTAAAGCTGAGATGTTTGCACCTGAAAACAAGAAGAAAACAGAATTTGCTTTAAAATATTCCCTGGAACATACTACATGGAATGCTCCCAAATATATTCTTGAGGGTCTTGATTGGTTAGCGGTTAAGCCTGCTGTGCCAGAAATAATTCCTGCTGAAGATGTTAATGAACTAATAGAATAAGATCATGCCAGAAAATTTAGAAATAAGTCCTGCAGAAAATGCATCCATTGAATGTTTAACTAGAGTTTTTAAGGCAATTGATGAAAAAAAACACTTTCTCGTCGAAGCAGGTGCAGGTGCAGGAAAAACCTATACTTTAATTAAAGCTTTAAAACATCTCATAAGTAAATATGATGCTGAGTATTTAAAAACTAGCCGAAAAATTGCCTGTATCACCTATACAAACGTCGCAAAAGACGAAATTCGTTCTAGGACAGACAATCATCCTATTGTTTTAGCCGACACTATACATGCTTTCGCATGGGAAGCCATTAAAAATTTTCAAAAAGGACTTCGTGACAGGATGGTAGAGCTGGGTGATAGATGGCAGGAAAGAATTAAGGAGGCAGGAGGAATTAAATCACAAAGGGTCATTTATAGTTTAGGATATCCGAAAATAACAAGTGAAGAAATTTTTTTACATCACAATGATGTCATAAAGCTGTTTACTTCTCTTCTGTATGATAATAAGTTTAAAAAGATATTTACAAGCAGGTATCCGATAATTCTCATTGATGAATATCAGGATACAAATAAAGGATTAGCGGATGCATTAGTAAATAATTTTATTGAAGAAAAATCGAGCATAATTTTAGGTTTTTTTGGGGATCACTGGCAGAAAATTTATGGAACAGAGTCTTGCGGTTTTATTGAGACAACGGACGGGAAAATGGAAATTATCGGCAAACAGGCCAATTTTCGCTCAGATAAAAATATTGTTTCGGTTCTTAATAAAATGAGACCGGAACTTAAGCAGTTTGAGTATGATCCTGAATCTGAAGGCGAAATAATTGTTTTTCATAGTAACAATTGGAAAGGAGAACGAAGAGCAGGAGCGCATTGGAGTGGTGATCTTCCCGAAGATGTCGCACATAATTATTTAGAATGGACTAAGCAAGAATTAAATAAAGGAGATTGGAATATAAGTTCAGAAAATACAAAGATTCTAATGCTTACTAATAATGTACTGGCTTCCGAACAAGGCTATCAGAATGTTGCAAATGCATTTTCTGATAACGATGATTATCTTAAAAAGAATAACGATTATATGGCGTTTCTTATTGATACCGTAGAAATAGGATCTGAAGAATTTCTAAATAAAAAGTACGGAGAAATGATTCAGGTATTTAATGCAGGAACACCTAAGATCCGAAAACATGCAGATAAAAAGGTTTGGTTTGATGATATGACCAAACTTCTTGCGCTCTGTCATGTCGGAACTATCGGGGAAGTATTAGATTTGTTAAAAGTGACAAAAAAACCAAAATTGCCAAAGAAAATTGAAGAGAAAGAACAGCGGTTTAAACAAATTACAGCTGTTGAGGAAAAAGATTGGGAGGAAGAGGAAAGAAGCTTTGTTTCAAAAATTAAATCGATCAGGTCAATTCCGTATTCTGAAATTTCAAATGTATCAAGCTACATTGATGATAAAACGTTGTATTCAACAAAACACGGTGTGAAAGGTGCTGAATTTGAAAATGTAATTATAGTTTTAGGCAGAGGATGGAATCAGTATAATTGGAATCAATTTTTAGAATGGATGAATAATGGAATTCCAGCGGGTAGGGAGGATTCATTTGAAAGAAACAGAAATCTATTTTATGTCGCCTGCTCAAGGCCGCAAAAGAGATTGTGTCTGCTTTTTACCCAAGAGCTTTCCGAAAATGCATTTCAAAGCCTGGATAAACTTTTTGGAAATGTTGTAAATGAGGCATGTAATTAAACAAATATTGTGATTGTCATTTGTTGGAAATAATATTTTTTTAGTATTGAGCACTTGTTAGGCTCATAAAGAGATATTTAAAAAGTATTAAAATTACAATTATTAAATAGGTTTTATTAATAATTAAAAAATATAGTATGAGTAACATAGATCAAGAATTACTGAAAATTTACACTTCAAAATCTCAAGCAGATAAAGCAATTAGCTCTTTAAAAGGATTGTTACTTGGTATTCAGTCAGATGAGGAAGTGAACGAAAAAGAAATTAATGAACTTAGAAAATGGGTAACAGAGCATAAACTGTTGATAAACAGAAATCCTTTTAACGAGTTTATGACCATCATTGAAGAAACTATATCAAATAAAATACCTCCTAAAGAAACAATTGAAGATTTATTTTGGCTTTGTCAAAAATATGAAAGTGACAATTATTACTACAATGCAGTAACTTCTGATCTTCAAACTTTGCAGGGTATTTGTCATGGAATCTTATCTGATGGAAGGATATGTGACAAGGAGATATTTGAATTGAATACTTGGCTTTCTGAAAATGAGCATCTAAACACCTATTATCCTTATGATGAGATTAGAAGCCTAATACTATCTGTATTATCTGATAATAAAATTGATGAAGAAGAAAGAATAGTGCTGAAAGCTTACTTTAAGCAATTTGTTAAGTTAAAAGATTCAGAAGTGCAAAAGCAAATTGAGAAGGAAACCGCTGACATTACTATTTCAGGGCTTTGTACAAGTGAACCAAGTGTTGATTTTCAGGGAAAAACATTCTGTATTACAGGAGTGTTAAAAAGAGGCAATAGAGAAACTTTGCAAAATCAGATTAAAAGACTTGGGGGAATACCTACTGATAGTGTTACAAAGAAAACGGATTATCTAATTGTGGGAGATAATGGAAACCCAGCTTGGGCATTTTCTTGTTATGGACGAAAAGTAGAAAAAGCTTTGAGTCTAAGAAAAGACGGTCATACAATTACAATGATTCATGAATTTGATTTTTCAGATATTATAGATGACCTAATTTAGTTATAGATGACAATAATAATTATAATCTTTATAATAATTGTTCTTGTTTCGGCAGGAAAAAAGAAACCAGAGCCTACAAAAGTAAATTATTATGATGCGGCAAAAAATCAGCGAAAAAAACAGATTTCTTCGATTGATAGAACAAGCACTATTAATATTTCTGTGACTAAATCTAGTTCAAAAAATGACGCTTCAATTATAGATGTCGGATCACAATCTTACAAGATTCACTCCAATTATGGATTAGAATCTAAAGTTCCTTTCTGGTCTCATAGTTATGTTTATTCTTATTCAGAAATTAATTATGCTACACCCAATCAAAAAAAGTTTTATCAATATTATAAAACTCAATTTTTGAATGGTGAATTTCTAGATTTAGAAGGGAATACTAATTATGCATTTATTTTGCTGTTCGATTTGTTAAACGAGTTTGAACAACATAAAAATATTGCTAAGTTAGAATCACAGATAGAAATTTTAGGTGATAATTATCCTAAAACTAAATCTTACGGAATAAATTTTCTAATAAAAAAAATGGAACAGGTCGGTGATAATGATGGTATTGCCAGATTGAGAGAAGATCATTATAATTATCAATATAACCAAGTTAATTACTCAACTTTTGAGTGGAGGAATAAATACAAGAAAAAATTAAATCTTACTAAAGAGGAGACAAATGTATTAGATAAAATATGGTATTCCAGTAATAACTTTATAAGTATTGAATATTGTTCTGTTGAAGTTATCAAACTTTATTTGGCGACAATTAATAATCTAAAACAGATATACATAGATAATAGTTCTTCAATTGAAAAAGAATTTGAAGAAATTGCAGATGTTGTAGTTAGGAAGCATTTTAGATTTAGAAAAGGGAGTAATAATTACAAATATGCTATGCAGTCTTCTGAGAATGAATTTTATACAAGTATCTTTAAATTTTGTGAGAATACAGTAAGAGAACACTTTGGACATAAAAGAAAAATTACAATTGATCCCTATGCGTCATCTTCAGATGCAAAGGAAGAATTTGAAACAAAGCTTATAAGGAAAATTGCTCAGATTCATATATCATTAATTCCAAGTATAAATTTACCTGATGAAGAGACGGAAATAAAACTTAATATTCAGAACACAACTCGGTGGAAAACTAGATTTGAAGAAATTACTTCTAATTTTAATAAAAATTCAAAAGAGTTTATGAACCAAATTGTTGAATTAGGGAAATTAAACAAAGAAAATCCTTCGGTTGAAAATATCTTTTTTGAAGCTTCTAAATTTATTACAAAGTATGATCAGGAAACTGCTTTATTACTTTATATATATTATCTGGATTATGATTTAAAGTCAATAACTTTTGATAACAAGCAATTAACCAAGACTATTCAAAAAAGTCTTTTTAAGGAAAATATTCAGCTTGAGAATTTTGAAAGAATAGTGAGTGAATTTATAAATGACAAGGATTTAGAAAAAGCCCTTAAATCAATACCAGAGGTATATACTATTAAACGTAAAAAAATCCAACTAGATAAATCTCTAATTAAGGAAGTTCAGCAACAGCATTCAGGAACTGTAGAATTATTAAATGAATATTTAAAAGATGAAAATTCAGAAAATTTAGAGATTAAATCAGATGAGCAAATCGAAATCACTATCAATAAAAGCAAAACAGAAGATACAGTATCAATATATGCTGAAGAGTTTGCTTTTAAACCAATTCATACTTTAACATTGGAGTATTTTTCAAAAAATAATTTTTCAATACTTCAAAGTGAGTTTGAAATTTTTGCGAAATCTAAAGGAGCTTTTAGAAACCAATTAATAGAAAGTATTAATGAAATATGTTTTGATGATCTTGATGATATTTTAATTGAAGAAGACGAAGATTATTACACTATAAACAATGATTATTACCAAAAAATTTTAGCAAAATGATAGATAATATAAAACCAAAAGAAGCGACTTCAATTATAAATTCATTATTAGGAGGTGTCGTCCCTAAAATAGGCGTGCAACACATTACGGTAGGTAGATCTGAAGAAGTAGCTGCTTTTGTAACAGCATTAGAGGATGTGAAGAACGGACATAGTATGGCAAAATTCTGGATTGGAGATTTTGGTTCTGGAAAATCTTTTATGCTTCATCTTCTTAATACAGTTGCTTTGAAACAAAAATTTGTAGTTGCAAATGCTGATTTTACGCCTGATAATCGATTATATTCTAATGATGGAAAGGGAGTAATGTTATATTCTGCAATAATGGATAATGTTGCAATTCAAACAAAACCAGAAGGAGGAGCATTACCAACGTTATTGGAAAAATGGATAGAACAGATAATTAGTAAAACGGCAGAAGAAAACAATATTTTATTGACATCGATTCGAGAAGAACAATATTTTAGTTTAATTCAAAAGAATTTAATGAAAACTATCAGTGAAATTACTGAAGTTGGAAGTTTCGATTTTGGAACAGTAATAATGAAATATTATGAAGGCTATATAAAAGATGACGAACAGCTGAGAAGAAATGCCTTAAAATGGCTTAAAGGAGAATACCGAACCAAAACAGAGGCTAAGCAAGAGTTAGGCGTAAGAGATATTATTAATGATCTTAATTATTACGATATGCTTAAGAATTTCTGTAAGTTGTTCGTTAATATGGGCTACAGCGGATTTATGATCAATTTAGATGAAGCAATAAATTTATATAAAATTTCAACTTCTGTAATGAGAGAGAAAAACTATGAAAAAATTCTGTCTATTTATAATGATTGTTTTCAAGGAAAAGTAGCTAATCTATTTTTTAATTTTGCTGGTACAAGAGAATTTTTAGAAAATGAAAGAAGAGGATTATTCAGTTATCAGGCATTAAAATCTCGTTTAGAAACCAATAAATATGAAACTCTAGAAGTCAGAGATTTTGCTCAGCCAGTAATTCGTTTAATGCCTTTAAATCATAATGAAATTTTTGTATTACTAAAAAAACTTAAATTAATTTTTGATTTTAATTATAAAGCAGAAATTGATATTTCAGATAATGATATCGAACAATTTATGGAAGAAATTTTTAATAAGCCAGGTGCTTCCGAATTTCTAACACCTAGAGAAGTTATCCGAGATTTTCTAAATATTCTAAACATTATCAGACAAAATCCGAAGGTTGATAAAAATATATTATTTGGAGAAATCGAAATTTCTGATGAGCGACCAGATGAGTTATCTCTAATTGATAGTATAGAAGAATTATAATGTCATCTTACAATTTACTTTCAGATCCTATAAAAAAATATGTCAGGGATAAGAGATGGGAAGAATTGAGACCTATTCAGGATGCAGCAATTCAAAGAATCATTACTACTGATGACAACTATATTTTGGCTTCAAGAACAGCTTCAGGTAAAACTGAAGCTGCTTTTCTTCCTATACTTTCAAAAGTCAATTTTAATGAAATTGGCATTCAGGTATTATATATATCACCATTAATCGCACTTATTAATGATCAGTTTTACAGAATAGAAGAACTTTGTAAATACCTTGAAGTTCCAGTTACAAAGTGGCATGGAGAAGCCAATAGGACACTTAAAGAAAAAATAATAAAAGATCCTAGTGGCATAATGCTCATAACACCAGAGTCATTAGAAGCAATGTTTGTTAATAAACCACATCATATAAGTCATTTGTTTTCTAATCTAAAGTATGTTGTAATTGATGAAATACATTCCTTTATTGGATCAGGAAGAGGAGCTCAATTAAAATCTATTTTGTCAAGATTACAGGATTTGAATTCAAAGAAATTTAATATTGTAGGATTATCAGCAACCATAGGAGAATATGAAGAAGCAAAGAAATTTACTGGCGATGTGTTGCAGACAAAAGTACTGTTAGATAAAACACCCAAAGAAATAGATACAGAGTTTAGATATTTTGAAAATGGAGGTGTTGAACTGCCTCTTGAACTTTTAAAAGATTTATACTTAGAAACTAGAAATAATAAAGTTCTAATTTTTCCAAATAGTAGGGGGCGTGCAGAAGAAGTGGCAGTTAAACTTAAAAAAATTTCTGAAAAGGTAAAAGGACATGCAAACTATTTTTCACATCATTCTTCTGTTGATAAGGAAGTAAGGGAGTATGTGGAATACTTTGCAAAGAGTAATAATAGACAAAACTTTTGTATATCTTGTACTTCTACATTGGAGCTGGGAATTGATATTGGTTCAGTTGATGAGGTTGTTCAAATAGATGCGACAAATAGTATTGCTTCTTTGATACAGCGTGTTGGAAGAAGTGGTAGACAAAATGGCGCAAAAAGCAATCTTTTTTTATATGCTACCGATAAATGGAGTTTATTGCAATCTTTGGCCTGTTGGCAATTATATAAAGACAAATTTATAGAACCTTCAGAGCCTATGGATTTTGTTTATGATATCTTGCTGCATCAGGCGCTATCTATAACTAAAGAATTTTCAGGCATTAAGCTTGTAAATTTAATCAGACGTTTAAATCTTAATTTTGCATTCCATGATATTGAAATTTCAGATATTGAAGAAATTCTAAATCATTTGATCGCAATAGACTTTTTGGAGAAATTAGGAGATGAGGTTATTATAGGAGTCGAAGGTGAGAAAATTGTAAATAATAGAGATTTTTATAGCGCCTTTACTGTTGAAGACAATTTTAAAGTTGTTAGTGCAGGTAATAAAATAGGTGAAATACCATTTACTCCACAAGTTAAAGAAGATGAGAATATTTTGTTAGCAGCTAAAATATGGAAAATTAAGTTCGTAGATTTTAAAGCAAAAAAAATAGAGGTAATTCCAGCTAATGATGGTAGAAAACCTAAATTTTCAGGAGAAGGAGGTATTGTACATCCAGAAATCAGAAAAAAAATGCTTGAAATAATCTATCAAGAAGAAACTTTTAATGAACTAGATCAAAGCTCATCCGACGAACTAGAGAAGATGAGAAGAGAATTTTCTGTTTTTGATTTGCAAAATATTGAATCAGAAAGATTGCTGATGGTTTCTGAGAAAAAAATCTTGTTCTATACTTTTGCAGGCACTAAAATAAATAGGACACTAAAACTACTTTTTGATGTAATAGAAATTAAAAATATTTTAGATGATAAAGCTAGTATGTTTTATATAATGATCTCAAAAGAAGAGTTTTTGTCTAAACTAAATCTTATAGTTTCAAACGTTAAAATTATTGATGAAATTATCACTAATGAATTAGAAAAAAATTCAGACTCATTAACTGTATCTAAATGGGGTGCTTATCTGCCTATAAAATTTCAGATTAGATTGATGAAGCAAAAATTTTATGATACAGAAGAAACTCAAGAATTCTTACTTAGTATTAATAGAATTGTAGAAAATTTATAATTAATTATCTAGATTTTAATGAACCGGAATGTTTCGATTATAGAAGCTGAAAGATTTATGAAATGAGGGCTGCCAAATGGGTAAAAAAATTAAATAATAATAAATATTTAAAATCATGAATAAAAAATTAAAAACTATTATCATTATTATTAATGTTATAATGCTGTTTGTTGCTGGATATTGGTTATATAGAGATAAAGAGCTAGAACCATTAACCGTGGTTTTATCCCAGGGTGCAACTATCTTAATATTATTTTTTGAAAACTCAATAACTAAAAAATTTGAAGCAGGAAATCTTTTGGATTCTGAATTAGAGGTTGAAAATAAAGATGAAGTTAAAATGAATGATATTACTAAATCAAAAGTTAAAATAAAATAGGATGGGCATTAGAGGCTTTTTTAGAAATACTTTCAATCCAAAAAAATATTCTTTTGGAGATGTTACAGAATCTGAAATAAATATTTTTGAGAATTGTGAAATTAATGAAAGACCCCTATTTGAAGTAAATGAGCATTGGTTTGAAACTCTTTTTGCTAAACACTATACTAAAGATATTCAATCCAAATATGATTCATCGCTTTTTGTTGACCAAGATAAAGGAAAGGCATCAAATCTGTTAAATGAAATAAAATTTAATACAGATCATTATTCTTTATATAAAAATGAATTGCGAATACTAATCGAGTGGCTAGATAAATTTCCAATTGAATATCAAGAGTTGAAAGATTTTTTAGCTGGTGAGTCAATTGAAATTAATATTAAATCTAAACAATATATTCAGTTAGAAATATTGTTACATAAAATAGAATCAATTAAAGGAATTGCAAATGAGCAAAAGGCAATTCTTGAGAGTGGAATAAATAATATTAATACGTCATTGCCACTAATAGTATTTGATGATTATGAACATAGTCATGGGTTTAACTCTAAAAAAATAGGTGAATATGAGGATGATTTAAAATTTATTAATCAAAAAGTATCTGAAGAATATCCAATTGAAGTTGTATTTAGAAGACAATCACAAATCTTACAACAGATACGTTCTTTAAACTTAATAGAAGTTGATTTTTTTAATAGAATTAAATTAATACATGGGAAAGCAGGAATGGGAAAGTCTAACATTTCAGCATTTTTGATTAATTACTTAAAAGATGATAATCATCCTGTAATTTTAATCAAAGCAAAAGACTTTAGAGGCAATCCAGACGAATTTAATAGAATTTTAATGGAACAGTTATTAGTGCCTATTAATTATTCTATTGAAGAAGTTTTAGATAACATTAATACATATGGAGAAACATTAGCTAAAAGAGTTGTTTTAATTTTTGATGGTTTAAACGAAACAACATTTGCAAATGAAGGATTTAGTAAAATATGGGAGAAGAATTTCGATACATTTATTCAGCTTTTAAGTAATTATCATTTTGTTTATTTGGTTGCCACACTTAGAACTTCATATATATCTAGAATTTGGAGTAATAATCAAATTCCATATTCAAATTTTGAATTAAGTGGCTTTGATAATACTAATTTAGAATCAGTTGTTAGTAAATATTTTGACCATTATAAAATTACTTTTAACCAACTAAATATTGATGATATTTTCTATTTTAAGACACCTTTGTTAATTGATTTATATTGTCAAATGCTAAATCCATCAAAAGAAATTGAAGTTGAAGCTATTTTTGGATTACATGGATTTAAAGATGTTTTTGAAAAGTACATTTTAAATCTTTCACATAAAGTTAAACAAAAACTAGGTTTAGGAACAATAGATCAAGTGAATGATGGCATTGATAGATGCTCAAATGCTATGATTAATAATTTAGAGGCAAATATTCCTTTAATGCAGTTTCATTCTTTAATGCAAAATCAAAATGTGATTAATGTACATGATACTATTGGTAATGAAATTTTATCAGAATATTTAATTTATTTAGATGAAAATCATAATGGAAGAGATGTTGTAATTCATACACAACAAGAAGTTGGGGGCTATTTGTTAGCTAAAAAATTAATTCAGGAATATGGTTCAATTGATGCTATAGTAAACACCGATTTTTTTATAAATAAAATAATTGGAACCGTTGAGCCCACACATCAATTAAAGGATGATATTATAAAGTTTTTAATATTGGAATCAGATGTGAATTCATTATTATTTCAGCAGTACATTAGCAACCCTATCATAAAAAAATTCACTTTAATTACATTAAAAAATGAAAAATCTAATCTTAAAACAGCTGCTCTTCAGCAAATAATCATTGGTACTTTAACTAATAAAGAAGATATTAACGAAATACTAAATGGATTTAGCACAACTTTTTTTGACATAGAATCTCCTTTAAACTTTGATTTTATTAAATCCCAACTTATATTTTTGAATAGTAATGATTTTGAATATACTTGGACGAAACTGATCTATGAAAATTACTATAAGATTGACGGTCTTGTATCAAATGTTTTAAGTGGTGAATTGATCCTTGATGAAATTCAAAACCGAGAGCTATTAGTTGATTTTTTTATTTGGGTATTAGAAACTACTATAAGAGAATTAAGAGATAGTGTAACTGTAGTTTTATTAGGTTATTTTAATAAGTATCCTCAATTATTATTCGATAAGGTTTTCGAATACTCAAATATTAATAAATCATACATTTATGAAAGATTAGTTTCGATTTGTTATGGTTTATGCCTCAAAAACCAAAATAATGAAGAATTTATAAATTCAGCATTAAAAGAAAATATTAACAGAATATATAATTTGCAGTTTGGACAAAATCCAACAAATCCTAAATACAATTATATTGTTGTTGATTCCATAAAACATTTAGTTGATTTAGCAATACACAAAGGAGTTTTTACTATTTCTGAAATTGAAATTGATAATTTCAATAATTATAAATTTACGATTGATAGTTGGTTTGAAATTGAAAAATTTGATGTCGAAAAAGTTAGAGAAATATATTTGCATTGGACATTAAGTGATAATCCTGATCCTTTGAGAGGAGATTTTGTTCATTATACAATACCTCGATTAGAAAAAAGAGAGAATGAAAATAGATTAATAAATACAGCTAATATTTATAGACAAATATTGAATCTTGGTTATATACCAAATCAGACAGAGTTAAGTAAAACAGAATTAAAATTTAAAAATGGTGAATCATTATATGGGGTAGAAGATAAAATTGACAGACTAGGTAAAAAATATTCTTGGATGTCTTTCTTTGATTATGCAGGTCATCTGCTAAATGAAGGAAAGCTAGATGTATGGAGAGAAGAAGATTCAGAATATGAAAGGCATTATTCTAGATTAGGTGATATTGAAATTGAGATTACTAATCCAAAACCTATCACATTTAATGAAAAATTGTATTTCGAGGATTTATTTTCACATATAGATGAAAGCCAAAATTGGGTTTACAAGCCTATGTATGATTCATTATTAAGCTTATTTGAAAATAAAGATTTTACTTTATTATCTGGTTTTATTAATCAAAGGCAATCTGAATCTTATGATAATAGGTCATTTTTATTAATTGATTCATTCTTTATTAAAAAAGAATCAATTTCTGGAAGTATTGATGACATATTAGGCAGAGAATTTGATTGGAAAGATGATGTTGTTACTTCAAGAAGTTCATTGTCAAAAGTTTATTTTGGCGAATTATATTGGGCTGACAATATTCCAATTACAAGTTTAAATCATAAAGAATTGCCTTTAGAAGATGAAGAAGAAATTGAACGCATGGTAACTCCTTTTGATATAATACATTATCCAAAAAAATATAAAAAAGAAGATCTTAATAAATTTTATAAAATCACGAAGAAAAAAAGAATATCTTTTGAATTTGAAGCGTCTCTTATTGATTATTTATGGGAAAGTAATTCAAAAGTGATTCCAACAATTAGTTCAACCATTCCAAATACAAATATCGGAAAACAATTAGGTCTAAAAGCAGATACAAAGAATCTTCAAATACTTGATGAAAATAAAATTATTTCACACAAATCTTTTGATTTTGAGGAAGATTATTATTCTCAAAATTTTGAGTATTTTAGAAATGACTTATTATTAGAGTATATGAATAATAATAATTACTTACTAATGTATCAAGTCAAACAACATACCTATGATAGGAACTCAGGTGATGGAACTGGAGATTTCAGAGGAATGCAATTCTTTTTATCATCATTAAACAAATAGTTTTATATCGTCGTAAACTTACGAAGTCTATTAGTTACTTATAAAGTAAAAATCAGATACTTTTTAAAACATGAAAAGGCTTAAATCAATGTCATAGAAAAGGTATTAAATCTAATTTGGATTTGTAAGTATAAAATAGACATAAAGTTAAAGATAGTTTTCATGATTAAATTTTCTTTTTTATTAGCACCAACAATAGTTTATATTAAAGCCGTCTTATTTAATTAAGTTTGTTTTACAAAACATCCTCAAAACAGCCAGCTAATAGTTTCAAATCTTCTAACAAAAGGTTCGAATTTTGTCCAATTACGTTCACTTTAATTATTTATAAAAATAGTGACCTTGGTAGGATTTGAACCAGATTAATTTGAGTTTTATCAAATTTATAATTTACATAATTTCTTCAAATCTTGCATAAAATGGTTCGAAAACAGGTTCGTAAGGACCACCATAAGGGACAAATCAAAAATATTTTGATTTGTCCCTTTTTTATTTGAATCTAATTACTTGTTAATCAAGTACATTTTTTCTTTAAACACCGTCCTCTGGGCTCATCACCCTCATGAAGCACGATTTCGGAATGCAGAAATTGCGCAGCCTCTGCTGAATCTTTGACTTTTGTAGCACTACGTTCTAACATTTCTGCTTCAAACCCAGCTAATACGCTTTCCCTCACTCCAGCTTTTCTCCATTGCGATAAAGGCCTACATCCTTTTGCAATCCCCCGGGCCAGCATGAGTGCATCCAGCAGCGCTTGATTTGCTCCCTGTCCTTTGAATGGACTCATGGGGTGCGCCGCATCTCCAATCAGAGTCACTTGCCTTCCTTTCTCCAACATTTCTGGCTTGAGTAATTCTCTGTCATAGACGGGATAACCCGAAATCTGAGCTTCCTGGGTCGCTGCTAAAATCTGCGGAATAGGATCGTGCCATTGCGTTCTGCGACAGGCCTCCTCTTTGAGTGCCCGAGGTCCTTGAGCACTTAAAGCTTTTGCTTCCTTCTCTTGCATTGGAAAACTAAGTTGCCACATCACCGAGTCTGCCGTATAGGGCATCACGTAGATTCGCTCATTGCCATTGGCGGTTTGAAATACTGTGGCAGAGTCAAGTAAAGAATTTGTATGACCTTCGAGGGCACTCAAAGGACAAATACCCAATATCACAATACAATCCAGATAACGTAAAGGGGTACTATTCTCACCAATCAACAACCTGCGCACCGAACTACGAATACCATCGGCTCCAACCACAAGATCTGCCTTGCAACTCTTTTTCTTTCCTTCCACTTGAAAACTTAACTCAACACCTTTACCATCACATTCCTTAAAATCTAGTAACTGGTGCCCCCATTGTATTCTATCATTTCCGCCGAGTTGTTCCAATAGTGCACGACGCAAAGATTGCCGCGCGATATGCACATTTGTTCGTTTCTGAAAAGTTTTAGTGTCTGACTGAACCCATTTTCTGATTCCCCATTCACCAATCACTTTTCCTTCTGTAGTATGAACTATATGTCTTGTTGAAATTATCCCTTCATCTAACGAGAAAATACCCAATCCCTCAATCGCTTTACTAGCTTGTTGCAAAGTGAGTCCGTAACCCTGAGATCGAGCATCAAAGTTGCTATCGCGTTCATATAGTGTAAAAGGAATTCCGCGGTGCAAACAAGCCACAGCCAGAGCTACACCTCCAATACCTCCACCAATAATGGCAAGGTGCGGGTAGTTTTCTTTATCCGCCATAGGAGCATTAGCAGAACGGAGCAACCCCGAACCGTTACAATTTAAACAGGTGTACAAGTGACCTTTCGGTTGAATTGGAGCTATTCCTTCGCCTTTCGTCTTTTTAAATTCGTCGAGTGCGATTTGATAGTTGCGTCGTGCTTTATCGCTCAGCCCCCGACTTTTTTTACCACGTCCCTGACATTCCTTACAAATAGTCCAGTTTCCTTTGGCATTTTCCACTTTTTTCACTTTCTCTTTATTCAATTTAATTTTGACCAAACGTGAGAAGTTTATACTTAGTGTTCCCACTTGTTGCAGCTCGCAAATTTAAAACAAAAGATTGCCAGTATAAAAACTGCTTAAGAATTTATTTAAATACCTGTGTTGTTAATCCCCAAACAAATTACGAAAGTAGTTTTACCATCGTCATTTTTTCTATAGGCGAGTAACCTCCATATGCTTCGCCAATACTTTTGCACAAAGTCAAACCAATTCCAGCTCCTTCTTTGCTGGTGGTGAAAAACGGCAGGAATAATTCAACTCCAAATTTCTTTAAATCCTGTAAAAAATGGTTCGTAAGGTCACCATAAGAGACAAATCAAAAATGTTTTGATTTGTCTCTTATTTATTCAAATATAATTCATTATTAATCAAGTAGATTAACAATATTACTTCATAGATTAAAGGGATTTTTTTTAAATTATCTACAGCTAGTTCATTTTTATTGACATGATTTTTACGAGCAACTTTAATTTTCGCTCCAAAATGTCTTTTTACATAGCTATTTATCGTCTTATAATTAATGCCTTCCGAGATATAATCACCAGTTATCCATTGAACTAAATCAGTATAGAAAGTAAAGCTTCTTTAGGCGAATGCATTCTTTTTTCTATTGTCTAATGCAAATCAGCACTGATTATTGAGGGGTTAAAGCCAATCCTACCATCATGCAATAAGTCATCAATCCCGTTTGTAGAATAGGAAGATCTCCATTTTTGAGTAGTATTTTAATTGATTATCAGGATTTAAAAAAACCTCTTTACTTAACAATACCTCACTCTTTTTAAAACCAGTAACATTTGTATTCGGTTCTTTAAATAGACAGGCTATTTTCTCTTTAATACCTTGAGTTCCTGCCCGCTTTCTTTTACTAGTATGAATTTTGCTAATGCTATAAAGTCTTGCAAAATAAAATTAAGAAGATAAAAAAACTCCCAATCCTTAATAAAGATTGGGAGTAACTATTATTTTAGCTTAAAATTATCTCAAACTAGCTCCAAGCTCCGTTTCAAAATTCTTAATTAGTTTACTCATAATTTTATCTATTTGAGCATCTTCAAGAGTTTTATTGGTATCCTGAATCGTAAAACTCAAAGCATAGGATTTTTTACCCTCCGGTAAATTTTGTCCTTCATATACATCAAACAGATTAATGTTTTTCAACAACGATTTTTCAGTTTGTCTGGCGATAGAATAAATGGAATCATAAGTGACATTTTGATCCACCATCAAAGCTAAATCTCTACGAACTTCCGGATATTTTGGAATTTCTGTGAATTTAATTTTAGCCGACATCACTTTCAAAACATTTGCCCAATTAAAATCGGCATATAAAACTTCTTGTTTAATTCCAAAATGCTTTAAAACTGATTTTTTTACAACACCAAATTCAACTAATGTATCATTTCCTAATCCAAAAGCAATTCCTTCTGAAAACACATCCGATTTTACAGGAACACTTTTTGAATTCGAAATTCCTAATCTTGACAAAATAGCTTCTACATATCCCTTGAATAAAAAGAAATCTGAAGGCTTTTGAGCATTGGTCCAAGTTTCTTGGTTTCTGTTTCCTGTTTGGAACAAAGTTAAATGCTTGATTTCCTCGTAACCCGAAAGGAATTTATGGTATGATTTTCCAAATTCAAATAATTTTAAATCCGAATTTTTACGGTTGATATTATAGGATATCGCTTCCAAACCTGAAAACAACAACGACTGACGCATTGTGGCCAAATCACTGCTTAACGGGTTTAACATTGTTACGTTGTATTCCTCTTTCAACATTTCTGAAAGTTGTACATAAGAAGCGGTAGTCAATGAATTAGCCATCATTTCATGAAATCCTTGGGAATTCAATTGGGAAGCAACAATATTTTGTACCTTATAATCTTCGTTTCTTGGAGAATTGGAAACTGTAGCGTTTAATTTTTTAGAGAATACAATATTGTTATATCCATATACTCTTAAAATTTCTTCGATAACATCAATTTCTCTTTGTACATCAACGCGGTAAGCAGGAATTGTTAATCCTAAACCAACTTCAGAAACACTATTAACTTTAATCTCCAAAGAAGCCAAAATTTGCTTAATAGTATCTTTTGGCAATTCCTGGCCTATGATTCTGGCTACATTTTTGAAATTCAAGAATACACTAAAGCCTTCAATTTTCTTTGGGTAAATATCAATAATGTCAGATGTAATTTCTCCACCACCTACTTCTTTAATCAACAAAGCTGCTCTTTTCAAAGCATATTCAGTAATACTTGGATCGATTCCTCTTTCAAATCTAAAAGAAGCATCTGTATTCAATTGATGTCTTTTGGCCGATTTACGAATACTAACCGGATTAAAATAAGCGCTTTCAAGGAAAATAGAAGTCGTTGTATCTGTCACTCCAGATTTTACTCCTCCAAAAACACCTGCAATACACATCGGGCCTTTTTCATCGCAAATCATCAAATCTTCTTCATGCAACGTTCTTTCCACTTCGTCCAAAGTTGTGAACTTGGTTCCTGCAGGAAGTGTTTTTACAATAACTTTTCCGTTTATTTTTGAAGCGTCAAAAGCGTGTAGTGGCTGACCTAAATCATGTAATACATAATTAGTTACATCTACAATATTATTCTTTGGATTGATTCCGATGGCTTTCAATCTGTTTTTCAACCATTCCGGAGATTCTTTCACAGTAAGTCCGGAAATAGTTACTCCACAATATCTTGGTGCAAGATGAGCATCTTTTACATCAACATCAATTTTCAAGATTTTTTTATCTACTCTAAAATTACTTACCGAAGGAGTAATTAATTCGATATTTGTTCCTCTTTGAATAAGCCCTGCTCTTAAATCACGTGCGGTTCCAAAATGACTCATTGCATCGGCACGGTTTGGCGTTAAACCAATCTCAAAAACTTCGTCATTTTCTATTTTAAAAACTGTCGAAGCCAATGTTCCTGCAGGAATTGAATCATCAAGTACCATTATTCCTTCATGACTTTCGCCTAGACCTAATTCATCTTCGGCACAAATCATCCCATGACTTTCCTGACCTCTGATTTTTCCTTTTTTAATAGTAAAAGAATTTCCTTCTTTATCATATAAAACAGTTCCAATCGTTGCTACGGGTACTTTTTGCCCAGCATCAACATTACTAGCACCACAAACGATTTGAATAGGCACACCGTCTCCTAAATCAACAGTTGTAACTTTCAATCTATCGGCATCGGGATGAGGCACACAGGTAAGAACGTGTCCTACGACAATACCTTCTAATCCGCCTTTTACCGATTGGTATTTTTCTACTACTTCTACTTCAAGACCTAAATCAGTCAATAATGCAGCCGTTTCTTCTGATTTCCAGTCTATTTTTATGAATTGTTTTAACCAGTTGTAAGATATTTTCATTTGAGAATTTTAATAAGAATGCAAATATAAGAATTGCTATTTGGAGTAAGAAACAATTTATTTGGTTTTTGAATAGAATTTGTGGATTAAATTAGTATCCAAAATTGTTTTTCAATGACTTTGATTCAATAATTTCTTAGCTAAATCAAGATTGTCAATCGCATTTGTTTTAATTGTCACGAAATAGTTGATTTGCCAATTTTGTGTTTTTTCGGCTTGTTTGCTTTTTGGAATATCCCAGGGCGGATAAACTCGAATACCTCTTTTCCCTGAGACGCCGTTTTGTGTTAGAATTCCTTTATCGGCCAACACATTTTTTGGGAAAATAAATTGCCCAAAATTTTCACCACTTCTTGACGAAATAATAAAAAAATCAATTTCATCAGACACATCAAATGGTTCTGTTATCCCATTCTTGCTTCTTTTCCAAATAGTTACAAATTGACCTGTTTTGGTTGGTGTAATTTTGGAAGCACGGTATTGAACAATTTTATTATTGAGTTCAAATGAGCACGCTGCATAATCTTCGCTTTCAGAATTTAATTTAGGATTGCTCAATGTAAAATTGCATACATCATAAACAAGCTCCTTAGCTATTTTCAAATCGTTATGAAACGAGTTTAGGTTTGCCATAATATTGTGATAGATTTTCAAAAATCAAATCAATTCTTCAACATATTTTTTAATATTTTCAGCTATTTTTCTGATAGGCAAATCGTTATCATCATAACCAAAAGGCTCTTCAATTTCTTCGGAAATTAATTCGATACTTACCAACACGTAAAAAATCAAAGAAACCACCGGAATTACATAATATCCCAATGTCAAACTATAAGCATAGGGCAATGTAAAAACAAAAACGAATATGAATTTTTTGATAAAAGTACTGTAGGAATAGGGGATAGGAGTGTTTTTTATTCGCTCACAAGCGCCACATATATCAGTGAAAGATTGAAATTCATTATTTAAAATAATTAATTGCTCACCTGTAATTTTATGGGAAACATACAAATCGTTTATTTTTTGAAACATCATTTTAGCAACCTGATTTGGTCTATGTTTATGATGATCTATCATTAAATCCACATTATCAAAGAGCATCATACTGATTTCCTCATCTTTCAAATGTTTGTTCAAAATCGAAGCATAACTTGGAATCATTTTCCTGAAATAAGCCAAATCCTTTTCGTCCTTCAACATAACAGAAAGTTTTATGGCAAAATTTCGGCTGCTGTTCATCAAAGCACCCCATAATTTTCTTCCTTCCCACCAACGATCATAAGCCGAATTGATTCTGTAGGCCAATAATAACGAGATTACAAACCCCAAAGTACCATGAATCACATAAAGGTTCTTGACGTGGCTAGTATCCTCCAATTTGAAGTAATCAATTTCTAAATAGGCAATTATAGCCGTATATATTGAGAAAAAAACTAATCCCGGTAGTAAATTTCTAAAGGAGTCCGATCTGTGAAAACGAAAAATGTAAACTAACCAAACCTTTGGATTATATGAAATCATTCTGTGTTTTTGATTTCAAAAATAATTAAAAATTAAGATTACCGGCTAATTCTCTTAAAGTAATTTCAGATAATTTTGCCTGAAATTCAGCATCACTCAAACGAATCCTCGAATTGATATAATTCAACTGTGCAGCCCTGAACTCAACAGAAGTAATGGTTCCGATTTTAAATTTCTCAGCCGTAATTTCAAGGTTTTGTTTTGAAATAGCAGTATTATTTTCTTCCAAATCAATCAAATCCAAGTTGGTCAAATACAACTGAAATGCAATAGTCAAATCACTTCTCAACTGAATCAATTTCTGATCAATCAATAGTTTGGAATTATCAACCTGCATTTTGGCAATTTTCTCATTTCGGTTTTGGGCGTTTCCGTCAAACAAGTTCAAAGAAGCTGTAAAACCATAATTTAAACCATGTGTTGATGATGCTGTTGTAAAACCAAGGCTTGATGTTGCATCCGTGAAATTATATCCGGAATTCAATTTAATAGTTGGATAGCGTTCTCCTTTTATTTGTTTCAAATCCAATTCTGACACTTTTTTATTAATCATTTGCATCATCAATTCCGGGTTTTGGTTTTCGCCTAAAGCAATTAAATCAACCAATTTTAATTTTCTGTCAACACTAATTCCTTCAGAAACTTTAAAATCAGTTTTTAAATCTCTTGCCAATATTTGATTCAAAAGCGTTTTGGCATTGGCATAAGCCTGTTTTTCTTTCAACAAATTTCCAAGATCAGTGTTCAAATCCACTTGAGCGTTCAACACATCTAGTTTAGAACCCTTTCCGATGGTGTATCTGTTTTTGGTGAATTCCAATCTTTTTTTGGAAATAACTATTGTGGAATCCAAATCGGATAATTTCTGTTGTTCCTGAATCAAATTAAAATAAACCGAATTGACACTGCTCACTTTATTAATTATGGTCATTTTCAATTGGGCGTCACTCATATTTTGCAATTCCTTCAATTGATCATATTTGGCAAACATTTTCATTCCGTCAAAAATCGTCCAATCCAAAGCAACACCGTAATTCAAATTGCTGTTTTTAGCATTTTGCAATTTTACGGTATTCCCATCCGATCGGGTTTGAGAGGTATTCAAAATGCTATTATTATCCGTAGCGACCGCACTGACAGAAGGCAACATACCGGCATTCCCAATTGCAACATTAGCCGTTTCAATCTTTAAATTATTATCGGCAATTTTTATTTCATAATTGTTTTCCAATGCAATTTTCACGGCATTTTCAAGGGTAAGCAGTTCTTGTGCGTTCCCTGTTGCAAAGCAAAGGAAAAACAGCAGGAAACTTTTAAGAAACAGTTTGGTATTCATCATTATTTTCTTTTTTTAGGAGCACAAACATTTGGCTTTTTTATCGGCATTGATCCCGCTATCCGTTTCAATCTTGTTTGCCTCTCGTCTTTTGGGACGAGACGGCCAAACAAGGATTTCCACTGCTATCGGGGCTAAAAGGAAACATTTGCGCTTTTTACAATCATTTTTTAACGTCAGTTCAAGTAAATTTGAAATGCGAAAGCTTTTCAAATTGTATTAAGAACCGCTTTGTTTATTCGTCTCGCTCCCCTTTCCTTCGGAGAGGGGCCGGGGGAGAGGATTATTTTTTCACCTCATTTTCATATTCATCAATATGGTCAAATTCCGGATAATGTTTACGGGCTTTGGACCACATTGAATACAACGCAGGAATTACAAATAAAGTCAGCACCAAAGAGAAAATTGTCCCTCCTACGATAACAACTCCCATACCTATTCTACTCGTTGCGGCCGCTCCTAGGGACAAAGCAATAGGCAAAGCTCCTAACGAAATGGCTAAACTAGTCATCAAAATAGGGCGTAACCTTGCTTCCGAAGCTTCCATAATGGCTTCTAATTTTGGTTTTCCTTGCTCCCTCAGCTGATTCGCAAATTCGACAATCAGGATTCCGTTCTTCGTCACCAATCCAATCAACATAATCGTTCCAATCTGACTGAAAATATTCCACGTTTGATTGAACAACCAAAGCGAGAATAAAGCTCCCGCAACCGCCATTGGCACTGTCAAAATAATGATAAACGGATCGACGAAACTCTCAAACTGTGCCGCCAATATTAGAAAAATCAATAATAAAGCCAATCCAAAGGCAAAAGAAGTATTCGAACTACTTTCAACAAAATCCCTTGATTCTCCACTCAAATCGGTTGTAAATGAATCATCAAGAACTTTGGCTTTAATCTTATTCATCTCATCTATTCCATCGCTAAGACTTTTGCCCGGAGCGAGACCTGCCGAAACAGTAGCCGACATGTATCGATTATTATGATACAACTGAGGCGGATTACTTTGCTCATCAATTTTAACCACATTGTCCATTTGGATCAGTTCCCCTTTGTTGTTTTTAACATACATCGACGTTAAATCCAAAGGTTTGGCGCGATCCTCTTTCTCAAACTGACCAATAACCTGATATTGTTTTCCGTTTCTTATAAAATAACCAAAACGCTGACCGCTCAAAGAAAGTTGCAAAGTTTGCGCAACATCTTTTACCGAAATCCCTAAACTTTCTGCTTTTTCCCTGTCAATCGAAACGTTGATTTCAGGTTTATTGAATTTTAAATTCACATCCGTATTAGAGAAAACATCGCTTTTTGCAGCTTCATCCATAAACAATGGAATCTTTTCTCTTAATTTTTCAAAATTTGGAGCCTGAATAATATATTGAACCGGCAGACCACCTCGTCTGTTTACAGCAATCGTCGGTTGTTCAGTCACCGAAGTTTTTGCCTCCGAATAATTATTAGTCCATTTGGTTAACTTATCGGCTATGTCTTTTTGTTTTAGTTTTCTTTGATCTGGTTCAACCAAATTTATCAAAACCCTTCCACTATTTACAGCCGATGTCGCAAAACCTGGCGCAGTAATTACCAATGCTACTTTTTTCTCTGGAATGGAATCATCGATCAATCTTGAAATTTCCTGCATGAAACGGTCTGTGTATTCATAGGAAGCACCTTCAGGTGTATTGATAGACATTCTTATAGCACTACGATCATCATAGGGAGCCGTTTCTTTTTTCAAAATATTGAAAAACAAATAAATCAAACCGAAACAAACTATAAGAATAGGAAAACTCAACCACTTCTTTTTCATAAAACGGCCAAGTGCATTTGCATATCCTTCATTCAATTTCACAAAATATGGTTCGGTAAGATGGTAAAATTTCGTTTTCTTTTGCTCGCCTCCTTTCATCAAATACGCATTCAACATTGGTGTCAAAGTCAAAGACACAAAAGCCGAAATCAATACCGCGGCACCAATGACGACACCAAATTCACGGAACAGTCGTCCAACAAAACCTTCAAGGAAAATAACCGGTAAAAATACCGCCGCCAAGGTGATGGAAATCGAAATAACTGCGAAGAAAATCTCATTCGACCCTTTTATTGCCGCTTCAATAGGCGACATCCCTTCTTCAACCTTCTTGAAAATATTCTCGGTAACCACAATTCCGTCATCCACAACTAAACCTGTTGCAAGCACAATCGCCAACAACGTAAGTACATTTATCGAAAACCCAAAAAGCCACATGATAAAGAATGTTGCAATTAACGAAACCGGAATATCGATTAAGGGTCTGAACGCAATTGCCCAATCCCTGAAAAACAAAAAGATAATAAGGATTACCAATATAATTGAAATCCCAAGTGTTTCTGCCACTTCAATAACTGATTTTTTTACAAAAACGGTATTATCAATGGCAATGTTTAATTTAATATCACTTGGCAAATCCTTTTTTAAACGCTCGTATTGTTTGTAAAATTCTTTTGCAATATCCAAATAATTAGCTCCGGGAAGCGGTACAATAGCACAACCAACAAGGTGAGTACCGGATTGCGTCATTTTTGTCTCAATATTTTCTGGTCCCAATTCAGCGGTTCCGATATCACTGAAACGAACTATTTTTTCTCCTTCGGAGCGAATGATGATATTATTAAATTCTTCAGGTTTTGAAAGATTACCAACGGTTTTTACGGTCAATTCCGTATTATTACCCGTAATTTTTCCTGAAGGCAATTCCACATTTTGGCTGTTTAGTGCATCTCGAACTTCGGCAACTGTACAACCGTAAGCGGCTAATTTTTCAGGATTAATCCAAAGTCGCATGGCGTATCGTTTTTGCCCCCAAATTTGGACTCCACTTACACCCGGAATGGTTTCTAGTCGTTGGCCAATCACATTTTCGGCATAATCACTCAATTCCAATGCACTTCGGGTATCACTTTGAACTGTCATCGAAATAATGGCATCACTATTGGCATCAGCCTTTGAAACTACAGGTGGCGCATCAATGTCCTGTGGTAAACTACGAATGGCCTGAGATACTTTGTCACGAACATCATTTGCAGCTTCTTCAAGGTTTTTGTCCAAATTAAATTCAACAGTAATACTGCTGCTACCTTGTGAACTTGATGATGTTACATTTCGTACCCCGTCTATTGAGTTGATTGCTTTTTCTAGGGGTTCCGTGATTTGTGACTCAATAATATCCGAATTCGCTCCCGTATAACTTGTTTTAATCGAAACCTGGGCTGGGTCGATCGAGGGGAACTCACGAACTCCCAAATAGGTATAACCAATAACACCAAATAATATAATCGCTAAGTTCATAACGATCGTCATTACAGGTCTTTTTATGCTTAATGTGGATAAACTCATTTAAATTATTTTTGATTTTTGAGTGTTGATTTTTGATTTCTGATGGCTCGCCAAATGATAATTAATTCTTATTGAAAACATTAAAAAACAAACATGTTAAACTTTTTTGTCACTTTAAGGATTTACAATATTGTAGATTATGACTTTTGAATAAAGACTTTTGATTTAAAACTTCATCTTATTATAAATTGTTGCCAAAATCTGAAGTCAAAAATCGTTAATCAACAATCAAAAATCTATTTTTTCATATTTAAAATCACCTTAACCTTAGTAGAATCTTTCAAGGCCATCACACCGCTGGTCAACAAAGTATCACCTGCTTTTAAGCCTGAAAGAACTAATACAGATGCGTCTGTTCGCGTAGCGGTTTCAACCTTAACTTCCTTGGCCATTCCGTTTTTAGCAATAAAAACCTTTTTACCATCCTGAATCGGAATAATCGCTTCTGTAGGCACAACTATAGCGTCTTTTATAATGCTCAAAGGCAAAGCGACATTCGCAAAAGTCCCCGGTAATAATTTTCCCTGACTGTTTTCGGTTATTGCTCTTACTTGTAATGTACGGGTGGCCACTGCAACTTCAGGTTCAATGGCATACACTTTGGCGGTAAATTGTTCTGTAGAACCTTCAACTGTAAAAGTCAAGTTAGTATTTGTTTTTACTTGTGATGCGTATTTCTCCGGAATCGAAAAAGTGATTTTCAGTTTACTGATGTTGACCAATTTCGCAACCAAAACACTTGGTGTGATATAGGTACCTGGCGAAATGGCCCGCAAACCAATTTTTCCCGAAAAAGGGGCACGAACCGATGTTTTAGAAATTTGAGCTTTGATTAATTGCGTTTGCGCCTGAGCAGATTTGTAATCGGTTCTGGCAATATCATATTCCTCTTGACTGATGGCTTCTTTTTGCAACAACAATTTTGCCCTTCTTTCATTTTCGGCGGCCAAACTTTCTTTGGTTGCTGCTTGGGCTAGT
This sequence comes from Flavobacterium aquiphilum, assembly GCF_027111335.1. Classification (NCBI taxonomy): domain Bacteria; kingdom Pseudomonadati; phylum Bacteroidota; class Flavobacteriia; order Flavobacteriales; family Flavobacteriaceae; genus Flavobacterium; species Flavobacterium aquiphilum. Next base: position 2,801,206 of record NZ_CP114288.1, on the reverse strand, counting down.
TGTGCCCTTAATTCAATATCGTTGACTTTGAAAAGTATTTGTCCTTTTGAAACATTGCTTCCTTCCTGAAAATAAATCCCCTCGACAATCCCCGAAACTTCCGAATGGATTTCAATTTGCTCGTTGGCCTCAATAGACCCAGAAAGCGACAAATTATTGTTGAAAGTTTTAGGATGCACCAAAACGCCTGTTACGGTCGTTGGCTTATCTTTCCCGTCTTTGTCTTTTTTATCACCATTTTTTGCGCTGTTCGAAGTAATTCTGTAGGCTATAAATCCACCAAACCCTATAACTAATAAGGCATAAACAAGATTTCTTATTTTCATTTTTTTAAGTAAAAGAAGTTTAATATATCCTTTTGGATAAGAATTAAACAAAATTAGGTTTTAGAATTATTAAAAGTACAATTGTTAATTATTATTTAACGCTTGTACATACAAATATTAATTTTTAGCAAAATTAATCATTTGGCAGGGGATAAGATTATGAAATAATAAAAAGGTTTAAAACTGAAACTAGATTTAAAATGTTTTTTTTCTAAATATTGCCGTAGCTACTTGCAGAAACATTTAACTAGACCTTAATTTTAAGGTCATTAAGTTAAAGATATAAAGCCATCGTTTTGTCATTCCGATTTTGATATCGGATTTGCAATCATAAGTATTCGAAGGGTTATAAAGATTTTTTTTCGGTAATCTATTATCCTCAGAGTTTGTCATTCCGAGGAACGAGGAATCACACTAGTTGATTACGTTATGTGATTTCTCCCGCTGGTCGAAATGACAAATCTTTACGGATAATCTGTTGTTGAAATATCAAACGTAAAGCAGAATGATATGTTTTTAAGCAGCATATTGTTTGAAATCATGGTTTTATAACCCCGCTCCGCAAAGTGTACACTCAAAATCTATTTAAATCAAAACTCCATTATGAGCGCTGCGCAAATGTCTCCGACTTTGCGCCCATTCCTATTGACAATTATGCTAGCTAATATTGATTGTATTTTGTGAATGACCATGACTTCAAAACATCGACTATTGGATTATCCATTTTTTCTATCTGAACTAAACCATTATCATCTACGTAATTACTAGCACTCGAATAAATATAATCAGAAGCTCTTTCTACAATTCCTGCCCGAACTGGATTCATATGGATATAGTCTAATTTTGACCACATAAACTTAGCAGTATAAATTTCTTCTGCATGATTGCCATATTGCCACAATTGATAATTTTTGTTTCGAGAATGACTTTCGGTTGCTAGTTTAAATCGCTCTAACATCCATTCGCGTCTGCTTTCTGGTTCGTTTTGAATTTTTCTCAAAATGGTATTTGCTGTAAATTTTTTAAAATCACGCAATAAATCCGATAATTTTCCTTCACTGGACTGTACTACTAAGTGAACATGATTACTCATAATAACATAGCCATATACAATCATGCCCTTATTTTGTACACAGAAATTTAGGCACTCTATTACTGTATCTCTATAGTTTTTTCTTGAAAAAACATCAATCCAATCTACAACGGTGGCAGTTATAAAATGAGCTTTTGTTTGATCTCTAATTACGTAACCTTCTTTAATATATCATTTTTAAATAAAATAAAAAACAATATACAATTTTTATTACAAACTAGTTTTATAAATAATTTGATTTGACTATTATTGAGGCTTATAGGAGCGGGCGCAAAGTCAGAGACATTTGCGCAGCGCAGACAACGAGAGTGCAAACAATAATACTTCGTAGAGCAATCTGTATTCATAATGAAAAGGCACTTTTCAACTTAGAAACTTAGCATCTCAGCAACTCCAAAAAAAATCAACTAATATAATTCCAAATGTTTTTCTTTTTGGTCAATTCTATAAAAACAGCTTTTAGAATGGCGTTTTCCGTTTTTTGGAGCGGGGCATCGTCTTTGAGGATTTTTATGGCGTAGTTACGTGCCAACATCAAAATATCCCTGTCTTTTACAATATCGGCAATTTGAAGGTTTAAGACACCACTTTGTTGGGTTCCCATCAAGTCTCCGGGGCCTCGGAGTTTCAGGTCAACTTCGGCAATTTCGAAACCATCATTAGTGCTGACCATTGTTTCCATACGGGTCTTGCTATCGCTGGACAATTTGTAGGAAGTCATCAAAATGCAATAGCTTTGGTCTGCGCCACGCCCCACACGCCCCCGCAATTGGTGGAGTTGTGACAGTCCAAAACGCTCGGCACTTTCAATAATCATCACGCTTGCATTGGGAACATTAACGCCCACTTCGATAACCGTTGTGGCAACCATGATGTTGGTTTTTCCTTCGGCAAAGCGTTTCATCTCCGAATCTTTTTCGTCGGGTTTCATTTTTCCGTGCAGAATCGAAACCGAATACTGCGGCAACGGAAAATCTCGGGAAATACTCTCATAACCGTCCATTAAATCCTTGTAATCCATTTTTTCGGACTCCTGAATCAGTGGGTAAACAATATAGATTTGGCGTCCCAAAGCGATTTCGTCCCGAATAAATTTCCAAACTTTCAATCGGTTCGAATCAAAACGGTGCACAGTTTGAATGGGTTTTCGACCCGGCGGCAATTCGTCAATAACTGAAATATCCAAGTCGCCGTACAAACTCATCGCCAAAGTCCTTGGAATAGGAGTAGCCGTCATGACTAAAATATGGGGCGGAACCGGTTCCCCTCCATTGGAGGGGTTAGGGGTGGATTTCTTCCATAATTTGGATCGCTGTTCGACTCCAAAACGATGCTGCTCATCAATAACCGCCAAACCTAAATTTTGAAACACCACTTTGTCTTCCAATAAAGCGTGAGTGCCAATGAGTATTTGCAAAGTCCCGTTTTCGAGTTCTTCGTGTATGATTCTTCGAGCTGCAATTTTGGTAGAACCCGTCAGTATTTTTATGTTGATATTCATTGATTTTGCCAATTCGGACAAACCAATAAAATGCTGATTGGCCAAAATTTCGGTGGGAGCCATCAAACAGGCCTGATAACCGTTATCCAAAGCCAAGAGCATGCTCATAAAAGCCACAATGGTTTTTCCGGAACCCACATCACCTTGCAATAAACGGTTCATTTGGGCATTGCTGCCCATGTCTGTCCTAATTTCCTTGATTACTCTTTTTTGGGCATTAGTCAAGTCAAATGGCAAATGATTTTTATAAAATTCGTTAAAAAATTCCCCAACTTTGGTAAACGGAAAACCTTTGATTTTGTGCTTCCGAATCAAATTCTTAGTTATCAGTTGCAACTGAATAAAGAATAATTCTTCGAATTTTAAACGGAATTGGGCTTTCGCCAAAATTTCGGCACTCTTGGGAAAATGAATATTGAATAAAGCGGCGTTTTTTGGAATCAGCTTGAGTTCGTTTATTAAATAGGAAGGCAGCGTTTCGCTGAACAAAGCTTGTGTTTCGAGAAACAATTGCTGCATCATTTTGTTCACCACACGGTTTGTGATTCCGCGGTTTGCCAATGTTTCGGTCGAAGGGTAAACAGGTTGCATCGCTGATCGCAAACTTGATTCATGTTCCTTCAACAACTCAATTTCGGGGTGCGCCATGCTGTAATTACTGCCGTATTGGGAGCATTTTCCAAAAATAACACAGACTTCATTGAGTTTTAAACTCTCTTTGATCCATTTAAGACCTTGAAACCAATTGAGTTCCATTTGGCCTGTATCATCCACGAATGTGGCGACCAATCGCTTTTGGTTTTTACCAAATTCAACGGTTTTAATATTGATTATTTTGCCGATAATTTGAACTTCGGCAATATTATTCTGCAACTCATTGATTTTGTAATAACGAGTGCGGTCGATATAACGGTTCGGAAAAAAATTGACTAAATCCCCGTATTTAAAAATCCCCAATTCCTTACGTAACAATGCGCCCCGAGTGGGACCAACGCCTTTAAGATATTCGATGGGAGTTTCTAGGAGATTATTGGACATTATTTATTTTAGATTGCAGATTTTAGATTTATAAAGTCTAGACTCTTTATTCTATATTCTTTTCTCTTTTTGCAATGCGAAGATAGTTTTTTGTTGGGAAATTTGGAAATGGATATTGCTATAGGAAATTCCCTTAATTCCCTTTACTTTAGCAAAACAAAATTTTATAAAAAATGACAACTCATTTAGCATTACTCCGTGGCATCAACGTTTCCGGCCACAATATGATAAAAATGGATGCCTTGAAAGCAGCTTTGGAGAACATCGGTTTTCAAAATGTGCAAACCTATATTCAATCCGGAAATGTTTTTGTGGATACCGAGGAAGAAAATGCCGCTGCGGTTGGTTTCAAAATCAAACAGGAAATTTTCAAGGTTTTTGGTCACGAAGTCCCAACAGTTGTCATTGGCAAATCAGACTTAGAAAGCTGTTTCAAGAATAATCCTTTTTTGAAAGAGAAAGAGTTGGATATCAAAAAAATATATGTCGCTTTTCTCTCTATACCGCAACGAAGCGAAAGCATAAATGATTTAAAAATGAGTCAGGTAAAACCCGACGAAGCGAGTATTGACGAAAGCAGAATCTATATTAAATATGCTGTAGGAGCTGGAAAAACACGATTTGACCAAAAATATATCGAGAAAAAACTGAATGTTACAGCCACCATCCGAAATTGGAATACCGTGACGCAGTTGCTGAAAATGTATGAAGAACGATAATAACGCTATTTAATGACCCCACCCATTTACGTATTAGGAACAGGACTTTCGCATAACGGATCAGCCGTACTATTAAAAAACGGTCGTGTTTGTGTAGGTATCGAAAAAGAGCGAATCAGCAGAAAAAAGCACGATGGAGGCAACGATACTTTGGCAATTCAATATTGTTTGGATGCTGAAGGAATAGCACTTAGTGATGTCGCATTGGTGGTTCAATGTGCTAATTTTGATATTCCCGACCGAAATCAATTTAGGGGGGAAAGAATTTTTGCAAACACCGATTTTCCGAAGATTGTCAATATTTCGCACCATTTGGCACATGCTTATAGTGCTGTGGGAACTTCCCCTTTTTCTGAATGTGCCGTGATGGTAATTGACGGTTGTGGTAGTCCATTAGATCAGTTTTTGAGTATGCATCCTGAACAGAAAGAGTACATAAATCCTAATTTTTTAAACGAAATGCAAATGTTGTGTGAGAAAGATAGTTTTTATCATTTTGACGGTCAAAAACTCAGCCCATTACTCAAAGATTTTAGTCCAATGTCTCAGACTTCAGACAATGGATTGAAGTTGCCCACCACGCAGCATTCCATAGGCGGATTTTATGCGGCAGTAAGCCATTATGTCTTTGGGGATATGGATGATGTGGGGAAATTGATGGGCTTGGCACCTTTTGGCAATGCCAAAGATTTTGATTTTGATGCTTTTGAGTTTCAATCAGGATGTGTATTGGTAAAAGATGATTGGAAAAAACATTTTACAAATCCTTCAAAAGGATACGAATATTTTAAGGAACATTTTTCCTATTACGCCAATGTGGCAAAGTGGGCGCAGGAACAGGTAGAAAAGGCGGTTATTACTTGCATTACAAACAGATTAGAGCAATTTCCGCATAAAAATCTATGTTACACCGGCGGAGTTGCGCTGAATGCAGTTGCCAATGCAAAACTCGAAGACGCACAAATAGCAGAAACTATTTATTTTGAACCGGCCGCAGGTGATAACGGCCTTGCGTTGGGCTGTGCTTATTACGGTTGGTTGGAGTATTTAAATATGCCAAAAGTTCTTCACGACGGAAGTACCTGTTTCGGAAAGCAATATAGCGAAAAAGAAATAGAAGAAGCTCTCAAAAAAGAAGTTAATTCAGCTTATAATCAGAAGAAATTTGAAAATGAAGAGGATTTGATGTCCTATTGTGCCAAAAAATTACATGAGGGGAAAACAATGGGGTGGTTTCAATCGGGTGCTGAATTCGGACCCCGTTCATTGGGCAGAAGAAGTATTTTGGCTCATCCGTCAGTCGATGGGATGAAACTGCACATCAATCGGGATATTAAATTCAGGGAAGATTTTCGTCCATTTGCACCTGCGGTTTTAAAAGAAAAAGTACAAGATTATTTTGAATCCGGAAGAAACAGCCCTTATATGATATTGGTCGATAAAACGCGTCCTGAGTATCTTAACCAATTGATCAATGTGACACATTGTGACGGATCGGCTCGGGTTCAAACCGTTGAAGAAACATGGAATCCGCGATTTTTTAAGTTATTGAAAGAATTTGAAAGACAAAGCGGTATTGCTGTGCTGCTCAATACTAGTTTGAATAAAAAAGGGATGCCTATCGTTGAAACTCCCGAAGAAGCACTCTATCTATTTGGAATTTCAGCTTTGGATATTTTGGTTCTTGAGAATATTGTTGTCGAAAAAGGTTAGAACTATTCCATTTCTTTAATCAAATCATTGGCCACGGCAGAATTCATACGCTGTAATTCGGCTATCATAAGTTGTTTTTGCTCTTCGCTCATAACAGGTTTGGGTTTGATGAATTGATTGGGGTTCGCTTCCGCAAAAAAGAGCCGGTCTGTCCACTCATTTCGAATGCCGTCAATGACCAAATGTATGCGGTCATTAGTCCCTCTATTGGCCACCGAATGAATAAAATTGGCATCGATATACCAACACTCGCCTTCGTTCATTATAACGCGGTTGCCATCCAAAATGAATTCCACTCCGTTATTAGTGATAATTGGAATATGCAGTCTGAAAAATCCGTCTTCATAACCCAAGCAATGGTCACTGTGTGGCTTAACTTCGGCACCAACGGACAATTGCAATAGTCGAACCGCCGTTTTTTCAAATTGGAATCCATCCAAAACTGTTTTGAAATAATCACAGGAATCCAAAATTTCAGTATTTGTAATAGGCTTTTCGCTCTTTGGAAGAGCATATATGTCATTTGATTTTCCGCTCTTTGACATCAGGGCAATCGAGATCCATTTGCCCGAATAGTCATTCGTATTGTAATGGTCTGTCCAATTCTGCTTTACAACTTTTTGCACATCCGCTTTCAGACGTTCAGTGTCAAAAGTGACTGGGAATTTTATAGTGCGTACTAATTCTTCCATAACTTAATCTCTTAACCATTTTTGCATTACCGGAAATGCTTTTTTTCCTTCTTTTACGGCAGTGTCTTCACTCAAAGTCAAACCTTGCCATTCCAATAAAGGCAACCCAATATATTTTCCACAGCTGAAATTTGAAATAAACCAATCCGAACAGTTTTTATATCCGTTGGGATGAAATACAAATTCCAAAGGCAATTCCAAATGGCAAATAGCGGCATACGACCATAAAATAGCTCCAATTTCGTCACCCTGTGAAGGCCATTCTTTTGGCATCGCTTCGGTTCCGACAAGCTTTCTTTCGGATGCAGTGGTAACGGCCAAATGTCCTGCTTCGTGCAAAAGGTCACCTGGATACAATAGTCTTTGGTAATCAACATAAATGCTGTTGGCTCCCAAAGCTAAACCGGGCAAAAAAGTGGTTTCATCCAATTCTTTTTCGATAATTTCAATTCCGATTTCGTCCAAAAAAAGCAAAACTTTTTCTAATTCGATACTATGGTTTTTGGTTTCCATAACAATTTTTAGGTCAATAGGTTTTCAAGAATGCTTATTTTTCGACTAAATCGCAATACCAAAATCCGAAGTCAAAAGCATCCGAGGCTGAAGTGTCACAGGCAGTATCAGACGAATCTTGATTTTTTGGTTTTTCGTATTTTCGATAAACCACTTCACCAACTTCAAATGAAATGGGTTTGGAGAAAATAGGGCCATCAAAAGTAAAGGTATGAAATTCTCCGTTTTCTCCGCATACATCGACATTTTCGGGTAAATCATCGATAAAATCCTGATCGATGACACGTCCTACAAAACTTTTATCCAAAAACCGTTCATTAACACAAACCACAATAGTCTTGAATCCCAATGCTATGAATTCATTTATTAAATCAAGGCTCGGAATTTTCCAAAGCGGAAATACGCCCTCAAAATTCATTTCAGCCAATTTATCTTCTCTGTATTTGCGTAAATCTTCTAGAAAAATGTCCCCAAAAATAGAATGGGTGACGCCTTGTTCCTTTAATTTGGATAGTGTGGTCTGCATAACCGCTTCATAGACTTCCATTGTAGGCATCTCGGGAATTTGCATGATTTCGAGCGGTAAACCGATGCTTTTTGCCTGTTGTTCCAATAATTCCACTCGAACACCATGCATCGAAATACGTTGGAACTGTTGGTTTACAATAGTCAACAAACAATTAATTTCGTATTCGTTATTTTGCAGAATCTTGTGCAGTGCCAGAGCAGAATCTTTTCCACTACTCCAATTAAATAGGGCTTTCTTTTTCAATGGTTGGATTTTTAAATTATTTTGGGCTGTAATTGTATTCATATTGGTATTGGCAGAGACGCACTGTAGAGACGCAGCAGTGCGTCTCTACAATGACGTACAAATACAAATTTAATACGATTTTTGGTTAAACCTTTGTAACTTTGAATATATAACAAATTATACATGCCTTTATTCAAAAATAAATACAGAACGGAATCAAACAGATTGAAGAATTGGGATTATTCCAGCAAAGCGATTTATTTTATCACATTGGTTACCCAAAACCGAAAATGTATTTTCGGTGATATTGTAAACAAAAAAATGGTTTTAAACGATAACGGCAAAATAATTAAAAATGAATTATTGAAATCAATCGAAATTAGGGATCGATGGCTGTTTCATAATTGGGTAATTATGCCTAATCATATCCATTTACTGATTGAAATTGTATCGACAACAGAGAATGTTGAAAATCATAATGTTGAAAACCACCCTGTAGAGACGCACTGCAGTGCGTCTCTACAATCAAAATCCCAATCACAAAACCAATTTCCAAAATTCAATTGTTCTACCAAAAGAATTCTGCCGATTGATACCGATATTGAATTGGTAAAGGCATTTGTTTCCTATGATGCATATTTGTCATACATAAAATCAACGAACGATGTGGTACGGATGCACAATGTAAAGACGCACTGCAGTGCGTCTCTACATGACACCCCACAACATAATCCGTCACAACAAAAGGATGGATCCAAAATGAATTTATTAATAAAAAGACCAAATTCCATTTCATCATTTGTTGCAGTATTCAAATCAATAACGACCAAACAGATAAAATATTCACTGGGAAATATCGAATCGGATTCCATTTGGCAATCCAATTATCACGATCATATAATTCAGAATTACGATTCTTTCGACAAAATATATTACTACATTAAAAACAATCCGAAAAATTGGGAAAATGATTCCATAAATCCACAACTACAATGAAATACTTTCTCCTCTTTCTATCCGCATTTGCATTGGCACAACAAACCAAATCGGTTGATTTTAAAACTGCAAATGGTTCTATCTCCATTAATCCTGACGATAAAAGTATTTCGGGAACTGTTATTTATACTTTTGAAGTGTTGAAACCCATTGACACAGTCAAAATTGATGCGCAGAATATGACATTTTCAGCATTGGAACTGAACCATAAAAGTATTCCATTTACTACCAATGGAAAAGAATTACTTTTGATTTATCCGTTCCAAAAAGGAAAAAATTCCGTTCAGTTTATATACGAAGCCAAACCCAAACAAACGATGTATTTTGTGGGTTCTGAAGAAACCGATAATATGGAAATTTGGACACAGGGGCAAGGAAAGTACACCAGTCATTGGTTTCCGAGTTTTGATGATGTCAACGAAAAAGTGATTTTCAATATGGATATTGCGTTCGATTCTAAATATCAGGTTTTGTCCAACGGTGTTTTAAAAAACAAAATAACAGATAAAAATATAACTCATTGGTCTTACCAAATGCAAAAACCAATGAGCTCTTATTTATTGGTACTCTCCATCGGGAAATATGATAAAAATATTCAGAAATCCAAATCCGGAATTCCGTTGGAAATGTATCTGAATCCAAAAGATGTTGCCAAACTAGAACCTACTTATCGCTACTCCAAAGAAATATTTGACTATCTCGAAAAGGAAATAGGAGTGAAGTACCCATGGAAAATCTACCGGCAAGTTCCTGTTTCCGAGTTTTTGTATGCCGGTATGGAAAACACCAGCACAACACTATTCATGACTCGTTATATAGTCGATTCCATTGGTTTTGAAGACAGAAATTATACCAATGTCAATGCCCACGAGTTGGCTCATCAATGGTTTGGCGATTTGATAACGGCACAAAGCGGAAAAGACCATTGGTTGCAGGAAGGCTTTGCCACCTATTATGCTTTGTTGGCCGAAAAAGAAATTTATGGGGAAGATTATTTTTACTCCAAATTATACGAATCGTCTATGCAACTCAAACAAGCTTCCAAAACAGATACAATTCCTGTTCTAAATCCGAAGGCTAGTTCGTTGAGCTTTTACCAAAAAGGAGCTTGGGCACTGCATGTTCTTAGAGAAGGAATAGGGGAGAAAGCGTTCAAAAAAGCTGTAAAAAGTTACCTCAAAAAATACGCCTATAAAAACGTAACAACATCGAATTTCTTTGATGAAATTAAAAAAGTATCCAATTATGATTTAGAAAACTTCAGTAAAATTTGGCTTGAATCATCCGCATTTAACAGTGATATAGCCAATGATTTATTAGCAAAAAACAAATCAATGCAGATACAGCTTGAAGTTAACAAATACAGAAACAAACCATTGGCTGAGAAGTATGTTTTTTTCGAAAAAACATTGCAATCTGATGTATATTCTTCTGTAAAAGAATCCATTATTGGGCAATTGACGAAAGAAAAATTCGAAGACAAAAAACAATTATTGCAATTGGCGCTTAACACAAAAAACATTCAGGTTCGCCAAGCCGTTGCCAGTACCCTACAAAAAATTCCAGAAGAATTTAGAACCGAATATGAAACATTGTTGGACGACAAATCCTATCAAACACAAGAGTTGGCACTCTTTTATTTATGGAATAACTTTAAAGATAAAAGAGTGGATTATTTAGAAAAAACAAAAGATTGGATTGGATTCAATGATTTTAATCTTCGCATTCTTTGGTTGTCATTGGCAATTTCAACACCAGATTATAATGCTAACAAAGAAACTTGTCTTGACGAATTGATTAGCTATTCTTCTCCAAATTACGAAGCCACAACCCGACAAAACGCATTAGAATACTTGATTAATTTCAATGTTATTAATGAAGCAGTTTTAAAGAATTTAGTCAATGCAACAACACATCATATGTGGCAATTTTCTAAATTTGGAAGAGATAATATTCGGATTTTATTAAAAACACCTGAAATTAGAACAGCTTTTCAGTCTTTATTACCCAATTTAAACGAAAGAGAACAATTTCAACTAAATAGATTACTCAAGGAATAAAGATTTAAGAATTTTGATTAACGATCTAAGAATTCAGATGTCCGTAAATCAAAAAATCGTTAATCACTAATCGAAAATCTAAAATCATGCGAGCATTAGTCATTTCAGGCGGAGGTAGTAAAGGCGCATTTGCAGGAGGTGTCGCCCAATATTTGTTGCAAAACAAAAGGATACACTATGACTTGTTTATAGGAACTTCAACGGGAAGTTTACTGATTCCTCACTTGGCATTGGGAAATATCAACAAACTTCACAACATCTACACCAATGTCAATATGGAACAGATATTCGACATCAATCCTTTTATTATTAAACGAAAAGGAAGAGCCGAATACGTAACCATAAACCATTTCAATGTGATATGGCAATTTATAAGAGGCAGAAGAACTTTTGGCGAAAGCCGAAAATTAAGAGAATTTATCAAAACTAATTTTTCAGAATCTGAATTCGAATACCTAAAGTCATTGCCTACTGATGTGATCGTCACTGTCACGAATATTTCCAAAAACCAACCCGAATACAAATCGATAAAAGACTGTACATATGAGGAATTTTGCGATTGGATTTGGATTTCGAGTAATTATATTCCTTTTATGAGTTTGGTCAAAAAAAACTTTTGCGAATATGGCGATGGCGGCTTTTCGTGCTTTGTTCCCATTGCCGAAGCCATTAACAGGGGAGCCACAGAGATTGATGTCATTATTCTTGAAACCGAAATCAGAATAAAAAAGACCATCCTAGGAAAAAATCCATTTTCCCTCCTAATTAATTTATTTTTATTTACGATGGATCAGGTAGGAAAACGCGATTTGTGGAACGGAAAACTCGCCGCAAAAAATAAAAACACAAAACTCAATTTATACTACACTCCGACAAAACTAACCAACAACGCACTCATTTTTAATCAAAAGAAAATGAAAAAATGGTGGGATCTTGGCTTCAAATATGCTCAAAATAAGAGCGAAATTATGAGTGATAATAAGTGAATTCCTAAGTTACTGAGCCTCTAAGTTTCTAACTCATTTTCTTAGAAACTTAGAGGCTCAACATTAGTTATTTAGAAGCTTAGTATCTTAGAAAATCAGCAACTTCTTTCTTAATATATGCCAAAGCTGCGCTGCTTGGCGTTTGTTTTTCTAATAAATCACTCAATAAAGCTTCTCTTAATTGATCGGCGTTATTTACATCAGAGCTTAAGGTTGCTTTGCGAATCATCTGAATGGTAGCATTTTTGGATGTGACAATGATTGTCCAACACTCATCGGTCATATAGATTTGTTGTGCCAAATTATGCTCGAATTCCTGCTCGATATGCGAAATAACAAAATTGCAGTAATCATTTTTATCAGTTGAAATCGGAGAGATTCTTATCAGTAAATTAGAAAGACCTATACGTTCCAAAAACAAAGTCATGCGTTCGTATGCCTGCAGACGCAAAGGCATAGAGTTTTTTTGTCCTTCTCTCATTAACAAAAAACGACGTTTTCCATCCTCGTTTTTGATATGTAAATTAAAAAAATAATAAGCGACACCACCCGTGATAATAGCTGGAATAGTATAACTCAGTAGTTCAAGTATTTTTGATAAATCCATTTTGTTTTTATTTTTAAGAAAGCAAAAATAATGTTTTTGGTACTAAATCAATGGCTATTTCTCGCAATAATATAAAGTGGAATAGTATTTTTGCGATTAAATTGCTCACTAACAAAAGAAACACAACGAATTAAGATAGATTAAAAATTTGTTATATCTGTATCAACCGTGGGCTATAAAATTAGAAATCAAAACACATGGAGACCTACATTATCGTATTACTTTGTTTAGCAGCCTTTTTTGCAGGATTTATCGACGCAATAGTAGGAGGCGGCGGACTTATACAAACACCTATTGGGCTCATATTATTACCCAATCTCCCTGTATCTACAGTCATAGGATCATTGAAAGTTCCAGCTTTTAGTGGTACTTCTTTTGCCGCTTATCAATATTTAAAAAGAGTTACTCTCAATAAAAGGATATTAATTATTATGATGCTATTGGCTTTTCCGGCTGCATTTTTAGGATCGACGCTATTGACGTATGTCAGCAATGATTTCATGAAGCCTTTATTGCTTATAGTACTTTCTTTATTAGCGATTTACACTTATGCAAAGAAAAATTTCGGTCAACATCAAGTACGGGATATTTCAGTAAGAACCCAAATTTTAAATGCTGTCGGAATCAGTTTTGTAGTGGGTTTTTACGACGGATTCATAGGCCCGGGCACAGGAAGCTTTCTAGTTGTTGCCTTTATCGCCATAATGGGATTTGATTTCCTTCACGCTTCTGCCAATGCCAAAATGGTCAATTTGGCAACCAATTTTGGTTCGATCTGTCTGTTTCTTCTCAAAGGTAAAATCATTTGGGCTATCGCATTGCCGATGGCTGCCAGTAATGCAATTGGAGGTTGGGTAGGTGCCAAACTTGCCATTAATCGAGGAAATAAATTCATCCGAATCTTCTTTTTGATTGTCGTCGTGGGCACATTGATTCGTTTTGCCTATGATGTTTTTTTCAAGTAGTTAATATTTCTTTTTAGTTGTACACTTGAAAAATATAAAGTATAAAAAAAGAGGATCTCAAATCCTCCTTTTTTATTATCCTAAATCTTATTACTTCGAAATATTCTTAATTTTAATATTCTTGAAATCAATTGGCGCATGTTCATAATTCAATGAAATCTTACCCTCAGTAGAACTAGCATCTGTACATTCGTTTACTAATTTTTCATTTAAATATTGAGTAATTTTTCCGTTCAATGATCGAATAAGAATCGTATTCCATTCGCCATAAGGTTTCTCGTTTGCAACAAATTTTGGGGTAACCACACTTGCACCGGCTTCAACCTGTTTTCCGTTTATTTTTGCCGTTACCTGATCCAAGAAAATAAAATCACCGGTTGTATTTTCTTTTATTTGAAATTGAATTCCTTTTGGCCAAACTTTATCTGATGCATCCAAAGGAATATTGTACATTACACCACTATTTTTGGTACCGTTTATTTTATACTTCTCATCTATATTCCATCGGAATTCCAAAGAAAGTTCAAAATTTTTATAACTCTTTTTAGTCATTAAACAACCAACATTTTCTCCATACATACGAATCATTCCATCGGTAAAGTCATAAACTTTTGACGGTTCCTGCCTTGCAATATTTGTTTTTGTAAAAGCATACCAATCATCCATTGATAAGCTTTTTTGTTGAACGGCACATGAATTTAAAATAAAAAGAAGAACAATGGCAAAAGTTGATTTTTTAAGCATAAGTATAATTTTAAAAACGAAATCTATCGTGGTTTTAAGGATTTATAAAAAGTAAAAATTGGACTCAAAAATACTCTTTTTGCAAAGAAAAAGGGGAACAAATTCCCCTTTTCATAAATTATTTTTTTTCACATTCTACTTTCGAGAATTTGTATTTTACCTTATCAAAGTCAATCGGAGTGCCTTTTGCAAAATAAGAGCGTCCCAAATATGTTTCTATTTTCCCGCTGCCCAATATGAGTTCATTTCCTTTTTTTAGCATTGCCATTGGATTCTTGAATGTCACTTTATCATTCGTTACCATAGCAAAAGTGTAGTCAACAAATAAAGTGTCTCCATGAAAACTTCCTTCTATTTTTCCAACTTTTTCTGGGTGTTCAAAAACCTTCATGCTCATATTTCCGGTTATTTTACCATCCTTCAGTGTATTAATTTTCAAATCAAGAGTATCTTGTTCATACAAGGCTCTGTAACACTCTGTGTTTATCGGTTTTTCTTCCTGTACTTTGGCAGTTTTAACTTCATTTTGGTTAGGTTCTTTTTTGCAACTTACGAAAACAATGCAAAACATCAGTAAATAAAACAAATCTGATTTTTTCATGGCAATAGATATTTAGTTAAAATTAGAAACATAGTAATTGTATTGCTAATTTACGAATAAATAATACTTATTAATTGAAAAAAATCATTTTTAAATTCGATAAAAGACCATCATCATAAATGAATGGATGCAGATGATGCTCTTATGTGCTACTACGTTAAAAATTAGTTATAAATATTTGATAATCAGTAATATTTTAATACTTGTAATAACTTTTTACTAACTTTGATAAAAGAATATTTACAAACAATTTAATATATATGCTATGAAAAAATTAAATGTCATTTTGTTAACAATGATGGTTTGTGTTCTAAATGCAACATCAATTTTCGGGCAGTCTGAATCGAAAAAGAATAAAATTATTGCCGACGCAAGCACTTCAAAAGCAGAGTTTATTAAAGCCGATCCACTTATGAAATCTATTTTCACCAATGCTTATGGCTATGTAATCTTTCCAAATGTTGGTAAAGGAGGAGTTGGTGTTGGAGGGGCAGCCGGAAATGGAGCTGTTTATGAAAAAGGCCAACTTATAGGTATGGCAAAATTGTCACAATTGAGTATTGGTCTTCAAGCTGGTGGACAAGCCTATCGTGAAGTCATATTTTTTGAATCGAAAGCAGCGATGGATCGATTTAAAGACAGCAAATTCGAGTTTTCAGCACAAGTTTCGGCTGTAGCGGCAAAAGCAGGTGCTTCAGGAAATGCAAAATACACTGACGGTGTCATGGTGTTTACCATGCAAAAGGGAGGCCTTATGTATGAAGCTTCTGTTGGTGGTCAAAAATTTACATTTCATAAATTGTAAAACTCTTTCTTGCTTATAATATCTATAGCTCATCAAAATAAAAAGCTATGATTATAAAATGTCATAGCTTTTTACCCTTTCAAAAAGTGTTTTTATTGCAGTTGTTGAGAATCAATTCCCCGAATTATCACTAACAAACACTCAAAAAATCTTGAGTATTTTCATTAAACACGATTTTCAACAACTACTCAAAATGATATTCAAATAATTTTATTTTGCAAAAAATCAAATAGTTTCTTCTCAAAGAAAACAGATGTTAATTTTAAATTAAATGTCCTTTTATAATCCATTACAGGCAATATTTGGCACCAAACTTGTCTATTAAAAATGGATTAAGATATTTTGGCACGGGTACGCATAGGTCTAAATGCTATCGCAAAATCAATTTAAAATAACTGCAATCATGAAAAATAAAATAAAATTTTCAGAAAAAAATGAATTTCAGGAAAGACAATTTTTAGATCAAAAAGAAACTGAGTCAATTGGTGAGCAAAAAAGCGACAGAAAACCATTTCATAAAATAATTAAAGGAAAAGTCAAAGTATATCACAATAATCACAAACCTAATTTTTGGTGCCACAAACACAATTATAACGATGAATCAGAATTAATTTTAATTTCTGATCGAATGCTACTTTTTATGAAATTTGTCTTAGTTATGATTGTACTGTTTTTTTTGTTTTTAATATTTAAGAATAATCCAATCGTAATTTAATAATATTTTGATTAGTGCTTTCTCAAACACTTTATTAAAGCACCAATTTGCAATTTATAATAGCACAAAACAGTATCGAAACTCTTAAAAACTCTTGGTTTTTCTTCTAAAATGCATTTTTGATTTGCTAAACCAGACAACTCCAAATTGAATATATGGCAAAATAACGGTGTCAAAAATTAGAATTTGATCAAAAAATTAAGTTTAATTATCAAAAATTCATCTTTGATTTTGTTTTAAAAAAATACGTTTGTAGTAATTAATCATGGAGCTAAAAAAGCAACATTGGATTATCACTTCAAATTTTTTCTTATTCATATAAAATCAGATGAAAAATAAATCTTTTTTAGCATTTGACCTTGGAGCAACCAGCGGACGCACGATTTTGGGGACAATTGAACAAGGTCGCCTCCAAATGAAAGAACTAACACGTTTTTCAAATCAAATACTTCAAATCGGGAATCACATTCATTGGAATATTTATTCCTTATTCGAACACCTGAAGGCAGGACTTGCAGCAGCAAAAAGAGAAGGAGTAGAGATAGCTTCAATTGGCATTGATACTTGGGGCGTTGATTTTGCTTTGCTTGCCGAAGACGGCTCAATATTAGGAGCTCCTTATGCTTATCGTGACCCACATACGGTGGGTATGCCCGAAAAATATTTTCAATTAATTTCCCGCGAAAAAGTTTATGAACTAACCGGAATTCAAGTAATGAATTTTAATAGTTTGTATCAACTTTTTGCTTTAAGCCAGGCAAATAATTCTTTACTCAAAAGTGCAAAAGAAATGCTATTCATCCCGGATGCTTTGGCTTATATGCTTACCGGCAATAAAGTAGTAGAATATACCATTGCATCAACTTCACAAATTTTAAATCCCCGAACCAAAAAATTCGAAGTAGAATTACTTGAAAAAGCTGGTGTTTCACCATCAATTCTTGGAGAAATTGTTATGCCCGGGCATTTGATTGGCCAATTAAAAGATGATTTGGCTACAGAAAGCGAATTAGGCAAAATCAATGTGGTTGCAGTTGCTGGACATGATACGGGAGCAGCAGTAGCAGCAGTTCCGGCGATGAGTGAAAATTTTGCTTATCTAAGCTCAGGCACATGGTCATTGATGGGTATTGAAGTAAAAGACCCGATTATCAACGAAAATACTTTTGCTTTGAACTTCACCAATGAAGGAGGAATTGAAGGTACAACACGTTTTTTGAAAAACATTACAGGCATGTGGTTATTGGAACAATGCTTGAAAGATTGGAAAAACGAAGGCATCACTTATGCCTACGAGAAATTAGTCCAAATGACCACCGCAGTTCCGGCTTTTCAATCCATTATTGATCCTGACCACGAATCATTTGCAAATCCTGCTTGCATGCCTACAGCGATAGCAGAATATTGTTGGCAAACCAATCAAATAGTGCCATCGACCCATGCCGAATTTGTTCGATGTATTTTCGAAAGCCTTTCACTGAAATACAATTACGTATTAGAAAAGCTTAAAGATTTAGCGCCTTTCCCTATTGAAAAACTACATGTAATAGGTGGCGGGTCAAAAAATCCTTTACTAAATCAATGGACTGCCAATGCTACTGGAATTACAGTATTAGCAGGCCCTTCAGAAGCAACCGCTATTGGAAATATAATGATTCAGGCAAAATCAGCCGGTTGTGTAAAATCTTTACAGGAAATGCGTCAAATTATTTGCAACTCCGTACAATTAGACGAATTCACGCCTGAGAACCCAATTGCCTGGCATGAAGCCTATCAAAAATTCTTGACAATTACTCGATTAGGTCAAGAAAATCATGTAGAACATGTGTAGAAAAAATTAAGAACGAAAGAAAGAAATAAGCAAATAAATTATTCAAAATGAAAAAGTTAGATATTAAATTGATGCATCCGGTCGAACAGATTAACATGGTAATCGGGAGGATTTATGAAAAAGGAATGACTACCACATCCGGAGGTAACATTTCGATAAGAGATAAAAATGGGGATATATGGATAACCCCTTCGGCAGTTGACAAAGGAGATTTGACTCCAAAAGATATTGTTTGTGTAAAAGCTGACGGAACTGTAGTAGGCCTGCACAAACCTTCATCAGAATTCCCTTTTCATAAAGCAATATTCGATGCACGCCCTGATATAAACGCAATTATTCATGCTCATCCTCCTGGATTAGTCGCTTTTAGTATCACTCGTCAAGTTCCAAATACGAATATTACCCCTCATTTTCGTTCTGTTTGTGGTAAAATAGGTTATGCACCTTATGGTTGTCCGGGTAGTGAAGATTTAGGCAAAAAAATTGCAGATCAATTTATCAATAGCGACAGCAAAGCGGTAATTATGGAAAACCACGGAGTTGTGTTAGGCGGATCAGATATGCTCGATGCTTATCAACGATTTGAGACGCTTGAGTTGTGCTGTTGTATCCTTATAAGTGCCGGAAAACTTGGGAAAATAAACGCTTTGACTGATGAACAAATTCAACAATACAGAGCGCAAATTCCTTCAAAAGCAGATCGTTTTTCAGATCCTGGTTATCCTTCAGACGAACTTGCCATTCGAAGAGACATGGTAAATATCATTCACCGTGCCTGCGAACAAGGATTGATGATTTCTACTTTTGGAACTGTATCTGCCCGTTGGAATAAAAATGATTTCTTGATTACACCTCACAATGTCTCTCGTTGGAACATTACAGCCGACAATATCATTCAGGTTAAAAACGGAATGACCGAAGACAATAAAAATCCAAGTTATCAAGTGAAATTGCACCAACGCATTTACGAAGAAAATCCACATATCAATTCGATCATCACCACGCAATCTCCAAATTTGATGGCGCATTCGATCAGCGGAACCAAATTTGATGTCCGCACCATTCCTGAAAGCTGGATTTTCTTGCAGGATGTACCTTCAATTCCTTTCGGTTCTTTATTCGATGACATAGATGGCATGGCAAAAATGTTTGATAAAAACCGTGTTGTCTTAATCGAAAATGACTGTGCTGTAGTTACTGGAGACAAATTATTGAACACATTTGACTATTTGGAAGTGGCCGAATTTAGTGCCAATTCATTGGTAATGGCAGCCTCTGTTGGTCCTTTGTGTCCAATGGGAGATGCCGAGATAGACGAATTAAGAGTGGCTTTTAGTGCGATAATTAGATAAGAGAGAGTCCGATTATTTTTTTGGAGCGGAAAGAATAGGCGTTTTCGGAAGGCATGGATCCCGCCATCCGCTACAATCTTTTGCCCTTGAACCCCAAGGGCAAAAGGATTTTCGCTTCTGTCGGGGCTAAAGAGCAAGTTTTTGATTTTTTGCGATCATTTAAGACCTAAACAGGCTTCAGAAACATAAGTATTAGGTCTCAGATGAAAAAATAAGAAATATTAAAAAAATTTATATAAAAATCATGAGTACCATTAAACGAATTATTTTAAACGAGATGTCCTATTATGGCGCGGGATCTCGATCTGTTCTTGCAGATGAAATTAAAAAAAGAGGCCTGAAGAAAATTTTTATCGTTACCGACAAAGATTTAATAAAATTTGGAGTAGTAGAAAAAGTTACTTCTGTTTTAGATTTGGGAAAAATTGAATACAGTATTTTTTCAAATGTAAAACAAAATCCAACCGTTGCTCAAGTAAAAGAAGGTGTATTGGATTTTAGTGCATCGGGAGCTAATGCGATAGTTGCTATTGGTGGCGGTTCACCTATTGATACTGCCAAAGCCATAGCAATTATTTCGAACAATCCAGAATTTGCCGATGTAGTTTCTCTTGAAGGAGTAGCCGATACCAAAAACAAATGTGTCCCAATTATCGCTTTACCTACAACCGCAGGAACTGCTGCCGAAGTCACAATTAACTATGTGATTACTGACGAAAAAAGTGTAAAGAAAATGGTTTGCGTTGATCCAAACGCTATACCAATTCTTTCCATTGTCGATGCCGAATTGATGTTGACCTTGCCACCAAGCGTAACAGCTGCAACCGGAATGGATGCATTGACTCACGCAATCGAGGGTTATATTACAAAAGGAGCTTGGGAAATGTCGGATATGTTTGAATTAAAAGCTATCGAGATGATCGCCAAACATTTACCAACTGCAGTCAAAAATCCTTCTAATGTTGAGGCTCGCGACGGAATGGCTGTTGCTCAATATATTGCTGGAATGGGATTTTCTAATGTGGGATTAGGTTTAGTACACGGAATGGCTCATCCTTTAGGAGCTTATTATGATATTCCGCACGGGGTTGCTAACGCATTATTGTTACCAATTGTAATGGAATACAACACCAAATCATCAATTAGCAAATACGCCGAAATTGCACGAGCTATGGGAATTTACGTTAACAATTTGTCTTTGGTTGAAGCCGCACAAGCTGCAGTTCAAGCAGTAAAAAATCTTGCAATAGAAGTGGGAATTCCGGAAAAACTGAACTTGCTAAATGTAAAAGAAGAAGATTTGGAAAGACTTGCCCAATCAGCTTTTGAAGATGTTTGCACCCCTGGAAATCCACGTGACGTTACTGTTCAAGAAATATTAGAACTTTATAAAAAAGCATTTTAATTATCCCCAAAAGGGAATAGATCAAAAAACAACCAATTTAGAAAATGAAAACAGAACAAGTAAATCAGGCATTTGAATATGCAAAAACACGATATGCTCAATTTGGTATCGATGCCGAAAAAGCGATTGCTGAAATGGATAAATTATCCATCTCATTACACTGCTGGCAAGCTGATGATGTAACTGGATTTGAAACCGGTAATGATGAGTTGACAGGCGGAATTCAGGTAACAGGTAATTACCCTGGAAAAGCAAGAACAATAGCAGAACTTCGTGCTGATATCGACAAAGCAATGTCTTTAATCCCAGGCGAACATCGTGTGAACATTCATGCTTTATATGGAGATTTTGGCGGAGAAGTAGTAGATCGTAATCAAATTGAGGTAAAACATTTCCAAAGCTGGATTGACTGGGCGAAAGAAAAAGGTTATAAATTAGACTTTAATGCTACTTGTTTCTCTCACGAAAAATCAGCTAGCGGATTCACATTATCACATAGAGATCCTACTGTTCGTCAGTTTTGGATTGATCACGTGATCCGTTGCCGTAAAATCGCCGAAGAAATGGGCCGTCAATTAGGCTCAAAATGTATCCATAACATTTGGATTCCAGACGGATCTAAAGATCTAACTGTTGATCGATTAGAATATCGTCAAAATCTAAAAGATTCATTAGACAAAATTTTTGAATACAAAACAAATGATGACTACATGCTGGACAGCATCGAATGTAAATTATTTGGTATTGGAAGCGAAAGTTTTGTAGTTGGATCACATGAATTTTACATGGGCTATGGGATTGCCAATAATAAATTAATCACTCTCGACGCTGGACATTTTCATCCAACCGAAGTAATATCTGATAAAATTTCCTCACTATTATTGTTTTCTCCGGAGGTATTACTTCATGTTAGCCGTGGCGTTCGTTGGGACAGTGACCACGTAGTCATTTTAAACGATGAATTACAAGCCATTGCCCAGGAAATAATTCGCGCCAAAGCTTTGGAACGTGTCCACGTTGGGCTTGATTTCTTTGACGGTTCCATCAACAGAATTGGAGCTTATGTAATTGGTGTTCGCGCCACACAAAAAGCATTTTTACAGGCGTTATTGGAACCAATAGAGCAATTACGTGCTTACGAAGAAAATGGACAGAATTTTGAGCGTCTTGCATTATTAGAAGAAGCTAAATCTTTGCCTTGGTCTGCAGTTTTTGACTACTATTGTGCCAAAAATGGTATTCTTGCCGCCGAAGATTATATCGCCGACATTCAGGAATATGAAAAGAATGTAACTTCAAAAAGATAAAACTTGTACCTCTTGGATTATCCAATTAGTTCAATCTTTTTGAAATAACAAATGGTATTAAATCCTCAACTTCAGAAAAATGAAGTTGGGGATTTTTTTTAAAACATGATTTATATCAGAATTGGATGGATACCTATTTTTTAAATTTGTTATGAAATTTTTCATTCAATTAAATCCTAATTCATCCATATTTCAATGCCTTACAAAAACATAAACAATAGCGTTAATTATTCAATAACTTCACATGAAGATGAATTATGGGGACTAACGATTACTACTGTCGGTCATCAAAATATTAATGAAAAACAACAGTATCCTCCCGAAAAACATCCATTGGGATATTATTTCAATGTTGGAAAAGGCAGAGTTCTAAATGAATATCAATTACTGTATATCACAAACGGGAATGGAGTTTTTACTTATGGAAATTCAAAAGAATCCTATTTTATAACCGAAGGAAAAATGTTTTTCTTAATGCCGGGTGTTTGGCATACTTATAAGCCTATGGAAAACACCGGTTGGAATGAATATTGGATTGGTTTTAAAGGAAAAATGATTGAACGAATCGTTCGAGAAGGTTTCTTTTTAAACAAACCACCTGTTTTTCATATCGGAATGAATGAAGAAATCATCGATTTGTATTACAAAGCAATAGAAATCGCACAAGAAGAGCGAGCTGGATTTCAGCAGGCTCTATGTGGTATTGTGATGAATATTTTAGGTTTAATGTATTACCGTGATAAAACAAGGGATTTTGAAGATGAAGAACTCATCAACAAAATCAACAAAGCCAAAGTGATGATGCGGGAAGATATCTACAGAAATGTAACTGCAGAAGAAATTGCCCGAAATCTCGGAATTAGCTATTCAGGGTTTCGTAGAGCTTTCAAAGAATTGACAGGTACTTCTCCTTCAAAATACATGCTCGAATTAAAACTAAACGAAGCCAAACTTTTATTATACAGCACTAATCTGCCCATAAAAGAGATTTCATATAGTTTGCAATTTGAGAACCCGGATTATTTTCCAATTTTCTTCAAAAAAAGAACAGGAAAAACACCTAGCGAATACCGAAATTTTGTGTGCTCAAGCAACATTGAACAAAATCAGGAAAGCTGCTCTCTTGTATAATCATTACACAAACCAAAGAAAAACCTAATAAACTACCTCGGGCAAAGCCCCAGAGGTATTAGCTAAATAGTAACCTCAGATTTATAGATTTTTAAAAATCCTTTTTTAATCTGTGAATCTGTGGCAAAAAAAAAACGAAGCAGAGCTTCGAGGAATTAAACCTAAAGAAATTAAATAAAATTCAAATACTAAAATTTTTAGTTTTTGAAACAACTCCATTTTATACTAAAAATTTCATGCTTGAAAACTACGTCTATAATTCTGCAATCTGATTGCTGATAAGGAATAATATTCATTCTAAAATTCTTATTTTTGCATCAAACAGAAATTTTTCTATGCAAAAATATATCGATCAGCTTAACGAAGCTCAACGTGCACCAGTATTGCAAAAGGAGGGACCAATGATTATTATTGCTGGTGCCGGATCTGGTAAAACTCGTGTGCTTACCATCAGAATTGCTTATTTGATGCATCAAGGTGTGGATCCATTCAATATTTTGTCGCTTACCTTTACCAATAAAGCGGCACGTGAAATGAAGAAACGTATCTCAGACATTGTTGGTGCCAGCGAAGCCAAAAATCTATGGATGGGGACTTTTCACTCTATTTTTGCCCGAATTTTACGTTCCGAAGCAGAACATTTAGGTTATCCGTCAAATTTTACAATATACGATTCCCAAGATTCTTTGCGTGCCATTTCAGCGATTATCAAAGAAATGCAATTGGACAAAGATGTATATAAACCTAAACAAGTTTTAAGCAGGATTTCCAACTTTAAAAACAGTTTGATTACCGTAAAAGCGTATTTCAACGACCCCGAATTGCAGGAAGCAGATGCTATCAGCAAAAAACCCCGAATGGGTGAAATTTATAAGAACTATGTAGATCGATGCTTCAAGTCGGGCGCAATGGATTTTGATGATTTGTTGTTAAAAACCAATGAATTATTAACGCGTTTTCCAGAAGTTCTTGCAAAATATCAAAACCGTTTCCGCTATTTATTGGTTGATGAGTACCAAGATACGAACCACTCTCAATATTTGATTGTTCGTGCTTTGTCTGATAAATTCCAGAATATTTGTGTAGTAGGGGATGATGCGCAAAGTATTTATGCTTTCCGTGGTGCAAATATCAATAACATTTTGAACTTCCAGAAAGATTATGAAGGAGTAAACACTTTTAGGCTAGAGCAAAACTACCGTTCAACCAAAAACATTGTGGAAGCCGCCAATACGATCATTGACAAAAACAAAGTAAAACTGGACAAAGTAGTTTGGACAGCCAATGAATTTGGTCCTAAAATCAAAGTCCACAGAAGTATTACAGATAATGAAGAAGGCCGTTTTGTAGCTAGCACCATTTGGCAACAAAAAATGAACCATCAAATGCACAATGGTGAATTTGCAATTTTATATAGAACAAACTCTCAATCGCGAGCCATAGAGGATGCTTTACGAAAAAGAGATATTCCGTATAGAATTTATGGGGGTTTGTCTTTTTACCAAAGAAAAGAAGTTAAAGATGTGTTGTGTTACCTCCGACTAGTGGTTAATCCAAAAGACGAAGAAGCTTTGATTCGTGTAATTAATTATCCGGCACGAGGAATTGGAAATACCACTATCGAAAAACTAACGATCGCAGCCAATCATTACAAACGTTCGATTTTTGAAGTAATGCAAAACATTGAACGAATTGACTTAAAACTGAATTCACCGACCAAACAAAAACTGCTTGATTTTGTTACGATGATTCAGAGTTTTCAAGTAATTAACGAAAATCAGGATGCCTTTTACCTTACCGATCACGTAGCCAAAAAAACCGGTTTAATTCAGGAATTGAAGAAAGACGCCACTCCTGAAGGTATGGCTCGAATTGAAAATATCGAACAATTACTGAGCGGGATTAAAGATTTCACTGAGGGACAAAAAGAAGTTGACGGAGCACGTGGTTCATTAGCTGAATTTTTGGAAGATGTCGCCCTTGCAACCGATTTGGACAAAGACACCAGCGATGAAGACCGCGTGGCTCTGATGACGATTCACTTGGCCAAAGGACTTGAATTCCCGCATGTATTTGTAGTTGGTATGGAAGAAGATTTATTCCCAAGTGCTATGAGTATGAGTACACGAAGTGAATTGGAAGAAGAACGCCGATTGTTTTACGTAGCTCTAACCCGTGCCGAGCACCAAGCATATTTAACTTATGCGCAATCGCGTTACCGTTGGGGAAAACTAACTGATAGTGAACCTTCACGTTTTATTGAAGAAATTGACGGACAATACTTGGAATACCTCACACCTGCGGAAAGTAATTATCGCTACAAACCGATGATTGATAGTGATATTTTTGGAGATGTGGATAAATCCAAATTGCGATTAGCCAAACCTGTTAGCGGAATGCCTCCAAAACACGTGACAGAAAATGAACCGAAACCGGATTTAAACATTCGTAAATTAAAACCAGTATCTGGAAATAATCCTCCGTCAGGAAATGCTAATTTATTTGATAACAAACTGGTTGCCGGAAATGTAGTAATGCACGAACGCTTCGGAAAAGGGCAAGTCATCAACCTTGAAGGTGTTGGTGCCGACAAAAAAGCGGAAATCAAATTTGAAGTAGGAGGTTTGAAAAAGTTATTATTGCGTTTTGCAAAATTAGAAATCATCGGGTAAAAAGAATAAAAGTACAGAACAAAGAAAATAGATTGGAGAATCGATTTATGAATCTTCATTAGCTTAAAAAAATACTTTAAAAATCTTAATTAGCAATCTATTTACTACTTTTGTAATATGTTAAAACTTGTCATGAGAGACAAACGATTAACAATAAACCATAAACAACAAAATGGCACAGCTAGTAAAAATATACCCCGATAAACCAAGTGAAGCAGCAATCGCAAAAGTGGTAAAAGTGCTTCAAGATGGTGGTTTGGTTATTTATCCAACTGATACGGTTTATGGATTGGGTTGTGATATCACCAATTCCCGCGCCCTGGAAAAAATAGCCAAAATAAAAGGCGTTAAATTAGAGAAAGCTAATTTTTCCTTTATTTGCCACGATTTAAGCAACTTATCTGATTATGTAAAGCAAATAGATACTTCTACTTTTAAAATACTAAAAAGAGCTTTACCTGGACCTTATACTTTTATTCTTCCGGGAAATAATAATCTGCCAAAGGAATTTAAAAAGAAAACAACAGTCGGAATCCGTGTTCCGGATAATTCCATTGCATTAGAAATTGTGCGCCAACTAGGAAATCCGATTGTTTCAACCTCTATTCGCGACGAAGATGAAGTAATTGAATACACCACTGACCCTGAACTTATTTTTGAAAAATGGCAAAATCTAGTAGATATCGTCATTGATGGTGGGTACGGTGACAACGTTGGATCTACTATTATTGATTTATCAGGATATGAACCAATAGTAGTAAGAGAAGGAAAGGGAGACCTTGATATAATTTAAAATTTAAAACTTACAAAACAAATTAACAGAACTTCGGTTCTGTTTTTTTTATGTCACTATTTTACGATTTTACGATGATATAAGGCGTAAAAAAAACGTCCCGATAATCGAGACGTTTTTCAAAACTAAAAATGATTTTATTTTTGAGCTCCTGGTTGTTTTTTCATTTCTTTTTCAACCATATCGTAGAACTGATCAATTTTTGGCATTACATAGATACGAGTTCTTCTGTTTTTTGCTTTGTTTTCAGCAGAATCATTTGGAACCAAAGGAACGTATGAACTTCTACCAGCAGCAATTAACTGTTCTGGTTTTACTCCTAAGTCCTTAGACAAAATACGGATGATAGCAGTAGAACGTTTAACACTCAAATCCCAGTTATCAACTAAACAAGAGTTACCTTTTAATACATCTGTATCAGTGTGTCCTTCAACCATGCACTCAAAATCAGGTTTATCATTGATTACTTTCGCAACTTTTGTCAAAACTCCTTTAGCTTTATCATTTACTTCATAGCTACCGCTTTTGAATAACATTTTATCAGAGATAGAAATGAAAACAACACCTTTATCAACATTGATTTCGATGTCTTGATCATCCATTCCAACAACTGATTTTAAGCTGGTAACAACTGCAAGAGTAACACTATCTTTCTTAGTTAAAGCATCTTGCATTCTGCTGATTTTCAAATCTTTTTCTTTGATAGACTCCAAAGCTTTCTCAATGTTTTCAGCACCTTTGGTAGTCAAAACAGTCATGTCTTTTGAAGTATTGATCAAATGTTGATTTGTTTCTTTCAAACCTGCTACAGTAGCAGTAAGACCTGCTTTTTCTTCTAAACAAGAGTTCAGTTTTACAGTACAAGTATTAAGTAAATCTTGTGTTTCTTTGTTTTTAGCTTCTAATGCAGCATATTCCTTTTTGGACACGCAAGATGTCAAAAGAGCCAAAGCTGATAACGTAACCATTATTTTTTTCATAGTACAAATTTTAATTAAACGTGAATTACAAAGTTAGTTTTTAATATTAATTTTCAAATGTAAATTATTGTTAAAAATAGTTAGCAAAAACTGTGCCATTTTCAACATAATACCCATAAACGACGCTTTTTGTTTTAAAGTATAATTTGGTCTGTTTTTTTTCTCTTTTTTTATAATTTCTAAAAAACAACCCATAAAAAGAAAAATGCGCACGTATAATTGCCGAACAATGAGCAAATTGACCTTCCAAAATAAATTTAACTCCTGCAATACCATCCAACAGCAACCTAACAATAAGAACCTGAAAAAGAACATCTTGCGGCAAATTCTTCGTTAACATCAATAATGAATTTCTAAAATTAAGAAACGTTTTTTTAGGATTGGACTGTTGCAAAGTAGCCCCTCCAACATGATAAACTATTGATTCTGGACAATATTTTATTTTATAATCTTTATTAATTGTTCTCCAACACAAATCAATCTCTTCCTGATGGGCAAAAAAATCTTCATCAAATCCTTTCATTTCCTTATAAACAGCTGATCGAATAAAAAAACAAGCTCCAGAGGCCCAAAAGATTTCTATTCTATCATCGTATTGCCCTTTGTCTTTTTCCAAAGTGTCAAAAATGCGTCCGCGACAAAAAGGATACCCAAACTTATCAATGAATCCACCAGCCGCTCCGGCATATTCAAAATATTCTTTCTTTTTAAAATCCAATATCTTCGGCTGAATAATTGCCGTTGCAGGTTCAGTCTCAAAAATCTTTACTATGGGATTCAGCCAATTTTCGGTCACTTCAATATCTGAATTGACCAAAGCATAAATTTCTTCATCTACCTGTTGCAAAGCCTCATTGTAACCGCCAGCAAAACCTTTATTGCTTTTATTTTGAATAATTTTAACTTCGGGATAATTATTTTTTACAAATTGTATTGATTCATCTGTCGAAGCGTTATCGGCAACATATATAGTCGCTTCTTGTGAAAATTGGGTAACAGAAGGTAAAAATTGCTCCAAAAGCTTTACTCCATTCCAATTCAGTATTACTACAGCTATTTTTTTCAAGAAATTTTACTATTTAACCGCGAAACTTGCAAAGTTTATTATTTACAAAATCCACATAATTGATATTTTAAATCATAAAACCAAGATTTCATAAAAGTCTTTTTTACAATCTTAATTCTTAGTTTTATACTCTATTTTCTCTCGATAATCAGGAAGTTCTCTCAAAAACTCATACTTTTCATTTTCGAAATCCATTTTGCAAAAATAATGATTTAAACCGTTAGTCACCATCAAAAAATCGGCATCCAGAGTCATATTATATCGCGCAATTTGATCAAAAACAGCCTGAGAAATTTTAACTTCGGGAGCCTTACATTCAATCAAAACAAAAATAGTCCCATCTGGATTAAAAACAACAACATCATAGCGTTTTCGCAAACCATTCACCATTAAAACTTTCTCGACATTAATCAAAGATTTGGGGTATCTTTTTTCTTCTAATAAAAACTGCACTACGTGTTGGCGAACCCATTCCTCGGGCGTAAGAATGATGAATTTTTTCCTGATTATATCAAAAATTGACACTTTATTTTCGCTATTTTTGAAACGAAAACTATAGTTAGGAAAGTTGAGATTTTGCATAAAGCAAAAATAATTAAATAGTTTAAAAGTTTAAGCTTTAAAGTTGTTTAAATAAAACCCAAAAGGGAATTTTGCTTCAAAGACTTTTAAACTATTTAAACTTTTAAATCTTAAACAAAAAAAATGGACGAAGTTGTAAAGATTGTAAATGATATAAAGGGCGGCAACATCAAACCAATTTATTTTTTGATGGGGGAAGAACCTTATTATATCGACAAATTGTCAGAATATATTGAAATAAATGTTTTGGCCGAAGAAGAAAAAGGGTTTAATCAAACCGTTCTTTATGGCAGGGATGTTAGTATAGAAGATGTTGTCTCTACAGCCAAACGCTACCCTATGATGGCCGATCGCCAAGTGGTAATCATCAAAGAAGCGCAGGAATTATCAAGAACAATCGACAAAATAGAAAGTTATGTCGAAAACCCAATGCCTTCGACCGTTTTGGTATTTTGTTACAAATACAAAACACTAGACAAACGTAAAAAAGTCACCAAACTTCTCGCTAAAAACGGAATTGTTTATGAAAGTAAAAAATTGTATGAAAATCAGGTAGGAGACTGGATTAAGCGCGTTTTATCAGGGAAGAAATACTCTATTGAACCCAAAGCTTCTGCTATGTTGGTCGAGTTTTTAGGAACTGATTTGAGCACTATCAATAAAGAACTTGAAAAACTGCAAATTATATTGCCGGCAGGAAGCACTATATCTGCCAAAGACATTGAAGAAAATATTGGATTTAGCAAAGATTATAATGTCTTCGAATTGCGAAAAGCCATTGGTGAACGCGATCAATTGAAAGCATACAAAATCGCTGAGAATTTTGCTCAAAACCCAAAAGACAACCCAATTGTTATGACAGTTGGTTTGGTTTTTAGCTTTTTTGTTCAGCTATTGAAATACCACGGTTTGAAGGACAAAAACCCTAAAAATGTGGCTTCTGCACTGGGAGTTAATCCTTTTTTCTTAAAAGATTATGATGTAGCAGTCAAAAATTATCCAATGAAAAAAGTAAGCCAAATAGTGGCGTCATTGCGAGATACTGATGTAAAAAGCAAAGGTGTTGGTGCCAACAGCTTATCACAGGCGGATTTATTAAGAGAAATGCTTTACAAAATTTTCAATTAAACATTTTTAATATGTTTGGCGACACTAAAAAAATCCATTTAATTATTGGTTTATTACTCACAGTAAATTTTGCCATGACCCAAAACTCAAAAATAAACACAATTCAGTATGCTACATTTGATGCTTATCCTGTTTATTTGAAAGATGATTTGGGGGTTGTTTATTCGCCCAATAAAACCATTATAAAATTATGGAGTCCAAATGTTAGCGAAGTCAAAATAAATCTTTATAAACAAGGCAATGGAGGAGAAACTTTTGCTGTAAAAAATTTAGATTATGATCCTAAAACAGGTGTCTGGCAAATTGTTTTAGACGGCAATTATCACAATACCTACTATACGTTACAAGTAAAATATATCAATGGAAATTGGTCTAAAGAAATGCCTGATCCGTATGTAAAAGGTGTAGGTGTGAACGGGAATCGAGGCCTGATCTTTGACCCAAAATTAACCAATCCTTCTGACTGGAAAACAGACAAGCAGCCTTCTTTAAAATCGATTTCAGACATCATATTGTATGAAGCTCACGTGCGGGATTTTTCAATTGATCCTTCATCGGGGATAAAAAACAAAGGAAAATTCCTTGGTTTAACCGAAAAGAATACCAAAAATGCTTTTGGCGAAGCTACAGGATTAGACTATTTACAAGAATTAGGGATTACTCATTTGCATTTGCTTCCGGTATTTGATTACAAATCAATTGATGAAACTTCATTAGAAAAAAAACAATATAATTGGGGTTATGATCCGCAGAATTACAATTCTTTAGAAGGTTCTTACTCAACTAATCCTTTTGATGGATTGGTCCGAATAAATGAATACAAACAAATGGTTTTAGCTTTGCATAAAGCAAAAATTCGATTGATAATGGATGTTGTTTACAACCACACCAGTTCTACCGATATTTTTGATCAATTGGTTCCGGGTTATTACTACAGAAGCTGGCCTGATGGAAAACGTTCGGATGGAACGGCCTGTGGGAATGAATTTGCTTCTGAACGAATCATGGCGAGACAATTCATGCTGGAATCGCTTAAATATTGGGTCAAAGAATATCATATCGACGGGTTTCGATTTGACTTAATGGCCGTACATGATGTCGAAACAATGAATCTTATTTCTGCAGCATTGAAAAAAATCGACCCAACTATTTTTCTTTATGGCGAAGGATGGACAGCCGGAGATTCACCTTTACCTATAGAAAAACGAGCTTTGAAAAGTAGTGTAAAAAAACTAGATAATATTGCCGTTTTCTCAGACGATATAAGGGATGGTGTAAAAGGACATTGGTCTAATGTTACCGAAAAAGGTTTTGTAAGCGGTAATCCAAATTACAAAGAGGTAATCCAATTTGGAATTGTAGCATCAACAAATCATCCTCAAATTAAATATGATCCCAAGCGAAGTTATGCGCAATCGCCATATTCCGATAGCCCAACAAAAGTTATCGGCTATGTTTCCTGTCATGATAACAATACTTTGTATGACAAATTAAAAATTGCCAATCCAAAAGCAACCGAAAAGGAATTAGTTCAAATGGACAAACTGGCCAATACCATCATTTTGACTTCTCAAAGCATTCCCTTTTTACACATGGGCGTAGAAATGAAACGTACCAAAATGGGAGTTGAGAACTCCTATAAATCACCAGACAGCATTAACAAAATAGACTGGAACTGGAAACACGAAAACAAAGAATTAGTTCAGTATTATAAAAACCTCATAGCTCTTAGAAACAACCATCCTGCGTTCAAAATGACTTCCGAAAAGATGATTCAGGAGCATTTGGAATTTCTTTCTTTAGAATCCCCATTATTAGTTGGTTACACCCTGAAAAACCATGCAAATGGTGATAAATGGAAAAATATCAGAGTTTATTTTAACGGAGATGAAAAAGGAGCAAAACAAAACATTGAGGGGACTTGGACACTTGTTTGCAATGGCGAATTTATCAATCAAAACAGCGTTGTAAAAATTAAAAACCAACCTGTGACAATCCCTGGTAGAAGTGCCATAATTTTGTATCAGGAATAAGTGTTTTAAATCAAAAAAGTTATAAAAAATACCGATATTTGCAGCTTTCTAAAAAACAAATACTACAATTATGGGAATGAATAAAAATACTATTTTAGGATGGGCTACCCTCATAATGACACTCATGGGATTGTTACTTATAGGATTAGGCATTTTTAGATACAGTGAAGTTTCAGGCTGGGGATTTGCGGCTGTTGGAATTGGATTTTTTGCCATTGCTTGGGTATTTAGCTCGCTAAAAGGCCGATTATAGTTTTCTTTCAAAAACCAATAATTAATCATAATAAATTAAAAACATATAAACATGTCAGACGATAAAAAAGTAATTTTCTCAATGCAAAAATTGAGTAAAACCTACCAAGGAGCAGACAAACCTGTTCTTAAAAACATTTATTTAAGTTTCTTTTACGGAGCTAAAATTGGTATTCTAGGTTTAAATGGTTCAGGAAAATCATCTCTTTTAAAAATTATTGCCGGAGTTGATAAAAACTATCAGGGAGATGTTGTTTTTCAGCCTGGTTATACAGTTGGTTACTTAGAACAGGAGCCAATTCTTGATGATTCTAAAACTGTTTTAGAAATTGTTCAAGAAGGGGCGGCCGAAACTATGGCTGTTTTGGCAGAATACAATCAGATTAATGATTTATTTGGTCTTGAAGAAAACTATTCAGATCCAGATAAAATGGACAAGTTGATGGATCGTCAAGCTGCCTTACAAGACAAAATTGATGCTCTTGGTGCTTGGGAAATCGATACCAAATTAGAAATTGCAATGGATGCTTTGCGCACGCCAGATGGAGATACACCAATTAAGAATCTTTCAGGTGGAGAGCGTCGTCGTGTAGCTTTATGTCGTTTGTTATTGCAGCAGCCTGATGTCTTGCTTTTGGATGAGCCTACCAACCACTTGGATGCAGAGAGTGTTCTTTGGTTAGAACAACACTTGGCACAATATTCCGGAACTGTAATTGCAGTAACGCACGATAGATATTTCTTGGATAATGTTGCAGGATGGATTTTGGAATTGGATAGAGGAGAAGGTATTCCGTGGAAAGGAAATTATTCTTCTTGGTTGGACCAAAAATCAAGCAGAATGGCATTGGAAGAAAAAGTAGCTTCTAAACGTCGTAAAAACTTAGAACGTGAGTTGGATTGGGTTCGTCAAGGAGCGAAAGGACGTCAAACCAAACAAAAAGCACGTTTACAGAATTATGATAAACTTTTGAATGAAGATCAAAAACAATTGGATGAAAACTTGGAAATCTATATTCCAAATGGACCACGTTTAGGAACTAATGTTATCGAAGCCAAAAATGTAGCCAAAGCTTTTGGAGACAAATTATTGTACGACAACTTAAATTTTACTTTGCCACAAGCGGGAATTGTTGGAATTATCGGACCAAATGGTGCTGGTAAATCAACCATTTTCAAAATGATAATGGGTGAAGAAAAACCAGATGCCGGAGAGTTTTTAATTGGTGAGACAGTAAAAATTGCTTATGTCGACCAATCACACTCTAATATCGACCCAAACAAATCTATCTGGGAAAATTTTGCCGATGGTCAAGAATTAATTATGATGGGAGGTAAACAAGTAAACTCAAGAGCTTATTTATCTCGCTTTAACTTTGGTGGTGGCGAACAAAACAAGAAAGTTTCGATGCTTTCTGGTGGAGAGCGTAACCGTTTGCACTTAGCGATGACTTTGAAAGAAGAAGGAAACGTATTGTTGCTGGATGAGCCAACCAATGATTTGGACGTAAACACGCTTCGAGCATTAGAAGAAGGGTTAGAAAATTTCGCAGGTTGTGCCGTTGTTATTTCGCACGATAGATGGTTCTTAGACAGAATTTGTACGCACATTCTAGCTTTCGAAGGTGATTCTGAAGTATATTATTTTGAAGGAGGTTTCACTGAATACGAAGAAAACAAAAAGAAACGTTTAGGTGGTGATTTAACTCCAAAACGAATTAAATACAGAAAACTAATCAGAAACTAATATTTCTTTTTAAAATTCAGAAAAGGGGATGATCATAAAAAGACATCCTCTTTTTTTTTTGACAAAAAACCACTATTTCATAAAAACAAAAGAGGATGACCACAGAAAGACATCCTCTTTTTTTAGACAAAAAAAACTAATCATTTCATTTTACAAGAATCCATCATCATTATCATAGCGCCTTTTAAACCAATAATTACTAATACGAAAACAACTACCTTTTAAACGTATTAAATCACCATGAACAGAGCGATAAACCTCTTATAAAAACATAAATATTAAGATGTGTCAAAAGTACACCATCTATGCGTTGTAAGACATGACATTTATCATGTAATAAGAATTATTCCAAAAATTTTATTTTTAAGTCCGGAGTTGGAATCATACAGCTTTCTTTTTTGCCGTACCATTTATAGCGATTCCTGGCAATGTAATCGTATAATTGATTTCTGATTCCGGTTGGGATAATTTTAAAAAGAATTCTCAGGGCAAATAAACCGTTCAAGCTTTTCGCAATTTGCAAAGCAGCATCCGACTTGTAATAATAAGCCACTCCAGGTTCATACAAAACAATGCTATCAATGTTTTTAACATCAATCCCTATATGGGAAAGTATTTCTTTTCCCAACTCCGATTGAAGTGCTACAAAACGAAAAACGTCTTTCTTGTCGTGTTTAATTACAAACTGCACCGCAGAATTACAGAGACTACAAACACCGTCAAAGAGAATTATTTTTTTATTCGCAACAGTCTTTGCGAGGAACGAAGCAATCTCACGCTGTTCTTCCATCTTTATCATTTTATACTGTCATAATATCTTTAATTTCTTCAAACAAATCTTTCCAAGTTGGATTTATTGAACGAATAAGATTATTTTTGAATTCTCTTGACACTGCCTTTATTTGTTTTTCTCTCGTTATTGCATCTTCAATCCATTGAAATTGCTCATAATAAACCAGAATATTTACATTATAACGAGCAGAAAATGATTGAGGATATTTTTTCTCCTTATGGTCTAAAATTCTTTGTGGCAAATTTGAAGTTACACCAGTATAAACAACGGTTTGACTTTTATTGGTAATAATATAAACAAATCCTGGCTTCATTTATTTTAAGTATCAATTTACAATAATAAATTCAGTCTCAATTGGTCATTGCGATGCATGAATCAATCATACAATCAAACTAAAACTACCCAAACAACCCATCCATAGGAATACACTGAACGGGATTGCTTCGTGCCTCGCAATGACCTAATCTCGTGTGATAACTAATAAACAAAAACTACTTCTTAACCGCTTCAACCAATTCCAATTCGTCCAAACTCACTTTAGAAGTAAAGAGTCCATAATTCACCACTGCTTTATTTTTTTCAATCTTATCAATGCTTCCCACTGATTTACCATCCAGCATTCGCACTCGGTCACCAACTTTCAGAATAGGTTTTGGTTTTTCAATTACCGGTTTTAATTTCTTTTCTTTCTTTTCCTTGCGAATTTCTTCAACGACAACAGCAACCTCTTGAATAACTTCTTTTTTCTTTTGTTGTATTGCCTTAACTTCTTTTGGAGTAGCTTTTTTACGTTTGGAATTTTCTATCTCAACAATTTTCAAAAATTCTCCAATAAGATCTTTTTTGTTTTTATTATTAAAATATTTTTCGGCGATATCTTCTATTTTTTGACCAATATAAATTGTCTTTTGGTTACTATCATACAATTCCTGATAGCTTTCTAATTTTTGTTTGATTCTCACATTGATATCTTCCATCTTTTTGCTTTCTTCACGAGCTTTGGTTTCTTCTTCCTTAAGATTAATGGAAGTTTTTTCCAGTTTGGAGCGTTCTTTCTGCAAATTGGCGATTGTTTTATCAAAACGGACTTTTCCAATCTCAATTTTCTTTTTAGCCCGATTAATTAAACCGAAAGGAATTCCATTTTTCTGAGCCACTTCAAAAGTAAAAGAACTTCCTGCCTGTCCTAAAACCAATTTATACATTGGCTCCAATGATTTTTCATCAAATAACATATTTGCATTTGTAGCACAAGGCAGTTCATTTGCCAAAATTTTCAGATTCGAATAATGCGTTGTTATCAATCCAAAAGCTTCTCTATGATAAAACTCTTCCAGGAAGATTTCAGCCAAAGCACCACCCAATTCAGGATCGGAACCTGTACCAAATTCATCAATCAAAAACATGGTTCTTTTATTGCACTTTTTCAAAAAGTAGTTCATGTTTTTCAATCGGTAACTATAAGTACTCAAATGATTTTCAATAGATTGATTATCGCCAATATCTGTCAAGATTCTGTCAAACAGAAATGTTTCACTGCGTTCATGAACCGGTATTAACATTCCCGATTGTAACATCAATTGCAATAACCCAACTGTTTTCATCGAAATGGTTTTCCCACCCGCATTTGGTCCAGAAATAACTATTATTCTGTTTTGCTGACTTAATTCAATTGTTTGCGGATGCGTAACTTCTTTCTTTTGTTTATTGGTCAAATACAAAATAGGGTGATAGGCATCCCTGAAATAAAGACGACGTTCCTCAGTAATTGTTGGCAAAATTCCATTGATTCTATTCGCATATTTTGCTTTGGCAGCAATTACGTCAATATCACTAAGGAAATCCTGATACTGAATCAATAAAGGCAAAAAAGGACGGATAGCATTCGTCAATTGCTTTAAAATCTTGGTGATTTCCTCTTTTTCCTCATATTCCAGATTACTTAATTCACGGGAATATTTGAGGGTATTTTCGGGTTCGATATAGGCAATACTTCCAGTTTTAGAACTTCCAAGAATAGAACCTTTCACTTTTCGTCTATACATCGCCAAAACAGCCAAAACACGACGGTTTTGCACAAAACTTTCTTTGATATCGTCCAAATAACCCAAACTATTGTATTGCGTCAAAGCCGAACCAAAACTTTGATTCACTTTTCCACGAACCAAATTCATTTCCCGGCGGATTTCTAAAAGTCGGGGAGAGGCATTGTCTTTTATCTCTCCATATTTATCCACTACCACATCAATCAAAGAGACAATTTCTTTGGTAAGCTGGATTCCCGAACTTTTCGCACAAAGACTCGGATAATAATCATTGAATTTATTTAAAAATGCCAAAAGCACGTTAGTCGTTTCGGATATAGTAGCAATTTTTCTAAAACTTCCCACTTCCAAAAAACTGTCTTCGATGGCAAGAAACTTAATTTCGTAAGTAATGGCATCAAAACCGTGATTAGGAATTGCATTGTTATTTTGAAAAGAAGAGACATACTCTGATGTTTGCAACAATGCGCTCATCAAAGATTCTTTTTCTCTAAAAGGAGTAATTTCCAAGGCTTTTTGTTTTCCTATGTCGGTATTACAGATTTCAGAAATTGTTTCTAAGACAGTAGGAAATTGTAAATCTTGTAATGTTTTTTCGGTAATGGAGATCATTTAATAAATTGATTTAACGCTACAAAAATAAGGTTATTTTAAGAAAGAAACATAGTGTAATTTTTAGAGATTAAAACAGGTAAAATCAAGATAATTATTTGCCTTTTGTCATAATATTTTTTTGAGAATCTCTTTAAAATCTTCGTGTATCTTTGCGAAAACAACTTTTGAATATGAACCTCAACCTAAATCCTTCTTGGCAAACTATTTTATCAGACGAAATTACAAAACCCTATTTTGTTGAATTGATGAATACCGTTGAACAGGAATATCAAAATTCAGTTTGTTTTCCTCCAAAAGAACTTATTTTTTCGGCTTTTAATAATTGCCCATTCAAAGACATTAAAGTAGTTATTATCGGCCAAGATCCTTATCATGGAGATGGCGAAGCCAATGGTTTATCTTTTTCGGTAAATGATTCTGTGAAAATCCCACCATCATTACGTAATATTTTCAGGGAAATCAACTCCGATTTAGACTCTATTTTCATGCCAACTACAGGAAATCTTGAATTTTGGGCAAAGCAAGGTGTTTTGCTGCTCAATGCCTCCTTAACCGTTAGAAAAGACATTCCAAACAGTCACAAACACCTCAAGTGGAATCTTTTTACCGACGCAGTCATTAAAAAAATATCGGAAGAAAAAGAAAACATAGTTTTTATGCTTTGGGGAAGTTTTGCACAAAAAAAAGGCGCTAAAATTGACAGAAGCAAGCATTTGGTTTTAGAATCAGGGCATCCTTCACCAATGAGTGCCAATCAAGGGAAATGGTTTGGAAATAAACATTTTAGTCAAGCAAATATATATTTAGAAAAGAATAATTTGGAAAAGATTAATTGGCTGTAAATTCATTTATTCCAAGGTCAAAGCTCCCAATATTTCTTCAAACATAAAAGGACCTCCGGGATATTTTGCAGTATAATCTAGGTTCAACCAAATTTGGCCGTGCTCATCGATATGATAATTCAGTGTTTTTCCGCGACTTTCGTCAGGAAACAAAATGTTTTTTATCAAAAAATTCACCGTTTCAAGATCCCCTTTATCTCCAATCAATATTTCGGGATAAATATGCCCTTTGGTATGAATCAGTCGGGGAGTGCCACCTATCGAGCGCACACAAGCTGCCATTAAGATGGAATGATCGTCACAATCTCCCGAAAAATAAAGTAACGATTCATGTGCCGTAGCAATATAGTCTCCATATTTAGGGTCATTTACATAATTCCAGCGGCTATTAATTTCTTTAAACACAGCAAAACACTGGATTAAAGTCCTGTAATCCGAATAACCACGAATATATTTAAAATGCCTCGTTGTAGCCATTATGGCAAAGTTTCTCACCTTTGGGTTCTCATATTCGATTGCCCTCAATATTTCACTCTTATTGGGAAAAGGAAGTAATTTGGCAACAATAATATCCTGCGGAAAAGGATTATTATTCATCGTGTATAACATCGAATTGTAATCATCGAAAACAGAATTAAAATTAAAATTCCCGAATAAACTACCATAAATAAGCATCAAAAGATAAATTCCCAAACAAATGATGCTTATAGTTCTCAAAGCATACAATACGCAATAGACAACTATAAAAACGAGGATAAAAAGCAGTATTCTGTCCAAACTAAAATACCACTGCGGGTCAATAATATTTTGGTGAATTACAATAAATGAAGGAATTGTTATTATAACTGTCAAAAAGAAGATAACAAAACTGTCCCAAGGTTTTTTCAATCGAAACTTGGCTCTTATCCGATAAAAATTCTCTTTAGTAAGTTGTATCATAACACCCAAAAAGTAGGGAAATGTTTTTTTTTGGTTACTGAGATGCTAAGATACTAAAACTTTAAGATTCTAAGTTTCTGAGTTACTAAGATTCTAAGTTTTTTAATACTCTAGTCTCTTATAAACTTAGAATCCCAGCAACTTTACACATTGATATCCTTAAAATCATTGGATATAGCATAACGAATCATATTGGTAAATGCTTCGTTATCTAATTTGGGAATCTCAAGGATTGAATTCAGTAAAGTAGTGTCGTATTCGTTGGGTTTGGTAATAAAATAAGGTTTTAAATGCTTACCAATACTCTCATAATACAGTTTCTCGATAGTGTTTTTGTATTTGAAATCGAGTGGATTTTTGATTAAAGTGAAATTAGTATAACCCACTTCTTTCATAATCAGTTGCAGTCCTTTTACAATATTGAAACTTTTATCATTTACGATATTCAGTTGCTCGATATCGTCCCTTTCAAAAGTGTTTACAATCACTTTGGATACATAATCGACCGGTATAATATTCAATCCTGTTTCCTCATTGATAATAAAACGAACATTTTCCTGTTCGCCTTTTCGTTGTGAGGTAAAATGGAAAAACTTCGCCAAAAGATAAAAAACCATGTATTTCGGAATGAAATAAGGGCTTTCAGTCCCCAACATTTTCCCGCCGATAACACTTGGCCTCAGAATTTGGAATGGCAATCCTAATCTTTTACATTCTTGTGCAATGAAATTCTCAGAATGAAATTTGGCATCTTCATAGGCATTGCGATGCTTTGGCTTGAAACCAAGATTATGAAAATCATTATCTATCAGTCCGACTCTGATTCCTGATGAAAAAGCTGTTCCAATGTAAACGAATTTCTTTATAAAAGGGTGGAACGTATTGAAAAGTGACTTGGTAATCTTTGCATTCTCATCAAAAATTTTGCCTTTCAATTTTTCGTCAGTGGAAAGATTTACATATCCAGCCGAATGGATGAAATAGGCGCCCTTTATTTTTTCGGAAAAAGTATCTTGAAGGTTTGCTAAATCAGAATCGATGATTTCGATATAACGGTGTAGTTTTTCTAAACCTGCTTTTCGTAAAATTTCAGGAGTATAATCACTGGTCAAAAGTTCATTGACACGGTCGATCGCGTTGACTTTCCCTTTGTTTCTTGCAATAATAAAAAGCTTTCCATTATTGTTTTGCTTAATAAAAAGCTCCAGAATGTCATACATAATATGCGACCCTAAAACGCCGGTTGCTCCAGTAAGTATTATTTTCATTGTTTTGATTTTCAAAACGCAAATATAGTTTTAAAAAAAGAATCCAGTAGCTATTTAAAAAACTACTTACGATTAAACTTTTTATTTCCAGAATTAAATTATTTTACAGCCAATTTCTCCAAT
The DNA here is from genome assembly GCF_027111335.1 of Flavobacterium aquiphilum. Taxonomy (NCBI): domain Bacteria; kingdom Pseudomonadati; phylum Bacteroidota; class Flavobacteriia; order Flavobacteriales; family Flavobacteriaceae; genus Flavobacterium; species Flavobacterium aquiphilum. Next base: position 2,759,474 of record NZ_CP114288.1, on the reverse strand, counting down.
GTGTACAAAATTAACTCATCTACTGCTTTGTATGGATCACTACTGAAAGTGCCATTGGCACGATTAGCAATAATGGCATTTAACGAAAGTGCATTATGCCCCAAAAGAGCCGAAAGTCCGTAAATAGCTGAAGTTTCCATTTCGAGATTAGTTATTTTAGTTCCTTCAAAAAAGAAATTATCCATCTTAGAGTTCAACTTTTTGTCTTGGATATCCAAACGTAAAATGCGCCCTTGTGGACCATAAAAACCACCAGCCGTTGCTGTAATTCCCTTGTGCATTTTATCGCTATCCATTCTTTTTTCTAATGTTCGTGAACAAGGGACAACTACAGGTCTGCCTTTTTTCAAATCCCAATTAGTGTGTTCGATAAATGCATTTTCCATCTCAACATTTGAAATAGTTTCGATCAAATAGGAGCGAAGCATATTGTCCAGTCCCAAACCAAATTGCGCCATCACGAAACTATCCACAGGAATATCATCATGCAAAGAACCCGAAGTCCCTATTCGGATAATATTTAATGATGTTAGTTTTTCTTTTGGTTTTCTGGTTTCCAAATCGATATTAACAAGTGCGTCGAGTTCATTAATAACAATATCGATATTATCCGGGCCAATTCCAGTCGACATCACAGTTAAACGTTTGCCCTTATAAATTCCTGTTTCGGTTTTGAATTCTCTTTTTTGAGTTGAAAATTCAATAACATCAAAGTGTTTGGTAATTTTTGATACCCTGTCTTGATCTCCCACAAAAATAATATCACGGGCAATATTTTCGGGTTTCAGATTAAGATGATACACACTCCCGTCAGGATTGAGTATTAATTCGGATTGCTGTATAGACATTTTTTTAAGTTTAATATGGTTTATTGTAGTTTAATATGGTTTAAAAGTTTAATAGTTTAGAAAGTTTAGGCCGTAGAACTGATTTAAACATTTAAGCCATATTAAACTTTTTTTAAACCTTTCTTATCCTCCAACACGTTTTACCTTAAATCCTTTTTCTTTTAGGATAGCCATTATTTTGTCGCGGTAATCCCCTTGGATAATAATAGAATCGTCTTTAAAACTTCCGCCAACACTTAATTTGGTTTTAATTTCTTTGGCCAAAATTTTAAAATCCTCATCGGTTCCTTCGTAACCTTCTATTATAGTAGTTGCTTTCCCTTTTCTTTTTTCGTATTTACAAATCATAGGTTCTTTTTGAACATATAATTCATGAGCTTCTTTTTGGATTGCTTCTTCATGAGCTGGTTCATGGTCCGGAAAAAGATTTTTTAATTGGTCTTGTAAATCCATTGTAAAATTTTCTAATTAATTATATAAAACAAAAAGATATCTTTCGACATCTTTTTGTTTTATAAAAATAGGTTTTATTTTTTGATTAATCCTAAATCTACTAATCGTTCGTATAAAAACTCTCCCGCAGTAATATCCTCATATTTTTTAGGATTTTCGGCATCAATGCAGTTTTCCAAACAGTCCAATTTCATATCACTTACCGGGTGCATGAAAAACGGAATAGAATAACGGGAGGTTCCCCATAATTCCCTTGGCGGGTTAACCACTTGATGAATGGTAGATTTTAGTTTGTTATTGGTATGGCGTGAAAGCATATCACCCACATTTATCACCAATTCATCCTGTTCGGCAACAGCATCAATCCAATCACCATTATGGTTTTGAACTTGTAATCCTTTGCCTTGCGCTCCCATCAACAATGTAATTAAGTTGATATCGCCATGAGCAGCTGCTCTAACAGCATTCTCTGGTTCAGTCGTAATAGGAGGGTAGTGGATTGGTCTTAGAATCGAATTCCCGTCTTTGGCGTATTGGTCAAAATAAAATTCATCCAATCCAAGATGTAATGCCAAAGCTCTCAACACATAAACACCAGTTTTTTCAAGCATTTGATAAGCTTCTTTACCTACCACATTAAAACGAGGCAATTCTTTTACCTCAACGTTTTCAGGGTATTCCGATGCATATTTTGAATCTTTGTCCACATACTGACCAAAGTGCCAAAACTCTTTTAAATCGCCTTCTTTTCGGCCTTTGGCATGCTCTTTTCCAAAAGAAACATAACCTCTTTGCCCTCCAATTTCAGGGATTTCATAGTTGTGTTTTGTTTCTAATGGCAACGAAAAGAAATTTCGAATTTCGCCATACAATTCATCAACTAATTGATCGTTCAAAAAATGCCCTTTGAGCGCTACGAAGCCTATATCTTCGAATGCACTCCCGATTTCATTTACAAATTTTTGTTTACGTTTCGGGTCGTCCGAAAGGAAATCACGCAAGTCAACACTAGGAATGTTTTGCATATAATATGTATTTAATACTTGGAATTCAATAAAATTTAAAAATCCAAGTTGACAAAGTTAAAAAATAAATCAATTCAGTTATTTCAAAAATTACACTCGTTTCAAAATAATATAACATTTAATTTAATTACTGTTATATTTATATATCTTTGAAACATGCTATAAAAACCAAAAAAATGAATTTTGACAGACAGAATTTATCAAACGAAACCTTATTAGATTTATATAAAAGAATACTGAAACCACGATTGGTTGAAGAAAAAATGTTAATCCTGATCCGTCAGGGAAAAGTCTCCAAATGGTTTTCCGGAATAGGACAAGAAGCAATTTCGGTGGGAATTGCAGCTGTTTTGGATACTGATGAATACATATTACCTATGCACCGAAATCTGGGCGTATTTACAGGCAGAGACATCCCGCTACACCGTCTTTTTTCACAATGGCAAGGCAAAGCCAATGGTTTTACCAAAGGCAGAGACCGAAGCTTTCACTTTGGAACGCAAGAATATAAAATAGTAGGGATGATTTCACATCTGGGACCTCAGCTGGGTGTCGCTGACGGAATTGCATTAGCCAATAAATTAGAGAAAAACGGAAAAGTAACTGCCGTTTTTACTGGAGAGGGTGCAACCAGCGAAGGTGATTTTCACGAAGCCCTGAATATTGCAGCAGTTTGGGATTTGCCCGTTCTATTTATTATTGAAAATAACGGCTACGGCCTATCAACACCAACCAACGAACAATACCGTTGCGAAAACCTTGCTGATAAAGGAATTGGTTACGGAATTGAAAGCCGTATTGTAGATGGAAATAATATTTTGGAGGTTTTTAATTTATTGACAGAATTGAAAGCATCGATGATTGAAAACCCGCGCCCAATTTTACTAGAGTTCAAAACATTCCGTATGAGAGGACATGAAGAGGCGAGTGGTACTAAATATGTTCCGCAAGAATTAATGGATTTATGGGCTGCAAAAGACCCTGTAGACAATTACAGAAGCTTTTTGTACCATAGCAACATTCTTACCAAAGAACATGATGATCAAATTCAGCAGGAAATCAAAAAAGACATTGACGAAAGTTGGGCAATGGCAAATGCAGAGCCTGAAATTGTTCCTACTTACGAAGGTGAATTAAATGACGTTTACAAACCTTATGATTTTAAATATTTCCCTCCAAATGACAAAACTGAAAATATCCGCTTTATAGACGCAATTTCCAGCGGTTTAAAACAATCTATGGAAAGACACGAAAAGTCGGTTATTATGGGACAGGATATTGCCGAATACGGTGGTGCTTTCAAAATAACTGATGGCTTTGTGACACAATTTGGCAAAGAGCGTGTTCGGAATACGCCTATTTGCGAAAGCGCCGTAGTTTCGACAGCCATGGGATTGTCTATTAACGGCTACAAAGCCATTGTCGAAATGCAGTTTGCCGATTTTGTTTCGACCGGATTTAACCCAATTGTAAATTTACTCGCAAAATCACATTACCGTTGGTTGGAAAAAGCCGATGTAGTTGTTAGAATGCCTTGTGGCGGTGGAACTCAAGCAGGACCTTTTCATTCACAAACCAACGAAGCCTGGTTTACCAAGACTCCGGGATTAAAAGTAGTTTATCCCGCTTTTCCAGTTGACGCTAAAGGCTTGCTGAACGCTTCAATCAACGATCCAAATCCTGTGCTTTTCTTTGAACACAAACAATTGTACCGAAGCCTCTCCCAAGAAGTCCCAACTGATTATTACACCATTCCGTTAGGGAAAGCAGCTTTACTAAAAGAAGGTAAGGATGTCACGATTATCTCTTTTGGTGCAGCCGTACATTGGGCTTTGGAAACCTTGAATAAAAACCCTGACATAAAAGCTGATCTATTGGATTTAAGAACACTTCAGCCTTTAGATACCGAAGCAATTTACACATCGGTCAAAAAGACTGGAAAAGTGATTATTTATCAGGAAGATTCCATGTTTGGAGGCGTTGCCAGCGATATTTCAGCTTTGATTATGGAAAATTGTTTTGAATATTTGGATGCGCCAGTAAAACGTGTAGCGAGCCTCGATTCCCCGATTCCTTTCACAAAAGCCCTCGAAGATCAATATTTGCCGAAAGGCCGATTCGAAAACGAGTTAAAAACACTTTTGGAATATTAAGTACTTATTTGTTTATAGAAGCAGAACATTAACTTTTCAGAGAAACAGTTGTCCCGCTCTCCGTTACAATCTTATAAACCTCTCGTCTTTTGGGACGAGACGGTTTATAAGGATTTTCACTGCGATCGGGGCTAAAGAAGAACATTTGTATTTTTTAGAAGTAAAAAATCTGCGAAATCAGTGTGAAAAAATTAACACGCAGATTCCGCAGATTCTATTTTTTAGATAATCGAATAACAAAGAAATCAATTATCAAATTTCCCATCATCAACTCGCAAAAAGTAGAATAAGCAATTGAGCCACTAATATCCTACTGATAGTAACCAAAGGATAAACCGTAGCATACGATTGATTAGGAATATCCGAATCAAGGTATTTGGTACTAAAAGCCAAAGCAGCTGGATCAGTATAGGAACCACTCATAATTCCCACCATTTGATAAAAATTAAGTTTGAATACAAATCGGCTGATAAGAACCAAAATGACTAACGGTATAAAAGTGATGTAACAACCATAGTAAATCCACATCCAGCCGTCATTTGCAACGAAATTATCATAGAAACCATGACCGGCCTTAATCCCAACAGCAGCAAAGAAAAGACAAATCCCGAAATCTTTCATAAAATGAATCGCGCCGTTATTGATATATGAATGAATAACTCCAACACCGCCGTATCTACTGATAAATATTGCAGCCAAAAGTGGTCCGGCCGCCAATCCCAATTTTAATGGAACAGGTAGGGAAGGGATCATTATAGGGATGGAACCTATTATAACACCAAAAATCAACCCTCCGAACAAAGAAAGAAAATCAGGTTCCAAAAGTATTTTTTTAGAATTCCCAATGATTTTCTCAGCTTCAGCAATTCCTTCTTTGTTACCTACTACCATCAAAGTGTCGCCATAATAAAGTTCTAAAGAGGGCTGAGCTAAAATTTCCAACCCTGAACGAACTACACGAGTCACTTTTAATCCAAATTGGTTGTACAAATCCAATTGTGCCAATGTTTTATGAGTGGCTGTTTTTTTAGTGACACTCAATATTTTTGCTGTAACATCACCTTCAGATTCAATAAATAAATCTGTTGATACTTTACCCACAATATCAATAAACTTTGCAATATCTTTTTGTTTTGCAACTACCATCAAAACATCTTTTTCGGTTATGATGGATTCCAAAGAAGGCGAATAAACCACTTTTGATCCACTTCGTTTTTGTCTGGAAACAATCACGTCTTCGATATGGAATTCTTTATAGATCTGACGAATCGTTTTCCCAAAGACTTCGGGTTTGGTAACCCTACATTTTTCTCTGACAATTTTATTTTCGGAATCTTTATTTTTTTCATTGAGCAAAATAACTTCTTTGGATAAATCAATTTTCAATAAGTTTTTGGCCAAAATTATAATGAGTATGATTCCAAAAACTCCGATGGGATAAGTAATGGCATAAGCAATTGCAGGATCTGCAAAATGATCAGAAGGGAGGTTTAATTGTTTTTGAATTTCAATCAACGTTGATTTGGCTGCCCCCAAACCAGGTGTGTTTGTAACGGAACCAGACATTAATCCGACTGCATTTTCAATTTTCACATTTACAATCAAATGAATTAAATAAGCAATTATTCCACCCAAAAAAACAGTCCCAACTCCCAAAGCATTAAAAATCACTCCTTCCTTTTTGAAAGAAGAGAAAAAACTGGGACCAACCTGAATACCAATACCATAAACAAACAGAATCAAACCAAATTCCCTAACAAACTGAATTAATTCTGCATCCATGCTAAAACCCAAATGACCCAAAAAAAGGCCTACAAACATTACCGCTGAAACCCCAAGAGAGACATTCCCAAATTTGAGTTTTCCAACAAAAAAACCGACACTTACTGCCATAAACAATGCTATTAAGGACTGTGTCATCTCCGGGGTATCTGTCGGAGTAAATAATATTCTAAACCATTCAAACATATTGATATATTTTAACTGTGAATAATACAGTAAATGAATTAATTTTTTTAGTAATTTTATATGACAAAAATCAGATTTGTGTGATTTTACTTCATACAATTATATCGTTTCTCTAGCCAATTCATTTAAAGATAAAGGAATCCTGCAAACCCTTGTAAAACAAGGAAAAAAGACGAAAACGTTTGCGCAACTTTTCTTGCAAACATGATAAAAATCAGCTTTTTTTTTTATTTGTTAAAGTACTTTTGAAGTAGAAAAAACACAAAAAAACACATAAACAAAAAAAATCATGAAAAACATCAAAATTATTCAGGAATTGCACAATTTAGGAATCACAGGGTACCATGAAGTTGTATATAACCCTTCCTACGAAGAATTATTCCAAGCCGAAGTTTCTAATAAAAGAAAAGGATATGAAAAAGGGGCTTTGACAGATACAGGTGCAGTAGCTGTAAAAACTGGAGTTTTCACTGGTCGTTCACCAAAAGACAGATATATCGTAAAAGATACAGTTACAAGAGATACCATCTACTGGGATGACAAAGTAAACTTTCCAACAAGCCAAGCTATTTATGATGATTTAAAAGGATTAGTTCTAAAACAACTTTCTACTTCTCCAAAATTATACGTAGTTGATGCATTTTGCGGAACAAATCCTGACACAAGACTTAAAGTTCGTTTTGTAATGGAAGTGGCTTGGCAAGCACATTTTGTAACCAATATGTTCATCCGCCCTTCAAATTACGAATTGGAAAACTTTGGACAACCTGATTTCATTGTAATGAACGGTTCCAAAACTGTAAATCCAAACTGGAGAGAACAAGGATTAAACTCAGAAAACTTTGTGGTTTTCAATCTTACTGAAAGAATTCAGCTTATTGGAGGAACTTGGTATGGTGGTGAAATGAAAAAAGGAATGTTCTCCATGATGAACTATTATTTGCCTCTAAAAGGAATGGCTTCCATGCACTGTTCTGCTAACGTAGGTGAAAAAGGAGATGTTGCAGTATTCTTCGGACTTTCAGGAACTGGAAAAACTACACTTTCTGCCGATCCAAAAAGATTCTTGATTGGTGATGACGAGCATGGATGGGATGACCACGGCGTGTTCAACTATGAAGGAGGTTGTTATGCTAAAGTAATTGATTTATCTGAAGAAAACGAACCAGACATCTGGAGAGCTATCAAAAGAGATGCCTTATTAGAAAATGTAATTGTTGACGAATACGGTGAAATCGACTACTCCGATCACTCAATCACTGAAAACTCAAGAGTTTCATATCCAATTTACCATATCAATAAAATAGTGTTGCCGTCCAAAGCAGGACACGCGAGCAAAATCATTTATCTTTCTGCCGATGCATTTGGAGTATTGCCTCCGGTATCAATCTTAGACGAGGATCAAGCACAATACCACTTCTTATGCGGATACACTTCAAAATTAGCTGGTACAGAAAGAGGAATCACTGAACCGCTTCCATCATTCTCTCCTGCATTTGGTGAAGCTTTCTTAACATTGCACCCAACTATGTATTCTAAAACATTGATTGGAAAAATGAAAGAACACGGAGCTAAAGCTTACTTGGTAAACACAGGTTGGAACGGTACTGGAAAAAGAATCTCTCTTAAAAACACAAGAGCTATCATCGATGCAATCATCAGTGGTGAAATCGAAACTGCGGAAACTAAAACAATTCCATTCTTGAATTTGACAGTTCCAACAAAATTGCCAAATGTAAGCGCTGGAATCTTAGACCCAAGAGATACTTATAAAAACGAAGAAGAATGGGAACGCAAAGCAAAAGACCTATCTGCACGTTACATTCAAAATTTCGAACAATATACCGATACTGATGAAGGAAAACGTTTAGTTGCAGCTGGACCTACTTTGGAAGCTGTTCTAAATTAGTAGATTATTAATAATTATTTTAAGGTTGGTTGAACACCCATTAACAACTGCATAAAAAGCAGTTTTGGTGGGTGTTTCATATTTTAAGTTCAAAATTTCACCTGAAATCAATTCGCTTTCTAACAATTAATACGTTTTTTAATTTAACAAATAATTAGTGAAACGTTAAAATAAAAATTGGATTGTAATTAATTTATCCTCTATCTTTGCAAAAGAAACAAAGAGTTATCTAATTTTTTAAAGTTATGTTATCAATTCAATTGCATCATCATCATTCTCATTATTGCTCTCAAGCGATGTGTTAATGGTATGCGTGTAATTCACAATAATCTAAACCCGTTTGAGTACATCAAACGGGTTTTTTATTACCTAATTCTTTGTACTCAAACATTAATTTAAACTACAAACTAAAAAACAACAAATGAGTACACTTAAAATTGCAATCCAAAAATCGGGACGTTTAAACGAAGACAGCATTCAAATTCTAAAAGATTGTGGTATTTCCATAGACAATGGGAACGACCAATTGAAAGCCGAAGCTACTAATTTTCCTTTGGAAGTTTTATTCCTTAGAAATTCGGACATTCCACAATATTTAATTGATGGTGTTGTAGATGCTGCGATTGTTGGAGATAATCTTTTGGTTGAAAAAGGTAAAGGAATCGAAGTAGCACAAAAATTAGGATTTTCTAAATGCAAAGTGTCCGTAGCCGTTCCAAAAACTTTTGAATACAATTCGTTAAAAGATTTGGACGGATTGCGTATCGCCACTTCTTATCCTAATACAGTTGTGAATTATTTCGCTTCGAATGGAATGACGGTTGATATTCACCAAATTTCGGGATCGGTTGAAATTGCGCCAAATATTGGTCTTGCAGATGCTATTGTAGATATTGTATCCAGTGGTAGTACTTTGTTTAAAAACAACCTGAAAGAAGTTGAAGTTATCCTTAAAAGTGAAGCAGTTTTGGCTGTTTCCCCAAAAATAAGTGAAGAAAATCAAAAATTGATTGATACTTTAAAATTCCGAATCGAATCAGTTTTAAGAGCCCGTAAATCAAGATATATTTTGATGAACGTTCCAAATGATAAAATTGATGCGGTTGGAAAAATTCTTCCCGTTTTAAGAAGTTTAACTGTTTTGCCTCTAGCTCAGGAAGGATGGAGCAGTGTACACTCTGTAATTGACAAGGATACTTTTTGGGAAGTAATCGACAAACTGAAAGAGGCCGGAGCTGAGGGAATTTTAGTGTGTCCTATTGAAAAAATGGTATTGTAAAGTTTGATTTCAGAAGTTATAAATTAGAAATCATTACAATCAAAATCTTTAATAAAATGAACAAAATATATAACCCAAAACCAGAAACCTGGTCATCAATTTTAGAAAGGCCAACTAAAACAGTTGATGACATTGAAGCAACCGTAAAAGGGATTTTCAAGGAAGTACAATCCAAAGGGGATTTTGCAGTAGCAAAATATACTTCTCTTTTCGATGGGGTTTCTGTTCCTGATTTGGAAGTTTCACAAACCGAAATAGCCACGGCAATTGCAACTATTTCCAAAGAATTGAAAGAAGCCATTCAATTGGCAAAATCAAATATTGAAAAATTCCACGCTGCACAAAAAACAAATCGCGTAACTGTTGAAACAATTGAAGGTGTAAGCTGTTGGCAGGAAAAAAGACCAATCCAAAAAATTGGTTTATACATTCCCGGCGGAACTGCTCCTTTGTTTTCTACAGTGTTAATGCTTGCGGTACCGGCTAATCTTGCAGGTTGCAGCGAAATTGTATTATGTTCGCCTCCGGACAAAAATGGAAACATCAATCCAGCCATTTTATACGCTGCTTACTTATGCGGTGTGACCAAAATTCTGAAAGTGGGAGGAATTCAAGCTATTGCCGGAATGACTTTTGGTACTGTTAGTATTCCAAAAGTGTATAAAATATTTGGCCCAGGAAACCAATTTGTGACTGTTGCCAAACAATTAGCTACTCAATTCGGTGTTGCAATTGATATGCCGGCGGGGCCTTCAGAATTGTTGATTGTTGCCGATGATAGTGCCGTTCCTGCATTCGTTGCATCCGACTTACTTTCTCAAGCCGAGCATGGAACTGACAGTCAGGTAATTTTGGTTTCGACTTCAAAAACATTGATCGATGAGGTTGAAAAAGAAATCCAATCACAAATGGATGCTTTACCTCGAAAAGCTATCGCAGAAAAAGCTATCGCCAATTCCAAATTGATTTTTGTTGAAAATGATGCCATCGCTTTAGAATTAATCAATGAATACGGCCCTGAACATTTTATCATTTGTACCAAAGACGAAGCTTTCTATGTAGATAATATTGCCAACGCAGGTTCTGTTTTCATCGGAAACTACACTCCGGAAAGTGCAGGAGATTACGCATCAGGAACGAATCATACCTTGCCAACAAATGGTTATGCCAAAAATTACAGCGGTGTAAACCTTGATAGTTTTACCAAATCGATGACTTTCCAAAAAATATCCGAAAAAGGTATTCAAAACATTGGAAAAGCGATTGAAATAATGGCTGAAGCCGAGGGATTGCAAGCGCATAAAAATGCCGTAACATTGCGATTAAATAAAAAATAGAATTTTAAGAAAATAGAATAAAGAGCATAGATTTCAGAATAAAGACTTTAAAACAAAGAATTAACCACAAGCAAAAAAGTCTATTTTCTATACTCTATCATCTATTTTCTTTTTAAAAAATATAAAAAATGACTTTCGATATAAATACAATAACACGTGATAACGTTAAAGTTTTAAAGCCTTATTCGTCTGCAAGGGATGAATTTGAGGATTTTGATACCGCCGATATGGTTTTTTTGGATGCCAATGAAAATCCGTACAATAGCGGAGTAAACCGTTATCCCGACCCACAACAGGCTTCTGTAAAAAGTATTTTAGCAAAACAACACGGTGTAAGTCAAGACCAAATGCTTTTAGGAAACGGCAGTGACGAAGTGTTGGATTTGATTTTCAGAGCTTTTTGCGAACCAAAAGTGGATAATGTAATCTCTTTACCGCCCACTTACGGAATGTATGGTGTTTTGGCAAATATCAATGCGGTTGAGAATAGAGAAGTATTGCTTTCAACCGATTTTCAACCTCAAATTGAGAAAATTTTTCAAGCAGTTGACAACAACACCAAAATTATATTTTTATGTTCGCCAAATAACCCAACAGGAAATTCTTTTTCGGAAGAAAGTGTGACTGCATTATTGGAAAATTTTAAAAAGTTAATTGTGATTGATGAAGCGTATATAGATTTTTCAGACAAAGAAAGCTGGTTGAAAAAAATGGATCAATACCCAAATTTGATTATCACTCAAACGCTGTCAAAAGCTTATGGATTAGCAGGAATCCGTTTGGGAATTTGCTATGCTTCAAAAGAAATAATTGCTATTTTAAACAAAATAAAACCTCCTTATAACGTCAATGAACTGACGCAAAAAAGAGCTTTAGCACGACTGGATGATACCAACGCAATAAAACACGAAATAGCTTCTATTATTGAGCAAAGAGAAGAATTACTTAAAGTTTTACTTGACATAAAATATGTTGAAAAAATCTATCCGACTGAGGCTAATTTTATCTTGATAAAAGTGGATGACGCGAATAAAAGATACGATGATTTGATCGCCAAAGGAATCGTTATCCGTAATAGGACAACACAACCGTTATGTGAAAACACCTTACGTCTGACTATTGGAACCGAAGAAGAAAATAAAAAATTAATTGAAGCATTAAAAGCTTAAAAAATGAAGAAAATTTTATTAAATGACTATTAATAATAAATATATAGTTCTATTAAGTATAGTATGTTTCTTAATATCATTAAATCAGGCTGTTTTTTTTCATTCTCCAAATTACAGAGAGTATACTAAAGGGTGGGAAATTTTTGTTTTTGGATGGTTTGGGATTTTAAAAGGTAATATTATTTCAATTGCTTGGCTTGCTAATCCGATGCTAATAATGTCTTGGGTCAATTTTAAAAAAAATAAAATTACTTTAAAATATAGCGCCTTATCATTGTTTTTCTGTTTGTTTTTTGTTATTTATGATTTTTTTAAAAATGAAATTCAATTTTCAAATTACAATGAAGGATTTTATTTTTGGATTTCAAGTATATTAATTATGACCTTAGCCAATTTATATTTTATGAAACAAATAGTTAAAGAAAATAATAGAGTAATCCTATAAAAGAAAGAAATTAAATTAGCGTGAGCTAAAAATAAATAAAAATGAAGAAAGTACTTTTTATAGATCGTGACGGAACGATTGTATTGGAACCGGAAGGATATCAATTAGATAGTTTAGAAAAACTGGAATTTTACCCAAAAGCATTTCAGTATTTGGCAAAAATCGCCAAAGAAATGGATTACGAATTGGTTATGGTTACCAATCAGGATGGTTTGGGAACCGATAGTTTTCCGGAAGATACTTTTTGGCCAACACAAAACTTTATTTTAAGAGCTTTTGAAAACGAAGGAGTTCTTTTTGATGATATTTTTATAGATCGTTCTTTCCCTGAAGACAATGCGCCTACACGCAAGCCAAGAACCGGAATGTTGAAAAAATACATTGACAATCCTGAATACGATTTGGCCAACTCATTTGTTTTAGGCGATCGCATTACCGATGTGGAATTGGCTAAAAACCTAGGCGCAAAAGCTATTTTCCTGAAATCGGAAGATGATTTGGGAATCGCTGAAATCTCAAGCAAAAAAGAAGAATTAGACGAAATCATTGTCTTGCATTCTACCGATTGGAAAGTGATTTACGAGTTTTTAAAACTAGAAGCGCGTTCGGCATCGATTTCAAGAAAAACAAACGAGACAGATATTTACATCAACCTGAACTTGGACGGAACAGGAAAAAGCAAAATCGAAACGGGAATTGCCTTTTTTGACCACATGCTTGACCAAATTGCACGCCACGGACAAATGGACTTGGAGATTTTGGTAAAAGGCGACCTTGAAGTTGATGAACACCATACGATCGAAGACACAGCAATTGCTTTGGGAGAAGTTTTTGCGAAAGCTTTAGGAAACAAATTAGGAATTGAGCGTTATGGCTTCTGTTTGCCAATGGACGACTGCTTATCTCAAGTAGCGATTGATTTTGGTGGTAGAAACTGGCTGGTTTGGGAAACCGAATTCAAACGCGAAATGGTAGGTAAAATGCCAACGGAAATGTTTTATCATTTCTTTAAATCTTTCTCTGATGGAGCAAAAGCGAATATCAACATCAAAGCAGAGGGGACGAACGAACATCACAAAATCGAAGCTATTTTTAAAGCTTTTGCGAAAGCAATTAAAGTAGCCGTAAAACGTGATACCGAGAAAATGATTTTGCCTTCAACAAAAGGAATGCTTTAATACTACCAATTATGGATGCTCAAAAATTTGCTTCAGAATGGATTGAATCTTGGAATTCTCACGATTTAGATGATATTTTAAATCATTATTCAGAAGACATCGAAATTACTACTCCAATGATAAAATTGGCCGGAGGAATTGAAAGCGGTTCTCTTGTTGGAAAAGCCTTGGTTAAAGATTATTGGAATAAGGCTTTAACTAAATTTCCTGATTTACATTTTGAGCTGATTGAAATTACATCTGGCGTCAATTCAGTCGCTTTATATTACAAATCTATTATGGGAAAAATGGCAATTGAAGTTATGTTTTTCAATGATAAAGGATTGGTAAACAAAATGATAGCGCATTATACTAATTAAGAAAAATGAAAATAGTAATCATAAATTACGGAGCAGGAAATATCCAAAGCATTATGTTTGCCATCGAGAGATTGGGATTCAAAGCCGTTTTGAGTAATGATCCTGAGGAAATAAAAGCGGCAGACAAAGTGATTTTTCCCGGAGTGGGAGAGGCGAGTTATGCCATGATGATGCTCAAAAAAAGTGGATTAGACACTTTGATTCCGACGCTACAACAGCCTGTTTTGGGGATTTGTTTGGGAATGCAGTTGATGTGTAACCGTTCTGAAGAAGGAAACACAGAAGGTTTGGGAATCTTTGATGTAGATGTTATTAAATTTTCGCCAAAAGTAAAAGTGCCTCAAATGGGGTGGAATATCATTTACAACCTAAAATCGGATTTGTTCAAAGATGTGGCCGAAAAGGAATATATGTATTTGGTTCATAGTTTTTATGCGCCTATTTGCAAAGAAACCATTGCAACCACTGATTATGACGTTGAATATTCGTCGGCTCTGGAAAATAACAATTTCTACGGAACGCAATTTCACCCCGAAAAAAGCGGTGATGTTGGCGAGCAAATCCTTGGAAATTTCCTGAAGCTATAAATGGTAATGACAATATCAAAAATCAATTTCAATATCAAATCTGAAATCAGAAATCGTTAATCAAAAATCAAAAATCTCAATGAGAATAATACCTGCAATAGACATTATCGAAGGAAAATGTGTTCGCTTATCCAAAGGCGATTACAATACCAAAATCATATATAACGAAAACCCGCTGGAAGTAGCAAAATCATTCGAAGCGCACGGAATAGAATATTTGCATTTGGTAGATTTGGATGGTGCAAAATCAAGCAAGATTGTCAATTATAAAATATTGGAACAAATCGCCACGCAAACCAAATTGAAAATTGATTTTGGCGGAGGTTTAAAAGCCGATTCTGATTTGAAAATCGCTTTTGAAAGTGGTGCCAACCAAATCACAGGCGGAAGTATTGCCGTAAAAAACAGACCCATTTTCGAAAAATGGATTGCAGAATACGGTTCGGATAAAATCATTTTAGGAGCCGATGCCACTAATGAAAAAGTAGCGGTTTCAGGTTGGCTGGAAGATTCAAACGAAGATTTGGTTCCTTTTATACAAGATTATCAAAAGAAAGGAATTCAGTACGTAATTTGCACTGATATTGCCAAAGATGGAATGCTTGAAGGCCCAAGTTTTGATTTGTATGCTAAGATTTTAGATCAAGCGAAAGGTGTAAAATTAATCGCCTCCGGTGGAATTTCTACCTTTGATGAATTGCCTAAGCTAGCCGAATTAGGCTGTGAAGGAACCATCATTGGTAAAGCCATTTACGAAGGCAGAATTTCGTTGAAACAATTGGAAAGCTATATAATTCAAGGTTAGAAATAAGAAGTCAGAGGTTAGAAGTAAAAAAAAAGTTAGAGGTATGAAATCAGAGGTTAGAAGTGGTTGGAATCGAAAATCATTTTTTTCTAATTTCTAAATTAATTTTAATTTCGTATTTCGAACCTCTAATCTCTAACTTCAAATTATGCAGGATTTAAAAGCAAGAACTAAAAAATTCGCTATAGATTGTGGAAAGCTTTGCAGAAATTTTCCTCATTCACGAGAGTATAATGCCTATGTAAATCAATTGATAAGATGTTCAAGTTCTGTTGGGGCTAATTACAGAGCATCACAAAGAGGAAAATCAACAGCAGACTTCATCAACAAATTAAAAATAGTTGAAGAGGAAGCTGATGAAAGCCATTTTTTTATTGAACTTTTATTGGAATTATATGATTTAGAAGATCAAAACGTAAAAAATGAAATGATAAGATTATGCAAAGAAGCTAATGAATTGGTTGCAATAATAGTAGCTTCAATTAATACGGCAAAAAGTAAATTGAAGTAATTTTTTTAAAGGTCATGAATTTCTAAATTCTAACCTCTAATCTCAAACTTTAAATAATGTTAACAAAAAGAATAATTCCTTGTTTAGATATAAAAAACGGAAGAACCGTAAAAGGCGTTAATTTCGTAGATTTGCGTGATGCTGGTGATCCTGTGGAATTGGCAAAAATCTATTCGGATGAAGGAGCTGATGAATTGGTTTTTCTGGATATTTCGGCAACTGAGGAACGAAGAAGAACTCTGGTTGATTTGGTTCGAAAAGTAGCTGCAACTATCAACATTCCGTTTACGGTGGGTGGTGGAATTTCAGCAGTGAGTGACGTTGAAGTGCTTTTGCAAAACGGAGCAGACAAAGTTTCCATCAATTCATCGGCAGTGAAAAATCCACAGTTGATTAATGATTTGGCGCAAAAATTCGGAAGTCAATGTGTAGTAGTTGCAATTGATGCGAAGCAAATTGACGGTGAATGGATCGTGCATTTGGTAGGAGGAAAAGTTCCGACAGAAATCAAATTATTCGATTGGGCAAAAGAAGTGGAACAAAGAGGGGCAGGAGAAATCCTTTTTACTTCGATGGATCACGACGGAACCAAAAACGGTTTTGCCAATGAAGCTTTGGCAAAATTATCGCAATTGGTAAATATTCCAATAATCGCTTCTGGAGGTGCTGGAAATATGCAGCATTTCACTGATACTTTTATCGATGGAAAAGCAGACGCAGCTTTGGCGGCAAGTGTATTTCACTTCAAAGAAATCGAAATCAAAGAATTAAAAAAAGAACTTAAAAACAACAATATAGAAGTTAGAATATAGATAATAGAATAAAGAAAATAGACTACGAAGTGAACGTTATTTTATCAAACTTTTTGTCTATATTCTATTCTCTTTTTTCTTTTTTCTTCAAAAAAAATAAATATGAACATAGATATCAAAAGTGCACACGGGTTAATTCCGGCAATAATTCAGGATTCAGAAACCAAAAATGTCCTGATGTTGGGGTATATGAACGAAGAATCGCTTCAAAAAACAATAGAAACACAAAAAGTAACTTTCTTTAGCCGTTCCAAACAAAGACTTTGGACAAAAGGTGAGGAAAGCGGTAACTTCTTGAATTTGGTTAGCATTAAAAACGATTGTGATGGAGACACACTTTTGATTCAGGCAAAACCTGTTGGACCAACATGCCACACGGGAGCAGATACCTGCTGGCAAGAGCCTAATGAACAAGAATATGGTTTTATTTCGGCTTTGGAAAAAACCATCAAAACCCGAAGAGAAAATGCCGATTCAGAGAAAAGCTATGTAGCTTCTTTATTTGAAAAAGGAATCAACAAAATTGCCCAAAAAGTAGGGGAAGAAGCGGTAGAAGTAGTAATTGAAGCCAAAGACAACAACGATGATTTATTCTTGAACGAGAGTGCTGATTTGTTATTTCATTATTTGATTTTACTACAAGCAAAAGGTTATCAATTGAATGATATTGTCAACGTTTTGAAAAGCCGCCAAAAATAAGAATGGCACGCCGATAAAACGGATGAAACAGATTATCACTGATTTTTTTATTACAGCATAAAAAATAATTAAACCCAATGGCAATTAATTTTGCTATTGGGTTTGTTTTTTATTTGTGAAAAACTCAAAAAAAGTATGTAGTTTTGGTAAAAAATTACCAAATCCATGAAAAAAAATCTTAACCTTCTATTGATTTCTTTTTTAGTTTCTAATGGAATTCAGGCACAAGGACTACTGAACAAGTCGGAAACTCAATTTACCCGACAAGATTCCCTTAGAGGAAGTATTACCAAAGAAAGATCATGGTGGGATTTGAAATATTATGATCTGGACATAAAAGTCAACCCCGCAGACAGCACAATTACAGGTTCTAACACGATTCAATATAAAGTTTTACAGCCTTATGGCGTAATGCAAATTGATTTGCAAAATCCGATGGAAATTAGCAAAATCATTCAAGATGGAGTGGAGCAAAAATTCAAAAGAGAGGGTAATGCTTATTTTATAACATTGGCTAGTTCTCAAAATATTGGAGCAACGAAAGAAATCAAAATATTTTATCACGGTAAACCAAAGATTGCTGTTAGACCACCTTGGGATGGTGGAATTACCTGGAAAAAAGATAAAAACGGAAACAATTTCATAGCTTCTTCCTGCCAAGGATTAGGTGCTAGCGTTTGGTGGCCCAACAAAGACCATATGTATGATGAGGTTGACGGAATGAAAATCAGCGTGAATGTTCCCGGAAAATTAACCGATGTTTCCAATGGTCGTATTCAGAGTGTAAAAGATCTCAAAGACGGAACTAATACTTATACTTGGGTCGTAAAAAATCCAATAAACAACTATGGCGTAAACATCAATATTGGAGATTACGTTACTTTTTCGGAGAAATACAAAGGAGAAAAAGGCGATTTGAATTGTACTTATTATGTACTGAAGGATAATTTGGCCAAAGCCAAAGAACAATTCAAGCAGGTTCCAAAAATGCTAAAAGCTTTCGAGCATTGGTTCGGACCTTATCCATTTTATGAAGACAGCTATAAATTGGTCGAAACCCCTTATTTAGGTATGGAGCACCAAAGTTGTGTGACTTACGGAAACGGTTATAAAAATGGTTATCTCGGTCGTGATTTGAGCGGAACAGGCTGGGGACTGAAATTTGATTTTATCATTATTCACGAATCCGGACACGAATGGTTTGCCAACAATATTACCTACAAAGACATTGCCGACATGTGGATTCACGAAAGTTTCACTTGTTATTCTGAAAGTCTTTTTCTGGAGTATTATTACGGAAAAGAAGCAGGACTTGAATACGTTCGTGGTATTAGAAAAAATATTCAGAACGATAAACCAATCATTGGACATTATGATGTGAACAATGAAGGTTCAGGAGACATGTATTACAAAGGTGCCAATATGCTGAATACTTTACGCCAATTGGTGAATGATGATGCAAAATGGAGAAATATCCTGAGAGGTTTAAACAGTACTTTTTACCATCAGACGGTAACAACCAAGCAGATTGAAGATTATTTAAGCCAACAAATTGGAATGGATTTGAATACGTTTTTCAATCAATATTTGAGAGACATCCGAATACCAACTTTAGAATATACAATTCAAGATAATATTTTGAAATATCGTTGGACAAATATTGTTTCGGGTTTTGAAATGCCTGTAAAAGTCTCCCTTAACGGCAAAGAAGTTTTGCTAAAACCAAAAGCAGACTGGAACGAACTTACTAATGAATCAAAAATCGATAAACTAGAGATCAACAAAGATTTTTATGTTTTAGCTAGGGAAGTATCAAAACAATAAGTTTATTCTGAAATTCACAAAACAAAATAGCCTCTTTTCGAAGAGGCTATTTTGTTTAAGGATAAATCCAATTTTAACTGAGTTCAAATTTATTCTTTTTTAATCATAATGTTGCGATACCAAACTTCATTGCCGTGATCTTGCAAGGCAATTTTTCCTTTTTTGAAAGTTCCAAAACCAGGCCAGGTTGCAAATTTGCTTCCAGCAATCAATTTCTTAAAATTATCATCCCAAAGAGTTGTTTCAACAACGATAACAGCGTTCAAGATCAAGGTTAGTTTTCCTTTTTTACTAATGATTTCAGCAGTATTCCATTCTCCAACGGCTTTTACTGGCTCCGATTTACTTTTAATCAAATCGTATAAATCTCCCGAACGATGCTTTTCAATTTTTCCATCATGGTGTCCTTCATTGTCCAGAACCTGCATTTCTAAACCGGTATCGTAGGTGTTTTTATATTTTTCAGGATTCTCATTCACATAAAAAATAATACCACTGTTGGCATTTGGCGCCACTTTCCAATCCAGTTTTAGATGAAAATTTTCATATTCGGCATTAGTCACTAAATCGCCTCCCTGACCATTTTTGGCCGCTTCGGGATCAAAATGCAAAACACCTTTTTCAACTTTCCATCCCGCACCAGCCGAAGTTTTTCCGTAAGAATGCCAACCTACAGTAGTTTTTCCGTCAAACAATGGTTTGAAGCCCTTTTGTGCATGAATGCCTTGTCCTAAAGTGAATAAAAATGCAGCAACTATAACTTTTTTCATTTATTTAATTATTATTTTCAAATAACTGAACCTGTCCCTTAAGTCTTTCAATCAGCAAATTCATCATTCTTTTGTTGAGATTAGAAGAATTTTGAATATAAAGCGCATATTCGTCGGTGGTAAACAATGCTATAATCATCCCTTTTAGGGCGTTTCGGAATTTGATGTCTTTTTGGATGGCATTTTCAATAATAGCCAATTTGCTTTCAACCGATTTTGTATAAAAATCCCTTTTGTATTTACTGATGTAATTTAGAAAAGAAGCGATAAACAAATCGTTCTGTAATTTTAAAATTGGTCTAATAACCTCATTTTGAAACAACTCCTCTGAAAGTGACTGAACATTTAATTCTCCCAATGATTCTCCGCGAAGTTCCTTGATTAATTTATCTCTTTGATCCATCTTTTTTTTCTTTAAAAATAGTTAATTAAGTCTTATTTTCGCAGAATAAAATAAAAAATTATGCGATTTCATACAAGAAAATGGGTAAAACCTGAAGACTTAAATCCGAATGGTTCTTTGTTTGGAGGTAAATTGTTGGCTTGGTTAGACGAAGAATTGGCTCTATACTCTATTGTACAATTAGAAAACCCAAGAATTGTAACCAAACACATGTCGGAGATTAATTTTAGGAGCTCTGCAAGACAAGGAGATATAGTTGAAATTGGAATCGATGTGGTGAAATTTGGGCATACTTCGTTAATCTTAAAATGTGAAGCGCGAAATATGATGACCAGAGAAACCATTATTACAATTGACGAAACTGTGATGGTAAACTTAGGAGTAGACGGAAAACCAAAAGCTCACGGAAAAACCGAAATTGAATTTGTAAAAGACAGATTGTCTGAATAAAAAAAGCCACTTTGATTAAAAAATTAAAGTGACTTTTTTAATAGCTATTCGTTAGCTTTTGGCTTATCAGAAGGCGTCGAAAAAATTTCCAAACCAAAATACGGAACTGATGCAATGATATGATCAAATATATCGGCCATGATGTATTCGTAATTCTCAAAACGCTTGTCTTTTGAAAAAGTATAAACTTCAAGCGGAACACCAAAAGGCGTTGATTGCAGTTGACGACAAACCATCGTCATATCACTATTTAAGCCCGGATATTGCTGTAAGTATTGGATAATATATTTTCGGAACAATCCTAAATTAGTGAGGTTTCTTCCATTTATAGCCAAACTTTTATCGACTTTATGACCGAGATTGTAATTATCAATTTCTTTTTTTCGGGTGTCAATATAACCACTCAAAAGTTCAATTTTCTTTAAATCGGCAAGTTCGTGGTCTTCAAGAAACCGGATACTGTTTGATTTTATGATAATGTGTCGTTTAATTCTCCTTCCGTTTGAATTAAGCATTCCCCTCCAGTTTTGAAAAGAGTCCGAACTCAAACTATACGTTGGAATTGTGGTTGTAGTATTGTCAAAATTTCGAACTTTTACTGTAGCCAAATTAATTTCGATAACATCTCCATCAGCGCCATAACGATCCATTGTAATCCAGTCTCCAATTCGCACCATATCGTTTATCGCTACCTGTACACTTGCCACAAAACCCAAAATAGTATCCCTGAAAACCAAGATAATTACTGCCGAAACAGCTCCCAAAATAGTCAACATTTCCTTTTGATCAATATCAAATACTTTCGAAATAATCAGTGCAATTCCAAGCATCCAGAGCACAATCATGATAACCTGAATGAAACTGTCAATTGGTTTATCACTGTACCTCGGAATTAATTTCAAATAATCACGAAGCGAATTGAAAATGGTTCTGATAATCCATAAAATCAGCAAAACAATATAAGTAGCAACAGCTTTACCGAAAAGGTCTTCCCAATATTCAAACTTATCCAAAATCACCGGAACCGACTTGAAAACAAAAAATAGCGGAACCAAATACGAAATGTACTTTGCTGTTTTATTGTTCACCAACAAATCATCAAATCTAGTTTTCGTTCTTTGGGCAACAATAGCCATAAGCGTCACCAATATGAATCGGGAAATCGCATACAAAGCATAAGCTAAAAAACAGAGCAAAATTGTATTGAGTACCAAACTCGTATAAGTCGATAAAGTCCTACTCATTCCCCAATGTCTGAAAATAGGGTAGAGGAAACTAAAAATTGAATGTACCAGTTTGTCCATTTTGATATTTATTAATTGAGATTAACTGCAAACCTGACAAAGAATTAGATTTAAACCGTAGAGATGCACTGCAGTGCATCTTTACAATCGTCAAACAAACGAATATTTAACGTCAAAAAGTTAACCACAGCACAACGGCTTGAGTATTTAAGGCGTGATTAAGCTACTTTCAAATATTTTTTCTCCATGTAAAAAGTCCCGAACGGCAATAAAGAAGCTGCCAATATAAATCCGAAATCTTTGATATTCCAATTTTGGGCATTCTTCAACAAGAAAGCTAAAATAACATAACCAATAAACAGAACACCATGACTCATCCCGATAGGATAAAGTAATGTCTTGTAAAGTTCTAAATTTGTTGGTTTAATAAAAAGCATATTCGAAAATAAAACCAAATAAGAGATCCCCTCCAAAATGGCAGTAACCTTGAAAATTTTAAGCATTTGTAGTTGTTTTTCAATTATTGAGTGGCAAAATTAAGTAATAACATCCATTATTGGCATATTCTATTTCAAAGTAAATTACTTTTGTACTCTTAAATTTTGAGAATGAGTAAACGTGATCTAAAAAAATATTTGAATGAACTTACAAAAGAACAATTGGAGGAACAAATCCTTGAATTGTATGAAAAGTTCAGTCCCGTAAAAGTATATTACAATTTTGTTTTCAATCCGAAGGAGGAAACCCTTTTGCAAGAATGCAAACTCAAAATTTCCCAAGAATATTTTCCGTTGCAAAACAAAAGCAAAAGGAAAAAGCCAAAAATGAGACGGTCAGTTGCCCAAAAATACATCAAGCATTTTATTCTTTTGGGAGTAGATCCATTTATAATTGCCGATGTGATGCTTTATAACATCGAAATTGCCCAAACTTTCTCGGCAGAAAATCCCGTAAAACAGGAATTATTCTATAAAAGCATGTTCAATTCATTCGAACAAGCCAAAAATTTTATCATTTCAAACGGAATTATCGCCGAATTTAAAAAGAGATTACTCGCCATTTGTGAAGAAGCTTCTGATCAAAAATGGGTGAATACCTCTGATTTCAAATCAATTATTGAGCTTTTGGAGGAGTAAAAAAGATTTTAATTAGTATGTTTTTATTTTTTTAAAAAAAATTACCCGAATAACTCTTTTTTAGGCGTATTTTTGCAAAAATCCAAAAATTAGCATGCATCACGAGAGTTTAGAAATTGAAACCGAAGTCAGGAAAGAACTTTACGCTTATCAACAAGGAGACATTGACGCCATTTTTGAGCGTATAGACAATGCTTCTCAAAATCATCATTTATTATATCAATTGCCTACAGGTGGAGGGAAAACTGTGATTTTTTCCGAAATCGTTCGTCGCTATTTGTCAAAACATGACAAAAAAGTGGTGGTTCTAACGCATCGTATTGAGTTGTGCAAACAAACCTCAAAAATGCTTAAAGGATTTGATGTAAAAAACAAAATCATCAACAGCAAAGTAAAAGAACTTCCGGACCAAAACGATTATTCATGTTTTGTGGCCATGGTTGAGACTTTGAAAAACCGTATCAATGACGAAAAATTACATTTAGACAATATCGGTTTGGTGATTATTGACGAAGCACACTACAATTCTTTCAGAAAGTTGCTCAAGTCGTTCAAAAACGCCTTTATACTTGGAGTTACGGCAACTCCTTTGAGTTCAAACATAAAATTGCCAATGCACCAAAGCTATGATGAGTTAATCGTGGGCGACACCATCGCTTCATTAATTAGCAATGGTTTCTTGGCAAAAGCGATTACCTACAGTTATGACGTTGGATTGACTTCATTAAAAGTAGGTATCAACGGAGATTATACCGTAAAATCTTCGGATGATTTATATACCAACATGGCTATGCAGGAAAAATTATTGCATGCCTACACCGAAAAATCATTGGGAAAAAAGACCTTGATTTTCAATAACGGAATCAACACGTCTCTCTATGTATATGACACTTTCAGGGAAGCAGGCTACGCCATTCGCCACCTTGACAACACCAGTAGCAACGAGGAACGTAAAGAAATCCTACATTGGTTCAAACACACTCCGGACGCGATTTTGACTTCTGTCGGAATCTTGACAACCGGTTTTGACGAACCAACTGTAGAAACTATTATTCTGAACAGAGCAACAAAATCTCTGACTCTATATTTCCAAATGATTGGTCGTGGCTCCCGAAAATTGCCGGGTAAAGACGAATTTACAGTTATCGATTTAGGGAATAACGCCGCCCGTTTTGGTTTATGGAGCGATCCTGTAAATTGGCAACATATCTTTAAATCACCAGAATTTTACTTGGAAAACCTACGTGATGACAGCGAAATCGAAATGCATTTCAAATATTCGATGCCAGCAGAGTTACGCGCCAAATTCAGCAAAACTCCCAATGTAGATTTTGATGTCGATGAAGAACACAAACTAGCAATTGCACAAAATTTAAGGTCCAAAGTTGTTTTGGATAAATCCATCGATCAGCACGCCGCTATGTGTGTGGACAATACTGAACTACCGCAGGAGGCCAGGGCTCTTTCAAAAGAATTGGAAGCCGATATCGAATACCGAGTAAAGCGTTTTGCAAAATGCCTTAGCCAATGCAGTAAAAACTACAGAGAATGGCTAATGGACGATTATAAGCAAAAATTAACCCTGTTAATCGGAAAAAAATACCGCGAAAAAGTAATGAACGAACTTGATTAAAGATCATTAATTCGTTCTAATATTTTTTTTCAGAAGCCAATCCGGCTGTACGCTGTATCTGTGTCCCCGAACCCCGGGGACACAGGATGCCGCTTCCATCCGGGCTAAAACAACATTCTGCAGTCAACAGCATTTTACAATCAAAAACAAAAAAATTATGTCAAAACAATTCTCAGATTTAGGAATTTCAAGTGAAATACTAAAAGCAATTACCGAAATGGGAATTGTAACCCCAACCGAAATTCAGCAAAAAACCATTCCGTTGCTATTATCAAATAAAACAGATATGGTGGGACTTGCCAAAACAGGAACGGGAAAGACCGCTGCTTTTGGATTGCCATTATTGCAATTGATTGACACTAAAATTGCCGCTGTACAAGCAGTAATCCTAGCGCCTACAAGAGAATTGGGACAACAAATTTTTGATAATCTTGAAAGTTTTGCCAAATACTCACCTGAAGTTTCAATAGCTGCAGTTTGTGGTGGAATCCCAATCAAACCACAAATTGAACGATTAAAATCACCAACACATATCGTTGTTGCAACGCCGGGTCGTTTGATCGATTTACTGCAACGAAAAGCCGTTAGCCTAAAAGAAACCAAATTCTTCGTGCTTGATGAAGCCGATGAAATGGTTGCTATCCTAAAAGAAGCTTTGGACGAAATCATTGCTGAATTTCCCAAAAACTATAGGACTTTTTTGTTTTCGGCGACTATGCCCGGAACGATTAAACAGTTAGTCCAGAATTACTTGAACAAAAATGTAATTCAGGTAAGTGCAAATATGGAAACAACAGGAAATCAGGAGATTGACCACAATTATATCGTGGTGGAACCAATTGAAAAACTTGATGTTTTAATGCATTTCCTAAATTCCAAAGAAGGAGAACGCGGAATTATTTTTTGCAAAACCAAAGCCGCCGTCAATAAACTTGCCAAAAACCTAGCCATCAACCGTTTTTCTTCAGGAGCATTGCATGGAAGCCTAACGCAAGGAATCCGTGACCGAATCATGGAGCAATTTCGTGAAGGACATATTAATATTTTGGTCGCAACCGATTTGGCCGCTAGGGGAATAGATGTTAAAGAAATATCTTATGTTGTAAATTATCATTTGCCTGATGTTTACGAAACCTACGTTCATCGTAGCGGAAGAACAGCCAGAGCAGGGGCAAAAGGACTCTCTTTAACCGTTTTACAACCCGAAGAAGCACCTGAAATTGCCGATTTTGAAAGAGAATTGGGAATTAAGTTTTTCGAATACAAAAAACCGTCAGCAGTAAGTATCGAAGAAAACAATATGCTTTTATGGGCAAAACAAATCTTCAAAACCAAGCCTAATCATGATTTGGATTCCGAATTAAAATCAAAAATAAAAACGGTTTTTCATCATTTGACCAAAGACGAACTGATAGAAAAATTAATGGCAAATTATATATTGCAAAACAAATCTGAAATAACAGAAAAGCCTGTTAAAAAATTTAAAAACTAATTTTTTGCTCGTAATATAAATTGTATTTTTGAGAGAATAGACAAAAAATCTCAATATGCACATCGTAATCATAGGTGGAGGTTTTGCCGGAATTAATTTGGCAAAAGAACTTACCGACCACAAAGGAATTGAAGTAACGCTTGTTGACAAGAACAATTACAATTTCTTTCCGCCACTAATCTATCAGGTAGCTACGGCTTTTTTAGAACCTTCAAGCATCAGTTATCCTTTCCGTAAGTTTTTTGCAGGAAAAAAGAACCTGCAATTTCGTTTGGGAGAATTGCAAAAAGTGATTCCTTCCGAAAACAAAATTGAGCTCAACAATGGTGATTTGCATTACGACAAATTGGTTTTTGCAACGGGTGCCGAAACGAGTTATTTCGGAATGGAAAATGTCAAGAAAAATGCCATCCCGATGAAAACACTCAATGATGCCATTGAAATGCGCAATGCATTATTGAAAAATCTAGAAAAAGCCACCATTTGCAAAGACATCCACGAACGCAGAAAACATTTAACAATAGTCATTGTTGGAGGCGGGCCAACCGGAGTAGAAGTTTCAGGAATGTTTGCCGAAATGCGCAAAAATATTTTGCTCAAAGAATATCCGGAATTACAAACCTCGGCTAGTAATATTTATTTGGTCGATGGAGGCGATGCTTTATTATCGCCAATGAGCAAGGAATCTCAAGAAGATACCATAAAAGCAATAACTCAACTTGGTGTTATAGTCAAACTTCACACACGAGTTGTCGATTATAAAGACGATACAGTTTATTTTGCCGATGGAAAAACCATTCAAACCAAAAATTTAATTTGGGCTGCGGGAGTTTCGGCAAGAGAGTTTGAAGGAATTCCGGCTGAAAGTTATGGTCGTGGCAAACGAATGGCTACTGATCCATTCAATAAAGTAAACGCCACCGACAATATCTATGCAATTGGTGATACATCTATTCAGTTAAATGATCCTGATTTCCCAAATGGTCATCCGCAAGTGGCGCAGGTTGCTATTCAGCAGGGCGTAAATCTTGCTGAGAACTTTAAACGAATGGTTCAAAACAAACCATTAAAACCGTTTAAATACAATGACAAAGGTTCAATGGCGATTATTGGAAAAAACAAAGCTGTTGTCGATTTACCGAAACCAAAAATGCATTTCAGAGGATTTTTTGCTTGGTTCATTTGGTTGTTTATTCACCTGATGTCCTTAATAACATACCGTAACCGAATCAATACTTTTTACCATTGGATGATTGCTTATTTCTCTAAAGATCAATCGTTGAGAATGATTATTAGGCCTGAGAAACGAACGAAAGCGGAGTCATAAGTTTATCAAATTTTATTCTGTTCTCTTAAAACCAACAATGTATCTTAAAAAACTCAAATCTTTAGAAACAGCAAAAAAACACCATAATTAATTGTTTAACAGGTATTTATTAAAAAATATCCGTAAATTAGTGACTACTTTAAATCAGTTATTAACTACATTAAAAAAGACATTATGAAAAAGTGCATTTTACTATTGAGTTTGATGATTTCTATAGCCTCCGTAGGGCAAACTATTACATCAAAAAATGAAGTCGCAAATGTGGCGCAATATGAATTACTTAAAAAAGTACATGAATATTATCCTGACATTAGTTTAAGTGAAAAGGTGATCAATTTTTATATCGATGACAAAATAATCGACACTAAACAAGAATTTGATATAAAAAATACTGATTTTACTAGTTATAAATTAAGTATCAGTCCCGATAACAAAAGAGTTGTATTTGATTTTGATTCCACTAAAAATGGAAAAATATATGGTGTCATCGTCGTTTTTAAAGGAGAATATGTAAAAACAACTTTCAATGAGAAATCAGGACAATTTGATACAATGGTAAATGGCAAATCAGTTTACATGCAAAAGAAATAGTAAATAATCAATCATAAACCACTTAACAAAAAATGGCATCGGAAATTCTCTCAACAAATCCAGATTGCGAAATTGTAACTATCAGAACTATAAATTTCCCGATAGAGTTGGCTTTCAAAGCATGGACGGATCCGGATCATTTAAAAAATTGGTGGGGACCGAAAGGATTTACTAATACTTTCAACGAATACGATTTGCGTCCGGGCGGAAGATGGAGCTTCATCATGCATGGACCAGATAAAGGAAATTACCCCAATGAAGTCGAATTTATAAAAATCGACAAACCCAATCTTATTTATTGGAAACGCCATTCCAAACCGCTTTTCAGGGTTCTTGCCACATTTGAAGAAGTTGCTGAAAATCAAATAAAAATTATTTTCAAAATGCTTTTTGACACACCTGAAGAATGCAACAAATTAAAAGGATTTGTCATCGATAAAAATGAAGAGAATTTCGATAGACTTGAAGTAGAATTGACCAAAATGGCATAAAAAAATAGAATGGACAGAAAATTAAAAGGCGTTTGTTTCGGAGAAATTCTTTTTGATGTTTTTATCGAACGAAAAAAAATAGGCGGAGCCCCACTGAATGTAGCGTCACGATTAAGTTCTTTGGGTGGTGATATTACCGTGATTAGCGGTGTTGGGAACGATGCTGACGGGAAAATATTGATGGATTATTTGAAAAACCAAAACATCAATACTGAAGCAATTCAGGTAAATAACGGTTATTCGACGGGTTTGGTCAATGTGATTTTGGATGAAAAGGGAAATGCTTCCTATGACATACATTATCCATCGGCTTGGGACAAAATTGAGTTATCGGCTAAAAATATTTCCTTGGTAAAAAATGCCGATTTCTTTGTTTACGGAAGCTTGTCCACAAGGGATTCTGTTTCCGAAAACACCTTGAAACAATTTTTGTCTGTTGCAAATTATAAAGTATTTGATGCCAATTTAAGATCGCCATATTACGATATTGGAAAAATTTTAGATTTGGCTTTTGAAGCCGATTTGCTAAAGTTAAACGATGATGAACTTGACGAAATTTATTTTTATTTAAATGCGGATAAAAAATCTTTAGAACAAAAAATTGAATTTATAGCCCAAAAAACCAATGCCAAAACTGTATGTGTGACTTTAGGGGCTCATGGAGCAATTTTATTTTTTGAAAATAAATTTTATCGCAATTTCGGTTTCAAAGTAAATGTTATGGATACTGTTGGTTCCGGAGATTCTTTTTTGGCTGCGCTAATTATAAATTTACTTGGCAAAAATAATCCGCAATATGCAATTGATTTTTCCTGTGCTGTTGGATCGATTGTGGCACAAAGCGAAGGAGCCAATCCAACAATAACGCAATTGGAAATAAATGAATTATTGTCTATAAATCCTTGATATTCATGATTGACTCGTTTTTGAGCATAATTTTGGATAGTATTTTTTGCACTATAATTTATAGTAAGTAAATTCAAAGTGCTTTTTAAGTAATTGACTACTAAAGTAGTTTGCGTACATAATATTTTTAGTAATTTAAAAATATTATAAATGCAAAAAAACATTACCCCTGATTTAAGGCTGTTACACCAAAAATACAGCTTAGAATGTGAGAAGTTATCAGACTCCGATAAACCCACATTTAAAACCATTCAAAAGAAAATCCAGCCTTTTTGTAAAACTACTCTGTTAAATAACATAGTTTTTACTGTCTGTTTAAAAGGTACAAAAAAAAGAATCAAAATCACAAAAACAAATGAATGCTATGTATTAGGTGTTCATTATTATGACGTTACTGAAACAGGTTCGAATTTTGTACTTAGTATCTCCGCATCGAATTTAAAAGAATTGTTTCATAAGATAAACAATAGGTATAATCTTTTAAATCCTGTAGCATGTTAGAGGTTCTACTTTATATCGTTCCTGACGATTATCAGGAAACTGCTAAAAGGTTTCTTTATTATTTAAAAACCTTACCCGACAAAACTTATAATAAGGATATTCCCGAAATATCCCAGTATAAAGTTCAAATAGTAAAGACTCTTCATACTTTATCTGTTATTAATCATCAGCATTATAAAACTGTTGTAATTACTCATAATTGGAAGCAAATAGAGGAAATAATAAAGCTTCATTTTGAGAAAAAACAACCTCAATTAACTGACGAACAACAACAATTTATTTTAGACTTAAGATTTTAAAATTATGGCTTTACCAATATTATTAAGAGAATTAAAAGAAAGAACCTATTTCCTTTTAAATTCAAATACTTATAGGCTTTTATCTTTTGAAATGGAAGGGGTAAGGTGCGAGGATAAAGACGGAAAATTACATTATTTTTCTTACTTGGAAATAGTTACACTCCCCGAACTTCCGTTTTAAGAGTAATTCACCTGATTTAAAAAACTAGCCGTTAGGTAAAACGGCTATCAACTCACCCGAAAAATTAACACAATGCACCCAAAAACCTTAATATCAATAGATTACCTAATCATTAATTTAATGGGCGAATTATCACCGAAAACGCCTAATAACTCACTAAATTTTGAATTAATAACAGAGCCATTTGGTACAAAAACATTTGCAAATAAAAACATCGTAAAATACAAAGGTGAGCAAATCGGTTTTGTTTTAAGTAACCCTCGTTCAAATATTATTAACGATCGATTAAACCAAATGCAGTTTGAAAATCACATATTTTACTCTAAATCTTTAACCGAAATAAAAAACATTATAAATGAACTTACCGACGTTTACAATCTTGAATTTTTTAGTATTAACCGCCTTGATATTGCTATGGATATTAACGACAAAGACGGTTATTATCGTGATTTATCGAATAAAGTTACTGCGGGAGCGTATAAACTTGCTGGACGTAAAAAATCCTTTTCAGTTTACAATGAACTTGTTAAAGGTGTATGCATTAACAATGGTTTTAGTCTTGGTCAGCGTTCTAGTACTAAATTTCTTCGAGTGTATAATAAAACTTTATCACTTGAAATAAAAGAAAAACAGCACATTTTAGATTTTTATAAAGCGAACGATTTTGAGAATTCTAACGTCTGGCGTTTTGAATTTCAATTAAATGCTTCTTTTTTTACGAATCTAAAAAACTTCGGACATGATAAGGATTTCTTCGATGATAATAAAGAAAAACACGTTTTACCGTTTGAGGATTTAACTTGGGCTATTTTTAATTATGGTGCGCTTGTCAACTTGGTTATTTTGGCACAAAAAAACTTTTTTGAAATAAGGCTAAATACTGGTAAAAGCCAAACCAATAAAGAGGAAATTGTAAATTTTATTATTGACTTCAATTATCTTTTATCTATTGTTTCTAATTATAACCCAACTTTTCTAAGGCTTAAAAAAACACATACTCCAAGTGTGGTCAAGCGGAAACGGCTTGCGAAGGCATTGTTTCGGGAGTATTGCGCCAATTTTCAAAATATTACATATATCGTTGCTCTTAATAGGCTTTTGGATGAAACAAACCCTTTTGACGGCTTGCCGTTGTCTGTATGGTTTATAGAAAAAATGTCTTTTTACTTGGCAGAATTTAAAGAGCTTGAAAAAATGGACATTAAATTTAATTATGATCTATTTAACGAACAACTTGATTTATTTATTGAATAATGGCAAAATCAAATTCAACTCAGAAAATAAATAAAAAAGAACTTTCCGTTCTCCTTGGTGTATCGTATAAAACTGCTCGTAAGGACTATCAAACAATTTTAGATTCTTTGGATTTAAAAAGAAATTATCTTACTGTAAAGGATTTGGAAGTTTACGGAATTATGTCTTAATAAATAGGTAAAAAGCGGTAAAAATAGGTAAAAAGCGGTAAAAATGGGTAAAAAGCGGTAACCCCTTGTTTAATGTTGACAAACCTTTGTACTCGAAATTATTATTAATTAAAAAATAGAGTATGAAAATTACAACTTTAACAGGGGTTACAAAAAGCCCTGAAATTTCAATCACAAAATCAATAGGTTCTTTGATTGTGTCTTCTACTGTTGCGTTGAATGATTTGACAACAGAAAAAATTTCTGTTTATATCGAACGTGCAAACGGTTCAAACGTCAATTTGGCGGTTAAAGTGCCTTTGTTGGATTTTATTTTAGCTTCTACTTATGGTAATGAGGCTGTACAGTCTGATGATGATTGGAACATGATTGCGCTTTGCGAAATTGCTTTAGGTGGTTCGATCTTCTTGCAAGACAAAGAAAGTATTAAAGTGCTGTTTGAGGATTTGAAATCTGATAAAACCTATGAGTTACATGGTGTTGAAGAGCCGTTGAGTACTTCACATCTTTATTTCTTTGAGCAGAAAACAATTGCTTCTGAGGATTTTAACAAGCGTATAGATGTTCAAGGCTTCGACCTTGCGGTAATGACTCGAAAAGCTTCCTTACAGGATATTAGTTACGGATTTGAAAACGGACAGGTTGTAAAATATCTTCCTTTCGAATTACAAACTTTGTCAAGTAATATTGATCCGATAGCTGCCGTAAATTCTACAAGTGTTCAACAAAGGGTTACAACTCGTTTGGCTCTTCCGCTTGTTCACGTTGATACAATTGAGGTAAACAAGGCTCAGGGTGATGTTATCAACTTTGTTGTTAGAAACATTAGAGAGGTTTAAAAATCCTTATTATAAATATCTAAATATATAATTATGGGATTATTTAAAAAGCTTGGTGAAAAAGTAAAAAGGGTAGCTTCTTTAAAAAATGTTGTTGGAATTGTTACAGGGAATTATTTAGGTGTTGCAAAAGACGCTTTGCGTGTTGCAACAACTAATAAGCCTGTAAAGAATCAACCTGCTGAACAGGATACTACTTTTTTTCAACAACCGCCTGTCATTCCTGAGTCTATGGAAAATTATTTGACTGTCAAAGGTGATGAACAAAAACAAAAATTGACTAATAAACTTGCTCAAAAAAAAGAAGTTCAGGATGCTGCTGATCAGGTTACGGGTTTTATGTCTGGAGTGTATTTAAAAGCGCTTTGGTTAAAGTATAAAGCTTGGTTTATTGCTGGTTTCATTGCTCTTGGTGCTTTTCTAGTGTATTGGTTTGGTTTTCGTAATAAAAACCAATCGGGAAGCCGTGCAAGAAGGAGACGATAAATTTAATTACAGGCGTGTTTATTGGTGGTTATTTCTGATTGATACGCTTGTAATTATCTTAAAAAAGTTTACAGAATTGTTAATTAATATTAAACATTTAATCCTAAAATAATGGCAGGATATAAAAAACAAGGTTATAATAACTCGAATAGAAGCTATTCGAATTATAATAGTAATGGCGGTCAAAGTCAAAGTAAGGGCAAAAAATACGAAAGTAAAAGTCATGCTGAAATCCAATTGGTTGAGCCTTCAAGTGGTCAAAAGTTTGAACCTTTTAAAAAGATTTTTGCTTGGAAAACGACCAAAAGATTTGGTTTCATAAGCTTACAAGCTTATAAAAATAAAGATCAGAAAATTTTGTCTGGTGAACCTGTTGCGGATGGTTACGAAAAATGGTACGCTGATGTAAAAACAGGTGTTTCAACACAAAGAGTTTCGTGTCTTTTTAATGTAAGAAAGAAAATTTTGTTTTTCGAATTGGGTACTCAAAAATGTGCTGTTTCACCTACGAAAGGTTATTTTTCATTTCTTACTCCTGATGCAGTAAAAAACAATCGTAATAGACGTTAAATGTTTAAGCGGTTATTAAATAGGCTAATCCCGTTTTTAATTGACGGGATTGTCGAAGCCTTAAAAGAAAAGTTTCATTTAGAGGAAAAAAAGGATAAAGTATGAAAACAGTAAAATCGATTATTACAGTTATTGGGATTGTTGTAAAATATGGTGCTGTCGTTATGGCGGTTATAAAAGGTATCGAGGTTGTCCATTCAGAATTGGAAAAAATCGACTTTGGAGAGGGTAAAAAGGAAGTTGAACCAATTGCAGAAAAAAATGAGTAGTTCTTATTTGGGTCGTAAAGACCTTTCGAGGGGCATTAGAAATAATAATCCGGGTAATTTGGTTTACACTACTAATACTTGGCTTGGAAAAATACCGTATTCTAAAAATACGGATTCAGGTAAAAAGTTTGAGCAGTTTGAAAGTATGTCTTACGGAATTAGGGCAATGCTCCGAAATTTAGTAAACCATATTGATGGTGGTGAAAACACGGTAAGAAAATTAATTACTACTTATGCGCCTCCGTTTGAGAATGATACAGAATTGTATATTAAACAAGTCTGTAATACCATAGGGGTAAAGCCTGATGATGTTATCACGTCTGTAAATTCCGACTTTCTTTTTCTACTTGCAAAAGCTATTGTAAAAAATGAAAATGGACAGGATTCTAAATATGTTAAAGATTCTGACATTAAAGAAGCTATAAAGAATTTGGGAACTTTTAAAACTTCAAATTTGATTGTTGACGTTTCTAAAAATGTAAACCTAGCTTTTTTTCTTGGTGTATTGCTTTTTTGTTATACTGTTTTCGCCGTTTCAGTCTAAAAAAAGGTAAAAGATAAAACTTAAATTATTAATTCTTAAATATTAAATATCATGTGGGAAAAAATTAAAACATTTTATACTGAGCATAAAATTTACTGTAATATTGGTATCGGTCTTGTAGTTGCTTTAATTGGTTGGAAGTTGCTACGTAAAAAACAGTAATAATATGGCTACTCGTATAAGAAGCTTAAAACCCGTAGCAACTACGGGTTTTTTTGAATGGTTAAAGCTAAACTGGTTAATTGTCTGTGCTGTACTTCTTGTTTTCCCTATGTTTTATCGTTGGGTAACAACTTTGTTTGCACAAGTAAAAGCTGGTCAATTAAAAGCTGATACAATTGTAAGTAATGCGCAAAATGGCAAATCAAGTCCCAATATTATTACCCAAAAATCTTTCAATATTTTTAAAAAATACCCGAAAGTTTCACCTTCGGAAATGGAAAGATATAAAGCTGTATGTCAACAGGTTTCTATCGCTTTGGGAACTAACGTTGAGGATAACCATTTTGTTTTTAATACAGATTTGTTTAATGTTTCTGCTTGGTCTGAGGATGAAAACAAAGTTATCAGCCTTTTAAAAACAGTTCCTACAACTTTTCCTATAGTAGAGGATTTGTATTATAATGTCTTCACTCGTAGTCGCAATTTAAAAACCGATTTGTACAAGTATTTATCTGTTTCGGAAATTGCACAATTGAAAAAAGTTTTTGCTAAATATGGTAAAAAGTGGTTGTAAATTAAAATAAAAAAAATGAGAAATTTTATACAATATATAGATTCGTCTTACCGTTTAAAGGTTCAAGAGTGTTCTTTTGAAGATGGACATTATAGGGTTTCAAATATACCTGATAATTTTTTTGTTGTCTCTTTGTTTGTCAATTCTAAAAAAGTGAGCGGTGTTTATTTGCGAAATAATGAAAGTTTGTTTTGCGAAGGGATTCTTAATGATTTGGGTAATATTGACTTAAACATGATTCCTGAAAATGTCTTTTTCGCACCTTTACAGGTTGTTGATTTAATGTATAGTGCTAATAATGATGTTTTGAATTGTGTTTGTAACTGTACTTGTGATTGTGGTTCTTCTGGTGGTGGTGTCGATGCTCCAACAATTTTGTTAAATTCTATGTCAGTTGATTATACAATTTTGGGCTTGGTTGCTAGAGGTAATCTTTCTAATTCATTAGAGGTTCAAAGTTCGTTTCACTCGGATTTTAGTGATATTAATCAATCTTTTTTTATTGATAAAAGTACACAACAATTTAACTATGTTGGTAGGCTTCAAAGTGATGCTTATGTAAGAATTCATGATTCACTTAACAATATGTATTCCAATATTCTTCCTGTACCTG
Organism: Flavobacterium aquiphilum; assembly: GCF_027111335.1. Taxonomy (NCBI): domain Bacteria; kingdom Pseudomonadati; phylum Bacteroidota; class Flavobacteriia; order Flavobacteriales; family Flavobacteriaceae; genus Flavobacterium; species Flavobacterium aquiphilum. The sequence continues at coordinate 2,723,208 of NZ_CP114288.1, read as the reverse complement.
CTTTTGTTCCTGCTTCAATCACGTTGCAAAATTTAAATAATGATTATATTTCATTTGATTTTCAATATTTAGGGTCAAATCGTTCACCACTTTTACAAATACAAATTTTTGATGGTCAAAATTGGAATCCTATTTCAGATACTGACTCTACGACTGGACATTTTGAGATTGCAATAAATCCTAGTGTTACATACCAAAAAGTTAGACTTTTTGACTATATGAATAATAATATTTATTCAAACGAAATTGTTGCTTATGTTCCTGTTCAAGTTCCTGTACTTACAAAGTTTTATTTTGAATCAAATTGGGAAGCTGGTGACACGGTTCATCATCCCGAAGTAAATAGTTGGGTTGATTACATCGACTTAGCAGGTCAGCAACAAAGATTTTTTGCAGGTTCTTTGCAGGATGGGTGTCAATTGCTTGAGGCTGTTTCGATAGTTCATGTTAATGGGTGTCATGAGTGTATCCCTGGCCCAAAATTTACGGTAAGTTACGAAACTTTGGGTTATAACGATATAATGCTTAGTTTTCACTTAAATGATTATTTAAGATCTCTTTTACCAACTCAATTAAATGGTATTGGAGTTACAGCGGATTATTTTGTTAGTATTGGACAACATAGAGTAGTTTCTTATCCTTTGGGTTCTGCAAATGCTGGTGGAAATAGGCAGGGAGGAATTTTAACTGCTGGTACAAATCAATTAAATTGCTCTTTTACTTTTAATGGTGTTACGTATTATTCTAATACTTTAGATATTACACTTTAAAATTTAGGCTATGGCAAATAACACTCCAACGCCTTATAGATGTGTAGTATTTCACAAGGATAAAACTAGGCATCCTATAATTTACCCATTTATGAAAAGTATTTTTTATTTACATAAATTATTGGAGCGTGAAAACTTTGATTATCACTACATAAACATTTACAATCGGAAAACTGGTGTTTATCTTGGTCGGCAGTATTTTGATAAGTTTGTGATTGACAAACCACCTTATTAAATTAAGGTGGTTTCTTTCGTTGTATTTTTAAAAATGGTTTATTATTAATTCTCTGTAGGAAATAACCGCAAAGATATATATATTTACACGTTCTTACTAAACTAATATTTTTATGAAAAAAATTACAATTTTATTTTTGCTTGTTTTTTCTTTTAGTCAGGCTCAAAAAAAACAAACTGTTAACGCTAAACTTAATATTTTTGAAGGTGTTATAGAATTTGAACAGTATGATTTAATAAAAAAAGTTAATCAGTTTTATCCTGAGGTTCTTGTTTCAAAAAATGTTAAGAATGTTTACAAGTCAGGTACTGGAAAAAAAATTGTTCCTACTTTACTTGTTTGTGATTTACCTGAAGGTTACTCTAGATATATTTTGAATATTGGTGATGATAATTTGAATTTGTTGTTTAACTATAAAATGTCTGATGGCAGTATTATGAATGGTATTTATACGCTTATGGGTAATAATGTCTTTAAAACCGAATATTATTTTAAGGCAGATTATAAGATAACTCGTTTTTATAGGAATGGTAAACTTTTATTTTCAGATAGTCCTGAGAATGAAGTTTTAAATTAAAATACTAAGCCTCAAATAATTGAGGCTTTTTTATTGCATAAAAAAATATTTTAAAAACTGTAGGAAATATTAATAAAATGTGTATATATTTGGGTTTAAAATTATGTATGCAGAAAAGCATTTATTTGAACTATAATTTATATTATGTAAAATAGAATTTTTAAATCCCCTAATGCTTAATAAAGTTCTAGTTGCTTCTGACCAGATTTATTTTAAAGAAAACAATCGTAAACTCACTCTACTTTCGATAAATTAATTTTGAAAAATTAGGTTCAGTTATATTCAAAAAAAAATCATCGCTTTTGTGCGATGATTTAAAAACATTTATAAAAAAATTATTTTACGCTAAAACCAATATCCCAATTGTCCCAGCTCAAAACAACATCTTTAGCATTTATTGTGTAAACCAATTTTTCAGTACTTGTTTTAGCCATTTTTGGTTTAACAGTTACTCGCAACTGATCTTCTTTATCATTGTATTTATAAGCTCCCCATTGTTTAGCTTCTTTATTAAAAACAATTACACATTGCTTTTCATTTGGAATTACAAAAAAAGAATATTTACCGGCCGGTAATTTTGAACCTTCAATTGTAAGATCTTTATCAGTTTCAAATGTCGTAGCTTCATTAGCACCGGCTCTCCAAACTTTGTCAAAAGGAACTAATTCGCCCCAAATTTTTCGTCCTCTTACAGAAGGACTTCCATAATTGATTTGGATTGTAGCTCCATTGATTGTTCCTGTTGCTTTTTCAGGTGGACTCTTTGGTTTGTCTTGTGCATTTGCAAATGAAATCGCAAAAACCGACAAAAACATTAATAATGAGTTTTTTAAAATTTTCATAGTTTTATTTATTGATTTAGTATTAAAATTAAATAATTGCTTTTAATACTCTCTTAACTCTTAGTATTTTATGAAAATTTTAACTACCTTGTGATTTATTAAAATTAGTTTTCGGGTGCCTGTTTTTGAAATCTATTTTTATTATTTTTACAGGCATTACTTTAAAACCAACCTATGAATACAATTGCAGAAAATATAGCTGACTTTTTGAAAGAATACCCGCCTTTTGACAACTTAACTTTTCAAGAACTATCAGCAATTGCTACAAATATTCGAGTTTTAAATGTCGAAAAAAACGAAACTTTATTCCAAATAAACGATAAACTACATGATTGTTTTTATGTAGTAGCTTCTGGTATAATTCATTTGTCCGTTATCGCCGATGCTGAAGAAACTTTATTAAACAAATGCCATCCTGGTGATATTCTTGGGTTGAGACCATTTTTTGCCAAAAATAATTACATGATGACGGCAAAAGCCCGTGAAGAAAGTATTATTTATGCCATTCCTATTGCTACTTTTAGACCTTTTGTAGCCAATAATCCTGATGTTTTAAACTTTCTTCTTGAAAGTTTTGCGACCAATACCTGGAACCCAAAAGATAAAGAAAATCCAAGAGGTAAATTAAGTAGCGACAATGTGGTTTATATTGACCAGAAGTCTGAAATGCAATACTTCCAATCACTTACCTACAATAGATCGCCACTTACCGCAACCATAAATGATACTGCCAAAGATGTCGCCTTACGAATGACTGAAAACATGAGTACCAGTGTTATTATTTGTGACAATCAGTTACCTATCGGTATAGTAACACATACTGATTTATGTTCAAAAATAGCAACCGGACTGTTTCCTCTTAGCGTTACTATGAAAGCCATCATGTCTTCACCGGTTGTAACTGTAGTTGAAAATGTCTCATTGGCTGAAGCACAACTTGTGATGCTAAAAAACAGTGTAACCCATTTATGTGTTACTTCAGACGGAACAGATAAATCTCCTGTAAAAGGTGTGATTTCAGAACATGACCTGATTATTGCACAAGCTAATAACCCTGGTGTTTTGATCAAAGAAATAAAAAGATCATCCAGTGCAAAAGATTTAAAACTTATAAGAGACAGATTAACTGAATTAATTCAAAATTCAATTTATAAAAATATTCCGCTTTCTAATATTAACAATATCGCAAGCGAAATAAATTCAGCTATTTTAAAACGAGCGGTAGAATTATCTATTTTGGATTTAGGGTCTCCTCCTGCGCGATTTGCGTGGTTAAGTATCGGAAGTCAAGGACGAAAAGAACAATTATTATTAACCGATCAGGACAGTATATTAATTTTTGAAGATGTAGCTCCTGAAAAATATAGGGACGTAAGAGATTATTTCTTGAAGTTGGCAAAGAGAACAACTGCTACGCTGGAGAAAGTTGGCTACGAATTATGCCCGAATGGTCACATGGCCAGTAATATGCTTTGGTGTAAATCACTGACTGACTGGACAAAACAATACGACAGCTGGATGAATACTCCAGGTGAAAACAGCAATGATCTTAGCAGCATTTTCTTTGATTTGGAACTTGTTTTTGGCGAAAAAAAGATATACGAAACCATAGAAAATGTCATTTTAAAGGATTTGGAACACAACTCTTTATTTTTTGATTTCCTTGGAAACGATGCTTTAAGGAAAAATTCCCCTCTTACCTTTTTCAAAAAATTCGCATTGGAAGAAGAAGAAGGTCCTAATAAAAACAAATTCGACATAAAAACGAGAGCCTTAATGCCTTTAATTGACGGTGCGAGATTATTTGCCTTGCATTTTAAAATAAAAGGGCTTAACAATACTTATCTACGTTTCAAACAATTAGCTATTATTGACTCCAAAAATTCAGATATTTACTTAAATTGCGCTGAAGCATTTTTGGTAATATCTAAATTTAGAGTAAATGAAGGCCTAAAAAATGAAAATTCAGGACAATATATAAACCTGAGTGAACTATCGAAATTAGATAAGGAAAAATTAAAAAATGCCTTAGCCCCAATGAAAGAACTGGAAGAATTAATCAAAAGTAATTTCAAACTAACACAATTTTCTTAATAATGCTGGATTGGCTGAAAAATATAAATAAAGAATACCCTGATTTTTGGAAAACTTATCTTTCTAAGTTTGAACAAAAATCAAAACGATATGTTGTTTTCACAACAGAAACTTCGGGATTGAGCCCAGAACATGATGTTATTTTATCAATTGGTTCCTTTGCCATTGTAAATAACAAAATCCTTATCGGCGACAGTTTCGAATCTATTTTACTGCAATACAAATATTTTCATGACAATGGATTGTCAAATGAATTTATATTGGAAAGCAAAATGAAAAAATTGAGCGAACCTGAAGCCATTCGTTCTTTTATTGAATATATCGGGAATGCTGTTTTGATTGGACATCATGTAGATTTTGACGTCGACATGATAAACAGTGCACTGGCAAGATTGGATTGTGGACGATTAAAAAACGAAGCTTTAGATATCGACGTAATGTATAGAAAACTTGTAGACATCAACGATAAACAATTCTCGCTTGACGAATTGTCGGAGATCTTTAAACTACCTAAAAGCTATAGAAAATCACCTTCTGAAGATGCTTATACTATTGCGTTATTATTTTTAAAACTAAAAAACAGATTAGGAATCAAATAATCACTGAATTGTTATCGCTCTCTGAAAACGACCGTGATGAGTAATAGAGACGGGAATTACTGTATTTGAAGAACTATTCAAAATAAACGGAATTCCATTCTCTTTTTTTACATTTTCCAAAGAATCCAAAGCTTTTATTTTATCAAAAATCGGAATTTGAGTAACAGCAATTGTATAAATATATTCTGCTGAAACTTGTGTTTGAGTATGAAAAACAAATCCTTCGACAGAAACGATTCCTGATTTTTCATTCTCATAATGGCACTGTAATTTTTGCGGAAAATACTCCCTAATCCCAGTGATTCGATTATAGATTTTATACGCTGCCTCTTTCCTGCTCCATAAATTCCAAACCATTAGCTCTGGCTTGTAATAATTTAGAATCAAGCATTGCTCATCTGGAGAAAAAATTTTATCCAAAAAACCTTTTCTTTTCCAATTACTTTCTTTAAGGGCTAAATCAAGATCAACTATATCATTTCCAATCATTTTTTCACCAATTCATCTTCAATGATTCCGATAGCCGATTTTACAGTGACCATTTTTTTCATTGTCTCATTATCGATCATGATATCGAATTTCTCTTCAATATCTAATATAACATCAACCAAATTTGCCGAATTTATTTTCAAATCATTTACAAAATCAGTTTCTTCTGAAATTGCATCAAAAGCTTCCTGATTTTGAATATAAGGCTTTACTATACTTTTTAACTGTTCTAATGTTGCTTCTCTATCCATAAAAGTTATTTTATTTTGTTAAACTAAATATATTAAGGCTTACAAATACTAAGTTGTTATTTTCTTAAAGACCACACACCCATTTACATCTCCAAATCCAAAACTGGCTTTCAAAATAATTTTCAAATCTTTTTCAATCATTTTTTGTGGAATTCTGGACGAATCAATGATTTCAGTAATTTCTCGGTGCAAATCTTCACAATTTCGGTTTGGAAAAACAAATCCATGATACAATTGCAAAACGCTCGCCACACTTTCTATACTTCCTGCAGCCGACAAACAATGCCCTATCATAGATTTTAACGAATTGATGTAAGGAAAATTGTCTCCTTTTCTATTCAAAGCTAAACTCCAATTCAAAATTTCAAGACTATCTTTTGAAGTCGCGGTAAGATGTCCATTAATAGCATCTACATCTTGAGATGCAATTCCGGCGTTTTTCACTGCATTCTGAATACATTTTTGGACAGCAAGAGGATTAGGAGCAGTCAATGAACCTGATCCTCTTTGACCTCCTGAATTTAAATTACCTCCTAAAACTTCAGCATAAATTCTAGCTCCTCTCGCTAATGCCATTTCCAAATCTTCCAGAACCATCGCACCGGCACCACTCGCAGGTACAAAGCCCGAAGCACTTTCAGACATAGGTCTCGATCCCGTTTCAGGTAAATCATTAGATTTAGAATTACAAACCCTCATAGCATCAAATCCTCCCCAAACATAAGGTCCCGAATCACTCGTACTTCCCGCAAGAATTCTTTTGGCTTGCCCCGATTTTATTCGGTCATACGCCATAAGAATGCTTTCCGTTCCAGTTGTACAAGCAGAAGAATTGGTTGTTACCAAATTTCCTAACCCTAATTTCCCGGCCAAATAGGCACTTACGCCACTATTCATGGTCTGAATTACCGTAGTACTACCCAAACTCCTGACTTTTAATTCATCAATTTTATAAATACTCTCCCGAAATTTATCAATTCCCGAAGTACCTGCACCAAAAACAGTTCCGCTGTCCCAATCAGGTTCGTCAAGTTTTTCAATTGACAAACCAGCATCTTTCCAAGCGTCAATTCCAGCAATAACTCCATATAAAATACCAGTTGCGTTAAAATTCTTAAGTTCAAGTTCCGAAAAATATTGAGATGCCAATTCAGAAGAAACATTGGGCATTCCGGCAATCTGACAAGAAAATTTCAATCTTTCCAATTCCTCAAAATGCCTAATTCCAGAAATTCCGTTTTTTATCGAATGTAAAAATGCATCAAGTCCCACCCCATTTGGAGCAACCACACCTAAACCAGTAATAACAACGCGGTTCTTCATTTGCTATATACGACTTTAAACAATCATTCCTGAAATTGTTCCGTTGCAAACTATTTCTCCATTTTGGTTTTTCATGCTTACTTCACATTTTAATTTCCCAAATCTAAAATAGTTTTTTTTCGAAACCACTATTACTTTTTCGTTAGGATAAACAGCTTTTAAAAATTCAATATTAGTTGATGTTAAAGCAATTAATGGTTTTAATTTAATATTTTCATTTAACAAAAACACACCCAAACAAACCACTCCAATCTGCGCCATAACCTCAGTCAAAATCACCCCTGGCGTAACAGGGTTATCTTTAAAATGACCTTTATAGAAATCCAGATTTTCATCAAAAGTAAATTCCCCCTCTACTCCATTTTCATCAATTTTGATAATTTCATCCACAAATAGAAATGGCTTTGAATACGGTAATTTTGAAATTATATCTGCTTTTTCCATTAACTCTTCAAAATATAAAACCCAACAAACTCATTAATATTCTAAAACTGCAACAAAACCCTTTGAGCTGAAAACCCGGGCCCAAAACTCAACATTAATCCTTTTGAGCCTTTCTCTGGTTTTTTATCCATAAATCGCTCTAAAACATACAATACAGTCGCACTAGACATATTTCCATAAAGCTTCAAAACTTCTTTGGTATCACCTATATCTTTTCCATGCTCAAAAAAAAGATCTTCAACAATCTGAACTATTTTTTTTCCTCCGGGATGGAAAATCAAATGATCTATTTCCTCTATTCCCAAATTATTCTTTTTCAAAAACGGATGAATGATATCTCCAAAATGAGAAGTTATAGTTTCAGGCACCTCGATATCCAAAATCATTTGCAAACCAGAATTGGTGAGTTTAAACCCCATCATGTGGATATTGTCATAGAAATGATACATCTCATCAGCTAAAATTTCAGGCCCTTCCTCATCTTCCACCGACGAAAGCAAAATACAAGCCGCACCATCACCAAAAATTGCTGCGCTCACAATATTTGCCATCGAAAAATCATCCAGTTGAAACGTAGCAGTCGGGCTTTCTATTGCGATAACAGCTGCTTTTTTACCCGGATTAGCCTGGAGAAAATTCTTAGCATAAATAATTCCCGAAATTCCTGCTGCACAACCCATTTCAGTAACCGGTAACCTTACTATATCCTGCTTCAGTTTCAAACTATTAATCAAATAAGCATCAAGCGATGGAATCATAATCCCAGTACAGCTGACAGTGATTATATAATCCAAATCCTCAGGTAACCAATTTGCTTTTTTTAAAGCTTTACTCAGGACTTTTTCCCCTAAATCAATTACTTCCCGAATATAAATATCATTCTTTTCTTCAAATGAGGTCTTTTCAAAAACCCCAATCGGATCCATAATCGAATAGCGTTTATCAACTCCGGCTCCTTCAAATATTTTTTTTACTTTTCGAATAAAACGTTCATCTTGACCTTCCAGCCAAATATCCAAAAATGGAAGAATTTCTTCAGTAGTCCTAGAAAAACTAGGCAATTGCTTAGCAACACATTTTATTTTTACACTCATTTATTTTCGTTTGGGGATATTTAAGAACTAAAACTAACATTAAATTATTTTTCAACGATCCATTGGTAACGAAAAGCCCATTTCCATTGAACACTGTATTTTTTAAAACTTAATTTCTTTGAAAAAGCAATCAATTCTTCCTTTTTGAATCCTCTCAAAATCGAAACCAAACCATCCTTTTTAGCCATTCCGTTCATTCGAAAAACAAAACAAAGCATCTGAAACAATCGATAAGCCACCACATTTCGATGTAAATCATTTACAACAAAACCAAGTCTTGAATTTCTATTGAACAACGCCAACAATTTAAAAATTTCTTCATTTTTAAAATGATGTAACGTTAAAGTACAAAGAACAATATCATACTTTACTTCATTAAAAGATTCGTCAAAAATATCCTCACACCGATAACTAATATTTGAATATTTTTCAGATAAACCTGCCGCATAATTTATTGTAAAAGCATTGGCATCTACACCAATCAATTTTAGATTCCAATTATTTCGAATACCTAAATCGGCCAATCTCCGCAACATATCACCATTACCACAACCTACATCAACGATAGTAATCAATTTTGAAGATCGCTCTTTTTCAAGCATTTTTTCAACACCTCTTATAGTTAATCGATTTCCTCCAAGAAGCTGATTTATTCTGGCAATTTTATCCAATGTTTGTATCAAAACATCACCTTTTAAATCAAAATTATCCATTATTTCAGGATCATCTGTTCTATGTCTCGTATTTACAAGCACTACTTTGATTGTTTCAAATTAAATTTAGTTGACTTTTTAACTATTCAATGAAAATTGGTTTTCCATGAGTTTGCTTGATTATTATTGGCATTAAAAATGGTAATTTAATCAATATTTCCATCAAAACAGCAGAAAGTTTTGTTTTTTGCAATAAAAAAGACAAAACACGTCCAATTCTTAACCTTTTTTTAAAATTGACATTCCATTCTGCAATATACATTCGCTCCAATTCTTCTCTTGTTTTTATTTTACCGGTGTAGAAATCACCAATCAATTCAGAAACAATTTTCGCACTGTGAATAGCCATTGCCATCCCGTTACCGCACAACGGATGAATCAAGCCTGCTGTATCGCCAATCATCAAAATATGGTTTTCCACCGTTGCCTTTTTATCAAAAGAAACCTGACTAATCGTCAATGGAGCCTCAAAAAGCATTTTACTTGTTTCAAAAATCAATTTCAAATATGGGTTCTTACTTATAATTTGATTCTGAAATTCCTCAATGTTTTTATATTTTTTAAACGAATCATATTTAGTCAAATAACAGATATTAATTGTATTATTTTCTACTTTTGAAACGCCACAATATCCTCCTTCAAAATTATGCAAACCCACTAAATCACTAGGAAAAACACCTGAATAATGCGCTTTTACTGCTAACCAATGCGACTTTTTTTGAACAAAATCTCTTTTTAACTTCTGATCAATATTAGATCGTTTACCAAAAGCTCCTATAATAATCTCCGAAACAAAATCCTTATTATTCGAAGTTTTCACTGTAAAAATATTATCTTCAAAAATGACATCATCCACAGTATCGTGAATAATTTCACAACCATTTTCAATCGCTTTTTTACACAAAAAAGCATCCAAAACAAACCTACTAACACCAAATCCACCAAGCGGCAAATTACAGTTTATTGTTTTTCCGTCAACTGTCGAAAAATCTAATTTTGTGATATGAGTGGGATTTAACTCTGAGATATCTAACGAAAGCCAATTGAAATAAGGCAAGATTTCATTTGATATATATTCTCCACAAACTTTATGTTTGGGATATTCGTTTTTTTCGATCACAATGACTTTTAATCCAATTTTGGACAAATGAATTGCCGCGGTCAGTCCGGCCAATCCTCCTCCAACAATGATAACCGTTTTAGCAACATTCATAGAAAGTCATTTTTAAAAGATTGGATTTCAAAACAATTGTGAAAGTACACAAATGTTACCTGAAAACCCAATTCAAACCTGTTTTTAAAGAAAATTAAACCTATGAAAAATTTAATTGTTTTTTGAATTTTCTAGTCCTATATTTGCTTTCGAATAAAAAAATCTATGGAACAATTTGTAGTATCAGCACGTAAATACCGCCCTCAAACATTTAAAGATGTTGTGGGACAAAAAGCGATTACAAACACTTTGCTCAACGCCATAGAAAACAATCATTTAGCCTCGGCGCTTTTATTCACAGGACCTCGTGGAGTTGGAAAAACAACCTGCGCCCGTATTTTGGCACGAAAAATCAACCAGCCGGGATACGATGACCCTAATGAAGATTTTGCATTCAATGTATTTGAACTTGATGCGGCTTCCAACAATTCCGTTGACGATATCCGAAATCTGATAGACCAAGTTCGTATTCCTCCGCAAACCGGACAATACAAAGTATATATCATTGACGAGGTGCACATGTTGTCATCGGCCGCTTTCAATGCTTTTTTGAAAACATTGGAAGAACCACCAAAGCACGCCATTTTCATATTGGCAACCACCGAAAAACACAAAATCATCCCAACGATATTATCGCGTTGTCAAATATTTGATTTCAAAAGAATTACCGTAAAAGATGCGAAAGAACATCTTGCCGATGTAGCTTCTAGCCAAGGGGTTTCATATGAAGACGATGCGTTGCACATCATTGCTCAAAAAGCAGATGGCGCTATGCGCGATGCTTTGTCAATTTTTGACAGAGTAGTTTCTTTTTGTGGAAATAACTTAACCCGTCAAGCCGTAACCGAAAATCTGAATGTTTTGGATTACGAAACTTACGTTACCGTTACCGATTTAATCCTTGAAAATAAAATCCCTGATTTACTATTGATTTTCAACGATATTCTTGCAAAAGGTTTCGACAGCCACCATTTTGTTTCCGGATTGGCAACCCATTTCAGAGATTTGTTGGTATGCAAAACACCAGCCACACTTGTCTTACTTGAAATTGGTGAACAAGCTCAAAAAATGTATGGTATTCAGGCGCAAAAATGTCCTCAGGACTTTCTATTAAAAGGAATCGACATCGCCAATGACTGTGATTTAAAATACAAAGCCAGTCAAAACCAAAGATTACTTGTTGAACTTTGCCTAATGCAGCTTGCCTCCATCACTTACGATGGAGAAAAAAAAAAGTTGAGCAATTTATAATTCCACCTACTCATTTCAGAAGAAATGATTATTCCATTGTTGATGTTGCCAAAAACAATAATAATGACAGAGGCGATCAAAACATCAATATCAGTACTGAAAAACCTGAGGTTACAAAACCAACTGTTGTCACCGAGGAAAAACCAAAAATTACACCTCCTACAGTTCCTAGTTCTACAGACAATGAACCTAAATTTTCAGCTTTATCACTTTCCAGTATTCGCGCTAAAAAGTCTTTGGAAGAAAACATAAAAGGATTCGTCAAAAAAGAAGACAACACTGTTCTGCCAACAGAACCTTTTACTGAAACAGAAATGCTTTTGCAATGGACAAAATACGCCCAGCGCTTAGGCAGCAAAGGATATAAAATCATCGAGTCCCTGCTTTTGATCAATGACCCGAAACTGGATGGAACAAAAATTTCCTTTGAATTACCTAATGAGGGATCAAAAATTGAATTTGAAGGCGAAATGATTGGTCTTTTAGGGCATTTACGTGGACATTTACACAATCACGACATTACGATCGAAGTAATCGTAAACGAAAGCATCGAAATAAGAAGAACTTTCACAGATCAGGATCGCTACAATAGGCTTTTGGAAATCAACCCAAACATTGAATTATTAAGAACAACTTTTGGTTTGGATGTAAACGCTTAAAAAATCAAATCTTCATGTAGTTATTTCGTAATAAATGTTATTTTTACACCTGTAAGCATTTTATTTATAGTGCAAATTTTAACTTTACTAACTATTAAAAAATCAGAAAATGGAGAACAAAATTGCTAATCCAGCACCTTTAGGCCTTTTAGGCTTTGGAATGACAACAATTCTATTAAACATTCACAATTTGGGATTTTTCCCTGTAAGTGCCGCCATCATATCAATGGGAATTTTCTACGGAGGATTGGCACAAATAATAGCTGGAATATTGTCATACAAAAACGGAAAAACATTTGCTGGTACAGCTTTCACTTCTTACGGTTTCTTTTGGCTTACTTTGGTTGGTATTTGGCTTTTACCAAACACTGGATTTGAAATGGCAGGTACAACTCCAGCACCATTTTTCGGATGCTACTTAACACTTTGGGGAACTTTCACAGCATTTATGTGGTGGGGAACTTGGGGAGGCAGCAAAGTACAACAATTTGTATTTTTATCTTTGACTATTTTATTTTTCGTATTAGCTATAGAGAAATTTACCGGTATCGAATCTTTAGCCACTGTTGCTGGAGGAATTGGTGTAATTTGCGGAAGCAGCGCCTTTTACCTAGCAGTAGCTGAACTTTTAGAAGAAGTAAAAAACAAAAAAGTATTACCTTATTAATCAAACAATACCGTATAACATAGAAAAGGTTCGAAACATAATTTCGAACCTTTTCTATTTTCAAGCATTACTGAACTCCATTTTTTATTTGGGCGAGTCCCTCCTCGCAACTTCGGGTCGTGCTGTCCGCTCCCGCTTCCCGATAAAAAATCGGGAGAGCTCCACTTCCATCACTCTCGCAAAAAAACAATTAAGCTCAGTATTCAATTAAAACTGAGAAATATCCAAATCCCAGTCCAACTCTCTCCTATACCACAATTGACCTTTAGAAACCAGTAAAGGACAATCAAAATTATTAGTATACAATGCTCCGGTGCCTAATCCTTGAGGCATTGGATTATTAAGTGTAAAAGTCCATTGAGTGATAGCATTTAGTCCAATATTGCTTTCCAAAGCAGAAGTAATCCACCAACCTATATTATGCTTTTCAGCCAAAGTAATCCACTCCTGCGTACCTCTAAATCCACCTACAAAACTTGGTTTCAAAATAATGTATTGAGGTTTGATTTTAAGCAATAATTCTTCTTTATCAACAACCGAAAACACACCAATCAACTCTTCATCCAAAGCTATAGGAAAAGGTGTGATTTCACACAGCTCTGACATACTGTCAGTATTGTTTTTCCTGATCGGTTGTTCAATGCTATGTAATTTAAAACCAGATAATTGATTCAACTTAAATAAAGCTTCATTTAAACCAAAAGCTCCATTTGCATCAACCCTGATTTCAACTTGTTCCGGAGTAAAATTTTCTCTAATAAAGCGCAATAATTGCAGTTCTTTATCAAAATCAATGGCACCAATTTTGAGTTTTATACATCGAAATCCATCCGCTAATTTCTCCTCGATTTGCTGCTTCATAAAAGCCTCCTCTCCCATCCAAACCAACCCATTTATTTCAATCGATTTTGTGCCATTTGTAAAGTCGGAGGGAAAAAGTAAAAAAGGTGTTTCACTAGACAAAGAAAGAAAAGCCATTTCGATTCCGAACTGTATAGACGGAAATTCCAAAAGCGCTTCCCAAAGTTGATCTTTCCCAAGATGAATATTGTCACAAGTCCATTTTAATTTTTCCTCATAATCAGGTCGATCGTCAGCGCTCAAACCTCTTAGGATCCCGCACTCACCTATTCCTCTTTTACCGTCTTCTTCAAGAACAATAAACCAAGTTTCCTTTTCATTCAAAACACCACGAGAAGTCCCGGATGGACGTTTGAAATTGAGAATGTATTTATGGTAGAATGCGATCATAATCTAGATTTTTGTAATTGTAAACAAATTAGTTCCTATTTTGGGATTTATCAAATCATCATAAATACAAAAGGTATCAAATCAATTCTTTATAGCTATTGACTCTCAATATTTTCAAATCCAATTTCTCCTGCTATATGTAAAATCTCATAGGTATCTTTAAGAACTATTTTATCTTTTCTATTGGTTGGTAAAATCGAATTGAAAATTTCAACAATATCCTTTTCATATCTTATATAAGAATCTTTTGAAGATTCAAATATTTCTGGAGTCCAAGAAATTATTAATTCATAAATTGGAATTTCCCACATAGAATCATCTTTAATCCCAAATTCTATATGGAAATCCTTTATACTAAGTGGAATAATATCTTTTAATCGTTTTTCAATATTTTCAATTTTACTTGGATGAATCATTTGGAATCTTGATACTTGAATCATTCTTTCGCTTAAAATCAATGGAAAACCAGAAATATATTCGATTTCAGTTATCATTACATTTTTATAATCTTTTTTTGAATAGACATTTAATGCGTTATTAATGTATTCTGGAATTTCTTTTTTATACTCTTCTCCGGGTAAAAGTTCGATTAAATCATTCTTGATTAATTTATTTTTAACGCTTCCACTTTCAAAACTATCCCAATCCATTGGCATGCTGTACATTCCAATAAAAGGCTCAAACAATACTGTTGTTATTGCAATAATACTTTTATTTTCTTTTTCTTCAATAATCTGTATTTTCAATTCTAAATCAATGATTAAATCGTATATCAGTTTTATATCTTCATTTAAACATTCCCAAAATACAATTTGGCCTTTTATATTGTTATCATGGATTTTATCCATCATTTTTATAGTTTGAGTAATTTCATGAGTTCCAAAAAATTGCATAGAAATATCTTTTTTTGGACATACAAAATGAAAAAAATCCCAACTTCTCGCTCTTCTAC
Organism: Flavobacterium aquiphilum; assembly: GCF_027111335.1. Classification (NCBI taxonomy): domain Bacteria; kingdom Pseudomonadati; phylum Bacteroidota; class Flavobacteriia; order Flavobacteriales; family Flavobacteriaceae; genus Flavobacterium; species Flavobacterium aquiphilum. Next base: position 2,707,784 of record NZ_CP114288.1, on the reverse strand, counting down.
TATTTTGTGATATAAATTTATCTGGCATTATAAAGTTAAATTCAAAGTCATTAACAATTTTTGAATCGATTTTAGAATATGAAGTCCAATAAGTTATTTCATTCGACCATGAAGAATTTGTTGACTGAATTTTTATAGGGCTTATAATAAACGAAATCCATTCGTCATCTCTAATCTCATATTCAAATTTTGATAATTTTGATTTTAATTTATTTAAAAAATCATTAATATCAGTATTTGAAGATTGTAATTTTATAAAAGTTAAAATATTAGTAGGTTCAATTTTTCTCAAAACTGAGATCCATGAAGGTAATAATTCAATTAAATTACCTGATATTTTTAGTTTTAATTCAGTTTCCTTATATAAAAAATTTGAAAAATTGTGAAATGGAATTATTTTATAGTTTGGCATTAAAACTGGAAGAATTTCACATTCAATATGTGATTCATCTAGGCGTTGAATTTTTCTATAGAAATTTTTAACTTCATCCAATATTAACTGTTTTGACGATAAATCAAATTTATTTTCTTTTGATATGTGAATTGACGGTTTTTCTTTTTCTAATTTGGAAGGTTTTTGAAGAATTTGATTTACAGGATTACACCAATAACATTCATCAGATTCTTCTTCATATACAATTAAAAACACAGGAAAAAAACTTGTTAGCCATGCTCTTAAACTATTTGAATCAATAGAAACACTATAATTTCCATTTTTTAACTCCTTTACATATTCACTATCTTTTTTTGTAGATTTAACTTGACATCTTAAATGATAATTTGTACGTGAGTTATCAATGAAGATATTACAATCAATATCTTCTCCAAAATCACTTTTAATTATATCTGCCGTCCATTTATATTTTCGCAAAATTAATTGTACAGTTGTTTCTCCAATATCTCCCAGACTTTGTGAATCAGTTTGGATAGGTCTACTGTTTTTCATTTTACGTTTTTTTTTAAATTACAAAGACTAACTATATCCACTATTCTCTAATCAATTTCAAAACCCTCTCAAAATCCTCATTCTTAATTCCAGCTTTTTGGAAAGCTTTAAAATCGTCTTCGGTTTTTTGAATCCAACTCAAACTGTCGGTTACGTTTTGGTTTTGGTATTTCTTGTAGATTTTTTTGGCTTCTTTATAATTATCGTTCAGTAAGTAGGCGTGAGCTAAATTTAATTGAACCAATAACTCGGTATTATCAAGCTTTTCTCCATCCTGAAGGTATTTCAAAGCCTTTCCGTATTGTTTAGTCAAAAGATAACAACTACCAATTGAGCTATAATCCAAAACCGTTCCTTTGCCATCATTTATAATTATGCCTAATTTCGCAATTGCATCGCCATATTTGCCCTTTTTTATCAAAAGTGATGCTTCTTTACGTAAATCAGAATAAACCACGTTAGAAGTGCTCGTTTCGCCAAAACAAGAATCTCCAGCATCCTTAAAAGCCTTAGAACGCTCTACAGTCAATAATTTTTGAAACTCCTGAAATTTATACTTGGCTTGGATTTTATCCAAAACGCATACGCAAAAATTATCCGAATTGGTCATTTTCTGAGCCAAATTGGATGTTTTGCATTGATCAATTATCGTTTTTCGGTTATCCAAACTCCATCCTCGACTTAATTTTTTGTCAATCCACGGTACGACTTCCAAAACTATTTTTTGCTTCATGATCCAGTTTTTGCTTTCAAAACCAAACCACAACGCGGTTGAATTTCCGTTCAAACAACTAGATTTATCTACAGAGAGGCGTTTAGCGTCTTTACTCACAGGCTCGTCCTGAACCAAACAAGATTCTTGTGTCTTACCTGATTCTTTATACTCTGAAGCTAATTTATCGGAAGAGAAAATGGCATAGGTGCATTTGTCATCACCTGATATTTTAGACAATACAAAAACAGCTCCCGCCGACCCCTGACTGATCCCTGTTGGATCAGACATTGATTTTAAAACCGAAACCAAACTGTTTGCCATTTGCTGATTTTCATCCAAAAGAGTGATTCTATAGACAATTTCGGTGGTTCCCAAAGGCAAATCCTCAGTTTTGATGACGATTCGGTCTCTTGCCGAAACATTGATTTCTTTGGTGGTGGAACGGTCTTTATCCCAATAACCGTCTTGTTGTGCAAATGTATTTGTTGCAAAAAGAAATGTTATGAATAAAAGTAATTTTTTGGTCATTATGGAAAAAAGATTAAGAGATTCTAAGTTTCTAAAATTCTGAGATCCTATGATAAACTTTATATGACTATCCGTTAATAATACCAACCCAAAATTTTGTCGGTTTATTAAAAAACAAAAGTTTTTACTCTTAAAACCATTAATTAAGGTTCATTAAGCCTAGAAACTTAATTTTCTTAATATCTTAATGGTTAAAAATATATTACTTTTTTTGATCCGCTTTGCGGACGTCATAAAACTTTAAACTTAGAATCTTAGAAACTTTCAAACATTTATAATTCAATAAAACTGCCAATTTCTAGCAACATCAAGTCTTTTCCTTTATCAAAAAACTTCTTGATGGCTTGCTCATGATTGATTTCGATATACCCAAATGTGTCGTAGTGACAACCCAGAATCTTATCACATTCAACAAAATCAGAGGCAATTATAGCATCATCTACATCCATCGTGAAATTACCTCCGATTGGAAAAATAGCCAAATCGAGTTTGGTTCGCATCGGTATTAATTTCATGTCCATCGTAAGGGCTGTATCTCCAGAAATATAGATGTTTTTATGCTCTCCCTCGATTACAAAACCGCCGGGATTCCCACCGTAAGTTCCGTCAGGGAAGGAACTCGAGTGGATGGCACTTACATATTTCAGCTTACCAAAGTCGAAATTCCAGCTACCACCGTGGTTCATAGGATGAGACTGTAATCCCTTTGCACCGTAGTAAGTCGCTATTTCATAATTGGAAACAATTAAAGCTCCTGTTCTTTTCGCAATAGCTTCAACATCGACAACGTGATCGCCGTGAGCGTGAGTCAACAAAATAAAGTCCGCTTTCAAGCTATTAATATCAATATGAGACGCTTTTGGATTGGCCGTAATAAAAGGATCCACAAGTATATGTTTGCCACTGACTTCAATTCCCAAAGCGGAGTGGCCGTAGAAAGTTATTTTCATTTTTAATATCTTTTTAAAATCATTAGTAATTAGTGAAAAGTGATTAGTGAAAAGTAATTAGTGATTAGGTTTGAAAAGTCATTTAGCTAACAACTAATTACTTTTCACTAATCACTAAAAATCATCTTCCTCCCAAGAAAACATTCACTATAATATCCGAAATCAAAGAAATCATGCAAATTGACAATAATATTGACAGTAAAAAAGTACTCAATGCCACTTTCTTCAATTCGGGATCAAGCAACTTTGGATCTTGGTTTTTATGAACCGTTTTTAAATGTTTTACCAACGGAATATAAGCCAATAAAAACAAGTATTGGTCAAAATGAAAATCGCTCAATATCGCAAAAACAACCACCGAAAGCATTGCAGTAACAATTAGAAAATAATGGTATTTTTTGGCCGCTTCGGCACCAATTTTTACAACAACCGTATTTTTTCCAGATTTGGCATCCGATTCCTGATCACGCATATTGTTTAAATTCAAAACGCCAACACTCAATAATCCAATAGCAACAGCCGGTAAAATAAGTACCGCATCCAATTGCTTTGAATACAAAAAATTAACTCCCAAAGTACTTACCAATCCAAAGAATACAAAGACAAAAATATCTCCGTATCCACGATACCCGTAAGCTGAAGTTCCCACAGTATAACGAATTGCAGAAGCAATTGCCATAATCCCCAAAACCAAATAAAACAAGGAATACACTAGATTACTCTCTCCAAAAGCCACATAAATCAAGAATATTGCAGAACATAATGTAAGCACAGAGGTAATCACCAAAGCTCTTTTCATAGCCTGTGGAGTAATCACCCCACTCTGAATGGCGCGTTTTGGCCCCACCCTATCTTCATTATCAGTTCCTTTAACGCCGTCACCATAATCATTGGCAAAATTAGAAAGTATCTGTAAGCCCAAAGTTGTCAATAATGCAAATGCAAATATTTCCCAATTGAAAACTTCAGTTGGAGTGAGTACATTCTCTGTTGGGTTTGCCAATGCATACATACTTCCCACAATAATTCCGGAAACGGATAATGGTAATGTTCTTAATCTTGCTGCTTCAATCCAGTGTTTCATTTTTGTCTTTTAATTATTTTAAGAGTTTAAAAAAGTTTAAAATAGTTTAAGGTGTAAAAGTTAAAACAAACACCACAATTTTATTTTCTACTTCAATTCTCTCTATTCTATTTTCTAACTTCTATTCTCTAACCTCTATTTTCTAACTTCGTCACTACATCCAATTACTATCGGAAGTTTCCATTTCGAACAACCAAAGATTGACGTATTGCTTTATTGCCGTAAAATTACCCAAATGAAAACTAATATTCCCACCTGCGGTATGTAAAGTTAAGGATCCGATATTGATATTTTTGTGCCAAAACAACTGCGAAGTTGTAATCGCCTGAATTTTATTGGGTAAAATGATTTTATTGGTAACATCCCATGCACCACTTTGAAGGATTATAAAGTCGTTATTAATGAATAATCGGTTATTTTTGAATATAAAAAATTGAATAATTCCTATAAAAACAACATATAGCGATACAAAGTAGTCAGTCATTGGCAGTTGTTCTATTATCAAATCCCTAATAAAATAAAAGCCTAACAACGGTAATCCAATAGTCAGAAAAACTGAAAAACCAAGCTTTCTAAAATTAGGTTTTAGCATCACTCCTTTTTCGGGGATTTTTTTAAATAATAATTTCAGAATTTCGTTTTTTTCTAATTTATTACAACCCGGAATTTCAATATGCTGCTTGTGATCTTCCCTTTCCCCACCTGTAGCTTGTTTAATTTTCAGGTGCAAAATATCCATTTTCTTTTGGAAAAAATTCTGAGTAACGCTTGTAATTTGAACTTTTTCAGGTTTTATGATAGTGCTTTTAGTATTCAACAAACCATAAGAAAGCAGTAATGAACCTTTTTGCTTTGCTATTTTATAATCAAAAAAAGTAAAAATAGTTCTAACCAAATTAACAATGATAACAGTCAAAAAGAAAAGAATAAACAAAATCAGAAATGCTGTTGCAATCTGACCGCTATCAACATAATCCTCAATATTTTGATCGTGTAAAACATCTTTTCCAGTAATTTGTTTGATGTGATCAAAAAGCGAAATAAAAAATGCCAAAAGCACAAGAAAGCTTTTTACATAATTTGAGGTAATTCCGAATTTCAACAAACTAAAAAAACTGATTTTTATAAAAGGAATTTCACTATCAATCGATTTTTCATCGATAAATTCATGTGAATCAATTACGTCAGCAACATCAATCGCCTTTTTATTTTCATTATCCAACAAGCGAGCTTTGAGATCCAATGCCAATTCGTGTGAAATCGCCTTGATACTACCTTCGGTTTTATTGGAACCTGCGGTATCAACGACCAATTCATAAACACCAATCAATCTTTGAATAAATGACTGATTGATATTTACCTGCTGAATTTTAAAAAGCTGAATGGTTGTTTTAGTTTTATTAAAGACACCTTCGGTAATAATGAATTCGTCATTATCCTGATCGATGTAAAAAGTAAAGTTTAAATATTTTAAATAGGAAATGATTCCAATAATTGTAAAAACGGCCAAAATACCGCCAAACAAATAGCCTCTGTTAATTTCATTGAATTTAACAATCCAAATGATCAAAATAGGCCACAAAGCCTTGGCATATTCTTGAAGGGAATAGAAAAACATCACCAAAATCCCCACAATGGACTGTCGTTGTGGCTGATTAAAATCGGCACTCATTATAGTTGTTTTTGAATTTTCCCCATCAACAGTTGTTTGATATTCTCAGCCTGTTCTTTTTTAATTCCGGGAATCATTATATCACTAGAACTACCTCCCGCAGTGAATATTTCAATTTTCGCTAAGCCGAATATGCGCGAAATCAAGCCTTCATGCAAAGAAACATGTTGTACTCTGTTATAGGGAATTACTAGAGTATTAGTAGCAATTATTCCATGTCGAAATAATACATCATGATTTCGAAAAGCAAACCCTTTTTTCTTGAAGCTCAATCTCGAAAAGAAAATCACGATCACTAATAAGACCAAGTAAACAATGCTGAATTCAAAAATAAACGGGGTTAATTCCTCATTGAACAACAATACAATCCCTGCTCCAATTCCAACAATCAAAAAGAATGTAGTAAGCGAAACCAAAATCACTTTCCAATAATCAGGGTGCAAAACAGAGAATTTAACTTCTTCATATTTTGGTAATTGGGTCGTATCTATTGTTTCATTTATGAAATTTTCCATCTGTACATTTTATTTCAAGTTCAAAGTTTCAAGTTACAGGCTCATTTGAAACCTAAAACCTGAAACTTTTAAAACTTTCAAACACTTAAACCTTTAGAGATTTTTTAAGGCAACCATTTTTTTTCAAAATTTGGTTTACGTTTTTCAAGAAACGCGTTTCTTCCTTCTTTGGCTTCTTCAGTCATATAAGCAAGTCTCGTCGCTTCACCGGCAAAAACTTGTTGTCCCACCATACCGTCATCCGTTAAATTCATGGCAAATTTCAACATTTTGATCGAAGTAGGCGATTTAGCCAAAACCTCTTGTGCCCATTGATAAGCAGTCTCTTCCAACTCATCATGAGGAATAACAGCATTGACCATACCCATTTCAAAAGCCTCCTGAGCAGAATAATTACGTCCCAAGAAGAAAATTTCACGGGCTTTTTTCTGTCCAACCATTTTGGCAAGATAAGCAGATCCGTATCCTCCATCAAAACTTGTAACATCAGCATCTGTCTGTTTAAAAATAGCATGCTCTTTACTCGCCAAAGTCATATCACAAACCACGTGCAAACTATGTCCGCCTCCTACTGCCCAACCGGGAACGACCGCAATAACCACTTTCGGCATAAAACGAATCAATCGCTGAACTTCAAGAATATTCAATCGATGTTGTCCATCATCACCCACATAACCTTGGTGTCCACGGGCATTTTGATCACCACCACTGCAAAAAGAATACACTCCATCCTTAGTCGATGGCCCTTCTGCGGAAAGCAAAACCACCCCTATCGAAGTATCCTCTTGCGCATCATAAAAAGCTTGGTATAATTCTGATGTAGTTTTAGGTCTAAAAGCATTGCGTACATTGGGTCTGTTAAATGCAATTCGCGCAACACCATTGCATTTTTTATAGGTTATATCTTCAAATTCTTTGGCGGTTATCCAATCCATTCTATTTACTTTTAAATTATTTTAATGTAAAATTAAGTCATTTTTTATACTTCTAAAATAGAAAAACAATTTATGAACATCTTTACTGATAAATAAAACCAAAAATATCCTTTTATTCAAAAAAGTTTTGGGCGGAACCCCATTGTAAAAAGGGGCTAATTCAGCAACCGCTCATTTACCACTTTCCATAATGCAGTCGGGCTATTCTTGATCTCGACAATAAGACTCTCCTAAAAATTCTTTTTGAATAATTTTAATCAAAACATAAAAAACCCCAATACTGCTTAAAAATATTGGGATTTTTTATGTTCAAAACTAAGTCCTTCTCCCCTTTTTTATCATTCCATCTTTGGTGAATTTCAAAGCAATATTGTGTGTCAAATTCACTTCAAGGTTTTCGTGTCCGTAATCAATACGAGTTATTTTTTCTTTTGGATACTTTTTTGTCACGTATTTAAGAACTGATTTCGGAATAAATCCGGTTGGAATAGGTTTGTTACCACCGTTAACTTCTCGGTATGATCCGTCTTTCCAAAATTCTACATGCATTCCGTTTTTGAGCTTTACTATATAACCTTTTTCGCCATTTTCTCTGTCCTTTTTTGCAATAATAACAGGATAGCTACTGAAATAAGTATTTAGAAATTCCTGTGAACTGGCAGGTAATTTTTCATAATCTATTCTTCTTTGAGCAAAAGTCGATAGTGTAAACACCAGCACTAAACTTATAAAGATTATTTTCGTTTTCATGGGACTTTTTTTTTAGCTGTACTAATTTACGACAAGAAAACGGCAATCAAATCAATTTATAAAAGCTTTAATTATTTTACAAATTCTTAATCACAAATTCACTTCTTCTGTTTAATTCGTGCTGTTCTTCGTCACAGGAATCTTCAGGAATACATTTTACAATAGGCACAGATTCTCCATATCCTTTGGCAAAAATTCTACTTTTGGAGATTCCTTGTTCCAAAATATAAGTTCGAGTTGCATCAGCTCTTTTTTGAGAAAGATTCGCGTTGAATTTTGCATTACCACGATTGTCTGTGTGAGAACCAATTTCTACAACCATGTTTGGATATTTGTTCATTAATTCAACAACACGATTCAGTATTTTTTTGGATTCTTTTCTGATATACCACATATTGTAATCAAAATAAATAGGATCGGTTTTGATGATTAATCGATCTTTATCTTTAACCACATCTTTCTCGGCTGCCACAATAGCCGCTATTTTTTCTTTTTTCTTGGCTTCAGCGATTTCTCTTTCTTTTTTGTCAGCAGCCAGTTTGTCTTTTTTCATTTGTTCTTTAGCTTCCAAATCTGCTAATCTTTTAGCTTCAAGAGCAATAGCGTCGTCTTTTTTCTTTTGCTTCAAGGCAATTGCATCGGCTTTCTTTTTTTGTTCCAATGCAGCTAATTCAGCAGCTTTCAATTGTTGGGCAATAAGTAAATCGGCAGCTGCTTTTTTCTCCAAAGCGATTTGCTCTTCTTTTTTGATAATTTCGAGAGAGCGAATTTCCATAGAGCCGTCATTCGATTTATTCCTTTCTGCAGAAATACGCAATGATTTTGTGTTCTCGGTATAATTTTCTTTGGTCGCAAAAAGAGAATAATTAGATTCGCATGGAATCGTAAAACTAAATTTTCCGTCAGCAGTCGTGCTTACTTTTTCAAGCTCCTGATTGGTTCCACTTTTTAAGATTACAACAGCATTTTCTAATGCTACGTGCGAATCAGTATCAATTATTATACCAGCAATATATTGTTTGCAATCTTCTATAAGTAATTCTTTGGTTTCTTTCAATGAGTAAATATCATCCTTTCCTTTACCTCCCGGCCTATCCGAAGAAAAATAACCTTCCTTGGTGTCAGCATCGATATAAAAGGCAAAATCGTCGTAACTTGAGTTTACAGGAAGCCCAACATTCACTGCTTTAGAATAGGAATTGCCCTGAATATTTGAAACAAAAATATCCAAAGCTCCATAGCCTTCATGCCCATTTGAAGAAAAATATAATTTATTGTCGTTGGACACAAATGGAAATTGTTCTCTTTTAGGAGTGTTTATTTTATCTCCCAAATTAACGGGTTTACCATAAGTATTACCATCTATTGAAACACTGAAGATATCGAAAGATCCCAATGTTCCCGGCATATCAGATGCGAAATACAATGTTTTTTCATCCGGACTCAAAGCAGGATGTTCAACGGAATAATCAGGGCTGTTGAATGACAGTGCTGTAATATTGGCCCATTTATCTTTTACAAACTCAGCTCTGAAAATTTGAATATTTGATATTTTGTCTGCATTTTTCGCTCTGCTGCCGTTGTGTGAATTGTTTCGGGTAAAATACATGAATTTACCATCTTTTGTAAATATGGCATTCGATTCATGCATGGGTGATTTCAAATCTTTCAAAAAATAATTAACAATGGAATCATTCGCTTTCATCTTTTTCAATGGGATACTGACTAAGTTGAGATAGGACTCATTATTCCATTTGTAGGTTTTATCAAACAGATTGGGTTTCTTTTTGACTGCTGCAAATACTAAATTATCATTAAAAACAACTGCACCAAACTCTGAATTTACTGTGTTTATGGCTAAATTTTGGATATTAAATCTATCGCCGATTGCACTGATATTTTTTAAAATTTTGATGTCACTGTCTAATTTTTCAATTGCCTTTGTATTGTTAGAAGCCTGATAAAACTTTCGCATAATGTCATTTGCTTCATTATATTTTCCTTTTGCTTTCAATGTTTGGGCGTATCGAAAATAATATTCTTCATTAAGTTCTTTGCCTTTACTTTGGAATAAAAGAGAATACAATTCCTGGGCTTTGTCATAGTTATTAGTGAAATAATAACAATCACCTAAATTTTGAAGTATTTCTTCAGATTGGTTTTTCTCGCTAATTTTTTCGTACAACGGTATGGCATAACTATAGTAGGTTTTGTTAAACAATTGGTTTGCCCTTTGTAAATCCTGCTGCTGAGCTTTCGCAAATTGGATTGAAAATACGAGTAAGAGTATATATATTCTGTTCATTTTTTACTTTTTTAAAAAAACCTAGGTGATCTGTCGTATCCTTTGCCCAATAAATCCAAGTTGTACAACAATACAATTTCATGTGAACCGGAACTGAATTGACTTAAATTGGAAGTGATATAATCATAAGAATATCCAATCCTTAAACTCGGACTTACATTAACATTCATCAATAGACTTACAGAATCATCAAATCGATAAGCTGCCCCAAGTTCGAATTTTTCATTATACAAAACATTGGCGGTTAAATCTACCGATACGGGAGCTCCTTTTACAAAAATAGCCATTGCCGCTGGTTTTAATTTGAAGGATTCATTAATATCAAAAACATAACCTCCGGTTAAATAGGTGTGTATTTCTTGTTTGCCAAAGGAATTTGTAGTAGGCCTTATATTGATATGATCTATCGAAAGCAGGTTTGGTGCAGAAAGCCCGATGTAATAATTATCAGTGAAATAATAGGCTCCTACTCCAATATTGGGTATGCTCTCGTTTATGTTTTCTGCAAATGCTTCATCTGTAGAAATATCACCGCTGTTCAATTGAAAACCATTAAAATTTGTACTTATTGATGAAAAACCAGCTTTTAGTCCAAGTGAAAGTTTATGTCTTTCATTCATTTGAACGACATAGGCAAAATCAGCAAAGAAATTAGTTTCTTTTTTAGCGCCATTTCCTATATTATCTGAAACCAGAGAGAAGCCAGTTTCAATTTTTTCATTAATCGGGGTGTGTGCAAATAAAGTCAAGGTTTTTGGCGCACCTTCAATTCCAGCCCATTGGTAACGATATAAACTTCCTAAATTAAGTATTGCTGGAGTTGCTGTTGCATAAGCAGGATTTACCACACTCATATTGTTCATGTATTGAGTGAAATGCGGATCTTGTTGGGCTGTTGCCTTTAGTATAGAAAGGAAAAAAAACACTAGAAGTATTATTTTTTTCATATATATAAAAGTTGTTTTTAATATCATTATTTTTTACTTCGCTAATTCGCTTCTGTGATTATTAGGATTCAGGAATGAATTATCGGTTTAGATAAAGTTGACCTTGTTTTGGAGGCTGATTATTTTTATTATAATTGATTATATAGAAATAAACACCTGTAGGAGCATCTCCGCTGATAAAGCTTGAATTGGAATTTTTTCCATCCCACGCTGGTTTGTTGATATCTCCTTTGAATAGTATGTTCCCGTATCTATTAAAAATTTCCAAGGTGTAATTTGGAAAGGAAAATTCGATATCAACAATTTGAAAAGTATCATTTACACCATCACCGTTTGGAGAAAATCCATCAGGAATTTTTACTCCATCAGGTGTAACATTACAATCGGTTAATGAAACGGTTACTGATAATGGACTGGAATAACATTTGGTTGTTGTATCGTAATCAAGTCCATAATAAGTTACTCCTTCTTGAAGCAAATGCGTGTTAGGAAATAGAGTTCCGTTTGTAACAGCATCATACCAAGCTAAATTTGCCGAGGCGGTTGTATTGTTGGATAAATTTAAAATTGTTGGTTTATTTATTCCGCAAAATTGATCGCCATTTGGTTTCAAAACGGGAATTTGAACAGAATTTACTTGGACACTTATAGTGGTTGCCTGTGATTCGCAACTTGTAGTCGAATTGACTCCTTTGATGTAATATTTTCCAGTTGTTAAAGGTGTATTTAATGGTAAAGGAGTTGTACTTGTGGCAGAATTATACCAATTGTATTGATTTCCGCTTGGGACCAAACTAGCTACGGTTGCATTGTCTATTTCACAAAAAGCCTGATTATTTGCGACAGGTTTGTTTGGGACAGAAGTTACCGTAAAATCAACTTTGATGTTTACTGGCAATGGACAACCGGTTACTGTGTTAGTTATATCGGTCATTGTAAAAGTCGTTAATCCAAGGTTGACAATGTCAGTTTCTGAAACAACAAAACTAGTATCTCCATTAACTACTGTTAATGGAATAGTTTGTAAAGGAACCGAGTTAGCCCCTGTTAGGGAATAATTAATATTAATTGCGGTTAAATTTCCTAAGCCGGATAATTTTATGGTTGCTGGCTGACCTTGACAAGTATTTTTGATCGTAACTACTAATTTACTTATATCGGGTAAAGGATTTACTGTAAAGGATTTACTAAGAGAAACAGAACTAGAGCAGCCTGTAATAGGATTGGTGATTTTTGTTATTGCAACTGTGCTTGTACCTACATTTGGAACTAAATTTTTTGGAATAATAAACGAACCAAATTTATTTGCAACAGTTAATACTGCGGGTACTGCATTAGCAATATTACTGCCACTCAAATTATAAAGAACATCATAATTACCATTGGCAACATTAGAATTAGTCAAATCTACTTTTACTTCAAAACTTTGACAAACAGCTGCAATACTTACAGTAGCGCCATCGATTTGAGGAGTAGGATTATTTTGTACAGCGATCATTTTCAACCCCGATTCACAACCAGTTATTGCACTTACCTCTTTTACAAAGTAATTCCCGGTAACTAAAGGTGTAGTACTTACCAAAGGAACAGTACTTGTGGCTGAATCAAACCATCGGTATTGACTGCCTTTAGGTTGCAAACTGGCTACCGTTGGGTTGTCAGAAGAGCAAAAAATTTGATCATTTGCAGTAGGAATGTTTGGCGCAATAGTTACTGTAAAATTAGTTTTTTTGTTGAGCGCCAGAGAACAGCCAGTTAAGTCATTTACGATATTAGTTATAGTGAAATTAGTTATCCCCGGATTTGTAACATCGGCTGTTGGGATATCAAAACTGGTTTGCCCAGAGACTACTGTTAATGGAATAGTTTTAGAATTAACTGTGTTTGCCCCTGAAATATCATATGTAATACTAACGTTTGTCAATGTTCCTAAACCTGCTAATTTTATGTTTGCTGGTTGCCCTTGACATATATCTTTTATAGTTACTGTCAAGTTTGTCATATCCAATGATGGATTTACAACGAAATTTTGTTTGAGAGTTGATGTACTTGTACAACCGGTTATAGAATTAGTAATCTTTACAATTGAAATTGTTGTAGTACCAACTTTAGGAATCAAAAGACTTGGGATATTAAATGTTGCTAATCCTCCTGTTACAGCAAGACTGGCAGGCACACCATTGATTAGATTGCTGCCACTTAAATTATAAATAATATCATAATTTCCATCAGACAGATTGGATGTGCCTGAAAAATTGACTATTGCATCAAAGGTTTGACAAACCGGAGGAATAGTAAGTGTAGCTGAATTAATTTTGGGATTTGGATAAATATGCAATACATCTTGAATTGCACCAATTATATTAGGGCAGTTAACGGGATTAGCTATAAATGTAATATTTGTAATACTTATTGTGTAGTCTCTAACTTGTTGAAAATTTGATGTAGGTATTGGAAATACTAGCATACCACTGGAAAAATTTTGTCTTGTTCTGTAACCAGAACCAACTCCAGATATAGAATAGGTAACTTCGTATTGACCATCTGCAATAACTTCCGTTCCTTGTGTCAAAATTCCCGTATAGTTTGTTGTAGTCATATAATTTTCACAAATATCCGGGGTTACCGTTAAAGTTGCACCAGTGAAATCCAGTTGTTTTCCTATAGATATAAATACAGTTGATGATTTGCTGGAACAAACAGTATTGTTAGAACTTACGGTATATGTAAAAGAATAAACTCCAGCGCCTTTGGTATTGTAAATATTTTGGATATCTATAGTACTGTCAGTAGGACCACTTATTTCAGAAGTCGTTGTTTCGCTCCAAATCCCACCGGGATCTGCTCCACTTATTCTTGAATTTAGGTCAACGCCAGTATAACCAGATACTTGATCGGAACATAATGATAAATTAGAAGGTGTTCCAGGTTTTGGAGAGCGATATATAGCTACGTAAACTTTGGAAGGAGGAGGTGCCGGACATGAGCCGATCGCACCAATAGAATAAGTATAAGAATAATTATCATCAGGAACCGGGATTGAAGCATTTAGTGTTCCTGTTATTGTATTTAGCCCTCCTGAGTTATCATCATCATGCCAGGTGCCATTAATTTGAGGAGATACACTAGGGATTCCTTCAAAAACCTGAAACAGATTATATGCTGTTTCCGAACTACAAATTGAAGCAGTTGGAGCAGGAATTCCGGTATATCCTCCTATTGTTACAGTTACAGTGGCGGTATTGTCTATACAGCCGGAAACTCCAGTAACAGTGTAGGTGTAATGATAGATACCACTTCTCTTGATTTGCTGAGCATTTAAAACACCAGTAGTTTTATTTAATCCCCCTGAGTTATCATCATCATTCCATGTTCCACCTGCAGTTGGTGTGCCTCCTAATTGGGAATACAAATTGACGGTTTTACTACTTGGATTTGCAATATCACAAACTGTAAGCATTACATTGTCATTTCCAGCACATTGTGCATTGACTTCTTTTGAGTAAAAAAAGAGAATGAAAACTGCGAGAAAAGAATAAAATGAAAATGAAGTAGGAAAATGTAATTTTGGAACCATAAATTATTTGATTTATTCAAAATTAAACATTTTCACACAAATTATAATGTTTTTAACAATTAATCGAATTTTATCGGTTTTTATCGCTGGTTGTTTATGTAAAATTAAAAATTATGTACAGTATTTAGGCTGATTAATAAAAAAAAGCCCCGCAAATTGCGAGGCTTTCTATATTCAAAAATCTAAAGAATTATTTTTTCTCTGATTTTTCCATTTTAGCTTTTAATGCAGCTAATACATCATTGTTATCTCCTAATGTTGCAGCAGGTGCATTAGTATTATTAGAAGAAGTGGATGAAGTATTTTCAGTTGCAGCTTTCACGTTTTTCTCTTCTTCTTCACGGAAGATAGCAGTGTGAGAAGCAACTACTCTTTTGAATTCTTTGTTGAACTCAATAACTTTGAAGTCAGCAGTATCACCTTTTTTCAATTTTTTACCGTCTTCTTTTTCAAGGTGACGAGTAGGAATGAAAGCAACAATATCTTCACCGAATTCTACAGTAGCTCCTTTGTCAACGATTTCAGAAATCTCTCCTGAGTGGATAGTTCCAACAGCGAAAGAATCTTCGTATTGATCCCAAGGATTAGCAGTAGTTTGTTTGTGACCTAAAGATAATTTACGTCCTTCAACATCTAATTCTAATACTACTACATCAAGTTTTTCACCAACATTTACAAATTCAGACGGGTGTTTGATTTTCTTAGTCCAAGAAAGGTCAGAGATGTAGATTAATCCATCGATTCCTTCTTCTAATTCTACGAAAATTCCAAAGTTTGTAAAGTTTCTAACAATACCTGTGTGTTTAGAACCAACTGGGTATTTAGCAGTGATATCAGTCCAAGGATCTTGAGTCAATTGTTTGATACCCAAAGACATTTTACGGTCTTCTCTGTCTAATGTTAATACAACAGCTTCAACAACATCTCCAACTTTTACGAAATCTTGAGCAGAACGTAAGTGAGTTGACCATGACATTTCAGAAACGTGGATTAAACCTTCAACACCTTCAGCAACTTCGATAAATGCACCGTAATCAGCGATTACAACTACTTTACCGCTTACTTTGTCACCAATTTTCAAATCAGCGTTCAAAGCATCCCATGGGTGAGCGTTCAATTGTTTCAATCCTAATTGAATTCTTGTTTTCTCATCATCGAAATCAAGGATTACAACATTTAATTTTTGGTCTAACTCAAGAACTTCGCTTGGGTGGTTGATTCTTGACCAAGAAAGGTCAGTAATGTGGATCAATCCGTCAACACCACCTAAGTCAATGAATACACCGTATGAAGTGATGTTTTTAACAACACCTTCCAATACTTGTCCTTTTTGTAATTGACCGATAATTTCTTTTTTCTGTACTTCGATGTCAGCTTCAATAAGCGCTTTATGAGATACAACAACGTTTTTGAATTCGTGGTTGATTTTTACCACTTTGAATTCCATCATTTTGTTAACATATACATCGTAATCTCTGATTGGCTTAACGTCAATTTGAGATCCTGGTAAGAATGCTTCAATTCCGAAAACATCAACGATCATACCACCTTTAGTTCTGCATTTTACAAAACCATTAACGATTTCTCCTGTTTCGTTTGCAGCAATAACTCTATCCCATGATTTGATAGTACGTGCTTTTCTGTGTGATAATACCAATTGACCTGTTTTGTCCTCACGGATGTCAATTAATACTTCAACTTTGTCACCTACTTTTAAAGCTGGGTTATAACGGAATTCGTTCAATGAAATAACACCTTCCGATTTTGCGTTGATATCAACGATAACGTCTCTATCTGTAATTCTCACAACTACTCCCTCTACTACTTCTTCTTGGTCAGTAGCGATAAAAGTTTTTGATACTAGTTCTTCGAATTCCAACAAGTTTTTCTCATCTACTGCATCGATACCTTCTTCAAAGTTATGCCAGTTGAAATTTGCTAAAAACTCTTCTTGTGATTTTAATTGTTCAGACATGCTGATAAAAAATTTGTATTCTGTTTTTTCTCGAGTTTCTCCATGCGAAAGAAAAATACAGAAGTTGTTTTACTTTAATTATTTGATACCTAAAGGAAACTCTTATTCGTCAAAAGGTCTGCAAAATTAATTCTTTTTTCTGAACTGACAAAACAAAACACGCATGATTATCAGTCAATTGTTTTAGGAGCAGAAAATTTTGTTTTTATTTGAAGTGTAGTCCCGCTTTTCGTTGCAATCTTGTGAACCGAACCCCGGTCCACAAGGATTTTCATTACAATCGGGGCTAGTTTAGAAGTTTTGTATTTCAGGAGAAATAATAGTTCAGACAAGTTCTTGAGAAATTTTGTCATTCCGACAAACTTTATGGAGATTTAATCCGTGTTACCTGTTTCGCAAAGTCTTCTAGATTTTGCGAAGCAGGGAATGTTTTGTTCATGCCCACAATTATAATTAACTCAGATAGAATTAAAAAAAATGCCAGTTCTTACTTATTTTATAAGCACGAGGATGTTTAAATTATTAGTTGTATTAGCCCGCATAAAAGCATAATGCCGATTAGTATTAATGTTATTCCTCCTATATAGCCTCCAACAGTATGAGCAGGAAAAGTTTTGTTTGGGTTTTTATGTGCATATACTATAAAAAAAATCCCAACAATAATTAATCCGGCAGATTTTAGTAAATTCATTGTGTTTCTTTCTATTGAGATTTTGTTGTTTAATTGAATATATAAAGTTTGATCGTGGATTTATAATTATACCAACAAAGTAAATCGGCTAAAATAAATTTACCAAAACAACAAACCCGACAAATTTCAAAAACTTGTCGGGTTTGTCTATATTATTTTTAATGACTCACATTCTCCAATTCCTTAGGATCGTGTTTGTATTTGAATAAAAAGGTAAACAAAATCAAAATTACAAAGGCATATCCGGCGAATGAAAACCAAATTTCTGGCCAATGCACTTTGTTTTCAGTAGTAAAATAACTTACTGTTCTTCCGGCAAACTCACCACCTAATATTGCTCCAATTCCATTTGTCATTAACATAAACAATCCTTGTGCACTAGACCTTATTTTGCTGTCGGTTTCTCTTTCTACAAATAAAGAACCGGAGATATTAAAGAAGTCAAAAGCCATTCCGTACACAATCATCGACAAAACAAGGAAAATAACCCCTGAGCCAGGATTTCCAATTCCAAACAAAGCAAAACGCAATACCCAAGCCAGCATACTAAACATCATTACTTGTTTGATACCAAATCTTTTCAGGAAAAACGGAATCGTCAAAATAAATAAAGTCTCCGAAATTTGGGATAATGAGATGATAAATACAGAATGTTCAACTCCAAAAGTACCATGATATTCTGGATTGGAGCCAAAATCCCTGATAAAGGTATCGGCAAACATATTGGTAACTTGTAGGGCCGCTCCTAACAGCATGGCAAAAACAAAGAATATTGCCATCTTTTTTTGTTTGAATAAAACAAAACTGTCCAAACCAAATTTACTGGATAAGGATTGGTTGGTGTTTTTATTTTCGGCAGGAACATCCGGCATTGTAAACGAAAACAAACCCGTAACAATCATTGCAACCGAAGCAAAAACAAATTGATTGGTGTTTGATTTCCAGTCTGTCAAATCGGTTATCCACATTGCAATTATAAAACCAACTGTTCCCCAAACACGTATTGGTGTAAATGCTTTTTGGACATCAAATTGGAATTTATTTAAGACCGCATAACTTACAGAATTATTTAAAGCAATTGTAGGCATATAAAAACAGCTTGTAGCAAAAATTACCCAATACATTTCGGTTGAATTACCGGCTTTTGTAGCAAAGAAAATAGCAATTCCGGCAACTATATGCGCAAATCCCAAAACTTTTTGGGCGCTAAAATATTTGTCTGCAATAATACCTAGCAAGGCTGGCATAAATAAACTCGCCCACCCCATAGATCCATACGTTCTTCCAATAGACAAACCAACACTGCTTCCTTCCAGCGGGCCGAAAACCTGGCCCATATAACCACCTAAAGAAATTAACCAAATTCCCCAAACAAAAAATTGAAGAAAATTCATAATTGTCAATCGTAATTTTATTTCCATAGATGATTTGTGTTTTTTTAATAGTAGATTTTTGAGACGCGTAAATCTACTATTAAAAATGAGAATTTCAAAAAAATTATAAGGCGTTACATGAGTTTTTTAAAAACCATAAATTCATAATTTTACCATATAAGTCATTTAAGTTTTTAACGCTTCAGACAAAATGCAAAAGCCTTTTTGAAGCTTGATTTGATAAGAACAAATAAGGAAATATTGTCTCCTCACCTTATGCTTCAATGTTCTTTTACAAAATGAAATGAGTCTTTTTTAAGTTTTGACTTTAAATAGCTTTATATGACTTATATGGTTAGAAGAAAATTTAAGAATTAATAACTTCATTTACCAACTCTAAAACGACATCAAATTGTTCCTTTCTGTCCAGATAAGAATTGTCCACTTCTATTGCATCTTCAGCAATTACCAAAGGAGAATCTTCTCTGTGAGTATCAACATAATCACGATCGACAACATTCTTAAGGACTTCTTCATAGGAAACTGTATCTCCTTTTGCCTGTAATTCGGCAAAACGTCTTTGTGCGCGAGTATCCGCACCTGCTGTCATAAAAATTTTGAGTTCTGCATTAGGAAAAACAACGGTTCCAATATCTCGACCGTCCATAACGATTCCTTTTTCTTTCCCCATTTCCTGTTGTTGTTCTACCAATTTGGCACGAACTTCTGAAATTGCAGCTACAGAACTTACAAAATTAGAAACTTCAAGAGTTCGGATTTCCGTTTCAACATTAACATCATTCAGGTACATTTCGGCAAAACCCAATTCAGAATTGAATTTGAAACTTAATTTTATCGATGGCAAACTGCTTATTAATTTTTCTTTATCCAAAAAATCAGTTCCAATTAAATCGTTTTGCATAGCATACAATGCCACGGCACGATACATCGCGCCAGTATCTACATATACATACCCCAAATGTTTGGCGAGTTGTTTAGCCAAAGTACTTTTCCCTGTGGATGAAAATCCGTCTATTGCAATGGTTATTTTTTTCATGTTTCTGTTTTATATTTATGCAGATGATTTCAATCAGTTGCGTCTATTTTCTTTCTTCTATATTCTTTTTTCTATTCTAAAAATCCTCCCCAAAATTAATAATCAATCCAAATAAACTGGTATTTCCTGCCAAAGTATATTTGGAATAAGAGTAATTAAATTTCAACTTATTCAGTTTGAGTCCAAAACCAACAGAAAGTCCTGAGAAATTTCGTTGTTCTTCTATTCGGAGTTCTTCTGCTCTTCTAAAATTATAACCTAATCTGAGGTTAAAGGCTTTTTTTGGAAAAAATTCAGCACCAAAAATCATGTGACGTAATGCATTGTTGAAAAAAGAAACTTTTTCTTCTGTAACACTTCCGTCAATTGAAGTTTGGGAACGAACGGGATTTGAAAAAGCCACATTCCATTGCTGTAAATTTTCAAGTGTAAAATGCCAACGGATTGGCACGTGTTCTAGTTCTTGAGAAACCCCTGCAATCATCTCGAAAGGTAATGGTTCTCTCGTACCGTCGTAAGTTGTGAATTGAGTTCCGATATTCTTCAGAGTTACTGCCCAGTTTATATCATTTTTTTCATCGATATAAAGCATTCCCAAATCTAAAGCAGCTCCGAACGAATTGTAAGTTTCTAAAGTTGATTCAATCAGTTTGGCATTGGCCCCCAAATGAATATCGGTATAAGGAATGTTATAGGCATAACCCAAAGAAAGAGCTATTTCGCTTCCGGTAAATGAATTTGTGGGCAATCCATTTTCATCA
Source organism: Flavobacterium aquiphilum (assembly GCF_027111335.1). Taxonomy (NCBI): domain Bacteria; kingdom Pseudomonadati; phylum Bacteroidota; class Flavobacteriia; order Flavobacteriales; family Flavobacteriaceae; genus Flavobacterium; species Flavobacterium aquiphilum. The sequence continues at coordinate 2,687,003 of NZ_CP114288.1, read as the reverse complement.
TATCCGTCAAATTTTCCATAATTGATGTAATTGATTCCCGCCTGAATTGTTTGAAAATGTTGGTCGTAGGTATAAGCAAATGAAGCGGTTCCATAAGTTACTTCCTGATAGTAATTGCCATAGTTCAAAGACAAACGCCTATCCATGTCCTGATTGATGGATGCCGGGTTGAAAAGTGCTTGATTGACGTCCTCGTCATAAATGGTAATAACTTTTCCGCCCAGTGCAGCTTGTCTTGGCGAAGTAATCAGATTCAAAAACTCATAAGTGTGCTTTCCTCCTATTTGTCCGTATGTCGCATAACAAATTAAGAATAAAAAGTAAAATAAAAGTTTTTGGGACATACGATATTTGAAAAGGAAATGTTTGAAATTCCAAATTCCAAACTTACGAAAATTAAAGAGAAAAGTCTCTAATACCATTTATACATATAAAATAGTCCAATCTACTCGTTCTTTTTCTCCAATGCTTCCTCAAAAAATAATTCCGTAGCTATCCCGATAGCTATCGGGAATGCAATGATTTTTATCGTTGTCTTGAAGAAAAATAATTTCGCATCTTTAGGCTATTTTATAGGCATAAATGGTATAAAAACAAATTCCAAATCCCGAAACCTCTTATAATTCAAGGCGCGGAATTTGGAATTTTAGTATTGATTTGATATTCGGTAACCTAATTTATTTCAAGTCTTTTGCGTTTTTAACTTTGTCTTTGGTAATAGCCAAATCCAAAACTTCTTTCATTTCTTTTACATAATGAAAAGTCAATCCTTCTAAATATTCGGCTTTGATTTCATCAATATCACTTTTGTTTTCGTGACATAAAATGATTTCTTTAATATTCGCTCTTTTCGCGGCCAATATTTTTTCTTTGATCCCTCCTACTGGCAATACTTTTCCTCTTAAGGTGATTTCTCCAGTCATGGCCAGGTTTTTCTTTACCCTTTTTTGGGTTAATAAAGAAACTAACGAAGTCAACATGGCAATACCCGCACTTGGTCCGTCTTTTGGAGTAGCTCCTTCCGGAACGTGTAAGTGAATATTATATTTTGTAAGGATATCCGGGTTCAATCCCATTGATTCGGCATTGGCCTTGATGTATTCTAGAGCGATTGTAGCTGATTCTTTCATTACATTTCCTAGATTTCCTGTGATGGTCATAGCTCCTTTTCCAGGAGAAATCAAGGATTCTATGAAAAGAATATCTCCTCCAACACTTGTCCAGGCCAAACCTGTAACAACACCGGCAGTATCATTATTTTCGTATTTATCGCGTTCCAATCGAGGGACTCCTAAGACTTTTTCAATATCTTCGTCGGTAATTTTTTTATTGTACTCCTCTTCCATTGCAACTGATTTGGCAGCATTACGAACGACTTGTGCAATTTTATTTTCCAATCCACGAACACCGGATTCACGTGTATAACCTTCCACAATTTTTTCCAATTGTTTCTTACCAATGCTTAAATCCTTGGCGGTTAATCCGTGAGCGATCAATTGTTTTGGGAACAAATGTTTTTTGGCTATTTCTATTTTTTCTTCGGTAGTGTAGCCAGACATTTTTATAACTTCCATTCTGTCAATCAAGGCAGGTTGGATTGCAGACATATTATTTGACGTAGCAATGAACATCACTTTCGATAAGTCATAACCCATTTCAAGGAAATTGTCATAGAATGAACTGTTTTGCTCCGGATCCAAAACTTCCAATAAAGCTGAAGATGGGTCGCCACTTTGACTGGATGACAGTTTGTCGATTTCGTCTAAAACAAACACCGGATTTGAAGTTCCCGCTTTTTTCAAACTTTGGATGATTCGTCCTGGCATAGCGCCGATATACGTTTTTCTATGTCCACGAATTTCGGCTTCATCACGTAATCCTCCCAAGGAGATGCGTACATATTCTCTACCCAATGCTTCGGCAACAGATTTTCCAATAGAAGTTTTTCCAACTCCCGGAGGCCCTGTTAAACAAATGATTGGAGACTTCATATCGTTTCTTAGCTTAAGCACCGCTAAATGCTCGATCATTCTTTTTTTGACATCTTCCAATCCGAAATGATCTTTGTCTAATACTTTTTGGGCATGTTTCAAATCGAAATTGTCTTTTGAGAATTCACCCCAAGGCAATTCTAGAAATAATTCCAAATAGTTTCTTTGGATTCCAAAATCAGGCGCTTGCGGATTCATTCTACGCATTTTCGATAATTCTTTATCAAAGTGTTTTTGCGTTTTCTCGTCCCATTTTTTGGTTTTGGCTTTAAGGCTCATTTCGTCCATTTCTTCCTCCTGCGAAACGCCACCCAATTCTTCCTGAATGGTTTTCATTTGTTGGTGCAAGAAATATTCCCTTTGTTGTTGGTCAAGGTCAAAACGAACTTTGGATTGAATATCGTTTTTCAATTCTAATTTTTGCAATTCTACGTTCATGTAACGCAGCGTTTCCAAAGCACGCTCTTTCAATCCGTTTATTGATAACAAGTCTTGTTTTTCCTTAACCGAAAGATTCATATTGGAAGAAACAAAATTGATTAAAAACGAATGGCTGCCAATGTTTTTAATAGCAAAAGTTGCTTCTGTTGGGATATTTGGACTTTCACTAATGATTTTAACGGCCAATTCTTTAACAGAATCAATTATTGCATTGAATTCAGAATCTTTTTTGGCAGGTCTTTTTTCAGGAACTTCCTTAATGGTAGCTTTTAGATAAGGCTGCTCAGTTTCTACTTTATCAATTTCAAAACGTTTTTTCCCCTGAAGAATAACAGTAACGTTTCCGTCAGGCATTTTTAAAACGCGCAAAATACGGGCGACTGTTCCTATTTTGTTGATGTCATCAAAGGTTGGATCTTCGTCTTCCTCGTTGAGTTGAGCAACTACACCAATGACTTTTCCTGCTGCATTGGCATCATTAATTAATTTTATCGATTTGTCTCTCCCTGCCGAAATAGGAATAACTACTCCCGGAAATAAAACCGTATTGCGTAAAGGCAAAATGGGCAAAGAATCAGGCAATTCTTCATTATTCATTTCTTCCTCATCCTCTGGAGTCAATAATGGAATTAATTCGGCTTCAGAATCAAATTCCTGAAGTGACAGATTGTCAATAGTAAGTATTTTATGTTTTGACATAGTAAAATTTAAGTCTTTTTGTCATTAATGTTTTAATTCGGAGCGCAAATATACGGTATCACGCTAATATTTAGGCCTGATAAAGGGCTATAAATATTGAGCTATTAATAAGGCAATCATTATGCCAAAGAAATTTTATTTGAAAATTTTATCTTATAGAAATGGATATAGCCACGTTTGAATGATTTGAGATTAGAGAAAGTAAAAAAAGAAGATATTGTTTGTAATTGGAAATTTGATTTTTGCAGTTTTTCGCGTGAGTGATGGCAGTGGAGCTCTCCCGATTTTTCATCGGGAAGCGGGAACGTACAGCACGACCCGCCTTTTTTCAGCGGGGCACGCCCACACGAGCTTAAGCGAACTGACGAAGTAAATTAAAAGTTTTACTACAAAATCAATTAAAATAAATTATTTTTATAAAAGTGTAACAAACCAAAAATTCTTCTGTCTTTGGTACAAATCATTATTATTTAATTGAATCTGAACAATCAAAATATCGAGGTATTAGTTTCGCTTTGCAAAGAGAACAATCAGAAAGCACAATTCGAGATTTATAATCGCTATTGCAAGGCGATGTATAATGTAGCCCATCGAATTGTGAAAGATGAGCATTTTGCAGAAGATGTCATGCAGGAAGGTTTTTTGAAAGCTTTTACCAAAATACATGATTTCAAGCAAGAAGTGGCCTTTGGCGCCTGGCTCAAACGAATAATAGTGAATTACAGTATTGATTTTTACAAAAAAAATAATCCCTTTAAAACTGAAGATTTTGAAAGAACACTTTACAAATTAGAAGACCCTTTACCCGATTGGGAAGAGAAATTAGAATTTAATGATTTAAAAGTTAAGCAGGTTTTGGACGCTATTCAGTCCTTGAAATACAATTACAGCATGGTTTTGACCTTGTTTTATATAGAAGGTTACGATCAGGAGGAAATAAGTGAAATTCTTAAAATAAGTTATGCCAATTGCAGAACGACACTGAGTAGGGCAAAAGAAAGTTTGAGAAAAAAATTAAGTGAGTTATGATAAATGAAAATGAAAAATTAGACCAATTATTTGAAAATTTAGAAAATCAATGGGATATCCAGGAATTGGATGAGAAGCATTTTAATCGATTTTCGGAAAAATTGACTCTTAAAAAACGAAAAAGAAATTTTGGACTTATCTATGCCGTAGCTGCATCTGTAGCTATACTGCTTGGAATTACATTGTTTTATCCTAAAGCTGATGAGCACAAGGAATTGAAATTTGCATCTAAAGAAACCAAACAAACTGATTCTATTTTTACGGTTTTGATTGAACGCCAGTTGGCCCAAATTGAAGCCAAAAAATCACCCGAGAATGAAAAAATCATAAATGATGCTTTGAAGGAGATGAAAAAAATGGATAGCGATTATGAAAAAATCAAGCATGAACTGGAAGTAAATGGAGAATGTAAACCTATTATTTATGCGATGATCAACAATCTGCAAACCCAAATTTCATTTTTGCAAAATGTTTTGCAGCATATTGAACAAACAGAAAAACTTAAAAATTTAAAAAATGAAAAAACTTTATAATGTACTGTTGTTAATCCTTTTGTTGAGCCCTTTTTTGGGGTTTTCAAAAGATGATTTTAGTTATACAAAACAAAAAGTTATAAATAAAGCCTATGTAGTAAACAGCGATGCTGGAATTAATATTGATAACTCCTATGGAAATATTTTTGTTACCACCTGGAATGAGGATAAAATTGAAATCGAAGTTGTAATCAAGGTCAGCGGCAATGATGAAAAATGGGTTAATCAAAAGTTGGACGGAATTGATGTGGATTTTACTGCTTTGAAAACGTTGGTAAGTGCCAAAACTGTTTTTAATAATGTAGGTAATAAAAACAATGGAAAAAACAACAATTTTGAAATCAATTATACCGTAAAAATTCCAAGAAACGGAACCGTAAAACTGAATAACAAGTATGGAAACATTGGTACAGGTGATTTGTTTTCTACTACAAACATCAATTGCAGTTACGGTAAAATTAATTTAGGAAAACTAAATGGGAATAGTAATACAATTGTAATTGGTTACTGCTCCAATTCTACTATCGAATTTTTGAAAAACGGAAGCGTAACGTCTAAATATTCTGGATTGAAAATGGATGAAGCCAACAAACTTGATTTACAATCTGACTATTCTGAAATTGAAATTAACGAAGGTAATGATGTAAGATATACTAGCAGATATGGAAGCGTTAAGGCTAAGAAAATAAATTCGCTGGAAGGTGTAGGTAATTATTTGACCATTTATGTGGGTTCATTGTCCAATGATTTAAAATTAAGCACCAGATATAGTAATGTGAATATTGATGCAGTTCAGGCAAAAGCCAGTAATGTAAGTATTGATGCTGCCTATACAGGTGTGAATGTTGGTTTCACTCCAAATTTTGCTTTCGATTTTGTTGTGGATGTAAAATATGGTGATTTTAAGTATGACAATGAAATGACTGTAAATTCGAAAGAAGAGACTAATACTTCTAAAAGATTCAGTGGTTTTTACAAGAAAAGAGGAGATAATAAGGTTTTGATTTCGTCTAATTATGGCAATGTAAAATTGTACAAAAGAGATGGGCAATAGAAATTGCAATCTCAATCCCAATGACAATCTCAATTACAATCTAAATCTTAATTTAAAATAAAGCGATTAGTAATTTTTAATTCAATAAGAAATGAAAAGAACATTCCAATTAGTTTTTTTAAGCGTGCTGGTTTTTACAGTAGCTACAAATGCACAAACAAAAGTAAAAGGTAACGGAAAAGTAATTTCCGAAAAACGAACAACTGCAGGATATGATGAAATAAATGTGTCTGGTTTTTATGATGTTGTTTTGGTTTCAGGAGCCGAAGGTGCTATAACTATTGAAGGAGAAGAAAATATACTTCCTCATGTCAAAATTGAAGTTGTTGGAAATGTGTTGAAAATTTACAACAATAATGTTAGTTTCGATACCAAAAAAGATGTCACTGTGACTGTTCCTTTTGAGCAAATAAAAGCTGTTAGTCTTTCAGGTTCAGGTGATATTTCAACAAAAAACACTATCTCTGCTCCTACTTTTAAAGCTAAATTATCAGGATCGGGCGATCTGAATTTAGACGTTAAAAGCACTGATTTTGAAATGAGTTTGACAGGTTCAGGTGATGTCGTTTTAAAAGGAAGTTCAAATAATTTTACTTCCAAAACTTCGGGTTCAGGAGATGTTGACGCTGTTAATTTGACAACCAAAAAAGCAAATGTAACTGTTTCGGGTTCGGGAGATATGAAACTAAATTGTACTGAAAATTTATTTGCCAGGGTTTCCGGTTCAGGAGATATTGAATACAAAGGTAACCCCAAAATAAAAGACACTAAAGTGAGTGGTTCCGGCGAAATTTCGAAAATATAAAAAACAACAGTTTTCTCAGAAGAATCCCGTAGATTAGAAATCACCTAATCTGTGGGATTTATTATTTTCTTAAAGATTAATTTTATTTTTAGGTACTCTCTTGAGAAGTATAATTCCAATCATAAAAAACACTGCCAAAAATACTATGGCCAGACGTGGACTTCCGGTAATTTGATCTATGGCTCCATAAACACACATTCCAATTACGATACCTATTTTTTCAGTTACATCATAAAAGCTGAAAAAAGAGGCGGTATCTTCGGTTTCAGGTAGAAGTTTAGAATAAGTAGAACGAGATAAGGCCTGAATTCCTCCCATCACAAGTCCTACCAAAGCAGCCATTACATAAAATTGTACAGGCGTCACTATGAAATAAGCAGCTGAACACAGGATCAACCAAAAACAATTGATTATAATAAGGGTTGGTATATTTCCAAATTTGGCTGATGCCTTTGAAGTCAAAATCGCACCAACGATGGCAATAATTTGTATCAATAAAATACAAATGATTAATCCCGTTTGACTTTGGCTTGGAGATTCCCATGCAATTTCCTGAGAACCAAAATAAGTTGCAATAAGCATTACGGTTTGCACCGCCATACTGTAAACAAAAAAGCTTATCAGGTATCTTTTTAAAGGAATATTAGCTTCCAATAATGCCCAAACTTTTTTTAGTTCCTTAAAACCATTGAAGACGACCGCTTTGGTAACTTTTCTGTTTGCATTTTTATTTCCTTTCGGCAAATAATAATAAGTATATTGACTGAATACAATCCACCAAATTCCAACCATTACAAAGGAATATTTCATGGCAGTCATTGCAGCTTGTCCTTTTGTGCTTCCTGTTATCCCAAAAGTATCAGGCATCATTACCATTGCTAGATTCACAATTAATAATATAACGCTACCAATGTATCCCAAAGAATAGCCTTTGGCACTTACGGCATCCTGTTGTTCGGTAAAAGCAATATCTGGTAAATAGGAGTTATAAAATACTAAGCTTCCCCAAAAACCAATTAAACCAAAAAAGTAAAAAAACAATCCAACATAGATGTTTTCTAAACTAAACCAATTCAAACCAATGCAGGAAATTGCTCCGGTATAGCAGAAGAATTTCATAAAAGATTTTTTATTCCCTACATAATCGGCGATTCCGGACAATAATGGAGAAAAAAAGGCGACCATCAAAAATGCAGCAGCAGTAACAAAACTAATTAAAGCAGAGTTTTTTAAATTCATTCCGAAAACCTCAATATAGTGGTTTCGTTCAGAAAATAAAGCTTCATAAAAAATTGGAAATATAGATGACGAAATAACTAATGGATAAACCGAATTTGCCCAATCGTAAAATGCCCATGCGTTTAATAACTTCTTGCTTCCTTTAGCTAATTCTGCCATGCTTATTTTTTTTTGCGAATTTATTTAATTTTTTGTTGGAATAACAACTAAAGATGTTATTTCACAATTAATACTTTTCTTGTGTTCAAAAAAAACTACCCTTTTGAGGATAGCTTAATGAGTCTGAAATATTACAAATCTTTATAATTATTTGATAGCGTTGACCTTTGCTGCTATTTCCCTCGCTTGAGGGATTAAGGCTTTTAAATTTGCCATTCGCGTTGCGTCTGATGGGTGTGTGCTCATAAATTCAGGTTGTGATTGTCCTCCTGATTGCGAGGCCATTCTTTGCCAAAAAAGAATTGCATCTTCTGGATTATAGCCTGCAATGGTCATTAATGTAAGCCCAATTTTGTCAGCTTCGCTTTCATGGCTTCTACTAAACGGTAGCATCACTCCTAGCTGAGATCCTATGCCGTAATATTGCTGCCACATTTGTTGTTTTTCGGCACTTTGTCCTCCCGTAGCAACGGCTACCCCTACTGCACCCAATTGTTCTATTTGAGAAGCACTCATTCTTTGCGCTCCATGATTTGCTAAAGCGTGGGAAACTTCATGCCCCAAAACTGTTGCTAAACCGGCTTCGTCTTTAGTAATTGGTAAAATCCCGGAATAAACAACAATTTTGCCTCCAGGCATACACCATGCATTGACTTCTTTACTGTCAACCAATTTATATTCCCATTGATATCCATTCAAGTATTGAGGTTGTCCGAGATAAATTGCATATTTTTCGGCAGCAGCCCTTATTTTTGAACCAACGAGTTCTACCCTTTTGGCATCAGCAGTTCCTGTAATTACTTTGTTTTCTTTCAAAAAAGTTCCATACTGTTGAAATGAAGATGGAAATAATTCACTGTTGGACACAAAATTAAGTTCTTTCTTTCCTGTCATAGGATTGGTGGCACAAGAGTAAATCAGGCCAATTGTTCCTATTCCTATTAATAAATATTTCTTCATAATATCGCGTTTTAATTTTTTGAAAAGTTGCATCTTTATTACTTCCTAAAAAAGGATTTAAAAACGCAACTTTTTTTAAATTATTATAATGAATTTTAAATCTACGATATTCTAAAAATGACTGCACCTAGCGGCGGAAGTGAAACAACTGCAGAATATTCTCTTCCGTCGTATGGATTGGTCTCTATTGTTGTTTTTTTATTGTTTTTTAAACCACTTCCTCCTAAATCGGCTTCATCACTGTTGAATATTTCCGTTAGCTTTCCTGATTTTGGCAAGCCAATTCTATAATTTTCACGAACTACTTGAGTAAAGTTGAGAACTACAATTAAATCGTCTTTTGGATCATTTCCTTTTCTGATAAATGATAATATGGCATTTTCGTGATCTGAATAATTAATCCATTCAAATCCCTCAGGGCTGAACTGTTTTTCATACAACGCCGGCTCCGATTTATATATTTTATTAAGCTTAGTAATAGTTGATTTTATTCCACTGTGAAATGGATATTGCAAAAGATGCCAATCCAGGCTACTTTGGAAATTCCACTCCGAGCTTTGTCCGAATTCGGATCCCATGAACAATAATTTGGTTCCCGGATGGGTGAACATATAACTATAAAGCAATCTTAAATTTGCAAATCTTTGCCATTCATCTCCCGGCATTCTTCCGGCTATTGATCTTTTTCCATATACAACCTCATCGTGGGAAAGTGGTAACATAAAATTCTCGGTATATGTATAAGTCATTGAGAATGTCAAATCATTTTGATGGTATTTTCGATAGACTGTTTCTTTTTGAAAATATTCTAAAGTATCGTGCATCCACCCCATCATCCATTTCATTCCAAAACCCAAACCTCCTGCAAAAGTAGGTCTTGAAACCATTGGAAATGATGTGCTTTCTTCCGCGATTGTTTGTACGCCTTCATAATTGCCATAAACAGCTTCGTTGAAATCTTTTAAAAAACTGATGGTATCCAGGTTTTCTCTTCCTCCGTAAATATTAGGTTCCCATTCTCCATCATTTCTGGAATAGTCTAAGTACAGCATCGAGGCTACGGCATCTACACGTAATCCATCAACGTGATAATGATGTAACCAAAACAGCGCATTACTGATTAAAAAAGAACGAATTTCATTTCGACCATAATTAAAAACCAAACTTTTCCAGTCGGGATGATAGCCTTTTCTTCTGTCGGGGTGTTCGAATAAATTTGAACCGTCAAAAAAACCTAACCCATGGGCATCCTCTGGGAAATGTGACGGAACCCAATCAAGGATCACACCAATACCCGCTTGATGCAATTTATCAACAAGCGTCATAAAATCTTGTGGATTTCCAAAACGGGATGTCGGGGCAAAATAACCAACTAACTGATAACCCCATGATGGATCATAAGGATATTCCATTACAGGCATAAATTCCACGTGGGTGAACCCGGTTTCTTTCACATATTTTACTAAATCTTCAGCGTACTCTTGGTACGTCAAAAATCGATTTTCTTCGCCATGTCTTTTCCAGGAACCTAAATGAACTTCATAAACCGAGTAAGGTTTGTCTAAATCATTATGCTCCTTGCGGGTTTGCATCCATCTTTTATCTTTCCACTTATAATCTAAATCCCAAATAACCGAAGCTGTGTGAGGAGGCTTTTCGCAATAGAAAGCAAAAGGATCCGCTTTTTCAGTGATGACCCCGCCTATGTTGGATTGTATTTTGTATTTATAGGTAGTTCCTTGTTCAATTCCAGGAATAAATCCTTCCCAAATTCCGGAAGAATCCCAACGCACCTGCAATTGGTGTTCACCTTGTATCCAGTAGTTAAAGTCCCCAACTACCGAAACTGTTCTTGCAGACGGCGCCCATACAGCAAAATATACTCCTTTTATGCCGTCAACTTCTATTAGATGGGCGCCTAATTTTTCGTAAAGTCTATAGTGTTTCCCCGCTTTGAATAAATCGATGTCAAAATCGGTAAAAAGCGAATAGGTTTGTACTTTGTTCATTTTTTGTGTTTTATTTTCTTGTAAAATTGTAATTAGTTAGCTCTATTAAACCCCATTATACTGGCAATTCCTGATAATGGAATTACCGACCATCTCGGTCTGGAATTTAATTCATAACCCAATTCGTAAATTGCTTTTTCCAAAAGACAATATTTCAATAAAAAATCAATTTCTTTTTGATATCCAATATTAAGATTGCCCGACTGAACCACTTCGGTATAAGTATTTAGAAAGACACCTACAAAATATTTGTATAGAATTTCTCCGGCCTGAAAAAGTTCATCTTGAGTATAAGGATATTTGTCATTACTGTTGAAGATTGTTGCGTAGATTGCATAATGAAAAGAACGAAACATTCCTGCAACATCTTTCAATGGCGGTTGTTTTACTTTCCGGTCTCTAATGGTACTTTCAGGCTCTCCCTCAAAATCAAGAATGCAAAAATCATCGCTATTGACCAAGACCTGGCCTAAATGATAATCTCCGTGAATACGAATTCGTTCCGACTTCATTTGAGTCCAGTCAAATTCCAGAAAAGCTTTTCGGATTTCTTTTTTATGATCTAAAAATTGATTGGCTAGCTCTAATTCTAAACCGTCTAATTTGTGCAGATTATTTTCTAAAATGTTTAATCGGTTTTGAAATTGATACGTTAATCGGTTTTTTAACCAAACGGAATAATCACCATTGTAAGTAATCGGCGTGAAGGCGGTTTCATGAATATCACTTCCGAGCGCTATGTGCATTTCAGCAGTACGGGTAGCCAAAGTTTGAATTCTTAAAAAGATGCTCAGTCCTGCCCAATCAATAATTTCATGAGGGACATCATTTAATTTCAGTCTTTTGAATAGTTCTATGTCTGGAAGTTTACTGACGGAAATCTTTTTTGTTTGTAAATTATCAAAAATTCGATCCACTTCTTCCAGCATGTATTTCCATGCATCTCCCTGATTTGGAACCAATTCTTGCATCAGCCCAAGTGTAATATTGCCTTCAGAATGTACGATGCTAATGCTACCTATATAAGCAGGAGAATGTTTAAAATTCATTCTTTCAGTAAGAAAACGACTGATTTCATAATCAGGGTTCATACTGATGTAAATCCTTCTGAAAATTTTCAGCACCAAATTATCATTAAACACTATCGAAGTATTGCTTTGCTCTACTCCCATGAAATGTGATGAAATATATTCTTTGGAATGCATTTTCTTTCCTTTATGAAAAGTAACTTTTGATTCTTCATCTTTTTTGGAATGAATGATTTTTTCAAAAAGCAATTTTCTAAAGTCTTCCTGGTGCAATGCATCAACTAGATATCCCTCCTTTTCGTTCATTATAACCGGAGCAATTACAGTATTGGTGTCCAAATCATCTTCAGACATAAATGCCAATGGCATAAAATAATGTTGGTAAAAAGCCTCTTTAAAATTGACTTCTAACAAAACTCCGTAATAAATATTGTCATTTGAACTTATTTTAAAAGAGTTTACAATTTCAATATATTTCAGAGTACTGGCTTTGCCTCCGTACCATCTTTTATTGATAATGTAATTTTCTAAAATATCAGTGGCAAAAATTTTAATAAAACTTTCGTCTTCAAGCGCATCTTTCCAATCTGTATGAAATACAAGTGGGTTCTTATACTCGGCTTCGTTAATTTTATCAACCATTATTTTTGAATTTTAAATAGATGAAATGGCAATTCAGCAGGAAGTTCTACATAGTTCCATTCGTTGTCCCACGAATAGGTGTTTCCGGTGATCAAATCGGTGATTTGAACATTTTGGGTTCCTAATTTTTCAACAGGAAGTTTCACCATTGCCTTGCCGGTATGATGGTTGTCTAAACTTACAACCATCAAAGTTTCATCCTGCTTGTTGTCGTCAAACTTATAATAGGCAAGCATTTGTTCATTGTTAGTTTCACAAAAAACAATATTATTGGTTTGCTGTAGCGAGATTTGCTCTTTCCTAATTGCGTTTATTTTGGAAATAAGCGTTGTTAGCTTATTTTGTATGCTCCAATCCCATTTGTAGCATTGGTATTTTTCAGAATCCAAGTATTCTTCTTTTCCAGGAGCCATCGGTGTACTAATCATATATTCGAAAACAGGTCCATAAATTCCGATATTGGAACTTAAAGTAGCTGCCAGAAAATATTTTTGTAAATGCACTGATTCATTACCATTTTGCAAAGCAAAAGGATTAATATCAGGCGTATTGGGCCAAAAATTAGGGCGATAAAATTCTTTTTGTTCAGATTTTGTTAATTCCTCAACATATTCAGTCAATTCCTGCTTGGTATTTCTCCATGTAAAATAAGTATACGATTGACTGAAACCTTGTTTTGCCAACTCATTCATTATTTTTGGACGAGTAAATGCTTCTGCCAAAAACAAAACATCAGGATGTTTCTTTTTAACTTCGGCGATTAGCCAACCCCAAAAATAAAAAGGCTTGGTGTGTGGATTATCCACTCTGAAAATTTGGATGTCACATTCTTCAATCCAAAATAAAGCAACATCAAGTAGTTCTTTCCATAAATTTTTCCAGTCAGAACTTTCAAAATAAATGGGTTGGATATCTTGGTATTTTTTTGGTGGGTTTTCAGCGTATTGAACGGTTCCATCCGGTCTCCATTTAAACCATTGCGGAAAATCTTTTACATAAGGGTGATCTGGCGCAGCCTGCAAGGCATAATCCATTGCAACTTCGATTCCTAATTCTTTTGCTTTTTGTACTAATTCCTTAAAATCCTCAATCGTTCCCAGTTCAGGATGAGTTGATTTATGTCCACCATACTGCGAACCAATTCCCCAAGGTGACCCTACGTCACCATATTCTGCATTAGTTGAATTGTTTTTGCCTTTTCGGTTAACTTCACCAATAGGATGGATTGGTGGGAAATAAAGTGTATCAAATCCCATTTCAGCAACTCTTGGGAGTAATCGTTCACAGTCTTTGAAAGTACCGTGTTTTCCGTCTTCAGATGATGCCGAACGAGGAAAAAATTCATACCATGTACTGAATAAAGCTTTTTTTCGATCAACATAGATTTCCAGATCAATTGATTTGTTTTCTAAAAATCGGATTGGGTATTTTTTAAAAATATGATGTAATCTTTCTGATTTTGTTTCCCTCACAGCATTATCATATTCTGATTCTGTTGTAAAAAAGTAAATCAACTGATTAAGATATTCGCTATCGGAAGCATCAACTAAATTAAGAATGGCACGGATATATTCGGCTCCTTCAAGTAATTCCGATTTTACGTATTGGTTGTCATTAATTTTCCGCTCGGTACCATGTTGCCAATTCAGGGCGTAATCAACCCAACCTTCAACAAAATAAGTGTATTTTCCCTGCTTGTCGACTTGGAATTCGGCAAACCATTCGTCATTGTGCGTAGGTGTCATTCTAACCTCTTGCCAATCCTTTTCGAATTCGTGTTTGAATTTGACGCAACATTCTACTACATCATGTCCATCTGAAAAAACTTCAGCGGTGACAAATACTTTTTGGCCAACAATTCTTTTAATGGCAAAGCTGCCTCCATTAAGTTGGGGCAAAACATTTTCTATTATGATACGGGTTTGATTTTGCATAGGGTCAGTTAAATTGAACATGTAATTTAGTAAATATTACGCTTTTTAGAAATTATTTTTTATAAAATGTAAGTATTCAACTAAGTAGATAAAAATTACACCAAATTGAAACGCAATAAATTGTGTTTTATATTTGGTGTAATATGTTTCAAATATTTTATGGAAAATATCTATTTTATAGTAAAATTATTGGGGATGATGGCTTCTTTTCGAATCACAATAATTCCTTCTTTTACACAATATAATTCATTGTTTGAATCAGGTAAATGAGTTCCTCCTTTGATATAGACATCATGACCAATTCTACAGTTTTTATCGACGATCGCATTATCGATATAGCATCTTTCACCGATCCCAATTACTGGTTTACCATTTTCAAGATCTTCATTTATATCATCAATATTCTGATAAAAATCATTACCCATTACATAAGTGTTCTTTATCACTGTGTCCTCGCCTATTCGGGATCTGTTTCCAATGACCGATTTAGTGATTTCTTTGGCTCGTAGAATGCAACCTTCAGCAATCACTGATTTTTCGACCATAGTTTTATGGAATTTCGAAGGTGATAGTAAACGCGTTCTTGTGTAGATTCTATTATCATTGTCAAATAGATTGAATTTAGGTAAATCATCTGTTAATCCAATATTAGCTTCAAAAAATGAATCAATATTTCCGATATCTGTCCAGTAACCTTCGTATTGGTAACTTAATAATTTTCTATTCCCGACAGCTTGCGGAATGATTTCTTTTCCAAAATCTTTTGTATCGGGATTCGACATTAATTCAACTAATAATTTTCTGTTGAAAATATAGATCCCCATGGAAGCTAAATAGTTTTTTCCAAGGATTTTCATTTCGTCGCTAACTTCCGATTTCCAATCTGGTAATAATTCTTTGGCAGGTTTTTCAATGAAAGAAACAATTTCATTTTTCGAATTGGTTTTCAAAATTCCAAATTCAGGGGCATCTTTATCATTTACTGGCAAAGTTGCAATAGAAATTTCAGCTTCGGCTACAATATGAGCATCAATCATATCATTAAAATTCATTTGATACAGTTGATCTCCTGAAAGAATCAACGCATAATCGAATTCATGGTTTAAAAAGTGAGACATACATTGTCTAACCGCATCCGCAGTTCCTTGAAACCATTTCGGATTGTCAGGTGTTTGCTCGGCAGCCAAAATATCAACGAACGACTGGCTGAAAATGCTGAAATTATAAGTATTCTTAATATGAGCATTCAATGAAGCAGAATTGAATTGCGTCAGTACAAACATTCTTCGGACATCAGAATTGATGCAATTAGATATTGGAATGTCAACTAATCTGTATTTTCCTGCGATGGGTACAGCAGGTTTAGACCTCTTGGCTGTTAATGGGTATAATCTTGAACCTTGGCCTCCTCCTAAAATAATTGCGATAACTTTTTTATTGGCTTTCATATTTCTTTGTAGTAATTAAATTATATAATTCTAAATATTCCTGGCTGACATTTTTCCAAGAATGATTCGTATTCATTCCTTTTATTCTTAATTTGTCGATTTGCTCTTTATCTTTATATAAATCGACTGCTCTTTCTATGGAATCGCAAACATCTTCAACAGAAGCCTGGTCGTGGCAAATTCCGTTTCCGTCATCCTCAAAATCTATAATTGTATCTTTTAATCCTCCCGTCCTTCGTACTATTGGTATTGTTCCGTATCTCAAGGCATACATCTGATTTAATCCGCAAGGCTCCATGCGTGACGGAATCAAAATAAAATCGGAACTTGCATAAGTTCTATGTGCCAATTCTTCATCGTAAC
Source organism: Flavobacterium aquiphilum (assembly GCF_027111335.1). Lineage (NCBI taxonomy): Bacteria > Pseudomonadati > Bacteroidota > Flavobacteriia > Flavobacteriales > Flavobacteriaceae > Flavobacterium > Flavobacterium aquiphilum. Next base: position 2,670,669 of record NZ_CP114288.1, on the reverse strand, counting down.
CTATATAAATATTATAATTTCCTTTATGAGTCGAAAGCAATTGCGTTAGTTTATTTTCTATTTCTGTCTCTCCATATCCCAGAATTAATATGTTGATTTCTTCTTTAAATGTTGTAAAAGCTGATGTCACGACTTTTGGCAACAAATCGGCTCCTTTTTCATTATATAATCTTCCTATAAAACTAAAAAGCGGTTTTGTTGGATTCATCCCAAACTGTAAGCATAATTTTTTTTTGTTTTGCTGTTTACCTTCGCTAAAAGTAGCGATCGAATAATTAGCTGCTATCATTGAATCGTTTTCAGGATTCCATATATCAAGGTCAATTCCGTTGAGGATTCCTTTTGATTTATTTCGGACCCTTTGATACAATGTCTCCAATCCATTACCGGAATAGTTGATTTCATTGAGATAAGTAGGAGAAACAGTTGTTACTTCGTCAGCACATTTAATCGCGGTTGCCAAAGAATTAATGCAATTGCCCCATTCTAGTTCTTTGATGTGAATCAAATCAAATTCAGGTAAATAATATAATTTATTAAAAGTAAATACCCCTTGATACAAACTGTTGTGAATTGTGATCACTGTAGGGACATTTTTTAGTTTTACATATTTTGGACAATATTTACTCATAAACGGAATCAATCCTGTATGATGGTCGTGACAATGAATGATATCCGGTATCGAATTTCTTCCAATTATCCAGTCTAATGACGCAATCTGAAAGGCTACAAACCGTTCTATATCATCTCGATAGTTGTAAATGTCTGGGCGATTAAAAAGTTCTGGTATTTCTATCAAATACAATTCAAAGCCTAATTTATTTGTTTTTTCTTTCAGAACGCTAAAAGGAAAATTAAAAGTTCCCAGTTTCAATTTGCCCCAATGCACACATTCAAAATCATTTTGGAACCGAAATGTCGTTTCATAACAAGGAATCACTACTCGGACCGTATTTTCAGTGTTGTTTTGATACTTTGGCAACGCTCCAATTACATCGGCTAGACCACCCACTTTTGCCACTGGGTAACATTCTGCTCCAATGTGAAATATCTCCATGAATTTATTTTATTTTTAATAATAAAGCTTCAAACTCCATTATTTATGTACAAAAATTAAAAAATTACTGCTTTTGTGGTATTAACTCAAGTTATGTTAACATTAAATTTATTAGTACTTTTATGTTTTTTAAATATAGCTAAAAAAAGTTAATTCTTCAATCGATTACGTAATTTTATTAATATGACAAAAAATGCTTCTAATCATATAAAGCCTTTGAAAATTCCAAAAATTATAATAGTCTCCAGTAAGGTTATTGCTTTTTTGTCAGACAAATGGGTTACTATTTTTGCTTCAAAATTGTTTACGACACCTATAAAACATAAGCTTCCGAAGCGGGAAATGGAAATGGATCAAAAAAGTATTCAGAAAATGATAGTTGTTCCAACCATAAACAGAAGAGTAAATGTGTATGAATATGGGGAAAGCAGCAAAAAAGTTTTATTGGTTCATGGATGGTCAGGAAGAGGAACGCAATTGTGTAAAATTGCTGATGAGATGTTGAAATTGGGCTATGCCACTGTTAGTTTTGATGCTCCGGCGCATGGTAAATCACCTGGGAATTCAAGTATTATGGTCGATTTTATCGCTTCAGTTTTGGAAATTGACAAGCAATTTGGGCCTTTTGAAGTTGCTATTGGCCACTCTTTGGGAGGTATGTCGGTACTGAATGCCATTAAAAAAGGGTTTCATGTAGATAAAGCTGTTATTATTGGAAGCGGTGATATTGTACAGGATATTACAGATGATTTTGTTCGTAAATTGGGATTGAAGCCAAAAATCAGCAAACAGCTTTGTGATTATTTTGAAAAGAAATACGGTGAAAAGATGGAAGATTTTGATGCATACAAAGCAGCTGAAATGACTTTGATTCCCACATTGGTAATTCACGACGAAAATGATCCCGAAGTTCCTGTAAAAGCAGGTACACATATTTATGAACACCTTAAAGACGGAGAATTAATGTTGACGACAAGATTGGGTCACAGAAAAATTCTTGCTGATTTTAAGGTGATTGAAAAAATAACTAATTTTATTAAAAAATAAAGTCATGAACTATCCTTTTGTAAAAACAGAAAAAGAATGGGAAGAAGAATTAGGTACTGAACGTTATAGAATTCTTCGTCAGAAAGGAACAGAATACCCACATACAGGCAAATACAATTTGCATTTTGAAAATGGTGTTTATTGTTGTGGTGGTTGTGGTACTCCCTTGTTTGAAAGTGATTCTAAATTTGACGGGCATTGTGGCTGGCCATCATTCGATAAATCGATCCCCGGAAAAGTAGAATATCTTGTTGATAATAGTCACGGTATGAAGCGTACAGAAATTGTTTGTGCGAATTGTGGAGGACATTTAGGTCATGTTTTTGAAGATGGACCTACAAAAACAGGACAGCGTTATTGTGTAAATTCTTTGTCGGTTGATTTTAAAGAAAAATAACTAATTTTTTCTCAAACAAAAAAAGCTCTACATCTGTAAAGCTTTTTTTGTTTGATTTGGAAAGTATTAGAAAGCTACATTCCACCTTGGTAATTTACCATTTTCATCTAGAAAAATCTGCAAAATTTGCCCTTCTACACTTGTTGGAATAGCTTTAACAGTTGCATTAAAAGTTTCAAACCAAAAAACTTCTAATGTGTCGATGCTTTCTTTTTTCATTTGTGCTGGCCAGGAATATTTTCTTCCTGTTTTGGCAAATTGGTGGCCATTTACAATTTTATCATATAGCCCGCCATTTTTACTTTTTAAGGTTCCATCATTTTGAACAGTTCCTGTTGAACCAACCATTATTAATTCTTTGGTACCATTTGTAATGTCATAGACAACAAAAACACCAGAACCTGCATCAGAAGCATTACAAACGGCTTCCAAATTATCTTCCTGTTTAAATGTAAAATTTCCTTTTACACCAAACTTTTCTAACTCTTTATACATATCGATTTATTAATTAAAATGCCCCACAAAATCGTGAGGCATTTTGGAATTTATTATTATGGTTTAGGAGATTATCCCAAAACTTCTTTTACTTTTTTACCGATTTCGGCAGGAGAATCAACAACGTGGATTCCGTTGTCTCTCATAATTTGTTTTTTAGCGGCAGCAGTATCATCTGATCCTCCAACAATAGCACCAGCATGTCCCATTGTTCTTCCGGCAGGAGCAGTTTCACCAGCGATAAAACCAATAACTGGTTTACGGTTACCATCAGCTTTAATCCATCTTGCAGCATCAGCTTCTAATTGTCCACCAATTTCACCAATCATAATGATACACTCTGTTTCAGGGTCATTCATTAATAATTCAACAGCTTCTTTAGTAGTTGTCCCGATAATTGGATCTCCTCCAATACCTATAGCTGTAGTAATTCCTAATCCTTGTTTTACAACTTGGTCAGCAGCTTCGTAAGTTAATGTCCCTGATTTAGAAACAATACCAACAGTTCCTTTTTTGAAAACAAAACCTGGCATAATTCCAACTTTAGCTTCTCCCGGAGTAATAACACCTGGACAGTTTGGACCAATTAATCTTGCATTTCTTTGTTTAACATAGTTGTTTGCCTTAATCATATCGGCAACAGGAATTCCTTCAGTAATAGCAATGATTACTTTAATTCCTGCATCAGCAGCTTCCATAATAGCATCTGCTGCAAAAGCTGGCGGTACAAAAATAATAGTAGTATCTGCTCCAGCTTGTTCAACTGCATCTTTTACGGTGTTAAAAACCGGAAGGTCTAAATGTTTAGTTCCTCCTTTTCCTGGAGTAACACCACCAACAACATTGGTTCCGTATTCAATCATTTGTGAAGCGTGGAAAGTTCCTTCGCTACCTGTAAATCCCTGAACAATTATTTTTGAATCTTTATTAACTAAAACACTCATGATATATTTTTTATGTCGTTTTTAAAATTGTGAAGCAAAAGTAAGGTATTTGTATTTATTTTATATTCTTTTTTAGAATAAAAAAATCACAATCCTTGACTCATTTGATAACCTCTGTATAATTTATTGTCTTTTAATTCCCAAATAATCATCATATGAGCCAAAAACATTTCTTCTCTTGGATTTTCTATCGTTTTTACATAATGTGCAAAACGAACAGACACCATATTGTCTTCTTCTATAATATGGCTGATTCTGGCTTTGGATCGAACATAAGCCCTACTGATCTCAGTAGTTAAACTGATTAATGCATCATAGTCCATTTGAATAAATCCCTCTGTGCTGTTCCAATCCAGAATACATTCAGGGTGTAAATACTCTTTCATTACCGTTGGATTAATGAAGGCATCTGATTTATAAAAACTTTTTACAATTTCTTTAGCAGACATATTATTCTAACTTTTTTAAAATTTCAGGGATCTTTTTAATATTTGCTAATTGCTTCAATTTTTCCCTTGATTCTTCAATTGGGGTTCCAAAATAACTTTTGCCACCTCCTACTGATTTTGTAACTCCTGTTTGTCCAAGAATTACGGCATTCGCCCCTATCGTAATTCCACTTGTTGTTCCTACTTGTCCCCAAATGGTTACTTCATCTTCAATAATCACACAACCGGCAATACCTGTTTGAGAAGCGATTAAGCATTTTTTCCCAATTATTGTATCATGTCCTACATGAACTTGGTTGTCAATTTTGGTACCTTCACCAATGGTTGTATCTCCTGTTACTCCTTTATCAATGGTGCAAAGTGCACCAATTCCAACATTATCCTTGATTACAACTCTACCTCCAGAAATTAATTGGTCAAAACCATCTGGTCTTTTTTTGTAATAAAAAGCATCGGCTCCAAGAACGGTACCTGAATGGATAATCACATTATCCCCAATTATGGTATGGTCATAAATGGCAACATTTGCATGAATCAAACAATTTTCTCCAATAATAACATTGTTTCCAATGAAAGTATTTGGCTGAATTGTTGTCCCTTTTCCAATTTTTGCGGAAGCAGATATAGCTACATTCGACTGGACAAAAGGCTTGAAATGTTTTGTCAATACATTAAAATCTCTAAAAGGGTCATCCGAGATCAGCAAAGCTTTTCCTTCTGGGCAATCTACTTTTTTATTGATTAGAACAATCGTAGCTGCTGATTGCAAAGCTTTTTCGTAATATTTTGGATGATCTACAAAAACGATGTCACCCGGTTCGACAACGTGAATTTCATTCATACCGTAAACTGGAAACGTAGCATCGCCAACAAATTCACATTGAAGCAAATCTGCTATTTCTTGCAGTGGATAAACTTTTGGAAATTTCATATTTTTGAATTAGATAATTAGCAAATGAGTCAATTTAATAATTATGAAACTATCAAATTGACTCATTTGCTAATTGATGAACTACTCTTTTACACGCTCCATGTAAGAACCTGTAGCAGTATCGATTTTGATTTTATCTCCTTCATTGATGAATAAAGGAACGTTTACATTTGCTCCAGTTTCAACAGTAGCATTTTTTGTAGCATTGGTAGCAGTATTTCCTTTCACACCTGGCTCAGCATAAGTAACTTCAAGTACTATAGATGCAGGCATATCAACAGAAAGTGGCAAATCAGTTTCTGTGTTGATTTGAACCATTACATTTGTTCCTTCTTTTAATAAATCCGGAGCATCAAGAATGTTTTTGTCTAAAGTAATTTGCTCAAAAGTCTCAGAATTCATGAAATGAAATTGATCTCCTTCTGCGTATAAGAATTGAAAAGTATGTGTTTCAACACGCACATCTTCAATTTTATGTCCCGCAGAAAATGTATTGTCTAATACTTTTCCTGTCGTTAAACTTTTTAATTTAGTTCTTACGAAAGCTGGACCTTTTCCAGGTTTTACGTGAAGAAATTCGATAATTTTATAAATATCGTGGTTGTATTTGATACATAATCCGTTTCTAATATCTGATGTAGATGCCATTTTTAATTTGTTTTATTTCCCCACCCCGACCCTCCCCAAAGGAGAGGGAGACGAAGCGGATAATTGTTATTTATTATATTTATTTTATATCTATCTTTTTTGCTCCCTTCCCTTCGGGGAGGGCTGGGGAGGGGATTAATAGTTTCCAGTATATCCTTTCATAACCCCTCTCGATGAATTTCTGATAAAATCAATTATTTCATCTCGTTCAGGTGTAGCTTCCATTTCGGCTTCAATTATCCCGATTGCCTGAGTTGTATTGTAATTTTTTTGATATAAGATTCTGTAGATATTTTGAATTTCTCTGATTTTTTCAAGAGTAAATCCTCTTCTTCTTAATCCAACAGAATTGATTCCTACGTAAGACAAAGGCTCTTTTGCAGCTTTAGTATAAGGAGGAACGTCTTTTCTTAATAAAGACCCTCCTGAAATCATTGCGTGATCACCAATACTAATAAATTGGTGTACAGCTGATAATCCTCCAATTACGGCATAATTTCCAACTGTTACGTGTCCTCCTAAAAGAACTCCATTTACTATAATTGCATTGTCACCAACATGACAATCATGTGCTATGTGAGCGGCGGCCATAATTAGGCAATTATTACCAATAACTGTTTGTCCAGAAGCGATAGTTCCTCTATTGATGGTTACACATTCTCTAATGGTGCAATTGTCACCAATGATCGCCAAAGAATCTTCTCCACCGAATTTTAAATCTTGAGGGATTGCTGCAATTACAGCACCTGGGAAAATATTACAATTTTTTCCGATCCTTGCTCCCTCCATTATTGTTACATTAGAGCCTATCCAAGTTCCGTCACCAATAACTACATTGTTATGAATGGTTGTAAACGGTTCGATTACAACATTTTTGGCGATTTTTGCACCTGGATGAACATATGCTAACGGTTGATTCATATATTTTGTTTAATCGTTAAACTGTTTGATCTTATTTATTTAAAACAAAAGAAAAGATCAATTTATTGTTTTCTGGCAATTTGCGCCATTAATTCAGCTTCGGCAACAAGTTTACCATTAGCGTAAGCATTGGCCTGCATGTGACAAATTCCTCTTCTGATAGGGGTAATCAAACTACATTTGAAAATCAATGTGTCACCAGGTAATACTTTATGTTTGAATTTAACATTATCTATTTTCATAAAATAAGTCAAATAATTTTCTGGATCCGGAACAGTACTTAACACCAATATTCCTCCTGTTTGAGCCATTGCTTCAACAATTAAAACCCCTGGCATTACAGGTGCATTAGGGAAATGTCCAACGAAGAAGTTTTCATTCATTGTAACATTCTTCATACCCACAACATGACTGTCAGACATTTCGATAATTCTGTCTATCAATAAGAATGGCGGTCTGTGAGGTAACATAGCCATAATTTTGTTTATGTCCATCAGCGGTTCTTGGTTCAAATCATAAGTAGGAACATAATTTCTTTGTTCGTTTTTGATGATTTTTGCCATTTTCTTTGCAAACTGAGTATTTACAAAATGTCCTGGTTTGTTGGCAATGATTTTCCCTTGGATTTTTGATCCAATTAAAGCTAAATCTCCAATTACATCAAGTAACTTGTGTCTGGCAGCTTCATTTGGATAATGCAAAGTAAGATTGTCTAAGATTCCATTTGGTTTTACCGTAATTTCATCTTTTCCAAAAGCTTTTTTCAAGCTTTCCATTGTAGTTTCTGAAATGTCTTTATCTACATAAACGATGGCATTGTTTAGATCTCCACCTTTAATTAAGCCATTTTCCAGCAATGCTTCCAATTCGTGCAAAAAGCTAAAAGTTCTGGCATCGGCAATTTCAGTTTTGAAATCTCCAATTGATTTTAAAGTGGCATTTTGAGTACCTAATATTTTTGTTCCAAAATCGACCATAGTAGTAACACTATAATGATCACTTGGCATAACCATGATTTCACTTCCGGAAGCTTCATCTGTAAAAGAAATAACTTCTTTTACAACATATACATTTCGGTTTAATTCCTGTTCGATTATTCCTGCTTCTTCAATGGCTTCTACGAAAAACTTAGAAGATCCGTCCATAATAGGAAGTTCGGAGGCATTTAATTCAATAATAATGTTATCCAGATCACAACCCATTAAAGCTGCCAAAACATGTTCGGGAGTTTGAATTTTAACACCTAATTTTTCCAAATTGGTGCCACGTTGTGTATTGACCACATAATTAGCGTCTGCCTCAATAACGGGATGTCCTTCAAGATCTACACGAACAAATGTAAAGCCGTTATTTACCGGAGCAGGTTTAAAAGTCATTTTAACTTCATTACCAGTATGCAATCCAACTCCAGTTAGCGAAATTTCTGTTTTGATGGTCTTCTGTTTAACCATTGTTTCCATTTTTTTGGTTTAATATTTCTTTTTTTAACTCCTCTAATTCTTTTACCAGTTTTGGTAAATTTTTAAAATGCACGTATGATTTACTAAAATCAGAATATCCAAACGTTGGACTACCCTGCAATGTTTCGTTATCTTTAATATTACTTGCCACACCTGATTGGGCCTGGATACGTACATTGTTTCCTATCGTTAAATGACCTACAATACCAACTTGACCACCAATCATACAATTCTCCCCGATTTTGGTAGAACCTGCAATTCCTGTTTGTGCCGCAATAACGGTATTTTTACCAATTTCGACATTATGAGCAACTTGGATTTGATTATCCAATTTTACTCCTGCTCTGATAATTGTTGATCCTAATGTAGCTCTGTCAATTGTCGAATTGGCTCCAATATCAACATTGTCTTCAATAATTACATTACCGATTTGCGGAATTTTATTGTAAGTACCATCTTCATTTGGAGCATATCCGAAACCATCTGCACCAATAATAGTGCCAGAATGAATTGTACAATTATTTCCAATAATCGACTCAGAATAAATTTTTGCGCCAGCAAAAATAATCACATTATTACCAAGAGTAACATTGTCACCGATAAAACTTCCCGGGTATATCTTTACATTATCTCCAAGGACAACATTTTCTCCTATATAACTAAAGCTTCCTAAATATAAATTTTCACCATATTTAGCGCTTTCAGAAATGAAAGATGGGGTTTCAATACCACTTTTATTGAGTTTCACCTGATTGTAAAATTCCAATAATTTGGAAAATGATTTATAGGCATCGGCGACTTTAATAAGCGTAGTGGTAATTGGAGATTCAGGTACAAAAGTGCTGTTAACAATTGTTATTGAGGCTTTTGTAGTGTATATGTAGTTATTGTATTTAGGATTGGATAAAAAAGTAAGCGAGCCTTCAGCCCCTTCTTCAATTTTAGATAAGCGAGACACTTCGATGTTTGGATCACCAACAATTTCTCCTTCTAATATCCCTGCTATTTGTTCAGCTTTAAATTTCATCTTATTGAATTGTATTTTTAAAAAGTATAAGATGGAACATGCTTATGTAAGTTCTCACAATATTTAATAAAAATAGATTGGCTAGTTTTTTGCCACAAAAATATAAAAAATAGACTTTAAATGTTAATTTTAAACTAGATGTTTTGGAAAACAAATGTAATACTTGGTTACTAACTTGGATAACGATTTCAAATTCAGCTGATCCGAAGACTCAACTACATCTTCAATTGTCTTGTCTTTGTTTAGAATTCGTATGGGTTCGGCAATTTTACTATAGGCCTGATTTTTTATTTTCCCCTTGAAAATGAAATAATTGGTTTCTGATAACGAAATTTTATTTTGGATGGAGAACTTTTCTTTTTGAATATGTAATTCGTCTAGCGAAACCTTATCATTAGTTAATTTAATTTTCAAAAGATCCCTATTAATAATCATTTTGCTCAATGAAGAAAGTATGAAATCATCTTGACTTTCCCAGGCTTTTAGCGCACTAATTATATCAAAATCATCCAACTTTGTGAATAATTTCAATGTTTTGGAATCAAAAGTATCTAAGGTTACTTTATTTTGCATAAAAAACTGTAAAGGTTTGCTGCAAGGTAAAACGATTCCTTTTTCGGTCAGTTCTTTGGCGCGTTTCAATACTTTGGTCAATGTTAATTCGGCTACCAGACTGGTTTTGTGTAAATAAACCTGCCAGTACATCAAGCGTCGTGACATCAGGAATTTTTCAACAGAATAGATTCCTTTTTCCTCAATAACTAATACATCGTCCACAACATTCATCATCTGAATCAATCGCTCCGAATTGATATTTCCCTCAGAAACTCCCGAATAGAAGCTATCTCTTTTTAAATAATCCATTCTGTCCATGTCGAGTTGACTCGAAATCAGTTGCAACATGAATTTACGATGGTATTCTCCTTTAAAAACTTTTATGGCAAGGCTCAGTTTCCCATCGAACTCAGCATTTAACTGGTTCATCAACAATAGGGAAATTTCTTCGTGATGCACATCTTCGACTATACTACTTTCCATGGCATGTGAAAATGGCCCATGACCAACATCGTGCAATAGAATTGCGATATATAGGGCATTCTCTTCTTCCGCACTGATGGTTACATCTTTGAATCGTAATACTTCGACTGCTTTTTGCATCAAATGCATACAACCCAAAGCATGATGAAAACGGGTATGATTCGCACCAGGATAAACCAAATAGGATAACCCCATTTGAGAGATTCGTCTTAACCTCTGGAAATATGGGTGTTGAACTAAATCGTAGATTAAAGCATTTGGGATTGTAATAAACCCATAAATTGGGTCGTTGAATATTTTTAATTTATTTATTTGACTCACTATCCAATATTTTATGGAAACAAATGTACTTAAAATAGTATTTGCTTTTTTAGTTACTTTTTCAAAATGTATTGGGACAATCAAGCAAAAGTATCTACAACTTAATACAAAGTTTTGCTTGAAGTAGTGTTTTGATTAATCCTATTATTTTTTAATCGAGTAATAAGTGTTTTTTACGACGGGAATACCAGAACCGGTAATGCCTTCTAAAGCTACTTTTACTTTGGTTTCAACACCGCTGTTATAATAATTCACATTAACATTGCCCGTTTTATCTGGATGCACATAGGGATTCCAATAAATTGTGTTTCTTACTGCTGCATTATTATCCAACTCTAAATTTGGTTTTTCAGGGTTTGGCACATAGAAGACACGAGCAGTATAAAACCCTGCTATTTCTTGTTTGATAGAGTGAAAAGTCTCTTTTTTATGTTGTTGGCCGGTATTCTCCTTGGTAGTGATGGCAATGACACCATTCGCAGCTTCATTTCCATAATATGTTGTGGCTTGTGTTCCTTTGATTGCCTCAATTTTTAAAACATCTGAGGGTAGAATAAATCCAACCTGTAAATTATCAATTACCTCAATTCCATCTATAATAAAAAGAGGGCTTCCGCTGTAACGCGTAAATCGTACAGAATCTATATCAGCAGTTACTCCTGGAACGGTTTGTTCAATAAGCTGATAAATATCGGTAAATTTTGCTGTGCTTTCGTCTGCAACATAACTAAATTCAGGTATTCCTAGCATAGAAGGCCTACTGCTTTTCTTTTTGTTGCTGACAGTAACTTCTTTTAAAATATTCTCTGGTTTTACTCCAAATGCAGTATATTTTTTAAATACATTTTCAACGACTTCTGGTTCTAAATCAGAAGAACTGTTTGTATCGCTTTTGAAAGAGACTGGTATCGGACTCTGTTCAATAGGATATGCAATTATTTCGCCCCTAAACTTCCCTTTTTCAGTTGTAGAATTTAAGTACATAGTAGTTTTTCCTGAAAACATTAGGTTTTCAAATTTATACACCCCAGCAGAATCGGTAGTTGCATTAAAAAAATTAAAATGCTTTTTATTCATTAAACCAAGTGTCATATTATTGTTTACCAATGGTTTTTCGCCAAGAAGCTGCTTTACCTTGCCCGATATAGTAATTCCTTTTTCGGCTATATAGGTAGTACTTTCGTAAGGCATTGGGAGATTTTTCCATATAAAATCACGCCAGCCTTGTGTCAAAAGTAAATTATCTAAGTGTTCCAGTCGTTTTAAATTTGCAGGGTCAAAATAGTAGGCCGGATTATATATTTTTCCTCTAATGTCAGATTCCATTAAAAAATAAGAACAAATGTTTGTGCCGAAGTCTTTGTCTTCTTGCGCACCATTCATATCGGTAACACTTACTGAAAAACTAGCTGATTTGGCAACACCTGTTTTGGATTTAGAAGAAACATTTAATGTTACTTTTTCATTAGGCTTATAACTAGGTTTGTCTGCTGCTAATTGTACTTCTAAATCGGCTTCTTTTTCAATATAAACCAAGCGTTCACTTTGTGGTTTAGAACTACTGTCATATAATGTTATTTGGCTGATACCGTCTGGAGTTTTGTCTTTTGGTAATTCAAAAGATAATGTAGTTTCTACTAGTTTTTGTAAGGTTTCTAAATAAGATATTCCTTTGGCTCTGCAAATAACCGTTAGTGCCTGATTAGGATTTTGAGCCAAAGTCGCTTGGTTGGTATTAATCGTAACAATGTTTCTGCCTTTGAATAATCTAAAACTCAATGAGTAACCTTGTTTAATCGCTTTTGGGAGTTCTACGCGGAATTCTGTTTCAGCAGTAGGTTTAATTTTTGCGTAATAGTTTTTTCCTTCTATAGGGATCATTTGAAATTTACCCATACCGTCGTGAGCACTTACAAAAGAAGTAGTCAATTCGTTATCTGCATCGTAAATTTCTCCTTTAACATCTATTGGGTTTCCATTGCGGTCAACAGCTTTAAAACCAATAATACTGGCAACATTTTCTAAAAGTGAGCCACCTTCAGGGAAAAAATCGACCTTAACTGTGTTTTCAATACCAGAGGTAATCGCTTTTATAATCTTAGCATTCTCTTCTACTAAAACAGGATTAGGATTTGGTTCAAAAACATTAAAAATTTCAATATCTTTTTTAAAAACAAAATCTTCACCAAAATTTCTGTTCCAATTGGTGTAAGCTCGTATTTGATATCGCCCGGGTTTTACACCTAGTGAATCGGCTAATTTAAAATCGCCATTCCCAAGACCTATTTCTAAATTTGTTTTGTTGCGTGCAATTATTTTAGAATCGGGAGAAATTAATTCAACATATAAAATATTACTATTATCAAAAAGGGTATTATTACTGGCTCTTACATTATAGGCTTTATACCAGATATCTTCTCCCATGAAATAGGTTGACCTGTCGGTGTGAAGATATGTTTTTTCAATATCAACGGCAGTTTTTTTGTCTTGGGCCTGCAAAAAACCAATTGATAAGACTACCCATAAAAAACTAAAGAAATTGCTGTTTTTACTGTAAGATGCAACCATTTTATCCAAATTTATATTAAAAAATTTTGAAAAAAAGGTGAAGATATGTAAAAACCTTATTAATTCGATTAAAAGAAAAAAATATTACAAAAAGAGCCAGTAATGTTTAATCTAATTTTCATCTTGCTTTAAGATCCTGTTTAAGTTTTATTTATTGGCTCTCTTATGACGATTTTTGGCTGCAACTTCGTTAAATTTTTATACAATAGCTCTGCTATTTTATAAAAATTTGCCTCGTTTCACTCAAAAATCCTTTAATAATAAATCTCAAAAATAAAATTTAAACAGACTCCAAATCTTCTGCAGCGTTAATCTGGTCGATAATATTCGTTTGATTTGGAGAAATATAGTTTTTGCTTTCAGGAGTATGTTCTTTTTTAAACAATAACGATAAAGCATTATGAAGTTTTAATAATACGTCCCTGTCCTCTTTGTCAATATCTACAGCTGTATTGAAATCAAAAATATAATTATTAGAGTTTCGTACTTCTATTTTTATTGTTTTGGGAGTGACTTTAAATTTTACTATATCCATATTTTATACCTTTCCTAAATCTTACTGCAAATTAAGTTTTTTTTAATGTAATATTTATAGATATAAAAAAACTTCTTAGGGAAATATTATTCATTCATGAGGTATCGGATTCCCATTTCAAGACCAGCCAATTCTGCAAGCCCTTTCAACCTACCAATCAATGGGTATCCGGGATTCCCATCTCTATTGAAATCATCTAACATTTTATGACCATGATCTGGTCGGATCGGAATATTATAATCTTCCCTACCTACCGCTTTTCTCCTTAATTGCTCTTCGATAATACATTTCATTACTCCCGGTAGATCAACTGTTGGATCGAGATGTTCTGTTTCAAAAAAATCACCGTTATCCAATATTTTAGTACTCCGCAAATGAAGAAAATGAATGCGATCTGCATAGTTTTTGAAAATAGCCGAAAGCTTATTGTCTTTTCTCGCCCCTAAAGAACCGGAACAGAAAGTAATTCCGTTATGTATCGATGGACAAGCTTTGGATAACCATTCGAAATCGGCATCAGTACTCATGATACGAGGTAAACCTAATAACGGAAAAGGCGGATCATCTGGATGTACAGCTAAATTAACCCCATATTCTTCTGCAATTGGAATTACTTCGTTCAAAAAGTATGAAAAATTCTCTCTAAGTTTATCTTTATCAATTCCGTCATACTCCGCCAATAATTTCAGGAATATTTTGATGGGCTCTTTTTCATCTTCTCCAACTGCCCCGTCAATAAACGACTGTGTAGCAACAATGATATTATAAGCAAGAGCTTTGGCATCCTCATCACTTAAAGTTTTATAGAGTTTTTCAGCCTTATCTAACTGTTCTTTAGTATAATCTTTAGAGGCGTTTGGTCTTTTCAAAATAAACAAATCAAAGGCAGCAAATAAATCGGCTTGAAAATACATGGCAACAGTTCCATTTTCTAGCGTATAGTTCAGATTTGTCCTCGCCCAATCTAATACCGGCATGAAATTATAACAAATGGTTTTAATACCACATTCACCTAAATTTTTAATGCTCTCCTTATAGTTTGCAATAATTATATCCCGACTTGCTTTGCCTTTTTTGATGTCTTCATGCACAGGTAAACTTTCTACTACATCCCAAGTCAGTCCATACGATTCGATATTGCTTTTAGTTTTCAAAATTTCTTCGACTGACCAAATTTCGCCATTGGGAATATGATGCAACGCAGTAACTATGCCCTTTGCGCCAGTTTGTTTGATTTGAGCCAAGCTAATAGGATCTTTTGCTCCAAACCATCTTAATGTCTTTTTTAATTCCATTTTTATACTTTACAGATATTGAAAAAATGTAAAATTTAGGAACAATATTATTTGAAAGAAATTAATATTGATGCCCAAATGATAATGGCTAAATATACTAATAGTAGAATTTATAAATATCCTGTTGCATCCTGATTGCAATAAATTTCCATTTGGAGTCTTTCCATTTGATTTAAAAATAAAAACCTCGAAAGTTGATGCTCTCGAGGTTAAAATATTATTATATGCAATTTATTACTTAAAAAGCAAAAGGCTTTGTTTTCAAATAGACTTTATAATCTTTTACTATTCCGGTTTTTCCACCATCAGTACGAGGTAAATAACGTAAACCCTTGATTTCTTCATCTTGTCCTAAATCAATTACGATTTGATGTGGGTATTTTGATTTTTTACCAACAAGTTGTGTTTGCCACATAGTCGATTCTTGTTTGTCAAAAACAAGGGCACCTACATTATTTGAAACCGTAATCTCTTCGCTGTCGGCATAAACCAATTTCCATTTTTTTGAAGGTATTGCTTTGCCGTCTTTTCCTATTAGTTCGATTTCAGCAACTGTAGCATTTGTATCTTTGCTGTTTTGTGCATTTAAAGCTTCAAAACAAAAATAGCGTCCAACGGTTGGTTGTTGAAAATTAACCTCTTTCCAAACTTCGGTGGCATCAAAAGTTCCTTGTGTGATAGCTGTTTCTCCAGTCAATTTTAATTCTTGACCCGGTTTTCGACTCAACAATGATACATCTGAACTATTTTTATCCAAAACAGGTTTTGTTACACCCGTTACTGCTGCTTCTTTTGGTTTTTCAAGGTCTAAAACAACAATCTCGTTTTCGCCTTTTTTCAGCCAAACTCCTGGCATGTATAAGGTTTGCTGTGGTCCAATTTTCCAATAACGACCAATAGCATGCCCATTTACCCAAACCATTCCTTTGCCCCACGTGCTTACATCCAAATAGGTATCATCTGTTTTATTTAAAGTAAATTTGGCTTTGTACCAAGCTGGTCCTGAAGGTTTGTTAGTAATATATTTTTTATTTAGCTGAAAAGCGTAATCAATTGGAAAATTATAAACTGTCCAGTTTTTCAATGTTATTGCTCCGGAGTCATCTTTTAGTTCCACTTTTTCGGTGATTCCTTTTTTATCCAAAATATCTTTACCATAATTTACTCTTCCCATTCCTTCAACCAAAATATCCAAAACAGCGTTATTTTTTGTCGCTGGAATTTCTATAGTATTACTGGTTTTGTCACGGTCAAACACACCTATCAGCTTACCGTCGATATAAACCTGTGCCCAATCGTGCACTTCGGTAACGATCAGTTTTCTAGGTTTTTCCGATGCAGTCAAATTGGTGCGATAATTAATTCTTCCCCATCCTTGATCGAACATTTCCATGGATTGAATATCAAGAGACTTTTTGCCTTGCGGTAAATTTTGAAACAAAGCAGCGCTTTGTGCAAATTGTATCTTAGGAATCGACATTACTGGAATGGCAGCAGGGATTTCACCTAAAGTCTCACCCAGATTCAAATAATTTTTCAATAAATCACGGACTGCATAAAATTTGTCGGTTATATTTCCTTGTTCGCCTATTGGGGCATCGTAATCATACGAACTAACCATTGCCGTATAAGGCCCGGAATTGGCTCCACCCCATTGTCCGAAGTTTGTCCCTCCATGAGCCATATAGAGACTAAAAGATATTTTTTTGTCCATCATATCTTTTAGACTTCCAATAAAACTATTGATTGAACGTGTTTCGTGTACAAGTCCAAATTTATCAAACCAACCCGTCCAGTACTCACTACACATTAAAGGTGCAGTTGGATTTTGCTCTTTAAATCTCCCAAATTGTTTGTCAATATTGGAACCGGCACCAAAATTCAACGTAATGGCAACATCCGGAGCGGTTTTGTAGCTGTCAAAATTAGTTCCCCAATCGCAGCGCATCAATTGTACTTTGTCAAATCCTGCGTTTCTAAGGTTTTTACGCATTGCTTCCATATACTCGCTGTTGTTTCCAAAAGCGCCATATTCATTTTCTACTTGAGCCATAAGAATTGGCCCTCCGTTTTGGATTTGTAAAGGACTCAATTGCTTGCCTGCTTCGTTCAAAAACTTTGTCGCTCGCACCATAAAAAAAGGATTCGAAAGTGTTCTAAGTTGGATATTATCTTTCTTAAGCAACCACCAAGGCAATCCTCCCATATCCCATTCGGCGCATACATAAGGGCCAGGACGCACTATACAATACATACCGTTGGCCTGAATTAATTTTACAAATTGGGCAATATCTTTGTCTCCCGCAAAATCAAATTTGTCTTGTTGTTGTTCATGGTAATTCCAAAAAAGATAAATACAAATGGTATTCATTCCCATCGCTTTACATGCTTTAATTCGTTGATCCCAATATTCTTTAGGAATACGTGGATAATGAAGCTCAGCCGCACGGATTAAAAAAGGTTTGCCGTTTAATAGGAATTCCCTATTTCCCAAAGTAAAATCCCCTTTTGCAGCAGGTTGAATTTGACTTATATCTTTTGATACAACTTGATTAGTTTGGCACAGGACTATCTGATTGCAAAGTATTAGACAGATGAAAAACAATTTTTTCATTTTATAAATTTGGTTTTAGTAATAGTGCTTGCAATGTAAACATTTTGACATAAAAAATAATTTTAATTAGAGCCTGTTTAAATTTTATGCTGAGATTACTTTGGCAATTATTTTTGAGTGAAACGAGGCGGATTTTTTTTTCGTTATAGCAAAGGTCTATTTAATACTCACCACCAAAGGGCTTTTCAATTCTTGAGAGAAACGATTCAAATAATCAAACCATTGAGCTGTATTCGTAATTTTTCCGGCTCTATCCCAAGCGGCGCCAGTATAATAAACGATTGGTTCATTATTTTTTACCTCAGTAATCGCTAAAATCTGATCTTTTCCAACGGAAATATTTTTAACAGGAATGTTCAGAATGCTTCCTACACCAGTTGTACCATCTTCTGCAACAGTAGGTTCCCAATAACCAATAATTCCTTGTTGCTCGTTTAATAACATAGCGCCTTGTTCAGGTCTTTTGGCTATTCCAACCGCTACAGGCAAAGCTTTGCTGTCTGAAAACGAGTAAACATTTTCGATTCGGTTCAATTGTGAACCTGCATCCAAAGAAATGATTTTGGTATGCGAAACTTTAATTCCCGCTGCATCTGCATCATCATATTCCAATCTAAAAGTAGAACGTAACGGCCCATTATCCAACACTTTCCAGTGGTGATAGTTTCCTAAATAGACAATATTATCATTCACATAAGGCGCCATATCCCCTGCTCCCATTGTAAATCCAACTTTGTAATAATCCATACCGTCTCCGTGATCTGTATGATATTCATTTCGCTTGTAACGCTCATTTATTACCATTCTGTCAGTACGTTTTACCCAAACGTCAATACCATAAGCGTTATCTTTTTGTTTTTCTAATGCTTTACCATAAGCTCTAAATGCAATTTTGTCATTTTCCCAAGCGAAATCTTCAAATCTTTCAGGCACGTATCGCCCGTAAGTTTTGGTTTGAAAGGCCGATGGTTTCCCTTTTTGGATAAAAAGTTGAACCGAAGTTTTTGCTTTTATATTTACTTGTACCAATAAATTTTGAATGGCAGGAAGTCCTTTATGTTCCAATTGATATGGAATCTGTTTTTTTGTAGCTGAATTAATCACAACAAAATCAGTAGTGTCTATTTGCGGAAAACGGGATAAGATGCTTTCCCATTTGATAGCGACAACAGCTTCATCTCGATTTAAATCTAAATTATTTTGGATGTTAATTGTTGCTTTTGTTTGTGACAAAAGGGTAAACGGTAAAAAAAGAAGCGATAAATAAGCGAACTTGTTGAATTTCATGGTTTTGAGGTAAAAGTTAGTTTTTGCTTTTAAAATAAATCTGCCGATACTGATTTTAATGCAATATCGGCAGAAATTTTTATTCAGTTGTTATTCATTTGAAGGTTTAATTGTAGCGAGGATTCCTCCATCTACATAAAGGATATGCCTATTTACAAAATCACTCACTTTTGAGGACAAGAAGAAGGTTGCTCCCTGTAAATCTTCTGTGGCTCTCCAACAATTGGCGGGTGTCCTGCTGATGATGAATTCATTAAGCGAATCTCCTGCAATAAGCGCTTTTTTTCCTGTCAAATCGAATAAAACCATTATTTCTTTTTTATATTATTGTCTAAAATCTTTATTTATCTAAAACAAAACCATCTCCTGTTTTCTTTAGCCATTGTACTAAAACAGGCTGTAGTTTTTTTACAATTGGTGAATCCGATTTGTAAATATTATTCAATTCAAATGGGTCAGCTTTTAAATCGTATAATTCATATTCGCCTTTACCTTTTTTCTTTACATAAGCAAATGTATAATCGTTTGTACGAATACCTCTAAAACCAGTATTTACATTAACATTATTACTTGCAATGGCTCCCAAAATATATTGCTCCGTTGGTTTTTCTCCTTTGCCATTGAGATAGTATTGAGCATAACTTTTTCCGTCGATATCTTTTGGTGTTTTATCTTTTATTCCCATTAATTCCAAAAGAGTTGGGTAAATATCCGGGATACTGCCTAAGAAGGTATTGTCTATTCGAGGAACAATATGCCCTTTCCAATAAATGAAAAATGGGATTCTTAGTGATTCTTCATAAATGTTGTTTTTTGACTCTTCAGAATGTTTTCCTAAACAATTCCCGTGATCGGCTGTAACTATCACAATAGTGTTTTCGTCCAGCTTTTGGTCTTTTAAACCTTGCAGTATTCGACCAATTTGCTCATCAACTCCCGTAATATTGGCATAATAATAACGAATATTTTTTCGATAAAAATCACCCCATTCGGTACCTGCAGCGGGAATATTTGCTCCTTTTACTAAATCTTCAATCGGTTTGTCCTTGTATAGATCATAATATTTTTTTGGAACTGTTTGATAATTTGAATGAGGAGGGTTTACTGAGACCACGAGTGAAAAAGGTGCTCCTTCTTTACGGAGTTGCCCACCTTCATTTTTCATAAAAGCCAATGCTTTATCAGCTTCATGGATTGGTCCCCATTCATTTACATATTTGAATTCATCCCTTTTGGCATTGGTATCCCAATACATTGGTTTGTCGTGTTCGTCATAAGTGCCATAGGCATACCAGTAATCAAAACCGTGTCTTCTGTCCGGAGAAGCCCATTCATTCCAGGCAACTTTTCCAATGTTATTTGATGTTGGGATATAAGGTTGGTAGGGCGAATCCAAATGCCATTTACCGATATAACCATTGGAATAGCCATTTTGCTTTAATATATCTGACCAGCATACGGCATTTTTTTGCAATTCGATTCCAAAAGGAGCTGAAGCCGAATTCACGTTGCTGTAAACATGATTTTTTAATGGATATTGACCTGTCATGAGCATAGCTCTTGCAGGAGAACAAACCGGAAAGTTGCTGACCATTTGATTAAGTACCAAACTTTCTTTTGATAATTTATCCAAAGTAGGAGTCATAACGGGTTCTTTTCCTTCAAATCCCATCGCCTGCCCTCTCCATTGATCGGCCAAAATAATTAATAGATTGGGGGGCGTTTTTGATGTTGCACTTTTTTGTGCAACCGCTGAAATTCCGACAAATACTGTTAGGAAAAGAATAAGCTTTGTGCTGATATTTTGATTTAAATATTTCATGATTATCTTTTTATTGAATTTCTTTAATCCATTTTGGCAAATAGCCCAATCTTAGTTTCAATTGTGCCAAGTATAGTGAAGCAGGTTCAACGGCTTTATCCAGTGATTCAGATAATCCTAATTGCTCCATTTTAAAAGTGGTTCCGTGACTTATGAACCCAACAATTATAGGATTGGGGATTTTCCACCATTCAAATACGGCTGTGGGAGGCCAAAATTCAAAATCTTTTACAGCTTCATTGGTTTGTTTATAATTCCAAAGTACTAATCCTTGCATGTGGTTAGGCATATTCTCAGTCGCTCCACCACCACGGCCATTCATCAAGCCACCTTCCACTTGATCAAGTAATGTATTTCTGGGTTGGCTGGAGTGAGATTCAAAACAGGTAGTCGAAGGATAGGTACATTTCCAGATTACAGTATTCATAGAACCATGAGAACAACCGAAAGAATGCCATTGTGATGCCAAGTCCACACAATTGGCTATCAATACATTGGTTGAACCATTGGAATTGATAGCTTGATGACCGGCATTGCCATCTATTTTACAATTTAAGACCGAAATATTGGCACTTTGACCAACAGTTGCTGCATTGGTACAATTCGTAAAACGGCAATTTTGAATCCATGAATTGGTGTTCCTTCTGATGTTTAATATATTATAACCACTATCGTCTTTCCAGGAACGGTGATGAACAAATTTTTCGGTCCAGTTCCCTACAAAAGCAATGTCTTCTATACCGACTTCTTCGCTATTAGCAAATTTTAAAACTTCCCATTTGTATTTTGGATCAATGGTGTATGCAATGGGAGCATTTAGGATAAGTGTTTCTTTCTTTATGTTTTTAATTTGGTAAAAAACTTTGACATCAATGCCTTTCTCGACTAGATAAGTCCATTGAGGCTCTATTTTATTGTTTTTTAATTCAGATGCGATTAAGTCTTTGTTGTTATCTAATAATTGTAAAACAATCCAGTCTCCTGAATTTAAACCGTCTGTTGAACTTACTTTTATTGACAAATCACCAATAGAAGCCGCTGCTGTAACCTGCCCTATTTTTTTATCGCTACCACCACTTCCAAAAATAAATAGCGGCGGAACAGTCCACATTTGAGATGGATTTGTTGGCGGAAGCGCATTTTTCATATATAATTCAGTACCTCCAGGTCCGGAACCACTGCCTCTGAAAATAATATGTCCGTTTTTTGAAACAATAGAGTTTGGCAAATCACCATCTTCATTGACTAAAAATCTCCCTTTCGGAAAATAAACAATACCCGAACCATTTTTGTTCGCGGCATCGATTGCCATTTGAATGGCTATTTTATCTGAAATACCATCATTAGGTTTTGCCCCAAAATCGGTAACATCAAAATATTTATAATCCGTTATATTAGGGATTTTCTTTTCGCCATTATGATAACCAACATACGAGAAATCAGGCAGGATACTTTTATCCTTCTTATAATCTTCAAATATTTTAGCTTCCTGTTGTGCTGAAACAAATGCTGTCCCAAAAAGATTTATAAGGATGATCAATCCCTTTTGAAGCTGTCTTTTATTGTAATTGTACATTTTGACTTATTTCAATTTTGATATTAAACATTACTCTTTTTTGCAGTTTATGCTACTTTGTTTTCAAAAGCGTTTAATCCGATTCATTTTAATTATGGATTTAAAAAAATCATCAGGAAATAATTTCAAATGTAGCTTGATATATTTTTTTTAAAGTGCAAAATCGTCCTTTTTTAGGTTAGAATCGTCTTTTTTATATTATTACTACCCTTGTTTTAATTGATTTTTTCTTAAACCAAGATTAATTAATTTCATGATGAGGAAAAATTGGCCTGATGGTGCGGAATTGCATAATTTTGTAGTTTATAAATAACTAGCTTTTTCATATCATATTATGAATAATACATTTTCTGACAACAGCCAAATTGGAATAGTAGCCACTTTTTCCGAACTTGTAAATGAGGATTTTAAGGGAGAGATGAATGCACTGTGTTGGTACAGAAATTTGGAAGGCGATTTTAAAGAGATCGTAGACAAACTACAATTAAAAGAAAATATAACCGAAGTTTATCCTAAAGATTTAGTATCTCTCCAATTATCAGAAAAGGGGAATATAGCAAGGGAAATTATCTTAAATGATTTACAATTATTAACCGATTTTGGAGCTTCCCCTTCTCTTAATTTACTTAAATGTTATGAACGTGATGATGAATTCGATTTCATTTCTACTGATGTGTATTCGTATCATGTTGATCGTTCTCCTATTGCGACGGATACTTTTTTATGTACTTATTATGGAGTGGCAAGTGATATTATTTCTAATGAACAAGCGGAGCAAAAAATTCTAATTCCAGAAATCCGAAAAAAGCTTAAAGAACTGCATAACGGTCCATCAGAGGAATTTGAAAACTTTTTAAAAGAAAATTATTTTGATTTGCATTATCAGGTGAAACCCAATGCAAAGCCTATCAATTTAGGATTAGGCCACCTTTGGCGCTTGGCAGTGGATCATCCAAAACAACAGGTGTTACCTTGTATTCACAGAGCTCCAATAGAAAATGATGGGGAGTATCGTTTGCTGTTGATTTGCTAAAAAAACGATAGCTCGGAATTATATTTCGTAACCAAAAATTGTTTTCCTGTTCTTCGAGGTTTGTAATGAGAAATGAATTTTTGTTTGAATAAGAATAATTATTTATTGTTTATCGATAAATAATTATTCTATTTAGCAGTAATTTAAATTCATTAAATCATCATGAAAAGAATTTCAATAATATTTCTGCAGGCTGTCATTGTACTTATTGGTATTGTCGCACTTATAATTTTGATTCGGTTTCCATTAACTGAAGGAAGAGCCCAGAACCTAGACATGTTCAGTATTTACGCTGACCCATTCATTTTGTATGGATATGCATCATCAATAGCTTTTTTTGTTGGCTTGTATAAAGCATTCAAATTACTCGCATATATCAAGCAAGATCAATTGTTTTCGCAAAACTCGGTAAGGACTTTGAAAAGCATGAAATATTGCACAATAATATTAGGTAGTTTAATTGCGGTAGCTGGATTGTTTATAATGATATTTCATAATAAAGATGATGATCCTGCTGGTTTTCTGGCAATGTGTATCATAACCACTTTTATTGCTACTGCTATTGCAACTGCTTTGGCTGTGCTTGAAAGGATTTTGCAAAATGCTGTAGATATGAAAACTGAAAACGACTTAACAATTTAAGCTATGCCGATTATCGTAAACTTAGACGTGATGATGGCAAAACGAAAAATTTCTCTGAATGAACTTTCTGAAAGAGTTGATTTGACATTATCTAACCTTTCTATCTTAAAGACTGGTAAGGCAAAAGCAATTCGTTTTAGTACTTTAGAAGCTATTTGTAAAGCTTTAGATTGTCAGCCAGGTGATATTTTAGAATATGTAAATGAAGAAGGGAAATTTTCAACACAGAATATTTGATTTTTTGCTTAGCGGCTACTTCGGAAATAATAGGATGAAACCACTGAAAAATAAAAATTAGTAAATACATTGAAACATTGAAGTTTTTACATTAAAACAAAAGGATATTTTAGAACTTCTACTCTTTTTACCTCCTAAACAACAGAAACAAATAAAAACCTCCAAACTCAGATGACTTTGGAGGTTTTATTTTTTTGAGCTTTTACCTTTATTTCTTAGCAGCAGCTTCTTTTTCTGCTTTAATTTTTTTGGTATAATCACCATACATTTGGTGCCAATTGCGACCGTGATTGTTTAAATATTGTTCAGCCTGAGTTTTGTAAATTTCAAAAATTGCAGATATCTCTTTCATGCTTTTATAATCTACAGCTTGTTCACGTGCTTTTTCCATTAATTTTTGAATCTCAGCAGTCTCAGTAGCAGTCATATTAGGAACAATAGACTGATAGCCTTTCATTGTAAAAGCTACTTTTCCAATAGTGTATTTGTCTAAAACCAAAGCTACTTGCTCCTCAGTTAAATCTTTCCTTAATCCGCTCATTAAACTTTCATGAACGGTTGTTGGTATTGCTGAATCTGCAATAATTTGTCGGTGAAGTTCCGAAAGTGACTTCCCGTCCAATGGATTTATTCCCGCTGGTACTGTTGAAGCTGGGTGATTATTATGCCAATCTTTTATAGTTGTAAGATGAGTTGCAACTACTTGTGTTAATCTGTTTTCTTTTGCACTGTCATTTAGCGATAAAGTGCTAATCCATTCTTTGGCTTTTGCAACATCATCTTGTGCTGCCGTTGTTGACTGTGCCTTAACTGCCGTATTTAAAACTAACAATCCAATAAATAATAATGCTTTTATTGTTTTCTTTTTCATAAAAAATAAAATATAGGTTGAATGTCGATACATTTTTCGCATCTTTTAGTTTTTAAAAGTACAAAAGAGAATGGCTACTTTTATAAATTAAGTGTATAATTAACAATTATTTTTTAAAGCGAATCAAAACTCGCAGAAAACAATTAATTGAACAAAGAATTTAAAGTAATTGCGCAATGGGAAACAGGATGGAGCAGGATGGTTTCAGGGGCATACTTCCCTACTTTTGAAATTAACTATGACTTTATAAATTCGAAATTATGTCTTCAAATAAATTGACTTTCGCGTCATTAAGTTTTTTGCTCTTATGTTCTTTTAATCTCCTTAGTCAAGTTATACTTCCGAAGATTTTGGGACACGACATGGTTTTACAGCAACTTAAAGAAGTACCGGTTTGGGGAACTGCAAGTCCGGGTGAAAAAATATCGGTAGATTTTGGTGGACAAAGCAAAAAAACTGTTGCCGACAATTCAGGTAAATGGTTGGTAAAGCTAAGTCCAATGAAGGCATCTTTTACGCCGCGCGAAATGACTATCAAAGGAAACAATACAATTGTCTTGAAGAATATTTTGGTAGGCGAAGTTTGGCTTTGCTCAGGTCAATCCAATATGGAATTTGCTATGCGAAAGTATAGTAAATTAGATACCATAAATAAAGGAAATAGACCACCGGAAGATGATTTGAATAAGGCAGACAATACCAATATTCGTATTTTTCTGGATCGCCGAAAATATATGGACCCAAGTCCAGAACATTTAGGTTGGGATTCGGCTATGGGAAAATCTTTGGTTGATTTTTCGGCTGTGGGTTATTATTTTGCGAAAGATTTATATAACAAATTACATGTACCAATCGGAATGATTTCTGCAGCGGTGCCGGGTAGCAGAATTGAACCTTGGATTCAGGCTTCAAAAATGGATGTGTCACCAAAAATGAAAGACGGAAAAACATTGGATAAACTTAATGCTGATGGTGGAGATTCCGGTAAGTTTTATGACACGATGATACAACCTTTAATTCCCTTTGCATTAAAAGGATTTCTTTGGTACCAAGGAGAATCTAATTGTTTTTTGAACGAAAATATTCGTTATGCTTATAAGTTTAAAACACTTATAGATAGTTGGAGAAACGATTGGAATGACAATAAAGCACCTTTTTATTTTGTTCAAATAGCACCCTACAATTATTCTACAACTAAAGATGAGCGTCCACACACACCCGAAAATCTTCCGGAATTCTGGGAAGCGCAGCGTCTTGCTTTACACTTAGAGAATACCAATACAATTGCTATTACCGATTTGGTTTACAATACCGCCGATTTGCACCCTATAAACAAATGGGAAGTGGGTAGACGTTTAAGTCTTCTTGCTGCAAACAAGACTTATGGACAAAAAAATGTTGTTTGGTCAGGGCCTACTTATCAAAAAATGGAAGTTAAAGGCAATAAAATTGAAATCACATATTCAAATGTAGGAAGCGGTTTAACAAGCCGAGATGGGAAACCGCTTGACTGGTTCAGTATCGCTGGAACAGATGGAAAATATACTTCGGCAAAAGCAGAAATACAAGGAGACAAAGTAGTTGTTTCATCATCCGAAGTTCCGCATCCGGTTTCGGTTCGTTTTGGCTGGAACGAAGCAGCTCAATCTAATTTTGTAAACAAAGAAGGACTTCCTGCTGTTCCTTTCAGAAGTGATAATCCTTGGGAGAAACTTTTTTAGTTAAAACAAAAGAAAATAAATATTCAAATAAATAAAAAAACTCCTTAATTTGATAAGGAGTTTTTTTATGATGTTTAAGTTTTGTTTTCGAAGTATTTTACGAACTATCTACCATTTAATATTGTGATCGATAAATTCAATTAGTTGTTTAGACATTGCTTCCTGCTCTTTTCGATTGGGGTGATTTTCTCTCTCTTTAAAAGGAAAAAATACTGTATATATCTTTTTATCATTTAATCCATCAACAGCTTTTTGAATATAACCAGGCCATTCAGATCCGGATCTGGTGGCATCCATATTGCCTAAAGCACAGATAATACTTGCCGATGGATATTTGTTTCTAATGGAACTGACAAAATCAGCATAGGATTGGATTATAAATGATTCGGAAGGTTTTTCAGTACCAAATCTTCTTTTAAACTGTTCATGTTCAGGTCTGTTTACAATCCATGAGTCATTTTGAAAAAGATTAATTACTACAACATCTGGGGTGTATTTTTTAAAATCCCACTTACTTGAAGGATCTAATGGATCAATACAGTCATAAGTTTCAGGCATAATTTCTGGGAACCAGCTTACTATAATTCCTATTCCGCTGCGGGCAATAATAGATGGTTTAGCGTTGTAGTGTCTTGCAGTTATAGCAGCATATGTATAATAATTATTAAAATGCTCAGGGACTCCTATGTCCTTCCCTCCTTCTGGCACATCTACACCGTGTCCAGCCGTAATAGAATTTCCGTAGAATTCAATTTTTCTGGTGCGGTTATCAGTATTCTTCAATAATTTCGTTTTTCCATAAAGTTCAAATCCATAAAATACATTAACCGATGTAGAGTTGGTTAATTTATATATTTCCAATGTATGGGTACCTGAATCAAGATCTTTGGCCACATTTATTGTTCTGAGGGTGTTATCAGTTTCAAATTTTAAAGGTTTTTTATCGTCTTTGTCGATTATGGCGTAAAAATAAGCTTTCTCTTTAGTAGACTTCATTTTTACTGAAATACTAGATCCTTTAAAGGTTATTTCGGCTGTAGTTCCTGGCCAGTAGAACATAGTAGAGTCTGCCGTAACATCTACCCTACCTGTATAATTAATATTGACATTATCAGGTTTAATAAATTGCTGTCCGTAGCTGTGTGAAAATAAAAGAAATAAAGCAAGAGTTTGGACTGTCCTGGAATTAATCATAATGGCATCATTACTATTTTAAAAATATTTTTTAATCAAAACTATGTGAAAATTTTTATTTTGCTAGATATTTGAAGCTTATTTTTTTACGTTTTTTGGTAAAAATACTCACGAAAAAATGTAAAGTTGCTTTATAATCAGAATCATTTTTACTTAGCACGTATAATTGAGTTTGTGTTATAAATTATTTTTAAATTATTTTACTTTTTCAATACTAGGAGGAGACCAAGTATTATTCATTGCCGTTTCTTTAGGTCCATATATGCGAATCATCAAATAAAAATCTTCGGCTGGAGCAGGTAACCAATTGGAAAGTGTTTCGTTAACAGGTTTTTCATTTTGAATATAGACTGTTAAACCACCATCTTTATCGTATTGCAATCCCTTTGTTGTAGAATTTATGAGAAAACGGTTTATTGGGTTTTTAATCAAATAACCGCCAACTCCATCCGCGCTCTTGTCATACATCGTTATTGACCAAAAATATTTAGCAGGTGGAACTTGTTCTTTAGAAAAATGAATTTTATACTTACCTATTTTACCATTCAAAGTATTGTTATTTGAATCCACATAAGCAACTGGATAGAAAGCTTCCGCTTTGTCGTTTCCGTAAATTCCGACCATTACAGCAGCAGCTCTCAATAATCGGTTTCCTTTATAAAATTCTCTATTTCCAAATGGATCCATCATGTTCCATCCATTTTTTTGTTGACCAATTTTACTGGCTTTATCTTTTATGGCTGCAATTCCTTCATTGACTCCCTCGTTTATTGCAGTAATGATTTCATTACTAAATTGAGTAGAATCAAATTTTGCACCAGGATTTACTCCTATTTTTTCAAATTTTTTAAGTTCGGCCAAATCTTCTTTATTAAAAGGTTGAACTAAATTTAAATAAATATTAAAATATTTTATGAAATTAATATTGCTGAAATCGTTTGGTTCAGAAATAGGAAGCCAATCTATGCTTGTAACAGTTTTAGGTGCATTAGTTCCTATAAATTTGCTCAAAGGAGTAATTTTATATTTATTTTGAATTTCAATAATATTAGGCAAATCATTTGTCCCAAACAATTGCGTTCTTCCAATTCCTGTTACCAGCTGGCTTTCAACATGAAAAACTTTTTTGAATTTCCCTTCTGGGATTTTGCCTTTCCAGTTTGGGCCAACGAACAAATAATCACCAGCATCATTTCCGGTTTCTCGAGTTCCAACATAGGCGAAGTTATGCGTAAAAAGATCGATGAACTGAAAAACATAATAACGATCTTTAATTTTAGGTACGGAGAAAACCATTGGTTCTGCACGTAAATCGAACGCAAATAAAGAATAAGGAGTATCAGCATTCATTGAAACCACATCTTTACGGGTATTATCGGCTGGTCGTCTATCATGTGTAATTTCATTAAAACCACTTCTATATCCAGGACTTGTCTTGTCTATTGTAGTATAATACAAAGATTTATATCCCATTAACATTGGGTAAGCATAGATATAGGCATCTTTGGCGATTAATTTTGCTTCCTCAGGACTGATTTGGCTTTCTTTTGACTGTTCTTTCTTGCAGCTATTGAGAGTTAAAATGACGAAAAAAAATAAAACAATTCTATTCATAATAATTAATATTTTAAAGATTAGGTTTTTAAAATTTATTTATTTGTGATTCATTCGTAAAGATTAATCATTTAATATACATTTTGCAAATGAAAATATTTGAACTGATTTATTTTGAGTTTGCCAGTCGGGTGTAATTATTTATAGGAAAATAAATCGATAAAATATTAATCAAAATACTGAAATCAATAATTTTGACCGATTTTACATCAAATATAGTAAAAAAATATTTTAAGTTTTTAGAAGCTATGTGTTCTTTGAATTGTAAATTAAACAATAAGGCAAATATCTGTAGATGAATAAAAATAGCTTAATTTACAATAAGTTATAATTAGTCTAACAGCTGAATTTATGTCTGTTGACCATGAAAGATTGGATCAAGATAATTGAGAATAGTTTCTTTTTTCATTCCCACCAGAAGAAATGATATTAGCCAAAATAAAAAAAGCTCCAAACAAAGTTTGAAGCTTTATGTACTCAGAGCGGGACTTGAACCCGCACGAACATTGCTGTTCACTGGATTTTAAGTCCAGCGTGTCTACCAATTTCACCATCCGAGCATTATAAAGTGGTACCTCCAGGGATCGAACCAGGGACACATGGATTTTCAGTCCATTGCTCTACCATCTGAGCTAAGGTACCTAATCTATTACCAGATTTTTATAAAAAACCCCTCATCATTTGATGAAGGGTTTTTAAAGAATCTGAAACAAGTTCAGATTAAAGAAAGGCAGCGACATACTCTCCCACAAAATTGCAGTACCATCTGCGCAGGCGGGCTTAACTTCTCTGTTCGGGATGGGAAGAGGTGAGCCCCGCCGCAATAACCACCTTAAGGTTGTTAGTGATTAGTGAATGGTAATTAGTGATTAGCTAATCATTAGTTACTTTTTACTAGTCACTGCTCACGTCGAGCTAATATTTTAACATACTGAGATAAAGAACATAAAAAGTTTTAGAAAGTTTCTTCTCCTCCCGTTTTGAACGGGAGGAGAGGAGTCGTACATAAGCTTACGGGTTATTAGTACTACTCGGCTATGACATTACTGCCTTTACACCTATAGCCTATCAACGTGGTCATCTTCCACGACCCTTAAAAGAAATCTCATCTTGTGGTGGGTTTCGCGCTTATATGCTTTCAGCGCTTATCCCTTCCAAACGTAGCTACTCTGCGGTGCCCCTGGCGGGACAACAGATACACTAGAGGTTTGTCCAATTCGGTCCTCTCGTACTAGAATCAGATCCACTCAAATTTCTAACGCCCACAGTAGATAGAGACCGAACTGTCTCACGACGTTCTGAACCCAGCTCGCGTGCCACTTTAATGGGCGAACAGCCCAACCCTTGGGACCTTCTCCAGCCCCAGGATGTGACGAGCCGACATCGAGGTGCCAAACCCCCCCGTCGATATGAGCTCTTGGGGGAGATCAGCCTGTTATCCCCGGCGTACCTTTTATCCTTTGAGCGATGGCCCTTCCATGCGGAACCACCGGATCACTATGCTCTACTTTCGTACCTGATCGACCTGTATGTCTCTCAGTCAAGCTCCCTTATGCCATTGCACTCTTCGCACGGTTACCAAGCGTACTGAGGGAACCTTTAGAAGCCTCCGTTACTCTTTTGGAGGCGACCACCCCAGTCAAACTACCCACCAAGCAATGTCCCCCGGTTTACGGGGTTAGGCCTCAGATAAACAAAGGGTTGTATTTCAACAATGACTCCACAACGCCTGGCGACGCCACTTCACAGTCTCCAACCTATCCTACACATCATTTATCCAAGGTCAATACTAAGCTATAGTAAAGGTGCACAGGGTCTTTTCGTCCCACTGCGGGTAAACGGCATCTTCACCGTTACTACAATTTCACCGAGCTCATGGCTGAGACAGTGTCCAGATCGTTACACCATTCGTGCAGGTCGGAACTTACCCGACAAGGAATTTCGCTACCTTAGGACCGTTATAGTTACGGCCGCCGTTTACTGGGGCTTCAATTCAATGCTTCTCCGAAGATAACATCTCCTCTTAACCTTCCAGCACCGGGCAGGTGTCAGGCCCTATACTTCATCTTACGATTTTGCAGAGCCCTGTGTTTTTGATAAACAGTCGCCTGGACCTCTTCACTGCGGCCCCGATTGCTCGGGGCGACCCTTCTCCCGAAGTTACGGGTCTATTTTGCCTAATTCCTTAGCCATGAATCTCTCGAGCACCTTAGGATTCTCTCCTCAACTACCTGTGTCGGTTTACGGTACTGGTACTAATTACCTGAAGTTTAGAGGTTTTTCTTGGAAGCCCTTAGGTACACTATCTCTTTGTCCGAAGACGCCGAGTACTATCGCATTTCACCAAGTTTTACGGATTTGCCTATAAAACCTATAGCTAGGTGCTTTAACGAACTATTCCGTCAGTTCGCGGTACTTTCATCACTCCGTCACCCCATCACAGTAATTAGTAGTACGGGAATATTAACCCGTTGGCCATCGACTGCCCCTTTCGGGTTTGCCTTAGGTCCAGACTAACCCACAGCTGATTAGCATAGCTGTGGAAACCTTAGTTTTTCGGTGTGCGGGTTTCTCGCCCGCATTATCGTTACTTATGCCTACATTTTCTTTTCCAGCCAGTCCAGCATACCTTACGATACACCTTCAACCCTGCTGGAATGCTCCCCTACCACTTACAGTAAACTGTAAATCCATAGCTTCGGTAATATGTTTATGCCCGATTATTATCCATGCTCGTCCGCTCGACTAGTGAGCTGTTACGCACTCTTTAAATGAATGGCTGCTTCCAAGCCAACATCCTAGCTGTCTGGGCAGACAAACCGCGTTCTTTCAACTTAACATATATTTGGGGACCTTAGCTGATGGTCTGGGTTCTTTCCCTCTCGGACTTGGACCTTAGCACCCAAGCCCTCACTGCAAGGAAACATTATATAGCATTCGGAGTTTGTCAGGAATTGGTAGGCGGTGAAGCCCCCGCATCCAATCAGTAGCTCTACCTCTATATAACTTATGCCTTGCGCTGCACCTAAATGCATTTCGGGGAGTACGAGCTATTTCCGAGTTTGATTGGCCTTTCACCCCTACCCACAGGTCATCCGAAGACTTTTCAACGTCAACCGGTTCGGACCTCCACACTGTGTTACCAGCGCTTCATCCTGCCCATGGGTAGATCACACGGTTTCGCGTCTAACACTACTGACTAAAGCGCCCTATTCAGACTCGCTTTCGCTACGGATCCACTACTTAATAGCTTATCCTCGCCAGCAACGTTAACTCGTAGGCTCATTATGCAAAAGGCACGCCGTCACCCCACTTAAGGGCTCCGACCGCTTGTAAGCGTATGGTTTCAGGATCTATTTCACTCCGTTATTCACGGTTCTTTTCACCTTTCCCTCACGGTACTGGTTCACTATCGGTCTCTCAGGAGTATTTAGCCTTAGCGGATGGTCCCGCCAAATTCAGACAGGGTTTCACGTGCCCCGCCCTACTCAGGATACCACTATCTATTACACTTGTTACCCATACGGGGCTATCACCCTCTATGGCATCACTTTCCAGTAACTTCCGGTTCCTTGTGCATAAAATCTCGTGGTCCTACAACCCCAACATTGCCGTAACAACATTGGTTTGGGCTAATCCGCGTTCGCTCGCCACTACTTACGGAATCACTTTTGTTTTCTTCTCCTCCGCCTACTTAGATGTTTCAGTTCAGCGGGTTTGCCCACCTATCGGTGTACTATGTCTTCAACATAGTGGGTTGCCCCATTCGGATATCTACGGATCAATCGGTGTGTGCCCGTCCCCGTAGCTTTTCGCAGCTTATCACGTCCTTCTTCGCCTCTGAGAGCCTAGGCATCCCCCATACGCCCTTATTTTGCTTATTGTACTTACGTTTTTATCCGTTTCCAGATAAAAAGCGTGTTCTTTCTACTTTTTAAATATTTTTTTATCTCAATATGTCAATGAACTTTTTCTTTTTAGAATAAAGAACACAGAGAATAGATATTAGACATTGTCTATATTCTTTTTTCTATATTCTATCTTCTTAAAGATAGTGGAGAATAACGGAGTCGAACCGTTGACCTCCTGCGTGCAAGGCAGGCGCTCTAGCCAGCTGAGCTAATCCCCCAATCTAATTATGAATTGTGAATTATGAATTATGAATGACTATTCATAAGAACTCAACTCTAGAATTTCCTTGTAAATTAAGCTTTTCAGTTTCTTTTCTAATCTTAAATCTAAAATCTAATTTCTTAAATCTAAAACCTTTAAAAAAGTAGTCCCGGGCAGACTCGAACTGCCGACCCCTACATTATCAGTGTAGTACTCTAACCAGCTGAGCTACGAGACTCTGTTTTTACTTAATTCTTTATTCTTTTAAATTAACAGCAAGAGTAATAAAATTTTAATCTCTGAAACCAAAAGTCTCTTCGTCTTCTTTCTTTGGCGTGCACTTGGCTAACACCAAAGCTCTAGAAAGGAGGTGTTCCAGCCGCACCTTCCGGTACGGCTACCTTGTTACGACTTAGCCCTAGTTACCAGTTTTACCCTAGGCAGCTCCTTGCGGTCACCGACTTCAGGCACCCCCAGCTTCCATGGCTTGACGGGCGGTGTGTACAAGGCCCGGGAACGTATTCACCGGATCATGGCTGATATCCGATTACTAGCGATTCCAGCTTCACGGAGTCGAGTTGCAGACTCCGATCCGAACTGTGACCGGTTTTATAGATTCGCTCCTGGTCGCCCAGTGGCTGCTCTCTGTACCGGCCATTGTAGCACGTGTGTAGCCCAAGGCGTAAGGGCCGTGATGATTTGACGTCATCCCCACCTTCCTCACAGTTTGCACTGGCAGTCTCGTTAGAGTTCCCGACATGACTCGCTGGCAACTAACAACAGGGGTTGCGCTCGTTATAGGACTTAACCTGACACCTCACGGCACGAGCTGACGACAACCATGCAGCACCTTGTAAATTGTCTTGCGAAAGATCTGTTTCCAAACCGGTCAATCTACATTTAAGCCTTGGTAAGGTTCCTCGCGTATCATCGAATTAAACCACATGCTCCACCGCTTGTGCGGGCCCCCGTCAATTCCTTTGAGTTTCAGGCTTGCGCCCGTACTCCCCAGGTGGGATACTTATCACTTTCGCTTAGCCACTGAAATTGCTCCCAACAGCTAGTATCCATCGTTTACGGCGTGGACTACCAGGGTATCTAATCCTGTTCGCTACCCACGCTTTCGTCCATCAGCGTCAATCCATTAGTAGTAACCTGCCTTCGCAATTGGTATTCCATGTAATCTCTAAGCATTTCACCGCTACACTACATATTCTAGTTACTTCCTAATAATTCAAGTCTAGCAGTATCAATGGCCGTTCCACCGTTGAGCGATGGGCTTTCACCACTGACTTACTAAACCGCCTACGGACCCTTTAAACCCAATGATTCCGGATAACGCTTGGATCCTCCGTATTACCGCGGCTGCTGGCACGGAGTTAGCCGATCCTTATTCTTACGATACCGTCAAGACATTACACGTAATGTTGTTTCTTCTCGTACAAAAGCAGTTTACAATCCATAGGACCGTCATCCTGCACGCGGCATGGCTGGTTCAGGCTTGCGCCCATTGACCAATATTCCTCACTGCTGCCTCCCGTAGGAGTCTGGTCCGTGTCTCAGTACCAGTGTGGGGGATCTCCCTCTCAGGACCCCTACCCATCGTTGCCATGGTAAGCCGTTACCTTACCATCTAGCTAATGGGACGCATGCTCATCTTTTACCGTTGGAACTTTAATAGCTGATTCATGCGAAACTGCTATACTATGAGGTATTAATCCAAATTTCTCTGGGCTATCCCTCTGTAAAAGGTAGATTGCATACGCGTTACGCACCCGTGCGCCGGTCTCTAGTTCCGAAAAACTATACCCCTCGACTTGCATGTGTTAAGCCTGCCGCTAGCGTTCATCCTGAGCCAGGATCAAACTCTTCATCGTATATTGTTTAAGTCTTACGACTTGTTTTATATTTCGACTCCGATTCTAGTGGTTTTAATTCAAATCTCTCGATTCTATTACTCTTATTTTATTTGTCTCGTCTTTTGGACGAGACGGCTGTCAATTCAATATGTCTACGAACGTATATTCCTTTTTTCGCTTTTCGTTTGTCTCTCAAAGCGGGTGCAAAAGTAGTATTTTCTTTTTAACTGGCAAGAACTTATTGAAGTTTTTTTTGAAAATTTTTATTTTCGTTTTTCTTCTCGTTTTCTTATCAGCCTGTCAAAGATCATTGCATGTTTTGCGGGGTGCAAAAATAAACTACTCTTTTAAATCTCACAAGCTTTTTTTAAATCTTTTTTGAAAATAAATTTCCAATTTGATTTGTTATACTTGTCAGTCTTTCCAAGAGCGCCATCGCTGTTGCGGGTGCAAAAGTAGATAGTTTATTCGTTTAAACAAGGGGTTTTTGCATTTATTTTATATTTATTTTTTAAAACTCTGATAACCTTAATTTTACAAAAACCCTTTTCTTAAAATCTTTCCGCTTTTAGGCGTGACGGATCCGTTTTACTGCAAACAACCCTACGCTTATCTACATATTGTCCCTTTTTAACACACTGACTTACGCAGATTTTTTCTTGATTTGCTTATACTTCTTCGATCTTTTACTCCTTTGCAGGCTAAAATTTCTCGCAAAGACGCGAAGAACTTCATTGGATTATATTAAAAACCATCCTTCGGGTACTTTTTTCCTTATACTATATATTATGTATTGATTTCTTTCCGCTGAAACACCACTACCCTAGCCCTGATAGTAGTGGAAAGCCCACAGTGAATATGGCTTACATTTTATGTAGAGGCAAAGCGACCAACGGAAGCTATTGCAAATACATAAAAATGTTGCCAGAGGAACGAGGACTTGCAACGGATAGCAGGAAATAGCTCCTGAATATTTAGATTATATTAAAAACAAAAAAGAGGCAACTACTTTTGTAATTACCTCTTATATCTAAATGTAAAATTTATTTAGTACTTGCTTTCCTAAGCCAAGAATCTTCCAACTTATCATAATCTATAGGATGAGCAGCTTCTTGATTACGTAATCGGCCGGATTCAAACCCTCTGACCAATATAGTTTCTATCAAAAAGTCCTCATTGACTTCATAAGGCTGATACTTTAACTTCAAATCTATATCAAACATACTGGCTGCTGTATTGGACCAAAATGCTTTCCACCCACTTTTTAAATTCTTTATCAGCTCATATGTACTAGTCCCCGTCTGTCTGTCTATCAATTTAACCAAAATTTGACCTTGCTTTCTAGAGAGTTTTTTTAATCTGGCCTCAAATTCATTACTTAAATAATCCTCTACTATTTTGAAATATCTTTTTTTATCCCTGTTATTAGTAAACTTAGCCATTCCTCTGTTTAACGATGTAAGTCTTTCGGATGCAATCCTTGCATATGGATAAGTTGCATATACTCTTTTTTGTAAAAGTAAAAACTGCTTTTTATCTTCATCACTCATTTTATGCCTATCTATTACCAACTCTGGCAATACAATTGTATCACCAAAAATGGTATCTCCCTCTGTCAAAACATAACCCATCGGAGTAGTATCTTGTTTTACGCCTTGTTTAGTGTCTTGCGCATAGCCCGACAGAAATATTAAAAGAGAAAAAACTACTATTTTATAAAGCTTCATAAAGAAATATTTTTAACACAAAAATATACATTAAATACAAAACTATAAATACAAATTTCTAATTTAGCGAAAAAATTACGATACATTATGAGTACTGAATCAATATTAAAACCATCATCAATAACCTTTTTAGAAAACTACTTAAATAACGCTTCACCTACAGGATTTGAAAGCGAAGGTCAAAAAATATGGATGGATTACCTAAAACCATACGTAGACACTTTTATTACAGACACATACGGTACTGCTGTTGGAGTTATCAATCCTGATGCGCCTTATAAAGTTGTTATAGAAGGTCATGCCGATGAAATCTCTTGGTATGTGAATTACATAACCGAGGACGGAATGATATATGTAATACGTAATGGGGGTTCTGACCACCAAATCGCTCCTTCTAAACGTGTAAACATTCACACTAAAAACGGAATTATAAAAGGTGTTTTTGGATGGCCAGCTATCCATACTCGAAACAGAGATAAAGAAGAAAACCCTAAAATCAGTAATATCTTTATTGATTTAGGTTGTGAAACCAAAGAAGAAGTCGAAAAATTAGGGGTTCACGTAGGTTGTGTTGTTACTTATCCTGATGAATTTATGATCATGAACGAAAATAAATTTGTTTGTCGTGCCATCGACAACCGTATGGGAGGATTTATGATTGCCGAAGTTGCCCGTTTATTGCACGAAAACAACATTAAACTGCCTTTTGGTTTATATATCACTAATGCTGTTCAGGAAGAAGTAGGCTTGAGAGGAGCAGAAATGATTACTCAAACTATCAAACCAAATGTAGCTATCATTACAGATGTATGTCACGATTCTACCACTCCGATGATTGACAAAAAAATTGAAGGAGAAACTAAAATAGGTAAAGGACCTGTAGTTACTTATGCTCCAGCCGTTCAAAATAACTTGAGAGAACTAATTCTGAATACTGCTGTAGAGAAAAACATTCCGTTTCAACGTTTAGCCTCTTCAAGAGTTACCGGAACAGATACCGATGCATTTGCGTACAGCAATGGAGGTGTAGCCTCGGCTTTGATTTCGCTACCATTAAGATACATGCACACTACCGTTGAAATGGTTCACCGTGAAGATGTAGAAAATGTGATTAAATTAATTTATGAAACACTGTTGAAGATTGAGAATAACGAAACCTTCTCTTATTTCAAATAAAAATCAAAGCACCATTATTTGTGGTGCTTTTTTTTACTTCTAAACTAAAATCAGAAAGATTAAGCATTCTATCAACCTTTTCACTATAATTTACAGACACTTTCAAATAAATAGTTTTATTATGGATGTTGAAATACTTGCCCGCATACAATTCGCCTTCACAATTGCCTTTCATTATATCTACCCCCCATTAAGCATTGGTATCGGTTTAATAATCGTTATCATGGAAGGGCTTTATCTCAAAACCGGAAATAAAGATTATGAAACTTTGACCCGTTTTTGGATTAAAATATTTGCGTTGACCTTTGGGATAGGCGTCGCCACGGGAATCATCATGGAGTTTGAATTTGGAACCAATTGGGCCGTGTATTCGCGTTATGTGGGCGATATCTTTGGAAGCGCATTAGCCGCCGAAGGATTGTTTGCTTTTGGTTTAGAAAGCACTTTTCTTGGAATTTTGCTTTTTGGGTGGAATCGCGTAAAACCCTGGGTACATTTTGTATCGACTTTAGGAGTGTTTCTAGGTTCGATGTTCTCAGCCGTTTGGATTGTGGTTGCCAATTCCTGGCAGCAAACTCCTGCGGGTTATCATATTGTAGGAACAGGATTAAACGCAAGAGCCGAAGTAACCGCTTTTTGGGCAATGGTTTTCAATCCTTCAAGTGTGGACAGAATCATTCATACTTGGCAAGGCGCTATTTTGGCCGGAGCCTTTTTAGTATTGAGCGTACATGCCTATTACATCCGAAAAGGCCGCTACATTGAAATATCCAAAAAAGCATTCAAAATTGCCCTGGCGGTTGCAACATTTTTCTCACTTACCCAATTAATTTCCGGTCACAGTACCGCTGATGGAGTTGCGGTCAATCAGCCTGCAAAACTAGCCACAATGGAAGGTCATTTCGAAAAAGACAAACCCGCCGATTTGTATCTTCTTGGTTGGGTCGATAAAGAAAACCAAAAAGTTACCGGAATTGGAATTCCTGGCGGATTATCATTCTTAGTACATCAAGATTTTAATGCGCCCATAAAAGGATTAAACAATTTCCCGACTAAAGATTTACCTAGTCAGACCAATGCTATTTTTCAATTTTATCACATTATGGTTGCTATTGGAATGTTTTTAATTGGACTTACATTATATTCCAGTTTTTTATGGTGGGGAGGTCGATTATTTGAAACTAAATGGATTTTATGGATTTTCTCATTTACTGTAATTCTGCCCCAAATAGCCAATCAGGTTGGATGGTTCACCGCCGAAATGGGAAGACAGCCTTGGGTAGTTTACGGACAATTAAGAACAAGTGACGCTTTTTCCCAAGAAGTTGCCGCCAATCAAATCGTATTTTCTTTGGTTATGTTTACTGTGGTTTATTCCCTTTTATTGGCACTGTTTCTATATACTGTCAACAAAAAAATAAAGCACGGCCCTTATGACGAATCGACAAAACCGGTAACCTTCAAATCCTTTTAATCTCTTTACAGTATGGAAACTATTTTTGGAATTGACTACCCAACACTATGGTATTTGGTAATCGGATTGTTGTTTTCGGGTTACGCAATATTGGAAGGCTTTGATTTTGGTGCTGGTGCCTGGCACTTATTTTTCAGAAAAGATTTAAGCCGAAGAATTGCCATAAACGCCATTGCCCCTGTATGGGATGCCAATCAAGTTTGGCTAATAATTGGAGGAGGAGCCTTATTTGCAGGATTTCCCGTAATGTATTCTACAATGCTGTCGGCAATGTATGTGCCGTTTATGCTTTTTTTAATGCTGAATGTACTTCGCGCAGCCGCCATTAAATTTAGAAGTGTTGAAGAAATGAAATGGTGGAGAAACAGTTGGGACATTATCTACAGCTTTTCAAGCATCCTAATCGCATTTTTACTTGGAGTTGTTTTGGGCAATATTTTGCAGGGGTTCGCTTTGGGACCCAATTTCAGTTACCATGGAGGTGTGTTTTTCTCTTTTTTAAATCCATACGCCATAATGGTTGGATTTACGACACTTTCCATTTTCATAACGCAAGGCGCTATTTATCTTCTATTAAAAACCGAAGGCCTATTACACGCAAGGCTTACATTTTTACTAAAAAAAGGAATGATATTCTTTATTATCAGCTTTGGAATCACAACACTTTATACTTTAGTTTTCATTCCGGAAGTGACGGCCAATTTCAGGGCTAATCCTATTTATTTCGTTGTACCGGTCATCTCATTTTTGGCTGTGGCCAATGTCCCAAGATTGGTTTCAAAAAAACAATACATGCGGGCATTGATTTTTTCGTCATTAACGATGGCTTTTTTATTGATTCTTGTTGCGTTACAATTGTACCCCACCCTTTTGATTTCTACGATTGACCCGAAATTTAACGTGACCATTTACAATGCTGCTTCATCACAGAAATCATTGGGTATTATGCTGACAATTGTGCTTATCGGAGCTCCTTTACTGGCTGCCTATTTTTTCTTCTTGTACAGAACATTTAATGGTAAAGTAAAACTTGATGATACCAGCTATTAATTAATCTTTTTCAAAATTCAAAATGAAATACATCTACTCATTACTTGTGGTATTCAGCGCAACTTTACTTTGGTCAATAACAAATCCAAAAGAAGGTTTTACCTGTTTTCTTGAAATTATTCCGGCAATAATTGGCCTATTAATCTTGGCTTTTACATTCAGAAAATTCAGATTCACCAATTTCACCTATACTTTGATTTTAATCCATTGCATTATTCTCTTTATTGGCGGGCATTACACATACGCCGAAGTTCCTTTTTTTGATTACATCAAAGAAATTTCCCACCAAAGCCGAAATAATTATGACAAGATTGGACATTTTGCACAAGGTTTTGTTCCCGCTATGATTATCCGAGAATTATTTATTCGGAAAAAAGTAATCGCAAACCAAAGCTTTTTCAACTTTATAATTGTTTCAATTTGCCTCGCAATTAGCGCAGCCTACGAATGGATCGAATGGTTTGTTTCTATAGCTACCGGAGATGGTGGAGATGCTTTTTTAGGAACACAAGGATATGTTTGGGACACACAGTCAGATATGTTATTTGCGACTATTGGCGCTATCACTGCCTTATCTTTATTCTCAAAAGCTCAGGATAAACAGCTCATAAAAATTTTATAATGCAAAAAAGCACCATTATCTCTTCATAATGATGCTTTTTGTGCCCAATTAAGTTTTTAAGACTCATATTCTTCTCCTAATTCATTCCAATAAATCTCTTAGAATTAAATGTATTAACTGGTAAAGAAGGTTTGTTTATCTTTTTAAAATCCAACGGTCTTAATTCGTTTGTTTCCTTGCTTTCAATAATCATTTCAAGTTCACGAATTTCATCTTCAGGAGTTCTTTCGTAGAACAATGGATAAGTTTCATTTGAAACAGTGTTTTCAACAATTAAATCCGATTGAGCGATTAATTCCTTCATTGATTCTTCAAAAACCATAAAATCTAAATCGTCAGAAACTGGATTTTCAACAATTTTATCACCTTCAGCTATAACCTCTTTTGTTGTTTTACTATTAAAAGGAATAACTGTTTCGGGATTAAACTCATCTGTATCCTCATTCAAAGATGGCTTTCCTACAAAAACTTCTTCTGTTGGAAATTTTCCACCATTAGCATCCGCAAAAAGATCATTTTGAAATGATCCAATTGACTCACCAGCAAAACTTTTTGCACTACAAACATTAGCAAAAGATACTAACGTAATTCCTAAAATTAAAAGTGAATTTTTCATGATTATTTTGTTTTGATTGATTGTTTAACTCAATGTAAGTTTTTAATGGGACAAACATTCCTTGCTGTCCGTCCCGTTAAAATTTTATTTTAAATTCTGTTTTAAAAGTTCAATAGCTTCAGTTGCATTGGATAATTCAGCATATTTTAAGGCTGTAAATCCATTTTCGTCTTTTTCATTAAGACGGGCTCCTTTTGAAAGTAAAAATTTAATTATTTCAACTTTGTTATAACGAGCCGCAATCATTAGTGGGCTTAAACCATTTGAATTTTCGTTGACATCTGCGCCGTATTCAACAAATTTTTTAACGGTCTCCATATCCCCTTTTCTAATAGCAACACTCAAAGGTGTTATTGTTTCACTAAATTCAATTTTATTTTTGATTTCAGAAAATGAATTCACATTTGAAGCAAAAGAAACATTTGCAAAAGCTACTAAAGCTACTCCTAAATAAACAATTGATTTTTTCATGATAATTTTGATTTTGATTGATGATTGATTTATTGAACTTGAATACATATTAATATTCTATGCAAATATATATCTTAAAAACAGTATTATGCATCACACAGTACTATATTTTAACACTATTTTAACTTATTGAATTGTTTTATTGATAAAAACACAATGCGAATTCTAATCAGGTAGATTAAAACAACAAATCAATTACTGCTCTGATAATCAATAGACTTTATTTTTACAATAATGTTACTTCTATTGATAAAAATTTAACATTAAGTAGATCAACAACATTATTACTTCCCACAGAACATTTTCAAAAAATAAAATTTCATTTTGAGGCAAAAAAAAACTGCTTCAAATTTGAAGCAGTTTTTTTAAAATTTAAAAACTAAGTGAATTACTCCACTTTTCCTTTAATAATCTCATCTACGATCTCTGGATTTAACAATGTTGTAATATCACCAAAATTAGAATAATCACCTTCAGCTATTTTACGTAAAATGCGACGCATGATTTTTCCAGATCTTGTTTTAGGCAAACCTGTCACATATTGAATTTTGTCTAATTTAGCAATTGGTCCAATGTGATCTGCAATGTGTTGATTGATCTCTTTTGACAAATTGTCTCTATCTCTGTACTCTCCAGATTCTTTAAGAATAACATATCCGTACAACGCATTTCCTTTAATATCATGTGGGAACCCAACAATAGCCGACTCAGCAACAGCTGGGTGCTCATTAATAGCATCCTCTATTGGTGCAGTTCCTAAATTATGTCCTGAAACAATAACTACATCATCCACACGTCCGGTAATTCTGTAGTAACCTACTTCATCACGCAAAGCCCCGTCACCTGTAAAATATTTACCTGGGAAAGTAGAGAAATACGTGTCTTTATATCTTTGATGATCTCCCCAAATCGTTCTTGCGATACCAGGCCATGGAAATTTAATACACAAACTTCCCACCACTTGATTACCTTCAATTTCATTACGCTTATCATCCATTAAAACTGGTTGAATCCCAGGTAATGGCAATGTTGCATACGTTGGTTTTGTCGGTGTAATAAATGACAATGGAGCAATCATTATACCTCCTGTTTCTGTTTGCCACCAAGTATCAACAACTGGACAACGCTTACCTCCTACGTGGTCATTATACCAGTGCCAAGCTTCCTCATTAATAGGCTCACCTACAGAACCAATTACTTTTAAAGATTTTAGTGGAAATCTTTGAACATAAGACAGATTTTCTTTAGCCAAAGCACGAATTGCTGTCGGAGCTGTATAAAATTGAGTTACTTTGTGTTTTTCTATTGTTTCCCAAAAACGGCTAAAATCAGGGTAAGAAGGAATTCCTTCATAAATTACTGTTGTAGCACCATTTAACAATGGTCCGTATAAAATATAAGAATGACCAGTTATCCAACCGATATCGGCTGTACACCAAAAAATATCATTCTCTTCGTAATTGAATACATTTTTAAAAGTATAGGCTGTATAAACCATATAACCAGCCGTAGTGTGAACCATTCCTTTTGGCTTTCCTGTAGAACCAGAAGTATATAATATAAACAATGGATCTTCTGCATCCATAAT
Organism: Flavobacterium aquiphilum; assembly: GCF_027111335.1. NCBI lineage: Bacteria > Pseudomonadati > Bacteroidota > Flavobacteriia > Flavobacteriales > Flavobacteriaceae > Flavobacterium > Flavobacterium aquiphilum. The sequence goes on along the minus strand of NZ_CP114288.1, from coordinate 2,626,229 downwards.
TTCGGCCACACTATTATTTATTGCATTATCAAGAAGCGGTTGCAACCATTGATCACGACCTGGTGCCATCTTAATATCAGCATTAGTTCTTTTCGCAACCAAAACAGAAGTAACTGATGGACAATTTTCCAAAGCATCATCAATTATTCCTTTCAAATCGATTACTTTATTCCCACGGTAACCCCCATCGGAGGTAATAACCATTTTACATTCACAATCGTTAATTCTTGAAGCAACTGCAGAAGCTGAAAAACCAGCAAATACAACAGAATGTATTGCCCCTATTCTTGCACAAGCTAAAACTGCTACTGCCAATTCTGGTATCATTGGCAAATAAATACAAACACGGTCTCCTTTATTAATGCCTTGTTCTTTCAAAACATTGGCCATTTTTGAAACACGCTCATATAATTCATTATAACTTATATGCAAAGCTTCCTCTGAAGGGTCGTTAGGTTCAAAAATAATAGCCGTTTTATCTCCTTTTTTAGCCAAATGCCTGTCAATACAGTTTTTTGTAATATTAACTTTTGCATCAACAAACCATTTTACTTCGGCGTCAGCCATATTAAAATCAACTACTTTATCCCAATATTGGTACCAAGTAAAATTTTCTTCAGCAATTTTTCCCCAGAATTTTCGGGGTTCGCGTATTGATTTATTATAGTGTTTAAAGTATTGTTCTAAACTATCAATTTTAAAATAACTCATCTCTTTTAAATTTTTTATAAAAGTATTAAATCTGTTCGGTTTTCAAAACTATTAATTTACAAAATATTGAAAAAGCTTAATAAAAACTAGCTCTTCTTCCAAAATTTTATAAATATTTCACAACGTTTTAGAATTAACATTTTATTTAAAGCAAAAAAGAATATCTTAGAAAACTAAAATATTCTTTTTTTAACAATTTTTAACATAACAATTACGTACCCTTTTAATAAGGGCTTTTATTATAAAATACTTGGGATTACTTCACTTAACTTACAGCTCGTTCGAAGTTAAGTGAATGTAATAATGCATAAATATCATCAATTGTCCAATAAGTGCTTACTAATTCAAAATATTTAAACCTGTTTGATACTATGCAAATCCCAGCACAACCTTATCTGGTTGAGTATATTTTATTTTTTATCCAACGATTTTTTTCATCGCTGTCATTGACTCTCTCAACCAAGCTCCAACTTCTTCAACTGGATGGTTTCTGATAATCGAGTTAACTTCAATTAATTCTTTATTGTCAACACCATTATCTCCATTGTTAAATGGACGTCCCACTAAGTTACTTGGTGCATTTTTCACGTATTCAGCGATTAATGGTTTACAAGCGTGGTCAAATAAATAACATCCGTACTCAGCAGTATCAGAAATTACACGGTTCATTTCGAATAATTTCTTTCTTGCAATTGTGTTTGCAATAAGTGGAGTTTCGTGTAATGATTCATAGTAAGCTGATTCTTCGATAATTCCTGAATCTGTCATAGCTTCGAAAGCTAATTCAACACCAGCTCTTACCATTGCAACCATCAATACACCATTATCAAAATATTCCTGCTCAGAAATTTCAACATTTCCAGCTGGAGTTTTTTCGAAATTAGTTTCTCCTGTTGCTGCTCTCCAAGTCAATAAGTTTTTGTCATCATTAGCCCAGTCTTCCATCATTGTTTTAGAGAAGTGTCCAGAAATGATATCATCCATATGTTTTTGGAACAACGGACGCATAATATCTTTCAATTCTTCAGAAACTTTGAATGCTTCAATTTTTGCAGGGTTAGACAATCTATCCATCATGTTAGTGATACCACCGTATTTCAAAGCTTCAGTGATAGTTTCCCATCCGTATTGGATTAATTTAGAAGCATATCCTGGCTCAACACCTTCAGCAACCATTTTATCGAAACATAAGATAGAACCTGTTTGCAATAATCCACATAAGATTGTTTGCTCACCCATTAAATCTGATTTTACTTCAGCAACGAATGAAGATCTCAATACACCTGCTCTATTTCCTCCTGTAGCAACAGCATAAGCTTTAGCTTGGTCTAATCCAAATCCGTTTGGATCGTTTTCAGGGTGAACCGCAATAAGTGTTGGTACACCAAAACCTCTTTTATACTCTTCACGTACTTCAGATCCCGGACATTTAGGAGCACACATAATAACTGTTAAGTCTTTACGGATTTGCATTCCTTCTTCAACGATGTTGAATCCGTGAGAATATGATAAAGTAGCTCCTTGCTTCATTAATGGCATAATTGCAGTAACTACCGCTGTGTGTTGTTTATCTGGAGTAAGGTTACATACTAAATCAGCTGTTGGGATTAATTCTTCATAAGTTCCCACTTTGAAACCATTATCAGTTGCATTTTTCCAAGAAGCTCTTTTTTCAGCGATAGCCTCAGCACGTAATGCATAAGAAATATCTAAACCAGAATCTCTCATATTCAAACCTTGGTTCAAACCTTGGGCACCACAACCTACAATGACTACTTTTTTTCCTGCTAAAGCCTCTATTCCATTTGCAAATTCTGATTGATCCATGAATTCGCAAACTCCTAATTGTTCTAATTGTAATCTAAGTGGTAATGAATTGAAATAATTTGCCATTTTTTTTAATATTTAATGAATGTAAAATTTAATAATTGAAAATTGTAATCTGCTAATTTACAAATTTGTACAGATTGTATTTTATTTAAATGCTTCTAATATTGCTGAAATTTCCATTTTTTGTTTGGAAATCGAAATTCTTCCCGAACGGGCAAACTGCATAATTCCAAAAGGCTTCAGTTTTTCGTATAATTCCTCAATTTCCGAACGTTTTCCAGATTTTGAAATCACAAAAAACTCTCTCGATACGGTCACAATTTCAGATTTACTGTCTTTGATGATATTCTGAATCTGTCTTTCGTCAAAAAGTAGATTGGAAGCTATTTTGAAGATTGCACTTTCTAAAAAGATAGTCTCCTCATCTATATGATAAAAAGCCTTAATAACCTCAATTTGTTTTTCGATCTGGCCAACAATATTTTGTACCCATTTTTCAGTTGTATTTACTACAATGATAAATCTAGAAACATTTTCGATTTCAGATTCTGATACATTTAAGCTCAATATATTTATATGGCGTTTCAAAAATATACCTGATATTCTATTAAGTAAGCCAACGTTATTTTCTGAATAAACAGAAATAGTGAACATTTTATTTTCCATTTTTCTTCTTTTTTTAGCTTAATCTCATTTCTGATACCGATGCTCCAGTTGGAATCATTGGAAATACATTATTTTCTTTTTCTATCATAACTTCCAAGAAATAAGAATCTTTTGAAGCCAGCATTTCAGCGATTGCTCCATCTAAATCTTCTCTTTTGGTCACTTTTTTTGCTTTTATATGATATCCTTCAGCGATAGCAACGAAATTTGGATTTATCATCACAGTTGAAGCATATCTGCTATCAAAAAATAATTCTTGCCATTGACGTACCATTCCTAAAAACTCATTGTTCAAAACAACAATTTTTACAGGAACTTTAGTTTGAAAAATAGTTCCTAACTCTTGTATATTCATTTGAAAACCTCCGTCTCCAATAATTGCGACAACTTCTCTTTCTGGTTTTCCCATTTTTGCACCAATAGAAGCTGGCAAAGCAAATCCCATAGTTCCTAAACCTCCAGAAGTGATATTACTTTTGGTTGAATTGAATTTTGCATATCGGCAGGCAAACATTTGATGTTGTCCTACATCTGATACAATAATTGCATCACCGTTAGAATGTTTATTAATCATTTCAATAGTTTCTCCCATTGAAATTCCATCTTTAACCGGATTTAACTCTTCTTGAATTACAGCATCAAATTCAACTTTATATTTCTCTTTGAATTCGTTATGCCAAGCATCATGCTTATTATTTTCAATAAGAGGAAGCAAAGCTGTCAATGACTCCTTAACATCAGCCAATACAGCAACATCTGTTTTTACGTTTTTATCAACTTCGGCTGGGTCAATTTCAAAATGAATTACTTTTGCCTGCTTAGCATAAGTAGCTAAATTTCCAGTAACACGATCATCGAAACGCATTCCCAACGCAATTAAAACATCACATTCATTGGTTAATAAATTAGGCCCATAATTACCATGCATCCCTACCATTCCTACATTTAACGGATGATCTGTTGGCAATGCAGAAAGTCCCAGAATAGTCCAAGCAGCAGGAATTCCTGATTTTTCAACCAAAGCTTTTAATTCTGCTTCAGCCTGCCCAAGGATTATTCCCTGACCAAATATGATATATGGTTTTTTAGCACTATTAATTAAATCAGCAGCTTGTTTAATTTTTTCAAGATTTAAAGTAGGTCTTGGAGTATAACTTCTGATACTGGTGCATTTTTTGTAACTAAAATCCATTTGATCAAATTGAGCATTTTTCGTAATGTCAATCAATACTGGCCCTGGACGTCCTGATCTAGCTATAAAAAAAGCCTTTGCTATAATTTCCGGAATTTGCGAAGCTTCGGTTATTTGAAAATTCCACTTCGTAACCGGAGTAGAAATTCCGATAATATCAGTTTCCTGAAACGCATCTGATCCTAATAAATGTCTTCCAACTTGTCCTGTAATACATACAATAGGTGTTGAATCAATTTGAGCATCGGCAATACCTGTTACCAAATTAGTTGCTCCCGGTCCAGAAGTTGCAATCGCAACCCCAACTTTTCCTGTCGCTCTGGCAAAACCTTGAGCGGCATGAATAGCTCCTTGTTCATGTCTTACCAAAACATGGTGCAATTCGTCTTGAAATTTATACAATTCGTCATAAACGGGCATTATCGCCCCACCAGGATAACCATAAACTAGGTTTACTCCTTCAGCCAATAAACATCTGATAACGGCTTCTGCTCCTGAAATTCTATTATTTTCCATTTTATATTATTTTAGCTTTTGCAAATTTTATTTCGCGACAGCTTTTTTTGTCTATTTAGTTTCCACTTTTTATTGTGAAATATGATTATTTATCGGTTACGCAGCCAGTTGAAGCACTTGAAACCGATCTTGCATATTTAAGTAAAACTCCTTTTGTCACTTTTAAAGGAGGCTGAACCCAACTCGCTTTACGAGCTGCAAATTCCTCATCTGATATCTTCAGGTTAATTGTATTGTTTACCGCATCAATAGCAATCAAATCACCATCTTTTACTAGTGCAATACCACCACCATCATATGCTTCTGGTGTAACGTGACCTACCACGAATCCGTGTGAACCTCCGGAGAATCTACCATCTGTGATTAACGCACAAGTACTTCCTAAACCAGCTCCAATAATTGCAGATGTAGGTTTTAGCATTTCAGGCATTCCCGGACCACCTTTTGGTCCACAACCTCTAATGACGACTACATTACCTGGTTTAATCTTTCCGGCTTGTAACCCAGGAATTACTTCAAATTCGCCTTCAAAGACAACTGCTGGTCCTTCGAAATATTCTCCTTCTTTTCCACTAATTTTTGCTACAGCACCTTCAGAAGCAAGATTTCCATACAAAACCTGAATATTTCCTGTTGGTTTCAACGCCTTTTGAATATCGTGAATTACTTCTTGACCGTCTTGTAAATCTGGAGTAGAAGCCAAATTTTCAGCTACTGTTTTTCCTGTTACTGTTAAACAGTCACCGTGAATAAGTCCAACTTTTAATAAATATTTCATTACTGAAGGAATACCTCCAACTTCATAAATATCCTCCATCATATATTTACCACTTGGTTTCATATCTGCAAGAACTGGAGTTCTGTCATTTATAGCCTGAAAATCATCCAAAGTGATTGTAATTCCAACTGAATGTGCCATTGCGATCAAGTGCATAACTGCATTTGTTGAACCTCCTAAAACTGCTACAATTGTAATAGCGTTTTCAAAAGCTTTGCGAGTCATGATATCTTTTGGCTTAATATCTTTTTCTAATAATACCTTAATAGCAGCTCCTGCAGCAAGACATTCATCTCTTTTCTCCTGACTTAAAGCAGGATTTGAAGAACTGTATGGCAAACTCATCCCTAAAGCTTCGATTGCAGAAGACATAGTATTTGCTGTGTACATACCACCACAAGCACCAGCTCCCGGACAAGCATTTTGAATCACACCTTTAAAATCTTCCGGAGTAATTTCGCCTTTTACTTTTTTACCTAAAGCTTCAAATGCAGAAACGATATTTAAAGATTCACCTTTCCATTTTCCAGAGTGAATTGAACCTCCATAAACCATAATAGCTGGGCGGTTTAATCGCCCCATTGCGATTAATGCTCCAGGCATATTTTTATCACAACCAGGAATTGCAATTAAACTATCATACCATTGTGCTCCCACGACAGTTTCAATAGAATCAGCAATTACATCGCGAGAAACCAATGAATAACGCATTCCTTCAGTTCCATTCGAAATTCCGTCACTTACACCAATGGTATTAAAAATAAGCCCGACCAGATCCGCATCCCAAACACCTTTTTTAACATCTTTTGCTAAATCATTCAAGTGCATGTTACAAGTATTACCATCGTAACCCATGCTTACAATTCCAACTTGTGCTTTTTTTAGATCCTCCTCGGTTAAACCAATTCCGTACAACATAGCTTGTGCGGCAGGCTGAGTAGCATCTTGCGTTATCGTCTTGCTGTATTTATTTAATTCCATTTATATTTAGTGTAATTTGTAAATTCAAATTTTTATCTAAAAAAAAACCTCCCAAAAAATTATGGGAGGTTTTAAATAAGCTTTACTTATATTTATACCAATCCCTTTGCATATGTGATTACCACAATGACACTTAAAATCACAAGGACGTTGGTAGTATATTTCATTTTATTATGTTATAGTGTTTTGTTTTTTTGACACCGCAAAAGTACAAAAAACAAACCCAACAACAAAACATTTTACCAACAATCTAAGACTTTTTAGTGATATAATGCAATATTTTATGAATTCTATTGATTAAACGATAGTTGACTGTCCAATTTGAACATTATCGTTTTTAAAATACAAATCATCTTTACTTAAAATAACATTCGAAATAAAATCTCCAACATCATTTGTTCCAAATCTTGAATCCGGATTTAAATCTATTGTAACCACTTTATACTCAATCGCTTTTTCAACTGCTTCATACACTTTTCTGGCCTCCTTTTCCAATCCAAAATGCTGCAACAACATTGCTGCTGACAAAATAGAAGCAATAGGATTTGCTATATTCTTTCCTCTTGCCTGAGGATAAGAACCATGAATAGGTTCAAAAAGCGCTTTAGTATCACCAACCGAAGCCGAAGGCAACAAACCAATTGACCCCATTATCGCACAAGCTTCATCTGAAAGTATATCTCCAAATAAATTCTCTGTCAAAATCACATCGTATTGTTTGGGATCAGTGATAATTTGCATCGCCACATTATCAATATACTGGCATTCCAATTTCACATCAGGATATTGAAGCGCAATTTTTTTGACCAATTTTCTCCACAATCTGGAAGTTTCAAGAACATTTGCTTTATCAACCAATGTCACTTTTTTTCTTCTTTTTTGTGCCGATTTGAATGCTAAATGTGTAATTCTAGTAATTTCTTCTTCGGAATATTCACATATATCAGAAGCAAATGTCCCTTCTTCATTCAAAATCTTTTCTCCGTAATAAGATCCTCCCGTAAGTTCTCTGAAAACAACGAAATCCACATTTTCAATAACCTCTTTTTTGATTGGAGAAGCATCCAATAAATTTTTAAAAGGCTTTATAGGTCTAATATTAGCATAAAGCCCTAATTCCTTTCTAAGTCTCAACAATCCTTGTTCCGGACGTACCTTAGCATCCGGATTGTTATCGTATTTTGGATTACCGATAGCCCCGAACAAAACAGCATCGGTATTCAAACAAAGATTTAATGTTTGCTCAGGCAGAGGATTTCTCGTTTTTTCGATTGCCACTGCGCCGATCAAAGCATCTTCAAAAATAAACTCATGATCATAGGCAACACTAATGGCATACAAAGCTTTTTTGGCTTGCAAAATAACTTCAGGTCCTACTCCATCCCCAGAAAGCACTGCTATTTTTAGGTTCATTTCTATTTGTTTTTTAAAGTAATTATCTACTATAAATTAGCTCACACTTATTTTACTAGCTTCAATAATTTGGTGAATATCTTCATCCAAAACTTCTTTTTTGATATCTGCAAATTTCAAAAACTCAACATAAACGATATCCAATTGCGTTTTGGTAAGTTCATAACCTACTTTTTTAGCTCTGTAAGCCAAAGCAGCTCTACCGCTTCTTGCTGTCAAAATAATAGACGACTCATTGACACCAACATCTAATGGATCCATGATTTCGTAAGTAGCTCTATTTTTAATCACACCATCCTGATGAATTCCAGAACTATGTGCAAAAGCATTAGCCCCAACGATAGCCTTATTAGGCTGAACAATCATTCCCATACTATCAGAAACCAATCGACTCATTTCGTTCAATTGTTTACTGTCAATATCAGTATATAAATTAAGGTAAGGATGCTGTTTAAAGATCATAACTACTTCTTCAAGAGCAGTGTTTCCAGCTCTTTCCCCTATACCATTAATAGTACACTCGATTTGACGCGCTCCATTTATAGCTCCTGAAATTGAATTGGCGGTTGCCATTCCTAAATCATTATGACAGTGACAAGAAAGAATAACATTTTCAATACCTTTAACATTCTCTCTAAGGTATTTTATTTTTGCTCCGTATTCTTCTGGTAAGCAATACCCAGTTGTATCAGGTATATTAAGTACAGTAGCCCCTGATTTAATTACTTCTTCGCAAACTTTTGCCAAGAAAGCATTATCAGTTCTACCTGCATCTTCTGCATAAAATTCTACATCTTCAACATAAGATTTAGCATGAGCTACAGCATGTTTTGCTCTTGCGATTACATCCTCTGGAGTAGTTTGTAATTTGTGATAAATATGAGAATCAGAGGTTCCGATTCCTGTATGTATTCTAGGTTTAACCGCACCTTTCAAAGCGGCAGCAGCAACATCAATATCATTTTCTACAGCTCTTGTAAGCCCACACACAGTTGCATTTTTAACAATTTTACATATTTCGGAAACAGATAAAAAATCACCAGGGCTAGAAACAGGGAAACCGGCTTCGATGATATCAACACCCATTTCATCTAGTCGATTGGCTATCACTAGTTTTTGTTTGGTGTCTAATTTACATCCTGGAACTTGTTCTCCATCTCTTAAAGTGGTGTCAAAAATTTGGACTTTCTCTCTATTCATTTTAATTTATTTAATGTAATTTCACATCTCAAAACAAAAATAGTTTTCATTTACTTAGAACTAAACTTGTTTTTATATAAATATACTACTTATAAAGTAAATTTTATCAATACAACAAACTGTAAATCAATATTTTAAATACTTTTATAATACAATGGCTAACCATCAAAAAGATTTTTTATTTGTATTAATAAAATCCCTTTCCAAATCTGAAAAAAGACAGTTCAAGATATTTGCAAGCCGATTGGAGACGAGTTCCAATACCAAGTTCATAGAACTATTTAATATTTTGGACAAATCAGAAGTATATGATGAAAAACTGATTTTAAAGAGCGGTTTGATAAAAAAGGCACAACTATCCAACCTAAAATCCTATTTGTACAAGCAAATTTTGGTTAGTATCCGCTTAAATATCCCCAGTCAAAATATAAGATACCAACTGAGAGAACAAATCGATTTTGCCGCAATTCTTTACAACAAAGGACTTTACAAGCAAAGTTTGAAAATATTAGATAAAACCAAGCAACAAGCCATCGAAAATGACGAGAAATATATGGCTTTTGAAATTGTCGAATTTGAAAAACTAATCGAGTCGCAATACATCACCCGAAGTATTCAAGGACGCGCTGATGAATTGGTCATTCAGGCAAAAGAATTAAACTATCGCAATACCATTTCGAGTAAATTATCCAATTTATCGCTTCAATTATACAGTATCATGCTTAAAACAGGATATGTAAAAAGCGATGAAGAATACAAATACATTGATGATTATTTCAACAAACACATTTCTCGCTTAGACAAATCCAAGTTTGAGTTCAGGGAGAAATATTGGTATTATAACGCGAATTTATGGAGGAGTTTCTTAGTACAGGATTTTCTTGCCTCCTATAAGTATGCCTACAAATGGGTGAATTTGTTTTACGACAACCCAAATATGATTTTCCTGAATCCTGTTTTCTTCCTGAAAGGGAATCATTACTTTTTGGAGTCATTATTTATGCTTAAGTACAAATCCAACTTCAAAAAGTATTTGGAATTACTGGAAGAAACAATCAGCGATCCTCGTTTTCCGGTAAATGATAATATTGCTTCGTTGTCATTTCTTTATATATATAACAACAAATTGAACTACCATATCCTGGAAGGCACATTCGCAGAAGCCGAATACTTAATCCCTGAAATTTTAAGCAAAATAAAAATTCATAGTGAACATATGGATGAACACCATGAAATGATGTTCTATTACAAAATTGCCTGTATTTATTTTGGAAATGAAAAATATCAGGATTGCATTCTTTATTTGGAGAAAATCATCAACAACAAAAACCTTACAATGAGGGAAGATTTGATGTGTTTCGCCCGAATTTTATGTTTGATTGCTCATTACGAACTCGGAAAGGATTATTATTTGGAAAACCAACTAAAAAATACTTATAAGTTTTTACTCAAAATGAATGATTTGCATGAGGTACAAAAAGAAATGATTCGTTTCCTAAAGAATCTGAGTAATTTATATCCAAGCGATATTAAAAAAGAGTTCATTAAAATGAGAGAGCGCTTTATAGAACTGGAAAAAAACACTTACGAGAAAAGAGCTTTCCTTTATTTGGATATTATTTCCTGGCTGGAAAGCAAAATCGAGAACCGAAAAATAGGTGATATTATTAAAGAAAAAGCAAAGTTGATTAACCGATAACATTTTAGAGTTTACATACACTCACAAAAGCAAATACTAAATCTTCATGTTTAAAAACTGAAGTTTTTTTAGTTAAAAAAGTCACAGGCACGACTTTTGGTCCACATTTTTACAGTTTTGAAATTATTCTAACATTTTTTTAAAAACAATCAAATGTTAAAAACATTATTTTTGCCAAAAATTTAACCTTATGTCATTATTCAAAAAGTTCTCTCCTTTTTACAATCTCGCACTTTTTTATATTCTTGTGAGTTTCGTTTTAAGAATCGTTTTGGCTTTACATCCTATAACACAAACATCATTTACTCTTATCGACAGCTTAAAAATCTTTTCATTCGGACTGATTTCAGATGCTTTTGTTTTTGCTATTGCAACAGGATTCTTGTGGTTATACTTGATTTTTATATCCAATTCAAAATACAACAAGCCTTATGGTTATATCATATTTGGTTTGTTGGTGGCGCTATTCCTCTATATCGCATCAGGAAAAACCATTTTGAATGAATACGGAGGTGCTTTACCAAAAATCGGGATGATTTTTGTGGGTATCAAAACTTTGCTTTTTGGTCTATTACTCTTTTTACCAAAATACCGAAGCAAAATCAGGTTTTGGCTCTTCACTTTTGTGACATTTTTATACGTTGTAATTATCCTTCAAAACGGAATCAGCGAATATTTTTTCTGGAATGAATTTGGAGTTAAATACAATTTTATAGCCGTTAACTATTTGGTTTACACCAATGAAGTCATCGGAAATATTATGGAATCATATCCCGTAATTCCGATATTTTCGGCCCTATTCCTGGTAGCTGGAACCGTAACTTACTTTATTGTCAGAAGAACCAGAAACTATATTGATGACATTCCTACTTTTACTGAGAAATTAAAATTATCCGCTGTATATCTAACTCTATTTGGACTTTCTTTTTTGGCAGTTCCTTATTTGGCAAAAAAAGAAAACTCTCAAAATGTTTTTGCGAACGAATTACAAGCCAACGGAATTTACCGTTTTTATCTGGCTTTCATAAACAGTGAATTGGATTATTTTAAATTCTACAAAACACTTCCAGAAAAAGAAGCTTTTGCCTTATTGGACAAACAAATACCTTCTATGTCTGCAAAATCAACCGTGAGAGAAATCAAAAGCGATTCGGCTGAAATTCCTAAAAATGTAGTTTTGATTACTATCGAAAGTTACAGCGCCGATTTCATGAAAATGTATGGAAATGACCAAAACATCACTCCTTTCCTTGATGATTTGGCACAAAAAAGTTTGTTATTTACCAATTTATACGCCGTTGGAAACAGAACCGTTCGTGGTCTGGAAGCTGTTACTTTATGCTTTCCTCCTACTGCGGGAGAAAGCGTTGTAAAAAGAAAGGACAATAAAAACAAATTCTCGACAGCTTCTATTTTTAAACAAAAAGGATACAACGTGAAATTCCTTTACGGAGGTGATGCCTTTTTTGACAATATGGAAGATTTCTTTGGAGGAAATGGCTACGATATTGTCGATAAAAAAACATTCACTCCCGAAGAAGTTACTTTTGCTAATATTTGGGGGGTTTGTGACGAAGATATGGCCAACAAAGCCATTAAAACTATGAACAACGAGGCCAAAACCGGCAAACCGTTTTTCAATCATTGGATGACCGTGAGCAATCACCGTCCATTTACCTATCCAAACAACAAAATTGATATTCCTGGCGACATTAAATCCCGTGAAGGTGGCGTAAAATACACGGATTACGCTTTAAAAAGATTCTTTGATATGGCAAGCAAACAACCTTGGTTCAAAAATACCGTATTTGTTATTCTTGCCGATCACTGCGCTTCGAGTGCTGGAAAAACAGAGCTTCCTGTGGATAAATACAGAATTCCGGCCATGATTTACAGTCCGGGCTTTGTTCAGCCTCAAAAATATACGAATATAATGTCTCAGATTGATATTATGCCAACGCTTTTTGGATTATTGCATTTTAATTATCAAAGCAAATTTTACGGACAAGATGTTTTGAAATCGGATTATAAACCAAGAGCTTTGATTGCAACCTATCAAGATTTAGGGCTAATAAAGGACAATGTTCTGACGATACTTTCTCCTAAACAAACCGTAAAACAGTTTCAATTGACTTTAAAACCAGACCAAAAATTGCCAACCGATTTTCAAATCTATTACAATCAAGTTCCTTTGGATAAAGAAAGAACTGATCTTGTAAACGATGCCGTATCGTATTATCAAACCGCTTCAGATTTATTAAAGAAAAAACAATATCAAATGATTGCTAAATAATTTTAGTCATTTAAACAAAACGAAAAAGCCTGTAAACTCATCATTTACAGGCTTTATTATTTATTCTAAACTCTTGAATTTTAAAATTCAGTTTCACTTTCCATACCAAAAAGCTTTCCAGTTTTCCAAAGCTTCAAATCACGTTGCAGATTCTTCTTATTACGATTCGTCAATTCTTTGGCATCCAAACCATCAAGATTTGGTTTTCCTGCATTAACCCAGGCTGTGTACCAAAAATTAGATGTTGCAACAATCGCTTTTCTCATCTGGTTTTCTACCATTCCGTTTAAAGCGGTGTTGAATTTCGTCACATATTCTTTAGAATAAATCAAATCACCATATTTATTTTTTGCAGTATTTCCCTTTTCGTCCTTATCATACATAGTCTCTGCGGTAAAAGATTCACGTACTTTTTTATCAATTGCCAAAAGAGGATCTACTTGACTGTGAGAATCTTTCAACATGTCCCAAGTTGCTTTTTCAACATTTTCAATATACTTGGCTTCACCGGTATAGAAATTATAGTTTTTACCAAACATCTGCGGAATACGGGACTCCCACATAGCATGAATCCCTTTTTGATTAGTAAGCTGTCCGTCATGGTTTGCAGAAGTATGCAAAGGCATGTTTGCATCACCAATATAATGCGCCAAATCACCTGCCAAAAACAAAATTTCAGTTTTTCTTTTATCTTTGAAAGCTTTCGTCAATTTGGTCATCGTTTCCTGAATATACCAAGGCAGAATACCATTATCAGCTAAAAATTTATCATCGTACTTTTTCTTTGCCTCTTCAAATGATAGAGGAACGGAATTAATGTCTCCAAAATTCTCCATATCCATATAATGCCTTGGATATTCGGCTTTATCGCGTAAAGTATATTTACGCAAATCAGGAACTGATGATTCCTGGGTTATAAAATCAATATGATTGTAAAAGAATGTCTGTAACGGTTTTGGCAAGGCCATAACTGCCGCATTATTAATATGTTCATGCCCAAAAACACCCCAAGACAAAGTAATAAAAGCAAAACTAATTGCAGAAAAAACAAGTACTGTTCGTTTAAATTTAAATTTTTTCATTATTTTTATTTTTTTGAATTACAAATGTATTTTTTTTAAAGATAATTTAAGCAAATCAGCTTTAAATTTATGTAAACCCAAAGAAAATAAATTCAAAATGTTTAGACATAAAGGTAAAAACAGGAATTCAAAACACAATTTACGCCTTGCAGTATTATTGTCTTTTGTAGCTGGAATAGTGAATATAACGGGAGTTTTATCTGTAAAGACTCTGACAACCAATGTGACCGGACATTTTGCTTTTTTTGCCGAAGAAGTTACTAAGCACAATTATCAGGCAGCCATTGTCTTTTTAATCTATACTTTATTCTTTTTAGCAGGATCCTTTACTTCTAATTTTTTGGCCGAATTGGTTTCAATAAAGAAATCAGATCTCTTTCATGTAGCACCAATAACAATCGAAATCGTAATTTTAATCTCTTTGGGACTCTTTGGAATGCATCCCAATTTTTATTTATTTGATCAAAAATGGACTGCTTTTGGTTTACTTTTTGCGATGGGAATTCAAAATTCATTGGTAACCAAAATCTCGCAATCTACAGTTAGAACAACGCATTTAACAGGTCTCTTCACCGATTTAGGTATCGAATTATCACAATTGTTTTTCTACAAAAAACCGGAAGAACGAAAAAAACTGAAAACCAGTATTTATCTTCGATTATCAATTATTTCCTTCTTCTTTTTAGGGTGTTTTACAGGAGGGTTCATTTATGGTTTTCTGGTACTCAAAACATTATTTATTGCAGTGTTTTTTCTCTTTGTCGCCCTTTATTATGATTATATCCGATTTAATTTGATTGCTATAAAAAGAAAGAAAATCAATTTTAACTAAAAGACATAATTGCCACCAAAGTCCCAACAGCAATACTTATCCAAAGCAATACACCTTGCAACAAAGGCAATAACCCAACTGATTTCAAAACGCTACTATTCAACCCTGCTCCTATCAAAAACAAAGTAACTGTGAGTCCAATTTTTGCAATTGAAACCAAATAAGGAGTGGCAATCGCAACAGGAGAAAAATAGGTATTACAAATCATTGCTAAAATAAACAATCCAATAAAGTAAGGAATTTTTACTTTGCCAGTTTTATTTTTGAAAACAACCGCAGTTATCAATGCCACCGGAACAATCCATAAAGCTCTCGCTAACTTAACTGTTGTAGCCACTTGAAGGGCTTCTGTTCCATATTTACTGGCTGCACCAACTACTGAACTGGTATCATGAATAGCAATGGCACACCACATACCAAAATCGGTTTGTGACAATTGCAACCAATGACCGATAATAGGAAACACAAACAAAGCAATCGAATTTAGGATAAATATGACTCCTAATGCTACCGAAGTTTCCTTTTCATTTGATTTTATAACCGGTGCAATCGCAGCAATGGCACTTCCACCACAAATAGCCGTTCCGCAAGAGATTAAATGCGATGTTTTCTTCTGAACTTTAAACCATTTTCCCAATAAGCTTCCCAAGGTTATGGTCGCTATTATTGAGCCAATTGTAAAGAGAAAACCTTCCTTTCCGGCCGAAACAGCACTATGGACGTTCATTCCAAACCCTAGACCTACAACCGAAACCTGTAATAATATATTAGTCGCTTTATGATTTAAATGCAAAAAAGGATGCCCGGAAAGATTGCCAACCACCAAACCCAACAATAAAGCTATTGGGGGTGAAATGACAGGAAACAAACAAAGAAACAGCAACAAAACAAAGATAACCTGTTGCAATGTAGTATTGATTCTGATAAAATAAGGTTTGCTTATACTATTGGTTTTCATTTCTGTGGAGCATTTTTGTTTGACAAAGATCTCCATAAAGGAACAAGAAAGCCAATCGTTATAAATAATCCACTATAACTTCAGATTATAATAACTCGAAATGTTTTTTATGAATAATTCAGAAAGGGAATCCGATTTCCCTTGTAATGTAATAATGTAAAAATAACGTTCAATCGTCAAATTATCTACATCTATTATTTGCAATTCATTGTTTTTCAACTCTTTTGAAACAGCATGGATAGACATAAACGCTACGCAATTCGAATTCATCAAATAGGATTTTATACTTTCGGTACTTCCTAATTGCATTTCAATTTGTAATTGATCAATTTTAATATTGAAAGGTTTTAAAGCAAATTCTATAACTTCAAGTGTTCCTGAACCTTGTTCTCGCACAAGAAATTGAAGTGTTTTAAGATCCGCAGGAGCAATTTCCCTCCTCTTGACCAACGGATTATTGGAATTACAAACCAAAACCAATTCGTCCCTAATGAATTGAGTATACTTTATCGATTGATTCTTGGACTGCCCTTCGACAATTCCTATCTCAATTTCTCTGTTTAATAACGCATTTTCAATTTGCTCTGTGTTTCCGTTTAGCAAATTAACTTTAACCGATTCTAATTTCTGGTGAAAACGAGCCAAAAGCGGCGGAATAATGTATTGGGAAATCGTTGTACTCGCTCCTAACCGCAACAAACCTTTGCGTTCATTAATAAACGTACTCATATCAAAGTCGATTTCCCTGTAAATCTCAAAGATATTTTTGGTATGCTTCAATAAGACTTCACCGGCATTCGTCAATGCTATTTTAGAACCGTTTCTCTCAAAAAGTTTGATTTTATATTCTTCTTCCAATTCCTGGATATGCTTAGAAATAGCGGGTTGCGTAATAAACAATTCGGATGCAGCTTTCGTAAAGCTCAATCGTGTAGCGACAGTGAAAAATACTTTTAGTCTAAAATCCATATTTTATTAGCTTATTGTAATTAGAAATTAGAATTAGTTAAAATCTGTAATAAAAATTTCAACTGGAGTGATTTAAAAAAACAGCTATCGTTTTTTTTAAATTGTATCCCGTCAGTTCGAGTAAATTTGAAATACGACAGCTTTTCAAATTATATCGAGAACCGAGTACTTATTTGTCAAATTTCTTTTTAGCCAAATTCACCAAAGCATCAAAATCCCCTTTAATCAAAGCTTCTTTTTTAGCTCTTGACCATTTTTTAATTTGTTTTTCTTTGTCTATCGCTATACCAATATCTGTAAACTCACAATAAAAAACTAACTCTAAAGGTCTACGGTTAGCTGTATAACAATCAGGATAGTATGCACTCACGTGACGAAACAACCTTTGTGTTAAATCACTTGTAACACCAGTATAATAACTACTGTCAGAACATTTCAATATATAAACATAGGACAATTTCATTTCTGAATATATTTTATATATGCTAATTGTAAAAGAAAGCTTCCTTAAAAAGAGTGTTCTCGATACAATTCTCAGAAAAAGCTAATCGCATTTTCTGAAAATTTACTCGAACTGACGCTAAATAATAATCACTATAACATCCCATTATACTTCCTAACAAACCATTCAGTAGAAAGAAAAGCAGCAATCAAAACCAACAGCCATTTCCAATCAATCAAAGGAGATTTGGTTACAACATCTTTCTGAACAGGTTTGTATTCCTCATTTTCCAAAAGTGTTTTTATCAGAGCATCAATTTGGTTTGGATAAAAAGCTTTCCCTTTTGTTTGAGTTGCCAATTGTTTTAGTTTTTGAACATCCGGATTTACAAATTGCTTTTCAATATCGAAATCCAAAATTTCAAAATGCCCAGAATAAGACGTTTTTGAATTCAGTTCTTTTACGGAAAAATTATAACTTCCTGCTGGAAGCCCGTCAAGATTTACTTTATAAATAGTATTTCCTTTCAAAAGGTCATAATTCTTCGTTTGCTTTGTTTGAACGTTTGTTACTGCAATTGTCAGATTCGCTTTTTCGTCAAAGTCATAGTTTTTATTGAAATATTGCGCCGTAATTTCGATTGCTTCTCCTGTATTGTAGAAACTTTCGTGATTGACAACCAATGATTTTTTCGCATTATTCGAAGCCAAATATTGTATTATCTTATTGATGAAAACATCATATTTTTCAAAAGACTGATTGTCAACATGGCTTTGCAAACGCCATTTCCAACTATTTTCTCCAAATAAATAAGCTGTTCTTTTTCCTTGATTTTCAGTAAAAGACAACAAAGGCGCTTTGGTCTCAATATTTCTGATTTTAGCAGAAAGCAATGTATTAACCTCCCCATTCGCAGTTATCGAACCATAATTGTTTTGCAAAGGTGGTAAAGCTTCAAAACCTAAATTATCTACAGCAAAAAGATTAAACTGCGAATCGAAATCAGCTTGATAATCTTCTGACTGACTACTCATTTTAAAAACGAAATTATTTTGCTCTTGATTCAAAAATGAAAAATCAGTGGCTGTCCCAGTAATAATAAACGTATTCAAATTGGCTTTTTTATTAGCTTCAAAAACCGATTTAAAAGCCGATGTCGGTTGATATAAAACAAGAACGTTATAATTCAATAATGTCTTGACATCATTAGGCTTAATTATTTCAACTTTATGCTGTAAGTTAGATTCAATTGCTCTTTTCAAAGCAGCGATATCCGGATGATCAATCGAAGAAACTATTGCAACAGCTGTTTTTTGATCGATAACTTCAACTGCAAAATTTTTAATATTGTTAAAGGCATTCTTTTCAGTTTCTTTGGATTCTAATTTGGCTTTATAAATCTGTAAGCCAACTTTATTTGCAGGTAGCAGCACATTTACAACTGCGGTTTTCTTTGATGGTGAAAAAGAAATACTTTGTCTATTCAATACTTCATTTCCTTGTGTGATACTGAAATTAGCAGTCACATTTTTATCCCCCGAATATTGTAAAAAAACTTCAACAGGAAATTTATTCTTCAAAAAAGCATATCTATTGACATTCAACTGATTAATTTTCAAATCAAAAACCTTAGTTGTATCGCCTAAAACCAATGGATAAACCTTTTTATTCTCATCAAAACTGTAAACATAATCGTTTCCGGTAGTTTGATTTCCATCTGTAATAACAACTGTGGGATAAAAAGCATTTTTATAGATACTTTTCAGGTTTTTGGCCACCAAATCCAAATTTGTTTGATTTCCTTTAAAAGTCAAACTATCTGATTGTTCAAAAGTTGCATCAAAAAGATAAGGCTGCACGTCATATTTTTCCTGAAGAGCGCTATTTGAAGATAATTTCCGAGCCAATTCAGATGCTTTCTCTTTAGCTTTCAAAAAAGAAATAGAACTTGAATTGTCTACCACTATTGGTAATGGTGTCTTGATAATTTCTAATTTACTGGTCGTGATAATTGGATTTATCAAAAGCAACAAAATGAAAAAAATACTCAGAAAACGCAAAAAAGTCAAAAACAAATACACTTTCGATTTGTTTTTGACTTTGTATAAATATTGAAAAAACGACAACCCAGCTGCTATTAATAATGAAAGCAATAATAATAGAATCGTGTTTGTTGTCATAGATTGGATTGTTTAATAGTTTTTAGTTTATAGTTTTTGGTTGCAGAACAATAAACAACAAACTATAAACAATTAAGCTCTTAAGTAAGCATTCCTCCACAAACATTCAATACTTGTCCGGTAACATACGAACTCATGTCTGAAGCTAAGAACAAACAAGCATTAGCAACGTCTTCGGCAGAACCTCCGCGTTTCAACGGAATACCTTCTCTCCATCCTTTTACAACATCTTCGCTTAATTTTGCTGTCATTTCAGTCTCAATAAAACCTGGAGCAATAGCGTTGCAACGAATGTTACGAGAACCTAATTCCAAAGCTACTGATTTTGTAAAACCAATCGCACCTGCTTTTGAAGCAGCATAATTCGTTTGACCAGCATTTCCGGACACTCCTACTACAGAACTAATATTAATAATAGAACCGGCACGTTGTTTCAAGAAAGTTTTTTGAATGGCTTTAGTCATATTAAAAACCGATTTTAAGTTAACATTGATAACTTGATCAAAATCAGCTTCAGACATACGCATTAACAAATTATCTTTGGTAATTCCGGCATTATTTATCAAAATATCAACTGTTCCAAATTCGGCCAAAACTGCATCTACAAAGGTTTGCGCTTCGTTAAAATCGGCAGCATTAGATTGATATCCTTTGGCTTTTACTCCCAAGGCATTTAATTCGTTTTCTAAAGCCTGAGCAGACTCAACTGATGAACTATAAGTAAAGGCTACATTTGCTCCGTTTTTTGCAAAAACTTCGGCAATTCCTTTTCCAATTCCACGACTTGCGCCAGTTATAATGGCTACTTTTCCTTCTAGTAATTTCATGTGTTAATTATATTGTTTTTTTTATTGGTCACAGCTAATTATTTCACCTGTCGCTTTCGCTCGAGTCGCATATCAACATTGGCACAACAACCAATTTATATCAATGCTCATTTCAATTTAGTCAAAATTCTTTTATAAATCCTATGCTACAAAACGTGAAAGAATCCACTTCCATAACATCCGTCAAATATATAATAAAAATGCGGAATGAAAAAAATTACAATTCCAATTTGGGTAATAGCATGTAGATCTCACTAATTAAATAGATTAACAATCACAAACACCTACAAGTAAGCTTTTTGACAGCTTTTTAGCCCGATAAAGCCGATATCCTCGTATCTCGTCTTTTGGGACGAGAGAAGAGATAAAGGCGACAGCGGGAATCCATGTCAACCGATAAAGCCAATTTTTTCGCTCCAAAAACTTATATCAATTCAACTGTGAAGCAACAATAAAAATAACAGCGAATAAGGCCAATAAAAGTCCAATTAAATTAAGCTTGGTAACTTTTTCTTTGAAAACAAAAATCCCAACAAGACTTCCAATCATAATAACTCCCATATTCATTCCTGCAAAAACCGTAGAAGGATTTTGGGCAAATGCCTGATGTGCTTTGAGGTAGAAAAATATGTTTCCAAAATTGAAAATTCCAACCAAACCTCCGAAAATGACACTTTTTAAATCCATTTTGGTTTTTACAAAAAGTATTTCATATCCATTAATAAACACCATTATAATCAATGAAATAGAAAAAAGAACAAATAACGATGTGGTAAAAGGAAGTGAAGATGTCAGGGCTATTTGTTTAAAAAGTAGATCAATTATTCCGAAGCCAAACAATACCAAAGCCGGGTAAATCCATTTACTTTCTTTGTTCTCCCTAGGTTTATCCAAAATAAGTATTATTGCCGGAAATCCAAACATAAGCACAGTCAGCTTAAGTCCACTAAATTGTTCTCCAAAAAACAACGATGCTCCTATAATGGAGATAATCAACGATAATCGTTGGGCAACATCGGTTTTTGCGATCCCCATATGTTTTATCGAAGTCGCGAGAAAAAGAAACACCACAGGCATCAAAAAACCCAACGGAATTAAGATTTTCCATGGCGAAGAACTATCCAAAACGGTTAAATCAGGACTAAAAAACAAATAACAAAGCGCTAAAGCAAACACATAATTGCAGGCAACAATTTGCGCAGAAGGCGTTTTATAAGTCCGGGCAATTTTGAAAATCACCCCTACAGTTACGCTACAAATCACACTCAGAATAAGAAATAACATAGTTCAATTTTTATTTTTCGCAAAAATACTATTTAAAGCCATAATGAGCATTAATTTCTACAGGTTGCAACATCAATTATGACTCAGGGCATTTTTTTTTAATGAATTTTATACTATTTTTAATATTATTTGAGTTCTATAAAAGTAAATTGCACAAAAAACATACTGAAATGGATAAAATAAAAATACTTTGGGTTGACGACGAAATCGATTTGCTCAAACCACACATATTATTTCTGGAGAAAAAAAATTATAGCGTAACTACTTGTAATAATGGACGTGACGCCATAGATATTTTTGATGAAAATAATTTCGACATTGTTTTCCTTGACGAAAACATGCCAGGTATGAGCGGTTTGGACACTTTGTCTGAAATGAAAGAAAAAAAATCTTCGGTTCCGATGATTATGATCACCAAGAGCGAAGAAGAATATATCATGGAAGAAGCTATCGGATCCAAAATAGCCGATTATCTTATCAAACCTGTAAATCCAAACCAAATTTTACTGAGTTTGAAGAAAAACCTTGATAATTCCCGATTGATTTCGCAAAAAACAACTCTGGATTACCAAAAAGAGTTTAGAAAAATTACCATGGAAATGGCAATGGTCAATTCCTATGAAGATTGGGTGGAATTATACAAAAAACTCCTTTTTTGGGAACTTGAATTAGAAGATATTGACGATCAAGGAATGATAGAAATTCTGGAATCCCAAAAAGTAGAAGCTAATTCGCAATTTGGAAAATACATTGAGCGCAATTATGCTGATTGGTTCCAACCTAAAGCAGACAAACCAATACAGTCACATAATTTATTCAAGGAATTAGTCGTACCGGAAATTCAGAAAAAAGATAAACCGGTACTTTTTATCGTTATCGACAATTTACGATACGACCAATGGAAAGCTTTTGAAAGTGTTGTTGCCAATTATTACAAACTTGAAAAAGAAGTTCCTTATTTCTCTATACTTCCAACAGCGACGCAATATGCCAGAAATGCCATTTTCTCAGGATTGACACCACTTGAAATGGAAAAACAATTTCCACAGTATTGGAAAAACGATCCTGAAGAAGGAGGGAAAAACTTGTATGAAGCCGAATTTCTAACTGCCCAAATCAAACGTTTAAGATTAGATTTAAAAGAAGATTATTTCAAAATCACCAACCTCGCCCAAGGGAAAAAACTGGCCGAAAGCTTTAAATCCTTAAAAGACAACGATCTTGTGACTGTGGTTTACAACTTTGTTGATATGCTTTCACATGCCAAAACGGAAATGGATGTAGTAAAAGAACTAGCTTCTGATGACAAAGCCTATCGTTCACTAACATTGAGTTGGTTTAAAAATTCACCTTTACTCGAAATCATTCAACAAGCCCAAAAATTAGGATTCAAATTAATTTTGACTACAGATCACGGTACTATCAATGTCAAAAACCCATCAAAAGTAGTAGGTGATAAAAACACCAGCTTAAATTTACGCTATAAAACCGGCCGCAGTTTGACTTATGAACAAAAAGACGTCTATGCTGTAAAAGAACCTAAAAATATTGGTTTACCAGCGATAAACATGAGTAGTTCTTATATTTTTGCAAAAAATGATTTGTTTTTGGCTTATGTAAACAACTACAATCATTATGTAAGCTATTATAAAAACACCTATCAACACGGCGGAATCTCATTGGAAGAAATGATTATTCCATTTTTGGTTTTCAATCCAAAATAAAAAGTAGTCAATGTTCCGTTTTTTTAACAATCAATTATTAAGAAATTAATAAATTTGGACACTTTAAAACCGATTAAAAAAACGGAATACTAAAATCCGTCGACTAACATTTAAAAGCTGAGCGCAGAATATTAAAAAACAAATGACTACTACATTTTCAATAGCACAACTGGAAGACATTTCCCAACAAATTTTAAAGCAAAATCCTAACAAAGTAATTCTGTTTACTGGGGAAATGGGCGTTGGTAAAACAACTTTAATCAAACAGCTTTGCAAAACTTTGGGAGTTAAAGATGCCACCAGCAGTCCTACATTTTCATTAGTTAATGAATATCAAACAGATAATAATCAAACCATATATCATTTTGATTTTTACAGACTAAACAAAGAAACTGAAGCTTTGGATATGGGAGTCGACGATTATTTCTATTCAGGAAATTGGTGTTTTGTCGAATGGCCAGAAAAAATTGAAAATTTAATTCCGCATCAACACTCAATAATTTCAATCGAATTATTACCAAACGGAGAGCGTTCATTGGTTTTAAAATAGTTTAAAAACACAATTAAAACCAACGAGTAATAATTGCATCTCAACAACTATCACTCGTTATGCCTAAATCAGTTAGTGTGAATTTTACAAATCATTAATGTAAAATTCGATACAATTTTTGTAAATTGTACCAATAATTTATCATGAAATCAATGTCTATAAGTCCATTCACAAAAGAACAATTACTGCCTCAGGAAGAAAAACTGGAAATAGCTAAACACAAAAGCCAACTTTTCATAGGAATTCCGAAAGAGAACAGTTACCAAGAAAGACGCATTTGCCTTACACCTGATGCAGTGAATTCGCTTACCTATCAAGGACATAGAGTAATGATTGAAGCTGGAGCCGGAGTAAGTTCCAGCTACAGCGATAAAGAATACAGTGATGCCGGAGCCGAAATCACACAGGACACTAAAAAAGTCTTTAGTTGTCCGATGATTTTAAAAGTGGAACCGCCAACAGTTTCTGAAATTGAAATGATGAACCCAAAAACCATTTTGATATCAGCCATTCAATTAAAAACACGAAAAAAAACATACTTCGAAGCATTATCTCGAAAAAAAATAACTTCCCTCGCTTTTGAATATTTAAAAGATACTGATGGCTCCTATCCTGCCGTAAAATCATTGAGTGAGATTGCAGGAACCGCTTCGATACTGATTGCAGCAGAGTTAATGATCACCAATGAATTTGGTAAAGGGCTATTGTTTGGCAACATTACAGGAGTAGCTCCAACCGAAGTGGTTATACTTGGAGCAGGAACTGCAGGAGAATTTGCTGCCAGAACCGCTTTAGGCCTTGGTGCCAGCGTAAAAGTTTTTGACAACTCAATAACCAAATTACGCCGTTTGCAAAATAACTTAAACCAACGTATTTTCACTTCGACCATTCAGCAAAAATCTTTATTGAAGGCACTTAGACGTTGTGATGTAGCCATTGGTGCTATGCGGGGACAAGAACGCTGCCCTATTATTGTGACCGAAACTATGGTAGAACACATGAAAAAAGCGGCTGTAATTGTTGACATCAGTATTGACACAGGAGGTTGTTTTGAAACGTCTGAAGTTACAACTCACGAAAAACCAACTTATGTAAAACACAATGTATTGCACTATTGTGTTCCCAATATTCCTTCCCGTTACTCCAAAACAGCTTCGCTTTCCATAAGCAACATCATCACTCCTTATTTATTGCAAATTGCCGAAGATGGCGGAATTGAAAGCGCTATCCGTTGTAATAACGGACTAAAAAATGGGGTTTACCTCTATCATGGTATCCTTACCAACAAAGCCATAGGTGAATGGTTTGATTTACCGGACAACGACATTAATTTAATTGTTTTTTAACTAAACTTTACCCTACCTTTGCGCAAAAATTAGAATATGAACTTCATACAGCGTTTTGCATACTATTTGGTAGGTTTGGTAATGGGATTATTTGTAGTTGCCGCGTTTTTCAGCGGAAAAGACACCCGTTGCAATTATTTTCCAAATGCAAGAGTTTTGAATGATTTGAGAACCAAACCATTCCATTATTCCGATAAAGCTTCCCTAATTTTATCCCAAAAATGGATCGACACTACTGATATCAAAAACACACTTAAACTTGGAGATGTCGATTTTGACCAAAGCAATGTTCCTTACAAAAAGGGAAAATTATACGTTATTGAAGGCAAAACAAGAAAAAATCAGGAAATCATAATCAAAGTGATTAATTACGAGAACAAAGCTGTCCTGGAGGACATTGCTAAAAAATAATTTCATCAAACTCTTCCTCCCGAAGAGTTTTTTTTTGCTTTATCCAAAAAAATAAGGAGCGAAACAACAGGCTTTATCAATAAGCATGGGTTCCTGCTGTTGCCTTTATCTCTCCGCTACGCTACGAGGATACCGGCTCCATCAGGGCTCATATCTTTGACATAGGTTAAAAGTATGAAAACGTATCTTTGAAATAAGAACAAATTAATAAACAAAACGAATTGGCAAAATTCTATCGGGGCGAAATACATCAGCAGATGATATTGTACACATTAGGTTACTCCACTTCGTTTTTATTACATTTCGAGTCACAATAGTACTTAAAGACCTTATTTTGAATTTGGATCTTGTATAAAAAATGAGCAAAGATTTGTGTAATATTTTGTTTATTGAAATTAAATCAAAGAGTTATGAATTTAAAGTATTCTGTTGGTCTTGACGTTTCAAGCAAAAAAATTAATGCCTGTATTAGTGTTATAGATGAAAAACAAAAGGTTATTGTAAAATCCAGTACGATAATACCGAATACATTAAAAGGATTTGCAGTTTTAGAAGATTGGATTTCAAAGCATAAAAAAGAATCAATTCCAGTGGTAATCTGTATGGAAGCTACGGGTATTTATCATGAGAATTGCGCCTATTATCTGTTTGGAAAAGGATTTGACGTTTCTATAATTTTACCCAATAAAGCAAAAAAATATTTAGAAGCCATTGGACTCAAATCAAAGAATGACAGCATTGATGCCAAAGGACTCTCTCAAATGGGAGCTGAACAATGCCTGGAATTATGGCAGCCCATGGGAACCTTTTTTTATCAGTTGCGATTATTGACCAGACAGCATCAAAATGTAGTTGAATTAAAAACGGTTTTAAAAAATCAATTGGATGCTTTGGGATTTGCTATGCATCAATTAGATGCTGTTAATAATCAAATAGAGCAGACGATATCTCTATTTGAAACACAGCTTAAAGAATTGGATAAAGCAATTAAAATGCATTTAAAATCAGATCAGGAAGTTAACAGTAAAGCTGAAAATATATTACAGCTGAAAGGATTAGGAGTTTTAACCCTAAGTACTGTTCTGGCAGAAACTAACGGATTTACATTGTTTAAAAATTACAAACAATTGGTGTCGTATGCAGGATATGATGTGGTTGAAGCCCAATCGGGAACACGGGTAGGGAAAACAAAAATATCAAAGCGGGGGAACTCCCGGATAAGAAGAGCTTTGCATATGCCTTCTTTAGTGGTTATTCAATGCGGGGTAAAACCATTTAAAGATTTATTCGATCGGACTTATGAAAAACATGGTATAAAGATGAAAAGTTATGTAGCCGTGCAAAAGAAACTCTTGACAATGATTTATCATTTATGGAATAAAAATCAGGCTTACGATAAAGATTATCAGTTGAATATCCAAGAAGATGAGCAAAAGTTTTTCTCTCGGGCAATTGGCTTCGAAGAAGACACAATGGCAAAAAAATAGCCCCAATAAATTGAGGCTACACAAGGTAAACATCCAGTGAATAATCGCAAGAAGCTTCCTCTCGGTCTTACAAATATAGAAAAAATAGCAAAATAAATTAGGAATTGAAGATAGTACCTAAAAAGCAGGCATTACCGCTTTTTTTGGAATCAATTTTTAACTTTTTTAATAAAAAAAAACCATAACTCAAAACTGAATTATGGCTTTAAAATATTTTAAAAATCAACTATCTGCTTGCTAAATAAGCCAAAACATTTTTCTCGATTCTTTCATTAATATTCGAAATATCAGCTTTTACAAATTTTTCGCCGATAATATTTTCATACAATTCAATATAACGATCCGAAACAGATTCGATGTATTCATCACTCATATCAGGAATTTGTTGACCTTCCTTACCTTGAAAACCGTTTTGAATCAACCAACGTCTCACAAATTCTTTCGACAGTTGCTTTTGTTCTTCACCATTCTTTTGTCTCTCTTCATATCCCTCAGAATAAAAATAACGGGAAGAATCCGGAGTGTGTATTTCGTCAATCAATACAATAACACCATCTTTAGTTTTTCCAAATTCGTATTTGGTATCCACCAAAATCAAACCACGACTAGCGGCGATTTCTGTTCCTCTTTGAAATAAAGCACGAGTATATTTTTCCAAAACCAAATAATCTTCTTCGGTAACTATTCCGTTAGCCAAAATAGCTTCTCTTGAAATATCAGCATCATGCTCACCGTTATCTGCTTTTGTAGTTGGCGTAATAATTGGCTCCGGAAATTTATCGTTCTCCTTCAATCCTTCAGCCATTGTCACACCGCAAATCTGTCTTTTGCCTAGAGCATATTCACGAGCGGCATGTCCGGAAAGATATCCACGAATTACCATTTCTACTTTGAAAGGTTCACACAAATGACCAACTGCAACACTTGGATCTGGTGTAGCAACCAACCAATTAGGTACAATATCTTTGGTCAATTCCATGAACTTTGTGGCAATTTGGTTCAAAATTTGTCCTTTGTATGGAATTCCTTTTGGCAAAACCACATCAAATGCAGATAATCTATCAGTAGCTATCATTACAAGTAAATCGTTATTAATATTGTAAACTTCCCTTACTTTCCCGCGATATACTGATTTTTGACCCGGAAAATTAAAATTGGTAGTGGTAATCGTATTGCTCATTTGTAGTGTGTTGTTATTTTTATGGATGCAAATTTAAAATTAATTACTAGAGAACGCAAGAAAAACAAAAAGTTATGATTAAAACAGTAATACCTTTTCGAAGCAAAAAAATGAATTCTAAAAAATCTTTTGCATTTATTTAACCGAAATACTAAATACTTCTAAAGCTTCGCTTAAATATCGGGCTACACCATCTTCATTATTATTCGAAATCACTTCCAGATGAGGCAATTTGTTTTTTAAATTCTCAGGGGCATTCCCCATAATTAAACCAATTCCGGCAGCATCAAGCATTCTTTCATCATTAAAACCATCGCCAAACGAAATGGCTTCTTCGAAAGAGTAGCCTTCTTTTTCTAAAATCTTTGCAATGGCAACACTTTTATCAACCGATTTATCCATAAATTCCAAACAAATAGGCAAACTAAAAGCATGATGAAAATCGTCGGAATGATTCTCTAGAATTTGATTTTTTAATTTAACCAATTTTTGATGATCTTCATGTGTGAAAAATATTTTTATTGCACTATAATCTTCCAATTCAGAAAAAACTACCACTTCTGGTGGATAGGCCAAATCTTTTTGAAAAGCATTTAGCTTTTTATTGGTTTTGGAAGTTTGCCAAACAGTTTCTTTGAAAATAACTGTGGTAATTTCCGGATCGATATCCAATGACAAAATCGATTTTACGGCATCCGATTTTAAGTTATAAGAATACAAGAGTTCTTTTTGAGGTGAATGAATTCTTGCTCCATTTGAAGTCACTAAATAAACGGGAAGTTCTAAACTACTGATGATTGCCATTGCATCCATGTGGTGACGGCCAGTTGCAACAATAATAAGATAATTCTGTTTATGTAATTCCTGAAAAACAGATTTGGTATAGGCTGATATAGTGTGATCTGAGTTAAGTAATGTACCGTCTAAATCGCTAATTACTACCTTTATTTTTTTCTTCGACATTATATTTTCAATTTCATTTTTAACTTCACCCAAATTTATCGCTTTCCAAGAAGATACCCAAAAAGTTCCCCAGATATAAACCGCTCTTAACTCAATTATATCGATATATTAACTTTAATTGGTAAATCAGATACTGAATTGACAATCTTCTCAATTTTACAAAGAAAAAGGAGAAACTCTGTAATTGAGATCCTCCTTTTTAAATTTGATTTTACTATTAAATCTTCATTTAATAATCGTTATTTTCAATTTGTTTATAAGCATCGATTACTTTTTTAACCAATCGATGGCGTACAATATCCTTATCATCCAAGTAAATAATACCAATTCCGTCAATGTCCTTCAAAACCAACAAGGCTTCTTTAAGTCCTGAAATTGTTCTTCTAGGCAAATCTACCTGACCAGGATCACCTGTAATCATGAACTTTGCGCTTTTTCCCATACGGGTCAAAAACATTTTCATTTGCGAATGGGTAGTATTTTGGGCTTCATCCAAAATCACAAAAGCATGATCTAGTGTCCGTCCACGCATGAAAGCCAAAGGTGCAATTTGAATAATTCCTTTTGAGATATAATCTTCCAATTTTTCATTAGGCAACATATCCCTTAAAGCATCATACAAAGGCTGCATATAGGGATCCAGCTTTTCTTTCATGTCTCCCGGAAGAAAACCAAGATTTTCTCCAGCTTCAACCGCTGGCCGGGTCAAAATGATACGTTTAACTTGTTTCTCCTTCAACGCCTTTACAGCCATGGCAACACCTGTATAGGTCTTTCCGGTACCGGCTGGACCAACAGCAAAAACCATATCGTTTTTGTTTAATGTATCAACCAGTAATTGCTGATTAGGAGTCATCGCTTTGATGATTTTCCCTCCTACCCCATGAACCAATATTTTGTCATGGTCAAAAGCTTTTCTATCATCCTGATCATCGCTCTGAATTACTCTTTCGATTACATTATCGTCTATAGTGTTGTACCTTGTAAAATGCAACATTAGACGCTGAAACCGCTTTTCAAATTCGTCGAGAACATCTTTATCTCCAAAAGCCTTTAGAGTAGTTCCCCTTGCGACGATTTTAAGTTTTGGATAATATTTCTTGATTGACTCTAAGTGTGAGTCCTGAGTGCCCCAAAAATCTTTTGGAGCAATGTCGATGAGCTCGATTATTCTTTCGTTCAAAATAAGAAGTTTTTAAGTTAATAAATTGAGTTTAAATCAATTTTAATATTTACGCTGCGGTATTCCATCGCAGTTTTTAATTTCTAAATCAGTAAATAACACTAAAAAACATCTTTCTAGAATTTTGGTCATTCTAGTTCTAAATTATACGTTGGCTTTAAATTTTTTTAACATAGATTCATTCAATAAATCGGAAGTTTTGATAGCTAAAATTTCACAAAGATTGTTTTTGATAAGTAAATCAATCTCAGTTTCATTTATATCTTTGTTCGTCAAAGCTTCTATTTTTCCTTTTTTTACGTTGACTGACTCACCAAAAACTTTAGATTTATCTGTTGTGGTATTTGATAAACCGTTTTGGCCAAAAGAATGCAGACTACAAAAGAAAAGAAATAAAATAAAAATAAACTTAGGCATAAATTTTTGTTTTTAATTCTAATGAAATTCTGTTCAAATAAATTGTAAAATATTCTAGATTTGCATATTTCAAATTTAGTAAAAAAAAAGTTTCATTGCCCACAAAGTACAATAGTTATAAACAATTTTATGTCAATAATTACCCTTACTACCGATTATGGCCTGAAAGATCACTTTGTTGGTGCGTTAAAAGGTAAAATATTATCCGAGCATCCTGAGGCTACAATTGTTGACATTTCCCATTATATCGACCCTTTCAATACAGCAGAAGCCAGCTACATCATTTCGGCCTCTTACAATAGTTTCCCGAAAGGAACTGTTCATATCATTGGTGTCGATTCTGAGTTTAACAAAGAAAATCAACATGTTGTCATGCAATGGAACGATCATTTTTTTGTTGCAGCTGACAATGGAATATTGAGTATGCTTTCGCAAAAAATTATTCCTCAAAAAATAGTAGCCATTACCATTCACGACCGATTACACAACGATGCAACCGATTTGGATGTTTTTGTAAAAGTAGCTTGTCATATCGCAAGAGGCGGTGTCCTCAATGTTATTGGAAAAGAAATCCAAAACCTAAAACAAGTAACCGATTTACAGGTAACTCTTTCGGATGACGGGAATCAACTAAAAGGAAATGTAATTTATATTGACCATTTTGGGAATGTGGTAACCAATATTACCAAAAAGCAGTTTCTGGAAACTGCCAAAGGAAGGGATTACGAAATCACATACAGAAATCAATCTATCAAAACTATTTTGCCTTATTATTCAGCCATTGCAAGTTCTGATAAATATCCTGTAAAATATTATGAAGGTCAAAAATTGGCTATTTTCAATGAAGCCGGTTTTCTCGAAATTGCTATTTTCAGAAGCAACCCTTTAACTGTAGGATCAGCCAGTACTTTACTCGGACTTAATTATAGAGATGTGGTTTCTATTCAATTTAAAAGCTAAGTACTAAGAATCGAGTATTAAGATTTTAAAAATAGAAATATAGAACAAAGAAAACACCTAATTTATCACATCTAAAATCAAAAACCCTTAATCAGAAATCTAAAATCAAATGTTTGTACGAATAGTAAAACTGAGTTTTCATGAGGAAAATATTCCTGCCTTTCTGGAAAACTTCAACTTAATGAAAAATCAAATTCGAAATGCTCCCGGAAATCGTTTCCTCGAATTGTATCAGGACAAAAACAATAAGAGTATTTTCTTTACCTATAGTTATTGGGAAACAGAAGCTGATTTAGAAAATTATAGAAATTCTGAACTTTTCGATAAAGTATGGACATTTACCAAGCAATTATTCAATGCTAAACCCGAAGCTTGGAGTGTCGATAAATTAGTGAGTTTAGAATAGATAATTTCAGATGTCAGATTAAAAAACTTACTATATTTGCATCCTTCTGACAAAAACGACAATAAATCTTAATGCCTTTACGGCAACAAACAAATATGAAATCGCCATTAACAGCAAGTTTGCGCAAGCAAACACCGATGAGTAAAATGGCGATACCATATGTGACCTATAATAAATAAATTTTACACATATGAAATCAATCGTATTTCGCGAAATAAAATCCTTTTTTGGTTCTCCAATCGGGTATTTGGTAATCGCTCTTTTCTTGATTGGAAACGGATTATTCCTTTGGGTTTTCGAAGGAGATTACAATATTTTAAATACTGGTTTTGCTGATTTAACACCATTTTTCACTTTGGCTCCATGGATCTTAATTTTCTTAATTCCCGCAGTAACCATGCGCAGTTTTTCGGATGAAAAAAAACAAGGAACGCTCGAATTATTGCTCACAAAACCTATTAGTATCTGGGAAATTGTAAACGGAAAATTCTTAGGTGCTTTTCTACTAATACTTATGGCTATTATTCCAACCGTTATTTATGTCGAAGTGGTTTCGAATTTAGGTTCACCCGAAGGAAATCTTGACATAGGAAGTACTTTGGGCTCTTATTTTGGATTATTGTTCTTAATAGCCGCTTATTCAGCTATTGGAATCTTTACTTCATCGGTTTCAGAGAATCAAATTGTTTCCTTTATAATCGCTGTTTTCCTGTGCTTCTTCCTCTATTTTGGATTTCAAGGATTAGCTTCCGTTTTACCAAGTTTTTCTTCTTTGATTTCCTATTTTGGAATGCAGGATCATTACAAGAGTATGAGCCGTGGCGTTATAGACACCAGAGACGTGATTTATTTCGTTAGTATTGCCGTTTTATTTCTTTCGTTCACAGTGTTTAATCTAAAATCTATTAAATCGTAATGAAAGCATTCAATATAAAAAATGTCAAATCGGTATTGATAACTGTTGCGGTTGTATTGGTTTTAAACATTGCAAGCAATTTTATTTTTCATCGTTTTGATTTAACTCAAGATCATCGTTATACCCTATCCCCTACAACTTTAAAGATTCTTAAAGATGTAAAGAATCCTTTATCCATAAAAGTATATCTCCAAGGAGAATTACCTGCCGAATTCAAACGATTACAATTGGAATCCAAACAACTTTTGGAAGAATTTCAAGCCTATAATTCTAATATCATCATCGAATTTGTGGATCCTTTGGAAAACAAAGACGAAAGTATGGAGAATATTAAAGAGTTATACCGAAAAGGGCTTACTCCAATAAATATTACCGTTGACGACAAAGGAAAGCAATCACAATCGATGGTTTTCCCTTGGGCAATTGCTGTTTACAACAATAAAGAAGTTAATATTCCGCTGTTGAAAAACATTATGGGGGCGAATACCACTCAAAAAGTGATTGGTTCCGTTCAGCATCTTGAATATTCTATTTCAGATGGAATCAATAAAATTTCCAAAAACAAACAAAAGAAAGTTGCCATCATTAAAGGAAATGGTGAACTTCAGGAACGATACATTGCTAAATTCCTGTTGCAGGTGCGCGAAAGTTATTTCATTGCTCCTTTTACTTTGGATTCAGTTGCCAAAAATCCTAATGGAACATTAAAATTATTACAGGATTATGATTTGGCTGTTATTGCAAAACCAACTGAAGCTTTCTCCGATGAAGAAAAACTGGTATTGGACCAATTCATTATCCACGGAGGAAAAACGCTTTGGCTTGTTGAACAAGTCAATGCCGAAATGGACAGTTTATACAATCCGTCAGGAGCAACTTTGGCTTTCCCAAAAGACTTAAACCTTAATGATATGCTCTTCAAATACGGAGTGCGTATCAATCCGGACTTGATTAAAGATGAACAAGGAAGCCCTATAAAACTGGCTAGTGGTGAACAAGGAAGCGGAACCCAATATCAGGATTTTATCTGGAAGTTTGCACCACAAGTTTATCCTACCAGCAAGCATCCGATTGTTAAAAATCTGGGAGGAATCAAATTTGATTTTGCAAATGCGATTGACACATTGAAAAACGGAATCAAGAAAACAGTTTTATTACAATCTTCCCCATATTCCAAAAAAATTGGAACACCGGTACCTATCAGCCTGAATATGGTTTCTGAAAAAACTTCTCCTGCTGATTATCTTAATAAAGGAAATATACCAATGGCGGTTTTACTGGAAGGCTCTTTTCATTCGATGTTTCAAAACCGTGTTCTGCCTTTTGAAGAAAAATCATTCCAAACCGAAGGAAAAGAAAGCAAAATGATCGTGATTTCGGATGGAGATATTATTAAAAACCAATTGGACAAACAAGGACAACCGGTAGAATTGGGCTATGACCAACGATCTGGAAACTTATACGACAACAAAGATTTTATGATGAATTGTGTCAATTATCTATTGGATGACACCGGACTTATTAACATTCGAAGTAAAGATTTAGATTTGCCTTTGCTTGATAAAGAAAAAGTGTATGAAAACTATACCTATACACAATTCATAACTATCGGGCTTCCAATCTTAATCCTAACCCTTTTTGGCCTTGGATTTACATTTCTGAGAAAAAGAAAATACAGTAAATAGATGTTAATAAAAAATTTGCAATACTAGAATAGTTTACAATATATTTGTAAAGTGTATTTTAAATTTTGGTTCAAAAAAAGTACATCATTAAAACAAAACAATACAGATGAAATTTATAGTATCGAGTTCGTACTTATTAAAACAATTACAAGTTTTAGGTAGCGTTATCAACAATAACAATACTTTACCAATTTTGGACAACTTCTTATTTGAATTAAATAATAACGAATTAACTGTTTCGGCATCCGATTTGGAGACTACTATGTCTGCCTCATTATCTATCGATTCTACCAGTAAAGGAAGTGTTGCTGTACCTGCAAAATTATTATTGGAAATCCTTAAAACCTTTCCGGAACAGCCTTTAACTTTTACTGTAGAAGAAAACAGTACTATAGAAATCAGTTCCAATTCAGGAAAATATGCTTTGGCGTATGCTCCGGGAGAAGAATTTCCAAAATCTGTAAACTTAGACGAACCATCTGTAACACTTGTTCCTGCTGATGTTTTGGCAACTGCAGTTAGCAAAACCATCTTCGCTGCAGGAAATGACGACTTGCGTCCGGTGATGTCTGGAGTTTTCTTCCAATTTTCTCCAGAAGGCTTGATTTTTGTGGCAACAGATGCACACAAATTGGTTAAATACGCACGCTCTGATGTAAAAGCATCACAAGTGGCTGAGTTTATTATGCCAAAAAAACCTTTGAACATTTTAAAAAGTATCTTAAGCACCTCTGATGCTGAAGTAAAAATAGAATACAACGATTCGAATGCAACTTTCTCTTTTGACAACTACATCTTATTATGTCGTTTAATTGATGGAAAATATCCGAATTACGAAGCGGTTATCCCAAAAGAAAACCCTAACAAATTAATGATGGATCGTTCTCAATTGTTG
Organism: Flavobacterium aquiphilum; assembly: GCF_027111335.1. Classification (NCBI taxonomy): domain Bacteria; kingdom Pseudomonadati; phylum Bacteroidota; class Flavobacteriia; order Flavobacteriales; family Flavobacteriaceae; genus Flavobacterium; species Flavobacterium aquiphilum. Next base: position 2,590,253 of record NZ_CP114288.1, on the reverse strand, counting down.
AGTTCAGTACGTCGTGTTGCTATTTTCTCTAACAAAACAACACACCAAATTCGTTTGAAAGTAGCAGGAGCCGAATTAAACATTTCTGCTGAAGATATCGACTACTCAAACAAAGCAGAAGAAAGATTGACTTGTGATTATCAAGGAGACGATATGCAAATCGGTTTCAACTCCCGTTTCTTAACTGAAATGTTGAACAACTTGCAATCAGATATGATAATGCTCGAAATGTCATTACCAAACAGAGCTGGAATTCTAACCCCAATTGACGGATTAGAAGATGGCGAAACCGTAACAATGCTTGTAATGCCAGTTATGCTAAACAGCTAGTTACCACAAAACACTAAACTAACCAAAACCAATTTTTATATCTGAAAAGACCGAAATTCCTAACCAGTTTTTTGGTCTTTTTTCTTTTCACCAAAATCAAAAAAGGATTTGACTTATGAATTATCAAATCCTTTTTCTTGTTTATTATAAAAATAGAATTGGCACTATAAATCAAATCCAACATAAAATTGCCAAACTCGATTATATGCTTTACTGCTATCATATAAATCTCCTAAACCTAAATGATAACGTGCTCCAAAACTTATATTAGAATTCATTTTAAATCCTGCACCAAAATTCATTCCCCAATCAAAACTATCTGGGTTATACTCCTGGGAACTACTAAAAAATCCATCATATTCTTCTTTATGCTTAATAGCTAACCCAATTTGCGGACCAACTTCCAAAAAGAAATTCTTTGAAGGATAAGCTTTAAGCATTACTGGAAAATTGATGTAATCTAATTTTTGTTTGAAAGTTCCGCTGGCATCTTTTATCTCATATCCTTGCTGTGAATACAATAATTCAGGTTGGATAGAAAAGTTTTCACTGATAAAAGATTCTCCGTAAACCCCAATATGAAATCCATGACGCCGATCTGTTTCGCCGTCGCCATCAAAACTTACTGAGGCCAAATTGTAGCCTCCTTTTATTCCTCCACTCATTTTACGATTATAATTTTGCGCTTGAGATACTGTTATTCCCCCAAAAACTAAAGCTATTGCTAAGTAGGTTGCTTTTTTCATGCTTTTTTGTTTTCTGTTTTAAATTTCTAATTTCTGTGTTCTAATTTCTATATTCTAAATTTTACTTTCCTCCATTAGCTTTTAAGTCGGCTAGGCATTGGGAATCCAATTTTGGAACCGTTCCACCTGAGACCATATTACCAATACTGCTTCCAGATTCTGAATCCCAATACATCAAACAACTTTGTACATTGCAATGTTTGGCATGAACAGTATCTTCGTGATTAGTTTGCATTTTTGCTCCCAAATTAACCAACCCAAGTATGTGGCCAAATTCATGCTCGATAACAGTCGTTTCCAATAAACTTCTATTGGGTTCAAATGGACTATCACTCAATCCTTGAATCGTTTTTTCAAAAATTACAAAAGAAGTATTTCGGTAAGCCGTTCCCAGAATATAGGAAGTACTCGTATTACTGGACGACGCTCCATCAACGAAAAAAGCCCAGACAGCAATTTGGTTTGAAGAATTGTATTCGGTTCTGTTGGCATCTTCAATCGCAACAATATCCTGATTGGTAAACGTCGCCTTTCCCGGTGAGGCAATAGGCTTTTTTACAACATTTATTCCAAGAGGTTTATTCACTCGTTCAGTCAAAAAAGCAACAAAATTATTGATTGCTGTTGCTGAAGGCTCATACCCCTGAACATAAGCCACTTCGATGACCATACTTTTGAAAGTATCATCAGCCAATAAATCATGGGAAGATGCCCCTAAAGTTTTTTGATTATTGGCAACTGGATTTCCACCCACTGTCATTTCACCTCCATCATCTTCTTTCGAACAAGAAATGATTAAGACAAAAAACAGTATCAAAGTAATAATTTTTCCTTTCATCTTTTCATTATTAATTAAAAACAGCAGTCCTCAAAATCAATAATAATTACAAAAAAAACTTCAAATCAATATTGCTTGATATCGATGTTTGTTTAATGTATCTAAGAAGTGTTGAGATGTAGATTACAACACTTGCTATTGTAATAAACTCAAATTAGAAGTTAAAATTGTGGCAGGGAAGCTCATTTTAGACAATAATAATGTTAATAGAAGAACAAAAAAATATTTCTATTCTCACTTAAATTATTAAAATTCAATATTTTAAATACAATTTTTAAAAGGAAATTTCTACCAAGGATAAATATTTGAAATAAATTACTTTTTTAAATAACTCCCATCTTTTTCATCAGGAAAGTAGCACTTTTATTTTTGCAAATACCTTCACGAAGTTTGTAATCAAAATGCAATTCATTGTTGAAAATTTCAACTTCAAAACATTTGTTGGTAAGAATATCTGGAAATTCATTAGTAGTCAAACACACTTCTATATCGTGTGTGGCGATGGCTCCGATTGCTTTTTTGTCAATTACTTTTTTGACCACTTCAATGGTTCCATTTCGTTTATCATCAGAATTAGTCCCACGCAGAATTTCATCCAAAAGGACAAAAGCAGGTCTTATTTCCAATTCATCCATGATTTGCTTTAATCGTTTGATTTCAGCAAAGAAGTAAGATTCGCTGTCAGATAACGAATCTGAAAGTCGCATAGAAACCAAAACAGGAAGTGGATGCACATTTGCCTGACTCGCACAAACAGGAGAGCCAATCCCCGAAAGTACCATGTTAATTCCTAAACTGCGCAGGAAAGTGCTCTTGCCGGACATATTGGATCCCGTCAAAATCATGAAAGATTGCGGATAAAACTGCACCTCATTCCCTACCCTTGTTTTCGGGTTCAATAAAGGATGGCTTAAATTAGAAAAATCAATTTTAAAATCAGAATTCAATGTAGGAAATACAAAATCTGGATTATTATACGAGAAATTTGCCAAACTGTTTAGCATTTCAAATTCGCCAATGACCTCCAACCATTCTTTCAAAACAGGAGCGTGTTCTTTTTTCCAAGCAATCATTGATTTTAAAACATGAAGATTAAAAAGAAATGTTCCGTTAAACAATAAAGCAGTAACAAAATTCCCGATAGTTTCCATATTAGAAAACAACTCTGCTAGTTTTTTAAGATGTGCACTAGCCTTTTGGTTTTTAAAGTTTAATTTTTGTTGCAAATCTTTCAGTTTCTTCGACTTAAAATTTTCGTTTTCAATTTTTTGAACCAACAAGCTGTATTGACTGATTATTGTATTGATATTTTCGGATTGAGCAATTTCCATTTGAATCCGCTTTGTAAAATTCCCTAAAATCATCAAATTGCAAACAAACAGAAATGATAAATAAGAAAGAAAAGTCGTATTTGAAGTTATCATATACCCCAGAAAACAACATAAAAGCAGCCCTGGAAACAAATATGAAATAATGACAGCTCCTTTAGACAAAGGCTTACTATTAAAGACACTCCACTGCAACAGGGTTTTATAAAATCCTTCAGAGTCTTGACCTACTTTGGTAATTGCCAAAAACTCCTGTCTCCAATTCAGCTTCTCCTTTAATTCCTTTACAGCCTGCTGATTTTCCAGTATTTCTTCATTCGGCAAAAGCGTCAATAATTGCTTTGCCAACGTTTTTTTTCCAATAAAAGTGGCAGTTCTGTTTAGGTTTTGAAATAAAGAATGTTCTCCAAAAATATCCAAATCATAAGCATACGGATGATGAAAGTCATTGAATTCGGATCCATTTTCAAAAGGAATTGATTTTCGCTCCAAATAAGCTATTTCATTCTCGTTGATTGCTACCAATGCACTTTTTATCTTTTTTTGAAAAGACAATTTCGAATGGATTCGCATCAAAACGAGAAAACCGGAAAACAACGCTATTGCCGTGGCAACAAACATTGATTCTCCGGTTTTTATGTAATAGTATAAGCTTACTAATAACAGTAAACCACTTATCAATCTGATAAAACTAATTGTATTGTATTTGGCATTTATTTTCTTTAAATCCTCAGAATAGTTTTGACTATTGCTTTTATATATATCCATCGTTTATTGTAATGATATACAAATGTAGGGAATCACAATTTCAATATCAATTACAATATCAATTCTAAAATCCTAAATCTAAAATCCTAAATCTGTAATCTAAAATCAACCTTCTTCATGCATCGCCAATACGGGAACAACTGAAGTATTGGATACTTTTTGAGTCAGGCTTGGACTAAACAATTCGGAGAAGAAATTTCGTTTATGGGTTATCATCGCCAAAATATCAATGTTTTTATGAGATACAAAATCCATAATAGTTTCTTTGACCAAATCACTATTTATGATTGTGAACTTAACAGGTTCTTTTTCAAATTCGGTTTTCCATTGGTTTATTGTCTCATCTGAAACATCAGACTTATTGGTTTTTACATACAAACAGTTTACTTCGGCTAATGTTTTTTTGGCGATTTTGATGACTTGTTTCAGTGGTGCTTTGTCTTTCTCCCTGAATCGAGTGGTAAAACCAATCGTTTTAATCTTATCGTATTGTGCCTCAGCGGGTACACTAAGAACGGGGACATCGACAGCAGTAACGACGGAACCCGTGTTGGAACCAACAAAAAACGATTCCCAACCCGTAGCACCTGAAGTTCCCATCACAACAAAATCAATATTTTCTTCTTTGACGACTTGTTTAATTGCATAAATTAAATCACCGTCCATAAGTTTATGACTTAGTTTAATGTGATCCAGGTTTCTTTTCTTTGCCAGTTCACGAAGTTTGGGGATTTCCTCTTTGAACATATCAAATTGTGCCAATTGTAAAGAATCAAAAATAGTATAGTAGTTATCCGGAATAAATTGATTATCGACAATAGGCAGTTCGAAAGTATGCAATAACAAAAGCTCTCCTTTTACAATTTTTGCAAATTCCAATGCGTGGATAAAAGCGTTATTAGCTACTTCAGAAAAATCGGTGGGAAATAAAATCTTTTTCATTTTGAGTGAATTATAGGTTAAATTTTGAAAAACTACTCGTTTACTATTTTGATTCTCTTACCAAATAATCGCAGGAACTTCCTTTTTGCACGATTACTTGTTGTTTTGCAGATTTTGCGTGAGGGATGGCAGGAAGCTACCGAAGTAGCCCGAACAGCCCGACGCAGTTGAGCAAAGGGGCGTATAAACGTTTTGTATAAAGCCCCTTTGCTCAACTGGGGCACGCCCAAATTTTAAAAATTGGTAGGTTTAATGAACGGACAAAATTGGGATATTGATATGAAATGTTAGCTTTTTGGAAAGGCTTACCTGAAATAGTTTTTCGAAAAAGCCTCTGTGCCGTTCGTGAATAGCTACCATATTTATGTTGTTTTTTTCAATAAAATCTAAAATTATCCCTTCGATATCGTTACCCAAAACAGAATGAAAATCGACATCCTCATCTTTGAAAACGCTCTTGAAATCGACCACAAAATCGTCATTATAGACGCTATGTGGGGGTTTTATATTCAAACAATCGATATGCGAGTGAAACACATTGGCCAAAGCCACCACTTTTTTTAAGGGCTCGATATCAGTCATTTTAAATCTGGTGTTGAACAATATTTTTTCAATAGGCACATAACTGCATTTTTCCGGAATGGCAAGGACTGTAGCATTGCATTCATTCATTACTTTTGTAGTCACTGTTCCCAAAAACACTTCACGAAGATGGGTCACACCCTTAGTTCCCATCACAATAAAGTCTATGTTTTCCTTTTTGGAAAGTTTGACTACTTCATTCACTAAATAGCCTTGTACAAGAACGTTATTCATTTTTATGTGCCCCAGATTATTCTCTTCGGCAATCTTCCTCAAAACAGGAACTTCGTCCTTGTAATTTTCAAAATCACTTAATTCTTCATATTCATAAATATCTTGCAAATAGATGGAAACATCCAAATAAGCAGGCGAATCCAATTCATAAACGTGCAAAGTAACAATTTCAGCGCTTATTGCGTCGGCCAATTTTAAAGCATAAATAAAGGCGTTTTTTGAAACTTCTGAAAAATCTGTCGGGAACAATATTTTTTTCATATTTCGCTAATTTACTGAATTTCAATATTTCACCTAAAGTTACAAAACTTCTAAAAACAAAGCATGATAATTGTCATTTTGATTTCTTTTTAATAAAAAAATAACATTTTATGCATAGATTTTGAAGACTTGTAAGCTGGTAAGTTTTGCTTACTTTTGCATAAATTTTTTGTTATGATCCCAAACGATTCTATAGTTGCTTTAGCCACTCCTTCGGGAGCTGGAGCCATTGCCGTAATTCGAATTTCTGGCGAAGACGCCATTGCTATAGGACAGTCGGTTTTTCGATCTATAAAAAACAAAGATTTAAGACAACAAAAATCACATACCCTCCATTTAGGGCATATTGTAGATGACCAAAAAACGCTGGACGAAGTTCTGGTTTCTGTTTTCAAAGGCCCTAACTCTTATAGCGGCGAAAACACTATTGAGATTTCCTGTCACGGTTCGACTTATATTCAACAGCAGATTATTCAGTTATTGCTCCGTAAAGGATGTAGAATGGCCAATCCGGGGGAATTTACTTTGAGAGCTTTCCTGAACGGTAAACTTGATTTGTCTCAGGCCGAAGCCGTTGCCGATTTGATTTCGTCAGACAATGAAGCCTCTCATCAAATTGCGATGCAGCAAATGCGTGGCGGTTTCTCTAACGAAATTGCCAAATTAAGAGAAGAGCTTTTGAATTTTGCTTCGCTCATCGAACTCGAATTGGATTTTGCCGAAGAAGATGTTGAGTTTGCCGACAGAAGCCAATTTCACGAATTATTGAACCGAATCGAATTTGTTCTAAAGCGCCTAATCGATTCGTTTGCCGTTGGTAATGTTATCAAAAATGGTATTCCTGTGGCGATTGTGGGTGAACCCAATGTAGGGAAATCTACTTTACTGAATGCTTTACTGAACGAAGAACGCGCCATTGTTTCGGAAATTGCAGGGACTACCCGAGATACGATTGAAGACGAATTGGTCATTAACGGAATTGGTTTTAGATTCATTGATACTGCCGGAATTCGTGAAACAGAAGATGTTGTAGAGAGTATCGGTATTAAAAAAACTTTCGAAAAAATTGAGCAGGCTCAGGTTGTTATCTTTTTGTTTGATGGTTTAAAATTTAAGACTTCTGGTTTTGATTATATTACAGAAATCGAAAAAGTTAAAAATAAATACCCTTTAAAACCTTTATTGGTTGTAATAAACAAAGTTGATTTGCTTACGGATGATGAAGTCCAAAATATTAGAAAACAACTTGAAACTTTAAACGTTACCCTTGAAACGATATCTGCAAAACATAAAATAGGTGTTGAAGAACTCAAAAATCAGCTTATTTCTTTTGTAAATACTGGTGCTTTGCGCAATAATGAAACTATTGTTACCAATACTCGTCATTACGATTCTTTACTGAAAGCTCTGGACGAAATCCAAAAAGTGAAATTTGGATTGGAAACCAATTTGTCCAGTGATTTGATGGCACTTGATATTCGGGAAGCGTTGTTCCATTTTGGGACAATCACCGGTCAGGTCACAAATGACGAGCTGTTGGGGAATATTTTCGCGAACTTTTGTATTGGGAAATAGATTTCACAAAACATCACTAAGTAAAACAAAAAATCCCAGTTAAACTATTATAAAACAACATTTTAACTGGGATTCATTTTTCTGTTTATATAATTTTATTTGCAGATAATTTGTTCTTTTTTGTACCATTATTGTACCACGAAAATAATTTTCCACTTTGGATTTTTTTTTGGCGAAATTATGACACATAGAGAGACACATAGACACGATGGGACACAAAATTAGTCACATTATGAGTTCTAAAATTGAGGTTATAAGAATTTGTGAGCACTGCAAAAAACAGTTCACAGCCAGAACAACACTTACCCGTTATTGTTCACATATTTGCAACAGCAGAGGTTATAAATCAATGGTGCGCAAAGGAAAAGTAGAAAAAAGCAATAACGAGACCGTTCAGCTTTTAAACACAGATATGGAAAAAATAAAGCCGCTTGAGTTTCTGAAAATCACTCAGGCTAGCCTACTTTTCGGAATCAGCCGGAGTACCATTTATAGGCTAGTTAACAATGGACATCTGGACATTGCAAAGTTTGGCAATCGAACAGTTATTCGTAGATGTGACCTTGAGGCTTTCTTTGCAATTCCCATTCAGGATGTTACTTTGAAGACTGGACAGCAATTTCCTGGATTTGACAACTGCTATACTATAACCGAAATTCAACAGAAATACAATATTTCTTCGGGAGCTCTCTATCTATTGATTCAACGACAGGGTATAGTAAAATATTCCGTTGGAAAATTCACCTGTGTAGCCAAACAGGATATCGATATAATTTTTAATGCTGCAGGAAGATGAAAAATATAAATGTTACACTAAGAAAAAGGACGCTGCCTAGTGGAAAGATTACGTTATATCTTGATTTTTTCCCTCCAATCTATAACGCCAAAACTCGTGAATTTTCGCGCAGAGAATATTTAAGCTTATACCTCGTGCAAAAACCAAAAAATGGTTTTGAAAAGACCATGAATTCCGAAAATCTACATAAGGCCGAAATTATTTGTGCCAATAGGTTTAACGAAGTAAATAAGCCACAAATCTATACCCCATTTGAGCAGGAGCAACTTCGTCTTAAAGAGATCGGAGAAAAGTCATTTATGCAATATCTAAAAAAAACAGCAGAAAGCAGAACCGGGAATAACGCTGAAATTTGGAAATATGCAATTATCCACTTTGAAAAGTTTCTCAAGAATGAGGATTTATTAATACAAGACATTGATGTAACTGTTATTGAGGATTTCAGGGAATATATATTAAAGGCAAAATGTCTAAGAAAAAAAGACCGCTTTTTGGCTCAAAACACAGCCCTATCCTATTTTAACAAGATCAAAGCCACCCTACGAAAAGCTTACAAAAAAGGATTATTGCAAACAGATGTTAATGCTGCAGTCGAAAGCATCAAGGAACAGGAGTCCCAAAGAAATTTCCTTACTATGGAAGAAGCTTCAAAGTTGTTTAAAACACCTTGCAAAAAAGAAATTGTCAAACGCGTCTGCATGTTTTCTTTGCTAACAGGAATACGCTATTCCGATATAGTAAAACTTACATGGGACGAAGTGCAGTATAGTAAAAGTGAAGGATATTACATTAGATTTAAGCAGCAAAAAACTGATAGACCGGTAACCCTTCCTATTTCTCATGAAGCGTTCGAGTTCTTAGGTGAAAAAGTAGAACAACATAAAATAGTCTTTTATGATTTAAAAAAATGGGATGTCGACCGGCTGCTTCCCCTTTGGGTTAAAGACGCATCAATTGAGAAACATATTACATTTCATTGCTTTCGCCATACCTATGCAACATTACAGATGGCAGCAGGTACTGACATTTTTACCGTATCTAAAATGCTTGGACATAAAAACATAAAGACCACTCAGATCTATACAAAAATCATCGACGAGAAAAAAAGGGAAACAACTAATAAAATTTCATTTAAATAAGAATTTTTTAATACTCGTTAAAAACAAAATGCCTTTTTGCCTTTTGCTTTAAGGCGGCTATCTCAGTCGCTTTAAAGTTAAAAGCAGATGTATTTTTATACATTACTATTCATGTAATAACTGACAGTGGGAAAGCCGATCAAATTGACCAACACTTTCCAATACAAATTGACTAACACAAATCAGTACCAACATATCTTTAATTGAATTTTCAATTTACTAAAAATAAACACATTAAAACATATTCCAACTTCTAAAACACATCGGAATTCAATGATTACTTCAAATTGGAATTAGGTGGTAAATAGCTCTGAAATTTGCGGTATACATAGTGAATGACTAAATAATATGGCAGTGGATTCCTAATTATTCTGAAGTGTCTAATTGCAGCATAACATCCCTATAAAGATTTCCTAACGGATAGTCATAAAATCATTTATGCAACCAAAAATGCAGTTATGATTCAAATATGGGCAGCTTCAATTACCATTTTAATTCTAAAAGAATTAGAAGTATAATCAAAATTTGACTGATATTTGTCAAATTTAGTAACTTTTGTACCTTTGAATCTTTTCGCTAAAATTGACTTACAAAAATGGCTCGATACCCCTTTTGAAGAGCATATAGAGCCTCCACCAATTAATAGTATCCTGCATTTTCTTCAGGATATGTTTGCTTATCAAATATTATATTTACGAAACAACTTTCGCATTTTTTTTTAGAAAGGATGGTTGGTCCTCTTTAGTTTTGGCGTGCTGTAACTTACTTTTTTACAGACCTACTTGTTTTGAATTATAAATGAAAATAACGTAGATTCTACATGTGATGATTTCATCAATCCCTCCAATTCCATTGTTTTTTCTGGAAATTGCTTAGCAATATTTTTACTTTCAGATGGGTCATTTATTAAATCATATAATTCTAATTCATTTTTAGGATTGATAGAAGCATTCAATTTTACAGTGGTTCTCTATCATTTACGTTGGCTTGAGTTACGTAAAGCTTAACAATTCTCCTTTGCCATTAATGATGATATATTGTTTAACCCGATGAAACAACCCATTACAGATTTACCTTTATTGGCTGTGCCTTTGAAAACTTTATTTCCAGTGATTCGTTTATTTTTACAAATCCTTATTGGTTTCGAGTCTACAAACAAAATGCCTGTAATTGCCAAAGCAACAGGTTTTGGCAAAAATTGTCATTGCAAAAAGAACACTTTACATCAGTTCTAAAAAACGATTATAAGAAATCGTATTAGAAAACTCATTTTGCATATTTTTTAAACATGAAATATAATAATGCTTGAAACAAAGAAAACCACTGAAATGAAAAAGTAAATGAATTGTAATCACTTCAGATTTTGACGCAATTGAAGGAAACTTAAAAGCCCTTCCAAGTAGAAAAAGTTATGTATTTTTACCAAAACCTTAACAAAAATCATCAACAATAGAAAAAATATAAGTAATTTTATCGAAATAATCACAAGGCAGAATTTAGTTAAATATTTAATTATCAAAGATTTAAATATGCCAGATTTTACCTTTTGTGCAATGTTTTCAAACTAAATTATTAATCGAGTTCAGCTCTTAAGTATTAAATATTTTTTTATTTAATGAAACGTATTATTCAAAGATTTCTAATTGGAATATTTCTGATACAAGGATATTCTATCTATGCCCAAAACGATTCTATTTATCACAATGAAACAGTTAAACCAAGGATTCGTGTAATTATTGATAATGACTTTGGTGGAGACCCTGATGGATTATTTCAATTGGTGCATCATATACTATCACCATCGGTCGAAATCAAAGGAATAATTGGCTCTCAACATTATAAAGAAGGATTTTATGGTTCATCCGGGACAGCAACTTATGCATGCACTCAAGTAAATGAACTATTAAGTTTAATGAAATTAACAGGAAAAATACCTATTTATGAAGGTGGAGCTTCTGTATTAACAGATATTAAAACACCTATTATATCGAATGGCACAAAAGCTATCGTTCAGGAAGCGATGCGTGAGGATACAAAAATGCCGCTATATGTTGTCTGTGGTGCAGGATTAACAAATATAGCAAGTGCTTATCTTATGGAACCTCGAATAGCAAAAAAAATCAAATTGGTTTGGATAGGCGGTCCAGAATATCAAGGATTAGCCATACCACCTCCCAAGGGGAAAAATCTTGAATATAATTTAGGGATTGATATTAAGGCATGTCAGGTAATTTTTAATATTTCTGATATTTCAATTTGGCAAGTACCAAGAGATACCTATCGACAAGCCTTATATTCCTATTCAGAACTGGTGTATAAAATTAAATCAAATGGAATCACTGGTAAGTTCCTAGTCGAAAAACTTGAGGATTTAATGAAAAGATCTAAACGTTCCCTTGGCGAAGCGTATGTTTTAGGTGATAGTCCATTAGTTTTACTAACTGCTTTGCAAACCTCTTGGGAAGCTGACTCAGCATCCTGTAAATATGTATTAAAAACAATTCCAAGGATTAATGATTCTGGATTGTATGAAGAAACTTTAGAAGGTCGTAAAATTAGAGTTTATACCAATTTAGATACTCGATTAATGCTTGACGATCTGGTTTCAAAACTTGCTTTGTTGAAGTTGGAAAAATAAAAAAAAGCTACGGATTCTAAGTATATGAATCCCCAAATATTAACGAGAAAAACAGCCCATAACAGCTTCATCGCATCGGCAGCACAAACACCCCATCGCAAATAACGAAGTAATTACCTCTATTTTTTACACTTACAGATCGACATAAATATCCTTTTAAATTGCAAAAAAGTTATTACAAGTTAAAATTTGCATTACCGTTATATTGTATAGGCAAAAAAAAATAATTGTATTGAGAACCTCCTCCTGTTTTATCAGCAGTAGCCAATATATTTTAAAAGTATTTTATTTCACTATAAATCAAATAATTGAAAAAAAACTATCATTTGTAAAACACATTGGGACTCCTTGATCAATGGCTCTAAAATTTGCCTGGTACAATTAAACTTCAAAATTATTACCAGAAACAATTGATCTTCCAAAAATATTAATAAAATATTATTTGTAATTAGTCTAAATAAATATAAATTTGCGGTCTAAAAATTATAACCGCCATGAAATTTACATTCTCATTTATTCTACTACTTGCCATATTTAATATTGGTCTGGCACAAAATGCCAAAATCAACGGAAAAATAGTTTCCAAAAATAACGAAGCTGTTGCTTATGCTTCTATCTCTATAAAGAGCCCAAAAAAGAATCTCATTTCTGACGATAATGGAAACTTTGAAATCACTAATCTTCCCCCTGGAAATTATAGTATTTATTTCTCGGCAATGGGGTTTTCTGTTCAGGAAAAAAATATCGAATTACATCAAAATGAAAAACTCGAAATTTCGATAGTTCTACAGGAAAACATCAATACTTTACAGACTGTTGAAATCACTGGACGCAAAGAGAAATCATACCGAAACTCAAAATCTTTTATTGGAGCCAAAACAGAAATTGCCCTAAAAGATTTGCCTCAGGCAGTTTCGTATGCTACAAAAGAGCTAATTGCAGATCAGGGATCTATTCGCGTAGGTGAGGTTGTAAAAAACTTCAGCGGGGTGAGTCAGTTTACTTTCTATGATGATATTTCGATTAGAGGTTTTAGAATCAATGGAGGAAGCAATACACAATTATTAAACGGTATGCGGACCTCTACCGGATTTTGGAAACAGCCGCTTGCCAATTATTTGGAACGTGTCGAGGTTTTAAAAGGACCATCTTCTGCCTTGTTTGGAAACGCCTCTCCTGGAGGTGTCATAAACAGAGTGACTAAAAAACCTTTGGATCAGGCTGCAAACAGTGTGAGTTTTTCTACCGGAAGTTTTAATACTTTAAGGGCTTTAGCCGATTTTACGGGGCCTCTAACAGAAGACAAATCACTTTTATACCGATTGAATTTAGGCTACGAAAATGCGAATTCTTTCAGAGATTTACAATTCGACAAGAATATTGTACTTGCTCCTTCCTTGTCTTTCTTACCGAATGAAAAAACAAGTGTCAATTTTGATCTGATTTATAACAGTTCGAAAAGTATTCTGGATCGTGGACAATCAACTTATGAAAATAATTTATACTCAACCAAAATTTCCAATTCGTTAAACTCGACAAACGATTATTTAAATGAAGAGACCTATATTGTAACAACTTCCTTAAATCATCAATTTACAGATCGTTTTTCGTTTTCTGCATCCTACATTCGTACAGGATATACAGAAGATCTTTTAGAACACCGCGGCGCGAATAAATATGCATCAGCAGGAGATGGGAGCACTATTCCCACTTCTATAGAAATGCAGGTCTTTATTCGTAAACGTAAACGTTATATTGATAATCTTTCGACCTTTTTTAAATATGAAACCAAAACGGGAGATTTAGATCATAACCTGATCTTGGGTTATGATTATGCACAGGAGCAAGTGCCGCCCGGAGGTTCACAATTACAGGCTACAGGATACAGAAATGCGTCCAATACGGGATCAATTGCAACTTATAACCCGGCTAATAAAGATAAATATTTATTGGATTCAAAAGGAAATCCAGTACCAAACGTGGCGCATTTTGATCTGACTAATCCCTCCGGATCACAGCAGTTAAAAGATATGAGCAAGTATTTTTATGCAGCGCGTCCTTTTGACCCTACTTACTATTCCTTGTATGGAATTTACCTTCAGGATCATATCAAGTTTGGTGCTTTTCAGGCTTTAATAGGTGTACGTTATGACGAATACAGCGATAAAGAAAACTACAAAAAAAGTAATGAAAAGAAAGTAAAACAACATTCGTTTTTACCGCGTTTTGGATTGACTTATACTGTTAATCCAAACATTAATTTGTATGGAACTTATGTAAAGGGATACAATCCGCAGACGGCTTCTTCTCAATCAAACCCAAATGCGGGCGGTCCCTTTGATCCGGTAGAAAGCAATATGATAGAATTTGGAGGAAAATCTTCCTGGTTCAAAGAAAAACTTTTCGTAACCGTTGCACTGTTTAAAATCAAGCAAAGAAACACTTTATATCCGGCAAACGATTCTACAAATCCGGATCTGATGCGTGCTGTAGGTGAAGAAGAATCAAAAGGTATTGAAATCGATGCTAACGGAAATATCACGAGAAACTGGAATGTTTCTGCTGCATATTCATACAATGAGGCCGCAATTACGGATAGTCCGATTGAATCCGAAATTGGAAGACAAAAACCAAACACACCACGTCAACAAGGTAATTTATGGACACGCTATAATTTTACTCAGGGAGTTTTAAAGGATTTTGGCATTGCTTTAGGAAGTACTTTTGCAACAACACGTACATTAAGCCAAACTGACACACAAACTCTCCCAGGCTACACTTTATTTAATGCGGCATTATATTACAATATCAATAAATTTAAAATCCAGGTAAATGCCAATAATATATTTAACAAAACCTACTGGGTTGGTGGTTATGACTATATTCGTTTATTCCCCGGTGCCCCCTCGAACTGGTTGCTAACACTTGGATACTCCTTTTAAAAGCTTTAGCTATATTCAAAATATTTTTTCAAATCCTCTTTAGATGAATAAAACATTAAAAAAAAATATTATTTTTCTACATTTATGGCTCGGACTTTCGTCCGGGCTAATTGTATTTATTGTGGCGCTTACCGGAAGTATTTTAGTTTTTGAAGAAGAAATAGATGCTTTTATAAATCCCGAATTTTATAAAGTTTCGGCCATCGGAACAGAAAAAACACCTGTTGATCTTTATGTTAATGCTATCCGAAAGCAATATGCAATCACGGAATTAGACCGTATTCAAACTTATGAAGATCCGCAAAGGAGCGTAATTATTTCTGGAACCAATGCCCAGAAAAATGATCAGATATTCTCTGTAGATCCTTATACTGGAAAAGTATTGGCGGTAATTCCTCAAAAAAGCAGGTTTTTTTCTGTCGTGCTCGATTTGCATCGCCACTTAATTTTGGGGGAAGCTGGGAAATTTATTACGGGTTGCAGTTGCCTTATCTTTGTTTTTATGCTGTTTTCAGGCCTCATTTTATGGTGGCCAAACAAACTAAAAAACCTAAAGCAAAGATTAAGCGTAAAATGGAGCGCTTCTTTTAAAAGGGTCAACTGGGATTTTCACTCGACTTTCGGTATTTATACATTCACTATTCTTTTGATAATATCACTAACAGGACTAACCTGGTCTTTTAAATGGTTCGAAAGTGGTATTTATTTGCTGGCAGATGGAACAGCGAAAAAATCATCGGTCAAAGTGGAAAATTCAACTAAAATTGATCCAATGCCTGATAAAACTTTTTTTTATCAGAACCTATTTTCAAAGACCGACAGTATTTATAGATACAAAGGAGATACTCAGATCAGAATCCCATCGGACACCATAAACAGCATAATGGTCATAAAGCTAAATCTTGAAAAATCGATTCCTAATATTTCAAGTATAATCTATTTCGATAGATACACTGGTAATATTTTAAAAGTCAAACCATATGAATCTTTTAGCAATGGTGACAAAATCCGACGTCTTATTTACCCAATTCATACAGGAAGCATTTACGGATATCCAACAAAAATCCTGGCCTTTTTGGTTTGTCTTTTTGCAGCCACATTACCAATTACGGGATTGCTGATTTGGTTAGGACGAAAGAAAAAAAGAAAACATATATGACTACTTGAGCGCCAAATCAAATTCTACAGGATACAGGTCAAAACTAAGATAAACGCTGTCAATAAATTTACAATAAGAAAACAATGATGACATCTGTAACTCCCTCAAAAGAACATCTGAAAAGAAGTAATGTCCGAAGTAGAATATTTGCCGGCTAAATACGCACTATGCGAAAAAAATAAGTGAACGAAAACTACTTGGAATCGGTTGGGACCTATTCAATAAAAATACAATGTAATTAAAAAACGAAGTGTCAATTTAATTCGATAATGCACGACGAGTTTTAAACACTAATAAATTTGTAGTATACAGTGCAATTTATATCTTTAGATGAGTTGAAAAAAAAAGACAAAAAATCCTCCCTAAGGAATTAATAACACTAAAAAGGAAAAAGAGAAAAGAAAGAAACTTTTATTTTTGGGATTAATCTTTACGCCATGCTTCCTCTATTCCGATCAAAGTACTATTTGAAGGATATACTTCCAAAAAATTACACTGACATTCACAATCATCTGCTACCCGCTATAGATGACGGGGCAAAAAACACTTATGAAACCACATGCCTTATAAAAAGAATGCGAGAAATTAACATCTGCAGTGCTATTGCAACGCCTCATACTTTTACTACACATTGGAACAACACGCCTCTTAGTATAAAAAATGCTTTTGATCAAGCAACCTCAATAAAGAAAAACCATGATTTCTTAAAAGGATATGCCAGCGAATATATGCTAGATATGAATCTCATTAACAAGCTAGAGAAAGAACCATTACTCTGTTTAAAAGAAAATTATATTCTGGTTGAACTTCCTTTGTTTTTCAAACCTATTAATTTATATGATATGTTGTTTGAATTGAAAATAAAAAATTACAAAATAATAATAGCCCATCCCGAACGCTATTTTTACTTTCATCACAACATGTCAAGGTATGAAGAGTTAAAAGAATTTAATATTTTTTTTCAACTTAATTTATTATCAATAAATGGTTATTACGGCAAAAAAACTCAAAAGATTGCAGAAAAATTAATCGAAAATGACATGTATGACTTTACTGGCACTGATATTCACAACGAAAAACAAATTCTTTTTTTAACCAAAAAACCCATTGTATTTGCTAAAAAAAATAAAATTGGTGATTTATTAATTAAGAATGAAATTTTCTAGTTGACTTGCTTTTTAAGATATAAACGATTCTAAAAGCCATTCTTATTTCCCGGTTTTAAAATAGTTAATACAATTTTCTAAAATTGCAATTGGGACACAATATTTACTATTTTATTGTTCAAGAAGGCCTCAACTTTTGTGTAATTTTCTATTGAATCCAGAGGGGCATTTACGCTAATATAAAATTTAATTTTCGGTTCTGTCCCACTTGGTCTTACAGCTATTTTAGAACCATCCTCTGCATAAAAAACCAACACATCAGCTTTAGGAAGTAACAATAAGTCCTCTGTATTATCTGCTGTCCTTTTAACTATTGATGTTTTATAATCTTCTATACGAATCACTTTTTTGCCATCAATTTCTGAAATAGGTTGTTTGCGTAAGGCTACCATGATCTTATCAATTTCAATTAATCCTTCCTGTCCTTTTTTGGTTATCGAAATTAGATGCTCTTTATAAAAACCATATTCAACATATAAATTCAATAAAGTTAAATACGCCGAACTGCCTTTAGCTTTGGCCTGAGCTGCTAATTCACATGTTAATAAACTAGCTGCAACGGCATCTTTATCCCGAACCTTGTCCCCAACCATGAAACCAAAACTTTCTTCCCCTCCTCCGATGAATTCAAGTGCCGGATTGTCTTTTATCATTTTGGCAATCCATTTAAATCCCGTCAACCCCAACTTGCATTCCACACCATATGCATTTGCTAACCCAATGATCATTGGAGTTGACACAATGGTTGATCCAACAAATTGTTGCGAGTTAATCTTATTGTTGTTCTTCCACTTTTCCAGTAAAAAAGCCATCATTAAAATCATACTCTGGTTACCATTCAATAATACCATTTGTCCTTCGATGTTTCGAACTGCAATACCTAAACGGTCACAATCAGGATCTGTACCAATTACAATATCTGCCCCTACCTTCTCGGCCAACTCTAATGCCATTAGTAAGGCTTCCGGCTCCTCTGGATTTGGAGATTTTACTGTTGGAAAGTCTCCATTCGGTATCGCCTGATCTTCAACAATATGAAAATTGGAATAACCTGCTTGTTGCAGTGCATCAGGAATTATTGTTATGGCCGTTCCGTGCAAAGGTGTAAAAACAATATTTAAATTCTCTTTTGCAATTTTGTCGGTATTAAAACTTGTGCTCACTATAGACGATTCAATAAAAGCAGCGTCAACCTCCGAATTAATATGATGTATTAGATCCTCATTCGCTTGAAAATTGACTTGGTCATAAGTCAATTTTTCGATTGAATTAATTATTTCTTGGTCTTCTGGAGGTACTATTTGCCCCCCATCTTTCCAATACACTTTATAACCATTATATTCCGGGGGATTATGTGAAGCTGTGAGTACAATTCCACATTGACAATTTAAATACCGCACAGCAAAAGAAAGCTCTGGGGTAGGTCGTAAGCCCGAAAACAAATAAACTTGAATACCATTAGCCGAGAAAACATCAGCAACAACCTTTGCTAAACTATTACTGTTGTGACGACAATCGTAAGCAATTACGACCCTTAATGAGTTGGCCGCAAAAGTTTGTTTTAAATAATTAGAGATTCCCTGTGTACTCTTCCCAAGTGCATATTTATTTATTCTATTGTTCCCAACTCCCATAATCCCCCTCATTCCACCTGTTCCAAATTCAAGATTCTTATAAAAACTATCTTTCAATTCTTTTGGATCTAAATCCATCATTTCTTTAACCGCTCCTTGGGTATTTTTATCAAAGCAAGGTGTGAACCACTCGTTTATGGCATCTGTTAAATTCATTATTATCGTTTTTTAATTATTATTTTCATCAAATTTTCAGCAACTCTGGCGAGTACACTTTGACGCTAAAACGAGTACAGGTAAAACTCATTTTAAAAATCCCTATAGCATCATAGCCAATAGCGTTGTCTCAAAAGTCGTTACATCCAATACTGAAATAGTCGTTTATACCAAGACTTTCTTTCCATATCCTTTCCATAACCATATCCATATCCATAATTATATCCATAACTGTAGAATCGATTAAGGTCGATTGCATTAATTACATAACCCATATTGACTATTTTCTTTTCATCGCTTAATTTTTTAGAGTAGGTAACTAGCCTTTTTTCTGTAACTCCAGATCGAACTAAGTACAGTGTAGTATCTGCATACTTTGAGATAATCAAAGAATCTGTGACTATTAATGTAGGAGGTGTATCAAAAATAACAATATCATATTGTTGTTTTAATTCATCTATAAAAGACGCAAATCTATGACTTGAAAGCAATAAAGTTGGGTTAGGCGGAATATCCCCAGACAATAAGATATCGAAGGAATATGTCCTATCGTCGGCCCTGAAAATCAAATCTCGCCATTGCAAATTTAAATCATGAAGGTAATTGGAAAATCCTTTACCTCCCTCCCTAGATTGATTTAAATGTCTATGCAATTGTGGATTCCTAAAGTCTGCACCAACAAGTATAACTTTTTTATCAAGATGCGCATAGGCATCCGCTAAATTATAAGATACATATGTTTTACCTTCCCCTTTTATAGAGGAAGTAACAAAAATTACGCTTCCCCTGTTCTGAGAATCAAAAGGAGTTATGAAATTGGTATTATTAGCCAAAGTTCTAAAAGCTTCAACACTTTGAAGTTCTCTTGATTTTGAATTTTCAGAAGAAGGTATTTCGGCTAAAATCGGTATGGAAGCTGTATAACTTTCAATATCAACTGCATTGTATATCTTATTATCCAGTTTAAAAACAAGAAATAATATACCAAAAGGGAATAATAAACCTATCAATATAGCTGCTATAAAAACAGTACTTTTTTTAGGATAGATAGGATAATTTTTGGTTATTGCATAATCTATTATCTTTGTATTGGGTATCGTGACTGCTAAGTTTATAGCAGCTTCTTCTTTTTTTTGAAGCAGCAATAAATACAAACTTTCCTTTAAATTTTGTTGACGCTCAATACTTCTCAATACTTTTTCTTTTTCCGGTAATGATGAAAAAGAAATAGAAGCTTCCCGTTGAGACGTTTTACTTTGCACCAATTTAGTTTGTAACTGCTGTTTGTATGCTTTTACCGAATTTATTATATTCTGTCGCTCAATACTAAGTTCACTTATTAAAACTTTAAGCGAAGGATTATTACTTCCGGCACTGGATCGATTTTTTTGGAATTCCAAAACCGTTTTATTATACTCATCAACTAACTGATTAATCGTTATATTTTGTATCCCTATATTCGCTGGCAGAAGTTCAAAAACCTTTTGGTTTTCTATATTTTGTTTGAGAAGTTGGGCTAACAACATTTGAGATTCAACATCATCAAGTATTTGTTCTTTGTCCATTTTTGATTGAATACTAGCCTCAGCATCTTCCTGAATAAAACTTAAATTATTCTTTTTCTTGTATTCTTTTTTTGAGCTTTCAATTGAATCCAGTTCTCTTCTCAAATACACGAAGCGATCTTCTACAAAACTAATTGTCCTGCGTGATACTTCCTGCTTATCTGAAATTCCGTCTTCTCCAAAAACTTTAATCAAGTTATTAATAATAGCCTCTGATTGAGAACCATCTGTCCCATCTAATGATATTGAGAGAATATCACTTTCTGTTCCCTCTGGATTAATTTGAAAAGCATTACTCAAAGACATAGCCGATTGATTGATCGGCCTTATGTTTACAGTAAAATTTTTATCAATATTGGCTGCCATTCTCTGTAAAACATAAGGCTTAATCATTATAGGGAAGCCCTGAACAGAGCTAAGCATAAAATATCCTATATTTTTATGAACCCTGCCGGATTTAACTTCTTGAATAGTATAACCTGATCTTGTAACTGTAATCGTGTACTCCAACGTATTCTTTAAAAGAGTTGGATTTCCCGTATAAAAAACCTTAAAAGGCTGATTATAAACCCTCTTAGAAGTCACTGCTGAGTTATGGAAATATTCTACATTCAATTGTAAATTCTTAACTACTTTCTCTGACAAGTGCACAGACTTTAGTAAAGCAACTTCGTTTTCTAAATTTATACTTGACTTATTAAATAATTTGGATACATCTAGTGTGAAATTAGAATTCTCTTTGTCATTCAATAATTTAATCTTGGCTTCTGTTCTATAGATTACATCTGTATAGCGCAAATAAATAAAGGCCATAAAAATTGATACCACTACAGTTACTAAAAACCAAGGCCAATAACGTAAATATTTCCGTATCACTTCTTGAAAAGGAACTCCATTATTATCATCCATATTATCAAAAAAATCATTTCTATCAGTATTATACATAAATCAATTATCGGGTTAATAAAACAATAGAACTTAGTATTAGGGAAGCAATTGTTAATATTACACTGGTATTTCCCACATATCCGGCTGTTTTAATCTTTGGGTTATTTGGATTAATCACCAATACGTCGTTTTGCTTAATCCTGTACTTTGGATCATTCATCCAACTGGCAGTTGTCAAATCAACATGCGTGATTGTCCTTACGCCCTCTGATTCTCTGATTAACAAAATATCATTGCGTTTGCCATTAATTGTGAGATCTCCCGCATACCCAAGAGCTTGTGGTACAGAAACATACTGTTCCAAAAAAGAAAATGTTCCTGGCCGGTTCACTTCGCCCAAAATGGTTACTTTAGCGTTCAAAATACGCACACTCACTGTTGGATTAACTAAATGCCCCCCCTCTTCCAAGAGTTTTTTAAGATGCTCTTCTAAAGCCGCTACAGTCATTCCCTGGACTGAAATTTTTCCTAATACCGGAAAAACGATTTTCCCTTGGTCAGAAACTAAATACCCTTGGAGCTTTATTGTCTCTATGTTTTGCGAAGCAAGACCGTTTCCTAGATTTTGGATATTGTAAAGTGAGGCCGTTTCAGGGACTAAAGCACCTACTGAGATACTCAAAATATCATTACGCTGTATCAAAGTCTCCGCTTGTACAACTGGTACAGAGGCATATTTTGAAGCATCTTGAAAATATAAGATATCTTTTTTGTTAGCACATGACTGAAAAAAGAATGCAAAAAAAAATGCAAAAAAAATAGTAAAATAACTGGATGTATTCATTTTATGAAATTTGATGGTAAAAAATACTTTATGAGATTAACAGACGATAGATTTTTATAACAGGGTGCAAAATTCACTGTTCTTTTCAACCTATTTAATAGTCCCAAATGGTTGATTAAAAAAACAATACGATTCATTAACCTTGATTTTCTGCATAGTCAACCAGTAAAGAGTTTTTAATTTTTTCATTCAATTTCAATAAGCGGTGTATTTTCTTTTCCTGAACTTTGTTCTTAATATAGTATCGATACAATTCTTTACCAATGAAAAAAGAAGCAATAGAAACACCTGATAACAAACCTGCAAAGTAATAAGTGATTATCATAATAAATATTTAAGGGTTAAAAAGCTTTATCGTCACCTTTAAGGGAATTAAACACGGTTAAAAAACAAATTTTAATATCTTTAGCTAAACTCCAATTTTGTAAATAATGAATATCTGCATCAACTCTTCTCTTAATATCAGAAACATCGGTAATTTCACCTCTAAAACCAGATACTTGAGCCAAACCGGTGATACCGGGCTTAACAAAATGTCGTACCATAAAGTTATTCACCTGTTCATTGTAATCCTCAGTATGCTTAATCATATGAGGTCTTGGTCCTACAACACTCATATCTCCTAATAACACATTAAAAAACTGAGGCATCTCATCGATACTTGTACGTCGCATAAATTTGCCTATGGGGGTAACTCTATCATCGTTTTTTCGTGCTTGCTGAATATCACTTACCGCGTTATTCTTCATACTTCGAAACTTGTAGCACCAAAAAGTTTTATTCTTTTTTCCGGTTCTAAGTTGCTTAAATAAAACAGGTCCTTTACTTTGTTTTTTAATGATAATTCCCATTAGAGGATAGAGCCAAGAAAGTATCAAAATAATTACAGCCAAACTAAAAACAATATCAAATATTCTTTTAATTAATCTGTTATAAGCATTTTGAAGAGGTTCAAATCTTGGTCTAATTACATGAAAATTGTTAAAATTAGTAGTACTAAATTGACCTCTTGAAAGCATAGAAAAATCAGGTACAAATTTTAATCGCATACAATACTTATCGGCTAATTCAAAATAAGAGTTTAGATCTTTTATATAGTCAGGTTTGGCAACTACATACATTTCGTCAATCTTATCTAAAGACGCATTATGTATTCCATTCACAAGAGCCAAACTAAATTCTTCTTTATCCCTGTATTGCAAATCGGCTTTATTATTTAAAATACCTAAAAAATTAACAAAATATGAATTTGTTTCAAGCTGTGAAGCCAGTTCTATGCTAGTCCTATTAAATCCCCATATAGCAACATTCATAGGCTTTTTTACCCATCGTTTCATTTTTGTTAAAATAACAGTAAACAAGGCTCTTGAGGCAACCATGTATGAAATCAGAAAAGTCAATTGAAAAAGATTAGCACTACTCACTATCGAATATTGTGAATCATCTTGAAAAAGAAAAAGATAACTATACCATAGAAAACATTGAATGATGCAACTATGCCATGTGTTTCTATAAAAAACCTCTAAACTAAAAATACTATCTAATTGATATAACCTAAAATATAAAGTAGGTAATAACCAACTGATAATTGAAATCATAAACATATTGTTTGATAGGAATTCATTCCAATTTATATGATTTTCTTTGGCAGAATTCAAATAAATCAATGGGCCTATAAACATCGCTAGTAAATCAAGTAAGATACAGCAAAAAATAAAGGTAAATTTATGTCTGTTACGCATTGTTCAAGAAAAATAATTTTGTTGTTGTTTTTATAAAATAAAATGTGCCGGCTCCTAAAATACTTCCCAGTATTCCAAATATTATATCCCGATAATCAGGATTTCGGTATAAAACTAAAAACTGGCCACCTTCAGCTATACTAACAATTAGAGCCGAAATGCCTAAATTCCGTATTGTCATTGAGAGGCAATTTTTCTTATGCTTATGTTTTTTTTTAATTGTAAAAGTCCAAGCCTCCAATAAAAAACCTAATGGAATAAAAGGAATAGCTGTTCGTAAGTTGTAATAGTGATTACTCCAATCAACAAGCCAAATTGGCAAATAGGTTTCGGTTCTTAAAGAAGAATCGGGCAACCATGAATAATAAAAGATAAACAGTAAAACCAAAGAAATAAAGATCAGGAGGATTACTTTTTCACAATAAAAACGGGGACTTTTTTTCATTACTGATGATGCTTTGAGAGATATTGCTGTTTTAACTAAAACCGGACTTATGATTTTGGGGTAAGCAAATCTTGCGGACAAATACAATATTTCAAAGCAACCATTTCTTTAATAGAATCTAAAATAGGGCATCCATAAATTCTGTAATGCCCCAATAGAATTTTATATGTTATCTTCTACCTGATATTTAATCTTCCCATTCTCAACTTGCCATACAGGAGTTATTGCAAGTTATCTTGACTTTATATTTTAACAAATAACGGAGTAAAAACGTTGTATGTGAAGCTTTTTGCAAATAATTTCTTACCAAAAAACTTATGATTCTGAAATAACCAACTCTTGGGGACGAATATATTGTTTCAAAGCAAGCATCTTTTTCGAAAGAACTACTTTAATAGAATCTAAACCGTGGTGCCTGTAAATTCTGCAATCCTCCAACAGAATCTCATATGCCCTCTTGTAGCTGGTACTTAATCCTCCCATTCTCATCTTAACCATATAGCTGTTATTGTAAGTCATCTTAATTTTGTATTTGAACAAATAGCGGAGTAAAAACTCTGTATCCGAAGCTATTTTAAAGTCCAGATTGTAAACTCCATATTTATTAATCGTCTCCCGCTTCAAATAAACCGTAGGATGCAAAGGCAACCACCCTTTTTTTAAATTTTCAAATTTATAATTACCGCCAATCCTATTCCTGATCAAACGCTCTTTACTATCATTTGAAACATAAATACCGTTACCGTAAATTCCTTCAGTCATAGGATTATCACTAAAGGTTTTAACAATTTGTGAAACAACCTTTGAATCATAAAACTCATCATCTGAATGCATTAATCCTATTATATCTCCAGTTGCGAGAGCCAATCCTTTGTTGAGCGCATCGTACATACCGTTATCTGGCTCGGATAAATACTTACTAATGCTATCCGCATAAGATTCGATAACATCTTTTGTACCGTCAGTTGAATTTCCGTCAATAACAATATACTCAATATCAGAATAATCCTGAGACAAAACACTATTAATAGAATCCGCAATAGTTGCTTTTCTATTATAACAAATAGTAATAATGGAAACTTTCATAAATTATTTATTTAGATTAAATGAAAAATATTAGCATAAAAAGACATAGCAGAAAGGGTACAACAATCTACTATACTGAAAAAAGCAACCTGATTATTTTACGTTTACCTAACCATTTGCTCAAAATAATACAGCCTCTTTGATCACAGGAAAAGCGATCAAAATTGTAAAATGCCATACTGTGGCTCAAAACTTCAAAAACTGAAACCTTTTTTTAGAGCAATAACAAAGCGTCTATTGGACCGTGGCTAATAGATTAGGAGACAAAAAATAGTAAAGGAGAGAAAATGATTTTCGATATGGAAAACGGCAAACACTTTAAAGACAATAAAATGATTTAGTCAAAAAACAATTAAAAAATAAGATTTGTTAATCACCAGGGACAGAACAACAGTAGTATTCAGGAATGAAATTCGTTAGGAATCCCCAGCCTTTTCTAATGAAATTGTTTAAAAATTATTACCAACGCGATTTAATAAATACCGCCGGATTTCCTTTATAAATTCCATTTTCAGGCAATGATTGTGTCACAATGGATCCAGCTGACACAACTGTATTGCTTCCGATTACAACGTTTGGTCCAACAAATACACAAGCACCAACCCAACTCCCATCTTCAAGAGTTATTGGTCCGTTTCGATAAGCCATAGCAGGATCTTTATAATCATGATTACCTCCGCAAATAAAAACTCTTTGACTAATACAAACATGGCTGCCAATAGTCAATAATTCAAAGTTTAAAAGAGAAACCTCCTCTCCTATCCAAACATGATCGCCGATTACAAGTTTCCAAGGAAAGTGGATATTAATCCTTGGTTTTATTACTATACCTTTACCGGTCTTAGCACCAAAAAAGTTCAACAAAATCACTTTAAAAAAAGAAGGATAGGGAATAGGAGATAAAAAAAATAAAGTCTTAACCAAGTACCACGAAATTTCTTTTGCGGTTGAAGCCCCTCTGTTAAGGCCTATTTTAGAATTAAATAAATCCAAACGAACTTTCATTATACCTTTCATTGTAAAAGCTGCTGAACAAGTTTTATAATTTTATTAGAGAACTGATTTTCAGTAAAATTAGATTTAACATACTCCATATTTGTATAGCTGAAACTATCAATGTTTTTAGCCAAATCCTGATTAATCTCTAACAATCTATCATATATATTCTTGGGGTTTTTAGGCTGAATGAAATATCCGTTTGCTCTACTAACAATATCTGGTATTCCAGAAAAATTAGTAGTCAGAATAATATTTCCGGTAGCCATAGCCTCAATTATGGAAATGGGTTGACCTTCCATACGATAATATGTTGGCAGTATAAAAATATTGGCCTTCTCGAGAAGATCTTTTTTTTGTATTCCCGTGACCACACCATGGTACTTTATATGTCCTTGTAGCTCTTTAAATTTATTACGTATTACAAAATCGCATTTATCCTCGACATTACCAGCTATATCAGCTGTAAAAAGAATCTTATTTTCTTTAAGAAGAATCAAGCAATCAAGAAAATCTATAATTCCTTTTTCTTCCATTAGATTACTTAAATAAAGAAGTCTGAGCATATCTTTAGGTTTCTCTATTTGTACTTCCTGGACTAAATCATCTTGGGCAAAATTTTCAACAATAAAGATTTTTTCCGGATTAAGTAAGCCCTCGAAATTACTTTTTAAGTAATCTGAAAGGACAATACCCGCAGAAGCTTTTTTTAAAAATATTGAAAATAAGTACCTTCTAAATCCTTGCAATGATTTATATTCATTTCCTAAATGATTCCCATGAATATGAATGAGGTACGGTTTTCCAAATAATAAACAGTTTAAAAAAAAAGGCATATATTTTACAACACCATAAAAAGTTTGCCCTGGAGTAATATAAACTACATCTGCTTTATTAATATAAAATATACTCTTATATGTTTTAATAAAAGAAAATACTTTAGTAAAAGAAAACATACCAACATGTTTAGAAGAAATTTCTCTTGAATTTGTATCAATATAATTAACAGAAATGTTCTTATGCAACTTTGCTTGTTTTAAAAGAACTTCATTTGCCAACGAACAGCCGTTAATTGGTTCTGGAAATGGACCTATAATTAATAATCTCATAATTATTTTTTATCAATTTGTATAGAGGACTGTGCTAACTGTGATTCCCATTTTTGACTCTTTTCTGACAATTTCCCTATTACTTGTCCAGGATTGCCAATAACAATAGAATCAGTTTCAATGGTTCCTCTCACAACACTACCTGCTCCAATTACAACATTGTCATTAATAACTGTTCCTGGTAGTATTATTGCCCCCATTCCAATAAAAACATTATTCCCTATTTTTATTTCTTTGATAAATGCAATATCTGTTTTAGGTGTATTTCCTAATGCCATCAGTCCAGTCGTTACTGAGTAATCGTGTGTTAATAAAATTACTTTTTCAGAAATTACAACTCGCTCTGAAAGATGGATCTTTTCAAAATCATCAAACCTGACATGGGTAGAAATATATCTGGGGGTTCCGTTCATTTTCACCCCCATCATGGCCAGAACTATATTATACATCCTCATATAGATTCTAGGAAATCTCCCGTCCAAAGGAATTAACAACATCTTAAAAAAATGAAAAATCAATTTCTTGAATAGTCTTTTTACCATAATTTTTTATTCATTATATTTTGTATCAAATTTTTAAAATACTTAAACTCAACGGTATTCTTAAAGAGTACAAACAGTATGATATTAGGAATGATAACAGAGACTGCTCCTTTAGCAACAAAGCCTCCAAAGCGAACTGAAAAAAAAGACTGCACATATCTGGTAATCAAATAGGCTATGGCCAAAGCAGCAGTGTATTTTATAATTGCTAAATAATATGTTGACACATTCCGTTTAAAACCATATTTAAAAACCACATAAGGCTCCCACCAAATATTTGTCGATATATTACTGATCATTGTTGCTACAATCACTGATTCAATTCCCCATTTTGAGACTAAAATAAAATAGAAAGAAAAAGACAAGTTAATAACTGCTTCAAACAAAGACTTCCATTTAATAGGTCTAAAAAGACCTTTGGCATCTATGAAAATTTGGGAAGTTGTTCGCATTCTATCTAAATAGAAATTGAACGTGATTAAAAATGTAATTAAAGCTGAAAAAACATACTCTTTACCCCATACCAAATAGATAAAAGGATTCACCAAAGTACTTAAGGCAATAAAACAGCAAATGGCAAAATAAGCATTGATAAAAAATAATTTTTTAAAAAAACTATGAGATTCGTCTTCTGTTTTCTCAGCAACATAGTTGCCAACACTTGCAGTAATAGGTAAGAGCATCTGAATAAAAACAATTCTGATGGTATTGGTCAACAATAAATAATTAGAATAAATTCCCATCGCAATAATTCCAACAAACTTTGAAATAAGTAAATCATCAACTCCTGTAATTACCACAGATCCTAATTTACTAAATGCCATAGCAAAAACGTTTTTTCTTAAATCGTCCTTATCTTTTTTATCAATTTTTTTTTCTTTATGTACTGCTAAATATGGGAACAGCTTATCTGCCTTCCTTGAAATCAAATAATTACCTAAAAAAGTACACAGAATTTGAATAATCAAAAAAATCAAGAAGCTATGAAAAACCAACAAGGTAACTATTTGTAAAACCCCCTTTACAATATTGATGTAAAGTTGATTCAAAGAATCAAGGTGTCCATTTTGACTTGCAATTAGTAAAGATCTCTTATAGTTAAAAAAATAACTGAGGGAGGTATTAAATAAATAAAGTAGATATACAATCCATAAAGGCGGCAACTCTTGCGGCAATTGTGACAAATCATTAATAAAAAAACTTAAAAAGGGAATCAATACTAATCCTAAAATAAAAATAAAGGCGCCAATTATTTCATAAACCTTAGCATAATAATTCATTAATTTCGAAACCTTTACTTCGTCTCTACACGCCAATGGAGCGTACATAGCATAAATAATAGCCGTTCCAAATCCAACTTCTGCAAAAGACAGTACCGAAAGTATATTGGTAAACAATCCATTGATCCCAAGATAGGCTATCCCTAATGTTTTTATAAAAATGGTTCGTACAATAAAATTTAATATAATCGTTACCGCCTGTCCAAATAAGGCCGTGACAGAATTCCTTATGGAATTGCGGGTTCTATTGGTAGTCATCAGTTATAATTTATATTTCCCAATTGATATTCTTCTTAACAACTGTAGCCGGAATACCACCAATAATTACATTCTTTTCGAAAAAGGATTTGGTAACTATAGCCCCATAAGCAACAATACTATTATCAGGTATTTTTGCCCCCTTTAAAATACTGACGTAACTAGCTAACCATACCCTGTTACCAATGCTAATAGGTTTGTTATGATTAATCCTGTTTTGATTTTGATCATAAATACTATGCCCGTCCGCATCACGAATATTTATATTCCACCCTAAAACAACATTGCTTCCGATGGATATTGCCGTATTGCTTGCACAAAAAAAATTTTGATTTGCTACAAATTTATCTCCAAATGAAATTGTCCCTTCATTATCTGCCCGCAAGGTTACTCCTTTTGCAAAATGTGCTGTTCCTTCAAACAGTATCCTACATTTTTTTTTTACAATCCAACAATTATTGCGGTTGCATTCATTTCCAGGAGAACCTTCCCCCCATCCAATCTTAATCATTGCAAATTTTATTTTACCATTCAACACCACTGTATTTTTATGCAGCGCATAAAATTTTGTTGTATACTCTACTAAAACAGGAAGCTGTACAGCAACTTTAAAGGGAAACACAAGAAAATTAAAATAGATTGTCTTGGGTAAACTAAGAATTAATCTGAAAATCCTTTTTATTAGACTTATCATAGTTTTTGATTTAAAAGCTCAGAACATAGTGACACTAACTTTTCTCCGGCATTATTCCAACTATATTTTTTGGCATTATCAAAACCTAAAGCTATCATCTTAGCTCTTAAATCATCATCTTGTATCAATAACTTCATTGCTTCCGCTATTTCTTCTAATTGAAGTGGATTTACCAAAATTGCTGCCATCCCTGCAATTTCAGGCATTGAAGAAATATTTGAAGTAATTACTGGAGTTCCTGCCGCCATAGCTTCTATTATTGGCAATCCAAACCCTTCATATAAAGATATAAACACCATAATCGAAGCCAATTTATAGATGGATGGTATATCTTCTTCATCAATAAATGTGGTAAAATAAATCTGATGCTCTAAATCTAATTCTTTAACCAACTCTCGTAATCCATCATTTCCCTGAGTAATGACTAAACTTACTTCATTTCTAATTTCATCAGAAAGCAAAGAGTAAGCCTTTATTAATCGGTCGACATTTTTATGTTTCCTTATGTTACCAAAATACAATATGAATTTTTTTGGCAAACCATATTTTGCTCTAATACCCGATAATGAACTAGGACAAATTGCTTTATTGAAGAAATTAAAATCGACACCATTTGGTATAACGGTGATTTTATTTTCAGGATAATTGAATGCTGAGATAATATCTTTTTTGGAAGCCTCTGAAACCGTAATCAGATAATCTGAATGATTGATAGCGAACGTAATATCATTTTTGTAATTAATCTCTATCTGCTTACTTTCCTGTACAACTTTTAAGGGTATTAGATCGTGTATTGTGCAAACAGTAATTCCACTATATCTAACTCTGGGAATTTTATAAGTAAAAAAAAGATTGATTCTTGCATTATTTCCCATCATACGATGATAGTAAAAAGGCAAAGCATTATTAATTGCTCTTGAATAAACTAACTTCGAAGGAATTTTTGAATATTTTACCGGGAAACAAAATCGATTTAAATCGTTTGGTTTGATATCTCTAACAAAATTAAAGCATCCATGCAATTCATAATGGGTATTACGATTTAAATATTCGATCAATTTATTCCCAAACAAACAAATCCCCGTTCCCCAATTATTTAAAGACTGTAGATTTAGATTTATTTTCATGATCTAATAGAATGATAGGTTACTGTAAAATTTAGCGTAATTATAATCAGCATTACACCTTTCTTCCCAAATTCTTCTGGATTGACGGCACATTTCATTAAACTGCTGACTATCTAACAAGGCAACTTTAGTAAGTACTCTAACAAGTTCATCAATAGTAAAATCTTTATTCAATAAAAAACCATTAATCCCATCCTCAACAATCTCTGCTGTACCGCCTACATCAGTCGCAATTATTATCTTTCCAAATGAGATGGCTTCCATAATAGATACCGGGACACCTTCGTTCTCACTAACATTAATAAAAACATCATAAGGATTCTTTTTATATTCTTCTAACACTTTTTCATTACTGCAAGCTCCCATCAATTTACAAGTAATTAAAGGGTTAGTGATTTTTTTCACTAATTCATTTATTTCATCAAACTCTTCACCATCCCCAAAATGAACCCATTCTAATTGAAAAGGGAGATCTGAAATCGCTTTTACTATAGATGAAACGCGTTTTACAGGTCTTAACCATGAACACGAAACAAGACGCAATGGAACTGTTTTAGGAAAAATTGAAATACCCCGATCTAAAGAACCTAATCGAGAAAGAAATACTTTACCTGTATCTATTTTGTATTTATTTTTTAGATAAGACAAACCGTCTTCGGAAATAGAATGAATTTCATCAATATTAGAAAAAATATAATTTCTCATAGGCAAATATTGACCAGAATCAGCATATTCATATAAATCAAATCGATGACAGCGAGTAATTATTTTCCTTATCGCAACTTTCTTTTTAAGTTTTTTTTGTAGTGAAATAGCCGTAAATGCACCAGCATGCATCCAATAAGAATACAATATCACATCAACATTTCTATAATTCTGTTTGATGACTTTACTAATGTCAAGCATTGCATTGTTGGCTATAAATAAAAAAGAAAACAATTGCTTCAAATTCCTTAATGAAATGCGCCTAGTAGCAATTAGAGAAGTCAACTCTCTGTAAGTTTGTGCATTATTAAAAACTGAAAATAATAATTTTATTAATCTTGTTTTACTCTTATAAGAAACTGGGCTGTTATAAAATTTGACTGATTGTATGGTTGATTT
Source organism: Flavobacterium aquiphilum (assembly GCF_027111335.1). Lineage (NCBI taxonomy): Bacteria > Pseudomonadati > Bacteroidota > Flavobacteriia > Flavobacteriales > Flavobacteriaceae > Flavobacterium > Flavobacterium aquiphilum. The sequence continues at coordinate 2,557,339 of NZ_CP114288.1, read as the reverse complement.
ATAAATTATAGATTCACTGGTTTTCTCTCCATAAACCAATATTGGAAAACATATAACTTCATCAAATCCCTTTACATAATCCAACTCATTCGATAAAAAATCTTCAGACTTATCATAAGGATACTTAGTATTCAAGATAATTAGTACTCGTTTCTTCATAATTTAATTTTACTTGATAATTCATTGTTTACTTCTGAATTGATGGCAACAGATGTTAATTGGTGTCTTCCATATGTAACCCTTTTAGAACATCCCAATTCATTTATAAACAAAACAAGCCAATAAAAAAGAATAAATTTACTCCAACAGAATACGATAGTTTGTAAGCAATAACAATGAACAAGTCCCATAAGTATTGACATCCATATATACATATACTTATAATATAAATCTTTAACAATCTTGGAGGCAACTTCCATTTTTACAAGCAGCCTTATCATCAAATAATTTCCAATTACCAAAAAAGGCCATCCCAATAAGTTTCCTCCAATAATTAAAAACCCTCCTGATAAAGACAGCATCTGCCCTCTATCATCTCTTTGTTTAAGAGAATCTTTAAAAATAGTTGATGACGAGCGTAATCCTGATAAACTAGAATTAAGTGTTTTAATAAAAGGCAAATCCGAAAGTCCAGAAAATCCATCAGATAAGTCCTTAATAAAAGCCTCAAAAGAAGCCTTTGATGATAAGCCTGCTGATGCTTGATATGATCTAGCTACGGTCCAAAGACCATTAGAATATTCTTCAACTATAGTTGAAATCAAAGTAAACGTGTTTTGAGTTCTAAAAGTAATGGCATTATCCGTTGCAAACTGCTTGTTAACATAAGAAAAAAACATCATCGATAAAGCCAATGGCAAAATAATAGCTAGTATTTTTTTCTTGAATTGAGGATAGCTGTAAATTAAAATAACCAGAGTCGCAATTGCAGTTTCATAAATAAATGATCGATTACTACCAAAATAAGATATGAAATTAAAAATAGCTGCTAAAAAAGCAAGACTAAAATAAAATTTAAATTGACTCTTATAATAACTGTGCCTTTTGGCTTCCACAAGTAATACTATAAAAAGATACCCTTTTAAACAATTAAAAATAGTTGCATCAAACACAACTGCCACAGATGAATATGATTCTTTTAAACCAAGAATTTTGAGTCCTGGAATCCACGAATTGAATCTAAGCAAAAGAAATAATAAAAAAACAATAAGCACATTCTTGCCGTAAGTATTCAATGGAATCTGACTTTTTGACTTTATTGTTTTTGCATACTTTTTAATGTAAAATGGGAACCATTTTTTTATTACTAAGCAGGCAATAAATAATTCAATACAATAAATAAAAATAGCTATTGGGTACGAATCTGCTTTTGCTTCCGGCATTCTTACATTGAGTTTGCCATCAGAAAGAACAATGAGAAACGGCTGTAATAAATAGCGCACTAAAACAATACCATAGTAAATTTTTAATCCTATTCCTTTTTCTTGATACGGAAGTATTACTCTTCCAAAAGTTAAAACACAAAAAGCAAAAAATAATGGAATAACAAATAAAAAATCAAGACCATTACGGGGAGTCACTGCAACAAAGAGATAGTAACTTTCGATAAATGCCAAGAGTGTCAATACCGAAATTATAAAATTATAATTCTTCAAATCTAAATACCGGTATTAAAATAATTCATAATACCCGTTAAAGTATTTACCATGTCACATCTCATTTGGGAGGCTTTACGAATATCAACTGACACATTAGCTGAATCTTTTTGATATAGCTGTTTGTAAAACAAAACCAATTGGTCCACTTGAACGGCTGAATCATCAGAACTTATTTTTAAGACATATTTTTCATTATCCTCTGGTGAAAAAGCATCAACAGCATAAGAAGAGACCATTGGCAATCCTTTGGCAGCATACTCTTTTGATTTTATGGTGCTTTCTGTTTTTAAACCAATTCTGTGAATTGCCAATGAATTAATTGCAATATCTGATTTGTTATAAATTTCATCTAATTCATCACCAACTTTAAAATCATAAAATTTCACATACTTTTCTAATCCATATTTTTTCACTAATCGTTTATAGTTAGATATTTCAATTCCATCCCCAACTAAATGATAATAGACGGCTATTTTTCGGTTATTTTTGTAGTAGTTATATAGTCCTTCTATCAGTCGATCGTAACCATGGCAACTCATTGTTACGGATACGGATATTAAATTGATTTCTGTTTCAGAATAAACGGACTTTTGAGATGGAATTAAATCATCATAAATAACCCCATTAATAGTATTGATAGTTTGAATACCAAAAATATTGACATGATCAGAATAGGTAACAACACGTCCGACATATAATTTTAAGAATAAACGAGAACTTATATCAACAAAATAACGTAAAGAGCCTTTCTTACTTTTTAATAATTCTTTTTTATATGGGTATGTGGGAATTTCAATAACAATTTTCGCCTTTCTTTCTTTCAATAACCTTAATACATAAACAAATAAAAGATCTGAAAGATGGTATCGTATATAAACGCATTGATACTCCTTTGAAATTAAGGCACTCTTAATAAATAAATACAATTTTAACCTTCTGTTTAATCCTTTCAGGGGGATTTCATCGATTGTATCATCATGAAAATAATACAAACAATTTGTCCCATAAGCTATCATTTCTGCTTTATAAAACTTACAGAATACTTTATAATGATTTAATACTTTTTTTGCTACACCATTTAATTTTTTAAAATCAAGAATAACGGGTGCTACATACAACAATTTTTTCATTTTTTTCTCACTTCAAAATACAAGAATAGTGAATCCTAAAAGCATTCTTTTTATATAAAACGTTTATGATAAATGATCAACCCTGTAACAAAAATTCACAATTGAACTTTAGTTAAAAGGATTATTTTTTTAGTCATTTATTCAAAATAATTGAAGATGCTATAGCCACATTCATTCAAGTAAAAATCTCGTTGCATCAATTTTAAGTCGGACTCCATCATATCTTTAACTAAAGCGGCCAGGTCATATTTACATTCCCATCCCAACTTTGTCATGGCTTTAGTGGGATCGCCAATTAACAAATTTACCTCTGTTGGCCTAAAATACTTAGGATCAACGGCTAAAACTTCTTTTCCAATCGGCAATTGATACTCAACTTTAGAACACGATTTAACATATCCCCTTTCATTTATTCCAACACCTCTAAATTCTAATTCAATACCTACCTCTTCAAAACTCATACGAACAAAATCTCTTACAGTAGTTGTCTTTCCTGTAGCAATCACCCAATCCTCCGGCTCATCCGCTTGCAAGATCATCCACATCATTCGGACATAATCTTTTGCATGTCCCCAATCTCTTTTTGCATCCAAATTGCCTAAGTATAATTTATGTTGTAATCCCAAAGCAATTTTAGACGCGGCTCTTGTAATTTTTCGGGTTACAAAAGTTTCTCCACGAATAGGTGATTCATGATTAAACAAAATACCATTACAAGCATACATACCGTAAGCTTCCCGATAATTAACAGTCATCCAATAGGCATACATTTTGGCCACAGCATAAGGAGATCTCGGATAAAAAGGAGTACGCTCTGATTGTGGCACTTCTTGAACTTTACCGTACAATTCTGATGTTGAAGCTTGGTAGATCCTTGTCTTTTTCTCCATCCCCAACAAACGAACGGCATCCAATATCCTTAATGCCCCTAGCCCATCTGCATTACCTGTATATTCAGGTGTTTCAAAAGAAACTGCAACATGACTCATCGCTGCCAAATTATATATTTCATCTGGCTGAATTTCTTTAATTAATCGTATTAAATTTGTACTATCAGTCATATCACCGTAATGCAAAAAGAAATTACGATCAACTACATGAGGATCCTGATACAAATGATCAATTCTTTCCGTATTAAACAAGGAAGAGCGTCGTTTTAGACCGTGAACTACATAGCCCTTTTTAAGCAAAAACTCACTTAAATAAGCACCATCCTGTCCTGTAACTCCAGTAATAAAAGCTGTTTTTTGTATCTTATTCATAATAAATGATTAATGTTTGTAATTACAATAATTGCTTACTTATCTTTATATAAGTAGCTTTATATGGTTTTTTATTATTAATTTATTTTTACCTGCTTAAAATTGTCACTATTTTCTAAAAACCATTTGTAAGTTATTTGAATCCCTGCTTCCAATTTAACTTGGTGTTTCCATCCCAAAGTATGCATTCTTGAAATATCCATAAGTTTTCGTGGGGTACCATCTGGTTTACTATTGTCCCATATTATTTTTCCATTGAAGCCTACAATCTTTTGAATAGTTTCGGCCAAACATTTAATGGTCAAATCTTCTCCGGTACCTACATTATACAAATAATAAGGCAACTCATTTTCTAAAGCAAAAACAACTGCAGTGGCCAGATCATCCACAAAAAGAAATTCTCTCATCGGTGAACCTGTTCCCCAAAGTGTAACGAAACTATCGTTATTTACTTTTGCGTCATGAAATTTGCGGATCATTGCAGGCAAAACGTGTGACGTATCCAAATCAAAATTATCATGTGTACCATAAAGATTCGTTGGCATTAAACTTACATAGTCCTTCCCAAACTGATTACGAATGGCCTGGCAAGCCTTTACTCCCGTTATTTTTGCAATCGCATACGGTTCATTAGTAGGTTCCAAAGCTCCTGTTAGTAAATAATCTTCTTTCAAGGGCTGAGGAGCTAATCTAGGATAGATACAAGAACTTCCAAGAAAGATAAACTTGCCCACCCCAGATTTAAAAGCCGCATCAATTAGATTATTCTGGATTTGCATATTTTCCATTATAAATTGGTAAGGGTAATCATTATTGGCCATCATACCTCCAACTCTTGCGGCTGCATCGATAATTACATCAGGCCTATTCCATTCAATATACTCCTTAACCGCTTTTTGGTTCCTAAGATCTAACTCATTGCTCGGACATCCTAAAAGATTAGAATATCCATTAGCTTTTAATATTTGCCATATTGACCGACCAACCATCCCATTGTGGCCAGCTACATATATTTTTGAATTTTTATTAATCATGCCATTCTGTAAAAAAAAATTATAATAAGGGAGAATCTATTGCTTCAAGTTCTTGATAAGTCCGCTTTACTTCCTGTGAATATTCCTTTTGCAATACCAAAAAAGCGTCCAGTGTATAAATCAAGAGACAATTTTTAAGACCTACAAATGAAGTATGTGTGGTAGTTCCAATAAGAATATTACCATTAGCATCTGTTTTATGACCAGACTTAACCAAATAATCATAAACTGATTCAAATGAACCTAAATCAGACCATTCAAATGAAGAAGCAACAACCTTGATATTTTTACTGCGCTCCATTACGGCATAATCAACGCTAGTAGAAGGGATTTCCATCGAAAGATTATAATCTAAGAATCCATTATTACTTGCTTCCCATGCTAATTTTGACTTATGATACACCTCAGGATCATGTTTTTCAAGTTGCTCTAAAAATACCCCTGCTTTAAAACAAAAAAGACCACTATTCCAATAAAAGTTACCCCGATTCAAAAACATAGTAGCCTTCTCATTAGTAGGTTTTTCATGAAATGCCACTACATTCTCGTCCATAAACTCAATATAACCATATCCAGTTTCAGCTTTAGAAGGCTTAATTCCAAAAGTGACTAAATAATTTTTATTTGCAATTGTAATTGCTTTCTTAACAGCGTCAAAATATGCTTCTTCTCCTTCGATAATATGATCAGACGGAGTAACAATTAAAATAGCATCTGATTGAGATTGAAATGCAGCAAAGGCAATGGCAGCAGCTGTATTACGTGGAGCAGCCTCTATAATGTGAGAATGAATAGTATCAAACTTTTTCATGACCTCGCAACTGAGGGAATAATTTTCAATATTTCCAACAATCAATAATTTATCTGTAATACTTAAATTACGGGCAATGGTCTTCTCCAATAAGGACTGACCATCGAATAACTCCAGATACTGCTTTGGTTTAGTCTTTCTCGAAAGTGGCCATAGTCTGCTACCGACACCCCCTGTCAATACTACATGAACTATCTCATTACTGGTACTCATCTTTTTTCATTTAAAAGTTCCAATTGAAAGACTTCTTTACCCAAGCCACTGCTCGAAAAACGATGATCACGTGTATTAAAATAAAAGGCTATTCCTTTTTCCTCACAATAAGTTCTGCCGGTAAAATCTCTATCCTTATATTCTTCACCCAAAAAACGCAAATGAATTTGAAAAGATTGTAAAATATCTTCCAAATCACGTTCAGTAGAATAAGGCACAATCTCATCGACAAATTTGCATCCTTTCAACTGTATGTATCGCTCAACAATAGACTGAGTAGGTTTGTTCTTAGAGGGGCGATCTATTGTGGGATCTGTTTGTAATCCCACTATTAAATAATCACATTGTTGCTTTGCTTCCTCAAGCATCTTAATATGCCCTGCATGCAACAAATCAAATGCACTAAATGTAACTCCTATTTTCATAAGCATTTAAATGTTAAAAAATATTTAGTATTAAAATAATAAATCTGAATTATGCTAAAAAAACTACTGGATAATTCAATGTTCAAATAAATTTTGACAAAGGGTTCCCCGTGAATAGTCACATCATAACTATTCAAAAAAATAAAAGATATTTAAATAAGGAACCGGATAAGATCTCAATAATTCTACTTATTCTAAGCCAATAAAACATCAACTTTTTTTGTTTTTACTGACAATCCTACATGCAACTTATTTCGATACAAACATAGAATAAGAGAAAATCAGAGAGGAATATTTTTCGTTGTGATAAATCCTAAATCAGGAATTAAAACCATTAAAAAGGAGACGGATTATAAATAGAGAAATTAAATTTACAAAACATTAAAAGCAAGCATTTCAGATACTATAATGACTAACACCAAAACGGGTTAATCAATAACATCCAATAAGTTAAAGTAAAAAATAACACATGAATATTATATAAGGTAAAGTATGGAAATTAACAATATATGTTGCATAGGAGCTGGATATGTGGGAGGCCCAACAATGGCTGTCATTGCACAAAAGTGCCCTAATATTCAAGTTACGGTAGTTGATTCAAATGCAGAACGAATTGCTGCATGGAATAATAAAAATTTGAACAAAATACCAATTTATGAGCCTGGTCTAAGTAAAATCATCGATGAAACCAGAAATAGAAATCTATTTTTTTCAACAGAAATTGAAAAAGCAATAGAAGAAGCCCAAATCATATTCATTTCTGTCAATACTCCCACAAAAACATATGGAATAGGCAAAGGAATGGCCGCAGATTTAAAATATATTGAATTGTGCGCAAGGCAAATTGCTAAAGTTGCGAAAACTGATAAAATTATAGTTGAAAAATCTACTCTTCCTGTCAGAACTGCCGAAGCTATAAAAAGCATTCTTACCAATGTTGGAAATGGCGTTCAATTTGAAATATTATCCAATCCTGAATTCCTTGCTGAAGGGACCGCTATTAATGATTTATTGTATCCCGATCGTGTGCTAATCGGTGGAGATAAGACTGAACAAGGACAAAAAGCAATTCAATCATTGGTAGATATTTATAGCAACTGGGTCAAAAAAGAAAAAATAATTACCACAAACCTATGGTCTTCAGAATTATCTAAACTAACGGCAAATGCTTTTTTAGCGCAACGAATATCTTCAATTAATGCAATTTCAGAACTATGTGAAAAAACTGGTGCCAATGTAAACGAAGTGGCATCTGCAATAGGAATGGACAGTAGAATCGGAGCAAAATTCATCAAAGCATCAGTAGGTTTCGGTGGATCATGTTTCCAAAAGGATATTTTAAATTTAGTATATATAGCAAGATCTTATGGTTTAAAAGAAGTTGCTGACTATTGGGAGCAAGTCATCATTATAAATGATCATCAGAAAAAAAAGTTCTCAAATAAAATAGTTCAAACATTGTACAACACGGTAGCCGATAAAAAAATCGCTTTTCTTGGTTGGGCATTTAAAAAAGACACTAATGATACCAGAGAATCTGCCGCAATTTATGTCGCAAATGATTTAATAAACGAACATGCAAAAATCGCAGTCTACGACCCAAAAGTTGTCAAAGAAAAACCTCTTGAAGATCTCGAATATATAAGAAGAAGCCCCGAAACTATACATAAGAGCATTTATACTTTTAATGATCCCTATACTACGTGTGAAGAAGCTCACGCAATTGCTATTTTAACAGAATGGGAAGAGTTTTGTGAATATGACTGGCAAAAAATTTATAACTCTATGCACAAACCGGCATTCATTTTCGACGGTAGAAATATCCTTAACAAATCAGAATTAGAAGGAATTGGATTTATTTATCATGGAATTGGATTAGGATAAAGACACCATAAATTTATTGAGTTAAAAACATAAAAAAAGAAGTATGAAATGGTACGTAATTTATACTAAACCAAAATGGGAAAAAAAAACAACCGAACAGTTAACAAAACTTGGAATAAATTGTTATTGCCCTTTGATAAAGAAAACCCAACAATGGTCTGATAGAAAAAAAGCAGTCGAAGTGCCATTATTCAATCATTATGTTTTTGTCCAATTAGCCGAAAAAGACAAAAATCTTGTTTTTTTATCCCCAGGCGCATTAAGATATCTATTTTGGTTAAAAAAACATGCTGTAGTAAAAGATTCAGAAATTCAAACACTAAAAGAATGGCTTAACTCCGAAACTAAAAAAGACATATCTATCATGAACTATCGGGTAGGGGAAAAAATAGAATTAAAATTCGGCCCATTTTCAGAACAGAAAGCAATAGTTAAAGATATTACAAAGAGTCATTACATTTTAATATTAGAATCATTAGGATATATCTTGAAAATGAAATGCGACTAAAAAAGTTTTACCATGGTTACTCACTCACTTACACAGTCTTATGAAAAAAGATAATCTATTAATCAGATGAATTCTTAAAACAATTCAAAACAGATCAAGATCTGAATGCTCTTTTTAGCCCAATTACAAAAACGAGGATTAGAAGCTATTCTATCGGGTGAACTCGATTCGCATTTAGGATATAAAAGCCATGAAAAAGCTACCTCTTCCAACTCTCGCAATGGTTTTCTAATAAAAAGATAAAAATTTCTTATGGAAAATCCGAGATACAAGTTCTAAGAGACTGACAAGTCTCATTTAATCCTATGATTATTCCAAAACGTCAAAGTATGGTTGATGGATTGGAAAATAAAATTATCGCTCTTTATGCCAAAGAAATGATTATTAATAGCATTGAAGAACAAATTAGAGAAATTTATAAGTTTGATGTTTCAACCTCGACCATATCAAGAATTACAGAATCGGCATCTGTATCATAGCTTAGCAAAATGATCCATTAGATGCCTTTTATTTTGATAGTTTGGATGGCCTTTTTTAAAAGTTCCAGACATTAAAGCTAGTAACAACCTAAATGGCCTCACCCAGGCCATTAAAGAAGTATTCCCAGAATCACAAACGCAATTCTGTGCAGTATATCAAACTTGTAACTCTACGCCTTATGTAGTTTGGAAGGATAAAAAGGAATTTTCCAGAGATATGAAGCAAATTTATGATACTCCGACCGAAGGTTCTGCCAAAGTTTCCTTTGAAAATTTTGCTAATAAACGAACCCGTAGTCAATGCTAATCCAAAATCGAGGATTAATCCTCAAGCAGTTCTTAACTATATTTGAAAAAAGGGTTCAACTTTAATTAAAAAGTCAAACCTCATTATTTTAAACTTACACACTTTTTAGGACAACGTCTTTTACCGTATATAAGCCCCCTATCTATGGTAAAACTTGATATTTGAATGCCTCATCCACCATAAACCAATATACTAAATATCACGTTTAAATACTTCACTCTTTTTTATACCCAAAATCTTTACTAATTTATCAAGTTTTGATAATTTTATATCTACTTTCCCATTTTCAATTTTTTGATATTCTTTCAAAGAAATCTCCATCTGAATAGCTACATATTCTTGAGTTAAATTATTGTCTTCTCGATACTTCTTAATTTTTGAATAGAGTAAAATTTCGTTCATTATATCATTTTTTTTTAATTATAATCTTTAATTCAGCACAAACACTTTAAGAAACTTATAAAAAATAGAACAAATATATATAAGCATCAATAAAACCTCACCAGAATTCACAAAACGTTAAGAAATATACTAATTTACATCTACGAAAATAAGTTGATATTTTAAATCAAAATCCTACAATTTAAATAATACATTCATTTTGTAAATCAGAAATTCCCACAAACGCCTAAAGAAGGAAACAAAAACCCACACAAGGCGATATTACAACTTGACATTACCGCTAAAAAAAGAAATCATTGCTACTTTTGTAAAGCTTTGGGTAGGCAAAATCTATAAATTATTGATAGACTTTTGGGGGAAAGTTAAATGTTGAAAGTATTGATTAACAAAATCTACGCGATTAAAATCATGTATTGACATTTATTATCAATAATCATAAAACCTTTTAATATTCAAGAAAGGTTTTATATTATAGAAATTCAATTACTGGTAGAACTCAAATACCAGTAATTGAATTATAAAAGTAAAATTTAAGCTTATGGATCATTCCAATAATAGAAAAAAGTTCTAAGTAGTACCATAACATTTACAAATTCGAAAATCAATAGGTTTTTCTATTCGATTTGAGCTTTATAACATATAAAAAGTATGAACATCATTTATCAAAATAATTTCGGAACTATACATAAAGACAGAATTATCTTGAATCTTCAAAACAAAAAAAAAGCAATTCAGCTTGAAAATATTATTAAAATCACTTTTGTTAAAAGACAAAAATTACATTTAAACTATCTACTACTTTTTATTGCTTTTTTTTTATTTAGCTTCAAAAACAATAGTATTTCAAGCTTTGAAAAACTATTGTTTATATTATTTGCTTTTATATTTTTAATAATAAGCTACTACTTAAAGTTATTCCAATACAAACTGGTTGTATTAAAAACACATGGTTTTGAAATAATTAAAATAACTAAAAATTTAAGTAGAGACGCTTTAGATCTTACGAATCAATTTAACGACTTTAGCTCTCAAATACATTCATCAACAGACTATAATAAAAATAAGATTTTAAATTATTTAAATTTATCTACTGAAAAACAAGGATAAACACCAAGAGAGCGAAAAAAAAATATAGAATTGCATTAAAAATCATTCATGAATAAAAAAGGGTCTTTACAATTTTGGTTTTAAAAAAAAATTATATTAAGAGATTCTTAGTCAACTACTAGGAGTGCTTTTCATAAAATTATTCCCTTTGATATTGTAAGTCTCTTCAAAAAGAATTTGAACATCAAATTTAAATATGAACTCAATACTTACATTTAGCACTTTTGCAATTTTAATAAGCTTAGAAACTGTCAAATCCACTTCACCTCTTTCAATTTTACCATAACCACTGGTACTCATCTCTAATTCATCAGCCACATACTCACGCGTTAAATTTTTTAATTCTCTTATTTTTTTTATGTTCTTATATACTGCTGGCTTCATTCTAAAATAAAATTTAAAATAATTATTTGAAATTCAATGATTTTTTTTTTAAGAAATAGGACTCCTAATATTTGATAAACAAAATCAAATTTAGATTGTTTGAGAAAAGTTTTATTAAGCTAAAAGTGACAATGATTCCTTTTGAAGGAGAACTTAGTCCTTAAACTTAAAAAAACATCCTTTTTTTATTTGTATATACAAGTGTTTATTTAAAAAATTGTGACAAATTAAAAAGCAACAAATATGTTAACCTGAAACAAAATAATAAAACATATTAATCCTCTTTTTTTTATCATAAACCCTTACAATGATTGCTATGGCAAGCCTGCCGAATAATTTTCCTTCATCCATCTTCTACTAGGCTTCGAAAAAGATTCTTTTCAGTATTGTTTAAGATATTAGTCATTAATTTTCTTGTTTTTACAAATCTGTTAAGCTATATCCACTTTCAAAACTTTAGCTATAAAATCAGTATTGCTTTTATTTTTTCCTGGCCCCACCTTCTTGCAATGGTATTGATTTGGTCATTACTGCTGCACTATCTTTTACTGCTACCAGATGTTTTCTAAGGATCTTTGATTCTTTCTTCTCTTCTTGATCAGACAACGGTAAAATAATCTTTTTCTAATTCTATCATCCTTCCAAAATATAATGCGCTTCCCTATAGACTACGAATTTTCCTAACTATCAATCATTAATCAAACTAACTCTATATTTTTAATAGAAATTACTTTTGATTTTTTATCGAAAAGCCTTTTTATTGGCCCTCATTAAAAACATCGCTCTATACAAAATAAAAAATGATGAATTGGAAATTTTACATTATAGTGCCACTCCGTGGTAAAATTCTACCTATACTTTTTTAACAATTGAAAGTCCACTTATTTTTATCCAAAATGCTATTCTTAATTAGAAACAATTTAAATCCTATCTTTTTTCTCCTTAAAATGTAAAAGTAAAACTTCTTAACTTTCACTATTCACGGAAAAAACAAATAAATTCTTTTTTTTATTCAAAATCAGACTTTTATTAATTATAAATCACTGCGGATGATCAAATTAAACATATAACTCAATAATCGGAAAAAACAAGAAGTGGATAATCGTTAAAATTCCATATCAATAAATCACAGCTTATCTCAAACACCATAAAATACTAAAAGATCATATTTATTGCATTGCTTTAAATTTTTTAAAAAAGCACTTTTTTCCTATAAAATATATTTTATAGCTACAAATTAAAAGGCTAAAATTATTATAAATAATAACATTTGTTATCATTTTTATTACACCACTCAACCTGTGCGCTTTAATCTGCTTAAATGAACAGGACTAATATTTAAATAAGAAGCAATATAACGTTGGGGTACTCGTTGTAAAATATTTTGAAATTTTTCATTCATAGTTTTATATCTTTCTATAGGTGTCTGAGTGTATAAAGCTCTTATTTTATCATTTACCAAAAAAAAATATTCTTCTGCAATTAACCTTCCTAATTTTTCACCATTCTTAAGTTTTTTATAAAAATCTTGAAGCATTTCGAAGGTTATTGTAACTACAACTGTATCTTCCAAAGCTTGAATAAAATAACTAGATGGAATATGTTTCAAAAAGCTTTCATATTCAGTAGCAAAAGTATTTTCGACAGAAAAATGAAACGTCTTTTCTTCACCATTTTGATCAATAAAATAAATTCTAAGCAAACCCTTCACTACAAAAAAGATACTTCTACAAACGGCTCCCTCCATAAGAACAACCTCTTTTTTTTTTATAGATTGTAATTCAAATGCTTTTGAACAATATTCCCATTCTAAATCACTTAATTCAATGTAATCAAGAATAAATTCACGTAAACTATTAACACCACTCACTTTTATAAATAATTTTGATACAAATATTGAATAAAATATTAATACCAAAATGTCTTTTTTAATTTAATAGATATGCAATAATTTTTTAAAATACAGATTTGAAAAAAAGAATCAAAATAATCTTATCATTTTACTTTAGACATTCTTTTCAGAAGATGATATCCCATTTCATATTAGAATATGATTGGAAAAGACGATATAACTGACCATCAAATTCCAATTTTAATTGAGTAGCACAAATTAGTAAACCTATTAAAACCAAATTACTATTTAAATTCACATTAAAACTAAATAGTCGATCTAAAAAAGGGAGGGCAAACACACTGAAATTTACAGCTAATAAATGAAATAAGAAATTTTTACTTTTTAAAAATACCATCACAAGTATTTTTAAAAAGAAGAAAGTCATTATTGATAGAGTTCTGTGAATCTTAATTCGAAATAGAAAAAGATACGAATCCTGTTTCCGTATTAGCCCGTACCCAACTACACTGTGAAAAAGACCTTTCTATCAATTCTATCGCTGAACTTTCTGGATTCCCAGACATTGCCAACTTCAATCGGAAATTCAAAGAGCTAAAAGGAATTTCACCTTCCCAGCACCGATCTCAATTTTAATTTTTAGCACTTATAAATCAGAACCGGGAGTAAACAATAGTACAATTTATCCTTTAGGATCAACAGCGGTAATTTCCAGCACTACACTGTTTTCCTGACGGGAAGAAGAAACTTTCAATCCGATTTTCATCAGGAAGTCACCCGAATATACAGTTCCTGATTCTTCAAAAGTCTTTTTCCCTTTTGGCATTACATTGATTTCTTCTACTTTATACATCTTATTTGCATCAAGCCCTTCGAATCTAACCAAACCATAATTAGGATCTGTCAATGGATGCAGGGTATATGAAAAAAGTACCGATTTCGTTTTATTTTCATTTACATACATCAATACTGCCCTGCTGTCCTCATTAGGGGAAACCAATCGGTACAAATCGCCTTGCCAGATTACCGGACTTAAGCGTTTGTAATTGGCAACTGCCTCCTGAGCATATTTCAGCTCCTCTTCCTTGAGCCCTCCAACATGAATATCAAACCCTAATTTTCCCATCATGGCCACATCGGTTCTAAACTTTATGGATTGATTCCCCATAGAAGTAACGTGATTGCAAACGGCCAATGCCGGATAAAAATTGGAATATCCCCATTGGATAAAAATACGGTCAAAAGGATCGGTGTTATCACTGGCCCAAAACTCGGTGAAATAATTCAGCATTCCATAATCCGACCTGCCTCCTCCTCCGGCGCAAAGCATCATTGGCAGATCCGGGTATTTCGACTTTATCCGGTCCAAAACTTTGTACAATCCCTTGGTGTAGTCAATAAACAAATGGGATTGCCGGTTCTTTAAATAAGTGGAATACGCACTGGTCATCATTCGATTGCAGTCCCATTTAAAGAAAGCCACACCCGACTGTGTCTGCATAATGTCATCGACCACCTTAAACACAAAATCCTGCACTTTTTGATTACATAAATCAAGAACCAATTGTGTTCTATAAAGACTCTTTTCCCTATTTGGAAGACTCAATACCCAGTCAGGGTGCTTTTCATACAATTCGGTTTTTTCATTAATCATTTCTGGTTCAATCCAAATACCAAATTTCACATCTGTTTTTTTAGCCTGTTCCAATAGAAAACCAATCCCATCGGGAAGTTTTGCTTTAGTCGCCTGCCAATCTCCCAAACCCGAAGTCGAACCGCTTCTTGGGTATTTGTTCCCAAACCAGCCGTCATCGAGTAAAAACATATCGACTCCCAATGTTTTGGCATCGATAAACATATTAGCCAATTTAGTCTGATCAAAGTCAAAAAAAGTTGTCTCCCAATTATTCAGCAAAGTAAGACGTGGTTTTTCACCGTCTTTCAGACCATATTTTCTTGCCCAATTGTGCAGATTTCTGCTGGCCTGCCCTTTTCCATTATTGGAAAACGTATAAATAAAAGCTGGTGTTTTAAATATTTCTTTGGGTTCCAAATTGTATTCGGAAGCAAATTCATTGATGCCTGAGATGATTCGCAATTCATTATTATTATCAATCTCAAATGCATGCTTAAAGTTACCCGACCAAGCTATAGTCCCTGCAATAACTTCGCCAGTATTTTCACTTGACTTTGAATTAAGCGAAAGAAAAAAATTGGGTGAAGCAAACATATTGGTCCGCACTCCCAATTTTGAATCAATGACTTTACTTCCTCTGGTAAGCTGACTTTCTTCCATTCGCATCTCTTCGACAACATCACTATAAAATTGGGTCAGCCAGTATTTATCGGCATCCAAATGCAAAGCTGAGGAAGCATAATTATAAAGCATCACCGGCTTTTTTTCCTGATGCTGAATTTCTGTCCACGATTCGATTACATTTTCCTTGTAAAAAACTTTATAGTGAAGATCAACAAATACTGGATACTGAGGGTCTTTTAAGCGAATGACAGTTTCCGTTGTATTGGCATCTATTTTTGAAGAATTGTGATTTTGATATTCCAATTCCGATGAAGGATTTCCGTCGTTGTGCGTTATCCGGATGGCGGGTTCAAATAAATTATCTGTGCCAAAAGCAGGGTAAGCCAGATGACGCAGATCGATTAAAGGATTGCCGTCGTTTATGACAAATTTCTTGGTGTTTTCTTTCGAAATGAATTCATACTCTGAACTGTTATTGAGCTTAGTTCCAAAATAAGTCTGATAAAGCTTTTTGTTCTTACCTACTTTTAAAACAAGAGCTGAACTTTCCGTTTCAATGCGAATCATTTCTTGCGCCTGAATTGAGAAACACAACAGAGTTAACAGTGAGAATAATAATTGCTTCATCTTTTATATTTTTAAAATAGATCTGTATTTTTTTGGATAAACACTAAACGGCTTTCCTTCTAATTAATCTCAGGAACCGTACCAAATAACTGAAACTGATAAGGCCATTGCTCATCGGGTGTTTTGTCTGGATTCTCGCCCCATCGGTTAGGCCGAGGCCAATGTTCAGCAGGAGCACCGGAAACCACCAGCCATAAATATTCAGCATTTTTTGGAACTGTGAAAGAAGCTTTACCAGCACTCTTTTTGAAAGTTTCACTATACACCCGGTCTCCATTTTTTAATTGAGCCACAAAACCATAACGCCAGCCCGCTTTATCAGCTTTCACTTTTGAAAATCCATCTGCTCCGGCAATTCCCTGAAAATTCAATTTTATTTTAGTTCCAAATTGCGGAACATTCAGCTTAATTCCATTGTAGCCATAGTTTTGAGGACAATTGATTGAATCAATCTTATACCAGCCATTTTGCATTTTATCAACTTTGGTGTAATGCTTATTGGCATATTGTCTGGCAACAGAATCAATTCTTTTCAAATCCCAAGTTATAAATTTTCGGCTGGCATCAAATATTTCATCATTAAACTGTTCTTGTGTGAGTGCATTCAAGCGTTTGTATGTCAATACGGGATCTTCTCCTTCCTGGGTATTCCGCATCAGTTTTCCGAAAAAGTCTTTTCCCCGTTTCTCTGACCAATATTCAATTACATAAGGAGAATGATACATATTATAAGGATGCAGAAATCCATAATGAGTTCCTTTTAAATAATCAGCCAAATGATAATTTTCAAAAGTCATCCAGTCAGGATATACCTGCCAGAGCATATATTGTGCAGACATTTCCTGAATAACTCCATCGGTGCCTTTTCCGGTATCGGCGTGGCTTAAATACTGAAAACTGTGTCCCAATTCATGCGCCAAAACGCCATAAGGTTCTTTATGCACACGAACCGCAGGTGTCCAAAAAATTCCGACTTTATCTTCCTCTCCTCCACCAAAAGCCGTCTTTTCCTCACCTTTGAACACATACACCAAAATCTTGTATTTATTTACAAATGAATTACCTGATTCCACAAGTTTTAGCTGATTGACATAGATATCGTATATCCTTTCACATTCACTCAGCATTCTTTCAGGATTGAAACGCTCCGATTCTTCGGGATTGGACATTGGGTTCTTCCCATAATCTTTATGCCAAAAAATCGCAATGTTTTCTGAAGTAACCATGTGCTCAAAATTATAATCACTCTTTGGATTTTTATAATCATTATCATCAGGAATCATCCAGACTTTTTTAGGAAGATATAATTCTTTCTCCTTCATTTCTTTAGGAAAACCGACAAAAAATGCAAAGCAAAGTAAGCAAGTTAAAATTTCTATCAGCGTTTTATTTTGCTGCATAATCGCTAGTTTTATTAACTAAAGTGAGTTAATGTTCTTTATAAAATTAGAAACCAATTAATACCCAAAAGGATTATCAACACTCTGCATGGGAGTGGTAAACCACTTAGGTTCCCTTTCAGTCATGTAAAAATGGTCTTCATGCCGGATTCCAAATTTTCCGGGAACACATATCATCGGTTCATTGCTTACCACCATTCCTTCAAGCAGTTTTATTTCACTTCCTCGAACGAGATAAGGAAACTCATGAATATCAAGTCCGGTTCCGTGACCCACTCTATGCGGCAATCCAGGTAAATCATAGTCAGGACTTAACCCTGCCTCAGCCAATGTTTTTCGGGCAGCATCATCTACCGATCCGCAGGAAGAGCCAATCTGTGCTGCTTCAAAAGCGGACTGCTGTGTTTTCTTTTCCAAGTTCCAAAAGGTTTTATATTCTTCAGAAGCTTCACCATAGACATAAGATCTTGTAATATCAGAAAGATATCCTTTGAGTTTACAGCCAGTATCAATGATAACAGCTTCATTTTCTTTTAACGGCTGGGGAACTGAAACCCCATGAGGATATTGGGTATCATCACCAAACAAAACAATACAAAAATAAGAACCGGAAGCTATTCCCGCTTTAATGTGTGCTTTATTAATAAAATCCACAACTTCGTCAACGGTGATTCCGGGTCTTAATATCCTGGCGGCAGCTTTTTGCACCTCCATTGTAATGTCTTTTGCTTTTTGAATTATTGCAATCTCATTTTTGGATTTATGCATTCTGCAGCCTGCAGTAATTGGCTGGGCATTAATAAAATCAAATGATCTATTTGCTTTTGAAATTCCATCAGCCAAAAAATAAGGTGACGACTCATCAATGGCAATTGAGC
Source organism: Flavobacterium aquiphilum (assembly GCF_027111335.1). Classification (NCBI taxonomy): domain Bacteria; kingdom Pseudomonadati; phylum Bacteroidota; class Flavobacteriia; order Flavobacteriales; family Flavobacteriaceae; genus Flavobacterium; species Flavobacterium aquiphilum. Next base: position 2,538,718 of record NZ_CP114288.1, on the reverse strand, counting down.
CGTCACTAATATTTTTATCTTCCAATAATTTACCAATCAATAAATAAGGAGATTCATGCTCTTCCCAGCAATTAATTGTCGATTGAACTTTCATGTATTTTTTGAAAGTCCCTTCTTCAAATTTTGGAACTATATATTCCAAAGAGCCATCCTCAAACAACAGCACGCCCACCATTCTCTCCGAAGCATTCCAAAGAGTTCCGGTAAAATAATACAGATTGGTTCCCGCGTTTAGATAAAGAACCTTCACAGAATGCTCTTTCATTAACCGCACCGCTTTTTGAATCCGTTCCAAATATTCATTCAGCTGAATAGACTTCACATTGTGAATTCTGTTTTCTATTTTTTTCAATTCAATTGCCACTGATGAACCTCCTACACCTATTGTCATTTTTTTTAAATTAAAAAGTTATTAATACAGGAACAGATTAATGGTTTGGTTATAATTTATTTGATCTGAGGCTTCGTTTTCTTCATGAGGTTCATTACATCTCCCTGATTAAGGGCATAATCATACATACGTAATGAAGCCAAAAAGCCAGAGAAATTTTCGCCGATATCTGATGCCCCAATTATGATTTTTGCTTTATCAATGGCTGATGACAAAAGCATGTTTTGCGAATTGTCCAAAACACCATCCACATAAACGTTCTCCACAACACCATCGAAAGTCAAAACAATATGATGCCATTTATCAGCCTGCGGGACTTTATTATACCTCATATCAAAATGCCCATCCAAATGCACTCCTGCACCATAATTTCCGCTGTTGTAAGCCAAAGCGTTGTATGAATTTGCCAAACCGAATTCCCTTCTGTCGCACCAGGATGCCAAAATTTCCCCTTCATTTGACACTACGGGATTTTTAACCCAGACCGCCACGGTATAAGAACCATTCCAAGCCAGACTTTTAGGTACTGATTTATCCAAAGTCAAAGCTCCGTTTACAAAATTAAAAACCTTAATTCCGTCTTTTTTTTCCAAAGAAACCTCTCCGCTTTTAGTGAAAATCCCTCCGATTGCCCCTTTGTTTTCAATGCTGGTAACGATTGAATTTCCTTGAATTCTATTGGCATCAAGATCAACCAATAATTTCTTTGAGCTTTTTACCGCAGCATCTTTGTCTGATTTTCTGTTTTTCAGCTGCAGCGGAATCTCAAACAATGAACTGTATGCTTTAATGTTCCAAACAGCAGCATAAAGTCCGGTTTTTTCTGTGGCTAAAACCGTCAGCTTTAGATAACGTGCCGTAACGTCATTATCATCAATCATTGGGCTTCCGGCTGTATGGTTTTTGGATTTATCAGCATACATATTCCATTTGTTTCCATCTGCAGAGTACTCCAGTTTGTATTGATAATAATAACTGGCAAATTCAAATTGGGTCATTATCCTTTTTATTTTTTGGGCTGTACCCAAATCGATGGTCAGATGCTGAGGAGTGGTATTATCAGCCGCTTTCCACATCGTTGCATTGTTATCATCAGTGGCAAATGAAGGTTTGTACTCATAATCATACTGAAGCGATTTCAAATGATAAAATGACGAAGCTGTTGTTTTTGCCATAAAAGCGATATCATCAGGGACATCAGATTTCAACAAATCACCTATTCCCTTACTCGATGGCACCACTTTTTTTATAGTCGAATCATTTTCAAAAATCATTTTATCAATGCAGACCTGTCTCGCAAGCCCGCCTCTTGTCATTGGGTAATCGTGCTTATGATACACGATGTGGTAATCATCATTCTCCCTCAAAACCGAATGATGTCCAGGACCATGCACCGTTTTATCTTCATTGGTGCTAAGAATCGGATTGTTTTTTCCGGGAGTAAAAGGCCCATAGGGTGAATCCGAATAAGAATACCGCACATTGTAGGTTTCGTCATGACAGGACGCGCCGGAATACATCAAAATGTATTTCGAACCTTTCTTCATCATATAAGCCGCTTCAAAAGGAGCCGGCGTCTGTTCCAATGGTATATTGACTGAATGCATCATGTCACCCATTGTCTTTTTATTTAATTCCCCCACAGCATATCCGCCGTTGTAATGCACCCAGGTTCCCCAATATCCGTATATTTTGCCGTCAGTGTCTTTAAAAAACTGTGCATCCAATGAAGGGAAACCTTCTCTTGGAAATCCATTTGAAATCACGGGTGTGTCATTTTCACTTAATTTCTTCCAAGGCCCTACAGGTGTATCTGAAACATATCCATAAATATTACAGCCTATTTCACAGTTTCCAAAATACAGATAATATTTACCGTCCTCCCCTTCAATTATGTCGGGAGCCCAAAAATTAGTAATCGCTTTTGCCGAAAAAGAAGGAATCTCCATTACATAATTATACCAATTTTTAAAGTCTTTGCTGTACCAGACTGTGGGAGCCCCAGATGCCAGCATTTCATTATCTGTAGTGGCATAGATATAATAAATATCACCAAACTTTTTAATGGTAGGATCGGCAAACCAGCCTGGTAAAATCGGATTTTTCGCTCCAGGGGTATTTATTTCAATGTCCTTTTGGGCGAAAATTATTCCCGTAAAAGCAAATGCAATAAGGCTGTATATTAGTTTCTTTTTTAGCATCAAATGTTATAAATTAATTTGAATGGCTTTACTTTTCAAAGCAATTTTGTAGGCACCTCTAACTTTCTCATAAGACAGATTCACCTCTTTGTCAACTCTTAAATAAGCATCGGGCGTAAATTCCGTTTTAGCATCCAAAGTAATTTTTACAGCACCGGTTTTTGTATTGTAACTGATACTTTTAAATGTTCCCGCATCCAAAGTAAGCCACATTTTTTTAGGCGCAAGAAATATTTTAGATTTTGCCGCCGTTGTAATTTCTACTTCAACTTCATCGCCGTTTTCTTTTAAATTACCTCCAAAAGCAACCCAGCCGTAATCCTTTTCATTTGTAATAAAGGTTGCAGTATTTACGGCGTAGCCAAAGAAACCGGAACCATAATCTCCGGATAAATAATCAATTTTCAGAGTTTCAGGATAGGAATGGAAAGCTGCTGGGCCAAAACCATCTTCGGTGATATTAGAAATTCCTCCCAATAATCCACCGTAACCAACTTTCAGCAGATGAAAATCATCAGGTGTTTTTTTGAACTGCTCCAAAACTGGTATAGCGTTCAAAGCCGAACCATAGTGATGAATCTGGCGCTCTACTCTGGAAAGTTTCCCTCCGTATAAGAAATCCCAATATCTGCGGGCATTTCCATTGTAAGCCCAGTGCGGCATAGTAGGCATATAAGCCAAAATAGCATCAAGAGTAACCTTGGCTTTATCATTGTATCCAAAATAATCCGACCACATATACACCTCTTCCTGTCCTGTGGAATCCCAAGGCATTTCGCTTCCAAAAGGATAATTAAGCGTTCTCCAATGATCGGCTCTTACTTTCATCTTGGCTTCCAGATTATTAGCCATTTCTGTATAGCCTTCTGTTTTTAAATCTTTTAAAATCAATAAAAAGACAGTTCCTTCCATTTGCCCGAATTGCGCATAATAAGGCGCCAATTTTGTCATTGCTATACTTGTTTCGTAAGCGCTCTTCAAATACCAATCCCAAGAATGGTTGGTAACCAAACCTTTGTAATATCTGGCCAGACGGTACATTGTCCAATGTGCGGCGGCAACGTGCGGATAATTATAGGAACGTCCCGGATCATCAGCCCCTTTTTTGTCCCAAGCTGCCCAAGTTTTGAAATTAATCTCTTTACTGTATGTTCCTTCCGGCATCTTTGCAGGTTCATAATAAAAAACACTTTTCTTAACTCCATACTTAAGAGTATCTGCTGTATTGTATTGAATACCGCCCCATAACGTTTTATCCACAAACTGCTCCAGCTTTTTTATTTCTTCTTTATTCGGTTCTATCAGCTGCTTCATCATCGCGCCAAGCCATCCGCCTGCACCTCCTTCATCACTTAATCCGCAAATCCAGGCACGGCTGTCCTGAACTACTTGTTTTTTGGTTTCATAATCATATGATATTACCGACGGGTTTCTGTGAAAAGGATCGTTCTTTTGATCAAACCATTGTGCCGTTGTCAAAAATTGCCCAAAATCGGCGACAACTTCTTTTTCAGATTTAATCACCTTGTAATTAATTGTCTGCTGCAGTCCATCTTCATAAATCACGGTCAATCTGGCTCTTCCCCATTTTTTACCGTGCACGGCATACTGGAAATATCCATTTTTATTTTTCGTTTTTTCATCAACTGTCAAAGCTCCTTCCGGCTCTATTTTAAAGGATTTCATTGCTTTTTTATAATTCAAAAAAAGCTGTCCGTCAACATCCTGAGGCAAAACATAACCCGGAATTCCTACGGCTACAGGACGCTCATTTTTAATCAGAGAAGACTGAATGTTTTTAATTTCATCAACCAATACAAACTTCAATGAAAAATTTTTAACCTCACCCGGCTGAAGTATCAGTGAAGTCGGTGTATTCCATTGATCGGCGGTTTTCCATTCGTTTTCAGCATAGGCTTTGCTTAACGGCATCCATTCGTGAAAACCTTCAAAAACAATGCTTCGCGGTGTTTCATCATCCGATAAAGGGCGGTAAGCCTCAAATGGCATATTCGCTTCAGGAAGCAGCAGTAATGCCGGTCCGTGACCGCTCAGCCGTTTTACTTCAAGATAACCGGCATCTTTACCGATGTAAGGATCAAAAAACACGTTTTGAACATGCGTTTCATCCAGAGTTTTTCCTTCAAGTATGTTATTAAAAATCATTGGAACACCCAAAGCACCTATTTCCTGAGCTGTATTGGATTTGTTTGTAATTTCAAAACGCATTACCAGACTCCCGTCCTTTTCTTCATAAAAACGTTTTATGGTTAAAGGAATATCCTGAGGCAGGGTATTGGACAAATCTGCGCCAGCCAAAACATTTCCGGAAACATCCAAAGCCGTAACAGCAGACCGTTTGGCAGCAGTCGAATAACTTTTCCAGCTTCCGTCTGCAGCTTTTACCCGGAAATTAATATCGCCTAATTGATACAGCCCGTCTTTATCACGAATAGCCAACCGATCTCCGGGTGTAAAATCGAAACTTTTATTGCTAACCGGAGATAAGGCAGCTACTGTCTGGGAAGATTTTACCAATTTCAATTCAAAAGATTTTGTATTCAAATTAATAAATCCCTTATCTATTTCAAGCGTTGATTTTTTTTCTTTAATTCTGTCCCAATACTCTTGTGCCTGCAAATTATTTGAAGCCACTAAACAGCAAATTGACAAGGCTACTATTTTTATTTTTTTCATATCTCGGTATTTATAGTTTTTTTTATCGGTCTATAATCATCGCCTTAAAGAAGCGTTTTTAAATTATTTAAAATCTGTTGAGAACTTCCAATTTGTTTTATAATCTTCTGAAACCGGTAAATCTTCAAGCAGTATCCTGAGTATTTCCACCGGCATTATATTTTCCTTCAAAACCCGGTCATGAAACTGCTTCTCTGTCCATCCCTTGGCCAGTAATTCGTTTCTTAAAGCATAAAACTGCAATCCTCCTGTCATATACGCCACCTGATACAGAGGCGCATCTCCGCTTGCAAAAGAACGTCTTACTTCTGCCTCGGCATTTGCCCGTTCATGACCAACTTCATTCACCAGTAAATCAATACATTGCTGCGGTGTCATTTCTCCCAAATGGTATTTTAATGAAAAAATAATTCGGGCACAGCGGTGAATTCTCCAGAATAACATTCCTAATTTTTGCTCAGGTGTCTGCGGAAACTGTTTGTTCCAAAGATTGATTTCCCAATACAAAGCCCAACCTTCCATCCAGAAAGGGGTATCAAAAGGAGCACGGTACGATTTGTAACGGCTGTTCATGAAAAACTGCAGATTATGACCCGGCAGTAATTCATGCTGCACCGTAGCACGGGAAAAATTTGGATTATTTCCCCGCATACTCATCAGTTTGTCTTTCTGATCCATGTCTTCAGTAGGATACGAAATACTGATTTCCCATCCTCCGGTAAAAAATGGATTTACCTTTTGGCGTTCGGAAGTCATCATAATCATCTGCCAGGTTTCTTTTGTCAAATCCGGCAAAGTAATTAAATCCCTTTCTTCAATAAATTTTACCGATTGATTATATAAATCAGTAATCGTCTGAGGCTGTTCACCTGCCGGCACATACGTATCCTTAACATGTTCCAGTGCAGCTTTCCAATTGTTTCCATAACCCAATTCTGTCGAAGCTTTGATCATTTCTTTCTTGCACCATTCAAACTGATTTTGAGCCGCTGCGATTAATTCTTCAGGGGAATACGGGATGTATTCAAAAGCCAGACTCTTAATTATGGCTTCTCTTCCAATTGGTTTACCAATAATACCGCTCCCATCATCTTTTATACTGGTTTGTGGATAATTGGTTTTTAGAAATTCTTCATACGTTTTAAGCTTTTCTGACAGCTTTTTATATGGTTTTTCCATCCACCAGGTAAAATCAGGATCATAACCGTAATAGAAATCGTAAGCTTCCTTCAATGATTTTTCAAAAGAAGCCACCGTTTTTGAAGCTTTATCTGCTGCAAACCAGTCTTTAAAAGGTTTGCCTTTTAACTGTTCTATTTTTTTATCTATAACCGCTCCGGTTATATCAAACACTTTGGCCAGCTGACTTGAAACCGGCCGTTTTCCTCTTCTTCTTTCTTTGATAAAAAGATTAATTTCTTCTGAAAAGTCTACAACAGAAGCGACTTCTTTAAAGGCTTTATAATCTAACTGCAAAAAATAATCCTCTTTGTTAATCAGGTTTTTTAATAACAGATAATCTGCTTTTCCGTCTTTTGACAAATTTTTAAAATCAATATTTTTTACTGTTTTTGTCCAGTCAGCATAAAACTTGGAAAAACGCACATAATATTCTTCCGATTCTTTGTTTGCATAAAAATTCTGCAGTGCGGTTTTATCAGCCTGATAAGTGTTTACCACATCCACAAGCTCGCTCGAAAACGCTGGTATCATCATAAATAAAAATAAAATAAGACTTATAATTGATTTTTTCATGTATTTTGTTTGATCTTTTATAATGTTTCAGTCCATTATTTCAGCGTAACATCGAGATAAACCGAATGACGGCCGTAGGTTTCATAAAAAGGTTTAAAAAGAACTCCGTCTATATTAAATTCTAATTTTTCAGTATCCCCTTTTATTGTTTTACCAATGTTTTTACTATCCAAAGTTATTTTGTGCCAATCTTTTATTGGTTCAGTTTCCTGTGCTGCAAGCAATACCGGACCATAAAACAAACTGGCAATATTCTGCTGATCCATAACTGGTTCCAGATGAAACTCAAACGGCATGCGAAGCTCGATTGTGTCTCCGTCTTTCCATTTGCGGCTCAAAGTAAGATAGCTTCCCGGCTGGGCTTTTACTTTTTCCTCTTTGCCGTTTATCTTCACAAAAAATCCTCTAGCTGCCCAATAAGGCACACGCACATTGATATCAAAACTTCCACTTCCTTTAATCGTCAATCGTGTAAAATCTTTTTTAGGAAAATCAGTTGTCTGTACTACAGTTACATTTTTTTCGGTCCATTTTAATGTTGACGGCACATAAAGATTAACATAAAGCACGCTGTTCTCTGCGCTTTTAAAATAAATTGAATTTTGAAATTTGGTATTGCTCTCAATAGCCGTTCCATTGCAGCAGGTAAATCCTGTCATGTGCGGATTGCCAAATTGTTTTACAGATCCTGGCCTTAACGGAACATGATAGGTATTTGCTGGACTGTCTTTTGCCACGGAAGCCAGTATATGATTGTAAAGTCCGCGCTCATAATAATCCATCAGCTCTCCACGCTGTTCATAAAGAAAAAGATCTCCCGTTAATTTCAGCATGTTATACGTAGCGCAGGTTTCATTTTGACCACCGGAAGAAAAACCATTTTCATAAATCGTTGCCGGCTGGCTGATAAAGCATTCTGCATTGGCAGGATTACGTGCTCCGGCAACTCCGCCAATGCTGTACATATAATCATTTACTGTTTTATGCCAAAAATTATCGGCAATCTGATAATATTCGGGCGCATTCGAATCACGATACATTTCGAGAGCACCCATAATCTGCGGAATGTGCTGGTTTGCGTGCAATCCCCGGAAAGTATCTACATTTTTTGCCAATCCATGAGAATGCTGCGCGTCGCCATAGAATACTTTTATATTGTCAAACAGCTGTGCAACTTCTAAATAATGTGGATTTTTGGTTATTCGGTAAAGTCTGGCCATCGCTTCATTCATTCCTCCAAACTCGCCTGCAATATATCTGTTCCACATACTGATGAGTGTCTCTGTAGGCAGTTTTTTCAAACGGGCATATACCCAGTCTCCCATTCCTTTGGCTGTTTCGAGTGCTTTTTCGTTACCGCTTACTTCATAAACATCCATTAAACCGGCAAGAATTTTATGCAGTGTATAATAGGGAGCCCAAATTTGTGTTTTCTGCCCGCCGTATGTTGCGCCATTTTCCAGCATAATAAACTGATCCGGAGGATAGGCACTTATAAAACCTTTGCCCCAATTCCAGTAATCGGTACGTATGCCTTCTGTGCTCAATTCTGAATCGTATGCAGTTTTGCCCGGTCCAAAAGGCACTGCGGCAGGATCCGAAACAAACTTTCCTCCGGCTTCTTTGGGATTTCCGGAAAGCTGTGACAATTGATAAAGTGTATTAACCATATACTGCATTTTATCTGCAAAATTTGCCTGCAGTGCTTTATCATAACCTGTACTTGCATAAGCCTGGGCAATTGCTGTCAAATAGTGTCCTGTCGCGTGACCCCGTAATTTGGTTTCCTGAGTGTCCCAAACCCCCAACGGTTCTGCTTCTTTAGGCTGCTCCTGACCAAAAGTATTGCGAAACATATACAGGAAAGAATCAGGATCTGTGGTTGCAAGAGTCGAAATGAATTTATCCCTATTCTCAATAAATTTTGTTTCGTGCCCCTCTAAATCATTATTCAATGAAATTTGATCAAGTTTGAAAACTTCGAGTTTACGTTTCGGTGCCGTTAATGTTTTATCCTCTTTTACTATAATAACAGCTACCGGCTTTAAATCGGTGCCGGAAACCCTTCCTGTCACTGTATACTGTCCGGCTTTGAGCACCTGACTATTATCTTTTGGCGAAGGCCAAATAACACGCACTTCGGGTCCTTTAAAACCATTGCGGTAAATTCCTTTTATATATGCAGGTATTCTTGGAAGATATCCTACTGCAGTTTCTATTTCTATGTCAGGTACGCTGGCCAGATACTGATTATAAAGCTGTGGAGTAGTCTTAGAAAATTGGGGAAGATCTGCAGCCGGTTCTTCCTGTTCTTCTTCCTGTCCTTCCTTTAAAGCATTATTATAAATTCTGTTAATCTGTTTGTCATTAAGAGGAACTCTGTAAATCCTGAAATCGTGCAATTTAGCATTCAGATAAGGATCACCTTCTGACAATGATTTCCCTATAAAAAACTTGCTTTTCTCTGCAGATTTACTGTCAAACAACTGATTTAAATTCAATTCTGCATTCTTGGTTTCATTTACCAATACTCCATTTACATACGTGCTGAAAGATTTTGAGGGAATATTAATCACAACAGCGATATGATTCCATTTATTTATTGCTATGACTGCCGAATTTGTACTGTATTTTACTCCCGCTCCGGCTGTGATTTCTGCCTGAAAATCTTCTTTGGTTTGGGTTCCTGCCGGTGCTGCAAAAAGATGAGAATCAGTACTTTTTCCAAAATCAAAAAAACGCTGACCGCGCTGTGCCGAACGCAGATAAATCCATCCTGTTACAGTCAATGATTCTTCCCCGATCAAGCCTTCACCCGGAATTGAAACAAAAGCTTTGCTGTCTGCCGGCAAAGAAAGTACCGTTCCAAACTGATCATCATTTACAAACCTGGCTTTAGAATCTTCAATTTTACCATGCAGATTATTTCTCGACCAGTCTTTTGCATCACCATCAAATAAATATCGTGAAATTAATCCTGTTTCACCAATTCCGTCCAAAATCTGATCACCGTTTTGAGCCCGTACCTTTGTTGTGGCTACTACCAAAACACTTAAAACTGTACAAATAAGCAAGTTATATCTATTCATAATTCCTTTTCTTCTTGATTAAAAAACATTTTTCACCTACCCTTTTTAATGTTTACTTTTTATAAATTTCATCCCAGGAAGGAGGTGTAACTCCCAATAAATGCTGTACAAAATAATCTCTTCGTTTTCGTTCTCCAAAATCTCCTCCAGCTGAATGCCCCATTCCGGGAACAGTAACCAGTTCAAAATTCTTGTTGGCTTTTATTAAAGCATTTGCAAACTGCATCGTCGAAGCAGGATCAACATTGTCGTCCAATTCGCCCACAATCAGCATAAGATTTCCTTTTAACTGCGCAGCGTTGGCAGTATTTGAGCAAGCTTCATACTCTGGTCCTATCGGATATCCCATCCATTGTTCATTCCACCACATTTTATCCATTCTGTTATCATGACAGCCGCAGGATGATACAGCAACATCATAAAAATCAGAGTTAAAAACCAAAGCGGCAGCTGCATTCTGCCCTCCTGCCGATGTTCCGTGAATGCCGACTTTGTCAATATTGATATAAGGATATTTGGCCGCCGCTGCTTTCATCCAAAGTTTTCTATCAGGGAAACCGCCGTCTTTTAAATTTTTCCAGCAGACATCCTGAAAAGCTTTGGAACGGTTTGAAGTCCCCATTCCGTCGATCTGAACTACAATAAATCCCAATTCTGCCAAAGATGACATTGCCCAATAATAAGGCTGAAAATTCTTTGGAACAAATGAATCCTGTGGACCTGCATAGATATATTCGATAATTGGATATTTGCGGTTTGGGTCAAATGTAGTGGGCCGCACTATAATTCCCCAAATATCTGTTTTAGCATCCCTCCCTTTGGCCGTAAAAACTTCCGGAGCGATCCACCCGGTCTGCTTCAATGCAGAAATATCTGCCTGCTGCATTTCTAAAACTGTCTTTTGAGAATCAGTACTTTTTAAAAGAGTCACAGCAGGAAAATCAACTCTGGAATACTGATCTACATAATATTTATAATCAGGTGAAAATATGACTTTATGATTTCCATTTTCTGAAGTAAATCTTACAAAGTTTTTTCCGTCAAAATCAATTCGACAGAAATGCAGTAAGTAGGGATCCTGACTACCATCCAATCCACTGGCGGCAAAATAGATTTGTCTCTTTTCTTCATCTACTTTAATGATTTCCCTAACGGGCCAATTCCCCTTTGTAATCTGATTTTTCACCTTTCCGGTAACAGCGTCGTACAGATACAGGTGATTCCATCCGTCACGTTCTGAAGCCCAGATAATTTCATTGCTTTTTTTGACGTTATATCGGTATCTTTTTCCGCTGTATTCCACAAAAGTAGGACTGGTTTCTTCTATAATTACCTTTACTTTTCCGGTTGCAGCGTTTACTTCCAGAACACGATAAACCTGATGCCCGCGCTGATTGTATTCAAAAGTAAAACCGCTGTTGTCATCATACCATTCGATTCCTGAAATATCATATTGCTGCTGAAACAAATCAGTGGCAACACTAATTTGTTTTTTTGAAGCCAGTTCAAATACCTGAGGACTTTTAAAAGGTAATTGATCACCCGGTTTTAAATAATCACGGGTCTGCAGTTTTGGCTGCAACTGATCTTTTGGACTCGATTCTACAAAATAGATTTTATGTTCTTCACCAGGTCTTACTTTATAAGCCATTATTTTACGGCTGTCCGGTGACCACTGCATGTATGAGGAATAATAAAACCCTTTCGACCCGTCATAACTCAGCTGAATTTCTGCATTTGTTTTTTTGTTTCTGACATACAGATTATAATTTTTTATAAAAGCAATATTCAGCGAATCCGGGGAACCTACCGGCTTATTTCCTAATTCATTAAAATTATCTCCCCAGTATTCATCCTTTTTTAAAGTTTTTTTATATCCCCCCTTTATTCTGCTCAACTGGTACGTATTCAAATCACACGAAAATTTTACAGTGTCTGTGGTAAAAAGCAGTGTTTCCCGGTTTTTGCCAAATTCCAAATTCTCGATGGGAAGATCTTTCAGACTGACTTCTCTGCCTAAACTTTTTGATAAAGAAACTGCCAATTGATTATGGTCAAAAGCCGGAAATTGTTTTTGCTCTTTTGAATCAGCCCAGATAAACTCTTTCCCTTTTACATTGTTGTTAATGTACCATAGGCTGCCGTTTTCCATCCAATGAAATTCTTTGGGAGTATTAAACACCTTATTTTTGAATAAAGAATCTACCGCATTTGCACGTTTATATTCTTTCAGTGTTCCTTGACTGAGTACAGTTAAACACCACGAAAGTGTTAAAATTACACTTATTTTTTTACTAGTTCTTCCCATAATTTTATTATTAATAAAAATAATTCTAATCTATCTCGCCCTATTGGACAATATTAACACATACTAAGACTATATTACCCATAAAGAGTAATGTAATCAAGAAAATGAGACAACTCATTACCTACCCCAGAATAGTACTTTTCCTATTGCAAAGGAAAAAAGGGTTTTGTCTCTTCTTCTTTTATCAAATAATAAATTGGAATCCCAATCAACATAATCATAACCCCCCATCCGCAGGTCGTCATTTTTGTAAACAATAGGGAAATTGAAACAGCGGAAGCAATTAGGATATAGATCCATGGTAAAAAAGGATAACCTATTGCTTTATAAGGGCGTGCAAGATCCGGCTGTTTTTTACGCAGAATGATAATCCCGTAAATAGTCAGGATGTAAAAAATAAGGACTATGATAATTACAAAGTCCAATAAATCTCCATATTTACCTGTAAGGCATAACACAGACGCCCATAAACACTGTACCCAAAGGGCCCATTCGGGAACACTGGCTTCATTAAGTTTAGCTGCTTTTTTAAAAAAAAGGCCATCATTTGCCATTGTATAATAAACCCTTGCCCCTGCCATAATTAGTCCGTTGTTACAGGCAAAAGTCGAAATCATAATCATCAGGGCGATGATATAGGTTCCAACGCCCCAGAAAATATACTGAGATGCCACAACCGCTACCCTATCCGATTTTGCCCCGGCAATTTCACTAAGCGGAATTACCGCCACATACATTAAATTGGTCAGCACATAAATTATGGTAACGATAAAAGTTCCCAAAAACATGCTCAAACCTACATTGCGCTTGGGATTTTTAATTTCTCCTGCAATGAAAGTTACTCCGGTCCAGGAATCACTGGAAAACAAGGTGCCAACCATAGCTGCTGAAATTCCCGAGAGTAAAGCTGTTGTGCCTATAGGAAACCAGGTTCCCTTTTCGCTATTAAAAGAATGCGGTTTCCATGCATTGGTCCAATTCGCTTCCCAAACGGATGCTTTAGCCGCTAAAGTAAATCCGAAGATAATCAATCCTGAAATGGACAGGATTTTGATAAGGGTCAAAATAGTTTGCAAAGTTTTACTTTTTTTTACCCCATGGGTATTCAAATAAGTAAGGAAAACGATTATTATTATAGAAACTATTTGTGCCGTATTAACTTTAAAACTTCCTACTTCTAACAAAATATTTTCGTCGCTGACAATTGGGATTAAATAGGCCGTAAATTTGGAAAAGGCCACCCCCACAGCCGCAATGGTTCCGGTTTGGATCACTGCAAAAAAACTCCAGCCATACAAAAAGGCCACTAGCTTATTATAGGCTTCTTTTAAATAAACATATTGTCCGCCTGCATTGGGAAACATAGCGCTTAATTCGCCATAGCTTACTGCCGCAATCATGGTAATTATTCCGGAAATCAGCCAGATTAAAATCAGCCAGCCTGTAGAACCTACCTGCCTTGCAATATCGGCACTCACGATAAATATGCCTGAACCAATCATGGATCCCACTACAAGCATGGTTCCATCGAGAAGTCCTAGTTCTTTCTTAAATTCTTTTTGATTGTCTTTTGTCATTATGTAGTTGGTTTGTTTAGTTAAATTTTAAAGATCTATTTCAGATTCCAAATATGGTCAGCATTTAGAATTTAGTTTGAATAAAATAATTCAAAATTGCAATAGCATTATTTTAAAAAAAATGTAACTGCTCTGTGATTAGTTATAAAAAAAATAGCTTCATTTTTAAATCAAAAATGAAGCTGAATTTTTATAGTTGAAACATTTCAGTGCCAACAGACGTTCGTTTTCCAGAAATAATTTCCGAGACTATTTTTCCGGTTCCTGGAGCCAGACTTAGCCCCATCATAGCATGTCCTGTTACCAATGTTAGATTCTTAAGTTTTTTGTCCCTGGCAATTATCGGCATACCCGAAGGAGTGCAGGGTCTGAATCCAAACCAAGTTTCTTCCGCCTTGGGCATTTCAATTTTTAAATCAGGATAAAAATCATTAATTGAATTTACGATTCCCTGTACTCTATTCTGGTTAATTTTGATATCATTAGTATGGGTAATTTCCATTGTTCCCCCAAACCGAATATCATTATTCATAGGTGTTACGGCAACTTTTCCTTCACATAAAATTGATGGAATTGAAGGTTTGTGACTTTGATCATTTAGAGTAAAACTATATCCTTTTCCCGGCAAAATTGAAATATTGACATTCAGTTTTTTAGCAATTTCAGGACTCCATGAACCTGATGCCAAAACAACCTCATCTACTGCAAAAGGACCATTGTCAGTTACAATTTCAGTAATTGTGTCATTCTTTAAAACAAAATCAACCACGGTTGTCTGAAGATGAATCTTCACATCCAGCCTGTATAATTCCTCTTTTATAAACTGCATGAATTTTTGCGGATAAATATGTGCATCACTTTTATAATGAACACCTCCAATCACACTTGTTACTGTTCCATTTTCTAATTTTGAAACCTCCTCTTTCGAAAGAAAATCAACTTTCAGCCCTAATGCTTGAGCCAATTTTCCTTCGTGATGCATGTCTTCAGCAGTTTTATCAGTTTTATAAAGCATTAAAAGTCCTTTTTCCTCATAAAAAAAAGAATGGTTCTCTTTGGCCAAATCCTGATACAATTCTTTGCTCAAAAGCGATAGATCACAAAGTGCCGGCATTGCTTTCTCAACATGCTGTAAATTGGCATGTTTATAAAACTGTAATCCCCATTTCATCAAATCCAGATTTAATCTGGGTTTCACATAGAAAGGACTTTGACTGTCAAACATCCATTTTATCCCTTGGGCAATCATTCCTGGCTGCGCAAGCGGAATTATATGGGATGGCACAATCATTCCCGCATTCCCGTAAGAACAGCCGTCTGTCATATCAGATTTATCAAAAACAGCTACTTCAAACCCCTCTTTGGCTAAATAATAAGCTGAACACAAGCCTATTATTCCTCCGCCTATTATACTTACTTTTTTCATTATTCACATAAATTAAAAAAACATTGGCAGTGATACTTATCCGTAAACCAATTATTTCTTATTACTATTTACTTAAATTACCTGAAAACCAAAAGCATACGGATCATCATCTTCATCGATAATAATCGTATTGTAACCATATACTTTTGCCCAGCCTTGAATGCTTGGTACAATAGCACTAATATCTCCTATGGATGTTTCTTCTTCAACCCTTCCGATAAATTTGCTTCCGATAAAACTTTCATGAACATAATCTTCTCCCTTTTTCAATTTTCCTTTAGCATGAAGTTGTGCTATTCTAGCCGAAGTTCCTGTACCGCAAGGAGAACGATCTATGGCTTTATCTCCATAAAAAACAGCATTTCTGCCAGATGACGCAGGGTCTATCGGGTCTCCTGTCCACAGCATATGGCTTACGTCACGAATCGTGTCATTTTCCGGATGAATAAAAAGATTTGGATATTTTTCATTGATCCGTTTTCTCACTTCCTGACTGTACTGCACAATTTTTCCAGCCGTAAAATCCTGAATGCCTGAAAAATTCTTTTGCGGATCCACAATGGCGTAATAATTTCCACCATAAGCCACATCAAAGACAATCTCACCCAATTCCGGACAATCAACCGTAAGACCTTCGGCTGCCAAATAGGATTTTACATTTGTCAAACGTACCCAATCTACCTTTTTCCCGGTTTGCTGGTATTCAATCTGAACCAGACCGGCAGGAGCTTCCATCTTTATTTTTCCTGGAATTTTTGGTGTAATCAATCCTTCTTCGACGGCAATGGTTATTGTTCCGATGGTTCCGTGGCCACACATGGGCAGACAGCCTGAAGTCTCGATAAATAAAATTCCAAAATCATTTTCCGGATCACTGGGCGGATACAGAATACTGCCGCTCATCATGTCATGACCTCTGGGTTCAAACATCAATCCTTTACGGATCCAATCGTATTCTTTTAAAAAGTGTTGCCTTTTTTCGCTCATGTTGTTTCCAACAAGATTTGGGCCTCCGCCGGCAACTACTCTTACTGGATTACCGCAAGTATGCGCATCTACACAAAAAAATGTTTTTCTTGGCATAAATTATATTGGATTCTTTGTTAGTATATCATTTATGGTTCTAGTGATATTCAGCAGATTTTTATCCTGCAGAGCTGTTGGCAGCAATGCATCCGGCCAATCTTGATAAGTTACCGGGCGAACCCATCTTTTTACAGCAGTTAATCCCACTGACGTAAATTTACTGTCTGAACTCGCAGGAAATGGTCCTCCGTGTGTCATTCCGGAACAAACCTCAACTCCCGTAGGAACATTATTAAAAACTAACCTTCCTACTTTATTTTTAAGGTTTTCGATTACTTCCCTGAATTCATCCAATTCTTTTAAATCAGAATTTATTATCGTTCCTGTCAGCTGTCCTTCCAAATCATGCATAATTTCATTCAGCTGATTCACATCATCACATTTTACAACAACTGAAAAAGGTCCGAAAACTTCTTTATGAAATGTTTTGTTTTTTAAAAAAGTACCGCCATCAACCGATATTATATTCTGCAGTGCATAATTTGGTTTTGTCTCTTTATCCAAATGAGTCTGCTGCGTATACCCTTCTTGTCCAAGAACTTCTGATTTTAAATTTTCATATTGTCTCTTAATGGCAGGGTTTAACATACAGGCTGGTTCAAGTTTATCAATCTCTAAAGCTAAAATAGCAATAAAACTTTCTAATTCTTTGCTCTTTATCCCTAAAATAAGGCCCGGATTGGTGCAAAACTGACCTGTACCTGCAGTAATAGATGCCGCATAATTTTTTGCCCATTTTTCAGTATCGGTTTTTAAGGCAGATGGCAGCACCAATACCGGATTTATACTTCCCATCTCAGCATAAACAGGAATAGGAACAACCCTGTTTGCCGCAATTTTATATAATGCCGTTCCTGCCTTAATACTACCGGTAAAACCTACCGCTTTTACCAAAGGATGTTCTACCAGTATTTTTCCAACAACAGTGCCACTACTATTGATATTCGAAAAAACTCCGTTTGGCATTCCTGTTCTTTTAGCTGCTTTAATGACTGCCGAAGCGACCAGCTCTCCCGTTCCTGCATGAAGCGGATGCGATTTTACGATAACAGGACAGCCAGCTGCCAAAGCACTTGCCGTATCACCTCCGGCAGTGGAGAAAGCAAGGGGGAAATTACTGGCTCCAAAAACTACAACAGGCCCAATTGGAATCTGCATTCTCCTAATGTCTGGTTTGCCTTCTGTTTTATTGATAATTGCTTCCACCCAAGAACCTTCTCTGAGCATGGCTGCAAAGGCGCGCAATTGTCCTGTTGTCCTAGCACGTTCACCATTGGCTCTTCCCATCGGGAGGCCTGATTCCTGAACATATGTTGACAACAATTCCTCTCCCAAAGCTTCAATTTCCTCGGCGATGGCTTCTAAAAAATGCGCCCTCTTGTTATCTTCAATCGCCCTATAGCTCTGAAAAGCCATTTCTGCCAATGCAGCTGCCTGAGAAATTTCGTCTTCAGTAGCTTCATAAAAAACAGTTTCATTCTCCAGATTCAATTCTGGATTGATTGTTTTATAAGTCGCATCTCCTTTGGCGGAAAGCATATCTCCAATGTAATTTTTCCCTGTTATCATGGCTTGCTTTTAAACTGATCGTTATATATTTTTATAGTCAGGCAAAATAGGTCTGCTTTTCATTGCAACATCAATAATGGACAAAACGCGCTCCCTTTCAACTCCCTGCAACGGTAGTCTTGGCAGACGTACATTTTCAGTCCCAAGACCTGTAGCTACTTCTGCCAATTTAATATTTTGCACAAGCTGTGGTGAAATATCCAATTCTAGCAGGGGCATAAACCATCTGTAAATGGCTACAGCTTCATCTATTCTTCCGGCTTTGACCAATTTATAAATAGCTACCGTTTCAGCTGGATATGCTACGACCAGACCTGCTACCCAACCGTCTCCTCCGGTAACCAAACTTTCAAGGGCCAGGGTATCTACCCCGCAAAGCACTTTCAATCGGTCTCCAAAACGGTTTTTGATACGTGTTACATTACTGATATCTCTTGTTGATTCTTTCACTGCCTGAATATTTTCAAGTTTTACCAACTCATCAAACATCTCTAAAGTAACCTCGATTTTATAATCTATTGGATTATTATAAATCATAATCGGCAGTGAGGTACTTTGGGCAATTTCTTTGAAATAAACTACTGTTTCATGATCCGTTGCTTTATACCTCATTGGAGGCAACAGCATCAATCCATTGACACCTAATTCCTCAGCACGTTTCGCTAAAGCAACGGCCTCACTTGTTGCCTGTTCGGCAATATTTACGATAACGGGAATCTTTCCTTCCGCTATTTTCAAAGAGACATTGATTAAAACTTCCTTTTCCTCTTTGGTTAATGTACTTGCCTCTCCGAGTGTTCCTCCGAGTATAATTCCACTAACACCGGCATCGATTTGTGCCTTGATATTCTTTTCGAACATTAGAAGATCCAATTGACCCTCTTCTGTAAACTTTGTCGTTACAGCTGGCATTACGCCTTCCCATTTTATTTCCATAAGTTATTATTTATTGTTTTATCTGTACGATGTAATTCACATACCCGTATCGGTATTTGATGCCAATTTGCAGCTATGCTCACTATCATAACATTTTTTATCAAAAATAAAACTTATACTCAGTGCCGGATTTGTCATTATTAGCCTTTATCAAGACTATATTACCCCATCTATTGCACAATAGCATTTTTTTGATAATATTTACATAACCAAAAACCAATACATTGAAAATTCTACCTTTTAAAATACCAAAAACAGAAAGAGAAGCACTTATTTATCAAGAGGATATTGAACATGTTTTTTACAACCACCTTCACCAGCACGAAGAAATACAAATCAGTTATATCGTAAAGGGATGCGGTACCTTGATCGTCGGAGATTCGATAAACGATTATAAAGAAAAAGATATTTTAGTGATTGGTGAGAACATACCTCATGTTTTTAGAAGTGATACCGAAACCTCTTCGGAATCGATAATGTATACGTTGTTTTTCACAAAGACTTCTTTCGGGAAAGACTTTTTCAGTCTTAATGACTTGAGCAGCGTTGATGAGTTTTTTAAAGATTCAGAGCATGGAATTAAAATTTTGTCCAATCAAAACAAAATTATCCATCATTTTGATAAATTAAAAAAGCAAAATAAAATTCAGCGTATTGCTACCTTTTTAAAAATCATCAACATCATTATTAACTCAAAAAAAACGCCTCTTTCTTCATTCATCTATAAAAAGAAATATACTGACGATGAAGGAAGGCGCATGAGTGCTGTTTTTGAATATGCCATAGAGTCTTTCCATCAAAATATCACTTTAGAAGAAGCGGCAGAAAAAGCCAATATGAGTAAGAATGCTTTTTGCAGGTACTTTAAAAAGCGTACCAACAAAACATTTTTTCAGTTTTTGATTGAAATCAGAATTGAAAATGCATGTAAGCTGCTACATAATAAAAAAGATCTTTCGATTGCCTCCATATCGGAACTCTGCGGATTTCAGGATATTGCTAATTTCAACAGAAAATTTAAAGAATTAAAAGGGATTTCGCCTTCGCAATATCGCGGGCAGTTTTAATTATTTGCAAATGCAATAGGCTGCAACACAAGTTTCAAAATATAACTGTCCAGTCAGCCTATTACTTATTGTCTTTATTTAAAAATTGACTTTCTGATTTCCATCTGCAATGGCGAAGTTTCTGATAATTCTTTTATTTCAAAACTTCTTTCAATCAAAGTATCATTTTCAGTGACAGATTTCATCGGACTTAAATCTATCTGAAGTCCTGCATACTTTAAATATTTCTGATAATCAACTGCCTTTACGGTATTTACATACGTTTTTATTTCGTCCAGAGGTTTTCCGGCAGTCTGTTCAGAAACCTGCCAAAATTCAGCTTCAGTAAAACCCCTTCCCTTTTTTTCATAAAATTCGTTGTACAAAAAACGCATTACATCATCCAAAGATTTTTTGTTATGGGTATTATTTCTGATTTCCAAATCCAATAAAAGCGCAATTACCGGTCCTTTGTTGTAATACGATATGGTTGTCTGCTTAGCATTGCCTTCATTATTGAAAAAATTGAGCCAGATATCAAAGCTGGAGCGGGACAAAGACATATGCCTGCTTCCGTCAATATTTTCATACCTCTTTATGGATTCAGTGATGTATTTATAGGCCTCTTTGCTTTCAAGCAGGCCGGCTCTCATCATGATGATGTATTCATAATAAACAGTAAAACCTTCAGAAACCCATAACATCGACGTGTAATTTTCTTTGTTATAATCAAATGGTCCTAATTCTATCGGGCGGATTGCTTTTACATTGTAAAGATGAAAATATTCATGGGTTACAAAATTCAAAAAATCCGTATACGCTTCAATTGATTTAAAATCAAAAGTGCCATTGGTAAATATGGCTTGGGAATTCCAATGTTCCAGACCTCCGCCACCGGCTTCCATCATGATGTAACTATAATGGTCATAAGGCACTTTTTTCATAATAGCCGTTGTAGCACTCATGATCTTTTTGAGGTCTGCAATAAATTTCCCTTGATTGAGTCCTTCGGGAGTGGCAATTCCCAAAGAATATGACTTTCCTTCATGTTTAAAATCAATAGTCAACTGATTGCCCAGATAAACCGGACTGTCATACAATGTGTCAAAATTATTGGCTGAAAAAGTGTTTGTTCCTTCTTTTACCCTGTTCAATCCAGTTGAAATTTTAGTCCATTTTTTATACGGCTCAAAAGTTACCTGCACAGGATTATTAATCTGATTTTCGATGTGCATGAAAACATTGTTAGGCATGATGAAAGCTTTTTCACTATCAATATAAGATTCTGCAACCGATTTTCGATTGGCAAAAAAACGATACGTGATTATAATCTTTCTTTGCTTACCGTTATCGACAACCCAGTTGTTTTTGGATTTTTTATGCCAAAATAATTTATTTCCGCTGCTATCCATTACATCAAAGTCTACGATATGTCTTGGCGTGTCCAAAATCATGTAATAACCCGGCGACCAAACTGGAAGCATAAAACTGGTTTGAGTATCTCTCAGTCCTTCGCATTCCAAACGAATATCCAGATAATGTAACTCTGGAGCTTCCATTGAAACAGTATAATTCAATTTAATTGGCTTTACTGAAACTGTCTCCGCCTTACTTACACCGAAGAATAAAAATGCCAGCAGACATGCAAAAAAACTACATCTAAATTCTAATTTCTTCATCATAACTCTTTCTTTTTAAAACAACTTACCTGCAGACCCTAACTAAAAGTAAGCAGGTAAGTACCATTCAAAATATTTTTTTTAAAATTCTAAAAAAAGAAAGCCATCCCCAATACTACAGGAATGGCTGTCCATACACTTACAAGTAACCAGCTTGTAAAATTTTCATACTTTTTTTAAGATTAAAACTCATTTAAAACCGTTTTATGGCAGTCTAAAAAAAACAATCAATAAGTCGTTCTGATTAGTATCCTGGGTTTTGTTTTAAATTACTGTTTTTATCTATTTCCGACTGTGGTATTGGAAGAATAGCTCTAAAAGCTGCACCAGGATTTTTTTCCTTAGAAAACCAAGATTTTGTAGAATACACTCCAAATCGTATTAAGTCTTGTTTTCTATGAGCTTCACCAATAAATTCCCATGCCAGTTCATCCAGGAAACCGCCATATTGGATATCAGCTCCGCCTTCATATTTCGTGATTACTCCAGCCTCATATGTTCCGTATTTATAAACACTTCCCCCTAAAAGTTTTGCTCCTGTAACTGTTGCTTTAGCAGGATTGGTATTTTTAAAATCACGTTGTCTAACCTGAGAAACGATGACAGCAGCTCCATTTGCATCACCCGTTCTTAGTAAACATTCCGCTTTGATCATCAAAGCATCCGTATATCTGTAGAATGGGACATCATTACTTGTCTGCCCTATATCGCCAGTTCCAATCTCATATTTAACCATTCTGAATCCTTCGTTAGGCTCGCATCCATTTACATTAGTCAAATAATTAATATATTCAAATTGTTTACCGTTTACCATTATTGGCTCTCCTTTACTGGTAAACTGTTTGCCTCCCAGCCAGGAATCTTTTAATCTTTGATCATCTGGGTCGTAAGTATCTATAAATTGAGGAATACCTCCCGAACCATTCCAAGGCCCTCCGCTCAATTCATAAGTTGCCTGGCTTTGAGCTGCCAAAGTTTTATATGGCCAATAACTTCCGCCTGTTTTAATCTGATCAAAAGGAATAGACAATATTTCTTCTGAAGAACCTTCATTTTTAATTTTGAAGTTATCCAAATAGTTACTGGTCATACTAAACTTACCGCTGCTTATAATATCATTAACCTCAGCTAAAGCTTCGTTCCATTTAGGTGTTCCTAAATACACTCCAGCGTTGAGATATAATTTTGCCAAAGTCATTTTGACAGCCCATTTTGTAACCTTGCCATATGTTTCAGTATTATTTTGATCACTTAAAAAAGGCAACGCAGTTTTTAATTCCTTTTCAACGAAATCATATACTTCTTTCCCTGTATTCTGAACAGGCAGATATCCTGGAGGATTAACATAAGAAGTTACAATTGGAACATTTCTAAAATTATCCAAAAGCAAATAGTAATAAATAGCTCTTAAGGCCTTTAGTTCCTGAATAACTTTTTCTTTATTTTCAATACCATCAATCTGTTCAATTTGATAAATAGCTCTGTTTACACTATTTACACCGGTATATAGATAGTACCAATTACCCTCAGCATGAGGCAGTGTAGATCCCCATGTATGCTGATGCATTGTTATATAATAATCTCCCCAGCCAATACCGTTCCTTTGTGGTGTTACAATCAGATCCGATGATTCTTCATACAGACAGAATGCAGCATCCCAGCCCCAAAAAATATCCCTGAATGAAGTATATGCCGGCGCAATAATACTCGTTAAATCTTCAGCTGTAAGTTTGGTACTCTCAGCAGTTATTGTATCATAGACTGTCTCATCCAAATTTGTACATCCTGTTCCTAAAAGAAGTAAGCTTGAAACAAGGATTTTAGATACTATATTACGATTTTTCATCTTAATTTTTTTTTAAAAAGTTACATTTAATCCTAAAGTAAAAGATGTTGTAGATGGATATTTATCTCTATTATCCATTCCTTGTGACAAAGGATCTTCTCTTTTTATTTCTGGATCCAAGCCTTTGTATTTTGTAAATGTGGCTAAATTATTTCCTGACATATACAATCTCATTGCGTTTATAATCTTGAATGGTTTAACATCGAAATTATAAGACAGCGTAATGTTATCAACCTTTACGTAATCTCCTTTTTCAAGATAATAGCTAACATAAGTCTGGTTATAGTTCAATACTGCTTTATCATATACTTTGTCAAATGCAGAAGATAACATATTGTAACTAATAGTAGGATTCTCATAGAACATGCGCTGAGAATTCAGTATTTTAAAATCAAATGCTCCTGTCAGCACCATGCTCAAATCAAAGTTTTTATAAGTAAAAGTATTGGTCCAGCCGGCATAATATTTTGGAATACCATTTCCTAAGTATTGTTTATTTTCATCATTATATAAAGCAGGAGTTAGTGTTTTTCTGGTACCGTCTGCTGTTTCAATGATCCATTTTCCGTCAGTTGTAATATCTACTGATTTTAATCCCCAGAAATTACCTATTGACTGTCCTACTTCTAATCTGTGAGTTGAAAATGAAATTGGATCTCCAGTATTTCCTGTATTAATAAAGTTTTTATCTATTGCGTATAAATCATTAGAAAGGCTTGTCAGCTTGTTCTCATTATGTGAAAAAGTCATTGAAGAGTTCCATATAAAGTTTTTGCTTTTAACAGGGACTGTATTAAGAAGAATTTCAAATCCCTTATTTTCCATTTTTCCAACATTGGCAGTAATGCTAGAATACAAATATGGAGGAGTTGGCACATTATAATCCCAAAGCATATCACTTGTTTTTTTACTGTAAAAATCAACACTTCCGCTGATTCTATTTTCTAAAAATCCAAAATCAACACCAATATTTACCTCAGCTGTTTTTTCCCAGCGCAGATCAGGATTAGGATTACTTGCTGGAACTAACCCCTTCACCCATTTTCCATCATTAAAAAAATAGCCATTATAATTGTACAGTGTTTGAGACATATATGAAGCTCCGGGAATTACACCTGTAATACCGTAACCTGCTCTTAATTTTAAATTATTTACATAGGAAGCATCTTTAAGGAATGACTCTTTGTGCATACTCCATCCAGCAGAGACTGCCGGGAAATTACCCCATTTATGATTTTCTCCAAACTTAGATGAGCCCTCTCTTCTAATACTGAACAAAAAATCATATTTACTGTCAAAATTATAGTTGGCTCTACCAAAGAATCCTATCAGCTTATCATCATTTTTATAACTGCCCATTGAAGCTTTTCCGTCAGATAAGGCATTACCAGCCCCTAAGTTATTATAGGAAAAAGCATCCGTAGGAAAATCAAAATTATAGGCTGAAAATCCCTGATTAACGGTATACTGATAACTGTAGCCCCCTAATACCGTAAATTCATGCTTAGCAATTTTTTTGTTGTATTTGGAAGTAAATTCCAGAAAATCTCTATCTGTATCACCAGTGTTTCTTGAAGCAACACCATTTCTTCCGTTTAATGTATTAGAATAATGTTTTTTGGTTTCTGAATAGCCGTTCAAAGCTGAATTTTTATTCTTGGCAAGCATTAACCCTGCATCCCAGCCAGGCAGTAAATCAAGAGTTAAATTAGCCGTAAATCTTTGCCAGGTATTATCTCTATCCTCCTTTGTTTCATTCATTATTGCAACAGGATTATAATATTGAAACTTGTTTATATCTTCATTATAAGTCCCATCTGCATTATATACCGGAGCAGTAGGATTTCTTATCATAGCTTGTCTGTAGGCATATCCTGCAGTGCCTTCAGAAATACCCATTTTTTGTGTTCCATTAAGAAGGTTCAGATTAATTTTTAATTTATCATTGAACATTTTATGGTTTACATCAAATGAAAA
Organism: Flavobacterium aquiphilum; assembly: GCF_027111335.1. Lineage (NCBI taxonomy): Bacteria > Pseudomonadati > Bacteroidota > Flavobacteriia > Flavobacteriales > Flavobacteriaceae > Flavobacterium > Flavobacterium aquiphilum. The sequence continues at coordinate 2,513,135 of NZ_CP114288.1, read as the reverse complement.
TCTATATTCCTTATTAGATGTCCCGTTAAAGATACCACCTTGATCCATATAATTAAGATTCACCGCATAATTTGTTCTTCCAGTCCCTCCTTTTATATCAAGATTATGGCTTTGAGTGAATCCGCTTCCCGATATTTCATCCAGCCAGTCTGTAGAGGTGCCTCCATCTGTAAAAGGCAATTTTGTACCTTGGGAAAGCAGGTTTCTATATTGACCCGCATTCAAAAAGTCTGCCTTATTGTAAAAATTAGATATCGAGGCATAAGTAGAGTACGTCAGAGTTGGAGCCATTTCTTTGTTAACTGTTTTTGTGGTAATGAGAATTACTCCATTAGCACCTCTAGTCCCATAAATTGCAGCTGCCGATGCATCTTTTAACACATCTATGGAAGCAATATCGTTGGGAGAAACAGTATTTATGCCTCCTGGTACGCCATTAATTAAAACCAAGGGAGCATTTGAGCCTTTCAAAGAAGATATGCCTCGCAATAAAATGGTAGGTTCTGCAGATGGATCCCCTGAACCATTACTAATGGTTAGACCTGCCACTTTACCTCTAATAAGATCGGAAGCATCTCTAGTTGCTCCTTTGGTAAAATCCTTTTCCTTTATACTGGCAATAGCACTGGTAACCCTGGCTTTCTTTTGAGTTCCGTATCCTACTACCACAACTTCCGACAAATCGTTTACCATCGATTGAAGTGACAAATTAATAGTCCCTCTTCCATCCACTTTTACTTCCTTGGTCACAAACCCCATAAAGGAAAAAATTAAAGTAGGATTCCCTCCTTTGGTTGTAATTTCATAATTTCCATCGAAATCGGTTACTACAGAATTACTGGTTTCTTTTTCCAAGACTGTCACTCCGGATATCGGCACATTATTATTATCTTTGATTATTCCCTTTATTTTATGTTGGGCAAACGAAATACAAAACACAAATAGAAAGAAAAACGTATGGAAAACCTTTTTTCTAAAAAAAAGATTTTTCATAATTCCAGAGCAATGATTAGTTAGTCTCATAGTTCAATATTTTGGTTAGTGTTATTTTTACACTTGTAAAATTATGTTAAACTAGAACTAACGAAAATGTTTATATTATCAGAAACTAAGACTATATTATCCGGTTTTACCTAATATTCCGCATATTAACAAAATCAGAACTAAATTTGGCAAATAATCGCAACAAACATTAACGAATATATAGTTTTAACTTAAAATTAGCCCCTGGAGATTACCACACCTAATTACCATAATGAAAAGTATATTCCATTATATCTCTTTCTTTTGAGAGGTTCTATTCTATTAAAGAAATGCAATAGCACCAAAATTTTCTATTATCAGACAACTCTTATGACGGGGAAACTCCAAACCTTACTTGATTAATTAAAGACCTACAATTGATTAGTTTTAAATGTTTTATATTTTAAAGAAGGTTTTCAGGTAAAAAATCATGTAATTATTCCCGCAATAAGTTATCATAAACGATTTCGATTATTGAACGCTTGGGAAGTAAATTTTCATCACTTTTTCTCTCAAACTGTTTTTCATATTATTGCGAATACTCGTAATTAATTGGATTCTGTCAACAAAAAAGGAAAAATGAAATCCAGCCTGATCTTTGATGAATTCCCCACCATTTACCTCAATAATATGGACAGTTTAATTGTCACCGCCCGAAGCAATAAAGTAGCCACCTGCTTGGGGATACAGAACTTTAGCCAATTGGGCAAAGATTATGGACGTGAACAGGCCGATGTGATTATGAACATAACCGGCAATATCATTAGCGGGCAGGTAACCGGGGGCACTTCCAAACAGCTATCGGAACGCATTGGTAAAATCATGCAGGATCGTGAAAGCCTTTCAATCAACAGCGGAGATACCTCCATTAGCCGTTCCAAACAGCTCGAAGCTGCCGTGCCCCCTTCCAAAATAGCCACACTAAGTTCAGGCGAATTTGTAGGGATGGTAGCCGATGACCCCGACTGTAAAATCGAACTCAAAACATTTCATTCTGAAATTATAAACGATCATCAGGCACTCCAAAAAGAAGAGGAAAAGTATATGGAAATCCCTCCTGTGCGCAAACTTGACCATTCCATTGTCCGACGAAACTACCTGCAGATCAAACAAGACATCCTCGATATTGTCAATTCTGAAATGAAACGCTTATTGAACGATCCATCACAAAGTCATCTGGTTATAAAAAAATGACATCCAATTACATTTACTTATAAAGTTTTACGTCTTTTCAGCTCTCTTTCTCCTTTTTTCCGTGGACAGAATTTCTATAATTGATTCCCCATTTAGCCAATTCATCAATTAAGGGAGAAAGTGTTTTTCCATATTCGGTTATAGAATATTTGACCGTTATTGGCTTGGTGTTCATTACTTTTCGGCTTACCAGATTATTCATTTCTAAATCCTGTAGTTCTTTCGAAAGCATTTTGGTTCCAATACCATTTATTTCCCGCAATAAATCCATAAAACCAAGGGTATTACCCTCTATAAGTGTACCCAGTATATAGAATTTCCATTTTCCCGATAACAGACTCATAGCATCGCCAATGGCCTGCATTCTAACTTGACAAACAGGGGTATCGTTTACTAATGCTTTTTTTTTCATTGCTTTCAATTGATGTTGATGATCTGTATAAAGTTAAAAAATATCAGATAGTTCCCAAGAGGAAAGTACTTTCTAAAAGGAAACCCATAGCAAATATACATTTGATGCGCAATAAATTTGCAGCATTACTTAGGATTTATATTGTCTAAAAACAATGCACTTGCGCGGTTAAAATCTTTTAATAATAGTTGTATAACCGGCATTATTTACCAATACTAAAATTCATCAACACCCAATGAATGAATCTGAAAACACTAACAACACTACTTATAATGCTTGGCAATTGTAGTTTTCATGCGCAAACCAATAAAAAAATGGAAAATAAAAGCAACCCTCTATTATGTGATCCTGCTGAAGGTATTTGTGAAATAGCAGATCATTCAACTTCACAAACAGTTATCTTACAAAATACGGAGAAACCGGTTAAAGTTATTTACTTTACCGATCCGATCTGTTCTTCCTGCTGGGGTATAGAACCGCAATTGCGAAAACTAAAACTAGAATATGGTACTATTTTAGAAATTGAGTATCGAATGGTCGGGCTCTTACCCGATTGGAATTATAACAGTGGCGGTATAAGCAAACCCTCAGATGTAGCGCATCATTGGGATGAAGTGAGTGCCTATTACGATATGCCTATTGACGGTGATATCTGGTTAGAAGATCCCTTGCAATCATCCTATCCCCCTTCAATTGCATTCAAAGCTGCACAAATACAGGACAATGAAAAAGCGCTCTTGTTTCTGAGAGAAATCCGGGAAATGGTTTTTCTGAAAAAAAAGAATATTACCCGATGGGAAAACTTAAAAGCAGCTGCCAAAAAAGCCGGATTAAATGTTGAACAGTTTAAAACTGATTGTAGCAGTACTGCAAAAATACTTTTTGAAGAAGATCTGAAGATGGCAAAATCAATGGGAGTAAGGGGATTTCCAACTATCTATTTTGTGGATAATTTTAAAACTACAGAAATGATATATGGTTCAAAGCCTTATGTCTCTTATGAAAATGCTGTGTTAAAACTTTATCAAAAGGCTACCAAAACTACTTATGAAAAAAACTGGAAGGCACTTTTTTCCAAGTATAATTCACTTACAGCCAGAGAATATTCGGAACTTTCAGATACACCAAGAATGGAAACGGAACAACAATTAGATGAATTGGTCACAAAAGGGAATTTGGATAAGCTGACAACCAAAAACGGTTCCATTTGGACAAGAAAAGACACAAATCGCTGATAGGAGTCTTTATATAATTGTCTCATAACACTGCTTTTAGTATACTGTTGTTTCTAATAGATAGCAGGGATTACAAAGAGGCTGTCCGAAAGTAATTTCGGATAGCCTCTTTTACTTTTAATAATCTTCAAAAAGCATTTCTTAGCTGATACGCATTGGTACGAGTATGAAATACCTATGTACGACAAAGTGGTTACGGCTCCGAGAATGGTTTCATGGTTTGAAGACAAAAATAATATCGAAGCCGGTTCCAATACTCAAGAACTTACTAAAGATCTGCGCAATATCCGCCAGCGGGTGGAAGCCGAAATCCATGTAAAATTCAATGCTGTACTACTGAACTTATATCGAAACGGACAAGACAGCGTAGCCTGGCACAGCGACAAAACGGACAAATCCGGCATCAACCCCATCATCGCTTCGGTGACTTTTGGGGAAACCCGCTTATTCCGTTTAAGACACAAGTTCAACAAAGAGATTCCGCAGGTGGAGATTCCACTGCATCATGGTTCGTTCCTGCTTATGGCGGGCACAACAAATAGTTTTTGGCAACATCAGGTTCCTAAAACGGCAAGGGAGGTACTCCCTAGAATTAACCTTACTTTCAGACAGGTAAACAAGCCCCCCAACATCATCTAGCTAAAACTATAATTTAAATTTCTATACTCATTAGGTGTTAATCCTGTTTTTTGCTTAAACAGGATCTTGTAAAATGTTGTGGATATTTAAACCCCAGTTCATAACTTATTTCACTAATTGACTTGTTAGGATTGAATACTCTTTCTTTTGGCAGGTCAATAACTTTGGTCTGAATATATTCTTGGGTTGAAATACCTGTTTCTTTCTTTTTCGGATTACTGTTGTTGCTGTTCGGCATAATCCAATTGTTGCTGAAATTCAATTGAATTTTTTTCTAACTCAACATTGTTGATTTCTTCAAAATGCCTTCCGTCTTCATAACCAATGGAAACACAAACAGAAAGGGTTTGCTTCGAAACACCTTTAAAAGTACCTTTTACCGGAGTACAATCTACAAAGTGATGTCCTACGGCAAGTTTTACATGGTTGTCCATTGTCCAGATATTATTGGTTGGATCAATACCAAGCCAGCCTTGTTTGGGAGTATAAATCTCAACCCATGCATGGGTAGCACCTTCGCCTCTAAGACCACTTTCGTTTGGACAAATATAACCGCTTACATATCGGGAAGGAATCCCGGCGGTTCGTAACAATTGCAGCAACACATTGGCAAAATCCTGGCAAACGCCTTTTCGATGCCCTAAGATTTCATCAACGGTAGTTTCAATGTTTGTGATTCCTTTGGTATAGTTAAAGTTGTTGTAAATATATTGGCTACAATTAAAAGCGATCTCAATAATCGATTTGTTTTTGCAGTCAATTTCGTTTAGGATTGCACAAATTTCATCTTGCTTTTTAATTGTTTCGGGATAACAAAGGCGTAACAAATAGATGTTATTGTCTAAATTTAAATCACTGACCTTAGTAGCATCAATTTCAGGAATTTTAAGCGAATGAATTACGCGAACTTGCATTCGTGATTCAATAATCATTTCTGTATGGGCTTCCAATATGTTAAAACTTCCTACTCTATTTCCATGATAATCCGTGCTGATCGCTACATTTGGATTTTGTGTAATTGAAAGTTGGAATTGCAATACATCCTGATTTTCAAAGTTATGGGGAAACAAGCGAATTTCGTTAATACTTTCTTTGATTGCTAAGTTGTATTGGTATTTTGTAATGTGAATTATGTTGAAAACTGCCATTGCTTTAGGTGTATGAAAAGAATAATTTGGAGAAATCCATCGAAAATTCATTTAACTGATCTTTGGTGTTCTTGAGTACTTGCTCTAATTGCAAGTTGCTAAGATTGTGATAATCGGTATATTCAATATAACTTTTCAATCGTCCAAATTGGTTACGCATGCTACGTGCTTCTATTAAGTTATTGTTTTTGAAAATACATTCTAAATACGTTTGAATCAATCCCAAAGTAAAAATCACTGAGTGGGCAAAATCAGGATTAAAAATCACATGTTGGATTACTTTTCGATTATGTGGAATGTTACTGTAACTTTTGAGGTATAATTCATAACCACATAACGACAATAATAATTTTCGCCAATACAGTAAATCTTCCTTACCATCTAAATTGTATTCAATGGGAGCATAATACGATTGTGTCATCGAAATGGTTTGTAAACACCTTTCGATATGTTTACCGATGCTGGAAAAACACCAGCCTAATCCCCGGGGCATCGTAACCTGAAAAATACCGTTATAGAGCAAAAAATCTTTATTGAGCTTCGCCAAAATAGTAATAGCTTCCGGTGTTTCTAATCTTTTGGGTAAATCGGGCGAATTGATATAATGATACATCGAATTGATGTGTTCCCAAAGTTCTTTGGTGATTTTATCCTGAGAACCTCTCGCATTTTCCCTGGCTTTGGTAATCAGGTTACGAACAGAGTTAATGTTTTTGGTGTCACAAATGACAAATTTCAATACAAAATTAGTGTCATACTGGAATTCGGCTATGTATTCTGGAGTCAAATCAGTATAATATTTTAACAGCGGTCTGTATCCTTGATAATCATTTGTTTCCTGATCAAATGACATGATATAAAGGGTATTGAGGGCAAGCAGCAATCCATCGGTTCTTTCCATGTATCGGTTAAGCCAGAACATTCCGTCGGCAACACGACTGAGCATATTTACTTCCATAGCAACTTCTTTACTAGTTAAAAAAACAATCTTATCTTTATTTATTTCATAATCCAGGTATCTTTACTTCCTCCTCCTTGTGAAGAATTCACCACTAGAGAACCTTCGGTCAGCGCAACTCTGGTGAGTCCGCCAGGAACAATTTTCACACCATTGGGGCCACATAAAGCATAAGGTCGTAAATCCACATGACGCAGTTTTAATTCACCGTCAATGTAACAGGGAACAGTGCTCAACTGAATGATAGGTTGTGCTATAAAGTTTCTTGGATTACCCAATATAGCCATTTTAGCCGCTTCCAGTTCTTCTTCAGTAGCTTTATTTCCCATAACCATGCCATAGCCGCCACTTTGATTGGTTTCTTTTATAACCATATTTTCCATATTTGCAAAAACCAGTTCGCGTTCTTCCTGATTTTCCATTTGATAGGTTGGAACGTTCTTCAAAATAGGTTCTTCGTTTAGATAATATTTAATCATTTGTGTCACATAAGCATAAATGGCTTTATCATCGGCAACACCATTTCCAACGGCATTTACCAAAGCCACATTACCCATTTTATATGCGCTAATCAAGCCCGGAACACCAAGTGCACTGTCAGGTTTAAAGACTAATGGATCGAGATATTCATCGTCCAAACGGCGGTAAATTACATCTACCTGCTGCAAACCCGAAGTGGTTTTCATATATACTTTATGGTCGTTCACCACTAGATCCCGACCTTCTACAAGCGGAATTCCCATTTGTCTCGCCAGGAAAGTATGTTCGTAATAAGCCGAATTATAAACTCCCGGAGTTAACAAAACAACATTGGGTTTAGAGATGCTTCTTGGCGAAAGGGAAACTAAAATATTATGAAAAATCATGGGATAGTTGGCCACCATACTCACATTATTTGCCTGAAACATTTCCGGGAAAATCCTTTTGGTGATTTCCCTGTTCTCCAGCATATAACTCACCCCACTGGGACATCGTAGATTGTCCTCCAGCACATAAAACTCCCCTTTTTCTCCCCTTATCAAATCTATTCCAGCGATATGAACGTGTATGTCATGAGGCACTTTGATACCATGTACCTCCGGTAGATAATGCGGACAAGATGCTATTAATGAAGCTGGCATAATACCGTCTTTTACAATTAACTGTTCATTGTAAATGTCTTCAAGAAATAAGTTTAACGCTTTTAATCTTTGTGCAATTCCAGTTTCAACTTCAATCCATTCGTTTTTTGTGATTATTCTGGGAATAATATCAAAGGGAAAGATCCGTTCTATTCCTTGATTATCATCACTATAAACAGTAAATGTAATCCCCTGATTCATAAAAATATCCGATGCCTGTTTCTGTTTTACATTAAGTTTGTCCAGATTTAAACTCTCCAATGTTTGCAACACTTGTTTGTAAGCATCTCTTACTCCATCCTTGGAAAACATTTCATCCCATCCTTTGGGACTTAATTTAGGTGTAAAATTTACCATCTGTAATTATTAAAAAATTAATAAAAAGCTATATTTGATTATAAATATATCAGCATCTAGGCTAATTTAAGAAACTTTACACTTAATTACATCGATTTATATGATAATAATATAATTTATGCCATATTCGCTTTTTGACGCTATATTTTTTAAGAATTAGTATTTTAAATTTCATTTTTTTTTTATTTATCAACTATCAAAAGTAGTGAGCGCTACAAGGATTAGCATTGGGTCACAAATTCTCATAGCTTTTAAAATCTACTCCATACCACTTTCTCTCTGGTTTGTTTTATTTAAAATTGGTGAAGAAATGGAAAGATACCGAGCTAGAAAATGATACACGAAAAACTAATCGGCGGGTTTGTAATGCGCAACTGTAATTCCTAGTTCAGCGTTAATGTGGGATTTTTATTCTTTGCCATTGAGGCCTTAATTCCAGAGCCACTTGGATAATGGACAAAAAAAATATAGTACCAAAGATTTGATACTATATTTTATTTCGATTCACGTTCGTTAAGCGAAGCAGCTGCCCGATCATAATTGGAAACAACCAGTTTCAACTGTTCAATGGCTTCGGGGGTAAGCTCGCCTTGAGCTCCTTCTGCCACCCAGCGCGCGGACGAAATTAAAGTAGCTAGTTCATAGCCGCTAAGCGTCAGGTGAAATACCAGATTATTCTTTTTTTCAATGTGCATGTTGTGCCATATTTTCTTTTACATAATTACCTATCTGTTGCAACTCTTCTGCAAACTCGTCATAATCAGTTTGCATTCCGTTGAGATAAGCACTCCAGCCAAGCGACATTTTAGCATAATGAACCGCTTCCTGTATTTCCGCATCTGTTGCACCAAAGAGCTTTGCGGTCTCTGTGTGAAACAAAGTACAGTATCTGCATTTTGTTTCTGAATGTAATGCAACTCCCATTAATTCTTTGTATTTATTGGGAATAAGGGTTTCTCCGAGTTGAAGCCCTTTGAATAATTCCCATTCAAAATCCAAAAACGCATCGGGTATCCCTTTCATGAATCCCGGAACGACGCCTAAAACCTCAATGATTTCGGCCTCTACTTCTGAACGTTGTCTAGCTATTGCCATTTTTTCAACTGATTTTAAAGTTTTTTTAAAATCTGGATTTCATCTAAATGTGACCTATAAATTTACAAAATAAAAAGCATAAAAAAACCAATAAACAACTAAAAAACAAATAGTTAAATAAAAATTATATCATGTAAAAAATTACACTTTTTATTAATTATACGAAAATTAAAAATCGTAGCACACTAAAAGAACAATACCTTATAAGCTACCGCATGGACACCTCTAAAATAGCATACGGATGACACGGATTTTACTAATCTTAATCTTTTTAAATCTATATTATCGGTGCCATCCGTAGTTCATTATTGCATAATTATATATTTGTGTCCAGACGATAGCCATATAATGCCTCACTTCCAAATAAAGATCCCTCCAACAAATTCACATAAAAAACACCTCTCGGAACGCATCGGTAAAATCATGCAAGACAGGGAAAGCCTTTCGATTAATAGCGACGATACCTCCATTAGTCGTTCCAAACAACTCGAAGCTGCCGTACCTCCTTCCAAAATAGCCACATTAAGTTCAGGCGAATTTGTAGGGATGGTTGCCGATAACCCCGACTGCAAAATCGAACTCAAAACCTTCCACTCAAAAATCATAAACGACCATCAGGCACTCCTAAAAGAAGAAGCCAATTATACCGAAATTCCTCACGTACGAAAACTTGACCATTCAATCATCCAACGGAATTACCTACAAATTAAACAGGAAATTCAGGATATAGTCAATTCTGAAATGGAGCGCTTACTCGATGCCCCTACACAATCACATTTGGTTATTAAGAAAAAATAATTTAATGAATTATATTGGAGTGGTGACCTAAAAAGTAAAGGCTGGTTATTTGAATGGCTATGCCGATCCGGAATATACTGAAAATCTGCAACATATTTCTTTGTCCTTTTTAGGATCCGAAAAAGACAGGAGCTTTCCTGTTGAGGGGGATTCAATGCCACCCCATGAAGACAGTTCTGTTTGGAAATTCTCTCCCTACCTAATCGATGGTTATGGATTTTCCCTTTTTCTCTTTTTTCTTCGCCTGTTCAATATCATAACAGCCCTTCAATACCATAAAAAAACCTTCTTCTCTCTCCTATGCCTTTCTATTTTAAAGCCAAAGGAATATTCATTCTGGGCTTACCTTTAACTGTTGCAGTCATCGTTTTCAGAAACTCCCCCACTGAAATCACAAACTTTCCTTTGCCTAAATAACGTTTCTGCAGCACATGTTTCTGTACAAATCCAAATAGCTTCTATCATTTAGGACATGATTTTCATTCAAAACGGGTTAAAAGGGCAGCTAAAGTAGTGTCCTCCCTCGCCTGCATGCGCATAATGGCTCCGCTCCCGCTCCACCACCCTTCGGGACTTATAGCACTCCGGCTTCCAATTCGGACACTCTACTTGTGCTTTCTTTTTTCCCGTTTTCTTTTGAAAAAATTCATTTCGGGGACTGGGAAAAAATCAAAACAACAGTAACCTTTAAAATTGTATGTCATGGAAATTACAGGAAGAATTACAAAAGACGCCACCGTTTGTAAAGTAAACGGAGACCGCGAAGTCGTTAATTTCAGTATAGCGATTAACGACAGCTATAAACCCAAAGGGGCATCCGAATTTAAAAAGATAGTGACCTATATCGAATGCTCCTATTGGCTCAGTTCCAAAATAGCACAGGGGCTCAAGAAAGGGACACTCGTGGAACTCTTCGGGCGCATTGGGTGCAATGCCTATATCGGAAGTGATGCCCAAGCACACGGCAGCCTTACCTTTCACACCAGTCATGTTAAAATCCTCTCATTTCCAAAAGGATCACAGGACAATACGACGATGGAAACCCAGTCCGACAAAGACCCCGATGATCTGCCTTTTTAACAGCTCGCAAAAGATGTATAAGCCTAAAGAAATGAATTATGAAAGCCTTGACAAAATCAATGTTCAGTGACTATGATGTAAGTCGCACATTCAATGCGATAATCCGCAACAATATGGAATCCTATGACGGAACCAAAAAAGAAAAACTCAAATCCTTTTTGCTTGATCTGCAACATAGCGGGTGCATTAGCGGAATGATAGGCGAATTTATCTACCACACCGACTGCAAAGCCTTTTACATCGAACATTTGGAGGATTTGGAAAACATCAAAACCGAACTCGAAGAATCACTCGGAGAACCGATTGCCAACCGCTATGGGCTTCCCCACTACACCTTTATGTGCTGGCTTTGTTTAGAAGAATACTGCTACGACATCTACAGAAACAGTTTTGAATAACACCTTTTAACATTTTAAATCTTTTGAGTGATGGACGCTTCCGAAACCTTTAAAAATATAATCGAGAATTTTCTCAAAGAGAAAGCGGTAAATGATACCGCTTTCTCCCTCGCTTTTGCAAAGCCCTCTAAAAATTTAGAGCAGTGCATCAAACACATTATAAGCGAAGTCAAAAAAACAGGGCTAAATGTCTTTGCCGACAACGAGATTTTTGATATAGCTGTCCAATATTATATTGATGATACAATCACCTCACCCGCAGAAATTAAATGCGATATAACTGTAAATAAGCCCCCACTGGCGGATTTATTCTCCACCCCGTTTGAAACCGCCCAAAAGGTGGTAGACAAAACTCCTGTAAAAGAAATTCCTAAAACCGTGCAAACCGCCTTAACCCTTTTTGACTTATGACACCGAAAACCCACACCGAGAAAGAAATAACACGGCTCAGCACTTCACTTGCCCCAATCCCGTCAAAGGTACACGCCTGGGCAGAAAAAACAGTTTTCCTTAAATGGGGAGTGCTCTCCCGAGGAAAATTTTATTGCCTGGAATGCAACCACTCTTGGAAGCCTGACTATGCAAACGAAGCCTGCACAAAATTTATAAAATGTACAGCCTGTGCAGGAAAACTCAAAATGCAGGACTGCAATCGGGTGTATTTCAAAGAAATTGAATATTCCGCCGTTTTGGACGTATACGCAGGCTATCAGGTGGTGCGCATCATCTGTTCGCACAAACACATGAAAAAGAATTGCCTGCCCTCCTACTTTCACAAAGAAGTCATGCAGCACTGGATAAACGCCCAAGGGGAAGTCCGCAGTATGAGTATCAGCACCAATATGTTTTCCCATACCTATGACCAGTGGCAATACTCCTCCTCCCTTGAAATTCGCCCAAAAAATTTCCAAAACTCCCCCAAATACCGAATCAATCCCTACAGGGTGTTCCCCAATAAGAAAGTACTGCCTGTGCTGAAAAGAAACGGGTTTAAAACTGGCTTTTACAACATCGCCCCGAGGCGGTCAAAACCTGTCTTAAAAACAACTACAAAATTGAAGATTTTAAAACATGGGAAGATTATATTTCCCTGCTTCACTGGTTCAAAAAAGACCTCAGTTGTTCCGCTTTTGTCTGCCCTGACAATCTCAATGAGGCTCATGATAGGCTAGTTAGTAAAAAAAGGGCGGTTCAGCGCAAAAAATACCTGCTCCAAATCCGCTCTGAAATCCAAAAAGCACAGGTTTTATATACCCAAGAAAAAGAGCCATTTTTCGGGCTTCGCTTTTCTCAAGATAACTTGAGCCTGTCCGTACTGGAAAACATTCGGGATTTTATGGAGGAAGGGGATTTACTCTCCCACTGCATTTTTACCAATGAATATTACACCAAAAAAGATTCGCTCCTATTCTCTGCCCAATTGGACGACCGCCCCATAGAAACCCTTGAACTCTCCCTTTCCAAAATGAAAATCATCCAGTGCAGGGGCTTTAAAAACAAACCCTCAAAATACCATAAAAGTATCCTTGCCCTTATGGAACAAAACCTCTATCAAATCCGCTCCCGCCTCAAACAACAAAATCCCGAAAGCCTTTAGCAAAGAGGGGCTTTTCCTAGTGAAAAGCCCCTCTTGTTTTATACATGGATTCAACTATCTTTTTGCTCCGAGCAGACATCCCTAGGCAATTACCCTTTTTAGAATTAGTAATTCTCTTGGGAAATTGGCGCCTAATTCCATCGCAAAGTTCGGGCATCTTATCAGTTCACCACAAAAAATTCCCCATAAATGAAGCTGTCCTTTGTAGACTACCTTCCTTTCACTAAATAATAAAAAATCAATTCCAACCTCCTCCCAACGCTCTATAAACGTTTACGAAAGCATTCATTTGCTGCTTTTTAGTTTCAATTAGTTCGAACTTAGACTCTAAGGCATCTTTTTGTGTCAAAAGAACTTCCATATAATCGGCTCTGGCTGAACTAAAAAGGTTGTTTGATATTTGAACAGATTCGTTTAATGCCTGAACCTGTTTGGACTTCAAATCATAACTTTGAGCTGTGTTTTTGATTTTAGACAACTGGTTGGCAACTTCTACATAAGCATTTACTAATGTTTTTTCATAATGATAAACAGCCTGAATTTGTTTGGCATTTGCAGTAAGATAACTCGCTTTAATAGCATTTCTGTTAATCAAAGGAGCTACTAAATCGCCTGCAATAGAATACAATAATGATTCTGGAGAAGTCAGCAGATACTTTGTGTTAAAAGCTTCGTATCCGATTCCTGCAGAAATGCCAAGCGAAGGATAAAATTTAGCTTTAGCAGCTTTAATATCAAGTTTGGCAGCAACTAATTCCATTTCTGCTTTTTTAATGTCTGGACGATTTTCAAGGAGCTGAGATGGTATTCCCGCATGGACATCTACAGGAGTTATCGTGCTAAAAGTTTTGCTGTTTCTAGCAATTTTTTGAGGAAAACGCCCCAATAAGAAATTAATTTTATTTTCAGTTTCCGTAATCTGCTGCTGAATATCAAACTGCAGGCTCTGCGTACTTAAAATTTGTGCTTCAAATCTACGTACAGCCAGTTCGTTAACCCTTGCTGCTTCTTTTTGTATTTTCACAATCTTTAAAGCATTAGTTTGAATATCAATATTTTGTAAAATAATTTCTAATTGATTATCCAATGCTAAAAGTTCGTAATACGAATCAGCTATTTCAGCAATCAGATTAGTGATTACAAAATTCTTTCCTTCAATAGAACCTAAATAACGATTTAAAGCCGCTTTTTTAGCATTATGAAGTTTATTCCAAATGTCTATTTCCCAACTTGATGTCAATGCAAAACGAAAATTAGGAAGCGGATCTGGAGTTTCTCTTCCGGGCATAATTTCGGTTGTTGCTTCTCCGGAACCAGTACTTGTATATCTTCCTGATTTGGTAAGATCAGCTCCGGCATTAAAACCAACAAAAGGCAGGTATTCTCCTTTTCGCGCTTTTACTTCGCTTTTCGCAATTTCAATTTCCTGACGTGTGATATTCAATTCCTGATTATTTTTTAATGCGATATCAATCAGGTTTTCTAAATTTTCATCCGTAAAATAACTTCTCCATTTTACTTTTCCTGTATTGAGAGTATCTAAACCATTATCGGCATAGTTTTCAGGTACTGTTTTGTTTTCTGTTTTTTCTACAACAGAAGTCGTTTTACAGCCTGCTATAGTGAGTAATACGCAGGCAAGACCTGCGTATTTTATATTTCTGTTATTCTTCATTTTCCTCCGTTTGATTGTTTGTTGAAAAATCATCTACATGATGCATAAAATCATCAGATAATGAACTTTCTTCTTCTCCTTTAATTAGTTTTCGACCTTCTGCCATCGAACCAAAAATGTAGTATAGTCCAGGAACTATAATTACTCCGAAAATAGTTCCGAAAAGCATTCCTCCAAGTGCAGATCCACCAATAGTTCGGTTTCCGATTGCACCAGCTCCGGAAGCAAAAATCAACGGAATTAAACCGGCAATAAAGGCAAATGAAGTCATTAAGATTGGTCTAAAACGTGCTTTTGCACCTTCAATTGCAGCTTCTAATATTGTCGCGCCTTGCTGATGTTTGAGGACAGCAAATTCGACTATCAGTACGGCATTTTTACCAAGCAGTCCAACGAGCATGATCAATCCAATTTGTGCGTAGATATCGTTTTGCAATCCCATCAATTGAAGTATTACAAAAGAACCTAAGATTCCCACAGGAATAGATAAAATAACAGAAAGCGGAATAATAAAACTCTCGTATTGCGCTGCTAATACAAAATACACGAAAGCCAATACGATTAGAAAAATATAGATAGATTCGTTTCCTCGGCCGGCTTCATCATAAGAAAGACCTTCCCAAGCAATATCATATCCTTTCGGAAGTGTTTTAAGAGCCGTTTCCTGAACCGCTTTAATGGCATCTGCTGTTGTATATCCGCTGGCAGGTTGTCCCTGAATTGCGGCAGAATTGTACATATTGTAACGCGTAATTTCATTCGGTCCCTGTGTTTTTTTAAGTGTCATAAAAGCTGAGTAGGGAACCATTTCTCCGTGATCGTTTTTCACAAAGAGATTTAGTACATCTGACGGAAGTCTTCTGAATTTTGGATCAGACTGCACGTACACTTTAAAGAAACGTCCAAATTTAATGAATCCCTGTTCGTACGTACTTCCGATTAAGATATTAAGGTTTTCCATGGCTTTACCAATAGAAACGCCTTTCTGCATGGCAAGATCATTATTAATTTCTAATTCGTATTGTGGATAATTGGCAGCGAAGAAAGTAAACAAACCGGAAAGCTCTTTACGTTTGCCTAATTCAGCCATAAACTGTTTGTTGATTTTATCAAATTCCTGATAATTTGTGCTGGTTGTTTTATCTAATAAACGCATAGAAAAACCTCCTGATGAACCGAAACCAGGAATTGCGGGCGGTTCAAAAAACTCTACAACAGCTCCCAGATCTTTAGATTTCTTTTCTAACTCTTCCATGATTTCTCTCACAGAATGTTTCCTGTCAGACCATGATTTTAAGTTAATCAAACACGTTCCGGCATTAGAACCACGTCCTTCTGTCATAATTTCGTAACCCGCCAATGAAGAAACTGATTCAACTCCTTCAACCTTTTCACAGATTTTCTGAAGCTTTTGAGCCACTTGATTGGTTCTTTCTAAAGTAGCTCCAGGCGGTGTCTGAATGATTCCGTAAATAGTTCCCTGATCTTCACTTGGAATAAATCCGGAAGGCAGTACTTGATTTTCAATAAAAATAAATGCACAGAAAGCAATTAGTATTCCAAAAGTTAAAACTCTTCTGCTTACGATTGTTTTTAAAACGGTCACATATCTGCCGGTAAGTCTTTCAAACCAGCGGTTAAAGGCATCAAGTGATTTCGTCAGTATATTTCCTTTTTTCTCTTTTCCATGATTGTTTTTCAAAAGAATAGCACAAAGAACAGGAGTAAGAGTCAAGGCTACAATTGCTGAAATGATAATTGAACTTGACATCGTAACCGAGAATTGTCTATAGAACGTTCCCACAGGTCCCGACATAAATGAAACCGGAATAAATACAGAAACCATAACGGCGGTAATCGCAATAATAGCTCCTCCAATTTCACCCAACACCAATTTAACTGCATTATAAGGCGTAATATGGGGAAACTCTTCAAACTTGGCATGGACGGCCTCGACGACGACAATGGCATTATCTACCACAATTCCGATGGCTAATACCAAAGAAAATAAAGTCACCAGATTGATGGACATTCCAAACATCTGAATTACAAAGAAAGCACCAACCAAAGAAACAGGAACGGCAATAATCGGAATTAAAGTCGAACGCCAGTCTCCTAAAAAGATAAATACAACTAAAGCCACCAATATAAAGGCATCTCTTAAAGTATGCACCACCTGATCGATAGAAGCATCTAAGAACTGCGAAACGTCATAACTGATTTTATAATCCATTCCGGGAGGAAAATTGGCTTTCATTTCTTCCAGTTTCGCTTTCACATCGTTAATTACGTCGCTGGCGTTACTGCCGTAATTTTGTTTTAATACAATTGCAGCAGAAGGATGTCCGTCAAGATTGGAGTAAATATCAAAAAATTCACTTCCCAGTTCTACTTTTGCAATATCTTTTAAGCGAATACTTTCTCCTTCAGAATTAGCACGTACAATTACATTCTCATATTCTTTAGGTTCGTTATATCTTCCTTTATAAGTCAGTACATATTCCAAAGACTGTGCGGCAATCCCGGAACTTTGTCCTAATCTTCCCGGACGACCAATAATACTTTGTTCCTGAAGCGCTTCCATAACCTCTTCAACAGAAATTTTATAGGCTCTCATTCGGTCTGGATTCAGCCATACACGCATAGCGTATTTACGGCTTCCTAAAATCTGGGTTCTTGCCACACCTTTTACACGGCTGATTTCGGGAATCATTTTTACATCGGCATAGTTGTAGAGGAATTTCTCATCCATGCTTTTGCTTTTTGAATAAAGGTTGACATACATCAACATACTGGGCTGGATAGGAGTTATAACAACTCCTTCACGCTGAACCAGTTCAGGTAATAATGGCATTACCTGATCTACCCTTGTTTTAACTCTGATTACAGCTTCATTAGGATCGGTTCCTGGTTCAAATATAATTCTAAGTGTTGCTTCTCCCGCACTCGTGGCATCGGTTGCCATATAACGAACACCTTGTGTACCGTTAAGAGAATTCTCTAAGGTGATTAAAGTTGATTTTACCAACACATCGGCACTTGCTCCCGGATATGCAATAAAGATATTGACTGTTGTGGGCGCAATTTGGGGGAATTGTGATATAGGAAGCTGCTTGATAGACAGCGTACCTAAAAAGACAATTATAATCGAGATTATAATTGCAAAAACGGGTCTGTGTATAAATTTATTAAACATGTGTTCTTTTTTTAGATTCGGTTATTCTGCGTATAGTTCTAAATTGGACAGAACCGATTGGGGTTTTACCACTTCGTAGTTGATTTTATCATTTTCTTTAACAAGACGAAGCCCCTCTAAAAGTATTTTATCATCAAGAGATAAACCTTCTTTAATTACAAATAAATGCGGCATTTCGGCAGCAATAACAACCTCTCTGGATTTTACAGCATTGTTTTTGTCGATCACATACACATATTTTTTATCCAAAACTTCAAAAGTCGCTTTCTGAGGTATCAGCATGGCGTTTTTCAAATCTATCGGCATTTGGATGGTTCCTGTTTCTCCGTGCCTTAATAATCTTTTCGGATTGGGAAATGTAGCTCTGAAAGGTATGTTTCCAGTTTCGCTGTCAAAATCGGCTTCAATGGTTTCTACAACCCCTGAATATTGAAATCTTTTGTTGTTTGGCATTAAAAGATTGACTTTCATTTTGCCGCTTTTTCCAGCCTTTTCCTGATAATCCAAATATTCAGATTCCGGAACATTATAATACACCCACATTGAACTATTGTCTGCCAGTTCTGTCAGCAATTCTCCTTCATCAACTAAACTTCCCTGGCGAACATGAAACTTATCAATAATACCATCAAAAGGTGCTCTGATTTCCGTAAACTGAAGATGAACTTTGCTCAAAGCCATTTCGGCATCTGCTTTTTCCAGTTTGGCTTTTGCCATAGCCAGTTCGTTTGGAGAAACCACTTTTTCATCGGTCAGTTTTTTAGCATTTTGATATTCAATGGTACTAAAACTTACTTCTGCTTTAGATTTTTTTAACTCTGCTTCATAAAGTGCAGGCATTATTTTAAATAACAGCTGGCCTTTTTTAACCATTTGCCCTTCGTCAACATAAATTTTTTCCAAATAACCGCGCTCCTGAGCTCTTATTTCAATATGCTGAATGGAATGTATCTGCGACACGTAATCTTTGGTTATTGTAGTATCTTTTTCTATTGGGTTGGTAACCAGAAATTTGGTTTTTTCCTCTTTTCCTTCTTCTTTTTTGGAGTTACAGCTTGTAAAAACTAAGGCGCACAAACTCGCCATCATGAAAATTCTTTTCATCATTATTTCAGCATTAAAATGTAGTTTATTTTTGACTTTTAAGTAAAGGTCTTTGAGAATAGACCATAGAAGTTTATATCCGTCTATTTTCTGAAAGTCAGAATACAGAGGATAAAACAATAAAGAAATCAGCTGTTTGCTACAACAGCATTAAAAATCAAATTCTAAAAACCTGAAATAACAGATATACTTTATTATAAAGTAAACTGAAAATTTTGCAATCATTTACTTTTTGGGTAAAAGTAGTCGCAGAAACGACAAAACGATTATTGCTTTGAAAAATTAAAAAGTAATTATTTTTTACAAGTTGTTTTTGAACAGAAGAAAAATTCTCTTCGTTTTCTTCATTATCAAAAAGGCAAATTTTTCTTTTAAAAGTTGCAAATGAACGTCCTCTGGTTATGTTGTGTTCATTTGTAAAATTGGTCTTAAATTCAGTTATAAAAGAAAATTTATTATTCGAAAAAGTATTTAAATGTGCATAACCATTGCCATAACCATTTAAGAAAATGACAACTGAAAGTAAAAGTTTAGTGCACCAATTTTTCATAAGGCGACAAATTTAAAGAAAAGATTCTCTAATGCAATGCAAAAAAAATACATTCTTTTAAAATTTATTATATTATATTTTTTTGCATCTATAATTCAAAATATCATTTTTTCTCCTCACAAATTTATGATTTTTGATATCAATGGGTTTAATAAATAATGTAAGGTGCAAAAATTAAAGTTTAATAAGAGCTGTTTTTATTTATCAAGAAAATCATTGTTTCTTTAGCCTAAAAGCAATTAAATAATGAATTGATATTTTAATCAAGATTCTCTCTTCTAACTTTTTGGGGGCAGTCTAAAAGTAAGGACAGCCTCTTTCGTTTTATACATGGATTCGGCTATTTTTTGCCCCGACCAGACACCCTTAGACAATTAACCTTTTTAGAATTAGTAATCCTTTCAGAAAATTGGCGCCTAATTCCATCACAAAGTTCGGGC
Organism: Flavobacterium aquiphilum; assembly: GCF_027111335.1. Lineage (NCBI taxonomy): Bacteria > Pseudomonadati > Bacteroidota > Flavobacteriia > Flavobacteriales > Flavobacteriaceae > Flavobacterium > Flavobacterium aquiphilum. The sequence goes on along the minus strand of NZ_CP114288.1, from coordinate 2,493,115 downwards.
ATCTTATCGGTTCGCTACAAAAAATTCCCCCATAAATGCAGACTAAGCGTCAGCTTTATTGCGTTGCTTTTTGCGCTCGCTCATCAATGCCCGGATTGGGTTCCATAATTAATCTTAAACATCAAAAATCATGGAAACTCAAAATCAAAACTGGCAAGCCGTATCGGAAATCGAACTCATCTATTATAGCTGATGCTTTGGCTTTGAGAGCAGCTGAGAACACTAAGCGGACATCTACTATAGTACCACTAATTCCTCCGGAGGAAAGTTCAATGATTCCGAGGGCTCTGTTGGCCTGGTTTAAGAATACTACTTTAAATTGTTCTAGAATTCTATTTTGTTGAAATCCCAAGTCGATAATATCAGTTTATAAGCCTCTCTGGAGGATTTGATTTGAGGTCTTTGAGAGGCTTTAATTTTGGTTTTGTAGATGTCCACAACCATCCTTCCGGACAGCTAATTGCCTCTGAAGCAGATCGACAAATTACTCAAAAAGTTAAAGAAGCCGGAAAACTGCTAGATATCACACTTTTAGATTCACTAATTATTACTCCGGAATCCTATTACTCCTTTGCGGATGAAGGCTTTTTGTAAATATCCAATTCTTTTATATAATTACAATAGTAAGTCCTCTGTCTGAACAGATGCAGGACTTATTGCAAAAAACGGTGTGACTGAGCATCTAATTCTGATCTTAATTGAGCAATGCAAATTGATAACCGATACATTATAAAACTAACGTATTACTAAAGACAAGTATTTAATCTCTCCCTAAATCTATCTATCGAAATTGGTTTACTCAAAAAGTCGGTAACATATTTATTATCTTTAAGAAACTGAATTTCATCAATATCTAATGATGAGGAAAGCATAAAAATCTGTGTCTCCTTTCTTAATTCTTCCTCTAAACACTCGTACTCAAATAAGAATTGCAATCCATTCATAATTGGCATTTGGATATCCAACAAAATAACCAAAGGGTTACTAATTTTTCTTCTGTTCTCATAAATCCAATCAATCCCCTCCCTCCCATTATTAGCAATATTGACCTCTGTCACATTAAACACTTTTTTAAACAATTGTGTCATAACGAACTGATCAATGTGATTGTCTTCAATCAATAAAAAATCATATTTAATTTCCATTTAGATACAGATTTGGTATTGTTACAGTAAATTTACTTCCTTCATTTTTTTTTGAAGATACTGAAATACTACCATTTAGCTTATTCAATGTTTCTTTGACTATATAAAGTCCTAAACCGGATCCTTTATTGCTATTGATCACAAAAAACATATCGAAGATATTCTCTTTATGTTCCTCCTGAATCCCAATACCGTTATCTTCAATTTCGATTTTATGAAAAACTCCCGAATTATAAGTTCTGATTGCTATTGTATTTTCATTTTTTTCCTCATCCACATATTTTATAGCATTTGAAATCAAATTATTCACTATAATTTTAAGTCTTAAGCTGTCACTTTGAACCTCATCAATTAATAGATCTTTTGTGATCGTAATTTTATCAGCACTTTTATTATGGCTGTGCAAGCTAATTGATTCATCAATCAACATGCTTAAACTCACGGTTTTTATACTTGTTTCAATTCGCTTGTTTTTTGAATAATCAATAATATCCTTTATGAACTGATCTTGCCTGTTCAGACTTTGAGTCATCAACATCAGATAATAATTAATCTTTTCTAAATCGTCTTCCAATTTTATCAATTCTATCAATCCCTTAAGGGAAGTAATTGGAGACCTTAAATCATGCGAAACACTGTACACAAAATTGTCAAGTTCATGGTTAAGCATTGACAAGTTTCCATTTTTAATCTCAATTTCTTTTTTGGAATCGATAAGCCTTTTAACCATTAATGAATAATAATAGCTCACACTGCTGATTATAATCAAAATAAAAAGGACATTTACAAGCAGTAATAAATCTTTAATCTTCCTCGTTCCTTCTCCAATTGTATTGGAAAATTTACGTTCATTGATCGTTAACTTATTACTGATAACACCAAGCTGCCAAAGGATTTTTTTTCTGACTTCGGAATCCAAATTTGAAGTTTCAACATCACGGTGAATGTTATTTCCAAACCGCTGCAATTGCTGAATCATTTTATCCCCTTCTTCCCATTCTTTAATGGCTTTTGTAAAAAAAGGTACATCCTTAAAATTTCTGAACAACCAAATGAGATTATCTAAGTCATACTCACTATTTCGTCCTGCCCTAAATCCATCTTTAATTATCTCCTCGTCAACATCTTCGGCCAAAAGAGCAATTCGGGCAGCACCATCTCCTAAAGGAACTTTTAATTCTTCATTAAACAGTTTCCACTCTCTTACATCTTGGGTATACATATAAGTAATAAGATGCCTAAATGCATCTTTTTGAGCCTTTGAATAATGCGATTCTCCATTGACATAAGCTCTGCTTGCCGATAAAATTTTGATTGTAAAAAGATTAATAAAAATGAGCAAACCGCAAGACAGAAACACTATTAGCAAAAGTTTAAGAAGATTGTAAGACAGAAGCTTCTTTAAAAAAACAATTTGTGGCATATTTTTAACTTAAATTTTAAAAAATATGATGAGGATATTTACAAAAAGTTTGTTTTATAATTATAATTTGAAAACAAACTTTTTGTAAAAATGACAATCAAATCTATTGCTTCACAATAATAAATTCACTTCTTCTATTCACCTGATGTTCCGCTTCCGAACATTTTACACCATCTGAACATTTATTCAGCAATTGGGATTCCCCATATCCTTTTGCTGTTAAACGACTTTTGTCAATTCCATTTTTTATCAGCCAGTTCATTGTTGATTTCGCTCTTCTATCGGAAAGTTTTCTATTATAATCGGCACTGTTTCTGCTGTCAGTATGAGATCGGATATCGACTTTCATGTTTGGATTTTGCTGCATCACATCAAAAACTTTAGCCAACTCTAAAGCCGCATCAGGACGGATATAGGATTTATCCAAATCAAACAAAATAGTTTTTAATTCCAATACTTTGGCTAAGTCATCACCCACTTTCATCTCTTTTATTGCTTTCTCCAATAGTAATGGAACGAATGTTGATCCGGATTCATCAGGAATTGCCACGGGTACTTCAGTAGTTATGTATTCCTCTTTTTCAGTTCTAATGTGGTATTTAGCATTACATCCAATTACTCCAAAATCGAATTTACCATCTTTATCCGCAATAACCACTTTTAGCATTTTATATTCGCTATCAGACAAAGAGACTTTTGATCCGGCAAGCGATACTCCTGTAGCTTTATCAGTAACTTTTCCAGCCAGCGATTGATCACAAGGATACTGGATTTTTTTTACCTCTTTAAATTTATAAATATCATCTTTTCCTGCTCCACCATCCCTATTCGACGTAAAATAACCAAGCTTTGTACCCGAATTAATCAGGAAACCAAAATCGTCTTTGGAGCTGTTTAATGTTTCGCCTACATTTAAAACTTTTTTGTACCATTTGTCTTTTTCAATTTTACAAACAAATACATCTAAACCGCCTAAACCCGGATGTCCATCTGAAGAGAAATAAAGTTCATTGTCATCACTAACAAACGGAAATGTTTCCCTTCCTTCAGTATTTATAACATCTCCCAGATTTTCAGGCGATCCAAAACTACCGTCAAAATTAATAGCCACTTTAAAAATATCCGATTGCCCTAATGTCCCAGGCATATCAGATGCAAAATAGAGGTATTTCTCATCGGGACTCAAAGCCGGATGCGCTACATTGTAACTATCACTGTTAAACGGTAATTCTGTTACATCACTCCAAACTCCTTTTTTAAATTTTGCTCTGTATATTTTCAGTAAGATGCTCCCATCTCTGTCTTTTCCTTTTTTCTCCAAAAAATTATTTCTGGTAAAATAAACCGTTTCACCGTCTTTTGTAAAAACTGCTGTCGATTCATTGTATTTTGAATTAATAGTAGAAGAAACTGTTTCAACTGCTGATAGCGTTCCGTCTGCACTTTTGTTAGCCATATAAAGATTTGTATAGGCTTCACCTGTCCAAGGACAAATTCTTTCATGGATCCTTCCGTTGGTTTTTCCAGAAGTAAAAACTATTTTATCTCCGAAAAAAGAACTTCCAAAATCTGAATACTCGGTATTAATCCCAAGGTTTTCTATGATATACCTTCCCGAATTCTTCTTTATAAGTGCCAAATAATCCTTTTGATCACCGGCCAATTTTCCTCTTCGGTCATTAGCATTCATTTGAGTGAATTTTGCCATCATTTGATCGGCCTTTTCATAGTCCTTAATTGCTTTTAAAGACTGAGCATAACGATAAAAGTTTTCAGAAGTTAAATTCGGATTAGCAGCATATAGTTCGCCGTACCACTTAGCTGCATTCGGTAGATCAGCTTTAAAATAATAAGAGTTTGCTAGTTTTTCGAGCATTTCGGGTGATTTGAATCCTCTTTCAAATACTCTTTCATATGTTTTTATGGCATCAACATAGGCATATTGACCATATTCTTTATCTCCTTTAGCCAAACTCGATTTTTGCGAATAGATATTCATCACACTAATGATAAATACAAAAATATAGGTAGTTTTTTTCATGATTGTCGCTTTGTTTAGAAGAATCTAGGTGATACAACTCTCTCGTGTTTTTTGAACAACTCAAATCGCAAAAATATTTCGTGCGATCCCGAGTTATAATTGGCCAGTTGGGTAGTTTCTAAATCATAACCATATCCAATATACAAGCCTTGGCTTACTTGAAATCCTGCCATAAAACTCGCTGCTGCATCCCATCTCCAAGCCGCACCGAGAACAAATTTTTCATTGAACATAAAATTAGCGGATAAATCAACCTGCATTGGAGATCCCACCACCGTTTTGCACATGACAGCGGGTTTAAATTGAAGACTTGGACTTAAATCAAAAACATAACCTCCAATCAAATAAAAGTGCATTCGTTCCAAAGAAGTAGCTACATCATTATCATTGTATTGATCTGCTTCCAAAATATTTGGGACGGATAAACCGAGATAAAGTTTGTCCGAATAAAAATAGAGCCCGGCACCAATATTGGGTGAAAACTCACTATTGATATTATTCTGAAATTTAGGATCGATTATATCATATCGATTCAATTTTGAGTAATCGACATCCAATAAATTAGCGGTTCCTTTTACTCCGAAGGATAATTTATAAGTATCGGAAGTTCGAATCGTATATGATACGTCAGCAGAAATTGCAGTCTCATTTGAGGCTCCTATCCGGTCATTTACAAAAGAAAGTCCTATACCTAAATTTGAATTTTCAATTGGACTATTAAAAGAAGCCGAACTCGTAACTGGTGCTCCATCCAGTCCTACCCATTGGGTCCTATACAATCCAAAAATACTGGCAACTCCGCGGGAACCCGCATAAGCCGGATTAATGTTGATTGTATTGTACATATAATTGGTATATTGAGCATCTTGTTGCGCATATATTGATAGATTCACTAACAATAAAACAATTAGTAGGTTTTTCATATTCTTTATTTTTTTATTCAGAAGAAATAATAATGTTCGCTCGAAATCTTTTAAATTAATCCCTGCTTATATTCAAATAACCCGATTTATCAATTCCGGTACCGCTAAAATCTTCGTATTTAATAACATAAAAATAGGTTCCGCTAGGTAATCCTTCTGATTTATTCACTGTTACCCTGCCTTCGGAAACCCCTTTAAAAGCAACTGTATCATTATTATATCCATCAGCTTCATACACCTTAACACCCCAACGATTAAATACCTGAACAGTATTTTTTGGATAACACTCTATTCCCCTGATACGGAAAATATCGTTCAATCCGTCTCCATCAGGAGATACGGCATTAAAGACTTCCAAACTACAGCCTTCAATTCCCAAAACTGTTGGATCGTCTTGCAATGGACTATCATCGTCAGACATATCAGTCACTTCTGCTCCTGTTGGAGTTATTCCTTTTATCTTAGCTTGGTTGGTTACAGATCCCTTTACGATATCTTGCTGAGTTATGTGATAAGTCCCTTTAAATGATGTACCATCAGTGGCTCCTACCGCCAAGTTTATTGGTCCGCCTGAAATAACAATTCCAAGTAAAGCGTCCGTAAGAGTAACATTGGTAAGCGGTAAATTTCCTGTATTCATCACTGTGAAGGAATAATCAATTGTTTCTCCAATCTCTGCATAACCATCTCCATTTTCGTCTTTGAAAATTCCTTTTTTCACAATAGCAATAGAAGGTGATTGAGGTATTGCAGTTATGGTACATGTCAAACAACTAGATAATATTGGACATTGAGTACAAGGAGTCGGATCAACCGATACAGCCGTAACCGAGTTATTTGTAGAAGTGATTGCCGATATTAAAGCCGAATTGTAAGCATATCCTAACGCTATATCAGCATTGGTAATCGGATACACCGCTGTGAAAGTAACGCTATCTGAAGCACCTCCAGCCAAAGAATTCAAAGTCCCTTTTATGGCAGGTACATTGTTGTCCTGAATTGCAATATTGCTTAAAGAAACATTACCTGTATTGGTTACTGTAAATGAATAATTAATGACGTCCCCTACATTAGCAATACCATCTTTATTTTTGTCTTCATAAGTTCCTTCTTTCATAATTGAAATTCCCGAAGTCGAATTTAATGTTGTTACTGTCGGATTGTCATTGTTAATCGCAGTACCCGATGTGTCGGTCACTGTACCGCCTGTTGGAATAGTTCCTGTTACTGTAGCACTGTTGGTTACTTTTCCGGCATCAATATCCGATTGTTTAATTGCATAAGTTACTGTTGCTGCTCCAATCGCATTTGGAGCTAAAGCACTTGGGCTTACAGTCAAATTCACGCTATTGGTCAAAGCATCGTTTATTACAATATTGCTCAACGTAATATTTCCGGTGTTAGTTACCGTGAAAGTATAAGTAATCAAATCACCCACTTTTACAGTTCCACCAACAACCCCTGTTTTCACTACCGCTATACCAGGATTTGAATTCAAGGTAGTTACCGTAGGAGTGTTATTGGCAATCGTTGTCCCCGATGTGTCGGTCACTGTACTGCCAGTTGGTGTAGTTCCTGTTACAGTGGCACTGTTCGTTACTTTACCTGCATCAATATCAAATTGTTTAATTGCATAAGTTACCGTTGCTGTTCCAATTGCATTTGGAGTTAAAGTACTTGGGCTTACAGCCAAATTCACGCTATTGGTCAAAGCATCATTAATGACGATATTATTTAAAGTAGTGTTCCCTGTGTTAGTTACCGTGAAAGTATAAGTAATCAAATCACCCATTTTTATAGTTCCTCCTACAACTCCGGTTTTAACAACAGCTATTCCAGAGCTTGAACTCAATGTAGTTACCGTAGGTGTATCATTCGTAATAGTAGTTCCTGATGTGTCGGTCACTGTACCGCCTGTTGGTGTGGTTCCCGTTACCGTAGCGCTGTTCGTTACTTTTCCAGCATCAATATCCGATTGCTTAATTGTATAAGTTACCGTTGCTGTTCCAATAGCATTAGGGGCTAAAACATTCGGGTTTACTGCCAGATTTACACTATTGGTTAAAACATCGTTAATAACGACATTATTCAAAGTAGTGTTCCCTGTGTTGGTTACTGTGAAAGTATAAGTAATCAAATCACCTACTTTCCCTATTCCTCCTACTACTCCTGTTTTTACAACAGCAATACTTGAGAAGGATACCACTACGGTTACTGTAGCAGTGTCACAATTGGTTGGATTTAATTTTTCACAAATGGTGTAAGCCACTGTATAAGTTCCTGCTGGAGTATTTGGAGCTACCGTTACGCTTCCATCTGTATTTACCGTTAATGGACCATTTGGTGTAGAACTAAAATTAACATCCGCTGGATTTACAGGGTTTCCTCCTAAAGTATCATTTGCAAAAACATTGATTCCGGTGTTACCTCCAGTATTTCCATAAACAGGTACTATATTGGCATCAGCCACCGCATCAATTACTGCTGCAGATACCGTTATTGTTACGGTCGCAGAATCACAATTGGTTGGGTTCAATTTTTCGCAAATGGTATAAGCTACTGTATAAGTTCCAGCAGGGGTATTTGGTGCTACTACCACACTACCATCAGTATTTATTGTTAATGGCCCATTTGGTGTAGAACTAAAATTAACATCCGCTGGATTCACAGGGTTTCCTCCCAAAGTATCATTTGCAAAAACATTAATTCCGGTGTTACCTCCAGTGTTTCCATAAACTGGTGCAGTATTGGCATCAGCCACCGCATCAATTACTGCTGCCGATACTGTTATTGTTACGGTTGCAGAATCACAATTTGTTGGGTTCAATTTTTCACATATTTGGTACGTGATAGTGTAATTTCCAGCAGGAGTCCCAGAAGGAACACCAACTACTCCAGTAGCAAGATCTACAGACGGAACCGGGGCACCAACAAATGCAGGTGTCGCTGGAGTTGATACGGTCAAATTAACATCACCGATTACAACCGGACTTCCATTCAGAGTATCGTTTGTCAATACATTTCCAATATTTGAATTACCAACTAAACCTAATGTTGATGGCAAACTATCGTCTACCGCATCAATTGCTGCAGCAGTTACTGTTACGCTTACTGTAGCAGTATCACAATTTGTTGGGTTCAATTTTTCACAGATTTGATAGGTAACCATATGGTTTCCTGCTGCCGTATTTGGTGCCACAGTTATACTTCCGTCAGCATTTACAGTCAATGGCCCATTTGGTGTAGATGTCAACGTTACTTCCGATGGGATTACCTGAGTTCCATTTAGGGTGTCGTTTGTCAAGACATTTATAGAAGGAGTACCACCTGTGTAACCATTAATAGATGTAGTATCGTCATTGGCTAAAATTATGGCTGCTGTAACTGTAACCGTTACAGTAGCCGTACTGCAATTAGATGGGTTTAATTTCTCGCAGATTTGATAGTTAACCGTATAGTCTCCTGCTGCCGTATTTGGTGCCACAGTTATGGTTCCTCCTGTATTTACTGTCAATGGTCCGTTTGGTGTAGAGATAAGTGTTACTTCAGATGGATTTACAGGATTTCCATTTAGGGTGTCGTTTGTCAAAACATTTACAGGAGCTATACCACCAGTGTAACCATTAATGGAAGTAGCGTCGTTATTAGCCAAAATAACAGGAGCTGTAACTGTAACCGTTACAGTAGCCGTGTCACAATTTGATGGATTTAATTTCTCGCAGATTTGATAGGTTAAAGAGTAACTTCCTGCTTGAGTTCCCGCTAAAACTATCACATCCGTACCCGATAAAGTGATTCCTGGATTAGTAGAACTAACGAATGTTGTATTAACTTGTGATGAAGCAACTGCTGCGCCATTCAAAGTATCATTTGTTAAAATATTTGAAAAAGCGGTACCTCCTAAATGGCCTTCAATATTTGTTCCTGTATCGTCATTGGCTAAAATTACAGCTGGAATAACCGTTATGGTTACTCTCGCACCATCACAATTTGTTGAGTCTGATTTATCACAAATCTTATAATCCAATGAATAGGCTCCTGCAGGAGTTCCCGCCGCAACTATTACATCGGTACCGGATAAAGTGATTCTGGGATCAGTTGAACCTACAAATGAAATATCAACGTTGGAAGTGGTTGCTGGAGCTCCATTTAGAGTGTCATTTACTAGAACATTTGTAAATGCAGTACCTCCTAAATAACCATTAACAGGTGTTCCCGTATCATTATTTGCCAAGATAGTAGGTGCTGTAGATGCTACAACTACATTTACAACTGCCAAATCACAATTCGCAGGATTCAATTTTTCGCAAATTTGGTATGTCAATGTGTAATTGCCTACTGGAGTTCCTGCTGCAACTACCACATCAGTTCCTGATAGACTAATTCCCGGATTGGTAGAACTCACAAATGTGATGTTAACTTGTGATGAGTTAACCAAAAATCCATTCAAAGTGTCATTTCCTAAAACATTTTGTAATGCAGTACCTCCAGCTACAGTACCAACAGTATCTCCAACATCATCATTAGCCAAAATTACAGCGGCAGTTACTGTTACTGTTACTGTAGCAGTATCACAATTACCTTGATTTAATTTTTCACAGATTTGATACGTAACAGTATAAGTTCCGGCAGGAGTATTAGGTGCCACCGTTATACTACCGTCTGTATTTACAGTCAATGGCCCGTTTGGTGTAGAAGTCAAAGTTATTTCTGATGGGGTAACTGGTGTTCCGTTTAGGGTATCGTTTGTAAGGACATTTACTGGAGGAACACCACCTGTGTAGCCATTAATAGTTGCCGTATCATCATTGGCCAAAATTACAGGAGCTGTAACTGCAACCGTAACTGTAGCCGTATCGCAATTGCCTGGATTCAATTTTTCACAAATGGTATAGTCTACTGTATAAGTTCCTGCGGGAGTAGTTGGCAATACCGTAACTGTACCGTCGGCATTTACCGTTAGTGGCCCGTTTGGTGTAGAACTAAAATTAATAGCTGACGGATTTACCGCAACTCCGTTTAATTTATCGTTTCCAAATACATTGATTCCTATATCTCCTCCAATTACACCGTTTATTGTACCATTATCATCTACGGCATCAATCACAGCTGAAGTTACCGTTATCGTTACAGTGGCTGTATCACAGTTTGTCGGGTTCAATTTTTCACAAATGGTATAATCTACCGTATAAATTCCGGCTGGGGTATTTGGAGATACCGTAACCGTACCGTCGGCATTTACCGTTAATGGCCCGCTTGGTGTAGAACTAAAATTTACGTCTGATGGATTAACCGCTACTCCGTTTAATTTATCGTTTCCAAAAACATTGATTCCTGCATCCCCCCCGGTTAATCCTTTTATTGTACTATTATCCGCTACGGCATCAATGGCTGCTGCCGTTACCGTTACTGTTACCGTTGCGCTATCGCAAGTCAAAGCGTTTAACTTATAGCAAATTTGATAAGTTATTGAATAAGCCCCTGCCGGAGTATTCGCAGGAACACTTACTATACCAGTGACAGAATCTATAGAAGGCACAGGCGCACCTGAAGATTTAGGGGTAGCCGGACTCGTTACTGTTAAATCTACATCACTAATTGCTACCGGATTTCCACTTAAAGTATCATTTGTCAATACATTCGCTACATTAGAATTTCCTGTAAGTCCTGAAATTTGAGGAAAATTATCATTTACCGCATCTATAACAGCACAAAACAATGTTCCTCCGCTAGTACCTGATGTATTAACAAATGCCCCAAACACATCAATATCATTTATTACACTGGCAAGTGACCCAACTGTAATCCTAATTTCGTCAAAAGATTTAGTCGCCCTGAAACCCACGTTATATATTCCGGAACCGGAACCATAAGGTGTCAATAAAGATAGATTTAATAAGTTCCCGGCATTTCTTGATTCCTGAAAAACACCATCCAAATAAGTAGAAACAGTCAAAGCACTGAATAAATCCAGCTGAACTAAACTATTTCTGTCTCTTATTGTAAACCCTGCAAAAGTGCCTTTCGGATAAGTCGATAATTGATCTAGAACTGCAATGGATGACGGAGCTATTACTCCAGCTGCAACCCTAATTCTGGCATAATCAGTCGTACTCGCTGTCAATACATTATTCGTATCATCAACCGCACAGGAAACACAGGCCACTCCATCTACACCCGTTTTACTATTATCTACAACAACAGGAAAAGTTGGATTTGTCCAGGAATAAGTTGTATTACATAGTAATGTTACAGGACACAAATTCTCAAAAACAGCATTATACACTTTTACCAGCCCCAAATTTACTGTTGCCGTGTTCTGTACTGTAATACGGGCTTCATCAAATGGTTGTGAAGTAACAAACCCAATAGTCTGTTTACTACTTCCTAACAGAAGATTGGTTCCAACTATAGCCAAAGCTGTATTCCCAGATTTACTCTCCTGAAGAACCCCATTAAGGTAAGTTGTTATTGCAATTGCATCCAAAGCATTAACATTCAGCAATGAAGGATTTTCAACAGTAAAACCTACAAATGAACCTGAAGGATAATCTGTTATTTGATCTTTTACCGAAATACTTCCTGATGCTAATACTCCTGTAGTTAAATCAATTTCTGCATAAGTAGATGCATCATTATCGATTAACTTTTCAGTATTTTTCACAGAACATAAGGCACAGACTGCTCCTCCAATACCTGTATTTTCACCATTAATGTAAACAGGATAAGTTGGAGCCACCATCTCAGTTTGTGTGTTACATGCCAAAGCTGGTCCTGCACAAAATTTTTCGAAAACAGCATTATACACTTTTGTAGTCCCTAAAGTCACTCCTAATATTTGATTTAATGAAATTTGAACTTCATCAAAGTCAGTAGTTGAAACAAAACCAATTTTGTTTCGACCTGAAGTGTTTAATAAATTAGTCCCGGCTACTAAATTATTTCCGGAAATTGTTTCTTTAAGAACTCCATTAAGGTAAGTGGTTACTGTTACATTTGCTAAAGCTGAAACAGTTAGCAAATTGGTGTTTTCAATTTCAAAACCGGCATATGTCCCCGCTGGGTAATCAGTAAATTGGTCTTTAACTGAAAGCCTTCCCAATGCAGCTATCCCAGCAGTTAAATTAATTTGAGCAAAATCATTTGCGTCTGAGCTAATTGCATTTTCAGCATTATCCACTGAACAATTAACACATGCCACAGCACTAATCCCTGTATGATCACCATTTATATAAACCGGATAAGTCGGCAGGTTCATTGCTGTTGCCGTATTACAAGTCAATGCAGGGCCTTGACAATAACTTCTTATTACAGGATAATAGACGTTCACACTAGTTAACAAACCCACCAAACCACCTACGGAAATTTCAATAGCATCAAAACCCATTTTTGTATTGAACCCCACAACATAATCACTACCTGTAAATTTAAGCAATCCTAAACTCAAGAGAGAAGCAGCGGTAACTGATTCTCTAAAAGTGCCATTCAAATACGTTTTGATTGTTATTCCCCCAAGCAAATTTACATCCAATAATCCGCCAGAATTAATTCTATAACCTGCATAAGTCCCAGCCGGATAATCGATATTTGGATCTGTCACCCTATAATTTGCAAAACCGCCCACACCAAGGGCAACTGTAGCCGTAGCAAAATTATTTAGGTCGGAGTCTATCAATCTGGACTCATTGGAAGCCGAGCATGTCAAAAAAGTACAGCCCCCAGTAATATTGCCTGTTGCAGTCAAACTATTAAAACTGCTCCCATTAATAAAAGGAAGTGGCGTTTCTGTATTACATTGTGCCGAAACATTTGTTATCGTACACAAATAAAATACTATAAAAAGCAATATTCTTCTGAATACACCTTGAATCAATTTTGCCGATACAATAAAATAAGCTAATTGATTGAACGGAAGATTTGGGTAATTTTTTTTCATAGAATAACGGTTTAAACTTTTTAATAAAATAAGATTTGGAACTCTATTTATTATTTTGAAAACAGGAAAAATGTCTTACTCGTTAAAATATTATTTGGCTAATAAAAATTAACAAATACTAGATTTAATGTTTAAAAACATCTAAAAAAAACTAATATTCAAGTAAATTTAACATTTTAAGAAAAAACTTAAACTCAATTCAGGCAAACAAAAACCGACATTGACATAGAATTAATTCTAGGAGAAAAACTACAACAAATGTTAAAATTAAAAATTGATAATTTGAATAAACACTCTTTCAATTCATTAGACAAAACACAAACCGTAAATTAATTCACATAAATTCAATTTTGAATCATATTAAAGGAAGCATGCTAAAACCCATACGCAATTCTTCAAAAGAAAAAACACTGTATGGACAAATTTTTCATGCTTATCAAGCTAATAAAACTATACTATTCTATTTCTTTTAAGAGTATATAAAACAATTATTACGATGTATTATCTTATTATTACTAACATAAAGGTTAATTATTTTAAAAAAATTAACTAATTTTCTTAATTTATACATTCTAAATAAAAAAGTATGACTCAAATTAAAGACTCAGCGAAATCAAAAAATCACAATATAATCCTCCTCTATATCATCCTGTTTTTTTCATGTACCTCACTAATTGTCATAAACTATATTACGATTAGAATTTTATCGGCATCAAGGGCATACATAAACGGTGAGTCACATTATTCCAAAGGGCAAAACAAGGCCTCCCGGTATTTAATCACTTATTTATATACAGAAAACAATAAAAATTGGGAATCATTTAATAAAGAATTGAGCGTCCCATTGGGAGACCAATTGGCAAGAGTCGCTTTAACTCAAAACCTTAATGACAGCATTGCAAAAAGAGGTTTTAGGACTGGGAGAAATAAAGAAGATGATTTAGATGATTTAATTTGGGTTTTCAAGAATTTTAATACAGTACCATTTCTTAAAAAAGCAATTGATGAATGGAAAAACGCTGATGAATCAGTAAACCAACTACATAAAATAGGTATAAAAGTCCATCAAAAACTTCAAGTCGAAAAACTAGATGAGGAAACAAAGCGCAAGCTTTCATCAGAAATCAGTTTAATATGCGAAAGGCTTGGTGCCGCTGCAGATAGATTCTCAAATATTGTTGGTGACGGCACCCGGAAAATTAAAGACAATCTAATCACTATAAACATTTTTTTCATTTTATTAATCATTAGTAGTACAAGTATCTACTATGTGATTACATTAAAAAAAATGATCCTCTCAGAAAAAGCTCTTAAGAGCAAAAAGGCACAATTACGTGAAATGGTTAATGACTTAGAAAAAACCAAAATCGAATTATCAACAGAAATTGTCCAACATAAAAAGTTAATCGGAACAATAAGTCACGATATAAAAAGTCCGCTGAAGTATTTGGCAATGACCAACAAATATATCTACGAGGAAGCTAAAAATTATGATAATGAAAAATTAAAAAAGAATACAAAATCTGTTTATTCTTCCACACTTCAATTATTCAATTTCATCGATAGCCTACTAACCTATTCCAAAATCTTCTTTGGAGGCAAATCCTCTGAGAATTCTGTTTATAATCTAAAAGAACTGGTACAAATGAAACACAATTTATTTCATGAAATTGCTGAGGCTTCCAATAACATTTTAATAAATGAAATTGATGAAAAAATTACAACAAAAATAAACAAGGACATATTATCCGTTGTTCTCCACAACATCATTGATAATGCTATAAAAAACACTGAAGATGGAGTCATTAAAACATATAGCTATATTAAAAACAAAAAATTATATCTTATAGTAGAAGACACAGGAAAGGGATTTAAAGAAGAGGATTTGGTTTATTACAATCAATTAAGCAATCAACAATCCGCAGAAAAATTAATGCTAAAAAACAGCGGAATGGGAATTCTTATGATCGTAGAATTAATACATATACTGAATGGTGACATCAATTTTTTCAACAAAAAAGAACAAGGAGCCAAAGTTGAAATAATTACGGATTTGAATTAGTCAAACCGTAAATTTTTTAAATAATTCAGATAATTCAATGATGTTGGTTATATGAGCCTTTTTGAAAATGTTTAATTTGTGGGTACTTACGGTCGTCATTTTTATATCCAATTCATTTGCTATTTCAAGGTTGCCAAATCCTTTTACAAGAAGTTCGGCTATTTCAAATTCACGTTGAGTAAGGTCTTCCAAAGGATTGCTGTTTTCTCCCTTATTTTGGGAAAAAGCTATAAACTTTTCAAGAATATCCATCGAAATATATTTTCCAACTTCCAAAACGGTTTTTACCGCTTTTACAATGGTATCGCTTTCGCTAAGCTTATTCAAATACCCATTGGCTCCTGCCTGGATATAACGAAAAGCATAAATTTCTTCCTCATGAGCCGAAAAAATTAATATTTTCACATCTTTTTGTATTTCCCTTAAATCGTCAATCATATAATATTTTTTCCCTCCGGGCAAATTGATATCCAATATGACCAAGTCGAAAAAATTCTTTTCCAATTCAACCAGTGCTTCCGGAAAATCATTGGCACCAAAAACCTGAATACCCTCTATTTCATTTTCCAACAAAAGTGACATTCCAGATCTTACAATAAAATGATCATCAACAATAAGTATTTTTTTTATCATGGATAAAATTTAAATTAAAATCAATCTGCAGCCAAAGACAACACTAAAAACTATCATTCCCCCATCTTCTTTTCAAATAAACAAAATGTGTTCGAAAACAACAATATTTTAAAACTAAAAATCCTTCAGAAAGTTTAATGAATAGCCCGTTGAGTGAAATTATTTGAAGCAAATAAAAATGACTAGATATTGATCAAATATAGTTAAAAATTATTTTAGGGTTTTAGAATTGGTCATTCAGAAATTGATTGTCCGTTTTTAATCATAACCCTGTAATGCTTGTTATTACTAGTCTGTCGAATAATTTTCTTCAAAATATCTTCTATTAAGCTTGTAAACGAACTCAATTGAAAAGTAAAAAAAGAAGAAGCATTAGAAAAGGATTGTAATTTTATAAAAAATGAGCCCGATAAAATACCGAACCCATTTTCACTAAAACTAAACTAATTCCTTTAAGCCTTTGAGAACAAACAAACGCTTTTTCATTTAATTTTTAAGAAGCTATTCTTTAAAATAATTAGTTCCCCAAATATCATATCTTTTTTTTTGGGTCTCGATTTTTTTTTGGAATTCAATCCAGTTTTTGTTTTCTTTTGAAGACCATAAAACTTCACTTAAAGCACTCAACCGAGGAAACAACATATATTCTGCTTTGGCTGGATTTGAAATGTACTCCGTCCAAAGACATGCCTGAGAACCTAAAACATAATTGGTTTCTTCTGATGTTAATTCTTTTGGAACCGGATCATAATTATAAACTTTTTCAATAAGGGTTAGACCTCCCTGAGTAACTTGTTTTTCATTTTCGGTTTGGTTAAGATCCAAATAAACATTTTTGTATGGGGTCATAATCACCTGATGCTTTGCTTTAGCGGCAGTAATACCTCCCTTCTCTCCTGTCCAACTCATTACAACAGCATTTGGCGCAAGACCACCTTCCAGGATTTCGTCCCAACCTATTATTGTCTTTCCTTTAGAGTTGATATATTTTTCCATTCTTTGGATGAAGTAACTTTGCAGTTCATGTTCATCTTTCAAGCCTTTTTCTTTCATCAAATTTTGACAAAACTCACTTCGTTTCCAGGCATCTTTTGGACATTCATCCCCGCCAATGTGAATATATTTTGAAGGAAACAAAGGGATTACTTCATCCAATACATCCTGCAAAAACTGGAATGTCTGTTCAGTTGGTACATATACATCATTTTTTACTCCCCAGGTTTCCACAACAAATTTCACTTTTCCATCTGCCGATTCCTGTTTACTTTTATCGGCGAATAATTCGTCAACTTTATCTGTTTTCTCTTTCGGAAAACAACTCAACTGGGGATAAGCAGCAATTGCCGCACCACTATGTCCAGGCATTTCGATCTCCGGAATTACCGTAATAAAACGATCTGTGGCATATTTTACAATATCTTTGACTTCCTCCTGAGTGTAAAAACCACCTTCGGGTTTATTATCGTTCACAACACCGGGGCGTCTATCAATAATGGATCCGTTTCTCTTGGAACCAATTTCGGTTAGTTTGGGATATTTTTTAATTTCGATGCGCCAACCCTGATCGTCTGTCAAGTGCCAATGGAAATAATTCATTTTATGCAATGCCAAATAATCGATGAATTTTTTAACGAAAGAAACAGGGTAATAATAACGTGCGACATCCAATAAACCACCTCTGTATGCAAAACGAGGCTCGTCTTTAATCCCAACCTGAGCAATTTTTAGGTTTTTACTTTTTTCGACAGGCAACAATTGAATCAATGTTTGCATGCCATAGAAAGTTCCAGCTGCTGAATTCCCAAAAATTTCAACTCCTTTTTCATCCGATTTCAAACTATAGCCTTCGTTTTTGAGCCCTTTGGCTTTTTTATCGCTTATGACCCTGATATAATTCTTATTTGCTTTTTTTACTATCGGTAATTGAAAACCATAATAATCCGACAGATATTTGTTCAGGAAAACTGCAGTTGACTTATCTGCATCATTGGCAACGACCAAACTTGTTTTTGATGTAATCTCAAAATTTCCTCTATTTTTGGAAACCTGCAGCGGTTGAGGAATGATATTTACTTCCTGCGCAAATGATAATGCAGTAGAAAAAAGCAGCGTAATGAAAAATGGTCTTAACATGTTTTCTATTTAAATTATTATATCCTATTCGTTTTTTTTTCAATTTAATTGTATTCAAAATAAATTTTTAATTTATTACGAAGTGTTCCCGGAGTCACACAATTTATTCTACAATCAAAAAAGAATCTTTCCCTATAGCTGCACTTATTCTTGAAAATACATTGTTTGCCAAAGCAATTGTTAATATTCCATTTTTTGACTCTTTTATTAATTTATTTACCGTTTCTTCTTTTAATTTTATTTCGACCCGGCCCATTTTACCATCTAATGATTGATCAAGTTGGGCAGAGCCCAAAACATCCCCTAATTTTGGAGCATTATTAAATGTAATACTCTGTGAGCTCCATTTTCCCTCAGGAACAGCCTGCACATCCAAATCAAATTTTGAATCTGGAAAATCTTTATTTTTAAATACCACTATTTGAAGAGAAATTCTCACTGAATTTAAACAATTCATTCCTTCAGGAATCTTGAATTTCATGAAGGTTGTTCTAGAATATTTAGTATTTGTTTTAGAGTTGAATACCAGCATATTTTCAGGTTTTGACACCCCAAAGGCTTCTAATGAAGTTTCTCCTCCTTGTACAAATGCACTTTCTAATATTTTAATTTTTTCACTTTGAGCATTAACAGGCATGACAACCGCAATGCATAAAACAATAAAACTCAACACATTTTTTTTCATAACGTTTTTATTTTCATTGTAACATAAAACTAATTACTTATTATTTTAAATTTTATTTTAGCTATTTGACACGTTTACTTTGTGCAATCCCATCCCAAAGCTTAAAAAGAAAACAGCACTTCTTTTAAATAGATTTTATAATCTTTAATACCCCCACTTGTTTTTCCGCCGTCAGTGCGGAGCAAATAGCGCATTCCTTTGATTCCAGCATTGTTGATCAAAATATCGATTGGGGAAACTTCAGTTTCTATTTTATTAATCGCAGCTATTAAAGCAGTTTCCTCAGTTAGATCGAAAACATATCCGTAAGCTTCAATTCCAACTGATTTGTATTCTGCGATAGCATTGTCTAAGGCTTCTTACGAAAAGGTATTTACTACAATTTTAGCTCCTGCGTGCACAAGACCTTTGGCTATTGACATTCCTAGTCCATGAACTCCTCCTGTAATAAGTGCTGTCTTTCCAGTTAAATCAAATAAATCCATTATTCCTTTTTTATATTATTGTCTAAAATCTTTATTTATCTAAAACAAAATCATCTCCTGTTTTCTTTAGCCACTGTACTAAAACAGGTTGCAGTCTTTTTACAATTGGTAAATCCGATTTGTAAATATTATTCATTTCAAAGGGGTCAGCTTTTAAATCGTATAATACATATTCGCCTTTCTTTTTTTTCTTGACATAAGCAAGTTTGTAATCTTTTGTGCGGATACCTCTAAAACCTGTATTTACATTAACATTATTGCTGATAATGGCTCCTAAAATATATTGTTCTGCCGGTTTTTCTCCTTTACCATTGAGATAATATTGGGCGTAACTTTTTCCGTCGATGTCTTTTGGTGTTTTATCTTTCATTCCCATTAATTCCAGAAGCGTCGGGTAAATATCAGGGATACTGCCTAAGAAGGTGTTGTCTATTCGAGGCGTGATATGCCCCTTCCAATAAATGAAAAATGGGATTCTTAGGGATTCTTCATAAATGTTATTTTTGGATACTTCAGAATGTTTTCCTAAACAATTACCATGATCAGACATAACTATCACAATAGTGTTTTCATCCAGCTTTTGATCTTTTAACCCCTGTATTATACGGCCTATTTGTTCATCAACCCCAGTAATATTGGCATAATAGTAACGAACATCTTTTCGATACTGATCACCTTGTTCAGTTCCTTCTGCTGGGATATTAGGATCTTTTACCAAATCTTTCAGAGGGATGTCCTTGTAGAGCTCGTAATATTTTTTTGGAACACTATAATATCCTGAGTGTGGAGGATTCATGGAAACTACCAATGAAAAAGGAGCACCTTCTTTACGGAGTTGCCCACCTTCATTTTTCATAAATGCCAATGCTTTATCAGCTTCATGAATAGGCCCCCATTGGTTCACGTATTGAAATTCATCCCTTTTAGCATTGGTATCCCAATACATCGGTTTGTCATGTTCATCATAGGTTCCATAACCATACCAGTAATCAAAACCATGTCTTCTCTCTGGGGAAGTCCATTCATTCCAGGCAACTTTTCCAATGTTATTTGATGTTGGCACATAAGGCTTGTAAGGGGAATCCAAATGCCATTTTCCGATATAACCATTGGAATAGCCATTTTGCTTTAGTACGTCAGACCAACAAACTGCATCTTTTGATAATTCAACTCCATAAGGAGCTGACTCTGAATTTACATTGCTGTAAACATGGTTTTTAATTGGATATTGAGCTGTCAACAACATAGCTCTTGATGGAGAACAAACCGGATAATTTGCTACCATTTGGGTTAATACCAAACTTTCTTTGGCAAATTTATCCAAAGAAGGAGTCATAACGGGTTCTTTCCCTTCAAATCCCATTGCCTGCCCTCTCCATTGATCTGCCAAAATAATTAGCAGGTTTGGTGCTGTTTTGTTCTTAGCATTATTTTGGGCAGTGCATATAACGCCAAATAGAAGAGAGATTAATAAAAAAAACTTTGTATAAATACTGTATTTAATATTTTTCATGATTACTGCTTTTTATTGAATTACTTTAACTTAATCTGTTTTTGTGTTCAATTAAGTGCCACTATGATATTTTTTGATTCCAAATTTATCAAGAGGAAGAAAACTTAAAAGGCTCAATTTGTCTTTTTTTTGAGTAAAAACCGTCCTTTTTTTTGACTAAAACGGACTTAATTCTCGATTTAAATATCTAAGCATCTTTATTAGGTACAATAAATTCTAGATTAATAATCAGTCTTATCGATTTATTATTTCTTTTCTTGAATTTCGTTAACCCAATTAGGCAATCTATTTAATCTTAATTGCAATTGTGCCAAGTACAATGAAGCTGGCTCAACCGCTTTATCAAGTGATTCAGATAGTCCTAATTGCTCCATTTTGAAAGTGGTTCCCTGACTTGTAAATCCAACAACTATAGGATTGGGGATTTTCCACCATTCAAATACGGCTGTGGGAGGCCAAAATTCAAAATCTTTTACAGCTTCATTGGTTTGTTTATAATTCCAAAGTACTAATCCTTGCATATGATTAGGCATATTCTCAGTTGCTCCACCACCACGACCGTTCATCAAGCCACCTTCAACTTGATCAAGTAATGTATTTCTGGGTTGACTGGAATGAGATTCAAAACAGGTAGTCGAAGGATAGGTACATTTCCAGATTACAGTATTCATAGAACCATGGGAACAACCGAAAGAATGCCATTGTGATGCCAAGTCAACACAATTGGCTATCAATACATTAGTTGAACCATTGGAATTAATAGCTTGATGACCTCCATTCCCATCTATTTTACAATTTAAAATCGAAATATTAGCGCTTTGTGCTATGGTTGTTGCAACACTGCAATTTGTAAAACGGCAATTTTGCATCCATGAATTTGTACTTTTTCTAATGTTTAACATTGTATAACCGCTATCGTCTCTCCAAGAACGATGATGTACAAATTTTTCTGTGAAGTTGCCTGTAAATGCAATGTCTTCTATCCCGACTTCTTCGCTATTAGCAAATTTTAAAACTTCCCATTTGTATTTTGGATCAATGGTGTATGCAATGGGGGCATTTAGGATAAGTGTTTCTTTATTTATGTTTTTAATTTGGTAAAAAACTTTGACATCAATACCCTTTTCGACAAGATAAGTCCATTGAGGCTCCGCTTTATTGTTTTTTAATTCAGATGCGATTAAGTCTTTATTATTATCTAATAATTGTAAAACAATCCAGTCTCCTGAATTTAAACCGTCTGTTGAGCTTACTTTTATTGACAAATCACCAATAGAAGCTGCTGCAGTAACCTGTCCTATTTTTTTATCGCTACCACCACTTCCAAAAATAAATAGCGGCGGAACAGTCCACATTTGAGCTGGATTTGTTGGCGGAAGCGCATTTTTCATATATAATTCAGTACCTCCCGATCCGGAACCACTGCCTCTGAAAATAATATGTCCGTTTTTTGAAACAATAGAGTTTGGCAAATCACCATCTTCATTGACTAAAAATCTCCCTTTCGGAAAATAAACTATTCCCGACCCGTTTTTATTGGCCGCATTGATTGCCATTTGAATGGCTATTTTATCTGAAACACCATCATTAGCTCTTGCACCAAAATCGGTTACATCAAAATATTTATAATCCGTTATATTAGGGATTTTCTTTTCACCATTATGATAACCAACATAAGAGAAATCGGGTAGGATACTTCTGTTTTTTTTATAGTCTTCAAATATTTTTGATTCCTTTTGAGCTGAAACAGAAGTTATTGCAAACAAATTCAGAACAACAATTAATCCTTTTTGAAGCCTTGTTTTACTATAATTATACATTTTTAACTTTTTTCAATATGATATTAAACAAATTCAATTTTAAATATTTTACCCTCAAATGCATTAATTCGATTCTGTTTCACTACGTATAAATTTGAATGCCGTAGAAATCTACTCTTCATTTTAATTGATCATTCAATTTCAGCATAATTAAAAATTGAAATTAGTTGGTCAGTCTCATTGTTTTTTTCAAATAAATCATCTGAGTACGAAACTCCCATAACTACAAGGCCCAGCCAGAAATAAACCTACTTTGGCCAAACCTTCACTTCGCCATTTACTGGAGTTTCAAATGGACCGGGGAAAGGATTCGCTATATTACGTTTTTTTCCGAAGTAGTCTGTATCTATCCTCAATGCTGAACCATCAGGATTTTTAAATTCCTGTTGTGGTGCCACAGCTTTGCCAAGAAGTTCTGTAGTAACAAGCTTTCGCGGATTTGTATTACGCCAACTTTCGTTCTCAGAGAGAATTAAATATATTCCATCTTTTCTTTCAACAAATTTAGGTTTAAGGAACCCCGGAATTTTCAATAGATTATCATTGTTATTACTTACTGCCAGGTCGTCTTTCGTAGTAAAAACAACATTTCCTGATACCGCAACAGGCAGTCCATGATTTTTACCTTCCGGATTGAGGATATCAGGAAGCAAGTTGTTATACCAGCGCCAATCACCACCTGGATTAGTTACCTTACCAGCTGAAGAAGTACTGTGCGGAATATAAAAGAATGTTTTCCGTCCACCCATAATTTCGTCTGCAAATCCCTCAAAATTACCTAACGCCAAATTGTGTACGATGGCAAGCCCCTGAGACATTGACCTCATAAAAATTGTTGAGAGGGCGATATTGTTTGCGACAAGTGTAGGTCCATGTGACACTTCAACCAAAATATCGCGATAGGAGTTTTTGTACATTAAATTACCCAATACTTGTGTGCCCTGAGCCCCCCAATCAAGCCATAGAGCAAGCGTTGTGTTAAATATCCTGTTGTCACGGATAATGGCATCCACAGCAAAATGTAGTTTGATACCAGCCATTTCTTCGCCATTGAAAGGCTCATTCTGGGTAATATCATGTATATCGTTTCGTTCTATTACGCTAAAAGCGCCTCCACTACAGCCAACAATACCAGCCTGTCCGCAATCGTGTATATGATTGTTTAGTACAATATGGAAACCTGCTTCTTCCTTTGTCCATGTAGCAAATTCGAAAAATTCATGAAGTTGTTCTGCGGTTTGGCCACCATTGACCTCAGGGTATATCCTCCCTTCCGGTTGCTGGTTTTGTGGATGATGTGCATGTCCATAAGTTGGTCTTCCAAGAGAAATACCGGAGCAACGGGAATTCAGGATTTCGTTGTCCTCAATAATCCAGTGAGAAGCCCAGTGTGGCCCAATGATTCCGGGTTGAAAAGCAGAAGGCGGAGCCCAATTGGTAGCAGCATTTTGTAACGTAAAACCTTTTACGGTAATATAGTTTATACCTGTTTTTTTGGGAAAAAACACAGTTGATCTAACAGCTATTTCAACATCACTAGAATCCGGATTTTTCATTCCAGGAAGACATGCCCAAATGGTTGTTGTCCCTTCAGGCTTTGAGCCTGGGGCACGTAAAACAACATGAATATCGTGTTTGCCCGAAATTTTTCGGGAAAGGGTAGTCTTGAAAACTTCGTATTTACCCCAATTACCCGTATTTGTAACCGTTGTGGTACCTACGAGTTCTCCATCAGGCTTATCAAGATGAAATTCAATCTTACCGGATTTTGCCTGTGTTGCCACTTTATACTCAACGGTATCTGTTCCTGCTCCAAAATCAACTGATGTTAAGTGCAAAATAGATCCATCGGTTAGATAGGTAAAAATAAAATGCTTCCAGTTATTGTAAATTACGTCCCCCTTTTCTACTGCAACTTGCTTAGGATCTGTCAAAAATGGAGCATACATATCAATGTTCATTAAAACTGACCCACCATTGTCATCGGCCTCAGCATACCAGCTTGGCTTATTGTTATCCCTTGCTAGGATTTCATTACGGCTGAATACTTCCGGAAGCCTTCGGTTGTCCAGATACACGGCCCCAGTATGTATGTTTTTCCCATTACTCCTGTACCAGTCGCCATAAATAAGTTCACCAAAGGGATTACTATCTTTAAAATAAGCATTCGGCAAAGTAAGTTTCCAAACGTTACCCGAAACATTTTGCCATCCTTTTGGTGCTTCAGAACCGGTAATTACTACTTTCTCTCCCTTAGCTGCCACATAGGTAATACGGTGTTTATTGTCTGTACCACCACGCAACGGTTTTACCCATTCTCTATAAATACCAGCATGAACGATAATTACATCACCCGGCATAGCTTTCTGAGCTGCAGCGTTAATGGTTTTTAGTGGATGCCTCTGAGACCCATTGGCATTATCATTTCCATTGACTCCAGAAACATGGATTTCCTTTGCAGATAAATGGAATGAAATTAAAATTCCCAATACAATTAATTTGTAATTCATTTATTTCTAATTTAAGTAAAACCTTAATACAATTTTTAAGTTTCATTTTACTAATTTGTCTTTATTATTACTTAATTATTTCAAGCTAATTTTTAACCAATTCAATTAAAAAACTGTAATAAACACAAAGAGCACAGCTTTAAAGTTATATTATTTCTTACATGGAGTGCTTTATGTAACTTTTTAATAAACTAAAAACTATGCTTCAATGTGCTGGATTTACAACTCCCCACAAGTTATAAATACCATTTTTTATATCGTAGTAATGCTTCCAGGAAATAATAATCGGCATACGTAAGCGGAGTATCAACTTCCGTTTTATGTGGAATCGAACCTACACTGTGCATCAATAAATAGCCCCCATTTGTACCCAATTGAGCTCTGTATTTTGGAGTTGACAATGATTTCAAAATAGTTTTGGCAACATCAACATAATTTTGTTTTTCCTTTCCCGAAGTATATTGACCTAACTCCAACAAGGCTGATGCATATATAGATCCTGCGGATACGTCACGCAAAGCATCAGGAATATTTGGTGCATCAAAATCCCAATACGGAATCTTGTCAGCGGGTAAATTTGGGTTGTTCAGTATAAACTTGGCCACTCCTTGTGCTTGCTTTAAGTAAGCAGGATTTTTGGTAAAACGGTACATCATAGTATAACCATAAAGTGCCCATCCTTGCCCCCTGCTCCAGGCGCTGGAATCAGCATACCCTTGAGCGGTAACTTTCTTACGAACTTCTCCAGTTTTTAAATCATAATCCAATACATGATAACTGCTGAAATCAGGACGAAAGTGATTTTTCATCGTCGTGTTGGCATGGTTTTCGGCCACATCAGCAAAACTTTTATCGGTACTATTTTGACTTGCCCATTCCAGCATCTCAAGGTTCATCATGTTGTCTATGATAACCGGCCCAACAAAACCTTTTCTATCCAATCCACTTTCCACAACATCCCAGGATTGAATCACTTTGGCATCAGGACGGTATCTTGTTGCCAATGATTTAGAGGATTGTAGGATCACTTTTTTGTATGCTTCATTTTTAGTCAGTCGATAAGCATTCCCAAAACTGCAATACATCATAAAACCCAAATCATGGTTTTTGGTATAATATTTTACCGTATCCAAAATTGCTAATCTTTTTTGAGCTTCATCAAGTATTGACGGTTTTTTGGTGTACTCATAGATATATAAAAGTGTTCCCGGATAAAAACCGCTGCACCACCAATAAATATCAGAGTTTATGTTACGCCCTTTTTCAAATGTTTTTGGCATAGAATCTGGAGGTGTCGCTTTTTCTAAGTATTGATATTGCTTTTCGGCAAAAGTGAAATTATCCTGAATCAGCTTTTGCATGGCAAAATGATCCTTGCTATTATCTTTTTGAGCAAATGTGGATAAGCTGCAAAATGACAATAGTACCAAATAGTACTGAATTGTTTTCATATGTTATTCTTATTGCTTTTTATTGGCCGTATCTAATTTGCATTGATAACTATTAGTTTTTACGACCAACTTCAATCATGCTCATTTCATGAATTTTGTGATGGGATGATAAAAAAGTTGGTAAAAATGGGGGTAATGCATTTTACCAACTTTTTTTAATTGTAATGGCTAAAAATTAATAGCCAGGATTCTGATTTTCTTGTTTTATTAAAGGATTGGATGCCATTTCTAATGAAGGGATTGGAAACAACAGGAATTTATTACCATTGGCAAAAACATTTTTCCCTGCTAATGCCCCATATTGTTGGTTTCCTGAAGTCAATGGACCAGTAGTTGGAGATGCTGCCATATCGTCGCTAACTGCTTTCATTGTTGTTACAAATTTGTTCCAACGGATCAAGTCCATTCTACGTAATCCCTCAAAGCATAATTCACGCATACGCTCATCTTCAATAAAAAGTTGGAATGCGGCTTTACCACCGGCTACAGCTGTTGTTGTTGCAGCATCGGAGAGTAAGTAGGGTGCTGAAACATCTGTACGACCATATCCTCTACGGCGTACCTGATTCACGGCCGCTTGCGCAGCGGCAGTTGGCCCATTGACCTGATTTTCAGCTTCTGCATACATTAAAAGCACGTCGGCATATCTCAAGATAGGAAAATTGATTGCTGTATAATTTTGATCACCAGATAGGTTAATTTCATACTCTCTTCTCCATTTACCACAATCCCTGCCATATTGTATAGTTTTAGCTAGATTATTTTTAACAGCGGTAGAGTTATTAATTGTGTAAGTAGTTAGTGCCCAATCACGACGTAAATCGGCACCTGTAGCATCATAAGCTCTGAATAGTTTTCCTGTTCCCTTTATAAATCCCCAGCAGTAGGTTCCAAATAAAGGACTGGAAGCAACTGGTTGAAAAGTGATACCAATATTATTCCCTACACGTCCGCCTTCATTATATCCTCCCCCGCGGGCTTTAAAATCTGCTTCCCACATCAATTCATTTGTATCGTAAGTGTCTGAAGCTTCAGTTATAAATACTTGACGATAAGCGTTATTAGTGGTAACTCCATTTGATGGGTTAACCACATCGTAATAATTTGTAGGTTTACCAGCGGGAGCTGTAGTTTGAAAACTAACATTTAAACTATGTTGCCCTGAATCGATTACTTTTTTGGACCAAGACAATGCCTCATTGTATTTTGAAGTGTCATTCAAAGGATAACCAGCCATTTGCAAACATACTCTCGCTAGTACTCCCTGTACTACTGTTTTATAAACACGACTGGAGTAATTTGGTTTTGTTGCACTTACTTTTCCTTCGGCATCTGTCATGTCTTTCAAGATTTGAGCATAGACATCTTTGGCTGGTGTTCTGGCTATTTGAACATTATTAGGGCTTGTGGTAGGTGTCAATCGTAAAGGCACATCTCCAAAATGGCTTACCAATAAAAAATGGTAATATCCTCTTAAAAACAAAGCTTCACCTAATATCTGCTGTCTTTGGGTTTCATCCATTTGCGGTAAATCGATATGTGCGATCAAGTCATTGGCCCTGTTAATTCCGTCGTAAAGATTAAACCAAAAATCTGAAACATTTACAGCAGTAAAATCAAAATTATAGACCATTGTTCCTGCTACCAAGGTATTACGGGCGTAATACCCTTCATCTGTAGCTGAATCCAATTGCCACCATAACTGGCTGCCATATAATTTTTCAGATCCCAATGGGTCATATACTCCCGCCAAAGCATTGGTTATCCCCTGCTCATCGGTATAATATTGTTCGATTGCAATTTTTTGAATGGGTTCTGTATTCAAATAATCCTCACAAGAACTGGTACTTAACGCCACCAAGCCCAATAATATATATATCTTTTTCATTTTGAAAATAATTTAATGTTGTTAAAAGCTAATGTTTGTCGCAAAAAATATAGTACGTGCTCGGGGATAAGACGAATAATCAAATCCAGGTGTTAAAGCAGAGTTGTAGGTATTTACCTCTGGATCTGATCCGGTGTATTTAGTCCATGTATAGATATTCGATGCTGATAATGAGAATCTCATCGATTTAAGGTGCATTTTTTCAACAAAATTTTTGCCAAAATTATAGCCCAATGCCACATTTTTCAATCTCAAGTAAGAACCGTCTTCTACTATTCTTGACGAATAGGCAACGGGCGCACCAACATAGCCCTTTGTTCTTACAATATCAGAATTTGGATTTTCTGGTAACCAACGATCCTGATAGCTGGCAAATTGATTTAGACCTTCACGCCCTAATTGATTTCCATCAAACACAATACGGTTGGCATTTATAATATCATTACCATACGACCATTGAAAGAAGATATTCAAATCAAAGTTTTTATAAGTAAAATTATTTGAAAATCCACCAATGTTAAGTGGGTTACCGTTTCCAATGGTAGTATAATCGCTTTTATTGATTGTTCCATCCCCATTTTGATCCAAATATCGCACATCACCTGGCTGAACATTTACATTTCCATTATTAGCAAGACCTGCTTTTAATTTATAAGGATCAGCTGCTGTTCCACTACCTGTAAAATTGTCATATTTATAAGTTCCTGCATACTCAAAACCGTACATTAAACCTAAAGGTTGTCCTACCACAGCATTATAGGCACTTATCGTACTAAAACCAGTATCCCAATTCACAATGGATTCTAAGTTTTTTTGTCCTTCTGCCAATGCTAATAATTTATTTCTGTTGAAAGAGATATTGGCACTAGTCGTCCAGCTAAAATCTTTGCTAACTATATTTTTTGTTGTTAAAGTTAATTCCAAACCTTTATTCTCTACGCTACCGATGTTTTTGAATGCCGAAGTGAAACCTGTTGATAATGGAAGGTTGGTTTTTAGTAACAAATCTTTGGTTGTTTTTTTATATACATCCGCACTAAAGATGATTCTTTGGTTAAAGAAACCTAAATCCAAGCCAGCATCAATTTGTTCGGTAGTTTCCCATTTCAAATCAGAGTTTCCAAGTCTTTGTGCTGTAGCTCCTGTTACGTAATTATTGTTGAATACGTATGTTCCGTAAAAAGGATTGTTCGGATTATAATAAGTAGTCAAATAATCAAAATCACCTACACGGTTATTACCGGTTTGTCCATAACTTGTACGCAATTTCCCCTCTGACAAATATCTATTTTTTAAGAACTTTTCTTCGCTAAACTTCCATGAAAGGGCACCTGATGGGAAGTATCCCCAGTGGTTTTGCGAAGGGAATTTGGAAGATCCGTCCGCTCTGTATGAAGCTGTTAAAAAATATTTCGATGCAAAATCATAGTTCACCCTTCCTAGGAAAGAAGCCATTGTCCAAACTGAATTTCCTGGATCAATTCTTACAGGAGTACCTAAATCAAGCGCATCAAACATCAGGTCCTCATTTGCAGCTGGTATTTTTTGTGCTGCTTTACCATAAGACTCACTTTCTTGTTTTTGGGTTGTAAATCCTCCTAAAGCGATAAAATGGTGCTTTTGCATTCTTTTATCCCAAGTCAATGTATTCTCATTCAACCAATTGGTATAATTATTGTTCATCATTTTTCCATTGACACCGCTTGCACTGCCCGGACGCCCTGATGTAGTATATGAATTATAAAATTCATCTTTTTCGGATTTGTTACTAACATAACCCAAAGTTGATCTTAATTTTAATTCTTTAGTAATCAAATATTCAAGATAACCATTTATAGAAAAATTATTGGTACTTGTTACATTGTAAGTGTTCTTAAGGTTGATAACGGGGTTTACTCTTAAATCAATACCTGAATTAAGATTTGGATCTATAAATTCGTCCTCAGGGTTTGTTACATTAGGCGAATAGGGACGCATTCCCCAAACTGCAACCATCACATTGGCTGTACCGTTGAAGATTGCTGCACTTGGATCAATCCCTGTTTGTTTTAAATGGCTATAATTTGCATTACCACCAACTTTTAATTTATCGGTAATTTGATAATCTACGTTGGCACGTCCTTGATATCTGGTATAATTTGAATTCAACAAAATACCATCTTGGTCAGTAGTTGAACCACTAAGGGCATATTTAAATTTTTTGGTTCCTCCAGTTACGGAAAGATCATTCTTTTTGAACAAAGCGGTACGAGTTGATAAGTCTTGCCAGTCTGTGCTTCCTTCATTTATATAACTATCTAATGTTCTATTAGGATCTGTAAGATAGATTTCGGTTGGTGATTTAGGATTTGAAGTTGCAAGAGTATTATATTCTAATTGGTATTTCACGAATTCGTAAGTACTCATCATGTTCATCTTTTGGGCAATTTCCTGAACACCAATAGAACTGGAAAAATTAAAAACAGGTTTTCCTTGTTTACCCTTTTTGGTTTGGATTACGATAACCCCATTGGCTCCTCTGGATCCATAAATAGCCGTTGCAGAAGCATCTTTCAAAACGTCATAAGACTCAATATCTGATGGATTAAGTACATTTGGATCAGGATTTTCAACAAGAAAACCATCTATAACATACAATGGACTATTCGCTTGTGTTACAGAGTTATTTCCTCTGATAACAATATTAGAACCTGCTCCAGGCATACCATCTGCCGAAGTTACCTGTACCCCTGCCACGCGGCCTGCCAATGCTTCGTCTATAGAACGAATAGGAGTTTTATTAAGGTCTGCCATATTTACACTACCAACAGCTCCGGTTAAATCTTTTCTTTTCACCGTTCCATAACCAATTACAACAATCTCATCCAAGGTACTGGTTGAAGATTTTAATGTAACATTGATAGAAGTTCTGTCTCCCACTGTAATTGTAGCAGTTTCATATCCCATATAAGTAAAAACCAATTGATCTTTTGAACTGGCTTTAATTTTATATTCACCTGTAAAATCAGTTATCACACCTTCTTTAGTGCCTTTTATGGAAACTGTAACCCCTGGAAGCGATTCTTTTTTATCATCGTGTACAGAACCGGTTATTGTTTTGGTTTGCGCCTGAGCAAAAACGGGAGCAATTATCATAAAAATACCAACAAGCAACTGTTTGAAAACCTTAGAAAAAGGTTGGTATTTCAAATTCAAATTTTTCATAATTATTCTATTTTAGTTTTAGTTAATTCTTTTAAATCGGTTTTTGGTTAAAGGTTAGTTTTTTTCACATACATCAATTTGATTTATTGTTTATTACTTAATAGATATAATCAAAAAACACACTTTCAATTTTCAAAACAAAAACTGCCAACAACTACGTTTTAGTTTAATTAATTGTTAATGGTATTATTTGTTGATTTCAAAATTATTATGAGAAAGACTATTCGAGGGGTGTAATTTGTCTTTTTCTTAGGTCTGATTCGTCCTTTTTTAACCTACAACCTCCTATAACTATTGATTTTGGGAATCAAATCCTTCTTAAAGGATTATTGATGAAATGGTTTTATTTACATCCTGTGTTATTTCTTTGTTAAAACAATACCTTATCAAGTAGAATAAAATACTATATCCGAAAAATATTTTTTTTCGGGCGTATTTTTGACCTTAATTTAAATTGTATAGGTAGGAAATTTTACACATATTACTCTAAATTTATTCCTAAAGTAACCATTAAATAATTGCTGAAGCTTAAAAAAATTAACGTACTTGCTTCAACTTCTAAAAATTCTATTAATTTTGGAAAACAGCCATAAATCATTTCGATTTATTCATTCACTATACAATTTAACCTCTATATTCCATTTCATAAATGTAGAAGTTAAATCTTTTCGAAGTATCTATTTACAACCTAATTTTTAAACCTTAAACCTTTTTAATGATTTTAAAAAATCACAATCTCGCAGGTCTTTTTTGGGGAATTTGTTTCTGGGTTTTGTTATTTTCAACTTCAACAAGTTCTGGCCAAAACAGTTCATTGTCATTTAATCATTATGATGTTACTAATGGGCTTTCAAACAATTCCATTTTGTCTATAACCCAAGACTCTACCGGTTTTATTTGGTTGGGGACAAAATATGGCCTAAACCGTTATGACGGGCGTACATTCAAAGTTTTTAAAAATGACCCCGAAAACAAAAACAGCATATCTTCTAATTACTTCATTACAGGCCTAGCATTAGCTTCTAATAAAAAGATGTGGGTAGTATCCAGTGCTTTGGATTTGTACCAGTCCGAAGACAATTCATTTGAAAATATTATCCCTAAAAGTGCAGGTATAAAAAAGGTACTACAAGATTCTAAAGGCAATTTATGGATTGGAGGTTCACACCAGCTAAAATTTATAGCTCCAAACAGCAAAAAAATATTCCCTTTAAAAATTGAAAAAAGCGATATTCAAGTTTCTGAAATTTTTGAAGACAATGAACATCACATCTGGGTTGGAAGCTCTACAGGATTATATGAACTCTTTTTTTTAAACAAAAAGCTTATTAAAAAAAGACATTTTGGCTACGAATTAAATGGTAACGAAAATATTGGCCCAATTACCAGTATTGTCCAAGACAAAAGTTCAAAATTTTGGATTGGAACAAAAAAAAATGGACTCTATTCTTTTGATAAAAAATCATTACAACTAACGAATTTTGTAAAAAACAGCAGTAATGGAAAAAATTCATTGGTCAACAATAATGTCCGCAAAATATTATTGCATAAAGATGGTTCTCTTTGGATTGGAACACAAGATGGTTTATCAATTTTAAATCCCATCACCCATCAATTTACCAATTATCAACATGACCCTTCAAATCCAAAAAGTTTAAGCCAAAACTCTATTTACGATATTTTTCAGGATAAAAATGGTTCGGTTTGGATTGGGACTTATTTTGGTGGAGTCAACATTGTTTATTCTGTAAATACCCCTTTTACAATTTATCAAAACAGCATTGCAAAGAACAGCATCAGCAGTAATATAATTAGTTCGGTTGTTGAAGACAGTCATCATAATTTATGGATTGGAACTGAAGCCGGAGGGTTAAATTATTTCAATAAAAAAAACCAAGTCTTTTCTTTTTATAAAAATAGTAACACCAATAAAAATTCTTTGAGTTCCAATTTGGTTAAAGGAATTGCAATTGATAAAGACCAAAACGTATGGATAGCAACAAGTTTAGGTGGTTTAAACCTTCTTGATCCCAAGACTTCTACTTTTACGGTTTATAAGCCAAATAGCAAAAATAACAACAGTATCAGTACAGACGATATTAGCTGTATGATTATCAGTAAGGAAAATAAACTATTTATTGGAAGCTACTTTGGTATTAATATTTATGATATTGCCCAACAAAAATTCAGTTTAATTGCTAACAGCGAACTCCCTGTTAATGTAATTTTTGAAGATAAACAGGGAACTATTTGGATAGGGGCTTCTGACGGCATCCGCATTTATCAGACTCCAAAACTTATTTATAAAAATTTCAAAGACAATTCAGATAAATCATTCAACTTTAATGTTAACTGTTTCTTTCAAGATCGCATAGGAAACATCTGGGTTGGAACAGTACAAAACGGATTAGCTTTACTAAATCCTAAAAACAATACATTCAAAACTTTTGATACCAAGGATGGTTTACCTACTAATAATATATTATCCATTACAGAAGATAACGAAACAAACTTATGGATAAGTACAGACAATGGTTTGGTAAAATACAACCGCCATTTAAATACGTTTAGAACTTTCAATATTTTAGACGGATTGCCTGATAATCTATTCAATATCAATTCCGTTTTAAAAGACAGTCAGGGGCGACTATATTTTGGTACCTACAATGGCTTAGTGAGTTTTATGTCCAAAAGTATAGAAAAAAACACATTGGCTCCGGAGGTTGTTTTTTCCAACCTCAAACTGTTTAACATTCCTGTTGCCATTAACGATGAGAGCGGTCTTTTAAAACAAGACATTAACAACAGCGAGACATTGACTTTTAACCATGATCAAAACATTTTTACAATAGAATTCTCAGCTTTAAACTTCATCAAATCAAATAAAAACAAGTATGCCTACAAACTTGATGGCTTAGAAAAAAACTGGAATTATGTTGATATTCCATCGGCAACCTATAACAATTTACCTGCAGGAAGCTATCAATTTTTAGTCAAAGGTTCTAATAACGATGGTATTTGGAGCAAAGACATCAAAAAAATAAACATAGTAATACTACCTCCAATGTGGGAAACTTGGTGGGCTTATCTCATCTATTTCGCAATAATTGCTGCAATAGGCTATCAAATCAATGCGTTTTTAAAAGCAAGAAGAGAACTTAAACAGGAACTTCATTTTGAAAAAATGAAATTAGATTTTTTTACCAATGTATCGCATGAAATCAGAACACCGTTGACTTTGATTTTAGGTCCCATTGAAAAACTAGAGCAATTAACTACAGAAAATACTCAGGCCAATAAATATGCCTTAAGTATTAAAAACAATACCGAACGTTTGTACCGATTGGTTAACGAATTATTGGATTTCAGAAAGGCCGATTCCGGCAACTTACGCCCCTATTTTTCTGAAGAAAATATTGTAAGTGTTCTAAAAGAGGTTTTTGAAAATTTTCAAGCGCTTGCCGAAGCAAAAAACATCCAATACACTTTCAAAAGTAGCCATCCTGAAATTTTGGTTTATTTTGATAAAGACCAAATGGAGAAAGTGTTTTTTAATCTATTATCAAATGCTTTCAAATTTACACAAGATGGGGGTACGATAAACCTAAAAATTACTTTAAAAAAACAAAATGTAAAAATTAAGGTAATCGATAACGGGAAAGGTATTGACATCAAAAATATCGACGATATTTTTAAAAACTTTTATCAGGCAGGACAAAATTTCGGGACTGGCATTGGTTTGGCTCTTTCAAAAAGCCTGGTCGAACTCCATAAAGGAAAAATAAACGTAACAAGTACTCCTGCCACTGAAAACAAAACCGGAAAAACCACTTTTACCGTCTCATTGCAATTGGGTAAAAATCATTTAAACGACAATGATATTACCCCAATGCCTAGCATTGAAAATCATATTTATCAAGAAGTTAATGAGTACTCTGCCCAAGACTTTATTGAAAACCCTGCTAAAGAGGAAAAAAACAAAAAAGCCCATATTTTAGTCGTTGAAGACAACGATGAAGTGAGAGAGTTCATCAAACAATCACTGGAAGAT
Source organism: Flavobacterium aquiphilum (assembly GCF_027111335.1). Classification (NCBI taxonomy): domain Bacteria; kingdom Pseudomonadati; phylum Bacteroidota; class Flavobacteriia; order Flavobacteriales; family Flavobacteriaceae; genus Flavobacterium; species Flavobacterium aquiphilum. The sequence continues at coordinate 2,457,212 of NZ_CP114288.1, read as the reverse complement.
CTGTATTATGTTCATGAAAGTAAAAACGGACTGGAAGGTTGGAAAAATGCCATTCAAAGCCTGCCTGATTTAATCATCAGCGATGTAATGATGCCAATAATGGACGGATTAGAACTTTGCAAAAAGTTAAAAACTGATATACGCACCTCACATATTCCTGTAATTATGTTGACTGCAAAATCAGACCCCCTACATCAAATTGAAGGACTTCAACATGGAGCCGATATTTATATTACCAAGCCTTTCAGGGAGCAAATTTTACAATTAAACATTCACAACCTGTTATCGCTAAGAGCTGCTTTGCAAAAGAAATACAGCGAACAATTGTCACAATTACCTGTTTTACCGGACACTGAATCGACTCAGGATGAAAAATTATTGCACAAATTGCGTCAAATTATCGAAGCGAATATTTCCAATATTGATTTGGACACCAACTTTATTACATCTGAAATTGGTATGAGCAGGTCTGTTTTGTATAAAAAATTCAGTGCATTGACCAACCAGCCTTTAAAAGAATTTATTACATCCATACGATTAAAACAGTCCGTTGAGATTTTCCTAAGTGGTGAAACCTCTGTTCAATCAGTTGCTTTAGAAGTTGGTTTCAACGATGTTAAAATCTTTAGACGTGAATTCAAAAGAGTTTATGGCATTACGCCTGGTGAATATGTTAAAAACAAAGGCAAAACTGAAGCTTAAGTTTCAATTTTAAATACTAATTTACAAAAAACAGAAAGCCGACAGTATCTAAACTCTCGGCTTTCTGTTTTTATCAAATAAGGTTTTTTTTTATTCCGTCTGAAGTTTAATGTTCAGAACAGTATTTTTTTCAACATTGATGCTTTGGGTTGCAAAGCCCTTTGCTGAGAACTCAAGGACATCTCCCTGTCTGGCTTTAATTGAATAAACTCCTTCAATATTGGTTTTAACAGCCTCCTCAGCTCCTTTTACGGTTACTTTAACCCCTTGTAAAACTGTTGCTTGTACGTCTCTTACAACTCCAGAGATTGTTACAACCTCATTGTTTTTTTCAGTTTTCTTTTTATCTGAAGATATATTCCTAGGCATTGCAGTAGTTTTGTTTTCTACTTGGTTACCAACGACAATTGTTTTTTTCCATTCGATATTATCAGAACCTGACCCAATTTGTAATTCAAACTCTCCGTCTTCTACTACTTTTTTCCCGTCACGGTTATAAAAAGCCAATTCGGAAACAGGCACTTTCAATACCACATCTTTACTTTCCGAAGGTTGCAATTCTAATTTCGAAAAGGCTTTCAATTGCTGGATTGGAGTCGCGATCGAACTCACTTTATCCCTCACATACAACTGGATCACTTCCTGACCGGTTTTGTTTCCCGTATTTTTAAGTTTTAATTTTACTTCGATGACGTCATTTGCCGCATATTGCTCTTTTGAAACTTGAAAATCAGAAAAAGCGAAAGTAGTATAGGAAAGTCCGTACCCGAAAGGCCACAAGGCTTTAGGACTTGAAAAAACATAATCTCTTCCCAATGCTTCAGGAGAACCCGGTTTTTTATAGAAACCTTTGTCGGTTGGTAAATAATTGTAGTAAACCGGTAAATGTCCAACGCTCTGTGGAAATGACACCGGCAATTTTCCCGAAGGGTTTACTTTTCCAAATAAGATGTCGGCTATGGCATTTCCTTCTTGTTCTCCCGCATACCATTGTGTGATAATGGCATCGGCATTTTCTTTAATCCAGGGAATAGCAAATGGTTTCCCGGTTACAAGTACCACTACTAAAGGTTTTCCAGTAGCTTTTACTGTTTCAACCAATTCCTCTTGAACTCCCGGTAACTTAAGATCCGATAAATCAAAACCTTCTCCACTGGTGGCATTTTTATAGTCTCTGGCCAATGAAGCGCTTTGTGAACCAACGAAAATTACTGTCGCATCACTTGCTTTTACAGCATCGATTGCCATTTGAAACCCTTCTTTATTTTGAGAAACCAAGTCGCATCCTTGTGCATAGTTCACTTTGATTTTGTCTTTTACCAATTCTTTAATACCTTTTAATGGGCTTACTCCATCTTTGTTGTTTCTACTCCAGGTATAATCTCCAAACTGTATTTGGTCGGCATTTGGTCCGATAACCGCAAGGCTTTTTATTTTCGAAGTATCAAAAGGAAGCACTCCGTTATTCTTCAACAAAACGGCACTTTCGTCTGCCAGTTTTTTAGCAAGGGCAACTGATTCTCTAGTATGTATATATTGATTTAGGTTTACAGTGTTAGGCAATGTGCTTTCAAAAAGTCCTGCTGCAAATTTGGCGTAAAGGATATGACTTACAGCATCATCAATATATTTTTCTTCCAAAACTCCATTTTTCATCATATCCTCCAATAGTTTGTAATCGTTGCCTCCGGCTTCCAAATCAATTCCTGCCATTACCGCTTGTTTTGCAGCATCTTCAGGGCCAGTAGCGGTTTTGTGAAAATAATATAGCATTGAAATTGAACCCCAATCAGAATACACATAGCCTTTAAAACCTATTTGGTTTCTAAGCAAATCGGTCAACATATATCTTGATCCTGCAATCGGTTCACCATCATAGGAACTGTAACAATTCATAATCGAAAGCGGGTTGGCTTCTTTGATTACCTTTTCAAACGGAGGTAAATAAAGGTTGAACAATTGTCTTGTTCCTCCTTCTACCGAAGCTAGATTTAATCCTCCCAAGGGAGAACCATGCCCGATGAAATGTTTTGGGGTACAAATGATATTGTGTTTTCTTAGTCCTTTTACATAAGCTGTTGCCATTTCGCCTACCAAAAAAGGATCTTCTCCATAGGTTTCTTCTACCCTTCCCCATCGTAGTTCCCTTGCCAGATCAAGTACAGGGGAGAGTACTTGTTTTACCCCCATTCTTTTGACCAAACCACCTATTTCATCTGACATATTGAAAACCAAATCGGGATTGAAAGTCGCTGCAAGTCCAATCGATTGAGGATAAATTGTCGCCCCATCCTGTACCACACCATGTAACCCTTCAATAATCGGAATAACTGGAATGCCCAATCTGGTATTTTTATTCATATATTGTTGCAAATCATAAATTGCTTTGGCATATTCCTCCGAACTGTAAGGCAATGCTTCTACACAGCCATAACTGAGCGGGGTTTTGCTATTACTTAGTTGCGTAAAATCGACCTGTTTGTTTTTGTCGAAATGTTCACTGTGAATATGGCGCATCTGAGCAATCTTTTCCTCCAGGGTCATTCGTTCCAGCAAATCCTTTACTCTTGCATCAATAGGCAAAGCTGCATTTTTATAGGCGGGTCTTGCATTTTGGGCAAGACAAGTAGTGCTTAATTGGATACTTCCGCATAAAATCAAAACTATAATTCGTCTTTTACTTATATTTTGTATAATTTTTTTCATTTTTCAAATCTCTACTAATTAATTATAATTTCTGATAATTTTTAAATTCACCAATTTTTTCTCCAGTCAAAATTGAATTAACAACCTTCCCTAAATATTATTTTCAAAAAACGCACTAAGAGCCTGTTTTAGTTTTATTTATTGATTCTCTTATGTCGATTTTTGGTACAACTTCATTATTTTTTTTGCAACAACTCTGCTACTTTATAAAAATTTGCCTCGTTTCATTCAAAAATCCTCTAATAATAAATCTCATAATAAAATTTAAACAGGCTGTAAAAACAGTTACCTTAAACCAGTTTCTTTTTCAAACAACTCAGATAATTCTTTTACTTTCTCAGGAAATTTTCTCGCCAAATTATTCTTCTCTCCTAAATCTTCATTTAGATTATACAATTGTGGCTCATTAGAATTTCCAGTTTCAATATTTACCAATGGTTGAACACCTATCCCATCATTAGGTGGAATAAATTTCCAATTTTCTTTCACGATAGCCAAAGTTCCACCTTTACCCGAAGCGTTTCCTCCTTGCTCTATTAAAACCCCTCTTCCTTTTTGTGATTTTCCCAGAAAAGCATCCAAAGTATTTTTACTGTCCGATGCATCATTATTTGGAATAGACTGTCCTAATAAATTAGAAAAAGAAGCCAATAAATCCATTTGGCAAATCATAGCCGAAGATACTTTTGGTTTGACAGTTGCAGGCCAACTTAAAATAAATGGAATTCGGGTTCCCGCCTCCAAAACGCTGTATTTTCCACCTCTAAAAAATCCGGCCGGTGTATGACCGTTTAATTCAGTTACTGCTCCATCTACATAACCATCATCCAAAACTGAGCCATTATCACTTGTAAAAATGATCATTGTGTTTTTGTCAATTCCCAATGTTTCCAGCTGTTTCATGATTTGACCTACCGTCCAATCCAACTGCAAAATAGCATCTCCGCGATAACCTAATCCGCTTTTACCTCTAAATATAGTTGCCGGCATACGAGGAACATGTGGTTCTGTAAGGGCAAAATATAAAAAGAAAGGTTTTTTATGGTTTTCTTCTATAAACTCTTGAGCCTTTATCAAAAATGTGGTAGAAACTTCTTCATCTACCCATCTTGCTTTTTTACCACCACTCATATAACCGATACGGCCAATTCCATTGATAATTGTATTGTCATGTCCTTGATCAGGTGAAGATTTCATTTTTAGCAATTCGGGATGTTCTTTCCCTACTGGGTCCTTTCCAACCTTGACATTATAATTTACCTCAATTGGGTCATTAGGGTCTAGAGCGACAACCTTATGGTTTTCCATAAACACGGTTGGTACGCGGTCTGCAGTTGCAGGAAATATAAACGAATAATCAAATCCTACTTCATTTGGTCCCGGTTTTACTTCACCATTCCAGTCTTTAGCCACCTGATCTCCTAAACCAAGATGCCATTTACCAACATTTGCCGTTTTATAACCGGCTTGCTTAAACAACTTTGGTAATGTTATCTTGTTTGTTGGAATGATTAAAGCTGCATCACCTGGCAAAATTCCGGTTCCTTCTTTTCTCCAAGGATATTCCCCCGTAAGCAAAGCATATCTGGAAGGCGTACAGGTTGCCGAAGTACAGTGAGCATTTGAAAAACGCACTCCACTACTTGCCAATTTGTCCAAATTTGGAGTTTTAATCTTAGTTGCTCCATAGCAACTCAAGTCGCCATAGCCAAGATCATCTGCATAAATAAATATTACATTTGGTCTATTTTTATCATTTTTTTTTGCCACTTGCGCATAAACCCCAAATACTACCAAACTTAAACAGCTTAAAAAACTTCTTTTTATCATTGTTTTATTAAATTAATTAAAAAAATCCGTGTCTACAAACTAATATTATAGATGTTTTATTTTCAAAAACTAAAATTGTCTTTAACTCCTAACTAAATCCTAATTGAATTATTTCCATTTAATCTATTAATTTATTTAGTTAACTTCTATTAAAAATTCCCAACCAAAATTTACGTATAATTTTGATTGGGAATATATTTTAAATCATTGTTGTTTTATTGTTTAACAATAGTGCTTCTAAAAGTCTCAAAGCCATTTTTGACAACTACAATATAGTTTCCGGAAGGCAAATCTCCTGCGAATACCTCTTGTGGTACTGCTATAAAACGAACCTCTCTGATCTTGTTGCCAAGAATATTATAAATACCAATCGTTGCATTTGAATTCAAATTTGAAGATACACTTACATTAAAATTGTCTTGAACCGGGTTTGGATATACCGTGAAATTTGGCGAAGTTGATACTTCCTCTTTAGAGGCCAATTTTAATGTGCCACTGCAAGAACCAAGATTATCTCCATGATTCAAATGCGTCTGAACTGCAGATTGAGCCACGCAAATAACATTGTTGTTATGGCAAATCTGTACTTTATCATTATTATTACCACATCTAACATCCTGAACAACTATTTCAATTGAAGCCGTAGACTGGCAGCCTCCCGCATACGATGCTGTTACTGTGTACGTACCTGCCTGCGATACTGAAGTTGATGAACCGGTTGCTCCTGTACTCCAAGTATAGGTAAAATCCTGATTATCTTGTGCCAATGCATTAAGGGTAAGCGATGTTGGTCCGTATCCTAAGTAAATAGTGTTTTTATCATCTATCGAAGGATTCATAGCATATACATCAGGGATAGATAATTGTACAGTTGGACAAACTACATTTACATTTACAGTTTCAGAAGTTGTTGCAGCATTATCATTATCGGTAGCTTTTGCAGTTATTATATAAGAACCTGACGCAACATTGTTCCAGTTAAAGCTATATGGTGCTGTTGCATCTTCACCCAATTTAGTTACTCCGTTGAAAAACTCGACTTTACTTACACTTCCATCCGCATCGGCAGCATTGGCAGTAATCGTAATATTGGCAAGAGCGTCATAGTTAGCGTTGTTTACTGGCGATGTAATAGCCACTGTTGGCAATGCATTTACAGTAATAGTTACAATTTCTGATATCGTAACTGCATCTTTGTTATCGGTAGCTTTTGCAGTCAATGAATAAGTCCCTGCCATCACATTTGTCCAATCGAAATTGAAAGGTGCCGCAGTGGCTTCACCTAATTTAATCTCTCCTTGGAAGAATTCTACTTTGGTAATAGTACCGTCGACATCAGCTGCATCGGCAGTAATGCCTATTGTAGCTGGAGCATTTGAACTTGCATCTGCTAAAGGAGACGTAATAGAAACTGTTGGCATAGCATTCACAACAATACTTACCGCATCAGAAGTAGTAACAGCACCTTTATCATCGGTAGCTTTTGCTGTCAATGAATAAGTACCTGCCGTCACATTTGTCCAATCGAAATTGAAAGGTGCCGCAGTGGCTTCACCTAATTTAGTCTCTCCTTGGAAGAATTCCACTTTACTCACAGTTCCATCTGAATCAGTTGCGTTTGCTGAAATGCTAACAGTTGCTGGAGCATTAAAGCTTGCATCGGCAACAGGTGAAGTAATCGACACTGCCGGAGCTTCATTGTCCGGAACCAGTTTTAAGTAAGCCGATTTACCATCGATCACTGAAAATGTCAATGTAGTAGTTTCTGCATCTGCACTTACCACAACATTATTAGGGTTTGTTGCAGCTTTCCATTTTCCGTTTAATGTCAAGCTGACAGTATAGGTCGTAGAACGCCAATTGGTAACAGGATCATCTATAGTCTTTAAATTTGGATTGTTAAGTGTAATTTCCAATGTATTGTCTATTTCTTTAACACCTAACAAAGCTTCCCCGGAGATACTTTTTACTTTTCCGATATTGATATCAGTTGCAGCAGTAAAAAACGCATATGAAGTCAGGTTTTCCGGCAAATATTTAACCGCATGTAAATCGTCTGTCTGGCTGAGTACCTGATAGATCTCCCCATTATTGATTTTGGTATTCAATATAGCCATATCTTGCGGAGTGGTTCCGGGAACCATTACAAATTGGTATTTTGCATTGTTAGGTGAAGTACCATGACTGATATAAGCTTTACTAAAATTAGCAGTAGCTGTTGGCGAACCTGTTTTGGTTGAATAAACGGGAGTTGTTTGTGAACCTCTTGCAACCGTGATATCACCACCTCCTTGTGGCACATAATAACCGGTTGTTTGACCATTTACGACCCAAGCACTATTCGTAGCTGTGGATAAAACATTGCTGTAAGTAGCATCTGCAACTGCTGCGTCTGAATTTACATAAATGGAAGGATTATCAGTAGTTGATATTCCTTGAAACAAGTTGGTAGCTGTATTGCTCACATTGTTGGTAGAGCCAATGCCACTTCCCAAGCACACAAAGATATTGTCAAAAGTAAATACCGATTTATGGAATTTCAGATTGTTTGGTGTATATCGAGTCCCATTTGCTGATTCCTCAAGAAAATCCATGGCAAAAATTCCATTTTGTCCCAATGATAATGCTCCGGCAAAACTTTTCTTTTGATATTCAGTAGCTATATCAACTTTGGCCTGTAATTCGCTGTAAGGCAAATGAATTGTAGTAGCTCCCGGCGTAACATTCCAGTCCCAGCCATCACCACCATATCCTGGTACACCACTGGCGGTACGGTCTCCATTGTACAGTACTTCCATTGCCCCATAACTTTGATAACGTCCATATCTATTTTGAGAGACATAAATCTCTGTACCCCATAACTTATCGGTCAGTCCCTTCATCATAGCCATCCAATTGTTTTTGCGTCTAACTCCCAAATTAGCATAATTGAAATGATAGTAACCATCCATTTCTGCCGCTGCAACAGGATATGTATTAGTTTGATAGATGTAATTGTAAAAAGCTGCCAAATTTGGTTCATAAGCTGCTCCCATCAAATCACCACCTATTTCTATTAAGTGTTGAAAGTTTCCAGTAGTAATAGGGAAATTTTCTTCGGGTAGCCTTCCCGAAATTGACATTGGATATACCACTCCTTTTGAACTTTGTAATGCCAAAGTCTTAAAAGTATTCGCCATATTAGTATAAGCCTGCTGCGTTATCTTGTATGAAGTATTTCTCAAGGAATAAGCTCTTTCAGACCAAGAACCTAAAGCATACATATAGCGCATATGTGCAGCGTCGTGGTGAGCACCGTTTCCGTCAGGTTTCAAACCATCACTAGCCCCTTGAGTAGTATTGGTAAATAAACTCAAATAACGGGATACTGCTTTTAAATCACGTACCCGATTGTCTACATTAGAATCCAATCCTGCCAATTCTAACCAAAGAGGTAATTTCAAATGAATCATATCGGTATTAACAGGTAAGAAAGGTGTACCCGGATGGAAAATAACATTATACTCATTAGACCATTTCAGCATTTTGATTACTTCATCTCTAAATTCCGGAGCAAGTGCTACAGTACCAGCCCCATAATAATCCGACAGACTTTGTAAAAATCCCGCGGGGAAATTTTGACAAACAGTATAGTTATTGCTCTGTATAGAATTTCTTCCTCCTTCAGCAAGTCCTTGATCCAATAGATATTCCACAAAAAGCTGCAACTTAGCTCTTGCATCAGCATCATTGTTTCTAACCGCTGCCCTCGCTAAATTACCAACATGTGTTGAGATGGTAACCAAAGAATTAGGGTCTTCAATCTCAGTGGTCAACCCCTTTCCGGTTATAGACCCATCAGGATTACGGGTAATGTTACAAGCTGTTACATAATCTTTGGCTGCAGTCACATCTGCAGCATTAGGAACATAAACAGGACGTGGATATTTGGATTTTACTACAGCAGCATCAGCCTGTTCCTGTCCTGATGACGATGGAGCAGCAGGAATGACCTGATTATAACAATTGTAAGCGGTTGCACCTACACCTTCAAAAAAATCCATTTTAGTGGGATCCCCTTTAGGAAAATGAATCATATCTAATTTCATGTGAGGCCCCGGAATTCTGGTTTGGCTATCGCCATACATGGTAAAGGCATCCATATAGAGAGTAGTTGAAGCGCCTGGACTTGCCGGTTTGTATATAATTTCCATTTTGGCAAGTGTAAAGGCAGGCAATTCACTTTCATAATTATAATCATAACGATAACTGCGGTGATAATCTCTCCAGCCTTTATAGTTTAATAACATGCGTCCTTCACGTTTCAAAGCACCTGTATTGTCATAAAATCGAAAAACAAGTGTATCGTTACTTACAGCTGGGCTGTAAATATAAAATTGTGCGTTACTGGCACTGAACGAGCCTGTTTGGGCAGTACTAATACCTAAATTATTGGCAGTAAGAACCGCACCAGCCGCTGCATTCCATTTTAGGGCGCTGCTGCCATCTTTAACATGTTCGGAACCAAGACTTAATGGTGACGGTGATGAGAAATTTACCGGCATAGCGTCAAAATTATACTTTTGTACACCGGCAGGAGGCGTTTTATAAACCTTTGGATCATCAAACCAGGCAGTTCCTATCGCATTAGCATCCAACTGCACATATATTCTCAATTTAGCAGTATTCGCAGGAACAATAAAATTGCTTGTGATCAACTGTACCCAGTCTGTTGCTCTTGTAGCCGTCATGTTAGTTTGAGCTAAAAAGGTTCCGGCACTATTATAAGCCACAAGAACTAGCCTTGCCCCTTCAGTTGCTGATCCGCCTGTTAGCGCCGTCTTAACCATTATCGATGCATTATAACTTTGTCCAATAGAAAAACCAGTAGTAATATCGGGTCCGGCGAATAATGAAAAACTAGTACTTGCACGAGTGTATTTCAACGAATTTGTTGGTGATACAGATGTAGACGGATCTAAAACAGTGAAATTACCTAACCACCCAGTAGTAGAAGTTTCAAAATCATTCTGATAAAGAATATCTGGCTGAACAACAGTAGGGGTTTTGTAAACCTTTGGGTCATCAAACCAGGCTGTTCCTACTGCATTAGAGTCTAATTGTACATATACTCGTAATTTGGTAGTGTTGGCCGGAACAACGTAATTACTAGTTGTCAGCTGTACCCAGTCTGTTGATCGTGTAATTGCTGTGGTTGTTGAACTAATGAATGTAGTTCCGTTATAAGCCACCAAAACAAGTTTTGCTCCCTCGGTTGCGGAACCTCCGGTGAGTGCGGTTTTGACCATTATCGAAGCATTATAACTTTGCCCGATAGTAAAACCTGTAGTGATATCAGGCCCGGCAAACAATGAATAACTGGTACTTGCACGGGTGTATTTCAACGAATGCGTTGGCGATACCGATGTAGTAGCATCCAAAACGGTAAAATTGCCCAGCCATCCTGTGGCTGCACCTTCAAAATCGTCTTGGTAAATAATATCCTGAGCCCTCGCATTATGCAATGTTGCAAAAAACAATAGTAAACAGATAAACAGCTTGCAAAGCCTTTTGTACTTCTGTTGGCTGTCCTTTTTACAGCCATGCAGATAAAATAATGAGTAATCTTTTTTCATGGTAATTTGTTTTTGGTTAGGTAATATTTAGTTAATAATCAAAAATATTCTGTAGTATTAAGAAGCAAGGAGCACTATTCCCAATCATGTGTATAAATACCCTTAAAACAAATGCGAAACCCCAGCAAATCAGGCTGATTCACATTTTATATACTCTATTAATCAATTATGATTCCGTCAAAACAAAATGAACAATCACCACCCAGCATTTAAAACTTAATCTTTTTTTTCACATTTCGAGGAAAATAAGCCCGAGAATACACGTTATATTCCCGAGCCTGACCAAAAAAAATGAACGTATTCCTATTCAAAATCTTTACTGACAGATAGATCGCTTCCCTCTTTAAACAAGCAGCTCACTAGGTGAAAGCCTATCTCAAAATCGCCCCTTTTTTACATCAAAAAACACCTGAACTCTATTTTTTAATTTTGACGAATTTCCCATTCACCTTTAAACAATCTATAGCAAGTATTCGAACTGGATTCAAGTCATCCTCACGAACAAATCTCACTGCAATTTGATCATGCTTATTCGAAGGTTTAAAAACATAAGACAATGAAGCCGTAGCAACTTCTCCTTGAATCTTTGCAACAAAATCAGCTGTCTCTGCCAAAACAATATTATCAGTTACATCAAAAAGCTGCATTTTAAATTTTACATACGACAAATCATATTGATAATATTTTGCCTCAAGATTTATTTGTTTAAGATTTCCCGGACTCCCTGGCAGTAAATATTGCACTCCCTGAACTGTAGGTATATTTGCATTTCCTTTAATCAGAACTGCACCATCTTTGTTTGCATCTCCATTTGCTACTTCATTGCCACCAAGAACCACCGGCAAATCATTTTCAATTCTTGACCAATTATAATTTAATTTATCAATTCCAATTTGCGCTTTAGCAGCACTAGAAATCATAAATAAGCCGATCGCAAAAAATGGAATTATTATTTTCATTTTTTAATAATTACTAGGGGATTAAGTATGTGCCAAATTTAGATTTTCGGATAAAAAACAAAGGGGATGATTTGTCCTTTTTTTAGGTTCGAATTGTCTCAATTTCAGTAAATACAATACCTTAGACAGATATATAGTAGACAATTATTATAAGATCTCCGAATCAATTAATCCTTTAAATATAGGTAGTGAAAAAATTGAGTAAATCTAAAAAATGAATTTCGAACCAAAAGAATCACCAAAACAAGGCATCTCATGAACCTCTTTAAAAAAGGTGGTCCTTACAAACCTATTTTCGAACCACTTTTTGCAGGATTTGAAGAAAATAAGTAAGCTTTAATTTAGTTTTATTGGGTTAAAACCTCACAATCGTTATGATTTTACGGCAAAATAGTACTTTCCGCTTTTTCATACACTATCCATGCCTTTGAGTGGGCTTTGAGTAGGTGAATGACAGAATGATGACACGTCAACAGACAGATAACTTTTAAGTTAGCCTTTCTTCGATCAAATTTTTCCAAATGATAAAACCTTTCTTATCCGTGGAATAATCGTGAAGTACCTTACTGAAATTATTGGGTGGATTTTCTATAAAAGCTTGTCTGCCGTTATTTCTAATGATATTTAGGTAGTTGTCAATTTGTTTTAATATGTCAGGAATAAATTGCCTGTCTTTGTCAAAATGCCAAATATAGGTTGCTTCTTCTGTATTTAAGGTTTCTAAGACAATATGAAATCCTTTTTTTCCTGCTAGAAGGAAAACAAATGAAAATGGATTTAAAACAAATCTGATTTTAAGAACAGTTCTCTCGTGATGCTTGGCTAAATATTGTAAATGCGTTTGGTGTTTGTAATTTTGATTCTTCAAAAAATCATTCAATAATTCATCTCCGGAATCATACAAATTGAAATTATTTTGATTTTGTAATTGCTGAATATTTAATAAGTTTTCTTGATTAACCAAATTTGGTTTACTTAAGAATGTTTTTGTAATAAACTTAAATTTTACACTTTCAATCAGTTCACTAGTTATCTTTGTTAAATCATTGGATTCCGCTAATTGTGAGATTACTTTTCCATTCTCGAATTCAGCATAAATAGAAATTGAAATAGTTTTAATTTTGAGTGCTTTAGAGAAATAATCTTTCAAAACTTCAAATTCCGGCCTGATTTCAAGATTTTCAATGTCAAATTCAAGTTCAGTATTTATTTCGGTAATATTGTATTTAAAAGCAAAACTACCATAACGGAATTCGAGGTTTTCAAATGGAATTTTTACTCTTTTATCAATAACGAAAGAGTCTTTTGAAACAGTAATTTCCTCTTCGGGTTCATCAAATAAGGTCGCAAGTCTATCTATTTTTCTGTAATAGGTATTTCTCTTCAGAAACATTTTGTTTAAATAATCAATCTTGATATCTCGATAGTCATAAATAGTTGGAACTATTTCCGATCGTTGGACTCTACCGATGTATTGAATCAATTTTCCCTCAAAAGAAAATGGATAAACGAGAAAGAGACAATTAGCAGTTTGTAAATCGGTTCCTTCTCCAAAGAATTGTCCAGTGGTGATTAATACCTGATAATTCCCTTCCTTTAATGATTTCCATTTTGAGATTTTGTTATTTTCAGAATCTTCTCCACTTAAAGTGATCACTTCATAAGATTGTTTTAAATATTGATTTAATGAGTCAATATGTTCTTTACGTTCTGTAATAATAACGACTTTTTTGTCAGATTTCAATTCAATAATCACATCTTGAAGAACTGATTTATTTCGGGTAGAATCGTGAATCAGGATTTTTGATAGCGTTTCAAATTTGTCTGTCTTGGAATTGAATGGTACATCAAGTTCAGTGTTTCGAATAACAATTTTTGGCCTTTTAGATGTGCTTATTTCACTTGTTTTTATTTCGGCAATTACTTCGCCCAAATGAATAAAAATCAATTTACCGTCATTGTATTTTCGAAATGGTGTTGCCGTTAATCCATATAAATAAAAGGTTTGCAGTTTTGAAATTGTATTTCTGAATGTTTCTGCCGGGATGTGGTGGCATTCGTCTAAAATAATTGTTCCAAAAGCATTCAAAATTTTTCTTCCATCAGGTTTTTCCAATTCTTTTGATAGACTTTGGATCATAGCAACAGTTATTTGCTTACCGATTTTAGTTTTGCCTTGACCTATTTTTCCAATTTCACTTTTGGGGATTCCAAGAAAAGTTTCGATTCTTTCAATCCATTGGTCGGCAATTTGTTTGCGATGAGTGATGATTAATGCAGGTTGTTTTTTCTCCGCAATAATTTTTAGCCCAACAATAGTTTTTCCTGAACCCGGCGGAGCAACAACAATTCCTAAATCTTTTTTTTCAATCGCGTCAATCACTATTTGCTGATGTGCTAGGAGTTGTGCGCTGAATAAAAAAGATACCTCTTTTAATTTTTCCCTTTCATCCTTGAAATCATATTCAATTTTATGTTCTCTGCAAAAACGAATTATTTTTCCAATAAAGCCTCTTGGAATAATTACTTCGTTTTCTGTTTCTTCAACTAGTTTGAAATATCGTTCGGTTCCAAAAGTATTTTTCCCAATCTTTTTTTTGACTAAAAATTCTGCATTCAGAAAATTTAATTCTTCTTTTAGAAAGTTGATCAATGGAAGAGAAATGGCAAAGCGATTAATTATCACGTCATTTGCCAACCTTATGGTTAGCTTCTCATTATTCGATTTGGGAATAAGTGGACTTGGTGTGTTTTCTTGTGTGTTGTAAATCTGATGCAGTTCATCAAGTTTTATTTCCGAAATTCTTTGAATATTCTTTATAAAATCCCATTGATTCGGAATTGGTTCTAGACTTTCCATATCAATAAAACAACTGTTTCCTTGTTCATAGGCTTTTTTATATAAAGGAAGTGCTATCAAATTTCCAAATCCTTTTCCGGACAAAAAATCCTGATTGGGAAACATTCTGTCAAAACTGGTGCTCTTGTCAAATAAAGAAAAGACTCCTGTTTGCTCTAAAATTGAGATGAAAATCTTTCTGCTTTTTATCGCTGGATAAGGTTTTTCAAAAAATATCCAAACATGACCGCCTTTACCCGAACGTGAACGTTCCAAATAAGCAGGAATCCCCATTTTATTACAAGCAATTATAAACTTTTTGCAGTCCTCAACCCATTGGACTTTATCAAAATCGGCAACAATAAACCAAGATGTATTTTCTTTGAGTAAAGGATAAATACCAATATGTTGTTCTCCATTAAGGTGTTTCTCAATTTCCCTTTCAGTTAGAATTAAATATTCTTTATCTGTGTAATTTTGAAAAGTACCTCCATTTATTTTATGAATTCGATACCGATATGGGTCATAAAAATATGCTGGCATATAGCCTTTTTTGCCTCCTTTTTCCCAACGAACCGCAAACACATCTTCTCTTCCTCTAAAAACGGATTTGAATAGTTGAATTACATCTAATGGTGTTGGTGAAGCCATTTTTTGATCTTTATAATTTAGATCCTGTCATTAATTTTTGTTTCAATCTTGAAATTTCAATTTGCAGACCTGAGGATTTCTAATATTTAATATTGTTGTTGCTTGGTTAAAAATTTCATTGATTTGGATGTTTTCTCTTTTGGAATACTTCATAATAAGCCTGTTCCATTTGCTTGATTTCATCATCACTTAACTCCTTGTAAAAATCGCGTTTACGACTAGCTAATTTTCCTTTGTTCTGATGGAGGAACAAAATCATTCGGTCAATTTTATTATCGGGCATATCAACTATGTTTTGTATCTCGCCTTTGAGTTCATCATAACATTGAAGGAAATACAGCTCTTCAGGAATATCGTTATTAACTGTAGCTTGTATTGCTCTTGCCAAAAACACGGTATGATTAGTTAAATCTGGAAATCGGTATAGGGCTTCTATTTCTGATGCGTTTTCAACAATCATTTCTCCTGCATCATTAAGAACATATTTTACTTTTCGTTCAATCAATTTAGAAAGTAGCTCCAAAGTAGTATCGTATTCATCCATATGGGCAAGGATTTGAGCAGAAACAGGAAGTATTGTACCATTAGGAACAACACCATCGCGTACAAGAATATCATGAATAAGAAAACGATGAATTCTTCCGTTACCATCTTCAAACGGATGGATATATACATATCCGAATGATACCATTGAAGCTTTTATAATTGAGTTGGTCGAACTGTTTTTTTTATTTAAATCAAGTATCCCTTGCATCAGAAATTTTACATATTGCGGTGGTGGACATACGTAATGTATTTTCTGTGTATAGTCTCTCATTGTCTGTCCAACATAGTTTTGAAAATCCCTAAAACCGTCGTCTGCATATCTGGGATCGACAATGACGTTTTGTAAACGTACCAATTCGGTCTCAGATAATGATTCTTCAAAGGTTCTTTGCCCTGCTTCTTCCAATAATGCAATGAATTTCTCCATTCTGTCTTGTGAAGGTTCTTCTTTCTCTATTTCACTGGAAGATTTTGATTCTTTTTTATAAAGATAATAGCTTGCTCGTTTAAAAATTTCTGGTGAGTATTTGTGTTTTAAATTTTCAATTGCTTCTTCAATATTCCAATCGAGTAACCCACTAAGTTCAGAGGTTCTTCTGATTATAGGACAAAATTTGTTTTGTCCTAAAAGATTATCGTTTACTTTCCATTTAGTTATTTTTGTAATATCCCCTGTTATATATCGCGAGACATTCAATATATTCTCATAATTAGTTGCAGTAACGTTAACTTCAATAGGTTTTCCTCCGGTAAACTCATACAAGTAACCAATGATTCTTGGATATTTTCTATTTGGATTTTCTTTGATGTAGTCAACTATTGTTTGATGGCCAACAGAGGTGAAAATTTCCTTGATGAACGCGAGATTAAAATCATCATATTTCAGAGCAAATTCTAAATGACTCATTGGGTGATCAATATTTACATCATATTTAGATTTGAATGTTCGCACAATCGAATTTGTGGAACTTAATTCGGTTTTATCCGTTGTCCCTATATATGATTCATGGGTCAATTTAAACCCTTGGATATCTAGTTTTTCCTTAAGCCATGTGAATCCAACTTTTTTCATTTACGTTCTGTTTTTTAGGGTAAATCTAATTTTAAAGAGGTAAATTTAGTTTTTATTATTAAATAAAGGGTAAAATTAATTTGTTTTAACACCAAACTTTTTTATCATTTATTTCTGGGGTAAAATTGCTTTGAAAAGAGTAAAATAAATTTTAGAAACTAATTTAAGGGTATTTTTTGCTTGGAATTAGATAGCCAAAGAAGTTTTGATATTGCCATTTAGAAAAAAAGAGATTACAAAGGAATATATGTTCCTGATCCCCTGATCCTACTTTTGCACCTGATCCATCCTAAGTTAGCGGCTAAATTTCGAACTATAAAAAAACCTCTAAAATCATTTGATTTTAGAGGTTTTTAAATTTTTGTGGGCGATGAGTGGTTCGAACCAAAAAATGTATTGTTCTCACTATCCTAAAAATTAAATTTCAGGGCAGTTCCCTTGCTCATATTCATTTCTATCCCCTTTAAATTTTGAAGACTAAAACTTTTTTCATTAATACCATTTCTCACGCAAAAAGGTAAAGCGAATTTTACTGACTTTTTAGCGTTTTAACTTTTATGGCAAAATCGTGACACGGCACTAAATTTTGATTAGAAATATCTCAAAAATATATTTTAAGTTTACTTTAAAAAACAAAACTTCCATTGGCTAGAAATTTTAATTTTTCTAAAAATCATGAAGTTTGCGCTTTTTAATAATTAACCCCTACGATATATACAAATCGCTTCAAAGTAAAAAATTAAAATAATTATCTTACAAATAAATAGAAAAATAGACTAATTTATTTAAATCATTCATAAAATGTTTGTAAATTGTTCAGTAAGAGTCACCTTGCGATACAAACCAAATCTTACTTTTTTTATCTCGAATATATCTATATATTTGCGTTAACCATTGGATTAATGTGTTCTAGAAAAAATACAGCAGATTATCAAAAAACACAATTTTTCAAAAGAAATAATGGATAAAAATTTGTTTGTTTTCTTCGTTTTGTTTTGTTCAAAATGGTACTCTAATTGTACATTAAAACGTAAGCATACCTATAAACCTAGGGGTGAGAACTTTTGTATCGGAAAATAAAATGACTATACAAGATTTAATTGGTGAGTATTCCATTTCAGGAAGCAATCAGGAGGAGAATAATGAAGTAACATACAAAGGTATTTTGACTTTATCACTGGATGAGAACAACCGGGTTATTGCTCATTGGCTTATTAACAACAGTCAAGAACAAAAAGGATACGGTTTCTTCAAAGACAACATTCTTGTCATTAATTTTAACTACAAAGGAGACAACAATAATACCTACAAAGGAGTCGCCGTTTATCGATGTGTAACCAAAGATGTATTCGAAGGATTTTGGTCAGAAAAACATGGAAACCCTCTTTATCTTGGAACGGAACAATGTTTACGAATGGAAAGTACCGAAAAACTTAACTAAATTAAGTTTGATTTATTGGAGGTGAAATAATTCTTAGGAATTCTGAACTAGAATTTATAAGACACGAATAAAAATGTATTCTTTATTAAGTTTTAATTTGATAAACACGGCAGAAGCAGTTATTTTTGATTAATATAAATATCTGCAAAATCAGATATTATAATCGTGTTTTATTCATTTGATGTTTAAAATTTTCAAGCAATGATTTCAAAATTTAATTATCTGGTTCTATTATCTTTATCCTGTTTTGTTTCCTGTACTACCCTAAAAGAAACACCAAAAGTTTATAACATTACAAATTCTTATATCTCAGATATACCCGTTACTAACAACAGTCATGCTACTACCTTGGTTGAAGTAAAGCCAAATGAAATTCTGTCGGCTTGGTTTGGTGGTAAATATGAAGGAGCCAAAGATGTTGGCATTTATATAGCAACCTATAAAGATAAAAAGTGGTCAGTTCCTGAAAACCTAATTAAACCATTAATAAAACAAGGAGATACTTTACCCTGTTGGAATCCTGTTCTTTTTAAGAGCAAAAGCAAAAAATTATACTTATTTTACAAAGTAGGAAAGAATCCGAGAGAATGGTTTGGAGCGATGATTTCTTCAATTGATGATGGGAAAACATGGAGTACTCCTCAATATTTACCGGAAGGCATTTTAGGTCCAATAAAAAACAAGCCGATAGAGGTTACTCCAGGAATTATTTTATGTGGAAGCAGTACAGAAAGTGTAGAAAACAATCTATGGAGAAGCCATGTCGAAACATTTGAAGAATCAACAGGTAAATGGACAAAAATAGCAATCGAAAACAATCAAAATTTTGATATTATCCAGCCCACATTTTTAGTTCATTCGAATAAAACAATTCAAATGCTTTTCCGAAGTAAGCACAATAAGCTTATTACAAGTTGGTCACACGACAATGGACAAAATTGGAATCAAACTGACAGTATTAAAGTTGTTAATTCTAATTCAGGAATTGATGCCTTAACCCTAACAAACAAATCATTTTTATTGGTAAATAACCCTTTAAAAATGGGAAAAGATTGGTTTAACGGAAGAAATGTTCTTGACGTAGAATTTTCAAAAGATGGCGTAAATTGGGAAAAACTATTTGACTTAGAAAACCAAAAAGAAGGTGAATTTAGTTATCCGGCTATTATTCAAACGTCAGATAAAAAAATACACGTTTTATATACCTATAACCGAAAGTTTATCAAGCACACAACATTCGACCTAAAAAAGTAAAATTATAATATTGTAAACCCTGATCAAACCATAAAAAAGAGACGACCAGTTAGTCGTCTCTCCTATTCCTAATATTTATCTTATTCCTTAAAATAATTGGCTCCCCAGATATTGTATCTTTTTTTCTGAGTTTCAATTTTTTTCTGAAATTCAGACCAGTTTCTACTTTCTTTTGGAGACCATAAAACTTCGCTTAAAGCACTCAAACGTGGAAAAATCATATATTCCACTTTCGCTGGATTTTGCATGTATTCTGTCCAAACATTTCCTTGTGCTCCTAACACATATTTTGACTCTTCTGCTGTTAATTCTTTTGGAACAGGTTCATAACTATAAATTTTTTCTAGGTTGGTGAAACCGCCAATTGTAACTTCTTTTTCATCTTTGGTTTGGGAATGATCCAAATAAACGTGGCTACCTGGGGACATAATTACCTGATGCTTATCTTTAGCCGCAGTGATACCGCCTTGCTCTCCCCTCCAACTCATCACAATTGCATTTGGAGCCAAACCACCTTCAAGAATTTCGTCCCAACCAATTAATGTTCTTCCTTTTGAATTGATGTACTTCTCCATTCTTTGGATAAAATAACTTTGAAGCTCATGCTCATCCTTAAATCCTTTTTCTTTTATCATGTTTTGACAAAATTCACTTTTCTTCCAAGCATCTTTAGGACATTCGTCACCACCTACGTGAATGTATTTTGATGGAAATAAAGTCACCACCTCATCAATAACATCTTGCAAAAACTTAAACGTATTTTCAGTTGGTGTATACACATCTGCATGGACACCCCATGTTTCCTGAACCAATTTTATTCTTCCATTTGCCAATTCCGCTTTACTCTTGTCAGAAATCATATTATCAGGAAGATTTGTTTTCTCTTGCGGGAAACAACTCAATTCAGGGTAAGCAGCAATAGCAGCACCGCTGTGTCCTGGCATTTCGATTTCAGGAATTACCGTAATAAAACGATCTGAAGCATATTTTACAATGTCTTTAACCTCCTCTTGAGTATAAAAACCTCCTTCCGGAGTGTTATCACTTCCTTTTCCAGGATATCTACCAATGATGGATCCGTTTCTCTTTGAACCAATCTCGGTTAATTTAGGGTATTTTTTAATTTCAATTCGCCACCCCTGATCTTCGGTCAAATGCCAATGAAAGTAGTTCATTTTATGCAAAGCCAAATAATCAATGTATTTTTTAACAAATGAAACAGGCATAAAATGACGACCAACATCCAACATGGATCCTCTGTACGCAAAACGAGGTTCGTCTTTCACCTCTACGGCTGCAATTGATAGACTGTTGCTTTTTTCAACTGGCAGCAACTGAATTAGCGTTTGCATTCCGTAAAAAGTTCCAATAGCCGAATTACCGTTAATTTCAACACCTTTTTCATCGGATTTCAAGCTGTATGCTTCTCCCTTTAATCCGTCGGTTTGTTTACCGCTTTTGAACTTAATGTAGTTTTTACTTGCTTTTTTTACTATCGGTAATTTAAAACCATAATGATCTGACAAATAGTTATTCAAAAAAGCAACTGTTGATTTGTCTCCATTGCTGGAAACAACCAAACTTGTTTGTGGGGTAATGACAAAATTTCCAGTATTTCTGGTAAGTTGTAACGGCTGAGGAATGATGTTTACTTCCTGTGCAAAAGACAATGTGCTGCACAACAGTAGCGCAAAGAAAAATGATCTAACCATATTTTTATTTTTATAATTATTTTTCACTTAATTTTTTTTGTTCAAATACAAATACAATGTGTTCGAGCACATATTTAATATGTTATTATGCTTTATTTTAAGATAACTGGGGCTTTTCATTTACCAAAAGCCTCAACTATCTTTTGATATTCAAATATTTGTAAAATATTTGAATAAAATTGGATAATGAAGAGGTTGTCTATATCCCTATATACAACCTCTTTATCATATTAATATTCCCATCTCACAAAAGCTTCCATTGCAGCATAAGTCGCCAATCCAAGCTGTTTGTAGAAGTTTGCAGTTTCAGCGTTTCTGTCCTCGGCTCTTTGCCAAAACTCCCTTGCATCGGTACCTTGGAATACTACACCGTCTTTTTGGGATTGGTGTTTGAAGATTCCGTGGCGTTTTGCCAAAACTTGGTCAGGGCTCATCGGAACGGCCATTTCGATCTCGTCGATGCCCCATTCTTGCCAAGCACCGCGGTACAACCACAGCCAGCAGTCTTTCATGTAATCATTTGGTTTTAGTCGCTTACAAGCTGCAAAAACGGCATCCAGACATACTTTGTGCGTCCCGTGTGGATCGGCCAAATCGCCTGCGGCATAAATTTGGTGTGGTTTGATTTTGTCGATCAAATCCATTGTGATTTGGATGTCTATTTCTCCGATAGGATTTTTTTCAATGGCTCCCGTTTCATAGAAAGGAAGTTCCATAAAGTGGATCTGACTGTCAGGCAAACCTACAAAATGGCTCGTGGCACGGGCTTCTCCTTTTCGGATTAAACCTTTGATGTAACGCACTTCGGGAATGTCGATTTCGCTTGCTTTTTTGTTTTTAAGGAAGTTTTTTGCCTTTTGGAAAATTGCATCAGCTTCCGGGCTTTTAATGCCGAATTTTTCGTTATAATCGGTAACAAAATGTGCAAAACGAAGTGCCTCGTCATCGGCAACGGCAATGTTTCCTGAAGTTTGGTACGCCACATGTACCTCATGTCCCTGATCTTGCAGCCTCATGAAAGTACCTCCCATACTGATGATATCGTCATCGGGGTGCGGACTGAAGATAAGCACTCTTTTTCTAGCAGGCTCGGCTCTTTCAGGTCTATTGGCATCATCGGCGTTGGGTTTTCCTCCCGGCCATCCGGTGATGGTATTTTGCAGTTTGTTGAATATTTTGATGTTGATATCGTAAGCAGGACCGGAATCGGCCAGTAAATCGCTCATCCCATTTTCGATATAATCGGCGTCGGTAAGCATCAAAATTGGTTTTTTCAAATGAAGTGCCAAACCTAAAACGGCTTTGCGGATCAACTTATCAGTCCAAACCACTTCCTCCACCAACCAAGGCGTGTTGATTCTCGTTAGTTTGGAAGAAGCCTCTTTGTCCAAAACAAAAACGGCATTTTTGTGTTCCTGCAAAAACGAAGCGGGTACTCTATTGGTTACTTCACCTTCGACAGAAGCCTTGATGATGTTGGATTTTCCAACTCCCCAGGCCATCAGGATCACCTGTTTGGCTTCCATGATTTTTTTCACCCCCAATGTGATGGCTGTTCTTGGGGTATTGTTCAATCCAAGGAAATCACTGCTGGCAGCAACCCTTGTGATGTGGTCCAAAGCCACCAAACGTGTTTTGGAATTCTGTAACGATCCCGATTCATTGAACCCAATGTGACCGTTTCCACCAATTCCCAAGATCTGCAAATCGATCCCGCCAAGAGCTTCGATCTTCGCTTCGTAATTGGTACAAAAATCGGCAATCTCTTCTTTTGGCAGGGTTCCGTCTGGGATATTCACGTTTTCCGGCAATATATCCACTTGGTCGAACAACAACTCTTTCATGAATCGTACGTAACTATTGATCGAATCTGGTTCCATCGGATAGTATTCGTCCAAATTGAAAGAAACTACGTTTCTAAAGCTTAAACCTTCTTCTTTGTGCAAACGAACCAATTCAGCGTACAATCCTTTTGGCGAAGATCCCGTAGCCAGTCCTAAAACGCACAGCTCGTTATTTTGCTGCTTGGATTTAATAAGTGCCGCTATTTCCTGCGCAACTGCCGCCGAAGCCACTTTCGAGTTTTCAAAAACCACTGTATTAATGTTCTCAAATCTTTTCTCAAACCCGGTGGATTTGTCAATACTGCTTTTTAACATTTTTTGATCCATTATATTTATTTTTTAAACTATTATCGTTTATTATTTTTCTTGTCTTTATCTTTTTTTCAAGAATTTAATTCATCTAACTTGGAAACTTCGACTTTATAAATTATAAAATTCAATTGCATTTCCTCCCCAGAATTTTTCCAGTTCTTCCTTTTGAAATTTTGAATAGTAATTTGTCACAATGCCACAACATTCTTCATAGGATGCGGCAAGCAAGCTCACCGGCCAATCACTTCCAAACATCAAACGATCCATCCCAAAAGCTTCTGTCACTACATCCAGGCAATGTGTAAAATCGGACGCTGTCCAGTTCGCCCAATCAGCTTCGGTAACCAAACCGGAAACTTTACAATACACATTCGGGTAATTTGCAATCTCACGAATCCCTTTTTCCCAATGAGAAAAATCCGCTTGCTTAAAATCAGGTTTTGCCAAATGATCAATTACAAAAGATTGCTCTGGAAAACGCTTCACTATTTCAATTGCATACTGCAAATGCTTTGGGACAAGTAATAAATCATAAGTAAAATTATACTTTGACAATTTTGATATTCCGCTGCAAAAATCATCTCTTAACAAAAAATCATCTTCTGCTTCGGCTTGCACTATATGCCTAAATCCTTTTAGTTTTTTGAACTTAAAAAAAAGCGATAACCGCTCTTCTAAATTTTCGGCTCTTAAATCGATCCAGCCCACAACTCCTTTAATCCAATCATTAGCTTCAGCTAATTCCAATAAAAAATAAGTTTCTTCTTCGCTTTGGTCAGCCTGTACAGCTACACAACCATCAATTTGATTTTCTTTTAACAATGAATGTAAATCAGATGGTAAAAAATCCTGCTGCAATACCTTCATATCATCATTAATCCAAGAATCCCTTACCGGATCGAATTTCCAAAAATGCTGGTGACTGTCAATTCTCATTTGAAATTATTATTTTTCTAAATGATTTCAGACCAAACCTTTAAATGATTTACCCCTCTCGTACTTCATCAAAGGTTTTAGTCTTCAACCATTTTATAAACTAGATTTTATATATAACTTATTTGCTGCAAGCTACAGCCAATTGTTTGCTACTTCCTAAACCTTCCATTCCTAATTCAACTACATCACCAGCTTTGATATAAATAGGCTCCGGTTTGATTCCCAATCCAACTCCCGGAGGCGTTCCAGTACTAATTACGTCACCTGGAAGTAAAGTCATAAATTGGCTTAAATAATATACCAAAAATGGTATTTTGAAAACCAAGTTCGAAGTATTACTGTTTTGGAAAGTTTTACCGTTTACAGTCAACCACATTGATAAATTGTTTACATCGGTAATTTCGTCTTGAGTTGCCAAGAATGGCCCAAGTGGCGCAAATGTATCGCATCCTTTCCCTTTTGCCCATTGTCCTCCCATTTCAATTTGGAAAGCTCTTTCGCTATAATCGTTGTGCAAACAATATCCGGCTACATAATCCAAAGCTTCTGCTTCTTCTACATAGCTTGCTTTTTTGCCAATAACAAAAGCCAACTCAATTTCCCAGTCTGTTTTTTGACTGTTTTTTGGAATGATAACATTATCGTTTGGTCCACACAAAGCGGTAGTCGATTTGAAAAAGATAATTGGTTCAGTCGGAATCGGAGCGTTTGTTTCGTGACAGTGATCTACATAGTTTAATCCAATGCAAATGATTTTTGATGGTCTTGCAACCGGAGATCCCAAACGAACAGAAGCATCAACTTCAGGCAAAGCTGGATTAAGTTCCAATGCATTTTTTAATTTCTCCAATCCGTCATTTTCAAAAAATGCTTCATTATAATCGGTTACAATTGACGAAACATCAAATCTCTTTTCTCCTATTAAAATACCTGGTTTTTCTTTTCCGATTTCTCCAAAACGTATTAGTTTCATTTCTTTGTTTTTTTGTTTTTTGTTATCTATTTAATTGTCAGTTATTTTAACATTTCAAATCAAAATCGTTATTTTTATTAAAACGATTTACCAATCTCTACAAATTTTTTTAAAAATATATAAAAAGATTTAGAACTCGAAAGATATAATGACAAAAAAACATTTTTTAATCCAATATTATCTTTTTCTAACTTTTATTTAGCCAAATTCTTAAACAAAGTTCATTAGGCTAAACAAACGATTTGAATAACCTAAAAAACATTCTCTTTTTATTCGACAACATAAATTCTCGCGCTTCTTGCGCCATGAGCTCCAATCACCAAAGACTGCTCAATATCGGCAGTTTTGGAAGGTCCCGCAATAAATGCACCGAATCCTTCTCGTCCTGCCTCAATTATCTCATAAGCATGATGCAATGTCGGTACAATATTTTTTTTCTCAATTACTAAAACCAAATGTTGGCAAATAAAAGGAACAAGTCTATTTATCATCTGACTTTCATAAATCCATACTGCTCCATTTTCGGCTACTCCAATAGTTCCCTCTACATAAGCTTTTTCAAGTTTTTCTAATTCGGAAGCCGATAAAGAAGCAACGTAACTATCAACATCTCCAAGAGCTTCGATCGCATTTACTACAAAACTTCCACTTTCTTTATCTGCTTTTAACTCTTCTTGCAATTCGGCCAGACACGAAATTAATTCAACTTTTCCTCCAATACCTTCCAATACCAATTTAAATTGAGCATATAAATCCTCATAATCAATAACAGAATCTAAATCTATTGCAGGAAGCGGAATCAGTTCAGGTTGGTTCTGCGCTATAGCATTCAATATATTTTCTTTTGCACTCATATTTCTCGTTATCAGGAGTTCTATTTATTTTTTGGATTTTCCGTTTTTTAAATACCAATCACGGAATGATTCTTTTGGAGGCTCGGGCATTTCTCTTTGTTTGAACCAAACATTTAATTTATTGTTGACCATAAAAGGAAACAATTTCATAACTCCTCTTCCCATTTTCCCTGCAAAACGATACAACTTAGGATTTGACAAGACGAAACTCATTCCTTCCATAGCTACTTTTTTGCTTGTAGCAGCATACCCTTCTTCGGAAATTACCTGTCTCCATTTCCACAATTGTTCATGGATATTGATTTTCACCGGGCAAACATTGGAACAACTTCCACATAATGTCGATGCAAAAGGCAAATCGGCATTGGCTTTCATATCTAAATTTGGATTCAAGATAGAGCCGATAGGTCCCGCTACTGCAGTATGATAACTGTGTCCACCACTACGGCGGTACACCGGACAAGTATTGAAACAAGCCGCACAACGAATGCATTTTAAAGAATTCCTGAAATCCTCGCGTCCCAATTGTCGGCTGCGACCATTGTCAACAATTACGATATGCATTTCCTGTCCGGGTCTAGGTCGATGAAAATGACTGGAATAAGTAGTGATGGGTTGTCCCGTAGCGCTTCTTGCTAATAATCTTAAAAACACAGACAAATGTTCTGCTTTCGGGATTAATTTTTCAAATCCCATGCAGGCAATATGCACAGGAGCTGTGTGCGCTCCCATATCAGCATTTCCTTCATTGGTACAAACCACAAACCCACCCGTTTCAGCTATTGCAAAATTAACTCCTGTAATTGCTAAATCCGATTCTACGAACTTATTACGCAAATGCTGTCTTGCCGCTTCGGTAAGGTATTGCGGATCGTTATTTCCTTTTTCGGTTTGTAAATGCTCGTGAAAAGTAGCGCTTACATCTTCTTTTTTTAAGTGAATCGCAGGCAATACGATATGACTTGGAGGTTCTTTTCGGAACTGAACAATACGCTCTCCCAAATCCGTATCGACCACTTCGATACCATTATGTTGTAGATATTCATTCAAATGACATTCTTCCGTAAGCATACTTTTGCTTTTCACAATTTTTTTAATATTGTGCTTCCTAATAATGTCGTGAATTATTTTATTATGTTCGTCGCCATCGGCAGCCCAATGTATTTTTATCCCATTGGCAATTGCGTTTTCTTCAAACTCTTTTAAATAATTGGAAAGATTGGAAAGTGTATGATTCTTTATTTGTGAACCCCACTCTCTTAGCTGCTCCCACTCTGGTAAACCATGTGCTGCCTTGTCTCTTTTTGAACGGACAAACCATAAGGTCTCGTCGTGCCAATCAGTTCTAGGCTCGTCAGCTATAAATTTTTCTGCTAATTCAGCATGCTTGGCTGCCATACTTGTCGAATTTATTTTTTAAGAAGACTTGATTACTATAACAAACTATTCAAAATTTCAGCAATATGAATGATTTTCACTTTACTCTCCTGCCTTTTTAAAATACCTTCTAAATGCATAAGGCAACTGGTATCACCACCCGTTATATAATCCACACCATTGGCTTCATGCTTACTTATCCTGTCTTTACCCATTTTCACACTTACTGCTTCTTCAAACACGCAAAATGTTCCTCCAAATCCACAACATTCATCATTGCGTTCTGGTCTTCTAAGCTCTATTCCCCTGACCATTTTCAACAATTCTTCCGCTTTAGAAAATTCAGGCAACATCCTTTCACTCATTGATGAAAGGTTTAGCCCCCTTTGTCCATGACAACTGTTGTGCAATCCTACTTTATAAGGGAAACTGGCATTAAGGTTTTTGATTTTCAAAATATCGGTTAAAAACTCAGTAAGTTCATAAACGGTATTGCGTATTTGTAAAGCCTCATTTGGATTTTTATCATCATGCAAATGCTCTTTTACATGCAAAACACAACTTCCCGAAGGAGCGACGATATAATCAAATCCTGAAAAATTTTTAACAAAATTCGCATCGCAACCTTTACTCAAACTTGCAAAACCACTATTCGCCATAGGCTGACCACAACACGTTTGTTCTAAAGGAAAAGTGACATCACAACCCAATTTTTCCAACAACTGCAAAGTAGCAATTCCCACATTTGGATAAAACTGGTCGATGTAACAGGGAATGAATAAGGCAATTTTCATTTTTTTGGAATTAAATTTTTAGCAGCATAATAAATTCAAAATCAGAAGCTTTTTTCTTCTAATTACTCTCAAATTAACTACTATTTCTAAAATCTAAAGGTAGAACAGCCAAAATACAATTATTAGCTCTATATTATCATTATTTAATTGTTATTTGTCCTTTATTCAAAATTAAACATACCGTTACAAAAATCAACCGGATACTTTAATTGATGATCATTATTCTAAATTCAAAACTGAATTTAGAATAAATCATTTTTTATATGAATTAAAATCTACTGAAAGTAATTTTTTCGCATCCTGATCATCATATTGATCAATCAGTTTATTAAGCTGGACTTTCATATAGGCTGTAATTTTTTCATACCCCTTCTTTCCGTACAAATTATTCGTTTCGTGAGTATCATTTTGCAAATCATACAGCTCCCATGAGTTTACTTTTTCATAGAAACGAACTAATTTGTAACGTTTGGTTCTTACTCCAAAATGAGGGGATACGGAATGCTCACCATTTTCATAGTAATGATAGTAAATAGCATCACGCCCCTTGGCTTTTTTCTCCTTAAGCAATGGCAAAAATGATTCTCCTTGTTCGTCTTTTGGTTTGGCAACACCTGCTGCTTCCAGTACAGTTGGGGCAATATCCAGATTCATCACTAAATCATTGGATTTCGTTCCTTTTTTCACAATACCTGGGTAACGCATAATCATCGGGGTCCTGAAAGATTCCTCGTAAATAAAACGCTTGTCAAACCAACCATGCTCACCCATATAAAACCCTTGATCCGAAAGGTAAATCACAATTGTATTTTCTGCTAAATTATTTTTGTCCAAATAATCTAAGGTACGGCCTATGTTGCGATCCAAAGAAAGAGATGTACTCAGATAGTCTTTCATATATCTCTGGAATTTCCATTCCGTCAATTCCTTTCCACTTAAATTTTTGGCTTTAAAATCAGCCGCGATCTTCCCATAATAATCATCGAATTTTTTGCGTTGCTCCGGATTCATTCTTGAAATAGCAGCTTGGCTATTTTCATCGTTTAAATCGTTGAATACTTTTAGGTCGTACCCCATTATCATCGTTTTTGCAATGTTCATATCCTGCACTTTTGCAGCCTCACGATTCTTGTAATCATCATAAAAAGTTGATGGTAGAGGAAAAGTAACATTATCATATTTACCCATATCCTGAGTATCCGGAATCCAGACACGATGTGTTGCTTTATGTCCTATTACCAAGCAGAAAGGTTTACTCTTATCACGATTGTTCAACCAATCTTCTGAAACATCTTCAATAATATCAGACACATAACCTTCCCTTCTTTTATCACCCGCTTTTGAATGAAAATCCGGATTGTAATATTGCCCCTGACCAGGCAATATATCCCAATAATTAAATCCCTGGGGATCGGTCTCCAAATGCCATTTCCCAATCCAGGCCGTTTGATAACCTGCAGACTGTAATTGTTTTGCAAAAGAATCCTGACTTCCATCAAAACGGAAATTAGTATTATCTTTAAACCCGTTTTTATGACTGTATTTTCCAGTCAATATTACGGCGCGACTTGGCCCACAAATCGAATTCGTTACATAGGCATTATTAAACAAAACACCTTCTTTCGCCAACCTATCGATATTTGGCGTAGCATTATAGTTGGCACCATAAGCACCGATGGCTTGATAGGCATGGTCATCTGAAATTATGATAACTATGTTGGGCTGTTTTTTAGTTCCTTGTCCAAAAGTCATAAATGAAAAGAACAAAGAAAAAAAAGCGGAAAGAAAACATACTTTTTTAAACATATATAATATTATTATTTAGTTATTTACAATATACAATCTAAACTTTTTATACAATTAAAGTTTATTTATAAAATTACCAATTATTACTCCATTTTGGCAGGCTTTCTATTGTTTTTCCCAATGCGCTTGGTAAGACCATCCCCCATATCTTCTCTTGCCTGTTCAGCATATTTCAAAATTTCTTCGACCACTTCCGGATACTGGGTTTGTACATCTTGTATCGTTCCAGGATCATGAAGAAGATCGTATAATGCCATTGGAATTTTTGCATGCGGGACTTTTCCCGGAGTTCCGTCTTTCCCCGGTATAGCCTGACTATAAGCCTGTGAATCATGAGGCAATACCAATTCCCATGTTTTGTAACGAATGAGTTTCAAATTGTTCAGATCATAATACACATAGAACAAATCCCTTGGTGACTTATTGGTTTTTCCCGTTAACAATGGTAAAAAGTCAAGACCGTCTATTTTTTCTTTTGGCAAATGAGCATTCGTTGCAGCAACAATTGTTGGTAAAATATCCATATTGGTCATCAACTGATTGGATACTGATCCCGGTGCAATTTTCCCTGGCCAACTAATGTAACACTGTACCCTTGTTCCACCGTCCCAAGCCGTTCCTTTTCCTTCTCTCAAGCCTCCGGTTGACCCAGCATGATTCCCATAAGAAAGCCATGGACCATTATCACTCGTTACAATTAACAGGGTATTCTTATCAATTTTATTTTTCTTAAGTGCCTCCATAATTCTTCCGACTGACCAGTCGATTTCACTAATTACGTCACCATATAATCCTGCGCCAGACTTTCCTTTAAACTTCGAAGAAACTACCAAAGGCACATGTGGTAAGGGATGAGCTAAAAACAAAAAGAAAGGTTTCTTTTTGTTTTTACTAATAAACTCTTCCGCTTTTTCAGTCAGCGTTGTGGTAAGTTTCGATGCTTCTTCTAAATTTGGAATGGTTCCAACTTGAGTATCTCCTTCGTAAATAGGCAAAACTGGGCATGTAGCACGCCAATCATTAGGGGTATCTTTTGGCACCGGATTCCCTTTATAATCAACAGGCCAATAATCATGAGAATATGGAATACCATAAAACGTATCAAAACCGTAATGAATAGGAAGAAATGGAGCTTTCGAGCCTAAATGCCATTTTCCCAACATTCCAGTTACATATCCCTGATCTTTCAACAACTTAGCAATTGTTTCCTCATTTGGGTTTAAAGCGGTTTTATCCCAAGGAGCCAACGCAAATCCTACTCCAATTCTCGTTGGATAACAGCCTGTAAGCAAAGCGGCTCTCGACGCAGTACAGACTGCCTGGGCTGCATAAAAATGGGTAAAACGCATCCCCTCATTGGCTAGTTTGTCAAAATTGGGAGTTTCATAACCTACACTTCCATAAGGTTTAGTATCTGCATAACCCATATCATCCATCAAAATGACAATAACATTGGGTTTTCCTTGTTTTTTCTGGGCATGAACCATCATAATTCCCAGTAAAGCAATTAAAAGAAAAGCAATTGTTTTAAGTTTATTAATTCTCATCTTATTCAAATTATACTTTAATTAATCGAAATCTCATCAGCGAACAGCCAAGGCTTTTGTTTTTCGTCTGTATGGCCTGTTGGTATGTCTCCTAAACTCTTAGCAGTCACGCGCACTTTCATAATCTTTTGTTGCGGAAAATCGACTTTAAATTCTTTCAGGATATCTCCTTTTTGGGTTGGAGCAACCTCATTACCAATCGTTTTTATTTCTTTGAAATTAATTCCGTCTTGGGATATTTCAAATTTAACCCATTGTGGCAAAAACACCCATTTTGCCCAATTTTGGATACATCCAATCGAAATACTGTTACCGTCAATCCCAGCACCCAAATCAATAGTAGCAACAATGTCATTAATTTGAAATCCGTGCCAATTTTTTGTAATATCCTTTGTCCCTTTAATTCCGTCAATTAAAGCATTGTCTCCACTCGCTTTATAAGAACTGCTGTATTTATTATCGTAAGTTATCTTTTTTCCTAAAGCCTTATTGTAAACAAAAGATTGTTCTGCGGGTTTTGAAGTCATAACTTTTCCATCTAATACCGTAATCGCTTTAATAGTCAATGATTTGTCTATAGCTATCGGCTTAGTATATTTAAAGCTTTCTGCAGTAGGAATACTGCCATCTGTTGTATAATAAATTACAGCATCAGGATTTTCGGTATCAAGAACAATTGATAAAACATTGTCTATTGTAGCAGTCGTTATCAGTGCTCTAAAGTCTCCTTTAGAATATTTTAATCCTTTAGCTTCAAAACTTTTGAAATGCGGGTTCAAACGTTGTCTAAATTCCTTCCAATCACGTTTATCTTTTGGAGACCACATCACTTCAGATAATGCCAATAATCTTGGAAGCGACATATATTGCAAATGCTCAAATGTTGGAATATATTCGGTCCAAAAATTACCTTGCGAGCCTAAAACGTGTTTCGCTTGTTCAGCACTTAACTCAGAAGGAATAGGTTCGTAAGCATACACTCTCTTCAAATTAACTACACCCCATCCGCCTACAGGTTCTGTTTCGGGATCTCCTTGCGGACGATTCAGATAGCAAGGGTCACCAGGAGTCATAATCACATCGTGGTTTAATTTTGCTGCTTCTACGCCACCTTTTTCACCTCTCCAACTCATCACAGTTGCATTTGGTGCCAAGCCTCCTTCCAAAATTTCATCCCAACCAATTATTGATTTGCCTTTAGAATTAATGTATTTCTCCATTCTTGTAATGAAATAACTTTGTAAGCCATGCTCATCTTTTAAACCTTTTTCTTTTATCAGATTCTGGCAAAACTCACTTCTTTTCCATGACTCTTTTGGACATTCATCACCTCCAATGTGAATATATTTGGACGGGAACAAAGGAATGATTTCGTCTATTACATCTTCCAAAAACTTAAAAGTATATTCGGTTGGAGCATAAACATCTTCAAAAACTCCCCAAGTTTCCTGAACAAATTTTAATCTTCCCTCAGCAAGTTCTTTTCTTGATTGCAACGAAAAAATGGTATCCTTGAATTTTGTTCTCTCTTTTGGAAAACAACTCAATTCAGGATAAGCCGCAATAGCTGCACTACTGTGGCCTGGCATTTCAATTTCAGGGATAATGGTTATCGCTCTGTCTGAAGCATATTTAACCAATTCTTTAACCTGATCTTGGGTATAAAAACCCGTAACAGGCACATTGGTATTTCCTTTTCCAGGATATCTGCCAATGATCGTTCCGTTGCGCACAGAACCAATTTCTGTCAAACGCGGGTATTTTTTTATTTCTATTCTCCAACCCTGATCTTCTGTCAAATGCCAATGAAGTACATTCATTTTGTATGAAGCCATCAAATCGATGTATTGCTTCATCATGTCCACCGTAAAAAAGTAACGGCAAACATCCAGCATTACCCCTCTCCATTTGAAACGAGGATTATCTTTTATTTCCATAGCAGGAATCTGAACCCAATCATTTCCTTTAACCAAAGGCAGGGTTTGTACCAATGACTGCATTCCGTAAAACAATCCTTTTGAAGTAGTTGCTTTCACGGAAACGGTCTCCGGAGAAACATTTATCGTATAACCTTCTTCTCCCAATTCAGCGTTTTTCTCAATTAAGAAACTGATTTTCTTAGTATTCTTCGCAGAAATACTTTTTACTTTAACCTTAGAAACTTTATTTACAAAGTTTTCAAAAAACAAAGCCACTTTTTGCGCCTCTTTATCCGATTTTGAAGATTCTATCGCTGTTTTATCATCAATAACAAAACTTCCTTTTTTAAGAGTTAAACTTAGTGGTTGCGGAATAATATTCACTGATTGTTGCGCTTGAAGCATCACACTGAATAACAATCCTACAAGAAGAATTCCTTTTTTCATTTTACTTTTTATTATCATTTAATTTAAAACAAACCACAAACGAATTATAGTCGGATGCTGGATGTTCGCCGCCTTGTGACGGTTCTTTTATTGATGCTGCCGCAAATAATGCTACAGGCTGTCCCTTTTCATCCATATAAACAAAAGGACGTTCCAAATGAGCTAACTGGATGATTCCGTCTTTGGTTTTAAGCTCTCGCAATGAAATCAAAGGATTTTGAGCTCCTTGCCAGTTTACTCCATCTTCAGATGTTATAAGTGCCAATGCGCCAAACTGAGGCACTAATTTTTTACTATTGGAATAATATTTTACAGCGGCATAATATCTTTTTCGTTTTTTGTCGTACCACATACACGGATCCTCACAAGCCATGTCAGCATTGGTAAACACATCACTCACAATGGTAAATTTTCCATCTGGTTTGTCACTTACTGCCATCCAAAAAGTCATATGCCCCACGTTAGGCTTTCGAGATTTAAACATCATGTAATACCTACCGTCTTGACCTTGGGTAACTGTTGGGTTTGTTGTTACTTCAAATGTTTTCACATTATCTGGCTGCATCAATGGAGCTGCCGGCTTTATATATTTTCCGTTAATAAAATCCGAAATACGATTGGCTTTTATAACACCAATCTTTTGAGTGCAATTATACTTCAACCATTGCTTCCAATCTTTTGTTTTATTTGTATCATTTTCAAATAAAGTTGGGTCATACGAATTGGATATATAGTACAGATAATAAGTCTTATTAAACTTTCTGATTTGCGGATTATGAAAAGTAAATTTGTCCCAGTCTGTAGAGTTAGCTCCTTTAGATTTCAATACAGTAGCAACATATTTATAAGGCCCCGCAATTTTATCGGATACAGCACAAGCTATTTCTGAATATTTACACCAACCACTAAAACCATTGAAAATATAGTTCATTGGATCATCGGTTTCGGTTCTTTTTCCGTGTGACCATCGGGAATAAAACATATAAAATTTACCGTCCTCCCCTTTGATAATACTACTGCACCAAGTATAGTAATCAGGTGACGAAAAAAAGTCTTTGGTTTCAACCTGTCCGATTAATTTTTGGAAATCCAAATTATCCTGGGCAGAAACCAAGCTATGCATCAAAAAAAATACAATAATAAATTTCAGATTTTGCATGTTTATACTTTTAATTTATAAGTCTTTAATCAAATCTTCTATAGCCTAACTCTGCACCTCCGCTTACCGGCATTACATTACCCGTAATAAATCTCGCTTTATCCGAAACGATAAAGACACAAGCATCGGCGATAACATCTCCTTCAGGACAATAACCCAAAACATGGATATCATCCAAATACTTTTCGATTTTAGCCGAATCCTTTTGCTCTTTCCCCCACTCTCTCAGCATAGGTGTCCATACTCCGGCTGGTGCGACAGCATTGACTCTTATTTTATATTTGGCATAATCCAAAGCCATCGACTTAGTCAATGAATTCAATGCTCCTTTTGTCGCTGAATAAGCAGCGTGATTTTCCTGACCTATTTCTCCAACAATACTACTAGTGTTTAAAATACAACCTTGAGTTTGCTTCAAAGCTTCCAAGCCAAATCGCGTAGTGAAAAATACTCCTTTAAGATTGATATCAAAAAGTTTATCCCATTCGTATTCATCGGTTTCATCCAATGGTTTTGATGGGCATGCAATACCGGCATTATTGTGAATCACATCGATTTTACCATATTGTTTTAAAGTAAATTCAATAGCTTTTTCCACTTCGGATGAATTAGAAATATCACCAAAAAAAGAGCTATGTCCTTCCCCTAATATTTTCATAGATTCAATCAATGAAGGTTCATGATTGGCCATAATCATTACTTTGGCTCCTGCTTCGGCATATTTTTTGGCACATTCCAAACCAATCCCCATTGATCCTCCAGTTAGAAATATAATTTTATTAGCTAGTAGTTGCATAAATATTCTTTTTAACTTTTAATTTGTATGGAAAACTTCTTCCATATCAGTCCATACTTGTTTTTTGCTTGCTGCTTCCGGCAACGGAATTTGGGTGGGATCAGTCTCTTTCCACCAGCGTTGCGTAGTTTTATCCGCAGCCATTTTTTTCATGTCTTTGTCAAAATCAGAGCCGGTATATTCGAAATAACTGAACAAAAAATACTTGTCCTCAATTTTTTGAATGTATATGGAGTAATTTTTAATGTTAACTTCTCTTAATTTCTTTAAAACACCAGGCCAGGCTTTTGCATGCAACTGTTTATAATATTCAATTTTGTCAGGCTTTATTCCGGTAACCATTCCCATTCGGCTAATTTCCTTAGATAGCCCTACTTTCCCTTCATTTGTACAATTATTAAAAAACAGAAAAAAACTTGCCGTTATCATAACAATCACCAAAGCGATTATGATAGAATACATTTTTTTCATATTTTTTTCTATCTAAAAATCCAAAATAGCCCTACCATCAAAAGCAACAATAAGGCCGATAGTGTTTTATAATTTCCGATTCCGTTCCATCCTTTGCTTTGCAATGGTTCCAAAAATGATTTCCAATACAATTTCTCGCTTTGCGCAGTATGTTGAACCGGATACACATAAGAGAAAACAACCTGCATAGCAAAACAGGCCATAAAAAGATAGAAAGCCATCATCATGAACGGAATCTGTGCCAAAGCTGTACCTACATATATTTTATTTACCGTAAACACAATGGCTCCCAATGCCGACCCAATCCAAAGCGTCAATTTAGCCGATTGAGCTGAGGCTTTTTTCCAAAAAACCCCTAAAAGAAAAACACAGGTAATTGGAGGTGCGATGTGTGCAATAATGTCGTTCAATCCGTTGAAAATACTTTCGTATTTATTAAGCAAAGGCAACAACATCAAAGAAAAAACCAAAGCAACTCCAGCCGCTATTTTACCCACACCAACCAATTTTACATCACTTGTATTTGGACGATAGCGTTTGTAAATGTCATATCCAAACATAGTTGAAATAGAATTCAAAGCTCCTGAAACCTGACTCATCAATCCTGATAACAATGCAGCCACCAAAATTCCAACCAATCCGGTAGGCAACAATTGGGTTATCATCAAAGTATAAATTCCTTTACTGTTAACGATTGTTTTTCCGGTTTCGTCAATAGATTGCAAAGCACTGATATCCAATTTGCCTGAGTGAGCCAATGTATAAGCAAATAACCCCGGAAGAATAAAAATAAAAACGGGCAAAATTTTTATAAACCCACAAAACAAAGGCCCTACTCTGGCATGATTTTCATCCTTTGCCCCAAGCACTCGTTGAACAATTGTCTGATCGGCACACCAATACCATATTCCAAGTATCGGGTAACCCAACATAACGGCATACCAAGGCATCCCGCTAGGATCACCATGTGGGCGAAGCATGGAGAGTTTATTCATTCCGTTTGTAGATTGCAATACATCAACCATTGGTTGCCAACCTCCCATTTTGAAATAAGCCGCAAAACTTATGATTGTCGCTCCCGTTATCAATACTACCGTTTGAATAGATTCTGTTATAACAACAGCTTTCAAACCTCCAACAATTGTATATATTGCCGTAATTACAGAGATTACTATAACACTTGTGTAAAGATCTACATTGAACAAAGTCTTTAATACAATCCCACCTGCAAGCATCGAAAACGCAATATGTATAATAATCGCCGATACTATTGAAACAATGACTAACCAGTCACGACTGGAACGGTCATACCTGCGTTCCAAGAAATCAGGTAAAGTGGCAACACCCGATTTAATGTAAAAAGGAGTGAAAAACAAAGCCAGCAATATCAGTGTAAAGGCGGCCATCCATTCAAAATTACCATTGAGCAAACCAGAATCAAAACCACTTTGAGCCAAACTCACCAAATGCACCGTAGAAATATTTGTAGCAAAAAGAGCCAAACCTATAGAAGGCCATTTTAGCGATTTTCCTGCCAAAAAATACTCTCTTGCCGCATTCTCTTTGCTTTTTCTCTTATGATAAATGCCGTATGACAACCCAATAATAAGGATTCCAATAACGTAACAAACGCTGATAATGAGATCTGTGGTTCCAATCATTGGTTAGTTAATTAAATTATGACTTGCGTTTTCTTTTGTGTTGAAAATTCTTTTAAATCACAGCTGCTTCCTGCTTCCATTGGCGTTTTATACACACCACCTTTGATATCCACCGGATTTACAAAATGTTTTTGAAGATGAGGAATATGCTCTAAAAATAAGGCTTCGTGCCCCATCGAAATATGGTTAAACAAAACCAAATGCTGATGCAATTGCCCCATATCACCTACGTGAGGAACTACAGGGATGCCATATTTTTTACATAATAAACTTACTGAAATAAATTCACTTACACCACCAACTCTCACAGCATCTACCTGCATAAATCCTGCACTCTTAGTTTGAAGGTAGTTCTTGAAAATAATTCGGTTAGGAACGTGTTCTCCCAATGCCAGTTTTGTTGGAGCAATCGCATCGGCTAAAGTTTTATGTCCTAACACATCATCAGGATGCGTTGGTTCTTCAATCCAATACGGGTTCATCAACAAGAATTGAGGACAAATTTCCAATGCCTGCGGCAATGTCCATTGCTGATTAGCATCCAGCATAATCGTTGCACTATCTCCTGCAGCTTCCCTTACAATGTGCGAACGACGAATATCACGTTCAAACTCTTTGGAACCTACTTTCAATTTCATGGCTGTAAATCCTTCGGCCATTGCTTTATGAACATTTTCCCTTACTTTCTCGTCGCTGTAATTAAACCAGCCTATCGAAGTATCATATCCCGGATATCCTTTTTCTATAATTTTGGAACGCTCTTCTTTCCCGCTTACATTCGATTGCAATAATTCGATTGCCTGTTCTTGGGTCATTTCATCTTCCAAATAAGAAAGATCCAAAGTGTTTACAATTTCTTCTGGTTTTAAATCAATCAATAATTTCCAAAGTGGTACTCCTCTTTTCTTTGCCCATAAATCATAACAAGCATTGGTTACCGAAGCCAATCCTAAGTGAGCCACACCTTTATGTGGACCCAACCAGCGAAACTGTTGCTCATTAGAAAGTTCATTAAAAACTCTTCCGAAATCAGACATTAATTCTTCTATGTCCCTTCCTTTTAATTGATCGGCAAAAAACTGCGCAGCTTTACAAACCAAATCATTTCCTTCACCTAGTGTAAAGGCAAATCCGGTTCCTGTATGCCCGCTATCGTCATACAAATGGGTAACGGCATAAGAATAAATTGGATTTCTGTGAATGGCATCACTTCCCGCTCCACTTCCTAGAGGATAACGGGCATCAGCTGTTGAAGTCTTGAAAATCATTTAAAATTCGGTTAATTATTTATAATATTTAATTTTTCGGCATTTTTATCCAACTCTAATACAATTACTGAACTTACTGCATCTGGTAAAATCTTTGGCAAATTAATCAGTACTCCAAAATCTTTGCTTTGCGCAAAAGAAACCGCATCACCATTGAAAAAATGAACTTTTTTAATTTTGGCATCAGCCAAAGGCGGAAGGATTAGCTTATCTGCATTTCTCTCAAAAATGTGCAGATAGATTACATTTCCTTTTCTGGTTGTTGCGTAGGTATTGTTCGGTTTATATGGCCCGCCTTTGGTTCCGTAAATAGTTGTTTCTATTTATTTAACCAAATCCCCATCTCTTTCAGTCGTTCTATTTGTCTGGTCTCTATTCGTCCATCCATCATTGGCCCGACATTCAGCAATAAATTTCCGTTTCCACCAGCGGTTTTTACTAAAGTCTGGATGCATTCTTTCAGTGATTTCATTTTATCGTTGGGTTTCCAAGCCCATTGATTGCAAATAGTGATACAACTTTCCCAAGGATTAATCATATTCAACTCCCCAATCTTTTGCTCGGGAGTCAAATAATCACCAACTAAAGCAGATGAAAAAGCAGTATGCTCTCCTTTTCCTAATCTATTATTGACAATTACATCTTTGTCAACACTTTTAATGTATTGGTAAATGGTCGCCCCATATTCTTGCTTCCATTGCTTTTCCCAATTCCCGTCAAACCACAACATATAGGGCTTATATCGTATAATTACCTCTTTCAATTCGTTTTTCATTGTCAAAACAAACTGATCCATATTACCGGGTTTATCTTCAGAATAATTAGGATCATGCCAATCGGCAACAGTAAAATAAATGCAAAAAGCCAAGCCTTGTTTTTTACAAGCCGTCGACAACTCTTGAACAATATCCCTTTTGAAAGGAGAGTTCATTATATTATAATCTGAAAAAGCCGTAGGCCAAAGACAAAATCCGTCATGGTGCTTTGCAGTAATCACAAGGTATTTCATCCCGGCATCTTTGGCTGTTTTTACCCACTCATCGGCATTAAACAAAGCTGGGTTAAATTCTTTGTATAAATTATCATATTCCACTGTCGGCACTTCTTTGCCTCGACTCCAGCCAATTTCGGTTCCCCGAAGACTTACCGGACCAAAATGAATAAACATTCCAAAACGCTTATCCATAAAATCATCAATCACCATTTTTGGTGTGGTGATGCCTGCGCCCAACTGCCTTGTACCCCCCGTACCTGACAGCTGGGCATATACAGACACGCAACCTATCAAAACAAAAAAACTGAGCAAACTAATTTTGTAAAGCAATTCGAAGTCCAATTTGAACCATGTAAAACACCTGATTGATGCTTTTTCTTTAACGTAATGGCGTTTATCATTTTTTCCGAACTTTAATGCTTTACAGAAAACAAATTTATCGGGTTCAATCTTGAAAATAAATAGCGCATTCAACTATTATAATGGACAATCTTATTATTATATATTAAAAAAAGGACTAAATAGCTTGCAGAATTATCTTTAAAGGATATCACTATGAAATACAGTATATTTTTACTGTTTCAATGACAGCTATTTGCAAATAAAAAACAAAAACATCTTTGGCATAATCATTGATTACATTAAAATTAATACTTTAAATTTCAACACATTGTAACTAAAAAAGTTTTAAAAATGACATCCAAAATTCATTTTAGATAATGATTGACAAATCCTTTAAAAATATAGGTTAAAAAAAAATTTAAAATTGTATTTTAGCACTAAATGCTTTTTTATATATGCAAAAGAACATGAAGAGTTTCAAACAACGTGACGGGTTTCAAGGAGAAAAATTAATATCATTGCCAGACAACATTTGGCAGAAAGCAATAAAAGAAAATCCAATCCTAAGTCATTTATACATAACCCATATAGGCTACTTCCCAAAGGCGGCCTATCATTTCAGAAAACGAAAAAACGGATGTGCAGATAATATTTTTATTTATTGCATGCGAGGCAAAGGTTGGTATACCATTAACGACAAACGTTTTGAAGTTAGACCCAATGAGTTCTTTATCATTCCTGCAACCAAAGAGCCGTTGACTTATGGCGCAGATGAAAATGATCCTTGGACAATCTATTGGATTCACTTTAGTGGTAATGATATGGACACTTTCAATAAAAGTTTTGATATCGGCTTATTAGATGGACCTCAACAAATTGCTTACAACGAAAAAGGATTGGATCTTTGGCACTCGATGTACCAAAACCTTGAAATGGGTTATGGTAAAGAAAATATCACCAAAGCAAATCTATGTTTATATCATTTTATCTCCTCTTTTCTATATCCTGATATAAATATTAATGAAAAAAAACAGGTCGAAAAAGACTCTATAACCAACACAATTAACTATATGAGAAGTAAATTGGCCGAAAAACTTACATT
Organism: Flavobacterium aquiphilum; assembly: GCF_027111335.1. NCBI lineage: Bacteria > Pseudomonadati > Bacteroidota > Flavobacteriia > Flavobacteriales > Flavobacteriaceae > Flavobacterium > Flavobacterium aquiphilum. Next base: position 2,415,283 of record NZ_CP114288.1, on the reverse strand, counting down.
GGAAGATTTGGCTCTGATGAATGATTTATCGCCTTCCCATTTCTCGTTACTTTTCAAGAAGAGCACCGGTATGGCTCCATTGGATTACTTTATCCATTTAAAATTACAACAAGCCTGCCTGCAATTACTGACCTCGGAGGTTAAAGTAAAAAATATCGCCGCCGATTTAGGATACGATGACCCATATTATTTTTCACGCTTATTCAAAAAGTACATAAAAATGTCACCTTTACAATATCGTTTCTCACCACCTTCCAAATCGTCGTAAAGATTAAGCACTTTATTTATTTTTATAAACGAAAAACTCCTGTCTGAAACATCACTAAGAATGCTTCAAACAGGAGATTATTTTTATATCAAATCAAAATTAAACTACCACCCCGGGTTTTGTTTAATATTTGGATTAAGTACAATTTGATTGGTTGGAATCCATTCCAAATAGTATTTATCCAACCATCCTTTACCAATTTTGGTAGGATCATCAAAACGTTTTACATATCCTGCCGCTAAGTTAGTTCCAGTAAAATCTCTGTTAACCAATGGAAGAACTGAAGCATTCCATTTAGCACTTTGAGTGGCAAGAACATTACCATTAGCATCTAGATTTCTCCAGTTGGCTCTTGTAACATAAACACCTAAATTAGGTTGGTTGATGTAATAAGGTCCTTTTTTCCAACGACGAACATCTTGGAATCCAAATCCCATACCGATCAACTCAGACATACGTTCACGACGGATTTCCCACAATACAGGGGCAACAGTTTGATCACGGTTAGTATCCCATCCGGCATCAATATTGGCAACTATCATATTGGCAACACCAGCTCTTGGACGCAATTTATTGATGGTAATATCAGCAATTGACTGGGTAAATTGACCTCTTTCAAAACTCGCTTCAGCTAAGTTAAGCAATGTTTCTTCGATCCAGAAAACTGGCTTATCAGAAACATTTCCATTAACATCATCATCCCAAGTATGATAATGTCTCCATAAAGTATAACCGGTCCATGAACCAAATTGAGGTGCTCCAACATCGGCAATATTAGGAGAGTTAAAACTAGTCGATGCTCCACCAAACCAAAGCACAGGAAGATTCTTACTAGTACCCGGGAAAGCATTTTTCACTACATTAGCAAACTCCATATTGTCAGTAACATCAGGATCTCCTGCATAATATCCTACAGAATTGTATACTGTACCATCTGCATAACTTGGATTTGGCGACCCTCCAACAATACTAAGCTTTCTACTATAAGGAGGAACAACAGTCCCTATCAAACGCAAATCACGATTACGGAATTCTTTGAACATTGTTTTATCTCCCTGATAAAGAGGTGAAGTCGAAATTGGTCGACCATCTTTACATAAATAATTTTCTACTGTACATTTTGGCATGTCATAACTCAAAGCAGTAGTTTTTTCATAACGGCTGCTAAAATGCGTAAAAGATCCCACCTCAAATTGCTTGTACAAGATAATCCCCGGGTAAGTTGATAAATCAGCAGAGTTCAACAAAGCATCATAACTGTTGGCAACAGTAGGATATTTGGCTGCTAATAATTTAGACACACGGATACACTCATCTAAATATACATCTGAATCTCCAAGCCCGTGATATTTTCTCCAAGTTCCTTCAAAAAGGAAGAAACGGGACATCAAGGCTTGCACGCAAGCGGTATTGATCGTGTTTGGTCCATCTCCTAATGGTCTGATATGTGTTTCTGCCCATTGCAAATCAGCCAATAAATGATCAGCCACTTCTTTACGAGGGGTGCGTGGACCATAAATAAGATCATCATCACCTTCCTGAATCACTTTATCAATCCAAGGCACATCTCCAAAACGGGAAATTAACTCATAATACGAATACGCTCTCCAAAACAACCCTACCGAACGGTAATGATCTTTGTCGGCTTGAGACATTTTACTCCCATCAATATTTTGAAGCATCAGATTAGCACGCTTAATTTGTACAAAATTCCAACCGTTTCCTGCTGCACCGGCAACTTTCAATTGGGTACGCATCTGGTTACCATCAACCGTTTTATTTTTCCAGGTAAGCCATCCCGCAAGCATATCTCCATTATAAGTATCTTGATTGGCATCCATACCACGGTAAAAATTATTTGTATCGGTAAATACCCCATAATAGCCCCAGGCAAAAGTCTTGAAATTATCTGCCGTTACAAAAGCCGTTTTTTCAGAAAGCGCATCTTTTGGATACTTTTCCAAATAATCATCGTTACAACCTGCCAAAGCAAGTCCTGCAACAATACCTAATATATATTTTTTCATAATCATAGTTTCTTTCATTATTAAAATGCCATGTTCAGACCAAATGATGTTGTTTTGTAAAATGGATAACCCCAGCCTAAGCTTTCTGGATCTCTTCCCTTTTCAAGATGTGACCAAGTGTATGGATTCTCTACAGAACAGAAAAACTTAACTGTTTTAAATCCAATTTTTTTCACTGCTTGAGAAGGCAAAGTGTAACCTAGTGTAATATTTTTCAAACGCAAATAAGCCGCATTCACCAAATACCTGTCTTGTATTCTTGTGTTACTACCAACATTATTATTTTCATTATAAAGACGGGGATAGGCTGGATTAGGATTTACCGGTTGCCAGTTTCCATTAGCCGCGTCTATTGGTTGCCAATAATCCAATTCATGTGAATATACGGTTGAGAAGTTTCTATCAAGAAGTGGGAAATGCAACATATCCGATACCCAAGCATCTCTTTGTCCAACTCCATTCATAATAAAAGAAAAATCAAATCCTGCATAATTTACACCACCATTGATACCGTAAGAATAACGAGCTGCGTTGTTCCCAATTACCTCTCTATCACCAGGTTTAGAAGTTGTAATAGAACCACTAGGAGAATCAATTTGATTTGCGTTTGGAGCTGACCCATTATCTGACAAGTTTTTATACTTCACATCTCCCGGGCGTGGTGAGAATCCAGCTAAAGAAGTTACACCATCTTTCAGTGCCCAAGTTGTTGTATCTTTAAAATCTTCAACTGTATAGTATCCATCATTTCTATACCCCCAAATTTCACCAATTTTTTGACCAACGTAGTAAGTTGTATTATTACCAGATTCATTAATCGACAACAAACCTGCATTATTACTATTATATTTTGTAATCACAGATTGTGAATCATACAAATTGAATCCAACATAATAACCTACTTTTCCAATTTTATCTCTCCAACTTACCGTTGCTTCCCATCCTTTGTTTTCCATGTCAGCTGTATTTTGAAGTGGAGCAGATGCTCCCACAACTGCTGGATAATCCATACCCGGCGCCAACATTCCGCTAGTTTTACGAATATAGTAATCACCTGTCATATTCAAACGTCTGTTGAACATTGAAAAATCAGCACCAAAATCAGTAGTTGCAACTACTTCCCAACCATAATCCTGACGTACCAAAGGAGGCATACCAAGCGTTGTAGGTTGCGTTGTCCCTACAATCCAAGGCGCTCTGCTAGAATCCATTTTTGGAGAATAACCATAAACAACTTCTTCCCATTGCTTTGTAGTTGTGTTATACAGCATAATATTCTGGTTTCCAATTTGTCCCCAAGAAGCACGAAGCTTAAATTCGTCTAACCAGTCTTTGCTCCAACCCATGAAATCTTCTTTAGCAACCTGCCATCCTCCAGAAAATGAAGGAAAGAATCCAAATCTTGTTAATTTTGGAAATTTAGAAGAACCATCATAACGACCATTAGCTTCTAAAAGATATTTGTCCTTATAGTTATAATTTGCTCTGTAAAAAGCACTTCGTATCGTTTTATCAATAAAGGCATCATCAGCAATTGTCTCTCCGGCCGCAGTACTTATAGAAGGCAAATCAGCGTTAATAACTTCTTTACGGTTAACATTCAATGCTTCATAATAATTTCTTTCCTGAGAGAAACCTTGCATGATTTTAAATCGGTGATCCCCACTCGGACTGGTAAAATTATAAGACGCATAGGCATTCAAAGAACGGTATTGAGAATTACTTTTGTTATTGAAATATACCGGCACTTTCTCATCAGTAAATGAAGAAGATGGACTTACAACCATATTGGTTTCTATATAATCAGTGCTTTTTGTGAATTTTTTAGTATCATTAAAAATATCATCCATCGTATATTCAACAATTCCTTCAAATCCTTTGAAAGGCGTTAAAACAGAACGAGAGAAAATCCTAGTCTCTTTTCTAACATAATTATCAGGATTTCCATATTTAATATAATTCTGAGGAGCTGAGAAAATATATCTTGGCCCATTCAAATCAGTAGATTTTGGGACATCAGTATCGACTGGAGTAAAATTAGGTAATTGTCTGTAAATAGGACCTAAAGAAACAAGTGACCTGTTAGATGTATTATATTTAAAATCCAAAGAGGTATTAAACCATTTGGCCAAATCTGCACCCACGTACGAACCTAAGTTGTATCTTTCATATTTATCCTTATCTGTAATCAGTGGTCCATCATTATAAACAGTACCTAGTGACATACGATAGGTAATCGCTTCAGATCCTCCGGAAGCAGTAAAATTATGAGTCTGTTGCAATCCATGATTATCAAATATACCATTTTGAATATTAGTATCTTTCAAATAATAATAACTCGTAGGATCACTTGCTGGCATAAATCTCCCTTCTGCTTGAAATGTACCAGGATTATTCGTCAGGAAATTAATCGGATCTGCATTATAATCCCTGATATATTTTTCCCATAAAAATAAATTTTGCTTAGTAGGTCCTCCTACCGTTGGAGTATTACTCCAATTTCCAAGAGTATGTACGATGTCCGCAATTGGAGCCTGCTCCACTTGATTGATTGGTGTAGTATAAGCAAAGTTATTATTATAGCTAAAAACAGGTTTTTGGTTTTTCTTTGTTTTTTTAGTAGTAACAAGTACCACCCCAAAAGCCGCTCTTGCACCATAAATAGCAGATGAAGCTGCGTCCTTAAGAACCGTAACTGATTCAACATCCTCCGGATTCAACATATTGATATCCCCCTCGGCATTATCAATCAATACAAGGGCATTATTACCATTAGTATTAATAGTTGCCACTCCACGAACATTAAAAGAAGCTGCAACTCCTGGGGTAGCCGAATTAGTGATGTTAAGCCCAGGGATAGCTCCCTGAAGTGCCGATCCTACAGTAGTAACAGGACGGTCTCCTAAAACCTCATCCATTTTTACTTGAGAAACTGCACCTGTCAAGTTAGCTTTCTTTTGGGTACCAAATCCCACTACAACTACCTCATTAAGCGTAGAGGCCGTTTCACGCATAGTCGTATTTATCACTTTTCTGTCAGCTACTTTTGCTATAGCAGTTTCCATCCCCATATATGTAAATTCTAAAGTGGTATTTGAATCTACATTACTTAATGTGTATTTACCGTCAAAATCGGTAGTGGTTCCACCTGTTTTCGTTCCTTGTACACGTACAGTAACCCCAGGAATTGGCAAACCTTTAGCATCCGAAACTTTTCCGGACACTACAATTTTGTCTTGGGCAAAAGAGAATAATGTAAATAAAAACATTACTGCTGTCAAAAGCATTTTTTTACCCAGCTTTGCATATCCACCTGAAAACCTCGATTGGCTTTGAGACGTGCAATAATAATCAGTGCAACTTTTTTTCATACAAATAATAATTAATCTAGTTTTTGGAAATAATATTTAAAAAAATCTTGATTTGCCCGAAACAAATCATTTTACTGTCACTTTTTAATCATAGGCTTCTTTTATTTTAAATCCATTTGACATTGCCTAATTTCCCAAACAACCCTCAAAAAGACTCATATTTAAACTATATCGTTTTAGCAAACTTTATAAAAAAAACTTCATTTACCTTGCAGCTGTTAATGAAATCTTAAACTTATAATAACCTTTAACAAACTTATTTTATGGAGGAGTCAAAAAAAATGGTGTATTTAATTATTATGATGGACTATTTTATTATTTTACTAAAAAAACCATTTTATACAATCAAGTCCAAAAATAGTTAGCGATAATCCGTACAAAAAACTTGTTTTTTGTAAAACAGAAGGACTAATGCATACCTGAATAAATAAAAAAAACAATTAACTATCTAACTTTTAATAGATTTTTAAAACAAAACTAAAGGCAAATAATAATTCAATATGATTATTTCTTCCAATAATCAAATCTTACATATCGTATCTATGAACTTATTATTACAACTTCTCATTCAAAAATATCTATCTTTTTTAGTACCAAATACTTTTTTTATTATTTCACAAGAATTTTACAAAAAATCTTAAAAAAAACTTAATTTTCAAACTCAGAAACAAAAAGTCATAATAGTCACTTTTCTCCAAACAAAACAATAGAAACAACACAAACACCTATATTTCAGCAAATTAAAACCATAATTACAAACTTTGTACCAAAAAAAAACCTGGTGATTTCTCACCAGGTTTTACATATTGCTTTCCCTCTCAAAGCAATACTAATTCAAAATAAATAATCACATAAAATACAAATAACCAAACTCATTTTTAAACGATTATAACTCTAAGAGCCTGTTTAAATTTCATCTAATTATTTTGTTATACTTCTTTTTGGCTACAAATTCGTTAAATTTTTCGAGATAGTTCCCACTATCTCTACAAAATTTGCCTTTTTTCACTCAAAAAATAAACTATAACAATTCTAAAATATAAAACTTAAACAGGCTCTTATTTTTGAATTAAATTTTAGCTTGCACTAACTTTTTCAAGCTATTATACACCGCTAGTTCAACATCGGCGTATTCTTTGGAATCACATTTTTCAAGTAATCCATATAATGCGGAATCATCTAAACCTTGCTTATTGCTTATTTTTAGCAAAAGCTGTTCTGCTATAGCACTCAAACTTTTTGACAATGGCAACAATGGCTGAACCAAAGGAGCATTATTACTTAATGCCGTTAAATCTTTGTGTATAGTAACCCACTTATTCAAATAATTAGCAACTGCAGCTTGATTTTCATCTGTCTTATTAGCTAAATAATTAGTTATAGCACTATCAAAACCTATCGCATCGGAAGCATCCGGAGTACAAGCATCGGCAAATAAGGTTAAAGGAGAATACATTTGGTATTCGGTACCTCCTTTATTTCTTGAATATAGTTTAAGTGGTTCGCAAACATTAGACAAATCAAGCAATGCCTCACTCTTTTGATTATTGCTAATATTTCTCAGCAAGCCTTCTTTACTTTTTAAATGTGTCAATCCCAATTCTTCCAATCGGAAAGAAATCACATCCAGCCTTTTACGCATATTATTGATATCGGTAACATTTTCGTTCGACCATAAACGCTCTGCAATTGCTGCTGTTCTTGGCCAAATTCTGGAATCGATAGTCGCTGGAGATACTAATTCGGACCACATAGTAGCCTCACCACCCAAAATCCTTGCTTTTTCTTCATCAGTCAATGTATTATTTTTTGGCATTGGATCTACCAAATAATGTTCTGCAACACCAAGCATCAAATCAATATAATATCCATTAGACAATACGGTTTTATAACCTCCTTTTGCAGCATCTACAAGAGATTTACCCGCTGGCATTCCCTCATTGCTTCCTTTCCAGGAATGAATGATCGCATCTTTGGACATATTTTTGGTCATAATTTCTTCCCACCCCATCAATACTTTATTGTGCTTTTTGAGCATCGGGATTAATTGCATGGTAAAATACGTTTGCAATTCGTGGTTCGTTGCCAATTTATTTTTCTTTTTGAATTCCTGTATCTTAGGATTGGAGTCCCAATCTTTCCCCTCATTTTCATCTCCTCCTATGTGAAAATATTTTCCCGGAAAAAGCGGACAGATTTCATCAAAAAATTCACCCAGCAATTGATACGTTTTAGGGTTTGATGGATCCAAAGTAGGAGCAAAAACCCCAGCATTTCTTTCTACGCTATACGATTGTACTTGTGTGAATTGTTGCCCTTTTTCACCATTATTTACATTCAGCTTAACGACCTTGCTTCCAATTTCGGGATATGCGGTCAATATAGCTGACGCATGCCCCGGTACATCTAATTCCGGAACTACCAAAATACCTCTGTCTGATGCATATCTTACAACATCTTTTATTTCTTCCTGAGTGTAATAATTCCCATCCGATGCCATTTGAATCAATTTCGGATGCTTTTTCATTTCAATCCTCCAACCCTGATCATCAACCAAATGCCAATGAAAAACATTCATTTTTACCGCTGCCATTCCATCCAGATTGCGCTTAATCACATCAATTGGCATAAAATGTCTTGCTCCATCAATCATCAAACCTCTCCAGGTAAATCTTGGAAAATCGGAAATTTTTGAAGTTGGGAAATAAAACGAATTGCTATTATTTTGCAAAAGTTGCAACAAAGTTTCCAATGCGTGCAAAGCCCCAACATCAGTAGTCGCGTTTATCGTAATTTTATTAGTTGTTACTTCCAATAAATAACTTTCATCCTCGTACAAATCGATTTTTGCAGCCCGAACACAATTAATCTGTAATTGTGCATCGGGAACTTCATTTAAACCCATTACAAATCCTTGCTGAAAAAATTGACCTGTTCTCCCGTCCAAGCGTCTCAAAAAATTGGTAGCACCTATAAATATTCTTTCATTTGGCGCTCCGGTAATATTTACTTTAAAGTTTTTGGTCAAAAGGAAACTGCCCTCTGTCAAAGTTATATTTTGTGGCCAAGGCATAATATTCAGTTGCTCCTTGGTAATTTGAGCCGAAGAAACGATAGAGGCGAATAAAAAAATTACAATGTATTTCATTTTATAGAAAAAAATTAGAAAAATGTTGTTCAAAAAAAGGACTAACCCCAAAATAAATAGTTTGCCAAAAAATTGGGGTCAGTACCTTGGTAAACAAACATGTAAAAAAACTAACTACTACTAATATTCAAATCGTTTAAAAGCTTCAATCGCTTCATATTCGGCCAAACCTAATTTATCATATAATCTTGCCGTATTTTTATTTCTGTCCTCTGCCCTAACCCAGAATTCCCTGGAATCATTCCCTTGGAACATTACCCTGTCTTTTTGAGATTGATGATACAAAATAGCCTGTCTTTTCAGCATTACTTCATCTGGGCTCAAAGGAACGGCCATATCGATTTCATGAATATCCCACTCATGCCAAGCTCCTCTATACAACCACAACCAGCAATCGTTCATGAAAGGTTCTGGTTTTAATGCTTTCAAAGCTGCAAAAATGGCGTTCAAACATACTTCATGCGTACCGTGCGGATCGGCCAAATCGCCTGCTGCAAATATTTGATGCGGTTGTATTCGCTCAATAATTTCCTTTACAACAGCAATATCTTCCGTCCCCAATGGTTTCTTTTGAACCATCCCCGTTTCATAGAAAGGCATATCCAGGAAATGAGTGTTTTCGTCCTTCAAACCGATATATCTTGTCGCAGCATAAGATTCTCTTCTTCTAATTAATCCTTTTAATTTCCTAACTTCGGCAGAATCACTTTGATCTATCGTTTTGGAATTAATAGAATCAATTACCGATTGAAAATTGATTCCCGAATCACCTCCTTCAACAAAATCATTACACACTTCGGCAAACTTTAATGCTTCATCATCAGTAACTGCAATGTTTCCGGAAGTTTGATAAACAACGTGTACATCATGCCCTTGTTTAATCAATTTGGCAAATGTTCCTCCCATCGAAATAACATCATCATCAGGATGCGGACTGAAAAGAATAACTCTTTTCTTCGCAGGATTAGCTCTTTCAGGTCGGTTGGAATCATCAGTATTGGGTTTACCACCTGGCCATCCAGTAATAGTGTGTTGCAATACATTAAACATATTGATATTCAAATCATACGAAGAACTTCCCGCTGCCAACAAATCAGACATTCCATTGTTATTGTAATCTCTGTCGGTCAATTTAAGAATCGATTGATTCGTTTGTTGGCAAAGCCAAACAATTGCCTTGTTTTTCAATTGTTCAGTCCAAATACATTCCCCTACCAGCCAAGGTGTTTCCAATCTCGTCAATTCTGAAGCGGCACCTTCATCCAAAACAAATGTGGTATTGTTATGGTTTTGCAAAAAAGTAGCTGGAACTTCTGAGCTAATATCTCCCTGAATTGTTCTTTTTATAATGGAAGCTTTATTTTGCCCCCAAGCCATCAAAACTATTCTTTTGGATCGGAGAATAGTAGAAACTCCCATTGTAACTGCTTTTTTAGGAACATTTACTATTCCGTTAAAATCCCCCGAAGCATCTACTTTGGTAATATGATCTAAGGTAATAATCCTTGTTCCCGAATTGATATGAGAACCCGGTTCATTAAAACCGACGTGACCGGTACGACCAATTCCTAACAACTGAAAATCAAGGCCTCCGGCGTTTTTAATATTCATTTCATAATCAACGCAAAACTGGTTTAAGTCTTCCAATGCAACCGTTCCGTCGGGAATATTGATATTTTCAGGCCTAATATCAACATGGTCAAAAAGATGCAAATGCATAAAGTAATGATAACTATGATTGCTTTCCTTCGGCATTGGGTAGTATTCATCCAAGTTAAAAGTCACAACATTATCAAAACTCAACCCTTCCTCTCTGTGCATACGAACCAATTCCTGATACACTTTTATTGGAGAAGAACCGGTAGCCAGCCCTAATACACACTTCTTGTTTTTTTCTTGTTTGGAACGAATTAAATCGGCAATCTCTCTGGCAACGATTATTGAAGCATCCGCCGAGTTTTTAAAAATTACATTATGGATTTTTTCAAAACGGGTATCTTCAAACTGACCAGCTTTTTTAAAGCTTATGTCGTTGACTATTGTTGATGTAGTTCTCATGTTTTTTGTTACATTTTAATTATTAAAAAGCTGAATATTAAACATTTAAAGTATTAAAAAACAACTTATTAATTGTTTGTTTTGATATTGAATTTAATTCTTTTTTTTGAAACAAGACCTCAGATTTCCTGTTTATATATAAATTTTATTTTCTAAAAAATAAAAGTAATTTCTATGACAATAAGCCCTTAAAACAAAGGAAACATCCTTTACAAATCGGAGCAGTTGGTTATATAACCTTTAAAAATCAATTAAAATAAATCTTGCAGCAACATTCTAATTCTTCATTTTTTTATATCCAGACAGGCTTTCACCTGCCTGGAATAAAAAATTAACTATTATAAAATATTTCTAGAAATTAGCTCCGGTAGTATCCCACCAAAGTCTAGTTCCTCCATTATCAGGTCCGCCTAATTTGCTCAGTCCTGTTGCAACACCACCAGGATTTCCGTCTTTTTCAGACTGTACAAAGTTTACTCTGCGTGGACCAAATTCAGTTGTAATCGTTCCGCCACTTGTATTATGTATTATTCTAAACAATTTAGGATATCCGGTTCTTCTATATTCAGACCAAGCTTCTTGCCCTTCAGGGAAGTTGGCAATCCATTTTTGAGTGATGATTTTTTGCAATTTCACTTCATTGGAAGCAGCTGCATCCCAAGCGATAGTAACTTTATTCACTGCCACTGTATTATTGGCAGCATCTTTCACGTCAACGAAATCTTTAGCCATTTTTGCATTATCTGCAATATAAGCAGCCGCTCCCGAAACACCGTGTTGAGCAAATGAAGCCGTGATACCTGCCTCATATAGAGCTTGAGCAGTTCCTCCCATATTCCATCCTCTCAAAGCACCTTCGGCTCTCAAGAAATATACTTCGGCTGTAGTCATGAATACTTTTTCATTTGATCCAACAATTGAACCAATTTCAGACATACCTGTACGATCAGATTTGGCAATCATGTTAATACCGGTACGAACTCCTCTATATTGACCAGGAAAATCAGCTGAAGTATTAAAATATTTAGCTAGTCTAGGATCTGCATAACCATTCATTATAGATTCCATATCAGCAGACATTCTAATATCTCCCCAAGCTGAAGAAATTGTCAAAATTGGATCGATGAAATTAGGGATAATTACTTTGCAGATATCAGCATTCGTAGTCATTACACCAAAAGTTTGGCTAATTGCTTTTTCAGCTTCAGTTTTAGCCAAAGCAGGTTTGATTTTCACCAATCGCATAGCCAAACGCAAACGCAATGAATTCGCATATTTAACCCATTGTTTGTAATCACCTGCATAAGCTGTCATATCTGTACTCACAAAAGTGGATGCCTCACCTGCATTTACTCTTTTTGTCAATTCAGCAACAGCAAAATCAAGTTCTGAAAACATTTTAGTGTAAACTTCTTCCTGTGAATCATAAGGAATCGTAGTATTTGTAGTTCCAAATTGAGAATATACAATTGGTCCGAACACATCAGTAACTCTGTGCATTGCTTCCACTTTCAAAATAAGTGAAATAGCATAAAACTGATCGTATTTTCCTTTAGTTCTTTGCTCAATTTTTAGCGTATTTGCCATTACATCTGTATAAGGCAAACTCCAGATAAAACCATTCCAACCATCAACATAGTTATAGTTTGAATTATCTCCCGCAGCTCCTTTAAAAGGGGTTGGAGTAGCCATATAACCTGACCATATATCAGCATTAAGGTTTTGCTGCAATTGGTATTTCCAATGGGTAGTGTTAAAAATACCTGTGAAAACAGTAGAAAAAGGTACTTTTACATGGTTAAAATCCTGTTCAAGTTCTTTGGCAGTAATCCCCGTAGGATTGGTGTTGATTTCATTAAAATCACTGGTACAACTTACTGCTGCCAATAATGAAGCGCATATAGCAGTTGTTTTTATTTTATTTAGTATCATGATGATAGATTTTTAGAAAGTTACATTTAAATTAAGACCGATACTTCTAGTAGATGGTGCTGCATAAACATCAATCCCCTGTAAACCATTTCCTGTACTCAAAGAAATATTTGGATCAAATGGCGCATCTTTGTAGAAGAAAAATAAATTTCTACCTACTAATGATAAGTTAGCCGATTTAAGAAACTTAACATTTTTAAGATCAAATGTATATCCAAAAGCTAATTCTCTCATACTTACATTTGTAGCATTATAAACATATTCTCCAGAAATACCTGCTCTACCACCAACTTGGCTATAGTAACTCTCTGCAGGATATTTTCCGGCATAAGCTGTTCCATCAGGATAAACCGCATTAACAACTACCCCACCAGCAGCTCTGGCATCACCAGTTGCTTTAGAAACACCAAACTGATCATTTACAGCCTCGGTCAAACTCATTACATCCCCGCCAAAACGACCATCAATTGTAAAATTCAAGAAGAAGTTATGGTATTTGAAAGAGTTAGAAAAACCTAACATAAAATCTGGATTTGCATTACCCACTTCTTCAAAATCTGTTTTTTGGAACGATCCGTCAGCATTCAATAAAATTCTGCCTTGTGCATCTTTCTTAAAATTAATTCCTTCAATAACTCCAAACGGACGACCATTGATCAATGAATATCTATAACTGTTTACGCCAGGCTGTGTCAAAATAACTGTTCCTCCCAACTCTTCTGGTAATCCAGAAACCTCATTGTTATTTTTCGAATAGTTCACAGTTGCATCCCATTTGAACTTATCATTATCGATAATTTTTGCATTCAACAATACTTCAATACCACTATTTTTGATTACCCCGCCATTGTATGCGTAATTTTGGTATCCCTCAGCATTTGTCGCTGGAGCAGGAATAGTAAGTAATTCATCTTTTGTTTTATTATTGTAGTAAGTCAATTCAATTCCGAATTTGTTGTTCACAAATCTCCATTCAGTACCCAACTCATAAGAATCCTGACTTTCCGGTTTCAAATTTGTACCTGGTCTTGGACCAACTGTTGGGTTGATATTTTGTGGATTTGCAGCCGTATAATTTGAAGTTGGTGAAGTATAAAATGCAGGAACATCATTACCAACCTGAGCAAAAGAAGCACGAACTTTACCAAACGAAATTGATTCCGGCATTGTGATCATTTCACTCAAAAGAGCAGTAAGTCCGGCAGAAGGATAGAAAAACGACAGATTACCTGTGTTTGCCAATGTAGAAGACCAGTCATTACGTCCGGTAATATCTAAATAAAGCATGTTTTTGTAACCAAAAGTTGTCGCTGCAAAAACAGATTGTTGCTCTCTTCTATAACCGTAATTTTGATAATTACCAGTATTAGAATTAAAATTGTGAAGTGTGAACCAGTTTGCAATTCCCAATCCTGATGGATCTGAGTCTAAAACAGTCTCATCATTAATTGATGTTTTTGTGAAACTAGTACCTACGTTTGCAAAAAACGTAATATCAGGATTGATATTTGTATTAATTGTAGCGATTAAATCGGCATAATTTTGAGAGCTTACATCTGTAATATTGATGTATCTACCATTTGGATGAGACAAAGTTCCTTGAGTAGTTGCGTAAATTTCTTTATTAAATTCTGAAGTCACTCTATCATAATTATACCTAGAACCAATAGACAACCAGTTATTTACTTTGTAATTCAATCCAGCTGATCCGTTAAAGAATTGATTACCATCTTTAGATTCATTACGTTTCAATCCCCAATATGGATTTTGCTCAATATCTCTGTCTGTCATCCAGTTTTGAACCATCATGTTTCTGGCAGGATCAAATTTTTCGAAATTATTTTTATAATATTCAAAATCGTTTCCTCTTGGCATTAAATAAAGACCTGTAAGTGGGTTAAAATACAATCCACTGGTGGGTCTGTTTGTTACATATTGAGAAGTATAGCTTACATTGGCATTAACTGTCAATTTATCACCAAAAAATTTCCCCATTTGTCTAACATTGAAGTTGTTTTTGCTCAAACTGTTTGTTGGCAACACTCCATTTGCAGAAGTGTTAGCATACGACACATTTGTAGCCGAATTTGTTGAACCTGTAGAAAAACCGAAAGAAGAAATTTGTGTTACTCCTGTTTCAAAGAAATCTCTTGTATGATCGTGAGTTGCCTGAGCCGCTCCCCATGACTCATCTGCTCCTGGTTTAGCAATATAAGACGTTTGGAATTTTGGCAAATAGGCAGCTGTCTCAACAGTTGTATTTGAAGACACTCTGAAAGAAGAAACTCCTTCTTTAGCTTTTTTGGAAGTCAACAAAACTACCCCTCTGGCTCCTTGACTACCATACAAAGCTGTTGCAGATGCTCCTTTAAGAACTGTCATTCCTTCATAATCATCAGGATTTAACAAACCAACAACATCTCCTCCATCACGGTTTCCTCCTTGTGTAGAACCGAATGAATCGTTTGGCTGAATCGATGAAATGTTCAACATTGGCACCCCGTCAACAACATATAAAGGATTGTTGTTTGTAGTAGATGAATTTCCTCGAATTGTAACTTTTGTTGATCCTCCAGAACCACCGGCACTTTTAGTAACAGCAACTCCGGCAATTTTTCCGGCAACTGTGTTCATTAAGTTAGGATCTTTTGCTCTAACAAGCTCTTCCGATTTTAACTCTTGAGCCGAATAAGTCAGAGACTTTTTAGATTTTTTAATACCCAATGAAGTTACAACAACCTCAGACAAAGCTGTAGAACCCGATTCTGTCAGCTGTACATTAATAGTAGCCGATTCTCCCACGACAACACTTTTTGTTTCATACCCTAAATAAGAAATCACCAAAGTTGCCCCAGTTTTAGCTTCGATACTAAAACCACCATCAAAATTTGTCGACGTCCCATTCGACTCCCCTTTTACCACAACATTTGCTGCAGGCAAAGGCATACCTTTTGAATCAGTAACCAAACCCTTGATTGTCTTTACCTGCGCAAGGGTTAGTTGCGCAGTAAAAACAACCATAACGATTAATAGAATTTTTTTCATTTTAAATAATTTTTTGTTAGTTATGGGATAAAATTAGAGGGATGGTATTTCCTAAAAAAAAAAATTAAACCAACAGCATTGTTTTTTAAACCAACGACATCTTTTAATCAATAATGTGTTTTTCGAAAACGTTTTCTATAATATTTTTTAAGCTATTCTTCATATATCACAACATTTTTTTTATTAAAATGCTTTTTTTAATAACAAAATGATTATTGTTGCATAACCAAAACGGCATTGGTTTGATTTTATATTCAAATGCCTGAAATAGTATTATGAAAAAAGTAAACTTCGAAATCAAACTCATAAACCACGTATGGTTTTGGGTAATCTGGTTTTTTCTTAACTTTTTGCGTTGGGGAGCTTATTTTAACGATTATAAGTACTCATTCAAATCAAACTTATTGGAATATGCACTCCACATCCCTATTGTGTATTTCAATATATTGGTATTGATCCCAATGTTTGTATTAAAATCCAAATACATCAAATACGCGTTTTCACTTTTAGCCAGCCTTGCTGTCTTTTATTTGTTAAAAACCGGACTCTACTATTACATAATCTCTAAGAATATTTGGCCCGAAGCCAACAAGGATTACACCCCTTTTGAACTTAACCACATTGTTGCCGTTACTATTGGGGAAATTTATGTGCTTGCAATTGCATCTTCTTTTTATTTAATGTTAACATGGCTAAGGGAAAGAGACCGTAACAAAGCGATATTGGAGAATCAAAACAAAATCAAGTTGAAATATTTAAAAAATCAGATTCAGCCGCATTTCTTCTTTAACACTTTGAATAATTTATATGCTTTGTCGCTGGAATCATCAAACAAAGTGCCCAATGTAATTATTAAGCTTTCCAATTTGATGGAATATGTATTGTATGACATTGAAGATAGCCAATTTGTTCCTTTAATAAAAGAAATCGATTATATCCAAAGTTATATTGAGATTGAAAAGCTCCGGTTTCAAAATGTGGAAGTCAGTATTAATATTGAATCAGATCTGGATAATATAAAAATCCCTCCATTATTGTTCATTTCACTGATAGAAAATGCTTTTAAACACGGAGGGGCAAATAATAAAAACCTCAAAATAAAAATCAACTTCAGAGTTGTAAATTCCAAGCTCGAATTTGAAATAATAAATAATTTTGTAATTTCACCACCTTTAAAATCTAAAAAAGGAATTGGTTTATCCAACACCAAAAAGAGGCTAAAACTAATTTTTAAGAACAATTTCGTCATTCAACAAATGATAAAATTCAATTTTTATATTATCAAAATACAAATCCCTTTACACAATGAAGATTAAATGCGTATTAATTGATGATGAACCATTAGCCATAAAAGTATTACTCAATTATTTTGAGAATTTTTCGGACTTTGAGGTTATTGCTACTTTCAATAATTCATTGGAGGGACTCGACTTTATTAATTCAAATAATGTCGATGCTGTGTTTCTGGACATCGACATGCCAATGATGACCGGATTTGAATTAATTCGTTTGCTTGAAAACAAAACCCGAATCATTATTACGACAGCTTTCAGGGAATTTGCTGCCGAAAGTTATGATTTGGAGGTATTAGATTATTTGGTTAAACCAATCCCCTTGCCTCGATTTATAAAATGTATCCACAAAATCGAAGCCGAACATAATTTAAAAAACAATATCAAAATTGATAACCATCGCGTTGAACCACACATTTTTATAAAAGTGGATAAAAAGATGGTCAAAATCAATATTGATGAGATTCTTTTTATAGAAGGAATGAAAGAATACATAAAAGTAGTCACTCCCGAGAAAACTTATATCACCCACAAATCGTTAAGTTCCCTAACCGAAGAGTTACCCGCAGACAGGTTCATGCGTATCCATAAATCCTATACTATCGCCTTAAATAAAGTAAAATCCATAGAAGGAAACAGAATACAAATTTTAACGCACAACATCCCTATAGGTCGAAATTACAACAAAGAAGTTAAAAGTAAAATTTTAGACTAAAATCCCTCTAAAAAACTACACTTTGTTACAACACTTACAAAGACTAAACTATAGAAAACAATCACTACACTTCAAGTTTTTAATGTATTTTTTACACTTATTAAGCTATTAAAAACGACTTATTTTTTATACTCAAAGCTCAGTCCTACATCGATTTTTCTTTAATAAAAAGGTAATAAAAGAGTCATTTGTTGACGAAATAATGTCGTTTATATAAAAGTAAAAAACTTTATAACGGAAAATTTTTTTTTAAAATCGGTAAGAAATATATTTACAGTCTTGCAGCATCAAAATAATTAATAATAACCAAAAAAATTAAATTTTAAAAAATTATGAGTACAGAAAATTCAAAAACCAACTGGGGACAGTTCATCCCCTTAGCTAGCGTTTTCTTCTTTTGGGGATTTGTGGCTGCAAGTAATGACATTTTAATTCCCGTTTTCAAAAAAGCATTCGATTTAACACAAGGAGAAAGTCAATTAGTGGCTTTTGCTTTCTATATCGCTTATACCGTTGGTTCGCTTATTTACATGGGGATTTCAGTTGTAATAAAAGAAGACTTAGTAAACAAAATAGGTTACAAAAACGGATTATCAGTAGGATTATTTATTTCTGCTTTAGGAACGCTTTTATTTTATCCCGCTGCCAATACAGGGTCTTTCCCATTAATGTTGGCAGGTCTTTTTATAGTAGGATTAGGGTTTTCATTGCAACAAACGGTAGCCAATCCATTGGCGATTGCCTTAGGACCAATTAAAACAGGCTCTCAACGTTTGACATTGGCAGGTGGTATCAATAATTTCGGTACTACAATTGGACCATTAATTGTAAGTTTTGCCATTTTTGGTTCTAATGCAAATGAAAATACTACCGCAAGTATTGAAAGCGTTAAAATTCCTTACCTAATCTTAGGACTTGCTTTTTTAATAGTTGGAATTTTATTGAAATTCTCATCATTACCAGAAAGACCAGAATTAGTTGAAGAAGATGATTCTCATGACAAAATATCCATAAAAAAATCAGCTTTACAGTACCCACAATTGGTTATGGGGATGATTGCTATCTTTTTATATGTAGGAGTTGAAGTATCTACAGCAAGTAATTTACCTGCTTATATGGAATCAAAATTAGGATTCTTGACCAAAGATGTTGCTCCTTACATCTCTTTATACTGGGCTAGTTTAATGATTGGCCGTTGGACTGGAGCTGTCGAAGCTTTTACTGAAGACATGAGCCTGTTAAAAATATTACGTTTTGTTGCGCCTTATTTGGCTTTTGGGGTGTTTTTGGCGGTAAACGCTATTGCAAACCACGATTTGACTCCTTTTTACATCTATGCATTAGTTATTTTAGTATTAATTGGTGCAGATATGGCGAGTAAAGGAAATCCAGCCAGAATGCTACTAATTTTCTCTTTCTGTGGTATTGCTGCAACAGCTATCGGTATTACAACTTCAGGAATGGTAAGTGTTTATGCTTTTACAAGTGTTGGTTTATTCTGTAGCACTCTTTGGCCTTGTATCTTTACATTGGCTGTAAGCGGATTAGGAAAACACACTAGCCAAGGAAGTAGCTTCCTTATCATGATGATTATGGGAGGTGGTTTTGTGAGCGTTTTCCAAGGGAAAATTGCCGAAATTATCGGAATACAATCTAGTTATGTTGTAGGTGTCATTTGCTTCGCTTATCTAGCATTCTATGCTTGGAAAGTAAGCCAAATCTTAAGAGCTCACGGTATTGATTTTGACAAAAAAGTAGCTGGAGGACATTAAGATTTTAGATTTCAGATTTTTGAATTTAGATTTCTAAATCATAAAAAAAATCCCATTTTGCTAAAAAATAGTAAAATGGGATTTTTTTATTTTAGACTCGACAAGTTTTTAAAACATAAGTGTTCGAAGAGTCGAGTAAGACAATATTTAGCCGATTTTTACTCAATATTGTCATTCCGAGGAAGGAGGAATCTCCGCAAGTAATTCCGCAATCAAAATCTCTAATCTTTGTCGAGCTTCTAACGGAGATTCCTCCTTCCTCGGAATGACAAACTTTATGGGTAATATGTTGTCGAAATAGATGGCTTTTGCAGTCTTCCGAACACTTGTGTTTTAAA
This sequence comes from Flavobacterium aquiphilum, assembly GCF_027111335.1. NCBI lineage: Bacteria > Pseudomonadati > Bacteroidota > Flavobacteriia > Flavobacteriales > Flavobacteriaceae > Flavobacterium > Flavobacterium aquiphilum. The sequence goes on along the minus strand of NZ_CP114288.1, from coordinate 2,395,317 downwards.
AACCTGTCGGGTATGACTTCTAATAGAACTTAATCATAAAAAAAAGCCCCATTTCGTACTGAAATGGGACTTTTTTTTATCGTTTCAATCTGAATTCTAAAATCTGAATTCTGCGATCTGAATTACTTATTTCCTTTTTCGAAATCAGCAATAAATTGAGCCAAACCGATATCTGTCAATGGGTGTTTTAATAATCCGGTGATAGCAGATAATGGACCTGTCATAACATCGGCACCAATTTTAGCACAGTTTACAATGTGCATTGTGTGACGAACTGAAGCAGCCAAAATTTGAGTTTCATAACCGTAGTTATCATAGATTTCTCTGATTTCTTCAATCAAAGCTAAACCGTCAGTTGAAATATCATCCAAACGACCAATGAATGGAGAAACATAAGTAGCACCAGCTTTGGCAGCCAATAACGCTTGACCTGCAGAGAATACTAACGTAACATTCGTTTTAATTCCTTTATCAGAGAAATATTTAGCAGCCATCACCCCTTCTTTTGTCATTGGTAATTTAACTACGATTTGATCGTGTAAATCAGCCAATTCTTCACCTTCTTTAATCATTCCGTCGTAATCAACCGCATTTACTTCAGCACTTACATCACCATCAACCAAATTACAGATATCAACATAATGTTTCAAAATGTTGTTTTTCCCTGTAATTCCTTCTTTAGCCATCAAAGATGGGTTTGTAGTAACTCCATCCAAAACACCTAATGCCTGTGCTTCTTTAATTTGAGTTAAATTAGCTGTATCAATAAAAAATTTCATAATATACTTCTATTTAATTGTGTGTTAAAAAAATTAGGTGCAAAATTACGAAATCAATTTCAATTGCAGTTACAATTACAAAAATCAATTTCAATTACAATTTCGAAAAAATCTAACTTCTATTTTCTAACTTCTAAAGCTTATAATGATTCATCAGCATTTTTTCATATACTTTATCAGGAAGAATCCGTTTTAAAACAATAGAAAACTTTTGCATAAAAGCTCCCACTTTGTAGTGAATTTTAGGGTTTGAATTTTGGATTACAGCATAAACCGCTTCTGCCATTTCATTTGGATTACTTCCGCTGTCCACATGCTCATTCATGGTTTTCAAATTGTTCCCATAAGAAACCTCATAAGCAGAACCCCTCATTACCGGAGCATGAAAACGACCTGCCGCGATATTAGTAGCAAAATCACCCGGAGCAATGTTAGTAATTTGGATTCCAAATGATTTTACCTCCATACGCAAAGCTTCGGTTATTAACTCCAAAGCTCCTTTTGAAGCCGAATAAACACTGCGATAAGGTAATCCCATATATCCGGCAATTGATGTTATATTGATAATTAGTCCGGATTTTTGTGAACGCATTTGTGGCAAAACCGATTTCATCACTTCGATTGGACCAAAAAAATTGGTTTCAAAGTTGTTTTTGATTTCTTCCATTGGAATTTCCTCCAAAGGGCCCGTAATACCAACTCCTGCATTATTAATCACAACATCAAGCTTTCCCGAGGATGCAATTACTTTGGCGACAGCCGAATGAATGGAATCAGTATTTCTTACATCCAAAGCAATCAAAGGAAAAACCGAATTTAGAACACGCTCCGGATTTCGGCTCGTTCCATACACCACAAATCCTTTATGATGCAAAAATTCCCCAATAGATTTCCCAATTCCTGACGATGCTCCTGTAATTAATACTACTTTATCCATTATTTTGAATTATGAGTTATAAGTTTTCCAATTGCCTTTTGAAATTTGCTTTTTGCAATTGCTATGGGGTAAAAATAAAAAAATCCTCCCGAAGGAAGACCACATTTGAATAAATCTTAAAAAGAATCTGAAATAAATTCAGATTAAAAAAAAAGAAAAAATGGCAAGCGATCTACATCGCACCGCTCAACCACGTACCCTTGCTATGTTCCCATCCTGGGGGAGTCTGCAGGAGCTGGTCGTGTAGGACTTGCCGGTGCAAATATACAACCTTTTTATATTTTCGCAAGTCCTTTGCCTCTTAAAATTATCGTTGTATATTGGCTTTTTAAAAATCAAAAAACATGAAAAACTATAACTTCCTATTTTTCATTTTATTAGGAATCTCTTTAACGAATTGTGGAAACACAAAAAAAGGTGAAAATTCTATATTTACCTTCGATAATTCCAATTACAAACAACATTATGTAGCTGGAGACGCACTTTCATTAGGTATTTTAAACCCAAATTCTAAAGAAATCGACAGCATAATCTATTATGTAAACGACAAAAAAGTGGGTACCAAAAAAGGAAATGCAAAATTAGACTTCAAGTTGAATAATCTAAAATTGGGTTACCAATACCTAAAAGCTTTGGTTTATTTTGGTGGTGACAACTCTGAAGCGACCGCTAGAATAGAAATCGTTTCGAATGTGACCCCAAAATTATTAAACTACAAAATCATAAACACTTTTCCTCATGATACTGCGTCTTTCACAGAAGGATTTGAGTTTCATAATGATACTTTATGCGAAAGCACTGGACTAAAAGGAAAGTCCTATTTTAGAAAATACGATTACAAAACAGGGAAAATCTTTAAACAGATTAATTTAGACTCAATGTATTTTGGAGAAGGAATCACTTTTATAAACGGCAAATTGTTTCAATTGACCTGGCAGGAAAAAACAGGTTTTATATATGATGCCAAAACCATGAAACTAGAGAAAAAATTCACCTATGACAAGGATATTGAAGGTTGGGGAATGACAAACGATGGAAAATACATTTACCAAACTGATAAAACAGAAAAAATTTGGAAAATGGATCCTGAAACACAAAAAATGATAGACTACATCAATGTATATTCAGGAGATTCTAAAATAAAAGCCATTAATGAATTGGAATGGATCAATGGAAAAATCTATACTAACGTTTGGACTAAAGATGCGATTGCTGTTGTAAACCCAACCACAGGAGCTGTTGAAGGAATATTAAATATGTCTGGTCTTCGCAAATTTATGAAAGATATAACCCAAGATGATGTTTTAAATGGAATTGCTTACAATCCTAAAACCAAAACTATTTTTGTAACTGGTAAAAACTGGAGTAAAATGTTCGAAATTACCGTTTCTGAATAATCCGAGTAAATGACAACATTAATCGTTAACATCAAAGAGCTTTTACAAGTTCGGGAAAATTCCATTTTAAAAGTTTCAGGAGTCGAAATGGCTGTTTTACCAACAATCAAAAACGCCTTTTTGCTTTTAACAGACGATATCATTATTGATTTTGGTTCGATGGATGATTTACCTAAAATTACCGTTGATACAACAATTGACGCTGCCGGAAAAATGGTATTGCCCTCTTGGTGTGACAGTCACACACATATTGTGTATGCAGGAAATCGCGAACAAGAATTTGTTGACCGAATTAACGGAATGACCTATGAGGAAATCGCCAATCGAGGAGGCGGAATCCTAAATTCGGCAAAAAAACTGAACGAAACATCAGAAGAAGACCTTTACAACCAATCCAAAGAACGCCTTGAAGAAATAATGCTGTTAGGAACTGGGGCAGTCGAAATAAAATCAGGTTACGGACTCACGGTTGAAGGAGAACTAAAAATGCTTCGTGTCATTCAACAATTATCAAAAAACTATCCGATAACCATAAAAGCTACTTTTCTGGGAGCTCACGCCTTCCCTACTGTTTTCAAAGAAAATAAAAAAGGATATCTTGATTTAATCATTAACGAAATGCTTCCTGAAATTGCCAAAAACAAATTGGCCGATTTTGTTGATGCATTCTGCGAAACAGGCTATTTTTCGGTCGAAGAAACCGAACAAATCATGGAAGCAGGGATTCGATTTGGCTTAAAGCCAAAAATTCATGTCAATCAGTTTAATTCTATCGGCGGAATTCAGGCTGGGGTTAAATTTAACGCACTTTCTGTGGATCATCTCGAAATTATGAACCCAGAAGATATTGAAGTTTTAAAAGGAACAGAAACAATGCCTGTAGCCTTACCTTCTTGTTCTTATTTTTTAAGTATCCCTTACACACCGGCACGTGAAATGATTTCGGCAGGACTTCCTCTCGCACTTGCTACCGATTTTAATCCGGGTTCTACTCCATCGGGAAATATGAATCTTGTGGTTGCCACAGCCTGTATCAAAATGAAAATGACTCCTGAAGAAGCCATAAATGCTGCAACTATAAACGGTGCTTATGCAATGGGGATTTCTCAAACACACGGAAGCATAACCAAAGGCAAAAAAGCCAATTTAATAATTACAAAGCCTATTCCTTCTTATTATCAACTCCCTTATGCTTTTGGCAGCAATTTAATAGACAGCGTAATTCTGAATGGAAAAGTTTTAAATTAATACTTTAATCCAAAACAAAAAGAGCGACATTCTTCTGAATATCGCTCTTTTTGTTTGTGTAGTTCTAACTTCTATTATTTCAAAGTAAAATTAGTCGAAGACACCATTTGATCTTTATCAAATACATTTACAGAATATACTCCTTTTTCAAAATTTTTCCCAGGCAAATCTTGAGAAACTTGAACTGTTTTATTTTCATATTTTACGCTGGAAATAAAACTATAAGACAATTCTTTTGATCCAAAATTAACTGTTTTAGCTTCTCCTAATACGTTGTTTTTACTATCAATTACCTGCACATAATAATCTTTATCTCCTGATTTAGCAATTGAATTTTCAGCAATTGTAAAGCTAATTTTTAAAATATCAGCTCTACTAGCTTTATCTGTGGCAATTTCTTTTCCAGAGCTTCTTAATTTATAAGCAGCTGTTTGCAGGTTTAAAATTGATAATTTAGCTCCTTTTTCAACTGTTTTTGATAATTCTTCGTTTTGTCCAACTAAAACCTCATTGAATTTCTTCTGCTCACCCAAAACAGTAACAGTGCTGTCACGTTGTGTAGTCAAAGTTACATTCTGGTTTCTCAAACTTTCATTTTCTTTCATCAATTCACTCATGTGTTTTTGCATGGTTTTAACTTGACTTTTATATTTTGACAAATCACCATTTGATTTTTTTAGGTCCTCCATCAAGTTAACCACTTTGTCTCTTTCCTGAATTAATTCCTCAGACATTGATGTGTTTTCTGCGATAGCTGCGTCATAAGTTGCTTTAAGATCCTGCAAATCTTTCATAACAGATTCTTTTTCAGACCCAACTTTTACAACTTCTGCTTGTACAGTTTCAACATCAGAAGACATTTTGAAAATATAAACTAAACTACCTACTAATAAAATAGCCAAAACTGCAATTACAGCTTTAAGACTTTGATTGTTTTTTTGATTTTCCATGTTAAAATATTTTGCTTTTTTTACAAATTTAATAATATCAATAACGCAACTTCATACAATTATATTATTTTTGGGAAATATTTTTTTTATGGAAAAAATTATCACACTTACAGTAAACGATCTAGCCAAAATAACCAATCACAGAAGTGGCGAAATTAAATTTGGCGAAAAAATACTCACAATTCCAAAGAACACTGATCCTCTTGATTTTATGAAATCGAGCGAAGTCAAATTTGTCTTATTTGGCATCCCGGAAGACATTGGTATAAGGGCAAATTACGGCAGACCCGGAGCAGCATCGGCTTGGGAAAGTGCCATTCAAAGCATAGCCAATATTCAACACAATAGGTTTTCAAAAGGCAGTCAAATCATTGTTTTGGGTAAACTCAACGTAATGCAAGAAATGAAAGAAGTCGAAAATCTTGACTTCAATGATATTGATGACCGCTCCAAATTAAGTCGATTGGTGGAAAAAATCGACAAAGAAGTTTCCCATATCATCTTCAAAATCATACAATGCGGTAAAATTCCAATCGTTGTTGGCGGAGGACACAACAACGCATACGGAAACATAAAAGGTGCTGCGCTTGCCAAAGGAAAGGCCATAAATGCCGTTAATTTTGATGCGCATTCTGATTTCAGGATTCTGGAAGGACGCCACAGTGGAAACGGTTTTTCATACGCCTTTGAAGAAGGTTTCTTGAAAAAGTACTTCATTTTTGGCCTTCATGAAAATTATACTTCCAAAAGTGTTTTAGACATTATTAAGAAAATTGAAGACAGAGTTCGATACAATACTTACGACAGTGTCAATATTCGAAAAGAGAAAGACTTTACTCAGGAAATGGTAAATGCTCATGATTTTATTAAAAATGATCCTTACGGAATCGAAATTGATCTGGATGCCATTCCTAATATAGCCAGTAGTGCAATGACTTTAAGTGGATTTTCGATTGAAGAGTTACGTCAGTTCGTTTATTATTTCGGAAAAAATAAAAATGCCGCCTATTTACATATTGCTGAAGGAGCTCCAGCACTAGGTGAAGATAAAAATAACCATTTGATTGGAAAACTCATAGGTTACTTGGTTACCGATTTTATGAAAGCGCAAAATTCAATTACAGTTTAAAAACAAAGGGCAAAAGGCAAAAGGCAAAAAACAAACTTTAAATAATTAAGCCCCTAAACATTTAAACAATTAAACAATAAACCTTAAGAGCTTAGCTAAAAACTTAGAAACTCAAAAATAACACTATCTTTGCTGGCTTATCTATGTACTTAATACAAGATATTTAATATCAAAAATATGTTATTCGAAGATTTATCACTTTCAAAAAGTATACAAAGAGCCGTATTTGAAGAAGGCTACACAGAAGCAACACCTATTCAGGAACAATCCATACCTATTGTATTAGCAGGAAAAGATTTAATAGGTTGCGCTCAAACCGGAACAGGAAAAACAGCCGCTTTTGCCATACCAATTATACATCAATTACACCGTATTGTAGGATCATCCAAAAAAAAGAAAGTAATTCGTGCGCTTGTTATTACCCCTACAAGAGAATTGGCCGTTCAAATTGGGCAAAGTTTCGACACTTACGGTAAATATACCAATCTGACACAACTGACCATCTTTGGAGGTGTTTCCCAAAATCCACAAGTAGATGTTTTAAAAGAAGGTATCGATATATTGATTGCAACTCCGGGGCGTTTATTAGATTTACACAAGCAAGGTTTCATCGATTTGAACCATTTGCATACTCTAGTTCTTGATGAAGCCGATCAAATGCTGGATATGGGCTTTGTAAATGATGTCAAAAAAATTGTAAAACTTACACAAAAAAACAGACAAACCCTTTTCTTTTCTGCTACAATGCCAATAGCCATCAGAGAATTGGCAGAAATGTTTCTTACAGATCCTGAAACTGTTACGGTAACGCCTGTTTCGTCAACTGCCGAAACAGTAGAACAACGCATTTATTTTGTTGAAAAGGGAGAAAAACGAAACTTACTATACCATTTGATAAAAAATGAAAATTTATCAGATGTCCTTGTTTTCGCTAGAACAAAACATGGCGCAGACAACGTGGTAAAAGCCCTTAGAAAGAGAGAGATTCCCGCCGAAGCCATTCACGGAGATAAATCTCAAAACACCAGACAACGAGTTCTTGACGCTTTTAAGAACAAAGAAGTTGGTGTTCTTGTAGCTACAGATATTGCTGCCCGTGGTATCGATATTGACCAATTACCTTATGTAATTAACTTTGATTTACCTAATATTCCAGAAACCTACGTACACCGTATTGGAAGAACCGGCCGAGCAGGAAATGGAGGAATTGCCATTTCTTTTTGCAGTAAAGATGAAAAAGACTATTGGAAAGACATTCAAAGATTAATAAAAGTCGATGTTAAAACCATCAATGACCATCCTTATCCTTGGCATTCTGGAAGTCCGACCGATAATTCAACACCACAGAAGAATTCAAATCGAAGTGGAAGTAAAAATAAATCAAGAAAATCTGCAACATCAAAACAGAACAAAAAACGTTGGTATTAAACGTTCTTCATTTGATTCTGCAATTGTAAAAAAACACATTTTAACGTAAAGTTAAAATGTGTTTTTTTCTATCTAATATGATAAATATCAGTATTATAACTCCATATTTTAAGTAAATTTGATATAGATTTTTTTTTAACTAAAAATGTAAAAAATCATAAAAAAATTCAAATCATGGGAACCTTAATTAAAAGAGATGGATCATTTCCATCTGTTGTAAGCAAGTTGGTAAATCCTCTATTTGAAGATTTTTTCACAAGAGATATTACTGATTGGGCAGACAGAAATATCTCAGCAATTGGAGTGAATTTACCATCAGTCAATTTAAAAGAAACTGACTTAAAACTTGAAATTGAACTTGCTGCTCCAGGTTTAAAAAAAGAAGACTTTAAAATTGAAGTCGATCACAGAACCCTAATCATTTCTGCTGAAAAAGAAGAAAAAAAAGAATCCAACAAAAAAGATGATTATGTTCGAAAAGAATTTAATTACCAATCTTTCTACAGATCTTTCAGCCTTCCAGATAATGCAGATGAAAACAAAATAGAAGCCTCCTACAAAGATGGTATCCTGAATGTTACTATTGACAAAAAAAACAATGGTAAAAAGAAAGAACTAAAATCTATTACTGTCAAATAGACAATAAAATCTCAAATTAAAAAAAGCGTTGCTATCAAACAACGCTTTTTGTTTTTAAAATAAGACAATTAATGATTTTGAACAGCTGAATCGCTTCAAAAGGTTTTATAATAATATCGTTTATCCCTGATCGGATTGCTTCTTCGGAAATTTCGTTTTTATCAAAGGCTGTCAATGCAATTATTGGAGTTTCCATACCTTTTTCCCTTATTCTTCTGGAAGTTTCAAATCCATTCATCAAAGGCATATTAATATCCATCAAAATGACGTCAAATTCTTCTTTTTCCAAAATTTCCAAAGCCTTAAAACCATCATCAACCACAACACAGGAATAGTTATTCTTCTCTATAATTTTCTTAGTTATCAGCTGATTAATGCGATTGTCCTCAACAATAAGCACATTGAATACTTGGCTGGATGTCAAATCGATTTGAATATTATTAATGATTTCGATAGTTCTCACCTCATTACACTCAAAATTGATGCAAAAAGTAAAAGTCGTCCCTTTACCTATTTGACTTTCAACAGTTATCTCACTACCAAATAGTTCTAACAACCTTTTTACTATCGGTAATCCAAGACCTGTCCCCTGATAATCGACTTCTTTTCTACCTACCTGAACAAATTTGTCAAATATTTTTTCCTGATCTAAAGGCGCAATACCTATTCCGGTATCAGCAACCTTAATTTCTATGGAATGCATCTTGCCTTGTACTTCAAGCTGTTTAGCAACAATGTATACTTCCCCATTCTTGGTAAACTTCAATGCATTACTTACTAAATTCATAAGGATTTGAGCAAAGCGAAGCTTATCACCAATCAAGCTTTCCGGAATTGAAGGATCTACTTTAATATGGACATCATTGTTATTTTTTTGAGAAATAAAAGACAATGAATTCTTTATCATATAAAATTCATCAGCCAAATTAAAAGTAAAATTTTCAAGGATAATTTTATTTTCTTCAATCTTATTGATTTGTAAAATATCATTAACCAAAGACAATAAATAACGCGCTGAAAATTTTAAAGAATTTAAATGTGGACTCGAAGCAAGCTCTTTGTGCTCCTCCAGTAACAGATCAGCAATCCCGACGACTCCATACAAAGGCGTCCTTAATTCGTGACTTATAGTAGAAACAAACTGGGTTTTCAGAATAGAAGATTCCTCAGCTTTTTGATTGGCTATTATTAATTCTTTATTGGCAGCCATGAGATCGGCATTAGCTTTCAATCTAAACTTATTATTTTTTATCAGGGAATTCAGGAAAAGTAACAAAACAAAAATGGCTATTATGAAAAGTAGCACAATAATCCTTGATTTTTTTAAACTTTGATATTGCAGGACCTTTTCATTTTCAATTTTATCGATTGTCCTTTTATATTCATCCAATTCAAGATTGATTCCTTGTACATTTGCTTTTTCCAATTTCTCTTCGGCATAAATTTCATCATTGAGCTTCGTGTACAATTCTAAGTTTTCATAAGCCTTTTTATATTCTTTTCGCTTCAATAAAAACTTTGAATACTCTAAATGTGAAAAGGATAAATCTGACTTTTCATTTAGCTTTTTCCCCAATCGGATTGCTTCTTCAAAATACAATTTGGCTTGCTCGTCCTGATTCTTAAAATTGTAATACATCCCATTAAGCATGTTAAGTATCACAATAATCAAATCATTGTGATGCTTCTGATAATAGGAATTAATCATTTTTAAACTCTTTTCTCCCTCATTAAATCTTCCAATATCAAAAAAGGCCCAAGTTATATTTAAATTGGTAAAGGCCATTTGGGCAGAATCCTTTATTTTCTCACTGTATTGGAGTGCTTTTCTATAATATTGAATTCCTTTTTCGTATCTCTTTTTTTCAAAACAATAGACATTTCCAAGATTATTATTAACCCTTTGTTTTATGGTATCGTTTTGAGTAAAATTAGCGTAATTTAAAGCTTTATTGTAGTAGAAAATTGCCTTGTCAAATTCGACTAAGTCATTATAGTTAGCCGCAACATTATTATAGTTTTCAGCAATGAGGGCATTATCACGAATAGCGATCGATTTCCGTAAAGCCAATCTTGAAACCAGTAAAGATTTTTCAAAATCACCAGATTGTCGCAGTTTGGTTGCTCGTGAAGTTAATTTATGTATTTCATCCTTTATAGGCAATTTCGTTTGGCCGATTATTGTACAGCCAAAAAAATTAAACCATAAAAGAATAAATAAAACTACTCTCATTTGGGACATAAATAGTAATTACATTTCCCAAATATACATTATAATCTATTGATATATCACATTAAAACTGAGAATATTTAAAAAAATTCACACAGATATGATAAAAAAAAGCAGTTACATTAAAATTATAACTGCTTTTACCATTATAATCAAAAAAGAGCTTAAATTTCTTTTATTTATTTCATTTTTCCTTATTGTCTTCCCACTTACCAACTACCGAAGTTGCCAAAGCATTTCCTAAAACATTTGTGGCACTTCTAAACATATCACAAAAATGATCAATTGGCAATATCAAGGCAATACCTTCGATCGGTATTTTAAACATTCCACAAGTAGCGGCAACAACTACCAAACTAGCTCTCGGTACTCCAGCAATACCTTTACTGGTAAGCATTAATACAAAAAGCATTGTAAATTGAGTAGGATAATCCAAATGTATTCCGTATGCCTGTGCGATAAAAATACCCGCAAAAGTCATATACATCATACTTCCATCCAAATTAAAAGAATATCCCAACGGCAGCATAAAAGAAACGATTTTATCTTTTACTCCAAATCGTTCCAATTCTTCAGTTAATTTCGGAAAAACTGCCTCAGAACTTGTCGTACTGAAAGCAATTATTAATGGACCAACAATACGTTTCATTAATTCTTTTATTCTTTTTCCAAGGAAAAGTACTCCGACAACAAACAATACCGCCCAAAGTGTGCCAATACCAATCAAGAATGAACCGAAAAATTTGAAATAAGTAATGGCCAATTCCTGAAAATCGCGAACAGCAAAAACTCCCGCAATCGCACCAAAAACACCAATTGGAGCAAACTTCATCACATAATTAACCATTCTCAAAACAACATGTGAAGTTCTATCCAAAAAATCTGTTATTGGTTTTGCATAATCTCCAACTGAAGCGACCGATAATCCAAAGAAAATAGAAAAAATTACAATTTGTAAAATTTCATTGGTTGCCATTGCCTCAAAAAGACTTTTAGGAACAATATGCTCTATAAAATTTTCAAAAGACAAACTTTGAGTTTTTCCCGTAACATCTGAAACAGCAGACATATCAACACTTGGCAGATTCAAGCCAACTCCAGGTTGCAATAAATTCACATAAAACATCCCGATCAACAATGAAATAAATGAAGCAGTAAAAAACCACGCCAAAGCTTTCCCTCCTATTCGCCCAACTGTTTTCACATCTCCAAGCTTAGCAATTCCAACAACCAAAGTTGTAAAAACCAATGGAGCTATAATCATTTGAACCAATCTAATAAAAATAGTGGCCAACATTTTAATTTTATTGCTGAATTCCTGTGCACTTTCAGCTTCAACAGAATTGTGAACGATAACACCCAAAATGGCGCCAAAAAGCATTGCCAATAAAATCTGTCCTGTAAGACCTTTTAAAAACGATGCTTTTTCAGTGGTTTTTGTATTCATTTAATAGATTTCAAGGTTAAATCTCAGTATTTAGCTCGTTAAAATACTGAGCGGGTTTTGCAATTATTAATAGGTTTTATTCAAAAGATAAAAATCGGCCAAAACAATAGCAGCCATGGCTTCAACGATAGGCACTGCACGAGGGACAACACATGGATCGTGACGTCCTTTTCCTGTCATTTCGGTGATATTTCCTTGATTATCTAATGATTCTTGTTTTTGCATTAATGTTGCAACCGGCTTGAAAGCCACACGGAAATAAATATCCATTCCATTACTGATTCCTCCTTGAATTCCTCCTGAACGATTGGTTTGTGTAGTTCCGTCAGGATTATATAAATCATTATGTTCGCTTCCTTTCATCTTTACACCTTCAAACCCGCTTCCAAATTCAAATCCTTTTACAGCATTGATTGACAGCATTGCTTTACCTAATTCGGCGTGTAATTTATCAAATACCGGCTCTCCCAGACCAATTGGCACATTTTGGATAACACAGTTAACCGTTCCTCCAACAGTATCCCCTTCTTTACGGATTTGGCGAATATATTCTTCCATTTCTGCTGCAGCTACTTCATCAGGACAACGAACAGGATTACTTTCGATTTTAGAAAAATCCAATTCTTCGTATGGTTTATCGAGAAAAATTGGTCCTACCGAAGAAACGTATGCATTGATTTTTATTTCAGGAAGCATTTGCTTGGCAATTGCACCTGCCACTACTCTACTCGCTGTTTCACGCGCCGAACTACGACCTCCTCCTCTATAATCGCGGACTCCGTATTTTTTTTCATATACGTAATCGGCATGACTTGGTCTGTAATTGTCTTTGATATGGGAATAATCGTCTGATTTTTGATTGGTATTTGGAATGATGAATCCGATTGGTGTTCCTGTAGTTTTTCCTTCAAAAATCCCCGATAAAAACTGAACATCGTCCGGTTCTTTTCTTTGGGTAACTATCGCAGATTGACCAGGCTTTCTTCTTGACATTTCCAATTGAATTGCATCAAAATCAAGTTGGATTCCTGCAGGACAACCATCAATGATTCCGCCTAGTGCTTCACCGTGTGATTCTCCAAAAGTTGTTATTCTATATAGTGTTCCGTAACTATTTCCTGCCATTGTTTTAAAGTTTTCCGCAAATGTAAGTTTTATGAATTAAACTAAAAATTATAAACTGGTAATATTTCACAATAATTCACTTGAAAATCGATACAAATCGTATTTTTATTCACTTAAAACAGAACAATTAAAACAAAAAATCCATCTTTTGCAAATGCTTAAAAGATGGATTTTTGATAATTACTTCCAACGGTTGAAACCGTTGACTATGATTGAAACTAATTTAAAATTGATTCCAAAAAATCACAATTGCTTGCCATTAGCCCCGGTTGAAGTGGAAATCTCCCGATTTAGAAAAACAAGGCATTTTTGTCGTAGTTTTTCTTGATCGGGAATTGAAACGAAAAACGGGACCCATATTTACAAAAATTCCTTATGTTTCTGCTCCAAAAATCAGCAATCGAATTGCTACTATTTGTATTTATTAATCGCCTTGAGGTATAAATCTTCGTATAAAGGCAGAATATTTTTGATATCGAAATTTTCGGCTACATGCAAGGCATTCTTTTTAAATTTGGCAAGAACCTCATCTTCTTTTAAGATTTTCAGAGCATTCTCAGCCATTTCCTCAACTTCACCTACATCACTCAGATAACCGGAAACTCCATCAAGATTAACCTCAGGCAAACCTCCCGAATTACTTGAAATTACCGGAACTCCACAGGCCATTGCCTCAAGTGCCGCCAACCCAAAACTCTCTGTCTCCGACGGCAAAAGAAATAAATCGGTAAGGCATAAAATTCGGTCAATTTCATTACTGTTTCCAAAAAATATCACTTTATCCTGGATACCAAATTTACGGCACATTTTTTCAGCCTTTTCCTTTTCGGGGCCATCACCTACCATCATTAATTTGGCTGGAATTTTTTTCTGAATTTTATAGAATATTTTAATGATATCCGGAATACGCTTTACTTTTCTAAAATTACTGATGTGCGTAATTATTCTCTCCTCTTTATTAGCCATAACCGAACGTTGACAGGGAACCGTAGGTTCATAATCGCTTTTGTCCAATTCAATGAAATTAGGAATCACCTGAATCTCATTTTTTATGTTAAATAATTTCAGCGTATCATCTTTCAGACTTTGGGAAACCGAAGTCACATAATCTGATTTATTGATGCTAAAAGTTACGGCAGGTTTATAAAAAGGATGATTTCCAACCAACGTGATATCAGTTCCGTGAAGCGTTGTTACCATCGGGATATCGATTCCTTCGTCTTTAAGCATTTGCTTGGCCATATAACCCGCATAGGCATGAGGAATGGCATAATGCACGTGCAAAAGCTCAATTTTATGCAATTTGACCATATCGACCAATTTGCTGGAAAGTGCCAATTCATAAGGCTGAAAATGAAATAAAGGATATTCGGGAACGATTACTTCGTGGTAGTGCACATTTGGATTTAACAATGCTAAGCGTACAGGCTGACTGTAAGTTATAAAATGGATTTCGTGTCCTCTTCTTGCTAATTCGAGACCTAATTCTGTAGCAACTACACCACTTCCGCCGAATGTAGGATAACAAACAATTGCTATTTTCATATATGGGAAAAATATTTATTATAGGTCATATATGTAATCTCCTTTTTATTTAAAGATGTTTGCATTCGCAAACTTCTTCTTATTGTCGATTTCATGTATGATTTTTAAGAGGAACGAAATTAAGGAGATTCGGTATGGATTACTACAAAAAAAAGTTAAAATTTAACTTTTTAAAACCCGTTGGATGAAATTCAAATTAAATAAAAAAATGAAACACATAGACACATAGATTTGTAACTAATCACTAAAGAATAGATAGAAAATAACACTATTTTTTCACATAGATTAACTATATGAAAAGTAAAACGCCTATCAAACTCTTTTTAATCATAAAAAATCTATGCTTCTATGTGGTTAAAAATAATCCTTCTCAACAGGTTATTTAAACCACATCCAAAATTTGGGACACTCTCGGTTTTTTAGTACCAAAATTAATTTAACAAATTATTGAAAGGTTGTCTTTGCTATTTTTTCCATTATCGAATGGTCAGATCCAAATTTGCAAATGGCATCACAATTGGCTCTTAATTCTGAAAACAAAATGTACTTAATAATCATTTTTGAATTTTTAATCGCAGGTCTGTTTAGTTGCTGAATGACATCTTTTTCCCGACTATCAGGAATGATAATATAAAAGACTTCATCGCCATCAGAGATACTAAAATACAAATCCGAAAGACGTAAAATACCTGAATAAATACTGGTACTTTTCTCTACTTCAAATGCGCCAATAATATTATTTGTCCCTTTTTCAAACCAAAGCACATCAATAAGTTTAATGGTATTTTGTGTTTCTTTATCACAGGGCAATTCGGGAAATTTATTCAATGAAATAAACGAAAAGCTTTGACCATTAAAGGATTTCTTTTTATCATTGCTTGCCGGTGTAACGTCAAAACCTAAAGAAGCTCCAATTTTTAATAAATGGTATTGCATTTCACTATGCAAGTTTTCTTCCTGCTTTTCTTCCTGAATTTCTTTTTGACGTTTTACGATATTTTTTTCAAACTTATTACGTTCATTTTCACTTAAATATTCATCATTGCCAATTAACATTTTTTGTGTCCCAATTTCAAAACAAAGTCCTGCAATAGCTCCTAAATCATTAGACAATTCGGTTTTATATGTACCGTTTGTTTCGATAAGCGTTGCACGGATTTTTAAATACTCTGTCCAACTTCCCAATTTCTTTTTGTCTTTGAACAAAAAATTAAATCCGTTTAGGATGGCGGTATTAAAAGGAGGAAACCAAGTGGGATGAATAAAATATAAAATACTTGCCACTGCTGGACCAAGTCCTTTTATTTTCAGCATATCAAGTTTTACAATCTCTTTTACAACTTGTTCTTCCGTTTTTGCATTGATACAATTTTCAAGAAATTGGCCAAAAGCAATTTTATTGTTTAAGTTTTCGTAAATATCCGGAATACGCAATTTGGGTTTCCAATAAAAAGGATGTGCTACACCAACAAAAACCTGTTTCTGTTCTGCAATACAATTCAATACAAACTCCAAACTGCTATCTTTAAAATCGTTTGGAAAGTTTTTATTTTTTATGTCTTCAATAACCTGCAAAACACCCCGTCGTATAGTACGGAATGCTTTTAATCTTTGATCATTATCAACAAACCAAGTATTGTAAACACTCTCTTTATCATTTTTATATTGCTTTATAATTTGAGTAAAATTATCCATTTAAATTTATGTTGTTGTTTAAAATTGATTTCCATAAATATAGCTTTATTTCTGCCATCGGATTGTTTTCTTTTCGAATTTATATTCGCGTTTTTGCTATAAATAATCCTTTTGATAAACGGAACTTTAGCTTTGCTGTCCTATTGAAAATCCAAGCATATCATAAAAACAAATGGTTCGCTTTACACGAACCATTTGTTAAATAATTATTTTTTTGACTTTTCCATATTGTTCTTTTGTTCCAACATTAAGCAATGGGCCGCACAGGCATGGAGTTTATAATTTTGATGTACATTACCCATATTATGGCCTTTCGGATCAAGTATTTCGCACTTTTCTCCTTCAGTTTTTCCAACATTAAGTACGTTTTCGCCTTTAATATTGTAATACGAACCATTCTTTTTAGCCTTACCCAACTTGTTCCCTTTAGAATCAATAACATTACCGTTTGTGTCAATAAAATAAACAGTCTTTCCTTCATTATTTTTCACAATATCTTCTTTGGTAATAAATCCTATTTTATTCCAACCGTGATCGAAAATTTCACCCTTTTTATTGATATAAATTTTTTCATCAGGGGTGGAATTTGATTTAGTTTGTGCATTAACACTTAACGAAATTACCATCAAAAACATAGTCAATAGTAATCCTTTTTTTGCCGAAATTAATCTTTGAATTCTCATAATAAAAATATTAAATTATCAGACAGTTCCGCTGTTGACCGGTCTTCAGTATCGCTGTTGCTCGATTTTTATATTCTAAAATTACATTTTCATTCCCGCCATTGGGTCACTTCCTTTTCGGAATTTATACTCACTGTCAACAGCATAAGCTCCCGTCACTACAACTTTCTTTGAACTATCCAAATCCGATTTGATTTCGATCAAACCATTTATTTCCGCCCCTGTTTCTACCATCACGTTTTCAAACACGCCCGGAGTTTTTTCTACCCAAATATAAGAAGCTTTTTCTTCCCTTATTACTGCGTCAATCGGGATAAAAAGTCCTTTTAGGTTGGATTGGGTTAATTTTGCAAAAGCCTGCATTCCGGGTTTTAACTGTAAACCCTGATTTGGAATTTCTAATCGAATTAGAAGTAATCTGGTATCTGGATTGATTTCAGGATTAATAAAAGAAACGGTTGCATTAATCGTTTTATCCGGAAAATCAGGAAAAGTAATTTTGGCATTTTGCCCAAGATGCACATTTTTGGCATAATTAACGTTTACCTGAGTTTCGAGCCAAAGAGTATTCAAATTAGCTAATTTAATCACTGCCGAACCTTCCATCATATAACTGCCTTCGGTTGCGATTATTTCAGAAATATAGCCACTGGATGTGCTGTAAAAAATGGTATATGGAGAAACCTCAGCTTTGGTTTTGATACTTTCAATCTGAGCATTGGTCAAACCAAAAAACAATAATTTTTGCTTGGCGGCTTTGAGCATATTTTGGGCATTTTTACCAAAATCACCCGGCATAGCCAATTGTTTATAAGCGGTGAAATAATCCTGTTTGGCAATGGCTATGTCTTCGCTGTACAAAGAATATACGGGTTGATTTTTGTTGACATATTCCCCAATGGTTTTAAAATACAGCTTTTCAATCCTTCCCATCGCTCTTGCCGAAAGTGTATTGACTTTGTCCTGATTGATAGTCAGTACTCCGGTGTAATTTTGTTCTAAACTGTTTCGGGTTTCTGAAATTGCCTGAGTAGTGATATTCCCCAATCGAATTTGCTGTTTGCTCAGTTTTATTTCGTTAAGACTCTCATCACTTTTTTTGACTGGCACTAACGTCATATGGCAAATGGGGCATTTTCCTGGTTTGTCCTGCTTTATTTCGGGATCCATAGAACAGCTATAAAAAATTGCTTCGGCAGTCATTTTATGTCCACTATGATTTTCCTTATTTTTGGAATTACAGCCTATAAGTGCCAAAATTACTATCAGCACCATACAATAGTTTTGTATCTTTTTCATCATTGTTCGGTTTTAATGAAGCTTTCGCTGTCAATTAGATATTGTGCATTTTGAGCAATGGTATCGCCAACAGAAATACCCCTAATAATTTGGACAAAATCATCCATTTCAGTCCCTGTCTGTACCGCCTTTGTTTTGAAACCATTATTCATTTTTACAAAAACTACTTTTTTCTCACCAATAGTAACCAAAGACTGCTTTCTTAACCAAATTGCCTTTGTGGAATTTAATTGTACAGCACCTTGCAACCTTGAACCAATAGGTAATTTTAGATTTGCATTATTCAAATACACTCTAATTTTATTGGTTTTATCGGTTGGGTTTAATTGTGTTTCCACAAAATTTACTTTGGCATAAATACTATTCTTTTCGTCCAATTCTGAAGAAATATCAATAGACTGATTGATTTTAATGAGACCATTGTATCCTTGCAAAATATTGAAAACACCCCAAACCTTATCGGTATTCATTAGCTTGAATACGACTTCCCCTTTTTTGATATAATTACCTTCTTTTATTTCCAAAGCTTCTGTAGTACTGCCTGCATTTGACATTGAAGGAGTTTCGGGAGCAGTCATTTTTTCAGTTCCGATAATGATTCCGTCAGCAGGACTGTAAATGGCAATTATTGGGTTTACTTTTTTGGCGGAAGCAAATGCATTTATCTGATTATTGGTCATTCCATAGAGCAACAATTTTTCTTTTGCCGAATTAATAATCGATGTGTTTTGATTGTCATTGGAAACCAAATAAATAAAATTTTGCTGTTCAGTCAATAATTCCGGGCTGTACAATTCAAATATTTTTTGTCCTTTCAGTACTTTTTGGTACTTATAATTGACATACATTTTTTCGATTCTACCGCTTATTCTCGCAGCTATATTCACCGCCGAATTGGGATCGTAAGCCACAATTCCGGGCAAACTGATTTCGCTGTTTATAACCGTGTCCCTTACAATTGCAGTTTTATAATTCCCAACAACAAAATTATCTGTGGGTTTCAAAAGATTATCTATAGAATCGGTTATTTCAGAATGGTCTTCGGTTATTTTTTTCACCAAAGTCATTCCGCAAATAGGGCAATTCCCCGGTTTGTCTTTTATAATTTGGGGATGCATCGAACAAGTGTAAACCTCCTTTTGATGCTCCATTTTCGAATGATTATTCGATTTTATGGTAAAGAAATAAGTTCCAATTCCAATAGAAACAACCACCAAAAATAATATTGCAAATTTTAAATATCGGTTCATAATTTTTCGGTTTCAAGTTGTTTTTCGATTTCTACCTGCGTCGTTAAAATCGATTTTAATTTATCCAAAGCATCGATTTGAGACATATTCAAAGCTTCCCAAGCTTCTAGCGCGACAAATAAATCTCCGGTATTGTTTTGCCAAGCCAAAATTGCCGTATCGTAATTTCGTTTTAAGGCCGGGATAATATTGTCCTGTGAAATTTGATATTGCTTTTTCAAGTTCAGAAATTCAGCATTCATCCCTTTTATCATTCCGCTTGCTTCGTTGGCGATCATTTGCTTTTGCCAATCCAAACTTTCGTTTTTAATGCGGTAACTTTCCATATTGGCCTTATTCATTTTGGTTGACCAAAACATCGGGATGGTAACCATTCCCATTAACGAAAATTGCTGTGGCTGATTTCCGAAAGCAAACATATGGTCATATTTTACACCAAATTCCGGTCTAGTTCCCGCCTTTTCCACCTCGATTTTCAAGGAATTGATGTCTTTGGTTTTCTCGATAGCCTTAATGTCACTGCGGTTATTTATATACGAAGACAAATCGGCTTCCAAAAGATTAAAATCCTTAATTTCATAATTGGAATCTATTTCAAAATCCTGTTTTTTATCACGAGCCATTAAAGTATTCAGCATATATTTTCGCTGTGTGGCATCATTTTCCAACATAACAATCATTCCCTGTAAAGAAGCGTATTGCGATTTGGCTTTATAATAAGACGGCAATTTGTCCATATTATACTGATAGCGTATTTCCATACTTTTTATCATATAATCGAGAAGCAAAAGATTGTCTTTGGCTATTTTTATTTTTTTATTGATGATAATCCCTTCGTAATAATAGGTTTTGGCCAAGGCATTTAATTGGTTCAGAGTGAAATTTTTATTTTCACTTTCGACCGATGACATCGCTTTCATCAAATTTTCATTTGCATTCAATTTTGAAGCGTTGGGTATCATTTGGGTAACCCCGACCATATAATTACCCATTCCGGGTGCCATTTCGTTGGCTTTCCAAAGTTTTGAATCATAAGGTGTCATAAAAAAACCCGTTTCTACTTGTGGCGCCATCCAACTTCGGGCACCTTTTGCCTGAGCATCCATACTTTGAATATCGGCTTCATACATTTTGAGTTGCGGATTATTTGTTTTGATGATACCCAAAACATTATCCAAAGTCAGCGTTTGAGCTTTACTTCCGTAAAAACTGAATATCAAACAACTTATCGCTATGTAAATTTTACTCTTTAACATCTATAAGACTTATTTTTCCTTTTGTTTTTAATTCGTGAAGTTTTACCATCTCAAAAACAACCGGGGTTACTAATAATACATAAATCGTTGAAGTGATAGTCCCTCCAATGAGAGGAACGGTGATTGGCAACATAACATCCGATCCGGTTCCTGTAGCCCAAAGAATAGGAATCAAACCAAACAATGAAACCGAAACAGTCATCAGTTTTGGCCTTAGCCTTTTAACCGAACCATCAATAATGTATTCCCTTACTATTTCTTCTGTCAATGTTTCTTTGCTGTTACCGTATTTGGCAACCATTTTGTTCATTGCCTCATTCAGATAAATTGTGATTAACATAGCCGTTTCGACTGCCAAACCAAACAAAGCAATAAACCCGACAGCTACAGCCACCGACAAATTAATTCCATAAAAACAGACCATAAAAACACCGCCAATCAATGCAAACGGAACCGTTATCATTGTTATCAACGCCTCTTTCATCGAATGATAGGTGAAGTACAAAATGAGGAAAATAATCACAACAACAATTGGCAGAATCAAACTCAGCGTTTTATTGGCTCTCACCTGATTTTCCCATTGACCGCTCCACTCCACATAATAACCTTTGGGCATCTTGGTCATCATTTCATTCAATTTTGTCTGTGCTTCTTTTACCGTGCTTCCTAAATCACGGTCACGGACATTAAACAAAACACTCCCTCGAAGCATTGCATTTTCACTGTTTATCATAGGCGGGCCTTCGCTTATTTTTACATCGGCAACCGTTTCTAATGGAATGGGACCAAATTGCATTGTTTGTACTTGCAGTTTTTTCAAGGCATCAATACTGTTTCGGTATTCTTGTGCATAACGTGCATTTACGGAAAAACGCTGTCTCCCTTCGATGGTTGTACTGAGTTTCATTCCTCCAATAGAGGCTTCAACAACCGTATTAATATCATCGATCGAAAGTCCATATCTGCCAATCACTTCCCTTTTGGGAATAATATCTATGTATTTTCCTCCCGTAATAGGTTCCGCATATAAATCTTTAACCCCTGAAGTACCTTCCAATGCCATTTTAATTTTTTGTGCCAATGCATTAATCGTGTCTAGGCTTTCCCCATAAATTTTTATACCCACATCAGTTCTGATTCCGGTAGAAAGCATATTGATACGATTGATAATCGGTTGGGTAAAACCATTGGTCACTCCCGGTATTTGCAGTTTGTTATTTATTTCATTCACAATATCCGCTTTTGTTCTGCCATCTCTCCATTCTTGGCGGGGCTTTAGCAAAACAATGGTTTCAATCATACTCACGGGGCTATTATCGGTTGCTGTATTTGCCCTTCCCGCTTTTCCCAAAACATTTGCCACTTCGGGAATTGATTTGATTAATCGATCTTGTACCTGCAGGATCCTTTTCACTTCAGAATTGGACACATCCGGCAATGTCACCGGCATAAACAAAATGGAACCTTCGTCGAGCGGAGGCATAAATTCGGAACCCAAGCGAGTAAACATTAATCCACCAATTAACAGTGCTACCACATTGACAGCCAAAACAGCTTTCCTCCATTTTAAACAAAAAGTTAAAATAGGTGTGTAAATATTTTCCAACTTTCTATTTATTGGATTTTTGTTTTCTGTCCGTAATTTTCCTTTTAACAAAAAACTAATCAGTACAGGCGTAAGTGTTATGGCAAAAAAAGCATCAACAATCAGTATAAATGATTTCGTCCAAGCCAATGGGCTAAATAATTTCCCTTCCATTCCGGTAAGCAGGAACACAGGCAAAAATGACGTGATTACAATTACTGTCGAATAAAACACTCCCGGTCCAACTAGCTTGGAAGAAGCTTCAATCAGCTTTAATTTTTCTTCAGAAGACAACGGGTCGCTTCCTTTTCTGAATATATTTTTTAATTTATCATTCATTTTAAGTGACTTGTTAGTTATTATCCATTTCTTCTTGTTTCTCAGAAATTGTCCTGTAGGCATTCTCTACCATTACAATTCCGTCATCAACCAAAACACCAATTGCCAAAGCAATTCCGGTAAGCGACATAATATTTGAAGATATCCCAAAAGCCTGCAGAAAAATAAAAGCAACTGCGACCGAAATTGGTATTTGAATCAGAATAATCAATGCGCTTCGCCAATGAAAAAGAAATACCAATACCACTATTGAAACGGCAATCATTTCTTCCATTAACGTCCCTTTGACCGATTCGATAGCTTTCTCAATCAATTCACTTCTATCATAAGAGGTTTTAAAAGTAACGCCATCAGGCAATCCTTTCTGCACTTCTTTCATTTTTGCTTTTACTGCTTTTATGACTTTATCGGCATTTTCTCCATACCGCATTACCACTATACCGCCAACTACTTCTCCTGTACCATTTTCGTCAAAAATTCCCAAACGCAAGTCTCCGCCCATTTGCATCGAACCAATATCCTTTATCCGCACCGGAATAGAATTGTAGTTTTTTATGGCAATATCTTCTATGTCCTTGCTGTTTTTAATATACCCCAAGCCTCTTATGATGTATGCCATATTACTCATTTCGAATTTTCGTCCCCCGACATCATTGTTATTAGCCTTTACTGCGTTCATCACCTCCATTATGCTTACATTGTAATGTTGCATTTTCAAAGGATCTAAAACGAGTTGGTATTGTTTTTCGAAACCCCCAAAAGAAGCTACTTCGGCAACACCGGGAACAGTTTGCAATGCAAATTTCACATACCAATCCTGCAAGGCTCTTTGCTCTCCCAAATCCATTCCATTGGCTTCAAAATGATACCAAAAAACATGACCAACACCTGTACCATCAGGTCCAAGGGTTGGAACCACATTTTGAGGTAGTAACCGTTGTGCATAATTCAGCCTTTCCAAAACCCGGGTTCTTGCCCAATAAACATCGACATTATCCTCAAAAACGATATATACGAAGCTCATTCCAAACATAGAAGCGCCTCGAATATTCTTCACTTTTGGGATTCCCTGCAGATTGGACACCAAAGGATAAGTTACTTGTGATTCGATAACCTGAGGGCTTCTTCCCATCCATTCCGTAAACACAATTACTTGATTTTCGGACAAATCCGGAATGGCATCTATTGGATTTTGCTGAACGCTATACACTCCCCAAGCAAATAAACTGACCGAGATGAGTAAAACAACAAATCTGTTTTTTAATGAAAATGATATTAATTTTTCTACCATAATATTTAGTATTTTGAAGAAAGACTGTCTTTGGCTTTCTTAATCCAAGTCAGTACTTCCTGCTTTTGAGCATTAGAAAGAATTGCATTTTTATGGATCAACGTATAAGAAGCAAGAGGCATTTCATTCTGTTTTATTTCTTTACTTATAGCTTCTAGTTTGCTATTTTGTCTGCGTTTCGAATAATTCCCATATTCATTAAAATTCAAATCCTCTTTTCCTTCATTTATATGGTTTTCCATAAAAAGACCAACAGGCTGAATATTGGAATACCAAGGATAATTAGTGTTATTACTATGACAATCATAACAGGAAGTCCTCAATATCACAGCTATATTTTTAGGAACATTGTAAACTTTTATGAAATCGGCAGTCACATCCTGCCCGAATGTTATGTTACGGGCAGGCCGATAGAACTGCATCAGCAAAAAAATAATTAATCCGATAATAAATACCTTTTTGAATATTTTTTTCATCCTAGAATTCTTTTCTCACAGAACCACAAGTAAGCATTTCCGAACCAAAATATGGGTTTTTGATTTCCTTAACTTCGCTTATCCAAATTGCCCCTTTTCCTTCATCGGCCATTGGGCAAAAATCCTGATACAGTTTTTGATCTGTCCCGAATATTTTTATCAAATCGTTGATATCTTTACTCAATAAAACAAAATGTTCTCTTTGGTGGGCAATATTTCCGGCGTTATCACCAATGTGTGTAGCATGTTCTTTAACATCATCGGCAATATCCATATAACTTTTCATCTGCTCTCCTGACAATTTTTTCATGTCAAATTTTCCCAAAGTTTCCACCATTGCTTTACCGGCATCGGCAGTTGCATTGGAATTGTCTTTGGTCAAAGCATTTTTTAAAGACAAATAATCCGTTACAATTTCATTAATCGAAAAAGAATTTGGATTGACTTTTACGGTCACTTTTTCTGGTGTTTTTGTGGTTGTATTAATCGTTTCTTCTTGCTTTTTTTGGTTGCAAGAAACCAATATGAACGACATTATTACAGCTGACAGAATAAGATTTTTCATGTTTTTTTAATTTTTATAAACAACAAATTGACTTCCCCAAAATATTCGATTTAGGGAATTGCTGTTTTGTTTTAAGTTTAAATAATTTTGAATTGAACAAGTCATAGAATAATAAAACAATAGCAAAAGCTATAATTCCATAATTTTGAATAACTTATAAGATAATGATTTTAAAGCTAGAACAGCTTTCAATTTGACACACCTATGGCTGTCAAAATTTAATTTAGCTTATTTTGGGTATAAGCCACAAAGAAGTAAAACCTGTAGAAATTGAGGTTTCAGAATTATAAAAATTTTGTTTGGCAGAAGAAAAATTAAAACGATTGGTATCAATATTCCATTCAACAACTGAAATAGAAGTATTGCAAGAAGAAACACAACCGCATTTAGAATGATTGCATTTACCACTGCAACCATCTTGATTTTTGTTTTTGGAATGACTTTCCTTTTTACAGCAATCGTCATTACACATTTTGGAAGACATTTCTTTTGTAAAAGAATGTTTATCAGAACTTTTTTCACACGCAATAACTGCACTTGGCATCAGTAAGAAGCCAAATAATACGATTATTAAAATGTGAAATTTATTCATTTCTGTTTTTCTTATTTCAGTTCAAATTTAACCAATTTATAATTATTGATTGTAAATAACCTGTTAAAATGTAATACAAAGAAATCAAAAGGATGTTTATCAGTTACAAACATCCTTTTATTTTTCTTAAAAATGCATTTTATTTATTCTTCTCCACTTCCTTTTGTCAATTCTGATAATAAATAATAAGCGCCTTTTATTACCACTTTGGCATCAGCCGGAACTTTGTCAATTGCTTTAACTTCGGTAAAACCTAAATCTGATGTACCTGTACTTACCTTTATTTCTTTAAACTTATTTTTTCCTATTAAAATAAAAATAAAATGCTCACTTCCATTGCTGACAATAGCTTCAGTGGGCAATGCGTTTGTATTAAAGTCATCAATTCTCACACGAGCTTCCACATACATTCCGGGCAAAAGCGTTTCGGTTATCTCGTTCATTTTCGCATGAACTATCACCGCTTGTTCATTCGGTTCGAATGCTTTATTAATCGCATAGATTTTAGCGGGATGTGTGTGCGAAACATCATTTGCGTCACTAAATGTAATAGACTGCCCAATTTGTATTTTGTGAATGTCTTTTTCAAACACTTTCAAATCCAAATGCAAAAATCGGTTATCGATAATTTCGAACAATACAGCATTAGCATCGGCATATTTTCCCATACTCAAATTGATATGCTGAATAGAACCGCTTATTGGGGCAGAAATAACGATACTTGTTGCAATATTCTTTGACGATAATCTATTTACATTAATTCCTAATTGATTCAATTTAGAACTTAATGTCACTTTCTTGGCCTGCGCAATTTGCAATTCCCTCTGCGCCTGTTGATAGGTTTTGCCGGCATTAATATTATCATCTCGCAACTCTTTTTGGCGTTCGTACTCTTTTTCCAAATAAATAAGATTGGCATTATTTTCCAAATAATCCTGTTGCAATTGAATCACCTCCGTATTTACAATGGTTGCCAAAGGTTTTCCCGCCGTTACAAATTCACCTTCCTGAACCAAAATGTTTTTCACGACACCTCCACTCAAAATACTTACCTGTGCTTGATATTGTGGTGGCAACGATAATTTTCCGTTTATTTTTAATGTCGTAGTTAGGTTTTTCTTTTCAAAAGTCCCCAATTCCAAACCAATCGCTTTTATTTGTTCGTCCGAAAAAGTCACAATTGATTTTCCTGTGGATTCCCTTGGTTCATTAGCGGTAGCCTCTTCTGCTGAATTATTTTTACAAGATGAAGCTAAAATGCAAATAGCAAATGCCAAAGGGCAAATAGCAAAATGCAAAATGCAAATGAAAACCGATGTCGAAGTCGATTTTAAATATGTTTTAAAGTTTGTGTTTTTATAATTCATTTTAAACTATTTATTGTTTTAAAATTTAGGCATTTACATTAATAGACAATTTGCATTT
Organism: Flavobacterium aquiphilum; assembly: GCF_027111335.1. Classification (NCBI taxonomy): domain Bacteria; kingdom Pseudomonadati; phylum Bacteroidota; class Flavobacteriia; order Flavobacteriales; family Flavobacteriaceae; genus Flavobacterium; species Flavobacterium aquiphilum. The sequence continues at coordinate 2,368,007 of NZ_CP114288.1, read as the reverse complement.
TGCTATTTGCTATTTGCCTTTTAGTTTATTTGTTTAATAAATATTGAATATTGATTATCGTTTGATTGTAATTGTTCATTACGGTCAAATAATCGTTTTTGATTTTGCTGGCATCTTTCAGGTTTTGGGTATATTCGATATAGCCAATATCTCCCGATTTATATAGCCTTTGTGCCGAGTTGACAATTGTTTCCGCCATAGGGATTCCTTCCGTTTTATAGTAATTAAGTTGTTTTAAATACTGTTTTTGAAGCTGATATTGCTGCAAATAAATGGTTGTCAATTCCTGTTGGGATTTCTCCAATTCTTTTTTTGCGATTTCGGTTTCTAATTTGGCAGCTTGCGTTTTCGCTTCAATTCCGTTTCTGAATAATGGAATATTAATACCTACACTACCAAAATAAAACGGATTTTCTTTGTCCAAACTTTGTGCATTTACTCCCAAGTTGACCGATGGAATAGCCTTTGCTTTTTCTGATTTTATCGCTAATTCTTTTGCAATAATCTGCTGCTGCAAAAGCTGTAAGATTGGATGGTTTTTAACCAATGTACTATCATTCAAATTAATTTCGGGCAATGCTTCATACTTAGCCGGAGCTTGAAAATCATTGTTGTTTCTTGTCCATTTTTGCAATTCTGCCAAATAAAAAGTTACTTGGGTATTAGCCTCCGCCAATTGCATTTTTAAATCTTTATGCTGCAAAGCAGCGTTAATTTTCTCTAGTTTAGTGCTTTCGCCAACGTTAAATTTTTTGTTTGCATACTTTTCATACTCAACAAAAACAGTGTCCATTTCGAGTAACAGATTATACTGCTGAACGTTGTAAATCCATTGAAAATAAACACTTGAAACATTTTTAATCAGTTCGCTTTTGGTAACCGCTTCATAGGATTTGGCCACATTTACATTTTGATTCAAAAGATTTCTATCTGCTTTATTGGACAGTCTAAAACCTTGAGCCACCCCAACATTGTAATCAAACACTTTACTATTCATTTGTCCCAAATTACTATTGATATTAAATGGATCCAAAATTGTAGCCGTTTTTGTTAACGTCTGCTGTTGCTCCGTTTGCAAAGTTGCCTGTTGCATTGTTGGGTAGTTTTTAGTAGCTAAATCTAATGCATTTTGTAAAGACAACGTTTGTGCATTCAATAAAGGGCAAAAGGCAAAAAGCAAAAGGCAAAGGACAAATTGCAAAAGGCAAATTTTACTGTTTGCCATTTGCTTTTTGTTTTTTTTATTTAAGTTTTCCATTCTTTAATATTTGTCAGGATTATTAATCATATGATTAAGCAACTTCCCTATTTCCTCATTTTTTGCTCTTAATGAGTTTAGAATTTGCTCATCGATGTAACCACATTCAAAAGCAAAATCAATCCAAACTCCTGTTTCTGAATTTTCGGAATCACAATCTGTCAATTTTGAAATAAAGTGTGCAGGGTATCTTTTCTTTCTGTATGCTTCGGCTAAATTTGCACAAACACTTCTTGACGAACGCCTTACTTGATCAGTAAGTGAATATTTTTCTTCACTTGGAAATAATTTACTTATCTTAAATATTTCCATCGCTAAAGAGAATGCTTTTTTATATACCGTTAATTCTTTAAAATTAAAATTGTTCATTATATAAGTTTAACTTTTTAATTATTTATTTATAACTTTCGATTTTGCCTTTTGCTATTTGCCTTTTGACCTTTCACTGACATTACTAAATAATATAAAACGGGTAAAACAAATAAAGTCAATAATGTAGAAGTTAATAAACCCCCAATTACGACAGTTGCCAAAGGTTTTTGAACCTCGGAACCTGCGCTTGTGCTCAAAGCCATTGGTAAGAAACCTAATGAAGCCACAGTTGCTGTCGCCAAAATAGGTCGCAATCTGGCAGCGCTTCCTTTGTAAATACGCTGCAATAAATCATCTTCCCCCTCATCTCTTAGTTGATTATAATAACTAATCAGCACGATACCATTAAGTACTGCAACTCCAAAAAGCGCAATAAAACCGACTCCTGCCGAAATACTAAAATTCATTCCACGTGTCCATAAAGCGAAAATCCCGCCGATTGAAGCCAAAGGAATTGCTGAAAAAATTATCGTTGCTTCTTTGAGAGAGTTGAAAGACAAAAAGAGTAAAAAGAAAATAAGCAAAAGTGCCACCGGAACAGCCAATAACAATCGCCCTTTGGCTTCTTGGAGATTTTGAAATTGCCCTCCATATTTTATATAATAACCCTCAGGTAATTTTAATTTGGCATCCAATTTCTTTTGAATTTCAAAAACAACACTTTCTACATCCCGTCCGCGAACATTAGCCTCAATAACAATTCTTCGTTGGGCGTCTTCACGACTTATTTGGGACGGAGCGGTTTTAAATGAAATTTCAGCGACTTCATTCAACGGAATCTGGTTTCCTTGTGGTGTTGGAATCAACAATGATTTTAAAGCATCAATATCGGTATTGCTGTCTTTTGGAATACGGACAACCAAATCAAATTTGCGCTCCCCTTCATACACAACACCGGTTACACCTCCGGCATAAGCTGTATTCAAAATTCGGTTGACTTCGGCAATATTTAAACCGTATCGTGCTATTTTGTTACGGTTGTACTTCACCACCAATTGAGGCATCCCAATAACTTGCTCAACTTTTATATCCGTCAAACCTTCAATTCCCTTAATAATTGGTACAGCTTTATTGGCTTCCAAGTATAATTTATCCAAGTTATCACCAAATATCTTAATTGCAACATCCGATTTTACCCCTGCAATCAATTCGTTGAAACGCATTTGAATAGGATGCTCAAACGATAAATTGCATCCTGGAATCTGCTTAATTTTTTCATTCATTTTCTCAGCCAATTCTTCTTTATCATCGGCCGTTTTCCATTCTTTTTTGTCTTTCATCACCACGATGACATCGCCATTATGAACAGGCATTGGATCTGTTGGTATTTCGCTACTTCCTATTTTACTGACTACTTCAATTGTTTCCGGAAATTCTTTTAATATTTTTTCAATCAAACCGAACGTTTCCACCGTTTGCGGAAGCGAAGTCCCTTGCCTTAAAGTCGTTTCAATTGCAAAATCGCCTTCATCCAATTCCGGAATAAATTCACCTCCCAAGGAGTTAAAAATAAATATCGAAACAATAAATAGAAAAACAGCTGCACCAATAACTTGAGTTCTTTTTTTCAAGGCGATTGCCAAAACTGGCTGATACCAATTGTTCAATTTGGTAATAAATCTTTCAGTGAAATCGGGTCCATCACTGACTTTTTTGCTTAAAAAGATACTGCTAGCCCAAGGAACATAAGTAATTGAAAGCAATAATGCCCCAAGAATTGCAAAACTTACCGTTTGCGCCATTGGCATGAACATTTTACCTTCAATACCACTTAAAGCAAACAGTGGAATATAAACAATCAGGATTATTATTTGCCCAAAAATGGCGCTACTCATAATCTTTGAGGTGCTTTTTACCACTTCATGATCCATCTTATTTTGAGAAAGGACATTGCTTTTATAATGTTTGGAAAAAATATGCAAAGTAGCTTCGACAACAATTACGGCTCCATCGACTATCAATCCAAAATCCAAAGCCCCCATGCTCATCAAATTGGCACTCAACCCAAAAAGATTCATAATGATTATGGCAAAAAGCATTGCCAAAGGAATAACCGAGGCCACAATTAAACCGGCACGTAAACTACCTAAAAACAGTACTAAAACCAAAATCACAATTAGCGCTCCTTCCATTAAATTGGTCGAAACTGTACTGACTGTTTTCTTAATAAGTTTGGTTCTGTCAACAAAAACATCAATTCTTACGCCTTTCGGCAAAGACTTTTCAATAGATTGCATTCGCTCTTTTACGCGTTCAATTACCCTTACCGCGTTCTCCCCCTTTTGCATCAAAACCACACCTCCAACCGTTTCTCCTTTACCATTTCGGGTCATTGCTCCGTATCGGGGCGCAAATCCAAATTTAACTTCGGCTATGTCTTTTATCAAAATGGGAACACCTGAATTGTTTTTTATCACAATATTATTGATGTCATCGATATTTTGGATTAATCCTTCGCCTCTAATAAAATAAATATTGGGGCCTTTATCAATATAACTTCCGCCCGTGTTCTCATTATTGTTTTGCAAAGCATCAAAAACATCTATAAGTGTAAGATTATTGGCCGCTAGTCTATCCGGCTTCACCGAAACTTCATATTGTTTTAATTTACCTCCAAAACTACTTACATCGACAACTCCAACAGTTCCCAACAATTGACGTCGAACAATCCAATCTTCAATCGTTCGCAACTCCGTTAAATCATATTTCTTTTCGTAACCTTTTTCAGGAACCAACACATATTGAAATATTTCGCCAAGTCCGGTAGTTGGTGGTAATAATTCAGGCGTACCATATTGCCTTGGAATATTATCGCTTGCCATATTAATTTTTTCATCAACACGTTGCCGCGCAATATTAATTGGTACATTGTCTTTGAAAACAATTGTAATTACAGATAAGCCTGAACGACTTATACTCCGTAATTCAACCATATCCATCAATGACTTAAATTCGGTTTCTAATGGGTAAGTTATAAATTGTTCTACCTCTTGGGTAGCTAAATTTGGAGCGGTGGTAATAACCTGCACCTGATTATTGGTAACATCCGGCAGTGCATCGACACTTAATTGTGTAAACGAATAAACGCCAAGCACAATAAATATCACCAATAAAACTCCTGTTATCAGTTTGTTATTTACTGAAAAATTAATGATTTTGTGTATCATTTTTAAAGTATAATGAATGAGTAAATTTGATCCAAAAAAGATCTATTATATTTGTGAAAAAGCCACAATTTACGATCCCAATTTTGAATAAAAATTGAAATCAGGTTTCATTACACTATTTGAGGAGGTTGCCAAATACTTCCGAAGAAATTGGAAGCCAAAATTGATTTGTATTCAGGGATTTTGTTTTCAACATCTTTTTTGATAATAACAAAATCAAACCTGCAAATGGTATTATCGAAGGCAAAAACTTGTGAATTACAACAATTGCAAATGCAAAAAGGGGAACAGGCATCAAAATCCTGATTATGGTCTGAACTGCTTTTTTCAACAACAGTTTGAGATGAACTATTCTCTTCCCTATCTGCACATGGCAAACAGGAAAGCAGTAAAAAAAGAATTGATAATATAGTACTTGTCCATTTCACGAAAACAAATTTAAATTTTAAAATTAAAAAAAGAATCATTACTACTCAAAAAACAGAAAATAGTGATTTTTATCTTAGTTTTCAGTTGTTTCCTCTACTACTTGAATCAATTCTTGATTTTTTTTTCACCAACAATCAAAATTTCATTCCTCCCCTTAGTTTTAAGAAGAATGCTCTCAACTAATTTCAAACAATCGTCAATACTATTTCCATTAGCATTTACACCAGTATTCAAACCATGATAAGGCTTGTATTTATTCAGATAAGTGACCGAAAACAATCCTAAAGTAGGCGTTCCTGTAGCACTGGCGAGATGCATAATTCCACTGTCTGCTCCAATAAACAAATCCGTATTGGCTATAACAGAACCTATTTCAAAAACATCTTTACTATAAAATGTTGGTGCTTTGAATGAAATTTGGGAAACATTTTCAACCGGTAAAACTTCAATGAAATTATACTCAGGAAATTCTTTTTTCAATTTTCCATAAAAAACTTCCCACCATTCTGTTGAATAACATTTAGCACCTGTTGCGAAAGTAAACAAACAAATAGTTCTTTTCTCATTACCAACTAACTTGCTAACTATTTCCTTCCCTTTTTCTATTTCAACCGAACTTAATTTAATATCTAGTGGAGCAACTGGCAAATTATTCACTTTGAATCCACTTGGCTTAAAAAAGCACGAAAATTATACACCGGATATTTAGCAATATGCTCATCGTCATCATGTCGCAACAAATTAAACTGTGATGCATCACCAAAAAATCTATATTTAGAATCCGAAAATTGAGTAGCCAATCTTCCAGATGATGAATTACAATCAACATTTATAACAATATCGTAGTGTTGTCTTCTCATAGCGAACCAAACTTTGAAATATTCAAATAAATGGTCAAAAGCTTTTTTTGGTAAGACAAAAATATTATCTACATATTCATAATTTTTAAATAATGTCTGAGCCAAAAAACCTTTTCCAAACAAGTCAATTTTTGCCTCCGGAAACATTGCATTTATCTCTTGCAATAAGGGCGTAATCAGTAATAAGTTACCTAAACGATGATTAGGCCTGCAAATCAAAACTCTCTTAATAACATTTGGATTATTACTCAAACCTTTACAACATGAACGAGAACCAATGTTCTTCGTCATTTGACGCATCAAAAATCTTCTGAACCCATTTATCTTCCTAGCGATATCCATTGCCATAATTATTTTATTTTTCCTTAATTCACAACCCATTCATTCATTAAAATCGTAATTCTCTTTTTTTAGTGAATCATTTTTTAAAACCTTTTTAATATTGAAACAATAAAAAACATCCATCATGATTCTGCTTTCCACAGAAACACATAATATTCTGAAACACAATTAGATATTATGCCAGTATGGGTTTTAAAAAACTAAATCAAATAAAATAATCGTTCTTTCAGAATTTATAATAAACTATTGACCATCAACAATCTTAGTAAATTTTCCTGAAGCATCAAAAATAATATCAAAATTCTTCCCTTTTTTTCTTATTTCAGCTTCTTATGTAAGTTTATTTTTATAATCTTTTATTCTTGCCGTTTCCAAAATTTTATTTGAAGGATAATTTTTCTTCAAGTAATCCAAAGAAGTTAAAGGAAGCTCATTAACTATTATCTCAACTTCAAATTCTTTGCGATTTCCCATTTTGCCATAGACAACAGAAGTTCTGATCCCATTGTGTCTAAATTCAGCTTCGTAGAAATCATCTTCTCGTGTCCAAAGTACTTTTTGATTAGGAAATTCTTTTTGAAATGATTCACTAACGATGCTAGGTATTGATACCTTCTTTTGCGACGTTTTCATTTCCATAAATAATGTCACGCAAAAAATTAGCGAAAATATTAAAAACACTTTTTCACCTACTTTCCCAAAATTACTTTTTCGGTTTTCCCGACACGGACCTAAATGGTTGACGGAAGTAACATCTCTCGATTTCATATTTTTGGATTTAAAGTTAGCTGCCTCTAATTTTCTGTTACAAATATTAGATACAATTCTATTTTAAATCTATGCTAAAAAAGAAATTGTAATCTTTTATTTAATTGTCAAAACAAAAGAATGAATTGGGCTTACAAACTTATAAGCTAGCGATAATCCGCTAACTTCAGCTATTTCATTTGCAATGGGCAATCCCAATCCAAGTGACAGATGAGAAGTAGAATCCTTTTGGAAACGTTTACATTTCACAAAACAATTCAAAGAATGATTATAGAAATGCCTATTTTTCAAAATCAAATAATAAACAAACTAATTATATACCTCGAAAAGCTTAATTCTATTGAAATTCTATATTATACCATTTACACATACAAAATAGACCAATCTACTTGTTCTTTTTCTCCAATACTTCCTCAAAAAATAATTCCGTAACTAAGGCTATGCAATGATTTTTATTGTTGTCTTGAAAAAAAACAACTTCGCATCTTTGGACTATTGTGTATATATAAATGGTATTACAATACAATCAATTTAGAAACCGTATATTTCAATTCATCATTCCCAAAGTTGGGGAACTTTACGGATTTTCTTTTTGTTAATCCACTTATTCAATTTATAACACAAAAAAGCAGAACCGCTCCCCACGATTGCTCCTGCCAAAACGTCGGAAGGATAATGCACGCCAAGATACATACGGGAATAACCTACGGCACCTGCCCATAAAAAAGACGGCGCAATAACATACCATTTGGGATAAACCATACTTAATGATGTCGCTGTTGCAAAAGCTGAAGACGTATGTGCCGATGGGAAAGAATAACTGGATTCTTCGGTAACATTATCTATTTCAGGATATGTTTCATAAGGTCTTTCCCTCTTAACTATACTTTTTAAAGCAACAGATATAAATACCGAAGCAGCCAAAGATTCACCAATGAAAATTGCCTTTTTCTTAGTTGTACTGTCTTTTTCGATCATACCAACAGCATAAATAATTATAGGAGTACCTAAACTAACAGGCATCGCACTATTGGTAATCCCTTTCATTGTCGATTCGAGATTAGTATTTCGATTACCATTAATTTTCTTTAAAAGATCAATATCTGCATTTTGAGCATTTGAAATTGAAATACAAAAAAGGAATACAAAAAGGGAAAAAAATTTAGACATATTGACTTTGTAATTTGTTTAAAAAAATCGGCTGTGCCAACTGTCTATTGCAGGAACTTCCCAAGATTCATTGAACTCTTCGATATTGTTAACCAAATTATTAAAAACAATCGTGTTTTCTGTAACCGATTTGTCTTTTACCATTTTTTTGAAATCCATCAATGGTTTGTGTGCAATATGGTCTCCTTGCTTGAAGGTTACATTCATTTTATCCAATAAATCGACATTGTATTTTTTTTCCAAACCTTGGATAAATTCAACTGAAGAATCGATAGAACAACCTGTCGCCGCCTGTACTTCTTGATTTACTGCAATGATTATAAAACGATTGTATTTCAACAAATAGGATGATTCAAGACTAGTTCCATGTGCGGCCCATTCGTTAAGAAACGATTGCAAATCGTTTTCGATTTCAGATAACTCGGCATCCGAAAATTTTCTATTCGATTGATAAATCCAAATTTTGGATTCTTCCGGTAAATTTTCAAAAGGAACGTACATGGTAATTATAATTTTAGATTGCAGATTTTAGACTGCAGATTTATGAATTTATATTTTTTTATTTAAAAGGAGGAAATATATCCAAATCCTACTTGCTTGCCGTTGTAATAAGGAATAAACGCAGATTTTTTGTTTGGATTACTTTTTGAGGCAAATAATTTATTTACTGTCGGAAACAACCAATAGCCCGCTTTTGCACTCAATATCCCGATTCCCGCACCTGCAACAACATCGGTAAGCCAATGACGATTATTATACATCCTGAACGCTCCCGTAAAAGTAGCAACTGCATACCCCGAAACACCGTACCAAATAGAAACATCTTTATATTCCTGATATAAAAATTCAGCTCCCATAAAAGCGGTTGCCGTATGTCCCGATGGAAATGAATTATTACTGGTATGATCCGGTCTTTCAACTTTGGTAATGGATTTTAACCCTGTAACCGTAGCCGTCATTATCAAAAACGAAGTGCCAAGAATAATCGATTTATCCTTCAGATTATTTTTCCCTTCCACACCAAGAGCACCTAAAGCATAGACTGAAGCGGCCGGAGCATATTGCAAAAAGTCATCAACGGTTATTTGTTTGTCGATGTGCTCTGTAACTTCTTCACTGATTTCAGAATTTAAATCTTTCAATTGGTCGCTATTAATTCCAATTACCCCAAATCCGATAAAAGTCGCAGGGATTATTAATTGTTTTACATTAAACTTTAATTGCTTAACAGTAGTTGAATCATGAGGAATTGAATCTTGAAAATTTATTTTAGCTGTCGTTTGAGCAAATAAGGAACTCCCTATTAGTAACATCAAAATGGAAACAAATTTTCTCATAGCTACTTTTTTTACAAATCCTGAGCGTTGGCAATCAATTCGGCTACATCCATTACTTTTACATCACCTTCTTTTTCTTTGTGCTTTACACCATCAGTCATCATGGTGTTGCAAAAAGGACAACCTGCTGCGATAATGTCAGGCTTTGTTTCAAGTGCATCTTCAGTTCTTTCCACATTGATTTCTTTATTACCTGGCTCTGCATCCTTAAACATCTGCGCTCCACCGGCACCACAACACAAACCATTTGCTTTGGAACGCTTCATTTCGACTAATTCGGCATCCAATTTTTGGATTAAATCCCTTGGCGCTTCATATACATTATTGGCTCTGCCCAAATAACATGGATCATGGAAAGTAATTCGTTTTCCTCTAAATTGTCCTCCCTCGATAGTTAAACGCCCTGAATCCAACAATGATTTAAGAAACTCTGTGTGATGAACTACTTCATAATCTCCTCCCAATCCTGAGTATTCATTTTTTAAAGTATTAAAACAATGCGGACAAGCAGTTACTATTTTTTTTATTTCATAAGCATTAAGCACTTCAATATTCATCATGGCCTGCATTTGAAATAAAAACTCATTTCCTGCTCTTTTTGCGGGATCACCAGTACAACTTTCTTCTGTACCCAAAACGGCAAAGGAAACATTGGCACGATTTAAAATCCGAACAAACGCTTTTGTTATTTTCTTTGCTCTATCGTCAAAACTTCCTGCACAACCTACCCAAAATAAAACTTCTGGTTGTTTTCCTTGAGCTAGCATTTCGGCCATTGTTGGCACAACTAAATTTTCTGACATTGTATTAATCTTTATCCCCACCCCAACCCTCCCCGAAGGGGAGGGAGGCAAGAAGTGAATATGTTATTTTATATTTTTACTTAACTATTTTAAAATCATTTTAAAACACTAGCTATGTTACGCTCTTATCTTCCTACTTTACCTCCCTCCCCGAAGGGGAGGGCTGGGGAGGGGATTTCTTATTCATTTTTCCAATTCAAACGATCCTGTTGGCTGTATTGCCATGGTGCACCATTATTTTCAATATTTGTCATCATTGCATTTAAAGGCATTGGTGCGGCACTTTGCTCCATCACAAGATAACGTCTCATATCCATAATGATTGAAAGCGGACTGATATTTACAGGGCATTCTTCCACACAAGCGTTGCAGGATGTACAAGCCCATAATTCTTCGGGAGTGATATAATCGTTTAAAAGCGATTTATTGTCCGGTACAAAAACGCCTTTATTAGCATCGATATTTTTCCCTACTTCTTCTAATCTATCTCTTGTATCCATCATGATTTTACGTGGAGATAATTTTTTGCCTGTTTGATTGGCAGGACAAGAAGAAGTACAACGCCCGCATTCGGTACACGTATAGGCATTTAATAACTGAACCCAATTTAAATCCTGAACATCACTGGCTCCAAATTTAGCAGGAACTTCATTTTCCGAAGCTGGTGCCGCCGCAAATGGATCGGCATTTGGATCCATCATTAATTTCACTTCTGCAGTTACTGATGCCAAATTATCAAATTGCCCTTGCGGATTTAAATTGGCAAAATACGTATTAGGAAAAGCCAATAAAATATGCAGGTGTTTTGAGAAATATAAATAATTCATAAAAACCAAAATACCAACGATATGCAACCACCAAAAGACTTCATTTAACATCATTACCAATTCATTGGACATTCCGTTGAATAATGGAGCAATAAACTGGCTAATAGGAAAAGAACCTGCTTTTATAAAATGAGAAAATCCGCCGGGTACATTTTGCAAATGCAAATCCGTGGCATTCATTAAAAAAAACAAGGACATTAAAGTAATTTCAAAATACAGGATGCAATTAGCATCGCCTTTTGGCCAACCTTTTAAATCCGAGTGGATGAATCTTTTTAGTTTAATGATGTTTCTTCTAATTAAAAACACACTAACTGAAACCAATACCAGTAATGCCAATATCTCAAAAGAACCGATTAAAAAATCGTATGCAACCCCAATCGGAGCAAAAACCCTATGGGTTCCAAATAAACCGTCGATAATAATTTCCAGAAGCTCAATGTTGATAATCACGAAACCAACATAAACTATAATATGAAGTACACCAGCAACGGGTCTCTTTACCATTTTGGATTGCCCTAAAGCAATCATTAGCATATTTCTCCAGCGAGCCTTTGAATTATCGTTGCGATCGACATCAACTCCTAGCTTAATATTTCTAATGATTTTCTTCACATTCGAATAAAAATATCCGAATCCAATAATCAAAACTATGGCAAATAACACATTACTAAGGTAACTCATAGATAGTAGTTTTTATTTTGTTACTGATTCTTCTGGCGAAACATACGGCTTGTTCTTTTTACCAAAAACAGAAACATTAATATAACGCGTAGGATTCAATCTTACATCTTGTAACAGTAATTCCAATTCTTTAGAAGTTCTTTCCAGGTTTTTATACATGGCTTCGTCCTTCATCAATTTACCCATCGTACCTTTTCCGGCTTCCATATCTCTCATTAAACCATCAACTTTGCTTAAAGTCGAATTTAAATTCTTAACCGTCTGACCCAAATCGGCTTTATTCAACGAATCGGAAATTTTAACGAAATTATCAGAAACTTTATTAAAATTAGAAACCACGCCTTTCAATTGTCCTTTGTTTTCGTCCAAAATCACATTGGCGTTTGAGGCTACTTTATGAAACTGCTCCATGGTAGCGCTAAGTTCGGATAAAGTCTTTTTCAAATCTGCTTGCCCTTTTGCATCCAAAACAGAATTGAAACTAGTTATCAACTGATCGGCACTCGCCATTAATTTCTCAACTTTAACCATAACCGGAGACATTTTATCTCCTAATGCAGCCATCATGCCCGCTTCTAAATTTCCTTTTAAGTAATCGCCGCTTTCAGCAATATTTTTGTCAGCATAATTAGGATGTATAGCTACTTGTTTACCTCCTATAAGACTAGCATCATAGATTGTGGCTGTACTTGATTTTGATATTGGAAAATCAGTATTTATTTGTAATTCGGCTAATAAAGTTCCATTATCTTTAATCGAAATGGTTTTTACGATACCAATATTTAGTCCATTGATTGTCACCGGTGCCGAAGGCGCAAGTCCTTCTACATTTGCGTATTCAACATAAAAAGTTTTATATCTGTTGAAAAGGTCTTTTCCTTTTAAAAAACTGTATCCCCAAATGAATAATGAAATTGATGTAATAACTAAAATGGCAGTTTTTATTTCTCTTGTAATTTTCAAAATTTTTATTTTTTAATGGGCAAATTTAATATAAAATATCCTAACTTATTGTTTGGTTGCTTCCTGAATGCTTATTTTTTTTCCGTTTTTAAAAGCAATCATAAAAGCCGAATCATAACCTTTGGATTTTGCTTCACTTAATTGACTTTTGGCTTTCTCATAATCAGCTGTTTCACCATAGAGATATTTATAGATATTATCTTCATAAACAATTGAAACATTTTGTAATCCCTTAAAATTTTTAGGCACCAATGCTATTTTTTTTTGACTTGCCAAAAGCTGAATTTTATAAATAGAACCTGTAGAATCACCTTTAACAGTTGTCGGTTTAAATACTTCAGGAACTTTAGTTTCTTTTTCCTTTTCGGTATTTTCTTTAAGGATTTGCGAAGGCTTTTCACCTACATCTTCTACATCTCCGTCACCGTAAAATTCAAATTTATAACTTATGATTGCATCAGCAATTGCTCGTGCAATGTCATTTTGACCTTCTTCAGAGTTCAGTAAATCTCCTTCCGTCGGATTTGAAACAAAACCGGTTTCAATCAAAACTCTAGGCATATACGCTTTATGAAGAACCATAAAAGGAGCTTGTTTCACTCCTCCATGTCTCAATTTTTTCCCCAGCAAAGCAAATTTATCCTCGACTTTACTCGCTAACGAAATACTGTTGTCCAAATATTCTTCTTGCATCAAAGTCATTCCGATCATTGTTTCCGGAGAATTTGGATCAAAACCTTCATACTTCTTTTTATAATCTTTCTCTAGTGTAATTACAGAGTTCTCTTTTTTGGCAGCTTCAAGGTTCGAAGCAATTTTATTCATACCCATCACATAGGTTTCAGTACCATCTGCGGCAGTATTTTTATTTGCATTACAATGAATAGAAACAAAAATATGAGAATTTGCTCTGTTGGCAATATTGGCACGCTCCACCAAATCAACAAAAACATCCGTTTTTCTAGTGTATATAACATCAATTTTTGGTTGGGCTTCCAAAATCTTACCGACCTTCAAAACAATTGCTAATGCTATATTCTTTTCAATCCTTCCACTATATACAGCACCAAAATCATGATCTCCATGACCGGCATCTAATGTAACTCTAAAATCATTGGATTGACTGAAGGAATCAATAGCTAACATTGTCAATATGAATGTAAAAGCTATTTTTATTTTTTTTGATATAAACATCTAATAGTTAATTTAATTATAAGTCTTCCGTTATAAATTTATGATTTGACTATTTTTGCCAAAAAATTATAGTAATTTTGGCACACGAATACCCGATTCTTCAACATACAAAAATAGCATTTAAACCTTTGCATACAAACTTATTTAATATCGTTTTACTATCAATTTTCCTATCTTTAGGTTGCTCAAATCTGTATTCACAAGATTTAAAAAAGAAACAAACCCCAATCCCTTCTAAGAATCAAGAAGTTAAAAAACAAAAAATTGAAGACAATACTAAAGCAACTGTAGCAGAAACAGCTACCGATACGGTAAAACTAGACACTATAAAAGTTAAAAAAGGCTTTCTTGATGGCCAAGTTAGGTATGTGGCAGAAAAATATGCCAAGATTCAGCAAAAGAAAAAACTCATCACTTTATACGACAAAGCCGAATTATATTACCAGGATATTGAATTAAAATCTGGTATTATTGTCATGGATTATGAAAAAAATGAGGTTTATGCGGGAAGAATAAAAGATTCTCTTGGTAATTACACTCAATATCCAAATTTCAAACAGGGTGAAAATGTTATAGAACCGGACTCCATTCGCTTTAATTTTAAAACAAAAAAAGCATTGATTTGGAACTCTAGAACCACTCAAAGCGAATTCAATGTAAAAGCAGCTATCACAAAAAAGGAAAATGACTCTGTTTACTTTCTAAAAGGAGCACGATTTACAACAGCAAAAGACATTGATGATCCTGAATATTATTTTCAAACCAATAAAATAAAATTTATTCCCGGGAAAAAAATTGTTACCGGTTTTACCAATATGGTAATTGAGGGTGTACCTACCCCATTAATCCTTCCCTTTGCTTATTTTCCACTTTCAAAAGAAACAAGTGTATCAGGGATTATATTACCTTCATATAACGACTCAAATACCAAAGGATTTTCTCTACAAAACGGAGGATATTATTTTGCTTTAAGTGACCATTATAATTTAACACTGCTCGGGGATTACTATACCAACGGAAGTTATGGTATTAACGCGCAATCATCCTATGCCAAACGATATAAATTTCAAGGAAGTGTCAATCTCCGATTTGAGAACAATATCGTAAGCGAAAGAGGGTATCCCGATTATTCAAAAACTAAAATTTACAATATTCAATGGTCTCATTCGCAGGATTCAAAATCTAGCCCAAATTCCACCTTTTCGGCATCGGTAAACTTAGGAAGTAGTCAATATTACCAAAAAACAATTAATCAAGTCAATGTCGGATCTCAATTAAACAACTCTCTGAGTTCTTCCATATCCTACAGTACTGTTTTCCATACTATTCCAGAAGGTCGATTATCGTTGACAGCAACCCATTCGCAAAATACGAACACCAAAGAGATCAATATGACTCTTCCTACCTTACAGTTTAGTTTGGATCGTATTTATCCATTTGCTTCGAATGACGGCGCCAAAAAAGGTTTTTTCAAAAATATCAACTTACAATATAACCTAAACGGTAGAAACAGTTTTAAAACAACTGACTCTTTGTTTTTTAAACCCGAAATGTTCCGAAATTCCGAAATTGGTTTCCAACATACAGTTCCATTAAGTACCAACTTTAAAGTCTTCAAGTATTTCAGTGTTTCCACTTCGATGAATTATGAAGAAGTTTGGTATTTCAAAACCATCGAAAAAACTTATGATAATAATTTAAGCACTGTAGTTACTAAAGAAATCCCTGGTTTTGACGCATTTAGAACCTATTCTTCTTCTACAAGCGTAGGAACAACAATTTATGGTACATTCAATTTCGGAGAAGATAAAATGATCAAATCGATCCGACACGTAATGCGCCCATCGATTTCGCATAGTTATACTCCTAGTTTCGAGAAATACTACGATACTTATGCAACAGATGCCAGTGGTAGAATGCAAACTGATTACACGCGATTTGAAGGCGGTATGTATGGCGCTCCAGGTAAAAGCAGCTCTAATTTCCTTGGAATAAACCTTAGTAACACCTTTGAGGCCAAAGTAGCAGATAAAGATACGACCAAAACTGAACCAAAGAAAATAATGCTGCTTAACAACTTAAACCTTTCTACAAGTTACAATTTTGATGCAAAAGAACTTAACTGGGCACCTGTAAGGGTAAGTGGTGGAACACAGTTCTTTGATAATAAATTGAGTGCCAATTTTGGAGCGACTTTAGATCCATACGCAATTGATAACTCCGGAAACAGAATTAACACTTTCAACATCAATAACGGTGGAAGTCTTTTCAGAATGACAAGTGCAAATTTGACCATGAACTACTCTTTGTCCAGCAAAAAGGAGGAAAAAAAAGACAAGAATACCCAACAAAGGAGAAATGGAGGACGTGAAGACGATTTATTTGGTTCAGATATTGATGTAGGAAGCCAAAGAAAAAGCCAGTTTAATGAAGAGGACGAAGGAAAAGACGTCGTTAGTGAATTTTTTAGGACAAAATTACCCTGGGACATGACCTTTGCCTATTCCCTGACTTACGGAAATAATAACCGAGAGAAAAAAATCACAGGAAATTCCGTCATGATTTCTATGAATACTGATTTAACTCCAAAATGGAAAGCTGGGGTTTCTACAGGATACGATTTTGTTCAAAATGGTGTAACTTTCACTCAATTACGTTTTGAAAGAGATTTGATGAGCTGGAGAATGGATTTTAACTGGACTCCTTTCGGAACAAATTCCAGCTGGAATTTTTACATCGGAATCAAATCTGGAGTCCTAAGCGACATCAAATGGGAAAAAAGAAAGCTTACCAATCAATAGATCTATCCTAAACTCATCTTAACTATGAAAACAATAATTTACACCGAAAATGCTCCAGCACCTATCGGACCTTATAATCAAGCTGTATTAAAAGGTGACACCTTATACATTTCAGGCCAAATCCCATTAAATCCTGCAACTATGGAATTGGTTGCAGACAATATTGAATCGGAAACCAAACAAGTAATGGAGAACTTGAAAGCGATTCTTGAAGAAGCTGGAATGACATTTGAAAATGTGGTAAAAGCCTCCATTTTTATTATGGACATGAATGATTTTGGAAAAATAAATACCGTTTACGGGTCTTATTTTAATGAAAAAACCGCTCCAGCTCGTGAAACGGTTCAAGTGGCTTGTTTGCCAAAAAATGTAAATGTGGAAATATCTATGATAGCTGTGCGATAGCATTAACCAATAATTGCGCCGTTGCTTCATTTGTTGCCAACGGCACATTATGCACATCACAAACGCGTATAAGCATATTTACATCAGCCTCATGCGGATGACTTGAAAGAGGATCTTTGAAGAACAAGACCATTTGAGTTTTACCTTCGGCAACTCTTCCTGCAATTTGAGCATCACCTCCCAACGGACCTGAAAGCATTCTTGTAGTTTTAAAACCTGCCGCCTCTGCTCTACCTCCGGTTGTTCCAGTTGCAATAAACTGTATTTTTTCTTGCTGAAACACTTCACGGTTTTTAATTAGAAATTTAACTATATCTTCTTTTTTACCGTCATGCGCAATAATTGCTATTTCCATAAATTTATATTAATTATTATTAGCTACGTGATAAGCAATCAAACCATCTATTGGTCTTCTTAACACCGTACCCAATTTTAGGTCGTATTTTTCAAAAATCTCAGCTAATTCGTCTTTTAAGTAAAATGCAATGGAGCCTACAAAATGAACAGGTACCTCTCTGCAGTTTTCAAATTGAGTAATCTGATTTTTAATAAAAGATTTCATTTCCTTAAAAATTATCTTTCTGCAAAATTCATGCTCTTTATGTTGAATCAAAAATTTGGCAAAAGTCGCAAGATAAGCATTTGGATTTGGCTCTTTGTACAATTTATTTTTGATATAATCAGGATCAACATCATAATCCTTTTCAAATACATTAGCCAATTCTTTTGGCATTTTATTAAAATAGTACTTTCTGATCAGTCTTTTTCCAAAAACGTTTCCGCTACAATCATCCATTACTATATAACCTAATGACTGTATTTTTTGTTCTAAAACTTTACCGTCAAAATAACTGCAGTTTGAACCTGTACCTAATATACTTACAATTGCTTTTTCACCTTTAGGCGTAGTAGCAAAAACAGCAGCATAAGTATCTTCTTCAACAATAACTATAGCATTTGTAAAATATTCTTTAAAAACCTGAGAAAGAAAAATTTTCATTCTATCAGTACCGCAACCTGCACCATAGAAAAACAAATGCGTTGCATTTTTTTTATTTTGTAATATATCAAAACGATCGTTCAAACGATCAATAATTTCATGTTTATCAAGTATTTCTGGATTTAAACCTAATGTTTGTGTGGTAAACATAACTTTTCCATTGTCGTCTATTGCAATCCAATCTGCTTTAGTAGAACCACTATCAACTATTAATTTCATATGTAGATATTATTTATTGTTTTTTATCGATCACATGTAATTCGCATCTCTTCATTGGTTGCTGCACCCAATTTACGGTCATGCTCATTTCATATTATTTGTTTAATTGGTGAATTTGTTCCTCATTTTAAATACAATCCAATTTCCAGGGAATATTAAATTGAACAAAAAATAAATCCCATTAAATTGAATTAATGGGATTTATTGAATTATTTTTCTTATTTCAAAGAAGAAATATGTACTGCCAAGTCAATTAATTTACTTGAATATCCATACTCATTATCATACCAAGATACTAATTTGAAGAAAGTTGAATTTAATCCAATTCCTGCAGTAGCATCAACGATTGAAGTTCTTTTATCAGAAATAAAGTCTTGAGATACAACAGCATCTTCAGTATATCCTAAAATACCTTTCATGTTAGTTTCAGAAGCATTTTTCAAAACTGACATAATTTCTTCGTATGTAGTTTCCTTAGCTAATTTTACAGTTAAATCTACTGTAGAAACGTCAGCAGTAGGAACACGGAAAGCCATACCTGTTAATTTTCCATTCAAAGAAGGAATAACTTTTCCAACAGCTTTAGCAGCTCCAGTTGAAGAAGGAATGATATTGATTGCAGCAGCACGTCCACCTCTCCAGTCTTTTCTAGAAGGTCCGTCAGCTGTCATTTGAGTTGAAGTTGTAGCGTGTACAGTAGTCATTAAACCTTCAACAATTCCAAAATTATCGTTGATAACTTTAGCTAAAGGAGCTAAACAGTTTGTAGTACAAGAAGCGTTAGAAACGATTACATCTGAAGCTTTTGCAGTTTCGTGGTTTACTCCCATTACAAACATTGGAGCATCAGCAGAAGGAGCAGAAATAATTACTTTTTTTGCACCACCTTTAATGTGCTCGTTAGCAGTGTCAATTGTAGTAAAGATACCAGTACTTTCAGCTACTACATCAACACCTACTTCATCCCATTTTAAGTTAGCTGGATTTCTTTCAGCTGTTACACGGATATGGTTACCGTTTACATACAATTCTCCGTCTTTTACTTCAACTGTTCCATTAAAACGGCCGTGAACTGAATCATATTTCAATAAATACGCTAAGTGATCAACATCTAGCAAATCGTTAATTGCTACTACCTCTACATTGTCTCTATTGAAAGTTTCTCTGAAAACAATTCTTCCAATTCTACCAAATCCGTTTATTCCTAATTTTACTTTTGACATTGTTATTTAATTTTAATTATTTGTTCTTGTTATTATTCTTCTTGTTATTTTAATTTTAGATTGACATGATATCAGAAACACGCAATAAATCCAAATCGATTTCACTGTGCCCTTTAATTGCCAATTCTAATGGAGTAAGTTCGACTTTGTCAGCCAATAAACCTACCATATAATTAGATTTTCCTTCCAATAGACTTTCAACAGCTTTAACACCTAGACGACTGGCCAAAACCCTATCAAAACATGATGGAGCCCCACCTCTTTGCATATGTCCTAAAACCGATACACGAACGTCATATTCAGGGAAATTTGATTCTACATAATCTTTCAGTTCAAAAACAGTTTTACCTATTTTATCACCTTCAGCAATTACCACTATACTTGATGATTTTCCAGCTGCTTTACTTTTTCTCAAAGAATCTAATAAACGATCCAATCCTAGATCTTCTTCTGGAATAAGAATTTCTTCAGCTCCTGCACCAATACCTGCATTCAATGCAATATGCCCTGCATCACGTCCCATTACTTCTATAAGAAATAATCTGTTATGAGAACTTGCGGTATCACGAATTTTATCAATTACCTCAACAACAGTATTTAAAGCGGTATCATAACCTAAAGTATGGCTTGTACCAAATATGTCGTTGTCAATTGTTCCTGGAATTCCCATTACAGGAAAACCATATTCTGAATTAAACAATAATGCTCCGGTAAACGATCCGTCTCCTCCTATCACCACAAGGGCATCAACTCCAGCCTTGACTAAATTTTCATGAGCTTTTTTACGTCCTTCAGGAGTTTTAAAATCCATAGAACGAGCTGACTTTAAAATAGTCCCTCCTTTATTTACTATATTATTAACACTACGGGGGCCCATTTCTTTAAAATCCCCTTCAATCATTCCTTGATATCCTCTATAAATACCAACACATCCTATATTATGAAAAGCACATGTTCGTACAACAGAACGGATAGCGGCATTCATTCCTGGAGAATCTCCTCCAGAGGTTAGAACGCCTATCTTTTTTATTGTTTTTGACATTTTTTTAAGTATTAAAGTGTAAATTTAGCAAATATCGAATATATTTTAGGGCACCTTTCTAACATTTTAATAAAACGACAGCAATTCAAACGTTTTCGTTGATAAGTTTTCACAATTTAAAAAAAACTGTTAGTTTTTTTAAGAAAACACTATTAATTGACTAATTAACTGCAACAATTATCAAATCATCAATGCAAAAAATAGAAAACTAAAAAAAAATATTAAAACATCAAAACGATAACGTTTTCAAAAAAATAATTGGGGATATTATTTTTTAAAATCTAAATCACACAAAAACACCTAAATCAATTTAAACAATTAATCATCTTCAGGAAGTACTGCATCCTGATTTACTTTAGGTTTTTCCTTAACAGGCTCTTTGGGTTTCGTGAAATTTATAAAATCAGGATTCAGATTAGAGTCTGAATTATCAACTTTCTTTTTAGAAGTTTTTACAGGTGTTAATTTATTGTTTTTAAACATTTTATTGACCAACTCCGTAAAACTATCAAAATCCACCTCGTAAGTAATACCGGCGCCTTGTGTATAACCAATATCCTGACCAATATAATTTATATCATTTTCTTTATTGAAAACATGAAAATTAAATGTTCCGTCATCATTTACTCTATATTTGATATCTACTGCTCCAACGATCGCCGATTCATTGACTCCGCCAAATGGAACACCAATTTTACCATTAATAGTAATCCTTTCATTTACTTTTGACGAAACAATAGCTTCTACTCTACCATCAGTTTGGGTACTTGGTCTGTTATCAGGTGAAACTACATTAAAATTCATCTCAAATTTTTCGTTATTTGACTGAACAATATTACCCAGCATACTGGATGCAGTTTCATACATACTCGAAGCCACAGCCTGACTAGATCCATCTTTACCTAAAAAACTTCCTGTTGACAATAAATACAAAGCTTGTGTTTGTCTTACATCTTTATCCGCCAATTCAGTTTGAAGCTCTGATTCCAAAACACTTGTAATAGTAGGGAAATTAATCATGAAATCTGGTTCTGGCCGTGCCAAATCACCTCGTATACCAATTACCACTTCAACATCAACTTTCTTGTTAACATTAGAATTTTCTAATAATAATGCAGGATTTGCAGAAGTTTTATATACAGCTTCCAAATTCAATTGGGCTCTCATTGGATCTCCTTCCCAAATAATAGAACCGCCTTTTTTAACTTTAAATTTCTTATCGATTAATCCGCCGTATTTAAAATTATAGGTTCCATCATAAGGCAAGAAATCCCCCCACATATTGAAAACACCAAGCGTATTGATTTTAAACAAAAGTGTTCCATTTCCACGCCCTTTCATTCCATGTCCTGAATTCCTATCCAAAATAACTTCAACAGTTGCGTTTGGCGTGATTTCAAGATCAAACTCTAATTCAAGTCCGTTATAGTTCTTCGCTTTATTAACTATCCCTTTTTGCAGATTGAATTTTTCTTTCGGAGTGATAAAATGAATAAAACTATTCTCGCTAACACTTTCTGCACTGTTTATTGGTATTTTTAAATCTGATCCTTTTTCGGATTTTGCATCTACTTTAATAAACAAATTATCAGTTGGCCCTTTAATTGAGGCATTTCCATTAATGAATGCTGTCCCAAAATAAGCTGCATCTTCACTGTCTTTTGTATCCAGCACAAGAAGCCTTTTGGAACTGATACCTAAATCCAATTTCCAATCCGAAAAATTCTTATGCTCCACCACTCCATTCAAAATTCCCGTGGTATTGTATTTCGAATCTATCAAAGTGTTATTTCTAAAAAGGAATTTTTCGTCCGTTAGATCGACAATCGTTTTATCTTTCAAAGCATAATCAACTCCTAAATAAGGTATTGATAAACCTCCACCATTTACATAAAGACGACCATTGATGTCGGGTTTTTTCAAAGTTCCGCCAATCGATGCATTTCCAGATACCAAACCTCTTATATTGGAGATAACATCACCTCCCAACGAACTTAAGGTTGCTAAATTGAATCGGTCAAATTTTAAATTTAAATCAAATACTGTTTCTTTGTTTACTATCTCAAAACCTCCATCGGCACTAAAAGATTCCACATCTTTATTTTCAATCGTAGAATACAAGGTGAATTTTTTGAAAGTTTCATCACCTGTTATATCAAAATTTAAAACTCCCAAATCGTATTTATTAACCTTCAAACTGTCAATTCGCAAAGAAGCTGTAGGCTTATAAACTTGCTTGTTCTGATTGTAATTAACTTTACCACTTAAATTTCCGTGGACATCAAAACTTTGCTGAGCAGATGTCAATGCATTGATGTCAAAATTTTTGAACTCTACATTGAAATCTTTGTAGTAATCTCCTTTGAACTCACCATCAAGTTTTACCTCCTGCTCTTTATTGGTAAGTATAAAATCATCCAGTTTAAATTCTGTCAACTTCTTATCAAAAATCAAACGGTTATTCGGTTTATTCAATTCATTCAGGAACCAGAGACTATTTTTTAGTTTAATTTCGGATTTACTGAACCCTATAACATTTTTATTGTCTTTATTAATGGTATGGTATAAATCCAGATTAAAATAATCATTTCCTTTTGAACCACCTTTAAACTCGGTTCTAAAAAACAAAGTATCTTTGGAAGTAACATTGATCAAACTAAAATCACGTATTTTATACATTTTAGTTTTAATACTATCCAACTCAATATAGGCATTATACAATGGGTTTTTATTATCAATTGAAATCCTGATATTGTCAAAAGAATTATCAGCCGCTTTTATATTTGGTGAATTAAAATTGAATTTAAATTCATTGTTATCCGAATTGATATTTCCTTTTACTACAGTATTTTCACTTAACGTTATATCAGGAAAAAACAGTTCGACTATCTTATTATATACTTCAAAATTGAATTTCAAGAATTGACCTTTTTTTACAGGTATAGGCCTATAATTGGTATAAAGGCTACCCAACGAATTTGAAACCAATCCTTTCAATTGGGAAAACTTATACTTCCCTACAATCGTACCATGAGTAATATCCGGAGCTGTGATTTCTATAGTTCGAACCCTTTTATCATCGAAGCTTGAATTTAAGTCAAAATCATTGAATTGATAAGTGTTTTTAGGGTTGGTATAAGTTGCAGTCTGCACGAAAATATTTCCATGCATATCATCCAAAGTATTTCCCAGGCAATTGACTACGATATCTCCATTAAATTTGGCTACACTATCTTTTACAAAATTCAATTTGTTCAACTCAGCTTTGTCAATTTTAATTTTGAAATCGTATTGGCTTTCTTTTTTACTTAAATCAACCAATCCATCAAAATTCATTTTCAAATTTGGATCATCTACAATAATTGATCCTTTATAAATAGGTAATTTGAAATTCCCATTTACTGCAACATTCTTATAATTATAGCCATTATAAGCAACGCTTGATACCATTCCTTTTAACGAGGTATCCAAATATTTTTCTGAAAAACCGTGGCCATCAACGTCAATATTCAAACTTATTTTTGACAAATCTTTATTATCCAACAAATTACCAATATTAAAACCATTCAAAACAACATAACCCGTATAGGCAGCCTTGTCGCTTTGATCCATATTATTAATGATAAATTTCGAATTCACAGCTCCTAAAGCTGTGTTAGCCGCCAAATTCGCATGGATAGAAGTTGTAGTGACTTGGGTATTTCCAACCAATGAAACGTTTCCAAATTTCTTTAAAACTACAGGTAATTTTTTCCCTAAAACATTTGGCAGTATGCCTACTAAATCTTCATAATTTGAGTTCAGTTGATCAAACTTTCCATTCATATAGAATTCTTGATCCTTATCTCCTAAAAGATTTTTAAAATTTATGAAACCAGCAATTTTTGTACCCTTATTATCTTTTAAATATAAATCAAGAAGTTTTAAATTATTTAAAGGTCCGGTAATGTGTGATCTAATTTTAAAATATTGATTCTTTCCTAATTCATTATAAAAACTCCGAACATCATTAGAAGCAATTTTTGATTGTTTCAACTTAAAGTCAAACTCTACTTTATTTACAAAATCAGCGAAATCATCAATTTCATAATTCAATGCGGCATACCCTTTTATACTGGACTCTTTGGTTTCAATTTCCATTTTGTCCAATATCATATGTCGCTGAGTGAAACTATAATTTCCCTTCAGATTTTTCACAAAAAGTCCTCTATGATCCAAAAAAGACATTTTTTGAATATTAGCATACACTTCAGGTCCATAAACCTTGAAATTGGTAACCGATAAATTTAATTTGGTAAAATCAACAGATTTTTTTGTTTCATGGTTTTCATCAGTCAAAACATATCGCCCGTTTGACAAATCAATAGACGTCGCAGTTAATAAGAAGTGTTTTTTTGAAGGTGTTTTGCTTGTACCAAAAGCATCCACAAAGTAATCAAGATTGGTTTTCTTTTCGTTTTTATACGTTTTCATATTAAAAAGAACACCATCCATTGCCAAATCACCAAAAATCAAATCACCATCCAAAATCTTTTTGGCACCCAAAAAAGACGTATTCAATCTTTTTACATAAATCAAAGTGTCTTTATGGTGGTCAATAATCAATACTTTTTTAAGTTTAACTCCTCCAAAAAGTGTAAGCTGTACTTCATCAATGCTCATATTGAGTCCATAATCCTCATTGATGCTCTTCATAAAATGCTGCGCTATTTTAGTCTGAACAACCGGTAAAGTAAGCGCAATAAATAGTACCAACAATAATAATATTAGTCCAAGGAGAGTACGGAATACTATTTTTTTAACCTTTTTGATGAGAATAGATTTTTTGTTTTTTAGTACAAATAAATAATTTGCCTTTAGAAATAACAGATCTTTAACTAAAAAATCTTTAATTTTGGCACAGCTGTAAAATTACTATTTTTAAAGCAATCCATCAAATATACTACAAAATTCATCTGTTTATATGCAAATTCCAAATGTTTATATACTGGCTATAGAAAGTTCTTGTGATGATACTGCCGCAGCAGTATTATGTAACGACAAAGTGCTCTCAAATGTTGTAGCCAATCAACAAATTCATAACCAATACGGTGGTGTAGTACCTGAACTTGCTTCTCGCGCACATCAACAAAACATAGTTCCGGTAATCGAAGCTGCATTAAAAAAAGCTAATATTAACAAAGAACAATTATCGGCAATTGCTTTTACACAAGGTCCCGGACTTATGGGCTCTTTATTAGTGGGAAGTTCTTTTGCAAAATCAATGGCACTGGCATTGGGAATCCCCCTTATCGCGGTTAATCACATGCACGCCCACATTTTGGCTCATTTTATAGACGAAGAAGGTTATAGCAAACCTACCTTTCCTTTTTTGGCATTAACCATAAGTGGAGGGCATACCCAAATTGTCCGTGTTGACGACTTTTTTGATTTAACAATTATCGGTGAAACTACAGACGATGCCGTTGGCGAAGCTTTTGATAAAAGTGCCAAAATCCTTGGTCTTCCTTATCCCGGAGGTCCTTTGGTTGACAAATATGCACAATTGGGTAATCCAAAAGCATTTCCTTTTACAAAGCCAAAAGTTCCAGGATTGGATTTCAGTTTCTCCGGATTAAAAACCGCTATTTTATATTTTATTCAAAAGAAAAAAGCTGAAGATCCTGGATTCATTGAAGAAAACATTAACGATATCTGTGCATCGATTCAAAATACCATTATCGAAATTTTAATGGACAAAATTAAAATTGCAGTAAAAGAAACCGGAATCAATCAGGTTGCAATTGGTGGTGGAGTTTCGGCCAATTCAGGAATTCGAAATACACTGAAAGAAACAGAAACCAAATACGGCTGGAAAACATATATTCCAAAATTTGAATATACCACTGACAACGCTGCCATGATTGGAATTGTAGGATATCAAAAATTTTTAGCACAACGATTTGAAACTGCTGAAGTTGTTTCTAAAGCCAGAATTGAATTTTAATTATGCAGTTATTTTATAACCCTTCAATAGACAAAACAACCGAAAGCTTTTCTTTTGATAAAGAAGAAAGTAAGCATATTGTTAAAGTTTTGCGCAAAAAAGATAGCGACATTCTATTTGTAACCAACGGCTCTGGTCTTTTGTTTAAAACGGAAATCACTTTAGCTTCTGACAGTAAATGTTCCGTTCGAATTTTGGAAATTGAAAAAGCTGAAGCACCAAAACAAAAACTACATTTGGCGGTAGCACCAACCAAAATGAATGACCGTTACGAATGGTTTCTTGAAAAAGCCACCGAAATTGGGATCCATGAAATAACTCCAATTATTTGTGACCGTTCTGAACGAAAAGTAATAAATACCGAAAGATTTGAAAAAATTATTCTTTCGGCAATGAAGCAATGCAATCAGGTGTTTCTCCCTAAATTGAATCCCGCCATTTCGTTGAAAGAATTTATAAAAAATGAAAAATCAGGACAAAAACTAATAGCACATTGTGAAGAAACAAATAAAAAGTCTTTAAAATCAATACTTCAACCCAAAACAGATTACACGATTTTGATTGGTCCTGAAGGTGATTTTTCAAGCAAAGAAATCGAATTGGCATTAGAAAATAATTTCATTCCTGTTTCTTTGGGCGAAACTAGATTGCGAACAGAAACTGCCGCTGTTGTTGCTTGTCACAGTGTTGTGTTTACTAACGAAGATTAGATTTTAAAGCTCAATTCTACAATCTATGCAAAAAGCGGTATTATTCCTTTTATTTTTCTTTTCGATAAACTGTTTTTCACAAGAAATTGCTTTGTTGAAATACAGTGGCGGTGGTGACTGGTATGCAAATCCAACTTCATTACCTAATTTGATAAAATACTGCAATACCAATATAAACACAAGAATAAACCCAAAACCAAGAACTGTAGAACCTGGTAGTCCTGATCTTTTTTCCTATCCATTTGTACACATGACGGGTCACGGAAACGTGGTTTTTAGTGAAAGTGACGCAGCGAACCTAAGAAAATATCTCTTAGGAGGAGGCTTCCTTCATATTGATGACAATTATGGTATGGATCAATACATTCGTAAAGAAATCAAAAAACTATTTCCAGATAATGATTTAGTCGAAATTCCTTCTAACCACCCAATATTTCAAAAACCTTTTGCTTTCCCTAATGGCTTACCTAAAATCCATGAACACGATGGAAAAAGACCACAGGCATTTGGAATATTTATCGAAAATAAATTGGTTTTGCTTTATACTTACGAATGCGACCTTGGTGATGGCTGGGAAGATGCTGAAGTCCATAATGATCCTTTAGAAGTTAGGGAAAAAGCCCTAAAAATGGGTGCTAATATTCTGAATTATATCTTTACAAATTAATTTTATCAGCAATAAAATATCTCATAATACAGTAATTTTCAATTTACTGCGAACGAATTATACTGTCTCCTATTTTTTTAGATAAATAAAACAACTTCAAAAACAATTGGTTTTTAATCAAATCCACTTATTTTTTAATAATTATTAAGATTTTAACTACGTAAATTCACCTAAATTACTGTATACAAAGTCAATAAAATCAATCTTTTTTAAAAATCGGTAAAAATATTTGTTAATAAAAATTGCTATTTAGTTAATTTTGTTATAAAATTGCAAAATAATTAACCAAATAAATATTTTTATAACAAAAACCACTACCAAATGAAAAAATTAATTTTATCAGCTGCAATTGCACTGATGCTGTTTTCTTGTCAAAACGAACAAGGTGATTCTACAAACGATTTAACTAATGCTGTTACACAAAGAAAATGTGCTACACAAGAAGTTCTTGAAGAGCAATTAAAAGCCGATCCAACTTTAGCCATTAGAATGAATCAAATTGAAGCTTTCACTCAAAACGCTTTATTAACCAAACGTTTAGTAAATGGCAAAGTAGTAATCCCTGTAGTAGTAAATGTGTTGTACAGAACTGCTTCAGAAAATATTTCGGATGCGCAAATTCAATCTCAAATTGATGTATTGAACAAAGACTACACTGCTACAAACACTGATTTTTCAAAAATTCCAGCAGAATTTGCTACTGTTGCCGCAAATATTGGAATCACATTTGAGTTAGCAAAAATCAATCGAAAATCAACTACAAAAACTTCATGGGGCACAAAAGATGCCATGAAAAAAACCAAACAAGGAGGACTTGATCCTACATCACCAACCACTA
Organism: Flavobacterium aquiphilum; assembly: GCF_027111335.1. Classification (NCBI taxonomy): domain Bacteria; kingdom Pseudomonadati; phylum Bacteroidota; class Flavobacteriia; order Flavobacteriales; family Flavobacteriaceae; genus Flavobacterium; species Flavobacterium aquiphilum. The sequence goes on along the minus strand of NZ_CP114288.1, from coordinate 2,338,942 downwards.
ACCTTAACTTATGGGTTTGTACCATTGGAGGCGGAATTTTAGGATATGCCCAATTCCCAGGCGGTGCATCAGCTACTGACGGAGTGGTTATCGATTCAAAATATTTTGGACTATCCGGATCTGCGAATGCTCCTTTCAATTTGGGAAGAACTGCCAGTCATGAAGTAGGTCACTGGATGAACCTTAGACATATCTGGGGTGATGCATCATGTGGAGACGATTTAGTGGCTGACACTCCGGTTGCCAAAGCTTCAAATTTTGGAACGCCTGCTTATCCATTCGTAAGCGCCTGTCTTCCTGCTCATAATGAAATGACCATGAATTATATGGATTACACTGACGATGGAGCAATGTATATGTTCACCAATGGACAAAAATCAAGAATGAGCGCATTATTTGTTTCTGGGGGAGCAAGAGCAGCTTTTGGTCAATAACTGATTTGATATTAATAATGCTGCCAAAAACTCGCGAGTTCATAGCGAGTTTTTTTATGCTTCAATTTTTCTTAATACTTCAAAAAGCACTCAAATTAAATCATGAAATATGCTGCAATAAAAAACAATTATTATTTACATTTTAACATTAAATAATTGTAAATTGCATACAATTAACTGATAATCAAGCAAATTATGAAAAAAATATTTTTACCCCTGGCAGCATTAATAATGCTTTTTTCATGTCAAAATGATGATCAAAATTCTGCTGCTTCACCAACAGAAGCAATTGTTCAACGTAATTGTGCGACGCAGGAAGTTTTGGAAGAACAACTAAAAGCAGACCCAACATTAGCCATTAGAATGAACCAAATAGAAGCTTTTACTCAAAATGCTTTATTGACTAAACGTTTAGTGAATGGAAAAATAGTAATTCCGGTGGTTGTTAATGTGTTGTGGAGGACTGCAGCAGAAAATATTTCAGATGCACAAATACAATCCCAAATCGATGTGTTAAACAAAGATTTCACAGCAACAAACACTGATTTTTCGAATACCCCCACTGAGTTTGCTCCCGTAGCTGCAAACATTGGAATTACATTTGAATTAGTAAAAATCAACAGAAAATCAACTACAAAAACTTCATGGGGAACAAGAGATGCCATGAAAAGTTCCAAAAAAGGAGGTATTGACCCTACTAGCCCAAGCACAACATTGAATATTTGGGCCTGCAAAATTGGAAATGGAATTTTGGGATACGCCCAATTTCCAGGTGGCTCACTCGCCACTGATGGAGTCGTAATCGATTCAAAATATTTTGGCCTTTCCGCAAGTGATAGTTACCCCTACAATCTAGGACGAACTGCAACCCACGAAATAGGTCACTGGATGAATTTGCGTCATATTTGGGGCGATTCTTCTTGTGGTAACGACTTAGTAAACGACACTCCTGTACACAAAACCGCAAATTATGGTGTACCAACCTATCCCTATGTTAGTCTGTGTTTACCTACCCATAACGAAATGACTATGAACTATATGGACTATACTGATGACAGAGGAATGTATATGTTTACCGCTGGTCAAAAATCAAGAATACAGGCGATATTTGTTGCAGGCGGAGCGAGATATGCATTTGCTCAATAAATATAATACTAAAACTTATAATTTTAAACTCGCTACCTGTTAGCGAGTTTTTTTTTAGAGCTTGTTTAAGTTTTATATTTTAGATTTGTTATAGTTTATTTTTGAGCGAAAAGAGGCAAATTTTGCAAAAATAGTTAGGGTTATCTTGAAAAATTTAACGAATTTGTAGCCAAAAAGAAATATAACAAAATAATTAGATGAAATTTAAACAGGGTCTTATATTTATATCAAAATAAAACTACATGATAACATCCAAAATTATTGCAAGTGGAATTTTAAAAGCGGTAGGTGCTTTACTATTAGCTGCTTTGCTACTTTATTTTTTGTACCAAATTCAAAACGTGCTAATTTATCTGTTGGTTTCTCTAGTACTGACTTTAATAGGCCTGCCCTTTTTGGATTTTTTCAAAAAAAGATTAAAATTCAAACATACAATGGCAACTATTGCGGTTTTGTTCATTTATCTTCTAATTATATTGGGATTCATAATGATGTTCATCCCGTTAATTATATCTCAAGGACAAAATTTATCACTTTTAAATACAACTGAAATTGAAAAAAACAGCTTAGAACTTATAAAGCAACTAAATGCCTTCATGGAACTGCACCGTATAGATTCGGAAGCTATTTTTAATCCCGAAAACTTTAAGTCGATAGTCAGTTTCAATATAATCCCAAACTTTCTAAATTCTGTTGTAGGCACAATTAGTAACTTTGGAATGGGACTTGGCTCTGTGCTGTTCATTACCTTTTTCTTTCTCAAAGACAAAACCATATTTTTGAATCTGGCAAAACTGCTAATTCCAGACAATCATGAAAGCAAAATTTTAAATTCCGTCGAAAAAATAAACGTATTGCTTTCACGATATTTTATAGGTTTGCTCATTCAACTTTTCATTGTTTTTATATTGTACACTATAGTTTTGTTTATTTTTGGCATCCCAAATACTTTTGTAATTGCTTTTTTATGCGCCGTACTAAATATTATTCCGTATTTGGGACCTTTGATTGCTTCAATTCTGGCAGCAGTTTTAACAATGCTGAGCAATTTGGGTTCCGACTTTCAATCGGAAATTTTACCAACGACTATTTATGTCTTAATCGGGTTTTGGATTGTGCAATTAATAGACAATAATCTTTCGCAGCCAATCATTTTTTCAAAAAGTGTCAGTTCGCACCCATTAGAAATTTTTCTGATTATATTGATTGCCGGATTCTTGTTTGGCATTATGGGAATGATTATTGCAGTACCTTTATACACTATCATAAAAGTAATCTGCAAAGAATTTTTCCCTGAAAATAAATTTATTCAACAAATAACAAAAAACATATAAATTGAACCTAGACCTTTTAGATTCTAAAATTCAAGAATTTATTAATTCAAATATTGGAGCTCCTGTTTCAAAGTTGGCACTTCAAAAAAATCCTTTTCCTAACGTGGAATGGATTTCTGTTTTAAACCAAATTGCAGCAAAATCAAAGGCAAAAGAAAAACTGCCAACCTGGTTTTCTACTCAAAACATCATTTATCCAAGCAAAATTTCTGTAGAACAAACTTCTTCCGAAAGAACAGCTTTGTACAAAAGCACACTTGTTTCCGGCGACAATTTAATCGACTTAACCGGCGGATTTGGCATTGATGATTACTATTTTTCGAAAAGAATAAAAAACGTTGCCCATTGCGAAATCAACGCTGAATTATCCCAAATCGTAGAACACAATTGTAAGCAATTAAATTGTGACAATATTACTTGTTATGCGGGAGACAGTTTTGAAACCTTATCAAAAACAGATACTAAATGGGATTGGATTTACATAGATCCTTCCAGAAGAAACGATGCTAAGGGCAAAGTTTTTATGCTAAAGGATTGTTTGCCCAATGTTCCAGAAAATTTAGATTTTTATTTTCAAAAATCCGATTCTATTCTAATAAAAACAGCTCCAATACTAGACATTACTGCTGGCATCAGTGAATTAAAACATATCAAATCCATTCATATCGTCGCTGTAGATAACGAAGTAAAAGAACTGCTTTGGGAATTAAATAAAAATTACGAAGGAAACATCTCAATCAAAACCGTAAATGTTTTAAAAGAAAAGCAAGAAACATTTGATTTTATTCTAAATGAAATTCACGAGCAACCATCATTTAGTTTGCCTCAAAAATATTTATACGAACCCAATAGTTCCATAATGAAATCGGGAGGTTTTGACCAGGTTGGTGTTTCCTATGAATTGAATAAACTGCACAAACATTCACATTTATACACTTCAACTGAAAATAAAAGCTTTCCGGGAAGGGTTTTTGAAATTAAAAATTCATTTGCTTACAACAAAAGTACGATGAAGCAACATTTGGAAAATCAGAAAGCCAATGTCACAACTAGAAACTTTTCTGATTCGGTTGAAAGCATCCGAAAAAAATGGAAAATTAAAGAAGGTGGTGATTTATATTGTTTTTTTACAACTGATGAAAATAACACCAAAATTGTCTTAATTTGCACCAAAATTAAATAGAATAAAATCGTCGTAACAATCATTTTTTGCAATTAAATAGACCCGCTAAGCAGATTTTTATACCGATTAAACAAATTTTACATAAATGAAATCGCCATTAACAACAGTTTTTTAAAAACAATTGAATAATCATCGAACACCGATGGAAATAAATTTTAGTGAGATAAACACCAATAAATAAAAGGCGCCCCGAGGGGTAGCGAATTGGCGAAGCATACCATAAATGACAAATAACTTTTACATATATGAAACACTTACTTATTACAACATTATTACTTTTAAGTTTCTCTCTTTTTGCTCAAAAACCTTGTGAATACGCAACAAACGTAACCGATTCCCTTGGAACTTATAAATCCACCAAAGAATATTTAGTAAGTGAAAAAGTGTTTGCCGGGAATTCCAGTTATATTTTCTATTCTTTGGCATTAACAGACGGAGTGCCTACGCTTACAGTACAATTGATACAAAAGAGCAAAGACTTTATGGTTGCTAATTGTTTTGATAAAGATTCCAAAATTTATTTACAACTTCAAAATGGTAAAGTAGTTACCCTTACTCATATAAATCAGGAAAATTGTGGAAGTATGGTTCGAGATGCAAATGGTTTTGACAATAGAGTAAAATCAGGTATTTTTATGTTTCTGAAAGACAACTATGAAGAGCTGAAAAAATCTCCTGTTTCCTTGATGCGAATCAAATACCTGACAGATGTTGAAGACGTTATTATCAGAAAAGAATTTACCGCAGAACTAGACGGAAAAACATATTATCCAGAGACTTATTTTATGGAAAACTTACGTTGTGTGGAGTAGAAACAACAATTTATTAAAATTTAGACCCGGCAGATTTAAAAACCTATCGGGTCTTTTTCATTTACATTCCCATTTAAAATTGGAAACAGTATCATTCAAACCCGCTTTCAAATTGTAATGCCACCATTCGGAATCAAAAGAATTAAAATGTTCTTTGATCATAATCTTTTTCAAAAGCTTTCTGTTGCTTAAAATTTCTTTTGAGAATCCTTCATAATCATGGCTCGCTTCTTTGCCAAAAAAATCAAATTTAGTTCCCATATCCAGTTCTTTTCCGTTAAAATCAACCAACGTAATATCTACAGCTCCTCCTCTATTATGGATGGAGCCTTTACGCGGGTCAGCAACATACTCTGGATTTGGAACTATTGCCCACATCTTTTTTTGAATATCTAAGGGTCGGTAACAATCGAAAATCTTGATTTTAAATCCTTTCTTCATAAATCGCTGATTGGCCGAAATCAATGCTTTTATCGTTTTGTAACGCAAATAACATTCGGCGCAATCATACACTTTGGATTTCAAAAAATTGTCATCAGTCGCATATTTCATATCATAAACAAAATCCTGACTATAGTTTTTTAAATTAACAAAAGTTGTGTCGTTGACTTCAACCCCTAAAGTATTTGAAGCTGTAGATTGCGAAAAACAATTGAATTGAATTAGAAATAAAAAGGCAATTAAAAAAGATTTGAGGGATGCAGTCATGGCGAATAAATTTTCATAAAAATAAGAAATTTTAAAAAGCGACCAAAAACAAAAAATCCCCTCGATTGAGGGGATCTTTGTGAACTCCTTGGTACAAAATTCGAACCTTTTACTGGAAGATTTCCATATTTTAAGCGAGCTAACTACCGTTTAAAAATAAAAGCATTTGATTTCATTATATCAAATCAAATTAACATGATCTGTGGATATGCTAACAAAAACTGTACATTAAGTTAAACTACATTTTTATAATTAATTTGATTGTTAAATTCTTCAATAGTTGCATAATTCAAAGCTGAATGTCTTCTTTTTCTGTTGTACCAAATCTCAATATATTCAAAGACTTCCAGTTTCATTTGTTCTTTAGAAATGAGTTTGTTTCCATAAATCAATTCAGTTTTTAAGGATTTAAAGAAGCTATCCGCTACCGCATTATCCCAACAATTTCCTTTTCGACTCATACTTCGGGTTATTTTTTTATAGGATTCAAGAACATTTACAAACTTTTTGCTGGCATATTGAATACCTCTGTCAGACACGAGAGCTATGCTCGAACTGGCGAAGCAATGGAAAATTAAATCTTGCTCAATATTTCGATTTTTAACAGCCATTTTCCAAGCTCCAAGTGTGGTTTGCTTCGTCTGTTCGCTATCGCTCGGGTCATCTGTACTCATTCCATCGCTTAAACTCCAACCTATAATTTTTCTATCGTACAAATCCATAATAGTGGTCAGATATACAAATCCTTCTTTGGTCTGGATATATGTAATGTCAGACACCCCAACTTTTGAAGGCATATTCACGGTAAACTCCCTGTTTAATACATTTTCAACGACTAAATAATTATGATTAGAATTGGTTGTTACCTTGAATTTCTTGCTTAATTTGCTTCGCAAGCCCAATTCTTTCATATATTTTGAGACGGTAATCCTTGAAATTTTATAGCCTAAACTCTGAAGCTCTAATGTTATTCTGGGACTTCCGTAGCGTTGCTTGGATTTAAAATATACCGATGTTATTTCTTCTTTTGTGGCAATTTTTCGTTGTAATCGTGCACTAATTATTTGTTTTTTCCATCGGTAATAGCTTCCACTGTTCACTTTTAGAACTTTGCACATTTTTTCAATCGGAAATACTTGTTCATTGTTTTTAATGAAACTATAAATCATCGACCGCTCTTGGAAAAAATGCCGATTGCTTTTTTTAATATATCACGCTCCAACTCGGCATCTTTGAGTCTTTTCTCAAGTTCATAGATTTTTTCTTGTTCGGGTGTTAGTTTTAAATTCCCTTTACCTGGAAAACTTCCTTCTCCAAATTCTTCGAACTCTTTACGCCATTTATACAATTGTGGGGCTGTTACTCCTAATTCTCTGGCGAATTCAGATAGGTTTGTTCTCTCATAACTCAATTGCACTGCTTTCTCTTTAAAAGCTTTGTCGTAAACTTTGCGGACTTGTTTCATAGGTTAAAATTAAGATTATTTCTTAACTTTCTGTGATGGCTAAATTAGCATGTCCAAAAGCTTTTTGTCCTCTTTTTTATAATAGGTTGATTAGGTTTTAAAACAGATTGAGGTATCTTATCCCAATCACAAACTGTATTCTTATACCCATTAAGAAAGTCTGAGCCTACAGTCGGTGTAAATGTTTCAAAACTCTCTTCTCGCTCTAAATCATAAGTATGACAACTTAATCCCTCAGCTCCTCCATCCGTTAGATTTACTCTCAAAGTAGTATCTATTTTCTTTCATTTTTGTCAATTAATTTTCTTTCCAATCCTTTATCAAATGATGAAATAAAAACATAACTAACTAATAAAGAAAATAACAAAATAACAACGAATATTAACACTAATTTAGCTTTTAATGTAAGTTTTTTATTGATTATGATCACGAATTTATGTCCCATAATATATTTTGTTTATTTACAATTTTCGTTAAACTTGCCACCAACGTTTTCGGGCTTTGCGTGCGGGCGAGTTTCGGAGCACAAGGCTTCAATTTATTACTAAAGTTTATTAGAAGCACAAAACTTCAAGTTTGCACGTCAGCCTGCCTGACGCAAAACCCGTGTTATAAGCCGTTTTTATTTCTGTCGTCATTGCTTTTGTCATTCTAATTTTTGAACTTAAATAAGTCGTCAATGTTCATTGGATTTGAACTGAATTTTTCTCCAACAGTTGTCCCCACAAATGCTGTTAGAGTAACTTCTTGTCCGACAAAACCTTTCATTTGGTCAAGGAAGCCTTGTTTGAGATTATACATTATTTGATATTGTTCTCCATACTCCATTCGTTTAGGAAAGCTAACTGGCGTGACTGCGTCCATTAATTGAAATGTGTCTGCTGTCCCGTGAAGTGGCTGACTGATTTTGAAGTAAGGCGGGCCAAAGTATCTGTAATCTTTTACAGTGTTTGTAACCGTAACACCAATCATTATACCTGTCATACCGTAAAACTCACTTACTTGAAGGTAAGTAGAAAGATACACTTGTCCTTTGGGTTCTTCTTTTTCTGGAACAGGAACATTTGCTTCGTTTCCTAGTTTTTGAAGGATTTTATTAGCAAGTTCTTCGGGTGGCATTTTACTTATGTCAAGATAACCAAGGGTTGAACGAATTCCGTCAAGTTCTGTCTTGTCAAAACGGACAGGCAAAATGTATTCTTCTTTGTTTTCTATGGCACGAGCAATAGCAGTTCTCACTTCGTAATTTGTCCATACCTTTTGTTCGTAGTGAACTGAAATAAAAGGAACAAAATACTTTGATTGTCGCCTGTAAACATAGTCAAAATGAATACCCAAGTCTTTACCCCACAAGTCAACCTCTTCAAACTTGTCGTAAAAAACACGAACATTTTTGTCTTTAAGAATTTGGGCAACTTTATCAACGTATTCTCTGTCCTCACCAGCGAATGATAATGCAATGTCGTATTTGTATTCCATAATTTTAATGTTTGTTGTGTCTTCCTAAAATGGCTTATAACGTTTTGCAGCTACCCGAAGGGCGGGATTTTTAGCACTAAACTTCATTCGAAGAACTGAACTTTCAGCTACCACAAAACTGTCTGAGAAGCACGAAAACCCGCCTTTTGGGTAGGTGCTGTTATGCACAGATATTCTATTCTCCATATCGACCAAATAGCAGCGTTTGTTGTCCGTCAAACTTCAAATTAAGTTCTCCTGTTTCAGAAATTTCAAAATCAGTATTAAAATCCTTGCTGTCGAATACGTCACCAAAAACTTCAGAAAATATTTCTGCTTTTTCGACAATTGTGTTAGTCTCCACTCCAAGTTTTCTCTTTGCATACGATAATGAAAAATTACCCATTATATCAGCAGCTTGTATCAAAAAGGAATCTCCATCAGATACCACTGAAATACCATCATCTATCAATGTTGGTGAATTAGGATATTGAAGTTTTCTGTAGCCATTATAAATTACATTAAGAAGTTGATTTGATGTCATAGTTGTTGAGCCTATTGAATTTGAAACTTGAATAGTTTGTGTTCCAAATCCTTGGGTTACATTATGACTGTCAACTATTATTTGTATTCCATAATCTGCAGAAAGTGATTTAGTCAAATGTTGTAAAGTAAATAATGGACTTGTTAGCATTTGAGCAGATGAAACCAAATTAGGGTCATCAATATCATTTTTTCCATAGACGTTTTTGATTAATCGTTCGGTAAATGGAATGTACTGATTTTTCCATTCTTGATTCTGTAAAACAACACCAATTAGCGATATTTTACTTTTCTCAGCATACTCTCTACAGAGTTTGAGGAATTGCAAATATTTATCTTTAAATCTCCTTTTATAATTTTTCCCGTGGAATGAATCTAATGCTATTCCATTAAGTAATTCATTTGCCCTTTGAGAAAATTCATCAAGCAGTTCCTTTTCAATTACAAAATAAGACCAACCTTCTAATAGTTGTCTTTCTGTTCCTAAGTCGTCTATTCCAGCTGTTAAAAGTGTCATTTGGCTGTTTTATATTTGTGCATAACTAGTTTATATACGCATAAATAAAACCAGTTTTACGTTTAATTGGTATGTTATGCGCATGTTTTGGTTTAATTTATCAGTGTTTACAAATTTAAAATTATTTCTTACATATCAAAGAAGTTAATTTTTTAAAAGTAGTATTATTTGTAGGGAATGGATAGTGGTTGTTTTTATTGATTGAGAATGCAACTGATTTCTTCGTTAATTGGGCTTTTTTAACGTTGTGTGTGGGATTACATTTGTACTAAGCACTAATGTCCTGCTCAAAAAAAAAACTGCAAAGCGTTAGCACTTTGCAGTTTTGGGGTTCTCGATTCAATTTGAAAAGCTGTCGCATTTCCAATTTACTCGAACTGACGTAACTTTATTTATCAGTGTGCCAACTCGGTTTGGTTTCTGAAAACGAGTTCGTTGTCGAAGGCATCGAGTAGGATGATGCTGTCGGGATGTATTTTTCCGGCGAGGATTTCTTTGGAGAGTTTGTTGAGAACTTCTCTTTGGATTACTCGTTTTACCGGTCTGGCACCAAACTGAGGATCATATCCTTTCTCGGACAAATACTCGATTGCTTGGGGCGTTGCGTCCATTGTGATGCCTTGTTGGGCAAGCATATTGGTAACGCTTTTCAACTGTAAACTTACAATTTTGGTAATATTTTCAGATGTAAGCGGTGTAAACATTACGATTTCGTCGATACGGTTGATGAACTCGGGTCGCACGGTTTGTTTTAACAATCCGAGGACTTCGATTTTGGCGATTTCGGTGGCAGCTTCGATTCCTCCTTTTAGGTTTTCAAATTTTTCCTGTATAATCTGGCTTCCCATATTGGAAGTCATGATGATAATAGTGTTTTTGAAATCGGCCAAACGCCCTTTGTTGTCGGTCAAGCGGCCTTCGTCGAGTACCTGCAACAAGATGTTAAAAGTATCCGGATGTGCCTTTTCGATTTCGTCCAAAAGTATCACCGAATACGGTTTTCTACGCACGGCTTCGGTCAATTGCCCGCCTTCGTCATAACCCACATAGCCCGGAGGCGCACCTACCAAGCGGCTCACGCTGTGGCGTTCTTGGTATTCGCTCATATCGATTCGGGTCATGGCGTTTTCGTCGTCAAAAAGATACTCGGCCAAGGCTTTTGCCAATTCAGTTTTTCCAACTCCGGTTGTACCAAGGAAAAGGAATGTCCCTAGCGGTTTTTTGGTGTCCTGTAGTCCGGCACGGCTACGTCTTACGGCGTCGCTCACGGCCTGAATGGCTTCTTCCTGACCCACAACACGGTGATGCAATTCGGTTTCGAGATGCAATAGTTTTTCGCGTTCTCCCTGCAGCATTTTCATCACGGGAATTCCTGTCCATTTGGCTACCACTTCGGCAATGTCTTCACGGGTTACTTCTTCTCTTATTAGGGAAGTTCCCGATTGGTTTTCGACTAGTTGTTTTTGATATTCAGTCAATCGATCTTGGGCTTCCTTGATTTTTCCGTAACGGATTTCGGCCACTTTACCATAATCGCCGTCACGTTCGGCGCGTTCAGCTTCGAATTTGTAATTTTCGATTTCGGTTTTTACTTCCTGTATGTTATCGGCAACTTCTTTCTCGGATTTCCATTTGGCATAAATTACGTTTCGTTCTTCTTTCAAGTTGGCCAGTTCCAAACCTAAGATTTTGAGTTTGCTCTCGTCTTTTTCTCGCTTAATGGCTTCGATTTCGATTTCCAACTGCATGATTTTTCGGTCCAAAACGTCCAATTCCTCTGGTTTGGAGTTGATTTCCATGCGTAGTTTGGAAGCAGCTTCATCCATTAAGTCGATGGCTTTGTCCGGAAGGAAACGATTGGTGATATAACGCTGCGAAAGCGTTACGGCAGCAATAATCGCATCGTCTTTGATTTGTACTTTATGGTGTGTTTCATATTTTTCCTTGATACCTCTCAAAATCGAAATGGCACTTTCGGTATCGGGTTCCTCAATCATGATTTTTTGGAAACGACGTTCAAGGGCTTTGTCTTTTTCGAAATATTTTTGGTATTCGTCCAAAGTCGTAGCACCGATGGCACGCAATTCACCACGGGCCAAAGCCGGTTTCAAGATATTAGCAGCGTCCATCGCGCCCTCGCCACCACCTGCACCCACAAGCGTGTGGATTTCGTCAATGAAAAGAACAATATCACCTTCGGCAGCGATAACTTCCTTAACCACCGATTTCAGTCTTTCTTCAAACTCCCCTTTGTATTTGGCACCGGCAATCAAGGCTCCCATATCAAGTGAGAACACGATTTTTTCTTTCAGGTTTTCCGGTACGTCACCATCTACAATTCGATGGGCAAGACCTTCGGCAATAGCGGTTTTACCCACACCGGGTTCTCCCACCAGCATTGGGTTGTTTTTGGTTCTTCGGGTAAGGATTTGTAAAACTCTGCGTATTTCCTCGTCACGGCCAATTACCGGGTCAAGTTTGCCTGTTCTGGCCAGTTCGTTGAGGTTTTTGGCGTATTTGTTTAACGAATTGTAATTTTCCTCTGCAGATGCTGAGGTTACACGTTCGCCTTTGCGTAATTCTTCGATGGCGGCTTTGAGTCCTTTTCCGGTTACACCCTGATCTTTTAGGATTTGGGATGCTTTGCTTTTGGAATCGAAAATAGCTAGAATCAGGTGCTCAATGGAAACGTATTCATCGTTCATTTTTTGAGCTATGATTTCGGCTTCGTTCAACGTGGTGTTAGCAGTTCTGGAAAGCTGGATTTCGCCTCCTGAAACTTTTGGAAAGCTCTGAATGGTTGCATCCAAAATTTGTTTGAACAACGGAACATTGACGTTTAGTTTTTTCAAAATAAATGGAGCCACATTTTCATCGACTTCAAAAATGGCTTTGAAAATATGCTCGTTTTCTATTTGCTGTTGCCCTAAACTCTGAACCAATTGTTGTGAAAGTTGTATGGCTTCCTGCGATTTGATTGTAAATTTGTTTATGTTCATGGCTTTTTTTTTTAATACTATTGTAAAGATTTGAGTTGTTAGCGGTTAGTGATTTTTAATTAGCTTTTAGCAAAAACAGCTAAGAAGAATCTTCCGTAGGAAACCTCTTAAGCTGATTTTATGTGTTTGTTTTACTTGCGATTAGTGATAAATAGAAACTATGAACGAATCTTTTTAACCAATCACTTATTGCTAAATTCTACTATTTAATAACTAACTTTGCGAAATAATCATCAAATCGTATTCCAGTCTAAATTTACGGACAATTTGACGTTTTAGCAATGATTTTTATCTATTTTTAAAGACAAAAAGACAGAAAATAAGACAAAATGAGCCTATTTAATTCCCTATTTGGTAGTTCAGAAGAAAAGAAAGAAAAAGAAAGTAAAATTAATTGGATTCCGCTTCAGCATGCGGGACAGTTGGATGAAATGATTGCCTTTTCGAATCAAAAGCCAGCCTTGATTTTTAAACACAGCACCCGTTGCAGCATAAGTAGATTTGCATTAAAGCAGTTTGAAAACGAATATGATTTAGAAGATAGGGTAGATGCCTATTTTTTGGATTTGTTGGAGTACAGAGATATTTCCAATGAAATTGCCAATCGTTTTCAGGTTATGCACCAATCTCCTCAATTATTGTTGATTAAAAACGGAGAATCGGTTTATAATGTCTCACATAGCGATATTGATGCCGGAGAATTGGTAGAAAGATTGTAATAATTTTACCGGAAAATAATTAAACCGTTAAGGAATTAAGTTTGATTAAGATTTAATTTCTTGATGGTTTTTTATTTGTCTAAAAAATGCCAAATGTTGATTTTTAGCCCCGATTGCAGCGACATCCTTTTCCTTTTTTCTCTAAAAAAGGGAAAGATATAGCGGAAAGCGGGAGAAATGTAGCTAGGAATTGCAGATGTTTTGCTCCTAAAAAAATAAATGATTTAAGGTATAATTTTTTTGATTACCCTTAGTTTGTGGGTGTGTTTGCCAGTTTCGGCGTTGTAGATTCCAAGGTGGTCTAATCTGTCGATCCTAACTTTTCCGCTGGCATGGATAATATAGTTGTTTTCCATTATTATTCCCACGTGAATGATTCTTCCTTCGTCATTATCGAAAAAAGCCAAATCACCTGGCTCGCTTTCTTCAATAAAACTCAAGGCTTCTCCTTGTGTGGCTTGTTGTGATGCATCACGCAATAATTTATAACCGTTCAGTTTGTAAACCATTTGTGTAAAACCGGAACAGTCTATCCCGAAAGGTGTTTTACCGCCCCATAAATAGGGAGCGTTCAGGTACATAAAAGCTGAAGTTATTATGTTTTTTCGTGGTTTTACTCCGCTTATTTTAGTTCCTTCAAAATTGAAATTAGCGGTATTAATTTCCGGATTATTTAGAAAAGATAAAGAAGCTCCAAGCGGAATGGGGAGCAATAAATTAGATGGAGCCACAACATATTCAATCAAATCGGCATTGAGAATGATGGCATCTGATGAAAGTTGGTTATAGCAAGCTTCTGAAATCGGTTGAAATTGTTTGGTATCTATCCAGCCTTCGTAATCATCATATTGCAGTTTGATATGAGACCATTGTTTTTCTTGTTCCAAAACTTTAAAATGCTCTCCAAACAATACCTGGGAAACAATTTCGCTTCTGTCACTGGCTTCGGCGCGAAGTGGAATCATGGCTAGATTACAAATTCCAAACATTTATATAAATTAGAAATTAAAAATAATACGAATCGAAAATAGCTGTAAAAATAGTAATTTATTTTAGACAAAACTTCACTTAAAAGCTGTAAAAATTTAAACCATAATAAGTCATATAAGGTCATTTATGACTACGAGTATTAAAATTAAAAAGCCCATAAAAGTTTTTTACTTCTATGGGCTTTAATTTGACTTTGCTTTGAGTTCAGCTTAAATAGTCTTATATCGGTTATATGGTTTAAATAAAGTTTATGCAATATATCTTTCTATAACGAAAGCAGATGCGCCACCACCACCGTTACATATAGCCGCTGCGCCATATTTTGCATTATTTTGTTCCAAAACATTCAATAAAGTAACAATGATTCTGGCTCCTGAACAGCCCAGAGGATGTCCTAATGAAACCGCTCCACCGTTAACATTTACTTTGTCGTTGTCTAATCCAAGTATTTTCGAATTGGCTAATCCAACTACCGAAAAAGCTTCGTTGAATTCAAAATAATCAATTTCGTCTAAAGTAAGGTTGGCTTTTGCCAATGCTTTAGGAAGTGCTTTAGCAGGAGTTGTAGTAAACCATTTTGGTTCTTGAGCAGCATCGGCATATCCTTTTATGTAAGCTAAAGGTTTTAAGCCTAGCGAAATTGCTTTTTCTTCACTCATCAAAACTACGGCTGCTGCACCATCGTTTATCGTTGAAGCGTTTGCTGCGGTAACAGTTCCGTCTTTGGTAAATACCGGGCTTAGCGTTGGGATTTTTGCCAAAGTTACATTGGTGAATTCCTCGTCTTTTGAAATGATAATTGGATCTCCTTTTCTTTGAGGAACGGGAACGGGTACAATTTCATTGTCGAATTTACCTTCGTTCCAGGCTTTGGCAGAACGCTCATAAGACTGAATTGCAAAGTTGTCTTGTTCTTCTCTGGAAATTTTATATTCTGTTGCGCAAAGGTCGGCCGAAACTCCCATCGCATTATTGTCATAAGCGTCAGTTAAACCATCTTTTTGCATTCCGTCGATCATTGTGCTTGGGCCGAATTTTGTTCCGCTTCTCAAATTCATATAATGCGGAATCAAACTCATGTTTTCCATTCCTCCGGCAACTACAATTTCGGCATCGCCGCATTGGATGGCTTGCGATCCAAGTATTATAGCTTTCATTCCCGAAGCACATACTTTATTTACCGTTGTGCAGGCAACATTGTTTGAAAGACCAGCGTAAAGCGCCGCCTGGCGTGCAGGAGCCTGACCTAAACCAGCCTGGATAACTGTTCCCATGAAAACTTCGTCAACTAAATTTGGGTCTAATTGTATTTTTTCTAGTGCACCTTTTATGGCTATTGCTCCTAATTTTGGCGCAGTAACTGTAGATAATCCTCCCATAAAACTGCCGATTGGGGTTCTAACGGCAGAAACGATAACAACTCTTTTGCTCATGTTTATTATATCTTGGTTTGTTTAGCAAATTTAAGATTATTTTATAAAATTCAAATTTTTTGTGTGTTTTAATTGGGGTATTTTTAACTAATCTCAATTTTTGGCTTTTATTTTGTTTGTATTGTTAATAAAATCGATTTTTTATAACAGATTGTAAAAATATGTTTGAATTTAAATTGGAAAGGCGTTTGAACTATTAAAGCTTACTATGATTACTATTTTTTGGAGCAAAAACCTTAGGCGTATTTGGTGACATTGTTCCCGCTTTACGTTACAATCTTTATATTTTTAAAGAAAAAATATAAAGGATTTTCACTGCAATCGGGGCTAAAAGTTGGCAAAAGGCTTTTTTTGTATCATTGGGAAATATGAATTTGGCGCTTTTGCGGTTAAGGGAGTAGTTTCTTAAATAAAAAATGATTTTTTGAGCTGTTGCTATATCTTTGATAGTGAAGTGATTTAAATAAATAGTCGAAAAATATTAAAAAAAAGTGAAGAAATAGTTGTGAGAAACGTAAACATGTCTTAAGTTTGCAACCGCAAATCAGGGCACGTTTCCTTGGTTTTGGAGAGGTGCCAGAGTGGTAATGGAGCAGATTGCTAATCTGTCGACGAGTAATCGTCGCCAGGGTTCGAGTCCCTGTCTCTCCGCAATTTATTTGAAATTTCAAGTAAATTTGCCGAATGTTTTTTCGGGGTGTAGCGTAGCCCGGTTATCGCGCCTGCTTTGGGAGCAGGAGGCCGCAGGTTCGAATCCTGCCACCCCGACAAATTGAAATAATGGACGCATAGCTCAGCTGGATAGAGCACCTGCCTTCTAAGCAGGCGGTCGAAGGTTCGAATCCTTCTGCGTTCACCTTGTGGGACAAGTCAGATTTTTTCTGATTTGTCCCTTTTTTTATATCGTCCAAGTCATTGTAAAATAAGAGCATAAGCCTTAATCCTTCATTAATTCTAGTGGTTCGAACTTCATTTTTTTCAAAAGTGAGTTTTTCAGGAAAAATCAAACCTACGATCTTTCTTTTCCTAATAGTATTGCCTTCTTCATAGAGCGCTGCGAGTTGTGAGATATTACTAAAAGCCTTATTCAACAGAGGCTCAACGCTTGTCATGCTGGTGCTTTCAGTAGTTAGTTGGATTTCAAGCCTGTTTATTTTTTCTTCTGATTCTATTTTTATCTTGCGGTAATCATCGGGGTCTAAATCCCCTGCAATAAGAAGATTTCTTGCCCTTGTCAATCTTATATTTGTTTGGTCAAGTTCAGCCTTCAATTGATTCGCATCACTTCGCTGATGTTTTGTTTTATTTTTAAAAACAGATATTATAGTTTGTTTGTGCAGTTCTAAAAAAGAAAGCGGTCTAACATATTTTTTTATTTCTTCCGCAATTCTGTCGTTTACTACTGGCGCTTTCTCACGGAATGTACAGCCTAATCGGCAGTGGTAATAATGGTAATATTTATAACGGCCTTTAGACGCACTGCCAGTTAGCAGCTTGCCGCATTTAGGACATAATAAATATCCGCGCAGCAGCAATGCAGGATCTACCGTTACAGTAGTTCTTCTCTTTTTTTTGCGCCCTTCCAGTATATCCTGTACATCGTAGAATAATAATTCCGAAATTAAAGGCTCATGCTGTCCCTGGGCTAATTGGCTTTCTTCATCTTTATATTTTGCTATGAATACTTTTCCATAATAAATAGGATTACGTAAAGCCATCCAAAAAGCATTCTTACTGCAGCCAAGCCCTTTTTGATTTGCTAATTTCCAAATCTGTTCTGTATTTAACTGCCCTTTTGATATTTCATTAAATACCCATCGCATAATGTTTGCCTGGTCTTCATTAATGGCAATATACTTTTTGCCTGTTTCTGAAATTTTATTGACGTAACCTAAAGGAGGACGCCCCATAACGCGGCTCTCTTTTTTTGCCCTGCGCATTCCATGGAAAACATTCAATGCCCTGCGGTCATTTTCCACTTCAGGTGCTGCCAGATAAAAGGCAAGCATCATTTTGTTTTCTGGAATAGACAGATCTAATGGCTGTTCTATGCCTTGCGGCTCCACACCAAGTTTGCGCAAGGTGCTTATCATCTGATAGGCATCACCGGCATTTCTGCTAAACCTGTCCCATTTGGTAAAGAGTACCAAATCAGAATGCCCTTTGCGTGCCCGTAATTCAGCCAGGAATTTTTTCCATGACGGCCGGATAAAAGTTTTTGCGGAATGATCTTCAAAAATCACTTTACGAACCTGAATAGAATTTGCTTCACAGTATTTGCGCAGACGTTCTTTCTGGTCGCGTTGCGAATACCCCTTGTCTGCCTGCTCGTTTGCAACCTTTAGATTTGTAGCAAATCGATGCTATCAGTATTGCTCAATTAAAGCCCTCTTTTAAAACAAATCTTTTTCCTACATTATAATAAAATAATTGTATTTTGTCGGCTTTTTAATAAATTTCAGCTATTTTTGTACTGGTTTTTGAGAACTAAAATAACCTGTAAAAGGTAACAGATTGTCTTTCAAATAATTTAAAAAAGAAAGAACTTTTTGGCTGTTTTCATTAACAAAAAAACCAAGGAAAACCGCTCCAATTGTAAAAGTTCCATAAAAAAAAATAGCCCACCGATGAAAATCTTAATTAATTTTTTCGCTTCAATTTATGACGTGGTTTATGATTCGATAGTTTTCATTTTAAAAACTATTATAAAAATACTATTGAAAATTAAAAAATTAGGTCTGATAAACATCTTGATTACTGTTTTTGCATCACTTTATGATTTGGTATATGATCTTATAATTTTTCTAAAAGATTATCTAATATGGACCTTAGATTTCCGCCCTTCCAAATCAACTGATGCTACAGGACACGCTGAGTAAAAGGTAAATTCAAAATGGGAGTAATTAATATTCTTTTAAACAACTCGTATTCATTTTTTTATTAAATTTATAAAGAATTAATAAACAGTATTTTACATTTTATTTTTTCGCTTCATCCCCCCAATTTCTACAAATTGTCCCCACACCTATTCGGATTTGTTTATTTCATGTAATTTATCCTCCAAGAGAATAAATACCATAAAAACAAATTACATTTTATCCTATTTAAGTCATTGTGCTCCAATAAAATTTTTGAAAGTAACTTAAATTAATAATAACCATATTTAAAAACTTAATCAAAATGGAAAATAATGCAAACGAAAAAAGTCTTTACGAACGTCTGGGTGGTACAGAGGGAATAACTGCCATTGCAACCGAAGTTATAGAAGCCCATATGGTCAACCCTGACATTAAAGCAAGATTTCTTCCTCTAAAAGATGACCCAGAACATTTAGCGGAAATTAGAAAGCATGTGATAGAGTTTTTTGTCATGGGTAGTGGAGGTCCTCAACAGTACTCAGGTAAAGATATGCACTCGGCCCATGTTGGAATGAATATTAGTCAAGGAGAATACTTGTGTGTGATGGACGATATTATGTCTGTTCTTAGCAAAAAGAACATTGACGAGCAATCAAAAAAAGATGTTCTGGCTATCATTTATTCATTAAAAGACCAAATGATTGGGGTATAATATCATTATGCTCAAACCTCCACAATCGACACCCACAACGGCAAGTAATTGCACAAAATAAGAAAGCTACAAGAAAATAATTTTGTAGCTTTTTTACATTTATAAAGAAAAAGTCAATCTTTGTAAACATGTATTATCTAAAGAATCTAAATCTCAAACGAACATAGAAGAACGAGTTTGATCGGCAATACGATATGGATTTGAGCAGGGAATATAAACTCACAATCTAAATTCTTGCGAGAGACAACAGACTTTTATTGCTTAACTTTGCCAATCAATAGACAAAGCATTAAAAACAACACCATGAATATTTTAGAATTAATACAAAAAAGATATACTGCGAAAAAATACAACGCGCACAAAGAAATACCACAGGAAAAAATCGAGGCCTTAAAAGAAATTTTGCGTCTCTCCCCTTCTTCCATAAATATCCAGCCTTGGAAATTTACATTTGTGCAAAATCAGGAAGTTAAAACAAAACTGGCTTCGGTTTCTATGCACAATGAAGAAAAAGTAAATCAGGCTAAACTGTTAGTCGTATTTAGTGTTGCCGATGATTTGGATGCTTTTCAAGAAGTGGTGGACAATGAATTACCAGAAGCCAGAAGGAATTGGTACAACCAAATCAAAGCAAGTAAACCGGAAGCCGATTTAAAAACATGGCTATCCCAACAAGTTTATATCTCTCTGGGAGTTGCTTTGACAGCAAGCGTTGCATTGGGCTTGGACTCGACAGCGATGGAAGGGATAGAATCTGATAAATACAAAGCTATCCTAAACATGTCGGCATACAAACCGCTATTTGCAATGGCTGTAGGTTACGCTTCGGAAGATGATTTCAACCGAATTGAAACAACACCAAAATCCAGAAGATTACACGAAAATGTAATTGAAACTATTTAAAACCAATCAAAAAATTACAATCGGAACAGTTATACTTACGATTGATATAAAATATAACGAATGAAATTTAAAGGAATTATTTTTGATTTAGACGGAACACTAGTTAATTCACTTGAAGACATTGCAGATGCAATGAACAGTATTCTCCAAAACCTCAACTACCCTACTCACAGTTACGAAACCTATCAATATTTCATTGGGAGCGGTCTCCGAAATTTGGTAAGTAAATCATTGCCTTCACCCCATAATGACGACAAGCATATCGATCATTGCTACCAATTGATGATTGAAGAATATAGCACTAACTGCACCCGTAAAACCAAACCTTACGACGGAATTAACGAATTATTGGATTACTTGGTTTCAAACAATATAAAACTAAGTGTCTTTTCGAATAAATCGGATGAACTTACTAAGAAAATCACCAATGAATTGTTTCCCGATTGTTTTGATCCAATAGTTGGATTGACTGTCGAAGCATTAAAAAAACCAAATCCATCCGAGGCTATTGAAATCAGCAAAAAGCTAGGATTGAAAACCGAAGAAATCATTTTCGTTGGCGATTCCGGTATTGATATGCAAACGGCTACCAATGCCAACATGCATGCAGTGGGTGTGTCATGGGGATACCGCCCGGAAGATGAATTGATTGCACAGGGTGCAAAACATGTGTTGCATCATCCTTTGGATTTAATCCAGATCTTACAACCAGATGAAATTATAGCCCACAGATAACTCGGAACAAACTTACTTCAAATCAAATATTCGTTTGGCATTAAACAGCATTACAAACAATTTACAGTTCATAACTATTTACACTTTTACCTCTGATTTACATCTCTTTTAATTCTTAAAAACAATAAATTTGTAGGTAACCATATTTTTAGCATCATGAGAATAGAAACCGAACTTAAATTAGGATTTAAAGATGTAATGATTAGACCCAAACGCTCCACTTTAAAGAGCCGATCGCAAGTTTCATTGGAAAGGGAATATAAATTTTTACACAGTTCTTCCATTTGGTCAGGAGTTCCTATCATGGGTGCCAATATGGACACAGTGGGGACATTTGAAATGGCATTGGAACTCGCCAAAGAAAAACTTTTTACAGCCATCCACAAACATTATTCTTTGGAAGAATGGGACAAATTCATGAAAAAAGCTCCCGGAAATATTCAGGAATATATTGCAGTAAGTTCTGGTACGGGAAAAGATGATTTCAAAAAGATTGGAGAAATATTTGGACAATACCCTCAATTAAAATTCATTTGCATTGATGTGGCCAATGGCTATTCAGAACACTTTGTAAGTTTTGTCAAAAAAGCACGCAATCAATATCCTGATAAAGTAATTATTGCCGGAAATGTCGTTACTGGCGAAATGGTCGAAGAATTACTGTTGGCTGGTGCCGATATTATAAAAGTGGGAATCGGTCCCGGATCGGTTTGTACAACAAGGGTAAAAACGGGTGTTGGTTATCCCCAACTTTCAGCCATAATTGAATGTGCCGATGCCGCTCACGGTTTGGGAGGTCATATCATAAGTGATGGCGGTTGTGTCACTCCTGGCGATGTTGCCAAAGCCTTTGGTGCCGGAGCCGACTTTGTCATGCTAGGCGGAATGCTTGCAGGCCATAATGAAAGCGGTGGCGAAATGGTTGAAATTAATGGTGAAAAATATAAAAAATTCTACGGAATGAGTTCAGAAACGGCAATGAACAAACATGTTGGCGGTGTCGCCGAATACAGAGCCAGCGAAGGAAAAACGGTTCAGGTTCCTTACAAAGGAGCGGTTATCGACACTTTAAAAGATATTCTCGGCGGCTTGAGAAGCACTTGCACCTATGTAGGCGCTTCCAAATTGAAAGAACTAACCAAAAGAACCACCTTTATTCGGGTACTCGAACAGGAGAATGTTATTTTCAACAAATAATCATACGAAACACTGGCTGAAAAGCTGGTGTTTTTATTTTTTTAGGAGCACAACAATAGTTTTCATAATAGTTTCAGTCCCGCTGTTCACTGTATCTGTGCCCCTGAACCCCAGGGCCACAGGATGTCGTTTCCATCGGGGCTATCCAAGTAATCTAGTATTTCAGAAATAAATTCAGCCAAAAAGTAGTAGTTTAGCATCAATAAATACTTAAAAGAATAATGACATCAGGTTTTTTCGCACTATTGGATGATATCGCGGCCATTATGGACGATGTGGCTGCAATGAGTAAAATCGCAACAAAAAAAACAGCCGGAATATTAGGAGACGATTTGGCGGTTAATGCCGAAAAAGCATCCGGATTTGTATCTTCCAGAGAACTTCCCGTTTTATGGGCAATCGGAAAAGGTTCATTTATCAATAAACTGATTATATTACCTATCGCCTTTCTGCTGAGTGCTTTTTTCCCTTTGGCAATCAAAATAATATTGGTGCTTGGGGGACTTTTTCTAGCCTATGAAGGTGCCGAAAAAATATACGAATACTTTTTTCCTCACCATCACCCAAAACCCGAAAACATTCCTGAAACTATATCTGAATCTCAAATTTTGGAACTTGAAAAAGAAAAAATAAAATCGGCCATATTCACTGATTTTATTCTCTCCGTCGAAATTGTAATCATAGCGATGAGCACGGTAATAGGAAAACCCATTCAAAACCAAATCGTCGTTGTTTCGATAGTTGCAGTTATTGCGACAATAGGAGTCTATGGCATTGTGGCTCTAATCGTGAGAATGGACGAACTCGGTATTTCACTTATCAAATTGAGTAAAAACAAACCTGGAATAACAAGAACAATTGGAAACATTCTTGTCCAAGCGCTACCCAAAGTGATTAAAAGTTTGGCGGTTCTTGGCACAATCGCTCTGCTTATGGTAGCAGGAGGTATATTTGTACATAACAATGCGTTTTTACATCATTTATTCCCCATATTGCCCTCATTTATAAAAGAATTCAGCATTGGGCTTATAATTGGTTTCATCGTTTTAGGAATTATTACCCTATTCAAAAAAATAACAGGCAAAAAATAATGGAATACATTTAGCAAACACCTATCAAAATTGTTATGAAAATAAATCGAGAATGGCATTTGGAAAATAAAATGCCTAAAAACCCAAGTTTACAACAAAGAATCGAATGGCATTTGGAACACGAAAAAAATTGCAAATGCAGGCCTATTCCGGAAAATCTTTTGGAGGAAATAAAAAAGAAAAACTTTTAACTGGAAAAAATCAAAAAATAGAGACCCGACAGGTTTTAAAAACACAAGTGTTCGAAAGAGTTGAATACGACAAGAAACACCCTATTTTACGTAATATTGTCATTCCGACGCAGGAGGAATCTCCGTTAGAAGCTCGACAAAGATTGGGGATTTTGATTGCGGAATTACTTGCGGAGATTCCTCGTTCCTCGGAATGACATACTTTGAGATTAGTAGGTTGTTTAACGACAAGTTTTTAAGGTCTTCCGAACACTTATGTTTTTAAAACCTGTCGGGTCTATATATTTATTTCAATATTTACACCAATTTTCTCTCCCCTATCTGCTGTCTCCACATCGCATAATAAAGCCCTTTTTCATCAAGTAAATCAAAATGTCTTCCTTGCTCGATAATAGCTCCCTGCTCCAAAACATAAATTCGGTCAGCATGCATAATAGTTGACAGACGATGTGCAATCAATACTGTAATTTGGTCTTGTTTAGAAGAAATGCTTTTGATGGTTTTGGTGATTTCTTCTTCGGTGATGGAATCAAGTGCTGAAGTAGCTTCGTCAAACAACAGCAATCTCGGATTTCTCAACAATGCTCTAGCTATCGACAAGCGCTGTTTTTCACCACCCGACACTTTAATTCCGCCTTCTCCTATGGTTGTATCCAAACCTTTTTCGGCACGGGCCAATAAATTTTGACAAGCCGATTTTTGCAAAACATCATTTATCTCTTCATCTGTTGCATCAGGTTTTACAAACAGCAAATTATCTTTTATCGTCCCCGAAAACAGTTGAGCATCTTGAGTCACAAAACCTAATTGTTGACGCAGCTCTGTTAAGTCTATGTCTTTGACATTTGTTTCATTATAAAAAATAGCACCTTCCTCAGGGGTGTATAAACCTACCAGCATTTTAACCAAAGTCGTTTTACCGCTTCCCGAAGGTCCCACAAAAGCAATAGTCTCGCCCGCTTTAGCTTCAAAAGAAATGTCCTTTACAGCATGCGAAGTCGCGGTTTGATGTTTGAACGAAATATTCGAAAACTTCAAATTGTCGATAAGACCAATTGTTTTTGGATGCACTGGTTTCTCTTCACTTTTGGAATTCATCAATTCGCCAAAATTATCCATAGAAGCTTTTGTTTCATTATAGGTCGCAATCACATTTCCAAGCTCCTGAAGTGGATTAAACAAAAAGAAAGAGAAAAACATCAGCGTGATCAAATCTCCCGGCTTAATAATTCCTTGAAAAATAAACATGTACAGCGCAAAAACCAAACTGGTTCGCATAAAATGAACCGTTGTCCCCTGAACAAAACTCAACGAACGAATAAAACGGACTTTCTTCAATTCCAATCCTAATATTTTTATTGTTGTACTGTTCAAACGATTCACTTCCTGGTCTGTTAGTCCTAGACTTTTTACCAATTCGATATTACGTAGCGATTCGGTTGTAGCACCTGCCAGAGCTGTAGTTTCTCCAAGAATTTCTCTTGAAACTTTCTTGATCTTTTTACCTAAAAAAGAACTGATAAAAGCAATAACAGGAACAGTAGCCAAAAAAATTGGCCCCAAAAGCCAGTGAATATTAATCGCGTATCCCATCACGAATACAATCCCGATCAGCGTTTGAAAAACTAACGAAATAGACAACGTAATAAACTTTTCGCAATCTATTTTTACTTTTTGGAGTTTCCCTAATGTTTCCCCACTTCGTTGATCCTCAAAATCCTGAAAAGGCAATTCCAAAGCCTTTTTGATTCCGTCCGTGTACATTTTCGCGCCAGTTCGCTGAATGATAATATTAGTAAAATAATCCTGGAAGTTTTTAGCAATCCTTGACATCATGGAAGCTCCTAATGATAAGACCAACCAACCCAAAACAGCTTTGGTAAAAAGCCCGAAATTGTTATGGAAACTGGCAACACCAACACCGCATTGATTCAATAATTTACCAATGATGATGGAGTCACACAACGAAAAACACTGATTGATAGCTGCCAAAAACAAGGCTAAAAACAATAAAGGTTTGTGTTCTTTAATATAAGTGTATAATATCTTCATTTTTTTGTCTAAAATTTGGAATACAAAACTACAACTATTGATACGAGTTTTGTAAAAAATTATACCGTTTCCGGTTCATTTATGGTATCAATAACCTTTTTAACTATCCGTAAGTTCTTTAATTTATCCTGATGATTAAAAATTGGACTGGAAATCATCAATTCATCCACACGGGAATACTTGATGAATTCTTTTAATTCCTTAGTCAATGTTTCCCTGCTGCCTATGAAGGAACCCGCAGTCATCTGATTAACATGAAAACGGGATTCTTCGCTCATATCATTCATCAAATCTGACAAAGAATCCACAGGTGGCTGCAATGGTTTTCTGGTATTTTGAACCAAATTCTGAAACATTTGATACAAGCTCGTCGATAAAATTTCGGCTTCATTATCTGTATCGGCGGCAATCACATTCACGCACGCTAACGTTTTGGGTTTGTCCAAATAAATTGATGGTTTAAAATTCTCTCTGTAAAACTCAAATGCCTGAATCATTTGTCTTGGCGCAAAATGCCCCGCAAAAGCATACGGCAATCCATAAGCAGCAGCCAATGATGCACTATCCATACTCGACCCTAAAATCCAAATAGGAACATTGACTCCTTCGGCCGGAAAAGCACGCACTTTTGATTCAGCATTCGCTTCCGAAAAATAATCTTGTAAAGCCTTTACATTCTTTGGAAATCGTTGTGATTCTTCAAAAAAATCAGGTCTGATTGCCTGCGCAGTTTGCGTATCGGTTCCGGGAGCCCGTCCCAAACCAAGGTCAATCCTCTCCGGGTATAAGATTCCCAATGTCCCAAACTGCTCAGCAATAATCAACGGAGAATGATTCGGCAGCATAATTCCGCCTGAACCAACCCTAATATTCTGCGTCTGACTTGCAATATAACCAATCAACACGACCGTTGCCGTACTCGCAACATGAGCCATATTATGATGTTCGGCCAGCCAGATTCGTTTATAACCCAAATCGTCGGCCAGTTGAGCCAATTCTTTTGTTTTTTGCATCGTTTCCGCCGCATTGCTTTCCTGCGTGATAATAGCTAACTCTAATAAAGATATTGGGATTGAGGACTTCATAATCAAAATACGTTTGCACAAAATTAATCATTAACGCTTAGCTATTTATTTTGAGATGTTAATTGAATTATAAATTTTAAACCGAAATACTTTGCATTTATTTTGGAGCAAAACATTTGCCCTTTAATCAAGATTCCTCCTGCTATTCGTTACAATCTTGTGAACCGAACCCCGGTTCACAAGGATTTCCACTACTATCAGGGCCTAAAAAAAAACATGCTGCTTTTTTACAGACATCAAAAAAATAACATCGAATAAAGAACAAACTTTCCAACATTTCATAATTTGAAACTATTTTTTATATATTTGTGTAATCGATTACATTTGAATTATTAATTAAAATTTTTCACTTTTTTTTCATCTAATTCAAAAAATAACATCTAAATAAACGTTATACGCAATTCAAACAAATCCAAAAACGATAAACAAATGACTTCAGCAACGCGGTTAATCACAA
Organism: Flavobacterium aquiphilum; assembly: GCF_027111335.1. Lineage (NCBI taxonomy): Bacteria > Pseudomonadati > Bacteroidota > Flavobacteriia > Flavobacteriales > Flavobacteriaceae > Flavobacterium > Flavobacterium aquiphilum. Next base: position 2,311,920 of record NZ_CP114288.1, on the reverse strand, counting down.
TACTTTTCGTTTGTTTTTCATTGGCCACAAAAGGTCAAAACTCCGAAAACAAGACGAAAACCAATACCGAGTGGCTGGTAGCTAATTTGCTTCGCGAAAAATCAAACACCACCGAAATTAGCGGAAATCCCCAAATAACAAACTCTCCTTATGGTGAAGCTGTGGCTTTCAACGGAAAGGATGACGCGCTTTTCCTAAACGAGCTACCTCTGAATTCACTTCAGGAATTTACCTTAGAAATGATATTCAAACCGGATCTAAACGGAGTATTCGAACAACGTGTCCTCCATATCGGGGAAAGCAGGGAAAGCCGAATATTACTGGAAATCCGAGCCGTTGATTCCAACTGGTATTTTGATGTTTTTGCTGTTTCCGGAACTAATAAAAAACCACTCGCCAGCGAAAAACTGATTCATCCTCTGGGAAAATGGTATCATGTGGCTTTTGTAGTTACACCAAACAAACTGACTTCTTATGTTAACGGAAAACTGGAATTGCAGGAAGCCTTTACTTTTCTGCCAATTACAACAGGAAAAACCGCCATCGGTGTCCGCCTAAATAAAGTTTCATGGTTCAAAGGAGACATTTACAAAATAAGAATTACTCCAAAAGAAATTAAGCCCGATGATTTCATGCCTTTTTTAAAGGATGAAACGCGTTAATTAAAAACAAAAATCATGAAACAGTCGGCTCAAATCTTACTTCTTTCCATTGTATTTGTTTTCTGCTATGTGTCTAATCTATTTTCTCAGGAAAAGCTGAGCAAAGACATCATTTTCAAAGGAAATCATATTATTTACAAAGGAAAAAAAATCGTACTGGGTCCCAATGCTTTTTTTATTGACGGTCAGCTGACAGATGAAGACGTTTCAAAATATAAATATGTTTATAATTCGGTAAACGAAGCGTCGAAACATTTGACCAATGGAACTGAAACAAACCCAATGGTTTTATACATTGCTCCCTGGGTTTATTGGATTGACAATCCGGACGACCCCGAAATTCGTTTACCTAAAAGCGAAGGAAAACCTCCCATTGGACTAGAAATACAGTGCGAGTGGCTGAAATTTCAAGGATTGACAGATGATCCTCAAAATGTGGTTTTAGCGTCAAACCGCGGGCAAACCATAGGAGCAAAAGGAAATTTTACAATGTTGGACATCAAAGGAGATGGCACCAGTGCCGAAAATCTCACCTTTGGAAATTACTGCAACATTGACTTGGTGTACCCATTAAATCCAAAACTAAACCGTGTAAAACGCAGCTCTGCAATTGTTCAAGGTCAACTTGCTTTTTCAAATGGAGATAAAGTTTTTGCTCGAAATGTCCGTTTTGTAAGCCGTTTGAATTTAGCACCATTTTGGGGTAGCAAAAGAACATTGTTTGACCATTGCCATTTTGAATCCACCGATGATGCTCTAAACGGAACTGCAGTATATCTCAATTGTGACTTTGAATTTTACTCTTCAAAACCTTTTTACAAAACATCAGGCACAGGTGCGGTTTTCCTTAATTGCGATATTAAATCCTTTACCCGGGACCAACAATATTTTGTAAAAGAAAGCGGTTCTGTCACTACGATTGACACCCAATTTACCGGAAAAAATGTAAACTATTTGGGATGGCGTGACATTCCAAATACTGAAGCCCGTTGCTATCAATTCAATACAAGCCTGAACAACAAACCAATAATTTTAAGCAGCGACATCCCAAATATTACTGTTGATATGAGCGAAAAAGAAATTCTGAACGCTTATCGTTTCGAATACAACAACGAGGTTGTTTACAACACTTACAATTTGTTAAGAGGAAACGACAATTGGGATCCAATGAGAATCAAAAGTAAGGTTGAAAATGCCGAGAAGGATACAGGAAGGAACTACTCCTCTATCCCAACACTTTTGACGATTCTGCCTTCGCAAAAAAAACTGGAAACAGGAAAAGACAGCCTCCAGCTGGAAGCTATTATTTATCGTTTTGGAAACTATGAGTTAAAAGGGGAAAAAATAAATTGGAAAATAGCTCCGGAATACCAATCATTGGTAAAACTAAAAGTGAACAGCGAGGGCAAATGCACCCTTATTCCAACCAATGAAGAGAATGAAACAAAAGAAGTTATTATCGTAGCTTCTACAGCGTCAGGATTAGAAGGAGCAAGAGTTCTAAGTATAGCACCTTCTTTTATTGCTCCTCCAAATTTCAAGGAGCTGCCTAAAATCAATAAAACAAGTGATGGTAAATTACAATTGAATTACGCATTGGACATGCTGTATGAAGACCAATCTCAAATTCAATGGTATCGATGTCGTGATAATCAAGGTTCACATCCTATCGAGATAAGTGTTTCCAGATTGAATAAACCATTGAAAACTTACGAGCTTTCGACAGCTGATATTGGTTATTTTATCATGGCAAGCATTTCGCCAAAACACTTGCGTTGCGAAGCAGGAGCCCCAAAAACGATTGTTTTTAATTCTGTTATCTCAAAAACAGATATCAAGCAGTCTTCAAAAGTTTTAGTTCCAAATCTCGAAAACATGTCGGCCAAATACCAACCGGAAATCTTGCCTGGTTTTTGGACACTTGACAGTTTTGCTCCCGCCGATACTAGTGAACACAATTGGACTGGAGACAACAGTAAAGATCCATGGTATTATGGTTCGGGAGAAAATGGTGCGGCCAATGATATTGGTTTTATCCAAGCTACGAAAGGTGCACGGATGCGCTACAATCCTGTTGGTGATTCTTTTGGAAACATGAAAATGAGTTTTACTGCTATTCCAGCCAAAACAGCAGGCCAAGGCTTCAGTAGTGCGAGGTCACAATACATGGATATCGGCATCAAAATGGACAACAAAGAAATGAGTGGTTATGCCCTTCGCATCATTCGCACAACAAAATACAGCGATGCCGTTGATTTTGTCCTGATGAAATACGAAAACGGGAATCCAACAGCTATCAGTAATCCGGTGACAACTTCCTGTTTCCGACCGAATTGCATCATCAATATTGAAATAAAAAACAACAAACTTATCGTTCATGCTGAAAATCCGTTAGACTATTTTGCGGGGAATTACCCCTCAGATGTAGTCAAAAAAGTGGATTTGGAGGCTAATATAACACCAAACCAATTTGGCGGAATTAGTTTTCAGCATACAGGAACGATTGGCAGCGGAGCGACATTGATAAAAGATTTAAAAATAGAATGGCAATGAGAAAAACAATTTCAATGACAATGGCAAATTCAATGAGAAAAAATAAATAATGAATATGATTCTCTTCAAGTTGAAAGCTATTATTTCTACTTTCTCCTTTGGAGATCTTCTAATGAAAGTAAAATGTTGTCCCCTAGCCCCGATAGAAATGGAAATCTTCCGATTTAGAAAAACAAGGCTTTTTAGCCGTAGTTTTTATTAGTCGGGAATTGCAATGAATAGCGGGAGGAATATTGATTGAATAACAAATGTTCTGCTCCAAAAAATAAAAATAAACATAACCCTAAATCAATCACAACCAAAAAAAATAGATTTGTATGAAAATAGATTTAAAAAAATTGGCAATACTCACTGCACTGCTTGGTTTTACAGGCTTTGAATTGCAGGCGCAAAATAATGCCGATGTTAACAGCATCAGTACCAAACCGTTTCAAGATGGTGTAAATCACTGGTACCACATTAAGGACGAGGGCAATATTGTGAATCCGGTTGAAAATCAGCCGCAATACGCCGAGTCGGATTACACCAAAATTGCAGATAACATCCTTTTGTTTCAACGAAATAATGGCGGATGGCCAAAGAATTATGACATGAGAGCCATTTTGACGCCGGAACAAGTGCAAAAAGTCATCGATACCAAAGGAATCTTGCATACTACTTTTGACAATGAAACAACTTACACACATATCTACTATTTGGCGCAGGTATATACGGTAACAAAGAATGAGGCTTATAAAAAAGGATGCCTGAAAGGAATTGATTTTATTTTTGATGCGCAATATGGCAATGGTGGCTGGCCACAATATTTTCCTTTGGAAAAAGGATACAGCCGTCATATAACCTTCAATGACGGAGCTTATATGGGAATTATGAATTTGCTAAAAAAAATTATTGATAATGACCCTAATTTTGCTTTTATTGATGCTAAAACAAAAAATAAAGTCGATAAGGCTTACGAAAAAGGATTGGATTGTATCCTAAAAATGCAAATTGTGGACAATGGAAAATTGACTGCCTGGTGCCAGCAACACGATGAAATCACTTTGCTTCCGGCATGGGCTAGAAAATTTGAACCGCCAAGCATTTGTAACGGAGAAAGCAGCGACATTGTTTTGTTTTTGATGAGTTTGGACAACCCAAATGAAAAGATAATTAAGTCGATAGAAAGTGCCGTGCAATGGTTTGCTGCTTCGCAAATTCATAATACCCGAGTCGAAACATTTGACGCACCTCAATTTGAATCAAAATACAAAACGGTAACCAAAGACAACAGAGTGGTAAACGACCCTGCTGCACCTCCTATTTGGACTCGCTATTATGAATTAGGAACTGAACGCCCTTTGTTTTGCGACCGAGACAGCAAATATTTGTACTCATTAGCTGAAGTGAGCCGCGAAAGACGCGTTGGTTACGCTTGGTACACCTACTCGCCTCAAAAAGTTTTGGATAAATATCCGAAATGGCAAAAGAAATGGGCTCCAACAACTGCTATCATAAAACAATAAAAATGTTTTAATAATTAAAACAAAGCTGTACAATTTTTAAATATATTTGTGTAATCGATTACATAAATCTATTTTTTAAAATTAGCGTTTAAAAAAAATCCACATATCTATAATAATTTAAGAATGAAAAAGAATCCAATTAGCTTACTATGTATTGCTTTGACTGCATTCCTGGCAATTTGTTCCAAAGATGTTGCAGCCCAAAACTCAAAGTCGGTTGTGGCCTACCCGAACGTTGAATTCAAAATGGCAAAAGTACAAGAGCCAATAATACCCAAAAACACGGTAAACATTAAAGATTTTGGTGCTGTAAATGGTGGAACCGTTTTAAACACAAAAGCTTTTGCCGATGCGATTGATGCTGTATCCAAAAAAGGAGGTGGAAAAGTGATTATCCCTCCTGGAATTTGGCTTACCGGACCAATCATTTTAAAAAGCAACATCGAATTGCATGCTGAAGCTGGTGCTTTAATTAAATTTTCAACCAACAAGGATTTATATCCATTGGTACAAACCAGTTTTGAAGGTTTAAACACTTGGCGTTGTATGTCTCCTATTTACGGTAAAAACCTAGAAAACGTAGCTTTCACAGGAAAAGGTGTTTGGGACGGTAACGGACAAGTTTGGCGAATGGTGAAAAAAGGAAAACTTACCGAAAGCCAATGGAAAGCTGTAGTCGCTTCGGGAGGAGTGCTCAACGATAAAAAAGAAAGTTGGTATCCTTCTGAACAGTATTTTAAAGCAGCTACAGCAGGAAATACAGATCAAAATGTACGCTTGGATTTAAAAACTAAAGAAGATTTTGAGGCAATTCGCGATTTTCTTCGTCCGGTTATGGTAAGTATCCAAAACAGTAAAAAAGTTTTATTTGACGGGCCTGTGTTTCAAAATTCTCCTGCATGGAATATTCACCCCTTGATGATTCAGGATTTGATTATTCGTAATGTGACGGTTCGTAATCCTTGGTATTCCCAAAATGGCGATGGTCTTGATGTTGAATCCTGCAAAAATGTTCTTGTTGAAAATTCGAGTTTTGACGTAGGAGACGATGCAATTTGTATTAAATCAGGAAAAGACAAAGACGGTCGTGACCGCGGGATTCCTTGCGAAAACCTTGTCATCAGAAACAACATTGTTTATCATGGACATGGAGGTGTAACTGTAGGTAGTGAAATGTCGGGAGGTGTAAAAAACATGCACGTTTCCAATTGTACTTTTATGGGAACTGATGTTGGATTACGTTTCAAAAGTAACCGTGGACGTGGTGGAATCGTTGAAAACATTTTTATTTCGGACATTTTTATGACTGATATCCCGTCACAAGCTATTTCATTCGACCTTTATTACGGTGGAAAATCCATTGCCGAGACTTTGGCCGAAGGTGGTAATAAAATCAATAATGTTGCTGTTCCGGTAGATGAAAAAACACCACAGTTCAAAAACATCACGATTAAAAACATTACCATAAATGGTGCTTCTCAAGCTGTGTTCCTTCAAGGTTTACCAGAAATGAACCTTGAAAACATCGAAATTTCTAATTTGAATGTTAAAGCAGAAAAAGGTTTCTCAATCATCGATGCTAACGGAATCAAAATCAACAATGCCAAATTGGATATAGAAAACCCTAGCGTTTTTGAAATCTATAACGGTAAAAATTTGTCTATCAAAAACACCGAATTCAATTCGACTTCTCCTAAAGCGGTAAGCATAAATGGTGAAGCCTGCAAAAACATCGAATTGGTTTCAAATCCAAAATTGGATTTCAACCAAAAAACCGTTGTTGGAGAAAATGTTCCCAAAACGGCTGTTAAATTTTAAAAACAAATACTAATTCAACTTGAACCCGTTGGATGCTTTGGCATTCAGCGGGTTTTCCTTTTTCTATAGTTCTAAAATAAAAGGTTTTTTTGCGCCAATGAAATAATAACTCTGTTTATTCCCGTTATTATTAGGATAGCCTTTTGTTGAATTTTTATTTCCCAAAGTAACAAACTATGCAAAAGATAATTCTCATACTCGCCCTAGCTCTGCTATTCGTTTCGTGCAAAAAGGAAAAAGACGAAGTTATTACTGTCAAAAAAACAATTATCCGAAAAGCGCCTAAAAACATTTCATTTCATTTCGAAGACACAAAACAATGGCTCTCTGAAAATCCGATTAACAAACAACTCCAAATTGTTCTTGCCGTTAACCGCATGGATAAATCGCATTTGACAAAAAAGGATTCCATCCTTATCCCCGGGGATTTGAGTGGCGATATTGAGTTTTATCTTCCGTTTCCTTTAGAAGTTCCTTATCTGATTCCTGTCAAAAAGATTGTCTTTTTTTCCTATCCCACACAAACATTTGCAGCTTATGAAAATGGCGAGCTAATTCACACTGGACCAACCAATATGGGGCGAAAATTGGCACAAACGCCTACCGGGCTTTTTTTCACCAACTGGAAAGCTGAAAGAACAACCAGTACTTTTAATGATGAGTGGGACTTGCGTTGGAATTTTAACATTGCGAACAAAGCCGGTGTGGGCTGGCATCAATATGACTTGCCCGGTTATCCGGCCTCGCATTCTTGCTTGCGGTTACTGGAAAAAGACGCCAAATACCTTTACAAATGGGCTGATCAATGGATCTTGAAAGACGATCAAAACATTTTGGTCAAAGGAACTCCCGTGATTGTTTTTGGAAAATATGATTTTGATGCGCCAAAACCCTGGCTGCAATTAACAGAAAATCCTAAAGCTTTGGATATCTCTCCATCCGAAATCGAAAAAATAACCTCACCTTATCTGGACGACATCTTAACGGAACAGGAAAAAAGGGAAAATCGAAAACAATAACTACTACAATATATTAAGTTTAGAGAATAGATATAATTTTCAAACTCTTGCTATATTTCCTATATTTTTTTAACTTTATAATTCATTAACTATAATCTAACCCGAATGAAAATAGCAATTTTAGGCACAGGCGCAGTTGGCACAACAATTGGCTCAAAATTAATTGAATTAGGTCATGAAGTAATGCTAGGATCTAGAAGCAATACGAATGAAAAAGCAACCGAATTTGTAAACAAACATGATAAAAATGCTTATAAAGGCACTTTTGAAGAAGCTGCTACATTTGGCGAAATTATCTTCAATTGTGTCAAAGGAGAGTTCTCTATTGCAGCTTTAAAATCTGCAGGGAGTGGAATTAACAACAAAATCATCATTGATGTATCGAACCCTATTGATACCAGTAAAGGAGCACCTTTAAGTCTAATTCCTGAGCTCTGTAATACCAATTCATTAGGTGAAGAAATTCAAAGAAATTTTCCAAATATAAAAGTGGTAAAAACATTCAACACGATGTGGAGTACCTTGATGATGATTCCATCCATGCTTCAGGATGGTGATCATACGAATTTTATTTGTGGCAACGATGAAGAAGCTAAAAATGAAGTCAAAAATTTGTTGTACGAAATAGGATGGAAAGAAAAATCAATAATAGATTTAGGCGATATCACTGCTGCCAGAGGAACCGAATGTTTAATCTTACTATGGTTAAAAATTTGGGGAGCCACAATTGGAACATTTAGTATTAAAGTGGTCAATTAATCCAAAACAATACTAAAAAACAATAAAATGCCTTCAAAAACAATGCTTTTTGGAGGCGTTTTCATTTATTCTTTTACAAACTAAATACGCTTTTACTCTTTGTAAAAAATAACTACTTTTGCAGTCTAATTTTTTTACCATGTCAAAGAAGAAATACAAAATAGCAGTGATTCAGTTGAATCTAAACGATATTGCTGAAAATAACCTTAAGAAATGTTTGAGTTGGGTGCGCGATGCAGCCAATCAAGGGGCTGAGGTGATTTCGTTGCCTGAGTTATACAGCAGTCATTATTTTTGTCAAAGTGAAGATGTTGAAAATTTTGCTCTGGCAGAACCATTATACAGCACTTCGTTTATTGCTTTTAGTGAATTGGCAAAAGAATTGGGAGTGGTAATCATTGTTCCTTTCTTCGAAAAAAGAATGGCAGGAATTTACCACAACAGTGCTTATATCATCGACACTGATGGTTCAGAAGCTGGATTATACCGTAAAATGCATATCCCGGACGACCCACATTTCTATGAAAAATTCTATTTCACACCTGGTGATTTAGGTTTCAATGCATTCCCTACTCAAAAAGGAAAAATTGGGACTTTAATTTGCTGGGATCAATGGTATCCGGAAGCTGCACGTTTAACAGCCTTAAAAGGTGCTGACGTATTATTTTACCCAACTGCAATCGGTTGGCACCCGCTTGAAAAAGAACAATACGGCGAAAATCAACATGGTGCCTGGATGAACGTAATGAAAGGCCATGCAGTTGCCAATGGTGTATATGTTGCTGCTGCTAACAGAATTGGTTTGGAACAATATATCGAAGGAACTGCTGGAATTCAGTTTTGGGGTTCTTCGTTTATTGCGGGGCCACAAGGAGAAATTTTGGCGCAAGCCTCACACGATAAAGAAGAAATCCTAATTGCTGAAGTTGACTTGGATTTACAGGAAAATGTACGCCAAAACTGGCCTTTCTTTAGAGATAGAAGAATCGATGCCTTTGGTGACATAACCAAAAGAGCGATTGACTAACTAAGTCACTAAGACTCCATATTGCTAAGATTCTAAGAAAAGAAACATAACTTTTTCTTAAGTATAAAACACTAAGCCCCTAAGATTCAAAAATCTTAGGGGCTTCTTTATTTTAAAGTCTTAGCGACTTAATAGCTTAAAATCTTAGTTTAATTCAGGCTGGAAAATTTTAATAGAACCGTCTCCTTCGCAACTTGCCAAAACCAAAGTTCTTTTCGTTGGACTTTTAGAAGCCGGGATAAACAATAGTCCTTCAGGAGCATCACCTGTTTTTAAAGTTTGCAGGTATTTTGGAGCCGTTGGATTGCTTACATCGAAAACCATTACCGCATCAGCGCGTTCCATTCCCACAAAAAGAATTTGCTTATCTCCCATTTTCGTTACATAAACAGCTTCTGGCTCCACACCTTTATCATCACTTCTTCCGTCATCATAAAGACCTGCTTCGTATGCTTTTTTATCTAATTCATTTTTACTGTCAAAAACTATTTGTCCTGTACTAGCATTCCATATTGAAAAAGAACGACCTCCAAAAGCAACCAATTCATCAAGATCACCATCGCCATCAGTATCACCCATTTTCACATTGATATTCAATCTTCCCATATTGGCATCATTTTTTAGCAAAGCTGCATTTGGAAAAGCAATCGGATCCAAAATAACGGAAGAATGGTTTATTCTTCGAACATCTGTAAAAGCAGAATATTCACGGGCATCACCTTCATTTGCAGTAACAATATACTGAACGTTATTCACTTCAAAATTGCTAATGGCATCTGGATTAAACAAGCCTTTCAATTTCCAGGTACTAAAAACGACACCACCATCTTTATCATTAATATCCAAAGCATTTTCAGCCAAATTGTAATCTTTATAACCTAAAGGAAAAAGTTGTGTGATTTTTTTTGATGCTAAATCAATTTTAGCAATGCCATTATTCTCTTGCAAAGTAACCCAAGCTGTTTTTGAATCGGCAGAAACAGTAATGTATTCTGGTTCAATATCGGCGGCAAAATTGTTTGTCGGGCTTGCAATCCTAAACCCTTTCGCTTTTAAATCAGCTAATTGACTCGTAAAACTTGCAAAATTCAAAGTTGTTACAGCATAATTGGACGTTATATCAATAATAGAAACCGAACCGTCCGGGTCTTGCGAATAAGTATCGTTCGGCTCCCCTTCGTTGGCAGTCAAAATAAATTTTCCATCAGGAGAATAAGTAATCATATCAGGCAATGCTCCAACGGCTACTTCTTTTACAAGGGCATAATTTGAAGCTTCAAAAACAGCAACTTTACCCGGATCTTGCTTGTTTATGGTAGATTCCATAGCTACAGCAACTTTTCCATTGTAAGTTGACACGCTATTGGCTGCACCATTATAAACCGTCAAATCAATTTTACCAACTATGGTAGGCTTTGAAGGATCAGAAAGATCAATTATATCAATTCTGTTCACACCACTGTTGTTAACGGTAAAAAGTTTTTTAGTAGTTTCGTCATAAGCACTAATTTCAGCGGCGGCTGTACCTCCAATGGTTATAGAACCAATTTCTTTGAAAGTTGACGGATTTTCATTTACTGTTTCTTCAGTAGGTTTACTTGAATCATTGTTGTTGTTATCACAACCTACTATTAAAAATAATATTGCCAATACAGCTACACTTTTCTTTACCATTTTTATGTTTTTATAATTTTTTTCAAAAGTACTTTTCGCCCTTATAACCTCTATTAAGGAAATATTACGAAAACTTTAACATAACTATTCGGAAGATTTGAATCGCATTTGGCCAAAAATGTAATCCTCATTACTATTTATTAATTCTACTGATTGTTTATCTTTGCACGCATTACAATTAGTATTAAATATGACAACACTTACAAGACGATTTCCTGCAGAATGGGAAAAACAACAAGGAATTTTATTGTGTTTTCCACATAACGGAAAAGATTGGCCGGGGAAATATGAAGCCGTTCAGTGGGCTTTTGTTGAATTCATCAAAAAAGTTGCTACTTACGAACAGGTATTCTTGGTTGTTGCCGATGAAATTCAAAAGAACAGAGTGACCGAAATGCTTGAAATGGCTTATGTAAAAATGAGCAGCGTTTCATTCATTATACATAAAACCAATCGCAGTTGGATGCGTGATTCAGGTCCAATTATTGTAAAAAACGGAGAAAAAAGAGAAGCTTTAAACTTCAATTTTAACGGTTGGGCAAAATATAGAAACATCAATTTGGACAAACATGTTCCTGCCAAAGTTGGTGATTTCCTAAATATTCCTGTTACTCAAGTAATGTACAAAGGAAAACCTGTAATTGTCGAAGGCGGTGCTATTGATGTAAACGGTAGAGGAACGTTATTGACTTCTGAAGAATGCTTGATGCACCCTGATATCCAAGTTAGAAATCCAGGTTTTACCAAAGAAGATTACGAAGCCATTTTCAAAGAATACCTTGGAGTTACCAATGTAATTTGGTTAGGCGACGGAATTGAGGGCGATGACACTCACGGGCATATAGATGATTTATGCAGATTTGTAAATGAAGACACTATTGTAACCATAGTTGAATTGGATCCTAATGACAGCAATTACAAACCATTGCAAGACAATTTAAAAAGACTGCAAAATGCTAAACTTGAAGATGGAAAATCCCCTGTTATAGTGTCGTTACCAATGCCAAAACGAATTGACTTTGACGGATTGCGTTTACCGGCTAGTTATGCCAATTTCTTGATTTTAAACAATTGTGTTTTGGTTCCAACTTTTAATGATGCCAATGACAGAATCGCTCTAAATATTTTGGCAGAATGTTTCCCTGACAGAGAAGTTATCGGGATTAGTGCTATTGACTTCATTTGGGGATTTGGAACGTTGCACTGCTTAAGTCAGCAGATTCCGGAGTAATTTTTTTACCGCAAATTCGCAAATTATTTTCTTAAAGAATTATTAAAAAAAAGACTTGTAGATTTTTATTTCCTACAAGTCTTTTTTTTTTATTCTAATCTTCCTAACTAAAACTTATCCAAGGCTAAAACCTTGGGCTATAAGTTTGAAAATAAAAAACAAATATTTTAAAGATTTAAAGCTTAAAACTTTAGGCTTCTAAACTTTTAAACCTTTTAAACTTCCCTAATCCCTTGTAAAAGGTAACTTTTGGTTGGAACTGATAATCATATCAAATGCATTTTTCGCCTCGTTAAACTCTAAGGTTACACCTGCTTCTTTGGATTCAAATTTATCTTTACCAATTGGTGCAAGTGAAAATTTCGGATAATTGGTAATTTCAGCGTAAAGAACACTGTTTTTTTCGGTGATCTCAATTTTCAAAGGAGCAGCTTTAGTAGAGAATTTACCTAGGTACCCATCCAAAATAATATCTTTTTCAACTACTCCTGTACCTGATTTCCAAGTATTATTGCTTTCATTCACATCCGGGAATGTATGATCGGCATCAATAACTACACTTTCGATTTCTTCGGTAGTTTCTACTTTAAATGACCAATCAACGTTGCGCTGCCAGATCTCAACTGGAAGTTTAACACGGGTTACTTTTCCGCTTTTGGTTTTTACATCCAAAACCACTGGCATTGCCATTTTTTCAAAATTTTCAATAGTGATTATAGCTCCTTTACTTGGGGCATTTTTCACATATTTAACCGAGTTCACACCTTGATCCAATCGCCAGTTATTCACAAACCAACCTCTCCAAAACCAATTTAAGTCCTCACCTGCTACATTTTCCATAGTTCTGAAAAAATCGTCCGGAGCCGGGTGTTTAAAAGCCCAACGCTCTGTATAAGTCCTGAACGCTAAATCAAAACGCTCCGGTCCTAATATTTGTTCCCTTAAAGTAATCAATCCCGAACTTGGTTTGAAATAACATAAAAGACCAATATTTTTTTCTTTCATATTATCAGGAGAACTCATTATTGGTTCATTCTTTGGATTTGTAAAATAATCCGCGTTTTGATGAAGATCTGTTGGCTTAGCTTTATATTCACCATTATTAAAATCAGAAGAACTGATTGAATTAATAAAAGTATTGAATCCTTCGTCCATCCAACCATATAAACGCTCATTTGAACCCACAATCATTGGGAACCAGCCATGACCAAATTCATGGTCTGTAACTCCCCATAAATCCTCTCCTTTTGACTCCCAACCACAAAAAACAATTCCAGGATATTCCATTCCTCCTTCATTACCAGCTACGTTTGTCGCAACTGGATAAGGATATTCAAACCATCTTTTGGAATAATTCTCAATCGAAGTTTTAGTATATTCTGTAGCACGTCCCCAAGCCTCATTCCCTGCACTTTCTACAGGATAAGCAGACAATGCCAATGCTTTTGCCCCACTTGGTAAATTAATTCTGGCTCCATCCAAAATAAATGCCGGAGAAGATGCCCAGGAAAGATCACGAGCATTTTTTATTTTAAAATGCCACGTTTTTTCAGAAGTTGTTCCTGCTTTTGAAGCATTAGCAGCCACTTCTTCAGCAGTACGAATCATAACCGTTTTCTCGCTTTGTTTTGCTTGAGCAATTCTTTTTTGCTCTTCGGCAGTATAAACAGCAGAAGCATTTAGCAACTCACCCGAGCAAACTACAACATGATTCGCAGGTACTGTAATATTGGCATCAAAGTCTCCATACTCCAAATAAAACTCAGAAGCTCCCAAATATGGATTCGTATTCCAACCTCTTATGTCATCATACACACACATACGTGGATACCATTGTGCAATCGTAAAAATTTTACCGTTTTTGGTATCCAAAACTCCCATTCTGTCCGAACCTTCTTTTGGAGAAATAAATGAGAAATCAATTTTAATTTTCACTACACCACCTTTGGCTTTCAAATTATCCGGAAGAAAAATTTGCATTCTCGTGTCAGTAATAGTGTATTTTGCTTCTTTTTCGGTTGATTTTCCGCCTTTTGAAGTAGTAACAATTTTAACAGATTTAATTTTGTGGCCACCGTCAAAAATTTCACCTCTTGCTCCGTTACGGCTTCCCGTCAATGGAATAAGAGCATTTCCTCTGGAATCTGATTTGAATAAATTTTGATCCAAATGCATCCACACAAAAGACATTACATCAGTACTATTATTTGTATAAGTAAGTATTTCGGAACCTACAATTTCATTCGTTTTTTCATTTAATTTGGCAGTTAGTTTGTAGTCTGCCCTATTTTGCCAATATTCATGTCCTGGTGCTCCATTTGCAGATCGTGTTGACGAACCGTTATTGGTATAAAAAAATGGACCAAAGGCATCGTGATAATCGTACTTTGAAACCGGTTGGGTAGTTCCTGTTGGAACTGCATCCTGACTCCATGAGGTATTAAATACAATTAATAAAGCCAATTGAAACAGTACTCTAAAACAATTATTTCTCATATATGGGTGTTTATTGATTTCATTAGGGGAATTTATAAAATTAACGCATCAGAGCTTGACAATCGAATCCCGACCTGTTATGCTTAATTCATAAATTTTATGTTTCTAAAGCAAATTAATGGAAAAAAAAATGAATTTATGCTTAAAATTAAGAATTTGATTAATTTTTAACCTAATATAATTTCCGTTTTCTTTCCTAAAACAAGATTTATAAAATATCTTTACAACACATTTACTAACAAAATATTGTTTCCGTGATTACAACTATAACCAACCAATTTTTAACCGCACAAATTAAACACACAGGAGCCGAATTATGCTCACTAAAAGACAATTCAAATAGAGAATACATCTGGAATGGGAATCCTGATTTTTGGGGAAAGCATTCTCCCGTTTTATTCCCTATTGTAGGCACACTAAAAAACAATAGCTATCAATACGACAATGCTCAATATCAATTATCAAGACACGGTTTTGCCCGTGAAATGGATTTTGAATTAATTGACAAACAAGAAAATAGCGCGACTTTTTCATTAATTGCTCCCCAATCAACTAAAGAAAAATATCCTTTTGACTTTGACTTGCATTTGATTTATACTTTGGATAACAGATCCTTAAAAATTGAATATAAAGTTTTCAATAATGGAGAGTCCACAATGCCTTTTTCAATTGGTGCCCATCCAGCATTTGACTTACCAGGCGATTTTAAAAATTACAGTTTGGTCTTCGAAAAGGAAGAAACTTTAAACTATTATTTACTGGAAGAAGGTTTGATTTCGAATAAAACAAATGAATTAATTTTAGATAAAAATGAATTGCATTTGAACTACAAATTGTTTGAAAATGATGCTTTGGTTTTCAAAAACATAGCTTCAAAATCGATTACCATTTTGGACAAATCCAAACCATTTTTAAAAGTAAGCTACACCGATTTTCCTGATTTAGGAATCTGGACTCCAAACGCGCCTTTTATTTGTATCGAGCCTTGGTTTGGCTATTCGGACACTGTGGAGAAATCTGGAAATATTTTTGAAAAAGAAGGCATTCAACTATTGGAAGCGAAAGCAATTTTTCATTCCGCTTTCAGTATCGAAATTCTCTAATCAACAACAAATTAACGTTATGCTAGAAATTAACTTTTTACCATTTCCAATATTAAAAACAGAGCGTTTATTATTAAGACATGTCAATATAAATGATGCTGAGGCCATTTTATCTTTGCGTTCGAATGACGAAGTGATGAAATATATTCCCAGACCCTATCTTAAGACCAAAGAAGAAGCCTTGGAACTTATCGCAATGTTTGATGATAAAATTGAAAATGGAATTGGTATCAATTGGGGAATTTGCTTTCTTGACGAACCCGAAAAACTCATCGGAATCATTGGTCATTACCGATTAAAACCAGAGCACTACAGAGCAGAAGTTGGCTATATGATATTTCCTGAATACAATGGAAAAGGAATTGTTTCTGAAGCTTTGCAAAAAGTAATTGAGTATGGTTTTAAAGAAATGAAACTACACTCAATTGAAGCCATTTTGGATCCGGAAAACAAAGGTTCGGAGAAAGTTTTATTAAAAAATGGTTTTGTAAAAGAAGGTCATTTTATTGAAAATGAATACTACGAAGGCCGTTTTCTTGATTCGTTGGTTTATTCCCTTTTGAATAAATAACGACACTAAAATATCTTGTGAAGTGAAATCCCCTAGCCCGGATGGAAGCGGCATCTCCCGATTTAGAAAAACAAGGCAATTTAGCCGTAGTTTTTGTTAATCGGGAATATAGCGGACAGCCGGAAAAAGCTCCTAATTATTTGGATTGTAATTTCGGAAGCGTTTTTATATACAATTCCTCAACTTGTTTTCTGGCCCAATCGGTTTTTCGTAAAAAGGTAAGACTTGATTTTACACTTGGATTTAGATTGAAGGATTTTATTCGAATCAGTTCGCCCAAAGTGTCAAAACCATAATAATCCACTAGTGTTTCGACTATTTTTTGGAGGGTAACTCCATGAAGCGGGTCTTTTGAGTGTTGTTTTTCCATGATGCAAATTTATGGCATTTTCCTAAAAACAATTGTCCATTCATTAATTAGTTCCTAAATTTGCGCAACTATGCAAAAAACTGTTAACATACTCAATAAAAGAGCCCGATTCGATTACGAAATCCTTGAAACCTATACGGCAGGAATCGTTTTGGCGGGTACTGAAATCAAATCTATCCGATTAGGGAAAGCAAATATTACCGAAAGTTTTTGTGAATTCAGTAACAACGAACTTTTTGCCATCAATACCTATATTGAGGAATATAGTTTTGGAAACCAATTCAACCATAAAGCCCGTAGCGAGCGAAAACTGCTATTAAACAGAAGAGAACTAAAAAGTCTTGCCCGAAGTGTCCAAGCCAAAGGTCTTACAATAGTTCCGTTAAAATTGTTTACCAACGAAAAAGGTTTGGCAAAACTACAAATTGGGCTTTGCAGAGGTAAAAAAACATACGACAAAAGGGAATCACTTAAGGAACAGGACACTAAACGAGATTTAGACAGGATAAAAAAGTCATATTAAGAAAATAAAAGTAAAATTTTTATTGCTTTTCATGAATTTTGTTTTCAAATTATAATTACTTTTACTTACATTATAACTAAAAAACAAACAACATCATGAGAAAATTATTTGTCGTATTAATCTGTGTATGCTTTGCAAGTTGCGGAAGTAATACATCCATTGTATCAAGTTGGAGAGATCCAAATTCTACACTTGCCAAAGAACAATTCAAGAAAGTATTGGTTGTAGCATTAGTAAAAGATGAAAGCTCAAGAAGAGCTACAGAAAATAGAATCGCTTCGATAAACCCAAAAGTCTTAAATCCATCATATAATTATTTAAACCACCAAAACCTTAACCTTACTCAGGAAGAAAAACTAAAAATTGTTCAAACTGAAGGTTTTGATGGCGTAATCACTTTGCGTTTCATTAGAGCAGACAAAGAAACCCAATATGTTCCTGGGACAGCAAACTACTACGGCGGCATGGGATATCCTGGAATGGGATACGGTTACGTTGGCGGATGGGGTGTTGGTTACGGAGCTGGATTTGGCGGATGGTATGGTGCTTACGCTCCTGCTTACTACACGCCCGGATACTACCAAGAAAACGTTTATTACTACATAGAAACCAATATTTTTGACTTGAAAAACAACAAATTGGTTTGGAGTGCAACTACAAAATCATTGGATGTTTCACACGTAGACACTACAGTTGATGAAATCATGGAAGCTTGTGTACAACAAATGAAAGCCGATGGTTAT
This sequence comes from Flavobacterium aquiphilum, assembly GCF_027111335.1. Taxonomy (NCBI): domain Bacteria; kingdom Pseudomonadati; phylum Bacteroidota; class Flavobacteriia; order Flavobacteriales; family Flavobacteriaceae; genus Flavobacterium; species Flavobacterium aquiphilum. Next base: position 2,293,866 of record NZ_CP114288.1, on the reverse strand, counting down.
ATGGATCCAAAAGCTAAAGCAAAAAGCTAATCAAAATATTTTTTTAAGTTTAAAACCGTCTGTAAATTATTTTCCAGACGGTTTTTCTTTTTACCGGGTAAAGCCCTTTCAACTTAAACACATTCTTAAATCAAAAAAAATACAACTTGATTGAAATATTCCTACTTTATAATCATGTGATACTTCCCTCAACATAATGAACAATGATTTGATTAAATACAAAATGCCTTTAAACTATTTTCTTGTATAGAATGGTTTATTATCAAGTTCTAGATAAAACAAAAGAGGCAGTCTATTTTGGACAGCCCCCTTGCACTTATTACCTAATAAATTATTGTTTTATCAAAATTTTCACATTATTGTTCAAATCATCTCCTGTAACATTTAAAATGTAAACACCGGGAGTATAACTTTTGTTTAAACGAAGCTTAAAATTCCCTTGACTGTTTCCATTTGTATCCAATACTTCTTTTAAAAGTACAGCTCCAAATTGATTAAGTAAAGTAACGGTCACATTTTGGGAATTGTAATTAGGAACTTCGATATTAGCTTGATTTTTCACAGGATTCGGGTGTACTACAATCTCGTTTGTAGTTATTCTAAAACTCCAAACATCACCAGTTGTTGTCCCATAATCATTGTTGGCATCTACCCTCCAGTAATAATATACTCTTGAAGTCAAATCAAAAGGAATTTGAAACGATGGGCTTTCCGAATAAGGCACATCACCTAATTTACTTAAATTATTAGGATCAGTTCCAAAATACACTGAATAATTTGTAGCATCTATTGTGCTATCCCAAGCTAAATTAAAATTACTTGTCGGTAACTCCAAGAAATAAGAACCGTTTTGAGGAATTGGATTACTTGCTTTTACCGGTGCTGGCGCTGGTGCAGTTATCACTTCGAGCACTTCACTATAATTAGAAGAATCTGTTTTGTTAGTCGCTTTTAATCGATAGTAATATTTGGTACTATGAACAATATCAGTATCGGTATAAGTAGTTGTATTTGCTCCAAACTCTGCAATTCGATTAAAAGCAATTCCGTCCAATGAGCGTTCTAAAACAATATTTGCTTCGTTATTTGAATTATCATTCCAATTTAGAACTGTAGTACTCGAAGCAAGTGGCGTCGCAATGGTACTAGTTTGAAAAGTTAAATTAGATGGTGCATTTATAACCGTCGTATTATAAATAGATGCAATTTCTGAAGCTGATAAAGCATAGTTGAAAATCTTTAATTCATCTAATTTTCCTTTATATGGAGCTGGAGCAGTTCCAACTGCTAATTCTAGTTCACCAATGTTCCCAATAATCAAATCTGTTGGTTCTCCAATTCCAGTCACACCGGTTTCGTCAAGTTCACTCTGAAGCACTCCGTTTAAATAAACACGCAATTTATGAGCTGAAACATCTCTCATCAAAACAACATGTTCCCAATTACCCGTAAAAAATTTAGATCCGGTAGCCTTTATCTCTTTCTTTATAACATCATCATCTATAGCAAAACGAAGTTCCCCACTTTTGAATTCTAGATTATAACGTTTTCCTGTTGCCCCTGTTGTAGTGTTCTTTGTAAATGATCCTTTGCATAAAACATAAACAGAACTTGTTGTTCCTGTTGGCAACAAATTTGGAGCAGCATTCATCCAAAATGAAATAGAAAATGAACCTTTGTTCAAATAAATTTGATCTTGATTAGGAATACTTGCCATGTAGCTGGTATTTCTTGAAGATGCAAAATCAAGAGCATTATTTGCTTTCCCGACAATTCTAACATTAGCATTATCAAAGTCAGAATCTAAATTCCCGTTATTGCCATAGTTTGATAAATCGGTAATTTGAGTACCTTCTAAAGCTGCCTCTTTAAAAGGCCAATGTCCTACCATATCAGCCGGTATATCTGAAATAGTTCTAAAATTCCAAACCGTTCCGGTTGCAGTTCCTTTCGCATTTGAGGCATCTACCCTCCAATAATATTTAGTGTTTGGTAACAAATTTGTAGCTAAATACGAAGGGCTTACCACATAATTCACATCAGCTAATTTGGCTAGATTTGATGGATCTGTACCTAAATAAATTGCGTAAGTTATAGTGTTAGTACTTCCGGTCCATTTCAAGCTTAAACTTCCGTTTGCTAGTTCGGCATAATCAAAACCTGTTGTCGGATTAGGATTTGCTGCTTTTGCAGGAGCTGTAGGTATAGCAGGCGTTGTAAGTGAATTCACTTCACTATAAGCGGAAGATTCCGTAGCTGCGATTGCTTTTACACGATAGTAATATAACGTATTTGGCACTAAATTTATATCGGTAAAAGTAGTTGTATTAGCTGCAACTTGCGCGATTTGTGCAAAAGAAGTTCCATCAGTCGAACGCTCAATTACGAAATTAGTTTCGTTTAGCGAATTGTCTTTCCAGTTTACAACAACTTTGCTTGAAGGGGTTGGTATCTCAACTGAAGTAGCAGTGAAAGTAATTGTTGTAGGAGGAACTATAAATTCAGGAGGTACTGTATTCATTAATCCATTTACATAGACTTCAATGTTTAAGTATTCTGGAGAAACTGTGCTATGAGCAACAGCATCACTAGGATTATTTTTATTCAATCCATTACTGTCTTCCCAAGCATCCGGCATACCGTCATTATCAGAATCTAACGGAGCTGGTGCGCCGTAAACATGCCCAGCACCACCATTCACAAATCCAAACTGATTAGTCAAATCGGTTTGAACATAAACATAAGTAGCTTTGGTTCCTTTTGACATCAAATCAGAAATCATCAAATTATCTACCTGATCGCGCCTTGGATATGATGCACCTGCGCTTGCCACAATTTTATCATAAGCCTCTTGAGCTGTCAGATTTGTGTTTTTCATAGGATAATCATACGGTGCAGATAAAATACTACCAGCTTCTCCGGTAGGGTAACCATTTAAATCCTGAGGAACTAAATTTCCATCTAATATTCCATTCCTGTTATTATCGAAATAATTTCCGGAACCATACAAAAAGAAATTAGCATTACCTCTGCTAAATGGTGTAGTACTTGTAGTGCTAGTATTGGGGCCGCCAATAAAATAATTATTAATGATGTTAACATCTGAACTTCCAGCCGAATCCCCACCCATGATATAAGCTTCCCCAGATTCAGCGTGACCGTAAATATTCCCGAAGTTCCCCCAATTATAAACTACATTGTTTACAAACTCATTAATCCCTTTTATTTTATTATTTCGGGTTTTATTACAGATATATAAATTTTCAATCAAACTAATTTTTCCTCCTGACGGCTGAATCAATCCTCCTGCCGAATGATTGTGACGATGCATTCCCTGACCTATAATACAATTTTGAATTGTAATATTGTCCGGACTTAACCCCTTACTATCCCAATTTATCGAAAAAACTTCATCGGTACCCCAGGTAAAAGTCATATGATCAAAAATCATATTTGCACCATTTGCAAGCCCAGACGCATCCTGATTTTGGGCTGTTCCCCCATAACGAATACGAAGATAACGCGCTATAGTATTACTGGCTCCTGTAAATGTTACTCTTGGCCCCAAAAACACTATTCCTTCACCTGGTGCTGTTTGTCCGGCTATTGTTGTATTAGTGGCAACAACAACCTGAGATAGCAAATTAACGATACCACCAACTTTGAATATTACAAATCGGCCAGATTGGCTTACGGCATCACGAAACGAGCCGGGTCCACTGTCGTTTAAATTGGTTACTAAGTAAATTTGAGGATTAGCTACTCCTCGAGCTCCAGTTGTGTACCTTCCAAATCCCTTTGCTTCGGGAAAGGCTAACGTTTGGGAACTAAGATTCCCTGAACTCAACACAAGTCCGAAAAGCAATACCGCCTTTGAAACTTGCTTAAAAAGTAAAGTCTTTAAATTCATAAACTAATTTGGTTTAGGTTAGTTAAAATTTAAAACAGTCAAAAACACAAATAACTCTTATTCTTGTCTTTATACTATTTTATCGTTAACCCAAATTAGTTTTTATATCTATATGTACTATCCTGCAGTATCCTGTTTTTTAGTACGATTTTTTTTGATTTTAATTTTAGTTCGAATTTTTATTACAGAAAATAAGGATTGTTTATTATGATTAGCCCTAAAAAAACAATCCGATTTTAATTAAGCTTTTAATTTTTATCCTCTAATAAAGGAACAAAACGAAATTCCCCAAACTCGTGTTTTTCAAATTGTGTTTCATTTATGCGAATTAACAGCGTCATAATTTGGACGTCTTCTCCTAACGGAATAACTAGTCTTCCTCCTATTTTAAGTTGTGCCATTAAAGCCTGAGGAATTATGGGAGCACCTGCAGTTACAATGATGCTGTCAAATGGCGCATGATTAGGCAAGCCTTTATAACCATCCCCAAAAGAAAGATGTTTGGGACGAATACCAAGTTTTGGAAGCAAAACAGATGTTTGCTTAAACAATTCATTTTGTCTTTCAATACTGTAAACCTGAGCACCAACCAGACACAAAACAGCCGTTTGGTATCCAGAGCCCGTCCCGATTTCCAAAACTTTATGCCCTTTTTTTATTTCCAACAACTGTGTTTGAAAAGCAACTGTATAAGGCTGGGAAATAGTCTGACCGGCAGCTATCGGAAAAGCTTTATCTTGATAAGCGTAATCTTCAAAACTTGAATTTAAAAATAAATGACGTGGGATTTTTTTAATAGCTTCTAAGACATTCTTATCAGTGATCCCTTTCTTCTCTAAAACGGATACTAATTGATTTCGAAGTCCTTGATGCTTGGCTGTATCTTTCAAAATTTAAGGTTTTATTAAAGAACAAAAATAGAAAACTAAATCAATTTTCAATTCAAATTAAATCCTAATTCTTAGCCTAAATAATAATGAAGATCACAAGAATTTAGTATTTTTATAAATTGGAATTTCTCTTTTAATTACTATTTTTGTGGAAACATCATTATTATGCTGAAAATTGGAGTATTGGGTGCCGGGCACCTAGGAAAAATACATTTGCGTTTATTACAACAATCTAAAAAATATGAATTAGTTGGTTTTTATGATGAAAATCAAGAAAACGCGGAAAGAATAAGCAAAGAATTTGGATATAAAAGTTTCAATACCATTGCAACATTAATTCATGCGGTTGACGTAATTGATATTGTTACCCCTACTCTTTCCCACTACAAATGTGCTAAAGTAGCCATCAAATCAGGCAAACACGTTTTTATAGAAAAACCCATTTCTAATACAGTTGAAGAAGCCGAAGAAATCATTGCACTTGCCAAAGAATATAATGTAAAAGGACAAGTTGGGCATGTCGAAAGATTCAATCCCGCTTTCATAGCTACCAAAAGCATGATTGAAAATCCAATGTTCATAGAAACGCATCGTTTGGCCGAATTCAATCCTCGCGGAACCGATGTTCCTGTTGTTTTGGATTTAATGATACACGATATCGATGCCATTATGAGCGTGGTCAAATCTAATGTAAAGAAAATCGATGCCAGTGGGGTTTCAGTAATAAGCGACACTCCGGACATTGCCAATGCCAGAATTGAATTTGAAAATGGTTGTGTAGCCAATTTAACTGCAAGTCGAATTTCAATGAAAAATATGCGTAAATCACGCTTTTTTCAAAAAGACGCTTATATTTCTGTAGATTTCTTAGAGAAAAAATGTGAAGTGGTAAAAATGAAAGACGCTCCTGAAACTCCCGGTGATTTTGATATGATTTTACAAAATGCCGAAGGGATAAAAAAACAAATTTATTTTGAAAATCCCGACGTTGAACAAAACAATGCTATTCTTGACGAATTGGAAACATTTGCAGATGCAATCAATAATGACACCACCCCAATTGTTACTTTGGAACAAGCTACAGACGCGTTGAGAGTTGCTTACCAAATTATCGATTGTTTTAAGAAATAAAACCAAACCACAGATAAAAGTTTAATGTTTAAAGTCACTTATTGGTCTTTAAATTTTAAACTTTTTTAACTTTTAAATATAAAAAATGAAAATCATTGCCGTAATCGGAGCAGGAACAATGGGTAACGGAATTGCCCATACTTTTGCCCAAAGTGGTTTTACCGTAAAACTAATTGATATTTCCGAAAAATCATTGGATAAAGGAATGTCCACTATTTTTGCAAATTTAGACCGAATGGTTGCAAAAGGAACCATAACCGAAGAAGACAAAGCCAAAACTATAAGTAATATTATTACCTATACCGACATAAAAGACGGAGTTGTAGGAGCTGATTTAGTTGTTGAAGCTGCTACAGAAAATGTGGAATTAAAACTCAATATTTTCAAGCAATTGAACGAAGCTTGTTCACACAACACTATTTTGGCAACAAATACTTCTTCTATTTCTATCACACAAATCGGGGCTGTGGTCGCTCATCCTGAACGCGTAATCGGAATGCATTTTATGAATCCGGTTCCAATTATGAAATTAGTCGAAATCATTCGCGGTTACAATACAAGTAATGAAGTGACAAACATCATTATGAAATTATCCGAAAAACTCGGTAAAACTCCAGTAGAAGTAAATGATTATCCAGGATTTGTTGCTAATAGAATTTTAATGCCAATGATTAACGAAGCAATCGAAACTTTATACAACAAAGTAGCTGGTGTTTATGAAATTGACACGGTAATGAAACTAGGAATGGGACATCCGATGGGACCTTTACAACTGGCCGATTTTATTGGTCTTGACGTTTGTCTTGCCATTTTAAATGTAATGTATGACGGTTTCAAAAATCCAAAATACGCTCCTTGCCCGTTATTGGTAAATATGGTACGAGCTGGAAAATTGGGAGTGAAATCAGGTGAAGGTTTTTATGATTACAGCGAAAGCAAAAAAGCGGAGAAGATTTCGAAACAGTTTGTTTAATAATTTATCAATGTCATGTCCATCCAAATAAACCTTTCCAAAATAAAATCGACTCTTCCAGAACATGTTACTCTGGTTGCGGTTTCCAAAACAAAACCCGTTTCCGATTTAATGCAGGCTTATGATGCCGGTCAACGCGTTTTTGGTGAAAACAAAATTCAGGAAATGGTCGATAAATGGGAACAAATGCCCAAAGATATCGAATGGCACATGATTGGACATGTACAGACCAACAAAGTCAAATACATGGCTCCTTTCGTGAGTTTAATTCACGGTGTCGACAGTTTGAAATTATTGGAAGAAATCAATAAACAAGCCCTAAAAAACAATCGAATCATTGATTGTTTACTCCAAATTCACATCGCCGAAGAAGAAACAAAATTTGGACTTGACGAAGAAGAACTAAAAGCACTTCTAGCCTCACCTTCTTTCAAAGAAATGAAAAACATCCGAATTGTCGGTTTGATGGGAATGGCAACTTTTACAGATAACCAAAACCAAATCAAAAAGGAATTCACACATTTGAAATCTGTTTTTGATTCATTAAACAGTAAAGACGGATCAAGTAGAGATGCACTGCAGTACATCTCTACAATGAAAATATTATCCATGGGAATGTCAGGCGATTATCAATTGGCAATTTCTTGTGGCAGCACAATGGTTCGGATAGGAAGTAGTATCTTTGGAGGGAGAAGTTGATTCTTGATTGAAGATTAAGGATTTTTGATTTCAAATTTAGCGACTGAACACTAAAAAAACTGTAAACTGAACACTGAATTTTGTACGCAATACTCGACATAGAAACCACCGGAGGACAATTCAACGAAGAAGGAATAACGGAGATTGCTATCTATAAATATGATGGTCACGAAATCGTGGACCAATTTATCAGTTTAATCAATCCTGAAATTCCCATTCAGCCGTTTGTGGTCAAACTTACCGGAATCAACAATGCAATGCTTAGCTCAGCTCCGAAGTTTTTTGAAGTCGCCAAACGCATTATCGAAATAACAAACGACTGTGTCTTGGTCGCTCACAATGCCTCATTCGATTACCGAATTCTTCGCACCGAGTTTCGCCGTCTTGGGTATGACTTCAACATAAAAACACTTTGTACTGTAGAATTATCCCAACGTCTATTGCCGGAACAGCCTTCTCATAGTTTGGGAAAATTGGTTCGCGCACTTGGAATCCCTATGGCAGACAGACACAGAGCCAGCGGAGATGCTATGGCAACAGTCAAACTTTTCAAAATGCTTTTAGACAAAGACCTTGAAAAAACCATCACGAAAGAACTAATCAAATTTGAGGTTATCAAAGGCGTTTCTCCAAGATTATTGGATATTATCGAAAGCCTTCCTTCCAGAACAGGAATTTACTACATCCATCGCGAAGACGGCACCATCATATTTATCGGACAAAGCAAAAACATAAAAAAAAGAGTCAATCAGCATTTTACGGGCATAACCAGAACTTCCAAAAAAATCCAAGCCGAAGTTTTCACCGTAACTTTTGAGGAAACCGGAAGCGAATTAATTGCGCTCCTGAAAGAATCAGAAGAAATAAAGAAAAACCGCCCTATTTACAACCGCTCTACTCGCAAAAAAACACTGTCTTGGGCTATTTATGCTGAAAAAGACCAAAATGGCTATCTGAATTTAAAACTTCAAAAAGCCGATGGCCGCAAAAAAGAAATTACGGCATTCGCCAATGAACAGGAAGGAAGAGGCGCCCTTAGCCGCATTACCACAAGTTATCAGTTGTGTGCAAAACTTACAGGCCTTTCCAATCCAAAAAATACCTGTATTCAATATGAAAAAGGCCAATGCGATGGCACTTGTACAGAACAGATAACGCCCGAAGAATACAATTCAAAGGTTCAGGTTTTCATCGACAAAAACCTTTTCGACAACAAAAACATGATTATCATTGAACGAGGAAGAAAAACAGGTGAACACAGCGCAATATTAATCGAAAAAGGAATATTACAAGGATACGCATTTTACGATTTGAACTATCAAATCCTCAAACCTGAAATTCTAAAAAACATCCTTGTGTCAATGCCTAGTAATAAAGATACAAGATCATATATCCAAAGCTATTTGAGAAAACACAGGGTATTAAAAATTATCAATTTCTAATACCAAAATATAAATAATAAGGAGCTAATCCATCTGTACACTGCAACTCCTCATTATTCCCGCAGTTTTTCCAAGACATAAAAGGAGCTTCTTTCAGTCGCTCTTTTATACCAGGAAAAACAAACTGGAATAACTCCGGGGTTTTCGTTACCATCTGGGCTATCAAAAAAAAATGAAATACTTAATTACCATAGTCGGACCAACAGCCATCGGAAAAACATCCTTAAGCATCGACCTAGCCAAAAACTATAATTGCGAAATTGTATCTTGCGACAGCCGACAGTTTTTCAAAGAAATGGCTATTGGAACAGCCGTGCCAAATGCAGAAGAATTGGCCTCCGCACCACACCATTTTATACAAAACAAATCCATTTTTGATAATTATACCGTAGGCGATTTCGAAAAAGAAGCACTTCTAAAAATTGAAGAGTTATTTCAAAAAAATGATTATGTAATACTTGTTGGAGGTTCGGGATTGTATGTGGATGCCATTTTAAAAGGTTTTGACGAGTTTCCGGCTATAGATCATTCCGTCCGAGAAGAAGTAAATTCAAATTACGAAAAACTCGGAATCAAATACTTGCAGGGAAAGTTAGAAATCCTCGACCCAGTTTATTTCAAAAAAATAACTTCCGAAAATCCACAAACCTTGCAAAACCCGCAACGCATGATGCGATTTGTCGAAGTCTGCCTTGGTACAAAAAAACCTTATTCCTCTTTTTTAAACCAAAAGGAAAACAATCGGAATTTCACACCAATCATCATTGGCCTAGAAGCCGACAGAGAAGTGATCTACGACCGAATCAACCAACGTGTCGATATTATGATTAATGAAGGACTTTTGGCCGAAGCACAAGCTTTGTATCCACACAAAGAATTAAATGCCTTGCAAACGGTTGGATATCGTGAATTATTCAGTTATTTTGATGGGGATTTTACTTTGCCATTCGCAATTGAAGAAATCAAAAAAAATACCCGCCGATTTTCAAAACGTCAACTCACTTGGTTCAAACGAAAAGAAAACACACAATGGTTTGATTATTTGATAGATAGAGGAAAAATTATTAATTATTTAAACTCAAAAACATAAAATTCTTACACATATATGATTATATTTGTTTAAACATGATCATATTATGAAGCAAATACTACTTGTTTTTTCCATCTTATTTCTTCTAACTTCTTGTGAGATACAATATGACGCTGAAACTAAAATTGTGGTTACAGGTCAAATTATTGATGAAAATGGAATTCCAATTCCCCACAAAAATATTGATATTACGATATTTGCATTCGATGGTATATATTCATCAGACGATCTAATTTCGTTTGGAAAATCGGACCTAAATGGATATTTCACGATGGTCTTTCCTGCTCCAAAAGGAGATTACGATTTTTTTATTGATATCAATAATATCATCAATCAACCTAATGAATTTGAAACAAAAGAAATAATTGCAAAAAGAAATAATTTCGAAAAATATAAACTCGATTTGAACAAAATCACTTTATACAAAACTGATGCAATTACTAATCTAACCTTACAATTAAATAAAACTTCTTCGAATAAATTACTAAAAGACATCCAAATAGAAGGTAAACTAAGCAATTCTCATATTGATTTAAATTTCAAAAATGAACCATTTAATTTAAATACCAATTATGCTGTTATAAAAAACCAAATTGTTATTCTAAAATACATAATCATTGATACTTCAAATTCTTCTAGCACCCCCTACAGTGTGCCTATTACAATAAACAATGATAAAGTGATCTATATAATTAACTACTAATGATGAGATACAGCATTCTAATATTTTTATTTTGTCTAAAAATATCATACGGCCAAGAAAAAAAGACAAAAACTATAATTACTTTTAAACCCGAATTCAGTCTCTATACTATAGTTCCAATCAACTTTGGCGACAATTATTTAGCGAAAGCTAATAAAGAGCATATAGGAATAGGTACTACTCTTAATCTTATTCAGATACAACATTTCAAGCTGGGAATTGGTTATGATTATATCAATTACTCAATAACTGATGTCTCCAAAGGTGGAAATATCAGCAGTAGCAAGTACAACTCATTTTACGGTTTTTTTACATACAAAATTGATCTTTCAAATAAATTTATTTTACAACCCTATTTAGGCTTAGGCTCTATAAAACTAAACTTAAAAAATGGAAACAGAAGTTTTGGCAATCAAACAGGAACAGATTTTCGGATTGGAATTAACACCGATTATAAATTAAATAAGACTTTTTATGCGTTTGCAGGAATAGGATATATTTCCACAAAATATGATGTACAAACTGTTCCGGAATTAATCTCTTTTTATGATAATTCAAAAATGATTCAAATGAATATTGGAATGAAATTAAATTTTTAATTTTCACTAAATACTCAAAATTACATTTACAGAACTTCTCTCATTAAAATTGAAAAATACTCATTTTAAAAATTAATGAGTCGATTCTTTTTGCAATTTTATTATTTGAAGTTATTTTTGTTTCTAATAAATCAATTTCTCTACTTTTCAAAAAACAAAAAAAATGCCAATTTCAGCAGACTTCACATCGATATTAAGCAAGGAATGGGAAATCAATTTTACCCAATGTACCCCAAACGGTTATCTAAAATACACCGATTTATGCAATCTGCTGCAATTAACAGCTGCTGCCCATTCTGAAGTAGGCGGAATCAGTTTTACTGATATGCAGGAATTTAACCAAGCTTGGGTATTAAGCAGAATGAGAGTCGAAATCAACGAATTACCAAAATGGAGAGATACTGTAACCGTAAAAACTTGGATTAATTCGCTCGAAAATTCCCGTTCGGTTCGTGCGCTAGAAATGTACGTCAACGGCAAAAAAATAATTGGATCCGAAACATTTTGGGCTGTTTTCAATACCAAAGCCCGCAGACCGGAACCTTTAGCCTTACCTTTTGAACATTTTGAATTATTCCCCGATAAAAAAGCAACCGAAGAAGGTTTTTCTAAAATCAACATCAACCCTGAAAAAGAATCTGTCTTTGAAAAAACCGTTTATCTTTCTGACTTGGATATTGTAAATCACGCCAATAACGTTAAATATTTGGAATGGTGTCTCGATCATGTTGATGCAAAAAGAATCTTAAAGCAAGAGATCAAAAGTTTTGAAATGAATTTCTTAAAAGAACTTTCCCTAAACGATCAGGTCATTATTCACGAAAGTGACAATGATGACCAATCGGCCACTACTTTTAGCATAACAAAAGGAGAAAAAAACTGTTTTGCTCTAGAATTGCATTGGAAGTAGGTTCTAAATCTTTAACAAGCAGACTATAAAAACAAAAAAGCTTCGGAATTCCGAAGCTTTTTTTATGGTTTAACAAGAACGATTACTTGCCTTTCACAACTAATCTGAATCCTTCACCGTGAATGTTTAAAATTTCAACATCCTCGTCTTGTTTTAAATACTTTCTCAATTTAGCGATGTAAACATCCATACTTCTTGAAGTAAAATAGTTATCATCTCTCCATATTTTTGTCAAGGCCAATTCTCTTGGCATCAAATCATTTTCATGCAGAATCAGCATTTTAAGAAGTTCATTCTCTTTCGGAGACAACTTAATTGGTTCTTCATCACCAAAAGTTAAGAAACGAAGCTTTGAATTCAGATGAAACTTACCAACATTAAACTCAAATTGAACCGCTTCTGTTTTTACATCAGACGCTTTTCTTTGAATGATAGCTTTAATTTTCATCAATAAAACCTCAGAATCAAAAGGTTTATTCAAATAATCATCTGCTCCGGCTTTATATCCTTTTAAAACATCCTCTTTCATAGATTTTGCAGTAAGGAAAATAATAGGCACATCATTATTTTTTTCTCTTATTTCTTTGGCCAAAGTATACCCATCTTTGTATGGCATCATCACATCAAGAATGCATAAGTCATAGGAATCCTTTTTGAACTTTTCAAAACCTTCCATACCATTTTTAGCCAAAACAACATCAAAATCATTTAGCGATAAATAGTCTTTTAGAACTGCTCCAAAATTAAGGTCATCTTCTACTAATAGTATTTTTTTATTTGTGTTTTCCATACTTTAATTTATTAAAGGTAATTTTATAATGAAGGTACTTCCTTTTCCCTTTTCACTTTCTACATATATTTGACCGTTATGGTCATCTACAATTCGCTTTACATATGCAAGACCCAAACCATGTCCTTTCACATTATGTATGTCTCCGGTATGTTCTCTGTAAAATTTTTCAAAAATCCTTTTTTGAGCAACTTTACTCATACCCACGCCATTATCTTTTATTTTGATGAGGACCATATCTTTGATATTCTCAGTATAAATATCAATTTTAGGGATACCTGCTGTATATTTTATGGCATTTTCCAAAATATTAACTATCACATTTGTAAAGTGAACATCATTCAGCAAAACTGTTTTTCTGATGGCTCCAAAATGAATATCAATAGTTCCTTCTCTGTCTTCTAAAATCAAGTTAACATGTTCGATAGCATCATTAATAACTTCTTCAATGTCGCTTGATTCTTTTATAATATTTAATTCTTTCTTTTCTAATTTAGATATCCTCAATACATTTTCAACCTGAGCATGCATTCGCTTATTTTCGTCCCGAATCATTTCGAGATATTTAAACACTTTCTCTTTGTCCTCAATAATCTTCGGGTTTCGGATGGCATCCAAAGCCAAATTTATTGTAGCAATTGGTGTTTTAAACTCATGCGTCATATTATTGATAAAATCCGTTTTTATCTCCGATATCTGCCTTTGACGAATCAACTGATTCAGAGCACTCGTATAAGCAATAATAATAATTAACGTAAATATGATCGATAATATCGTAATACTCACCAATTCAGACAATAAGAACTTCTTTTTATGCGGAAAAGTAACTAACAGCTTGTACTTTTCATTCCCTTCATTATCAGTAAAAATCGGAATGGAATAAGTGGCATCTTTATCATATTGAAAATTATCCGATCTTATTTTAGTTTGTATTCCGTTACTTAAAATCCCAAACTCAAACTTGGTTTTTACACCATATTCTTCCAATTCTTTTTTAATAATCTCTCTTAAAGCTTCTTTTGTAATTCTCTCTTGGATAGGCATTGCAGAGGCAATATCTTTAAAAAAAATCTCAAATTGGGCATTATCTAAAATATCCAAATTACCAGCCTTCTCAATTCTTTGATCCGGTATTAAACTTTGCTGTATCCCTGAATTATCAAGACTATTTTTATTATAAACTTCCGTAACCCTTTTGGAATTGAAGTTTTTAAAACTTTCATTAGTAAATTTTTTATCAAAAAGTCCAGACGAAATCTTAAAATCCTCGGATATTATACTATTAGAATAAATAATAGTTTGCTTTGTTAATGGATTTTTTTGAACATAATAAAATTCCAACAAATCATTTCTTTTAGGAATTTTACCAGTACTGTCTTTATAATGATTGTATTTATCATAAAAACTGTAAGCTTCACGATTATGCAGTTTTTCAGCAACATTGCCTAACACCTGCTTAACATGAAACTTAAATTGTTCAGCATTATTCTCAAATGAAGTATTAAACCAATAAACCTGCACAAGAATGATCCCGATTAAGGATAAACTCATTAATAATACAAGCAGTCTAAAAAATAGTTTGTTCATTCGAGCAAAATTAGTATTTTAACAATATAATGAATAAAGCATTAACCAAAGATTAACATTTAAGAATTGATTTGTTTAATTCTTAAAAAATTAAGAATTTTAACAATTTCTACCTTTATTGCCTCGATACTAGTATTTTTAATAATAAAATCACTTTTTGATGATTTTTCCTCATCATTCCACTGATTTTTAATTCTTTCTAATACTTTTTCCCTTGTCGTATTATCTCTTTCAATTACTCTTTGAATCCTTACTTCAAGTGGCGCTTCGACATTTATAACAAAGTCACACTTTTTATAACTCCCACTTTCAAATAAAATTGCAGTCTCGTAAATAACAAACGGATTATTTTTGTGATCCAAAAGCCATTCGTCAAAATGTTTTTTTACCGCAGGATGAACAATACCATTGAGTTTTTCCAGTTTTCTGCTATCATTAAAAACAATTTCTGATAACTTTTCACGTAACAAAACACCTTTGTCAAAGACCGTGCTTCCAAATTCTGCTTTAATCAGATTTAGTACGGAATCAGTTTGCATTAATTTTCTAGCTTCTAAATCTGCAATGTAAACAGGAATCCCAAGAGATGAAAATTCATTGGCAACGGTAGTCTTTCCACTCCCAATACCTCCAGTTAAACCGATTATTTTAGTCATATCTTATTTAAAAAACAATTCAGGAAAAGCTTGTTTTGGGTCTTGTTTTAAAATAATTACTTTAATATAAGACTTTAAAAATCCGAGTCCATATCCATAAAACTGTTTCCAAACCGCAATAATGGATAAATATCCAATTTTAATACTCTTATTCTGAATAGAAGACAGCAAAAATAATGCCAAAAAGTAGCCAAAATAAAATTTAAGCAGAATATCTTGATTAAAAATCAACAGTATTAAAGATACAAAAAATCCTATTATAAAAAAAGTAGGAAAGAAAAAAGTTAACTTATTATATTCTGGATACCAGCTATTTAATATTGGCCTAGCCTTTCCAAATTTATTTACCTGAATAGAAAATTTCCCCCAATCTATCCTTCTTTTATGATAAACGAAAGCTTTTGAAAAAAGTCTTGTCTCAAAACCTAAGTTCCACAAACGGATTGATAAATCTGGATCCTCACCTGGATGAATGTTACCAAATCCTCCTGAAGCTAAAAATGCCTTACGAGAAATACCCATATTAAAGCTCCTTGGCTGGAATTTCCCAATCTTTTCAGATCCTCCTCTAATCCCTCCCGTTGTTAGAAAAGATGTCATCGCAAAATTGATTGCCTTTTGAATATCCGAAAAGCTGTCCAAAGCCTTATCCGGCCCTCCAAAACAGTCCACATAATTTTCCTTCAACTCTTTTTCAACCTCCACCAAATAATTCTCTGGAATAATGCAATCGGAATCAAAAATTAAATAGTAATCACCTCTAGCCTTGTCCATTCCGTAGTTTCTGGAATCACCAGGCCCTGAATTGCTCTTGTAGTAATAGCAAATATCCAACTTATCTCCATATTTCGCTGCAACATCCTGACAGCGAATTGTTGAACCATCCTCAATCAATACTATTTCAAAAATTTCTTTATAAGTTGATTTTGTTAAACTTTCTAATAATTCATCTACTTCATCAGGACGATTATAAACAGGAATGATCAATGAAAACAACATAATATAATTGGGTTATTATTATTTTTTAAAAATTTTCCGCAAAGGTACTTCTTTATTAACAAAAAAACCATCATAAAAATGATGGCTTTCTATATCAAGTGTTTCAATCACACTATTTAATCACACTATTCAAACATTTCCATTACTTCCTGACTAACTCCCATATTAGAGAATCCACCGTCATGCAGTAAATTTTGCAAAGTCACTTTACGCGTCAAATCCGAAAACATAACAACAATGTAATCGGCACATTCAGCTGCTGTTGCATTGCCAAGCGGAGACATTTTATCTGCGAAAGCAATAAAACCTCCAAATCCTTTAACTCCCTGTCCTGCTCTAGTAGCAGTTGGTGATTGAGATATGGTATTTACTCTCACTTTTTTATCCCTTCCAAAGAAATATCCAAAACTACGCGCAACAGATTCTAAAAATGCTTTATTATCAGCCATATCATTATAATCAGGAAACACTCTTTGTGCCGCCATATAAGATAATGCAATGATACTCCCCCACTCATTCATTGCATCTTTTTTATACAAAACCTGCATCAGTTTATGGAAAGATACTGCCGAAACATTCCAACCTTTTTCGGTAAACTCATAATTTTGGTTTGTATAATGATTCCCTTTTCGAACATTTACAGACATTCCGATAGAATGCAGGACGAAATCAATATTACCTCCAAGGATTTCAACCGCTTTATCTACCAATGACTCTAAATCTGAAACCGATGTTGCGTCGGCGGGGATAATTTGACATCCGACTTTTTCAGCCAAGGCATCAATATTTCCCAATCGCATTGCCGCAGGTGCATTAGTCAAAACAAATGTTCCCCCTTCTTCATGAATACGTTCGGCAGTTTTCCAAGCAATTGAATTTTCGTCCAAAGCACCAAAAATGATACCGCGTTTACCTTTTAATAAATTGTACATAATGATATTTTTTTTCTTTTTATAATTACAAAAATGCCCAATGTTTCCTTTTAGCCCCGGTTGAAGCGAAAATCCTCTTGTTCTGTCTCGTCCCAAAAGACGAGAAGAACATGAGATTGTAGCGGAAAACGGGAATCCTATTTCCTAAAAAAGCCAAATGCTCCTGCTCCAAAATTAATCAATAAAACTAATTCCATAAAAAAACACCTTATTTCCATGATTAAAAACCATCAAGAAATAAGGTGCTTCAATAATAATAGTGTTCTACTTAAGCGATAGTTGTAACAATACTTGGAATAGCAACAATTTCGTTAGTATCTGCTTTGTAATCAACTCCGTCAAGTCCAAATCCGAATAAATTATAGAAATCAGTTCTATAGCCTTCTAAATCACCTATTTTAGCAAGATTTTCAGTTGTAGCTTCCAACCAAAGTTTGGCAACCTGATCCTGAACATCTTCACGCATTTCCCAATCATCAATACGGATTCTTCCTTTTTCGTCAAGCAAAATTGGTTCTCCTGTATAAAGTCTTTGTTGGTACAAACGTTGAATTTGCTCAATACATCCTTCGTGAATTCCTTTTTCTTTCATTATTTTATACAACAAAGAAATATATAATGGAATAACCGGAATAGCTGAACTCGCTTGTGTTACCAAAGCTTTGTTCACGGAAACATAAGCTTTACCGTTAATCCCTTTCAAGCTATCAGCAATGGTAAATGCAGTAGCTTCAAGGTGATCTTTAGCACGACCGATTGTTCCTTTTCTGTATACCGCTTCTGTCAATGAAGGCCCAATGTATGAATAAGCTACAGTTGTAGCGCCAGGAGCCAATAAATTTTCAGCTTTCAAAGCGTCGATCCACATTGCCCAATCTTCACCACCCATTACAGCAACCGTATTGACAATATCTTCTTCGTTACAAGGCTCGATAGAAACCTCAGAAACTTTTCCTGTATGGAAATCAACTGTTTTATTAGAAAAAGTAGTTCCAATAGGTTTTAAAACCGAACGATGTAAAACTCCTGTATTTGGATTTAATCGTACTGGAGAAGCAAGACTGTAGATAATTAAATCAACTTGTCCTAAATCGGCCTTAATAAGATCAAGTGTTTGTCTTTTTACTTCGTTAGAAAAAGCATCTCCATTGATACTTTTTGCATACAAACCAGCTTTTTGAGCTTCCTTTTCAAAAGCAGCTGAATTATACCAACCTGGCGAAGCTGTTTTTCCTTCCCCTGGTTCTTTTTCAAAAAACACACCAATTGTAGCCGCATCTGAACCAAAAGCGCTCGTGATTCTTGAAGCCAAACCAAAACCAGTTGAAGCCCCAATAACCAATACTTTCTTAGCTCCGTCAATAGGTCCTTTTGATTTTACATATTCAATTTGATTTTTAACACTTTGTTCGCAACCTTTAGGTTGGGCCGTCAAACAAATAAATCCTCTCATTCTTGGTTCAATAATCATATTATTCAGTACGTTAGTTTATACTTTATCTTTAATTTTCAAATTTAATGGGCAAATATAGTCCAATTATTTAGTTCAACAAGGCTTTTGCATGATTTAAGGCCGAATCCGAAATTACAGTTCCCGATAACATTTGAGCAATTTCAAGAACTCGTTCTTCCTCCGTCAATAATTTTAATTCTGATTGGGTATCATCACCAACAGTAGATTTGAACACTTTGAAATGCTCAGTTCCTTTTGCAGCAATCTGAGGTAAATGGGTAATGGCAAAAATTTGCATCTGACTACTCATTCCTTTCATAATTTCCCCCATTCTATTTGCAATTTCACCTGAAACCCCTGTGTCAATTTCATCAAAAATCAATGTTGGTAATTTTGAATATTGCGCCAAAATTGCTTTGACAGCAAGCATAATTCGCGACATTTCACCCCCAGAAGCTACTTTTTTCAATAAACCAAAATCAGTTCCTTTATTGGCGGAAATCAAAAATTGCAACTCATCTTTTCCATTTTCAAAATAAGTTGATGTTCTATTAATCTCCATATTAAAACGAACATTTGGCATTCCTAAAGTCTCCAAAATAGAAACTAATTTTTGTGACAAAAGAGGAATCGCTTCTATTCTGTTTTTGTGTATCACATCGCAAATCTTATCAAGTTCTTTTGTATTCTCATCAACCAATTGTGTCAATTTTGCAATCTCCTCATCAATATTTCCTAATTCTAATACTGAATTTTCAAGATTTCCATGAATTACCAGCAACTCATCTACTGTATTTACCTGATGCT
Organism: Flavobacterium aquiphilum; assembly: GCF_027111335.1. Taxonomy (NCBI): domain Bacteria; kingdom Pseudomonadati; phylum Bacteroidota; class Flavobacteriia; order Flavobacteriales; family Flavobacteriaceae; genus Flavobacterium; species Flavobacterium aquiphilum. Next base: position 2,274,295 of record NZ_CP114288.1, on the reverse strand, counting down.
TTTTTTGCAAATTATAAATCAATTGCAATTTTTGACTAATCAAATTTAATTGCTCAGGATCGTTGATTAATTTCTCCGAACAACGATTTAATTCAATTGCAATATCATCAAACTCAATTTTTAAACTTGAAATTCTTTCAAAAAGGGAATGGTAATCAGTCGAAAAATGAGCAATTTTTTGAATAGCATTTTTTATTTCATTCAAATTATGAACCACCCCTACTTGCTCTTCATCGGCTATTGCCAATGATTTATCAAGTGATTCTTTTATAATTTCAACGTTATTTAACTGCTCATAATTTTCTTCCAAGAATTCCTGCTCCCCTGATTTTAACTTCGCAGAAACCAATTCTTCCAAAAGAAAAGTATTATATTCTTGTTCTTTGGAAGCATCAGCCTTTTTCTTAGTCAAGGCATTTAATTTGGATTTATTCGATTTATAGTTTTTTAAAACCGATTGATAATTTACAATCGTATCCAAATTACCAGCAATTGCATCAATGATCTTGAATTGTACTTCTTCATCTGACAATTCCTGAGTTTGCTGTTGCGAGTGAATATCTATCAAATACAAACTCAACTCCTGCAATTCCTGCAAATTTACAGGACTGTCATTAATGAAAGCCCGTGATTTACCGGAAGGCAAAATTTCTCTTCGAATTATTGTTTCGGGTTCATAATCCAAATCATTGGCTTCAAAAAAAGAAGCTAAATTATATTTGGATATATCAAAATGAGCTTCAATAACACATTTTTCTTCTTTATTTTTAAGCGAAGTCAAATCGGCTCTTTTTCCTAAAGCTAACCCCAAAGCTCCCAATATTATTGATTTTCCTGCTCCGGTTTCCCCTGTAATAATCGAAAATCCTTTGGAAAAATCAATTGACAATCTTTCAATTAAAGCATAGTTTTTTATAGCAAGTGAGGTTATCATTTTTGAACTATTATGAGTAGGTTGGATTTAATAAAAATGTAATAAGGCTAATATTTTAGCAATTGCCATTTACTAGAATTTGAAGTAGAAGTTCTATTCAAACTATCTACCAAATCATTTATAGGAATAGAAGGACCTCCTGAAAAAATTGATACAATTTCATCCGATTTTGAATCCATAAAAATTCTTAATAGATAGGAATTTGGCCTGGTTCCGTTCAATTTGGCTAAATTAATCAATGAGCCTTTAATAATTTCTTTAGCTTTCTTCGTGTCTTCGTGCATAATATCTAACCCTGAATAATACTGGAAACTAGATTGTCTGATTTCATTAAAAGTTGAAGACAATAAATCATTTATCAAAATATATCTACTCATTGTCCCATCTGATTGATTCCACCCCTTGTTTCCACCCTGTTGGGCAAGATTAGCAATATTAATGGCTTCCTTAAAATAACGGTCTCCAAACATAGGAATAAAAGTATCTGCATCCATTCCTAAAATAATGTAACTATAAAATGATAGCACTGAAACCAGATTTGAAGAATAACTCGTTGGGTTATAAATCAGATTTTCAAATTCGGTATAATTAAAAGTAAAATCTTTATCATTTATATTCAAAACTGGAGAAGAATAAGTCGAATTATAGATGCTTCTTGAAGATTGCACTTGAATATTAGCTACAAATTGATCCGAACTATAACTCGAAAGGGTAATATACATCGAACAATTCACTTTTTCTTTTTGTGAAAGTGTTTGTCCGGTCCAGTCCGTTTTATTGACAAATTCATTTATGGCGGTTTCCAGCGTTTTGAAAACCTGTTGATTGGGATTGTTTATTTTTTGTGTATTTATCGTTACGGTACAATTCAACTGCTGGGCTTGAATGAAACCACAACTAAAAAATAGAAACCAAACAAATCTAACCATAAAAATGAGCTATTACTTTGTTTAAAATATCATCTGCCACAGCCATTTTGGATTTCAAATCCATTGGCTCTATTTTAAATGCACTATCGATAAAGGTAACTTTGTTAGTATTTTTGCCAAATCCAGCTCCTTGATCCTGTAATGAGTTAAGAACTATCAAATCTAAGTTTTTTTTCTGAATTTTTGCTTTAGCATTATCAATTTCATTTTCAGTTTCTAAAGCAAAGCCTATTAAAAATTGATTTTTTTTAGCTTCACCAAGCGAAGCCAAAATATCTTTGGTTTTTTCCAACTGAATTACAAAATCATCAGCTGTCTTTTTAATCTTTTGCGAAGCGACATCTCTAGGCCTATAATCAGCAACGGCGGCGGCAGCAATAGCCACATCTACCTCATGATAATACTGATGACAAGCTTCATACATTTCCTGAGCTGAAACTACCGGAATCACCTGAACCAGTGAATGATTTATTTTACAATGAGTTGGTCCAGAAATTAACACTACCGATGCTCCTAAATTGGCTGCACTTTGAGCAATGTCAAATCCCATTTTCCCCGAAGAATGGTTTCCAATAAAACGAACCGGATCAATTGCTTCGTATGTTGGTCCCGCAGTAATTAGAATTTTTTTCCCTTTTAAAGGCAATTTACTTTCAAGATCAGCTTCCAGAAATGAAACGATATTTTCTGGTTCTGCCATTCGTCCTTCACCTGACAAACCACTTGCCAATTCGCCACTTTCAGCTGGAATCATTATGTTTCCAAATGCTTTTAAAGAATTGAAACTTTCATGCGTTGATGGATGAGCGTACATATCTAAATCCATTGCCGGAGCAAAATATACAGGGCATTTTGCAGAGAGATAACAGGCTACCAAAAGATTATCGCACAAGCCATTTGCCATTTTAGACAATGTATTAGCAGTTGCAGGCGCAATAACCATTAAATCTGCCCAAAGTCCTAATTCTACATGACTATTCCATTCCTCATTTTTTTCATCTTTATTATAAAATTCAGAAAAAACGGGATTCTTAGATAATGTCGATAAAGTAAGTGGAGTTATAAAATCCTTAGAAGCAGGTGTCATTATCACTTGGACATGTGCACCTGCTTTTATGAAGAGTCTAACTAATGAAGCCGTTTTATATGCAGCGATCCCACCAGAAATTCCCAGCAAAATCTTTTTTCCGCTTAAAACTGACATTAGTCCTATTATTTATTTGCTTCTCTGTGGTAAATTTTACCATCTAACCATTCCTGAACTGCCAAAGCGTGTGGTTTTGGAAGTTTTTCATAGAATTTGGAAACTTCGATTTGTTCTTTATTTTCAAAAACTTCTTCTAAACTGTCATTGTAAGTAGCAAATTCTTCTAACTTCTCAGTCAATTCTTTTTTGATTTCAGAATTAATTTGATTTGCTCTTTTAGCCATAATTGTTATCGCCTCATACACATTTCCAGTAGGTTCTTCAATAACTGTTTTGTTGTAAGTTATTGTATTTACCGGAGCATTTGTCTTTTTTAAATCCATGACTTTATTTATTTATTATATTTTTTCAATTCAACATCAATTTGTGCCAACATTTCGTCAGCCTTTTTTTTGTATTCTGTATCTGGTTTAAATTTAACCAAACTATTATAACTCGCTTTGGCTACATTTAATCGCTCTTCCATTTTTGAAGAAACACTATTTATAGCCAATAAATAAGCGGAATCCAATTTATAATATAAAGCTTTTTCTTTAAATGAAGTTCCAGGATAATCTATTATAAAATTATCAAAAGCAATAATTGCAGATTTATAGTTCGAAATCCTATTATATTCTAATGCATTTTCATAAACCTTACGCTCAATCTTTTCGTTCAATTTTCTAGATAACTCATTCGCTTCGGCGGTATATTTAGAATTTGGATAACGATCTATAAAACCTTGAATCTTTTCTATTGCTTTAAAAGTATCCGTTTGGTCAATGCTGTAAACAGGTGACAACTTTGAATAGCTCTGAGCTCCTAAAAAAGCACATTCTTCTGCTTTTTCACTTCTTGGATATCCTGACATAAAGCTATCGAACTGATATCCTGCCAAATAATATTGTCTGGTTTTATAATAAGATTGGGCAAACATATAAAACAATTTTTCACCCTGAGGTTTTCCTCTATATGCTGGTGCCAATTGCTCAAAAAGACGAATTGCTTTTGAATATTTACCTTCGTCATATAATTTTGAAGCCAATTCATATTTCTTAGCCGGATCTTCGGTTTTTAATGCCGCCTGATAATCACTACAAGAACCTAAAAAAAGAACAACAAACAATACAGATATTATTTTTTTCATTTTATTCACTGATTTTATTTTTATTGTAAATGCAAATTGAATATACAATAAATGCCACCAAAGGTAGGTGGCAAATTTAGTTATTAATTTAGCTATTACAAAATAAATCTTTATTTAAAAAAACAGCTACTTTTTATGTGTTTTTAACCATTTTTTTAACAAATAGAGCTATACGCTCCGCCAAAGATTCATTTACAGGAACCAATGGTAAACGCACAACATTTTCTGAAATACCAAGAACTTGGAACACTTCTTTAATACCAGAAGGATTACCTTGTTCAAATATCATATCAATACAATCAGTCAATAAATATTGCAATTTGAAAGCTTCATCCACCTTTCTGTTCAATCCCAATCGAATCATTTCGGAAAACTCTTTTGGAAAACCTTGTCCAATTACCGAAATTACTCCTGCACCGCCAGCTAAAACAACAGGTAAAGCAATCATGTCGTCACCGGAAATCACCAAGAAATCTTTTGGTTTATTTTTCAACAACTGCATCGCCTGAACTAAATCGCCTGCAGCTTCTTTTATAGCAACAACATTTTCAAAATCATTTGCTAATCTAATAACAGTTGAAGGCAACATATTACTAGAAGTCCTTCCCGGTACATTATACAAAATAACCGGAATTGGTGACGCTTCAGCAACTGCTTTAAAGTGTTGGTAAATTCCTTCCTGACTAGGTTTGTTATAATAAGGAGAAACAGATAAAATAGCAACAAATGGAGACAAATCTCTAGTACGCAATTCCTCAACAACCTTCATTGTATTATTTCCTCCCACACCAAGAACCAAAGGCAATCTACCAGCATTCACTTCAATTACTGTTGCAATTACCAACTCTTTTTCTTCTTGCGTCAAGGTAGCATTCTCTGCTGTGGTGCCTAAAATAACAAGATATTCAATTCCGCCGTCTATGGAAAAATTTACAATTCTTCTCAAAGCTTCAATATCAATTGTAAAATCGTCTTTAAACGGTGTGATCAAGGCAACACCTGTCCCTATTAATGATTGCATAATTTAAATTATATTTTATTTAATATTTTTAAGTACCGAAACAATTCGTTTACAAATCCCTTATAATCATCTGAAGCAATGTTTATCAAAAAATGGTTCAATCTTTTATCAACACTTGAAAAACCTGCTTTGAACTTTGCCTTAGTCCTATTTGTCAAAAGCAACAAAATAGGGTTTTCTTCACTATAATAATTAATCAACAAATCAAACTCTTCTGAAAGAAACTCATTTATTGACTCCTTTGTAAAATTACTTTTAAAATCCAAATCCTTAAATCCAAATGTAGGATTCAAATACTCCTCTTTACTTTTAAAATTATCCCGAAAAGCAATAACTTTAATATTGTTTTCCAAAATTCCATTGGAAACTATTTCTTGTTTCAAGGCGGCTGTTTCTAAAAAATTACTTTCATCAACAATCAAACCAACCTTTACAATGGCAGACCTTAATGACTCCTCCTTAACATTAAAAAGGCTCTTTTTTAAAGTATTTTTTAAGACGAAACTCTTTATATAATCTAAAAACATAGCATTTTTACAAGATTACAAATTTAATTATTTAAGTCACATTAAAGATGGCAAAGCTAAAAAACTATACTGTATATTTAAAACTTTTTGTTACATTCTTAACAATGGTCTTTCATTATTTAATGCCGTAACAAAAAGACAGCTTTCTAAAATGAATGCAAAACCATTCAATTTTATATAAATTAAAAACTGATATAGTATATTTTACAAAAAAAAAGCATCATCGAAAACTAACAAAACTAGCCAAGAAAAATCAATAATCATTTAAATCTTCAATCACATTATCTCTCTCTAAAAAATACCTAACCATGAAGAAATAAGATAAAAATTGAGTGATAATACTAATTAGCGTTAGGAAATAATTATAAAAATAAAACTTATACAGCACAAAGAAAATATCTGAAACTATAAAATTAATACACATTAACATCGCACTAAAAAAGGCGTAAGTACTATTCTTGATATAATTTAAAATTGTAATTATACTCAAAACACTTAAAATCAATCCAAAAAGTACATACAAAGAAAAATTCAGTTCTAAATTTTCCAATTTTAAATTTAAAACTGAATAACAAATTGTTGCTATACCAAGGATTAAAGCGGCAACAGAAAAACTATCTCCAAAACTAAATTTCAATTGTTTGAAATCTTTTTGTGCCAAATATATTAGCAAAACATAAACTAACAATACACACATAAAAGACCCAATCGCAGATTCACTTATTTTCAATAGATTAAAAACATCTCTGGTAAAAAAAAGTAAAAAAATCAATGCCTTCAAAAATGTGATCTTATAATTATTTGAAACCAAATAATAGATAAACAGTGAAGGAATTATTATTGACTTAAAAAAAAGTAACAAAGTTCCGAATCCAAGTAATTTGAATATAATTGCCAAAAAAGAAGTAACAAAAAACAATACAAGTGACGGAGTACTAGCTTTCATTCAACATTGATATAAATTGATCCTCAGAAATTATTGATATGTTAAGTTTGTTTGCTTTTTCAAGTTTGGCAGGTCCCATATTGTCACCCGCAACAACAAAATCAGTCTTTGCAGATATGGAACTCCCAATTTTTCCACCATTATCTTCGATCGCTTTCTTTAATTCATCTCTTGAAAAAGTTGAAAAAACACCCGAAACCACAAATGTTTTACCTGATAATTTATCTGTTGCATTAGGATTTATTTTTTCGATAATTTCAAATTGTACGCCATAACTTTTCAACCTTTTGATAATTTCCCTATTTTCATCATTTTCAAAAAAGTCAATTACGCTTTGGGCAATTCTTTCACCGATTTCATCCACCAAAATCAAATCCATCAAAGTTGCCTGTTGCAATGCGTCAATATTTTTATAATGCTTCGCCAATTTTTTAGCCACGGTTTCACCGACAAATCGTATTCCTAATGCAAACAATACACTTTCAAACGGAATGTTCTTAGAATTTTCAACACCCTTAACTAAATTTTCTGCAGATTTTTGTGCCATTCTTTCCAAAGGCAAAAGATCTTCGACTGTCAATTTGTACAAATCGGCGTAATTATGTACCAATCCATTATTATAAAGCAACGCAACCGTTTCTCCACCAAGTCCTTCAATATCCATCGCTTTTCTCGAAATATAATGCTGAATTCTACCTATAATCTGCGGTGGACAGCCATAATAATTCGGGCAATAATGATTCGCTTCTCCCTCACCTCTTATCAATTCGGTTTCACATTCAGGACAATGTGTTATATATTCTGTTGGTTTGGAATTTTCAGGTCTTTTACTTAAATCAACGGCAATAATTTTAGGAATAATCTCCCCTCCTTTTTCCACAAAAACAGTATCATGGATTCGAATATCCAATTTTTCAATTTGATCCGCATTATGCAAAGATGCCCTTTTAACAATAGTTCCTGCCAATTGCACAGGCTCCAAATTGGCAACTGGTGTAATTGAACCGGTACGTCCAACCTGATACGAAATGGATTTCAATTTAGTAGAAACTTGTTCGGCTTTGAATTTATATGCAATAGCCCATCTTGGCGATTTTGCGGTATAACCCAATTCTTCCTGATGGTGAAAATCATTTACTTTTATCACAACACCATCGGTTTCATACGGCAAATCGTGACGATGTACGTCCCAATATTCTATAAACTCAAAAACTTCATCCAAACTTTTAGCCAATTTAGCTTCTACAGGCGCTTTGAACCCCCAACTTCTTGCCTTTTCAAGCCCTTCAAATTGTGAATCAAACGGTAAATTGGCACCAATCAAAAAATACAGCAAACAGTCCAACGGCCGCTTTGCAACCTCTGCACTATCCTGTAGTTTCAAACTTCCGGAAGCTGTGTTTCTTGGATTGGAATAAGGCGTTTCTCCAATTTCGATCAATTCCTGATTCATTTTTTCAAATCCAGCCAAAGGCAAAATAATTTCTCCGCGAATATCGAATTTTGAAGGATAGCCCTCTCCTTTTAATTTTAAAGGAATGGATTTTATAGTTCTGATATTATTCGTCACATCATCCCCTTGTAAACCATCTCCACGCGTCACCGCCCGCACTAATTTTCCATTTTCGTAGGTAATACTTATCGATGCTCCGTCATATTTTAATTCACATGTATATTCTAATGGCACGTTACCCAAAACTTTTTGGATACGGTTTTCCCAATCGATTAAATCTTCCTTCGAATAGGAATTATCCAATGAATACATGCGGTGTTCATGGGCTATTGTTTCAAAGTTTTTGGTTATCGCTCCTCCAACTCTCTGTGTTGGTGAATCGGCATCAAAAAATTCAGGATGTTTATTTTCCAAATCCTGAAGTTCTTTTAATTTCATATCAAACTCATAATCAGACAATGTTGGCTTATCCAACACGTAATAATTATAATTGTGAAGATTGAGTTCTTCCCTTAAAGTTTGAATGATTTGAAGTGTATCCATAAAACAAAAAATTGGCTATTTTAGTATATCTAATGAGCTACTAAAATAACCAATTTAAATTTTAAAAATCAAATTTATGCCTCGATAATCGAATTAATTTGATTGTACAATTGACCGTCACTTAAAAATGATCCCTGCTGAATCAATTGAAAAATAGAAACATTACGTTCATCTGTAAATTCTTTTTTTCCAACTTTCATTTCAAGCGAATCAGTAAACATATTATCGCTCAACCAATGTAACCCTTCTTTACTTAAGAAATCAACTTCTGGATCCAAAGATTTCAATACAATTGATTTAATGTAAGTATCAAAACACTCAAAAAGAAAAACATGATTTTTTGAGAAAAACTCCAAATAAGTCGCTTTAGTAAGAACACCTTCCCAAATCAAATCTGAAAAAACATCCAATTCCTGCTCAGCAACCTCCGGTTTTTCGGCTTTAATTTTATCCCACTCCGCTTTATCAATTGCCTGGGTAGCCAAAAAATTAGTAAATTCTTGAGTTAACTCTTCAAATTGTTCTTTTGTAAGTCTAGCGTATTTCATTTTAGAAGTTAGAGATTAGAAGTTAGAGATTAGAAGTTAAAAATATGAAATCAGATTTTAGAAATTAAACATGCTATGATAGCAAAAATGCAAAATATCTCCCCTTAGCCCCGATAGAAGTGGAAATCCTTGTTTGCCGGGGTTCGGCAAATAAGATTGCAACGGATAGCGGGACTATGCCGGCTAAAATCCCCAATCTTTCTGCTCCAAATTAATAATGACTCCGGTTTAAACAAAAAAATCCCGATTTGTATCGGGATTTTAAAATATTAATTTAGAAATTATGCTTTTTCAGCGATAATTTCATATGGTAATTCTACAATTACATCTCTGTGTAATCTAACAGTAGCAGCATATTTACCAGTACGTTTTACAACACCAGAAGTAATGAATTTTCTATCAATTTGTTGACCTGCAGCAGCTAAAGCAGCAGCAATATCAATATTTGTAACAGAACCAAATAATTTTTCACCACCTGCTTTTGCAGAGATTTTAATTTCAACAGCTTTCAGAGCTTCAGCCAATGCTTTAGCATCAGCAACGACTTTAGCTTCTTTGTGCGCTCTTTGTTTTAGGTTTTCAGCCAAAACTTTTTTAGCTGAAGAAGTTGCTAAAACAGCAAATCCTTGAGGGATCAAATAGTTACGACCATAACCTGGTTTTACAGATACTACATCATCTTTAAATCCTAAGTTTTGTACGTCTTGTTTTAAAATAAGTTCCATGTTGTTGTCCTTATGTTTTTAGAAGTTAGTCCCGATAGTATCGGGACAACAACTGTTAATTTTTAATTATTTTAATAAATCGGCCACGTATGGCATTAAAGCTAAGTGACGAGCTCTTTTTACAGCTACAGACACTTTTCTTTGGTATTTTAATGAAGTTCCTGTTAAACGACGAGGAAGAATTTTTCCTTGCTCATTAACGAATTTCAATAAGAAATCAGCATCTTTATAATCTACATATTTGATACCTGATTTTTTGAAACGACAATACTTTTTAGTTTTGTTGGTTTCTATGTTTAAAGGCGTTAGATATCTGATATCCCCGTCTTTTTTTCCTGAAGCAGATTGTTGTAATGTTGCCATGATAATTAAGCTTTTTGAGATTTAAGTTTTGCTCTTCTTCTTTCAGCCCAAGAGATAGCATGTTTGTCAAGACTTACAGTTAAGAAACGCATAACTCTTTCGTCACGTCTAAATTCAGTTTCGAAAGCAACAAGAACTTCTCCAGATACTTTGAATTCGAATAAGTGGTAGAATCCACTTTTTTTGTTTTGAATTTCGTAAGCCATTTTTTTAAGGCCCCAATCTTCTTTCGATACCATTTCAGCTCCGCGAGTAGTAAGAAAATCTTCAAATTTGCTTACTGTTTCCTTTACCTGAACCTCAGATAAAACGGGATTTAAAATGAAAACAGTTTCATAATGATTCATAAAAAATTTATTTATTTGTTAAATTGGCTGCAAAAGTAATCTTTTTTTTTGAACCTGCAAGCACAAAACAACTATAATCGACGAACAACTAAAAAAGGTTTGATTTTTTTTAGATTTATAAAAAAAAAAACTATTTTTACTCAACCAAATCAAAAATTTGAAATTATGAAACTTAACTGTGTAGTCGTAGATGACAGTTCAATACAACGGATGATTATTGCAAAGTTAGTGAATAACCACACTAATCTAAATTTGATTGGTGATTTTTCTAACGCAATAGAAGCCAAAAGTTGTATGACTGTTCACACGGTAGACTTAATATTTCTTGATATTGAGATGCCTGTTATTAGTGGTTTTGATTTCCTTGATGGTTTAAAAACCAAGCCCCAGATTATCTTCATTACTTCGAAAGCTGAATATGCCATGAAAGCTTTTGATTATGATGCTACAGATTATCTACAAAAGCCAATTTCTATTGAGCGTTTTAATGCTTCTGTGCGTAGGGCTATTGACCATTACCTCCTTAAGAGAGAGAATAAAGAAGATGAAGGTGAACATATTTTCATCAAAAGCAACCTGAAAAAATTAAAAGTTTTTACTTCTAAAATTAAGTGGATCGAAGCTTTTGGCGATTATGTAAAAGTAGTTACTGAAGATGACAGTAATCTAGTTCTTTCAACTATGAAATCTTTTGAAAATGATTTATCAAAAGACAAATTCATAAGAGTTCACAAATCTTATATCGTAAATATTGACAAAATAGATCGTTTCAACAGTAAGTTTGCCGAAATTGGCGTGACGAAAATTCCTTTGAGTCGCAACAAAAAAGAAGACTTAGTAAAAGCACTTGCCTATTCGTAATTTTACTTTAATAAAAATCAACATTTACAGTAACTTTTATAGCTCTGTATTGTGAAACAGCCTCAAAACTATTCAATATCTTCTGAATAGTTTTTTTTGTGCTTACAATTGACACATTTTGAGGTATCTTTACAATTATACTTCTAATGTACTCATTGCGGATCCTACTAATTGCAGGTTCTTCCGGTCCCAAAACCGGCATGGTCAAATTTTGACTCAACACCTGATACAACCACATGGAACCTTGCTTTAATTTATCAAAATCGCGATGTTTCAAAGTCAATTTTATAATTCTGAAATAAGGTGGATACTTATAAATTTGTCTGTCATACAATTGTTCTTTGTACATCCCTTGATAATCTGAATTCGTGACTTGTTGTATAGTATTATGATTCGGATTATAAGTCTGGATAACTACTTTTCCTTTTTTTTCGGATCTTCCAGCACGTCCCGCAACTTGGGTCATCATTTGAAAACTTCTTTCGAAAGCTCTAAAATCGGGATGATACAACATGGTATCGGCATTCATGATACCAACCAAATTTACATTATCAAAATCCAATCCTTTGGCAAGCATTTGGGTCCCAACCAAAATATCAAATTCCCTATTTTTAAAACTATCGATAATTTTCTCAAAACCAAATTTTCCTCGCGTTGTGTCCTGATCCATCCTTCCTGTTTTTGCATTCGGAAAAATAGTCAATAACTCCTGTTCAATCTGTTCAGTTCCCAAACCTTTAGTTGTTAAATCAACACTATGGCAGGCGTGACAATGGGTAGGCTTTGCAATACTATAACCACAGTAATGACAACGCAGTTGATTCTTATGCTTATGATAGGTCAAACTCACATCGCACGACTGACAATGCGGAACATGACCACAAGTCATACATTCGATTACAGGCGAATAACCCCGTCTATTTTGAAACAAAATCACTTGTTCTCCCAATGACAAAGCCGTAGTGATTTCATCTATCAAAACATCACTAAAATGACCGTTCATTTTTTTTCGAAAGTACTTATCTTTCAAATCAACAAGCAACACTTCCGGCAAACTAACTTTACCAAAGCGTTCTGAAATTTCAACAAAACCAAATTTACCGGATTTTGCATTGTAATAAGTTTCAAGGCTAGGTGTAGCAGACCCCAAAAGCACATTGGCTTTGTGAGCATTGGCCAAAACTATTGCCGCATCACGCGCATGATATCTTGGCGCCGGATCCGATTGCTTAAAAGTCTGCTCATGTTCCTCATCAATAACTATAAATCCCAAATCATAAAACGGCAAAAACAAAGCTGATCGCGCACCAATTACAATTTGAGCTTTTTCAGCATTTGACAAAACCTGATTCCAAACCTCAACCCTTTCATTATTATTGTATTTAGAATGAAAAACAGCCACTTTATTACCAAAATGTGTTCGCAGCCTGGAAACCAATTGAGCGGTCAAAGCAATTTCGGGCAACAAATACAACACTTGTTTTCCCGTTGCCAAATATTCTTCTATGAGTTTTATGTAAATTTCAGTCTTTCCGCTTGAAGTAACGCCATGCAAAAGACAAACCGGTTTTTCTTCGAGAGCTTCTTTTATGGATTCAAAAGCATTTTGTTGGGCAACACTCAATTCCAACTCACCTTCCCTTTCTTTTCCAGAAAAATTGATTCTGTCTTCCTGCAAAAGGTATTCTTCAAGAATTTCTTTTTCTACCAACGCCTTAACAATTGCAGGCGAAGATTGAGAAGTTTCGGCAAGCTTTTTTACAGAAATAGGCTTTTTTTCGGAAGCATTTAATTGGAAGTAATTCAAAACCACTTCTTTTTGCTTATTGGCATTTTTAAGAACTTCGAGTAAATCCTTTAAACCTTCATCCGAATTATATTTTGAATGCAAACGAACGTATCGCACCAACTTAGGTTTATAACTTTCCTGAACTTCTTCTTCAAGAGTCAAAATATTTTTATCAATCATTTTTTGAATAACCGGAAAAATACTTTTTTTATTCAAAATCGAAATAATATCCTGAACCTTCAAAGAACTTTGTTTCTGTAAAGCTTCATAAACCAAATATTCATCATCCGAAAGCAAGCTTTCATCAACAAACAAATCATTTTTTTTAGTTATCACCGTTTCGCTTTCCAATAACAATGCACTTGGCATAGCACTGCGATACACGTCACCAATAGCGCACATATAATAATCGGCAATCCAAGTCCAATGATTGATTTGAAATTCGGTTACAAGTGGAAAATGATCCAAAATTTGATGAATCTCTTTGGCTTCATACAAAGTAGGTTCATTATTGTGAATTTCAATAACAAGTGCTGTGTAGATTTTACTTTTTCCAAACGGCACCGTAACCCTCATTCCTTTTTTCAAAAAAAGAAACTCAGCCTCCGAAATCCTGTACGTAAAAGTCTTGGCAAGTGAAAGCGGTAAAATTACTTCGATGAAAAACATCTATTATTGTTTTGAGATTTAAAGTTTAAAGTTGCCTAATAAACTTTAAACAAAGGAAATTAATTTTTAATTCGGTACCAATATTGTGTTCTTCCAATTAACGAAATACCAATAAAACCTCTTACTTTCAATTTATCATTCTCTTCTAATGTAATGAAGCACTTGTACAATTTCCCGTTATTCGGATCCAAAATTTGTCCATCATTATACTCCTTACCGTCTTTACGCAATCCTTTGATCACCATAATTCCTAGAATCGGCTTGTTTTTATCATCTCCGGAGCATTCATCACAGACTTTATTCTTTTTATTGGCATCAAAAATTTCGACTACCTTACCGTATATTTTTCCTGACTTTTCATAGATTTCCACCACCGATTTTGGTTTCCCCGTTTCATCATCAATTGTTTTCCATTTGCCAATCACACTTTGACTTTGGGCATTAAAAACAATTGAAAAGAACACCACCAAACTGAATACGACACTTTTTTTCATTTCTTTCAAATTATAATTTGCTATTTTTTATTCCCAATCTATGCAATACCAACTTTTAATTTTTTATCGGCAAGAATACAAAATTTCATTTAGTTAATGCTTCCTTGTTGCAGCTTAGCTTCCTCTTTTTCCTTTTTTAGTTTATGAATAGTAGCATTCAATTCAAATCCGAGCAATAAAATCATACAGTTAATCCAAATATAAAACATCATGATTAACAATGTCCCAATCGAACCATACAATTCGTTGTATTTTGAAAACCTTAGTACCCAAATTCCAAAGAAATAAGAAGATATAACAATTAATATCGTCGTAAAAACCGACCCAATACTAATAAACGGAGGCTTATGTGATTGTTTAGTCCCATACCGCAATAAAATAGAACAGGTAATTAATATCATCAAAACAATAAAAATATACCGCCCTAAAATAATTGCCGGAATTTGATCGCTCAAAACATCCTTAATCATTGTGCTTTGTATTACAACCTCAAAAACCACAATAATTGCTACGGTTAACAATAAAATAATCGAGAGCAACAGTGAAATTCCCAAAGCAACAATATATTGGTTCAACCAACCTCTTTTTTCCAAAACATGCTTCGAAGATTCGAATCCTCCAAGAATTGCATTGATCCCATTGGCCATCAAAAAAATGGAAAGGAAAAATCCGGAAGAGACTAATCCAGTATGGCTATTGTTAAGAATATCATTGATAATACTGGCTATTGCATCAAAAGTATTTGGCGGCACTCCTTCCTTTACAAATTGCAGAAAATCATCCTGAAATCCTTCAATAGGTATGTACGGAATTAAATTCAGGATAAATAACGCAAAAGGAAACAACGACATAAAAAAGCTAAACGCCACTGAACTCGCATGGTACGAAAAAGCACCATCAATGACTCCCTGAAAAAACAATTCCAACAAGTCGTATAAAGAGAAACCGCCCAGACCAGGAAATTTAATCCTCTTCAAGACATGCATCAAACTCCTTATGACCGGAATATTTTCGAGTTTAGCCTCAATTTTGAATGTCATATTTCTAAATTGCTTTTAGACTTAAATCCATGTTATAAACAGAATGTGTTAAAGCTCCTGATGAAATATAGTTGACTCCACACTCTGCGTAATTACGCATTGTCTCTTCGGTGATATTACCAGAAGATTCTGTTTGGCATTTATCACCAATCAAAGCCACTGCTGTACGAGTATCTTCATAATTAAAATTGTCAATCAAAATTCGATGCACACCTTCGCTTTTTAAAATTTCAGCAATTTCATCAAGGTCTCTGGCTTCGACAATTATTTTTAAATCTAAATTATTTTCCTTAAGATAAGTCTGTGTTTTAGCAATTGCCAAAGTAATACCGCCGGCAAAATCGATATGATTATCCTTTAACATTACCATATCATACAAAGCGAAACGATGGTTTTCGCCTCCCCCGATTTTCACAGCCCATTTCTCGGCCACACGGAATCCTGGGGTAGTTTTTCTCGTATCCAATACTTTTGTATTGGTTCCCTTCAACAATTGAACATATTTATTTGTCTTGGTAGCAATCGCGCTCATACGTTGCATGGTATTCAGCACTACTCTTTCCGATTTCAAAATGGATTGAGAACTCCCCAAAACATGAAAAACAACATCTCCTTTTTTAACAGGAGTACCATCCTCAATAAAAGTTTCAATTTGCATATTGGCATCAACATATTCAAATATCATTTTAGCTAGTGCTACACCAGCAATTATTCCATCTTCTTTTACCAATAATTTTGCTTTTCCTTGAGCACTTTCCGGAATACAGGCCAATGAACTATAATCACCTGACCCAACATCCTCTCTAATAGAATTTACGATTAAATTTTTTAATTCGTTTTGAAACTGCGCTTCACTAATCATTTTTTTATTCTTTTAATTGAACGCTAAAGTAGGATTTATTTTGTGCAATTAAAAGCAAGTCTCTTTTAAAAAATCAGAATTTCACATATTTTTATTAGCCTGCATTCTTTCAATTATCGAATTATCAAAAGAACAATAAATAAACCCGTTTTTAAAAGAAAACCTGTAAGCATTCGAGTTACTTACAGGTTTTTATTATTTCAGTTTTAAAACTAACTATTCGGTACCGTTTTGATCAATCATATAAATTAAGGCAGCCATAGTTCCTGCACCAAGTTCCAATTCTCTCTTGTTAACGGCATCAAATTTATCATTAGCTGCATGATGATAATCAAAATAACGTTGTGAATCCGGTTTCAAACCTGCTTTCACCATTTTTTCAGATTTCAATGGACCAATATCAGTGCCAGCATGTCCTTTTACAAAACTGTGAATCAAATAAGGCTCAAATAAATTTTTCCAGTTATTTATTTTATTAAAATCGGAATCGTCACATTCAAAAGAAAATCCTCTTGGCGCAAACCCTCCCGCATCACTTTCTAAAGCAAAAATGTGGTTTTCTTTATTTGTTACGGCCAACTCACCATATTTGGTTCCTCCTCTATTTCCATTTTCTTCATTCATAAACAGAACCACTCTAACCGTGTTCTTTGGTTTGTAATTCAAATTTTTAAAAATATTCATTACTTCCATACTTTGCACAACTCCCGCTCCATCATCTTGAGAACCATCAGCCAAATCCCAAGAATCCAAATGTCCACCAACAACCATTATCTTTTCAGGGTGTTCAGTTCCTTTTATTTCTCCAATTACATTATACGACAATACATCATCAAATTGCTGGCAACTTTGTTTAAAATAGAACTTCAAATTAGGGTTACTTTTCAGTTTCTTACTTAACAATTCGGCACCATTCGTACTGATAGCAGCAGTTGGAATGTATTTATCCTTCGGAAGATCACCATAACCTTGAGCGCCAGTATGTGGATAATCATCCAGTCTCAAATTCATTGAACGTACAATTGTACCAACGGCTCCCATTTTGGCAGCTTCTCTCGCACCCCCTCCACGTTGGTCAACAGCTCCCGAATAAGCATCAAAAGATTCGATAACTCCGTCGTACATTGGTCTGTTATAGAAAACTATTTTTCCTTTTATTTTGTCTGGTCCCAAAGCTTTCAATTCATCAAAATTATGAACCTCAACAACTTCTGCAGTTATTCCATTTTTAGGAGTTGCAATAGATCCTCCTAAAGCGCAAATCGGCACAATAGTTTTGTTTTTATTGTCCAAAATATAAGCCGTTTCTTTTTCGCCACGAACCCATTTTGGTACCATTACTTCTTGCAGATATACTTTATCAAAACCCAATTGTTCCATTTGAGCTTTGGTATATTGAACAGCTTTCTCCGCTCCAACTGAACCCGATAAACGTGATCCAATTTTGTTTGACAAATGATCTAGCCAAGAATAACATTGGGAATTTGTCAACGCCGAATTATAAATCTGCTTAAAAAATTGCTCATCTTTATTTTGGGCAAAAACAGCAACACTATTGGCAAAAAGCAGTGAAAGAAGAAGTCTTTTTTTCATTTGGGGCTAATTAATTTATTAAATCGATTTAACAGTTGTGCAATTTCGAAATTATAAAACAAAAAACCGATTTTAAAATCAAAAAAAAATCCTGAAAACTTAAAATTTTCAGGATTTAATAAAAGTACAATTGAAATCATTATTTAATTGGTTCAAAACTAATGGCTGTTCCTCCACCAGGTGCTAAAACCAAACTTAATTTTGATTTACTATTAACCTCAACGGTTCTAATTTTATAAGCCATTGGGTTGTTTTTCCAATCGGCATCTTTGGCATCTTCATAAATGGTTGCTTTGTATTTTTGTCCTTTGGAAAGAAAATCCAAAGCTATCTCTGTTTTTCTTGCATTTTCATCGGTGATTGCACCCAAGAACCACGATTCCTTTCCTTTTGTTTTTCTTGCTATGGTTAAATAATCCCCCGGTTCGGCTTCCAGAATTTTGGTATCGTCCCAATCCACAGCTACGTCTTTGATAAATTGAAAAGCATCCATTCGTTTCTCATAATTTTCGGGTAAATCGGCAGCCATTTGCAAAGGTGAATACATCGTAATATACAATGCCAATTGTTTCGCTAAAGTAGTATGAACCTGCTCCTTTTTATTTTTGTTATAATAACTCATTTTGATTTCAAAAATACCCGGTGTATAATCCATCGGCCCTCCAAGCAACCTAGTAAATGGTAAAATCGTTTCGTGGCTTGGCGGATTCCCTACACTCCAACCGTTGAATTCATTTCCGCGGGCGGCTTCGGCAGCAATGTAGTTTGGATATGTTCGGCTGTAACCCGTTGGGCGGGATGATTCATGCGAATTGAGCATTAGTTTATAATCAGCGGCTCGTCTTGCAACAAAATTAAAGTGATTCACCATTGTTTGTCCGTCGTGAAATTCGCCACGAGGAATAATTCTTCCCACATAACCAGATTTTACTGCCGGATAATCATACTTTTTCATCAAATCGAAGGCACGATCCAAATGACGTTCATAATTCGCAACAGACCCCGATGTTTCATGATGCATAATCATTTTCACGTTTTTCTCTTTGGCGTAAGCCGAAACTGCCGCAATATCAAAATCGGGATAAGGAGTCGTAAAATCGAATACTTCTTCTTTCCAGTTGCCATTCCAATCTTCCCAACCCACATTCCAGCCTTCTACCAAGACACCGTCAAAACCATTTTTGGAAGCAAAATCAATATACCTTTTAGCATTTTCAGTAGTTGCTCCATGTTTTCCGGTTGGAGCAAGACTTTCGGTCAATACATTTTGTGCCACTTGTGATCCTGCATAATCCCATGTTGATTTCCCAACATGCATTTCCCACCAAATCCCAACATATTTCATTGGTTTTATATAAGAAATATCATCCAATTTGCAGGGCTCGTTTAGATTCAGAATCATTTGTGAACCCACAATATCCCTTGCATCGTTGCTAATCATAATTGTTCTCCAAGGCGATACGCAAGGCGCTTGCAAATAGGCTTTGTCACCAATTGCGTTGGGAACTAAAATTGATGTTAATTTGAAATTCTTTGGATCAACATTAAGATGCATTACCGGATAATTGACAACCGCTGCTTCAAAAATATTTACATACAAACCGGTTGGCGACTTCATCATCAATGGCGATTGAACAGCATATTTTCCGGGAATTGACTTTACGCCAATTCCGTTATTCATATCCAATTTTGAATTGTCAATTTCAGAAATTTTGGTTTCGTTATACACATATTCGTTACTGTCAAAATCGCCAGGAATCCAAAAAGTTTTGTAATCTTCAGTCAAATTGAATTGCGTTTCTTCGTCAAAAATAATAAAGTAATTCAGATTTTGTTGTTTAGGAAAATCGTATCTGAAAGCAACACCTTCATCAAACACTCTGAATATGATATTCATTTTTACATTCGTCCCTTTTTGAACCAAAGCAATCGTAAGTTCATTGTAGTGATTTAAAATAGATGATTTTTGTCCCAAAACAGGTTTCCAAGATTCATTGAAAGTTGCCGCTTTTGATGACTGAATTTCAAAGTCAGTATCAAGAGCAGTTTTGTCTTTTAACTTTATCCCCAAAGTACTTTCCTTAACAATTGCTTTTCCATTGTAATCAACAGAATAGAAAGGCTTTACATTGTCAATTAATTTGAAATTGACAGTAATTTTATTGGAGGGGGATTTTACGGTTTGTGCACTAATTGAACTCATTGCAAAAACTAAAATAATAGAAAATAAATGCTTCATTTGGTTATTTATTAATATCTAAACTCAAAAATAATTATTAATCTAATTCTAATTTATTTAAAAGGAACTACAACCTTATAGTAATAATAAGTCTTTTTAAATTTAAAGAATTTACTTAATAAAATACAATTCTTATTCTGATTTAATAATCTTGGCTTTTGAACCAATTCCGCTTTCATTAAAAGCTTCAATGGTAAAATAATAAGTTGTGCCTTTGTCCAAGCCTCTAAAATCATATGAATCTCCTTCGTAAACCATAATATTGTTGTATAATTTATCGGGGGCAATTCCGTAGTAAATTGTATAGCCAACGGCACCTGGCACTTTATTCCAATGAATCATTGCATTTCGAGAATCCTTTGGATTTCTGTCCACTTTGAATCCAGCAACGGTTTTTGGTTTTTCGGATAATCCATTTCCAAAAACACGGAAATCAGAAACCGCAAACAATCCTGAAGCGTTATGAATATTGACCATTTTTACATAACGGGCTTCAATTGGTTTTGTCAATTCCACAAAATCGTGAGGAGCGTCTTTATCATTTTTAGATTTATCAACTACCAAGGTCCAATTTTGGCTATCATCCGACATCAATATTTGGTATTGATAATAAATATCCATCGCCTTATTGTGTTGCGTTGCTTTATGATCGGCGAAATTGATCTGCAATGCATTAATTCTCATTTTTCTGCCCAAATCAATTTGCAGCCATTCACCGGGATTAGCCGTTTTCGCCGACCAATACGACTGAATATCTTCATCAGTCAAATTCGGGGCGTTGTAACAGAATTTTTCGAACACTTTTTTTCCACCCGTGTCGACTCTATGGGTCTCGACTTCCATACAATCTTCCGAAGAAGACACCGTTGCGGCCTTTTTGTATGAAAGCAACATCCACCCCGAGAAAGCACCTTTGGTTTGATCGCGTTTTTCAGTTGGCAGTAGTATTGGATAATCACCATAAGCAGTTATCGAATACATAATATCATCTTTGTCAAATCCGGCGGGAAACATATCGATACGGCGTTCAAAACGATCTTTTACCGAAATCTTGCAGGTTCCTGTGTTCCAGTAATTCCCGAAGTTATCTTCAAAAGTATTTCCATGGCCGGCACCAATTACAAAACCACCGGGTTTATACGACATCGGATTGTGTTTTTGATACGTAAAAGGCCCTAAAGGATTGTTGCCTACGTGAACTCCGTTGGCATAGCCTTTAAATTCGGTTGCGGGAGCTCCATATTGCATATAATATTTTCCATTGTGTTTGGTCATCCAAGCTCCTTCAATAAAATTTCCCCAAGGCGCAGGCTCCATATCATTGTTAGGTCCGAAACGTTCCCAACCATGTTTAGCCGGATCCAAATTGACAACGGGTTTTATTTCGCCATAAGGGTGCTGAATATCCTCAACTTCGGTTGCGGCATACAATTTTTTATAATCATCCTGATTTCCTTTCGGCAGCCACGTTTTATAATCAACCTCAACACCACAAAGCGGTAATTTGCCACTAGAACCGTAATACATATACACTTTTTTATCATCATCCTGAAAAATAGCGGGATCCCAAGTGGGCAACATGGCAACATCAACATGGCGCGTCCAACGCCCAGATTTTGGATTGGCCGATTTCCAAATTGGGTGGTCTTTTTTCCAAGTTGAACCTACATAAAACAAAGTATCGCTTACAACCCAAGCTGCTGGTGCACATTGATCGTCATCGCCCGGAAGACGCTGAAAACTGCCGTAAACAAAATTCCAATCGGATAGGTCTTTACTCCAAAAGAAACCCGCCTGATTGGTGGCAAACAAATAATAATCCCCTTTGTAGGGAATAATCACAGGATCGGCACTGGAACGGCGGGAATCTGGAATTCCGTTATGGTTTGCTGTGGTGTAATTATAACCAATATTAATCGGGTTACAATACGTTGTTGCAGGCCGATTAGAGTCAAACCATTCTGTTTTTCCGTTATTGCTTTGTGCCACACTCATTTGGAAATTCAAAAGCAAAAGCAACATCCCTATTATCTTAAATCTTATCATTTTAAAATCATTTAATGATTATTCAATCTCATTTTTTCTTTAAAACCGCCTAGTACCTGAAATGGAACTTCTAACATTGTCTCCGATGGTTAAAACTTTCAAAAAAGCCTAATGCTTCCTTCTAGCCCCGATTGAGCCGATATCCTCGTAAAGATAAAGGCGAAAGCGGGAACCATGCCTACAAAAAAGCCTCATTATTCTGCTCCAAAAAAAAAAAAATCAAGCTCAGATCAATTACAAAAAAAAGCCCCCCGTCTAACCAAAAACGAAGGGCAAACTAACCAAACTAACCAACCTTATTTAACTAAATTAAAACTTACTTTGTTGGCCGCATCTGAGTTTCCACCAACGAAAACTTCAAACAATCCTGGTTCTGCGACAAATTTCAAATCAGAATTGTAAAATTTCAAATCTTCAACGCTGATTTCGAATGACACAGTTTGTTTTTCTCCTTTTTTAAGTGCTATTTTTTGGAAACCTTTTAATTCCCTAACCGGTCTGGTTACAGAGCCAACTACGTCTCTTATGTATAGCTGAACCGTTTCTTTTCCATCATAATTTCCGGTATTTGCAACATCAATACTAACAGTCACTTTTCCGCCGAAATTCATTTGATTGGATGAAATTTTCACATTAGAATATTCAAAATTCGTATAACTCAATCCGTAACCAAAGGGGAATAATGGTTCGTTTCTTTCATCGATATAATTTGATCTGAACTTTTCGAATTTGCCTTCTTTGTTCATCAAAGGTCTTCCTGTGTTTTTAGCGGCATAATGAATAGGCACCTGCCCTACGCTTCTTGGAAAAGTTGCGGTCAATTTTCCCGAAGGATTCATATCTCCAAACAACACATCGGCGATAGCATATCCTGCTTCACTTCCGGCAAACCAAACATTCAGGATGGCGGGAACGGCCTCATTTTCTTCTTTTATCACCAATGGACGGCCATCAAATAAAACTAAAACAACAGGTTTTCCCGTTTTTAATAATTCATTCAACAAGTCTTTCTGTGCTTGTGGAATCTCCAAATTGGTTCGGCTGCTGCTTTCTCCACTCATTTCGGCAGATTCACCAAGCGCTGCAACAATAACATCGGCTTGGCTGGCAACTTTTAAAGCCTCGGCAATTAATTCTTCTTTAGGACGATTATCTCTGTTCAAAGTTTTTCCAAACATTGTGGCATTGGTTTCGAATGTTTCGTCATAATCAAGGTTGCTTCCTTTGGCATAAAGTACTTTGGTCGATTTACCGGCAACTTCCTGAATACCTGCCAAAAGTGAAATACAGTTTTCTCCTTTTGTCGCGACACTCCAGGTTCCAGACATATTGTTTTTGGCATCCGCCAATGGCCCGATAAGCGCAATTGTTCCCGATTTTTTCAGAGGCAACACTTGATCTTTATTTTTTAACAAAACCAATGATTGTGCCGCAATTTTTCGAGCTTCATCTCTGCTTGCAGCAGTAAATATTTCGGTTTTAGCTCTTTTTTCATCGCAATATTTATACGGATCATGAAACAATCCCAAATCATATTTTGCATTCAAAATAAGCGTTACTGCATGATCGATTTGCTCAATAGTAACTTTCTTTTCATCCAATGATTTTTTCAAAGTACCAGTAAATCCTTCGCCTACCATATCCATGTCAATTCCGGCATTTAGAGCCAAAGCCGATACAGTTTGCAAATCACCCATTCCGTGATCAATCATTTCCGGAATTCCCGTAAAATCGGTAACAACAAACCCTTTGAATCCCCATTGTTTTCTCAAAACGTCGGTCATCAACCATTTGTTTCCTGTGGCAGGGATTCCGTCCACCTCATTAAAAGAAGCCATAACTGACCCCGCTCCTGCATCGATAGCAGCTTTATAAGGCGGGAAATATTCATTGTACATTCTGATATGGCTCATGTCAACCGTATTGTAATCACGACCTGCTTCGGGTGCACCATATAACGCAAAGTGTTTAACACATGCCAAAATGGAATTTTTCTTAGAAAGATCGTCCTGTTCATATCCTTTTACCATCGCTTTCGCAATTTGGCTTCCCAAATACGGATCCTCACCCGAACCTTCAGAGATCCTTCCCCAACGTGGATCACGGGAAATATCGACCATAGGGGAAAAAGTCCAACATATTCCATCGGCACTAGCTTCCTGAGCGGCAATTTGGGCACTTCTTTCAATCAATTTCATGTCCCAGGTACAGGAAAGTCCAAGCGGAATTGGAAAAGTTGTTTCATAACCGTGAATTACGTCCATACCAAAAAGCAAAGGAATTTTCAAACGGCTTTTTTCAACGGCAATTTGCTGTACGTCTCTAATTTTTTGAACCGATTTAATGTTAAATAAACCACCGACCTTCCCTTCTTGGATTTTCTTTGCAACATTAGAACTATTAGCTTGACCTGTAGTAATATCACCCGATGTCGGTAAATTCAACTGACCCAATTTTTCTTCCAAAGTCATTTTGGACAATAACTCGGCAACAAACTCGGTTTTTGGTTTAATCGTAACGGCTTTTTTATTATCTTTCTTTTGGCTGTATCCTAAAAAAATGGAGCCTAAGAATAGAACAATTAATGTCTTTTTCATTTTTTATCTTTTTTTATTTGTTTCAACATCCATGCATAAATTTGTGGATTGTCATAAACCTGAGTCCAGCAATCATGACCTGCATCATTAAAAAGAGTCAACTCAACGTCTTTATTACATTTTTTCAATTCTTTATATATTACCAAATCATTAGCTACAGGAACGACATCATCCATCAAGCCATGAAAAATCCTTACAGGAACAGCATCTATTTTACATATCTCTTCCAGCTGATTGAGGTCTACAAAACCGGAAACAGGAACTATAGCGGCAAACATTTCAGGGTGTTTTAAAGCCAGACTCCATGTTCCCCATCCTCCTGAACTTAACCCAGTAATATATATTCGGTTTTCATCAATATTGTTTTCTTTCTGAATTTTTAAAATCAATTGATATAAAAAATCCGAATTCCATTGCTGTCCTTCCGGACATTGAGGCGCAAGAACATAAGCATCTATATCATGGTTTTTTAAATATTTGAAAGGTCCATGAATTTTCACTTTTTCCACATCAGAACCATTTTCACCAGAACCGTGCAGAAAAATTATCAAAGGTTTTTTTTCCTTACTATCTAAAGGAAAATGCAAAGCGTAACCCAATTCCTGTTTTTGTACTACCTCAATATTTGTTTTGGCTATGATATCTTTTTGTGCAAAAGACATCAATGAAAGCAAAAAAAAAGGTACAATCAGATTGTATTTCATCTACCAAACAGTTTTAAAATCCATATTTTCCAGAATGAAAACCAAGATTCAGCAAACCTTGTTTTACCTCAGGCGCGTTCATGAACAATTTCCATAGCAAACCGGTACGGTAATTTTCTATCATTGGAGCAATCGTTCCTTGGTCTATTGCCAAATAGCGTGGAGTAACCCAATTATAATGTGGCGAAATAGCGTCATAAGGCCCTGCAATTCCTATGTAAGTACTTCGCTTTTCATCATACAAATAATGCAAAAACTTCATACTTTCTTTTGGAGTATATGGAAAAGAAGACAATGCAGCCGTTGGAGTAATAACCCCAAAATCGTTGTCTGTATCATGGGCTGCATAACCGGTTGTTCCATCAGTGTTTCGGGTATAACTTGCTGTAAGACCCCAACATTTTTCAGAATAGCCAGCCCATTTCTTCGGATTGTCAACACAATAAGCATATACAATTTTGGCCTGATTTTGTGTTAATTCCCAATAATTAGCATATTTATCGGTAAGTTGTGAAGGATCTAATCCCAAATAAGAATATTGTGCCCAAAACAACGGGCCAACATTTCCGCTAACGGTATTGTATTTAAATATCAAAGGGATTCCATACTGAGTTTTTGTTGTACCGATAGTTCCGCTTCGTGTCCAACCTTCATGATAAGCAGCAGCAGGAATAGGATGCGTTGGAGAAGCAGCTCCCATGATATAAGCTATCAAACATTCATTATACCCTTCCAATTTGAATTTCATCTCCCATTGATAGGTTGGTGACCAATGCCAATACATAGCATTTTCGCCATTGGTGTACCAACTCCATTCCACACCTTTCCATAAATTATCTGCTTTGGCAGACAATGCTTTTTCCTGAGTGTTTCCGTTTTTAAAATATTCCCGAACGGCAATCAAACCTTGGCATAAAAAAGCCGTTTCGACTATATCACCTCCGTCATCTTTATTGCCAAAAGAAATGGCTTTCCCTGTAGTCCCATCCATCCAATGCGCCCATGCTCCATGAAAACGATCGGCTTTTTCCAGAAAATCCATTGCAGTTGTCATTCGGGTAACAGCTTCGGCTCTTGGAATAAAACCTCTTTCTATTCCAACAATCAAAGACATTAACCCAAATCCAGAACCTCCCGTAGTAACTTTGTTGACCTCGAAACCAGGATCTTCTGTATGATAGCGTTCCCTTCCCAATTTTGAATTGGGTTCGGCATAATCCCAAAAATATTTTATAGCATCTTTTTGAACCTGATCCATGGCTTGTTCATCTGTCAAAGCTGTGACAGGCGCTGTTGGAGTTGTTGGCAAAGGTGTACCTCCAGATTTCCCATCCGATGAATTTGAAGAAGTACATGAATTGAAAAAACTCAAAAAAAATAGTAAGAATAGATGATTTTTCATTTTTATAAATTTAATGGCTAAAAAAATACACACCTGATTCTAGTTGTATTGACCAGGTGTGTATAATCAATTCTTATCTGTTGTCTTTTTCTAATTTGTATAAAAAGCGAACATCGCTTGAAGAAAGTGCTATATTGTAAATTCTAAACTCATCTAATAAACCGGCAAAACTAGTTGCCCAATCTTGTTGACCTCCATTATTTTGAGGTGGTGTAGTTTCAAATTGATGAGTTCCAAATACAATTTTTCCATTAGTACCTACCATTTTAAAATCTCCATATTTTGGCGCACCGTTTATATTGTCAATACTTCCAGGATTATCAGCATATAAAGTAGCCGTACCATTTACACCTGCAGCAGGGGCGTAAGGAAACGATCCTAAATTAGTTGCTAATTCACCATTTATATAAGCAGAGATCATACTTTTGGCTGCATCATAAGAAAAAACTACGTGAACCCATTTGTTCAGATTATTGTCAATGTTAACAATAGCCCCTTGACTTCTCCAAGCCACACCATCTCTACCGTTTTCTAAATCAAATTTTAATCGAATACGATCAGGGTGAGCACTATCTGGATTTTCCAAAAACGCATTTAATCCTCCCCAAAACTCTGTAGGCCGAACCACTGTAAAAATACCTTGAGCTCCTTTTCCTTGACCTGGAGTTGCAGGATCAACTGTATTGGCTGTATTCATCCAGAAAGAAAAGGTAAAACTATTTAAGCCTGTAATAGCAGAACTAGCATTTCCTACAAAATAACGCTCTTGTGAACTAGAACCATTATAAGCATTCCCTTTTGCTCCAACTGCATAACCAATATTAGTTCCCAAAGAATTAGTGATACTACCTTTACTATCAGTCAAATTGTTTTCAAAACTAAATTTAGAAACCAAATTTGCTGTGGCAATCTCATCTGAATTCTCATACCCACCAATCGGTTCATAAGGAATTGGATCATTTACTTTATCGATACTATCTTCACAGCCAACAAACAATGTTGAAGCTAAAACAAAAGAAAGCAAGAAAACATATTTATATTTTTTCATCTTTACAATTTTTAAGAATTAATAACCCGGATTTTGTTGAGACAATCCACCAGCCTGTTTAATGAATGTCGCTGGAATTGGAAACAATTCGTTTTTACCTACGGTAAATACTTTTCCATCAACTGCAAAAGCTGTTTTAGCTTGACCTGTACGAACTAAGTCAAAGAATCTGTCGTGTTCAAAAGCCATCTCCACTCTTCTTTCTCTCCATATCGCATTTCTAATATCTACTTGAGAACTAAAAGTTGTATTTGCTAATCCAGCTCTATTTCTGATCTGATTTAACAAAGGAATAGCGTTCGAAGTTTGACCCAATTCATTTAAAGCTTCAGCCTTCATTAACAAAACTTCAGCGTATCTTAGGTACTTAATATCAACATCTGTTTCCCAAGCATCAGTGTAAGCCGAAGAATAAGCTTTGTAGTTGTATCTTTCGTTTTCCACTGTATTTGGAACAACCCTTCCATCATATAAAGTAGATCCTCTAAAAATGATTGTTGCTGCTTTTCTAACATCGCCAGGTTCGTAAGCATTTACCAAACTTTGTGATGGAGAGTTAAAACCCCAGCCCCAACCTCCGGTACCACGAGCGCCTTGGGTGTTAGAATATCCCTCAATTCCTTTGGCAGGAGCTGCTCCCTGAGCGTAAATTTCAAAAATAGATTCAGAATCAAATTTTCCTGCCGCTCTAAACATTGAAGCATAATCACTTACAATTGAGTATCCTGTAATCTTATTACAATTATCAATTACTTTTTGCCAGTTTTTCTGATACAAACTTACTTTTGCCAATAAAGCATAAGCAGCACCTTTTGAAGCTCTCGATCTTTCATTTACTGAATAAGCTGTTTTTTCAGGTAATGCGGCAATTGCATCATTCAAATCAGCTTCAATAAAAGTGTAAACTTCTGCAGAAGTCTTACGTGTTAACTGCATAATTCTATCTGAATCATTTCCAGGAACCGGTAAATGATCTACAATAGGTACCCCGCCATAGCATTTTACTAAAGTAAAATACATGAATGCTCTTAAAAATTTAGCTTCGCCAATTAATCTAGCTCTTAAATTTGGATCAGCCTTATCTAATTTTGGAATGATATTTAAGGCTTGATTACATCTGTTAATTCCATCATAATTTGCAATAAAAGTACTTTCTGCAGATGGGTTTGAAGCATTATAAGTCAATGCATCCAATACATCCTTATCAGTACCCGTATCTCCGGGTGAAGAACCTTTATCGGCATCATCAGAGGTAATACTTGAAAGACCTATCCATCCGAATGAAGTCATATCCCAATTCAAGAATTTATTATAAATGGCCGTTACAAACTGAGCTGCACCAGCATCATTATTATATAATTCTGTATCTTTTGTAGAAATAGATTCTGTTTGGTCTACATCTAAATAATCGTCTGCACATCCCGCAAAAAAGAACGTTGAAAATACAAACGTTGCTATATATATCTTTTTCATTGTATTAAAATTTTAAATTAGCACCAATTACAAATGATCTTAAAGTTGGATAAGCATCAAGTTCGACACCTTGGGTTCCATAAGGATTTCCATCTCCGTTTAATTCAGGTGAGAAACCAGAGAATTTTTGTGTAATAAATGGGTTAATAGCGTTTACATAAATTCTGCAAGAGCTAATCAAATTATTACTTTGAATTGGCAGTTTATATCCTAATGTAATATTGTTGATTCTAAAGAAATCGCCAGACTCTAAATAATAAGTAGAAGCTACTGGCACTTGATTGAATGGTGCAGGGTTTGAAGCTGTCAAGTTGTTTGTTGTCCAAAAATCTGTAGCAAGAGATTCTTCAATATTTTCTCCAGAAAAACGCTGTGCTTTTTTACCATTATAAACTTTAGCCCCGCTAGTCCCATATCCATCAACTGAAAAATCAAAGTTTTTGTAATTAAACCCTAATGATAATCCGTAATTTGATTTTGGTAAACTAGAGCCAACATATTTTTTATCTGTATTTGCGTTTAATGCATCTTGAGTAACTTTTTCTCCAGCTGCATTATAATACATCATTTTTCCATTTGTAGCATCAAAACCAGCATATTGATAGATATAAAAACTTCCTAATGGCTGACCAACTGTAGTATTATCTAACAATTTTGTATCTTGTCCGTTTCCTAATCCTCCTCCAATAACTGGAGACAGGATAACATCTTTTAAACCAGTAATTTCATTTTTGTTGTTCGAAAAATTACCTCCAACCCAATAACTAAAATCATCAGTAATTTTGTCATCCCAACGCAAAGAAACCTCAAATCCTTTGTTTGAAACTTCTCCAACATGTGCTGGTGAAGCCGATGTGATTCCAGAAGTTAAATATGGCTTAGTATTTAAAATTACGTTTGAAGTATTTTTATCATATACATCAAAAGCTCCTTTTAATCTGTTGTCTAATAATTCAAAATCTAAACCAACAGAAGATTCTTCGGTTATTTCCCAAGATAAACTAGGATCAATTTGAGAACTAATAGTTGTTCCCAGATTTAAAATTGAACCTCCTAAATAAGCATTTGGACCAGATGTATACGACTGATTGTTAAGAGGTACGTTTTGGTTACCTAATCTACCCCAACCGCCTCTTAATTTCAACAAGTTAATCACTTTAACATCTTCCATAAACTTTTCTTTGGTTATAACCCAACCTAAACCAAAGGCGGGAAAATTACCCCAACGGTAATCTTTTCCAAAATTTGAAGACCCGTCACGTCTAATAGTTCCGGTAAACAAGTATTTATCCATTAATTTATATTGGAAACGGCCAAAATAAGATGCCAATTTAGTTTCATTAAAAACCTCATCCTGGTAACTTGTTATATTTGTTTCATAATCATTATCTCCTTTCAAAGACCAATAATTAGAATTTGAATTAACATTTTTTCTAGCTATTGTCAGTTTTTCTCTCGGGCCTTTAACTGAAGTCTCGATACCTGCTGTCAACTCTACATCATGAATTTCACCAAACACTTCATTATAAGTCAGATAATTAGACATATTCCAATTAAAGTATTGTTCTCTGCCTTTAGTCAATAAATTTATATTCGCATTTGGAAATTCATTTTCATAATCACTTGAAACTTTGTTGGGGTTTGCAGCCAACCAAATGTTTTTTGTGTCATCATAATTGTATTGTTTCCAAGTATAAAATTCACCATTAAATTGTGAAGTAAATTTCAATGATTTTATAATCTCATAATCTAACTTCAATCCACCTTGCAAGGTTACACTTCTTTGTTGCTCATCGAAAAAATTCAACTGAGCCACCGGATTTCCAACATTATTAAATGAAGAACCAGTTTCACTTGCAAAACCATCATTGCCTACACGAGACACACCATATTTACCATCAGGAAAATAAACTGGCACAATTGGCGATTGCTTATATGCATTTGTAAAAGCACTCAATGGTTTTGGTACAGATTTTCCAGAAGTAAAACTGAAATTTTGATTTAAAGTCAATTTTTTAGAAATTTTATATTCATTATTATTTCTAAAAGTTGTACGACCATAATCTAAACCATTCAAAACTGCTTTTTCTTCGTAATTTCCTAAACTGAAAAAGTATTTTATGCTTTCTGATGCTCCAGAAATAGAAATATTATTTTGAGTATAAGTTCCTGTTCTGGTAATTTCATCAAACCAATCTGTATTTACAGGCTGATCTTGAGAAAAAGTAGTCGATTGTAATGCAACATTAGAATAGTGGGAATATTTATTGCTCCCAGCCATTTTAACCTTTTTCAAAGGCTCCCTCATACCTGCAAAGCTTTCAATTTCTACAGATATTTTCTCTCCTTTACCTTTTTTAGTTGTAATGATGATTACTCCATTAGCAGCTCTTGTACCGTAAATAGCGAGTGCCGATGCATCTTTTAAAATTTCATAAGAAGTAATGTCGTTTGAGTTTATGTTATTGATGTTTTCTGTTTGCATTCCATCTACAACATATAAAGGAGTTCGCCCTCCCAAAGCAGTACCCAAACCTCTAATAATTACTGAAGGCGTACTACCCGGTAAATCAGATGATATCACCTGTACCCCAGACGCTTTACCTTGAATCGCTTGAGAAGCATTCAATACTTTGGTTTTGGTAATCTCTTCGGCTTTTATAGAAGAAATAGCAGTAGTATTATCTATTTTCTTTCTTGTACCGTATCCAATGACAACCACTTCTTTAAGCGCTGTGTCTTTTGATTCTTTCAGCGTAATGGTCATAGGTGTTAAAGTCGCCGGAACTGATACCGATTCAAAACCGACTAAGCTAATTTTTAATATTGTACCCTCTTTGGCTGCAATACTAAAATTTCCATCAAAATCAGTATCTGCTGAAACATTTCCTGCAACAATAAATGCGCCAGGAACTCCTATTCCAGTCTGATCTACTACTTTTCCTTTGATTACTTGACCAGACATATAGGCTGGAAGGAGAATGAGTGCTAAAAAGCTAAAAATAAAATTTCTCATAGGTTTGTTAAACGTTTAAGTTAGTTGAGCTAAATTAACCAATTACAACGTTGTAGTAGCCGAAGAGACACTACTACATAAATACATCAAACCCTGATAATCAAATAACAAATCCTTATTTTACAGCCATTTATAAAAACATTCAAAAACTACACCGAAGAACGATGATGTAGTGATGATGTATTATAATTCAATAAAAAAAGTATAAAATAAACACAATATTAACAAAAAAATTCACTTTTTTATATGGATAATAAAAATTTAGAAAGCGTTTCATCTTGTGCAAGTCCCAATTTCTTTCTTAAACGATAACGATGTAGCTCCACTCCTCTAAAAGAAATATTCATCATTGGAGCAATTTCTTTGGAGGAAAGATTCATTTTCAGGTAAACACACAGCTTAATATCCTTTGAAGTCAATTGCGGATATTTCTTGGATAAGGCAGTTATAAATTCGTTGTTAATCTGATTGAGATTGGTTTCAAAAACTTCCCACTCATGTTTATTGACAGCATTGATTTTTATTGCTTTTTTGATCTCACTCTTCAGTTTATTGAAATCCGATTCTGTATCAAGGATATTCTGAATATTCTCAATCATCTCGCTTTGCTTGGCTATTGAAAGTGATTTCCCTGCGACTTCTGAAGATTTTGTTTGCAATTCCAATTCCAAAATATGCTTTTCGTACTCCTGAATGTTCAATTCATTTTCGGCTTTCAACTCCATTTCCATAATTTCCTTCTGATGTTTCAATTCCTCTTTTTGCAATTCGAGCTTCTGAATGTATTTCATTTTATTCCACTTATAATAAAGATAAAGGATGAGTCCTATCAAAATCAGATATACAAAAATCATCAAGTTTGAAAAATACCATGCTCTGGCCACTACAAACTGAAAACCGGTTATTCTATTATAATTCAACCCGTCATTACTGTAAATAGTGACATCGTTCGAACCACTATTAAGGTTATTCAAAAGGATTAATCCCTCTTTGACTGGAAAAAAAACTTTGTCCCCATTTATTTTATAAAACAAATCCGGTTTTGACGCACCATAAATTCCTGATATTACATTTATCCTCAGCTCTGAATTATGGTTGATTTTTGAATTATTTTTAACCAAAATATCGTCATTGAAAGCTTCAATCTTAACATTGACATTCTTTTTCCCATCGTATTTAAATTCCATTGAAATAAAACCATCATCCAGATTTAGTAAATAACTGTTTTTATCCCTAAACACTTTCAAGTTTCCATTGATGATTTTTCCTTTATAATATTTCTCCTGAATGCAGTTTTTGATGAATTTAGTCCCTTGAGCACTTATATGATACAAAAGCCCTTCCTGAAGTACCATGAAATGATTTTCATCTATGGCAACAATATCAGAGACATTTTTAAAATTTGTATTAAATAGTTCATTGGGCACCAATTGATTTGCTATGGAATTAAAAGTATACCATGAATTGTCTATTAGAAAGAGAATTTCGTTACGGAATTCAAATATCTTAACCCCAAAGTCATTGTTAATTTTACTGCGTTGGGTCACATTTTCGACTTTGGTGGTCACATAGTCATCATTATAAAGAATACGGTACAAACCTCTGTTATTGTCTGCTGCCCAAATTTCATTTTTCCTGTTTTGTGCAAGATATTTGATTGGTTTTTGTATTCCCGTAATTACCGTTTTTTGCTTTAAATCATTAGAATTATTATAAACAACAACTCCGCTGTAAGTTGCTTGCAGGTACGAATTATTAATACCACTTTTAGTCAAATTCCAGCCTCCGTTAATATTACTCAATTTACTTAACGCATCATTTTTGTAAATGTAGGTTCCTTCGTTGTGGCCAATGAGATACTGATCTTTAATTTTACTAATATTCCAAGCCTGACCTTGTGTATTTTGAATTAATGACAGTTGCTTGTCTTCATACTTAAAAATACCATGATTAGAAGCCATTAAATACCCCTTTGGAGTGCTCGCTACGGAATATACAGACCCTAAAATACCAGAACTGTCATAAAATATTGAAATTGGAGAATTGACTTCGATATGAGTAATTCCGTTATCTAGCCCTAGCCACAAGTCATTTTCACTATCTTGACCAATACTAAGAATTGAGTTGTTCATCAAGACATTATTTCGATTGATATTTTTATATGAACCGTCATTCAAATCGAGAATATAAACACCTTTATTGGCTGTTCCGATAACCAATTTATTGTTTTGGATAAATTGCGCAACATTAATATTGGCAGATTTCAAAATATCATTCAAACTACTCTTCCAGGGACTCAAAACATTGTTCTCAAATACATAAACCCCGCTCTTTTTTGTAAAAAAATAAACCTTATTTTCATGCTTTTGGATGGCGTGAATAACATTATTTTCCAAAAGAGACAATCCATTTACTTTTTCGATTTTTCCGTTAGTCAACCGAAAAATTCCTTTTTCAACTGAAGCGATTAATAATTGATTATCAATAACAAAACAATAGGATATCAAAAAAGGAAATGGCTTTTTCTTTATTGACTTACCGTCAAACACGAAAATACTATTGAAAGACTGAAAATAAATTTTGTTGTTAAACTTAAATATTTTCCATATTTCCTCATTATCTTTTGCATCAAATACTTTTTTCCCTTTTGTAATAGAAACATAATGCATCTTGGCGTTTTTTCGGGACCAATAACCAAATTCCTGATAAGAACCAGAGTAAATTCGGTCTCCATCTACCATTATAGATCGAATAATTGTTTTGTAGGGCAACGTATATTTCTCCCATTTTACGCCGTCATACCTAAGCAAATAGTAATTATTGGCAAAATACATCGCATTGTCATTTCCTTGAACAACATTCCAAATTTGGTTATCACCCTGATAGTTTGATTTGTTATAATTTTCAACAAAAGGAAGTAACTCTTGAGCAAATAATTGCGATGACAAAAAACAGAAAAAAAATATATGAAGTAGTTTCGTTTTCAAAAGAAGAAGATTTTTATCAAATATAATTACATTTCTTCAATAAAATCGACAAAAAAAGCCTCTTATCACAGAGGCTTTTTGATTAAGTTATTTCATTTTTAATTTAATAGCAAATCATAAACCTGATTTGCTATTTCCAATTCTTCATTAGTTGGGATAACCAAAACTTTTGTTTTAGCATCTGCAGTATTGATTTCTCTTATTTCTTTGGAACGAATTTCGTTTTTGGCATCCTCCAATTCAATTCCAAAGAATTCCATATCGGTACAAACCAACTTTCTTATCTCTGCTGAATTTTCTCCAATACCGGCTGTAAAAATAATAGCATCCAAACCGTTTAATGCAGCAGTATAGGAACCGATGTATTTTTTTATTCTATAAGCATTCATAGCCAAAGCCAATTGACAGTCTTTATTTCCTTGGCTTGCCTGAGTTTGAATATCTCTTAAGTCACTATAACCTGTCAAACCAAGCATTCCGCTTTGTTTTTGCAATAAAGTGCTAACTTCGTCTACAGTGTACTTCAATGATTTCATCATATAAAACAACACTGACGCATCTATATCACCACTTCTGGTTCCCATAATCAATCCGCTAATTGGTGTAAAGCCCATTGAGGTATCAATACATTTGCCATCTTTAACAGCAGTAATACTGCAACCATTGCCCAAATGCAAAGTTATTATGTTTTTATACGGCTTATTTACAGATTTTAGATATTGAATTGCTTTTTCTGAAACATATTTATGCGATGTTCCATGAAAGCCATACACCCTAAGTTTATTTTCTGTTAAAAACTGATTCGGTATAGCATATTTATAAGCTTCTTCTGGCATTGTTTGATGAAAAGCTGTATCAAAAACAACTATCTGTTTTGCTTCTACAAAAATTTCTTCAGCAACAATAATTCCCTCTAAATGTGCAGGATTGTGCAAAGGAGCTATTTCACATAATTTTCTTATTTCATCTTTTACTTCCTTAGTTATTAATGTTGTTTCCGAAAAAGAACTTCCTCCATGCACTACTCTGTGTCCAACGGCTTTAATTTCTTCGGTACTTTTTATAACCCCTACTGTATCATCCATCAACAATTGAGAAATCTTTTGCAAACCTATTTTATGATTTGCAATTGGTAATGTTTCTTCAACTTTGACAGCATTGGTCACATAAGTTAAATTTGAAGACTCTAAGCCAATTCTATCCACCATTCCGGAACAAATCACATCGCCTTGAGGCATTTCAATCAATTGGTATTTTATCGAAGAACTCCCCGAGTTTATAACTACTACTTTCATTTTTATTTATTTAATTTGATGAGTACATTGGTAAATACTCATTATTGTTAAAATTCCTGCGCTTGTATTGCTGTGATAACTACTGTGTTTATAATATCATCAATTGTACAACCACGGCTCAAATCATTTACAGGCTTGTTCAAACCTTGTAACATTGGTCCGATTGCCAATGCCCCGGTTTCTCTTTGAACTGCCTTATATGTATTGTTACCTGTATTCAAGTCAGGGAAAATCAATACACTGGCATGACCAGCCACTTCAGAATTTGGCATTTTACTTTGTCCAACTTCTGGATCAACCGCAGCATCATATTGAATTGGTCCTTCAATTTTAAGGTCAGGACGTTTTTGTTTTACAATTTCAGTTGCAGTTCTTACTTTTTCTACCTCATCTCCTTTTCCTGATGTACCAGATGAGTAAGACAACATAGCGATTTTTGGCTCAATTCCGAAAGAAATACTCGAATCAGCAGATGAAATTGCTATTTCTGCAAGTTGTTCTGCAGTTGGGTTCGGATTGATCGCACAATCTCCAAAAACAGAAACACGGTCTTCCAAGCACATGAAAAACACGGAGGATACTACTGACGAATTTGGTTTCGTTTTAATGAACTGTAGCGCTGGTAAAATAGTATGTTGCGTTGTATGCGCAGCTCCCGAAACCATCCCGTCAGCATGTCCTTTGTATACCATCATGGTACCGAAATACGAAACGTCTTCCATTAAATCCCTTGCCATTGCTGGAGTAACATTTTTCGCTTTACGTAACTCATAATAAGTATTTACATAATCGTCATAATGTTCAGATTCTATCGGATTAATGATAGGCACTTTATTAAAGTCAAATTCCAAACCTAATTCGGCTACTTTGCTTTCTATTTGTTTTTTATTTCCAATAATAGAAATATCAACTACATCCATTGCCTGCAAACGAGCGGCAGCAATAATAATCCTTTCGTCATTTCCTTCCGGCAAAACAATATGCTTTCTGTGCGCTTTGGCTCTTTTCACCATATTGTATTGGAACATCTTAGGAGTCATTCCTTCTGCTTTAAAGGCGTTAAACTTATCAATTAACACATCTAAGTCAACGTATTTATCAAAAGTATTGATCGAAGTTTCAATTTTTTGAGTGTTTTGAGCATAAATTTTCGGTTTAATATTACCTATTTCATTGGCAATATGATAAGTGCCTCTTTCTACCGTTATGATTGGCACTACGGACGAAAGCCCTTCTATTAGTTTCAAAATACTATCTTCCGGAACAATATTCCCTGTCAAAACAATCCCTGAAACTGTTGGATAATTAACAGACTCATTTGCCTGCAATGCCCCAAGAATAATATCGGCTCTGTCCCCTGGAACAATAACAAGGGCGTTATCCTTAAGGTGAAGCAAATAGTTACGTAATTGCATAGCACCAATACTATAACTTCCAATTTGATTGTTTAAATACTCTTGACCAAACAATACTTTGGCATCCAATGCTTCAATGATTTCTTGTATCGTAGGATTGTTCAAGCTACCAATTAATGGAATGGAATTGATAAGAACTGATGGCGGCAAGCTTTTTTGCAACGCACTTGATACCAATTCCAAATTCTGAGGTTGTACTTTATTGGCAATAACTGCCAAAACTTCAACTTCTTTTATTTTAAATGAATTATAAGCCAAATTCAAATTATCGACTAATTCATCCAAAGTTTTACCTTCTCCGGATCCCACGATAATGGTTGGAACTCCAAGGTTTTTGGCAATCAAAACATTCATATCAAGTTCGATAACCGTACCTTCTCCTGTAAAACTGGTTCCTTCGACCAAAATAAAGTCAAAACGGTCTTCCAGTTTTTTATATTTTTCAATAATCAAATCAACAACGTCGCCTAGTTTTCCATTGTTTTTTTTCTTGATTAATTTACTTTTTGTTATGGCATAAGCATCTTCATATTTAATATCCAAATCAAAATGTGAAAGTACCATCTCAATATGGGTATCTTTTTTCCCCTCTTCATAATCTTCAATCACAGGCCTGAAATATCCAACCTTTGCAGTTCTTCCCAGTAACATTCTCAATAATCCCAAGGTAATTATTGTTTTACCGCAATTCTCTTCAATAGTTGCAATATAAATAGCTTTTTTCATATTCCTATTTTTTAAAATTTTTATGTTTTCTAAACTTTCATGCAAAATTATACCTTTAATTCCCTTATAAATATGACCAAAATCAGGTTTCATTTGCAAAAATGTAATTTACACACTTAAAAATGTGATTTACACACTTAAATCAAAACCATCTCCGTCTTTTAAAATAAAAAACCATCCCAATTACCACCAAGAACATAAAACCAACTACCAAAAAATAACCATTGCGAAATCTAAGCTCTGGCATATTATCAAAATTCATCCCGTAAACCCCTACAATAAAAGTCAACGGAATGAATATCACCGAGATAACTGTCAGCGTTTTCATAATCTCGTTCATCTTATGGGCCTGGGCTGCAAAAAAGAAATTGGAAGCACTTTCCAAGGCTCCCATATCTGCCTCGATTTGTTCCAGAAGTTCCAGGCATTTTTGATGTAAACGGGTAAAAAAACTAAAATTATCGGGTTCTATTTCATTAAAAACATCGTCTTCTTTAATGCTTTTTATTTCATACAAAGAATCCCGTAGCGGAATAATTGAGCGTTTCAAAAAATTGAAATTATCCCTGTGTTTTTCAATTTTTTCCAAAATAATAGGATCAGCGCTCATTTTTGTAAAATTTATTAACTCCTCTACCTTGTCTTCTTCATTTTCGAGTGTTATATAAAAATTCCCAATAATGGCATCCAATAATACAAACAATAAATAATCTGCCTTCTTATTTCTTACAACCCCCGAATTAGTTCTAATTCGCTCCCGAATGTGCGTAAAAAAATCACTTCTTTTTTCCTGAAACGAAATCAAAATCCCTTTTTTCAACAAAAAACTGATTTGCTCCACCCTAATTTCATCTGAACCTTCGGTTGGTAACATTGATTTTATATTAAAAAACAAAACATCTTTTTCCTCTTCTACTTTGGTCCTTTTGGTTGTATTCAAAATATCGGCCAACATATAATCGGCTATATTGAAATGTCCGGCTATTTTTTTAAGCAAATCAACATCAGTCAATCCGTGAATATTTAACCAATTTTTCTTATTCAAATCAATATGTTTTTCCAAAGACTCAATATGCGCATTCTCATATACATTTACAGAGCAATCGTCATAAACAAACAATTGCATTTCAACCTTTTTGTCTTTGTGTTGTCCCGTATATTCGAATGAATAGGCCTGCACTCGTTTCCCTTTTCTGTATTTGATCTTTCTCATAAAATTATTTGTAAAGTAATATTACAAAAAAATTACAAGACCCTAGCTTTACCTCACAAAAAAACCGAGCCATTTCTGACCCGGTTATTATTATTTAAAATATATTTTACTTTTCAGATATGACAGTATAAGTCAAATTTGTAAAAACGCCGTTAGTGACATTTACAATATCTGGGGTTACAATCGCTGTTTGTAAAACCCCTACTTTTTCACTTTTAAAACTAAATGTTCCTGAAATAGTTTTCTTATCGGTATCAATAGATTTAATTATCAATTCACCACTTACAGGGGAATGTTCTGTATAAGTATTTGCTCCATCTATATAAGTATTTATAAATAAGGCTACATCATCCTCATAAGAATAAGAACGAACAGGCATTCCTTTTGTTGTTGTCAACTCACTTGAGACAGCCAATGCTAACATCTGTTTTCCATCCTGAGCACTAATATCAAAACGTTGTTCTTTTAAAGTTGTTGATTGTATAAGTGATACATTAATGATTTTTGTCCCTACCCAAGGAGTCCCATTAATAGTAGCAGTTATTGAACCTGTCGCACTTTCTGAATCTTCATCTTTACTACATCCAAAAAAAACTAATGACATAACTAATAACCCAATTCCAATGATTTTTTTCATAATAATTCTTTGTTTTATTTTAACAAAAAAAACTATTATTTTTAAAAAAAAAGAAAAATAACACAAAAAAATATGGTATTAAATTCAATCATACAAACAAAAAAACCGAACCATTTCCGGCTCGGTTTACATTATTAAATAAAGATGAATAATTTGTAGATGCATTTGTCAAAACACATCTGCGTTGTAAAGACGCACTGCAGTGCATCTCTACCGTGTGTGTCTCTACCGCACTTCCATACATCTTTACAATGCCACGATACAAATCTTTTCCTTATCACAATCCCATCCAACAAAAAAACCGAGCCAGAAATGGCTCGGTTTTTACTATAATCTAAAAGTCTATTATCTTTTATCTAAAAAAGATTATTTTACTTCTTCGAATTCAACGTCTTCAACATTGTCTCCTTGCGATTGAGCTTGTGGCTCAGCAGCAGCTTGACCTTGTTCTCCTTGAGCATACATTTCTTCAGTAGCTTTTTTCCAAGCAGCGTTAATGTTGTCAAGAGCAGTTTGAATTGCAGGAATGTCTTGAGATTGGTGAGCCATTCTCAATTCAGTTAATGCATACTCGATAGCTACTTTGTTATCATCAGATAATTTAGCTCCAAGCTCTTTCAATTGAGACTCAGTTTGGAAGATCATTCCGTCAGCTTCGTTCAATTTTTCAGCTCTTTCTCTTGCAGCTTTGTCAGCATCAGCGTTAGCTTCAGCGTCTTTTTTCATTCTTTCGATTTCTTCAGCAGTCAATCCAGAAGAAGCTTCGATACGGATATCGTGAGATTTTCCAGTTCCTTTGTCAGTTGCAGAAACTTTGATGATACCATTAGCATCAATATCAAAAGTTACTTCGATTTGAGGAACTCCTCTTGGTGCTGGTGGGATACCGTCTAAGTGGAAACGACCGATAGTTTTGTTATCAGCAGCCATTGCTCTAGCTCCTTGCAATACGTGGATTTCAACAGATGGTTGAGAATCAGCAGCAGTAGAGAAAACTTGAGATTTTTTAGTTGGGATAGTAGTGTTAGCTTCGATAAGAACAGTCATTACACCACCCATAGTTTCGATACCCAAAGACAATGGAGTAACGTCAAGTAACAATACATCTTTTACATCTCCGGAAAGAACTCCACCTTGAATAGCAGCTCCAATAGCAACAACTTCATCAGGGTTAACACCTTTAGATGCTTTTTTACCGAAGAATTTCTCAACTTCGTCAACGATTTTTGGAATACGAGTAGAACCTCCAACCAAGATAACTTCGTCAATGTCAGAAACTGATAAACCAGCATTTTTCAACGCTTTAGCCACAGGAGCCATAGAACGTTTTACTAATGAGTCAGTCAATTGCTCAAATTTAGCTCTTGATAATTTTTTAACTAAGTGTTTTGGTCCAGAAGCAGTAGCAGTTACGTAAGGCAAGTTGATTTCAGTCTCTGCAGAAGAAGACAATTCAATTTTTGCTTTCTCAGCAGCTTCTTTGATACGTTGCAATGACATTGGGTCAAGACGCAAGTCGATACCTTCTTCAGCTTTAAATTCGTCAGCCAACCAGTCAATGATTTCGTGGTCAAAATCATCTCCTCCTAAGTGAGTATCACCGTCAGTTGACAATACTTCAAATACACCGTCACCTAATTCAAGAACAGAGATATCAAAAGTACCTCCACCTAAATCGTAAACAGCAATTTTTTGATCTTTACCTTTTTTATCCAAACCATAAGCCAAAGCAGCAGCAGTTGGTTCGTTGATAATACGCATAACTTTAAGACCAGCAATCTCTCCAGCTTCTTTAGTAGCTTGACGTTGTGCATCGTTAAAGTAAGCAGGAACAGTAATAACCGCTTCAGTAACAGTTTGACCTAAATAGTCCTCAGCAGTTTTTTTCATTTTTTGAAGTGTCATTGCTGACAATTCTTGTGCAGTGTATAAACGACCGTCAATATCCACACGTGGTGTATTGTTGTCACCTTTCACTACAGAATAAGGAACTCTTTTTGCCTCTTCAGTAATTTCGGCAAAAGTGTGTCCCATAAAACGTTTAACAGAAGCAATCGTTTTTGTAGGGTTAGTTACTGCTTGTCTTTTTGCAGGATCCCCCACTTTAATTTCTCCACCTTCAACAAAAGCGATGATAGATGGTGTAGTTCTTTTACCTTCAGCATTAGGGATTACCACAGCTTCGTTACCCTCCATTACAGAAACACAAGAGTTCGTTGTACCTAAATCAATTCCGATTATTTTACCCATTGTTTAATATATTTAATTTTTATTGTGTACTTGTTTAACAACTCGAAGACTCTAAGGCAATGATTATGCCAATATAAAAAACCTAGTAAATTGTCAGTTTTCATAACAATTGTCACAAAACGATATGACAAACTGACATTTCTTCCTCTCCCCGACCCTCTCCACACGAGTGACAGCGAACTGGCGAAGCAAATGAGAGGTAGACTAGGCAAATATACTTTACGTTACCTTATCTATTGCCAATTTTCAGTCTTCTATTTTCTAACTTCCCACTTCTAACTTCTAACTTCTGCCTTCTTTTTAAGGAGCTATTTCCAGCTGTCCGCTGTATCTGTTGTCCCGAACCCCGGGACAACAGGATGCCGCTTCCATCTGGGCTAGGCATTTGTTTTTCATAACAACCAAATCCTTAAAAAAGAGTATTTCACTAAAAATCAATATCTTTAGAGCCTGTTTAAATTTTATTTTTGAAATTTATTATTAGAGGATTTTTGAGTGAAACGAGGCAAATTTTTATAAAATAGCAGAGCTATTGTATAAAAATTTAACGAAGTTGTAGCCAAAAATCGTCATAAGAGAGCCAATAAATAAAACTTAAACAGACTCTTATATACCATTCACACCTATTTATACGCCTTATGAATTGGAAAGCACAGCCCATTACACACAAAAAAGAAAAACGAATAGCCGTTTATTTCGAAAAAAACGCCGATTTAATCGCCCGAATCAAACAACTGGAAGGCGCTCGATGGAGCCAGACTCTAGGCGTTTGGCACTTACCGGATACCGAAGAAAACCGAATCCGGTTCAAAATCCCCTCCTTATCCCACACCGTACCCTCGCCCGAAGGAATAGAAAATATCGAAAAATTCAAACAATGGTTGCGCTCCAAACGCTATAGCGACAGTACCATCAATACTTATAGCGAAGCCTTAAAATCCTTTTTGGTCTTTTACCGAGAAAAAGCCCTAACCGACATCACAAATGACGACGTAATTGTTTTCAATAACAACTACATCCTGAAAAATAACCTTTCAGCATCATACCAACATCAAATTATCAATTCGATAAAATTATTTTTTAAAATCATTAAGAATACTAAAATAGACACTGAAACATTACATCGCCCAAAAAATGCAAAATCACTACCCAATGTTTTAAGCAAAGAAGAAACATTTAGACTAATTCAAATTTAAAACACAGAACATTATTAGCCCTAATCTATTCATCTGGTCTTCGAATTAGCGAAGCAATAAACATGAAAATGACTGACATAGACAGCCAAAGAATGCTAATTCACGTCAAGAATGCAAAAGGAAAAAAAGACCGATACACCCTATTATCAACAAAAGTTTTAAGTTTACTAAGAGAATACTATGCAATTTACAAACCCAAAACTTATTTATTTGAAGGACAATATGGAGGTCAATACAGTAGCCGAAGCGCACAAAACATTTTACAACTAGCCGTCAAAAAAGCAGGAATCACAAAACAAATAAGCC
This sequence comes from Flavobacterium aquiphilum, assembly GCF_027111335.1. NCBI lineage: Bacteria > Pseudomonadati > Bacteroidota > Flavobacteriia > Flavobacteriales > Flavobacteriaceae > Flavobacterium > Flavobacterium aquiphilum. Next base: position 2,229,768 of record NZ_CP114288.1, on the reverse strand, counting down.
TGCATACGCTTCGCCACAGTTTTGCCACTCACCTATTAGAAAGTGGTACCGATTTGCGCTACATTCAGGATCTATTAGGACATAGCAGTCCTAAAACTACCATGATCTACACACACGTGAGCAGCACCACTTTGAAAAACATCATCAATCCTTTTGACACGTAAGAAATATTCTTATTTTTGTGACTATTATTAAAAAATAATACGCATAAACTAAAACCAAAACTTGCGCATAACATGCCAATTCAACATAAAACCTGTTTAGTTTATGCGCATATAAGATAGTTATGCGGGAGTTATGCCGAAATTACGCAGATGAAAACAATCAGAAAATAAACATTGTTTCCGCAAGTTTACAAAGCAGAAGCGTGAAAATCGGAATCGCTAAAAGAAGTCTGAAATTAGGAATCTGACAATTTACAGACGAAAAACTGAAGTGTGAAAAGCAGAACTTGAAAAGTAAAAGTGTGAAAGTTGGAATCTGCCAACAGAAACCTGAAAAGTTTTTTAGTAGAAAATTAAAACGAAAATTAAAAACAATAAGTTGAAATTGCGAACCGAAAGCAGAAACGTGAAAATTGGAATGTGCCAACAGAAGCGTGAAAGTTTTGTGTGAAAATTGTAATTTCGACAAAATAACCCCCGCATAATCGAGTAGACGGCTCCGCCCCTTATGGAACGGAGTGCGCCTCTCACACCACCGAGCGTACGGGTCACGTACTCGGCGGTTCGCAAAGAGATGGGTTAAGTTCAATGTAAACGTCGGTCAAGGATTGATAGCCACGCTGTTTTAGGCGTTTTAAGGTAATAGTGGTACTCAAAATCGGACTCTGTGCAATTGCCCAACCACCTTTGCGAGTGCGGCTAAAAGCATAAGCGTGACCTTGGTCAACACCAAGCCGAATGAGATTCTTTCTCTTTCGCTCGGGTTTTTTCCAATCATGCCAAATGCAGTAGCGAAGTCGGTTACGCAACCAACCGTCCAAATCACGTAATTTACCCATAATGCTCGTTCCCCGAAAATAGTTTAACCATCCCCGTTGCACTTCTTTTATTTTGGTGATACGTTCCTCGAGCTTGGCTGGTGCGGTTTTGCGGCTAATGTTTTTGAGCTGTTCCTTGAGCTTCTTCCAAGCCTTTTCTGCCACCACCAGTTGATAGTCGTTTTTGCTTCCTTTCCTGTACGTTGGCACAAAACCAAAGCCCAAAATCGTGAAGTTTACCGGGCGTCTAATCCCGCTTTTCTCCTCGTTTATGGTGAGTTGGAGCTTCGTTTTCAGGAATTTGGCAATCACTTTTGCCGTGGCTTTCGCCTGATTTTCAGATTTACAGTAGATACTAAAATCATCGGCATAACGAACGAATTTGAGTTTGCGTCTTGTCATTTCTTTGTCCAATTCATCGAGCAAAATATTAGACAATAACGGACTCAATGGAGAACCTTGCGGAACACCCTTTCTTCGTTTTTGCAGTTTGCCGTTGATTTTTATCGGTACCCGAAGCCATTTTCGTATCAGACGCATCGTGGTTTTGCATTTCACTTTTTGATAGATCAGATTCAGCAGTAAACAATGGTCAACCTCGTCAAAGAAGTTCTTTAAGTCGGTGTCCACGATGTAGTTCAGTCCTTGATGGATGTAATCCCTCGCTTGTCCAACGGCTTGTCGGGAGTTTTTGTTGGGTCTAAATCCAAAACTGTTGTTGCTGAATTCGGGTTCAAATAGCGGTGCGATAACCTTGCGACGTGCTAATGGTTCGGGTTTTCAGTCCGCCCATAAGGGACTTGCACCCTCTGGAAAAATAACACGCTGTAAGATTTGTTTTCTAAATCCAAATTTGTATTTTCGAATTTTTATCAAAGCTTACAGCGTGTGTCCTGCTCATGCAGGGCACACACACTTGCTACAAGAGATTTGTGCATTTGGCTTAATTTAAAAAAGGTCTTGTATTTGGGAAGTTTTGCTTCGCCTGTTCGCTGTCGCTCGGGTGGCAAATCCGAAAATAAGGCTTAATTTAATCCCAAACCTCGCAAAGCACGGGAACGTTAGCGGTCATTGTGAGAGCGACACTCAAAGAACACTGACAACTTAATTTTAATATTTGTAAATATGGACTTTGAACATTACTTAGACAAATTCAAAAAATCTGCTGATAGTCTTGACAAAAGACTTCTAGACCAAAAAAAACTTGAAATTTCTATTGGTATTGTATTGAATTCTGTTTATTTGAAGTTATACAAACGAGAATGGACAAATGATTTAAATAATCCGTTAACTGCGGAGGCAAGAATATTTTTTTCCGTTTGGGTAAATGAAAAGACATTACAAGAAAACAAAGTTTTCTACAATATTCATGCATTAAAACTTAGGAAACTAAATGGTTATTCTATTTTAAGTAGAGAGTTTGCGAATAGTTTCAGAAAACAGTTTAAAACATATCAAAACAATTGGGAAAATGTAAGCGTAAAATTTGGTCCATTGACATTAATGGAAGGGTGGACAGAATTAAAAGAAGAAAATCTTGAAAATATTATTACAAACCTTGCTGACAACTTTATAGAAATTTGTAGCTTAATTGACAATACTCTTAAACCTTTTAAACAAGACAATAGGAAATAAACAACGAACCGCTAACACACGCTATAAAAATTGGGGGCATTGTGGTTAGGCGTTTTCAGCACTTTCTGGTTGGCTTGTCTCGGCGGATACGGGAGTGGCTCCGAAAACCCCAACATTTCATAGCGCAAACCGTTAGCCACAAGTTAACCGAAAAAACGAAGAGAAATAATAAAAAACAACCACAAATATGGCATTTCTAGAAATAAAAAACGATGCTCAAAAAACTCTAATTAATATAAAAGATATCGTATTAGTCCAAGAAGATTTTGACATTGGTTACACTCTAATTCATATTAGAGGATTCGAAGAACCACTAAAAGCCAAAATAGATTTCATTATAATTGCAGACAAAATAACACAAGGTTAAAGTTAAATAAAACGATGAAATACCAAATACCAAATACATATAATTGGTTTGCAAAACTGAATTTAACGAAATTCATTCCTTGGAATTTTGAAACAGAAATTAATCAGAATTCATCAATCAACGAACGATTTAAAATTGAGTGTGAACAAAATCGTGAAGTAATGACTTTTGGGCGTAGACAAGATATGGACACATTTGTAGGGTTTGAAATTAAGGGCGGAAAAGTAACAGAAAATATAATTGTATTTCATCCATCTTTCGGAACAAATGTAAAAGGTTGGAATATAATCGAATCGGAGCATTTAGATTTTTTCGATTTTATGCAAAAAAGAGTTTTACCCGAAATGAAAGAATGGATTACCGAAGATGACGTAAATGACTATATATAAATAACCTGTGGCTAACACTTGCTACAAGAGATTTGGGCAATTGGCTTAATTTGGAAATGGTCCTGTATTTGGGAAGTTTTGCTTCGCCTGTTCGCTGTCGCTCGGGTGGCAAATCCGAAAATAAGGCTTAATTTAACCCCACCCCACCCTTGCAACAAGGGAAAATTAGCGGTCATTGTAAAACGACCACTCACTAATTGACAATTAACAATGAATAAAATAGAAATTACAGAAATCAAGTCTGACCAAATTGAATACTATAAAAAGTTTCTAACTTTTGGGCTAATCAATGACGAAGAAAATTTTCGTATAACACCTAATGACGATTTAAATACATCTTTCCCTACTGAAGACAAATTGGACAGTTTTACACTTGGGGCTTATTCATACAAAGAATTAGTAGGCGTAGTAAGTTTTGCTCGTGACGGTGGAGATAGAGAAAAATTAAGACACAAAGGTATTTTGTTTAGAATGTATGTTTCCAAAAACTTTCGTGGACAAGGAATTGCAAAAAAACTAATTGAAAAATTAATTGAAAGAGTAAAACAAATCCCTGACATTGAACAAATTAATTTGACGGTAATTGCAAATAATGACAATGCAAAAAAACTCTACGAAAAATTTGGCTTTGTAACATATGGCTCTGAAAGCAATGCGATAAAATGGAAAGGGAAATATTTTACTGAAGACCAAATGAAATTGAAACTAAAATAAAGCGAGGAAAAAAATCAACGAACCGCTAACAGTAGTTTGGCAATATGGTGAGATTATGTTTAATTTGAAGATGGTTTTGTACTTGGAAAATTAGTCTTTGACCGAAATATTACGTTTCCTTAATCCGCCACATAGCCAAGAGCCAAAACGTTAGCAAAAAGTTTATCCGAAACGAAAATGAAACGAAAATGAAATCAATAGTCCAACATTTAAGAGAAGAAAAAAACTTAACACAAACTGAACTTGCCCAAAAAAGCGGTATTTCTCTAAGGACAATTCAAAGGATTGAAGCAGGAAATATCCCAAAAGGGTTTACATTAAAAGCTCTTGCAAATGCTTTTCAAACTGAGCCTGAAAAACTTGTACCTTCCAAAAAGATCACAAAAGTTGACAGAGCAAAATTGATTAATTTTTCTAGCTTAATTGGACTTATAATACCTTTTGGCGGAGTTCTATTTCCTTTGATTTTGACATATAAAACAAAAGACACTAAAAATAAGGAATTAGGAAAAAGCATTGTAAGTGTTCAAGTCATTTTAGCAACTGCATTAGCTCTTTCACAAATCATAAGTCCGTTTATTCAAAAAGGATTATCACTACATTTTCCTCTTTTTCTATTGCCCTTATTAATAATTATTTGTCTAAAATTACTCGTGGTTATACTAAACGGCATTAGTTTAAACATTAAAAATGATTTACATAAAAATTTAAAAATCAACTACTTATAAAATCATCAGCAAATTGACGTAAAATTGGCGTATTGTTTTGCCTTCATTTAGTTCCCTAAAATAGACATTTGCAAAAAAAATAATCAAATGAAAATTTTAAAGAAAATCGCGTTAACCTTTTTGGCCTTTTTGGTTTTGGTTGTACTTGGTAGCTATATTTATTTTGACCAAAAATTTACTCCCGAAAAAAACTATTTAATAATAGAAAATGAAAGTGGTTCTATTCCTCTTATGTGGTTGAGTAAAGAAAAAAATGTGTTACTACTTCCCATGCATTTTGATGACGACACTACAACGTATTATTTGCAATTTGACACTGGTTCACCTTATACCGTTTTTTACTCAAAATCAATTAAAAACATCCTTCAAATACAGACAAATGAAGATGTTGCAAAAACATCTTTTTATATCGGAAAAACAAAAATCACTTCCGATAAATTCAAAATTTATAATCTCGGAAATGACACTAAAAATGACTCCTTAAAAATTATTGGGACTATTGGAGCAGACATTTTGGAAGACAGGAAAACACTCATCAATTTTAAAGAAAATTATATTGCTTTAAATCTCTCAAAAGTGCCTACTCAATTTCAAACCAAACTCTTTGATTTTAAATTCAAAAAAAGAAAAATCATTGTTAGCGGTTTATTAAAAGGAAAAGAGGAAAATTTTTTATTTGATTCGGGTACTAGTGCTTATGAATTATTAACCAACAAAGAAGTATGGGAAAACTTGAAATTATATTACTCAAAAATAAACATCGAAAAATCACAATCATGGGATAAAGTTTTAACTGCATATACATCAAACTGTAACCAGAAAATACAGATTTCAAACCACGAAATACCTTTAAATTACGTTACTTATGTAGAGGGATTTTCTCAAGCCCAATACTCAATGATGAAATTTTCTGGAATGACAGGAATGTTGGGAAACAAAATATTTTTAAACAATAGTTTGTACTTTGACTGTACACAAAACAAAATGGGAATAGAATAAGACCTTCTGAGAACCTGTATAGTTATTTCAGGACGATTCACTCACTTTATGTAATTTCTCAAGAGGATTTTGTGTTCTCTTTTTGGATTGATTTTGCTTGGTTTTTCTCGTGTTTTCAAGCACTTTTGAATATAAGTTTCCTTGCTTCTAAATTGCCCAATGCAGGCATTGGAGCTTTGGCTACAACCAAGACATCAATCTGTTGAAACTTTATTATCTTTAATTACAAAATAAAAAAAAATGGATGGAAAAATCAAATATGAATTTTCAGCAAAAACTTGGCAGCATCAAGGTCCAAATGGCTGGTACTTTGTTTCACTTCCAATCGCAATGGCAAAAGAAATAAGAGAAAACCTTAAATGGCAAGAAGAAGGCTGGGGACGATTGAAAGCTGTAGCAAAAATTGGCAATAGTAAATGGGAAACTGCAATATGGTTTGACACTAAACTCAACACCTATTTGCTTCCTCTTAAAGCAGAAATAAGAAAGAAGGAAAAAATCCAAAAAGGCGATGACATTACAACTACTATTTGGGTTTAAAAATAAAATCGACCATCATCTCCAAACTTGTAAAAAAACGGTCAGCAATAGTAGTTTTACCTTAACAAACTGAACTTGATTAATAATTGTCTGCAAATATTTCGCCCCTCAGGAGCTATAGCAGGCTCTAAGCAGTTCCCAAAATTAGAACAAATAAGAAAACCATTAAGATATCCAGTCAAAAGACTAAATATTTTAATGGTTCCCGATAAAATTCTAAACCATTAACGCTTTATAAAACCTATTTTAAATCTTTAGGAAATAAGCTTGAAACCTACAAAGAATAGCATGATTGCAATCGCGTTTCTAAGCATCAAATCAGGCATTTTCCCACTTAACATACTTCCCATATAGATTCCCGGAAGCGAGCCCATCAATAACTGACCAAGTAAAGCCAAATCTAAATTCCCCATTGAAGCATGACCCAATCCGGCAACAAGCGTTAAAGGAATTGCATGTGCAATCTCGGTTCCAACCAATTTTGGCGTTGGTAAAAGCGGGTATAAGAAAAACAAAGTAACTGTTCCTAGTGCCCCAGCACCTATCGAAGTCAGCGTCACAGTAGCACCTAAAAGCACTCCAATTGCTACTGTCAACACATTCTGCGTTTTACTCTCTCTATGAAATTTGTCGCCAGCATGTTTTTCAGAAAAAACCATTATTTTCTTTTTGAATAAAATAGCCACAGAAGTAAAAACCAATGCCCAACCCAAACTGTATTTTATCATATGATTTAAAGCTTCTGTATCGACTTTCAAACTATGAAGTATCCACAAAGTCAATAAAGCTGCTGGTACGCTGCCTAAAGAAAGCCAACCGGTTATCTTCCAGTTAATATTTTTCTTTTTATTATGAACAAAAATACCGCCGGTTTTAGTCACCGCAGCATATAATAAATCGGTACCAACTGCTGTTGTCGGAGGAATATTAAACCATAATAAAATCGGAGTCATCAATGAACCTCCACCTACACCAGTCATTCCTACCACAAATCCTACTACTAATCCTGCAATTACTAAACCTATCTGAAAATCCATAAAATAACTTAATTTTTTTTGCCGACAAAAGTAAACAAAACATCTTATATTATAGTAATCTTATAGGATTAATGTTTTATTTTTAATTCAACGATGCACATCGATAATCAGTAAAGAATCTTCGAAAATTATTCTTGAAGGGCAAATTATTATCAAAATCAATATTATTTTGGTCTAAAATCATAAAAAAAGATTTTTACTAACCAAACAATAAATATTCGGCAATTACCCTATAGGCAAAATAGATTATAAAAATCGATTAAAAATTTAAAAATAAGTAAGAAAATAAAACAAAAACATTTAGATTTTTTTCTTTAAAAGAATTGCAAGCATCTATATTCTTTATCTAAAGAAAAAATGTCATAATCAAAAAACTAAGTCCTTTTTGTAACTTTGCCTTTTTGAAACGCTACAAAATGAACATCAAACTTATCGCGATTGGCAAAACAGACAATAAATCATTACAAACCCTGATTGATGATTACACCAAACGATTGTCTTTTTATATCAAGTTTGATTTGGAAATAATTCCTGATATCAAAAACGTAAAAAACTTATCTGAAAGTCAGCAAAAAGAAAAAGAAGGAGAGCTTATATTATCCAAACTCACTCCAACCGATCAGCTTATTTTATTGGACGAAAACGGAAAAACCTTTTCCAGTGTAGGTTTTTCGGCAGAATTACAAAAAAAAATGAATTCGGGTATAAAAACATTGGTTTTCGTCATTGGAGGGCCTTACGGTTTTTCAGATACCGTTTATGCTAAAGCAAACGGAAAAATCTCCCTTTCTCTTATGACCTTTTCGCACCAAATGGTTCGCTTGTTTTTTATTGAGCAATTGTATCGCGCTTTCACCATTTTGAGAAATGAACCTTATCATCATCAATAAAATTTGCTAAAAGAATTCTATTTCGCTTTTATTAATTTCCGGTTTCAAAATTAAGCATCAGTTTAAAACTCTGAGATTATCAGTTTCCTGATTACCACAAAACAACAACTCGTTAAAAACCAATATTTTACATATAAAAATCTCATTAATTGAAAATAAAAACGTAAATTTAATGTGTTTTTATTAAATCTTAATAAAATTTAATAATTATAGTTTTCAACCTTTTTTCCTAACTCAAAAACGTATAATTATGAAATCTGTTTTAAATTTTTCAGCGATTTTATTATTGTTTTTTATTGGAAATTCATGTTCCAGTAGTGACGATAATTCTACACCAAGCGCACCCTCGCCTGTTATTTCAACTTTTACTGCAACTTTAGGACCTCCCACTGGTGTTACATCAACAGCTTCAGGAAGTGCTACGCTCAAATTGAACGAAACTGCTAAAACTTATGAAATCACAGTAAACTACACAGGACTAACACCTATTCATGGCCATATCCATAGTGCAGACGGAGCAGTTCAACTTCCATTTCCCGATGCAACCGTTGCAAGCTCACCATTTACCTATTCTGCAGCCATAAATGATACGCAAATAACCCAACTTATGGCTGGAACAGATTATGTTAACTTACATACAACTGCTTATCCTGCAGGGGAAATAAGCGGTGTACTTACCAAAACAGGTACTACTGGAGGTGGTACAGGCGGCGGTGGTGGTGGATACTAACATCTCAACCTATCAAAAAAACCTTTCTAATCTGAAGAATAGAAAGGTTTTTTTAATTTTAAAAAAAGACAGAACTAATAAATAAATTCTTCAATTACTGCTTTTTTCGTCATTATACTATCAATAAATATTTTATTCTGAAGATAAACGCCATAACTAGAGTTCTTATCAAAACAACACCTAATTTCAAGGGATTGAACATTAATCTCATCAATCTTTTTCTTCAAATCATTTTTGGAAACCAATTCATTATTGATTTTGATTGTTCCGTCTTTAGCAAAAAAAACAATTATACCTGTTTTAGGTTTTTCCAGTTTATAAAACACATTTGTAAAAGGAATAAAGGCCAGATTTTTGCCAATAGTATCAGCATACGAATAAAAGTTCTGAGCCAACTCATTTTTATGTGCACTGTCGCCACGCTTTTTTTCCTGCAATTTTATTACTTCAGGAATTACCAATTTTAAAGGTAATCTTTTGTCAATATTCAAAACCCAGTTTGTGGTACTGATGCTGTTTTTTCTATTTACTTCAGCCAAAGTATCTTTGCCATTCGTTCTGAAAAAAATGTAAATCGGCGATAAATCCACAATATCTTTTACGATCGTTCTATCAGACTTTGGCAATAAAATATCTTCTTTATTTCCGCAGGAAACGCAAATCAACAATACGATCCCAAATATATATTTTATCATTTTTGATTCAATTTATTAAACAAATGAACACATTCCACAGCTTCTTTCACATCGTGAACACGAAGTATTTTTGCTCCTTTTGTCAAAGCAATTGCATTCAAAAACGTAGTTCCATTCAAAGCCATTTCAGCGCTTACCCCCAATGCTTTATGAATCATAGATTTTCTTGAAATCCCAACCAATAAAGGCAATTCAAGCATTTGAAACAATTCCATTTTATTCATAAGAAAGTAATTTTGATCCAATGTTTTGGCAAAACCAAATCCAGGATCCACAATCAAATCGTTAATACCGTGAGCCCTGGCAACAGCAATTCGTTCCGAAAAATAAAAAAGCATTTCTTTAATTATATCTTCGTACTGCGTGAATTCCTGCATGGTTTGCGGTGTTCCTTTCATGTGCATCATAATGTAGGGAACTTGAAATTTCGCAACGGTTTCCAGCATTTTGTCATCTAGTTTCCCCGCAGAAATATCATTAATAATTGCTGCACCGTTTTCGATACAAACCTTTGCAACTCCCGCCCTGAAAGTATCTATAGACAATATAATTCCCGGAAAATGTTTTTGAAGCAAATTCACAACAGGAATTATCCTTGAAATCTCCTCTTCCTCCGAAACAAACTCAGCATTGGGTTTGCTTGAATAGGCTCCAACATCAATAAAATCGGCTCCTTCATCGAGCATCTTCCCTACTCTTTCCAGAAGTTCCTCTTCATTTTTATACTTACCTCCATCAAAAAATGAGTTGGGAGTAATATTTAAAATCCCCATCACTTTTGGCTCAGACAAGTCGATAAGCTGTCCTTTACAATTTATAGTCATTTCAATTTGGTTTTAGAAACTTTATGTTCTGCATTCAAAAAAATTATTCTTATTTTTGATGCAATTTTTATACAAATATACACCAATAATGAGGAATACTTCACAAGAATTTGACAAGGTGATTGCCATTTGCCGCACGCTTTTTATCAATAAAATGAAAGATTATGGTAGTGCTTGGCGCATTTTGAGACTTCCTTCCCTAACCGACCAAATTTTCATAAAAGCGCAAAGAATCAGAAGCCTACAGGAAAATCAAATCCGTAAAATCGATGAAGACGAAACTGGAGAATTCATCGGAATCATCAATTATTCGATTATGGCTTTGATCCAATTGGATTTGGGCGTGGTGGATCAACCCGATTTAGAAACCGAAAGAGCAACCCAATTATATGATGCAAAAGTAGCCTTGACCAAAGAATTGATGGAAAACAAAAACCACGATTATGGAGAGGCTTGGCGTGACATGCGTGTGAGTTCGCTCACCGATTTGATTTTACAAAAACTGCTTCGCGTCAAACAAATTGAAGATAATAAAGGAAAAACTATTGTTTCCGAAGGAATTGACGCTAATTATCAGGATATGATTAATTACTCGGTTTTTGCGTTGATTTTGATGAACAAAAAATAAATTTCACGAAGCTTTATAGAAACTTTCAAAAAAACTCCCCAAAAAAAATGAAAAACATTATCACACAATTCTCCCGAATTTTCGTCGGAATCCTGTTTATAATTTCAGGATTGATTAAATTAAACGACCCTGTAGGCTTCTCCTATAAATTGGCCGAATATTTCAGCGAACCGGTGTTTAATATGCCAATTTTCGTTCCTTACGCTTTGGCGATAGCCTTATTTATAGTAATCCTGGAAGTTTTTTTAGGTGTGATGCTGCTCATTGGTTTCAAATCCAAATTGACTATTTGGCTTTTGTTACTTTTAATCATAAAGTTCACATTCCTGACTTTCTATTCGGCATATTTTGATGTGGTAAAAGATTGCGGATGCTTTGGTGATGCATTACACCTTACGCCTTGGCAATCCTTCACTAAAGATGTAGTCCTATTGTTCTTTATCTTAATTCTGTTTGTCAACATGAAATTGGTAAAACCTATATTCAGCGATAAAGTTCAAAATAGCCTTGCATTATTGTCTGTTGCTTTGTGTGCATTTATGGGATATTGGGTTATCAATCACTTACCATTAAAAGATTTCCGACCTTACAAAGTTGGAAATAACATACAGAAAGGAATGGAGATTCCTGAAGGCGCTCCAAAATCAGTGGTAGAAATGACTTTCATCTACAAAGTAAATGGTGTTGACAAAGAATTTACAGAAAAAGACTTATCCAACATTCCAGCCGGAGCTACTTTTGTGGATCGAAAAGACAAAGTAATCTCTGAAGGTTACGTTCCTCCCATCCATGATTTTGTAATGGAAAAAGACGGATCTGATTATAAAGAAGAGCTTTTACAAGAGCCTAAATTACTAATGATTGTTGCTTATGATTTGGCTCTTGCCAATGCTGATGGTCTTGCCAAAATGGAGCAAATCAGTAAGGCCGCTTCCGCAAAAGGGTATAAAACAATCGCAATGACTGGTTCAACCCCAGATGAGATTGCAAAAATCAAAAAACAATACGGTATCACTTTTGGTTTTTATTTCTGTGATGCTACTTCGTTAAAAACTATTGAAAGAGCTAACCCAAGTTTTGTAATCCTTGAAAAAGGAACCATAAAACAAAAAGTGCATTACAACGATACTGATGATTTAGTTTTTTAATTTCAATTTATTTCAATAGTAAAATCAGCCTTGTAAGGATATTATTTTCTTGCAAGGTTTTTTTTATTTGTAAGAAATCAAATTCCAAAAAAAATATCAACTATAACGATATTGTGATTGACTTCAACCATTTTCACATCAAAATTCCAAAATCTGTTCGTCTATTTTAGAATTCTTTAGTTAACTTTGTGAAAATTTAATTTTAAATGAAAAAAATAGCCGTTTTAATTATTGCTTTAATAACATTTTCTTGCTCACAAGCACAGAAAACCGAATTCTCCAAAAAGGCACTTTCCGAAACTTTATTAGCTATGGACGGAAATCAGGTTAAATTTAAAGACATCCTGAAAAATCAAAAAGGTAAAACTACAATTATAGAATTTTGGGCTTCCTGGTGTGGTGACTGCGTAAAAGCAATGCCAAAACTAAAAGAACTTCAAGCCAACAATCCTAATGTTTCGTACGTGTTTATGTCAATGGACAAAACAGCGGACAAATGGAAAGCTGGTATTGAAAAACACCAACTAAACGGTTTACATTTTATGGCAAATGATGGTATGAAAGGCGTTTTTGGAACTGCTGTTGACTTAGATTGGATTCCAAGATACATCATTATCGACAAAACGGGAAAAATAGTGGTTTACCGTGCTATTGAAACAGATTTTGATAAAATCGACGCAACTTTAAAAGAGTTGCAGCAAAACCTTTAATTTAAAAAAAACATAAATACTACAAAAAAATGAGAAAGAAGATTGTTGCAGGAAACTGGAAAATGCATAAAAATGCAGCACAAACAAAAGATTTATTAAACGAGTTATTGACTCAAATTCCAGCTGAAACTGCCGCACAAGTAATTGTTGCCCCAACATTTGTAAACCTGGCTTCAGCAGTAGAAAACTTAACACATTCTAATATATCAGTTGCTGCACAAAACTTGCACCAAGCAGAAAGCGGTGCTTTTACAGGTGAAATATCTGCCGATATGCTTAAAAGCGTAGGTGTGAATACCGTAATTTTAGGACACTCTGAAAGAAGAGCAATTTTTCACGAAACTGATGCTTTAATTGCAAGCAAAGTAGATACTGCATTAAAACATGATATGACTGTAATTTTCTGTTTTGGTGAAGAATTAAAAGATCGTCAATCAGGAAATCATTTCAACGTTGTTGAAAACCAATTGAAAGATGGTTTATTCCACATTCAAGCTAAAGACTGGGAAAAAATCGTTTTGGCTTATGAACCAGTTTGGGCTATCGGAACTGGAGAAACTGCTTCTCCTGAACAAGCACAAGAAATGCATGAGTTCATCAGAGAAACTGTTCGTAAAGCATTCAACAGCGATATTGCTGAAGATCTTACTATCCTTTACGGAGGAAGTGTTAAACCAGACAATGCCAAAGAAATTTTCTCTAAACCAGATGTAGATGGTGGTCTTATTGGTGGTGCTGCTTTAAATGCAAAAGATTTCATTACTATTGTAACATCTATCTAAAAAATAGAAAAGGTTTCAAGCTTAACCTTTTTTAAATATACCTTAAACCTGTTCATTAATTTGAGCAGGTTTTTTTTATTTCTAAACTGAAACTCGTCTATTATATCATTCATACGCACAAATAATACTATTTTTTTGGAGCAAGAACATTAGCATTTATAGGAAACATTGCTCCTGCTGTCTACTGTATCTGCGGCCCCAAACCCCGGGGCCACAGGATGCCGCTCCCATCAGGGCTAAAAATCAACATTTTAACTTTAAAACAAAAGTTTGGCACCATTATTGAAAAGACTTTGAATATATAAAAAGTTTTGAAGACTCCGACCCAGTAATACCTAATGCTATTGGCATTTGAAAAGGGAAATTATTACTCGGTCTTACTTCGAAAACTAAAAAAGTATTGTAACTATTTTTTGCAGAAATATATTCGAAAGAAAATATTTTGAGGGTAAAAAGGATAGGAACAATCCGTCGAATTTACAAACCCGATTTGCCCAAAAATCAAAATTAAAAAAGGAAGCGTTGCTTCCTTTTTTTCTTACCCAAAAACATAAAAAAACCAACGAAATCAATCGTTGGTTTTCAAGCTATATCAACTATTTAATATCTCTTATTTCAAGCTTTTCAATTGATCATTTGCATATTGGTTAGCAGGATCAATACCTAAGGTTTTATTAAAATTATCTTTTGCTTTAACTTTATCAGTAGCAGCATAAATAACGCCCAAATTATTATAAGCTTCAACCAATTTAGACTTCATCCCTTTGGCTGCCAACTCTGAAGGATCTTTTTTGCTCGCTGCAGTTACAAAATCTTCGTAATTTTTGGCAACCAATGTGTCATTTTTAAGTAACACCTGAATTCTCGCTTTAAAAAGGTACGCATCCTGAGTTGTTGGCGAAGCTGCAATAATTTTATCCAATGATAAATCAGCTTTATTTAGCGCTTCTATTTGCTTAGGATTCAAATTTTCAATTCCCACACAAGACCAATATATAGACGAAGCAAAATAGAAATTATCCAGCAACGATGGTTTTACTTCCGTATTTGAAATTGCTATTTCATAAACGGCAGCGGCTTTGGAATATAATTTTTTCTCAAAAAGTTTTTTGCCTAAATCTGAGAACTCACTAGTTATAGCAGGAGTTAATTCTAAAGCTTTTTTCAAATCCAAAATTCCTTTACTAATAAGCAAAGTATCAACTGGAGTTGAGAGTACAGCTTTGCCTAATTTTGAGGCTCCCAAATAATAATAGTCCCTACCAATTACTCTATTCGATGGATTAGAAACAAATGGCTCCAATGAATTTATAGCTACGTCCAAATTATTATTGTGATAAGCCGAATAACCCAAATAACGATAAATTCTAGGATTTACCTTGTCGATTTTTGTCATTTCATTAGCTTCAGCTTCAAGCGCTTTGTAGTCTTTGGCTAATATAAGGAAATCGGCATGGCGCATACGGGATTCCAATGAGTAATCCGTTAAAGACATGTATTTTTCATAATATGCTAAAGCCTTTGAAATATGACTTTCATAATTGCTTGGATCATTTAAAGCCCAAAGATATTCGGTTTCAGCAAGTTCGCGATACACCGGCCCATAATTAGGATTCAAGGCTATCACCTCATTAAATGATGTTAATGCTACAGGAAAATTATGGGCATTTTTAATTAAAGTCCCCAACCCCATTTTGGCTCTCAACAAAGTAGCATCAATCATAAAAGCTCCACGATAAGCTTCATAAGCTTCATTTTGCATTTTATTGAATTTGTAAGCATCACCCAAAGCCAATAAAACAGCAGTATTTTTAGGATCAATTAATCGGGATTTGGTCAAAATCTCAATTGCTTTACTATAATTTGGGTTAGTCGAATAGGTATAGGCTTTACCAATAAATACCGACTCTTCCATATTGTTTTTGCTACCATTTTTAGTAGCTAATGCGAAATTTTTCTCGGCTTCGGCAACATCACCTTTATCGAGTGCGATATAACCCAATCCTATATAATTAAAATTTGCTTTGGAGGAGCAAGCAATTCCGGCGTCATAATTCTTTTTGGCGGCATCATAATCCCCTTTCAAAAGACTAACATTCCCCAAAAGAAATCTAGCATACCCGTCTGTAGGCGCTGAAGTTGTTATAGTTTCCAAAGTCTTTTTTGCTACTTCATACTGTTCAGCATCAATAGCGTTTTTTGCTTGCTTTATATCCTGAGCTTGTCCCAAAAAAACAGAAAACAGCATTGCAACGGTATAAATAAAAACTTTTTTCATGATTGATTAATTAATTTATATAATAAAATAGTCCAGCATTAATTTTTAATAAAAACAATTCCACAAATATAAAACAATATGCGGCAAAAATTATTGACTTTTATCATTAAACTATTTAAAATCAATTAGTTATATTTAAAAAACATGATAAAAATCATTTTTTATTTCCAAGAAAAAGCATAATCACAACACAACAAAGAAGAACAAAAATTTTAAATTAGACTTTTTCAAAATCTGGCAAGGCCCTAACTATTCATTTGTAGATAATTACAAAAACCTTGCCATAATAATCCTGTAATATTGGAAACAAAATATAAGATTCGTTACCAAGAAATATTTCTGAAAAAAATATCAAAATCGAATACACTCTGAAATAATACACAAAAACATTCTTTCAAAATATTTTTAAATTTCAAAAAAGGATTGCATCCTATTATTACCTTTGCAAAAAAAATTTAATCATGTCAAATATTTATATAGGATATCATTTTTCTATTGAGCCAAAAGAGCTGGGATCGGAAATATTAATTGCAGAATTAGGAGAAAAAGCTTTTGAAAGTTTTACCGAAACCGAAACCGGTATTTCTGCTTATGTGCAAAAAGATCTTTGGGACGAAATGATATTGGATGACATTCAGATATTACAATCAGAAGAATTTAAAATCAATTATACTTTTGAAGAAATTGAGCAAATAAACTGGAATGAGGAATGGGAAAAAAACTTTGAACCCATCGATGTAGATGGAAGCTGTCACGTTCGCGCACCATTTCACCCAAAAACTGATGCGCAATATGATATTGTAATTGAACCTAAAATGAGCTTTGGTACAGGACATCACGAAACCACCCACATGATGATCCAGCATTTATTAGAAATGGATGTTACTGGCATGAAAACCTTAGACATGGGTTGTGGTACAGCTATTCTGGCAATTTTGGCCGAAATGAAAGGAGCCCAGCCTATTGACGCTATAGATATTGACAACTGGTGTTACCTAAACTCCATTGAAAATGCCGAACGCAACAATTGCAAGCACATAACAGTTTATGAAGGAGACGCTGCCTTATTGAAAGGAAAAAAATATGATTTAATTATAGCCAACATTAACAGAAATATTCTATTAAATGATATGCAAAGTTATGTTGACAGTTTGAATCCGGGCGGAACCATATTATTTAGTGGTTTTTATGAAGAAGACATTCCTTATATTGATGCATCTTGTACAGAAAAAGGATTGACTTATGTTAAAAAACTAAAAAGAAACAATTGGGTATCAATAAAATACGTAAATTAGTATCCCCTTTTTTTAATCAACAGTACAAAAAACTGAAACAATGAGTACATTAGAGCAAATAAAAGAAAAAATTTGGGAAGAAGAAGTAACGACCAAAAACAACGAAATTATAGTTTACAATGATGACGTAAATACTTTTGACCATGTTATAGAAACTTTGGTTCGTGTTTGCGGACACACCTCTATTCAAGCGCAACAATGTTCATTGATAGTACATTTTAACGGTAAATGCACCGTAAAAACAGGAGAATATGAAAAATTAAAAGTACAATGTACTGGATTACTTGAAGCCGGTTTAAGTGCTGAGATAATCTGATACAATTATTTCCAAAAATAAGTCATTTATTCTGAAGCCTATTTGAGCAAGTACAATCTCAAATAGGCTTTTTTTAATGTTAATCGCTTTTGGTTTATTGTTGACAAAGAGCGACGAACAACAACCCAAAAACAATAAGCAACAAACTTAATGAGGCAATTTACTTTTTAAAACACCATAAATAACTGTTCCTATAAGTGCGCCTATAAGCACAATAATTACAGGCATAAACCCTGCTCCTATCAATATAAAAATAGGTCCTGGGCAAGATCCTACCAATGCCCAACCTAATCCAAAAGAAATTCCTCCTAACCAATATCTGGCGTTATCTTTTGGTTTTTCCTGAATTTCAATCGGTAAGCCATCAATGTCTTTTATATTTTTTCTTTTGATAATTTGAATACCAATAATTCCTGTTGCAACAGCAACTCCTATAATTCCATACATATGAAACGATTGGAATTGAAACATTTCATAAATGCGGTACCAAGAAACCGCTTCCGACTTGGTAAGTACTATTCCAAAAAAGAATCCTACCAGAAAATATTTTAATAACTTCATAACCTAGAAAAATAAGGGTAATAAAAAATGAGACATAATCAATCCTCCGATAAAAAAAGCGATAACAGCTTTTAAAGAAGGTAACTGCAGATTACTCAATCCCGAAATTGCATGCCCAGAGGTACACCCTCCTGCATAGCGTGTCCCGAAACCAATCAAAATTCCGCCTCCAAGAAGAATCAAAATACTTTTTGGTGATTGCCAAATTTGTTCTCCAAATAATGATTGCGGCATCAATTGTCCGTTAGGAGCATCAATTCCCATTTGCGCAAGCTGGGCTATTGTTTTGGGATTAATAGTAACATTTGAAGGATCACTCATAAAATGTACAGCCACAAAACCGCCTACCATAGCACCTAAAACAACTACATAATTCCAACGATTCGACCTCCAGTCAAAATCAAAATATTCAAAACGTTTTCCTAGCCCCGTCATCGAACATAGGGACTGAAGATTGGTAGACATACCAAAATTTTTCCCGAAATAAGTCAACAACAGCATCACCATTCCTATTAAAAAACCCGACACGTACCACGGCCAGGTTTGAAAAAATATTTCCATATCAATTAGTTTTTGATACAAATATAAAAGGATTTTGGATATTTCGTCAAATGCCCTCTTTTTAGACAAAAATTCACAAGGATTCCAAATGAATATTGACAGATAGAGTAAAGTTCTTTTTATATTTGTAGTAAGAAATACATCACTTTTAAAAAATTCAAATACTAAAAATGAAAAAAATAGCTTTATTCATTGCAACAATCATAGTACTAGCCTCTTGCGGAAGCATTAAATCTTCCATAAAAAACGTTGACAACAATGCACCTGAACCTGTTTTGGGCAACAATAATGCTTTTATAATTACCCAATACAGCAAAGACAAAAAATATGGCTATGACAAAGACTATCCAGTCAATATTTTTTTCAGAGGTACACGAAATGACACCATTAACCAAAAATATTTTATAAACGCTTTGGCAGGGCCAAAAGGAGAAAAAATAACTTATAAAAAATTAGGAAACTGCTGTCCATTTCCAACCAAAAACAGCGATATGGGTGCCGGATTTTTGGATGTATATGAATTAAGCTGGGAAGGTTTGAAAAAACCAATCATCTTATATATAAACATCTACGAAAGAGGGCAATTAATGGTGCCAATGGGGCTAAGTTTGAAAAAAATCAATTAAAACAAAAGCACTCTTTAACCTTCTTTCAACAATTTTTTCTTAGGCAAAAAAAGATATGGACAGATAAATGAAATCTGTTCCTAATAATCATTTACATTATTAAAATAATCCCCAAAACTAATTCAAGAGTCGCAAAATCGAACTACATTTGCACTTTCAAAAAAAACAAAAAACATGAATATACAAAACATACCGCAAATCAAACATACTGAGAGCGGTAACTTCTTTTTATTGGCTGGTCCATGCGCCATTGAAGGTGAAGAAATGGCGATGCGAATTGCCGAAAGATTAGTAGGTATCACCGACAAATTACAAATCCCTTACGTTTTTAAAGGATCTTTCAAAAAAGCAAACCGTTCTAGAATTGACAGTTTCTCTGGAATTGGAGACGAAAAAGCATTAAAAATTTTGGAAAAAGTATCCAAAACTTTTGGTGTACCAACAGTTACAGATATCCACACCAATGAAGATGCCTCTATGGCTGCCGAATACGTAGATGTATTGCAAATTCCGGCTTTCCTTGTTCGTCAAACGGATTTAGTAGTTGCTGCCGCCAAAACTGGAAAAACAGTTAACCTGAAAAAAGGACAATTCATGAGTCCTGAAAGCATGAAACACGCTGTACAAAAAGTTTTGGACTGCAACAACGAAAATGTGATGGTAACTGACCGCGGAACTATGTTCGGTTATCAGGACATGATTGTGGATTACAGAGGAATTCCAACTATGCAACAGTATGCTACAACTGTTTTAGACGTTACGCATTCACTTCAACAGCCAAATCAAACCGCTGGTGTAACCGGAGGAAGACCGGATATGATTGAAACGGTTGCCAAAGCAGGAATTGCCGTTGGTGTTGACGGTATTTTTATCGAAACACATTTTGATCCTGCAAATGCCAAAAGTGACGGTGCTAATATGCTGCATTTAGATTACTTTGAACCTTTGATGAATAAATTGGTTGCTATTAGAAAAACAATAAACCAATTCTAAAATTTAATACCTACGCATTGAAAACAAATTTTTTATATACTACTTTTTTAGTTCTTTTTTTTACTGTTAATGCATTTGCTCAAGACAATATACCCGTTACTGAAAGATATACTGCTCACAACAAAGGTAAATTCTTCATTTCATGGGGTGGTAACAGAGAGAGCTATACTGAATCTGATGTAAACTTTAGAGGAAAAGATTACAACTTTACTGTTGATAATATGGTTGCTCATGATAAACCAAAAGGTTGGCATGTTGATTACATTAATCCTGCAAACATGACAATTCCGCAAACTAACTTTAGAATGGGATATTTCATTAACGACCATTACAGTGTTGCTATTGGTTTGGATCACATGAAGTATGTTATGAGCCAAGCTCAAATAGCTAATGTTACTGGTTATATTAATTTACCTGCTGATCAATCAGGATCTATTTACAACGGGGTTTATAATAATACTCCTGTAGATATGTCTCAAGGTAATGCTCTGGAAGGTGGTTACGATAAAAATGTTGCTCAGCCAAATGGTACTGCTTTTTTAATGTACGAACATACAGATGGTTTGAACTATGTTAATACTGAGGTTTCCAGACATGATGATATTTCGAAATTATTTAAATTACCAAATACAGATAAATTTCAGATTAACTTAACGGAAGGTTTAGGAGCTGGCCTTTTATATCCAAAAACAAATGCTACTGTGTTAGGAATGCCTCGTCATGATGATTTTCACGTTTCTGGATATGGTCTATCTGCAAAAGCAGGGATTAACTTTACGTTTTTCAAATATTTCTATGTACAAGGTGAGCTAAAAACGGGTTACATCAACATGCAAGATATTAGAACAACAAGTGGAGACGATAAGGCTTCACAAAATTTCTTCTTTTTCCAAAGAATTATTGCTTTTGGAGGTATTTTTAGATTATAAAATAGCTCATATAAAATCAAAATCTCCTTCGGGAGATTTTTAGTATAAGATAGATTTTAGTTGGTTTAATAAAAAAATTATTAATCAAATTTAAAGACATTGAAAACAAAAATTTTACACACTGCTTTTTTAGTTTTATTTTTTACTGCTAATGCTTTTGCTCAAGACAGTACGCCTTCAAATGAATTATATACTGCCCACAACAAAGGTAAATTCTTCGCTCATTGGGGAGGAAACAGAGCTTACTACACTACTTCGGACATACACTTTCAAGGTGACGGATATAATTTTACGGTAGAAAATGCTCAATCGCATGATTTACCAAAAGGTTGGAACATTGATTATATCAAACCGGGAAGTTTAACATCGTCACAAACCAACTGGAAAATGGGATACTTTTTCCATGACAAATTCAATGTTTCTATCGGGATTGATCACATGAAATATGTGATGACCCAAGATCAAACAGCGATGATCAACGGAACTATTAATTTGCCTTCGACTGAAGTTGGCTCTCAATTCAACGGAATTTACAACAACAAACCGGTTGATTTGACTGATGGTAAATTCTTAAAGTTTGAGCACACAAACGGATTAAATTACATCTTTACCGAAGCGGCTTATTACACTGATATTTCTTTGCTTTTTGGAATTACCAATACCGATATTTTCCAACTAAACCTAACCGAAGGACTTGGTTACGGAATATTGGTTCCAAGAACCGATGCAACTGTTTTGGGAAAACAAAGACATGATGAGTTTCATATTTCAGGATATGGATTTTCGGCAGATGCTGGTTTGAACTTTACTTTTTTCAAGCATTTTTACATGCAAACCGAAATAAAAGCAGGTTACATCAACATGACCGATGTAATGACCACTTATAATGACGATCACGCTCAGCACCATTTTTGGTACGGCGAAACCATCGTTTCTTTCGGAGGTATATTCAGATTATAATACTTCAATCGCATACAATTAAAATCTCCTTCGGGGGATTTTTTTGTTTAAAGCCTAAATGTTTTTTAGGAGCAGAACATTGTACTTTTTTAGGAAGTAACCTCCCGCTTTACACTGCAATCTTGCGAACCGAACCCCGGTTCACAAGGATTTCCGTTGCAATCGGGGCTAAATTAGGAACTTTTGTATTTCATAACAAAGTCAATAAAACACGTAACTAAATAAGTTCGAATAGTTGCCAAAAAATCAAGAACCTATTTGATAAATTGTAATCTTTTTTTTCATTATTTTTGAAAACAATAAAGCGAAACAAACCTTCGCTTATCCACCTTTATTCAGGTAGATTGGCGAAGGTTTGTTGAGCATATATACAAGTTGGCAGTAATTTATAAAGAAAGAAATGAAGAAAATGTGGATTATTATCTTAGCAATCTTTTCTGCATACATTGTGTATCTATTTGGATACCCAATAATTTCGTATGAATACTACAATCTTTTAGAATATTGGAATAACAGAAATGCAATAGAATGGAGTAAAGATAAAAAAATAGAATGGTCAGATTTTAAATATGACGGAAATAATCCAAATTGCAAATTTTTTGTTGATTTTAAGTTCAGCACAAGATATAATATCGACAATCCAATATTATTTAGGTCAAAAGCATTATTCCTAAATAAATCATCTTTTATATGTGACACTACAAATAAAAATATTTTAAGAGTAGTTCAAGCTAAATTTGACTTATTAGAAATCTATCGACGAAAAATGTGTAAAGAAGTTGATAGCATTAAAAAAACGGATAGCACTAAATTAACATTAGAGTATTTCCGAAATTTAAATGAAAAATATTATGACCTTTTTAACAATGAATTTGAAAAATATTCAAATAATCCTAACAAATTAAAGTCTTTGGCGGAACTAGAAAAAAGAATCAAAGTAGAACTAAATCGGTAAACTACTGCTAATCGAGTAGACAGCTCCTTCCCTGTTCTTCGAAGAGTTCTCAAAAAAAATTAGTCGGGTGCGCTGCGCGAATGTCTTCAACTTCACACCCACACCTATAAGCAACCAATAAGAGCTTGATTTAACCTAAAATAAGCTTTAGGCTTTATTCCACACAAAGGGACGTGAAGAACCTCCAAAGTTTCACAAAGTAATTAAGCTCAATGTCAAAGGAAATCTCTTTTTCTTTGTGATTTTTTGTATCTCCTTTGGGCTTTTCCGCGAAATGTATTCCTATTTCGGTATTTTGTTTTAAAAATAATCAAAAAAAATATTGCTAATATTAAATTTAATCATTTACTTTGTGTTTCAAAGTACTTTTATATGGATGATAAATATTTAAAAGACATCAGTGACATCAAAAACATGATGAACAAATCCTCTCAATTTCTCTCTTTGAGTGGCCTGGGCGGAATAATGGCTGGCGTATATGCCTTGATAGGCGCTTTTATAGCCCATGAATTAATTGAAAACAATAACAATGATTACGAAAGTCACAGTATCACTTTGGAAAGCAATACTTTTCAATTCATTGTTTTGATTGCTTTTACAGTATTATTTTTATCGATAAGCACCGCAATACTACTTACATACAACAAAACAAAAAGAGAAGGCGAAACAATATGGAACAGCACTTCAAAAAGACTATTGACCAACTTCTTGATTCCATTGGTAACCGGTGGTATTTTTGCCTTACTCTTGTTAGAAAACAAAACCTACGGACTGATCGCACCCATAACTTTGATTTTCTACGGTCTGTCTTGTGTAAACGCAAGCAAATACACGCTTCGGGATGTGCGTTATCTGGGCATAACCATCATAATCATTGGATTATTGGCCACTAAATTCCCTGGTTACGGATTAGAATTTTGGGCTTTAGGTTTTGGTGTCTGCCATATCGTTTATGGAAGCATGATGTATTTTAAATACGACAGGAATTAGATTTCAGATTTATGAAAACAAGATAAATCCAAAAAGAACAACCATGAAAAAAACAAAATATATTTTTGCTATAATTACTTTCCTGATGAGTTTTGGATGCGCGTTATTCATTGCCAATTCCATGTTTGGGAATATTCTTTTTGGTAAACATCCTGCTAGCATTTTGGATAAAATTCAAGAGGGAGACATGATTTTTCAGACTTCCAATTCCAAACAATGTGAAGCCGTAAGAATTGCAACAAATTCTAAATTTTCGCATTGCGGTATTGTATTTATCAAAGAAGGTAAAAAATATGTTTTTGAAGCGGTTCAACCCGTAAAATTCACCCTACTGGAAGATTGGATTACTCACGGGAAAGAAAATCATTTTGTGGTAACCCGATTAAAAAACGCATCGGAAATCCTAAGTTTGCAAACCCTGCAAAAGATGAAAAACTATGCAAATCGTTTGAACAACAAAGATTATGACCTCTATTTTGAATGGTCTGATGATAAAATTTACTGTTCAGAATTAATTTGGAAAATATATAAAAATGGTGCCGGAATCGAATTGTGTCCTCTTCAAAAATTAAAGGATTTCAACTTGAAAGACAAACGGGTACAAGCCCTATTAGCCGAAAGATATGGAAATAAAATCCCTTTTGAGGAGAACGTAGTAGCACCTTCAGACCTGGAGCAATCCAAAATAGTAACCACCATAATTGACAATTACTAAGATTTGAAAAACATAATTCAAAATATAAATAAAGCATTCGACCACCGAATTCGACTAGGAATCATGTCGGTTTTAATGGTCAATGAATCGGCTGATTTCAGTACGCTAAAAGAATTACTAGGCGTTACTGACGGTAATCTGGCGAGTCACACCAAAGCATTGGAATCTGAAAATTATATTGCCATTGAAAAGCAATTCATAGGAAAAAAACCAAACACTAGTTACAGGGCAACCAAAGAAGGCCGTAAAGCTTTTCAGGATCATATAGACGCTCTGGAGAAATTGATACAAAAACGTTAAGCTATTTTTTTATATCACAACTTTGAAATTCAAAGTACTTTTAATTTGAAAAAAGCAAAAAACAAATAGCAAACCTTAGACAATTCAAACTTAAAACAACTTAAACAAAAAATTAAAAATTATGCATCTGATCATCAAACTATTCAACAACAACCGAAAAATCAACAGTATTTTGCTGCTTTTTACAGCTTACAGTCTTATTTTATTAGTCATAAGAGCAAAATTAACTGACTCTATCTACCTCTTTTTCTTAGTCTGGAATCTATTTTTAGCTTTCATTCCATACTTTTTTATCAGCTACTTGAAAAACCAAATCACTTTGCAAAAAAGTAAATTTAAAACACTATTAGTTCTGTTTTCCTGGCTATTATTTTTACCAAATTCGTTTTACATCCTGACTGATTTGATTCATTTATCTCAATCAAACAATCATCTAGTCTGGTTTGACTTGGTTGTGTTTAGTTCCTATGCTTTAATCGGATTTACAATTGGGATCATTTCAATAATCGAATTTGAAAATATAATAGCAAACTACACATCTCCCCTATTTATAAGATTAATAATCCCTTCAATATGTTTTTTATGCGGGATTGGCATATATCTCGGTAGAATTTTACGATACAATAGCTGGGACATTTTGAGCAATCCTACAGAATTATTCCAAGATATGATGTCCTCATTATTATCTACACATGCATTATTGTTCTCTTTCTATTTTGGAATCTACATCTACTTATTCTATTCTTTAAAAAAAATCTATTCAACCATAAATTCTTTTTAAATCATGCAAACTACCCTAATCCACGAAGAACCTTTTGAAGGTCGAACTTCCACAGAACTTGCCCTTGGCTGTTTTGCCATCGGGACATTGTTTTTCATTCTTTTTACGACACTACAAGACACTTCTTTTGTCTTAATCATTGGGTTCATCTTCATTGTTTTTGCAACAATTCTCAATGCAATCATGCTTTGTAATCTGTTGTATCATTTTTACATTTTACCCCAACAGCGAAAATACATTGGAACAAAAATCCTAATTCTGTTAGCCAATATCCCAATAGCATTTTTGTATTTCTCTATTATAATCTATTTCGTAAAAGCAAATTCACCTTTCTAATCAAATAACATTAATCAATAAAAACATGGAAACTCAAGAAAATCAAAACTCTTCCCCTGTCTCATTTTTTCAATCTCTTTTTCAGTCCACAACTGCCAAAATGTTAATGGTAGGATTTTTAACCCTCATTTTACTAATTCCTTTGGAATTTGTCAAAAGTCTAATCAGCGAACGCTCGATACGTCAGGAAGAAGTTATTTCCGAAATTAACGGCAAGTGGGGAGAAAGTGTCTATTTTTATGGCCCCATCTTAAAAATACCTTACACTGTTTTTGAGGAAACGCTATCCACCAACCAAAAAACCAACGAAACGGTAAAACAACTAAAAGCAATTACCAAATACGCTTACTTTTTTCCGGAAGATTTAAAGGCAAAATCCAATGTCACCACTAAGTTGCTCAACAGAAATAACTACGAGTCAGTGGTGTATAGTTCCAAAATGAATTTTTCAGGGCAATACATTCAGCCTGATTTCAGCAGTAAAAATATTCCGCTAGAAAACATTCAATGGAACAAAGCCACAATATTGATAAAAACCACTAACCTAAAAAGCATTAAAGATGAGGTAAAAATCAATATTGGCGGAACAAAATTTACTTTTGAACCGGTTTACAGCAATAATATGAACGATTCTACCCAAGCGCTCGAAACTGGTTTTATTGACTTGAAAAGCATTTTAAAAACTGACAAAACCAACTTCGGTTTCGACATAAACTACAACGGAAGCAAACAAATAAAAATGGTCCCAATTGGAAAAACCACACAATTAAACATGCAATCCAATTGGGCCTCGCCAAGCTTCACAGGTAATTTCCTTCCCGATGACAAAACCAAGAAAATAGATTCTAACGGTTTTGTTGCCAATTGGAAAATCCTTCATATCAACAGAGCCTTTTCACAACAATTCTTTGAAACTTTGCCTGAATTGGGAGCTTATGCCTTTGGAGTTGACTTTGTGATTCCGGTAAACCAATACCAACAAAACGAAAGAGCTGCAAAATATGGTTTTCTGGTAATTGGCCTAACGTTTTTGGTTTTCTTTTTGATTCAATCCATCAGTAAAATCAAAATCCATATTTTCCAATACGCAATGATTGGGCTAGCTTTGATTTTATTTTACACACTACTAATTTCAATCACTGAGCATAGCAGTTTCACAAAAGCATATCTCATTGCAGCCACCGCAGTAATATCGTTGATTGCACTCTACTCCGTTTCAATACTAAAAGGCAAAAAATTTCCATCTTTTATAGCTGCTGCGCTAACCGGATTATACACTTTTATTTATGTAATTATCCAACTGGAAAACTATGCACTTTTGGTAGGAAGCATCGGTTTGTTTGCCATCCTTGCCGCAGTAATGTACTTTTCAAGAAAAATTGACTGGAATAAATAAACAAAAAAAGTCCCTAAAAATATTTTTATTAGTTATGAGCATAATTTATCTAAGATTCTTAATTTGACTTCTACCCAAAGTCTATAAAGCAAAAAAACTACAAAATAATAGAATTATTTTGTAGTTTTTCTGTGTGGAGTTGATCTAGATTCTTTTCTGTGTGGTTCAGTGTAAAGAATTCGGTGAATTGTACTTTGCAAAAATTGATATCAAATTAAACTAATTTCGATCGAGCAATATTAATTAGTGTTTTATCTACCTGATTTTTCGTTTAATTTATTTGCAAAAGAAACAAGTACTACTAGAAGTAGAACCCCTACAACAATACCTAATTGTAACATTAATTGCATTTTAATTTTCTTTTTTGGGTTAAACTTTATTTTTTTTCTCTAGCTAACGTAGAATATTCCTGTATTAGTAAACACCTTATTCTTAACATGTAACTGGCACACAAATAACAAAAAAATAATATTACATCCAAATTTTTTAATAAATGTTTTTTTTGCGTTAAAAAATTGCGTTTTTTAAATTTTTAAGTAAAAATTCTTACTATTCAAAAATCATTGCCTACCACAACCTAATAGTAATATTTTTATCGCTTTAAAAAGTTTAGTACTTTTGAAATCTGATATTTTTATTATGAAAAAAATTATGATTCTGCTGATGGCTCTAGCCATTGGTGTAGCATTATACGAGCAATCCAGTCCCGATAAAAACGTGTACGTTATGGTAGTTGCAATTGTCATTTTTATGATAGGAATGATGAAATTGAGCAGCAAAACCCCTAGTAAAAATCAAGATAAAGAAGAAGACGATGATGTTCAATAAAGGAGATAAGGTTTCGGTTCTTGATGAAGCTGTTGACGGTATAGTCATATCTGTAAAAGATAAGATAGTTACGATTGAAACAGTGGATGGCTTTGTTATGAATTTTGAAGCCAACGAACTGATAAAAACTGGTGAATCGGCTAATTTGATGGAAAACATCAAAGGCATGAACATCAATGAAATCAAAAAAGAAAAGGAGATTCCGAAGCCTCGAAGTTTTGTAAAAGAAAAGAAAGACAAACACGAATTACCAGTACCGGAATTTGATTTACATATCGAAAAACTGGTGCCTAACAAGCGTGGAATGTCAAATTATGATATTTTGACTTTGCAAACAGAAACAGCACAACGCCACATTGAATTTGCAATTCGCAACCGGATTCCAAAAATTGTTTTTATACACGGTGTAGGCGAAGGTATACTGAAAGCCGAATTAGATTTTCTGTTAGGCCGTTATGACAATGTTGTATTTCAAGATGCCAATTACCAAAAATACGGTTCGGGTGCAACTGAAGTGTATTTTAAACAAAACACAAAGTAACAACCAAATCTTGTATTATAAAAAAACGTCAATGTTTATAAAGCATTGACGTTTTCTTTTATTTTTTCACTTTTGACTATTTCGTAGTTTCCAATTCTCCGTATTTATAACTGTTCCCTAATTGAAAGTTGCTATTACCTTTTTCAAGTGTTACATTTTTTAAGACAATAGTATGTTTAAAAGCATTAGGTCCAATTGTAGTAGTTGTTACCTCTATAACACCCCCAGTTCTACCAAGCCATTCTTCTTTGACTGTAGGTAATAATGGTGTGGTTGTCTGGCAAAAATAATCTGGATTCAATACTCCATTAAATAAACGATAAACCAGTTTGTTTGCTATAAGTCCAATTACCCCTGTCCTCGGCTTGTCTATTGGTGTAACTTCATTTACAATTAGTGCAGGATCTATATCTAATGTAAAAGATTCGTTTTCGGTAAAATCATACACTTGACCACTATTGCTACAAATTTTTAAAACCCCTTGAAAACCAAAAGGCAATGCATCAACACCTTTAAAATAATCCCCAAAAGGAAAAGTTTCATAAAATTGCGTTGTACCATCTTCCTTTTTAAAAGTAAGATTTGTAAAAACAATGTTATGATTATAGCCCGTTATTCGGCTACTATTATTGGTTTCATCCAATTTTTTAACGGCTGTTGTAGTTATTTCGATAACACCCGAAGAAGCATACCATTGCTTATTGATAGTTGGAGTTCCAGGAGGAATTAAAGAACAAATATTATTTGAACTTACGGTTCCATTATAAAAATTATAGACAATCTGATTCACAGAATTTACATCTAATTTAATAGGTGTATCCGGATCAGTAGGTTCGGTAACAAAAGTCCCTTCCGGGATATTCAATATTAAAGCTTCACTCTGTTTGAGCTTAAAAATAAGATTGTTATCCGAACAGCTACTTGTTGTTACACTGGAAAAATCAATATTATCGACTATTAAATCACCATCATCACAACCCGAAAAAGCCAATACGCAAATCAAAATTCCTAAAAATCGTTTCATTCCTTAATATTTTGAACAAAAATAGACTTTTTAATTCGTTTCTTAAACTTTAGCGGCTAAATTTCTAAGTTTACAAGAGTCATAGTTTTTAACACTGCAGGATTATGAATTTCCACAATAAAAGAATTAATTACATCATTACATTATTAATTCATCAAAAAACGAAAGCCATATCAAAGAAATAGTAAGCTATAGAATCATTTCAGAAATCCTTATCTTTGTGCCGAATTTTTACTTTCAATGAAAAAATACAAATATTACTTCGCTGCTTTTTTTGCTTTTTTCCTTTGGGGCTTTTTCAGTTTGGGGTTAAAACCTATATCAAACTATGCTTCATTAGACATAATGTTCTATCGTGTTTTTTTTAGTGCACTAACAATAACCACGATAAATCTTCTTTTTAGAAAAAACAATATTCGAAAAAATTGGAATGATTTTTCGGAAATGTCATCTCAGAAGAAAAAAAACACACTTATTTTGACCTTAGTAGGTGCAATTATTTTGTCAGCCAATTGGTTTATTTTTATCTATGTTGTCAACCACGTGAGCGTAAAGGCTGGTTCTCTCGCCTATTTAATTTGTCCTATCTTGACAACTGTTTTTGCTTTTGTTTTGCTTCGCGAAAAATTAACAAAATGGCAATGGTTGGCTGTTTCCATAAGCACTTTTAGTTGTATTATTTTGTCATTAAACCATTTTCAAGACATTCTTTACAGTTTGATAGTGGCGGCAACTTTTGCATTGTATTTGGTCAGTCAGCGCAAAAATAGCGAGCTTGACAAGTTTCTTATCTTGAACATTCAATTGCTTTTTGTTGCTTTGCTTTTTTTACCTTTTTACCCAAAATACAGTGGGGCAATCCCAACCGAACCTTTATTTTATGCCTGTTTATTTAGCATAGTTGTTTTTTTCACAATAATTCCGCTATTCTTAAACTTATACGCATTAAAAGGCATCACCTCATCGACTGTAGGTATCATGATGTACATCAATCCGATAATCAATTTTGGCATAGCTATTTTCTACTTCAATGAGAAAGTTACTTTGCTTCAACTGTTTTCTTATTCTTTAATTTTGTTCTCGATCATTGTTTTTAACAAGAACATTATTTTTGGTAAAAGAGGTAAAACCAAAATAACTGCAGCCGTTTCAAAATCTATCTAAAAAATGAAAAAAGTATATCTCGATAACGCTTCCACTACTCAGGTTCATCCGGAGGTAATAGCGGAAATGACAAAAATATTAACCGAAGATTACGGCAACCCTTCCTCTACACATAGTTTGGGACGCAATGCCAAAAGCATACTTGAACTTTCTAGAAAATCTATTGCAAAGCAACTAAACGCTACTGCAGCCGAAATTATTTTCACTTCCTGTGGCACCGAAGCCAATAACTGGATTATGCGTTCTGCGGTGAAAGATTTGAAGGTAACCCAAATTATTACCAGCAAAATAGAACACCACGCAGTACTTCATACGGCAATGGCGCTCCAAAATGAATATGGTATCGAAGTAGATTATGTAAAAATCAAAGCCAACGGGCAAGTCGATTTAACCCATTTGGTCGAATTATTATCAGGAGGGAAAAAGACTTTGGTTTCTTTGATGCATGTTAACAATGAAACCGGAACAATATTGGATATAGACAAAGTGAGCCAAATTTGCCAAGAACATCATGCTTTGTTCCATTCAGATACTGTGCAATCTGTTGGGAAAATCAAAATTGATCTGCAACGCACTCCTGTTGATTTTATCCTTGCAAGTGCCCATAAATTTCACGGGCCAAAAGGTGTTGGTTTTGCTTTTGTCCGAAAAAATTCTGGGCTACAGCCTTTGTTTTTTGGAGGAGAACAAGAAAAAGGACAACGCCCGGGAACAGAAGCTATCCACCAAATTGCAGGAATGTCAAAAGCCTTGGAACTTTCCTATCAAAATCTTGAATCCGAAAGCCAATATATTGCTTCATTGAAAGATTATGCCATTGAAAAACTAAAAGCAAATTTTCCCGGATTTAAAATCAATGGAGAAAACACACTTTATAATCTGCTTAATGTGGTTTTGCCTTTTGACGAAAGTAAAATTTCAATGCTTTTATTCCATTTAGATATGAAAGGTATTGCTGTTTCGAGAGGCAGCGCTTGTCAATCAGGAAGCATCAAACCTTCTCACGTACTGGCCGAAATGCTGTCCGATGATGATTTGAAAAAACCAAGCATCCGAATTTCTTTCAGCCATTTCAATACCAAAGAGGATATCGATTTATTAATTGAAGGATTGCATTCGGTTCAGAACAGTTAGGGATTATTGTTGTTTCTGTTTCGCTTTTTCCTGTTTTTTAAAATAACCTCTCAATAAAAAACTGTGTTTCATGGCTTCAAGGTCTTCATTTAGGAGAATAGTCGCTTTATTCAGGTTCGTCATTGTGGAATCTATTTTTTTGACCAAATGAGGATCATTGGACAAATAATTAATCGCACCTTTTCCATTTTTTATATTCGAAATCGTAGCGTTTAAATTAGTCACTACATTGTTTATCTCTTGACTGGACTGATCCAGATTATTTACGATTGTGCTAATTTTTTTGGCTGTGGCGGGATCATTCAAAACCCCAATCACACTGTTTTTGTCTCCTAAAGCGCTAACCGTTTTATTCAGGTTCTCAACAATTTCAGTTGTTCCTTTGCTTGTCATTTTTAAGTAATTCATAGTCTGCTTTAAGTCTGATGCCATAATAGTATCATTCAACAAAGTGCCCAATGAACCTTTTCCCTGGTTAATCTCTTTGGTGATTTTAAGTAAATCGACAGTAAGCAAGGCCGCATTTTTATTGGTTACACTCAACGTATTCAACATATCATCGGTACGAACGCGATTAACAGATTGAATGACATCACCTGCCTCAATATGCGGTTGATTTCCTTTTCCTGGAGCGATATTGATTACCATACTTCCTACCAAACCATCAGAACCAATATTCGCCAAAGCATCTTTTTTAATATTCTGAAACATCGATTCATCGATAATCATATCCACATTGATGGTGCTATCATTTATCATCTCGATTCCTCTAACCGTCCCGACGTTGATACCCGCATAGCGAACATTATTCCCCAGCTGCAAACCGTTTACATTGGTAAAAACAGCGGTTAAATGATTGGTGCTTCCAAACATCTTTTGCTTATTGCCAACAAAATAAACTACGAGAACAAAAAGCATCAGTCCCGTTATGACAAAAATGCCTAATTTTATTTTTTCTGAATCTGATTTTTCCATTTCTGTTTATTTTAGTTTCTAAGTTACTAGAATGCTAAGATTCTTAGTAGCTTACTTAAAAAACGCTTGCACTTTGGGATCATGCGAAGTTGACAAACTCTCAAAAGTCCCTTCGGCATAATTTATTCCGTCAATTAATAAAATCATTCGGTTTGAAATCATTCTGGCACAATCCACATCGTGTGTAATAATTATGGATGATGTATTGTATTTTTTTTGAACAGACATCATTAACATCAAAATCTCTTTTGAAGTAATTGGGTCCAATCCGGTTGTGGGTTCATCATACAAAATAATTTTTGGTTTCAAAATTAAAGTCCTTGCCAAAGCAATTCTACGCTTCATTCCTCCAGAAAGTTCATTCGGCATCAGATCGACAGTATTGGCCAAACCGACACTTTCCAACGCTTCCATAACCAGCGGAGTCGTATCTCCTATAATTCCGAACTTTTTAGTATGTCTTCGCAAAGGAAATTCCAAGTTTTCGCGAACCGACATCGAATCATACAAAGCACTCCCCTGAAAAAGAAATCCAACCTCTGTTCGAAGCTCGTCCAAAGCCTCGGGCGAAAGCTGTTTTATGTTCTTATCCATCACCTCAATACTCCCTTCATCTGGTTCCTCCAATCCAATAAGACATTTTATCATCACCGACTTTCCTGAACCCGATTTACCCATAACCACTAGGTTTTCACCTTGAAAAAGTTCCAAATTAAAGCCATCCAGAACAATATTATCACCAAATCTTTTTTTCAGATCTTTGATAACTACAATCGATTTATTATTTTTTACATTCGATTCCATAGCTTCAGATATTATAAAAAACATTGGAAACAAAAACCGCTATAAAGTCGATAATAAAAAGCAACATCGAAGAAAAAACTACCGCCGAATTTGCCGCCAGCCCTACTCCTGCAGTTCCTTTTTTGCAATAATATCCTTTAAAACAACCGACCAATCCGATAGCAAAACCAAAGAAAAAAGATTTGATTGTTGAAGGAATAACGTCAAAAAATTCCAAATGATTGAAAACCTGAGTAAAATAAAGTAAAAAGGAAACGTCTCCTTTTAAATTTTCGACCAAATAGGATCCAAAAAGCCCAACTGCATCCCCAATAAAAACCAAAATAGGCAGCATCAAAGTAGTTGCCAAAATTCGGGTAACCACCAAATATTTAAAAGGATTTGTTCCGGAAACTTCCATAGCATCTATTTGCTCAGTCACACGCATAGAACCCAATTCGGCCCCAATTCCAGAACCTATTCGTCCGGCACAAATCAAAGCAGTTATAATAGGACCAATTTCTCTGATGATGGAAACACTAACCATCGCAGGAATCCATGAAACGGCGCCAAATTGTTGTAAAGTAGGTCTGGACTGTAGTGTAAATACCAAACCGATAATGAATCCGGTAACCCCAACCAAAAGCAGGGAACGGTTCCCCATATTGTAACATTGTCTGAGAAATTCTTTGAATTCTAATGGGCGTTTGAATGCTTGTTTAAAAAAACGCCCGGCAAAATCAGATAGCTCGCCGATCTCGATAAGAAAATTTTTGAATGATTCTATGATTTTAAAAAAACTATTCATTCCATTTGAGAATTAATTTTTAATAAGAATCCTACCCAAATTTACAAATATTCTACTGATTTTCTTCTTTTAAATAATATAAAACCAAGGCGTATTGATTTTAATTTTCATATAAACGCAATCTATTTTGGGTTGTTATCAACTCTTTCTGTAAATTTTCTATTTTTTGCAAAAGATTAAAAACAACATCAATTCCTTCAGGATTCACTTCCAACTCGTGATGCAGCCTGATCATTCGTTCCAAATTATGCACTTGATTTTCATTGATATAAAGCGATTGCTCGATAACTTCAATTTCAATCAAACCCAAATCACGAAGATTGGTAAAAAAAGAACTCTCAACCTGATAGTGAGAGCAAATCGTTTGCAGCAGTATCCAGTTATCTCTGTCCATTTTTTGATCATTTAAATTTTAAAATCATAGTGGCTTATTTTTCTCTCAGCTTCGACAATTCGGAAAATAGCTCTATTTCCTTATGGCTAAGATTGGTAGGCAAAACAATATTATAGGAAATGTATAAATCTCCAAATTCACCTTCTTTTTTATAAACCGGAAAACCTTTTCCTTTCAATTTCACTTTAGTGCCATTCTGAGTCCCTGGTTTAACGGTTAACTTTACTTTCCCATCAAAAGTATTGGCAGTTATTTCTCCTCCCAAAACAGCTGTATATAAATCTATATCAACCGTTGCATACAAATTGTGTTTGTCGAGTTTAAAATTGGTGTTGTTTGCAATATTGAATGTCAGGTACAAATCGCCTTTGGGACCATTATTCGCACCTTCCCCACCTTGTCCCGCAATTTTAATAACTTGGCCATTTTCGACACCGGCAGGAATCGTTAACCGTATATTTCTTCCATTTATGGTAAGAGTACGTTTGTGGGTGGTATAAACATCTTTTAAATCCAAATGCAATTCGGCATTAAAATCTTGCCCCTTAAAAGCTGCTGTACGTCCTCTGCCTCTTGAAGCACCTCCCCCAAACATTGATTCAAAAAAATCCGAATAATCACCGCCGCCTGAAAATCCACTGAATCCTTCAAAACCTCCCTGTTGTCCTCCCGAATGTTGATAGTGCTGCTGTTGTTTTCTGGCTTTTTCATACTCTTCGCCATGCTCCCAGTTTTCACCGTACTGATCATACTTTTTCCGGTTTTCTGGATTGCTTAAAACTTCATTGGCCTCATTGAGTTCTTTGAATTTCCTCTCAGCATCTTTGTCATTGGGATTTAGGTCAGGATGGTATTTACGTGCCAATTTTCGGTATGCTTTTTTGATATCAGCTTCCGTAGCACTTTTGTCTATCTCTAATATTTTATAATAATCTATAAATGCCATTTTATTTAGTTTATCAAATTTGAATCTGTTATAAATTCCAATTTTTGGTTATAACTAAAAGAGAAAAAATAGTTAAAAATAAAGCAGTTTTACATTCAAATTTAATCATT
Organism: Flavobacterium aquiphilum; assembly: GCF_027111335.1. Lineage (NCBI taxonomy): Bacteria > Pseudomonadati > Bacteroidota > Flavobacteriia > Flavobacteriales > Flavobacteriaceae > Flavobacterium > Flavobacterium aquiphilum. The sequence continues at coordinate 2,193,271 of NZ_CP114288.1, read as the reverse complement.
TATTTTGAGAATAATGATTGAACTGAATAGTTATTATAAGATATTTTTTGAATAAAAACTTCGAAAATAATAGTCTGGAAATATGTTTTAGACACCATTAAAAATTTTTCAAAAAAAGGTACTTACATTTTTTTTAATCAATAATTACTTGTTTTCCCTGTTCATTTCTCTTTTTTAAATCAATCAAAAAATCTTTGTAATTAAGAAATTCAGTGTCTTTAGGATTTATCTGAAGCACAAAATTTATTTTTCCCAACAAATGCTCCAAATAATTTTTTTGTCTTATGCCTTTATATTCCTGATGCTCATTGAGACCAAATTTTTTGATATAATAGATTGCTTGCCTTAAAGCATTACGTTTATGAAACACTACTTGCGATTTCTCATTGACTACAACACCTATTACCGTTTGTCTTGTATTGGGAAACATAAGTTTTGTCTTAACCATGTTTATACTAAAACCCATTTCTTCTACAACATCAATCACTTTTTCTAACAGTTCTTTCTCGTCAAAATTACCCGAAAAGCACAAATCATCAGCATATCGGGTATATCGTATCTTTCTTTGTTTGCAAAAATCAAAAATCAAAGCATCAGCCTTTTTAAAAATTAAATTAGAGAGATAAGGACTTGTAGGGGCTCCTTGCGGCAACTCATCATTTTTGGTGCATAATTTTGCCAGTAATCTTGAGATAAATTTTGAATAACCCAAATTCCGAAAGATATTTTGGATTGCATTTATTTTTATAGAAGGAAAAAAATTTTGAAGATCCAATGTCAATACCTTAGGCTGATTTCGATGAAATCTAAGGTTTTCAATAATTTTCACATTGGGTTTATAGGCTTTAGCAACAGGGTTAACGGGAATTTTATACAATATGTTTTTAAGAATCCAAAGCTGAATCTCTTTCAAACTCGGCAACGGTTCAGAAATAAGCCTTTTACCACCGTTCTTTTTAACGATTTCAAAATTTCTATAGAAGTTGTTCGTGTAGAGTGTAGCTTTCTTTAGATATTCTTTTTTGTAGCCAACCAACTGAGCCAAATGGGATGCATTATAGATAACCGGAACATTATGAGAAAATAAAACCATTGCATAATTTAGACAACGATCAATTTCCTGTTTAGCGTAGCCTGACTTTAAGGCTTCTTTTGAAAAAGTGTAACTGTATTGCTCAAAATCCATAACATAAAAATCATTAATGGGCTGCGGGATTTTATATCCCACAGCCCAATTAAGAAACAGGTTTAAAAGGTCGAAGCTCTGCGGAGACCTTTTAAAGCCTGTGCTTGAAAAAGCATTCAATTACAGAGCAGTGACTCACGGCTCCGTTGTTAGTTACTTACTAACAGCTCTTCACGGAATGACCAAAAAACAATTCATTCTGTCTTGGAATAAAAACACTTTTCTTTTCCAATTTCGGAATTTTATTTTTCATGTCCTTTTGAATCCATTCCCCATTTTTTTTATTTTTTGAAGTAAAAAAATTCATTTCAAATCAGATATAAAGACTAAACAAAAAAAACAACACAAAATACTAACAATCAGTTTCTTATACATCAAAAATCATACTATAAATTTACAAAAAAAGTAATAATTACCATCTAGAAACAACCATTTTTTTATGACAATTCATCGTATTCATTTGACTAATCCTGTTTTGATTTTATTGAATTTATCAAAACAAATTCCGATAAATTATCAGCATCTAAAATTCCCACAAGTTCATCTTTTTCCTTGACTAACAAAACGGCTGATTTTTTTTCATAGACTCTTTCTATTATATTTTCTAAGGGTGTATTTATATCAATATAGGATAATTCCCTATCCATGACGTCAAAAATAAGTGCTTCATCTCCCTTTTCTGAAAGGGCCTTTATGATTTGGTCTTTGTTTAGTGTTCCCACAATCCTATTATCTTGCGTTATCAAAAACTTCTTATGTTCGCTATGCAAGATAATTGCAATTGCATTTTTTAAATGTTCGTCGGCTTCTATCGTTTTGTACTCTTTCATAACTACATTCCTTACCGTATATCCCTTGAGCAAATTTTTGAAAATAAGCGACTCTGCCTCCATCTGAGCAGAAAAAATAACAAACAAACCTATCAAAATCAAAAAAGGATTATACAGAACGCCTAAAAAAACAAAAACTACAGCAATAAACTGACCGAAACGAACAGCAATTTTAGTAGCAGCACTTCGTTCCAGTCTAAGAGCAAGTAATGCTCTTAAAATCCTTCCGCCATCCATTGGAAAAGCAGGAATCAGATTAAAAATTGCCAAAGTAAAATTTACTATATAGAAATTTAGAAAAAAATTATTGGCGTTTACACCACTCGATAATTGAGAAGCCAATTCTTCAGAATCATGAGGAATGTAAATAAAAAAATATGTTAGTAGTGCCAATGCAATGTTCACAAGAGGCCCCGCAATGGCAACGAAAAATTCTTCTGAAGGTTTTTCAGGTAACCGCTCCAGCCGTGCAATTCCGCCTATAGGCAAAAGTGTAATACTTTTAGTCTTTATATTAAAGCTTTTTGCAATAAGAGCATGGCCTAATTCATGCAAAACAACGGTCATAAAAACGCACAAAACAAACAATACCGACCATACTGCCTGCATTGAATTTTGACCGTGTTTATAATTCACAAAAACAATAAACAATATTAGGAAAACAAAAGTCCAATGTATAAAAATACCTATCCCTGCGACGCTTCCAAGTTTAAACAATCCTTTCATTTTATTCTATGAATAATATTAAGACAATAAATCCTCTAATAAATATTTGTTTTTCCATAATCTTTCTCAGGAATTTCAATTCCCAATTTTTCGTTTAGAGCTATAATAAATTGTAAAGCATCAAACGAATCTATCCTTAGTCTTTCACTAATATTCTCATTAGGCTTCAATGTTGGAGGTTCTCTATCTGATGCTATTTTATTCCATGAAAAAGAAGCCGGGACTTTTTCATAATCCGAAAGATGATGATCTATATTATTTTTGACTGAAATCATATAATATTTTTAAAAATGAAACCAAACCATGAAAATGCTACTTTATTTTTTCTATCCTTACAGCCGTTACCTTATATTCAGGCGTTTGTACATAATTATCCCTAAAAGATCCTGTTATTTTATTTATAAACACTTCTGAATTATTGAAAGTCGCAAAGCATTCCCCTTTTCGAACACTGTCATCAATTTTAACTTTCAAAAATGCTGTTCCATATTTGCTTAAAATTTTAGCCTTATTCCCTTCTTTTATTTTTATGCAAATGGCATCTTCGGGATGAATGTGAAGAAAATCGGAAGGATTAATGTCTTTATTGGCTGTTCTATAAGTCATTGTCCCTGAATTAAAATGGTACAATTCCCTTCCCGTAACCAGGATAAAAGGATATAATCCTGAGGTTTGCTCAAGTGTAGGAACAAAATCCACTTCGGCAAGATTTGCCTTATCCCCAATTGGGAAGTTTTTTTCATGAAGAATTTTGGTACCGAGATGATTTTCGTCAGGACAAGGCCATTGCAAACCGTCGTTTTCCATTCGCTGATAGGTAATTCCGTAAACTGCTTTCCATGCCTGTCTTATTTCATTCCAAATTTCTTCGGCTGATGTATAGTTGAATAACTCTTTTTTATTCATTTTCTCGGCCAATGCACATACAATTTCCCAATCCGTTTTTACATTATCGGGAGCAGGAATCACTTTTCTGATTCTTTGAATTCTTCTTTCGGAGTTCATGAAAGTGCCGTCCTTTTCAAATGAAGAAGCAATAGGCAGAAACACATTGGCAAATCGTTTTGCAGTTTCGGTCATAAACATATCTTGCACAATAAGTAGATCCAGATTATTGAACGCTTTTTCGGTATGACTTGCATCGGGCATAGTAAAATACACATCGAAACCAACAATCCACATCGCCTTGAGATGACCCAATGCCGCAGTATCAATCATTTCAGGAAGCGTAAGCCCTTTTTTATCAGGCAAATTGGTATTCCAAAGTTTTTCGAACCGTTCTCTCTCTTTCGTCACGGAAACAAGTCCCGTGTAAGAACCCGGTTCGCAACCCATTACGGCCGCACCTTGTACATTATTTTGTCCTCGCAAGGGATTAATTCCAGACCCGGGTTTTCCCATATTTCCTGTAATCAACGCCAGATTTACCAAAGCCATTACCGACTCGGTTCCTTGTGTATGCTCCGTTAATCCAAGTCCGTGAAAACACATTGATGGAGACGCTGTCGCAAATAAACGAGCCGCATCCCGAATTAGCTGTTCCGGAACCTGACATATTTTGACAGCTCGCTCAGGTGTCCATGCACTGATAAATTTTTTGAAGGCCTCCCAACCTTCCACCCGGTTTTTTATATATTTTTCATCAAACAATCCTTCATTTACAATAACATTTGCCATAGCATTAAACAGCGGAATATTAGTCCCTGCTTTTAACTGCAAATGGTATTTTGCATATTTTGAGAGTTCAATTTTTCGAGGATCGATTACAATCAAATTGGTTCCATTCAACACGGCCTGTTTGATTCTTGCCCCAACTATAGGATGACTTTTGGTGGTATTACTTCCCGAAACGAGAATTGTTTTGGCTTTCTCAATATCATCATACGAATTCGTTGCGGCGCCGGTTCCCAACATCATACTCATCGCTTTAGCAGTAGGCTGATGGCAAACCCTTGCGCAATTTTCTACATTATTTGTTCCGATAACGGCTCTTGCAAATTTTTGTATCAGGTAATTTTCTTCGTTTGTCGCTCGGGCTGAACCAATAATACCAATACTGTCTGAACCGAACTCAGTAGAAATCATTTTAAATTTCTCTGAACAAAATGTAAAAGCTTCGTCCCAGGAAACCTTTTCCCATTCTCCATTTTTTCGAATCATGGGATGCTTTATACGATCTTCAACATAATTATAATTCCACGCATATCGTCCTTTCACACAAAGATGTCCCTTACTAACGGGAGATTCCAAAACAGGATGAATCCCTATGATTTTTTCGTTTTTGATTTCAACATTTATCTCGCATCCAACACCACAATAAGCACAAACAGAACGAGTCGTTTTTTCCTGAATGCCATACAAAATTCTATTCTTATCTTCGATAGCACCCGTTGGGCAAGTGTCTGCGCATGCACCACAACTAACGCAGGAACTCTGTCCAAATAAGCCATTGGAATCAGAGACAATTTGTTCCTGGTCTCCTCTCTTTGACATATGCCATACAAACTGCCCTTGCAATTCCTCACATATTCTGATGCATCGCTCGCACTTAATACATTGCGAGGCATCGACTTGGATATAGGGATGAGAAACGTCCTTTACTTTTTTGGCTCTAATCGATAATTCTCCTTTTATACTGTAGCGATTCAACCAATAATGAAACTCTTTTTCAGGAAATTCTTTTAGAGCTGCTTGCGGGTAATTTTTAGCCATCATACCAAGAATCTCTTTTCTGTAATCCTCGATTTCCTTTGAAGTCGTTTCGATTACCATACCCTCGGAAAGCAAGGTGCTACAGGATGGCTGCCAATGTGAATCACCATTTATTTTTACAAGACAGCTACGACAAACCGATGAGGGAGAAATTCGTCTATCCTGACATAACGCAGGAATTTTAATAGCATTGTTTTGCAACAATTCTAGAATGGTTGTTCCTTCGACAAAGGAAAAAAGACGTTTATCTATTTTTACAGAAGGCATTCATTTAATTTTATCGAATTCATTCCTCATTTCTTCTAAAAAAGCAAATACACCAATACAACTTACCTAAAATATATTCTCTCGTATTGATTCACGAAGGTGCTCTAAAACTCAAAAAGTACATCTCAAAACTGTCTATCAAATTAGGCTATACTAACATTTGATTTATCAAGAGGCATTTTTTCGGCATCCAAAATATTTTCAATTCCCCTAATCAACGCATCCGGATTAAATGAAATGCTGTCGATTCCTTCCTCTACCAAGAACTTAGCAAAAGCGGGGATATCACTAGGTGCCTGACCACAAAGTCCAACTTTTATATCCATTTTTCTAGCTACCAGAATAGTTTGTTTTATCAAATATTTCACCGCCGGATTTTCTTCGCTAAACAAATAGCTCACTAACGCTGAATCCCGATCCAAACCTAAAGTCAGTTGCGTTAAATCATTGGAACCAATAGAAAATCCATCAAACAGTTTTGCAAATTCCTCCGCCATCAAAACATTACTCGGAATTTCAACCATAACATACACCTCTAAATCATTGGCGCCTTGCACCAAACCATTTTTTTCCATTTCTGCCAACACCATTTTTCCTTCTTCAACTGTTCTGCAGAAAGGAATCATCAATTTCACATTGGTAAGGCCCATTTCATTACGCACTTTTTTCATGGCTTCGCATTCTAAAGCAAATCCTTTTCGATAAAAATCACTGTAATAACGGGAAGCTCCTCGAAAACCGATCATTGGGTTTTCTTCATCGGGTTCAAAATATTGTCCGCCAATAAGGTTTCGGTATTCATTACTTTTGAAATCACTCATCCTTACAATGACATCCTTTGGATAGAAAGCAGCAGCCACAATAGATACCGCTTTGGCTAATTCATCCACAAAATATTTTTTAGGATCATTATAATCTTTGATCAATTCTTTTATAGTTGAATTAACGTTTTCATCAACCACTTTTTCTGGTTCACACAAAGCCAGCGGATGAATTTTGATCGTATTGGAAATAGCAAACTCCATTCGCATGAGACCAACACCTTGATTGGGATAGTAACTCAACTCGAAAGCCCTTTCCGGATCGGCCAATATTAACATAGGATCCGTTTTTGGCATTTCAAGTTTACTAAAATCTTGCTCTCGCACTTCCCATTTCAAAAAGCCATCATAAATGTTCCCCTCTTTTCCTTCGGCACAGGAAACTGTAATTTCCTGACCATTTTTTATGATTGAAGTGGCATTGCCACATCCAACTACCGCAACAGTTCCCAATTCCCTAGCGACAATGGCGGCATGGCTTGTACGACCACCTTTATTGGTAATAATTGCCGCAGCTTTTTTCATTATGGGATCCCAATCAGGATTTGTCAAATCGGTTACTATAATTTCGCCGTCCAGCAATAGGTTCCCCTCTTGTGGACTATTTAGGATTCGCGCTTTACCGGAAATTATTTTGTCTCCTAATGCAATTCCTTTTACCAAAAGATTTCCTTTTTCTTTTAGTTTATAAACTTCCCGGACTTTTTTATTTATTTTTCCATGAATCGTTTCCGGACGCGCCTGAACGATATAGAGTTTATTGGTAAATCCATCTTTGGCCCACTCAATATCCATCGCTTTTTTATAATGCTTTTCTATTTTATTACACCATTGGGAAAGCTGAATCACTTCAGTATCGTTTAGGGTAAATTGGTTTTGTTTATCCAATGAAGTTTCAGTATTTACAATCGTATTTTCAACTGTTAGCTTTTCGGAATTATCCGAATAAATCATGGTAAATTCTTTTCTGCCACAATTTCTTTTTAAAATGGGGTTTAAATTTTGTTTTTCTAAAGTAGGTTTAAAACCATCCATTCATCCGGAGTAATGCTACCTTGCACGATATTTTCACCTAATCCCCAAGAGCCATTAATGATGATTGTGTTTTCGAAACCAGAATCAGGGTCAATTGTAAACGCTACACCGGAAGACGCTTTATCGCTGCGCACCATTTGTTGAACTCCGACCGAAATGGCGATGTCGAATTTATCGAAACCCATATCAATTCTATATTTTATGGCTCTGTCTGTATATAAAGAAACAAAACAACGGTGCATGGCGGCCATCAATTGCTCTGTCCCACTGATATTTAAAAAGGATTGCATCTGCCCCGCAAAACTTGCTGTAGGCAAATCTTCTGCAGTTGCACTACTACGTACTGCTACATCAAGATTGTCTTTTCCGCATTGTTCACAAAGGAATTGGTAAGCTTTGTTTAACTCTTCTTTAATTTCATCCGGAATTACTGCCGATAAAATCAAGTTTCTTGCTTGTTCTCCAATGACAGAAAGATTAGAGTAATTTATTCTGTCTAATTTTAATAATAATTCGTCAAGTTGTTTAACTAAATTATTTTTTTTGATAAATAAACGGTATCCATTTGCTGTAAGAGCAAAACCGTTGGGAATGGCAACCCCCATGGGGGTAAGTTGGTTATACATTTCTCCAAGTGAAGCGTTTTTTCCACCAACTTTCCCTATTTGTGTTATATCAATTTGATTAAAGAAAAGTATATGATTGTATTTTGACATCTCTTATCGTTTTTTAACGTTAGAATGACATTAGAGTACAAGAATTCTAGTTAAAAAGCATTTTTTAATGCTTTTCAATTGAATAAAAAAATCTGCTTTTAAGTCTATTAACACTAAAAATGAGGCTGTCCATAAATGACTTTTAGTGCTTTATCAACCATTTGACACCATAACGAGAAGCTGTAAGTAGGAATCTTCCCTTAATAGAACCGATTTTATTGTAGTTCAAACTTCAATAAAAGTAACTGAAACAAGAGTAGGTTGTTTGTATTAAATTTTTAAATTGATTAAAATACGACTGTTAAATTCTGTCGTATTTTAATTATTAATGCTAGTAAATTTAATAAAATTTTATGGTTTTATAAAACATTAAAACCTTTTTTATTTTGACAAATTAACAATAAACAACTATTAAACAACAACTTAAAAATAAAACAATACAAAACCTAGCAAATCATTCACTTTTCACGATCTTACTCAAAAAAAGAGATTAAATTCCTATAAATCACAAAAAATCCGTTCTTATATTATTAATTTTTCGACAATCAAAAAGTACAGTTACTTAGTAATCTCCAAGATAAATCCTTTCTTAAATTAGTTAAAAATAATACTGCGTAAAATTTATCAAAACAAATGATTTTACTCTAACAAAAAACCATAATTTTACAATATTAAACTTACAATAAATTTGAAGATACTATGAAAAAACCATTTCTTTCTGTGTTATTTGTTTTCTTTTTAGTAATCAATCTATTTGCCCAAGAACCTACTTTTGTCACTTCAGTTGAAGGAATAAAAGAATATAACTTGCCAAATGGACTGAAAATTTTGCTAATCCCAGATGCCGCGCAATCCAACGTAATTGTAAATATTGTTTATGGCGTAGGTTCCCGTCATGAAGGATATGGAGAATCGGGTATGGCTCACTTACTGGAACATATGATGTTCAAGCGTTCCTCAAAATTTACAGACATCAAAAAAACAATTGCCGATAAAGGTGCAACAGCAAACGGAACAACCTACTATGACCGCACCAATTATTACGAAGCTTTACCTGCAACTGATGAAAATTTAAAATGGGCGCTTGAAATGGAAGCAGATAGAATGGTGACTTCGGCCATCCTTCAAACCGATTTGAATACGGAATTCAGTGTGGTCCGAAATGAGTTTGAAATGGGGGAAAATGATCCATCAGGAGTATTAAATGATCGTATCCTTTCTACAGCTTATTTATGGCATAATTATGGAAAATCAACCATAGGAAGTAAAGAAGATATTGAACGCGTTCCAGCCAGCCGTCTTAAAGTTTTTTATCAAAAATACTATCAACCTAATAATGCCACATTGATTGTAGGAGGAAAATTTGATGAGAAAAAAACCCTTTCCTGGATTAAAGAATACTTTGCCCCAATTCCAAAATCAAAAACTGAAATTGAAAAAACATATACGGTCGAACCAGTTCAAGACGGTGAGCGTTTTGTCGAACTCAAAAGAAATGGTGACCTTCAGTACATTGGTATGGCCTACCATACTCCAAGCTACTCTGACAAAGAATTTGCTGCTAACGATGCTTTGATTTCGATCTTAACTAATAATCCTTCGGGAGTTTTGTATAAAGCATTGGTAGAAAATAAATTATCAACTAATGTTTACGGATATACACTGACAATGAAAGATCCCGGATTCAGCTATTTTGGTTGTGATGTTGCCAAAGACAAAGATATCAATGTCGTTCAAAAAGCCTTTTTGGAAACCATGAACAATGTTCCTAATATGACTTTTACAGAAGAAGACTTAAAACGTGCTAAAAACGAACTATTAAAACAATTTGAAAACACGTATAACAAAACGCTTAACCTTACAGTAGCTATGACCGAATTCATCGGTGCTGGTGATTGGCGTTTGTTTTTTATAAACAGAGACAATATCGAAGCTTTGACAGTTGCCGATATACAAAATGCTGCCAAAAAATACTATTTACAAAGTAACAGAACCTGGGGGCGTTTCATTCCTGAAAAAACAAGCGAAAGAACAAAAGTAAATGACACCCCAGATATTGCAGCTCTTGTAAATGGTTATAAAGGAAAAGCAATGGAAGTCAATACAGGTACTTTTGAAGCTAGTGTTGCCAATATTATGAAATCTACTGAAGAAGGAAAATTAACCTCCGGAGGAAGATACGCTCTATTAGAAAAACCTACAAAAGGAAATAAAATCGAAGGACGACTATTGTTAAGAATGGGAGATGAAAAATCATTGAGCCAAAAATCAATGATTGCAGAATTAACAGCAAGTATGTTAAAATTAGGTACTAAAACCAGAAGCAAAAAAGACATCAACGATCAACTTGACCAATATAAAATTAACCTTAGCACACAAGCAACTGTAGATGGTTTATATGTGAGAATTAGTACCGATAAAGCTAATTTGAGTAATGCTTTAAACTTGGTTCAAGATATTTTAAAAAACCCTTCTTTTGATCCAGCTGAATTTGAAAAATTGAAATTGGAAACCAAAAGCGGATTAGAATCACAAAGAAACGAGCCACAGGCGGTTGCCAGTCAAGAATTGGTAAAAACAATCTCATTGTATCCAAAAACCCATCCTTACTACTCGGAAACAATCGATGAAAGTTTAGCAACCTTGAACAAGATTACGATTGATGACATTAAAAACTTTTACAATACTTTTTATGGCGGATCTAACAGTATAGCGTCATTTGTTGGAGGAATTGACAAAGAGGTTATCAAAAAATTCTTGAGCAGTACTCTTGATAACTGGAGTTCAAAAGTTGCCTACAAAAGAATTCCGACACAATATTTTGACGTAAAATCAAGCGAAAAAACCATTCAGATAAATGACAAAGCAAATGCTGTTTTATTTGGAAAAATAAATTTAAACGTTGGTGAAAAAAATCCGGATTACCCAGCCTTGGAAATGGCAAATGAATTATTGGGTGGAGGATCATTCCTTTCTTCCAGAATTCCGCAACGCTTACGTGAAACTGAAGGATTGAGCTATGGAGCCGGTTCATATATACAAGTTAATGCCATTGACCCTACAGGAAATTGGGGAGTTTATGCCTTTTACAACCCTACAATGAAGGAAAAACTAACAACAGCCCTTAATGATGAAATTCAAAAAGCAATCAGCAAAGGTTTCACCAAGGAAGAATTTGACAGTTCATTAAAATCTTGGTTGCAAAACAGACAAACAATGCTTGGAACTGATGAATTCATTGTTCGTGAACTAAGAGAAAATATGGATTTGGGCAAGACTTTTAAAGACTATGAAGATTTTGAAACCAAAGTAAAAAACTTGGATGTTCAAAAAATAAACAGTGTTTTGGTTAAGTATTTCGATCCTAAGAAACTAGTGATTATTAATGCCGGAGATTTTGTAAAAAAATAGTTTAAACCGAACTGATAGTGAAAAATGTATTGAGCAATCAATACATTTTTTTATGGAAAGAACTGATTCTTATAAATAAAAAAAGAACTAACTTTATCACACAAAACACAAATAAATCATTGTTTTTCAAACACATAAAACAAACAAAAATGGACTTTAGAATCGAAAAAGACACTATGGGCGAAGTGCAGGTTCCGGCTGATAGATATTGGGGAGCACAAACCGAACGTTCTCGAAATAACTTCAAAATAGGTCCACCTGCATCGATGCCAAAAGCAATTATTGAAGGCTTTGCTTATCTCAAAAAAGCTGCTGCCTATACCAATTGTGAATTGGGTGTTTTAAATGTAGAGAAACGGGATTATATTGGTTTGGTTTGTGACGAAATATTGGCGGGTCAACTCTTAGAGGAATTTCCTCTTGTGATCTGGCAAACTGGTTCGGGAACCCAAAGCAATATGAATGTCAATGAAGTCATTGCCAATCGTTCACAAGTACTAAAAAAACTAAGTATTATAGAAGACGAGCCATTTATTAAAGCCAATGACGATGTGAATAAATCACAATCTTCCAATGATACTTTTCCAACGGCTATGCATATTGCTGCCTATAAATTGGTAGTCGAAAATACCATTCCTAATGTCGAAAAATTAAAAGACACGCTCCATAAAAAAGCAATTAAATTCCAATCGGTGGTTAAAATTGGCCGTACACATTTAATGGATGCCACTCCCCTAACTTTGGGTCAGGAAATTTCGGGCTATGTGGCGCAATTGGATCATGGATTGAAAGCACTAAAGAATACGCTACCACACCTTTCTGAAATCGCTTTGGGCGGAACTGCAGTTGGTACTGGCTTGAATACTCCAAAAGGCTATGATAAAAGAGTAGCCGAATATATTGCTCATTTCACGGGACACCCTTTTGTAAGTGCTCCCAATAAATTTGAAGCTTTGGCTTCTCATGATGCGATTGTGGAAACCCACGGTGCCATCAAGCAACTGGCCGTTTCTCTGAATAAAATAGCTAATGATATCCGCATGCTCGCTTCGGGGCCACGCTCAGGAATTGGTGAAATCCTTATCCCCGAAAATGAACCGGGCTCTTCCATCATGCCGGGAAAAGTAAACCCCACACAATGTGAAGCTCTTACTATGGTTTGTGCACAAGTAATTGGTAATGATATGGCAATTACTGTTGGCGGTATGCAAGGACAATATGAATTAAACGTTTTCAAACCGATGATGGCGGCCAACTTCCTTCAATCAGCTGAATTATTGGGAGATGCCTGTCACTCATTTGACATCCATTGCGCACAGGGAATTGAGCCCAACCTCAAACGCATTGAGGAATTAGTAAACAATTCACTGATGCTAGTTACTGCTTTGAATACAAAAATCGGATATTATAAATCGGCAGAAATAGCTCAAACCGCACACAAAAACGGCACCACTCTAAAAGAGGAAGCCGTACGGTTGGGATATGTTACTCCGGAAGAATTTGACGAATGGGTAAAACCTGAGAATATGGTTTAAATTAATGGTTAATGGTTAATTATTTTTTAAAACTTATTCAACGTTAATTTCATTCATAATTAACCATTAACAATTAATAATTATTTTCATTTTCCATCTACATAATCCTGTAAATAACTAAAACGCTCAGTAAGTTTTCCGTTTTCGGTAATTTTGGCTCTTTTGAGGATACCATCTTTGTCTCCGTTGAAAAAAGCTGGTAAAACGTGCTCTGAGAACATTTCACCAAAACCTTCACTGGCATCTTTTGGCAACTCGCAAGGCAAATTATCAACGGCCATGACTACAATTGCAGCAGGATGAAAAACATCCACTTCTTTATTTTCGCTTGGCAAATAACCGTATAGAGGTTCTGCAATAGTCGATGAACGTACTGTACAAGCAATAGGTCCGTCAACATCGCAGGAAATATCAGCCACCACTTTTATCTTGCAATCACTGGCCTGAAGCATTTCGCGGGTTAAAATTGCGGGAGCCTCATTGGCATGAAAATGACCTGTGATATAAATATCCGAAACCTTCGTGAATCGCTCAAAATCGGATACATATTCGGATGGATTATTATGAAAATCGGTAAAATCCAGAACTTGTCCGTCTTTTCTTTTGTTGTAATCCAAAACGTCAATTTGGGTATAGACAGCCTGAGTATAATTTTTGCTTAAATAATTTTCGGGAGTAACCTCTTTAATTTTCATAGCATCCAAAATTTCCTTTGCACCACCACCTACTTTTCCTGTGCCAGTTACTACTATTTTCAAAGGAGGCAAAACCAATCTTTTCAAATGAGTAACTAATGCATCTTTGCCTGATAGTGTTTCGGCTTTTGGCATTTTAAACAATTCGAATTTTATCCCAAAAGCACGAAAAGCATTATAAGTGCCAACAAATCCAGCATAACGGCCAAAACCAATTAATCTGTGATTATGTGAATCCACAATTGTTTCATGATCATAAAGATCAATATTTTTCTCTAAAATAGCCTGCAATAGCTTTCTGTTGTGAGGTTGTTTCTTTATAGTATGCGAAAAAAAGAAATACGCTTTATTCGGAATCAAATTATCAACAGGAACTTCTTTTACACCAAAAAGAACATCGCAATCACTCACGTCATTGACAACTTCAATTCCCATACTTTGGTATTGAATATCGGAAAAAATACGAGTATCCGAACTTTCAACTTTTACAGTACAATCATGATATTTCTGTTTTATTTTGGCCAATTCATTTGGTGAAAAAACAACTCTTCTATCTGGTGGATTCTTTCTTTCTTTGAGGATTCCGAATTTCATTTTAAATATTTAAAAATATAACTTTATATTAATCATTTGTTACAAACATAACAAAATATTTTTGAAATAATTTCATTCTATCGATTTAATTCAAAAAATCAATAAAAATAGTGCAATCCAAACTTTTGAGCAAAACATAATAACAAATATGCTCTTTTTGACAATAATAAATTCCAAACAGAAAATCCGTTCTATATAATTAAGAGCCTGTTTAAGTGTTACAAAATCTTCAATAAAATCAGTTCTATTTTTATATTGAACTAATAAAAACAAAACTGTAATCAATTTCCCCTTTCTCAAAAATACTGTTCATCAATAAGATAAAAACCGATTTCAAAAAAAAGTTAAATTTTAAAAAAAACTATAAATCATACGTTTTTGTTTCTATATATTTGCTTTTCAAGTACCACAAAAATGAATTTGACAAAAAAGGCAATTATACTAAACATCCTGTTCCTAAATTTACTAGTAGGTTCATGTAAAAACGAGATTAAACACGTAGAAAAAGCGGAAATTAAGGACGCTGATCTTCCCAAAAACGTATTACCTAAAATGAAGCCTTTGGTGAATGAAAAGCCAAAACTCACCGCTTCTTATATAGCCGAAAAACATAAAGAAATAGACTCTTTTTACAATAAAAACTGGCCTAATAATAGCATGAACGGTAGTTTTCTTGTTGCCAAAAATGGCCAGATTATCTATGAAAAATACGAAGGTTATGCTAACCTAAGAGACAAAACTCCTATAACAGCTGATACACCTATACATATTGCATCGGTAAGTAAAGTGCTTACCGCGACTGCTGTTTTAAAATTAGTCAATGCCAAAAGAATTGACCTGGATAAAAAAGTTACCGACTATCTCAAAGAGTTTCCCTATCCAGAAGTAACTGTGAGAATGTTACTCGACCATAGAAGCGGGATGCGCAATTACGCCTATTTCACTGATCGTGACAAAACCGTTTGGGACAGACATAATACGTTGACCAACCAAGATATTTTAACCATCATGGGAACGAAAAACATTGGTTTGGAACAAAAAACAGGTACCCGATTTGCCTATTGCAACACCAATTATGCAATGCTGGCTTTGATTATTGAAAAAGTTACTCAAAAGTCGTATAGAGACGCAATGGCTGAAATCATTTTCAAACCATTAGGAATGACGCATACTTTTGTCCTTGATTTTGACAAAGACAAACATAATGTAGCCCCTTCCTATAAAGCCAACAGAGTGGAAATAGGAATTGATTATCTTGACAAAATTTATGGAGATAAAAACATTTACTCTACTCCTAGAGATTTGCTGAAATTCGACAGAGCAAGAAATTCACCCTCCTTCTTAGAACCCGATTTACTTGCCCAAGTATATACAGGATACAGCAACGAACGAAAAGGTACCAGAAACTACGGACTAGGTATTCGAATGATCAATTGGGAAAATGGCAAAAATTTCTACTACCATAACGGTTGGTGGCATGGCTTTACCTCATCATACATTCCTTTGAAAGACGAAAATGTTACCATAATCGCCTTATCTAATAAATTCAATAGAAGCACTTATGCTGTTAGAAAAGTATCTGTATTATTTGGAGATTATCCATTTAAGGTAAAAGATATTGAGTAGGTCTTTGAAAACAGATAAGAGAAAAAAGATATAGATATTATTTTCAATGCTTATATCTATTGACATTGCTAATAAATTAAGCTATATTTGCAAAAGATTTTCTTTTCAACCAAAAATCTAAAAAATGGGGTCGACTGGTTTTGACAGCAAGTCGAATTGAAAAGTAAGCACGTCGAGAACTGGGATAATTCTCGTAAATAAAAGGTCTCAAACTTTTTACACGGCGAAGGAAACTACGCTCTTGCTGCATAATCTGAATTATAGTAAGATTAGCCTCGTCCTACAAGGTAGGAAAGCAGGATTTACCTCGAAAGCTTTGGTTTATAGCGGTCGGTTCAGGTAAATCGTAAAGATAAACCTAGATCTCCACAAGCTTCGGGTGGGTTTCGAAAATTAAGAAGCTAAGCAAAGAGCGGTTGTTCCTGACCTAACTCAGCGTCGAAAACCCATTCAGGAAATAAGCGTGTAGAAAGCTCTTTAGTTGCTTGTTTGGACCCGGGTTCGATTCCCGGCGATTCCACTGGGACAGTTTAAAGCCAACTTTACAAAGTTGTCAAAAACGCAAAAAATGTCTCGAAATCCTTTAAAAGCCTGCAAATTTTAAAAATTTGCAGGCTTTTTTATTTTTCCAATAACTATCAAAATTTTCAAAAGTGCTCCAAATTTTTATGGCAAAACTGTGGCACTTTGCTTCTGGAAAAAAAAGTGCCACAGTTTTGCCATAAAAAAGCACTTAACAAACTGATAGACAACATGTAAAACAACTTAACATCTTGACTAAAGAGCGACATAATTCTATATTTATTAATTTAAAAAAGTGAATTATGTTAGAAAGCAGCTTTGGGCTATGTTTCTTTTTGAAAACGCCCAGAAACAAATCAAAAATCAGATATATTTATCTGAGAGTAACAGTAGATGGAATACCAAAAGAAACATCCACTAAGAGGACTTGGGACATTCAGAGATGGGATCCCAAAACAGAAAGAGCAACAGGAAATAAAGAAGATGCCAGGGCGTTAAATCATTTTCTAGATGCTATATCGAGTAGGATCAACCAATTCAAAATGGATTTAATTTACAATGAAAAATCAATTTCTGCACAACGGATTATTGATTTTGTTTTAGGAAGATTAACTTCCAAAGCAATGCTTCTTGAAGAATTTAAAAAGCATAATGACGAGATGCTAGCATTGGTTCCGCAAGATTATGCTTTGGCAACACACAAACGCTACGAGACAGCAAGAATTCATGCAAAAGAATTCGTAAAATACAAATATGCTACTGAGGATATTGAATTCAGGGATCTGGATTATGATTTTATCATTAGCTACGAATTATATCTTAAGACTGAACGGAAATGTGTAAATAATTCAGTCTTAAAATATATTGCATGCTTAAGAAAGGTGATAAACAGGGCAATCGACAAAGATATAATTGCACAGGATCCTTTCAGGGCATTCAAACGCAAAATGACGAAAACCGTCAAAAGACCACTCACAGCAACTGAATTACAAACACTCGAACAGATCAAAATTACGACCACAAGACTCCAAACTGTCCGAGATATTTTCGTTTTTCAGTGCTATACTGGTTTGGCCTATATAGACGCTTATCAACTTCGTAAAACAGATATAAAAGTAGGCATAGATGGACAACAATGGATAATGTCCGAAAGACAAAAAACTGGTTCTGTGACAAATGTTCCATTGCTTCCCAAAGCCCTCGAAATAATCGAAAAGTACAAAGAACATCCCCTCTGCCTTTCAAGAAACGCTGTCCTACCCGTTTCATCTAATCAAAAAATGAATGCATATCTTAAAGAAATAGCCGACTTATGTGGATTTACTTGTGAATTAAATACACATAAAGCTAGACGTACTTTTGGTAGTACAGTTACTCTTAATAATGATGTACCTATTTCTGTAGTAAAGGAAATGCTGGGGCACCAGTCAATCCGCCAGACTGAGTCGTATGCAATTACTACTGAGCAAACAATTGGCCGGGAAATGATGAACTTAGGAAGCAAACTAAGTAAAACTAGCTCTGCCATTCCCGATGAAGCACTGTCTATGATATCAAAACTAGAAAAAGAATTACAAAAACTAAAGGAACAATTTGGAATTAAATAAAATAAACAACCAACCTTAGTAATTCGGTTGGTTGTTTATTAATATAACAGAACTAGACGTTACAAAATATAATATTTAGTCCTTTAGTGCATTATGCTTATAAGTCATCTCATTAGCAAATAGCTTTCTTACATATTTTTTTAAATATTCTTGTCCATTGCTTGTGTTTTAAATTGCTTTCGATATTTGAGGAATTAATAAATTTTTCTAACTCCTTAGAACCATTACTTAATACAATTCTCATTACTTCCCTTCCCATTACAGCCAAAAGGCTCGTATGCTTTTGTTTTATTTCAGGAGCAAAGGTATCTCCGTGTTCTTAACGCAATAGCAAGGCCAAGCCTTTCAGGTTTGATAAAAAATCTCCACCCATCCGGGTTGTATTTTTTTACCAAAACCTTGCTATTGCTAAACACTCACCTCTTTATGCTCATGAAACAAAACATAGCATACTCCAACTTTACTTCATGACCTGAGTTTAGTTTCCAGCTGTTTCCCGGAGGCGCTTGTTTCAAAACACGGTCTAACGGCGAAGATTCAAACATTTTTTGACTATAAGGATTCAGAGTATTCTCATATTTTAGTGTATTGTAATACCCCAGTATGTCTGTAAGGGCATTTGACTGCATTAAACCGCCATTACCCGCAACAGCGTAAGGCAAATACTCTTTAGCTTGCCTGCCAATACTATCATACTCTATAGGAGTTACAATATCACTCGATTCAAACCCTTTAGTTAAACCTAAAATGCTGGCCTGATTACCATCCACTTTTTGTAAAACAGGGCAATAAAAATACTGACTAACATTGGTATCTGTTGCATAATATAAATAACTCCTGAAATAGGAATTCACTGTTGTGCTGCTCCATTTAAAGTCAGTTCCGCTTATTACCTTATTTCCTGCAATGTCATAAACACCACTTATCCCTGAATAGCCTCCCGTATATGTTGAAGGATGAATCATCCCAACCATCAGATACCAGGTATCTAAAGCTGGCAAATTTCCAACCCAAAAATAAGGATTCGAATTTGCACTACCATCCAAATTGACCACATTCTGTGTTCCATGATATGTTATCCCATTCTGTCCTCCGGTACGTTTTACCCAAACCGCATATTGATATGCCTTAGTTTTATCAATATTGACCAACGATGTATTCCACCCTCCATCTGCATCATTTGAAGCATCATTGACACACCTCCACAATCGATCGGTTTTTCCAAACGGATTTAAGCCATTAATTCTTATATTTTCTATAAGTTGTCCATTTTGAGAAAAAAAAGGTACAGCTCCACTACCTAATGTCCAATTATTTTTCCAATCCAACAGATTGTTATCTAGTTTATTGAAACCTTTGTTTATTCCTGTAGTTTGTTTTAATCTGCCAAGGCCGTCAAAATAACTAATACTTCTCTGAATATCACTTTTTAACAAAGTATTATAATTACTGCTTTGCACCGCTTTCTGAGGAACTTCGGTATATATAAAATTTTCATTACTGAATTGTTGTGCCTTAATACTCTTACCAACAAATAGAAACACAAACAATATGGTTAAATGTTTTGTCATATAATCTTATTTGATTATTAATTAAATATCTTAAAAATCTCTTAACACACTTTTTACTTACGATACATCATTAATTGGCATTGGACCAATAAGTCAATGTTCCTCCCGGGGTCAATGAATAAGCTAAAATAACATCGGAACCAGTTGTTCCATAATAAGTTCCAGACGCACCAACACTTCCGGGACTCACCATAGCATAATTAGTAGAAACAAATCGCTGTCCATATTGTGTAAAACTCCCTCCAATAGATAAACTGGTTCCATTTACTGTCACACTAGCCGTCCCTCCACCAGATGAAGTCGATGCGGATTCAAGCACTGCATAAACATAAATTGGAGACGATAAATTATTTAATACTGTACCATTCAGTGTAGATCCGGCAATTGTCGGATATGTACCTGAATTCTTATAAAATCCTAAAGACAAAGACTTAGTGGTCATTGCAGCTGAAGAAGAAAGACCATCCCCGGATGCGTTGTAAGCAAGCACCTGAATATTATAAGTGGTTGAAGAAGATAATCCCGATATAGAACTTGTTAGACCAGTCACCGTAGTAATATATGCCCCATTATTATATATTTTATAACCAGCGGCACCTGTAACAGCATTCCATGAAAAATTTAAAGATGATGTGGTAGAACTTGTCATGATTAGTCCTGTTGGAGCTGCCAAAATGGTAGACATTGAAACTGAAGAAGATAGATCACTGTCTCCTGAGCTATTATAAGCAAGTACCTGAACATTGTAAATAGTCGAAGGAGATAATCCTGACAAAGACCCTGTAGAAGTGCTAACAGTAGTTATGTAGACTCCATCTTTATATATTTTATAACCTATTGCATCTGTGATCGCAGTCCATGAAAAATTTAAAGTCGAAGCAGTAGCACTAACAAAAGTTAGCCCTGTTGGTGCAGCTGGCAATGTGCTCATAGACACGGCAGCACATAAAGCACCATCACCTGTACCATTACTAGCCAGTACCTGAATACCATAAGAAGTAGAAGTTGTCAATCCTGATAAAGAACCTGTTGTTGCTGGAGCTGTTACTGAATTTATATAGGTACCATTCTTATAAATTTTATAAACGTTAGTCCCTGTTACGCCTACCCATGAAAAGTTTATTGAAGTGGCAGTTGCACTATTTAGAGCCAAGCCTGTCGGTACTCCAGGAACAGGTTTCATGGAAACAGGAGCACACAGAACACCATCACCTCCTACATTGTAAGCGAGTACCTGAACAAGATAATCAGTTGAGGCTGTTAGTCCTGACAAAGAACTTCCTGTTATAGGAGCGGTCACCGAATTTACATAATTACCATCCTTATAAATCTTATAACCAATAGCACCCGCAACAGCTGTCCATGAAAAACTTACTGAAGTAGCAGTTGCGCTACTTAAAGCTAGTCCTGTGGGTTCTACAGGCACTGTACTCATCGAAACTGAAGAACATAAAGCACCGTCACCTCCATTACTATAAGCAAGTACCTGAATGTTATAAGCTGTAGAAGCAGTCAACCCTGATAAGGAACCTGTAGTTGAAGGGGCAGTTACTGAACTCACATAAGCTCCATCCTTATAAATCTTATAACCCGTAGCTCCCGTTACTGCAGTCCACAAGAAATTTATAGACGCGGTAGTTGCGCTGCTAAAAGCCAGTCCTGTTGGTACTCCCGGCAATGTACTCATCAAAACTGAAGTACATAAAGTACTATCTCCTGATACATTAGTAGCCAGTATCTGAACATTGTAACTGTTTCCAGCAGTTAATCCGGACAAAGAACCTGTAGTTGTTGGAGCAAATACTGAACTTATATAAGCTCCATCTTTATAAATTTTATAACCTGTAGCCCCGCTTACTGCTACCCAAGAGAAATTTATGGTAGTAGTAGCTGCACCACTAAAAGTCAATCCTGTAGGTACTCCCGGTAATGTACTCATCGAAACTGAATTACATAGAGTACCATCACCCGACACATTACTAGCCAATATCTGAATATTGTAACTGGTTCCAATGGTTAATCCTGATAAAGTACCTGTAGTTGTTGGAGCGGTCACTGAACTCATATAAACACCATCCTTATATATCTTATAACCCGTAGCCCCCGTTACAGTAGCCCACGAGAAATTTACAGTAGTAGTAGTCGCGCTACTGAAAGTGAGTCCTGTAGGTGCTCCAGGTAATGTGCTCATCGAAACTGAAGAACATAAAACACCGTCTCCAGATACATTACTAGCCAACACCTGAATGTTGTAAGCGGTTGAAGCAGTTAATCCGGACAAGGAACCTGTAGTTGTTGGGGCAGTTACCGAACTCACATAAACTCCATCCTTATATATCTTATAACCCGTAGCGCCCGTTATAGCTGTCCATGAGAAATTTATTGAAGTGGCTGTTGCGCTGCTAAAAGTCAGTCCCGCTGGTGCTCCAGGTAATGTACTCATCGAAACTGAAGTACATAATGCACCGTCTCCCGATGCATTACTAGCCAATATCTGAACATTGTAACTAGTGCCCACTGTCAATCCGGTTAAGGAACCTGTAGTTGTTGGAACGGATACCGAACTTACATAAGTACCATCCTTATAGATCTTATACCCTGTAGCCCCCGTTACTGCTGCCCAAGAAAAATTTACAGAAGCAGCTGTTCCACCGCTAAAGGCAAGTCCCGTAGGTGCTCCCGGTAATGTACTCATTGAAACAGAAGTACATAGAGCACCGTCACCAGATATATTACTAGCCAATACCTGAATATTGTAACTGATTCCGCTAGTTAATCCTGATAAAGAACTAGTAGTTGTTGGGGCATTTACCGAACTCACATAAACTCCATCTTTATATATTTTATAACCTGTAGCCCCTGTTACTGCTGTCCATGAGAAATTTATGGTAGTAGTAGTTGCACTACTAAAGACCAGTCCTGTAGGTGCACCAGATAATGTACTCATTGAAACCGAACTACATAAAGCACCATCTCCCGATACATTAGTCGCCAATACCTGAACATTGTAACTAGTCCCCACTGTCAGTCCGGTTAGGGAACCTGTAGTTGTAGGGGCAGTTATAGAACTCACATATGTACCATTCTTATAAATCTTATACCCTGTAGCCCCTGTTACTGCCGTCCAGGAGAAATTTACAGAAGTTGTAGTTGCATTATTAAACGTCAGTCCTGTTGGTGATCCAGGTAATGTACTCATTGAAACCGAACTACATAAAGCACCATCACCTCCAGTATTATATGCAAGTACCTGAATATTGTAAGCTGAAGAAGCAGTCAATCCTGATAGTGAACCTGTAGTTGTTGGAGCAGCAACCGAACTTACATAAGTACCATCCTTATAGATCTTATACCCCGTAGCCCCCGTTACTGCTGCCCAAGAAAAATTTACAGAACTGGCAGTTACATTACTTAAAATAAGTCCTGTAGGCGCTCCAGGTAATGTACTCATCGAAACCGAAGTACATAAAGCGCCGTCTCCCCCCTCATTAGTAGCTAATACCTGAACATTATAACTTGTCCCTGTACTAAGTCCGGTTAAGGATCCTGTAGTTACAGGCGCATTTACCGAACTCACAAATGCACTGTTTTTATAAATTTTATATGCTGTTGCTCCTGTAACTGCGTTCCAAGAAAAATTAACTGACGCTGTTGTGGCACTATTAAAAACAAGTCCTGTCGGAGTTGCTGGTAATCCTATACATATTCCATTTGCATTGGCAAAATTTTGACCATTAGTTTCTATCTCATTATCAGCTTGAGCATCTGCATCAGCCTGTGAAATTGTTGAGGAATAAATACCTGCAGGAACTGAATAGACATAAGATGATCCTGCTGTACCCCCAGAACAAAACTGTTTATTAAATGTTGCACTTTTATAAACATTTTTAAATGTTGTTACTGTGGTCGAACCTATGCTACAATCTGTTTGTTGACCTAAATAATTATAACAATATCTTTGCAACACATTAGAATCCATATCTTTTATATATTGCAACCTGTTAAAACTGTCATACTCGTAATAGGTAACTAGCCCTTTGGGATCAGTTACACTACTCATGCCTATAAGTGGAATATGTGTATAGGTTATAATAGTAGAATTTGCTAAACCTGAATTATTTCGCAAATTATTAATTGATGTTAAATTAGTTTCATCATAACCATCCAATGCAACTGTTGTAATTCCTAATGCCGTTGCTATTTGTGCATATGTTGCATTTTCTATTTTTGCTATCGGAAGCGTTTTATTATAACCCCAAAGAATGGTTGTAGAGATACCATTTTCTGGGGTATATTGTAAAATATTACCTTTAGCATCATATAAATCATATGTGCCTTTTTTCTCTGAACTTGTGCCTGCTGAGATACCTTTACCAGCAAATAAATATTTAGGGAGAATTAAATTACCAGTGCTGTTATCAGCAGCGTACTGCGTACTTTGACGGGCCAACAACTCTGTATTTTTGCGATTTTCAGTTACCAGTGGAATTCCAGTCATATTATTATTAACCATTGTAGTTTGGATAGGAACATCATTGGCATAATAAAAAGTCGTAGACAATTCATCTTCATTGCTATTCTTTATCGTACTCTTTCGCATTTTACCCTGACCATTATAAGAATAACTTTCTGTGGTAGAAAATTCTTTGCCTCCTAAATACTGTTTAGTTAATTTACCAGATATCATATTCCACTCTGAGATTATAGGATATGTATCATAAGAGAACTTGTGCTCTAAACCAGACTCAAAAGGAATATATTCTGTCTTTAATATAGGCGCTAAATTGCAAACCTCTGATTCCTGTACTATGCTTATTTTTTAATCTCTTATAGTCAAGTATTACTCCTCTATTTACTATTCACGCTAGAATAATATTAATAACTTCTTTAAACCTCGTTACATCAAAAGACTTTTACTACGGATGAATTTATCATGTACTATTTCGTCTCCGAAAATTCTGAAGAATTAATTAATATTTTGACTGAAGAACCCGTCGCATTGACCATCACTTTCAGAGCTAAATGGTGGCCGATTTAAAAAACAAAAACAGTAATCAAATTAACCTCCGTTTTTTCTT
Source organism: Flavobacterium aquiphilum (assembly GCF_027111335.1). Classification (NCBI taxonomy): domain Bacteria; kingdom Pseudomonadati; phylum Bacteroidota; class Flavobacteriia; order Flavobacteriales; family Flavobacteriaceae; genus Flavobacterium; species Flavobacterium aquiphilum. Next base: position 2,168,339 of record NZ_CP114288.1, on the reverse strand, counting down.
TTTTAAAAAATAATTCTTTCATCTGAAAAAATCTCTGTTCCAAAGCGATAAACAATTTTGTGAAGTTTTAAAATTATCGGAATTTTTATTTAAAGTATGACAGATATGAGTTGGAATATGTGCACAATCCTATGCCATGGGGAGGCAATAGGACATACTAAATCAAATAATTTAATAGTAGAATAATTTTTATAAGTAGGAAGTAGATTTATAAATCTAAATTTGTGCCTTTTGCTGACCTTCCTAGCAAAAGTTAGAGTACTTAGGTACAGAATTCATACAATCGCACATCAGATTAACAACTGCTAAAATAAAAGATTTTATCTACCAATTAAATTATGCATAATCTAATTCTAGGAAAAAAAATGTTTGGTTGTTCTAAATAACATTAGTATTATGTGTAGACTTTAGCAATTGTAGCAAGGAGGATGGCACTAACAATAATAGCAGTAGTAGCAATGTTCTTGTGGGAAAATAGAATTTTCAAGAGACTGACAATAAAGGCATTTATAATGTGAGTTATACTTTTAACAGTAATGGCACTATGTTGATTAACTATAGAAATGATTTGCTTAATGGACAATCTGTTGCTTATAGCTACAATAATGACACAAAAAAACTGACAGCCTGTCGAATTGTCCTTCAACTTGCATGGGTATCGAGTACAAAGTTCACAATTACAAACACTTATAACACACCTATAGTCTTACAAAAAAAACAAGTTATTTGATAAATATTTTCAGTTAGTTACATCGCTATTTTATAAAAACACCTATTCTGATACATTCCCCAACTGTATAAAACCAAAAGCCACTCCGTATAGAAGTGGCTTTTTTGAATCTCTTTGCTGGCACGGTTTACTATGTCTGTTCGCTATCGCTTGTGTGCAAAACCGCTATCGTTGACGACTTTATTTTTTCATTACCGAGCCTTCGGGGTATATAACTAACTCTGGAATATTATCTTAGTGTAAGGTAGTTAATTTCTTTCGATGTATCCGTTACCATAGGGATGAACTTTAGAGTAATTCAATGTGCCTACAGTGTAACAATTCTCATTTTCATAATAGGTCGTATTTGGAATACCCTTTTCATCTTGATACCAACTTGTTTTTATAATATATTTCGTAGTATCTAACCGAACATTAATAATTTTTGATTTATCATTTACTAACTGCCATCCCTTTTTTTTTCCCAACCAACATACACCTATTTCATCACCTAATTCTACAACCTCTGAAATATCTAATTTTACATAATTTTTCACAGGTTGAGTTACTACTTTACCTACTGCAATTATTCTTTCATTATTCCCATAATCGCTAAGTATTGATATTACCTGGGATTTGTCCTTCGAATATAAATAAATACAAGTACTCCTTTCATTTGAATCGCAATTAACAAATAACAGACATATTAATGTAGCGAAAAAAATTTTAATCATTTTTTTAAATAATAGTTTCAAATTTAATCTTTAAAAAAGTCAATTTTGTCATTTTCTCTATTCATATTTATCCTATCTTCCAACCGACCCTTTCTGCCTTTTGAGTAACAGGAGCCTCTGTACTAGTCCTAATAAGCATTTGTATCATCGGTCCCATTTGAGTTTCAACTGGTTGAAATGAAGAATTCTTATATGTCTCTAATGCATCAAAACCTAATCTTGCTGCACCCCAAGCAAGTCCAGCTCTACCAGCAACTATTCCAGCCCCCATGTTTCCAAAATCTCTAGCTGAATCACTACCAACTTTGAAACACTACCAAAAAGATGAGCATTACTGCTCATCTTTAAATTATCTATTTCTAAAATTCATTCAATTTCAAAAGGTTAGAATTCTAAAATCTCACATCACTAACTTTGAAACACTACCCAAAATCTGAAATATTTATTTCCTCTTCTTAAGTTTTATTTTTAAATCCAAATCGTAAGTTTTTTTAAAAAAACTTATTGAGTCCATTGCTTTCGCAGAATCATTGTTTGCACGTTTATCCACAATCCAATATTCAAAAGTCTTATTACCGTCTATCAATTCTTTTGTTTTTGCAATAATATAATTATCATCAAATCCATATTCAATAACTTCAGGAGGTATTATTGTCTTACCAAACTTTAAAGTTTTTTCAGGCTTTAAATTTAACAAGATTTGAGATTCATTTGCATCACCCAGATAATAATAATTTTGTCCTAACTCTTCAATATTATCAGCATGATTATAAACCGCTGTCTGATTAGTCGGATTATGTACACATGATAAAGTCACCATACCCAAAATATAAAAGGTGTAGAATTTAGCTTTCATTACAAAATATTTGAAATTGTTTATAGTTTGTTCCATATTTTATTTCCTTAAAGTTCCTGTTCCATACATAAAAACCTTAAAACCATGACTATCATCTAACCCTTTTAAAATTCTATCTCCCCAAACCAATCTATCCCTTTTAGAACTTGGTGGATTAGTATTGCTATGTTGATAATTTTTATCATGATAATCCCAATCATAAACATCCGAATATAACTGTACTGTTCCTTTTTGAGCATCTAAAAGTTTCATTTGAGTATTTCCTAATGCATAGGTTGTATAACGTGAGTTATTACTCGTATAATCTGTATAATCAAATAAATTAACATTTCCTTGAACCCCTTGAACCATATTATTCGAGCTTAATGACCCAAAATCCATTTTAGAAGAATCTAAATAAAGAGCATCATTAGGATTTGTACTGTCTTTTGTGTTTGGGTGGGCTTTAGCCCAAGAAACTCCCTCGTTGATTGTTACAACTCCATCATAATCTGGTCTATCTTTTAGTCCATTAAAATGGTTGAAAGCTTTAAGCTCTGCTTTATCACTAGTAAAAGCATCTTGACCAAGGTTTTTATCGGTAGCTTCTTCTGATGACATCCCTTGGGTAAAATCTTTTTTATTCATTACAATAGCCATACCTTGTAAACCTTTGTTATCTGTACCTAAAAAATTACCGTTAGGGTCATAAATTGGAGACTTAGCTTCCATTCCATCGGGGTCAATAAAATAAACAGGATTATCAAGAGCATAGGTATATGGGCTAAATCTACGAGATTTTTCTGCTAATGGATCAATATTCATCCAACGACCTAGAGCAGGGTCATAATTCCTTGCTCCATAGTCGTACATGTTAAGCCCCAGCTCGTCTTGGAGCTCTTTGCCATTGTACTTATACTTATTGTTCGTATTTACATTTGCTTCATTATATCCTCTCTGTTTTAATCCAAAAGGATAATAATTATCCTCCGAAAGAATATCGCCACTGCTTACTACTCCATTCTTATCCCCATCTTTATAGGCTAAACGAACATTACCCAAATGGTCTTTGTATTGGTAAATATAGTCAATATTCCCATTATTCCAATCCACATACCCCTGTGGTTGAGAGAAAAACTGCAGGTTTCCGTTAAAATATTGAAATCCGCTTGCATAGTCAGTAATGTTGCCATTTACCGTTTTACGCAATTTTGTTCCTGTGGCATCATAATCATAAGTGATTGTTCCTCCTGCCATTTGTATTGTAACGGGAAGATTTAGTTGATTATAGGAAATGTTTGCAATTCCCTTATTCATATCACTGGTCATATTTCCGTTGGCATCATAGCCATAATCAATCGAACTTACAACATCCTTGAATCCTTCGGCATACCCAGTAGCATCACTTACCTTGTTGAGTCGATTACCCAATAAATATTCGTACGTTAAATCATCAATCAGTCCATAATTGCCCGTCCCAAGAATTTGGTTTCCGTTTCTTTTCAATGTTTTTATATTACCATTCAAATCGTAACTTAAAACTTCAGAATACCTATTTTGATTGTCTGCAGCATTAGTCAATCGGTTTAAAGCATCATAAGTATAATTATAGCTTTTCAAACTGGTATCTTGATTGGCTGTTTTCCAAAAACTTTGGCTGATGTTCCCATTAAACAAAGGTGATGGAGCAGTAGAATCATTATAACTCAGTTTGAAACTGAACAGGTCATTCCCTATTGCATTAACATCATTGATCCCTTTCAGCCAGCCACGAACATTGTAAGTGTAATCGATAGTCTGCAAACGATTTTGATAAGTTTTTCCACCCACTCCCACACTAGAGAGCTGTCCAAGTTCATCGTAATTATTACTAACAATAACTTCCAGTGACTGTCCATTCACGGATTGGTCATGAATCAATAACCTGCCTGCATGGTCATATGAATAGTTGTCAATAATTGTAATATCAGCGTATCCCATTTTTTTATGCGTCGTAGTGGTTTGGTTTGGTTTGCCAATAAAATCAAGATCGCTGTTCACCATACTGGTTGTACCCAGAAAATTGTTTTTGCTGTAATTGCAAATAGCTCTTCCCTTGGTATCATAATAAATAACATTGGTGGTCCAATCGGATTTTCCCAAGATGCGAATTTTACTACCCGTTGCCAGTCCCTTGGCATTAGTGATAGGTGTAACTCCATAAATTGCCCCTCCAGAAGGAGCACCTGCGGGAATATCAAAGCCGTAATCGTCATAATAATTGATAGTAAACAAATCGATTCCTGAATTAGGAAAAGCAGTATTGCTGTAATACGCAATGGTTCCGTTTATACTATTGGCTCCCTGTTTGACTTCAAACTGTGCCGTATTACCATTGGCCAGACTTTGTACTGTAGCTCGATCCGCTCCATTTACATATTCGCCCGTATATACTACTCTACCAAAGGCGTCATATTTGGTAAACAGCCATTTATTCTGAATTTTCAGATTGGAATCTTGGGTAAGAATCGGACGGTCCAGTTTGTCATAAACAATATATTCCCATCCTTTTCCCGGAAGTTTTTTTTCTATCAGACGGTTTCTATTGTCATATCTGTATTGATAACACAAATTATTAAGTGTAGCATTATCAATAATGCCATTTGCCAAAGGAGGCAATACATAAGTTAAATTACCAAATATATCATAGACATAATACGTATCATGAGCAACCTGATTGTCATAAGTTCTTTTTAAGACCAAATGACCTTCTTTGTCTTTAAATTCCTCCGTTGTTCTGTCCTTATTATCAATTGGTTTCCAATTTTCGTCTTTGGTAATCATTTTGGATAATTGATTAATGACGTAGATCCCATCGTCTGCCAGAGAGGGATCTTCACTATTACCGTTAACAAACGATACACTGAAACGCCTTACTTGGTCCACACTACTATTGGCTTGGTAATCTAGTTTTATTTCATTCCCACTACCCCATTTCCAAGCATTGCCCGGAGCCGCTTGTTTTAATACCCTGTTGAGAGGAGAAGGCTCAAATTCTTTCTGCGAATATGGATTGACGGTGTTTTCATATTTGGAAGTATTATAAAAAGGGAAGATATCCTGTAGTGCATTGTTTCTGTATAATCCTCCATTATAGGTTTCTGCATACGATAAATACTCTTTTTCTTGTCTTCCATAATTATCATATCCAATAGGTGTGATTATATCTTGGTAATTACCCCCGGCAGCTATGGCTACTTTTTGCATCGGACGACCTAAACCATCAAAGTAAGTGATATTATCTAATTTTTGAGAAGTCGTTAACCCATCAACAGATGTTGAAGACATAGTTGGAGTAATTACACGAACATAATTTTCGTTTATTAATGGTGGGCTTTGCGGACATCCATTATTTGCTATACTGTAATCATTTGGACAGGTGTCCAAGTTATTGGACACAAAGTTCCCATAGGGTTTTGAACATGCCGAAACAGGACTGGAATTAGCGTCTCCAAATCCGTCGTTATCGGTGTCATAATACCAACTTTGTCCAGCAGTAACATTAGCGTTTTGATCATCACAGTCGGAATTGTTTGATACATAATTATAAACTGGCTGGTAGCAATCAGAAATCGGAATTGAATTTGAATCACCATATCCATCTCCATCATTGTCCTTATACCAATTGGTTATGCAACTTAAATCAATGGTAGAACTTAAAAAGAAATAGCTAAAATAGGGATGATTATTTGGATCCAAAGTGTAAATCACTAAATGGTTGTCTTCTATTTTGGCAAAATATCCTGTTTCTCCACTATTATTATAAATCGGCCCCAGTTCAATATTGGGTAGAGCCGGTGATATATTTATTGTAGCGATCGTTCCTGTTGTCATTGTTTGGTTGTAATCCCAGGAAGCGTCAATAAAGATCATCAAATAATTATTATAGACTTGAATTGTCCAGCTAGCTCCATCAGAAGTCCAATCATTTGAGTCAACCAAAAAACGAGATTCAAAACTTTGATAGTAATCCGGATATTGTGTATTTGGTGGAACTATTGGAAGACTACCATTATTGTGATTAATAGGTTTAGCATTGATACAATTGATACAAAACAAAAACAGAATAAGTAAGTATTTTTTCATGATTTAAAAAAATTATTGTTTGTAATTGTATTGGTTCTCTGAAAGGATATTCCCCTGTGCATCAATAACTTGTTTCAAACGGTTAAAATTATCGTACTGGTAATACGTTGTATATCCCTTGGGGTCTGTTATACTTGTAACTCCTATTAATGGATCATAGGTGTAGGTTGTTACCATGGCGTTGGGAAGGGAATTCCTGAGGTTTGCCAAAGCGGAACGCAATGCTCCTTCATTACCCTGATAGTTTATTGTACCATTCGAATTAATGATATCCACGTTCCTGTCATTATCAAGATTAGATTTTGATTGCAAATTGGCTACCTGACTGGATACCTGTGAATAGCTTGCATTCTCTATTTTTGCAATAGGATATTGAGAATCATAGCCCCAAATATAGATTGTCTCCACATCATTAGTTTTTGAAATACTTGAAATATTTCCTTTGTTATCGTAACTGTTATAATTAAGTCTTGTCTCTATTGGGTTTTGGCCTTTTTTAACCTCTACTGATAATGGATAAATATAATTTGTTACATTATTTGCAGTTATCATATTAAGATTATTAATACCAGAATCTGGATTCCAAAATGAATAGTTTGTTTTCTCCAATTTAGTCTGATTAAGACTTGTCGTTTCTGTTTTTTCAATCACAGGAGCTAGTATATTTCTGGCAACCATATTGCTGTAAACAGTAGATGATGGATAATCATACGGATGCGTAAAGTTTGTTGTTAATATGTCTCCATTACTTTTGGTAGTGGTTATTTGAGACACCTGTTTATGGCCATCATAATTATAGTTTGTCTCCTTGGTAATTCCATCCATTGTTTCTGTAACAGAATCCAATCGCTCCCAGGTACTTAAATAAGCAAAATCCAGATAATAAAAAATGGCATGGTCTAAATATTGTCTAGTAGCCGAAATTTTTGGTGCACCAAAGAGATTTATTCCGGGTATCCTATCTAAGATTTCATATGAGTAATGATATTGAATATCCTGTTTTATTGTTCCATTCTCGTTATATGTGGCTTTATTTAACAGTGTCCCCATTTTCCAATTATTAGTTTCAAACGGACCCAAAGGCCAAGCATTTTTAGTGAATAAAGTATATGTATTAAATCCATCATATCTAGAAATCTCAAAATAATGATCCCTTGCTTCTTCATCATATGCACCATCAGTGGAGAACTGATAATCAATATGTCCATTTCCTTGTTCAAATTCTTTAACAAGTCCATATCCGATCATTGGGCCTTCATCTAACTGACTATAAACAGGGTCAGGACTTAACTCTATGGCCCAAATCCAACTATAAGAGGAATTATAATCAGCACAATAATTGCTACCATCATTTACTTCGCATTCTGTAGGGAAAGGGGTCATAAGACCATAATCACTATATTTTAATGTATAGTGCCAATTAGATGAAATGGGATGGCTTAGAACTGGATATTCGTAGACATACTGCTTCTTTTTTTGTAAAGAACCATTGCTGTTAAGATATTCTATTTTGTCTATTTTCAATCCACATAAAGGATTACTATTAAGAGGGTTATCTACTTGTGAATAATAGAAATTTGCTGACCCACCTGTTGGGTATTTAATGGTTTTGAGGGTTCCCAATTTCATATAGTTTATATCGGGACTACGATTTGCGCCAGGAATATTAACATTTACTACAAAATTATCATTGTAAGAATTTTTATCCCACAAATCAGATTCATCAGGCCTGAGACTTTCGTTTAGAGGCGGGACTAAGCTAGTATTGCTATCTTGTCCATTGTAATATCCATCCAAGTCCTGGGCAAGGGAATACTGACTGGGCAATGAATCTTTGCCATCTACTGTTCGTCCGTAATAGTCAAAACCATACGATTCAACAATTTGTCCTGCAGCATCTATTTTATCAAAACCATCAAGATATAGTCTATAATCCATTGCCTTATTATCCCAATTTGAAACGGGAAACTGGTCCGAGTATGGGCCTGTTTTTGGTTTTATGGTTTGGATATTATTTGTTTTAAAATGAAAAGACTGTATTTTATGACTGTGATTGTATACATCTATATAATCTAGCGCTTGTCTATGGTGAAACACGGAATTTTCCGAACCAGGTTGAGCTATGTCTTTTTTTATGAATTCAACAGAATCATTATTTGAGGTATAGATTTTACTGAGCAAAAGACCTGAATGTTTGATTTCATAATTTTCTGAGGATGCCTTTACGTAACTAACACCTGGGTATATAGTATAAAATACAGAATTATGAGGAGGCTTTCCATATTTATCTCCAAGGATATATTCTAAATAAATTGTATGGAATTTATCTGCACTTTCTATCTTAGTTAGATAGTAATCGGTTTGTATTCCGTATAGACTTCCTTTAAGTTCAAAATAATACTTGATTCCATTATCGTCTGTCATCGTTATAGAGGCAATATCAACGATTTCAATTTTCAGGTTGGTATGTTTTCTAAAAACAGGTCCATTTTTCCCCATTTGGAATGTACCTGAATATTGTAAAAAATTAAAATTATAAATCACATCAGTTACTGCATGAGGCCCTGCAAAAGTTAGTAAAGCATTGGTCTTCTCGTTAAAAGTTCCACTAACTGGCAAATCATAACTAAGATGAGTTCCATTATCCTTTGATATTTTAGTAATTACTCCACCGGCATTAAGTGCCCATCCAATGCCTGCCCAAGTTGGGTAGTCTTCAACTTTAATTCCAGATGCGTAATACGAAAGAGAAATCGGAAGTTCAAGACTACCACATTTTAATGTATACAATGGAAAATCAATCTGGGGTTTTCCAGTGTACAAGCTTACAGGAACATCTGCATATCTGGTCAAATTAGCGGCTTCTGGTGTAGGCCGAATTATTTTTGGCAAATCTTGCGAGTAACAAAAAAAACTGATTAGAATAATTAAACTTAGAGTTAGTTTTATTTTCATAATAGTAGTAATTAATTTAAATAAAATATTATTTTGTTATAAATGAAAGTTTTAAGGTTAAAATTTGTCTTAATGAAATCTAACTGTTTTAACAATAAAAATACGTAGCTAATTAATGAAAAAAAAACTACAAAATACAATTTAAATGTAAAAAAAACACTTATATCACAAAGAAAAACACAACCGATTGTTTAACAACAAATTGAGAACCAAAAGTGTTTTTTAACTTAATGTACAGTTTTTGTTAGCATATCCACTAGTGAAATAAGCAAAATTGTAAACGCAAATCACGATTTTATATTCCCAAAACATCCCACAGAAAAGAATAGCAGAATTATTACTGAAGAGGTGTACAATGTAATGAAAAATATGTGGGGATTTGAATGGGGAAAACCTATTGAAAGAGATCTTATTTGGTGGCATTATTCTATAAAACTTCAATGGTTTTTGAAACTTCTTTTAAATGGTGAAACTTGTTTAAGCAGTAGTCAAAATCTAAATAAACTTTTTTCTTCATTCATTAAAGAACATACGGGAACAATCAGCGATATACAAGCCAAAGGATATAATAAATCCTTGGCGTTGGATGCATTAAAAATTAGTCTGCCAAATCCTGATTCATTAAGTTTTGAAGATATATTAGAATTAAAATTTAATCTAAAAGATGAATTGGCATTATTTTATCAAACAATAAATTCTATTGAGGTTAAAAACAAACAATTATTTGATACTAATATACAAAATAACGAATATCAAGCGATATTCTTTAATGAGATTCAAAAACCTCTTAAAGAGCTGGAAGTAAAAATGAGAAATCTGCAGAGTAAAACTTTTAGAAACTTCATCAACAAAATGCAAAACCCTAAATCATACGTTCCAATGATTGGAACTGTTGTCGCTAGTATGCCAATTCACTATGCAATTTTATGTTCTTTAGGAATGACCGCAGGGCTGACATATTCAGAATATAAGGAAGAAAAAAGAGAAGTTGCCAATAACGGCTTATACTTCTTATTAAAATTGAAAAACAATTAAAAACATAGCGGTCGTTTATAATCATAACTTTTTAACATTCTTAATTAATTCTTTCAAGTAATGTCCATGACAATTCTTATAGTTTTTTGCACCACCGCAAAAGCATAAACTTTTCTCATCATTTCCTAAATAAATGTATTTCTCTAGATTCGATTTCCATGTGAAAACTTTCTGTAATTCATCAATTTCATCGTCGTTTAATATTTCAGATAAATCATGATATTCTGCTCGTTTTCCCTTATTTTGGAAATGAAATAGAAGCCTTGCTATACTTATAAAGTCATCAACTAATTTATTTTTAGTAATATTTAATCTTCTATTCTGGATTTGCTTTCCTTCATACTTTACTCTATCATCTTCAATGAACAATATCTTTTCAGGAATAAAATTATTCCCCTTCGGCGAAATATCGTGAAGATTTTCTTCTTGATCTTCCCAAACAGCATGTGCTTCTGCTTCTATTAACAAATTTGACTTCCATATTTGCCATCCCAATATAGCTTTCCCCCCGAAATTTTCTACTTGTGTATTAACAATATTAAAACAATCTAATTCCTTTTTTGTAGTATCGATATTTGTAAAAATTTCTACTGCCTCATAATCCGAATCGATTAATTCTTCAAGTTTTTTAAAATCTTCATCCTCAGGACTAGGAACTTTTATATGCATAAAATCTATGTATTAATTAATTATTATTAATGAAAAGAATTCAAGGATATTGAATTCTTTATAAAATCATTTCCTTTAATTTTCAATGTGAGGCCATCTTTCAAATACTCATTTTCTTTAACAAAATATACATCAGTTAAATTGGTGTGAGATTTAATCCATTTATAGTACTTTAAAACATGTTTGATGTATGACTCAAATGATGATTTCCCTTTTGGAATCATTATTATTATTAATATTCCCGAACGATCGTTCTGTAAAAAATATCCCGCCTTAAATATATCAGCTACAATTGTTTTCCTATTTGGTTGTTTTTCATGCTCTATTAGTATATATTCTTCGTTGAAATTTAGCGCAAAATCTGGGCTATAGTTTTTCTCAATTTCTTCACCTTTAGAAAAAATTAAGTATCCATCACAACAGTGTTCTAATAATTTAAATTCGGAATCCCGCATTTTAAAACTTTTTTTTGATCTAAAAACATATATTTTATCATTATTTAAAAGATAATGAAAATCTTAGGAGAATATGATATAATATTACTTTAGTTCCTTCTCGTTTATGATATCATTCAAACATCCTATTGTTAGCCTATTTTCTATGTTACGAAAGTAGATTTAGTTTAATTATTTTCCTAATAATTTTTCATTATGCCCATAAAAAAGGCCCTCATAAATGAGAGCCTAAATAATTTTTAAAAATAATAACTTACAAGGAAGTTGGTTTAATTCTAACAATTTTCCCATCTTTCATAACAACAAGATCACTATTTTTCATCTTCTTATATTCAATAAGATTTTCATAAACTTTATCCATTGCCTCTATGATCTTCTGCTGAGTAGGCGTTGTCGAATGAAGAGTTTTAGATTTCATACTAGACAGCAATTAAATTACGATAATCGTATTTTTTATATTTTTCAGCATTCTTCTTTTCCCTGTTGAGTTCAATAAGTTCATTTTTTATCTGCACTCTATACCAATATTCAGGTTTAGTATGTGAAAAGGAACTTAATTTTAAAACCAGCTCTGCATTCAGTTTTCTAACTCCAGTAAGATATTTGTGCAGGTTGCTGTCTTCCATTCCAAAATAAACTGCTAACTCTTTTTTGGTCAGATTAAGCGCTTTAAGATACATCTTAACAAAATCAAGAACTTTCAAGACTTCAATATCTTCATTATCATTTCGGATGTAATCTTCTATTCTAAATTGAATTGACAAAAGCTTATTGTTTAACAGCTGTTCTTTAGACTGTTTAGAAGAGTGATGCAGAATAGCTTGTTTTACGGCTTCTCTTTTTTTATCATTCCAAATATCTTCGTATTTGATTTCTTTATTTTTCATAATTCCTGATCTAAAAACTCGTTTATTAATTTTTTTCCTCCCTCAGGCGGGATGAACATAGTAGTGGATTCATCAAATCTAAGTGCATTATACTTTGTTGCATATACTTTCATTAATTTAGACTCATCTTCAATATTTTCTTCTAAAACATCAAAAGCAAGCCAGCCTTGAAAATGATCCTCTCCATTCAAAAAGCTTAGCCTACAGGCATAAGCGATTAGACAGCCAGCAACATTATCGTATTCCCTTACAGTTCCTCTATTATGAGGAGCTACTTCTACAAATGCCATATAAGGTTCAACCTTATCTCTCATTTCAAACGATAGACACCCTTCAATTCTTTCTGAAGTTTCCTCCGAAACTAAAACATAAGTTTCAAAGTTTTTCTTTTTAAAGTGTTTATTAAAATTAAATCTCCATCCTTCTGTGAACGAAGGAAGATTTATTTTCAATTCTTTAGCATTTCCAATTTTAGCATCTACTAAAGTATTTCCTTCAATTTTTAATATTTTTACATCCATTCGCTGAAATAATCGTTAGACAAATATACAAATAAAATTATACAAAACGTACAACTTTAACACGTTTAAAATAAAATAAGGTCTTTTGTATGGAGAAAATAGGTTTCGGAGAGCAACCTTATTTGGTGTACCAACATCACGATGCTGGACATAGTCACTTGCATTTGGTTTCAATAAATATCGAAAAGGACGGCAAACGTATTGACCTGCACCATTTAGGAATTAGAAAATCTGAGCCTGCAAGAAAGGAGATTGAAGAACTCTTTGGACTGGTAAAAGCAGAAGGGAGAGAAAAGAAAGAGGAATTTAGTTTAGAGCCTATTGCAATAGGTAGAGTTCAATATGGTAGGATTGAATCAAAGAAAGCCATATTCAATGTTCTAAATGTAGTTCTGAATCAATACAAGTATTCCAGTCTAGCTGAACTTAATGCAGTGCTAAAACAATACAATGTTTTAGCAGATCGTGGTAATGAAAATTCAAAAATCTTTTTAACAAAAGGATTAATGTACCGAATATTGGACAAACAAGGAAAACCAATCGGTGTTCCAATCAAAGCAAGTAGTTTTTATGATAAACCGACTTTAAAATTTTTAGAGGAAAAATTTAGGAGTAATGAAGTCAGAAAACCCCTTGATAAAACACGGATAAAAAATGCCATTGATATTGCATTACTAAATGATCGAGCAATGTCTATAAACGAATTGGCTAGATTGTTGGAAAAAGAAGGGATTCATCCTGTCTTTAGAAGAAGTGTAGAAGGTCGGTTATTTGGTATTACGTATGTTGACCATACAACAAAAAACGTTTTCAATGGCAGTAGTTTAGGAAAACAATACAGTGCCAAAGCTATCGAAGAACGATGTGGAATAACGGTTAACAGCAAAGGAAAATATGAAAAACTTCCGTCTAACATGGTTTCTAAAAGTTAAAGGATTATAAATGCTTTTTGCTTCTTTAATATTTTTATTTAAAAGATTAGAAAATACTTTATTGACATTAATTTTCCCACCTATCTCACCAATTTTTTCACCTCCAGCCGAAGTGTTTTTTTTCGCATCATAGTCTTTTTTAACATCGGCTTCAGATTTTGCGTTTTCATGAACGTATACTCCTTTATCTCCATCATCATAATTGGCAAGTACCGTTCCAATCACTAACTCTGGAACAAGAGGTAATACTTTTGCTCATTTTAGTTCTTTTAAGACAATGTTAAAACAAAAAAGATGAGCAGTAACACTCATCTTTAAATTGTTTTTTTTTGCAGATATTTACTCTATTTCAATATGTTAGAAATCTAAATTCTCATATCACTAACTTTGAAACATTACCCAATCGTTGCGTTGATATGTCCGAACAGTCGGGGTACATTATCTACCAAATAATAGCCCAATAAATAACAGTTTTTTTCTCTTTACTTACTGCTATACCTTTTGAATATCCATTTAACCATTTTGGAGGCATTTGCGAATTGGGTTTTAAATCAAACTCTTTGAAATAATTCCCGGACTTAGCATCTAAGACATAAATATCAAAGTTTCCATCTAATTTTAAATCACTTTTTTTATTTGGATAATCATAATCTATAAAATTTGGAATAGGGTATAATTTTTCATAGCAATCTTGATTTATTTTTATACTGTCAGTAATAATGACATCTTTCATATTTTCTTCAGAATCGAGTGTTTCGAATCTATTAACAATCAACAAGCATAAATCTTTAGAACTATATTTAGCAATTGTTCTCTTTTTAATGCTATTAATAACCGAATCTATTTTAGTTATATCTAAATTATAATCATATAAGATAAAAGCAACATCATTTTTTGATACGTTCTTACTATTAACTATTTTCCTCGGAAAAGTAGTTAACTTGTTTGGAAAATGATTCGTTAATACAGAATCGAATCCACTCTTAGATTTAATGTATTCTGCATTTAACTTGGAATCTCTGGATTGTCCGTTACATCCCAAAATTAAAAAGCTAATGCTTAGAATCAGACCTATTTTTTTCATTTACTATTTTTATTTTTGAAGAAATTGAGTTAGCGCATCAACAATAATACCTAAAACTCCTAAAACATTTTCGCTGGTTGCTTTTGAACCGTAAATAGCTGTTTTTTCATTACTTTGCCCATAAGGTTTTGTAAGAGTATATTTTGCGGTCTCAATGCTACTATATGGTCCTTCAGACTTGGTAACCTTCATATCAGTTTTTACATCTAATTTTTCTGGCTTAACATACGTTGTTTTACTATCCCCTTTTTGTTCTAAAGTATTGTGTGTTGCAGAAATCCTTTCTTCATTCCCCATTGGCCCACCTGAAACAATTTCCATTTCTTTAATCTTAACCGTTTCAGCTTTCTCATAGCCTTGGTTCTCCATGAATTTTTCAGGATTTTCAACTACCATTGGTCCATTATCACGTATATTACTGTCGCTACCATAGGCTACTTTATCACCAAACATATTATCAGCTCCTAATCTATCGTAGTTTTTCGCATCACCAGCACCAATTTTATCAGCAGTTGCCTGAGTAAGTTTAGATTGACCTTCAACATGTACTACTGCTCCCGTTATGTTATTGACAAACCAATCTGTTGGCCCCATTCCATCAGGGTCAACAAAATGCAGTGGATTGTCAAAGCAATAATTATATGGCGACCATCGCCTCATTTTCTCAGCAAGGGGGTCAATGTTCATCCAACGACCAATAGCAGGGTCATAATTTCTCGCTCCATAGTCGTACATATTAAGCCCCAGCTCGTCTTGCAGTTCTTTTCCGTTGTATTTATACTTATTGTTCGTATTTACATTTGCTTCATTATATCCTCTCTGTTTTAATCCAAAAGGATAATAATTATCCTCCGAAAGAATATCGCCACTGCTTACTACTCCATTCTTATCCCCATCTTTATAGGCTAAACGAACATTACCCAAATGGTCTTTGTATTGGTAAATATAGTCAATATTCCCATTATTCCAATCCACATACCCCTGTGGTTGTGAGAAAAACTGCAGGTTTCCGTTAAAATATTGAAATCCGCTTGCATAGTCAGTAATGTTACCATTTACCGTTTTACGCAATTTTGTTCCTGTGGCATCATAATCATAAGTGATTGTTCCTCCTGCCATTTGTATTGCAACGGGAAGATTTAGTTGATTATAGGAAATGTTTGCAATTCCCTTATTCATATCACTGGTCATATTTCCGTTGGCATCATAGCCATAATCAATCGAACTTACAACATCCTTGAATCCTTCGGCATACCCAGTAGCATCACTTACCTTGTTGAGTCGATTACCCAATAAATATTCGTACGTTAAATCATCAATCAGTCCATAATTGCCCGTCCCAAGAATTTGGTTTCCGTTTCTTTTCAATGTTTTTATATTACCATTCAAATCGTAACTTAAAACTTCGGAATACCTATTTTGATTGTCTGCAGCATTAGTCAATCGGTTTAAAGCATCATAAGTATAATTATAGCTTTTCAAACTGGTATCTTGATTGGCTGTTTTCCAAAAACTTTGGCTGATGTTCCCATTAAACAAAGGTGATGGAGCAGTAGAATCATTATAACTCAGTTTGAAACTGAACAGGTCATTCCCTATTGCATTAACATCATTGATCCCTTTCAGCCAGCCACGAACATTGTAAGTGTAATCGATAGTCTGCAAACGATTTTGATAAGTTTTTCCACCCACTCCCACACTAGAGAGCTGTCCAAGTTCATCGTAATTATTACTAACAATAACTTCCGGTGTCTGTCCATTCACGGATTGGTCATGAATCAATAACCTGCCTGCATGGTCATATGAATAGTTGTCAATAATTGTAATATCAGCGTATCCCATTTTTTTATGCGTCGTAGTGGTTTGGTTTGGTTTGCCAATAAAATCAAGATCGCTGTTCACCATACTGGTTGTACCCAGAAAATTGTTTTTGCTGTAATTGCAAATAGCTCTTCCCTTGGTATCATAATAAATAACATTGGTGGTCCAATCGGATTTTCCCAAGATGCGAATTTTACTACCCGTTGCCAGTCCCTTGGCATTAGTGATAGGTGTAACTCCATAAATTGCCCCTCCAGAAGGAGCACCTGCGGGAATATCAAAGCCGTAATCGTCATAATAATTGATAGTAAACAAATCGATTCCTGAATTAGGAAAAGCAGTATTGCTGTAATACGCAATGGTTCCGTTTATACTATTGGCTCCCTGTTTGACTTCAAACTGTGCCGTATTACCATTGGCCAGACTTTGTACTGTAGCTCGATCCGCTCCATTTACATATTCGCCCGTATATACTACTCTACCAAAGGCGTCATATTTGGTAAACAGCCATTTATTCTGAATTTTCAGATTGGAATCTTGGGTAAGAATCGGACGGTCCAGTTTGTCATAAACAATATATTCCCATCCTTTTCCCGGAAGTTTTTTTTCTATCAGACGGTTTCTATTGTCATATCTGTATTGATAACACAAATTATTAAGTGTAGCATTATCAATAATGCCATTTGCCAAAGGAGGCAATACATAAGTTAAATTACCAAATATATCATAGACATAATACGTATCATGAGCAACCTGATTGTCATAAGTTCTTTTTAAGACCAAATGACCTTCTTTGTCTTTAAATTCCTCCGTTGTTCTGTCCTTATTATCAATTGGTTTCCAATTTTCGTCTTTGGTAATCATTTTGGATAATTGATTAATGACGTAGATCCCATCGTCTGCCAGAGAGGGATCTTCACTATTACCGTTAACAAACGATACACTGAAACGCCTTACTTGGTCCACACTACTATTGGCTTGGTAATCTAGTTTTATTTCATTCCCACTACCCCATTTCCAAGCATTGCCCGGAGCCGCTTGTTTTAATACCCTGTTGAGAGGAGAAGGCTCAAATTCTTTCTGCGAATATGGATTGACGGTGTTTTCATATTTGGAAGTATTATAAAAAGGGAAGATATCCTGTAGTGCATTGTTTCTGTATAATCCTCCATTATAGGTTTCTGCATACGATAAATACTCTTTTTCTTGTCTTCCATAATTATCATATCCAATAGGTGTGATTATATCTTGGTAATTACCCCCGGCAGCTATGGCTACTTTTTGCATCGGACGACCTAAACCATCAAAGTAAGTGATATTATCTAATTTTTGAGAAGTCGTTAACCCATCAACAGATGTTGAAGACATAGTTGGAGTAATTACACGAACATAATTTTCGTTTATTAATGGTGGGCTTTGCGGACATCCATTATTTGCTATACTGTAATCATTTGGACAGGTGTCCAAGTTATTGGACACAAAGTTCCCATAGGGTTTTGAACATGCCGAAACAGGACTGGAATTAGCGTCTCCAAATCCGTCGTTATCGGTGTCATAATACCAACTTTGTCCAGCAGTAACATTAGCGTTTTGATCATCACAGTCGGAATTGTTTGATACATAATTATAAACTGGCTGGTAGCAATCAGAAATCGGAATTGAATTTGAATCACCATATCCATCTCCATCATTGTCCTTATACCAATTGGTTATGCAACTTAAATCAATGGTAGAACTTAAAAAGAAATAGCTAAAATAGGGATGATTATTTGGATCCAAAGTGTAAATCACTAAATGGTTGTCTTCTATTTTGGCAAAATATCCTGTTTCTCCACTATTATTATAAATCGGCCCCAGTTCAATATTGGGTAGAGCCGGTGATATATTTATTGTAGCGATCGTTCCTGTTGTCATTGTTTGGTTGTAATCCCAGGAAGCGTCAATAAAGATCATCAAATAATTATTATAGACTTGAATTGTCCAGCTAGCTCCATCAGAAGTCCAATCATTTGAGTCAACCAAAAAACGAGATTCAAAACTTTGATAGTAATCCGGATATTGTGTATTTGGTGGAACTATTGGAAGACTACCATTATTGTGATTAATAGGTTTAGCATTGATACAATTGATACAAAACAAAAACAGAATAAGTAAGTATTTTTTCATGATTTAAAAAAATTATTGTTTGTAATTGTATTGGTTCTCTGAAAGGATATTCCCCTGTGCATCAATAACTTGTTTCAAACGGTTAAAATTATCGTACTGGTAATACGTTGTATATCCCTTGGGGTCTGTTATACTTGTAACTCCTATTAATGGATCATAGGTATAGGTTGTTACCATGGCGTTGGGAAGAGAATTTCTGAGGTTTGCCAAAGCGGAACGCAATGCTCCTTCATTACCCTGATAGTTTATTGTACCATCTGAATTTATGATATCTATTTTTCTATCATTATCCAGATTGGATTTTGATTGCAAATTGGCTACCTGACTGGATACCTGTGAATAGCTTGCATTCTCTATTTTTGCAATAGGATATTGAGAATCATAGCCCCAAATATAGACATAAGTAATTCCGTCTGTAACGGTCTGGCTATTCAAGTTGTTGTTAGTATCATAGGTGTTTGAGAGTTTAGGACTGAAAGTATAGGGGGACTGCGGATTAAAAGTAATATCCGCACCAGACACCTCTGCTTTGTGTATTGTTAAAGGTAAACCATTTGTACCATACTGAATCTGTTCGCCTGCAATAAGGTCCGAATTACGATAACTACGGACATCCACAGGAGCAATAATGTGTTTATCCTTCAGATTGGAAAGAGTGGTAGCATACTCGGTTGGGTAAAAATATTTCGTTGTAATAGCATTTCCCTTACTATCATATTCCCTAGTCTGTGTAAGTTGTTTATGGTAAGGAGAGTTATACTCAAGTTCTTTTACTGTCTCTATATATTTACCATTGCTATCAAATAGTTTTGTTACCTGCTTCATAGGTTTAGCCATACCGCCTATATCATAATATCGGGCGTAGAAATATTGAATCTCATCTCCAAATGCTGTTACTTTATAGCCAGGTACCGCTTTAAGTGCACGAATATCGTAAGTAATAGAATCCCTAGAGACTAATGTACCATTTTCTGCGTAAGTTTCTTTAGTCAATAGATGTCCTCGTCTCCAATCATTGTTAAGGAAATTCGGAAAAGGGAATGTACAGGAGGAAATACCTTGAGTTTGAAAAGTTGGAGGAGAAGTATATATATAGTCTGTTTGAACCAACGCCGAGTTAAACAATCCCGGAAGTGATACTCCTTCGAAATTAAAATCACCTCCAAATTCAAAATCGGGAGCAAAGCTGTAATTATATACGGTAGAACCGTTACCAGGTGATATTTCCTTGACACCAGTGTAGATCGCATTGGTTCCTGCACCAAGTCTTAATTGAGGTGCACCTTCAACACGGACTATAAACCTGTTGTTAACTGCTAAATAAGCAGGTACTCCAAAAGCAGCTAATTTCCTCCAGTCTCCTTCAAGATCGGGACGTATAGGATCATAACCCGAATTGTACCAAGTATAATAAGGATTGTCTGAACTGAAAAAGCATTTTTCACTGGACATATAATCCGGATATTCATAGTTTTTTATAACAGGAACAGAAGAGGAACTTTCCTTAGTTTCAATTTGTTTGACCCTTAAGCCACCGGTTATCGGCCATAAATAATTGTAATTCTCATAATTTATAGAATGTGTTTCGAATTCAAAATGTGTATATCCCCCTGTAGGAAATATGATTTTATTTAAGGCACATGCCTTAGTTGCCACTGCGTCTGGCTCTCTTGTCCCTCCATTGCTTATACCAAATGCAAAATTTGTTCCGGCACCATACGTACCCGACATCACAAAACTGGACCAGCCATCAATACGGAAAGGCCTATCCTGTGGATTACTTGGGAAAATTGTTTGATTAAAACTATTATTGTAATACCCCCAATGATCTTGGCAAGGTGATAAGCGATAGGGAAGTGTATAAGGATCGTCAGTTTGTGGATCATTATCTCCAAAATACTCAAATCGATAAGGACTTTGTTCACTACCATCTAAAGCTATTTCGCGAAATGAATCCAATCTCAATCGATAATTAAGGCACTGGATTCCACCACCAAATTCTAATCCTATTTTCTTGGAGTTATTAGCTTGGAAATAGCTATAATTAAAACGGAATTTCTTTACCTGTTGATTATTTTTGTCCTTCAATATAATAAAATCAAGCTGATTGTCTGTCATTGATTCACTATCGAGCCTTGGATTAGGAGAGGTTACAAACTCTATTGAATTTCCAGTTGAGCTTGTAATTTTAGTCAGCACAATTCCCTCAACGTCGTCACCACGAGTAATACATGTGTTTGTATACTGATTGGGAATAGTATGCGTGGGGCTGTTTTCACCGACCGCAAAATATGCTTCGCTATAACATCTTTTCTGATAAACAGAAGATATTTTACCGCCCGCTTTATATTCGAATGTGAGCTGCCCTCCTGAAGGGCTTGTTATCTTGGAAAGATACCATGCGCCAACATATGAGGTTCCTCCATCAATTGCGCGTATCTTTTCATGAGCTTTAAATTCATAAACAAAACCTCGTTCATCAGTAATGATAAAATCTCCCCCGGTATATAATGGGTCATTTGTAATACCATCAGCTACAAACTGAATTTTAAAATCTTCATATTGGGTTAAGGTGGCATTGGCAGTTCCGTCCAAGAAAAATTTACCAGCCCTCCCGTTAAAATTATAGTAGAATATATCTGAACCATTATCGGTTACATTTAAAGCTCCATCTCTTAGATTTTGTTTAATTTGATTCACATAGTTCCCTACTGAAGTAGCATTATAACAGTTATTGCAATCGGAAATAGAATTTCTGGTCTGTAAATTTCCATTATATTTATAGCCATCTGGAAGTCCCCTGATTTCTCGGGTAATTACCCCTCCGGCATTTAATGCCCAGCCCAAACCAACCCAAGAGGCTTCTTCGTCAACTTTAATACCGGATGCGTGGTAGGATAATGATATGTCGAGATTGATATCCTTATCAGAAAATTTAATTACAGGCACGCTAATTTCAGGGATTCCTAGGGATAAATTGACAGGAATATCGCCGTATTGACCAAGAGAATAAGTGTTTGGAGAATATACATTGAATTGTTCGTGTCCAATATATTGTGCTGAAATTTTTTCAGTAGTTAGGAATAAAAAAAACAAAACTAATAAAGTATTTGTCAATCGGACAAAGAAATATTGGCATTTAAGGATTGACAAAAGGTTGGTTTGTGAATGAGGAAGGGTCAAGTGCATAATAAAATTATTAATGAGAGTAGTTAATTATTTCTATTTAGACAAAGGAGCTGATATATTTTAGATGCTGGTTTAATTACTTAGGAGATGTATTATTAGTTGGCTAACTACATGGAATGTGGTGATGGAGGTGTTGTATTTTCAAATACAACAAAATCAAACAATTAAGAAACTGCTTAGTCATCTTGTCAATTATTCCTGTTTTTCATATTTATAAAATGAGTTTTAGCATTTAAGTACTATTCTTTATTGCGATTTATTTTAATGTTGTTTTTTTGTAAGATACTGGCTGTAAACGGTATATCTGTTGATTATTATTAGATTATAAATCGGACAAAATCATCAGTTACTTTTCGTGTTAATTTTTTACTAAAATAAAAAAATTATTATTAAAACCATAAAATAATGTGTAAATTCTACATTTATCTTTAGAGTTTAAAGCACTACTTTGAAAGAGATTATTTCTCACAAAATTTCATGTTGTTTTTTTAATAAAAAAGATATATTTGTAAAAATTTAATTATACTTTGCTTTGATGAAAAACCTAACTAAAAGATTGCGATCTTTCAATCTCCAAGAAATGCTGATAGTATTAGCTATTATAGGGATTTTGTTATTGATAGCTTTACCAAACCTTATGCCTTTAATTACAAAAGCCAAAAGTGTAGAAGCACAAGTTCAATTAAAGGCAATTTATAATGCAGAAAAACAGTATTACTTCATGTATTCTAAATACAGTCCGGATTTTACTGAAATTGATTTTGAAGCACCAAAGACTACAAAAGAAAGTGGAAGTGCAAACTATGTTTATGAAATTGTACAATCAAGCAATAGTGATTTTAAAGTAAAAGCTACCGCTATTACTGATTTTAATGGAAATGGAGTTTTTAATGTTTGGGAAATTGATCAAAATGGTGTTCCAAAGCAAATCGTAAATGATTAATGTGGTATTTAAAATTATTATTAATTTTCGTATTTCTTGTTGTTTTATATCAGGATTTTAAAAACAGACTTGTTTATTGGTTTTTATACCCAACCATCGGAATCTTGGCTTTTATTATTCAGTTAAACAATTTACCTATTGAAATTGCTTTGTATAATCTAGGATTTAACTTATTGTTTGTCGGCATTATTTTAAGCATAAGTTTAGTATATCTTAGATTTAGAAACTTAAATTTTAAAAGTACAATCGGACTTGGTGATGTATTATTTTTTGTTTTTATCACCACTACGTTTTCCATAGTCTCTTTTATTGTTTTATTTGTGTTTTCGCTAGTTTTTTCATTGATTTTACATTTGGTTTTAAATTATAAAAAAGAAAAATCCACAGTGCCCTTAGCTGGTTATATGTCTCTCTTTTTTGGTGGTATTTATCTGGTCTCCTTCTATTATAGCAGCACTTTTTTATACGCATTTTAGATGGCAAATTTTGATATCCCAATAGAATTTCAGCAGCTTGTGAAATCAGAACAAGCCTACCATTACAGAATAATTCCTTTCTGTAAAAATCAGCAGGCTGTTGTATTAAAAACGGATGCTTCTGATATAACCTCCCTACAAAATGAATTAAGCATTTTACTTAGTTTTCAGGTTGAGTTACAAACAGATTCTACAGAAAATATCAATCGGTATTTAAGCACGAATTACCGAAAAACTTCTGGTAATGTTTCGGATATTCATTATACAACCGATTTTTTGGAGAAGATTGTATTGAATGCAAAGGAAATAGGAAGCAGTGATATTCATTTTGAACCCTACGAAAAAAATGCACGGGTTCGTTTCCGATTGGATGGAAAACTGAAAGAACAATTTCACATTTCGACCGAAGAATATCCGGTTATTGTAAATAAAATTAAAATTCGAGCCCAACTCGATATTTCTGAAAAAAGGCTCCCTCAGGACGGTCGTATTTCTATTGTTACAGATTTTGAGGATTTTGATGTCCGCGTCTCTGTTTTGCCAACTTTACATGGCGAAAAAGTGGTATTGCGTATCTTAAGTAAGGACACCAGTCATATAGACATAAACTCTCTAGGTTTTACAGATAAAGAATTAGCAGCCTATCTTGAAAATATAAAACGACCAAACGGCATCGTCCTTATTTCCGGCCCAACAGGTTCAGGAAAAACAACAACATTATATGCCACCTTAAAAAAATTAAATCTTCCCAACACCAATATTTTAACTGTAGAGGATCCTATTGAATACACTCTTGAAGGAATTAATCAGGTTCAGCTAAGAGAAAATATTGGGCTTGATTTTGCTGCAACATTAAGGACCTTTTTACGGCAGGATCCAGATATTATTATGGTTGGTGAGATACGTGACGTAAATACGGCCAATATGGCGATTCGTGCTGCCCTTACGGGACATTTAGTATTATCAACTATACACACTAATTCGGCCTGGGCTACAGTTTCAAGGTTAATTGACATGGGAATCCCTTCATTCTTAATAGCAAGTACACTCAATATAAGTGTTGCACAACGCTTAGTGCGAAAGCTGTGTGATTCGTGTAAAACTGAAGAAACTATAAATGCAGAAATCTTTCCAAGCGGATTTAAAATTCCAGATGATCTTACAGTACACCATACCTCAGTAGGCTGTGAACATTGCTATCATACAGGTTATTCAGGAAGAAAAGCGATTTACGAAATATTACCAATTGGATCAGAACTATCCAATTTGATAAAAAACAATCAACTGGATATCAATGATTATTTAGAAGAAAAAAACATTTTTACATTAAAGCGTAATGCTTTAGAATTAATAAAAGAAGGCATTACTTCTGTTGATGAAGTTTTTTCTTTACTCCTATAGATATAAAAATACATACCCAAAAAATACAGTTATACCATTCATGAAAAAAATAATTGCCCTAATTACAATACTGTTTTTTCAAATTTCATTTTCACAGGAGAACAGAATATTACAGCTTAAAAACAATATTGAAGCTATTTCTGCCGATACGCCGGGATTAAACGAAAAGATTAATATTAACATCAAAGAAGCTTCGTTATCAAGTTTTCTATTGGCCGTGTCTCAAATCCATAAATTAAATTTTAGCATTGACACCAATTTAAATAAAATTAATATTGTAAACAATTTTTCAGATGTAACTGTTGGGGATTTGCTTATATTCTTATGCAAGGAATACAATCTTACAATTGATTTTAGTGGAAATATTCTCGCAATAAAACCATACGAAAAACCAAAAGAAATTCAAAAGGACAAAATTATTGATGTTTCCTATGATTTGGGAAAAGATTTACTTTCCTTGAATTTGAAGGATGATAAATTATACGATGTTTTCAAAAAAATCATGGATGAAAGTGGCAAAAATTTAGTTTTTGCACCGGGTTTAGAAAATAATCTATTGACAGCATATATTAAAAATATGCCTTTTGATGCGGCTTTAAATAAATTGGCTTTTGCTAATAATTTGAATGTCACTAAATCTAGGGACAATTTTTACATTTTTGATAAGTTTGAAGGAAATTTTGTAACTGAAGGATCTCCTGATTCTAATGGCGCAACTGTAAGACAAAATAAACCACAGCGACCAAGAAAATCTAATTTCTTCTTTACGGTTCTAGATGCCGAGAAAAGACTGCTCAATGTTGATTTTGAAAACACACCAATTTCAAGTATCGTTTATGACATAGGCCATGAACTTGATTTGGATATGTTTATATCCAGCCCTTTGGAAAGCGCCGGAAACGCAACAGTAAAGGCAAAAAACATTACTTTCGATGAACTTTTGGTAAAACTTTTTGAAACAAAAGCGGACAATAATTCTTCATCAAACAATAATTCACAACAATTTAGTAATAACGGTAATAATTCAATGGCATCCGCCTCTAGCTATACTTTTAAAAAGAATGGTTCTGTTTATTATTTTGGAACTAAAGACCAACTTGTAGTCAGAAATATTAAATTGATTCCTTTAATGTACCGATCCATCGAAATTTTGAATGACCCATCCAAAGAAGGCAGAAGTGCAGGTAGATTAAGCAACACGAATAATTATTCCAATTATAACTCTTTTGATACCACAAGTAACAACAGTACTAGATCGAGTTCTAATTCCAATTACTCAAATGCCAACAGTAACTCTAGCAATAGTGCTGGCAATTATTCGTCATCGGGAGCAAATAGCAGTGGTTCTTCAGAATCAATTTTAACTATTATCCCTGATGAAGTAAAAAAAGATTTAGATATAAAAATTGATAAGGAACTAAATAGTTTCTTAGTAAATGGTCCTGCTGCGAATATTGAACGGTTTGAGTCTTTTATAAAATATATTGACAAAGCAGTTCCCGTTATTTTAATTGAAGTGATGCTTCTGGAGGTAAATCGTAACGCAAAAGTGGAAACAGGCATCAAGGCGGGAATTGGGGACAAGCCGGTAACAACTTCCGGAACTGTATTCCCTAACGCCGATATTAATTTAGGAGCAACAACAATTAACAAAATCATTGACGGATTTAGCGGATTTGGCTCTTTGAATATAGGGAAAGTTGTTCCTAATTTTTATTTAAGTCTAAAAGCGATGGAAACAAACGGAAATTTAAAAATTCGTTCTTCCCCTAGGTTATCTACCCTAAATGGGCACAAAGCTTATTTGTCCATTGGAGAAACAACCTACTATGTAGTCACAAATCAAAATTATTACGGTTCCCAAATCCCTCAGGCTTCTGAAGTAAAAAATTATCAACCTATTGATGCTGAATTATCAGTTAGTATTATGCCATTGGTTTCCGGCAACGGTCAGATTACTTTGGATATTAAAGTAATACAATCTAGTTTTAATGGCCAAAAAGTTGATGCTAATGCGCCTCCGGGAATCAATTCCAGAGAATTCACATCAATTGTTAGAGTAAAAGACGAAGACTTAATCGTGTTGGGAGGACTTGAAGAATCGGTAAAAAATGACTCGGGAACTGGAGTTCCGGTTTTATCAAGAATTCCGGTTGTAAAATGGTTCTTTAGCTCCCGAAAAAGAGAAGATTCTAAGAAAAAACTAAGCGTGTTAATCAAACCTACTGTTATTTACTAATGGCCACATTATCCTTAAATACTTTTTTACTAGGAAATCAATACATTGGCATTGAACATTTCACTTCAAACAATGAAGAAAAAATTGCATTGCTTCTAGTTGAAAAGAAAAAAGAAGGCCTTGTAATTGTTAAAAAAGACAGAGTTAGCTATAATGGGAAAATAGCAGAAAAATGGAATACCAAGCTTCCCTTTTTTTTAGTTATAAATTCGAATCAGGTAATTCAAAAAGAAATTCCAGGCATAGAAGCATCTGATGAAAAACTGTTGCATAAATCTTTTCCAAACACAAACTGGGACGAGTTTTATTACGAAATCTGGAGATTAAAGACAAAATCGGTTATTGCAATTGCGAGAAAGTCTTATATAGACACTTTGCTTAAGGATTATCAAAATCAAAAAATAACTATCGGCGGAATGAGTCTTGGTATCTGTTCTGTTATTGATATCATTGATTATGCCAATGAAAATGAACTGTACACAAATCATCAACGAATAGCACTTGCAGAAGATCAGATAATCACCATTAATCCATTAGAATCTGCAATAACTTATAACATTAATGACCTTCAAATTGAAAACAGACAGTTATTAACTTTTTCAGGAGTTTTAAGATTGATAATAAATAACACTCTAAATACCGGTTCAATAATATCCTTTAGCGAAGTGTTGTATAACGACTATAACCAAAAAGCTTTTTTCAATAAAGGCTTCAAAATAATGGTCGGAATCCTATTGGGAATATTACTTTTAAATTTTATGTTTTTTACGCATTATTATCAGTTAGCCCAAGAATCATCCGAAATCTTATTAGTGAATAAATCTGCGATTGAAAATGTCGGCAAAATAAAACAACGAATTATTGCAAAAGAGGAAAAAGCAAAAGGAATAGACGGGAGAATATCTTCCCGAAGTTCTTTGATTATCAATGAAATCGCCAATAAAGTCCCTGCCTCTATCTTATTAACAGAATTAACTTTCAACCCGTTGGAGAAAAAAATCAAAGCCGATGAAGCAATAGTCACAAAAGATAAAACTATTGTAATTTCGGGTACTACAATTGCCAACCAAGATTTTACAAAATGGGTTGAAGAAATTGAAAAACTAAAATGGGTTGATAAGGTTCTAATAACGCATTTTGGCAAAAATGAAGAGAATGAAACAACATTTTCTATAAATCTAACACTTAGGTAAAATGAATTTGAACAGAAAAAACAAACTGCTGATAATTGGATTTTGTGGTGTGCTTTACATTTGTTATTCATTTGCAATCTCAAATACCATACAGTATTACAGCGAGTACAAAAATAAGCAGGAAGAGATAACTGCAGATAGCAACATGCCAAAGTTAGTGGCGCAATTAGTCCAAAAAGAAAAGCAGTTAGATAAGATGCTGTCAAATTATGACGAAAGCATAACGGAATCATTTCAAAATGATTTACTGAAACAATTGACGTCTTACAGCAATAGCTATCATCTAAAGATTGTGGATTTTAAGGAGCCCCATATGATCTCGCAAAAAGGATTTACCACGACGAGTTATGAATTTTCCCTGGAAGGAACATTTAATGGTTGTTTGGCCGCTCTGAATAAAGTGGAAAACAATCCAATGTTGGGAAGTATCAAACATTTGAGCTTTATCAAAAAACGAAATTATAAAACCAATGCAGACCAATTGTTTGTAGAGGTCATAATTCAAAAAAACAAAGGCCTTTGATTTAGACAAATTATTACTTAAAGCTTATAAACGAAATTCAAACAAAAACTTCAACAGTAGATTTGTTTTTAACAAAATGAATCAAAAAAATCTTTTCATCGAAAAAATATATTTCTCATTAAAAAAAAAGTGCTATGTTAAAAAAAATTGTTGCTTTGTTAATATTGGTCTGTGTTGCCTGTCAGACAACCAAAATCAAGAATGACAGCTACAGATTCTCATCTTCAGTTATCGAATTGGGATGTATTGGGTCTTCAATGCTGTCTAATCGTGAAAATACTTTTGAAGCAAAAGGGTTGCCTGTCCTCAAAAATAATGTTCGGGTAGAAATCGGAGTAGTTCCCTACAATAGAAAATTGAATCAGATTTATAAGGCAAAAGCCAAATACAACCAAAAACAGACCAAAGTGGCATTTATAGACAGCTTGCCCATTAAACCTGAATTGGTAACCATCAAAATTTTGGATATTGTGGGCTTAGTCCACGAAATAAACTCAGACTATAACAGTGATATTTTAAAACTTTTAACCGACACCCAAGATTCAAAAATCATTTCGAGTCTGGCTGTAAGTTTATCAACCGATGAAATCGACAAAATAAGACAATCAGACGCTTTTTATCTAACGAATAATCAATACCAAAAATACACGATTGCCTTATATAAAGAAGGAAAGAAAAGTGCCATAATCGATATAAATCCAGGAACTATAGTAGCATATCAGGTAAGCTCATTTTGTTGGACAAAAACGGCCAGAGGAAATTGGATTGTCGCTGATATCGTAAATGAAAAAAATAAATGTTCCGGAATAACAAAACATAAAATGGCCGAAAAGGAAAACAAAAAAAGTCTTTTCGATATGTAATTTGTCTTTAAAATTGATTAAATTATCTGAATAAATACTATTGTAAAACCATGAATAAAATTTCACTAAAATATTTTTTATTTTTCATCATACTAAGCTTCACTTCTTGTGAAGAAATTCTGTATGTCGAGGATATATCCCAAAATGAAGTTGTGCTTACCGCTCCTGCAAATAATGTAACCTTATCTTTTTCCAGTGTAACATTTTCATGGGAAGCCGTTGAAAATGCTGAAAAATATCATTTACAGATAGCAACCCCAAATTTTACCAATGCCCAAAAAATAGTTTTGGATACAATAATCACAAAAAACTCTTTTACACAACAATTAAATATTGGGAAATATGAATGGAAAGTAAAAGCAGTAAACAGCGCCTATGAAACCGCATATTCGGCAAGAAGTTTTGAAATCTTGAATAATGATGACTTTCAAAAAAACACTGTTATTCTATTGTCCCCAAGCAGTAACTTAATTACTAAAACTCCTTTGCAAAAATTATCTTGGGATCCTATCCTAGGGGCCACAAACTATCAAATTCAAATTTTGGACGAAAACAATACTCTTGTAAAAGAACAAATTACAGATGCAACTCTTCTCAATTACACTTTTGATGAAGGTAAGTTTACCTGGAAAGTAAGGGCAACCAACGGAACCGTTCAAACTCTCTATACTTCAAGAAGTCTTTTAGTGGATACAAAAGTTCCAAACACCCCTACCCTTTCTGGCCCTGTCAATGCAAGTTCCACAACCAATACGAGCATTGATTTTCAATGGAGCAGAACTCCTGTCGCAGGAAGTGCCGAAAAAGACAGTATCTATGTTTATAGTGAAAGCTCGTTAACGAACTTAAATTTTAAGGACAAAGCAACTAGCCCTTACAACAAAACACTTGCATCCGGAACGTATTATTGGTTTGTAAAATCATTTGATGAAGCAGGTAATGAAAGTGCAAAAAGCACAGTCTTTAATTTTATCATAAAATAATTTCCTCCCAATACTAAAACATAAATTAGTTCAAAAAAAAAGAAGAACACTTAAAAGAAAAAATCATAAAAGTTTAATTTTAAGAATTATAAAAATTAAAACTTAACCAAAACAAAATAAGACATAATTGAAAAACAAAAAAAACATATACATTCTGTTGCCTCTAGTTTTATTGGTATGGGGTGCTGTTTTATATCAGCTCTTTTCATTTACAAAATCGGATGAAGTATTGACTGCAGAAAATACAGAATTCAATTTTAAACCTTTAAAGATTAATAAAAGAGAACCTTTTAGCATAAATGTGAATTATAGGGATCCATTTTTAGGGAAATTGTATAACACTGAAACGGCTTCAAAAACAAAAACGGTACATCCCAAAACAACAAAAGTCGTTAAAGAACCTGAAACATTGGCATGGCCAAAAATCATCTACGAAGGTCTTATATCGGATTCAAAGGGTAAAAATAAAATTTTTGTACTCGTTATAAATAACAAAAATTATTATATGAGAATAGGCGACACAGAAAATGAAGTTTTTCTAAAAGATGGTGATAAAGAATCTGTCTATGTCAAATACAAGGGGAATCTTAATATAATAATGATACAGGATTGAAATTGAAACTCAAAATCAAATCCGGAGCTTTACAATTTACGGTCTTTATTGCCGTACTGATTGCTTTGCTTTTATCAGGCCTTATTTTATACGCCTACACTTTTATTTACATGAAAGAGCAATCTAAAGGTGCCATTGAAAATATTCAGATTGCGGATATCGGAATCCAGTCGCTTTTGGAACAAAAAGAATTAAGTACAGATACACTTCAAATTGACTTTCTCAGAAAAGAAAATCAGACCATAAAAACCCATTTATCGCGATGGGGAGTTTTCCAAAAAGGTGTAACAACGACACAATTTCGTAAAAAGAAATTTACTAAAACTGCTATCATAGGATCAGTTATAACTGCAGATAAATCACCTACCCTATATTTACAGGAAACCCGAAATCCATTGACGGTTGTTGGAAAGACAAAAATACAAGGTATTGCCTATTTACCGATTCAAGGAGTTCACTCTGGCTATATTGATGGAAACAGTTATTATGGTTCACAGTTAATTTATGGACGCGTCGAAAAAAGCACATCAGAGCTTCCTAAAACTGAAAAATCTTTTATTGCCACTTTGAACTTTTATCTGAAAGAATATAAAATAAACCATTCAGAAGACTATATCAATTTGAATTCGAGTAGTAGAATTACAAATTCTTTCAAAGAAAAAACAAAGGGATTTTATTCTGAAAATGCCATTACAATAGAAAACAAAACAATTACAGGAAATATTATAATCAAATCGGAAACTTCGATCAAAATAAAAAAAACAGCCTTACTGAAGGATTTGATTCTAATCGCCCCTATTATCGAAATTGAAGACGAAACTAATGGTTGTTTTCAAGCAATCGCCTCAAAAAGAATTACACTGGGCAAAAAATGCAACCTGGCTTATCCTTCTGCTTTACTGTTGTTTCAAGACAATAAAAGTAGTGATGGGGGCAATTCTAACTTCAATTCTTTACCTAAAAACCAAATTTTCATAGATACAGGAAGCAATCTAAAAGGAACCATTACCTACCTCCAGACAAAAGAGACACCTGATTTTCAAACACAAATCGTTCTAGAAAAAGACTCCAAAATAAAAGGACAGGTTTATTGCAACGGTAATTTTGAAATAAAAGGAACTGTTTCGGGCTCAGTTTATACCAAACAGTTTGTCGCAAATCAGTCAGGTTCAATTTTTATGAACCATGTTTATAATGCCACTATTGAGAACCAAAATATACCCGAAGTTTATGGTGGAATAATTTTGGAACAAGAACCAAAAACAGTTTTGAAATGGTTATACTAAAAAAAATAAAATCGGCAACATTGATTGAAGCCGTTGTAGCCACAGTTTTGGTTGTAATCATTTTTATTATCGCGAGTTTAATATTAAACAATCTGGTTTTTAATACTTTTTCAAAAAACACTCATGGAGTCGAAACCAGAATTAACGAATTGGAATACGAAATACAAAATAACGATATAAAATTACCCTATCAGGAAAATTTTAAAGATTGGAATATCAGTATAGAATTAGAAACAGTTTCAACAAAAAAAGTAATTTCTATTTTGGCAGTAAA
The DNA here is from genome assembly GCF_027111335.1 of Flavobacterium aquiphilum. Taxonomy (NCBI): domain Bacteria; kingdom Pseudomonadati; phylum Bacteroidota; class Flavobacteriia; order Flavobacteriales; family Flavobacteriaceae; genus Flavobacterium; species Flavobacterium aquiphilum. The sequence continues at coordinate 2,135,428 of NZ_CP114288.1, read as the reverse complement.
CAATATTTCCAAAAAAGAAATTGCAAAAAAGCAAATCGTATGGTCACAAGAAAATTAAGATCATTCACGTTAGCCGAATTAATAGTAGTCATGATTATAACTGCCATAGTCGTGGGTATGGCATTTAGTGTTTTAAGGATTGTCCAAAAACAGATTCATACCATTCAAAGTAATTTTGATAAAACAAGCGCATTGGTTCTTTTTGAACAAAAATTGTGGCAGGATTTCAATGAACCACATGCCATTTTCTATGATAATGATAAACAATCTCTCATAATGACATCCGAAATTGACACTATAACTTATTCGTTCTACGAAAAATACAGCATGCGAAACCTTGACACGATTAAATTAAAAATAATACCCAGCAAAGCCTTTTTTAAAGGAAAAGAAATAAATTCAGGGCAAATTGATGCCCTGTCTGTATCTGCCGAAACAGAATTACCCGGATATCAGATTTTTGTTTCAAAAAAAAATGACTTAACCTTTTTCATGAATCAGGAAGATGGCCTTTAAAATAGAAAATACTCCAAATAAAAAAAATGTTCAGCCAAAAAGTCAGAATAGTATCGAAGCCCTTCTGAAAAAAGAAATTACTCTTTTTGGAAATAGTTTTAACAACAAAAAAAAGCAGGCTTTTTACCTCGAACTAGCTGTTTTACTTAAAGCTGGTGTAAGCTTTAAGGAAGGACTCTCACTCATTATTGAGTCAGTAAAGAAAAATGCCGACAAAGATTTGATGCAAAACATCTTAAATGAAGTGGTGAACGGAAAACCTTTTTCAGAGGCATTACGCCTTTCAAAATCATTTACAGAATATGAGTATTACTCTATTCAGATTGGTGAAGAAACGGGAACTACTGCACAGGTATGTCAAGAACTGGGATACTTCTTTGAACGCAAAAACGAACAGAAAAGAATTATCATCGCAGCACTTACCTATCCTTCTATAGTACTAAGCACCGCTGTTTTAGTAGTTGTTTTCATGCTGAGTTATGTTGTACCCATGTTTCAGGACATCTTTAAGCAAAACCATATGGAACTTCCAGTCCTGACGCAGTTTATTGTAAAACTGTCGATTTGCACCAAAACGTATGGACTATACTTTTTGGTTACTATTATTGCTTTTATCATTTCAACTCAATTTTTTAAGGATAATCTAAAGTACAAAAGAACTCTTCATTATTTTTTAGTAAAAATTCCTGTTTTGGGTACTTTTATGGCTAAAGTCTATCTGGCACAATTTACCCAGGCAGTTACGTTACTGACCACGGCCAAAGTTCCTTTACTGAATAGTATCCAAATGGTAAAAAAAATGATTCAATTTGTACCATTGCAAGAAGCACTAGAGAAAGTCGAAAACAGTATTCTCAAAGGAAACAGTTTAAGCTCCAGCCTAAAAAACACTCCTCTTTTTGATAACCGAATAATCTCCTTAGTAAAAGTTGCCGAAGAAACAAATCAGACAGAATTTGTTTTTAAACAACTCAGCGAACAATATAATCAGGAAGTGATACAGCAATCAAAACTAATGACTACTGTTTTAGAGCCTTTTATAATTCTTTTTATCGGAGTTTTGGTAGCTGTTTTATTGATAGCAATGTACTTACCAATGTTCCAGTTAAGCAGTGCAATAAACTAGTAGTATCTTCAAATCATCAGGAAGAATAATTTTTGAAAAAAAAAGTACTTGTAATTACGAATCAACCAAATAATGTTAAACAATGAATCTAATGATAATTCCTTAAGAATAAGTATTTAAAATATTTAACAAATTATTCATTACAAAGTATATTATCAAAAATTCAACACAGAACAATTGATTATAATTAAACCACAATAAAACAAGGATTCAAAACATTTTCATACTAGCTTTTTCAATAAATCAAGTCAAAAATTAAGCTTAAAAAAAGCTTAAAAAATATTACATTTTTTATTAGGAATAATTGTCTAAAATAAAATAAAAAAGTAATATTGCAGGAATTAATTTATTTATATTAACATGAAAAATCTATTAAAATTATTCCTTATATTATTATTACTTTTAAATGCAATTAATACAAATGCACAAAACAATAATGGTAATGGAGCGAATCACCCCTCTGGCGGATTAAGCACAGGTTGGGGTGGTCCAACTGTTATTTTTGCTAACTCACCAACTTCAAATACTAATGTCGGAATTGGAACAACAAACCCTACAGCAAGACTTGAGGTTGTGGGAGACGTAAAAACAGGTCCTTTTACTTCTACAGGTGAAATAAAGGCTAATTCTATCATTTCAATAGGTGACTTCACATCAAAGAATGGTTTTTTTACAAATAGTGTAGGTATTGGAACAAATACACCTACTGCAAAACTTGAAGTGATTGGAAATATAAAAGCAGGCCCAATTACATCTACAGGTTTATTGCAAGCAAATTCTATAACTTCAATCGGTGACTTTAATTCTAACAATGGTTTTTTCATTGGTAATGTGGGGATTGGAACTACTACCCCTACAGCAAAACTAGAGGTAATTGGTGATGTAAAAACAGGTGCAATTACATCTAGTGGTCCAATAAAAGGAAATTCAATTACATCGACAGGATTAATTCAAGGTAGTTCTATCACTTCTGAAGGATTGATTCAAGCTGGTTCTATAAATTCTACCGGAAATATCAATGCTAGCAACGGTCTATTTACAAACAATGTTGGAATTGGGACAGCTACTCCTACTGCTAAATTGGAAGTAGTCGGTGACCTAAAAACTGGACCAATAACTTCAACAGGATTAATACAAGGAAAATCCATTGCTATGGATGGTGACATAAAATCAGATAATGGTTTTTTTATTGGTAGTGTAGGAATTGGGACTACTACTCCTACAGCAAAACTGGAAGTAGTTGGTGATGTCAAGACTGGTGCAATTACATCTACTGGTGCAATACAAGGAAATTCGATTACGTCTACAGGATTAATTCAGGCCGGATCCATTAATTCTACTGGAAATATTAATGCAAATAATGGTTTATTTGCAAACAATGTAGGAATCGGAACTATTACCCCTACTGCTAAGCTTGAAGTCGCTGGAGACCTTAAAGCGGGACAAATTACATCTACAGGATTAATTCAGGGAAAATCTATTGCAATGGAAGGTGATATTAAATCAGATAATGGTTTTTTTACCAATAATGTGGGAATCGGAACTACGACTCCAACAGCTAAATTAGAAGTTGTTGGGGATATAAAAGCTGGTCCAATTACTTCAAGCGGAACAATACTAGCAAATTCAATCACTTCTACAGGATCAATTCAGGCTAGTTCCGTTACTTCATCTGGTTTAATCCAAGCTAGTTCTATTACTTCTGAAGGATTGGTTCAAGCAGGTTCAATCAATTCTACAGGAAATATCAATGCTAATAATGGTTTGTTTGCAAATAATGTTGGAATTGGAACAGCTAATCCTACTGCTAAGCTAGAAGTAGCTGGCGACCTAAAAGCAGGACAAATTACATCTACAGGATTAATTCAAGGAAAATCAATCGCTATGGAAGGCGATATAAAATCGGACAATGGTTTTTTTACCAATAATGTCGGAATCGGAACCACTACTCCAACCGCAAAATTAGAAGTAGTGGGAGATTTAAAAGCAGGTCCAATTACATCTAGTGGAGCTATACAAGCAAATTCAATTTCTTCTACAGGATTAATTCAAGCTAGTTCCATTAATTCATCTGGTTTAATCCAAGCTAGTTCTATAACTTCTGAAGGAACAATTCAAGCCGGTTCAATCAATTCAGTTGGAAATATAACAACTACTGGAACAATACTAGCTAAATCCATTGCAATGGATGGAGACATTAACTCAAAAAATGGTTTTTTTACCAATAATGTGGGAATCGGAACTACGACTCCAACCGCAAAATTAGAAGTAGTTGGTGATTTAAAAGTGGGGCCAATTACATCTACAGGAGCAATACAAGCAAATTCAGTCACTTCTACAGGATTAATCCAAGCCAATTCAATTACATCATCGGGAACAATACAAGGTAACTCTATTACAGCCGAAGGATTGATTCAAGCCGGTTCCATTAATTCTACGGGAAACATCAATGCCAACAATGGTTTATTTGCAAATAATGTTGGTATTGGAACAACTACCCCTAATGCTAAGCTTGACGTGGCTGGAGACCTAAAAGCGGGACAAATTACATCTACAGGATTAATTCAAGGAAAATCAATCGCTATGGAAGGCGATATAAAATCGGACAATGGTTTTTTCGCCAATAATGTCGGAATCGGAACCACTACTCCAACGGCAAAATTAGAAGTAGTTGGTGATTTAAAAGCAGGTCCAATTACATCTAGTGGAGCTATACAAGCAAATTCAATTACTTCTACTGGACTAATTCAGGCTAGTTCCCTTACTTCATCTGGTTTAATCCAAGCTAGTTCTATTACTTCTGAAGGGACAATTCAAGCTGGTTCGATCAATTCAGTTGGAAATATTACAACAGCTGGAACAATACAAGCTAAATCCATAGCAATGGATGGTGACATTAATTCAAAAAATGGTTTTTTTACCAATAATGTTGGTATTGGTACAGCAACGCCAACCGCAAAACTTGAAGTAGTTGGAGATTTTAAATCTGGTGCAATAACATCAACTGGATCAATACAAGCAACCGCTATTAATTCTACAGGTGATATTAATGGTAGCAATGGACTATTTACAAACAATGTAGGAGTAGGAACTACTACACCTTCAGCAAAACTTGAAGTAGTTGGCGATTTGAAATCCGGACCGATAACATCAACGGGGCTGATACAAGCAAATTCTATTACCTCTGCCGGAGACATCTCGGGTAATAATGGACTATTCGCAAACAATGTAGGAATCGGTACTTCTACACCTTCCGCAAAACTTGAAGTAGTTGGAGATTTTAAGTCAGGTGCAATTACATCAACTGGATTAATACAAGGAAATTCAATTACCTCTACTGGTGATATTAATGGTACAAATGGCTTATTTACAACTAGCATCGGAATTGGAACCTCTAATTTTGCCGACGGTGCTGACACTTATAAACTATCTGTAAAAGGAAAAGTAAGAGCTGAAGAAATTAAAGTATATAATACCTGGGCCGATTATGTTTTTGCAGTTGATTACAAATTACCAACTTTAAAAGAAGTTGAGGCTTATATTAAAGAAAATGGTCATTTACAAAACGTTCCTTCTGCTAAAGAAGTGACCGAAAAAGGATTAGCTCTTGGAGAAATGGCAAAAATCCAACAAGAAAAAATTGAGGAATTGACATTATATGTAATCCAACAAAACAAAGAAATAGAGGAATTAAAACTACAGGTTAAAGCTCTATTAAACAAAAAATAGAATAAATATAAAAAAAACAATATCTCGATCTGATTAAAGCCCAATATTGAATTACTTATGATGTATTGGGCTAAACTCAGATAGTGAAAAGCTATAATGAAAAAAAACATACTAACTATACTATTACTTTCTTCCTTAAATCTTGTTTTTTCACAAAAAAAGGAATTAAATAATGTTGTTAAAATTAATTCAGTTACTATTTTTTCTAAGGTGTATGATTTTCAATATGAGAGAATACTTAATGACAAAAATTCAATTCAATTTGGATTAGGTGTTGGGAATAATAACGTTAGCGACGTCCAAGAATTCCAAGATTTATATAGAAAGAATTTCGGAAGAACATTAAACAACCCAACAAATACCTCTTATAATGAAAAGACATTTTCATTGAATATTGATTACAAATATTACTATTTGAAAACTACGACTGCACCAAGAGGTCTTTATTTAAGCCCATCATTTCAATATTTTAAATATCAAGAAGAATTTAATGCTATGGAACAAGGTGAATGGGACAATTGGTCTCAAAGCTTTAATTACACAAAAAGAGCCTATAAAAAAGAGCAAAGTTTAATTAATTTGAGAGCTTTAGTTGGGTGTCAACTAATAATTGCAAACTGTGTCTCATTAAATCCTTATTTCGGGCCAGGTTTTGCTTTTGGTAGTGCCAAAGATTTTTATGGCCACACAGATGATGATGAAAAAGGCTTTATACTGAATTATGGTGTTTATGCTGGATTTTCATTCTAATCTAACGACATCTTATTTATAAAAACAAGAAAACAGGTATATCACGCCTGTTTTCTTGTTTTACACAGTTGTCATCGCAAAGTTACAAACCTTTGCCTGGCTCACACGATAATTTTCGACATTCATAAGAGCGTTTTGTCGAAGTACCATTCAACAAATGAACCTGATATGCTGGCTCGAATTTATCGAGATAAAAACGAGCATGGTCATAAGGTTACCTCTCAAAAGATGTTTGCCGTTGAGGTGGATATTATGAGCGCAGTTATAAAGGATTTGAACGCTAAAGGCGTTTATGTACTGTACGTGTATGATGCGCTTTTATGTGAGGAGAAGGATTGTGATCTGGTTGCAAAAACCATGAACAAGATTGTTCTAGAGCATGGTGTAAAAACGACTACAAAGCTAGACTGAATATATTAATCTTATAAAGTTCAAAAAGGTAATAAACAATAAAAACCAAAAGCCACTCCGATTGAAGTGGCTTTTTTTTATTTTAGACTGTTTGTTCTAACACTCATGTTTATTAAGAATTACTTACATGGAACTCTTTTTATAAAAGTGCCGTTCGAAAAGCAGTGGAATACCAAGTATGGTTTGAAGCCATTTTTTTCAGTTTAAGACATTATAAAATAAAAAAAACAACCCGAAAAGTTGTTTTAATTTTTATGCGATATTACTGTAAAACTTTGATTATCTGCAAATGTGTGATGAAATATTTAGCCACCAACACATCTGATACATTACCTAAGCTGTGTGACTTATCGTTCTGGAGATATATCCAAGCTAATCGTTTTTTTTATACTACAGATATTTCTTCAAAATCTACACCAGTTAACTTTTCTTTTTGGATTGCTTTTTTAATCACTTCACTAACATAAATTCCTGATGTGATTTCCCAAAATAATTGTGGTTTGTGAAATATATTATAATTCATAATTTTTTCATATGAAAAGACAGGTTTAACAATATGCTTTGTTCCTTGCGCAAATATAGTTTTTTGTTCATCTAATACATCCATTTTTTTTTCAAACCGTGGAATAAAATAAACTCTTTTTTCCTTCTCTGACTTTACATTTACCTTCATCCAAACAATAGCTTCTTCTCCTGTCATATTATCACAAACTACATTCTTCATTTTTTCTGACATTAAAGGCCATGCAAGATTATTAGGTTGATAATCCAGCCATAAATATTTTAAGTCTGACAAATCATTACTCACTTGCAATTTAGCTTTACCAAAGACAACTTTCTTTAAAATTAAATCAAATGGCAATTCTAATTTTGTTTTTAACTCAGGAACTAACTCATGAGACAAAGGAGTTTCATCTTCTGTGTATGCAAAAGCAGTACCTCTCTTTACTTTATCCGCTAAAAAAAAATATTCTTTCATTACTTCCAACCTGTTTTGTTTACTATATCTGGGTTTTTTATAAGTGGCTGTATTACATATTCATCATACAGCTCTAGGAACTTAGTTACATTTCCTTCAGCTCCCGCCTCAGCGGCTTGCATACCTTCTAATACAAATTGATGATATTGTTTTGGATGCCTTGAATAATGGCGCACATCTGTAATTAGAATTTTATTCCAAGCTGCATCAAGCTTTAGTCCAAGTTTACTAGCAATAGCTTCATATTGGGGAGTAAATTTAGAAAGATGTTTATTAGATGCAATATGATGCAAGATATATTTCCCTTCTGGTAATAACTTTCCAATCTTAATAAAAGGTACAACAGCCATAGCTCCTTCAAATGTTGCCCCACCTTTGCCCATTTCATTACCAAACATATCATGACCTTCTGTAAATCCTTTATAGGCATTTAATAAGCCCACTCCAGGATGTAAAGAGCCAATTAATTGTCCAAAACCTTGCCCAAATTTATCTGCTAGAATGTCAAATTTATTGCCATATTTATAAAAGTCATACTCTAAGTCTCCTAATGAATAACTCTTAGGTTTCCCTTGAATTACAACTTCATTTAATTGTGCAATATCAGTTGATGAATTCTTATAGGCGCTATTCATATCCCCACAAGGAACAGAATTACCATTCGCATCAGTACAATTCCCACCATCAGGGTCAATCATACTTATTGGATTATTCCCCATTCCCATATATGGCGAATAATTTTGACCATACGGGTCAGGATTCAACCACCTTCCAATCCTTCCATCCCAGAGCCTCAGTTGAAACGCCTCCATTCCTGTTTCCTTATCGAGCTCTTGTCCTTGGAAAGCGTATCTGTAATTTCCTTGGGAATTCCTTCCTGGAAGCTGCTCTCCAAAAGGATAACCTCTTATACACTATTTTGAATCAGGTTTTATTTTTAAGAACGTGAAGCGAATATAAACAAAAAAACCACCTAGTTTGAACATGCCCCAAATAGTGTCTAACTTTTTGGGGCATGTTCAGTAATAGAAGTGGCTTTTTTTATTTTAGGTTAATAGTTCAAACCTTCATGTTAATTGAGAATTCCTTATATGGGACTCTTTTTTATAAAAGTATCGCGCGAAAAGCAGTGCAACACCAAGTCTGGCTTAAAGCCATTTTATTCAATTTAAGACATTATAAACAAAAAAAACAACCCGAAAGGTTGTTTTAATTTTTATGCGATATTACTATAAATTCTTGATTCTCTACAAATGTAGGATGGAAAAATTGACCATCAACACATCTTATACATTACTAGCCTTGATAAAATGAATAATCAAAAAATGCCATTTAACTATATTCCTAGTTTGTCAATTTTGACTTATCCCAAACCTTAAGATACCCAATTGAGTCCCATTTTTTTGAGGAATACTTATAAATTCCTATTTTTAAAGTATCCTTTAAATATGGTTTTTTCAAAAATACCGTTACATTATCAGTTGAATCATATCTGCTTTTATTTAATATTTCATATGAAATCATGTTTACAGAATCTAAAAACTTGTATGAAAGCTGATATGGATACCTATTATTTGTTAGTAATCTGGTATCTTTTGCACTATGGTATCCATATTTATACCCCCTCTCAATAAAAATATGAAAGCTATCTATATCAATACTTGAATAAAATTCTAAATCTTTTATAAAAACCTTTCTTTTAACAGATTCAATTTTGTTTCCAAAAGTCACTCTTCTATATTTCCACTTTTCATAACCATACCAGCCAAAGTATGAATTCATCAACACCAACCCCAAATATAATATCATACACCCTAATAATGTAATGAAAATAATCTTATAATTTGATTTCATTCTCATTTTTCTGTTATTGGTCCGACAATAATATTATATTTAGGAACATTATTATATTGAAATTTATTCACCTGCAAATCGGAATTTATATTTCTCATAAAAAAATTGAAATTATTAAACCATTGGTTAGGTATGAGCATATTAAATCCATACCCCCCTCTATCAAAGAAACTAACTCGATTATTCCAAAAAAACGGGTCTTTACCTGACTGTATATTTAATCTGTGTGCTACAACACGTTCAAGAGCTTCTTGCGGTACATCAATACAAGATGACCCCAATATATTATAATTAGCTCCACTAGCTTGCTTCTTCGCTGCTTGATACGCTATACCATCTTCAAAAGTGGAGGTTTTAATTCTAATTGCTCTGTTATAATTATGGCTTTCATTTTTATTTGAATTATTAACTATTTCCATAACTTGATGTGCTGTTAATTTAGTTCCTCTAAAATCATTACCAAAACCATTTCTATATGGGATATCACCAAGGTCAGCATTTCTACTTCCTCCCGATGGAGCCGCTCCTTCTCCAGTTCCATTCATTGACAAATATCTCCAACCATCGTGGTCATTACCAATTAATACGGCAGCATGTCCAAAATACCCTAGGCCACCAGGTACAGGAACTGAGGTTGATGCATTTAAATAAATTATATCTCCTCCATTAGGGTCTATCGCTCCAATTGGAGTATTTCCCATGCCAAGATAGGGACTATGAAATTCGCCCATTGGGTCAGGACTCAACCATCTTCCCAATCTACCATCCCAAAGCCTTAACTGAAACGCTTCCATATTGGTTTCCTTGTCGAGCTCCTGCCCCTGAAAAGCGTACCTGTAATTTCCTTGGGAATTCCTTCCTGGAAGCTGCTCTCCAAAAGGATAGTAATCGGCAAAAGACTGCATTACAGGACTGCCGCTCACTTTCTGGATTACGGCTCTGACATTGCCTAAATGATCCGTAATTTCATAAGAACTTGTTGCGCTCGCCCTATTGTAAACGCCTAATCTACTAAGGCCAAAGATAGACAAATCAGTTTGAACTATACCGCCTCCAGTGGGTAAATTATAAACGGCAAGAGTGTTTCCGGATAAATCCAAGGCATAAAAAGTGGTACTTTGTAAAGCACCTGTGCTGCTATTATAACTTTCCTTTCTAATACGTTGGCCTCTCTCGTTGTAAAAGAACTTCACCAAGATGCTCGAGCCTTTTTTTACTTCGCTAACTAACCCCTGAGTGTTGTAAAAGTAATATAAATTTTCGGAAATATTTTGTGTTAATTGCCCAATGGCATCATAAACATAGTTATTAGGGTTTTGGTTTTCTATATCAGTTATGTCTGCAGTTGCCGCAGCACTATCGCTTACACTGTTTAATTGGTTTTTTCCTGCATTGGTGTAATTATAAGTCAAATTATCCACTACCGCACCATTTTCATCGGTTCGTTGTAGGCTTTTGATATTTCCATTGGCATCATAGGTCAAACCGGTTTCCTTGTATTTAGAAAGCGGGCTTATCTCAGCGGTGGATTTATTTGCATCACCAAAAGTGGCTCCCGTAAGCCAGTTGTTGCGGTCATAATTGTATAAATAAGCTTTTGGGTTAATGGTCGAACCACTTAAATCCATACTGCTATCTTTGTTCGCCCATCTTGCCGCCTTAATATTACCGTTATAATCAGCTCCGGCAGAAGGAGAAGACATGATGTTTCGACCTGTCCTTAAATAATCTCCCTCGTAATAATCCAGTGTGATTCCAAATACATCAGGCTTTACAAATGCATTTGGAGAGCCTATCAATCCGTCAAGCCCAGGATCTTTTGCTGAGTCTAGACTAGGGTGGTTGATGCTTTTAAGCTGTCCGCCCAAAGTATAAACATAGTCCAAACCTTGCAGTCCCTGTGCAATATTCACACGCTTGAGTTCGCCTGTCTGGTAATAAGAATAATCGGCATGGGTGATAAAAGGAGTTCCATATGTGGCCGTTTCCACTTTGATCAATACCGAATTGGCATCATAGGTGTATCTATGGATAAATTGCTCTGCGTTTTTATCTTTTTGAAATACTACCGAAGTCACATTTCCTTTATGATCGTAATAATAATGAATCGTTTTAGCTCCAATGCCTTCATTATATTGTACCATCCATTCAATTCTGCCATAAATATCATAGCTGTACCAGCTTATGGCTGTAATTGTTGTAGCGGGTTTTGTGAACGTAACAGCAACATTGCCGGAGAGGTTCTGCTGCATGTAATTTGTAGCTGAAATTCCTGCAGAGGCTAAAACATTTTCTAATGTCAGATTGGAAGGCAACTCTTCTACATAGTTAGCGTAATTTTGAGGATAATCATAAACTGTAAAAGTTTGTTCTTTATGAACCACTGTTTCAAACTCATCACTTCTTGATTGCCAATCTGTTTTAGCAACCCCTGAGGCAACAGGTCTTGCCAAATCATCATATTTGGTATATGACACCTCCTTGTTTTGGAGCTGTAAAGCACTTTGCGAAAAACTAATCTGTCCGTCATCCCTGTAATCAAACCTACTAGTTCCTTCATCGACACTTGTCGCTTCTATTAATTGTCCCAACCCATCATATTTAAAAGTAGATGCAAAATTATTATTGGTGGTCTTCATATGGTCAGGTGTTCCTACAATAGTAGTATTGGCAACATAACCGTTGGGCTGTATCGATTTTATGAGTTGGCCTGTTTTGTTATATACATTTACGGCATAATCGTAATAGTTTACACTATATGATATTCCCAGCGCACCTGAATCATAGGTAGGGGCTCCATTAGAAATATAGACTTTGGGATCTGTCACAGGAGGGTTATATGCTTCAATACGATAAGCGTTCCCTCCCGTTAAAGGTCTATTTGCATACGTTCCTGTTTTGAGATCAAATATTTTATACAAAGAGATATCCCCTATCAATGAAATTTGGTCTGAAGAAATTCCAGCTGGAATATGTACATCTATAAACCCTTGAGTTCCGATTAGTGACACAACCGGATAAGTTAATGCCCCACCGGAACGGGCAGTCGCCAATACTTTGCCTTCGGCATCTGAAAAAGAAACGTTTTCCACTCCATTAGCATCAACAATAACCGTTTTAAAGAATTTCGAGATCACTTCCTCTCCGCTTTCAGTGATATTTCCGTCATAGAAATCTGAACCAAACACATAGTACAATTCCTGAGCCGCTGGAACAATATAAGAATAACCTGTTTTCCATTGCCCGTTAATTCTATTTCCTCCCACAACGTTGATGACATTATTGGGATTAAGGATATCATAGTTGGTTTGGGTATAAGCCTGATCGGCAGTTGCCTGATAAGGCTCCATGGTGTTATTATCGGAATAATAACTAAAAAACGGAGAATCGGAAGAGGATGTACTACTAGTCGTTTTTTTTGCGATAGCCGTAAAAGTCCCGCCTGAAGCTCCGCTAACACTAAAACCGTTGCCCAAAATTATACTATTCGCCTCAAAAGTGACATTTAGTCCAGGACTTATGCTTCCGGTGGCCGTAACGGTATATCCAGCCTGAACATTCTGACTGCTAGTGATGTTATCAACGGATTGATTAACAGGAATAGTTGATGTTTCCGGAGTTGGGTAAACAGGATTAAGAAAAGAAACTCTGCTAAAGTTTGTCAAATTTGACGGTGCTATAAAAGAGGACTTGTCTGGTCTTCCAAAATTATCATAGCCAATCTCAGTTCCCCAAATTTTTTTTGAAACCATATCTTTTGATAGAACAACGGTAGATTTCCCAAAGTCGTCAAAAAAGGCTCTAGAAGCACTGGTAAGATTACCATCTATATCATAAGAAACTTCATGGATCCAATGACTTCGATCGTCTGTTACGGGTACATAATTAGCATCAGGCTTTATGCAAGAGCTAACATAAGTTGGCGTTCCATCAAGATCTGAAATTATTCCATCTCCATTGACATCAAGCGCCCAACTAGCAGTTCCATGTACGGAAGGATCAGTATCATCACAGTCAGTATTATTAAGGGCATAACTAGTATCCCCTGGTTTAGTGCACGAGTCAACATATCCAGTAGAACCATAACCATCATTATCATTGTCAAAATACCAACGCCGGTACACTACAGTTGCATTAGAATCATCACAATCAGAATTATTGGATACATAACCATTTGGTTTAAAACAATCAAAAATAGGAGTTTGATTTGGATCACCATAGCCATCCTGATCACTGTCTGCATACCAGTTTGTAGCACAATTTAAATCAATCTCGAAACCTAAATAAAAAGTATTAAAATAAGTACTACTGTTCGGAGTTAATGTATAAATCACTAATTTATTGTCTTCAATTTTAGCAAAATAACCTGATTCTGCGTTATTACCATAAATTTGACCTAATTCCATATTAGGTAGTGCCGGATATATGTTAAGAGAAGCAATTACCCCGGTCACAAAACTTTGGTTGTACGTCCAAGAAGCATCAAAATTAACAGACAAATAATTATTGGTCACCTTAATTGTTCCTATTGCGCCATCCGAAGTCCAGTCAGTTGAACCCACCAAAAAACGTGATTCTATTGATTGATAGTAATCAGGGTATTGTTGAGGATTTGTTATAGTTTTATGACAGCCTGTTTTAGGATGCTTGTTTGTTTTTGGGTGTCCGTATCCAAAAACAAATATTGGCACTAACACTAAAAGATAAAGTATATTTTTCATCATTTCATCTGCATTGGTTTATTAATAAAGCAGTACTCATTTTAATTTATAAATCTATTATGATAAGTATTTGTTTTTATTAACTTGAAACCTCCTTTATAATCGTCAGGACATTCACAGACAGAAGAGTCATCAATTACTTCGGTGTAAGTTTTTTCTAGTCTTCCCGCCTTATCGTATATGAATTTGGTAGCTAGACCGTTATTTCCAACGATATAAGTCAACTCATCCCATTCATTGTATACATAACCCTTAATTGAAGATGAAACAGGCCTAATCATTAAGTCGTCATAATAAACTGGACTTGAACTACGTGAATTTAGATATATAGTACAAAGTCCTGCTGGGACATCTACATAAGCAGATTTTAGAACCCAACCATCAACTGGAATACTCTCTGTAAAAGATACGTTGTTGTTGTTTACTTTAAGGAGAGCATCTGGAGCACTATTAGCTTTTACCCATACTGATAATTTATATTTACCCCCCCTATGTTTACCACTTTGCATTTCTACACCAAACTGAGAACTAGAATTTGTTGCTATACATTGTTTTCCTGTATGAAAATCAGTTTGAGTGAGGGAAGCATTTATTAATCTAATTTCAGGCTCAAGAAAGTCTATGCCATTAATCCCTGTCAAACCATTTTCTGCACTAGTATAAAACATTTCATGATAACCTGCATTTGCAGTTGCAATTACTTTAGAATTGTTGTCTCCCATTTTAGTTACCACATAATTGTTATTAATATCTTTCAGCTCTAATGGATTTGAGAAATGATCGTAAAGTCTTATTTCAGAGGTTTGTTTCCACTGTGGTAATTGCGTAATATTTAAACCAATACCCGAAACTTTCCAATTAAACCCATCATCATCAATACCATAGTTTACAAAAATACCATTGGCATCTCTTTGTCCCTTCCAAACAAAATTTTTGTGTTTTCGCCATATCTTTTGATTCGAAACAGATGGACTTGAAGTATTCCCCGCCATATCAATATATTCCCATTCATTTTTCCAAGTTGTAATTCCAACACCTGTTTTTTTCCAATCACCATTATCAAAAATATAAGAGTAGTCAACAGCTGTTTGAGACAACATGTTTTTATTATTAATATTATCTACTTTACTTCCCATGGCGGAATATTTAGTATAAGCAGGAACTCTTTCTTCACGCGTCTTAACACCATTAGACAATGTTTTTTCTACAACTAGGAAGGCGCCCGTTTGAGGGTCTGTTTGGCTATATTCCTCTATATTTTTACCATGAGGCCCTGTTGTAATAATGCTTTCCAAAACACTGGAGTATTCTTCTTTACTTGAAATAGAAAGCAACCTGTTTTTTAATACTGGATTCTCATCCGAAGAATTGGTAGTAAAAACTGATTTCATTGATTGAAACGATTCAGTCATACTTCCTCTGTTGATTCCTGATTGTTTAAGATTTACCCCACTTTTGTATTTTCTTTCAACTTTTGATAATAATTGTCCTTTGCTGTTAAATTCTTCAATAGATTTAAATTGACCAATAAGAGAGGTGTTTACGTCCAATTTAATTGACTTAGCTTGAATTTTATTACCTTGGTTTAAATAACCTCCTTCCGAATTATGATTAACAACATTTGCTTTGAAAATTACGGTTCCATCCACATCTTTCATTTCTATATTTTCATTAAAAATATCAAAAACAGGTTTAAGCACATAAAAGTGATATCTGGTTTGTCCCAGTGTTTCTAAACTCTCATTTTGGGACTCCATAGTCACATATTCATACATCACTCCAGGACTTGGTAATTCTGACTGAAAGGGAACATACTGGGTACCCCTTACTGGACTATATGAAGTTATACCTGAAGAAATATAGTTCCCTTTATTTTTTTCTTTTGTAGTACCAGGTACATTGTAATAATAATTTGTTTTATAGTGATGATTGCTTTCATCATTTAATGTTATCGATTTAACACGTATTCCGCCTCCACTTTTGGCAGTCGGTACCTTGTTGGCTAGTATTTTATATTTAATCCCCCAATGATCAGGACAATGAATACCTGCAACACAATTCGGAACATCTGGAAACTGTCCCCTTTGTACCACATCATATGATTTAGAACAAGAAGAACCTCCCAAAGATGCACTGAAAAAACAATTTTGTACATAATCAGGATGTAAATCTTTATATGCAGCTGGGATGGATGATACTACTTCGTAATGTATTACACCGTTAACATCTACCGTTTGTTTAGTTTCTATTGGAAAAGGTATTTTACTTGCTAAAATCTTCACACTAGTTGCGGTAACTTCATAAACTTTACAATAGGTATTGGAATTAACATCCAAACCTCCTCTTCTAGAAGTGTCTCCTCCTTTTGTCCTAGCAATCCATAAATCCATATAAACCCTTTCATTAGGTCTAAAATAGTCTCTAAAATCATTTACACCTAAACCAGCTACTAATCCATCTTGATTTTGTATCTCAATTAAAACATCATTCGCAAGATCAGTTGTGCTAAATTTTAGATTAGTATTCCAGAAACGTCTGGAAAAAGCCTCCTGATCAAAATCATCTTCTTCATGTTCAAAATCAATGGATGAACCCGTAGGCGTAATAATTCGGGTCATAGTCCAAGCTGCTGCTCTTACTTCAGATTCTTGATTAGGTAAATCTTTTAGAAAACCCCATTCGTCTTTTGCCCTTATATCGGCTATTGGAATTGCCGTGTTACTTGGATAATTAATATATTTACCGCTAAAATTCTTTATATGAACTCCATCATCCAATTTTTGTACTAAAGCATTTGCCGGATACATAATATAATTAGATTGAGGACCCAAATATTCGCCTTTGTATTGAAACTGGTACGGAGGCATGTAATAAAAATTATTCCTTCCTAGAAAAGTCACACTTTTCAAACATAATTTACCTGCATTTGGATTTTGTGAACAAGAAATTGTTCCAGGGCTTCCAGTAGCTAAATTGTAATTATAATCTAAATTAACAACTTTAATCGCATTGTTGTAATTAAAATTACTGAAATCTTCTTGGTCGTAAACACCACTCTCATTATTAAGGGTTATATTAGGCTGACCTCCATTTTCTTCATAAAACCCACCTGTGCTAGCAAATGGAAGTTGGTAACTTTTTATTAAATCATCAGAACTTGGATAACTGAGTTTTAAGTTATCCGAAGTATTTCCTTTCGATACGGTTGCGTTTTCATTTTTTACTAAAATTATTTTTTTGAGCATTAACTGCATCTGTCTTTTATAAATAAAATCCTCTTTTGGATTCACGGTATTTCCTGCAAATGAATTATTTGGATTAGTAGTTCCATCATTTGTCATGGTAATATCAGGGTTAAATTCATAGTGCAAATCAGAACCAACAGAATCATACCTTAGGTCTTTTACGAAATAGGCCGTATGAGTAGCAGATACAATTCGATCCAAATAATACAATTGTTTACGACCAAATTGATACGTACCGAACTCTTTTTCCCCAATATCCCCTTCTAAATTAGAATTATAATCTTTAAGATTTTTATCCGTAGGATTGCGCCATACATATCCATCAGACCATTTACCATAATCCATTCTAACCCAGTATCCATAATCGGCTGCATCAGCAATGTTATTATTATTCACATCTATAAAATCTGGGCCTGTTATTGCAGTAAGCAACCAGTGAGTCGCATAAGCCGTATATTGACGTTTCTCACTAACATTATTTTCCGAAACATCTTTTAGTACAGTTCTTTCTACTTCTTCAAAATGATAAACAGGTTGAGAAAAATGATAAACCTTGCCATCAGGAGCGGTAATTTTATAGCCACCTATACCGTCGCTTTGATATTCTGAGGTATTCCGATTTAGCGCTTCTAAACTCAGACCATTTGATGTAGGACTTAATGGTGATAATAACCCGTCTGCTTGATTATTCTTTATTTGTCTATTTGTAAAAACCTCTACATAATTTCCTTGTCTCAATCTTTGATTATTTAAAACCTGCCTTGTACTCAATATACCTTGCAAAGAAGTATTACTGTTTGACAACGGCGTTACGCTAGGTATTAATGTATTTTGTGTAAATTGTCCATTAAAGTAGAATTCAATATCATTTGCTGTATTTTTCCCAAAAGTTTTGTCTGTTGTCAACGAATTATGGCTATATATTCTCATTTTCCCATCGGAACTTTTCGGATCATTTCCTTTATAACCTAATCCAAAAATTGTTGCATTTTGTAATATTCTGGGATTCATCACTCCAGACACTCCAGTTGCATTTACCTCAAAAGAATCATATCCTGCGAAGGAAAAATTTAATTTTTCCCTGTCTGCATCACTATCTGCAACAAATTCTTCTTCTGGCTGAGGTAAAGTTTGCTCATAAGCATCCATATATCTATACCTGTTTTGATAATCTGTAAATTGAGAATCTATTCCATTATCATTTTCCACTACATCATTATTTGTATTATCTAAATTTGAATATAAAACACCAAATCCTTTTTTATTATAAGCTTTAGCAAGGTTATAGGTGATTTTTTGTTTCCCAAAACTAAATGAAATAAAATAGATTTGAATTGGCACAAACCATCCTTTACTGCTAATATCCCAATCCCCTGCTGAAAAACTATTCATTGAAATTGACGCTGATCCAGCTTGTCCTTTTGCTTCTAAACCAGCATCTTTTACACCTGAAAACCCTAATGAAGCGGATAACCCTCCATCTAGACTTGTACCTAATCCAACACTCATTCCACTGGAAGACCTGTAATTAACGCCAAATCCAACACTAGTTTTCCCTCCATTAATGTTTCCGGATACACCAACACCAGCACTGAAGCCACCTGATTTTTCTCCACCTGCACCAACTCCTAATGAATAGTTTCCATTTGTGTCAATACTACCTGAGACTGATGCTACTCCTTTTATACCAAGACTTGCAAATACAGATCCTGACATGCCTTTATTCGACCCCCATGATGCTCCAACTCCAACTTCAGCAACTTTACAGATTCCTACACCAACGTTTACGTTATAAATTGTTTCTGAATCTCTATAACGAATAAAATCTAATGAATTTCCACCATTCCAATCATCGGGAGTTGCATTTAATCCTCTGTTAATGGCACCTGTATTAAGGTTCCAACCTAGACCTGTCCACGTTGATTCCAAATCCATTGGAATTCCACCGTGATATGAAAGTGAGACCGGAAAACCTCCCACATCCATTAAGGGAAGAACATAAGCCATATCACCACTAGACAGATTAACCATATCTGTTGCATTTACGGATTCAAAACCAGATGCTTCCGGAGCATTAGGCCCATTATTTGAAGCATAAATAATATTTAAGGGAAATATACTCGGAATAAAAATAATCAAAAAGAATGTTGCAATTATTCTAGTACGTATGAGTTTGTTCATAAAAACAATTATTTTAATTTAAAGTTTTTTTGATTTATTATGCTTGTTGTATATTTAAACTTAACATCTCCAGTTTGTAATCCTATATCAGCTAGATTAAAATAAATTTCTTTACTTCCATTAAAGTCTTTATTCTTTTCAAATATGAGAAGTATGTTCGTCGATCTTGCGAAACCATAAGTACGAGAAAAGTTAGAATCAATAAAAGGAATCGTATCCTGAGAATTATTTGTTAACGTCACCTTGTCATTCATTTCAAATGTCAATGTATTTTGAATTGAGTTAAATTCTTCTCTACTTTGAGGTATTGTAGATAATATCTCCTTATCATCTTTGCTATAACTTAATAAAAAATATAAATATTTGTTATAATTTTTCTTTATTGAGTCTTTTCTTTTCTCAGAATAATTTGAATTTTTAAATTCATTAATAGCTACTACTTCTGACGGTTTATAAGTAAGATTTATTTTGATCCCATTTATTATTTTTGTCTGAGAGAATCCATGATTTGCATCCTTAATATAATCATTGATTTCCTCCACAGCATCAAATTTTTTATCACAAGAAGACACAAACAATACTAAAAGAAATACTACAAGGCTATTTTTCACCATATTCTGCATTCAATCCCTTTAAAACTTCTTCAGTTAAATCTGTGGATTCGTCGGCATACATGATATTACCCCCTCCACTGGCACCAAAAATTATTTTGTAATTATGATCTTTGCCGTACTCTTTGATATAATCGTTAATATCATTAATCACAGTTTGAGTTACCCTTTTGTCTTCTTCTTGGATTTTTTTCTGGATCGCTTCCTGGTATCCATTAATTTGCTGCTGCTTGTTAGTCAACAGTTCCTGCTTCAACTTTAATTCCTTTGGCGAAAACGTTGTTCTCTCCTTTTCGTAATTTTTCAGTTCCTTTTGCCAATTAGCTACCAACGAATCCACATTTGATCGCATTAAATTGGCTTTTTTATCGAATTCCGCTTTGGCTACTTTGGTTTTCTCATAACCCGTAATCAATTTATTTACATCAACATAGACCAACTGAGAACTTGACTTGGCATAATAAATCGCTAAAACACTTAAAACAACAGCCGCAACAGCAACTAACATAGGGGGATTTTTCATTTTTTTCTTACACTAAATTTCGTGCAATTTTAAACATTTAATCTTTATTTAACAAGTTATTTTATGTTATTTTTAAAATTAAAAAGTAACAATAAGTAATTCAAAACACTAACCTCTTTATAATAAAAAAATAAGATAATAATATAACTATTTATCCAGATAAGCATACGTAAATTAAAGCACTATTGTGACAAAAAATATTGAGACTGATCAAATAATTCCAATTTTAATAGATCAATAAAAATTAAGAATCAACACATTTTCAAAATCATTTTATCACCATAAAAAATCAATCAATTACAATTAG
Source organism: Flavobacterium aquiphilum (assembly GCF_027111335.1). Lineage (NCBI taxonomy): Bacteria > Pseudomonadati > Bacteroidota > Flavobacteriia > Flavobacteriales > Flavobacteriaceae > Flavobacterium > Flavobacterium aquiphilum. The sequence continues at coordinate 2,114,475 of NZ_CP114288.1, read as the reverse complement.
GCTTCTATTAAAAACTATACTAGAATTAAATGGTCAATTTAAATTGGAATTAGGGGATCAATGACACTGGAGTTTACAAACTACACTTCAAAACCATCTAAAAATATCAAAAGTAGCATCAAGTGTTCGACTGTAATACCTCTTAGCCCGCTAAGAGGGTCTTCATTGGAATTAGGTGATCAATGACACTGGAATTTGCACTTTAGAATGCTACAAACGGACTTCGGATGCCAAACAATACCTCAGACAACACTTTTAAGTAGCAAAAACAATTAAACAATAGCTTAGCTATTTATTTAATAATAAAGAATAGGAGGCGCGAAGATGGACGATAATATAACAAAGGACGATTTAAGGCAATTTGGGGTATTCCTAGTTGAGCAGTTCAAACAAATCATAGACAACAATAAAGAAGAAAACAGCTTAAATCCGGAATGGCTTAAAAGCCGTATTGTCAAAAAATTGATGGATATGTCTGCTGCATCGTTACAGAATCTCCGGATATCGGGGAAAGTGCGCTCCAAAAAAGTTTTAGGATCTTATTATTACAACAAATCGGATTTAATGAATCTATTCAACGATAAAAACTAATATGAGTCTGCAAAAACTTTCAAAACATCTTTCCATCTTAGAGAAGGATCCCAGACTTAATGTTTGGCACTTCGCTCTTTTAAGTGCTATTCTTTGTCTAGGGTACAGACAAGGGCAAAAAAAGATAATTAACGTAAGTCGCAGCAAAATAATGTCCCTTTCGCATATCAATACCTTACCAACCTACCATAAATACTTTAAAGAGTTGCAGAAAATGGGGCATATTATTTACCGTCCATCTTACCATCCAGGATATCGAAGTCAAGTGGAAATAACGATAAAACCATACAAATATTCGTAATTTTTTCTATGATAAATATTCTACTACTTAGACTGCAAGTAGAAATAACAGATATGATTTAAATGCACTAATTTATTTTCAACAACTTTATTCGTGAAGAAATAATGTTTATTTTTGTTATAATAGTAATGAATTATGTCGTTCTTATAAAGTCAATCTGTTTAGTGCAGGAAATATAAAAGTATAAAGATTCGGATATCTTTTGAACTTCTGGCAAAATCATGGCACACCTTATTTTATAAAATAAAATATCGGTAATAATGCTGTTTTTTGGCTTAGGTTCGATTCCCGGCGATTCCACTGAGACAGTTTAAAGCCAACTTTACAAAGTTGTCAAAAACGCAAAAAATGTCTCGAAATCCTTTAAAAGCCAGCAAATTTTTGAATTTGCAGGCTTTTTTATTTTTCCTTCAACTTTCAAAGTTTTCAAAAGTGCTCCAAATTGATTTACAACATGTAAACCAACTTAACATCTTGACTAAAAAACGACATAATTATCTTAATTAATTATTTGCTGTTATTCACTTTTTAATATTCATTGAAACCAGTGAAAAATTCTTCCAGTGTAACATTCATCAACTTCAAAATTCTTATAAGTGTATTTAACTGAATATTTGCTCCAGCCTCATATTTGCCATATTGCGGTCTACTTATTTTTTTATCATAAGCAAAGGTGTCAGAGTTTGTGTAGCCAGCCTCCTTTCTAAAATATCTTAATCTTTCTCCTATTTTTTTTAGATAGATTGATTCTGCGTTTTTTTCTGATTGATTCTTATTGACAAATCCAAAAAAACAAAAAAAGGTGTTCAACAGCCGAACACCTTAAGGAATTTTATAAATTATATTTTCACATTTATTGTGAAAATATTTCAAAAGCTAGATGAAATTACAGCTCAAAATAAGTTAAAAATTTTAAATGTACTTCGACTTTATCTTTAAATTTAAATACTTTAAGAGCCTGTTTAAATTTTATTTTTGAGATTTATTATTAGAGGATTTTTGAGTGAAACGAGGCAAATTTTTATAAAACAACAGAGCTATTGTATAAAAATTTAACGAAGTTGTAGCCAAAAATCGTCATAAAAGAGTCAATAAATAAAACTTAAACAGGCTCTAAGAACAATGCCTTTTAAAACACAACTTCTATCGTTGTTCCTTTTCCTATTTCGGAAGTTATTTTTAATTCTCCATTCAATGCATTTGTTCTTTCTTTCATATTCCTAAGTCCAATACCTCTTCTCGCCTTTTCGGTATTGAACCCAACTCCATTGTCCCAAATGCGAATAGTTATTTTATTTTCTGTTTTCAGTATTATAATGAGACACCTTTTTGCTTTGGAGTATTTATTGCAATTCTGTATTGCTTCTTGAATAATGCGATAAATATGCATTTTATTGGCACTTGAAACTAATGGCCACTCTATAAATTTGTCAAGCGATAAATCAAATTTTGTATTGCTCTGATTTTGCTGGGATTTCAAAAGATCAGTTAGCATTTCAGTGAAGCTTTTATCTTCAAAAAGTGAGTTTTTACTTAAATCATGAGAAACTCTTCTGATTTCGATTTCAGCTTTTTCCAGCTCTTTAATCAACAACTCTTTTCTTTCTTTTTCGTTAGAATCCAATTGCATTAAATTAAAACGAGTAGCAAAAACACTATTAATTACACCGTCATGTAATTCCATAGCAATTCTATTCCTTTCTTCATTACGAACACGCTCTGTCTCTGATTGTTGCTTTAACAGTAATTGATATATTTTTTCGTTGGCTTCTTGCTGCTCTTTAATAAGAAATAGTTCTTTGTTTCTGGTTTTAAGTCGGTAAATAATTAGAAACCCGAAGGAAAACAATAATATTAATGACGCAACAACAATAATTCCCGCATTCTGTTTGGATAGTGTATGGTTTTCTTCTTCAACCAAATCAGTCTCATAGGCAATACGGGCAAACTTATCCCTCGTTTCTCTTTCAACTTTTTGCAAACTGTCAGAAATCCTTAAATATTCATTGGTAAAATAGTTTTTATCTTTACTATCATTACTCATTAATAATTTTAATGATTCTAAAGTCAATTCGCTATACTTTATCTTTTTGGATAACGCCAATCCTTCTTTTATAGTACTTAAGGCCCTTACGGTATCTTTTTTATAAAGATAATAGCGCCCTATATTATTTTTCAAAGATGCCGAAATAGACTTTGCATCTATACTATCGCTTACTTTTAATGATTCGGTCAATATTTTATATACGTCACGGTAATCTCCCATTTTCATTTTGGAATAGCAAAGATTATCGTGCAGCATTACATAATACCTTGGCAATTCATTTTTTAAATTTTGGGTTTGTAACCCTTTCTTATAAAATTGTATCGCCACAGGAAAATCTTCCATTTTTTCATATATCCTCCCAATATTATTGATACAGGTCAGCCTACTGATAAGTATTTTATTTTTATCATATTTCGCTTTCTCAAGGACATCCAATCGATTTAAAGCCAAATCATAATAACTCAATGCTTTTTTATAGTTTTCTAAACCTTTCAAAGCACAAGCTAGCTGGAAGTAGCAATGGTATTTTAAATCATTTCTATTAATTTTTGAAAAGAATCTTAAAGCTTTAATCGCCTCAGTTTCCGTCTCAGCATAATTTCCATTCTCAAAAAGGACAGATGATTTCAAAAGTGCCATAGTTCCCAACATTAAGGAATCTTTCAAAGCAACATATAATTTTTCAGATTTAACGTAATAGCTGAAAGAACTATCGTATCGTGATTTATCATAGTAATAATTACCGATATAGCATAATGATTTTGCTATATGCGAGCTGTCTTTTTTTAGATTTGACAGCTCCAAAGCTTTTTTAGATGCTTTCTTGTATTTTTCAAGTTCACCCAAAAAATAATATTTATTGGCTGTTTTAAAAAGCAAATTTCTGTTGACAGAATCATTTTCATGTTTTAACAGATAACGATTGAGAGTGTCCAATGCAATTATCTTATCAGAATCTTTTATATCTAAAGTATCTATCTTATTTAAAAGATTGACAACTCCTTTTTTATATGCATGTTTATCCTCTAAATCAACATCTTTTTGACAACTTATCGTCAATAAGAAGAAAATTAGAGACCAAAGTATTTGATATTTTATTTTCAATTTTTTGATAAATTAATTTATCAAAAATAAATATTTAAAACCAGATAATACCTATTATCTGGTTTTAACTTATTTTACATTAAGGCCTAATAGGATTTCCTCCATCAATTGGTGCATCATCCATTTGCTGTATACTATTATTAGTGATAGTATCTTGAAGCACTGTGGTTGTAGTCGCAGATGGAGAAATTTGATTTTTACTTACTGCATTTTCTTTTTTTACATCATCTAAACTGTCATCAGAACAGGAAGAAACAAGAATCATAGCTGTAATGAAGCTGATAGCAAATAATAGTTTTTTCATAAAAATTAAAATTAAATAATTAGACAATAGTTTTATTTTGGCTTCTCAACTTAGAGTTACCTTTTCTTTTAATAAAGTCAGTAATTAACTTTTCAGAATTACTAAAAATGGATCTTTCAAAGTCTGGCTGTATTACATCAAGAGCCTAATTCCCAGAAAATGTTAAACAAATCAAATTAAAGAACGCATTTCAAAAACTTAAATAACACAGATATAATTTTGAAAAAAGTAGTAGCATCATTACTTTTACCAATAAACTTGAACAATTACCAATTGTAGATTAACTTTTATAATTTAATTTATAGCCGTTTAGACATCATTGTTCGCTCAAGTAAAAAAAAGAAAATTCTTAAAAAGTTATATTTTTAATTGACTAAATTGTTGTCGGTAATAAAAAAGAAAACTGGATAAAATTATCCTTTGAACATTACAGTTATGCAATGTAATTAGATCGCTTTTTTTTCTGTTGCAGAAAAACTGCCTATTTTGTTAAAGTTAAATTATGTTTAAATGAATATACTCGTAGTTGATGACCATCCAATGACTGTAGAAGGCTATATTAATACGCTTTCAAATGCTCCTTTTGGATTAAATTCACCCATTTTCTCAAGAGCACATAATTGTAAGGAAGCCTACTTAAAAATATTGAATTACAGAGCTATAAAAAAGTCATTTGACATTGCTATCATTGATAAAAATTTGCCAGCATATGAAGAAAATGAGATTTTATCTGGAAGTGATTTGGCTCATTTTATAAGAGAAATGATGCCTGATTGCAAAATCATCATGATTACAGCACACACCGAAATTATTATTGTTTATGAAATTTTCAAAAACATAAAGCCAGATGGATTTTTCATAAAAAATGACATTACTCCTGAGAAATTGCAAGAAGGTCTTATGGAAATCATTAAGGGTGAACCGTACCAAAGCCCTATGGTAAAAAGCTGTATTAATGAGATATGGAAAAAAAAGCTGATGGTTGACGACTACAATCGGCAAATTTTAATCTATTTATCTAAAGGTTTTAAGATAAAAGAGTTAGAAGATATTATTACTCTAACAACAAGCGCTATCCAAAAACGTATCATCCGAATGAAAGATGTCTTTGAGGTTTCTGACGACTCAAGCCTTGTAAAAGAAGCAATTAAGCAGGGTTTCATATAAAATTTATCGCCTTCCATATAAAATGTTGTGACAAAGCAATAAGAAAATATGTTATTCTATAGTTTCGCGCTAACTCCAAAATAATAATTTCTTCCAGGAGCCGCATTATAAAAACGATTTCCAGCTGCATTAATATCATTTCCTAAACTATACTTTTCATTCGTATTTTTTCTTAGTCCTTGCGCTTTTAACTTGTTCAGCGGTAACAGCACTGGCTTTATTACCAAAACTATTTCTCACATAGGTTAACACATCAGCTATCTGCTTATCTGTAAAATAACTGAATGAAGGCATTACATTACTGTATATTTCACCGTCAATGGCTTGCTTAGACATTCCTTTTAACAAAACATTTATAAGACGGGAAGAAGAACCTAAAACATAAGTCGTTTTTGCAAGAGGCGGGTTTAAACTTTGCACACCTCCACCATCAGCCATGTGACAGGTTACACATGATTGGTTATATATAGTTTTCCCAGAAGCGATTGATTTTGCAAGAGAGTTTGGCACTCCAGCTTTTACAACTGGCTTTAGTGCAACTGTTTTTGCTGGAACTTTTACGACAGTTGATTGCTTTTTAACATCATTCGTAACAATAGCTTTTGATTCTGGCTGCTTTTTAGATTCTACATTTGCACCTTCATTATAAGAAATCTTAAATATTCCTCCTTTTGCATCATCACAAACATATAAGGCTCCATCTGGTCCTTGAGCCAAACCACAAGGTCTTCGTTCTGCCCTGCCTATAGCTGCCTTCTCTGCTGATCCTGCAAAATTATCAGCGAAGATTTCCCAATCCCCATAAGGTTTACCATCTTTAAAAGGCTGAAATACTACAAAATACCCCTTTTGAGGTTCTGGAGCACGATTCCAAGAACCATGAAACGCTATAAAAGCACCATTTTTATAACGAGCCGGAAACTGATCTCCCGAATAAAACAATAAAGCATTGGGTGCCAAATGCCCCGGAAATGCGACAACCGGATCTATATATTTGGATGAACCTTCTTTTTTACCATCACCACCATATTCAGGAGCCTGAATTTTCTTCTTTTGAATTTGATCATAATAAATATAAGGCCAACCGGCATCATCATTTTTATTCAAAGCAAACATACACTCTGCAGGTAATTCTGCATTTTGTTTCGAAGTATAAAGTTCTGGGAATATAGTATTAAGTTGGTCCCTGCCATGCTGCATCACATAAAGCTGGTTATTTTGTTTATTCCAGTCTACTCCAACTACATTTCGTAAACCCGTGGCATAACGAATTCCATCATCATAGGTTTGATTTAACTTATCACTGCGAAACATCCACACACCACCGGAATTTTTCAACAAGGGACAATCCGGAATACCCATTGAACCCATCTGGCGATCCTGTTCCTGACAGGAATTGGACGGACAACCAATTGGAATATACATATTTCCGGCATCATCAATTGCAATTGATTTTGTTTCGTGGGTCCCTTTATCCACAAGACCTGTTACCAACTTTTCGGGATTATCAGGTGCTATTACCTCAAACCGCTCATTTAACTTGTAACGAAAAATTTCACTGTTGGAAGCGGTGTACAGGTAGCCGTTTTTAAGAAATACTCCCGTTCCTCCGAAATTACCAAACTTGGCTTTAACAGTTGCTTTTGAATCCTTTTGTTCAAGATATAAAGTTCCTACACCGTCTTTTAATCGGGCTAAACGAACATAAATTCCATTCGAAGGAGTTATCACCAGATGACGTGTCCGCCCAAGATTATCGGCTATTAACTCTGCTTTGAATTTATCCGGAAGTATTAATCCTGCATTCGGCTTTACTTCAATTTCCTGAGCAAAAGAATGATTTGCCAGAATTGTTAACAATATTATTTTACAAATATTACGTCTTAACATCGTTTCTATTTTTATTAGTCTGTTTTTTTTTGTCTAAAAATGAATTATTTCTAAAATCTAAATTAGCTAAAAAATTACTTCATTTTTTTTACCAGTCCAATTTAACAAGTGCTACTGCCTGTCTTTTTAATTCAAGAGGTACAACAGTTTTCCCAGCCGAAATCTTGATTTTCTTATTCGTAATCTGGCTCAACTGACCAGCCTTTTCAAGAGCGGTGATCTGATCTTCTGTTGGATTTTGTGGTGATCCCTTTTTTTTCCAAACCTCATACGAATTGCTATTTTCGTCATCAATCAAAAATATGTTTTAAAAAGACAATTTTTTATAAAACCGACTCTCAATTCAATTTGGTTTTCCAAATAATCATAGCCTTTTTAAACAAAAATATCTATATAAGTAACCTCATCTGAAACAGGCATTATACCATGACGTTGTGTTGAATTAAAATACAAACTGTCCCCTGTTTTCAACAGATATTCTGAGTCTCCAACCTGCATTTTCATAGCGCCATCAACTACAAAAACAAATTCTTCTCCATCATGGGAAAGTAAATGAGGAATTACTTCATCCTTTTTTACCACAAAGAGAAACGGCTGCATTTTCTTTCCATGAAACTCCGAAGCATATGGAAATATAGAATATCCTTTTTCTGTTTTTACCAATCCTCCTTCAGCTTCAATCCTGGGAGTTACAATAGCTTTTGACCAACCTTCCTGCTCCAGTAAATTTGACACATTTGTTCCAAGGACTTTGGCGATTTTGACAAGAGTTGCAACTGATGGTATAGTCTTATTATTTTCTATTTTAGAAATCATACTTTTTGAAAGCTCACAAGCATCTGCAACTTCCTGCATAGTTCTGTTTTGTGCTGCTCTCAAAATTTTAATGCGGTCTCCTACGCCCAAAACCCCACCCTGTGTTTCGTTATTATTATCCATGATTCTAATTCTAGATTCAACATTACTAAACAATCCTTTTAATTGACCTTACAAACAAAAATTCAATTATTCAATATTGTTGAATAAAAATAAACTTAGTTTTTCTATAACTCCAACTGCTCTAACTGATATAATACCAAATAAAAAATCGACTCTTGTTTTCACAAGAGCCGATTTTCTTTAACTAATTTACAACCTATTTTTTGACAATCATCTTCTCAATAATATCGTTTCCATTTGTAATATGTAACGAATACGATCCCAAAGGCAAGCCTTCCAAAGACATTGTTTGCAAAGTATTTGCCAATGTTTGAGTACGCACTTTCATTCCCAAGATATTGTACAATTCCAGTTTTGCACCCGAATATACTTCATTCACTTTTACATACAATGTGCTCGAAACAGGATTTGGGTAAACTACTACATCACAATCTTCTTTACTTGTAGCACCAGCCATACTACAGGATCCTAATTTATCACCATGATTCAAATGTGCCTGAACCGCATTAGAACTCACGCAAATCGTTTGACCATTATGACAAATTGTAACCTTATCTCCAGAATTTCCACATTGTACATTTACTAAATTAACAACAATAAAAGCTGTTGATTGACAACCTTTAGCATCGGTGATTATTACTGTATAAGTTCCTGTACCGGACACAGATATTGTTTGTGATGTCTCATTAGAATTCCACAGATAATTATATGGTGCTGTACCTCCTGATGGAATTGCTGTTATGTTTAAGAAAGGAGATCCGTAACCAATATAAATCGTATTCTTCTCACTAGCTGTGGTGCTTAATGCATGAACATCTGGAATCGTCACTGATAACTGAACAGGGTTTGTATCATCACAATCCGTATTGTTTTCAACTCCGCAAGCTACCGCTGGACCTGCACCCAAACCATCACCATCAAAATCAGCATATAATAGTTTACCATCATCACAATCAGTATTATTAGTAACGTATCCTTCAGGAGCTTCGTCCACCGGAAATAGCGAAACTGCAGCTACCCCAAATCCATCACCATCTCTATCTGCATAGTATTCTTTATTTACCGTTAGCGATTGTGTCATCGAAGGCGCTTCAACGTATATCTCATCTCCAGACTGTGAAGCCGTAATTGTTGTAGTACCCACAGCAACAATATGAACTTTACCATCCACAATAGTGGCCACATCAGTATTCGAACTGGTATAAGTAATAAGAAGTCCAGAGCTTACTTTTGCAGGAGAAAAATCTACCTCGTTAATCACTTTTTGAGAATCCGAACTAAGCGTTATAGTTTGGCTTAATTTAGTTTTTACAGCAATTGCATCAGAATCACTACTTTCTCCTCCTGTATTTACGGCCGAAACTTTATAATAATAGGTTGTTCCTTCAGTTAAACCTGTATCAGAATAAGTTGTTCCTTTAGTAAATGCAGCTATTTTTTTATAAGCACCATCTACGGCATTTGCTCTTTTCAAATTATACGAATTAGCATTACTCACTGCTGACCACGCTAAATCAATAACTGATGTAGATTTTGCAACACCAGAAAGATCAGTTGGAGCTGCCGGCACAGGATCTTGCGTAAAAGTAAGTATAGCAGAATATGTTGATTCAACATTATCTTTTCCAACCACTTTCATTCTATACTCCGCAGAGGAATGCACGACATCATTAACTTCTAAAGCAGTGTAATCTGAAGATTCGTAAAAAACCGAGAAATTTGCTTCACCTGCAAGCCTTCTTTCAACAACATACTTATTTACCAAATCATCATTGTTTCCAGTCCATTTCAAAGTAATACTATCAGAAGCTTGTGTAACAACATAACTTAAGGTTTCTACCTTTGGAGTCCAGGTAGGAATATATTCTCTAGCAGGATTAAACGCCTTTTTGGAAGCGTTACTTGCATAATATTGACCAGCCGGAGTAAGAACAGTATAATCAGTTGCTGTGTTTGAAATCACCGGTGCTGTTTTAAGCCAAACGTAATTTGCCCAATCTGGATTTCTAGTTTTAAAAGCATCATTTATCGTAACGTACATCGCTCTTGAATCTTGCACCCAATTGTAAATCGAATAACGCTCTACATAATCGGTATTATCCAAAACTTTCAATACAGCTGCCAAATCATTTTTATGCTTGGTCGCATTTGCATCCGTTAGCTTATCAGGACCGTCAGGAAATGAATTCCCTGTCCAGTTTGCTCCAACATTCCACTCGGTTATCCAAATTGGCCTATGATATTTGTTGTAAATACTTTGCAAATCACTAGCCCATTGTGTCGCAGATTTATACCAGTAACAATGAAGTGCCATGTAATCAACTCTATAATTTTTGGCTTCTGCCTGAGTCATAAAATTCCCCAACCAAGAATTAAATGGGTCTGATGTGGCGGGTGATCCCAACCTTAAACCAGATTGCATAAGAGAAGGCCATACACCAAGAGCTGTTTCAACTGTCATATTAGACTGATCCGGACGATCCGGCTCATTAAACCCTAATTGATGAGTGTAGCCTTCTTTAGTATTTGCAGGTCCAAAACTAGGCCAATATGCTGTTTGTCTAATTGGCACATACTCTACATTAGACGTCGTAGTTCCTCCAGTATTCCAGTTGTAATACCATGAAATATTTGTCGCATCCATAGCTGATGTAGCTCCACCAGCAAGCCCTTTTTTACTAACTTCATGCCATCTCATCGTTCTGACAAACGAAATAGTTCCTTTCAAATAAGGTGGCAAAACCGGTATTTCTATATCTTGATTTTCGGCTATAAAAACCCTACTATAACCTGTACCGTTCGAATTGGAAGCAAACGTAGCCATATATCCTTTTTTCAGTTTAAAGGATTTGATTTTGTTATCCAATCCTCCTAAATTGCTGTATGGGGTAACAATATCAAATTGTTGAGCAGTACCTCCAAAATTTTCTTCAGTAAATACTTCTAACGGTTTAAAGTCGTTTGTTTGCAATACAACAACAGAACCGGAACCATAATTAGACACATAAACATTTACATTATTACTAGCAGGCACACCATTAACAGTAACAAATTGCAAATAGGAGTCAATAACCACAGAAGGCTTGACCGCATCAAAATAAAGTCGGGCGTCAGCAGAATTTAATTCGACTTTGCTATTAATTAACGGATTAAAACCACTTGTAAGATGCAAAGACACTCCCGAGTTCAAAACCACATTTGATTTAGAATAGGCACCAACAGAAACCTCCGGATTTGTAATAGTTACATTTACAGTTGATGGCGAATCAATTTTAATCGGTGCGTAAGCTGCATCTTCATAAGTCACCGAACTAACACTCATATCTACTGCACCATTGACATAATTTTTCCCAATAACAATTCTTGAAAATCGCTGTCCCTTCAGTTTCAAATCTCCAATACCAAAAAGCGCCCGATCTCCAGTTATTGTCACATAATAGGTACCTGCGTTTTGAGAATGAAAAGAGAAATCACCTTTTCTTAATTGATTTATAGCACCAGTAACAAAATTTTTAGCCCCAATCACTGTTCCCGTACCATCAGCTGAAGTATTAATACTCACCGTCATTCGATTTCCCGGATTACCGTTAGATATGTAATCATAAATCCATGAAAATTGATAATCCTTAGAAGCTTCTAATTGTACTGGAAAAGAATAGACTGAATTCTCAACTGTGCTACTATCCCATCTGATATACATTAGCCTTCCCGAATAATTCGAACCATCTGCTTCAAATGTATGACCTGTTGTTACATCCATATATCGGGAACCGCTAGTACTATTTGCAGTATTAAAAACAGTAGCTGCACCGGGATTAATCCAGCCGTAGTCCGATGGTTTTCCAGCACTATTTTCAGGCATACCATCCCAAGTATTAATCAAATTTGTTGACTTCAGTTTTAATTCCCCAATACCAAAAAGCGCCCAATCACCGGTAATTGTAACGTAATAAGTTCCCTCAGAATCCGACAGAAAAGACATATTCCCTCTTCGCAATTTAAACGCATTTCCAGAAGTAAAAGTCTTCGAAATTATTGCACCAGATCCATCCGATCCAGATGAGATCGCTACATTCATTTTTACACCAGGCGAAGCATTTGCAACAAGCTCATAAATCCATGAAAATTCATATTGAAGCCCTTTTTCCAACTTTATAGGAAAGCTGTAAGTAGATCCCGAAATACTATTATTATCCCAACGAATATAAAGTAACCGACCTTTATAAGTTGATCCGTTATCCTCAAAAGTATGTCCTGAAGTTACATCCAAATACCTTACTCCACTTCCGCTATTAGCTGTATTGAAAATTGTGGAAGCGGCAGGATTTGCCCAACCATAATCTGATGGTTTTCCAGAAGTATTACCAACAATACCAGCCCATTTACCTACTGCATTGTCAGCACCATAGACTATTGGCTGATTCGCCGAATTCTCATCAGCCACATAATCAAGTGCTTTGGATGTTAAATAATGTCCATCCTGATAAATATGTGCATATCCGTCTTTTACGGCATATCTATACGTTTGTTCCTGAGCATTGTCTGCCGAAGCACTTAAATTTTCCACCAAAGGCAAAAGCGTTGTATTATTGAAAGTTGTCTTGTCTAAAGAAGTTCTAAACCCAACTCCATTCTTATCAGACGCCTGAACATCAAGTCCTCTTCCTGAAGCAGAATTAATCTTAGCCTGTACTTCAAGTGTAAATTCATTTGTCCCAGAATAAGGCAAAACTATTGTATCCAAGGCCGTGGAGCCTGTAAATGTCCTATTGCCACTTAAACTAGTGGCAAGACCTACTTTTGTAGGCAGATTTGGAGCCTGTGCATAGATTTGGCTTGCAAAGACTGCTAAAAACAATAATAAAATTGTGTAATTTTTTTTCATCTTTAAATCATTTTTAATAATTATAAAACTTCACTCATTTACTCATCTACAATATTGACAATAAGAGAAATACATCCTACATCAGCAGAAATTCCGCTATCAATAAATAGTAAACATTCCAAAATTACCTTAACATTTTTTGTAGGAAGGGGGAGATTATAATATTAAAGAAGGGTCATATTAGCATTTAAACAATTAAAAACACTATTTTTTACACCATACACAAATAAAACCTAAATAATATACAAACATTCAAATTATTTAACTTTTAAACAAAGTAACATTCCATTAAAGAGTGTTATAAAAAAACAGCAATTGCAGCCATTTAATCAAAATAAAAAAGCTGCTCCTTATAAAAGAAACAGCCTTTACTGACTAATTTAAAAACTAATTTTCGAGCTTGCTAAAATGACTTCAATCATTACTGCAAACAATACATTTTTGCTATTGAGAATATTATTTTTTCAAAGGTTTAATTCCCTCGTGTGTAGGTTTCACCGTTAGGATATTCCCTTCTTTGTCAAACTCCATTTTATCGATGCAAACTTCTCTGTTGAATCCAGCAGGTCTTCCCATTGTAATTCCCTTTGGATAATTGAAACGGTGATACACAATGTACCATTCGTCTTTGCCCGGTATTTGAATTATCGAATTATGACCTGTTGCATAAATCTCAGCTTCTTTGTCTTTGGCTATGACCAAATTATTTTCAGGGATGCTGATTTTTCCGGTAGGAGAATCAGAAGTTCCGTAACGTACTTTATAATTCTCACTTCGGGTATCATCTTCTGACCATAAAAAGTAATATTTTCCGTTTCTGAAAAAGACAGTTGTACCTTCGCGGAAAGTCTTATCCGGTGTTATCACTTTGACAGTTTCCTCATTGATGGAAATCATATCGGGGTTAATTTCGGCGCAAGCCATATAATTATTACCCCAGTACAAGTAGTTTTTCCCGGTTTTTGGATCGGTGAAAACATCGGGATCTATTTGTTGTCCACCTGTAACTCCATTTGGATATTTTTCCACCAATGGTTTTCCGGAGTCCACAAAAGGGCCTTTTGGACTATCGGCAACAGCCACACCTATTTTCTGTCCTGCGGTAAAATAAAAGTAATACTTGTAGCTGTCACCCACTTTTTTCTCCAAAATACAAGGAGCCCAGGCATTTTTCTTTGCCCAACTTACGTCTTTTTCCAAATCAAGAATAACTCCTTCATCAGTCCAGTTTACCAAATCGGTTGAGGAAAATGTTTTAAAATAAGTCCCAGACCAATTGTCAAAACCATCGCTCGTTGGATAGATATAGTATTTCGAATCTTTTTCGGAATACAAAATATCCGGGTCAGCATAAAGACCGTTCAAAACAGGATTGTTTGCCACCGAAGCGATAACAGACCAGGTTTCTGATGGCTGCCCATTTATTGCAACAGTATATTTTACAGCTCCTTTGGTAAAATTCTGAGGCGTTTTTGGTTCAATCGTTACACCTGCATATTTTGTAAAATCAGGTTTGAATGATGAAAGATTGGTTCCCTGTTTTACCGGTAAATGAACTTGTTTTAAAGTTTCATCCGCTTTGACATTCGTTTTCTTAACTTCTATTGCTTCAGGCGAACTCATAATATCTTTTGCGGTTCCCCATTTGCTTTCTAATCTTGCAACTTCTTCAGCAGTAATTGGCATTACGGTTCCGTGTCTCGGGTGAAAGTTCATCGAAACCGCATTGTCAATAACCGAGAAATTTTCTAAATCACTGGTTCTCGTAAACTGATATTTCCCTTTTGTATAAAGATCATACATCAGTATATAATCATTCGAGTTATTCAGTTTGAAAACTCCTGCTCCTTCTACCGGATATTTGGTTTGCTGTACATATTTGTCCCTCAAAACATAACCTTCGGTCAATTTATCGGAAACGGCGATTTTTATACCCGCTCCTTCCCCTTCTGTCTTAAAGAAAAGATGATATTTTCCATCTTTAAAAATAATATCCCCGTCGATACAAGATCCATTCGTCGGACTGAAAAACAATTGTTTCGGCTCGGTTTCCAAATCCGTGAAATCTTTATTGGCGTAAGCGTAATAAATAATATCAGGGTTATTGCCATTTTTCATGGACCAATAAATCATATACTTCCCTTTTTGGACATCGTAAATCGTTTGTGGCGCCCAAACCCGTTTTAAATCTTCATTTCCGGGAAATCTTTTTTGAATGTTAATTTTACTGGAAGTCCAATGAATTAAATCGGAGGATTTCAATAAAGTCATTGCTCTATTGGAATCCCAACCTTTGGCCGAAACCATATCGGTTACCACCATATAAAATGTTTTCCCATCAGCTCCGCGCAAAATATGAGGATCTCTCACACCGCCAGTTTCACTAATATCAGCAGAATTAATAATCGGTTTATTGTCGTTTAATGCCCTGAAATTATAACCGTCATTACTGATCGCAAAGCGAATCGCTTCTTCATCATTGGAATTCCCTGTGAAATAGGCAAATAAATAAGCTGATGTTTTTAAATTGGAATTCTTAGTTTCCGATTTTGGTAATTTCTTTTTCGAAACCTGCTGTGCATTGGCCGTGCCAAAAAAAGACAAGGCAACCGCCAAAACAGCCAACTTGCAAATCTGCTTTTTGGGAGTAAATAATATTAAATTCGAATTCATTATTTATAGTTTAGATTAGTTATAGACTTTGTGATTCTACTATTTTACAAATAGCTTTCTATAGCATTAATATTTCCAGACAAGTACATCGGCGGTTTTTATTGATTGGGTTCCGATAAGAATCTTAGCGCTTTTTGGTAAATCCATATTGAAGACTTTATCAGAATAATTGACAGCGATTCCAAATCCGTCACGATATTCTACCATCACGCCTTCCGGATAATTTTCTATTGGAATATTTTGCTGTTGGTATAATTTCGTCAATACTTGTTTTTCAAGATCTCCATTTTTTGAATCCAAACCAATATAAGTTACAGTCCCCTTACCTAATTTATGCGAAATAACAGCAGGAGTTCCCGAATAAAAATCACCTTCGTAAGTTCCCCAAATTTCTGTTTCCTTATTTGGCTTTAACAAATCTCCCCAACTGATCCACTCATATTCCTTATCGTTAAACTTAATTATTCCCGGCGAATGTGGCATTAACAAATCATAGGAATCAACTTTGGAACCTATTAAATTCCACATTGGTTCATAAAATTTAGCTTCCCAAAGATGACCTTTCCTGTTTTGAATTCCTGATCGGCAACTTAGTACTAAATTCCCCCCATTTTTTGCATACAAAGTCAGTTTGTCAATCATTTTTTGGTCAATCATTTGATAAGCAGGCACGATTAAGACTGGATAATTTGAGAAATTAGTAGTATCACGAACAAAATCAACAGGTGCGCCAAAAGATTTTGCTGCTTTATAATATTTTAGGAAATGACCGATTGTATTCCATTCTTTTGTTTGCTTGTTTAGATCAATCCCCATGACATTATCGCCATTAAACAGTATGCCAGTTTTTCGCTTTAGATAATAATCCGGTAGTGTTGCCTTTGCATCATATTTTGTTCGCAACATACCAATTTCTTTAATGAACTGGCTAAACTCCATACCACCAGGAGTAGGTGTTACGCCATCTGTACCAACGATTCCATAATGAAATTGCTCATAACCATATAAAGGCGCACGGTAGCGATATGTACAAGTGAATTTGCTGCCTCCGGCAAAAACATGCCATAACCACATACGAATACTTCCCGGCAATGGCTGCGGATTAATACTTCCCCAGTTTACCTGACCCGGCTGCAGTTCCATAACACCATACATGCCTTTTGTAGGACGAAAAAAATCATTAGCCATAGCAATATTTGAATAATCGCCTACGCGATAACCTTTCGGACCTATTCCCAGACTTCCTCCGTAAACCATATAACGTGTGTAACAATCAAAATCTAATTCTTTGCTCATACCAACATAACTTACATTGTAGTTTGGTATGTAATTAGAAGTAATCCATTGATCTTTGGTTGCAAACTTGCGTATTGTTAACGCCTGTTCATCCAAAAAGGTTGCAGTTTCCTGATCAGCGAATCTAAAATGATCTAATTGAGAATGCAGGTTCATCCCCCATTCTTTATGCAGCGGAATATTAATTTGGTCAAAACTAGTATAAATTCCGCTCCAGAAATTGTTTCCCCAAGCTTCATTTAAGGTGTCAATGTTTTTATATTTTTCCTTTAGCCAATCGCGGTAGCGCTGCTGTGCATCGGCGCCATAATCAAGAAAACGACTTGGTTCATTATCTACCTGCCAACCCATTATACGTTTGTCATTGCCGTATCTTTTTGCCAATTGTTCAACCATTTTCATAGAATAGGTTCGATAGTAATTACTCGAAAAAGATGCGTGCTGTCTAGAACCATGATCTGTTTTGGTTCCATCCTCATAAGTCTCAAGTACATCAGGATACTTGCGGACTAACCACACGGGAGGCGTCGCAGTCGAAGTACACATAATAACTTTTAAATTATATTTTGCAGCAATTTCTATAGCTTTATCAAGCCATTTAAAATCATATACTCCTTCCTGTGGTTCAAGCTGAGCCCATGCGAATTCAGCAAAATGGGTAAATTCAAAACCCATTGCAGCTATATTTTTCAAGTCGCGATCCCATTGATTGGGATCCCAATGTTCAGGATAATAATATACTCCCACTCTTGTAAGGTCTTTTTTGGGAAAATATTTTTCGATTTTTTGAGCAGCCGAATTTATGCTAATAAGTATTCCAAATAGGGCAAATATTATTCTCAAAACGTGTTTTTTTTCTTTCTGTTTCATTACATGCTGTATTACAGATTATTGTTTATCAAAATCAATCAGTTTCTTTGTGCCGTCATTAAATTCAATTACAACTGTATTCTCTTTTTGCTCTAGTTTTTTTACTGGAACAAGTTCATTTTTCTTCCATTTTTCACCCGTTTTTTTCCAAAGCATCAACGTTGCATAAATCCCCGACTTATTTGTTTTTGAATCGCTCATAACATCAATTACAGTGCTTTCATTACTTTCGGGATGTAATCCTTTTGCACTCACAGTTTCTGTTTTATCCCAACCTAAAACAGAAACCATCGCTACTTGATATTTTCCATTATCAATTATAGTAATCTCATGACCTTCTACATTTTTTTTGGTGGTGACAATTTCTTTATCCAGTTTTGGTAAAGCGTAATGTCCTAAACGCAGCGAAATAGGTTTATCGCTGTTATTTTTATCGACTCTCAAAATTCCGTTCGTCAAAGGAATATCGGCTAAATTAAATTTAATATTTTCATCGGTTTCCAAAACCACATCTCTGTAATAAATGCCGTTTTCAAACTTTTTAAACGTATATAATCTAAAGGCTTCCCATTGATCATTTTTGTTTTTGACAACGTAATTCATCGCTACCTCTCCATTTTGGCCATCAGCCTGCCAAGGGAAAGCACTGTTATAAGACAATCTGTTATAGTTTTCTGTTGATCTAAATTTCTGCCAATCGCTACTTACTTTTTCATGGCACCAGGCTCTCACTTCAGAAGCGCCGATGTTAGGATAATCGGTAATTAAAATTCCCGAGCCTTTTTGAAATTTATTATAAACCTGATCTTTCTTGAATTCGGTTTCCCAGTTTCCTTCATTTTCTTTTGCTGTCCAAAAAGGATTATCATCCGGCAATAAAAGACCCAGAAAAGCTTTCCCCATCCAATATACACTTCCTCTACAGCTATACACTTGTACGGCTGGTTCAAATGCCCCATAAAAACCAAGAGTAGGCACATTATCTTTCATAAACTGTGGATGCTCTAGAAATTGTTTTAAAACTCCGGATGATATTCTTCGCAACCAACCATTATTTATAGCAGCATCATTTTCTAATCCCATAAAAGGCAAAGCAGCGATGGTAGCAATTCTATAGCTGATACTGCGCCCAAACATAATCATCTCCCCGTTACGGCTAAACATTAAAGGATAATTGGAATTCATATCTTTGAAATTGCTTCGAAATTTTGCGGCATATTCAGGATAATATTTATTTCCAAAATATTCAGACCACAAAACGCCATACAATTGATAGCCCCACATACTGTAATAATCATAGGCCGGATTATCGTTATACCAACCTTCGCCTCTATAATCGTTTAAAGATTTTTGCAAATATTCCTCTAACAATTTCTCATTAACGGGATATCCCTGGTCTTTGAAAAAACTCAATACAAAAATGTTAAAAAACTTCCAGTTGGAAGGCACAGTAGGCCCGTCACCATAACTCAACATAGATTTTGCCAATGCATCTTTTTGATCTTGAGGAAGTGGTTTCCAAAGCACCTCGGGATTGGTCATCAAAGATATTGTTATAGCTCCGTATTCAACTAAATTCTGACTTGGCCCACCATTTTTGGCACGGGGAACAATATAAGAAGGGCTGCTAGGATCGATCAATTTACTGAATTGATGTCTGTAATAATCCGCCACTTTGATATTATTAATCACCAAATTAGGATTTTCTTTTAGAAGCGGAGAGGCTATAAATAAAGTTCTGCTCAAACCTTCTAATTTCTCCGTAGGCACTCTACTTTCATCTTGAGGATAACTTTTCCCTTCTTGTTTTGGAAACTTCATTGGATCATCAAGAGTATGAATATAACTGAATGCTCCTTCCAACAAATAAAGTGCAGCATCCTTCCAATGCTGTTTTGTCATTCCGGTGTAAGGGCTAATTTTATAATTGGGATCTTTTATCTGAAATACATTAGCAACATTTTCTTTTTGCTGTGAAAATAAAGACACACTGAAAATGATTGCTAAAAACGACATCGTTTTTAATTTATTCATTTTTAAAATATTTTGTAATTCTTGGTATTTACATTTTATTCTTTTTTACTGACTGTATCTTGATATTATTTTTATTTAATCCAGGTGAAGTTACTTCAAGATTGATAACACCTTCAGCAGTACTTTTAATAATTACCAAAGCACGTCCATGCCATGCTTTACGACTATCAGCCACATATAAATCCGTATCTTTTAAATCGGCATTGTCAACTCCTGCTATTGTTCCTGCGCCGGAAACTTTAAATGTAAGCTGGTTTTGTGCATTTGGATTCAAAACACCTTTCTCATCGGTAATTTCGACACTCACATATACTAAATCCTGATTATCGGCAGATATAATTTTGCGATCAGCAGTTAATTTTATTTTTGCTGGCTGACCAGCTGTTTTCAACAAAACTGATTCGGCTTCTTTATCATTTTCCAAACCAACAGCTTTTAATTCGCCTCCTTCATAAGGAATTACGAAAGTTGCTTTAAACTCTTGCGCCACACCGGTTTCTTTCTCACCTACGACTTTTCCGTTCAAATACAATCTTACTTTTTTATATTTTGAATATACTTCAATTTCAATATTTTTTCCTTTATGATTAGGCCAAGTCCAACTCTCCCAGGTTGGCCAAACAGCCCAGGACGTAAGCTTTATGGCTCCGTTTTCAGGGTTTGGCTCCCGAACTGCCATATATATTTTTTCATTATCATTATACAACATGCTTCGGTAATGAGAAATTGGTTTTCGCCAGCCAGTTAAATCTATGTCACCGCAATAAGCACCATGCCATGGGTAAAAATTTGCTATCCAATGCTCTCCTTCTGGCTCTCCCGGGTACACATATCGCCCAATGCCCGACTCGCCCAAATAATCCATTGCCGTCCAGACAAAATCTCCCAAAATATAATTGTGTTTTTGATTCAAATTCCAGTTAACAAAAGCATCTTTAGGATAAGATTCGGTCTGTACAATAATTCGCGAAGGAACTCTTTCATGGTCAGATTCGGCATGATGAAGCTGATAATTGTATCCTGCCACATCGTGAGCTGCCATTAAAGGATCAAAAATTTCCCAGCCTTGGTCCCAAGTAGTCATTGCGGAAGTTACCGGGCGGGTCGAATCAATATTTCGTACAGCATTTGCCAACATTTTGGCTGTTTCAACTGCCTCAGGCTTGGTTCTTTCTATAATTTCATTTCCAATACTCCACATGATTATTGACGGATGATTGCGGTCTCTCAATACCATAGATTCTATGTCATGTTTCCACTGCGCATCAAAAATACTAGCATAATCAAATGTATTTTTCTTCTCTTTCCAGCCATCAAAAGCTTCATCAATTACAAGCATCCCTAAGCGATCACAAGCCTTCAAAAAGGATTCAGAAGGCGGATTATGCGACGTTCTAACCGCGTTAAATCCAGCTGCTTTCAGTAATTCTACTTTTCGCTCTTCGGCACGATCGTATGCTGCAGCACCTAGCGCTCCATTGTCATGATGCATACAACCTCCATTCAACACAATTTTTTTTCCGTTTAATAAAAATCCTTTTTCTGCGCTGAAATCAATTGTTCTGATTCCAAAATCTGTTGTCACCGCATCAAGAATCTTTGATTCTTTTTTAATTATTGATTTAACCTGATATAAATTAGGCAATTCAACCGACCATAATTTAGGATTTTCAACTACTATAGTTTGAACTATTTCTTTTTCCTCGTTTGGTTGTAATTCTATTTTACTGGTTGAATCTGCAGTATTTTTATCCTTTGCATTTTTAATGGCTGTCGTTAGCAAAAGATTTTGCAAAACGGCTGTTTCGTTCTTCACAATTGTTTTAACCTGGACAGTTGCCTTGTTATTTTTGACTTCCAAAGTAGTAATTGCAAGACCCCAATTTTTAAAGTGAACAGGGTTTCTTACCATTAACCATACGTTACGATAAATACCTGAACCACTGTACCATCTGCAATTTTTCTGCTGTGAATTATCAACCTTAACCGCTATTGTATTTTTTTGTCCAAATTTTAAATAAGGCGAAAGATCATACTCAAAAGAAGTGTAACCATACGGCTGAATACCAACTGATTTTCCATTGACAAACACCTCTGAATTCATGTAAACTCCTTCAAAATAGATAGCAATCTTTTGACTCTTCCATTGCGCGGGCACTGAAAATGTTTTTCTGTACCAGGCTTTCCCCATTGGATAAAAACCACCATCTCCTTCGCTTGGATTATTTTTTTCGGATTTGCCTTCAATGCTCCAATCGTGGGGCAGATTTAATTTTCTCCAATTGTTGTCGTCAGAATTTGGCAAACTATTTTCAGGAGAATCTCCTAAAGAAAATCTCCAATCAGAATTAAAAAGTTGCTTTCTTTCAGCAATCGCATCTTGCGCTGAAATTTCAGAAATACAGCCTATTAGCAATAAATTGATTACGATAAGTGTCTTTGTAAATCTATTTTTTCCAATCATTGTGAACTGGTTATTTTTTGATTATTTAAAAAAAATGTTTTACACACTAACTGTATAAAAACCATAATACATAAGTGTAAAAACAACACTTTTCAAATATATAACAATTAGACTTAACTTCTTCCTCCGAAAAAATTCTTTAATTTAAAATTCTGCGCCTAAAAACATTTATACCTAATGTTTAAAAGCTATAAAAAACTGCCTTTATAGTTGAAAAGGATTCCTCTATGGCGTATAAGGTTTTAATACAACTAATTTATCTCCAGACAAATCAACCTCAAATAATTTTGGAATTCTAACGGTTTTACCATCAATTTTCCTATGACTGTGAACCGACATAAGCCATTTACCTTCAAAAGTTTTAAATAACATGCCATGACCAAAATTTGGTGGTGTAATGGGGTCTTTTTCTTGAATCCATGGGCCATCTAATGTACCACTTTTAGAATACGCTACTCCTTGTGTATAAACATCATAAATCCAGCTGGTCCAAAGCATTCCTAAACGTCCAGTGCCTGTCTTAAACAAATAAGGCCCATCTGTAACTTTATTAGGCTTATCATTGCCGCTAGCATCTTTTTCTCTGCTCCAAGGTGAGTCACTTGCTTTAAAAAGCAATTTCCCTTCCCCGATTGAACCGCTTAAATCTGATTTTAGCTCTATTTTTTCAATAGTTCCATTGCTATTTTGCAGCCATTCATAACAATAAATCATATAAGGTTTCCCGTCTTTATCAATCCAAAATGTGCCGTCTAGTGTTGGCTTATTTGCAGGCAGATAAATTTTGTCTTTCATAGGCAAATAGGGCCCCTGAGCATTATCGCTGACCAAAATATGACTCGCGCGGCGTTCAATAATATTACCGCCAACTGTATCTATTTTTACGTTTCTATTTGTAAATGTGGCGAAGTAGTAATATTTATTTTTATACTGATGAAATTCTGCTGCCCAAATCATGGGGTTTGCTCCCATCCAGGAATTTGGGTCTGTTTTAGCGATATCATACCGGCCATTCCATAATTTTAAATCTTTGCTTTTCCAGAGCAGTCCGCCCGTACCGGTCATATAATACATATTGGTTTTCTTATCTGCTAAAATAGCCGGGTCGCTTAATCTAATGGAATCCAAAGTAACAGCTTTTTTTACTGGTCTCTTTTTTTGTGCCTGCACTGCTGAAAAATATAAAATACATATACACATAGAAAAAACAAGACTTAATTTCTGTTTAAAATAATTTTGCTGTGTTTTCATTTTCATAATTCTTTAAATTAATACGCTAATTACAACTGCTAATTTGGCTTCGCCTACCTACAAATTTATTAATTCAACCCGTTGGGTGAAATTATTTTTAAACACATAGAAACATAGATTTTTTTTTACGTTTAAAAGAGTTTGATAGACGTTTTACTTTTCTCATAGTCAATCTATGTGAAAAATAGTGCTATTTTCTATCTATTCTTTGACGATTGATTATTATTCTATGTGTCTATGTGGTTCATTTATTATTTAATTCGAATTTCACCCAACAGGTTAATTCACCGACATCTGATTCTATTTTCAGCATTATTAATTTCTTTCAAAATCCAGAAGATTCCATTTATCAAACCAATTCAAAACAGGCTTCCCATTAGTTATTATTATTGGCAACCAAATATAACTTCCATCAATTGGATTATCCGGTTTCCAACGGTCGGCCATAAAAATAAATTGATCTTTTTTCCCTTGAACAGGAAAAATATAAGTGCTTTGTGAATGGAATGTCAGCTCCGCATCTTTGCCCACGCATGGATTTCCTAAAGCTTCCCATGGACCCCAAATAGATTTAGATTTAAATGAACGTGCTTCATTGGGATCCCAGCCTGTACAACCTGAAGTTATCATGTAATAAAACCCATCTTTTTTAAAAATTGCTGGTGCTTCATTATGACCTGCCGGAGCAACTCTTCTCCATTTTTCAGTAAAATCTAAATAATCATCTGTAAGCTCCGAGATATGAAGTGTCAAATTATCTTCGGAAGAATGTATTAGATAAGCTTTGGCATTATCATCAACATATATTGTCATATCTCTGGACATTTGTCCTTTATCAAAATCCCTTCGAACCAACATTCCGTTTCTTATTGCGGTCAACCATTCCGGGCTCCAGGACTTCAAATTGCTTTCATTACCCGAAGCTGATTTAAATTCATCTTTAAAATCCATTGGCCAGATTCCTTTATTGGGACGATATGATTTTTTGAATTTAAAAGGTCCTTTGGGTGTATCACTTATAGCAACAGCAGCCCTTGCGGCATCATAACCTTGTCCTTTCAGCTCCAAATGAAACCACATCACATATTTACCCGTTTTTTTATTAAACACAACTTTTGGACGTTCCAAAATACACCCTTTTGTTATTTCAGAATTAGGATCTTCTTCAACCTTTAATACAATCCCTTCGTTATGCCAGTTGTATAAATCTTTTGAAGTGTAACAACTAACTCCTTTCAAAGCAGTATTCCCCTCGGGTCCGGCAGTCTTAAATTCGCCATACCAATAATAAGTTCCACTAACAAAAATGACACCGCCGCCATGAGCATTAATATGTACTCCTTCAGTATCTTTCCATTCTTTTCCCGGAATAAAATAATTGTTCTGACTGTAAATAAAAGAACATACAAGGCTTATAATTATCGAATATTTTAATTTCATTTTACTTCTTTTTTTGATAAACCCTGATGTAATCTATTATATATTTTGTTGGAAAATCTGCAACGGAAAAATTTCCCCCATTAATTCCTCCTACTGCAAGATTTACCAGCAAATAATGCGGCTGTTGGAATGGAATAATTTTTTGATTAGCATTTTGAATCGTTTCTTTTATACTAGTCTCATTTAATAATTGATCATCAACATATAATTTGATCCAATTCTCATCCCAATCCATTCTCCATACATGAAATTCATCTGCCCAATCTTTTTTAAAATCACTCAACGCAACTGTTTTACTATCCCAAGCTGTATCAGGTTTATTTGATTTCCAAGCGGTGTTTGCCAAAATTTTCCCCATATAGTATTCCATAATATCAATTTCACCATTTGCAGGCCAATTCCCCTCTATACCCAAAGTCCAAAAGGCCGGCCACATTCCTTTTCCAACTGGAATCTTAGCCCGCATTTCAAACCTTCCATATTTCCAGGAATGTTTCCCCTGCGTAATTAAACAGGATGATGTAACTTTTATAGAATCTCTATTTTTGCTCCAATCTTTATCTTTTTTTGACACAAAAATTGGATTGACTTTACTTTCTTTCCTTGCCTCAATAATCAAAAAACCCTCTTTACAATAGGCATTTTCTTTTTGATACCATTGGTCTTCCTGATTTCTGACAAAACCAGTTTCGTAGTTCCAATTCTTTTCATTGGGAACACCATTAATATTAAATTCGTCACTCCAGACTAACTTATATTTTCCTTCTTTCAGCGCTTTTTCTTTGTTTGGAGCAAAAGCAAAAGTCAATACCAATGCCATTCCAAAAACCAAAAAACCAAAAAGAGGAAATCTCATTTTCTTTACTTTTCTTAAATCAAAAACCTTCATAAACCATCAATAAAATCATACTAATAACTTAACCAAATGCTGCTCCTCTTCCAGATTTGAAATTCTAAAAAAGGATATAAAATTTTTTAAAATTTGGCCAATAAAAGCCTAGAGCATCATTTCTGTACAATGACAAAAACGATACTTTAAATTCAACTTTTTAAAATTTGTAAGGGAACTGAAAAATTTCAGAATAGATCAATAGTAGTTTAACAGCTCACAAAAAAGAACTAATTATGAGCTGTTACTACTATCTAGTTTAAAACTAATCCTAACTAATTAAACTAATATATCTAAATCAAAGAATATTAAATTTTACTTTCATCTTCAACGGCATCTTGCCATTTAGTCCAAACTTTAACGTTGGCATCATAACCATCATAACCGAAGTTCTGACTTAATGTTCCTTTAATATTAGCCGTTATCGCACTGCTTGGAATAGGCCAGTAATTATTGCGTTTGTCCATGGTATAAAACTTAGTCCCATTTGGAACCACAATACCGGCTGGATATTTGTTATAAAGCGTATAATGTACAATGCGCTGCCACCAATAACTTCCTCCAGCTGCATCTCTTCCAGATTGTTTGTCCCAATTGGTTTTACTATAAGTATTACCCCACTCATCTGGTTTTCCGCTGAGTGCAAGACAGTGTGAAATACGTTTTAACTCAACATTTCTCCACTCTTCAAGGTAAAGTTCTCTTCCTCTTTCTGCACAGATATCTCCAATAGTTACGTTAGTGTACATTTGAGAAGCTCCAGCTCTCGCTCTGATGACATTCACATCCTGAGCCGCTCCAGTGGTATTGCCTTGATAAAAACGTGCTTCGGCTCTTAACAAATAAGTTTCGGCTAAACGGTATAAGTACCAATGTGCTTTACCTCCTGTACTTGCTCCTTGAAAATCAGTCGCATTTGGATTGGTTTCATTTACAACATCGTGCAAGTAGATTTTATACAAAGGAAAATCAAACCATTCGCGTAAAGTATCTTTTGATAACAGAACGTTATTAAATTTCATTCTAAAATTTTGTTGATAGTAAGCAGAATTCTTGTCACTGTATTTAAGATCGGTCATATTTACCCAGTTACCAACAGTGCTGTTATGTCTAAGATCCTGCTTGTCCTCCACACCATTTACAACCCACATAGGTCGTTGAGAATAATAGGATGCACTAATCGTAGCGATACCACGTCCAAGTGCTCTTGCATAATCATATTTTGCTTGATAACTAGCGCTATTCGAGGCAAAACGACCAGCTGCTTGTTTACCATCTGGTGTTGTAAGCGTACCGGAATTCCAGTTAGGTCCAAAAATTCTCATCGAAGCAAACGGTAAAAATGATTGTACCCCGCCATTTGGCATTACTAATATGGCTTCTCTATTGGCAGCGATAATCTTGTTCTCAGGTCGGTGCAAATCCCAAATCACATTTCGGCTAATAGTCCATGTTGTTGGATTTCCTCCGGGATCAAAAGTCCCAAAAGTGTTTTGCATCAAAGAATAACCTGAACTATTAATCAGGATATTGGCCTGTGCTTCGGCCTCTGCAAATCTTCCGGATGCCAAATAACACTTAATCAATAACTGACGACATGCCCCTTTGTTCACTACACCTAGATAAGGTAATTTTGACTGCTCCGGCACCCATTCTACTGCCTTTTCCATATCGGCTGTAATCATTTCAATGATAGCTTCTTTTTTAGTAGAATAATAACTCTGTTTTGGAACTTCCAAAATTTTAGTAATTAACGGAACATCTCCAAATTGATATACTAAATTAAGATAACGGTATGCTCTATGAAAATAGGCCTGACCGATATATTTGCGTTTAACATCTTCACTTAAACTTTTTACGTTGTCAATGTATGTCAATACGGTATTGGCATGTTTAATTCCCGCGTAAGCTTGACCCCAATAAAACCCGAAGTAAAAATCATCATTTGTATCTGTTTTAAAACTCATAGTGGGCACCATAGTGTTAGCAAAATCAGAAATAGTACTACTGTTATCCGTTTTCCCATATTTTGCCATATCAGAGAAAACATATTCCGTACCGATAGGCACACTATTACCGGCGGAATTATAATGGATATAATTATTGCGCAGTTGTTTATCGGCACTTGCTAAAACTGCCTGCAATCCTGTCTCAGTACTAAATGTTGTTTCCGGTTCGTAAAACGAAAGTGGATCCGGCTCCAGAAAATCCTTTGAACAAGAAACCAAAAGAGCCGTTGCCGCTACTAAAGGTGCAAGTGTTGAGATTTTATTTTTTATATATCTTTTCATCGTTGTAATTATTAAAGTGAAACGTTAAAACCTAAATTAAACATTCGCGTTGCCAATCCCCCAGTTTCCGGGTCTCCATAGTATTTCCATTCACCGGAAGCAGCCCATGTTGCAGCATTCTGAACCGAAGCAAAAATTTTGAAATTTCTCAGATGCAAGCGTTCTATAAGATCTTTAGGAAGTGAATAAGCTAGAGAAATATTATCTAAACGAATAAAACTACGATCATACAATTTTGCTGTTCCAGCGCCTGCAGGTCCTCTGGCATCAAGTCGCGCCCAGTCATTGGTTGGGTTATCAATTGTCCAATACGGATTTACAAACGGGTTGTAGTTGTTTGTGTACAAACTTCCGTCATTGTAAGTATTCATATAACGACCATCAAGTGATTTATGCCCCATATAGGAATACATATTAATTGCTAAATCCCAATTCTTATAAATCTTAAATTCATTACGCATCGACCAGTTAATCGGTGGAGCTGTCTGTCCTAAAAACTGTTTGTCTTTTTCATTATAAGTTGGTTTTCCGTTAACGTCATCCGCAGTATAACTGTTTTCTACTTTTGGATCACCAGGGCGTTGTCCATATTTTGCAGCTTCAGTCGCTTCGTCTTTTTGCCAAATTCCGATTACTTTATAATCCCAAATTTGAGAGATTGGTTTACCAATAAACCACCCGTTAGTTTTATCATCTGACTCTTTCTGTCCGATAACATTACCATTAGCGTCCTTAACGTCTTCCATATTGCCATAAAGTGCTTTTATGGTATTTTTATTATATGAAAATGCAGCGGTAGTAGTCCATTCAAAGTTTGGATTTTTCATATTCAAAGTAGTAAGGCTTATTTCAATCCCTCTGTTTTCAACCTCTCCTAGATTGGTTGCAATTGATGAAAATCCAGTGAAATCAGGTAAACGTTGACTCATAATCATATCATTGGTAATCATTCGGTAAACATCTATCGTACTTGTGATTCTGTCATTTAAGAATCCAAGGTCAAGACCAATATTTGTTGCCGTAGTTTTTTCCCATTGAAGATTTGGATTTGCCATACGGTCAATTCCTAAATATTTCATATCAACAATATTTCCTGAAGCATCTATATATCCCATTGTTGCTCCGGTACCTGAACTTAAATTTGCCAAAGCCAAGTAGGGATCGGCAAGTGATCTGTTTCCGTTCTTACCCCATGACAAACGTAGTTTACCTGTACTCATAGGCTCCCATTTAAACCAGCTTTCTTTATTAAAGTTCCATGCGAATGCAACAGAAGGGAAAGTTGCGTAAGGATAGGATGCTCCAAATGCGGAATATCCATCACGACGTATTGTTCCTGTCAACATATAACGGTTATCATAGGAATAGAAAAGTCTTCCCATTAATGCATCAGCCGTCTGATGTGTATCTGTTGTAGAAAATGAACTGTTTAAAAGCGTTGCATTTTGTGTATTGTGAAAGCCAAGGGCATCTGAAGGCTGAATATTACGAGCATATGTAATATCAGACCATGATTTAAGGTCTTCAGCTTCCTGAACAAACGTTGCTATGATATGGTGTTTCTGAGCAAATGTATGATCCCAGGCTAATGTATTATTCAGATTCACATTGAATTTTTTACCATTACCTCTATCTACTCCTATAGTTGCAGCGTTCCAGTTTTTATTACCTGCTGACTGAAAATAACGGTTGTAAAAGAATTCATATCGTGGCGCAACGTTAAAGGTATATGTGATACCAGCAGGCAAAGTTACCTTTGTATTGAAAATGGTATTTAATATTGTATATCCTTTTTCAAGCTCCATAAACTGGCGGTCATAGTAATAATTGTACCCCCCGATAGTTGCTCCCATAGGCTGTCTGGCATAAGAACCGTCTGCTTCTGTAAAATTAGAGAATGGGCTGTTTCTTAACATATTTGCATCCCAATAATTAGTACCAACTCCAACAGATATGTCTCCGTCTGAACGGTCTTGAAAATTAACGTTTGCTCCAAAGTCAAGCCAATCCGTAATTTTGGTATCCACTTTCATATTGGCACGAACTGCAGAATAATCGTTACCCTGGATAGCTCCTTCAGCTGTAAAATAGCCTAAAGACATATAATAATTTACTTTATCACTTGCTCCGGAAACGCTTAAATTATTGTCATGATTTATTCCAGTTCTAAAAGTGCTGTCATACCAGTCGTGTGTTTTTCCTGAAGTAAAATTCTTCAAAAGTGAAGCATCAGTAATACCCAAACGGAGTCCCCATACTTCATTTAAACTCTTCCCTTGTATTTGTGCAGCAGGTTGATAAGCTAACCATTGCGCTTGAGTTAATCCATACTGTTCTAGTTGATTAGGATTAGTATAGTACCCCGGTTTACCGGCTGCTGTACCTGTTATCCATGCCTCGTAATTTCCGGTTGTTGCATTTGTACCATAGGTTTTAGCAGTTTCCCAATCTTGACGATATTTTATATACCCCTCTGGAGAATACACATCGCGATAGGCACTTTTGTTAACAATCGTCGTGTTTGTTGTAACATTAATAATAGGCTTACCATTCTTACCTCTTTTTGTCGAAATAACGATAACCCCTGCAGCCGCCTTAGACCCATACACAGCAGTTGCCGACGCGTCTTTTAAAATATCGATCTGACCAATATCGTCAGGATTGATTTCTGAAAGTTCACCATAAAACTGCATACCGTCTAAAATAATAAGCGGTGAATTATGATTCGAACCATTTTCATTGTAAACAGAAGTCTGTCCACGAATCTGTAAAGAGCCTCCTCCTTTTGCATCAGCTGTATATCCAACTTTTAAACCTGGAACACCACGCAATAAATCTTGAACTGTCTGCGGGTTTTGATTTGCCAAAGCTTCTGGTTTAACCTGAACAATTGATCCAGTCAAATCCTTTTTCTTCATTTTACCGTACCCAACCACAACTACTTCATTTAATGAGGAGGCCTCACTTAACAATTTCACTGTAATTGTAGTGTTCCCTTTTAAAGCGACCTCCTTAGTTGTAAAACCCATAAAGGATATTACCAACACAGAATTTTCATCTGCCTTTAAAGCAAATTTCCCATCAAAATCTGTTGTTGTAGCAATTTTAGTTCCTTTTACCGTAACTGTCGCACCAGCTAATGGAATCCCATTTTCATCATTAACTTGCCCGTTTATACTTTTTTCTTTCTGTACATTTTGCAGTTCGCTTGAGCTTTTGATACTAACAGCATATGCATGAACTTGAGACAAAGAAACGAATGCACAAAACACAATAAGTTTCTTTTTCAAATCAAATACAGATACATAATCAGAAGCTTTCTCCTTCTTAATAAAATTTGTCATCTCTGTTTGTAATTTTTTGGTTATACTAATTTTGGTTAAGTCCGCAAATCATATAAAATCTTCAAATAATACGATCACTTAAAAATTTAGTTTTAATCGTTTTTAAGAATTCATATACTTTATGATAACATATAATTAACATTACAAATGTATCATAAGACCTATAAGCAAAAGGGGGTAATTCTAACATGATAGAAGGGGTAAATCATGATTTAATCATTTAAAACCATTTTTTTTATATCTATCACAAAAAAAATATAAGAAAAATAAACAAAACGTAATTTTCACAAAACTCTACAATAAGAGTATCAATAAGTAATTTATCATCTTTTTAATAAAAATGACGACAATAATTGTCTAGATTTAAAAAATACACGACATATTTATTTTGCTCCATCTATAAAACATCCTCAAATCCCCTCTTTTGAAAACAAACCGTTTTAAACAATTCTTAAAGTGCGCGAAATAAGCGTTGTTTTTACAATTAAAAAAATATTCAAGAGATAAAAACAGAGGAATAAAATGACTATTTGTTATATTTTTAAGAAAAAGAATTGTCAACTTTTTTAGAAAAACAAAAAGGCCGTCTTTACAGACAGCCTTCTAAATTTTTCTAAAATTTTACGCTCAAATCATTTAACAAAACGATACATCTCGGATGCTGCGAGTAAAAAAGCACCAACACCAAAATCTGATGTGGAATTTTTATCTACCACTTGCCCAGGAATGGCTTTTTCGCCAATTGGCTGTACATACCCTACTGTCCCATCCGCTTGAAGCGCAAATGTCGTTAAGTAATTCCAAGATTTTTCAACCACAGGCAAATACGTTTTTTTATCTAAAATACCATTATTGATTCCCCACAAATAACCGTAAGTAAAAAAAGCAGTCCCACTTGTCTCTGGTCCTGGAGCATGCTCCGGATCTAAAAGACTTCTTGTCCAATAGCCTTCTTTTTGTTGTACAGCCGCCAAAGCTTTGGCCATGTCTTTGAAACGATCAATGTATTCTTTTCTATGTTTAGCATTTTTTGGCAAATCCTGAATAATTTTGGCATAACCTGCAAAAATCCAACCGTCTCCTCTAGCCCAAAAGTCTTTTTTCCCATTGGCACTTTTGTGTTTTGGATACACATATTTTGCATCGCGGAAATATAATTTTGACTCATCATCATACATAATACTATTGGCATACGTCAAATAAGAATGTAATTTTTCCAAATACATTTCATTACCGGTTACTTTATACAACTTAGTCATAACAGGCATTACCATGTACAATCCATCTACCCACCACCAGTAATCATTGGCTGGAGTGCTCATTTCATATTCCATCACTTCACGGGCACGTGCAATTTTGCTAGGATCATTCTTTCCTGTAAAATTGTACAAATCAATATAGGTTTGAAAACAAATCTGCCAATCGCCAAACAACACATGTTTATCGTCTTCTCCATAATTATATTTCCATTCAGACTTATCATTCGATTTGGCCCCCATCCATTGATTTTTTTCAGCCCAAGCCATCGAATAATCTAAATACTTTTTGTTCTGAGTTACTTTATAGGCTTCCATATTTCCGGTATGGTAAGCAGCAATATTCCAAAAGGCATTTCCAAATTCTGGATGTGTACTTTGCCAGCGGTTATTTACTTTATCTATAATAGAAATAACTTCTTTTTTAGATTGTTTTATTGCAGTTTCCTGCTTTACGGCACTGCTTTGAGAACTTACTGTTATGAAAGAAACAGCAGTCATTACAATAGATAATGTTCTTTTAAAATTCATAGTTATGTTTTTTAATTATCATGTTGATTTCCAAAAACTCTCATTCAATATATACTTATTATCCCTAACGTTTTGATACTTCTTCTTAAACTCTGAAGGGTTCAAATTATAAAATTGCTGAAAGTGTTTCCTGAAATATTTAATATCACCAAAACCAGCAGCCGAAGCGGCTTCGTTTATCTGCAAATCGGTAGTAATTAACAATGTTGCTACCTTTCGTAACCTAACGTCACGCGTAAATTCTGAAACCGATTTACCAGTAATTTTTTTAATTTTTTTATAAACCAATGAATAACTCATTCCGATTTGCTCGGCTAAATCATTCACGTTAAAATCTTCTACATCCAAATTAGAATCAATGATATCTACTATTTTATCAATCAATTTTTTATCTTCATCAGATAACTTTGGACTGGCAGCTTTTTTGGTCACCGAATTAAGAAGGTAATTCTGTTCGCTGTCACGACGATTGAGAATTCCGTTTATTCGCGCCAACAAATAATCATTATCAAATGGTTTGGTGATGTAATCATCGGCTCCAACTTCGGCACCTTTAAGCTTCACATCTTCCGAAGTTCCTCCGGTAAGCAAGATTACAGGAATGTGTTTTAGTTCTTCATCAGCTTTTATCTGCTTACAAAATTCAACACCGTTCATTTCTCCCATCACCACATCAGAAATTACTAAATCTGGCTGAACTTTTTTAATTATAGCCAAGGCAGCTTCTGCATTTTCTGCAACGGTGATATGATATTTTGTGGCTAATATTTGCTTTAAATAACTTCTTATATGAACATTATCATCTACAACCAAAATACTTTTTGCATTCTTTATTAAACCGCTAACATTTTCAGGCTCCTCAATTTTTGGCAATACCTTTTCCTGTATTACCGTATCTTCCAAAGCCTCTTCCAAAAACAAAGTTCGATCACTCAAGTCTTCACGGATTTCTATATCTCCAAAATGTTCTTTCCCAAGCGGTAATCGGATCTCAAAAATAGACCCTCCATTTTCATTATCAATACAACTTACTTTCCCGTGATGCTGTGCAACAAACTGTTTTACCAAATAAAGTCCAATACCAAAGCCTTTACGGTTGTTCTTGATGTTCTTATTTGACTGGAAAAACAAATTAAAAATCTTTTCTTTATCAGTACCCAAAACCCCTTCTCCATTATCAATAACCTGAATAATGACTTCTTTATCTGAGCTGCGCAAATTAACAGCAACAGTTCCGTTTTCTTTTTCGGTAAATTTTAAGGCATTCGAAATCAGGTTAAACAAAGCCATTTCTATTTTTTCCCTATCCACATATACAAACAGCTTTTCTTCGGAAATACTAAAACTATAATCTATTTTCTTTGTTTTAGCATGATGCACAAAGCAACTAAAGACTTCTTTGCATAGTTCTGTAATATCAATTTTTCCTATTTTAAGTTTTCCGGTCTCTGTCTCTGTTTTTCTAAAAAGAAGAAGCTGATCTACTAAACTCAACAATCTTCTGGAATTATTATACACCATCTCAATGGCTCCCGGATCGATTTGTTGATCTGAACCATAAATGATGTCCTTCAAAGGATTAATAATCATCGTTAAAGGCGAGCGGAATTCATGGGAAATATTGGTAAAGAAAGTTATTTTTTTCTCATTCAATTCCTTTTCCTGCTTCGCTAGATCCTGTGAAAGCCTTACCTCATATTTGAGCTGTGCTTGCTCACGTTGGTATTTGTTAACGATATAAATAATAAATGCGATAATGACAAAATAGATCAAATAAGCCAACACGCTTCTGTACCAAGGTGGCAATATGGTAATAGGCAATGAAATCGATTTGGTATTCCAAACACCATCAGCGTTAGTCGATTTAATTTTTAGCACATAATTACCTTCGGTTATTCTTGAATAATTGGCACTTCTGATATTATCGACATAATGCCATTGCGAATCCCATCCGTCCAAAAAATAAGCATAGGAAATCTTTTCGGGTAAGCTGTATTCCAATGCCGCGAAGTCTATATTCAGCATCGATTCATCATAAGGCAATTCCAATTTATCAATCCCAAAAGCCCCTAAACCCGATTGATCGTAAACTTTATTATTAACTTTAATTGAAGTTATGACCACTTTTGGAAAGTCGTGAATTTGTCCGCTTATTTTAGTGTCAATGATATTAAAACCTTTAATTCCTCCAAAAACTATTTCTCCTGTCGATAATTTTAAAGCCGCATTGTAATTAAATTGATTGCTTTGAAGTCCGTCAGCATCATGATAACTTGTAATTTTTCTGCTATTTGCATTATAAACAAATATTCCATTATAGGTACTGCACCAATAATCTCCTTGCTTATCCTGAACAATATTTAAAACTGAATTATTTGGAAGCCCATTTCTCTGGGTCAGAAAAGTTTTTTTAAAAGTTCGAGGATTAAAAATCATCAAACCTCCTCCTTCAGTACCAACTAACATTTTGGTATCAGAATGGGAAACAATGGATCGAACAGGGTATTTTACTTCAATCTCTTTACGTCTCAAAGTTCTTGGATCGAGTTGAATCAATTTTGAAAAATTCCCTATCCATAGATTCGAATTCTTATCTTGGGCTATCGAAATGATTCCTTTAATCTTGGCATCTACAAAATCGAATTGATCGCTTACTTCATTATAACGGTACAATCCTTCTTCATCAGGAGAAGCAGCCCATAAAACATTGTCTTTTCCCCGAAAAAGCACCCAGATATTCTTTTGATTCGCCTTTAGTTTAGGATTAAAAAAGTTGTATTTTTTAAAATTATGGGACTGAGAATTAAACAGGCAAGCCCCTCCTCCATAGGTTCCAAACCAAGTTCCTTTTTTATCTTTTACAATCGCAGAAACGAAATTATTACTAAGCGAATTTGGATTATTTGCTTCATACGAATAGTTGGTAAATGTATTTGCCTTTCTATTCCACAAACTCGCACCTCCTCCGTCAGTACCAATCCAAAGATGATCGCTGTCCTGTTCCGATAACGACAGAATAAAATCGCTAGGCAAAGTATTTTTTATTTTCTCATTCCTTGAAATGGTTGTAAAAGGGCTTTTTCTTTCTTCTATCGTATTGACACCTCCTCTTAAAGTTCCAATCCAAACTCGATTTTTATTATCTAAACATAAAGATGAAATAGCATTACTATTCAATTTTTCCTCAGCCAGTCCGGCATTTAATGATGAAAAAGTATCCGAAGCATAACTGTATTTAATAACTCCATTTCCATTTGTAGCAATCCAAAGTTCTTTGGCATCAGGCTTGAACATCAAATCTGAAATAGGATACTGAATTTCTTGATTGGTATAAACGTGGTAGGTTTTATTTAGGATATTGTATTTTAACAAACCTTGTTCCGTTCCAACCCATAAATTTGAAAATTTATCAAATAAAATACAACCTGCGCTATCAACCTCCGAAAAAACTTCAAAAAGTTTCTTTGCCGATGAATCCATAATTACAAGTCCAACTCCCGAAACAGAACACCACAATTTACCGGATTGATCAAAATCCATTCCCAAAACATGGTAATCCCATTGCAATTTCCCCTTTACATAAAGCGGAATCTGAACAATTTTCTCTTGCTTACCTGCACAATAAAGTAAGCCTTTACCTGCAGTACCGATATACATATTGGATTTATAATCCCTGACTACATTGACAACAAAGTCTATTAACTTCATTTTTGAAGTCTTGGCATTTAGATAACTCTTTGTTTTAAAACGATTTGTCAAATAATCGTAAACACTTATTCCTCCTTTTGTAGCAATCCAAATCTCATTTTGAGTACCACAAATAGAAT
The DNA here is from genome assembly GCF_027111335.1 of Flavobacterium aquiphilum. Lineage (NCBI taxonomy): Bacteria > Pseudomonadati > Bacteroidota > Flavobacteriia > Flavobacteriales > Flavobacteriaceae > Flavobacterium > Flavobacterium aquiphilum. Next base: position 2,077,081 of record NZ_CP114288.1, on the reverse strand, counting down.
TAACCCTGTTATTAATTAACGAATTCGCATCATTTGGTTCATTTCTAAAACTCAAAAAATTATAACCGTCATATCTGCTTATACCGTCATAAGTCCCAAACCACATTAAACCTCTTTTGTCCTTATAAACAGAAGTAACGGCATTATTGGCAAGTCCATTTTTTATACCAATATAACCAAGATCATATTTTTCATGGCCATATTTTTGAATAGAAGATCCTACAGCCTGTGGTTTAGCCGTACAATAAACTAAAAGCATTAAAACTAATAGGATTCTATGTTTCAAAATAGTATTTTTTAGGATTAAAGGTGTTCTCAAAATATTTTATAATTAGAAAAACCTATGAATACAAACTCATAGGCTTATCTATACAAACATAAAGAAAAACGGCAAATTAATTGATCAATGAAATAATATATGAATAACTATATTGCTTATTCAATAAACGATAAGGATCATGTGGAAGTCTTCCCCAGCTATCATCTCCACCAAGACCTCTTTGTTTGTAATCCAAATGCAAATACACTGCTTCTTTAGAGTCTAAATCCAAATCAGAAGGATGACGCTGTGCTTTATTTTTACCGGGATCCAAATCTTCGGTAGGGATATTCAAAGCACTGAAACCAATAGGTTGTAATCCTTCTATTTTCATTCCCTCACCTTTACTGTTTTTTAAAGTCAGCCAGCGAACATCTGTTTTATAGCCGGATTCCTGAGGACGAATATAATTTCTTGTAAATTGATTAATAACCTTATCTGAATATTCTCCCATAAAAGAAGCTGAATTTCTATCAGAATAATTTTCCCAAGGTCCTCTTCCATAATAATCCAAATTATCAAATGCTCCGTTTAGTTTTAAACGCATTCCGAAACGAGGCATTTCCGGCAAATCTTTTCCTTTCATATCAATGGCTGCAGTAACTTTTATTGAACCATCATTTTGAATAAGATAATCAACTGTATAAGGAACATCTACTTTAGCTAATTGATAAGCAACTTTTACTAGCAAACCTTCTGACGATTTTTTATCCAAATTAACGCTTATAACTTTTGGATCTTTTGATGCTTCTTTCCAAATTTCCAGCTTACTTGGCATTCCGCTTCCAAAATCATTGTCTGTTGGAGCACGCCAGAAATAAGGTGATGGAAAATTGGTAAAAATTACATTCGCGTCATTTTTACGCATATATTTCAAAAGCTCGCCTTTTTGCAAATCAAAATCTCCCGTAATTTTTTCATTTTCAAAAGAAAGGATATTGTTTTTAACTGAGTATTTCAATTTTACTTCATTCTTTGCAACACTAGTATTCTTAAACCAAGAACCTTTTCCAATTGCAAATTGTTCTCTTGCAAATTCATGCCCTTTTTCAACTAAAGGAGTGTCATACTTCGAAAATGCATAAACATTTAAAAAATATTCTGAACCAGCATCAAACGCGCCATAATCCAGCTTAATTTCTTTTGTTTCTTCAGGATTGACATCCAAATTAAACTCGCCTTCTTTTACCTTCAACCCATTTTTAATCAATTCCCATTTAAAAGTATAATTAGAAAGATTGGTGAATCTAAAATAATTTTTAATCAATAAATCCGTCTCATTTTTTAACTCAAATTGAATATCCTGATATACTTTTTTAACTTCCAACAAACCTGGATGAGGAATCCTATTAGCGGACACCAAACCATTAGCACAGAAATTTTCGTCATTGTGCAAATGGGCACCTCCTAAATCTCCTCCGTAAGCCCAAAATTCAACTCCTTTTTCATTTTTAGTTTTTATTCCCTGATCCACCCAATCCCAGATGAACCCGCCTTGCATGTGTTTACTGCTATTGATAATGTCCCAATACTCCTGAAAATTTCCGCTGCTATTCCCCATCGCATGCGCATATTCACACATAATGTATGGACGCTTTTTATCAGCATTTGCATAATCCTTCATGCTTTTAATACCTGGATACATCGGACAAACAATATCCGTATTTCTATTTTCCCCTGCTTGCTCAAATTGAACAAATCGCGTCGAATCCATCTGTTTTAGCCAATCGTAGGCATCGTAGAAAACAGGGCCATTTCCACACTCATTTCCCATTGACCAAATTATAATCGAAGGATGATTTTTATCAAATGCAAACATTCTTTTTATTCGATCAAGATGCGCAGGAGCCCATTCCGGTAAATATGCCGGATGCTTTGACTGATCAAACCAATTCTGCCATTCGGCTCCCATTCCATGTGATTCAATATTCGCTTCGTCAACCACATAAAAACCGTATTCATCACACAAATCATAAAATTGAGTATCATGTGGATAATGGCACATGCGAATTGCATTAATATTAAACTCCTTCATTAACTGAAGATCTTTTAACATTAATTCTTTATTTGGTACGTGTCCGTTTACATCATCATGTTCATGAATATTCACCCCTTTTACCAAAACTGCCTTGCCATTAACCAACAATTGAGCATCTCTAATTTCTACTTTTCTAAACCCTGTTTTTTTAGAAACAATTTCAACAATTTTTCCTTTATTGTCCAATAATGTAATGGTATAGCGGTACAAATTAGGAGTTTCGTTATTCCATTGTTTTACATTGTCAATTGTTTTTGAAAAACTGATTTTTGGGTCTTTGTCGTTTACCTTTTTGTTTTCAGAATAAACTACTTTTCCTTCTTTGTCAAATAATTCCACTTTGACAACAGGGCTTTTTATTTTGTTATTTTCAAAATATTTTAAAGTAACATCAAGGTTAAAAATCCCATTTTTATATTGATTATCTAGTTCGCTTTTTACAAAATAATCCCAAATAGTAACCTTAGGCATTGCCTGCAAATAAACATCACGCTCGATACCACTTAAGCGCCAAAAATCCTGATCTTCTAAATAACTTCCGTCATGCCAGCGAAATACCTGAACCGCAATTAAATTATCACCTTTCTTTAAAAAAGAAGTAATATTAAATTCGGCTGCTGTTTTTGAAGCTTTTGTCATTCCCACTTCTTTTCCGTTCAGGAATACTCTGGCATAACCAGAAATAGAACCAAAATGAAGTATAATTTCTTTGTCATTCCAAGAATCGGCTACTGAAAAATGACGTCTATAAGTAGCTACAGGATTATAATCACCATTTATGAAAGGAGGATTTTTAGGAAATGGATAGGTTATATTTGTATAAATAGGAATATCATATCCCTGCAACTCCCAGTTAGAAGGCACTTGGATATTTTTCCAATTAGCATCATCCAAGTTTGTTGTATAAAAATCCATTGATCTTTGAGAAGGGTTTTTAACAATGTTGAATTTCCAGCTTCCATTCAAACTTTGATACAATTCTGATTTTTGAGGATTATTGTTCTTTAGCTCAGCTTCATTACTAAATAATAAAAAGGAACTTCTGCCCGCCTCTTTTCCCCGATCAAGTATTTGAGGATTTTCCCATTCATTGGACTGAGCATAATTTATCTGTGCTCCTAAAAACAAAGCAACTGCTAAAACAATTTTCTTCATATAATTATTTTTGATTTTCTAATTTTAATTCTAGTCAAAAAATTGTCATCCCAAATTAGCTTAATGAAGTACACTTATAAAAAACCATTAAACAAACCATCCTAAATAGTAGCCAAAAAATAAAAATAGCTTTAAATAAGGAATGACAAAATTTTATATTACAAATTTAGATTTCGCTATAAAAGACATGAGGGGCATAATCGCAAAAAAGAAGGGGCATATCAATATACCCCTAAAAAAACGCAGCTTAAATCAGCTTACATTCATCTAATTTCAACATTCTTTAATTCAAAAAGAGGAAGAAAAGGAAAGTTGTTTTTTACCAAAATCAAAAACTATTTATAGTAACATATCTAAATTCTGTTTAACTTTATTTGGAAATAGCTATCAAAATGTATTTTTTTAGTACCAATTTTGTATTTGTATTTCGGTTATATTTTCCACTTCGCAAAACAGAGGTTTGCACCTATAAATATAATATAGAAAAAATCAGGGTGAATTGAAAAATTTCAATTCACCCTGATTGCAATAGATTTTTAAAAATTCGTAAGCAGAATAATTTCTTCATTCCAGAAATTACTGCCAAACTATCTCATCTCAGAAAATTATATTTTAAGCAAAATTATACTCCACTGTAAATAGTAAATCCTCCGTCAACAGTTACTTTTGAACCTGTAACAAATTTTGAAGCATCGCTCAACAACCAAACCAAAGCTCCATTCAATTCTTCTGGTTTACCAAAACGTCTGAATGGCGTATTTTGAATAACCGAATCTCCTCTTGATGTTAAACTTCCATCGGGGTTCGTCAACAAAGTCCTATTTTGTTCTGTAAGAAAGAAGCCTGGAACGATTGAATTCATACGAATCTTATCGCCATATCGGTTGCAAAGCTCTACCGCAAACCATTTGGTGTAGGAATCGATTGATGCTTTAGCCAAACTATATCCTAAAACTTTGGTCATTGCCTGTACCGTTGCCACAGATGAAATATTAACAATACTGCCACCTTCTGTATTGTTTTTCATCACTGCACCAAAAACTTGCGTTGGTAAAATAGTTCCAAATAAATTCAAGTTCATCACCTGTTGTAAAGCTTCCATATTCAATTGAAAAACATCCTGTTCCGGCTGAATAACAGCATCTGGGATATTTCCTCCTGCTGCATTTACCAATCCGTCAATTCTTCCATATTTGTCAAGAACCAAATCACGGGCTTTAACCAAATCGGCCTCATTCGTCACATCAGCTATCAAAGCAATGGCTTCTCCTCCTTGTTCGTTGATTAAATTAACTCGTTCATTGGCTACTTTTTCATTTCGGCCCAATAGACATACTATTCCGCCGGCTGCGGCAATTGCCTCCACAAAGGCTCCTCCTATTATTCCTGTTGCTCCAGTGACAACAATAACTTTTTTTTCTAGTGTAAAATCGATCTTCAAATTTGTAGTTTTAGTTTTTTTTGTCTATTCCATTAAAAATACTACTAAACCTCGCGCTCCATGTGCCCCCAATACAAGGGATTGTTCGATGTCAGCAGTTTTTGATGGCCCGGCAATAAAAGTTCCAAAACCATATTCTTGACTACCTATCCGATCATAAGCTTGATGCATAGTAGCTACAATATTATGCTTATTTACGACAATAGCCAAATATTGTGGTATAAACGCTGAAACTCTTTGACCCAAAATAGCGTCGGTTACCCAAAGTGCCGAATTTTCGGCAACGCCAAAATGTGCCTTAACCAAAGTCAATTCTACATCTTCCAAAGAATGTGGATCGACATCCAACCAATCTGTCTTTGCAATTTCGGACAGTTCCGGTATAGTCGTGATTATTCTTTTATCTACGGCGTAATTTTTCTTTACAAAGTCAATTATATCGTGATAATCTCTGACTTCAACAAAATCACCACCAATACCCTTTAAAACCGTTTTATATTTTTCGAGTATGTCAAAACTTTCAGAACCCAAAACATTCAAATCTGGCAATTCACTAACAAATGCTGGCTGATTTTGCTTTACTTTTCGTAATATTTCAACTTTACTACTCATTGTTTTTCCCTTTTGATTCTCTTGAATTTTTCTTATACCAATCTCTAAATGATTCTTCCGGTACTTCGGGCATTTCCCTGTTATCATACCATTTGTTTAAACCATTATTAACCATGATAGGTGCATTTTTCATTACAAATTTCCCCATTTTACCTGCCAAATTAAATACGGTAGGACTTGCCAAAACGGTTGCCATTGTATTCATGGCAATTGTTTTTGCTGTTGGGGTATGCCCTTCTTTTACCAACACCTGTCGCCATTTGTACAATTGATCATGGATATCAATTTTTACAGGACATACATTGGTACAAGAACCACAAAGCGTACTTGCAAACGGTAAATCGGCATTTTTGCTCATATCCAAATTAGGAGCCAAAATAGAACCAATAGGACCTGCAACCGCGTTATGGTAACTATGTCCACCACTGCGTCTATAAACCGGACAAGTATTCATACAGGCTCCACAACGGATACATTTCAAAGAATTCCTGAAATCTTCTCTTCCCAATTGTGTTGTTCTGCCGTTATCCACAATAACAATGTGCATTTCCTGCCCTTCTCTCGGCTTTTTAAAATGACTGGAAAAAGTGGTTATTGGTTGTCCTGTAGCACTTCTAGCTAATAATCTAAGAAAAACACCAAGATGTTTGCGCTGCGGAATCAATTTTTCAAATCCCATACAAGCGATATGCACATCGGCAAGATGAGCTCCCATATCAGCATTTCCTTCATTGGTACAAACCACAAACTCACCGGTTTCTGCAACAGCAAAATTCACCCCTGTTAAAGCCACTTTCCTCGTTAAAAAAGTATCCCTCAGGTGCAATCTTGCGGCTTCGGTTAAATATTGCGGATTGTTGTTCCCTTTCTCTGTTCCTAAATGCTCGTGAAAAGTTTCGCTTACATCTTCTTTTTTAAGGTGAATAGCGGGTAAAACAATATGGCTGGGCGGTTCATTTCTAAGTTGAACAATACGTTCTCCCAAATCGGTATCGATTACATCAATCCCTTTTTCGGTTAAATATTCATTCAGATGACATTCTTCGGTAAGCATCGATTTGGATTTAACCATCTGCTTAACACCATGCTTTGCAATTATAGAATGTACAATTTCATTGTGTTCTTTTCCGTCGGCAGCCCAATGAACGATAACACCATTTTTAAGAGCGTTCTCTTCAAATTCCACCAGATAATCATGAATATTCGAAAGAACATTATTCTTAATCTTAGACGCTGTTTCTCTCAGTAATTCCCAATCCGGAATTTGATGAGCTGCTTTATCACGTTTCTCCCGAACGAACCAAAGTGTTTCATCATGCCAATCTACCCGTTTCCCATCCTTGTTAAAACGAGCGGCAGCTTCACTGTGTTCTACTATTTTTGTTGAAGACATCTTTTTGTTATTTACAAATTAAAAAAATAGAAATCTTGACTATTCTTTTTTGACGTTATTCTTTTTTAATTATTTACAAAATTCAAGAGATTTTCATGAATATTGTCCTTCTCTTTAATTTCTGTTGCTTTAACATTTTTAAGAAATACATTTTCTACCGGAAGCTCTTTTTGTCCCAAAACTCTAGATATAAACTTTACATTGGTAGCGCTTACATTTTCGAGATGTATATTTTTTATCGGAGTGAACCTGCGTTCAATAGTTGGAACCAAATCCCTCCATTGATACAACACATCGGTTTCGATTCCTAATATTCCTTGATCAATTTTACCTGAAGTCACATTGCTCATGTAAATATTGCTTACATATCCACCTCTGCGTTCATTGGTTTTTATGAACAATAAGTGATTCAATTTTGCTCCGTCAACAACATTGCAGTTATCGATAAATACATTTTCAACTCCGCCAGACAATTCACTTCCGATTGCCACTAATTGATGCCCATTTTTGACCGTACAATTGCGAATGACAATATTCTTTGATGGTGTATTCAATTTCCAAGCATTTTTTCCACAACCCGATTTTATCGCAATTGCATCATCTCCTTGGTCAAAAACACAATTTTCGATTAATACATTCTGGCTCATTTCCGGATCAACACCATCGTTGTTATGGCCATGCGCGTAAACTTTAAGATTTCGGAGTACAACATCTTTGGACAAAAAAGGATGGATTGACCAAAAAGGGCTATTGGTAATCGAAATTCCGTCCATCAAAATATTGGTACAACGATTAAACTGAATGAATTGAGGACGAAGATGCGCGGTATCGTTAACCATCATCCTCTCTTTCATCGGTTTATCATAAGAGGCAAGGTAATATAATCGCTTAAGGCTTTCCATGTGAGGCTTTGGGCGTTTGAACCATTCTGTCCAAACATCCATTTTGGCTTTCAATTCACCTTCACCAGTAATAGCAATATTTTTGCATTGATAGGCATAAACCAATGGCGAATAATTAAGACATTCGTAACCTTCCCAAGTGCTGTTTACGGCAGGCAAATAATCTTTTGGATCTTCGGAAAAAAGTAAAACAGCACCTTTTTCCAAATGCAAATTCACATTACTTTTAAAATGAATTTTACCCGTTAACCATTCCCCTTTAGGGATAACGACAATTCCTCCACCTATTTTATTGGCTTTGTCTATTGCCTTGTTTATAGCATTGGAAATTTTAATTTTATCTCCTGAAATGGCGCCAAAATCAACGATTGAGAATTTTTTGCAATTGCTAAATTCCGGTATTTTGATAGCCGGCATCTCAAAAGGAGCCTTTACTATTACTTCTGTTAAAGGTACCGAAGCTTGATTTTTCTTAAAAGACAGAAAAATAACTGAAAGAAAAAATACCAAACCTATTGTTGTTTTTTTAATCATTGCAGTGTTTTTCAGTTTAAAAAACTAAGAGTTAAACGATTATATTTCTATTTAATTTGCTGCCGAATTTAATATTTCAGCGATATGGATTGTTTTTATTGGGCTTTTTTGCCTTTTCAAAATACCATCCAAATGCATCAAACACGACATATCAACTCCAGTTATATAGTCCACTCCTTGTCGTTCATGGTCTTTCACACGGTCTTGCCCCATCTTTACTGAAACGGCTTCTTCGGTTACACAAAAAGTTCCTCCAAAACCGCAACATTCGTCTTTTCGGGTCAAAGAAACCACATCAATCTCTTTGATTTTACTTAACAACTGTCCAGGTTTAGAGAAAAAAGGCGCATTCAATTCGGTCATTTGAGAAAGTTTCAAACCTCGTTGTCCATGACAGCTTTGGTGAATACCAACTCGAAATGGGAATTTCGCATCTATGCTTTCCACTTTCAAAACATCGGTAATAAACTCTGTCAATTCATAGACTCCTTTCCTCATTTTTGAGGCAAGTTCTTCCCTGTTTTCGTCATGTAAATGATCTTTTACATGCAACACACAACTTCCAGAAGGGCAAACTATATAATCGTATTTAGAAAAATTGTCAATAAAATTTTTATCACAACCTTTGGTTAAATGTTCATAACCACTATTGGCCATTGGTTGTCCGCAACAGGTTTGGTCAAGCGGAAACTCAACTGTACATCCCAATTTTTGTAATAATTCATAAGTAGCAATTGCTACTTTTGGATAAAATTGGTTTACATAACAAGGTATAAAAAGTCCGACTAGCATACTATTTTAATGTTTGTAAAATTTCAAATCAATTAAATCATTTTGGATAGGCTTAGGATTCCAGCTATCATGAATTGCCAACGCAGCGCCCAAAGCACTCGCCTGAGCCATCGATGCAGCATACACTTCCATGTCCGGATAAGCTTCTGCCAGCAAATTCATAAAAAGGGAATTTTTACTAAAACCACCATCCACAAAAATCTTTTTCACAGGACTATTATGAATTATCAAATTCGTTGAAGAAACCTGTTGTTCAACCAAATCAAGCATCAATTGGTGATAAGCAATTTCATAAGTTTTGAAATCGGAAAGATTTCTTATTCCAAAAGCACATTCTTTTAATATTCCTGAGCTTGCCTTTTTTGAAAAAACGATTGAATAGTTAATTGCTCTTAAGTTTGCGGCAATTTTTTTATCGTAATACACTTCTTTGTAAGTATCCAAAGGGACATTAAAGTGTTCAGCCAGTCTTTTGGTTTGTACCTCATGTACATTCCCAGAAAATAAACGAGCTGCTTTTACCGGTTTTTCAATGTATTGCAGATAACACAAACAATCAGCCTCTAATTCATCAAACGTTAATTCTTTATTATTGAAAGGGTTTAACGAAATACTCCAGGTTCCCGTTGACAACAAAACAAAAGGTTCTGTAAAGTTTGCAGTATAAGGAATAATGGCTGAAGAACTATCATGCAATCCGCCACCTACCAATAACCCATCAGCTGTTTTGATAGTATCTTTGCCGTAATGGAATGGCGGAATCTTTTCGATTATGTGCTCTTTTTTAAGCCATTTGTGATACTTCATCTTTTTGAAATTCCAAAGATTTGTATGACAACCAACACTTGTAATATCTGTAAAAAACTCTCCCGTCAAAATAGAGCTAAGATATTGTGGCAAATGCAAACAATATTTTACTTTCTCAAACAAATCAGGTTTCTCTGCTTTCAGCCTATAAATTTGCATGCCCGAATTAAGGCTTCCCAAAACCGGGGAAGCCGTTTTCAGAGCAAACTCTTGTTTTCCTTTGTACTTTTTATAAAATTCCTCTTTTAGATCTTCGGGATAATCCTTCAAATAATTATATAGAGGCGTCAAAGCATTTCCTTGGTCATCTACATAAACAAAACTAGCCCCATAAGTACTAAAATTGACTGCTTTTAAGACATAGTTCGTCAGATTTTTTATTTCTGATAATTGTTCCAGCATCCAGTTTTTTAGCAACACTATATTTTCGCAGGGAAAACCGTCTTCATCCACCGTTTCTTCAAAATTCACTGATTTTTCCCAAACAATTTTATAGTTTTCGTTGAACAAAAAAACTTTCTTGTTGGTTTTACCAATATCAAAAATTGCGACTACATTCATTATAGTATTTTTTACAAGCCTGTAGCCATAGTTTTTAATCCTCTTTCACCGATTAGATTCCCTCTAACGTCAAGACTGCGGTACAATGCTACCGGATTTAATGCTGCTCCTGCACGTAAACGGGCTTCGGCTACTAAAGCACGAACATCTGTACGGAAAGCATTTTGTAAAATTTCTTGTGCTTTTACGACGTCATTTTCTTCCTGAGCAATTTCCAATGCTTTTCTGTCCACAGAAAGTGCTTGAGCATAAGCAATCATAATTGCTTCAACAGATTGCAATAGATCTTCCATCGGATCTTTAATATTGTGAGAAGCATCAATCATCCAACCCAAATCTTTGGCATGATTCATTCCTCTTGCATCCATACCTTCAACTAATTCATTGAAAATAAGGAATAATTGATATGGTTTTAAAGCTCCGGCAGTTAAATCATCATCACCATATTTTGAATCATTAAAGTGGAATCCACCTAATTTTCCTTCCATCAATAATATAGAAACGATTTGCTCAATGTTAGCATTTGGCAAATGATGTCCTAAATCAACCAATGTTTGAGCTCTATCACCTAATTTTTTCACATAAGAATAAGATTGTCCCCAATCAGCAACTGTAGTAGAATAGAAATTTGGTTCAGCACATTTGTACTCCAAAAATAATTTCCAGTTAGAAGGCATAGCTTCGTAAATTTCTTCCAAACTTTCCAGCGTGTTTTGGTAAGCTTTACGGAAATTTAATTGTCCAGGGAAAGAAGATCCATCAGCTAACCATACAGTTAAAGACTCAGAACCCAATTCGATTCCTTGCTTAATAACCTCAATATTGTGTGCAACAGCTTGTTTACGAACCGCTTTGCTTACATTTTGCAATGAACCGAATTTATATGAATGAGCTTGGTTCGCCTGATCCTGAAAAGTATTTGAGTTAACTGCATCAAATTTCAAATTATGTTGAGCAGCCAAAGCTTTTATTGCATTTGCATCTGTTGGGATATCCCAAGGAATGTGTAATGATATTGCTCCTGATGAATTATTTAAGGCGTGTAACAAACCTACGTCTTCAATTTTTTCTTCCAAAGAACGTGGTTCACCACCTCCTGCAAAACGTCCAAATCTAGTTCCTCCTGTCCCTAAAGCCCAAGATGGAATTGCGATTTGAAAATCGACTAATTTTTTAATAATGGCTTCTGATTCTGCAATTTCTGATGCAGTAAAAACCAATTTATTTTGATGTGCCTTTAATAACTTCTCATTATGAGATTCTATATTGTTTGATCCTATTATCATGGTATTATTTTTTTATGGAGTTTAAAATCTCCTGGTTAACTTACTATTTTTACACTTCAACTTATTCGAATAAACTAAACTTTAATTTATTCTTTTTTTTATATAAAAATAAGTCATTTTTAATTTCCTCTAGTTAAATATGCCTATTTTGAAACTTACTCCTAAGAAAAATCTTGGTCTTTTATTAGCTCTAAAAAAAACCTAACGCCCGACATTACTGTCGGACGTTAGATAAACAAAAACCACTTTGTTTAACCAAAACCTAAATTATTTAAACTATCTGTAAAAGCCCATGGACACTCCGCCGTCAACATTCAGTGCGTTTCCTGTCGATTTACCCAACAGACCACCAACGAATGCGAAACAAGCGTTTGCAATGTCATCTGGCAATATAATTTCGTTCAATAAGGTGCGTTTTGCGTAGTAGGCAGGCAATTCCGCAACTGTAATACCATACGCTTTGGCACGTCCTTCTGCCCAACCTCCAGACCAAATATTCGAATCCGAGATTACCGCATCTGGGTTTACCGTGTTCACACGGATTTTGTCCGCTCCTAGTTCTGCTGCCATTAAGCGCGTCAAGTGTGCCTGAGCTGCTTTGGCCGATCCGTAACCAGGGTTGTTTGGTCCTGCAACCACCGCGTTTTTAGACACGATGTTTACGATGTCACCACCAAATCCTTGTTTACGCATTATTTCGATTCCCGCTTTAGAAACAATAAATTGTCCTTTTACCAAGATATCATACAATCTGTCCCATTCTTCCAAAGTATGGTCTGCGATTGATTTGGAGATACTGATTCCCGCGTTGTTCACGATGATATCGGCTCCACCAAAAGCAAGACAAGCTTCGTCCAATGCTTTTTCAGTGCTTTCAGTGTCTGTTACGTTCAACAATGTGCTTGAAACAGCATCTTTTCCGAACATTTTTACAAACTCGGCTGTTGCTCCTTGCAAACGCTCTTCGTTGATATCGTTGATCACCACACAAGCTCCCTCTTGGGCAAACTTTTTGGCAATTGCCTTACCAATTCCTCCTGCCGAACCGGTAATCAAGGCTACTCTTCCCGACAAGGATTTTGGTTTTGGCATACGTTGCAATTTGGCTTCTTCCAACAACCAATATTCGATATCGAAAGCTTCTTGGTGTGGCAATGAAGTATATTCTGAAACAGCCTCAGCCCCTTTCATTACGTTCACTGCATTGATATAGTATTCCGATGCCAAGCGTGCCATGGTTTTGTCTTTGGCAAACGTAAACATTCCTACTCCAGGGTATAAAATAACCACTGGGTTTGGGTCACGCATGGCTGGTGAGTTTGATTTTTTGCAGGTATTATAATAATCTTTATACATGGCTCGGTAAGCTTCGAAGGCTGGAGCCAATTTGGCTTTAACCGCAGCAACATCCGATACATCTTCGTTTGGATCCAACTCCAACACTAGCGGACTGATTTTGGTACGCAAGAAGTGGTCCGGACAAGAAGTTCCCAATGGCGCCAATTTAGTCAAATCATTAGAATTGATAAATTCCAAAACTCTTGCGTCATCGGTATAATGACCGATCATTTGACGCTCTGAAGAACAAAAACCTCTCAAGATTGGAGCCACTTTCGCAGCTTGCAATTTGCGGTCTGCTTCAGGAAGGCTGTCAATTTTCTTTCCTCCAAAAACAGGGCGTTTTTGTCCGTAATTACTTTCCAAGTATTCGGCACATTTCTCGATTACCTCAAGCGTGTTGATATAACTTTCGTAAGCAGTGTCTCCCCAGGTAAACAAACCGTGAGACCCTAACATGATACCTCTTAATTTTTTTCCGTTTTTAGCGGCTTCTTCCAAACAGCTTCTTAGTTGAAGCCCCAAGTCAAAACCTGGACGTTGCCAGCCTACCCAACCAATTTCACCGTTAAATAATTCTTCGGTGATTTTTTTTCCGTCTTTGGCCGCAGCAATCGCGATAGCCGCATCCGGGTGTAGGTGGTCAATATGTTTAAATGGCAAAAAACCGTGTAAAGGTGTGTCGATCGATGGTGCTTTGGAAGCCAAATCAAAAATACAGTGGTTGAACAATTCCACCATTTCGTCTTCAAATTCTATCCCTCTGTACACGTTTTCCAAATTGCGCAATCTCTCTAAATACAAAGCTGCACAACCTGATTTGGTCAACGTCCCGATGTCCCCACCCGAACCTTTGATCCACATTACTTCTGAATCGGCTCCTGTCAAAGGATCCTTGTCTATTATTTTTACAGAGGTGTTACCTCCACCGTAATTTGTTAATCGCAAATCGGCTCCCAATAAATTCGAGCGATAAATAAAAAGAGCTACTTCATCTCCGGCCAACTCCTGTGCTTTGGCTTCATCCCAAAGGTAGCTTACATGTTGAAAAGTCATTTTTTCTGTGTTACTATTTGACATCGTTTTTTTTGTTTTTTTTGTTTTTCCTCTCCCCAACCCTCTCCACACGAGCGGCAGCGAACTGGCGAAGCAAAGGAGAGGGGGACAGATCGTGCTATTTTAATATTTTCTAAATTTTATTATAAGGAATTTCCAATCCCAACCAATACTATCGACAACATAATCAAGCCTATTCCCAAAAGGAAAGTACTGAATGTTTTTTTGGAAACTCCTGTCCATTCTTTCAAATAAAAGCCCCAGAAATTGGCAGTTAGAATGATAGTTGACATATGTAAAATCCATGAACTTGCTCCGTTACCCAATTTACTTTCTCCCATTCCATAGAAGAAAAACTGCAAGAACCACATCGTTCCCGCAATGGCAGAAAACATAACATTCTTAGCAATTGGAGTATTGGTATTTGTATAATCCTTGAAAGTTTTATTTCTAAAATTAAGGTACATACACCATATAAAATTGGTAGTTAATCCTCCCCAAAGTACTACTATATAAGTAACATTATTTTGAAACAATGGATTACATCCTTGAACAATTGCAGCTTCAGCCATTGGTTTTCCAGCTTCGATTCCAAAATTGAAAAACGAACTCAAAATACCAGACACAACGGCAATAATAAGCCCTTTTACCAAACTGAATTCTTGCTCGTTATTACCATCTTCAATTCCAAAATCCTTTTCTTTTAAAATCCCTGCTCTTCCTGAAAAGGCTATTCCAATAACACAAACCAAAACACCTACCAATACAAGTCGCCCACCTGTAGAAGCAAGCATATCGGTAAAGGAAACTTTACCTTCGGTTGGATAAAAATTATAGTAAATAGAAGGTACCAAAGCACCAAAAGTAGAACAGAATCCTAAAACGATTGAATTTCCTAATGACATTCCCAAGTAACGAACTCCCAATCCATAAGTCAAACCTCCAATACCCCAGATGAGCCCCATTAAATAAACAACAGTTTTTATTGTAGATGAAGAAGCGCTAATTATTTCCGGAAAATTTGGTATGGTCAAATAAGCCGCCAAAGGAGGTACAATTAGCCAGGAGAAAAAACCTCCTACCAGCCAATAGCTTTCCCATGCCCAATCTTTCACTTTCTTGAAAGGCATATAAAAACTCCCTGAGGAAAACCCTCCTATAGAGTGAAAAATAATTCCCAGTAATGATTCCATTTAGTTATTTAATTTTTAGGTTAGTTTAATAGTTAATCAGCTTTGTAAAATAATAGAAAGTAGAAAAGAAAACTATCCTGTACTGTCCTTTTCTGAATTAAGATTTATCTTAATCTTAGAAAAATATCGAAAGAAGTATCAAATTTTAATGAAAAAATAAATTTAAAATCTTTATTTTAGCAATCTATTAGCAAACGATTTCGTCTTTTTTACGATCTTTTTCATTATATAAAAAAAAGAGTACAAAACGTAGAAACTTACTTGATCGAACCAATACTTTTTTATTAAAAAGATTAACTACTCATTAGATTAACCATTTTATATTCAATTTGGATTTACAATAAAGATTACACATTAATATAGTGAGTATAATTCCGAAAATATGAATTTGATTAAATTAATTAAAATAGATGATGACTCCAGGGTTCCTAAATACAAGCAAATTGTAGATTCTATTCTGTACAACATCAGCAATGGTAATTTAAAAATCAATCAAAAAATTCCATCAATAAATAGCTTTAGCGAAGAGTTTTACATCTCAAGGGATACTGTTGAAAAAGCGTACAGCATCCTTAAAGAGCGAAAAATAATTTCTTCAATCAGAGGTAAAGGCTATTACATTACCCGTACAAAACTGGAATCCAAAGTAAATGTTTTATTCTTATTCAATAAATTGAGTTCGTATAAAATGAAAACATATAGTGCTTTTATAAATACTTTGGGAGCGAATGCACATACAGATTTACATATCTATCACTGTGACGAAAGCTTATTTTTAAATTTATTGGACAAATTTGAAGGAGCATATGATTATTATGTAATAACCACACATTTCAAATCAGAAGACCTAAAACATATAAGTTACACCGACAATGTTGTAAAAGCTATCCGAAAGATCCCAAAAGAAAAACTTATCATAATGGATAATACAAAAATTGGGATTGAAGGTGAAGTTATCACCATTTATCAGGATTTTGAAAACGACATTTACAATGCCTTGAAACAAGGACTTCATAAAATTGCTAAATACGAAAAACTGATCCTTGTTTATCCAGAAAAAGCGGTATATCCTTATCCCAGACGAATTTTACATGGATTTAAAAAGTTTTGTATCGAACACGAAATAAACTTTGAGATTCTAAATGAAGTTTACGAAGATATAATCTTGAGAAAGGGTGATTTATTTATTACTATTGAAGAATCCGATTTGGTTAGCTTAGTCAAACAAGTCAGGGATAAAAAGCTTGTTTTAGGGGAAGATATCGGAATTATCTCTTACAATGACACTCCATTAAAAGAACTTTTGGGAATCACCGTCGTCTCAACCGATTTTAATGTGATGGGAGAAACTGCCGCCCACATGATTCTTAACAAAGAAAAAGGACAAGTAAAAGTCCCTTTCAATTTTATAGACAGAAATTCTATTTAAAAGTTTTTAAGTTACTAAGATTCTAAGTTGCTAAGCCTCATAGAATCTTAGCAACTTAGTAACTTACCTACTTCTTCAGCGGAACCAGTACAATATTAGGTTGAGGAGCTGGCTTCATTCCATTCCCCATGTAAAAACCTGTATGCGGAGGCTGATTATAACCAATGTTTTGCCAGGCAATGCTTAAACGATATTGCGGATCATGCATCAAAGTATATTGCCTCACCGTCGTGGGTATTGTTGTAGAATAAATTCGCAATTCCTTATTATCCGAGCTTCTTAGGATCAATTCCTCTCTCCAATCTCCGAGAATATCAGCCGATAATGCCGGAGTTGATTTAGTTCCATTATTTGATGCTGCCCCGGTAGCCGTAAAGAGCCTTCCACTTCCATATTTATCAATATAATTCGAATTGAGCAATTCTCGCGAAGTATCCCCATCCCAATAAATCAAAAAGTTAGTCGAGCTTGGGGCTTTACCAATAGCCGCTCCCGTGCTGTCATGCAAGTCTGGAGAACCAGACCACCAAAATTGTGCCCCAACTCTTGTCGGGTCAATATTATCGGCAACACCACGCCCTACATCTTCATCTTCCATAGCTCTAAACAAAACTTTTCCTGTCGCCGCTGAAAACAAAACAGCTCCTGGGCCTTTAGTTCCTTCTTCGATTTCATGTACTCCAAATACTTCCAATCCTGGTACCTCTGGAACTAAATCCGAAACGTGCAAAGCATCTCCGTGTCTAAATCCCGTTGTGTATAAACCTTTGCCATTATCATCCACACACATCGAACCATAAACTATTTCATCTTTTCCGTCGCTATCTACGTCAGCAACCGAAAGCCCATGATTTCCCATTCCCGAAAACGGATTTTCACCATCTTTACTGTCAAATACCCAACGGGAAGTGAGTTTCTTATCCTTAAAATCCCAAGCTGCCAAAACAGTCCTGCCGTAATACCCACGACACATTACAACACTAGGATGCACTCCGTCCAAATAAGCGATACAGGCATTAAAACGATCTACTCTATTTCCTGAAGCATCATTTTTCCCGTTACCTCCTCTTCCGCCCCAAGCACCAATATTGCCTCGCTCAGGAATGTAATCAACTGTCGTAATCAATTTTCCAGTTTTACCGTCAAAAACAGAAAGATATTCTGGTCCTTGTATAATTTTACCAAAAGTTGGCGAACTGGAATTCAAATCCCTCCAATCTTTTGAGCCGTCCCCAACTACTGTACCCTTACTATCCGTTGTTCCGTCAGCAGTTTTACAAACAAATTCGGCAATACCATCACCATCCAAATCATACACCATAAATTGCGTATAATGCGCTCCATCTCTAATATTTTTACCCAAATTTATTTCCCACAAAAAAGTGCCGTCCAAAGAATACGCTTGAAAAATAGGTGAATCTGTAATTCCTTTAAAAGAATTATCCGCTGTTTTTCCTGCCATGTGCACCACCAAATCATATTTTCCGTCGCCATTCAAATCTCCGGTAGAAACATCATTCGGAATATACCCAACTATTTCCTTAATCGGAATAGACAAATATTCTTTATCCGGACTATCTGCTGCAATCGTAAAACTCCCTGCTTCTTCTTTTTCAATTCCTTTCAATACAGATTTCACAAACCAGGTATTGCTTTCATTGGCTTTGGCTTTTTCATCAATAAAATTGGTAGCTCCGATAATAGGTGCATCATTTACTTTCACCGCTTTATCATTCCCGCTTTTTCGATATAAATTAAAAGCCAATTGATCCGGATCGGTCCCAAAAACTCTCCATCCAACAAAAAAATATCCCTTTTCCTTAACAGCAATAACACCACGATCCAGAGTTTCCATCTGCCTCTGCCCAAACAACAGCGAGCTCGACAAATGAAGCAAGAGGAATAATATCCCGCTTCTATTCAAAAATGTATTCATAATCAATTTATGGTTTAAAAGGTTAGTTTATCTTTTTGGGCGTGCCGCGAGTGACTGCTATGAAAACAATTTATTGCTAAAATGATTATTGATTTTTCAACTTTTTGCAAACGCTAAAAAAGCAGAATATCTCTCGTTAGCCCCGATGGAAGCGGCATCTCCCGATTTAGAAAAACAAGGCTTTTTAGCCGTAGTTTTTCTAAATCGGGAATACAGCGGACAGCGGGAGAAAACTTGAAAGAAAATCAAATGTTCTGCTCCAAAAAATAATAATCGAATTCGGCTTCCTAAAACATCTTTTTGAATCCTTCACTTTTCACTTTCCAAGTACCATCTTTTGGGAAACCAGGATTCTCCTCAGTGGTACCGTCCCAACCTGCGCACATCATCGCAACAGCGGTCAAAACTCCTCCATTACCAGGTAAATATAAAGTCAATCTTTCTGCCTGATAATTGTGCCCGTTTTTCAAATAGGTATTCGTTTTAATATTCATAAACAAGGCATCTATGGCTTTGTCTGGCATTCCCAAACGTGCGGCACTCATGGCAGTCATCGGGAAATCCCAACCCCAGGTTTTATCCCAAGACCAAGTTTTCCAAACCAAATCAAATGTATTTTTCATGATTTTTTTATCCAAAAGCGAAGTCTCAGGAAGCATCCCAAAAGTTCCCAATACAGAAGGATGATCGGTTTTGAATTCTGGATTGGTATATGAATCGGTTGCACTTTCTGTAGCCAGATAAACATCGTTTTGCACAGGAAGTTTAGACAATTTTGCCAAAACATCTTCCCATTTTTTAGGCACTTCCTGATTCATTTTCTTTTTCCAGAAAATAGCGGTTTTCAAAGCCCAATTCCAATAGGCCAATTCATAAGTTGGATTGAAAGTTTCCATTGCTTTGAAACGTTCCTGAGCTGGTATAACACCTGGTCCTAATACATAACGGTCATTTTTGCTGTCATAATTGGCAAACGAAGCCATAAAATTGGCCGTTTCAAAAACACGCTCACTGTATAATTTTAAAGTAGCTTCCGTTGGTTTTGCTCTGTACATCAAATCGGCATAGGTAATAAAATGCGGTTGTTGCCAAATAAGGAATGCCCCAATAGATGATGGACTTTCATTCCCGTCCGGATCGGTCATTTTTTGCCATCTTGCCCCTTCAAAACCTTGTCTATTAGCTAATTTCTTTGCTTTGTCAAACACTTTTTGGTACCAAGGCAAACTTTTTTCCAATAATTCTGGTCGGTTCCAAAGTGCAAAATGAACACCGTGCCACCAATGCATTTCTAAATGCGGTTTCCCAAACCAACTGTTATAAGTCAAACCGGTTTCCTGTGGCGGAACTTTTCCGGTACACTGCACTTTAGTAAGGTATTGCGAAAGAATTACTCTTCGCTCCAATTCATTGGCTCTAGGATCTGTACTTCCTGAGAAATCAACAGCTGCACCGCTTTCCCAAAAATGTTTCCATCCTGCAATACTGCTGTTTTCTATGTCTAAAAATGAAGGAATCGCAACAGACTTTTTAGTTGTAAGTCCAAAAAGACAACTTAACTCAAACGTATCTGTGCCAGCTGGTTCAACAACAAAATAATTGTCTCCCTTCTTTTTCACCTGACCATTTCCATTCCATTTCAAGTGAACATCATACGAAATACTGTCCATTGGATGAGTGATAACAGCCTCGGTTTTTGATTTTTGCGCAAGCGTACTTTTGTATCCTTGAGTTCCGTCCCATTTGATTCCCATATCAGCCCAATCTCCTGTTGGGAACGGAATTCTCAAACGTACTTTGATTCGGTTTTGTTTCAATAATTCCGATTTTACACGAACTCCAATCGCATCTTTTTCCTGATGAGAAGCCGTTAACACCGTTACCGGAATTCCGTCCACTTCAAAACGGCTTTCTATTTCGCCTGTCCATAAATTCAGGGTTTGAGAAATCGATTTGATATCCTCAGGTTTTGCCAGACTTCCGTCTTTCTTGGTAATTTCAAAACCTAAATTCCCCAATTGAAGCAAATGCGGATTTTGTCTGAACCAATTCACGGCCTCGTTATTTCTTGGCGCTCCTTTTTCCTGAACGCTGTAAGTAACATCTCGTCCGTACTGTTTGTATTTTTTTAAGGTCTCTGAAAATTTGTAGCCGGAAGTATTTTTATAACTGTCCCAACCCCATTCTGACTCGGTTCCCAAAGGAATTCCTTTAGCATATTTTTCTGGAAAAGTTTGCAATCCTGTAGCATCAACTGTAAATGCAAAAGTACCGTTCCCAACAGTCAAAGACGCTAAAGTGTCTAATGCTGTGTTTTGAACATTGTGTCTGCTTACTAAAGCTTTTCTGTCTATTTTTTGCTGGGCTATCGTCGTGACAGAAAGCAGCAAAACGAAAACTGATAATAATTTTTTCATAGTTATTTGGCGGGTTAATTTTAAATTATTTAAGTTTTAAGATAGTTTAAGCGTTTAAAAGTTTAATATTAAATCAAAAACATTTAGATCTAGATTGACATTGTCATTGATATTGATATTGTTTCTTATCTGACCAAAGTCGCACTCATCAATCCAATAACCACATCGTTGGCAATTGCTTTTAAAGTGAGGTTTTTCAATTTTTTGTTTTTATCCAATGGTAAATCCAAAATCGTAGCTGCTCCACCATCAATTCCGTAATTCGTCAGTCCTTTTATCGTAATAAAATCTTTAAATGTTCTGGAAATCTCTCCCGATTTCAGATATACTCTGATTGGTTTAGGAGCATCGGTTGTAAATGCCAAGCCATCCGTAAAATAATCTTGCTCGATTGGCCACCAATTTTCAGGGTTTTTCAACAATAGAACGGCTGAAGTTCCATCGGTATAATTCACCTTAATTTCACCATTTACAATTCGGCTTTGCATTGGATTTGTTGTGCCTGCAACCATCAAATACAGATGCGATGCTTTGCCTTGCAACGGAACATCTACGCTCTTTGGATAATTATCCCACAATGAAGTAAAGACAATATTTTTTTGATTTACATCAGAAGGAGTTTGAAAAATAATTCCTTCGGGAGTTGTAATTTGTCCATTTGTTTTGGCTTTTTCACGCAATCCTTTATCATCGATAGAAACCGATAAATTAGGATAACACCAGTTTCCTATTCCTTGTTTCGGAAGTTGCAAAGTTGGCACTTTTGGCCTTGGTGACAAATATTCGTTATTGAAAACATCTGTGACTTTGGCATTAAAAAGTGAAGAAAGCGAAACGGTTTCTAAACGTTTTTCTTTTCCAAGAGGAATATCCCAATTGGTTACGGCAATTTTCTGCACCGAGTCGGTAGCTGTTTTCAGAGTAAAACTATTCGTTCCCGGAACCAAATCTTGCAACGGAATCTGAATTGTTTTTTCTTCGTTTTTATTCAAATTGATTTGCTGTTTGTCTTTTGCGGAAGCGCCAAAAATCAATTTTCCATCAACGCTTTTTTCAGCATTGTTTTTCAGGGAAACTTCCAGATTGTCATTTTTAAACGCGACAATTTGTGATTCCATTTTTGGTTTTACCACAAATTCAATTGGGCTCCACCAAGACAAATCGCCTTGTTTTAGTTGAACAAAAAAGCATTTATTGGCATTGCCTTTTACATTTGCTTTTAGCGTTTTATCCGTTTTCAAAATGTTATCCAAAGAAGACTGCGGGTCATAAACCTTCAAAATTGAAGCATTTTTTGTGTTTATCTCCAAAAAATCCCCTGAAGCATAATCATTTGCAACAGCTATTTGCTCCAAAGCGTTTCCATCCCAGGAAATCACAATATCATTGGTCGCATTGTACGGAACCTGAACCGTCAATTGAGGGCTTCCAATGCTTTCTGACGAAACAGTCCAAGCTGTGTTTACTCCATTTACAGTAACACTTTTTATTTTTTCAAACGGAATATTGACCGTAAATTTCAAAGACATATTTTTAGAAAAACGATTTTCGATATGATAAACATCGTTATTGTTTTCTCTTTTGAAAGAATAGGAAATATCAGGAATTGTCAGCGCGGCATTATCCCATTTTGCAGGAAAACCAGGTTGAATAGTTAAAATTCCTTTCAAAGCGTCGGGCTGAATTCCAAAAAGTCCTTCGACCAATGTTCGCGCCGCCATCCCGATTGGGTCGGCAAAATCACGATAGAGTTCCCCTCTCATCGCGTCCTGAAATGTCAATTGCTCGAATCCTCCGGGAGAAGCTCCTAAATACATACTCTCGATTAATGCGCTTTCCCACATATTGTATGCTGTTTCAGAGCGTCCGCCTTGCCAAAAAGCCAAAGAAGTGTGCAATTGCTCCGCCAATGCCACATTATTTATTGACCAAGTATAAGGCTGCCAATTGGTTGTACTAATCATATACAAATCCTTTTTGTCCAATCCATCAACTGAAATTGGGATATGCGGAATTTGTTTATCAACATACTGAAGCATTTGATAGCTTTCGAAAGGATTTGATAATTCCGAATCAATAGTATGATAAATACTCCAGATTCCCGGTGAGTCATGTAACAATTGATTTCCAAGCATATCCTTGTACTCGGCAAAAATTCCTTTTTTCGGAATCCAAAGTTTGCTATTCACCGCTTTCAAAATCTTATCCGATTCTTTCTGATAAGGAAGCGCATCTTGTTGCAACTTTCCGGCTATTTCGCCAACCAATTTGTTAGCATAATAATTATACGCTGATGAATGAATCACGCCGCCACCGCTGTATTGCAAGGCATCGCTTGCCCAAATTGTGGCATAAGCATCATAAAGTCCGTCATCATCGACATCAAAATTTCTTTTCTCCCAGTTGAGATGCCTTCCAATTACCGGCCACATTTCTTTCATAAATTCGGTGTCGCCCGTCCATTTAAAATGACGCAACATTTGGTCGAAAAAAACCAAATTCATGTCGTAATGATGAGCAACTGTATTCTTGTCAGGATTTCTGCTAATGTAGCCACTGCTAAACATTGAAGTTCCCATTTCTTCTTTTTGTCGTGCCAAATTTCTTTCGGCATCAAATACAACCGGACCGCTTGCGGGTTCTGTCACCTGCGAATGGCTGTAACTTGTAAAATGCGTTTTTGCTCTGTCGTGCCAGCCCAAAGGATCGGCGACGTAGGCTCCTCTCCAGGCATTCAAATACATTCGCCACGCCACTGCACCATGAAGATAGGCAGGACTTTCCCAAATCCCGTCAGCAGCGAGGGAAAGTGCCGAACCAAGCGTATTGATATAAGGATCAGGAGTTGAAACTTTAACCCTATTGGCCAAAGCCTGTGTTTCCTGAACTGATTTTTGAAATAGGTTTTCCAAAGCCTTTTGTGAACCGTCAGTAATTTTTTCCTCGGTTGTCAAAAGCCAATACATTCCTGTTGGAGAAACAGCATTTATTTTTCCTGCAACAACTGCCAATGGTTCAGGAAAAGAATCATAGAGCTCCGATGGATTTTTTTGTTTTTTTGGGTTGACCAAATGCGCTTGCGATTCGGGGAAGAAACCAAAAATACGTTTGTTGTTTCCCGTTTTCTGTTTATTAACTTCGGAGCCATAATCTAAGGTAAAAGATTGTTTCTTAACCATGTATTTATTGCCAACACAATAATCAGGCTGCAAGTAAAAAACAGATTCCGGGTCGGCACCAATGTCTCCGTCCCTGCTGAACTTTTTACCTGTTGCACCTCCGTAAGCCCAAATCAATGTTGCATTATTTGGTAGATTATTGCCGTAAACTTTCAAAACAAAACCTTCTTTTTCTTTTAAAGCAACAAGTTCAATAAACAGTTCCCCTTTTTCTAAAATTGGGTCTTCAATTTTATAACGCATTGTTCCCAATACATATCGGGTATCGATTTTTGCAGCCTCAGTAATCCATTTGCTTTCTTTTCCATTGGATAAACCTAATTTAAAATTACCTCCCATTCCGGGCATATACATGGCAAATTCAGGCAAATCTCCTGCTTCTACCCTAAAACCGGTATTTGAACCATATAAGGCGCGATTGAATTTTCGGGTTCCATTTTTCAGGACAAAACTTTCACCATCAGGGGTATAATGTATTTTGCGGGAAACATTCTGTTTAGAAGTTACTTCCTGTCCAATTGCCATTGAAGTAAGCAAACAAACAAGAAAAAGGAATTGGATTTTGATTATTTTAGTTCCCATAAGGATTCTGGAAAAATTACGTTAGTTGAGTTTTTTATTGTTGCTTTCGAACCATCATTGGTTTTGATGGAAACATTTTTTAATGTCCAATTGGAACTGTATGAAATTTTCCCGGCTTTCTCTGCTTCAATATGAACATTGTCCAATGTGATGTTTTCGATCATCGATTCCTTCATTCCCTCAACATTAATAGCAGTTTCTATTTTCTTTACATGAATGTTTTTCAGTGTAATATTTTTAAAATACGGAATCCCTTTTGATGGTGGATCCACTTTAGCCAACATTTTTTTCCAATGTTCGGGCAAAGTTTCTTCAGTATAACCTTCAGGAAGTTTGGAGTAACTATAACTCGGATTCCAGTTCATTGACACCTGTAAAAAGGTGTTTATATTTTCCATCTGGATGTTTTCCATCAGAACATCTTCGACGGTTCCGCCTCTATTGGAAGCTGACTTTATATTCAAACCGTTTTTTGTTCCGTTTCCTGTAATATTTGAAGCATAAACATGACGAATCCCTCCTGATGTTTCGCTTCCTAAAGTCAATAATCCAGCTCCTTTCAAAGCGATACAATCCCTGATAACCACATATTCTGTTGGTCTGTTGACACGAAGCCCATCCCAGTCTCTTCCTGCCTTCAGACAAAAATTATCATCATTACAATCGATGTCACAATTTTGCACCAATATCCATTTGGACGAATCAATATCAATTCCATCAGTACTTGGTCCGTGTCCACCAATATTGTTTCGGATGGTAATTCCATCTACTGTTACATATTCTGAATACAACACCTGTACCGTCCAAAAACCCGCTTGTTGGATTTGAACCCCTTTTAGAAAAATATTTTTTGAATCAGAAATTAAAATGGTTCTCGGGCGTTGCGCGTCATAATCGACAATCCAGCGCAATCCTTTAGGTTCATACTCTTTTCGAAGGTTCCAATAGTAATCCCAAAACACTTTTCCCTGTCCGTTGATAATTCCTTCGCCATCAATAATGACATTTTCCTGCTTTTGAACATTAATTAAAGCGGCTGGCCATTTCATTTCAATTCCTGCCACTCGGGTATCGATTTGCTTATAATCTTTAATGTCCTGACTCCCTCGAATTTCTACCTCTTTGTCAACTCTAAAATGAATTCCTGTCTTTATAAATATAGAACCTGTTAGGTAAATTCCTTTTTTGAAAGCTACGATACCTCCTCCATTTTTGGAACAAAAATCAATTGTTTTTTGGATAGCAGTCGTATTCATGGTTTTCCCATCGGCTACTGCACCAAAATCATTCACATAATAAACTTTCTTTTTTAATAAAAATGATTTTGCTCCAACTTTATTTACCCATGAAGGAAGGTCTGGATTATTTTTAAGGACAGTTTTTTCAGTTGTTGGGCTGTTTTTTACGCTACAACACCAAAGAGGTACTGAAGTGGCCAGTAGGCAAAAAACAAAAAAATATCTCATGGAGCAATCGGTTTAAAGATGTCATGCAATTTGAGCCTTTTTAAAATTTATTCCATCCTGCTCTTTCCTGATTTAATTTAAAATCTGAAATTTTTTATTCACTTTTTTTACATTTTACATTTTTTTTTAACATCATAGTACAGGATAGTATATTAAACTGGAACTCCTAGATTTGAAAAAACTAACTAACCTAAAAACTTAATAAATTGGCACAAATCAGGACATCGTTATTGGTCGCTTTTATTTGTTTTATTATGCCTTGCAAATTCTTCGCAAATCATAATGACAGCACTTTAGAAAGACAAAAAATCACTTCTGAAAAAGCAAACAATCAAAACACTACAAAGCCTCAACTGTTTTATTTTGGCTCTGCCCAAAAATCAAATAAAGGGACTGCAATTACTACTCCTTTAATTTATAACCCGACAACAGGATATGGATTTGATCTAAATTCTGCTTCAAACGTGACGCTTTCTTCCAATGCTTTCCTTGCTGAAAAACCAAGTTATTTCTCCGTAAAACTTCCCGAAGGAAACTATCAGGTTGAAGTAACTTTGGGCAGTGAAAAAGCAGCTTCGAATGTGACTATTAAAGCTGAATCCAGAAGATTAATGCTGAAAGAACTTCCTGTCAATAAAGGAGAAAAAATCACTAAAGTATTTAATGTAAATATCCGCTCTATTAAAATTGACGAGACAAGCAGCATGAACATTAAAGATCGTGAAAAAGATGACTTAAACTGGGACGAAAAACTGACTTTGGAATTCTTAGGAAATGTTGCCGTGCAAAGCATCAAAATCACTCCTATAAATAATCTAACCGTTGTTTACCTTGCGGGAGACTCAACCGTAACAGACCAAGACATAGAGCCTTGGGCTTCCTGGGGACAATTTATCACAAATTATTTTGACCAAAATGTGGTGATTGCTAATTATGCCGTTTCCGGTTCGGCGTTGAGTTCTTTTAAGGCAACCAACAGATTAAAAAAAATTATGTCAGTAATAAAACCAGGTGATTACCTGATTGTTGAATTTGGTCACAATGACGAAAAACTAAAAGGCGAAGAAAATGGACCTTGGAAATCCTATTCTGATTTACTGACCGAATATGTTCAGTTAGCCAAAGCAAAAGGAGCTTTTCCGATTTTAGTTACGCCTACACAACGTCGCTTCTTCAATCCCGACGGATCCCTAAAAGCGACACATGGAGATTTCCCCGATGCCATGCGCGCCGTAGCTAAAAAAACGAATGTGCCTCTTATTGATATTACACTTTTAACCACTCAATTGTATGAAAAATGGGGTGACGAACCTTCGAGAAAAGCTTTTGTACAATATCCTGCCAATACCTTTCCGGGACAGGAAAAAGCATTGGATGACAACACTCACTTCAATAGTTTTGGTGCCAATGAAATTGCGCTTTGTGTGACTAAAGGTATTCGTGATTTAGACATTCCTTTGAAAAAATACTTAACCAAAGAAACTCCTCTTTACAACCCTCAAAACCCAAATTATATTGCAAACTGGACATTACCAATGAGTACTCGTTTTGAGATTGTTAAACCCGAAGGGAATTAATTCGCTTGAAAAAAATATTATGCTACCTAAAAACACTTTTCAATCTTTTATAATTGCTACGCTAGCCGTTTTTTATTCGCTAAATAGCAATGCACAACAAACCGAAAAAATATTCCTTTCGGGAAAAGATTTTGAACATCCTGTTAAATGGGATTTTTATTGCACCGAAGGAAATAACAGCAAAACCTGGACAAAAATAAACGTTCCTTCGCAATGGGAACTCGAAGGTTTTGGTGAGTACACTTATGGAAGATGGTACAAAGAGTTGAACCAAAAAGAACCAAGCAAAGAAGAAGGTCTTTACAAATATGAATTTGAGGTTCCAACTGATTATAAAGACAAAGAAGTTTTGATCACTTTTGGCGGATCTATGACCGATACTGAGGTGAAAATAAACGGAAAATTGGCCGGAGAAATTCATCAAGGCGGTTTCTATGAATTCAAATATGACATTAGTTCACTTGTAAAATTTGGAGCCAAAAACACACTGGAAGTTCATGTTTGGAAACAATCGAGCAACAATTCGGTTAACGCTGCGGAACGCAGGGCTGACTGGTGGTTGTTTGGAGGGATTTATCGTCCGGTATGGCTGGAAGTTTCTCCGAAAACTCAAATTCAGCATATTGCTGTGAATCCAAAAATGGACGGTTCAATCACTATTGATATGAACCTTAAAAACATTCCAAAAAACACAGTTATTGAGGCTTCATTAAAAGGTTCGAACGGCGAAAACTTTCAAACTTTTTCTTTTCCGATTAAAGCCAAAAGCGTGAAAGAAACCATCGCCGCACAATGGAAAGATATCAAACCGTGGAATCCTGAAAATCCGAATTTATATACTTTAGAACTGTCCTTAAAACAAAACGGAACGGTACTTCATCAATTGGATAAAAAAATAGGTTTCAGAACTTTGGAGTTCAAAAAACAGGACGGAATTTATGTAAATGGTACCAAAATCATAATGAAAGGAATCAATCGCCATTCCTTTTGGCCGGAAGGCGGACGAAGCACCAGCAAGTGCATCAGTATTTTGGACGGACAGTTGTTGAAAGACATGAACATGAATGCCGTGCGAGGCCACTACCCTCCTGACGATCATTTCATGGATGTTTGTGATTCTTTGGGGTTGTTTGTTTTGAATGAATTGGCCGGTTGGCAAAATTCGTATGACACCAAAACCGGAACAAAACTCGCCACCGAGATGATTACCCGTGATGTTAATCACCCATCGTTAATCATTTGGGACAATGGAAACGAAGGTGGATGGAATTATGATGTGGATAAAGTATTTGCTGAAAACGACCCTCAAAAAAGAATCGTTATTCACCCTTGGTCTGATTTCAATGGTTGGGACACACATCACTATCCAACTTATTTGACAGGTATGCACCGATTCAACAGCGGTGAAAACGTATTTTTCCCAACGGAATTCATGCACGGAACCTACGATAATGGTCACGGAGCCGCGCTAGAAGATTTTTGGACCCGCTACAAACAAAGCCCTCTGTTTGCCGGAGGATTTATGTGGGCGATGTTAGACGAAGCCGTATTTCGTTCGGACTGGAAAGGAGATGCTAAATTTGACTCTAAAGGTTCTTTGGCAGCTGACGGAATTCTTGGCCCTCATCGTGAAAGAGAAGGTAGTTATTATACCGTAAAAGAAGTTTGGGCTCCTATACAATTTCATCCAAAACAGGTAACAGAAACTTTTGACGGTACATTTTTAATCTCAAATGATTATCTGTTCAGCAATTTGAATTCCTGCACAATGGAATATAAAATAATGAAATCGGATGCCGATGTTCTTTATACCGATGCTGTCGCAAAAAATATCAATTCAGGTAAAATCGAAATTCCAAGTATTGAACCGGGTGAAACACGCAAAATACAATTTGCTATTCCTTCCAACTTTTTAGAAGGAGATGTTTTGTCGATTACTGCAAAAGACCAATTCGGGAAAGAAATTTACACTTGGACTTGGCCAATTCATAAACCAAAATTTTATGCTTCTAAATTTTTAATTTCAAAAGCAACAAAAGCAAAAGCTACTGTGACCCGCAACGGAAATCAAGTTGTATTAGCAGGAGATAATGTTACTGTGACTTTGGACAGCACAACCGGAGAAATTTCGACAATCAAAAATGCTACGTCTATTATTCCGTTAACAAACGGCCCTCGCCCGATTGGGATGAAAGCCAAATTAAAAGATATTCAAATTTCGCAAGAAGGAGAAAATGCGGTTTGTACAGTCTCTTATTCCGGTGGGTTAAACAACATCAAATGGATAATGTGCCCGGACGGAAGGTTTAAAATGGAAGTTCTTGCCTTGAAAAATGCCGAAAATGCAGGTGGTTTTGACGGTGCTTATTTTGAAGATAAAATCAATTCGTTCGGAATCACTTTCAGTTTCCCTGAAAAAGAAGTTACAGGCATTAAATGGTTTGGAAGAGGCCCTTACCATGTTTGGAAAAACCGAATCAAAGGAACTACTTATGGCGTTTGGGAAAAGAATTACAACACAACTATCACGGGAGAAAGTTTCGAGAATTTAATTTACCCTGAATTCAAAGGTTATCACGCCAATTTGTTGGGTGCTAACCTAAAAGCAGGAGCATCGTCATTTAAAGTTTTCAGCGAATCTGATAATTTGTTCTTGCGATTATTTACTCCCGATTTGCCTAAAAATGGATTCCCAGGAAGTAATCCGCAGCCTGATTTTCCAGCAGGTGACATCTCTTTCATGTATGAAATTCCGGCTATGAGGGATTTCAAACCTTTGGAACAACAAGGCCCTGAAAGCCAGCCAACCAACATCCGTATCAAAAAAGGAGATGACGGAATATCAATGAATTTATGGTTTGATTTTAGAACATTTACTGAAAAATAATTTTTATAAAACCTACATATGAAATTAATCAAAATATTTTCTGCCCTTTGTTTGGCGCTATTGTTAGTTAATTTTACAGAAAAACAAAAAGAAATCCCTACCGTTTATACTGTTGGAGATTCTACCGTAAAAAATGGAAGCGGAAAAGGCGATGGTGGACTTTGGGGCTGGGGCGATTATATCGGTCAGTTTTTGGATTCCGACAAAATAAAAGTCGAGAACCACGCTTTAGGAGGAACCAGCAGCCGTACCTTTCAAGATAAAGGCTTATGGGAAGCTGTACATAAAAAACTTAAAAAAGGTGATTACGTAATAATTCAGTTCGGGCACAACGATGATGGGCCTTTGAATGACACGCTTCGCGCAAGAGGAACCATCAAAGGAATTGGAAACGAAACGCAGGAAATTGATAATTTGCTGACAAAAAAACATGAAGTCGTTCACAGTTACGGTTGGTACATTCAAAAAGTAGTTCGAGAAGCAAAAGAAAAAGGAGCAATCCCAATCATTTGCTCCCCTATTCCAAGAAACGACTGGAAAGAAGGGAAAGTGCCGAGAAACGATAAATCATATGGATTGTGGGCAAAACAAATTGCCGAAAAGGAAAACGTAACTTTTATCGAACTCAACAATAATATGGCCATCGAAATGGAAAAGTTGGGTGAAGCTAAAGTAACCGGAAACTATTTCTATAAAAAAGACCATACACATACCTCTGCAAAAGGTGCTGTTCTTTCGGCTTCGGTGATTATTTCTGAATTAAAAAAAAGCAACAATTCGTTAAAAAATTATATTCTGAAAAGTCCAAAAATTACACTTCCTGCCAAAAAGAGAATTTTCCTGATTGGTGATTCGACAATGGCTGATAACAAAAATGAAAATGCCGTGGGTTGGGGAGTTGCGTTTCCAACTTATTGCGATACAACCCGAGTTATCGTGCTCAATAAAGCTAGAGGAGGCAGAAGCACCAGAACTTTTACCAAAGAAGGATTGTGGGATGCTGTCAAAAATCAGATACAGCCGGGAGATTTTATTTTGATCCAATTTGGACATAATGATGCCGGAGCGGTTGATAAAGAGAAATTCAGAGGTTCGCTAAAAGGGAATGGTGATGAAACCCAACAAGTGGTTCGCGACAGTTTGACCGAAACGGTTCATACATTTGGTTGGTACATGGAAAAATTCATTAAAGAATCGAAAGAAAAAGGAGCTGTACCAATTGTTTTAAGCCAAACGCCAAGAAACGAATGGCCGAACGACAAAGTAGAACGAAGAGCTGACACTTATGGCCAATGGTCTAAAGTAGCAGCTGATAAAGCAGGTGCTTTCTATATTGACTTAAACGAAATTGTGGCTTTGAAATATGAAGCTTTGGGCAAAGAAAAAGTAAAAGAGTTTTTCCCGAAAGACCATACCCACACCGGCGCTGAAGGAGCTAATTTGAATGCACTTACGGTTGCTGAAAGCATTAAAAAATTAAAAGACTGCGGACTGAAGGATTATATTGAAATTCCGAAATAATTAAATAATTAAACTTCTAAAAAACTCTCTAAACGAGAGTTTTTTTTATTTGTAAAACTGAATTCTACAATTAAACTTTTGATTTGGAATAATATCTAATAAACAAATTGTTGGCTTTTAGCCCTGATGGAAGCGGCATCTCCCGATTTAGAAAAACAAGGCTTTTTAGCCGTAGTTATTCTAAATCGGGAATACAGCGGACAGCAGGAACAATGCTTCCAAAAAAACTACATGCTTCTGCTCCAAAAAATAAGCAAACTCGAGTCTATTACTAAACCCAAAAACTGATTGCACATGAAATCCAAAATTTTACTTTTTGCCTTTTTCCTAAGTTGCTTTTTTTCTTTTTCGGCCGAATATTATGTTGCTCCAAATGGAAACGACAATAATCCTGGCACTAAAAACAGTCCGGTTGAAACTATCAAAAAAGCTCAAGAGCTGGCGAGTTCAGGAGATACGGTTTATATCAGAGGCGGCCTTTACATGATGCGGGAAGAACAGATTGCCCAGTATTATAAAATTTGGGCTTATGTTACCAAACTCGACAAAAACGGCATTAACTATTTGGCTTTCCCTAATGAAACTCCTGTTTTTAATTATGGCAACATTAAACCCGAAAACCGTCGTGTAATCGCTTTTTTAGTGAGTGGAAATAATATCAAAATTAAAGGGATTGAAGTTACTGCTGTTCAGGTTACGATAAAAACACATACTCAATCGGAATGTTTTGAGGTGCAGGGAAATCGCAATACTCTGGAACAACTGAAATTGCACGATGGCATGGCGATTGGAGTTTACATTACGAAAGGTTCTAACAACTTGATTCTGAATTGCGATGCTTATCAAAATTGGGATTCGGTTTCCGAAAATGGTGTAGGTGGAAATACAGATGGTTTTGGTTGCCACGCCCCGAAAGGGAATAAAAACAATGTCTTTAGAGGTTGCCGCTCTTGGTTTAACAGTGACGACGGATTTGATTTAATCAACTCTGCCGAGCCTGTTTTAATTGATCATTGCTGGGCTTTTTATAATGGTTACACTTCCGATTTTAAAAGGCGTGCCGACGGAAATGGTTTCAAATCCGGTGGCTATGCCAGTGCTCCTTTGGAACAATTGCCTAACCCAATACCGCGAAATACGATTCAGTTTTGTCTTGCTGTGGGAAATAAGGCAGCGGGCTTTTATGCCAATCATCATTTAAACGGCAACAATTGGTACAACAATTCTGCTTACAAGAATAGGGCAAACTATGATATGCTGAACCGAAAAGCCCAAAAACCTGTAGATTATCTTAAAGACACCCAAGGTTGGGGACATGTGCTGAGTAATAATTTAGGTTATGCCGCAACGGGCAGGGAATTAGTCAATATCGATAAATCAAATTGTACTTTAAAAAACAATTATTTCGACTTAGGTTTAACTATTAAAGATTCTGATTTTCTAAGTTTAGACGAATCATTTTTGACTGTTCCAAGACAAGCCGACGGAAGTCTTCCTGATAATAATTTTATGAGATTGAATCCGTCAAGTTCTTTAATTGACGCTGGAACGGATATTGGTTACCCATTCAAAGGAAAAGCACCTGATTTGGGGTGTTTTGAAATAGGAGGAAATTAAAACACCACAGTTATTTATTCAAACTATTTATAACAAAAAATCCTCGGTTTCCGAGGATTTTTCACTTTCATTTTTATTAGTTCATTTTCTCAGAAACAACCTCAACTATTATTGTTCCTCCTTCCAAACCTTCGGCGCTGGCTTTAATTTCTATTTTTCCAGTATCTTGAGTGGCTCTTATGATAGCAATTGCTTTTCCGCTGAAAGCTCTTTTTTCAGGAGAAAGATAGTCTTCATGACTGATAATATTACCATTGTCCGTAGCAATTATTTTACCAGCCCCAGAAACCGAAAACTTAATTAAATTGTCAGCATTGGCACATCGTACACCTTTATCATCGACTATAGTTGCAGTAATAAAAGAGACGTCATCCCAATTGTTTGAAAGCGCAGGATTGCTTTTTGAAATCACAATTTTTGCTGGTTTTCCCGCTGATTCAAATTCTTCCTGAGCGACAACTTTGCCATTATTTTTGCCAATTGCTTTTATCGTTCCTTTTTCAAAAGTAACATTCCATTCTCTTGGTGAATCATCTGCCGGTTTTTTTACAGTCCCCAATGATTTTTCGTTAAGGAAAAGCTCCACTTCGTCACAATTGCTGTACACATTGACTTTTGCATTGTCATAGGTATCAAAATCATTTGGCGTCCAATCGCCTACCCAATTTCCTTCGCCTGCATTTTCGGACTTTCTCACAATATGCACAACAGGTTCAGGTGACCACCAACTGTCTCTTTGCAACGATTGTTGTTTCCAATTCCCTGCTCTGTCAAACAAACCTTGATTATTTGTTGTTTCTGGCCAATCGGCTTCGCCTAAATAATCATAACCTGTCCATAAAAATTGTCCCGCCATGTACGGTTTGTCTCGTAAAGCAAGCCACTGGCTTATAACATGCGTGTTTTCGGTTCCAATAACTTTCCAGTTTGGATGTGCTTCATGTGCGGCGATTAATTCATTTTCACGATAATTTTGTCCAACAACATCCATGTGCTCTGCAAAACCGCTAAGATAAACTTTGGAATTTGCCGGTCTGAAAAGAGCCATCGTCACAGGTCTGGTTTCATCATATTTCTTTACAACATCTTCCTGCATTTTGTAGGCTTTGTATCCTTCAGGGTAACTTAAATCATCATGGATTTCATTTCCGATACTGTAAATAACAATCGAAGGATGATTTCTGTCTCTCAAAACCATATCCCTTGTATCTTGTTCCCACCAATCTTTAAAGTATAAATTATAGCCTTGCTCTCCATTGTGTTTGGCTGCTGTCCAGGTGTCAAAAGTTTCGTCCATTACCATAAACCCCAATTGGTCACATAAATCCAAAAACTCAGGAGCAACAGGATTATGCGAAGTACGAATGGCATTTACCCCCACCTCTTTCAGTTTTTTAAAACGTTCTTTCCATACACCCAAAGGCACGGCCGCTCCTACTGCCCCTCCGTCGTGATGCAAGCAAATTCCTTTTAATTTTATATTTTTTTCATTTAACCAAAAACCGGATTCAGCTTTAAAATCCGCTTTTTTAATTCCGAAAGAAATGGTTTGATTGTCAATCAGTGTTTTTCCCGAATATAATTTGGTTACAGCGCTGTATAGATTTGGTTCCTCAACATTCCATAATTTTGGGTTCGTGATTTCAATATCCTGTGCAAACGAAACACTTCCATTAGCCCCAATATTCTTTTGGCTTTCGACCGTTTTGACAATCTTTCCTTTACTGTCAATAATATCGATTTGTAATTTATAATCGCCTGCAGTTCCTTTATTTTCCACTTCGGATTTAATGTTAATTATTCCTTTAGCAGCAGTCGCAGTTGGTGTTGTAACGAATGTCCCCCAATGCTTAAAATGTGTTGGACTAACCGAAACCAAACGAACGTGTCGATAAATTCCTGCCCCAGTATAATAACGGGAAGCGGGCTGAATTGAATTATCAGCTCTTACAGCAATAACATTCGGCTTGTCAAAATTTAAATAAGGCGTCAAATCGTAACTAAAGCTGATGTAACCATAAGGACGTTTACCCAAATGTTTGCCATTTATCCAAACGTCGCTGTTTGCCATTATTCCGTCAAATTCAATAGAACACATTTTATTGGCATCAGCCTTACTTATTTCAAAAGTCTTGCGATACCAACCAATCCCCGAAGGCAAATAACCTCCGCCTCGACCGGAAGGATTCGCCCTGTCATAAGGTCCTTCGATACTCCAATCATGAGGAACATTGAGTGTTTGCCATTGTTTATCATTAAATGCGGGATTTTCGGCACCCGAAACATCTTCTTTTATAAACTGCCAACCATTATCAAAATTGATTATTTTGCGTGCTTGCGAAAAGGCGTTTGTGGCCAAAGCCAAAAAGAGAAACAAGAAAACAGACTGTAAATTCTGTGGTTTTTTAAGGTAAAAACATTTCATCCTTTTTATTTTAAATTGGTTATTTGTTCACTTTTTCAGCGTCTTTTTTAAATTGATTTTCAAGAGCCGTTTTCATTTGCGAAGCAATGGTTTCATTTTGCGCCCAAAGATTATTCTTTTCGCTTGGGTCTTTTTCTATATCATAAAGCTCATAATCTGTCGGGATTCCTTTTCCGTGTCGTGTTCTTATTATTTTCCAAGGACTGTTGATTAAACATTCCTGCAAATGCCCTCTGATGTAAATTTCCTGATTGGGTATCGTTTGATTTTCAGCAATTGCTGACCAAACATTTTTACCTTCAATAGATTTTGGCAAATTGGTATCTCCCGCCAAAAATAAAATACTCGGCAAAAGGTCGATAACAGAGATATAACTTGAGTTTTTATAGCTTTTCAAATGGTCTTTCCAATACACCACACAAGGCACTCTGACCGCTCCTTCATAATTAGACGTTTTCCAATCCCTAAGCGGCGAATTGTCTCCAAGCGTTGTATTTGAAGGATGAATTCCGCCGTATTCATTTCTGGAATCCCAATTTTCCATAGCGCCATTGTCACTGTAGAAAATGACCACGGTATTTTTATCCAGTTTTGCTTGTTTTAATTTTTCGAGCAATATTCCGATACTGTTGTCCAAATGACTCATTGCCGCGGCGTAATCCCTACGTGAAGGATCTTTTATGGAATTCATATAAGGATCTTTCCATTTTTGTTCTTCCTGCAAAGGAAAATGTGGAGCGCTATAAGCTACTTGCAAAAAGAAGTTTTTCTTTGGATCTCTTTTTTCCGAAATCCATTTGATGGCTTCAGTAGTGATTAAATCAGTGGCATGACCTTTTTCTTCGATAAACTCACCATTTCTATACCAACTCTTATCGCCATTTTTGTACAGATGTGTGTATTGATCGATTTGTCCGTGCAAAAAGCCATACGAATAATCAAATCCGTACGCTTTTGGGCCGTTACTAAGTTGTAATCCCAAATGCCATTTACCGATAAGGGCTGTTTGGTAATTATTTTGGTGCAATAATTTAGGCAATGTAGGAATGGAATCCGGTAATTTCGTTTGATCTTTATCGCTTATTGGCGCTACAATTCCCATGCGGCTTGACGGTCTTCCCATCAATAAACTAGCTCTCGATGGAGAACAAGTTGGACTCGCATAAAAGCGGTTCAGTTCTACTCCGTTTTTGGCTAAATTATCAATATTGGGTGTTTTGATTACTGAACCATGATAGCCGACATCATTCCATCCTGCATCATCGGCAATAATTAAAATAATGTTGGGCTTTTCTGCCGAATTGCTTTTGCTTTTTTGTCCAAAAGAGACAGAAAAACAAAGCAACAATAAAAGTAAAAACTGTATTTTTTTTCCGCTAAGACCTGTTTTCATCCGTAAAAAAATTATTAAGAGTCGGTTTTTGATTAGAATTCTATCTATAAATTGCTTTTAATATCCATATAATCGAGTACAATTCCCGTTTGATTGACCTCAATTTTGACTGTGTGTTTTCCTTTGGTATTAATGGAAACAGGCACTTTCACAATCGCGCTGTTTCGCAAAACGTTCTGTTTCCATGTATTGTCCCTGTCTTTTGTATTTATCAAAAAAGACTTTCTTTCGTTCTGATCTACTTGTACCCCAATTTCATGGTCAAATTTATTGGCATGTGTTGGAATAAAATGAACTTCTATCTCGTAGTCTCCCGTTTTTTCCACTTCAAATTCATAGGAAACAGAAGGCTTTTCACTTTTAAAATAACTATGCTTAAAAGGAAACAAGGTAACGGCATTATTGCTGTAGCCAAATCCATTTATAGCTCCCCATTTGTAGTTTTTGACTCCTCTATTTGCGACAAACTTATTCCCCTGAATCGTAATGATGGTTTTGGAAATTGGTTTTACCAATGTTTCTTGCGGAATTGCACTTGCTTTTATAGAATCAAAAACGGGTAAATTTCTTGGATGCATCGACATCATCCCATTCCATTTCCCTTTACTCATTTTGGTGTTATAATATTCGGTGAGTTCCTTAATTTTCTCGAAAGCATTCGCAGATAAATTCAAATAATTTTCCTTTTGTTTCAAATCGGTCGTCAATGCAGCTAAATTCCAATATAAAAATTTATGATTCATATACGCAGCTCCTTCAATTGGGTAAACTACCAATTGAAACCAAGCATCTTCTCTTTCGTCGGGAACAAATGGCCCAGTATCTACTCCAATAGTAGAATACAGGTCTCCAATTTTTTCAATCAAATTATCGTAAGCCTTTATTCTTTCTAAAGATTCTTCTTCAGTAAAATCAGAAGGTTTTATTTGAGTTGTAGGCTCTGTTTGGCTCCATCCCATGTATTCCGGTTTTCTGAGGAATGCCAATCGATAATATTCTTCAAATACTGCACTAAGTTCTTCTGCCATATTAGGAGAAAACTCTCTGGCTACCCAATTTTTCATATATTGATTCAACCCATCCGATTTTATGCTGTTGACATCCCAAGCCAAATCGAGAAAAAGTTCCATATCATATTCCCCCGGCTTTATGTCACCCACATTCACAATCCACATTTTCTTGGCTCCGTTTTCATAAGCTTTCATCATTTCAGACCAAATTAAGCCCGGCTGCACGGTACTCAGCCAAAGATAATCGTGAGGTCTTCCCCAATAGCTCAAATGGTAGTAAACACCGCTGCCGCCGCTGCGTTTTTGCTCTTCTTCATCACTCAAACGACGGATGTAACCATAATTGTCATCCGGCCAAACCAAAGTCACGTCATCCGGAACTTTTAGTCCGTTGTCGTACAGTTCCAAAACTTCTTTATACGGCACGAAAGCTTGCGGAATGTCTTTTAACGGTTTTTGGAAAGTCTTGGACAACATTTCGCGTTGTACACCAATTATTTTATCAACCATTACCATGGATTCCTTAACGTCTTTGGCTCCCTCCATTTTACTATCGTGAACGCCTCGCATTCCCAAAGTTATAATCGTTTGGTTATTGGCGGCTTTTAATTCGTCCAATCGGTCTTGCCAATATTTGTTTACTTTCGAACTGTTAGTGAAATAATTGTAGTCACCATAAATCTCCGGTTTCCATTCGTCCACATTATTTCGTAACATAGGTTCTGCATGAGAAGAGCCTATGCCGATATGGTATTTCTGTGCCATCTCTTTATTTCCGGCAACGGTAAAAAAGCCTTTGGTACAAGGATGCATCGCCGGCCAAATCGTATTGGCTTTCAAGCGTAATAACAACTGAAATATTTTCTCGTAAGTTTTTGGACCAATATTCCCAACTTCGGGTTCAAAAGTTTTTGCGGCCCAAGGCTCCAATCCCCAATCTTCATCGTTTAAAAAGATACCGCGGTATTGCACCGATGGTGATGAAATGATTCCGCTTTGGGGCAATTTCAGGATTAGATTTTCTTTTTTGATTGGATTGACATCAGCCCACCATTTCCAAGGGGAAACTCCCAAACGTTCGGCTATTTCAAAAACGGCATAGACAGTTCCGCGGACATCACTCCCTGCGATCAAAAGATTGTCTTTATCTTTTTTGACACTGAATTTCTCCCACTGATCTTTCAGTTCCTTTGAAACTGTTTTGGTTTGAAATAAAGCGTTTCCCGCCTCACCAATGTAAATTCCTTTTTGGGCAAATGTGTTTGTTTTGACAATTTCAGGACGCTTGCCCGTTATGTCTTTTACGTCATCGGCCAATTCGTTTACAGCCCATTCAATTAATGGATCGGTGTTATTTGAGATAAAAATTGACGCTGCCTGATTTGAATCGGCTATTGGATAATCCGATGCATTTTTATCCTGACCAAATGATATTTGGGTAAAAAAATTGGCTATGACCAAGAATATCGCAAGCGTCTTTTTATTCATTTTTATCTTTTTTAATTGAACACGAATTACACGAATTGTCACTAATTATATTTTCTGAAATTTAATTACACAAATTTTGTCTTTGTAATTTATTATTAAAACCTTTCTCACGCAGTTTTGTCATTCCGACGGAGGAGGAATCTCCGTTAGAAAATCGACAAAGATTGGGGATTTTGATTGTGGAATTACTTGCGGAGATTCCTCCCCCGTCGGAATAACAAACTAGGTGTAGAAGTTAATAGTTCTAGCATTTGTATCCAAAAAAGCTTATTGTTTGCCCTTAGCCCCGATAGAGCCGATATCCTCGCAGAGATAAAGGCGATAGCGGGACCAATGTTTACAAAAAAGCCTTTGTTTCTGCTCCTAAAAAAATTAATCCACTTTCTTGTTGTTCACATAAACATTTTTGAAAGTCACGCCTTTTATCAAGCTTTTGTCGATGTCTGTTTTAACCGATTCTACTTTTATATTTTCGAAAGTGAAATTGGTCAAACGAACATTCGGGTCTTTCTCCACTCCGTAAAAGGTGTCGCATTTTAGGGTAATATTTTTTAAGGTAACGTGGTCTCCATAAGACAACGGAACATCAGGACGGCCTTTCAAGTCAAAGAATTGTTTCCAAGCAAAAACAGCAAGTCCGGTTTTGGCTTCACCAGTAATGTTTTCAACTCTGATGTACTCGTAAAGTTGAGGCGTATCAGGTCTCATTTTTAGCCATAATAATCGTGAAGCTCCGTCGATTTTACAATTGCGCATGATTACGTTTCGATTATGGATGGCTTCGCTTCCATTGGTCAATGCCGAGTGACAGAATCCGAAATGACAGTCTTCGATAATGATATTGGTGTTTGGCCCGTTGTTTTTGTCCTGATCAGCAAAAGGTCCTTTTCCACCTTTTAGTGCAATGGCATCATCATTAACTGACATGTAACAACCTTTTACCAAAAAGTTATTGCAAATATCAATATCAATCGCATCGGTACTTGGGGCTTTGTCTTCTTTATGAGGTGAAAAAATATAAGCATCCAATATTTTTACGTTGTTGCATTTGTAAAAATGATTCGTCCAAAAACCGGAATTAATCAATTTTACGTCCTGAATTTGTACGTTGTTTGAGTTCCAAACAAACACTAATCTAGGTCTCGAAACCTCAAGATTGGTACATTTTGGGTTTTCTTTGCGTCGTGCCCAAAAAGCATCCCAATATTTTTTACCGTTTCCGTTGATGGTTCCTTTTCCCGAAATGGAGAAATTATCAACTCCATAAGCATTTACCAAAGCAGGGAAATAGTCCAAGTTTTGCCCCTCCATTCGCGAAGCCATAATTGGGAAATTGGAAATATCATCAGATCCTTTCAAAGTTGCTCCCTCTGCAACGTACAAAGTTGTTTTTGGCTTAAAAAACAAGGCTCCGCTCAAAAACACTCCTTTCGGAATCACGATAACCCCTCCTCCATTTGCAGAGGCTTTGTCAATCACATTTTGAATTTCTTTGGTTTGGATTTTGGTACTGTCAGTGCTTACGCCATGGTCAGTAATCGTGTATTTCTGCCCCAAACTTTCCAATTTAATTTTAGTGTAATCCTTAAACCAACTAGAAATTGCCGTTCCATCAGGAAAGGTTTCTGGTTGTTTTTTTTGTGAAAAAGTCATTTGCGAAAATCCGATGAGGCAAATTAACAGTCTAAAAAAGTTCTTCATTTTGCTTGTTGTTTATTATTTGTCGTTTGTTGTTTAAAATTAAAGTTGTTTTTCGAATATATGTTTTCCGGAACCGATGTTTTCTAACAGCAGATAATTACCGACAGGTTTTGCTGTTATCACTTTTCCGTTAACAGTAATTTCATTTGAAGTTGAATTACCTTTTGGAATATAAACCTCGGCAGAAACATTGTTTGGGCTGATAAGCGTCAATTGATAGATTTTTGGTTTGATTTCCCAAGCCACTTGAATGTCTCCTTTATCCGTTGGTACTGTTCCTGATACATTTGTTAATTTCCCATGAAAATCAAGTGGTTTAATCTGGATTAATTCATGTTGCGGTTTCATGGATTTCACGCCCAAAATAAATTCCTGCATCCCAATAAGTCCGCTTGTTCCCCAAGGATGACACATGCTTTGATTGGTTTCCAGTGCATCCCAAGATTCCCAGGTGGCAGTTCCTCCTTTTGAAATTGTCTTTGCCCAGCCATCCCATTCCGGATTGGTGTAAAGTTCCAGTAAATGATCTCCTTCTTCAGAAAGTCCCAATGCCTGTGGTAGAAAACGCGCCGTTACCATTCCGACACTCATTTTGCGTTCTTTTATAGCA
Organism: Flavobacterium aquiphilum; assembly: GCF_027111335.1. Classification (NCBI taxonomy): domain Bacteria; kingdom Pseudomonadati; phylum Bacteroidota; class Flavobacteriia; order Flavobacteriales; family Flavobacteriaceae; genus Flavobacterium; species Flavobacterium aquiphilum. Next base: position 2,034,416 of record NZ_CP114288.1, on the reverse strand, counting down.
TTGATAACTGCTTTTTTATCGTTTTCAGGAACAATATCCATAGCGATCGGGAACATATTCGCGTGTTGCGACACATGCTTGCTTTGGCTACCGTCTTCGAGCAGTCCGTCGATATAAAGACCGTCGGAATTAATCAGGTTTTTGTTGATGGCTTCGCGAATCGCTATTGCTTTGGCGCGAAAAGAATCCGCATCAGATTTATTTTCTAGTACTTCGGCAATTTTGGATAAAATATCAAAATCGGTATAAGCATACGCATTAATCACAGTGCGAGCACTTGTACTCATATCGTAACCATAACGCATGGTTTCTGGCCAATCAATAATTCCATATTTGTATCCACCGCTTCCGCCAGCAAGGTTATGAATTAATCCCGTGGTTGGATTTTTATAGGAATCAACATATTCGGCAACTTTTCTAATTTTAGCATAATTAGTTTTCAGGAATTCAAGATTTCCTGTTTGCGTATAATAATCCCAAACCCAGATTAAATACTGTTGGGTAAAATCAGGTATATCACGTTTGCCATCTACGTTTGGATATACGGCATTTAGTCTTCCGTCAGGCCAATATTGGTCTTGCGAATCCAAAAACTGAAGCAAAACCCTGTGGTTAAAAACCCTGTCACCCATTACCTTCATTGCCGCCACTCCCTGACTCCATCCATCACCGAGGAATCCTCCTTTTTCGCGTGTTGGAGTATCCACAAAGCTTTCCTGTGCCCCGAGAATCAGTGAACGGGACATTAATTCCCAAACCTTGTTCAGCATAACATTTGAAGACGAAAAACGAGAACGAGTAGGGTCAAGTTCATAATGTCTTTGAATAAAAGAAACATTGTCGGTTGTTAATTTTATAGGCGAATTATTTACCTGTAAATATTGGTATCCAAAGTAAACGACCGGCTTGAAAACACAGCTTTTACCATTCAACACAAAAGAATACGAAAGATCAGTATTCTGATTAATTTTTTCCGAAACTGTACCGTTTTCGTTTAAAACAAATCCTCCCCTCATTTTTATTGTATCTCCTGATTTACCTCCATTAAAAGTAATTTCCGGTACTCCTGCATAGATTTTTCCGAGGTCAATTATATAACTGCCATTGCCCAAATCTTTTACCGAAACGGGTTTGAGTTTCTGTTCCTTCAATTCAGTAAATTCAGGTTTAAGTTCACCAACGAATGGTGCCGAAGGATGATCGCCAATTTCAACGGCATTTTCCCAAGCCGAATCATCAAAATTTGGCAAATTCCAACCTGCAATTTCTTTACGGCTGTCTATGATATCAATGTAACCAACACCCTCACCGTTTCTTTGTTTGGTATTTGGGTTAAAAGCATCTACAACATGTTGTTTCCAGCTTTTATCGGTACCGAAAACAGCTTTTGTCCCATCAGCATAAGTAACAATCATTTTTAATATAAAACGGTCGTCGCCTTTCACTCTTCCCTGACCGCCGCCATACCAATGAGTCATTGCCGAAATAGTATTGTTATTGCTTACCATTGCCGTTACATCATACGAATTGTAATAGGCAAATTGCGGATAATGATACGCCATCCCTTTTCCAACTTCTTTTCCGTTAAGATACAATTCATAGTTGTGATAAGCAGATAAGTAAAGCATCGCTTTCTTAACCGACTTGCCCGAAAGTTGTACTTTTTTGCGATAATAGGTGTAGATATTTGGATCTTTACTGTTGCGTCTGATCCAGTACGAACCTTTCCAATCTTCGGCATGGAAAAGCCCTGTATCAAAATAGGTCATTTCAGAATAAGCGCTTGCTTTTCCTTCTTTGTCCCAAGTGCGTACTTTCCAGTAATAGCGTGTTGCCGGAGAAAGTGAACTTCCTCCAAAATCAATATAGTTTTGCATACGCGACATTATTTTGCCACTGTCCCAAACATCTCCTTTTCCGGCAGCTAACAACTCTGGTTTTGAAGCCACGATTAGCTGATAGGCCGTTTGAATTTCGCTTTCTTTGGAATTACTGTTATACCAACCAAAAAATGGCTTTTGTTCAGTACCTGTTGGTTTTACCTTATCACAAGTCCGCAGATTAAAAGGACTTTGCGCAGCATTCGCATTCGCCTTAAAAAAAGGCATCAAACAAAGGAAAGTTAATATGTAAAAGTATTTCTTCATATTGTTGTCAATGTTGTAACTGAATAGAAAAATTAGACTTAGTCTTTAATTAATAGTTTATCCAAAGAAATAAAATAACCTGTACTGCCGTAATCTGTTTTCCGTTTATCGGACCAATTTGATTTTTCGCCAGTTGTTGAGACGGTTAATTTATAACTGTCTTTTTTCAAAATTGGTGATCGAAAAACGGGTGTTGATAATGGTGATTTGCTGTACATATCAATTACAGAACTTAAAAGCACCTTCCCTTTTTTATCCGATAAAACGACTTTTGCATAACCATTTTCAGTTCCTACATAACTGAATAAGGCAATTTCGCTACCACTGAATTCAACCGAAAACGAAGCCTCTTTTTCGTCACATTTACTTTCAGATGTGTTGCCATCAATCAAATGCTTCCAATTGCCTGAGTATTTAATTTGGCTATCCGTATTTTCGATGATTTTATCGGTACCATTTACGGTCGCTGCAACTCCCGTCGAAACATTTATTTTCCAAGCATCCTTATAAGTTGACATACTCAATTTTGTCCCCGAAACCGAAAGTGGTTGCCACACATAAGTTGCCGAAGATGCCTGTTTTGGGAATGACCATCTGTCACCCATAAACATATAGGTCGTTTCCTTTGTTCCCTGAATCGGCAAGACAAAAGTTGCTTGTGAATTCCAAGTCAATGAACCCTCGGGTGCGATTAGTCCCCTCGATTCCCATGGCCCTTTGACAGAATTGGAAGTGTAATAATAATTGTCATTGCGCTCCCAGCTCGTAAGATTCGAACCTATTAAATAATAAAGACCGTCTTTCTTTATCATCGTTGGGGCTTCAAATCCAGACGTCATGTTTTTGTTCACCTGCTCCACAACCGATTTATAATTGTCACCCAATTTATAAATTTCGCCTCCGTGAATAAGGATATATCCCGAGCCATCCTCGTCCTGAAAAGTCCCTATGTCCCATTTCTTAATTGGCTTTCCATCATATAGTAAAGCCCCTTTAAATTCATAAGGTCCGGTAACCGTTTTTGAAGTAGCATAACCAACAAACTGATCCTTATACGTCAGCGTATCAACATGCATGTACATGACATACTCACCTGTTTTAGGGCATTTCATCACTTTGCATCTTTCACCAACACGATTAGGCCCTAATTTGCCGCTTTTTTGTACAGGAAGTGCCACGCGTTCAAATTTCCAATTATAAAGATCTTTGGATGAATAACAATTAAATCCCTCAAATGCATTACCCTTATCGCTATGGGCTTCACCAAAAAGATAAAACTTACCATTATCCTTAATGATATTAGCACCATGAGCGCTCACAATATTTCCGTTTTGGTCAAACCAAGGTATCCCTGAATAGATTGCATCAGCTTTTCCGGGAACTTGTGCAATTGCAATAGTAATATTCATCAAAAGAAAGATGCCAATTATCTCTTTGCTTAAGAATTTAAAAATTGAATAATTATTTCGATACATTTTTAAGATTATTGCACATAATTCTCAAATTTATTTCATTCTATTTTTTTTTGTATCCTGTACTATCCGCTTTCCTCAATTCCAAAAAACAGGATTCGGCAGGATGGCATTTGATTGGCTAAAATCTATTTTTACTTTATCTAAAAATCAATAATAAGCCAACTTCATTTCCCGTTAAAGAAATTGGACACTTACTTTATTCATTATATTATGACTGTATCCAAACAAATATTCAGAAGAAATAAAGGCAATCATTCCCTTTTCATTAGACTGATTCTCTTAGTTTTTACAATAACAGTAAGTACTTTACAAACTGCAAACGCCCAAGCACTGAATATCAAAAACGATATTTTTTGGTACACCAAAAACAAACTTCCCATAAACAGTCAAGGAGGCGGAATCTTCAAATTTCCCGACCCAAAAACAGGCGAAATAAAATATTACTGGTACGGCGTATATTACAAAGAAGCCGATATCTATCGCGACAATCCATCAGTGACTCTAAAAGGAAACACATTCGAAGCGGTTACTTGCTATAGTTCGACCGATTTGGTTAATTGGACTTTTGAGGCCAATGTACTGACCAATGACGAACTCAAAAAAAGAAGCGACTACCACAAAACTTGGGTCGGTCGATTGGGTGTGGCCTATGTTCCCGAAATAAAAAAATACGCGATGTTTGTCCAACACGGCGGTGAAGTGTTGATTACCGTTTCGGACACGCCAACTGGGCAGTTCACATGGCACCAGCAAATAAGCATGAAAGAAATGATTGGAACGACCAACACTGGAGACCAAACTGTATTTACCGACGAGGACACTGGAAAATCCTATCTTATTTACAGTTACGGACAAGGTCGAAACAAAATTTACGTTTCGGAAATAGGTATCAAAAACGGAATGGTAAACCTCTTGGATTGCACCGAAATTTTCAAAGGTGAAAACCGTGAAGGAAATTGTATGTTCAAGCACAAAGGCAAATATTATATGTGCGCTTCCAATATTTATGGTTGGGATTCCTCTTTGGCGTATTACTTAGTGGCCGATAATATCCGCGGGCCATATCTTCCTTCGAAAGGGATGCTGGTCATGGACGGCTGTGCCGATGACTACGCCCACGTTACCCAAACTGGATTTTTCGTAAACGTAAAAGGCAGCAAACAGGAAACGATTGTTTATTGTGGCGACCGCTGGGCAAATTTTGCCGGAAACGGATTAGGCTATAACCAATGGTTTCCGCTGTCGTTTGATGGACATAATCCGTACTTTAATTCGCTTGGTTCCTGGAACCTGAATGCAAAAACGGGCGAATGGAACGTTGCTGCCGACAATAATTTTGTCAAAAACGGAAGCTTCGAAGCCGACCGCAGAAATGTCCCCAATCCGGTGAAACCAGTACAACAACATTTAACCGGTTGGGATACTAAAATCATTGAAGGAAATAAAACCAGTTTTGACACCATCACTTCGCCGTACCTGAACCATAATAACAGCGAAATGGACAGAAAGTCTGTCATTGGCGAAAAAAGTCTGGCGATAAGTGATAAAGTAAATTTCAAGCGCGAAGTTTGCCAAACCATTACATCTTCACCTTTTACAAAACTCGAAAAAGGAAGTTATACACTGACTGCCAAAGTCAAAAATAGCGGTAACTTTCCCAAGCTCGAAATGTACGCCTCCAGCAGCGGAAAAACCCTGACATACAGCATTACCGAAGAAAACACCGAATGGAAAACAATAAAAATCGAAAACATAAAGATCGATAATGAAAAAGTCGTAATTGGATTTTTGGCCGAGGGCTTGGCAAACGCTTTTTGTTATGTCGATGATGTGTCTCTCGTGAAAAACCATTAAGCAATTGCCCACGGATGTCACGGATCTAACGGATTAACACAGATTTTTTATTTTTTGGGAGCGGGAACAATAGGCTTTTTTGGAGGCATTGTTCCCGCTTTCCACTATATCTTTTCCTTTTTAAAGCAAAAAGGAAAAGGATGTCGCTTCACACGAGCGAAGCGAACTGACGAAGTAATCGGGGCTAAAAGGAAACATTTGGCTATTTTTATTCACAAAGTATGTCCACAAACTTGTCATTTCGACCAACGGGAGAAATCACATAACGTGATAAACTAGTGAGATTTCTCCCGTTGGTCGAAATGACAAACTCTATGAATAATCCCTTACCGAAATACTTAGCTCCTTATAACTTGTTAGTTTATATTAAAATTCTGTAGTTTTTTATTTATATTTGAATCAAACTAGTAAACTGTAAAAGCTCATGAAGAAAATACTAACGATTCTAATTTTAATCTCCAGTTTGACTTCATTTGGTCAATCGGAGACAGTCTTTGGAGATTATTCACGTAATTATAAAACTAACGATAATAACATCTTTGAATATAAATTAACTTTATCCCAAGACGGAACATTTTCCTTTCATTATTATTCAAACTTAAAGCAACGAACTCCACAGGAAGAAAATAAATCTGCAAAAGGAAAATGGGAAATAAAAGATAACGTGATTTCATTCTTTTCCGAAAAGAAAACAAACACCAATGAAAAAGACATATTGGATTTTACCAATTCCAAGGCTAGATTTTTCACAAAATCACCACGAAACAAAACAGACCAAATTATTAAAACAAGAATTCAATTCTTGAAATCTGACATTTTTTGGATGGAAAAAATTGAGATGTTTAAAATATAAAAACTATCACATCTATCTACTAAGATTTTTTAAGTTCAGTTGATCTGTCCGACATATTTATAACTTGTACAAATTCATTCAATAAAGGAAGACTATGAAAAAAACACTAAATGTTATTATCTTATTATTCGCATTTGGAAATATATTTTGTCAAACAGAAAATCTTAATCAAAATAGATATCGATTTGCAAAAAAAGTCTTTGAAAAAGAATATTTAAAAACAGCTTACAAAAAATTTCGCGGAAAAATCACAATCGTAGATGATTTTACAATTAAATATGATGAAAAAACCTTAAATATTCCAAATTCAAAGGAAGAATATAGACTAATTTTTACTAGTGGTATTTTTTATCCAAATATCGTAACGGGAAATGAAGTTGCTGAAATTAAAACAAAAAATGAATTAGATAAAATGACCAAAGACGAAAAAATATTTTATAATATAACTAGGACTGATTCAATTAGTATTGGAAGCTTTGATGAATTGACTTTTCTAAATCCAAATATTAATACCAAACGATTTCAAATTTGGATTTTTAGAAAAGGAGAAATGAATCCAACGGAATGTTATTTTGAAATTCAAAATGTAAATGCTACTAAAGAAACGAAACCGGAAGAATTTGTAAAAAAAGCAAAATTAACATTCTTTAAAAGCGGCACAATAATCATGTGATAGAGCTCCTAAGCGCATATTGCAATAGTCTTGAGCAATTTTAAAAACATTTTAAATGAGAAAACTCATCATTTTAATCATATTATTTAGTTTGTTTTCTTGTAAAAATGAAGTTGAAAAAACAGAAAGAAAGACAACTTATAAAAAAGTAACTTCTAAACCAAGTTCTCCTAAAAGGCTTTCTTATCAAGAAGTAATCGAGACGCTAAAAATCAGTAAACCCAAAAATTCAATACTGTCTAATGACATTCAATTCATAAACGATTCCGTTCTTAAAGGAAAATTTAAATTAGACATTTCAAGATATGAGTTAGAAAACTCAAAAAAGAATTGTTTCCCAACAATAGTTGAAAAGGAATATTTTTATGAATACTCTCTTGAAGCCGACAAAGTTTTTATCAAAAAATTTAAAAATTTAGGAGACTTGAATGGTGATGGAAAAAATGATTCTACTTTTATTTTACCAGGTTTAGGTTGGTGTGAAGAAGGACAATCTTATTATTTTACCGATAATAAAATTCCAAGAATAGAGTCAAATTCAAATTGTTGTCACCTTGAGGGGATTTTCAGTATTGGGGATATTGATGAAGATGGAGGAAATGAAATTGCCGAATATAATTCATCTTGCGCCAGTAACTTTAAAGTATTTAAGATTTGGACTTTGAAAAATGGTAAATGGAAACTAATTGAAAATTTTACTTTTTTTTACAATAATGGAAAGTATGAGGCTTTTAAAGACTTTCATAAACTTTACAAAAAAACTGCCAAAAACAAATTTAAATTTTTAGAGATAGCTGATATGTTAGGAAACGGAGAAATCGTAATGCAATGGAAAACTGTGACGATGAAATAATTTTTTCTGATAAAAACAATAACATTAAACAAATACCTACAAGATCAAAAACTTATAGAAACCAAAAATGAGGCCCTCAAGCCTCATTTTCTCTATCATAATAAAATCTATTTTCTATTCAACCATTCCTTCGGAACATTTACAATACAAATATTCATTGTACGGTTGTCTTCAGAAAGCATAGCCGATTGAATTTCGATTTTTGTTCCGTCCCTGTTGAAAGTTGGGTGTACATGGTCGGCGGCGGTTTCTTTATGCCCCGTAGTGAGCATCATCATTTCGTTGGTTTTTCGGTCAATCAGGTACAAACTTCTGGAAAAATCGTCACCAACAGCCCATCTCCCATCAGCCGAGCCGTGAACATGCCATAAACCGCTTCCGCTTTTGGTTTGTCCCGCAATAATCATTTCACGGGTTCTTAAATTCACGATCGCCAAACCTGTAGGTTTTTCGCGGGTTCCCGTAGCGCCCCAATTGCTTTCTTGCCCAGGATTCACCGGATTTTTGATTTCGCCGTTTTTAGCAACTTCAACGGGAGCCTCTTTCTCAATATCAATTTTTCGGTGTCCCATAATCGCCATCGCTACTTCATCTTTGCCAATCACGGCTTCATGGGTAACCCATTCATAATCAGCTTCAGGATACAGAGGACGCAAACCCGACCCATCCGACATCACTGTCCAAGTGCGTTGCGGCGACTTCCCTCCTGTTTCCCAGCAAAAAACAATTTCGCCCGCATTCCATATATTCGATTGAATGTGACCAATTTGAAAAGGCACCGAAACCACATGTTTCAACTCCCCTGTTTTCACATTCATGCTTGCAATTCCGCCCGGTCCTGCTCCCATGTTACGAGGACCAAAACTTTTCTCGATTACAACATCCGGTTTTAGATATTTAGCCGCTTCTTCTTTTCCTTCCCTAAAATATACCCATTCTTCATCGGCATCCAAAGCCATATCGCCAGCACCTCCGGTACCCGATTTTGTGATTCCGCACACTCTTTCGTAAGCTGAAACCGGTTTCAATTTACCCGCTTCACTGTCTTTAAAAACCGCATCCAGATTAACTTCCATCACCTTCATTTTATCGTCATCGGCTTTGCGCATAAAAAACAGTTTCATCGACTTTTGCGCCATGCAAAGCGTTCCGGTATAACCACCTTCGGTAACCTGAACCATCACACCTGATTTTTCATTGACCGCCATCGCTTCGCCTTTAACCCTGTTCGTCCTAAAAATTATCCATTGCCCATCAGCAGTCCATTGCGGATGAGTAGGATAGGTTTTGGAATCCCCAGCCGATTTAGTCGTCAAAAAAATCAATTCCTGCCCAGTAACCGGGTCTTTGATTATCTTTTTTTCAGATGGAAACCGTGTCCCAATCTGACTAAAAGAAATAACGGTAACCAATAAAAAAACAGTATTTAAAATTGCTTTCATACTATTTTGATTTATTGTCTTTACCTTCAATTTTCACCTGTATTGCACTATCATTTATTTGAAATTGATGGTCTTTCAACAACAAAATCACCTCAGCTCCAGCCAATAAAACAGGCCCATAACCGTGAGCCGCAAATGCATTTACAGGTCGGTAATAATAAAACGCAGGGTCAAATCCCATACCGGTTCCCACGCAAGTTCCCTCTACTTGTCCTTTGTCATTTACTTTTGTGGCAACTGCATTCCAACCCAACAATACGGCAGGGCCATAAGTCATTTTGTCAACATAGCCACGGTTGATTGCTCTTGCGATTGAATAGGTATAAATCGCCGTTGCCGAAGTCTCTAAATAAGTGTCATTTCTATCTAGCAATTGGTGCCAAAAACCGGTTCCATCCTGATATTGAACCAATCCTTTGATGTGTTTTTGCAATTGTGCCAAAACTTGCGGATATCCAGGATGGTTTTTCGGCAATACTTCCAATAATTCCACCATTGCCATTACAGCCCAACCATTGGCTCTGCCCCAGTGAAATTCAGGATGATCTTTCATCGATTCAACCCAACCGTGCATGTAAATCCCTTTTTGCTCATTAAACATTCTCGCCGAAAATTGATTTACTTGTTTTACCGCATCATCAAAATATTTCACATCGCCTGTGTAGGCACCCATTTGCGCAAGCGCAGGAACACTCATAAACATATCGTCTAACCAAATTGAATTGTCTAACGGTCTGTTTCTTGCCAAAGTTCCGTCCTTCAATCTGAATTGTTTATTGCTGATAAAATCAATGTAATTTTTAACCAAAGGGTCAACATTCGCTTTTAATCCTTCTTTTTTGGCTTTGATAAATGCGGCACAAAGCGCTCCGGCAAAATCCAATGCTTCCGGATGAAGCGTTTTAAGCATCGCCTCATCTTTAATATTTTTCTCCTGATAATTTTCAGCGATATCAGCGATTAACTGCATGCGCTTACTGTTGTAATCCGAAAAATATTTCTCACCAGTCGCTTTTGCAGCCAAAGTCATTCCGGCATAGGTAACTCCCCATTCGTAACTGGTTAACCTAAAAGCACCTGGCTCAAACATAATGTTCTCATTGCCTTTTTTATAATTGGTTACTTCAACCTTTGTATCAGCATTGATAATTTTCGAAGCCGTGTTTTTGTCCAAAAAACCATAAATCCTATCCAAAACGGCTTTTATATCCTCTTTCTGCGGAATCACATATGGAGTTGGATAATTCGGTTTCATTAAATGTAATGGCGTAGTTTGGTCATTCACTTGTGCATTCACAGAAGTAAATACTCCCAGTGAAAATAGAGCTAAAGCTGCGATATGATTTCTTTTCATTAGACAAAAATTTTAAGGTTAGTTAGTTTAAAAGTCAAGGTTGTTATTTTCCCATTGGGCATTTTTTTAAACAACATAGAAACATAGTTTTTTTTATAAGGCTTAAGAGATTTTGATAGACATCTTACTTTTTCACATATCATCTATGTGAGAAATAATCCTATTTTCTATCTATTCTAAATTAACTCATTTTAAGTCTATGCATCTATGTGGTTAAAATTATTTTTTTACAGCAACAGTAATTTTGGCTGAAAGCTGTTTAGCAAGATTGGTTACATAATTGGCAAAATAATCAGCATCATTAAAGTTTTTATCTGCGCTCAATTCCCAGCCAGCAACGGCATAATAACTGATTTCTTTATTGTTATCGATAGTCATTTTTGCCAAATACGAATCGGTTAATTGTCCTTTTTTAGGCGCTTCGATATAACCGTTGTATTCTTTTTTTGGTACCAAAATAGCCGTACCCAAAATCCATTCACGGTTGTAAGTCAGTTTATCATGTTGTATTAAGCAAACCCAATCACCCGATTCTATTACTTTTACACCTTTTTGGTTATTGATGTTTGAAAGGGCAATAAGAAAAGTTTCATTTCCTTTAAGGCCATTGATTGACACCGTGTTTTTGTAAGCATACATTCCCGGCCAAATAGAAGTTGTTTCATGAACCTGATATTTATTTCCCGAAGCGTTCCAATTGTGGTAATCATAACTCAAAACCGAATTTTCAGGCCCTTCGCTCACAATCTTAAAAGTCGTTTTTTCTACATTATTGATCGTATCAGTTACCAAAATTCCAAGGCGTTTCACTTCGTTGTTAATCAACAAAGCGTAGCCTCCTAATCCAACTGAACTCCCTACCGGAAAAATATCCCTTCCCCAATCGTACATTTGGTGATAATTATCTTCAACTGCTCCGGCGCTGTTGATCCCAACATTTTCAGGAGTAATCGCCGGGATTTTTTTCCCAAAAACATCTTTGGCGTTTCGTCCGTCCAAATAATGTCTGAAACCTACTTTGTCATTTTCCCAAGTTGGTCCATCTGTTTGGTATTTTTGGAAACCCAATGCTTTGTACACTTGGTTTGCCATGATAACTTCTTCATTTTCGGGTTTCACAGGCAAATCTTTGGCTTCTCTTTTACCAAATCGAACGCTGGTTCTAACAGTGAATTTCGGTGCTTCAGTAACCCATTTCAACTGAACGGCTTTCTTTTCATTTGGCGAAAAATCAGTAACTAAAAAAAGTTCGTCCCATTTTCCGTCTCCGTTCAAATCATTGACTTGAGAAGGAATTTGCTCATTTTTATAAGTCAAAAGCGGAAACCCTTTTGTCGTTCCGGTTTTGTCGATAGCACTTCTTTTTATTGTTACCGCTTTATCGGTCAATTTCATATCGGAACTGTTCGACAAGCTGATTTTTTGCTGTGCATTACAACTCATAATCGATAAAACTGCTACACTCACAGGCAGTAATAATCTTAATTTGTTTTTCATATTTATAATTAATAGTTATTATTTTAACGACTGTTCTCGATACAATTTTCAGAAAAAGCTATTCGCATTTTCTGAAAATTTACTCGAACTGACGTTATTTCACTGCAACATCCCAAATTTTAGACAATCTGGATTTTCCTTTTGGCCCTTCAATTGTCAGGACAACAATATATTTTCCGGCATCTTTGTACTGATGAATCAGATTTTGTTCTGAAGATGTTGTGCCGTCGCCAAAATCCCAATTCCATGACTTGATCTCCCCTTCTGATTGATCAATAAAAGCGACCAATCTTCGGTTCATGTCAACGGTGTCGAACCTCCATTTTGCCGAGATGGCTTTTTTGAATTCATTTTCCAAAGGCATTAGCTTAAAAGGTAAACTAAAATCGGCATTACCATACATCTTATGTTCTTTGGATAAATTCCAAAATCCGTTGTTGCTTTCTTTATTTACATCATCATAATCAATGATTGCCCAGCAAAGCCCTATATTTTTGTTTTCTTCCAAAATGGATTCCACCGCTCTTTTTGGATCATTTCCTGCATAATCAAAAGGCGTTATCCAAAATTCCAGAGTCAATTTCCCTGATTCACCCGGTTTAAAATTATAATGGATCGCGGCATTTGCATAAGGCAATTCCTTTATCCAAGGCTGGCTACCCCAAACCAATGTCCAATCTTTCCCTTCGGCTGGGGTGAAAATATGATAATTTTGGGCATGAACACCGTGATAAGAAAAATAAGCATCCATAGTATTTGTCAAAGCTTTATTAGGATGAAACCGATCTATAAATGGCCCACCGGATTGATCAGCATCAACAATTACTTCGAAAGTATCGTTGTGTAAACCTGGCAACGAAAAATCCCAATAATCATCATAGGCCTCATATAAAAAATACAGACGGTTCAGTCCTTTCACCCAAGCTACTTTAACACTTACATCCAGATTTTTAGGATTGGCTTTCGGTTGTTTTCCGCTGTCTTCCCATAATTCATTCATTCCTACGACATAACTTTCGGGAACCATTTTCCAGTCATCGGCGTTTCCGTCAATCGTTGGAATTTTATTGGCTGGAAATTGAAAAACTTTAAAAGTTCTTGTATCCTGCGACCATGTTTGGACTCCAAAAAACAGAAGTAAAAATAAAATGGGTACTATTTTTTTATGTGGCTTCATCTAATAATTCTTTTACATCCACTATTATTTAGGAATATCAATCGCTTTATATTTTGCGGGATTGGCAGATTCCCCTTTGAAATTAACCAATTCAATTCCTGTTGCCTCGACTGATTCAAATATATTCAATAAAAGCAGTTATAGTGTCCTGTAGCATAGGGTTGACGAAAACAACGCTTATAGAAATATCTCTTAAAAAAAATCTGCGAAAATATGCGTTATCTGCGTGCCATTTTTTTCACGCTGATTTTGCAGATTTTCGCAGACTAAATTAATTCTCGATAATTATTTTACTTCGATTCCAATGCTATTTTTCCGCTTTTTAATCCTTTTCCTGTTACAGACAATTCAATTTTTCCTACTTCGGAAGTTGATTGCACCAAAACAACCAATTTACCGCTGAATAATTTCATTGTTGGCAAGTGGAATTGTTCCAATGAAGTCGCATCACCATTGCAGGCAGCGCGATAAATTCCTTTTCCGCTTACGCTAAAGTTGAGTTGCTGTGTGGCAGTCGGACAAGGGTTTCCGTTTTTGTCCACAACCGATACGGTCACGAAAGACAAATCTTCGCCATTGGCATCAAGAGTAGTCCTGTCGGCTTCGAGCTTTATTTGATACGGTTTTTCGGCAGTATGAATTTCTTCTTCGGCAACTGCTTTTCCGTCTTTGTCGAGTGCTACCACTTTTAGCGTTCCAGGCTCGTATTTAACATCCATCCACATTAGACGGTATCTACTTTGAGGCGAGGAATTATTCTTTCTCTGAATCCCCATACTTTTTCCGTTAACGAAAAGTTCAGCGCTATCAAAATTAGTATAAACAAAAACCGGAGTTGTTTGTCCTTCTCTTCCTTCCCAATTCCAGTGAGGCAAAATATGAAGTGTTTTATCATTGGTATTCCAACGGCTTCTGTACAAATAGAATCTGTCTTTTGGCAAACCAGCCAAATCGTTCAATCCAAAATAAGAGCTTCTTGACGGCCATTTCTCATCATAAGGCGTTGGTTCGCCCAAATAATCAAAGCCCGTCCAAACAAATTCACCAATTACCCAAGGTTTGTCATCCTGCATAATAAAATCTTCCTCCGGCAAATTGGACCAACTGCAATACTCCATATCATAAGACGAAGATTGAAAATCATCATACTGTTTTGAAATTGCTTTTTCAACCGGGAATTTATAAATACCTCGTGAACTCACTGTCGATGCAGTTTCGGAGCCTAAAATAAATCCTTGCGGGAATTTCTTAAACGCTTCTTCGTATAATGGCACACGATAATTCAGTCCCGGAATATCCATCAAAGCACCAAATCCGGATTCCATTGTCGCTTTCACCTGATCCATTCCAACGGTAACTGGTCGGGTTGGGTCTTCGCGATGAAAAATTTCCTGTAACCATTTGGCACGTTTCACTCCTTCAGAACCCCATTGGTCCGGAACTTCATTCCCTGAACTCCACATCACAATTGACGGATGGTTGCGAGTAGCATGCACCAAATTGACAACATCTTTTTCAGCATCAGTTGCAAAAAAACGATTATAGCCATTTTTCACTTTTGGCTTTGCCCATTCATCAAAACTTTCGGCGAGAAACATGAATCCCATTTCGTCACACAATTCAAGTTGTTCCAATGACGGCATGTTGTGTGAACTACGAATGGCGTTACAACCCAAGTCTTTCAGAATGGTTAATTGTCTGCGCAAAGCGGCTTTATTGATAGCTGTTCCAATTGGGCCTAAATCATGATGAAGACAAACTCCCTTAAACTTTCTAATTTGTCCGTTTAAACTAAAGCCTTTGTTTGGTTCAAATTTAATAGTTCGAATACCAAAACGAGTGCTGGTTTCATCTTTAAGCACATTACCATCATATAGCTGAGAAATTGCTGTATAGAGATAAGGCGTTTCCGGACTCCACAAATGCGGATTTTTTACAGCTATATTTTGTTCAAATTCGTTTCCAAAAAGAGCAGTTGTTTCGTTTGTGGCTACTTCATTTCCACTGGCATCTTTAATTTTAGTCACAATGCGCAGGTTTTCGCCTGTAACTTTTGTTTTAACATTCACTTTTGCCAAATCATCAGCAACCATCGGAGTCGTAATAAACGTTCCCCATTGGTCGATACTTTCTTTGTCTTTTACAATCAATTTTACTTTTCGGTACAGACCGGCTCCCGGATACCAGCGGGAAGATTCCCCCATATTCGACAAATGAACAGCTAAACTGTTCTTCCCATTGGCAATAACAAAATCGGTTATATCAAAATAAAAATAGTTGTAGCCATAATTCCACTCCCCTACTTTTTTACCGTTTACAAATACTTTAGGCTCGCTCATTGCACCTTCGAAAAGGAGAATCACTTTCTTATTTTTGTCCAAATCAGGAACCGAAAACTGATTTCTATACCAAGCTTCGCCAATGTAAGGCAACGCACCTGTACGACCTGTTTTTTCGGTGGCAACTTTTTCACCATTTTGAACAATGGCGGTTGTTTGCTTGTCTACTTCCTTATCAAAAGGTCCGTAAATAGCCCAATCGTGCGGAACGGTTACCGATTGCCATTTTGTATCATTAAAATTACTTTCAAAAGCTTTTTCGTTTTGGCCTTTGGCAAATTTCCATCCTTTGGACAATTCAATTTCGACTCTTTTTTGAGCGTTAACACAGTTAATTGTAAAAAAAAGAAATAACGTGAAAAAAGCAGGCTTTTTAAAATCCATTTTTATTTAAGTTTTGATTTTCTCCTTAAAAGTAGTGAAGATATTTTAATCCATATGAAACACTTCAATCAAAGAAGTAGAACATGGCGAATTATCGGGATTGGTATCCATAATATCAGCCATGTAAGCCCACCATTTTTTTACTATAGGATGATTTGGAAGATAATCAAAATCAAAGTCGGTGCTTATTTTTTGAACAGCAAAGAGAATCATCGTTTCTTCATCAAGAAAAATGCTGTAATCTTGTATTCCGGTTTCCGAAAGCAAACTGGACAATTCCGGCCAGATTTTGTCGTGACGTTTTTTGTACTCAATTTCAAAGCCCGGTTTTAATTTCATTTTGAAAGCGTTTCTAACTGTGTTGGTTTTCATTTTTTGGTTGGTTTAAGGTTAATATATACAGATTTATCTCTATTGCAAACTATTTCACCGTTGATGTATTCCAGTTCAGCGACCTGAATAGAGCTTCTTCTGGTTTCATAGCTGTCAATTCCTTTGTTCTCGAGTGTTCGCCCCGGATGAGTAAAATAAAAGACATAAGCTTTGTCTCCATTCTCCACGACATCGGGATGCCCGCCGATTACTCCATCATCTTTACCGGTTCCGGGTATTTGCAATATATTTTTTTCTTGTCGGTTCCAATTGACAAAATCTTCAGATGAATAGACACCTAAACCTCTCCAGGCATCGTTTATCAACCAATTTTTGCCTTTCCAGCTAAATACTTTTGGTCCTTCTCCCCTGTCTTTTACGACTTTTTTACCGCTGTTTGTCCAGTTGTATAAGTCTTTACTATCGGCATAATAAATAGATTTTCCGTCATTTTCATTATTATAATACATTCGCCAGTTTCCATCGGGCAATTGAAAAACAGAAGCATCAATGCAACGTTCTGAAGCAAGTGTTAGTTTGGATTCAAAATTCCAATCAATCAAATTTTTACTGGTCAAATGTATAATGTAGCGAGGGTGATACCAATCTGTAAAAATACCCGGAACAATAGTCAAATACATATGATATTTGCCTTTGTACATAATTACGTCCGGCGCCCAATACGTCACATCCTTAACCGAATAATTGATATTGCAATTGGTTTTATATTTCCAATGTGCACCATCTGACGATTCAGCAATTCCTATAGGTGTCCCATGTACCCAACTTACACCATCACCACCTATATTGGCTCTTCTATTGGTATAAAACATAAACCATTTTTTCTCTTTACTGTTCCAAATGATTGTTGAATCGGCAGCGCCGTCATAATTAGGGTCTCGAAACAGCGGTTTATCGGCAATTTTACCCTCTTCTTTTCTCTGATCATTTTGAGAAAAAAGAGGTATAGCAAATAAAAGAAACAATAGAACAAAAAATTTTCTATGGAATTGTATTAACCTAAATTTCATATAGTTTGGTGGGTGATTTATACCAAATATATTTATTTATTATTTCAATACTGTCCTGCTCTTCCCTGTAACCTAGAAGTATAAAAAAAGAGGACTTACAATGTTGTAAATCCTCTTAAAAAAGACTCTATTTTGTTATATTTTAAATGTTTTGCTAAATGATTTTGACTACCAATCATCAGTCCTGAAAGGGGAAGCCGGCAGTTTTTCTTTATTGAACAAATTTGGTTCTGGAATAGCTTTCCATGCAAAACGAACAGCAACAGGGCTTTTTACTTTTTCAGAAGAAACGACAACTGTTTTTCCTTCAATTTTGGCGTCTGCCGGATAAAACACTTTATCTTCTCCTGCAATTTCAAATTCTTTCAACACATCACCGTTTTTTACAAGACCACTTTCAGCATAATCAAAAAACAATTGGGCACGGTTCTTTTTGATTTTCATATTATTATAAATTGGTCCCGAAAACACCAGATTTGGTTCGTTATAAGTTTTGGCACGAGCCAATAAAGACAAACGGTAACCTACAGTTTGCTTATCAATTGGGTGAATATTATTGGCATCACCAACATCCGTTGTAACTACCATTCCAGAATTGGCAATACTTTTGGATGAAATTAACTGCGCTTCCCTTATGTCTGGATTTTGTCCTTTATGTGGAGCGATTTGGACAAAATAAAAAGGAAAATCTCCTTGATTCCAATCATTTCTCCAATTTTTAACCATCGCCGGAAACAAACTGCGGTACAAATAAGCTTGTTCTGCATTGCTCTCTCCTTGATACCAAATCACACCTTTCATCGTATAATTAACTAGCGGATTTAACATCGCATTATATAGAACGTATGAAGTTTTATTATCCTCTTTTTTAGGCTTTTTTAATTGACTTTTTGACAAATCATTATTATTTGCAATTCGCTCCTTTTTCAAATCCGAATAATACGCTTCGAGTTTTTCCTGATATAATTTTTCGTTTTTGGCATCGTTTTCCAAAATTGGTAAAAAATCAGTATTCTCTTCCAATACTTTTTCGGAAGTCCAAGCTTCAGCTTTAGTTCCTCCCCAAGAAGAAGCAATCAAACCAATCGGAACATTCAGTTTTTGGTACAGATTCCTTCCAAAAAAATAGCCTACAGCCGAAAAACTTTTCACACTAGCCGGTGAGCATTCCTTCCAACTCCCAGTAACATCATCAAGCGGTTTTTGGGAAGCTTTGGTCAAAACTGTAAATATTCTGATATTAGGGAAATTGGCATTTTTGATTTCTTCCTCATAATTCACCACGCCAGTTTTCCAAGTTCCCTCTTCTTTACCAACCGGAAAATACATGTTCGACTGACCGGAACAAATCCAAACTTCACCAATAAGTACATTGTGCAGAATAATTTTGTTTGAAGCATCAATAGTAATATCATAAGCCTTTTCATTTCCTTTCGGAGTATCAACTGCTGTTTTCCAGGTTCCATCAGGGTTTGCCGTAATGACAACTGGAGCAGTTTGCCATCCCAATTGAATATTAATTTTTTCGTTTGGTGAAGCCCAACCCCACAAATTCACTTTGGAATTTTGTTGCAGAACCATATTGTCTCCCACGAGAGCTGGCAATTTAACTTGGGCTATCAAAGGTAATTTAGCGCCCAAAACAATAAGAATTAGCAATAACTTTTTGAAGTAATTCATAAATATTTCGATTTTAATACTAAGCTTTAAAAATAAGAGAATTGATAGGCAATCGTATCCTGCCCTAACCTGCATAAGTTAAGTTAATTGAAAACAAAAAGCCGTCTCGAAATTGAGACGGCTTTCAAAAAAATAACTATAATTATTAATAACCTGGGTTTTGCCAAGCTGCTTTTTGACTGCTTGACAAGTTAGTACCGTCAGGATTCAATATACCATCAATAAATGATTGTGGTATTGGACGGAGTTCATGCTTATTAACTGTTATGTATTTAGCTTCAGGATTGAATACTTTAGTACGTTTGATTAATGTTCCTGTACGAGATAAAGTTTCCCAACGATCCCATTCACCCAACAATTCACGTGTACGCTCATCAAGAATGAAATTCAATGCACGATCCAAATCTGTAGAAGCACCAACTTGCGCAATTATTGCTTCATCTTCTGCTGGTAAATTAGCGGGGAACGATTTCAATGTCAAATCAGATGCAGCAGTTGTAACTGCCACTCCTGGATTTGACAAATAATAGGTGTTCATGTTCAAATTCGAATTAGTATAAAATGTTGCGTTTGTACCTGCATTTAAAGCATTTTTCTCAAAAGCTACCGAACCATCAATATAGTACGATCTGTTTTCTCCGGCTTTCCATTGCGCACGTGCACGAACAACATTAATATCGTTCATTGCAAGACCATATTGTCCAAGACGAGCATAACACTCTGCACGGACTAGATACGTTTCTGCAAGACGTGCCATAGTTACATCACGATGCGCATCTCCTTTTTCAGCAGTACGAGATCCATCCTCAGTTTTATTGATACCAGCAAAGAAATTACAAATAGGCGTACTTTTAAAGTTAGGCGCTACATATGTACCATTTTGATACAAAACCAATGAATTTGGAGCAAATTGCCCTTTCTTACTTGTCAGACTTCCAGCAGTAGGAGTTTGTCTAGTACCTGAAGCGCCTCCCCATGCTGGCAAACGTCCTGCAACATCTTTCCAAGTAGGATTTTGAACAAAGGCTCCAAAAGTATATCCATTATAAGTGTTATCATTTTTGGTATTCAAAATCATTACAACAGCAGGATCACCCAACGCTACACCATTTGGATTAGGTGTTTTTACAGTGTTTACACCATAAACAGTTTTAAATGTTTTCCACATACGGGCATCATTAACGTGATCAAAAACAGCATAGCTATACTCTGTAGGACGACAACGTTGGAAATCCATACCACCAATCCATACCCCACGTGCAGACCATCCTCCTGCAAAAACGGAGAATTGAGGATCAAAATAGTTATAAGTACGGTTACCAAAACGACCAACAGTAGTTGCATCTCCATTATAACCAGCAGCCATCAAAATTTCACTAAGTTGTTCATTAGGACAATCAATTCCTGTCCAGTTAGCGTATAAATCATTATAATTAGCAGTTAGTGCACCACGCGCAGTTATAGCGTAACTACAAGCATCGATCGCTTCTTTATAGTCACTCGTTTTGTAAGCACTATTCCATGCATTGTTACGCTCAGAAGAACGGAACAATAATGCTTTAGCAAGAAAGTGAGCCGCTGTCGCTTTGGTCCAGGTAATTCCTTTTCCATAAGTAAAAATTTCCCCTTCAAAAAGCTGATAAGCATTACGAAGATCAGATATAACCTGTGCCCAACAAGCCTCCTCAGTTGAACGAGTAAAACTACGAACTACAGTAGTAACTGGTTCTGTTTGAAGTACAACTCCTCCGTATTGAGCTGTTAGACGGTAGTAGTTATAACCACGCATAAAATAAGCGTGAGCCAAAACACGATTACGAATTTTTACATCAGTAATTACAGTTGGTGCTTTTGCAATAATCGTATTGGCAGAAGCAATTCCATAATACATCTCATCCCAAAGATCAGATGGTGCAGTAGCATTACCATTTGCCGCTCCTGTCGCAGTAGTTGCTTTAATTGGTCCTAACCTATTGTCATACGTATTCCACATTTCATTCGTAAGGTCATTTGCATTTGTAAACTCATCGGTACCATAAAGTGTAGTTCCATAAGCCCATTCATACCCAAAATGCCAGCGAATATTACCATAAAGTGACTCCGACAAATCTACAAGTCCCTGCTGTGTATTAAAATAGTCAGTGGAATATTTAGTTGTCTGTTCTTCATCAAGAAAGTCATTCGAACACGAGGCAATGGTGAGCCCCATCATTGCTAAAAAGACGAATCCTATATTTTTAATATTATTCATTTTCCTATTTTTTAATATTAGTTTTTTAACCCTTTTATTTATTAGAATCCAACTTGAAGTCCCATAACAAAACTTCTGTTGTAGTAGGTCGCGTTAGTATCAAAATCATACCAGCTCAATGATTGGTAGATATTTCCGGGGCTTATCGCTTGGGCATACAATTTCATATTAGCTACACCAATTTTGGAAGCCTGTTCTTTAGAAAAGTTATACCCCAAAGAGATATTACGAATTTTTGCAAATGCTGCTTTCTGAAACCCTAATAGCCCTGAAAATGAATCAGCAGAACCTGATGTCGCTTGCGCCAAAATCGGTTTTTGGAATTCAGCTCCAGTGTTTGTTGGCGTCCAATAATCCGTTTCACGTTGATTGGCATGAGCTGTCAACGCTTCACCTCCTAATGATGCCATATAACCCATACGTCCATAGATTTCTATCCCTAATTCTAGACCTTTGTACTCAAAAGTATTGTTCCATCCCATTGTCCAATTAGGATTACTATTACCAAGAACCACACGGTCATCTGCAGTCATTTTGTAGTCGCCATTTTGGTCTTTTGGACGAACATTTCCTGGTGTAAACTTGTATCCATTAGCATTCCACTTCGCCATTTCTGCAAGATCTTCCGGAGTATTTTGCCACATACCTAAATTATCATAACCATATTGCACATTAATAGATCTTCCTATGAACCATGCATTGTCAGCCATATCATTTTTACCATAAGCCAACTCTTCGATTCTATCTTTTTGCCAAGCACCAATCAGAGTTGATTCCCAAGTAAATCCACTTTTAGTTTCCACCGGAATTAAGTTAAGCGTAACCTCAACCCCATGATTACTTGTTTTACCGACATTGGCAAAAGTAGAAGGAAAACCTGTTAGAGTAGGTATTTTCATTTCCATAATCAAATCGTTAGTATATGTTTTATAGCCTTCAACACTACCACTGATACGGTTATCCAAGAAACTAAAATCAATTCCCAAGTTGTATTGTGTTGTTTTTTCCCAACCGAGGTCTTTATTAGCCATAGATACTTGATCTTTTGTATAATAAGGCTCATTAGTAGTATAAGCCATCTCATTTGCTATGCCGTTAAAAGGAAGTAAAATTGAACTAATATTTCCAGCTGTTGCATACGGATCAACTGATGAGTTTCCAGTCACACCAACACCTAAACGAAGTTTCAAATTTTGAATCCAATCAATATTGTTCATGAATTCTTCTTTATTGATACGCCATCCAAGAGCTGCAGATGGGAAAAAGTCCCATTTATGCCCTTCTGAAAGCTGAGAAGCTCCATCCCATCGTCCAGACATTGTCAATAAATAACGTCCATCATAACCGTAGTTTACACGTGCCATGTACGAATTCAATTGACGCTCTGTAAGACCAGAACTCATTCCTGCTTTATTTGCTGCATTAGTAATATCAACTGTTCCAAATGCATTCCATAAAAAAGATGGTACAGGTATATTATCAGCATTCATAGACGATTCTTCTATATTCCAAGCTGAAGCTGACTGAAGTAATGTAACCCCAAAATTATGTTTACTTGCAAAAGTGCGGTCATAAGTCAACATATTATCCAAAGTCCAAGAAAAATCACGACGATTTTTTAGTCTAGCATAATTAGATCCGGGAGTCCCGTTTGAATTAATTTTATTTACTGATGTTCCATCAATATAAACCCCCTCTCTCCAATGACGGAAATCTGGACCAAAATTCATTTTATAACTAAGTCCTTTTACAGGTTCCCAAACCTTTCCAATATCGATTGTTGTAGAGAAATTTCCTAACACACGCATAATTTGCGATAATTGTGTGCTTTTATCCCATTCATTCATAATAGTATAAATACCACTTTCTCCTCCTGGATTGATAACTAAATTACCGTTTGCATCAAAAGGAACAGCCATATTGTAAATAGATTTTGCAGCGCCATAAATAGAATTTGGTGATGAGTTACTGCGACCTCCCAAAGTTGACATTCCATAATCCTGCTCGCTCCAAGTTGCATTTAATGATGCAGTCATTTTGAACCAATCTGTAGCATTGATATTTGTACTCACTTTTGCAGTATAACGCTCATACGATTGTCCTTTTTGAGTCCCTTGATTATTCAAATAACCAAATGAGCCGTAACTATTTACTTTTTCTGAACCTCCACTTGCACTTAAAACATGCTCTGTGGTAACCCCTGTTCTGGTTACAAATTTAGTCCAATCCGTATTGGTTACTTTTGAAGGATCCCAGGAACCGCTTGCCCAACCTTTTAATACGTTATCTCTAGAAGTTTGTCCATCTAAAGCACTGTCAAAAATCAATTTATCATTTGCATAAGTTGGGGCGTCCGGACTTGGATATTTAGTTGGATCAAGATTATAAGCAGCTGTGCGCCTGAAATTAATGAAATCGGAAGCACTCATTGATGGAGAACGGTCAACAATCTCTTGCGTTGTAACAGTTCCAGAATAATTTAAGCTAAACTGTCCCGCTTTACCCTGCTTAGTAGTAACAATAATAACCCCGTTAGCTCCACGAGAACCATAAATAGCTGTTGCAGAAGCATCTTTAAGAATATCAATAGATGCAATATCACGCGGGTTAAGTGTTTCGATAGACGACGCCGACATCAAAGGCACACCGTCCACCACATAAAGAGGTGAATTACTAGCTGTCAAAGAACGGTTACCACGAATACGAACATCCCCAATAGTTCCTGGACGTTCACTTGTTTTAATATCCACTCCGGCCGCTTTTCCTTGCAAAGCCTCCAACGCATTGTTCACTGGACGAGTTGTCAATTTCTCGGCACCAACACTTACGATCGCTCCGGTTACATCCGACTTCTTAACCGTACCGTACCCAACAACTACAACTTCATTAAGTTGAGCTACTTCGTCAACCATAACCACATCAATAGCACTAGTTGATTGATTAACCGTTCTTTCTACCGTTTTAGAACCAGTAGAACTATAAACCAATACCTGACCAACAGAAGCACTGATAGAATACTTTCCATCAAAATCAGTACTAGCCCCCGTTTTTGTTCCTTTAACAACCACATTTACCCCAGGTATAGGCAAGCCGGTTGCGTCTTTAATTGTTCCTTTAACCACTTTGCTCTGAGCATAACTTGATACATGCAGTAAAGCAAACAAGGCGATAGTCAGAAAAAGACTAAATTTGTTTTTCATAATAGTTAAATTAAGTTAATTTTTTTAATAGTGTTTCAAATTTATCTACATCAAAAAGCAGTTCTATCCTGTAGTATGCTGTTAATTTTCAATAAATTAATTTAACCAAACCTAAAAAACTGTATTTATGCAAACCAAGTAGCTTAACAACAATCAATTAACATTTTTTAACTTTTACCAAATTTTTTTCAAGAAAAAAAATTTTAACATTATTAATTAAAGCTTAAAAAATTAGCAAATTCGTAAAATTTAGCTATTAATATTATATTTACACAAAAAGATCAAATCACCTTTTTTCAAATGAAACAAAAAAAACCGCCTCAATTGAGACGGCTTTCAAAAAAATATAAACTTATCGATTAATAACCAGGATTCTGCATTGCTTGTTTTTCAGAAGCAGTCAACGGTCTTCCATTTGAATAAACTCCATCAAGGAAAGTTTGAGGAATCGGGCGCAAGTTGTGAAAATCTTGAACATTTGCTGCAGCTTCAATATTATAAGCTTTTGCTCGTGCAACCAAAGTTTTGGTTCTACTCAAGTCCTCCCAACGGTGGAACTCACCACAAAGTTCTCTGGTACGCTCATTTAATACCAAACACAACATTCTGTCATAATCACTGGAGTAACCCAATTTTGTGATTACTGCTTGATCTTCTGCCGGTAATGCATTGATATTACCAATAGTCAAATTAGTTGCTGTAGTTACCACAGGAATATTAGTTGATTCATAATAGGAGTTTTCAGGGATATATGAAATTGGAATTCCAGCTTGTCCCGTTGTAGTATATGCCGCAGATCCATCAGCATAAGCAGCACGGTTTTCACCTGACTTATATGCAGCACGAGTACGAACTGCATTAATATAAGTTAATGCATCGCTGTATGAAGCCGATCCTAATTTTGCCAAACGTATTTTTGCTTCTGCAGCCATTAGATAAGTCTCGGCAGAACGTGCCAATGTAATGTCCCGTGATCCTTTTGTGCTACTCAAATCGATTCTGTTACCATCCATATATTTGCTCAAAGACGGGAATCTCACATCAGCCATTAAACCAACTTTGTCTGCCGCATAAGCCACATACACGCTAGGAATCGTTTTTCCTGTTTTAGAATAGATAATTGCATCTGTATTTTTTGTTTTTGCAAAACGAGTGTCTGTAGCTGTATTCACAACATACATTATACCCAAATCCCCATTTTTATAATATGTCCCTGATTGGTTGTTAACAATGCTTTTGGTTTGGAAACTTTTCCAAAAACGAGAATCGTTCACTTTATCGAAAACATCATAAACAAAATAAGTTGGAGCCAAACGGCTAAATGGTCTTCCTCCTGCAAGGTTACGTTTCATTTGCGCTAACTGATCGTATGTTGAAAGGAAATACAAATGTTGT
This sequence comes from Flavobacterium aquiphilum, assembly GCF_027111335.1. Taxonomy (NCBI): domain Bacteria; kingdom Pseudomonadati; phylum Bacteroidota; class Flavobacteriia; order Flavobacteriales; family Flavobacteriaceae; genus Flavobacterium; species Flavobacterium aquiphilum. Next base: position 2,008,439 of record NZ_CP114288.1, on the reverse strand, counting down.
TGATTTCCTCCTGTCGTCAACGTACTGGCATTAAATTGACCTGACAAAATCAACTCAGGCAATTTTTCGTTTGCACCATCGGCAGCTGTATAACTCCAAAGATTATCGTAGTTTGCTGCCAATGGGTGGCGAGAAATAACCTCATCTGCCAAAGAAACTACTTGTTGTAAATCAGCCAATTTTGTAGTTGAGTTCCAACTGTCATTGATTTCACTAGCACGAGCTAAATAAGCTTTTGCCAAATAATGCGCTGCGGCATCTTTTGTTATTTTAGCAGGAGATCCAGTATTGCTTAACAAATTATAGGCTTGCTTAAAATCGGCAATTATCTGATCAAAAACCGCTTGAGGAGCCGCTCTAGTAAATTCCAATTCTACTGTAGAACTGGTTTTCAATTTCAAAGGCACGGCACCGTATTGACTCACCAGTTTTAAATAATTAAAAGCTCTCAAAAAGTAACCCTCTCCCAATGCTGTTTTCTTGATCGCATCGTTTGTTGAATTAATATTTGTGGCCGCTTCAATTAATTCATTGGCATTACCTATTCCAATGTATAAGTTATCCCAATTTGTATTAGCTGCAACTGTATTTGAATTTGAAACCGTCACAAAAGCCTTAAATCCTGCACCATACGAATTCCAAATCCAGTTCGAAGGGTCACCTCCCGCATGAAATTCATCTGTTCCTGATTCTGTTGCGGTAAGTGGTACTTCTGTAGCAAATTCTGCCGCAAATGTCTGATAATATGTCCCTACAGCCAAAGCCTGTATCCCTGCTTCAGTTTTATAATAGTCTTTACTATAGGCTGTTGTCAAATTCTCCTCAAGAAAATCCTGGTTACAAGATGAGCTACCTAGAGCCATTACAGCTAAAAGCAACATATTGATATATGGTTTTTTATAATTTTTCATAGTGTATCGTATTAAAATTCAATTTTAGAATTGGACATTTAACCCCATTGTAAATCCTCTGTTTGAAGCCGTCGTTTGCGTGTCCAAATCAGTCCATTTCACTTTAGAATAAATCATGAATGGATTATTTGCCTGCATATACAATCTCAATTTTGTTAGTCCCATCTTTTGAACAAGATCTTTATCGAAAATATAACCCAAAGAAATATTTCTCATTTTTAAGAATGTCCCATCACGATAGCCCAAAGTAGGATAATAAGAATCTCCAGTACCAGCAGAATAAATTGGTTTTTGATATTCTGAATTGGTATCATTCTCATAATAATAATCGATAGATCTTTGGCTACCTTTTGCTCCTTCATTTTCACCTCCTGTATCATATTTGTAACCCATACGACCATATACAAAGAATGAAAACTCAACATTTTTATAAGTAAAAGTATTGGTCAATCCCGCAATGTATTTTGGGTCTTTACTTCCAATTATAACACGGTCATTATTAGCGTCAATTTTATAATCACCATTTTGATCTACTGGTCTTGCATTACCAAAAGTAAAACCAGCACCGTTGGCATTGAATTTTGCCATTTCGGCAGCATCTTCAGGTTTCCAAATTCCGTTTGAAGCAAAACCGTAAATCACGTTTTGAGATTGCCCAATGAATAAATTGTTGTTGATATCATCAAACTTACCGTTTTGCAAGGAAACAATTTTGCTTTTTTGGTATGAACCACTAAGACTTGAAGTCCACTCAAAATCTTTTGATGTAATGTTCACAGTATTCAAAGTAAGCTCAACCCCATGTCCTTCAGTTTCCCCTACGTTTTGATAAGTGTCTTTAACCCCAAGAACTGTAGGAACACTACTTTTCAACAACAAATCATTAGTATTACTTGTATAATATTCTAATGCTCCTGAAACTCTATGGTTAAACATAGAGAAATCTACCCCATAGTTAAACTGAGTAGTTTGCTCCCAACTCAAGTCTTCATTACCCAAAGAAGTATTATTTACAACACCAGAACCAGTTGCATAAACAATTCCTGTTAACGGTGGTTGTGTAGCATAAGCTGGTACAGCAGCATTTCCGGTTACCCCATAACCAAATCTAAGTTTTAGTTGGTCAACCCATTTCACATCTTGTAAGAACTTTTCTTTGCTGATTACCCACGCCAAAGAAGCTGATGGGAAAAAAGCCCATTTATTTCCAGGAGCCAATTGAGATGCCCCATCATAACGTCCTGATGCCGTAACCAAATATTTATCGGCATAACCATAATTTATCCTTCCCATATAGGATAACAATCCTGTTTGAGTTAAACCGGAAGAATATCCAGCAAGGGTTACATTGGCAGGATTAAGAGCATTCCATTTATTTTCAGGATTCTTGATATCATTGGCAGACATCGAACTTCCTTCATTTTGATATTGTGTCTGGCTCGCCAATAAAGTCACGCCAAAATTATGATCTCCGATTGATTTGTTGTAGAAAATCAAGTTATCCAACGTATATGAAATAGTTTGTTCTTTAGCCAAAGATGCAAAACTTGTCCCTGAACGAATAGCTGACTTACCATCCAAATAAACACCATCACGGTAAGAAGTCAAATCTGGTCCAAAATTGATTCGGTATTTCAAACCATCAAGAGATTTTGAAATTCCACCCAAATCAAACTGAGTGTACAAACTACCAAAAGCACGCATAGTGATACGTTGATCTTGTGAATACAAATGCTCATCAACAGGAGTTCTAATAGTTGAATCCCCTCCTGGGTTATCTATTCTGTTTCCATTGCTATCATAAGGAACAGCATAAGGTAGATTTGTGCGGGCAGTTGCATATATTCCTCCCGAACTAGTTACTGCTGTTCTACCTACGTTAGATTGTCCATATTCATTAATACTATAGCTGGTATTAAGACTTACCCCCATAGAGAACCATTTGGTAGGTGTAATATCGACATTGGCAGTACCATTATAACGTTTATAACTTTGTCCCAGTAATGTTCCCGTATTGTTTACATATCCAAAAGATCCATAAGATTTCATTTTTTCTGTACCCCCACTAACACTTAGGGTGTGTTGTTGCGTAACCCCTGTACGTGTAACGAATTTAGTCCAATCTGTAGTAGCTACTTTAGAACCATCCCATACATCTTTACCACTAGCATCTTTACTCCAACCTTTTGTAAAGTTCGCCCATGCTGAAGGATCCGCAGATTTCAAGAAAATCAATTCATCATTAGCAACCGTTGGCTGATCTCCTCTAGGAAATGCAGACGGATTAGAGTAATATCTTCCCCAACGACGGAAATCAATATACTCCCCTGCCGTCATCATTGGAGCATTCTCATGAATTGTTTCGGTCATTAACGAAGTATCATAATTCAATGTGTACTTACCGTTTTTACCTTTTTTGGTTGTAACGATAACTACCCCATTAGCTCCACGAGAACCATAGATTGCCGTAGCCGAAGCATCTTTCAAAATATCAATTGTCTCAATATCTGTAGGGTTCAAGAAATCAATCCCTCCTGAATTTGGATCCACACTGATTTTTCCAGTAGAAGCATCAGTAACAAGTCTGGTATTCATTGGTATCCCATCAACTACATAAAGCGGTGAGTTGGAAGCAGAAATAGAACGAGCCCCACGAATTGTAATACTCCCCACTTGTCCCGGACGCTCATTGGACGAAACATCAACCCCTGCTGCCTTTCCCTGCATAGCCTGTACGGCATTTACAACTGGTCTGGAAGCAATATCTTCAGCATCTACACTTACGATTGACCCAGTAAGATCCTTTTTCTTTTTTGTTCCATACCCCACAACAACAACCTCTTCCAATGCGTTATTTTCTTCTTTCAAAACCACATTAATTTCTGATGACTGTCCAACAGTTATCTCTTGCGTTTTGGAACCTACAAAACTAAACACAAGCACAGATCCTGAAGGAACACTAAGAGAATACTTTCCATCAAAGTCTGAGTCTGTACCCTTCTGAGTTCCCTTAATAAGAACATTTGCTCCCGGCAAAGGTAAACCGGAAGCATCCGTAATTTTTCCTTTGATCACCTTGTTCTGCGCATAGCCTGATGTATACATCATAGCAAACATTGCCACAATAAACAAAAAGGTCAATTTGTTTTTCATAAAAGTTAATTTTTAGTTAATTAATTAGTCAAAGCAAATATATTTAGAAGAAACACTGATCGCATCCTGTCGTATCCTGTTATTTAAGTTAATTTTAATAAAATTATCAATGTTTTTAAGAAAAAACAGATATTAATATTTATTTATAATGAAATAAAAATTGATTATGAAAAAATAAAATTAAAATACCTATAAAACAATTTATTTATTTTTTTCATCAAAAAAAATAAAAAACAACTAAATACTCAAAAAAATATGCTTTTTTCACTAAATCCTTTATGTTTTTATCAAAAACAGGATGCGACAGGATACTAATTAAATATACTACTGATATTTTTACAGTAATACAAAAAATCATCAATTTTAGATTATGTATTAGCAAATTCAAGGACTAACGATTACCAAAAAAACCAAAGAATAATTATTAATAATGAGAACTAAACTTCAGTATTGCTTTTTAGCATTCCTATTAGCATTCACAATCTCTTGTTCTTTGAGCACTTTGGCCCAAGAGACAAGTAATTCTCCTTGGCCAAAATCAACTAATATTAATCAGCCTTGGGCTCGTTGGTGGTGGATGGGAAGCGCAGTGGACAAACCTAATTTAAAAAAAAGTCTCTTGGATTTTCACAAAGCCGGAATTGGTGGAGTTGAAATAACTCCTATATATGGTGTAAAAGGCGAAGAAAATAATTTCATCGACTACCTATCACCTAAATGGATGGAAATGCTCGATTACACTATTAAGGTATCCGACAGCCTTCATATGCAGGTCGATATGGTTCTTGGAACAGGATGGCCTTATGGAGGTGCCCATGTAACACTTCCTCATGCTGCAACAAAGCTAATTGTGGAAAAATATCAAGTAAAAAAGAATGAAACAATCGATAAAAAAATAGCACTTGACAGTACAAAAGAAAAAGTACCCGCTACACTTTTATATGTGGTTGCTTATGGTAGTAACGGTACTTATGCTAATTTAACCGATCAGGTTGTAAACCAAAAGGAAAAACCCAATCAACTGAAATGGAAAGCAAAAAAAACCGACTATACTATTTATGCCGTTTTTAGCGGTAAGACAGGCCAGCAAGTCAAAAGAGCTGCCCCGGGTGGCAAAGGATATACTTTGGATCATTATTCCGAAGAAGCGCTCAATGAATATGTTGTTCCGTTTGACAAAGCTTTCAAAGGGCGCGAAGGCAAAATTCGCGCTATATTCAATGACAGTTACGAAGTTTACGGAACTGATTTTACACCAAATTTTTTCGAAGAATTCAAGACCAGAAGAGGTTATGATTTGAAAGAGCAATTACCTGCTCTGCTTGATGAAACAGACAATATAACCAGTAACAGAATTCGAAGCGATTACCGCCAAACATTGTCGGATTTATTGCTAAACAAATTTGACAAACCTTGGACTAATTGGGCGAATGCCAAAAACTTCAAAACCAAACTTCAAGCTCACGGTTCGCCAGGAAACTTAATTGATTTATACGCTTCGGCTGATATTCCTGAGTGTGAAACTTTTGGCTCTATGCCTTTTGATATTCCGGGCTTTAGACGTGAAAAAGAAGATATCCGCGAGGGAGATGCTGATCCTGTAATGCTCAAATTCTCTTCTTCGGCGGCACATATTTCAGGGAAAAATCTGGTTTCATCCGAGACTTTTACATGGTTAAGAGAGCACTTTAAAACAGCGTTATCACAATGCAAACCCGAAGCCGAAGATTTAATGCTTAACGGAATCAATCATATATTCCTTCACGGTTCGACTTATTCTCCAACAAGAGCTGCGTGGCCGGGATGGAAATTTTATGCATCTGTAAACTTTAACGCTAATAACAGCATTTGGGAAGATGCACCTTCCCTATTTTCCTATATTGCGAACTGCCAATCGATGTTGCAACAAGGAAAATCAGACAACGAAACATTGCTCTACTGGCCTATTTTTGATACTTGGGACAAAAATCTTAAAGGAACTTTATTTTTCCAATTTAAAATACATTCCTTATCCGAATGGTTATACGAGACTTCGTTTTATGACACAACCAAAAGTTTAATCAAAAAAGGATATGGAGTCGATTTTATTTCGGACAACTTTATTGCCCAAGCCAAAGTTGTTGACGGAAAAATTAGTCTGCCAGGAGGAACTTTCAAATCCTTAATTGTTCCGGCTTGCAAAAAAATGCCTTTAGCAACTTTGCAAAAACTTATCGATTTACAAAAAGCCGGAGCAATCATTATATTTGAAGGATTACCAGAGTCTGTTCCTGGATTTTATGATTATAAAAATCAGGAGCAACAACTTAAAGCTCTTTTAGAAGCAAACAAAGAAACTGTAAAACCGGTTACAGATATTTTTAAAGCTTTAGAAAATGTTCAGGTCTTCCCTGAAACACTTGTAGAATTAGGCCTCAAATACACTCGCCGAATTGTTGACGGTGAAAAATTATATTATCTCGTAAATCATTCATCTAAAACAGTAGAAGGATTTATTCCGTTGCAAATTGGTAATAAAGAAGTGGTGATTTTCGATCCTTTGACAAAAGATTTTGGCAATGCTATCGTAAACAAAAATGACAAAACTACATTGGTTAAACTTAGAATTGAACCAGGACAATCCTTTTTCCTAAAAACAGAAAATACCGCTTCGCAAAAAAGATGGAACTACTATGAAACCGCTGCTGATGGCGTTGCTTTGAACGGAAAATGGCAAATTAATTTCGATAAAGGTGGCCCACAATTACCTCCAAGCGCAACAGTTTCTAACTTAGAATCTTGGACAAAATTAGGTCCTGAAGCCGAAGCTTTCTCTGGATCAGCGACCTATACTTTACAATTTGACAATCCGAATGCCAAAATTGACAATTGGTACTTAAATTTGGGTGATGTTCGCGAAAGTGCAAAAGTTTGGTTAAACGATAATTTTATTGGTACAGCTTGGTCTGTTCCGTTCAAATTGCAGACTGGGAAATTAAAACCCGGTAAAAACATTTTGAAAATTCAGGTTACTAACCTATCTGCCAACAGAGTTAGGGATATGGAACTGAAAGGTCAGGAATGGAAGATTTTTTACGAAATCAATATGGTCGATAAAGATTATAAAAAGTTTGATGCTACAAAATGGAGTCCAATGCCTTCAGGATTACTAGGGCCTGTTAGCCTTACACCGTTAAAAAAAGAAAATTAATTATAACAAATAATAAAATGAAAAAAATAGTATTGTTTTTCGCCTTATGTTTTTCATCAATAAGCTCGATTACAGCTCAGGAAGCATTTGATAAAAAATTAATTTTAAAACAAATGATGCTTGCCAATGATTATTTTATGCAAAAATGGCCTGATGTAGGCAAAACCATTGTTACCAATAAAGAGCGTCCTAGCCATATCTGGACTCGTGGTGTTTATTATGAAGGATTGATGGCTTTGCATGAAATTTTCCCAAAAGAGACTTATTATGATTATGCCTATTCCTGGGCTGAATTCCACAAATGGGGCTTTAACGGAGGAAATACTACCCGAAATGCCGATAATTATTGTGCTGCTCAAACCTATATTGATTTATACAATTTAGAACCGGATTCAAAAAAATTAAAAAATACAAGAGCAAACATCAATATGCTTTTGAATACTGCTCAACTCGATGACTGGTCTTGGATTGATGCTATACAAATGGGAATGCCTGTTTTTGCAAAAATGGGGGTGATCGAAAAAGACGATCGTTATTTCGAAAAAATGTACCAAATGTACATGTATTCAAGAAACAAACATGGTGATCACGGTCTTTTCAACCCAAAAGACGGACTATGGTGGCGTGATGCCGATTTTGATCCTCCGTATAAAGAACCAAACGGACAAGATTGCTATTGGAGCCGTGGGAATGGTTGGGTAATTGCAGCTTTGGCAAAAGTCCTGACCATAATTCCAAAAAATGCACCTCACAGAGAACAATATGTAAACGATTTGAAAGCAATGGCTGCGGCATTGAAACCAATTCAAAGAGCCGATGGATTCTGGAATGTGAGTTTGCATGACCCAACAAATTTTGGCGAAAAAGAAACATCTGGTACAGCTTTATTCATTTACGGAATGGCTTATGGTGTAAACAGCGGAATTTTGAAAAAAGAAACCTATTTACCTGTTATCCAAAAAGCTTGGAATGCTGTCACAAAAGAAAGCTTACATGACAATGGATTCTTAGGCTATTTGCAATCAACAGGAAAAGAACCAAAAGACGGACAACCATTATCTTATGACAAAATCCCTGATTTTGAAGATTACGGATTGGGATGCTTTTTATTGGCAGGTTCTGAGGTTTATAAAATTAAATAATCGTTATTTTGTCAAAACCAAATTTTATGACCAAATTAAACTATTTTAGCCAAAAGGTATCTTTATTAAGTTTATTATTCGGAATGGCAATATCCTGTTTTTCGCAAAGCAAAGAAATAAAACTATGGGACAATATCCCCGGTGCAATAACTGCCGAAGGATATAAAGAAGAACCAAGAATCGATGCTCAAGGAAATATTACAGGAATTAAAAAAGTTACCGAACCTACCTTAAAAATATTTTTGGCAGAAAACAAAGGTGCTAAAAATGCTGCGGTTGTTATTTGCCCTGGCGGAGGTTACGCCCTTCTGTCTCACGAAAAAGAAGGTGATAAAGTAGCAAAATGGCTTCAATCTGTTGGAGTTTCGGCTTTTGTTTTGAAATATCGATTGCCAAGTGATGCCATTATGAAAGATAGGACAATCGGGCCACTACAGGATGCACAGGAAGCGATAAGAACTTTGCGCCGAAATGCTGACGAATGGAATCTTGACATATCAAGAATTGGTATTATGGGCTTTTCAGCAGGAGGACATTTGGCTTCTACTTTGTCAACACATTACAATGACAAGGTTTATGAATCCAAAGACAATACCAGCGCTCGTCCGGATTTCTCTATTTTGATTTATCCCGTAATTTCAATGGAAGACGGAATTACGCACAGCGGTTCGAAAGAAAATCTTATTGGGAAAAATGCCAGCAGTGAATTGGTTGCAAAATATTCGAATGAGAAACAAGTTAACGAAAATACTCCTAAGACATTTTTGGTACATGCCACTGACGACAAAGCGGTTCCTGTAGAAAACAGCATCAATTATTATTTGGCATTAAAGCAAAACAAAGTTCCAGCCGAAATGCATTTGTATGAAAATGGCGGACACGGTTTTGGTTTAGGAGTTGCCGGAACCAATAAAAATTGGCCAAACGCCTGCGAAAAATGGTTAGCTGCCAACGGACTGATTAAAGGTCCTGACACTTATTTATTTGCTTATTTCAAAGGAAACGGAGAGGACGGTTTACACTTGGCTTACAGCAATGACGGCTACAAATGGGAGGCTTTAAAGAAAGATGCTTCATTCTTGACTCCTGAAGTTGGTAAAGACAAACTGATGAGAGACCCTTGTGTCATAAAAGGTGGTGACGGCTTGTACCACATGGTTTGGACGGTAAGTTGGACAGATAAAGGGATTGGCTATGCTTCTTCAAAAGATATGATTCACTGGTCAAAACAAGAGTTTATTCCGGTTATGGCTCATGAAGAAAAAGCCCGTAACACTTGGGCGCCCGAAATCACTTATGATGAAAAGTCAAAAACATATATGATTTATTGGGCTTCCACTATTGACGGAAAATTTCCGGAAACACAATCAACCGAGGAAAAAGGATATAATCACAGAATATATTATACCACAACCAAGGATTTCAAAAAATTCAAACCTACAAAACTGCTTTATGAACCAGGCTTCAATGTCATCGATGCGACTATTGTAAAACAAGGCGAAGGATATGCGATGTTCCTAAAAGATGAGACTAAAGTTCCAGTTCAGAAAAACTTAAAAATTGCTTATAGCAAAAACCTAACTGGCCCTTACACTAAAGCAAGTGACCCTATTACAGGAAATTACTGGGCTGAAGGACCAACAGCAATTCAGATTAATGACGAATGGACAGTTTATTTTGATAAATATACTCAGAAAAAATACGGAGCTGTAAAACAAACTTCCAAAGGTTGGGAAGACATCTCCGAACAAATCAGTTTCCCGACGGGAACTCGTCATGGAACTGTTATCAAAGTTCCGGCAGAAGTTATTGCTAATTTGAAGAAAGAATAAAAACTGACTTTTTTAATAATTCTCAAGAGCCTGTAAATTTAAGTATTTACAGGCTTTTGTTATTTTATGCTGTCTTGGAATCCTTATCTTTACTTTCAAAAATTTTTTCCATGCAAAAAACCTATTCACTTGTTATTCATCCATCAGACGAAATTCTTGGTTTGGTAAAATCCATGAAAGAGCAATTAGCGGCAGAAGTGGGCTGGTTCAACAGTAAAAATTCTGTGGGGCATATCACCATCTGCGAATTTAAAACAACCGAAAAGGAACTTGAAAATATCAAAACCCAAATCAAAAAAATATGCGCAAAACTGTCTAACGTTGATGTGCATTTGAATGAATTTGGTTCTTTTCCAAACGGCGCTTTTTTTATAGCACCCGACAATGATTCCAAAAAAAGTTTAAAGCGAATCATGAAGCAATTCCATATCTCATTGCTTCTTCCCGACATGCTGAAAAGCGACAATCCTCACCTTACCATCGCCCGTCGCCTTAAACCCGAAAATCTTGTCAAAGCCAACCAAATGTTCACTACAATAGACTTAAACTTCGTTTGCGACAACGTGGTCTTAAGAGAATTTGACGAAAAAGTAAAGCAGTTTTTTGTGATTGACACTTTTGAATTTGGCAACAATCCGCAACCCGAAATGATTCAAGGGACACTTTTCTAGATCTTACAGGCCATTATTTATGATTTTTTTGACAAAATGAAAAAAATCGGCTTAGTAAAAAACGTTAAATTGCGATTCTAAAACAATGAAAATTTCTCCAAATATGCTATCAATGAAATTCGCAATAAAACACACTTTCATTATTGTTCTCTTGCTTTTTGTGTCTATCGCAAAAGCGCAAAAACCAGCGATCAATTTCTTGCAAAATGACTATAAATCGGCACTTGAAAAATCCAAAGCCACTAAGAAGCCTATTTTTGTTATGGTTTACGCCACCTGGTGTCCGCATTGCAACAAAATGAAAAATACCGTTTTAAAAGACGCTTCTGTAATTGATTTTTTCAACACCAATTACATCAACGTAATGATGGATGGCGAATCGGAAACGGGGAAAGATTTTATGAAAAAGTTCAAAATAACTTCGTTTCCAACCTTTTTATTTCTGGATAACAACGAAACCCATTTGTATAGCACCGGAGGAGAATTTACTTCAGAAGAATTTATTTTGGAATCCAAAAAAGCATTAAATCCAAATACTCAAATTCCCTATTTAGAGAAACAATTTAATGACAATAATAGTAACCCAGAAACTTGTCTTCTTTATCTAAATGCCATAAAAAAAAGCATTGAAAGATACAAAACGGATGATGTTGTTGCCAAATACATGTCTACACAACCCAAAGATCAACTATTTACCGCTATCAACTGGAAGATTTTTGCCTTTGGCGTTAATAAATTGGATACAAAAGAGTTTGATTTTCTGTTGAATCACCAAAGTGATTTTGCCAAAGTATCGTCTCCCAAAAGAGTCGATGCCAAAATCGTTAGCGTAGTCAATCAAGCTTTAACGCACAACATGGAAAGCATGGATTCTATTGCATATTCTAAAAGCAGGGCCATTGCAAAAAACAGTAATATCACAAAAGTAGATTCCTTAGTATTCAAATACGATTTACAGATGTATGAGGCCTGCAAATGTTGGACAAAATACAAACAAACTACACTAGAATCCGTTCAAAAATGGGCTTGGAATGATTATAAAACCATCAATGAGATTTCTAAAATTTACATACTCCACGTAAAAGAAACAGAAGATTTACAAACAGCTATTGCGTGGGCAAAACATTCACTGGAATTGAACAATTCAGCTGAGAGTAATTTTCTGCTCGCACGATTGTGCAACAAAATCAAGGATAAAAAATCGGCAACTGATTATGCTCGAAAGGCCAAAGCCATCATAACAGCAATGGGTTGGGATACCAAAGATATTGACCAGTTTTATTTGGATTTGGGGATAAAATAACTTTTTATAACCTATTTTCCAAGTAAAAAAAGCCTGCCAGAAATTAATCGTAAGCAGGCTTCGTTATCGAAATAATTGAATTAGTAAGCACATTTATTTCTAATTTTTATTCTTCAATCGATCGATCAATTCCCTGCGGTATGTGATTCCGATTGGTAGTTTTTCATCTTTAATGGTGACAAAATCCTTTTCGGCGGCATCAATTTTGTCTAATGCGACGATATAAGATTTATGGATGCGCATAAAGTTTTTTTCGGGAAGGCATTTCTCAAATTCACTAGTGGTTATGGAGGCGAGATAAATCTTTTTCAACGTGTACAATTTCACATAATTACCAAAACTCTGAGCAAACAAAAGTTGGTCCAATTCGATATCGATAAAATAACCATCCACTTTTACGCTTACCGAATTGACAACTTCCTCCTCCGTTTTGATCACATTTTCGGATGCAAAAAAACGGTCGATAGCCTTTAAAAAACGGGGGAAATAAATAGGTTTCAGCAAATAGTCAATTACTCCGTAATCATAACTCTCAAGAGCGTATTCGGAATAAGCGGTTGTTAAAATGGTTTTAGGATGTGTTGGAATGATTTTCAGCAGTTCCATACCCGAAATCTCAGGCATATTAATATCAAGAAACATCAAATCGACTTTGTTTTCCCGGAGATAATCCATGGCTTCGATGCCGTTGTAACCTTGAAAAACCAACTCCAATTGTGGATTCTGTCTGATGTAGTTCGCCAAAACATAATGTGCGGCCGGCTCATCATCAACAATAATACACTTTTTGACTTCTTTCATTATAAAATCTTTTTGAGTTGCAATTTCAAATCAACAATATAAGTGTTTTTATCGTCCTGAATATCTAGTTTATAGCCTTTTCCATAAATTAAATTCAAACGCTCAATAGTATTTTTTATTCCGATTCTAGTTGAAACCACATCGTTTTTCTTTGGAATCGAATTCACGATATGTAAATGCAGCAAACCGTTTTCAACCGTAATTATGATTCGGACAAAACATTTTTCTATGGCACAAGTTCCATGTTTGAAAGCATTTTCGATAAAAGCAATCAGCAACATTGGGGAGACTTTATAAGCGTTTTCATTGTCGATTTTACAATCATAAGTAACATCGCAACGATAGCCTACACGTTCTTTTTCGAGCTGTACATAGCTGTTTATAAAATCAAGTTCGTCTTCAAGAGAAACGCATTGTTTGCTGTTGCTTTCGAGTTGATAGCGCATCAATTGCGAGACTTTCATAATCAAATCGGAGGTTCTTTCAGGAAATTCCAAACTGATTCCGTAAAGTGTATTGAATGTATTGAACAAAAAATGAGGATTCAACTGCCCTTTGAGCGCATTCAACTGCATTTGATTGAACAGCAAAGCTTCATCGGTTTGTCTTTTGTGAATTCTATAAAATTTAAAAACGATTATCGGACTCAAAATACAAACCAATGTTCCTAAAACACTGGCTAATTGATACAAATAACTTCGTTGATGCGAGTTTTGGTACAAATTGAATTTATTGAAAAAGTCCAAAGAAGTGATTTCGAATAAAACTATCGAAAACACAAGTACTCCCAATAAGGTTAAACCAATGTAAGTTAACGGCCTTTGTTTCTTGAATAATATTGGCAATATGAAAAAACGGTTGAATTGGGCATGCATGTACAAAATCAGATAGAACAAAATTCCCATCAAAATGGAAGCTACGGAACTGAATAGCATCCAATCATTTTTTAACGTATAAATGGTGAATGAAAAACAGACGACGGCAATTTCCTGCCACCATTTGTTATCCATCATATTATCGAACTTTTTATCCATTTCTGATACTTAATAATTTGCAAATTAACCATAAATATTTCGTTTTTATTTCTAATAAATGATGAATTGAATTGGTCATTTATGATTGTATTACATCATTTAAGAAGGACTATTTCAACGCAAGAGAAATAATTTTGCTCCACTAATCATTTTTTAAGTTTTATGTATTTCAAAAAAATTACTTTTTTGCTTGTACTGATTTTTGCCACTGTGGGCTATTCACAGACCTTGACTTTGAAAGAAGCCATAAAAACAGGTCTTGAAAACTTTGGTTCAATCAAAGCAAAAAACAACTACGCCAACGCTTCGCGCGAAACGCTCAAACAGGCGCACCGCGATTATTTACCCAATCTTAGTTTGTCAGCCCAACAGGATTATGGAACGGTCAATGGACAAAACGGACCTTTATACGGATTTAATGGTTTAGGAACGGCTTCTTCCGGTCCAACATTGGCCGAACAAAACTGGAACGCCGCTTTTGGGGCTTTGTATCTCGCTAACGTAAACTGGGACTTTTTCACTTTTGGGAAAATTCAGGAAAAAATCAATTTGGCCAAAATTGATGTTCAGTCCAAAGAAACCGATTTGAAACAGGAACAGTTCCAACAGGAAATTAAAATTTCTTCGGCTTATCTAAATTTATTGGCAAGCCAAAGATTATTGATTTCGCAACAAAAAAATTTAGCCCGAACCGAAGTTTTCAAAAGAACTGCCGTTGCAAGGGTTAAAAACGGATTACTTGCGGGAGTAGATTCAACTTTGGCGACAGCCGAGGTTTCAAAAGCTAAAATCGCCCTGAACCTTGCCAAAAATCTGGTAAAGGAGCAAAACAGCAAATTGGTCGATTTAATGGGGGTTGCACCACAAAACATTATTACAGATACTGTTTTTGTGAACCAAATTCCAAAGAACATCGTTATGGATGAAAAAGCCACTGACAGCCTACATCCTTTGCTGAAATTCTACAAAACAAAAATTGATTACAGCAACCAACAAACAAAGCTGTACAAACGATTTTACTATCCAACTATGAGCGCTTTTGGAGTAATGCAAACGCGAGCTTCGGGTTTTAATTATGATTATGCTTTGGATCGAAATTCGTTCAGCAGAAATTATTTGGATGGCGTGAATCCCGACCGTTCCAATTATCTGGTCGGAATTGGAATTACGTGGAATTTAACCACTCCGTTTCGAATGAGTAAACAAGTAAGCGCTCAAAAGTATGTTACTCAAGGTTTGCAGGAAGAATACAATCAGGCCGATCGTGAACTGAAATCACAATTGAATTTGGCAGAAGAAAAAATAAAAATCACACTTGATAATTATGCCGAAGCTCCTGTACAGGTAAAAGCGGCTGCTCAGGCTTATCTGCAAAAAACGACTTTATACAAAAATGGCCTAACTGATTTGACTGATTTGACCCAAACCCTATACATTCTAAATCGTGCCGAAATCGACAGAGATATTGTCAACAATAATGTGTGGCAGTCATTTTTGTTAAAAGTAGCTGCAACAGGTGATTTTGACTTATTTATAAATGAATTTTAACATTTTAAACACATAGAACATAGCTAATCTCAATTTTTTAATTAGTCGTTTCACTTAATTTTAAAATACATAGTCTATGTGAAAACCAAGTATTGGTCTATCACAATCTTTTTTTTCTATGTTTCTATGTGTTTAGTTTTTTTAATTTCTTAAATACTTAACAATTTGAATTTTAATAAAAAATCATAATGAATTTAATACGCTTTGCACTCCGCAAACCCATCTCGATACTGGTATTGGTGGCAGGCTTGTTCTTTTTTGGTATTGGAGCCATAAAGGAAGTTAAAGTTGACATCCTGCCCAAAATGAACCTTCCGGTAATTTACATTGCTCATCCGTTTGGTGGATATACTCCTGACCAAATGGAAGCCTATTTTGCCAAAAACTACGTTAATATTCTACCTTTTGCCAATGGTATAAAATCAGTCGAAACCAAGAATATTCAAGGTTTGATGATTATGAAAATAACCTATTACGAGAACACCAATATGGCGCAGGCCGCTGCCGAATTGGGTGCGCTTTCGAATAGGATTCAAGCGGGATTTCCTCCGGGAACCCAACCACCATTTATCATCCGATTTGATGCTTCTTCATTGCCAATCGGGCAATTGGTATTGAGCAGTAAAATACGCTCCAACAACGAATTGCAGGATATGGCAAACGTCTATGTCCGCGCTTCGTTTACTTCGATTCCGGGATTGTTGTCGCCGGCACCCTTTGGCGGAAGCCCAAGAACAATTGAGGTTAACGTTGACCCTGATTTGCTGCGCTCGCATAACATGACACCCGACCAAATTGTAGAGGCGATTCGATTAAACAACCTTACTGCCCCTTCGGGAAATGTTAGAATTGGCGATAAAAACTATATCACGCCAACGAATAATACGATTAGAGAAGTTAAAGATTTTGAAAAAATTCCGTTGTTTAAAGGTGGAGTTCAAAACCTGACTTTGGGAGATGTCGCAACGGTAAAAGATGGTGCCGATATTACCGCAGGTTATGCTTTGGTAAACGGAAAACGTTCGGTTTATATCAGCATTGCCAAAGCGGGAGATGCTTCAACCTGGGACGTGGTTAAGAAACTAAAAGCCGAATTGCCAAAAATCCAAAGTACACTGCCTGAAGACGTAAAATTATCCTATGAGTTTGACCAATCGGTTTACGTAATCAATTCGGTTAAAAGTTTAATTACCGAAGGAATAATTGGTGCGGTACTGACAGGATTAATGGTTTTATTGTTTCTTGGCGACCGAAGAGCTGCCCTCATTGTGATTATGACCATCCCGATTTCTATCATTTCGGGAGTTTTATTCCTTAAATTATTTGGGCAAACCATCAATTTGATGTCGTTAAGCGGACTAGCTTTGGCGATCGGAATTTTGGTGGACGAAAGTACGGTAACCATTGAAAACATTCACCAACATCTCGATATGGGCAAGCCGAAGGCACTCGCTATTTGGGATGCGTGTAAAGAAATAGCGTTGCCAAAACTGCTTATTTTGCTTTGTATCTTGGCGGTTTTTGCTCCTGCCTTCACAATGGTGGGAATCCCGGGAGCCTTGTTTTTGCCTTTGGCGTTGGCTATTGGTTTTTCGATGATATTTTCGTTTTTATTGTCGCAGACATTTGTGCCTGTAATGGCGAATTGGCTGATGAAAGACCATGCAAAAATTGAACATGAACCAAACATTACCGATGATGAAGCCGAGTTTAACGCTTGCGGATTAACACCAGAATCTGAAAAAGATATCATCAGCCAAAAAAGGGTGATGGTCGAAAGAGAAGATTTTAACAATGATCATAAAATAAGTGCTTTCGAAAGATTCAGAATCCGATTTATGAAAACGCTGAACCGTCTTTTTCCACACAAAAAAGCGAGCAGTTTGATTTACCTCATCGGAATTACACTTTTGGCAGTTTTGTTCCTTACAACAATAGGAAAAGATGTATTTCCAAAAGTGAATTCGAGTCAGTTCCAACTTAGAATGCGAGCCCCTGACGGAACACGATTGGAACGTACCGAAGAAAAGGTGGTTTTGGTTTTAAAAGAATTAAAGAAAATGGTTGGTCCGGAACACATCGGGATTTCATCGGCCTATGTGGGACAACACCCATCGTTGTTCTCGATTAACCCAATCTACTTATTCATGGCGGGGCCGCATGAGGCGGTTTTCCAAGTGAGTTTAAAGGATTACGAAACCGACATGGACGATTTCAAAGACGAATTTAGAAAACGAATCAAAAAGATTTTGCCTGATGTAAAAATTTCGTTTGAACCGATTGAGCTTACCGATAAAGTATTGAGCCAAGGCTCTCCTACTCCAATCGAAATTCGAATTGCAGGAAAAGACAAAAAAAGGAATGAGCTTTACGCCAACCAAATTGTCGATAAACTGAAGAAAATATCCTATTTCAGGGATGTGCAAATTGGTCAGCCGATTCATTATCCTGCAATGAATATTGAAATTGACAGAACCCGAGCCGCCGAATTGGGTGTTGACATGAATGACATTTCACGTTCGTTGGTCGCCTCGACATCATCTTCAAGATATACTGAAAAAAATACTTGGATTGATGAAAAAGCAGGACTCTCGTACAACGTGCAGGTGCAAGTTCCTTTGAACAAAATGAAAAGTCAAACCGATATTGGGGAAATTCCCGTATTGAAAAATTCGCTTCGTCCGGTTTTGAGTGACGTTGCCAAAATTACGCCCACCTATGTAAATGGTGAAAATGACAATTTAGGTGCTATGCCTTTCATCACTGTAACAGCAAATACCTATCAAACGGATTTGGGTACTGCAACAAAAAATGTGGCGGCAACAATCAATTCATTGGGAGAATTGCCACGTGGTTTGTTCATTGAACCCATAGGTATGACCAAAGTATTGAATGAAACATTGAGCAGCTTACAACTCGGATTATTAGTTGCCGTTTTTGTAATTTTCTTGATGCTTGCCGCCAATTTTCAATCGTTCAAGGTTTCTGCTGTTATTTTAACAACCGTTCCCGCGGTAGTTTTAGGAGCTTTATTAATGCTGACAATCACTGGTTCGACACTGAATTTGCAATCTTATATGGGAATCATCATGTCGGTTGGGGTTTCGATAGCCAATGCCGTTTTATTGGTTACCAATGCCGAGCAATTGCGAAAACGAAGCGGAAATGCCCTTGAAGCGGCGCGTGAAGCGGCAGGTTTACGACTCAGACCTATTATCATGACAAGTGTGGCTATGATTGCGGGAATGTTGCCTATGGCGATTGGTCATGGCGAAGGAGGCGATCAGGTTTCTCCATTGGGAAGAGCCGTCATTGGAGGATTATTATTTTCGACTTTTGCCGTATTGCTGATTCTGCCTTTAATTTTTGCTTGGGCACAAGAAAAAACATCGACGCAATCTATCTCTTTGGACCCCGAAGACAAAGAAAGCATCCATTATATATCATCATTAAAACATAAAAAGAAAATCGCCAAGAAGTAATTTGTTGCAAACAAATAAGCGATACTATAAATAATAACTTTTAGATTTATGAAATCGCCATTAACAATAAGTTTGCGTAAGCAAACACCGACAAATAAAAAGGCGATAACATATATGACCGCTAAAAAATAAATTTTACATATATGAAAACTAAAATAGTACAATCAACAATATTATTTGCAGCACTATTGATTCTTAGCAGTTGCAATTCCAATAAAAAAGAAGAAGTTGTTGCCGAATTGGAACCTAAAATAGAAACTTTCGCTTTAGCAAAAGCAAAACTGAATACCGACTTGCGTTTACCTGCCGAATTATCTGGTTTCAGCCAAGTGGATTTATTTGCCAAAGTGAACAGCTATGTCAAAACACTCAAAGTTGATATTGGTTCCAATGTAAAAAAAGGGCAATTACTGATTGAACTCGAAGCACCGGAAATAAGCTCACAACTAGCCGCCGCCGAGTCGCGCCTACATTCGCAGGAAGCGGTTTATACGGCAAGCAACAGCACGTATCAACGATTACTTGAAACGAGCAAAGTGGAAGGGACAATTTCTAAAAATGATTTGGATTTGGCTTTCGCCAAAAAGAATTCGGATTTTGCTCAACTGTCGGCTGCGCGTGCGGGGCACAGGGAAATCAAATCGGTGCAGGGCTATTTGCAAATTCGCGCTCCCTTTGACGGAAAAGTTACGGCACGAAATGTTAATATTGGTGCTTATGTGGGACAAGGAGCCCAAATTCCGCTACTGACTGTGCAGGATCAAAAGAAACTTCGTTTGTCCATTTCGGTGCCTGAAGCTTACACCGGTTACCTGAAAGTGGGTGATGTAATCGACTTTAATGTAGTGTCTTTGCGTGGCGAAACATTTAAAGCTAAAATCAGCAGAATGGCCGGAGCCTTAGACCTCAAACTGCGTTCCGAGCGTGTCGAACTAGATGTAGTAAATACCAATGACAAATTACTTCCGGGAATGGTTGCCGAAGTGATTCTACCACTTAACAGCAAAAAAGAAACTTTTGTTGTACCAAAATCAGCGGTGATAAATACTGCCGAAGGAATCTTTTTGATAAAAGTAATCAACAAAAAAGCACAACGCGTCAAAGTAAGCCTTGGACTTGAAGTTGATGACAAGATTGAAGTTTTTAGCGATTCATTGCAAGAAAATGATGTTTTACTAAGCAAAGCAAATGAAGAAATTAAAGATGGTGATGAGATAAAGTAATAAAACGATAATTGCTAATTTGTTTGGAAAGTGCTGTGAGACTTAGGTTTTACGGCATTTTTTTTTTTGAGCTGATTCCTGCTGTACGCTGTATCTGTGGTCCTGAACCCCAGGACCACAGGATGCCGCTTCCATCAGGGCTAGTGATTTTGCATTTCAAAAGATGATTTTACTCTATCACGCAAATAAAATTCTTCTGACAATTTGTAAAAGTTTTTTCTATATTAGCAAAAGATTTATGGCACAAAGCCAACTCAAATTAGGTGTATTGGAGCCATTTTGTGGCTAGTATAAACAACTTAGTGGCAAGCAGACATTCACCGCGAAAAATAATGAAAAAAACAAAGTCTAAAACGTTCAAGTCATACATTTTACATACTTTAATATTACTTTTTTCGGTAATATTTTCTTCTTTTGTAATATTTCAATGTTTTGAAAAAAAGAAAACTAAAAATGTTAAGTTTAGATTTTCAATGGTTTCCAATAGTGCAGAAAATATCTCGTGCAAAATAAAGCTTAATGATTCAATTTTTATAAAATCTGCTGATATCTCAAAAACAGCATCTTCTTTCATTGAACTAAAAGATGGATTTTATAAAATTGAAGTATCAACTATTAATGGCGATTTTAAAAAATACAAGGAGTTTAAAATTAAAAATTCTGAAAAAAAAATTATTTACATAACATTCTTTTATTTTCTCAACTACAATGATTATTTACCAATTTATAAAAAGAGATACTTTGAACGATATTTAGAAAATAAAAGCTATTCCAAAGAGGAAAAATCTGAAATATGGAGACAAGTTAATGAAAAAATCACTTTAAAAACGCTGAAATTAAGTGGATACACACCTCAAAAAAGAGTATTTGAAATTGAGGTTCGTGATAGTGAATATATGATAGATTGAAGCCAGCCACTAACAGCTACAATGGATTTGGGCAATTGGCTTAATGAGAAGATGGTTTTGTATCTGAATGATTTGGCAAATCCGACAATAGGGCTTTATTTAATCCCAAATATTACGTTAAAATAACTATGAGAGAAATAACACCGAACGAATCATTCGAATTTTATATCGATACATTATCTTATTTAGACGAAAAAAATCTCTTGAATTCTGATGAGGAGCTTCAAAAAATCATATTGGAAGAACTAGATTCAGATTCTCATACATTTTTAAATCACTTTACTGTCAATAGATTAGTTGAAAATGATTTAATTCCGCAAAATGTAGCGAAAGAGAGCATCGAATTAAGGAAACAAATAAGAATACTAATAGATACTAAATTCTCGATCGATGAAATTCGTAATAATAAAGATTGGATTAAAGTTAGGGAAATAGCAAAAAACATACTTAAGGATATTGAAAAATGAAATATAAATTTGTCGTACGGGCTGTGCGACCCCCGAAAGCTTTCGGGGCCGACTTCGCACCCATTCCAATAAGCACTGCAGCTTAGCAAAATCTCCTTGCTTTTACGACAATTGAATTGATGTTTTGAATCTTAATTTACAATTCGAAAGCATATAATTCTAAAGAAAATTAACCAAAAAGTCGGGAGACTTTTGACTGATTTAGTGCTTTTAAGAACATTTTAAAAAAGCGCAAAGTCGGGAGACTTTGCGGAGCGGAGACGTTAGCCATTACTTGATACTACGAGAAACAACAATAAGACAATTCAATGAACTACAAAATAGAAAAATATTTAGAGCCCGAAAACAAATTAAATCTTTTAAATTTCAATTCCAACAATTCATTTTATTTTATTCCAGAAAATATTAATGATGAAACTGAAAGCGCAAAATACATATATTCTGAATCGACAACCGATATCCGTAAGTTGTTAAAAGCAGAAAATATAACTGTCGAATATTTAACAAAAGACAAACCGTTATTGAGGGCAAGAAAAAGCGCGGATTGGTTTGGACCAATTTTATTTATAACTTATTCTTTATTCACACAAAATTCAGCTTTAATTGGTGTTTCTCTAAACCTAATTTCAAGTTATCTCTATGATCATTTTAAAGGAAATACAGAATCAAAAAATATAAAATTTGAAATCATAATTGAGAATAAAAAAAAGAAAGAATATAAAAGAATAAAATACGAAGGAAACATTCAAGGAATAAAGGAACTGGAGAGTGTAATTAATAATATAGAAAAATGATAATTACTGACATTGAAGTAAAAAATATATTTGAAGAGTTTAATGCAATTGCAGATAATGCACAAAACATTGCTATTTTTTCAAGAGATATTGAATTACAAAAAAGCGAAGTATTAGAAATTGATTCTTATATGAACAAATTAAGCGATTTAATGTCGAAGAAAGGATTAACTGAGACTGAAATGAATCTTCTTTTATTCTTAAAGTATTCTATTGATTCTGTTAAACAAGAAATCCAAATGATAGTAAATTTGAAATTAGGTGAAACAGATTCTGCATGGACAGCTTTGATTTTAGCTCAAAATTGCATTTCAATTGCTTCAACAAATCATCCTTTTAATTCCAATCAATTAAATAATTACATCAATCGTCTTGAAATTTACGAAAAGATTCTTTTTCCAAAAATCATGTTCGCAAGTGTTGGCGGAATAATAAAAAAAACTAAATGCAGCATTTGTGAATTAGAATATGAAGATTGTGACCATATGAAAGGAAAATTTTATTCAGGTAAAATGTGTGTTAGAGAAATTCACGAAATGGAATTAGAAGAAGTATCAATGGTTGAAAATCCAGCAAGTAAAATGAATAGACAACTAAGAATAACCTATAAAGGAAAAGACGTTGATATATTCAGTTTAAAATAAAAATCCCGACAGCTCAGATCTAGACAACGATAGCAGAATTGCTTCTCCTATTCGCTATCACTCGGGTCGTAAATTTTTCTTTTTATCTGTGAATATACCATAAAAATCGAAGCAGAACTTCGAGGAATTAAACCAAAAGAGATTAAAAAACCCCAATTTTTACGTCAAGGACCCCATGTATGGGGTTCGAGACGCCAAATTTTACGTCATACAACCCCATTCATAGGGTTAGCAACGCCATTTTTGGGGTTCAGGACGCCAAATTTGGGGTTATACAACCACAAAAATGGGGTTCAGAACGCCATACATGGCGTTATATGGGATAAATGACATGGAGTAACAAAACCGCCTTTACTCCAAAAAGCGCTGTCGATTGGCTGGAAAGAGTTACGGATGAGGAATTCAATAGTTACAATTGGTAAAAACTGAGCGCCTTAAGTTTGACTAAGCAAAAGAAAACCGTTACTCCTCAATACCATTGGAGTAACGGTTTCGTTAAAAAAAAATGATTCGGGTTACTAATTCAAAATTATTTTTTTTCTAATTCTCGTATATAATTGACCAATTTCCATCTTTGGTCATCTGTTAATAGTTCAAAATAAGTTGCCATCGGGGCCTTTCCATTCGTTATCTTCCAAAAAATAGCACCATCAGTTTCATTTTTTACATTCAAAGCTAAAAAATTAGCGGGGTGAGGCTGTAAAGTAAGACCTGCTTCTCCATTTCCCTGACCCTTCGCACCGTGACACAAAACACACATTTGTTCGAAAATTACTTTACCTTCATTAGTAGCCTTCTGATTTCCTACAAATGGGTTTACTAAAGAACTTGAATACTCTGGTGCTACCCAGCTTATTTCTTGAGCTATACTTTTTGTACCTGACACAATTAGTAAAGCAAATACTACCAAAACTTTGATTACTGCTTTCATGGCCTGATGTTGTTTAATTATATATCAAATTTATGAAAACGTTGTAGCAAGAAAGCTGATAATTATCATGAAAACAGTACTTTTTTAAGTAAAAACCAAAATAATTGCGCAAAATTAATAATTATTAAATAAAATCAAATTTTATTAATAATTCAACATATTATTTAAGGGACTAGCATCCATAAATATACCATTATCAAGAGAAATCGACTTAATTTTTTTATCTGATTTCAAAGTAATTACAGTGTTTTTTTGATTAGTTTGCCAAATAGATGGATTTTGGTGAAAAATTTCTTTTGATCCGTCTTTATAAACAACGATAACATCAAAAGGAATGGCAAACCCTCCTACATTTTTGACCCAAATTGAATTTTTCGAATTAACACTTTCAACTTTTTCTATCATCAAATCGATATAATTATTGGAAAAAAACCAATTATTGAAAAACCAATTTAAATTTTTGCCCGAACTTGTATTCATGCAATTGAAATAGTCCCAAGGAATAGGATGTTTACCATTCCAAGTTTCCATATAAAAATGCAGTGCTTTTTTAAATTGCTCGTCGCCCAGCAGGTCTTTTAAGGCAAGATAAGAAAGCGATGCTTTACCATACGAGTTGTTACCATAACCTGCCTCTGATACTTGTGTTGACATCGAAATTATAGGCTGATCTTCCTCTGCTGAAGAATCATTTATATAATAGTCAATTCTGAATTCTTTATAAAATTTATCGGCAGCTTCTTTACCGCGCTCTTCTATACCAATCAAATATTCAAAAGTAGTAGCCCAGCCCTCATCCATAAAAGCATATCTGGTTTCATTTATTCCCATATAAAAAGGAAAATAAGTATGTGCAATTTCATGATCTTGTACAAATTGTGCAAAATTCGGATCACCAACTTGGGAGTCATTAACCATCATGGGGTATTCCATATCTGCAAATCCTTGAAAAGCGGTCATCTTAGAGTATGGATAAGGTACACCTGGCCAATTATTAGAAAACCAAGACAATGCGTAATTACTATTTTTAACAGAGTTTCTGAAATCGGTTCCTTTTACAATATCATAAGTGGCTTGAGTGCTCGCCCGGCGTTTGGTTTTTGCATCTACAACAACACTTCCGGCATCCCATACATAATGGTTGCTTAAACCAAAACAAACATCAGTAATATTGTTCGCCTGAAATTTCCAGCTATTCCATTCCTTTTGTTGAGTTACAACTCCTGAACTCATTTCTTTTTCATTGGCTATGTGCACTACCTCATCTGTCGTGTATGATTTTTTTAAACGATCTGCAAATTCCGGCTGCAAGACCTCATCAGGATTCAGTAAATCTCCCGTTCCATATACTACGTAATTTTTTGGAGCTTTTACTGTATAAGAATAATCATTAAAGTCATTATAAAATTCCTGACGATCTGTATGAGGCAATCTATCCCATCTATTGTAATCGTCAAAAACAGATACTCTAGGATAACTATAAGCGACATAGAAAGTAGTTTCGTCTATTTGTCCTTCCCTTCCACTTTCTTTTGACAAAGGATAGTTCCATTCGATCTCAAGGGTTGCTTTGGAATGTGGCAATATCACTTTATTCATTTTTACATTACCAACCGTTCCCCAATTTCTTGCATCTTCCTTATAAACTTCCCCATTTATTTTTAAAGAAGTTATCGTTAATCCATTTGACAAAAAATCATTACTAACACTACCGCCTCTGGGAGAAGAAGGCTTATGTATATTATTCACAAATCGTATTACCATATTCCTCAATGTGTCAGCACTGTTATTTTCATAAACTATGGTTTCTGCTCCACTGACCATTTTTGTGGCTGGATTTACGCTAATATCCATGTCATATTTACCATGATTTTGCCAATATTTTTTGCCAGGCAAACCGTCCATTGAACGGGTTCCTTTTTCATAAGCTTCCTTTATATTTCTGGGCATATAAAGCTCTTGTGCAAAAATATTTTGCTGAAAAAACAGAAATACTAATACTAATTTTAACAGGCTTGATTTTCTCATTTTTAGATTTTTAGGTTTATTGATGATGGTAACAATAATCTGTAAGTCTAAAAATGAAGATTTTGTAACAAATTTTTAAAAAAAATTATAAATTCAGATTACAAATGATAAAATGCTTTGATAAGAAAACGGACCAATAAATATAAAACAGAGGCTATCAAAACTACTGCTATAATGAAGGTAAGAATGTTGATGACAATATTAGGAATAAAACTTAGTCTGGGATGCACATAAAAAGGCTCACGGTGCAATCGTCCATGAACATTTCTGGCTGCTATTTTTATTCTCTTTTTGATGTTTGTAGTAGTAAAAAATTCATCAATTCAGTTACCCTATAGAAAACCATTTGAACGCAATATTCAATAGTTAGAAAAAACTAGGAATCGCTACTACAAATATAATCAATTAGCAAACAACATTTTGGAATAAATTCTAAAAACAAATCAGTTAACTAAATTTCAAAACAACTATTTGAAAATAAAAACCGCCTCACTTTTTAAAATGAGACGGTTATTAAAATGTTTAAGAAATGATTACAAAATATAATCGGTATTGATGAAATTCGATTCTTTGCTGTTCAACAAATCTTGTAAAATCTCATTGTTATAAGAATTGTCTTTTGAAGCTACAAAAGTTCTGATTGAGAACGAACGCAAGGCATCATGGATACTTAATGTTCCTGTAGCCGAATCTTTTCTTCCTGTGAAAGGGAAAACGTCTGGTCCTCTTTGGCAAGAACTGTTCAAGTTTACTCTACAAACCAAATTTACTAATGTATCAATTAGCGGTGCAATGGTTTTGATGCTTTTTCCAAACAAACTTACTTGTTGACCGTAGTTAGATTCTGCCATATCGTTCAATGGTTCTTGAATATCTTTGAAAGTCAAAACCGGAACAACTGGTCCAAATTGCTCTTCATTATAAACTCTCATATCTTTACTTACCGGAAACAAAATAGCTGGGTAAATAAAATTCTCTGTGCGTTTTCCACCTTTTGGATTGATTACTTTAGCTCCTTTTTCTTTGGCATCTTTAATCAATTCTTCAATATAGGCCGGTTTTTCGGTTTCCGGAAGCGGAGTCAATGCTACTCCTTTTTCCCAAGGATTTCCAAATTTAAGCGCATCCACTTTTTCAGCAAAACGTTTGTTGAATTCGGCTGCTACATTTTCGTGTACATAGATCAATTTCAATGCGGTACAACGTTGACCATTAAACGATAATGAACCTGTTATACATTCTTGAACTGCCAAATCCAAATCGGCATCCGGTAATATAATCGCAGGATTCTTGGCTTCTAATCCTAATACTAAACGTAATCTGTTTTTATTTGGATGTTGATCCTGCAAAGCAATTGCTGATTTACTGTTTCCGATCAAAGCCAAAATATCAACTTTTCCGGATTTCATAATTGGCGAAGCAATTTCACGTCCTCTACCATAAACAATGCTAATAACTCCTTTAGGAAAACAACTTCTGAAAGCTTCCAACAATGGCGAAATCAATAATACACCATGCTTAGCCGGTTTGAAAATTACTGGATTCCCCATAATCAAAGCAGGAATCAGCAATGTAAAAGTTTCGTTCAATGGATAATTGTATGGTCCAAGACACAATACTACTCCGATGGGTCCTCTACGCACCATAGCATTTATCCCTTGCACTTTAGAAAAATATGCCGAACGGCTGTTTAATTCTTTATAGCTTTCGATAGTATCATTGATATACTCTACCGTTCTGTCAAATTCTTTCTCAGAATCTCCAAGTGATTTACCAATTTCCCACATCAAAAGTTTAACTACTTCTGTACGGGTCTCTTTCATTTTTTCAACAAACTTCTCCATGCATTTAATACGATCAACAACTTTCATTGTTGGCCATAAACCTTGTCCGTTGTTGAAAGCAGCTTTTGCAGACTCTGCCACTTCTAATGCTTCAGCCTCTCCCATAAAAGGGATAGAACCTAATAATGTTGGTTCATACTTTTCGGTTGACGAAATTGTAGAATATACTGGTGTTGTTTTACCGGTCCATTTTTTCAATTCACCATTTACCAAATAGGTGTCTTGAACCAGTGGGGCAGTTATTTTAAATTCTTGAGGTATTGTATTCATTACTTTTCCGGTTATTTTGGTTATTTTTTATTGATCTTAAAAAAAGAGGCTTATGGCCTCTTTATGATGTTAAACTATATCTCCATTCCATTCTATTATTCCTCCGAGCAAATTATAGGCATTTTCAATACCTAACTCGTTCATTATCTCGCATGCTTTTGCACTTCTCATTCCTGAGCGGCAATACACATAATAATTTTTGTTTTTGTCCAATGCCTCAATAGCATCTATAAATTCCTGTCCTTTATGAATATCTATATTGATAGCACCTTCTATTATGCCTTGATCGCATTCATCTTCGGTTCTTACATCCAATATCACTGCATTATCATCAGCCTCTAATTGGGAAACCCATTCCTCTTGTGTTAGATTCATAATTTATATTTTTTTGTAAAAATACGAGGTTTTTCTCAAACAATACACCTCTTTTTTGTGAATTAATCAAAAAATCAAAGAAAACGTTTTCGTAGGATTCATTCTTTAACACCTAAAAAAAGCCTGTTTTTCAAATTATTAAAGAAGTAATTTTAATTAAAATACAAACAGGATTACGCTCATTTAAAAAAACTATACTAAATCTTCACCGTTTAAAACTTTTGGCTAAGATTTCAATAAAAAAATTATTGTCTTAGTTTTAATATACTATCCATAGCTATTTATAAAAACAGCTTCAATTTTTACTAATTTTACAATATCGATCGCCAATTCACTCCAAAATAAAAACTCAAAATGCAAGATCAGTTAAAAAAATTATTCCCATCCTTTTCAAACGAATTAATTAAAGACATTAAAGAAAACCAAGTCATTAAAAACTTTAGTTCGGGCGAAGTGATTATGCGTACCGGGCAATACATCAAAAATACAGTCCTGGTTAGCAAAGGAACTATCAAAGTGTATCGTGAAGATATTGATGGTGGTGAATTTTTTATGTATTATTTGCAGCCCGGGCAAGCTTGTGCCTTATCAATGGTATGCTCTGTCAATAGTGAAAAAAGTCAGTTTATGGCAAAAGTGGTGGATGACGCCGAACTTATTATGGTTCCGCTGGCTTTAATGGACAAATGGATGATGCAACATCGAACCTGGTACGAATTTGTGATTGGCAGTTATCGCAATCGATTTGAAGAAGTTTTGGAAGTAATTGACAGCATAGCTTTTAGAGCCATGGACGAACGCCTTGAATTCTACCTGAAACGACAGGTCGAAGCTTGTGGCTGCAAAGAGCTGAAACTTTCCCATCAGGAAATTGGTTCTGATTTAAACACTTCAAGAGAAGTCATTTCAAGACTGCTCAAAAAAATGGAACAAAGAGGTTTGGTGGTTTTGAGCCGTAACCAGATTGAAATTTTGATGTGATTCAAAGGGCAAAAAACAAAGGGCAAAAGGGCAAAACTAAACCTCTAAACTTTTAAACTTTTAAACTTTCTCAACCTCTAACCTTCTAATCTTTCTAAACTTTCCCTAAGTGACAAAAGTTACAGTATGTCAAAAATAGTCTTCGCATCTTTGCCTAAACAAAAAGCAAACATGGTATACATTGGTTATTTAGCATCTGTAGTTATAGGACTCTCACTAGGTTTAATAGGTGGTGGCGGATCTATTTTGACAATTCCCATATTGGTTTATTTATTTAAAATAGACCCTAAATTAGCCACAAGTTATTCCTTATTTATTGTCGGGATTACAGCTTTGTCTGGTTGTTTCAGTCATTACCGAATGGGAAATCTCAAAATCAAATCGGCATTGTTTTTTGCCATTCCTTCCGTATTTTCCATATTGGTAATCCGTGAAGTAATTATCTTAAAAATTCCTAATGTACTTTTTACGATAAATGATTTTCAGGTCACCAAAGATTTCCTGATTATGATTGTTTTTGCAGTCTTGATGATGGCTGCATCAATTTCTATGATTCAAAAAAAGATCCCTCAAATAGAATCAGTAAAAACTAATTATTTTCAATTGGCAATAATCGGTTCTGTCGTTGGTATTGTGACCGGGTTTCTTGGTGCAGGCGGAGGTTTTTTAATTATTCCAGCTCTGATATTTTTTGCCAATTTACCTATGAAACAAGCCGTAGGGACTTCATTATTGATCATTTTTATTAACTCTTCCATTGGATTTGCCGGTGATTTATACATTGGCACACCAATTAATTATACTTTCCTATTGAGTATCTCAACCATTGCTTTTATAGGAATGCTTATAGGTTCCTCTTTGTCTAAAAAAATAGACGGAAACAAACTCAAGCCCTTTTTTGGATGGTTTATTTTAGTGATGGGAATATACATTATTATCAGGGAGTTAAGTTTCTAATACAAAAGGCAAAGAGCAAAGGGCAAAAAAGCAACAAAAAGCAACAAATAGTAAACAAGAAACAACAATAACATTTTCTACATTTTTGAACCTTTAAAACTTAAAAATCAAAACCTTAGTTACTCAGAATCTTAGTAACTTTATATCTTAATAAAAATACCATGAAAATCGAACAAATTTATACTGGCTGTCTGGCACAAGGTGCTTATTATATCACTTCCAATGGCGAAGCGGCTATAATCGATCCGTTGAGAGAAACCCAACCATATTTGGACCGTATCGAACGTGATGGAGTTAAGTTGAAATATATTTTTGAAACTCATTTTCATGCCGATTTTGTTTCGGGACATTTGGATTTAAGCAAAGAAACAAATGCAGAAATCGTTTATGGTCCAACCGCTCAACCCGAATTTAAAGCTACAGTTGCTACTGACAATCAAATATTTGAAATAGGTAATATCAAAATAAAAGTATTGCATACGCCCGGTCACACACTGGAAAGTTCTACTTATTTACTGATTGACGAAAACGGAAAAGATCATGCAATTTTCTCAGGAGACACGCTCTTTATTGGCGACGTTGGAAGACCTGATCTTGCCCAAAAAGCTGCTTCGATGACTCAGGATCAATTAGCGGCCTTATTATTCCATTCGTTAAGAAACAAAATAATGACTCTGGCAGACGATGTCATTGTTTATCCAGCACACGGAGCCGGTAGTGCCTGCGGAAAGAACATGAGTAAAGAAACCGTATCGACTATTGGAAACCAAAAAGCAACCAATTATGCATTAAGGGACAATATGACCGAAGCTGAATTCATCAAGGAAGTTACAGAGGGACTGCTCCCTCCCCCAGCCTATTTTGGGATGAATGTTGCCATGAATAAAAAAGGGTACGATAGTTTTCAGGAAGTTTTACAAAATGGAATGCATGCTTTATCTGTAACCGAATTTGAAACCATAGCTGAAGAAAAAGGAGCATTAATTCTGGATACAAGAAACAACAGTGATTTTGCCAAAGGATTCGTTCCACAATCAATAAACATAGGAATCAACGGTGATTTTGCCCCTTGGGTAGGCGCTCTGATCGCCAATGTAAACCAACCTATCATACTTATTACCGAGGTAGGAAAAGAAGAAGAAACTGTAACCCGTTTGAGCCGTGTAGGTTTTGACCATTTAGTAGGTCATTTAAAAGGAGGTTTCGATACCTGGAAAAATGCCGGTAAAGATGTTGACACCATCAACCGAATCACCGCAGAAGAATTCAAAACGAAAGTAAAAATTGGCGAAAGCAAAATTATTGACATTCGTAAACCAAGTGAATACAGCGCCGAACATGTTGAAGAAGCGTTCAACAAACCGCTCGCAAACATTAACGATTGGATAAAAGACATTGACCCAAAAGAACATTTCTTCATGCACTGCGCCGGTGGCTATCGCAGCATGATTGCAGCATCAATTTTACAAGCCCGTGGTTTTAGAAATTTCAGTGAAATTGAAGGTGGGTTTAATGCTATTGCCAAAACTGATGTTCCCAAAACCGATTTTGTGTGTCAAAGTAAACTAATGAAATAAAAATCAGTCACTATATTCATCAACCTATAAATACTTTTTATTATGAAAAAAAACATGGGTTCTACAGACAAATTGATTCGTTCCGTAATAGGAATAATCATTGCAATATTATACTATTCGGGTATAATAACCGGTACATTGGCAATTGTCCTATTGGCTTTTGCTATCATCTTTTTACTAACCAGTTTTATTAGTTTCTGTCCATTATACACTCTTTTTGGCATCAACACCAATAAAAAAATATAATTCATGGAAAACTTACAATGCTGCATAACTTCTTGTGAAAAACCATTGGATCAAACCTATTGGGATAACCAATATCAGGCTAACTCAACAGCTTGGGATCTTGGTCAAGTGTCACCTCCTTTAAAAAGCTATATTGACTCTTTAAAAGATAAAAACATTTCGATTTTGATTCCGGGCTGCGGGAATACTTATGAAGCTGAATATCTTTTGGAACAAGGATTTACAAATATTACTGTAATTGACATTGCACCAACATTAGTAGAGAACTTAAAATTCAAGTTCAAAGACAATTCCAATATTAACATCGTATTGGGTGACTTTTTTGAGCATCGGGGAGTTTATGACTTGATTCTTGAACAAACTTTCTTTTGTGCCTTGCCTCCAACAATGCGCCAAAAATATGTTTGGAAAATGCATCAACTTTTGGATGATAAAGGAAAAATTGCAGGCTTATTATTCAATCGAACTTTCGAAAGTGGGCCTCCATTTGGCGGAAGCCAGGAAGAATACAATCTTCTTTTTCAGAAGTCTTTTGATTTTTTAAAAATGGAAATTTGCCGAAATTCTGCAGAAAAAAGAGCTGATTCCGAATTATTTATTGAATTTCAAAAAAACAGCGAAGTCCTTGTCAATTTATACCCGTTTGAAGGAATTACATGCAGTGGTTGTAAAAATACAGTTTCAGAAAAATTCTCTTCAATTGAAGGCATCTTAAACGTAAGTATGAGTAGTAATTTTGCCGAAGTTTTGATTGTAAGCAAAAATGAAATTGCATTAGAAACATTACAAAAAGAAATCGCTTATGATATCAAATACAAAATTGGAAAGCATTTTGTTTGAACCTCATAAACGTTAAACCATTTTAAAAGAAAAAATGAAAGAAATCCTATTTAGCAACTGGCATGTCATGCGGGTTTTCCGTCTTGCTTTTGCACTATTTTTATTCTCCCAAGCCTATTATACAAACGAATGGTTCTTCATCGTATTTGGATTATTTTTCTTAGTTCAAGTAATTTTCAATACGGGCTGTGGACCAAACGGCTGTACAATTCCAAAAAAATAACGCTTAAAAAATGAGTACTTTCAACGATATCATTCAATCCGAAAAACCTGTTTTAGTCGATTTTTTCGCTACTTGGTGTGGACCTTGCCAAACATTGGCACCCATCCTGAAACAGGTTAAAGACAATTTGGGCGACCGAATTTCGATCATCAAAATAGATGTGGACAAAAACCAGCAAATTGCTTCACAATATCAAGTACGCGGTGTCCCCACTATGATTCTTTTTCAAAAAGGAAAACAATTATGGAGGCAATCTGGAGTTGTGGGAACAAATGATTTAGTCAAAATAATCATCGAAAAAAGTAATACATGAACCAAAAAGCAATTTTAATCACCGGAATCGGAATTCTCACTGGCGCAATAGCTGGCTACTTGTATTACCATTTTGTGGGTTGTGCTTCGGGAAGTTGTGCTATAACCTCAAAACCTGTGAATTCTACTTTATATGGTAGCTTACTTGGCGGACTATTTTTTAATTTATTTACAAATCAAAAAAAATAAAACCAAGTAAAAGTCCTAAAAAGTGGCAAAACAGCATTACTTTCAAACCACAACTACCTAATATAAAACGCATTAATACTAATGAGTTATAAAAAAGTTAATTAATGAAAGTGATTCAAAAAAAACAATACTTTTGACTCATCATTAATCAAAACAAATAACTATGAAAAACCTAATCACAGTTTTGGCAGTTGCTCTTTTTTCGGCAGGAATGAACATGAGCGCTCAGGAAACGAAACCAAAAGAAACTTCAAAAAAAGAATGCACGGCTAAAGAAAAAAAAGCTTGTGACAAATCCACAAAATCTTGCTGCAAAGCAAAGACTGATAAGAAAGCGTAATTGTAATTAATTTATAATGACCCTAAAAAGAGTGTTTGTTACCTGCAAACACTCTTTTTTTATAAAAAAAAGAATGGCAACAATTTTATTGCCGTCTCTCCTTTGTCACTGCTTTATAATTCTATATTTTTGGCAAAAATCTTCTTTATGCTCAAAAAGTCTTCAATTCTCATAGGAATCCTCATCATTCTGTTTATAATCTTTAGAGTTTTTATTGTTGACAGCTGCAGCTCAAGAGATGGTGAATACACCGAAACACTTTCTGATAACAATGCCTATGTTGGAGATAAATCCTGTGTAAAATGCCACACCACAGAGCATCATCAATGGAAACAATCCGACCATTATATGTCTATGCTTCCTGCCAATGATTCTACTGTAAGAGGAGATTTTAATAATGTGACTTTCACCGCCGATGGCGTTACCAGCAAATTCTATAAAAAAGGTTCTAAATTTTTCATCAATACTGAAGGAAGCGACGGCAAAAACCATGATTTTGAAGTAAAGTATATTTTTGGATACAAACCTTTACAACAATATCTGGTTCAATTTCCGGGAGGAAGAATGCAAGTACCCCGTTTAAGCTGGGATGTCAATAAAAAGA
Source organism: Flavobacterium aquiphilum (assembly GCF_027111335.1). Taxonomy (NCBI): domain Bacteria; kingdom Pseudomonadati; phylum Bacteroidota; class Flavobacteriia; order Flavobacteriales; family Flavobacteriaceae; genus Flavobacterium; species Flavobacterium aquiphilum. Next base: position 1,973,619 of record NZ_CP114288.1, on the reverse strand, counting down.
AATGGTTCAATCAATATGCAGGGCAAAAAATACCCTCTCATGACTGGCTGCATTGGACAGGAAATGCCCAAAACTGGAATACGATGTGCGCTACCTGCCATTCGACCAATTTGCACAAAAATTACGACACCAAAACCGATACTTACAAAACCAGTTACAGCGTAATCAATGTTAGTTGTGAAAGTTGTCATGGTGCCGGACAAAAACATTTGAATTACATCAACGGCTCCGATTACAAATCAGGAGATAAAGTAACAGGCAGTTTTATGAAATTGGCCAAAAACACTGGACAATTGGAACTGATCAATACTTGTGCTCCCTGTCATGCCAGAGTTTCGGAAATTAGTCCAAAACATATTGACAGCAAGGAAATAATGGATAACTACATTCCGCAGATTCCGGACACTGAGTTTTTTCATGCAGACGGACAAGTTGATGACGAAGATTACATTTATACTTCTTTCTTACAAAGCAAAATGTATAGCAAAGGTGTAAAATGCAGTAACTGCCATAATCCACACAGCATCAAACTGAAAAAAATTGATAATCAAACCTGTTTGCAATGTCATATCGCAAAAAAATACGACACGCCAAAACATACCTTCCATACTGTTGGTTCAAAAGGTTCTCTTTGCGTAAACTGCCATATGCCAGGTAAATTATATATGGGCAATGATTTGCGTCATGATCACAGTTTTAGAGTGCCACGTCCCGATCTTTCGGTTAAATATGGCACTCCAAATGCCTGCAGTAATTGTCATAAAGACAAATCGGAAAAAGAATTGGCAAATGCCGTAATCAAATGGTATGGCCCAAACCGAAAATATCATTTTGCCGATGATTTGATTCCCGGAAGTAAATTGGATGCCAATAGCGAATCACATTTGGTACAATTAATTAATCTTCCAACTACTCCGAATATAATCAAAGCTACAGCTGTTTTCTACCTTGGCAGTATCAATACACCAACGAGTTTGAAAACAATATTGTCTTGTTTGAACCATAAAGATGCACAAGTGCGTTACAGAGCTTTGCGTAGCTTAGCTATTTTCGCCCCAAATGATTGGATTAGCAATGTAGGCCCTTTATTATTGGATAAAGTAAGAGCGGTTCGTATTGCTGCTGCAGATCTTTTTGTGAGTTTACCAAAAGACCAAATTCCAACTCAATACACAACTGCTTTTGAAGCTGCCAACAAAGAATTAGTAAGTTATCTTCGTTACCAAACCGACTTTTCCATTGGAAATGTAATGCTAGCAGATTACTATCTTAAAATTCAAGATTACGTAAACGCTGAAGCTTTCTATTTGAAAGGATTAAAAAAAGACAGCAAAATCAATTATGCTTTGCTTAATTTATCTTCGTTGTATAATGCGGTTGGGAAAAACGATGCTTCATTACAAGTATTGCAAAAAGCGTTGAAAAACGACCCAAATAACGAGCGTATTTATTATAATTTGGCTTTGCTTTATAACGAAATGAATAATGCTGTTGCTGCTGAAGCCGCTTTTGCGAAAGCTGTATCCTTAAAATCACAAAATCCGAGAGTGTATTATAATTATGGCTTGATGCTAAACGCTAAGAAAAAATTCAAAGAAGCCGAAGCGGTTTTACAAAAAGGTATTGCCATAAATCCTGATACTTCTGATTTATATTATGCGCTTACTTTTGTCTATATCCAAAGTGGTAACAATGCAAAAGCACAGCAAACCGCCTTACGATTGAAACAACTAGACCCAAACAATCCTAATTATCAAGATTTGTTTAGAAATTTGGGAGTATAAGAACAAATTCTTAGGACTTTTAAAAGAATGAACCTAACTCAATTGTTTTTGAGGCAACCATTTTCGAAATATTAAATCCAAATCGTCTTCGATTATTGGCTTAGAAACATAATCATTCATACCAAACTCAAGGCATTTGTCCTTTTCACCAACCATAATTCCTGCCGTTAGAGCAATGATAGGGATTTTGTCAGCTCCTTTATGGTTTCTAATTTCCATTGTGGCTTCATACCCGTTTTTTATTGGCATCTGAATATCCATCAAAATCAAATCGGGCTTATTAATTTCCAATTGATCTATCGCCAATTTTCCATCTGTTGCTTCTAGAATAACGGCATTCGGAATAATTCGTTTCACTAAAGTTTTGGTCAGAAACATATTTATTTTGTTGTCTTCAACAATCAAAATACGCAACGCTTCTAAATTATTTGCATATTCTATCTTTCTAATTTCTTTTTGCGGAGTCAATTCAACATAAGTATCTTTTATTGGGTTCGCTTTTTTAAATTTGATTAAAAAGAAAAAATCACTACCATCGCCGTATTTACTTTTCAACTGTAGATTGCTCTTCATTAATCCAAGCAATAAATTGGAAATAGCCAAGCCCAATCCGGTGCCACCAAATTTTTTTGAAGTAGCACTTTCTTCTTGCACAAAAGAATTGAAAATTTTCTTTTGGTTATATTGCTTAATTCCAATTCCGGTATCTTTAATGGAGAATTTTATAGTTACGTTATTCTTAGATTCTTTTACCAACTCAGCATCCAAATTAATATGTCCGAAAGAAGTAAATTTCAGAGCATTACTCATTAAATTCACCAATATTTGTTTCAATCGAATCGAATCGGCACAGACATATTGTGGCACATTCTCCTCTATATTTAATATCAACTCAATATTTTTGATATTGGCCTGATGTTTAAACAAATCAATCACCTGATGCAACAACACAAAAAGATCAATATCTTCTATGTATAAATCTAATTTTCCCGATTCAATTTTTGAAAAATCAAGTATATCATTAATGATTTCCATAAGGGAATTTGCCGAAACATTAATAGTTGACATGTATTCCAACTGATTTTTTTCCAGATTGGTCTTCATCAATAAATCGGTAAAACCAACTATACCGTTTAGCGGAGTCCTAATCTCGTGACTCATATTGGACAAAAAGTCTGACTTGGCTTTATTAGCTTCCTCGGCCTGAATTTTTGCTTTTTTAAGCTCCCTGTTGGTCTCTTTCAACTCCTGATTAATCTCCTCGTATTCTATATATTTAACATACAAATCCTTTTCGTTTTCTTCGGCTTTTTCTTTAGATCGTATTAATTCCAATTCCAATAATTTACGATCTGTTATATCGCGAATAGTTCCTACTACAACAGAAGGATTATCATCTTCATCATATTTTAAATTCCCTATTCCGTGTAACCAGCGTTCTGCTTTGTCACTTGCTCTTATGATTTTATATTCCTTGTTGAATGGTTTTCTTTTTTTAATGACTTCTTCCTGGAAATATTCCTCCAAAGGTTCCCGCCAATCAGGATGAAGAAACTCTGGCCAAGTTTGCTGATTCAAATCATAATCGGCATCTATTCCCAAAATAGCATTCAATATATCAGTTCTCCCCCATTTTCCGGTGCGCAAATCAATGCTATAAGACCCCAATCTCGCTATACTTTGGGTTTCTTTCAAGAACAGTTCGCTTTCTTTTAATTTCGTTTCGGCATTTTTTCTTTCTGTTATATCTTTTACAAATAATAAAACCTGTTTTTCCGATAATTTAACGGCATCAATGGACCAAAACCTTACAGTTTTTGCTTTATTTATAAATTTAACTACTTCATTTGAAGTCCCTTTCAAAGAAAGAGTTTCAAACAAACTTTCAATTTTACTCAATGAATCTGTCGGAATCAAATCCCTAAATGTTTTTTTTAGCAGCTTTTTTTTGGAATAACCAGTAATTTTTGTTGCGGCAGGATTTACTTCTAAAAAATTCCCATCATTGTCCACAACCATTACACCATCGGGCGCATTTTCAACATAGTTTCTGAATTTGGCATTGCTTTGCTGTTCTCTTTCTTTCTCTTTGATTTCCTCGAATTCTTTTTCTTTGGCCAAAATTTCACTCTCAATCCTTTTTTTCTCAGTTATGTCCTGGGCGACTCCCTTCAGCATAACAATTTCTCCTTTATCATTTGTGATCGGAACTGCGGTTCCAAAAACCCATTTAAAACGATTATCAGCAAAATTCAGTTTATGTTCTATTTCATAAGGTAATTTTGTTTTAATCGATTCATCTATTTTTTTGTAGAGAATCTCCCTGTCTTCTTCCGAAAAACAACTCAGATATAGTTCATACAAGTTTTCTTTGGTACCAAAGGGAATTTCAAAAATATGATACAATTCTTTGGACCAAACCAATTCCTGAGTTTTCAGATTGAATTCCCAACTACCTATTTTTGCAATTTTTTGGGCATCATTCAATAAACTTTCACTAGTAACCAGCTGTTCTTGAATTTTTCTAATGTCGGTAATATCTCTTCCTATGGAATAAATTAAAGTTTTTTCAGGATTGATAATGGATGTCCATTGTACTGACAAAAGTTCTCCTTTCTTGGTAACAATCCTGTTCTCAAAGGTAACTGAGGTACTTCCATTTAAAAGTTCTTGAAATGCTTGATATGATATTTCAAGGTCTTCCGGATAGAAAAATTTGGTATAACTATCCACCAATAATTCCTTTTTGGAATATCCTAACTTGTTCATGAACACAAGATTGAATTCCTTCAAATATCTATTTAAATCGGTAACACAAATGAAATCAGAAGTTTCCCGGGTGAAAAATTCAAAATTAGCAATTGAATCTATCTTCTTTTGCAATAAAGAAATCTTACGCTCTTGCTTCTTGATCTTTTGTAACAATTCTTCAACTGATGGTAGAGTTTCTTTCATATGTTGATATTTATTGTTTTTTATCGATCATATGAAATTAGCATATCACCATTGGTACTGCGCCCAATTTTGTAGTCATGCTCATTTCATAATCACAAAGCAAAATTGAATTAACAAACAAAAACAAGTAACCAAAATGCCATTTAAATATACGAAACTTAAGCTACATAAACCATTAATAACTAACTTTTTGTCTCCCTGAAATTGATCTATTTAAGCTAAAATATTCCTTACATTAAAGCATTAATCATTCAACCATTTTAACAACACTTTTTCAAGTTCAAACTGTACAATAGGCTTTGTTAGATAATCAGACATTCCGTGTTCAATGCACTTTTCTTTTTCTCCATTCAAAACTCCTGCCGTCAACGCAATTACGGGAATGTGCTTAGTTTTTTCTTTTTTTCGGATTTCCAAAGTAGCATCGTACCCGTTACGAATTGGCATTTGAATATCCATAAAAATTAAGTCGGGTAATCTTTCTTCGGCCAAAACTACGGCTTCAAAGCCATTTGTAGCTTCGATCAATTCACAGTTCTTTATGATTTTTTTGATTAAAGTTTTAGCCAAAAGCATATTTATTTTATTGTCTTCGACAACTAATACCTTAAAATTAGTCAGCGAATTAGACAAACGAAAAGGGATATGTACAACAGAATTCAGTTTTTCTTCAATAGCTCTTTTTTTAAATAAAATTTTCTCGAAAGCAACTGTAAAAAAGAATTCACTTCCTACACCATAAGTACTGATTAATTCTAACTCACTGTTCTTTAAAGCCAAAAGTTGATTTGAAATTGCCAATCCCAAACCTGTTCCTCCATATTTTCGGGTTGTGGTGTTATCAGCCTGAATAAAGGATTGAAAAATTTTCTTTTGATTATAATCCATAATTCCAATTCCTGTATCCAGCACCGAAAATTTGATTTTTGAAACTGAATCTTCCTCCTCGACCTGAGCAACCTTCAATTTTATATAACCCGAAAAAGTAAACTTCATCGCATTACTCAACAAATTGACCAATATTTGTTTTAATCGAAAAGAATCTCCTTTGATGTATTTTGGAACATTAGAATCGATCTCCAGCTCTAAATCAATTTTCTTGTGGTTTGCTTCGTATTTAAACAAATTGATAATTTGGTTTAGCAATTGTATAATATCAATTTCTTCAAAGCTCAATTCCAATTTTCCCGCCTCTATTTTTGAAAAATCAAGAATATTACTGATGATTTCCATCAATGCATTAGCCGATTCATTGACTGATTTGAGATATTCTAATTGGTCATTATCAAATTTTGTCTTTAATAACAAATCAGTAAAACCAACTATTCCATTAAGAGGAGTCCTAATTTCATGAGTCATATTGGCCAGAAAATCTGATTTAGCCTTATTAGCAGCCTCGGCTTTTTCTTTAGCTTTAATAGTCTCATCAATCAGCTTCTTCTGGGTAATATCCTGAACCACTCCTTTTAAAGAGACGACATTATCATTTTTATCCAAAACCGGAACTCCCGTACAAAACACCCACTTCATTCTTTGGTTAGCCAAAATTATTCGATGCTCCATTTCATAAGGAATCTTGTTCGAAATAGTGTTGTAAACGTTTCTATTTAATAGTTCCGCATCTTCGGGTAGAAAACTTGATAGATATTTAGCATACAGTTCGGAGTCATGAGGATTGTTTTCAATTTCGAATATCTCATATAATTCGTTGGACCAATTTAATTCCTGAGTTGTCAAATGAAAGTCCCAACTCCCAATTTTAGCAATTCGCTGTGCCTCATTAAGTGATTTTTCACTTGATAAAAGTTTTTCCTCAGTTTTTCTAATCTGCGTAACATCTCTGGCAATGCCGTAGATTAAATTATTTGTGGTGTGCAAATTGGCTTTCCATTGCAAAAAAACAGTTTCCCCGTTTTTAGTTATGTATCGGTTTTCAAAATCAATAGTCGGATGTTTTTTTGTCAAATTCTTGACTTCTGCCAAAGTTTTCTCTAAATCTTCCGGATGAATAAATTGAAGAAATGGTTTTGACAACAATTCTTCCTTAGAATAGCCCAAGACTTTGACAAAACCTTCGTTGATTACTTTGAAATAGGCATTAGTATCGGCAATGCATATTAAATCTGGTGATTCTTTTACAAAATACTCAAAATTGGTAATAGCATTCTTTTCTTCATTTAATTCTTTAATATGTTGCTCCTGCTCCTTTACTTTTTGGAGTAATTCTTCATAAGTAAATTCCTTTTTTAGCTTTTCCATTATCAAAAATCAAATAATTTAATATTTAATATGTCATTTTTTTATAAATATAGCATAGTCTTTTAGAAAAAAAAACAAACCTCAGTAAAAAGCAAATAAATCGGATCTATTGAAAAACTCGCCTAAAAGATTATTTATTATTTTTTTTCAGAATCTACAACCTCAACAATTAAAAAGGATTTAAATTTATTAACAAAAATTTAACTTTAACATTTGTATATACAAATTTAAATATGACTACATTTGTATCAACAAATAAGACACCTACAAATATGAGAATTGAAGAGGAGTTAAAAAGTACAGTTGACTATAATAAAGCAACAAGAGTGGTTTTGAATTTGATGTATACACAAAATGTCATCATTGAACGTTTTAATGAAATCATAAAACCTTATGACATTTCAGCAGAACAATACAATGTGTTACGAATATTGAGAGGACAAAAAGGTTGTCCTGCCAATATGTGCATCATACAGGAACGAATGCTGGCTAGGACAAGCAATACAACAAGACTTGTTGATAAATTATTACTCAAAGATTTGGTCACAAGAAATGTTTGCCCCGATAACCGAAGAAAGATTGAAGTATTGATTACTCAAAAAGGGATGGATTTATTAACCGAATTGGATCCAAAAGTAAAGGAGCATGAAGATTTCTTTGCAAAAAATCTAACCGAAGAAGAATTAATACAATTGAATACATTACTAGAAAAATATCGAACTAAATAAATACGAATATATTATGAGCAATTTTTTGAACAATCAAAACTGGAGATATGCAACAAAGAAATTTGATGCAACTAAAAAAGTTTCTGACGAAGATTTAAACACTTTAAAAGAAGCAATTCGTATGAGTTCATCCTCATATGGTTTACAACCTTACAAAGTTCTTATTATTGAAAATCCGGAATTGAGAGCACAATTACAACCTGCTGCCTGGGGGCAAACACAAATCGTCGATGCATCACATTTATTCATTTTTGCAAACGAAACAAATGTTGGAGACGAAACAATCGATAAATTTTTGAACGCTATCAGCGAAACAAGAGAAACTCCATTAGAATCATTAGCTGGATATGGTGACTTCATGAAATCGAAAATTTCGACTTTGGAACCAGCAGTTAAAAACGTTTGGACTTCAAAACAAACTTACCTGGCACTTGGAAATTTACTTAATGCAGCTGCCGAACTTAAAATTGACGTAACTCCAATGGAAGGTTTTGTTCCCGCACAAGTAAACGAAATACTAGGATTAGACAAACAAAATCTTAATGCTTCGTTAATCGCAACTGTTGGATACCGTCACGAAGAAGATGCCACTCAATTTTACAAAAAAGTAAGAAAATCACAAGAAGACTTATTTGTTACCTTATAATAATTACTAATTCAAATTAAAATCAATTAAATCAAATTAAACAATTTACACACATGAAAAATTTAAAAACAATTGCCTTAGCATTCGTAGTAGCTTTATCTACATTAACTGTATCTGCACAAACTAAAAAAATAGATGTTTCAAAAAGTACAATCAACTGGGTTGGAAAAAAGGTAACTGGACAACACTCTGGAACTGTAGCTTTCAAAAGCGGTTCTTTGGTTTTCAAAAAAAATAAATTAACTGGAGGTTCTTTCGTGGTTGATATGCCATCTCTTACTTCTACAGATTTAACTGGAGAATACTTAGGAAAATTAAACGGTCACTTGAAAGCCGATGACTTTTTTGGAACTGACAAATACCCTACTGCAACTCTAGTTTTCAAAACTATCGCTGCTAAAGCAAACAACGTATATACTGTAACTGCCGATTTGACTATCAAAGCAAAAACAAACCCTGTTACTTTTGATATCACCGTAAACGGAAATACCGCAACGACATCATTCCAAGTAGACAGAACTAAATACGATATCAAATACGGTTCAAAAAGTTTCTTCGAAGGATTGGGAGACAAAACAATCTACGATGATTTCGACTTGACAGTGAACTTGAAATTTTAATTTTAGATCATTTAATGGAAAGTACCCTCGGCAATTGTGTCGGGGGTATTTTTTTTACCCTAGTCCGTTTTTTTTTGGAGCAGAAATTTGGTTTTTCATGACAAGATTTGTCCCGCTGTCCACTATATCTGTTGTCCCGAACCCCGGGACAACAGGATGCCGTTTCCATTGGGGCTCATGAGAAAAACTTGACCTTTTCATAAGCATAAAAAAGTCTGCGTTAGTCTGCGCAAAAAAACACAGATCAATGAAAAACACATTCCCTTTACCCAAAATCTCCCAAAGCACCCGCACCCTTTTCCTCTTAACTCAAAGGTTACATATAAATAATCTTAACAAAATACGCTAAAAACATTGTTGCGGTAATTTTGACAAAAAATAAATAACCAAAGCTACACTGCAAAAAACCTACAATTTATAGCGCTATGAAAAAAAAACTATTCGTTGTCATTATTACACTTTTTATTATCCCGCTTAATGCACAACAGATAAAAGGAATCACCGGCGAAACTAACTGGCTTACCAATTGGACAAATTTCAAACCGGCCACGACAGAATACAGTGAACCAACACAAATATTGGCTGGCACCATCAACTCCGATTTAAGACTTACAAAAAACAATATCTATCTTTTGACTGGAACAGTTTACATAACTAATAAAGCCGTTTTGACTATTGAACCCGGTACAGTTATTAGAGGCGATAAAGAAACCTGCGGAACACTTGTCATCACCAAAGGTTGTAAAATTATGGCTGAAGGTACCGCTACTAATCCTATAGTTTTTACTTCAAACAAAAATATCTCTGAAAGAAGACCAGGAGATTGGGGTGGAATTCTAATCCTTGGCGAGGCGCCAATAAATAAAATTGGAGGTACAGGATTTTTAGATTTCAACCTTGATCCCGCAGTAAGCTACTATGGCGGACAAGATCCTAATAGCAATTCGGGTATTTTAAAATATGTTCGCATCGAATTTTCAGGACATAAAATAAATATGTTGAAAGAGTTGAATGGCTTATCAATGGCGGGAGTTGGAAAAGGAACTAAAATTGATTTTGTTCAAATCAGTTTCTCCAACGATGATTCGTTCGAATGTTATGGTGGAGACGTCAATTTTAGTAATCTGATTTCGTTTAGAGCTACAGATGATGATTTTGATTTCACACAAGGAGTTCAATGCACAATATCAAATAGTATTGCTATCCGTAACCCTTACTCTTCAGACTTTTCAGGTTCTCGTTGCTTTGAAATCGATTCTTACGACAAAGCTGAAAATGCTGATTTAACCAAAAAACTAACAAAAATCACCGCCAATAACATGACGTTGATCAATACAGAAGACAATAGCCAGGGATTAGTAAGAGAAGCGGTTTATGTCAAAGATAAAAGTTATTTCAATATCAATAACAGTGTAATTGACGGATTCAGCAGTTGTGTTTTACTTGAAAATAAAATTGGAAGCCTTCCAGCAAATTTAGCAAAAATCAACATTCAAGGCTTACAAATCAACCGATGCGGTGGAATTGTATTTAGCGAAAATGCAGAGCTAAATCCTGAACTAAACAAATGGTACAATAGCGATACATTCTCATTAGAATCGACAAAATTAAGTAATATCGAGTTGTTCTTACAGCCAGATATCAAAAAAGCCCCAGATTTCAGAACAAGAAACTCGAGCCAGCTGGTCAGTTCAAAATAGTTCTACTAAGCCTGATGTAAGTTATCAGGCTTTTTTTTTTGCAAAAACTTTTATTTTCTTTCAATATCTATTCCTTTAAACGCTTATTTCAATCTGAACTTAAAAAAAACATAACTCACTTATCCTTAAAATAATAATTCAAAAACTATAGGATTAATTTTTTTTGCTTTAACTTTATAAAGCATTTGACAATCTGTAATTTACAAATATTTAGGCTTTCGTTTTGTTTTTTGTAAAAAATCAAAATCAGCCGACACTTCGTTAACTATATTATTAACTTAATCGCTGTAAATATGAGAAGCTTAAAATCATTTAGTCTTGTTTTATTGGTTCTTTTTTCCTATACCAAAGTAATTTCGCAGACTTACAAAATTGATGTTTCCAAAAGTATCATTAATTGGGAAGGAAAAAAAATAACGGGACAGCATGAAGGAACAATTAAGTTTAAAGATGGCTACCTTATTTTCAAGGACAAAAAATTGACTGGAGGCAGTTTTACCGCAGACATGAAAACATTATCAAATACAGACCAAACAGGGAGTTCCAAAACAAAATTGGAAGGCCATTTAAGATCTGAAGATTTTTTTAGTGTCGATAATTTCACAACTTCCACTTTAGTATTCAAAAGCATTGCCAACAAAGGAAACAATACCTACCTCATCAATGCCGATTTGACTATTAAAGGAATTACAGGCAATGTTCAGTTTGATTTGGTTGTAAACGGAAATAAAGCTACCGCCGAATTGGAAATTAACCGTACCAAATATGATATCAGATACGGTTCAGGAAGTTATTTTGACGATTTGGGAGACAAAACAATTTATGACGATTTTGAATTAAACGTAGTTTTGGCCTTCTAAACAAAACAATTTAACAAAAAAGCAAAAAAAATATCTTTTTTTTTATTTCATATTTTTTGCCGAAACAAATATCATTTATATATTTGCAAACAACAAAACAAAACATGAAAACATTAACAAACAATACTTGGTGGTGGAACAATTTACGTCAAACGTCGTGAAGTAAGCTCCTATAGTATTATTTGAACTATAATATAAAAAGGCTTGTCATCACGACAAGCCTTTTTTTTATTTCGAAAAACACAAAAAAAATCCATTGTATCAAAAGCAAGATAAAGCATGAAAACCTATAAACTACAAACACATTACAAACAAATACTAGCCGATACGACGACACCGGTAAGCATCTATTTCAAAATAAGAGATAAATTTCCAAATAGCCTTTTATTGGAAAGTAGCGATTATCATGGAAACGACAACAGTTTTTCATATATCTGCTGCAATCCGATTGCTTCGATAAAAATTGAGAACGAAACGATCTCCAAAAACTATCCTGACAGAACGTCCGAAACAATTACAATTGATGCAAACACTGATGTACCAGAAATTATTCAAAACTTTTCAGGGCAATTCAAATCTGACAAAACCGATTTCAAATTCATCAATAACGGTTTGTTTGGATATATCTCATATGATGCCGTTCGTTATTTTGAAAAAGTAAGTATTGCTAAAAAAGAAAACAGCAATTCGATTCCGGATGTGTATTATGCGGTTTACCAAAACATCATTGCTATCAACCATTTCAAAAATGAAGCCTATATTTTCTGCCACAATCTTGACGGCACAAACAATATCTCGGAAATTGAACAATTATTACAATCGAGAAATATTGCTTCGTATAAATTCTCTAAAGAAGGTGAAGGTTTTTCAAACCTAACTGATGAAGAATTCAAACAAAATGTGGCTTTGGCCAAAAAACATTGTTTCCGTGGCGATGTGTTCCAATTGGTTTTATCCAGAAGGTTTACGCAAGGATTCAAAGGTGATGAGTTCAATGTTTACAGAGCTTTAAGAAGCATTAACCCATCCCCTTACCTATTCTTTTTTGATTATGGTGATTTCAAAATTTTTGGTTCTTCACCCGAAGCGCAAATTATTGTAAAAAACCGTAAAGCCGAAATTCACCCAATCGCAGGAACTTTCAGAAGAACCGGAGATGATGAAAAAGATGCCGATTTAGCAAAAAAACTATCCGAAGACAAAAAAGAGAACAGCGAGCACGTAATGTTGGTGGATTTGGCCAGAAATGATTTAAGCCGACACGGACATGCCGTTCAGGTAGAAAAATACAGAGAAGTACAGTTTTTCTCCCACGTAATCCATTTGGTATCCAAAGTAACCGGACATTTACACGATAAAGCTACTACCATGCAGGTTGTTGCCGATACTTTCCCGGCAGGAACTTTAAGCGGGGCTCCTAAACACAGAGCCATGCAATTGATTGAAGATTACGAAAAAACAAACCGTAATTTTTACGGTGGCGCCATCGGTTTTATGGATTTTGAAGGCAACTTCAACCACGCCATTATGATCCGAACTTTTCTTTCCAAAAATCACCAGCTGCATTCCCAAGCGGGAGCCGGAATTGTCGCCAGTTCAGATGAAGAAAGCGAAATGCAGGAAGTTTACAATAAATTACTAGCATTGAACAAAGCATTGGATTTAGCCGAAACAATTTAATCCCCCTAGCCCCCGAAGGGGGGACTTCAGCTACAGTGGAAAAGATAACACTAAACAATAAATAATAATTAAAACCCTATTTACCCCAATAGGCACTCCCCTCCTTCGGAGGGGCTGGGGGAGGAAAAATGAAAAAAATACTAGTCATAGACAATTACGATAGTTTCACTTATAATTTGGTACACTATCTTGAAGATTTAGATTGCGAAGTTACCGTTTACAGAAACGATGAATTTGATATTGATGAAATAGCAGGTTTCGATAAAATCTTGCTTTCCCCTGGACCCGGAATTCCTGATGAAGCGGGATTATTGAAAGCTGTTATCCAGAAATATGCCCCTACCAAAAGTATTTTCGGGGTTTGTCTTGGACAACAAGCAATTGGAGAAGTTTTTGGAGGAACACTTTCCAACTTGGACAAAGTATATCACGGTGTTGCCACACTGGTAAAAAAATCGGTTAGTGACGAATTACTCTTTGAAGGATTAGAGGACGAATTCGAAGTAGGACGCTACCATTCATGGGTTGTCGATGCCAATTTACCTGATGTTTTGGAAGCCACTTCTTTTGACGAAAATGGTCAGGTTATGTCTTTGCGCCATAAAACATACGATGTTCGAGGTGTACAGTTTCACCCCGAAAGCGTGTTAACACCAAACGGAAAAAAGATTTTGGAAAATTGGTTGAAAAACTAGAAATCAATATTTTAGACCTAACAGATTTTAAAAACCTGTTAGATCTCTAAATGACAAACAAATGAAAACAGTCAAAATCCGCTTTATCATCTCTTGCCTTATTTTTTGCTTTCTTTCCTGTAACAAACAAAAGGAGCAAAAAATAGAGCAAACCGTTACTGCACAACCCGAAATGGTTTTGGATTTAGTTGCTTTGCAAGCAAATAGTAAATTGGGAAAAGATACTGTTGTCACTGTTATTAATGATCCTGTTTATCATAAAACGAAGAAATATCATGCCGTAAACGCATCGCTTCTTTTAAAAAATGAAATGGATTTGTCAAAAGTTGACATCAAGAACACACTGATTGTTTTCGAATGCATTGACGGTTACAAACCCGAAATGCCTCTTGAATTATTTTTGGAAACAAAATCATTTCTAGCTTTCAAAGATGTTGATGCACCAAAAGGTTCCAATTGGGAAAAGATTGTCAAAAACGGAAACGAAATGAATGCAGATCCGTTTTATTTGGTTTACACATCGATTTCAGCGGATAATCAGAAATACAAATGGCCATATAATGTGATAAAATTTCACTTGGAGCCGAAAAATAAAAACATCGAAGCCTTGCAACCAAAAGATGATGAAGCGGCAATGAAAGGTTTTGAACTATTTCAAAAATACTGTATTACCTGTCATGCGATAAACGGAATTGGAGGCGAAATGGGACCTGAATTAAATTATCCCAAAAACGTAACCGAATATTGGAAAGAAACCGAATTGGTTGATTACATTGTAAATCCGGCTTCTTTCAGAAACAAAGTAAAAATGCCAACACTCGGAATCACAAAACAGGAATCGCAGGAAATTGTAGATTATTTGAAATACATGTCGGGAAAGAAAATAGAAGTTAGAAAATAGAGGATAGAAAACAGAAAATAGACGTTAGAAGTTAGAAAAAAATCTTAGAAACTTAGTCACTTAGAATCTTAACAACTTAAAAAAATGAACATAACCATTTCCGAAACAAGGGACATAAATCTCGATGACATATTAGTATTGTACAAAGCAAACGGCTGGAGCTCTGCTGAGAAACCAACACAGTTGTACAATGGTTTATTGAATTCCGAAACGCTGATTACAGCTTGGGAAGACAAAAAACTTATCGGACTTGGAAATGCTATTTCTGACGGGCATTTAACGGTTTATTATCCGCATTTATTGGTACTACCGGAATATCAGGGAAAAGGAATTGGTAAAATGATTGTTGACAAAATGCAGGAGAAATACAGTCACTTCCATATGCAAATGCTGACCGCCGACGGAAAAGCAGTGGATTTTTATAAAAAAAATGGTTTTGAGCGTGCCGGAAACACCGAACCAATGTGGATTTATCAAGGAAATGAACACTAAAAAAGTTGATTGTTTTCAGTATTTAGAATTCAGTCAATAATAAACTTAAAAACTTAGTTACTTAGAATCTTAGCAACTTAAAAAGAAAAATGAAAAACATATTAAACAGATTAATCAACCACGAAATTCTCTCCAAAGAAGAAGCCAAAAACGTATTGGTTAACATCTCTAGCGGAAGTTACAACCCAAGCCAGATTTCGGCATTCCTGACCGTTTACATGATGAGAAGCATTAGTATAGAAGAGTTAGCGGGATTCAGGGAAGCGCTTTTAGAATTATGTATTCGTGTAGATTTATCCGATTATAATACTATCGATTTGTGCGGAACGGGTGGTGACGGAAAAGACACTTTCAACATTTCTACTTTAGCCTCATTTGTATCTGCCGGTGCAGGAATAAAAGTCGCAAAACACGGAAATTACGGTGTTTCTTCGATTTCAGGTTCAAGTAACGTGATGGAAAAATTGGGCATTAAATTCAGTAACGACGCAACTTTCATTGAAAAATGCATCGACAAAGCCGGAATTGCGATTTTACATGCACCATTATTTCACCCTGCGATGAAAAACGTGGGTCCGATCCGAAAAGAATTGGGAGTTAAAACCTTCTTCAATATGTTGGGGCCAATGGTAAATCCATCTTTTCCACAAAACCAATTGGTAGGTGTTTTCAATCTCGAATTGGCCAGAATGTATGGTTATTTATATCAAAATACCGATATCAATTTTACTATTTTACATTCACTAGATGGCTACGATGAAGTTTCATTAACAGGGCCAACAAAAATAATAACCAGCACTAAAGAAGGAATATTGAATCCTTCTGATTTTGGTGTTTGTCTTTTAGCGCAAAGCGAAATTGAAGGCGGAAAAACCATCGATGAATCGGCAGAAATGTTCATCAATATTATTTCCGGAAAAGGAAACGAAGCGCAAAACAATGTAGTTTGTGCCAATGCAGCAATGGCAATTTCAACTGTAAATGGCAGTTCTCCATTAGAAAGTTTTGAATTGGCTAAAGAAAGTTTGTTCTCTGGAAAAGCATTAGCAGCTTTAAATAAATTGAAAGAATTAAGTATTTAAGTTGAATCAATAAAAACAAATAACTCATGTTTAAAAAGATTGTTTTTGCCATCACGCTTTTTCTGTCAATACATTCCTCTGCACAGAAAGTCCCGTTTTACGGCGATATTCAGGCTTTCAAAAAGGAAGACAGCTTAAAAACTCCAATAAAAAATCCCGTTCTTTTTGTCGGCAGTTCGTCTTTTACAAAATGGACACATTTACAACAGGATTTCCCATCGGTTCCTCTTATAAATCGTGGTTTTGGCGGTTCAACTTTATTAGATGTGATTCGTTTTCAAAATGAAATTATTTTCAAATACCATGCTCGAAAAATAGTTATCTATTGTGGAGAAAATGACATAGCGAGTTCTGAAAAAGTTACACCAACCGAGGTGTTCAATCGTTTCAAAACTTTGTACAAAAACATTAGAAAACAAGAGCCAAATGTTCCAATTATCTACATTTCTATAAAACCTAGTCCGTCACGATGGCAAATGAAAGAGAGACAAATAGAAACCAATAAACTTATTGAAAACTATATAAATAAAAATCACAATATCATTTTTGTAAATATTTGGGATAAAATGCTTGACGCAAACGGAAATCCAAAAGAAGATATATTTGGGTCAGATCGTTTGCACATGAATGAAAAAGGATATCAAATATGGATCGATACCTTAAAAGACAAATTGAATTAGGCAAAAAACTACAAGAATTAAGTAAGAAGAAAATCATGGCTTTTGAATTAAAAAATGTAGTCCCTTGGGGGCGAAATTTAGAAGAATACACCAAAATTTTCAAACTGACGGATGCTGATTTCAATAATCGAATTATCAGTTTTGGAGATGGACCGGCTAGCTTCAATTCAGAAATGGCAAAACTTAATAAAACTGTAGTTTCACTGGATCCAATTTATCAATTTACAAAAGCTGAATTAAATCAACGAATTGACGAGACCAAAGAAACAGTTCTGGAACAAATGAGAACGAATCAGGAAAAATTCGTTTGGAAAAACATCAAAAACGTTGATGAATTGGAACAAATTCGCATGAAAGCAATGTCTGTTTTTATTGATGATTATGAAAAAGGGAAAGAGCAACAAAGATACATTTATCACGAGTTGCCAAACAAAACAAAATATGACACTTCGGAATTTGATTTGGGGTTAAGTTCCCATTTCCTCATTCTGTATTCGCAACTGGGATTGGATTTTCACATTAAGTCAATTAGCGAAATGTTGCGTATTTGCAAAGAAATAAGGATATTTCCAATATTGAATTTGAATGCAACAAAATCAGAAGTTTTAGAAGATATCATTACTCATTTTAGTACTGATTTCAATGTGACGATTGAATCATCAGACTATGAATTTCAGAAAGACGGAAACAAAATGCTGGTAATTAAAAGAAAAATCAATTAAATAAAATGAATATATTAGACAGAATCATAGTTGACAAAAAAAGAGAAGTTGTTCTTAAAAAATCAATCATTCCGGTTTCGCAATTGGAATCCTCTGTTTTCTTTGAAAAAAAAGTGATTTCTCTAAGTCAAAATTTGAGAAACAGCAACACGGGAATCATCGCCGAACATAAACGTCGTTCTCCTTCAAAAGCGGTTATCAATCACGGTTTTACTGTTGAGGAAGTGGTTAAAGGATACGAAAGTGCGGGTGCTTGCGGGATTTCGGTTTTAACTGACGGAAAATATTTCGGTGGCTCTTTGGACGATTTACTTTTGGCGAGAGCATCGGTTAATATTCCGCTGTTGCGAAAAGAATTCATTGTTGACGAATACCAAATATTGGAAGCCAAAGCCCACGGAGCTGATTTAATTTTGCTTATTGCTGCAGTTTTGACAAGAGAAGAAATCAAATCATTATCTGAATTTGCTAAAGGTTTGGGATTGGAAGTACTGTTGGAAGTACACAATCTGGAAGAACTGGAAAAATCAATAATGCCGACATTGGATATGATTGGGGTGAATAACAGAAACCTGAAAACTTTTGAAGTTAGTCTTGATTTCAGCAAAGAATTGGCAGACAAAATCCCTAACGAATTTGTAAAAGTTTCTGAAAGCGGTATTTCGTCAATCGAAGCCATAAATGAACTGAAACCTTATGGTTACAAAGGATTTTTGATTGGAGAAAACTTTATGAAAACCGACAACGCCGGAAAAGCGGCAACGGAATTTATTGAGCAATTAAAATAAAGACACGGATTTCATAGATTAACACAAATTAATTCTGTGATTTATATCTAAAATTTAAAATGAAAAAACATTCAGAACATAAAGACACTTCGACTCCCTCTCCTTTGGAGAGGGCTGGGGTGAGGATTAAAATCTGCGGAATGAAATACCCTGACAATATGATCGAAGTAGGTTCGCTCCTACCCGATTATATGGGATTTATATTTTGGCCAAAATCGGCTCGCTATTTTGATGGAGAAATGCCTGAATTACCTAAATCCATTAAAAAAACGGGAGTTTTTGTCAATGAAAGCATCACTGTAATTGAGGAAAAAGTAAAAAAATATAATTTACAGGCTGTTCAATTACACGGTCAGGAATCGGTTGCATTTTGTTCGGAAATAAAAACTAAATTTGGTACTTCCATCGAAATCATCAAAGTGTTTTCAGCAGACGAAAATTTTGATTTCAGTGTTTTGGAACCCTACGAATCGGTTTGTGATTATTTTCTTTTTGATACCAAAGGAAAATTACCGGGCGGAAACGGAACCACTTTCGACTGGAAAATATTGGAGAACTATCCATCGACAAAACCGTTCTTCCTTAGTGGCGGAATTGGAATTGAAGAATTGGATTCGGTAGCAGCAATTTTAAAAACCAATTTACCGATTTATGCCATCGACGTAAACAGTAAATTCGAAATCGAACCTGGATTAAAAAACATCAATCTTGTACGGACAATTCGCGAATTGTCCCTACGCGAAAACAAATAAAAAAAATAAAATGTCATACAACGTCAACGAAAAAGGCTATTACGGAGAATTTGGGGGAGCTTACATCCCTGAAATGTTATATCCAAATGTGGAGGAATTACGCCAACAATACCTAAAAATAACCGCAGAACCTGAATTCCAAAAAGAATTCAACCAATTACTAAAAGATTATGTGGGTCGCCCAAGTCCATTGTATTTTGCAAAAAGGCTTTCTGAAAAATACAATACCAAAATCTACCTCAAAAGAGAAGACCTCAACCATACGGGAGCGCACAAAATCAACAACACTATTGGACAGATTCTGGTTGCCAAAAAACTAGGCAAAAAACGTATCATTGCTGAAACCGGTGCTGGACAACACGGAGTTGCAACCGCTACCGTTTGTGCTTTGATGGGATTGGAATGCATCGTGTACATGGGCGAAATCGACATCAAGCGTCAGGCGCCAAACGTTGCCCGTATGAAGATGCTTGGAGCGACTGTACGCCCTGCGCTTTCTGGTTCAAGAACATTGAAAGATGCGACAAACGAAGCCATTCGCGATTGGATTAACAATCCGGTGGATACTCACTATATCATTGGTTCTGCGATTGGACCACATCCTTATCCGGATATGGTAACCCGTTTTCAAAGTATTATCTCCGAAGAAATCAAATGGCAGTTACAAGAAAAAGAAGGACGCGAAAATCCTGATTTTGTTGTAGCTTGCATTGGTGGAGGAAGTAATGCAGCAGGAACTTTTTATCATTTCCTTGACAACGAACAAGTGGGAATCATAGCGGTTGAAGCTGCCGGAAAAGGTGTAAACAGCGGTCACAGCGCCGCAACGAGCAAACTGGGAAAAGTGGGTATCATTCACGGTTGCAAAACCTTATTGATGCAAACACCTGACGGGCAAATTACCGAACCTTATTCTATTTCGGCAGGATTGGATTATCCTGGTGTAGGACCAATGCATGCGCACTTGGCACAATCAGGTCGCGCCGAATTCTTTTCGGTTACCGATGATGACGCTATGGAATCGGGATTGGAATTATGTAAACTGGAAGGTATTATTCCTGCTATTGAATCTTCGCATGCTTTGGCGGTTTTGAAAGAAAGAAATTTCAAACCGACGGATGTTGTAGTTATCTGCCTTTCAGGTCGTGGAGACAAAGATTTGAATACGTATATTGATTTTTTCAAGTTGTAAAAATAAGTTACTGAGATTCTGAATGTCGAAAAACAACTTTTTTGGGGTATGATGGCAAATGAGCAATGGTGTTTCCTTTTAGCCCCGATAGAAGTGGAAATCCTTTTGTAGAGATGGGTTTCAAACCCACCTCTACAAAAGATTGTAACGGATAGCGGGAACAATGCCGGCAAAAAATGCCCTAATGTTTCTGCTTCAAAAAATAATAATTAAAACTCAGATTAATAATAAATGACAGTATAATATTCTCAAAACATAGTAGCTATGCAAAAATTATTCGCTTATGGGACTTTACAGGACAAGGATGTCCAAGAAAATCTTTTTGGCCGTATTCTTGACGGAACGCCGGAAACATTGGTTGGTTATGAATTAAATGAAATCCAGATTGAAGAAGAATTTGGCATAGAGCATTATCCTATCATTATGGAAACTAACGATTCCAACGACACCATCAGCGGTGTTTTATATGAAGTCTCGATGAGGGAACTCCATCAGGCAGATTTATATGAAGGACTGCATTACAAACGTGTGGAAGTTTTACTGCAATCAAACCAAAAAGCCTGGGCTTATAGCGCTGCGATTTAGCAAAAGGCAAAAAATAAACTATGCATTATTTAAAATTGCATAGCAATAAAAAACACAACGACAGGATTTTGGATCCCAAGAAAAATATTTTTAAAATGAACAGAATAAACCAAAAATTACAAGAAGATAAAAAAATACTTTCTATCTACTTTTCAGCGGGATATCCCAACTTGAACGACACAGTGCAAATCATTCAAGACTTAGAAAAAAACGGTGTTGACATGATAGAAATCGGGTTACCTTTTAGTGATCCTTTGGCTGACGGACCAACCATTCAGGCGAGTTCGACACAGGCTTTGGAAAACGGAATGACATCACAAATTTTATTTGACCAATTAAAAGACATTCGCAAAAGCGTAAATATTCCGTTGGTGATAATGGGATATTTTAACCCAATGTTGCAATATGGAGTGGAGAAATTCTGTGCAACATGTGCCGAAATAGGGATAGACGGTTTAATTATCCCCGACCTTCCTGTTGATGTCTATGCCGAACAATATAAAGCCATATTCGAAAAATACGGATTACTCAATATTTTCCTGATTACACCGCAAACTTCAGACGAGCGTATTCGTTTTATCGACAGCGTTTCGGACGGATTTATTTACATGGTAAGCTCTGCTAGTGTTACGGGTTCACAATCAGGTTTTGGAAATACACAGGAAACGTATTTCAAACGCATCGGCGAAATGAATTTGAAAAACCCACAAATCGTTGGTTTTGGAATCAGCAATGCAGAGACTTTCAATCAAGCAACACAATACGCCAAAGGAGCGATTATCGGAAGTGCTTTCATCACGCATTTGAAAGAAAACGGAAGCGGAAAAATAGGTGATTTTGTGAAAACGATTCGATAAACAGTTTCTTTTTATAAATCATTAAACCGCAAATTCGCAAATTATAATAAGTATTCTGTACTTAATAAATTTGCGAATTTGCGGTTATTTTTTTGCCTACGCAATATTTTCCCCATATCGTAATTCCCCTTCGAACCTAAACGCTATCATTATTTTTTGGAGCAGAAAGATTATGCCTTTTCAGAAACATTGGTCCCGCTTTCCGCTTCAATCTTGTGATCTCGTCTTTCAAAGGACGAGACCACAAGGATTTCCACTGCAATCGGGGCTAAAAAACAACATTACGCCTTTTAATAATCATTCAAAAAAAAGAGAACAATTAGTTCAGATTTAGAATAAACAGCAAAAACCGAAGCCTCTCAAGTTTTAGAGTGTTTCCCTCTCAAAAAACTCCTCCTTTACTCATACCCCTATTTAGCCTTCTCATAACTCAATATTAAGGGTTAATGCCATTTTTTTCCAAATCAACAAATCAATTCGGCAACTTTGAATTGGTAAAAATGTTAATTTTTTAACGAAAAAAAGCACAATTAACAAGTCTAACGACATATCTTTACAATATTACAACTATTTTTCCTAATAAAAACAAAAAAAATCTCCCAATACTGACATGAAAAATTCTGTAAATTTCTTTTTGAACGGAAAAGCCACTACCATAGAAAATCCCTCACCTGATTTACTTTTAATCGATTATTTAAAATCTCCAAAAGTGGCACTCTCAGGCCCTAAAAAGCCATGCGGTCAGGGTGGTTGTGGTGGTTGTACCGTAATCCTTTCGGAATGGAACGACACAAAAAAAGAGGCTGAACATCTTGCTATCAATTCCTGTCTTAGACCGGTATGCTCCATAGGCGGACTTTCAGTCACAACAATTGAAGGAACAGGAGGTGTTCGTAAACCAGATCCTGAACACCTTATACAAAAATCCAGTTCTACACGCAGCAACGTTCCCCTCGATGAGGATATTTCTCCTGTATTGGAGGCGGCAAAAAAAGAAGCAGAAGACAAACGACTTGCGGTACAGGAAAAAATAGCCGAAAATATGCAAAGCGTCATTTGTACAGCAGAATTAAAAATTATTGAGGAAATCTCAGAATATCCTTCTGAGGAATCACACTTAGGAATGAATCCTGTTGCATACCAATTGGCTTTAAACAATGGTAGTCAGTGCGGATATTGCAGCGTTGGATTTGTAATGAATATGTCTGAGTTCATACACAATAAACCAAATGCAACCAAAAAAGAAATTGAGGAAGCGTTCGACGGAAACTTATGCCGTTGCACCGGTTACCGCTCCATTCTTACCGGAATGAAAACTTTTGCCTCTGATTGGTCTGCCACCGACGAAAAAAACAGAATGCCCTGTAAACTAGATCCGGTTACCAAAGCCCAACTTCCTTCCAATGTCGAAATTCCCTTTCCTAGAGATGCTCAACAGCCTGCTTCCGGTGTTACCACAAACCGTTGGGTAGCTCCAAAATCGCTATCGGAATTGGCCGAAATATTTAAAAACAACAAGAATATAAGACTCGTACATGCCAACACTTCTTATGGAATCTACAAAAACGAGTATTTAGACACGACTTTTTACGTTGACATTCGATTCATTCCCGATTTGAATACCGAACACAAATTAACGGACGATTATCTTCAAATAGCTGCCAGCACAACATACAGTGAACTTATCGAGATCCTCTCTCAAGGTATCGATAAGCTCAAACACATAAACAAAAAAACATCAATATCTGACATTTCGATATTGGAGGCATTGGACTATATGGCACGCCGAACCGCTGGCCGAATTGTCCGTAATGCTGCTTCTATCGGCGGAAACACCATGCTGGTGCTAAAACATATTCCGATGCATACCGGAGAACCTTTTCCGTCCGATCTTTTTACTGCCCTATTTGCGGTGGAAACAAAAATTAATTACTTATTATTGGACAAAAACGGTATTTTCAAGGAACACACAAAAACTGCCGAAGCGCTAGTTGAAGCTATCATAAAAGATCCTAAACTCGCAGATGAAATTGTCCTTACTTCCTATGTAATTCCTTTGAAAAGTTCAAATGATGTGGCACTGGCGCAAAAAGTGGCACTTCGCGAAGTGAATGCTCATAGTATTGTCAACGCCACTACCAATTTCAGCATTAATGATAATTTGATTGTCAATTCGGCAATGATCGTATTTGGAGGGATTGCACCGTATCCTTGGAGAGCTACGGAAACTGAAGAGGCCATGAAAAATAAAAAACTGACCTTGGGGGATGCCGAAAATCTTTCAAAGATATTGGCAAAAGAAGTCTCCAAAGAACTGGATGCGCAGAAAAAAAGAATGGAAGAAGTTCCAAACGAAGACTTCACCTCGGAATACCGCACCCAACTAGCCGTTTCTTTTTTCTACAAGGCAATTGTAAATGCTTTGGCCGTAAAAGGAGCTTCTATACCGGAAAACCTGATTTCCACAGCTGAAACCAAATGGGGTAATTGGCCGGTAAGTGACGGAATACAAACTTACAAAACACAAGATTATAAAGCTCCGGTAGCGCAACCCTACATCAAGGTTACGGCTATGTACCAAACTTCCGGACAAACCAATTACACTCATGAACTCGCTGTACCGCCACTAACTCTAAACGGTGCATTCGTACAAAGTCAGAGAGCGTTGATGAATTACTCGTTTATAAATCCAAACAATAAAAAAATAGCTTCGATTGAGGAACTAAAAACATTTCTAAAAGAGAAATTCCCAACTTTTACTGATATTATTACCGCAGAAAATATTAAAAACGGGGGGCGTAACTATCAGGGAATGGGAAGTGACCAACCGTTATTTGCGGAACAATTGGTTAGTTATGTAGGACAATCCATTGCGATGGTACTTGCTCCAAGTGAGCAGGACGCTATTAAAATTGCTGCCTTTGTGTCCACGGAATGTGTGCAATATTCGAAACCTGGAGCGCCATGGACAGAGCAATGGAGCGAGCCAATCATAGATTTACTTGAGGCCATCAAAAAAGGAAGTATTTTCCCCGACGCACCGGTTTCTGCTTCTTTCGCTTCCCATATTTGGAAAATAACCCGTCCTGGAAGTCAATTTGAATGGGCCACAAATGATGACACGACGGTTCCTAAAACGCTTTTACGCGAACAAAAAATAGATACAAAAAAAGTTACTGTTGACAGCGTGCCTTGCACCGTCGTTAGTTCCTCACAGCTTTGCGGTGGTCAAGCCCATTTCTACATGGAACCACAGGCCTGTATCGTAACGCCAATGGATGAGCATCGCATGAAAGTACAGCCATCCGTACAAAGTCCCGGAGGAATGCATGATACCGTTGCTTCGGCATTGGCAATGTACCATCACCAAATTGAAGTCGAAGTACCGCCAGTGGGTGGTGGATTTGGAGGTAAAACGGAACAAACTCGTTTTATTGCCGGACCAACAGCCGTGGCTGCAAAAGCGACAAAAAGACCTGTTCGTCTTGCAGTTCCCCGAGATGAGGATACCGCAATGATCGGAAAACGTCATGCTTACTATGGTGAATACCAAATTGCTGTTGACACCGGTGAACATAAAAACGAAAACAAAGGAATTATTCACGGATTCCAACTAAAAATGTGGGGAGACGGCGGTGCTTTCTACGACTGCTCGTTTATCGTTTCCAATTGTATTCAGTTGAGAACGGACAATGCCTACAAAATCAAAAATTTTGAGAGTCAAATCGACGTGTGTCGCACCAATACGGCTCCAAGTACTGCAATGCGTGCGTTTGGTGACGTACAAGGTAAAAATATTGTTGAAAACGCAATTGATGATGCCGCTGTATCATTGAACATGAGACCGGAAGATTTACGCGAAAAAAACCTTTACGACCGTGGTGATGTCACACCATTTGGACAGGCACTTACTTATTGCTACATGAAACAAGTTTGGGCTTATGCCAAGAGAGTTTCGAATTTCGAAGCCAAATATCTGGAAGTGGAAAAATTCAACAAGAAAAACAAATGGCATAAAAGAGGAATTTCTATGATACCCGTAAAATACGGCTCAGGATATAATTTACTTGCATTGGAACAATCTGCTGCCATAGTGGTCATCAATCCCGGCGACGGAACCGTTGTCATTCATCAGGGTGGTGTCGAAATTGGACAAGGTTTGGTTACACAAGCACAACAAGTCGCGGCCTATGTCCTGGGAATACCGATGGAAATGATATTCATTGACAATGTAAACACAAGTGTTATTCCAAATCCAACAAGTACTGGAGGATCTACTGGAACTCCCTATTCTTGTGAAGCGGTAAAACAAACCTGCGAAGAAATGCGAGCCAGACTTATGGAATTTGGCTATCAATTGTTGAAAGAAAACGGTGAGGACTGGTGTAAAAAGAAAAACATAGACTTTTGGAATTATGGTGCCGGAGAAGACAAAGGCTGGGCTAAAAAAATTAAAAGCGGTGACGGAAAAGAAACAATGATTTGGCAAAATCTAATCAGCCAAGCGGCATCGCAAAGGGTTAATCTTATTGCTTCTTTTAACACCAAAATAAAAGGTGGTGAGGTTCAAATTCCGGCCATGACATTCAAAACCGAAAAAGACCAACCTAACATTCCTGGTATAGAACGCGTTAAAGATGCCAAACTTGGTGGTGGCGTTGATTCGTTTGTTGGATTTACCTATTCGGTGGCTTGTTCTGTCACAGAAGTGGATATCCTTACGGGAGAAGTCAAAATCATTAGTTCCGACATCATCTATGACATGGGATGGAGTATGAATCCAGCCATCGACATAGGACAAGTAGAGGGTGCTTTTGTTCAGGGGATCGGATACCTGTTAACCGAAAAATTAGTCTCAGAAACCGAAGGAGCCAATAAAGGTCGATTAAACTCGACAAATACCTGGCGTTATAAAATTCCAGCAATCACTACCATACCGCTGGAAATGAACACTTTTCTTTTTCCTAGAGATGAAGAATCGGTACAAAGTATTCCGGAAGACTCCAACCAAATATTTTCAGCAAAAGAGGTTGGTGAACCTCCTCTGGTATTGGCTAATAGTGTATTCTTCGCAATCAAAGCCGCGATTCGTGCTTCAAGGATTGAACGAAACCTAGACCCACTCTTCCGTTTCGATGCACCGGCAACAGTACAGGAAGTTCGCAGAGCCTGTGAAGTAACCGAAAAACATCTTGGACAATAAAATATTATAGACAAATAAAAACAATCATTACTAATCTTTTTAACAAATGAAAAACTTAAGACCATTAATTATTGCAACTTCCGTCCTTATTGCCTCCTGCAACGGAAAAAAGGATGAGGCGCCAATTATTGAAAAAAGCACGGCTGCACTTGCTGCTTTAGAAAAACAAAACTATGAAGAAAATGGATTCCCTGATTTTGGTTACATGGTAAGCCCTCAGGAATACAGAGAAAAATATTCTGACCAGCCTATATTTCGTTTAAAAACAGATTTCCCAACGGAAATGCCTGAAGACATGCCGAAATTTCTCGAAATAGATTTCAAAAAAGAACCTTTAAAATATATTGAAGCCGTTCGCGATTATGGTTTTGAAGGAAATACAGAAGACTGGGATCCTTATGAAAATAAAGTTCGCAACTGGTATCATATCCCATGGCTACATCCAAGTGTTGAAGGACCAAATGCCTATCCGCCAAATGGAGGAACTGAAGGTTTTCACGGTCTTATTAAAGAAGCTCCACTAGGACCTCTCCAATTAGGTCCTGGACTTAAAGGAGTTGACGGTGATTATTCTGTATATGCCATTACTTTGATCAATGATAAAGCAGGTTATGCAATGGGGCAAATGTGGAAAGATCCTCAACACCCTAATCTTAAAGTATTGGATAAACGTTATAATAATGGTGGATTCCCAACTGGAACCGTCTTCGTAAAATTATTATTTACCGATGCTCCAAAAGGAACCGATTTTGTAGATTATCTTGTAAATCCATTGACATGGAAAGCTTACATCACTGAAAATTTCTGGAAATCAAGCAAAAGAGTCGTTTCTGATGTGCATCTTTTACAAATGGATATCTCCGTTCGTGATCCAAGGGCAGACAGAAGCCCAAGCAATCCTGAAGGAACCGGCTGGGTATTTGGAACTTTTTGCTACAACGGAAAACTGAATAAGAAAAATAAATTGATGAATCTTGTGCCTGTTGGACTTACCTGGGGGAATGATCCTAAAAACAGAATAAATAAAACATCTCCATATCCGCCAATTAAAACTGAGGTTAACAAAGACCTAAAAGAAACTGTAATTTTCGAAAGTCCAAATCTTCCGCCTCAGCATCTTGGATGGAACGGACGATTAGACGGTCCTGCCGATTTAAATACCGTTTCTTGTATGTCATGTCATAATGCGGCTCAATATCCCGCAGTTACTTCACTTGTTCCGCCTAATGCAGCGCCTGATGGTGGACAAGCTCCTCCAGTAGGCGGCGGCGGTCATGAATGGATGAAATGGTTTCAAAATATAAACTGTGGTACCTCAATGAATCAAACTGTATATTCAACAGATTTTTCTTTTCAGGTGGCCATTGCTTTAGAAAACTTTTTCACTGCTAAAGAAGCTGCAGAGAAAGGAAGTTTTGCTTCCCAGTACAAAGCTGTACAAGTACCTATCCGACGTGGAGATGTAGCTCCTAATAAATAATTTGCAAGAGGGATTATTAATTCATAATAAGAATACCGATTCAAGTCATCAAAGATTTGAATCGGTATAACTATACTTGATACTATTAAGAAAACTTAAAAAAATATAAAATGGCTAATACAATTTCTGCATTAGATGAAAACGGTCAACAAGTTGATTGGTGGTTTGCATACAAAGTTCCAAAACTTGGAAAAACCGCAAACGAACCTACAGCCACCGGCTATGAATACGTTTATTATGACCCAAACATAAAAAAAGTTGTCCAATCACCTAATTTACTGACTGACGGAAAAGGAGCGCTTGACCTTACACTAAAAGCCATCTTTGACACACCGCCAACACCAACTACCGGGTGGATTCTTTACAATGATGAAATGCCTGCCGATGCCAATAGAACAGACAGTAGTACATTTGGACATACTAAAGGTGTTTTGGCTTTTGATACTGAAACAAAAACAGCATTATGGTTACTTCATTCTTGGCCAAAATATGCTGACGCAAAAGAAACATCAATGCCGACACCTGAATACGGCCAGACTTTCCTTTGTATTTCTATAGATATTGAAACGGCTGGAAAAATTGCTGCTCAAATGGCAAATCACCAGGTTCCGCAAGTATACTTACCACAAATTCCAGAATCATTAGATAAAAATGATCCTCTTTATATTCTCAGTCAACCCCTAAACCCAAATCCCACAGGGGATTCAGATGTGTTGGCTTATAAATCCCGAGGAGGATTTGACTTTAAAGTTATTGCAAAGAATCAAAAATGGAATAAAGATTTCTGGAATGATTTAGTTGGTCCTGCACTTAGAACAGACATTGATGTAGAAACCTGGATTCGGGGCAAAATCCCTCCAACATTGGACAGTGACGGTATTCATAAAACTTTCGATGTTAAATACATTGACCTGAGTCCGCTTGGAGTGCCATGGAATTGGCCGGAAACACACGATCATGCCAAATGGGCTGTTAGTGTGGACTCTGACTGGGTTTGTGTTGGTGATATCAATCGCATGATTTCGCAGGAAAAACGTGGTGGAGGTACTATTGCTTTTCAGGACAATACATTATGGGCGGCTTTATCTAAAACAGACCTTATCATAGCACCTCCGGGACATTCCAGGGTTGATGCCCAAAATTTAATTAAAGCTACACATTAAACAGCGTCTAATTTCTGCCAAAAAACTTAACCAAGATGAACCAATATCTAAAACCCAATACGGGAAAATTACAAGATACCATCAAGCATATTGTAGTCTTGATGATGGAAAATCGGTCTTTTGACAATCTTTTGGGTTGGTTATATGACGGTGAAAAACCGCCACACAACCAGCAATATGAAGGATTAACCAAAGATTTATGGAATCCGCTTAATAATATAGATTCAGATGGTATTCCTTTCATTGAAAAAGTAATGGTTGAGAAAAACGGTCAACCCAAAAAACGCAGAGGAGAACTTGTTCCAAATCCTGTAGATTTTACTCTTCCAAACCCTGATCCGGGAGAAGGTTTTAAAGACACCAATCATCAATTGTATTTAAAATATAATGTAGCTCAGCAATATGCACCTCCTGCTATTAATATGGGATTTGTTCAGAATTATCAAAATGCCATGCTTTACGGGGCGTTCAGCTTTGGGGATGATCCAACAAACCCTCGCAGCATTATGAAATGCTATACTCCAGAACAAACTCCCGTATTAAGCGAGCTCGCAAAAAGTTTTGCTGTCTGTGATCATTATCATTGTTCTGTTCCCAGCCAGACGATTCCTAATCGCGATTTTGTACACGCAGCCACTTCAACTGGGCATGTCAATAATAATCCGGTTGCTCAATGCGATGCAAAAACTATCTTTAACCAAATGCAGGATGCTATCGATGGAGGAAGAAAAGACCTTAGTTGGGGAATTTTTGGCAACAATGATTTTGCTAGTGCTAAAGATGAAGACGGCAAGTTTGGAAACAATCATTTTTCGCTCACCCGGCTTATCATGACGCAATTACATGATTCTAAATACAATAATAATTTTGGAACATTATCAGATTTTGAAGCAAAATGTAAAGAGGGGAACCTGCCGAGTTACTCTTTCTTAGAGCCTAACTATGGCGGAGAAGGGCAAAATGACCAACATCCGCCAACTGACATTCGGGCTGGTGAAAAACTGATTGCCGACATCTACAATATGATAAAATCGTCACCTTTTTTTGACAGTACACTATTTATTATTACTTATGATGAACATGGCGGTACTTATGATCACGTCCCTCCTCCAACCGGAGCCAAAAATCCTTATGAAGACGGACGAGCTGGTCAGGATGGATTTCTTTTCAACCGCTTTGGTGTGCGTGTGCCCTGTGTGGTCATTAATCCTTTCATTAAAAAAGGACTGATTGCAAGGCCTGATGGATATACGCCATTTGACCATTCCTCTATTATCAAAACCGTTCAAAATTGTTTTAACCTTGAAGGCTCACTTACGGAAAGGGACAAATCAGCCCCTGATTTTTCGTGTTTATTACAATTAGAAAATGCCCGTAAAGATGATATTCCGACAGTAAAACCATTAGAATGGAATTTGAAAGCAGGTGAATTACATGTAAACGACCTGCACAACCTGATAGCAGATATTCTGGAAGATATGACCGGTAATCCAAAACCTTCATCGAGTGAAATTTTGGAATATATTCAATTAAACTATAAAAATCTTTTCGGGAATAATTAATCATTCCCGAAAAGTTTAAACCGTAGAATAAATGACCCACGAGTTTTTAAAAATAATAGAGTCATACAAAAAGGCAAGTAAAAAGGATGTCCGGACAGTTCTTGCAACAATTGTCCATACAGAAGGTTCTTCTTATCGAAAGGAAGGCACACAAATGCTGATTGATGAATATGAAAATATAACCGGAGCATTAAGCGGTGGCTGCGTAGAACAGGAAGTTATAAGGCAATCCATCAGTGTGTTCTCTTCAAATTGCCCGAAAGTTTTTAAATACGACGGCCGTTTTCGATTGGGCTGTGAAGGAAGCATTTATATTTTAATAGAAATGTTCCATCCTGACAATGAACTCATTCAACTAATTGAGCAGGCTATTAAAAAAAGGCAGCCTTTTTCATTGTCTTGCTCATTCTTAACGGACGAAATTAGCAAACTCAATTTTGGAACTTCTTTTGAATTCAAAGACATCACTATCTATCATTCCAATTATCAGAAAGAATCAGACAATATGGTTTTCAAGCAGGAAATACAGCCTTTAAACAGATTATGTATTTTTGGAATAGAACATGATGCAGAAAAATTAAGTCAAATGGCGTCATTCTTAGGGTGGGAAGTTGTCATTATTGGTTCCGAATACAGTTCGGTAAATGACAGTGATTTTCCATTTGCAAAATCGGTTTTAACGATGAAACCGGAAGATCTCGATCAAAATCTCTTTTGTAAAAACACTGCGGTTGTGGTTATGAGCCATAATTTCTCAAAAGATCTGCGTTTTTTACTGACAATGATTACTTCAAAAGTTCGCTATATTGGTCTTCTTGGGCCAATTCATCGCAGAGAAAAACTACTAAATGCTATTCTTGATACTGATTTATTTATTGATGATGTTATTTTTGATAAAATTCATGGACCTGTTGGATTACCTATCGGAAGCCAGACACCGGAAGAAATAGCTTTATCCATCATGGCAGAAATTATTAGTGTTTTTAAGTCTGATACGAAAATTAACATTGCAAATAAAGAGTTCAAATGCACTGTTAAATAATATAGCGCAATTTGTAAATTTGTAATCAATAAAACTAAACCACTACAGACAATCACATAAATTTGCTCAAGTAAAACAACAAATCATGACCATCATAAGAACAACCTCTGAAAATATCGATTTCCAAAAACTGGTCGTTTTGCTTGATCAAGATTTGAAAATTAAAGATGGAGAGGATCATGATTTTTACGCCCAACACAACACATTGGCCAAAATAAATCATGTTGTGGTTTGCTATGAGGAAACTATTGCAATTGGCTGCGGGGCTTTCAAAGAATTTGATGCTGACACTGTCGAAATAAAAAGAATGTTTGTTCACCCAGATTTTCGGGGAAAAGGAATTGCAAGTCGGGTTTTGAAAGAATTGGAAATTTGGGCTACCGAAAACAATTATACCAACTGCATTCTGGAAACAGGTACAAACAATCCCCAGGCCGTTGCTTTGTACCACAAATCAGGTTACCAGATAATCCCAAATTATGAACCGTATGAAAATGTTGAAACCAGTGTCTGCCTAAAAAAATCACTATAACATGAACTTTCAAACGGAACCCAGAATTGAAATTTTACATGAAAAAAAATTAATTGGTAAGCAACTTCAAATGTCGCTTGCTGATAATAAAACGCATCAGTTATGGCAAAGTTTTATGCCAAAACGTGCCGAAATTCAAAATCCGTTAAGCTCAAATTTATTTGCTGTTCAGGTATATGAACCAAACTATTTCAAAGCTTTCGATCCTAAAGCCATTTTCGTGAAATGGGCAACACTTGAGGTTTCAGACTTCATTAATATTCCTTCCGAAATGGAGCCTTTTACTTTATCAGGCGGACTTTACGCTGTTTTCGAACTTAAGGGACACGACATCGCCATTTTTGACTACATCTTCAGAACCTGGATTCCTAATTCAGATTACGATTTGGACAACAGGCCGCATTTTGAAATATTGGGAGAAAAATATAAAAAAGACGATCCCAACTCCGAAGAAGAAATCTGGATTCCGATTAAAGAAAAAAATATTCCGGCATAAATAGCAGTTAATTTCAAAGCTTATTGAAATGATAATTTATACCAAAATTAATTTATAAAAAATTCTGTTTCTTCCTTTTTAAAACCCAAAAAAGTCCTTTCACATTTGCTTCCCACTTTGGGAGTAATACTACCAATGCAATTTCTTCAATAAGCTGAATAACGGTTACAAAAACAGCCAAGTAAAATAAAAAAAGTAAAGGTTCTGGCAAAATAAAACTCGATGTCAAAAAAACACCTTGTAATAAAGCTGCCAATTTAGCAAGATATGTGTGAAAACTTGAAATTTTCTTATAGCGAACCAAAGAAAAAGTGGTTTGGATAATATAAAATGAAAAAAGTATAGCTAATACAACAGTTTCCTTGTGAATAAATTCAGGGTTAAATACAAACAGACCAACCAGTGCGACAAAAACCGTTAAATCATCACCAATAGAATCAAATCTTGAGCCCAAGATACTGACAACTTTAAATTTTCGGGCAAGATAACCATCTACCAAATCAGTAAAAAAGCTAAAACAGAGAAACCACCTGAAAAGATCGAATTGCTTCGTATAAATAAAAATAAGCAACAAAGGAGCTGCCAAAATACGATACAATGTGATTGCGTTAACAATATAATAATTTCGATTTCTCATTTATTTATTTTATTACAAACCAATTAACTATCAAATATAACAAAAGATAGATGACCTTTTTCGTCATTTTTCTGACAGAACGCCTTTTCTGCTTATTTCAATTTGGTATTTCACCCTATCCTTTTTTCTCTTCAAACAAAGCCTTAACCCCTACCAATACTACAATTTAACTACATCGTTAACTGTTAAAGAAAAGTTAAAGAAAAATTAAACAACCGTTTAATTTAAACAGTTGTTTAATTTTGTGCCGTTAAAATATTAGAAATTGTGAAAACCGATTTAAACGACAAACAAATTGAGATCCTAAAAGTAGCCGAAACGCTATTTGCCGAGAAAGGATTTGAGGGTACGTCCATCCGGGATATTTCGAAGGAAGCAAACATTAACGTCGCTATGGTTTCTTATTATTTTGGAAGCAAGGAAAAATTATTGGAGGCGTTGATTTTGTACAAAACTTCGGGTCTCAAGGAACAACTGGTTAACTTGATTGAAGAAAAACTAGAACCTGTAGAAAAAATAAACAAGCTCATTGAGCTATATGTAAACCGACTCAATTGCAACAGGGGAATTTACCGAGTGCTCCATTTTGAATTGGCTTCCATGAAAAGGGCTTTGAAAATCCAGTCACTTTCCGACATCAAGAAAGCCAACTTACAATCATTGGAAATCATTGTCCACGAAGGTCAAATCAAGGGCATTTTCAGGAAAGACGTGATTATTCCGTTGATAATGCCAACGATGTTGGGCACTTATTTTCACTTCCAGATGAACAAACCTTATTTCGAGGAAATACTGAACTTGAAAACAGACGAAGAATTCAATACTTATATAAAAACAACACTGACAATGCACATTCAACAAACCATTAAAGCCCTCTTGACATATGAAAGTTAGAAATTTAATGCTCTTTGGAAGTTTCTTCATTGGAGTTTCATCAATCAATGCCCAAGACAAGACCAATATTAAGCTGGAAGAGGCGATACAATTGGCTTGGACAAAAAGTAATGAAATCTCATTGGCCAACACCAAAGTAGAAACCAAGAAACAGGAATTACAATCGGCCAAGAACACGCAATACCCGGACCTGAAAATCAACGGGCAATTGCTTCAATTAACCGAACCAACAGTAAAATTAGACATCAATGCTGGATCTGGAGCTTTTCCTGTACCGGATAGAATAATGATAGGCCAAGCCAGTTTAAATATCCCTGTATTTGCCGGAATGAAAATTCAAAACGGTATAAAACTTCAGGATAATTTATTTCAGGCTGAAAATGCGATGGCATCCAAGACTAAAGAAGATGTGGCCATGAGAGTGATAAACTACTATGCCAATCTTTATAAAGTACAAAGAACCATCGAATTATTGAAGGAAAACCAAAAAAGCGCCAATCAACGTGTTACGGATTTTATTGCTTTGGAAAAAAACGGAATCATTCCTCGAAATGATTTATTGAAAGCGCAACTTCAGGCTTCAAAAATTCAGTTGTCACTTGACGAAGCGTTAAACAATGAAAAAGTAATCAATTACTATCTCGTAACTTTGTTAAAATTACCAACAGAGACTAAATTGGTTGTTAATGAAAGTGATTTGATTAATCTTCACAAAGATGAAGTCCCATCAGACGAGAAACCCGCTTTTGAAAACAGAAAAGATTTGGAGGCATTGCAATTTCAGGAAAAAGCAACTCAAAACAATGTCAAAATTGCCAAAGGAGCCTACTACCCTAGCGTAGCTTTGGTGGGTGGATATGCTGCTTTGAACATGAACAATATCGTAACTTTGGAAAATGCGATGTTCTTTGGTGTAGGCGTATCTTACGACATCAGCGGAATCCTTAAAAATGGTACACAAGTAAAAATTGCAGAAAGTAAAGCTCTTGAAGTAAAAAACACTGAGGAACTTTTAAAAGACAACATTAGAGTTCAAGTACAGCAGTCAATTACCAATTATGATTTGGCAATAAAACAAAACATTGTTTACAAAGAAGCTGTTGATCAGGCAACTGAAAATTACCGAATCGTAAAAGATAAATACGAAAACGGTCTTTCGGACACCAATGATTTACTTGAAGCCGATGTAGAACAACTGAAATCAAAAATAAGCGAAACCATTGCCAAAGTTGACGTGATTCAAAGATATTACGAATTACTTTCGGCTACAGGACAATTATCACAAACCTTCAACCTTTCAAAAATATAACTACCGCCAATATCATGGAAAAGAAAAAAACAAACACAAAATTCATCATAATCCTATTGGTTTTGATCCTAACAGGAGGAACTTACGGAATCGTAAAATACATCCATTCTCAAGGACACGAAGAAACAGACGATGCCCAAATTGAGAAAAACATGAATCCTATTATCCCAAGAGTTTCGGGATATATCAGCAAAGTATATGTTAAGGATAATGATTATGTAAAAAAGGGAGATACTTTATTTACCATTGACAAAAGAGATTATCAATTAAAAATTGAAGAAGCAAACGCAGCTTTAATCGGTGCTGAAGGTGGTTATGAAGTAGCCAAAGAAGATATTGGAAGTGCATTGGCTAGCATTGCCGTTTCGGATGCTAACGTTCAATCGGCTGGAGGAAATATTGAAACTGCCAAAATCAGATTGGGCAGAGCAACTAGTGATTATGTTCGTTACGAAAACCTATACAAAAATCACTCGATCACAAAACAACAATACGAACAAGCATTGGCCGCCAAACAAGAAGCTGAAAGCCAAGTACGTATTTTGCAACAACAACAAAAAGCGAGTGCTTACCAAAAATCGGTAATCGAAGCAAAATCAAGAGTTACCAATAAACAAACGGAAGTTGCGGCTGCCAATATCAAAAAAGCAAAAGCATTGCTTGAAGTGGCTCAATTAAACCTGACTTACACTGTGGTAACCGCTGCTATTGACGGACAAGTTTCAAAAATTGACATTCAACCGGGACAACTGGTACAACAAGGACAATCTTTATTTTTCATCATCAATAACAATGAAGCTTGGGTTGTGGCTAATTTTAAAGAAACACAATTGAACAAAATGGTTATTGGCCAAAAAGTAACGGTAAGAGTAGATGCATATCCTGACTATGATTTTGAAGGAACGCTTACTTCTTTTTCACCGGCTACAGGATCCCGTTTTTCATTACTTCCTCCGGATAACGCAACTGGAAACTTTGTAAAAACCATCCAAAGATTACCGGTAAAAATAAGCCTTAACGCTTCAAACGATCCTCAAAAAATAAAATTGCTTCGTCCGGGTATGAACGCTGACGTGGATGTTCATTTGAAGTAATAAAACCGCTTTATCAAATAGATTATTTTAAACATATAAGTCATATAAGCTTTTTATTTAAAACGTTATCAAGCAAAATTAAAAGTTCATCTAAGTAAAGTAAGTTTTCAACTTATACTCTCTTTTAAACACTGATGAACAAAATTTTAAAAACTTATATGACTTATATGTTAAAAGAATACAGCGAATAAATCAGAAAAAAATGGTACAAAACCAAGAAGACGATTTAGTAGAATACGGCATTAACAGGGTTATTATCACGATAACCTGTATAATGTGTGCTTTACTGGAAATTGTGGACACCACAATTGTCAACGTAGCCCTAAATAATATGAGAGGTAGTCTTGGTGCTACCCTAACCGATGTCGCTTGGGTAATCACCGCGTATGCTATTGCAAACGTAATCGTAATCCCAATGACAAGCTGGTTGTCGCAACAATTTGGACGTCGTAATTACTTTGCAACTTCGATTGTTGTTTTTACGGTATCTTCCTTTTTGTGTGGTAATGCCACCAATATTTGGGAACTTGTCGCATTCCGATTCATACAGGGTCTGGGAGGAGGAGCCTTACTGGTAACCGCCCAAACCATCATCACCGAAAGTTATCCGGTTGCCAAAAGAGGAATGGCACAGGCCATTTACGGAATGGGAGTAATTGTGGGGCCTACATTGGGGCCGCCGTTGGGAGGTTATATCGTTGACAATTTCTCATGGCCTTTCATTTTTTACATCAACATTCCAATTGGTATTATTGCCGCCTTGCTGACTATTGGTTATGTAAAAAGCCCAAAATACGGAGACAAACTAAAAGCAAACCAAGTCGATTGGTGGGGAATTGCCCTCTTGGCAACTTTCATCGGTTCACTCCAATTTATTTTGGAACACGGACAACAAGACGATTGGTTCAATGACGGTATGATAGTGGCATTGAGCGTAGTTTCGGTCTTTGGCCTGGTGCTGTTTATATGGAGAGAACTCGTTTATAAACACCCTATTGTAAACCTAAAAGTATTGAAAGACAACAATCTTAGAGTAGGAACCATTATGTCGTTCATTATGGGATTCGGGCTCTTTGGTTCCACCTTTATTATTCCGATTTACACACAGTCAGTATTGGGATGGACAGCTACCGATGCAGGGTTGTTACTGCTTCCGAGTTCGATAACAACCGGAATTATGATGCCTTTTATTGGGAAAATGATTCAGCGTGGAGTTCCCCAAACCTATATGGCAGCGGGAGGATTCCTAGTGTTTTTCATCTTTACTTTCCTAATGCACGGGCTAATGACACCGGATACGGGAGTAGAACACATGTTTTGGCCGTTAATCCTTAGAGGAGTTGGTTTAGGATTTTTATTCGTGCCAATTACCACTTTGTCACTATCCACTTTAAAAGGAAAACATATTGGTGAAGGAGCCGCTTTTACCGGAATGATGAGACAGTTGGGAGGTTCATTTGGTATTGCCATCATCACGACATACATCTCTAGGCTTAATCAGGAACATAGAGTGAATTTGATTCAGTACCTTGACCAAAGTTCGCTCAAAGTACAACAAATGGTACATCAGTTACAGATGGGCTTCATGTCAAAAGGATATGCCGCCAACGAAGCCTTGTCCAAAGCCTATAAAGTACTCGAAATGAAAGTAATGCTCCAAAGCACCGTATTGTCCTATATGGATATCTTTCTGTACCTCGGAATCCTGTTCCTGTTCTGCATTCCTTTCATCCTTACGATCAAAAAAGGAAAAAACAAAATAGATCCATCCGAAGCGATGCATTAATATTTTAGAATTTAATTTTATAAAACTCCGGAGTTCACTGATTGATTAGTGAAATCCGGAGTTTTATTTTTTTATCATTTTTAGGAGCAAGAACAGTTGGTGTTTTTTACAACATTGTTCCCGCTTTACACTACAATCTCTTGTGTTGAACCCCAACACAAGAGGATTTTCATTTCAATCGGGGCTAGAGAGGAACATTTTTACCTTTTTACAATTATTCCTAAAAACAACATTCTTACTTTGTAAGTTTATAATTATTATTTTCTATATTTGAAACATCATAAAACCCACAAAACCTGAGCCAATCTACCTGATTTTGAGTATATATAAGAAGGTTTGTTGCACCTATATACTAGTTGGCAGTAATTCTAAAAAATGAGAAAAACAACGATAATATTAGCATTAATTTTAACTTTAATTTCTTGTAAACAGAAATCTAATAATTATGGGAGATTAATTATAGGCGATTGGAAAAGTTTTTACGAGATCCCAAAAGAAACAACAAATGAAGATATAATTATACTTCCAAGGAGATTTAGTCCATTTGGGGAATCCGGTTATTCATTTTACAAAAATGGAGAAGTCGAGAATAAAACCGGATATTTTGATTTTACTGAAAAAGATAATGATGGGAGAAATAAGAGAAAGTTTCTCGGGAGCTATACAAAATATAGAATTAAAAATGACAGACTAGAAATGTTTGATTTAAAAGATAAAAAGTGGGTAAATATTAAAATATTTAAACTTACTAAAGATTCTTTAATTTTAGAATACAATGACAAATCAAAAGAAAAATTTTTAAAGCAACACTATAAAATTGACCCACTAAATTCCTTTGACAAAGTTATTGTGTCAACTTCGGGATGTTATGGGACTTGTCCTATTGATGACATAATGATTTCCAAAAGTGGAGAAATTGAATACTATGGAAAGATGTATGTGGATCAAAAAGGATACTGTAAATCTAAAATTAGCCGAAAAAGTTTCATTAAAATTGAAAACAATTATAAAAAAGCAAACTTTATAAACTTAAAAGATGATTACATAGCAAGTCGCTCGGATGCGATGACTATTACGACTACATTTATTAAGGATGGCAAAATATTAAAAACTATAACAGATTACGGAGACGAATCACCAACGGAAATGAAATGGGCAACTTTACCAATAGTTTTTCTTAATCAAAATATTAAACTTGAAAGAAAGGATGAGCCCAGGAAATTTGTCGATTTTGAATATGCACGATTTATAAGCGGTAAGAAAGTCTGCGAATTAACTAAATCCGAATGCTTCTATTTAAAAAGTATTTTGCAAAATTGTGAAGAAAGCAAAAAAGACTTTAAAGTAAAATATACAATTAATTATTGGACAGATGATACTGAAAAAAAAGTAGAAAGTGATGGCCAGTATTTTAAATTTGAAACTAAAAAAGGTGAATTTACCACACTAAATCTTGGCTACAATTTTTTAGAGAAAAATAATTTATTAAAAAGAGTAAGAAACAAAACAGAATACGATTAAAAAGAACTACTGCCAACTGATAAGGTTTAGTTGCGTGCGCAGTACGAACAATGAAACTCGTGTTGAACTGAACCGTGTGATTCCTCAACTATGGACTTGTCGTAAAAAAAAAATGTAATATTTCAAGAGGATTTAATGTCCTCTTTTTTTAAAGAAATTCAAAGGTAATTTTTTCGTATTTTTAGTTACCAACTCTCAGAAGAGTTTCTTAAAAACAATCGTTCTTAAAACTGATAAGGCTGTACGAAGTCGGGAGACTTTCATAAAGCAAGAAGTTAGCTGCAATACTACAAGCGACAAACAAAAAACGAATGAAAGCACCAATCTTAGAAGAAAATAAATGTTCGATTCTTATCGCTGAATATACGACAGGTCACGTTTTTAAAAAAGACTTAACAATATTCTCAAAAGGTAACAACGAAGGAGAAGTTTATCAACTATTTGACAATTTTTATGATGCAGAAAGTTTTGTCCTTAACTTAATAAAAAGTAAACCTGAATTTGAATGTTCTATCTATAATCATAACGGCGAACATTTAAAAACTTACGATATCACAGGAGAACGAAAATTTACTAAAAATGATTAGAAATAATGTAGAATTAGTAGACAAATGGACTTTGCGTTTTGACGAGGTCACAAATAATGTTTATAAAGTTGAACTTATAGACAAATTTGGACGACAAACAGAAACAACTGACCACAATTTAGATAGGGCTATTGAAACTTGCATATCATATGCGTTTGACATAGAAAAACAACTTGGCAATTCTCTCAATAAATTTACGTATGATTTATTCAAATATTTTTTTGAAGATGAAAAGTTATTGGTAGACAACTATTCAGACAAAGATTTTGGTTCGTGGACAATTGAAAAAAACAAAAAGAGAATTATTTTAGACGGAAGAGATTTACAACTAATATTTCAGAGCACAACAGAAACAAGTAATTGGACAGACAATTTTTCCACAAAACTTACTGATATGACATTTGAACAAATTAACTCACTAAAAGATACATTTAAAAATAGCAACTAGCGACAAGCAATAAACTATTATTACTCTTGCGAAGTCGGGAGACTTTGCACAGCAAATTTTATTATTTAGTCAGTTAAACGTTTGAATTAAAATCCGTGGCAATCAGTTTTATCCGTCTAATCCGTGGCCAATTAAAGCCTACCTCGTAAAAACCAAATTATTTCCTTTGGATAAATTAGTGTCAAACTGATAGCCTTCGTAATTGAATCCTTTTAAATCATCAATGGTTTGGGCATTGGTGTCCAAAATATAACGCACCATCAATCCTCTCGCCTTTTTGGCAAAAAAACTGATCATTTTCAGTTTACCGTCTTTGTAATCCTTAAATTCGGGAGTGATGACAGGAACTTTCAGGGCTTTGGCATCCACAGCCGAAAAATATTCATTACTCGCCAAATTGATGAACAACTCCCCTTTTTTAAGTTCTTTGTTCAGGGAATCGGTGATGGTCTTTTTCCAAAACTCGTATAAATTTTTGCTTTCGCCAATGGGTAATTTCGTTCCCATCTCCAATCGGTAGGGCTGAATCAAATCCAACGGTTTCAAATATCCGTACAAACCTGACAAAATCCTAAGACTGCCTTGAAGCTGTTCCATTTTATCCACAGGAATTGAGTAAGCGTCGAGTCCGGTATAGACATCACCATCAAAGGCATAAATAGCGGGACGGGCGTTCTCGGGAGTGAAAGGTGTTTTCCAATCTTGGTTACGCTTCCAATTCAAATCAGCTAGCTTGTCCGAAATCGACATCAATTCCGATAAATTTTTCGGTGATTGTTGCTTCAAAACTTTATGGACTTGTCTGGATTCTTTCAGAAAAGAAGATGATGTATGTTGGGTTATTGGTAATTCCTGTTCGAAATTTAGCGATTTGGCCGGAGAGAGTACGATTTTCATTTTTATGTGTTCTTTTAAAACGATTTCAAAAATACAAATTGAAATTTAGATTTCGGAAACTATGAATTGAATTGTTTAATGTTGTCATAGATTTTTAAAATGAAATAGAAAAAAATAAACACGAATTTCAAGAATTAGCACAAATTAATTAGTAAAAATTCATGTAATTTGTAGCAGATTTTTAGCTTAAAACAAAAAAGCAAAATGCCGGCTTTTAGCCCCGATTGAAACGAAAATCCTCTTGTACTGGGGTTCAGTACAAGAGATTGCAGTGTAAAGCGGGACGATATTTCCTGAAAATGCCCTATGTTTCTGCTTCAAAAAATTATAATAAAACCGATTGAAATGATTGAAATTAAAAAAGCCAATATAAAAGACCTCAGCACGATACAGGACATAAGCATTAGGTCATTTACCGAAACTTTTTCGGAAATAAACACTCCCGAAAATATGGAAAAATACCTGCAGGAAAGTTTCAACACGGCTCAATTGACTTTGGAAATAAACAATCCGGATTCGCCATTTTACATTGCCTATTGGGACAATGAACCGGTGGGTTATCTCAAATTAAATCTGGGAAATGCACAAACCGAAACGGTTGAGGACGAGACAATCGAAATTCAGCGTATTTATGTTTTGAAAGATTTTCACGGAAAAAAATTAGGGCAACTGCTGCTTGACCAAGCCATAAAAACGGCACAGGAATATCAGGTGGATTATG
Source organism: Flavobacterium aquiphilum (assembly GCF_027111335.1). Lineage (NCBI taxonomy): Bacteria > Pseudomonadati > Bacteroidota > Flavobacteriia > Flavobacteriales > Flavobacteriaceae > Flavobacterium > Flavobacterium aquiphilum. The sequence goes on along the minus strand of NZ_CP114288.1, from coordinate 1,930,269 downwards.
CGTGGCTGGGCGTTTGGGAAGAAAACCACAGAGCGATACAGTTTTATGCAAAAAATGGTTTTGTCACTTTCGACAAGCACGTTTTTACTTTGGGCGATGAACAGCAAACCGATTTATTAATGAAACTAAAAATATAGACCAACTCTTGATAAATGGCGTTTCTCCGCTGATTTTTGGATCGCTTGGATAACAATGACACTATTTTATATGACTATCCGTTAATAATACCAACCCAAAATTTTGTCGGTTTATTAAAAAACAAAAGGTTTTTTCTCTTAAAACCATTAAGAAATTAAGGTTCATTAAGCCTAAAAACTTAATTTTCTTAATATCTTAATGGTAATTTTGGTCCGCTAAGCGGACAGTCATATTATTTTATTTAAGTCAATTTCACTTAGAGATAACATAAATTCATCTAATTTGATTATTTTTGAATGAAATTTAGAAAATGAAAATAATTTATACCTTCTTCTTTTCAATTCTACTTCAAACGGCTTTTGCTCAATCAGCCGAAAATTATTTAGAAAAAATCAGAAACAACGAAGCCGACCTTACGGCTTTTTTTGCACAAATGCCCAAAGGAGGCGATTTGCACCACCATTATTCCGGTTCGATTTATACTGAACCATTATTGGCTCACGCCATTGCCAAAGATTTCTATCTCAACACACAAACCATGGCAGTGAGTCAGGAAAAACAGTTGGGATCTGACTGGGTATTATTCTCTACGCTTCAAAAGAATGGAGAATTGGACGCTTACAAACAAAAAATAATACAAAAATGGTCTGCCAAAGACTACAACAATGTTGATTATCCTTCGGATAAATTGTTTTTCGAATCTTTCATGAAGTTTGAGCCCGCCACGCAAGGCAATTTTGAAGCCGGTCTACTGGAAATCAAAAACAGAGCTATCAAAGAAAATGTAAGCTACATCGAAACCCAATTGTCAACTATTCCATGTGATATAAAAACGGATGATTTAGCCACATACAATGCCTATTTGAGAAAATTGGCAGCAACCAAAAACGAAAAAGCTGTAATGAAATCTTTGGACTCCCTGTACGCTATTTTCATTCAAAAAGACGCCAAAAAATATGCTGCCGATTTTAACACCAACTTTGTTACCAAAATGCACGCAGCACTCAAAATAGATGACAGCCAATTCACAATGCGCTATCAAAATTTTGTCTTGCGTTTTATGGAACCTGTGGATTTATTCAAAAATCTAGTAGTTGCTTTTATCTCGGCAGACAGCAGTCCGTTGATGACTGGAGTCAATATCGTTTCTCCCGAAGATGGCGAAACCTCCATGAAAGATTATTGGCTGCACATGGTTATGTTTAAATATTGTCACAGCCGTTTTCCAAAAGTGAAATACGCGATGCATGCCGGTGAACTCACACTGGGACTAGTTCTCCCTGAAGAATTAAGCTGGCATATCAATGCTGCAGTTTATATTGCCGGTGCCAATAGAATCGGGCATGGAGTTGATATGGCTTATGAAGATAAAAGTTATGATTTGATGCGCTATATGGCCAAAAACAACATTCCGGTCGAAATCAATCTTGCGAGCAACGAATTCATTTTGAAAGTAAAGGAAAATCGCCATCCTATTCTGCTATACAAAGAATTTGGTGTGCCAATTGTAATCAGCACTGACGATGCGGGAATATTACGAACCAATATGACCGAGCAATATGTTTTACTGGCCAAAAGATATCCGACCATTTCCTATATCGACATCAAACAATTTGTTTACAACAGCATCAATTACAGTTTTATTCAGGATGCAAGAGTAAAAAAACAACTAGTTCAGGATTTGGATAATAGATTCAAGGCTTTTGAAGCTAATTTTAAAAATTAGTTTAATAGATTATAAGTCGTTAATATTAAAGAATTTAAACAACACTAATACTTTAACCGCAAATTCGCAAATTTTCATTTTTTATTAAAGCCTCAAATGTTCTTAACTAAAGTAAGTCAAATTTAACTTGACAATAAAACTGATTTGTGACACTTTTTAAAAATACAAAAAAACAATTTGCGAATTTGCGGTAATATAAATTCTTCTATTATGCATAGAGATTTTATTAACGAATCGAATTATATTTGTATCCGCAAAAAATCCGTTTAATCCGCGTTATCTGTGTGCCTATTTTGAGCATAAACAGGCAAAAAATACAAATCCAAAATGAAACATTGGGACATCCTTTTATCCAATCAAGTTGACAAAAAATCCTTTATAAACACTATACTATCAGGAAACATTCAGGGAGATTTGGCTGTTTTTAATCCTTTGAAAGGAATTTTGTATTCCGATATTTCGATCCAAAAATTAATCGAAGAAGAATTCATTCACGAATCGATGGAAGCAACGGCTGAATTCCACCGAAACCTAAGAACTTTTTCGTCCGGTGAGCGAAAAAAGGAGTTTTTAAAATATTGCCTTAAAAAAAATCCTGATTATATCATTCTTGACAATCCTTTGGACCATTTGGATCAGGCTTCACGAATTCAATTAGCAAAGGAGATTGAAGTTATTTCAAATTCGGTGCGCATCATTCAATTGGTTAACCGAAACATTGATTTACTTCCTTTTATTACCAATAAAGCCCACATTTCCGACAATTCATTTGAACTAAAACCAATAAACGGTTCCGAAAAGAATTCATTGGAAAACAACAGTTACAAAATACCAATACATAGAGAAGTTTTTGATGACAGTGTTCTTATCAAGATGAACGATCTATCCGTTTCCTATGATGAAAGACCAATAATCGATTCGCTTTCTTGGACAATAAAACAAGGTGAATTTTGGCATCTAATTGGTCCAAATGGTTCCGGAAAAAGCACTTTGTTATCCTTGATTTCAGGGGAAAACCCAAAAGGTTACGGACAGGATTTAGAAATTTTCGGCAGAAAAAAAGGAAGTGGCGAAAGTGTATGGGAAATCAAAAAGCGAATTGGTTTTTTCAACACTGCCATGACCGATCTATTTAGCAGGAATTCCACTTTGGAAGAAATGATTCTTTCCGGTTTCTTTGATTCGATCGGATTATATCGTCAACCCACAACTTTACAGAAAAAAATAGCCGCCGATTGGTTGGAAACCATCGAAATGACGCATCTAAAAAAGAAAATTTTCAATCGCCTTTCCATTGGTCAGCAAAGAATTGCTCTTATAGCCAGAGCCGTCATAAAGCATCCTCCCCTATTGATTTTGGACGAACCGCTTGAAGGTTTGGACGATCATAATGTATCCTTAGTAATCCAACTTATAAACACAATAAAAAAAGAAACCAACATTTCTATCTTATTCGTTTCCCACCGAATGGAACCCAATCTTTTCCCTGATTCTATTTTGGAATTAAAACCAAGCCCGACAGGGTCAAAAGGCGTTATTAATCATCTATTCGAAATACAATCAAAGTAATTTCCATAAAAAAGTCCCGAAAAATCGGGACTTTCATTTTTTATTTCTTGTTTGTTCAATATCAAAAAGCGATCTTAAACAATTTAAACTTTAAAACTTTAAACCTTTACTCCTCCTCAGCATGATGTGATTTCGAATACCCTCTCCATTTCTCGATACAATCTTTAAAATCCTGAGGCAATTCGGTATCAAAACGCATCATTTCTCCCGTAGTTGGATGCACAAAACCAAGTGTTTTGGCATGCAAAGCCTGACGCGGCAAAGCTTTGAAACAGTTTTCGACAAACTGTTTGTATTTAGTAAATGTCGTCCCTTTCAAAATCAAGTGTCCACCGTAACGCTCATCATTAAAAAGCGGATGTCCAATGTGTTTCATATGAGCACGAATTTGGTGTGTTCTTCCTGTCTCCAATTTACAGGAAACCAAAGTCACGTACCCAAAACGCTCCAAAACTTTATAATGTGTAATAGCAGGTTTTCCTATCTCAGGATCGGCAAAAACAGCCATCTGCATACGGTCTTTCAGGTGACGCGCCAAGTTTCCTTCAATAGTTCCTTCGTCTTGAGCAACATTTCCCCAAACCATAGCAATGTACTCCCTTTCAGATGTCTTGGCTTCAAATTGTTTGGCCAAATGCGTCATCGCCGCTTCGGTTTTGGCAATCACTAATAAGCCCGAAGTATCCTTGTCTATTCGGTGAACCAGTCCGGGACGTTCGCTGCTGTTCATTGGCAGATTCTCAAAATGAAAAGCCAATGCATTCACCAAAGTCCCCGTATAATTCCCATGACCGGGATGCACGACCAAGCCCGGCGGCTTGTTTATTAGCAAAAGAGCGTCATCCTCATAAACAATGTCCAGCGGAATATCCTCCGGATCTACCCTGTTTTCAAATGGCGGATGCGACAACATAATCTGCACCACATCAAAGGGTTTCACCTTATAATTCGACTTTACAGTCGCATCATTCACGTAAATATTCCCGTCGGTGGCTGCGTTCTGAATCTTATTTCTCGTAGCATTTGGAATCAGACTCATCAAGTATTTGTCAATTCGCAAAATGGCCTGTCCTTTCGGAACCTCAAACCTGTAATGCTCAAACAACTCGTCGTCCAGTTCCTCTATTGGTTCATTATTTTTGTTCATTTGTTGTAGTAGTTTCTTCTTCTTTTGGAGCAGCGGTAGAATCTACCGGTGTTTCCTCTTGATAACTCTCTTTCCCGTCTCCTAAAACCAAATCAATTTTTGAAGCTTTCAAAACTCTGTCCCCTACTTTCAGGTTTCGCCCTTTATAACGCATTTCCAAGACCATGTCTTTTCCTAAATTCGGTACATAAGTAACAGTCCCTGCTTCAAGCCCCAAAGCTTTAAGCGTTGGTACCGCCTCACGGTAGGTTTTATCAATTAAATCAGGGATTCGAACAGACGAAAACCCAGAAGAATTTATTTTAATATATACTTTTCTACCTACTTTCACCATAGTTCCCGGCATTGGATCTTGCTCCACAACGCTGTATTTTGGGTAATCTCCCCTAAAATCAACACTGTCCAACAACTCATAATCCAAATCCAATTGATCTAGCTTATCTTCTACTTGTTCCTCTGTCAATTTTCTCAAATCGGGAACAGCGATTTCATGCCCGTGGTCGGTCGTGAATGTCAACCAGTGCATAAACAAATAACCCAAAACTGCAATAATCGCAAGTGCGGCCAACACTTGTCCAAAAAATACGCGACTAGTAAGATACTTTTTTAAGCTCATAAATATTTTTGTTTCCGGCAAAGATAAAATATTTCATTCCAAAAAAAATGATAATTTTGTTTAAGCCAAAAAATGAGATTAATCTCGTTTCCCTAAGCCAAGTCGAAGGGAGGAGCTATTTCCCGCTATTCGTTGCAATCTTTTTATTTTTAAAGAAAAAATATAAAGGATTTCCACTTCTATCGGGGCTAGGGCATCAGTTTCCAAAAGAAGCTTTTGCAATTACGACAACAAAAACCACCCCGCCTTGCAGGCACCCCTCCAAAGGAGGGGAATACGTTCGACTTCCCCTCCTTTGGAGGGGTGCCTGCAAGGCGGGGTGGAAAATTTTCAAGATTTATAATATCACAATAATCAAACAAAAAAACATGAAAAACATTGCCATCATCATGGGCGGCTATTCAAGCGAATACAAGATCTCTCTCATCAGCGGAAACGTAGTTTACAACTTCTTGGATAAAACCAAATTCAACGCTTTCCGTATTCATATTTTTAAGGAAAAATGGGTTTATGTTGATGACAATGATACCGAATTCCCAATTGACAGAAATGACTTTTCGGTAAACATAAACGGAACCAAGCAAACTTTCGACTGCGTTTTCAATGCCATTCACGGAACTCCTGGCGAAGACGGATTGATGCAGGCTTATTTTGAATTGTTGAACATACCGCAAACTGCCTGCGATTATTATCAGGCTGCATTAACCTTTAACAAACGCGATTTATTGTCGGTTTTAAAACCATACGGAATCAAAACTGCCAATTCCTATTACCTAAACAAAGGCGACGCTATCAACACCGAAGAAATTGTAAACAAATTAGGTTTGCCTTGTTTTGTAAAACCAAACAAAGCCGGTTCCAGTTTTGGGATTTCAAAAGTAAAAACCGCCGCTGAATTGCCTATCGCTATTGAAGTAGCGTACAAAGAAGACAATGAAATTATCATAGAAAGTTTCCTTGACGGTACCGAAGTTTCTGTTGGGGTAATCAATTACAAAGGAAAGATCACGGTTTTACCAATAACCGAAATCATTTCCGAAAATGATTTCTTCGATTATGAAGCAAAATACCAAGGAAAATCACAAGAAATCACCCCTGCTCGCCTTTCGGACGAGATGACGCAAAAAGTGGGAGAAATTGCAAAACGCGCCTACGAAGTGCTAAAAATGAAAGGATTCTCCCGTAGCGAATTCATCATTGTGGATGGTGAACCACATATGCTCGAAATGAACACCATTCCCGGCCTAACCACCGAAAGTTTAATTCCGCAACAAGCTAGAGCAGCAGGAATTTCATTGGAAGATTTATTCACAAATGCCATCGAATTGGTACTGAATTAAGTTCCTGAACTACTACGATTCTGAGTTTCTAAGGATTTTATTAACTCAGGATCTTACCATATTAGCATATTAAAAACATAGAAACTCAAAAGAAAAATGAACAAAAGCAGACTCGAAGCCTTTAGTGATGGTGTACTAGCCATAATCATTACAATCATGGTTCTGGAAATAAAAGCTCCTGAAAAAGATAGTTTCGAATCTTTGCAACATTTAATTCCGATTTTCCTGAGTTATGTTTTAAGTTTTATCTATGTTGGCATTTATTGGAACAATCACCACCACATGCTTCAAGTGGTAAAAAGAGTAAATGGTTCTGTTTTATGGGGCAATCTCTTTTTACTTTTTTGGCTGTCTTTGATTCCATTTGCTACCAGTTGGATTGGGGAACATCATTTTTCAGCAGTTCCTATGAGCATTTATGGTTTTGTACTGTTAATGTGTGCTATTGCTTATAATATTCTTCAAAACAGAATTATATGCCTAGAAGGAAAAGATTCTATTTTGCACCGGGCAGTAGAAAAGGATCTTAAGGGTAAAATATCTGTAGTATGTTATATTTTAGCCATTCCACTTGCTTTTGTCTCCCCTTGGATTTCGGGTTTACTCTATATTGCGGTAGCATTACTTTGGATTATTCCTGATTCGAGAATTGAAAAACAATTAAATAAATTATAATGAACAAAGCCATTTTTCCTGGATCATTCGATCCTATCACATTAGGTCATGAAGATATTATACAAAGAGGAATTCCTTTGTTTGACGAAATTGTAATTGCCATTGGTGTCAATGCCGATAAAAAATACATGTTCTCATTGGACGAAAGAAAACGTTTCATTGAAGAGACTTTTAAGAATGAACCAAAGGTTACTGTAATCACTTATGAAGGACTTACTATTGATTTATGTAAAAAAATCAATGCCAATTTTATCCTGAGAGGACTCCGCAACCCCGCCGACTTTGAGTTTGAAAAAGCCATTGCCCATACCAACAGACGATTGTCCAAAATAGAAACAGTCTTTTTATTGACTGCAGCGAGAACATCTTATATTAGTTCCAGCATCGTAAGAGACGTTATCCGTAATCACGGAGAATATGAAATGCTTGTTCCGGACGCAGTTAGAGTTAAATTACATAAGTAATAAAAAATCAAAAAAAAGTCAGCCCCGACAGTTTTTTGAAACCTGTCGGAGCTGAATTTAAATTGATAGCATAAAAATCATAAACTTGCAAAAACTACCAATTTAGCGTACTTTTGCCACCAAAAAAAAAATCACTTATAATGAGCTTCGAAAGAGAATTAAATAAACGCAGCGGTTCCCAATGTGAATTATGCGCTGCTACCGAAAACCTGAAAGAATTACAATTATTACCTACTAGAAAAGGCGGATTGGACGAAAGTATTTTTGCTTGTCCAACTTGTATCGACCAAATCGAAAATCCAGGTCATGAAGACCTAAACCACTGGAGATGCCTAAACGACAGCATGTGGAGCGAACACATTCCTGTGCAGGTTGCCGCTTGGAGAATGTTGAGCCGTTTGCGCAAAAATGGTTGGCCGCAAGAACTTTTGGAACAAATGTACTTGGACGAAGAAACTTTAGAATGGGCACAAGCCACCGGCGAAGGAGAAGACGACGAAAACAAAATCGTTCACCGAGATGTAAACGGGGTAGTTTTATCGCAAGGTGATTCAGTAGTCCTAATTAAAGATTTAAAAGTAAAAGGATCAAGCATGGTTGCCAAACAAGGAACTGCTGTGCGTAACATTCGTTTAGATCACGAAAATGCTGAATATATTGAAGGAAAAGTGGATGGACAACAAATTGTAATTATTACGCAATACGTTAAGAAAATCTAATATTTCAAGTTTACATAAAAAAAGTCCTCGAAAATCGAGGACTTTTTTATTATCGGTATAATCTTTAGTCTTAATTCTAAAATCTTAATACTGACTAACTTTTTTGAAATAATTTTTCAATCTGCTCTCTTGATAAAGGCTCTGAAATATGGGTTAAACCAGCATCTTTGCTTGAAACCATAAACTGCACCATTGTTTTGTCAGAACTTGCAATATAGTGCAACCAAACAAAATTATTAGGTAATTCCAATTTCACATCATTCAAAGGGCTTGCGCTAAATCCACCTGAAATAATTTTGTAAAAACTTTGATAAGCATTGTCAACATTTTTAAAAGTAAAAGCTTTCAAAGCAGGTTCTTCATCTTCACTTTGAGCTGTTGTGTAAAAAAAGGTAAACTCATCACCTATTTTTTGAACATAAAAACTGTTATTTACTCTACCTAGTTTTTCAACTTGTACAGTTTCAAGAACTTTAATTTGGCTAAAACCAATAGAACTAATAAATAAAGCAACAATCGCAATAATTTTTCTCATAATATATTTGGGGTTAATAATACACTTAGTAGGTAAGCATTTACCAGCAAACATAATAATAAAAAAAGACAAGTTTTTTACAGCCCTATAATTTTATCAACAGGATTTTTTGTTTTTTGTTTGTAAATTAAACCTACAAGTGCCTGAATTTTTAAATTCTATTTTTTTGACCGTAGTTTAAAAAAAAAACATACTGTAATTTAAAAAACAGCTAACTACTCTTCTTTTTTGATAACTTTTCTTGCCACTTCAATCTTAAATTTCTTGCCTTTCATTTTTTCATCTTTCACATGATGAAGTAAATCCTTGACTTTATTGTATTTTACAGCAGCAAAAGAAATAAAATCTTTCACTTCAATCAGTCCCAAATCTCCTTTTTCCAGTTTCCCTTTTTGAGAAAAAAAGCCGACGATATCTATTTTATTCAGCTTGTTTTTCTTTCCACCACTGATGTAAATAGTTTGAAACTCGGGAGGTTTTGGCAGTGTGGCTGCAGTTTCCACATCAAGCACCTCCATACCATAATCCAAGTAATCCATTTTTTTCTCGCTCTCGTGGGCAATCACATAGGCGGTTCCGGTAGCCTGCATACGTGCGGTGCGACCATTTCTATGGGTAAACTCATCCTCTTTCAAAGGCAGATGATAATGAATTACGTGTTTCATTTCGGGGATATCCAAACCACGAGCTGCCAAATCGGTAGTAATTAAATAACTCATACTTCCATTTCGGAATTGAATTAAGGCTCTTTCTCGTTCTTCCTGATCCATCCCGCCGTGATAATAAACAGAATAAATTCCCTTTTCATTCAAAGTATCGCTAATCCTTTCGGCAGCGTCACGATGATTGCAAAAAACGATCGCCGATTGGGATTTTAACGAACAGATCAAATTAAACAAACTTCCAAGTTTGTCTTTTTCTTTTGAAACCACCATTTTGGTAACCAAATTACTTTCCTCTTTTTCCTCGGTTGGAATAAAATCCAAAATCGTTGGATTTACAACTCGGGTATATTTTGGAATTTCAATATCTGATGTTGCAGAAACTAAAACTCGTTTATTAAGCTTGGACAATTTTCCAATAATGAAAGACATTTGTTCATGAAAACCTAATTGAAGAGATTTATCAAACTCGTCCAAAATCAAAGTTTGGATTTTGTCTAATCTAAAAGTTCCTCTATCGATATGGTCTGCAACACGACCGGGAGTTCCTATCAAAATTGCAGGCGGGTTGCTCAGATTTTTGATTTCAGTATCAATTGAATGTCCTCCATAGCAAACATTCACTTTGTAATCAGTTCCCATTTTTTTCCAAACCTGCTCAATTTGTAAACCAAGCTCTCTTGACGGAACCAAAATCAGACATTGAACCGACAAAATTTCAGGCTGTAGCATTTCAAAAATTGGTAACAAGAATGCCAATGTTTTTCCCGAACCAGTTGGAGAAAGCAGTAAAACATTATTGTCATTTAGGATGACATCTTGTGCAACTTCTTGCATTTCGTTTAGGCTTTCGATACCTAAATTCAATAATATATTGTTTGAGTGGTGTTTCTTATTCATTTTGCAAAGGTAATCAAAAATAACACTTTGCTTTTGAGAGTAAATAGGAGTATCATAATATCGAAAATCACTTCTAATTATTATGACTTAATTAAAATCTGTAATGAAGGCAAAAGAACAAAAATATTTCCCTTTAGCCCTGATTGTAGCGGCATCCTTTTCCTTTTTAAAGAAAAAAGGAAAAGATACAGCGAAAAGCAGGATCCATGTTTACAAAAACGCCTTATGTTTCTGCTCCAAAAAAAAATTAAAAAGCCTCAGCAATTCTGAAATAAAAACCCCAATCCCCACGACCTACTGCAACATCTATTCCTGCATTTACTTTTTGACCAGCTTTTTCAATTACCTGATAACGGGCACCAGCACCTATACTTGGTAAAGGCTTGCTCCAGGAAGCGCCGGAATTATACCAATCCCCAGCTGCTGCACCTTCTTCGGACTTTCTGTAGGCGATTCCAAGTCCGGCAAAACCAACATAGCCCCATTTTTTATAAAAATTATTCCGGAATTCAGATTGAACCGTATAAGTTTGATTTCCTCTGTATTCCCCTTGGGTATAACCTCTTAAATCCGTTTGCCCTATATAATCTTGCGAAGCAAAAGGAACATCGCCAAAATTGGCTTTCATTGCGAACCGGCTGGCCAAAATTTTATGGTCTCCTAATTTTTTATAATGATTTACATATAGCATTGTTTTAACGAAATCATTGTCATTATCAAGCCATGAGGGGACAATTGAAAATCTTCCGTCAATAAAAATTCCAGAGCTAGGATTGTAGATACTGTTTCGGGTATCATAACTAATTGGCACTGACAATGAATTAATATTATTGGGTTGCACTACTTCACTGCCATCTGGGAGTGAGACTGTCACATCAGACCGCATCATGAATCCTCCTATTCCCAAATAAAAATTTTCAAAGACTCTTCTCTGTAAGGCAAAAGCAAACAAACCTCCCTTTGTGGTATATGGAGTTTCATAAACACCCGTAACTCCTCCAGTGCCGGCATCTTCAAAATCTTGAAATGCCTGAAAATTGTAATTAATATATCCTACAGCAGCAAGTATTCTCCACTGATCTTCCATTAAATAAAGACGCGTTCCCAGCATCATGTAATAAGAATCATTTGTAGCATAATTACCAATTGCCATAATCCTGGAAAGAGGTACTTTTTTTGAGTCATCTGCCTTAAAAAGTCCCATAGCTATTACCCCAATTCCGGCTCCTTGTGAACGGTCGTAAGTCAAGGTAGGCAATGGCATAAAAGCAAATTTCTTCTCTTTCTTTTTGATGGTATCTGATTTTTTCACAGTATCCAAAACACCAATTAACACTGTCGATGTCATTCCCTTTTTACAGAACGAAGGATTCTCATTTTTCGAAAATGAAAAGGCATAAAAAGTATAAGAGAGGAAAGCAAGGAGGGTGAGAGTTATTTTCATTCGAACTTAAATTTTGAATACCAATAAATGATAATTGTAAAAATTCAACTATCAAAAATAAGGATAAACAAATTTAAAAACGATTTTTTCTTAGACTAAAAATCACTAATAATCAAGCCTAAAGCGGCTCTATAGTGACTGAGGTTTTATTTAATCATTTTTTCTTCTTCAAACAGAAGCTTAATATTTTCATACGAATTTTGCAATGCAGCAGGGATTTCATTTGGTTTAAGCCAGGCCACTTTTTCAATTCCTTCTTCCAATTGTCCCTTTGGTGTACCTTCAAATGTAGATTGCATCTCAAACCAATGGGTAATCTTTAATCGGTACTTTCCGTTTCGTTTAAAGATGTGATAAGTCTTCTGAAGTTTTTTTACGACTTTTAATCCGTTTACACCGGTTTCCTCTTCCACTTCGCGCATCGCGGTTTCTTCAATTAACTCACCTTTATCGGTGCCACCTTTAGGCAAATCCCATTTTCCATTTCTAAAAATGAATAAGACTTCACCTTTTTTATTATATACCAATCCACCTCCAGCTTTATTGACAGCAATTTTAGCTTTCAAAGTTTTCATTATCACGCTTTCATCAGGATGATACAAATAAGCTTTCTTAATTTTATTCTGAAACATTTTCACAATAACCTGTTCAATATCAATACTGTCAAGCAAGAAAAGTTGAAAATCTGTCTCTTTTGAGATTTGATTTGTCAAAAAAAGTGGTTTGTCGTTAACAAAAACTTTATACATTTGTATTATGATTTTTAATAAAAATACAGCCGAAAAAACAGCCGAATTGCTTTTGCAAATAAATGCAATTAAATTGAATCCAGGAAATCCTTTTACATGGGCTTCCGGGTGGAAATCGCCTATCTATTGCGATAACCGTTTAATCCTCTCGTTTCCAGCGATAAGAAATTATGTTAGAGACGAATTTTCCAAAAATATAGAAAAACAATTTGGTAAACCAGACGTAATTGCCGGTGTAGCCACTGGAGCAATTGGTATAGGAATGCTAGTTGCAGAAAGTATGGGATTACCTTTTGTATATGTACGTCCTGAACCAAAAAAACACGGTCGCCAAAACCAAGTGGAAGGATTTTTGCAAAAAGGACAAAACGTAGTAATAATAGAAGATTTAATCAGTACTGGAAACAGTAGCTTGCTCGCCGTTGAAGGCTTACGGGAAGCAGGAGCAGTTATAAAAGGAATGGCAGCTATATTCACTTATGGTTTTGAAGTTGCAGACCAAAACTTCAAAAATGCCAATATCGATTTATACACTTTGAGTAATTATCAAAACTTATTGAATTTGGCTGTTGCCAAAAAGTATGTTACCGAAGAAGAAGAGCAAACTTTAAGAGAATGGAATGTAAGTCCATCTACTTGGAATATTTAACATTCATTCTCATTTTAGGTAAATTACTTTAAACAAAACACAAAAAATAATGAACTTAGAAAGTCCAAAAGTTACAGTTGAAAAATCAAGCCAAGAATTATTTAATTTATTGAGTGATGTAAAAAACTTCGAAAAATTAATGCCGGACAATATCGCTAAGTTTGAAGTTACCGATGCAGACGCTTTTATTTTTGGATTAAAAGGAATGCCGGAAATCAAATTAAAGATGAAAGAAAAAGTGGCTCCAAACAAAATTGTTTTGGGTGCTGCAAGCGACAAAGTTCCATTTACATTGGTAGCGAACATCGATACGGTTTCAGAACAATCAAGCGCAGTAAAACTTGATTTTGAAGGCGAATTTAATGCAATGATGGCCATGATGGTGAAAGGTCCTATCAGCAAATTCATTGAAACCCTGGCAAACAACATGACAAAACTTTAATCAGTTATAATCAAAAAAGAAAGCCTTTTAGCAAAAACTAAAAGGCTTTTTTATTGCTATAAAATAAATTCAGACTTAGTAAAGCATTTGCACTTCTTTCAGATTGTATTCACAAACACTGTCATCTTCCAAAAGAATCTGCAGTTTTCCCATAGAAGAAACCCCTTTTATGATCCCCATAAAGTTGTCTTCATTTTCATTAGAAAAAGCCGCAGGAACTCCAATTTTAAATAATTCGCTGGTATATTCTTCCCATAAATCAAAAGCGTTTACAGCATAACTACCTATCATTTGCTCCATTTCTGCAATAATTCCAAACAAAATTTCTTCTTTATCAAAAAAACAATTGCAGATTAATGCCAACGAAGAAGCTCTTGGTAAATTCTCAAATTGCATCTGATTTACATTCAAACCCAATCCTACAACTGAGTTTATAGCCCCTGTTCTTTTAATACTATTTTCAATCAGTATGCCACCAATTTTCTTATTGGCTGACATAATGTCGTTAGGCCACTTCACACTTAATTCAGGGATATTGTATTTTTTCAACGTCCTGATTACCGCCAACGAAACGACTACATTTATATTAAAAACGGACTCACTATCAAACAAAAAATCCTTAATCAAAACACTCATTATTAGATTTTTACCAGACTCAGAATTCCACTTTGCCCCCATTTGCCCCTTCCCTTTCAATTGATTCTCGGCGGTGACAACAGTAAAATTTTGAACCTCTTGCTTGTTCGATAAACCTTTTAGAAATTCATTTGTAGAATCTATGGCATCGAGTTTGATTAGCTTCATGTATACTTTTTTTTGGTAAAACATAATTTAATATTATGTTAAGGTTCAAAATTAATCACAAAAAATGGTAACTTTACAAACTTATACAAAAAAATAAATGACGAAAAAGACTATAAACAACGATGTTCTACTAGCAAACATCATAAAAGGAATAGAAGAAGTAAAAGGAAGTGATATCGATATTTTAGATTTAAGAGAAATAGACACAGCCGTTTGTGACTATTTTGTCATCTGCAACGGTAATTCAAACACTCAAGTGAATGCCATCGTCAATTCTATTCAAAAAACAGTTTCTAAAGATTTAAAAGACAAACCTTGGCATGTTGAAGGTTCTGATGTTGCCGAATGGGTACTAATGGATTACGTTCACATTGTAGTTCATGTATTTCAAAAACACATTCGTGAATACTACAACATTGAAAGCCTTTGGGGTGATGCCAAAATCACTAAAATTGAAAACAAATATTAAAGAAATAACATTCTGTAATGGCTAAAGAAAATAATCAAAATCCAAATAAATTCAGGGTAAGTCCTTGGTTAGTCTATACTGCTATACTATTAATTTTCCTAGCAATAAGTTTTTTAACTGGTGGATCTAACTTTCACGAACCTGCTCAATTAACTTCTTCCAAATTCAATTCTTATTTAGAAAAAGGACAAATCGAAAAAGTAATTATTTACAATAAAAACGAAGCAGAAGTTTATTTAAGCGAGAAAGCTTTAAGCGACCCTCAACATAAAAACGTAGCAAAAGACGTACTGGGCAACATAAACAAAGGCCCTCATTATACATTTGACATTGGTAATGACCAAATTTTTCAGACTAAGTTAGAAAAAGCCGTTTCTGAAGGAAAATTAAAAGATTATGATTTCAAACAAAAAAGTAATTGGACTGATCTTTTTGTAAGTCTATTACCGATAATTATCATTATTGGTGTTTGGATTTTCATCATGCGAAAAATGTCTGGTGGCCCAGGTGGCGGAGGCGGACAGATTTTTAATATCGGAAAATCTAAAGCGAAACTTTTTGATGAAAAAACAGATATCAAGACTACATTCAAAGATGTAGCTGGCTTGGAAGGTGCCAAAGAAGAAATACAAGAAATTGTAGAATTTCTTAAAAACCCTGAAAAATATACCAATTTAGGAGGTAAAATCCCTAAAGGAGCGTTGCTTGTAGGACCTCCAGGAACTGGTAAAACATTATTGGCAAAAGCTGTAGCTGGCGAAGCACAAGTTCCATTCTTCTCTTTATCAGGTTCTGATTTTGTTGAAATGTTCGTAGGCGTAGGTGCTTCAAGAGTACGTGATCTTTTCAAACAAGCTAAAGAAAAATCACCTGCCATCATTTTTATTGACGAAATTGATGCCGTAGGTAGAGCCAGAGGAAAAAGCAATATGTCTGGTGGTAATGACGAAAGAGAAAACACATTAAACCAATTATTGACCGAAATGGACGGCTTCGGAACCAATTCAAATGTAATTGTTTTAGCAGCGACAAACAGAGCCGATGTTTTAGACAAGGCTTTAATGCGCGCCGGTCGTTTTGACAGACAAATTTTTGTTGACTTACCGGATATTCGCGAGAGAGCTGAAATTTTCGAAGTACACCTTGCTCCATTGAAAAAAGTAGAAGGATTAGACATTGATTTCTTAGCCAAACAGACACCAGGTTTTTCCGGTGCCGATATTGCCAATGTATGCAACGAAGCCGCATTAATTGCTGCCAGAAATAACAAAGAAGCTGTTGACAAACAAGATTTCCTTGATGCAGTTGACCGTATCATAGGAGGACTTGAAAAGAAAAATAAAATCATCACTCCTGAAGAAAAGAGAGCTATCGCTATTCACGAAGCTGGACACGCAACAGTAAGTTGGATGTTGGAACATGCTGCTCCGCTAATCAAAGTAACCATTGTTCCTCGTGGACAAAGCCTTGGAGCCGCATGGTATCTACCAGAAGAGCGTTTAATTGTTCGTACAGACCAAATGCTTGACGAGATGTGTGCTACTATGGGAGGTAGAGCTGCCGAAAAAGTAACTTTTGACAGAATATCAACCGGAGCTTTAAGCGATTTGGAAAAAGTTACAAAACAAGCCCGTGCTATGGTTACTGTTTACGGCTTAAATGACAAAATCGGTAATGTAACTTATTACGATTCAAGCGGACAAAGTGAATACAGTTTTTCTAAACCATATTCTGATGAAACTGCTAAAGTAATTGACAAAGAAATTTCAGATCTTATCGAAAAACAATACCAAAGAGCGATAACTATTCTGGAAGAAAACAAAGACAAATTAGAACAGTTAGCTTCAATCCTAATCGAAAAAGAAGTTATTTTCAAAGACGATTTGGAAGCCATTTTTGGAAAAAGAAGTTTTGACAAAAACCTAGGTGAAGTAGTGTCGTAATTACTAAATAAACACAAATAATTAAAATCTTAATTCAAAACCCTGTTTTGAATTAAGATTTTTTTATCTTTGAACGTTTTCAAGTAACACAGAACGATTATTAACAAATTATGAATCTTTTTAAAAAATTATTTGGTTCAAACGATCCCGCTTCAGATGAAGCAAAAAGCGGTCATTCAGACAAACCAAATCCAGATATTAATTCCCCTATGGACGAGCAATTTGTCTATAATTTCAAAAAAAATGGGGGTAAATTTTTATACTGCGAAAACTCAAATGAAGTAAAAGAACAATTTGAAAATATACTTGAAGAAAACGATTGGTTTGAATGTGAAGCTTTATGTTACGAACCAAAATTATTTCCTTTATTGGATGAAAACAAACTCATTTACGGTCAAAACATAAATCCTAAATTTTTATTATCAAGCTGCGAAAATCTGGTTGCCGAAGAAGGTTCTATTTTATTTTCATCAAATCAGATCAAGCAAAAAAAACCAAATGATTTACCTACAAACATCATTATTCTTGCCAAAACAAGCCAAATAGTTGAAGGTAAAAGCGATGGCCTTAGTGCAATAAGACGAAAATACTTGACGGAATACCCTACCAATATCACAACAATAAAATATTTTGAAAAAGCAAAAGAGGAAGATTTTACGCAATACGGAAGTTCTGCCAAAAATTTATATTTATTGCTTTTAGAAGATCTTTAAAATGAATGAAACTCTAAAAAGATCGATATCCGGGGCTCTATATATTTTATTACTCATAGCTTCAATACAATACTCAATAGAAACTTTTTTCATTCTATTCGGAGTTTTTTTATTGATAGCGGTAATGGAATTTTGCAATTTAGTTCACTTAAACAAAATTACCCCTATTATAATTGCCAATGTATTTTATTTGCTTTTTTTCAAAATTGCAGTAGCCACAAAAGTTGATGGGATTTTTTACATTTTACGCTACAGCAAAAATTTTGATTTAGCAGTACTTTTTCTATCCCTGATCGTTTCCCTAAAATGTATTGTGTTCTTATTTGATAACAAAAATCTAAAGGTAGATACCTTTTCTAAATTTGCTTATCTAATAGGATACATCATCTTACCCTTTATCATTATTACCAAAATACCTTTCGGAATAAAAGGATACAATCCAAATATTCTGATTAGCATTTTCATTTTAATCTGGACCAATGACACTTTTGCCTATTTAGTTGGTAAAACCTTTGGTAAGCACAAATTATTTGAAAGAATTTCTCCCAAAAAAACTATCGAAGGCTTTTTGGGTGGAATTGGATTCTCTTTAATTGCCAGTTATTTTATCTCAAAATATTTTTTACAACTTCCAGAAAAGAACACTTACATTTGGATCATAATTGCTTTAATAGTAGGTATTTTTGGAACAATAGGCGATTTGGTCGAATCTAAATTCAAACGAATTTCAGAAAAAAAAGACAGTGGAAACATAATGCCTGGTCATGGAGGCATTCTAGATCGACTAGATAGTGTTATCTTTGTCGCACCAATAATATTTTTATTTTATCAAATTTTAAGTTATGTTTCATAAAGAAGGAACTCAAAGTATTTTACTAGGAACTGTTTTTACCGCTGTTGTTTGTTTAGTAGCTGATCATTTCATTCAGACAGAATGGATTAAAATGACTATTGAAATAATAGCTCTATTGCTATTAATTATCATTTTACAATTTTTCAGAAACCCAAAACGTACAGTAGAAATAAACGAAAATCATATTCTTGCTCCTGTTGATGGAAAAGTTGTTGTCATAGAAGAAGTATTTGAGAGTGAGTATTTTAAAGACAAAAGAATTCAGATTTCAATATTTATGTCTCCTATAAATGTTCACGTAACTCGTTATGCTATAAGCGGAATTGTAAAATTCAGTAAATATCACCCAGGTAAATTTTTAGTTGCTTGGCATCCAAAAGCAAGTGAAGAAAATGAAAGAACTACAATTGTAGTAGAAAACAATACTTTCGGCGCTATATTGTACCGTCAAATTGCTGGTGCATTAGCCAAACGTATTGTAAATTATGCGAAAGAAGGAATGCAGGTTGTACAAGGTACCGATGCTGGTTTTATTAAATTTGGTTCAAGAGTAGATATATTTTTACCTTTAGGTACTCCAATAAATGTGGAATTAAACCAAAAAGCAATTGGAGGGAAAACAATAATTGCAATTAAATCTTAATGACCGGAAAAGATTTAGATAAAAAATTTAAAGAAGCCGTTGAAATTGCTTCCGCTATGACACAAGCATCTCTACCACAAGATGTCCAGTTACGCCTTTATGCCTTTTATAAGCACGCGACATTTGACAAATCCAAATTTAGTGTTTCGGACAATTCTGACCTAAGAAATGCGTTCAAAACTAATGCCTGGATTCAAATAAGCCATCTTACTAAAGAAGAAGCAAAAAGACAATATATTGAACTAATTCATTCCTTGACAAAAAAGTAATTACTCTATATTCTGATGAAAAAGAAGACTTATATAGCAGCTTATTTACTCTTCATTTCGGTTTTAATTTCATGTAATGATAAAAAAATGACCGAAGTTGTAGAAGTACCACTTCCAACTGTACAGGAAAAAGTAAAAATAGGCAATCCAGATGACCTAAAAGCTGAAGAAGGTCCATTTAAAATGGAAAAACTTCCTTTTGGATATGATGCATTATCGCCAAATTTATCAGCTTTGACGATGGAATCGCATTATAGAAATTATTTGTATTACACCAACAGCTTAAACAAAACGATTGTTGGAACCGACAAAGAAAATCTCAGCATTGAAGACATCTTAACCAAATTAGATATTAACGATGCTGCCCTTCGAAATAATGCCGGAGGATATTACAACCATAGTTTATACTTTAGATGTATATCTCCAAAAGCGGGAGGTGAACCAATAGACACATTAGCATCAAAAATCACAAAAGATTTTGGCTCTTTTTCCAATTTCAAAACAGTATTTAAAGACGCCGCAAATAAACAATTTGGCTCAGGATGGGTTTGGTTAATAGTGGACAAAACAGGAGTTCTTCAATTATCAACAACACAAGACCAAGACAATCCGCTAATGACATACGCACCGGTTGTTGGATTTCATGGTACACCAATTTTAGGAATTGATCTTTGGGAACACGCCTATTTTATGGATTACCAATACAAAAAGAAAAAATATATCGATGATTTTTTCGATATAATAAACTGGGAAAAAGTTAACGAAAACTATAAGGGAACTTTCAAAAAATAAGAAACAAAAAAAGCTGATACCTTAAAAAATATCAGCTTTTTTATTTCTTTTCATCTTAGTTAATCCAACTGGTAAATAAATGATTCCAAAGGATGAATTGTTATTGAAGCTTTTCCTTCGCCATTTGAAACCTGCAACTGAACGGCATTTTTTCCATACAATTGATCATTTAAAACATAAGTTCCATCTTTCAAATTCCATTTACTTATAATATCTGATGAAATTTTCAATTCAAAACTATTTGTTGATTCAGAAGAAAAACTAGTAATAACAATTAATTTTTGCTTATCCGACCAACGAACAAAAGAATACAAATGATTAGGATCATATCCAAGACCCGCATGACGGTTTACTTCCTGAAGATCTTGAAATTGCCCCATTACTCCTGAGCTTTTAGCAGAAAAATTGAGCAATCTTTTATAAAAATCACGCAAGTCTTTTTCGCTTTGCGACAATTTCCCTCCATCAAATGCGCCATCATTCATCCATCGTTGATGATTTGGAACGCCTACATAATCAAAAATAGATGTTCTTGAATGGGATCCAAATCCACCATTCTCATTTCCGGCCTCTCCTACTTCCTGTCCAAAATAAATCATAATAGGTGCCGAAGTTATCATCGCCGAAACAACCATCATTGGTTTTCCTTTCTCGGGAGAACCTGCAAATTCAGGACTTGCCAATCTCTGTTCGTCATGATTATCCAAGAACTTCAACATGTGTACATCAATATCGGCTAGACCGCTTTGAATGTACGAAAGTCCGTCCGGTGGTGTTTTTCCCTGAATGATATCTTTTAATTTATCATACGTTTCTACCTTATCATACAAATAATCCATTTTTCCCAAATGAATATAATTACGATATTCTTTAGGATTATATACTTCAGCCATTAGGAAAGCATCCGGGTTCGCATTTTTTATAGAGGAGTTCATATAGCTCCAAAATTCATACGGAACCATTTCGGCCATATCGTATCTAAAACCATCAACTCCTTTGGCAATCCAATACAGAGCAATGTCCCTTAATTTAATCCAAGAACTAGGTACGCTTTTATCTTTCCAAAAATCATAATGTTCTTTATAGGATAACTTGTCATAACCTGAAGGCAATTCAGGGAAATCTTTTGAACCATCAGGGCGAATACCATAATTTACCTTAACCGTTTCGTACCAATCGTTTTTATCAGGCTTAGCCAATCGCGAACCATTTCCTGTCCATTTTGCTGGATTTTCTTCGAATTTACCATCAATAAGCGGATTCGCTTCCCCATTTAAAGGTCTGTCTCCATCAGGCAATTGAAAAGGAGTATTTGGTATGTAATAAAAATTATTGTCTCTTTTGTATTCTACAGTAACATCGTCATCTGCACCAAAATCCCTCACTCCTTTCGGATTACTTTTCCCTTCATATTTTCGGGCAATGTGATTGGGAACAATATCGATAATCACTTTTAGATTTGCCTTGTGTGTTCTTTGGATTAAGGCTTCAAATTCTTCTAAACGTTTGGCTGGATTCACTGCCAAATCAGGATTAACATTGTAATAATCCTTCACAGCATAGGGAGAACCTGCTCTTCCCTTTACCACTTCCGGATCATCATTTGAAACTCCAATTGCAGTATAATCTCTAATGACTGCATGGTGCGGAACACCTGTGTACCAAATATGTGTAACACCCAAATCTTTTATTTCATGAAGAGCTTTATCTGTAAAATCATTAAATTTTCCAACTCCATTTTCTTCAATAGTTCCCCATGGCTTATTCGTCGTGTTTTTGTTACCAAATAATCGGGTAAAAACTTGATAAACTACAGCTTTATTTTCAGGAACTGTTTCTTTCTTTTGTAAACTCATTTTAACATCTTTAGTTTTACAGGCAGTAGCTATAAGCAAAACAACTATTCCTGCCATTACTATTTTTTTTGCGATCATTTTTTTAAAATTATAAAAAATTAAAAATATACAACTGATACTATAACTACGTTCGGTATCAATCCATAAATTTAGCTCTTTTTTCAAAAAAACAATCGCACTAACCAGCCCATCACAACTGATTTTCAGATTAAAAAACCACTACAACGTAATAGCTAATTCATTTGTTTATAAATATTTTTTTTTAAAATTTATTCCCGTATTTCAAATATAGGCTATTATAAATAAATCCTAATATTTAAAGGGTTTACTTCATTTTTCATAAATTTACAAAAAAATTAAAACCATTGAAGAAATCTTTAAATTTCATTATCTACAGCTTAGTATTGCTTTGTGCTAATCTAATAATAGCGCAGGCTCCCAAAAAAATATTAATTGAACATTCTGATTTTGCGGATGTTGATGAAATCAAATTCCCTGACGCACTTTTACTGACCGGAAACGTAAAAGTTAATCATGATGGCGTGGTTTTAACCTGTAACAAAGCTTATTATTTTCAAAAAGAAAACTACTTAAAAGCCTTCGGAAATGTACAGTTAGTGCAAGGCGACACTTTGTATTTGAACAGTGATTATGCTGAATACAGTGGTCAATTAAAAAAAGCTTTTGCAACGGGAAAAGCTGTCATGAGTTCGCCCGATACGACTCTAGCCACCGATACAATTAATTTTGACCGAAATACTCAGGAGGTTTTTTATAACACTCAAGGAACAATTATCAACAAAGACAATACTTTAAAGAGTAAATCCGGAAGATATTATGTAGCACAGAAAAAATTCCAGTTCTTAACGGCAGTTACACTTACCAATAAATCATACGAAATCAAATCTAATCATCTTGATTATTTCAGTAATTCGGGGCACTCTTATCTTTTTGGTCCATCAACTATAACCAGTAAAACCAATTATATTTATACAGAAAAAGGGTTTTACGATACCAAAAAAAATCTCGCTCATTTTCTGGACAAATCCTATATCAAATATGATGACCGGCTAATAAAGGGCGACAGTTTGTATTATGATAGAAACAAAGAATTTGCTTCTGCCACAAGAAATGTAAAAATAACCGACTCCGTCAATCGCGGGGTTGTCCGAGGACATTATGCCGAATTATACAAAAACAAGGACTCGATGTTCGTAACCAAAAGAGCATTGGCTGTCAATTTTGTAGATAATGATTCGGTTTATATCCATGGTAAAAGACTCTTAGTTACCGGCAAAGAAGGGAACAGGATTATCCGGGCATTCAATAACGTTCGTTTCTACAAAACTGATATGAGCGGAAAATGTGACTCTATACATTCCAGCACCAAATTAGGTTTAACAAAATTGATTGGAAACCCTATATTATGGAATGGTGACAGTCAAATCACAGGCGATCTGATGCATCTTATCGCTGATAAAAAAACACAGAAACTGGATTCACTCAAAGTCCTCAACAACACTTTCATTGTCTCGAAGGACACCCTCGGAACCGGATTTAATCAAGTAAAGGGACTAAATCTATTTGGAAAATTCAAAGATGGAAAACTCCACGATGTTGATATCATAAAAAATGCGGAAGTAATTTATTATATGCGGAATGACAATCACGAACTCATTGGTATCAACAAAAATGTGAGTAGCAAAATCAATATTCTTTTTGACAAAAACGCAATAGAAGATATCACATTTTTCCACCAAGTTGACGGAACTATTTATCCTGAAGCCGAATTACCTGAAAATGGAAGAACGCTGAGGGGACTCAAATGGCGCGGTGATGAACGGATAATGACCAAAGATGACGTTTTTAGCAAAGAAGAAAATGATGAGGAACAAAAAGTTCAGGAAGCAACTGAAAAAGACAAAGCTAAAAAAGCTACTCCAATGAAAATCCGAAAGGAAACTTTGAATTATGATAAGAAGAAAAAAAAGATTTGAGATTGCAGATTTCAGAATATAGAATTTGAAACAAATTCCATATCCTAAACTTTTAAACTTTTAAACTCTTAAACATTTAAACTCTTAAACATTTAAACAATTAAACTTTTAAAAAGTGAACCCCGATTTCATAAAATACCAAGCACAAACTTCTCCTTATCCTTTAGGCATGGAGGTCTCACATGCTATTGGCTCTTATATTTTTGATACAAATGATAAAAAATACCTGGACTTTGTAGCAGGTGTTTCGGCTTGCACATTAGGACATCAAAACAAAAGAGTAAATGATGCCATAAAGGATCAATTGGATAAATATTCACATGTCATGGTTTATGGAGAATATTCACAAAGCCCTGCGGTAGAATATTGCAAACTGATGGCTTCACTTCTCCCCGCCCCCTTAGACAAAACTTATTTGGTCAATTCGGGTACTGAAGCTATTGAAGGAGCCTTAAAACTAGCCAAAAGAACCACAGGAAGAAGTCAATTGATTTCATGTCACAATGCCTATCACGGTAATACAATGGGCTCCATGAGTGTTATGGGATATGAAGAGCGTAAACAAGCTTTTCGCCCATTGCTCCCGGACATTGATTTTATAACCTTCAACAACGAAGCCGATTTACAAAAAATCACAACTAAAACAGCAGGAATCTTGTTGGAAACCATTCAAGGGGGAGCCGGTTTTATTGAGCCACATAATGATTTTCTAAAAAAAGTAAGGGCGCGTTGTAACGAAGTAGGCGCAATAATGATACTAGACGAAATCCAACCGGGTTTTGGAAGAACAGGCAAACTTTTCGGGTTTCAAAATTACGATGTCATACCAGATATTGTTGTTATGGGAAAAGGAATGGGCGGAGGAATGCCGGTAGGAGCTTTCACAGCTTCATCAGCAATGATGGATTTACTAACCGAAAATCCAAAATTAGGCCACATCACCACTTTTGGAGGACACCCTGTCATTGCGTCAGCTTGCCTGGCTACTTTGAAAGAATTAACTGAGACCAGTATCATGGCTGACACTTTAGAGAAAGAAAAACTCTTCAGATCACTTTTGGTACATCCTTTGATTAAAGAAATAAGAGGAAGAGGATTGATGCTTGCCGCCATGACGGAGAGTGCAGACATCACAAATGAAGTGATCCTAAAATGTCAAGACAGAGGTTTGATTCTATTTTGGCTACTTTTTGAAGGATGCGCAATTAGAATAACACCACCTCTAACAATTTCAGAAGAAGAAATTAGAGAAGGTTGTGCAATAATTCTCGAAGTAATGAATGAGATGATGATTTAAGATTTTTGATTGCAGATTTAAAATCTAAAACATCTAATGTTTGTTTTATTTAGATTTATATTTAAAGGTTGACATTGATATTGATATTGCCATTGAAATTGATTTTTGAATTTAATTTTTTACATTGACATTGAAAAATCTGTTAATTAAATTGTTCACAACAAATAGAATTCTTCCTCACATCAACAATACGTTTTCCTAATTTTATTATAGGATAATTTAAAAACACACAGTATGCAATTAAGCAACGAAGAAGAAGAGTATAACTTATCCCTATCCAAATTTGAGTCCATGTTGAAAACCAACAAAGTACTCTTTTTTGACTCCGAAGAATTTGAAGAAATCATTCTTCATTACCTCGATATGGGCAAGACAGCATTGGCCAAAAAAGCATTAAAACTAGCACTGGAACAACACCCTAGATCCAGCGGACTAAAATTAGTCCAAGTAGAAATGCTTATTTACGAAGACAAACTTGAGATAGCCGAAAAACTATTGAATGAGTTGTATGCCATTGAACCTACAAACGAAGAAATTTACATCCAAAAAGCCAACATTTGTTCCAAAAGAGACCAACATGAAAAAGCAGTCGAAATGCTTAAGATTGCTCTAGAATACACAGATGACTATGCCGATGTTTACAACTTAATTGGCATGGAATATCTGTTTATGGACAATCTTGAAATGGCAAAAGAAAGCTTTATCAAATGCTTGGAAGAAGATTTTGAAGACCAATCAGCCTTATACAATGTGGTTTATTGTTATGAATTTTTGGATCAAAACCAAGAAGCCATTGCTTATCTAAACAAGTACATTGACAAAAACCCTTACAGCGAAATTGCTTGGCATCAATTGGGACGTTTGTACTATGGTGTAAAAGAATATGAAAGTGCGATACGTGCTTTTGACTACGCGACACTTATTGACGAAGAATTCCTAGGTGCTTTTATGGAAAAAGCAAAAGCTTTGGAACGTTTAAAAAAATACGAACTTGCCATTGAAAGTTATAACAGAACCATCGAATTGGACGACGCCACATCCTATGCTTTGCTTCGAATAGGAAAATGTTACGAAAAATTAGGCAACAAAGTTTTGGCGCTAAAATATTTCAACAAGACGGTACACGAAGACCCTCTTTTGGACAAAGGCTGGATCGCAATCACCGATTTTTATGTTCGCCAAAAAAACTACCAAAAAGCGTTGTTTTTTGTCAACAAAGCACTAGCGATAGACAATCAAAACAAATTGTATTGGAAACGTTTTGCTGCCATCAACAAACAAATGAACCTTTTTGAAGAAGCCGAATATGGATTCAGAAAAGCGGTAGAATTTGGAGATTATCAACTTGACACTTGGCTGTTCTGGGTTGATATTTTGCAATTCTTAGGTGAATTCGAAAGCGCCATCCAAACGCTATTGCAAGCCTCTGAATATTTCCCTGAAGAATACGAAGTTGAATACCGTTTAGCAGGATTATATTTTATGATTTCAGACAATATTAAAGCAAAATTCCACTTGAGCAATGCTTTGCGTTTGAATTACGACAATCACATCTTGCTGGAAGAATTATTTCCTGTTGTTTGGGAGAAAAAAATGGTGAGAAATTATATTGACAAACATAAAAAACAATAATGATTGAAGTTTTAAGAAAACGTTTTGGTCTATTGGGCCGCAATATTAGTTACTCCTTTTCAAAAGGATATTTTACAGAAAAATTCAGCAAAGAGCATTTTGAAGGTTACTCTTATGAAAATTTTGATATTCCGGAAATCAGTCATTTTACAGAACTAAAAGAAAACAACACGGATCTTAACGGGCTGAATGTAACTATTCCTTACAAAGAGGCAGTAATTCCTTTTCTTGATAAATTATCAAAAAACGCAGCCCAAATTGGAGCTGTAAACACCATTAAATTCACAAAAAAAGGAAAACTAAAAGGCTATAATACTGATTACTACGGATTCAAAAAATCTTTAGAACCGCTATTACAACCACATCATAAAAAAGCGCTTATACTAGGTACAGGCGGAGCGTCCAAAGGTGTTGCTTTTGCTTTAGATCAATTGGATATCGCTTACACCTTTGTATCCCGTGAATCAAAGCCAAATTGCATTGATTACAGCCTTATCAATGCTACTACCTTTGACAATTACCAAATCATAATCAATTGTACACCGGTGGGAACAAGTCCAAATGTGCATTTATTCCCCCTTATTCCCTACGAATATTTTACCGAAAAACACATTGCCTACGATTTAATTTACAATCCGGCAGAAACACAATTTCTAAGCAAAGCCAAAGCACAAGACGCCCAAATAAAAAATGGTTTGGATATGCTTATTTTTCAGGCGGAAAAGGCTTGGAAAATTTGGAATAAATAGAAAATATCAAAAACAAATAAAAATCTTTAGTCCTGCTTCGGCGGGACTTTTTTTATTTTCTCCTTCCTAAAAACAATATACAACAAACTAGAAACAATACAAATTACACCCAAAAAGAAAGAATTATCCTTAAAACAAAACTATTAACCAAAGTTTTATTTTGTATTTTGGCGCACCTTTAGTATCTTTCGCTAGTAAAAAAATAGAAACCTTAAACATTTACAAAATGTTAGAAGAAAAGAACGATAGCCTGTCTCTTCAAGAAAATGAGATAGATGGAAAAACAGCCAATGAATTGCAAGAAACAATTCAATCAGAAATGAATGCAACAATTGAAAACGAAATTAGTTCTCCAGTTGCAGAGGAAAACACAGTAAATCCTATTTCTGAATCAGCAATTTTGAATCAAGATGAAGAAAGTGAAAAACAGAATGTAATTGATGCAATTGCTGAGACAAATGCTGAAGAAAGTGAAGACGAAACATTAAAAGAGCGTCACGATATCCCGATGCTTAATTACGAGGCATTACCTATGGATGAACTTGTAAATGAATTGAAAAATTTAGTTACAAATGAAAAGGTGATGTCTATAAAAGAGCATGTTGAAGAAATCAAAAAAGCTTTTTTAGCCAAATACAATCATCTCATTGAAGAAAAAAGAGAGGAATTCAATCATGAAAATCAAGATCCAAACGAAGAATTCCAATATCATTCTCCGCTAAAAACAAAGTTCGATCAGTATTACACTATCTACAAAGACAATAAAAATACTCACTTTAAAAGTTTGCAATCCAACTTAAAATCAAACCTTGAAGTACGATTAGCTATTGTAGAAGAACTTAAAGAACTGATCAATCCGCAAGCAAACATCAAAGACACTTTAAATCATTTTAATGAATTAAGAGAAAGATGGAAAAATGCCGGAGCTATTCCAAAAGACAAATACAATCACGTTTGGAACAACTATCATTTTCACGTAGAAAATTTCTATGATTATTTGCACTTGGACAGAGAAGCAAGAGATATTGATTTCAAATACAATTTGGAACAAAAACAAAAAATAATAGCACGCGTTGAGGAATTGCTAAATGAAGCAGACATCAACAAAGCTTTCAGAGAACTTCAGGATTTACACCGCATTTGGAAAGAAGACATTGGTCCTGTTTCCAGAGAATACCGTGATGAAATTTGGAACCAATTTAGCGAACTGACTAAAAAAATGCACGATAAACGTGAATTAATGTTTGAAAAGCTAAGAGGAACTGAGATTGAAAATTTAGAAAAGAAAAAAGAAATTATTGCCAAAATTGAAGTTTTAGCTACCGAAAAAGTAAATGCACATTCACAATGGCTAACACAAATTGAAAAAGTAGAAGCATTGCGTTCTGAGTTTTTCGCCGCAGGAAAAGTCCCTGCCGATGTTAACGAAGCTACTTGGTTGGCTTTCAAAACTGCCGTTAGAAATTTCAACAGCTTCAAAAACTCTTTTTACAAAGACATCAAAAAAGATCAAAACGAAAACCTGAATAAGAAAATAGCTTTGGTAAAAAAAGCCAAAGAATTACAGGAAAGTGTCGATTTTGCAAGCACTACTCCAATTATGAAACAAATTCAGGAAGATTGGAAAAAAATTGGTCACGTACCAAGAAAATATTCCGATAAGATCTGGAATGAATTCAGAGAAGCTTGCAACCACTATTTCGACAAACTAAAAGAACACAAAAGTGTTGAAAATGTTGAAGAAGTAGAAGCTTTTGACAAAAAGAAAGCCTATTTGGAAACATTAAGAGAATTCCAATTGACAGGTGATCACAAAACCGATTTGGATGCCATCAAATTGCATATCGAAACTTGGAAAAACTTTGGAAAAGTTCCTTTCCCAAGAAGACATATCGAAGGGAAATTCAACAAAATCCTTGATGCTTTATTCGAAAAATTAAGCTTAAGCAAAAAAGATACTGAAATGATGCGTTTTGCCAACAGAATGGAAAACCTTTCTGAAAGCAACGACACCAGAAAACTCGATAACGAGAAGATTTTCTTAATGCGCAAAATCGAAGAAGTGCAAAATGAAATTTTCCAATTGGAAAACAACATTCAGTTTTTTGCCAATACCAAGAACTCGAAAAAAGAAAATTCAATTGTATTAGAAGTTCGAAAAAACATTGCGATCCACAAAGAGAGCTTAGATGTTTGGAAGGAGAAACTAAAACAATTACGAAATTTAAACCTCGATTAATTTCAAATTAAATATCGAATCAAGCCTCAAAACCAATAAGTTTGAGGCTTTTTTTTATCAACTTTAACTTTCATTTACCACAATACACTCTGCTGATCAAAGTCTATTCTCTACATTTGCAGTATGAGAAAATTTTGGAAATTTATCGTATTCACAGCACTACTGATTCAGTTCAGTCTTGCCTTTGGTGCAAATCACGATTCTACGATTTCTTCAAAAAAAGATACTGCGACAGCTTTCAGCAAAGAAAGTTTAAGCGTTTCTCACTTTATACAACCTACTGTAGAGAGGAGCAATCCAGACGTAAAACACAACAACCGTATTCCAACTAGTTTTTACAACTTCAATACGGCTATATCCTTACATTCAAGTTTTAAAGAAGACGATCTCAAAATCGCTTTATCGGACCAAGACATCGACAGATGTTCCAAAGTCTCGATTTTACTTTTTCCCTTCCATTATTTTTGGTGATTTAATACCATGATTCCGAATTATTAAAGTCAAAGCGACTTTTAATCCATTCTTGATTCTAACTGAATCAGGAAAAAAAATCATTGTATCTAATCCTAAAAAATAAAAAATGGACACATCTGTAACCATAATTGGCGTAATAATTACAATTTTAATAGGTATTCCTATAACTTTAGTCTTTCGTTCCAACATAACGAACAGGGCAAAAATAAAAGAGATAAAAAAACAATACAGCCAAAACAATCACTACGACTTTGAATTAACTGAAACACAGAACAAAAAAATCCTGTCTATAGACCAAAAGAACAAAGGCTTTTTGTTCATTGATTTCAGTTATAAAAAAGACACTGCCTATTTTGTAGATCTAAAAGATATTATCCTCTGCAACCTAATTGAAACCACCCGAAGCAGATTAGGAATCATTGAAAAAGTCGAAATAGAACTCGTGCATAAAAACACCATGAAAAAAGAAATGATTCCGATTTACAATATCGAAAACCATTATCTAGATTTTAATTGCCTCTTTGAAGACCACAAATTGGCAAAAAAATGGGTTGCCATAATTAATCAAAATCTATAAAAAACACAAAGAGGTTCACACGAACCTCTTTGTTTGTATATAGCCACAAACAAAGAAAATATGACAATTATCATTTTAATCTATAAAAAGTCCTTTTAATTTTGTCATTTACATTAAATGCGAAATTATGAAAACCTCTCTTATTCAAAAATACAATGTACCTGGGCCTCGTTACACTAGTTATCCTACGGTTCCTTATTGGGATGAGTCAGGATTTACTAATGAACTTTGGATAGAAACCCTAAAAAGGTCGTTTCAGGAAAGTAATGACAAAGAAGGGATAAGTTTATATATTCATCTTCCATTTTGCGAAAGTTTGTGCACCTTTTGCGGTTGCAACAAACGCATCACCAAAAACCACTACGTCGAAAATCCATATATTGAGGCTGTCCTAAAAGAATGGACGCTTTACCGCAATATCTTGGGGAAAAAACCTAAAATTAAAGAAATCCATTTAGGCGGAGGGACACCAACTTTTTTCTCCGTAGAAAACCTTGAAAACTTAATAAACGGGATATTCGCGCTTGCTGAAAAAGCCGAAGGATTTGAATTTAGTTTTGAGGGACACCCCAATAACACCACACTTGCCCATTTGCAAAAACTGTACGATTTGGGCTTCAGAAGAGTGAGTTTTGGCGTTCAGGATTATTCCGAAAAAGTACAACAAGCGATCCACAGAATACAACCTTTCCACAATGTTGCCAAAGTAACTTTTTGGGCAAAAAAAATAGGTTATACCTCCATCGGACATGACATTATCTTTGGCTTACCTTTTCAGGAAGTAGAAGATGTCATAGATACGATTGAAAAAACAAACTCGCTACAACCTGATCGATTGGCATTCTATAGCTACGCCCATGTGCCGTGGATAAAAGGAAATGGACAACGCGGATTCCGTGATGAAGACATTCCGAAAGATGATGCCAAAAGAAAATTATACGAAGTTGGAAAAGAATTGCTTTTTGAAAATGAGTATTACGAAATTGGCATGGATCATTTTGCCTTAAAGTCAGACAGTTTATACAAATCGTTTGACAATAAAAAATTGCACCGAAACTTCATGGGCTACAGCTCCTCAAAAACCCAATTAATGATTGGTTTAGGTGTTTCGTCCATAAGCGACAGTTGGTACAGTTTTGCTCAAAATGTCAAAACCATCGAAGAATATTACGAAGTATTAAAAACCGATCAATTGCCGGTTTATAGAGGCCATTTATTATCTGCAGAAGATTTAATTATCAGGAGACATATCCTGAACCTAATGTGCCATTTTGAAACCAGTTGGGAAGATTCGGCAAATTATGTTTCTGAAATCCCAGATATTCTAATTCAGCTGAAAGAAATGGAAAACGACGGTTTATTGACTATTGGCGACAAAAAAATCATTGTCACTGAAGAAGGAAAACCGTATGTCCGCAACATTTGCATGGCCTTCGATTTAAGATTAAAAAGAAAAGCGCCTGAAACGGCACTGTTTTCAATGACTATTTAAAAAATTGATACTTTTAAAATATCATTTTGATTTAATTCATTTATAATTCACCCTTTTTGAGAGCTTTTGGCTTCGCCCCAAAAGACGGGACTGCGGGTCGTGCTAAGCGTACCCGCTTTTTTATTATACGTCCTTAAGTTAGGTCTAATCAAAAAATATCCACTAACGACAAAATCTCTTAAACATGGATACGATTATTAATTTTTGGAGCAGGAAAAATTAGGCATTTTCAGTAATCATTGTCCCGCCATCCACTATAATCTCTTGTCCTTCTCGTCTTTTGGGACGAGACAGGACAAGAGGATTTTCGCTACTGTCGGGGCTAAAAGGAAAGATTTTGCTTTTTTGCCATCATACTAAAAAATCGAGTTTAGATTTTAAAACTTATTTTGCTTGAAAAGCATAAAAAAAGCCAATTAATGACAATTGGCTTTTTCTTGTACAAACAAACTCATGTTGGAAGGCGAAACATAGGGAATCCCTAGCCCCAGTCCTCTTAGGATAAACAAAATACCTATCGCAATACCAACATAGGGAATAATTTTTTGAATATTATTCCGAAAGCCGACGGTCAGAAACGAATTAATATAAACTACCAAACTCATCAAAGGCACGGTTCCCAATCCAAAAAGTACCATGTACAAAACTCCAAAACCGGCGCTCTGCATGGCAATAGCTCCAAACAAAGCCACATAGACCATTCCGCAAGGCAAAAAACCGTTAAGCAACCCGATAATAAAAAGCGATTTGAAGCTTTTATTTTTGAAATGACTACCTAAACTTTGCTTGATTTTTGAAATCCAACCGTACACCGGTTTCGAAAAATTATATTTGGAAAAAATCTTTTCGGGAGTTAAAATCACCAAAATCATAGCTACCCCAATAAAAATAGACAACTGCTGTTGGATTCCTGCTAAAAACAAACCTCTGCCCAATAATCCAAAAAGCAAACCTATGCTTCCATAAGCAGTTAACCTCCCTGAATGATACGTAATGATTTGAATTACTTTCTTTGCGGGATTATTTCGTTCTACAGGCAACATCATAGCAATGGGACCACACATTCCTATGCAGTGAAAACTACTGATTAAACCAAATAAAAAAGCCGTGTAAAGCATTTGAGGTTAGAAATTAAAAGTTTGAAATTAGAAGTTAAAAATTAAAAAAAAAGATATTACCTTACAAAAAACAGGTTTAAGACAACTTCTTATTTCTAACTTCTACCTCTAACTTTATTTAATATAAATCTTTTGTTTGGTCAAATAGGCTTTACCATTATATTTCCATTCCATATTGATGTACCATTCACCACCAACAAACTTATCCTTAGGAATAGACAAAGAAGCTAAATCCGTAAAAGCGAGTGGTACTTGAAAATCAAATTTCTTATTGGAAGCTCTATATAAAGCGACTGTTCCTTTGATATCCTTTGGCGAAAAAACTGCCGGAAAAGAAACCGTCACACCATTGGAACCAACAATAATCACCGGTTTTTCTTTTAAATCATGTGCATTTTGAATTCGTACCATTTCATCCTGAAAATGGACATCGTGCTTGTAATACTCGTCCACCACCAATTCGTTGTCATACTTACTGTCTGACTGTACTTTTAAAACAAAATACATAATAAAGCTGATAAACAGAACGAACGCAATCACGATTGAAGTCCCCCAATTAATTTTTATTTTCATAAATGTAAAATTCATTTGTTATAGGTCATTTATGGTATCGCTTTTTATTTATTCGAGTTTGTTTGCAACAAACTTGTTGTTAATTGCGATTTCATCTCTTAATCTTAATATTTATTTTATTTGTCTTTTTTGATTACTCTTAAACCTAATCGAAACTGCGCGGGCTTAAAAAACTTGTATGGGTAGATTCTATTTTTTTATTCCCTTCATACAGATCAATCTCCAGATTTGTTCTGTCGCTTTCCAACAAATACTTATTAATTTCAATAAACATAGTTCCGCTAGACATTCCGTGCATAGGAACTTTTAATTCCTGAACCCCAACTACTTTCAATGTTCCTTTAATTCCAACCAATCTAAAATTCATGTCTTTGATATCATGATTGGTTTTGTTGATAATTTTAAAAGTATATATATTACTGATATTATCTCCTTTATGCTGATATAATTGCCCCGGTAATCTCAAAATGGTAGCCTCAACTTCGGTTCTTAAAAACAATAAACCTGTGAGTACACTAACCAATATAACCAAAATTGCAGTGTACCCTTTCATTCTTGCAGTAAACTTAAACTTGGCTTTAGTCTCTATTTCATCTTCCGAAGCATATCTAATAAGCCCTTTAGGCAGTCCTACACTTTCCATTATGGTATCGCATTCATCGATACAGGCGGTACAATTTACACATTCCAACTGAACTCCGTTACGGATATCAATTCCAGTCGGACAAACATTTACACATTGCTTACAATCGATGCAATCGCCTTTTCCGGAGGCAGCCCTGTCTTCCTGCTTATTAAATTTGGCTCTACCAACTTCTTTTTCACCTCGTACAAAATCATAAGCAACGTTTATTGATTTTTTGTCCAATAACACACCTTGCAATCTTCCGTAAGGACAGGCAATAATACAAACCTGTTCTCTAAACCAAGCAAAAACAAAATAGAAAACGCCCGTGAATATCAATAAAGAAATAAAACTGCTTGAATGTGCCAAAGGCCCATCTTCAATCAAACGAAATAATTCATCACTACCGATAAGATACGCCAAAAATATATTGGCAATCAGAAACGAAATCACAAGAAACATAAACCATTTCAAAGTTTTCTTTCTTATTTTTTCCCCGTTCCATTCTTGTTTTTGCAAACGGATTTGCGCCCCCCTGTCTCCTTCAATCCAATATTCTATACGGCGGAAAACCATTTCCATAAAAATCGTCTGCGGACAAATCCAACCGCAAAAAATTCGACCAAAAATAACCGTAAACAAGATAACAAACACAACCCCAATGACCATAAACAGTACAAAAATATAAAAGTCCTGTGGCCAAAAAGGGAAACTGAAAATATTAAAACGACGTTCCAAAACGTTGAACATCATGAATTGGTTCCCATTTATTTTTATAAATGGATTGACAAAAAGAATGATCAATAAAAAATAGCTCACCCATTTTCTATAATCATAAAATTTACCCGATGGCTTTTTCGGATAAATATACTTTCTGTGGCCTTCTTTATCAACAGTTCCAATGGTATCTCTGAAAGATTCGTCCAGTTTACTTGACATTTTATTATTTTTAAATTAAAAAAGAGCTTTCTCAAAGTATTGAATTTTGATAAAGCTCTTCATATTTATATAATTATTACTATTATTTTGTTGCGGTACCGGCAGGAGCGTTCTCATCAACCCAAATTTCACCGTCAGGTGCTTTTGGATCTTTTGGATTACTTCCTCTCAATGAGATAACATAACTTGCAACCGCCTGAATTTCTTTTGGTTTTAATCCATTTTTAGACCAGGCAATCATTCCTTTTCCGTCACGACCTCCATTTGTAATAGTATGGAAAATATTTTTGATCCCTCCACCCAATATCCAATGGTCGTCAGTTAAGTTTGGTCCAATTTGCCCTCCTGCATCAGCACGATGACAAGCCGCACAATTGGTCTCGAAAATAGTTTTCCCTTTATCTAAATCAGCTTTATCTGTTAGTAAAGTTACTGTTTTTTCGTCCATCAAATCAGGAGCCGTTTTCATATACTCGGCTACTTCAATTTTGGCCTGTGCCATTTCACTTTTTAATTCAGCTTCTTGATCCGGTGCTCCCATAATTTCGTAACGAACCAAATAGATCACTGCAAAAATAATACAGGCATAAAACAAATACACCCACCATGGTGGTAAATTGTTGTCCAATTCTTTGATACCATCATAATCATGATCCATCAACAATTGCTTTTCATCTTCAATCGGCACCGTTCTTGTCAAACGTTGCATCAGGTTTTTATACCAAGATTTTTCTTTTAGACTTAAAGTATCCTCATGGGCTAATTTTGCTTTTTCCTCATCTGACAACAATGTGTAAGTGATTGTGTTTACAGCCTTCAATGTTACTTCTATTGCAATCAAAAGAAAAAGCAATACAAACAAAAAGACAGCAACCATAGGGTATTTTACAAAAGCAGGACGATTTCCTGAGTCGATAAAATATTCCATCAATCCCATGACTGAGAAAAATATGAAAAGAACTCTTATATATGGTGGAATTAATTTTTTCATTATTTATATTTTTTGAAATTGTACAATTAGTCTTCTAACGGGATTTGGCTAATTTCGTCAATAGTCTCTTTTTTATAGGAGTAAACCCAAAAGCCCAAACCAAGAAAAAAGAAAAAGAAAATCAGCAACGATAGTATCGGAAATATTGCAACACCGGCAATGGTTTCCATATTGTGTTTTATTTGCTCAAACATAACGCTAACTTTTATTCTTTCACTTTAATATCAGTTCCCAGTCTTTGAATGTAAGCAATCAATGCCACAATTTCTCTTTCGTTCATCGGAACGAATTTCTCTCCTTTAGCCAAAGCTTTTTTCTTGCTTTCATCATAACTTTTCACAAAGTCAGGATCATTTTTAAGACTTTCCTCAATCGAAATTGCCTGAGCTCTTAAATCTTTCAAACCGCTTGCAATTTGAGCATCGGTATAAGGAACACCAAGAGTCTTCATTGCTTTCATTTTCTTTTCGGTCAAAGAAATGTCCATTGGTTTATTGTCAAACAACCATTTGTAGCTAGGCATAATAGAACCTGCCGAAATACTTTGTGGACTCCAGAAGTGGTTAAAATGCCAGTTGTCGTTATATTTCCCACCAACTCTTAACAAATCAGGACCTGTACGTTTTGATCCCCATAAAAATGGATGGTCATAAACAAACTCTCCAGCTTTGGATTGTGGTCCATAACGCTCCACTTCACTTCTAAATGGACGAACCGATTGAGAGTGACATCCAACACAACCCTCACGGATATACAAATCACGACCTTCTAATTCCAAAGGAGTATATGGTTTAACACTTGAAATTGTCGGAATATTAGATTTCACCATAATCGTTGGAACGATTTGAATAATTCCACCAATTAATATTGCGATTGTCGCGAAAACAGCCATTTTGATTGGTTTTCTTTCCAACCAGCTATGGTATTTTTCTCCTTTAAGTCTTCCTGAACTGATAGTTTTTAATGCCGGAGCTTCAGCCAATTCATCTTCAACTTCTTCACCAGCTTTAACTGTTTGAATAATATTGTAAACCAACGTTAACATCCCTGTTAAATACAAGGTTCCCCCAATCGCTCTCATCCAATACATCGGAATGATTTGAGTAACTGTTTCAAGGAAGTTACCGTAAGTTAGAGTTCCGTCAGGGTTAAATTGTTTCCACATAGAAGCCTGAAGGAATCCAGCTAAATATAATGGCAATGCATATAATATAATTCCAAGTGTTCCGGCCCAAAAATGGAAATTAGCCAGTTTAGTAGAATATAAAGTGGTTTTTGTCATTCTTGGAATCAACCAATAAATGATACCAAACGCCATGAAACCATTCCAAGCTAAAGCTCCAACGTGTACGTGGGCAATAATCCAGTCCGTATAGTGGGCAATAGCATTTACATTTTTAAGAGAAAGCATTGGTCCTTCAAAAGTTGCCATTCCGTAACCGGTCATAGCTACAACAAAGAATTTCAGAACCGGTTCTTCACGTACTTTGTCCCAAACTCCTCTTAAAGTAAGCAATCCGTTAATCATACCTCCCCAAGATGGCGCAATCAACATTACTGAGAAAACAACTCCTAAATTTTGAGCCCAAGTTGGCAAAGCAGAATATAATAAGTGGTGAGGCCCTGCCCAAATATATAAGAATATCAATGACCAAAAGTGGATAATGGACAATCTATAAGAATACACAGGACGATTGGCAACTTTAGGCACGAAATAGTACATCAAACCTAAAAATGGCGTTGTCAAGAAGAAAGCAACCGCATTATGACCATACCACCACTGCACCAATGCATCTTGCACCCCTGCATAAACAGAGTAGCTTTTCATAGCGGAAATCGGTAACTCCAAACTATTAAAAATATGTAATACCGCTACCGTAATGAATGTGGCTAGGTAAAACCAAATGGCAACATATAAATGACGCTCTCTTCTTTTTAGCATTGTACCAATCATGTTGATACCGAAAGCTACCCAAATTAAAGCAATGGCAATATCAATTGGCCATTCTAATTCGGCATACTCTTTTGACGAAGTATATCCCAATGGGAGAGAGATTGCCGCAGCAACAATAATTAATTGCCAACCCCAAAAATTCAGGTTGCTCAAGAAATCACTGTACATTCTGGCTTTTAATAAACGCTGCAACGAGTAGTAAATACCCGCAAACATTGCGTTACCTACAAAGGCAAAAATTACTGCATTGGTATGTAAAGGTCTCAACCTACCAAAACTTAACCAAGAAATACCCTCGGTCATGTTTGGGAAAAGGAACATAGTGGCCAATATAAGACCCACCAACATCCCAACTACTCCAAACACAATGGTAGCATAAATGAACTTCTTTACAATTTTGTTGTCATAATAAAATTGTTCCATTTCCATATTTATAATTGATTTTAAAGTTGTTTATAACAGAATTCAATCAAAAGATTAAAGAGTAATTTACCTTTAATTTTCAGATTTCTTTTGGGAAGATTTAATTAACTCATCGTCAAAAAGCATTCGAACCGATGGGGTATAATCGTCATCATATTGACCTGACTTTACCGCAAAAACAAAAGCGATAAAGAAGCAAATAGCAACGAAAATACTGATTGCGATTAATAAATAAATAACACTCATAAGACATCTTAATATTTAGTAAACAAAAGTAAATTCATCACTTCTAAGAAAATATGACATTTATCATATTTAATCCAATATGTTAAATTTATGAAAAAAAATAAGAAAACTACATATTGTGTTATTTTATTTTCCTTGAATAATAATTACTCATCACTGTCACAAAACTCACTATCGTAATGGTACTCAACGGCATAATGATTGCAGCCACCAATGGCAACAGATTTCCTGTAATTGCAAAAGACAATCCAACTACATTATACAAAAGTGACAAAGTGAAACTCATTTTGATTGTAGTTATGGATTTTTTGGACAGCTTTAAAAAGTAATGCAGCCTTTTAAACTCTTTTGCATCCAAAATAGCGTCACAAGCGGGCGAAAAAACATTCACGTTTTCTGAAATAGAAACCCCCACATTACTCTGTGCCAAAGCACCGGCATCATTAAGTCCATCACCAACCATCATTACATTTTTGCCTTGTTCTTGCAATGATTTTATGAATTCCAATTTCTGTTCCGGTTTTTGATTAAAAACCATTTCGGTTCCTTTGGGCAGAATTGACTCTAATAGACTGCGCTCTCCTTCATTGTCACCCGACAAAACTTTCAGTTGGAATTGAGAACTCAGTTTACTGAATAATTCAGATAAGCCTTCCCTATATTGATTGTTGAAAATATATTTCCCAAAGTACTCATCTCCTATTTTTACATGAACAGAAGTTTGCTGAATTTCGCTTTGTCCTTTTTCAGCAACAAAATTGGCAGAACCCATTTGAATTGAAATTCCATTAACTTCAGCCTGAATACCTTTTCCTGTTATTTCTTCAAATGAATCCAACTTTAATCTTTTGGTCTCCGGAAGAAAATCGTATAACATTCGACTCAAAGGATGATTTGATGCACGAAGTACACTTTTCAATAATGCCAAATTAGATTCGTCAATCACTTTTCCTTCATAAGAAATATTCGATTTTGCATTGGTGGTGATAGTTCCCGTTTTATCAAAAACAACCGTATCGACTTTGGCCAATTGTTCAATCACCAAAGCATTTTTTAGGTAAAAATGTTTATTACCAAAAATACGAAGCATATTCCCCATCGTAAAAGGAGCTGTCAATGCCAATGCACAAGGACAGGCAACAATCAGTACGGCTGTAAAAACATTGAAAGCGGTATTGGCATCA
This sequence comes from Flavobacterium aquiphilum, assembly GCF_027111335.1. Taxonomy (NCBI): domain Bacteria; kingdom Pseudomonadati; phylum Bacteroidota; class Flavobacteriia; order Flavobacteriales; family Flavobacteriaceae; genus Flavobacterium; species Flavobacterium aquiphilum. The sequence continues at coordinate 1,889,642 of NZ_CP114288.1, read as the reverse complement.
AAAAATATCCAATATCCAAATCCTGCAAATGCAATCAACAAAAGTATTGGCGTAAAATAACGACTTATACTGTCGGTAATGGTTTTATGTTTTTGCTCTACCCTTTTTTGGAAAACATCATTACTCCAAAGTTGAGTCAGATAGCTTTGGGAAACCGAATGCAACACTTCCATTTCGATTACTTTTCCAATTTGCTTTCCACCAGCGAAAACCTTATCACCTGATTTCTTGGTAATCGGAACGGCTTCTCCGGTAACAAAACTATAATCAATTTCTGCTTTATCAGATATTAAAATACCATCAACCGGAATCAATTCCTGATTTCGGATCAATAATCGGTCCCCTTTTTTAATTTCATAAACAGGAATACTTTCCTCTGTCGTGTCAGCATTAATTTTGGTAATGGCAATCGGAAAATAAGATTTAAAATCCCTTTCGAAACTAAGGAAACTATAGGTTTTAATTTGAAACATTTTTCCCAACAACATGAAAAAAATCAATCCGGTCAAACTGTCAAAAAAACCGGAACCATAGTCCATTACAATATCAAAAGTGCTTCGAACAAACATCACAACAATTCCCAAGGCAATAGGAATATCGATATTGAGCATTTTGGACTTTATGCTTTTAATGGCCGAAACATAATAACCGCTAGCCGAGTATAAAAAAGAAGGCAAAGACAAAGCAAAAATCAACCACCTGAAAAAGGGGCGATAATTATCCAACCAATATTCTTTTACCTCGAAATATTCAGGAAATGAAAGCAGCATAATATTCCCGAAACAAAAGAATGCCACACCTAATTTATAAGTCAGACTTCTATCGATATTTCTTTTCCCTGTTTCGTAATTTTCCAAACTAATATAAGGTTCATAGCCAATCGAGCTCAATAAATGAACAATACTTTTCAGGGAAACGACATCAGGATTGTAATTGATTCGGACTTTCTTTTCGGGAAAATTTACCTGCGAAGTGTTAATCCCTTTTTGGAGTTTTTGTAAATTTTCTAAAATCCAAATACAAGAACTGCAATGAATATGCGGAATACTTAATGAAATAATGGCTGTTGCATCTTCTTGGAACTCCAATAATTTTGCAACAATACTTTCATTATCCAAGAAATCATACTTCCCGCTTATATCTTGTGGAGTTGCCCCCGGTGATTTTTCAAAATCGTAATAGCATGTTAAATCATTTAGGCTAAATATCTCGTAAACTGTTTTACACCCGTTGCAGCAAAATTCCTTTTCATCAAAGATAATTTTATCCTCTATTACTAAACCACAATGAAAACAATTATTTTTTTCCATAAACAAAAGGGGGAAATTAAAAACGCACAAAATTCGTAAATTGATTGTATAACAACAATGATATTTATCATATAAATTTATAACTTTGTAGTCGAAAATACAATTTCATTATGAGTAAATGTGAGCAATGTATCGTGAGGGAATTTAGCTCTTTGAAAGCGCTAAGTAAAGACGAACTTATAAAAATTTCTGAATGCAAAACTTCCCGAACCATCAAAAAGGGAGAAACCATATTTGAAGAAGGTGAAAATGTCAACGGCATTTTTTGCGTAAAGGACGGTATATGTAAATTGACCAAATTAAGTCCAAACGGAAAAGATCAAATCGTTAAACTTGTTGCCAAAGGTGAACTATTGGGTCAGCGCTCCATGATAAGTGAAGAGCCTGCCAATTTGAGCGCCGTAGCATTAGAAGATATGCAGGTTTGTTTTATTCCCAAAAATGAAATACTTGGATTTTTCGACAAAAACAATCAGTTTTCAATGAACGTAATGAAAACTATTTGTGGCGATTTGAGATTGGCAGACGACCACATGGTTAATATGGCACAAAAATCGGTAAAAGAACGTTTGGCAGAAACTTTGATTTATTTACACGAAACTTTTGGCATCAATAACGATAAAACACTGAAAGTTCAGCTTTCTAGAGACGAATTGGCTAGTATGATAGGTACTGCAACCGAAAGTTGTATCCGTTTATTATCTGATTTCAACAAATTGGGGCTAATTGAATTAGTAGGTAAAAAAATTGTTTTAAAAGACCTTCAAAAGCTTAAAAAACTAGCTGAGTAAAACAGTGGTCACAATGCAAAAATCAGAAGACCACTAAATACTGACACAAAATTCTATTACGGAAATCTACAACTTCTTCGCTTCGTTCCAAAAAACGTCCATTTCGGCAAGCGTCATATCCATTAAGGGCTTACCAAGGTCTTTGGCTTTGCTTTCAAGATACTGAAAACGCTTAATGAATTTTTTATTGGTTCGCTCCAAAGCATCTTCGGGGTTAATATTTAAGAATCGGGCGTAATTAATCATTGAGAACAAAACATCTCCAAACTCGGATTCCATTTTATCCTGATTACCTGCTGTAACCTCAACCTGCAATTCCTGCAATTCTTCCTGCACTTTATCCCAAACCTGATGCGGTTCTTCCCAATCAAACCCTACACCTTTTACCTTATCCTGAATTCTGCTGGCTTTTACAAGTGCCGGTAAACTTTTGGGAACACCTTCAAGAACAGATTTCTTTCCTTCTTTTAGTTTGAGTTTTTCCCAATTCTGCTTTACCTCTTCCTCGTCTTTAACAATTGTATCTCCGTAAATATGAGGATGCCTGTGAATCAATTTTTCGCAAATATCATTACAAACATCGGCCATATCAAAATCATTCGTCTCACTCCCTATTTTGGCATAAAACACGATATGCAACAGCAAATCCCCTAATTCTTTTTTGACTTCGTTTAAATCATTATCCAAGATTGCATCCCCCAATTCGTAAGTTTCCTCAATAGTAAGATGGCGAAGCGTTTGCATGGTTTGCTTTTTGTCCCAAGGACATTTTTCGCGCAAATCATCCATAATGTTCAGCAATCGTTCAAAGGCTTGGAGTTGTTTTTGCTTAGAATTCATTAGAAAAATTTAGATAAGTTATTTGGTTTAAAAGTTTAGTGTTTTACTAAACATCATCATTGTAAAAACAAGAAATCCTGCCAAGAAAATCTCGGCAGGATAAATATACTGAATTTGGAATAATTACTCTTTCTTTGCTTTTGCTTTTTTAGCAGGAGCCTTTTTTTCGGCAACAACTTCTTCAACCGCAACTTCTTCAGCAACAGGAGCAGCTTCTTCTGCCTCAGCTGGAGCATCTATCAAAAGACCTTTATCCTGAAGCATATTGTACCAATTTACTATTTTCTTCACATCAGAAGCATACACTCTTTCTTCATCATATTCGGGCAATATTTCTCTGAAATAAGACAATAGTGTTGCATTGTCTTCTTTGTGAGAAATGGTTTGTCCATTGTTTTCTCTTTTGGCAATGTTTTGCATGATTTCGGTCAATGGTTTCTCACCTTCGTAAGTGTAAATGGAAATTTCAGATAACAAACTTACATTGCTTTTTAAACTTACTGTAATTTTTTTTCCATCCAATAATGACTCCGCCACAAAACCGGTACGCGTTTGCACTTTTAAAACATACAATCCTGGTTTTCCTGAAATGGATAAGATTTTCTCTAAACTCATTTTTATCTTTTTTATTTATTCTTTATTAAAATCTGAAAACTTAATACTGTCAATAGATTAGTTAAAAATTATCTCCCTTTTTTGGCAAAAAACTTCATTCTGTAATCCTGAAATGTTTTCCCTTCGCTGATATTTTTTAATTTCTTTTGAATCAAACGCTTCTTCAAAGATGATATTTTATCTGTAAATAAAATCCCTTCGATGTGATCGTATTCATGCTGAATAACTCTGGCAATCAAACCATCGAAAACCTCGGTCTTCATCACAAAGTCCTCCTCACAATATTCAATTGTAACTATTGGTTTTCGGTACACATCTTCACGAACATCCGGAATACTTAAACAACCTTCGTTAAAAGCCCATTCCTCACCTTCTTCTTTTATAATTTTGGCATTGATAAAAGTCTTTTTGAAACCTTTCAATTTGTTTTGCTCTTTGTCTTCCAAATCCTCATCATCGCTAAACGGAGTCGTATCAATAACAAACAATCGCACTGACAAACCCACTTGCTCAGCAGCAAGACCAACTCCACTTGCATTATACATGGTTTCGTACATGTTTGCAATAACTTCTTTCAAATTTGGATAATCCGGAGTAAGTTCCTCCCCTATTTTTCTTAAAACAGGATCACCATATCCTATAATTGGTAATATCATTTGATTTGTATTTATTATTAACTAGCGTAAATAAAGGGAAAAACCGTTTATTTAAGTTCGCAAAAGTAGTAAAAAAATAGATATCGATTGATTTCTTCCGAAAAAGTATTCGAATTTTGACCACCAAAAACTGCGAATTCTTTTCAACAGAAATAAAACATGATTTTGATACCATTTTAACCAAAAAAATTAACAGAATTTAGTAAATTAGTTCAAGAAAGGCTTTATAAAACTGCCTTAATACATATAAAACTTATCTTTGTATCAAACTTAGCTTCATGATTAATAAAATAGAAAAATTCACAGATACCACTTATTTTACTAATGCCATAAAAGCAACATTATCTGCGGTTTTTCCTGTTTTAGTACTCAGCTACCTGGGATATTTCGAAATGGGTTTTGCCATAGCGCTCGGTGCGCTGCTTACCTACCCTAGTGACATTCCAAGTAGTTTGCAACATAAAATCAACGGATTAATCGTAACTGCTTTTTTGGTGGCTGGAGTCAATCTATCCATCAATCTAACCTATCCTTACCCTGTAATTTTCTTTCCATTTTTTTGTTTGTTGGTATTTATTTTGGCAATGATTTCGGTATATGGGCAAAGAGCCACATTCACTTCGTTTTCTGCTTTATTAACTATATCATTGTCGTTATCCCACACGTACACCGGATGGGAAATGATCGAACATTCAGGTTTAATACTTGCGGGAGGGCTATTTTACACTATTGTCTCATTACTGTTTTATTACCTTCGTCCTTATCGATATGCCGAATTGCAGGTTACCGAATGCATCAAATTAACCTCAAAATACCTAAAATTAAGAGGCGATTTATGGAACAGCATTGCCGACAGAAAAGTAATACTCGAAAAGCAATTGCATTTACAGGTCGAACTCAATGACATTCACCATAATATCCGAAGAGTACTAATCGGGAAACAAATCAATTCTGTTTCTTCCAATCAAAATCGAAAAATGCTAATTGTATTTATTTCTTTGGTAGAAATATTAGAATTGGCACTATCTACTTCATTTGACCATAATAAATTACATCAAAAATTTGAAAAACACCCCAAGGTTTTAACTACTTATCAAAATCTTGCCTACAACCTTGCCTCCACTTTAAAACGCATATCCAAAAATATCGAGAACAGAACCAAATACGTTTCAAAACACTCCTTATTCAAAGGGCTTCAAGCATTAGAGCAAGCCATCGAAGAGTATGAAAACGAATTAGACAAAGAAGAAGCTTCTGAAGGTGTTTTCATGCTAAGAACCATGCTTGAATATGCCGAAAAACAAATTGAAAAAATCAAAATTATTGAACGAGCCTTTACAATCGTGACCAATACCTATGATTTCAAAGGAAAGGACAAAGATTTAGAAAAATTCTTGGCTCCACAATATTATCCGATAAGCACGTTTATAGAAAACCTTGGTTTTTCGTCAACCATTTTCAGACATTCGTTAAGGCTGACAACTACTTTGGCAGCGGGATACGCCATAGGGCTTATTCTTCCGTTTCAAAATGTATATTGGATTCTCATGACGATTATCATCATCATGAGACCTGGTTATGGATTAACCAAACAGCGATCCATCGAAAGAGCCATTGGAACAATAATTGGTGGAATCATTGCATTTAGCGTATTATTGTTAGTTACTAACCACTATACCTTAAGTATTTTAGCAATATTATGCATGCTTTTGGGATTCATATTCAACACCATAAAATACACTGTAAGCGCAGCATTTGTAACTATGTATATTGTATTTTTATATGGCGTATTAACACCGGATGTTGTTCATGTAATTCAGTTCAGAATAGTAGATACTTTAACGGGAGCTTTACTAGCCTACTTAGCCAACCATTTCCTATGGCCATCTTGGGAATACACCAAAGCCCCTGAATACTTGGAAAAATCGATTTCTGCGAATAGAGAATATTTAAAGGAAATATTCGATTTCTACACAAAAAAAGGAGACGTTACCACTTCCTACCGTCTAGCCCGAAAAAATGCATTTATCGAAATCGGAAATCTTATGGCTTCGTTCCAAAGAATGTCACAGGAACCAAAATCCAAACAAAAGAACAGGTTGCTCGTGTATAAATTGACAGAACTCAACCATTCTTTGCTTTCATCTATAGCCTCTTTGGGAACTTATACGCAATCCCATAAAACAACACCGTCTTCCAAAGCACTGACTATTGTTGTAGAAAAAGTGCTCAAAAATCTAGAACAGGCTATTGCCCTTTTAAAAGAAGAGGAATTTGAGACAAAAACCGAAATTACCAATGAAGAGTTAGCCAACCGTTTTACCGAATTAAAAAACATTCGTCAAAAAGAGCTAAAAGAAGGAATTCCAATTGATGAGGAAGCCTTTGTAATAAAAATGCAGGAAGCCCAATTGGTTATTGAACAATTAATTTGGCTGACTAATTTATCCGAAAATATTTTAAAAACAACCAAAACTTTAATGGAAGAATAAAAAAACATTGGGTGCAATTCTGCTTCATTAAAATAAAACGGAATTACACCCAAGAGGTTAAAAAAACAGCCACAAGTTCCAAACACTAACTGTGGCTGAAAAAAAAATCTATTCATTGAGTTTCAAAACATCAGAAGTATTCTTTCTGATTTCCGCTAATAACTCTGGCTTATCATTTAATGTTTGTCCAAAAGAAGGAATCATTTTCTTGAATTTCTCTTGCCATTCAGGAGTTTGACTTTTTTCTTTAAAACATTTACCAACTAATTCCAACATAATAGAAACTGCAGTTGACGCTCCTGGCGAAGCTCCCAACAAAACTGCCAAAGAACCATCGGCAGTAGTAATCATTTCAGTACCAAATTCAAGGACTCCACCTTCTTTTTCGTCTTTCTTGATTACTTGTACCCTTTGCCCAGCTCTTTCCAAAACCCAATCTTTGGCAACAGCTTTAGGAACATATTCTTTCAAAGCTTTTATTCTGTCAGCAGGCGATTGACGCACTTGCTCAATTAAATATTTGGTAAGAGGTAAATTTTTGTAACCCGCGGCAAGCATCGGAATTACGTTATTCGTTTTTATAGACAAAGGCAAATCAGAGTATTTACCATTTTTCAGAAAACGAGTTGAAAATCCTGCAAAAGGTCCAAAAAGCAATGCTTTTTCGCCATTTATCATTCTCGAATCGATATGAGGAACAGACATTGGAGGTGCTCCAACACTAGCTTTTCCATATACTTTCGCTTCATGTTTCGCAATAACTTCCGGATTGGTACATTTCAACCATTGCCCGCTTACAGGGAAACCACCATAACCTTTTCCTTCCGGTACATTTGCTTTTTCTAACAATGGTAACGAACCACCACCAGCTCCAATGAAAACAAATTTAGTATAGGATTTTCTCTTTTGACCGCTTTCTAAATCTGTGATTTTAATCCTCCAAGTTCCATCCTCACGCTTTTTCAGTTTTTTTACCTGATGATTAAAATGCATTGACACCCCTTCCATTTTGGACAGATGATTAAACATGCATCGTGTCAATTCACCAAAATTAACGTCGGTTCCCATTTTCATGGTTGTTCCTGCATATTTACCCGTTTCTTTTCTGGACTCCATTACCAAAGGCATCCATTCTTTCAATTTATCAAAGTCAGTGGTAAATTGCATATCCTTAAACAAGGCATTTGGCTGTAAAACATCAAATCTCTTTTTAAGATAAAAGACGTTTTTATCCCCCCAAACAAAACTCATATGGGGAATACTTTTGATAAAACTTTCAGGAGAGGTAATATAGTTTTGTTGCACCATATAAGCCCAAAACTGTCTTGATACCTCAAAAGATTCGGCTATACTAATGGCTTTTTTAGGATCTATTTTGCCATTCTTTTCTGGAGTATAATTCAATTCACAAAAAGCGGAGTGACCCGTTCCCGCATTATTCCATGCATCAGAACTTTCGGCGGCGGCAATATCCAATCTTTCGTAAATCTCTATTTTAATGTCGGGCTGTAATTCTTTCAGAATCATCCCTAAAGTGGCGCTCATTATTCCTGCACCTATAAGTACTACTTCGGCATTTGTCCTAATTGTTGAATCTGGCATTTTGTATGAAATTTAAAAAGCTGCAAAATTAGCTCTAAAAACCCCAAAAAAAAATATTTTTTCAGTTATAAAACCTTGAACACACCAACACATTGTTAAAAAAACCACATTATTTCCGATTCAAATAATCCTGAAGCATAATTGTGGCCGAAATTTCATCAATTAACGCTTTGTTTTGACGCTGCTTTTTATTGAGACCGCTATCAATCATGGTTTGAAAAGCCATTTTTGAAGTAAAACGCTCATCTACGCGAATGACTTTCATATCCGGAAAATGATTGGTGAAATGTGTTACGAATCCTTTTATGATGGAAGCACTTTGAGATAGCTCTCCATTCATTTGTTTGGGCTCTCCAATAAGAACCGCTTCTACTTTTTCTTTGGCGAAATAATCTTTCAAAAAATCAATTGCAGTAGCTGAAGGAATCGTAGTCAAACCCGAAGCGATAATTTGCAATTCATCGGTAACCGCTATTCCTGTTCGTTTTTGTCCGTAATCTATGGCGAGTATTCTTGGCATTTTATTTTTTTTATCAAAGGTAACTATTTTAATTTTCCAATACGGAGCAACAAAGGAAAAGTCACTTTCTTATCATTTTTTTGCCAGGAAATTTTCAATTCTTCTCTAATTAAATCAATCGGATTGCTTTTATTTTTCAAAATATAATGCTGTGTTGCTGACCAGGTTTTCAAATAACCAATCAATTCTTCAAAAGTCCAAATGAAATGATTTTCGAAACTTTTTGTTTCCATTTCATTAAAAGGAAAAGGAATCGTAGTATAATTTTCATCCAAATATTTTCGCTCTTTATCCCAATACGACCCAACAATGTTGTAGTAATAATTGCGAAGTATCACATCTGATTCGGAATTGGTAGAAAACAATCCGTATCCCAATACCGCAAAAACTCCATCAGGCTTCAAGATTCTGTAGATCTCTTTATAAAACAAATCAAAATCAAACCAATGGACAGCTTGGGCAACAGTAATTAAATCGAAAGCCTGATTATCAAAACTTGATTTTTCAGCCGGCTCTAATCGATAAACTAAATTTGGAGCTTGAATAGCATTATCCAATTGTTTTTGACTGATATCAGTTGCATACACTTTTTCAAAATAAGCTGTTAGTTTATGGGCAATCTGTCCGTTTCCTGTAGCAATATCAAGTGCCATTGATTTATTATTGACAAACGAAATCAAATAATCAATCATCTCATCAGGATATTGAGGTCGATATTTTGAATATCCCAAAGCTTGTTTAGAAAAATTATCTTTCACATTTCCATTCTTTTTACTTTTACCAAATTTACAATTATTAAACAAGCATAAGTTAAATCCATAACATTTTCAATACATTTCCTTTTTTTGCTATTGGCCAAAAATGGTATATTTGCAAAAAAATTATCAAAAATGAACGAATTACAGTCCATAATAGAGCAAGCTTGGGAAAACCGCGCTTTACTACAAGAAACAAAAACTACTGATGCCATCAGAGAAGTTATCGAATTATTAGATTCAGGAAAATTACGTGTTGCCGAACCAAAAGAAGACGGATGGCAAGTAAACGAATGGGTAAAGAAAGCTGTTGTAATGTATTTCCCAATTCAAAAAATGGAAACATTAGAAGCTGGAATATTTGAATACAACGATAAAATGTTGCTGAAAAGAGACTATGCCGAAAAAGGAGTTCGTGTAGTTCCGGGCGCATCAGCTCGTTATGGTGCTTACATTTCTAGCGGTGTAATCATGATGCCAAGTTACGTAAACATTGGTGCTTATGTTGATGCCGGAACAATGGTAGATACTTGGGCAACTGTTGGTAGTTGTGCACAAATTGGTAAAGACGTACATTTAAGTGGAGGTGTTGGAATTGGTGGTGTTTTGGAACCATTACAAGCAGCTCCTGTAATTATTGAGGACGGTGTATTTGTTGGTTCAAGATGTATCGTTGTAGAAGGTGTACACGTAGGTAAAGAAGCGGTTCTTGGCGCCAATGTATGTTTGACTGCTTCAACAAAAATTATTGACGTTACTGGAGATACTCCTGTTGAAATGAAAGGTTTTGTTCCTGCTCGTTCAGTTGTAATTCCTGGAAGTTACACTAAAAAATTTGCTGCTGGCGAATACCAAGTGCCATGTGCTTTGATTATTGGAACTCGCAAACCATCAACTGATTTAAAAACATCTTTGAATAACGCTTTACGCGAATATGATGTAGCGGTTTAATTTTTCAAATTAAATTCCAAAATAAAAAATCCAAATCTCAATCTAAACAATTGGGATTTGGATTTTTTATTTAAACCTCTTTTCTGATAAGACAAAAAACTTATCCTTTGTCAGCATTCTGAATTTTAATCAGTTTAAAATACTTACTGTAAGAAAAGAAACCTTGAATCAACGAAATTGTCAATCCATCAAGTCCGTTCAAAAAACCTTTTTTAAAAAAATAACAACGAACAAACGCAACCGTTCCGCTCAAAACAGGCCTAAATGATGATATCCTAAATCCTTGATCAAAAAGTTGCTGAGCATGCCAATTGGAATATTGATTTTTTTTGGAAAGCATTTGTCCCAAAGAATCCCAACCATAATGCAATATATGTACCGGAACTTTCTTTTCATTTGTTGTAACTATTGTCTGATGCACTCTTGAATCCGAAGGTCTGGCCGTTGTTTTATTAAAAAAACGAACTTTGTGATCCGGATACCAACCTGCAAAATCTATTAATTTATTTCCTAAGTGATTTTTTACCCTAAAACTAAAAGCGTCATAACCGCCTTTTAAATATTTTTCTTTCTGTATAAAATCCTCCGCATCGACATCCAAAAATTCATCTGCATCCAAATTAAGAATCCAATCATTTTTGCAATATGGCAATCCGTGTGAACGTTGGGGACCATCCCCCAGAAAAGATTGTTCGATAACTATTGCTCCCTTTGCTTTAGCTATCTCAACTGTTCGATCCTTACTAAAGGAATCAACTATAATTACTTCATCACAAACTCTAAAAAGCGCATCGATACACTCACCTATTGTTTTCTCCTCATTGAAAGTAATAACCAATCCGCTTATTGCCATTAAACTATTTATTTTTTTATTAAAATGTATTTCTAAAACTGAAAAACTGTCTCTTTATTATCACCTACCATCAAAATCATCACTGCTTAGACAATCCTAAGCAGCAACAACTTCGACTTAACATCTTGACTAATTAATCTGAAATAAAAATTACTTTATTCAAGAGTTTAGACTCAAACCCTTTTTTTTAGTTTAATGACGAATGTCTGTTTTAATAAAATTTTAACAACTAATCCAAATAGCACATGACTCTACAACCTCTTTTGGCCTTAACGCCAAATAAAAAATCCAAATCCCAATTATTTAGATTGGGATTTGGATTTTTCTTTTTTGAACTCCTTTAAAAGGATTATTTATTTTTAATCTGAATTTTAATGAGTTTAGCGTATTTCAAATAGGAGAAGAAAGCTTGAACCATTGAAATGGTTAGCCCGTCAAGTCCATTCAGAAATCCTTTTTTGAAAAAATAGCATCGTATAAATGCAACTGTCCCATTAAGAATAGGTTTATAACCCGAAACCCTAACACCGTCGTCATAAAGTTGTTGCGCAGCCCATGTCGAATACAAATTCTTTTTGGTTATAAATTGATTCAAATCCTTCCATGCATAATGATGAATATGAAGATTTACCTCAGTTTTCTTAAGCCCGGAAACTCTTTGATGAACCACATCTTTTGACGGCGATGCTGTTTTTTTATTAAAAAAACGAGATGTTCTGTCAGGATACCAACCAGAGAAATTGATTAGTTTATCGTCCATATAATTATACAATCGGAAAGAGTAAACATCATAATCGTCTTTCTCATATTTTCCAGACAAAATAAATTCTTCAGCATCGGTTGCAAGAATCTCATCGGCATCTAAGTTTAAAATCCAATCATTTTTACAATAAGCCAGTCCAAATATTCTCTGGGGACCATCACCTAAAAAAGCTTGCGAAATGACCTTCGCTCCTTTTTCTTCGGCAATTTTAACAGTATTATCAGCACTTAGTGAATCGATTATGATTACTTCATCGCACACTTTATAAAGCGCATCAATACATTTTCCTATATGTTTTTCTTCATTATAGGTTATAACCAGCCCACTAATTTTCATAATATCTATTAAAACAATTTAAGTTTTCCAATTTTTAATTTTAATCTAAATCTAAACAAATTATCCTCCCCCTTTATATCAATTCGTTTTACCAAATAATTATTTTTGAAAGGAAAACGATTTACTCTGTTTCCAATTCTCAAGCCAAAGATTATGCCATTTTGAGATAATACTTTTTCAAAAACGGCAAATTTTTCATCCTTTTTGGGATAATTTCCAAAAGGATAAGCCAAAACCGGTACAATATTAAGATTATTTTCTTTTATAAAAAGATTGCTTTTCTCAAAATCACTCAACAACTCCTCTTTAGACATCGAGGCATATCTTTTATGTTCAAAAGAATGATACCCCAGCTCTATCAAATTGCTATCCAAACCTTTCAATTGTTCAACACTCATTATCTTTTCCTTGCCCTCAATCCAATAGTCATAATTTCCCACATATGTAAACGGAACAAAAAAAGAAGCCTTTAATTGATATTTTTCAAGTAATGGCACGGCAAAAATAAGCTGATTTTCGGTAACATCATCAAAAGTAATAATAACGCTTTTTTCGGGTAAAGAATTGCGATTTTCTAATTCATTAAAGTGAAATGTCTGATAGCCATTATCATGCAAAAACTTAAACTGAGATTCAAGTTTTTCGGTAGAAACAGTTAAATCATTCGTTTTAGATACATCATCTGTAACATTATGATACATTAGGATTGGCAACTTCGACATTAATTTTTTTTTTTGTAATATTGATGACTTTTCAAAAGTAACTTTTTTATTTAAAAATAGTCGAAACAATAATGAGAATTTTAGTTATTCAACAAAAAAGAATTGGTGACGTACTTACAAGTACAATAATATGTAACAATTTAAAAAAACAATATCCCGATGCAACAATTGATTACATGTGTTACACCAATAGCCTTGATGTACTAATAGGGAATCCATATATTGACAACATAGTTCCACTACCTCACAAAATAAGAAAGAATTATTTCTCTCTATTTAAGTTTATTTTTGAAATTAGAGCTAAAAAATACGATATTGTAATTGATGTTTACAATAAACTGGAAACAAACCTCATTACGATGTTTACTGGAGCTAAAATTAAAATTGGCTATTATAAATGGTACACTACAATTTTCTATACCCATAATTTAAAACGTTTTGACAATAATGCACAACCAAAATATGGTTTTGCCATTGACAACAGGCTTTTGTTATTGGAACCATTAAATTTGGATAAAAGCAAACTAGACCCCTATCCAAAATTATTTGTCAGTCCAAAAGAAAATGAAGAAACCATTGCTCTATTTGAAAAACACAAAATAGACCGAAGCAAAAAAACAATAATGATAAGTTTGCTGGGAAGCGAAAAAAACAAAACTTATCCATTACAATATATGACCAAAGTTGTTGAATACGTTGCAAACCATAAAGACGTAACAATTCTTTTTAATTATTTCGATAGTCAAATTGAAGATGCAAAAACAATTTACAATGCCTGCTCAAAAGAAACTCAGGAAAAAATACGTTTTGATTTATTTGGTAAAGATTTAAGATCCTTTGTAGCGATAATGAATCAATGTGATTTAATAATTGGTAATGACGGTGGTGCCATCAACATGGCAAAGGCGTTAAACAAGCCCGCTTTCACAATTTTTTCTCCTTTTGTAGAAAAGAACATTTGGGCCACATTCGAAGATGGATTGAAAAACATTTCAGTTCATTTGAAAGATTTCAGACCCGATTTATTTACGGACATCCATCATGACGAAATAAAGAAAAACCACACTTCTTTGTACCAACAGCTAACACCTGAATTATTTAAAGATAAAATCGATTTTTTCATAACCAGCAATACATAAAAATCAAGTCCATCAAAAAACCTATCCAATCACATTAATGGATATATCTATTATTATTGTCAATTACCGAAGTTGGAAACCTTTGCTTAAGTGTCTGGAATCAATACTTTCGGCAGATAAAGCAAACATCCTTTTTGAAGTAATCGTAGTTGACAATTTTTCTGATGACGGGCAGTTTGATTTTTATCAAAATAAATTTAAAAATGTTGTTTTCGTCCAAAACGATACTAATTCAGGATTTGCCAATGGATGTAATTTGGGAGCAAAAAGAGCAAAAGGAAAATATTTTCTTTTTTTAAATCCTGACACAATAATTTCACCAAATACCATTGATGTACTCTACACGACATCCAAAAAACATCCTGAGATAGGAATATTATCCTGCCTTCTGAAAGACAAAAATAACCGCCATTTTAATCAACAAAATATTTTTCCGTCACTGTTTCAGATTTTTGGAATAGGCCGTTTTTTATACCGAAAAACAAAAACTAGTTTTAACGGCGACGAAGAATTATTTTATCCTGACTGGGTTTCAGGCGCTGCCATTTTCATCAGCAAACATAGATTTGAAAAAGTAAATGGATGGAATGAAGATTATTGGCTTTATTTTGAAGATGTAGAAATTTGCAAAAAAATCAGTCAACAAAATGGTAAAATTACAGTAACTCGAAACACAACTATTTTACACGAACATGGTGGGTCTTCAAGAAATGATTTTGAAACCGAACACATCAGTAAAACTGAAGTTTTAATTTCAAAACACGTTTATGTAAACAATAATTTTTCTGCTTTGTCTAAAGTACCAGCTCACCTTTTCCTTATTATTTTTACGCTTATTGAAAAAAGCTTTCTAACGATTTTAAGTCTATTTTTGTTTTCTAATATAAAGTTGAAAACCAATAGACACATTCTCAAAAATCTTTGTGATTATTATTTTAACGCTATAAAAAAACAAACTTGGCTGAGCAAACAATCCGTTAACTATCAAAAATAAATTCATGATCAATAGCAATTCCGAAAAATTGTCTGTGTTAATCATCACTTTAAATGAAGAAAAACATTTAAAAGCTTTGCTATCGGATTTGGATTTTGCTGATGAAATTGTGGTTGTCGATTCATTCAGTACAGACGGAACGCAAACTATTGCCAAATCATTTCCCAAAGTAAAGTTTATTCAGAATAAGTTTGAAAATTTTTCTGCTCAGCGAAATTTTGCAATTTCAAAAGCTCAGAATGACTGGATTCTATTTCTTGACGCCGACGAGGTTTTGACACCAGAATTAAAGCAGGAAATTGTCCAAACTTTACAAAATAATAAAACCTATTCGGCTTATTTTTTTGAGCGGATTTTTATGTTTGAAAATAGTATTCTGAAATATAGCGGCAATCAAACCGATAAAATATTTCGGCTTTTCGATAAAAAATCAGCTCGATATGATGAAAAAAGATTGGTTCATGAAAAGCTGATTGTTAATGGCGAAATTGGTTTTCTAAAAAATAAACTCATTCACTATTCCTATTCGAGTTATCAGGATTACAGGGATAAAATTATTTTTTACGGCAAATTCAAAGCTCAGGAAAAGTTTTTAAAAAACAAAAAAACAACTGTTTTCCATCAACTTTTCCATCCTTCATATAATTTCATTTATAATTATTTCATGCGATTAGGATTTCTTGATGGCAAAAAAGGAATAATCATTTGTTATCTAAATGCTTATTCGATCGTTATTCGGTACAGAGAACTAAAAAAACTTTGGAAACAAAAGAAAAGTTTTATTTCTTCCAAAACCTAAGTTTCTTTTTTAATCTTTTTTTTCTGTAAAATTTCTCCTGAAAATCGGCAGTGTATTTCCAAAGTGTTTCGAAAATTAAACTCTCAGATTCGCCTGAAAGTTTTGCATATTCATTGCTCATTACCGCAACCATTTCTTTTAATGGTGTCAAACGGCGCAGATTTTTCATTCGCAGATCAAACGACATTTTTTCATGAAAGCTCATTCGGTTCAAATCAACCAAAAAGAAGTCATACTCACCTTCGGCATTCTTCTTAATTAATGTATTTCCTGGTGAATGATCTTTGAATTCAATCCCTTTTTGATGCAAAGAATACGAAAAACGAGTAAATTGGCGAAGGATATTCTCATGATCAGGATAAGAAGGTATTTCGACCAATTCCCTATAAGTCAAATCACACTCAAGATGTTCGCTCGCATAATAACTATCTTTCAATCCTATCCAGTCGTAATTTTCAAGATATGCAAGAGGTTGAGGTGTTCCAATTCCTTTTTCTAACAAAAGCGTAGCAAACTCAAAAGAGCGCCTTGCTTTGGACTTTCTAAAATACCGATAAGCAATTTTATTGATTAAATTAGGTGTTTTGAAAGATTTAATATTCATCGTCAATCCCCCAAGTTCAAACAACTTAATAACATTTCTTTTGCCGTCGCCAAAGAGTTTTCCAGTAGTTTTGAAATTAGAAATACAATCTTTGATTGCTATTGACTTTGAACTGAATTTAGGATTTACAGTAAAATACATAAATTATTTATGACTTTAATTTTTTACAAAAATACCAAATGATTTTTTAGAACCATAAAAAAGATTACTGATACAACAAATTAGTTTGTAAACAAAATTATGTTTATGACTTGTTTTCTGCACACAAAAAAGGGCTAATTTAAAAAAACTAGCCCTTATTACATTGAATGATTTAGTTTGCGAAAGCAATACTTAAAGAAATATCTATTAATTTAATTACCAATTAACATAATTTGTCCATGCATTATAATATGCGTCGCCATTTATTTGCTGATAAATTGTCCCTGTAATATCAACATGCCACTGCGGAGATCCAAAATCTTGAGAATAGTATAATAAAATAGTCTGATCTTGAGAACAATTATATGTCTGATTAACTGCAAATTGACCGTATGTCCCAGGTACTTCATCTCCATATGTAGTAGTCAAAATTGCATTCCCGGAAATATTTACTGTAATTGTTCTTTTTTCTCCTGCAAAACGCCATTTTCCGCCGCTTGGATTCCACTCTAACTTAACCCTTAAATAAAGTGAATTCCAACCATTTACAGTTTCAGTGTATAGCTCATGCACATATTTTTGATCTCTCGTTGTTGTTCCTTGATTAACTGTCGATCCACAATCATAATATGATTGTCTACGAAACTGATATTGATACCTTGCATCAATTGCTCCATTAGTACCAATCGAAGTTCGACTGCTTAATCCTTTATTATTAGATTTTGATTCGCTTACAATACCTGTAACAATTTTTTCACTTACGGGGATATTTTTATAGTTAAGTTTTAAAGAATCCAATATTTTTTCATCTTTCACATTAAATGAATAAAAATTACCATCTTTAAACCACATGATTTCATTTCCTATCTGAAACTCGTTATCTTTATTCATAAACTTATTAAGAGCAGGAGATAAATTCTCACGGCTTTCATCATTTTGAATAATTGATTCATAGTCATTCTCTCCAAAAATTTCTTCTTTACTCAACTTAGAGATTCTCGCATACTCGTTAGTCAAATCAGTCCAATCTTTAAAAAAAACTCTTTCTGTTTTTAATCCTGATTCTTTGGAAGCTACTGGACTTTCATTTTCCGTTTGAGGTGAATCACAACTAGCAATACTAAATAATATCACCATAAGAACAATACATTTTTTCATAATACAACTTTACTTTATAAATTAAATTCACAACAAATGTAGTCTTTTTTTTTATTTTAAAACAAAAAAACAAACAAAATACTTACAAAAATTTAAATATTCAAAAAAAGAAAACAAGTAATTCCAAAAATTAATTAAAAATCCTTCTCCAAATAAATTAACTTCTAAAATTTCACTGAGTAATATTTTTACAAAATAAAACACATAATTTTTATTTGCATAAACTAAAAGGCTCAAAAAAAGTGTATTTTTGAAGCTCAATCAATATGCAGTGATTTTTTATTAATTGTAAGCAATTAAATACTCAACTCAATTATTTAATATCAGAATAAATCAAAAAACTTAAATAATGTCCCATCTTAGATCCCTAATTTGCATAATTATATTTTTTTATTCGTTCCTTTGTGTAATGATATTATTAAATACAATCTAGAATCAACCATTCAGAATTCTTAATATTCAATAATGTTTTCTATCTGATGTTGACCAATTAAAATCAAACATTTACTATATCACCAAAATTATCTATTAAATATTTTTATTAAACAATATGATATTCCCTAGTTCCAGTTTAATAATAGCTGTATATAATCGTTCTGAAGCGCTAGAACTCATTTTTCTAAGTTTGATCAATCAAACTGTTTTACCTAATGAAATAATTATTGCTGATGACGGATCAGGAGAAAACATAAAAAAAATTATAGATAATTTTAGAGACAAACTTCCTATTCCTATTATCCATGTTTGGCAAGAAGACAATCGTAATCAAAAACCAAGAATTTTAAACAAAGGAATTGCTCAATCCAATTGTGATTATATCATACAAATTGATGGCGATATAATTATGAATAAACATTTTATCGAAGATCATTTAACCTTTTGTAAAAAAGGCTATTATCTTTTTGGTTCAAGAGTCAACATTCAAAAATCAATCCTGGAAAGCATCAATAAATTCAAAACTATGCATTTCAATTTTTTTTCAAAAGGAATTAAAAGACGAAGCAGAACCATTAGAATTCCATTCTTAATGAAATTTTCTAAAAAAGTTGACAAACGTTCTTCAAAACTTCGAGGATGTAATTTATCTTTCTGGAAAAAAGACTTTATAAGTGTAAACGGCTATAATGAAAACTTAGTTGAAGCATGGAAAGAAGACTCCGAACTAATTGAAAGAATGCATAATAATGGAATAAAAGGCATCAGATTAAAATTTGCAGGAATTGCTTATCATCTTTATCATAAATCTCAAAACAATCCGCAACTGGAAATTAATTTAAAAATCGAGAGGGAAACAATAGAAAAGAAACTCAAGTTTACAGATAAAGGAATAAATCAATATCTATGATTGGAGTGTTTTTTAAATTCGATGAAAGTTTGACAAGTAATTTTCAATCTTGCTTTTAGCCATAGAATTTCCAATTCCTAAAACAAGGTTTTCACTTCTCCAAATACAGAAATTAAGTTAAACTATTTGTTGTTCATCACTCCCATCAATTTGCCCCCAAAAACATGCAATATTCTCATAATAAAAACGTTTTTTTTATACAAATACAATTATTTCACTCAAATATATTTCGTTTATTTGCTAAATTAGACAGTATCATAAATTTATTATAATATAGCGAGATTTAGCAAAAGAACTCAGCAATAAACCTAAACAAACAATCAAAAAAATCTGCCTTTTTTCGAAAAAACAATCAACAGACATGATATTTGACATCGCAATAATTCTTATTAATTATAATTCAAGTAAGCATACTGTAAATTGTATTCAATCCATAGTAGATAATACTTCCGAAAAACTTAACTATCAAATCATCATAACGGATAATTGTTCAAGAAAAGAAGACTATTTGGCGCTTAAAGAATTTTGTGAGACTATTTCTTTACCAAATCTGGAACTTCACAGAAACAATATCAATACAGGTTTTGGTGGTGGAAATATGAATGGAATTCAATTTGCGAACTCAAAATATTATGCGTTCATAAATAACGACACCTTGTTTTTAAACGATTGTTTATCGATTCTAAAAAACGAATTAGACAATAATCCAAACATCGGAATTGCCGGAGGGCAATCATATAACGAGAGCGGAGATTTTATGGTTTCATGGGATCATTTTACTTCACCTTTAAAAGAAATTATTGGTCGGAATTTTCTTGAATTTATCAATCCAAAAAAATATCCAAAAAGAAAAGAAAGATACACAACTCCAATTCAAATTAGCTTTATTTCAGGTAGCTTCATGTTTTTAAAAGCCCCGGATTTTAATGAAATAGGCGGATTTGACACCAATATATTTCTTTACTATGAAGAAACTGATTTGTGTCTCAGATTGAAAAAAATAGAAAAACATGCTTACCTTATCCCCGAAGCAAAATTCATTCATTTACATGGTGCAAGCACCGAAAAATCTTTAGCTATAAAAAAAGAGCTCAAAATTTCATTATTATATGTTATCCGAAAACATTATGGCCTTTTTGGCTATAAATCGGTACAGTTATTTTTAATTATTAAATATTTACTAAGCAGTTTTTTTAAACCCAAAAATTGGCAATTGTTTATTTTAATCTTATTAGGAGCTCCATTATCTCAATCATTAAAAACAAAACAGAAATTAGAGCCTGTTTAAATTTTATTTTTGAGATTTATTATTAGAGGATTTCTTGAGTGAAACGAGGCATTTTTTTACAAAATAGAAGAGCTATTGTATAAAAAATTTAACAAAGTTGTAACCAAAAAAGTCATAAGAGAGCCAATAAATAAAACTTAAACAGGCTCTTAAATTAACAAATTACTTTTTTACAGATAGAAAATAAAACTTTTGGAATTATTCTTAAAAATAAAATCCAGTTTTTAACTCTTTAACTTTTAAAGTGTTTTTTTATTTTTCTTTCGTACATATTTAAACCATTGTCCAAAATTTTTAAAAAACAATTTCCTTTTTGAAATATTTAATCTTTTTGATTTTCTTACTATATTCTGTATGATATTCAAGTCTTTTGATGGAAAATAAGCTAACTTTTTCCACCTTTTAGGATTAATATAATAAAAATCTCTAAAATCTGTATAGTTATTTTCATTAACCTCTATCCATTTTTTGAGAAAACCATCATTCACCTCTTCATTGTGTCCCCAATTTTCTAGCTTAAAACGCAATTCCGTTTCACTTCTAGCTACTGATTCATGAAGAACCAAACTATCAACATAAATGATTCTTTCATTGGTTCTTCTTGCATATTCATAATTGGGATAATTAGTTGCAAAAACAGCTTTCTTTGGTTTATCAACATATAAAATACCATTTTCTGTATATTTATAAATGATCAACCAAAAAGCATAAATCTGAATTTTATACTTTGCAGGATTGATAAGATAACGATCATATTTTCTAATACTGGAAACAAATTTCTTAAAGTCAACGAAATACTCATCACTATCCACTTGAATCAACCAATTTCCAATCCCCATTCTATGGGAAAGCATTGTTCGTTCACGTGTATCATTTTCAATTGTTGAGAGAGATGGAACATAAAAATCATCTTCATAAATTTCTATTTTATTTTGAACATCAATTTCTTTTAACCAAGTATAAAAAGATTCATCTACAGTAAATTTTTGTCCATTCCACGTCCTTAACTCCTGATCTTTTGCCAAGAAAATTCTATCCGATGCTTCATAAACCGGAGGAATCGACAGCTTCAATTTTTCGTAATCATACGAAAATAAAAATCCAACATGAATCTTTTTCATTTTTTGTTTTTAGGTATGAATATCAAAATTATGCTTATCAAAATTTTTAAAATTTTCCATGCGATAGCATATTGCTGAATATATAATACTTGTTGTACTCTTTTAGAATTTAATTCTGCTATTTGAACAAAATCTTTAGCAAATGAAGGAAAATATTTCTCAATTACTTCTGCTCTTTCTGCTTTTGCTAAATGTTTGTATTTATCCAAGGATGAAATTCCTGTAAAATCATAATTAGCAATTGTCTTGGCCAAATATTTATAAGGCACATTTTTATAACAAATTGCATAAATGAAAAATTCCCAGTCTGATACAATTTTATACTTTTCATTATAATAAAAATGATCTTCGAACAATGACTTTCTAATGAATGTTGATTGATGATTTATACAGCTGGTATAAAAAAAGGAAAAAGTTAATTTTTCTGGATAGGTTTTTAATCGTTTGGAACCATTCTCTTTTACCTTATAATTATCTCCATAATAGATATCGAAATCCTCTGTTAAATCTTCTGCAACTATTGATAACACATTTTTATCAAAAAAAGTATCTCCACTATTCATAAAAATCACAAAATCTGAAGTGGCTATCTTTATCCCTTTATTCATAGCATTGTAAACCCCAGTATCAGGCTCACTTTTCCAATAACTTATTTTATCTTTGTTTTTTTCTATTACTGCCAAACTACCATCGGTGCTACCTCCATCGATAATGATATATTCAAAATTTTGAAAAGTCTGATTTCTTACACTTTCAATAGTTTTTTCTAAACCTAATTTGTCATTGTAGTTTATGGTAATAACTGCTATTTTATTCATTTACAAATATTGGCTTTATATTCATTTAGTCTCATTAATATCCCTAGTAGCCGCAATATAAACATTCAAACACTCATTAGCCGCATTATTCCAATTAAATTTTTCTGCTTGCTTTATTCCTTTTAAAGAATATTCTTGTCTCAAAGATACATTTTGTATTAGTAAATTAATTTTACTCTCTAAATCTCCTGATTTTTTTAAATCAAAAAAAACACCAGCCTCACCGGCAACCTCTGGAAAAGAACTATGATTTCCTAAAATAATTGGACATCCAGAAGCCATAGATTCCAAAACGGGAATACCAAAACCTTCATATATTGATGGAAAAACAAAACAGATAGCCTTATTATAGATTAAACCAAGTTGTTTTTCTTCAAAATCAACCTGAATAACTTGTCTGGTTAACTTTAATTGGCTCAAATACTCCTTTTCACCTTTCTTAAATTTCCCTCCTCCTGCGCAAACCACATATAAACTGGAATTCCTTTCTAAAATTCCTGCCACTTCTTCAATAAAGAATTTGAAATTTTTATACTGAAACCTGGGCCCTACAAACAAAATATACTTGGAAGGCAAATCTATTTTAGCATTTTTATTCACTACTATTGAGTTACCATGGTAAATCACATCAATTTTAGACTCAGATATATGAGGATAAATATTGAGTATATCCCTTTTGGTATTATGAGAAACCGCAATTATCCTAGTTGCTTTTTCCATCAACAATAATTTATTTTCTATCAATTTGGCATCCTCCGCAATATTTAGCGGGAATAACTCATGAATCATATCATAAACAGTTAAAACAAAAGGTTTCGAACCAATGTAATCTAAAAAATAAGGATCATAATAAGTAGGAATAAACAAATCAAAATCCTGCTTTTTAAGAGCCTCTATTGTTTTTTTACAATTGAGTTTCCTTGTTTTTTTTCTTATGCTAATACCTGCCTTAACAATTAAATTGAAAAAAAAAGCATTCCTTTTTTGTTGTTTTGTAATCAGTGAACTTTCACTAAAATAAATATTATTAGTGTAGATCAAGGGAACTTGAATTTCTATACCATTTCTCGTTTTTAAGTCAACAAAAATTTCGGAATAATATCTGGAAATACCTCCATATTTTTGATTATTAAATATTTGAGGATCTAAAAGTATTCGCATTGCAATGGTTTTTTTGCAAAAATATATTTATTAATTGACAACCACTTAAAAAAAAACTCCTTTACGATCAAAAAAGCTCGCTAAAAACGCTTAATTAACAGAAAAATACCTGCTAATTCAAAGAATAAAAATAAAATTATTCTTTAAAGTCTTTTTTTTAAATATAAATCTCAAAAAAATTCCATTTTAAAACCAATTCTATAAAAATTAAGATTTATTATTTAACGTAAGTTCGATATAAATCATTAAAAAACATTAGTTGTTTAGTATCAATAAAGTTGCTTTTTAAAGAAGTTTTTTTGTCAGCAAAATTATAAGTAATTAAAGCTGAAAATATGCTGTTAAAGTAATTGGTTTGTGATTGATTTCTTCTATGTTCACCTTGAAAAATGTTCTTTAGTTGATCCAAAATTATCTCGATAATGGCTCTTTTTCTCAAATGAAATGCATCTTGAATTGGTGTTATTAATTTGGTTTTCTTTTTTTTCGTAGTTTGGTAACCAAATGGATTCCGTTAGTGAAAAGACTTTTAAAAAGTTCTTTTGAGAGATACCCCTTATCTCCAAAAAGTTTCCCGTAAAGTTTCTTGATAACTCCTTTTATTTTTAATGGATTTGTATCGTGTACATCAGCAGGAGTAAGCATAAAACCAATGATTCCACCGCAATCATTGGTTACAATATGCAATTTAAATCCATAGAACCAACCTAAAGAGCATTGCCCTCTTTGGACTACATCTTTAAAAGTTTTGTGTTGATGAATGCGACTTTTATCGCAAACTCTTAAAGAGGCTGAATCCACAAAACTTATAGCTGTACAATCGGCTAAACCTTTGTTTTAAGATAGATCATCATTGGAATAAGCGAAGAGGATTTGAGTTCAACCATTCTATTATAACTCACTAGATTTCGAAATTCACTTGTCAAAAATTTTGAAACATATTCGATATAACAAGCTTTGAAATTTCTATATCCTGAAATATGAAAAAGAACTTGGATTGTTATTATTTCAGAAAGAGACAAATTGGACTTTCTAATCCGTTTTTTGGCTTCTGTGAGTAATTGTTTTCAGAATTTGGGATAAAAACTTTACAAAAATCATCAATAGAGCAAAAAATATTAATAATTTTATCAAGCGAAAGCATAAACGAAAATTTAGTATTTATTTGATTTTAAACACATTAAACACACTGTTTTCTGCTTTTTTATACAAATATTTCTACATATTTATTACTTACTTATAGAGAACTCACATTATTTAATATTTCTTATTGCCCTTTACAAATTGAATTTTGAGTAACTTTGAAATCAAATATTCAATATAATAAAATGAAAATATCTGTTGCGCTATGCACTTATAATGGAGAAAAATTTCTCCATAAACAAATTGATTCTATACTCGCCCAACCCCTAAAAGTCGACGAAATAATTGTTTGTGATGATTGCTCTACTGACAGCACATTAACGATATTGGAAGAATATGAAAAAAATAATCCTGGCATTTTTCAGATATATCAAAATAAAACGAACTTAAAAACTAGCAAAAATTTTGAAAAAGCTATTGCGCTTTGTACTGGTGATTATATCTTTTTAAGTGATCAGGATGACATTTGGCGAAATGACAAAGTTGAAAAAACTTTAGCCGTTTTTAATCAAAATCAAGAAGCAGATGGTGTTTTTTCAGATGGAGTATTAATAAACAATGAAGGAGAAGTTATTTATAAAGACAATTCGTTATGGGATTCCTTTTTCTTTTATGAATCAAAAATGAATAAGCCAATCGATTTGTTTGAATTCCTAATTTCAAATGGAAATTTTTTAACTGGAGCTACATTGTGTATTCGAAAAGAAGTAAAAAAATTTTGTTTCCCATTCATAACCTCTAATGAATTCTTACATGACGAATGGTTCGCTTTAATTTTATCCAAAAGAAAAACATTATATTACACTACAGACAAGCTACTTTTATACCGTTTACATGATTCGCAACAACTTGGAATTGCCAACATAGTCAATATTGCAGAATATGTCAGAAAATTTACTAAAAAGCAAAATATTATCTTAAAGTTAAAAAAACCAACATCATTTAAGGATTATAAATTTTTAACAAATCGGTACTTTGCCCAATATGAAAGATTTAAAAGCCTAAAAAGCAAAAACCCAAATACATCAATTATTAACGTATTAATTGATACTACTACCGAATTATACACCACTTATGATCTTGAAATGAAAATAAAACATCCGATTCGGTATTTTTTCAGAAAAAGAAAAAATGAAAAAAAAGGCAGAATGCAAATTAAAGACTAATAATCGCCTTCAAAAAATATATTTACAAAAAATCTTAATCTGATTCATTATAATTCCACGTCAATAATTCACAATACATGGATACAAAAGCCCGAATAATAGCATTTTATTTACCACAATATCACCCTATTCCAGAAAATGATGAATGGTGGGGAAAAGGCTTTACGGAGTGGACCAATGTGGGTAAGGCAAAAGCTCTGTTTAAAAAACATTATCAGCCGCGTGTACCGGCAGATTTGGGTTATTATGATTTGCGTCTGCCCGAAACCCGCAAAGCCCAAGCGGATATGGCTCGTGAATATGGTGTTGAAGGATTTTGCTATTGGCATTACTGGTTTGGTAATGGTAAGCGATTAATAGAAAGACCTTTTAATGAAGTGATCACTTCAGGAGAACCTGATTTTCCTTTTTGTTTAGCATGGGCAAATGAAACATGGAAAGGTTTTGACCATGGCTTACAAAATCGAAATATTTTGATTGAACAATTCTATCCTGGCATCGAAGATTATAAGGCACATTTTCATGAAGTATTACCTGCTTTTAAAGACAAAAGGTATATCACAATTGACAACAAACCAGTTTTCATGATTTACAAACCCTTAGCCAATTCTGAAATTCCTGTATTTATCAAAACATGGCGTAAACTGGCAGCAGAAAACAGTTTGGAAGGTATTTATTTCATCGGACACAACATGGATATTACTATCAGTAATGAAAAACTGCTGGAAACGGGGATTGACGCTATAAATACTGTTCGATTAAACGATTTTTTATTCGAAAAAAAATCCATCCCCCGAAAACTCTACAAAAGATACAATAAATTTTTCAGGAGTAACATAAAAGCATATCCTTATGAAATTGTTTCAGAAAAATTCATTTTACCTGAAATAGACAGTAAAGAAAATGTTTACCCAAGTATCATTCCCGGTTGGGATCATAGTCCGCGTAGCGGTAAAGAAGGATTAATCTTAACCGAAGCTAATCCTGAAGCATTTGAAAATCATGTAAAAGAGGCTGTCGAAATTGTAAAAAATAAAAGTGACGAGCACAGAATTATTTTTATTAAATCATGGAATGAGTGGGCAGAAGGTAATTATATGGAACCCGATTTACGGTGGGGCACCAAATTTCTTGAAGCTTTAAAAAGACAAATTTCGAAATAAATTCTTTCTTAAATGAAAATCACAATAATAAGCTATGATAATTGGGGACTAAACAATCACCTTAAAAATGCCTTAACTCAAAATGGACATACTGTTCGTCACATTAATTTTTTTGAATTCAAGCACAAATACCCAAATTTTGGATCCAAACTTTACAATTTTCTTTTAAAAACAGTTTTTAACAAAAACATAAAGCAAACTTATTACGGCAAAGAAATACTAAAAAAGTTAGCCCAAAACAATGAAATCCAAGACGTAATTCTTACAATAAAAGGTGATTTCATTGATCCTAACTGTATTTTGGAATTCAAAAAGTTTACCAAAAAATCAATCGCCTTTTTCAATGACAGTATTACTCGCTGCCAAAAAATAAAAAGAGTTATCTCTTCTTTTGACGAAGTATATTCATTTGAAAAAAATGATTGTAAAAAATATAATTTACATTTTATAACCAATTGGATTTATCCGATAAAAGCACAAAATCAGAGTAAGGTACAATTTCAGGTTTATAACATTAGTTCCAAAGACAATCGATTAATTATCTTATCAAGAATAGCTGAAGTTTTAAAGACGAATAACATCAATTATAAAATTGTGATTTTCGATAAAAAAAATAAAAAACAGGATAAAAATCTGGAATACACCAAAAAACCAATTCCGTTAGTAGAAGTAATAGACAATCTATGTAATTCTAAAGTGCTATTAGACATTAATCGAAGTGGACAAAACGGACTTACTTTCAGAGTATTTGAAAGCATAGGTCTTGAAAAAAAGTTAATCACTACAAATGTCGATATTAAAAATTATGATTTTTACAATCCAAATAACATATTGATCATTGATGAGAAAAAGCCCCATATTCCTTTGGCTTTTTTCAATAGTGAGTATGAAAAGATTCCCGAGACCATTTCCGAAAAATACACTTTAGAAAAATGGATTAATCAAGTTTTTCAATAATTGCATTAAATTATCTCAAAACACAGCAAAGAAAACCTTTTACAAAAAGTATATTTGCACTTTTGATTATTGCATTAACATAAAAATACTATGAGACTATCTGTTGCCATGTGTACTTATAATGGCGAAAAATATATCAAAGAACAGTTTGAAAGTATTTTAACCCAAACAATAACTATTGACGAAATAATCGTTTGTGATGATGGATCTAGTGATAAAACCATCGCAATCATTAAACAATTTCAGATCGAATATCCCAATAAAATATCACTGCATCAAAATCATATCAATCTTGGGATTAGCAAGAATTTTGAAAAAGCCATTTCTAATTGCACTGGAGATTATATCTTTTTGAGTGATCAAGACGATATTTGGAAAAAAAACAAAGTCGAGAAAATAATTAAATATTTTCAAGTAAATCCATCAATGGAAGCAGTTTTTACAAACGGGGATTTAATAAATGGCAAAAGTGAAAATTTTACCCAAAACAGCCTTTGGGATTTCACTTTTTTCATGGAAAGTCAGTTAGAGAAACCTATAAAACTATACGACCACATCATATTTAAAGCGAATATGGTAACTGGCGCCACACTTTGTTTAAAAAAGGAAATAAAAGAATTAATTCTCCCCATTCCAAATATTAAAAAGTTTTATCATGATGAATGGATTGCTATAGCCATTGCCTACCGAAACAATTTAGGATATTTAACCGAAAGATTGATTTCCTATAGAATTCATGGCAATCAGCAAAGTGGTTTTAGTGACAATCTTAAGGCCAATAAGTCAAAAAAATACCAATTAAAAAGCAACCATATATTAGGTCATGACGTACCTAAATCATTTAAGGAATGTAATCAATTGGCCAAAGTCTATTACAGGAATTATATAAAATTCAAAACAGCATCCAAAGAAGCTAAAGAAGGATTTCCTGTGAATTTTAATGAAATAGCAGAAATCTACTTAGACCAATTCAAAAAATGTAATGACTCGTTAAAAAAATCGAACCCTTTTTTCTATTTTTTCCGAAATTTGTCGGACAAAATAAGAGGCAAAAGACAATTAAACTAATACAAAATGGACGTTAATCAAGAAGTACACAACGCATTTGAAGTCATAAAAGAAGGCGGAATCATACTATACCCTACTGACACTGTTTGGGGAATTGGTTGTGATGCAACTAACCCTGAAGCGATTGCTAAAATATACAAACTCAAACAAAGAGCCGAAACACAGAGCATGATTTGCCTAATGAATGGCGAAAAAATGGTTTACAATGTTTTCAAGGAAATTCCGGAAGTTGCTTGGCAAATCATCGATTTGTCCGAAAAACCAACGACATTAATCCTAGATCAACCGCGAAATGTGGCTCCAAATATTATTGCACCTGATAACACATTGGGAATGCGCATTGTTAAAGAACCTTTTTGTTTCAAATTAATGGAACGCATGAAGAAACCATTGGTTTCCACTTCGGCTAATATTTCAGGGCAACCAACTCCAAAAAGTTTCAAAGAAATTAGCCCCGAAATTATAAAAGGCGTGGACTATGTTGTAAATTTGCACCACGATAAAATCACCGAAAAAGCATCTACAATCATTAAATTAACTAATGATTCACAGGTAAAAGTGATTCGTAAGTAAAATAATTAGCCACAGATTCACAGATTAAAATCTAAAAATCATATGAGTTTAATCTAAAAACCTATATGAAACATAATTTTATTCTAAATTTGAGATTTACTAAAGTCATTACATGTCAAATTATTTATACGAAGAAGATACTTATAAAATTATTGGAGC
This sequence comes from Flavobacterium aquiphilum, assembly GCF_027111335.1. Classification (NCBI taxonomy): domain Bacteria; kingdom Pseudomonadati; phylum Bacteroidota; class Flavobacteriia; order Flavobacteriales; family Flavobacteriaceae; genus Flavobacterium; species Flavobacterium aquiphilum. Next base: position 1,859,639 of record NZ_CP114288.1, on the reverse strand, counting down.
CTTAATTGAAGTTCACAAACATTTGGGTAAAGGTTTTTCTGAAATTGTTTACAAAGATGCGTTCGAATATGAGTTAAACAGGATTAAAATTTCTTTCGAAAGAGAAAAAGAATATTTAGTTCATTACAAAGACACAATTTTAAATCATAAATTCTATGCTGATTTTGTCGTTTTAGATAAAATCATTATTGAAATAAAATCCACTGATTCAATACATGAAAAACATATTTCTCAATGTTTGAATTATCTACACGTTTCAGGTCATAGACTTGCAATTTTAGTTAATTTCAATAAGACTTCCCTTGAATACAAAAGAATTATCAAATAATATTTTGAAAAAAAATCTGTGAATCTGTGGCTACTTTAAATAATTACAAAAAAGCTCTAAATAATAAAATATTCGAAGTCATTGCGCAGGCTTCCCAAGAACTTAATGTCGAAAGCTATGTCATTGGCGGTTTTGTCCGTGACTTACTTTTAAAAAGGGATTTCAAAAAAGACATTGATGTTGTAGCTGTTGGGAGCGGAATCGAATTGGCTTTAAAAGTTTCTGATTTGCTTCCTAAAAAACCAAAAGTTCAGGTTTTCAAGACGTATGGAACCGCAATGTTGCGCTTTGAGGACACCGAAATTGAATTTGTGGGAGCCCGAAAAGAATCCTATAATCAGGACAGTCGAAATCCAATTGTAGAAAACGGAACGCTTGAAGACGACCAAAACAGACGCGATTTCACAATAAATGCGTTGGCTTTATCTTTAAATCCAAACACTTTCGGAGATCTTTCTGACCCTTTCGGAGGTATTGCTGATTTGGAAAACAAAATCATAAAAACACCTCTTGACCCCGATATCACCTTTTCTGATGATCCTTTGCGAATGCTCAGAGGAATTCGGTTTGCGACTCAATTGGGTTTTGACATTGACAAATATTCATTGGACTCGATTACCAAAAATGCCGAGCGCATCAAAATAATCTCTGGTGAGCGAATCGTTGAGGAATTAAACAAAATCCTTTCTACCGATAAACCTTCAGTTGGATTTTTATTACTGTATAAAACAGGGCTTTTGGATATTATTCTTCCGGAACTGACCGCTTTAAACCAAGTAGAAGAAATCGAAGGACACACACACAAAAACAATTTTTACCACACCCTTGAAGTAGTTGACAATATTTGCCCAAACACTGATGATGTTTGGTTACGCTGGTCTGCATTGCTTCACGATATTGGAAAAGCACCAACTAAACGCTTCAACAAAAAACAAGGCTGGACTTTTCACGGACATGAATTTCTAGGTGGAAAAATGGCAAAAAAGATATTCGAACGCCTACACATGCCGTTGAATCACAAAATGAAATTTGTGCAAAAAATGGTTATCATGAGTTCCCGTCCAATCGTTTTGGCACAGGATATCGTAACCGATTCGGCCGTAAGACGCTTGGTTTTTGATGCCGGCGAAGATGTCGAAAATCTTATGACACTCTGCGAAGCCGATATCACAACGAAAAACCCAAATAAATTCAAAAAGTATCATAAAAATTTTGAAATTGTCCGCCAAAAAATCGTGGAAGTAGAAGAACGCGACCATATTCGTAATTTTCAACCACCTATTTCCGGTGAGGAGATTATGGAAATTTTCGACTTAAAACCTTCTCGCGAAATCGGAACGCTGAAAGAAGCCATTAAAGAAGCCATACTAGAAGGAGAAATTGCCAATGATTATGACGCCGCTTATGGATTTATGATGGCAAAAGCAGAAAAAATGGGTTTGAAAAAAACGGAGAAATAATTGAAAAAGATTAACATATTTAAAAATGAAAAATAACAAATCCGTAATTATCTGGCTTCTTTCCGGTTGCTTTTTAGTGTTTGTAATGGTTGTCGTGGGCGGTATCACCCGATTGACAAATTCCGGTTTATCCATGACCGATTGGCATCTGGTAACCGATACGCTCCCTCCTCTTACCGAAGCCAAATGGCAGGAAGCTTTCGAGCAATACAAACAATTTCCTGAATACCAAAAAATCAACATCCACAACGATTTTACCCTATCCGACTATAAATTCATCTATTTTTGGGAATGGTTCCACCGTTTCATCGGAAGAATAATTGGCCTTGTATTTATCGTTCCTTTCTTTTATTTTCTGTGGAAGAAAAAGATTGACAAAGCAACTTTAAACAAATGCTTTATACTTCTTGGAATGGGTGCTTTGCAGGGATTTTTCGGTTGGTTTATGGTTCGAAGCGGTTTAGTGGATAACCCGGACGTGAGTCATTTCCGTCTTTCGTTGCACCTGACTTTTGCCTTCATCACATTTGCTTATACACTTTGGGTAGCTTTGGATTTAATTTATCCTGACAAAAAAGCCCCAAATATTCCTTTGAAAAAAATAGCCCGAATCACATTGATTCTCTTGCTTTTGCAAATCATCTACGGAGGTTTTGTTGCAGGGCTCAATGCCGGTCTAGTACACAACCACTGGCCCATGATGAGTGACGGGCAATTCATCCACGAAAGTGTGTTCATCGAGCAAAAAACACTCTTCTTAAATCTTGTCGAAGGAAAAAGCGGCGTGCAGTTCGTTCACAGAACATTGGCATACGTAGTAGTGGGATTCATTCTATTCTTATATTTCAAAGGCAAAAAATCCAATCTCGACTCCCAACAAAAAAATGGTCTAAACGCTTTGGTTTTCATTGTATTCCTGCAATTCATTTTGGGCGTTTACACCCTGCTTTGCTACGTTCCGCTTTGGTTGGGCTTAACTCACCAAGTCAACGCTTTCTTTTTACTGACCGCAATGACTTATACTTTGCATCGATTGAGCAAATAAAAATGTTTTTTTTAGGAGCGAAAGAATAGGCTTTATCAGGCAGGCATGGATTCCTGCTATCCGCTACAACCCTCCTGTGTCTCGTTGAAAAAACGAGACACAGGAGGATTTTCGCTTCTATCAGGGCTAAAGAGTAAGCAATAGGCTTATTTGAAAATATTATTTTCATTCCGTATGTCTTTGCGAGGAACGAAGCAATCACACTTGTTTTCACCCTCTTTACTTGCTTAATTTCGCGTGATTGCTTCGTCCCTCGCAATGACTCAACTAACTCAAAAAAATCCGCATAAATCAGTTGCATCCGTATCATCCGTGGCTAATTAACCTATTCCAACTTCCAAACGTAAATTCTAGGTTAAAAAAGCGTTATTTTTGCAGTTACACTTTATTATTCCATCCTAATTATTTGCTATAAAATGCCAAAACTCGCCCCAAAACATCAATTTCTCGATCTTTCCGATTACGGCAGACCATTGGCACGTTTATGGGCAAATTGGCTAAAAAACACCCGCTTCACTCCCATACATGTAACCCTGATTTTCGGTGTTTCGGGATTGATTGCGATTTATTGCATTTTGCAAAACCACTACTTTACCGCTTCCTTTTTTCTGATTTTAAAATCAATAATCGATGCTGTGGATGGCGAACTCGCACGTGTCAAAAAAACACCATCCTATTCCGGCAGATACCTCGATAGTATATTCGACCTCATCCTTAATTTTTTGATTTTCATGGCGATCTGTTATATATCCCAAACTACTTTTTGGCTAAGCCTATTGGCTTTCATTGGGATACAGCTTCAGGGTACGCTTTTCAATTACTACTATGTGATTTTGAGAAACCATTCGGCGGGTGGAGATGCAACTAGCCAAATTTTCGAAGATCATTCCCCTCGTGCTTTACCGGGTGAAAGTCAAAAATCTGTAGATATTTTGTTTGCAATCTACACTGTTGTTTATGGTGTTTTCGACAAAATAATCCATACTTTGGACAGTTCGGCCTATAAAGTAAAAACCTTTCCAAACTGGTTTATGACCTTGGTTTCCCTTTATGGATTGGGTTTTCAATTGCTATTGATTGCATTATTGTTGTCTTTGAACAGGGTTGAAATGATCGCGCCGTTTTTCGTGGCTTATTCGGTTTTGATTTTGGTTCTGATTGGAATCAGGAAAGCTTTTATAAAATCTGAAACCTAACGGATTTTGAAAACCTGTTAGGTCTTTGAACAAGATTGATTCCAAAAAAGTCATATGTCTGCCCTTAGCCCCGACAGAAGTGAAAATCTCCCGATTTAGAAAAACAAGGCTTTTTTAGCCGTAGTTTTTTCTTTATCGGGAATTGCAACGAATGGCGGGACCAATACCTCCAAAAATGCTAAATCTTTCCGCTCCAAAAAAAAAGAGTAAAAACGAACTTGTCTTTACTCCTTTTCTGCGCAATTCAAATCAAATTATTTCTTTGCCTTAATCGAACAGCCTATCGCTTTTGTGGTTTCCGGAGAAGGCGTTTTTCCGGTTTCTAGAGCCGCAATGGCGTTTTCAAGGTATTTTTCTTTTACTTCACTCGCACTATCCACATTGTCATCGATAGCTCCAATGTATCTCACGATTAGATTTTTGTCCAACAAAAAAGCATGAGGCGTTTTGGTGGCGCCATATTGAGGGTATATTTTTTGCCCTTCATCAACCAAATAAGGAAAGGCAAAACCTTTTTCTTTGGCTCTTACTTTCATTAATTCGAAGCTGTCGTCAGGTTCAACTGCCGGATCGTTTGGGTTAATGGCCAATAAAATATAGCCTTGCGGTTTGTACTTTTTAGCCAAATCATTGATTCTGTCTTCATACTTTTTAGCAAAAGGGCAATGATTACAGGTGAAAACGACAATAAAGCCTTTTGCGGCTTTAAAATCAGCCATGCTATACATTTTCCCGTCAACCGATTTTAATTTAAAATCAGTGGCTTTATCACCAATCTTGTAGGGTGTTGGAGTATCCGGAGCAAATCCCGCAATGAAAAAAACGGAAACAAACAATAAAAGACCTGACAAAATTTTCATAATTATAGAAGGTTTAGTTAATATTCGTATTTACAAATTCATTGAGTTCCTCATAGCTTGAAAATGACCTTTCGGCAAAAACTTTCTTCTCTCCATTCTTGATAATTAAGGTCGCCGGAATCGATCCCGACCAATCTTTACTCACAACGGGCAACCATGCATTATAATCTTTATCGGTAAGTAAAACGACCTCAGAATTGATCTTTCTGTTCTTCACAAATGGCAGTAATTTGGTCTCATACTGATTCTTAAAATCCAAACTTACCAAGACCACTTTTACCTTTTTATTCTCCGAATTTAATTTCTCAAAATGGGGCAATTCTTTTACGCAGGGCGCACACCAAGTCGCCCAAAAGTTGACAACATAAGTGGTACTTTTATCGTTCAAAATCTTTTTTTCTAAAGTGACATAATTATCATAAACGGCTACTTTTTGAGCAACTATTGCATTCGAAAAAAGAAGCGGAAAAATTAAATAGAGTAAATGTTTCATCCTGAAAATTTATTTGTACTGACTGAACGAATGTACAATCTTTAAACAATTTGAGAGAAATGATTAACAAAAAATTATCAGTCCAAATTTAAATATCGAAATCATATAAAACTTTCTAAAGAGAAAAAACAGTTCTTAATTTTAAAAAAAGAGGGGATGATAATTTCACAAACGACTAAACAGTCGAAAATATTTTTAAGCTCTCTGCAAAAAAAATCCCAACATTCAATTCAAATTTTAAAATTCAAACAACAACCTTCTTCTTAGTCGTTTTTGGGCTGATCTTGGACTAAAAAACCACCATAAACAAAATCTATATATTACATTTAAAAAACACAAATTCAGTATTTTAAATAAAAACATATAAACAATAATTTCAAGTATTTTTCAATTTATCCAATTTTTGAAATCTGATACCTTTTCGCGGCTTACAATCACCTCATCTTCCCTGTAAGTGGGCAAAATAATCTTTAATCGAGAGTTGCTGTACACGGTAATCTCCTTTATCGCCTTGAGCGGAATAATAAACTTTCTGCTGATTCGATAAAATTCGGTCATGTCCAATTCCTGCTCCAAAACTTCCAAAGTGGAGTCCACCAAATAATTTCTGTTATCAAAAGTGTGAATGTAGGTTCCTTTATTTTCGCTAAAAAAACATTCAATTTCGTCGGTGGAAATCACTTTGAGGTGCTGCCCTATTTTGACGGTAAATCTTTTTTTGAATGTTTTTTCGAAAGGGTTCGAAAGCATTTTTCGGATCTGTTCGAAGTCCAACTGCATGGGTCCTTTTAGCGTTGTTTTTGAAAGTTGATAACGCTCCTTGAACTTGATCACCGCCACTTCCAAATCGTCTTCGTCGATGGGTTTCAACAGGTAGTCGATACTATTTAATTTGAATGCCCGAAGTGCATATTCGTCATAAGCGGTCGTAAAAATAACTGCGCTTTTGATGTCTATTTTTTCGAATATTTCAAACGACAAACCATCCGATAATTGGATGTCCAAAAAGATCAAATCGGGGTGATCATTTTCGGAAAACCAGTTGAGCGCTTCCTCAACCGAATGAAGCATTACGTCAGCCTGAACATCAATTTTTTCGAGTTTTCTTTGCAACAATCTTGCTGCCGGTTTTTCGTCTTCTATAATTATTGTGGTCATTTTTTGAGGTTAGAAGTTAGAGGTTAGAAATTAGAATGCAGAAAGCAGAATTCAGTTTTCCGTCTTCTGCTTTCTGCTTTTTATTATTTTACTTTTTGTTTGCTTTTTGCTTTTTGGTTTTTGCCATTTGCTTTTTGCTTTTCACTCCCACTTCTGGCTTTTTTCTTTGTCCATGAATTCTTTAATTTTCTTTTGTTCCCAATCGTCACTAAAGAAAATATTGGAACCAAAAACAGATAATCCGTGAGCAAGCAAACCTATTCCCCAAAAAAATGCTGTCGAATAAGTATGCCATTCCAATAAACCACTTGCCTGAATACCATCAGTAAAAATCCCTCTATTTGTACTTGCCACAATGATAATCACATTCACTATGATATAAATCTTCAAATGTGTATAGAATCCTTTTATCCTTTTCACTTTTCTATACGCCGCCATAAAACTTTCATCAGAGGTAAATTCGTTCCCATATTCTTTTCTATATTCCCTTTCCAATTCTTCGTAAAATTGTCTTCTAAATCGTCCCATATTCTTTTATTTAATTATTTCCACTTATTGGTATTTTGTTTTTCTTTTTCCATAAACTCTTTGATTTTTCGCTCTTCCCAGTCTTTTCCCACAGTTGGAAAAACTTCGAAAACTTTCAATCCATGAAAAACCACTCCAATTCCCCACCACATTAAAGGCCAATAAAACCATAAATTTTGTGGTGATGTGTATAGGTTTATAAAAAGTAAAACTGCGTTTACAACTACAAAAGCAATTAGATTTCCGTAAAACCCTTTAATATTTTCGACTTTCTTTTTTGCCAAATAATATTTATCATCTTCAATAAAATTTCGTTCCATAATCATCTCCAGGTTTTCTGATTATTATTCTCTTTTTCTAAAATTTCCCTGATTTTTCGCTCTTCCCAGTTAGAGCTGTAACCAAAAACTTTGAAGGCATGCATGACCACCCCAAAGCCCCACCCCAAAGCCGAAAACCAAAACCAATGAAATCCGGGTGAAAACTGTAAATTAATGAAGACTAAAAACGGAATCACACAACAATAGGAAATAAGATTTCCGTAAAATCCTTTTAATTCTTCAACTCTTTTTTTGGCTCTATAATAAGCTCTATTTTCATCGTTATAATCTGTATTTATTTCCATGACACTAATTTGTTTGGTTAAAATCGGAATCTTAACCGTAAATGTTTTTTCATTTTGTTCGATCAAAACCTTTCGGTTCGTAATAATTCCATAGCGGTCCACTATGTTTTGCAATCCCACTCCCTGACGGGTTTGCATCACTTCCTTTTTCTGAAAATCATTTTGAATCGCCAAATAATCCCCATCAATAAATATCCTGATATGCAATGGCCTCTGTTCACTAACCACATTATGTTTTACCGTATTTTCCAACAATAACTGTAATGAAAGCGGCACCACTTTGGCTTCGGGATTCAAAACTGTTTCGGGCAATTCATAAAACAAACTGTTTTCGAAGCGCATTTTCAGTAGGTTCATATACGTTTTTGCAAAAGACAACTCTTCGGCAACCGAAACCAGTTCTTTGTCTTTCTGATCCAAAACATAGCGGTAAATCTTGGACAAAGAAGTGGTAAACCGTTGTGCATTATCCGGATTCTCTTCGATTAACGAACTCAAAACATTCAGGCTGTTAAAAAGAAAATGCGGATCGATTTGGTTTTTTAAAGTTTCAAACTTTGCATTGGCCGTTCCTGCAATGATTCTTTGTTGGGTCACCTCCGATTTTGAAGCTTGTTTCCAATTCAGCATAAAGCTTCGGGCATGCATAAAAACAGAAACTCCTAATGATAAAATGATATAAAACAGGTGTATCAGTACCATTTTTGAACTAAAGAACACAGACGGGTCATTTTTTTGGAAAACAATAAAAGTGACATAATTAATCCCTAAAACAGCAGGGACAGTGTACAAAACAGTCGCAATTATACCAAAGTAAACCCTCATGTTGGTTTGTTCCAACCAATCCCATTTTTTATTCAAAAAAAAATTAATCACCCCATTTCCAAAACCAAGCCCAAAAGAATACATAGAACTAACCAAAAATGTTTTCCAAAGATTTTCAAAACTGAAATCGTTTCTAAATATCACAGAGAATATCAATGTAAAAATCAAAGCCATCTTTAAACTCGTTAAAGCTCCTTTTTTCATTTCTGAGAAAACATATATTCTTTGATTTTCCATCTTATTCTGTTTATTCTAAATTATTTGCAATTTTTCTGAGCTTCCAATGCTCTTTCCAATCCCCATTTTGGTGAAAAAGGGGTTTCCGGTTTAAAAGTAGCAAAAAGTTCAATAGCTTTATCAACTTGGGCGCAAAGCGGTTTGGTATCCACGCCCGTCCATTTTGCCCCTCCCAACTGATAATCAGCTTCACCAAAAACAACTCTCGGGTTATTTGGGTCTATCGCTTTTGCTTTTGCGTAAGCTTCCATTACTTTGGCCGAATATTTCATTCCGTTTGTCATTGGATCAATAATTACCCAAGCCGTGTAAATCAAAGCCTGCAACACATAAAGCTCAGCATTATTTTGATTTTTTATCATTTCAACATCCAGTACGTTCTGTGCTTTGGTAAGCATTGCGCTGATTTGTGTTTTATCCTGCGTTTTAAATGAAGAAGTCGTATTTACCAATGCCACATAATAGTTAGGTAACCAACTCGTTTTATCTGCCGCCGCGATTCGCTCAAACAAATCGGAGGCCTCAGTATTTTTCCCTTCTTTCCAAAGCTGCATTGCTTTCCCCATGCCTTGCTCAAATTGTCCTTGCGCTGAACTTATAACAGCTGTAAATAATGCGATAATAGCGATAATTTTTTTCATCTTAATTAAGTTTAAATGGTTTTGTTTAGTTATTGAATTTTACATCTATTTTTGAATCTTTATTGACCTCGAATTTAGCATCCTCATATCTTGGAGGCCCCATAAATCCTTTGGCATTGTTTGAACAAGCAAAATCTTCTGAAGGAATTCCCACGATATTCTTGTCAAGTTTACCATCATTATTTTCGTCTTGAAAGGCCGAAATTCCATAAACTCCTTTTGGAATACCAACAAAAGTTACGGTCGCACTGTTGTTTTTGATTTCGGATGAAATTCCTTTGAAGGCCGTTTTTAAAAACATGTTTTCCGAATTATACAAACCTACTCTCAAGGTTCCTTTGTTGCTCTTTAAACCCGAAACAGAAACTGTAAGATTTACATTTTGAGCAGACAATAAACTGCAGATAAAAAATGCGATTGCTGTAATGATTTTTAACATGGTGATTGATTTTTTAGTTGTGATTGATTTACTATTGAAACTCTTGATTGTATTGTTATTCCTTTTATTCTTGAACAAATTTATATTGGTTGCAACCATTTTAAAATTTATAATAACTGAACTGTTGATTTTAATAGATGAACTGTTATGAACCCATTTATTTTGGCTAAAGCCTTTCCCTTATTCATTTATTTCTCTCCAGCTGAAGCTGGAGGCTATTCAAAATTTGCAATTGGTTGAACAAACCCAATTTTAAACAATTAAACCTTTAAACGATTAAAACAATTAAACCCTTCCTCTACAAATTCTTCAACTGATTGTCGTTTTTGTTTTTGCTGATGGTCCAAAAGAAACCGACAAAGAAAAACCGATCCGCAGCAGGCTTGATCGCGCTTCGTCTGTATTCGCCATTTGCATCGGGTTTAAGGGCATAATTATACCCATACACATTGTTTGCTCCCAAAATATTCGAAACCGAGAAGTACAAAATCTTTTGGGTTGTCAATAAATAAGCCCAGTTAAAACTCAAATCGTTGTATGATTTTGTCTTTCCGTTCATAAATTGAGTTTCATTTGGATTGTTATACGGTCTTCCGGAACTGAAGGAATTGGTCAGACCCACCTGTGATTTCCAATCCGTAATCCAATATTTGGTCACTATCGACAAACTATTATTTGCAACAAAATTTGGAGTCACCTGAGTTGGATAATTCTTGTACAAACGTTCTGTATCAATGTATGAATAGGAAACCCAATATTCCAAATGGTTGATGGTTTTATTGTCTCTCCAAAACAAATCCAAGCCTTTGGCATATCCTTTTCCATCATTTGTAAATATTGAATTGTAAGCCACCTGAGGCGTATCAAAACGAACCAAATTACTGTAATCTTTGTAATAGGCCTCGGCTCTCAGTGTACGTCCTTCTTTACTGTATTGGTAATTCAATATGTAATGGGAAGCTTTCTCGCTCTCAAACTGATTGAATTTGGAAAACTTGATATACTCCACACTTGGAGTTTGGGAGAAATCACCGTAAGCAAAAGAAAGCTGACTGAATTTAGCCATTTTGTAAGCAAAAGAAATTCTCGGCGAAATCACATTATCGTTTGTCAAGTCATTTGCGGAAGCGCGAACACCAACCTTGGCCGCCAATTTTTTGGAAAAGAAAATATCCGCTTCTGTGTACAAAGCACCAATATTGTTGTCATAGCCGTAATCAAATTTATTTTCTGTATTTCTAGTAAAACTCTCATTGTATTTGGTGATAAAATAATCCGCGCCAAAAGACAGTTTAAAACGATTTGATATGTTTTTTTTCAGTTTCAGTTTGAAGTTAACAGCGTTTTCATCATTTCCCAATTTGTCTAAATCAATATCGGATTTCACTTGATTATAGCCATAACTCATTCCCGCCGTTATGTTCCAATTGGTTCCAAAAGAACCATTGTACGACGAATTCAAATAGAAATTATCATTCTTGGAATCAACCGTGATTTTATCAACCGAATTGATATTTTCCTGCTTAATGATAAATTGGGAAGCATCAAATGCCGCGTACATTTTGAAAATACCTCTTTCAAAATTGTATCTGTACACCATTTCTCCGGACAAAGCCTGAGGAGCGCTTTTCCATTCCACATCCTGCGGAACAAGCGCCTGATAAGGAGCCAAATTGATATACGAAGTATTGATACTAAAAGAACTTTTTTTCCATTTTTGAGTATTTCCTAGCCCCGCTCCAACCGACATAATTGAGATTTCGGTTTTTGCCTGATCCGGTTCGTCAATCGTATTCAAAAGCAAAACACTCGACAAAGCATCACCATATTCGGCAGAATATCCTCCGGTTGAAAACGAAATCCCACTGAAAAGGAAAGGCGAAAAACGGCTGCGTGTAGGCAAATTATTCGGAGTCGAATTATAAGGCTGAGGCACCCGCATTCCGTCAACATAAGTTTGAGTTTCATTGGCCTCGCCTCCGCGAACGAACAGTCTCCCGTCCTCACCCACCGCTTGCGTTCCCGGTAAAGTTTGCAACGCAGCCACAATATTCCCAACAGAACCCGCAGTAGTCACAATATCTAACGGTTTTAAAACCGAAACTCTCGCTTTACTTCCGGATTCCAACGATCCGGCAGTAACCACAACGGCATCAAGAGAATTAACATTATCTCTAAGTTTGATCGTTTGGTTTTTAAAATGTGCCACATCAATCATTGTGTTGGACGTTTCGTAAACCAAGGAACTTGCCACCAAATTTTGATTTCCGGTGGTGGTGGTTTCAAAAGCAAAATCACCGTTTTCCGAAGTCGATGCGCCATCATAACTGCCTTCGATATAAACATTGACACCGGCGATCGGAACTCCTTTTTCATTAACAATTCTACCTGAAATGGTCGTTTGGGAAAAAAGTGTAATACTGAATAACGAAACAAATGCTAAAAATAAAGTCTTCATATTTATGGTTTTGATGAGACAAATGTCATTAAGAAAAAAAAGGAACTGAAATTGTTCTGACCCAATTGCGGAAAATTAGGGATGAATTGTAGTGTTATTTTTTTGGAGCAGAACATTTGTGTTTTTCACAAGTTCACTCCCGCTTTACGCTACAATCTCTTGTACTGAACCCCAGCACAAGAGGATTTCTACTTCAATCGGGGCTAAAAATCAAGATTTTCGTTTTTTACGAGTATTTAAAAGTCGCGCCAACATTAAAAATCTACGAAATCTGCGTGAAAAAAATAAGCACGCAGATTTCGCAGATTTTTGCAGATAATTTCAAAACCTAAAAATTTAAGAATCAAAATCAAGCATCTAATAAATCTTTAGAATTCGTAAATTTGATATATAAAACCAACTACTGATGAAAAAAGCTATCCTTACCTTGTTGCTTCTTACTAATCTCAATCTGCTTTTCTCTCAGGAAGCGAATTCCGCTTATGACGAAAAACTCGCCAAATCCCTGAATGCAGATGAACGCGGAATGAAAAAATATGTATTTTGTCTCCTAAAATCAGGCACCAATACAACGGCCACAAAAGAAGAAACCCAAAAGTTATTTGAAGGTCACATGGCCAACATCAATAAATTAGCCAAAGAAGGAAAATTGGCTGTTGCCGGGCCTTTTATGAAAAACGAACGAAATTACAGGGGTATTTATGTTTTTAATGTTGAAACAATTGAAGAAGCCCAAGCTCTTGTTGAAACCGATCCGGCCATAAAAGCCAATTTACTAGAAGCCGAATTAACGCCTTGGTATTGTACTGCAGCATTGCAGGAAACAGTAAAAATTCATGAGAAAATAGCGAAGAACAAGTTTTAGTTTTCAGTAAAAAAACTATCTCAGAATTAACCATTCTTGAAATAATCAAGATAAAGCAATAACATTTTTACCATTAAAATTAAGAATCATTAAGCCTTAATTAAACTTAATTTCTTAATGGTATATAAAAAATCAAAATCTTTATTTTCAAAAACCTTAATCCCAAAGAAAATGCCACACCTTTTAGCAAAACTCAGAAATGTCCCTTTTCAGACAATCAAAGAAGTCTTGGAAAAAGACAAAGCTTTTCATGCTTCCGAAGAAATGTTTTTGGAACATATTTGGCAAAATGTCGATGATGAAAATGAAGTGCTCTTTCTCTTTAGAATAAATTCGATAGAGAACACCAAAAAGCTAATTGATAAATTACATACCAAAGCATTGGAACAAAATCCCGAAGCCAACTTACCAACGATGATCTACTTGCAATGATTTATCTAGTTAATATCATTATTTTCAAATGGATAAAAAATTCAAAAAATACCATACTTTTTTGGATCCATGACTATAAGAAATATTACACCCTTAGTTTACTCTTTTTACCTTTACTGTCATTTTCCCAAAGAATTGACAATACAGCTTCTTTCAGGGAAATAAAAAGCAATCATTATTTTCGTTATAATTACGATAATGACTTTTTTGCAAATACCGATTATTACTATACCCAAGGTCACAATCTTGAATTGGTAAGTCCAAAATTGCTTAAAAACCCAATAAATATATTGTTTATAAAATTAAAAAACAGCGAACAAAAATACGGGGCATCATTTGAACAAATGGGTTTTACACCAACAAGTCTCAAATCGAACGAAATCCTTTATGATAACAGACCTTTTGCGGCAGCAGCCATGCTAAAACCATTTTTAATTTCAACTGATACAATACATAAAACTACACTTTCTTCAAATCTAACTATTGGAATTATTGGTCCCTATGCTTTAGGCCGAGAAATACAAACTGAAATTCACGAATGGATTAGTGGTACAACTCCTTATGGTTGGCAATACCAAATCCAAAATGATTTAATCCTAAATTGTGAAATTTCACACGAGAAGCAATTGTATCGACTCAATAATTTATTTGCATTAAATTCTAACGCAAAACTCCGATTAGGAACACTGAACACAAATATATCAGGAGGATTGACGACTACTTTTGGAAAAATCAACTCCCCTTTCGTTTCCCTAAAAAACAAAAATAATTTCCAAATCTATGGTTATTGGCAGGGTCTTGTTACCGTTGTTGGATATGATGCTAGTTTGCAAGGTGGTCTTTTTAATCAAAATAGTCCCTATGTTATCGCTAATGAGAATATGGAAAGATTTACTTTTCAAAAAAATTTCGGAATAATTTTGCATTCCAAAACATTTTACCTCGAGTATTCTCGTTCTGCTCTTTCGAAGGAATTCAAAACAGGAAGAACACATAAATGGGGTGGATTCAGAATTGGATTCACACTATAATTTTTTCAAACACAAAATGCATATTCCGAAAATAGATTGTAATACATTAGCATTAAATCCAAATACCAAATTATCAACAATGATATACTTATGATAAGATTAAACAAAATTCACCACATCGCTATTATTTGTTCCGATTATGAAAAATCAAAACATTTTTATACCTCGATTTTAGGACTAACAATCACACAAGAAATCTACCGCGAAGAACGACAATCCTATAAACTTGATTTAGCTCTTAACGGAAACTATATCATCGAACTGTTTTCATTCCCGAATCCGCCGAAAAGGGTTTCCCGACCGGAAGCTGCCGGATTACGTCACTTGGCTTTTGAAGTTGATGATATTCAGGAAACCCGAAAACACATCATTGAACAAGGTTACACTGCTGAGGAAATTCGTATTGATGAATTTACCAAAAAGAAATTTTTCTTCATGGCTGACCCGGATGACACTCCCATTGAGTTTTATGAGAAATAAACATTTTAAACTCTATTTCCTATTTTCACCATATAAGTCATGTACGTTTTTTAAGTAAGCAAAGGCAAACACTTTAGACTCGTATTGTCTTCAATAATTAGCCCATAAAAGATAAATACACTATTAAACTTTAGTTTTTACTCTTATATGCTCTTTTATCCAAAAGATTTTTTTCGAGTCAAACATCAGACTTTAATACTCTTATATGACTTATATGTTTATTTTTTGCTAAATGCATTTCTTAAAAAAATCACAAAACAGGGCAATTATCATTGAGATTTTAACCATTTCCGATTTTGTTTATCTAATTTTGTAATTCTCAAAAATTAAAACGGACATTTTTATCTAATTTAAAGGTTCGTTTTTATCAAAATTAATCCAACCGATTCGGTTAAAAAAAAGAAAATGATTCCAACTGTACGTAATTTTCAATTTACAAAACTGCAAAAATTAGTTGTTGTATCTATTTTAATTGGTTTTCTATCTGCATTTTTAGGTATTGCCTTAAAAAGATTGACTGAATATTATGAAGGAATATTTGCCCATCAGGCGACGATAAATCCTTTGTATTATATCTTTTTCCCAATATTTGGATTGTCTGTCATTTACTTTCTGAGGGAATATCTTTTTAAGAAAAAAGAAAACAAAGGAATTAAGGAAATCTTTGAAAGCACTGCTTCCAAATCGCAGAATTTACCCAATTATAAAATTTCGTCCCACTTCATCAATGGATTGTTAACCGTAATTTTTGGAGGTTCAACAGGAATCGAAGTATCCACAGTTGTCGCATCGGCAACAATTGGTTCTGTAGCCCAAAGAAAACAAAACGTTTTCAAGGAATATAAAACCGAATTAATTTGTGCCGGAGTTGCAGCAGGAATCACCGCTTTGTTCAGCAGTCCAATTGCGGGGATTCTTTTTGCTTTGGAAGTGATTTCAAGAAAAGTAACGAAGACATTTTTAATCACAAATTTGATCGCGGTTCTTACCGCTTTCGGACTTATTTTCATCTTGGACGAAAAACCATTGTTTATTGTAAATATTACCACTTGGTATTTGAAGGCAATCCCGTATTTTATTCTTTTGGGAATTTTGGCGGGTTTTTTCTCGGTGTATTTAACCCGATGCGTTCTATTTTTCAAAAATCAGTTTTCAAAAATAGATACCCATTATTATAAAATCATTATTGGTTCTTGTATTCTAAGCATCTCTTTGCTCCTATTCCCTCAACTTTACGGCGAAGGATATCATTCGATCAAAGAATTGACCACTAATCCAAACGAAATGCAATTAAGCTTTTCGCTAGTCTTAACATTTATCGGAATCCTAGTTCTAAAACCTATTGTCACATCTGCAACTCTCGTTTCAGGAGGAGACGGAGGTGTTTTTGCGCCGAGTCTTTTTATTGGGGCTTTTTTAGGGCTATTGGTTGCAATGGTTTTAAACACTTATTTTTCAGCCAATGTTATTCCGCTTAATTTTATCGTCATCGGAATGGCAGCAGTTCTTAGTGCAAGTATTCATGCTCCTTTTACCTCTATTTTCCTTGTCTGCGGATTGACGAATAATTACACACTATTTATACCAATTTTGGTGGTTTGTTTGATTTCTAAATACACCGCAAAAATGATTTACCCTTTTACCGTTTATACCTACTCACCAAGTTTAGTAAAACAACACGTTCAGTAAAATAAAGTTACCTCATGCCTGTTCAAAAAATAAAGCGAACTTATCGCAAAACAAAATACATCCTTTACAAAGAAACTTTAGTCGATTATAAAGAACAATTTTGGTCATTTTTAGGCTCGTTTGTTGGTATTGGAATTCTTGCTTATATTCAATCCATCCACTTTAAAGGAAATGACGCGGTTTACCTGATTGGTTCTTTTGGAGCGTCGAGTGTATTGATTTATGGAATTATACAAAGTCCGTTTTCGCAACCTAGAAATTTGGTTGGCGGACATTTAATTTCGGCCTTAATTGGAGTTACCGTTCATAAATTGATTCCGGATATTATTTGGATAGCCGCTCCCCTCGCCGTTTCATTTGCCATTATTCTGATGCAGATAACCAAAACGCTGCACCCACCGGGAGGAGCGACAGCTTTGATTGCCATCATTGGTTCTGACAAAATAAAGGCCTTAGGGTATATGTATGTGTTTTCGCCGGTTCTGTTAGGTGTTTTGATTTTGCTTTTTACCGCATTGATTTTTAACAACATGACTCCAAATAGATATTATCCAACTCATAAAAAATACCATCAGCTTAGAAAGAGGATTTCAAAAGCTATAAAAATTTGATCGTAAAGACAAGAAGTCCTTAAAGCAAAATTTCTCAACAAATTGCACAAATTTTCACAGATTTATTAGTGAATTTTGTGCATTTTTTGTTTGAATATGGTTGCATTTGAAATTTATAATTCTATTTTTGATAAAACTTATCTCACTTTTAAAAGAACCCCCATATGAAAAAACCTTGTTACTCTTTCTTTTAATTCTTACTCAAACTACATTCAGTAATAACAAACTTACCGAAACCCAAAACTTGCCGCTACTTGCAAAGTTTTTTTTGAGGGATAAGGCTAAAATATTATCAACGAATTATCAATTTTAAACAAATGAAAAAATATCAATTGCTCCTTTTAATTATTTTAACGAGTATAAGTTCTAAAGCACAAACCATTACACCAAATATTTCAGCCAGAGTAGATACTTCCAAGGTTGCAATTAAACAAGTATATCATATGTATAAAAACTACCTTAATTCAAGACCTGATAGTATTTATCAAAATCCAAATTGGAATGTTGATGAAGCTAAATATTATGTGAAAAATAAATTAAGACCTGACAGATCTTCCAATTTGATGTTTGTTTATAGTAATTCAATTAAGTATTTTAGTTCCTATACACCTAAAATATTACAAATTGATAGTATTGCGATAAACAGATATCAGATAAAAACTATTTTTGAACAAAAATGTCCTGATGCAGAATATGATAAATATACCCCAGATTGGATTACCAAATTATATGCTGTAAGAAATAACAAAGGAGAATTTAAATTAGAAAACACAATCTTATATGACACCCAAAAATGGGAAAAACATCAGTACAAATTCATTAATTATGTAGTTCATCCCGATTGTGTTTTCAACAAAGAGGAAGCTGCTAAGTCGGTAGTTTTTTGCGAAAAAATAGCAAAACAATTTAACGTTAAAGTAGAGCCTTTTACTTATTATCTGTTACCAAATCCTGATGCAATGGGTAAACTCTACAATTTTGATTATTGGATGTCTTATTTAGGTGGTCAAACATTTACTTCTACAAAAGAAATTTTTACCACTTATGGAAAGGCCTATTTTCCTCATGAATTTATTCACATGTTATTCCCTATTCCAAAAAATGGTGATGCTGGATGTCCAATGATTGTTACAGAAGGTCTAGCTACTTGGTTAGCAGGCCCCGGAGGCAATACAACTTTTGAAGAAGCCCTAAAAGGTGTTTCAAAAACATTTCAAAAACAAAACAACCTTACTATTGAAGACATAATGACTTTTAAACTCCGTAACGAATTTGACAACAATATTTTATATGTCACTGGAGGCGTGATTTGTAAACTTGTGTATGAAAAACAGGGTGAAAAAGGAATTTGGGAATTGTACAATTCTAACAAAGCTAATTTTAATTCCGTTTTAGAAAAACAGTTTGGGATGAGTTACGATATGGTAGAAACATTAGTTATAAAAACTATAAAAGATTACAATGTGATGAAATAACGAATAACATAACCAAAAATCTTTTCAACAAAACCCAATTCATAAATTAAATTCTAAAATTAAGCTTTACATTTGCTCCTTCAATAAAAATTAAGATTATGGTTTATAAATTCAGAGTCATTCTAGATGCAGAAGAAGACATTTTCAGAGACATAGCAATACTTTCAGAAGATACTTTAGAAGATTTACACAATGCTATTTTCAATTCATTTGGTTTTGACGGAATGGAAGTAGCTTCTTTTTATACTTGTGATGAAACTTGGAATCAGGAAGATGAAATTTCGCTTTTTGATACAGGCGATGTTCAGGGTGAACAAAAAATCATGAGTGACTATCAGTTATCTGACATACTAGACGAGGAAAACACTAAGATTATTTATGTTTACGATTTCATCAATATGTGGACTTTCTTAGTAGAATTGGCTGCTATCGAAGAGGAGCACGTGGGCGCAACCTATCCTGAAACTTTATTTTCGCATGGCGAAATGCCGGCCGAAGCCCTTGAAAAAAACTTTGAAGCCGATAGCATGCACGACGATATTTACGGTGAATTTGAAGACGATTTGGACGAAGACGACCTAGATATGTTTGAAGGCGACGACAGCTTTGAAGACTACGGGTTTGAGGAGAATTGGAATTAACAAAAAGACTATAAGAATAAAGAGCCAAGAGTAAAGACTTTAATTCCGTCTTTTTTCTTGGCTCTTCCATCTATCATCTAAAAAACAAAAAATGATCAACTTATACAACACGCACATTGAGACGCTTTCCATACACCGTGTGGGAAATATGAGCCGTAACGAGCCTCTTTTTTTATCGGAAGAACCATTTAAATTGAGCGATGAAATTGTGCCTTTGATGAAAGAGTTTTTCTTTAAGCCTTTTAAAGAAAAGGAAGAAAACTACTTTCAGTTTGCACACGAAGTAGATTTGGACTACAATGACATGTTTAAATATGCGACTGAAATTTTTGCTAATCCAAATTCGTTGCATGATGTTTCCAAAAAGATAACCAAACATCTTTTTGAACAGTCCAACCATCCGCACATCAAAAACGGTGAGGTCTATGTGACGTATTTGACCAATTTGAACATTGACAACAATGTGGTGGACGCCATCGGTATTTACAAAAGTGAAATCCAATCCGACTTTTTACAGTTTGAGGAAAAAGGAACGCAACTAGAGATGATTCTTCAACACGGTGTGAGTTTGAACAAAATGGACAAAGGTTGTCTTATTTTTAATTACAAAAAAGAAGAAGGCTACAAAATCCTTTCTGTGGACAGCAATCGTTATGATGCTAGATATTGGTTAGAGCATTTCCTTTCTGTTGATGCTTTTGAGGACGAAAACTTTATCACCAAAAAATACTTGAAATTCTGTCAAGGATTTGCCAAAGATGTTGTTTTCCCTGCCGAAGACAAAAAGGAAGAAGTAATGTTCATGAACCGTTCGGTGAATTATTTTGCAAAAAACGATCAATTCGAAGAGAGCAATTTCTTGAACGAAGTATTGGACAATCCTGATTTGATTCCGGAGTTTAAAAACTACAAAGTTGATAAAGGAGAGAAATACAGTATTGAAGATGTAACCTCATTCCCTATTGCCAATGCAGCGGTAAGTGATGCGAGAAAATCAATAAAAAACGTAATTAACTTGGACACACATATCCAAATTAAAATGGATTTCATCAACCCGGAAAGTGCAGAGAAATTTGTTGAAAAAGGTTGGGACGAAGAAAAACAGATGTATTACTATTTGGTTTATTTCAACAAAGAACAAAAAAGCTAGAATTTATTCTATTTCAATTTCCTATCAAAAAAACGGCAGCCCATTTGAAGCTGCCGTTTTTTATGGATTAATATCTATATCACTATAATCGAAAGAAATTACAAATTGTCAAACGTTCTTAATTTATCACTAATTTTATAGTTTAAATCAAAAATCAAGATGGATACTCATTTACATAAAGATAGTCCTTTCCAAACCATAATTTCCTTTCATAAACTGATCGAATCTTTTGAAGAAATCGCTTTATCAAACGTTGATTACAGATCAAACTATGCCAAAGCACTACTAAAAGAAATAGAAACTTTGCCGGAATTTAGAACCGGAATCCGAGATTATTCTTTGATCAAAAAAAATGAACCTTTAATTAAAAATCTTTTAGCTGATTTATTCCCAACTGCTTTAACTCACAATGAAATCAAGGCTGTTACTATTCCGTTTCAAAATGTATCTTTCAATTATACAGAGCGTTTCAAGAAAATTTTGAGTAACGCAGGTAATGAATTTTACATGGAAATTCGTGATTTTGACGATCATCAGTTCTATATAACCAACTGCTGTTTAATTCTAAGCGGTTATTACAAACAGCGCATTGACTTTAACAGACCTTTTTTCTACGACATTCCTGATGAAAATGGTATCGAAAAACACTATCGCATTTTGTACAATGCTGATTTCATTGAAATTACACCAACTGAAAACGCTATACATTTGACGCAAGACGATATTGATTTACTAATTGACAACTATGATGATATTGAACTTTGGAAATCAAAATTCCCAAAAGAAAGCTGGATTTTAAAAGGTTTTGGAATTGTTTCCTTATTTGATGCCACTATAGAAAGTGCGATCTCAAATTTAAAAAGCAACTTATTAAAACCCAATACCAATTCTGTTGCATCTAACGATATTATTGAAAACATTTTCAGGTCAATCTTTAAAATTCCGAGTTTGAGAGTTGGCTTCATCATCTATAATCCAGAAGAAGAAAAATTCATAAAGCCCATCAAATTTGATAAACAGATGCAGAGTTTTTTACTTTCATCTGATCAGGAAGTTGAATGTAAAAACGATTTTTTTGGCTGTTCCTTTGAGAATTTGCTTCATAATAAAGAGCCTTTTGTAATTTCAAATGTTAAAAAATTTATAGAAGAATCTTCAAATAAAAAACTTGGAGAACATTTACTAAGACAAAATATTCAAAGCTGTGTTTTTGCTCCGGTAATAAAAGATGGAAATTTATTGGGCGTTGTTGAATTAGTTTCAGAAAATCCAAGAGATATAAACAGCATCAATATCACTAAACTCGAATTAGTTTTACCGTATTTAACTGATACTATCGATCGTTATAATACCGATATGCAACATCAGATTGAAGCTATTATTCAGCGTGAATACACTACAATCCATCCAAGCGTTTATTGGAAATTCAAAAAAGAAACCCAAAATTATTTTCAAAATATCAATCATACGAAAGATTATATTTTTAAAGAAATTGTCTTTAAAAATGTATATCCGTTGTATGGTCAAATCGATATCAAAGGATCCACTGAACACCGAAACGAGACTGTCAAAAAAGATTTAAAAAATCAGCTCAACGCACTTTTGGAGATTTTTGACAATCATACCCCTAGTGCAAACATGGTACTTTTGGAGCAAAGAAAATTTGAATTGGAATCCTTTCGAAACGAATTAAAATTCCCTCTAAAAGCCGACACCGAACAACATATTCAACGCTATATTGAGGAGGAAATCCATCCTATTTTAAAAAACACGAAAGGCTTTGCCAAAAACGAGAAATTAGAAGAATCGTATTTTGAAAGTTTGGATGAAAAATCAGGTTTGTTTTATCAGGAAAGAAAAAAATTTGATAATGCGATGTCTATTATCAACAAGAAACTAGCCTCAATTTTAGATGAAAAACAACTCGAAGCACAACAAATTTATCCTCATTATTACGAGCGATTTAAAACAGATGGTGTCGAACATAATTTATACATTGGAGCTTCGATTTCGCCAACCAAACATTTTGATATAATGTATCTGCACAACTTGCGTTTATGGCAGTTGCAAACGTTATGTGAAATGGAATTGGAACATCATCAACTCAAAGAATCGCTTCCTTACGAATTGGATGTAACATCGTTAATTCTAGTTTTCAGTGTACCGCTTTCTATTCGTTTTAGAATGGATGAAAAACGATTTGATGTTGACGGAACGTACAATGCAAGATATGAAGTTATTAAAAAACGTATCGACAAATCATATATAAAAGGAACAAAAGACCGAATTACAGAAAAAGAAAAAATCACGATTGTTTATTCTCAAAACAACGAAGAAACTGAATACTTAAAATATATTAAATACCTGCAACATAAAAAAATACTCGAACCCGAAATCGAGCAATTCGAAGTCGAAGACCTTCAGGGAGTTTCAGGTTTGAGGGCGATTCGTGTAAAAGTGATTAACAATACTGTAAATCCTGCAACCAAAAAGATTACTTATCAAGATTTATTAGACGAGCTCAACTAGTTTTAGTTGAGCTTCGTTTTTAAGAGCCAAGACTTTTAAAGGCAATTACAAAAGCAATCACTGTCACGATTATCCCGACCATAAAAATATTATAGGCAATTCGCAGCAAGTTGTATTTTCGCTGCAACACCAATCCGAGGTAATACAAGTCTTTGATCATCGTAGAATACAAATAATCACGGTCTTTCATCATTTCGTTCATTGCCCAATCATATTCTTCCAAAGACATTTTATAGAAATTCCCAAAAAACATCAAATTTACTTTTTTGTCTTCAACATCTTCCCGTGTAAAAAATCCCGAAGTCACTTTTGGACGTGTCGAAAGAATCGCGAAAATAATGGTGATAACGCTCGACATCAGCATAATGAAAGTAGGGATTACCAAATGCGCGTTTTTTGGACTGTCCAATTTCGGAATGATCGAAGAAAGAGCAATAGAGATAATAATTGCATTTACTGACAATAAAATATTGGCTTTGCTATCGGCTATGCCACTCAATCGAGTGTGATTTCCCAACGTTACTCGAAACAAAGTATCAATGCCACGATCCGGTTTTTCGACTTTTTCTTTCTTTTTATTTTCTTCTTCAAGTGCTGAGGCTGCTTTCAATTCCTGTTTGTTCATTTTTTTCTGAATAAGAACCAAGTTTTTCTCTTTCAATGGCTGCCATTTTTTTATTGCATAATCGGTATAAAAACGATGTTTATTCAGTAAAAAGTTTAGATTTTCCCGTGTCCACTCTGCATTTGAAAATGCTGCTATTCCTGTGTTTTTCAGTTCTAAACGCAATAATTCGCAAGTTGTGGTATATTCAGTTTTTATAAGATGAACGTAATCAGCGTCTTTGATTATTTTTTCCAAATGTGTTTTGGGTTCGTGTTCTTTGACTGTTGCCAAAATCAAATTTGATACATTGGCTATAAATTCATCTGATTGCCCTTTTTCCTTTAAAAAATCTACAGCAATTTTTACGCTCTTTTCCTCGTGATTTTCATACCCATCAATGTAACCTGAATCATGAAACCAAGCTGCAACCAAAAGAGCCTTTTTATCGTCATCGCTTACTTCCTCTTTCTTGCAAAGCTCTTTAACCGCATTTACGACAGTCAAAGTATGATTAAAATTATGGTAAGAATATAAATTGGAAAGTTTATCTTTGAGTAATGTACTGATGAAATCTTCGGATTGTTCTACTAGATTCATAAAGAGTATTTTTATAGCACTAAA
Organism: Flavobacterium aquiphilum; assembly: GCF_027111335.1. NCBI lineage: Bacteria > Pseudomonadati > Bacteroidota > Flavobacteriia > Flavobacteriales > Flavobacteriaceae > Flavobacterium > Flavobacterium aquiphilum. The sequence continues at coordinate 1,835,215 of NZ_CP114288.1, read as the reverse complement.
TTATGAAATTGTTTTTGGATAACCATTTTATTGCCAAAATTAAAAACTATTCCCTGCTAATAGTTGTCTCAGTAATTCTTAATTCCTGCGCTACGCATAAAGCGCAGTACGGAAAAGATGTGAGCGCCAACAAGACATACAGTTCATCTGATACCCTAGGGATTTCACATACTTTCTATTTAATTGGAGATGCCGGAAATGCCGATGAAGAACAGGCACAACAAACATTAGAATTACTACACCAAAAACTTAAAAAATCAAGCAAAAAAGCCACTTTGCTGTTTTTGGGCGACAATATCTATCCAAAAGGCTTTCCTAGCAATAAAAATGCTTCTGAGGTTGCATTGGCAGAAAAAAAACTAACGAACCAATTAAAATTAGCAGAAGGATTTAAAGGAAAAACAATTGTGATTCCGGGGAATCATGATTGGTACAACGGCATCAAAGGTTTAGAACGCCAAGCCGATTTCGTAACCAAACATTTGAATGATAAAAAAGCATTTCTGCCTAGAAAAGCCTGCCCAATTGAAGATGTAGCTATTAATAAAACAACAACCTTAATAACCATTGACAGTGAATGGTTTTTGGAAGATTGGAACAATCATCCCACAATCAATGACAATTGTGACATCAAAACAAGAGAGGATTTTTTTAATGAACTGGAAAGCATTTTAAATAAAAATCAAGAAAAAACAGTAATTCTTGCCGTTCATCACCCGTTAATGAGCAACGGTTCACACGGTGGGCAATTTTCATGGGAAAAGCAACTCTATCCCTTAGAAAATAAAATTCCGCTGCCTGTAATTGGTTCGATTATCAATTTAGTCAGAAAAACATCGGGTGCAAGTTCGCAGGATATTCAAAACAAACAATACACGATTTACGCAAAACGAGTTAAGACACTTCTTCAAAAGCATAAAAATGTAATCGTTGTTTCTGGACATGACCATAATTTACAATACATCAACAACGAGAACATCAACCAAATCATTAGTGGAGCCGGCTCAAAATCTGAAACTGCGCGAGCAATTAATCCCAATGATTTTTCATACGGAGGAAATGGTTACACAACACTGACATTATACAAAAACGGTGATGCAAAAGTCGCTTTCTTTGGAAATGAAAACAATCAGGAAAAAAAACTGTTTGAACATGACATTATAAAAACAAAGGAATTTAATTGGTCTTCTTCAATTGCAAATAACTTTCCATCAACTATTACGACTTCCATTTATTCTCCCGAGATGACCCGCAAAAGTATTGTCCATAATTTTTTATTTGGGAAACATTATAGAAAATACTACAGTGTACCGATTGAAGTAAAAACTGCCACTTTGGATACTTTGATGGGCGGTCTGAAACCCATTCGCGAAGGCGGAGGACATCAATCTTCTTCATTACGAATGTCAGATTCAAAAGGGAGAGAATACGTACTGCGTGCCATGAAAAAAAATGCCACTCAATTTTTGCAGTCGGTTGCTTTTAAGGATCAATATATTGTAAATGATTTTGAGAAAACATATACAGAGAATTTTCTGTTGGATTTTTACACAACATCCCATCCTTATGCTCCTTTCGTGACTGCGAGCATGTGCGACCAATTGGGCATTTCACATACCAATCCGGTTTTGTATTATATTCCGAAACAAGAGGGTTTGAAAGAGTTCAATTCAAATTTTGGAAACGAATTGTATATGGTTGAAGAGCGCCCAAGTGATAATCATTTGGATGCAAAAAATTTCGGAAACCCAACAGATATCATAAGTACAGACGATATGCTGAAAAATCTTCATAAAGATGAGAAATACTCGGTCGATGAGAAAGAATATATAAAAGCGCGTTTATTTGACATTTTGATTGGCGATTGGGACAGACACAGCGATCAATGGCGTTGGGGTGAATATAAGGTAGGAGACAAAATTGTTTACAAACCCATTCCACGAGACCGCGACCAAGCTTTTTCTAAATACGACGGAACTTTATTATCGCTCTTAATGAACATTCCTGCACTTCGCCATATGCGAACTTTTGACAGTAAAATAGACAATGTTAAATGGTTGGAAAGAGAGCCGTACCCATTAGATTTAGCTTTGCTAAGAACTACAGAAGAAAAAGATTGGATTGCGGAAGCCCAATTTATTCAGGAAAATTTATCCGACGAAGATATTGACAATGCTTTTAAAAACATGCCGAAAGAAGTTCAAGACGAAACCATTGAAGACATCAAAAAGAAATTAAAAAGCAGAAAAAAAGATCTTCAAAAATATGCTTCAGAATATTTTGATGCGCTAAGCCACACTGTAATAATTGTTGGAACGGATAAAAAAGATAAATTCATTATCAGTCATAATGCTAAAAAAAGCATCGAAATAAAGGTTTTAAGAATCAAAAAAGAAGGTGATGATTTAGTTTATACCAAAAACGTAAGCGATGCCAAAACGAAAAATTTATGGATTTATGGCTTGGATGACAATGATACTTTTGAAGTAATTGGAAACCAAAAATCAAATATAAAAATCAGGTTGATTGGCGGGCAAAACAATGATACTTACAACATTGAGAACGGAAAAAAAGTTATAGTTTACGATTTTAAATCAAAAGAAAATACATATAAATTAGATTCTAAAACCCAAACTCAACTTACCGATGACTATGACGTCAATTTATATAATTATCAAAAACCTAAGTATAATGTTGTTTCCGGATTTCCAAGTATTGGCTATAATCCGGATGATGGCGTCAAAGTAGGCTTTAATTTAAATTATACAGTCAATAATTTCAAACAGAATCCTTATACACAAAAGCATATTTTAAACAGTTCCTATTATTTTGCGACTAGTGGTTTGGAATTCAATTATGAAGCGCATTTTCCCGGATTATTGGGGAAATGGGTTATCGACGTGGAATCACAATATACGACGCCTAACTTTGCGATGAATTATTTTGGATACGGAAATGAAACTCAAAATCATGATGATGAATTTGGAATGGATTACAACCGGGTTCGTATTCAAAAATTCAATGTTTCCGGGGCAATCAGACATGTTGGACGCTATGGAGGTGAATTTAGTTTTCAGCCGATGTTACAACAAATGGAAGTCGAAGAAACCGAAGGCCGATTCATAAATACTCCGGGAATTATAAACCCAAGCGTTTTTGACCGTCAGGTTTTTGGCGGAGCAAAAGTGAAATACCTTTTCAAAAATGCAGATTTTGCTTCGAAACCAACTCTTGGAATGACTTTTATGGCTTCTGCATCATGGCTGACTAATTTGGATGATTCCAAACAAAATTTCCCAACCGTTGAAAGTTATTTACTTTTCACCCATAAAATTGACCACAACGGAAAATTAGTTTTGGCAACACTTTTTAAAGGAAAAGCTGTTTTAAATAATAACTACGAATTTTATCAGGGCGCTAGTTTAGGCGGTGATTTGGACTTGCGCGGCTATAGAAACGAACGCTTTTTAGGAAATTCCTATTACTCACAAAGCAGTGATTTACGGTTTAGTCTTGGAAAAATTCGTCATACCATTGCCCCACTGACTTATGGAATTCTAGCCGGTTTTGATTATGGAAGAGTCTGGCTTCAGGGAGAAGATTCTAAAAAATGGCATCAAGATTATGGTGGCGGATTATGGCTAAATACAATTAATCTCATAACTGCCCGTATCTCTTATTTCCAATCTCCTGACGAAGCAGGACGAGTTATTTTTGGAGCGGCGTATAGTTTTTAATCCAAGTTTCTAAGCTACTAAGACTCTGAGATTCTAAGTCCTTTTCTTAGCAACTTAGTATCTTAGAGACTTAGTAACTCATTTAAGACGAAACTCATAAACCTTTCCTCCTACTTTATTCGTTTTTTCGTCAGCGATAAGTAATGTGCTATTGTCTTTGAAAACGATGGCTTCTTTTTGCGTAAAATGGTTTAGACTTACTTCTGTTTGTTTTCCTTTATGAAATAAATCTCCTTTAAAATCTTTAAACACAACAATTTTATCGTGACTCAAAAGCACTACTTTCTTCTCATCCGGGCTGATAGTTGCGCTTGTCAAAACACAATGATTGTAATTGTCACAGGTTTTAAAAGTTCCTATTTTGACTGCTTTCTGTGTTCCCCTCGCATTTTTAACTTTGTAAATAAAAGCAGTTCCGTCAAAACCTTTGCTTCGATTTTTAGTGAATAGGTAAAAATAACCTCCCTGCTCAAAAAAGCCTTCGACATCATAAAATAGTTCTTTTTTCTTTGGAGGAAATTCGGTTTGTTCAGGGTAGGAAAAGGAAATTTTATATTCGGCTACAGCCAAATCTTTATTCAATTGATTTTTGGCAACTTTATAAATACACAAATCTTTGCGTTCGTTATCATTATTTCCAAAATCACCAATATAAATATTCCCGGCTTTATCTTTGGTAATATCTTCCCAATCAACATTTTCAGCATTTGAAATTGTTATTGTTTTAGCCAGTTTCCCTTCGGAATTAATCGCATAAATTGCATTTTTATTACCACTGTCTTCCAATGTATAAATTATATTTGCCTCCGGAAAATAGGTTATTCCTGAAACTTCCTTTAATTTCTTCGGAAGCGGATAAAGCGTTTTTAAATTAGTATTGGATTGCTCCTGACATGCTAACAAAGCAATAGAAACTGCAACTAAAAATAACTTTTTCATATCGATTATTTTTTTTAAAAACATGAATATAAAGCAATTTAAGCTTTTTAATTTTCATAAACCTATTCAACTGACAAGTTCAAAAAGCTCAAAGCTAAAATTCGTTTACAATATTTCTTTTATATAAAACACAATTATCATCTACTTAGATGGTTGTATATTTTTTTAAACAATAAACACTATAGATTTTGTCAAAAATAACATTATTGTAAGATTTACACTTCTTACTAAAAAAAAGCGTGTATTTCATCGGGTTTATTTGAATAATAAGTGTATTTATTATACGTTTGTTAAAAATTATAATCCACACACTATGAGCTTTTTAGAATTCATGTCAAAATTTGTTGACAAAAAAACTGCCTGCTCCATTTTTGGACACAAAATAGTGACTGTCAGAAACGTAACAGGACATTTTAAAGAATATAAATGTACTAACTGTCAGGTAGAATTAACTAATGATTTACAAGACAGAAAAACATTTCTGACTCCCCAGTTAAAAGAAATAAATGAAACTTTATTGAATTATAATAGAAAGAAATTTTCTTCTATATAATACCATTTTTACTAAAATCCCGGTCTAAATAAATTGGTAGCGTTGAAATTTCGTGTAACAAATTCAAAAGCAGCGCTCAATACATTCCCCATCGATTTTGCATTTTTAAAATTTATATCGTTTGTATAACGATACAATTCTACTTTCAGCTGACTCAAATTCTCATCTGTAGAAATATTGTCATTACCCATAATTTTCATCAAAATCTTGATTCTATTTTCGGCAGTATTGATTCGTTTTGCCAATGCTGACCGTTCTTCATTTTTGTATTGTTCTATAGACCGCTCCTGAAGTTTATTCTTTATATTCAGAATCATCGGATAATTTTCCTTGAAAAACTGTGGTCTGTACACTTTGAAATTTCCTTCATAACATTGCTGGTCAAAATCTATTGGTCTTATTTTATAGACTACCTGATCAAAATCGTGAATTGGAATGACTACATAGTTGTACGAACGCATATCACCCAACAAACGAATCATACACCGTTCGTTAAACTTAACAAATTCTTTGGCTATTTGCGCTTTTTCGGTTTCGGAACATTTATGCAATAAAGTTTGCATGAAAACATCTCCTGGAATTCCAGTAATATGCTCTTCTATTAAAGTATCTTTAAATACCAAGAAGCTGATTTTGTAAGGCGAAAGAAGGTGTTCCAATTCTAAACCGTAAACCCTTGATGCATCAGCTTTTTTGATATAAAAATAAGTATAGTTGTCGTTCAGAATGTTTCTTACTTTGATTCGGAACGGCTTTGAATTTCCAAAAGTACAATAGTCAATTGCATCGACATTGAGGTATTGCAGGATATCGGTCTTTCCGTCTGAATACAATAAAGAATAAACTTTTTTAAGATTAAAATCTATTTCTTCCCTTTCAAATTCATTATAATATACCCTAACCCACAAGGTATCCTGATCGTTTTTGTCAAAAACACTAATCGCTCCCGAAAACCGCAAAAGATCTTCATAAACTACAGGCTCTTTCGACACTAGATCAAACCTTTCCAAATAATTCATCAAGGAATTATTTATGGGATAACACGGCTTTTTAAAAAACATTAACTGCTCTTCGCTCATTTCAGATAGATTTGCCACAAATTTAAGCTAATACGGTTGTTTATTCAAGTTGTTTTACTTTTAAAATCAATAAATAAATTTGATTTTTATCAATCAAACCATTTTTTGTTTCTTAGCTACAAACTGATTAAAAGAAAATATTTCAGTACCAAAGTAACAAAAGTAAAATTGCCTCGTCCAATACGAAAAACACTTAGTAATTTGGAAACAATTCTTTCAATACATAACCTCAACAAACGTTATGGCAGTCTTCAGGCCTTAAAAAATGTTTCTCTGGAAATACAAAAAGGCAATGTTTATGGTATTCTTGGCCCGAATGGAAGCGGAAAATCGACTACTCTGGGAATTGTCCTGAATGTTGTAAATAAAACTTCAGGCGAATACAGTTGGTTTGGCGGTAGCGAGCAAACACACGAAGCCCTCAAAAAAGTGGGAGCTATTATTGAAAGACCCAATTTTTACCCTTATATGAGTGCCGAGGAAAACCTGAAATTGGTTTGCAAAATAAAAAACATCAACTACTCAAAAATTTCAGAGAAATTAGAATTGGTTGGTCTTGAGGATCGAAAAAAAAGCAGGTTCAGCACTTTTTCTTTGGGAATGAAGCAACGTTTAGCGATTGCCTCTGCCCTATTAAACGACCCTGAAATATTGATTCTGGACGAACCAACCAATGGATTAGATCCACAGGGAATTCACCAAATAAGGGACATCATCAAAAAAATTGCATCCAAAGGGACTACCATTTTATTGGCTTCCCATTTATTGGACGAAGTCGAGAAGGTATGTTCCCATGTTTTAGTTTTGAGAAAAGGAGAAGTTCTTTATTCGGGTTCTGTTGATGGAATTTCAGCCAATGAAGGTTTCTTTGAATTACAGGCAGAGGATACTGAGAACCTTATTCGTGTTTTACATACTCATCCAGCAATTGACAAAATAACCAATGCTGGAGGAAAAATTTTGGTTTACTTAAAATCGGAATTAGAATCAAAAGATTTGAATTATTTTCTGTTTTCCAACAATATCTGTTTGAGTCATTTGGTAAAAAGAAAAAACAGCCTGGAAGAACAATTTCTGGAATTAACTAAGGGCAAATGACAATGGTAAATTCAATATCAATGGCAATGTCAAATCCAAAATCTAAATTCTGAAATCTAAAATTAAAAACATGAAACGTTTACTCTCTATAGAATTACAAAAAATATGGCTGAACAAAGCCAGTCGTATTCTTACTTTGACTTACTTTATATTGCTTTCTTTCATAGCGCTAATCGCTTCAATTAAATTTAACATTGGAAATATCCATTTTCAGGTTGCAGAAATGGGGATTTTTAATTTTCCTTATATCTGGCATTTTAACACATATATTGCGGCTATTTTTAAGCTTTTTTTAGCAATTGTAATTGTTTCTATGATGGCTAATGAATATAGTTATGGAACTTTAAAACAAAACCTTATTGACGGATTGAGCAAAGAAGAATTTATTCTCTCCAAATTCATTACCATTATTTTTTTCTCACTATGCTCAGCAGTTTTTGTATTTGTTCTAACTTTAATTTTGGGTTATAGTTTTTCATCCTATACTGAAATTGGTATCGTTTTTTCGGATTTGGAATACATTCTGGCATTTTTCGTAAAACTGGTTGGATTTTTCTCTTTCTGCCTGCTCTTAGGAATCTTGGTTAAACGCTCTGCATTTGCTTTAGGATTTTTATTGATTTGGAATATTATTGAAGGCATTGCTAAAGCATTTTTGAACTTCCGTCTTTTCCCTGAAGGCAAAACAGCAGGTTACATCACCCAATTTTTCCCGTTGGAATCAATGGCAAATTTAATATTGGAACCCTTTTCGAGATTGTCGATTGTTAAATCGATTGGAACACAAATGGGAGTTGAAAATCTTAAAGATTATAGCGTCCATTTTTCGAGTATTTTTATCGTTTTATGCTGGACAATGGTATTTTTATTCCTTTCATTTAAAATATTAAAAAACAGAGATTTGTAGTATATTTGTATGCTATGAACGGTATAAAAAATCTTTTATTTTTAATACTTTGCACTTTCTCTACTGCTGCAAGCGCTCAGTATATTACAGTAGATGACACCCAAACTGCTCAACAACTCGTTGAAAATGTTTTGGTTAAAAGTACTTGTGCGACTGTTTCCAATTTCAGTGCTACAGGAGATAATTTTACCGCCGGTCAAAAAAGTTTTGCCTATTTCAATGCAGGTACCAGTAATTTCCCGCTTAAAGAAGGTGTTATATTATCTACTTCGGCCAGCAAAGCATCTATAGGGCCTTATACAAACGGACAAGGTGGCGGAAGTACTTCTTGGAAAGGAGATCCTGATTTGGATCAAACTTTAGGAATTACCAGTATCAACGCTACGGTACTCGAATTTGATTTTGTACCACTAACAACAGCCATCAGTTTCAATTATATTTTTGCGTCAAACGAATATCAGCTTTATTTTCCATGCCAATTCTCTGACGCTTTTGCTTTTTTGATTAAAGAAAAAGGAACCGCGACTTATCAAAATATAGCCGTAATACCAGGAACAACAACTCCGGTTTCTTCCAAAAACATACACCCTATTATTCCTGATGTCGTTGTCTCTGGAACGCCACATACAGGTTGCCCTGCCGTAAATGAAACTTATTTTGGAGGTTATAATCCTGCTGCAAGCCCCGTAAATTATAGTGGACAAACTGTAAAATTAAATGCTCGCGCCGATGTAGTCATTGGTAAAACGTACCATATCAAATTGGTTATTGCTGACGATAAATTTGAGTATTATGATTCGGCTATTTTTTTAGAAGCGGGAAGTTTTACTGCAAATATTGATTTAGGTGCAGACCGTACTTCGGCAACCAATAATCCTTTGTGCTATGGAGATACTTTTACAATTGACTCCAAACTCCCTGCAACTTATGCTTACGAATGGTACAAAGACGGTTCAGCAACTCCTATACCCGGCGAAACAAAACCTAGCCTGACCGTTAACAGTCCTGGTACTTATAAAGTAAAAGTTACTTTGTTACCAGCTACTTGCACCGCCGAAGATGAAATAAAAATAGAATATGCTCCTCAAATTGTTTTAAACAATACAACCTTATACCAATGTGATGACAATAGTGATGGCATTTCAGTATTTAATTTGACCAAAGCCGATAACATTATTAAAAATAACGATCCAAAATTGACAAAATTGGCTTATTACAAATCGTTGACTGATGCACAAAATCAAACAAATCCTATCGGGAATACAACCGCTTATACCAATTCAGTGCCCAACGAAATACTTACTGCCCGAGTGAGTAATGCTTTTGACTGTACCAATTATGCACAATTGACATTAGCCATTTCCAACAAACCTATTTCTCCGCAAAATCCAATTCAAAGCTGTGATACAGATGCAACTCAGGACGGAATAACACAATTTGATTTGAATGCCAAAGTTACTCCTCAAGTCCTTAATGGATTACCAGCCGGATTAACCGTTGAATATTATCAAAATCAAACCGATGCCATTGCGCAAAAGAACCAATTACCTAATCTTTTTACCAATACAGTTCCAAATCAGCAAATCATTTATGCACGAATTGTAAATGGCCCTGATTGCTATAAAATCACTCCGGAAACACTTGTTGTAAACACTTTTAATCCAGCTGATTTTCAAGACGAAACAACTTTTATTTGTGAGGGTTCTACTAAAACTCTATCTGTAAATACCGGATTTACAAGTTATCTATGGAGTAACGGTTCTACAACCAACACGACAACTATTAACGCTCCGGGAGAATATACCGTTACTGTGACAAATTCTGGCGGATGCCAAAAAACAAAAAAATTCATTGTAAAACCTTCCGGAATAGCAACTATTACTAATGTAACCGTATCTGATTTTTCAGGAAATGATAATTCTGTTTTAATTTCATACTCTGGTACCGGGGTTTATGAATTCTCATTAGATGGAAATTCATACCAAGACAGCCCAGAATTCAAAGGTATCAGTCCGGAAATATACTGGGCAACCGTAAGAGACAAAAATGGCTGTGGAATTTCGGCTCCTTATAAAATCTACGTTCTCGATTATCCTCGGTTTTTCACTCCAAACAATGACGGATTTAACGACACTTGGAAAATTAAAAATCTGGATGCTTTGCCAAAATCGACTATAACAATTTTTGACCGCTACGGAAAATTACTAAAACAGCTCAATGAATCCAACAATGGATGGAATGGCACATATTCAGGAAGAGAATTGCCTTCAGATGATTATTGGTTTGCTATAAGTTTTGTAGATGGTAAAATAATAAAAGGCCATTTTTCTTTAAAAAGATAAATACTTTTTCAAATAAATCATCACCACATAAATCTAATTTCAAAAAGGATAAATTGTTAACCAGACTCGATTCTGAAATGTTGGGAAGAAAAACATCACATCTTTAAAAAAAATTAAAATAAAAATTATTTTTTTGGTAAATAGATAACCAAAATTGTTCAATAAAACTTATTTTTGGTTTGGCTATCCCATTCATTATATAGCTATTAACCAAACTTATGAAAAAAAAATTACGCTTCCTGATATTACTATTTTTCACCGCAAATTGTTTCGCCCAATTTAGTAAAACTCATTATATTCCGCCTATAATTTCAGCCAATGGATTAGCAAGCGATCAATACTTATACATCTCGACTCCCAGTCTTACAAATGTGAATTTTAAAATAATTGCAAATGGTGGAAGTGTAGTAAACGGAACCGTAAATAGTAGTACCCCCTACCGATATGATATTGGAACAGGCACCAACACTCAATTATTTACCCCAATAACCAGTACCGGAATTGTGACCAACCGTGGATACGTAATTGAAGCCGAAGACTTGATTTATGTAAGTGCCAGAGTTAATGCCGGTCTCAGTAACAATGGAACCTATAGCCATGCAGGAGGATTAGTTTCTAAAGGAAATAGTGCCCTCGGAACTATCTTTAGACTTGGCGCAATGCTAAATCCCCTTTACGATACAACCTTATTGAATTTTGCTTCTATAATGGCTACAGAAAATGGAACCAATGTCACCATTTCAAATATTCCAAACGGAACTATCCTTTTAAACGGAACTACTGTTTCTGGACCTATATCTATCACTTTAAATAAAAATGAAAGTTATGTATTGGCTTTGCAAAACAATAATTATGGAGGCACTCCATCCAATAGTTCTAAAATGATTGGGGCACTGGTTGCTACAGACAAACCTGTTGTGGTTAACTCTGGTTCCTTCGGCGGAAGCAACAGTACACTAGTTGGCAGCAATGGAGCGCCAACGGGAAGAGATGTTGGTTTTGACCAAATTGTTCCATTGGAAAAAACAGGAAAAGAATATGTATTCGTAAAAGGACTTGGAACAGATGAATTAGAACGTGTTTTATTAATTGCTCATTATGATAATACTCAAATCTTTCTTAATGGCAGTACAATCTCGTATAAAACACTCAATAAAGGTGAATATGTAGCAATTGACGGAAGCCAATTCATAAACGGAAATATGTATGTTACTACTTCTGAAAGTGTCTTTGCTTATCAAAGCATTGGAGGTTCTAATGTCCCTGCTAATCAAAATTTGTTTTTTGTTCCTCCTATAAATTGTTCTACACCAAATGCAGTTGACAATATTCCGCTAATACAATCCATTGGTAATAATAGTTTTAGTGGATATTTAAATATTGTTACTGAAACAGGAGCGTCCGTTTTAGTAAATAACAGCCCTATAACTACTCTACCTGTTCCAATACAAGGAACCACATCATTTGTACGTTATACCATCCCTGGATTATCTGGAAATATAGCAGTAAAATCGAGTAAACAAGTATATGTTTCTTATTTTGGAACCAATGGGGCAGCAACCTATGGAGGCTATTATTCCGGTTTTGATTTAAAACCTGAAATTGTCGGCAGTAAAATAGCCTTAAGTAATTCGGCCTGTATCCCAAACGTATCTTTAAAAATAAATACTTTGTCCTCCTATGACACTTTCCAGTGGTACAAAAACGATGTTTTGATTCCCAATGAAACAAATAATAACTACAAACCTACTCAACCCGGTTTTTATCAAGTAAAAGGCAGTATCTCAGGCTGTGTAAGCGATGTTTTCTCAGATAAAATTCCGGTAAGCGAGTGTGCAACGAACAACGACAATGATTTGGCCAATGATAATATCGATATCGATTATGACAATGACGGACTAACCAATTGCACCGAATCTTATGGAAACCAAGACTTAAACATTTCTAACCCAACTTCAGGAACAGTAGCAACCGGAATTTATTCCAATACTTTCACAGGAACCTTAACCAATTCTACGCCTGCTGCTGCAATCCCTTTTACCGGAAAAACAGACGGTAGTTTTGTTACCGAAGTTTTGGCTGGAAAAGGTTTTTCGGTAAGTTATAATTTGAATTTTGTGAAACCAATAAATCTAAGTTTAGAATATGTTTCTACGGCAAACTCAACTGACTTATTGAATTCCGATTCTGAATACATAATCAATTCAGACATTGATAAAACAGTCACTGTCTTAAACCCTGACAATCAATTATTGATTGACACCAATTATGATGGAATCTATGAAAGCGGAGTTACTCAATTCTCTTCTTTCGAAATTCGTTTCCGATTGAACGGAAATATTCCTTTACCTGCGGGGACAGGAACTTTTAAATTCCAATCGTATCAAACACAATCTTTCAAAATCACACATAAAAATCTTTTGGATACCGCCGGAAACAAATCAACATTCAAACTTATTGCGACTTGTATCCCTAAAGATACCGATGGTGACGGAATCCCTGATCAATTAGATTTGGATTCAGACAACGATGGTATTCCTGATTTGGTAGAAGTACAGGCAAAACCAAAAGCATTATCCAATACGGATGCTAATTCTGATGGATTGGACGATATGTTTGCTACTTTAACAACACCAATCGACACCGACAATGACGGAATTCCCGATTATCTTGATTTAGACAGTGACAATGACGGAATTTATGATTTAGTCGAATCTGGAAGCAATGCTCCTGATGCAAACAAAAACGGAATCATAGATGGTATTAGCTTTGGAAACAATGGACTATTCGATGCTTTAGAAACTAATCCTGACAGCGGTATTTTAAAATACACTATTCAAGATTCTGATAGTGATGGAATAAAAAACCACACAGAAATAGACAGTGATAATGACGGTTGTAATGACGTTATCGAAGCCGGTTTTTCCGATCCTGATTTTGACGGCAAATTAGGAAACAAACCGCTTACGGTAAGCGCTAATGGTATAGTAACCAGCGGAACGAATGGCTACACTGCTCCTAACCTCAATTACTTAACTGCAACACCAATTATTATAACCAAACAACCCGAAAACCAAACTATTTGTGAGTTACAAAAAGCAATTTTCAGTATCGAGTCCAATGCTGATAGTTTTCAATGGCAACTTTCCACTGATGGAGGTAATACATGGAATTCATTGGCTGATGGTGCTATTTATACCGGAACCAAAACCGCAAATTTGATCCTTCAAAAAGGAATTCTTGCAATGAATGGTTACCAATATCGAGTTCTTTTAAACAGATACAATAATGCCTGTGGATTAACCTCTGCCAATTCCGCAAAATTAACCCTCAATACTTTACCTGTTTTAAATTCTCCCATTACAATTGTGCAATGTGATGATGATACTGACGGGATTTCGAATTTTAATGTGACAGAAAAAAACAGTTTTATCTCAAGCAATTTTGCTAATGAAACTTTTACGTATTATACTACATCGGCGGGAGCAAATGCAAAAGATGCTACGACACTTATTACAAATCCCCTTATTTATACAAGCAATAGTAAAAGTATTTGGGTAAGAGTCGAAAATTCGAACGGATGTTTTTCGGTATCACAATTAAATTTAGTGGTTTCTACAACTCAAATCAATTCTAATTTTAAAAGAACATTTACGGTTTGTGATGATTTTATAGATGCGGCCAATGACGACAAAGACGGCATAACTGCCTTTAATTTCAGCAGTGTAACAACTGATATTCAAGCCATGCTTCCCACTCCGACGTCAAACTATTCTATAAAATATTATGCTAATGAGGCTGATGCATTGGCAGAGACTAATCCAATTACAAATCCTGCCAATTACAGAAACACAACTCTAAATCAACAACAAATTTGGGTACGTGTTGATAGCAATCTTGATAATGCTTGCTTTGGATTAGGAGCTTATATAACATTAATCGTTAATCCCAAACCAGATATTGACATCAACAGCAATCTAAGCGCAAACAAATTAATCTGTTCTAATTTACCTACCTTTTTTGTCAAACTCGATGCAGGAATTATAGGCAATATACCTGCCAGCACCTACAATTATGTTTGGTCAAAAGACGGAAGTATAATCCCAGGCGAAACTAGTGAAACTTTAGACGTTAATGAAGAAGGAAAATTTACTGTGGAAGTTTCTAATAAATCCGATAATAGCTGTAGCAGAACCCGAACTATTACTGTAACAGCTTCGGATATTGCACACCTCGACTCCGTTTCTATTTCCGATTTATCTGTATCCAATACTGTCGAAGCGAATGCATCCGGACTTGGAGATTACGAATACAGTATTGATGCTCCAAATGGTCCCTACCAAGATTCAAATTTCTTTGAAAATGTTCGAGCTGGCATACACGATCTCTACGTCCATGACAAAAACGGCTGCGGAACAATTTCAAAAACTATTGCAGTGTTGGGAATTCCAAAATTTTTCACTCCTAATAATGATGGATACAATGATTATTGGAACCTCAAAGGCGCAGATGAAACTTTCAATTCTGGGGCTAAAATCTTTATTTACGATCGATACGGCAAAGTAATCAAGCAAATCACAGCCTCAAGCAATGGCTGGGACGGTACCTATATAGGTAATCCAATGCCTGCCGACGATTATTGGTACACCATAAAACTGGAAGACGGTCGTGAAGCCAAAGGACATTTTTCTTTGACTCGTTAAAATTATTATTTGGGCGTGACCACAATAAAAAAAAGGGACTATTTTAGATTATCTTGAGTCGCCCCTTTTTTTATTGTGGTCGGGCTGTCCGCGTTACAAGGTAACTTGCTTCCATCCCTCACGCAGTTCACAATAATCAAAAACAATTGCTTTCAGGTGTGATATTTGTCCTTTTTGAAAAACAATTTATAACTAAAACAATTATGTTAAAGCATTTCATCCCAATACTATCATTTATTTCCTGCATAGGATTTGCCCAAAATTCAAATCTTACTGTTACCGTTTCAGACATAAAAAACAACTCAGGAACAGTAATCGCCGAACTGTACAATTCCAAAGGAAGTTATCTCAAAAAAGCCTTCAAAATAGCTTCGTCAGAAATTAAATCCAATTCGGCTACTCTTACTTTTACCGGAATTCCAAAAGGAGAATACACTGTTAAGGTCTATCATGACGAAAATAAAAACGGAAAACTCGATAAGTATATCATCGGAATGCCAAAAGAGCCAGTTGCTTGCTCTAATAACGCAAAAGGTTTTATGGGGCCTCCAAAATACGATGACGCAAAATTCACTGTTTCCTCTGATTTAAAAATGAACATAAAAATGAATCCTGCGCATTAGTAAAAAGAGACAATGCTTCCCTTTAGCCCCGATTGAAGTGAAAATCCTTTTTATTTTTTCTTTAAAAATAAAAAGATTGCAACG
The DNA here is from genome assembly GCF_027111335.1 of Flavobacterium aquiphilum. Classification (NCBI taxonomy): domain Bacteria; kingdom Pseudomonadati; phylum Bacteroidota; class Flavobacteriia; order Flavobacteriales; family Flavobacteriaceae; genus Flavobacterium; species Flavobacterium aquiphilum. The sequence continues at coordinate 1,819,150 of NZ_CP114288.1, read as the reverse complement.
AAAAGCGGGACCAATGCCTCCAAAAAATGCCTTATGTTTCTGCTCCAAAAAAAAAATCCCAAACTCTTATCGAATTTGGGATTCTTACTATTTATTTTAAAACTCAAATTAGAATTTGAATCTTTTTCTGTCTGTTTCAGATAAATATATTTTTCTCAAACGAAGTGATTTTGGAGTTACCTCTACGTACTCGTCTTTTTGAATATACTCTAAAGCTTCTTCCAAAGAGAATTTGATTGCAGGAATGATTCTTGCTTTATCATCAGCTCCAGAAGAACGAACGTTTGACAGTTTCTTAGTTTTAGTAACATTTACAGTCATATCATCGCTACGAGTGTTTTCACCAATTACCTGACCTTCATAAATATCCTCGTTTGGATCAACGAAGAATTTACCACGATCTTGTAATTTATCGATAGAATAAGGAATTGCTTTTCCGTTTTCCATAGAAATTAATGAACCGTTGTTACGTCCAGGAATCTCACCTTTGTATGGTTCATAACCAATGAAACGGTGTGACATAATAGCTTCACCAGCAGTTGCAGTCAACAATTGGTTACGCAAACCGATGATACCACGAGACGGAATGTTGAATTTTACAATCATACGCTCTCCTTTTCCTTCCATACTCAACATCTCACCTTTACGGATAGACACAAACTCTACAGCTCTACCTGAAAGTGTTTCTGGTAAATCGATAGTCAATTCCTCAACTGGCTCACATTTTACACCATCAATTTCTTTAATGATTACTTGTGGTTGACCAATTTGTAACTCATATCCTTCTCTTCTCATTGTTTCAATAAGAACTGACAAGTGCAATACTCCACGTCCGAAAACCATGAATTTATCGGCAGAATCAGTTTCTCCCAATCGCATTGCCAAGTTTTTCTCTAACTCTTTTGTCAATCTTTCTCTAATGTGACGAGAAGTTACAAACTTACCTTCTTTACCAAAAAACGGTGAGTCGTTGATAGTAAACAACATACTCATTGTTGGCTCATCGATAGCGATTGTTTGCAAAGCTTCCGGATTTTCAAAATCGGCAATTGTATCACCAATTTCAAAACCTTCGATACCAACAACAGCACAAATATCTCCAGCAACAACTTGCTCTACTTTTTTACGCCCAAGACCTTCAAAAGTATGTAGTTCTTTAACTCTCGATTTTAAAACTTTACCATCTCTTTTTACCAAAGAAATTGGCATTCCTTCTTTCAAAACACCTCTTTCCAAACGACCGATAGCGATACGACCTGTAAAAGAAGAGAAATCCAAAGAAGTAATCAACATTTGTGGAGTTCCTTCAGATACTTTTGGAGCTGGTACATTTTCAATAACCATATCCAATAACGGCTCGATATTTTCTGTTTTGTTTTCCCAGTGGTCTGACATCCAGTTATTCTTAGCAGAACCATAAACTGTTGGGAAATCCAACTGCCATTCTTGAGCTCCTAATTCAAACATCAAGTCAAAAACTTTTTCGTGAACTTCTTCAGGAGTACAGTTTTCTTTATCTACTTTATTGATTACAACACATGGTTTTAATCCTAAATCAATTGCTTTTTGCAATACGAAACGCGTTTGCGGCATTGGTCCTTCAAAAGCATCTACCAATAAACAAACACCGTCTGCCATATTCAATACACGTTCAACCTCTCCACCAAAATCGGCGTGGCCAGGAGTATCGATAATATTAATTTTCGTTCCTTTGTAAACTACAGAAACATTCTTAGAAGTAATGGTAATACCTCTTTCACGCTCTAAGTCATTGTTATCAAGGATTAAATCACCTGTATTTTCGTTTTCACGAAATAATTGACAGTGATACATAATTTTATCAACCAAAGTTGTTTTACCGTGATCGACGTGGGCAATAATTGCAATGTTTCTAATAGCTTCCATCTGTGATTTTTAATGGGTGCAAATGTACACTTTATTTTGACATAAAAAACCTTTGCACAATTCTTTGATATTTTACTAACATTTAAGCACTTGTTCCCAATGAAATTTCACACGCCTCTAATTAATTTAAACAGATATTTCAAATTTTAACATTTATTATTTATATTTGGTTCAATGAAAAACAAGGCCAACCAAATAACGCTAATTTACATTCTTTCTACTTTGTTTTTAGCTATTGTTAGCTATAAATTGGCTAAACATTTACCTTACTTAACCACTTTTACTTTCAATTTTGTCAAAGACCTTTTTTTTATAACTATTACAGGTCTTTTTTTCAGATACATTTTATCCAAAAACGACGAAAAAAATTCCGAAGTCAACAAAAATCTTAGACAAACCAACGATAAATTAAAAGAATCAAACGACAAATACGACATTGTTGCCAAAGCCACCAGCGACACTATTTGGGATTGGAAAATACCTGAAGACCATATTACATGGAATAAAGGAATCAAAGAAATATTCGGCTACAGCCAAAATCAGGTAGGACATAATTCCAGATGGTGGTTTGACAACATTCACCCGGAAGACAGTATAAAAATGTCTATCAAACTCTATTCTTTTTTAGAGCAAAAAACAGAAAAATGGCAAGACCAGTATCGTTTTAAATGCTCTGATGGATCATACAAATATGTTCTCGACAGAGGTTTTATAATAAAAGACGAAAACGGAAAAGCCATCCGAATGATTGGTACCATACAGGATATTACCAAACAAAAAGAAGAGGAAAACCGTTTGAAATTACTCGAAACTGTTTTTACAGAAGCTAGAGATGCAATCATTATTACAGAAGCTATCTCAAATGACAATCAAGTTCCAAAAATAGTTTTTGCTAACCCTGCTTTTAATAGAATGTCAGGTTATGAGCATTCCGAAGTTATAGGCAAATCCCTTAATTCTTTTATGGGAAAAAATTCCGATTTACACGAAATAGAGAAACTAACCGATTCCATAAAAAATAGAAAAGAATGCTTCCTGGAAATCATTCTGTACAAAAAAGATCAATCCGAATATTGGGTTAGGCTTTCGTTTATTCCTGTTTACAATGTAGAACACGATCTTTCCCACTGGATTTCCATACAAAGAGATATTACTGAAGAGAAAAAATTAGAAAAAGAAAAAGAAATACTTATCCGGGAATTAACCCAAAACAATAAGGATTTAAAACAATTTTCCTATATTACATCTCACAATTTAAGAGCTCCACTTTCAAACCTAATGGGATTACTAAACCTAATCGAAGATTTCACAATTGAAGATGAAGAATTAAAAGAAATCCTAGCAGGTTTTAAAATGTCAACCCATTTTTTAAACAACACCATCAATGACCTTGCTAAGGTAATTACGATAAAAGACAGTACTTCCATACAAAACGAAGAACTGCTGATTCGGGACGTTTTCAAAAATATTCTAAATCAACTCCAAATTCAGTTAGACGACATAAAACCTCAACTGAATATTGATTACGGAACCATCACTAAAATAAACACTAACAAAGCTTATTTCGAAAGTATCTTCATTAATCTATTAACCAATTCTCTAAAATACAGATCAAAAAACAGGGACTTGACAATTGACATCATAATAACTGAAGAAGAAAACAATACTATAAAAATTATTTTCAAAGACAATGGAATCGGGATTGATCTAGAAAGAAATAAAAATAAAATTTTTGGTCTTTACCAAAGATTCCATGATTACCCAGACAGCAAAGGCCTCGGTTTATTCTTGGTTAAATCACAAATAGAAACAATGGGAGGCAATATTGGTATACAAAGCGAAGTTGATAAAGGAACTGAATTCACACTAACTTTTAAATCATAATAAGATGTTAGAAATTATCATGTGCATTGATGACGATCCTATCACGTTAATGCTATTCAAAAAAGTAGTACAAAAAGCTTCGTTCGCAAAAGACATAATAAACGCCATTAATGGTCAACAAGCCATTAGTCTAATAAACACCATCAATAACAACCCTAACCAAGAAAAAAAACCCGAAATAATCTTTTTAGACTTAAACATGCCTATAATGGGGGGCTGGGAGTTTATTGATTTATTTAATACATCCAATTATCAAAATCTAAAGAACACAAAAATCGTCATCTTAACTTCAACAATAGATCCTGAAGACATCAAGAAATCAAAATCATATCCCAATGTTATTGAATTCCTTCCAAAACCTATTACCGTTGAAATGCTAAACGATCTAAAAGCCAAAATATAAAAACCAACATTTTTTAATCACAAAAAATAAGGCATAAAAAAAGCTCCTCAAAAAGGAGCTTCTTTATTTATGTAAATTATATTACTTACAATTTAGCAACATGTTTAGTTAACTTAGACTTCAAGTTTGAAGCTTTGTTATCATGAATAATATTTTTCTTTGCTAATTTATCAATCATAGAGATTACACTTGACAATTTAGCAGTAGCATCAGATTTATCAGTTGCAATTCTTAACGCTTTAATAGCATTACGAGTAGTTTTATGTTGGTATCTATTTAATACTCTTCTCTTTTCGTTACTTCTAATTCTTTTTAGAGCTGACTTATGATTTGCCATTTTGTTATCTTTTTATCTTAATTATTTCATTTTATGTAGTCCGTAAGGGAATCGAACCCCTGTTACCAGAATGAAATTCTGGCGTCCTAACCCCTAGACGAACGGACCATTATCCCTCTAAGTTCTGGAACATTCTAGATTGAAAAAATTTGTAGTCCGTGGGGGAATCGAACCCCCCTTACCAGGATGAAAACCTGGCGTCCTAACCGATAGACGAACGGACCAGTAATCTTTTTTGTATTCTCAGAATTTTTTCAATCTAAACACTTCTTGTAGTCCGTGGGGGAATCGAACCCCCCTTACCAGGATGAAAACCTGGCGTCCTAACCGATAGACGAACGGACCCTACTTTTGTAAAACGCCTTACTTCTGTAATGCGGATGCAAAAATACAACTATTTTTGAGAAGCACAATAGCTGATGCAAAAAAAAATTATTTTTTTTTAATATGCCTTAGCAAACAACACCCTTCCAACTGAGCTTTTCCCAGTAAACACACAGCTTCCAGCCTCTTCAACCCTATCCAAAGGAATGCATCTTATGGTTGCTTTAGTCAATTCTTTGATCTTCTCCTCAGTCTCTGCAGTACCATCCCAATGCGCTGATACAAAGCCTCCTTCTCCTTCTAAAACCGATTTAAATTCATCAAAATTATTCACTTCGGTAATATGAGTATTTCTATAATTTAATGCTTTTTCAAACAAATCTTTTTGAATTTGCTCTAATAAATCACTGATGTAAGTTACAATTCCATCCTTAGAAACCACTTCTTTTGCCAAAGTATCTCTTCTTGCCACCTCAAAAGTTCCGTTTTCCAAATCTTTTGGCCCTACCGCAATTCGAACAGGCACCCCTTTTAATTCCCATTCAGCGAATTTAAATCCTGGCTTCTGAGTGGTTCTGTTATCAAATTTAACGGAGATATTCAATTTTCTCAATGCTTTAACTAACACATCCACTTCGTTTGAAATAGCATCTAGTTGTTCGTCGCTCTTATAAATAGGAACAATTACAACTTGGATCGGAGCCAAGTTAGGCGGCAACACCAACCCCTGATCATCAGAATGCGTCATTACCAACGCTCCCATTAATCGAGTAGAAACACCCCACGAAGTCCCCCAAACATACTCTTGCTTTCCTTCTGCGTTAGCAAATTTCACATCAAAAGCCTTTGCAAAATTTTGACCTAAAAAGTGCGAAGTTCCCGCTTGCAATGCTTTTCCATCCTGCATCAACGCCTCTATACAATAAGTTTCCTCTGCTCCAGCAAAACGTTCCGTTTCTGTTTTCAGTCCTTTTATAACCGGAATAGCCATAAAATTCTCAACAAAATCAGCATACACATTCATCATTTTTTCAGATTCTTCTATTGCTTCTGCTTTCGTCGCATGCGCAGTATGTCCTTCTTGCCATAAAAACTCAGCTGTTCTCAAAAACAATCTGGTTCTCATTTCCCAACGAACCACATTCGCCCATTGGTTTATTAACAACGGTAAATCTCTGTATGATTGTACCCATCCTCTATATGTAGACCAAATAATAGCCTCACTGGTAGGACGAACAATTAATTCTTCCTCCAACTTCGCATTTGGATCCACCATTAATTTTCCGGCTTTGTCCGGATCATTTTTCAATCTATAATGAGTAACAATAGCACATTCCTTGGCAAACCCTTCAGCATTTTTCTCCTCAGCCTCAAACATACTTTTAGGAACAAACAAAGGAAAATAGGCGTTTTGATGCCCTGTCTCCTTAAACATTCTATCTAATTCCGCTTGCATTTTTTCCCATATGGCATACCCATAAGGTTTTATCACCATACAGCCTCTAACTCCTGAATTTTCAGCTAAATCGGCCTTAACAACCAATTCATTGTACCACTTTGAATAATCTTCTGCTCTTGTTGTAAGGTTCTTGCTCATTTTGAATAATTTGGCATAATATTTGTTTATATATAAATTAACTAAATAATTACGCAAAACTAACTAAATTTGTATTGTCCAACAATAAAATAATCTGCCGAAATGAAAACTAAAACATTAATTACTCGAAAAACACCTCTTTATTTCTTGATAGTTTTTTTGGGCTTGGCGGTAACCTCTTGTGGTTCTTACCAAAACAGTTCCTATTACGACAATGACGGTGTCTATAACACAAATGGAGAGAAAGTTGTTACAAAGGACAACCAACCTAATTCATCTGCAAATCAATACAAACAGTACTTTAGCTCATTGCAAAACACCAGCGGAAGTTCTGATGAAATTTTCACCGATGTTAATAATTACTCAAGCAACTACAATGTCGATAATGATTCCATTCAAGCACCATCAACAGTAACAGGTTATGCATCTTGGGGCAGTAAACCAGATAGTACAACAGTAGTTTATTACTCAGATCCATACTGGTATGCCGGATTTGGATGGGGTTATCCTTATTATGGCTACTCTTACTATGGTTGGGGATATCCATATTACGGATGGGGTTACCCTTACTATGGTTGGGGTGGTTATTACCCAGGCTGTGGATATCCAGGATATGGTTATGGTTATGCCCATGCTACACCTTATGCATATAATTACAGCAGAAGAGGTTCTTCTTACGGTGGCGGTTACAACAACTATACAAATAGAGTTACTCCTTATTCCAATAGAGCCACTTCTTACTCCAGAACTGGTACTACCGGAAGAAACAGTATCTATAATAGTGTTTACAACAGGAACAGTGTTAACGGTATAACAAGTAGAACTTCATCAACGTTTACAAACAGAAACAGTAACGCTGCATCACGAAATTACAGCACAAATCAATCCAGATCTTACTCTTCTGAGGGCCGATACTCTTCCCCTAGTAGTAACTATCAACGATCAAGCTATACACCTAGCAACAACAGCTACAGAAGCAGTGGAAGCAATATGTCTAGCGGTAGTACTACTAGAATGTCAAGCGGTGGTGGATACAGTGGCGGTGGCGGATACAGTGGCGGCGGCGGTGGCGGAGCCAGAACGTCTGGCGGAGGCCGAAGATAAAGAATATCCTAATTAAAACTAACCAACACTAAGATCAACCTAATGAAAAAGAACCTATTATTATATATAGTAGCAGGGCTGTCATTCTCTGCAGTACACTCACAAGAAATCAAAGACGCTATGCGTTATGCGCAAAGTGAATTACACGGAACCGCCCGTTTCACAGCAATGGGAGGTGCTTTTGGAGCATTGGGAGGTGATTTATCATCCATAAATGTAAACCCGGCTGGTTCGGCTGTTTTCAATAACAATCAATTCGCCGCTACCATGGGGAACTACGACACCAAAAACAACTCTAATTATTTCGGGACTACCACTTCGTCTAGCGAAAGTACTTTTGACCTAAATCAAGGAGGAGGTGTTTTTGTTTTTAAAGCTGGAAACCCAAATAATGACTGGAGAAAATTTTCCATGTCCATAAATTACGAGCAGACTAATAATTACGACAATTCATTGTTTTCAGCAGGAACCAGTCCAACTAATTCTGTCGCAAATTACTTTATCAGTTATGCTAATGGTGTCCCTTTGAGTTTACTACAAGACGGTGAATATGCTAGTCTAGACCATGGAGCTCAACAAGCCTTTTTAGGATATCAGGGATATATTATCAATCCGGTAACTGAAACAAGCAATAACACATCATATACATCAAATGTTCGTTCAGGTGGTAAATACTATCAAGAAAACGGAGTTTATTCCAATGGCCATAATGGAAAATTGATTTTTAACTCAGGTGCTCAATACAAAGATGTTCTATTTCTTGGTTTTAACCTCAACTCTCATTTTACGGATTATGTACAAAATTCAAACTTTTATGAATCCAACAACAATCCTTCAAACTCAATTTACGATATCCAGAACTTAAATTTTTCAAATACCTTACACACATACGGCACGGGTTTTTCATTCCAAGTGGGAGCTATCGCAAAATTAACCAATGAAGTTCGTGTAGGTTTGGCCTACGAATCACCAACATGGTATAATTTACGTGATGAATTATCACAAAGACTAACTTCTAACAATAGAAACGCCCACAATGTAGTTGATCCTTATGTTGTCAATTATTATGCTCCTTATGATTTGCAAACTCCTGGAAGTGTAACCGGAAGTTTTGCCTATGTTTTTGGAAAAACAGGTTTAATAAGCTTGGATTACAAATATAAGGACTACAGCAACACTGAATTTGGACCAACAAACGACTCCTATTTCAGAGGCATAAACAATGAAATGCATAATGTACTTGGCAGCAGCAATGAGGTAAGAGTTGGAGCCGAATACAAAATTGATCATTTCAGACTAAGAGGCGGATACCGTTTTGAAGGAAGCCCTTATAAAGATTCGGTTACCATAGGCGATTTGAATAGTTTTTCAGGTGGTATAGGATATAGTTTTGGGCCTGTAAAACTCGATTTTTCGTATGTAAACGTACATACCTCATCACGCGAGCAATTCTTTTCACAAGGATTTACTGAAAGAGCCTGGATTGACACTTACAAAAACAATTTCACGATGACTTTTACATTCGAAATGTAAAAAAAATAATCACACACTAAAAAACCACTTTTGATTATTCTCGAAAGTGGTTTTGTTTTTTACACATAAAGCTTTCCTAGAGTTCAGGTTATGAAAAACAAAATTTCTTCAATAGCCCCGACAGTAGTAAAAATCCTTATAAGCCGGGGTTCGGCTTATAAGATTACTTCGTCAGTTTGCTATCGCTCGTGTGAAGCGGATGGCGGGACTAATCTCCCTAAAAAAGACCAAATGTGGTGCTCCAAATTATTTTTATTCAACAAAAACGCCATTTTAAAAGGAAAGAGAGAGGGTTTGCACAAAAAATTGTAATTTTGCAAAATTCCTAAAATTATCAAGGAAGAGAATACTATGAGAACGAAGTCTTTAAAAAAGAACAAAATAAATGTGATCACGTTAGGGTGTTCCAAAAATGTGTATGACAGTGAAGTGCTGATGGGGCAACTCAAAGCGAGTGGCAAAGAAGTAACCCACGAAGCCAAAGCGGAAGATGAAGGAAATATTATCGTGATTAATACTTGTGGTTTTATTGATAATGCGAAGGCAGAATCGGTGAACATGATCTTGGAATATGCCGATAAAAAAGACAAAGGACTTGTAGACAAAGTTTTTGTGACCGGATGCTTATCTGAAAGATATCGTCCCGATTTAGAAAAAGAAATTCCAAATGTCGATCAATATTTTGGAACCACCGAATTACCTGCTTTATTGAAAGCTTTGGGTGCCGATTACAAGCACGAATTACTGGGAGAGCGTTTGACAACAACCCCGAAAAACTATGCTTATTTAAAAATTTCGGAAGGTTGTGACAGACCTTGTAGTTTTTGCGCCATTCCGTTGATGAGAGGAAAAAATGTTTCACAAACTATTGAAAAATTGGTTAAAGAAGCCGAAGGATTAGCCAAAAACGGCGTAAAAGAATTGATACTAATTGCTCAAGACTTAACATATTATGGTCTTGATTTGTACAAAAAAAGAGCTCTTGGCGATTTACTTGAAGCATTGGTAAAAGTAGAAGGTATTGAATGGATCCGTTTGCACTACGCCTTCCCTACCGGTTTCCCGATGGATGTTCTTGAAATCATGAAACGCGAACCTAAGATCTGTAAATATATCGATATTCCGTTGCAACACATATCGGATTCTATTTTGAAATCGATGCGCCGCGGAACAACTCAGGAAAAAACAACGCAATTATTGAAAGACTTTAGAGCTGCAGTACCCGGAATGGCAATTCGCACGACTTTGATCGTAGGTTATCCAGGGGAAACAGAGGAAGATTTCAATATTCTAAAAGATTTTGTTCAAGAAATGAAATTTGACCGAATGGGATGTTTTGCCTATTCACATGAAGAAAACACTCATGCTTATCTTCTTGAAGATGATGTCCCTGACAATGTAAAACAAGACAGAGCCAATGAAATAATGGAGTTGCAATCTCAAATTTCATGGGATTTAAACCAAGAAAAAGTTGGCAAAACTTTTAGATGTATTATAGACAGAAAAGAAGGAGGTCATTTTGTTGGACGAACAGAATTTGACAGCCCCGATGTAGATAATGAGGTTTTAATTGATGCAACTAAACACTATGTAAAAACAGGCGAATTTGCAATGATTAAAATTATTGAAGCAACAGAATTTGATTTATACGGAGAACCAGTTTAGATTTTTGAATTTTAATTTTTCAATCTTACATTTATGAAGACATTAAAAACAGCATTTTTTGCGTTATTATTATTACTATCGGTAAACACCATTTCGGCGCAATACGGAAATGGATACGGTGGCGGTTATGGGGGTGGCTACGGTGGTGGCTACGGAGGTTATGGAAACGGTTACGGCAGAGCCAGTCAAATGTCACAAATGCCACACGAAACAAGCAAACCTAAAGAAATACCAGCAGAAGTAACTGCCGGGAAAATTGTAGCTTATTATAAAAAAGAACTTAATTTGGATGCGCTTCAGGAAGTTGTTGTTACTAATATCTATGTGAAATCATTAAAAAAACAAGAGGCTTTGATGAAAAAAGAAAGTAGCGACGAAGATAAAACAGCCGAATTCAAAGTACTCAATGAGATGACCGAAATGGAGATGATGGAGATACTAAACAAAGACCAAAAAGAAAAGTTTAAAAACTTGATTGAAGAGCGAAAAAGTAAAATTGAAGCTCAAAAACACTAATCAATTTCTATAAAAAACATTTTTCACCTATATGAAAAAGTATTTTTTCTATATCATATCCGCCTTATTTATTGTTTCGTGCGCTACCAAAAATCCACATAAAGCCACTGAAAAAGTTTACAACGCCCAAGTAAAAAATTTAAATGAAACTATTGCCAAAAAAGAAATAGTTAACTTAAAAAAAGAACCGTATGTTGTTATTGACAGCGTAGCTTATCGATACAACAATCAGTTACTTAATTTCAAGGACACACTTTCGAAAACAAACTCAGATATTTTAAAAAATGGAATCGTCTCTGAATGGGTAGGAACAGTTAATTTCAATTTAAGAAAACCTAATTTCGTTATTATACATCACACCGCTCAGGATTCGATACAACAAACTGTAAAGACTTTTACCTTACAACAAACCCAAGTAAGTGCTCATTACGTTATTGGCAGGGACGGAAAAGTAGTTCATATGCTCAATGATTACCTTCGAGCCTGGCATGCCGGAAACGGTTCTTGGGGAAAAAACACTGACATCAACTCCAGTTCTATAGGAATTGAATTGGACAATAATGGAACCGAGCCTTTCTCGGATGCTCAAATCAATACTTTACTGGCTTTGTTGACCAAATTAAAGAAAGATTACAATATCCCTACACAAAACATAATTGGTCATTCGGATATTGCACCTTCAAGAAAAATAGATCCAAGCGTATTATTCCCATGGAAACTTTTGGCAGCAAATGGTTTTGGTGTTTGGTCGGACGAAGTACTTCCTTGTCCTCCGGACAATTTCAATGCTGAACAAGGTTTGCAAGCTATTGGTTATAACACCAAAAATCTCTCAGCTGCTATCACCGCTTTCAAACTTCATTTCATACAAACTGAAGTCAACAATATTTTGGACGAAAAAACAATCAGTACCATTTACTCGATTTACAAAAAATAAAATTTTACACTTAATCTAAAAAAGCTTTTTGGTCGATTCAAAAAGCTTTTTTTGTTACCGAAACAACTAACCGTTCAGTACATTTTCAAACTTTTTTCAAAAAAGGCTATTTTTACATATTTAATTCATTCTGTGAGTTTCACCCAAAGACAATGAACCAACCAAAGATATGGTTATCCTCTCCTCATATGGGAGGAACCGAATTAGAATACATACAAGAAGCTTTTGACACTAATTGGATTGCTCCAGTTGGGACAAACATTACCGAATTTGAAAATGATTTGGAAAAATATTTATCTAAAAATCTTTTTGTTACAGCTCTAAACTCGGCAACTTCGGCTATTCATTTGGGTTTAATTCTTCTAAACGTAAAAAAGGACGACATTGTCATTTGTCAATCATTCACATTTGCAGCATCGGCAAATCCTATTCTCTACTTAGGCGCAACACCTGTTTTTGTTGACAGCGAACTTGAAACCTGGAATCTTTGTCCGATTGCTTTGGAGGAAGCTATTTTGGATACGATTTCCAAAGGAAAAAAACCAAAAGCGATAATCACAGTACATTTATATGGCGTTCCTTATAAAATTGACGAAATAAGAACGATCGCTAATAAATACAATATCCCTATTTTGGAAGACAGTGCCGAAGCTCTTGGAAGCTGTTATAAAGGACAAAAGTGTGGTACTTTTGGAGATATTAGTGTTTTTTCATTCAACGGAAACAAAATTATAACTACATCTGGAGGTGGAGCCATTGTCACTCAAAATTATGAATTAAAGAAAAAAGCAGAGTTTCTAGCTTCGCAATCAAAAGATGAAGCTCCTCATTATCAGCACAGCGAATTAGGATACAATTATCAAATGAGTAATATCAACGCAGGTATTGGTCGAGGCCAAATGAAAGTATTGAACGAACATATTATCTTAAGACGAGAGATGCATGATTTTTATGTAGCTCTTTTTGAAAAGACACCTGAAATTTCAGTTTTCTCAACCTCTAGTCCAGACTATTTTTCCAATTACTGGCTGACTTCTATACTTGTAAATCCTGATGAAACCAAAAACGGGATCAATCGGGAAACCATCCGATTAGCCTTACTGGATTCCAATATAGAATGCAGACCCTTATGGAAGCCAATGCACTTACAACCGCTTTATAAAGACTATCCTTTTTATGGAAATAACGTTTCCGAAACATTGTTTGAAAAAGGATTAAGCTTGCCATCTGGCTCCAATCTTACCGATTCAGACAAAGAGCGAATCAGTACTGCTCTTTTAAATTTACTAAGCTGATTGAGTTAAATTTCAAACAAATAAAAAAAGCTGCCAAAACCACGAATGGATTTTGACAGCAAAAAAAAAATATACTTTTATTATTTTATATAAGTCTAAACTAAAATAAATGCTTTGACTAGAATCCGTAAACTACGGCTAAAAGTACTTGTGAAGCTGAACTAGTTGGGTTCATATCTGAATTAACGAACATAACTTTATCTGAATTAGAATCAATTCTGAACTCAGGAATAATAGTCAAACCACTTACTTTGTAGTTTCCTGACAATGTAAAAGCAGTTACATCTGTATCCCCTGAACCTTCTTTATATTTGAAATACTCTGCACGTAATCCCAAAGCAAATGCATCACTAAAAGAATAAGATGGGTACAACGCAGCTCCAGTATATCCTACATCATTTTTATTTGAAAAATCAGCAGCATTCAAACCTAATTTGAATTTTTCAGAAAGTTGGAAAGTTGCTGTCAAGTCCAAAATAGTACCACTAACAGAACCATCCATTACATTAAAATAAGCACTTGTTCCTCCAGACACGAAAGACAATTGTCCTCCTACTGCATTCAATCCTTTGATTGGATCTGCTTTATAGCTGTTCCAAGAATCATTAAATATACCTACCATTGCACCAAATTTATCCGAAATTTTGTAGTTTGCTTTAACTCCAGCATTTTGGAATGGTCCGTTAGTAAACAAATAAGAAGTAGAATAAGAGAAATTACCCAAAGGTGAAATAACCTCATAACCCACAAAAGTTCCCATATATCCAGCTGTGAAACTAAGTTTATCAGTAGCTGCAAAGGTTGCATACAAATTTTGAATGTGGAATGAATTTCCATCAGTTCCATCACCATTTGGTATTGATTGGTATTGCCCTCTTGGACCAAAAGATACTTCACCAACGAAAGACACTTTTTTAATGCTTTTCTTCAAAGCAATGTCTAGCATCCCCAAAGAAACCGAATTTTGGTCTGTACCAAAGCTTGTTTTAATATTTTGTGTTTTTGCAAAATCGTATTTATAATATAAATCCCCCGAACCTGAAATTTGTAATGGAGTAGATTCTGGAGCGTCTTGTGCAAAAGTTAAACTTGTTGCCAATGTTAAAAATAAAATGGTAATAACTTTTCTCATGTTTAATTGGTTTTAATTAGTAACTCGAATTGGGTAAAAAATCCTCGGTTTTTACGTTATTTTTTTTCTTTCTTGAGACGAAATTATTAACTTTTACTTAACAGAAAAATTTTTTTTAAACTTTCAGAAAAGAATTATCGATATCCGAAAATCATCCAAAAATAATGTGCAATTCCTATTTTTTTGTGATTATTTTAAAAATTCAATAATGGCTTTTTTCAAAAATTACCCCAAAAAAATTAAACTTAAATCCCAATTATATGTTTTTAAAAATCAAAAAATACAAATTAAAATATAAATAAAAAACAATACCCCCTAAATTTTTAGGGGGTATAAAAAATATAAATAATTTTGTTGATTTATAAAATCCAAAAAGACACTCTTAAAAAATCACTCAATAATTACCGACTTCATATTCACAAACTCCTTAATTCCTATCTCGGACAACTCTCTCCCGTATCCGGATTTTTTGATACCTCCAAATGGGATTCTGGAATCAGATCGAACCAAAGAATTGACAAAAACATTGCCAGCTTCAATTTTCCTGGCCAAAATAGATGCCCGCTCTCTATCTTCGGTCCAAATTGCCGATGCCAATCCATATCGATGGTTGTTTGCAATTTCAATTGCGTTATTTTCATCCTTTGCTCTAATAATAGTCGCCAATGGCCCAAAAGTCTCTTCTTTGAAAACAATATTATTACAATCTACAAAATCAACTAATGTAGGCTGAAAATTACAATGGTCTCGTTCTCCTCCTGTTACTAATTCAGCTCCTTGCTTTAATGAATTTTCTAATTGATAACTTAACTTCTCAGCCAAATCTATTCTTCCCAGAGGTCCTAAATGAATTCCTTGTTGTAGTGGATTCCCCTGCTGTAAAACCTTTACCTTATCAGCAAAAAGGGCTGCAAATTCATCAGCCACTTTTTCTGTAACAATAAAGCGCTTTGCACAAATACAAGCTTGGCCTGCGTTGAGCATTCTGGATTTGACGGCAACTGCTGCTGCTTTTTCCAAATCTGCATCATTCAAAATGATAAAAGCATCTGAACCACCCAACTCCATGACCGATTTTTTTATATATTTTCCCGCCAAAGCTGCAACAGACGATCCTGCCATTTCACTCCCTGTTAAGGTAACTCCTGAAACAACATCAGAAGCAATCACGCTTTCTACTTGCGGAATATCAATATTAATTTGTTGAAAAACGCCTTCGGGGAAACCAGCTTCGAGAAAAGCTTTTTCAATGGCTTTGGCACACCCTACAACATTTGGTGCATGCTTTAAAAGTGTAACATTACCAGCCATAATTGCCGGCGCTGCATAACGCAACACTTGCCAAAAAGGGTAATTCCAAGGCATAATAGCAAACACTGCCCCCATTGGATCGTAAACAGACATACTTTTGAAAGGTGTGTCATAATACTCATCTTTAAGCATTTTTTCAGCATTTTCGGCATAGAAATCGCAATTTCCAGCCGATTTTTCAACTTCAGAAATTGCCTCAGGAAGAATCTTACCCATTTCATTGGTAATTAATAATCCTAGTTTTTCTTTGTCTGCCTTCAATATTTCGGCTAGCTTTTTCATTTTTTCTGCTCTTTCCTGAAAAGTAGAATTACGCCAGTTCTTAAATGCGAATTCCGATAATTTTAGTTTTTGTCCCAATTCAGAATTGGATAAAACTTCATGTTCCGCAATAACGGTTTGCGTGAACGGATTTATAGACTTAAATATTTTAACTGTTGTACTCATTTGTTTACTTCTTAAATTACCGATTCCGGTTAAGTTGTTATATCTCTTTTCAAAAATTATTCATACAAAACTGCAGTGTTTCATTTATCATAATGCAATATTTTAACAAATTTACCACCAAAAAGAAGAATTCAAACCACAATCTATAGATCAACAGCTTGAAAATATATTTTTTTTTGTAAATTTAGTTTTCCAACCTCAAAAACTAACTAGACATGATACGCAAAGCCAACCTCCAAGATTTAGAACAATTGACAAATCTCTTTGATCAATATGTTGTTTTCTATAAGAACCCTTCTAATTATGATAAGCATTACGCTTACTTAAAAGAACGATTAGAAAACGATGAAGCTACAATTTTTGTGGCCTGCGATGAAGATAATAAAGAAAAACTAGTTGGTTTTGTATTGAATTATATAACTTTTTCATCTTTGGCACTTAACAAAATTTTAATTCTAAACGATATTTTTGTGGATTCTTCCGCAAGAAAAAAAGGGATTGGGGAAAAATTAATTGCAAAAACTGTTGAATTCGCCAAAGAGATTGGCTCACATGACGTACGATTAAGAACGGCAAAAAACAATACGGTGGCTCAGAAATTATACCAAAAAATGGGTTTTGTTAGGGAAGATTATCTTTATAGTTATGACCTTGTACTTAATACTTAACTAACAAATTACATAAAAATTAAAAAAACAGGGTTTCAGATGAAACCCTGTTTTTTTTTAAAAGACCAAAATCAACTAATGACATTATTTTGAAAAGTCTTGTTGATTAATTCGAATATTTTTTCTTTATCCAGCGGCTTGGTGATATAACCTGAAAAACCAGCCTTCAGGATTCTTTCTTTCACTTCAGCAGAAGAATGTGCCGTTTGTGCAATGACAATTCGTTCCGGAGTTTCTTTTTTTATGATTTCAAAAGCTTCGTAACCGTCCATAACCGGCATTTTTATATCCATGAAAATCAAATCGATATTTGGATTTGAGGCATTAATATCGACGACTTCCTGTCCATTTTTAGCTCTCAAAACAGTATGTTTTTTCTTTTGCAAAATGGTTTTAAGCAGCAAAAAATTAATATTGTCATCTTCGGCTACCAAAATGGTCTTACCTTCAGTATCATTAAATGCCATTATTGGTAAGCTTTCATCATCCTCATGAACCGTGACGTCATAACGTAGCGGAATCGTAAACTTAAAGACCGATCCCCCGCCAAAAACCGATTCTACGGTAATTTCGCCACCTAGCATTTCCACATAAGCTTTGGAAATCGACAATCCCAATCCCAAACCGCTTAGTGAAATAGAATAATCATCTTCAACCCTTCTAAAGCGATCAAATATGACATTCAAATCTTTTTTGACAATCCCAATCCCTGTATCTTCTACCCTAAATTCCAAAAACTTTTGATCGGAAAAAACGCTGTACCCAAACGCAACATGGCCATTTTCAGTGAATTTTATCGCATTGGTCAACAAATTAATTATGACTTGTTTTAATTTTATTTCATCGGTCAAGATATCATTCGTTAGCTTAAAATTACTTTCCTGCTGATAAAATCTTATGTTTTTATCATCGGGAATAGTAACCTTCAACGTATTGAATAATTCATTTAAGCATTTTTCAATATTAACCCCTTTAAATTTTGGAGCTATTTGTTTGGCTTCGATTTTGGACATCTCAATTAGATCTTCAATAATGGACACGAGACTTTTGCCGCTGCTGTTAATAATTTTAAGGTATTTTTTCTTGAATTCATCACTCAACTTTTCATCCAACAGTAAATCCGAAAAGCCAATAATCGCATTCATCGGGGTTCTAATCTCATGCGATAGATTGGCCAAGAAAGTTGATTTCAACTTATCGCTTTCTTCGGCTTTTTCCTTTGATTTTTCCAATTGGGACCTATTCTTTCTATGATCTTCAAACAAATTGCCTATATAACCAAATTCTCCAGGCTCTTTCTTTAATTGATAGATTGATATTTCACGGTCACTTTCCAAAATAGTGGTAACTAGTTTCAATGGTTTATACACCCATTTTCTGAAATAATGAATTGCTGAGATAAGACTTATCAAAGTGGCAATCACAATAATCAGCAACAATTCTTTGGTTTTTTCAAAATTTAAATGCGAAGGCCTTTCAAAAAATAATTTGGTCACCACCAAATTATCCGCGTCTCGCAATTCTATTATTGAAGTCACTTTTTTGTTTCCAATATTGTGCGGTATCACTTTTTTATCCAAAAACTTAATTTTGGAACTGCACATATCTTCCAAATTTTTAAAATATTTTTGGTTCAAAATGCGAGCCATAAACATGTAGCCCGCCGGTTTTGATTTTACCTTTTTAGGATCATTCGAAGCATGGATTGTTCCTCCAAAAACTTCAACCACCCCTTCAGGAATCCGCATATAAAACTTAGAAAACTTTTTTTTATACAAATGCATCATCGCCTGGACAGGAATGAAGTTATTCGATTTAAAATTAGGATTTGATGTGTGGGCTATGTTTTTTTTATCCAATCCGTAAATAGCGATATAATCCACTTCATAGGTTGGAAATTCATTTACAATGTGGGTATTGTACCAAACCGTATCTTTTGTCTTGGTAAATTTGACCAATGAGTCCCAATAAGTAAGGTCATTAATAGTAACTACCTGAGTTTTGGAATTAAAATCAAACAACTTACTGACCTCCGTTTTGTACTGATTCGAATTGACCTTAAAAACGTCTTTTTCCTGCTGACCCACGTATAAATAAAGAGAAAGAAACAACAATAAAAATAACGAACAAATGCCAATGATCAACAAAAGCATTTTAAAATAAGTCGTTAATTTTAAAGTTAATCTCATTTAGTTACAAGCGGGGTAAATCAAAAAAACAATGTTGCAATATACTGTTTTAAATTGCAACACAAAAAAAATCCAATTTCTTCAAAAATTGGATTTTTTTGTTTTAGTAAACTTTCTAATTATTGTATTTCCTTAAATATTCACGGGTTTTCAAGCCCGATTCCTTAAGATCTGAATCTTTCCAATTCCCCTCAGAATCTGCCGATTTTTTCAACATCGAACAGGTTTCATCTTTATCCGAAATAGACCAAACAATCCAACTTAACTTTTTGGTTTCCATCCAATCGATATATTCCTGCCAGGCAACATAATTCATTGGTCCGTCTCCTGAAGCTTCCATTCCGGCTGATTCGGAGACAAAAATGGGCAAGCCACTTTTGATTGCTTCATCTGTTCTATCACGCAGCCATTTTTCATGTGTTGCCGCATAAAAATGCATGGTGTACATCAAATTATCAAAACCTTTTATAGGATCTTGGGCAGGTAATTGAATATCCTGATCCCATTTGGGACATCCTACCAAAATAATATTGTCCGGATCATTGGCACGGATTACCTTGATTACTTCTTCGGAATATGACTTGACTTCCGCCCAGGTTTCGTAATCCGGTTCATTGAACACCTCATAAATCACGTTCGGGTATTTCCCGTATTTCTTGGAAACTTCATCAAAATATTCTTTGGCTTCTTTCAAATTAATATTATGACTGTGCCAATCGACAATAACATAAATATCCGATTTGATTGCTCCTTTTATGACTGCCTCGATTTTTTCTTTGGAGAATTCCGGTTCCTTCACATAAGGGTGTTCTCCAATTTCGATCCCCAATGCCGCACGAACAACGGTGCAATGAAAATCATTTTTAAGCCAATTGACCACTTTCTCATTATAAAACCTTGGCCACATACTATGCCAACCAATGCTTACTCCCCTCAAAACAATTGGATTTTGATTTTTATCCACCAACTGTGTTCCTTTTACGCTAAGTTGTCCATGTTTTTTAACAAATTGTGCGTTTGCCATACTGCAACTTAACACGAACAAAAACAGGGTGATTTTAGATTTGAAATTCATATCATTCGAATTTTAAGGAATCAATCGTAACGTAATTACATCATGAGAAGCAATATCGGCCATGAAATTCTTTTTGGTCGTGCCCGCCTCCTTGTTTTTCCAAAGGTCTTTTATCTTGAAGGCTACCTTATTGAAATCGGCTTCATAGCCAAAATCAGCATCTTTTATTGGATTTTTTTTCCAATCGAAATTTATTTTTTTGCTCACATCTGATCTGTTCAGAAAAGTAATTGCCCAATTTCCGTCAGATAACGGTTTTACCCAAACTTCCAAACCGTCTTCGGCAGAAAGTTTGAATCCTTGAATCCCTAATTTATCCTGATCGACGGCAATAAGTTCTTTATTGGTTAAAATAGCCAAAGTTTCTTTTGTCATTTTTCTGAAATCATTTCCGGCGATTAAAGGTGAAGCCATCATGCACCACATGGAAAAATGAGTTTTATCTTCGGTATTGGTCATTCCGTCTCCCACTTCCATCATATCGAAATCATTCCAATGATCCGGTCCGGAAAATTTACGGATATCTTTGCGCATTTCGGCAATTTTCATGAATCCCCATGACGACCAATTTCCTTCTTCGTGATGAAATTCACAATCGAAACAAGGATAAATGTCGCCCGAAATTCTCCAAAGGTTTCCTATTGGTTTTCCCCAATCCCAAGGTTTATTATCTCCCCATTCACAAAGACTGAAAACGATAGGCCTTCCGGCAGTTTTGAGCGCGTTGCTCATCGTGGCATACGCTTCGGGAGCATTAATCCCTGCGGTGTTGCACCAATCGTATTTCAAGAAATCGATTCCTAAATCAGCATAAAAACGGGCATCCTGATACTCGTACCCGCGTGTTCCGGGGTACCCCGCACAAGTGTGGGTTCCGGCGCAATTGTACAAACCAAATTTCAACCCTTTGGAGTGTACATACTCAATTAATGCCTTCATTCCGCTTGGAAATTTAACCGGATCAGGAACCAAATTACCATTGATATCCCGATTTTTGGCCATCCAGCCATCATCTAAAACAATGTAATTGTAACCTGCGGCCACCATTCCGGAAGAAACCATAATATCGGCGGTTTCTTTGACCAATTTTTCGTCGATATTTGTTTCAAAAGTATTCCAGGAATTCCAGCCCATTGGCGGAGTCATCGCAAGACCTTCAAATTTTCCGAATCCTTGTTTATAGACATTTCCTTGTGAGAAACCTTGAATTGCCATACTACTTAAAAGTAATGTGAGAAGTATTTTTTTCATTCTAATAGTATTTATTTTAACAAAATATTGTTTTTATCACTAATTATGATGTCCTGCACAATCTGCGTGAGGGATGGCAGTGGAGCTCTCCCGATTTTTCATCGGGAAGCGGGAACGTACAGCCCGACCCGGAGTTTTTACGGAGGGACACGCCCAAAAAAACTTATTTTTATTGTTATCTAATCTTTTACTGCATTTATTTTTATTTCGGCTTTTTTGAGTCCGTTACTAGTTGCAGTCAGGGTAATTTCTCCTGCTTCTCCAGTGGTTTGAACGATAACCTGAGCCAAACCGTTAAATAATTTTCGCTTATAATTTTCGGCTTTGGCAATAATTTGAATCGTTCCCGGATTTTGGTTCACCACATCCCATTTGTATTTTTTCAATAAAGGCTGAGCAATAATTGCGATGGAATTTTTGCCCGAATGCAGTATTTTTTTGTCCAAAAGAAAGGTGTCGCCCTTTTTGTTTTCAGGAATTTCATTGCAGATTTTATGACCGTTGATAAAAATGGATTGCTTTTTCCCTAGGCTGTTGTAAAACAAACTGATTGCTGTATCGTTATAATTTACAGGCAGTTCAAACTCGGTTCTGTAAACAACTGCTTTTACTTTTTTGCCAAAAACAGTGTCTCTGTCGTCCGTGAAGGCTTTTTGCCAAGATTCGGCAATAACGTTTTCATTAATTCCTTCTGAAACATTGAAATCGTCCACTATTTTTTCTTTCAGATTTTCAAGATTCAAAACAGTGATGGTTTCCAAATATTGATCCAGTTCCAATGAGGTTGGATTCCCGTTGCCAACACCGATAATTTTCCCCGGACCTGTGATTGAAAAAGTAACTTCGTTATCAGCAATTGGCACTGAAAGACCTGATTTGTCCTTGGCACTTACCGTAATCATTGCTATGTCATTTTTGGACGCCTGAATATTATTTTTATTGGAAGCCAAATTTAGAGTGTTGGCTACACCTGTAGTTTTTACAACTTCGGTTATGATTTTCTTTCCGTTTTTGTAGCCTATGGCCTCAAGCGTTCCGGGTGTGTAATTGACGTTCCATTCGAGATGCCCGTCTTTTTCCATTACTTTTTTGCCTAAACTTTTCTTGTTTAAAAAAAGTTCTACTTCGTCACAATTGCTGTAAGCCCAAACTTCGATGTTTTGATTCTCCTTTCCTGCCCAATTCCAATGCGGCAAAAGATGTAAAACCGGTTCATCTTGCCACCACGCTTTCAGGTACCAAGCGGTATCTTTATAAAATCCGCATTGATCTACCATCCCGAAATAAGAACCTGTTGAAGGATATTCAAAAGGTGTAGGCTCACCGCGATAATCAAATCCTGTCCAAACAAACATCCCTGACAGATACGGACGGGAATTATAATGTTTCCAGCCTTGTTCTATACTAATAAAACTTGAACTAGGCGCTTTGTCATAAGCAGGCATAATGTGTTTTTGATTGTCACGATAATACTCGCCGCGAGTAGTATTGGTACTTCCTTCCTCAGTTCCCCAAATAGATTGTTTAGGAAATAATTTATGCTGCTCATCGGTGTTTTTATTCACGATATAATTGATTCCCAGCAGATCCATAACGGTTGTTATTCCGTTACTGCCAATACCTCCGCTAAAAGCGGCCGTTGAAGGCCTGGTGTCATCGATAGATTTCACATAGGACTGCATGGCACTCGCAATGCGGGCTCCCACAATATCATTTTCAATTCCCCATTCTTCGTTTCCGATGCTCCAACTAATGATTGAAGGATGGTTCCTGTCGCGCTCAATCATTTTTTTTATGTCGCATAAATGGGTTCGGGTACTTCCCATTAAACGGTTTTCGTCAATAACCAGCATTCCCAAACGATCGCAAGCTTCCAGCAATTCGGGTGTTGGTGGGTTATGAGAACAACGATAAGCATTACTTCCGAAGGATTTTAAGGTTTTGATTCTGAAATCCTGCAATGCATCCGGCATGGCCGTACCTACTCCTGCGTGATCCTGATGATTGTTTGTTCCTTTTATTTTGACATGTTTTCCGTTAAGAAAAAAGCCCTCATTGGCATCAAAACGGACAGTCCGGATTCCAAAAGAAGTTTGAAAAGTATCTACCAGTTTATTCTCTTCGTAAACTGAAGTCACCATTTTATACAAATAAGGATTTTCAAGCGACCAAAGCACAGCATTCTCAACTGTTAAATCTGCCAAAAAATCTTTAGTCTCCCTTGGATTTAAAGTACAGGAATTTATTGCTTTTTCAACAATACTTTTTCCCGCCACGTCCAAAACAGTCTGTTTTATTCCAAATGATTTTGCAGTTTTCCCTTCATTTGTAAGTGTGGCCAAAGCATTAATTGTAGTTGTATTTCCGCTTGTTTTTGTTTTCACAAAAGTGCCGTTGTCCGGAACATGAAGTTCGTTAGTTTTATTAAGCCAGACATGGCGATAAATCCCGGCTCCTTCATAAAACCAGCCTTCTTCCATGGTTGCATCTGCCCGAACGGCGATTGTATTTTCGCCTCCATAATTAATGTAATCGGTGATATCATATTCGAAACCCAAATAGCCGCTGTCTTGGTTTCCTAAATAATGACCGTTTACCCAAACAATGGAATTACGGAAAACGCCATCGAATGCGATATGAATTCTTCTTCCTAGATCACTTTCGGGAATAATTATTTTTTTACGGTACCAGCCGATGCTTTTGTCAGGAAAATTTCGGCCAATTGCTTTGAATCCGTGGCTAAAACTGGCTTCAGGACTAAAACCCTGCTCTACTGCCCAATCATGAGGAAGATCTAATTTGCGCCAGGAACGATCATCAAAAGAAGCATTGGCAGCGCCATCGCCAAAACCTGTTTTCGCTAAATAGGAAAAATAAGCTGTCCCGGTATTAAAATCTTTCTTGGTATCTGATGGATGGCCAAAAGCAAATTTCCAGTCTTTGTCCAACGAAATATGCTCCCTATTTTTGATATTTGAAGATGTTTGCGAGAAAACGGAAAGACAAAAACCAAGGAATAAAAACAGTGGTAATAGTATTTTATTTAAATTTTTCATTCAATGAGATTTAACAAACCTATCAAAGGTTTTACATACAAGGATAATCAATCGAAACTAAATATTATGATACTTTTTTTTCAAAATACCCTTAAAAAAGCTCAAAAAAGGAAAACTGCCAACATTTTAAAAAAATATTCCCTAATTTTTCAACTAGGGAATATTTTAAACTAACTCAAAACACCAATTTTATTTTAATACAAATCCCATCTCATCCATTAATATGGTATTACCTCCAAAATTACCAGACTCTTGGAATGTCAATTGATCAAAAGTAGTAGGATTTCCTATAGCCGAAAATGGAATTTCAATAGTAGTCCAATTTGAAGTAATTGATTTCTGTATTTGATAAGCCCACCCTCCAAAAACAAAAGTTAGCTTTGCTTCAGGTTTTGTAGAAGTACATTTAATTTTAACTGTAAATGCTTTATATTTTGAAACATCTCTTGAATTAAACTTCATATCGGCACCACTCCATCCACCAAATACTAATTTTATTGCCGAGCTGCCTTGAGCTTTATCTGTAGCATAATCTGTCGTAAAAGGGCTGCCGTCCCAAGTCCAATGACCAGCATCACCTTGGATCTCATCATCATACAATGCTGCACCAACCGCCATACTAGAAGTTGCAGTACCGGTAATATTTGAAACTGATACCAATTGATTAGCAGAATTAGCTGGCATTTTAAATTTAATCTCTGTCAATGTAGAAGAAACGATAGTAGCTTGTTGTGTCCCAACTTTTACGACAGGATTTAAAAAATACTTTCCATCGATTGTAACCACATCACCTGCTACTGCATTTATAGGATTGAACCAATTGACAGTTGGCGGCGGCGGTGCTATCACAAAATCATAAAGAACAGTACCATAATTCGTTACTATTTTTAATTTATTAGAAGCATTTGCATAAGGAGTATTTTCATCAATTAAAATAATGATATCAGTATCTGTTACGAAAGTCGGACGAAAATACGTATCATAATCATTGAAGTAAACTTTCTGAGTTGTAAGTAACCCTTTCCCATGGATAATGTAATAACTTTTTGGGTCTCCTTTAGTAACAGGAGTTAATGGTAAAACGTTACCGGCCTTATCATAACCTGATGGCATTACCGATTCTATAACCGGTGGACCGGCACTATCGGACGAATTAGTATCATCGGAGCATGAACTAAAAAGCATTAAAGATAACATCAATGCTATACATGCTGTTAACGTAACAATTTTTATATTTTTCATATGTTGATGTTTATTATTTTTTATTGGTCATATGTAATTCACATAACATTATTGGTGTTTACAACCAATCCAAAATCATGCTTATTCCATATTTTTAATTTTGAAATTATTTAAAAGTATACGGAACTACTTCAGTCAATTTTGGATTTTTAATCAAATCATCAGCCGGATAAGGCAATAAAAGACTCGTAGCAGTAATCGTTATATGTTTAGGAGTGTCTTTATCACCTCTATTTTGTGCTTCCAATATTGCTTTAGCTTTAGCAAAAGGCAAACGTCCTAGATCAAAATAATAATCTCCTTCACAAGCTAATTCAGCACGTCTTTCTCTAAACACATCATCAAAAGTGATTGTCGCCTTGGTAGGCAAACCGGCTCTTTTACGAACTGCATTGTACGCTTTAAGAGCCAAAGCATCAGAAGTACTACCTGTTTGCGAGCCTATAACTGCTTCTGCATAAATCAACAACAGCTCTGCATAACGCATCTGGTAAGTGTTCATGCTACTTTCCCCATTAAAAGGTTTGTTGAACTTTCCGGTAACAGGTAAATTTTCTTTTCCGATTACATATTTTTTTAATCCTGCCCCTGAATTTTGAACTCCATTTGGAACATCAGTTAAATTAAATGTGTATCCTAATAAATAAGGAGAATCTACAGCTAGGGTTGCAGCATAAGTTAAATTTGGATAATAATCGCCGGGAAGCATAAAAGTCTCTTTTCTTCTAAGATCTCCATCCTCAAAAACGTTTTTGATTAAATCCTGAGATGGTGCCACCTGAGCAGAATATGTAGTTTCAACCAACCTATTTTCCGGAGCAAATGTTGTATTAGAGAAGTTACCGTCAAAATAAGTTCCTGCTCCTGTCCATTGCCATGCAAAGATTGACTCTTCGTTATTATTGTTCATTTGCAAAAATAAATCAGCAAAGGATTTTGTAGGTAATTCATCACCCCCCAATAATTTAAACTCACCACTATTAATTACTTCTAAGGCCATAGCTCTGGCAAGGTCATATTTTTTCTCATATAAATATACTTTTGCTAAAAAAGCCTTAGCAGACCCGCTTGAAACATGCGCATTAGCAGCGTAATTAGAACCTCTAACTTTAGTTCTTAAATTAGCAGCTGCAAATTTCAAATCATTTTCTATAAATTTATACACATCTGCAACTGGATTACTAGGAACTACAAAATTCGCAGCATAATCAGCAGTGTTTTCAACAATAGGCACATTACCCCATAATCTTACCAAGAAAAAATAAGAAAAGGCTCTGATAAAATGTGCTTCTCCTAATGCGTTATTTAATGCTTCTTTGCTTACTTCAGGACCAACTCCTGTTGGCAAACCATTAATATAAGCATTACAATTTGCAATGGCTCCATAACATGATCTCCATGAATCAGAAATGTAGGATGCTGTATTGGTAAAGCTCAAATCAGTGAATTTACCAAAATCATTATAAGGACCGGCATACATATTACCAGAGATAACATCAGTAATACCATAATATCCGGCTTTATTCATATTAAACCAAACCAAACCATACAATCCATTAGCAGCATTATCCAACTTAACATCCGAATCATAATAGTTAGTTAAAGTAGGTGTTCCCTGTGCCGGCACATCTATAAAGTCTTGAGAACAAGAAGATGAAACCAACAACATCAATGTCGCTGCAACAACACTGCTTCTTTTTATTATATTTTTCATATTAATTACGTATTAAAATTCAACATTTAAACCAAAAGTTATCTGTCTAGGCGTTGGATAACGTCCGTTATCAATGCCTGATAATAGTGCATCTTGGTTGTAGGAGCCCACTTCAGGATCATAACCTTTATATTTGGTAAACGTATACAAGTTTTGTCCGGTAGCATAAAATCTCAATCTTGATAATTTTATTTGTTTAATAAGATCAGCCGGCAATGAATATCCTAGAGTTACATTTTGAATTCTTAAATAAGAACCATCCTCAATAAAGCGAGATGATACCGCATTATTGATATGATCATAAGTTGATGGTCTTGGTAAAGCTGCATTTAAATTGTCAGCTGAATAAAAATCTGCCGCTTCAGTTAAATAATTTGTTCCTACACCACTGTTCATTGTGCCTGTGGCACGAGTTAAATTCATTATTTCATTTCCATAAGTTCCCTGAAGGAAAATAGACAAATCAACATTTTTGTATTTGAAATTATTGGTAAAACCATAATTAAAATCTGGATTTGGATTTCCAATTGGAACTAAATCTTTAATATCAATAATACCATCGTTGTTTTGGTCCTTATAAATCACATCACCTTTTTGAAAACTTGGTAATAATGAATTAGTCCCGTCTTTCAAAGGCACTTTGGAACTTCCGTTATCATGCCCATAAGTCAATAAATCAGCATCTGTTCTATAAATACCTACTGCCTCATAACCTATAAATGACCCGATTGGCAAACCTTCCATTGTTCTCGAAACAGTTACAGTATTGTAAGCCAAGGTATTGGTAGTTTTAACAATATTCAATCCTTTCATATCAGTTACCTCGTTTATATTTTTGGAGAAATTAAAACTGGTATTCCATGAAAATTTTTCAGAAAAGTTATGAGAATAGCCTAATGTAAACTCAATTCCTTTATTTCGCATACTTCCAAGATTAAAGTATGGAGGATTTACACCACCTTCATAATCTCCACCACCAGAAAGGAAGTTTGGCAAAGGAACTTGATACAAGAAGTTATCATTATCCTTTCTATAAACATCTACAGAAGCGGTTAATTTAGAATTAAACATTGTAAAATCTAAACCTAAATTTGTCTGTACCTGAGTTTCCCATTTTAAATTTGCATTATTGGTGTTTGATGGCAAATAAGAATTCCCCATTGAACTGTTAACCAAATGCAGGTTAGAATCATATAAATTATTAGGAATTTGATTGTTACCTGTTTGTCCCCAACCAAATCTAATTTTAATATTATCAACATACTTTTTAGTACTTTCCATGAAGGTTTCATTAGAAAGTTTCCAAGAAGCTCCAAATGACCCAAAAACACCCCATTTTTTACCAATATCAAACTTTGAAGATCCATCTGTTCTAACTGCTCCAGTGATTCCGTATTTGTCACCATAATCATAAACAACCCTTCCTAAATAAGAAGACAATGCCTGGTCTCCTTCGTATGGACTATTTACTATTGCTTTAGACAAATCAGAATAAGCTAATTCATGATGGCTATTGTCTTTAAAACCAGTTGCGTTAATTGAATACCCTTCCCAATGTGATTTGTTCGACTCCTGTACTGCCAAAACTGTGAAATTATGTTTACCGATAGTATTTCTGTAAGTAAGCATGTTTTTTAAGTTCCATGAGTTACCTGAAGATGGATTATAATACAAATTCGCATAGCTTTTTACAGCATTCCCTAAAGAATACATTGGATCGTATTGTTGCCCTAAATTGTCATAAATATATCCACCCGCTTCAAAACGATAATCCAATCCTTTGAACAGATCGATTTGAGTATAAAAATTCCCAGAATAATTTTTTCTAACCAAGGTATTAGACCCTAATAAAGAAGTCGCCACAGGATTAACGAATGAAGTTGCTCCTCCTGTCGGTGGTCCTGCAAAAGCTCCTGACAATTCTCTAACAGCTACATCTGGAGTAGATGATAATGAAGTAGCAACCACTCCATTAAATTGACCGTTCAAAGTTAATTTTTCATCTGTAATAGCACCACTCACATTGGCACCAACTTTTATGAAACTATTCAGTTTGGCATCAATATTAGATCTAAAATTATATCTTTTGAAACCCGATTCAATTACAATACCTTCTTGATCTAACATACCTCCGGATATATAATAACTTACCCCCTCTTTTCCTCCTGAAAAAGATAACTGATTCGATTTCATAATCCCCGTTTGATAAATTTCTTTCTGCCAGTCAGTCCCAGTCCCTAAATATTCTGGATGGGCAAATTCTGGTCGAAGAGGAATACCATATACTTTTGACAAAGCATTTTGATGTGTTGCATATTGTTGCAAATTCATCGAAGGTAATTGTTTAGGCAAATTGCTGATAGAATAACTATTTTCATAGGTTAATTTACCTGTTCCTTTTTTACCGGATTTTGTTGTTACGATAATAACTCCATTAGCTCCTCTTGAACCATAAATAGCGGTAGCAGAAGCATCCTTAAGTATATCAATCGATTCTATATCACTAGGATTTAACATTGCCAAAGGACTTACCGTAATATTACCGGCATTGGAAAAATTAGAATTTCCAGATGCATTTCTCCCTGATGTAGACGAATTTCTTGCATCTCCAGAAATTGGCACTCCATCTATTACATACAAAGGCTCATTCGTTCCTGTCAAAGAAGAAGCTCCCCTAATTTTTACTGAAACATTACTTCCCGGTTCACCGGAATTATTACTTACAACAACACCAGCAGCCTTTCCCTGCATCATTTGGTCAAATGATGAGGCCTTCAAATTTTCCATATCTTTTGAACTAATACTGGAAATAGCACTGTTTACGTCTTTTCTTTTCATAGTCCCATAACCAATAACCACAACGTCTTTTAAATCTTCAGCACTAGATTTTAAAATTACATTTATGGTTGATCTTCCATTAACAGCAATTTTTTGTGTAACGAATCCCACGAAAGAGAATGACAAAGTAGCATCTGAAGGTGCATTAACTACAAATTTTCCATCAAAATCGGTTGAAACAGATTTTCCTGAACCCACAACCGTAATATTCGCACCTGGAATTGTAACCCCCTTATCATCTTTCACAACTCCTTGCACCTTGGTTTGTGCAGTAATTAAATTGCATGATAACAATAAAAATAAAATCAATGGAACAGCCCAATGTTTAGCATCCCAATGAAATAAATTAGACAATGGTTTTTTCATAATAATTAGTTTGTTAGTTAAGTTTAACAATCTCATAAAAAAAATATTACATGAGACCATTTTGGCATTAATAAATATTTAAGATTTATAATTGACAAATTTAGAGCAGTAGTCAACATTATATTAATATTATTATATCATTTAATGATAATATATTTTCAAAATGAAAAATTAAATTATACATAACAAAATTATATACCTATTTTTTTAAATTATCAATACTTTATAACCATAATATATGGTATATATGCAATTATTAAAACAAAAAAAATACCCCTTAAAAATAATTTTCAAGAGGCATTTTAATTAAAACTCAAGCTGTTTTATAAAATTCTTTTCAAACCTGAGAAATCATCACGGTATTGACTAGGGGTACATTTCTTAAATGACTTAAAACTTCGATTAAAATTAGCAATATTATTGAAACCTGACCTAAAGGCAACCTCAGAAATACTAAGGTCTTTCTCCACCAACCACCTTGCAGCATAGCCAATTCGGATATCATTAATATAATTGACAAATGTTTTTCCGGTACGTTTTTTAATAAACCTATTAAAGGAAATCGTTGTCATATTAGCAACACCTGCAACTTCTTCCAATGATAATTTTTCAGCAAAATTCTTTTGAATATAATCGTAGATTGTTTTCATTTTATCATTCTCTTCAAAAGTGTCATTTTCTACCGTAAACGTTGACAAAAGCCTTTGATTACGGGAGTTGGCAAGATCATAAAGTATCGATATGATTTCCAAAAAATAATCCATACCATCCAACTTAGATATCTTTATTAGTCGCGGGGTGAGCATTTCTGCCACTTGATTTGAAAATAAAATACCATGCACAGAACGGTTGAACATCTCTTTTATGGGAGTCATAATTCGTCTAGACAACAAATTTTCATGAAAAAGATCATTATGAAATTGAATGGTTATTTCCTGAATATCCTTGTTTTTACATTTATGTTGTTCCCACCCATGATACAAATTAGGCCCAACCAAAACCAACTCAACATCGTCAATCTCTTCTATATTATCCCCTACCACTCGTTTCACTCCTTTTCCATTCAATATAAAATTGATCTCATATTCCGGATGATAATGAATCGGATAATCAAACACATCTTTGACTCTATCAAAAACCAAAAAACTATCCTGTGCCGCAAGAGGAACAATTTCCCTGTGAAATTTTTTAAAAGCGCTCATAATTCATTTTTTATTTGCAATAATAAGATATAAAATTGATAAAATAATATTAATACAGAAGATCTTATTAGCATATCTTTGAAAAATGAATTTATGCTTTTTAACTAAAAAGACGATTAAAAAATATATTCTATTTTAAAAGCATTACTTTATTGACTTTTTGATAAAAAATTAATAAAAAACACAAAACAACAATTTTAAAACTCAACCCTTTTACATTAAACTGGAATCAATTTTAATTTTAACTAAAAACTATCAAAAAAGCATTAGTATAAATATGACAAAAACTAACTACATACTCACTCTTTTTCTAAGCTTTAGCATGTTTTTCACCTCTTATTCACAATTTAGTGATACTAAATTATCATTATCAGATAAAAAATCTACCAACAACACAGTTCAGTTGTACCAAAATTTTAAAAAAACAACTCAAAAAGGTATACTATTTGGTCATCAGGATGATCTTGCCTACGGTGTAAATTGGAAATATGAACAAGGAAGAAGCGATGTAAAAGATGTAGTTGGAGATTATCCAGCAGTATATGGATGGGATTTAGGTGGACTTGAAACCAAATCGGACAAGAATATTGACGGTGTGCCTTTTGACAAAATGAGACAATACATCGTTGATGCATATAAAAGAGGCGGAATTATCACTATCAGTTGGCATTTCAACAACCCGTTAACGGGAGGAAATGCCTGGGATACCACTCCAAAATCATTGGCATCTGCTTTGCCAGGAGGTGTAAGCCACGAAAAATATACAACTTGGCTTGATGAAGCTGCAAAATACCTATTAACTTTGAAGGACAAAAAAGGGAATTTAATTCCAATATTGTATCGTCCATTTCATGAACTGACAGGAACTTGGTTTTGGTGGTGCAAAAACAACGGAAGTCCCGAAGAATTTAAAGCGCTTTGGAAATTCACAACCGAATATTTTCAAAAAAAAGGAGTTCATAATTTGATTTATGTGTACAATACTGCCGATTTCAATTCAAAAGAAGATTTCCTGGAATATTACCCAGGCGATGAATATGTTGATATTTTAAGTTTTGACAAATACAATTATAACGATCCTTTAAAAGACAATTCGTTCGTAGAAAGTTGCCAAAAACAATTTGGG
Organism: Flavobacterium aquiphilum; assembly: GCF_027111335.1. Classification (NCBI taxonomy): domain Bacteria; kingdom Pseudomonadati; phylum Bacteroidota; class Flavobacteriia; order Flavobacteriales; family Flavobacteriaceae; genus Flavobacterium; species Flavobacterium aquiphilum. The sequence goes on along the minus strand of NZ_CP114288.1, from coordinate 1,786,033 downwards.
ATAATGGATAATATTACCAAAGAACACAATAAAATAATGGCATTTGCGGAGACGGGTTACGAAGCTATTCCGTATGACAAATGGTGGACAGATACTTTGATGAAGGCCATAGGCAACTATAAAATTTCTTATGTACTGGTTTGGAGAAACCATGGCTGGCAAGAAAAAGAGAAAAAAATGCACTACTATGCACCATTCAAAGGACAAACAAGTGAAAAAGATTTTATCGAATTTTACAATCTTGACAATACCCTTTTTGAAAAAGACGCCGCAAAAATAAATCTATATAAAAAACAAAACCATGACGACAAACCCAAAGAAAGGAATGGATATTAAAATTAGTTTAAAAGAAAAAATTGGTTACGGACTAGGAGATGCTGCTTCCTCAATGTTTTGGAAAATTTTCAGCATGTACCTTATGTTTTTCTACACAGATGTTTTTGGGATCGCACCGGCCGTGGTTGGAACCATGTTCCTGATTACCCGTATTTGGGATTCTTGCTTTGACCCCTTGGTAGGGATTCTTGCGGACCGCACCAAAAGTCGTTGGGGAAAATTCAGGCCTTATTTGCTGTGGACTGCAATTCCATTTGCAATAATTGGTGTACTTACATTTTACACACCCGATTTTGACGAAAAAGGAAAAATAATATACGCATACGTTACCTATTCTCTAATGATGATGGTGTATTCGATAATAAATGTCCCTTATGCATCATTGTTGGGAGTTATGTCAAGCGACCGAAAAGAGCGTACCACACTTTCCTCCTACCGCATGGTTTTTGCCTTTGGCGGAAGTTTGTTGGCACTTTGGTTAATTGAACCTTTGGTAAATCATTTTGGCGGAAATTTAAATTCCAAAACAGGTTGGTTATACACGATAATTACTTTTGGAACCATCACTACTATGTTCTTTTGGTCTTGTTTTTTCCTAACCAAAGAAAGAGTACAACCGATTAATGACGAAAAACCAAATTTAAAAGAAGATTTAAAAGATTTGATTAAAAATGGTCCTTGGTGGATTCTATTGGGCGCAGGAATAGGTGCTTTGATTTTCAACTCTATCCGTGACGGAGCTGCCGTATATTATTTTAAATATTACGTAAGCAGTACAGTAAACTACAGCTTCAATATTTTGGGCGAAAATTTCACGATGACTCCAACCACACTTTATCTTGTCTTGGGACAGGCCGCCAACATCATCGGTGTAATTGCAGCCACTCCTATTGCCAATCGGATAGGCAAAAAGAAAACTTTTTTTGGTGCCATGACACTTGCCACAATTTTAAGTTTCTTTTTTTATTATTTAGGCAAAGAAAATATTGCTCTTATCCTATTTTTTCAAGTACTAATCAGTATTTGTGCAGGATGTATTTTCCCTTTAATCTGGTCTATGTATGCTGATAGCGCCGATTACTCCGAATGGAAACAAGGAAGAAGAGCCACTGGACTTATATTTTCGGCTTCTTCGATGTCCCAAAAATTTGGATGGACTATCGGAGGTGCCGCGACAGGATGGCTTTTGGGATACTTTGGTTTCCAGGCCAATGTTGCACAAACTGCCATTGCACAAAACGGAATATTACTAATGCTAAGCTTTCTTCCGGCAATCGCCGCTGCATTGTCGGTACTTTTCATACTCTTCTATCCCCTTTCAGAAGAAAAAATGCAAACCATTGAGGATGAACTTAACCTCAAGCGAAATTTAAATAAATAATTATTTGACATAGAACTTTTTAGTTATGAACACAAATGAAGTAATGGCCGATTTTAATCAAAAAAAAATCGAGCTTAAGGGACAGTTTATTGCCTTAATCGAACGTAAAAACGAACCTCTGAACGAAATTGGAAACGGAATATACACACGTTATAAATACCCTGTTTTAACGGCTTCGCACGCTCCTTTGGAATGGAGATTTGACTTTAATCCTGATACAAATCCTTTGTTTTTGGAAAGAATTGCCATCAATGCGACTTTCAATGCAGGTGCTATGAAATGGAAAGACAAATACATTCTTGCTGCCCGTGTAGAAGGTGCCGACAGAAAATCTTTCTTTGCTGTAGCCGAGAGTCCAAATGGGATCGATAATTTCAAATTTTGGGACAAACCATGCGTGATTCCGCAAACGGAAGAACCTGATACCAATGTGTATGACATGCGTCTTATAAACCATGAAGACGGATGGATTTACGGTATTTTTTGTACCGAAAGAAAAGACCCGTCAGCGCCAAAAGGCGATACGAGCACAGCTGTTGCCAATGCTGGAATTGTGCGTACCAAAGACTTAATCAACTGGGAAAGATTACCTGATTTGATTTCGAACACGGGACAACAGCGCAATGTAGTCTTGCATCCTGAATTTGTAAACGGAAAATACGCTTTATACACCCGCCCGCAGGACGGATTTATTGACGTAGGAAATGGCGGCGGAATAGGACTTGGATATGTTGATGACATGAAAAATCCAATCGTAAAAGACGAAGAAATCATTTATGGAAAACAATACCATACTGTTTATGAACTAAAAAACGGTCTTGGCCCAGCTCCTATTAAAACTGAAAAAGGCTGGTTACATTTGGCTCACGGAGTTCGTAATACCGCGGCTGGTTTACGTTATACCCTTTATATGTTCATGACCGATTTGAATGATATTTCCAAAGTAACACACGCTCCTGCTGGACATTTTATGGCTCCTGAAGGTATTGAAAGAGTTGGTGACGTATCCAATGTTTTATTTTCAAACGGATGGATTGAAGATGAAGATGGAACCGTTTATATCTATTACGCTTCGTCTGACACCCGCATGCATGTAGCGGTTTCCAGCGTGGACAAACTTGTGGATTATGTCATCAATACTCCTGAAGACACCTTGACTTCTGCAGGTTCTGTCAACACAATTATCAAACAAATAAATAAAAACAAAGAAATTTTTTAATTGTGCAAACCGATTTAAAAAATCTAAAAACAGAATTAGAGCTTGAGCTTCAAAGCATCCTTTCCTATTGGATAGAAAAAACTATTGATACAAAAAACGGAGGTTACATTGGACAAATAGATTACAACAACATAACAAATTATGAAGCAGAAAAAGGGTCTGTATTAAATGCAAGATTACTATGGACCTTTTCTGCTGCATATAAAATATCAAAAAACAAAGAACATTTAGACACCGCAAAACGTGCTTTTGAATACTTTTCGGAGCACTTTTACGACAGTGAATTTGGTGGTGTTTTTTGGAGTGTTCATTACGACGGAACCCCAAAAGACACTAAAAACCAAATTTACGCTCTGGCTTTTGCTATTTATGGATTGAGCGAATATTATTCGGTTTCCAAAGATGAAGAAGCATTGAAAATGGCAATTGCTCTCTATCAAAAAATTCAGGAACACAGTTATGATACCAAAAACGGCGGCTATCTGGAGGCTTTTACCCGCGAATGGCAACCCATTGCCGACTTGCGCTTAAGCGAAAAAGATGCCAACGAAAAGAAAACGATGAATACCCATTTGCATATCGTAGAAGGATATGCCAGTTTATATACTGTTTGGAAAGATGAATCGCTGCGAAAAGTCATAGTTGAACTATTAGAAACCATCGAAAAGTATTTTATCAATACTGAAACCGGTCATTTAAATTTATTTTTTGATGAAAATTGGGTAGAAAAGAAAGACGTTATTTCCTACGGCCACGACATTGAAGCCGCTTGGCTTTTATTGCAATGTGCCGAAATTTCAGAAGATCCTAAACTAATTGTCAATTATAAAAAACACGCCATTCAAATTGCAGATGTAACCAGAGAAGGGCTTGATTCTGATGGTGGTTTATGGTACGAATACAACCTTGAAACTTTCGAATTAATCCCAGAAAAACATTGGTGGCCACAAGCCGAATTGATGATTGGTTATTTTACCGCCTGGCAACTTTCCGGTAAACAGGAATATCTGGACATCGTTTTCAAAAACTGGGATTTCACGAAAAAACACATCATTGACAAAGAAAATGGCGAATGGTTTTGGGGAATCAACTCCGATTATTCCACTATGAAAAAAGATAAAGCGGGATTTTGGAAATGTCCTTATCACAATGGCAGAGCCTGTATTGAATTAATTCATAGAATCTAAAAGATATTGTGGTATGAGAAATCCTTTTTTAAAAATCATAATCCCAAGTCTTATAATCGCACTTAGCAGTTGTTCCAAAGACGACCCTGCGCCCGATCCCGTAGTAGTAGTTCCTCCAGTTGAAGTTACTGACGGACTAACAACTCAAAACGTAAAAACCTATCTGGTTGACAAAAATGCCACCACCGAAACCGTTGCATTATTCTACAACTTAAAGAAATTAGCCAAAACCAAATTTGCAATTGGCCAGCAAGACGCTTTTAACGGGTTTTACAACAATGGTTCTACAGCAGAATCGGATATCAAGAAAACGACGGGCTATGATCCTGCGATTCTTGGTTCAGATTTTATGTTTATTACCGATAAAAATAACAACGGACAAGCCAGCAATTGGTTTTACCAACAAGAAGTTATCATTACCGATGATGTAAAAGAAGCTTACGCCAAAGGGATGATCAATACTTTTTCGTGGCATATCCGAGAACCATATAATGACAATAGCTTTTATGCTGCCGACATGACGACGGAACAAAAGGCGACCGCATTCAAAAGTATTCTACCAGGTGGCGTAAACAATGCCTGGTACAAAACAAAACTGGATAAAGTCGCCAGTGTGGTATCCAATTTAAAAGGTTCAAAAGGAGAATTGATTCCGATTATTTTCAGGCCTTTTCATGAATTTGACGGAAGCTGGTTTTGGTGGGGAGCCGATTATTGTTCACCAGAAGATTATAAGGCAGCTTATCAATTTACTGTGGAGTATTTAAGGGACACGAAGGGAATTCATAATATTTTATATGCTTTCTCTCCTGATAATTCCTATTCGACATCAACGAATTATTTAAGTCGTTATCCTGGTGATGCTTATGTCGATGTTTTGGGAATGGACAATTATGGAGATTTTAATAATCAAGGACAAACTGGAGCAGATAAAGCGAATGCTAAACTGAAAATGATATCCGACTTAGCGATTTCAAAAGTAAAAATTGCCGCAATGGCCGAAACGGGTTATCAGGTTACCGCAACGATTCCGCCCATCGACAATTGGTTTTCTACGTATTTGTACAGCGCACTGACGGCAAACAATATCCAAATAAGCTATGTACTATTTTGGAACAATACCCAAAATGCCTATTGGGTACCAACGCCAACTGCATCGAATGCGGCAGATTTTAAAACTTTTGTAACCAAATCGAAATCGGCATTGGTGAATTCGTTGCCGAACATGTATGTTTTGCCGTAATTGAGTATTAAGATTTTGAACGTTGAACTCAAACCTTTAAACTTTTAAACCATAAATTGAATAGCATAGTCTCTAGCCCTGATAACAGTGGAAAGCCCAGAATACCGATGGCTTACATTTCATGTAGTGGCAAAGCGACCAGAGGAAGCTCTTGCCGGTACAAAAAAAATGTTGCCAGCGGTATGAGGACTTGAAACGGATAGCAGGATAAAGCTCCTGAAATAAATCAAATTAATTATGAAGAAATCGGCATTAACAATCGTTTTGGTTCTTTTTTGTTTGACCAACATCACTTGTCAAGCGCAAAAACAGCAAGCCAGAATCACCGTAAAAGGAACTCAATTTTACAAAGGCGACAAACCTTATTCCTACATTGGAACCAATTACTGGTACGGAAGTCTGCTTGCTTCAAAGAAAGTGGGCGACCGAAAAAGATTGCTTCGAGAGCTGGATTTAATGCTAAAAAACGGAATTGACAACCTGCGAATTTTGGTGGGTGGTGACGGTGGAAAATACGATTATACCGTTCGCCCCGCTTTACAATACGAACAGGGAAAATACGATCAGGATTTACTGGATGGATTGGATTTCCTGATTGCCGAAATGGGTAAACGCAATATGTATGCGGTTTTGTACCTGACGAATAACTGGGAATGGTCCGGCGGAATGTCACAATATTTGGAATGGAATGGTCATGGGCCGATTCCGATTCCTGCTATTCCACCAAATACTTGGCCGCAATTTATGTCCTATACTGAAAAATTTCATAGCTGTGAACCGTGTATGGAGGCACTGAACAATCATGTGAAATTTATTTTGGGCAGAACAAACACCTATACGAAAAGAAAATACACCGAGGACAACACGATTATGGCGTGGCAGGTGGGCAATGAACCGCGCTTATTTACTACCGAGAACGAAGAAAAATTCACGGTTTGGCTCAACAACATTGTGAACTTGATTGACAGTTTGGACAAGAATCACTTGATTTCTACCGGCTCCGAGGGGAAAAACAGTTCCAACGACAGTATGGAAATTTTTGAAAGAACGCATCGCAATCCGAATATTGATTATTTAACGATGCATATTTGGCCTAAAAACTGGAATTGGTACAAGGCTGATGATGCCGAGAAAACACTGCCGATCACATTGAAAAATGCTGGAGAATATATTGACCTGCACGTAAAAGTTGCCAATGATTTAAAAAGACCAATCATCATTGAGGAATTTGGTTTACCAAGACAAAACGAAGGTTTGGACGCTACTGTTTCTGTGACTAACAGGGATATTTTTTACAATTATATTTTCAACAGAGTTGCCGAAAGCCATAAAAACAACGGAGTGTTACAAGCCGCTAACTTTTGGGGATTTGGCGGAGAAGGAAAAGCAGTTACCAAAGACGGGAAATGGAATCCAGGAGATCCTTTAACTACAGATCCATCACAGGAACCACAAGGGCTTAACTCGGTTTTTTCGACTGATAAATCGACTTTGGATTTGGTTAAGAAGTACAATTTGGAATTGAGTAAAAACTAATAAAATTGATTTAAAACATATACATAACTAAATTATTTTAAAGATGAAGAAGGAATATGCTGTAGGATTAGATATTGGAGGGACTCACATTACCACTGGTGTCATTGATATTACCAATATGGAAGTTCTTGAATTTACCATGCGAAAAGAGTCTTTTAATTCTAATTTACCTGTAAATCAGGTTTTGAATATTTGGGAAAAAACGATTCGCGCTTCGTGGGATAGTTCAGGAGTCGAAAACATGGAGGGAATAACAGTCTGTATGCCCGGGCCGTTTGATTATGAAAAAGGGATTTGCTGGATAAAAGGGCAATCAAAATATGAGCATTTTTATGGTGCAGATGTTGGAGATTTGATTCGCAAACAAATAAAACTTCCAAATGATTTTAAAGTGTTGTTCGAAAATGATGCTGTTTGTTTTGGAAAAGGAGAAGTGCATAAAAACCCTACTAACCTTTCAAAAAAAGTAATGGCTGTTACACTCGGGACAGGTTTAGGTTCTTGTTTTATAGACAAAGGAATTTCAATCAGTTCTGGAAGTCAAGTACCAAAAGACGGTGAAATATGGAATCTCTCGTTTAAAACCAGCATGGCCGAAGATTATGTTTCCCTAAGAGGGCTTATCGCCAATTATTATTGCAATAACGAAACATCTGTAGAAAACGGATTGGAGCTTTATAACCGAGCAATTCTTGGTGATGGAGCAGCAATCAAAGCATTTGAAAAAATGGGAGAAGATTTAGCCGAAATTGTAATTCCTCTGTTAAAAAACTTTTCGGCAGAACATTTTATTATTGGTGGTAAAATTGCCGACTCGAGTGCGCTTTTTCTTCCTACTTTTGATAAAAAAATAAAAGCAGCTGATTTAGAGATTAGTATACAAGTTTCGACTGACAATGAGAATGCGGCTTTATTGGGTGCTGCCAGCTTGCTATACAATTCAAAACGCCATTTTGATATTACCGTCAACTAGTGATATTATTTTTAGAATTATGAACAAAGCAATTTTACTACTAGCACTATTTCTTTTTAACCCCGTTTTCTCCCAAAAGAAACAAAACTTTCAATTGGCTTCCCCAAATGGAAAAATTGAAATTGCCATTGTTCTTTCGGATAAAATAACTTGGGAAGTCACACATGAAAAGGAACCGATTTTGAGTACCTCCCCCATGTCGATCACTCTGAATGAAGGCGAAATATTGGGTAAAAAACCAATGCTTTTGAATTCTAAAAAAGAAAGCATACGAACTTCTTTTGACACTCCGTTTTACAAAAAGAAAGTTGTCGAAAACAATTACAACCAACTCGTATTGAATTTCAAAGGTGATTTTGCTATTGAATTTCGAGCTTTTGACGAAGGGGTCGCTTATCGTTTTATAACCAAAAAGAAAGGGGATATTGTTGTAAAATCAGAAGAAGCTGTTTTAAATTTTGACAAAGACTACCCTACTCTAATGCCTTATGTCAGAGATTTAAGAAACCCAAAAGATCCGTTTATTTCTTCTTTCGAATCTCATTACGAAAACAAAAAAATAAGCGAGTTTACTAAAGATACGTTAGCATTTTTGCCCTTTCTGATTGATTTTAAAAACCATAAAAAAGCCGTTTTCTTAGAAGCAAATCTTCAGGATTATCCGGGAATGTTTGTGACCAACAATAAAGAAAAATCAGGATTTGAAGCCCGTTTCCCAAAATATCCTTTGCAGGAAATGAACGGCGGATTCAACAACCTCAACAAATTAATCACCCAAAGAGCCGATTATTTGGTTAACACAAAAGGCAGTCGGAATTTCCCTTGGCGAATTTTGGTCATTTCAGAAAGCGACAAAGATTTGGCCAATAATGACATGGTTCAACGATTATCCGAACCACCTAAAATAAAAGATGTAAGCTGGATTAAACCGGGAAAAGTAGCTTGGGACTGGTGGAACGATTGGAATATCTACAACGTCAATTTTCAAGCTGGAATCAATACGGAAACCTATAAATATTACATTGATTTTGCTTCCAAAAACAAAGTCGAATACGTTGTTTTGGACGAAGGCTGGAGTGTTGAGACTAACATTATGAAGCACAATCCTAAAGTAGATCTAAAAGCCTTAATTGCTTATGGCAAGGAACGAAACGTTGGGATTATACTTTGGTCTTCATGGATGGCTTTACACGAAAATATTGATGTGGTATTCAAAAACTACACTGATATGGGCGTAAAAGGTTTCAAAGTTGATTTCATTGACCGGGATGATACCAAAATGGTAAATTCGGTTTATGAAATTGCGCAAAAAGCAGCCGATCATAAATTATTGCTGGACTTTCATGGTATGTACAAGCCTACTGGAATACAACGAACTTTCCCGAACATTTTGAACTTTGAAGGTGTAAAAGGACTCGAAAACAACAAATGGACACCCAATGATGATGTTCCTACTTATGATTGCTCTATTACTTACATCCGAATGATGGCAGGGCCAATGGATTATACACCGGGCGCAATGCGAAATGCCACAAAATCCGAATTCAAACCTAGTCATTCCAACCCTGTAAGTCAGGGAACAAGATGTCATCAACTGGCGTTATACACTATTTTTGAGGCGCCATTGCAAATGATGGCCGACAGTCCGACCGCTTATATGAAGGAGCAGGAAAGCACAGATTTTATAGCAAAAATCCCGACCACTTTTGATGAAACGGTTGCTTTAGAAGGAGAAGTCGGAAAATTCGTTTCAATTGCCCGAAAAAAAGGAAACAATTGGTATTTGGGAGCTATCACCAATTGGAATAGCAGGGATATTACGGTTGATTTTTCGTTTTTGGAGAAAGGAAAAACATTCGAAGCCGATTTGTTTACCGATGGTTTAAATGCCGAGAAAGCGGCCGTAGATTACAAAAGGGAAAAAATCACTGTTGATTCAACTACCAAAATGACAATACATTTGGCCAGCGGTGGCGGTTTATCGGCGATTATTTCGCCTAAAAATTAATTTTATCACATTGTTAAAAACGTAGAGACGCACGTTGTAGAGACGCACTGCAGTGCGTCTCTACGCATACGTTTTACCAAACGTTAATAATCTTTTATTTCAAAATAGATTCAATAGCCTGTAATTCATCTGATGAAAATTCCAGATTTTTCAACGAATCAATATTATTATTCAATTGTCCCACAGAACTGGCACCAATTAATACCGAAGTAACTCTTTTGTCTTTTAATATCCATGCCAATGCCATTTGAGCCAAAGACTGATTTCTTTGTTTGGCAATTTCGTTCAATTGGATAATTTTCTGAATTTTTTCTTCAGAAACCTCTTCTTCTTTTAAATGTCCATTTGGATTGTGCGCACGAGAATTTTCTGGAATTCCTTTTAAATATTTATCGGTTAAAAGGCCTTGTGCCAAGGGTGAAAAAGCAATACAACCCACTCCTTTTTCTTCAAGAACGTCAAGCAATCCTTGTTCGGGAGTTCTAACGAACATTGAATATTTAACCTGATGAATCAAACAAGGCGTTCCCAAACGTTGTAATATTTCGGTAGCCTGTTTTGTTTGTTCCGGATTGTAATTTGAAATCCCAGCATACAAGGCTTTTCCGCTTCTAACGGCATAATCCAAAGCCATCATTGTTTCTTCCATCGGTGTTTCAGGATCTGGGCGGTGTGAATAGAAAATATCCACATATTCTAAATTCATTCTTTTCAAACTCTGATCCAAACTGGAAAGTAAATACTTCCGAGAACCCCAATCTCCATAAGGTCCGTCCCACATAGTGTAACCAGCTTTGGTTGTGATTACTATTTCGTCACGAAGGTTTCCCTGGAAATTATTTTTAAGGATAGTTCCAAAATTGGTCTCTGCCGAACCAGGAACCGGCCCATAATTATTAGCCAAATCAAAATGGGTTATTCCTTGGTCAAAAGCTGCTTTGGCAATACTTTCAGCATTTTCAAAACTATCTACAGAACCAAAGTTATGCCATAATCCTAATGATATTTCAGGCAACAACAACCCGCTTTTTCCACATCTATTGTATTTCATATATGTAAAATTTATATGTTATAAGTCATATATGTTATCGCTTTTATTTATAGGTATTTGCTTTCGCAAATTTATTGTAATGGCGATTTCATTATATTGATTTAAGGTTTGAAATTTAATTTTTAGAATTTGGTAAAGTTCGCATTCATAATGTAATAATACAAATAAACCCAACCTGTTTTTTAATACAAGCCGGGTTTATAAATAAAAAATATAATTTGATTTACTTCAATTCAAATCCACTTTCCAAACCTTTATCTGAACTTCCTCCTACCCAAATTTTAAATGTCCCAGGTTCAACCAAATAATTCCCTTCATTGTCGAAGAAGCCCAATTCTTTGTCTGTTAAAGTGAAGATTACTGTTTTGGTTTCTCCTTTTTTCAAAGTTACCAAATCAAAACCTTTTAATTCTTTCACAGGTCTTGCAATACTTGCAGCAACATCCTGAACATACAATTGTGCCACTTCTTTTCCGTCATAATTTCCGGAATTGGTTATATCCACCGAAACCACTACCTGCTCCCCTTTTGCGAAAGCGGACTTATTTATTTTTAAGTTTTTATAATCAAAAGTTGTGTAGCTCAACCCAAATCCAAACGGATACAATGGTGTTTTTTCCACATCAATATAATGCGACCAAAACACATTTTTATCACTGTTTACAGGTCTTCCTGTATTGTAATTATTGTAGTAAATTGGCACTTGACCTACGTTTCTTGGGAAAGACATTGGCAATTTCCCGCTTGGGTTATAATCTCCGTAAAGTACTTGTGCCACCGCATTACCCGTCTGTGTTCCCAAATGCCAAGCCTCAACAATCGCAGGGATATGGTCTGCGGCCCAAGGCAAAGCCAACGGTCTTCCATTATTTAAAACCAAAACAATATTTGGGTTCACTTTGTAGATTTCTTCAAGTAATTCCTGTTGCACTCCAGGCAAATCGAGATTGGTTCTGCTGCGGCCTTCTCCCGTTTGAAAACCGTGTTCTCCAAGAACCATCACAACCACATCAGCATTGGCAGCTGCTTTTTTGGCCGCCTCAAACCCGCTTTTATCAGTGGTATTAAAAACCAATTCGTCCACAAAAGTCGCTTTGCCCACAATCAAATCGGCTCCTTTTTCAAACGTTAATTGATTGCCTTTATATTGTTGCATTCCCTCGAGAACTGAAACTGCAGTGTTGTCATCCGAAGCGATTCTCCAACTTCCCAACGGACTGTTTTTGTCATTGGCCAAAGCCCCAATCAAAGCGATTTTCTGCCCTGATTTTTTCAACGGAAGCAATCCTTTTTCATTCTTCAAAAGCACAATCGCTTTTTTAGCCATATCCAACACCCCGTCGTTATTAGCTTTGCTACCTATCGTTTCTTTCTCCCTTTCCTCATTACAATATCTATAAGGGGCATCAAACAATCCTAATTCAAATTTCACACGCAATATTCTTCGAACGGCATCGTCAACCAAAGCCTCTTTGACTTTACCATCCTTAACCAGTTTTACCAATTCGGAGACAAACAAATGCGACTCCATATCCATATCCGATCCGGCAATCACCGCTTTGGCTGTTGCATCAGCACCGTCTTTTGCAAAACCATGAGAAATCATCTCCCTAACTGAAGCCCAATCCGAAACCATAAAACCGTCAAACTTCCATTTTCCTTTCAAAATGTCTCTTTGCAAAAATACATTCCCCGTTGCCGGCACACCGTTCAAAATATTGAACGAATTCATAAACGTACGCACACCAGCCTCGGTTGCTGCTTTAAACGGAGGTAAAACTGTATTGAACAATTTTGAATTACTGATATCCACCGTATTGTAATCCCTGCCGGATTCGGCAAAACCATAAGCTGCAAAATGTTTGGCGCAGGCAGCAATTGTATTCACCTTTTGCAAATCGGCTCTCGTTTCTCCCTGAAAACCGGTAATTCTTGCCTTTGCAATTTTACTTCCCAAATAAGGATCCTCACCCGCACCTTCCATCACACGCCCCCAACGCGCATCCTGCGAAATATCCACATTTGGTCCAAAAGTCCAATTAATTCCAGATGCCGAAGCCTCAGCCGCTGCTATCTGAGCCGACTTTTTAATCGCTTCCATATCCCAACTCGCAGCCTCTGCCAGCGGTATCGGACTCAACGTTTTGTAACCGTGAATGACATCAAAACCAATAATCAATGGAATCCCCAATCGGGTTTCCTCTACAGCGATTTTTTGAACTGCCCTAACTTCTTTCACGCCACGAACAGACAACATCGAACCTACCCAACCGTCTCTCAAATGCTTATATTTCAATTCAGCGTTACCGCCCTTTGGTGCCGGCCCTGTTACTTCCCAAAAACCGTTATATTGATTCATTTGTCCGACTTTTTCCTCCAACGTCATTTCTTTCATCAACAAATCAATACGCTCTTCAATCGGTTTTGTTTGGTCTAAATGTGGTAATTTTTGTGCAATCATATTTCCTGTACTAATCAGGGTAAAAATCCCTGCAATCATTAATAGTTTATTCTTCATACTTTGGTTATAATTTTTATGGCGTGTCCCTTGTCCTGAAGAAAAATCAGGACAAGGGTCGGGCTATACGGCTTTATCTCTCCTCTCATCCCAAAAGACGAGATGCGAGGATATCGCCTGCTATCCCTCACGCAGCCTTTGCAACAGCATTCAATTTTTTAGTTTTCAGTCTCAGTTTTCAGTGTCGAATAGAATCCAGTGAAAACTGCGACTTACCTTATTCACTTATAAAAGACGAAGCCGGCAATTTTGCCTTATTGAAAAGAGTCGATTGATCGGTATTCTTCCAGGCGTAGCGCACTTTCACAGGAACTTTAACCTCATCCGACTGCACCACAACCGTATTATTTTTAATCACGGCTGTCGCTTTGTAAAACACATTATCTGCTCCGGCTATTTCAAACAAATCGGCTTTTTTATCCTTAAAATACAAACCGTCTGCATACTCAAAAGTGACCGTTACTTTATTCTTCTCAATCTTCATCCCTTTATAAAGTGGGCCGTTTACCAATGCCTCATTCATTTTGTAGGTATTGGCCAAAGCCAAATTTGCCAAACGGATTCCCACCGATTTTTTATCTTTTGGATGTATGTCATCTATGGGCGAAATATCGCTAGTCAAAACCATTCCTGTATTGGGAACTTCCTGTAATACCTTTCGCTGTGCATCCCGAATTATAGCTCCGCCAAAATGATTTTCACCATATTTATAAGGCGCTATCTGAACATAATAAAATGGAAAATCATATCCCCATAATTTTCGCCAAGAGGTAATCAAAGCCGAAAGCGTTTTATCATAAACCGTTGACCCCACATTACTTTCCCCCTGATACCACAAGGCTCCGGCAATTTTGAATTTAGTCCAAGGAAAAATCATTGCATTAAAAGCCCTTCCGGGTTGGTTAGGGCCATAACTTTCTTCTTTCCTCGTCTTAGCCGATTCCAATAAAACAGGATCATTTTGAATCACTTCTTCAGGCATCCATATCTCCGCCGGTGTTCCGCCCCAATTGGAGGAAATCAAACCAATAGGCACATCTTTCAATTCTTCCTGCAAATGCTTTCCAAAAAAATATCCCACCGCACTGAAATATTTCATAGTTTCAGATGAACATTCCGTCCAAGTCCCTGATATATTATTTTGCGGCGTGGTAGCTGTTAATTTTGGCACCAAAAAAAGTCGGATATTTGGATTTGCAGCATTTTTTACTGCTTCATCCCCATTCTCAATTCCCCAACTGGCATTCATTTCCATATTGGATTGTCCGGAACAAATCCAAACCTCTCCAATCAAAATGTTTTTCAGTACGATTTCATTGTATCCTTTTATAGAAATGGTATAAGGCCCTCCTTCTTTTGGAGTCGGAATTACAATCTCCCATTTTGCTTGATTGCTAGTTTTTGCTTTATATGTTTGATTATTCCAACTTGGTGTAATCACCACTTCTTCCTGCGGATTCGCCCAACCCCAAACGGTAACTTCGGTATTTCGCTGCAAAACCATATTATCCGAAAACACGTTCGGCAGCGTAACATTTGCGAAAGCGGTATTTGAAAGAATCAAGAAGAGAACAAAAACAATACTTTTATTTTTCATTTAATATTTTTTAAAATAAGGAATCAACTGAGATGCCATGGCTTTATCATCAGCTATATCAGGATGGTAGCCACAGCCTTTTGGTGTCATCGGTTGGAACTCGAATAATGTAATTGACTTGTGCAAAGTATCGTTTTCAAAAGCCTGAATCACTTTTTTCAGACATTTAATAAGAGTAACATTTTTTTCGCCCGAAACCATCGGACTGGACAAAAGTACAATTCGGGTATTTGGAGCATGTTTGTAAACCGTTTTGATAAAATCGATATAATTAGAAACGTATTTTTTCTCATTAAATGGTAATCTCGCTTTTTTTCCGTCACCGTCAGAAAGGTCATTCGTACCTAAACAAATACTCACCAAATCGGGTTGAAAAGCAAAATCATACGGTTTGGAACTATCTTTATTTAGGTATAAATTTTCATAAACATCAGGAATGATTGGCTCGTCGATATGCTCGTCATTCCAGTTGCGGTACATCCCGTAACCTGAAACGGAGCTCAACACAAAATCAAGATCCAAAGCCCTTGCCAATATTGGCCCGTAAGCCCAATAAGCATTGTGCTGGTCATACCATTCTCCACTGCCGCAAGGAATCGTAGATGCATCATTCCCAAAACCGCAAGTTATGGAATCGCCTATGAGTTCAATTTTTTTTCTTTTTTTAGTCGCAGGACTTTCAATTAATTTTGCATTGGTTCCGCCAAACAAAACACCTCCGTTGGCAGCTTCCGTAGCTTTATAAATTGAAAGATGGTGCGTTTTTTTTCTATCGGAAACCGCAACCGGATAACTTTTCATTTCTCCGGCATCGATTCGGACCCTCCCGATATACTTTCCATCGAGTTCCAGTGAGACATAAACTTGATGGTCAACAGCACTTTGCAAAGAAACAGAACAAGAATCCCCACTAAAATCAAAAGAAACCGATGAAGCTGAGCCTACTAGCACCACCTTATCGTCAGCCAATTTTTCGACTCTTCCGTGATATTCAAAATATGACTTGGTTTCTGCCTGTTTCTGGGCAATTGAACCGAATGAAACGGAAACCAATAAAAATAGAAAACCAATTTTTTTATAATTCATAGTGGAAAATTGTAATCATTAATAAACAGCAAACAAATTTACAGATTCCACTTAGTCTGAAAGAATACTAAAATATCAAAAGATGACAAAAAAATGTCATTTTAAATGCATTTACTATTTTAATTAAGAGAAAAAAGTATAATTTGATTGTTTTTTTAACAGCTTACAGAAATTCCAACAGCGGCCAATTATTTATAAAGCCATTTTTTTATTAGTTTGGTGTACCTTGGCATAAGCCAATAAACCATTATAAAGACAACAGTTCCTGAAATAAAAAATGAATTTACGAATCGGTTTTCGGGAAAATGTAAAGTATTCAAAACAGGTAAAACTATCAACGGAATGAATATGGACAAAGGAAAAATGGCTGACCAAGTGACCAAATATTGTTTCCAACGAACGGGTGCTTTCTGATTTCCCTGTTCTGGCAAAAAAAGAAAATCCAAACCACTTTTAATAAAATATTGATCACCGATAACAAAAAAAGGCTTGGCTTTTTCTATTAGATTTTTTCTTGTATCTGATTCCATCCAAAATTTCAAATTTTCTACAGTATCAAAGCGAATGATCACCGTATAAGTAAAAGTCAAATTAGGGATTGGCTTGACTATTTGCAAATCCATATTTCCCTTATAACTTCTACAAATCGGAACAACTTCTTCCAACCATTCCTCGTATTGTTTTTGTTTTCCCTCCTTAATTTGATGAGATATTACAACAGTTGCTCCTTGATTTTCCATGTAATATAGGTTATTTGTTTAACTACAAAAAAACTTCGGTACGATTTAAAAGAATAGTTTACTCAAAAATATCAAATTAAGATTAAGTTAACAAATGTATAAGTGGCATTAAATCAAACATTAAAATCTACTTTTTTTCAACCATTATTAATAGTAATTTTTTTTCCTTTTTTAAACTTGGCAATTCCGATTTTTCTTCTAAATTTGTAACCATTGTATAATGTTAAACAACATGGTTATGAATGAAGAATATATGACACTTTCTGAAACTTCGGAATACATTGGTAAAAGTAAAGAAACTTTGAGACGTTGGGATAAAGAAGGTAAATTGACTGCTGTTCGTGAACCGATGAGCAATTACAGAGTTTACAGAAAATCTGATGTTGAGACTTTATTTTTTAATTTTTTAGATGAAAAAATTCAAGAGACAGTATCTAATTATACAGAACCTCATAATGAATATACTGTTTTAGAGCTTTTTGCGGGAGCCGGTGGATTAGCCGTTGGGATGGAAAAAGCAGGACTAAAATGTGTTGCTTTAAATGAAATTGATAAATGGGCATGTCAAACTTTGCGAAAAAATCGTCCAAATTGGAATGTTTTGGAAGGAGATATAAAATCTTTTAATTTTTCTGAATATAATAACAAAGTTGATATTGTAACTGGTGGATTTCCTTGCCAAGCATTCAGTTATGCAGGAAAAAAATTAGGTTTAGCAGATGCAAGAGGAACTTTATTTTATGAATTTGCAAGAGCTGTTAAAGAAGTAAATCCGCCTATTTGTATTGGGGAAAATGTACGTGGTTTGCTAAGTCACGAAAATGGAAAAACTCTCGAAGGAATGATTTCTATTTTAGATGAAATAGGTTATAATGTTGTCCCTGTTCAAGTTTTAAAAGCAATAAATTATAATGTCCCTCAAAAAAGAGAACGATTAATTCTAGTTGGAATTAGAAAAGATATTGATTTAAAATATGAATATCCCAAACCTTATAAGAAAATATATAACTTGAAAGATGCTCTTAAAAAAGGTGATTTATTTGATTGTGACGTCCCTAAATCAGAAGGTTCAAAATATCCGAAAAGTAAAATTGATGTTTTAAAATTAGTTCCGCAGAAAGGCTATTGGAGAGATTTACCTCTTGAAATTCAAAAAGAATTTATGGGAGGAAGTTTTCATCTTGGCGGTGGAAAAACTGGAATTGCAAGGAGAATAGGCTGGGACGAACCTTGCCTTACACTAACTTGCAGTCCCGCACAAAAACAAACAGAAAGATGCCATCCCGAAGAAACTCGCCCATTTACTGTTCGAGAATATGCTAGAATACAAACTTTTCCTGACGACTGGAAATTTGAAGGATCTATTGCTCAACAATATAAGCAAATAGGAAACGCAGTTCCTGTTAATTTAGGAAAAGAAGTTGGCTATTCGATTGTGAAGTTTTTAAATAGTTATTATAATTTATTGAAGTCAAAAAGTTGAGAACTTTCAATTTCTTTTGCAAGTTCTTCAACTCCTTTGTTAATTAAATCCTGAGTATCAATATTGTTAATTAATCTTTGTAAACTATCAACTAGACCATCATAAAAACTAGGAAATCCAGTAACTCTGTGCCAAAAATCTTTTCCAATAATAACTGGATGTGTTTTATCTATGACTTTGTAATGCATACTTAACTCATTCTGTTCACCATAAAGAACACCAACTATAAAGTCTGTATTATTTATATTTTTAAATGCTTTGTTTGTTCTGGCAAGATTAATTGTATCTGTAAACTTTTTTATTAAAGGTTTTACATCTTCAGAATTAATTGTATTTGGCCCAGACTTTAATTGACACCATTTTCGTCGATTATCAATTTTATCTATAAATTCTATATCCATTCCTTTAATTAAAGAGCCTTCACCAATTTTTAAATCAACAAACATATTTTGAATTCTTGTACCAAAAGAAGTATTTATTGAAGTTCCTAAAACCCTAGGATAATAAAGTGCCTTAGCCACACCAACTGCATTATAATTTCCTTCTAAAACTTTTGACAAATACTTCACTACAATAGGATTAATATTGTAGGATTTGAGTTTTGAGTGAACTTTTAAAGCAGCATTTATATGATTTTCAAAAATATATAAATTGAAATACTCTACAATTTCAATTAAAAGTTCTTTTTCAGTTCTATTTGGCATTTGATTTATCAATTTAATTTTAATGGGCTAAAATAGCACTTATATTTTACAAAGGAATATTTCCGTGTTTTCTTTTAGGCGTATCAACAACTTTATTCTCCAACATACTAAACGCCTTTATCAATTTGCGTCGGGTATCTTGCGGTAAAATTACCTCATCCACAAAACCGCGCTGGGCAGCCGTGTAAGGATTCGCAAAAAGTTCAGCATATTCAGCTTCTTTCTCCAAAAGTTTGGCTTCATGGTCTTCGGCGTCGTGGATTTCTTTTTTAAATATAATTTCCGAGGCTCCTTTGGCTCCCATCACCGCAATCTCGGCAGTTGGCCAGGCAAAATTCATATCGGCTCCAATGTGCTTGGAATTCATCACATCATAGGCACCACCGTAAGCTTTGCGGGTGATTACGGTTACCCGAGGCACCGTAGCTTCGCTCAAAGCGTAAAGTAGTTTTGCCCCGTGAACAATGATTCCGTTCCATTCCTGATCGGTTCCCGGCAAAAAGCCCGGCACATCCACCAACACCAAGAGCGGTATATTAAACGCATCACAAAAACGGGTAAATCTCGCCGCTTTTTTGGAACTGTTCACATCAAGACATCCCGCCAAAAACATCGGTTGGTTGGCAACAATCCCTATACTTCGTCCTCCCAATCGAGCGAAACCCACAAGAATATTTTCGGCATAATTTTTATGTATTTCAAAAAACGAATCTTCGTCTATAATTCCAGCTATTACGCTGTGCATGTCATAAGGCTTATTTGGGTTCTCTGGAATAATGTTTGCCAATTGTTCTCGTATTTCTTCTTTCAGCTCATACGGCAAATTCTTTGGCGTTTCTTTGTTGTTTTGCGGCAAATAACTAAGTAGCTTCTTAATATCCTCCAAACAAGCCACACCATTAACAGCAGTTCGATGTGCCACACCCGACTTAGTGGAGTGTGTGCTGGCACCTCCCAACTCCTCCGAAGTAACCGATTCGTTAGTCACGGTTTTCACCACGTTTGGTCCCGTTACAAACATATAGCTGGTTTCCTCTACCATAATCGTAAAATCGGTCATAGCCGGAGAATAAACCGCTCCACCTGCACAAGGTCCCATAATGGCCGAAATTTGAGGAATCACACCGCTAGCCTGCACATTTCGGTAGAAAATATCGGCATAACCTCCCAATGAACGAACACCTTCCTGAATACGTGCCCCGCCCGAGTCGTTAAGTCCGATCATGGGTGCTCCCATTTTGACAGCCATATCCATAACTTTACAGATTTTCTCGGCGTGAGTTTCGGACAATGAACCTCCAAAAACCGTAAAATCCTGTGCAAAAATATACACCAACCTTCCGTTGATGGTTCCGTAACCCGTGATGACTCCATCACCGTAATACATTTCTTTTTCCATCCCGAAATCGGTGGTTCGATGTGTCACCAACATCCCAATTTCTTCAAAAGAACCTTCATCCATCAAATAATCGATACGTTCCCTTGCCGTGAGTTTTTTACTTGAATGCTGTTTGGCTATACGCTTAAGTCCTCCACCCAAAAGGGCTTGGGCAATTTTATCGTTGAGTGTTTTTATTTTGTCTTGCATATTTTTTCAACCACTAAGTTTTATTAATTCTTCTTTTTGGCTAAAGCCAAATAAACATTCATTCTTTTTTTGAACCATTAAGAGATTAAGAAAATTAAGTTTTGACTTCCTTAATGAAACTTAATAACTTAATGGTTATCCATTTAACCCCCATTTTTACCAATTCTTTTCTTTTGGCCAAAGCAAAATAAACATTCATTCCTTTTTTTTAAAACCATTAAGAGATTAAGAAAATTAAGTTTCACTTTTTCTTAATGAGACTTAATATCTTAATGGTTCAAATTAATTTTTATAATTCAAACTAATTTTTCAATTCGGTAAGCGAACGATCTTTTGATCTTCAAAATATTGTTTCAATGCGATCAAAGCTGCAATCTCCGCTTCCTGAGCCATTTGGTTTTTCAACACATCTGCATTGTAATATTTCTTAACAAAATGCGTGTCGAATTTCCCCGAACGAAAGGCCTCGTGTCCGAAAACAAATTTCCCGAAAGGCAAAGTCGTCTGAACTCCTTCCACACGGTAATTTTCGATCGCTTTAATCATCAACTGAATCGCTTCTTCACGAGTTTTCCCATAAGTGATTAATTTCGCCAACATCGGATCGTAATAAATCGGGATGTCCATACCCTGATCAAAACCGTTGTCCACGCGAATCCCTTCGCCAACAGGCAATTGATAAACATCCAAATGTCCTACACTCGGCAGGAAATCATTCATAGGATCTTCGGCATAAACACGCAATTCAAGTGCATGGCCTTTTATATGCAAATCTTCTTGTTTTATGGTCAATTCTTCTCCCCTTGCAATTCTAATCTGCAATTCAACTAAATCAGTTCCTGTAATCAATTCCGTAACGGGGTGCTCTACTTGCAAACGAGTATTCATTTCGAGGAAATAGAAATTATTATTTTCGTCCAATAAAAACTCCACTGTTCCCGCTCCCAAATAATCACAAGATTTAGCCACCAAAACAGCTGCCTCACCCATTTTTTTACGCAATTCAGGTGTTAAAACTGCCGAAGGTGCTTCTTCTACCACTTTTTGGTGACGACGCTGAATACTGCATTCCCTTTCAAAAAAATATAAAAAATTGCCGTGACTGTCCGCCATCACCTGAATTTCGATATGACGCGGTGATGCCACATATTTTTCTATAAAAACCGATCCATCTCCAAAAGCAGCCATTGCTTCGCTTATGGCACGATTCATTTGCGATTCAAAATCAGCTTCGTTTTCCACCACTCGCATTCCTTTTCCTCCACCACCCGCCGAAGCTTTTATCAAAATAGGAAAACCAATTGCAGTGGCAGCCTGTTTTGCTTTTTCGATATCGGTAATCACTTGGTCAATACCGGGAACCATTGGGATATTATAAGCTTTTACGGCATCTTTGGCAGCCAGTTTACTTCCCATCATTTTTATAGCCTTTGATTTTGGACCAATAAAAATGAGGTTGTTTTTATCTACTTCTTCGGCAAATTCTGCATTCTCACTCAGGAATCCGTATCCCGGATGAATCGCATCTACATTCAAAGATTTTGCCACCTCAATAATTTTACTTCCCATCAAATACGATTGGCTCGAAGGAGCTTCCCCAATCCAAACCGCTTCATCAGCAAATTTCACATGCGGGGCGTTTCTATCCACAGTCGAATAAACGGCAACGGTTTTAATCCCCATTTTTTGCGCAGTTTTCATCACCCTAATGGCAATTTCCCCTCTATTGGCAACCAGTATTTTTTTCATATTTTACAATTATAAAGAATAATAGAGTAGAGAATATAGATTTTTCAAAAGGCTGAAAAATAAACAGCTTAATTTTCTATTCTCCTTACTCAAACTCAATTAACAACTGACCTTTTTCCACCGCATCGCCCTTACTCACCGAGATAGATTTGATAACCCCGTCACGAGGCGAAAGAAAACTATTCTCCATTTTCATCGCACTCAAAATAATCAAATTGTCATTCTCCTTGACGGTTTGTCCTGCAACGACATTGATTTCCAAAATAAGCCCCGGCATTGGTGCTTTGATCGCATTGACCTGTTTAGCCGATCCAATTTCAAATCCCATTTCCTTGATCAAAATATCCAACGCGTTGGCAATAGAAACAGTATAATCGGTATTATTCACCTTCACTGTATAGCGTTTATGATTAAAATCCGAAGAGATGATTTCCGCTTTATAAGGCGTGTTTTGATGCAGGACATGAAATTCATTTACCTCTGTAGGTATTGCATCCAATTTGGAAACGCTTTCTTTTTCAAAATCAAAATGGAAAGCATCGTTTACGGTTACTTTGTAGTTCGAACCCATTCTTTTTCTTTTTAGCTTAGTAAAAATAGGAAAGAAAACGTTTTCGTGAAAAAAATTATAAAAATAAGATTGATTTAGAAGCAAATAAAAAACTTCCATTTCAAAAAAAAGGAAATGATTTCAATAAAAACAATATCTATAATCAATCTTTTTGCGCAAAATTCAGTAGTCATTGCAATTATTATTTAGTGTTATTATCTGATAAATTAGACTCAAAAAACGACCTTATGACCATACAAATTAGGATCGAATAAGATCAAATTATTGCACTTTTTGCTCTCCGCTGACGTTTATTTCAATCAAATTATTCTCTTATCGACTAAATCGATATAATTATACCGAAAAAGGCATTGTGATAAATGTTAAAAAAACACTTTTTTATTAATTTTAACATATTTGCAATTTCATTTTATTTGACAATACTTCAATGAATTTATAAAAAACAATCAATAAAATATAAAAATCATTTTTAAAGTATATTTTTTTTATTCAATTCTCTTTTTTGACTACTTTTAGAATACAAAATAAAACAACGGTTTTTAAATAAAAAACAATATAAATTTAAATCATAATATCATGAAAAATTCAATCTTTTTTTTAGGAATTGCTTTACTTTCTTTCATTACTGTTTCAACAGCTTCAAACAATATTCCAACTGCAAAAAATGAATTCGCAACTGTAGCATACGATGATGATGTAACACCATTGTGTCAAGCTATCATCAAAGGAGATGTTGAAGTAGTTAAAAAATTCATCGAATACGGAGTGGATGTAAATCAAAAATCTAACGGGTTAACCCCTTTGATGATTGCTGCCCGTAGCAACAAAGTAGAAATTGTTAAATATCTTATTGAAAATTGCAAAGTAAAAATCAACGAAAAAGATTCTAACGGATTTACTGCCTTGAAATATGCTGAACTTTCAAATGCTACCGAATCAATTGAAATTTTAAAAAACCATAAATAACCAATTTTAACCAAGCACGCACCTAAGTTTGCCCCAAATCCTTATCGTCCTCAATAAAATTCATTTTTTGAAAATTATTGGGGACGATTTTATTTTTGGACATTATAAAACCAACAATCCAAATTCCCTCAAAGTGTTTACAGGTTTCGAATACCAAAACAACTCGAAGTCTTCCGATTGCTTTTCAAAATCGGCTTTTATTTCCTGAAAAGAATAAGTTTTCACGTTTGAAATCGAGATTTTTTGAAGTATTTCGACAAGCCATTCGCCTTCATTTTTTGAAGTTTGAATCGTAAAACTTTCCTTTTTGTCATGAAAAGTTAAAGACAACATTTCCCATGAGTTACCTTTTTTTGATTTGGTGAAATGTTCAACAGTAGGTTTTCCGCCTAACCAAACAATTTTGGCAGTAGGCTTAATATTAAAATTGGCATCTTTCTGAAGTGCATCATAAATAAAATCGGGACCAATTTTGCTCTTTGGAATTTTGAAATCGAACCATTCCTGCAAGTCATAATCAAAACAGATTCCGTGCATATAATTGAACAGCGATTTCTTCAATCCAAAACTGAATTTATCGTGGTCGATTCCTGTTGAATCTATAAATTGTATATCGTTATTGGCAAAAACCACCCCTAGCCCCTCCAAAGGAGGGGAAGTTGGAACAGCTCCATACTGCTCCGGAAACATTCCCACCGGACTGTGAGCCGTCATCGCAAATTGATGCCAAAACCCCGATTGCAAAACGCCTGCTTCAAACAATTGACGTACCATTTCAAGGCTATCCACCGTTTCCTGAACCGTTTGGGTTGGATAACCATACATCAAATAAGCGTGTACCATAATGCCCGCTTCGGTAAAATTACGGGTAACTTTGGCCACTTGCTCTACCGTAACACCTTTGTCAATTAGTTTCAGCAATCTGTCCGAAGCTACTTCGAGTCCGCCAGAAACGGCAATACAACCAGAAGCTTTTAATAGCAAACACAAATCGGCCGTAAAACTTTTTTCGAAACGAATGTTTGTCCACCAGGTAACCGATAATTTCCTGCGAAGGATTTCGAGTGCCAAAGCCCGCATCAAAGCAGGAGGCGCAGCTTCGTCAACATAATGAAAACCGGTTTCTCCAGTTTGGACAATCATTTCCTCCATTCGGTCGCAAAGCAAACTCGCCGCGACAGGTTCATACAACTTGATATAATCCAGAGAAATGTCGCAGAAAGTACATTTTCCCCAATAACAGCCGTGCGCCATCGTAAGTTTGTTCCAGCGTCCGTCACTCCACATTCGGTGCATCGGATTTACAATTTCGATAACCGAAATGTATTTATCCAACGATAAATCCGAATAATCCGGTGTTCCCACTTGGGATTGTTTGTAATCCGGTTGAGTGGAATTGTTTTTATAAACTACTTTTCCATCTTCTAACAGAAAAGTCCTTTTAAACTCCCCTAGCCCCTCCAAAGGAGCAGGATTCGATACCAAATTGCATAACAATTCTATTGGCGTTTCGCCATCATCCAAAGTGATATAATCAAAAAACTCAAAAACCCGAGGATCCGAGAGCGAACGCAATTCGGTATTTGGGAAACCGCCGCCCATTGATATTTTTATATTTGGGTAATGCTTTTTTACCCATTGTGCAGAGCGGAAAGCACTGTATAAATTTCCCGGAAATGGAACCGAAATCAAGAATAATGTCGGCTGAATATTTTCTATTTTTTCCTTTAAAATCGAAAGCAGAATCGAATCAATATAAGTTGGTTCCTGTTGCAAGGCTTCATACAATTCATCAAAAGAATTGGCACTCCGACCAAGACGTTCCGCATAGCGGCTGAAGCCAAAATTTTCATCGATGCATTCCACGATAAAATCCGAAATATCTTCGAGATACAAAGTTGCCAAATGCTTTGCTTTGTCCTGTGTTCCCATTGTTCCAAAAGCCCAATCCAATTCTTCCAACTGAGCAAAACGAGAAGCTTCGGGCAAGAAATCCTCCTGACAAATTTGAAGTGCCAATGTTGGATTTTTTCCCTGCAAAAAAGCAATAACCGAATCGATGGTTTTGATGTATTCGTCTTTTAAGGCAAAAATTCTTTGGGCATTTGTTGTTTTTGGTTTATCGCTTATTGTAGTCTGACTAAAAATAGCTTCTAATCCTTCTTTTGAGAACAATTCCAATATCACATCAATACCCAAATCCGCCTGAACCGATTCGATGTTTTTAGTATTCAAAAAACCCTTTATGTACGCAGTTGCCGGATACGGAGTATTCAGTTGGGTAAAAGGCGGTGTGATGAGGAAAAGCTTTGGTTTCAAGAGAAATATTTTCTGCAAAAATAAGGGATATTTATAATCTTTTTTTGGAAAAGATTTTTCTGGTCAACATTTAATTTTTTATTTTGTCTTGTAGATATTTAATTACATTTGTCAAAACCCAAATTATTCAAATGAAATATAAATTACTTCTTATATTTTTCTTTATCGCTTTACAACTGTTTTCTCAAAGCAAAAACCAATCTACAGGTTTTAAAGAAAACAAGGGGCAAATTATTGATCAAAAAGGCAAACCCAACAATGCTGTAAAATATCTTTTGAACTCTAGTGGGCTAAATGTTCAGTTAAAGAAAAATGGATTTTCATATGATATATACGAAGTAAAAAAAAGTCCTATCACACCTTCAAAAACAGCTAAAACACTACCCTATCAGATTCCTGAAAAAGATAAAAACGAGGAACAAAAATATAGTTTAGAATACTTATATCACAGAATTGATATCGACTTTGTAAACTCAAATCCAAAAGTAGAATTGGTTACAGATCAAAAATCTACAGATTTTGACAACTATTATAATGTTCCAAATAAACCCGAAGGAATTACTGGAATTTATCAATACAAACAAATAACCTATAAAAACATTTACCCAAATATTGATATTGTTTTTTCAATTCCGAATGATCCTAAAAAAGTCGTTGAATATAATTTTGTGATTTATCCTAAAGGAAAAGTTTCTGATATTCAATTAAAATTTAGTGGAGCTCAAACAGATTTAGTTGACAACAAAATCCAAATGGATGTTCGTTTTGGAAAAATGGAGGAAACGCTGCCTGCCAGTTGGGTTGAAGATGAAGCCAAAAAGAAAGAGATAACTATTGCGTATCGAAAAATTAAGAATAATATTTATGGATTCGAAACTTCCAATCAGGTTTCAGATAAAACTGTAATTATTGATCCGGTGCCTACAAGATTGTGGGGGACTTATTATGGGGGAGATGGAGAAGAGAATAATTTTAACGGAATCGTTAAGACAAATAATCAATTTGTTTATATCGGAGGGTATACCACCAGTTTAACAAATATTTCAACTAGTGGAAGTTATCAACCAAACTTTATTTCCAATGAAGATGGCTTTATTGCAAAATTTGATTCGGATGGCCAGAGAATCTGGAGCACCTATTATGGAGAATCACATAGAGATATATTTAGAGCTTTAGATTTTGACACATATAACAATATTTATGCCGCAGGGCAAACTGGCAGTACAAATAACATTTCTACATCTGGTTCACATCAGCAAAATTACAACAATTGGTATGATGGTATGATAGTTAAATTCGACTCAAATGGTCATAGAATATGGGGAACTTATTATGGAGGAGGAGGTATAGACCAAATTACTAGCATTAAAGTTGACCACAATCAAAACATAATTGTGACGGGATATACCCAGAGTGTAAGCGATATTGCAACACCAAATAGTTTCAAACCCACAGCAAATACTTACGTTAATAATTCTGGAGAAGATGGTTTTTTAGCTAAATTTAATGAAAATGGAGTAAGAATATGGGCAACTTATTACGGAGGAGATGGACTAGATAATTTTTTTTCAGTTGATATTGATTCAAATAATAATATTTTTTGTTCTGGAACAACTAGTAGTTTTCAGGGAATTTCAACCCCAGGATCCTATAGAGAAACATTTAATTACAAAACCATATTGTGGAATGACACTTTTGTTGTAAAATTTAATACTAATGGAGAAAGGTTATTTGGAACTTATTATGGTGGATTAGATTACGATGTTAATTCTCAAATATTAATTGACAAAGAAGATAATTTTATAATTTCTGGTTACACTAGAAGCACCGATGATATTGGAAAAACAAATTCTTTTCAAGCAAACAACAATGGTCAATATGATTCTTATTTAGCAAAATTCACTAATAAAGGAAATCTAATCTGGAGTACATTTTATGGAGGCGAAGGGTTTGATGGCCATTGGGGCAAAAATTCAGTAGCTATTGATGAAAACAACTCAATTTATTTATATAGCAGCGGAACAAGTTCCAATAACATTTCGACAATTGGTTCTTTTCAGGAAAATTTAAAAGGATATAGCAATCTGTATATAGTCAAATTTAGACCGAACGGTGAAAGAGTCTGGGGAACATATTATGGAGGGTCATCCTCTAATTATTCAGGAGATATTTCCTATGATAAAAATGGCATTTTTTATCTTTCTGGTTGGACTTATAGTAGCACAGACATAGCAACTCCTAATGCCTTTCAGACGCAACTTAAAGGCACATATGATACTTTTCTAATAAAATTTAAAGACTGTGAATCAACCACTTCAGCAACAAGTAACTCACCGATATGTAATGGAAATTCCTTAGAACTTAAAGCATCAGGTGGAACAAATTATTCTTGGACAGGGCCAAATGGGTTCATATCAACGGATCAAAACCCAACGATACCAAATGCTACTACAATTAATAGTGGAGAATATAGTTGCCTAATCACAGGAACTGGTAGTTGTGATGACACCAAAAAAATCAATGTTGTAGTTGCTAATACAGCTTCTCCAACAGGAAATACAAATCAAACTTTTTGTTCTAATCAAAATGCAACAATTGCAAATATCCTAGTTACAGGAAGTTCAATAAAATGGTATGATGCTGCAAACAATGGTACTTTGTTAGCCGAAACAACAAGTTTGCAAAATGGTAAAACCTATTATGCTTCACAAACCATCAATAATTGTGAAAGTCCTAGATTTGGAATTACTGTTTCTATAGTAAACACCCCTTCTGCTCCAACGGCAAATGCTAATCAAGCCTTTTGTAAAAACCAAAATACAATGTTGAACAACATTCAAATATCAGGACAAAATATAAAATGGTACGACACTAATTCTTCGACTACCAGTTTGTCAAATACAACTTTATTAGAAAACAATAAAACCTACTACGCCTCACAAACTGTAGGATGTGAAAGTGCGAGAACAGCCGTTTTAATCCAAATTAATGTTACGCCTTTACCAACCGGAAATAATAACCAACAATTTTGCATCTATGAAAATGCCACTTTTTCAAATCTCAATATTACAGGGACTAATCTAAAATGGTACAATTCGGCAGTAAATGGAAATAATTTACAAGAATCAATATTGCAAAATGGTGTTTATTATGTAACCCAAACATTGAATAATTGTGAAAGTGAAAGATATGCTGTTACTGTAAAAGTTCAGGATACTCAAATTCCGATAGCCGATTCCCCACAGGCATTTTGTATTCAAAAAAATGCTTTAATTAGGGATATTGATATTACGGGACAAAATATAAAATGGTACGATAGCAACACTTCTTCTACAAGTTTGACAGAATCAACTCTGCTTGCAAACGGAATTACATATTATGCTTCACAGATTATAAACAATTGTGAAAGCGATCGAATCCCAGTAGCTATAAATATTCTTAATGCAACCGCTAGTGATTGTATCAACCTTATTGACGAACTTCCCTATCCCAAATTCTTCACACCCAATAATGATGGATTCAATGATCATTGGACAATTGACTTTGCTTATTTGGCACCAAATTCAACCATCAAGATATTTGATCGTTATGGAAAATTAATCAAAGAATTAATATCTGGTACTTCCTGGGATGGAACCTATCAAAATCTACTCTTGCCCTCAACGGATTATTGGTTTGTAGTAACCCTATTTAGCGGTGCTGAATTCAGAGCTCACTTTAGTTTAAAAAGATAAAATAGACATAAAAATAAAGCCCTTAATTGGGCTTTTCTTTATTTTACCTGCTTCAAAATCCAACTTGAAATTTCCTCCAAGGCAACTGGTGAAAAGGTTTGCTCAATTGTTTCATATTCAGTAGGTAAACCTGTTTTACATTCCTGAAAAAGATGATTCAAATTAGGCAATACTTTGGTCGTTGTTTTTTTATTTTCTCCTTTAGCGAGTGCTTTTTTTATCGCATTCAAGTTTACATCAGCTTGAACTTGAAGGTCTTTATCACCGTTTATGGCCAAAACAGGACATTTCACTTTTTCTAAAGCTGATGCCGGATCAAATTTCAGAAAATAAAACATCCAGGGATTCGTAATTTGAGTAGTTAACCCACTTATTTGTTGCTCGCTCATTTTATTTCCAAATTGCGATTTGAAGTAGCTATTGATTTTCATTTTTAGATTATCATCATTTGCGGTCGATGCCAAAATTATATCATACACTCCCTTAAAAATTCCCTGTCCTTTTTGGATTTCGCCTTCAGGAACTCCCATTTGGCGCTCTATTTTTTCTTTTTGCAAAAGCATCAATTTATCCCCGCGAATTCCAGTTCCGGCTAATAAAACTATGAAACCTACATCCTTTGAATTTCCAGCTACAATCGGTGCTATCACTCCTCCTTCACTATGTCCTATCAATCCTATTTTGGTTTTATTAATTTCTTTTCTGGTTTTCAAAAAATCAATTCCTGCCTGAACATCACGGGAAAAATCCATTGTAGTCGCTGTTTTAAAATCACCTGTTGATTTTGCAACACCACGATCATCAAATCGCAACACCGCAATTCCTTTTTTAGTCAAATAATCAGCCAAAACAAGAAAAGGTTTGTGACCAAATAACTCTTCATCCCTATTCTCCGGCCCACTTCCGGTTATCAAAATTACAGCGGGAAAATTTCCTTGTTTTTTGGGCAAAGTCAAAGTTCCTGCCAAAACGTTCTTATCGGTTTTATTTTCGAAGGTAACTTCTTCAGAATAATATGGATAAGGTTTTTGCGGCTCTTGTGGTCTTACTATGTCCTTTTTTTCAACTGCTGTTCTTGATAAATTCAAAGGAAAAACTTGGCCTCTTTGCGTAAATTCACCAACTAAATTATTATCACCATCTAACTTTCCTTCGTAAACAATTAGAGCGCTTGGTATTTCTAATTTCAAAATAGAATTCTCAAAACTGGTCTTTGTGAATGGAATTCCTTTTGCCCCTTGATCGGGACTGTCCATAGTTGAACTATAGCCCTTTTCGGATTTAGTAATATTGAACACAACTCTTAATTGACTTCCCGGCACTTTTATGATACCATTCCATTGACCTGTGATTTCTTGTCCTGTCATTATAAAAGCAGACAAAATTGTCATTACAAAAATTACTTTTTTCATCATTTGATTTGATTTGATTATCATGAACTATAACTGATCTTAAAAATGAACTCAGATTTTTAAACACTCTTATCTTTTTTCTCTAATTCCTTAAACTTAACATAGGAATAAACCATTGGGACAGTAGCTAAAACAACAACTAAGGAAATAAACACAAAAGCAAACGAAGGATTTTGAAAAATCAATCCTCCCAATACGATAAGAAGCCCTCCCATAAACCAAAGTTTTCCGGCAAAATTATGAGTAGCTTTCCAAACCTCATTATTTTCCAATGTCCAAGGAGTACGAATCCCGATAAAATAATTGGGTTGAATTACTTTGAAATAATTTCCCAAAACCAAAAATAAAATTCCGATCAGAATGTAAATGAAATTTGGACTCGAAAAAGAGGGATTCTTGGTTATGAAAATGATAAACAAAGCCATTATCGACATGCATAAAACAAGGAAAAACCTTAATTGATAAAACTTCCCACCCATTAAAGCGATTCTTTTCTTGGGATCTATTTTTGGAACAACTAACAATAAAACATACATTAAAACCGGCAGCATAAACACCATTCCTATTAAGGAAAACTTGTCGCCCCAATGATCCACTTCGCCTTTGTAATTCCAATGAGTAGGCACTTTTTCCGGTAATGTTTTCCAAATAAAAGCCAAATAGGCAAACGGCATTAAGACAAGTGCGATAATAGGAAGTTCTTTCCTAAAAGTTGAGTTCATAACTTATTTTTTAAAGGTTAAAATCCATTGTAAAACATCTTCCATTATCGTGGTATTTATGGAATAGAAAATAAATTGTCCCGATTTTTCGGCAGTAATCAAATCGGCACGTTTTAAAATATCCAAATGATGCGAAATACTGGGTTTTGAAATATTAAAAGCATCTGCAATTTCTCCTGCAGTCAAATCCTTCTCTTTCAAAAGCTCCAAAATCTCTCTCCGAGTAGCATCATTCAATGCTTTAAATACATCATTCATCATCTAAATCATTTAAATATTTAGACAAATATCTAAATACTTTTTTAATCTGCAAAAAAAATGGACAACAATTTAATTTGCTGCCCATTTTATATAGTGTTTAAATGAATTTTAAAATTTATGTTCTTGCTTACTAATTACCAATAATGCAATTAGCGAAATACAAGCTGCAGCAGTAAGATACATCCCCACTGAAGCTATTCCATAAAGATCAGATAACTTAATTGCGATCATTGGTGCAAAAGCTGCACCTAAAATCCCTGCCATATTAAAAGTCAATGAAGCTCCTGTATAACGAACGGTTGTTGGAAATAATTCAGATAAAAAGGTGCCTAACGGTCCGTATATGAATCCCATTAATGACATTCCCAAACAAACAAAAGTGGTAACCAGTACAATATTATTTGTCGTTAAAAAGAATGAAAAGAAGAAACCAAAAATAGCTATTGCAATAGTTGTGTAAATAAGCATTTTTCTGCGACCAATTTTATCTGCTGCCAAGGCTGAAATTGGAATAAAAATAGCAAAAAACAATACTGAGAACAACTGAATTAAAAGTGCTTCCCTATTAGAAAACCCTAAACCTTTAGTATTCCAATTCAACATAAAAACAGTCATTAAATAGAACACCAAGAAGGTTGTAACAGCGGCCAACGTACCAAAAATCAATTGATTTTTATACAATTTAAAAACAGTTACAAAAGGCACTTTCACTTCCTTTTGTTCCTCTTTTGAATTTTCAAAAGCTGGAGTTTCAGTAATTTTTAATCGAATATAAAAACCAACAATCACCAAAAGAGAACTGGCAAGGAAAGGAATTCTCCAACCATAATCCATAAAATCGGCACTACTCATACAATCCGTCAAAACTAAAAAAGTACCTCCTGACAACAATAAGCCTATCGGTGCTCCTAGTTGCGGGAACATTCCATACCAGGCACGTTTGTTTGGCGGTGCATTTTCGATAGCCAATAAAACGGCTCCACCCCATTCGCCTCCTAAACCAACACCCTGACCAAATCGGCAAAGCATTAATAAAATAGGTGCCAAAATCCCAATACTAGCATAACCTGGTAAAAAACCAATGCTTATTGTCGAAAGACCCATCGTCAATAGAGCAACAACCAACGTTACTTTCCGCCCAATCTTATCGCCATAATGACCAAAAACCGCCGACCCTAAAGGTCTTGCAAGAAAGGCTATGGAAAAAGTAGCTAATGATTCTAAAGTAGAACTTGTACTATCGGCACCCGGAAAAAACAATTGAGGAAAAACCAACACAGCAGCATTGGCGTAAATATAAAAATCAAAAAATTCGATGGTTGTACCTATTAAGCTTCCAAAAAGAACATGCTTAAGAGAATTCACCTGATTAGGTTTATTTTTCATTCTGGTTTTAATCTAATTTTATTTTTAAGAAAATTGGGTGTAAAAATGCTTCTATTTTTTTAAAGCAACAAACATTTATTTATTAAAACAGGACTTTATTGTGAAAAATTCAAAATTGACAACTAAAATCAAACCTCTTTTTCAAACACGAATTGCACTAATTTTCACGAATTAATTATTGCTTTAAATCACACAAATCAGAAAATATGCCTTTTAAAATCCATGCATTCCCGTTTGCTTTTTGAATTTTGCCTTTTGCTCTTTGCTTTTACCCCTTGCTTTTATTTATTTTCATTAAATTTACAGCTATCAAAAAATAAATCTAAAATTATGCCTACCGACTGTATCAGCTATCAAACCTCAGGATATTTTTCCAAATTGATACATGATTATTTAGATCAAAAACCAGAATTAAAGCCCTTATACAACCATTTCCCTACTCTCGAAAACTTTGAAAAACAAATCGAGGAAAAAAAAGTCAATTTCAATGACAATTACAAAAGACAAACTTTAGTTAATGTCTTAAAAAGTCAATATGCTGAATTGAACGTTTCCAAAGAAACTTTAAACAATATTGAGCTTTTAAATAATGACAATACTTTCACGGTTACGACTGGACATCAATTAAACTTGTTCAGCGGCCCATTGTACTTTTTATACAAAATCATTTCAACCATTAATCTTACCAAGGAATTAAAAGCAAAATATCCGGAAAATAATTTTGTCCCAATTTATTGGATGGCGACGGAAGACCATGATTTTGAAGAAATCAATTATTTCTGTTTCAAAGGGAAAAAATTCCACTGGAACAGAGAAAGTTCCGGCCCTGTTGGACGACTATCTACTGAAGGTTTGGACGAATTCCTTGAAATATTTGCTCTTGAAATTGGGCACAGCAACAATGCCAACACTATCAAAAAGTTATTTGAAGATTCGTATCTAAAACACGATAAGCTTGCCGATGCCACTAGATATTTAGCAAACGCTCTTTTTGGCGATTCAGGATTAGTTATTCTGGATGGAGACAATGCCGAATTGAAGTGCAGTTTTATTCCTTATATAAAAGAAGAATTACTTCAACAGACTGCAGTCAAAAAAGTAAACGAAACCAACGAAAAACTCAGCGATTACTTTGTTCAGGTGAATCCACGAGAAATCAATTTATTCTATATCGAAGATAATTTACGTGAGCGAATTATTCTGGAAAACGGAATTTACAAAGTCAACCACACTAAAATCGAGTTTACCGAAACTGAAATCTTAGCACTATTAGAAAGCAATCCCGAAAAATTCAGTCCGAACGTAATCATGCGTCCTTTATACCAAGAAGTGATTCTGCCTAATTTATGTTACATTGGCGGTGGTGGAGAAATTGCTTATTGGCTCGAACTTAAATCTTTTTTCGCTTCCGCAAAAGTGACTTTCCCAATGTTGCTGATACGAAATTCTGTTCTTTTGGCTACCGAAAAGCAAAACAAAAAAGCTAATAAACTCAACTTAACTTGGTCTGATTTATTTTCAAAGCAAGCAGCTTTAGTCAATCGCATTACTGAAAAACTTTCAGATTTTCCAATTGATTTCTCCGAACAAAAAGAAGCATTACAAAAGCAATTCGAAAAACTTTTAGAACTTGCCAATCATACCGACAAATCGTTCTTAGGAGCTGTAAAAGCACAGGAAGTTAAACAAACCAAAGGATTGGAAAATTTGGAAAAACGATTTCTCATTGCCCAAAAAAGAAAATTCCATGACGAATTGCAACGCATCATTGACCTCCAAAACGAATTGTTCCCGAATCAAAGTCTTCAGGAGCGTCAAGCCAATTTTTCGGAATTCTACTTGGAAAATGGAGAACAACTTATTCCCAAATTAATGAATGAACTCAAACCATTGGAACAAAATTTTAATATAATTATTTTCTAAGCTACTAAGATTCTAAGTCACTAAGTCGCTGAGATATTAAATCTCAAAAAACTTAGTAACTTACAAGCTTAAAAACTTAGCAACTAAAAAAGATGACCAAAGACCGCCTTATTTCACTTGATGTTTTTAGAGGATTAACCATTTTATTAATGACCATTGTCAACAATCCTGGTAGTTGGTCAACCGTTTATCCTCCATTACTTCACTCAGAATGGCATGGTTGCACTCCAACCGATTTGGTTTTCCCTTTTTTTATTTTCATTATGGGAGCGGCAATTCCTTTGGCAATGCCAACTAAAACTTATGACGAAACCACCTTCAACAAAATCCTGACCCGTTCGCTGCGGATGTTTTGTTTGGGTATTTTTTTCAACTTTTTTGGAAAAATACAACTCTTTGGTCTGGAAGGAATTCCTTTAATGATTGGTCGTTTAGCTATAGCGGCTGCTGTTGGATACGCTTTGATGGGGAATTTCAATGCCAAAACAAAAACTATTTTGGCACTTTCAATTTTGGTAATCTATTTAATCTTAGCCTATGGCGACTTCGAAGATTACGAAATAGTAAGGCTTCCTGGAGTCTTACAACGTATCGGGATTGTTTATTTTGTTGCCTCCCTTTTGTACCTAAAAACCAGTCAAAGAACGCAATTATTGGTTACGATTGCAATACTTCTTGGTTATTGGGCAATCATGACGCTTATTACAGCTCCAGGCTTTGAAATCACAAATCTTGAAAAAGAAACCAACCTTGCCGCTTGGGTGGACAACCTTTTGCTAAAAGGACACATGTGGGAAGCTACCAAAACATGGGATCCAGAAGGAATCCTCAGCACCATTCCGTCAATAGCAACCGGAATTATCGGTTTATTCGTTGGACAATTACTCAACAATCCTCTGTCAAAATTGGAAAAAGCCAAAAAAATGGCAATTTCAGGAATCGCTCTAACCATTTTGGCATTGCTTTGGAATATCGTTTTCCCAATAAACAAATCGCTTTGGACCAGTTCTTATGTATTATTAACAGCAGGATTGGGCACATTTATCTTTTCCTTTTTATACTATTGTATCGACATCTCAGATTATAAAAAAGGAACCAAATTATTCCTGATTTGGGGCGTAAACCCAATGATAGTATTCTTCCTGTCCGAAATTATTCCACAGGCAATGATTATGGTTTCGTTCCCAAACCCATCAACGCCCGATGAAAAAATCAATCTTTTAAACTACCTTTACACCTTTGGAATACACCCGTATTTCGATAACCCAATGACAGCTTCCTTAGTGTTTGCCTTGCTTTATGCCGGTTTATGGTCGTTGCTGTTGGCCTATTTTTACAAAAAGAAAATGTATTTCAAAGTTTAAATCCGAAGTTTGTTTATTGTTTTTAGGAGCAGAACATTTGCATTTCTATCAACATTGTTCCTGCCGTCCGCTATATCTGCGCCGAACCCCGGGACCACAGGATGCCACTCCCGTCAGGGCTAAAAATCAACAATCTGCATTTATACAATAATCCCAAAAGACCTATACGTCCCTAAACTCTCAATAATGACAAATTTTCATCACTAAATTGACAATTTGCTAAAATCATTCGATAAAAAAAGTATATTTTTGCACAAATTTTTAAAACACAGAAAAAAATGGCGACTAATAGAACATTTACAATGATTAAACCTGATGCGGTTCAAAACGGACACATCGGAAACATATTAGCAATGATCACAAACGGTGGTTTCAAAATCGTTTCTTTGAAATTAACTCAATTAACTGTTGCAGATGCTAAAGCATTTTACGCAGTTCACGCAGAAAGACCTTTCTACGGAGAATTAGTAGAATTCATGTCTCGTGGTCCTATAGTTGCCGCTATTTTGGAAAAAGAAAATGCAGTTGAAGATTTCAGAACTTTAATTGGTGCTACAAACCCAGCTGAAGCTGCTGAAGGTACTATCCGTAAAGCATACGCAACTTCTATCGGAGAAAATGCAGTTCACGGTTCTGACAGCGACGAAAACGCTGCTATCGAAAGTGCATTCCACTTTTCAGGAAGAGAGCAATTTTAATTTAAGATTTCTGAATTTAGATTTTAGATTAAAAAAACATAAAAAAATCCCGTTTCGGTTTAATTCGAAACGGGATTTTTGTTTCTAAAATAGTACACCTAAAAAATCATTTCACTGTAGCCACATTTCCTGTTCGTGTGAGCACTCCCCAGCTTTGACTTTCGCCTTTTAGAGCTTTTCTGAGTGCCCTAAATAAAATCACATACATCAATTGTCGGTAAACAAATCGTTGTGGGATTAACCAAAACAATTTGGTCAATTTTTCTTTTTCAAAAATAAAGGCAATCACACTAACCAACACGTCAACCAACATAAAAACGAGATAGTAAATCAGTATTTTATAAAGACTTTCGGGATTGTTATGATTCCATATTAAGCTCAAAATAAGCACTAAATCAGCCAAAGGAGCAAATATCGGCAACACAATCTGAAAAATCAGAATATTCGGCAATGCGACCATTCCCAATCCTCTGTATCTAGGATTAAAACACGCATCACGGTTTTTCCAAAAAGCCTGCATGATACCATAACTCCATCTAAAACGCTGCTTCATAAACTCTTTCAAACTCTCGGGAGCCTCGGTTACCGCAATAGCTTCAATGCAATTGATAATGCGATAATCGCTTCTCAAAATACGAATAGTCAAATCGCAGTCCTCCGCAAGCGTATCGGTCGTGAAGCCTCCAGCTTTTTCAATAGCAGCTTTCTTAAACGCTCCAATTGCACCTGGCACAACTGTTATTCCATTAATCAAATCAAAAGCTCTTCGGTCAAAATTCTGTGCCGTGGTATATTCTATGCTCTGCCATTTGGTAAGCATGGTATTTTCGTTTCCTACTTTTACATTTCCGGCTATTGCACCAATTTCAGCATTATTTTTAAGCCGCATTGTGAATCCTTTCATTAATTGCGAAATGGCATTTTTTTTCAGTTGCGTATCAGCATCAATACAAACAACATAATCATTTTGCGTCAATTTGATTCCGTAATTCAATGCCGATGCTTTTCCTCCATTAGGTTTGGTATGCACTTGTACTTTCGGATTATCTTTGAAAGCTGTACTTACCATCTCAAAAGTTTTGTCTTTGGAACCATCATCCACAAAAACAATATCAAAATCCGGATAATCCTGGCAAAGTAAATTTTCAATGGTTTTAACCGCATTGATTTCCTCATTGTAAGCAGGCACAATAATGCTTACTTTAGGATTTCCTTCATTTACTTTATAAACTGGCGGATATTTATAATTTCTCCATTTATTTGTAAAAGCCATTATCGCCATTAATGCGATACGCAGAAAACCAAGCAAAATAGCAACCCAAAATGTGGCAATGATAAAATGTCCTAACCAATAACCAAAATCAAAAATGATATTATCGACCGTTAAATAAGGGCCTTTTGCTTTAGGCATGATTTCGTTTTTCTTCTTGCCTAATAATTGATGAACCGTTGTAAACTGAATATTTTTACTTTTAAAATATTTGATAATTCGAGGTAAGGCATCAACTGTCGCCTGTCTGTTTCCACCGGCATCGTGAAGCAGAATAATTCCTTTTTCAGGATTTGCCTCATATTCTTTTACTATTCGTTTGTAAATAGTATTGGCTGTTACTCCTTTTTCCCAATCGTTTGGATCAATACTTTCCCCGACTGTATAATAATTTTGCGCTTTACTTAACGCAATTGGTTTTAATTCGGTTTCCGTTGTTGGCTCGGCATCGGCATTATAAGGCGCCCGAAAAAGCACAGTGCTTCTTCCAGTAACGGCTTCGATTAACAATCTGGTTGTTTCCATTTCTGATGAAGCCCGTTCAGGACTAACTAATGCGATATTAGGATGGGTAAAAGTATGATTCCCAATTTCGTGTCCTTCATTATAAATTCTTTGCAACAGAGGAATATTATCTTCACCCTGAAGGCCTATAACAAAAAATACAGCCGGCACTTTTTCTTTTTTCAGAATGTCTAAAATTTGTGGTGTATAGATTGGGTCAGGTCCATCATCAAAAGTCAAAATGACTTGTTTGTGCACGTTTCCGAATTTACTAATGACATATTTGGTTGGCAATTCCAAATACTTTTGTTCGGTAATAATGTGATCACCTTTATCGATTTCCAAATGTATTTTTCCGGGTTCAGGATCGGCGATAACATTTAGAATTTCTCCGTCTCCAATATAAGAAGGACTCTCGATTCGGGTATTAATAATCTCCATTGACTTAAAATCAAAAGACTTATTGTTGAAGCTTTCGTTGGTCAAACTCCTTTGATAATAACTCCACAAACGTTGATCTTCGCTGCCCAATCTCCACAAAGCAGTTCCAGCCAAACCATATTCATCGCTAAATCGGATGGTATTAAAATTGGTAGCCGCATCGGTAAAATTTACCTGATGTTTTTTACCGTTTATATCGGTATAGCTGAAAGAATTGTTGTAACTGTTGTCATTGAACTTAATGGTTGCTTTATACTGCTTTGCCATAGCAATTGCCTCATCGTAGGTAATCGTTTCTCCTTCGTCTTTTTCCTGCCAATCGTAGCCATACCCCGCAAAACAAAGAATGATTTTGTTCGACGGAATCTCTCTTGCGGTTTTATCTACAACTCGTTCAATCCATTTCTGGCTGCTGATATCGCCGGGAATACTACTTGCATAATGTTCATCATAGACCATCAAAAACATATAATCATTGTATTTTGACAATTCTTTTATATTAAAATCTTCGTCATTGGCCATTATATCTTGGGTAACCGTATATCCAAGTGGATGAAGTTTTTCATACAACTCTTTCTGAAAAGCAATTATAGGTTCATCACTATTTTCTTTGAATTCCTCAAAATCAATATTTATTCCTTGTAATTTGTATTTATTTAAAGTCTTAACAATATCATTAATAAGTCTTTCTTTTTTTGACTTATCATGAAGAATTCGATGAATAAGATTTCCATCAAAATCGCCTTCTCCTATTGATTCGTTGATGTTATTAATTAATGGAACGATTTTCACTTTGGATTTCTTCATTATCTTCAAAGCTGCTGTATCAATTTCAGTTTTCAGCAAATCGGTTTTCGGGTCAATAAAAAACCATTCCGGAACCACCATATTGAGTTTGTCGATATTTTTTTGAAGAGAAAACAAACTTTGCGGATCCCAGTCAACATAAAAGGCAGCGCGAATTTCTGCGGCAGTTTTGGTTGTTTCTGGTTGTTTTTGCAGTTTTTCGACTTTTGATTTTGCTCTTAGAAAATAATCAAACCCTTTGAACTTTTTTAATTCCTTTGCGCTTAAATCTCTTGGAATTACTGGATTTTCCAAACTATGTTCAATCTGAGTACTATTTGCCAGAAGTGGTAATTTTGGTTTCAACCCACTTTTTAAAGTGATATAAAAAATGGGAATCATTAAAATCAAAAGAAACAAAATTAGTCGGCTTGACCATTGAAAAGTTCTCCAGCGATTTTTTGTCGCAGTCTGAAATATTTGTTTTTTATCATCCATATCCTTATTGCTTTTAAACGAATATTGAAAAGAAAACCAATCGAAAAACTTAACTTATAAATTCTAAAAATTCCGAGAATTTCGATATATCAAATCAATTTTAACTAGAGAAAAACATTTTCCTCATAAATAAAATTCTTGATAAATATAAAAATGACAAATGAAGATAAAATGAATATAGAATAAATACAGCGATTAGCTCCCAAAATCCTAATTCCATAAAATTACAAAAGAAAACTTCCAAAAAAAACAACTAACAAAAAGACTACCAATACATTAAGCCAATTACAAACCATAAAAAAAAGCCTGAACACATTATTATGCATTCAAGCTTTTTATATTTTTTTCTAAAATGAAACTGAAAAACTATCTCAGCACTACATCCTTCACAACATCTCTACGCAACTCTTCATTGATCATTTTAATAATCTTTGATTTACCATGACTTAACTCCTCGCGCAAAACCGATGAAGTCAATTCAACATACAATGTAGTTCCTTTCAGAATAACATTTTTAGTATACGTTTT
Organism: Flavobacterium aquiphilum; assembly: GCF_027111335.1. NCBI lineage: Bacteria > Pseudomonadati > Bacteroidota > Flavobacteriia > Flavobacteriales > Flavobacteriaceae > Flavobacterium > Flavobacterium aquiphilum. The sequence continues at coordinate 1,744,251 of NZ_CP114288.1, read as the reverse complement.
CACTCCATTCCCCATCAAATTGCACCAGGCTTCCCTCACATCAATTTGATCCATTCCGGATTGCAATTTATTAACCTCAATAATTTGCTTCAGAACATCACCTACACTGCTGTGATCATTTAGTCTTTTTGCCATCGTCCGTCAGATTTATAGGTCCAGTTTTTTTATAATGATATTCCTTTTTTTCAGCATTCAAAACCACTAATTCCTTGTCTGTCAAAGTTAGTAATTCCTCGCTCCACTTCATATATGGTGTATTGTAATCCAAATAAATATGCTCATCAGCAAATCTAACTTTCACATTTTCAAACGTATTGTTTACCAAAAAAGTGCCATCCAATTGTGGTACTACTTTCTTTCGTATTCCAACATTATTTTTGTCAATTTGAAAATAATCATACGCCTCATTCATTCCATATTGCTTCTCTTGCCCATCATCAAAAACCACTTTTTCAATCTCCCAATAACCGTTGATTTTAGCAACATCAGCTGGAGTTATTTTTTGCTTACAACCCGAAAATAAAAGGGCAACTAGTAAAACACCAAATACTTTTTTCATATAATAATTATTTTTAGAAGCTAATTCCTGCTATCAAAGCACATTAATTAATGCGACAAAGTTAAACTTTATAATTCCAAAGAAAATAAAAAAACACCTTCACACTAAACTATTTTGCATATTTTTGGTCTTACCCAAAACTAACTTTCACAACCATGTCTAAATCAATACTTTTAATAGTTTTTGCATTTTTCTGCATCAATTGTTCTTCAGATAATAACGAACCTGCTCCTACGCCAACTCCTACAGAAACCTTATATTTTCCGCCGCTTTCAGGAACCACTTGGGAAACCAAAACCTTAGAAAGTCTTGGGTGGAAACAATCTGCAGTACAACCACTATTGGATTATCTCGAACTAAAACATTCTAAAGGCTTCATTATCCTTGTTAACGGTCGTATTGTTATGGAAAATTATTTTAATGGCCATGATGCCATTACCAATTGGTATTGGGCTAGTGCTGGCAAAACATTGACATCTACTATGACCGGAATCGCACAACAAGAAAACCTTATCAATATCAACAATAAAGTATCTCAATATATTGGAACTGGCTGGACAAGCATACCACTTGCCAAAGAGAATTTAATAACCTGTAAACATCTATTGACAATGACTTCTGGCTTGGATGACAGTACTGATGATGTTTCCCCTGCAGCACTTACCTATGTTGCAGATGCAGGAACACGCTGGGCATATCACAATGTATATGTAAAATTACAGGATGTCATTGCACAGGCAAGCGGGCAATCGTGGAGTAATTACTTCAATGCCAAATTAAGAGATAAAATAGGAATGAATGGCACGTGGTTTACATCCGGCAACAATATTGTTTACTACAGTACCACAAGAAGCATGGCCCGTTTTGGATTACTGATGTACAATAAAGGAAAATGGGAAAATAACGTAATCCTTAACGAAAATTATTTTAATGAAGCCACCAATACTTCTCAAAATATCAACTTAGGATACGGTTATTTGTGGTGGCTCAACGGTAAAGCCAATTATCATCTACCACAATCACAGCTTACTTTTCAAGGGAGTATTATTCCTTCTGCACCAAGCGATATGTTTATGGCTTTGGGTAAAAACGATCAAAAAATCTATATCGTTCCAAGCAAAAAAATGGTAGTTATCCGAATGGGAGATGCCGCCGATAACGTAAATCTCGCCCTATCCGATTTTGATGACACGCTTTGGAAAAAAATAAATGCTTTATATCAGTAAAAGCTTTTTACTATTTATTTTTAACTCTTTTTATTACGCCCAAAACAAAGAAAATAACGCCAATTAAAAGTAAAGCATAATATAGAGGAATGCTTTTCCCTCTAAAGACATTAGCTAATACAAAACCAACAATACTTACAAAGTAAAAGTGGATAGGACTAAAATTTTTCATAAAAACAACAGTCAATTATTTAAAAAAACTATCCACAAACTCGTACTTATTGAAAACCTGTAAGTCTTCAATACCTTCACCAACACCAATATATTTAACCGGAATCTGGAATTGATCTGAAATACCAATAACAACACCACCTTTGGCTGTTCCGTCCAATTTGGTAACCGCAAGCGAAGTTACTTCGGTAGCGGCAGTAAATTGCTTAGCTTGTTCGAAAGCATTTTGTCCTGTAGAACCATCCAAAACAAGCATTACATCATGTGGTGCATCGCCAACCACTTTTTGCATTACACGTTTTACTTTTGAAAGCTCATTCATCAGGTTAATTTTGTTATGTAAACGCCCAGCTGTATCAATAATAACAACATCTGCATTTTGAGCCACCGCTGATTGTAAGGTATCAAAAGCAACCGAAGCAGGATCACTTCCCATTTCCTGACGAACAATAGGAACACCTACTCTATCAGCCCAGATTTGCAATTGATCAATAGCTGCCGCACGGAAAGTATCGGCTGCACCCAAAACCACTTTTAAACCAGCCTTCTTGAATTGGTAAGCCAATTTCCCAATTGTAGTTGTTTTACCCACACCATTAACACCAACTACCATTAAAACATAAGGTTTTGTGTTTTGAGGTATTACAAATTCTGTAGTGTCAGCTGTATTGGTTTCCGATAGTAATCCTGCAATCTCATCTCTCAAAATATGGTTGAGCTCATCAGTTCCAAGATACTTGTCAGCTTCTACTCTTTTTTCAATTCGGTTAATTATCTTAAGGGTTGTATCGACTCCTACATCCGAAGAAACCAGGACTTCCTCTAAATTATCCAAAACATCATCATCCACTTTTGACTTTCCAGCCACAGCTTTGGTTAATTTGGAAAAGAAACTGGTTTTTGTTTTTTCTAGACCTTTGTCTAATGATTGCTTCGCCTCTAGGCTAAAGTTCGAGTCTTTTTTCTCTGAAGAGAATATTTTTTTAAAAAAGCTCATTTAAAATGAAATTTTACGGTTTGGAATTTACATTTATCAACTTAAACAAGAAAAATCAATTAAAAACAGAGTAATTTGTCTTTAAAGAAATTCCTAAAAAAGTATCTTAATTTCAAGATGTAAATATAGAAAATAAAAAAGCTACTTCCGAATGAAAGTAGCTTTTCTATAAATTGTAATAGTTATTATTTCTTTTTCAAGAATTCATCAACTTCTTCAGGAGCCATAATAGATTCTACGAATGTATATGCTCCAGTTACAGGAGATTTCACCATTTTAATGGCTTTTGATAATCTCTTAGAAGATGTTTGTAACGATGCTACGGTTTTCTTTGCCATGATTCAAATGTTATTTGAGTCTTATAAATCTTCAAATGTTTCCACTTTAGATTTTAATAAAATCTCTAATTATTATTTAATTTCTTTATGAACAGTAACTCTTTTCAAGATTGGATTAAATTTTTTAATCTCTAATCTGTCTGGAGTATTTTTTTTGTTCTTAGTTGTAATGTATCTTGAAGTTCCAGCAACACCTGATGCTTTGTGCTCAGTACATTCTAAAATTACCTGGATTCTATTTCCTTTCTTTGCCATCTTGCTATATATTTATTTTGGAAAAGATTATTTAATAAACCCTTCTGACTGCGCTTTTTTCAAAACTGCAGCGATTCCATTTTTATTAATTGTTTTTATCGTAGATGCTGCTACTCTAAGAGTAATCCATCTATCTTCTTCTGGAAGATAAAAACGCTTTTTAACTAAGTTCACAGAAAACTTTCTCTTAGTTTTGTTCATAGCGTGAGAAACGTTATTTCCTACCATCGCTCTTTTACCTGTAAGGTCACAAACTCTTGACATTATGCTTATCTTTTATCGTTATTCAAAATCAGGGTGCAAAGAAAAGAAAAATAAACCATCTACCAAAATATTTATTACTCTTTTTTAGAAATTTCTTTCAGTAATATTTCAAGCCCTTTTACCGAAGCTCTATCTATCACTTTTTCACGTGGTTGGCCAAAATCAAACCCTTCTACCAAAACTTCATTTGGCGTAGCCAAAGCAACATAAACCGTTCCCACACCAGCATCTGCCTCACCTTTTGACGGACCGGCATTACCGGTCGTCGCAATGGCATAATCCGTTTTCAGTAACTTTTTCACATTCAGAGCCATTGCTTTTGCAACCTCTGCACTTACAACAGAATGTTCCAGAATTAAATCCTCAGAAACTCCAAGAACGTTTATCTTCACTTCTGTTGCATAAGCCACGACACTTCCTTTAAAATAATTGGAAGCCCCCGGAACCGAAGCAATCATTTCAGCCATTTTTCCACCGGTGCAACTTTCGGCAGTTGATAAAGTAAGATTTCTTTTAGACAACATTCTCCCCAAAATCACTTGTATGGTTTCATCTTCCTCAAAACCAACAATAATATCCCCAATTATTTTAGTCAAAGAAAACACATTCTCCTCTATAGCTTTTTCTAGCAAGTCCCTATTAATTCCTCTCGCCGAAAGGCGCAAATTCACCCTTCCATACGAAGGCAAATAAGCTAACTTTATAAATTCGGGTAAATTATCTTCCCATTCTTCAAGTTGTTCGGCAACTGCACTTTCTCCACGTCCATAAGTCAGGATCGTTTTATGAAGAATATATGGTCGCTTGTAATCTTGAACAATTTTAGGAATAACTTCATTTTCAACCAAATATTTCATTTCAAAAGGAACACCCGGCAATGACACAAAAACAGTATTTTCCTTTTTTATCCACATCCCGGGAGCAGTACCAACCTTATTATAAAGAACAGTACACTTAGAAGGAACCAACGCCTGATCCTTATTGATTTGAGTAATAGGCCGTTTATAAAAACCTTCTATCAATTGGGTTACATGTTCAAGAACCGCAGCATCAACAACCAATTCATCTTCAAAATAATCACAGAATGTTTTCTTGGTAATATCATCCTTGGTTGGCCCTAATCCCCCCGTAATCACAACAATATCCACCTCATTTTGGAGTTTTAAAAAGGTATTTAAGATATGCTCTCGAGAATCACTTACAGACAGCATTTCATGAACCTCAACACCAATCCTATCCAATGATTTGGCTATAAAACCAGAATTTGTATCTACAATTTGACCAATCAGAATTTCATCTCCAATTGTAACTATGGCTGCTTTCATATTTTTAAACTTCTTCTATTATCTAAATAAAAAAATCCAACTATTGTACTTCCATACAACCGTTAGATTTTTATGTTTTATACTTTTTATAAAAAAATCAATACAATCATTAAAGGTCAAAATCTTTCCTCAACTCTTTAATAGCATCTTTCACTTGGGTTTTAACACTCTTATAAGTCTCGATTATCTCTTTCTTTTTCCCTTCAGACTTTGTCCAAGCCTCTATTTGCAGGATTTCTTCAAATGCCACATTCAAACCCAATAAATCCAAAGTAGGCTTCAATTTATGCGCAAAGGCATAAGTGTGTTTAAAATCCTTGTTCTTTATTCCTTCACCAATTTGCTTTAAATCTTCTGGAACTTCGGTAACAAATAAATTTAAAATTTCATCCACAAACTCCGGATCATTGTCTGAAAGTGCGTACACTTTTGATAAATTATATTTTAAAGCCATTATTTTACTTGTATTCTAAATAATTTTTTTTCTTCTAAAAACCCTTCCAAAACATCATTGGGTTTTACGGCCGCAACGCCCGCCGGAGTCCCGGTAAAAATAATATCTCCAATCTTTAATGTGAAAAATTGAGAAACATAAGACACTAACTCATCGATACTCCACATCATCATATTGGAATTTCCCTTTTGTACCGTCTCATTATTATTCTTCAATTCAAAAGTAATATTTTCCAACGAAACAAATTGGCTTTTAGGCAAAAAATCACCTATGACTGCCGAACCGTCGAAAGCCTTAGCTTTTTCCCAAGGCAACCCTTTTTCTTTCAACTTAGATTGTAAATCTCTTGCCGTAAAATCTATCCCCACACTAATCTCATCATAATATTTATGAGCGAATTTGGGCTCTATATACTTTCCTACCTTGCTTATCTTTACAATAAGTTCAATTTCGTGATGCACATCTTCCGAAAATTCAGGAATCACAAAAGGATGTTGTTTTAACAAAATTGCCGAATCCGGTTTCAAAAAAACAACTGGCTCCGTAGGGCGTTCGTTTTTTAATTCCTCAATATGATTGGCATAATTTCTACCGACGCAGATTATTTTCATTTTTTTTCTAAGTTGCTAAGCCTCTAAGAAACTAAGTTACTAAGAAATCCCAAAAACTTAGAATCTCAGAAACTCAAAGTCTTAGAAACTTACTTCGTATTTAATTTTCTTAATTTGATTCCGGTTAAAACCTTCTTAGTATACAAAGGAAAATCGGCATTTTGAATCCAACTGAAATAACCTGGTTCTATTTCTAGGATTTTTTCGACTTTAGCTCCTTTATGCTTTCCAAAAGTAAAAATCTCTTCATTATCATTATCAAAAGCAATCATTCCGGCAAAATCGGCTATTTTTTTTCTGGTAGTAAATTCAGATAGCGATTTCATGTCGTTTTCCAATTCCGGATAACGTTCCAACTGCGCTTTCAGGATTTCGTAAGTCGCCATTGTATCAGCCTCAGCCGAATGTGCATTGTTTAATTCTTTCCCACAGTAAAATTTCAAAGCCGCACTCAAAGTTCGCTCTTCCATTTTATGAAAAATAGTCTGAACATCAACAGAAACCCTGTTTTTCATATCAAAATCAACCCCTGCACGCAACAACTCTTCGGCCAACAATGGTATATCAAAACGATCCGAATTGAATCCCGCCAAATCACTATCCTTAATCATATTATAAACATGAGGAGCCAGTTCTTTAAATGTAGGCTCATTAGCTACCTTTTCGTCACTGATTCCATGAATAGCCGTTGACTGTGGAGGAATTGGAATTGTTGGGTTTACCAACCACGTTTTACTTTCCTTATTTCCGTTCGGAAAAACTTTAAAAACTGATATTTCCACAATTCTGTCTTTTCCGATGTCAATTCCCGTAGTTTCAAGATCGAAAAAACAAATTGGCTTATTAAGTTTGAGTTCCATTTTTTTTGTTTGAATTGGCGCAAATATAAAAATTTGAGATTGATTACCTTTAAAAATAACTCAAAAACACCAAAAAAAAGAAAACCCGACAAACGATAAAATTTGTCGGGTCCATTTTCAATATATACTGAATTAATAATCTCTATTTACATCAAAGGCTTCAAGATATTCCGCTACCCTTTTTACAAAACTACCTCCCAGCGCACCATCAACCACACGGTGGTCATAACTGTGCGATAAGAACATTTTTTGACGGATTCCAATAAAATCACCTTCTGGAGTTTCAATAACGGCCGGTACTTTGCGAATAGCCCCCAAAGCCAATATTCCCACTTGCGGCTGATTGATAATTGGAGTTCCAAAAACACTTCCAAAAGTCCCCACATTGGTAACTGTATAAGTCCCACCTTGAGTATCATCCGGTTTTAATTTTCCGGCTTTTGCACGATTTCCTAAATCATTTACTGCTTTTGCCATACCTACCAAATTCAATTGGTCTGCATTTTTAATTACCGGCACAATCAAGTTCCCGTTTGGCAAAGCGGCAGCCATCCCAATATTGATATTTTTCTTTTTAATTATAAAATCACCATCAACAGAAATATTCATTCCCGGAAAATCTTTCAGCGCTTTAGCAACCGCTTCCATAAATATAGGAGTAAAGGTCAATTTCTCTCCTTCTCTTTTTTCAAAAGCAGTTTTTACTTTATCACGCCATTTTACAATATTAGTCACATCAACTTCTATAAACGATTGTACGTGAGCCGAAGTCTGAATCGAAGTCATCATGTAACCCGAAATCAACTTGCGCATTCTGTCCATTTCCACAATTTCATCAGCTCCGTTTATAGAAACCGGAGAAACTGGTTGTGATGGAGCAACCCCAGAAACAACTCTTGGTGCTTCAATAACTGGAGCTGGAGTCGACACAACATTTGCAGGCTGTGAACCTCTATTTTTTATATATGCTAAAATATCATCTTTAGTCACGCGACCATCTTTGCCGGAACCTACAATATTTTCAAGTTCTGCCGAACTAATACCTTCTTCTTTTGCTATATTTTTAACTAACGGTGAAAAGAACTTTTCACTTTCGCCAAAACTAATCGGTGCAGCAACCAATTCTTTTGCCACCTCAACTGTTTTTAAAACCTCTTCAACAATAGCCGGAGCAACTTCTGGAGCTGGAGATTCAGCACCTACCGCCTCAGTTTCAATTATAGCAATAGTTTGTCCAACCTGAACTAAATCGTCTTTTCCAAATAATTTTTCGACAAGAATACCGGAAACTTCTGAAGGGACCTCAGAATCTACTTTATCGGTAGCAATTTCCAAAACGGCATCATCCGTTTCAATTTTATCGCCAACTTCTTTCAACCAATTTGTTATGGTTGCTTCTGCAACGCTTTCTCCCATCTTTGGAAGCTTTAATTCAAATCTTGCCATATTGTTAATCTAAAAGATGATTTTGATTTTTCGATTGCGAAATTAATAAAAAAAATGAATTAAAATTTTATTAAATTTATTTTTTACTCAAATTTTATAATTTCTCCTCTTTCATTAGAAGAATCACTTCCGATAATAAATTTTGAACTTTTAGGCACAATCCTAAAGGTAACGCCCATGTTTTTAAACCTTTCCAGAATATTTATACATTCTTTGAACGTAACAAACTCATTATCTAATATAACCCGCACTCCATTTCTTACTGAAATCGATGACAAATTTACCTCTTTTTCTGTTTTCCAATTGAGAAAATCTACCTTTTTTTGGACAAGATCGGCTATTATTTTTATCAATATTTCGGAGTCCGATATCAATAAATACTTTTTGGGAACAATTTTTTCTTTCACTCTACCCTGTATTCTTTTGATTATTGAAAAAAGGACAATTCCACACTTCATGAATACCGAAAAAAGAAAAGAAACCTTAAAATGCTTTTTATAAAAAAACTCCATAGCTTCCTTAAAGCGTTTCATATAAATTCCATCCTTGACGGTGCTTTCTCCTTTATAATGTATTACAACTGTTTCATGGAAATAAAAATTACTTCTTCCCTTTTGTAAAACCCTATAAGAAAGATCAATATCATCAGAATACATAAAGCAATCTTCATCAAAGCCCCCAAGTTCCTGATACAATTCTTTTTTAAGAAGCATAAAAGCCCCAACCAATATTTCCACTTCACCTGTTTCATTTTCGGATAGATGCTGGGCATAATATTTATTAAAAAGAGGTGATTTTGGAAATATTTTATACAAACCTGCAACTTTTGTAAAGGCAACCCATGGTTTTGGAATCCCTCTTTTACTTTCTGGCAAAAAAATACCGGTTCCGTCGATAAGTTTCGTACCAACGATTCCTAGATTTTTTTGTTTTTGGGCAAATGCCAACGCTTTTTCAAAAGTATCTTCGGCCACGACCGTATCAGGATTCAGAATACAGATATAGTTTCCTTTGGCTTCATCAACACCGATGTTATTTCCTTTCGGAAAACCAACGTTATCATTATTTTGAATGAGTTTGACATTTGGAAAACGAGATTTTACCATTTCACAACTGTCATCGGAAGAATTATTGTCAACGACAATAATTTCGGAATCGATGTTTGTCAAAGCGCTTTGTACGCTTAACAAACACAGCTCCAAAAAATAATGGACGTTATAATTGAGGATGATTACGGATAGTTCCATTTTCAAAACAATTACAGCAACTTAATTAAGTCAACAGGATTTTTTGAATTATTCCAAAACAAAATTAATTCAATTTGATTTTGGAATTTATTAATTCTATAAAACAATGTAGTTTGTTTTGAAATAACGAATGAATAGATTTCTTTTTCTTTTCTGTATCTGCCAATTTCAGGATGGATAGACAACCTTTCGATAGCCATTTCAACCAATTTTATAAATTTTAAGACTTCTTCTAAATTCCATTTACGGAAAATAAAATCAACCTCATCATTGAATGATTCTTTGGATAAAACTGACCAATAAACGAAATATGTCATCAAGAAATATTGAATTTTTTCTTAATATCGTTCATTACTTTTTCGTGAGGAATTAATTCTCCATCTTCACACTGTTTTATGCCTTTTTCAATTAATTTATGCAGTATTTCAGGCATGCTATGCCAATCATCATCCGAGATTTCACTTCCTAAATCTACTTTAGATTGGTAAACAGCAGGACTTTCTTCTACTTTTGGAAGGCTTTTGTTGTCTTTATCTTTTTTGGAATTTGAATTCATTGCCATTCTTTTGATTATCAAATATACGACAAAATTCTTGTCTCTTCTCTAAAAATTCTCCGAAAGCGCAACCCGGAACGTCCAATCGTCCTTGCTGATTCCGTAATCCAAAACGAGATTAGAATCATTGATTTTGTTCCATTTTATGCGCAATCCGGTGCCGATTGCGGGAGTCCAATTATTGAAACGATAAGTATCTAAATTAGAAACTGATGAATAGTTAGCATAAAACACGGCACCAAGAAATCCGTTTTTGGTGATATCGGTGCGGTATTCCGATTCAAAATACAACAGGGAATTACTGCGGTAACGGTTTCGGGTAAATCCCCTGCCGGTTTTACCGTAACGATCCCAACCAATGCTGGGTAAATCCAAATAATGGGGTTTTCCATCAAAAACTGCCCAATAAAAGGCTCTGGTTGCCAAAACCTTATGTCTTATTTCGCTAAAAGAATGGTATTTTCGGGCGTCTATGTAGATAGATTTCCAATTGGTGTCGCTTCCAAAAGCTTTGGAATTAATGCGATAATCCGCTTCAAAATAATAACCTTGTTTGGGATTCAATATGTTTTTTCGGGAATCGTACAACGCCTGAAAAGCGATTCCGGAGGAAAGTTCGTCAGAGTAATTGCCTTCTTGGTATTTATTGAAATCCGTTTGGCCCGTAATCTCCACGTCTTCGGAGATATCTTGGTAATTATCCAACTGAAAACCTAATCCTAAATTAAAATTCCCTACTATTTTTCGGGTTACAAATTGATAGAAACGAATTTGCTGATAATGCACCTCCGATTGTGGATTCTTGGAACTGTTTCCTCCCAAACCATAAGTGAATTGGGGATAAATCATAAAACGGTAATCGCCTATGAAATTGTATTTATTATCCTTACTGTAGATATAAGACTGAATAGGAAACGAATACTGCCCGGAGAAACTGGTTGTCGGGGTAAAATAAACCTCAGACATCTTAGTAGTTTCATGATTTTTATCCAAAAAGAAAGTGGTCACGAATGACACCACAAGCCCGCCTTCGGCGCTTTTCATATCGGGTGCAGGCATTAATGCAAACGCAACTTTATTTGGATTTTTTTTCTGAATGGTATCGTTTTTCAAAAAAACACTTTTCAGAATATACTTCATATCCAAACTGTCGCTCCTGAAATCAATTTTCTGGGAATAGGACGAAAATGAAGAAACAATAATCAATGTCAGAAGCCAATTTCGCTTAATAAAACCCATATAATTTGGTTGGTATTTTAGAAAAGGTATGATTTGTTTAGTTTCTCAAATATAATAAAAGTTGGAAACATTTAGGGCGGTTTTGAGTAAGGTTTTCTATTTCCCGAACGACTTATTTGAGTGAAAATATGGCGCGTTGATTTAGCAGATTTTCGCAGATTAAAATCGAGGGTGATTTCTCGCAAAGGCGCAGAGGCGCAAAGTTTTTCTTTTGTTCTTTGCGTCTTCGCGCCTTTGCGTGAAAAATTTCAATCACCCTTCAAGATGAAAATTTCACAAAACCATAATGGCTCTTGAGCCCTGATGGAGCCGGTATCCTCGTAGCGTAGCGGAGAGATAAAGGCGACAGCAGGAACCCATGTTTCCCGAAAACACCTAATCATTCGCTCCTAATCATTTTTATTTGGGAATTGTTTAATATCTTGCTTTTGGATTTCTTTTTGGACAAATGATGCAAAAAACACTGTTGCTTTTCTTTTTGTTTATAACCGGTTCCTATGCCCAAACCAAAGGGTGTACGGATCATTTTGCGAAAAATTTTGACCCAAATGCAACCGAAAATGACGGAAGCTGTGTGTATGCTTCCGCAAAAGTGAAAGCGCAGTTCTCTGAAAAAATAAGCGACACGATAAGGGAAACTTCGGGACTGACGACCTTTGACAATTTGCTTTGGACGCACAATGATGACGGGGACACGGCTATTTATGGAGTGAGCACAAAAGGCAAAATCGAGAAAAAAGTTATTTTTCCGAGGGTAAAAAACAATGACTGGGAGGAAATTTCGCAGGACAGCCTGTACCTGTACATAGGCGATTTTGGTAATAATTACAGGGGAAATCGGCAGGATTTACGGATTTTGAGAATCGAAAAAAAGTCGGTTTTGGACAATGCGCCCGTGGTGGACACCATTGCTTTTTCGTATGCAGACCAAACGGATTTTACGGTTCAAAAACCCAATACGACTAATTTTGACTGTGAGGCTTTTGTGGTTATGAAAGACAGTATTTATTTGTTTACCAAGCAATGGACGGGAGGAAAAACGGGTGTTTACACCTTACCAAAAACTCTAGGAACTCATATTGCCCAACTTAAGGAAACGCTGGATGTTCAGGGACTAGTTACCGGCGCAACGGCTTTGCCTGACGGGAAAGGTGTTGTTTTATGCGGATATTCGCGAATGCTTCAGCCGTTTGTTTACTTGCTTTATGGTTACAAAAACAATGATTTTGCCAATGGAAACAAACGGAAAATTAAAATTGAGCTTCCGTTTCACCAAATCGAGGGAATTGCCACCGAAGACGGTTTGTTATTTTACCTGACGAACGAAGCAACGGTAAAAAAACCTTTTGTAAACACGCCACAGCAAATCCATACGATTGATTTGGAGCCGTATTTGAAGAAATAAAAATCAAACACGAATTGCACGAATTTGCACGAATTCTAATCATTATTAAAAATTACATTAATTATCCCTTTGACAACAAGTTCGTGAAATAATGCATCAGGCAGATTCGTGTAAATTAGTGAAATTCGTGTTTTTTTCCTTTGAATCTGATGTTTGCTGAATAGTTACAAATAAACAATTCGCATTTAGTTACATAATAGCTTACTTTTGCCAAAAAATTAACCTTGTGAATTATTTATCAGTCGAAAATATATCTAAATCTTTTGGGGAGCGCACGCTTTTCAAAGATCTTTCCTTTGGGATTAACAAAGACCAAAAAATTGCTTTTATTGCCAAAAACGGTTCGGGAAAAACCACACTTATGAATATCCTCAACGGTTTTGACGAACCTGATACAGGACAAGTGGTGCTTCGAAAAAGCATCCGAATGGCATTTTTGTCACAGGACAATAAACTTCAAGACGAGCTGACGATTGAGGAAAGTATCTTTGCATCTGATAATGAAAGTTTGAAAGTAATTGAGGCTTACGAAAAAGCATTGGAAAATCCTGAAGACGAGGAAGCTTACCAAAAAGCCTTCGACGCGATGGATCGTCACAATGCTTGGGATTTTGAAACGCAATACAAACAGATTTTGTTCAAACTGAAACTGGAAGACTTCAAACTGAAAGTCAAAAGTCTTTCGGGAGGGCAGAAAAAACGTTTGTCACTTGCCATCATTCTGATTAACCGTCCTGATTTGTTAATTCTCGATGAGCCGACAAACCACTTGGATTTGGAAATGATCGAATGGCTGGAAAGTTATTTTGCCAAAGAAAACATTACGCTATTTATGGTAACCCACGACCGTTTCTTTTTGGAGCGCGTGTGCAACGAAATCATCGAACTGGATAACGGACAACTGTACCAATACAAAGGAAATTACTCTTATTATTTAGAGAAAAAAGAAGAGCGAATTGCCTCCGAAAATGCAAGTGTGGACAAAGCGCAAAACCTGTTCGTGAAAGAATTGGAATGGATGCGCCGTCAGCCCAAAGCGCGAACCACCAAATCGAAATCGCGTCAGGATGATTTTTATGTGATTAAGGAAAAAGCACAAAGTCGCCGTCGGGAAAATAAAGTAGAACTCGAAATCAATATGGAGCGAATGGGAAGTAAGATTATCGAGCTTCACAAACTTTCCAAAAAATTCAAAGACCGCGTTATTCTGGACAATTTCAGTTATGATTTTCAGCGTGGCGAACGCATCGGGATTATTGGTAAAAACGGAACCGGAAAATCTACTTTCCTGAATCTTTTGACGGGAACGATACCTCTTGACGGCGGAAAAGTAGTTGTGGGAGACACCATCAAAATAGGTTATTATACCCAAGCTGGTATTGACCCGAAACCCGGTCAACGCGTGATTGATGTCATCAAGGAATTTGGTGAATTTATTCCGCTGACGAAAGGAAAAATTATTTCAGCTTCGCAATTATTGGAACGTTTTCTATTTGATGCCAAAAAACAATACGATTATGTCGAAAAATTGAGCGGTGGCGAATTAAAACGTTTGTATTTATGTACCGTTTTGATTCAGAACCCAAACTTTTTGATTCTGGATGAGCCTACGAATGATTTGGACATTGTAACTTTAAATGTTTTGGAAAGTTTCCTTTTGGATTATCCGGGATGTTTGGTAGTGGTTTCGCACGACCGTTATTTTATGGACAAAATCGTGGATCAGTTATTCGTTTTCAGAGGTCAGGGAGAGATTGAAACCTTCCCAGGAAATTACTCCGATTTCAGGGCGTATGAAGACAGTGCCGATGTTGCCCAAAAAGAGGAAAACAAAGCCGAAAAGAAAGATTGGAAACAAAACAATCCAACCGGAAACCTGACTTTCAACGAGCAAAAGGAATACCAAAAAATTGAGCGCGAAATCAAGGATTTGGAATTGGATAAAGCCAAAATCGAGCAATTATTTTCCGAAGGAAAAGTAGCCGATGCCGACATTGAAAAGAAAGCCAAAGAACTGGAAAACATCATCAAAAAAATTGAAAATAAAGAGGAACGATGGTTTGAGCTGAGTGCGAAGATGGAAGGATAGAATGTCATTGCGAGGAACGAAGCAATCCCACTTTGTTGCTCTCGATATGTGATTGCTTCGTTCCTCGCAATGACGAAAAGACTAATTATTATTATAAAACAAAAACCACAACAGAATCTAACTCCGTTGTGGCTTTTTTCTTTATGATAAAAGTCATTACCAATTTAAAGACAAAAATGTATTTTTGAAACAGTAACAATTACAGATCAAAATTACCTCTCAAACCTCATCCATGAAAAAAGCATTACTTCTTGTTTTTATTGCCTTTTCGATGCAATTACAGGCCCAATCTGCA
This sequence comes from Flavobacterium aquiphilum, assembly GCF_027111335.1. Lineage (NCBI taxonomy): Bacteria > Pseudomonadati > Bacteroidota > Flavobacteriia > Flavobacteriales > Flavobacteriaceae > Flavobacterium > Flavobacterium aquiphilum. Next base: position 1,728,914 of record NZ_CP114288.1, on the reverse strand, counting down.
AACGGAACAGACACAAATAGCAAATGGAATTTCGGAATCGAACTAGACGTTTTGCCCTACGCCACCGGAGGTTATTTTGGTGCTGGCTGGATAGGTAAGGACAAATGGCGAGGCAGAGCCCTTTTTGCAGATGTCAACAAACCCGATTTTGTGACCAAAGATGGTTTTACTGATCATCACATAAAAGCGTATGCCGTTATTTTGGATCGTTTTTTAAAAGACAACTGGAAAGGTTGGTGGATTGGTGGAGGACCTGTTTATTGGAAAAGTGATATTCAAAGTGACAGCAGCAGCGCTACCAAAAATTTCGATAACTTCTTATTGAATGGAAGCTTGGGTTATAATTTCACTATTTATAAAAATATCTACGTTTCGCCTTGGGCAGGTTTAAGCCTTAAAGTTGGAGGCAACGACAATTTCGTTTTGGACAACAAAGAGTACAATTTGCCTTTGCTTAATCCGGAAGCTTCAGTCAAATTTGGAATTTATTTTTAACAATTAGCTTTAAACAAATTAGCACAGATTAAAAAGATTGGCACAGATTTTATTTCTTCGTCCAAAGAATCTGTGTTAATCAGTGGCAAAAAAATTTCATAGAAAATCCACGCACAATTTTTAACAAAAATCACAATCTCATTTTGTTATATTTGTCGCTTATAAAAAACAACCCATTTCTATGAAAAAATTATTATTTGCCTTAGTGGCCATGACTCTTTTCATTTCTTGTAAAAAAAATGAAGAAACAAACGAAACTGCAAAAGGAGAACCAGTTGATTTAGTTGCCAAAAACGACAAAGAGATCATCGACTATCTTGCCAAAAATAATCTAAAAGCACAAAAAAGCGATTCTGGTTTGTACTATGTAATTAACGAACCAGGAACAGGAGCGCAACCTACAGCAACTTCAAATGTAACCGTGGCTTACAAAGGATCATTCACTAACGGAAATGTTTTTGACCAAAGCGGTCCTGAAGGAATTTCTTTTGGTTTAAACCAAGTGATTAAAGGTTGGACTGAAGGTATTCCTCATTTAAAAGTTGGAGGTAGCGGAATCCTTTTGGTTCCTTCTCATTTAGGTTATGGAGATAACGACATGGGACCAATTCCTGGAGGTTCAGTACTTGTTTTTGAGGTTAAATTAATTTCCGTAAATTAAAAGTAATCGCCCATAAAGAACAAGTATTAAAACCATAATATAAAAAAAACCACATCGGAATCTTAATTCTGTTGTGGTTTTTTCATTATATGAGCCCATGATCATTATCGAAAACTACAAACCAAATCTTTCTATTTAAAACCCGTTGAAAAAAAACTATCTAATATTTTGCCACTTCACCCGAGAAAACATCGCCAGATTGAAGCTATATTTTATTTATTATTTTAAATAGTCATATTCCAAAAATCCTGATAATTTACAGAGCATCTATCGTTCAGAAAGACATATATTCTTAAAAAAAACAATGACAAAAAAAGATTTACTCAAAATAAAATTCTTAAATTTAATATGGTTTTTTACAGCTTTCTATTTCAACGCAGAAAGCTGGATTATAACAAAACAATCTCACAATCAATTTGTTACTATTTTTTTTTTAATCATACCACTTACTTATACTTGACAATTATGGAAATTTTTAGTTTAAGACCAAAAGGGGATTTTATCTGGACTGCCGAATACAAAGAATTATATATTCTGACCGAACATTGGCAGTCAGATTTGAAGTTCTACAAAGAGGATTTACACTTTTTGTATCATCTTGTTGATAAATATTTCATTTCGTTGATCAATAAAGAAAATCTGGGAGAAATGAGAAACCTATCATCTGGTTTGTCGGAAACAAACATGGACTGTGACAGACTTCTTGAAAAAACATCCAAACATCTGAGTCATTTAGCAGAACTAATCGATGATCCTTTTAAATATGATTCTCATAAATTTAGAAGCGAACACGAGGAATTAGAAAATGAAATTTCATTATTTGAAAAAAAATTTCGAAAAATCAAAAAAGAAACCTTCGTCGATATGGAACAAATTATCCAAAAAGAAGTCAAAAAATTAATGCCTTAAGACTATTGCAAATTCAAAACCAATTGAATCAGCCCAAAATCAGAGTTGCTCGAAATATATCAATATTCATTCGATGAAATATTTTAATAAAGTAACAATAACCCACAACAGAATTGGATTCTGTTGTGGGTTGTTGTTAATAGGAACATTCGAAATTAAACCTCATTTAATGTAAAAAATATAGCTTAACTTTATAGATGAATTTGTCCTGTTTATCAAGATTTATCCAATTGGGTTAATCTTGAGAAATTGTTTTTTCTCATCACTATACTTTTGCAAATCAATTTAAAACTTTATCGGCGTGAAAAAATTAATTTTACTTTTAATTTTTGCCCCAATAGTCGGATGTAGTCCCGTTTATTATGTTCCAAACACCCAAAATGTGCCCGCAATAACTGAAAAAGGCCAAACTAATATCTCTTTTGGTCTCAACAGCTCTGAAAGTACTGATGGAATCGAATTTCAAGGCGCATACGGATTGACAGACAAAATTGCCTTTCAATTTAATACTGACTGGCCTAAATATTCAGATGATTCTTCAAATGGCTCTGGCCATATTATTGAATTTGGTCCTGGTTATTATAAACACTTATCAGAACACTTTGTCTTTGAAATATATGGTCTAATAGGTTTTGGAGGTTTAAAATATGAAGAAAACAATACCAATTATCAAAGTATTAAAGCTAACTTTTTCCGTATTGCTGCACAACCCAGTATTAGTTTTACCAGCAAGTACTTTATTGCTTCTTTTTCTAATAGAATTTCAAATCTAAATTATAATTCTATCAGTGGAAATTATTATGATATTGAATACTTAAAAGCAAATAATTCGCAATGGTTATTCGAGCCTGCTTTAACACTGCAAGCTGGGATCAAAAATATTAAATTACAACTGCAATATCAACACAGTATAAATCTGACAGACTCTAATTTTCTCCAAGATTATGATTTCGTTTCACTGGGCCTAAAAGTTAATTTTAATGCTTTAAAAAATTAAGTTTTTTTGAAGTCAAATGCCTTTTCCAAAAAAAAATCGTCCAAAAATAAATTTCTTGGACGATTTTTTAGTTTAAAGCTTTTGATTATTTCTTGAATAAAGGATCTGCTCCAATGGTTCCAATCAAACTGTCAATGTAGTCAGGTGAACTGGCAGTTGCCAACAAACCTTTTACGTTTTGCAAACGCGTATTCAAATCCATTTCGGCAACCAATAATTTATTTCCGTCATTGGCTATAAAACGCTCTAAATAACTTATCTGATTTGTATAGAAATTAATGTCTTTTTGTTGTTTCAGGTTCAATCTTTCTTTGTACCAATCACTATTGATTACATAATCCCTTTCAAAATAAGCTCTCAATTCAGGATCGCTCATTTCTTTGCCTTCATAATTTCCATACGCCATCATGTGCAGCAATATTTTCAATGGTGGTATAGCCGATTCGATACTACCGTCTTCAAAATAGCTCAAAGCCACTTTTTGCTGTGCTTCGACAATATTGGCGATTCCATCAACATAATCCTCTATTCCCTGCAGTTCCGGTTTCAGCATTTTTTCGTTGAAAACGGCATTCGGCTCATCAAATAAACGATTCAAACATCTTAAAGAGAAAGTACTTGTAATTCGGTAACCTAATCTACTAGCCAATACTTTTTTGCCTTGGTATTCAAAATCATCAATTTTCTCCAAAGAACCATTGGCTATCAAAACCTTCGGATCGCGATCTGCCGGAGCCAAACGAGCCCAAATTTCGGGTATCAAAAGACTGATATCATGATCTACTTTATTTTCGCCACCAACATAACCCGCAGCAGTACTGAAAGCATTTGATTCGGTCAAAATATGCGATAACAAAGCATTATTCAAATCAGTCGTTGGAATCAACATATTAAAAGGGCCTTTTGTCAAAGCTCCTTCAGAACCAGCTCCAGTTGTTGAAGGTGATTTACCGGTAAGGCTGCAAATAAAATCCATGAACAATTCAGGTGTTTCCTGATAATGGATTGGATTATAAACCGCTAGCGGACGAATTCCTGCTTTTTTATCCACAGGATTATTTCTTCTTCCTGGCAATACGGCATTTACCACGTTGATAACCGGATCTTCTGATTTAATTTTTCTGTATAAACGAACACCTACTTCTCCCAAATAACTCGCCTCAGTTTCATTAATGAAAATGTTGCGCTCCAAATAACGGGGATTCTGGGTAGGTTTACCATCTACGATTCGGGTATGTGATGGCAAACAAAAATATTCCTCTTCGTTTGGACTATTTACAATATTTAAAATCAAATCCTTAACCGGCTGGGTATATTTATCAAAATTGATAGTGTCTTCAAAAATCTCAATAGCATCTTTCTTTCTCAACAATTCATAGTTGGTCAAAAACACATTGTCGCTCACAATATCCAATTCGGCACCTTTATCATACCCTCTGATAATTGCTTCATCAGGTCTTTGGAACAAATGCGCTTCACAGTTGGCAACCACTTTTAAACTTTGGTTGGTATATTGCGGATTAAGATTTTTTATCTGATTTCTTGGTAAAGTGATTGATGCCGAAATATCGTCCTCCATCTGGATTTTTTGACTCGCAGAAAAATCAGAACGCAATTTATTCAATAGCCAAACTCCTTTTTGATTAAAACCGATTCGAACATAACTTCCCACAACCGGAGTGTTATGGTATTGCAAACCTGTTCCGTTTTTACCATTCATAATTTCAACCGACATGCAATCTTTCCAGTTCAAAGCGCCATGATCCTGACGATACAATCGTTTTACAAACAATACCAAAGATCGGATATGCACAGGAATATTTTTGATAAATTCATTGAACTCATCACTGTTTTCCTCCGAAGGCGTTAACAATTTTACTGCCGAACCTAAAGTTCTACGCTGATCCAAAAACGTTCTTGAAGGCGGCAATGATGGATCTTTTTTCTTCCATCGGTTGGAATAATTGTATTCAATGATTTCATCTGCCTTTTTAAAATCTTCTTCAATATCTATAATGTTAAATGCGCTGTAGGTAATCGCATTTTGCATCGATTTGGAAATCTCCGATTTTCCACCACCCGAAACCGTACAAGGTTTGTGGCAAAAAACACCTTCCGGGGACGTATTTACAATTCTCCACAAAGCAATGGCATTGTGTTTTTCTAATTTGAATTTATTTCCCGTAGGGTGAATGTAAACTTTATTTGGAGATAGAATTAACTTTTGTTCAGCATCTTTGTATGTCCAGGTTATGCTGTTCGTATTTGTGTTTATATAAGCGTTTTCTGGTATGTAAACCAAATTTGGATACTTTTTATCAATCGCATAATTACCTGGCTTTACCTCTATTCTATTGCCCAAAAAAGCTTTTACTCCTTCAAAATTATATTGATTCCCAAATTTCTCCGAATAAGCTGCACCATCGACAATATCCCCCATTACACCGCGAGGATATGCAATCGCTCCACCCGAATGTTCTTCCTCTACCAATCCAAATAAATTAGCCGAATAACTGATTTGAGTTTTGATTTCTTTTTTAGAATAGCCATAGTAATTATCGGCAATTATGGTAACCACCACTCCTCTATCGTCTCTGCAAGTTACTTTAAAGGCGCCTCCATTATTATACAACTCATTTTCATCTTTCCAGCACATTCCTTCACTTTTTTGACGGTCTGTGGCGTTATCAAAATGAGGCAAACCAATGTCTTTTTTCTTTAACAAACGTAATTGCGGAGCAAGAATAACACAACCGGTGTGACCTGTCCAATGTTCAGTATCCAAAGCGGCATCATTTTGGGCAAGACCCGGATCACCGGCATTTCCAAAAATAGCTTCTACGAAATCCAAATTACTTACCAAACTTCCCGGTGCAAAAAATCGGACTTCCATCGACTTTTTAGAAATAATCCCTTTTACTTCCGGGCAAACCATTGGTCGCATTAACAACGAAACCATCAATTTGGCTTTTTCTTCTTGATTAGACGTAAAAGGCAATATTTTTAACTCATCCGAAGGATTAAAAGCTGCATTCAGAAAATGTGCAAAAGCAATTTTAGGAACTTCTTTTTTATCCAAAGGTACTGGTAAATTCCCCTCCACAATATGAAAAGTACCTACGGTAGTCCTTTTATCATTGGTTGGATTGTTCAAAATCCCTTGTTTAATTCTGTATGAAGTAACGTCCTCCCCCTTAAAAACAGTTCCATTAGGAGGCAAACTCAATTCTCTTGCATGACCACTTTGTGTTAGGACTAAAGTATCATTTGGCAAAAGATAAGATTTATCAAAAGGAACTTCTTTTAGATAATCATTTAAAAAGTTCTGAATTCTGGTATCCGCTGGTGAAAGATGACTGGACAACAACCTTGATTTCTCACGAAAATTTTTGATCAAACCGTTGGTTAATTCCTGAAATTTTGGATTGCAAAAAGGTTGTTCTGAATCTTCATCGTCCTTGTAAATAGGCTGTCCCAGTGAAGCCAATTGGAGGTTTATATACTGAACGGTGTCTTTTCTACTTTGTTTTACTAACTCTTGACTTGCATTAATTACTGTACTCATAAATAAAAAATTAATTGAAGGACTTATAATAAATCATTAAAAAAGGTTGTTCAATACACAGAAAAACAAAACACATTTCGCTGATTATTAACAAAATAAAGATCAAAAAACCTTGCTTACAATTTACACCTTAATTTTTGATGGATTACTTTAATATTTGATATTTATTCAGAGGTCGAACATAAACAAATAATTGATTTACAATTAACTAAAAAAAATTACAATATATTTAACACCTTTAAACATTCTTGTTATAAACCATCAATAAACTAATTTAGGCTAAAGATTAAAAACAATAAAACCACAACAGAATAAATTCCGTTGTGGTTTTCAGTTTTATAACAAAAAGTTTTACCAAGCGATAGGTCGGTAATCTTTCAGGAATTTTCCGGACCAATGCTTTCCGGTGTTGATTCCGTCAAATAACGGATCCATCACACGAGCGGCACCATCTACGATATCCAACGGCGGCTGAAAGTCTTGTTCTTCCTGTTTCCGTTTGGCTAATTCAGCGGGATCTTCATCAGTCACCCAACCGGTATCGACAGCATTCATAAAAATTCCGTCTTTTGCCAAAGTCCCTGCTGCAGTATGTGTCAGCATATTCAATGCTGCTTTTGCCATATTGGTATGCGGGTGACGATCTTCCTTAAAATCACGGTAAAATTTTCCCTCCATCGCCGAAACATTGATAATATGTTTTTTTCCGGTATTGTCCTTTTTCATCACTTCCGAAAGACGATTGCACAACACAAAAGGCGCAACTGAATTGACCAATTGCACTTCGATCATCTCGGTAGTTTCAATTTGTCCTAATTTCAATCGCCAACTGTTAACTTTTCTCAAATCAACTTGTTGCAAGTCGGCATCAAGCTCCCCTTCGGGAAAAACTTCCTGTGCAACCAAAGTATTGTCAAACGAATAAGGAATCTGTGATAATTTGGCGGAAGCCCTTAAACCAATTCCAGGTTCAGGCCCGTGCCAGGTTACAGGCATATTTTGATTGGAAGAAGCTCCTGTTGTCAACACTTTTAGTTCTTCCAAACAATTAGTATGATCGAGCAATAAATCTTGTGCTTGTTGCGGCAAAGAACCAATTGGTCGTTCTTCATTTTCCATTAAATGAGTATAAAAACCAGCCGGTCGTCTCACAGTTTGAGCAGCATTATTGATTAGAATATCCAATCGACCGTATTTTTGTTCAATAAAATTGCAAAAAATCTCCACACTCGGAATATGACGCAAATCCAATCCGTGAATTTTCAAACGGTCACCCCATTCATGGAAATCCTCTTCCTTAGAAAAACGCAATGCCGAATCCACCGGAAAACGTGTCGTTGCAATAACCGTCGCACCTCCGCGCAAAAGCATTAAAGTAATATGATAACCAATTTTTAAACGGGAACCTGTGACCACTGCAATTTGACCTTTTACATCAGCCGATTGAAAACGCTTGGCATAATTAAAATCACCGCAATCTGTACACATCGAGTCGTAAAAATGATGCATTCTGGTAAATTCCGTTTTGCATACATAACATTTTCTTGGCGTTTCGAGTTCCAATTCCTCTTTACTTGCAAACTCATTCAAAGCCAATAATTTTGGAGCCACAAAGACTGTCGCTTCACGTGCTGAACGAATTCCTGTTTCTTTACGGGCAGTTCTATCTTTCTTTTCCTGTTTACGTTTGGCCAGTGCTTTCGCATCTTTCTTTCTTTTGGCAAACTCATCACGATCGGGACGCGAAAATTGTCCAGCCGCTTTAATTAAAGCAGTTCTTTGTTCTTTTGGGATTTCAAATATCTGCTCGGTATCAATATTCAATTGCGTCAGAATAGCGATGCACCTATCAATTTCTTCAGTATTTATTACAATCTTTTCTTTTATTTCTTCCATTATCATTTATAAAAAACAGCTCATTCATTGAAAAAAATGCTGCGATGCAAATATAGTGTTTAAAGCCCCAAACTATTTCTATAAGAGACACAAAACGAATACAGATTCTTATAAAGTTTAATTTTTTGTTTTTAAATTTTTAAAAAATCTCTGTGTATCTTCGCGTTTTCTTAGTGAACCTTTGCGTAATTTCTATGTTATTCCAAATAAAATCATATTTACAATTTCTGTGGCATTCCAAAAACGAACACGCTGTGCATTCGCCATTTGTCTTTAATTTATTGACAAAATGCTTTTATGATAAAAAAATCAAACCAGAATACAGTATTTTAAAAGAGTATAGAAACTCGCTTTTGCAAAATAAAAACACTATCGAAGTAACCGATTTTGGTGCAGGTTCCAAAGTTTTCAAATCCAACACAAGAGCAATAAACGAAATTGCCAAAAACGCGGGAATCAGTCGCAAACGAGCCGAGTTATTGTTCAGAATCACCAACTATTTTCAACCACAAAATATTCTGGAAATTGGAACTTCATTGGGATTAGCGACTTCTTCCTTAGCCTTAGGGAATCCAAAAGCTACTATCACAACATTAGAAGGATGCCCTAACACAATGGCAATTGCAAAAAATCAATTGCAATCATACGATATTACTAATGTAGAATGCATTACAGGTGAGTTTAACGATTACTTACAAATCTGCAATCTAAAATCTAAAATCTTCAATCTCATTTATTTCGACGGCAATCATTCTAAAAAAGCCACTTTAGAATACTTCGAATTACTTTTACCTACGATAAACAACGAAACAGTATGGATTTTAGACGATATTCATTGGTCTTCAGAAATGGAAGAAACCTGGGAAATTGTAAAAAATCATCCAAAGGTTACCGTAAGCATCGACACTTTTCAATGGGGACTCGTTTTCTTTAGATACGAACAACCCAAACAACATTTTATAATCAGAAGTTAGAGATTTGAAAATAGAAATTAGTAACCTCAGATTTATGGATTTTTAAAAATCCTTTTTTAATCTGTGAATTTGTGGCAAAAAAAACCAAGCAGAGCTTCTAGGAATTAAACCTAAAAAGATTAAACCTTTAAACAATTAAACTTTTAAACAATTAAACCCTTCAATATGAAAATCAAACAAATTTTTGAAAACAATAAAAAATGGGTGATTAAACAACTCGAAATGGACGAGCATTATTTTGAGAAACTCTCAAAAGGGCAAGCTCCGGAATTTCTGTACATTGGTTGTTCAGACAGTCGGGTTTCAGCCGAGGAACTTATGGGACTTGAACCAGGAGAAGTTTTTGTACATCGCAACATTGCCAATATGGTTCCCAATACCGATTTGAATTCCATGTCAGTTATCAACTATGCAGTTGTTCATTTAAAAGTTAATCACATTGTTGTGTGCGGGCATTATGGCTGTGGCGGTGTTCATGCTGCCATGCAACAATCTGACTTGGGAATACTAAATCCATGGTTGAGAAATATCAGGGATGTTTATCGACTCCATCGAAAAACACTTGATGCCATAACAAATGAAGAGGAAAAATACAAAAAGCTAGTCGAATTGAATGTTCAGGAACAATGCATTAATGTTATTAAAACTGCGGAAGTTCAAAAAGCAAATAATGAGCGAAACCTCAAAGTATATGGATGGATTTTTGATATTCACAGTGGTAAACTAATAGATCTTGATATCAACTTTACCGAAATATTAAAAGACATTACTAAGATTTACAAAATATCGAACTAACAATTTTATAAAAAGCGCCTTGATAATAAGGCGTTTTTTTTATTCCAAAACTCAAAATATTCAATAATACCATTTGTGCATACAAAAACTCTTTTTTGTAACAATAAATTAAGACAAAAAAAAGACAGTCACCCCCATGACTGTCAATTTTCATTTTGAAAAACAAAATCTAAAACCTAACCAAATAAAATTAAAGATTAAAAAAAACGTTCAAAATAGTAAAGTTTGAATTTGATAACCTACTAACTAACTCATAAACTTATAATGCAAAGCTACAATTCTTCAATAAATTTTATTTCTAAAAAATCGTTAAAATTTATATTTTTATCGACTAAATACGTTTTTTAAAAAAATTAACACTATTTAACTTTCTATTTAGATTTTGAATTATATACACAAAATACTATTTTCTAATATATGATTTCATAACCCAAATTTCGTGCCAAATAATTAAAAATACCTAAAACCAAAAAGCATGTAACAAAATTCAGTCTATAACTACTTATGAATAAATTAAAAGTCTTTTGTACTTTTAAAAACATAAATCAATAATCTGCTCAAAAGCTCAAAAAGCGAACTGGCGAAGCAACCAATATTAATCCTAATGAAAAAGCCACTTATAAAAATTACCAATATAAAACGAGATTTTGCACTTGGAAATGAAATTGTATATGTATTAAAGGGCATCGATTTAGAAATTAATAAAGGAGAATATGTAGCCTTGATGGGGCCTTCGGGATCAGGAAAATCAACATTAATGAATTTATTAGGGTGTTTGGACACGCCTACTTCCGGGACTTATATTTTAAATGGAAAAGATGTGAGCCACATGAGAGACGACGAATTGGCCGAAATCAGAAACAAAGAAATTGGTTTCGTTTTTCAGACGTTCAATCTTTTACCCAGAACAACCGCACTAGACAATGTAGCCTTGCCGATGATTTATGCAGGCCATTCAAAAAAAGAACGAACTGAACGTGCCTCCGAAGTATTAAGCCAAGTAAACCTTAGCGACCGAATGGACCATCAGCCCAATCAGCTTTCGGGAGGACAACGCCAACGTGTTGCCATCGCAAGAGCATTGGTCAACAAACCTTCCATTATCCTTGCCGATGAACCAACAGGAAATCTCGACAGTAAAACTTCATTGGAAATCATGAAGCTTTTTAGTGAAATCCACGCCTCAGGCAACACCGTAATCCTAGTAACCCATGAAGAAGAAATCGCCGCTTACGCTCATCGTGTAATTCGTTTGAGAGACGGTATGATTGAAAGTGACACGATAAAATAATTTTAGAAAGTAGAAGTTAGAGATCAAAACTTAAACAACTGACTACTAACCTCTATTTCTATTTGCTAACCTCTATTTTCTAACTTCCAACCTCTAACTTAAAATGAAAGTATATACAAAAACCGGAGATAGCGGAACTACAAGTCTTTTTGGAGGAACACGAGTTCCAAAAGACCATATGCGCATAGAAAGCTACGGAACTGTAGATGAACTGAATTCTTACATTGGACTAATCCGCGACCAGGAAATCGACAAACATTACAAAGACATACTTATCGAAATACAAGACCGTCTTTTTACTATAGGCGCAATCTTGGCCACACCTCCTGAAAAAGAAGTGATGAAAAATGGCGAGCTTCGTTTAAAAAAACTCGGAATTTTAGAAACCGACATCGAATTATTGGAAAAAGAAATTGACAGTATGGAAGATGCACTTCCACCAATGACTCATTTTGTTTTACCCGGAGGCCATCAAACTGTGTCATATTGTCATATAACTAGATGCGTTTGCCGTCGTGCTGAACGACTTGCAGTGCATTTAAGTCATAATGAACCTGTTGCCGAAATAGCAATTAAGTACTTAAACCGACTTTCTGACTATCTTTTTGTATTGGCACGAAAATTGTCTGTTGATCTAAAGGCAAATGAAGTAAAATGGATTCCTAGAAAATAGTATCCAATTTACTGATGTTAGCTAATTAGGAAACAGTATTTAGAATTGATTTTCAGGCATTAAATCTGAAATATTTTTCTTTAAAAATATTGTCTGAAAATACGTTCTTAACTTTATAAAAAATAAATCATTTTTTACTTGTCTTTTTCAGTAAAAAATTTATTTTTGCAGAAACTAAATCGACAAATATGTATTGGACATTAGAATTAGCATCATATTTAAGCGATGCACCGTGGCCTGCTAACAAAGACGAACTTATTGACTACGCAATTAGAGCGGGTGCTCCATTAGAAGTAGTAGAAAACCTTCAATCGATCGAAGATGAAGGCGAGATATATGAATCAATGGAAGAAATTTGGCCAGATTATCCTACAGACGAAGATTATCTTTGGAATGAGGATGAATATTAAAAAAGTAAACCAAGAAAAAGTCTCAGAAGAGGCTTTTTTTTTGCTTAATTTTACGCAGTTTTTTTACAATTAGAATAAAATAGAAATATAAATAAAATTATGAGCTTCATAAACAGTATTATTAAAATCTTTGTTGGAGATAAATCCGAAAAAGATGTCAAAGCCCTTCAGCCGTATTTAAATAAAATCAAAACTTTTGAAGGCCCTTTACAATCTTTGTCTAATGACGAATTAAGAGCAAGAACCGTTTTTTTTAAAGAAAAAATAAAAGAAGCCCGTGCCGAAAAAGACGCAAAAATAGCCGCTCTTAAAACAGAAGTGGAAAGTATTGAAGACATTGACAAACGCGAAGATATTTACACTGCAATTGATGCCCTTGAAAAAGAAGCTTACGATATCTCTGAAAAAACTTTGAAAGAAATTCTTCCTGAAGCTTTTTCTGTTGTGAAAGAGACTGCTAGACGTTTCAAAGAAAACTCTCAAATAGTGGTTACCGCTACCGCAAAAGACAGAGAATTATCTGCAACAAAAAGCTATATTACCCTTGATGGGGACAATGCTATCTGGGCAAACCAATGGAATGCTGCAGGTAAAGACATCACTTGGGACATGATCCACTATGATGTTCAGTTAATTGGAGGAATGGTATTGCACGAAGGTAAAGTTGCCGAAATGCAAACGGGAGAAGGTAAAACTTTGGTGGCTACTTTGCCTATTTACTTGAATGCTTTGACCGGAAACGGTGTTCACTTGGTAACTGTGAATGACTACCTTGCAAAACGTGACAGCACCTGGAAAGCACCATTATTCGAATTCCACGGTTTGACTGTTGATTGTATCGACAACCACCAACCAAGTTCTGAAGGAAGAAAAAAAGCATACGAAGCTGATATTACTTACGGTACAAACAACGAATTTGGTTTTGACTACCTAAGAGATAATATGGCTCATTCACCGGAAGATTTAGTTCAGAGAAAACACAACTTCGCAATCGTCGATGAGGTTGACTCTGTTCTAATTGACGATGCCCGTACTCCACTTATCATTTCTGGCCCAGTTCCACAAGGTGACCGTCACGAATTTAACGAATTGAAGCCAAAAATTGAAAATTTGGTTGCTTTACAACGCCAATTGGCAAATGGTTTTCTTGCTGAATCCAAAAAATTAATCAAAGAAGGAAATACCAAAGAAGGTGGTTTCCTTTTATTGAGAGCTTACAGAAGTTTGCCTAAAAATAAAGCATTGATTAAGTTTTTGAGTGAAGAAGGAATCAAACAACTACTTCAAAAAACCGAAAACCAATACATGGAAAACAACAACCGCGAAATGCCAAAAGTGGATGAAGCGTTGTATTTTGTGATTGAGGAAAAAAATAACCAAGTTAGTTTAACTGACAACGGTATCAAATTCCTTTCTGGAGATACTGAAGCCAACTTCTTTGTACTTCCGGACATTGGAACAGAAATTGCCGCTATCGAAAAGAAAAAATTGGATAAAGACGCCGAAGCAGAAGAAAAAGAAAGATTATTCCAAGACTTCGGAGTAAAAAGTGAGCGTATTCACACATTGACTCAACTTTTGAAAGCCTATACCCTTTTTGAAAAAGATGTGGAATATGTAATCATGGACAACAAAATTTTGATTGTTGATGAGCAAACAGGACGTATCATGGATGGCCGTCGTTATTCTGACGGTTTGCACCAAGCTATTGAAGCCAAAGAAAACGTAAAAATCGAAGCTGCAACCCAAACATTTGCTACCATTACATTGCAGAATTATTTCAGAATGTACAACAAATTGGGAGGAATGACCGGTACAGCTGTTACCGAAGCTGGTGAGCTTTGGGAAATTTACAAACTGGACGTAGTTGAAATCCCAACCAATAGACCATTGGCTCGTGTTGACAAGGAAGATTTTATCTACAAAACAACTCGTGAGAAATTCAATGCCGTTATTGAAGACGTAACCGAATTATCAAAAGCAGGAAGACCGGTTCTTATTGGAACAACTTCGGTTGAGATTTCAGAATTATTAAGCCGTATGTTGAAAATGCGCGGTATTCCTCATAACGTTTTGAATGCCAAAATGCACAAACAAGAGGCTCAAATCGTTGAAGAAGCAGGAAAACCTGGAGTAGTAACTATTGCCACCAACATGGCGGGTCGTGGTACCGATATCAAATTGACTCCTGAGGTAAAAGCTGCTGGAGGTTTAGCAATCGTGGGGACAGAGCGTCATGATTCCCGTCGTGTGGACAGACAGTTACGTGGTCGTGCCGGTCGTCAAGGAGACGTGGGAAGTTCTCAATTTTATGTTTCCCTTGAAGACAACTTGATGCGTTTGTTCGGTTCTGAAAGAGTTGCGAAAGTAATGGACAGAATGGGATTGCAGGAAGGTGAAGTTATCCAACATTCTATGATGACCAAATCAATCGAACGTGCTCAGAAAAAAGTGGAGGAAAACAACTTTGGTGTTCGTAAACGTTTATTGGAATACGATGACGTAATGAATGCGCAACGTGAAGTGGTTTACAAACGTCGTCGTCACGCTTTGTTTGGTGAGCGTTTGAAATTGGATATCGCAAACATGCTTTACGATACCTGCGAGTTAATCGTTGATGAAAACAAAGCTAAAAACAGCTTCAAAGATTTCGAATTCGATATTATCCGTTACTTCTCATTTACTTCGCCAATTACACAAGATGAGTTTTCTAAATTAACTGAGATTGAAATCACAGGTAAATTGTATAAAGCAACTCTTGCTTTCTATAACGAAAAAACAGCGAGAAGCGCTAAAGAAGCTTTCCCAATCATCAAAAATGTTTACGAAGACAGAAACAACCATTTTGAGCGCATCGTAGTTCCGTTTACAGACGGAATAAAAATGTTCAACGTAGTTACTGATTTGAAGAAAGCCTACGAAACTCAAGGAGCTCAATTAGTAGCCGATTTTGAAAAGAACATCACTTTGTCTATTGTTGATGAAGCTTGGAAGAAGCATTTACGCAAAATGGACGAATTGAAACAATCAGTTCAATTGGCTGTTCACGAACAAAAAGATCCGTTGCTAATTTACAAATTGGAAGCCTTCAACTTGTTCCGCGGTATGCTTGATAACGTGAACAAAGAAGTGATCTCGTTCTTATTCAAAGGTGATTTGCCTGTTCAAAATGCGCCAATCGAGGAAGCAAAAATTGAACGTCAGGTTGAGGATTACCAATTAAGCAAAGACGAAATTCCAAATAGTGAAAGTGCTAATCGTGAAGCGGGAGAAACCCAACAACGACAAGTTACCGAAACTATCGTAAGAGATATGCCAAAAATTAACCGTAACGATACTGTAACGATTAAACAAGTGGCAACCGGAAAAACGGAAAGCATGAAATACAAAAAAGCTGAAAGTTTATTATCTACCGGAGAATGGGTTATCGTAAAAGAATAACTTTATTCTAAAACAATTAACAAATCCCCAACCTTAAAATCGTTGGGGATTTTTACATAAAAGACATCTGTGTCTCAAATAAATCCGTTACTTTTGCATAAAAATAAAACAGTCTGAAACGCATTTTTGTCATATTACTTTCATCCATTATTTTGATTCCATCTTTTGGAACCTTAATCATATATGTCAAATTCAAAATAAATCAGGACGAAATTGCGAGAACAATCTGCGTTCAGAGCAAGTTTCCCAAAAACACTTGTCAGGGACATTGTGCCCTTAAAAAAAGCCTAAAACAACAGGAAGAGAATGAAAAAGAAATGCAAAACAACCTCAAAGAAAAAATGGAGTTGGTTTACATTCCAAATACTCATGAAACAGTTGCTACTTTCATAGTTTCTTCTTTTTCTTCTCAAAAAAACTATCTTCATAATGACGGAAAACCAATTTCGGTTGTGTTATCCAATTTCCGTCCACCGTCCTATTTTATATAAATTATAATTCAGCCGGTTTTAACGTAAAACCCTAAGTCCGATTATTTTTATTTTTTGGAGCAATAACTTTTGATTTTCTCTCAAGTTCCCTCCCGCTTTCCGCTACAATCTTGTGAACCTCTCGCCTTTTGGGACGAGACGTTCCACAAGGATTTTCGCTGCAATCGGGGCTAAAAATCGACATTCTGCTTCATTAGCGATTCCAAAAAGTTGAAAATTCAACAATCGCCTTCGGGTTAACCGTTTCAAACAGAAAGAACACAAAGTTTTGTTTTCTTAAAATTATCCTACAGTCAGGAATCCACCCCGCCCCTTGGGCACCCCTCCAAAGGAGGGGAAGTCGTTCGTATTCCCCTCCTTTGGAGGGGTGCCTGAAAGGCCGGGTGGTTTTCATAATATTTATACCAAGACATCGGATAATTATCGGAATTATGCAATCCTTTGCGCCCTTTTCCGTTAAACCAAAACTAGCTTTCAAACCTCTTTTCATTGCTAAAAATCAATGAAACGATAGCTATTATATTCAATTTATATAACACAAAATGAAGAAAACACTATTTACTCTTTTGTTAATGACACAGATAGCTTTTGCACAAAACAAAACAACAAAAGACAGCACAAAAACAGAGACACTTGAAAATGTATTCATAACTGCCAATCGTTCGGCAACTTTGCGCAAAGAAACACCGTCTGCGGTCAGCAAATTGACTGCCAAAACCATTAACGAAACCAAAGCCGTTGCGGCTTACGAAATCATCAATAAAGCACCGGGCGTATTGATGGTTAATCTCGGAAACGAACAGCACATGATGGCTATTCGTCAACCGATGACAACCAATGCCTATTATTTATATCTTGAAGATGGATTGCCAATTCGTCCGATGGGGATTTTCAACCATAATGCCTTATTGGAAATCAACCAATTCAATCTTCAAAACATAGAAGTGGTAAAAGGCCCTGTTTCGTCATTGTACGGTTCAGAAGCCGTTGGTGGAACCATTAACCTAATCTCAATTAAACCGCCCGTTAATCCCGAATTCAAATTTGGAATCCAAGCCGATCAATGGGGCTACAGACGACTTCAAGCTGCAGGAGGAACAACCATCGGTAAAGTGGGTTTTCATATCGCCGGAATTTCAAGTTTACAGGAAAACGGTTGGATGACCTACTCGGATTATAAAAAAGATAATCTTAATGCGAGAATCGATTACAACATCAACAGCAAAACACGATTAATTAGTAATACCATGTGGGGCAAATATTATTCTGACATGAGCGGAACGGTTAATGAAGAAGCTTTTTACAACAGGACATATAAAAGCACTACTGATTTCACCTATCGCAAATCGGATGCCTTAAGAACACGGTTGACCTTAGAACATGATTGGAATGACAATGCCAACAGTTATATCACGGCCTATTACAGAGACAACAAATTGGGACAAAATCCATCCTACGGAATCAAATGGAGCCCGACACTTAACCCAACTACGGCAACGGGCGAAGTTAATTCTAACAACTTCAAAAGTTACGGTGCGATTGGACAGCACGCCCAAAAATTTAATTTTTTAAATGCTAAAATCGTTGGAGGAGCATTATATGATTATTCTCCTGTAAACTACTGGGCTTATTTGCTTGAAATGAAAGCAAATCTAAATCCAGGTGCTCCTGGAAAACAAACGGTGAATTATTATGAAATTACCGCTGAACGTCCCGATGTGAAATTAGCCGATTATACCGCCGATATTTTTAATAAGGCCGCTTATGCGCAACTTAGCTTCAATCCTTTGGAAAAATTATTAATTACCACCGGTGCCCGTTATGACAATCTGAAAGTTAATTACAACAATGCTTTGGACCATTCAAGCGGAACAAAAATTTACGACAAACCCACTTTCAAAGTTGGAGTAAATTACAATCCGTTTGAATCTACAGGATTTTACGGCAACTATGCACAAGGATTTGCTCCTCCGGGAATCACTTCTATTTTTAGAGCCAAACCCGGAACTGGCGGAACAACCGGAAAACCAGCCGAGTTCTACTACAATCTGGAGCCAGCAACTTTCGATAATTACGAAATTGGAGGTTGGCTTTCGTTTTTAAAAGGAAAACTAAACTTTGATTACGCCTTTTATTATATGGAAGGAAAAAATGAGTTATTGAGCGTTCGTTTGCCTGACAACTCAACCGACTACCGTTCTGTTGGAGAAACTAGGCACAAAGGCGTTGAATTTGGAGGTAATTACAACTTCCTTTCTAACCAATTAAATATTCGCTTTGGAGGAACCGTTGCTGAACATACTTTTATAGACTTCGCGGTTTCAGATAAACCAACAGATGCTTTGCAAAACCTGAACGGAAAAGAAATGCCTCAAGCCCCGAGATGGTCCGGCAATTCCGAAATCAGTTATTATCCGAACTGGTTCCCAAAATTCAGAACTTCATTTGAATGGCAGACTGTCGGAAACTATTATCAAGACCAAGTTAACACTGTAAAGTATGCCGGTTATGACATCTTTAATTTCAGGGCTGGTTATGAATGGAAAGGGATTGAAATCTACGGAAACGTAATTAATCTTACCGACAAATTATATGCTTATAATGTTTCCAGAGCAAATACAGCCAGCTCCCAACCTACTTATACTGCTGCTGCCCCAAGAACATTTTTAATTGGTTTACAGTATAATTTTTCCCTAAAAAAACAACCGAAATGAAAAACAAATATTTATCCTTATTGATTTTGCTTACTATTAATATATCAATTGGGTTTGCCCAAAAAACAAACTCATTGCCAATATCCATTCTGAATGAAAGCAATACCAAAACGAGCTGTCCATTTTTTACAAAGAACTCAAAAGGAATTACCGTAATGAGTTTTGCAAAAGAAATTAATAAAGAAACTGTTCTCTGTTATTCCTTATTTGATTCCAACAAAAAGAAATTTGGTAAACCAATTGCTATCGAATCCAGCAGAGGTGTAGAATTGCACGGTGAAAATGCGCCAAAAATAATCTTCAAACCCAATAACGAAATCATTGCGGTTTGGGGTGTTAACAATGCAAGCGAAAAGAAAAAGTACGGTGGATTAGTCAAATATTCGCAATCATTTGACAATGGAAAAACATGGACGAAAGCTATCAATTTAGTAAAAGAGCCATCAAGCATCGACCAACGTTATTTTGATATCGATTTGCTTCCAAACGGAGAAGCTGCAATTATCTGGTTAGACAACAGAACAAATACCGACAAAGAAGGCTCAACATTGTATTATGCAGCGACTGTTGGAAAATCAGGTTTTCAAAACGAAAAACCTATTGCTGAGACTACCTGTCAATGTTGCCGAACCGATTTGTTTATAAGCAAAAAAGGAAAAATCAACGCTGCATTCAGGGATATTATCAACGAAGAAATCCGCGATATGGTTTTAACCTATTCGAATGACAATGGAAAAACTTTTTCGCAACCCAAACGAATCAGCCCGGACAATTGGAAAATTAACGGATGTCCTCACACAGGTCCGACTATGACCGAAAACGAAAATGGATTACATTTCGCTTGGTACACTTCGGGCGGAGGATCGGGAGTTTTTTATTGCAATTCTTCCGATTATGGAAAAAACTTCTCAAAACGAAACATTGTCAGTGACAAACCATCGGCAAGGCATCCACAAATTACATCATTGAACAATAAAGATGTATTTGTTGTTTGGGATGAAACCGTAACCGAAAATGATAATATGTCGGTTAAAATTGGGTTACAGCACCGGGACAAAAATGGAAAAATCATTAAAACAAAATTCATTTCCCCAAAAGGAAAAACAGCGACTTTTCCAATTATTAAAGCAATTAACAAAAATCAATTACTCGTTGCTTGGAGCCAAGAATCTACGGATGAAAATGTTTACTATAAAATAGTTTCGATGAATTAATTCAACGTTTAGAATTTGCTTTTCAAAGCCATTAACCGTTATTTTTTTTACCATTAAGAAATTAAGTTTCATTAAGTCTAAATGTTATTTAATTTCTTAATGGTTATTTTTTTAGATGATGGCAAAATGCCAATTGCTTCCTTTTAGCCCCGGGTGAAGCGAAAATTCTCTTGTCCTGGGGTTCAGGACAAGAAATTGAAGCGGAAAACGGGAACCATGTTTATTAATATGCCTCATCTTTCCGCTCCAAAAAAAGAATAATCAACTTGGATTTAAACGTAAACTTCAAAATTTATTTCGTTAAATTTACTTTCAACAAAATAAAACCGAAAATCAAATGAACGAAATAATAAGCAAACTAATCGATTTCATTGACCTGCATAAAGGAGAAGAAGACAAAAAAAAGGTTTTAGAAAATATAATCAGTAACATCTCGTTCAGAGGTTCTAATCTATGGATTTTGGCGTGTGCCATTGTTATCGCTTCGGTTGGGCTTAATGTGAATTCGACTGCCGTAATTATTGGCGCTATGTTGATTTCGCCATTGATGGGGCCAATTGTTGGAGCTGGTTTTGGATTGGGGATGTATGATTTTGAATTGGTTAAAAAATCAATAAAAAATCTTTTGATAGCAACAGTTGTCAGCCTGATTGTTTCGACATTTTACTTTTATATCAGTCCGTTTAAAGAGGTGCAATCGGAATTGTTGGCGCGTACTTCACCCAATATTTATGATGTTTTGATTGCTTTTTTTGGTGGATTGGTTGGTGTTATTGCCGTTACGAGAGTCGAAAAAGGGAATCCAATTCCGGGAGTTGCCATTGCTACGGCTCTGATGCCTCCTTTATGTACTGCCGGTTACGGACTGGCAACCGGAAATTATTTATTTTTTGGGGGAGCTTTGTATTTATACACTATCAATTGTGTTTTTATATGTATCGCTACTTTTATCATTGTCAAATTTTTGAAATACCCAATTGCCAAGCAAATCGATATAAAACATCAAAAACAGGTGAAGCAAGGAATTACAGTGCTTCTTTTAATAATGATTGCTCCGAGTGTTTATTTTGCCTATCGTTTATTTGACGAAAAAAAATACGTCCAACGAACTGAAAATTTTATAGAAACAGAATTCCCTCAAAAGGATTTTACACTTATTTATAAAAAAACAGATTATAACACCAATCCAAAAATTATTGAATTGGCTTTTTTGTCCAAAAAATTCAGCGCTTTGGAAATCAAAAACTTTAATCAGAAGCTAAAAGAATATAATTTATTGAATACGCAACTTCTGATCAAACAAGACACTTTTGACTTAAAAAACGACATTTTAAATACGATTGGTCATTACAAAAAATCAGGAGTCGATAAAGACCAATTAATCGAGGATTTACAAAAAAAGATTTCCAATTTCAAAGCGAACAACACAAAGGTCAGTCAGGAAGTTTCTATTTTATTCCCCGAAATAAAACCAATTGCTATCACACAATATACGAGTAAAGACAAAACGATTCCGGTCTTATTGTACAAAAGCAAAATACCAATAAACTCTAAATCTCAAGAGAAATTAATCATTTGGCTAAAGCAAAGATTGGAAAAAGACAGCGTTGAAGTTTACAGACAATAGTAAAATACAAAAGGCAAATTGCAAACTAAAAAAACAAAAAAGTGTTCAGCTAAAAAACTGAACACTTTTTTTATCGAATGCTGAAAACTTATTTTACGGGTATATTTTTCAAAATTTCCAAGATAAATTTCCAATATTTTTGTGCTGAAGAAATGCTAGCCCTTTCGTCTGGAGAATGTGCACCGTGGATTGTCGGTCCAAAAGAAATCATATCCATGTGAGGATAATTTGTTCCAAGAATACCGCATTCCAATCCGGCGTGACAAGCCGCTACATTTGGTTTTTCTCCATTTTGTTTTTCATAGATGGAAACCAAAACATCCAATATCTCTGATTTTGGATTTGGAGACCAACCCGGATATGAACCTGAAAATTCTACCTCGCAGCCCATTAACTCGAATGCAGAACGCAAAGCATTCGCCATATCAAATTTGGATGATTCAACTGAAGAACGTGTCAAACATTGCACCGAAAGTTTCCCCTCACCTACAGTAACTTTGGCAATATTGTTTGAAGTTTCAACCAAATTTTCAAAATCGGCACTCATTCGGTAAACGCCATTGTGCGCAGCATACATCGCTCTAACGAAATAAAATTGGGCTATTGGTGGCAAAACTTTTGCCGGAACTTTATCTAGTTTTTCGAAAACCACTTCCAAATTTGGTTCGGTTGTTTGAAACTCCGCTTTGATTTCATTTACGATTTGTAACATATCAAAAACAAAAGCCTCGTCGTAAACAGCGGCTATAATTACTTTCGCCGCACTTTCACGAGGAATTGCGTTACGAAGGCTTCCCCCATTGATTTCGGAAATTTGCAATCCAAAATTATCAAAACCATCAAACAATAAACGGTTCATGATTTTGTTTGCATTTCCCAAACCTTTATGAATATCCATCCCTGAATGCCCACCGTTCAAGCCTTTTACTTTTATAAGATAACCAACGGAACCTTCAGGGGTTGGCTCTTCGTCGTACTCAGCAGTGGCTGTAACATCCATTCCTCCGGCGCATCCAATACCTATTTCATTATCTTCTTCGGTATCTAAATTCAATAAAATATCACCTTTAAGAATCCCTCCCTGCAAATTCAAGGCTCCGGTCATTCCGGTTTCCTCATCAATGGTAAACAAAGCTTCAATTGCCGGATGTGGAATCTCTTTGCTTTCCAAAATCGCCATTATAGTAGCAACTCCAAGACCATTATCGGCACCAAGTGTTGTCCCGCGGGCACGAACCCAATCCCCATCAACATACATATCGATTCCTTGAGTATCAAAATCAAAAACCGTATCGGCATTCTTTTGATGAACCATATCCAAATGTCCTTGCAAAACAACCGTTTTTCTGTTTTCCATTCCCGGAGTGGCAGGTTTGCGGATAATTACATTTCGGATTTCGTCCTCAAAAGTTTCTAGTCCCAAACGGGTACCGAAGTCTTTCATAAATTCAATTACACGCTCTTCTTTTTTCGAAGGACGAGGTACCGCATTCAAATCGGCAAATTTGTTCCAAAGCTCTTTTGGTTCTAGATTTCTTATTTCTTGACTCATTTATATTTTTGTTTTTATTCAATTCCTTCAATACGATCCATAAAAACGTTCACTAGTTTGTGGTTTTTATTTATTACAACAATATCATCCCAAAGTTTTGTAATTGTTTCAAAAAAAGAATTCATCTTCATGTTTCCAAAACGAAGATGAATAACCCTAGGAGGTGGATCTACAAACATTATTTTATTTGAAAAGTCACTATCCTTACTGATAATAGTTAAATTATTTATTTTGGCATAATTCCAAATTTGCTCATCTGTCCATTCATCGTTAATATCCTTAACATGAATAAAATCGGGAGTATTCCAAAGCGAAAAGTAGTAGGGTAAATTGGCATCGATAACAAACTCAGCCATTAAGCGACTCTTTTTATGGTAAAATTTCTATTCATCAATTCTGATGCAAATTTCAAGCAAGCATCAATATCCTCTGCTTCTAATGAAGGATACTGTTTTAAAATTGTTTCTTTTTCTTCGCCGGCACTTAAAAATTCAAGAATCGTTTGCACAGCTATTCTCTTGCCTCGGATAGTGGGTTTTCCGTTGCAAATTTTATCATCAATGGTAATCCTGTCTGCAATATATTCCATGTTCTTTAATTTTACTCAAATTTACAAAAAAAAGGGTGCGCAAATTTCAATTATAGATTTAATAAAATCTAGTCTTGGCATCATTTCGAAAATATTATATTCGCATTAAAAGCCTCATAATTCTCCAAGCTTCACAAAATTACAAAAAAGAAACAGTACTTCTTTATTTATAATTAAATTTACCGTCAAATTCTACATTGTGAAAAAAAGCTACATTCTACCTATATTTTTGCTGATACAAATCCTAATCCTAAAAATACTCCGGTCTTTTCCGGAAAGTGTTGAGCGTTTTTACAGCAACGGATTTTATCAATTCCTTTCAAAACCTTTGCGAATTATTTTGGGGAAAATTCCATTCTCGGTGGGCGATTGTATCTATTTTATTCTAATTTTATTTGCTTTAAAATGGTTTTGGAAAAACAGAAAATCTTGGAAATCCGAATGGAAAAAAAATATCTTAACTGTTTTAAGTGTTTTGTCTGTCTTTTATTTTTTCTTCCATTTCTTTTGGGCATTGAATTATTACCGTGAGCCACTTTTTGAAAAAATGAACATTGAACGAGACTACACTGATAAAGATTTGTTGGCTTTTACCAAAAAATTAATTGCCAAAACAAACGATATCCAAAATCAGATTACCAAAAATGACAGTTTGAAAGTAGTATTTCCGTATTCTCAAAATCAGGTTTTTGACATGAATCAAAATGGATATGAAAATTTATCCAAAGAATATCCATTTTTCACTTACACTCATTTAAGTATAAAAAAATCACTTTTTAGTTTACCACTTACTTATATGGGTTTTGGTGGCTATCTGAACCCGTTTACCAATGAAGCGCAAGTTAATTATTTGGGACCAATGTACAGTTTCCCGATGACCACAAACCACGAAATGGCACATCAAATGGGGTATGCGAGCGAAAGTGAATGCAATTTTATTGGTTTTATGTCTTCTATAAAAAATAAAAATCTGTATTTTCAATATTCGGGTTATAGCATGGCGTTGCGTTACTGTTTGGGTAATTGGCAGGTAAGAGACGAAAAAGTGTTAAAGCAATTACTGAAGATCGTTAATAAAGGAATCCTGAAGAATTACAAAGAGAGTGAGGATTTTTGGGATCAATACGAAACCCCGATCGAAACCGGTTTCCATATTTTTTATGACCGTTTCCTAAAAATCAACCAACAAAAAGACGGAATGGACAGTTATAGCAAATTTGTGAATTTGATGGTGAATTATTACAAAGAAAGACCCTTATAAATCACTTGTAATCTTTAATTTGTACACAAGAAGCATTTTTTACTTTGCTTTCAGAGCATTTCTTTAACAAACCTGTAACCAAATCTCTTTTGAAAACAACTACATTTCCAGTCGATTGATTGGCTACAATTACAAATTTTCCTTGTGGATCAATAGCAAAAACTCTTGGAGTTTTGCCAAAAGTAGGCTGATATCCCACCAATTTTAAAGTTCCGTTATTTTCAATCGAAAAAATAGCAATATTATTTTCTTCACCACGATTGGAAGCGTACAGAAAACGACCATCGGGAGAAATGTGAACCTCGCTGCTGCCAAAGCCTTTTACAATCTCATCAGGATGTGTTGCGATTCTTTGAATTCGGTCTAATTTACCGTTATCATAGTTATAAATGCAAACAAAACCAGCCATTTCTTCAATGCAATAAGCAAATTTTCCATTGGGATGAAAGGCAAAATGTCTTGGTCCACTTCCTAAAGTAACTTGGGTAAATGGATACTGAGTCTCTTGGAGTGGCTCTTTTTTTGAACTGTCAAATTGGTAGCATCTTATTTTATCAGAACCTAAATCAGGCAGGAAGACATAATCACAATTGGGAGAAAACACACTGGAATGAACATGAGATCGGTCTTGTCTTTCTTTGTTTACACTTCCTTCCGAATACGAAAAACTTTGAACAAGCGGACTTATTTTTCCATCTTCGCTTACTGCATGAACGTCAACACTTCCTTCTGTATAATTGGCATTTACAATCCATTTTCCGCTTTTATGTACCGAAATATAAACGGGATTTTCGCCACCGCTTTTTTCACTATTTATAAATATCAACCTCTTATTTTGAGGTTTAAACTCAAAACTACTTACACTTCCTGCTTTTGGTGTTTTGGCATCGGTACAGGAATAAACATATTTTCCGTTTGGAGAAACTGTTAAATAAGCGGGATTTAAAACATCCTTAACCGTTGTAATTTTCTTTAGTTTACCTTTTACCGTATCCAACTGGAAAACATAAATTCCTTTTTTGGCTTTATCTAAATTATAAGACCCTACAAAAACATATTTGCTTTGAGAATAAAAATTGAAGCTTATAAAGGATATGAATAAAATAGTAAGCATCGATTTGCTTTTTTTGGAAATCGCACTTTTAATTCTTGAAAGGAAATTTGATGGCTGCAAAATTTTTGTATTTAATATATTTTCAGAGTTGCTAAGTTATGGCATTTTAATTAGGTTTGCGGCCAAAAATTATTGAATATTCGTCGTCTAAGGGCTTATGAAAAACTAAACTCCCGGATTAGCCCCGATTGCAGCGAAAATCCTCTTGTACTGGGGTTCAGTACAAGAGATTACTTCGTCAGTTCGCTATCGCTCGTGTGTAGCGGAAAGCGGGACAAATGTTGTTATACAAAATGTTTTTCTGCTCCTAAAAATTAAAATATAAAAACTGTTTTGTAACAAAATGTTCAGTCGTTGTACTAATGGAATATGAGTGAAAATTTAGAACCTTCTTTTGTCAAGCAACTGCAAGAAAACCAGAATATAATCCACAAGATTTGTCGATTGTATACAGCTGGTGAGGATGCGCACAAGGATTTGTTTCAGGAGATCACGATTCAGCTATGGAAGGCTTTTCCAAAATTTAGGGGCGAAAGCAAATTTTCTACTTGGGCTTATCGAGTCGCCCTGAATACAGCAATCACATTGTACCGAAAAAACAAACGCAGTATTGCAACTGTTGAGTATGAAGGCAAACAACATTTTACACATGACATAGAATACAATTATGAAGAGGAAGAACAGTTGAAATTGATGTATCGGGCCGTTTATCAGCTGAATGACATTGAAAAAGCATTAGTATTTATGTATTTAGAAGACAAGGACTACACTGAAATATCGGAAACTTTAGGAATTAGCGAAGTGAATGCAAGGGTAAAAATGAATCGAATAAAAGGGAAATTAAAGAAAATCTTAAATCCATTAGGTGTATGAAAGAGTTGGATTTATTAAAAAAAGACTGGCAGAAGAATAGTGGATCTTTTGAACAGGTATCGGAAAATGACATTTACAAAATGATTCACAAAAAATCGTCTTCGGTAGTGAAGTGGATTTTTATTGTGAGCATCATCGAACTTGGATTGGGACTGGTTTCAGGACTGGCTTTATCTTTTACAAAATATGACGAAAAAAATGTAGAATTGATTAAACGTTTGGGTGTCTATGGTTACTACATTGCAGCCACTATTGTCCTTTATATTGTCATTTTGTATTTTATATTTAAGTTTTACACTATGTACCGTAAAATTGCGGTAGATGACAACACCAAAAAACTTCTTTCGACGATATTAAAAACACGAAAAGTGGTAAAACAATACATTGCATTTAACTTATCGTTTTTTGCATTGTTTTTTATCATTTTTGGAGGGTATTTGTTTTATGAAGGCTACCTTGAAGGAGCATCCAAAAATGGTGTGATTCATCCCGAAATGCCATTAAACATAGCTTTGATATCTTTCATAGTATTAATACTGGCCACAGCAATTTTTACTTTTGTTTTATGGTTAATCTACAAATTAATCTATGGTCTATTATTAAAACGACTGCAAAATAACTTCGAAGAATTGAAGAAAATTGATTTATAAAAAAGGAGGCTATCGTTTTGAAACAGCCTCCTCTTTTTTTAATAATTCCATTGTCGCGTTTTATTCAACTCTTCTTGTTCCTGTAATTCTTCTATTGGAATTACTTTAAGGAAAGAAGGATGTTGCTCTATCGCATATTCGATCATTTCAACAATTTCTTCAATAGTATCATTTTCATAATCGATAGCCAAAGGTTCTTTTATAACAAGTGACTGAAGGATTCCTTTCTTTTTCATATACAGCCCTTTTCTGCAAAACGAACGTCTAAAGCCATCAATTACAATAGGAACAACTATAGGCTTGTGCTGTTTTATGATGTGTGCCGTTCCTTTTCGAACAGGTTTAAAAGATTTGGTTGTCCCCTGCGGAAAGGTAATTACCCACCCATCTTCCAATGCAATTTTGATATTCTCAGTATCATTTGGATTTACTTCTTTTTTCTCCGCAACATCCTTTCCTTTGCTACGCCAGGTTCGTTCTACTGAAACAGCACCAGCATAAGCCATAATTCGAGGCAATAAACCGGCTCTCATCGTCTCTTTGGCCGCCACATAATAAATATTCAATTTTGGTCGCCACATATACCATACATTCTTTATAGAATCTTCCCTACCACTCAAACTAGCATTAAACACATGAAACATTGCTGTTACATCTGCAAAATATGTTTGATGATTCGAAATAAAAAGTACGTTTGTATCTGGAAGTTTTTTGATAATTTCAGAACCTTCTATTTGTAGTTCGTTAAAACCACGGTAGCGTCTGTGGCTAATAAATCCAAAGAATCGGATTAACCATTTTTTTATAAACAGTATATGTCCAAAAGGATTTCGTTTAAATAATCCCATAAGATTGTTTTGTTTGTTTTTGGGACTGCAAAATTACGAATTATTTCCTCTTTTTTATATTAAAAAACTTAGCTTTTAACAAAACAGATTGCTCAAAAACCTATTTCCCTAAAAATTGTACTCAAAACAACTTTTAGCTCACTTAACATCATAGCTGTTGCCCCCCAAACAATATGCTCCTCAATTTTAAAAGCTGGAACTTCGACAGATTTAGCATACGAAGTTGTCATTTCGGCATTAACAAGAATCGAGTCGCTTAAGAATGTAGTTAACGGTAATTCAATAATATCCGCTACTTCCACCGGATCGGGATAAAAAGTAATTTCCTCTCTACAAATGCCCAAAAATGGGTAAACCATAAAATTACTCGGCGGAATGTATAAATGGGTAAAAGCTTTCAAGACTTCTATTTTCTCCTGACGAATCCCAATTTCCTCATAAGTTTCTCTCAAAGCAGTCTGCATAAAATCGGCGTCTTCATTTTCATATTTTCCACCTGGAAAAGCTATCTGTGAAGAATGAACTCCTTTGTACGAATTCCGTACTATTAAAACCAAATGTGTAATACCTTCTTTAGGATAAAACAGCATCATTACACCAGCTTTTTTGTATTTGATGTGATCAAAATTCAATTTTCTGGTAATTTCAAGACGTTCCTTTGGCACCATAATATTATGAGCCTCTTCACCTGGAAGACTTACAGAACTAAAATAAGGAACAATTCGTAAAAAATCTTGAAAATCCATAATCAAAGGTTATTTTTGCAAATAAATCAACACTTAAATATACTTTAGAAATAAGTACCAAACAAATTTTAAACATCCAAACCCAACAATATGTATAGTAGAGAAGAAAATCAAAGGTTAAAACATGAATTTTGGGTTGAATTTGCTCAAAAATATCCAAGAAAATGGATTTTATACGATACTAAAATCAAAGATTTCTCCTTTAAATTTTATGTAGAAAACAAAAAAGCTCAAGTACATATTGACATCGAAATGAGAAATACGGAATTACGCATGCAATATTTTGAAAAACTCGTTGCACTAAAAAATATTCTCGAAGAAGAATTCATAAAAGATCTAGTCTTCGAAAAAAATTATACTTTGGACAATGGAAAAACCATCAGCCGCATTTGGGTTGAAAAACTAGATGTAAGTGTAAGTAACCGCAATCATTGGAATGAAATTTTTGATTTTTTCTTTGAAAAAATGAACGCTCTTGAACTATTTTATTTCGAATACGATGAATTCATTAAAGACATTGAGAAATAGTATTTATTTTTTGTAAATTACTTATCCAAAAACTATTTGAAATGGACTTATTTGAAACAAAAAATGATTGGGAGGCCAAATTAGTCCCAATATTAGAGAAATACAAAGGTCAAAAACATCCGTTAGATTACGAAAATCTGTATCAACTTCTTGTTATGGTAGTTCTTTCTGCTCAGGATTCCGATGCGAATATCAATAAGATAGCACCTGCTCTCTTCGAAACTTTTCCCAACATGGAAAGTCTCTCTGTTTCAAATGTTGATGCATTAATCCCATATATTTCAAAAGTTCGAAATTTTGGCACGAAAGCCAGTTGGCTTATTGACATTGCCCAAACCATTCAAAAAGACGAAAACATTCCTCTAACAATGAATAGTTTAACCGCATTAAAAGGAATTGGCCGAAAATCTGCCAACGTCATTATGCGGGAAGCAGGAGTTCCTGCTGAAGGTATCATCGCCGACTTGCACGTGATTCGTGTCTCCCCCAGAATAGGATTAATTCCTGAAAATCAGGATGGCAATAAAGTCGAAAAACAACTAATGCAAATTTTACCAAAAAGCATTTGGGGAGAAATTGGCTTGGCCATTTCTTTTCTAGGAAGACAAATATGTAGACCCAAACCAAAATGTCCGGAATGCCCAATCAATATGATTTGTGAGTATTATAAAATTAATCCAATCGTATAAAACTTATTGCTTTCATTTCAAAAATCTTCAATCACTCAATATTTATTTAGACATTACATGCCGAAAAAGCCGGATAGGAATATACAATACATTCTAAATAACAAAAATTGAGAATAATTTTAAAGCTCTTTTTTCATTCCCACCAGAAGAAATGATATTAGCCAAACTAAACCACTCTGCACTGAAAGTGCAGAGGTTTGTTTTTACGAGGGACTAAAAGTCCCTCATTTCTTTCATTCGAGAATGAAATTTGAATTGTCATCACTCTCTTTTCTTCTATGATGCTCCAAATATTCATTTACCATTTTATCCGTAATATTTCCAGTACTCCAAACACCATAACCACTTGCCCAAAAATGTTGTCC
The DNA here is from genome assembly GCF_027111335.1 of Flavobacterium aquiphilum. Taxonomy (NCBI): domain Bacteria; kingdom Pseudomonadati; phylum Bacteroidota; class Flavobacteriia; order Flavobacteriales; family Flavobacteriaceae; genus Flavobacterium; species Flavobacterium aquiphilum. The sequence goes on along the minus strand of NZ_CP114288.1, from coordinate 1,697,546 downwards.
CCAATATCGTTCCTTCAATTCTGGAAATTCCATCTGCAATTTTCTCGAAGTTCTTCCTTTGAAACTTTGTAAAATCGAGCTAACATTATGTTTTGGAGCGTATTCTATATGCATGTGAACATGATCTGAGCTAACAACTCCTTTTAAAATTTCTATTCCTTCAGCTTCACATATCTGTATTAAAATCTCAAGGCAACGTTTTTGAATATCGCCTTTCAAAACTTTAAATCTATATTTAGTAACCCAAACAACATGGCAATGTTAGTCGGCTTACTGTGTGCGAACCTTTTCTTAAATCTGTACTCATAAGCTAAAGATAAAAATTTTTTCGCATTACTAAAGTACTGCAATAAATTGCAGGGTTTTAAACCCAAACCTGAGACCAATAAAAAAAGCTCCAAACAAAGTTTGAAGCTTTATGTACTCAGAGCGGGACTTGAACCCGCACGAACATTGCTGTTCACTGGATTTTAAGTCCAGCGTGTCTACCAATTTCACCATCCGAGCATTATAAAGTGGTACCTCCAGGGATCGAACCAGGGACACATGGATTTTCAGTCCATTGCTCTACCATCTGAGCTAAGGTACCTAATCTATTACCAGATTTTTATAAAAAACCCCTCATCATTTGATGAAGGGTTTTTAAAGAATCTGAAACAAGTTCAGATTAAAGAAAGGCAGCGACATACTCTCCCACAAAATTGCAGTACCATCTGCGCAGGCGGGCTTAACTTCTCTGTTCGGGATGGGAAGAGGTGAGCCCCGCCGCAATAACCACCTTAAGGTTGTTAGTGATTAGTGAATGGTAATTAGTGATTAGCTAATCATTAGTTACTTTTTACTAGTCACTGCTCACGTCGAGCTAATATTTTAACATACTGAGATAAAGAACATAAAAAGTTTTAGAAAGTTTCTTCTCCTCCCGTTTTGAACGGGAGGAGAGGAGTCGTACATAAGCTTACGGGTTATTAGTACTACTCGGCTATGACATTACTGCCTTTACACCTATAGCCTATCAACGTGGTCATCTTCCACGACCCTTAAAAGAAATCTCATCTTGTGGTGGGTTTCGCGCTTATATGCTTTCAGCGCTTATCCCTTCCAAACGTAGCTACTCTGCGGTGCCCCTGGCGGGACAACAGATACACTAGAGGTTTGTCCAATTCGGTCCTCTCGTACTAGAATCAGATCCACTCAAATTTCTAACGCCCACAGTAGATAGAGACCGAACTGTCTCACGACGTTCTGAACCCAGCTCGCGTGCCACTTTAATGGGCGAACAGCCCAACCCTTGGGACCTTCTCCAGCCCCAGGATGTGACGAGCCGACATCGAGGTGCCAAACCCCCCCGTCGATATGAGCTCTTGGGGGAGATCAGCCTGTTATCCCCGGCGTACCTTTTATCCTTTGAGCGATGGCCCTTCCATGCGGAACCACCGGATCACTATGCTCTACTTTCGTACCTGATCGACCTGTATGTCTCTCAGTCAAGCTCCCTTATGCCATTGCACTCTTCGCACGGTTACCAAGCGTACTGAGGGAACCTTTAGAAGCCTCCGTTACTCTTTTGGAGGCGACCACCCCAGTCAAACTACCCACCAAGCAATGTCCCCCGGTTTACGGGGTTAGGCCTCAGATAAACAAAGGGTTGTATTTCAACAATGACTCCACAACGCCTGGCGACGCCACTTCACAGTCTCCAACCTATCCTACACATCATTTATCCAAGGTCAATACTAAGCTATAGTAAAGGTGCACAGGGTCTTTTCGTCCCACTGCGGGTAAACGGCATCTTCACCGTTACTACAATTTCACCGAGCTCATGGCTGAGACAGTGTCCAGATCGTTACACCATTCGTGCAGGTCGGAACTTACCCGACAAGGAATTTCGCTACCTTAGGACCGTTATAGTTACGGCCGCCGTTTACTGGGGCTTCAATTCAATGCTTCTCCGAAGATAACATCTCCTCTTAACCTTCCAGCACCGGGCAGGTGTCAGGCCCTATACTTCATCTTACGATTTTGCAGAGCCCTGTGTTTTTGATAAACAGTCGCCTGGACCTCTTCACTGCGGCCCCGATTGCTCGGGGCGACCCTTCTCCCGAAGTTACGGGTCTATTTTGCCTAATTCCTTAGCCATGAATCTCTCGAGCACCTTAGGATTCTCTCCTCAACTACCTGTGTCGGTTTACGGTACTGGTACTAATTACCTGAAGTTTAGAGGTTTTTCTTGGAAGCCCTTAGGTACACTATCTCTTTGTCCGAAGACGCCGAGTACTATCGCATTTCACCAAGTTTTACGGATTTGCCTATAAAACCTATAGCTAGGTGCTTTAACGAACTATTCCGTCAGTTCGCGGTACTTTCATCACTCCGTCACCCCATCACAGTAATTAGTAGTACGGGAATATTAACCCGTTGGCCATCGACTGCCCCTTTCGGGTTTGCCTTAGGTCCAGACTAACCCACAGCTGATTAGCATAGCTGTGGAAACCTTAGTTTTTCGGTGTGCGGGTTTCTCGCCCGCATTATCGTTACTTATGCCTACATTTTCTTTTCCAGCCAGTCCAGCATACCTTACGATACACCTTCAACCCTGCTGGAATGCTCCCCTACCACTTACAGTAAACTGTAAATCCATAGCTTCGGTAATATGTTTATGCCCGATTATTATCCATGCTCGTCCGCTCGACTAGTGAGCTGTTACGCACTCTTTAAATGAATGGCTGCTTCCAAGCCAACATCCTAGCTGTCTGGGCAGACAAACCGCGTTCTTTCAACTTAACATATATTTGGGGACCTTAGCTGATGGTCTGGGTTCTTTCCCTCTCGGACTTGGACCTTAGCACCCAAGCCCTCACTGCAAGGAAACATTATATAGCATTCGGAGTTTGTCAGGAATTGGTAGGCGGTGAAGCCCCCGCATCCAATCAGTAGCTCTACCTCTATATAACTTATGCCTTGCGCTGCACCTAAATGCATTTCGGGGAGTACGAGCTATTTCCGAGTTTGATTGGCCTTTCACCCCTACCCACAGGTCATCCGAAGACTTTTCAACGTCAACCGGTTCGGACCTCCACACTGTGTTACCAGCGCTTCATCCTGCCCATGGGTAGATCACACGGTTTCGCGTCTAACACTACTGACTAAAGCGCCCTATTCAGACTCGCTTTCGCTACGGATCCACTACTTAATAGCTTATCCTCGCCAGCAACGTTAACTCGTAGGCTCATTATGCAAAAGGCACGCCGTCACCCCACTTAAGGGCTCCGACCGCTTGTAAGCGTATGGTTTCAGGATCTATTTCACTCCGTTATTCACGGTTCTTTTCACCTTTCCCTCACGGTACTGGTTCACTATCGGTCTCTCAGGAGTATTTAGCCTTAGCGGATGGTCCCGCCAAATTCAGACAGGGTTTCACGTGCCCCGCCCTACTCAGGATACCACTATCTATTACACTTGTTACCCATACGGGGCTATCACCCTCTATGGCATCACTTTCCAGTAACTTCCGGTTCCTTGTGCATAAAATCTCGTGGTCCTACAACCCCAACATTGCCGTAACAACATTGGTTTGGGCTAATCCGCGTTCGCTCGCCACTACTTACGGAATCACTTTTGTTTTCTTCTCCTCCGCCTACTTAGATGTTTCAGTTCAGCGGGTTTGCCCACCTATCGGTGTACTATGTCTTCAACATAGTGGGTTGCCCCATTCGGATATCTACGGATCAATCGGTGTGTGCCCGTCCCCGTAGCTTTTCGCAGCTTATCACGTCCTTCTTCGCCTCTGAGAGCCTAGGCATCCCCCATACGCCCTTATTTTGCTTATTGTACTTACGTTTTTATCCGTTTCCAGATAAAAAGCGTGTTCTTTCTACTTTTTAAATATTTTTTTATCTCAATATGTCAATGAACTTTTTCTTTTTAGAATAAAGAACACAGAGAATAGATATTAGACATTGTCTATATTCTTTTTTCTATATTCTATCTTCTTAAAGATAGTGGAGAATAACGGAGTCGAACCGTTGACCTCCTGCGTGCAAGGCAGGCGCTCTAGCCAGCTGAGCTAATCCCCCAATCTAATTATGAATTGTGAATTATGAATTATGAATGACTATTCATAAGAACTCAACTCTAGAATTTCCTTGTAAATTAAGCTTTTCAGTTTCTTTTCTAATCTTAAATCTAAAATCTAATTTCTTAAATCTAAAACCTTTAAAAAAGTAGTCCCGGGCAGACTCGAACTGCCGACCCCTACATTATCAGTGTAGTACTCTAACCAGCTGAGCTACGAGACTCTGTTTTTACTTAATTCTTTATTCTTTTAAATTAACAGCAAGAGTAATAAAATTTTAATCTCTGAAACCAAAAGTCTCTTCGTCTTCTTTCTTTGGCGTGCACTTGGCTAACACCAAAGCTCTAGAAAGGAGGTGTTCCAGCCGCACCTTCCGGTACGGCTACCTTGTTACGACTTAGCCCTAGTTACCAGTTTTACCCTAGGCAGCTCCTTGCGGTCACCGACTTCAGGCACCCCCAGCTTCCATGGCTTGACGGGCGGTGTGTACAAGGCCCGGGAACGTATTCACCGGATCATGGCTGATATCCGATTACTAGCGATTCCAGCTTCACGGAGTCGAGTTGCAGACTCCGATCCGAACTGTGACCGGTTTTATAGATTCGCTCCTGGTCGCCCAGTGGCTGCTCTCTGTACCGGCCATTGTAGCACGTGTGTAGCCCAAGGCGTAAGGGCCGTGATGATTTGACGTCATCCCCACCTTCCTCACAGTTTGCACTGGCAGTCTCGTTAGAGTTCCCGACATGACTCGCTGGCAACTAACAACAGGGGTTGCGCTCGTTATAGGACTTAACCTGACACCTCACGGCACGAGCTGACGACAACCATGCAGCACCTTGTAAATTGTCTTGCGAAAGATCTGTTTCCAAACCGGTCAATCTACATTTAAGCCTTGGTAAGGTTCCTCGCGTATCATCGAATTAAACCACATGCTCCACCGCTTGTGCGGGCCCCCGTCAATTCCTTTGAGTTTCAGGCTTGCGCCCGTACTCCCCAGGTGGGATACTTATCACTTTCGCTTAGCCACTGAAATTGCTCCCAACAGCTAGTATCCATCGTTTACGGCGTGGACTACCAGGGTATCTAATCCTGTTCGCTACCCACGCTTTCGTCCATCAGCGTCAATCCATTAGTAGTAACCTGCCTTCGCAATTGGTATTCCATGTAATCTCTAAGCATTTCACCGCTACACTACATATTCTAGTTACTTCCTAATAATTCAAGTCTAGCAGTATCAATGGCCGTTCCACCGTTGAGCGATGGGCTTTCACCACTGACTTACTAAACCGCCTACGGACCCTTTAAACCCAATGATTCCGGATAACGCTTGGATCCTCCGTATTACCGCGGCTGCTGGCACGGAGTTAGCCGATCCTTATTCTTACGATACCGTCAAGACATTACACGTAATGTTGTTTCTTCTCGTACAAAAGCAGTTTACAATCCATAGGACCGTCATCCTGCACGCGGCATGGCTGGTTCAGGCTTGCGCCCATTGACCAATATTCCTCACTGCTGCCTCCCGTAGGAGTCTGGTCCGTGTCTCAGTACCAGTGTGGGGGATCTCCCTCTCAGGACCCCTACCCATCGTTGCCATGGTAAGCCGTTACCTTACCATCTAGCTAATGGGACGCATGCTCATCTTTTACCGTTGGAACTTTAATAGCTGATTCATGCGAAACTGCTATACTATGAGGTATTAATCCAAATTTCTCTGGGCTATCCCTCTGTAAAAGGTAGATTGCATACGCGTTACGCACCCGTGCGCCGGTCTCTAGTTCCGAAAAACTATACCCCTCGACTTGCATGTGTTAAGCCTGCCGCTAGCGTTCATCCTGAGCCAGGATCAAACTCTTCATCGTATATTGTTTATCCTGAATTTATTTCAGGATCATTTTATATTTGACTCCGATTCTAGTGGTTTTAATTCAAATCTCTCGATTATATTACTCTTATTTTATTTGTCTCGTCTTTTGGACGAGACGGCTGTCAATTCAATATGTCTACGAACGTATATTCCTTTTTTCGCTTTTCGTTTGTCTCTCAAAGCGGGTGCAAAAGTAGTATTTTCTTTTTAACTGGCAAGAACTTATTGAAGTTTTTTTGAAAATTTTTATTTTCGTTTTTCTTCTCGTTTTCTTATCAGCCTGTCAAAGATCATTGCATGTTTTGCGGGGTGCAAAAATAAACTACTCTTTTAAATCTCACAAGCTTTTTTTAAATTTTTTTTGAAAATAAATTTCCAATTTGTTTTGTTATACTTGTCAGTCTTTCCAAGAGCGCCATCGCTGTTGCGGGTGCAAAAGTAGATAGTTTATTCGTTTAAACAAGGGGTTTTTGCATTTATTTTATATTTATTTTTTAAAACTCTGATAACCTTAATTTTACAAACACCCTTTTCTTAAAACCTTTCCGCTTTTTGGCGTGACGAGCTCGTTTTACTGCAAACAACACTACCCTTATCTATAATATTGTCCCTTTTTGGATCGCTGAATTATGCCCATTTTTTCTTGATTCCCTTATACTTCTTGACTCTTTTACTCCTTTGCAGGCCAAAATCGCTCCCAAAGGCGCTAAGAACTTCATTGGATTATATTAAAAACCATCCTTCGGATACTTTTTTCCTTATACTATATATAAGTATTGATTTCTTTCTGATGAAATACCACTACCCTAGCCCTGATAGTAGTGAAAAGCCCACAGTGAATATGGCTTACATTTTATGTAGAGGCAAAGCGACCAACGGAAGCTATTGCAAATACATAAAAATGTTGCCAGAGGAACGAGGACTTGCAACGGATAGCGGGAAAGAGCTCCTATAAATATGCAAATTATTACAATCAGTCTCTCCCCTCATTAACATATACAAAACAAACCTTACACATCTATTGTATGTGTTTTGCTAATACTTTATATTTGCAGCCTTAAAACACAAAAAAATGATTAAGATTACTTTGCCCGACGGGTCAGTTAGAGAGTTTGCTCCCGGAGTAACTCCAATGGATGTTGCAAAAAGCATCAGTGAAGGATTTGCCAGAAATGTTATTTCGGCTTCTTTTAATGGTACAACTATTGAAACAGCCACTCCATTGACGACCGACGGCAATCTTATATTATATACTTGGAATGATGCTGATGGGAAGAAAGCTTTTTGGCATTCGACTTCCCACGTAATGGCACAGGCTTTGGAAGAAATTTATCCTGGAATAAAATTAACTCTTGGACCAGCAATTGCCAACGGATTTTACTATGATGTTGATTTTGAAGACCAAAAGATTACCGAAGCCGACTTTAAGAAAATAGAAGACCGTGTGCTTGAGATTTCAAGAGAAAAACACGAATTCAAAATGCGTCCTGTTACAAAAGCAGAAGCTTTGGAAATGTACAAGGACAATGTTTACAAAACAGAATTGATCACCAACCTTGAAGATGGTACGATTACTTTTTGCGATCACTCTACTTTTACAGACCTATGTCGTGGAGGACATATTCCAAATACCGGAATTATCAAAGCAATGAAGATCATGAGTGTTGCTGGTGCTTACTGGAGAGGTGACGAGAAAAACAAACAGTTGACTCGTGTTTACGGAGTTTCGTTCCCTAAACAAAAAGACCTAACAGAGTACTTGGAATTACTTGAGGAAGCAAAACGTCGTGACCACAGAAAACTTGGTAAAGAATTGGAATTGTTCGCTTTTTCACAAAAAGTTGGTCAAGGTTTGCCATTATGGCTACCAAAAGGAGCTGCTTTGAGAGACCGTTTGGAGCAATTTTTGAAAAAAGCACAGAAAAAAGCAGGTTACGAACAAGTTGTCACTCCACATATCGGGCAAAAAGAACTATATGTAACTTCTGGACACTATGCCAAATACGGTGCCGACAGTTTCCAACCAATCAACACTCCGGCTGAAGGAGAGGAATTCTTATTGAAACCAATGAACTGTCCTCACCACTGCGAAATCTACAACGTAAGACCTTGGTCATACAAAGATTTACCAAAACGCTATGCTGAATTCGGAACCGTTTACAGATACGAGCAAAGTGGTGAATTGCACGGTTTGACTCGTGTACGTGGGTTTACTCAGGACGACGCACACATATTCTGTACTCCGGAGCAATTGGACGAAGAGTTCAAAAAAGTAATTGACTTGGTACTTTATGTATTTGGTTCATTAGGCTTTGAAGACTTTACCGCTCAAATTTCTTTGAGAGACCAAGAAAACAGAGAGAAATATATAGGTTCTGACGAAAACTGGGAAAAAGCAGAAAACGCAATCATCAACGCAGCAGCAGACAAAGGATTGAATACTGTAGTTGAATACGGAGAAGCTGCTTTTTACGGCCCGAAGCTTGATTTCATGGTAAAAGATGCCCTTGGCAGACAATGGCAACTAGGAACGATTCAGGTTGATTACAACTTGCCGGAGCGTTTTGAATTGACTTACAAGGGATCTGACAATGAATTACATAGACCGGTAATGATTCACAGAGCACCATTTGGATCTATGGAGCGTTTTATCGCGATTTTACTAGAACATACAGCAGGAAATTTCCCTCTTTGGTTAATGCCTGAACAGGCAATTATACTGTCACTGAGTGAGAAATATGAAAATTATGCTAAAAAAGTTTTAAATCTGCTAGAAAATAACGAAATTCGCGCCCTAATTGATAATAGAAACGAGACGATTGGGAAGAAAATCAGAGATGCAGAGATTCAAAAAATCCCATTTATGCTGATTGTTGGTGAAGAGGAAGAGAAAAACGGAACGATTTCTGTTCGTCGTAAAGGTCAAGAAGGAAAAGGAAATATCAGCGTTACAATAGAAGAATTTGCTTCGATTGTTAACGAAGAAATAAAGAAAACATTAAAAGTATTTACAGTTTAACTTAAAAATTATAAAGCCATAGCAATAAGAAGCAATAGAGGTTACCAACCTCGAGTAGAAAAGAAAGATGCTCACAGAATAAATAATCTTATTCGTGTGCCGGAAGTACGTCTTGTAGGAGATAATGTAGAAACAGGTGTTTACAAAACTTCTGAAGCTTTAAAATTAGCCGACCAATTTGAATTGGATTTGGTTGAAATTTCTCCTAATGCAGAACCACCTGTATGTAAAATAATGGACTATAAAAAGTTCCTTTACGAACAGAAGAAAAGAGAAAAAGAACTTAAAGCAAAATCTACTCAAATTGTAGTAAAAGAAATCCGTTTTGGTCCTCAAACAGATGAGCACGATTACGACTTTAAGAAAAAGAATGCTGAAAAATTCTTAAAAGAAGGATCTAAATTAAAAGCCTTTGTTTTCTTTAAAGGACGTTCTATTATCTATAAAGACCAAGGGCAAATCTTGTTATTGAGATTAGCTACGGACTTGGAAGAATACGGAAAAGTTGAGGCGATGCCGGTTCTTGAAGGAAAGAGAATGATTATGTTCATCGCTCCTAAGAAGAAAAAACAATAGCTATTACAATCTCAGTGTTCCGTTTTGAACCTGAAAATTGAAATAAAATATAAGTAAGTAATAATAAATTAAAACACTAGGAAAAAATGCCTAAAATGAAAACAAAATCTAGCGCCAAAAAACGTTTCAAAGTTACTGGCTCTGGTAAGATTAAAAGAAAGCATGCTTTTAAAAGTCACATCTTGACTAAAAAATCTAAAAAACGTAAATTGGCTTTGACTCACTCAGCGCTAGTTCACTCAACAGATATGAAAAGCATCAAACAACAATTAAGAATTATCTAATATTAGTAATTAGTCCTTAGTAATTAGCACTAAGCTAGTCACTAATCACTGTTTTCTAATCACTAAGATTTCTTTAGGTTAAAACAAATTTAATAACCTTGGAGTATGGCCAACAAGTTCCTTTGATTAAATTCAGGACGCCTACTACAAAAAAACAATAAAATTATGCCAAGATCGGTAAATTCAGTTGCTAAAAGAGCAAGAAGAAAAAAAATAATGAAGCAAGCCAAAGGTTTCTTTGGTAGACGTAAAAACGTTTGGACAGTTGCAAAAAATGCGGTAGAAAAAGCAATGTGCTATGCATACCGTGATAGAAAAGTGAATAAAAGAAACTTCCGTGCATTATGGATTCAACGTATCAACGCTGGAGCTAGATTGGAAGGAATGTCTTATTCTCAATTCATGGGTAAAGTAAAAGCTAACGGAATCGAATTGAACCGTAAAGTTCTTGCTGATTTAGCGATGAATCACCCTGAAGCTTTCAAAGCAGTACTTAATAAAGTAAAATAAACGTTATATAAACTCAATTTAGAATTACTTACTTATAGAAAAACCCATTCACCTCGGCGAATGGGTTTTTTGTTTTTCTATACTTTTTTTATTATTACTTTTTGGAGCAGAACATACTGCATTTCAACAAGATTCCGCCCGCTTTCCGCTATATCTTTTCCTTTTTAAAGAAAAAGGAAAAGGATGCCGCTTCACTCGGGGCTAAAAATCAACATTCTGTTTTTTTACTAGCGACTGTTTTTGTCCATACCAAGACCTAACAGGTTTTAAAAATCACAAAACCAATAATGGAGCTATAAATCCAAAGCCCAAAAGTCCCGTCGTATAATCTTTGACTCCAAATGCATTTTCGGCATAGCTTGTATAATTATATTTTCGGGCTGTGTAGGCAAGATAAAATTTGATATTTAAGTCTTTGAAAGGCATATATTGGATTGTTGGAATTAGTCCATAACTAGTCGATAACCTTGAACTGCCATTTGGATCCGGATTGTCTTTCCAGGAATGATTACTGTTCATTACTGTCAAGAGCAAATTAATCTTTGGAGAAGCCGCATACTCCGCCCTTACCCAATTTTCTAAATAAACAGCCTTTTGTGCCGCATATTGATATTGACTACTTATAATACTTGAGACAATTCCTTTGCGGTCGAGTCCTTCATCGCTGTATTGAAAATCATAATACAAAACAAAATTCTTGGCTTTGTACTTATTTCCAAGAGCAATATAGTTCATGTGCGCACCTTTTGCCTCATTGAAAAAACTATAACTATAAGTAGTTTCAAATTTCCCATCAAAAAAACTGCCTCTCCAATTCGCAACAGCCGCCAAAGGATATTCTGAAGGGTTGATGTTCGGAGGAGCTGTACTACCATACTGCTCTTCATAGGTTTTGGTTCTTGAATTTAGCAACTGAAAAGACAAAGAGTTTTTACCATCAGCGAAATCATGCGAAATCCCCGCCCCCACCAAAAAGTTATCCGCATATTCGATAACATCATTATACGTTAAGATATCAATTGGATTAAAATCAAACTCATAACCTCCCCAATCTGCGCATAATTTACCAACAGAAAGTTTAGTGCTTTTAGATAAATCTACTCTAATAAAAGCAAGATCGACTGACCGGCTTATGTTATCCAAATTCCCGGGAACAGGTTCTCTAGTGTATCTGTTACGGAATCTGAAATATACCTTATCATGAATTTTTCCTTTCATCTCAAATCGGAGTTGGTCAACGTTAAAAGCAGAAAGCGTATGATCACCATCCATAAATTCACTATTGTAAGCCATTCGTGAATTAAAGATTACATCAACGTCTCTCAACAATGATTGCTTGGTAACAGGTATCAACGATTTTAATGAATCCGGTATAAAAAAACTACCTTCATTCGTCTGTTTTTCTAACTGCTTCACTTGGGCTGAAGCAATAATTGGTAACAGACCAATCATCAAATAAGTAAAATATTTTTTCATAATTGTTCAATTTTAAAATTTACAATAAAAATGATCCCAATAAAAAACCAACTGCAATTGCCACACCAATAGCAACTACACCCGGTAAATTAAAACTATGATTAATCACATATTTACCAATTCTAGTACTTCCTGTTCGGTCAAAATTTATCGCAGCCAACAAAGTAGGGTAACCCGGTAATACAAAATCACTGTTTACGGCCGGAAATATAGCTATCAAAGCCGAATGCGGAAGTCCCAATGCAATTCCTAAAGGCATCATGGTTTTAGTAGTGGCCGCCTGACTAAACATCAACACTCCCATAATGAATACTGCTATGGCAAAAGTCCAAGGATATTCGGCAACAATTCCTCCCAAAGCTTTCTGAATTAATTCATTATTGGAATGCATAAAAGTGGAACTCATCCAAACCACACCAAACACCGAAACTACCGCAGAAGCCATAGAGGTAAATAAACTGGCTTTGGTCACATCTGCAGTACTAGTTTTGGTTATCAACATCATGGCAGCAGAGGCAGTGAGCGTTATCACACTGATTATGGTCACCATAGACAATGAACCATCGGCTCCAACTGCAAGGCTTTTGGCTCCTGGTTCAAAACTGGGAATTAGATTCGGAAAAGCTCCTGCAACAACAATTAATATGATAGCACAAGTAAAAATCAAAACCGATGTTTTAGCCCCCTTCTTCAATGTTTTTTCCCCACTGCCTTCTTCCATATCCATACTTTTGGCAAATTCAGGGTCTTTCATTTTTTCTATAAAAATAGGATCCTCGCTTAATTCAACGCCATATTTATAAACGGAAAAACAACCAATAAGCAAACCAATGATACAAGCCGGAATACAAATCATCATAATGTCCATCAATGCTCCCGGATAAGCCAAAACAACCACCAAGGCAGCTGTAGCCGCACTCATAGGACTTCCTGTAAGAGCCAGATGAGAGGCAATAACTGAAATACTCAATGGCCTTTCAGGACGGATTCTTTTTTTGGCTGAAACTTCGGAAATAATAGGCAACAAAGAATAAACGATATGTGCTGTCCCTGCAAAAAGACATAAAAAATAAACCGTAAACGGAGCAATAAACGTAATGTTTGACGGATTGCTCCTGATTATTTTCTCTGCCAACTGAACTAAATAATCCAATCCTCCAGATGCCTGTAAGGTTGCTGCAGTTGTCACAATGGCCATAATAATCAACATCACGTCAAGAGGGGGATCTGTAGGTTTCATCTTGAATACAAAAAGAAAAAGAAACAACCCCACCATCCCCATAACACCCAACCCGATTCCTTTCATTTGAGCCCCAATAAGGATCATTGTCAAAAGAACGGCAAATTCTATCCAAAACATAGTGTCGAGATTTTAATGGTTAATAATTTAATAGATTGCGACAAGTTTTTTACAGATAACCATCCATTAATATTCAAAGAAATTTTGCTGAATTTTGGTTCTATCAGCCGTTTCTGTCAAAGACAACATCAATAAAACCCTGGCTTTTTGAGGATTCAAATCGTCCGACACCACAAAACCCAACTCCTCGTCTTTCACTTCATTATCTAAAGTAATTCTTCCTGAGCCTGCTCTGGCAGAACGACAAACGACAATTCCTTTTTTTGAAGCTTCTGCAAGTGCTTTACCCACCGGTTCTCCAAAATTACCATTTCCCATCCCGGCATAAACGATGCCTTTCACCTCCGAACCTAGTATTCCTGTCACTGATTGTGGACTAGCATCTGCATATCCATAAACGATTTCTACCTGAGGCAAAGAAGTCAATTTAGTAACATCAAATTTTTTGGAAGGATTTCTCAAAGATTGGTAGTAGTAATTCACTTTTCCGTCATAAATCAAACCAATGGGACCAAAATTACGGGACTGGAAAGTTTCCAAATTTGTCGAACTGGTCTTGGTAACGTCTCTGGCGTCAAAAACCTTTTCATCCATAGCCACGATCACTCCTTTTCCTTGGCTTTTTGGACTTGCCGCAACCATTACCGCATCCAATAGGTTTCGGTTACCGTCTTGACTCATGGCCGTTGATGGACGCATAGCTCCAACTATCACCACCGGTTTATCGGACATAATCGTTAAATCCAAGAAATAAGCCGTTTCTTCCTGGGTATCTGTTCCGTGAGTCACGACAACCGCATCGGCTTCGTTGTTTTTGAAAATTTCGTTTATTCTTTTGGACAGTTTTAACCAAGTAACAACATTCATATCTTGGCTTCCGATAGAAGCAATTTGTTCTCCGGTGATTTTTCCGTAATCGTGAATTTGGGGAACCGCATTCAACAAATCATCAATAGGCACTTTTCCTGCTGTGTAAGCCGCTTTGGTGGATGATTCTCCCGAACCTGCGATAGTACCTCCGGTAGCCAAAATTATGATTCTGGGAGAGGTTTTGGCTGTTTTCGGTTTGTCTTGCGCCTGTAATTGTAATGTCGCAAAAGACAATAAAAATAAAAAGGCAATTTTTTTCATGGTCTTAAAGTTTTTGGTTGTAATTATTTGTTTTGGTATTTAGATTTATCCAATCCGGTCATATTAGCCGGTGAAAGGATTTCTTTGATTTCATCTTCGGTAAGCAATTTTTTCTCACGAACCAATTCTATGATTCCCTTGCCCGTAGCTTGGGCTTCCTTGGCCAATTCATCGCCAACGTGGTGTCCTAATTTAGGATTTAATGCCGTCACAATTCCGATGGTTGTTTCCAAATTGTGGGCATCCACTTTTTCATTAATCGTGATTCCGTCTATGCACTGAACGCGGAAGGCCTTCATCGTATTCGTCAATAATTTTTGTGATTCGAAAATGGCGAGACCTGCCACTGGCTCGTAGGCATTCAATTGCAAATCGCCATCTGAAGCAGCAATATTCACCGTCACATCATTGCCTATAACCCGATAACTGACCAAAGCCATCAATTCCGGCATCACGGGATTTACCTTGCCCGGCATGATAGAAGAACCCGGTTGTCTTGCCGGAAGATTGATTTCATACAAACCATTTCTTGGCCCGGAGGAAAGTAGAATCAGATCATTGGAAATTTTGGACAAAGTCGTGGCCAATGTTTTCAATGCCGATGAATACACCACAAATCCATGTAAACTTGAGGTTGCAGCAATCATATCGTCACTGTTGACAAACTCTAAACCCGTAATTTGCTTCAAATGTTTGATAACGGCAATATCATATCCTTTGGGAGCATTCAGACCTGTACCAATTGCAGTACCACCCATATTGAGAGTCATCAACGATTTATTAGCAAAATCTAGATTGGCAATGTTCCATTCCAACATCGTAGCATAGGAATGAAACTCCTGCCCAACAGTCATCGGCACCGCATCCTGAAGTTCGGTTCGTCCCATTTTGACCACGTCGATGTATTTGTTCCCCAACGTACGGAAAGATTTGGCCAACAAACCCAATTGCTCTTTCAGGTGTTCGTTGTGCAAAATCATGGTCAATTTCAAAGAAGTAGGATAGGTATCATTGGTGGATTGCGACATATTGAGATCGTCATTGGGCGAAATCTTGTCATATTGCCCTTTTTTGAGACCTGCTTTAACAAGTGCGATATTGGCAATAACTTCATTGGCATTCATATTCGTTGAAGTTCCTGCACCTCCTTGATACAAATCCAATTTGAATTGATCTAGATATTTTCCGTTAATCAATTCCTGACATGCGGGTTCGATAAGCTTCAGTTTGGCTGCTGGCATTTCGCCCACTTCGGTATTGGCACGGGCGCAAGCCAATTTTATCATTCCCCAAGCTTTAATAAAATCGGGATAATCGTTATTGTATTGATCCGAGATTTGAAAATTTTCCATACCTCTGGCCGCCTGGGCTCCATAATAGGCATCAGCGGGAACTTTTATTTCCCCTAATAAATCAGTTTCGGTTCTGGTTTGAACTTGACCATAGGAGCCAAATCCCAAAACAAGAAAAGAAATTGCCAATAGAATTTTTCCTTTATTTTTCATTTGCTTCATTATTTTTAACTATTAATATCTCAGTCTGAATAGTTTAAATCTTGAAAAAAGCGCTTATGATGTAATAAACTTAGGATTAATTAGATTTTCTAATGAATAAATTTCATCCCATTTTTCCTGGGTTATCAATTTACGTTCAACCACGGCAATTTGATGGACACTTTTTCCGGTTTTCAATGCTTCGCCTGCAATACTGGCACTTTCTTCATATCCAATGATTGGGTTTAGTTGAGTCACGATCCCGATGCTGTTCATTACCATGTTATAACAATGCTGTTCATTTGCAGTAATTCCAACAATACATTTATCAATTAATGTTTGGATAGCGTTTGACAAATAATCAAATGAAGTAAACATTGCAAAAGCGATTACCGGTTCCATCACATTTAGTTGCAATTGTCCTGCTTCAGCAGCCATAGTCACCGTCAAATCTTGTCCTATCACATAAAAACAAGCCTGATTTGCCACTTCGGGAATTACCGGATTTACTTTACCAGGCATAATGGACGAACCCGGTTGGCGTGGCGGAAGGTTTATTTCATTAAGACCTGTTCTTGGTCCTGAACTCAACAATCTCAAATCATTGCAAATTTTTGAGATTTTAACAGCAGTTCGTTTCATGGTTCCCATTATTTGCACATAAGCACCCGTATCAACAGTTGCTTCAATCAAATCTGGCGACAATGTCAATGGAATTCCAACTTCTTTGGCCAAATAATTAACACAAATTTCGGGATAACCTTCCGGCGCATTTACTTTGGTACCTATTGCCGTTGCCCCCATGTTTATGTCTAGCACCAAACTTTGCGCATCTTTTAACCTCAAAACATCTTCACCTATCGTAGTTGCATAGGAATGAAATTCTTGTCCCAAAGTCATTGGCACTGCATCTTGTAGCTGAGTTCTTCCCATTTTTAAAACATTTTTAAACTCATTGCCTTTGGCTAAAAATGCTTTTTCGAGATTTTCGACTGTTTTTATAAAATGGTCCATTTTTAAATACAATGCTATCCTAAAGGCCGATGGATAGGCGTCGTTGGTTGATTGGGAGCAATTCACATGATTGTTGGGATGCAAGAAGTTATACTCTCCTTTTTTATGACCTAAATATTCCAATCCAATATTGGCGATGACCTCATTGGCATTCATATTCACAGAAGTCCCCGCTCCTCCCTGAATCATATCACTGACAAATTCTTTATCAAACTTACCCGCAATTACCTGATCGCTACCATAACAAATGGCTCCGGCTATTTTTGGATCCAAAGCTCCGCAATCCCTGTTGGCCATAGCTGCCGCTTTTTTCACATAACCCAATGCCTTAATAAACAATGGCTCTTTTGAAATTGGAATACCGGTTATGTTAAAATTCTCAACGGCCCTAAAAGTTTGTATTCCGTAATATAGATGATCTGGAATTTCCAATTCTCCCAAAAAATCGTGTTCTTTTCTTGTTGTTCCCATAATTAGAATTAATAATATTTATGTTAGAATTTATTTGATACTATTTCTTTAGTTCATCATTGAAACCAAAATAGGTCCCCAAGCAGTCAAGAGAATATTTCCCAAAGCATAAGGGATTGTATATCCCAAAACCGGAAATTTACTAGCCGAGGCATCCTGAATTGCTTTTAGTCCAATCGTTGAAGTTCCCGCTCCTGTTTGGGCACCCAATAAAATTATCGGGTTCATTTTTAGAATATATCTCCCGAAAAATAATCCGATGACATGAGGCACAACAGCCACAATAAAACCTGAAATCACAATGCTAAATCCCATTTCCTGAAGTCCGGAAATAAAACTAGGCCCCGCCGCCATTCCCACCAAACCTATGAAAGTCGCCAATCCCACATTGTCAAAAATCCATAAGGCCGGCTCTGGAATACTCCCAAATATCGGTGTTCTGGAGTGCAACCATCCAAAAATCAGTCCCATGACCAATGCGCCGCCACTCGTGGTTAACGTAATCGATATTCCAAAAACCGTAACCGAAAGCAAACCAAACAGCCCTCCCAAAACAATTCCAAGCCCCAAAAAAACAATATCGGTTGCTGAACTTAATCTGTCCAAATACCCTATTTCTTTTGCTGCTTTTTCTATTAAAACCATTTTGCCTGTAACTTTCAAAACGTCGCCCCTTTGCAGAACAGTATCTAAGTTAAATGGTATCTCCTGATATTCTCTAGTAATCTTGTCTAACATTAACCCATTACCAAAACGATTGCGTAAACTCCTAATTGTTTTACCTGAAATTTCTTTATTTGTAATGGTAATATCCATATGAGCTAATGGAAATTTCAGTAATTCTTCATCTAAAACTTCAGGGCCAATATTAGAAAGACTGTTTAAGATAATACCATGTTGTGCCATTATAACCAATATATCACCTTTATGAATAATCGCTTTGGGCGAAGGTTCAATCAACTCTTCGTTATGTCTCATTCTCTGGATAACCAATCTTAAATCCTTATTCTTTTTTTCAAATTCTGAAATAGTAAGACCAATCCATTTTTCATTGGTTATTTCGTATGCCCTGATAATCCATCGTTGATAAGCAGATTGTATGCCCGGTTCATGTTCGGTTTCGCCTGTCAATGTTTTACTAAGTTTTTCACTTTCTACAACTAAATTAATTCCCAACAATTTTGGCGCAATCGATGTCAGAAAAAAAACAAATGAAGTTGCTCCTATAAGATAAGTAAGAGAATAAGCAACGGGTATGTGGTTGACTAATCTTGTTTTCTCCATTTCGGAAATCGGTAATTGATGAATGGCTTCGGAAGCGGTTCCTATAAGTGTTGACTCCGAAAATGCCCCTGCCAAAAGTCCTGCTGCCGTACCCGTATCATAATTCAAAAACATGGATATTCCGAAAGCAATCAACAAACAAGAAACACAGATTACAATTGTCAGCATTAATTGTGGGAAAGCATTTTTCCTTAATCCCTGAAAAAATTGAGGCCCTACTTTATAACCTGTAGCAAAAAGAAAGAAATCAAAGAAAATAGTTTTGACAATTGGGGGAATTTGTATGTTCAATTGTCCTATGAGTACGCCGGCGAACAAAGTTCCCAAAACGACCCCAATTTTAAAAGTACCGATTTTTATATGCCCTAAAGCAAAACCCAATGACAATGTCAAAAAAACAGCCAACTCAGGATGTTGTTGTAAAATATGTGCAATTTTTTCCATTAACTTCAGATTAAAAAAATTAAAAAGAACACATTCTTAAAAAACAGGGCTAACTTTTAAATTATCACTAAGTTAGTACATAAATACAGACAAAAAAAAGTTTTTTACAATCAAACTAAACCGAATATAATTAATGATAAAATTATATTCAATTTGAATACTATTTATGGAAATTAATAGGTTAGAATTCTCTTTAATCAATTCAAAAAAAATAACTTAAAAAAGAAAAAAAAAGATAAGGGGGGCAATTTATTTATATTCGGGTACGTACATTTTACTTTTGATAAAATCACAAATGCTTTCAGGTCTTTCTACACTCGCCAAACCTGAATTAAAAATTTCTTCGGCAACTTTCACAGCGACATTCTCCGACACTCGCAAAATATCGGCAACATTGGGGTAAATCAATCCTTTTTCAAAGTCAGTCAAACACACTTGTTTTGCTACTGCTTCAGCGGCAGTCAATAAAATATCATCCGTAACTCTTTTAGCTTCGGTGGCAAAAATGGCTAATCCTAATGCCGGAAAAATAAAGACATTATTTCCTTGGCCTGGCGTAAAGGTTTTCCCTTCATATTCAACTGGGGCAAATGGACTTCCACTAGCAAAAACAGCTTTTCCTTTACTCCAATTATAAGCTTGCTCAGCAGTACATTCTGAATGGGAAGTGGGGTTTGAATAAGGAAAAATTATCGGTCTTTCATTGATGGCACTCATGTTTTCTATTACCTGCTGATTGAAAGCTCCACCAACAGTGCTGACACCAACAATAGCTGTAGGTTTTATTTTGAGAATAGCTTCGGCAAAGTCTGTGCAAGGCTCCAAATCGTGGGCAAACTGCAATTGATGTTCGGCAAGATCGGTTCGGCTATTGACCAACAATCCATTTACATCAAACATCCAAATTTGCCCTAAAGCTTCATCCTCTGTCAAACCATCTCTTTGAAACTTTTTGACTAACATATCGGCTATGCCAAATGCGGCCGCCCCTGCTCCCAAAAATAAAAACCGCTGGTCAATAAACCTTTTTTTCATAGAACGGCTTATTGAAATAAAACCTGCAATGGCAATCGCTGCAGTTCCTTGGATATCATCATTAAAAGTACAGACTTTCTCTCTGTAGTTGTTTAAAATCTTAATGGCATCGACTCCGGGGAAGTCCTCCCACTGAATGCATATTTTAGGAAAAACTTCATTTATGGCTGCTACAAAAGCAGCTACAAAATCATCAAATTCCTTACCTCTAATCCTTTTGCATTTCAAACCTGGGTACAGTGGATCATTCAAAAACTCTTCATTATTGGTACCCACATCCAAAACAATTGGTAACGTATATTCGGGCGGGACGCCTCCACAACTGGTATAAAGAACTAATTTACCGATGGGAATACCTAAGCCAAAAATACCTAAATCGCCCAATCCCAAAATACGACCACCGTCTGTAACAACGGTAAACCGCACATCTTTTTCGGGCCAATTTTTCAGAATCTTCTTTAGATTGTCTTTGTCTTTTATGGAAAGGTACAACCCTCTAGGTCTTCGGCTAACTTGACCAAATTTTTGGCAAGCCTCTCCAACTGTCGGGGTGTAAACTAAGGGAAGAAACTTAACCGGGTCATTAGAAATGGTTTTGAAAAACAAGGTTTCATTGTTTTCCAACAACTGCATTAAGTACACGTATTGATTTATCGGTTTGGAAAAATTGTCAAGTTGTTCATGGATACGTACTATTTGAGTTTCGATAGTTTCAACAGCTTCCGGCAACAATCCTTGCAAACCATATTTTTCCCTTTCTTCTAAAGTAAAAGCAGATCCTTTATTTAATCGGGGATTTCGCAATATTGAATAACCGGTATTGTCTTCCATTGTAGTAATTTTGAAGTATCTATTTATAAAAACAACCTAAAACCTATTACCTGAAAACAGAAATGATTCATTTTTAAATCATTTCACCAATAAAAAAACAATTCAAAAAAACTTTTTTTGAATTTTAGAACATAAACTTACAAAAAAATTTTAATACCCGTTCTTTAAATAACGGTTAAGAGTGATATAATCCGTTGTCATCTATCTTAAAAATTACTCATCGCCCGAATGATGATCTGGAGCTTTGGCCACTTTGTGTTTTATAACTGAATTCAAATAGAAAAACAATCGGATGGTATGATTCATATCATACTGATATCCTGAATATTTTTGTTGACTGACATTCATATATCCTAAATCAAAGCTCAATTTTGGACTAACATTTTGTTTAATTCCAACAAAAAATCGATTTTGATCAAAGGTATTGTAAACCACTTCTTGACCAAAATGAATTAAAATTTCATCAGACAGAACCAAAGAAGGCAGTCTTTTATCGTTAAAAACCGGAATCGTAAAACTGGCTAAATACCGTACCCTGTTCGTAAAACGATTTTTACCGGTAGGTTCGTCATTAACTATTTTTTCCTGCCATCTTTGTTCGTTCCTCAATCTTTGGAGAACACTTACTTTCCCAATCTTTGTTGTTAATTGTACCTGTTCATAAATTCTGTTTTCATCAGCATAAGTTGACCATCCTTCCTTTGTTGGAGCCAGCCACATGTGCGCGTAGCCCCCCGTAACTGAAACGGATGAATTGGGGAAATAAGAAACACCACCTCGTAAAAAATAAAAATTATTACTTTCAAAAAATCCGTTTTCACGAATATGCGCATCTGCAACAACTCCCCAATGATCACTGAACTTTGTCACAGTATTTAACGAAACCCAAGTTTGCACCTGCTCATTAACATCTTTTTGTGTAGGTACTTGGGAAAAAACCAAAAAAGGAAACAAAAAAACTAGAACTCTAAATAAGTTTTTCAAAATAATATGAAATTTGAATGGAAATAAATTTTTATAAAATTAATTAAAATAGCACTGATTTATCGCATTAAAATTAATTTGCTTCATTGAATATTAATATGACTTTTATCAGTAGAAAAGCATAAAAATCAATTTAAATTGATTCTAAAAAATAGAATATATCCTTTTCACAATAATGTAAAACCATAAATTTTTAATAGAAGCTTACCTAAAAATAAGATACATTTGCGGGCTGAAAATCTTTGCCTCAAAATGAAAACAAAACTTCTTTATTTCTTTTTCTTAAGCTCTTTAACTGTATTTTCCCAAACCAAACTCCTTTCCTGGAATCTGGAAAACTTTGGAAAATCCAAATCAGACCAAGAAATTGCTTTTATAACCAATACAATAAAAGACTACGACATAATTGCCGTCCAGGAAGTAGTAGCAGGAAATGGTGGCGCACAAGCAGTGGCAAGACTTGCTGACGAACTTAACCGAAAAGGAACAAAATGGGATTATCGAATAAGCGACCCTACTTCCAGCAGTTCTAAAAAGACCGAACGTTACGCTTTTTTATGGAAAACAACCAATCTCAAACTAAAAGGCAAACCTTGGCTGGAACAAAAATACCATTCCGAAATTGAACGGGAACCCTATTTTGCCACATTCGAAATAAAAGGAAAGACTATAACAGTTGCTTCTTTTCATGCCATTACCAAAAGTCATCAACCTGAAACTGAGATTAAATATTTCAAGCTTT
This sequence comes from Flavobacterium aquiphilum, assembly GCF_027111335.1. Classification (NCBI taxonomy): domain Bacteria; kingdom Pseudomonadati; phylum Bacteroidota; class Flavobacteriia; order Flavobacteriales; family Flavobacteriaceae; genus Flavobacterium; species Flavobacterium aquiphilum. The sequence goes on along the minus strand of NZ_CP114288.1, from coordinate 1,674,950 downwards.
TGCCACAGGAATATCCATCGTTAAACCTAGTCTTTGCAGGAGATTTCAATTGTCCACAATCACACTCGGTTTTTACCCCTTTAAAAAATATGGGCTTTTCTCCTATCCTAAAAAATCAAAAAACATCATTGAAAACAAAAGTCAAAAAGGGTAATTATCTTGCATCCGAATATGACAATATCTTTTATAAAATAAATTCAATAACCTTTATAAAATCGGACGCAATTCTATTTTATAAAAATTTCATTTCTTTAAAAGAAGCCCGAAAAATATCAGACCATCTGCCCATTTGGTTTGAGTTTTCCCTGAATTAATTTTCTAAAAATTCCAAAAAAACAAAATCCCAAATACCAATTATTGCAATTGAGATTTGGGATTTTCAGTTTTAGTTTTATTCTTTTATGTTTTTTGCTTTTTCTTTCTGGCAGCAGGGAAAAGCACATTATTCAAAATCAATCTATAGCCAGGCGAATTAGGGTGCAAATCCAAAACTGTTGGAGGATCACCTACCTGGTGCTGGTAATCTTCAGGATCATGGCCTCCATAAAAAGTAAACATTCCTTTTCCTTTTTCGCCGTGAATGTAACGGGCTTCACCATTCAGCTCACAAGTTCCCATAATCAGGACATTTGATTTTATCAAATTTTGATCAAATGAAGTCGTTTGTCCCATAAAACCTTTAACCAATTGTGTGTGGTTTTGGCATAACATACTTGGAATAAAATCCCATTTGGCCGAATATTCCATCAACGTAAAATAATCTTTGTCCATAGGAATCTTTCTTTTCAAGGTCATATCGATATCCGAAAACTCATATTGCTCAGGTCTTCGCTCCAAAGTAAAATTCTTGAAAGCAAAAGTATTATTAAAATTCAGTTTGGACTGATAATTAGGCTCACTAGGATCACCATCAAACATAGATTCGCAAATATCGACTCCATCTGCTGCCAATGCAATATCAAAGCTATCTGTAGCAGAACACATTGCGAACAAAAATCCTCCGCCAATTACAAAATCCCGAATCTTCTTAGCAACTGCCCCCTTTTCTTGAGAGACTTTTGCGTAGCCTAACTTTTTAGCCAAAGCTTCGGCATCTCTTTTCTGATCGATATACCATGGTACATTTTTATAAGCCGCATAGAATTTTCCATACTGCCCTGTATAATCCTCATGATGCAAATGCAACCAATCATAAAGCAATAATTGGTCACTCAATACTGCTTCGTCATATATCGGAGTGAACGGAATTTCGGCATAAGTTAGTACCAAAGTAACTGCATCATCCCACGGCTGTTTACCTTCTGGAGTGTAAACCGCAATTTTTGGAGCTTTTTCTAATACTACAGCTTCCATATTTTGTGAAGGACTTGAAATCTCATTCAATATTGCTGTTTGTTCAGCATCCGAAATAACTTCAAAACTTACCCCGCGTATTTGACATTCCTTTCTGATTTCCTCGGCATCCGGCAATAGAAAAGAACCACCTCGATAATTAAGCAACCAACTGGCTTTATAATTTTTGGCCAAAACCCAATAGGTAATTCCATATGCCTTGAGATGATTTTGCTGCGTAGTTTCGTCCATTGGCAACAAAATAAAAGAAGCCTTCGAAGAAATCGATAACAGAAAAATAAATAAGAAAAGAATTCTTTTGCGTGCCATTATGAAACTATTTTACAACAAAGATAATCGGAACGAGTTAAAGTATCTCTTTTATCCTTTATAATCATGCAAAAAAACTTTTTATAACTAGAATTAAATTTCCAAAGTCACAATTGAATTTTGAATGGCATAAACCACCAATCCAGCCACATTCTTTGATTCGGTTTTGATGAGTAGATTATTTCTATGTCCTTCAACCGTTCTCGGGCTTATGAACAGTTTTTCACCAATTTCCATGGTACTTTTTTGTTTGCAAATAAGTTGTAAAACTTCCAATTCCCGAGAAGTAATAAAATTAGTATCAAGATTGCATTTTATTTTTTTATTGGCAATCAAATCATTTTGGATAATCCCCATCACATATTCAGAATAATAAAATCCTTTCGAAGCCACTTCATTTATAGTTTCAAACAATTCCTGTGGTGTAGTATTTTTAACCAGATAAGAAACAGCTCCCACATCAATCATATTAGCTATAAATGATTTTGAATCGTAACTTGTCAAAGCAATGATTTTTATTTCCGGAAAATCCCTGTGAATAATCTTAGTGGCTTCAATTCCATTAAGCAAAGGCATTTTCAAATCCATAATCACGATATCTGGTTTAGGATTATCTCCTTTCAGAAAATCAATTAATTCAACACCATCTGAAGCTTCAAAAATCACTTCAATATTTTTTTCTTTGGATAATAAAAAAGAAATTCCTTTTCTGAACAGGATTTCATCATCCACTAAAATTATTTTTATAGTTTCCTCCATAATTTAGAAATTAAATATCACTGAAACTCCATTATTCATTTGTGACTCGATAGAGAAATTCCCCTCCAAAACAGAAATTCTACTTACCACATTTCGCATTCCAAGACCTTTATGATTAGCCAATTGATTCAAATCAAAACCAGTTCCGTTATCTGAATACCTACATGTTTTTTTACCATCAATTTCGTCAAAAAAAACAGAAATTGAAGTTGCTTTTCCATGTTGAATCGAATTAGCAAATAACTCCTGTAAGATTCTAAAAACATGTATGTGTCTACTATTCTCTTTAAAATCAAAACTTAAATTGTTTTCATATTGAATATCAACTGTTGCGTTTCCGATTAATTCAGAACACAATTCTTCAATTCCTGCATGAAGTCCAAATTTATCCAAGACTGGAGGAAGTAAACTATAGGTCATTTTCTTAGAACTATCCAAAGCCATTGATGTATATTCAATAATATTTTTGGTAATTTCTTCAACATCTTTCTGAGGTAAATTTGGAATCCTTAGAAGATGACAATTCAATGATATTACATTCAATTTTGAACTTATATCATCATGCAGATCTTGAGCAATTCGCTTTCTTTCCAATTCCATTGTTCGAATCGCTGCCGACAATTGACTGTTTTTCAACAAAAGGTCTAAATCATTAAATTCTAATCTTTTTCCCATATTTATTTTATTGAAGTACAACTAATTTTTACATTTCTAATCTACAACATATTTATAATACTTATCTTATTATTAAGATAAAAATACGCATTTCATCTTTATTTTTTTAAACTTTAACGATAAATATAATCAAACTTAGTCTTTTTCTTAATAAAATAAAATATTTTCCCTCAACACAAACTTAATGAAAAATCTTATTCAAAAAGATCGAAACGAATATTAAATAATTGTAAAACAATAATATACATGTAAAATAAAACTTTTTATCATAAAAAAAAGAGAATATCCTATTACTAGTATATTCTCTTTTTTTTAGAAATTATCCTTTTAAATTTTAAAACGGAACATCACCATCGTCATCGTCATCATGGTTAAAATTGCTTCCAAAAGCCTCATTTGCCGATGGAAGATTTTTAGTAATGAAAGGACTATCATCGTGATTCATACTTGAAGGCAAATCATCATAACCACTTCCATAATCTTCTAAGTTGTCAAATCGCCCAAGATGTCCAATAAATTTCAAACGGACATTTTCGATTCCACCATTTCTATGTTTAGCAATCATAATCTCTGCCTGTCCGGCTGTTGGAGAAGCTTCTTCATCGTCCCATTCCTCGATTTTGTAATATTCAGGACGATACAGGAACGAAACAATATCCGCATCCTGCTCAATAGCTCCCGATTCACGAAGATCCGAAAGCAAAGGTCTTTTACTAGAACCACGGGTTTCAACAGCACGCGATAACTGAGAAAGGGCAATTACCGGAACATTAAGCTCTTTTGCCAATGCTTTTAGGTTTCGGGAAATTGTCGAAATCTCTTGCTCTCTGTTTCCGCCGCCTCCTTTAGCTGAACTTCCGGCAGTCATTAACTGCAAATAGTCAATAATTATAATTTTAATACCATGTTGTGACACCAAACGTCTCGCTTTGGCACGCAAATCAAAAATCGATAACGAAGGAGTATCATCAATAAAAATTGGAGCTTTTTCCAAATTCTTAACTTTCGTACTCAACTGTTCCCACTCGTGCTTTTCTAATTTTCCAGTACGTAATTTTTCCGAAGACAATCCTGTTTCAGACGAAATCAAACGCGTAATCAACTGTACCGAAGCCATCTCAAGAGAGAACAAAGCAACTGGCTGATTAAAATCAATAGCAATATTTCTAGTCATGGACAAAACGAAAGCCGTTTTTCCCATCGCAGGTCTCGCAGCAATAATGATTAAGTCACTCGGCTGCCATCCCGAAGTCAATTTATCGAGTTTATCAAAACCGGTAGCCACTCCACTAAGTCCTTCCTTACCGGCAATCTCCTCGATTTTTTTCTTAGCCTGTAATACTAAACTTTGCGCTGTCTCGGAACTTCGTTTAATATTTCCTTGGGTCACTTCGTAAAGCTTCGATTCGGCTTTATCCAATAGATCAAATACATCGGCGGTTTCATCATACGAATCTTCAATGATTTCAGAAGAAATTCGGATCAAACTACGTTGAATAAACTTTTGAAGGATAATTCTAGAGTGAAATTCAATATGCGCTGACGAGGAAATCTTTTGCGTAAGCTGAATTAAATAGAAATCACCCCCCGCTACGTCCAATTTGGCATTTTTTCGAAGTTGAGCCGAAACGGTCAATAAATCGATTGGCTGAGTGTCGTTAAACAATTGTACAATTGCCTCAAATATATATTTGTGTGCATCTTTATAGAATGCATCAGGTTGGAGAATATCAATTACGTCATCTACTCCTTTTTTGTCAATCATCATTGCCCCAAGCACAGCCTCTTCCAAATCTACAGCCTGTGGGGGTAACTTGCCTTTTTCCAGGTTAATAATCGTTGATTTGTCCACTTTGACGGGACTTATATTTTTGAAATTTTCCATATAGCGAAAGTAACTAAAACTTAAAAAAAATCACAATTGAGTTATTAGGATTTATTGTTCATAAATTCTTATTTTTTGTTTATAACCAAAAAAAAATCCGAAACGATAAGGCTTCGGATTAAGGTCTTAAAAATGGTGTTTTACTCTTTAAACTCACCCATTTTACAGTATTTATCCATTCTCTGCGCGATTAACTCTTCTGTTGATAAGTCTTTCAACTCGTTGTATCCTTTCAAGATAAATTGCTCAACTGTTTTAAAAGTAGTCTCTCTGTCATAGTGAGCTCCCCCAAGTGGTTCCGGAATGATATCATCAACTAATTTTTGTTTCTTCATATCGGAAGAAGTCAGTTTCAATGCTTCGGCAGCTTGCTCTTTGTAGTCCCAACTTTTCCATAAAATAGAAGAACATGATTCTGGTGAAATTACGGAGTACCATGTGTTTTCCAACATATAAACACGGTCTCCAACACCTATTCCCAAAGCACCTCCAGATGCACCTTCACCAACAATAACTGTTATGATTGGCACTTTCAATCGCACCATTTCAAAAATATTTCTTGCGATGGCTTCTCCTTGTCCTCTCTCTTCAGCTTCCAATCCTGGATAAGCACCGGGAGTATCAATTAAAGTAACTACAGGAATATTGAATTTCTCAGCCATTTTCATCAAGCGCAATGCTTTTCTGTATCCTTCAGGATTAGCCATCCCAAAGTTTCTGTACTGACGTGTCTTAGTATTGAATCCTTTTTGTTGTCCGACAATCATAAAAGATTGCCCTCCAATTTTTCCTAAACCACCAATCATGGCCTTGTCATCTTTGAAACCTCTGTCGCCATGAAGCTCCAAAAAAGTATCTCCACAAATCCCTTTGATATGATCCAAAGTATAAGGTCTGCTAGGATGTCTCGATAACTGCACACGTTGCCAAGCAGTTAAGTTTTTATAAATCTGTTTTTTAGTTTCTTCTAATTTTTTATTGATTTGTTTACACGTATTCGTAACGTCAACATCCGACTCTAAACCAATAACAACACATTTATCTAATTGCTCTTCAAGCTCTTTTATAGGAAGCTCAAAATCTAAATATTCCATAGGATTTGTGCGTATAATTTTTGTTCTTAATTTCTCAATTTGGAACTGCAAATATAGAATTTAATATCGTTTTACACTTATTTTTTTGTCCAAGTAGAAAAAAATAGGCTTTGCTAAAATAAAAATCTTACAGTTCGTCTTCTTTTCTATAATGTTTTATAATTCCGTTCAAAAGTACCGTAATCACGATTACTACGGCACCGATATAAAATTCAATGCTCATTTTTTCTTTTCCTCCAATGATAAAATAAGCCAACACAATACCGTAAACTGGCTCTAAATTAGTGGTTAACATTACTGTGTAAGGAGATAATTGACGCATCACTTTTACCGAAGCTGTGAAAGCATAAGCGGTACAGATGGATGCCAAAATTAAAATCAAAATCCAGTTTTTGGCTGACATGATAAAAATTTCAGGCGAGAAAAAACCTTTGAATAAAAAATAAATGGAAATAAAAATAAATCCAGCAGAAAACTCATAAAACGAGATCACCGAAGGATCATGATTTGCAATTAATTTTCCGTTTATCAAAGTGAATAAAACTCCTAAGAACACCGAAATTAAAGCCAATAACATTCCGCTCCAATAATTGATCTCCACCTGCATAATCAAACCTAAACCACCAATGATAAGTAATCCGAAGAAAACTTCGTACCAAAGCACTTTTCGCCCATAAAACAAAGGTTCCAACAATGAGGCAAAAAAAGCGCCCAATGAAAAAACAGACAAAGTAATCGAGACTGTCGAGATTTTTATGGATTCAAAAAACAAAATCCAATGCAAGGCTATTAATAGACCAACTATAACAAACTTCAATAATGACTTGGGAGCCACTTTGAATGATTTCTTTTTAATAGCAAGAAAAATTGCGATAAAAACCGCCGCAAAAAACATTCTGTACCAAACCAAAAACTCAGACTGAATGGTAATTAATGCTCCTAAAATTGCTGTAAAACCCCAAATAAAAACAATTAAATGTAAATTAAGGTAACTTTTTAAATTATCGTTTTGCATTTCGTAATAAGTAAACGGCTAATATTCCAAAAAAGACATTCGGTAACCAAACCGCTATAAGAGGTGAAAATGTAGATTTTTCGGCCAATACGCCAAATATTTTATCAAAAAAGACAAATGAGAAAGCCACTGCAATTCCGATGGCTAGATTTACTCCCATTCCCCCTCTTCGTTTCATTGCAGACACAGAAACAGCAATAATAGTCAAAATAAAGGCCGAAACAGGAACGCTGTATTTTTTATATAAAACAACCAAATAGACATTGATATTTGATGAACCACGCTTTCTTTCCTTATCAATAAAAGCATTCAAATCACCAAGGCTCAAGGTTTCGGCAATATAAACTACCGGTGTCAAATCCTCCAGGTCAAAAGTAAATTTCATCTTTTTTTCAGGAGCTTTTTCAATCACATCGCCTTCAGTTCCAACAATTCTTTTGGTGTAATCATACAAGGTGTAATTCTTTTCTTTTGGGTTCCATTGGATTCTGCTGGCTGTAATTTTGTATTCCAGTTTCTCTTTTTTAAATCGTTCCAAAGAAAAATTATAAGCCGTCTGAGACTCTGTATTAAAACTGTTTACATAAATAAAATCATTATCATTTATCTGTCTGTAAACATCAGTATTATCGCCCCGCATAAGTGCTTTTCCATCATTCCGGAGGTAGGTGTACCTAAAATTATTATACCCCTCACTGGACACTGGAATAACCCAAAATCCCATGAGCAAAACTATAACAGAAACAATCGAAGCTCCAATAATATAAGGCCGCATAAAACGCGTAAACGAAATCCCGGAACTTAAAATAGCAATAATCTCCGTATTGTTTGCCAATTTTGATGTAAACCAAATCACCGATAAAAACAAAAATATCGGAAAAAGATTGTTCATGAAATAGATCGTAAAATGATAATAATAAATTGCAATTTTCAGAACCGGAACTTGATTCTGAAGCATTTTATTGATCTTTTCCGAAATATCTATAACAATCCCAATTGGGGCAAATAACAAAAGCATCACCGCAAAAGTGGCTAAATATCTTTTTAAAATGTATTTGTCAATTATTGTTAATTTCATACGAAGTTAGAGGTTAGAGGTTAGAGGTTAGAAATTAAGTCTAAAAGCTGGAAATTAAAATAAAAGAGAAAAACTAATTTAACATTCACTCCATTATTTCTAATTTCTAACTTCTAATTTCTAACTTTATAATCGTTGGCTCATATTTTTAACCATCATCTCTTTCCATGGCTTGAAATCACCTGCTAAGATATGTTTTCTTGCCTCACGAACCAGCCACATATAAAAACCAAGATTGTGTATCGTTGCAATTTGTTTCCCTAAATATTCGTTGGCTGCGAATAAATGACGTAAATAAGCTTTAGAATATTCCAAATCCACAAAAGTGTGCCCCATTTCATCAATTGGAGAGAAATCGGCTTCCCACTTCTTATTTTTAATATTGATCGATCCATTTGCAGTAAACAACATACCGTTTCTGGCATTACGTGTAGGCATCACACAATCAAACATGTCGATTCCAAGCGCGATATTTTCCAAAATATTAATCGGAGTTCCTACACCCATTAAATATCTTGGCTTGTCTTCAGGCAGGATCTCACAAACCACTTCGGTCATTGCGTACATTTCTTCTGCAGGCTCCCCTACTGAAAGTCCGCCAATGGCATTTCCTTGTTGACCGGAATTAGCAATATACTCCGCCGATTGACGACGCAAATCTTTATAAGTACTTCCCTGAACAATTGGAAAAAACGTTTGCTGGTAACCGTATTTAAAAGGTAGTTTTTCTAAATGATTGATACAACGGTCCAACCAACGGTGTGTCATGTGCATTGAGCGTTGTGCGTAACGGTAATCACAAGGATACGGCGTACACTCATCAAAAGCCATGATAATATCGGCACCTATGGTACGTTGGATTTCCATCACACTCTCAGGTGAAAAAAAATGATAAGAACCGTCAATATGCGATTTAAACTTTACCCCCTCTTCCTTAATTTTTCGGTTACCCGAAAGAGAATACACTTGATACCCTCCAGAATCGGTCAAAATATTTCGGTCCCAATTCATGAATTTGTGCAATCCCCCTGCTTTTTCAAGAATTTCAGTTTGCGGACGCAAATACAAATGATAAGTATTTCCAAGAATAATATCTGGGTTTATTTCTTCTCTCAATTCCCTTTGGTGTACTCCTTTTACTGAAGCAGCAGTTCCAACGGGCATAAAAATAGGTGTTTCAATTACACCGTGATCAGTGGTGATACTTCCCGCACGGGCTTTTGATTGCGGATCTGTTTTTAGTAAATCAAACTTCATATAGACTTTTTATCAGTCGGCAAAGATAATTTATTTAAGATTTAAGATTCAGAATTTAAGATTTTATTTAACAATGAACTCTATTTGGGCGTAACACCACCTCCGCAAGCTACGGCGCTGTCGGGCTGTACGCTATATCTCTTCGTTTCACTACGAGGATGCCGCTTCCATCCCTTACGCGATTTACAGAACATAAAAACTCCAAAAACAACAGCTATTACACTAATTAATAGTAAATTAGATACACAAAATCAAATTCTATCCAAATTATGATAAAAAGATCCATCTTAATAGAAAACAAAACCTCCATTACTACCAAAAATTCACAATTAGTCATTCTATCAGAAATTCGGGAAAGTACTATCCCTATCGAAGATATTGGCTTTTTAGTTTTGGATCATCAGGAAATTTACATCAGTTTACCAGCGATGAATTTATTGGTCGAAAACAACACCGCAATTATTATTTGCGGCAAAAACCATTTACCTAATGGAATGTTCCTGAACCTCAACAGTCACTACATACAGCAGGAAATTTTCAAGAATCAGATTGAGGCTTCGGTTCCTCTAAAAAAACAATTATGGCAACAAACCATTATTGAAAAAATCACCAATCAGGGAATCCTTTTGAAAACTATTTCCGGAAATAAAAATTCTTTTGATTTTTTGGCTTCCAAGGTTTTAAGCGGAGACAGCTCCAACATGGAAGGTGTTGCCGCAGGACAGTATTGGAAATCATTTTTTGATACCTACGACATAAATTTCAGAAGGGAGCGCTTTGGTGATTATCCCAATAGCTTTCTCAATTATGGCTACGCCATTTTGAGGGCCGCTACAGCCAGATCCTTATCCGGAAGCGGTTTATTAAACACTTTGGGAATCCATCATAAAAGTAAATACAATCCATTTGCCCTCGCCGATGATATTATGGAACCCTTTAGGCCGTTGATAGATGAAAAGGTTTTTGAAATCATGCAAACCTATGACGAACAGGAACTAAACACCAAAATTAAATCCGAACTTTTACAAGTTCTTACTAAGACCGTTTACTTCAAAGAGGAGAAAAGTCCGCTGATGGTGGCTTTACAAAAAACGGCTAGTTCCTTGCAACAATGTTATACAGGCGAACGAAAAAAGATTAAATATCCAAAATTATGGAGCTAAATGCCTATCGGATTATGTGGCTATTTGTATTTTTTGATTTACCGACGGAAACCAAAAAAGACCGAAGAAACGCTTCGGGATTTCGAAACAATTTGCTTAAAGATGGGTTCTCCATGATGCAATATTCCGTTTATGTGCGTCATTGTGCCAGTGCAGAAAGTGCCGATGTACATGAAAAACGTATTCATAAACTTTTACCTCCGTTAGGAAAAGTAAGCGTTTTACGCATTACCGACAAACAATTCGGCAATATCCAAAATTTTTGGGGCAAAGCCGAAATACCAAAAGAACCTCAACCCACACAATTGGAATTGTTTTAATGATTTTCAAAAAAAGTATCTACCACCCATTTTTCAGGATTCGAGTCAATGTAATTACTTATATTTTAATAAGATCGCTCATTTCGAATAATATGATCATGAAAAGATCGTTGCCAGGCAAAATCTGCAAAACCAACCTGATGAATCATTTTTGACGATGTTGTTTTAAAGGCTCCCATCAAACTTGACAATGATTTTATTTTTATTTTTTTATCCTGTACGGACAGATTACCTTCCAACAGGTGCACGGACTGATCGCCTTCCAACAAATGTACGGACAGGTCGCCTTCCAACAAATGTACGGACAGGTCGCGACCTGTCCCTACCGTTAATTTCTTCTTATCAATTTCAATAATCATATGAACATGATTGGGCATTATCACAAAATTATGGACATCAACATATTTATATTGCTCGAGATTAACTCTAAAACTTCTAATCTTTGAGATTCTTCAAGACGTTGTTTTTTTCCATATTCAATATTATTTATAAACTTATAGGCTCTAAATTCTTCAAACAAAGGATGAGATAAATGGCAAGGTGTTTTTCCTTTTTGAATATATTTCCCTATTTCATCTTTCAAGTCAGTCTCAAATCTACATTTCGCTAATAATTTCTTTTGAGATTGTAATGGTCTCTGCCAAAACAAAACACTTTCACTACTTTTAAACTTTAGATTTCCTTCGTCATCATTTTCAATTTTACCAGCCAAAAATTCTTTCAATGGTAATTTAGTGGTCACTTTTAAAAACAATTTCTCCTTACCTTCATTTAGAGTAATAATCTCTACATTTTCAGACCCTTTTGTTAATTTAAGATGTTCAATTTTTTTATTATTCCTTTTGTTTCTTATACTACCATTCAAAAGCCTTGTTTTCACATTTAAATAATCAATAACATCTAAACCAAGTTGATGTGATTGTCTATTCCAAATTGCTTCAAATTCCGTAACATACATATCTCTCAATGTGTATCTGGATCTAACTCTTAACTCATTTCCGGCTTCATCTTGAATGATTTTATAAGGCTCTCCTTCTTTTGGTAAAATATTAAACAGATATTTCCCTAAAGTAGAGTTTTCTAATTCTTTCTGAGTAGCATCAATTCCTTTTACATTTTCTTTTCCTTTGTAAATTGCTCCATCATCTTTACCTTTTCTATTACTTAAAAACCCTCTTCTTTGAATTAAGTGATATAAAACTCTTCCAAACTCTTCTAACGTTAAATCCTCATTTAAAGCTTTATCTCTTAATTGATATGGATTTTGTTTTAGCCATAAATTATAAATATGATTACTAGGAAGAGATAATTCTGGAGCCATTCTTCCTTCTTTCTTTTTTTGCTTATCCCATTTGCTCCAAACATCAAGTTCATCATGCCTCAAAGGACACATGTTAAAATTAATAAGAGTTCTTAATAATTTTATTTTTCTTAATCTCTTTCGGTAAAATTGCTTTCTAAGTTGTCTGCCATTTCGTCTTTTAGCATTCTTGCTTTCTTCTTTATCTCCTGAACCAATAGTCTTTGCAATAACTCCTTCTGGAAATATTCTAACACCTGAGTCGATAATTTTATTATCAACATCATCAACAATCGCCCACCCAATCGAGTTTGTCCCTAAATCCAATCCTAAAATTTTCGCCATAATCTTCTGGTTTTTTAACTTTCTAAAACTACAAATAAAAAATCTTATTATTTACTATTTTTCTTATGTAATTACAACTTTTTTATTTAAGTTTGCATCAGATTAAAACAATTCTAATCTTTAATCTTATCACAATAAGGCTATATGCCGTAGATGAAAATCTTTAGTCCTGCTTCGGTGGGACTTTTTTGTTTTCTTTTAGCAATTTTATTTCTCAATTTTTCCTGCGTTTTCCCTTATGTAACTTTTGTTACCAAAAAACAAAATTCTCTCCTTTACTTTTGTCATCAAATCCAAAAACAAACACTTTTATGACATTAGAAAATATAATTAAAGAAAATCAAGGCACCATTGTAGATGTGCGAACCCGCGAAGAATTTATGGGCGGACATGTTGCCGGTTCCATCAACATTCCTTTGGGCGAAATTCAAACCCGCATTGAAGAAATTGAAAACCTAAAAATGCCATTAATCCTTTGCTGTGCTTCCGGGAATCGAAGCGGACAAGCGCAACACTATCTTTCGCAAAAAGGAATCGACTGCTACAATGGTGGTTCGTGGTTAGACGTCAATTATTATCAATCCAAGTAAAAAAATAAAAATGATAAAAATACTTCAAAAGTTATTCGGTTTCGGGACAACTGTAAATTATACCGAACTTATAAAAAAAGGTGCCATTATCCTAGACGTGAGAAGCAAAGGTGAATTTTCCGGCGGACATATCAAAGGAGCTATCAATATTCCCGTAGATGTTTTAAAAAACAACCTGAATCAATTAAAAGACAAAAACAAAATCATCATTACCTGTTGTGCTTCGGGAATGAGAAGCGCTTCGGCTAAAAACATCCTGAAAGCTCACGGCTATACCGATGTTCACAATGGCGGTGGATGGAGTAGCCTGAAAAATAAAATATAAATTTTTTACAGAATTTTGTGAATATTTTTCATTTACTCTTCCTAATTGACCAGAAGAAATTTGTATTAAAACAATCAGATAACGGATAGCACCAAACCATTAATTTACGCAACCGGTTGCTTATATAAAGCCCTGCCACGTTGAGAAAGCAGCTTTATAAACATTGACGTAAGTAAGTCCCTGTACCCCATGTAAACACCCCAAAACTATTCGGAAATCAAGAGTCCATTAGATGTTTTAATTTCATCGAAATTGTCTTTAGCATTGAAATTGCTCTTGAAATCATTTGCCGTACTGCAAAAAAAAATTACTTTTGCACCAGTTTAACTTTTACATAAAAAATGAAGCCTAACACACAACAATTAAACGATTTAACTATCCAAGTAAGAAGAGATATTCTTCGTATGGTTCATGCTGTTAATTCAGGTCACCCGGGAGGGTCTCTTGGATGTACCGAATTTTTAGTGGCCTTATACCAAAACATAATGGATCGCAATGAAACCTTTACAATGGACGGAATTGGAGAAGATTTATTCTTCCTTTCAAACGGTCATATTTCACCTGTATTCTATAGCGTTTTGGCAAGAAGCGGTTATTTTCCGGTAAAAGAATTGGGAACTTTCCGTTTGATCAATTCAAGATTACAAGGACACCCAACAACACATGACAATTTACCGGGAGTACGTATTGCTTCAGGTTCATTGGGACAAGGATTATCTGTTGCAATTGGTGCGGCTCAGGCTAAAAAACTAAACAAAGACAACCACCTAGTTTACACACTTCACGGTGACGGTGAATTACAGGAAGGTCAAAACTGGGAAGCTATTATGTATGCTTCCGCAAAAAATGTAGACAACCTTATTGCAACTGTTGACCTTAACGGAAAACAAATTGACGGTACCACCGACGAAGTTTTAGCAATGGGAAGCCTAAAAGCCAAATTTGAAGCTTTTGACTGGGAAGTTGTTGAAATCACAAAAGGAAATGACATCGAAGCTATCATTGGCGGAATGAATGAAGCAAAAGCAAGAACCGGAAAAGGAAAACCAGTTTGTGTATTGCTACATACTGAAATGGGTAATGGTGTTGATTACATGATGTACAGCCACGCTTGGCACGGTAAAGCACCAAATGACGCACAACTTGCAAATGCTTTGGAACAAAATTACAACACTGGAGGCAATTCAGATTATTAATCCCCTCCCAACCTACCGCCACCGCGATGAGGAATAATTAAAAATCGATAAATAACATAAACCCTATTACCCCAATAGGAACTCCCCTCCTTCGGAGGGGTTGGGGGAGGAAAATGAAAAAATATATAAACACAGGAAGTAAAGATACCCGTTCAGGTTTTGGAGTGGGAATGACTGAATTAGGTCAGAAAAATGAAAATGTAGTAGCACTTTGTGCTGATTTGATTGGATCGTTAAAATTCGATGATTTCAAAAAAAATCACCCAGAGCGTTTTTTCCAAATTGGTATTGCTGAGGCAAACATGATTGGAATTGCTGCTGGTTTAACAATCGGAGGAAAAATTCCTTTCACAGGAACTTTTGCTAACTTTTCTACAGGAAGAGTTTATGACCAAATTCGTCAATCGGTTGCTTATTCTGATAAAAATGTAAAAATCTGTGCGTCTCACGCAGGGTTAACTCTTGGAGAAGATGGTGCAACTCACCAAATCCTGGAAGACATCGGATTGATGAAAATGTTACCGGGAATGACTGTAATCAACACTTGTGATCACAATCAAACCAAAGCGGCTACAATTGCATTAGCTGATCACCACGGTCCAGCTTACTTGCGTTTTGGACGCCCTGTAGTACCTAACTTTACTCTGGCTGACGAACCATTCATCATTGGAAAAGCGATTATGTTAAACGAAGGTACTGATGTAACAATTGTTGCTACAGGTCACTTAGTTTGGGAAGCTTTGGTTGCTGCAGAGAAATTGGAAGAAAAAGGAATTTCTGCCGAAGTAATCAACATCCACACCATCAAACCTTTGGACGAAGAAGCTATTTTAAAATCAGTAGCTAAAACTAAATGTATTGTAACTGCCGAAGAGCATAACTACCTTGGAGGTCTTGGAGAAAGCATTGCAGGTGTATTAGCTTTAAACAATCCTACTCCACAAGAGTTTGTAGCAGTTAAAGATAGTTTTGGTGAATCTGGAACTCCTGAGCAATTGATGGAGAAATACAAATTGAACAATCAAGCGATTGTTGAAGCTGTAGAAAGAGTTATCAAAAGAAAGTAATCTTTCCCTATAAATACAAAATCCCATTCACTAAACGAATGGGATTTTTTTTGCCTAAATTCTTTTTTAGGAGCAGAAACAATAGGTTTATCAGGAAACATGGTTCCCGCTTTCCTTTACAATCTTTTTACCTCGTCGCAAAAGACGAGATAAAAAGGATTTCCATTTCAATCGGGGCTCACTGGAAACAATTAGCTTCCTTAAATCCAAATTTAAACCCGAGACAGGTTTTAAAAACCTGTCGGTCAAAAAATTCAAACCATAATTTCAAACCATAAAAAAAGGAACTTTCACTCAACATGAAAATCCCTTTTTCTATTTAATTACAAAAACAAACTATTGATTCATTTTGATACAATTTTTATCTAAATGTCTTTTAATTCTGTTTGGATCAGTCTGATTACCTGAACAATCCGGGATTTTATCAAATGCGTAGTAATTTCCATTTGCATCTTTGATTTCACCTCTTGTGGCATAATTATCACCATCATCATCAAAATCATTAAAGTTTGGAATTCCATCACCATCAGTATCATCAGCTAAAACTCCATTTACAAAAGTATTCACATACCTGTCTCCACCCAAATCTTCCTGATAAGAAGGAATACCATCCAAATCATGATCATATCTTTTTACGCTGTACAATTTCACACTGAACATCAAAGGTGAATAAGCAGGAATAGTTCCTTGAGCACTATTATAATACCCCAAGCCTGAGGGAATAAACATAACACCGACCCCAAAATCATTATATTTAATTGTACCATCCGTATTAGAAGAAACCCATCCCGTTTTGAATTGTGGAAACCCTTCTGACCAACCACGAATTACACCTGACCCACCATCATGAGTACTTCCATCAAGATTAAACAAAGTTTGCCCATTATTTGAAGAATCAAATACAGTTCCTGCTTCATCTAACAAAGTTCCTTTATAACCTGCGTATACTCCATCAACATTACAAGGGTATTCTCCTCCTCCATTTGCAGCATCATTCCTAATCCCTTCTCTAATCACTAAAGTATAAAACTTATATGTTACACCGTGAGTAGCTACATACACATCTCTGGAAGTTAATCTTGGAACAGCAGGATACGTATTTGCAGAATAAGACATCAACGACTTCTGCGTGGCAGGATCGGTAATTTTATCAATTATTACATCCTGATCATCTGGGAATCCTGGATGATTTACTACTTCCTTTATATAATGTGTATTTAAATAATCTTCTATCGCCGCAATATCTGTTTTGTATTGTTCGTCAAAAGGTCTTGGTGGCGTTACATCCGGACTATCATCTTTATGACATGAACTTATTGCAACAGCCGCAATCAATAAAATAAAATAAAACTTAATTTTGCTCATTATTGGGTATAGTTTAGGTCGCAAATATACATTAATGATTTACTTTTGTAAAGTATTTAACTCCGATTTTAGAATTTTCAATGAGAATAGATAAATATTTATGGTGCGTAAGGTATTACAAAACCAGAAACATGGTTACAGAGGCTTGCAAAAAAAATCACGTAACCGTAAATGGAATCATTGCAAAGCCTTCAAAAGAGGTTTTCCCTACTGATAAAATTACATTCAGAAAAGACCAAATCACACATATTATTACGGTATTAGACATTCCTGAAAATCGTGTGGGTGCAAAACTCGTTGATATCTATCGAAAAAATGAAACCCCGGCCGAAGCTTACGAACATTTGGAATTATTAAAACTATCCAAACAGCATTACAGAAAAACCGGCACCGGAAGACCTACCAAAAAAGATCGAAGAGATATCGATGATTATGGAAACGAAATTGAGGAAGGCGATGATGAATTAGAATAAATAGTAAACACAATTCATCCAACTTTTTTATCTTTGAAAAAACAAACAACAATACGCCATGAGCAACAATATAATCCTTACCAATCAACAAATAGAACATACTACAAAAAGGATAGCATACCAAATCTACGAGACTTTTGTCGATGAAGAAGAAATTGTGATTGCAGGGATTACAGCAAATGGTTTTATTTTTGCCCAAAACATTGCCAAAGTATTAGCAACTATTTCTCCGATAAAAATTTCGATTTGCGAGGTGAACATCAATAAAGAAAACCCAGAACTTCCCGTAACAACTTCGTTGACAAAAGAACAATATAGCAATAAAGGACTAGTACTTGTTGACGATGTATTGAGTTCAGGAACCACATTAATATATGCAGTAAAACATTTTTTGGATGTTCCTTTGAAAAAGTTCAAAACCGTTGTTCTTGTAGATAGAAACCACAAAAAATTCCCGATTAAAGCCGATTTCAAAGGAATATCACTTTCTACATCACTATTAGAGCATGTGAACGTTGTTTTTGATAACAATGGACACAGCTATGCCAGCTTAAGCTAACAAATTTAAAATATCGTTTACAGTTTCCTCGATGGTTTTATCATCGACGGTTACTTTATGCTGTGCATGATTGTAATAAAAACTTCTGTCAAAAAGATGCTTGGCGATGAACTCTTTCATTTCCTCTTCGCTTTTATCTGCAATAAGAGGTCTTTTGCTTTTATTAGACACCAATCTTTCAAATAAAGTCTCTACAGATGCTTTTAAATAGATAGAAACCACATTATCCCCTATCAACAATTCATGATTATTGGCATAACAAGGTGTTCCTCCTCCCAAACCGATGATATTTTGCTCAGGAGTATTTAATAATTCCAGAAAATATTTGTGCTCTAATTTTCGAAAATGGATCTCTCCAAAATTTTCAAAAATCTGTTTTATGGACATTTTTTCGTTTTTTTCGATAAATTCATCGAGATCAACATAGGGAATTGAGACGATTCCGGAAAGTTTTTGGGCAATTGTAGACTTACCGCATCCCATATAGCCTAACAAGATAATTTTTTTCATTTTAATAAAAGCTTACGTATTAAGGGGTTAAGAGTTTTTATTTAAAAAAGACAAATTTATAATAAAATTGCTTGGAAACTTCGAAAATAAGTCCTTATATTTGCACCCGCATTCAAGAAACGAAATGACTCGATAGCTCAGTCGGTAGAGCACATCACTTTTAATGATGGGGTCCTGGGTTCGAGCCCCAGTCGGGTCACAAATTTTGTGATTAACAAATTAGTTTCTTGAAGCAATGACTCGATAGCTCAGTCGGTAGAGCACATCACTTTTAATGATGGGGTCCTGGGTTCGAGCCCCAGTCGGGTCACTAAAAGGTTGTTCGCCTAAGCGAATGACCTTTTCTTTTTTAAGGCCATGTGGAGAAACGGTAGACTCGCCATCTTGAGGGGGTGGTGCTCGCAAGGGCGTGAGGGTTCAAATCCCTCCATGGTCACATATAGCACTGTACTCATTGACTTAATATCAATTTTTGCTACACATTTGCTACACATTTTTAAAAACGCTTTCATAACGAAGCGTTTTTTTATGCAATGTCACCAACTACAACACCCCCTCATCTTAAATTACTCAAATCAAATTCTTTCAATTTACAACTAATTAGTATTTTACGAGGTAGATTTTTTTAATCTCATGATTTTTATCATCCCTATTTGCGTCAAAACCAAATAAATTTGTCCCGCATTTAAAATCAATAGTTCTTCTACGTAATTAAATTAAGCATTAGCATAAAATTCAAGTGTTTTTTTTATTTAGATTTTACAACTATTCTCTATCGAAAGCGAATAAACTAAATAAATCTGCTTGAAAAAACGATAAAAATCCAAATACGGATTTTGAATTAAATAATGTAATTTTACCTTAAAGGCTTATTTTCAAAAGAAAAAATTTTAACTGCAACCCTATTTTTCTTTTTTAAAGTTTACTTATTTCGAATTTCTAATTCATTTAATGAACTTTTTAATATTACAACAATATAGAATACTAATTGGCATAAATAATACAACTATTACTTGTGCGTGATTTAATCCAAATAAAATTAACCTGTAAACAGCGCAATAATGTTAGAGAAAATTTTCAAACTTCAGGAAAGAAACACATCTTTCAAACAAGAAGCCATTGGTGGAACAGTTACTTTTTTAACGATGGCCTACATCATTTTTGTAAATCCTAATATTCTTTCAGCTGCAGGAATGGACAAGGCTGCACTTATCAGTGTAACTTGTATCGCCGCAATCATCGGAACGCTTTTAGTTGGACTTTGGGCTAATGTCCCTTTTGCAATGGCACCAGGAATGGGACTCAACGCAATGTTTGCTTTTACACTTGTAATGAGCCACGGAACCTCATGGCAACAAGCCCTAGGAGTCGTTACCTTGTCCGGGATTGTATTTATCATTATTTCCATCCTCGGAATTCGCCACAAAATAGTCGATGCCATACCCGAATCGCTCCGGGTTGCCATTGGAGCAGGAATCGGATTATTTATTGCTTTCATCGGTTTCAAACAAATGGGACTAATTGTTGCGAATCCAGCGACTTTAGTTGGACTAGGAAAATTCACGCCGGCTGTAGTCATCGGACTGATTGCTTTTATTGTCACAGTATTTTTGGAAATCAAAAAAGTAAAAGGCTCAATTCTAATAGGAATTTTACTTGCCACCATTCTTGGTTTCATCTTTGACGACAGCATAAAATTACCCACCGAATTCATAAGTACTCCACCATCAATCACTCCTGTTTTTGGAAAACTGGAAATTATATCGGTCTTAAAAATCACTTTCATTGCTCCTATATTTTCATTTTTGTTCGTAAACCTATTCGATTCCATTGGAACAGCAATTGCGTGCTCTATGGAAGCAGGACTAATTGACAAAGACGGAAAAATGCCTCACATCAAAAGAGTTCTAGAAGCCGATGCCGTAGCAACTGCTTTCAGCGGGGTTTTAGGAACAAGCAGCACGGTGACTTATATAGAGTCGGCTGCAGGAATTGCGAATGGCGCCAGAACTGGTTTGAGTTCTGTTTTTACAGCTGGATTATTCTTTCTAGCCATGTTCTTTGCTCCTGTCATCGGGATTGTACCTGTTTACGCTACTGCGCCGGCGCTTATCTTGGTAGGAATTTTCATGGCCAAACATTTAATCAAAATTGATTTCTCAGAACTTTACATAGCTGTCCCTACTTTCCTGACATTAATTCTAATGCCATTAACTTATAGCATCAGTTCAGGAATTGCATATGGTTTTTCATCATTCATCATTCTTTGTCTTTTAACAAAAAACACTGATAAGGTTCACCCAATCATGTGGGGAATTGGAGCATTCTCCATACTAGAAATAATCCTTTCACAAATGGGATAATCTCAAAACAAAGAACATAAGCAATATGAAATTGCCTTTATCCAAACATTTGCGTAAGCAAACAAAAACGATTCCATATATAACCGTCGACAAATAAACTTTAGATATATGAAAATAAAAATTTTACTATTTATTCTTCTGTTTTCTTCTTACGCCAAAGCACAAGAATTACAATTACACTATGACTTTTTACCCGAAAGAGATTATCTTACATTTACATTCGAATTTTTTAAACCAGACAAATTAGGAAGCACGTTCTTCTTTACCGATTTTAACTTTGACCGAAAAGACGCAGCCAATCTTGCTTATTTTGAGCTTGCAAGAAAGTTCAATATCAAAAACGACCTCATCGAGGGATTAAATTTTCATATTGAATACAACGATGGACTTCTAATGACCAACGACAAAGCAGGTAGCCCTGAAAATCCGCTCGGATTCCCAATCAATCGGGCATTTTTGGTTGGTTTTGGCATTCCAATTAAGATTGGCAATTTTACCCTGAATACTACCTATATGTATAAAAACACACATGGTTCTTCGGGACTTGATGGACAATTTACAGCCGTTTGGTTCCAAAACCTATTCAACAACAAAGTAACTATAAGGGGATTTCTTGATTTCTGGTCTCAAGACCGGACTGATGGTTCAAGCAAAAAAGCAATATTATTGACGGAACCACAAGTGATGTACAACTTCAATAAAAACTTCTCGCTTGGTTCCGAGATTGAAATCAGCAATAACTTTGTTCCATCAGAAGAATTTAAAGTGTTTCCAACTATTATGGGCAGATACGCATTTTAAAAATCAAAATTCAATAAAAACAACAAAAAGACACTACAAAACAAATACATTACAATTTTAACACTCTTTTTATTTCAAATTCATTTTAAAAACAATAAAAAATTAGATATTATGCATTTTTTTAACTTTTTTTAATGCTTATATAAAAAAAAGAATTAATTTGGTATCCCTAAAGATTTTAGGCGTCCTTTTCTACTATAAATAATAAAGCCTATGGAAAAAAATACTATTAAACAATTGAAGAAAAACTTATCGCTATGTTTTAGCCTTGCGTTTATGTTTTTTACTGCTGGAAATATGTATTCACAGGCAGTAAAATATGATTCTGTTAAAAAACAGAAGTTCATTCTCGTTGATGTCCAAAAAACATATCAACGAATTGCCGATAAAGGATATGAATCTTTGGAATTATTTGAATATTTGGGTAATTTCTACTATGAAAACAATAATCCCAAAAAATCAAAATTATATTTCGACAAACTATTCGGCAAATACAACATATCTTTAATTTCCCCTACAAGTAAAGAGAGATATTCATTAATCAGTAAATAAAACCAAAAACCATACAACCACACAAAACAGTAGCTATACACAATTTATAGCTGCTGTTTTTTTTTATTTATAATTCTCACCATCGATCTTCTTCAAAAAAAATTAAATATAAATCTTTAAAAAAAAGTCATAACTTTCAACTTCTTAATTGCAAAATTGAAATTCAAATGACAACACTACTCATAAACAAGAAGAAATACACTATCGATATTGATCCGGAAATGCCTTTACTTTGGGCTATCAGGGACAGTATAGGTCTTACGGGAACCAAATTTGGATGTGGTATTGGTGCTTGTGGAGCTTGTAAAGTATTGGTTGATAATGTAGCAACTTTTTCATGTTTGACACCCGTTTCAACTGTTGTCGGTAAAAACATAACAACGATTGAAGGAACTTCCGAAAATTTGCAATTATTACAAAAATCCTGGGAAAAATTCAACGTTCCCCAGTGCGGTTATTGTCAGTCCGGGCAATTAATAACAGCCACTTCCCTGCTCAACTCTAATAAAAATCCCTCAGATACAGATATCGATGACGCGATGAGCGGCAATATATGTCGTTGTGGTACTTACCAACGTATTAAAAATGCCATTAAGCATACTGTAGAACTTAAAAAACAACGCTAATCATGAGTGAAATTCAAAACATAAGCCGCAGGCTATTTATTAAAAACGTGGGATTAGCGTCTGGTGGATTAATTTTAGCATGCAATTACACTTTATTTTCCAAAGATATTGAATCAGGAAATCTAACTGAATTCAATCCTAACCTATTTGTACAATTAAATTCGGACGGAAGCCTTATTATAGTTGCATCTCGTTCAGAAATGGGTAATGGAGTACGTACTTCCCTCTCCTCTGTTGTTGCTGATGAAATGGAAGCCGATTGGAGCAGGGTTACTGTTAAGCAAGCTGTAGGCGATGAAAAATATGGTGACCAAAACACCGATGGATCCAGAAGCGTAACGTATTTATACGAAACGATGCGAAAAATGGGTGCGATGACACGAATGATGCTTATAACCGCTGCTTCAAAAAAATGGCAGGTTCCTGAAAATGAATGTACAGCCAAAAATCATTTTATTCTTCATTCCAGCGGAAAAAAAATAGGTTTCGGCGAATTAGTAGACACAGTACAAACATTACCGGTTCCGACGACTATTAGCTATAAAAACCCAAAAGATTTCAAGTACATTGGAAAAAACTTAAAAAGTATCGACATAAAGAATTTTGTAAATGGAAGTGCCGTTTACGGAATTGACAAACGATTGCCCAATATGAAATTTGTAGCGATTGCAAGATGTCCGGTAACTTTTGGAACTGTCAAATCCTTCGACAAAACGGCAGCTTTAAAAATTAAAGGCGTTTTAAATATAATTGAACTTCCTAAAATCGACAGACCCTTTGGCCCTCTTGGCGGCGTTGCTGTTATCGCTTCGAATACCTGGGCTGCTTTTAAAGGTAGAGAAGCCCTTGAAATAAAATGGAATTACGGCAAAAATGAAGGCTATGACTCCGAGAAATACATGGCCGAATTAACTGAAAGAGTCCACAAAGATGGTAAAATAGAAAAGGAAATTGGCGATATCAACAAAGCTTTTGGAGAAGCTTCAAAAGTTGTCGAGAGCACTTTTCAATTACCTCATCTTGCTCATGCTCCTATGGAAGTCCCTAATGCTGTGGCCTGGGTACAAGGCGACACTTGCGAAGTTTGGGCTCCTACTCAATCTCCGCAAACTGCAAGAGAAGAAGTTTTAGCCTATTTGGGAACAACAAAAGACAAAGTTACGATCAATGTAACTTTTCTAGGCGGTGGTTTTGGACGAAAATCAAAACCCGACTATATCGTGGAAGCTGTTATGGTTTCAAAAACCATAAATGCTCCAGTACAAGTAGTTTGGTCACGTGAAGACGATATCAAACACGGTTATTACCATACCGTAAGTTCGCAATACATGAAAGCCTCACTGGATACACAAGGTAATGTTACAGGCTGGTTGCATAGATCTGCTTTCCCTACTATCATGTCCACCTTTAAACCCGGCACCGAATATCCCGCAGGATGGGAAGCATCAAGTGCTGCCGACATACCTTTTGAAATAAAAAATCTTAAAATTGAATCGGGGCAGGCTCCTGCAATGGTTAGAATTGGCTGGATGCGATCTGTAATCAACATCCTTCACGGTTTTTCCATCAATGTTTTTACCGATGAATTAGCATATGCTGCAAAACAAGATCCATTAGAATTCCGATTGAAATTAATTGGAAGCGACCGTATAGAAGACACCAAAGACCCCATAAAATACGATACAGCTCGTCTTAAAAATGTTTTAAAAAAGGCTGCAAAAAATGCCAATTGGGGAAAACCATTACCCAAAGGACATGCTCATGGATTAGCGGTTCATTACAGTTTTAACTCTTATGTAGCTTCGGTAGTGGAAGTTTCAATGGTCGATGATAAAATAAAAACACATAATGTCCACACCGTTATTGATTGCGGAACGGCAGTTAATAGGGATACTATCAAATCTCAACTGGAAGGTGCGGCTATTTTTGGAATGTCTATAGCCTATTACGGAAAAATCACAGCCAAAGACGGAGCTATCGAACAAAACAGTTATAGTGACTACCGTATGATCCGCATGAACGAAATCCCAAAAGTTCATGTAGAAATTGTGGAAAGTACTGAAATCCCAACTGGCGTTGGTGAGCCGGGCGTTCCGGTAATTGCCCCAGCGATAATTAATGCTGTTTACAAACTTACAGGTAAAAGATATTACAACTTGCCATTGAGTGATTACGATCTAGCCTAACAAATAAAATCCCCAACGAATATTTATTTTAATGAACAACTGGATTGAGCAATTACTCGAATTCAAAAGCAAAAAAAAGGCTGTTGCACTCGTTACCATTACCAAAATTCTTGGCTCGGCTCCCTGTAGGCTCGGGTCAAAAATGATTGTTACGGCTCAAAAAAAAATTTATGGAACCATTGGTGGAGGAAAATTAGAATTTCAGGTAATCGAAGAGGCCGTTCGAGCTATAAAAGAAAATAAAATTTTAGAATCGACTTACACTTTAGGTCCCGAGTTTGAGCAATGCTGCGGAGGAAAAGTCGAATTAATCATTGAACCCATGAATCAATCCCCTGAATTATATCTTTTTGGTGCCGGACATATCGGAGTTGCGATTTGTGATGTTTTGAAAGACACTCCCTTCTCAATTACACTCCTTGACACCCGTAAAAACTGGGAAGAAACTTTCAGCATTGACCCAAGCGTTACCTATAGCAACGTTCCTTTTGATCTTTACAAACAAACAGTAAACTGGGGTCCTAACTGTTACGTAGTTATTTTGACACACGACCACAAACTGGATTTCGAGATAACAGCTTTGGCTTTGCACGAACAAACAAAATACATCGGATTGATTGGAAGTAAAACCAAAAAAAACAAATTCAACAATTTGCTAATAAACGAACTGAATTTCAAACCCGGAATCACACCGGTTAATTGTCCTATCGGATTGGATTTAGGAGGGAATTCTCCAAAAGAAATTGCTATCAGCATCGCCTCGGAGCTATTGAAAGTTTATTATGGAAAATAATCCCGTATTTGTTTTATTAGCAGGTGGAAAATCAGAAAGAATGGGATTTCCAAAAGGATTATTGGAATACGAAAACACCTATTGGATTTTGGAACAAATAAACCGTATTTCAACTTCAACCATAACTAAAGTCTATATCGGGTTGGGGTATCATCAAGAAGAATATTCAAATAAAATTCCTTGGTTTTCCCAAGCACAATTGGATTTTGTAGTTTATAATAATTTAAAAATAAAAATTGTAGTTAACCAAGATCCGCAACTGGGTTCTTTTTCAACGCTGCAAACCGTTTTGAGGCAAATCCCTAAAAACAAATCGGTTTTAATTACCCCTATTGATATTCCGATTTTGAATACAACCGAATTACAAAAGATTATAGAAGCACATAATCAAATTGTTCTTCCCAATTTTGAAGGCAAAAATGGGCATCCTATAAAACTGCATTCTGAATTTTGGAAAACTTTACTCTCGCTTAACCCGACTGATGAAAAAAGTCGATTGGATTTGGAAATCAAAAAAACAATTCCTTCCAAAATAACAACACTTACCGTAACCGATTCCGTTATTCTAAAAAACTTAAACGCACCGGATGATTGGGAAGCCTATTCAAAAACCAACTTGAAATAAGCATAAAAAAAGCGTCTCGATATCTACCGAAACGCCTTCTTTAAAATTAAATTCTAACCCTATTTCTTTATTAATCCCTGCAAAGGCTTTAACTGCTCCAAATCAATTTTTGATTCTTTCAAAACCGAAACCATATTCATAATATTCGTCGGATTCATATCTTTTCCCAAAACCCTTACGACAGCAAAACCCGCATCATTTTTATTGGCAAAAACTACAAATTCATTGATCTTACCATCCTTTTCAATATAACTCACAGAAGCTCCTTCTTTGCCCGAACCAAACTTTATCAATTGTTGGTACGTTGGATTTTTCAGAATCAAATTTACTTTTGTGCGTTCTGTCTCAAATTCGGCTTTGTTTTTATCATCTAATTTAAAAGCCAAAACATTTATTTTATCAAAAGATTGCAAAGCCTCTTTCTGAACTGCTGTCAATTTGGTTTGATCAACATTCAAAATATTTGATGAAATATCCAAAGCGATAAAATCTTTCTTTTCGTTATTTTCAACAAAATATTTTTGCAGAGTAGGTTCCGAATTACAGCTCCCTAAAAGCAAACTACTCAAAAAAGCGATTATGAATAAAGTTGGCTTCATTTTACTTTTTGCCTTTAGTTGCTTTTTTCAAATCATCTCCGCCAGGAATTTTCATTTTGTCGGTCAACACCGAAATTTCACTCAAATCAAAATCTCCTGTTAAAGACATCAAAACGGTATCTTCCTCTTTTCCGCCTTCTATAAACATCAACAACTCTTTAATTTGGCTGTCTTTCGCACCGGATTTCACCATAATTTTTATGTTTTTTCCCTTATCATTTACACGCATTAATTCTTCCAAACCGGCGGTTTTGATGTATTTGTCAGCTGTGGCTTTCATTTCACCTTCAACTCTTGTACTCTGAGTAGTAAATACTTTTAAATTATCCAATTTCTTGATCAGGTTCATATACTGCTGAGCCTCTTTATCTGAAGTATCCACTTTTACTTTACTCATCAACTCGAACATTTTCTTATTGACAACAATTGAGGTTACATCGTCTTGTCCGTCAAATTTATCGAATGCATTCTGAGCAAAAAACGGACTTGATACTAATACTAATACTAATGTTATTATTAACTTTTTCATTTTAATTTATTTGATTTAATGATTGTTTTTTAAATTCAATTCAACTATTGGGCCAGAATGCTCTAGAATCACTCTCGCTTTATTTTTAATTCTAATTTCTCTCTTTAACTTTTACTTCAAAAGCCACGAATGCACAAATGTTATGTCCTTTGCTTTTTGATTTCCCTCTTTGCTTTTTGCCTTTTTGCTCTTTGCTTTTTGCCTTTTCCCTATCTATTCAACAAACACCTTGTCTTTGGTTACTTCATATACCTGTAGGTACTGTACTCCTCCAACACCAACATTTACATTAGTTGACAACATTGCCAATGCTTTTTGGGTTGCTTCAAAAGCTTCTTCCGGATCATCATACGTTCCTAATTCCTTACTTTCTTTTTCTGTCTCCATCGAATTGAAATAAGTGTAAGCTCCTACTCCAATCAAAACTACAACAGATGCCGCTATTGATAACCATAACGCTTTTGGTTTTTTAGAAATCAATGAAACATTATTGGTAAACTTCTGCTCTCTTGCTTCTGTAAAATATCTAAATAATGGTCGGTATTGTTCAAAATCTGGCGCAACATTTGAAGAAGAAAAATACTCCTTCAACTCATTTTCTTCGTCAATACTTGTTTCTCCTTCAAAGTATTTTTCTAAAAGTGCTTCCATTCTATCGAACTCCATAACTGTGTGTTTTTAACATGTATTCTCTAATTGTTTTTCTTGCTCTAGAAAGTGCTACTCTTACGGCAGCTTCATTCATCTCTGTTATTTTTGCGATTTCCGAAAATTCGCATTGCTCTATGTCCCGCAGCTGAATAATCAAACGCTGCTGTTCCGGCAATTGATCAATAATTTTTTCTACCCAAATTAAGCTATCGGTATCTTCAACTTTTCTATCCAAACTTGGTTCCCGATCTGTAAAATTATTGTGCACAATTTTAAGATTGCCTGCTCTTTTCGATTTTAACTGATCCAAACAGTAATTTTTGGTCATTGTCATTGCCATAGCCTCCACACTGTTATACGAATCTAAATTCTCATTCTTGCTCCATAATTTCACCAAAACTTCCTGCGTCGCATCTTCAGCTTCCTCAGTGCTCACAAGCAATCGCTTGGCCAACCGAAAGAGCTTATCCTTGAATGGATTGATTAAATGCACGAATTCATTTTGGTTCATAAAACTATTTTATCAGTTCGGTTATACAATCAAGACGACTCACTATCACATTTGTAACAAAAAAAAATATACTTTAGACTAAAGTTAGTATTTTTGCGTTCTATACCTACAAATAAATTAATAATATGAAGACATCTTTCAAAATTGCGTTTCTATTATTCATAGCCTTTTTTACTTTTCAGAGTTGTGAAGACATGGATGATGTTCCAGCTCCACAAAACCTGGAAATCAATGACTTTATTTGGAAAGGTCTTAATTTATATTATTTGTGGCAAGCCGATGTTCCTAATTTGGCCGATAACAGATTTACGAATCAGTCTGAACTGAATAACTTTTTAGCTCAATATACAAAACCTGAAGATTTATTTGATGCACTACGAGTTGATAAATCAATCGATCGATTCAGCTGGATTGTCAGTGATTATAACGAATTGGAAGGAATGCTCCAAGGAACGACGAAAAATGACGGAATGGATTTTGGACTCTACTATAAATCTTCTGGTTCAAACGACATCTTTGGTTTTGTTCGCTATATTATCCCAAATTCTGATGCTTCGACCAAAAACATCAAACGTGGAGATATCTTTTATGCCGTTAACGGAACACAACTTACAGCGAGCAATTATCAAACCTTATTATTGAATGCTGAAACGTACACGTTAAATCTAGCCGATTACAACAACGGTCAAATTACACCAAATGGAAAATCAGTAACCTTGACCAAAACAGAACTTTCCGAAAATCCAATTTTTCTAAATAAAGTAATGGTAAATGGAACCCATAAAATAGGTTACTTAATGTACAATGGATTTTATTCCAATTACGACACTCAATTAAATGATGCTTTCGCCTCATTAAAATCACAAGGTGTTACCGATTTAGTTCTTGATTTACGCTACAATTCAGGTGGTTCCGTACAATCGGCAACAAGATTGGCCAGTATGATTACCGGACAGTTTACAGATAAAGTGTTTTCTAAACAAAGATGGAATGACAAAATCAATGCTTATTTCGAGTCTGAAGACCCAGATGCACTGAAAAATTTATTTACCAGCACTATTGGCAGTACTCCAATAAACAGTTTAAACCTTACTAAGATTTATATTTTGACCACAAAAAGTACTGCTTCGGCAAGTGAACTGGTTATCAATGGATTGAAACCTTATATCGACGTGGTTCAAATTGGGGATATAACAACCGGAAAAAATGTAGGTTCTATTACCATTTATGATTCTCCTACTTTTGGAAAAGAAAACAGAAACCCAAATCACCGTTATGCAATGCAGCCTATCGTTTTGAAAATTGTTAATGCTTCTGATTTTGGCGATTACTTTAATGGCTTGACACCAACCTATTCTTTAAAAGAAAACCTAAACAATTTGGGTGTATTAGGAGATAGTGCTGAACCTTTATTAAGTACTGCAATCGGAAAAATTACGGGAACTGCCAAAATGGTTAAAATTACTGAAGGAAAACAATTCCCTTATTTTGAAGATGCAAAATCAATTAGCGGACAAAATCAAATGTATGTTGAAAAAGTACCTGCTGGGCTTTTAAAATCTTTATAATTACTGATAAATATCTTTAAAAGAATATATCGCTTCAAATTAAACAAATTGCTTTAGCCATACTTCTTTTCTCTGTTTGCTATTACTAATTTTTTAAGTAAAAATCATTTTGATTGCGGTATTCACCTGGCGTTAAGCTAACTATTTGTTTGAATATTTTTGAAAAATGCGGTAAATTCAAAAAACCCGTATCCATAGCTATTTCCAAAAAACTCTTGGCAGTCGTTGCGATAAGGTATTGCGCCCGTTCTATTTTTTTCTCATGAATATAATTTAAAGGACGCTGCCCTGTGTGAATTAGGAATTGTTTCGAAAAATAATCCTGATTTTGATTGACTCTTTGGGCTAATTCGGCAACAGTCAGTTTTTTGTCTAAATGAAGCTGAATATAACTCATGCTGTCCAGAATTTTTGAAGGTGTGCTTTGCGGAGCATTTTGTTTGAAACTTTTATCATTCAAAAATCTAGAAATCAACAATAACAGGATTCCTTGGTTTTCAAATTTCAACGGCGTTTTCATAGTGTCATTGAGCGAACGATATTCTTTGTAAAAAGCTTCTTTTTCATATTCTTTCGGGTTGTCTGATCTGTTTATACCTCTTCCGGGATTGCCTTGAAGCATTTGTTTGATAAGAATAATATCAATTTCGGTAGCGGGTAATTTCATCACATTTCTATTTTGATTAAATAACGAAATTCCATCGGGTGATTCTTCGAAAAACTGAATGAAATATTGACTTAAATAGTCTTCACAATTCAAATTGCAGATTGTAAAACTCGGAATAAGATATAAATAACCGGGCTCCAAAATTAATTTTTCCGAACTGTTCGAAATCGACCCCATTCCTTCATCAATATAATACAGGCGATAATAGGGACTAATTACATTATTGAAATTCCATTTATGGTTAAGTTTCACATAATCAATATGTAATAGGGAGAATGAGTATTTGAAAACGTTTTTGGACATAATGATAGAAAAAAGATGTAAAAATCGTTTTTGAATAATAAAAAGTCGTTTTTGAATAATAAAGATATACGATAGCTAAGCTACATTTGTTTTTATTAATACAAAAATAAGCGATTAAAAAAACTAATAATCAAATTTATATCTAAAATAGGTGCCATTAAAAAAGTATAAGTCCTGTTTTAGTACTGAATTTAAAAAAGAAACAAACCGACAAAATCGGAAATAAATAATTATCATACTATCCAAATCATAAAAAGATGAACAGAAGAAACGCTTTAAAACTAGGTGTGTCTGCTTTAGCCGGACTTTATTTATCTCCTTTATTGGGACAATCCTATATACTTAACTCCTCTGCTTTAAATGGCCCTTTTGAGCCTACTTGGGATTCGTTGGAAAAATACCGCGTACCCGATTGGTTTCGCGATGCCAAATTTGGAATGTGGGCACATTGGGGACCTCAGTGTGAACCCGAAGCGGGAGATTGGTACGGTCGAGGAATGTATGAAGAAGGTTCAAGGCAGTATAAATACCATGTGGAAAAATATGGACATCCGTCAAAATTTGGATTCAAAGATGTCATCAATGTTTGGAAAGCTGATAAATGGAATCCGGAAGAATTGGTGAATTTATATAAAGATTCCGGAGCTAAATATTTTATGGCAATGGCCAATCACCACGATAATTTGGATTTGTATGATAGTAAGTTTCAGCCACAATGGAATTCGACCAAAGTTGGACCTAAAAAAGATATCATTGCGGGTTGGGAAAAAGCAGCCCGTAAAGCCGGATTGCCTTTTGCGGTGAGTGTTCACGCTGCCCATGCCTGGAATTGGTTTGATACTTCTCAAGGAACTGATAAAAACGGACCATTAGCAGGAGTTCCTTATGATGGCAAACTAACTAAAGCGGATGGAAAAGGAACCTGGTGGGAAGGTTTAGATCCTCAGGATTTGTATGCGCAAAATCATGAATTAAGTGCTAAACCGTCTGGAAATTCATCTGTTCATAGCCAATGGGATTGGGCTGACGGAGCTTCGGTACCTTCATCGGCTTATTGTGAAAAATTCCACGACAGAACCATTGATCTGATTGATAAATACAATCCTGACATGGTTTACTTTGACGATACGGCATTGCCTTTATGGCCTGTGAGTGATGCAGGTTTGCGTATTGCGGCTCATATGTATAATAAAAGTTTGCAAAAAAATAAAACGGTTCAGGCGGTTATAACAGGTAAAATTCTAACCGAACAACAACGTAAAACCATGGTTTGGGATATCGAAAAAGGACAAAGTAACAACATCGAACCTTTGCCTTGGCAAACCGATACCTGCATTGGAAACTGGCATTATGATCGTGGCGTTTACAATAACAAACGATACAAATCGGCTAAGACGGTTATTCATACACTGGTAGATGTCGTGAGTAAAAACGGAAATCTGATGTTGAATATTCCAGTGCGTGGAGACGGAAGTATCGACGAATTAGAACGTGAAATCGTAAAAGAAATTGGGGTTTGGATGAAATTAAATAGTAAAAGCATTTATGGAACCCGTCCCTGGAAAATATTTGGCGAAGGCCCGCAACAAGCAAGTGCCGGAGCTTTAACTGCTCAGGGATTCAACGAAGGAAAAGGGAAACCTTACACAGCTGAAGATATTCGTTTTGCACAAAAAGACAAAACACTGTATGCTACTATAATGGCTTGGCCGGAGAATGGAGTTGCAGTTATTAAAAGTTTGGCAAAATCAAATCCGTATCGTACAGAGAAAATTAGACAGATAAAATTAGTGAGCACAGGAGAAAAACTGAAGTTTAAACAAACAGAACAAGCTCTTGAAGTGTATTTCCCAAGTCAAAAACCGGAAGCTTCGTATGCTAATGCTTTGGAGATTGTTTAAAATTTGAATAGTCTCGTTAAAACGAGTTAATAATAAATTTAGCCAAATGAGAAGATTTTTCAAAGTGTTAATGATTGTAACAATATTAAGTCAGACAGTTGAGAGTCTAAATGCACAAAATCAACCTTCACCTCCAAGAGTTACAATTGAGCTCCCAGGCGGAAAGGCTGCGGCAATCCCGAAAGGGCCCTATCAGCCAACATGGGAATCTATAAAAGAAAATTATAGTACTCCGGAATGGTTTTTAGATGGAAAATTTGGAATTTTTATTCATTATGGTGTATATACTGTTGCTGCACATGCAAGTGAATGGTATCCGCGTCATATGTATAGCAATCCGGAAGTTCAGCGTTGGCATACAGAACATTTTGGAGGAACTGTAGATAAAATAGGCTACAAAGATTTAATTCCATTGTTTAAAATGGAGCAATTCAATGCTCAGGAGTGGGCCGATTTATTTGAAGCATCCGGAGCTAAATATGTGGTACCAACAGCTGAGCACCATGATGGATTTGCAATGTACGACAGTAAACTTACTAAATGGGACTCAAAAGATATGGGGCCTAAAATTGATTTTATAGGCGAATTAAGTAAAGCTGTTCGTAAAAAAGGTTTAAAATTTGGAGTATCCAACCACAGAATGGAGCATTGGGATTTTATGTATCCAAAACTCGGTACGAAAACAGATTTATTTGATCCTGCTTATGCTGATTTCTATGGGCCACCTCAGCCAGAGCCTGTGCGTAAACCAGCAGTAGGTGGAGAAGAAGTGATAGAAGATCAGAATTATGCACCCCAAAGTCAGGCCTTTTTGGAAGAATGGTTGGCTCGTTGTCAGGAATTAGTGGACAAGTATAAACCTGATATGTTTTGGTTTGACAATGGTGTAAACAGTAGAACTTTAGACCCCATAAAATTGCGTTTTGCAGCTTATTATTACAATAGAGCAAAACAATGGAATAAAGCTGTTTCTATAAGTACAAAAAGCGATGCCTATCTATCTGGCAGCATTCGTGATTTTGAACGTCAAGGCAGAGCACCAAAAGAGCTTACAGATTACGTATGGCAAGTAGATGACCCTATTGGCGATAAGTTTGGCTATGTAGAGGGAATGAAACTAAGCAATTCAGCAATAATAATCAGAAGATTGATCGAGAATGTGAGCCGTAACGGCAACCTCATGTTGAATATTTCTCCAAAAAGTGATGGTACTATTCCACAAGAACAAAAAGAAATTCTTTTAGGAATAGGTTCCTGGCTTAAAATAAATGGTGATGGTATTTATGGAACAAGAGCCTGGAAAAAATATGGTGAAGGGGCAATACGATTTACATCCAAAAATAAAAATTTATATGCTATTTGTCTTAAATGGCCGTCTGAACCGATTTTTATTGCGTCTTTGCCAATTATTGAAAGTAAAGTTCGAAAAATTTCTTTTTTAGGTTTCCCGAATGAATTAGAATTTGAACAGAATGAACAGGGACTTAAAATTATCTTGCCAAAAGAAAAAATTACTGAAAATCCCTTTACTTTAAAAATAGAAGGAATTAATCTCTGAAAATATTTTTTAATCATAAAACCGAATAAGGAACAATGAAATACATTGGTTTAATTGCATGTCTATTTATTTCAAGCGTATTTTCAATAAATGCTCAGGAAATTTTGTCGCCAAATAAAAAGATTAAGGTGATTGTTACTGCGGATAATAACTCTTTTGGACAAGTATATTTTAAGATTTTGTATAAAAACAAATTAGAATATATCGAAGTACTGCCAAATTCTCCTATGGGTATTGTTAGAGATGATCAGCAGTTTACGGATAACCTGAAACCGGTAGATGCATCTAAAGTTCAAGAGGTGAACCAAAAATATGAAATGATTTCGGGCAAGCGAAAACTCTGTACTAATCAGGGTGTAGAGAAAGTTTTTAAATATGTAAATTCAAATAACAAACCCTTGAATATTGTTTTTAGGGTTTATAATGATGGTGTAGCATTTCGTTATGAATTCACGGATAAAATGGATTCATTAGTGAATGTCATTGACGAAACAACCACTTATGTTTTTCCATTGGCTACAAATCGTTGGTTGCAGTCATATACAGAATCGTATGAAGATTTTTTTCCTTTTTCAGACAATGGAAAAGCAAATAACAATAAGCAGGAATGGGGATTTCCTGCTTTATTCAAAGTAAATAATAATCCTCTCTGGGTATTGATTTCGGAAGCAAATATTACTGAAAATAATAGCGCTGCAAGATTGAGTAATTTGAAAAATCCGAATGAGTACAAAGTAAGTTATGCTTCCCCCAGAGATAATTTCAAACAAACAGGAGTTAAAACAATGTTGCCATGGAATTCACAATGGCATACTTTGATAATTGGTCAATTGTCTGATATTGTCGAATCGACTTTAATTACGGATGTTAGTGAACCAAATCAATTAAAAGAAACGGATTGGATAAAACCGGGTCCGGTTTCCTGGATTTATTGGGCATATAATAGAGGTTCTAAAGATTATCAAAAAGTTGTTGAATACACCGATTTAGCCGTAGCAATGAAATGGCCTTATGTACTTATTGACTGGGAATGGGATGTTATGACTAATGGTGGAGATATAATAGCTGCTGTAAATTATGCAAAAAGTAAAGGAATTAAACCTTTGATATGGTATAATTCGGGTACATCCTGGCTTGAACCAACTCCAAATGACCGTATGTTGACAGCTGAAAAAAGAGCTAAAGAATTGGCCTGGCTTAAAGAAATTGGAATATATGGTATTAAAGTTGATTTTTTTGCCGGAGACCAACAGGATATGATGAAACTTTATCTTGATATTTTAAAAGATGCTGCAAAATACCAAATAATGGTGAATTTTCATGGAGCGACAGTTCCAAGAGGATGGGCAAGAACGTATCCGAATTTAATGACTACAGAAGCGGTATATGGAGCCGAATGGTATAATAATAAACCAACGCTTACTGCTAAGGCTGCTGAACATAATGCTACGCTGCCTTTTACCCGCAATGTAATTGGTTCTATGGATTATACTCCGGTAACTTTTTCAAATTCGCAGCATCCTCATATTACCTCTTATGCGCATGAACTGGCATTGTCAGTTGTTTTTGAATCAGCTTTACAGCATTTTGCCGATAGGCCGGAAGCTTATAATAGTTTGCCACAAGAACCTAAAGATTTTCTTAAAAATGTTCCTGTAACCTGGGATGAAACCAAACTTCTGGATGGATATCCCGGAGAGAAAGTTATTATGGCTCGAAAAAAAGGAAATCAATGGTATTTAGGAGGACTTAATGGTAAGGATGAAAAGCAAACATTAAAAATTGATTTTGGTTTTTTAGATAAGGCTAATTATAAATTAAAGCTCATTAAGGATGGAGTAAATGACAAATCATTTGCTGTGGAAATTATCAATGTAAAAAAAGGAGCTGTTTTAAATGTAGAATGTCTTCCAAGAGGTGGATTTGTAGCTGTTTTAGAATGATAATAGTAAAAATGAACTTATGAAAGTAAAGAGAATATGTTACGCTTGCGATTTAGTTGATAATCCAGAATTGATTCAGGAGTATAAGCGTTATCATTCTAAAGAAAATGCCTGGCCGGAAATTACCGAGAGTATTAAAAAGGCCGGTATTTTAGATATGGAAATTTATATCTTGGCTAACCGCTTGTTCATGATTATGGAAGTTGATGAAACCTTTAGTCCGGAACGCAAGCAAATGATGGATGCTGCGAACCCAAAAGTGCAGGAATGGGAGAAATTAATGTGGCAGTTTCAGCAGGCACCTCCGGGAGCAAAAGATGGTGAAAAATGGTTGCCGATGGAACAGATTTATAAATTGATTTAATGCTTTTTGAAAACAAAAAAATGAACCCCGATTCTTTTTTCTTTTATATTAAAAAATAAAGAAAGTTACTCAATATGAAGATGGCTCAGGTTTGTTAAAAAATGCTATTAGTTCCTTTATTTACAAAAAAGAGACGATCTGTAAAATTGAACAGAAAGCCTCTTTTTCTTCCAAAAACAATTCAAATACACCTTAATCTAATAGAATACCACAACTATTAAACTAAGAACCGTATTATATTGTAGAAAACAACAAATTAATCATTAAAATAAAATCCTGCAGGAATAACTCCTACTGAGAATGTTTTTTCCAATGAACCAATAGATGGTGAAGTCAATGCATAAACATATACTTTTCCATTATGTGTGTAATCACCAGCATCACCAACATAAATATGGCTTCCGTGAACTGCAAAACTATATACGCCGTAAACCCCTTGTGATGTAGTGCTAAATGCAGAAGCAGTTGGCAATGCAGTTGCAGAAGCACTCATTTTGTAAACATCAGAATCAATCGTATAATAAACATCACTGCCATTCAAAACCAAATTCGATAAATGCTTAGTGGCATCTGAATAGGCAATCGTACTACTCACAGTATTTGTCGATAAATTCACTTTCACAATTCGTCCGGCAGTTTCTACCAAAGGAGTACTTACATAACTTGGGTTTCCAGAACACGCTACCCATAAAGTTCCGTCTTTGATCTCCATACTTTCAGGAACATCTCCAACAGTAATTGTTGTAGAAACAGTATTTGAAGTGGCATCAATAACAGAAACCTTAGTTCCATAGCTATATCCTCCTTTGTGAGCAACATATAATTTTCCGGAATTAGCGATAATTTTTTCAGGTCCTTCCACAACCGGAATTGAAGCAGATACCTTTTTTGCAGTCAAATCGATTACAGCTACGTAATCATCAGTTGCAACACCACCGTCACCCCAGTTGGTAACATATCCTTTACCATTTGCAAATGCGATATACCTAGGATTCTTCAATCCAGTACTGATAGTTCCCGCACTCTTTAAAGTATAGCGGTTTACGATTTCAATTTTATTGCTTCCATTCAAAACGATATAAGCCAAATCACCGTTAAAACCAACATCTTGCCCAACATCCCCAAGTGTTATAGAAGGATTTACTACCGAAAAAATATCATTCTGAGCAGTCGCAAAATCTGCTGAAACGTAAGAAACCGAAGCATCATAATGACCGAAACCTCCTTGGTTCAAAATCAAAAATCCATTATCATAACTTCCTAATGGAGTGTCACTATTATTATCATCATTGGTACACGAAACAAAAAATATTGAGAACGTTACCATTATTAAAATTAGCTTACTGAAATTCATTGTATTAAAATTTAAAAGTTAGGTTGATTAAAAAATTTCTTCCCGGCATATAATGTTGGGATATGCTTTGATAATTCTGATTAAAAAGATTCAATGCCTGTAATCCTATTTTACAGGTATATTTAGCTCCAAAATCATAATAAGCACCCAAATTGGATACCCAATATTCTTTGACTAGATGGTATTTTTGCGAAGGCGTTGTAACCGCTCCATTAAACAGAAACTGATACATTGCTGATATTTTTTTATACGAATAAGAAACATTGGAATTCAATTTATGATAAGGAACATAAATCAATTGCTCTCCGGTTTCTACATTTTCAGAAACCGTGTAGGCATAACTTGCATTTAGCGCAACATTATTTTTCCCGTAAGAATTAGCCCAACTCAAATTCGTTTCGGAGCCATAACTGTTTACGCGATCAATATTTTCAGGTGTCCAATTGCTTCCGTCCAAGGGAGCCCAACGAATCAAGTCGCTTATTTTCATGAAATAAACCGTTTCCGACAAAGTGAACTTCTTATAGGTAAAAACATTACCAACCTCAACCTGATAAGAGCTTTCCGGTTTCAAATCAGGATTTCCACCAGTTTCCCAATACAAATCGTTGAATGTCGGAATTCTGAAATTTCTGGAAACATTGAATTTTAAATTATAAAAAGAATTGAATTTATAAGATGAGCCCAACGAAAACAAAAATGGGCTTTCATAATCCGTAGTCGCCTCTTTGCGAAAGCCTAATTCATTTTGCCATTTTTCATTGTGCTGCGCCACTGCTTTGACAGCAATGCCACCAATCTGTCTGGTATTGTCACCAAAACTCGTCCCAAAACCTTTAGTTCGATTGTAATCTAAAATCCCATTCAGCTTGATGAAATCGGTTATTTTATAACCCAAATCCATTTTGGCAATGAACGATTCGGATTTTCCAAAACTGAAATCTTTGCTTTCGATATTTTCAAAATATTGGTATTGCTCAGCGAGATATGCCACTTTATAATTACTGCTGAAACGATCTTTGGTTGTTGCATATTCCAAAAGATTTCGGCTGAAAGTATTCACATATTTTGTTTTGGAATCAGATTCTGATATCAAAGAGAGATTCCTGTCCGTATTCGAAGATTGACTGTAAAAAGTAATAACCGAATTAGGCTTTACTTTGTAACCAATATTGACATACAAATTAGTCGTTGCATATTGCCCGTTTTCATTTTTCCTTTGAACATCATCCCAGGTATATTGACCAACATAAGGATAATCATTATCCGAACTATTTCTGGAAAATCCGAGTTGAGTACTCCATTTTTTATCCGCGAGCACCAATTTGTAATTAACTCCAACAGTATTGAAACTACCGTAATCCAATCGCAAATCGTTTTCAAATTTATTTTTGAAAACCAAATCATTGCTCAAATGAACAGTTCCTCCAATGGCGCCACTCCCGTAGCTAACGCTTCCTCCACCCGCTTTTATGCTGATGGTGTTAAAATCGGGCGCCGTGAAAGTGTTGAAATCGGCACTGCCGTTGAGTTGGGAATTAACGTTTATTCCGTTCCAAATCACAGCCGTTTGCGAAGCTGTGGTTCCTCTAAAAGAAACAGTTGATAGCATTCCTCGCCCGTATTCCTTGAAATACAGTACACTGTTGTAATTTAATAAATTGGAAAGGGAAGATTGGTTTTTGTTTATAACCGAATCATTCAGAATTTGAATAGATTGTGATTTATTGCTTAAGTACAAAGTACGATCTGAAACTATAACTTCTTTTAAATTGTTTATAGAGTCATTCTGTGCCCAAACGAATTGGCACGATAAAGCAAAAAGGCTAAAAAGTAGTTTTCTTAATGTCATAATTTCTGAACCTTTTTTCCCGAAAGTTCGATATTTGTTAAGAAAAAAGGCAGGTCTCCTGGCTTGCGTCTTGTTGTTTGCCTTCCCATTTGAGGTTAGAGGAAAGAAGAATGAAGTACGAAGTATAAAACTTCTAATTCTAACTTCTACTCTCTAACTTCGAGACAGTGGCTTTGTAGATAACAACAAGCTTTGTAGCTTACAGTTGCGGGAACAGCGCAAGATTTTTGAATTTTGATGTTTGATACTTGATTTCAGATGTTAAATCCTGAAATTAAAAATCGTTAATCAGCAATCTTCAATCACTTGCTTCCCTTTTAATGTGTTTCCAAAAAATATCAAAAACACAACCTTAATTCGAGTGCAAATATAAAGTTAAAAATATCGAAAACTAAAATTAATGAGACATTTTAATTCGAATACAAATATAACCAATTGTTTAACAACTAATTAAAAACACAAGTTCTACATTTCAACTTTGATTACAGCACCATAATCCAATGGTGTTTTGAAAGCTTCCTGCAGGGGAAGATTGTTTATTTTGCACAAAATGCTTCGAATAACTCCCGAATGCGCCACGATGATAATTGGTTTAGAGTGTATTTTCGAAATGCCATTGTCCAAAAATTCCCGAACCCTTGAATCCAATTCTACAAACGATTCTCCGTTAGGCACATTTACGGTGACAAAATCTTCCATCCAAGGATCCAAAACTTCACGGGGAATAGCATCCCAACTTTGTAGTTCCCAATCCCCGAAATGCATTTCCATCAATCTTGAGTCTTCAATAATGGAATCGATTTGAGTATTTTCCTGAATATGTTTCGCCAAAATAACACAGCGTTGCAACGGACTGGAATACAAAACCGCTTCCTGTGGCAATTGATTCAGAATCGATTCAAAAACGGCATCGTACGGTTCGCGAATTCCAACATCACTCTGACCATAACAGATTCCTTTTTCACAAACCGTTTCGGTGTGGCGGACTAAATAAACTTCCATATTCCAATAATTGACAGGTAAAAAATCACCTCACAAACCTGTTGGGTAGCTCCCAAGCAATCTCCGGTATAACCATCAATCCATTTTTGAAAATAACGGGCAAGAAAAAAACGAGCGATAAAAACAGGTATTATAGCCAACAATAACTGCCATTGAAAAAACGACAAAGCAACAAGTGGCAATAATCCAAAAAACAAAGCACCAATCACTTCTTTCCAAGTGAAATTTTGGGCAATCGGTTTGCTCTTACTCGAAGCGTCTTCCCTTGAATATTGATGAGTAAAAACTATTGAAATTGCAGACAAACGACTAACTGAATGGGCGGAAACAAAGAGAAGAAAAATTGTAAATTGTAAATTGTAAATTATTAATTCCGACTTCTGTAGTTCATTTATCATTTGATTTAAACTCTGAAACTTCAGCAAAAAAAGTAAAACCAAACCAATCGATCCATAAGCTCCGATAGTGCTATCTTTCATTATCAAAAGGATTTTCTCTTTGGTCCAACCTCCGCCAAAACCGTCGCAAACATCGGCAAAACCATCTTCATGAAAAGCTCCGGTTGTCAAAATTCCGCCAATGATTGCAAGAATTACAGCAATTTCATTGGAAAACAAAATCGCCGATAAATAATAAACCGTAAAAGAAATTCCGCCCACAATCCAACCAATCAACGGAAAATAACGAGAGGCTTTGTTTAAATAGTCAGGATTGTGATCGATATTTTTGGGACACGGAATTCGGGTGTAAAACATCAATGCCGTGAAGAATATATGTAATTGTTTTTTCATTTTTTATTTATAATTCTGTAGAGAGGCACTGCAGTGCCTCTCTACGTCGTGTATTTCTACAATAAATTTACGAACGACTAACCCCTGCAGATTCAAAACTCGCCATCTCATTCAAAAAACTAACTGCCGACTGTATAATTGGAAATGCAACAGCACAACCCGTTCCCTCTCCCAATCGCAAGTCCAATTGCAACAAGGGCTGAACATCTAAATAATCCAATATTTTTTGATGTCCTTTCTCTGCAGATGAATGACAGAATATCGAGTTTTCTTTCACCGATGGGTTCATTTGATAAGCTATTAAAAAAGCGACGGTACAAATAAAACCATCCACCAAAATGAGCATATTATTTTCCTTCGCCTGAAGCATTCCGCCTGCCATTTGCAGAATTTCAAACCCTCCAAAATAGGCCAATTTACTTTGCAGATCATTTGGACCGTTATATTTTTCAATGGCTTTTTTCAGGATATTTTGTTTTTGAGTCAGCTTTTCATCAACTACGCCTGTACCTTGACCAACACAATCTTCTATTGGCAATTCCAAAAGAATACTCATCAATACCGAAGCCGTGGACGTATTCCCTATTCCCATTTCGCCAAAACCAATGCAGTTACTTCCCGTTTCAAAAATGGAATTCACTACTTCCTTTCCTTTGGTAAAACACAAATTCAATTCGGTTTCACTCATTGCTGAAGTATGCAAAAAAGATTGTGTTCCCTTCCCTATTTTGGCCGAAACCAAATTGGCATTTGTCGGAAAATCATAATTGACTCCGGCATCCACTATAGTTAAGCCAATATTATTTTGTTCACAAAAAACATTGATACCTGCTCCGCCTTCGAGAAAATTAGTCACCATTTGTCGGGTAACATCCTGCGGATAGGCGCTTACACCGTGATTGGCAATTCCGTGATCGCCGGCAAAGACTGCTATGTGCGGATTTGTAATTTGAGGTTCTAAAGTTTGAAAAACAATTCCTATTTGCTTTGCTAAAGTTTCCAAAACGCCGAGTGAACCTGTGGGTTTGGTTTTATTATCTATTTTTTGTTGCAAAGCTTTATCCAAATCCGAACTTTTTGAACTCAAATCAGAACGAGATTGCTTCGTTCCTCGCAATGACTCTGTTGCCGTTATTGGAGTAAAAACTAAAATCTCCTCAACAATTGGCTTTTCGGCTTTTTGCTTCCAATTCAATTGCTGAAGCATCGGTTGGTTATCATAATTGGTTGCAGGTTTACCCACACAAAAGTATCCCAAAGGTTCAATATTTTCGGGCAATCCCAAAAGCTGTTTGAATTGGTAATAATTTAAAATCGAAACCCACCCCATTGAATAACCTTGCTCTGTCAATGACAGCCAAATATTTTGTGACGCACTGACAGCGCTAAACTTTATCGCTTCATTGCTTCCGACAGTTCCAATGGTAAAATGATTTAAAACCGAACGGTCATAGCAAATTACCAATCCAAGCGGTGCTTCTTCAATAGCTTCGAGCTTTAAAGCCTGATACTGCTTTTTTTGCAATTCATCATCGGTTAAATTGGAAGCCTTTTGATCGTAATCCAAAAATAGTTTTTTCACCTCCTTTTTGATTTCATCCGATTTTATGAGATAATACCTTGTAGCATCTGTCAAACCTACTGAAGGAGCATAATGTCCCGCTTGAAGTGCTCTTTGAATTACTTCTTCCGGCACTTCATCTTGTGTAAAATGGCGTGTGTCTCTACGGGATTTTATGATTTCATCTAATGTCATTATGTGCAGTATTTGCGTTAGGGATGGTAGTGACATCTCCCGATTAAAAAAAACAAGGCTTTTTAGCCGTAGTTTTTATTATCGGGAATATAACGAACAGCCCGACCCTTGGGAAACGCCCAAATTTATAAAATCTATCCTTTTATTTTTACCGGAATTCCGGAAACCATCAACACAACGGTTTCGGCTTTTTGGGCGATGTATTGGTTCATCCAACCTTGAAGTTCCGTGAATTTCCTGCCAATATGTGTTTCGGCATGGACTCCCATCCCTATTTCGTTGGTCACTATGATGATGGTTGCACCTTCCTGTTTTGCAATGGCGTCCAATTCGGCTTTGGCTTGTTCCAAACTTAAAGCAACGTCATTTTTGGTATCCACAAAAAAATTGGTTAGCCAAAGCGTTACACAATCAACAATCGCAACTTTTCCGGAAAAATCAATTTCGCTCAAATGTTTTTCCTTTTCGATATTCACCCAACGTCCGTCGCGATCTTTTTGATGGCGGTCAATGCGTTTTTGGAAATCTTCGTCCCATTTTCTGGCGGTTGCCACATACATTGGTTTTTCGGACAATCCTTTGGCTAAATTCTCGGCATAACTGCTTTTTCCGGAACGCTCTCCGCCTGTAATCAAATAAATCATTTATGAATGGTTAATTATTAATTGTAAATTGTAAATGCTAATCTCTACCTAATTTCTTTTGAAACTAATTGATTTTTGGAAGTTTTAAGGATGCTTGTGATTAATTTTAGGAATGTAATTGCATCGTTATAAATGTTTTCGAATTCTTTTTCATTTAAATAATCAGTTGCTTTTAAAAGTTCCAACCAATAAACAACTTCGTTCGCTTCTTTCTGAGCAATTGCAAATTTATGAATGAAAT
This sequence comes from Flavobacterium aquiphilum, assembly GCF_027111335.1. Lineage (NCBI taxonomy): Bacteria > Pseudomonadati > Bacteroidota > Flavobacteriia > Flavobacteriales > Flavobacteriaceae > Flavobacterium > Flavobacterium aquiphilum. The sequence continues at coordinate 1,630,132 of NZ_CP114288.1, read as the reverse complement.
CATTTTTGCTTTCAGCGTGTTCCGCTTCTCGAATCATAGCTCCAATACTTGTTCCTGATCTCAAAAGTTGTTTAGATAATACAAATTCCTTTTTATTATAATTCAAATATTGATAAAGTTTGACAATTCTAATTGCAAAATCAAAGCTTTTGTCTTTAACAATGTTATCCCTCATAATTAACAACTAACAATTTATAATTAACAATTAATAAGGGCAATGCGTGCAATCACTTTTACAGCAATATCCTCGTTTGAGATGAAACCAAGGCTTAAAAACATAGTTTCCGTCTTCAAAATAATAATCAATTCCCTCAATTATATTTACGGTTTCGGGCAATTTTGAAGCTTTGTTTCCAATGGCAGTTTCGGGAGTTATGGTTGCTACGAACTCGTCAATTTTATCGGAACAGGCTTTTTTGAAACAAGTCGGGCAAAGACAATCATCGATATCAAAAGGATTGAAAATAGGCGGAAAATCATTGCACCAACACGTTTCACCTTGAGGAGTATCTCCACAATTAAAGGGCTTTTGACAGGCCGAACAATGCTTCTCTTTTATAACATTCATTTTGTAAAGATAGCGTTTGTCTTAATTTTTTAGTGCAAAAATTAAACAAGAAATTTATAATTTACTATACCTTTGCCTTCATCGAAAAAAATAGTCTATGCGATTTTCAATCTACAAAGTTCTTTTAATCAGTGTTCTTTTTTCATTTATCGGATGCAAAAAAAATGAAAAAAGTGAAGTTCAAAATGATGCCAACACCCCAAACAGCATTCAATACGCCAAAAGTTTAACCATTCACAAACACAACGGTTATACTGTGGTAACTGTCTCAAATCCTTGGCCAGATGCGGTTAAAGATTTCACTTATATTCTAAAAGAAAAAGACGGAATTGTTCCTGACAGCCTGAAAAAATATACTGAAATTCCTGTTCCATTAAAATCTATCGTAGTAACTTCGACCACAAATATTCCGTTTTTGGAAATGTTGGGTGTCGAAAAATCATTGGTTGGTTTTCCGCATACCGATTATATTTCGTCCGAAAAAACAAGAGCCTTAATCGATGCCGGTTCCGTTAAAAATGTGGGACAAAACGAAAAACTCAATATCGAACAGCTTATAGATTTGTCTCCGGAACTTATTGTCACTTTTGGTATTGACAACAACAATCCAAGCATTGAAAATTTACAAAAAAGTGGTTTAAAAGTCCTCATTCAAGCCGATTGGATGGAGCAATCCCCACTTGGAAAAGCAGAATGGCTGAAACTTTACGGAGCTTTATTTGGAAAAGAAAAAGAAGCGGATGCTTTATTTGAAAACATTGTAAAAGAATATAATAATGCTTTGGCTTTGGTTGCCGATAAAAAGCCAACTTCGACTGTTTTATATGGTTCAATGTACCAAGACCAATGGTTTGTCGCGAGAGGAAGCAGTTGGGTTGCCCAATTTATGAAAGATGCCAAAGCAGATTATCTTTGGAAAAAACTCGAAGGTACCGGAAGTCTAGGATTGTCGTTTGAAAACATATTGGACAAAGCCAAAACGGCTAACTTTTGGATTGCTACAGGTTCGTTCAAATCGTTGTCTGAACTAGGAAAAGCAAACCCTCATTACGGTCAGTTTGATGCTTTCGCAAATAAGACTATTTATACTTTTGAAGGAAAATTGGGAGCTACCGGAGGTACGGTTTTTTACGAATTATCGCCTTCCCGACCAGATTTAGTTTTGAAAGATTACATCAAAATTTTTCATCCTGAATTGCTTTCGGATTATGTTTTTACTTTTGCGACAAAATTAAATTAATCCTCTCCCCAACCCTCTCCGAAGGAGAGGGAGCCTAAACCGAATATCATTCTTTTAAAAAAACATCAAGAAATTCACAATTAATTGAACAATCAAAAGCGAAATACAATCTTATTCTCATTGCTCTTTTTGGGGCTGATCGTACTGTTTTTTGTGAACATCAGTTTGGGATCGATTACGATACCTTTCAAAGAGGTTTACACTAGTTTGACAGGCGGTCACGCGAGTAAATCGACTTGGGAATATATCATTATCAATTATCGTTTGCCCAAAGCGATTACGGCAGTTTTGGTAGGAATGGGATTATCTATAAGTGGATTGTTGATGCAGACTTTGTTTCGAAATCCGCTTGCAGGACCTTATGTTTTGGGACTTAGTTCGGGTGCGAGTTTAGGCGTTGCTTTTGTGATATTAGGAGCAGGTGTGTTGCCTTCTTTTTTGAGTGGCATTGTATTATCGCCATACGGAATCGTTTTGGCTTCAACTCTTGGAAGTACTTCTGTATTATTATTAGTTCTATTGGTTTCGCAACGTTTGCGGGACACCATGGCTATTTTGATAGTGGGACTGATGTTTGGTAGTTTTACCAGTTCGGTTGTTGGGGTTCTTACCTATTTTAGTTCGGCCGAACAATTGCAGAAATTCACCTTTTGGTCTCTAGGGAATCTCGGTAATTTATCATGGACATCCATTCTGATTTTAACAATTTGTGTGTTATTTGGTTTATTCCTCAGTTTACTTAGTATCAAACCTTTGAATGCATTACTATTAGGCGAAAATTACGCTAAAAGTATGGGATTGAACTTCAACAGAGCCCGACTTGTTATCATAATTGCAACGGGAATTCTGGCTGGAAGTATAACAGCTTATGCGGGACCAATCGCCTTTGTCGGATTGGCCGTTCCCCATATTGCCAAGTTAGTCTTTCAAACCAGTAACCATACTGTTTTATTTTGGAGTACTTTGCTTTTTGGAGCCGGAATTATGCTGATTTGCGATATGGTTTCGCAAATGCCGGGAATGGAAATTACGTTACCAATTAATGCTATTACTTCGATATTAGGAGCGCCGGTTGTTATTTGGTTGTTAGTTCGAAAGAGGAATTTTAAGTAAAGCATAAATAATTTAAACACATAGACACATAGATTTTATAGTTAATCTCTAAGAAATAAATAGAAATAATATTATTTTTCACATAGATTAATTGTGTAAAAAAGAAAACATTTCTCAAACTCTTTTAAATCATCAAAAAAAATTATAACTATGTAATTAATAATAATTTCTCAAAAAAGTTGCATTAATAAACTATAGTAAATGATTACTCAAAAATTTTTAGATGAATTAACATACGAAATTATTGGTTCAGCTATCGAAGTCCATAAATCTATTGGCAAAGGGTTACTTGAAAGTGTATATCATCAATGTATGATAGAAGAATTATCCCAAAGAAAAATAAATTTTCACACAGAGATGAATGTTCCAATTATTTATAAAACAAAAAAATTAACAACGAATTTCAGATGTGATTTATTTATTGAAAACTGTATAGTGTTAGAATTAAAATCTGTATTGGAAATGAATTCAATATTTGAGGCTCAGATTCTAACCTATATGCAACTTTTAGAAGCTCCTAAAGGAATAATCATAAATTTCAATTGTCATAACATTTTCAAAGAAGGACAAAAAACTTTTGTGAATGATTTTTTTAAACTTCTTCCTAAACACTAATAATCTATTAAAAACACCTTGACTACAGAATTTTTAATGCAATCTTCTATGTGAAAAAATTATGATTTTCTAAACAATCCTCAATTTTAAATTAATTCTATGTGTCTCCTATGTGTTTAAAAACATTTTCAAAAAGTATATAACTTAAAATATGCCGACCAATATCCTCACCACTCAAAACCTAAGCATTGGTTATTCCTCCAAGAAGGAAGCTACAACCATAGCCGAAAACCTCAACCTGAACTTACAGGCAGGGAAACTGATTGCTTTGATTGGTGCAAACGGTATTGGAAAATCGACATTGTTGCGCACTATAACAGGAATTCAAAAACCTTTGCACGGAACTGTTTTATTAAATGACAAAAAAATAAACGACTATGAACCTTTGGCATTAGCCCAAAATTTAAGTGTGGTTTTGACCGAAAAATTACCGCCAAGTAATTTAACTGTGTTTGAATTGGTCGCTTTGGGAAGACAGCCCTACACCAATTGGATTGGCACTTTATCAAATGCGGATATTCAAATTGTTCAGGAAGCTATTAGACTAACGCAAATCGAACATTTGTCACAAAAAAGACATTTTGAAATAAGTGATGGACAATTGCAGAACGTTTTGATTGCAAGAGCATTGGCACAAGACACTCCATTGATTATTCTGGACGAACCCACGACTCATTTAGATTTACTCCACAAAGTTTCATTGCTAAAACTCCTAAAAAAACTAACCCACGAAACCAGAAAATGCATTTTGTTTTCGACTCACGACATTGATATGGCTATACAATTGAGTGATGAGATGATTATCATGACGCCAGAAACTGTTGTTCAGGACGAACCTTGCAATTTAATTACAAAGGGAAGTTTTAATACTTTATTCAAAGATGAACATATCATTTTTGACTGTGAAAAAGGGAAGTTTATAATTATTTAATTTTCATTCTTTTCTCAAGCCTTCACAATAATTTCTTCTCAATAATTCCGCCTAAGACAAACCGTTAAAAACATTTCTCCCTTATAAATAAAAAACACTGATTAACAAATTGTTACACAGAAAAATTGTAAATTTGACGTCCACTTTTTAACTATCCCTGAATCTTTACTTATCTACATATTAAAAACAATTTTTAAACTTTTTAATTATGGAAAATTTGTACAGAATCCCCAAAAAAATTATTGCTTTAGGTTTACTATTTTTCTTCTTTTCCTGTAGTCAGGACGAAGCGGTTAATAGTGATTTACAAACAAACGAATCCCAATCGTTTACTGCGAAAATGAGTGATGCAAAACTCAATGTCTTTAAAGGTCCTGAAGTTGCTCTTGGATACGGAAAAGTACGTTCTTGGGTAAGTTTAAACAAAGATGGATTTCCTAGTGAAATAGGAATTGAAATTACTCCGGAAGCCTTTAAAAATCTTACCGTTGAAGGCGACAAGAAAACCCCACCGGAAGGCTCAACAATTATTGTTCCGCTACATCTTAAAGCAAAACAAGCCACTCCTTTTGACCACATTGGACTAAACTGGAATCCTCACGGACATGAGCCTGCACACGTTTTTGATGTACCTCATTTTGACATACATTTTTACATGATTTCTGTTGAGGAGCAAATGGCAATACCGGCTTGGTCTCCAGAAACAGACGCTTGGTTCAATAATTATCCGCCTCCTGGTTATTTACCTGCCGATTATGGAACTCCTCCTGGTCCAGCTACAGCAGAACCTGAAATGGGTAAACATTGGGCACCGAATAATTTACCATCTTTACTTCCTTTTACAAAAGTCTTGATTTATGGTACTTTTAATGGGAAATTTATTTTTGTTGAACCAATGGTAACTTTGGCTTATTTTGTTTCAAATAAAAACTCATACACTCCTTACTCACAGCCTGATTTTTTTGCAAACTCTGGAAATTACCCAACAAAATATAACATTTTCCACGACCCAACGACAGGGAACACTTATGTAACACTAAGTGATTTTGTGTGGAGAACTAAAAAAATGTAAATAAAATGAGGAAGTACTTTCGCTTCCTCATTTTATAACTTTTATCACTTTCCTTTCAGCAAATTGACACTTACTGTTGCTATTTCCGAATCAGGGAATTTTTTAAAATAATTGAGATCAGGAAATAATCCCGCTTCTCCCGCAATTTTGTGCAGTACATCAATTTCGACAATGTATTGATCTGAAAAACCATGCGTAGTATCATAAGCCGTTGCGGCCGTTTTTCCGATATTCTGAGCTGCCAAATTAGGTGGTATCGTGTGCAATTCGATGATTAGCAATCCGAATTTATGAACATAAGGTGACCATTTTGAGAAATGTTCCAATAAATTATCTTCCACCAAGTTATTGCTTATCCGAGCACCTCTATCTGCAAATGCACCAGTCGAACTGCTTATTCTTTCTTTATTGATTTGTTTCGGCATTTCCCAAATCCGGTTGTGGTCGAGAAAAGTCCTCACATTGAGCAAATCCTGTAAATCAATATTGTAATTTTCCTTTAAATCACTTGCCAGCAAATCGGGGCGGCCTATATCTCCCCAAATCACTTTCGCCCAAATATCGGCTTTAATCAAATTAGCTCTCGTTACTTTGAGCGCTGTCTGATTATAATCGGCTCCGACTAAAAACAAAGGGTATTTATCAAGCATTTTCCCTCTCAAAGTCTGACGGTCAATCACGTCAAAAACATGTTCTAGAAAAGCACCGTTACCACAACCCATGTCCAAAATCCCTTTGGGTTGTTCCTCTATCGGCAAATTAAACAGCTTGATGATAATTTCATCGACAACTTTAAAATAAGTATCATGTGCGCCACCGCTTCCCCATACGTTCATTTCGCGGTCTACATGAATCTCATCTTCTCCTTCCCCAACAATTCTTAAAATATTAGGATTACCAAAAATCAATTCGTCCATTTTCCTGAAAGTGGGCAAATAGGAAACGGTCACGCCATAAGCCGAAGCTCTTTTGGCAAAAAACAAACCAGTTTCGGTAAACTGGTAATTTCCATTTTTTCTAGAAAACCATCCCAAATGGGACAAAAAATTAAGCACAATTTTGAAGTTTTCGGGAGATTTATGAAATTCTTCCGGACTAAACGATATTTCCATAAAATATTTATGAAACATCCCGCTCATCCCCAAATGAACCGTTATTTGCCCCACCAAAAAACCCTCGATATGCTTAAGGATTTGATGCTGAATTTGATTGGTTAAATTATCATCGGATAATGAGATTCCATAATTATTTTGGCACTTTTCAAATATTAATTTCATCTGAGTGAAAAGGTCTCCTTCAAATAATTTCGGACGCAAATCAGCAGAAGATTGCAGTAAATCGACCACATCTTTATACAATGGAAATAACGAAAAAGCAGTTTCGCTCTTTTCATTAATACGAAAAGCGATCAGATCGGTCTTTGTGTTAACATAATAATCGAGAAAACCTTGCGAAGCCAACGTTCGCAGTGCCACATTGAGATAACCTTCGTTGGTTTTGAATTTGGAAGAAAGTTCGGAAAGGCATATTTCTTTTCTTTCCAAGATATAGGCCAGAACTCCTTTTTTATGCAAAGAAAACGCCACAGGAGCAGTTACTAAACCGTCCAGATGTCTAAAAATAGTACTTCGAAGGGTAACGTTATCTATCATAAAATGAGATTTAAGACAGAAGAATGCCTATCTCAAATATATGAAATTTCTCTTTAAAAAGCAGGTTCTCTTTATAACAAAATGGAATCTAAACGCTTAACACTAGAGATTCAATCCAATCTGCCTCTTCGCTTCACCAACAACAAAGGCAACGGAATTGGCGATATTAAAACTTCTGATTAACGATGACATCGGAATAGTCAAATAATTTTCAAACAATACCATAACTTCGGGGCTTAAACCAACACTTTCCTTTCCAAAAACCAGCCAATCCCCGTCTTGAAATTTTGCGTCATAAATTGATGTAGAAGCATGGGAACTCATCAGGAAAACCCTTGATTTATCTGGAATTTGCTGCATCCATTCTTCGACATTTTGGTATTCGGTGACATCTAGATGCACCCAGTAATCAAGTCCGGAACGTTTTAGGTTTTTATCATTGATTACAAAACCAAAAGGATGGATTAAATGTAGTCGGCTTTCAGTACCTACGCACAAACGGCCTATATTTCCGGTATTATTTGGTATTTCAGGTTCTACGAGAACGATGTTTAGCATTATGATTTTTGATTTTTGATTAACGATTTTTGATTGCAGATGGGAATCAGTACTATTTAGATTGTTTGACTTTCAACATTGAAATTGTCATTGATATTGAAGTTCTCAACTTCTTCCACTTCTCCGGCCTGCAGATTATTCAAATATACATTTCCTATTCTCACTCTTACTAATCTCAGAGTTGGAAAACCAACTGCTGCCGTCATTTTACGCACTTGCCTGAATTTCCCCTCATTGACCGTAATAGAAGCCCAGGAAGTTGGGCCATGTCGTTCGTCCCGAATCTTTTTGCCTCTTGCTCCAAAATTAGGAATTTCGTTTACAATAAAAGCTTCGCAAGGTTTGGTTTTGTATTTTGTTCCGTTAAAACCAATTTCGACACCTTTTTTCAACTGCTCAATGGCATCTTGAGTAATAATGCCATCAACTTGCACATAATATTCTTTATCGACTTTTTTACTTCGGATGATTTCGCTCATTTTCCCGTCGGTGGTCAATAAAAGTAAACCTTCCGAATCTTCATCGAGCCGACCGATTGCCATTGTTCCTTCTGGGAAATCATATAATTCTCCCAAGAGTTTTTTCTTGCGCTTCAATTCGTAAATAAACTGACTTAAATAACCGTAAGGTTTGTGAAGTAAGAAATGGTGATGGGACATTCTGTCTTTATTTTGAGAATGCAAAGATAGCCATTTGTTTCAGCAATTTTCACAGCAAAAAAGCAAGATGTTTGCTTTTAGCCCTGATGGAAGCGGCATCCTTTGTGTCCAGGGTTTGGACACAAAGATATAGCGGACAGCAGGTACCATGCTCCCTAAAATGCCAAATGTTTTTGCTCCTAAAATTTAACATTCAGGCCAAAATTAAACATCCATTGGAATTGATTAAAAGATTGGTTTTCTAACGGATTGATGTAATAATTCATCCCAGGTTCAATGAAAAAATAAGTCTTTTTAAAGAATTCGTATTGCATTGTACTGCTCAATAAAGTCCCGTAAACAAAGTTATTTACGTTTTTATTTTCTCCTATTGAAGTTCCATTCAGGGCAATATCATTGGAAATTAATTTGCCAACAAAACCACCTGTATTCATGATAATATTAGTTTTCTTTTTGCTCAAAAGCGAATAAGAAACCTCCAACGGCATTTCGAAATACTTCAAATTTTGTGTCACATCTCCTTTTTCCATGCCAACATTACTTTTCGGATCGGCAGCAAAAAGATATTCTGAATTATTTGAAATAGCTACCAACTGATAATTGGTCGATGAGCTAGGCGTGTAAATAGCATTGCTTAGTGGCACATAACCCGCAACGCTGCTAGCCTGTTGCTGATTATTGTAATAAGATACTCCAGCTATTTTTTGTCCCAATTCATTGATTTTAAAACCTGAACTTACGCCCCATTTTTTGTTTAACTTGTAATTCGTTTTTACACCATAACCGCTGGACTGTTTTGAAGCAACGGTGTTTCCCAAAGTTTTTTCATTATTAAAATTCTGAGAACTTGTAACACCTGCAAAAACTTGGAGTGACCATTTATCGCTGTTTTTTGGTGCCTCTTTTTTCTCGGTTTTATCTTTATCAGATTTTGCCAAAACCTTCTCCAATTGCGCCACTTCGGAATTGATTTTGGCCAAAGAATCTTTTGAAGTTGTGTTATCTACAATTCCTTTTTTATTGTTATTCGAGCCTGAAAAATCACTGTTTTGATTGCTTACTAAAGATTTTTCACTGGCATTGGATTGGCTAATTGATGCCGCTTTTGAAATAGTATTTTCTGCGATTCCGTTAGAATGATTTGTTGCGGAATTATTATTGTTTTTATTACTAAGACCAGAATTTGAATTAGTAACCTGAATTGATTTATCTTCTGATGATTCCGAATTAGAAACAACTGAAGTTGAATTTTGATTTGAAACTATCTCATTTGATTCAGATTTACCAGTTGCTGTTCGAACCATTCCATTGTTTCCAGACTGATTCAAATTTGTGCTTTTTGAAAAATTATTCGAAACTGTTGAAACCGCTACTTGATTACTATTTAAATTGTCATGATTATTTTCTTTACCATTGAGATTTTCATTTTCATTTTGGCTTTTATTCACTTTCAGCTTTTCGTTTTTCTCATTTGAATTCTTTTGCAAAACAACTCCATTTGTATTGCTTTCAATATTCAGTTCAAATCCATTTCCTCGATTACTATTGAAATACAAAACAGCAGGAACAGAAAACCCAATTACTAAACTAGCAGCAATCGACCACCAAATAATGGCTCGTTTCTTCTTTTTAGGTTCATCTAATTGTGCTTCAATTTTATCCCATAATTCGGGAGGCGGAATACTGGAGTAGTTTTCCAATGAAGAAAAAATAGATTTTGCTTCTTTATTTTTCATGATTGTTACTATTTTCTTTTGTGGTATTTTTTCATGCTGTTTTGGAATTCGATACAGCCAAAATTTTCTTTTTCAAAATACTTTTGGCCCTGTTCAAATTAGATTTTGATGTTCCTTCCGAAATTTGAAGCAGCTTAGAAATCTCTTTGTGCTTCATTTTTTCGAAAATAAACAAATTGAAAACCATTCTATATTGATCGGGTAATTCCTGAATGTATTCTAGTAATTTTTCTTGCTCAATTGGAGCCAATTCCAGTTCCTCTTCCTCTATGACCTCGGTTTCAAAAACATCAAGAAAGAATACATCCTTTTTCTTTTTCTTTAATGTTTCCAATAATTTATTGATGAAAATCCGTTTGATCCAACCTTCAAAACTTCCTTCAAATTTGAACTGATCCATTTTTTGAAAAGCAATTACAAATGCCTCCTGAAAAACGTCTTTTGCGTCATCCTCATTCCGCATGTATTTAAGACACAAACCATACAAAATAGGAGAAAACAACTGATAAATTTTCAGTTGTGCTTCCCGGTCGTTTTCGACACATTTTTTAATGTATGATTCTATGTTTTCTTTCAAGAAATAAGTTTTAAACTCTTTATTTGTCGCCTTTACTTAAAGATAAAATTGGTAAAATAATTGAGATTTCGAATGCTCTATAAATTGATCAAAAAGAAATTCCATTTTTACAAACCTTCAGAATTGAGATTACAAAAATAGGATTTCGATTTATACACTTACCAATTTTGTTTGGTTGTCTTTGCGGGTGTAAATTCTCCTAAGTCTGTAAAAACAAATATTTTCCAAACCCAACTATCCATAATTTCTTTTTGAGATTTTGAATCAAAACCAGCATTATTAGTAACACAGGAACAAAAAGTAAGAACGATAAGAATTATAAATAATAATTTTTCCATTTCGTAAGTATTAAATATTGATGTTGGTTTTATCGTTCCTATTCTAAAAGCCATTTATTGCTTATCAAAGCAAGTTTTTCAGCTAGAGCTAGGAAAAACTTATCAAAAAATTTGGTTTCAATTTGCACTAAACCAGCAAATGGCTTCTAACTGCCATTGTCAAATCCTTTTTATTTTACAAGTATCTTATAAATTCCTGTTTGCTTATCCACTTCAAATTCAGAATCTGTAATTTTAATTTCATTATATTGTGTATAACTGCAACATTCTTCATTTTTTCTTTCGGCATCAACATATAAACTAAAAATTAAATTATCATTTGCTTTAACTTGAAGATTCACTTTTTCTGTTTTCCAACCAATTGAATTAATTACAATAACATTTCTATTATTTTCAGTTATAACATTAAAACTTACTTGTTCATTATTGTTCAAAACATTTTTTATCGATATGTTTTCAGGTTTATAAGTTCCGTTTGTTAATAAATTTTCACCCGTCGTCTTATCGATAATTTCAAATTGAAAACTGTGCGGTGGTGTAAAGCAAAGTATATTATCACAGTCATCACCTTCATTTCTGCAACTTTGAAAAATGATAAAAAATAATACTAAAAGTAAACTGAATTTTTTCATTCTTTATAAAATGTTTGGCTGTTTAAAGTTTCTGTCAACTGTTCATTATCAAAAATCTTTTTTGGTTTTTCACTCCTTATGATTTAGTTTTCAATTCAGCTATTTTATCCTGAATCACTTTCTTAAAATTGATAACGTTTTGAGATTGATCAGTGGAATTATCGTTATCCAAATATATTTTAGTAACAATACCTCCTTGACTCCATTCAAAATATACTCCTCCTTGATCATGAGAATCGGGTGCGCCGAATGTTTTTGTCTGCCCTTTTAAAGCTGCAAGTTCAGTTGGGATTTTCAAAAGAAAAGCTGCCAAATCATCTTTGAATCCAAGTGTTTTATAACTGTACTGATTGAAATTATAAGAATTGTAATTCACGTTTAAATAACGAAGAACCTTATCATTTTCTATTCTGAAAAACTGTTGGCAATCAGTTCCCACACAGTAACCGTAAAAACTTCCCACAACTGCATAGTCTATGGCATTAACCTTTCTGAATAAAATAGGTTTATTGGATTTTGGAAGTACAATATAATCCGAAGGATACGTAATAACTGTAAGCACAACCTCATCATCTTTTGGCTCTGTTTCAAAATAATTAACCGTTATCTGGCAATTATCCTCCTGTACTGATTGAATTTTTATGCCATATCCACTTGATGGTTTTGGTCCTGCCAAAAGTCCTAATATTCTTTTTTGGGTAAAATCAGGTAAGGCAACGGTAAAAGTTTCACATGTTGTAAACAACTTTTGCATTTCCTCATTAGAATTTACAATTACAAAGGAAAGTTGTTTGGGACTTTCTTTCAAAGTACCACAATAACTAAAACTCTCATAAGCTACATTGCTAACAGCACCACAATCTTGAACATTTTCATCACCTAAATCCGAACAAGAATAAAAGCTTAAGACAACAAACAAAATTGAAATTAAATTCTTCATATTATATTTTTATTAGATTATATAGTAAAGATGGCTTACGAACAAAAAGGTTGCGCAGAGACTTAAAAAAAATGTTCATTTAGTCTTAGATTTAGAATAATTCGTGAAATTTCATTTTTAAAAAATAAGTACTACGTATTAATGCGTACTTTTACGTTTTTTAAAAAGAAAATCTATGTCAACAATACTTCCTTTTTTATTGGTTTTTATAATTGCCTTTGCAATAGGCATCTTTATTGGGAAAATCATTTTTTCGGCACGTTTTCAGTCGGAAAAAATTAGTCTGGAAGAGAAACTAATTGCGCTGAATTCACAGCTAAACCAACAAAAAGAACAGTTTTTATCAGACAAAAACACTTTTGAAAAACAATTGGAATTATCCAATATTGAGAAAGAAAACATCCGAAACGAAAAAGACAGCCTGGCTATTCAACTCACCAAAAAGGAAGTCGATTTTGAAAATCTTTGGGAACGAAATAAAGAACAAAGAGATGAAGTAGAAAAGCTTCAGGAAAAATTCACCAAAGAATTTGAGAATCTTGCCAATAAAATATTGGACGAAAAGTCAAATAAATTTACTGAGCAAAACAAAGAAAACTTAAAAAGCATCTTGTCACCTCTACAGGATAAAATTCAACTTTTCGAGAAAAAAGTCGAAGATACCCACAAAGAAAGCATTGACTACCATGCTGCTTTGCGTCAACAGATATTAGGTTTACGCGAAATGAACCTTCAAATGAGCAAGGAAACTATCAACCTGACCAAAGCTTTGAAAGGCGACAGCAAAATGCAGGGGAATTGGGGTGAATTAGTGCTGGAACGCGTACTCGAAAAATCAGGATTGGAAAAAGGGCGTGAATATGATGTTCAGCAAAGCCACACCACCGAAGATGGAAGCCGAGTATTTCCTGACGTTGTAATCAATTTACCTGACGGGAAAAAGATGGTTGTCGATTCTAAAGTTTCATTGACTGCCTACGAGAAATACATTAATGAAGATGACGATGAAACGACCAAAAACCGCTACTTAAAAGAGCATGTCAATTCAATAAAACTTCACGTAGAGCAATTGGGAAATAAAAATTATCAGGATTTGTACCAAATTGAAAGCCCTGATTTTGTTTTGCTGTTCATCCCGATGGAACCTGCATTTGCAATAGCGCTGAACGAAGACCCAACATTATACAACAAAGCATTCGAGAAAAACATCGTGATTGTTACTCCATCAACTCTGTTGGCTACTTTACGCACTATCGACAGTATGTGGACCAACCAAAAACAGCAAGAAAACGCCTTTGAAATTGCAAGACAAGCCGGAGCTTTGTATGATAAATTTGAAGGTTTTGTTGCCGATTTAATAAAAATTGGCAAAAAAATAGACGAAAGCAAAGTGGAATACCAAGGTGCTATGAACAAACTCGTGGACGGAAAAGGAAACCTTATCACCAGCGTAGAAAAACTCAAAAAAATGGGAGCCAAAGCAAAAAAAGCACTCCCAGATAATATTTTAAGAAGAGCAGAAGCTGACGAAAACAAGCTCTTGAATTAAAACCAATTATATAACAAAATGGAAAATTCCCCTCTAAAAGAAGAAATCAAACCAATGGAAAAAATATACAAAACAGTTGAATCATCTCACGTGAGCATTTCGGTATTAATGCTTCCTTCACATACTAATTTTAGCGGAAAAATTCACGGTGGTTACATTTTGTCACTGCTGGATCAAATTGCTTTTGCCTGTGGTTCCAAATTTTCAGGAAACTACTGCGTGACAGCTTCTGTAGATACCGTTAACTTCTTGAAACCAATCGAAGTGGGAGAACTCGTGACCATGAAAGCCTCAGTAAATTATGTTGGAAAAAGCTCGATGGTTGTAGGAATTCGTGTAGAAGCCGAAAACATTCAAACCGGTTATAAAAAACATTGTAATTCTTCGTATTTCACAATGGTTGCCAAAGATGACCAAGGGAACAGCGTACCTGTTCCAGGTTTGATTCTTTCTAATTTTGAAGACATCAAACGTTTTTGCAATGCATTAAAACAAATAGCCTTGAAAAAAGAGCACGATATACACCAGGAAGTTTTCAATTACACTTCAAAAGAAACAATCGAAAACCTAAAAAAATACAATGTCCAAATCGATATGGATTAGATTTTTTTAAGTTTCTGAAACTGAGAGCGCCGATATAAAAAATACAATTCTTTTTTATATCGGCTCTTTTTTTGGGGCAATTTTAAGACAATTATTTAAAAAAAAACGTAACTTTAAGATGAACCTTTAATAGATGACGATTATGAAAAAATTTACTCTATTAGCCCTGTTTTCTATCTTTTATCCTATCGTTGCCCAAGAAAAATTAAGCACTTCAAAGTGTACAATTTACTTCGAAGCTTCTGTGCCCCTGTTTGAGGCTGTTGAAGCAAAAAACGATATTGTTAACTGTACATTAATCCCAGATAAAGGCCAAATCACTTTTACAGCTGTCATTAAAAACTTTCAATTCAAAAGAGATTTAATGAAAGAACATTTCAACAGCAATTATATGGAAAGTGATCGTTATTCCAAAGCCATTTTTAAAGGGGTTATAGAAAAATTTGATTTGAAAGTCATAAACGAAACCGAACAAAATTTTCAAATCAAAGGGAAAATAACGATTCACGGTCAAACCAGAATGATTAACGTAATTGCCGCAATTAAAAAAGTTGGGAACGGCATTAGCATCAACTCGCATTTCGCATTGAACACAGACGATTTCAAAATTGAAATCCCCAACATGGTAGTGGCAAAAATTTCAAAAACGGTGAATACTAAAGTTGATTGTGTTTTAAACTAAGGTATATTTTTAGCAGCACCAAAAATAATTAGTAATTAGCAACTGTCAATTTTTCAAAATTATTCGCAACTGCTAATTACTGATTACTAACAGCTAATGTGGTTTTCAAGCAGTCTTTCAATGCTTTTTTAAGACCTTTAAATTGAAATCTAAAACCTAGTTTTTTTATTTTATCCGAAGAAACTCGCCTCCCTGTCAAAACAATATCTGCCATTTCACCCAATCCAATTCGGATGAAAAGAGAAGGTATATTTGGAAGCCATAATGGGCGCCCAAGACAACTAGCCAAAGCTTTGACAAAAGACAAATTGGTAGTACTGTCATTAATAGTGGCATTGAAAGCCCCGGACATATTTTTATTTTCAATTGCTTCAATATACATTCGGCATAAATCGTGTACATGAATCCAAGGCATATATTGTTTTCCTGATCCCAAAGCACTTCCGAGTCCTCGCTTAAAAATTGGTGCAAGTTTCTTTACAACTCCTCCTTCTCTTCCCAAAACCATTCCGGTTCTGATTTTTACGGTTCGAATACCCAAACCCGCCATCAAATCGGCAGATTTTTCCCATTCCTGACAAACCTTTCCAATAAAATCATCTGCTGGCAATGTATTTTCGGTACAAATTCCCTCGCCTTTCATGGCTCCATAATAGCCAATCCCCGACGCCGAAACAAAAGCCTCAACCTGTTTATTATTCTTTTTCAAAACGGAGTAAATCAATTTCGCAGAATCAATCCTGCTGTCCCTGATTTCCTCTTTTCGTTTGGATGTCCATTTTTTATCGGCAATATTTTCTCCTGCCAAATGAATAATATAGTCAGTGTTGAGTATAGCCGCTTCCTCCATTTGCTGACGTGAAACGTCCCAAATATAATAGGAGACCCCATCCGTATCTGGCCTGCTATTTCTTGTTAGTATCGAAACGGAATACCCTTTCTTTAATAATTCTGCTGTTAAATACTTTCCTACAAAACCAGTTCCACCTGTTATTAAAACATTCTTTTTCATTACTTTAAAAATTAGGGGCAATCAATTATAGCTATACAAATATAAGTTAATGTTTTGTTTAGCATTATTAATAATAAGTTAAACATTATTACCTTTATGAACCAATAAAACTTGAAAACATGGCAACTAAAAAAATAAATTTATCCAAAGACCTTATTCTGTCAATGTATATGAACTATACATTAGAACACGATGAAAAACCAAAGTCTGTATTTCATTTTTCAAAAGTAAATGGCTTTACAGAAGCCGAATTCTATACCTTTTTTGGCACACTCGAAAGTATCGAAAAAGAAATATTCAATGTTTTTTTTGATAAAACAATCGAGCTATTACAAAAAGATGATAATTACGAAAGTTACGATATGAAAACCAAACTTTTGAGCTTTTACTTCACTTTCTTCGAATTAATTACCGCCAATAGAAGTTACGTAGTCATGACTTTGAAACAACATCAAAATCAACTGGAAAACCTAATGCTTTTATCCGAGTTAAGAAATAAATTCAAAGACTATATTTCCGAAATAATTACAGATGATTTCCGCATTAAGATTGAAAAACTACAGCAATACCAAGAAAAAGTATTAACAGAATCGTTTTGGATTCAATTTCTGTTAACCTTAAAATTTTGGATGGAAGATTCTTCTCCTTCCTTTGAAAAAACGGATATCTACATTGAAAAATCGGTTAAAGTTTCTTTCGAACTAATTGACATTACACCCATTGACAGTCTAATTGATTTTGGAAAATTTATTTTCAAAGAAAAAATAAACAGCAAATAATGAAAACGATAGATTACATTCCAACTTCCAAAATTGAAAGAGCATCAAAACTAGTGCAAACTGGTGCTAAAGTCGGCGTAAATTATTTGAAATATTATGGGGAAAAAATAGTCAATTCTGATTTGAGTCGGGACAAACTCAACGAAAATAATGCCGAAGACATTTACGATGGTTTGAAGAGTTTAAAAGGAAGTGCACTCAAAGTCGCTCAAATGCTGAGTATGGACAAAAGTTTCCTGCCACAGGCTTATGTTGAGAAATTTTCCTTGTCTCAGTTTTCGGTACCGCCGCTTTCGGCTCCATTAGTTTTGAAAACCTTTAAAACCAACTTGGGAAAAACCCCTAATGAAATTTTTGATGAGTTCAATCCCAATTCGGTCAATGCAGCCAGTATTGGTCAAGTGCATATTGCTGTAAAAAACGGTAAAAAACTGGCCGTAAAAATTCAATATCCAGGTGTTGCCAATAGTATTTCATCAGATTTGGCCCTTGTAAAACCCATTGCGATCCGAATGTTTAATCTGCAAGGCAAAGACTCTGATAAGTATTTTAAAGAAGTCGAAGATAAACTGATTGAAGAAACCAATTATTTACTGGAACTTCAACAAAGTCAAGAAATCGTTGCAGCTTGCAAAAAAATTGAACATTTGCTTTTTCCCGAATACTACCCCGAGTTCTCGTCCGAAAAAATTATTACGATGGACTGGATGACAGGAATTCATCTTTCTGAATTTACCGCCAAAAACGAAAATCAAGAATTGGGCAACCAACTCGGACAAGCGTTATGGGATTTTTATATGTATCAAATTCATATTTTGAGAAAAGTACATGCCGATCCGCATCCAGGTAATTTTTTGGTTAATGACAGCAATCAATTGGTCGCTTTGGATTTTGGCTGCATGAAGAAAATACCGAATGATTTTTACATTCCGTATTTTGAATTAGTTGATCCAAAAATACTCAACAATCCACAATTATTTAATGATAAACTCTTTCAACTGGAAATTCTAAGAGCAGATGATTCTCAAGAAGAGATTCTTTATTTCACCCAGATGTTTTATGATTTATTGTCCCTTTTTACTCAACCGTTTCAAGGAGAAACATTTGATTTTTCGGATGCTGAATTTTTTGAAAATATTGCGCAGTTGGGAGAACGATTTTCAAAAGACACCAACTTAAAAAAAATGAACGGTAACCGTGGTTCCAAACATTTTATCTATATGAACAGAACCTTTTTTGGACTGTATAATCTATTATTTGATTTAAAGGCCAATATCGTAGTGAATCAGTATAAAAAATACGAATAATTCATTTGAAAAAAAATGCAAAATATAGTAATCATAGGCGGAAGTAAAGGAATTGGAAGTGCTATCCTATTGCAACAATTGGAAAACAACAAAGTGTATAACATCAGCAGGTCGGCTCCTGATGTCACACATCCCAATTTAATTCATTATCCCATTTCGGTTCTTGAAGATGACTTACCCGAAATTGAGCCCGTGGATGTCCTTATCTATTGCCCCGGTTCGATTACATTAAAACCTATTTTGAGTTTGAATCTTGACGATTTTAGAAATGATTTTGAAATCAACGTCATTGGCGCTGTAAAAGCGATTCAGAAATATTTACCCGCCCTTAAAAAAGGAAATAATCCGTCCATTGTATTATTCAGCACCGTTGCGGCCAAACTGGGAATGCCTTTTCACGCCAGTATCGCTACCGCAAAAGCAGGAATTGAAGGTCTGGTAAAATCCCTAGGTGCCGAATTGGCTTCGGTGGTTCGAGTGAATGCCATTGCTCCAACCATCACCGAAACTTCGCTTTCTGCAAATATTCTTAGGAACGACCGCATGAAAGAAAACATGATGGAACGCCATCCGATGAAAAATTACCTAAAACCCAATGAAGTTGCCGAAATGGCCAATTACTTAATCTCCGAAAATGCCAAATCCATTTCGGGACAAATTTTTGAAATGGATTATGGAATCGTAAGTTTTAAATTGTAATGAGATGCAAATTCTTTTAACAGGCACAACAGGATACGTAGGCAAACGGCTTTTACCTATTTTGGTAGAACAAGGTCATCATGTTATTTGTTGTGTTCGGGACAAACAGCGTTTTTTTTGTCCAAAAGAATTTGAAAAAAACATACAAATTATTGAAGTTGATTTCTTAAAAAAAGAAACTTTGGAAAAGATCCCCAAAGACATCGACACCGCTTATTATTTAATCCATTCCATGTCGGGTTCGGCTAACAATTATGATGAATTGGAACATATTTCGGCTAAAAATTTTGTTGATAGAATCAATCTGACAGATGCCAAACAAATCATTTATTTAAGCGGAATTGTCAATGACCAATCACTTTCCAAACACCTATCCTCACGAAAAGCCGTAGAAGATGTTTTGAACACAGGAATTTTTGCCACGACTACATTGAGAGCAGGAATCATAGTAGGTTCCGGTAGTGCCTCTTTTGAAATCATTCGGGATTTAGTTCAAAAATTACCTGTAATGATTACACCAAAATGGCTCAATACCAAATGCCAGCCCATAGCTATTGGCGACGTTTTGGATTTTTTGACAAAATCACTTTTAAATCCATCAACATACAACCAAAGTTTCGATATCGGTGGCCCCGATATCCTCACTTACAAAGAAATGCTTCTAGGTTTTGCCAAAGCAATTCACCTCAAAAGGTATATTTACACTATCCCCGTAATGACACCCAAATTATCCTCATATTGGCTGTACTTTGTAACCTCAACCTCTTATAAATTAGCTTCTGCATTGGTAAGCAGCATGAAAGTCGAAGTCATTTGCCGAGACAACAGCATCAATTCAATTTTGAATATCACCCCCATGTCTTATGAATTGGCTTTATCCAAAGCTTTAGTCAAAATAGACAATGATGATATCGCTTCGAGTTGGAAAGATTCCATGATTAGCGGTCAATTTGTAGGCAACGTAAGCGATTATCTCAAAGTCCCCAAGAAAGACTGCTTTATCGACCGAAGAAAAATGGAAATCCAAAACCGCGAATTTACCATTAACCAAATTTGGTCGATTGGCGGTGAAACCGGTTGGTATTACGGCGATTGGCTTTGGGAATTGCGTGGATTTATCGACAAACTTTTTGGAGGCGTAGGTTCGAGAAGAGGGCGCACCAACAAACACGACATTCACGCGGGTGATGCATTAGATTTTTGGCGGGTTTTGTATGCCAACAAAAAAGAAGGCAAACTCATTCTCTATGCCGAAATGAAACTACCCGGCGAAGCTTGGCTGGAATTCAAAATCATCAACAATACCCTGTACCAATCGGCTACTTTTAGACCCGACGGAATTTGGGGAAAATTGTATTGGTATTCCGTTTTACCTTTTCACGGATTTATTTTTAAAGGAATGCTCCATAGGCTAATTTCATAATTTCGTTCAAATAAACAAATCCTTTCTAAATTAATTTGGGCGTGCCACGCATACACAACAGCAATAAAACTCCTAAAACCCATCTGTCGTTCGTACGAAAAATTAGCAACAAATTAAAAGTCCATTTGCTGATTTGTAAAACTATTTTTATTATTTTCACAAAAATATAATACACCAGCGAATTGCGCCAATCAAACCTATTTGGGTGTATATGCGCCATTTTATGGCTAGTATAAATGAGTTAGCTGCTATTTCACAACTGAATCTAAAAACATGAAAGCATATATACAATTTACGCATGAAATTAATAGGCTTTTAGCTTTTTATAAAGCTACTATTTATGCTTACGAACAAACAGATGAACTTTTATGGAAATGGCGAAAAAACAAAAGTGAATTTATTGAATTAGGATTAAATGTAAAACAACCAACTTTCTACAAACATAAAAAGAGGGCAAAAATTGAAAATCGTAAAAACCTTTCAGAAACTGTTTATGTAAGGATTGTTTCTGCTTTGGAGGTATTTTTAGTTGATTTAATTCGAGACATCTTCATTGACACAAAAGAGCCTTTCAAAAAACAAGATATAATGATTCAATTTACACAAGCAGAATTATTATCAATTCATTCTCCTGCTGACATTTTTAATAAAATAATAAATAAAGAATGTAGAAAGCTTACAAGTGGAGGCTTTAATGACATAATCAAATATTACAAAAAACATTTTGATATTGATTTATCAAGTTTTGCTCCAGGTAAAAGTAAAATGGAAGAATATCATGAAAGAAGACATATTCTGGTTCATCGTTTAGGTAGAACTGATCAACAATATAGAGTAAAATACAAAACAAAAAGTCAAACTATATCAATTGACGAAACTTACCTAATAGATTGTGTTAAAGATTTTAAAGATTTCTCTGAACTTGTTTTTACACAAGTAAAATATAAGTTAAAAAACGGGTTAAAATCTGATAAAATAAAAGAGAAAATTGTTGAGGCTAAAAATAAAATTACAATTGAAATACTTAAAGATGAAATAAAATATTTTGAGCCAAATTTTGAGTTTTGGGGAGGTGACGAATTTTCAATGTTTAGCAACATCTTAGACACAAAAAGACAAATTGAGACAAATAAGTTTGAAATACAAATATCTGGAACAGAAAGACAAATAAATGCATTTATTAGAATTATAAAAAAGGGAGTGATTCACAAACAAATAAAAGCAGAGTTTCATAAATATAGAGTTCCTAAGCCTGAGACAATATCTGAGCCAAGGTTTCTTGATGAAAAAATCATTTTAACAATTAAAGAAAAACTACCTCCACAACCTTGGGAAACTGGAGTTCATAAAAAGGTAGCATCTGAACTTGGAATATCAAATAAATTAGTTTCTATAGCTATTCAGCAATTAATTGGAAAAGGTGTTTTTAAGAATCAAATTGACGGAATTATAATTGATGAACCTCAATCAGATGAAGAAAACAAAACTAAAGAAACAGACAGTTAACAGGCGTTTGGCAAGATTGCGAATTTTGTAGTAAATTACGTTTACATTTTGTAAGAAATTTTATCTTTAACAGAAAATAATCGGTTCCGAAGCTCGCAGCCTCGCCAAGCGCCGGAACGTCAAACTGTCTAAAAACCTATATCAAGCTTCTGAGAATTGCTTATTTGAGATTTTTCAAAGACAGGGGACCGAATATAAAAATTAAAAACGGAGGTCATTAGACAACTGACGTTGTGTGCTATTTTACAAAGACCCCCGCTAGTCCGAGCACTAGGCAACAACAAGGCTAGTGCGAGTGTCACACTCGTACCCACAATCATAAGCAGGCAAAACAAAAACTACAACCCTAAAAAGTTGTAGTTTTTGTTTTATGAATAATTATATTTAACAAAAAGACAAATGAGCAGAAAATATAAATTTGCTTCGCCTGTTCGCTATCGCTTGGGTAAAGAAAAAGGCGGTGCTTATTTTGTAACCTGAGCTCCTACCAAAACTATAGGAGCTCCTATCAAAATCATAGGAACGCCTACCAAAATCATAGGAGATCCTACCAAAACTATAGGAACGCCTATCAAAATCATAGGAACACCTACCAAAACTATAGGAACGCCTACCAAAACTATAGGAACACCTACCAAAATCATAGGAGATCCTACCAAAACTATAGGAGCTCCTATCAAAATCATAGGAACTCCCCCGATAGTAAGAGCATTAGGCAACACAGGGCTAGTGCAAGTGTCACACTCGTACCCACAATAAAAGTCTTCCGCCTTTTTCAGTACTCCAGCTAAATAAATATATAATTTAAACTCAGTTTAAACCCCCCGCCTTATAAGTAGCAATTGCCCTATCCCGTGCAAAAGCGTGATCAACCATCGGTTCGCAGTAACCCAGATCAAATTCGGGAATCCATTTGCGGATATAAATTCCTTTTTCATCAAACTTTTTGAGTTGGATATCGGGATTAAAAACCCTGAAATAAGGTGCCGCATCACAGCCCGTTCCTGCCGCCCATTGCCAATTTCCGACATTGGCCGACAAATCATAATCCAACAGTTTTTCGGCAAAATAGGCTTCACCCCATTGCCAATTGATAAGCAAATGTTTGCACAAAAAACTTGCTACCACCATGCGTACCCTGTTGTGCATATAACCCGTTTCATTGAGTTGCCTCATCCCCGCATCGACCATAGGATAACCTGTGTTCCCTGTACACCAACGCTTAAAATCTTCTTCATTATTTCGCCATTGAATTCCGTCATAAGCCGATTTGAAATTATGATTGACCACTTTCGGAAAGCAAAACAAAATTTGCATAAAGAATTCACGCCAAATCAATTCACTCAAAAAAACAGCATTTTCCTGAGCCGCCCAATTAACCAATTTCCGAATACTCACTGTCCCAAAACGCAAATGAGGTGAAAGGTATGAAGTGCTGTCTATAGCAGGAAAATCACGGGTTTCATGGTAATTTGCAATCTCTGTGAGCTTATAAGGAATTACTTTTATGTTATTTTCTTCGAAACCTATTTGTTCTAAAGTGGGAAAATCAAAATTACTTCTGTAAAAATTGAATAAGTAATTTAAAGTAATATACTCTTGAAGCGGTGCCAAGGATTTGTATTTTTCCAACCACTTATTTTTGTAAGGCGTATAAATAGTGTAAGGCGTTCCATCAGCTTTGATGATTTCCTTTTCTTCAAAAATAACCTGATCTTTAAAAGAAAAACATTGGGCATGATTGGTTTTTGCCAATGCAGCTATTTCCAAATCCCTTTTGATGGCATACGGTTCATAATCTTTATTGAAAAAAACCTCCGAAACAGCATATTCCTGAAAAAGAGACTTCCAAACTTCGGTTGTTGTTCCTTTTTTGATTAAAATTGAACTCTCAATGGCCTTGAGCTTTGCATTTATTTTTTGAAGTGATTCGTATATAAAACCAACACGGGCATCGTTTTTGGGCAAACTGTCCAAAATATCGGTATCAAAAATAAACAAAGGAATTACGGGATATTTGGATTGTAGCGCGTGATACAAAGCCACATTATCCTCGAGACGCAAATCACGTCGGAACCAAAATATCGATACTTTTTGTTTTGACATTTCTCTTTATAAGTTGCTTAGATTCTGAGTTTCTAAGAATCTAAGTTTTGTTAATATTGACTTTCAAAATTGTCCGCATAAATCTTAGTCGCTTAGAATCTTAACAACTTAGAATCTTTTTAATTAAAAAGTTGATCGACTTTTGCAAAACGGTAATCAAAAATCTCTTTCAGCTTATTCTCGACGACTAAAGCATTTATAATTCGTCCTAAAAAACCCAAAGGCAATGCGTAATGCACCACATCGGTCATTTTGACTCCGTTCGAGGTTTCTTCAAAAAAATGTTTATGGTGCCAAAAACTATAGGGTCCGAAACGCTGCTCATCTATGAAATAAGCGTTCTCCTCTACTTTGGTAATCTCGGTGACCCAATTTAACTTTAATCCTAAAAGGGGTGAAATTTTGTACTGGATAATTTGCCCCGCATACATCGATTGGTTGTCAAAATCAGTGATTTCGAATCCCATGGTTTTAGGAGTTATTTTTTGCAAATTTTCTGGACGGGAGAAAAAATCCCAACATTCATCTAGAGTCGCATTGATGTGTTGAACACTTACTTTTTTATATACTTTCATTTTTCTTCTCAATTATTTTCATCAAAATCAAACTCATCAACAACATTGTAAAAGCATAACCCGTGTCTTCAATCGGTATTGTCCCCAATCGAATACCTAAATTTTCATTGTCATTATAATAAACGACCGGCTCCTCTATAAAACTGCCGGTGAGAATTCCGTTTACGAGTAAAAACGGAATTAAAATGATTAAAAAAGTAATGAAATACGTTTTCAAAACCTCCGAAAACTTAAAAACGGCCACGGTTAAAACCAAAATAAACAAACTGAAATTCACAAAAGTGTACCATCTGTCATAATTAAATACAACTATAGGAATGATTATAACCATCAAAATACAATAAACCCATTTTACAGTGCTGTCACTCAAAGCCACATTGGGAAAGAAATATTGGAAAGAAAAATGAATAAACAAACTCGCATACGGAATGCAAATAAAAAAAAGCCATTCCTCTAT
This sequence comes from Flavobacterium aquiphilum, assembly GCF_027111335.1. Taxonomy (NCBI): domain Bacteria; kingdom Pseudomonadati; phylum Bacteroidota; class Flavobacteriia; order Flavobacteriales; family Flavobacteriaceae; genus Flavobacterium; species Flavobacterium aquiphilum. The sequence goes on along the minus strand of NZ_CP114288.1, from coordinate 1,604,803 downwards.
TGGCAAACCAAAAAATTCTATCCCTGAATGATATCTTGGATTAAAACTCCAAACTCCTATTTGGGTAAAAATAATATCCCAAACAATAAAAAAAAAGGCGGTAATAACCAAAGATGGAAAAATTACTTTCCACCGCTTACTGTATTTCATTCTTTTTTCGAAACTATACAGAAACGGAATTAGGAACGAACCAATATTCAAAAAAAAATATAACGACATATTTGTGAGTGCAATTATTTTTAAACACATAGAAACATAGAATTCATAGTGTTTAAAAGAGTTTGATAGACATTTTACTTTTCATATAGTGAATCTATGTGAAAAATAGTCCTATTTCTATTCATTCTTTAATGATTTGTTATTAAATCTATGTGTCTATGTGGTTCATTTTTATTGAAACAGATATTACAACATATTACATTTTATAATATTTAAAAGGAACAAACAACATCCCAAAACATTCCCCATCCTGTTTCCCCAAATGTTTATGATGAACTTTGTGCGCCTTACGCAAACCAACCAAATACTTGTTTTTGGTATTTTTGAACCATTTGAAACGCTGATGAATCAATACATCATGAACTATGAAATAACAAAAACCATAAGTAGTAATGCCTAGCGCAATGAAAAATAAATAATTCACCCCTTGCTGTACGCCAAAATAAAAGAGGACAATGCTAGGTACGGCAAAAATCACAAAGAAAATATCGTTTCTTTCAAAAGTGTGTGCGTATTTCGGCTGATGATGATCCGAATGAAAATACCACATGAATCCATGCATAACATATTTGTGCGTAAGCCAAGTAACACATTCCATACTTAAAAAAACACCTAAAAAAATCAAAAAGGAAACCATATTTTTTTCATTGAATTAAATTTGTCTAGTGAATAGTGAATAGCTTTTAGTAATTAGTTTAAATCAATTTTAAATTATAAAATCATTTAAAAATTAATAGAAAACGGCACAAATAGCTTTAGTACATTTAATCATTTTGTTTTATAACACTAACAATCTAATCATTAACAACTATTCACTAATCGCTCACTTTTACACTAATTTCAACTTGTAAGATACAAAAGACTGCGCCAATAATCCTGCTTTTGAATAATTGGAAACCCTTATTCTAGTATTTCCTATTTCGTTACAAGGCGTATGTGCCAATTTTTTGAGCAGTTTTTTGTAATAAACATAAGCCGTGTAAACGCCAAATTTTGCTTCCAACGGTAATTTTTTGATTCCTTGATAGGCAACTCTAAAATCTTCCTCTATTTCAGCGATTATTGCTTTTTTTGACTTTTCATCAAAAGACTTTAAATCGAGTCCCGGAAAATAATTTCGATTTAAGACTAAATTGTCTTCTTTTAAATCACGAAGAAAATTCACTTTTTGGAAAGCAGAACCCAACTTCATAGCTTGGTCTTTCAACTGATTGTATCTAGCTTCATCTCCTTTGACAAAAACTTTGAGACACATTAATCCTACTACATCAGCAGAGCCATAAATGTACTCGTTATATTCTTCTTTGCTATTATAATCCAATTTGATTAAATCAAGTTTCATGCTTTTTAGAAAAGATTGAATCAAATCATCAGTTATATTGTACTCCTTTACCGTTTGTTGAAAAGAATTCAAAATCGGATTCAAACTGATGCCTGATTTCATTGCTTTGTAATATTCGTTTTCGAAATCAATCAGCAAATTTTCTTTGTCATAACCGTGAAAAGAATCCACAATTTCGTCCGCAAAACGCACAAATCCGTAAATGCTGTAAATGGCTTCTCGAATACTAGGTGCGAGCATATAAACCGCCATAGAAAACGAAGTACTGTAATTCTTGGTCACCAACTTACTACACTTGAAGGATACTTCATCAAATAATTTCTTCATAGCTATTGATTTAAAAGTTGTTTATTTATTAATTCTGACACCAATTTCCCCGAAATTAGGGGAACGCCGGGACCCGGAACGGTTAATTGCCCCGTAAAGTATAGATTCTTGACTTTTGCACTTTTGAGTTTTGGTCTCAAAAAAGCGGTCTGCATAAGTGTATTTGCCAAACCGTAAGCATTTCCTTTGTATGAATTATATTCAGAAACAAAGTCGTTTTTGCAAAATGATTGTTTGACTATAATGTTATCCCTAACCTTTTGTTGGGTCAAAATTTCAAAGCGGTCTATTACTTTATTGAAATATTCTTCTCGCAAGGTTTCGGTATCTTCAATTCCCGGAGCAAGGGGAACAAGGAAAAAACCTGATTCCATACCTTCGGGAGCTGCCGTTTTATCTGTCAATGATGGAAAATTGGCATAAAACAAAGGTTCCCTAGGCCACCTTGGTTCATCATAGATATCCTTGGCATGCTGTTCGAAATCGACATCAAAAAACAAAGCATGATGTGAAATATTTCTTATTTTTTTGTTGAATCCCACATAGAACAATAAGGAAGATGGGGCAAAAACACGGCTATCCCAATACTTTTCAGAATAGGCACGATGTTGAATATCCAATAGGGTTTCGGTATGATGATAATCGGCACCGCTCAAAATTACATCAGATGGAATTGTTCTTCCATTGACAACCAATGATCGGGCTATTTTATTTTCGACATTAATTTTCTCAACATTGGCATTGGTTACAAAAACTACGCCCAACTCTCTAGCTAGGTTCTCCATTGCCCGAACGACATCGAACATCCCTGTTTTTGGATGCCAAGTGCCCAAACCAAAATCGGCATAATTCATGAAACTGTAAAAAGAAGGAGTATCAGATGGTTTTGCACCGAGAAACAAAACCGGAAACTCCAAGATATGAATGAGTCGTTCGTTTTTGAATTTCTTTCTAATGTCTTTGCTGATGTTACTAAAAAACTGACCTATTTTCTTGGCGGTTTCAACCGTTACTAATTCCAGAGGAGAAACACCTGGGCGATAAACCAACTCTTTTATGGCGATATCATAATTATTTTTGGCTTCACAAATAAATTCTTTCAATACTTGACCGCTTCCTTTTTCGATAGCCTCGAAATCGGCAACTATTTGGGGCAAATCATCTGCGATTGCAATAAAATCTTCTATTCCATAATAGACCCGGTATGCCGGAGAAAGCTTTATAAGTTGGTAATAATCGGTTGTTTTTTTACCAAAATCAGCAAAAAAGCGCTCAAAAACATCGGGCATCCAGTACCAACTGGGCCCCATGTCAAATGTAAACCCTTCAACTTTCAATTGACGAGCTCTCCCTCCTATGGATGGATTTTTTTCATAAATCGTTACCTCATAACCGCTTTTTGCTAAATAGCACGAAGCGGCCATTGCCGAAAACCCTGAACCTATTATTGCTATTGTTTTCATAATTTGTTTAACAAATGTACAAAAACATTAAACAAAAAATCAAATCTTTTCTATTAAATCTGGTATGGAACCAAAAACTTTAACACCTTCAGGAATTAAATTCAGGTCAATATGTTTTACCAACTCCCCTATCAACCATATTTGAGAGCCGTCACCCAAGAGTTCCGAAGCCATGGAATTCACATAATCATTAACACTATCACGTTCAGGTTGTATAGTAAAATAAGACAGGTAAACAATTGAGCTGTAATGCTTTTTCAAGTCTTTTAAATATCCAAAAGGCATACTTTGTCCCAAATAAATCACCCTAAATCCTTTAGAAACTATTTCGTAATGCAGATACATTAAACCTAACTCATGTATCTCATTAAGAGGAAGCGACAAAACATAAACTCTGCTGTCATTTATAGACATATCAGCTTCCACTTTCTCGATATTAACCAATATTTTCTTCAATATCAAACAGCTGATGAAATGCTCATGCGCCGGAGTAATCGTATCTGTCTGCCACAATAGGCCAATATCTTCCATCAACGGAATGAACACTTGACGAAAAATTTCCCTAAAGGACTTTTCTTCAGATAACCAATCATAGGTATTGAAAAAAAGTTTCTGGTCAAAATTCATCATAGCCATTTTAAACGCATTGACAGCATGATTTTTGGCATTCTTATTCAAGACAACTTCCCGAATCAATTCCGTTATTTTTTCATCGGCGAAAGTTGAAATTTTGGAAATTTTATACCCATAATCGAGCAACAGGGCAATATTCAATAGTTTTTGGAGACTTGACAAGGAATACAAACGTATATTGGTGTCTGTACGCATTGGCTGTAAAACATTATATCGTTTTTCCCAAATTCGAATGGTGTGTGCTTTTATCCCTGAAAGATTTTCAAGATCTTTAATACTGAAAACATTTTTTACATTGTTCATCGATACCATTTTTTTGTTAAACAAATATAACTTTAATTAGGAGATAGTTATAACAAAAACAACCCGTTAATTTCTAAATCTTTCAATTACATCGAACAAACGAGTTTTTTATCACTAATTTCTTCATCAAACCTTAAAAATCATACCCCTTAATCCCTAAATTCTCTATATATTTGCACCTTTCGAAAAAACAACAAAAAATGACTAACCTGAACGAATTGAATGCTATATCGCCAATCGACGGTCGTTATAGAAGTAAGACAGCATCATTGGCTCCTTTTTTCTCTGAAGAAGCCCTAATCAAATATCGCGTATTAATTGAAATTGAGTATTTCATTGCTTTATGCGAAGTGCCTTTGCCTCAACTAAAAAACGTTGACTCTTCGTTGTTCGAAAGTTTACGTGACATTTATAGAAACTTTTCTACCGAAGATGCTCTTTGGATAAAAGAAACCGAAAAAGTTACCAACCACGACGTAAAAGCCGTTGAATATTTCATTAAAAATGTTTTTGAAAAATTAGGCTTATCCGAATATAAAGAGTTTATCCACTTCGGATTGACTTCACAAGACATCAACAATACGGCAATTCCGCTTTCTACAAAAGACGCTTTTGAGAAAGTTTATATGCCATCATTGATTTCTGTAGTATCCAAATTAAAAGAATTGTCACAAGAATGGGCAGCTATCCCGATGCTTGCCCGTACACACGGACAACCAGCATCACCTACTCGTTTAGGTAAAGAAATTGCCGTTTTTGTGGAGCGTTTGGAAGAGCAAATGCGTTTATTGTTTAATACTCCTTTTGCAGCCAAATTTGGCGGGGCTACCGGAAACTACAATGCGCACCACGTTGCCTATCCACAAATTGACTGGAAGCAATTCGGAAATAAATTTGTTGAGCAAAACTTAGGACTACACCATTCTTTCCCAACAACACAAATTGAGCATTACGATCACTTCGCAGCTTTCTTTGATGCTTTAAAAAGAATCAACACTATTATCATCGATTTGGATCGTGACATTTGGACGTATGTTTCGATGGAATATTTCAAACAAAAAATCAAAGCGGGCGAAATTGGATCATCGGCGATGCCACACAAAGTAAACCCAATTGATTTTGAAAACTCCGAAGGAAACTTGGGAATTGCCAATGCTATTTTCGAACATTTATCGGCTAAATTACCGGTTTCAAGATTGCAACGCGATTTGACCGACAGTACCGTTTTGAGAAACATTGGAGTTCCAATGGGACACACTTTAATCGCTTTTGAAGCCACTTTGAAAGGATTGAACAAATTATTGTTGAACGAATCAAAATTCCACGAAGATTTGGAAAACAACTGGGCTGTTGTTGCCGAGGCGATTCAAACGATTTTAAGACGTGAAGCTTATCCAAATCCATACGAAGCTTTAAAAGGATTGACAAGAACTAATGAAGCCATTACCAAAAATTCTATTCATGCTTTCATAGAAACCTTAGACGTGTCACCTGAAATTAAAACCGAATTGATGCAAATCACACCTAGTAATTTCATAGGAATTTAATCAGAAGGCAAAAAGCCAATAACGAATACTAGAAGCTATCCTTTTCGGGTAGCTTTTTTTGTTGCAACATCAATAATGAAAATTTAACCGCAGGCATTTAAAAAATCTCGCAAAGACGCGAAGACGCAAAGATTAGAACGTATTTCTTTGTGCCTTTGCGCCTCTGCGAGAACAAATTTAAGGCATTACGAGGAGGACACGCAAAGCTTTGCGAACTTTGCGGTTAATTTTTTCATAAGCAACAGCCTTGAAGCTTTAAAAAAAATTCTTTTTTCGTAAATTAGCCATCAACGATTTTTACCTACAAAATACTATATGAGTCTATTAACCGATGTACCTGAAACTACAAGCCATTTAAACCCTCTAATCAGCGATTTAGGTCTTATCCTAATAACGGCGACTGTCGCTGTCCTGCTATTTAGAAAACTAAAACAACCTCTAGTATTGGGTTATTTAATTGCCGGTTTTATGGCGGGTAACCATTTTGATTTTTTCCCTACTATAAAAGAAATCAAAAGCGTTGAAGTTTGGGCTGAGATTGGTGTTATCTTTTTATTGTTTAGCCTCGGACTGGAATTCAGTTTCAAAAAATTGATGAAAGTTGGCGGAACAGCTTCGATTACAGCAGGAACACAGATAGTAAGTATGTGTATTTTGGGTTATTTTGTTGGACAATGGTTAGATTGGCCAAAGATGGACAGCATCTTTCTCGGGGTAATTCTCTCCATATCTTCGACAACAATTATTTTAAAATCATTTGATGAATTGGGTGTTAAAACCCAAAAATTTGCCGGAATCGTTATTGGTTCTTTAATCGTTCAGGATATATTGGCTATTTTGATGATGGTTTTACTATCAACGGTTGCAGTAAGTAGTCAGTTTTCCGGTGGTGATCTTTTGATGTCTGTCTTAAAACTGGTCTTTTTTCTTGTGATTTGGTTTTTGGGCGGAATCTTTATCATCCCAACCGTACTCAAAAAAACCAAACACTTACTCACCGATGAAATGCTGCTTATTATTTCGCTCGCACTGTGTTTGGTCATGGTTATTTTTGCAGCCAAAGTTGGTTTTTCGCCCGCTCTTGGCGCTTTTATCATGGGATCTATCATTGCCGAAACTACAGAGGCGGAACATATTGAACATTTGGTAAAACCGGTGAAAGACTTATTTGGCGCCGTATTTTTTGTATCTGTCGGAATGTTGATTAATCCGGAAGCCTTGTACGAACACGCTATTCCGGTAGTTATTCTGTCTTTTGTTACCATCATTGGCCAATCCGTAAGTTCAACATTTGGAGCCATATTATCGGGACAACCTTTGAAAGATTCTATCCGAACCGGAATGAGTTTATCACAAATTGGTGAATTTTCCTTTATCATAGCGACTTTGGGCGTAACACTAAAAGCTACCAATTCCTTTTTGTATCCGATAGTTGTTGCCGTTTCGGCAGTGACAGTATTTACAACACCTTTCATGATTAAATATTCGCTCCCAATTTCCGAATATTTGGCGCATAATTTACCACGTAAATGGACTAAGAGAATCGAACGTTACTCAGCTAGTACCCAAGCGATAAAAACGGTAAGTTTGTGGCAAACGGTTATCAATGCCTTTTTAATTCAGGTGATTGTACTGGTCGTCATCATTCTTGCCGTCATCTTGCTGTCCTCCCGTTTTATTTTGCCAATAGTCGAAGATTATCATTTAGGAAAACCTATAGGCGCTTTGATAACTTTGGCGATAGTTTCTCCTTTTTTGTGGGCACTGGCTTTCAGAAGGGTTGCTGTCCAAGAAGTGGGACAATTAATGCTCGACCGCAAATCCCGAGGACCATTGACGATGTTATTTTTCATCCGAATAGTACTGTCCATTTTCTTTATCGGGCTATTGCTAAACACTTTCTTCTCTCCAAAAATTGCATTAATCACGTTAATAATTGCCATTGTAATTTATTTGGCCTTCCAAAAAAAACTGCACATCCAATACCACAAAATTGAAAATCATTTCCTCACCAATTTAAACGATCGGGAAATTGCAAGAGCCAAAAGAAGCCGAAGCGATTTAACACCCTGGGACGGCCACATGGCGGTATTTGACATCGCAGCCGAATCCAATATAGCCGGGGAAGCACTGAAAAACCTTCAAGTCAGGGAAAAACTAGGAATTAATCTTGTTTCGATAAAACGAGGCGACATCACGATTCACATTCCGGATGCCAACGAACGTATTTTTCCGGGAGACGAAATTTGCGTCATTGGGACTGATGCCCAAGTACAGGCGTTTAAAAAATATTTGGATCAACACGAAATGGACGTTTCCCCTGAAGTTGTTGAACCCGATATTGTTTTACGCCAAATCGAATTGAAAAACCACACTTTTATTGGAAAAAGCATAAAAGAGTCCAAACTACGCGAGAAAACACAAGGACTAATTGTGGGAATCGAAAAAAGAGGAAAACGAGCACTGAATCCGGAATCCAATGTCATTTTAGAAAAAGATGATATTTTATGGATTGTTGGCGACAAAAAACTGCTGGCGGATTTGGCACATGATTAATTTTAAAAATAAAACAGATAAAGCACTGGTCGAAAGACTGGTGTGTTTTTTTAGGAGCAGAACAATAGTATTTCATAACAGCTTCTCTCCCGCTTGCCATTACAATCTTTTGTCTCGTTTGAGAACGAGACAAAAGGATTTTCGTTTCAATCGGGCTAGCGACAAAGTTTTGTTATTCTTAGAAATTATTTTAAAAAAAAAAATGTATTGCAAAGCGAAAAACACTAACAATTTGTAATCCGTTTTTTATACATTTGAAAACAAATAAATCCTAATACCTATCAGACAAAGCGACCTTATTTTGAGTAGATATGTCTGATTTTCTAAGGACTAAGAAGTAGTTATGTGCAATTTTAGAAAACCCTCATACAAATTGAATCTACAAGAAATTTATCAAAATCAGCTTAAAGAACTTAGAGAAAATCCAAATCTTCTAGATAATTTATCAATTGAATCAGCTAAAGACAATAATTACAATCAAATAGCAAGAAACAAAGTTTTAATCGCTATCTTCAATGATATAAAAACTTCTGATTACAATATTGTCAACTATATTTTTATTGCAGAGAAAGAATTAAGACAATCAAAAAAAAGCATAGAGAATTACGAAGTTGACGTATTATATCTAGCAGCTTATTTATTAACAAAGTTTAATAACATTGATGATATTTGGCAGTTTTGGAATTCTAAAGAAACTGATTTTGATTCTTCAATAGGATTTGATACTGAATATCTATTGTCTTTTGGTGTAGATAAGGTACTAGAATACCTTAGACTTTGTGACAATCCTAACAAAGAAAAACTTATTCAATTAGTAACTGTAGACAACTCCACTCCAATTTATACTCAAGAAGAAATCAATGAATGGAAAAACTATAAGCACCAATATTTTGCTGTCTATGAATTCCCAATAAAGGATGAAGTTGATTTTGCATTTCAAGCAAAAGAATACGAATATTTAAAACAACTATTATCAGATTGGCTACTTAAAAAAAATGAGTGGACAGAATATCAAAACTTAACAAATATTGGAATTGGAAAAGAATTAAAGTTAGACGATTTTCTACTTGATTCATTGATAAACTATAATAATAAGTTTCAAAACTCTATAAGAATTGAAATGCATAAAAATGAAATTGACGCTCTAAGTAAAAAACTTAATCGGAATATATCACGCGAAACAAATAAAAATGACAATAATCTAATTGATAGATTTCTATTTTGGAAAAAACGAAAAAAATCATAAAAACTGCATACAATAGCAAAGATTTCGTTGCGTGCGCAGACTAGATGGCTCGGATATACCTAAATTTTCCTCAAGAACGATCGCGGATTTGATATATACTCGCCATCAGCTAATCACCTAAAAAAATCACATCCAAACAAAAAAGGCGCAAGAACTAAATCTTCCACGGCACATTCATAATGTCTTAAACTATTGTTTTTCAATAAAATAGTTGTTATATTAGAAGAAACAAACCCCGAAATTGCTCAAAACGAGTCAAAAACGGGGTTTTCTTTTAAAGTGTGATGCCAAAAATAGTACGTTTAAGCGAATTTCAATACGAAATTCCAATTTTTTCCATCAATACCGATTTTGATGGTTTCTACGCCCAATTTCTAAAAACAGATTTGGGTAAAATTTACCTTTCGATGCCTTTTTTTTTAGAGCTTGGCCAAACTTTCAGGCTGAAAGATTCTCAAAAAGGGACTCATTGTTATTTTAGCCCCAAGGGTAAGATTGCCCTGATGATGCTCAAGAATTACTACGGTTGCTCCGACAGGAAACTCATCGAGCTTTTGAATGGCAATATTTTTATGCAGTTTTTTTGTGATATTTTGATTCCCATCGACAGACCACTAACCAACTTTAAAATTGTGAGTCAAATTAGAATGGAACTTTCCAAGGGTTTAAACATAAGAAAATCACAAGAAATACTTTCTAAGAATTGGATTGGGTATATGAAAGATTTGGACAAAATCTTTACTGATGCCACTTGTTATGAAAGCGAAGTACGTTTTCCAACCAATCAAAAATTGCTTTGGGAATGTGTGGAGTGGAACTATAAACAAATGGAATCTTTATGTCGGATTTTAAAAATCAAATTACCCAGAACCAAGTATTTAGACTGGTGTAGACGCTATAATGAATATTCTAAAAAGAGAAAAAAGCCATCAAAATACCGCACTAAAGTAACTCGGGGACTTCTGAAATTATTATACAAACTCAATGGAGAACTCAGTAAAATAGAGAACCAAAACAACTTTAAAGTTACCGAAAAATACAAACGACAACGTGCCACTATTGCAAAAGTTTACAGCCAACAGGCACAAATATTCAAAACAGGAAAAAGTGTTCCCGATAGAATTGTAAGCATTAGTAAAAGTTACATTCGCCCCATAGTGCGTGGCAAAGAAGTCAAACAAGTAGAATTTGGAGCCAAAGTCAATAAAATCCAAATAGACGGAATCAATTTTATTGAACACATCCAATATCGTGCATTCAACGAAGGAACACGTTTACAAAGCACCGTCTTTTGCGCCCAAAACCTCACTAAAACCAAAGTAAGAATGCTGGGAGCCGATGCTATTTATGCCACCAACAAAAACAGGACATTTACCACTTCAAATGCTATCCAAACCGATTTTGTTCGAAAAGGAAAAGCAGGTAAAAACGAAGAGCAGCGTAAAATTTTAGCCAAAGGAATCAAAAAAGAACGTGCCACACGCTTAGAAGGAAGTTTTGGAAAAGAAAAAGAACATTACAACCTGAGAAAAATTAAAGCCAAAACTCAAAAGAGCGAGATACTCTGGATTTTTTTCGGAATACATACAGCTAATGCTCTTGAAATTGGAAGAAGAATTTACAACTCTCGATTTAAAAGTTTAACAGCTTGAAAAAAACGAAAGATTAATTCCATGGGATACTTGTGTCTTGTTGGAAACAAAAACGCATTTTTTTTACAAAATAATCCTTGAAAAACTTCATAAAACAAAAATGACCGATAATGAATATCAAAATCGATCATCTTTTTTATGGATTACGTCAGAAGTCAGCTTACTTCTGAATGAGCCTTCCACCTTTTGCTTTTTGCCTTTTGCTATTTGCCTTTTGGCTATCTTATCTCGAATAATTCGGAGCTTCTTTTGTGATGGTCACATTATGAGGGTGACTTTCGTTGATACCGCTTGCGGTGATACGAACGAAACGTCCAGTATCCTGTAATGTAGCAATATCTTTGGAACCGCAATAACCCATACCGGCACGAAGACCTCCTATGAATTGTTGCATACTTTCGTTCAACTCTCCTTTATAAGGCACACGTCCTACGATTCCTTCCGGAACAAGTTTTTTCACGTCATCTTCAACGTCTTGGAAATAACGGTCTTTTGAACCTTCCTGCATCGCCTCAACAGAACCCATTCCTCTGTAGGATTTGAATTTTCTTCCTTCAAAAATGATAGTTTCTCCTGGAGACTCTGCTGTTCCTGCCAATAATGAACCTAACATGACACAATCAGCACCAGCAGCAATTGCTTTAGGAATATCTCCTGTGTAACGAATTCCACCATCGGCAATTACAGGAACTCCTGTTCCTTTTATGGCAGCAGCCACTTCAAGTACCGCTGAAAATTGAGGAAAACCAACACCTGCAACGATTCTTGTAGTACAGATAGAACCAGGTCCGATTCCTACTTTTACACCATCAGCACCGCTTTCAACTAAATATTGTGCTGCTTCCGGAGTGGCAATATTACCAACAATTACATCCAATTCCGGAAATTTGGCTTTCACCGCTTTCAATACGTCAACCACACCTTTTGTATGTCCGTGAGCTGTATCGATAATTACGGCATCAACTCCTGCGTTTACCAAAGCTGTTGCTCTTTCAACAGCATCAGCAGTAACACCCAAAGCGGCTGCTACTCTCAAACGCCCAAATTTATCTTTGTTGGCATTTGGTTTTTGAGCCAATTTGGTAATATCCCTAAAAGTGATTAAACCAACCAACTCATTTTTATCATTTATAACAGGTAATTTTTCAATTTTATGACCTTGTAATACTACTTCAGCTTCTTCCAATGAAGTTCCTTCGGCAACTGTTACCAAATTTTCGCTGGTCATAACCTCGGTAATAGGACGTGTTCCGTTTTTTTCAAAACGCAAATCTCTGTTGGTAACGATACCTCTTAGAATTTTATTTTCATCAACAACCGGAATACCGCCAATACCATATTCTCTCATGGCACTTTTGGCATCATTGACTGTAGAATTCATCAATAAAGTGACAGGATCGATAATCATACCAGACTCAGCACGTTTTACTTTACGCACTTTGGCAGCCTGTTGTTCGATCGTCATGTTTTTATGCAAAACACCAATTCCTCCTTCTTGTGCCATAGCAATAGCCATAGAACTTTCGGTTACTGTATCCATAGCTGCAGATACAATAGGAACATTCAGTGTAATATTTCTTGAAAATTTTGATTTTATACTCACTTCACGCGGAAGAACATTCGAGTAGTTGGGAACTAACAGTACATCATCGTAGGTTAAACCTTCGCCGACAATCTTGGAGTTGTGTGCTTTCATGTTGCAATTTCTAGTTGAATTGCGTGCAAATATACACAATCTTGACGAGCTAAAAAAACTCTTATCTCTCTTTTTTTTATTAATAAAAGAAGTCTGAGCTTTTTCAACCCAATAAGACATTAATGCTATTTAAGACCAAATGTGTTTTTTATATGGGTAGATTATTGATTTTTTGTTATTCCAAAAAATCCCAAAAACGCAAAAATGCTTCCTTTTAGCCCCGATGGAAGTGAAAATCCTTGTGAACCGTCTCGTCTTTTGGGACGAGACGGTTCACAAGATTGCAGCGTACAGCGGGAACGATGTTTATTAAAATGCCTAATCATTCTGCTCCAAAAAGACAAACAAATTCAAGTTTACCCCCCCTAATCTACTTACTGCTTCCTCCTGCGATTATATTGAATCCGAGTTGAAATGTGAGTGCATTTGCCTTGGAGACATCCTTATAAGACAAAAGATTATCTGCCATTGCATAAAAATTAAACATACCTATCTTGGTTGTCAAGCCCAAACCTACATTGGAAAAGGAATAGGAATCGATAGTATAAGTCGCTTTCATTTGCAATCCCTTAAGAATTCTTCTTCTATAATAAGCGGTCAAGGCCAACATAGGAGTTCGTGGAGTTGACATTGCAAAAAACTGTGCTCCAACTGCACTTCGATACATGGACTCGTCATTACCTTCACAATTACATTCGCCATCCCCCCTATCTTCTTCAAATGAATATTGGAAAGAAGAATAAAATTTCAGAGGACGTTGTGTCTTGTATTTTTTGTAAATGGTATCAAAAGGAATTGCATCCTTAAAATCTTGATAAGCATCATCAACAGTACCATCTTCGTTAAAATTAGTAAGCACCCCTTTGAAGGCATAATCTCCTTTGAATGTATATCCCACAACATCTTTTGTATGGTTAATGAATCCAATATCAACCAAACTTGCCGTTAACTGAATATTTTTTTGAGGATAATATGTAAGTCCCAAATCCATTCCCAATCCTAAATTTCCACCAAGAAAAGCCTTTTTAGGAATATCATTTACCAAATCGGTTCCCAGATCACCATTATAGTTTTCGTCCAAATATTTGGCAGCACCAGAAGTGTTAAGTTGCAAATCGGAATGGATAACCTGATTATAAATTAAATTAGAATCTTGTGTTGTATAAAAATATCCAGAATTATGGGTTGATGTCGCATTAAATATACTGGAGTAAATTTTTGCGCGCCCACCAACTATCAATTTTTCATTCAGCTGCTTATTAAAACCAACATGAAAAACAGACAATACCTCAGCTTTTGCATTCAAATCGCCCAAATTAAAGTTCTTACCTATATAATCTTTGTTTCCATACAAAGCCAAAATAGCTGGGTCTTTTGGCATGTAAATAAAGGAATCAAATTCTTGGTACATCCCAAAAGAAATATACGACGGATCATCCTCTCCTCCTATTCTTACTCCTCCTGTAAATATTTCCAATTGTTCATTGGCAGTAACATAATCGTTTTTGCTGGTTGCAGCAACCACATTTTTTACTTTGGTTGTAAAATCCACATTATTTTTAGCAAACAAACTATAAGCATCAAAACCTGTTGATCCTGCATTAGCCGATATCCCAGACAGCAATGGTACTCCAAAAAACCATTTGTATTTTACATCGGCTCCCGGATTAGTCAATAAGGTTTGTGGTGTTGGTGTGAAATTGTATAAAACTTCTTTATTTTGGGAAAAACAATAAAAAGAAACTAACAAACATAAAAGGGTTACTATTTTTCTCATTTCACGTCAAAATAAGCAGTTACACTAGAACTCAACTCTATCCTACCTGGGCTGGATTCCGTTAATGGAGGCCCTGGAAGCATAACAATAGTAAAGGCTAGCTTGGTTGTATTCTTTAAAATAGCAATATTAGCAGCTGCAAATGTTTCTGTTTTTTCTGTTAGGGTTTCAGTTCCACTATAAGCCGGAACATTCATTGCTATGGTATAAATAGGAGTACCTGCAGCATTTAGAAAAGTAACATTGAAACGATAAGCTCTATTGATGGTATTTTTTATTCTGAAGTACATTTCAGCTTTAACCAAATCTTGATCTACAAAAGTATTGTTTAAAAATTCTGTATTAGTCAAATAGCCGAAAATCGGTTGCTCCACATTATTCTCAACAAAATCAGGTGCTTTCGCCTCTAAATATGCCAAATTGGTAGTAAAAACGGGCTGAATATTAAAATCATTAACCTGATTGTAATCTAAATCGCTGCTACACGAAAAAGAACTCAAAACCAGCAGAGTTAACAGAATAATCCTATTGCAAAATCTATATTTCATGCTATTGCTCTATTGTTTTATTACTTTTTTTAAAACGGTCTTAAAAAGATTTTAAAAATAACTATAAAAATTCTTAATTACTTAGTCTCAACCTATTTAATTTAAGGAATAAAGCTAAAAAATCAATGAAATTCACCAAATAGTTTGGAAGCTTCGTTATAAGCGCTTTCAAAACTCATTGGACTGCAATTGGTCTTTTCTTTTTGAACTGTAAAATAAGACAGCAATTTTTCTGTAGGCATATTGCCTGTCAATTTATCAGTAGCCATGGGACAACCTCCAAATCCCTGAATGGCCCCATCAAAACGCCTGCAACCTCCTTTATAGGCTGCATCGATTTTCTCTAGCCATTTGTCTGGAGTCGTGTGAAGATGGGCACCGAATTCTATTTGTGGATATTGAGGAATCAGATTAGAAAATAAATATTCTATCACTTCGGGAGTAGAACTTCCAATAGTATCAGAAAGCGATAAAATCTTCACTCCCATTGAGGCTAATTTTTCAGTCCATTGTGCTACAATTTCAACATTCCATGGATCTCCATACGGATTTCCAAAACCCATCGAAAGATATGCAACGGTTTCTTTATTGGTCTTACTGGCAAGATTTAGAATTTCGTCTAATGTGACTAAAGATTCCGCGATAGTCTTATGCGTATTTCGCATTTGAAAATTCTCAGAAATTGAAAAGGGAAAACCCAAATATTGAATAGCAGCATGTTGAGATGCCTGAGTAGCTCCCTGAACATTGGCTATGATGGCCAATAATTTACTCTTGGTTTTGGACAAATCGAGCTGTTCCAAAACTTCGGCAGTATCTTGCATTTGAGGTATGGCTTTCGCCGAGACAAAACTCCCAAAATCGATGGTATCAAAGCCTACACGTAACAAAGATTGTATATAACTTACCTTTCTTTCGGTAGGAATAAAGGCCTTTATGCCTTGCATCGCATCACGTGGACATTCGATAATTTTTATTGCCTTCATAACCACCAAATATATAAAAAGGTTTTGGGTTACACAGAAAGAAAAATTGTTATCCTACTATTTTCTTAACAAAATTGCTTTGTTTATTTCTTTTATCAATGCTGGTCCTTCATAAATAAAACCAGTATACAATTGAATTAAACTAGCTCCTGCATCTAATTTCTCCAAAGCATCCTTTGCAGAATGAATTCCTCCCACTCCAATAATTGGGAATGCTTTATTGCTTTTTTCAGATAAAAAACGAATCACTTCAGTAGATCGTGATGTCAATGGTTTACCGGATAATCCTCCCGTTTCTGTTTGATTACCAGAACGTAATCCGCTGCGGGAAATTGTAGTATTGGTTGCGATTACCCCAGCTATCTTAGTCACTTTTACGATATCAATAATATCAAGCAACTGTTCATCGGTCAAATCTGGAGCTATTTTAAGTAAAATTGGCTTTTGCTTTGGCTTTGCCAAATTCTTATTTTGTAAAGTTTGAAGCAATTGAGTAAGCGGTTCTTTTTCTTGTAACGCTCTAAGATTTGGCGTATTTGGCGAACTCACATTCACCACAAAATAATCCACATAGTCAAATAAAGCATCAAAACAAATCTCATAATCTAAGGTTGCATCTTCGTTTGGAGTCACTTTATTTTTCCCAATGTTTCCTCCAATAAGAACTCCGTTATTTTTCTTTAATCGCTCAACAGCCTCCAGAACTCCTCCGTTATTAAACCCCATTCTGTTGATGATTCCCGAATCTTCTATTAATCGGAATAAACGTTTTTTATCATTTCCGGGCTGAGCTTTTGGGGTAAGTGTCCCAATCTCTATAAAACCGAAACCTAAACTTGATAATTCTTTGTACAAAATAGCATCTTTATCCAATCCTGCTGCCAATCCCACCGGGTTTTTGAACTTTAGACCAAAAACTTCAGTTTCCAATCTTTTGTCATTTACTTGATATAGAAATTTAAAAAGTGAAGAAACTCCTGGTATTTTTGAAACTAATTTAATAAAAGAAAAAGTAAAATGGTGCACTTTTTCAGGGTCAAAACAAAAAAATATGGGACGTATTAAAATCTTGTACATAGTTCAAATATTGATTGCCGCAAAAGTAAAGAAATGTTTTCAGTTTTAAGGTATGGAAACACTTTTAAAGTCATTGATTTATTCAATTAATTAACAAAAATTAGATCAGAACAAAACTTTTTTTAAACATTAAAATGAAGCTCTATGAACTTTGATGTGTTTTTGATGGAATTTTTCAAATGTGAACTAAAATGTTATTGGGCTACATTTGAAATTCATTTTTTAAACCAAATAAAAACCACTTTATGTCTAAAAAACTACTCCTCACTTTATTAATTAACTTTTGTTTTTATGCACTTATACATGCACAAGTTAGTCCCAAAAGAGGCGTTGCTTATGGAAACCATTCTGTTTCTGATTTGAATATTTTAAAACCCGGAATTTCTTGGTGGTACAATTGGTCACCAGAACCCGAGGCTGCTGTAAATACCAACTACGAAACTTTGGGTGTTGAATTTGTTCCAATGGCTTGGGGAAAAATAAACAATCCGGATGCATTTATTGCCACCATAAAACCCGGAGCCAAATATTTACTGGCGTTCAACGAGCCTAACTTTAATGATGGTTCAAGATTAACTCCTCAAGAAGCCGTAAATGCCTGGCCGAATATCGAAAAAATCGCTGCTGCAAAAGGTCTAGAAATTGTGAGCGCCTCCCCAGCCTACAATGGGCCTTCTAATTACGGCGGTTACCAAAGTCCCATCGCCTGGCATGATGAATTCTTCCGTCTTTGCCCAACCTGCAAAGTAGATTATATTGCTTTTCATACTTATGATTCTTCAGCCGCTTCAGTTATTGGAGTTACGGATGGATTAAAAAAATACAACATCCCAATTTGGGTAACCGAATTTGCAAACAGAGTTGTACAATCTGCCACAGATAAAACCAATTTCATGAAAGATATTGTAACCTCTTTTGAAAATGATCCGGACATTTACCGTTATTCCTGGTTCACCTGAAGAGTTCCTTCAGATTGGACCGATATGCTGGAAGGACAATTACTTGGTGCCAATAGTGGCGAAATCAGACCCATTGGAACTGCCTATCTTAACGTTCCCTATGCTTCAAAGAAAATGAATGTCCCGGGAAGAATCGTAGCCAACCAACATTACCGTCGAAGAGGAACAGGTTTACAAAACACTAACGATGGAAATACAGGTCAAAATGTGTGCTTTACAGATCCTGGTGACTGGGGCGAATACATGATAAATGTGGAAAAGAACGGTTCATACAGAATGACTTTCCGAGTGGCTTCCTTAGTTCAGGGTAAATTCGATATCAGTGTAAATGGTGCTATTATAAAAACCGATGAAACTTTTGAAGCAACAGGAGGATTACAAACTTATACTGATAAAGTGGTTTCCGGAATCACCTTGCCACAGGGAGAAAATTACATCAAGATCCATTATAAATCGAAATTTAATTTTAACTATATAGATGCAGCCGATGAAAGCAATCTCGGAATTGAAGACAAAACTTCAATTAGTAATCCAGATGTTTTTTATCCCAATCCATTCACAAATGAAGCTACTATTCAAATTAAAAGTGCTTTTACTGAGCCTCTCCAAATTAAAATAATTGATATGAAAGGGCAAATTTGTTTTTCCGGCAACAATTTTCAAACCAATCAAAACATAAAAGTCGGCAATCATTTGGCCAACGGAATTTACACTGTAGTTGTTGTTTACGGAAATACAAAAAACACATTCAAAGTGATTAAAAATTAAAATCTTCATAATAAATTTTAATACCAAAACCACTTTCGCATCAAAATTCATTTGTTCAAAACATCAAAACCAAAATCAAAACAATTGCTTTTTTTTTCTAAATTAGTTGGTTTAAAACAAACAAAACCATGAAATTAGTCGCCAAAGCATCCATACAAATTCAAAAGCCAATCAAAAAAGTCTTTGAAGGCATTGTAAATCCAGAAAAAATGACCAACTATTTCATATCCGAAAGTACAGGAAAAATGGAAACCGGAAAAGAACTAACCTGGAAATTCCCCGAATTCGATCAACGATTCCCCATAAAAAACATCACAACCAAAATCAACAGTTCCGTTTCATTTGTCTGGGACCTGGCAACCATAGTAACAATAGCACTGGAAGCTCAACCCGACAAAAGTACTGTTGTAAAAGTAACCGAAGACGGAAAAGAGTTCAATGAAGAAAACCTGAAATGGGCGATTGGAAACACCGAAGGTTGGGCCAATTTCCTTGCCTGCATGAAAGCCTATCTTGAATACGGAATACATCTGCGAAAAGGAGCGTTTGATTTTATGCGCGAAAATTAAGGATAATTAAAAAAATTTGAATCTTATTCTTTTTAAACTCCTTTCAATAAAGCTCGATTTATCAAAATAAATCTTCACAAACTAAAATGTGATGTATTTCATTATTCTTCTATAATTTTAACAGTACTATATTTAATATTTTGTCGATTATTATATTAACTAGAAACTTTTTTAATTAAATTTGGCTCAAACATTAACTAATTCACATTGAAAAAAGCACTCAAAATTCTCTTAAAAGCAGTCTTCTTTTTTTTAGGTTTCATCTTCATCTATGCACTATCGGCTTACACTCTTTCTAAAATCACAATTGACAAGGAAGATGATACAAAACCTGAGATTAAAATCTTTATCCTTACAAACGGCGTCCACACCGACATTGTGATGCCTACAAAAAACAGACAAATCGATTGGAGCCAAAAGATCCAGTTCCAAAATACTAAGACAGCAGATTCTACTTATCATTATATTGCCCTTGGCTGGGGAGACAAAGGATTCTATTTGGAAACACCCACTTGGGCCGACCTAAAAACTTCAGTTGCATTCAAGGCGGCAACCGGATTAAGCACAACTGCAATCCACGCAACCTATTACAAACAAATGAAATTAGGAAGCGATTGCAAATCAATGATGATTAGCAAAGAACAGTATAATCGACTGATAACTTATATTACAAATAGTTTTCAGAAAGATGCAGATGGAAATTTTATAAACATTAAAACAAATGCAAATTACAGCAACTCAGATGCTTTTTATGAAGCAAACGGAAGCTATAGCATATTTCAAACCTGTAATTCTTGGGCGAACAAAGGACTTAAAGCAAGTGGTCAGAAATGTTGTTTTTGGACAATCACAGATACCGGAATTTTTTCAAAATACTAACCAAATATAAAATTATGATTCAAAAAACATCAAACGCATTTATTGCCGCATCATGGGTAGCTCTTGGAGCAGGGACAATTGGATTTATTGTTGGACTAGCAAGAGCTGAAATGCTATTAAACGAAAAAGGTTATTATTTTACTGTCTTATTGTTTGGCCTTTTCGCAGTTGTATCATTACAGAAAAGCGTTAGAGACAGACTTGAAAATATTCCAGTTACTGATATTTATTATGGAATCTGCTGGTTCGGGACTCTTGCATCAATCGTCCTTTTAACTATTGGTCTTTGGAACGCAACAATTCTGCCAAGCGAAAAAGGATTTTATGCTTTTGCTTTTTTATTGGCTTTGTTTGGTGCCATTTCTGTTCAAAAAAACACAAGAGATAATATGTCATTTATTAAACAAGATGAATAAAAATCAAATGAGCAACACAAAAAAAGCCCCAAAACTGGGGCTTTTTCATATTTATAGATTTGAGATTATTTGCTCAAATACATTTTTCTTCTAGAGTACAATTCGTAGAATTGATCGTCTTTCAAGTCATCGATAAACAAGATGCTTTCTCCTGTAGATTTCATCTCTGGTCCTAATGCTTTGTTTACATTCGGGAATTTGCTGAAAGAGAAAACCGGTTGTTTGATCGCAAATCCTTTCAATTGTGGATTGAAATCGAAGTCGGTTACTTTGCTGTGCCCTAACATTACTTTGGTAGCATAGTTCACATAAGGTTCACCATAAGCTTTTGCAATAAACGGAACCGTTCTTGAAGCTCTAGGATTCGCCTCAATGATGTAAACAATATCGTCTTTTATCGCAAACTGGATATTGATTAAACCTACAGTTTTTAAAGCTCTGGCAATTTTATGCGTATGGTCTTTTATTTGTTGCATCACGAATTCTCCTAAGTTAAAAGGAGGCAATGTAGCATTACTATCCCCAGAGTGAACTCCACAAGGCTCGATATGCTCCATAATTCCGATGATATAAACATTACCGTCAGCATCACAAATCGCATCAGCTTCTGCTTCGATAGCTCCGTCCAAATAGTGATCTAGCAATAATTTATTTCCTGGAATCGTTTTCAACAAGTCGATTACGTGCTCTTCTAACTCTTGTTTGTTGATTACGATTTTCATCCCTTGACCCCCTAATACATAAGAAGGACGAATCAATAATGGGAAGTCCAAAGAATCTGCTAGTTTAGAAGCCTCATCAGCCGTTTCTGCAATTCCGAATTTAGGGAAAGGAATATGTAACTCTGTCAATAAATCAGAGAAACGTCCTCTGTCCTCGGCTAAATCCAAGGCATCAAAACTCGTTCCGATGATTTTTACACCATATTTCGATAATTTTTCAGCCAATTTCAATGCAGTCTGACCTCCTAATTGAACGATTACACCTTCTGGTTTTTCGTGTTTGATGATGTCATAAATATGCTCCCAGAATACTGGCTCGAAGTATAATTTATCAGCTGTATCAAAGTCAGTCGAAACCGTCTCAGGGTTACAGTTGATCATGATCGTTTCATAACCACATTCTTTTGAAGCAAGAACTCCGTGTACACAAGAGTAATCAAACTCGATTCCTTGTCCAATTCTGTTTGGTCCTGAACCAAGAACAATTATTTTCTTTCTATCAGTTACGATACTTTCGTTATCAACATAACGCTCTCCGTTTGCTTTTTCAATTTCAGCTTCGAAAGTAGAGTAATAATAAGGGGTTTGCGCTTTAAATTCGGCTGCACAAGTATCAACCAATTTAAACACACGATTGATGTTCATTGACATACGCAAATTGTGAACATCACTTTCCACACAACTCATCATGTGAGCAATCTGTCTGTCGGCAAAACCTTTTTGTTTTGCTTCAAGCAATAATTCACGTGGCAAAGTATCTACCTTGTATCCGGAAATTTCTTTTTCCAAAATATAAAGCTCTTCGTATTGTTTCAAGAACCACATATCGATTTTTGTGATTTCGTGGATGCGGCTCAATGGAATTCCCATTGCAATTGCATCATAAATCACGAAAACACGATCCCAACTCGCATAAGTCAGTTTCTCGATAATTTGCTCATAATTTTTATATCCTTTTCCGTCAGCACCAATTCCGTTTCTTTTAATTTCAAGGGATTGAGTCGCTTTGTGAAGTGCTTCCTGGAACGAACGCCCAATTCCCATTACCTCACCTACCGATTTCATTTGAAGTCCCAAAGTTCTGTCAGCACCTTCGAATTTATCAAAGTTCCAACGCGGTATTTTCACAATCACATAATCCAAAGTAGGTTCAAAAAGAGCCGAAGTTGATTTTGTGATTTGGTTTAACAATTCATCAAGATTGTATCCAAGAGCAAGCTTAGAAGCAATTTTCGCAATTGGATATCCAGTTGCTTTTGATGCCAAAGCTGATGAACGAGACACACGAGGGTTGATTTCGATAGCCACGATATCTTCTTTTTCGTCTGGAGAAACAGCAAACTGTACGTTACATCCTCCAGCAAAGTTTCCGATACTACGCATCATCAATATTGCATAGTCACGCAATTTTTGGAAAGTTGTATCAGACAAAGTCATTGCCGGTGCAACCGTGATCGAATCCCCAGTGTGGATTCCCATTGGATCCATATTTTCAATAGAACAAATAATAACTACGTTGTCATTTTTATCTCTCAATAATTCTAATTCATATTCCTTCCAACCCATTAAAGCTTTGTCAATCAAAACTTCGTGAATTGGAGATGCTTCCAAACCTCTTGTCAAAAGCTCATCAAAATCTTCTTTTTTGTAAACAACAGCTGCCCCGGTTCCTCCCAAAGTAAACGAAGGACGGATAACCAATGGGAAACCAAATTCCTGTGCAATCTCTTTTCCTTGTAAATAAGATGTAGCTGTTTTTGCTGGAGCGGTAGGAACGTTAATTCTTTCCAAAAGCTGTTTGAATTGCTCTCTGTCCTCGGTAATATTGATAGCATTAACATCTACCCCGATCAATCTTACTCCAAAATCTTGCCAAATCCCTTTTTCTTCAGCTTCCAAACACAGGTTCAAAGCCGTTTGTCCTCCCATTGTTGGAAGTACTGCATCAATCTGTGGATGTTCTTTAAGGATTTCAACAATAGACTTTGTCGTTAATGGCTTTAAATAAACATGGTCCGCCATAGATGGGTCGGTCATAATCGTTGCAGGATTGGAATTGATTAAGATTACTTCAATTCCTTCTTCGCGAATAGAACGTGCTGATTGTGAACCTGCATAATCAAATTCACAAGCTTGACCAATTACTATCGGACCTGAACCTATTATTAAAACTGATTTAATTGATGTGTCTTTTGGCATTTTATTATGTATTGTAGTTGTTTTTGATTTTATCACTTAAAGCATGACATTTGTTAGAAAAACACAAATTTCAAACTTAATAAAGCAGTACCGCTTGGGTATAAAAAAAGGCGATACTAAAAAAAGTAACGCCTTATAGATGTTTATACAAACATTATTTTTTGTGTCTAGTTTCGCTAGAAACAGTCAATTTATGTCTTCCTTTAGCTCTTCTACGCGCTAGAACTTTTCTTCCATTAGCAGAAGCCATTCTATCCATAAATCCGTGTTTATTTCTTCTTTTTCTTTTCGATGGTTGAAACGTTCTTTTGCTCATTGCTTTGTATATTTAAATCTTAATTATAGTATCTTTTTCTTTTTAGGTTTTGCTTATTTCAAAACCGAGTGCAAATATACAAAGACTTTTTTTTCTGGCAAGTAGTTTTTAAAAAATATTTTTAAATCCTTTTACTATCTTTGCAGCCACAAATATACATCAATTATGTTTAATAAAATTATAAAACTTATTCTAGCCGGACTTCTTGTAGTTGCTGGCGTTTACGAGATTGTCGATGACTCTGTAGGAAACGGAATTTTCCTTATATTATTGTCTGCAATCCCAATTTTTCTTTATTTCAAAAACGAATTTATTCTACTTGCCTTTTTAAAATTAAGAAAACAAGATTTTGCAGGAGCCAAAAAATGGCTGGCATACATCAAAAATCCAGAAACCGCTTTGGTTAGAAAACAACAAGGATATTTTAACTACCTACATGGAATCATGCTTTCGCAAACAAACATCAACCAAGCCGAAAAACATTTCAAAAAAGCTATCGAACTTGGATTATCCATGGACATGGATTTGGCTGTAGCCAAATTAAACCTAGCCGGTGTCGCTATGTCCCGCAGAAGAAAACTAGAAGCAACCGCTTTATTAAACGAAGCAAAGAAATTAGATAAGCAAAACATGCTTAAAGATCAAATCGCCATGATGAAAGAACAAATGAAGAAAATATAATCCCTGATTAATTCTTTATTCTATCATATTCCAAAAACCATCCTAAAACACGGATGGTTTTTTCATGTTAATGCATTACATCGGATTAATTTACTATTCAACGTCATTTTTGTATTATTCAGAACAAAGGAGTACATTAGCACATCATTTCAGCCCCCTAAGTGATTTATGCGCAGTTTCTTATACACATTAATCTTGTTTCTGTCCTTGAC
Source organism: Flavobacterium aquiphilum (assembly GCF_027111335.1). Lineage (NCBI taxonomy): Bacteria > Pseudomonadati > Bacteroidota > Flavobacteriia > Flavobacteriales > Flavobacteriaceae > Flavobacterium > Flavobacterium aquiphilum. The sequence goes on along the minus strand of NZ_CP114288.1, from coordinate 1,579,710 downwards.
TACTTCCTATAGCCAAGACAAGATCACATACCTATCTGATGCCATAAAAGAGAACATTAATCCCTATAAAAAAGCAAGCAACAAAGCTTACGAAAAAAGAGAGATTGAAGAAGGAAAGATTCTTTTTGATTCTTTGGTAAAAAACAAGCTAATAGGGACAAAGTTTGACGATTTCAACTTAAAAGTCTATAAAGACAAAAACGTAAAAATAAACCGAATCCAAAAATCTGTTTTTATTATAACATACGCTTCTTGGTGTGTAATTCCCAAAGGAGAGATCCCCGCTTTAAATATATTAGCCAAAGAGCATCGCGACGACCTGCAATTTATTGTAGTTTTTTGGGACAAAAAAAAGGACATAAAAAATATCGCCAACAAATTTAACGAGCACATTAAAGTATGTTATGCGAACGAATACTATTCGAAAGATTCTCATATTGTAGCTACCATCAAGCACACTTTAGGCTTCCCTACCTCAATCTTTCTTGACGAAGATAAAAATGTCATAGCTATCAAACATTTTAACTACAAAACAAAAATAAAGGCCCCTATCAAAGAAGCCATAACCAACAGTTACAATTACTTCAGCAAAGATATCAATGAAAATTTGGTAAAAACACTTTAATAAAAAAAGAGCCACACATAATATGACTCTATAATATATTTTAATCCCAATTCTTACACTTCATACTTTTGGCCCAAAATAATTTTAGGCAAATTCAAATTCAACCATTTGTATTTTGTTAAAATCATTATATGACTACCTCCTTTTACAACTATACAATCCTCTATATTTTTAATTGGAAAAATATCATCGACATCTCCGTGTAAATGTACCACTTCGTGATCAACCACATTTCTATCCCACAAAACAACCTGCTCAATAGCCCAATCTAAATAATGCTCGTTTCGCACCGAAAGGAATTTTTCGTACAATTTCAGCCTTTCATTCACCTTTTTTCCAAAAGAAAATCGGGCAAAACTTTCAATATTTTGAGCAAAACTTACCGGAATTAACTTATAGGCCTTCGTCTTTTTGGCAATCTGTATTCTTTTAGGAAATTCCAAATTACTCTTTACACTGGATATAATTATAACTTTGCGGGTAGGAATAAAACGTTTCATTTCCTGAACCAAAATACCTCCAAAAGAAACTCCTATCAAAACCGGATTTTCATGTTTAATCTTTCCCACCATCCGCTTGGCGTAATTCGACAAAGACTCCTTTTCCTTTGGAATTTCCCACTCCAAAAAAAACATTTCAAATTCGGATTCAGGAAGCCTTATTCTTTCAAAAATCGCGGAACTTGCCGCCAAACCCGGCATAAAATAAACAGGAATCTTGTCCATAACTAACTTTGTATTATTCAATACACATATTCGTCAAATCGCTCTTAAAATTAAATATTTTTATTCCCATTTTGAGACCTATTTCAAACAAATATCAAAACAAAATACAGTAGTAAATTCATTTTTTACAAAACTTTGCTTTGCAATAAAACACAAAAAACAATCATAACTGATTACCAAATGATTATCTTTGCATATTATTTAAAAAAGTCTTCATTTCAATCAATAAAACCAAAATGGAAGCCACTATAAAATTAGAAATTAAAGACAATACTTTTGCACAACAATTCGAAACAAAAGTAGAATCCGGAATAATTTCTGTTGAATATTCGATTCAGGAAAAAAAATTATTCCTAACCAAGATCAACGTTCCCAAGGATTACAATGACGAAGAGTTTATTACCAATTTCCTAAAAAACATTATGGAAATCGCTATTGAGAAGAAAGCAAGAGTAGTTCCCATTCATCCAAAAATTGTTGTTTTCTTTAAAAAGAATCCAATCTACAAAGAATTACTTCCGGCAGGAATACGAATTTAAAACCATAAAAAAAGGCAGAAGTTTTATTTCTTCTGCCTTTTTTCTTAGAATTGAAAATTATTTTTCAATTTCTTTCATGCTATCCATTTTCTTGTGAGCCAAGAAACCGGTAATATCTTCAAAATGCTCAACAACACGTTTGTTTCCAAATTCAAAAACTTTTGTTGCCAGCCCGTCAAGAAAATCACGATCGTGAGAAACCAAAATTAAAGTTCCGTCAAAATCACGCAAAGCATCCTTAATGATATCTTTGGTTTTCATATCCAAATGATTTGAAGGCTCATCCAGAATAAGTAAATTCACAGGCTCAAGCAATAATTTAATCATAGCCAAACGTGTTTTCTCTCCACCGGAAAGCACTTTAACTTTCTTAGTAATATCATCTCCCTGAAACATGAAAGCTCCCAAAATATTTTTAATTTGAGTTCTAATATCACCTACTGCAATTGCATCGATAGTTTCAAAAATAGTAGCATTCTCATCCAACAATGAAGCCTGATTCTGCGCAAAATAACCAATTTGAGAATTGTGTCCAATTTCGACAGAACCACTATCAACGCCAATTTCCTTCATAATAGCTTTGATCATTGTTGATTTTCCTTCTCCATTTTTCCCGACAAAAGCAACCTTCTGCCCTCTTTCAATCACAATATTGGCATCTTTAAAAACCACATGATCTCCATAGGATTTCGACATTTCTTTCACAATAACAGGATATTGCCCTGAACGCGCTGACGGAGGAAATTTTAATCGCAAAGCAGAAGTATCCACCTCATCTACTTGAACTATTTCTAATTTTTCAAGCATTCTAACACGTGACTGAACAGCATCTGTTTTTGAAAAAGTCCCTCTAAAACGCTCAATAAAAGCACGATTATCAGCAATCATTTTTTGTTGCTCGTCATACGCTTTTTGCTGGTGAATACGACGGTCTTTTCTCAATTCCAAATAATGAGAGTATTTAGCTTTGTAATCATAAATACGCCCCATCGTTACTTCAATCGTACGATTCGTAATATTATCAACAAAAGCCCTGTCGTGCGAAATTACCACAACCGCTTTAGCTGAATTAATCAAGAAATCTTCCAACCACTGAATACTTTCAATATCCATGTGGTTTGTAGGCTCATCCAGCAAAATCAAATCGGGTTTACGTAAAAGAATTTTAGCCAATTCAATTCGCATTCTCCAACCTCCTGAAAACTCAGATGTTTGACGCGTAAAATCTTCACGAACAAATCCAAGTCCCATCAATATTTTCTCAACTTCAGCCTCATAATTCACCTCTTCGATAGCATAAAATTTCTCGCTTAAGTCCGAAACTCTTTCGATTAATTTCATATAAGCATCACTTTCGTAATCGGTACGAACAGTCAATTGCTCATTTATATCATCAATTTCGGCTTTCATGCTAAAAATTTCGCTAAAAGCTTTCGAAGCCTCTTCCATCACCGTAGCATTGTCTTTGGTCAACAAATGCTGAGGCAAATAAGCAACAACCGCTTCTTTCGGAACAGAAACACCACCCGTAGAAGGCTTACTTTCACCCGCAATAATCTTCAAAAGTGTTGATTTACCAGCACCATTTTTCCCCATAAGGGCAATCTTATCATTTTCATTTATAGCAAAAGAAACATCACTAAAAAGAGTTGTACCACCAAATTGAACCGAAATATCGTTAATTGTAATCATTTAGACTTTTAGATTTTAGACTGCTTTGATTTTTAAAATCTCAACAGGTATTTTTTTTGAAGGTGCAAAGATAGATTAATTAGATAATTAGGCAATTAGAAAATGTGTCAATTTGATAATTGACCCATTTTATGCTTAAAACAAAAAAAACTCCGCAAAGCATTTAACTTCGCGGAGCATTATCTAATTATCAAATTGACTAATTCATTGAATTAAATTAGTCATTTCTCCATTTTTTAGATTCATCAAAAACATGCTGTAAAATAGCAGCTTCTTTTTCATCAAATTCAACACCTCTGCGCCCCATAACCAATCTTGCCGTTTCAAAAGCTTTTTTGGTCACATAAGTCGTAAATCCGGTTGCACCACCCCAAGAAAAACTCGGCACAAAATTACGAGGAAAACCACTTCCAAAAATATTAGCACTCACCCCTACTACAGTTCCGGTATTGAACATAGTATTGATTCCGCATTTACTGTGATCTCCCATCATCAATCCGCAAAACTGAAGACCTGTTTTGACAAAACTCTCGGTTTCGTAACTCCACAATTTCACTTCTTCGTAATTGTTTTTTAGGTTCGAGTTATTACTATCAGCGCCAATGTTACACCATTCCCCTAAAACAGAATCACCAAGGTATCCTTCATGTCCCTTATTGGAATTAGCAAAAATAACCGCATTCTTAACCTCACCTCCTATTCGGGAATGAGGACCAACGGTAGTTGCACCATAAATTTTGGATCCCATTTTCACCTGTGCATTGTTACCTAAAGCAAATGGTCCACGTATAACAGCACCTTCCATTATTTCAGAATCTTTACCTATATATATTGGACCTGTTGACGCATTCAAAGTAACAAATTCTAATTTTGCCCCTTCTTCAATAAAAATATTCTCTGGAGCAATTACATTTACACTTTGAGGTATTGGCTGTGACTTTTTATTCTCAGTCAAAAACTCAAAATCTTCACGGATTGCTTCATCATTCTTAGAAAAAATATCCCAAGTACGCTCTATCGTAATGCAATCATCATTGTATTCCAGAATCTCGTAAGTATCAAAATCTACTGATTCCTGTTCGCCTTTTGTATAAAAAGCGATAACATCTTCTCCTCTAAAAATAGCCTGATCAGGCCCTAAATTAGTAATCATTTCCACCAAAACTGAATTGGGCAGATAGGAAGCGTTAATCATTACATTTTCTTCCAATTCAACCATTGGAAATTTCTCCGACAAATACTCCTCTGTAACTGTTGTTGTGGTAGAACCTAAATGCGCTTCCCATTTCTGGCGAATCGTCATAATTCCTACAAGAACATCAGCTACTGGACGGGTAAAAGTAAATGGCAACAAAGCATTTCGAGCGGGGCCGTCAAAAAGTATGTAGTTCATAAATTAAATTATAAATCGTTTAAATCTGATTTGGTTATCGGCCGCAAAGTTACAACTAATTTTAATGTTTAAGGAAGTAAGAGACTACACACAGCTAAAATATTTTAGTAATTTCCCATAAAAAAAGCCCCGCAAAATGCGAGGCTTTTTATGTGTTTGAACACACTAAAATTATTTAACGTGTTTAGCGTATTTAGTTTTGAATTTATCAATACGTCCAGCAGTATCGATAAGTTTAGATTTACCTGTGTAAAAAGGGTGAGAAGTTCTAGAAATCTCCATTTTTACAACTGGATATTCAACACCTTCGTGAATAATAGTTTCTCTAGTCTCAGCAGTAGATTTAGTGATAAAAACTTCGTCATTTGACATGTCTTTAAAAGCAACTAATCTGTAATTTTCTGGGTGTACACCTTTTTTCATCTTGAATCTTTTTTATTTGTTAATTATAATTTGCCTTGAAGCTTTTCTTCTTACAGAAAAGGTATAGACCCACTATAACTTTTTGTTTTTACTTTATTATTTTGAGTTTGCAAATTTACACTTATTTTTTAATATACAAACCTTTGCATTAGTTTTTTTATATCATCGTAAAAATCATTTTTTACACTCCCATATTTTGGGAATTACTATATTTGTGGATTATTTAAAATCTATTACTAATGGTAAATGAAATTGTAAAAAGAAACGGAATAAGTTTCGGGGTACTAATCGGAATTGTTTCAGCACTAATAACAGCAACAATATATGCTGTAAACATCAATCTTTTTATTTCAGGTTGGCTTGGAGCATCCATTATTGGGATCTATATTATCATTTCTATTGTTTTATTGGTAAAAACAAAAAAAGACTTGAAAGGGGTTTTTCCTTACAAAGATGCTTTTACCACTTATTTTATTGCAGCAGTTATTGGCATAGCAATTTCAACTTTATTCAATATTATTCTGTTCAATTTTATTGATCCATCTCTCAAAGACACTTTAAAAGAATTAACGGCAAAATACACTGTAGAAATGATGAAGAAATTTGGAACCCCAACCTCTGCCATCAATGAAGCCATGAAAAAATTAAACGAAAACAACCCTTATTCAGTAATTGAATTATTAAAAGGTTCAGTTTACAATATTGTTTTCAATTCTATTTTTGGTTTATTAATGGCCGCGTTCTTTAAAAGCAACACTACACAGCAAGCATACAAATAATGAATTTATCAATACTCATACCGCTTCTAAACGAAGAGGAATCACTGCAAGAATTGTACACTTGGATTATTTCGGTAATGAAATCTAACAATTATAGTTATGAAATCATTTTCTTGGATGACGGAAGTACTGATGAATCCTGGAACATCATTTCTGGATTTGCCTCCGAAAATCCAAACGTAAAGGGAGTTCGGTTTATGAAGAATTTTGGAAAATCACAGGCTTTGCATGCTGGTTTTGCAAAGGCAAAAGGAGATGTCATTATCACCATGGATGCCGATTTACAAGACAGCCCTGACGAAATTCCGGAATTGTTTGAAATGATTACCAAAGAAAAATACGATTTGGTTTCGGGTTGGAAAAAGAAACGTTACGACTCTGTTGTAGCCAAAAATCTTCCTTCAAAACTATTTAATTGGGCTGCCAGAAAAACATCTGGTGTTGAACTGAACGATTTCAACTGCGGATTGAAAGCCTACAAAAATGTTGTCGTAAAAAACATTGAAGTATCTGGGGAAATGCACCGATACATCCCGGTTTTGGCCAAAAATGCCGGTTTTGGAAGAATTGGTGAAAAAGTGGTTCAGCACCAAGCCAGAAAATATGGTGAAACCAAATTTGGGATGGAGCGCTTCATCAATGGTTTCCTTGATTTGATTACGATTTGGTTCCTTTCCCGATTTGGAAAAAGACCAATGCATTTATTTGGCGCAATAGGTTCCTTAATGTTTATTCTTGGATTTTTATCAGCGGGATACATTGGAGCCTCGAAATTATACCATATGTATATGGGAATGCATTATAGCTTGGTAACCAACAATCCCTGGTTTTATATTTCCTTGACAACAATGGTTTTGGGAACACAATTGTTCTTAGCAGGATTTCTTGGAGAAATTATTTTGAGAACCAAGCACAACGAGGAACGTTACAAGGTTGCCAGCGAAGTGAATTTTTAATTCCTCACCCCCGACCCCTCTCCGAAGGAAAGGGAAGCAAGGACGTGACAAAATAGCGCTTGAAATTATTTTTTGAAGTTGCAAATTGTGACCTCAAAAAATTTAAAAATAAATTAATTACAAAAACTGAGCTTGTCGCTTTGGCATATTAGCCCTGATAGAAGTGGAAACCCTTTTTTGAATAAATCTATTTTTTCCTGAACGGGCAGAGCGACCAACGGAAGCTCCTGACAGTTCTTGGGAAAAAAGATTTAAGAAAAAAAGGTTGTAACGAATAGCAGGACGAAGCTCCTAATAAAAATGACTAATAATTTAAACTAAAAATAAAATGCACATTCCTCAAAACATTTTAGATGCTTTAAACGAATGGTTGACACCAACATTCGACAACGAAACACAAGTAGCGGTTAAAGAATTAATGACCACTTCACCAAAAGAATTAGAAGATAGCTTTTATAAAAATTTAGAATTCGGAACGGGCGGTATGCGAGGTGTAATGGGAGTTGGGAACAACCGCATCAACAAATATACGCTTGGAAAGAACACTCAAGGACTTTCCAATTATATGCAATCTGTGTTTCCGGGAGAGGCTTTGAAAGTTGTTATTGCTTACGATTGCCGTCATAACAGTCAAACTTTGGCCAAAGTGGTTGCCGATGTTTTCTCTGCCAATGGCATTCAGGTATATTTATTTTCGGACTTGAGACCTACTCCAGAATTGTCTTTTGCACTTAAATATTTAGGATGCCAATGCGGTATTGTACTAACGGCTTCACACAATCCGCCGGAATACAATGGTTACAAAGTGTATTGGCAAGATGGCGGGCAAATTGTTCCTCCGCAGGACGGAGAAATTATCCAAGCCATCGAAAAACTGAATTATAACGAAATCAATTTTGCTGCTGATGAAAAATTGATACAATATATTGATACCGAAATCGATGAGGCTTTTGTAAAATCATCGGTTGAAAATGCTAGTTTCAATACTCCACAAGAAGCCAAAGACAACTTGAATATTGTATTTACTTCTTTACACGGAACTTCGATCATGTCTGTTCCTGCGACTTTGGAAAAAGCGGGTTATAAAAACGTGAACATCGTTCCGGAGCAAGCTAAACCGGACGGAAATTTCCCAACAGTGAAATCACCAAACCCAGAAGAACCGGAAGCTTTGACAATGGCACTTGCTTTGGCTGACAAACTAAATGCCGATATCGTTGTGGGTACCGACCCTGACTGTGACCGTTTGGGAGTTGCTGTTAGAAACAACGAAGGCAAAATGATTTTGTTGAACGGAAATCAAACCATGATTTTGATGACGGCTTTCTTATTGGAACAATGGAAAAAAGCCGGAAAAATAAATGGAAAACAATTTGTGGGCTCTACGATTGTTTCTACACCAATGATCATGGAATTGGCAACTGCTTATGGCGTGGAATGTAAAGTAGGATTGACCGGCTTCAAATGGATTGCCAAAATGATCAAAGATTTCCCTGAACTGGAATTTATTGGTGGTGGAGAAGAAAGCTTTGGTTTCATGGTTGGTGATGCGGTTCGTGATAAAGATGCGGTTGCAGCCACTTTATTGATTTGCGAAGTTGCGGCTCAAGCTAAAGCCAAAGGAACTTCGGTTTACAACACCTTATTACAATATTACGTAGACTTTGGTTTCTACAAAGAACATTTGGTTTCCCTTACCAAAAAAGGAAAAGAAGGATTGGCCGAAATCAATCAAATGATGGTTTCGCTACGCGAAAATCCTTTGAAAGAAATCAACGGACAAAGAGTCGTAATGGTAGAAGATTATAAATCATCAATAGCCAAAAACTTGTTTACCGGCGAAGAAGAAACAATGGATATACCAAAATCTGATGTGTTGATTTATTATACTGAAGATGGTTCTAAAATTTGCGCCAGACCAAGTGGAACTGAGCCAAAAATTAAATTTTACATCAGCGTAAAAACCGAATTAGACAGCGTTGCCAATTTTACCAAAGTGGAAGAAACTTTGAACGAAAAAATTAAAAATATAATTACTGCAATGCAGTTGAACTAATGGACGAAAATTTAAGAAAAATATTTCCCTATATAAAGCCTTACAAATCACACGTAACTTTAAATGTGTTTTATAATGTTTTATATGCGCTTTTCAGCACGCTATCATTTATATCATTAATTCCTATGATGCAAGTGCTATTCGATAAAGCAGAAAAAGTAACTTCAGAGCCTGTTTACAAAGGCATTTTTGACATAACAAAATATGGCAAAGATTATTTATATTTTTACATTTCTCAATTATCCGAAGAAAGCGGTCCTCAATATGCTTTAGTTTTAGTCGTTTCGATAGTAATATCAACTTTCTTGCTAAAAAATATTTTCAACTATTTAGCTTCAAATCATTTAACACTCCTAAAAAATGGAGTTTTAAAAGATTTGAGAAATACAATGTATAATAAGATTATTGAACTTCCTGTTTCCTATTATTCCGAAAAAAGAAAAGGTGACATCATGGCCCGTATGCTGGGCGATGTTGGCGAAGTTCAAAACTCCTTCTTTGCAATTTTAGAATTAATTGTAAAAGAACCAATGACAATAGTGTTTACCATCGTTGCCATGTTTGTTATCAGTGTCAAACTAACGCTTTTCGTCTTCGTTTTCATACCTGTTTCCGGGTATTTAATTTCAATAGTCGGGAAATCACTCAAATCAAAATCAGAACGAATTCAATCCGAAGGTGGTCATCTAATTTCGATTGTTGAAGAATCGCTTTCAGGAATGAAAGTGGTAAAAAGCTACAATGCCGAGAATAGCTTCAAAAACAAATTCAATGATTCTGTCATGAGACTATTACATCTGTCTAACAGCATTGGCAAAAAAAACAATCTTGCTTCACCAATGAGTGAATTCATGGGGATAGTTGTTATTGCCGTTTTACTTTGGTATGGCGGAAATATGGTACTGGTTGAAAAATTGACAAATGGACAACCTTTATTGGACGGAGCCAAATTCCTTGCATACATGGGATTGGCCTATAATATTTTAACTCCTGCCAAAGCAATTTCAAAAGCTACCTATTCTGTAAAAAGCGGTATGGCTGCGGCAAAACGTGTATTTGAAGTTTTGGAAGTTGAAAACACCATTACCGACAAACCAGACGCTATAGTTAAAAAATCGTTTGACAATATCATTACTCTTGAGAACATCAATTTCAAGTATGAAGATGAAAATGTTTTGCATCATTTTTCTTTAGAAGTCCCTAAAGGCAAAACTGTGGCTCTTGTTGGTCAGTCGGGTAGCGGAAAAAGTACCATTACCAACTTATTGACCCGTTTTTATGATGTTCAGGAAGGGAATATAAAAATTGACGGTATCGACATCAAAGACATGACTTTGACTTCTTTACGTGATTTGCTTGGCTTGGTGACTCAGGATTCGATCCTTTTCAACGATACCATAAAAAACAATATCCTTATTGGAAAACCAGATGCTACTGATGAAGAAATTATCGAAGCGTTAAAAGTTGCCAATGCCTACGAATTTGTCAAAGATTTACCAAACGGAATTTATTCCAATATTGGTGACGCAGGAAACAAACTTTCCGGTGGGCAAAAACAACGTCTTTCGATTGCCCGAGCTGTTTTGAAAAATCCTCCTATTATGATTTTGGACGAAGCAACATCTGCTTTGGATACCGAAAGCGAAAAATTCGTTCAAGTTGCCTTGGAAAACATGATGCAAAACCGAACTTCAATTGTAATTGCTCACCGTCTTTCGACCATTCAAAAAGCTGATTTGATAGTTGTAATGAAAAAGGGAAAAATCGTAGAACAAGGAAAACACGAAGAACTTATTGCCATGAATGGCACTTACAACAAATTGGTAAATATGCAGTCTCTCGAATAGATTAATTTTGACATAAAAGCACAGAAGGGTTATAAAGTTTAGAAGTTTAGCATATAAACTAAATTTTATAACCCTTCTAAACTTTACAAACCTTCTAAAAACAAAGCATGTACCTCAACAATCCCAACATAAAACTTCCGGAAGATTCAGATACCATTGTGTGGAAATACCTGGATTTGTCAAAGTTTTTGGATTTATTGCTTTCCCGAAAACTATTTATGTCACGGTCGGATAAATTTGAGGATCAATACGAAGGTACTTTTAGCGAACCTACGTTTGAGGAAATCAAAAAACTCTCCATTGACAATCCTGATTTTTTGAATTACTACAAAACACATCGGGAAAAAGTAGCCATAAGTAGTTGGCACATCAATGAATATGAATCGTTTGCCATGTGGCAAATTTTCACCCAAAACAGCGAAGGATTAGCCATACAGTCCACAGTAAAAAGACTTCAGGATGCGCTGCACCCAGAAAACAATCACAAGCAATACATTGGCGAAGTCAATTATATCGATTACAAAAAAGAATACATTCCGTTTGACGACATGTTTTTCCCTTTTTTGTTCAAACGAAAAAGTTTTCAGTACGAGCGTGAAGTGCGCATCATCACTGACGTGGCCGAAGACAACATCAAATTAAACGACGGTTTGAAAATCAATGTAGACATCAATCAATTAATTGAAAAAATCTACATTCATCCCAAATCCGAGAATTGGTATAAAAATTTGGTGATTCAGTTGGTAAAACAACTAGGATTTGATTTCCAAATTGAAAAATCTGATTTGGAGAGCGATATTTTGATTTAGGATTTTTGAGCTAGAAATTACACCTATCAAAAATTTAAAAAAAAATTACCATTAAGATATTAAGTTTCATTAAGCATTACGCATACTTAACTTCCTTAATATCTTAATGGTAAAAAATATATTTTGTGATTTCTAGATCGGATTATAACTCTCCGCTTTCCAATCTTTACTTGTTAAGTCAATATAATAGTAATGCACCACATCTTTACTATCAAATTTTCCATTCTTGCTGGTATCTTCAACCGTTCTAAAATACAGTCGCTTTTGCGATTCGATTAAATTCCAATCTATCAGTTCCTGAAAATCGGGTGAAACTTTAGTAAAATTCTCTCCGCTAATATCACTCAAATACAAGGTCGTAATATCGCTCACATCCAATTTTCCATCTTTATTGGTGTCAATATCCATCATTGAATACACCATAATTTGTCTCTTTATTTTAGCAGAAACATCTTTCAGGTAAGTTGCAGTCTGAATCAAAACAGTCTTATCTGTCAAGGCTTTTATCGAATCGGAACCAATTCTTTGAAATTTAAGATTCTGTAAATAACCCGTAATTTCATTCTCCGAAGCGTTCGATATCGTAAAACTCGCATCATTCACGCTCGAAGATCCATATCTGTTTTTCGAACCTTTTTCAAACACATTCAAATCCCCCACCGGATGTATCAAATAATTCGTTCCTTCCAGTTGTATCGGCAAATCGGCAATTTCTATCTGAGTGGTATCCACTTTGGCGGCCTCCCTTACTCCTTTGGACGCTCCATAAATCACTTTCGGTTTTTCAACCTCCTCTTTACAACTTGCCAAAAGCAAAAGTGAAATCCCAATATAGGCGAAATGTGATCCTCTCATAATATTTTACTATTTAAAATAATCTCAAATGTAATCATTTTTAAAAATCGGAAGAAACTATACAACAGATTTTATTCTCCCTCTCATTCATCAAAAAAAGTCGAATATTTATTTTTGGGAGCAGAAACATTAAGCCTTTTCAGCAAGCATTGTTCCCGCTATCCGCTATATCTTTTCCTTTTTAAAGAAAAAAGGAAAAGGATGTCGCTTCACACGAGCAAAGCGAACTGACGAAGTAATCGGGGCTAAAAACCAGCATTTTTGCTTTTTACAGTTACTCCAAAAACAATCTTCAAAGACTACAACCTCACATTCAACTTCAAGTTAAAAACTCGTGTGGTCATATAATTTGGAATTGCATATTCCGTTTTCGTATAAACATCCCGAACCCAAGTATTCGTTATAGCATTCTGATTATCAAAAAGATTGAAAATCTCAAATCCTAAAGACAATTCTTTAAAGTTCTTGAAAAACTTCTTCTTTGACATTCCCGTTTTCTGATCGATAAAAACTTTTGAAAACCCTACATCTGCACGACGATAATCCTTCAATCGGTTTTGGTACAAATAAGGATCAGCATAAGCAGGTGAACCACCCGGTAATCCAGTATTGTAAACCAAATTCAAATACAATTTCAAACTCGGAATCTTTGGCATATAGTCTTGAAATAAAAGTCCAAATTTCAAGCGTTGGTCAGTTGGTCTAGAAATATATCCTCTATTATCGATATTCTCTTCAGTTTTCATATAACCGAAACTAACCCACGAATCCGTTCCCGGAACAAATTCACCATTCAAGCGCAAATCCAATCCTTGCGCATAGGCAACCGCATTATTGTCTGCTGCATAACGAATCCTTACATTATCAATCGTATAAGGATTCACATCTGTCATCTTTTTATAATAAGCTTCGGTAACCAATTTAAAAGGTCGTTGCCACATTTTGAAACTATAATCATTTCCCAAAACAAAATTTAAAGATTTTTGAGCTTTAACATCAGGCTGTACCACGCCGTTATAATCGCGCAACTCCCTATAAAAAGGAGGTTGACTATAAACCCCAACAGTAAACCTAAAAAGCATATCTTTTTTCCAATCGGGTTTGATGGCAAATTGCCCCCTCGGACTAAAAACAGTTTGCAAATTGCTTTCTAAATTATCTCCCGTCACTTCCCAACTCTGCATTCGGGCACCCAAATTATACCAAATTTCATTTCTTCCCCAGTTATCTTTTCGTCCCCATTGCGCATAAGCCGAAAATCGGTTAATGTTGGTGAAGTTTTTGACTTTTACATATTGGTAAGGAATCAACAGACCTTCATAAGGCTGATAAGGCTCATCATTTTTGGGCAATACAATTGGCGGTCGTATAGAAAATCCAGCCGAGTCAATAACTTCCCATTCCGAAATTCGATCACGGATATTTTCTCTGGTGTATTTTACTCCCCATTCGATTTGATTTTGCTTCCAGTTTTTCAAACCCTTCACTTCCAAATTGGCAATTAAAGCATCCAAATCATTTCGAGCGTGATTGAGCTGCGAACCCACGCCTCTTGAATAAGTTATATCACCATAAGTATCCGAACCGATATTTGTATCAACTTCACCCAAACGGTATTGCGCATAAATATCAAAATATTCCTGCTCGATGGTATGAAATACGGAGCCAATAATTTTCAGTGTAAAAGTATCATCCACCTCATAGGTCGTTTTTAATGCACCAAAATAAGTACTGTATTTATCTTTTTCTATACCATTGTAATAAACAGCAAGAGCCATTGGAGCATCGGCTGTACCAAAATTGGTTTGACGTGTCAATGGTTGATACAAATACTTATTTTGAGAAATATTTCCTAGAAAACTCCATTGCCATTTGGATGAAGCCTGATAATTGATATTAGTTTGCAAATCGGCAAAAGTTGGAGTATAATTGGTTTGCGTTTCCTGACTATTCACAAGTAGGCTGTTATTTCGATACCTTATTCCCGTAATCGCCGACCATTTTTTATCTTTTGAAACTGCATCGACAGAAAGGCTTCCGCCAAGAAAGCTTATTTCAAGATTGGCACCAAATTGTGTTGGGTTTCTATAAGTAATGTCCAAAACCGAAGACATTTTGTCTCCATATTTCGCCTGAAAACCTCCCGCCGAGAATTCTATATTCTGAACCAAATCAGTATTCGTAAAACTTAATCCTTCCTGTTGTCCAGACCGAATCAAAAATGGACGATAAACTTCGACCTCATTCACGTAAACCAAATTCTCGTCATAATTACCGCCACGAACAGAATATTGTGTACTCAATTCATTATTCGAATTGACTCCCGGCAATGTTTTCAAAACATTTTCGATACCGGCATTGGCTCCAGGAATAAAACGAATGTCCTTGGCTTCAAAAGTAATAATACCCTGAACCGTTTTTTTATTATTGCTATTGATTACAACCTCTCCCATCTGCTCCTCATAAGCGTTCATATTCATGTTGAACTCATAAACTTCATTTGAGGATAATAAAAGTTTTAAACTAACTTTTTTTAAAGAGACATGTGTAAATTCAACGATTACATTTTGATTCGAAGGGACAGCAATTTGATAAAACCCCTTTCCATTAGTTTGAGTTTTAGAATCGGAGCACGATACATTCACGCCTTCAACCGGAAGGTTTTTTTCGTTCAAAACGATCCCTTTTACAAAAGCCGTTTGAGCAAATGAATACATTCCCATCCATAAAAAAATAAAAAGGCAAAGGGATTTAGAAATATTCAATTGATTTTACTTTTACTGTTTTTGATTTCTTAAAAAACGAGTTTCAAAGGTAGAAGAATTCCCTACATTATCAACAACAACAAGTTTTAATTGATTCTCTCCCTCAGCAACAATTCCGTCACTAAAGTCATGTGTCAAAACCCCTGTTTTGTTATCATACTCCATCAAAATCCATTTCCCGTTTAGATAACCATTATACGATTTAATCCCCGACATATTATCCGAAATGCTTACCTGAAGTAATTTCTGATTATCCAATCTTTTCCCTTCAATAGGTTTTGCAATTTTTATTGTTGGCGCTATTGTGTCAATCGCTAACTTATAACGTCCCAATAATTTCACTCTGGTTTCATAAACATTGTTTTTTTCACGAGTCGAATTATAACTTACTCTGTTGCCTTCTATTCTCCCAATGAAAACTTTGTCTTTTTTATTAGCAGGAAAAGCATCACTCGCCATTGTAATTGTAAAGTTGGTGTGCGCTGGTACAATATCTTCGTGAACTGTCATAACATCATCCTTTACATCAAAATTCAAATTAAAATCGTTGTAAAATGTCCCTGCCGGAAAAAATACTGAACACTTATTTTTTTCAAAAAAGCAATCTTTTGAAGCTTTCACAACGTAATTAGCGACAGCCGATTCTTTTTCGATTATTGGAGTCAACATATCATATTCGACCGGAATAGAAATTATCGTTTTGTTTCCATAATAATCGGAAACCTGTAAACCACAAACCGAAGTCAGGTTGGGCTGGGGTACCAAAACGCCATTTGATTCATCAGCCTTAATAATGCTTAAATTATATGGCGGATCCATAAACAATTTTTGAATCCTTTGTCCTGTCTTTTTATATTTTGCATAATCGATTAAAGCATTTACATATCGCATTTCATCAAATGCATACGTATTGAATTGGTAACCAAAAATCGATTTTCCGTTGCAGGTCAAATTCACATCAAAAACTCCATTTCGATTAAAAGAAACATCATCGTAATCATAAGCTATGACTCCAAAACCAATTTTACCGTTGGCAACAACTTTATCAGCCATATAAGTTCCGTCCTTTTGCAGCGATAAATTAATCGGTATAGGACGCTGCGAATGATTTACGGTTGTTTTGGAATCCAACGGATAAGCATACAAGTTGGTAACAATCGGTTTCTTCGTGTCCTTCATCAAGGCGTCAAAACCAAAGAACATCGGGTTAATAATTTTCTCGGTTTTAGTATCCCTAAATTCAAAATGAAGATGTGGCCCCTCAGAAGCACCCGTATTTCCAGAAAGTGCAATTAATTGTCCTTTTTTAACTGGCATTTCATTGGGCTTGAAATACATTTCAATTTCAAAAGACTGTTCTTTATAATGCGTTTTCTTTATAAAACTCTCAATCGAATCCGTAGCTCTTTGCAAATGGCCATACACTGAAGTAAATCCGTTTGGGTGATCGATATAAATAGTTTTTCCATTTCCAAAAGTAGAAATCTTAATTCTGGATACATAACCGTCAGCAACAGCATGTACTTCCAGGCCTTCTTTTTGAAGTGTTTTCATATCAAAACCCGCGTGAAAATGATTGGGTCTCAATTCACCAAAATTCCCTGACAATTGTAAAGGTATATCTAATGGAGGACGAAAATAATTCTTCGGGTAATTTGTTTGAGCAAAAAGAAAACTGGTAAAAAGGATAGATAAAAGGGAAAATTTCATAGGTAAGTATATATTTATTTTCAACGATCATTTGTAATTCGCATATCTTGATCAGTTCTAAGAATCAATTTCTATACATGCTCATTTCATAGAATACATTTTCGCTAAGATAAAAAAAGGAAGCTATCCTCACAAGGTAAAACAAATACAAAATTTAATCATTTGATCTACAAATAGTTAATTAATTTAACGTAAAAAAATCGATAAAATATTGCATTAATAAAAAGGAATACTAACTTTGTAAGATTAAGTAATGAATAGGAATTATAATGAGTGTGATTGCAGAAATAATTGATACTCTAGAAAATAAGATTGGAAAACTTTTTTTAAAAATAAAAAGTTTAGAGCAAAACAATCAAGAATTACAGATAGAGTTAAAAAATGCTGCACTGTTGATACAAAACCAATCCAAAGAGATTGAAACGTTAAAAACACAACTGGAAACGCTCAAAATAGCCAATACATTATTAGGCAGCGACGACAATAAGAGAGATACAAAGCTTAAAATAAATTCAATAATTCGTGAAATTGATTACTGCATAGCCCAGCTATCAGATTAATAAAAAAATGGACGAAAAGCTTAAAATTAAAATATCAATTGCTGACAGGGTTTACCCATTAACGGTAGATTTTGCTCAGGAAGAAGGACTTAGGAGTGCTTCCAGAAAAATTGATGCGATGATAAAGCAATTTGAAGAAAATTATGCCGTGAGAGACAAGCAAGATGTATTGGCAATGTGTGCTTTACAATTTGCTTCTCAAGTAGAACAAAAACAGATTGATAACATTATAAATGGTGAAGAAACCATTGACAGATTAAACAAAATCAATTTGCTTTTGGACGACTATCTCGAAAAATAGAAAACGAACGTTCTTTACATAGACTAAGATACTGCCTACATTAGTTCATATTGGTAAACTCAACACTAACAATTTAGAATGAGCAAATCGTCACTACTATAGCATGCCACGCTTCGGCGAGGAAACTTGAACAGTGAGTTAGCTCAAAACTTGTCTATACGAGTTTATACAACTTCTAATGTAGGCTTTTTTTATATATTAATTTTTTAACAAACATGGAAATCATAACAATAATTATTTCAGCAGTTATAGGTATTGCAATTGGATTTGGTATTGCCAAAATCATCGAAAAAAGCAACATCTCTAATATGATCAAAGGCGCAAAAAAGGAAGCCGCTTCTATCCTAAAAGATGCTACTCTTGAGGCCGAAAATATTAAAAAAGATAAAATTCTTCAGGCAAAAGAAAAATTCATTGAATTAAAAGCAGAGCACGAACAAGTAATTCTAGCCAGAGACAAAAAAGTCGCTGAAGTAGAAAAAAGAGTGCGCGATAAAGAATCTCAAGTTTCAAACGAATTATCAAAAGCAAAAAAAGTTAATGATGATTTTGAAGCTAAGACCGCTGAATACAATTCAAAAATCGAAAATTTAGATAAAAAACAACAAGAGGTTGAAAGACTTCACAAAAGTCAATTACAACAACTAGAAGTTATCTCCGGATTATCAGCAGAAGAAGCCAAAGAACAGCTTGTTGAAGGCCTTAAAAATGAAGCGAAGAGCAAAGCCATGTCTCACATTCAGGAGACTATCGAGGAGGCTAAGTTAACAGCACAACAAGAAGCCAAAAAAATCATCATCAACACGATTCAAAGAGTTGGTACTGAAGAAGCAGTAGAAAACTGCGTTTCAGTTTTCAACATCGAATCGGATGACGTGAAAGGTAGAATCATTGGACGTGAAGGTAGAAACATCCGTGCACTTGAAGCAGCAACCGGAGTTGAGATTATCGTTGACGACACTCCAGAGGCTATCATACTTTCTTGTTTTGACCCAGTGAGAAGAGAAATTGCTCGTTTGGCTCTACATAAGCTAGTTACAGACGGACGTATCCACCCTGCACGTATTGAAGAAGTTGTTGCCAAAACAACTAAACAAATTGATGACGAAATCATTGAAGTAGGTAAACGTACTGTAATCGATCTAGGAATTCACGGTTTACACCCAGAATTGATCAAAGTAGTTGGTAGAATGAAATACCGTTCTTCTTACGGACAAAATTTATTGCAACACTCCCGTGAGGTTTCTAAACTTTGCGGAATCATGGCTGCTGAATTAGGATTGAACGTAAAACTTGCCAAAAGAGCTGGATTACTTCACGATATTGGTAAAGTACCGGATGCAGAAAGTGATTTACCACACGCATTATTAGGTATGCAATGGGCCGAAAAATACGGTGAGAAAGAAGAAGTTTGTAACGCGATTGGAGCTCACCACGACGAAATAGAAATGAAATCATTACTTTCACCAATCATCCAAGTTTGTGATGCTATTTCGGGAGCAAGACCAGGTGCGAGAAGACAAGTTTTGGATTCTTACATCCAACGTCTGAAAGATCTTGAAGATGTTGCTTACGGATTTAGCGGTGTGAAAAATGCTTATGCAATCCAAGCTGGTAGAGAACTTCGTGTAATTGTAGAAAGCGAAAAAGTATCTGATGAGAATGCCGCAAATTTATCATTTGAAATTTCTCAAAAAATACAAACTGAAATGACTTATCCAGGTCAAGTGAAAGTCA
Organism: Flavobacterium aquiphilum; assembly: GCF_027111335.1. Taxonomy (NCBI): domain Bacteria; kingdom Pseudomonadati; phylum Bacteroidota; class Flavobacteriia; order Flavobacteriales; family Flavobacteriaceae; genus Flavobacterium; species Flavobacterium aquiphilum. The sequence goes on along the minus strand of NZ_CP114288.1, from coordinate 1,559,938 downwards.
CTGTAATCAGAGAAACAAGAGCCGTAAACATAGCAAAATAAAAACCGAAAGGGTTCAAAATATAAATTCCAAATTCCAATTTACAGATTGGGATTTGGAATTTATTATTTATCCAAAAATGAACTTTGACGGCTCTTTAGCCCTGATGAAGCCGATATCCTCGCAGAGATAAAGGCGACAGCAGGAACCCATGCCTGCCGACAAAGCCTTATCATTCGCTCCTTATTATTTTCGATAAGCTATTATCCTTTTTTGAAGTAGATTTTGAAAGTAGTTCCGAAGTTAAGAGTGCTTTCAACTTCAATTTTACCACCCATATTTTCAATTTGGTTTTTGGTCAGGTATAAGCCAACTCCCCTTGCATCGTTGTTTCTATGAAATGTTTTGTACAATCCAAAAATAGAATCCCTATGTTTTTCCAGATCAATTCCTAACCCGTTGTCTTTTACATTTAAGACAACGAAATCATCATTGGCTTCAGTCGTAAAAATGATTTTTGGTTCTTTTTTAGGATCCGAGTACTTAATTGCATTAGTAACGAGATTCAACATGATACTTTCCAAATAGGCCGGCACACAAAACACCTCTACTTGGGTTGAAACATAATTCATGACCTGAATTCCATTTTGTTTAATTGAGTCGTTCAAAACATCCAGGACTTTATCAATAAAACTATTAACTTTTAATGATTGCATATTACTTTCCTTCTCGGCATATATGCTAACCAAATCATTTAAGTTTTCTATGGTTGAGAACAATTCATCCGAAACGATCTGAATATTACTCAAAGTATCAACATCTGACAAAAGCGCTTCTTTGTTCAAATCCAACAATGACTTTATGTTTCCGCTATGAGTTCTCAAATTATGGGAAACAATGTGCGCAAAATTCAATAATTTATTATTTTGAATATTAACGATTTCAAGCATTTTAGCCAGCTCAATCTCCCTTTCTTTTTGTGCCGAAATATCGGTGTGAGTACCAACGATTCGCAACGGTTTTCCATCTGAATCTCTTTCAATTACTTTACCCCTGTCCAGAATCCATTTATACTTGCCGTTACATAAAACCCGGTGGCAAGTTTCATAAAAAGGAATTTTATTGTCAAAATGTAGATTTATGTTACCGTAATACTCTTCCCTGTCATCTGGATGTACTCTTTCATCCCATTCTTCTGGCGCGGCAACCAAATCTGATTCTGTGAGTTCCAGTATTTTCATTGACTCAGAAGAATAATATACTTTATCAGTTATCAAATCCCAATCCCAAACTCCCCTATCAGAAGCCTGTACAGCAAAGTGATATCTTTCGTCAGCTACTTTTAATCGTATTTCCTGTTCTTTTACAACCGTTACATCCGAAATCAACCCATAAAAAACAACCTCATTGTTATCATTCTTTTTGGGTGTTGCATCAATTCGAATCCATTTATAACCACTTTCAGGCAATAATAATCTAAAGTCGATTTCCCATTTCTCATTGCTCGTAATTGCCTTTTCATATGAATCTAAGAAACCCTTTAAATCTGGCTCATAAATTTTATAATTCGATAGTTTATATGAATCTTCCAAAAACTCATTTATCGAAAATTCATTTAAAAACTCAATTGGTTTACTTAAGAAATCGACAGCAATTTGTTTTTGGGAATTCACCCGAATTTGAAAAATAATATTCGGAAGCTGTTTAATTAAACTTTCGTATAATTTATTTAAATCCTCTGGGTTTTTATTGGCTGTAAAAATCATTATTTATAATGTTTTTTTAATGTAATGGCAAAAATATTGAATTACAAACAGATATTAACACAAAATACTGAATTTCATCTAAAATTATTTCCTTGGGTGATAGGCATTCATCACTTCGGTAAGAAACTTTCTATCCAAATGAACATAAATCTCCGTAGTCGTAATGGATTCATGACCAAGCATCAACTGAATCGATCGTAAATCGGCACCATTTTCCAACAGATGAGTAGCGAAAGAATGCCTGAAAGTATGCGGACTAATTTTTTTATTCAAATTGATTTTCACTGTCAAATCCTTAATTATCGTAAAAATCATCGCACGGGTTAACTGCCTGCCTCTTCTGTTTAAAAACAAAGTATCCTCAAACCCTTTTTGAATATTAAGATGATTACGGATATTATTTCTATAAATGGTTATATATTTTTGGGTCAAATCGCCAACCGGAACAAAGCGCTGTTTATTCCCTTTTCCGGTAATTTTAATAAATCCTTCTTCAAAAAATAAGTCGGATATTTTTAAGGCGACCAGTTCAGAAACCCGAAGCCCACAACCGTATAAAGTTTCCAGCAAAGCCCGATTGCGTTCGCCTTCATTCGAACTCAAATCAATTGCCGATATAATAGCATCGATTTCTTCAACTGCAAGAGTGTCGGGTAGTTTACGACCTGTTTTGGGAGATTCTATCAATTCCAAAGGATTGTCAGTTCTAAAATCTTCGAAAATCAAATACGAAAAAAAGCTTTTCAGTCCCGAAATTATCCTGGCCTGTGAACGTGGATTTACTTCTTTGGAAACGGCATAAATAAATTGTTGCAATGTTTCTTCTTTGATGTTTATTGGTGAAACCTGAATCGAATTTTGGTTTAAAAACAAACATAAGCGCTCAATATCAAAAGAATAATTATCAATAGTATTTTTTGATAACCCTCTTTCAATCTTCAAGTAAGACTGATAACTCTTTAAATACGATTCCCAATTCATAAAGCCAAAGTAACATATTTTTTAAGCATAAAAAAACCTTCCGGATTAAGGAAGGTTTTAAATATTGTTTTTCTTTTGATTAGAAATGTAATGCAAATCCAATGTTCAATTGGAAAATATCTTTTCCACTTCCATAATTATCATTTAAAGTAATATTATAACGAAGACCAGGCTCAAGAGATATATTTGGCCCAATAAACCATGCATATCCACCTTGCAATCCAAAATAAGATGGATTTTCATTAGCATTTTCTAAGCTTGCTCCAGTAAAAGAAGCCTCCAAAGGAAATTTATTTAACAAATAATATTTTGCTCCTACTTTATAAGAGAAAACATTAGTACCAAAATCTCCGTAACCCAAACCTGCCTTAACAGCTAAATTATCAATAACAAAGTAACCAGCCTCAGCCCCTAAGTTCCAATTAGTTTCTCCATCTTCAGATGATAATTGAAAACTTGTGTTACCGGCCATTGGAGTTCCAAAGTTTGTGTTAGCTTCAACTAACCATTTTCCTTTTTTTGTTTGTTCTTGTGCATTTGCAAAACCAAATGCTAAAACAGCAACCATTGATAAAATAATCTTTTTCATTTTTTTTTAAATTAATTGGTTATTTCGTAAGACAAAACTATATCTTTTAACGTCAAACAACCAAATCTTAATATAAAATAACTGTTAAAATATGTTAAAAAAAGTACTTAAAACTATCAAAACACTAATTACCAATAATTTAAAATAAAAGATGCTCACAAAAAACAATAAGAGAAAGACAATCATCAATTTTGGTCAAATTCATTTGAAAAACATTAATTAACTGTAATTGATTTAAATACTAAAATTTCAAATTGAGTAAAAAAATTACTCTTCCCTAAAATTTAACTGTAAAATTGACTACTTGTTTTAGGTTCAGAAAATAATATCACATACTTTTATAAAAACTGATCTAATTATATAAAACGGTTTTTTTATTTTTACAGACATTCTGAAATCTTTTGGTGAAATGTAAAATTGAACCAACCCAACTTTAATAAAATACAAACCATTTATGAAAATCTGCATTATCAACGGACCTAATTTGAATCTTTTAGGAAAAAGAGAACCTGAAATTTATGGAAGTCAGACTTTTGAAGACTATTTTGAGATTTTAAAAAACAAGTTCCCTCAAATAGAGTTTACTTACTACCAAAGCAATATTGAAGGCGAATTGATAGACAAAATTCAAGAATGTGGTTTTACTTATGATGGCATTATTCTTAATGCAGGTGCTTATACTCATACTTCCGTAGGGATTGGTGACGCTGTCAAAGCAGTAACTACTCCTGTAATAGAAGTTCATATTTCAAATACTTACGGTCGCGAAAGTTTCAGGCATCAGTCCTATATTTCCGGAAATGCCAAAGGAGTAATTTTAGGTTTTGGTTTAAAAAGTTATGATTTGGCCATTCAGTCTTTTTTGTGATATTTTTTATACAAAAATTAACAAAACCACTTTCGTATTTACGTAACATTACTTACAAAAAAGCGTCCAACATCAAAAAACACATTTTATGAAAAACGCTTTTTTGCTTCTTTTTTTAATTTCTGGACTTTTTAGTTTTGCCCAAATTAAAGGCAAAATAACTGACGAAAAAGGAAATCCTTTGCCTTCCGTCACCATCTACGAAGACAACATCTATAACGGAACCACATCCAACGATCAGGGATTTTATGAACTAAGCACTAAAAAGCAGGGAAAACACACCATTATTTTTCAGTTTCTAGGGTTTAAAACTCAAAAACTAACGTTAGACATTGCCTCTTTTCCTTATAATTTGGATGTAAAATTAATAGAGGAAAGTTTTACCTTAAATGAAGTTGTTATCAATCCCAAAGACAATCCTGCAAATCAAATCATAAAAAAAGCCATTGCAAATAAAAAAGCAAACATAGAAAAAACGGCAAAATACAAAGCCGATTTCTATTCTCGCGGTATTTTCCGAATCAAAGACGCTCCCAAAAAAATTCTAGGACAAAAATTGGATATGTTCGACGAGGTTCTAGATTCCACACGCAGCGGAATACTCTATTTGTCAGAAACCGTTTCTAAAATCGCCTTTCAGAAACCTGACAAAATGAAGGAAACCATTATTGCCTCCAAAGTAAGCGGCAATGATAACGGATTCAGTTTTAACAATGCGGCCTCGGCCAATTTTGATTTTTATGACAATTATTTAGATTTTAATGTAAATGTGGTTTCCCCTATTGCCGACAACGCTTTCAGTTATTACAAATACAAATTGGAAGGTTCTTTTTACAATGAAAACAATCAGCAAATCAACAAAATAAAAGTAACCCCCAAAAGAGATTCTGATCCCGTAATGGAAGGCTACATTTATATTGTTGATGACAGTTGGGCAATTTATGCTGTTGATGTCAATATTAAGGGGGAACAGATGCAAAATCCTGCATTAAAACTGCTGACTTTAAAACAAAACTTCAGTTATAATTCAGATTCAAAAATCTGGGTAAAAACCACTCAAACAATTGATTTTACATTTGGAATGCTGGGCATCAATGTTTCAGGGAAATTTACCTATGTATTTTCTAATTTTGAATTTGAACCTCAATTCACAAAAAAAACGTTTACAAAAGAACTCCTGACATTTGAAGAAAATGCCAACAAAAAAGGGGATGAATATTGGAATGCAATTCGTCCAATCCCTTTAACCATCGAAGAAAGTACTGATTATACCAAGAAAGATATTTTGCAAACCAAAAAGAAATCTCAAGTTTATCTTGATTCTATCGACAAAAAGAGCAATAAATTCCGTGTTCCCGAAATCATTACCGGCTATACTTATAAAAATTCCTTTGGAAAATGGTCTGCCAAATATGATGGTTTTTTAAAAGAAATAAATTTTAATACGGTTCAAGGTTGGAATATTGGAACTGGCTTTTCATACACAAAAAACGACCGAGAAAAAGGGAAATACACCAACTTTGGAGTTGATTTTGATTATGGTTTCTCCGAAAATAAATTCAGATCTACTGGAAGCTTCATTCATAAATTCAACAATATAAATAAAAGCGAAATTCAAATTTCGGGAGGAAGCGAAGTTGCCCAATTTAATGAACAAAAGCCGATAAAAGAGTTATTAAACTCTGTTGCAACTTTATTTTTCGAAGAAAATTTAATGAAGATTTACGAAAAGAATTTTGCTTCTTTTTTATACCAAAGAGAAGTCACCAACGGAGTTTTCATGAAAGCCAAAGTCGATTATCTGGAAAACAAACCATTAGCAAACACTACAGATCAGACTTTTTTTCCAAAACAAAAAGACTATACTTCCAATAATCCTTTGGCACCACATGATTACACGACTCCTGCATTCGAAAAATACAATTTGGTAAAAGCCAATATAGATGCGAAAATTAATTTCGACCAATATTACCTCTCTCGCCCTGACGGAAAGTACAATTTTCCAAACGACAACTATCCTACACTTACATTAGGTTATGAAAAAGGTTTTGCAGGAAGCGAAAAAAAATATGAATATGATCATTTGAAAGCCAAAATCGAATACAATCCAACATTAGGAAACAAAGGCGTTTTATCACTAAGTGCTAAAGGAGGCAAATTCTTTAATGGAGAGCAAATTTCATTTGTGGACTACAAACATTTCAACGGTAACCAAACCTACATCGGATTCTCCGAAAGCTACCTGAACGTATTCAATTTAATGCCTTACTACACTAGCAGCACCAACGATAGCTATTTTGAATTGCATACGGAACATAATGACAAAGGTTATGTGATGAATAAAATTCCGCTGTTGAATCTCTTAAAATCAAACCTGGTTTTAGGATATCATCTGCTTTCCATACCTCATCGAAACCCCTATTCTGAATATAGTGTTGGTTTGGACAACCTAGGTTTTGGGAAATTCAAAATGCTTCGAGTCGATTATGTCCGTTCCTATCAAAACGGATTTCAAAAAGACGGTGTGGTTCTTGGATTAAAATTCCTGAATTAAAAAAAATGCCACGGGTTTAAAAACTCGTGGCATTTTTTTCTAATCCGGCTCAATATGAATAAGAACATGTCCCAATTCCGGTATTTTCTCCCGAAGTGTATCTTTTAGCAAATGGGCCAAATCATGTCCTTCCTTTACTGTAATTGATCCTTTTACTCTGGCATGAAGGTCAACATGATATTTCATTCCCGCTTTTCTGATAAAACATTTTTCGGTATCGATAATACCATTCACTTCATGCGAAACCTCCCTGATTTCCTCAACTAAATCATCATACAAATGCTCGTCCATAATTTCGCCAAGCGCCGGTCTAAAAATCAGGTAACTGTTATAAATTATAAACAAAGCGGCAAATAAAGCTGCCCAATCATCGGCCGCTTCATATCCTTTTCCAAAAAATAACGCAATTGAGATTCCAATAAACGCAGCAACCGAAGTCAGAGCATCGCTTCTGTGATGCCAAGCATCAGCTTTCAGCGAAGAACTGTTGGTTTCCTTACTTCTTCTCATCACCAATCTAAACGAATATTCTTTCCAAAGAATAATAGCGCCAAGCACATACAGTGTCCAAGATTTTGGCAAATCATGCGACGTTTGGATATTTACAATACTCTCATAACCAATAATTGTAGCAGAGGTAATTAAAAAACCAACCACCAAAAAAGTAATTAATGGTTCGGCTCTTCCATGTCCATAAGGATGATTTTCATCAGCGGGCCTGTTGGAATATTTTATACCAAACAAAACCAAAAATGAAGCAAAAATATCGGTTGTTGATTCAATGGCATCAGCAATCAGAGCATAGGAATTTCCAAAAAAGCCGGCCGCACCTTTTATAAGAGCCAAAGAAGTATTCCCAATTATACTGAAATAGGTTGCCTTTACAGCTTTTTCTTCATTAGACATTTTTCTCCTTTTTTTGCATTAAAAAATCGCTTAAACAAATTTAATTTCTCTTGAAAATAATTTCTTTAAGCGATTTTTAAAATTATTATTCTAGTGATTTATTGTTTTTCTCGAACTATTTTGGCTCCAATCGCTCTTAAACGTTCGTCGATTCGCTCATATCCTCTATCAATTTGCTCAATATTTTGGATTGTGCTGGTTCCTTTGGCAGACAATGCCGCAATCAATAATGAGATTCCTGCACGAATATCAGGAGATGACATTGTTGTCGCTTTCAATACCGATTTAAAATCATGACCAATAACTACAGCCCTGTGCGGATCACACAACATAATTTTTGCTCCCATATCGATAAGTTTATCAACGAAGAACAAACGGCTTTCGAACATTTTTTGGTGAATCAAGACATCACCTTTGGCTTGTGTGGCAACGACTAATACGATACTTAATAAATCAGGGGTGAATCCTGGCCAAGGTGCATCGGCAATAGTAAGGATTGAACCATCAATATCTGTTTTTACTTCGTAACCATCTTTGTGTTCCGGGATATAAATATCATCTCCACGTTTTTCCAAAGTAATTCCGAGTTTTCTGAATACATTTGGAATCAAACCTAGATTCTCCCAACTTACATCTTTGATTGTGATTTCGCTTCTTGTCATAGCCGCAAGACCAATCCAAGAGCCAATTTCAATCATATCCGGTAAAATTCTGTGGGTACAACCGCCCAATTTTTCAACACCTTCAATAGTCAATAAATTTGATCCTACTCCGGTGATTTTAGCCCCCATAGAATTTAGCATTTTGCAAAGTTGTTGCAAATAAGGCTCACAGGCAGCATTGTAAATTGTTGTTATTCCTTTGGCTAAAACTGCCGACATCACAATATTTGCAGTTCCTGTAACAGAAGCTTCGTCCAATAACATATTAGCACCGACAAGTCCATCTGGAGCTTCTACTCCATAAAAATGGTCTTCTCTGTTGTATCTAAATTTAGCTCCTAAATTAATGAATCCTTCAAAATGGGTATCCAATCTTCTACGACCAATTTTGTCTCCACCTGGTTTTGGGATATATCCTTTTCCATAACGTGCCAAAAGTGGCCCAACAATCATGATAGAACCACGAAGCGAGCCTCCCTCTTTCTTGAAAGCTTCAGTTTCTAGATACCCAACATTTACCTCATCTGATTGAAAAGTATAAGAACCCGCTCCTAATTTTTCAATTTTAACTCCCAAATTCCCCAAAAGTTTTATCAATTTATTGATATCGATAATATCCGGGATATTGTTGATTGTTACTTTTTCCGGCGTTAAAAGTACAGCACACAAAATTTGCAATGCTTCGTTTTTTGCCCCTTGAGGTATTACCTCTCCTTTTAGACGAACGCCTCCTTCTATTTTGAAAACTTCCATGTGTTTTTTTTATCTATGTTTTATTTTTAAAGTTTCTAAGACAACAAAATTCTAAGTTTCTAAGATTTATATGTTTTTTAATCAATATCTCAGAAACTTAGAATCTCAGTATCTTAGTATCTATTTATTTGTTCTTTTGAAACGGTTTTAATTTTCCCGTTTTATTCTTGTTGCTTTGAATTTTTGGTTGCCCTGAAGGTCCTGTTTTATTGGAAATTCTTTTATTGGTTCTTAGCAAATCGGTAGTATTTAACAACTCCTCTGAACTTTGCAGTAAATTAAGTTTCCCATCTGACAATTCATAAAGATGCTCAAAAATCACATCGTCTTTTACCGTGTCCTTATTCCAACTCAAATAGGATTTTTTCATGTGATTGGCAATTACTTTCACCAATGCACTTTTCATTTCTCCTTCTTCCCATTTATTGGCAACGTCAATCATGTACTTGATGTTGTTACCGTAATATCTGTATTTTGGATAGTTTTGAGGGTATTTCAAAACATCCGGTTTCAGTTGCAACACTTCTCTTGACGGAATAGGATAAGGCGAATCGGCCACTAACTTAAAATCGGACATAATGAAAAGTTGGTCCCAAAGTTTATGCTGAAAATCAGGCACGTCACGCAGGTGCGGGTTCAAGCTTCCCATCACCTGAATGATGTATTTTGCCGCTTTGTTGCGTTCTGCATCATCTTCAATAAGGGTAGCCTGCTCGATCAATTTTTGCAAATGACGACCATACTCAGGAATGATTAAGGGTTTTCTTTCGGAATTGTATTCCAAATTGAAAACTACATCATTCGCATTTTCTTTTTTATATTTTTCGATCATAATTATAAGGAAACTATACCTTCTATAGTGGATAATTCTTGGTACTTATCTATTATTTCTTGTGAATCTTTGACCGTTACATCTACAGAAACGCTGGTAAACTTCCCTGTTCTTGATTTTGTTGTTTTGATTACGGCTCCCATACAATTAAATGCATCTTCCACTTTTTGGATATTTTCCTCGGTTGTGGGAACTATAAATTTAAACAAATATTCTGCAGGCCAAGAATTACTAAGATCCAATTCGGCCTTTAGTCTTTCGTAAAACTCTGCGGTCTTTTTTTCTTTATTGTCGTCCATTCTTAAATTAAAAATAAAGGCAAATATACGTTTTAGATTTTAGAATTTTAATTTTAGGTTTAAGAATTAAGGATCAAGAATTAAGATTTTTGACATTTAATTATAAACTTTCTATCGATTTTTGTTTCCAAAAACGCACTATGCTCCCTCTTTAGCCCTGATTGAAGTGAAAATCCTTGTGAACTGGTGTTCAGTTCACAAGATTGCAACGAAAAGCAGGAACCCATGTTTACTGAAAAAAACCAATCATTCGCTCCTTACTTTTGATACCAACCGATAAACTATAAACTTTTTTAATTCCCAATAAGATTGAGTACTTTTGCCCTTTAATTAAAGAACGTGCAGAAAGAAATTATCGTTATCATTGGCGGTCCCGGTACAGGAAAAAGCTCTATTATTAAAGAATTGGAAACGAAAGGCTATTGTTGTTATCCCGAAATTTCCCGAGAAGTTACGCTTGAAGCCCAAAAAAGAGGAATTGAACAATTGTTTCTGGAGGATCCTTTATTGTTTAGCCAAATGTTGCTAGATGGTAGGATCAACCAATTTAAAAGTGCCGAAAAAGAGCCTCACCAATTGGTCTTTATTGACAGAGGTATTCCGGATGTTGTTGCTTATCTTGACTTTATTGGGGATGATTTTCCTGAACATTTTGACAGTGCCTGTCGTGAGAATGTGTATTCAAAAATTTTCATGCTTCCGCCTTGGGAAGAGATTTATGAAAGCGACAGCGAGCGTTATGAAAATTTTGAACAGTCAAAAACCATTTATAAACACCTCAAAAAAACCTACACCGATTATGGCTATAATCTAATTGAGGTACCAAAAGATACTGTAGATAACAGAATTCTTTTTATATTGGACAAAATTTAGCAATTCCCAAAAATAATACCATTTATCCATATAAAATAGTCTAATCTACTCGTTCTTTTTTTCCAATACTTCCTCAAAAAATAATTCCGTAGCTAAGGCTATGCAATGATTTTTATCGTTGTCTTGAAGAAAAATAACTTCGCATCTTTAGACTATTTTATATGCACAAATGGTATAAGATCGCAAATTATTAAAAATCTAAACTTGAAATAATGCCGGAAGCATTAGCGATTCTTCAAAAATATTGGCAGCATTATTCCTTCAGATCACTCCAAAAAGAAATAATTGATTCGGTTTTGAGTGGTGAGGACACATTTGCCCTGATGCCCACCGGTGGCGGTAAATCGGTATGTTTTCAGGTTCCGGCCATGATGAACGAAGGGATTTGTCTGGTTATTTCTCCGCTGGTTGCCTTGATGAAAGACCAAGTTGCCAATTTGCAAAACCGAGGAATTAAAGCCATTGCTTTGACGGGAGGCATCCGATCTGAAGAAATGATTGATTTGCTGGACAATTGTCAATTTGGGAATTATAAATTTCTGTATGTTTCTCCTGAACGATTGCAATCGGATTGGATTTTGGAACGCATAAAAAACCTTCCCATAAATCTGATAACCATAGACGAAGCGCATTGTGTTTCGCAATGGGGACATGATTTTCGTCCTGCTTATTTGAAGATTTCGACATTAAAAACCTTTTTCCCAAAAGTTCCATTTTTGGCTTTGACCGCCACAGCCACACCTAGGGTAAAAGAAGATATTATTAAAGAATTGGGACTACACAGCCCAAAGCAGTTTGAGAAATCTTTTGCTCGAAAGAATATTGCCTATATGGTTTTTGAGGTGGAAGACAAACTTTTCAGGATACAGCAAATCCTCAAAAAAAATCCACAACCTTCCATCATATATGTTAGAAATAGAAAAGCGTGTCTGGACATTTCGACCCAACTACAAAGTTTAGGATTCAAAGCCACATTTTATCACGGAGGTCTTACTTCAAGAGAAAAAGAGCAAAACATGCAACTCTGGATGGATGAAAAAGTACAGGTTATTGTTGCCACAAATGCTTTTGGGATGGGAATTGACAAACCGAATGTCAAAACCGTTATCCATATTCAGTTGCCTGAAAACATGGAAAACTACTATCAAGAGGCCGGACGAGCAGGAAGAAACGGTGAAAAAGCATATGCTGTTTTGTTGACAAGCCCCTCGGATATCATCCAAACCGAAAACCAATTCATAAATATTCTTCCGGACAAAGCTTTCCTGAATACCATGTACATCAAGCTCTGCAATTATTTTCAAATAGCCTACGGAGAGGGAATTAACGAGGAATTTACTTTTAACCTGCATCATTTTTGTTTGAAATATGGATTTCCGGACCTAAAAACTTTTAATGCGATTCGGTTTTTGGACGGACAGGGAGTTTTGACATTGTCACAGGAATTTTCGGAAAAAATCACATTGCAGTTTTTGATTTCTTCTAAAGAGGTTATTCGCTATACAAGTTTGAACCCCAATGACGAAGAAATCATTCTGACCATCCTAAGAACTTATCCTGGTGTTTATGACATGCAAACTGCCTTCAACCTACCATTGATTGCTAAAAAATCGCATCACTCGGAATCTGAGGTTTTGGCAGTATTACACAAATTGAAAGACAAAGAAATTATAGATTACCATTCTAAAAATAATGATGCGACTCTAACCTTCAACGAAATCAGGGAAGACGAAAGAACCATCAATAAAGTTGCCAAATATTTGGCTAGACAAAACGACCTCAAAAAAGAACAACTCCAATCGGTATTGAATTATGTAAAGGAGAAGAATATTTGCAAAAGCAAAATGATTTTGGACTATTTTGGAGAAAAAGCAACTACCAATTGTGGCATCTGTTCCTACTGCATAACGCTGAACAAACCGAAAAAGGATTACCAGACTCTTTCAAAAAAAATCGTGACTTTGTTGCAAACTGAAGATTTAAATTCGAGAGAAATACAAGACAAGACAAAAAGTACCGCAGACGATGTTATCTTTGTACTGCAACAATTATTGAAAGATGAACTTTTGATAATTCAAAAAAACAATAAATACACTTTAAAAACCTAATGGAAAAATTACGAATTATATTTATGGGAACTCCGGAATTTGCCGTTGGTATTCTTGATTCCATAATCAAAAACAATTACGAAGTAGTTGGAGTAATCACCGCTGCTGACAAGCCGGCCGGAAGAGGACAAAAACTAAAATATTCGGCAGTAAAGGAATATGCACTTGAAAACAACTTAAACTTATTACAGCCTACTAATTTAAAAGACCAAAGTTTCCTTGAAGAATTAAAATCATTGAACGCAAATCTTCAAATTGTTGTCGCGTTTAGAATGTTGCCAAAAGTAGTTTGGGACATGCCTTCATTGGGAACATTTAATCTTCACGCTTCGCTTTTACCTAATTATAGAGGGGCAGCTCCAATAAACTGGGCAATTATCAATGGAGAAACAAAAACAGGTGTAACCACTTTTTTTATAGATGACAAAATAGACACAGGAGCAATGATCCTAAGTGCAGAAACAGCAATAGAACCTACAGAAAATGCCGGACAATTGCACGACAGGTTAATATATATAGGATGCGACACTGTTATAGAAACTCTAAAAATGATCGAAAGCGGAAATGTAACAACTACAATACAAAATGATCCTTCGGATATCAAAACCGCATACAAACTAAACAAAGAGAACTGCAAAATTGATTGGTCAAAATCAATTTCGGAAATTAATAATTTAATCCGTGGATTAAGCCCCTATCCTGCTGCCTGGTGTTTCTTTAGTGACAAAGGCGAAGAATGGAATGTGAAAATTTATGAGACCAAAACTGTTCTTGAAAAACATTCTCATCCAACTGGAAGCCTGATTTGTACCAAAAAAGAAATGAAAATTGCGGTAAATGACGGCTATATTCAAATAGTATCTCTTCAATTTCCGGGCAAAAAGAAAATGACCGCTTCAGAATTATTAAATGGTATTACTTTTTCGGAGGAAGCGAAAGTCTACTAACACCAATAAAAACAGGAGTTAAGCAATGTTTTTTCAGAATTTTAGCCTACTTTATGAACAAAGAAGCTAAGTTATTAACAAAATACGCTAAAAAAGTACAAAACACTTGCAAAGACCGTATTTCCTGTTAATTTTGTTTAAACAATTATTTTAACCAACAATTAACATCAAATTATTATGAACAAATCAGAATTAATCGACGCTATCGCTGCTGATGCAGGAATTACAAAAGCAGCTGCAAAATTGGCATTGGAATCATTTTTAGGAAATGTAGGCGGAACTTTGAAAAAAGGTGGAAAAGTATCTTTAGTAGGATTCGGTTCATGGTCAGTATCTTCAAGAGCTGCTAGAGACGGAAGAAATCCTCAAACTGGAAAAACTATTCAAATTGCTGCAAAAAATGTTGTAAAATTCAAAGCTGGTGCAGAATTAGAAGGAGCAGTAAACTAATAAATAGTTTATCTTAAAAATATAATTGAACCTTCCTATTGGAAGGTTTTTTTTTGCCTTTAAACGATTAAACCTTCAAAACCTTTGTGTTTGTATTTAAATTTTCTTAAATTTAATTAAAAATATAGCCTTATGATTTCAGAAAAATTAAAAAAAGGATATTTACTTATTGCCGAACCCTCTATAATTGGAGATTTGTCATTTAATAGATCAGTAATTCTTTTGGCAGATCATAACGAAGACGGGTCGGTAGGCTTTATCATGAACAAACCATTGAAATACACTATCAATGACTTGATTCCAGAGATAAATGCAAATTTCAAAATTTTTAATGGTGGCCCCGTTGAACAGGACAACCTGTATTTCATTCACAACATTCCAGACTTAATCCCTAATAGCATAGAAATATCGAGTGGGATTTATTGGGGTGGTGATTTTGAATCCACAAAGGATCTCATCAACAAGGGGAAGATAAAAAAAGAAAACATTCGTTTCTTTTTAGGATACACAGGATGGGAAGAACACCAACTCGAAAGAGAAATGGAAGCTAACTCCTGGATCATCACCAGAAATAATTATGAAAACAAAATAATAGGAAGACCAACTGCCCATTTCTGGAAAGAACAAATCATAGAATTGGGAGGCGAATACCTAATTTGGTCCAATGCCCCCGAAAATCCATATCTTAACTGAGAGTCTGTTTAAAATTTATTCATTGACTTTCTTATAATTCTTTTTAACTGCAACTTCGTTGGATTTTTTAGTTGTAGTGCCACTATAACGAAAAAATCGGCCTCGTTTCGCTCAAAAATAATTACAGAAGCAATCTCAGCAATAAAATTTAAACTGACTCTAAACCAAATTTAAAGTTTCATTCAGTTTTGCAACTAACGTTTTTGAAACTTCAATCGAGAATTCTTTTTTTCTATATTTTGTAATTGGTTGCACACCTTTAATAACATTCGTCACAAATAATTCGTCCGCTTTTTGAAGATCAAAAGGCGAAATGGTTTCTTCTGCGACTTCAATACCATTTATTTTTTTAGCCAATCCTAAAATTTGTTTTCTCATAACCCCATTCAAACAACCTTCAGAAACAGGAGGCGTAATTAATCGATTTCCTTTTAACATAAAAATATTGCCTTGTAAAACCTCAACAACATTTTTGGTCTCATTTAATAAAATACAATTATCCAATCCATTTTCGTTGGCATAAATACTTCCTGTTACATTTATCAAACGATTTGTCGTCTTTATCGAAGACAACAATTGCTTTGTGACATAAAAATCCTTGAACAAATCGACTTCATATTCTCCTTCATTCAGAGAATAAGCCGTGTTTTCAAGCGGGGTAGCTTGTATCAAAAAAGAAACCGAATTATTTTGAGGCAAATAATATCCTCCGTCATTTCGACAAACCGTAATCCTAGCTCTGGAAGACGATTCTATTTTATTATTTTTAACCAACGAAAGAATTTGATCTTCCAGATATTCCATTGTAAAATCCATCGGAATCTCCATTCGGATCACGCGCATCGAAGACATCAACCTAAAATAATGATCTTCTAAAAAAAGAATTTTTCCATTTACAATTTTCACAGTTTCAAAAACCGCATCACCATATAAAAAACCTCTATTTTGAACTAATATGTTTGTATCCTCAGATACTATTGCACCATTAAAATTTATCATACTAAAGAACCTGTTCAAATTTTATATAATTATTTTGTTGTGATTCTTTTAGGCTACAAATTCATTAAATTTTTGAAGATAGTACAAAACTATCTTTGCAAAATTTGCCTTTTTCGCTCAAAAAGAATCACAACAATTCTAAAATACAAAACTTAAACAGGCTCTAAAAAAAATGTCACACTAAAAAGCGTGACAAATATAAGTTATAATATACAATTCTACTATACCGAACCTATAACATGTTTCAGATCCGAAATTTGATTTTCCCACAATTGAGTTGCTTCTTCTATTTCGTCTTTACGGGCAAAATCAACCACCATCAAAGAAACGTCCTTAGTCAGTTCGTCTTCTAAGATATTTAATTCAAAAAAATACTCTGTATCCTTATTATTCTCGTCAACCCATCTGAATTTCACTTTCTCACCCGATTTTTTAGAAGCCAATCTTGCTTTCTCCTGAGAGTCATTCCAAATAAAGGTAAAAAACTCACCGCGAGAATTTACGTTGTCAGCAAACCACTCAGACAATCCCGAAGGAGTCGATATATATTGATACAACAATTGTGGAGATGAATTTATGGGGAATTCTATTTCGTAACGCACTTTTAAATCCATGAATTTTATCAATTTTTTTGGAAATATATAGATTATTACTTCAATAAAAAAACGTTTTGAAAAATAATTTTTTTTTGTTGTTTTTTACTTGCAAACTCTAAATATTGTTTTATCTTTGCACCCGCATTCAGGGATAGCATATATCTCAAGTATGGCGAGGTAGCTCAGTTGGTTAGAGCGCAGGATTCATAACCCTGAGGTCACGGGTTCAACTCCCGTCTTCGCTACAAAAAACAAAACCCTTAAACAGAAATGTTTAAGGGTTTTTTATTGCATAAAAAGCTGTTTTCATTCTAGACTTTTTTCAAAAAGAGTGAGGAAGAGGAGTGACTTTTTAGAGATCAGTTACAAAACCAGAGGATTAAACAAAAAGATTGGACTTTCATAATCAAAACAAACGAGGTAAACTATTTCTTCAGAAATTCAATCCTATTAAACTAACGTTATTATGTTTAAAAAAAAATTAGCACACTTAATTATAAAAACTTAATTTGCGATCCCATTTCTAAACAATACCCCCAAATTCATGCGTTTTTATATTTTATTTTACCTGCTAATGCTTTGTGGCATTCCTACTGCACAAGCACAACTAAAAGCCATCACTGACCAAACCGACTATCCTTTCTGGATTAATCTACCCAGTCAGGATGTGCTGGATAAAAAAGCACCAATCATTTTATTTTTACATGGAAAAAGCCTGTCCGGAACTAACTTAAATCGCGTAAAACGTTATGGCGTGCTGCGCGCAATAGAAACCGGAAAAGAAATACCCGCCATTGTAATTGCGCCTCAAGTAGCACATGGCGCTTGGGATCCGGACAAACTTTTGAAACTTTTGGAATATGTACAAAACAATTACAACACTGATTTGTCGAGAGTTTACGTTTGTGGAATGAGTCTTGGTGGTTACGGAACTTTTGATTTTGCCGGCAAATATCCTGATAAAATTACGGCAGCCGTTGCCATTTGTGGAGGCGGAAATACCAAAGATGCCTGCAATCTGGCTACAATTCCGCTATGGGTGATTCACGGAAACAGAGATTATATTGTTCCTCTTTCGGAATCAAAAAAAATGGTAAAAGCCATTGAAACCTGTAATCCCGATGCGAATCTGACTTTCACCATTGTTAAAGGCGGAAATCACGGCAGTGTCGAACATTTTTTCAGGGAAGATAAAATCTATAACTGGATGTTAAGTCAAGCTAAATTTATCCCATAAAAAAAGGCTGCATTTCGCAGCCTTTTTGTTATTTTAAGATCTCTTTCAATTCGTCTAAATTGACTTTCTTCTGTTCTCCGGAAACTAAGTCTTTCAAACTATATTGATTGTCGTTCATTTCTTCGCCACCCACGATTACCGCATAAGGAATGAATCGTTTGTCGGCGTGTTGAAATTGTTTACCCACTTTTACATTATCAGGATATAATTCTACTTTTATACCCGAAGCTCGCAATTCTTTAATAGCTTTCATCGAATAAAAAGCTTCTTTTTCTCCGTAGTTGATAAACAACGCTTTTGAAGTTGAAGTCACCGCTTCCGGGAATAATCCTAATTCTTCCAGAACCAAATAGATTCGGTCAAGACCAAAAGAAATTCCAACACCACTCATGTTTTTCAATCCAAAAATACCGGTCAAATCGTCATAGCGTCCACCACCTCCTATGGAACCCATTGCAACGGTTTTTGGAGCGGCTACTTCAAAAATAGCTCCTGTATAATAATTTAGTCCTCTGGCCAATGTTACATCCAAATCCAAACTAGCTTTTGATAATTCCAAACTATTGACAGTATCACAAATGAAACGCAGTTCTTCTACCCCTTTCAAACCTTCGGCTGATGAAGAAAGCAAAGCTGATAATTTTTCGATTTTCTCCGAGATTGTTCCTGTAAAATTGAACAAAGGCTGAACTTTGGCAATTGCTTCTTCGGAAATTCCTTTTTCAATCATTTCTTTCTTTACGCCGTCCTCTCCTATTTTGTCCAATTTATCCAAAGCAACAGTAAAATCAATCAGCTTATCTGATGCTCCGATTACTTCGGCAATTCCTGAAAGTATTTTTCGGTTGTTGATTTTTATGGTAACGCCTTCAAGACCCAAAGCTGTAAAAACAGAATCATACAACTGTACTAATTCCACTTCCTGCCACAATGATTTAGAACCAACTACATCGGCATCACATTGAAAAAATTCTCTGAAACGCCCTTTTTGAGGACGATCGGCGCGCCAAACTGGCTGAATTTGGTATCTTTTGAATGGAAATTCGATATCGTTTTGGTGTTGCACTACGTAACGCGCAAACGGAACGGTCAAATCGTAACGCAAAGCTTTTTCAGAAATACTTGAGGTTAATCGCGTACTGTCTTTAGCTTCCAAATGGCTTTCATTTGCCTTTGACAAATAATCCCCAGAATTCAATATTTTGAAAATTAAACGGTCGCCTTCTTCTCCATATTTTCCCATTAAGGTTTCGGAGTTTTCAAAAGAAGGAGTTTCTATAGGTTGAAATCCAAACTTTTCGAAATTGCTTTTTATGATTTGGATAATATATTGTCTTTTTGCCACCTCAGCAGGTGAAAAATCTCTGGTTCCTTTTGGAATACTTGGTTTTGATGCCATTTTATTGATTTTAGAATTCTGATTTTAGATTTTAGATTTTGACTAAATTCTAAATCGACTGCAAATATCTTACTTTTAAAATAATTACGTTTGAAAAATTTGTGAATTAATTTCACACTATCATTTGTGAAATTAATTCACTTTACCTTCCATCATTTTTGTCTTTTTGTGCCTTTGCCTCTTGCGAGATTTATTTTTTCTCGCAAAGACGCAAAGGCGCAAAGTACTAATCGTGTTTTTACTTAAGTTTCTGAACAGTATTATTATATTGAATACTTCATCAATGCACACATGCCCTAGCCCAGATAGCAGCGACATCCTTTTATGCCGTCTCGTCTCAAAAGACGAGACGGCATAAAAGATATAGCGGATAGCTGGATAAAGCTCCAAAAACATATAATTTGTTTTTTTTGAACCATTAAGATATAAAGGTTATTAAGCCCAACACTTAATTTTCTAAATATCTTAATGGTTTTAAATTTACTCTGATGTTTAATTTTTTTTTCAAATAGTAATTGTAACAAAAAACGTATTTTAGTGTCAAACAACGCATGATGCTAAAACTATTCAAAGAAAATATCCGAATTGCTTTTGGTTCTATTCGGACACAGATATTGCGAACTACTTTGACCGTAATAATTATTGCTATCGGTATAACGGCACTGGTTGCAATCCTTACCCTCGTATCGGCATTGGAACACACTTTGTCATCCGATTTTGCTTCGATGGGAGCCAATACATTCAACATTAATCAATACGAAAACACTTCGCGAAGACGAGGCGGAAGGGAACGGGAAATTATCAATCCTATTATTTCCTATCCCGAAGCTGTAGCTTTCAAAAACAAATACAATTATCCGTTTACCGAAACTTCAATATCATTTACCGCAACTTCGACTGCCGAAGTACGATATGAAGCCTTAAAAACGGATCCCGAAATAAAGGTTCTTGGGGTTGATGAACACTTTTTGGTCAATTCGGGTCTTGAAACCAACATGGGACGAAATTTCACGAATTTTGATGTTTCGAACAATACCTATACTTGTGTAATTGGTTCTGATTTTTCAAAAGGAATCCTCAAAGATGTTAATCCTATTGGCAAAATCCTTTCCATAAGAGGCGCCAAATTTAGAGTAATTGGCATCCTGAAAGAGAAAGGCTCTACCTTCGGAAACAGCCAGGATTTAAGGATTTTGATTCCTATTCAAGTTGCACGTTCGTTATTTACCGCACCAAATATCAACTACAGCTTAAGTGTTATCGTGGGCAAAAAAGAATTATTGGACGAAGCCATTGATAATGCCAACAGCACGATGCGTAGAGTTCGCAAATTAAGCCCAGTTAAAGACAATAATTTTGGAATTGTACGAAGCGACGATTTAATTAACAGGATCCTTAGCATCACCCAATATCTAGGTTTGGCGGCGTGGCTCATCGGTATCATTACCATTCTTGGATCGTCAATCGCTTTGATGAACATCATGATTTTTTCAGTAACCGAGCGCACCCGCGAAATCGGTGTTCGAAAAGCTTTGGGAGCCAAAAAATCAACCATTGCGTTTCAGTTTTTTATAGAAACACTTCTTATTGGGCAAATTGGTGGTTTAGTCGGGATTATTTTCGGAATCTTAATCGGTTTTGGAATTGCAACGGCCATGCATTTCTCTTTTGTAGTTCCGTGGGGTGCTATTGTGGCGGCTTTTGTTACCAGTTTTATTGTGGCTTTGGTTTCTGGCTTGTATCCCGCAATTAAATCAGCAAATCTGGATCCAATTGAGGCATTGCGTTATGAGTAATTTAAATTGGCCACGGATGACACGGATTAAACAAATTTACGCAGATTTATTTTAAAAACTTACATAAAATCGATAAGAATCCGTTTAATCCGCGTCATCTGTGGCCCAATCTTCTGCTATTTCACAGCTTCTACTAGTCGAATAAACTCTGCTTTGTAACCATCCGCATCATTAGACAAACCTTCTTTGGCTAGTTTTTTAATGTCTTCCGAAGATTTATTAGAAACTAGTTTTGAATCCCTCAATTTCAATCCGAACCAAGCTACGGCAGAACTAAATTTCATATCGTCACTCGCTTTCTCCAAAGCAACCGCTTTGTTTTCTATTACCTGAACCATTTCAATACTTTTGTCCCCATCTGGTTTTTTGTAACGGAATTTTATGGTTGCCAATTCATCACTGTAATTATTCGAATTTGTTTCCGTTTTAGTGTATTTTAAATCATCTGGTTGTTCGGCTAAATAATCGCTTTTTACGCCAGTAGGAATAATTTCATACAAAGCCGTAACGGTATGTCCGCTTCCTAATTCGCCTGCGTCGATTGCATCATTTTTAAAATCTTCCGGACGCAATTTTCTGTTTTCGTAACCAATCAATCGATAGGCCTGTACTTGTTTTGGATTGAATTCAATTTGGATTTTTACATCTTTGGCGATAGCAAACATAGAACCTTTGAATTCTTTGCCCAAAAAACGGTTGGCTTCCTGAATGTTGTCGATATAAGCGTAATTTCCGTTCCCTTTATCCGACAGCGTTTCCAATTTACTGTCTTTATAATTGCCCATTCCATACCCCAAACAAGTCAGGAAAACACCTGTTTTTCTTTTTTCTTCAATCAATTTCTCCATATCAGAATTAGAAGAACTTCCTACGTTAAAATCGCCGTCTGTTGCCAGAATTACACGATTATTCCCTCCTTTGATAAAATTTTCTGACGCAATTTTATAAGCCAATTCAATTCCCGCGCCGCCAGCTGTACTTCCTCCAGATTGTAATTGATCTAAGGCATTTATTATCGTTTGCTTTTCATCTCCGTTTGTAGGAGGCAAAACCATTCCTGCCGCCCCGGCATAAACAACAATAGCTACTTTGTCTTTTTGACGAAGTTCGTTCACCAATATTTTCAATGATTGTTTCAATAAAGGAAGTTTGTTGGCATCACTCATAGAACCCGAAACATCAATCAGGAAAACAAGATTTGATGCTGGTAAATCTTCAGTTGGAATATTTTTTCCTTGCAAACCAATTTTTAAAATTTGATTTTTAGAATTCCAAGGCGAATCGTTCAATTCGGTATTTATAGAAAAAGGGTGTTCATTTTTTGGCTGTGGGTAAGTATATTTGAAAAAATTAACCATTTCTTCTACACGTACTGCGTCTTTTGGAACTTGTTGGCCATTATTTAAAAAACGTCTGATATTAGTATAAGATGCGTTGTCAACATCAATTGAAAATGTAGAAAGTGGTGCTGTTCTTGGACTTTCGAAAGCATTTTCTACAAATGAATCATAGTCTTCCTGAGTCGGTTCAGAAGGAATTGGCATGATATTTAATTTTTTATCCAATTCTTGTTCAGTAAGATTTTTGTAAAGTTCATTTTTAGTCGAAATAACGACCACACCATTTGAAGCTTTATTTCCATAAATAGAAGTTGCAGCAGCATCTTTCAGCACTTTCAAATCTTTAATATCATTTGGGTTGATTTTTGACATTTGATTGGCTTTAGCTGGAACTCCGTCAATAATATACATCGGTTCATTTTTTGGAGAAACAGAGGCAGCTCCACGGATTACAACATTTTGACTTGGATTATAAACGGCGTTATTTTGAACCTGAACTCCCGCCACTTTTCCTTGCAATGCTACCGAAGCAGTTGCCGCCGTTTTAGCTTTTTTTCTCTCTGCACGATCGTAACTTCTTGTACTGTAATCTGAAGTACTTTCGCCATAGCCTACAACAACGACTTCTTGCAATTGATTACTGCTTTCCTTCAATGCGACATTGATAACACTTGATGATTTGACCTTAATGGTTTGAGAATCCATTCCGATAAAACTAAAAATAAGTGCATCTCCTGTTTTTGCTTGAATAGAATAGTTTCCGTCATAATTCGTTTGTGCATAATTTTTAGTGCCTTTAATATTTATTTGCACTCCCGGAAGCGGCACATTGGATTGATCCGTAACAGTTCCTGTAATAGTTCGTTCTTGTGCCATGGATACAAAACACATAAGCATAGCAATGGCTGATGAAATAAGTTTTAGACTTTTCATGATAGTAAGTTTTAAGATTAATTTTTGGATTTGACTTTGTCAAAGTTTGAAACTTTGACAAAGTTTTGTTGAATTCAGATTATTTTTTCGGGGTTGGCTTTCCTGTTTTTGTGGTAATTATTACAACTCCTTTTTTTCCTTTTTCGCCGTATTTTTCAACAGCTTCAATATCTTGTAGAATTGTGATTGTTTTTATATCCTGCTGATTTAATGGCGCATAAGGACTTGTTGGATTTTCTCCAAATAAATCATTTTCTGAATAATATATGCCATCAATAATATAAAGAGGTTCATCTAGAATTACCAACGATTCTACATTTTCGGGCTTTAAATTTTCCATTTCGGCTTGCATCATTTTGTCTCTTTTTGCCTCATCGTTATGAGCAATTGCCTTCCCGTTCAAAATAACCAAAGGCGCGCTTTGTTTCATTTGCAAGGTTTGTTTATCCGCAAAAGCAAGGCTTGCAGATTCTCTTTGAGGACGACTCGAATAGCCTATTCGTAAAACTTCTTTTTTGGAAAGCATTTTATCGCTTTCATCTTCAATATTTTCATCTTTTGAAGGTTCTGCCGCAGCAACTGCCTCTACACTTGCAGGCATATTGTAGGATTCAGTCTGTATATTTGTCACAGGTTCCTGAATTGCAACGCTTTCTTTATTTTTTATTTGATTTTCCAAAATCTTTTCAGCTTTTTCTTTTGCAATCAATTGTGAATCAGAAGAAACTATCGTTTGTTCTTTTTTTGTATAGTTGTTTTCGACAGATTCTTTTGGAGTTTCTGTGGTCACAACTTTATCTGTGTTTTCTAAAGTTGAATTTTTATCTGTTTTTAGAAATTGATAACCCAAAGAAATTACCAATAAAAGAGAAGCTGCAACTGCAATTTTTTTCCATAATAAAATGGTTCTTTTGTCTTCTTTTTTATCGAGTTTTTCTGCCACGCGCTCCCAAACTTTTTCCATTCCCGGAAAATCCTTCTCTTCGGCTTTTTGGGAAGCCTTTTTGATTTTTTCGAATATTTTATCTTGATTGTCCATGACTATTTTGCTTTTTGATAATACAAATTGTTCACTAATTCCTTTAGCTTAGTTTTCGAAACATTCAATTGTGATTTCGATGTACCTTCGGAAATGTTAAGCATAACAGCAATTTCTTTGTGACTAAAACCTTCGATAACAAAAAGATTAAAAACTGTTTTACAGCCATCAGGAATACGATCCAACAAACCCAATAAATCTTCCTCTTCAAGTTCGGTTACTTCATCAGTAAAAGGCTGAGAAAGTGTTTTGACGTCATCGAGATACAAATTGAAATTGGTATTTTTCTTGATGGTTGCCAAACAATGATTGACTGTAATTTTTCGGGACCAAGCTTCAAAAGCGCCAAGTTCTTTGAGCTGTTCCAATTTTGTGAAAATAGTATAAAAAGCATCGGCCAAGGCTTCTTCTATTTCTTCCTCTTTCTTTAGGTAACGCTTACAAGTGCGATACAATTTTGGAGCCATGAGCTCATACACCTGACGCTGGGCATCGCGGTGCATTTTTTTGCAGTCGGAAATTAGTTTTTCGTTTATCACAATTGTTGTCTTTCTACTAAAGAGGATTAAAAAGCGAAAAAGGTTGGGAAGAAGTTGAAAAAAAATTAAATTATTTTATAACATCTTCAAAAACAAAGTAGTATCAGTTTAAAAAAATCAGCCACAAATTACGCAAATAGATAATAATTTAAAACGAATTATACCGATCATAATCATTTTTACAGTATATCTACATAAATCTGGAAAATTCGCATCATCTGTGAGCCAAAGTCATCCTGTCATTACCGTAAATATCTTTGCGGAGTTCAATATTTTCAAAATTCATTTTTTCTAGTAAATCAATCATTTCCTGACCTAAATATTGATTGATTTCAAAATACAATTGTCCTGAATTGGATAAGTTTTTTTGAGCCAATTCGGCTATTTTTCTATAAAAAAGTAAAGCGTCATCATCTTCAACAAAAAGTGCCAAATGCGGTTCATTGTCCAAAACATTTTTCTTGATTTCCTCTTTTTCGAGATTTCGCACATAAGGCGGATTCGAAACAATAATATCAAACTCTTGTCCCAAATCCATGGTTTCAAGAATATTTTTCTCAATAAAAGTAACTTCGACGGAATTTAGTTCGGCATTTTTTTGGGCTGTAGCCAAAGCTTTTTCAGAAACATCAATCGCAAAAACCTTTGCATTTGGCAGATTCTTAGCTAATGAAACAGCAATACATCCACTACCTGTTCCAATATCGAGAATTTTTACTTTTTGCCCTTTGCCTTTTGCCTTTTGCCTTTTCAAAATCCAATCCACCAATTCCTCAGTCTCCGGCCTCGGAATCAAAACAGCTGAATTGACTTCAAAATCCAATCCATAAAAACTCGTTTTTCCCAATAAATATTGAACCGGAACCTCTAATTTCAATTGTTCCAAAATTGAATCCCAAACAGCAAGTTCTTCCTCTGAAAGTTCCAAATCCGGCTTTAGAGCCAAATCAATTCTTTTCAGTTGCTGTTTTTCTTCCAATATCAAATAGAAAAAGCTCTCCGCTTCGACTCCATCATAAATTGGAGCAAGTGTTTGAATAAATTGGGTTCTGTATTCTTTTATTTTCATTTTCTAATATAAAAATGTATTAACCGCAAATGCGCAAATTTCTGTTTTAATTTTAAAATCATAAATCGTTAATCTGAAATTATAATTCTTTAAGCATCCAAACCGGACAACTTGTATGGCCTGTACTTCCCATTGGCGAACAAATATATTCGAAACCAACTTTTTTATACAACTTTTGAGCATCGTGCATAAAAGGCATTGTTTCCAAATAGCATTTTTCGAAACCAAATTCGCGGGCACTTTGCAGACACTTTTCCATTATTTGGCTACCGATTCCCTTTCCGCGAGCTTCAGGAAGAAAATACATTTTTTGTAATTCACAATAAATAGCCGCTTCATTTGCCAAGGGTGCGACTCCTGCACAACCAACAATTCGACCTTCATTTTCTACAACAAAATAGACTGATCTTGGCTTATTGTATTCTTCAAACATCAAATCGAGATAGGGATCTTCATAGGCCGTTCCAATTTTTGGAATATTCAACTCGTCGAAAACATTCCTTATCAATTGGGCAACCGCTTGATTGTCTTCTTTTTGTATTTTTCTAATAAGCCACTTGTCCATAAAAGCTCTAAAATTATTAATTCGTAAACAAAAATAGCCATTGTATTTGGGAAACATCCTAAGTTCTAAAACTAAATCCTAAACTCAAAAATCACTACTTTTGCAAAGTGAAGATACATGAAAAATATATCAACCGTTGCATTTCCTTGGCCAAAAATGGACTCGGAGCAACTTATCCTAACCCGATGGTGGGAAGTGTCATTGTTTATGAAGACAAAATCATAGGCGAAGGCTGGCACAAAAAAGCAGGCGGTCCCCATGCCGAAGTCAATGCTGTAAATTCGGTTAAAGACAAATCGTTGTTAAAAAAATCCACTATTTATGTTAGTCTGGAACCTTGCAGTCATTTTGGAAAAACACCTCCTTGTTGCGATTTAATCATTGAGAACGAAATTCCAAATGTTGTTATCGGCACTGTGGATCCTAATATAATGGTAGCTGGAAATGGCATTAAAAAATTAATCGAAGCCGGAATCCATGTCACAGTAGGGGTTTTGGAAGACGAATGCAACGAACTCAACAAACGTTTTTTTACTTTTCATCAAAAGAAAAGACCTTATATATTATTAAAATGGGCAGAAAGTCAGGATGCATTTATTGCCCCTCTTGAAAAACTGGAAAAAAAACCGGTTTGGATTACCAACACCTATTCCAGACAATTGGTACATAAATGGCGAACCGAAGAACAGGCTATTTTAGTGGGAACACAAACCGTTATCGACGACAATCCTCAGCTCAATGCGAGAGATTGGCACGGAAACAACCCTGTTCGATTAGTGCTGGATCAAAACAATCGTATTCCGAAAGACAATGCCGTTTTTGACAATAAAATTAAAACAATAGTCTTTACCGGTTCCGAAACTTCTGTTTCCCAAGAAAACACTACCTTTGAGGTAATTGATTTTAAACAAAACATAGCCGAACAAATTGTGAATTCACTTTACAAACACAATATCCAATCGGTTATTATTGAAGGTGGTCTTCAAACTTTGCAGACCTTTATCGATGCCAATCTTTGGGACGAAGCTAGAATTTTTAAAGGAAATACATTTTTAAAAGAAGGTATCAACGCCCCTTTGATCCCCAAAACGAGTTCTGAAAAATATAAAATTGAAGAGGACAAACTCACAATAACAAAAAACTATGATTGATGCTATAATTTTTGATTTTGGAGACGTGTTTATCAATTTAGATAAACAGGCCACGATGGATGGTTTAAAAGATCTGGGCATACCTGAATGGAATGAAGATTTGAACCAATTGAACCTACAATATGAAGTGGGGGCAATTTCGGAAGCAGACTTTTTGACCGGAATTCAAGAACACACCAACAATGCCCCTATCGAAAAAATTGCCAAAGCCTGGAATGCGATACTATTGGATTTTCCTCTGTATCGTTTGGAATTTCTGCAAATGCTTTCGCAAAAATATCGCTTGTTCCTTTTGAGCAATACCGATGCAATACATATCAACACTTTTGAAGAAACAACAGGGTCCTCATTTTATAGTGCCTTTTACCAATGTTTTGAAAAAGTATATTTTTCGTTTGAAATCGGAATGAGAAAGCCGAGTCCTGAAATTTATAGTTTTGTATTGGATCAAAATGGACTGCAAGCAAAACATACTTTATTTATAGACGACAAAAAAGAAAATACCGATGCCGCAAAGGAACTTGGTATTCAGGTTTGGAATCTACAAGTTGGAAAAGAAGATGTTATCGATTTAATTGACAAAAAGATTCTTCAATAACAATCACAAAAATCAAAAGGCAAAGGGCAAAGGGCAATGACAAACTTGAATAAAAAATAAATCAAAACACAAAATCTTTAAATTTCAAGATTTAATATTGTAATTGACATTGACCTTTGACATTAAAAATGAAAGACACCTATAATACCATTGCATTTCCATCGGAAGAATCGCTTTTCAAGGAAAAAAACAGCAAGTTTTTTGGCTATGCCTACCCAATTGAGTCGGAGGAAGAAGTAAAACCTTTGATAGAAATCTTAAAAAAACAACATCCTCACGCTGTACATTATTGTTATGCCTATCAAATAGGAGCCGAAAAAATTCAATATAGAGCCAATGATGATGGTGAACCTAGTGGCACGGCCGGGATTCCAATTTACGGACAAATTCAGTCTTTTGGTCTTACCAACATCCTTGTCGTTGTAGTCCGAATTTATGGCGGAATAAAATTAGGCGTTGGGGGATTAATTTCTGCTTATAAAACTTCGGCACAAATCACTTTGGAATCCTGTGAAATTATAGAAAAAACAATCGATGTTCCCTTTCTGATTTCATTTGACTATAAAAACATGAACAAAGTAATGCGTGTAATCAAAGAGAAAAAATTAGACATCGTTTCTCAGGAAATGGAAATAAATGAAGAAAACAATTTACCGATTGGAAAAATTGTAATAAAAAGCAGAAAAAAAAATGCCGAAATGGTATTCGACACTTTTAAATCATTATTTGAAATAAACATAAAAAAACTATAAATTCTCATTTAAAAGAACTCATTCTGATTATTATTCAAAAGTTTTTAGTAGTTCCAAAATGTAATCCGGAGGAACAGTTGGCCTACCCGTTTTTAACGAAACAAAAACTAACATAAATTGAGCAGTTGTTAATAACTCTTTCGCTTCATTGTATATAGCGCAATCAAATTCTATCTTCACGGACGTCTGACTTTTGAAAACGGTATGCACAGTCAACAACTCATCATAAACCGCCGATTTTTTATAATTGATATTCATATTTACAATAGGAAGCCCGATGCCGCTTTCTTCCATCTTTTTATATGAAATCCCTTTGTTTCTAAGCCATTCCACTCTTCCTATCTCAAAATAAGGGATGTAATTCCCATGATAAACGACTCCCATTTGGTCTGTTTCCGAATAACGAACGCGAACTTGAATTTGATGATCTTTCATTAATTTTGACGTATTTTTTAAAATTTTAAAACCCTCCTTACAACTTTTTTTTTGAAAAATTAAGACCTAAATATTTTTTTTTACAGATAATTGTTCACATATTTGTTATCCCGAAAAAAGATATTTTTTCACATCTTTTTTGTAAGACAATAAATACCCTGATAAAAATAATTTAACTAGATATATGAACAAGACTGCACAATCTGTATGGGAAAACTGTCTGTCCTTCATAAAGGACAACATTCAAGATCAAGCCTATAAAACTTGGTTCGAACCAATTAAATCAGTTGAGCTTACCGATAATGCATTATATATCCAAGTACCAAGTAAATTTTTCTACGAATGGCTAGAAGAGCACTATGTAAAATTATTAAAAGTAGCCCTAACCAAAGAACTTGGAAAAAATGCAAAGTTACTTTATAAAATCAAAATGGAAAACACTTATGGCAATAAACAACCGTTTACGGAACAATTGCCAAGTGCCAACAGAGCTCCAATGAAAGCACAAGAAGTGGACGCTCCATTCAAAAACTTAAATCCGGAATTAAAAAATCCATTTGTTATACCAGGAATTCGAAATTTAAAAATCGAATCCCAATTGAATCCTAATTATAGCTTTGACAATTTCCTTGAAGGAGATTCCAATAGACTAGCCCGTTCGGCAGGTATGGCAGTTGCCAATAAACCGGGCGGAACCTCATTCAACCCATTGTTGATTTTTGGTGGTGTTGGATTGGGAAAAACTCACTTAGCCCATGCTATTGGTGTTGAAATCAAAGACAAATATCCGGAGAAAACAGTTTTATATATTTCGGCCGAAATTTTCACCCAACAATATATCGACTCGGTTAAGAAAAACAACAGAAATGATTTCATTCATTTCTATCAATTAATCGACGTTTTAATCATTGACGATGTTCAATTCCTTTCGGGAAAATCAGGAACACAAGATGTATTTTTCCATATTTTCAATTATCTGCACCAAAACGGGAAACAGGTTATCCTTACTTCAGACAAGGCTCCTGTTGACATGCAGGATATTGAACAACGCTTATTGTCTCGTTTCAAATGGGGATTATCAGCTGAGTTACACCAACCGGATTACGAAACAAGAATTTCCATCTTGAAAAACATTCTATATCGTGATGGCGTTGAAATGCCGGAAGATATTATAGAATATGTTGCTCGTAACATTAAATCAAATGTTCGTGAACTTGAAGGCGCAATTATTTCATTGATTGCACAATCTTCTTTCAACAAAAAAGAAGTGACAATCGAGTTAGCCAAAAGTGTTGTAGAAAAATTTGTAAAAAACGTAAAGAGAGAAATATCAATCGATTACATTCAAAAAATTGTTTCCGATTATTTCCAATTGGATATAGAAACCCTACAATCCAAAACAAGAAAAAGACACGTTGTACAAGCAAGACAGCTAGCCATGTTTTTTGCTAAAAAATTCACCAAAGCCTCATTGGCCAATATAGGTTCACAAATCGGAGATCGAGATCACGCAACGGTATTACATGCCTGCAAAACAGTCGATAATTTGGTCGCAACCGACAAACAATTCAAAAAATACGTTGAAGATATCAACTCAAAATTAACGCTCTAAAAACAAATGTCCGTCAAAATTTTAATGGTTTGTCTAGGCAATATCTGTCGATCACCGTTGGCAGAAGGTATATTGGCCTCCAAACTTCCTAATGATAAATTCTTTGTAGATTCAGCAGGAACAGGTTCTTGGCACGTTGGTCACAGTCCGGACAGACGTTCAATAGCCACCGCCAAAAAAAACGGCTTAGACATTACCAACCAAAAAGGCAGACAATTCAGCAGAAGCGATTTTGATTCCTTCGACTACATTTTTGTAATGGACAGCAGCAATTTAAGAGATGTTATCCACCTTGCCCAAAACGATACCCAAAAAGAAAAAGTACAGCTAGTTCTGGACGCCATTTTCCCAAATGAAAATGTTGATGTCCCTGACCCATATTACGGAACAGCAAATGGATTCGATATGGTTTATCAAATGCTTGACGATGCCTGCGAAGTAATCGCACAAAGACTGATCGCCAAACATCGTTAAAAACCAACTCCGTTTTTATACCTTTGTAAAAATCGAAAACAGCTTAAATGAAATCAGCGCCGCTTCTTGGAAAATTATACCTAATCCCAACCACCATGGGCGAATGTGACCCAATGGACGTATTACCGCAAACCATAAAAAGATGCGTGGATTTAATCGATTACTATGTAGTTGAGAATGACAAAACCGCCCGAAAATCGATAAAACTTACCAATCCCGAGAAAAAACAATCTGAGTTAAAACTTTTTGTTCTCAACAAACACACCGAAACCCAAGACCATAAGGATTTCATCAAACCACTTCTTGAAGGTAAAAACATGGGATTAATGAGCGAAGCAGGTTGTCCAGGTGTGGCTGATCCCGGTGCCGCAATCGTAAAATTGGCACACGAAAAAGGAATTCAAGTCATTCCTCTTGTTGGCCCATCTTCCATATTATTAGCTATGATGGCATCAGGAATGAATGGCCAAAGCTTTACTTTCAATGGTTATTTACCTATCGAAAAGGACGAGAAAAAAGCCTGTTTAAAAAGTTTGGAGCGTATCTCTTTCGAAAAAAATCAATCTCAAATTTTTATCGAAACACCTTACCGCAACAACAAATTGCTTGAAGATTTAATCCAGACATTACATCCCGAAACCCATTTATGTATTGCTACCGATATAACTTTACCAACGGAATACATCAAAACAAAGAAAATATCGGCTTGGAAAAAAGAAACTGTTGATTTACACAAACGCCCTACCATTTTTATCATTCATAAGATGTAAAATATAATCACTGCTTTCAAAAGCAACCCATTCTGCCCCAAAAAAAATAATTCGATTTACTTTTTAAAGCTTTATCACCCCCTAACGTTACTCATTCTATATTCAACAGATTATTAAGTGCTTATTTTTAATGTAATCGATTGCATTAAAATGATTTTATTGTATATTGCGCTGATTTCAACCACGAATCTACAACCAAAAACCACTTATTAAATGAAAAAACTATTGCTTTTAACTGCCTTACTGAGCCTTTATAATGTTTCGGCTCAAAATTATTACATGTCTAGTCCACAAGGATTTGGCGCAAGCGCAACAGGCGCAGGAACACCAACCGCATCCAATACCGTTACAGTTGACACCTATACCAAATTAAAAGCAGCTCTTACATCTACTGCATCGTCCAATGCTGTGATTTTGGTTTCAGGAACAATTGACTGCGTCTATACAAGTGTGCAACTGAATAACAGAACCATTATAGGACTACCGGGAGCAAAACTTAGAAATCTACAAATAACTCCCGGAGATTCACCAACATCCGCTACTAATTCCGGAACCCTTTACATAAAATCCGGTTCAAACAATGTTATTATAAGAAATCTTATTTTCGAAGGTCCTGGTGCCTATGACGTTGACGGAAGAGACAATCTTACCAACGAAGGAACAAATATCTGGGTCGATCACTGCGAATTTCAGGACGGAATGGATGGAAATTTTGACAACAAAGGAACAGCCGATAACGTAACGGTTTCATGGTGTAAATTCACCTATCTAAAAGCACCAACAGCGGGAGGATCCGGAGGAACAGATGACCACCGATTTACAGATTTAGTAGGTTCAGGCGCAACAGATTTTCCTGCCGATGGCAATTATAGCATCACTTTCCAAAACTGTTACTGGGCGGAAGGCTGCAAAGAAAGGATGCCCCGAGCCCGAAATGCAGAATTACACATTCTTAACTGTTACTACAAAACCTCTGTAAGTGGATCTTTGGCGATCGGTTTAGGTGGTGGAAACAAAAACACTACTTGTTATGTCGAAAACTCCAACTTTGCAACAATTGGCACCGTTTATAAAGGTTATCCTACTGACGGAGGAACCGTTGGAATAGCATTTGATGGCTGTATCAATCAGACCAATTCAAATACCGGAATTTCAAAACCAACCTATACCTACACCCCATTGACAGCCACCGATGTAGCTACTTATATCCCAAATTCGACTTGTGGTGCTGGGGCTACTTTAAACGTTACAGATACCGGAGTGATGTCGACTTCTTGTACCAATTTAGGTCTCAATGACCAAACTTCGAACAAAAACATCAAAATGTATCCAACAGTTGTCGATACAATTTTAAACATTGAATTACCAAATACAGTTTCAGGAGATGCAACAATAAACATATATACATCTACTGGTGAAAAAGCTTATTCAATATCAAAAAAAACGAACCCTAACGAAAAGCTTACTATCAATGTTTCCAATTTACCCAAAGGGTTATACTTGTGCAATATCAAAATAGCCGATTTTTCGAATACTTGGAAATTCATAAAACATTAATTTATTCAAAAATTTATCCAAATAGCTTTTGAAATTTGGGCGTGCCACCATCCCAATTAAAAAGAGGTATCTTCTTTACGTTGATACCCCTTTTTATCGGGATGCTGTCGGGTCATCCGCTCCGTCGCGGCGGACTGCTACTACCCCTCACGCAAGTTCATATGAAGATTTGTGATACTTGAAAAGCTTTCTTTTTCGTAAGAACTTTTAAAGATTTCCCAAAAATAAATTCATTGATACATTTTTTTTTAATTTTGAAATCAAAGAAATTAAAATGCGATACACATGGCCTCCTTTTCTAAGTCAACAATAATTATGAAAACCTTCATTTTAGTTATAAGCTTTTTTGCAAGCATTTGTTGTGTAGCGCAAGACAAATTAAATTTCGATTCAAAACCTATCGATTGTGAAAATAAATGGATTGTCTTTCCATCTGACTCAAATGGCTCCTACAACTATGGCTTTGTATACATGGACACTGAAGCAGGTTTAACTTTCGATTTTGGTGGTTCATTCAAAATAAGTAATGATGGAAAATTTCTTATCACTCAAAAAGAAGATGGCAGGACTATGAAATTCAGATTACAGCCAAACAAATCATTAGTGGCAATTATTCCTGAATCTTATTTCGCCGAATTTCACATTTCGAAAACCCCTGATTGGCTCAAAGCATACGAAGAAGACGAAAACTCAACCGACAGATTATTCATATGGGGCAATACATATAACATCTGGAACGAATGTGCAAAAGGATTGACTTATCTAGAAAAAGTAAAAAAGATCGACCCAAATTACAAAGGACTTAAAACTGAGATTGCTTTTTCATACAATTGCTTAAAACAATATGGAAATGCTATTACTATTTTGAAAGAAGCGATTAAACAAAAACCTGACGATGCCTACGCCTACAAAGAATTACTTTATTCGCAAGTATATAACAATCAACTCCCTGATGCAATAAAAACCTATTACAAAATAGAAAAAGATATAACAGACAAAACTTATAAGTCTGAAAATGCATTCAATATTTTATGCGCATTCTACAATCAGAATAACTTACAAAAATTCAATGAGTGGATAAACTTTACTCAAGTTGACAAAGACAGTCGCTTTGGACCTTATGTTGAAAAATTAAAAACGGATTTGGAAAAGATAAATCAAAGACCTGCTAAAAAACATAATTAATTCTATTTGATATTCTCAAGAAATTATTTTGCAAAAAACTTTCATTGTCATTTAGAAAAATTGACATTAGCATAATATAGTTTTAAAAAACTACTTTTATGCTCCTGAAAAAATTCATCGATTAACATGAATAAATTACCAAACGTAACGACCAGCATCTTCACAACAATGACCAAAATGGCGACAGAATACAAAGCTATCAATCTTTCTCAGGGTTTTCCAAACTTTCCTGTTGACGAAAGACTGACGCAAATCGTTTCCAGACTGGCTTTTGAAGATGTCCACCAATACACCCCAATGGCAGGCTATCCGCCTTTACTCAATAAAATTCAAACATTAATAAAATCGTCATATAACCGCAACATCATTCCGGAAACTGAATTACTCGTCACAGCTGGAGCAACTCAAGCAATATTTACCACATTATTGGCATTGCTAAAGCCAGACGACGAGGTAATCATTCTAGATCCCAGTTATGATTGTTACGAAGCACCAATCCTTTTGAGCGAAGCAAAACCAATACGAGTGTCTCTTAACGATGATTACACGCCCAACTGGAATACGATTGCCAATGCATTTTCGGAGAAAACCAAAATGATTATCATCAATAATCCCCATAATCCAACAGGTAAAATCTTAAATGAATCTGATTTGGAAAATCTGGAAAGTCTTTTGGAAAAACACCCGGATGTACTTTTGCTTTCTGACGAAGTTTACGAATACATCACTTTTGAACAAAAACATATTTCGACTCACACCCGAACAAAACTGCTCGATCGCTGCATCACGGTTTCCTCATTCGGAAAATCATTTCATGTTACAGGATGGAAAATTGGTTACCTGATTGCACCAGAATACTTGATGAAAGAAATCAAAAAAGTGCACCAATTTTTGGTTTTTAGTGTCAATAGCATTTGTCAAGTTGCGGTTTCTGAATATTTAGGTTTGGTCGACATCAATGAAATCAGTCCTTTTTATCAGGAGAAAAGAGATTATTTCAGATCATTATTAAAAAACAGCCGATTCCAATTAATGCCTTGCGAAGGAACTTATTTCCAAGTGGTTTCGTATGCCGATATTTCGAATGAAAACGATGTGGATTTTTGTAAACGATTAATTACTGAATATGGTGTTGCAGCGATTCCGATCTCTAATTTTTATGCCGATGGAAAAGATTTAAAATTAATCCGTTTTTGTTTTGCCAAAGACAATGCCACTTTAGAGGAAGCAGCGAGAAGGTTGAGTCGAGTATAGATTCTAAGCTTTTAAGTCACTAAGTCCTCTAAAATCTTAGAATCTTAGCAACTTCATATGCATGCATATTATTTTCTTTTATTACATTTACATCCAAACAAATAAGTTATGAGTTATACTGATAAAATGTTAAGAGACGATGCTTTAAAAGGCAAAGTAATTGTAGTTACTGGAGGCGGAAGCGGTTTAGGTAAAGCGATGACTAAATATTTCTTGGAATTAGGTGCGAAAGTTGCCATTACTTCAAGGGATTTGGAAAAACTAAAAAACACTGCACAAGAACTGGAAACCGAAACAGGCGGTACTTGCCTACCCTTGCAATGTGACGTTCGCCATTATGAAGAAGTCGAAAACATGCTTCAGGCAGTCTTGAAAACTTTCGGAAAAGTGGATGTGCTATTAAATAATGCGGCTGGAAATTTCATCTCTCCAACCGAACGCTTATCGGCCAATGCTTTTGACACTATAATCGACATTGTTTTGAAAGGAACCAAAAACTGTACGCTTGCTTTCGGAAAACATTGGATAGATACCAAACAAACTTCGGCAACCGTTTTGAATATTGTCACAACTTATGCCTGGACAGGTTCCGCCTACGTTGTTCCAAGCGCTACTGCCAAAGCCGGAGTTCTCGCTATGACCAGAAGTCTTGCTGTGGAATGGGCAAAATACGGAATTCGAACCAATGCGATTGCCCCTGGACCATTCCCAACAAAAGGTGCTTGGGACCGATTATTACCAGGAGATTTGGCTGAGAAATTTGATATGTCGAAAAAAGTGCCTCTAAAAAGAGTTGGAGACCATCAGGAATTGGCGAATTTAGCCGCTTATTTAGTATCTGATTTTTCAGCTTACGTAAACGGCGAAGTGATTGTCATTGATGGTGGTGAATGGCTGAAAGGCGCTGGACAATTCAATTTATTGGAAGCTATTCCTGAAGAACTTTGGGATCAATTAGAAATGATGATTAAAGCAAAAAAAAGGAGTTAGCAACTTGCAGTTCTTTTGGTTAATCTCAATAAAAAATAACACAACTTAGACGATAAAAAGAGAACTATTCATACAGTTCTCTTTTTTTGGATATAATAAATAACAAAAAAGCAAAGAAACTACACTATTGTTAAGATAAATTAAGGCACGTGAAAACTATTTGTTTTTGTTAACAAAATAGATTTTCAAAACCCATAAATAATTGTATTTTTACCGTTCAAAATTTAGAAAATAAATGGGCAAAATCATAGCGATTGCGAATCAGAAAGGTGGAGTTGGAAAGACAACTACTTCGATTAACCTAGCTGCTGCGTTAGGAGTTTTAGAAAAAAAAGTATTATTGATAGATGCTGATCCTCAGGCAAATGCCACTTCAGGATTAGGAATTGATGTCGAAACAGTCGAAATTGGAACCTATCAAATTCTCGAACATAGTCATACTCCAACGGAGGCTACGATAAAATCTTCCTCTCCAAATGTAAATGTAATTCCTGCGCATATTGACCTTGTTGCGATTGAAATTGAACTTGTCGATAAAGAAAACAGAGAATACATGCTTAAAACTGCGTTGGAAAGCGTAAAAGAGCAATACGATTACATCTTGATTGATTGCGCACCATCTCTTGGACTTCTGACCTTGAATGCCTTAACGGCTGCGGATTCGGTAGTTATTCCAATTCAATGTGAGTATTTTGCGTTAGAAGGTTTGGGTAAATTATTGAATACGATAAAAAGTATCCAAAAAATCCACAATCCTGATTTGGACATTGAAGGCTTATTACTAACCATGTTTGATTCCAGATTGCGTTTGTCAAACCAAGTAGTAGAAGAGGTTCAAAAACATTTTAACGATATGGTTTTTGAAACCGTGATACAAAGGAATGTAAAATTGAGCGAGGCACCGAGTTTTGGAGAAAGCATCATAAACTATGATGCTACCAGCAAAGGAGCGGTAAATTACATCCACTTAGCTCAAGAAATTATAAAGAAAAACAGTAAATAGTTGTATGTCAAAAGCAATAAAAAAACAAGCCTTAGGAAGAGGTTTATCTGCATTATTAAAAGATCCTGAAAACGATATTCAATCAGTTGAAGATAAAAATGCAGATAAAGTTGTAGGAAATATTATAGAGCTTGAAATTGATGCTATCGAAATAAATCCGTTTCAGCCCCGAAGCAATTTCAACGAGGAATCATTACGTGAATTAGCCACTTCCATCAAGGAATTAGGCGTAATTCAACCTATTACTGTTCGTAAATTAGACTTCAACAAATACCAATTAATTTCTGGGGAGCGTCGTTTACGTGCCTCCACTTTGATCGGACTTACAACAGTTCCTGCATACATCCGTATTGCAAACGATAACGAGTCTTTGGTAATGGCGTTGGTTGAAAACATCCAGCGTCATGACTTAGATCCAATAGAAATTGCGCTTTCATACCAACGTTTGATTGATGAAATTCAATTGACTCAGGAGCAAATGAGTGAAAGAGTTGGTAAAAAACGCTCAACTATCTCTAATTACCTGCGTCTTTTAAAATTAGACCCAATCATTCAAACCGGGATCCGTGACGGCTTTATCAGTATGGGACATGGACGTGCCATCATCAATATTGAAGATCACGATGTTCAAACTGATATCTACCAAAAAATCGTAAGCCAAAACCTTTCGGTAAGAGAAACGGAGACTTTGGTAAAAAATTATCATGATAGTCTAAAACCAAAACCAGTAATCCCAACAAAATCGGCTTCTTTTGAAATAAATGATGAAGATGTAAAAACTTTCAACAAATATTTTGGAACAAAAATTGATGTAAAAGTTGCCGGAAATGGAAAAGGAAAAATCACCATCCCTTTCCATTCTGAAGAAGACTTTAATAGAATTGTAAAATTAATAGAAGGGTAGTGAATAAAATCATATCCATAGGGCTATTGCTTTTTCTTATAGGAAACGCTTCGGTTTTTGCACAAGCAAAAACCGAAGCTGTTTTAAAGCCAAAAGATACTTTAAAATCGATTGACATAGACCCTTTGACTCCTGCAAAAGCCGCATTTTATTCGGCTATATTACCGGGCTTAGGCCAGGCATACAATAAAAAATACTGGAAGATTCCACTAGTATATGGTGCTATTGGAACCAGTTTATATTTCTACACTGACAACAAAAAAAAATACAACGAATATCGAGACGCCTACAAAAGCCGTTTAGCGGGAAATCCGGACCCTACTTACGCCTATCTTTCTGATAAACAATTAATTTCTGCTCAGGAATTTTACCAAAGAAATTATTCGTTATCGGGACTTTTTGTGATTGGATTCTATGTACTAAACATAATAGATGCCAATGTCGATGCGGCTTTAATACAATTTAATGTTAATCAAAGTTTATCAGTGAAACCAGAAATAAGCCCAGACACTGTAACATTAAAATCAAATTTGGGACTAACCATTAATTATCGCTTTTAGACTCGGATATTATTCGTTTCTTTTAAAAAAAATAAAAAATAAAATA
The DNA here is from genome assembly GCF_027111335.1 of Flavobacterium aquiphilum. Classification (NCBI taxonomy): domain Bacteria; kingdom Pseudomonadati; phylum Bacteroidota; class Flavobacteriia; order Flavobacteriales; family Flavobacteriaceae; genus Flavobacterium; species Flavobacterium aquiphilum. The sequence goes on along the minus strand of NZ_CP114288.1, from coordinate 1,519,875 downwards.
CAGATGAAAATTGCACTTTTAGGATACGGAAAAATGGGACAGGTAATTGAAAGAATTGCTGTAGAAAGAGGACACGAAATTGTTTTGAAAAAAGACGAATTCAATACTTATGACGGACTTTCATCTGCCGATGTTGCTATCGATTTTAGCGTACCAACAGCTGCAGTTGATAATATTTCAAACTGTTTTCATGCTAATGTTCCAGTGGTTTCCGGAACAACTGGATGGCTAGAGCATTATGATGAAATGATTGCACTTTGTAAAGAAAAAAATGGAGGGTTCATTTCCAGCTCTAACTTTAGTCTTGGAGTGAATTTATTTTTTGAATTCAACGAATATTTGGCCAAAATCATGGCTCCATTTGATCACTACAAAGTAGATATGGAAGAAATACACCATGACCAAAAACTAGATGCCCCAAGCGGAACCGCTATTTCATTGGCCAAAGGTATTATCGAAAATAGTAATTATACTGGTTGGACACTGGACACTCCAAAAGAAAACGAAATCCACATTAAAGCAGTGAGAGTAGGAACTGTTCCGGGAACTCACACCGTAACCTACAATTCTGCTGTAGATTCTATCGAAATAAAACATACGGCCCACAACCGTGAAGGTTTTGCCTTAGGTGCCGTAATCGCAGCAGAATGGCTTGCCGGGAAAAAAGGTATTTTTTCAATGAAAGATGTTTTGAATTTAAGTTCAAAATAAAATTTCCAAACCCAAATAGAGACTTAATCTAAAATCTAATAGTTTAAATTTTAAAATTATGACACAATTTCACTGGTTCGTATTTTTCTTGGCCGTTCAGGTTATTCATTTCTTAGGAACATGGAAATTATATGAAAGCGCAGGAAGAAAACGTTGGGAAGCTGCAATTCCAGTTTATAATGCGATTGTTTTGATGAAAATAATCGGAAGGCCAACTTGGTGGACACTTTTACTATTTATTCCAATCATTAACTTGATTATGTTTCCGGTTATTTGGGTTGAAACCATCCGCAGTTTTGGAAAAAAAACCAAATTAGATACAATCCTTGTAATTGCAACTTTAGGCTTTTACATCTATTATCTTAATTACACACAGACTTTAAATCACGAATCTGATAGAAGTTTAAGTCCAGACCATAAAGCAGCTGACACTGTTAGTTCATTACTTTTTGCGATAATTGTCGCTACTATTGTTCACACTTATTTCATTCAGCCTTATACCATTCCTACTTCTTCATTAGAAAAATCCTTACTGGTTGGAGACTTTTTATTTGTAAGCAAAATGAACTATGGAGCAAGAGTCCCAATGACCACTGTAGCTATGCCAATGGTACACGATACCATTCCATTAACTAAAAAGAAATCGTACCTTACTTGGCCTCAGTTGCCTTATTTCAGACTTCCTGGCATCCAAAATATCAAACGATGCGATATAGTTGTATTTAACTGGCCCGCAGACACCGTTTATAAATTCAGAGATCGCTCTGGACAAAGAGTTGACAAACCGATAGACAAAAAATCAAACTATGTAAAACGCTGCGTGGGTATTCCCGGCGATAGTTTATCAATAAAAGATGGACTGGTTTATATTAATGGAAAAGAATTGATTTTACCTGAACGTGCAAAACCACAGTACTCATACAACGTAGTTTTGGATGGTAAAACACCTATTGATTTTGAATATCTTTTCAAAGATATGGACATTACTGATGGTGCCGGTTTCTTAAACCAACAAACAAAAGATACTTTGTTCATAAGTGCTCTAACGGCTGCCAACGCAGAGAGGTTCAAAAATGTTCCTGGAGTTAAAGCAGTTGACAGAATTATTTCCAAAGGCGTTGAAGATGGTATTTTCCCTCATATCAACAAATGGAACAGAGATAATTTTGGGCCAATTTACATCCCGCAAAAAGGCAAAACAGTTGCTTTAAATCTTCAAACTTTACCTTTCTACAAAACCATCATAACCGATTATGAGAATAATGATTTAAAAGTAAATGGTAATGAAATAAGAATTAACGGTAAAGTAGCCACGACCTACACTTTTGGTCAAGACTATTACTGGATGATGGGAGATAACCGCCACAACTCTGAAGATAGCCGCTATTGGGGTTATGTTCCGGAAAACCACATTGTTGGAAAACCAATTTTTATTTGGATGAGTATCGACGGTATTAATGGCCCTAAGAGTGGCTGGAAAATTCGTTGGGAGAGAGTATTCACAACAGTTGACGGCGAAGGACAACCACAATCATACTTTAAATACTTCCTAATTGCCCTTGCTGCCTTTTTTGTTGGTGAATATTTTTGGAAAAAAAGAAAAGCTAAAAATGCTTAAAAGTTTATATTGTTTATAAGGTTTAGTTTAAAAAATTAAACCTTATAAGCTCTAATCTTCAAAATAATGAAAATTCTAATACATCCCTCCTATTTCCCTTCCATAAGCCATTTTGTGGCCATGGCGCAATCAGACAGTATTACGTTTGAAATGGAGGATAATTTTCAGAAACAAACCAATCGTAATCGGACTTATATTTATAGCCCAAATGGAGTTCAGTTATTGAATATTCCTGTAAAACATTCCAATTTAGCACATCAAAAAACAAAAGATATTAAAATTGAATCAGAATTTGATTGGCAAAAGCAACATTTCAAATCACTAGAAGCCGCTTACCGTAGTTCTCCTTTCTTTGAGTATTTTGAAGATGATTTGCTTCCTTTTTTCCAAAAGAAACATACTTTTTTGATGGATCTAAATTTTGAGGCTTTTGAATTAACTTGCAAATGTCTACGCATGAAATTGCAGTTTGACACTACAGCAGAATATTTCCACAATATTGAAGATCCTCAAATTTCTGATTTTAGATATTTGGTAAACGGGAAAAAAGACCTTTCGGTTTTTGAGAACTATCCTCAGGTCTTTGATGATAAATTCGGTTTTTTGAACAATTTAAGCGTTCTTGACTTATTGTTTAATGAAGGAAAATTTGCTGTGGATTATTTAAAAAATCAAGTTCTCATCAAATAAATTTAAAACGATATAAACCTAAAAACCCATCACTAGAATTAGTAATGGGTTTTATTTTTTTCTTAAAAGTAAACTTATTTCATGGACAATTTTGCCATAATTGGAAAATGATCTGAATTTTGAAATTCTGAAAAACTTTGGAACTGTTTCACTTCCATCGTTTCATCTGCAAAAATATAATCAATCCGGGCAGGATAATACTTAAACTTATAGGTAGCTCCAAAACCTACTCCTGCTTCCTCAAAACTGTCTTTCAGTTTTCCTTTTATGTTTCGATACACATAAGAAAAAGCACTGTTATTCATGTCTCCACAAATAATAATTGGGTATTTACAATCCTTTTCATGCTCCTTAAATATAGCAGCTTGTTCCTGTTGCTGCGTAAAAGCTTTACTAATACGAATAAAAAGAAACTTGGATTTTTGTTGGTCAATAGCATCGATATTTTCCGAAATTTCGTTGACATCCGGAGAAATTTTTATGGATTGCAAATGCATATTATACACTCGAATGATATCTTTTCCTTTCTTAATATCAGCGTAAACCACGTTGTTATTAGAGTTCGGAAACACAATATTTCCGTGTTCAATAATAGGAAACTTTGAAAAGATGGCCTGACCTGTTTTAATTTGATTCCCCTCCATCAAAACAAATTTATAGGGATACACTTTTAGATCAATATCGGCAGAATTCGAGAACTCTTGTATACATAATATGTCCGGATTTTGAGTATTTATAAACTCTAAAATTGTATCGGGAATATCGTCTCGATCTAACCATTTAAAGACGTTAAACAATCTTACGTTATAACTCATAACTGTAAAATCCTTGTCGCTTTCCTGAAATTCTTTGGCTGAAAATTTATAAAATTTATTAAAAAAAGTGATCCCAATCAATAGGACAAGCCCTGATAAAATCATTCTTTTTTTAAACTGAATTGCCCAATACAAAAAGAACAACCCATTTGCCAAAAAAAACAAAGGCATAAATAAAGTGAAAACCGACAATAGCGGAAATATTTTTGGTGCCAAAAAAGGAAGTAAATAGGCAATGAATGTCAGCGCGATAAGCACCAAATTCAAAAAATACATTACTTTATTAAACCATGAAAGGTTCCTCATATTTATTTGATGTATTCAAACTTTTAATCAAAAGTTTATGTTTTACACTTCAATAATCAGATAAAAATAAACTATTTTCCGGCTTGAAACAAGAATTCTTTTTCCTCTTGGGTCAAACTTTCGTAACCAGACTGACTGATTTTGTCCAAAATCTCATCGATTTGCTGTTGTTTTTTATCTTTCACAACAATTCTTGAAATCGGTTTTTCTACTGGTTTTTTATAATTTTTATGTACTTTTTTGAAAGGGGTTCCAGGCTTTCTGAAGATATTAAAAAAGAAATCCAAAACGATACTTACTATCTTGCTTAAATCAGTTCCGTTTTGAAGCAATTTAACATAGATAAACCCAAAAAAAGCTCCTGCTAAATGAGATATGTGTCCGCCCGAATTTTCTAATCGGAATTGCATTAAATCCAAAATAAGAATTACCGCTGTTATGTGCCATAATTTTACATTCCCAAACAAAAACAACCGAACCCCCATCAATGGGCTGTAAGTTGTTGCCGCCACCAAAATAGCCATTATTGCCGCTGAAGCCCCTACTATTGCACCGCTATAATGCAATAAATTAAAGCCCAAGGCGAATATCAATCCTGCAAAAATGGCACTTAAAAGATACAGCCCCAAATACTGTTTGGAAGAGAAAAAAGTCAAGAATAAGTAGCTGGCAAAATTCAACACCATCATATTAAACAGCAAGTGAAAAAAGCCATCATGAAAAAAAGCATACGTCAAAAATGTCCATGGTTTCAATCCAAAAACCATTGGCTCAGATGATAAGGCAATCCAATTAGGAAATTCAAAAACTCCAGTCTTAAATTGATAGAAAAACGCCAACGAAACCAAAAAACAACCTATATTCCAATAGATCATTTTTAAGGCGATTCCTCCCAATTTATATTGCATTTTCAGATCTTCTAAGATGCTCATATTTAGATATAACAGTTATGTTTTGTCAATAGTATAATTTTCTCTTTCGAAATTTAGAAAATTTAATTCCAACGGCGATCATTGAATTGATTTTTCTTCCAGTACCACATCATTAAATAACCTACCAGCGCTCCTCCAAGGTGCGCAAAATGGGCAATTCCGCTTGAACCACCAAATATAGAACCTCCGGAAACTCCCAAATACAAATCAACCAACAGTAATCCAGGAACAAAATATTTTGCTTTAATTGGAATCGGAATAAACATCAAAGCCAATTCAGCATTAGGAAACATAAATGCAAAAGCCACCAATAACCCATAAATAGCTCCTGATGCTCCTACAACATTTCCTAAATAGGCTCCAATAAACCCTTGAAAATCGGAAACAGTCAATAATTCTTGCCAGCGAGTATCAATTTTTCCTTCACCTAATAGCTTTAATATTTCTGCTTTTTGATAACCATTTTGCATTAAAATATTTATCCCATTTTCAAAAAAATAATAATTCACCGCAGTGTGTAATAAAGCAGCTCCCACACCACAAGAAATATAAAAAAACAAAAACTTTTTACCTCCCCAAAAATGTTCCAGTGCAGAACCAAATGAATACAAAGCAAACATATTGAAAGCAATATGCATGATATTTGGCAATGGTGCATGCATGAACATGTGCGTAAAAATTTGCCAAAAATGAAAATCGGGATTCTCAAAAAAATACATTGAAAGTATTTTGTAGGCAGGCTCACCAACGAACATGGAGCCAATATAAAACAATATATTTATAATTAATAACTGCTTTACAGTAGGTGTGATACTCATCATAATGCAAACTTTTTATCTAAATCTTCCACACTCATTGTGATGAAAGTTGGTTTTTGAAATGGTGAAACATTTGGGTCTTTACAGGCAAAAAGACCATTTACTAAATTTTCCTGTTCTTTTTCGGTTAAATACGCCCCAGTTTTTACAGCCAAACTTTTAGCCATCGATTTGGCAATCGTATCATTCTGACTGAAACTATTTTCTGGGATTCCGTTATGCAAATCACTCAACAACTGATCCAAAACGACTACAACTTCACTCTCTGTAATATTCACCGGAATACCCGAAATCACAACATAATCTTTATTCGATTCCTCAAAAACAAATCCAGTGTTGATTAACGATTGCTCTAACTCTGCAATAAGTTCCATTTCGGTCGCTGAATAAAACAGATTAATAGGGAACAGCAATTGTTGACTTGCTGCGTGATGCACTGTCATATTTACCAAAAATTGCTCATACAAAACACGTTGATGCGCCCTGTTTTGATCGACAATAACCATCCCCGATTTAATAGGCGACACTATATATTTTTTATGGATTTGATACGTTTTATGAACCGTTTGCTCTACTTCTTCATCATCAAACAAAGACGAAGTTACTTCTTCATTTTCAAAAGAAAATTCATTGTTCTCAAATGTAAAGCCATTGTTGTTACCCGAAACAAATTCAGTATCACCCGTAATCACTTCGGTATCCTGTTTCACTCCAACATACAAACTCTCCCAACTGGCCGTTGGTTCTGTTTTTTTATACGAAGAAGATGAAGAAAAAGAAGATGAGGACAAACTTTTAACAGGTTTATCTTCGGCAAAAGGGTTAAATGTGCGGTCAACCTGAATTGTTGGCATTTCTGCTTCCAAATTTTTATAATGGTAAGGCGTATCCAAATTAGCATCACGCTCAAAATCCAAAACAGGAGCCACATTAAATTGTCCCAAACTGTGCTTAATCGAAGCTCTCAGAATAGCGTACATTGCACTCTCATTATCAAACTTGATTTCAGTTTTTGTAGGGTGAATATTGATATCAATCGTATTTGGCGGAACCGTTAAATACAAATAATAACTAGGTTGAGAACCCTCTTTCAAAATCCCCTCATAGGCAGCCATAACCGCGTGATGCAAATACGGACTCTTTATGAAACGGTCATTGACAAAGAAAAACTGCTCTCCTCTATTCTTTTTGGCAAATTCAGGCTTACTTACAAAACCTTGAATTTGCATCATCTCCGTATCCTCGGTAACAGGAACCAATTTTTCATTGGTTTTTCCACCAAAAAAATTAACAATTCGCTGTCTTAGAGTTGACGGAGGCAAATTATACATATCACTACCATTATGGTAAAATGAAAAATGAATTTTAGGATGTGCCAAGGCCACACGTTGAAATTCGTCAATAATATGACGGTATTCCACTGTATCTGATTTCAGGAAATTACGTCGGGCCGGTATATTAAAAAATAAGTTTTTAACGGCAAATGAAGTCCCCTTGGGCAAAACCGCTACATCTTGGGACATAAATTTACTCCCTTCAATAACGATGTGAGTTCCTAATTCCTCTTGCTCCAATTTGGTTTTCAATTCCATATGAGCAATCGCCGCAATAGAGGCTAATGCTTCCCCACGAAACCCCTTGGTATGAAGTGAAAATAAATCTTCCGCTTGTCTAATCTTCGAAGTAGCATGACGCTCAAAACACAAGCGCGCATCAGTAACATTCATTCCTGATCCATTATCAATCACTTGAACCAATGATTTTCCCGCATCTTTTATGATTAATTTAATGTCGGTTGCTTTTGCATCCACAGCATTTTCCAACAGCTCTTTCACTACCGAAGCAGGCCTTTGCACCACTTCTCCAGCGGCAATCTGATTGGCAACATGATCTGGAAGCAATTGAATTATACTCGACATTGAAAAATTTTAGATTTAGGTTTTATAGGTTTCGGTTTAAATTAAAACCAAAGGACGACAAATTTAAGAAATTTCCATTCGGTTTCACCCTTTTGACAATCATAAAAAAAACAAAAAAACTGCTAACTTTTATAAACAACTTTTCGTCAATACTATACAGAGTTGAACTTTTAAAAGATAAAATCATAAAAAAACCTATCCCATTCAATGAACAGGATAGGCTCTTGAAATTTTAAAATTTTTCTTATTCTTCTATTTGCAGAGGATTATTTTCTATTCGCAAAGCACCTTGAGACAACAAATGTTGATCATCTATTCTGTGTGTCAACGAAGCTTGCTGACGAATATAAGCCATTTTTATAGCCGCAATAGCCGCTTCAGTACCTTTGTTCCCGTGAATACCACCACTTCTATCAATCGATTGCTGCATAGTATTATCTGTCAATACACAGAAAATTACCGGAATATCAGTTTGAACATTCAAATCTTTAATCCCTTGAGTCACTCCTTCACATACAAAATCAAAATGTTTTGTTTGCCCCTGAATCACGCAACCAATAGCGATTACAGCATCTACATTTTGAGTTTGCAACATTTTTTTTGAACCATAAATCAGTTCAAAACTTCCTGGAACATTCCAACGAATAATGTTATGGGCAAAAACTTCATTTTCCAACAATGCAGCCAGTGCGCCATTATAAAGCCCTTCTGTGATGTTATCATTCCATTCTGAAACAACAATCCCAAAGCGAAAGTCTTTCGCGTTTGGGACTGAGTTTTTATCGTAATCCGATAAATTTTTATTTTCGGTAGCCATTTAATTTTAGATTTTAGTCCCGATAGCTATCGGGATAGATTTCAGATATAAAGTTATAATTTTTGAAATCAAAAATCAACAATCTCAAACCAACAATTTTAAATCTTTTTATTGCGCCAAACCTATCAAACCATCTACTGTAGCAGCTTCTGGCGAATTTTCATACTCTTCTTTAATTTGAGTAAAGTATTTCAAAGCATCTGCTTTATTTCCTAAACTCAAAGCAACTTTACCTGCTTTCATCAAGAAACGTGGCGTTGTAAAATCATTTTTACTAGCTTCGAAAGCCTTAATATAGTTTTCCAAAGCCTCTTTTGGTTGATTTTTTTGAGAATAAGCATCACCAATAGCTCCTTTTGCCAAAGCTCCTAACATGACATCATTTGAACTGAATTTACCTAAATAACTGATTGCTTCATCATATTTACCTGTATTCAAGTAAGCAATTCCCGCATAATAGTTAGCCAAATTTCCAGCAGCAGTTCCAGAATATTCATCGGCAATTTTTACAAAACCAAATTTACCTTCGGAACCATTCAATGACAATTTGTATAATGAATCACTTGCAACACCGTTAACTGCTTTCTCAAAATTAGATTGTGCCACAAACATTTCACTTGCTGCATCTTCCTCTTTAGGATTTGCAATAAATTTTTGATAAGCAAAATACCCAACAGTTACCAACGTAATAGCACCAACAACCCCAATTATAATTTTCTGATTCTTAGCAACCCAGTCTTCTGTTTTAGAAGCTGTCTCATCTAATTTTGAAAAAACCTCAGCCGTAGCGCTGTCTTTTTCGTCAATCATTACATTTTCAACTGCATCGTCTTTTACTTCCTTTTCTTTTGGTGTCTTATATCCTCTTTTACTGTAAGTAGCCATTTAAAATTTAATTTAGTGAACGGCAAAAATAAAATTTTTATTCTAATGCGCGTAAAAAAAATGGATTTTATATTAAATTTTAGAAAAATATTTTTAATCCCTTATTTCCAATGCAAAAATGCCCTTCAATACTCAAATAATCAAAGTAAATCAACCATGAATACTATAGAATTTACTTTCAAAAACAAAATGCAAAAAATTGTACAGCAATATATGAAATATCACTATAAAAATAAAAATTATCCTTTATTAGTAATTCACAAGATAAATTATAAGCCATGCTGTACTGTAATAGTAAAAAAATAAATCAGGTTCCTAGTAAGCATTACGAAAATCTTATTTTTAAAATTATTTAAAAAATTACACATACTGTAAAAAAAATTAGCTACTTTTAGTAAAGATCGAATTTACTTACACAGCTGATTTTTTTATTTTTTCAAATAAATAAGAATTTTATATGCATAAACCTGAAATTCCCCAAAATGAAGTCATTCGTTCAAAAGCCTTAAAGGATTATGAAATACTTGACACATTACCTGAAGATGAATATGATGCTTTAACAAAAATAGCATCTCAAATTTGCGGTACACCAATTGCATTAGTAAGTTTAATTGACGATGAAAGGCAATGGTTTAAATCGCATCATGGTCTGGATACAAGAGAAACGTCAAGAGATTTGGCTTTCTGTGCCCATGCCATAAACAATCCTGATGAGTTGCTTATTATACCAGACGCAACTATTGACGAACGATTTTATGATAATCCATTAACTGTAAATGATCCACATGTAATATTTTATGCCGGTGCTCCTTTAAACACTAAAGACGGGTATCCCTTAGGCACACTTTGTGTTATAGATACAAAACCAAGAGAAGGTCTTACAGAAAATCAGAAAGAATCTCTAAAGGCATTAGCAAATCAAGTTATTTCGCAATTTGAACTTCGAAAAAAGAATAGACTTCTGGAAGAAATTAACGAAGAAATTACAAAAAAAAATGTACAGTTAAACCAATTTGCGCACCGTCTTACCCATGATTTAAAAGTTCCAATTCGTGGTATCAACTCTTTATTATGTTTCATAAAAGAAGATCATAAAGCACTTATCAAAGACACTGAGGTAGAAGAATGGCTTGATTTAATTTATTCACGTAATGAATATATGGACTTTTTAATTAATGGTATCTTAGAATATACTAAGGTTAGTAATGACAAAATAGAATTTGAAGATTTTAATGTCCAAAATCTAATTCAACACATACTAAAGAACGGTACTCTGGATACCCCAATTCAGATACATTATACTAATTGCGACATAATTGTAAGACATTCAAAAATAAGCTTTATACAAATCATACAAAATCTTTTATCAAACACAGTAAAACATACCGATAAGCCAATATGTAATATTTGGATCTCATTAACGCAAGACGAAAGCAGCTTTTCTTTCACCTATGAAGATGATGGCCCTGGAATACCTGATAAATATTGGGGAAAAGTATTCGAATTATTCGAAACTGTAAATCCTAAATCTGCTAAAAACTCTGGCATTGGTTTAGCAACAATAAAAGCAATAAGCGATCGCTTTGGAGGCACTATACATTTGAAGCATCGTGAAAATAACAAAAGCGGTGTCTGCTTTTGTTTTGTTCTGCCAAAAGAAAACAAAAGCTAATTTTTTAATTGATTGCAGCACGAATAACCTATTTAATCGAAATCAGTTTTAGACTTGTATTTAGCAAAACACTGCTAACCTAAATCCCATTGACAAACATTTTATATAAGGTGTAAACTTAATTACTTATTAGTTTTTCAATATATTTAATAATCATTAAAAATCAAACAAATATATTTTCTCTGCAACCCTATGTAACAATAAAAAGAAAAAGGGATAGACACTACAATTATTACGAAAAATAAACTTCTAAACATTATTGTCAAAAAGGAGAAAAAATCAACCATCTTTCTCGCACTTTAGTTTAAAAAAATACATTTATAACATACAATTAATCGAATAATTATTTCTTTTGATTAGAAAACATAATTTTAAATGAAATCAGATTTGTTAGAAAATTTTTGGAATCGAATTTTAAAAGGTAAAATCAAAACCGAGGAAGAGTCCAATTGGATAAGTGAAACTGGATATTTATACAAATTAGGTATTAGTATGGAAGAGACCTTGCAATACCTTTATCAAGAGAAACCAACATTGATAGTTTTTAAAGAGTGGATAAAAGCTAAAAGCATAAATGTTACAAATACGATTGATGTTGAAAATACTCTTTCTGAAAAAGACTTGGCTTTTTGGAATACTAATGGCTATATTGTTATAAAAAATGCCATTTCGCTTGAAGATTGTTTAGCTACCCAAAAAGCAATTTTAGAGTTTTTGGAAAAAGACATGAATGATAGTAATACCTGGTACACAATGCATGAAAAACAAAGAGGGCTAATGGTTAACTTTTTCAATCATCCTACATTAGAAAAAAACAGAGCTTCGGTAAAGATTCAAAAAGCTTACGAACAATTATATGGAACTAATAAAATTTATAAAACTATTGACAAGGTAAGTTTTAATCCCCCAATTACTAAAAGATATAATTTTCTAGGAAGTAATTTACATTGGGATGTAAGTTTAAAACAACCTATTCCTTTTCGTTTGCAAGGCCTATTATATCTTTCAGATTGTGATGAAAACGACGGTGCTTTTCATTGCGTTCCTAATTTTCATCATCAAATTGCCAATTGGATGGATTCAATTCCTTTGAATCAAAATCCAAGGGAATTAGCTTTAAAGACACTGACTCCAAAGCCTGTAATTGGTAAGTCAGGCGACTTTATTATTTGGCATCAAGCCCTACCTCATTGTGCTACCCCGAATTACGGAAAAACACCAAGATTTGTTCAATATTTAACTTATTTCCCCGAAGAATATACAGAAAGCACAGAATGGATATAACATTTCAAACACTACTAACCCACTAAATTTCATAGTTTTTAAACAATAATTAGTACTCCATTTAATTTTTAAACTTTAAGCAAACAAGAATCGCATATTCCGAACAAGTATTGAACTGATTATTAGTGCGATTATTTACAAGGATTAAGAGAATTTAGCGAGAATTGGGCAAATTTAAATCAATGTAAAAATAATATCCTATTAGAAATCAGCCGCATAAAATAATTGAAAAACCTTTGTGTGAGACAGAAACGTCTACATCTTCATGATTTGCGGAACACTTTTTTTTTATTCAGATCATAAATCAGTTATAAATGCTTTCGAAACTCAAAAAATAAAGGTACTTCAAATACCTCAATATTGCCCTCCTAGTTAAAGAAGGGAAGTCAATAATTTTTTATAATATTGCTGTAGGACATAAACGTGTGCTTTAATCATTAAATTACTCACTATATATCAATATTTTTCAATAATTTGCGTCCAACAACACAAATTTGCAACCTATAAATTAACCATTAGATGCGTATCTCAAAAAAAATAAAAATTGTATTCGCCATTTTAATACTAATGTTGACTGTCAACACATATGGACAATCCAATAATTTCATAGTCATATTAGATGCGGGACATGGCGGTAAAGATGATGGAGCTAAATATTTTGACAATAAAGAAAAAGATTTAACCTTAGCAGTCACCTTAAAAGTGGGCAAAATATTAGAACAAACCCCTAATATTAACTTAATCTATACCAGAAAAACAGATGAGTTTATTGAACTTAGAGAAAGAGCAAAAATTGCCAATCGAGCTAATGCCAATTTATTCATTTCCATTCATTGCAATGCAAATAGAAACCCAACAGGAAACGGAAGCGAAACCTACGTAATGGGTATGACAAGAGCAAATATGAATTTAGAAGTTTCCAAAGCAGAAAACTCTGTAATCTTTTTGGAAGACAATTACCAGACAACCTATAAAGGTTTCGATCCAAATAAACCTGAAACTTTAATAGGACTGCAAATCGTACAGGAAAGTAATTTAACGAGCAGTATTGATTTGGCTACTAAAATACAGAATAACTTCTCAAATTCTATAGCCATAAAATCCAGAGGCATAAAACAAGAACCACTTTGGGTTCTTGACGCAACCACCATGCCCGGAGTTTTAATCGAGATCGGTTTTATTTCCAACAAAATTGATGTAAGCACATTAGAATCTGAAGATGGACAAAATGACATTGCAAAAGCAATTGCCAATGCCATAATAAGCTATAAAAATGAAAATTTTTGAGACAGCAAAACAATAACTCTTGAAGAAAAACTCAGCAATCTGAATTGTGCTAGATTCAAAAAAACGAAAACGCAGATTGACCTCTTTTATCTCGATATTTTTCAATAATTTGCACCCGCTTTGAAAACACTAAAAAAAAGACCTCAAAGCCAACAATTCCAGTAAGACATCGAGATGTATTTAAAGAAAATATCCTTATTCAATTACAAAAACTTTTCCGAAGCCAATTTCGAATTTGACAGCAAGATCAATTGTTTCGTTGGCAAAAACGGCATCGGAAAAACAAATATCTTGGATGCCATCTATCATTTGTCTTATGGAAAAAGTTATTTCAATCCGCTCGCTGTACAAAATATCAAACACGGAGAAGAATTTTTCGTAATTGACGCCGAGTTCGAAAAAAATGAAAGAACAGAGCAAATCGTGTGCAGTCTCAAAAAAGGTCAAAAAAAAGTCCTGAAACGCAACGGAAAAGCCTACGATAAATTCTCTGACCACATCGGATTCATTCCGCTTGTAATTATCTCCCCTGCCGACAGGGATTTAATCGTGGAAGGCAGCGAAACCCGAAGAAAATTCATGGACAGCGTGATCTCGCAATTGGATCCAAACTATTTGCATCAACTTATCCAGTACCAAAAAGTGATGAGCCAGCGCAATGCCTTGCTAAAGTATTTTGCCCTGAACCAGACTTATGACAATGACACCTTATCCATATATAATGAGCAACTAACCGATTTCGGGCAATCCATTTTCGAAAAAAGAAAAGCTTTCGTGGCTGAGTTCATCCCTGTTTTTAACTTTCACCATCACAATATTACGGGCTCACAAGAATCCGTACAATTGATTTATGAAAGCCATTTATTCGAAAATGATTTATTGACGCTTTTACAACAAAGCATCAACAAAGACCGCATCCTGCAATATACCAGCATGGGAATCCACAAAGATGATCTTTCTTTTGAAATCGACAATTACCCAATTAAAAAATTTGGTTCCCAAGGACAACAAAAATCATTTTTAATAGCATTAAAACTTGCGCAGTTCGAATTCCTAAAAAAACAAAGTGGTGTAAAACCTATTTTGCTTTTTGATGATATTTTCGACAAATTAGACGAAAACCGAGTTTCTAAAATCATCGAAATGGTCAACAACGACATCTTTGGACAGCTTTTTATATCGGATACACATCCCGAAAGAACAGAAACAATTGTAAAATCAACTCACCAGAGCTATACGATTTTCAATTTGTAATTTAAGATTCCTTAAAGATTCGAAAAGACAAAAATTGATTAATTTTACACATTATAATACTTACGTCCCAATGAAAATTAACAACTTATATTTATTTATCGTTTGCTTTATTGCATTTTCCTGCACCGGACAAACTTCGCCAGCTATTAAAACTATTGACGCTTCCTCCTATTCAGAGAAAATAAAAGCGACTCCAAATGCCCAAATCCTTGATGTTCGAACTCCCGAGGAATATGCTACGGGACATATCGAAAACTCAGACAATGTAAATTGGCTCAGCAACAGCTTTGTTTTAAGAACCGATAAATACGACAAAACAAAACCAGTTTTTGTGTATTGCAAAAGCGGTGGGAGAAGTGCCAAAGCAGCCGATAAATTAGCCGAATTGGGCTTTAAGACTATCTACAATCTCGATGGAGGTATGCTGAAATGGGAAGCAGCGGGCTTGGCTAAACCAGACACCAAAATAATTGGTATATGTAGTCAGGAATATGCCGAATTACTGAATACTGACAAAGAAGTACTGATTAGCTTTTACGCTCCTTGGTGTGCTCCATGCAAAAAAATGGAACCTTACATTCTAAAAATGCAAAAAGAAATGAGCGATAAAGTAGTCATCGTCCGATTGAATGCCGATGAAAACAAAACAATCATGCAGGAATTGAAAATCAGTGAACTTCCAACTTTATTATTGTATAAAAACAAAACAATAAAATGGCAAAAATCAGGATTTACTAGCGAAGAAGATATAAAAAAACAATTACTCTAATTGGTCTATGCTTACAAAAGATACACTACAGTTCCTCGACGATTTAAAAGCCAACAACAATCGTGATTGGTTTCTCGAAAACAAAAAACGTTACGAAGCCGTAAAGAAAGACTACCACCAGTTGGTTGGCTCTTTGCTTGATGCAATGAAGCCTCTCGATTCATCATTGGAAATGTTAGAAATCAAAAATTGTGTTTTCAGAATCAATCGTGACGTTCGATTTTCTAAAGACAAATCGCCCTATAAAACAAATTTGGGGATTTGGATTTCTCCTGGCTCGAAACATATAGAAGCTCCAGGTTATTATCTTCATATCGAAAACGGAAACTGTTTTGTCGGCGGCGGATTATACTGTCCACAACCAGATCAACTTCAAAAAATCAGAAAAGAAATTCACTTTTTCTATGATGATTTAACGGAAATCCTAAATGACCAAAAATTCAAATCTACTTATCAAAATTTAACCAGGGACGAAAATTCGACCCTAAAAAATCCTCCTAAAGGCTACGACAAAGAAGATCCAGCCATTGAATTTTTGAAACTAAAAAGCTTTACCGCTATTCAAAAATTTGACACCAAACTGGCAACCCAAAAAGATTTTGTATCGATAATAGCCGAAAAAATGATTGTTTTAAAACCGTTCAACAGTTTTATCGACAGAGCGTTATCAGAATAATTTCAAAGCCAAACACCACTCATTAATCACAATTCCTTATGGAGATTTTGCATCATTTTTCTTTAAAAAATTACAATACTTTTGGTATCGAAGCCAAAGCCGAAAAATTTATCGCCGTTCACAGTCTAGCCGAATTGAAAAGCGTTTTGGAACAAAACAAAAGCCAAAAAAAATTCATTCTTGGCGGGGGTAGCAACATGCTTTTGACAAAAGATATTGAAGCTCTTGTAATCCACATTGATTTAAAAGGGAAAAAAATACTGAAAGAAGATGATGATTTTGTTTGGGTTGAAGGACAAGCAGGCGAAAACTGGCATCAATTTGTGCTTTGGAACATCGAGCAAAATTTCGGTGGATTAGAAAACATGTCCTTAATTCCGGGGAATGTTGGCACGACACCTGTACAAAACATTGGCGCTTATGGAGCCGAAATCAAAGACACTTTTGTTTCCTGCGAAGCCATGAATATTGAAACTCAAGAAATGAGAACTTTTACAAGAGAGGAATGCAACTTTGGATACAGAGAAAGCATCTTTAAACACGAAGTAAAAGACCAATACATCATCACTTCCGTAGTTTTCAAACTGACGAAACAGAACCATAAAATAAATACTTCATACGGGGACATTCTCGCCGAATTGGCCAAAAACAACATTACAACTCCTAGTCTAAAAGACGTGAGCAATGCCGTAATTGCCATCAGAAAAAGCAAATTACCTGATCCTGCCGAATTAGGAAACAGCGGTAGTTTTTTCAAAAACCCAATACTTTTAAAAACCGATTTCGAGAAAATCCATCAAAATTTCCCCGAAATGAGATTCTTCGATATTTCAAAAACCGAAGTCAAAGTTCCTGCCGGCTGGCTAATAGAACATGCCGGTTTGAAAGGAAAACGTTTTGGCGATGCCGGAATTCACAAAAATCAAGCTTTGGTTTTAGTAAACTACGGAGGCGCAACAGGACAGGAAATTTTGGATGTTTCCAAAAAAGTGCAGGAAACTGTTTTTGAAACCTTTGGCATTCATATTGAGGCCGAAGTGAATATAATTTAGCTCCAAAGCAATGCTCACTATAAAAATTTCAGATCCAAACGCTCCAGAAGCTTACGCAATAACAGAAGAGCTATCGCAAAATCTTTATGAACGATTTGGAAGCGACGGTAAAAACTCATTTACAGATTGGGAATACGACAATCCCAGATATGTATTTATTATAGCAGAATTAAACACTGAAATTGTGGGATGCGGGGCAATAAGACCACTCTCACCAAAAACAGGAGAAGTAAAACGAATGTTTACCAAATATCCGGGGAAAAATATTGGACAATCCATTTTATCCTTTTTGGAAACAAAAGCAAGAGAGTTGAATTATGAAAAACTGGTTTTGGAAACAAGAGTAAAAAACAAAGAAGCCTGTTCCTTTTACCTGAAAGCAAACTATACAAAAATACCAAACTATGGTAAATACGTAAACCGACTAGACGCCATTTGTTTTCAAAAGACACTCTAAAGCGACATAAATATGTATTCTGGACTTAAAGCAAACCGAAAATCAAAAGTCCCCTCAAAAAAACC
This sequence comes from Flavobacterium aquiphilum, assembly GCF_027111335.1. Classification (NCBI taxonomy): domain Bacteria; kingdom Pseudomonadati; phylum Bacteroidota; class Flavobacteriia; order Flavobacteriales; family Flavobacteriaceae; genus Flavobacterium; species Flavobacterium aquiphilum. Next base: position 1,501,848 of record NZ_CP114288.1, on the reverse strand, counting down.
TTTAACCCAGACTACTGCAAAAGAAGCAGCCAAATAAAAAAAGTAATCACTTATTTACATTGAAAATTCACAATTGCTAATTACATTTGCAATCGTTTTTAAAAAGCCAAAAAATATAAGATGCTGAACTTTACTCTCTATTTTTTTATTGCAATTGTTGTTATTCAACTTTTTTATTATCTAGTTGTTTTTACAAAATTTTCTTTTGCCAGATCACAAGAAATTGAGCCAAAAAACATTCCTATTTCAGTTATAGTTTGCGCCAAAAACGAAGAAGAAAACGTCGTAAAATATATTCCTTTATTAGCCGAGCAAAATTATCCCGATTTTGAAATCGTCCTGATTGACGATGCTTCAAGAGATAACACCTTAGATATTTTTGAAGAATTCGAAAAACAATACCCCAATATTCGTTTGGTAAAAGTAAAAAACAACGAAGCATTTTGGGGAAACAAAAAATACGCTTTAACATTAGGAATTAAAGCCGCCAAAAAAGAATACCTTTTATTTACAGATGCAGATTGCTACCCAACGTCAAAAGACTGGATCACTGCGATGAGTTCCCGATTTACAAAACAAAGAACTATTGTTTTGGGCTACGGTGCTTATGAAAAAATAGCCAATTCTTTTTTGAATAAAATAATCCGTTTTGAGACGTTGCTTACCGCTATCCAATATTTTTCGTGGGCAAAAATTGGCAAACCTTATATGGGTGTAGGACGTAATTTGGCTTACAAAAAAGAAGAATTTTTCAAAGTAAACGGTTTTATCGACCATATCCAGATTCGTTCCGGGGATGATGATTTATTTATCAATCAAGCTGCCGATTCTAGCAACACCACTATTAGTTATGTTCCTGAAAGCTTTACTTATTCGGCTCCAAAGACTACTTATTCTGATTGGTTTATACAAAAAAGAAGACATGTTGCCACCGCTACACATTATAAAACATTTGACAAAATACAATTAGGACTTTTCTTTAGTTCCCAGTTATTATTCCTATTATTACCAATTGCATTACTGTCTTTTCAATTCCAATGGATTTTGGTAGTAAGCCTTATTGGCTTTCGATATTTGGCAACTTGGATTGTAACCGGATTTGCTGCAGGAAAATTAAAAGAAAAAGATGTGATCTATTGGTACCCTATTATAGAAATTATACTTATATTCACTCAAATTAATGTCTTTATAACAAACATCTTTTCAAAACCTGCGCATTGGAAATAAATAAACAAATAGAAAAAGCAAAAAAAGGAAACCAAATTGCCTTTACCTTTCTATTGGATTATTATTGGAATGAAGTGTACGGCTTCATGCTGAAAAGAACCGAAAACGAAACCATTGCCGAAGACATTACTATCGAAACTTTTTCGAAAGCATTTGACAAAATAGCCTCGTACAATCCGGAGTACCAATTCAACACTTGGCTGATTTCTATTGCCAAGAACGTGCATATCGATTTAATCCGCAAGAAAAAAGCAAGTCTATTTATCGAAATAACCGACGAAGAAGATCAAACAGCTTACAATGTAGCCGATACAACCCCTACAGCAGAAGATGTATTGATTACCGAGCAAAACCTTTCTCAATTATTACAGTACATCAAAGAATTGAAACCACATTATCAGGAAGTAATCCAGTTGCGCTATTTCCAGGAAATGAGTTATCAGGAAATTGCCAATAAAATAGACGAGCCTCTGAGCAACGTAAAAATAAAATTACTTCGTGCCAAAAAATTACTTTCTGAAATCATCCAAAACAAAAGGTAATTCTATTTCAGCAAAAATACTTTTATCCCAGAAAACCGACTTCAATTATTATTTTTTGAAGTGAAAACATGTAGCCTTTTTGTAAACATTCAGCTTTCCACTACACACGAGCGAATTAGATAACGAAAACAGTCTGAGCAATCAGGTAATCCTTAAAATAGATAAGGATAATGTTAGTCGAATCTGGATATTGACTATTCATCAGAATGAAAATGGATTTGTTTGGATGGGAACCAATGGGTATGGAATTAATGGCTTTGGTATAAGTTTAATTTTTCCCAGTTTAGTTACAATGATGACTCCTTTTTTAGTTCAATAACGTTTGATCGCTTGGCGATGTGGCGGAATAAGAAAGCCTAATCTTTCGGTTAATGACTAATTTTCCAAGTACAAAACCAACTTCAAATTAAGCCAAATCCCGCCATATTACCAAACGACGGTTATCCACAGAATACTTATTTACAACGAATTACTGTTTGTAAGTTAAAACCATTGAGGAAGAAATATTCCCATATTTTTGCCAATTTGCTTGACTTCCAAATTTATAATAATGGGTTGAACCGAATGAAGGAATTATTATTGGAAGATTTAATTTGTTTCCATCATTTGAATGTTCAATCCATTCAACAGTTATAACAATATCATCTTGAACTAAAATATTAAATGCTGATAAATCTACATTAACCCAGTCAGTTAATTTTTTATTGACTTGAAGTATAATATTTGATTTATTAATTTTTTTATCAGGTCTATTATTTTTTATAGTATAGCAATTAATTCTAAATTTAACCATTTCAAAATTATTGTCTTTTATGAAAAACTTAAATTCTGTTAAAAAGCTTGGCTTTTTTGTGCCTAGTGAAAATTTTCTTCCTATTTCTGTCCCTAAATTTATGTTTTCGTAATTTGGATTTGCAAAGATTACCTCATGTTTTGTTTCTGTTCTTTGTTTTCCATCACTATATGTTCTTAAATTAGTTTTATTCACAACCACTTCATCAAGATTTTCGATATAATTATCAAGTGAAATTTTAATTTTTTCTGTGATATTAGATAAGTCTTTAACAATAATTTCTTTAGACTTAAATCCCATACAAGAAATTTTCAGTGTATCTAACTCTATTACATTTTTTGATGAAAAAGTAAATTCTCCTTTATCGTTTGTAACTGTTCCGACTGGCTTATTTAGTATTCCAATGTTTACATATTTAATAGGATTTTTCAAGCTATCAATTATTATTCCGCTAAATATTTTTTCTTGCGAAAAAGTGATTATTGGAAAAAGTAATATTAAAAATAATCGAATTGAATTTTTCATAAAGTATAAATTATTGATATGATTATATAAGAATGTTTTTCTGATTTAATTCTAATAATAAATTATTCTCAATTTTATCAAAATTTTGTTTTTCTATTAATTTAAATAGCTCATTTGAGATTGGATAAGATTTATACGAAAATAAATCAAATAAGAAGTTAGAATCATTCACTTCAAATAAATTATATCGATCGGAGTTAAATTTTGTAATATTTTTTGATGGCTCGCTAAATGAAATTTCAATATCACGGTTAAACCATTTATGGATATAACCCCAACATTCCCATTGGGTAGGGTATTTTAATAATTTTTCTTCCAATAGTGAGTAACAATATTCTATTGATTTTTTTTCAAAATCTTCTTTATTTTCAAAGTCAGAAATTGAAATTTCTTTAAAAATTTCAATTGTATTGTTATATTCTTCATTCTCGTTTACCCGATAAGATAATATTGGAATAATCTTTGCATTTAAGATTGATGCTAATTTACCAACTCCATATTTTACATTAATCTGCTGATTTAAAAAATTAATTGGAATAAAATTTTTTGAAAAATTTTGAGCTTCAACATTAATTCCTGAATTTCCATCTAAATAAACAGCCATTACATATCCGTTTTCAACTAATTGTTTTAATTTAATTATAGATGTCCTTTCTTTTACATTTAATATTATTAAGTCGGAATTAATTTTACCTTTTAAAATATTTGTTACTGTCTCTTTAAAAGCATCTAATTGGCTGGTAAATACACTATCATCAATTATTAATGCGACTTTGAATCCACACTCATAAAGGTATGAAATTATTGTCCTATATGATCCTAAATGAAAAGTAGCAAATATGATATTTTCGGATATTTCTCCATTTATAATTTTAAATTTTGTATTGTTTATGATTTTAGAATTTTTAAGATATTCTTTACTATTTTGCTCCAAAGCAGAGCAATGTTGACAATAAATTGTTTCAAAAAACAATTCTTTATAGTTACTTTTTTTTATATGAGACAGAAATTTATTGATATTAGCACTAAATAACGCAAAATAATAACTTTGTAGATTAAAATCTTTTTTTTTGAGATTAAATACTTCTTTACGTTTATTTTTTTTTTGTTTTTAAGAGACATACGTTAGAATTTGTTTAAACAAATGATACGCTATATAAATAATTAAAATGACTTTTAAAATACTATATATTTTTATAAATGTTGGAGTGTTATTTTTTTTAAAAATATTTTTAAGAAAAGTATTTGATACTTGGTTTAAATTCTTTGCTTTTATTAAATCAGTTAATACCCAATACCCATCAAATTGAAAAAAAGGATTTAAGTTTAAGATTAAAACTGCAAAATTAATATTAAATAAATAACCAAAAATCTTCAAATCAGAAACTGAAAATATAATTAATAAAATGAAACCTATTATCGATTGAAAATATATCCCTGAAAGATTAATTAAAATTCTTTTGGTTTTGTCCAATTTCCAAATTTCATCTAAATTTACGTACAAAACAGGTACTATTCTGTATATTCCGATGCCAATTTCTTTTACCTTTGTGTTATGATATTTAGCACTAATAATATGTCCAAATTCGTGAAAAATTAATATGACAAACAGTAGTATGTATGCTAACATTTGTTGTTTCAGCGTAAGGTCGCACTTTTTAGAAATGGTAAAGTAAAATATTACATTAGCAACAAATGTTAAGCATAATAAAATGTAAAAAAAGTCAATTTTAAAAAGCTCAAATATGAAATTTGGATAATAAATTTCTGAACTTAATTTTACTTTTAATATCTTTCTTAAACTTCTTTTTTTCTTTGGATTTATTAACAACTTATTTAGCTGTAAATCAATTAGATTATTAATAGTTTCAATTTCGATAGTCGTATTATATTTTTCCGAAAGTATTATAGATATGTTTTTATTTGAAATATGGTCTTTTAATAATTCAACAATATCTTTTACAATAAATCCCCCATAAATTAGGTTGTTATCTTTGATAAATAAATATTTATTTTCTTCGTCTGTCGGGATAATTTGAATTTCAGAATACATATCTAATATTTCAGTATTATAAAGAGGCATTTCTGCCTCTTTAAATTAAGACCATTGATTACATAGGATAACCAAAACAACAAGGAGGAGTTGGGTCACACCAACAAGTGTCTGGTGGTGCAGAGAATTCTTTTCTTTCTTGAAGTTCTTCAATAGAAAGTCCTTTTAACATTTCCTCTTTTGAAAAATTGTTCATTACTTCTTCATTTTTCATAAAAAATATGTATATAATTTTGTCCACTCTTTTTCAGGTTTTTCGACTTCCACCTTTTCCGTTATGTTTGTGAACATCTTGTGCCTAACACATTTATAAACATAAGTAGTTATATATATTACAGTCAGATCCTGATATATCTGTTGACTTAATCAAATTATTAACAGATGATACATCCTCTTCTAATAATAGATTCATACCTGTAACATTTTTATAAGGATTATTTTTAGTATCATATTCATAAACGACTGTTCTTGAAGAACCGCCATTATCAGTACTTTCATCTTTTATTAGATTGCCATCTTTAAAAGTAAATTTTCCCGCAGTACCATATTTTCTTCAACTCCAGTCAAAAAAATTCCTCTAACTTCATCATAAGAAACAGTTCAATCTGTGTTGTTACTTTTTTTTACCAAAACTGAAGGTTCTTTAGACGGATTATTGTCATCATTATTTGAACAAGAAGCTAGTACAAACATTGTGGCACTAACAAAAAATAGATTTTTTTTTCATAAGATTTTTTTTTAAATTTCAAACAAATATAAAATAACACTTGTTAAAAAAATGTAGCTATTTATACTTTTTTTTGTAGATTTTACTCTACTTTTAATTTGTACCCACGTAACCAAAGCTATTAACCTAAACTCGATTAATAAAATACTGCTAATTGGTTAGTTTTAACCGTTTCGTATTTCAAAGAAGGTTTTTTAGGCAGAAAATTATAAGCAATTATTCCAGCGATAAGATTTGACAAAAAGTTGATAAATGAGCGATGCCTAGAGTGTTCAACTTGGCAAATATTTTTAAGTTCATCGTTAACCGTTTCTATTATTGAGCGTTTACGGAGTAAGATTTTATCACTCATTTCCATCAAACTATTTTTCATATTATTGCGAATGCTTGTAATTAATTGAACTCCATCAACAAATAATAATTGGGAGAGTTTTTCGCTTATATATCCTTTATCACCAAATAGTTTTCCGAAAATAGCATTCAAAAAGCCCTCATTTTTCAGTGGCTCTCTATCATCTACGTTGGCTTGAGTTACAGCAAAGCTTAACAATTCTCCTTTGTCATTAATGATAATATGGAGCTTAAACCCATGAAACCAACCCATTGTAGATTTTCCTGTAGTGGCAATATCTTTAAAAACTTTATTTCTACTGATTCGTTTGTTTTTACAAACTCTTATTGGTGTTGAGTCTACAAATGAAATACCTGTACAATTGCCTAAACAACAGGTTTTGGCAAAAATTGTCATTGGCAAAAGAACACTTTGCATCAGTTCTAAAAAGCGATTATAAGAAACTGTATTAGGAAATTCATTTTGCATATGCTTTTGGACATAAAAAATGTAATAATGCTTGAAACAACGAAAACCACTCAAATGAAAAAGTAAATAAATTGTAATTACTTCTGATTTTGACATAATCGAAGGACGTTTGGAAGGTTTTCCTAGCAGAAAAGGCTGTGTGGTTTTCTCAAAATCTTTACAAAATTCATCAACAATAGAAAAAATATCTGTAATTTTATCGAAACAAATCACAAGGTAGAGTTTAGTTAAATATTTAATTGTCAGAGATTTAAATATACTAAATTTTACCTTTTTCTATAATATTTTCAGCCTAAATTATTAATCGAGTTCAGGTTTACAAGCCCCTCGTTTTTTTTTGGGGAAGAGACGGCTTATAAGGATTTACGTTTCACACGAGCGATAGCGAACTGACGAAGTAATCGGGAATAAAAGCCAACATTTGCTTCGCCCGTTCGCTATCGATCTGGTTGCTTTTTTTATAATCTAACAAACAACAAAAACATAAAAAAATTTCCTAAAATAATATTGTTTTGCTTAAAAACATTTCTTACATTTATACATATCCTTAACTTTTAACAATTAAGTTAAGAATCAATCATTCGTTCATAAAAGTTTTTGTTATTTTTTTTAGAAACCAAACCATAATACTGCTTATGATTTAATTTTTACTTAACCATTAAATCCATAAATCATGTCTAAATTAAACATCTACGAAACCAGCTGGACCAATCTTGTATTCGAAGACAGAAACAAAGAATACGGAGCGTATAATTTACGTCAGGAAAACGCCAAAACATCCTTATTTGCTCTCTTAACAGGAGTATTACTTTTAGCAGGAGCCATTAGTGTCCCTGTGATTTATAATCACCTGAATCCGGACCATACCATCCCGACAATTATCCCGGAATTAGCACCGGCTACTATTGTGAATGTCAATCCCTATACTCCTCCTCCAGCTGGACCTGAAGAAGCTGCTATACCCCGAATTAAAGAACCAATTACGAACGAACCCATTACGAGTCAACAACTCATCAACCCGCAAGTAGTAACTTCAACTGATGCGACTCCTATGGACGTTACTCCCAATGCAGACCTCAAACCTCTTTCCAGCACAGGAACAACTGAAGCATCGGGTTCAGGAGTTGGCACATCATCTGGAGCGGGATCAGGCACAGAAGTAAGCACCCCTGGCATCCCTGACAATGCTGTTGTATCGAGTGCGGTATTGGATAAACTACCTGAATTCCCAGGAGGAATCAATAAATTTTATTCCTATGTTGGTACTAATTTTGAAAAACCTGAACTAGACAGCGAAAATGCTGTTCGTATAACTGTTGCATTTGTAGTTGAAAAAGATGGAAGCATGACCGATATCCGAGTTTTGAAAGACCCTGGTTATGGATTGGGAAGAGAAGCTATTCGAGTTTTAAAATCTTTAAAAACAAAATGGTCTCCGGGTATGATTGATGGCAAAGCAGTTCGAACTGCTTACAATCTGCCAATTACTATTCAGCCAAATTAAATATTAAGATAAAAAAAGCAAAAAGCCGGACTTAAAAAGTTCGGCTTTCTGCTTTTTTATTATCTCTAACTACAAATTACTTCTTTGTAGTAGTTTTCTTTTTAGTCGTAGTGGTCTTTGTTGTTGTTTTCTTTACAGGAAGAGCTCCATTCACGATCGGCTTTTTAGTATAAGTTTTATAGACACCATCTTTCTCAGCTCTTGCTTTAGCGGTATCAGCTCTCAAATTAGAATCTGGGTGAGAACTCATCATTTTGTCAATAAATGAACTTTCCTCACTTTGACTCATTTTAGCCAATGTTCTAAAAGCAGATTCCTCTGCATTTACATCGTATCCATTTTTTTTCATGAATTCATAAGCAAACAAATCCGCTTCTGATTCTTGTTTTCGGCTATATTTGCTGTCAATCATGGCGCTTCCAATTTTAGCCAATTGACTATCGGTAACAGCAGCTACTTTATTAGATTGTGAAGCTGCGGCATCGATTAAAGCTTCTTTTTGGTAGGCAGCTTTCATCGCATCTCTTGAATCATGATTATTCACGTGACCAATTTCGTGACCAATCACCGCAATTAATTCATTATCATCCATTATATCCATCAAACCAGAAAAAACACGCACACTACCATCCGCAGTTGCAAAAGCATTAACATCTTTAGTCAAATATACTTTATAATTTAAGGTATAATTATCTCCCTTAGTATATTTCCCAAAAACTCTGGCTAAACGAATTGCATAAGGATCTGTTGGTCCTGCAACTTTATTTTCAGCATCCATTTTATCAACTGCCGCTTTAGACAAAGCCGCTGCATCAGCATCGCTAAAAGTAAACCCAGTTATTCCTTTTTGAACAGCTCCCAGTGCTCTTTCTCCCAAATTAATTTGTGCCTGAGCAGCTGAAAACCCAGCAAAAGTCACAAAAATTCCTAATAATAATGATTTTGTATTCATCTCTATTTTTAATTATTTGAAGGGCAAATATACAACAATCTAAAAAAACTTAATCCATTTTAGTTTTAACTTTTAAAAGCAAAACCTACAAAACCATAAATTAGGCATTTACAAAATCCCTTTTAATCCTACGAAAATCAAAAATTTGACTGACAATCAAACAGCTTTGATCAAAATTCATAAATAGTGAGTTCAAATTCTAAAACTACATTCCTTATCTTTGTACTCAGAAAATTGAAATATGGAAACTGCTTTAGATAATACATTACCTGTTGGAACCCGAGGCAACGCCGAATCGAGCATAGCTAAACCAAAATGGCTAAAGGTAAAACTACCAATTGGACAAAAATACACTGAACTTCGTGGTTTAGTAGATAAATACAGCCTCAATACTATTTGTACTTCCGGAAGCTGCCCAAACATGGGTGAATGCTGGGGAGAAGGAACAGCTACATTCATGATTCTTGGAAACACTTGTACACGTTCCTGCGGTTTTTGTGGCGTAAAAACCGGAAGACCAGAAACGGTAGACTGGGACGAACCTGAAAAAGTAGCTCGCTCAATAAAAATAATGAACATCAAACATGCTGTAATCACCAGTGTGGACAGGGATGACTTGAAAGACGGCGGTTCAATTATTTGGGGAGAAACTGTAAAAGCCATCCGCAGAATGAACCCAAACACAACCTTAGAAACTCTTATTCCAGATTTTCAAGGAATCGAAAGAAATATCGATCGTATTGTAGAGGCAAACCCAGAAGTAGTTTCGCATAATATGGAAACTGTTCGAAGATTGACGCGTGAAGTTCGTATTCAAGCCAAATATGACCGAAGCCTTGAAGTTTTGAGATATTTGAAAGAGAAAGGCATCAACCGAACTAAATCGGGAATTATGTTAGGGCTTGGTGAACAAGAAGAAGAAGTTTTTCAAACCATGCGTGATTTACGTGCTGCCAATGTAGATATTGTTACCATTGGTCAATATTTACAACCAAGTAAAAAACACCTCCCTGTAAAAGAATTCATAACTCCGGATCAGTTCAAGAAATATGAGACATTCGGTTTAGAATTAGGTTTCCGTCATGTAGAAAGTGGCGCATTAGTTCGTTCTTCTTACAAAGCTCAAAAGCATATTTTATAAATTGTTTAATCGGTTAATCGTTTAACCGATTAGCCCATTAAACAAATTTAACTTGAAAACAAGAATTGCCATTAACGGTTTCGGAAGAATCGGACGAAATTTATTTCGCTTACTTTTGAACCACCCTTCCATAGAAGTAGTCGCCATAAATGACATTGCTGATAAAAAAACAATGGCTCATTTGGTAAAATACGACACTATTCACGGTGTTTTGCCTTTTGCGGTAAGCCACGATGAAAAAGGAATTATTGTTGACGGAAAGCACTTTTTGTTCTTTCACGAAAGAAGCATTCCAAACCTCGACTGGAAAAGCATTGATATTGATTTTGTTGTAGAATCGACTGGTAAATTCAAAACTTTTGATACAAGGATAAATGCCCATGTTTTGGCTGGTGCCAAAAGAGTGATTTTGTCTGCTCCATCTGAAGTAGATACTATCAAAACAGTTGTTTTGGGAGTTAATGAATCTATTCTTGACGGGACAGAAACCATTGTATCCAATGCTAGTTGTACAACCAATAACGCTGCGCCAATGATTAAAGTTATTGAAGAGCTTTGCGGAATTGAACAAGCCTACATCACCACCATCCACTCTTTCACAACTGACCAAAGCTTACACGATCAACCTCATAAAGATTTACGAAGAGCAAGAGGTGCCAGTCAATCAATTGTACCTACAACTACTGGTGCTGCAAAAGCATTGACTAAAATTTTTACTTCTCTGGAAAGTAAAATGGGAGGCTGTGGAATTAGAGTACCTGTTCCGGATGGTTCCTTAACTGATATCACTTTTAATGTAAAAAAAACAGTGACTATTCAAGAAATCAACAACGCCTTTAAATTAGCCTCTCAAACCAATCTGAAAGGAATTTTAGAGTACACAGAAGATCCTATTGTGTCCGTTGATGTAATTGGCAATAAAAATTCATGTATATTTGATTCACAACTTACTTCTGTGATCGATAAAATGGTAAAAGTGGTAGGTTGGTACGACAACGAAATTGGTTATTCCTCCAGGCTCATAGATCTGATTTTGTTACTAAACAATAATAAAAAAAGGTCCCTATCATGAAATACTTTTTATTATTTACTGTTTTTTTTCATTCACTACTCTATTCTCAAATAGACCAAAAAGTAGACAGCGTTACTTATTATTCCAAATCAGCAACCGAGAATATCAAAAACAATAATTATAAAAAGGCCTTATCATACATTCAAAAATCAATTGATTATAGTAAAAAAACAAAAAATCTTGAAGCCGAAGCTATTCAGACTTACAACTTAGGAAAAATCTATTTTGACCTGAACCTACACAATGATGCAATCGAATTATTAAGCAAAAGCATTAAATTATTCGAAAACATTTCGAAAGCCCCAAACAATAAAGTAGCCAATGCCTATTACTATTTAAGTTTATCCTGCACAGAGAAAAAAAACTATTCCCTTGCCGAAACATGCATCCTCAAAGCCGAAAAAATTAAGCAAAAGCTAAAAATCAAGGACGAGGCGGATTTAATTAAATTACAGAAAGGAATCCTTTCGAAAATAAAAGGTAATAAAGACTTGGCCTCAAACCAATTCAACGCCATTATTTCAGAACCCAACAGTGATGTTTTAACCAATTCAAAAGCCGAAGCCTTTTATCAAATTGGAATAATTGAAGTTTCTAACAAAAGATACAATCTAGCTTTAAATTACTTTAACCGAGCTTTAGAATTAAATAGAAAGGCAAAAAACCTAAATCAAAAGTCTAATATCTTATTAGCCTTAAGCACCGTTTATGACAAATTACTGGACAAATCCAATGCCTATACTTACTTAAAAAAACATTTGAATGTAAAAGAAAGTATCGTTCTTGCCAATGAAGAAAAATTAGGCATTAACGACTATGAAATCTTCAAGCAATCCCAACGAAAACAAGAAGAATTATTGCTCGAAAAAGAAAATAAGGAAAAAGAAAAAGCCGATAAATTCTCTAAACTCATCAGTATTTTAGCAATTGCAATCATATCAATTTTGTCGCTTTTGAGTTTATCTCTTTACAAAAACAATATCATCCGCAATCAAATCAATACGTTGTTAAGAGAAAAAAACAACGAATTAATTGCTGCCAAAAACAAAGCAGAAGAAGCGTCTAAAGCCAGAGCTGATTTTCTTTCCACCGTAAGCCACGAACTTCGAACACCGTTGAACGCTATCAATGGAATTACGCATTTATTATTGGAAGAAAAACCAAAAAAATCACAGATGCATTATTTGTCCTCATTAAAATTTTCGGGCAACTACCTCACCAACTTTATCAATGACATTTTAGAAATAAACAAAATCGAGTCAAACAAGGTAGAAATTGAATATATAAACCTAAACCTCAAACAATTATTAGGAGATATCCAAAACTCTCTCAAAGAAATTGCTACGATAAACAACAACAAATTTGTCCTCAAAATAGATCCTGCCATTCCTGAAAACTTAATAGGGGATCCAACAAAGTTGTCTCAAATTTTCATGAATTTAATCAATAATGCATTAAAATTTACCAATAACGGCACTGTTAGTGTAATCGCACGATTGAGAAATTATCAAAATGATACCGCTACCATCTATTTTCAAATTATCGATACTGGCATTGGCATTCCCAAAGACAAATTAAAAACAGTCTTCGAAAGTTTTTCGCAAGGATCAGTAGAAATTAACCGAAAATTTGGAGGTACGGGTTTAGGATTAACCATTGTGAAAAAACTGGTTAAGATTTTAGGAGGACACATACGATTGAAAAGTACCGTTGGAGAAGGCTCAACTTTTTCCTTTGAATTGAATTTCAAAGTTGACAGTAAACCAATGCCTTATAAAGTTGTTTCCAAAAATTATGATTCGGAAATTTTTAAGGACAAAAAAATATTGGTTGTTGAAGACAATAAAATCAACCAAATGATTACCCAAAAAATGTTGGTAAACAAGGCAATGAAATGCACCATTTTGGACAACGGTGAAGACGCCATCCAACTGGTAAAAAACGAAACTTTCGACATGATCCTAATGGACGTTCATCTATTAGGAATCAACGGAACGATCGCAACACAGCATATCAGGGAATTTGACACCAAAACCCCAATCCTTGCCCTTACAGCTATTTCATTAAATGAAAACAGGGAAATGCTACTTTCCTATGGTATGACTGATGTAATTACGAAACCATTTGTGGCTGAAGATTTTTATAGCACTATTGCCCAAAATTTAATCATTACCTAATTTCTTACGATCAACTCTCTAATTAGGCTACGCAAATGGGGTTCAGCGCTTTTTGCAGCTTCCAACACCTCATCGTGTGAAATTGACAATATACTTTCTTCATCTCCCATATCAGTTATAATCGAAACACCAAAGGTTTCCAAATCCATATGACGAGCCACAATTACCTCTGGAACTGTTGACATTCCCACACAATCAGCACCCAAAATCTTAACCATTTTGTATTCTGCGAGAGTTTCAAATGTTGGTCCTTGCAAACCTAAATAAATACCGTCATGAATTTCAATCCCCAACTCTTGGGCAATTGTTTTGACTTTGCCTATCATTTCAACCGAATACGGCTGGCTCATATTCACAAACCTTGGTCCAAAACGCTCGTCATTTTTTCCTCGTAAAGGATGTTCAGGCATAAAATTGATATGATCTTTGATAATAACAATAGAACCTACTTTATATTTTGGGTTTACTCCTCCGGAAGCATTCGATACAATTAATTTTTCAATACCCAAATACTTCATCACACGCACCGGAAAAGTCACTTCTTTCATGGAATATCCTTCGTAAAAATGAAAACGTCCTTGCATGGCCACCACTTTTTTGCTTCCAATAGTACCAAAAACCAATGCGCCTTTATGTCCTTGAACTGTCGAAACCGGAAAATTAGGAATTTCTTCGTATGGTAATGTGTATTCAATCACAATATCATTGGTAAATCCTCCCAATCCCGATCCTAGAATAACACCAAACTCCGGAGTGAAATTTACTTTTTCTTTAATATAACTAACGGTTTCCTGAACTTTGTCCCACATAACTCAATATATTTTTATCAAAATTATCTCCGTCTGAAAGAAACGAACTTTTTATGGGTAAAAAATAAAGTTGTTCACTCAAAATACTTCCTTTCAGTCGCACATAATCTTTTTCGGTTGTTACAATAATCTTGTTTCCTGCTTTTTCTTTAATTTCCTGTAGTTCGCTTTCGCTAAAATGATGATGATCTGGAAAAGTCAGACATTCGTCATTTCCATTTTTTAAATGCGCAAAAAAGGGTTCCGGCTTAGCAATTCCAGCCAAAAGTATCCTGTCGATCTTTTTTATTTCTTCAACTTTTATCGTTTTTTCATCAGAAAAAACCGAGTCATCATAGTCGATAAAGGTAAAAAACAAACTTTGATTTGTAGAAAGATTCAGCTGTTTTTTTATCGAATTTTGTTCTTCCAAAGATAGGTCTGAAGGACATTTTGTAACAACTACAATATTAGCTCTTTGCACACCTTTTCTGCTTTCTCTCAAATTCCCGGTAGGCAACATAAAATCATCACAAAACAAATCACCATACGCAGTAAGCATAATATAAAATCCAGCTTTTACCTTTCTATGCTGATAGGCATCATCCAACAAAATGACTTCCGGTAAATCCGATTGGGAAAGCAATTGTTCGATTCCGTTCTTTCGATTGGCATCGACTGCAACCTGAATATTTTTGAATTTTTGATAAAACTGAAACGGTTCGTCTCCCAATTGCAATGCATCCGAATTTGAATCTGCCAAAACAAAACCTTCAGATTGTCTTTTATACCCTCTGCTCAATGTCGCCACTTTGTATTTATCCGAAAGCAACCGAATTAAATATTCAATCTGAGGCGTCTTTCCCGTCCCACCAACACTAAGGTTACCGACGGTTATAACAGGTAAATCAAAAGAATAAGATTTTAGGATTCCCACATCAAAAAGAAAATTACGAATGCTGGTAATAAAGCCATATAAAATAGCAAATGGGAACAATATTTTTCGCAGTAAATTCATTTTACGAAAGTATAATATTTTATCTTTGAACGGAAATTATTAAAAAATAAACAAACGGTGACTTTACAAATAATTTTCAATCAATTTACGTTATTACATTAACAAAAAACACAGCTAACAAATATCCTGAAAAGATTAAAAAATGAGTACAATAAAAGAAATCCTTTCTGTTCTTGAAGAAATGGCTCCATTGGCATATGCCGAAGATTTTGACAACGTAGGTTTAATAATAGGGGATGAAAATGCAAAAGCGACCGGAATTTTGGTTTGCCACGATGCCTTAGAAAACGTAATTGATGAAGCCATTACCAAAAAATGCAATTTGGTTGTTTGTTTCCACCCAATTCTATTCAATGGAATTAAAAAAATAACAGGGCAAAATTATGTAGAACGTGCCCTTCTCAAAGCAATTAAAAATGACATTGCCATTTATGCTGTGCACACCGCACTTGACAACCATCCGGAAGGCGTAAACAAATTATTTTGTGATGCTTTAGGACTCATAAAAACTCAGATTTTAATCCCAAAACAAAACAATATTCGAAAACTGGTTACCTATACCATCAGAGACAATTCCGAAAAAGTTCGAAATGCCTTATTCGAAGCCGGAGCAGGAAGCATAGGAAATTATGACAAATGCAGTTTTAATTCCGAGGGAACTTTCACCTACCAAGGTAACGAGAAAAGCGAACCGACAATTGGCGAAAGAGGAGTAATGTCTAGAGGAACCGAAGTTAAAATTGAAGTGGTTTACGCCAAACATTTGGAAGCAAAAATCATAAAAGCACTAAGAGAAAATCATATTTATGAAGAAGTTGCTACCGAAATCTACAATATGAAGAATACTTTTAACCATATTGGTTTGGGAATGATTGGTGAGCTTGAAGAAGCCATGGATGAGAAAGAATTCCTTGCTTTTACTAAAGATAAAATGCAGGCTAGCGGTATTCGTCACTCTGCCTATACAGGAAAAAAAATAAAAAAAGTAGCAGTTTTGGGCGGTTCAGGAAGTTTTGCCATTAAAAATGCAATTCAGGCCGGAGCCGACGCTTATTTGACCTCCGATTTGAAATACCATCAATATTACGAAGCCGAAAACAAGCTTTTATTGGCTGATATCGGACATTTTGAAAGTGAGCGCTATACAAAAGAGTATATTGTTGATTATCTTAGAAAAAAAATTCCTAATTTTGCAATCATTTTATCGGAAGAAAATACAAATCCAGTTAAGTACTTATAGAATATGGCGAATACGAAAGAATTAAGTGTTGAGGACAAGTTAAGAGCAATTTACGATTTACAGTTAATTGACTCTAGAATTGACGAAATCAGAAACGTTAGAGGAGAACTTCCTTTAGAGGTTGAAGATCTTGAAGATGAAGTTGCAGGTTTAAGCACTCGTTCAGAGAAATTGAAAGGGGAACTCGAAGTAATCGAAAACCTAATCAAAGAAAAAAAGAATGCAATTGACGAACATAAAGAAGCTGTCAAAAAATACACTAAACAACAAGAAAGCGTTCGTAATAACCGCGAATTCAACTCTTTAACAAAAGAAGTAGAGTTTCAGGAATTGGAAATTCAGTTAGCCGAAAAGCAAATCCGTGAGATGAAAGCTTCTATAGAGCACAAAAAAGAATTAATTGCTACTTCTAAAGAAAAATTGGAAGCTAAATCAGCTCACTTAAAACATAAAAAGTCAGAATTGGATGCTATCATGGCCGAAACTCAAAAAGAAGAGACTTTCTTAACTGAGAAATCAGCAGAATTTGAAGCATTAATCGAAGATCGTCTTTTGGCTGCTTACAAAAGAATTAGAAGCAGTGTACGCAACGGACTTGCAGTTGTTTCCATCGAAAGAGGTGCATCAGCTGGGTCATTCTTCACGATTCCACCACAAACACAAGTGGAAATCGCATCGAGAAAGAAAATCCTAATCGATGAACACTCTGGAAGAATTTTAGTCGACACCGTTCTGGCTCAAGAAGAAAGAGAGAAAATGGAACATTTGTTTTCAACATTCTAAAAATAATTAAGCCTCGAATTTCGAGGCTTTTTTTATATACCCCATCATTTTGGATTTTAAAAAAAGCATTCGGTTCCTGACAGTTAAAATTGTTGGGCAGTACATCAACCTACTCCATTTAGTGCATCCAAAAAAAGCACTCCAATTATCGTATGCCCTTTTTACAAATCCAAGAACAGGTAAAATTTCACACAACAAACTTCCCGAAATCCTTAAGGACACCATAAAAGAAACGTTCCATCACAACGAACACCATTTCCAAACCTACACATGGACAGGAAATGACACCAAAATTCTTTTGGTTCACGGTTGGGAAAGCAATTCGGCACGATGGGAGAAAACCCTTCCCTACCTTCAAAAATCCGGAAGTACCATCATCGCCATAGATGCCCCGGCTCACGGACAAAGCAGTGGCGAAGAATTCAATGTACCACGCTACGCCGAATTCATCAACAAAGCGGTAAAAAAATACAATCCAAGCATTATCATCGGCCATTCCATTGGTGGTTCAGCCTGTATTTATCACCAATACTTACACCCGGAAACTAGCATTGAAAAAATGGTAATCCTCGGTGCTCCCTCCGATTTGAAAACGCTTCTCGACAATTACATCCAAATGCTGAGCCTCAACCGTAAAATGTTTCATCTTTTGGAAAAGCGTTATTTAGAAAATTTCAATTTCAAGCTCGAAGATTTCTCAGGCGGTACATTTGCCAAACACATTAAAATCGACGGAATAATCGCCCACGATAAAAGCGACACAGTAGTCGCCTTCCAGGAAGGCCAAAAAATCGCAAACGGCTGGAAAAAAAGTCACTTTATCACCACCAACGATTTAGGCCACTCAATGCACGACGACAAACTATATCAGGAAATCTATCAATTTTTATTTGAAGCAAAAGAATAGGCATTTTTGTAAACATGGGTCCCGCTATCCGCTTTATCTTTTCCTTTTTAAAGAAAAAAGAAAAAGGATGTCACTTCTATCCTACCGTCTGGACACATCTTTTTATAGGCCACAGATGACGCGGATTGAACGGATTTACACAGATAAATTTGTTGTTTTTAAAAAAATGTATTGAAAAAAACATAAGTTTTACAAATAATATTTTTAATATGCAACCAAAAAATCAGCGATAATCTGTCTAATCCGCGTTATCTGCGTGCCATTTTTAATATAAAATATTTGTGTCCAGACGGTAGGAAGTAATCGGGGTTAAATGGGACACAATAGCTATTTTTCAGTAAGTCTTTAAAACTCTAAGTCTTTAAGAATTTGTAACAAAAAATCTTAACGACTTAGAATCTTAGAAACTCAGAAACTTATACTTGATAAAAAAGACTATTTTTGCAGTATGGAAGAAAATCTAAAACGCCTCAATAAATTCATAGCCGAAACGGGTTATTGTTCCCGCCGTGAAGCCGACAAATTCATAGAAGAAGGCCGAGTAACCATCAACGGTGCAGTCCCGGAACTGGGAACAAAAGTAGCACCGGATGACGAAGTGCGTATTGACGGAAAACTAATTCGTGAGAAAACCGAAAAACCTATATATCTTGCTTTCTACAAACCTGTAGGAATAGAATGCACCACCAATCTGGAAGTCCGCAATAATATTGTGGATTACATCAATTATCCCAAACGTATTTTCCCTATCGGCCGTTTGGACAAAGCCAGTGAAGGATTAATTTTCATGACCAATGATGGCGATATCGTTAACAAAATATTGCGTGCCAGAAACAATCACGAAAAAGAATACACCGTAACGGTGAACAAACCCATAACCGACCGTTTCATTGAGCGAATGGGCAATGGCGTACCAATTCTAGACACTGTAACCCGAAAATGTAAAGTAGAGCAAATTAGTAAATACATCTTTAAAATCATTCTGACACAAGGTTTAAACCGCCAAATCCGTAGAATGTGCGAGTATTTAGGCTATGAAGTTACCGCTCTGAAACGCATCCGAATTATCAATATTTCACTGGACGTTCCTGTAGGGCGCTATCGTGATTTAACGGATGCCGAAATTAAAGAACTTAACCAATTAATCGAGCCTTCCAGCAAAACCGAGGAAGCAAGTTTGCCAAAACCAGAACCTCAAAAAAGAAGAACTGAATTCATCAAAAAGGATGATCCCCGATTTAAGAAGAGAAGAGATTATTAAACTAAAAAAGCCGTTTCAATTGATTGAAACGGCTTTTTCTTTGTATCAAAACCATCTTCTTCTTTTAAATAAAAAAACACCAAACATAGAAAGCAAAACTGAAACAAGTATAATAATTGGCATACCGTAATTATTGTTTTCTAAGTTATTTGGCACATTCATCCCATACAAACTGGCAATTACTGTAGGAATCATCAAAATAATGGAAATAGAAGTCATTTGTTTCATAATCGCATTCAAATTATTAGAAATAACCGAGGCATAAGCATCCATCATTCCTGTTAAAATGTCGCTATAAATATTAGTTGTTTCTTGCGCTTGACGCAACTCAATCTCTACATCTTCCAACAATTCAGGATCATAAGAATCTCTTTGGGATTTGACATTCTTGATTCGATGGAGTAATATATCATTGCCTTTCAAGGAAGTCATAAAAAAAACCAAACATTTTTCTATTTGCAACAAGGCTTGTAATTCTTCATTTTTGATGGATTCTTCCAAATTATCTTCGGCCAATTTTATCTTTTGATTAACCTGTTTCAAGTATTTCAAATACCAAACGCTTGATGATAAGAGCAATTTTAAAACCAAATCAAAATTATCTTTGATGTCTTTATTTTTTCGCTGAGTGTAAATTACAAAATCCGTCAACATTTCCGTTTTATGAAAACTAATGGTAACACAAATTTCTTCCTTAAAAATAACACCAACAGGAATTGTGTTAAAAGGCAGTTTTACATTATCTGAACTTACTGGAATCCTAATAATAATCAAAGTCCAGCCATTCTCTACTTCTATACGGGGTCTTTCATCAATATCTTCAATATCATTGTAGAATTCTTCAGGGATTTGTAATTCTTCTAAGAGGTATTTTTTTTCGTCTTCTGTTGGACATTCAATATTTATCCAGCAGTTTGGAGTCCACTCTTTAGACTCGATTAATCCGTTATTGTTTTTGTAAAAAGCCTTCATTTCAAAATTCCATAGGTTAAATTATAGCATCTTGAAAGTTTTTCAAGTGCTTTATTCTTTCAATATTTCCGAATAATAATCGTCCATTGAGTTGTTCTTTTTAAGTTTTGCAAAAATATCCTTTATATTTTAAAAATATCAGGAAGGAATGGATATTTAATAAAGTCTTAAGCAAAAAAAACCTCAAACTTTCATTTGAGGTTATAGGGGGAAGTTGTCTAAAACAATTTTATTTATTTCTGCTTCTGATTTCTCTTGCCAAAAGTGTGTTTTTCAACAACATTGCAATAGTCATTGGCCCTACTCCTCCTGGGACCGGAGTGATGAAAGACGATTTTTTGCTTACGCCGTCAAAATCAACATCACCTGTAATTACATATCCTTTTGGATGTGAAGCATCTTGAACTCTTGTGATTCCCACGTCAATTACAACTACTCCATCTTTCACCATATCAGCTTTTAGGTAATTTGGAACACCAAGAGCAGTGATGATGATGTCGGCATTTTTAGTGTACTCTTCAATATTTTTGGTTCTGCTATGTGTAAGCGTTACCGTTGAATCACCAGGATATCCTTTACGGCTCATCAAAATACTCATAGGTCTTCCCACAATATGACTACGCCCAATAACTACAGTGTGTTTACCTGCAGTTTCCACTTTGTAGCGCTCTAACAATTCCATAATCCCGAATGGAGTCGCTGGCAAGAATGTTTCCATATCCAAAGCCATTTTTCCAAAATTAGCTGGATGAAAACCATCTACATCTTTATCAGGATCAATAGCCATCAATATTTTTTGCTCGTCGATGTGTTTTGGCAAAGGTAATTGAACAATATAACCATCCAAATTATCATCTTCGTTCAATTCTTTAATCTTAGCAAGCAATTCCTCTTCGGTAATTTCAGCAGGCAAACTTACTAAAGTAGATTCGAAACCAATTTGTTCACATGAACGCACTTTGCTTCCCACATAAGTTAAACTTGCTCCATCCGTTCCTACAATTACTGCAGCCAAATGAGGCACTTTTTCCCCATTTTCTTTCATTGTCTTTACTTTGGCAGCAATTTCATTCTTAATATCTTCCGATGTTTTTTTTCCGTCGAGTAGTTGCATTTTTACTGTTTATGTTTATTATTTGTTGTCTAAAAAACTTGTTTACTTAAATTAAAAAAGTTTCAAATTTTCAGTCTCAACAACTTGATACTTAAAATTTGAAACAGTCTTTTTATTATCTAGGCATTCCAGGCATTCCTTTCATACCACCCATCATTTTCATCAGGTTTTTTCCTCCTGGCCCTTGCATCATCTTCATCATTTTACTCATTTGATCAAACTGCTTCATCAATTGATTTACCTGTTCGATTTTTGTCCCGGAACCTTTAGCAATTCTGGCTTTTCTTTTTACATCGATTATAGCAGGCTTACTTCTTTCGCCTGGTGTCATCGAATGGATAATCGCTTCGATATGTTTGAAAGCATCGTCTTCAATTTCGATATCTTTCATTGCTTTCGAAGCACCCGGTATCATTCCTACCAAGTCCTTCATATTACCCATTTTCTTAACTTGCTGAATTTGTGACAGGAAATCATCAAAACCAAATTCATTTTTAGCAATTTTCTTTTGGATTTTTCTAGCTTCTTCTTCGTCATATTGTTCTTGAGCTCTCTCTACCAACGACACCACGTCCCCCATACCAAGGATACGCTCAGCCATACGATTTGGATAGAAAACATCAATCGCATCCATTTTCTCACCAGTACCCACAAACTTAATTGGTTTATTCACTACCGATTTGATCGAAATCGCTGCTCCACCACGAGTATCACCATCTAATTTGGTCAAGATAACTCCGTCAAAGTTTAAGATATCGTTGAATGCTTTAGCTGTATTCACTGCATCCTGTCCCGTCATAGAATCCACAACGAATAAAGTTTCCTGTGGCTGGATAGCTTTGTGAACTTTCTCAATTTCATCCATCATTTCCTTATCGACAGCCAAACGACCAGCAGTATCGACAATTACAACATTGAATCCATTCGCTTTGGCATGCTTAATCGCGTTTTGTGCAATTTCAACAGGATTTTTATTTTCAGGTTCAGAGTAAACCTCCACACCTATGGAATCCCCAACAACATATAATTGTTGGATAGCTGCCGGACGGTAAATGTCACAGGCTACCAAAAGTGGTTTTTTATTTTTTTTCGTTTGAAGATAATTCGCCAATTTACCGGAAAAAGTAGTTTTTCCCGATCCCTGCAAACCAGACATTAATATAATCGAAGGATTTCCTTGAAGATTAATTCCTGCAACATCTCCTCCCATCAATTCTGTAAGCTCATCTTTGACAAGTTTTACCAATAATTGCCCAGGCTGCAATGTTGTCAATACATCTTGACCTATCGCTTTGTCTTTTACTTTGGTGGTAAAATCTTTAGCAATTTTAAAATTGACATCGGCATCAAGTAAAGCACGACGAACTTCTTTCAAAGTTTCGGCTACGTTTACTTCGGTGATTTTCCCGTGTCCTTTTAATATATGAAAGGCTTTGTCTAGTTTATCGCTTAAATTATCGAACATAATTGTATTTCTCTTTAATTAAAGGCGCAAATTTAATGATTTGATATTGAAGTTTAAAAAGTATTAGAAATAAAAAAAGCAATTGTTTCAAAATAAAGTCAAAAACAAAAAAAACAGACCAGACAAATCCGATCTCCTTTTCCCAAAAACAAAAACATCAATGGTGTAAAAATGTTGTTATCAAATTATTCTTTACTGCAAAAGTAAATATGAGTCGAATCAATTTTCAGATGTCATATTTACAATATCCAACACTTCCATTTCAAACATCAGTTATAGCTTTTTATTAAGATTTTACACTTTTAGTACGAATTTCATCAAACGTTTTCGTTTATTTTATTGTTTACACGAAAACGTTTTAGAAATATTTTGAAAATTGTTAAAATATTAAATATAATTCTATTTAGAATCAAAATAAAAGCAAAAAACAGAACAATAATCAAAAAATTACTTGTTTTTTTATCAAATTAATAATTAAATATTTTTTTGTTCCAAAAATAGATTGTACATTTACTCTATCAAAAAGCAAAATTTTTTCTCACAAAAAACAATATAAAAAACACAAAACCATGAAAACAATTTTCACATTCGCCCTATCCTTAAGTCTATTTACAGTTACCTATTCACAAGATAAAAAAACAGAAGCTGTAAAAATTGAAGAATTACCAACAGTAGTAATTTCACAGGTTAAAAAATACATTCCGGACAACAATCCTGATGCAGTTGTCAGAACTACTCAAAACGAGTTCCTCTTGTATAAAGTAGATGACGAATGCAAAAATTTTGACCAATATTTAGTAACCTTAGAAAGCAGAAAAGGTGCCTTACAAGCAACTTTCGATGAAAAAGGAGTATTAGTATCTGTTTCCGAAAAATATACAAACGTAGAATTACCAAGAGAAGTTAGTAAATCTGTTTATATGTCATATCCACTATGGACAATCGTAAAAAGTAAATTTGAATATTCCCAACAAAAAGGAGAAATATTAACAAAAGTGTACCATCTAAAACTAAAAAAAGATAATAAAACTCAAATTGTAATGGTTAGTTCATCAGGAGATATCATTACAGAAACAAAAGATATAGCAATGAATTAAAATTGCTTCATCCATTAACCCTAAAATCCGCATTAGACTTCTAAACAAAGTTTGATGCGGATTTTAAATTAAAAATAATCAGCAAAAAGTTACCCCAAAAAAACATGAACCAACTTCCCTATTTAGCCAAAACATAATTTCGTTTGGCATAAATCATAAACAAAAAAAGAGACCAAACAAGCCGGTCTCCTTTTCCCAAAAACAAAATAAAAACTAACCAAAAAAGTTCTTAGGCTTTAGCTCATTTATCATAAACTTTAATCTGTCACAGAAGAATAAAATTGTCATAATAAATACACCTATTTTCAAAAACAGACTTCGGTAAAATCAATTTGTAGAAATTCATTTTCTTCCCTTTGCAAAAGAGGAAATAAAACAAATAAGAATAACTTCTTTTCAATATTTTCAATTCGGAATCACTTTTGATATTTTTGACAAATATATTTTTTTATTTTTATTTATTCTAAATAAAAATATTATTTTTGTCTACAATATTATTCAAATAATTTAAAAACAACAGCAACTAAAGCTGAAATGGAAGCAATAATTGATTCTTTTGTGATCAAATAATAATTTAAAAACTAAGTTTATGTGCAATCTGAGAATTTTGAACCGGACTTCTGATGGCATTTTACTTTTTTGCCAGCAAAGAGATAAGTATCAATTGCTATTCAATAATTTGACCTATGAATTGAGTGGTATAGAAATGACCAGTTTTGCCAATTATTTGGATCAAATAGATATTGATTATTGGGAAAGTGAATATAAAAATTCCATATATGACAAGAAAATTCCAATACCGACTTTGCAGTCCAACTTTATTATTTTGCTGAACAGAAAAGAACTTGAAGAATTACGCTTTTTAGTTGATTGTGTTTCTAAAGATAAAATCCTTAAACCAGCCGAAATCAATTATCACATTATTTCAAATTGATAATACATATAGAAAGCAGCGCATAAAAAATCTGAACTAGAAAAGTTCGGATTTTTTTCGTTTTACCTTTATTTAAAAACTTATATAATACGCAAAACCATTTTTTGACTTATATCAAAGTTTTGAAATTGAAACGCCTTTAGATTTGCGCTTTACAATTGCAACAATAAATTATTTCAAAAATATTAAAAATCATAGCCAAAATGATAATTACAACATCACATCCATTGGAAAAATTCGGAATTACAAGTCAAGATCGTATTGAAAAAGCACTGGAACAATTGCAAAACGGCAAAGGAATTTTATTGATTGATAATAAAAACAGGGAAAATGAAGGTGATCTAATTTTTTCTGCCGAAAACTTAACTGTTAAGGATATGGCCTTGATGATTAGGGAATGTAGTGGTATTGTTTGTCTTTGCCTGACCAATGACAAAGCCGATGAATTGAACCTTCCTTATATGGTTAAAGAAAATACGAGCAATTACCAAACCCCTTTTACAATTTCAATCGAAGCAAAAGAAGGAGTCAAAACAGGAGTTTCGGCAACTGACCGAGTAAAAACAATCCAAACGGCATGCGCAGCAAAATCCTCTGCATCTGATTTAGCAAGGCCTGGTCATATTTTTCCACTACGAGCAAAAGACAATGGTGTTTTGGAAAGAGACGGGCATACAGAAGGTAGTATTGATTTAATGAAATTGGCAAATTTAAGACCTCAAGCGGTTTTATGTGAGTTGATGAATGCTGACGGAAGCATGGCTAAACTAGACGAAATCATTAATTTTGCTGAACAGAACGATCTCGTAGTTTTATCTATCGAAGACATTATCCACTACCGAAAATTCATCAGAGATTACAATTAAATATGATTTACGAACAACTTGGCTATTATATAAAGAAAAATATTAAAGTTTCTGACGAAGATTTGAATACGATTATTTCTTACTTCAAACCCTTAAAACAAGACAAAAATGATCTACTACTTTCACAGGGACAAATTAGTCAGTGTACTTATTTTGTAAGCAAAGGTTGTTTAAGAATTTATTTTATTAATGAAGAGGGAAAAGATGTCACTCGGTATATTGCTTTCGAAAACCAATTAGCAACCGCTTTGGTAAGCTTTATTACCGGATTGCCTTCAACAGAATATATACAGGTAATTGAAAAATCAGAGCTTTTGTATATCTGTCACGAAGATTTTAATCATTTGATAAACATTATGCCGCAATGGCGGGAATTCTATTGCAAATATCTCGAAAAAGCATATGTAAATAACACAAACCGGCTGATGTCTTTTACAACTATGAATGCTTTAGAACGTTATAATCTACTGCTAAAAATAAATCCAACAATTGTAAAAAGACTTCCAAATAAGATTGTTGCCTCATATATTAACATTTCACAAGAAACTTTAAGTCGATTAAAATCTAAGATTTAATTACAAATAAAAAGCCCCCAAACAGCATTTCACTTTTTGGGGACATTTATATTAATTTTAAGCTTTATAAAATTACATTCTCTCCGGAACATTTATCCCAAGTAAACTAAAAGAATCAGCAATAACATCTGCTACTTTTTTGGACAGCTGTACTCTGAATGTTTTTTTAGCTAAATCAATTTCCCCAAGTATGGAAACAGCCTGGTAAAAAGAATTGTACTCACGCACTAAGTCATAAGTATAATTGGCAATCAAAGCCGGGCTGTGATTATTGGCCGCGTTCTGAATCACCTCAGGGAACAATTCCAATTGTTTTATCAATTCTTTTTCCTTTTCGTGCATCTCGACTACGCTCGATATTACATTTAGATCAAAATCGGCTTTTCTTAAAATGGATTGAATTCTGGCATAAGTATATTGAATGAAAGGTCCTGTATTTCCAGCAAAATCAACCGATTCTTCTGGATTAAACAGGATTCTTTTCTTTGGATCCACTTTCAAGATATAATATTTAAGTGCTCCAAGACCAATTGTATTGAATAGTTTTGCTTTTTCATCAGCAGAATAACCGTCCAATTTTCCTAAATCTTCAGAAATCTTTTGAGCTGTTCCGGTCATTTCATTCATTAAATCGTCGGCATCTACAACGGTTCCTTCTCTCGATTTCATTTTTCCCGAAGGTAAATCTACCATCCCGTATGATAAATGGAAAAGATTTGAAGCCCAGTCAAAACCTAATTTTTTCAGAATCAAGAACAATACTTTAAAGTGATAATCCTGCTCGTTTCCTACGGTGTAAACCATTCCGCCAACATCCGGCATATCTTTTACACGTTGGATTGCAGTTCCAATATCCTGCGTCATATAGACTGCAGTTCCGTCTGAACGCAATACAATTTTACGATCCAATCCTTCATCAGTCAAATCAATCCAAACCGAACCATCAGGGTCTTTTTCAAAAATACCTTTGTCCAATCCTACCTGAACAACATCTTTACCCAACAAATAAGTATTGCTTTCGTAATAATAACTGTCAAAATCAACCCCAAGGTTTTTATAAGTTGTTCCAAAACCATCATAAACCCATTGGTTCATCTTTTTCCAAAGCTCGATAATTTCTGGTTTTCCGCTTTCCCAATCCAAAAGCATTTTCTGTGCTTCAAGAATGATTGGCGCTTGCTTTTTCGCTTCTTCTTCGGTTTTTCCTTGTGAAATTAATTGATTTATTTCATCCTTATACGCTTTATCAAAAGCCACATAATAATTCCCAACCAATTTATCACCTTTCAAACCTGTGGATTCGGGAGTTTCTCCGTTACCGAATTTTTGCCAAGCCAACATTGACTTGCAAATATGGATTCCTCTATCGTTGATGATTTGGGTTTTATATACTTTTTTACCGGAAGCTTTTAAAATTTCGGCAACCGAATAACCCAATAAGTTGTTTCTAACGTGGCCTAAGTGCAATGGCTTGTTTGTATTTGGCGAAGAATATTCCACCATCACCGCCTTATCATTTGCCGAAGGCGTAACAAACCCATATTGATTAACATCTTTGATTCCATTAAAGAAATTCAGATAATATTGGTCGGCAATCACAATATTCAAAAATCCCGAAACCACATTAAAACGGGCTACTTCGGCAACATTCTCTACCAAATAATTTCCAATTTTATTTCCTAATTCAACAGGATTGCTTTTTACCACCTTCAATAACGGAAAAATAACCATCGTGATATCGCCTTCAAACTCTTTTCGCGTGGCTTGAAACTCAATTTTATCAATGGTTACATCAAACAAAGTCTGAATTGCTTTTTCTATAGATGGGGTAAGAATATTGGATAATGACATGGATACTTGATTTTTTTAAGTGTGCAAATATAGGGCTTATTCGCTAAATATCGAAAGTGAATAACTACATTCTGTTTTTCACTGTTTAATAGAAACTATTGGATTATATATTATTCAAAACAATCTTCAAATTATGCCCATCTTCAATCACAAAAAACAGGAAAACACTACAAAACTAAATATTTTTCAAAAAAATTTTCTGCTGACAAACCTTTAAAAATCAAAGCTTCTCAACGAAATCCAAAAGCAAAGTTTATTTTTCGCTAAAAAAAAGTGTTACAAAAAGAAGATAAAATAGTCTTACATACAATCATCATCAAAATAATCAATCACAAAAAGTTAAAACAAAACATGAAATTCAAACTATTTACATTTTTCCTATTGAGCATTATAGGAATCGCAAATGCCGAAAACCCGGGAATCATTTCGGGAAAAGTAACAAACAAAACAACAAAACAGCCTGTACAATTTGCTTCAGTAGTTATAAAAGATGGTCCAAAAGTAGTTAGCGGTGTTGTTGCTGACGAAAAAGGAAACTTTCAGATTAAAAACCTGGAATTAAAAAAATACACTTTAGAAGTAGAATTCATTGGATATAAAAAATACGCTACTTCTTTAGAATTGAGTTCATCAAAAAAAAGTTCCTCTATCGAAATCGTTTTGGAAGAAGATATTACAGAACTCCAATCGGTTGATATTGTCAAAGAACATTCTATAATCGAACAAAAAACAGACCGAAAAGTTATCAATGTAGGCAAAGATTTGTTGAGCGCAGGAGCGACTGCTGCCGAAATCATGAACAACATTCCTTCGGTAAGTGTTGATCCACAAACCAACGCGATAAGCCTTAGAGGAAACTCAAACGTTAGGGTGTTTGTAGATGGCAAACCAACTACAGTTAGTGCTTCTCAATTATTGCAACAAATTCCGTCAACGTCAATCAAACAAATTGAATTGATTACCAATCCTTCGGCAAAATACAATCCGGAGGGAATGAGCGGAATCATCAATATCGTTTTGAATAAAAATGCAAAAATTGGCTTTAATGGAAGTGTAAACAGTGGTGTTACTTTTGGTGAAACTCCAAAATCAAATTCGTCTTTTGACATGAATTACCGTAGCGGAAAAGTGAATATGTACGCCAACTATGGTTTAACAACTGGAAAAAATCACAACCACGGTCAAATAAATACAACTGAACCGAATGATTTGAATACCCAATATTTTGATCTTTCGAATAGAAACACTTCGCACTTGGCCAAAGTAGGACTTGACTTTTATTTGAATGACAGCAATACTATCTCGATCTACACAACACAAAATATCAACGGTTATAAATCAGAATCCAAGGTAAATGTAAATTATGTCGATCCTGCAAAAACTGATATTTACCAATTGTTCAACAGCGACAACGATAATTATACACAAACCTATAATTTAGATTACAAGAAAAATTTCAAGAAAGAAGGACATACTCTTGAATTTGAAGGTAATTATAGCAACAACGACAATACCGAAGACAGTCAGTACAATACTCCGCCTGCTCAAAATGATATTACGAACAAAGGTGAAAATGTTTTACTTAATTTAGATTACGTAAACCCATTAAGTGAGACTGTAAAATTGGAAGCCGGACTTGAAACCCGAATTGAAAACACCAAAAACAATTTCTTATTGAACGGTGCTTATAATTCGAATTTCGAATATCAAAGAAATATTTATTCAGCCTACACCACTATTGCAAAAAAATGGACAAAATGGAACGCTCAAGTTGGTGCCCGTTTTGAAAAATACACTGCTGATGCGTTATTCAAAAAAGTGAATGAAGCCGATGGTAAGTTCAATGACAATTTGTTCACAATTTACCCTTCCGGATTTGTGACCTATACTCCAAACGATAATGATTCTTATAATTTCAGTATCTCAAGACGTGTGGACAGACCAGGTATCGATCAGGTAAACCCAATTCGTCAGTGGAGCACGCCTTTGATCGACTCTCAAGGAAATCCGGAATTACTTCCTCAATTCACCAATTCGATTGAAGTAAATTACACCCGAAAAACAAAAATCGGTTCTATTACTTCAGGAGTATTTTACCGTCAAATTAACGACGAAATTAACAGAACCCTCACTGAAAACCCAAACAATCCACAAAAACAAATTTTATCGTACGCCAACATAGGCGACAACCACGCTTTCGGATTTGAAGCTTCAGCAAATTTAGACTTTACGAAATGGTACAGTGCCAACATCAGTTTTGATTTGTACAACAAAATCACCAAAGGATATGTTGAAACCGATTATGTGGAAGTTGATGTTACTACTTTCAATTCTCGAATTAGCAACACGTTCAAAGCCAGTAAAAATTTACGTTTCCAATTGACAGGAATGTACCGTGGCGAAGATTTGACATTGCAATTTCTAAGAAAACCAATGTGGAAAATAGATGCCGGTTCCAGTTTAACAGTCCTTAAAGGTAGCGGAACCATAACTGCCCGTGTAAGCGACGTATTCAACACGATGCATTTTGCATTCGATGCAACAAAACCAAAAGCACAAAACGGAGAATTCCACTGGGAAAGCCAAACAGCTTACATAGGATTCAATTACCGATTTGGAACCGGTAAAAACAGAGCGATTCAAAGAAAAGAAAGAGATAAAAACGAAACCCAAAAAAGTGGTGGATTTTAAAATCTAAATCATTTTTTGGAGCAGAAACAAAAGACATTTTTTGCCGGCATTGGTCCCGCTTTCCGCTACAATCTCCCGAAAAAAAAAATCGGGAGGATTTTCGCTTTAATCGGGGCTAAAAGAAAGCATTTGGCTTTTTTGCCATCATTTAAAAAAAATGAATTAAAAATTAGTTTTAATAAATAGATTGCCAAAAGAAGAAACCCCAGAGAATGCCAACTCTTGGGGTTTTTTATTGTTTATTATAGTTATATCTAATTCTTAATCAGCACGTAAATAATTTACCATTTTATAATGGCGCTTGCCCAGGTAAAACCACTTCCGAAAGCAGCCAATACGACCGTATCTCCAGATTTTATTTTTCCCTGTTCCCAAGCTTCGGTCAAAGCAATTGGTACAGAAGCTGCAGTTGTGTTACCATACTTCTGAATATTATTGAACACCTGATCGTCATTCAAATTGAATTTCTTTTGTATAAACTGAGAAATTCTCAAATTAGCCTGATGTGGAATCAACATATCAATATCCGAAACCTGCAGATTATTAGCTTCCAATCCTTCGTTGATTACTTCAGCAAAACGAACCACCGCATTTTTGAAAACAAATTGTCCATTCATATAAGGGAAATAACTTTCATCATTTGAATCATTATCAGCAAGAATATCAGTAACCCAACGGCCTCCCATTCCCGGTGCCTTAAGTACCAGTTCTTCGGCGTGAATCCCTTCTGAATGCAAATGTGTTGACAAAATCCCTTTGGTCAAATCTTCCTCTCTGCTCAAAATAGCAGCTCCTGCCCCATCTCCAAAAATAACCGAAACACCTCTTCCTCGCGTTGTCATATCCAATCCCGTAGAATGCACCTCCGAACCTATCACCAGAATATTTTTATACATTCCTGTTTTGATAAATTGATCGGCTACAGAAATGGCATAAACAAAACCCGAACATTGATTTCTCACATCCAAAGCTCCAACTGTTCTCAATCCTAAATCACGCTGTACCAAAACTCCCGGCCCTGGAAAATAATAATCCGGACTTAATGTTGCAAAAACCACAAAATCGATATCATCTGCAGAAACTCCTGCACGTTCCATTGCAATTTTGGCAGCCTTCACTCCCATTGAGGTGGTAGTATCTTCACCCCTAATAATATGTCTTCTTTCCTGAATCCCCGTTCTTTCCTGAATCCATTCGTCACTTGTTTCGATAATTTTAGTCAAATCATCATTGGTTACTACATTATCTGGGACATAATAGCCCAATCCCGTTATTTTTGAATGGTACATATTTTTATTATTTTATTAAAATGAAGGTAACGAATTTAAATATTTCAAAAAAAATTTGATCACAAATTACTCATTTTTTGACAATATTTAATTTCTTTTTTTAAGAGCTTTTCCTTTGATTACTATTTTTTCAACTGACAAAAAACTACAGCAAAAATCTTGAAGTTCTCGTAACTCAATTTCAGTTCAAAACACTAAAAAAGCTATTTTTGTTCTAAATGTAACAAAAATGGTTTGTTTCGACATATCGACTATTACTAATCAAAATATTTTTACTCTATGAAATTAAGAATTCCCTTGTTGGCATTTCTATGTATAGGCTTATCTTCATTGGCACAAGAAAATCTAAGCTACCAAAAACCCTCCAAATCAATACTGGATTTAGCTGATTACCAAAGAGCTCCATCGGTTTCTTTAGACACCAAAAAAGAATACATGCTATTGAGTTACAGGCCCACTTATAAATCTCTTGATGATCTAAATCAGGAAGAAATGCGTTTGGGAGGTTTAAGGATCAATCCTATAACTAATATTTCAAGCACTATAACCTACATCAACAATATCAAACTTAGAAAGGTTGTTGACAAAAACGAAATACAGGTTACGGGTTTACCATCAAATCCACGAATAAGTAATATAATTTGGTCCCCAAACGAGAAAAAAATTCTTTTTTCAAACACTGCCGCCACAGGAGTTGAAATGTGGGTTTTGGATGTTGCATCTGCTAAAGCAACCAAATTGACTGATGCAACTTTAAACGCAAATCTAGGGACTCCATATAGCTGGTTTACTGACAATGAAACTGTTTTGGTAAAAATGTTGCCTAAAAACAGAGCCGCATTATTAGATGCAAAAAAAGACTTGCCAACCGGGCCAATCATCTCAAATTCAACTGGTACTAAATCACAAAACAGGACTTATCCTGATATGTTGAAAAACAAAAATGATGAAATCAATTTCGAAAATATCATTACATCTGAACTATATAAAGTTACTTTAGACGGAAAAGCGACTTTATTCAAAACTGCAGATATGTATGCTGGAGAAAGAATTTCACCTGACGGAAATTATTTGATGGTCACAACCATTCAAAAGCCTTTTTCATATATCGTCCCAATAAATCGTTTCCCTTCAAAAACGGTTGTTTATGACAAAAATGGAAACGAAATAAAAACAGTTAATGAAGTCCCGTTGAATGAAATTATGCCAAAAGGCTTCATGGCAGTACGCAAAGGAAAAAGAGATATGGGCTGGAGAAATGACAAACCTGCCACATTATATTATGCAGTAGCCTTAGACGAAGGAGATCCGGCAAACAAAGTAGATTTTAGAGACGAAATCTTTTCATGGGAAGCCCCTTTTACGGCAGACGCTACATCATTAGTAAAAACACCACAGCGTTATAGCTACATTATTTGGGGAAATGAAACAACTGCTGTTATCTCAGATGAATGGTATGACACTCGAAATACCAAGACTTACTTGATAAATCCATCAGATCCGAATCAAAAACCAAAAGTTATTTCGGACAGGAACTCACAAGACATTTATTCGGACCCAGGGAATTTTGAAACCAAAAAAAATCAATACAATAAAAATGTATTAGCAATAGAAAACAATAATGCATACCGCATTGGAGATGGTTTTACCAAAGAAGGTCAATTTCCTTTTATAGACGAATTTAATCTAAAAACGCTACAAACAAAACGCCTTTACACTTCTCTTTACAAAGACAAAAAAGAAGACTTACTTGAAATTGAAGATTTTAAAACCGGAAAAGTATTAGTTCAAATTCAGTCAAAAAATGAATACCCAAACTATTATTTTAGAAACATCAAACAAAAAAACAGCTTAACTCCCATTACCGCTTTTACAAACCCATTTGAAAGCATTAAAAATGTGAGCAAAGAAGTAATCAAATACAAACGAAAAGACGGAGTTGAATTATCCGGAACGTTATACTTACCTGAAGGTTACGACAAAGTCAAAAAAGAAAAATTACCTTTACTAATTTGGGCATATCCGGCTGAATACAAAGACAAAAACAGTGCTGGGCAAAACAGTCAAAACCCTAATGAATTTACATTCCCTTATTATGGTTCATTTGTATATTGGGTGACAAAAGGATATGCTGTTCTTGATGATGCGTCCTTTCCAATCATTGGAGAAGGAACTACAGAACCGAATGATAATTTTATCTCACAATTAGTCGATGATGCCGAAGCCGCAATAAATGCTGTAAATGCTTTAGGGTACATCAATACTAAAAAAGTGGCTATTGGCGGACATTCCTACGGAGCCTTTATGACGGCAAATTTATTAACCCATTCCAAACTTTTTGCCTGTGGTATAGCAAGAAGCGGTGCCTATAACAGAACCTTAACCCCATTTGGTTTTCAAAGCGAACAGCGTAATTACTGGGAAGTCCCCGAAGTGTACAATACAATGTCTCCCTTTATGAGTGCCGATAAAATGAAAACACCTATGCTTTTAGTTCACGGCGAAGCTGATAATAATCCGGGCACTTTTACTTTGCAAACAGAACGTTATTTCCAAGCTCTAAAAGGATTAGGTGCGCCAGTGCGAATGGTAATATTACCTAAAGAAGCGCATAGTTATGTTGCCAAAGAAAACATTTTGCACCTATTATGGGAGCAAGACCAATTCTTAGAGAAATATTTGAAAAACTAACTGAATAGAAAAAGGGATGGCTTAATAATAAACTATCCCTTTTTTTATTTGCAAAAAATATACTTAAATAATTTTCAAAACTACTTCCTGATTAACTTCCAAAGCAGATTCATGTTCAAAGAAAATGACTTTCTTATCAAATACAGCTTTGATCAAATAGCGGCTTCCCTTAAAAAAAGACTGCTTGGCAACAGCTTTTATCGAACCACTTGGATCCAATTTCAATTGGTGTGGATACAATAAAATAATTTCATCCTCACCATCAATAGGCATCAATTGAGACAATTTCAGTTCATTCACTTCGCCAAAAAGAGAGGCAACATATTTATTCAAAGGATAATTATAAACATCAGCTGAAGGTCCTTTCTCGATAATTCTGCCTTGATGCAAAACTATCGTTTCATCCGAAAAAGAAAGAGCATCTGTACTATCATGGGTCGCAATAAAAGTAGTAATTCCCTTTTTCTTCAAATAAGCAAAAAGGTTTCTGCGCAAAGCATTTTTTCTAAAATTATCGATATGGCTAAACGGTTCATCAAGCAACAAAACTTCCGGTTCGAGTGCCAAAACTTTCGCCAATGCCACTCGCTGTTGTTGTCCACCACTTAGTAATTTGGCTTTTACATTAGCATATTCTGTCATTTCAACCATTTCCAGTAATTCCTGAATACGTAGTTTTTTTAAAGGCAAAAAACCATTGGAAAGAAACTTGCCCACGTTTTCGGCTACCGTTTCATAAGGCATCAAATCAAAATCCTGAGCCAAATATTTCATAAATGGCATCCCTGGAATCAAATTAAATTTTGGTCCCAAAATCTCCTTTTCGTTATAGAAAATCTGCCCCTCATTTAGGTCGTACATACCATAAATAAGTTTTAAAAGGGTACTTTTTCCACAACCACTTTCCCCAAGAATTGCAATATTCTGACCTTTGGAAACTGTAAAACCAACGTTTTGGATAATGATTTTTTCGGTATAACCGAATGAAATATTTTGAACCTGAAGCATTCTATATCATTAAAATTTGAGAAAACAAATATAGTTTCTTTACCAAAAAAAATATGTTGATAATTCATTTATATCCAAAAAAAAACTGCTTCGTAATAAAGCAGTTTTTTTTAACATTTTTAAATATCATTATTGTCCTTTTTTGGCATCTTCAATCATTTTTTGATTGGCAGTAATAGCAAATTCTACACGACGATTTTGACTTCTTCCTTCTGGTGTATCATTTGTTGCAATTGGATCAGCAATTCCATGACCTGATGTTTTGAAACGGCTGGCTACTAAACCTTTTGAAATCAAATAAGCTTTTACCGATTCGGCTCTTTTTTGTGAAAGGGTCAAATTATATTCCGGTTTTCCGGTACTGTCAGTATAACCAAAAATTTCAATATTTGTATCACCGTATTCCTTAAAAACTGGAACCAATTTGTCCAAATTAGCCTTTGCCTGAGCAGTTAAAGTTGCTTTATTCAAATCAAAACGAACGGCATCTTCTTTAAGAACCAAACGAATTCCTTCCCCTACTCTCTCCACATCGGCACTTGGAAGCGCTTCGTCAATTTCCCTAGCCTGTTTATCCATGTTGTGCCCAATAATTGCTCCTGTTCCTCCGCCAATCGCAGCTCCAATTGCAGCACCTCCTGCAGTACCAATCCCGGTATTGTTCCCAATAATTGCTCCAATAACTCCTCCTGCAACAGCTCCAATCCCTGCTCCTTTTTGGGCATTATTGGCGTTATTCACTGATTCACAACTTGTAAAAAGAAAACTTAATACTAATAAAGTGCTAATTCCTAAAATTGCTATTTTTTTCATCTTTGTCATATTATAAATTAGTTAACTCTTTGAAATTGGTAAACAACATCGGTAGGTTTACTTCCTACATTTATTTTATCAATCAATTCAAATGAAGTTTCAGTTTGGTTTCTAACTCCTAGAACAAAACCAGTTTTTACTTTTTTAGATTTTAATCCTTCGTCCAAAATTTTCAGTACAAACTGTCCTTCTTTATTTACATACCAAGTAATTTCAGATGTAAAAGCTGAACAATCAGGACTGTTCAAAGTCATGTTTCCTTTGTTGTTATTTGAAATGAATTTCCATGTACTGCCTATGAAACATTTTGAATCCGCAAGATTAAAAGAATTCACTTTGATATAATTAGATCCAGGGTAAGAGACATTGGTAATCTGCCAATTTCCTTTTATTCCAACTTGGGAAGTCTTGTCTAATTTTGTCATGGGAGCATTTGAAACCGGCTCTGGTGCTGCTGGTGCAGTGGACGTGGGTTTGCATGCAAAAACCAAAAAGGCCATTGTGCACATCAAAAGAATTTTCCTCATTTTTATTACGATTTTAAATTAATGTAAGTGCAAAGATACGTATCAAATCCATAATTTTTGACTTTATATACATAATTTCCTTACGACAATTTGTCATTCTTACAACAATTGGTACTCTATTTGAAAGATAGTTTTACCAATTGTAAAACCATTAATAAAGATAAAAACATGACAACAGGTAAAATTAATGTTTCGGTTGAAAACATCTTTCCTTTAATCAAAAAGTTCCTTTACAGTGACCACGAAATTTTCTTGCGTGAATTGATTTCAAACGGAACTGATGCGACTTTAAAATTAAAACACCTTACTAGCATTGGTGAAGCCAAAGTCGAATATGGTTCTCCGATTATTGAAGTTAAAATTGACAAAGAAGGAAAAAAAATCCACATTATCGACCAAGGTATAGGGATGACTGCCGATGAAGTTGAAAAATACATCAATCAGGTAGCTTTTTCAGGAGCTGAAGAGTTCTTGGACAAATACAAAGATTCCGCAAAAGACTCAGGAATTATAGGTCATTTTGGACTTGGTTTCTACTCTGCTTTTATGGTTGCCGAAAAAGTGGAAATTATCACTAAATCTTACAAAGACGAACCTGCAGCTCATTGGACATGTGACGGTAGTCCTGAATTTACATTGGAACCGGCTGACAAAACTTCCAGAGGAACTGAAATTATTTTACACATTGCCGAAGATTCCCTTGAATTCTTGGAAGAATTTAAAATTTCAGGCTTGTTAAATAAGTATAACAAATTCATGCCTATTCCAATTAAATTTGGAACAAAAACAGAAACACTTCCAAAACCTGAGGATGCACCAGAAGATTACAAGCCTGAAACTATTGAGGTTGACAATATCGTTAACAACCCAAATCCGGCTTGGACAAAACAGCCTTCTGACTTAACTGACGCTGACTACAAAGATTTCTACCGCGAAATGTATCCAATGCAGTTTGAGGAGCCATTATTCCATATTCATTTGAATGTAGATTATCCTTTTAACTTAACCGGTATTTTATATTTCCCAAAATTAAGCGGAGATCTTCAAATTCAGAAAGACAAAATCCAATTGTACCAAAATCAAGTATTCGTTACTGACAATGTAGAGGGAATTGTTCCTGAATTCTTGATGATGCTTCGTGGTGTAGTTGATTCTCCGGATATTCCTTTGAACGTTTCCCGTTCAGGATTACAGGCTGATGGTGCGGTTAAGAAAATTTCCAACTACATTACTCGTAAAGTTGCCGATAAATTGAAATCTCTATTCAATGAAAACAGAGAAGATTTCGAGAAAAAATGGAACGACATCAAAATCGTTTTGGAATACGGAATGCTTTCTGAGGATAAATTCTACGAAAAAGCCGGCGCATTTGTATTGTACCCAACTGTTGATGACACTTATTTCACTCTTGATGAACTGAAAGAGAAAATAAAAGAAAATCAAACTGACAAAGACGGAAAAATTGTTGTTTTATACGCAGGAAACAAAGAAGCGCAACATTCATATATCGAAATTGCAAAAGACAAAGGATACGAAGTATTGCTTTTGGACTCACCGATTATCTCGCATTTAATCCAAAAAATTGAAGGTGACAACAGCGGCTTACATTTTGTTCGTGTGGATTCTGACCATATCGATAACTTAATCAAGAAAGAAGATAATGCTGTTTCCAAATTATCTGATGAAGAAAAAGAAAGTCTAAAAACCGTTCTTGAAACTATCGTTCCTAAACAAACCTATACCGTACAACTTGAAGCTTTGGACAGCGAAGCAGCTCCGTTTATCATTACACAGCCAGAATTTATGCGTAGAATGAAAGAAATGAGCCAAACCGGTGGTGGCGGAATGTTCGGAATGAGCAATATGCCTGAAATGTACAATTTGGTTGTTAACACCAATTCGGATTTAGCTTCTAGCATTTTGAACAACAAAGACAAATCAGCTCAGGAAAGTTTGGTGAAACAAGCTTTGGATTTGGCCAAATTGTCACAAAACTTACTAAAAGGAGAAGCGTTGACCGCTTTTGTAAAAAGAAGTTTTGAATTGATCAAATAATCATTTTTCCTTTTTTCAAAGGAAAAATCCAAACCTGCAAGCTCCAACTTGCAGGTTTTTTTATTGCCAAAAATCATCATTTTTCAATACTAACTTCAAAGAACGACAAAGCTATTTATTGTAAAATAAGCAATTACACATCATTTTTTGTTGTTTTTTTATTTAATTTTAAGAATTGAAATTAAAATACCTTCCTGCTTCAGGAAAACGAGTTCCTTCCTTTATTCAAAAAATTAAGTTTCGCAAACCAATAGAACTGATTTGATTTTGAACCTAATTAAAACCTACGATTATGGCAAATAAAGAAAACAAAAGTCTAAATGAAACGGAATTAGAGAACGAAAAAAATACAGTAAAAGAAGCTGAAACTTCAGTTTTACTCGCTTTATACATGGGACTCTTTCTAGGTATGATTCCTGTTATTGGTTTCCCCATCATTATTCCTGAAATGGGCGGAAAAATTCTTTTTATAGGGGTAACTTTAGGAATTGCTACTTTTATAAGTTCTTTTTTCGTAGGCTCTTTATTTGGTATGCCCAAAAGAAACAATCAAAAAGGAACTAATAATTCGTTCAATAATAGTTTGGTCGAAATCTCGGATTGGCTAAGCAAAATTATTGTAGGTCTCGTATTAATCAATCTAAAAGAAATTCCCTTTTATATCTTCGCTCTTGTTGAATACATAAGGGTTGCTTCAAATTATGACAGCCAATTATTGAATGTATATACAATTGGGATTATTATTTATTTTGGCTTTTTGGGATTGTTCATTGGTTACAATTATATGCGATTGGTACTTTCCAATAAATACAAATATGCAGATGACAATTTGGTTCGAAGAGAACTGGAACTGTTAAAAGAAAAAATTCTTGAAATTAGGGAAGAGAACCATCTAAAAGACAACAAGATTATTCATTTTCAAAGTTTGGTTCAAGAAAAAGAGCAATTGACCAAAACTCTAATTGACAAGTTAAACGAACCTTTGATGTCGAATGCCAACGTTCAAACAGTCATAAAAAAATTAATCACCGCTGATGAAGCTAAAAAAGACAACCAAAATCAAGTTTTACATTTGGATAAAATGATAGATGAAGCCAAATTAAAACTACATAAAGGACTTATAACCCATAATGATGACCCACAAAAAGGACAATGGAAATCCAATGCTATAAATAATGAACGTGAATTAAAAGCAACCGTTATTGAAGAAGCCAAAGGATTTTACAAAGTAAAACTACAGGTAGTCTCAATAAATCCGAAAGACAATCCATTAAAAAACGGTGATTTGATATTATTTGCTCTACATAATACTTTTGGAGATTCACCATTCAAACTTGTAAAAATCGACAAACAATCGGCAGAACTGAACTTCTACTGCTATGGTTCTTTTACTATAGGAGCTTTTGCTGATAATGGCTCAACCGAATTAGAACTCGATCTCGCTGAATTGCCAAATGTCTCCAGTCATTTCAAAACTCATTAAACTACTTAAAATAACATCTATCAAAATTTGAAAAAAAATAAAATGTTTGATTTGTAATTAAAATCACTCAAAAATTATCATTCCTACTGTTTTTTAACAATTACAACGGCAATTACTTCAAATAAAATAATAAATTTGCCCACCCATAGTAAATTAACTTAACCAAAACAAATTTTATGAAGAACCGTTTACTTTCATTAGCTGTATTTTCCTTGTGCTGTTTTCAATTTACTTCTTGTACCAAAGAAGAATCTTTGGCAGCCACTGACAGCACTCCAGTAGTAGCTTCTGCATCGATTGATTTAGCAAATGAGTTGGATATACAAGCCGGATTGCAGGTTTCCTACGAAAAATTAACTGCTAAATTAACTGGAAAAACATTAACCGCTTCATGTGCACTAGTAACAATGGATCCGGTAACAACCACTTTTCCTAAAACATTCTACGTTGATTTTGGAACTGCTGGATGTACAGTAAACAACATTACTAGAAAAGGAAAATTGAAAATTACTTTTTCGGGAAATATCACTGAAACAGGAAGTACCATGACTGTAGAAAGAGTTAACTACTATATAAATAGTAATAAAGTAGAAGGTAAAATCACATACAAAAATTCTACAGTAACTGCTGCTACACCAGAATGGACCAGAACTGTTGCTGATGGAATATTTACAGATGCCAAAGGAAATGTATACCAAAACTCAGGTTCATATACTGTAAGACTAACAGCAGGAGCTTCAACACCTACGTTCGATGACAATTCATACGAAATGACTCAAGGAACTACAACAATTACTAACCAAAATGGAGGCAAAATGACTTTAACCGTTACGCAGTCATTAATTAAAAATGCCTCTTGCGATTTTATTTCCAAAGGAAAAATAAAAGTAGAAAGTACCATCTTGAATGGAACAATTGATTACGGAGCAGGTGATTGCGATAACAAAGCGACTTATACTCAAAACGGAATTGAATTTCCAATTACGATGTAAATCTAATTTACATTTAAATATTTCAAGAAGAGACTGTTTTCACAGTCTCTTCTTTTTTTCTCTAAAACTGAATACAAAATATTTTTTTGATAAAAAATATATGACAAAAAACATTTTTTTAAACCTCCAAAAAAATACAATTAAAAATTAAATACTAAATTTGTTTCATATGTGTAAAATGATCCTTAATAGACACCACATATAATGTCGCTGTTTATTTTTGTATGTTTTTCCAAACATATCCTAATAGCGATTTTATAAGTTATCTGAAATTCAAAAGAATAAAAACAAAATCTATTCATTATGTATAAGTTAGATGCCAGCGATTATTACACCCCTTTTTATTTAAAATCTGATTTATTTAAAATTATTTTAGTTGCATTTGTTTTCAATGTACTTGCTTTTTTGAGCTTTAGGATAACTGTCTCACCGGACAATCTATCTCCAATTTTCCCCGATGTAGGATTTGCTCTTGCAGCCTTATTAATTATTGGGCGTAAAGCAATAATTGGAGTTTGGATAGGATCATTTGTTGCAAATATGTTTTCCTTTTGGGATGTTTGCAAAATGCTGGACAAATCATTACTTGAAACCATACTCTCTTCTGCATCTGTAGCTACTGGAGTAGCGATCGGAGTAATTATTTGTTCTTATCTGATTAATTTAGTCAACAAAGGCCAATATCCATTAAAAACAGGGACTTCTGTCATGTCCTTTTTAGCAATTAGCACTTTATATTGTGGTATCACTGCTTCATTATGTGTTTCAGCTATTTCATTTTGGGGATTAAGTACTCCAAATCACTTTATTTCTAATTGGATAACTCTATGGAAAGGTGATTTAATAGGCACTATACTTATAACTCCATTTCTAATATCATGGTTTTATCGCCATCACATAAAAATCATTTCCACATCACTTTTAGAAGCTATTTCATTAGGAATAGCAACTATATTTGTCTGTATTCTTATAGCTTATGACCACCCAAATGACCAATATCTATTCATACTAATATTACTGTGGGCAACTTTTCGCTTTAGAATTAGAGGTGTATCTATTTTAGCCTCAATGTTTGCCCTTTTGTCCTCCATTTACGGATACCTCGGTTACGGTTCATTTGTAGTAGTCGATTCCGAAGATTCATTGATCAACATTAATCCATTTTTCGGAGCTACAACGGTCATTGCTTTAATATTATCAGGGTTCTACTCTGATTACTTACATAGAAAACTGGAGGTATAAAAACATAAGAATAGCTTGATTATATGGCCTATAACTCTTTTAGTAGCGGAATCATGAGGCCTTTTTGGGGGCATTGTTCCCGCTGTTCACTGCAATCCCTATCAAGAAAAACTACGGCAAAAAAGCCTTGTTTTTCTAAATTGGGAGATTTTCGCTTTCATCCTACCGTCTGGACACATCTTTCTATAGGCCACAGATGACGCGGATTGAACGGATTTACACAGATAAATTTGTTGTTTTTAAAAAAATGTATTGAAAAAAACATAAGTTTTACAAATAATATTTTTAGTATGCAACCAAAAAATCAGCGATAATCTGTCTAATCCGCGTTATCTGCGTGCCATTTTTAATATAAAATATTTGTGTCCAGACGGTAGGAAGAAATCGGGGCTAAAAGTATACATTTTTTCCCTTTTGCCATCATTCTAAAAAAAAATTGGTTCTGGATTATAAACAAAAAACAGCTCTTTTTTTAGAGCTGTTTTTTTGTTTCGAAGTAATGCACCAAAAACTATCCAATTAATTAACCGTAACCACATTTTTGTTTTCCATTTTCAAGTCCCCTTTGTAAACCTCGGCTATAGACTTTCTCGATAGTGTAGAAGCTTCTTTGGCAACCACAATTTCGTGGGTTACTTTCTTTTGGCTCGTTTCTACTTCCAGGAAGTAAGTCCCTTCAGGAAATTCCTCAAGGCTGTAGGTTTTCATAATTCCATCTGTACCGGTAACTTTTTCAGAATAGATCAAAGTATGTTCTTTATCATAAATAGCCACATTGGCCTTTTGGATCCCATTTACCGAAAAACAAATTTCCTTACCGGTTGCTTTTTTCACATTTAGCAAAAAATCACCTCCTATTGCGTGAGCGCCCATCGTGGTCATCGCCACCAATACTATCAGACTAATTTTTAAAATCGTTTTCATGATACTCTTGTTTTAGATTAGTAATTATTTCTATTGCTAAAGTAAAACGATTATACATCCGAGAGCACAACTCCATTTTCTAATACAGATGCTA
The DNA here is from genome assembly GCF_027111335.1 of Flavobacterium aquiphilum. Taxonomy (NCBI): domain Bacteria; kingdom Pseudomonadati; phylum Bacteroidota; class Flavobacteriia; order Flavobacteriales; family Flavobacteriaceae; genus Flavobacterium; species Flavobacterium aquiphilum. The sequence goes on along the minus strand of NZ_CP114288.1, from coordinate 1,457,635 downwards.
TTTTAACCCTGCGAAAACGTTGTAACCACTGTAAAGATAATATAGAATAGAATCGAGATAATTGAGAATAGTTTCAAAAATCTGGTTTTCTAAAATTTTGAAAATTCTCAAAGCAATTTAAAACAAAAAACCCCTCATCATTTGATGAAGGGTTTTTAAAGAATCTGAAACAAGTTCAGATTAAAGAAAGGCAGCGGATCGATCTCGTCCCAAGACGAGGGACACGCTGCACCTATAAAAAAAATAACCCCGACTTTTCAGTCGGGGTTAACTAAAGAAAGGCAGCGACATACTCTCCCACAAAATTGCAGTACCATCTGCGCAGGCGGGCTTAACTTCTCTGTTCGGGATGGGAAGAGGTGAGCCCCGCCGCAATAACCACCTTAAGGTTGTTAGTGATTAGTGAATGGTAATTAGTGATTAGCTAATCATTAGTTACTTTTTACTAGTCACTGCTCGCGTCGAGCTAATATTTTAACATACTGAGATAAAGAACATAAAAAGTTTTAGAAAGTTTCTTCTCCTCCCGTTTTGAACGGGAGGAGAGGAGTCGTACATAAGCTTACGGGTTATTAGTACTACTCGGCTATGACATTACTGCCTTTACACCTATAGCCTATCAACGTGGTCATCTTCCACGACCCTTAAAAGAAATCTCATCTTGTGGTGGGTTTCGCGCTTATATGCTTTCAGCGCTTATCCCTTCCAAACGTAGCTACTCTGCGGTGCCCCTGGCGGGACAACAGATACACTAGAGGTTTGTCCAATTCGGTCCTCTCGTACTAGAATCAGATCCACTCAAATTTCTAACGCCCACAGTAGATAGAGACCGAACTGTCTCACGACGTTCTGAACCCAGCTCGCGTGCCACTTTAATGGGCGAACAGCCCAACCCTTGGGACCTTCTCCAGCCCCAGGATGTGACGAGCCGACATCGAGGTGCCAAACCCCCCCGTCGATATGAGCTCTTGGGGGAGATCAGCCTGTTATCCCCGGCGTACCTTTTATCCTTTGAGCGATGGCCCTTCCATGCGGAACCACCGGATCACTATGCTCTACTTTCGTACCTGATCGACCTGTATGTCTCTCAGTCAAGCTCCCTTATGCCATTGCACTCTTCGCACGGTTACCAAGCGTACTGAGGGAACCTTTAGAAGCCTCCGTTACTCTTTTGGAGGCGACCACCCCAGTCAAACTACCCACCAAGCAATGTCCCCCGGTTTACGGGGTTAGGCCTCAGATAAACAAAGGGTTGTATTTCAACAATGACTCCACAACGCCTGGCGACGCCACTTCACAGTCTCCAACCTATCCTACACATCATTTATCCAAGGTCAATACTAAGCTATAGTAAAGGTGCACAGGGTCTTTTCGTCCCACTGCGGGTAAACGGCATCTTCACCGTTACTACAATTTCACCGAGCTCATGGCTGAGACAGTGTCCAGATCGTTACACCATTCGTGCAGGTCGGAACTTACCCGACAAGGAATTTCGCTACCTTAGGACCGTTATAGTTACGGCCGCCGTTTACTGGGGCTTCAATTCAATGCTTCTCCGAAGATAACATCTCCTCTTAACCTTCCAGCACCGGGCAGGTGTCAGGCCCTATACTTCATCTTACGATTTTGCAGAGCCCTGTGTTTTTGATAAACAGTCGCCTGGACCTCTTCACTGCGGCCCCGATTGCTCGGGGCGACCCTTCTCCCGAAGTTACGGGTCTATTTTGCCTAATTCCTTAGCCATGAATCTCTCGAGCACCTTAGGATTCTCTCCTCAACTACCTGTGTCGGTTTACGGTACTGGTACTAATTACCTGAAGTTTAGAGGTTTTTCTTGGAAGCCCTTAGGTACACTATCTCTTTGTCCGAAGACGCCGAGTACTATCGCATTTCACCAAGTTTTACGGATTTGCCTATAAAACCTATAGCTAGGTGCTTTAACGAACTATTCCGTCAGTTCGCGGTACTTTCATCACTCCGTCACCCCATCACAGTAATTAGTAGTACGGGAATATTAACCCGTTGGCCATCGACTGCCCCTTTCGGGTTTGCCTTAGGTCCAGACTAACCCACAGCTGATTAGCATAGCTGTGGAAACCTTAGTTTTTCGGTGTGCGGGTTTCTCGCCCGCATTATCGTTACTTATGCCTACATTTTCTTTTCCAGCCAGTCCAGCATACCTTACGATACACCTTCAACCCTGCTGGAATGCTCCCCTACCACTTACAGTAAACTGTAAATCCATAGCTTCGGTAATATGTTTATGCCCGATTATTATCCATGCTCGTCCGCTCGACTAGTGAGCTGTTACGCACTCTTTAAATGAATGGCTGCTTCCAAGCCAACATCCTAGCTGTCTGGGCAGACAAACCGCGTTCTTTCAACTTAACATATATTTGGGGACCTTAGCTGATGGTCTGGGTTCTTTCCCTCTCGGACTTGGACCTTAGCACCCAAGCCCTCACTGCAAGGAAACATTATATAGCATTCGGAGTTTGTCAGGAATTGGTAGGCGGTGAAGCCCCCGCATCCAATCAGTAGCTCTACCTCTATATAACTTATGCCTTGCGCTGCACCTAAATGCATTTCGGGGAGTACGAGCTATTTCCGAGTTTGATTGGCCTTTCACCCCTACCCACAGGTCATCCGAAGACTTTTCAACGTCAACCGGTTCGGACCTCCACACTGTGTTACCAGCGCTTCATCCTGCCCATGGGTAGATCACACGGTTTCGCGTCTAACACTACTGACTAAAGCGCCCTATTCAGACTCGCTTTCGCTACGGATCCACTACTTAATAGCTTATCCTCGCCAGCAACGTTAACTCGTAGGCTCATTATGCAAAAGGCACGCCGTCACCCCACTTAAGGGCTCCGACCGCTTGTAAGCGTATGGTTTCAGGATCTATTTCACTCCGTTATTCACGGTTCTTTTCACCTTTCCCTCACGGTACTGGTTCACTATCGGTCTCTCAGGAGTATTTAGCCTTAGCGGATGGTCCCGCCAAATTCAGACAGGGTTTCACGTGCCCCGCCCTACTCAGGATAACACTATCTATTACACTCGTTACCCATACGGGGCTATCACCCTCTATGGCGTCACTTTCCAGTAACTTCCGGTTCCTTGTGCATAAAATATCGTGGTCCTACAACCCCAACATTGCCGTAACAACATTGGTTTGGGCTAATCCGCGTTCGCTCGCCACTACTTACGGAATCACTTTTGTTTTCTTCTCCTCCGCCTACTTAGATGTTTCAGTTCAGCGGGTTTGCCCACCTATCGGTGTACTATGTCTTCAACATAGTGGGTTGCCCCATTCGGATATCTACGGATCAATCGGTGTGTGCCCGTCCCCGTAGCTTTTCGCAGCTTATCACGTCCTTCTTCGCCTCTGAGAGCCTAGGCATCCCCCATACGCCCTTATTTTGCTTATTGTACTTTTTTTTTAGTGATTAGCTATTAGTAATTAGTGATTAGCCGAAGCTAATTACTAGTCACTTTTCACTACTTACTAAAAAGTGTTCTTTCTACTTTTTAAATATTTTTTTATCTCAATATGTCAATGAACTTTTTCTTTTTAGAATAAAGAACACAGAGAATAGATATTAGACATTGTCTATATTCTTTTTTCTATATTCTATCTTCTTAAAGATAGTGGAGAATAACGGAGTCGAACCGTTGACCTCCTGCGTGCAAGGCAGGCGCTCTAGCCAGCTGAGCTAATCCCCCAATCTAATTATGAATTGTGAATTATGAATTATGAATGACTATTCATAAGAACTCAACTCTAGAATTTCCTTTTAAATTAAGCTGTTCAGTTTTTTTTTAATCTTAAATCTTAAATCTAATTTCTTAAATCTAAAATCTTTAAAAAAGTAGTCCCGGGCAGACTCGAACTGCCGACCCCTACATTATCAGTGTAGTACTCTAACCAGCTGAGCTACGAGACTCTGTTTTTACTTAATTCTTTATTCTTTTAAATTAACAGCAAGAGTAATAAAATTTTAATCCTTGAAACCAAAAGTCTCTTCGTCTTCTTTCTTTGGCGTGCACTTGGCTAACACCAAAGCTCTAGAAAGGAGGTGTTCCAGCCGCACCTTCCGGTACGGCTACCTTGTTACGACTTAGCCCTAGTTACCAGTTTTACCCTAGGCAGCTCCTTGCGGTCACCGACTTCAGGCACCCCCAGCTTCCATGGCTTGACGGGCGGTGTGTACAAGGCCCGGGAACGTATTCACCGGATCATGGCTGATATCCGATTACTAGCGATTCCAGCTTCACGGAGTCGAGTTGCAGACTCCGATCCGAACTGTGACCGGTTTTATAGATTCGCTCCTGGTCGCCCAGTGGCTGCTCTCTGTACCGGCCATTGTAGCACGTGTGTAGCCCAAGGCGTAAGGGCCGTGATGATTTGACGTCATCCCCACCTTCCTCACAGTTTGCACTGGCAGTCTCGTTAGAGTTCCCGACATGACTCGCTGGCAACTAACAACAGGGGTTGCGCTCGTTATAGGACTTAACCTGACACCTCACGGCACGAGCTGACGACAACCATGCAGCACCTTGTAAATTGTCTTGCGAAAGATCTGTTTCCAAACCGGTCAATCTACATTTAAGCCTTGGTAAGGTTCCTCGCGTATCATCGAATTAAACCACATGCTCCACCGCTTGTGCGGGCCCCCGTCAATTCCTTTGAGTTTCAGGCTTGCGCCCGTACTCCCCAGGTGGGATACTTATCACTTTCGCTTAGCCACTGAAATTGCTCCCAACAGCTAGTATCCATCGTTTACGGCGTGGACTACCAGGGTATCTAATCCTGTTCGCTACCCACGCTTTCGTCCATCAGCGTCAATCCATTAGTAGTAACCTGCCTTCGCAATTGGTATTCCATGTAATCTCTAAGCATTTCACCGCTACACTACATATTCTAGTTACTTCCTAATAATTCAAGTCTAGCAGTATCAATGGCCGTTCCACCGTTGAGCGATGGGCTTTCACCACTGACTTACTAAACCGCCTACGGACCCTTTAAACCCAATGATTCCGGATAACGCTTGGATCCTCCGTATTACCGCGGCTGCTGGCACGGAGTTAGCCGATCCTTATTCTTACGATACCGTCAAGACATTACACGTAATGTTGTTTCTTCTCGTACAAAAGCAGTTTACAATCCATAGGACCGTCATCCTGCACGCGGCATGGCTGGTTCAGGCTTGCGCCCATTGACCAATATTCCTCACTGCTGCCTCCCGTAGGAGTCTGGTCCGTGTCTCAGTACCAGTGTGGGGGATCTCCCTCTCAGGACCCCTACCCATCGTTGCCATGGTAAGCCGTTACCTTACCATCTAGCTAATGGGACGCATGCTCATCTTTTACCGTTGGAACTTTAATAGCTGATTCATGCGAAACTGCTATACTATGAGGTATTAATCCAAATTTCTCTGGGCTATCCCTCTGTAAAAGGTAGATTGCATACGCGTTACGCACCCGTGCGCCGGTCTCTAGTTCCGAAAAACTATACCCCTCGACTTGCATGTGTTAAGCCTGCCGCTAGCGTTCATCCTGAGCCAGGATCAAACTCTTCATCGTATATTGTTTAAGTCTTACGACTTGTTTTATATTTCGACTCCGATTCTAGTGGTTTTAATTCAAATCTCTCGATTCTATTACTCTTATTTTATTTGTCTCGTCTTTTGGACGAGACGGCTGTCAATTCAATATGTCTACGAACGTATATTCCTTTTTTTCGCTTTTCGTTTGTCTCTCAAAGCGGGTGCAAAAGTAGTATTTTCTTTTTAACCGGCAAGAACTTTTTGAAGTTTTTTTTGAAAATTTTTATTTTCGTTTTTCCTCTCGTTTTCTTATCAGTCTGTCAAAGATCATTGCATGTTTTGCGGGGTGCAAAAATAAACTACTCTTTTAAATCTCACAAGCTTTTTTTAAATCTTTTTTGAAAATAAATTTCCAATTTGTTTTGTTATACTTGTCAGTCTTTCTAAGAGCGCCATCGCTGTTGCGGGTGCAAAAGTAGATAGTTTATTCGTTTAAACAAGGGGTTTTTGCATTTATTTTATATTTATTTTTTAAAACTCTGATAACCTTAATTTTACAAACACCCTTTTCTTAAAACCTTTCCGCTTTTTGGCGTGACGAGCTCGTTTTACTGCAAACAACACTACCCTTATCTATAATATTGTCCCTTTTTGGATCGCTGAATTATGCCCATTTTTTCTTGATTCCCTTATACTTCTTGACTCTTTTACTCCTTTGCAGGCCAAAATCGCTCCCAAAGGCGCTAAGAACTTCATTGGATTATATTAAAAACCATCCTTCGGGTACTTTTTTCCTTATACTACCCGTTGGGTGAAATTAAATTAGTTGATTTTTAATATTGTTTATAGGTCTGTCAAATATAAATTTATTGATATACTGTATCAAAGTCATCGCTGTAATTTTTGCTAAAATTCTTGTTTTAAAGCCTTCAAAAGATTTAGCATAATTCCTTCGAATTAAAAATTGATCGCATAATTGTGAAAACAAAGTTTCAATTCTTTTTCTAGATTTTCTAAAAATATACGGTTGTGATTTGTAATCTTTTTGATTAATTCTTTTTGGGGTTTCTAATTTAACTTTAACCGTCTGAAATAAATCTAATTGAACACTCTCAGAGAGATATCCTCTGTCTCCAAGAATCACACAATCAGACATTTGTTTTTTAATATTCTTTAAAAAATTTACATCGTGAACTTCTGCTTTTGTAATGTCTAAAGAATGAAACACACCAGTTACTGAGCAAACCCCATGAAGCTTATATCCATAAAACCAACTGTTTTGCGAAGCACAAAAACCTTTGGAAGGAGCTGTTTCAAATTCATCTTTGCATATTTTAATTCTTTTGTGACGAGAAAATTTGCAGATTTCCAACGGCATACTGTCAACAATAAAATAGTCCTCAAACTCAAGAAATCGACTAGCTAGTTTAGTCCTGATCTCTTCAGAAAATAAAAACAGTTTCCTTCTTCTTTTATTGAATTGACTACGTTCAATTAGATTAGGAATCATAATCGGACTAATTTGTTTGAAAAGTGAATTCTCACTGTCAATAGACATAAATTCAGCAGTCAAACTAAGTGCTATTACCTCTAAATCAGACATCTTACCACTTCTTCCAACTCTTGGTTTAAATACCAAATCATAATTCAAAGAACATATAACTTCTAAAACCTTAAAATAATTTTTAACTATATTTGACATGAATATTGGTTGTTTAGCGACTTCAAGATACTGCTTTGCAGTGTCTTGACCAATATCTAATCAATTTTATTTACTCCAACTAATTTCACCCAACGGGTTTATACTATATATATGTATTGATTTCTTTCCGCTGAAATATCACTACCCTAGCCCTGATAGTAGTGGAAAGCCCACAGTGAATATGGCTTACATTTTATGTAGAGGCAAAGCGACCAACGGAAGCTATTGCAAATACATAAAAATGTTGCCAAAGGAACGAGGACTTGCAACGAATAGCAGGAAAGAGCTCCTGAAAATTTGAATTTTGATTACACCTATATTATATACTCACATTTATATTTTACAAACCACTACCGTTTCTTTCATTAATGCGTAAAAAAAACGAACTTTGTACACTAAAATTTACACAAATGACACTTCATGTAGAAACTCCTGCTTTATTGTTTTCGGCTACTTCGTTAATCTTACTGGCTTATACTAATCGGTTTTTGACGGTTGCAACCATTGTACGTGGACTAAAGAAAGTTTACAAAGAGAAAGAAAACAGTATGATTTTACTGGAAATAAAGAACCTAAACCGAAGATTAACACTTATTCGTTTTATGCAAATGGCAGGCGTATTCAGTTTGTTCTTGTCTGTTTTTACAATGCTTTTATTGTTCTTAAACTATCAATTGGTTGGAATTTATTTGTTTGGAGCCAGTTTGCTTGCCTTACTGATTTCATTGGCTTTATGTTTTTGGGAAATCAACATTTCGGTTGATGCATTACGTTTGCATTTGAGCGACCTAACTCATAAGGAACTTGGAAAAGAACAAAAATAACGACTGTTAACAACAAATAGCTTTCTAAAACAAGCGATAATAGTAGGTTTTTCGTTTTTATATTATTGACAATAAGACCTTTTAAACCTTTTGCAACAAAAGAAGTCTTATAGCAATAATTCTTCGAAATATGAAAAACGAAATCTTATGGTCACTCCGTTTAGGATTTAGCGCCGAGCAATCTAAAACTATTGAAAAATTAGGAATCGAGGGGTTTTTGAAACAATCTTTTGAAGCTCCTTACAACACTACAGTCCCAGATTTACTAAATGACAGTCCCAAGACTTTCGAAGATTTCAAAGCAATTCGGAAAATCAAGAAAGAAGACCCGGAAAAATCGAAAGAATTAATAAAGAAAGAATCTCAAACGCTTCATGAACTGAAGGCTTGGTGGATTGAACAAATCATATCTAATGAATTTCCGCTACGGGAAAAAATGACACTTTTTTGGCACAATCATTTTGTTACTTCATCCCAAAAGGTAAAAGTTAATTATTGGCTTTTTCAAAATAATCAGCTCTATCGTGAAGAGGCTTTTGGCAATTTTAAAACACTAACCAAAAAAGTATTGCAAACCAATGCAATGGTGCGATACCTTGATAACACAGACAACAAAAAAGGTAAAAGCAACGAAAATTTAAGTCGCGAACTACTCGAACTTTTCACACTGGGGATCGGAAATTACTCTGAAACTGATATTAAAAATGGCGCAAAAGGCCTTGCCGGATTGGGCATAGGAATCGACGGTGCAAAATATCATCCCTTTTACGAAGACAATGACCCAATTGAATATTTAGGCAAAAAAGGAGTTTTAAAAATGAATGAAATGGTGGATGCTATTTTTGATCATCCCAAAATTCCTTATTTATTGACTAAAAAGATATTTCAATGGTTTATTTATGACCAACCAAAGGAAGAGCTAATACATTACTATGGCAATTATTTCAAAAAAGTAAACTTTGAAATCAAACCCTTGTTGGTAAAAATATTTACCGAAGAATTTGCAAAAAAGGAAACCGCAGGGGCAAAAATCAAAAATCCACTGGAATATTCATTACAATTAGTTGATGAACTCCATATAGAAAACCCTAATATTAATGCCTTAGTATTATTTCTAAGACAACAGGGAATGGACTTGTTTAACCAACCGAATGTAAAAGGTTGGGACGGTGGAAACAGTTGGCTTACTTCCCAAATTTATTTACAGCGAAACAATCTGGCTGATTTGCTATGTAACGGTCGAAATTTTAACCGGCAAAAATCACCCTCAGAAAATAACATTCCCAAAAAACAATCCGTTACAGTATCATTGGAATGGAATCCAAATGAAAACAACAAAGAAATCATAAAAGAATTAACCGACAGAACGCTTTTTTCCGTTGATAAATCTTCGCAGGAAGACTTCGAAAAAATACTAAAATACGATTTCGACCCAAAATCTCCAGGAGCCAACAATGCTGTATTAAGGCTTTTTAATGCAATAGTAAAATCACCCGAGTTCCAAATTATTTAATTTTTGTAACCATGAACAGAAGAAACTTTCTCTCCTTAACAGGAACTTTTACTGCAGGCTCACTTATTTTGCCTGATTTTTTACATGCGTTTGGCACACAAAACAATCTCTTGATTGGAGACCAATGTGTCGTTTTTGTTCAATTGAATGGAGGAAACGATGGACTAAACACTTACATTCCTTTTCAAGACGAGCTGTACTACAAATCCCGACCTACAATAGCGCTTTCGAAAGAAGAAGTTATTGCAGGCAATAATGGCATGGCATTCCATCCTTCGTTAAAAGATTTTGCCACCATGCAGCAAAATGGTGATTTATCTGTTATCCAAAATGTAGGTTATGCAAATCCAGTTCGCTCGCATTTTCGAAGTCAGGAAATTTGGCAAACAGCGCCAACGAATCAAGAATACTTAAACCAGGGCTGGCTGGGCCGTTACCTCGACTTTCAATGTAATGACCATGAACCGACAGCGGGAATCAACATAGACAGTATCGACAATTTGGCACTAAAAGGGGAAGAACCAAACAGCATTACCGTAAAAGACCCAGATCGATTTACCACCAAACAAACTACTGACAATTCGGAGCAATTATCTGGAAACCCACAATTGGATTTTGTTCGAAAAATTGCAAACTCTGTTGTAGAAGGCTCCGACGCTATTCAAGATGCCTTGAAAAAAAGTACCGCATCTGAAGTGAATTACACAAAAAATGGGTTGTCTAAAAATCTGGAATGGATTGCCCGATTGATTAAAGGAAATCTTCATTCGAAGGTATATTACACTTCAATGGGTGGTTTTGATACGCACGACAACCAACTGGCAATTCATCAAAATAGATTAAAAGAGCTCAACGATGCTGTTTTTAGTTTTTATAATGATTTGAAAAAAGCGCAATTATTATCTAATGTAACAATAGTTGTTTTTTCTGAATTTGGAAGAAGAGTTGCTGATAACGGAAGAGGAACCGACCACGGTACTGCAGCTCCAATGTTTATAATTGGAGGAAACAATCAGGGAAAAGTAATTGGAAACAATCCAAATCTAAGCGATTTAGACAAAGGAGACCTAATACACCAAATTGATTTCAGAAGTGTATATGCTTCTTTGTTGGAACAAAAATTAAATTTTAGCGCCAATAAAATCGGAATTAAAAACAGTCCATTAAAAGGATTGTTCTAAATAGTCTTGAGACTTTAAAACTTTTTTGAATTCAAAATGACCTATCTTTGTCCGCTTTTTTAAATTAAAAAAATGACAAAGAATCAAGTCTTAAAGGGAACTTTATTGGTAGCCTTGGGCGCTACAAGTTATGGCATGTTAGCCACATTTGTAAAAATGGCCTACGATGAAGGATATACTACCGCCGAAGTTACTATCTCGCAATTTATATTAGGAATCATCGGAATTCTTATTATTAATGGATTTAAAAAAGCCAAAAGTGAGAGCGAAGTTATCAAAGCCACAAAAAGAAATATATTCCAGCTGATGATAGCAGGAACCTCTATGGGGTTGACCAGTGTTTTTTATTATATATCTGTAAAATATATTCCCGTTTCCATTGCCATCGTATTATTAATGCAAACAGTATGGATTGGTTTGTTATTGGAAATGTTTTTGGAGAAAAAAATCCCCTCTACGCAAAAAATCGTTGCCGCTCTTATAGTTTTAGCAGGAACATTTTTGGCTACCAATATTTTTAAAAACGAAATTCAAATGGATTGGCGAGGTTTTGTCATGGGAATGCTCGCTGCCTGTTCTTTCACAACAACAATGTTTACAGCTAATCGTGTTGCCTTAGGAATTTCATCAGCTCAAAGAAGTTTATACATGCTTTTCGGAGGAATCATAATTGTTCTTGCTTTTGGCATTGCCACACAAAACACACCATTTCAGTTTGGTATATTTCTAAAATGGGGAATCGTATTATCACTTTTTGGAACCATCATTCCTCCAGTACTTATGAATACAGGATTTCCTCTTACTGGAATTGGATTAGGAAGCATTGTCTCGGCACTGGAACTTCCTGTTTCGGTATCAATGGCCTACTTCCTGCTAAGCGAAAAAGTTGAATTATCACAATGGATTGGTATACTCCTTATTATATTAGCCATTATAATGATGAATATCAAATTCAAAAAATACTAACTCCACTGATTATCAATATAAAACACAACAAATATTACAATTACTTGTTAATTTTTTATAAATTCGTAATCCATACAATTCTTACTAAATTTTAAAGACATTGTATTGAAATACTATTTTCATTCATTTTCACCTATTAACGATTCTATTAACTTAATTTTTTTATCATGAAAAAACTTTTTGCAGAATTTTTCGGTACATATTGGTTGGTTTTTGGAGGTTGCGGAAGTGCATTATTTGCTGCAGGCATACCAAACTTAGGAATTGGATTTGTTGGAGTTTCATTAGCTTTTGGATTAACCGTTTTGACTATGGCCTATGCAGTTGGACATATTTCAGGAGGGCATTTTAATCCCGCAGTTTCTTTCGGATTATGGGCTGGCGGCCGATTTCCAGCTAAAGATTTGATTCCGTACATTATAGCACAATGCATTGGTGCTTTTGCTGCTGCAGGAACACTTTTCACAATTGCTTCCGGAAAAGCAGGTTTTATGATAGACAATACAAAAGCCGGGGCTTTTGCATCAAATGGATATGGTGCTTTTTCTCCCGACGGCTATTCGATGCAGGCTGCTTTTATTGCCGAATTGGTACTGACTTTATTCTTCCTTTTAATTATACTTGGTGCCACTGATAAATTTGCCAACGGAAAATTCGCCGGAATAGCTATTGGACTGGGACTTACTCTTATACACTTGATCAGTATTCCTATTACAAATACCTCTGTAAATCCTGCAAGATCATTATCTCAGGCTGTTTTTGTAGGCGGCGAACCATTATCCCAAGTATGGCTGTTTTGGGTAGCCCCAATTTTAGGAGCTATTATTGCAGGTTTTATTTATAAAAATTTATTACAAGATCATTCAGAAGCTTAAACTAATAAACTCAATATATTTAAAGAGAAAAACAAAATACTACATTTTGCTTTTCTCTTTATTTTTGTAAAATGAATTCACTTTTTCACTCAGAGCCAATATATTTTAATCTGCCAGATGCCGAAATCATCTACTTTCCCTCTTTTCTTTCAAAAGAAGAAGCTGATTCTCTTTTCACGGAATTGCTAGAAAAAACGCCTTGGCAACACGATGAAATTACAGTTTATGGCAAAAAACATTTGCAACCGCGATTAACGGCTTTATATGGAAATGAAGGAAAACCTTATTCCTATTCCAATATCACTATGCAGCCTCACTACTGGACATTGACTTTGCAAAAAATAAAATCGATGGCCGAAGCTATTTCCGGAACGAATTTCACCACCGTTTTATTGAATTATTACAGAGACGGCAAAGACAGTAACGGTTGGCACGCCGACAACGAAAAGGAATTAGGTACCAATCCTACAATTGCATCACTAAGTTTGGGAGCCAAACGCAACTTTCAATTGAAACACAATATTGATGTCTCCCAAAAAAAGAATATTATTTTAGAGAATGGCAGTTTACTGTTAATGAAGGGCACTACACAGCATTTTTGGAAACACCAAATTCCAAAAACATCAAAACCAATTGGTCCAAGAATAAATCTAACCTTTCGAACGATTGAATAAAATTAGCATTAAAACTGTTGAAACTATAACACACAAAAAAAACAGTAAATGTGAGTATAAATCAGCTTCTCCTTTTAAAAACACAGCGAATCTGAAAGGAATTAAAATTTGAATATTTTTTTTACTTAAAATAAAAAGTAATAATTTTTTTTATTAATATTGGTATAAGATTAAAATCCGATTTATTAATAATTAAAACAAAATAGAATTAATTTTCACGTGATGAAAAAGAGTAACCGCAAAGAATTAACTTGGGAACAAACAGAAAGACTGATGATATTAGCCCAAGAAGAAAAAAATCCATTTGAAATTATCAAAAAAGAATTTGGATTAGCAGAGAAAGAGGTTCTTGAAATTATGAAAAAGAAGATGCCCGTTGAAAAATTTGAAATGTGGAAAAAGAAAGCTATTGCAAGTAAACCTAAACCAAAACCTCTTAAAATCGACGATTTTGATGACGATTTAGACGGCAAATATTATATAAAAAACAAACTAGACTAACCAACGTTATAAAACTCCCGAATTTCGGGAGTTTTTTTTAGAGCCTGTTTAAGTTTTATATTTTAGAATTGTTACCGCTTATTTTTGAGTGAAAAGGCAAATTTTGCAAAGATAGCTGAGACTATCTTTGCAAAATTTAACGCATTTGTAACCAAAAAGAAACGTAACAAAATAATTAGATAAAATTTAAACAGGTTCTTATAATAACTTCTTTAATGTCTAAATCCATTTGTAACATTTTTTGACATTGAAATACTAATTGACAAAACAAACATTAACAAAATGAAAAAAATAATCTTCGCATTTGCTTTTTCTTCTCTACTGTGGACAAGTAAAGCTAGCACTACACACTCTGTAGAACAAAAAAAAGAAGCAATTGAAGTCAACATCAATCTTACTGATGTAAAAGACGACCAAGTTTTGGTAACCGTAAAAGCTCCAAAAATCAAAACAGATGAAACCATTTATAGCCTTCCAAAAACAGTTCCTGGAACTTATTCGGAAGATGATTACGGAAAATATGTTGCCGATTTCAAAGCTTATGATGCAAAAGGAAACTTATTGACTGTTACCAAATCCGATGACAACACATGGTCTATCAAAAAAGCAAACACTTTAGCAAAAATCACCTATTTAGTAAACGACACCTTCGACACTGAAAAAGGTCGAGGCTTTGGAAAAGACGATGTGTTCTCTCCTGCCGGAACCAATATAGATGCTAATAAAAACTTTATGTTAAACTTACATGGTTTTGTTGGCTATTTTCAAGACAAAAAGGAAAGTCCATATAAAGTTACTGTAACGCATCCTGCAAATCTTTGGGGAGCAACTTCAATGATTGACAAAGATGGTTCTTCAACAACAGATGTTTTTGAAATGCCTCTTTACTCAGAGTTATTGGAAAACCCAATCATGTATTCAAAACCCGACTACACAACTTTTACGGTAGATGGTATGGATATTCAAATTGCTGTTTACTCTCCTACTGGAAAATTCACGGCAGAAAGCATAACGCCAGAGATGAAAACCATGATGACTGCTCAAAAAACATTTTTGGGCAAAATCAATTCAACAAAAAAATACACTGTTATTATTTACCTTTCTTCTATGGCCCCTACTGATGCGAAAGGTTTTGGAGCATTGGAACATCCAACAGCAACAACAGTGGTTATGCCCGAAATGATGCCAAAAGATGAACTGGTTGAACAATTAAAAGATATTGTTTCTCATGAATTTTTCCATATTGTAACACCGTTGACAATACACTCTAAAGAAATTCAATATTTTGATTATAATGCGCCAAAAATGTCTCAGCATTTATGGATGTATGAAGGTGTAACCGAATATTTTGCCAATCTTTTCCAAATCAATCAAGGATTGATAAAAGAAGACGCCTTCTATTCTCGCCTGTCCGAAAAAATAGAAAGCGCCAAAGCCATGAATGACACTATGCCATTTACCACTATGAGTGCCAATGTACTTACAGAACCTTATAAAGACCAATACTTAAATGTATATCAAAAAGGAGCTTTGATTGGAATGTGCGTTGATATTATAATTAGAGAAAAAAGCGAAGGAAAAAGAGGAATTTTGGATTTGATGCATCAACTATCAACAGAGTACGGAGTTTCAAAACCATTTAATGATGCCGATTTATTTGCAAAAATTACATCATTAACTTATCCTGAAGTTGGTGAATTCTTAACCAAATATGTATCTGGCCCAACTCCAATTCCATATTATGACTATTTAGTAAAAGTGGGAGTAACAAAAGTTACCAAAAAAACACCTGAAGGAATATTTCTGAAAGGACAAGTTCCATATATTGGCGTTGACAGATCAAACAAAGAAATCTTTATTGCTCCTGACAAAGAATTGAATATTTTCTATACTACATTAGGCTTAAAAGGAGGAGACAGAATTGTTTCCATCAATGACAAAGCTTATTCGCTGGACAATATTTATGACATGATCAGTGAAAGTCAAAAATGGAAAGAAAACGATCCGATTTCTATAAAAATCAAACGTGACGGAAAAGAGGAAGTAATCAAAGGAGCTGTAAAATTCCCTTATATTGATACTGATGGCCTTGAAGCAACAGATAGCTCAAAAGCAACTTTGAGAGAAGCCTGGCTAAAAGGATAATCTTAACAAACCCATACAAAATCCCATTCGTCTCAGCGAATGGGATTTTTTTTTAAATTCATTTCCATTAAAACCATTATTCAAACTATTTTCTTTATTTTGCGCCAAAAATAAACAAAACTAAAATCGCGATCATTCAATTCGAACAAATTGTGTTTTTATGTTTTCAAAAAACAAATTATTATTTACACATGAAATAAGCATGACTGCAAATTGGTCATAATACCAATGATGATATGCGAATTACATGTGACCTATTAAAAACAATAAACATTAACACATGAAAAATTCAATTATTGCTTTTGCTGCATTAATCCTTTTGGTTGCCTGTAACAAAAATGAATCTAAAACAAACCTGCATATCACAGGAAACGTAAAAGGATTAAAGGAAGGTACTTTGTACATTCAGAGGTATGCTGATTCTTCCCTTGTCGCAATAGACAGTATCAAAATAGATGGAAATTCTGCTTTTGAAAGCAACATTGATTTGAAATCACCCGAAATGCTTTACTTATATCTTGACAGAGGTGTTACCAACTCACTTGACAACAACATTATGTTTTTTGCAGAACCAGGAACAATCAATATCGACACGAACTTAGATTCGTTCATCACAAGTGCAAAAATAACCGGTTCAAAAAATCAGGAATTATATGAAGAATACAAAAAAGTAAACTCCCGTTTTACGGATGAAAATCTAAGTTTGATCGAGAAAAAATTTAAAGCTTTAAAATTCAAAAACACAAAAGCACTAGACAGTTTAAACGCTTTACAAGAAAACAATATTAAACGTAAATACCTTTATGCAACCAATTTTGCAGTAAACCATAAAGATCACGAAGTATCTCCTTATATTGCTTTGGCCGAAATTTATGATATCAACATCAAATACCTTGATACTATCCAAAAATCAATGACACCAAAAGTAGCCAACTCATTTTATGGTAAAAAATTAACTAAATATGTTAATGCAATAAAAGAAAGCGAAAAAAACAATTAAGATTTACTTACCTCATCTAAACCGTCTTTGAAAAGGGCGGTTTTTTTTTGACTTTAACTTAATCGCAAAGCCCACAAAGAATTTAAACAACATTACAAAATAAACTACCTCGGGGCAGATCCCCAGAGGTATTAGCTAAATAGTAACCTAAGATTTATAGATTTTTAAAAATCCTTTTTTAATCTGTGAATCTATGGCAAAAAAAACCGAAGCAGAGCTTTGAGGAATTAAACCTAAAGAGATTAAATCCGCGAAAAATCCGTTCAACACGTGTTATACGTGACCATTTTTTTATTAAAACAAAAAACCACCTAACAAAAGTTAGATGGTTTTCTATTGAGCCGATAGAGGGACTCGAACCCACGACCTGCTGATTACAAATCAGCTGCTCTAGCCAGCTGAGCTACATCGGCATTCAATATGTTTTGTAATGTTCGTCAATTTAAATAAAAAACCACCTAAAGAATAGATAGTTTTTTGAGCCGATAGAGGGACTCGAACCCACGACCTGCTGATTACAAATCAGCTGCTCTAGCCAGCTGAGCTACATCGGCCTCATTACGGGTGCAAATATAAGTCCGAATTTCATTTTTCCAAAATAAATTCGAACTTTTTTGCCCTTTTTTTTACTACAAATCGTTGATTTTAGCAATCAATTGATTAGCAGCTTGTTCCAATTCTACATTTATTTGTTTGAAATGTGCCTTCTTGTTTTCAACGTTTTTAGCGTTCACTTTAGTAATTAAAGCATCAAAAACACCAATAGCTTCGTCAATCAATGCATTTGTTTCATCAGTTGGTTTTCCTCCTGTAGTAATTTCATACAGGTAAACTGCTTCAATAATATCCCCTAAAACGTAATTGATGTCTTTCTTTAAATTCTTAACGTTTGCCATTTTTTATAATATTTAATTTGCGCTTGCAAAAGTACATATAATCTTTGTATTACTTGCTATGAAATCGCCACAAAAACAGTTTGTTGCAAAACAATTGAATAATCATCGAACACCGATGAAAATAAATTATTGTGAGATAAACACCTTTAAACAAAAAGTGATAACATAGATGACCTATAAAAAATATTTTTTTACATCTATGAAATGTAAATTTCTAAAACAGAAGCTTTTCCCTTCAAATTATAGTTTTTCAATCCTGCCGGAACAAGCACTGTATCTCCTTGTATGTATTTATTAGACACACCATTGTATTCTAATTCAAACGAACCTTCAATACACATAAACACCGTAAAAGACAATCCTGAACCCGCAACCTGTTTTTCGCCTTCCAATGGAATAAAATTAGTTGTAAAATAAGGACAATCAACCACTGTATTTGATTGATTTTGCTCTTTGGAATATTCTTTATAGGTATCAACTTTTTTGTAATTTATAGCATCCAATGCCAAGTCAACATGAAGTTCTCTAGTATTTCCCTGAGCATCCTTTCTATCAAAATCGTATAAACGATAAGTAATATCTGAAGTTTGCTGAATTTCAGCAATAACCAATCCCGCCCCAATAGCATGAACCGTTCCAGTCTCCAAGAAGAACACATCTCCCGGTTTCGCTTTTATACCATCAAGAATATTTGTTAGGGTTTTATTATTCAGATTTTCCAAGTATTCCTCACGGCTGGAATCTTCTTTGAACCCAACAATAATTCTGGCATCGGCATCAGCCTGCATAACATACCACATTTCAGTTTTACCAAATGAATTATGACGCGCTTTAGCCAATTCATCATTCGGATGTACCTGAATCGACAAATCTTCACGGGCATCCAAATATTTAAACAACAATGGAAATTGATTCCCAAATCTTTTGTAAACAGCAGTTCCAAGAATTTCATTTGGAAATTCATTGATTAACTCAGTCAAAGCTTTTCCTTTGTAAGCACCGTTTGCCACAACGCTCACATCGCCTTCAACCGTAGACAATTCCCAACTTTCCCCAGTAATTTTGGATGTAATTGGTTTATTCAAAATCGTTTTTAATTTTTCACCACCCCAAATTCTTTCTTTGAGGATTGCATCAAACTGCAATGGGTATAATTCTGCACTCATTTTTTATTTTTGTTTTTTGTTTTTTCAACTAGAGTTTTTTTTATTTTTTTGGAGCAGGGAGATTTGAATTTTACACAAGTATCCTACCGCTATCCGTTGCAATCTTATGTGCCGAACCCCGGCACACAAGGATTTCCACTACTATCGGGGCTAAAAGGCAACATTCTGCTTTTTTACAATCACCAAAAGACAAATTTTTAATTGCTTCATAAGCTACTTCAATGTCTTAATCGCCTCCAAAGCCTTTTGAATATGTTGCTCCGCCTTAACACTATCAAAAATCATAATAATAGTTCCGGCCTTATCAACAACATAAGTGGCCCTTCCTGGCAATATCCCAAACCAATCCGGAGGAACACCAAAAAGCTTTCTTATTTTCTTATCCGAATCTGATAAAAGTGTAAAAGGCAACCGGAATTGTTGAGTAAATTTTTGATGCGACTCAACACTATCACTGCTAATCCCGATTACTTCAGCACCCAAATCCGTGAAATCCTCGTATTGATCCCTGAAACCACAGGCTTGAACTGTACAGCCAGGTGTATTGTCCTTTGGATAAAAATAAATAACCAAAGGTTTTTGTCCAATCATTTCCTGACTGTCAAAATCATTCCCATTTGTGTCTTTGACCTTAAAATTTGGAATTTTGTCCCCTACTTTCAGTTGCATCTATTCTCCTCTATAGGTTACAAAATTGCGCGGTGTTTCATAAAGAACCACTTCCAAATCCAATTCCGGTTTTACTTTTTTTCTGATTTTATTCCAAATCACCACTACAATATTCTCGGCGGTTGGATTCAAATCTTGAAATTCGGGTACATCCAAATTCAAATTCTTATGATCAAATTGGTCTTCAACTTCTTCCTTTATAATATCGGTTAGAAATTTCACATCCAATACGTAACCGGTTTCTTTATCGATCTCACCCGTAACACTTACAATCAATTCATAATTATGACCGTGAAAATTAGGGTTATTACATTTGCCAAAAATAGCATCGTTTTGCTCGAAAGTCCAATCTTTTCGGTACAAACGGTGTGCTGCGTTAAAATGTGCTTTTCTGGACAGGGTTACTTTCATGGAGTTTTATATTTATGATTTTGGGTTTTTAGACTTTAGATTTCAGATCAAAAATCTAAAATTAGAAATCTGCAATCTTAAATCGTATGTTCTTCTAAAAAATGATAAAATTCATCAAAAATAATTTTAAACCAAACCGTGTAATCATCAGGATTTTCAAGCATATCATTTTGAACATCTTCAATTTTCATCCATTTCCAATCTTCTACTTCCTCAGGATTAATTATTGGCTCGTCATTATAATAACCAATCATAACGTGATCCAACTCATGTTCGGTCAATCCGTTATCGAATGGAGCTTTGTAAATAAAATGGAAAAGTTCTTTTAATTCCGCTTTAAACCCCATTTCCTCATACAATCTTCGGCTACCGGCTTGAATATTTGTTTCACCATCTCTCTGATGACTGCAACAAGTATTTGTCCATAATAAAGGGGAATGATATTTGTGATGTGCTCTTTGTTGGAGCATAATCTCATTTTTGTCATTTAAAATAAAAACAGAAAAAGCACGATGTAAAATGGCTCTTTCATGTGCTTCCAACTTAGGCATTAAACCAATCTGCTGATCTAATTCATTAACTAATATTACTTGTTCTTCTTCCATATTTTCCATTGAAGAAGCAAAAGTACAAAAAAGATATCCTTTCTAAAGCCTTTGCTATCGTTTTGCTTTTTGTGGAAGCTATTTCTTTTGCGAAACCTTCAAAACTTAAGCCTAAAAATTGCAACACTACTTTTTTGTATATTTGATACTGAAATTTTACAATCAGCAATATGATTCACATCCGAAAAAGAACACTAGACGAATTAACAATATTATTGGAATTCTAAAAAGGAATTATTGCGATTGAACATCCCCTTGATTCAACATTGAAAGAAAAAAATAAGTTATTACAATCTAAAAAAGTGATTTAACAACTGATTTTAAAGTTATTGCTTCCTTTCTGAATAAGCAGATTATCAAAACACTAATCAACTGGGGTTGCTCGCAATCTGTATTTGAAATGCGATTGGATGTTTATAACGACTGTCCTTCCGCAAAAGAGTCTCTGAAAAAGTAGTGTTCAAAAAACATTTAATCAATATGTGAATTGACTTGTAGAAAATCACATCATTTATATTTTTTTGAAACCAAATAGTCATTTTTAACGTATCTAACAATAGTTAAAAATTGTATAAAAGAATTTGAATTGTAAAATACACGACATTTCAATTCCTATTTGTCCATTACTTTTGAAGTATAAAAAATAAACATTATGAAAACAACATCCTTTTTTTGCATTTTACTATTACTGCCTCTGTTTACTTTTCAGGCCTGTGGGCAAAATAAAGAGACAAAGAGCAGTACAATAATTCCTGTCGAAAAAAACCAGGGCAAACCCGGAAATCCTTACTACTCACATACTGATACGAACAAACTAAATTTGAGTAATGCCGAATGGAAAAAAGTTTTACCGGAAGACGTTTACGCTGTAATGCGTGAAGCTGAAACAGAAAGAGCATTTACCGGAAAATATTGGAACACCGATGTAAAAGGAACTTATTATTGCGCCTCTTGCGGAAACCTTCTTTTCCGTTCAGGAGCCAAATTCGCCAGCAGTTGCGGATGGCCAAGCTTCTTTGAACAAGAAAACAAAAAAAGCATCGTTTTTAAAGACGACAATTCCCTTGGAATGGAAAGAATTGAAGCGCTTTGTGGTAGATGTGGAGGACATTTAGGACATATATTCGATGATGGTCCTGCCCCAACCGGAAAAAGATATTGCATGAACTCTATCGCACTTGATTTTGTCCCTGATACCAAATAAAAAACTTAAATTATGAAATCGCCATTAACAAAAAGTTTGCGTAAGCAAACTCCAATAAATAAAAGACGACCCGAGTGGTAGCGAATTGGCGAAGCATACCATATATGACCAATGACAAATAAATTTTACATATATGAAATCGCCATCAACACAAGTTTGCGCAAGCAAACACCGATGATTAAAAAGGCGATACCATATGTGACCTCTAAAAAATAAAATTTACACATATGAAAACACTATTTTTATCCTGTTTACTATTAACCGGAACATTATTTTCGCAAAACAATAATACATCTAAAAAAATGACACAATCTAATCTTGAAACCATAACCCTTGGCGGCGGATGCTACTGGTGCGTTGAGGCTGTTTACGAAAACCTGAAAGGAGTAAAATCTGTTGTTTCTGGTTTTTCAGGCGGCAAAACTGTCAACCCAAGCTATGAAGAAGTTTGCACAGGAACAACAGGCCATGCCGAAGTAGTTCAAATTACTTTTGACAAAACCGTAACCAGTCTCGATGAAATCTTCCAAGTATTCTTTACCGTTCATGACCCAACAACTCTAAACAGACAAGGAGGCGACATAGGAACACAATATCGCTCGGTAATTTTTTATAGTAATGGAGAACAAAAACAAGCAGCTTTATCCATTATAGCCGAATTAAACAAAGCTAAGGTGTATCCACATCCCATTGTAACAACAGTTGAGCCTTTCACGAAATTTTACGAAGCCGAAGATTATCATCAGGATTATTATGCCAATAACAAGGACAAGCCATATTGCCAATTAGTTATACAGCCCAAATTGGAAAAATTTGAAAAAGTCTTCAAAGACAAACTGAAACACAAAAGATAGTTTTAACCCATCTAAGCCGAAATTCATTTTTCGGCTTTTTTATTTATCAAAAATTAAATTTTGAAGAAAAACTGAAAAAGTACTCCGAAAGATTTAATTTTAATCCAAAATATAAACAGAATGAAAGCACTTACCTTCTCTGAATTTGGAAATTCTGATGTCCTTAAATATATAGAAATCCCGTCGCCAAAATTAAAATCTGATGAAATACTAATCGAAATGAAAGCCATCGGACTCAACTTCGCCGATGTTTACAGACGAAAAGGAAATTACCACCTTAAAGGAAATCCTCCATTTATTGCAGGTTATGAAGGCGCCGGAATTGTAGTGGACACCAACGGAAATTCAGATTTTAAAATTGGTGATAGAATAGCATTTGCTGATGTGCCTTTTGCCAATGCTGAATATGTTGCTGTTCCCCTTGACCATGTAATTCCTCTACCGGAGCCTATCTCTTTCGAAACCGCCGCAACCATTTTATTACAAGGTTTGACAGCGCACTATTTGGCAACAGATAGCCATAAAACCCAAAAAGGAGAAACAGTGTTAGTTCATGCTTCTGCTGGAGGAGTTGGACAATTTTTGACGCAAATCAGCAAGCTTTTAGGTGCCAAAGTTATTGGACTCACCTCTTCCCCTGAAAAAGCGGAAGTTTCAAAACAAAATGGAGCAGACGCTGTTTTTTTATACGCCCAAGATTGGAAAAAACAAATATTTGATTTTTGTCCAAATGGAGTTGATGTCGTTTATGACAGTATTGGCAGCACTTTGACAGATAGTTTTGAAGTAACCAAAATGTGTGGGCAAGTCGTTTTTTTCGGAATGGCTGGAGGCGACCCTGAATTTGTCAATCCTCGGATGTTGATGGACACTTCCAAAACTTTGACTGGTGGTGATTTATGGAGCTATTTGGTATCAAAAGAAGAACGCATCAAAAGAGCGAACCAATTATTTGATTGGATTATTAGCGGTAAAATAACAATTTCAGCACCGACTATTTTCAAACTATCAGAAGGAAAGTTGGCACACGATTATTTGGAAAGCAGAAAAAGTACTGGAAAAATTATCTTGATTCCTTAAGCACTTCGGCGATTTTCAAAGCGCATTTTTCTCCGTCAATAGCTGCAGAAATAATTCCCCCTGCATAACCAGCTCCCTCTCCACAAGGATACAATCCTTTTATCTGCAAATGTTCGTATGAAATCGGATCTCTGGGAATACGCACAGGTGAAGAAGTTCTTGATTCTGGCGCATGTAAAATGGCTTCATTGGTCAAATAACCTTTCATTGATTTTCCAAATTCTGAAAATCCTTGTCGCAATATTTGAGAAAGAAATCCGGGGAAAACCTGCCCCATTTCCACAGAAGTAGTTCCCGGAACATACGATGTTTTAGGAATATCTGCAGATACTTTATTTTGTGTAAAATCAATCATTCGCTGCGCGGGAACCCTTTGTGTGTTTCCTGCCAAATGCCATGCTTTTTGTTCGATGCTTTTTTGAAATTCCATTCCCGCCAAAGCGCCGAATTTAGCAAACGGTTTAAAATCTTCTAATTTCAATTCGACCACAATTCCTGAATTGGCAGTTGATTGATCTCTTTTTGATGGCGACCATCCATTGGTCACTACTTCTCCTGGACTTGTGGCGCAAGGTGCAATTACGCCTCCCGGACACATACAAAACGAATACATTCCGCGACCATTTACTTGTTTCACTATTGAGTAAGGCGCCGGAGGCAAATGTTCTCCCCGATAATCACAACTGTACTGAATACTGTCAATCAATGACTGTGGATGTTCGGCTCTTACGCCCAAGGCGAAAGGTTTCGCCTCGATAAGTACTTTCTTTTTGTCTAATAATTCAAAAATATCACGGGCAGAATGCCCTGTCGCTAAAATTAATTTATTCGCCAAAATTGTATCACCGCTTTGGGTAACGATTCCTTCTACTTCATTATTTTTTATCAAAATATCAGTCAAACGGGTTTCAAACAAAACCTGTCCGCCACATTCAATAATTTTTTCTCGGATATCTTGTATAATTTGAGGCAATTTATTCGTTCCAATATGCGGATGAGCATCTACCAAAATATCTCCGGTTGCACCAAAAGCGACTAATAATTCTAATATCCTATTGACATCGCCACGTTTTTTGGAACGGGTATATAATTTCCCATCCGAATAAGTTCCTGCACCACCTTCTCCAAAACAATAATTGGAGTCCTCGTTTACGATATGGTCCCTGTTAATCGCTTTCAAATCACGGCGACGGCCACGAACATCTTTACCACGCTCGATAACAATTGGTTTCAGACCTAGTTCTATTAATTGCAAAGCTGCAAAAAGTCCTGCCGGTCCTGCGCCAACGACAATAACCTCTTGGGCATTGGAAACATTTTTATAATCCGGCAATTCTATTTTATTTTCCTGAAAAGATTCTCCTTTTAAATAAATCACAACTTTCAAATTGATTTTAATCGCTTTCTGACGTGCATCGATTGATCGTTTCAAAATAGCCACGTGCTGAATTTCATTTACTAAAACCTTTATTTGTTTGGACAAATGGATTTTCAATAACGATTCGTTGGCGGCAATTTCCGGAGAAACTTGTAATAGGAGTTCTTGTGGCATAACTTAATTTATTAGCTTTTCTTTTTATGAAAAGAACATGCAAAAATACTATTTTGAAACGAAATAGACCTTTAATATAAAATCCATTTTAAAAATAGACTTTGTACCTTTGCCTCTTCAAACTCTTGCACTTATAAATAATGTCCAGAAAAATAAAACTAATATGGGATTTTCGTGGTCCTGCTTCGGCAAAAACAGCCGAACATCACGAGATCCATTTAAAAGAATATATTGTAATTGAAAAATTACCCATAAATATTACGGGATTTGAAATTCTTAACGAAATGTATGCAACCGCTTATATGGTGGTAACTGAAGAAAATATGATTCAGGTAAGGGATGCTTTAAAACCGCATCGTGGGGAGGTTTATCAAGAGTAAATTCTAAAAATGAAAATTCCAAATTCCAAGCTACTCGTTTCGAGTTTTGGAATTTGGAATTTAAAATATTGTAATTTGATTTTAATTCGCTACTTCGCTAATGAATTTTATTCGCATCAAGCGCAATTCGTCTATATCGTAATCTCCATCAAATTCTTTAAGTGCTTTCTCTATACTGTCTGATTCGGATTCCATAAAATAGTCATGAATTTCTTCCTGCTGATCGTCATCAAGCATTTCGTCCAACCAATATTTTATATTCAATTTGGTTCCAGAATAAACAATTTGTTCCATTTCTTTAATCAAATCGTCCATTTTTAGTCCTTTTGCGGAAGCGATATCGGTCAAGGCCAACTTTCTATCGATATTTTGAATAATGTATAATTTATTAACTGAGTTAACTCCTGTCGATTTTACAACCAAATCATCGGGACGGATAATGTCATTTTCCTCCACATAACGGCTTATTAATTCAACGAATTCTTTGCCGTATTTTTTGGCTTTTCCTTCACCAACTCCGTGAATATTCACCAACTCCGATTGGGAAATCGGGTATTTCAAAGCCATATCTTCGAGGGAAGGATCCTGAAAAACCACAAATGGAGGAACTCCTAATTTTTTAGCTACTTTTTTACGCAATTCGCGCAACATTGACATCAGTAATTCATCAGCAGTTCCAGATGATTTTGAAGCCGTTACTATAGCTTCATCATCAGCCTCGCTGTATTCATGGTCTTCGGACATCATAAAGGATTCCGGATTTTTCATGAAAGCCAAACCTTCTTTGGTTATCTCAATAATACCATAAGTTTCAATATCTTTTTTCAATAATCCCGCCACGAGAACTTGTCGCAATAAAGCCATCCAAAATTTCTCATCGTGATTCTTTCCTGAACCAAAGAAAGATTGAGAGTCTGTTTTATGGGCATTGATAACCGCATTTACACGACCTATCAAGGTAAATACAATCTCTTTGGATTTGTAAATATGTTTGGTTTTTTTGACGACTTCTAATAGTTTAACCACTTCTTCTTTGGCTTCCACTTTTGTTTTTGGGTTGCGGACATTATCATCCATGTCGGCTCCTTCTCCGGTTTCGCTGTCAAATTCTTCTCCGAAATAATGCAATAGGAATTTACGTCTTGACATTGAAGTTTCAGCATAGGCAACAACTTCATGCAACAAAGCAAATCCTATTTCCTGCTCAGCAACCGGTTTCCCGGATAGAAATTTTTCTAATTTCTCAACATCTTTGTATGAATAATAAGCAAGGCAATGTCCTTCGCCTCCATCTCTACCTGCTCTACCTGTTTCTTGGTAATAGCTTTCCAAAGATTTTGGAATGTCATGATGAATCACAAAACGCACATCGGGTTTGTCAATTCCCATTCCAAAAGCAATAGTTGCAACCACGACCTCAACATCTTCCATCAAAAACATATCTTGGTGTTTGGCACGTGTTTTAGCATCCAATCCCGCATGATACGGAACGGCACTTATACCGTTTACCTGCAAAACTTCGGTGATTGATTCCACTTTTTTGCGGCTCAAACAGTAAATAATTCCTGACTTTCCTTTGTGTTGTTTTATGAAACGAATGATATCCGATTCAATGTTTTTGGTTTTCGTACGAACTTCATAAAACAGATTTGCTCTATTAAATGAAGCTTTAAATACAGTTGCATTGGCCATTTCCAAATTCTTCAGGATATCTTCCTGCACTTTTGGAGTCGCTGTGGCGGTAAGTCCAATAATTGGAACCTCTGCCAACTGTTTAATGATATTTTTTAGATTGCGATATTCCGGTCTGAAATCATGTCCCCATTCTGAAATACAGTGCGCTTCATCGATTGCAACGAATGAGATTGGCACAGTTTGGAGAAAAGCAACATATTCTTCTTTGGTAAGAGATTCGGGGGCAACATATAATAATTTCGTTATTCCCTCCGAAATATCTGCTTTTACTTGTGCGATTTCTGTTTTTGTGAGCGAGGAATTTAAGACATGAGCAATTCCATTTTCTGAAGAGAGACTTCGAATAGCATCAACTTGATTTTTCATTAATGCTATCAAAGGCGATACAACAATTGCTGTACCATCCTGAACCAAAGCCGGTAATTGATAACAAAGTGATTTTCCTCCTCCCGTCGGCATAATAACAAAAGTATTTTGTTTATTAAGCAGACTCGTTATTACTTTTTCTTGTAAGCCTTTGAATTGGCTAAAGCCAAAATATTTCTTTAATTCTTTGTGTATGTCAATTTCGTTTGAATTCATTCTTTAATATGTGGTATTTTATATAAATTTGCGGAACATAAAGATACAACTTTCTTTTAGACTTACAAATTTTAAATTATCAGTTTTGATTACAAAGGAAAATATATTGGCTAGCGCCAAGAAAACTATTGAATCTGAAAGCCAATCCATTGCTAAATTAATTGATTACATTGACGACACTTTTGCCGAAGCCGTTCAGTGTATCTACAATTCCAAAGGAAGATTGGTTGTAACCGGAATTGGTAAAAGTGCCATTATTGCGCAAAAAATGGTAGCCTCATTCAATTCAACAGGGACGCCCTCTTTATTTTTGCATGCCTCTGAAGCCATTCATGGTGATTTGGGAATGATCCAAAATGACGATGTTATCATTTGCATTTCCAAAAGTGGCAATAGCCCGGAAATCAAAGCATTGGTTCCGCTTTTGACTCGTTTTGGCAATAAATTGATAGGAATGACTGGGAACATGACTTCCTTTTTGGCCAAAGGCTCTCATTATGTATTAAACACAACCGTTGAAGCCGAAGCTTGCCCTTTGAATCTGGCTCCTACAAACAGCACGACCGCACAATTGGTTATGGGTGATACCCTGGTTGTTTGTCTAATGGAAATGAGGGACTTTAAAGCGGAAAATTTTGCAGTGTACCACCCTGGCGGAGCTTTAGGAAAAAAATTATTGCTTCGTGTAAAAGATATGCTGGAACATACTTTGAAACCTGAAGTAACTCCTGATACTTCAATCAAAAAAGCGATTTTCGAAATTTCAGAAAAACGTCTTGGTGTAACTGCCGTGGTAGAAAATGACAAGGTTGTCGGAATCATTACCGACGGAGATATTCGAAGAATGTTAAACGACCGCGACACCATTGCCGACTTGACCGCAAAGGACATTATGAGCAAAAGCCCAAAAACAATAAAATCGACAGACATGGTCGTGGATGCCTTTAATTTAATGGAAGATTTTTCCATCACTCAATTGATCGTTGTTGACAATGGGGAATACAAAGGCGTATTGCATTTACATGATATTTTAAAAGAGGGAATCGTATAATGGCACAGAAAAACCTGGGCGAAATGTCCTTTTTAGACCATCTGGAAGAATTAAGATGGCTTTTAGTTAGAAGTACCACTGCTGTAATTATCATGGCATGTGTAACTTATTTCATCAGTGATTACTTGTTTGACACCATCATATTTGGTCCAACAAGACCTACTTTTTTCACCTACCGCTATTTTTGTGAATTATCACATCAATTGGGTTTTGCTGATAGCATTTGTATTACCGAAATGCCTTTTATTATCCAAAATACCGAGATGGAAGGGCAGGTAAATATTTTTGTTTGGATGTGCATCTTGGCAGGTTTCATTTTGAGTTTTCCTTACATTTTATGGGAAGTTTGGAAATTTATCAGTCCTGCTTTGTATGAAAAGGAAAAGAAAAACGCAAAAGTGTTTATATTCACTTCGTCATTACTCTTCTTTTTAGGAGTTCTATTTGGATATTACGTGGTTATCCCAATGTCGGTAAATTTTGTGGCAACTTTTACAATAAGTAGCGTTGTCCACAACCAATTCACTTTGGATTCTTATATCGGAATGGTAAAAACCAGTATTTTAGCTAGCGGTCTTTTCTTTGAACTTCCTATTATCATTTACTTCTTAACAAAATTAGGACTCGTAACTCCAGAATTTTTAAGAAAATATTGGAAATATGCCGTTGTAATAATCCTGATTGTTGCTGCAATTGTTACTCCACCTGATGTTGTGAGCCAAACTATTGTTGCTATCCCAATGTTGCTTATTTATGAAGTGAGTATTTTGATTTCAAAAATTGTGTCAACGAAAAACAAAAAAATAGAAAATGGCTGATATCGTACAAGAATTTAACGACTACCGTTCTAAAATGAACGAAAAATTATTGGCAGACAATAATAAAATAGTGAAACGCATTTTCAATTTGGACACCAATGCCTATGCCGAAGGTGCATTGGACGTGAAAACCAAAGAGCTTTTAGGACTGGTAGCCTCGACCGTTTTGCGTTGCGATGATTGTGTGAGATACCATTTGGAAACGAGCTATAAAGAAGGCGTTACAAAAGAAGAAATGATGGAAGCCATGGGAATTGCAACCCTTGTGGGAGGTACGATCGTAATACCTCATTTGCGTAGAGCTTATGAATTTTGGGAAGCATTGGAAGGAACCGAAACTAAATAATTGTTAATACTTTATTTGTTGAATCGTTTATTCGTTAATTTGTAGCGTTTAAACGATTCAGATGTTTAAACAATTAAACTTAAAAGATGAAATTAAGAGCAGAAAATTTAATAAAAACCTACAAAGGACGAAGTGTTGTAAAAGGGATTTCGGTGGAAGTGAACCAAGGCGAAATCGTTGGGCTTTTAGGACCTAATGGTGCCGGAAAAACAACTTCTTTCTACATGATTGTAGGGCTGGTAAAACCAAATTCCGGAAATATCTATTTGGACGATTTGAATATTACCGATTATCCAATGTACAAGAGAGCTCAACAAGGAATTGGGTATTTGGCACAGGAAGCTTCTGTTTTTAGAAAATTAAGTATCGAAGACAATATTCTGAGTGTATTGCAATTGACAAAACTTTCCAAAGAACAGCAAGAAGAAAAAATGGAAAGCTTAATTGCCGAATTCAGTTTGGAGCACATCCGAACCAATCGTGGTGATTTGCTTTCGGGAGGAGAACGTCGTCGTACTGAAATCGCTCGTTGTTTAGCAACCGACCCAAAGTTTATATTACTTGACGAACCTTTTGCGGGAGTTGACCCTGTTGCGGTAGAGGATATTCAACGAATTGTAGCCCAATTGAAAAACAAAAATATCGGAATCTTAATAACAGATCACAACGTACAGGAAACACTGGCTATTACCGACAAAACCTATCTTATGTTTGAAGGAGGTATTCTAAAAGCAGGTGTACCCGAAGAATTGGTTGAAGACGAAATGGTTCGTCGTGTGTATCTTGGACAAAATTTTGAGCTGAGAAAGAAGAAATTGGAGTTTTAAAAAGTACTCCGTTGCAGTTTTCAGTTTTTATTATTCAAAAAAAAGGGAAGATGAATTCAAGAAAACCAACTCAGGAAGATTATAACAATTGGCACAAAGATCCCAACAATTGGAAATGGGGTCTTTTTTATTACAACAAAGAAGACGATCGCATTCTTGTTCCAAAAAAAGCAGAATGGATGGGAATAACCGTCAATTTTGCAAATAAAAACACAAAATGGTTTTGTGTCATAGCACTTTTGTTTTTCTCAACAGTGTTGTTTTCTATTCTTAGGAAAAGTTAATTCAACCAAAGGTTTTCCGAAGTAAATATCTATACTTTAAGACATAGCAATGATCAACATTTTATCTCATTTGAATTCATATATTAGCGCATTTATAATAACGCCACTATGACTGCAAAATTGAGTGAAAAAAAATCCTATCCTTGGATAGTTGTTGGCTTATTGTGGTTTGTCGCATTGTTGAATTACCTCGATCGTCAGATGCTTTCTACCATGAAGCCCGCAATGGTGCTTGATATTCCGGAATTGGCCAAAGCTGAAAATTTTGGGTTACTAATGGCTATTTTTCTTTGGGTTTATGCTTTGATGAGCCCTGTTTCCGGGATTATTGCCGACAGGTTGAACCGAAAAAACATGATTGTCTGCAGCCTTTTTATATGGTCTGGCGTAACAATGACTATGGGCTTTGCCACTACTTTTAACCAAATATATGTTTTACGCGCCATCATGGGCTTCAGTGAGGCCTTTTACATTCCGGCCGCTTTATCATTAATAGCCGATTACCATCAGGGGAACACCCGATCTTTTGCTATAGGCATTCATACTACCGGCATCTATCTAGGTCAAGCATTAGGTGGGTTTGGTGCCACCATTTCCAAACAATTTTCTTGGCATTTTACCTTTCATTCAGTAGGTCTGATAGGTATTGTTTACAGTATTCTGCTGATTTTTTTCATTAAGGAAAAGAAAGACTATGTTTTTGACACCTCTCAAAAATTATCGATAAAAAAGGAATTTAAACAAATGTTCAAAAGTTTGGGCATCCTGTTTGGAAATATCTCTTTTTGGGTTTTACTTTTCTATTTCTCCGCTCCAAGTTTACCGGGTTGGGCGGCCAAAAACTGGTTACCTACTTTGTTTTCAGAAAAACTGCATCTGGATATGGCTCTTGCCGGTCCAATCGCAACAGTTAGTATTGCGATGTCATCCTTTGCTGGGGTTTTATTCGGCGGGTTTATTTCAGACAGATGGGTTATTCAAAACCTTAAAGGGAGAATTTACACTAGTGCAATCGGTTTGGGATTTACAATTCCGGCACTTTTTTTATTGGGTAAATGCAGCAGTATTGAAGCCATTTTAGTTGGCGGAATGCTTTTTGGTTTTGGATTTGGGATCTTTGACACCAACAACATGCCCATTCTTTGTCAATTTGTCTCACCACGTTATCGCGCCACCGGATATGGCATTATGAACTTTGTTGGGATTTCTGCCGGAGCGATTATTACCGAATTTCTTGGAAAAGCCGCCGACAATGGAGGAATGGAACAAGTATTCGTTCTGTTGATCTTAGTGGTGGTAATCGCCATCGTTTTGCAACTCGTAAGTTTACGTCCCAAAACAATAAACATGACCGAAGAAATAGCATACAAATAATAACTGATTTTTAATTTGGAGCGGAAAGATGTAGCTTTTTTGCTGACATGGTTTCCCGCTCTCGCCTTTATCTCTTATCTCGTCCCAAAAGACGAGATAAGAGGATATCGGCTCCATCGGGGCTAAAGGCAGGCATTAAGCTTTTTTGCAGTCATTAAAAAACTATTTCTACCTCCGCTTTTTTTTAAAACAGCCCAATTTGTCAGTTCGAGCGGAGTCGAGAACCCTCAGTACATCTCG
Organism: Flavobacterium aquiphilum; assembly: GCF_027111335.1. NCBI lineage: Bacteria > Pseudomonadati > Bacteroidota > Flavobacteriia > Flavobacteriales > Flavobacteriaceae > Flavobacterium > Flavobacterium aquiphilum. The sequence continues at coordinate 1,424,668 of NZ_CP114288.1, read as the reverse complement.
ACTGCGCTCGATGAAACAAAAATAGGATTGGACTATTTCTAATTTACTTTTTGTACTACAATACCTTAGTAACCTTGATTTCTATTTCTTTAATAGTGTCAATTACCTTAGTCATTTCTTTTTCGTCAAAAGAAGTAAATGGCGGAGCAATATTTCCTTTCACGATTCCCAATGCCGACAAAGCTCCTTTGAGTCCTTTCAAATAACTCGAACCATAGGAACCAACGGTGTAAATCCTGGTGCTAATTTCCATTACCAAATCTTGCAATTCCTCAATTCGGGCAAAATCTTTGGCTATTGCGGCATTGTACAGCGCGACATATAATTTTGGAAAAAGATTGGCACCACCATTAACGCCTCCATGCGCACCCGTCATGACCATCTGCGCGGTGATTTCTTCTGGGCCTACCAAGAGCGTGAAATTTGTTTTCAGCAGATGACACAGTGACTGAAAATAAACCGCATTTCCCGAACTGTCTTTTAATCCGATGATATTTGAATGTTCTGCCAATCGAACCACGGTTTTTGCGTCAATATTTATCTTCGTGTGCGATGGCATGTTGTACAAAAACAGCGGTAGGTCCACTTGGCTGGCTAAACTCCAATAATACTTAAACAATTCTTCCTGCCCCAAACCATAATAATAAGGAGGAGCAGCCACAACTGCCGAAGCTCCCTCTTTTTTAGCGATCTGCGCCAAGCGAATGCTTTCTTCAATAGCTGTATCAGTGATTCCGACAAAAATGGGAACCCTTCCTTTGACCGCTTTACAACTTTCCTCAATGAGTTTTTTCCTCGTAGCATAACTCAAACTTGTTGATTCTCCGGTTGTTCCCAAAATGAATATTCCGTGAACTCCACCCAAAATCAAATGTTCGATTAGATGGTTCATTGCTTTTAAATCCAAAGTAAGATTATCTGATAATAATGGCGTTACCATTGGAGGGATAATCCCTTTAAAAGAAGGTTTGTTTGCTAGATTTGACATTGTGTTCAAATTTTAGTTAGAACTGCTTAGAGTAAGTTCCCCAAAAGATATTTTAGAATTTCCTTTTTAACTTTTCTAAAAATAACAAATATTTTAATTCAACCTTACTATCAGGAAATCACTCCACGGTAATATAGCCCAACTGCTGTAAATCGCCGTTGTAAACATTCACATCGACAGTAGTATCGATTCCCGGTACACTGGCTTTTTCAGTAAATTGCCAAAACAGCCAATCCTCTTGAATTTCTTCGCGGTAAAAATTATAATTGGCTATCCAAAAAAGATATTCACTAAACTCTTCCTTTAGGAAATCGTCGTAATACTTCTCCCCAGTGTAGATAATTGGTCTAACTCCATAATGAAGTTCTACCGCTTTCAACCAACGTTTCAAACCTAATTTCAACCGTTCCATTGACTGATCTTTGGGCAGTTTTTCAATATCCAAAACCGGTGGCAAATCGCCTTTTTTTAGTGTAACAGTTTTTATAAAAAGTTCGGCTTGTTCAAGAGAATTTTCGTTGGGACGGTAATAATGATAAGCACCACGTATCATTTTATTTTTTTTGGCGCCAAGCCAATTATTTTTAAATTCATTGTCAACCCTATCGTTTCCGACGGTTGCACGAATAAAAACATATCGTAGGGGATATTTCTCCTCAATAGTATCGACATAGGACCAACGGATTTTCCCTTGATATTCGGACACATCAATACCAACCGTTTTTCCTTCGTTTTTTTCCAAAACCTTTAGATTACGCGCTTCAGAAAAAATATCAACTTTGCTTTTAAAATGAGGTGTAAAACCTAAATAATTAATTAAAGCTGAACGATAATGATTGGCACCCCCAAGAATAATAAGAACAGCTATCCCAATAAAAAAATATTCAATCCATTTTCCTGAGAAAAAACTTTTCTTCTTTTTGGTTTTTCGTCTTGGTACCGTTCTGACATTCCTTTTCATCCAAAAAAATTACTTTTTTAGAAATTTATTATTGATTACCGAAAGTAAAACATAGAAAATAATCACCATTGGGACGGCCAAGTAATTCAAGAAAACCAAAAACAAAAGGGAACTAGTGAGGAAAATTACTTGGAGTACGTTATCTTTTAAAGTAAACTTTTTTATTTTTAATGAAAACAAAGGAATCTCGGCATTCAAAATATAAGCACTAAACAAAGCAATCATCAACAAAACCCATTTCTCAGTCAAAATTTCCAACACCATTAATGACTCACCCGAATAATGCTCTAAAACTAAAGGAAGACTCAATATAAAAAGCGCATTCGCAGGAGTTGGCAATCCTATAAAAGAATCGGTTTGACGGATATCGATGTTGAATTTTGCCAAACGAAAACACGAGCCAAGTGTAATGATAAAACCCAAATAAGGAAAATACTGAAGCCAACCTTCAGCCATATAAACCGAACTGTTTTGCATCATTTTAAACATGACAAAACCTGGAACAACACCACTGGTCACCATATCTGCCAGTGAATCCAACTGTAATCCCAACTCACCGGTTACTTTAAACAAACGGGCAAAAAATCCATCAAAAAAATCCAAAAAGATTCCGAGGCAAACAAAAAAGAAAGCCATTTCAAACTGATCTTTACTTACAAATACCACAGCAATACAGCCACAAAATAGATTAAGCAAAGTAATTGTATTCGGAATATGTTTTTTGATGTTCATAGTATTTAAATTGAATGATAACTCGGCAAATTTAATACAATACCGTTTGTTATTTCAAATTAGTCCAATAAAAATTGGCCTAAATAAAATATACAACGGCATTACACCAAAAACCATTGGACTAAGGTATAATATGCGAAAGCTATACAGGTTTTCTTAAGAGTTTTTGGCTTCTTGTCTACAAAAATTAGTATTTCATTGAATTGAAGCCACTACATCATTAAAAAACTTTATTTTTGATAAAAATTAAAAACTTATAAAGCCCTTTTGAAAAAAACACAGCTCATTTTCTTCCTAATTATTGCAAATGCCATCCATGGTCAAACGGTTCGAAAATACTCGAATGAGTTCATGAATATTGGTGTCGATGCTGCGGCGCTAGGAATGTCAAATGCGGTGGTGGCTTTTACTTCTGATGTTAATTCGGGCTATTGGAACCCGGCAGGATTAACTCATCTTGAGGACGACCAAGTGTCTTTAATGCACTCCAACTATTTTGCCAATATAGCCAAATATGATTATGCCGCTTATGCCAGCCCTATTGACGATCGCTCGGCTTGGGGTATTTCGTTAATTCGCTTTGGCGTAGACGATATTTTGAATACCACCGACTTAATAGATAATGAGGGAAATATAGATTATAACCGAATTTCTCTTTTCTCCACAGCCGATTATGGTTTTACTTTTTCATATGCGGTTAAATTACCAATTGAAGGATTTCAGTATGGTGTAAATGCAAAAATTATTAGGAGAATCATTGGGGATTTTGCAACTTCCTGGGGATTTGGGTTTGATTTTGGATTGCAATTTGAAAAGAATGATTGGCAATTTGGATTAATGCTTCGTGACATTACGACCACTTACAATGTCTGGAACATCAACGAAGAAAAGTATAAAAAAATAGCAGCTGCGATTCCCGGACAAAATCAGGAAATGCCAGAAAGTACAGAGATAACATTGCCAAAGGCTCAACTTGGGGTAGCAAAAAAAATCACATTTCACGACGATTACAGCCTTTTGGCTTCTGCCAATATCAACATGCAATTTACCCAGACCAATGATTTAATTTCAAGCAGTTTTTTAAGTATAGATCCTGCAATTGGTTTGGAATTTGGTTATACAGATATTGCCTTTTTAAGGGCGGGCGTTGGCAATTTTCAACATGTAACGCAATTGGACAATGGAGAAAAAATAGGCTTTCAACCCAATATTGGCTTGGGATTCAAATACAAAGGAATCGCTATTGATTACGCATTGACCTCACTAGGCAATCAAAGTACAGCATTATATTCAAATGTATTTTCTTTAAAAATTGATTTATCCCTTTTTAGAAGTTAACTTTGAAAATCGAAAAAAACACGTATATGAAATCCTCTTTATCAAAAAAATTATCCGTTTACATTCTTTTACTGGGTTTTATTCATAATTCATATAGTCAATATGTTACCTTGTCAAAAAACGCACATATTAGTGTAGTTACCTGCGGGACAGGAAATGAAGCCTATTCTTTATTTGGACACACTGCCATTAGAGTTAGCGACATTGACAACAATCTGGATGTTGTTTATAATTATGGCGCTTTTGATTTTGACACACCAAATTTCGTATTGAAATTTACCAAAGGTGATATGAATTATTTCATTGCAAACAATCGATATGTCGATTTTTTAAACCAATACAATTACGAAAGAAGAGATGTTTATGAGCAGGAATTAAACATTCCATTAGAATTAAAGCAAAAATTATTTGATAATCTGTATCAATCAATGTTATCTGATGAACGTTTGTACCAATACAAATTCATTGATAACAATTGTACTTCAAAAGTTGTTGAAGTAATCAATAAAACTTTAAGCGCTCAAGTAATCACAAAAAAAACAGATACCGACCAAACATACAGAGCGATTTTGTTTCCCTATTTCGACAATCATTTTTATGAAAAATTGGGAACAAGCATCGTCTTTGGCACAAAAGTAGATCAGATGGGAACCAAAATATTTTTGCCTTTTGAACTTCAAAAAAGCTTAAAGCTTATTCAGTACCAAAACCATCCTTTGTGCAAAGAGAATAAAGCGATTATGGTTTTCGAAAAAGAAACTCCTGCTTCATGGTGGAATAACTGCTACACCTTTCTTTTACTGTTGGCGCTTGTAGTTTTTATAAACAAAAAAGTAGTCGATTATATTTATCTGCTGACAGTTGCTTTATTAGGCTCCGTTTTTTTGTTTTTAGGATTCTATTCTTTCCATCAGGAATTAGCGTACAATTATAATATATTATTGTTTAGCCCTTTTCTTTTCTTGGTATTGTATTTTTGGTCAACAAAAAATTCCAAATGGACGTACAAATTTGCTGTTTTCAATATTCTTTTAACGATTTTATATTTCTTCGTAATCTTCACAAAAGTTTACTTACTGATCGTTTCTCCAATTATTATAACCAATCTTGTTGTTTTAACCCGACTGGCAATTAAACACAAAAAAAGAATTCCGATTATTATTTAATGTGGTAATTTGATAATGAGATAATGATGTTATTAGCAAATTATTCCATTGTCTAATTTGCCAATTATCTAATTACTGCCCTCTATAAAACAAAACAGTTGAAATTGTTTTGAAAACAATGTTCAAATCCAAATAAATACTTCGATGCTTGATATAGTATAAATCGTATTGCAATTTTATCAAACTGTCTTCCAATTTTTCCCCGTAGGAATAATTAACTTGAGCCCATCCGGTAAGCCCCGGTTTAATAATATGGCGGGTTTCATAGAAAGGCATCATTTGGGCTATTTCATTAACAAATTCGGGGCGTTCTGGCCTCGGACCTATTAAAGCCATATCTCCCTTTAGTATATTAATAAACTGAGGGAACTCGTCCATTCTGGTTTTCCTTAATAATTTTCCAAATTTAGTTATCCGAACATCATTGGATTTAGCAAAAACAGCCTTGCCATTTTCTGCATTTTCAATCATTGTCCGAAACTTGACAATCTCAAAGGAAACTCCATCTTTTCCAACTCTTTTTTGGGTATAAAACAATCCGCCATTGTTCCAAAAAAGATTCCCAACAAAAATTAAAGGAATCAAAAAGAAGCCAATCCCAATTCCAATTAATGATATAACGATTTCAGTCAGCCTGACAATAGATAAATACAGTTTGTTTTGATTACTGCGGCTGAAAGGAAAAAAACGATAAAAATCCCTCGAAATATATTGAACCGGAATACGCTGGGTTTTACTCTCATATACATGGGTATATTCCCTAATACTCTTTCCGGACTCTAATAATTGAAGCAATTGATGATATAAATCAGCTGTAATACCTTCCGTTTTTTGGGAAGCAACCACTATCTCAAAAATCCCATTCTTACGAACAAATGAAGTCAAATCTTCCGCTTTTATAGATCTTAAAGAATGATATCCCTCATTAGAAAACGAATCCTCATCCGAATTTACATAGCCAATTATCTTGTAATGTGGGTCAACACTTTCAAGCCCCATAACAAGCTCTTTTACTTGTCCTCCTTCGCAGATTAAAACCACATTTTGTGAAAATCTGGTGGATGCCAAAAACTTAACATAAATCATTCTCCAGGTGTACAATGCTATAAAAAAAACAGCGTAGAAAATCAGTAACTGTAAACGGTTTTTGGGCAATTGAGGAGAAAGAACAGGAGTTAGCAAATAAAACAATACGGTAGAAGAAGTTGTCAAAACTGAACTCTTCAAGACCAGAAATTGATTACTGGCTACCTGAAGATTGTACATTTCGAAAATGGCTCCAAATATGTTAATATAGATAGCCAAAACAATCGTCCAATAGTAATTTGTGGCTGAAAATTTAAAATAATGGAAATTAAAAATAAGGCCGATAAAGTACAAAAAAAACAAAACAAAAAGCACATCAAAAACACGCAAAAGCACTTTACGCTCTGATATTTCGAAATGTATTTTCTTTTGACTATTCATAGTGGGGGGAACATCTGAATTGTTGCGCAAGATACTCAATCTATAAAAAACAAAGCTTTATTATTTTAAAATAACCATCCATTTATTTCTAATAATTTTCCAATCAAATTGTTCAGATTTTAGCCTTCCATTAGTTGTAATTTTGTCGAACAAATCTTGATCTTCTATTAATCTTTCGATTGCATTAACCATCTCATTAACATTATCATCAGAAACTAATAAGGCATCTTTTTGATTTTCTAATAAAAAAGGAATCCCCCCAACATTGGTTGAAACTACTGCTAATCCCAACGACATTGCCTCAACAACACTGACAGGCATATTGTCAAAATGAGTTGTATTGATAAAAATATCGTATTGTTTAGATTCATTTATCCAATCTTCTTTTGATAGTTTTCCTGTAAATTGTATATTGAGTTCTAAATTTTTAGCTTTTTGTTTGGCGGCCAATAAACTACCATCTTTTTCAGGTCCCACCATACAAAGTGTCGCTTCGAGATATTTCTTTTTTATGGAGGCAAATACATCAACTGCCATTAATGGGTTGTATATTTCCGCAAAAGAACGCACCCACAATAAATTAGGTTTTGCCTTTTTCCGTTCCAAAAAAGCATAATTCTCAATTTCAATAACATTCGGAATATGCCTAAGATTTTGAAATCCTTCAGATTTGAATTGATCCATTAAAAAAAGTGAAGGAGATACATTTTGAAAAGAATAGTTGAAAATCATTCTGCAAATTCTTGGGTTGTTTTTCAATCTGAAAGCCAAATTACCTCCGTGCAAAATTGGAATGTATTTCATTTTCAAACACCTGCACAATTGAGAAGTAGCAAATGCATACCAAAAATTGACCGTGCTGTAAGTGTCAATTAAGACATAATCTGATTTTCTATATTGAAACACACTCCACAACATAGCCGTCAATCGCAGTAACTGATTTTTTTGGGAGGAGCTATAGTGTACTGCAAACCCTTCCTGCTCTAAAAGCGAGCCAAGAATTTCTATGGTAGTTGGTGTAACTCCATGCTTGGACAATTTATTACCTATGTAAAGTAGGGTCTTCAACAATAGATACTTTTAACAATGAAAGTGCATATACAAAAGCTGGAGCTGCTAGCCGCATCGCTGCATGGTTAATGGTTAACAACCAAAAAGCAAAAAATGAAAGTGCCAATATATTTTGTCGATTATTTAAAAACAAAACCAAAGGAGTCAACAACAAAATCATTAAATCAATTAAACCAAGAGTACCGTGCTCAGCCAGCATTCTGGTTATTTCATTATGAGTAGCTAAATCAATTCCTGTTTGTTTTCTTCTTAATTCTTTATTTTTACCTACACCAACCCCTAAAATAGGATTATCCAAAAACATCTGAAATTCAGACTCCATAAGCACCTCTCTTCCACTTAATTGACTTTTTTTCTTTCTTCCCAAAGCATCTTCATTAGCGTAGCGTTTATCGATCAATCCATGTGTTTGAATAGAACTGTAAGCCCAGACTCCCAACCCAGTCAATAATGATAACATAATAATAAATCCTATTTTTGGCTTAGTATTAAAATTGGCCTGAAAATACATTATTGCCAGAAGCAAAAAAACCATCGCGATCGCTGTCATTACACCTCCTCTGGAAAAAGTGACGAGACCCCTAAAAGCAAAAGTCAAAACCAATATTGCATTCAGTATTTGCAATAACTTGGTTTTAGAATTCAATAAAAGCTGGACAAAAAAAACAAAAATGCCCAGACCTAAGATAGTAGATACTTGATTAGGTCCAAATCCACCTGAAGTTTCAAAATTAGATTGAGTTCCTGTAACAACATCCTTAATACTTGGAGTATAGAGATACAGATAAACCCCAATAGAAATTAAAGGTAAAGAAAATGATGAAATAATTCCTTTTAATTTATCAAATGTAATTTTTCGCTGATAGCAATAAATAGAAGAAATTCCCAAACAAACGGGTCCTGATATATTAAAAGCGATGGCTTTTCTAATATCAGTATCAAAATTTAACGAACTTGTTGATAAAATAACCCCTGGAATTAAGAATAAGAAAAAAAGCCAATATAACCAGGCATTCTTGGAAAAACCGGAATATATCATTCCTAGAAACATAAAAATTAAAATCGAATATTTCCCAAATTCATTTAAAATAGCCCCATCTGTCATCCTTAAAAGTACTTCAACTGTTACTACATAAGCTGAAACGACTAGCACCTCGTTGTTTTTGTTTTGGGTTTTTATAATATAATAAATCCCAAAAACAAATAATACCAATGCATATAATTTTGTAAGAATTGGCAAAACAAAAAACAATACTCCAAGTAATGCATGAAGTAGTAGCAAATAAATATAAGTTGATTCTTCTCTTTTCATCTTAATTTATTCAACCAATTTAAATATTTTTCTAAAACATTTTCGGCGGTATATTCCGATTGAATGTTTTCATAAAGAGCATTGCCAAAATCAAATCGTAAAGATTCATTTTCTACCAATTCAACAAGTGATTGATAAAACAATTCCGACTCATTCGAATCCACTACAAACCCATTCTTCCCATACTGAACTATTGTTGGTATTTCTCCTACTCCAGTGACCACAACAGCCTTTTTACACAATCCATATTCCAAAAGTGCAACGGGAAGTCCCTCCGATTGGGATGTCAAAATGGCTATATCTGATTGATTTAAAATAATCGCTACGTCTTGTCTGGAACCATAAAGAAAAACATTATTTTCCAAATTAAATTCCAAAATCAAACTTTTGATTTGTTTCGAATAAGCATCTTCAAAATCTTTTCCTACCAAATGAAATGTACATTCAGGATGGGATAATTTCAATTTCTGAGCCACTTTCAACAGTAGAAAATGATTTTTTTGTTCCCTTAGATTAGCCAAAGATATAATTCGTTTTCCTTTAGTCCCTTTAAGGATTGTGCCTTCACAAACTCCTGTTTTTATCACGGGAAAATTAGGTAAATAAATAACATTTTGAGCTTTCAACTTCTGTTCCGACCAATCTTTTAGTTTCTGATTTACGACTATAAGACCGTTGAAAAAACAGCTTACACTCTTCAATACAAAACAAGGTCGATTAGCTAAAAATTCATTGTTTCCATAGTGATCATGTCTAATAATTATGAGTGAAGGTTTAATTATTTTTAAAAGAAAAGCTAGAAAAAAAGAAGTACTATGAGCATGGATATGGGTAATCATATTGTTCACAACAAATGACCGTAATCTTAATAAAGAACCAATATCAAATTGCTTTTTTTTATTCAAAAACAAATAAGAAACGTTCTGGTTAATTTCGTCTAATAAAGAACCTTCTTTACGAGTAGCAACTAAACCAGAAAATTCAATTTTATCGGCCAAGCCATTGGCGTAATTGACAGCCATCCGTTCTGATCCACCTGCTTCTAAAGAATCTATAATTTGAACTATTCTCATTAGTTTAGTATCCAATTTTTCAAATCAATATAGTTCCACTTTAAGGGACCAAAAATATTTATTCTTTTAGTATTGCTATTCAATCGATTACCATCATACACATAATAATAATGATTAGCATCCAATTTTTGAACGTCCAACTGATGCATTCCAGCATCGAATTCTTTAATTTCTTTATTCGCCTTTAAAAAAAATGGAGCAATTCTTTTGGTCGTATAAGATCCATTCTTAAAATAAAAACGATACAATGACAAACCATATCCATATCCGTTGGTACAATTTTGGATAGGCAAAATCAATCCTTTTTTATCTGCAAAAAAACGTCCCCCAGCCCTTGCTTCTGTTCCCATCAAAGCAATTGGCTTTTTATGCAATTTCCATTTTCCAAAAAGAGAATCAGCTTGATATACATACATATTTAGTTTATCATCGGATGCCATCATAACATTTAAGGTATCCGACACGTAAATTGAAGGATCTTTTAACCTGACATTCTTCACCAGAGTATCACAAATTTTCCAATCATAAGGAAAATGTTGGGCTTTATATAACAAAACAGCATTGGCCTGTTTTGATTCTGGAACCATATAAAAACAATTTTTATATTTAAACACCTGTGGATAGGACAAATGAAATTTTTGGGTCAATACCGTCCCTTTATATTGATAATTTTTCCCATCGACAGAAGTCAGTAAACCAACATCACCATTTGCTTTTACTTTTTTATGTTCAAAAAACAAATAAAAAGTATCTTTCTCTTTTACAAAAAAAGGATCCGCAAGAAAAACAGTGCTATCATTTTGAGCTTTTAGTTTTTCAATAGAATAAATTCGATTTTCTTTTGGATTAATTTTTTTTGGATATACTTGAGACATCCCATATCCTACAGACCATCCACCACCATCCTGCTGAAAAAAAGGTGTTCTACTGTTTATTAACAAAGCAACCAAAATTCCCAAAAACAAAATTCCAAATATGTATTTCTTCATTTCTCTCTATTTTTTTATCATTTTTTTTATTTCAGATTCAAAAAAATCCAAGGTATATTTTCGAGACCAATCCGATGATTTTTTTCTCTTAGTATCAAAACATTCTCCATCATTTAGTATTGGTTCCAATTGCTGAATATCAAGATCTAATTCCTTTTGCAATAAAACACCTCTATTACCAGAATCCAGCATAAAAGGAACACAGGAAACGTTGGTCGCAATAGGCACACATCCCCAAAACATACCTTCAGCAATGGCTTTTGGCCAGCCTTCACTTTTAGAAGGTAAAATCACGAAATGACTATTCTGATAAGCTTCGGTAATAACATTTTGATTTTGATTTCCTTTTAATACTATATATTTTTCTAAACCATTCCATTCAATATAATTTTCCAAGGTTAGACGTTCTTCACCTTCACCATAAATATCCAAAGATACATTATATCCTTTCTTATATAGATTTTCGACTAACTGAATAGCATACAATGGATTTTTTCCAGGCGATAAAGTTCCAACAAAAACAAACTTAATTACACCTTTCAAATCCAAATCGTTTATTGGTAATTTTTCTTTTTCAGAATACGAAGCGGTAAAAAAAGGTTTTATATTATGTGTCATTTTCTTCCACTCACCATAAACCAAAACCTGCATGTTTCGGGTTAAAAAAGTATTACTCAAAATCCATTTTTGCAAACGATAGCTCCAGGGCTGTTTTGCTTTCGGATCCCAATTCCCTGCATATTTTGCAGTTTTGGGTTTGTATGGAAATAAAAGCTGAACAAAACAGCCCAACAAGCCAACATTCCCGGGACATCGCAAATGAATGTGATCGGCTTGTCTCATGGCCTTAAAAATCTGCCAACTTATTTTTGGAATTTTAAAAATTGCATTACAAATGGATTTAAAACCCAATAAATTAATATTTTCAATCTTAAAAAATTTAATATTTTCCTGATTATAAGAACTATCAATAGCTGAGCATGGAGTTTGAATAATTGGAGCAACAATAATTACTTCATCAACATATTTTGCCCAAATATTCATTTCCCGAACATAGGGAGCGTATGCAAAATATTTATTTTCTTTTTTTATATGATTGACATGGGTGACAATAGCAAACTTCATAGTTAAAACAAATTATTATTTCTTCTGCATTAACATAGTCAAATGCATACAACTGAATAAAACAGAATATGAAGTTTTTGACTTATCCCAATCCTCTCTATGCCATTTTTCTCCGATTTTATTTTTTCTTTCATCCGATATTGGAAGCATTGAAATCAATGCCAACCATTTTGATTTACCAAGAAGCCCTCTCCTTTCAATAATCGTAAACGATTTTTGAAACTGATAAAATATTTTTTTAGTAAACGGCCATTCCCATGCGGCATCCGACTGAAAAGGGCGATACAATGTTCGCATTATCTTTATGGGCAAACTGGTTTCCAATGGATCATAACTGATTATTTGGCCATTCGAAGCTAATTTTTCATTAAGTTTCTCTATTAAAATCTCAATATTTTCAAAATGATGCAGAACCCCATAAGCATAGATTAAATCATAGTCTTTCTCCTTAAATTCCGCTGAAAGAAAATCAATAGTTTTTGCACTTGCATTTGGAAAAGGCTCGAGTCTATCGTTCAATTTTGCAATAGCAACATCGCTTAAGTCAATTCCTAAATATTCTTTTGAATGTTCTGCCAAATACATTGACCAATAATTTCCCGAAAAACAGCCCAAATCCAATACTTTTTTGGTACTCAAATCACCAAACCACTCTTTGTGTTTCAAATAGGCCTGATCTTGAATACCGCTGCTTTTTTTAATCTTATTTAAGACTCCGTTTCTAAATTTCGACCAAATACGCGTAGCTAAATTTTTCTTTTTTGTATTATAAAATTCGGCTTGCTTAATATTGGTCTCCAATATCTTTTCTATTGTTTTCATTCACTTAATTTTGGTTTACTAAAAATCAAACTCCACCAACCAATAGTTCGCCCTAATGCTTCAATAAAAGCCTCCTTCCTTTTTAATGTGGTAAAGGCATTGCTAAATCGTATGATTGTTAAAAGTATTGTGATGGCATGCCATTTAAAAAAATCAATCGAATTTGGATCAGGATTTTTTACACGCCACACATACCAACCGTTTCTGACAACCATTTTTCCATATTTATACCGATTGGGACGTCCGGAAGGATCATGAAAATGATATAACTGAACTTTTGTATTAATTACATTTTTACCAAAACATAAAGCTCTAAGGCTAAAATCGGCATCTTCATACAAACCATATCCATCAAAAAATGATGAAAACTGAATTTGCTCAACAACATTTTTCCTAAAAGACATCGACATCCCAATTAACAAGTCAACTTCATAGGTTTTATTATTCATCGGGAAACCACAAGTACGTCCATGAGAATAATTTGGCATTTTGCCTGCTCCCAAATTAGATTGCAATCCCAAATAATTACGTACAACATTACGTTGTCCTTCTTTATAAACATATCCGTCAAAAGAATAATATTTTTTATAATTATACTTTTTATTGGGTTCAATTGGCTTCCAATTATTCTCATTGATAGCCACTCCTCCTACTCCTGTAATTGCTACATCTGATTTAAAAGTCTTTATTAACTCTTCAAAATAATCTTTCTCCAAAACAGTGTCATCATCCAAGAAGCAAACCACTTCTGTATTAGACTCAACATGAGCTATACCAAAATTACGCTGTCTAGTCAACCCTCGATGCTCTTTTGGGACTAAATAATAATGAAGATTTTCTAAATAATTCTCTTTCAATATAAATTCAGTATCATTGTTTATTGAACCATCTATAATTAAAATTTCATTAGGGTATAATGTTTGTTCCTTAACCGATTGCAATAATTCAAGCAAGGGCTTAGAGCGCATATAGGTGCAAATAATTAATGAAAATTTCATTTTTTCCCTTTTAATTTGTTAGCCCAATATAAACTTTGCTCCCAACGTTTTCTATAGTTATAAAAATATACAAAGGGGTTTTTAATGGCCTGTATTTTGTAAAATTTTAAAAACAAAATAGTTTTATATCCATTAATTTGTTCTTTACCTAAATGCAATTGTTTATAAAGCATTACAGTTGGTGATGGCTTTGGCTGGATGATATCATCTCCCCATTCTAAAATTGGTTTTGTTCTAAACCCTCCTATAGGTGCTTTCAAATGCAATATTTCTGGTTCTGGAAAAAACAAAATGTCGTTTCCTTTGTTTCTCAATTGCATCCCAAAATCAGAATCCTCTCCATACCCAAATTCAAAAGCTAAATTATATAAAATAGACTTTATATTCTTTGATTTTACCATACTGCAACCAGAACCGAAACTTCCCCATTGAACTCTTTGTTTGAGTTTATTTTTTTGCGAATAATCAGCTTCATAACATCCGAACGTTACTTGTTCCGAACCCTCTTTTTTTATAACATTAAAAGCTAACTCCAAAAAAAAATTCTCAATCCGAATATCATCATCTGCCATAAAAACCCATTCACTATCAACTTGACTCAATGCAACATTCCTCGCATTACACGCTCCTGTCTGATGCGTAAAAGTATGTTTTATCATAAATGGCCAGTTTTCGCTATTAATATAATCTAATTCGCTAGCGCTATTACTATCTGGGTTTTGCTCCACAATAATAACATTTTTTGGCAGATGTGTTTGCTGTGCTAAATCTTTTAAAACATCATATAAATATTGCTTTCTTCCAATAGTTGGAATAATTACATCTACTGTTCCTGTATTCAGAACTTTTTTTGTGGATTGAACCTCAATCTTCTCTAACAAATTCTTATCAATTTTTCTTTTGCGGTAAAAAAAACTGAATAAAAATGGCAAAACAGCCAATTTTCTTTCATACAAAAACAAATTGAGCAACAACCCAAATACCCATCGGGTCTTATAATGTTGCTTTACAAATCGAAATAAAACAAATAAATTGTTTTTATACTTCGGAACTTTATTAGGAATACCTATCACCAATTGAGGTTCAGAATAGCACAAAAGTCCGTTGGGCATAGCTAATTTGGCCATGGAATTCAAAAAATAATCGAACTCATTAATTCTTTTCACCTCATCTTTTAATGCA
Organism: Flavobacterium aquiphilum; assembly: GCF_027111335.1. Taxonomy (NCBI): domain Bacteria; kingdom Pseudomonadati; phylum Bacteroidota; class Flavobacteriia; order Flavobacteriales; family Flavobacteriaceae; genus Flavobacterium; species Flavobacterium aquiphilum. The sequence goes on along the minus strand of NZ_CP114288.1, from coordinate 1,409,444 downwards.
ATTAAAACAGATGCATAAACTCCACCAATATCACTGCTCATTATCCAAGTAGGATAATTGACTTTTTTATTGACTTTTATAAAAGGTGATTCCTCCACATAACCTATTGCCCCAGATATAATTAAATTTTCCGACAAATTATATGACGCCATTATTTTATGATGATGAAAAATATTTTGAATTTTTAAATAATTTAAATTGGATTTAAAATCGATACAACACCAAATTATTAACTTTTCCGGATATGCCAAAGCAATCTCAAATAATGTCTCTATAATAGAAGTTTGCGAAAAACCAATATTTTCATCTTTACAGTCAATTTCTAAAACCCTATTGTTTTTATGATAAATTATTATCATTATTTCTGGAGATTCTGAGTTATTACTTTTTGATAAAATTCCAAATTACGCATTGAAATCACCTGTACATCAAAGCATTGAATTACTTTCTGTCGAGCTTCCTTTCCTAATTTAATACTCAAAACTTCATCCTCGAGAAGATCGCTAATTTTTTGTGCATAGACTTCGTGATCTGTCGGGTCTACCAAAAAACCATTAACTCCATGGTCAATCATTTCTTTGGCCCAACCCATGTCAGATGTAACAATTGGTTTTTCCATTGCCATTGCTTCTAACCACGAAACAGGAAAGGCTTCCGCAAAAGAAGGAAAAACACAAACTCTAGCTTGTTGGATTTTTTCCTTTATTTCTGAATAGGGAACACTTCCCAAATAAGCCACATTTTGTATAGCCTTTTCAGAAAATAGTTGCTGCATCATTTGCCAAGTTGAAGGATTTCCAGAAATGACATCCGGAACATCTTGGCCGATTAAAATCAATTTTGCATTGGGATTATTTTCAATTACTTTATTAAAAATCAATGGTAATTCCAGAAGTCCTTTTTTCCGAATTAGACTTCCAAAATATAATACTGTTTTCTCTTTCTGATAATTCTCATTATCTGGTTGAAATAAATTTACATCTATTGGATTCGGAATAATTGTAAATTCCTTATCCAAATCAAAAATCCTATTTGTCATATCGGCTGTAAACTGGCTTACAGACAGAAATCCATCTGCTTTTTGTAATGCCCTTTTTTCATGGAACTTATTAATCCATTTTACCGGTCGATTATCCAAATGGCAAAAATAGGTGTCTGAACCATTTAATCTAATAATCAACGGACATGATTTAGGTTTTATAAATGATGAAATACCTGTCCAATCTGGCACTTCGACTAAATCAATTTCCTGATTTAAGTATAATTCATTAATTATTCTTTCTATTTTTTTTCGAGTTAATAACCAAGATAAACCTTTAAATTTTATATTTTTTATTTGTTGAATAGTAATTCCGTCGGCAATAAATACTCTGTCTTCATTTTGTCCATATACCAATACCCGCACAGAAATGCCCTGAGCTAAAAGGCCAATAGCTAAATTTTTAATACTAGTACCTATTCCTCCGACACTTTTCTCTCCTTGAAAAGGAAAATGTGAGGTTATAAAAACTATGCGCATCTTTTACTTTTTTTTATTACTTTCTTGATCTTAGTCTTAAAAAAAACAATCCATTTTCGTTTTTGCATTAAAAAATAATGTTCAAACTCAAAAAAACCTTTTACTTTCCCCGAAAAAGAAAAGAAAAGTTCAAACCCTATAGATTTAAACTCCGCACTGCTAGTCCTATTAAAAATCGGAAAGTTAGTATTCAATTTATCTTTAGAAAAAAAAACAAATAACAATTTATTCGTTTTTTTTATTTTTAATTTATGCCGCATCATTTTTACAAAAAGACCAAAATCAAATTGTTTTTTAAGAGAATGACAATCAAAGTATTTCGAAATAGTAACAAAATTCCCTTTTAAAAGAGCTGCTGAGTTTTCAGTATATTTAATAGCATTATATATACAAAGAGGAGGAATTATAGCATCATTAATCAATAACACCCTATTATTATTGACTTTACTGAAAGAATCTTCCAATTTATCCAAAAGCAGAATTTTATTTTCATTTATAAACGAGAAATAATGGCGCAAATAATCTTCAATTATTATATTTTCTTTTTGGAGAACAGCTACCGTATTACCTAAATCTATTTTCTTATTTAAATGATTATACCTCATCCAGCGTTTTGGAAAATAATCCTTATCATTATCTATCGCATTTTTAGCCTCAGTAAAATAATGAAATGGGCGCACAACTATACTTTCCTTTTTCTCACCTAACCAGGCACACCACCATGAAAATGTTGAATTACTTATTATAAAATCATCGCAGAGACTGGCTATTCCTAATTGTTCAATTGCAGACAAATTATCTGCAAAGAAAACATTATCAAGAAAAGAAAAGTGAAATTTACAATAATCGATATCATCACTTAAGACTACTAGATTTTTTTCTTTCCAATCAGAGAAATTGTCAATTAATGCATTAATATAATAGTTAATCGGCAATTGAAAATAATCACGATGATCAACAAAATCTCCTCTTCTAATTGAAATTAAAATTGTCTTTTTCTCAAAAATGACCTGATTTTTTTTCTTCAATTCATCAAGAAATGTTTTTTTAAACTCAAAATAATACTTAACAGAATCTATGTCAAAATATTTCTCAGATTGAAACCAGCCTTCCAGATCATAATTTCTATTACTGAATTTCTTAAATGCAAAATGAAATGTTTCTTCTTTATAAATTTCAAATTCTTCTAATTTTTCTACAGGCAATTCATTTTGGAAAAAATTACTATAACTCCATTTTGGAAAACCAAATCTTTGATTATTTGATTTAGCAATTCCAATTGTAGAAGCAATTTGAAATAATTGATTCCCCAAATGCCCCTTCTTTTCTAATTTAGAGAATGTAATCATTAATTTTTATTAAAAAAATCTTTCAAAATCCTTGCTGTGAATAGTCTTGCACCTGAATCATTCATGTGTCCACAAGACGAAAAATAGTTGTTCTCCACAACTACATTTTCATAATTATGAATTTCGGGATAGGTCTTTTTTACTTTATCAAAATAATTCATTCCAACAACATTTTCACACATTGGGGTCATTATCGCGATAAACCTGATGTTGTTCACCTTGCAAATGCTTTTGATTTCTTCGTAATATTTATTGTGTGGCAAAGGTTTTAAACTGACAATATTATTTTTCATGTTGCCTTTTTTATGCTTCACTAATGGATAATAACCTAAATTATCCAAAGTACTTGTTCTTTCGTTTTTCACAATTTTATAAATTTCTCTAAAACCTATTTTAGTTTCGAACTTTATATACCTGTAAAAAGGAATATAATACAATTCATTAAAATCCCCCTCCGACTTAAAATGATCTTTTATAACTTCAGAATTATGAATATAAGGTAAAAACTTAGCCGAAATTCCTTCAGCCTGATGATCGTTTGATAAATTTAAATCGGCTTCAAGAATTACATTCTTGATTGTATATTTTCTTTCGACCATTAATTTCAAGAGTAAAGACGCTTCAAATAAATGCCCTCCACTCATTCCGTAATTAAATGTTTTCAGTCCTTTGTCTTCAAATAGTTGTGCCACAAAATGATTATTCGCACGAGAGGAACCCAAAATTACAACATCATATTTTTGCGCTTTTGAATTAAAAACAGTTTCAATTTTTCCTCGGTTCCTTGATTGAAGAAAGACATAAGTGTACAAGCCGTCGAGAGCAAATGCAACTAACAGCACTACAACAAAAATTTTGACGATATAGATTAAAAACTGTTTCATTTAATATTAACTTTTAGACTATCAGTAAAGCGCACTTGTTTTTTTGCCACTGATTTCACAGATTCTTACAGATTTTAAAATAAAAAATTTATGCTAATTTGTGCAATTTGTGGTCAATTTTATCGGTTAGGTATAAATCACGGAAGTCATATTAACTTTTATATAATCTCTCAATTTTAATAGATTAAAAACTGCTTCATTTAATATTAACTTTTAAGACTGTCAGTAAAGCGTACTTATTTTTTTTCCACTGATTACACAGATTCTCACAGATTTTAAAATAAAAAATTTGTGCTAATTTGTGCAATTTGTGGTCAATTTTATCGGTTAGGTATAAATCACGGAAGTCATATTAACTTTTATATAATCTCTCAATTTTAATAGATTAAAAACTGCTTCATTTAATATTAACTTTTAAGACTGTCAGTAAAGCGTACTTATTTTTTTTCCACTGATTACACAGATTCTCACAGATTTTAAAATAAAAAATTTGTGCTAATTTGTGCAATTTGTGGTCAATTTTATCGGTTAGGTATAAATCACATATAGTCATGCTAACTTTTATATAATCACTCAATTTTAATAGATTAAAAACTGCTTCATTTAATATTAACTTTTAAGACTGTCAGTAAAGCGTACTTATTTTTTTTCACTGATTACACAGATTCTCACAGATTTTAAAATAAAAAATTTGTGCTAATTTGTGTAATTTGTGGTCAATTTTATCAGTTAGGTATAAATCACATATAGTCATATTAACTTTTATATAATCAGTCAATTTTAATTGAACTAATATCAGGTCGAGCGCAGTCGAGACCTCCATAATACTCTTCTTAAACAATCTCGACTGTACTCGATTTTACAAGTAAGACTTTTTAAAACTGAAAATATATAAATTCTTTATAATCCGAAAAAGTCCCGAAAGCCATAATAGCTAGTATCGCCAAAACTACTTTTAACAAACTTCTTTTTCCTGAGATAGGTTCTGCTTTCGTTCTATTATTCCATTCAACCCAAACAAATAAGCCAATCATTAATAAAAGCTCGTAATTATACCTCTCATTATCGAGATACTGTGAACTAAAATCACCGTTAGTGATAATTTGCTTTAAATATAAAATGGCATCGCTTATAGTTTTTGCCCTAAAGAAAACCCAAGCAACACAAGTAATCAAAAAAGTAGAAAGAATATTTATCACAGTTTTTACCGAATCAAAATCCCATCTTAATGCTATAGTATCTAAATTTTTCCTATTGCTATTCGATAAGAGTAGAGGCAAAAAGTAAATAGCATTTATTAACCCCCAAACGATATAAGTCCAACTAGCACCATGCCAAAATCCGCTTACCAGAAAAATAATAAAAGTATTTCTGACTTTCATCCAAACTCCGCCTTTACTTCCCCCCAACGGAATGTACAAATAATCCCGAAACCAAGTAGTAAGCGAAATATGCCAACGACGCCAAAACTCTGCTATATCCCGCGAAAAATAAGGATAGTTAAAATTACGCAATAAATCCAACCCAAATAATTTTGACATTCCCAATGCCATATCGGAATAGCCCGAAAAATCGCCGTAAATCTGGAAAGCAAAATAAACTGCTCCCAAAATCAACGAAAGAGAATTCATTGACGTATAATGATCAAAAATGGCGTTGGCATAAGTTGCACATGTATCGGCAATAACGACTTTCTTAACCAATCCCCAAATAATCTGATAGACCCCTTCTTTGGCTTTTTCAAAATCAAACTCTCTTTTAACCTTTACTTCGGGCAGTAAATGGGTTGCTCTTTCAATAGGACCTGCCACAAGAAGTGGAAAATAACTCACGAAAAGGGAGTAATCAACAAAATTATATTCGGCTTTTATTCGTTTAAAATAAATATCGATTACATAAGACAATCCATGAAAAGTATAAAAGGAAATACCTACCGGCAAAATCACATCCAATAAAATAGGACTAGCTTTAAATCCAACTGAAGTAAGCATTTCTGCAAAGGAAACCGAGAAAAAATTATAGTATTTGAAAATTCCCAGAAAACCCAAATTGACTCCAATACTCAACCAAAACCAAAATTTCCGCCCCTTTTCGTTGGCACTCTTTTCGATTCGGATACCGGTATAATAGTCCAAAAAAGTGGAAAAAACCAATAGAAACAAAAAACGCCAATCCCAACAGGAATAAAAATAATAACTGGCTATTATAAGAAGGGTATTTTGGCTAGTCTTTGTTTTATTAAAAACAAACCAATGAAGAAAAAAAACAATTGGCAAAAAAATGGCAAAAGCCAAAGAGTTAAAAAACATAACTTATTTTAAAAATTCCATACGATTTTGATTCGCAAAGAAAAGGATTATTCTTTAGAAATGATGGTTTTAATTCCATTCCAAATTCTTCTCGAAGCATTTTGTGGCGGATGCTGATTAATAGTTTCAAACCATTTTTTTGCATTTTCAACAACCAAAGAATCAGTTGTTAAAACTTGTTCAATTATTCCTGCTATATCATCAGGACAATTTATCCAAAGAACGGCGTCTTTAGAGGGCATGGAACGAAAATGGACGTACTGATAACATTTAAATAAATCCCAATTCTTATCTGAACGTTTTTTTTGGTTATAACGAAAATAAGCACATGCTTTATTATGGGAAACAAAATCAAACACCATTGAAGATCCCAAATTAAGGACCATTTCACAATGTTCTCCCAAATTTGACAATAATAAGTTATCCTCTTTTGTAGGTAACACACTATTCCACTGAGAAGTTAGAGGTTTCCACAGAGGATCTATTGGAACAATAACATCCGAATACTTTTGTAAAACTTCATTATAGCGATTTGAAAAATCTACGGGACATCTTCTAAATATTATGCCTAGATTATACCCCTTAGCATTTAACAACTTTATGGCCTTGGCCGCATCTTCTAAATATAAAGGATCATCAGGACTTGTCGTTACATCATCTCCCGAAAAGCAAATATACTTTTTGTCAATATTTAACTTATTTTGCTGAAAAAACACAGTCTTTGATAGAAAATTTCCTCTTTCAAAATGAGATTCAAATTGTGGCGTACCGGTCACAAAAACCTGTGATTCTTGAATATATGGATAATAAAAAAGTAGTTCATTTTTCATCAAGTCACTCCACACAAAATAATGATCCGTTTCCACAGCCATCGTAGCTTTTGGCAAATTATCCCAAGAAAAAATAAAAGTTGCAGTAGGAATCCCTAAATCCTGAGCCGCTAACAATGGCGCGATCGCTGTCATCGGACGTTGATTAGAACAAAAAACCATCGCAGGCTTTTCTTTTCGGAGTATTTCAAGACTTTGATAATAATACAGCGTTTTTCGCTCTTCTTGCTTAATTTTTTTTCGAATACGGTTCAATCCATATTTTGAAGAATGAGTAAATGACAGCAGTTGGGTCAACAAACTTTTTACCGCTTTGGAACTTGTTGTGTACGAAAAAGGAAATCGATAGGTATCATAAACCTTGTCCTTACTTCTTCTGATATTGAGGTTTAATTCAATTTGTTTACGGGCATTTTTATAGATTTCAGTAAGAGGATGTGATTTCGAATTTAAAATTTTTATTTCCTTAAATTGCAATTCGGTTAAATCAAAAGGGGTATTATTCCAAAAAATGACATCGAAATTTTCCTGTAACCCTATAACCTGAAAATCGGTATAGGCAAAATTGCGCAGACCAATACCATCCGGCAAAAAAATGAATATCTTATTGTTTTCCATTTTCTAAATTGATAAACTCCCAATTCTTCCATGATCTGAATAAGATCTATGCACTACAAATTCCCTGTCCAAATAATCTTCGGAAAGAAATGTAATATCGCAAAAATAATTTTTTTCAATAGGATTTAATCGCCAAGGCACTATTGATTTATGATCCAAAATCCATCCATTTTTTTCTAAATCTTTAGTTTTCAAATCATTCCAAGAGGTAATATAATCTATCCAAGAATAACCTAATTGCCATGCTTCCTTTTCTAATTGTTGAAGATTTTCAATATCCACAATTCTCAAGCCCCCAACATTTTCCTGACTTATTGCTCTTGAGCCATCATTTAATACAATACCTTTTATAGAAGGTTGGCAAAAATAATGCGTATCTTTTTTTATCAAATGATTTATATCAACATTAATGGCATTGCAAATAGCAGTAAAACTTTTATCTGAAATATTAGGGTTAATTTTCACATAACGAACTAAATCATAATATCGAATCCATCTCATATTTTTATAAAGTCCCAAACCTGCCTCGTTTGCAGCTGTAGCGGCTAATGGATAATAATTGCGTGCTAACTCATACAATCTCCCTAAAATCCCTTTGCCTCTACATTCCTCATTAAGATAGACATTGATAATCCATGCTAATCCTCCTCCAAAATTTGCACCTACATGGCCAACTACTTCTCCATTATCGCTTAAACAAATAAAAGAACGTCCATACTTAAAATCTCCAAACTGCCATTCCCAAAATTCTTTAGAATGAAGCGGATGATTTTCCCTATAAATTATTCTAAAAAAAGATTCTAAAATTTCCCAATCTTTTATAGTAGCTTCTCTTGTAATCATTTTTTTTCGTTATATTTTTTTCCTCCAGCCAAATCATTACAATCAAATCTCTTTAATAATAAATGATTTTCAGCTACAGTATTAATACCTCTTGTCGTTGTAAAACCTATTTTATATCCTGCCTTTTCTGCTAATTCAGCAACTTTTCCGTTAGATGTTTCAGGAGTTCCATAAGGATAGGAAACCATGTCGATTTTTGAATCGGTCAATTTTTCCAAGTATCTTTTTGAATTCTCCAGTTCAAATTTAATAATATTTTTCTCCAATAAACCTAATGGATAATGATTATGTGAATGGCCTCCCAAAAAGCCATTTTTTGCCAAATCTTTCAGGTTTTTTTCGCTCATGTATAGCGAATCTAAAACGGTTTTTTCATCAAAATAATTGTCAAATAAATTATTTACGACTTTTTCCTGTTCATTGAAATCTAATTTAAAATTTAAAATATATTTCAAAATAGCACTCTCATTATCATCATATATATAAATATTCCTTGCCTTTATTTTTTCAAAATCAGAAAAAGAAACATTGGATATTTTTTTCAAAAATTCTGAAGAAGATATAATGGATCTAAGAAGATGAATTTTATGAACCGTACTAACTTTTTTATCTTCAAAATTACTTGAATTCACAAAAAAAATAGCCGGTATATTAAGCTCATCTAAAATAGGCAAAGCAAAATCAAATTGTTCTTTCAATCCATCATCAAAAGTTATAAGTATCCTATTATCTTTTGACTCCAATGCTTCTTTTACATTAGCGGCAAGATTAATAGGTGAAATAAAATCTCCTTGCTTTTTTAGTAACAATAATTGTTTTCTAAAACCATTTGGAGTCATTCCAAAAATACTTGGATATGGATCATTATATTCTTGACGAATATAATGATAATTACTTACAGTAAGCATATTAAAAATCTCTAAACTGTTTTTGATGATTAAGTTCCCAAATGTCTTTTTTCATAAGACTTTGTAAAAATAACTCGGCACTATTTCCTTCTCCAAAATCATTGTTTGAAATTTGAACTTTATGCGAATCAATCAGTAAAAGTGCTTCTCTTATTTTCTTTTGAGAATAATCTGTATTAACAATATCAGCATGAACTGCTCTGTTTTGCTGACGGGTTCCTATATTAATAATTGGTATCCCATAATAAGGAGCCTCTCTGATACCGGCACTGCTGTTACCAATTATAAACTGACTATTTTTTAAAAGCGTCAAAAAGTATTCAAAACGCAGTGAAGGAAAAATTCTAAACCTTAAATTTTCTTTTAATTTTTGGTAAGCATCAATAATAAACTGGCTCCCTAGATCATTATTCGGAAAAATCACTATGTAATTATGATTATCTTGTAATAAGGAATCAACAAAAGCTTCTGCATATTTTTGCATTTCATTAACTTCTGTAGTTACAGGATGAAACATGACAGTTGCAAACTTTTCAAAGTCAATATTATAATATTCTTTGACAGTTTGCAGATTCGGCAACTGATCCGAAAACATGATATCAATATCAGGAGATCCTATGATAAAAACAGATTCTTTTATCTCTCCCATCTGTTTCAGTCGATTTGCCGCTTCCGCATTGGAAACAAAATGGATATGGCTCAGTTTGCTTACGCTGTGGCGAATCAATTCATCGACCGTTCCCGATATCTCCCCTCCTTCAATGTGTGCAACCAAAATATTGTTCAGGGATCCCACAATGGCTCCTGCCAAAGTTTCAACCCTATCACCATGCACGATAATTAAATCTGGTTCCACATTTTTCACATAAGTGGAAAGCCCTTCAATGGTTTTCGCGAGTGTTAAATCCATTGTGGTTTCATGAGTGTGATTTTCGAAAGTAAAAACGTTTTTAAAATTACAGCGTTCAATTTCGATTAAAGTATAACCATAAACTTCCTGTAGATGCATACCTGTGACAAAAACAAAAACTTCAAATTCAGGCTGTTTTTCCAAAATTGAAATCAATGATTTTATTTTACCAAAATCGGCACGGGTTCCTGTAAGGAATAGGATTTTTTTCATTTTTATTTTTAGTATTACACACCCCTAACCCCTCTCAAGAGGGAATAAGCTACTGCTAACATTCAAATTTAGGTTTTAAATATGTTTCCAATTTCACAAATCCCTGTTATTTGCACTCCTAACTCCCCTCTGCAGAGGGGCTGAGGGTGTGTTTTTAATCCACATCCTCCCAACTCAACTGCTCATCATTATCAATATCTCTCAAAGCAGTTTTACCAAGTAATTCATTAAAGTGCTCAGCAAGAATCTTACCTGTTCCGGGACGTTTAACCCAAATATTTTCTTTAGTTAAAATTCCCCCCTTCTTAATTGGCGCAATAGCACAAACCGTTGCAAAAGCAAAATCAATTGTTACCTGCTCTTCCAAAGCTGGCTTTTTTGTCCCACCTCGCATTTGTGCTATTTCTGCCGAAGAAATTATTAACTCCTCACACGCTTTTTCATCCATACTGCAAACAATATCAGGCCCTGTACGTTGCATATGATCCGTAAAATGGCGTTCCAAAATACTAGCACCCAAAGCTACCGCACCCAAACAGGCGTTGTTATTCAGTGTATGATCGCTTAATCCGAATACTTTATCTGGAAATGCATGGTGCAACTCGGTCATAGCACCATAACGTACCAAATGAATTGGGGTTGGGTATAAGTTTGTGGTGTGTAATAAAGCAACCGGAACTTTGTGTTTATCAAAAACAGCAACCGCCTTCCGGACACTTTCAATTGTGTTCATTCCGGTGCTTAAGATAACCGGTTTGCCAAATGAAGCGATATGCTCCAACAAAGGATAATTGTTACACTCACCTGAACCAATTTTGTAGGCAGGAATATCGAACTTTTTCAAACGTTCGGCTGCTGCTCGTGAAAAGGGTGTCGAAATAAAGATCATTCCTTTGCTTTCCACATATTTTTTAAGTTCCAATTCATCGGCCTCATTCAACGAACAGCGTTCCATAATTTCGTATATCGAAACATCTGCATTACCCGGAATGACTTTTTTGGCTGCTTCGCTCATTTCGTCTTCAACGATATGCGTTTGGTGTTTTACAACCTCAACACCGGCTCTGTAAGCCGCATCGACCATTTCTTTTGCAACCTGTAGCGAACCTTCATGGTTAATTCCGATTTCTGCAATTACTAAAGGCGGATAATCAGGGCCTATTTTGCGGCCACCAATTTCTATATATGGATTCATAGAGTATATTTTATTTTTTTTGAAAAAGATATTTTGCATAATCCAAATCTTCCAAAGTATCTATATCAACTTGAGCAAAAATATGATTTACTTCGAATGGAAAAGCATCTTCCGAAATAATAATGTCTTTCAAAATTAAAGAGACTTTGGTAATGTACAACAATCCATTTTCGAAAAATAAAGGCTCCAAATCCTGGCTTCGCTGCCCAATTTCATAATTAAAGGGTATGAATTTATTTCCTGCTATTTTACCAAATTTTTGATGGTTTCGAGTTACGGTAAACAAACTGTCAAACTCTCCGTTTTGATATATTTCAAATCCTTCTTTCAACAAATTTTTAGGACGAAACGGATTTGTAGCCTGTAATAAAATGACATTTTCCACATCCTTTTCAATTGATTCTAAAACATGTTTTAATGCCGAAACAGTAGGCTCAAAATCTCCCGAAATAGAGGTAGGCCTATCAATTACTTTGGCACCAAATTGCAAGGCCGTTTTTTTTATTTCAGAATCGTCAGTCGAAACATAAATTTCGTCAATAATATCACTATTTGCTTTTGCATATAAAATGCTATGGGCAATCAGCGGAAAATTCCCTAGTAGTCTTATATTTTTTTGAGACAGTCGCTTAGAGCCTCCACGTGCGGGAATAATACAAATAGTTTTCATAGTAATATTATTTATCTTCCTGTTTCCAGTAAATTTTTGCACCTGCTAACTCTTGATAGTCCCGATATTCTTTAACCGTTAACCGATTTACATTTTTAACTATTTTGGGAATTGCAATAAACAAATCCGAAATGGCGAATAAAAGAGCTTTTAAAGCCTGAAAATCTCCTTTAATAACTTTTAATTTTACCTGTACCCAAATCGAATATGCCAATCGTTTGGGAATAAAACGAATGGGGATAAACAAAAAATACAAATACCAGCCCGATCGTAAAGAACGCCTTAATCGCAGACTATAATCTGAAACTTTCTTTCTTGCTTTAATGTCAACTCTGTGATTCACCAAAACTTCCGGTAAATAATGAATTTCCCAATTCTTTTTGAATAACTGATAAGAAGCAAAATCCTCTTCCCCATAAAAAACAAACCACTCGGGGTAATTTGGTATTTCTCGCCAGACCGACATTCGCCAAACGTGTGCACAGCCCACAAAACTTTTCATTCTGACAGGCAAATCATTTGAAAATACATTGTCTGGAGCTTCTTTTGACCAAAATATTCTAAATCCAAGTAATCCTGTCTTAGGGTTTTGATCAAAATAAGCAGCAATTATCTCTAATGGTTTCTCAGTTACAAAATGGGCATCATCATCAAGAGATATGGCAAAATCAGCTTTTGTTTCATTTAACATTTTATTTCTGCAATACAAATATCCCTTTGAAACTTTGTTGGAATGCAAAATAATTTGAGGATGGTTTTTAGCAATATAATCTTTAGTCCCATCACTAGAGCCATCATCAAAAACAACACATTCAACATCAGATCTATCAATTAAATACTGAATTTTTTCAAGTGTAAAAACTAAGTCTTCCAGACGGTTTTTGGTCGTAATCAAAATTGAAAATTTTTTGGCCACTTGTCCTGTCTTTTAATATTTTGCAATCATCCGTTGCGGTAGTCCTTTCCATTTCAAGAAAAATTTCACTAGCATCTTTACTGAAATAAACTTGATAAAAAATCGATTTTTTATAAAATACGAGATACCATTTACCCTTTTTCTTTTTCCAAAATTATATGCTAAAATATCGTTTTGATATTTCTCACCTAAAGTAGGCTTCATCCAGTCCTCTAATGTATTTCCCATGTGATAAGCATAATTATCGTAGGTAGTTAATCTCCAATAACCTTTTTGTAAAGGCAAGGTGTCTAAATACCCCTCACTGTTCCCGCCCATTTTATAGCCAATATAGGAAACAATATTTTCGAACATATCTTTTTTATAAGTCGCTACAAAATGTCCGGAACCAATTAAAACATTCAATTCTGCATTAATTTTTAAGCCTAAAGTATATTCGAGATAATCCTGATTATAATTTCTGTCCCAGCCTATACTATCATAAAACCTCACTAAAGCTTCTTCATTTTTTACGGGAATAAATTGGAGATTGGACTTGAATATGTTGTCAAATAACACATTTCCACAATTGCTTTCATACATTTTAAATTGAGGAACAACGCCAACTACACCAGCTTTGGGAACTTCATTGAATATTTTTACGGTTTCCTTTTGCCAATTTGGCAAAAAGAAAACATCCGAATCTGAAATGGTGACCAGTTCTATGTTGTTTCCTGCTAATCCTTTGAGTATGGCATTCAGCTTACCAATATTTTCTGTATGAATAAGTTCCTGAATTTTGTTTTCTGCAAAAAGAGAATCCAGAAAATCAGCAATTATTTTATCACTTCCGTTATTTACAACGGTAATGAAAGTTTGGATGTGAACCGTATTAAGAAGAGACTCCAAACACAATTTCAAAATAGCAAAACTGTCTTTAAAATACCCCTCATGATTTGGAATGTAGACAGGAACAATCACTTGATGCAAAAAACCCGATTTTTCCTGTATTTTATCTTTATGTGGATTATATCCGATTCTCATTATTTAATTCTGTGCATCTATAAAAAATAGATTTCCCAAACTTTTATTTATTAATGTTTTTCCTGCAAGAATGTAATTTTGCTCAAATAAGTATAGTGACAATTCATTCCCAAAATCATTTTTTAAATCCAATGCCGTCTCAATTAGAATAACTTTTGGTCTAAATTTATTCCAATCATTTGATTTAAGCACATTCAAATCAAAACCCTCTACGTCAATATCTAAGAAATCAATTTGATCAGTTTCACTGATATGCTTTTCAAGTACCGCTTTCAAACTTACTGTAGTTATCTTAATTTCATTAACAACTTTATTTTCTAAGTTGTTATTTTTTATAAAATCAAAATCCAAAGTATTCATTGAAGAATATTGGTTTTCGAGCATATAGTAAATAAGATCTTCATTCCCAGAACCAATTGCCACATTAACAAATATATCTGATGATCTTTTTTGCAAAAATAAATCTTTCATCTGAGGGTTAGGATCAATACAAATTCCTTTCCATCCTCTTAAATGAAAATAGTAACTGTTTGATGCTTTTATTGGATCCCAACAACCAACATCGACATATATCCCTCTATGATTGGAGCCTAAAAGTTGTTTTAGTTGCATATCTTCTCCCGATTTTGAAAAACTGATATTATAGCGACTGTAAATTTTTCTTCTAATTAACTCTTTTATTTTATTTAACATAATAAACTAGTCATTTATCTTTTCGTTAATATTACACTTAAACTTTTATTAATATTTTTTAATTGTAGTTTAATTCTTTTATACAGTCCTTTCATTTTCTTTGCAAAATTGTCTTTTTGTATTTGAGTCTTAAAAAAATCTTTATTTAGTTTAAGTAGTTCAGGAAAACGTTTCTTTATTTCATTATAAACGTCATTTTTCTTTTTATTAACGTACAAATTTTCTTCATCGTCCGGAAATTTTGCTATGTAAAGAGCTTCTATAATTTTCCAGCAGTTAATTAGGCTTTTCGCTTTGTTTAAAGAGTTGAGCATACTTACATTTTGGTGTAATGACTGTCTGTACAAAACATAAGTATTTTCGTCAAATAGTATTTTTCGCGAATTTGAAATGACCCGGAAAAAAAATTCTGCATCTTGGCTTTTTAATAAATCTTCATTCCAAAAACCACTTTTTTCAATGAGCTTTTTAGGAATTAAAAAACAATGTGGAGGAAAAAAACCACCTATTTTCCCTATCAAGTCAAAATAATTCTTTGGGGATTCAAAAATCTTGTAATCCTCTTTCTTATTAAATTGAATTACCGTGTTTTTATCTTTAAAATATTCCCATTTACAGGAAATTAGATAGTAATCCGACTGCTGTTTCAAAAGGACGGTCATCTGTGATTCCAATTTGTTTTTTGCTAAGAGGTCATCAGAATCCAAAAACTGTACAAATAATCCTTTTGAAACTTCTAAACCATAATTCCTTGCACCGTTTCCTCCGATATTATATGTGTCAGGTCTTTTATAATAGTGAAAACGCTTATCTTTTTCGACATAAGTTTTTACGACTTCATTGGTATTATCCTTACTTCCGTCATCAATGATAAGGCATTCCCAATTTGAATAAGATTGCTCCAAAACACTATTTAAGGTTTCACCAATTAAAAGTGCTCTATTATAAACTGGTATAATGATTGAAATTAATTTATCCGGCATCTTTAAAACTTCATATTTTTAATCTTCTAAAAATTGGGAACGTTTTATAACCCCTCTTTAACAGTAATAAGGAAGGGTAGTTTAAAACATTTGAAAACCAAAAACCCAAATCAGAATTCAATTTTTTATCATTTAAATTTCTGTTAATCCATACTTTTTTCCAGATTAAATCAATTCTCTTAAGAGGTATCTCTTTTTCAAAACTCCAATGCAGCAACGATTCATACATTCTTAAATTATTGACTGTGTACAAATCTTTTTCTTTAAAAGACGTATTTGCATTGTGAATCCCTCTCATTGCTACGGGCTCAATAATATTTCCTGATTTCAAATTTACTGTGAGAGCCATTTTTATCCATAACTCTGTATCCTCAGCAACTTCCAAAAATTCATTAAAAAGACCTGTCTTTTCAAAAACACTTTTCTTTACAGTTATTCCAATACCCGAAAAGTAACCAAAATGACCAATTGGCCCCATACTTTCAAATAATTTTTCCGGCGGAATTACATCTCTAACCGTTGTTAATCGCAATTTATCGTTCTCTATTGAAGTAAAATCTCTATAAAAATGAGCACTTATCGCATTATAGACTCCATCTACGGAATCTTCTTTTAACATTTCAATATCATTAACAAACCTATTGGGCAAATAATAATCGTCGGCATCAAGAAATGCGATATAAGTACCTTTTGCATTTCTGATTCCGAGATTTCGACTTGCAGATCGTCCATGATTTTTTTTATCCGGGTGTTGTACTATTTTGATATTCGAATTATCACATGATAGTACCTCACAAATAGATAACGAGTTATCAACACTTCCATCATCTACTATAATAATTTCAATGTCTTCAGGTTGTTCCAAAACAGATTCAATTGCTTTTTGTATATACAGCTCAGAGTTGTAAACGGGAATTATTACTGATATCATTTATAATTAATTTTTATTTTTTGCCATATTCGTTTAGAATAATACTGAGTAATAATCCCCCTAAAAAAAAAGAAATTCAAAACAAAAAAGAAGGGAAATCCCTCTTTAGTCTGTTCAAAAATTCTCTTCTTGGCACTTAAGACATATTCTATTTTCTCACCTATATAAAATGGTTCCAAATGATTTTCAATTAGTTCCCAACTATATTTTAATTTTTTTAATTTTTGATTTGTATAGCTGCTTAATCCATTTTCATTATTTTTCCTGTAAAAAACAATTGCTTTTTCTACATATACAATTTTAGTTATTTTTAATAATAATCTAGTAAAAAACTCTCCATCATCATTAATACACAAATCTTCATTCCACTTTCCTGCATTTGCAACCAAATTTCTTGAAATCAAATACGAGTGTATTGGAACGTATAGTCCATATTCTCCTAAAACATTAAAAAAATCTTTAATAGAAACCCAATTTTTGTAGTAAGGCATATTTTCTTTTACAATGCTTTCTGCAGCATACTTGTCAAAAACTCCCCATTTACAAATTGCGCAAGTAGTTTCACTCTCTCCCAAAAGCACCTCAAGTTGAACTTCTAATTTATTAGCAGAAATTATATCATCTGAATCTAAATATTGAATATATTCCCCTTGGCTCAATTCAAAACCAATATTTCTGCACGAACTGGCTCCTTTTGTTCTATCATCTGCTCTTCTAAAGAACTTAAATCTAGAATCTCTTTCAATATAACTTATCAAAACGCCAGCTGTATCATCTGTACTCCCATCATCTACCACAATACATTCCCAATTCGTGTAAGTTTGTGCCAAAATACTATCAAGCGTTTCACCAATTAAGTGGGCTCGATTGTAAGTAGGGATGATGATGGATATTAGAAGTTGTTTCATTATTAAAAACTTTTCAAGAATCTTCTTGTAAATTTAAAAAAGGGAATAAACTTAAAATTTTGGACATATTTCAGAAACAAAATATGCCATTCTTTTAAACTTAATTTTCTATATTTTTTTATAGATACCTCTGCTTTCATTAAAAACTGAAAACGCGTTCCTCTCTTAAATAAATTCAAATTATGCTTAACTAAATCCATATAAAACATAGATTCAGCTATTCTCTTATCTTTTAAATTAGTTGTACTTCCAGTTAAACTTTCATTTGATACTCTTATCCATACTTTTTCATTATTTATTGCAAATATTGGTTTGTTTTCCGCAAACTGTATCCAAGCATAATCATCACTATGCCATGCCAGTGGGTAATCTTGAAAAGAATAATTTAAATAACTTTTCTTTCTAAAAATATGTTCAGACAAAGAGCATCTTACCAAACCTAAATCTCTTCTACAATAAAAATCAACAGCCTTTTCAAATTTAGGGTTTACAAAAACCTTAGAAGTTGAATTAGTAATTTCATCTATAACTTGCGTCGCAAACCGCACCACATTACTTCCCTCTTGTTCAATTTCTGGCAAATTTTCATAAAACGCCTCCACAACATTATCTCCCAACACATCATCATCACCCAAAATCATAATCCATTCTTCATTTCCAGATAAAGCAATACATCGCTCCCACTGTTTAGTAAGAGCTGCACCCCCTAAATTGGTTTCAAAGCGATGATAAACAAAATCAAATTTTCCCTTATATTTTTCTAATAACATTGAAGGATCTTCGGGACTCGCATCATTGCCAATGTACACTTTAAAATTTTGACAGGTTTGCTTTGCCAAAGACTGTAAAGTTGCCTCGAAAAAAGTGAACTTATAGTATGGAATGATGATGGCAAGCATTACTTTAAAACTTCTTTTGTAGCTTCTAAATAGGCAGTTCCCCATTTCTGACAGGGTTCTAAATGATTGCCTTCTGCCCACTCATTCCAAGCATTAATAAACAAAAATTGTTCTGGAACAGTTTCCCAAGGATAATTTTCTTTAATATAATTTAACCACTCTTTATATTTTTCAGGAGTTGAATTATGGAGTATAAAAGGATGTTCTTTGCGACGAGCAGAATTATCCCACATAGGTGTTATCCCGGGGTAAACATTTGAATTAAAACCAAAGTCAATTTGGGTTTTAGCATAATTCCAATAGTCATAAAAACAACTCAAAGATTCCAACTTTATTCCTAATTTTTTCTTTATTCTATATCCGAGTGCTTTTTTAAATCTATATTTTAATATTTTGACAGTAGAGAGCCCATAAGATATACCATTAGATTGAGTTCCAAAACTAGGCTGAAATTGAAATCCAAAATCAAATCCTTTTTCTTCAGGTGAAAAAGAATGTTCCTTATTTTGTGCAAATCCTATGTAAAGATCTGGAAAACCAGCTTCTTTAACTGCTTTCCGCCAAATAGCAATAGTCTTTTTTATATCAGGAAATAATTTGGGTCTATAAACAATAAAAATCGGTTTCCCATTGACTTTAATATAACGATTATCTCTAAAAAAATTAATTAAATGTTTTATGTGAGTCAAATCGTCTTCAAAACTATATTCTTGTTTTAATAAGACTTGATGGTCAGCACCATCCCAAGTTCTGGTCCAATTTTCATTCGCCCAACACATCATAAAAGGTAAATCTTCGTTTGGATTTTGCATTTTTCGATCCAAAGGTTCTTCCAAAACCCGTTTTCCATTAAACCAATAATGATAATAACAAAAACCATATATGCCAAAAGTCTTAGCTAATTCCTCTTGGGCTAAACGTGCTTCTTCTAATCTCAAGTCATAAAAACCTAAATCTGCTGGCAAATGCGGTTGGTAATGCCCCTCAAACCTTGGCTGGGCTTTGGTAACATTAGTCCATTCAGTAAAACCCTTCCCCCACCATTTATCATTTTCAGGAATGGGATGAAATTGAGGGAGATATATCGCTATGGGTTTTATTTTATTTTGCATGATTTTCGATAACTTTAAATATTGCTTTAATAATTTTTTCACCAACAACATTTATATCGTATTCTCTTAATACTTTTTCTTTAATATTCATTCCCATTTCATTCTTAAATTGCTCATTCTCTATCACTCTAATTATCGCTTCAGCAAACATATTTAAGTTCCCATATGGTACTTTGATACCACAATTTTCGCTTACTAATTCTTCCGTTCCTCCAGTATTTTCAAAACAAATTATAGGAACTTGCCAAATTGCTGCTTCCAAATTAACTAAAGGGAAAGGATCCTCTCTAGAAAGCATCATAAAAACTTCAAATTCATTAAAATATGTATTTGCCTCTGGAATATGCTCAATAAAATGTATATTATTTTGAAAATTAGATTTTATGCAATCAAAAACTAATTCTTCGGCTGTATGACCTCCAATCCAAACAAAATGAATTTTTTTACTTTTAATCTTTGTTAAAACTTGTATGGCTATGGGAATAAACCAATCTTTTCCTTTTCTGAAATTTTCACGTCCAGATGCCGCAATAATTATGGAATCTTCAGGTAAATTCAAAAAAAACCTTATACTCTTATTTTTACTTTGTTGTAAAAGCAACTGACTATCAATCCATTCATAAACTACTTCTACATTATTTATATCCGCAATGTTGTTTTTTAATAAATAGTTTTTTACTGACTTTGAAGCTGCAAGATAATAACTTGTAGAAGCCTTAATTCTATTTAAATTTTCTACTCCATTTTTTTTAATCCAATACTCTAATTCATGGACATGAGTAATAATTGGTATTTTATTCAGCTCTAAAACACTCGAAAGCTCCCCATTAGAAAATGTATTATTATATATTAAATCGTACTTTTTATGACTAATATCATTATAAAAAAATTTTAATTTAAGTTTATAAATGATTTTGTCTAAAACAGTGGCTCTCTCTTTAGGAAGAGGCATTTTGAAAACATTAGTAAGCTTTTCAAAATCAGCAGTCAGTATACCTTCCCCTGTCAATAAAACATCAAATTCTATTTCAGCATGATACTTTTTTATCCACTTTAGCAAATTCAACAGCAATATCTGAGCTCCAGCCAAATGTGCATCGTGCGATATGAAAAGAATTTTCATTTACTTAATTTTATTTTTAATACTAATAAGCAAATCTAAATTATCCATTATATTTTTAGAAGAAAGTTCTAAATGATTTTCCTTTATTATTGAAATAGGCCAATCCCACCATTTTATTTCTAATAATTTATTAATAATTTCATCACTAAATCTTTTTGATATCATTTTTCCTGGTACACCTACTATTATTGAATATGGTTCAACATCTCTGATAACGACAGTTCCTGCTCCAATTACAGCTCCATCTCCAATAGTTATACCATTCTTAACAAAAACATTAGCTCCAATCCATACATCGTTACCTATAGTAACTCTTGAATTCCCAAAAAACAAATCTTTAGTTGCATTAATATCAAAATATGTATGTTTACTGTAAAATATTGGAGAAGTTGATAAAAGATTAGTTGGATGATCGCCATATCCTACAACTACATTAGGTCCAATAGAACAAAATTTTCCAATATTTGTATTGTGAACAATCGAATTTTTCGATATATAAGAATAATACCCTATTTCAGAATTTAAAAATTCAACATTATCATATAATACCTTATTATTACCTATATAAATAATATTTTCCAAAATATCTTTTCTTTTTTTTGCTATAGAAAATATAGATTTAAATAATCTTTTAATATTTTTCATCCCATTTACAATTAACAAAAACATTTCCATAATTATTATCAAAATACATATCTGAACCTGTTTCAAGTACAGTTATTTGACAAATATCACTAACATAATCATAAAGTATTCCTGTTGTATTGAATAATGCAACGTCAAAAGAGTATAATCCTGGGCAAATCGTTTTACTAGGAATATTACAAGTAAAATACATTTTTTTCCTCGCGTTGGAAATATTTGATAAATCAAAATGAGTTGTGAAAACTTTATTTTTATTTCTATCCAACAATGCTACTCCGACTTTAGTTGATAAAATATTTTCATAAATTACTTCAATACATATTTGAATTTCATCATTTATTCCAAATTGATTAATTTTCACACCCTTATTCAAGATTTCAACATCTGATATATAATTTTGAACTTCTTTATGACATTTGTAATTTTCTGAATTAGAATTTGAGCTTATATACGAATCAATTATTTTTGATATATGATCTTGCATAATAATTTTTCCGTTTTCCATATAAATTCCTGATTTACACAAACTGGCTATAGACCCCATATTATGACTCACAAACAAGACCGTTCTCCCTTCACCCTTAGAGATATCCTGCATTTTACCAATGGCTTTTTTCTGGAACTCGGCATCACCAACAGCTAAAACCTCATCAATCACCAATATTTCAGGTTCCAAAAAAGCAGCCACAGCAAAAGCCAATCTAACCGTCATTCCAGAACTATATCTTTTTACTGGAGTATCTATATATCGTTCGCAGCCCGAAAAATCAATAATCTCACCAAGCTTTGAGGTAATTTCTCTTTTAGTCATTCCTAAAATAGCTCCATTAAGATAAATATTTTCTCTCCCAGTCATTTCACCATTAAATCCGGTTCCAACTTCTAAAAGTGATGCAATACGACCACGGGATTTAATACTTCCTGTAGTGGGTGCCGTAACTTTAGATAAAATCTTTAAAAGGGTTGATTTTCCGGCTCCGTTCTTGCCAATGATTCCCAAAACTTCACCTCGTTCTACTTCAAAGTTAATATCTTGTAAAGCCCATACATATTCACTCTCTCCTTTTGTGCTTCTATCATTGGTATCACCAACTTTTAGATAAGGATCTTCCTTTCCACGCAACTGATGCCACCAACGATTCAAGTCATGGCTCAATGTCCCGGTTCCTACCTGCCCCAAACGATATTGCTTGGAAATATTTTCGGCTTTTAATATAATGTCTTTCATGTAAGTCGTGAGTCGTGAGTCGTGAGCCGTGAGCCGTGAATAGCCAGCACACTATTCACAACTCACTTTTCACAGTTCTCACAACTTTTTATCAATATAATTTTTAAATCCTAATAAAAGTTTCTTCACTTCAATCAGTTGTTTTTCCACAATGGATTCATTAGATAGAAATCCTAGTCGCATTGCAATCAAATATTGTGTTTCAAGTTCTGCAATTGAACCAATTGCAATATAAAGAAACTGTAACAATTCTTTATCCCCTTTCCTGGCAGAACCTTCTGCAATGTTAGATGGAATCGAAACTGCCGATCTTCTCATCTGACTTATTAGTCCAAACTTTTCAGTTTCTGGAAATTGATGAGTCAATTTATAAACAGATTCAACTAAATCCATACTCTTTTTCCAAACATCTAAATCTTTATGATCCATATTTTTTCACTTTTCATCATTCACTTTTCACCATTAACTTTTCACCATTCACTATTCACTATTAAACAGTATCAATAAAACTCTTCTCCGTTCTATTAAAAATCAAAAGCCCTACAAAGAACAAGACAATAGTAACCAACAGCGTATAACTTAAGCCTAACACCGAAATTTCACCGGTATTCAAAAGCATATAACGAGATGTTTCTATTATATAAGCTAATGGGTTGTACTCGACCAACCAGCCAAATTCTGGTAATTTATCTTTTATCAATGTCATTGGGTACATTACAGCAGATAAATACATCAACAATTGTATTCCAAAACCTATCAAATAACTTAAGTCGCGATATTTAGTCACCATCGACGATATCACCATTCCCAATCCCAATCCTAATATTCCCATTATAACAACTAAGACTGGAAAAAAAACAACTAATGGATTTATACTTAAATCAACTCCTTTCAAAACGAAAAAAACATAAAACACTATAAAAATCAGAAACTGGATTCCGAACTTTATCAAATTGGAAATTACAATAGATAGCGGTGTAATAATCCTCGGAAAATAAACTTTCCCAAAAATACCGGCATTGGCTTTAAAAGTATCTGAAGTACCGTTAAGACAGGCAGTAAAATAATTCCAAACTGAAATTCCTGCTAAATTAAATAAAAAAGGAGGCACCGTTCCTGTGTCTATCCCTGCTACGTTGTTAAAAATAATAGTAAATGTAACAGAAGTAAACAATGGCTGAATCAAATACCAAAGTGGCCCCAAAACCGTTTGTTTATAGACTGTAATTATATCTCGTTTTACAAACAGAAATAACAAATCCCTGTATTGCCAAATTTCTTTAAAATTTAAAGAGAAAAATTTATTCTTTGGTGTTATCTCAAACAGCCAATCGCCAGACTTATCTATACCATTCATTACTACAAACTAAATTCATTTTTGATTCATTCCTCATTTTATCCCATTATCTCAATATCCGGCAAATTAACGCCGTCTCTATCAGACAAGGCTTCGCCCTTCAAAGTCACAAAACTATGATTAACCATAAGGGCAAAACATCTTAATCATTCAGTAAAAAAGAGGTTTCCACTAAGCTTGCGAAGTTATAGATTTTAAGAGCCTATTTAAAATTTATTTTTTAGATTTATTAGAGCCTGTTCAAATTTATTTTATATGACTGTCCGCAAAGCGTACTTACTATTTTTTGCCACTGATTGCACGGATTCTCACGGATTTTAAAATAAAAAATTTGTGCTAATTTGTGTAATTTGTGGTCAATTTTATCGGTTAGGTATAAATAACGGATAGTCATTTTATTTTAAATAAGAAATTTCAATTATCCTTAGCTTTCGCAGTCGAGTGTCAAATGTTTGAAGAATGCGTAACCCGAGCGAAGCGAATTGGCAAAGCAAAAGAAAAGCTGTTTGAGCGTAGCGAAATCGAAGATTCGTAAATAGCGAAAGAATTAATAAATAATCATTGATACTAACAACCAATAAACTCACAACTCACCATTAACCATTAACCATTAACCATTCACAACCCACAACTCACAACTCAACGCCCCACGCCCCCCACCTCGCGACATCTTTTTTATTCTAAAAAAAATCTAAAATGACGTTACAGTTTACTCGTCAGTTCGAGTAAATTTTCAGAAAATGCGAACAGCTTTTTCTGAAAATTTGTATCGAGAACCATTTTTATTCTAAAAAAAACAATATGAAATGACGTTTGTTTTACCAGGTCGAGCTTCGCGCTTTTGGGCATGAAAACCCAAAAATCGATCTCGACTATAGCCTGTCCTAAACTTTAGCCGAAGGCCTTGGTATTACAAAAAGAATCATTGTAAATGAATCTAGGGACTTATTCGTTTGTATTTAAACTTTTAAACCATTTTAAACCTTTAACCCAGAATTTACAATTGGTATTAAATGAAGTGGTTTAAACTTTTTCGATTGAAGCGAAAAATAGGGGTTTTTTCCCCAGATTTTAACTTTTTTGCACTGCATAGCAGAGCTACGGAGTAAAAAAAAAGGTAAAAAATGGAGTAAAAAGACCATTTTGTAGCCAATTGCAAAAAATTTAAACCCCTTCGATGTTAAATTTTATCGTAACTCCGAACCGTATTGGGAAAAAAAACAAAAGAAAGAAGTCAATTTTGTTTCATAACAATTTAAAGCAAATGCATTTAA
This sequence comes from Flavobacterium aquiphilum, assembly GCF_027111335.1. Taxonomy (NCBI): domain Bacteria; kingdom Pseudomonadati; phylum Bacteroidota; class Flavobacteriia; order Flavobacteriales; family Flavobacteriaceae; genus Flavobacterium; species Flavobacterium aquiphilum. The sequence continues at coordinate 1,384,104 of NZ_CP114288.1, read as the reverse complement.
ATTTTAGTTCAAAATAATTCGGTTATATATAAGACAGCAACTTATGAAATCGCCATGATTCCAAATCACAAACTGGAATGAAGAATGGCGATACCATATTCCATTAAAAAACAAATATTATCTTCATATGAAAATAGTACAGAAAAGAGTGTGTATCTATCCAAAAGACGTTCAGATAATTACAGGCAAAAGTTATCGCTATTCAAGATTACTTCTGACGGAGATAAAAAAGAACTTAAACAAGCAAGAACATCAATTTATAAGTATTGAAGAGTTTTGCTTATACACTGGTTTAAAATTAGAAGAAGTACTGCCACTGATCGTGGGCTGATTGTTGTATTTATTGAACTGCGTAATCAGGTGTATCGCTTTCAGTCCTTAGTGGTTTACAAAAAAAAAGCCCAGACCGAAAGATCTGGACTCATAAAATTCAAAATTCGTAATCCAAAATTCGTAATTATTTACTTTTCTTTCGAACCAGTTTCTTAAGAAGTATAGTAATTGTGAAACTTACAATTGCTCCTAAAATTGCGAGTACAACTGTTTTCAAAATGTCTTCCGAGTGTATATTTGGTAATACACTCAAAAAGGTACCGCTGGCAGTCCCTATTAGCGGACTGTTGCTACTCTGCATCGGACTCTGTATTAGTGTCAGTAGTTAGCTGGCTAACTGCAGATAATACACCTCCTGCAACTGTTAGGTAACCGCCTAGTGTAACTACTGTCACAGGCAAAACTATCGGAGCAGCAATAATACTGCCACCAACTGCTGCCACAACTAGTCCAATGTTGCGCAGTACTTTAAAAAATTTTGGGGTGGGAGCTTTCGCTCGTTTGATAACATTCATAATTTTTACATTTTATTTATTCCCTGTCACCCCGAGCACGTCATCCTGAGCGTGTAATCCCAAGCGCGTCATCTCGAGGCATCATTTTTATTCTAAAAAAAGTAATATAAAATGATGTTTGTTTTGTCACCTCGAGCGCAGTCGAGACCCTACTCAAATAAAAATGTCATCTCGAGCGAAGTCGAGAGACGAGAGACGAGGGACAAGAAATCAAGATTGAACAAGTAATAAAACACTTTCTTTCATGTCCAGTTGGGCATAAATCAAATTTTTAAGCTTTGTGAAAGCTTTTTTTGATTGAAGCCCTATTCCGAAACCTGAAAGTTCGCTAACAGGGGCAATACAGCCTTTAAGCTCTTTTAAGGCAATATTGGCAGGATGAAACAGTATCAAACTTCTGTTCGGGACACCCAAAATTTCCAAATGCCAGCCAAATCGCGTGCTGTAGCGCTTCTCTATAAAATACTCCCCCTCGGGAATACAGGAAACTTGGTGTTGATTATCCTTCCAGGGCAATTCAATCGCGTAGCAGATTAATTTACCTTTATGGGTAAGCATCCCGTTAGTTCCCTCGGGGAAATATGTTCTGGTTAAAACCAAAACCATTCTATACCCCACTTACGGTTACCAAGGCCAATGGGTTATAAGAACCATTTTTCAGGGAGTACATTTTTCCATTGACTTCTTGGAAAAATTCCAATCCCAAAGCCAGAAAAAGCGGTTTAGTACTGTTGGGTGTCACCATATTGGTATGGGTAATAGCGATAGTAGGCAACGTATTCCATGGTAACACAGCAGTTTCCGAATGGGCTTCGATAAACGTTTCGGCTTCAAAGTCAACTTCAGTACCGGCTGAAATGATTTTAAAATGAGTGGTTCCTCCTGGGGCAACAACCATATTGGCAGGTACAAAAGGGGCAAGTGTTACTTTGATTTCACCGGTTGCCCTGTCGATGGTTGCCTCATAAGGGGCAAACAGGCAGGAACTCAATATTCCATTAGCGTTAAACTCGAAACCGGTTAATAATTCAGCTTCCCCGTCAATGACGTTTCGTAAACCGCGTACACTGGTGCCATCAGCTTGAATCACCTTCATCATTGATTGTGTCAATCGGCTGACCATTCTGCTGTCAGCCGCATTCAAAAGTAAAGTGCGTAACGAAGAACGCAAGACTTTACCAGCTTTTCCGGCTCTTCCAAATTCAGAACCATTTTCACGAGTGCGCTGAAAGGCTGGATCGCTAGCCATTCTTTTGGCGTCAATGCCTCCTTTTTCACGAGCCATGTGACCGTCTTTGGTTTTGTAGAAAGTAATATCACCAATAGTACCTCTCAATTTAATTATACCTTTTTGTTGGGCCATAATTTCTATTTATTATAATGTTGCTATTTAAAATGTTTAGGTACATTTTTTCAAACCTTATAAAACCAATTTCGATGCATCTAAAAGCGGAATTATAGTACAAAGCTTCAACTATAGAATTTAAAATCAAAATGTTATGGTTCTGTAATGATCAATAAGGACCAATAAGTACTAAAAAAGACTTTTTTTTCAGGGCCACACGAAAGGATTAGCTTCGCTGAATTTCATTTCGTGGGGCTGCTGGGAGGATTTTTTTTCATTTATGTGGATGGTGTGGAGCCTTTCGCCCTCGACTGGGGTACCAATGACGTTTTTTAATAATCTCATCCAGCGGTTTCGGATTCTATTCTTTATCAAATTATGCCATAAAAAAAAACAGCAATCCTTTTCAATCCGGAATTGCTGCTTCTAGTTTTCGTAGTTACGCTTTTTAGCCTAAATCTTCCCTGGCCATTTTTTGCTGTAAATTAAGGGTTAATTCTTCCAAAAATTTTGTCTTACTGCTTTTTCGGGCTTTGATTTCGGTGTAGGTTTTATAGATGTTATCCAGTTTAATATTGAAAAAATCTTCAAAGGATGCCGTTATCATATTGATGTCTGCCGCACCGTGATTAATTGTTCCGTTTGAAAACAAAGCATATATTAATTCTGTTAAGGCTGTTTTTGGCCCTGTCCACACCAATACCTTGTGTTTTTTCTCTTCAAAGATTTCGGAATCATCCACTTTTAGTCGTTTTAGTGCTTGGCGGATGTAATGAATAAATCGGTACATCGCTTTTACTTTTGCCCAAAGCATATCTTGTGAAGTCGAAAATTCCGGAAACTGATAGTAATCGGTCATCGGTGTGAATGGAAAATTATCGCGATGGTTTCTGGTAAAGAATTGGTGATCCAAATAACTGTATCCTTGCTCCATGTAATGCACAAAATCGGCATTTTTATAAAAGAACTTATTTATTTTACGCAATTCTTTTTGAAGAAACTGAACTTTATAGGTGTTTCCCGCTTTGGGCATTCTTACTTCACAGGAACGTACTTCAGTAAAATAAATTAAAAAACTCATAGGGATGGGTTTTATGTTCTTGAAAAAATCAATTTCTTCCGGAACGGTATTAAAATCTTTTTTATCTACTAAATCTTTTAGGCTCGTTAATGTCTTATTGCATAAAACAATTCCATTACTGGCCTTGTTTTGCATTGATTCGTTTGATTCTAATAGTTCATTGCAAGAAAGATTAAATTCTTCAATTGTTTTTTTATACATGTTTTTCTTTTTTAAACCTCACCTCCAGTCCCTCTTTCCTCCCCCAACCCCTCCGAAGGAGGGGAGTAAGACAGAGAAGGGATCGAAAAGTGGGTTGTTTTATTTTTTTGTTTTGTCTATGAAGTAATCTATATCAAAGAATCCAACCATTCCAATGGATACTACTGTATCATTTTGTTTAACTATCTTGGATCTTTTGACGATATTCAGACGGAGTACATTGAGTATGCTTCTTAAAAAAGACGGTAAAAGAAGCAGAACTTTCAAACTTAAGGTGTTCTGAAATTTCATAAATGGAAAGTTGTGTCTTCAATAACTTCTTGGCTTCATCAACTACCCTTATAGTTATCAACTCTTTAGGAGTTCGCCCAAATGTATTACTTACTGCTTTAGTAAGATATCTTCTGCTTACAAAAAGTTTATTGGCATAATACTGAACCCGGCGAATGGAATTATTTTCTGTTTGAAGAATTTTTAAAAAATCCCTGGCCAAAATTTCTTCCCTACACATAAAAGGTTTCCCACGAATTAAGATTTCGTTTAAACAGTGCAAAAAAATACTAAGGTAGAATCGGGATATCAGGTTGTTCTTTCCCTTCTTATATTGTTGATCAAGCTTTCTAAGTATCTTTTCAAAAAATACAGACTCATCAGTGTTACATTCAGCCAAAAAAAAGCCAGAAAGCAATTGTAAAAGTAAAGGATGAAATGTCAAAATAAAGTTGTTATTGATTTGCAGAAGGTAAATTTTATGATCCATTACTGAGGTTGTCTCAATATTGTTCTGCAGTTCGCCAATACGTTTATTTCCATGCATAACTAGTACATATCGCAGCTCTCCTTTTAAATTAAAGGGAAATATTATACTGAAAGTTTCAGCATTGGAGACATGAATCCGGCTAAGGACTTTTTCCTTTTTTTCTCTCATTATTAGATACTGAACAATTTCCCTAGCCGTTTCCATCAATTACAAATTACTCCGTGGCGGGGAAAGATTCTGAATTTAGAGTTGTATTTGAAAAGTTCTCTGATGTGCCGAAACTTGTAACCTTAAATGTACCAACAGACAACTCCCAGTCTCTGTCCTTTCTGCCTCCATCATCAGCCTCAGTGCTGGCGTATGTATCATATTGTAATAAAGATAGTGACGGAAGTAAGATTTCTTTCTCTTTGGACGAAATATTTGATGCCATTACTTTAGTCTGAAACTCTACCATATAGGCATGAACTTCTTCATAGGAGGCCCCCTCCTGCTTTAAACGCAATATTTCATTGATAGAAGATATCAAAAGTTTTTGCCCTTCATTACTAATATCAAACTTTGAAATAGCTGAAGAAAAATTCGATGTATCAGATGTCCCGATACTGGATGGAATACTTTTCTTCGAAACATTATTTTGTAAAGCGCTATCTTCTTCATAAGATTCAGTAGAGCATGCTGCAGCAATAAAAAGCAGCACTAAAAAGGATAATTTTTTCATTTTGTCAATAGGTTTTGTTTACTATTTTTTTACTCAGCCCATTAACCCGGATTAGTGAACCTGGATTGGCAAATTATCCAACCCTGCTCGTGAATTCGTAGCAAACATAGACACTCCCATCAATGCTCACAAACGATAGTAAGATCCTTTCCGGAAAAGAACATATTGAATTCTGGAAACAAACAGACTATTTTGTCTATAAAAAGCTTACAATATCAATTGTTTACTTATATTTATAAGCCTAAAAATTGTATGCCCTCACAATTCTGCTATAAACCTATTAATCTCCTCAAAAAAAACCTGCCAAATGATTAACAGACGAAGCTCCCTATTATGCATTTTGACGCTTATCAAGTTTTCCTTTATTTTTTCCCAGCAGCATCGTGATCTTTTACAAATGGATTATAATTCTCTTTATGATAAAATTGATCAATATAAAAGCAAGAAAAATGTTTATCCTTATCTGGAAGCTTACTTAACAAAGGCTAAAAAAGAGAATAACTTAACCGAAATTATCACTGGATATAAAAACTATATCTATGAAGTTGAATACAGCCAAAGACTTATCTATGCCGACAGCATGATTGCTGTAGCAGAACTTACTAAGAACAATGAAGAAATTGGCTCCGCTATCCTCACAAAGGGCATAATATACTACAGCGAAAAGGAGCATAACAAAGCATTAGACTGCTATTTGACAGCAAATAAACTTATTGTTTCCACTAACAATGATTATCTTAAATTTAAAACTCAATACAATATTGCCCATGTCAAATATTATCTCGGTTTTTACAATGAAGCGATATCCCTTTTTTTAAAATGTTCTGATTTTTTCCAGACCAAAAATCCAAGGGCGTATATAAATTGTCTTCATTCACTAACGCTCTGTTATACGAGAATTGGAAATTATCAGGCTTCGGCTGAAACGAATAAACTGGCAATAGATAAAAGTAAGAAGTATCAAGATTTTTCAATGATCCCCTACCTCAATCATTCTGCAGGCATAAATGATTACTTTAGAAAATCATATAAAGATGGATTAACAAAACTAAAAAGTTCGATACCAGAATTAATTAAGCAAAAAGACTTAGCTAACCTTTCTGTAGCCTATTTTTACATAGCATCTATTTACTGGGATACCGGCAAAAGAGAATTAGCCTTTCCTTATCTTCTAAAAGTAGATCAAATATTCAGCGACAAAAAATATATCAGACCAGATTTGCGCAAAAACTATGAGATGATCATCGATTATTACAAAGGCAAAAGCGACAATGATTCTGTGCTATTGTATATGACCAAACTGCTGGAAGCAGACAAAATCATCGAAACAAATTCCAAGTATCTTTCTACCAAAATTACTAAAGAATATGACACGGTAAAACTTATTGATGAAACCAAAAAAATCAAGGATGAGGCCAAAAATGAAAAAGCCATGAAGATAGGTCTGTTTGTTATTGTCCTATTTCTTCTGCCTGCTTCAATCTATCTGCTGTACAAAAACAGAAAACTTACAAACTCTAAGCGCCATTTTGAACTTTTTAAAAAAAACGACCCTAAAGAGGATACTCTTGGTTCCAGCAAAATACAACGCCCTAATATCCCGCAGGAACTAGAAGAAGAACTTTTAACAAAACTCGTGAAATTTGAAACCAACCTGGGATTCCTAAAAAAAGATTTGAAAATTGAAAAGCTGGCAACAAGTTTTAATACAAACTACAAATACCTATCACAAATCATCAATTTTCACAAAGGTCTCTCCTATCCAGACTATATGAGCGATTTAAGAATATCTTATATTATAAAAAAGCTCGAAGAGGATCCCAAATTAAGAAAGTATTCCAACAATGCTTTGGCGGAAGAATCCGGTTTCAAAAATGCTCCGAGTTTTGCCAATGCTTTTAAAAATAAGACAGGGATGTCTGTTAATTTTTTTATTGATCAGATAAAATGAAATTAATGGTAAATATCTCATACTCTATCCAAGTCTTTGAGCAGGCTTTGAGAAGCTGTGATTTAACCGCGTTGTAAACGCTCTAGTTCATAAACAAAAGAAAGTAGGTACTCGTTGCAAACGAGCCAGAGGGGAAAGTCCATGATTATTGTAATGCGCACGGAATGCAATTTCGCGCGATCGGGATATTCTTAATCTTGTTTATAATAGTTTTAATTTTGTAATTTATACTTGTTTTTATGAAATAATCAAGGCAAAAAAGTGCTATTGCACTAATTAAGCAGGGAGTTAACTTTCTTAATGTAAAGTCAAAGCGAATCCATTTGAAAAGAGCTATACATAAAAAGAACAGCGTCAGAAGATATATTATTGATAATAGGATTATTAGGATTATAATAACATTAAAATCAAATTGAATGCTGTCCAACACTGTGTGTACTATATTGAAAGTAATAACCTTTTGTAAAACAGGTAAAAAAATAGTAAGGCAGTGTGTTGTATCTTTGACGTCATGGCTTGTAAATATTTTTTTTTATGGCTTATAATAATTTTAAATAAAATTAACCAGTTCTACTAATAAAACTGGCTAATTTCAATCCCAGAATATAATCGGGGTTACTTCTTGGTAACTCCTTTAAAAGGAGTACCGTCTTGCTTTACATCCATAAATCTTCCAGTGGTATTGTCTCTCTTTACCCACTGCTCAGTTTTTGGATTATAAACCTGACTCCTGTTGGTCACGGCGCCATTTCTGTGCCCGTCACCTGGTTTCCCATTTGTTGCCATCGCTTACTAAATTTGGAACTACGAACTATTTAATACTGAGGTGTCGTAAATTAAACCCAAGGAAATCAGTAATACAAACTATTATAGTATATTTGCAGGATAAATTTTTGGTCGAATAAAAATTTTAACCCGCCGAAGCCTGATTCCGTTATGCTTCGGTTTTTTTATTTACCCAATCGCTTTAGCGATTTTTCAAGGTTTCCCATACTTTTATTAATATCAGAGATACTTTTGCTAACGGAACCTCCGCTATCAGTTAATTGAATAGTTATCCCGCATCCACATTTGATATTTTTTCTATTAGAAACGTCTTGTAATGTGACACTATGTTTTCTTCCACAATTGCATTTTACTTCAATTTTTTGTTTTCCTAAATCAAACATATTTCTTGGTTTTTAATTAAACACCTACAAATTCGGTAGCATTTACTGCCACAGCTTTTTCAAGTAGCACATTAAATCTTGCACATATGCTTTTTAAATCACTGATTGCTTGGTTAGAGGATATGTTGTTTTTCCACAAAGTTGTGTTTGGTAATTGATATGTCTTTCCTGTTCCATAATGCCAATTATCCGTATAACCTAACGCTTTCATTGCGTTTTTTACTTCAATATGCAATCTGTTGATGTCATAAGAGACTAAAATTGCTCCAACAGTCATTCCCATTTTTAATAATTTAAATATTTAAAAAAATGTCCTAAAATATGCAAGTAAAAACCGGTCTGGACTTTTAGTTTTTATCTTTTCTTTTTTGATGGGAATGGCATATTCATTACCCTAATCAACATCTAACTGCGGTTGTAGCGATTAATTAATAAATGTTGTTTTTAGGAAAAAATATGAAGAAATATATAGGGATTGAATTGGAGTTTCGAATCCTTATATTACATTTGTATCGACTAAGATGAAAATGTAATTCGTATTTTATCCTAAAAACAGAATTAGTTTTCTTAAAAAGGGGCTCGCAAGGCCTCTTTTATTTTATACTAATTATTGAAAGCTTTTAAATCAAAAGCATATTTCTTGTAACTTATTATATTTCTATTATCGTGATTGTCAATCCAAGCGGGTTCTTTATGGCTTGTATTTACAATTTCAGTAGTGTTTTTATTCTTGAATTTTTTTGCAATATCTTCTAAAACTTTTAATTCAATTTCGTTAAATAATTCAGAATTGAACTGAATGTTTGGAATAAAGCGTTCAACATAATTGTGATCAATCTGGAATTGTTCGATATCAATTATATCTTCATCACACAATTGACGAAATATTTTTTCATATTCTACAGGTACTGGTCCAAAAGGAATTGCTCTGTATGTAATCCCCATCATTGAGGTTCCAAATCTTTGATAATTTAAAAAATCAGTATAAAAAAGTAATTTATTAACCTTGGTTTTAAATAATTCTAAACCTCTTGATTTGAAAAAACTCAAAACATTTGCAATTTTATCAAAATCTAATAGTTTAAATCCTGAGTTATCGTCAATTGTCTTGTATGCACAATTGTCTTCAAATATTTTTTTCCAAGCGTTTCTTTCAACATCAATTAAATGTTCTACATTTTTTAATAATTTTTGATATTCATTTTCTTTTAATAAATGAGTACTAAACTCAATTTGTTTGCGGAATTCATCAGCTTCCTTGATTGATGCAATTAATCGTCCGATAGATACGGAAGGAATTTCACCGCTTTCGTATAATCTATATGCATTTGAACCTAAACCTAGTATCTCAGACATTTTTTTTGCCGAAACTTCGTATTTCTCTCTAATGTTTTTAATTTCTTCGGGGAATGGAATCCCGTATTTCTCTCTGTACAAATTATGAACCTGATTAATATTTATTAAATCTAACTCATCATTTGTAAATCTTTCTTTTGTTTTTTCACTTTCATATGCGTGATAAACAATTTCGAATTCGTCTTTTCTATAAGGTAATGTTGCATATTCCCTAATTAGTTTCATTTCCTCACCGGTAAATGGATTTTTCATAATTTAGTTTTTAAAGGGATAGGATATAGCAAATTCTGCAATATGAAAAGAAATACATATAACCGGCAGATTTTCGAAACCGATTGATATTTTTATATAAATTTCTTTCCCTTTGTAATGTTTGCCAAAAACCCACATGGGGGGCAAGCCATTTAGTGTGTCTTTAACAGGCCCTTCACAATAATCTGTAAGTTCTAATTTTTTTAATATTTCTTTCCTTTCTACGGGAAGCATGTCTAAGCTTAAGATTGATAATGTATTCTTTTTTCGATCGTCTCTAAAAACTACATTATAAATACTCATTTTAACCTTAAACTCGTTAAGGAAATCTTTAACGTCTTGTTGTACTTTTAACTGTGTTTGCATAACTACACGATAAGACAATTTAAAAATGTTGTAATCTTACCATTGTCGAAATACAACTTTAACATTGCAAATTTATCAAAAAAATATATAAATACAACTTTTTAGTTTAATTTAGCATTAAATTTATTTTGTAATTTTATTTTAATTTTTTTTAAAATATTAAATCAAACGGTTTATGATTTGTCAACTTTGTCTAGAGGATAAGCAATTAATAAAGAATTCACATATTATCCCTAATTTTATGTATAAGGGACTGTTTGGTATAAAACATAAACTTGCTAATGTAAATATTCAGGATTTCACCAAAGTAACATATCAACAGACCGGATTTAAGGACAGTGACATTTTGTGTGCTGAATGTGATAATGGTGTTATTGGAAATTTTGAGCGTTACGCTTGTAATTATTTATATAATGGCCATGACAGCATTGAAACTGAAACGTTTCCCGGTGATGCCATACATGTTCCTTTTGTTAGATATAAGAACTTAGATTACGCAAAAATTAAATTATTTTTTCTTACGATACTTTGGAAATCGCACCTCTCACAAAATCCCTTTTTTCAAGATGTTAACCTTGGTACTGTTTACGGAGAGCGATTAAGAAAAATGATTTTGGATAATGATGCAGGAGCAGAGGATGAATTTGAAGTTATTTTGATTAAGATTGCAAATAATGAAACAAAACCTATTCAATCTATTATTCAGCCAAGACGATTAAAAGATAACGGTAATACTACTTATGTTTATCATATTAACGAAATTATGTATCATTTTAATATATCGAATTACAATAAGATGTCTATGTTTGATAAAGGCATTATTAAAAAAGACGGTATCATTGATATCGCGATAATAGAAAATGATTTTGGGAACGAATACTTTGATAGTTTTGTTGGACAAAGCTTTTTTTTGAATAATAATAAAATGGATAAGTAAACAATATGAAAAAGCAGTTGCCTAAGCCTGAGTATTGGCAAGATTTTGAGGATTTATGTAAAAACTTGTGGGGACAATTATGGGGAATACCACTTAAAATTAAAAAGAATGGACGATCAGGCCAGTCCCAGGATGGCGTTGATATTTATGGAGTGCCAAAAGGACAAATTGATTTTTGGGGTATACAATGTAAAGGCAAAGATTCCTATACAAATGCTGAACTAACTGTAAAAGAAATAAATGTCGAAGTTGAGAGAGCGAAAAATTTTAAACCAAAATTAGCAGTTTTTATTATTGCTACTACTTCGAATAAAGATGTTAAAATTGAAGAGTATATCAGGCTTTTAAATATAGAGCACCTGCAAAATGATTTATTTGAGGTGTTATTGTTTTACTGGGAAGATATTGTGGATGAAATCTTAAAAAGAAAAACGGTTTTAGATTATTATCTTAATACGGTCAATTATAATCAAGGACATGGTTTTGGTATTTCAATAAATGGAATTGAAAATAGTGATCTTATTTTAAATCCAAAATTCAATCGCGGTATTATTACCGATAAAGTAGGACAGTCACCAAAATATAATCCTAGATCAACTTCTGGAAGTGTACTTAATTTAATGGTTGATGGATTTGGTTCGAGTTATAAGAAGACTATGTTGAACTGTTGTCTTTTAAGTTTTGAGCTTACTAACACAGGTAATTGTGTTATTGAAGATTGGAAGTTTATTGTTGATTTTGGAGATGAGTTTGTTTATGTAGATAAAATTAATTCTGGCTGGAAAAAAAATCTTCATTATCATATTAAATCTTCGGTAGATATTGATAATCGCATAGTCGTTTTTTGTGATGAAAAGCCTTTAATACAAAAAGATAATCGAGGATTTCAGGTGTGGATTACTCCTCATGAGAAGAGCTACGAGACTAATATTGTATGGAAACTATTAGCCAGAGATTTTAGTATTGATGGTACTGTAAACGTAATTGTTATACCTAATTATGAGGATAAAGACCTAATTAATGAAGTAAAACATCAATATGAAATTAAGAAACCCAGACCATATACAAAGCCTATGATTTCTTATGAAAATTAAAAATATCTGTTTTTACAATTTTGTACTGTAACTAAAAAACAAACCTCCTTCAAATCGCTTTAAAAAAGGTTTGCAATTTTACTTTTTTAGAAATAGCTTTAAAATATTAGGAGTTGTTACAGCCATTACCACTATTAAGCTAGTTTTATGCATTCATTATCGTCTTTTCATCTTCTTCCAACAAACTAGTGAGTATGTTTCTGCTAGCTTCGGGAATTCTATTAAAATCCTTTTTAAAAAAAAGCAAAAAAAGTTTATTTAAGTAATAAACATTTTTTTCAAAATTACTTTTCCAAATGCCAAAATCTTTTCTTGAAAATGAACTTGTTTTTCTAACATCCTTCTCACATTGAAAAAAAATTGGTGATTCTCCATGTATATGTTTAGAAAATGTCTTCCAGTTTTTAAATATGTTCTGAATCAAAGGCCTAATATCAGTTTCGAAATTTGGATGATTGTTAAAATACTCTTGTAGTTTGTCAAATTTTATAACAAAGTCACCTTGCAGCCAAAGTTTATATTCAATTGGATGATGTAAAAAATATAACAACTGAAAAGAAAGTTCTATACTGCTGCGCATATGCATATGGGCTGAACGATATAATCCTAAAAGAGCTAAAAAAAATGACGCATTGATATCTTCAAATAATTCATCAAAAATTAAATCTAAATTTTTTATATCTATGCTATTTAATGATACTTTCCAATTTTTAAAAACTAATGATGAGCGATATGTAGTGTAGAGTTCATCATCAGTCATTTCAGCTACCGACTTATTCCAAAAAGTATTAAAATCTTGAAAATATAAAGGTAAATCCTCTTTTGCGTTTGCTATGATTTTATCTTTCATAAATTTCTTAAAATTTCAGCCCATTTTGAAAAACTAACAGCGCTTTCTTGTTCACGTTTGTTATTATATGATTTTTTATGAACTTTTTGATTTCTGATGTTTAAAACAGCAATTTTCATTTTCTCTTTCAATTCAGGAGTTTCCTCGATTCTATTTAATATTCTTCTGATAGTTACATCACGTGCTTCTTTTTGGTCGACAAAATTTAATGATAACTCATTATTTGCAAACTCAATAACATCTTTTATCCTAGGGAATGCTTTTTTATCTTCTAAAAATGTTTTTATAATTCCTAACTTTTCTGAAAAGCTAAGCAATTGACCATACCTGCTTTCTTCAATTTTTTGAAGCTTTTGAAAAGTCTTCAAATTTTTCAAAAAAAGTCTCAAAGACGACGTGTCAAGACCTTTCTTTTCATATTCTGAAAGCTCTTTCATCAATTTTTCTATAGTGTCTATGTATAATTCTAACATTTTATTCTTTTTCAACTTCTTCAAGTAACAATATTAACTCATTAGCAAAGCTTTTGTACGATGTTACTCCATCAGAATTTGGGTTAACAATGAATGCCGGTTTGTTAAGGGTCGCTGCTTCGCTTATTCGAACAGTGTCGGGAATCACCGTTTGAAAGGTTTCAATTCCAAGTTCTTCACATGTCTTTCTGACACTATCCATTCTCTCGGTATGATTATTAGTGGTTCTTTTTACTTTAGTAAACACCACACCAAGGATTTCTACAACGCAATTTGGAAGTCGCTTTTTAAGTTGTTCAATTCTATTAACTAAAAGTGGCAATCCAATTGATGGGAAAAACTCTGGTACTACTGGCACAACAATAAAGTCACTTACTACCAGGGCATTTTGAGGTGCTAATGTTAAATTAGGTGGACAATCTATAAGAATGAAATCATAATCTGTTAGACATTTTTTCAATCGATTCTCTAAAATTATTTCACGTCCCGGTTGACCGCTTAAGTCCAAATCTAAAAATGTTAATTCTATGTGGGACGGAATTAAGTCAAGACCATTGATTTTACAAACATTTTTTACTATTGCTTTATTAATATCATATTCCTTATCACGTGAAGAGAAACCATTATTCATTCCTAATACATCTGCAATCGTTGCATTATCTTTAATCTTTTCCCACTCTTCAATTCCCATTAGTGAGAATGTTGCATTAGTTTGTGGATCCATATCAATAATCAGAACTGATTTATTATGTTCTTTAACTAAAATTGTTGCTAGCTCTACAACCGTGGTAGTTTTTCCGACACCACCTTTCATATTAATAAATGAGATTACCATAAAATCTATATTTGGAATTAAGGGTATGATTTTTTCTTAATTAACTAAGACCAGAAATATTGTTACTAACTAGTTTATATTGCAATAAAGGAACTCCAATATATCTCAAAATTACATATTGTCAGCACTTTGTGGCTTTTTTTATATTTCCCAAATATATAGTATTTTTTCTATAAACAATCAATTACTGATAAAAAAAAACTCACAGTATCTTTCATTTCTTCCAATTTTTCCAACACTCTTTGAAACGCTTTTTTTATAAGTTCATCAGATCTTTCCCTCTGCTAATGTCCACGAACCACAAAATAGCTAGTCCTATTATTTCATAACATTCACCTTATAAAAAATAAAAAAAGTCATACATTTGTTCGACAAAAAATCAATTAATATGGAAATTATGAAAAACCTTATCTTAGCTACCATATTTTTATCTCTTTCATTCCTCTTCCCTACTGAAGCATTAGCATGGGGTAAAAAAGGTCACGCTTTAGTTGCCGAAGTAGCATTTAATTATCTGGACAAAAACACCAAAAAAATTGTTTTGGAATACTTAGATGGGATGACTATTGAAGATGCGGCCAATTGGATGGACAACATCAAAGACGATCATAGTTATGATTACATGAAACCCTATCATTATACAAACATTGAAAAGGGGGAAGAAGTTGTTGAAAAATCAGGAAGTAACATTATTTATATTTTAAATCAGACGATTAAAGAGCTGCAAAACAATAAAAATCTAACCAAACAGGAAATCAAAAGCAAACTACTGATTGTTTTTCATTTGGTGGGCGACTTGCACCAACCATTACATGTTGGATATGGTTCGGATAAAGGAGGAAATACAGTACAGTTAAACTACAAAGGACAGGGTTCCAACCTGCACGCATTCTGGGATTCAGGAATCATTTTTGATCAAAACATAAGTCTTGAAAACTGCTTAAACGCAAATAAATTTTCACCCAAAGAAATTAATAACTTGCAAACAATTGATGTTATAGCCTGGTCCAAAGAATCTCGAAGCCTACTCGATCCTATTTACAATACTGGAGGAGCAAAAATAAAGGAAGAGTATATAATTACTAGTGCAAAGACTATTGAATCACAAATTCAAAAAGCGGGCATTAGATTGGCTTCAATTTTACAAAAAGTCTTCCAAAAATAGACATATCAAAAGTTTTTCCCAAAAAAACATATAAGACTTGGAAATGAACAGGGTTCAAAGTTTTTTTATTTACCACCGAAAGAATAAATTAAAAAGTTAAGGCTTGGATTTTATAATCTGAGCCTTTTGTCATGACTAATATAATTAAAAATCAAAAAAAGATGCCTATATCTCAGCATCTTCTCATTTCTTCCTTGTCTTCCAGCTATCATTATGCTCCGAGCCATAACTCTTTCTAAACTCATAAAATTTTCCTCTCAAATAAAGCCCAAAAATCCAGATAACAACTAGTCCTATTATTTTATACCATTCCATATTTCAAATATAATAAAACTAAAATTGCCTACTCAATAAAATTCATATAACAAAAAACGATTAATTAATTTTTCTATAATTTATTAAGAATTAGAATTATATAAATTTCTATTTCCTTTTTTTATGATCTTTAGAATGTTAGCTTTCGTAAATCTAAGTAATATAACAGAAACATTTTTAGACTCAAAATCTGAATCATATTCTTCTTTCAGTTTTTGTACTACCTCACTAGTTGACTTAGGCGTTTTAAAATAATTATTCTGAATATAAACATTAATTCTATCTGTTAATCTCGATTTTTCAATCCTAGAAGGCGATAATTGAAATCTAGACTTTACATCCAATTCTACATCCATAATTTCTTTTGGATGGCAATTCAAAGCAAAACAAACTTCAATGAAATAGGAAAGATATGTTTCATATCCATTTTCCATATTGGAAATAGTATTATAACTAAACCCCGTCATTTCAGCCAAATCATCAATCTTCATTCCTGCTTTGATTCTTTGAGCTTTTATTTTTTCTCCTAAATGTTTTAATGCAATTTTATTTCTGTATCTAGTCATACTCAAATTGACAACTTCATTAGACGACAAAAAATATTTTAAAATGAAATTTTGTAGTCATATAAAATTTGTTTATATTTGATTTTTAAAATAATTTTGCGATACTTCATAAAAAACATTTGAAGCATTCGCTTTGAATCTCGCCTTAGAAAACTGGTAATTTTTGCAACGAGATGATAAGTACGATGCTCACGTCATTGGCGTGGGCTCACTTATTGTTGCAACGGTATACCAGTACCTCTAAGGCAGTAAGCTGAGTTCCATGCCATTTTTTTACCCAAAACTCACTTATAGTTCTTAGCAGTGATTCTTCTTGTTTAAGTTTCGCAACAAAAACGAACTTAACTTTTGCTGCTTATAGACTAATAAAGTATTCTTATGACCATTAAGCCGTTTACTTAATGCATAAAAAATGGCCCTCTACCATGTCGCCAAACTAGTATAGAGGACCGTAGCCAATTAAAACCTGTTTAACTAACCAATCCCAAAATTATGAATTACTTTTCATTATCCAAGGATGGGAAAGCGCTTTATTGCCTGCTTCTAACCGGCCTACTGCTGTCTTTTTCATCCTCTTTTGCCCGAAATCCCAAGCGGCAATCTCCATCTATTTCACAACAGCATCAGGTTCAGGGAACCGTCACCGATGGAAGTACTCCCCTCCCCGGCGTTACCATTACCGTCAAAAACAATGCTGCCCTTATCGCAATCACAAATTACAACGGGCATTATGCAATACCTACAGCCCCAAATGATACTTTGGTGGTGTCATTTATGGGGTACAAAAAAAGAACTATCCCAATTGCGGGACAAACTACGATAGATATTGTACTGAAATCAGACGTTACCACTCTCCAGGAAGTCCGCGTTAATGCCGGGTACTACTCCGTTAAAGAAAGCGAGCGTACCGGAAGTATTTCCCGCCTGACTGCAAAAGATATTGAAAAACAACCTGTAACCAATGTCCTAGCCGCCATGCAGGGACGTATGGCTGGAATTAGTGTCATACAAAACTCTGGTATGCCCGGTGGCGGCTTTCAAATAAAAATTCGGGGACAAAACAGCCTTCGAAGCGATGGTAACAACCCCATGTATATCATCGACGGAGTGCCGTTTTCCACCCAAAGCATTGGGAGCAGTTATACCTCAACCAATATGCCTGCCCAAAACAGTCCTTTAAACAACATCAATCCAGATGATATTCAAAGTATCGAAGTATTAAAAGATGCCGATGCAACAGCTATTTATGGTTCAAGGGGTGCCAATGGGGTCGTTTTAATCACCACCAAAAAAGGAAAGCAAGGAAAAACAGCTTTTTCTGCAAACTATACCGGAGGCCTAGGAAGGGTATCCGGCCACATGAATTTAATGGATACTCCCACTTATCTTGCCATGAGAAAAGAAGCTTTTGCGAATGATGGAGTAACAAAATACCCCACCAACGCTTATGATGTAAATGGTACTTGGGATCAAAATAGTTACACCGACTGGCAAAAAGAAATTTTAGGAGGAACTGCTGAATACAATATGGCACAGCTTTCTATTTCCGGAGGTTCTGCACAAACGCAATACCTTATTTCAGGAAGTTACAATCGAGAAACTACGGTATTTCCAATGGAATTTAAATCGGCCAGAGCGGGTACACGGGCTAATTTTAACCATACTTCACAAGATCAAAAATTCAAAATCTCTTTTGCTTCTGGCTATACCTATCAGGACAGTGACCTTCCTTCTACCGACTTGGCTAGGGATGCGCAAACTCTGGCACCTAATGCCCCCGCATTGTTCAATCCTGACGGATCACTCAACTGGGAAAACGGCACTTTTAGTAATCCTCTTGCCAAATTACTTAGAACTATAGAAAGCAAAACCAATGATCTGATGACTAATGGCGTTATATCCTATAATTTTACTCCATCATTTCTCGCCAAAGTAAACCTGGGCTTTACTGACCTTAGACAAAGCCAAATTACTTTATTGCCTTCAACTGCCTTTAACCCGTCCTTAGGACGTGGAAGTGAGTTTTCATCTGTATATTACAATACTTTAGATCGCACTTCCTGGATACTGGAACCACAACTAGGCTGGAACAAATCGTTTGAAAAAGTACAACTGGATGCACTTATTGGGACTACTTTCCAACAACAAAGTGGTGAACAAACCGTTAGTTATGGAGAAAACTTCCCAAACAACAGCTTGCTTGAAAACCCAGCTTCTGCATCGATTTACAGAATTTTGGAAAGCAATCAATCCGTTTATAAATACCAAGCGACCTTCTTTCGGATAAATGCCAAGTGGCACGAAAAATATATTCTCAATATCACCGGAAGAAGAGACGGCTCTAGCCGTTTTGGTCCCGACAAACAATTTGCAACATTCGGAGCCGTTGGCGCAGCATGGCTTTTTTCAAAAGAAGCCTTTATGCAAAAAATGGGATTCTTAAGTTTTGGTAAACTTCGTGCCAGCTGGGGAACCACGGGAAATGATCAGATTGGCGATTATCAGTACATTGATACTTATACCGTTTCAAGCAATACCTATCAGGGCGTTAAAGGGCTGTCTCCTTCCAGGCTGTTTAATCCTGAATTTAGCTGGGAATCCAATACTAAATTAGAAGGCGCTATTGAACTCGGCTTTCTCAACGACCGTATTAGTACATCTTTGAGTTTGTACCGTAACCGTTCTTCAAACCAGCTGGTTGGGATCCCACTACCCGGAACGACAGGCTTTACCCAGC
This sequence comes from Flavobacterium aquiphilum, assembly GCF_027111335.1. Taxonomy (NCBI): domain Bacteria; kingdom Pseudomonadati; phylum Bacteroidota; class Flavobacteriia; order Flavobacteriales; family Flavobacteriaceae; genus Flavobacterium; species Flavobacterium aquiphilum. The sequence goes on along the minus strand of NZ_CP114288.1, from coordinate 1,365,082 downwards.
TTACTGCCAATCTTGACGCGGAAGTACAGAACAGCGGAATTGAACTTACTCTAAATACACAAAATATAATTTCCAAAAATTTCAGATGGACGAGCAGTTTTAATATTACAAAAGCAAAGAACGAACTGCTTTCCTTCCCTGGACTGGCAGGTTCACCCTATGCCAATCAATATGTAATCGGGCAACCGTTAAACATTATAAAAGTGTATCAAAATACAGGTGTAGATCCGCAAACCGGAAACTATACGTTTACTGATTTCAATAAAGATGGCAATTTTTCGGCTGTTGATGACAAAAAAATTATCAAGGATCTTAACCCTCAGTTTTATGGTGGATTCCAAAACACACTGACCTATAAAGCAATTACTCTTGATTTTCTGTTTGATTTTGTCCGTCAGGAAAATTTCAATGAAATGTACCGATTCACCATGCCCGGAACAATGTCAAACCAACCCACCCGTGTAGCGGATCATTGGCAACAGACTGGGGATACTTCATTCATTCAGGGCTACAGTAATTCTAACAACCTTAGAAGCACCGCTTACACCCGATTCGTTCAAAGTGATGCAGCCATAGGAGATGCTTCCTTTATACGATTGAGGAATATTTCGCTTTACTATGATGTTCCCAAACATTGGACAAAAAGCTTCACTTGTAAAGTCGGCCTTCAAGGGCAAAACCTTTTGACGTTCACCCATTACAAAGGTATTGATCCCGAGTTTACCTCTACTGGCTATCTGCCACCACTCAAAATTTTTACCAGCAGTCTTCAAATAGCTTTCTAATGTTAAAAAAATGATCATGAAAATAAAAATCAACAACTATTGCATAGTAATATCCCCTGTCCATTACAGGAGGGTGATACCCGTTTTGGGAGTATTGTTTCTTTTTTTATCCTGTGACAGTTTCACACAGGTTGACCTTCCTTCTTCTCAACTTAATGCCGATGATGTATTCGAAGATAAGGCAACCGCAACTGCTGCCCTAACTGAAATTTACAGTAATCTAAGGGATAACGGAGTTCTTACCGGCTACCCGTCGGGTGTTAGCTGTCAGCTTGGGTTGTATTGCGACGAACTTGATTTCTATGGCATTCCTGCCAGTGGAAATGCTTCTTTTTTCAACAATGGACTACTTCCCTCCACCTCGGATGTTTCATTGCTATGGTCACGAAGCTATACGCAAATCTATGCTGCCAATGCGGTTATAGAAGGAGTTACCCATTCCACTGTCTTAAGCCATTCCGATCGTGATAAAATCATTGGTGAAGCTTTATTCATCAGGGCTTTGGTTCATTTTTACCTTGTCAATCTCTTTGGAGACATTCCCTATATTACCCAGACCGATTACCTACAAAACAAAGCCGTAAAGCGAATGTCAGTACAGGCCGTTTACCAGAATATCAAAGATGACCTTACTGAAGCATCACTATTGATGACGGCTGACTACCCTACAACCGAACGCGTGCGTCCGAATAAATGGGCAGCCAAAGCACTATTGGCAAGGGTACTTCTCTATCTGCAGCAGTGGGATCAGGCCTCTGAAGAAGCTTCCGCTGTCATTATTCAAAGTAGCCTTTACCGCATGCCTACAGACATCATAAAAGTTTTTCTAAAAGACAGTCCTTCTACTATCTGGCAGTTTATGCCTTCAGCAGCCGGTGCCAATACCCGTGAGGGAAGCCTCTTCATCTTTCAAACCGGGCCTCCTCCCTCTTTTGCATTGACCAACGGATTCGTCTCTAGTTTTGATGCCAATGATCTCAGAAAGCTAAACTGGATCAGAAAGGTGACAACTGGAACCAATTCCTGGTACCATGCCTATAAATACAAACAAAGTACCAGTACAGGAACATCAGTAGAGTATTCGATCGTTTTGCGCCTTGCGGAACTCTACCTGATCCGCGCCGAAGCAAGGGCTATGCAAGGTGATTTTATAGGTTCCCAACAAGATATCAATGTGATCCGAAATTATGCAGGGCTTTCCAATACAGCTGCCTCCACGCAATCTGCGCTTATCGATGAAATCATCAAACAAAGAAGACTTGAATTTTTCTGCGAGTTTGGTCACCGCTTCTTTGATCTTAAAAGGATGCAGAAACTAGACGAGACACTACAAAAAACAAAACCGGGTTGGAACACAAGTGACAAGCTCCTGCCTATACCCGAATCTGAACTTTCTCTAAACCCTAATCTCGCTCCACAAAATGATGGCTACTAATTTTATCTATTTTAAGTTCCAAAGGCATTTAAGGCACCCTTTCCGACTAGCCTTTCTATTGTTATGCCTGTATCTGAATCCGCTAAAGGCGCAGGAATCCTTAAAACCGCTTGACCCTTCTAAATATGGCTTCTGGAACGAAACCCTGATCCGGAATGTATCCCCTAATGGAAAATGGATTAGTTACTTGTTGATGTATGAATCCAAAAATGATACCTTACATGTAAAATCGTTGATCTCTGATAAATCTTATTACTTTCCCGGAAACCGTCAAGGCTACTTTCTGGGCAATATGTTTGTCACCCAAAACAAGGAAACGCTCACATTGCAGGACCTTGAAAATGGACAGCGCAGGGAAATTACGGGAGTTACCGGATTCCGATATAGTGCCGACAGAAACTATCTGGTAGTGGCAAAAAAGACAGATACTAAACTCAAAAGTCTTTCGATAGAAAATCTTCAGGGAACACAAATGAAAGAGGAAAAGGATATTGAAACTTTTGAACTGTCGGACAACGGGCATCAAATCGTATACAGCAGTCAATCCAACAACAAAATGACGGTTACCTTAATGGACATGGGTCCGCCCGGTAAAGCGGTCAAAATGCTGGAGAAAAACACCGGAAATGTATCGGGGTTTGCATGGAAAAACAATACCATCGCTTTTCTTTTAAAGGAAAAAGACAGTGTAAAACTTTACAGCTATAACATCAGTAAACGTATCCTGAAAGAATGCCCTTTTCAAAGTTCGGCACCGGCATTATCAAAAATGACAATTTCTTTTAAGGAATATCGCAGTATGCTTATTAGTGATAACGGAAATAAAATATTCTTTTGCATTTCCGAACCTGTACAAAAGGAAAATGAAGATCAAAAGATTGTTGAAATTTGGAATACCAAAGACAAACGTTTTTTAGATCGAAAAAAAGTTATGGGCAGCTACAATACTATTGATAAAATAGCCGTATGGGATGTTGAAAATGACACCATAAAACAAATAACGGACCGGGAAAACCCTTCCTTATTTTTAAACGGTACCTACTCCCATGCTTTTATCTATAACCCCTCCGCCTATGAACCGCATACCCAAATGCACGGCCCAGTTGATCTTTATGCCGTCAATCTTGACACGAATGAAAAGTGGCAAGTCGCAAAAAAAATAGCTGCTGATTATTTACCGTCACCCTCACCCGATGGAAGATTTCTTTCTTATTTTCAGGAAGGACAATTATGGCTTTACAATGTCGAAAATAAAAGCCGTAGCAGTCTGATGACGGAAAACAGTGCACCGCTTTATAATCACGATAGTAACATGCCCAATGACGTTTCTCCTTGGGGTATTGCAGGTTGGAGCCAGGATAACCGTTACCTTCTAATCTATGACGAATTTGATTTGTGGCAGATTGACCTAAGAACAAAAGCTGCTGTCCGAATTACCCACGGAAGGGAAAAACAGCAGGTTTTCCGTATTGCCAAACCACTATATGAGACAGGACCAAGATTCCATCTTTTGAAGAATCTCCTTCCACTAAATCTTGAAAAGGGTCTGATCCTTTCCGTAAGGGATGTAACACGGGGTCTTTCGGGATTTTACTGGTGGGAAAACAAAAAAGGATTAAGAAAGATGGTCTGGGGAGAAAAAAGAGTAGACCAAATTGCCAGAACATCACTTGGCCAATTTGTCTTTTTGGAACAACGGTTTGACCGCCCCCACACTATCATGCTAACACAGGAAAAGGGAGCTGAAAAAATGATCATGGAAAGCAACCCCCTGCATAAAGAATACCTGTGGGGAAAAGCATCGCTCGTCAAATATGAGTATCAGGGAAAGAAGCTTTCAGGGATATTGTACAGCCCACCTGGATACAAAAAGGGGGAAAAATATCCTATGATTGTCCACATCTACGAAAAGGAGTCACAGTTTTTTCATTATTACATTAAACCAAGTGTGCATACCAGCGATGGGTTTAACATCCCCCATCTCCTGGCTCAAGGTTATTTTGTACTGCTACCCGATATCACTTATACCTTTGGTACGCTGGCCGAATCGGTAACGGGAAGTGTACTGGCTGCGGTCGATGCCGTTGTAGCAAAAGGAGATGTAGACAATTCAAAGATTGGTTTAAATGGGCATTCCTTCGGAGGCTATGAATCTTATTTAATTGCAACGCAAACAAACCGTTTTGCCACCGTAGTTGCCGGCAATGGCTGGACTGATTTGGTCAGTGCTTCCCTTTATTTGGGACCAACCCTTAACATTCCGGATTTCTATCGAGCCGAATACGATCAGTTGCGCATTGGAAAATCTTTGTTTGAAGATATGAATGCCTATCTGGACAATTCACCGGTACTGTTGGCACAAAAAGTGACAACTCCGGTGCTGGGATGGGTAGGCAAAGAAGACCGTCATGTGAATGCCCTGCAAGGTCAGGAATTCTATTTTGCTTTACGCAGGCTAGGTAAAGAAGAGGTACTCCTTCGCTATAACGATGAAGGACATAATATTAACAATACTAAAAGTCAGGAAGACCTCACGCTCCGCATCCAGCAATGGTTTGACCGCTATCTGAAAAACGGTCCTATTAAGGACTGGATGATACCAACTGAAGATTAAAAAAAGATGCCGTTTTTTAGCGGCATCTTCCATTTTCAATTTTTGAAAATTAGTCCTCTGTATTTCTTTTCAAAGGAACAAGGCATGATGACTCTGAACCTGCATACAGTTGGGTGTTGTCGGGAGCCGTACAATCAAAAGTTCCAGAGTTGGAACATTCCTGTACCGGTTCGCAGGTACTCTCATTTTCAATCTGTCTCCATCCCATAACTGGAGCTAATTCAGACTTTGTGATGGAACTTGTGCTTGCTGCACTCGTTAATCCGATAATGGCTATTGCCATCGGAATCGCGTAATTAAAAAAATTAGTTTTCATAATAATAAAAATTTGGTTTGTGATCTACTCTGTTACAGGTTTTCGATCTTGTCCTGCTATTTGGCCAATAGATGGTTGCTGGTTCCCCAACTTTACTGTTCATATTGTTTCATTCTCTTTCGGTTCAGTTTACTATGAAACAGATAACTGCCGATTAATGCATACAAATTATCCCCATTGATGATAAAACTTCGCATTTTTCTTCCTGCTATATCGTAGATACAAAACGTATACAGATAACTGTTGTCCTTAAGGTTATAGACATCGATAATGCTGGCTGATTTCCAAAGCGCATCCTTTTCATATTTACCCGGTACAGCTGAATTCACAAAGAGGATATGCCCAGATGTGGCACTTGACTTGTTGACGAACAAAGGCGGTTTGGCTAGTTTTCGGACATGGTTGTTTTTTACTTTTACCACTTCCAGTTTGGCTTTAGAAATAGTATCAATAGTCTTTCCCCGTTTTAGCAATTTTAAGTTGAGGTCAGCCTGCGTATATTGGTTTCTATATGCATACAGATAAATGACCTGTCGTAACTCTTCATTGTAATGCAGCTGCCCATCCAGGTCAAAAACGCCGTCAAATTGTTTTACAAGGAGTTGTGGATTCAGTGAAGTTTTATCGGTTGTGGTATTGATTGTTCCCAGAATGCTTTCCCCTGTAATGGAACTATGCGTCCGCAGCACCAGCGACACCGAATCCATTGCCTCTGCTGCAGCAAAATATTCACCTCCTTGTTTTACCACCCTGGCTTTCCAATTGGAAATAATGCCTTTGTAAATAACAGGGACTGTTCCATCGGTCACAAAAAAATAAGGAGGTTTCACATTTATTCTTAAGCCATGAAAAACAAAATTATACTGATTGAGTTCTATTCTTTTTCTCTCGATAATTTCCATTTTGTCATTCACTACGGTAATAAGAAGAGGTGCCGTTGTATTACCTAAATAAATGGCATTCTGACCTACACCAGCGATATAATAAGAATTGACTCCAAGATCCAAATTCATTTTCTTTTCAATTGGTGTGTGTGGAAAACGTCTTACCAGAGTGTTGTGATAATGAACTATATTCTCTGACAATAAAAAAAGTATGATAACAATACCAACACCAAGCATTGTAATAATTAGAGATAATGAACCAAACCTGATAATTTTGGTTCTCCTTCCGTTTTCTGCTGATTCAGGTATTCCCAAATAAAGAGCAATCAGAGCTAAGATTACAAGTACCGAATTAAAGATCAAATGCTCTGTCCAATTCATTTTTTCCAATATCCCTCCACAGGAGCATGGAACAAAGGAACTGTAATTGAGAATTATAAAAATATAGGCCGTAAACATTACCATAAAAAAGTAACAGGCATACAACCCAATTGTTCTTGTTTTTGGAAATATTAGAAGTGCCGAGATTAACAGTTCCAATAACGGAACAGACCATGAAACATAGACAACAAAAGCACTAATGAGTGGCGACTGGCTGAGTTGGATTTGAAAATTCTGATAATCGAAAAGTTTGCTCGCGGCCGCGTAAGTAAAAACCAATACATGAAGATAGCAAACCGAGGTGATAAAATAGTGGAGGTAAATCGAACGTTTCATAGCCCTGTATTTTTACAATTAAAACTTTAGGACTAAATTAAAGCAGTCTAACAATTGAAATGTTTTCGATAAGGAATGGAAAGCTTTCAAAAAGGAGACAAATAATTTGAATAGTTTTTTCAAGGCAACGGGATTGTCTTTTCTAAAATCTGAGATGCTGTGGTAGTTTGGGCGAATGCCTTCCAAAAGTCATTGCATTTCAATATTTCTGAAGGATTCTTTTTCTAATTTTCTGGAGCTTCTTATTCCGTTGAGATAGCCGTACAGATAGGTTTTAAGGAACACTTTGGTGTTAAAGCTCGGACGGCCTTCATTTTTGATCGTCTGTACAGAAAAACCAAGTCTGGAGATATCCACAAACGTTACAAATGCTTCTATAAATCGCACTTGGTTATCTAAAGCTATAGCGTCTTCCAAACTGGAAATACGCATTTGGTGACGAGAAATTCCTGAGATATGTTGCATTCTTAAAAATACGAAAATTCATATTTTTAAGGAACTTTTTTGCTATATTTGATCAAATAGAAACGGAAGTTTTTTCACAGACTGACGTTAGCAGAAATAGTAAACCAATAATCAACTAATATGGGAATTTTTGACTTTTTCAAAACCAAAGTAAAAAAAGAGAGTGAATTAAAAGAGAATGAAAAATTGAGCTCTCAATTTGAAAAATCTATTGAAGAAATTAATAATAACAAATATCATAAACCTTCAAATTGGACATCAAATTATATTTATGGTTTTATAAATAATAATCCAATGCAAAAAATTTCCAATCACGATGATTTAATAGAAATTATTAAAAATACTGTTGGACCCCTCTGGTGCTCGTTCAATATCATTAAGTTAAGAATGATTTGGTCGTTACTGTGTCATTTCGACCAGCGGGAGAAATCACATAATGTGATAAGCTAGTGAGATTTCTCCTGCGTCGAAATGACAAAAAAACTCTTAACTTAATGACATTGGGTGCTCATTTGCAACGAGTACCTACTTTCTCCTACCATGAACTAAATAAAGCGTTTGCAACGCGACTATTTTATAAACTTACCATAATGGCTCTAAAGATGCGAAGTCATTTTTCTTCAAGACAAGGATAAAAATCATTGCATAGCCGTAGCTCCCTCTGGTGCTCGTTTGCAACGAGTACCTACTTTCTTCTACCATAAACTAAATAAAGCGTTTGCAACGCGACTATTTTATACACTTACCATAATGGTTCTATGAGGGAAGTTCTATTAATCCATTAGCAGTCATTTTTATAAATATAACTGAAAAACTAGAACAAAAAGATGAAAAAAGACGCTCAAAAAATTTGCTGAACTAAAACAATAATTAAGTTTACATCTGCAAAAGGGGATGAAAAGTATCCCTTTTAATAAACATAAACTTAAATGATAAGGCAATACGGTTATCTAGAAGACTTTATTAACGAACTGCGTTCCAATGAAAGGTATGCATTTTCATTACAAGAAGTACGAAACCAATTTGAACAGTCAGATGAAGCCATTAAGAAGTCACTCCAAAGACTTAAGAAGAAGAAGAAAGAAATTGCCTTGATAAAAAATGAATTCTATGTAGTCATTACACCTGAGTACAGAAGTAAGGGCACCCTCCCCCATCTTTATTTATTTTCTGGGTATAATGATAGTTGGAGGAGTAGGAAGAAGAAATGAGAAGATGCTGGGGAGGTGTCTTTTTTTTGTTTTAATATAAGCTCAAGTAAGTGAGAAAAATACTCAATAAACAAAAATTCTTTTGATATTTTGTAAGAAAAAATTAATATATTTGACAATAGATAAAGTCTTATAGAATAAAAGATAAGTAATAAACTTTCATACTTTTTTAAAAATGACCGATAATGAGCGCCTTTTTGCAGCCTATAATTTTCTAAAGAAAAAGGGACATATTAAGACATATGCTCACCTAGCTGAAGTGCTTGGTATTGATAAGGCTGGGATAAATGATTTAAAAAATGAAAAACAGAAAGTTTCTATTGGCAATCTTAGAAGTATGATAAATGCATACCCCGAGATATCTTTGAATTGGTTGGTTTTAGAAAAGGGTAGTATAGAAATTAAAAAAGATGATATTTCGATTTTTGATGTAAACAAAGAACTTTTAATACTTCAAAAGGAAAAAATTGAAGAACTTAAAAAAGAAATCATAAAATTAAAAATACAATCAAAATAATACAATTCTTTATAAATTAGACCTAATTCAGTACCTAAATTAACTAAAATAAAACATTAATAATTAGTTATTAATGTTTTAATAAGTAGTAGGAAGTAATAGAAAGATGCTGATGAGATTAGGAATCTGGATTTAAACAGGCTCTAAAAAAATGGCAAAAGTAATAGCAGATTTTAAAATTATAGGGACAATCGATGATTTGAATTTTTATGACACTTCTGATACAGGGAATCTGGTTCGGATAAAGGGAAAAACAGGAATAACTAAAGAGCAATTTACAGCCAATCCTATTTTTGAACGTATTCGCCAACACGGTACTGAATTTGGTTTGTGTTCTCAAAAGGCCAAAGTTTTCAAAACATTAGTCCAGCCGTTTTACAAGTGTTCCCAAGACGGATCCATTTTCGGACGCTGCATTCAACTGTTATTCGCTATTTTATGTGAGGATACTCAAAACCCTATTGGGAACCGCCAACTTTGTAATGGCCTGCAAACTCAAACCGGATTGACTTTTTTAATTGGTTTTGAAGGGAACAGCAGCCGTCCTTTGAAGAATGTACTGCCGAAAAAAGTCGTTTTTGATTGGGACAATTTGGCACTGAATTTGACTTTTTTTAATCCCTTATCAGATCTTATTTGGCCGGAATTAGCTACACAGGTTCATATTCAGCTTGCTGTTGCAAATTGGAATTACGAGGAAGACCGTTTTGAAACATCATACAGCAATGTACTTGTTTTTCAAAAACAAACCGGCAGGGAATCACTATCTTTTGATTTGACTCCCCCATCCGAGAAGCAATTATGGCTTTGCTTTATCCATTTTAAATTTGGGCATACTTTGTATAATAAGACAAAGTTAATGCATAATAAATACAATACCACAACGCTGATTGGATACAAGAATTCTTTTTAATTTTTGAATTATACCATTTGTATTTATAAAATGGTATAAAGATGCGAAGTTATTTTTTCTTCAAGACAAGGATAAAAATCATTGCATTCCCGATAGCTATCGGGATAGCCACGGAATCATTTTTTGAAGAAGACTCGAGCGTAGCGAACAGGCGAAGCAATTGGAGAAAAAGAACGAGTAGATTGGACTATTTTATATGTATATGTATAAATGGTATTATATTTTAGTTCAAAATATTTTGGTATAAGTTGTCACTTCGATACATCATATTTATTCTTAAAAAAGGAATATAAAATGACGTTAAGTTTTATTAATTATGATTAAATTGTTGTTTCTACAGTTCAGATTGTCCTTAGCACCACTTAAAATAAAAATTAAGTGAGCTAAAAGAAAAAATATCCTTTAAGAAAAACAGAAATAAACTTATAAAAACGTCTTCATTTCGCCCTTATATTTTTATTCCAAAAAATCACGGAAGGATTTGCGCATTGGCCGTAGGGAGTACCCCCCTAGCGAAGCGGCTGGGGGTACAATAGAAAAAATCCGTTCGATGATTTTTGGAATGAAAATATTCTAGGCTTGATTTTTTTGTTACTTTTTTCATCAAGGAAAAAAGTAAAATCCGATTATATCAAATAAAGTTCTTCAAATCCGTCGGATCATTTTTTGCAAAATATTCAAGTCTTGAAATTAAAGATTCACGAGCTCCAATAAATTATTAATTCGTGAATAATCAAGACAAATCGAAGATTCAGCGAACACCACTTAAAATAAAAATTAAGTGAGCTAAAAGAAAAGAACTTTGAGATGACGATAACCAAAAAAGGTCCACAAGCAACAACTTGTGAACCTTTTTATTAGTGTCTATTGAAAAAACTTTTATTTATCCAAAACTTCAAATGTAGAATTCATACTCTTAAATTCAGGAACGATAACCTTCATTTTAGCAACAATATCATCATTGTCAAAGAAATTAGCTATCCCTATCAGTTCATTGATATCAAGATGTAAATTTTCAAATTCATCTTGAATTTCCTGGGCAATCATAATTTTTTCATGATACGTCGGCATGGTCTTCGCGGTATCATTTAACAACTCCTCATATAATTTTTCGCCGGGACGCAAACCTACCACTTCAATCTTAATATCTCTTTCAGGAATAAACCCGGCCAATTTGATCATTTTCTTGGCCAAATCCAAAATTCTAACTGGTTTACCCATATCAAAAATATAAATCTCTCCTCCGTTCCCCATCGCTCCAGCTTCCAAAACCAACTGACAAGCCTCTGGAATGGTCATGAAATAACGGATAATGTCTGGGTGTGTAATCGTTACCGGACCTCCATTAGCAATTTGCTTGGTAAACAAAGGCACTACAGAACCATTAGATCCTAATACGTTTCCAAAACGGGTAGTAATAAATTTAGTCGCATCAGATTTATTTTCACTTTGATTTTTAATCTGCAAAGACTGAACGTATTTCTCAGCAATTCTTTTACTGGCTCCCATCACATTACTTGGATTAACCGCCTTGTCAGTAGATACCATGACAAATTTTATCACTCCATATTCACAAGACAAATCAGCTAAATTTTTGGTTCCCTCTATATTGGTCAAAATCGCTTGCGACGGATTTTCTTCCATCAAAGGAACGTGTTTATAAGCTGCAGCATGATATACAACTTGGGGGCTATACAATTTAAACACCTTTTTCATCGCTTCCTTATTTCTAATATCAGCGATGACATTATGTATTTTTGACTTCGTATGTAATTTTTCCAGTTCAAGGCTCAAATGATGCAATGGAGTCTCTGCCTGATCCAAAATAATTACTCTTTTTGGACTAAAGGTCAAAACCTGTCTTGCGATTTCACTTCCAATAGAACCTGCCGCACCCGAAATCAAAACAGTCTTGTCTTTCAGCTGTTTAGAAATAGACTTATTATCCAAAACAATGGGTTTTCTTTCCAATAAATCTTCAATTTCGATGTTCTTCACTTTTTGGGAAATCTCTTTCTGATTCTCCCAGTCTGAAATCAAAGGAACGGTATAAACCCTGTAATTGAATTCCAGACATTGATCCACGATTACCAATTGTTCGTCTTTATCCAAACTTTTATCGGCCATAATAACCGCTTCGGCTCCAACGGAACGCATCAAAGAAGGCAGTTTCTTCCTTTGGACCAAAATCGGTAAATCCAACATTCTTTTGGAAGCATTTTGGCTGTTTCTGTCAACAAACCCGACTATTTTAAAACGTGTCGGAGTTTCAAACTTCAAGGCATTGGCTACAGAAATAGCATTGGCATCGGTTCCATAAATGACAGTTCGTATTAATTTGTTTGCACTCTTCTCTGAAAAATACAATTCAAAAGTTTGTTTAACGACAACTCGGTACAAAAACAATCCGCAAAAAGAAAGTACAACATTGATAAAAAGAGCAGTAGTCAAAAACACCCTTTCGTTATACAATAACTCATAGGCAAAGTTAAATATGAGGAATACCATCAATACAGACATCTGTGAAAACAACAACTTCACTGCATCTATATAAGAAGAATGCCTGATAATTCCCGAATAAGTTCTGAATAACCAAAAAAAGAAAATATTAACTCCGAAAAAAGAGCAAACAAACAATACATCATTAGCTGTATTAATATATCGCAATCCCGTACCCCTGAAAATAAGCACGGTAAAGAAAAAAGCAATAATCAAGACAGAAAAATCAATCATAATAATAATCCATCTTGGCAGATAGCTCAAATTACGAATGCTTAATTTTAAATTATCTCTTGAAAAAAATCCAGTATGCATGGAATTTTCATTCATAGTATAAGGTATTTAATTTGTTCAAATAAAAAACAAAGAATGAAAGCAAAAATACAAATTATTATGTTTATTAAAATTAATTAACACTATTGAAATGCATTTTTTGGATGAAATATAAAAAAGAACATCAATTTTATTCTTGAGTACATTGTTTTTAACCTAAATCGACCAAAAAACAACTATTTTATTTATCCAAAATAACTTAATTAGAATAAAATATTTTAAAACTTTTCTGTACACATTAAAAATATGTAATGCTATTTAACCCGCTAACTGAAATTGTTCTTTGAATTAAATTTTTCATCAGTTCGAGGAATCATTTTTATTCTAAAAAAAGTAATATAAATGCCATTTTAAAATAGTCATAAAAAACGGCTTCACCCACGGCCTTATATTTTTAAACCAAAAATCACGATAAGGATTTGCGCGCTGGCAGCTGGGAGGGCCCTCCTAGCGAAGCGGCTGGGGGCACGATAGAAAAATCCGCAACGAAATAAGGTTCATCGAACACCAATAAAAATAAAAAATTAGTGAGATAAATCCGTTCGATGATTTTTAGTAAAAAAATATTGAGGCTTGATCTTTTGCTTCTTTTGAAATCAAAGATTCACCAACTCCAATAAAATATTAATTCGTAAGTAATCAAGACAAATCGAAGATTCAGCGAACACCACTTAAAATAAATATTAAGTGAGCTAAAAGAAAAAATATCCTTTAAGTAAAACAGAAATAAACTTATAAAAACGTCTTCACTCCGCCCTTATATTTTTAAAGACAAAATGACGATAAAGATTTGCGCGCTGGCTGTTGGGAGTGTCCCCCGAGTGAGTGCTCGGCACGAACGGCTGGGGTCACGATAGGATAAATCTGTTCGATTATTTTATCTTTAAAAATATTCAGGCTTGATTTTTTGTTTCTTTTGTATCAAGACAAAAGAAAAAATCCTCTTCACCCCACTTCTATCCCCCTTTAGGAAGCTAGGAGGTCGATGATTTTTAGTTAAAAAATATTCAGCCTTGAAATCGAAGATTCATGAATTCCAAAAAAACAATAAGAGCCTGTTTAAATTTTATTTTTGAGATTTATTATTAGAGTATTTTTGAGTGAAACAAGGCAAATTTTTATAAAATAGCAGAGCTATTGTATAAAAATTTAACGAAGTTGTAACCAAAAATTGTCATAAGAGAGCCAATAAATAAAACTTAAACAGGCTCTAAGAGACCATGAATATTTTTTGCTTCTTTTGAAATCAAAGATTCACGAACTCCGATAAAATATTAATTCGTGAGTAATCAAGACAAATCGAAGATCCAGTGAACACCACTTAAAATAAAAATTAAGTGAGCTAAAAGAAGAGAAATGTCAAAAATCTCTTTTTATAAATACGTCATTGGTAGATATCATTTTTATTCTAAAAAAGAAAAATAAAATGACGTTTGTCTTGTCAGGTCGAGCTTGTCATCCCGAGCGCAGTCGAGGGACGAGACCCTACTTAAATAAAAAAGTCATTGGTAGCGCAGTCGAGAGACGATGAACGAGAGGCACAACTCACTTCTCACAACTCACTCTTTTTCCCAAGAATAAATCTACAAGTCCTGAAAATAATTTTCAAATCTACCAACAAACTGTGATGATAATAATAATCCAAATTTAATTGCACTTTATCAGGAAACAGAACATGATCATTGTAATACAGCGGATCTTCTTGAGCCGCTAACAAATCATCTTCATTAAAATATTTTAAGGAAGCCGTACTAGTGAGCCCCGGCTTTAATTCGAGAATTTTTCGATTTTCTCCTTCAAGCAAATCATAATATCCTGTGATATCTGGTCTTGGCCCTACGACACTCATGTCTCCTTTCAAAACATTAATCAATTGTGGCAGCTCATCTAACTTATAGTTTCTCAGGAACCTGCCAATTTTAGATATTTGAAAAGTCTCTGAGTTGGAAGAAATTTGAATAGTACGTAATTTGTAAATTTTAAATCCCTTTCCAAACTGGCCTATACGCTCATGAATAAAAACCCCATTAGTTCGCGTATCAATAACCGCCAAAAACCAACTCAATAACAATAACCAGAAAAATAATGATAGTCCGACTACCGAAAAAAACACATCAAAAAGTCGTTTAATAATAGATTTCAACTGAATAGTAAATTAGTATATCCCCAACAACATAATTTGTCACCTCGAGCGCAGTCGAGAGGCAACCCGAGCGTGTCACCCCAGACGCAGCCAAAGGGCAAGAGCCACAAGAGATAACCGATAATCAAAAACAGATAACCAATAACAGATAACAGAAAACCGATTACAGACAACTTAGCAAGTCATGCTTTTCAAATTCACTTTTTCAACAACATTTTTTCTAACTAACAAATAAACCATTACCTGAAAAACCAAAAATAAAACAATAACAGGTACTGTTAATTCCCCTATTCTATCTAAGTAAATTACTAATCCATTAATCAACAATTGAATTCCTGCATACAATAAAGACACAGTAATGTGAGAATATCCCAATTCATTGGCTAAATATTGATATAAATGTGACCGATGTGGTTCAAGGATATTTTCTTTCTTTTTGATTCGGGTAAAAATGGTAATGATACCATCAATCCCATAAACCGACAAAAAGAACAAATACCCAATTTGCCCCGAAAGCATGATCGTTTTAATCATAAAATAGGCCAAGAACAACGCCATACTAATACTCCCTACATCACCGGCAAATGTTTTGGCTTTTTTTCTAACATTAAAAAAACCAAAGGCACAACACGATAAACCAACGGTAATCAATAAGGGAAGACTGTCTTTACTAACTTCTAAAAAAGAAAAACTGGCTATGGCAACAAACGAATACAGAACAGTGATTCCGTTAATACCGTCCATGAAATTGAAAACATTGACCCACCCAAGAAACAAAATAAATATTAAGGGTAAAAGCCATACCGCCTGAGAAAACAAATTCAATTCATAAAAAACCAAACCTATTGCGATAATATGAGATATAAATCGAGGTAATGTGGACAATGGTTTTATATCATCAATAAAACTGACAACAGCCACCAAAACAACTGCTGTAACTACAATCCAGGAAGTATATCCTAACAAACAGGCAACCAAAATCGCAATGGGAAAAATAATCCCCCCCCCTCTTAAAGTTATAGCTGTATGCGAAGAACGGCTATTAGGTTTGTCAATAATATTGTAATAATCGGCAATCCTGAAATAAATCAATTCAATACCAATGAATAAAAGTAATAAAATAGTATAAGTCATATATTCCTAATGTTATCCGTTTTCTGTTATCCGTTATTGGTTGTCGATAACTGATAACAGAAAACCGACAACAGATAACTACAATTTATGTTTCAAAAGCCCCAGCAGGTACTCACCATAACCCGACTTTTTCAAAGGCTCAGCCAAATCCCTCAATTGTTGTTCTGATATAAATCCTTGCCTCCAGGCGATCTCTTCAATACAACCTACTTTTAGTCCTTGACGTTCTTCCAAAACCTGAACAAATTGTCCGGCTTGCATCAAACTATTAAAAGTTCCTGTATCCAACCAGGCAGTACCTCGGCTCAAAATACCGACTTTCAATTTACCTTTCTCTAAATATACTTTATTCACATCGGTAATCTCATACTCCCCTCTGGCACTTGGTTGGATATTTTTAGCAATTTCCACAACCGAATTATCATAAAAATACAAACCTGGAACAGCATAATTGGATTTTGGTTCCAATGGCTTTTCCTCGATAGAAAGAGCTTTCAAGTCTTTATCAAATTCAACTACACCGTATCTCTCCGGATCCGAAACATGATAAGCAAAAACAACTCCCCCATCAGGTTTTGTATTTGACTGTAAAAGTTCATGCATATTGGCACCAAAGAAAATATTATCACCCAAGACCAATGCAACATCATCATTACCGATAAATTCTTCTCCAATCACAAAAGCCTGTGCCAACCCATTTGGAATAGCCTGCTCTGCATAACTAAACTTGCATCCTATTGCCGATCCATCTCCCAAAAGCTTTCTGAAATTTGGTAAATCATGAGGCGTCGAAATAATTAGTATCTCACTGATTCCCGCCATCATCAATGTCGATAATGGGTAATAAATCATTGGTTTATCATAAACCGGCATCATTTGCTTACTCATCGCAAGCGTTAATGGATGCAAACGCGTTCCGGATCCTCCGGCAAGTATAATTCCTTTCATTACATTTATATATTATTTATGCTCTCTTTAAAAACTATTATTTATTTAATTTTCGGCTCTCTTCAGGGTCGGGGTAAAACGAAAATTCCAAACTGCTTCAGATTCGTCTGTTTTTGATTCCCATCACTATGTCACTCATAACCGACAACTGATAATGTCAGTCACCTCAAGGCATCATTTTTATTCTAAAAAAAGCAATATAAAATGACGTTTTAAAATAGTCATAAAAAACGGCTTCTTCCACGGCCTTATATTTTTAAACCAAAAATCACGATAAGGATTTGCGCACTGGCCGTAGGGAGTGACCCTGGAGTCGAGTGTGAAACACGAGCGGCTAGGGTCGCGATAAGGGAATCCGTTCGATTATTTTTAGTTTAAAAATATTCAGCCTTGATTTTTTGCTTCTTTTGTATCAAGACAAAAGAAGAGAAATATCAAAAATCTCTTTTTATAAATACGTCATTGGTAGCGCAGTCGAGAGGCCAATGTCATTAAGTTAAGCGTTTTTTTATGTCATTTCGACAAAGGAGAAATCACATAACGTGAGCCACTAGTGAGATTCCTCATTCTTCGGAATGACAAAACGATGGCTTTATATTCTTAACTTAATGACATTGGTCGAGAGGCAGCAACTCACAACTACCCTTTCAATAATTCCATGCATCTAACCAAACTCTCTTTATACTCCGGAACAACAACGCCAAACGTTTCCTTAATTTTGGTTTTATCCAACAAAGAATATTGAGGGCGTTTAGCTGGTGTTGGATAGTCTGAAGAAGGAATACCGCTTATGGCACATTCAAAACCACCTATTTCCTGAATCGCCAAAGCAAATTCAAACCAACTGATTTCCCCTTCATTTGAAAAATTATAAATTCCGGCTTGCCAATGACTGTGAGTAATTATAGTCATGATAGCTTGAGCCAAATCGGCTGCATAAGTCGGGCTCCCTATTTGATCATTGACCACATTCAATGAATCCCTTTCTTGCATCAAACGGGACATTGTTTTAACAAAATTATTTCCAAAACTTGAATAAACCCACGAAGTCCTAATTATGATCGCATCTGGATTTTCTCGCAAACAAGCCTTTTCCCCTGCCAATTTGGTCACTCCGTACACATTGATAGGATTAGGTTCAGCCGTTTCAGTTAAAGCTCTGGATGCAGTACCATCAAAAACATAATCAGTTGATACATGTATCAATTGACAATTGTTTTCTTTACTCCATTTCGCCATAACTGCAACCGATTGATGATTCAATACATCTGACAATTCAAACTCTGATTCGGCCTTATCAACAGCAGTATGTGCAGCACAATTGATAATGATTTGAGGATTAATTTCCGCAATCGAAGTTTCTAAATTTTTCAAATCACACAAATCCAATTCTTGGTAATCCGTAAAAACCCATTCAAATTGGCTATATACTTTCGACAAAACCTTCAATTCAGACCCTAATTGTCCGTTACCGCCTGTAACTAATATTTTTTTCATATCTACTTTTTAATCTATCTAAAACAATTAGTCATCAACAATTAGTCGATTAGTAGTTTACTTTTAACTCACAACAATCTGTTCTTATGGTCTTAGTTAAAAACAAAATGATTTTTCATAATTTTAACAAATTACAAATAAAATAGTTGTTTTTCTATGAATAAATTGTCCTTAGCTTCCGCAGTCGAGTGTCAAATGTTTGAAGAATGCGTAAAAAGAAAATCTGTTTGAGCGATAGCGAGTTATTTTCTTTTAGCATTTGAAAACTAATTTGACCGACGAGGAAGCACAGACTTGATTTTTTTGTTTCTTTTTTGATCAAGCAAAAAAGAAAATTGATAACTCTAATTTTTACTTTTAAAAAACATAATTAGTTTCGAAGTAGAAAAGCCATTAATCGGTAACCGACAACTCAAAAAAGACTATTACACTCCCCAATAAAAGGCAAAACCTGATCCTTTTCAGAAACAATAGCATCGCCTAACTCCATACCCCAATCAATATTCAAATCCGGATCATCATAACGAATCCCCCCCTCTGAAGCTTTATTATAAAACTCATCACATTTATACATAACTACAGCTGTTTCGCTCAACACTGAAAAACCGTGAGCAAAACCTTGCGGTACCAACAATTGTTTTTTATTTTCAGCCGTAAGTTTAACACTGAAATGTTTTCCATAAGTAGGTGAATCTTTTCTTAAATCAACCGCCACATCTATAATTTCTCCATCCAAAACACGCATTAATTTAGTTTGTGCAAAGGGCGGATTTTGATAATGCAAACCTCTAAGAGTTCCTTTTTTTGAAAAAGACTGATTATCCTGTACAAACTCAATGTCAATACCTAAACTTTCAAATTTAGTTTTACTGTAAGCTTCAAAAAAATAACCTCTCTCATCACCAAAAACAGTAGGCTCAATAACTACTAAATCTTTTATAAATGTTTCTTCAATATTCATGTAATAATTTTATTTTTAACAATTCGAAAAATAGAAAATTAGACTAAGAAATAAAATTTCGAATACCTGACAACTTCAACCTTTCATCTTCGATAACTCACTTTACCACCCCAAGCATTTGATATTAAGAGTAGTACTGCCATTAGCAGTCAGGTATTTATAAATATTTTCAGTAAAATCCTAAAATACATAAATAATGTATTGCTCACAACCCACCATTCACTATTCACTACGAGCGCGTCATCCCAAGCGCAGTCGAAGCACAAGGAGCCAAAGACCACAACCGATAACAGATAACCGATAACAGATAACCGAAAACAGACAACCGATAACCGCTAACCGCTAATCGACCACATCCCACTCTCAAACCGCACATCATCCTCAGCCGTCCTACTAAGCGGTAAAGTAGAAAATGACATCAATTTAGAACCTTCCTCAAACGATTCAATCGCGTTGGCATAACCTTCCGGAATATGTAACACATTGCTCTCAGAAGCACTAAGTACCAGACTCTCCACTTTCAAATCTCTCGAAGGCGAATCCCAGTTATCAACTTTTACAAAATGAACTCTTATTGAACCCTGTATACAATAAAAAAACTTATTGTCAATTTTATGTCCTTGCCAGGCTCTCAAAGGGTTCTCTGCAGAATTACTGATGATATAAAATCGTTCGATAGCATCAAACTTCATATCATTCACAAAAGAAATCTGCCCTCTTTGATCGGTATATATCCCCCCTTTGATTAATTGAGGAACTTTATTTTCTTCTATCATTTTTTATTCTTCTTAATCTTGTCATGCTGACGCAGAAAGCATAACACAAGAAATTCCATCCCTAAAATCACGTCCAAAACACAACTTTAAACTTTTAAACAATTTAAACTTTTAACTTACAAAATCTGTCACCTCGAGCACGTCATCCCGAGACATCATTTTTATTCTAAAAAAGCAATAAAAAATGACGTTTTAAAATGGTCATAAAAAACGGCTTCTTGCACGGCCTTATATTTTTGAACCAAAAATCACGATAAGGATTTGCGCACTGGCCGTAGGGATTGACCCTGGAGTCGAGTGTGAAACACGAGCGGCTAGGGTCGCGATAAGGGAATCCGTTCGATTATTTTTAGTTTAAAAATATTCAGCCTTGATTTTTTGCTTCTTTTGTATCAAGACAAAAGAAGAGAAATGTAAAAAATCTCTTTTTATAAATACGTCATTGGTTGTACGTCATCCCGAGTAAAGTCGAGGGACGAGAGGCGACTCATACCCCACAACAGACAACAGACAACAGACAACAGACAACAGACAACCGACAACCGAAAACAGACAACCAAAAACAGATAACTGCCAACTACAAATACTCCTCCCCAAAACTTGCCACCATCTTAGCAGCAACAGGTTTAATTTCTTGCTCGTTCCCTTTTGGGTAAATCAACAACACCTTACTGTCATCCACGACAATATAATCTTCCAAACCTTTAATAACGGCCGCTTTTCCTTTCGGCAAATGAATAATACAATTCTGGGTTTCTTCCAAATGTAAATGGTCTACACTCAATGAATTGTTAGCAGTATCTTTATCTGATATTTCATGTAAAGAAGCCCAAGTACCCAAATCAGACCAACCAATATCTGCAGGAATGGTAAACACATTATCCGCTTTTTCTAAAATCGCATAATCAATGGAGATATTAGGGCTTTTTGGATAATTTTCACTTATAAAATCAGCTTCAGCATCGGTATTATAAACTTCATTTCCTTTTGTAAACAAAGTATCTATTTCAGGAGCATAATTTTGAAAAGCATTCTGAATACTTTTCGCACTCCAGATAAAAATCCCGGCATTCCATAAATAATCTCCGCTGAATAGATATTCCTTTGCTTTCTCCAAAACTGGCTTTTCCAAAAACTTCGCTACTTTGTGAACGCCATTTACTCCTTCTTTTCCAAAATTGATATAACCATAACCGGTATCAGGTCTCGTAGGGCTAATGCCAAGGGTAACCAAAGCATCATTTTTTGAAGTATAATCCAAAGCTTGGGTAATTTTATCCAAAAACTCCGTCTCTTTTAAAATCAAATGATCCGATGGTGCCACAACTATATTGGCATTTGAATTTTGTTTCAATATTTTATACGAAGCATAGGCAATGCAGGGAGCCGTATTATTACGACTTGGTTCCTGTAAAATATTGTTTACAGCAATTCCATCCAACTGCTCTTGAATCAACCCTAAATAGTTTTGATTACTTAGTATATAAATATTCTCTTTAGGACAGATTTTCAAAAAACGCTCATATGTCATTTGCAGCAAGGATTGCCCTGTTCCTAAAATATCTATAAATTGTTTTGGGAAATGGTTACGGCTTTTAGGCCAAAAACGGCTTCCCAAACCACCAGCCATGATTAGGACATAGCTATTATTTTTATTTGTTATCATTTTTATTCTAAATACATTATTAAAAAATTCTCTATTTTGAAGCAATCATTCTGTTTTTTGTTGAGTAAACTCCAGGGCGCAATTTTCTCACACTATCTCTCTTTCAATCCGAAAGAAAAGCCTCATCCAAAAGACAATTAAACAGTTTTAAACCCTTAAATTTTTAAACCAAAACGGATAACCGATAACCGAAAACAGACAACCGAAAACTACTTCCAGTCATTATCTTTAATTTCATCATATACTTTTTGGATTCCTTCTTCCAATGTGGTTTTAGCTTTCCAGCCCAGACCATTCAATTTAGAAACATCCATCAATTTTCTCGGTGTCCCGTCGGGTTTTGTAGTATCCATTAAAATCTGTCCTTCAAATCCAACTATTTTTTTTACCAAATGGGCTAAATCCAAAATAGATATATCATCACCTATACCAATATTTACCAATCCTTCTTCATTGTAATTCTCCATCAAAAACAGGCAAGCTTCAGCCAAATCATCAGCATGCAAAAATTCCCTTTTGGGACTTCCGGTTCCCCAAATGGTTACTGAAGCATCATTATTTCGCTTTGCTATAATAAATTTTCTTAGCATAGCGGGAAGAACGTGAGAATTTTTTAAATCATAATTATCATTTGGGCCATACAAATTGGTTGGCATAACCGAAATAAAATTACAGCCAAACTGACTTCTGTAGGCATCACACATTTTGATCCCGGCTATTTTTGCAATAGCGTAGGGCTCATTTGTTGGTTCCAAAAGACCCGTTAGTAAATAATCCTCTTTTAAAGGCTGTGGTGCCATCTTAGGATAAATACAAGAAGACCCCAAAAACATTAGTTTTTTTACATTATTTACATAAGCCTGATGAATCACATTGTTCTGTATCATCAAATTCTCATAGATAAAATCCCCTCTAAAAGTATTATTGGCAACAATTCCGCCTACTTTAGCTGCAGCCAAAAAAACATAATCGGGTTTTTCTTGTGCAAAAAAATCAGCAACTGCTTGCTGATTTCTCAAATCCAATTCTGATGATGTTTTTAATATGAAATTGGTATATCCCCGAGCTTTCAAAGCCCTCAAAATCGCAGACCCCACCATACCACGGTGACCTGCTATATATATTTTATCTTCTTTATTCATTTTTATAATACAAAATATTTCAAACTATATTATGCATTGTTTTTCAAATCGAGGATTAATTCGATAAACTAAAAACAATGGAAATGACGTTTTAAAATAGTTATTTCAAAATAGTACTAATTTCCGGCCTTCGAATCCGCAGTCGAGTGTCAAATGTTTGAAGAATCCGAAAAAAGAAAAACTGTTTGAGTGTAGTGAAACGGAGCGAGTTTTTTTCTTTTAGGATTCAAAAACTAATTTGACCGACGAGGATTCCAGCCTTGATTTTTTGCTTCTTTTGAAATCAAAGATTCACGAAATCCAATAAATTATTAATTCGTGAGTAATCAAGACAAAAGAAGAATTAAATTTGATATGAAATGTTACTACTGAATTTTAAAGTACATTTTTTTACTTATTCATCAGTAGACCAGTCGAGGTTCAAGCACTAAAATTACTACTTAACACCCAATCTCACTTTCTTCAACATCTTCTCCCTTTGAACATACAAAAGATCAGACGCCATCATCTCTTTCACTAATCCAGCCAAATCATATTGAGGAACCCATCCCAATTTAGTTTTCGATTTCGTAGGATCTCCTATAAGCAAATCAACCTCTGTTGGACGAAAATACTGAGGGTCAACCGCGATAACCTGTTTACCAATTTCAAGCTGATAAGCAGGATTACTGCAGGAAGCTACATATCCTTTTTCATTCACACCTTCACCTCTGAACTCGATTTCGATTCCCACTTCTGCAAAAGCCATTCTAACAAAATCGCGCACGTAAGTAGTTTCTCCCATAGCAATGACATAATCATCTGGAACATCTTGTTGCAAAATACGCCACATGGCTTCAACATAATCTTTAGCATGTCCCCAGTCACGTTGCGCATCCAGATTCCCTAAATACAAACAATCTTGTTCTCCCAAAACAATAGCAGCAGTTGCCATAGTTATTTTACGGGTTACAAAAGTTTCTCCTCTACGAGGCGACTCATGATTAAACAAAATTCCGTTACAAGCAAACATATTATAAGCTTCACGGTAATTTTTGGTAATCCAGAAACCATAAATTTTAGCGACTCCATAAGGGGAACGCGGATAAAATGGAGAGTTTTCATCATACAAGCCTTTTTCGTTTTTATTCTCTGGCAAACCACCATACAATTCCGAAGTAGAAGCCTGGTAAATACGGCATTTCTTTTCCAAACCTAAAATACGTACCGCTTCTAAAATTCTCAAAGTACCAATTCCATCTACATTAGCCACATACTCCGGCGAATCAAAAGACACTTTTACATGACTCATCGCTCCTAAATTATAGATTTCATCAGGCTGTACTTCTTGAATAATTCGAATGATATTGGTAGAATCTGTTAAATCTCCATAATGCAGTTTAAAATTCACATGCGCTTCATGTTGATCTTGGTAAATATGATCAATACGTTGTGTATTGAAAGAAGAAGCCCTTCTTTTCACCCCATGAACCATATACCCTTTTTCCAATAATAATTCGGCCAAATACGATCCGTCTTGACCTGTAATTCCTGTTATAAGGGCTGTTTTCATTTTTGCAATTTTATTAAATAATTATTTTTGCTAAGATTTTAAACAATTTTCAATTATTACAAATTATTGTATTTTAAATAATCTAATACAGACTGCGGGTCCCAACCCAATTCTCTTGCTTTTGAATCATCAAAAGTCAAATCGGAAGTAATTTTTTTAAGTTTCATTGAATTGATTGGTGCTTTATTTCCCAACAAATCCCCAACATACCCCATTAACTTTGCAATAGACAAAGGTAGATTAAAAGGTGTTTTCTTATTCTTACGTTCTGAAATAATAGTGCTCAACTCATTAAAATCAGGATGGACTCCATCAGTTAAATTATACGTTCCTCCTACAGCAGCCACTTTAGGGATAAAAGCAGCCACATCTTCTGCCAAAACCATACTCTTTCTCGCTTTTCCACCTGCTATATTAAAATAAAAACCTTTATCAATAGCTTTTAACATTGCGCCTAAATTCCCCGGAGGATTTTCACCAACTAATAAAGGTAATCGTAAAATAGTACAAACTATATTATGTATACTACACCATTTTATCACTATCTCCTCTGCTTCAATTTTACTTGATCCATAAGGATCTTTAGCTACTACTGGAAATTTTTCATCTATATTATTCCCAAATTCCTGACCGTAAACCGAGACAGAACTTATAAAAACAAATTGTTTTGGAACGCCTGAATTCTCTAACCCTCTTAGTAAATTTAGAGTACCAATAACATTTACATTGTGAAATTCATTTCTTTCAACCTCTGTTTTTGGGATAAAATGTGCTTTTCCGGCAGTATGAACTACTAATCCAAACTTCTTATTAAAAATTGGAATTTCATTTTCTAACGAAACCTTATAATTTCCTGATGATCTCGACAAACCAAATACATTATAACCATCTACTAATTCTTTTAAAATTAGTTTCCCTAAAAAACCATTTACACCAGTAATCAAAACATCATTTAACATTATTAACTCTCTAAAACACTTTTATATTTTGACACCAGTTCGTTAATCATTTTCTCTTTAGTAAAAAGCATATTATACCTATTTTTTGCACCCTCAGATACTTTTTTTTGAAAATCAACATTTAAAAAAACCTTATCTATAGCTTTTGCAATTTCTTCACTATTTTCAGGAGAAACTGTCAAACCTGATTCACCTTCCTTATTCACCCAGTCAACACCTGAGCCCTCTATTTTTGTTGACAATACAGGTACGCCAAAAGCCATTGCTTCGACTTGAACTATACCATAAGCTTCTGTTTTATAGAGAGAAGGTAAAACAAGCATATCACTAGACTTAACATAAGTAAACTTTACATTATCATCAACTTCTCCTAAGAAAAGGACTTTATCTCCAATGGCCAACTCATTTACTAAATTTTCCATCTTAGCTTTCAATTCGCCAGAACCAATTAAAAATAGTACACAATCAGAATCAACTAAACTCATAGCTCTAATGAGATATTCTATACCTTTGTAATAAACAAACCTGCCTACAAAGACTAATCTCTTTCTAGATTCATATTCTGTTTTAATTTTCAATTCGAGATTACTATCTAAAGATGAAATATCAATATCCAATCCAATAACGACATAAGAAATTTTACCTTTATAAGGTGCTAATGTCTCATTATTTAAGGAATATTTTGGAGTTGTACACAATATTAAATCACATCTTTTCAACAACCAGGATTCAAAATACTTTACAAAAAGATATGCATACTTTTGCCTTAAAATATTACTATGCCAATGGACTACTATTTTAGATTTCGGTCTAGTAATAAATATGGCTACTAAAGACATTGGATCTGGTAAATGAACGTGAATAACATCATATTTATTCTGAATCCTCCGTAATTTAAAAATCAATGAAATAGAAAAAAAAGTTGATTTTGCCTTGAACAATAAAGGTTCCCTAAAAACAAAGCCTTGCTGCGCATATTTATCAACTTTTCTTTCATAACTATCATTAGCTCCTAAAACATCACATTCTACTCCTGATTCATTTAGTCCATAATAGAAATATTCCATTACCTTTTCTACACCACCAAGCTTTTTAATTGGAGGGAAAGCCTTCCCAAGTTGTAATACTTTCATTCGCGTTTATATTATCTTTAAAAACATTAGTTATATAAATGGGTTACTAATTAAATGAATCAAAAATATCTAAATGCTGCTGAGCAGTACGTTTCCAATTAAATTTTTTTAACTGATCTTCGTAATCTAAAATTTGACATTTAATTTCTCCTGTAAGAAATCCGTTCAATTTACTTACTAAGTCATTTACATTTGTTGAATCAAAATAAATTACACTTTTACCCGCAACCTCGGGTATTGAAGCGCTATTCGATGCAATAATAGGTAATTTAAACTTCATTGCTTCAAGTATTGGCAAACCAAAACCCTCATAAGTCGAAGGAAATAAAAACAATTTTGCATTTTTGTAATAATTTTTCAATTCATCATCAGATACATAACCCGTAAAAGAAACTCTTTCTTTTAAATTTAATATATACTCACTTAGAGATTTATCAGATGTTATAAAACCCTCCTTTTGACCAACTATGTAAAATTTAATTGTTTTATCTTCAATTTTAGAAAATGCTTCTAAACTTAATCTTAAATTTTTATGAGGCTTGACGTTGCCAACATATAGTATGTAGTCTTCCAAAATTTCGGGCAATAGTACCTTACTACTAAAATTATCATCAACACTCAAAAAAATTACAGTTATAGCATCAGGAACAATTTTTGTGAATTTAATAATTTCATTTTTAGAAAATTCCGATACAGTTATTACATTTTTATAATTACTTTTTATAAAAAACATATAAAATTTAACCATACTTATTTTAAATGGTGAAAATTGAAAAGCATTTGCCAAATGATAGACATCATGAATAGTAACAATACGATTTTTTGCTCTAATAGGGAAAAGTGGTACATTCCAATTAGGAGACCAAAACAAATCGCATTTAGGAATTTTTAGAAATAATTCAAACTGCTCTTTGATTGATAAAATTGGAGCCTTTAAAGGGATAAAAACAACTTGATCAAACCAATAGAAGGTTTTTAATTCATCATATCCCAAGCAAGTCACTCTGTATTTACCATAAGAAATAATTTCTGGTAATATGTTTTTCAAGTATGTTCCAATTCCAGACTTGTTAATCATCCTACAATCAACTACAATGTGCTTTTTTTCAATATTCATGTAAAAAATTAAAAAACATTAAATATAACATTCTTATATGGAAGATAAAGTGTCCCAAAAACAGGATCAAACAGAATCTTAAAAATAGAATAACAACAATAAATCACAATTAATAAAGTAATCATATTTTTTTGTAATCTTGTTTTTCCAAATGAAACAAACATTGGAAGAATTACACATTCTAATATTTTAAAATAATTTGAAAAACGAAATGCAAACTCATTAACAGAATTAAAAATCATATACAAACAAATACCATAAAAATACAATCTTAAAAATTTATCATAATTTTTAAAACGAATTATTCCTAAATCGTAAAAAAATACCATCATTATAAAAATAAACAATCTTAATAATAAAGAAAGATTCAAGCCTAAAGGAAGTGACTCTTCCTCAGTCAAAACATAAAGTGCAACCCTTGATTCTAATTGTGAAAAATGCACATTTTCTATTAACAACATTAAAAGATTTTTAATATCATTAAAAACAAAGTAAAAAAGGCACAATAAAACAAAAGCCATATTAATAGGCTTAAAGAATTTCATCCTTAATAAAAAATAAACAGGAAAAACAATTATCGCTGAAGAATGAATTAAAAAAGCAACAAATACTTTTAAAAAAAAAAACTTGTATTTTTCTTCAAATAAATCGTCTAAAGCCCATAAAGCAACTGCGAATGCTAGACCATTACGCATTTGCCCCATATCACTAATTAAATATGTAATACTAAAATAAACTAGTAATGATATAAATGAATATGGCGAATATTTATTAAAATATATATATTTTAAGGTAATACTTACTAAAGCAATAAAAACTGTGAATCCAAAAAAAGGAAAATGCATTAAATTGAATAAAGTAATTAAAAATGCAAAACCTAGTTCTATTCCATTTTCTATAAAATTTGAAATTCTTACTTCTTTATAAATATCCATATAGCTGTCATAATCAAAACCTACTGACCTAAAACCAGCAACTATTATAAGGACACAATTTATAAAAAAAAAGAATAAATAATAATCTAACTTATAATTTATAGTTAAATCAAAATTAACTTCTAAAACAATGAAAAATATTATAAATAAAAAAATGAATAAATAAATCATTTTACAAATTAATTATTCCTTGCCACTTATTAACAAAACTTGAAACACTAAATCGACTAACATCTTCTGATGATTTATCACTATAAATCTTTCTTTTCTCAATATCTAACATGAGGTCTAACAATGCTTTTGCTAATAAGTCAATGTCTTCTGGTGGCACAAGTACACCATCAATATTGTGTCTTACAATCTCCCTAGGTCCCGTTTTACAATCAAAACTAATAATAGGCAAACCAAATGACTTTGCTTCAATAAGCACTAACGGTAAGCCCTCAAACCTAGAACTCATCACATATATCGAAGAAATTTTATAATATTGACTTATATTATTAGTTGGTTTTTCAAAAATTAAATTTTTCTCTAATTTTAATGAACCTGCTAGAGCAATTAATTCATCTTTAAGTTCTCCATCGCCAACGATTGTTAGTACCCATTCTTTTTCATAATCACAAACAATTCTCCACGCCCTTAACAAGAGATCAAAACCCTTTTGATCTGTTAATCTTCCAATTGCTAATACTCTTCTAGCTCTTAAATCTGCCTTTTCATCCTCACCTATCGTTACGGTAATTGGATTACTTATAGTAATTCCATTCTTAGCAAAAAACTTATTTTCATAGTTTTTCTTATCCGTGTCAGTTAACGTTACAACTTTATATGAAAATTGAGCAGCTAAAAACCTAGACAATCTTGCAGTTAAAAAGTTCCAATTTACACTAGTATTAAAATGTTCCCAAGTGATAACTTTACTTTTCGAAAACAAGGTTGCAGGAATAGACAATAAACTCATTGCTGTACAAACATCGATTACCTTGTCAGGCTTAATACTATTAATGATTTTCCTGTACTTAATTAAAGAAGGCAAATAGCTCTTAAAAATATTAATTTGATGGTCGTAAAGATTATGAATTACAATAGATTTATCTAAATCAAAAAAACACTCTTTAGGACCAATCCAGGAAACAAAAGAAACTTCGTGTCCAATTTTAACAAGATTGTTTGCCAAAACAGTTGCAACCCTTTCAGAACCACCAGCTTCAGATATCCTATTAATAAGAAAAATTATTTTTGCCATATATCAATATATCTCTTTGCTATTATTTTTGAATCATGATACCTCTCAACAAATTTTCTGGATTCAATTCCAATATCCTTTATTTGCTCTCTTTTTTCTAACAAAATAAGTAATTGTTCATAGATTTGATTTACATCTGGTTGAATATTTAAAATAGGGCAATCATTTCTCTCTATTCCTAATTCAAATAATGCCTCAGGTTCCGATCCCGACATAACTACCTTACCTTTAGCTAAAGAATACAAAGCATTCATTCCATAAGAATAACCCTTACATTGATCTAAAACAACATTTGCATCATTTAAGACCGATAAATATTCTTTTTTACTCATATTCCCTGCAATAGATACTTTTACATCATCAGGATAATTTGATTTTAATTTATATAATGCTTCCTCAATGATACTAGTACCTTTAAAGAATGGCCTATTTAAGCCATGAAAAAAGTGAATTTTTTCATTTATTAAATTATTTTCATTACAAACTATACTGTCTGTATCAATAGGTAAAGGAATAGTACAAGTAACTTTATCATAATCTCTATAGCCCATAGCATATTCCACCATAACAGGTATAATTCCATCTACTTTTTCTACAAAAAAATTATGAATATTGGCATATGTCTTACTATAGGTGGGAATATGGCTAATACCATCATCCTCAATAGCAGAATAAGGATGATACCTAAATTTATCTAAATTTTTATAGAAAACAGGATCATCACCGCAGGCTAATAAAAAATTTTTCTTGCTAAATGTCAATATCTTTTCGTACAAAATTTTATTAACCTTACAGACCGTTAATGGATTAGAATTTATGAATTGAGTTACATCAAATCCTTGAAAAGAATTTATTTCCAAAAAAGGCCTTATTAATCTATCTATTTTACCAAGCAATTTTGGTGATGAACTTCCAAGTGAAATATCAGATGGTAAATCCTTAAAACCATCTCCATTAGAAGCTACTTTTACAGAATGTCCCAATTTTTCTAATCCAATTTGCAAATTATTATGCAAACCACTATAATCTCCAAATAATAATATATTCATTAATCTTCCTGTTTAAAAAAGTAATTTCCTAAAAGCAATCAACACAAATAAAAAATAAAAAAAATAATTTACTGCAAAAGCAATAACAACTCCTTCAAGTTGAAATACCATAGAAAAAAGATAACCTAATATCACGTAACTAAAACCAAAAACAATTTCGGAAAATATATACATCTTTGTCATAGACTTGGCCAACATGACATATGCTAAAACCCACGCTGTAATTTTAAAGAAATCCCCTATCAATTGCCAAAGGAACAATTGTTCCATATCAATAAAATCAGAAGTGAAGAAAAGCTTAATTAAAATAAATCTAAAAAAATAAATACCAAAACAACTCAGTAATACGAAAGGAATTATCAATTTATATCCTTTAAAAATCTCATCACGCAATTCAATATTATTCTTTATCGACGATAATTTTGGTAAAAAATAAGTTGAAAGCGACGTTGTTATAATCATTAAATACCCATCTGAAATACGCATCATTCCCTGCCATATACCAGCAGATTCTATTCCTAAGGAACCTATTAACATGTTCCTTAAAACAATTTGCGAAACTGGAACTGTCAGTGCAGTGACAATTGCCATCAAACTATAATGAGACAATTTTTTAAAAATATCTATATCAAATCTATTTTTAAAGTAATTAATATTGTACCAATCACTTTTTGCAATCATAAAAACTGTCACAAAAAATACTATTGACTGTGAAAGCACTAGAGCGTACAATGCTCCTTCCAACTTGAAAAAATATACCAAGATTAAAGTAAATAACAAACCAACAATACTACCTATTGTGTTTACAATTGTGTATACCTTAATTTGTTTCTTTCCATTTAATATTGCGATCAACAACGAATTTAGTGAATACAAAATTATTGTACCTCCAAAAATCTTAATTAAATAAGAGTATTTGTCCGTGACAAACACCAAGTTGGACAAAAAAGATGATAACAATAATAGTAAAATACCAACTATCCCCGAACAATAAAAACTAATTTTTAATGAAGTACTGAACAAGGATTTCAATTTATCTTTATCTCCTTCATATTCAGCAGTATATTTAATAACCCCAGTATTGATTGCACCATTTGCGAAAGTAAGTACTATAGTTATAAAATTTGAGAAAGCACCCACCAAAGCTACTCCGCTTGTACCTGTATAAATAGCAATTACCTTGCTTGAAATAAATCCTGACGAAATACGAATAAGTGTAATAATCCCAGAAAATAAAGAAGTTTTAATTAATTTCAAAATTTTACTTTAATAAGCGTTCAAAACATTGATAACTCCATCTACTTCTTCAGATGTCATAACAGCACTTAAAGGTAAACTTATAACCGTCTGATGAATTAATTCTGAAATTGGAAAACTCATATCATTCCACTCTTTATAAGCTTCTTGCTTATGTGGGGGTATTGGATAATGAATTACAGTTTGAATTCCATTATCATTCAGATATTCTTGTAACTCATCTCTTTTGTCTGTCATAATTACAAATAAATGCCAAACATGAGCCGAATCAATTGTAACTTCAGGTAAAGTGATTTTTGGATTTTTTATCTCAGTTAAATACCTTTCAGCTATTTTACGTTTAACGGCAGTTTCTACATCTAAATTTTTCAATTTAACACTTAGTAAAGCTGCCTGCAATTCATCTAAACGACTATTTACACCTTTATACAAATTCTTATATTTTACTTGAGATCCATAGTTTAACAATGCTCTTAAACAGCTTGCTAGATTATCATCATTCGTGGTAATTGCTCCTGCATCTCCTAAAGCACCTAAATTTTTGCCTGGATAAAAACTAAAACCAGCTGCATCTCCCCAATTACCAGCTTTTTTATT
This sequence comes from Flavobacterium aquiphilum, assembly GCF_027111335.1. Taxonomy (NCBI): domain Bacteria; kingdom Pseudomonadati; phylum Bacteroidota; class Flavobacteriia; order Flavobacteriales; family Flavobacteriaceae; genus Flavobacterium; species Flavobacterium aquiphilum. The sequence continues at coordinate 1,332,281 of NZ_CP114288.1, read as the reverse complement.
TTCTAATATTGCTCCATGCGCTTGAGCACAATCCTCTATAACTTTAAGATTATACTTTTTAGCAATTGTAATAATGACGGGCATATCGCATAATTGTCCATAAAGATGGACTGGCAATATCGCTTTTGTTTTCGAAGTAATTTTTGATTCAATTAATAAAACATCAATATTGAAAGCCTCTAGCTTTGGCTCAACTAAAACTGGCACCAAATTATTAGCAGAAATAGCCAAAATACTCGCAATATAAGTGTTTGATGGGACTAAAATCTCATCACCATCTTGAAATATTCCCATTTCTTTATACGCTCTAATAATTAGAATGAGTGCGTCCAAACCATTTGCAACCCCTATAGCATGTTTTGTTCCACAATAATTAGCAAAATCTGTTTCAAATAATTTTAACTCGGCTCCCATAATATACCAGCCAGAATCTAAAACACGATTAAAAGCCTGTGTTAGTTCTGTTTTATATTGCGCGTTTATTTTTTGTAAATCTAAAAATTTAATCATTACTTTATATATAATTAATTATAAAACCGAAACCTGCCTTGTTAACATATTAACCAAATCATAACCATCCCAAATTAAAGAAAAATCGGTAGTTTTGCCTATAGGAACCACTCTATCTATTCCTGAAAGTGATTTGTCATTAACAAATGATAATAATTCCTCCTTATCAAAACCATAGTAAGCCATTGTTTGATATTTTTTGTTAACTATTTTAGATATAAAATTTAAGTTCTCTGCATAAAATTCGGAAAAATAACCCGCAGGACACCTAAAATTTTCAATATTCTCTGTCAAATCATTTACACTAACTCTCCACAACAGATTATCAGAGTCAACTTCCTTATTAATATCCATAAAAACAGCTTGCCTATAAAAATTAGTTAATTTATCAATTGCTAAAATGGAAGATACATTATACTTACTTTTAAGAAGGTTGCTCATAGCTGACCAAAATATTTTTTTTGCCTCTTCAACCTTGTCTATATTTCCTACCCAAACAATTAAATGGGGGGCAGTACATGCATTTTGATCAAATAGATAAGTATCGTTATAAAAAAGCTCAGCTATTTTACTGGCAAATTCCTTCGTTCCATTGATATTTACATCGTTTAGATAACTTAACGTATTAATCGCACAAATTGAATATCGATCTGCAAATGTTATATCGAAAGCTCTAGGTGCTAAAGGATTATTATTTCTTATCAAACTAATAGTTTCATCACCTCCCCATATTATGCGAACATCACAAATAGCTGACAAATATTTAGTAACATCACTCCCCCTATTATACCTAATTAACAAAATTCTTTCTTCAAAAAGCTTAAAAGATAGATCTTTAGTCACTTTTTTTAAAGCTTTTAAGATAATATCAACTTGCTTAAAATCTTTAGACGGCACACGAACTATATTTGAATTACCTGATAACAAGCCACATATAAGTGAATATGCAAAATTCACTGGCACATTGGAAGGCGCAATATGAAATAACAAACCTCTACCAAATCGTATGTTATTTGACTCATATTTTTTCTTCAAATTGAGAATATTCGCTTTTCTACAAAAAAAAGCAAAAGTAATTACATCAGGATATGCTCTTGATTCAGAATCTTTCATCAAAACTGAAGAAAGTTGATTTAAAAAATCAACAACTTCATCTGAATATGGAGCATTTTTATCTCCATTTGTTAAACATTTAATATCCAAAAAATCTGGAAATAATATATCTACACCTTTAAAATTGTTCTGCATAAGTATCACTGCATCCTCGTATTTCTGCATCCTTTATTCTTCCTAAAATTTTAAAATATTTACCCAAACGCCCACAATAGCAATTATCTTCTCCTAATAAAATACCTTCATCCTCTGTTAAAAGAAGATGTCCCGGATAACTTTCAGGCAATACTGAAATTACTTGAACTATACCCGCTTCTCCTACTTCTGCAATAGAAAAATCTGTTGGTCTCCTAATGATAATATCCGAAAAAATGGATGTGTGCAAATGCCCATGTTCACATTCCATATAGATAGATCCCGTCTGCTCAACCATACCATAATAGTCATAAACTTTATTTATGCCACATACATCATACAAAGCTTCTTTAAATGACTCTGTTGAAACAGATTCGCTTACTAATTTTTTCCAACCACCGCCATGAATTAAAATAGCTTTAGATAAATCAGGTTTGTAGCCTGTTTTAACTAATTCTTTGTAAAAATGTTGCCAAATCATAAATGTAAAGCCAAAAACAAAAATAGGCTGTCCTTTAAACTCATTCAAAAAAGCATCAATTTCATCTATATTCAGATTCATTTTATCATCTAAAGCATAGAGTCTTTTAGATCCAAACATTGAAAAACCTAAAACACCAGCACCTCTGGCTGAAAACATGGCTCTATTCCTAACAACTTCTGAACTATCTAATATTAACATTGGTATTCTTTTCTTACCAATAAAAGAAGATACTATTTTTGTTAATACTTTAGTCTGACTAGATGCAGTCTCCTTATTTAAAAAAATTTTAGAAACTTTTTGCCCTGAAGTACCAGATGAAGTCATTGTCTTTATAACATCATCAGATTCTATACTTAATAAATCTAATTCTTTAAATAATCTAACTGGTAAATAAGGTAAATATTCATAGCTAGGTAATTCTTCAATGTTAACATTGGAAGCATCTAACATTTTTTTATACTCCAAACACGAATTGTAATGATTTATCGTTAATTCTTTTAAAATAGAATTTAACATTTCTTTTTTATTTTCGCTTGAAAGAGAATATGGATCAAGTCCCTCCATTTGTGCAATTCCATTCATAATGAATCTAGCTTAAAATTGAAATAACATTTAGCTCTTTAATTTAAAGTGAGAGCGGAATAAAGAATTTTGCCTGAGGAGTTTAACGGTATCTCGTCAATTTCTTTAACTAAAAAAGCACTATGATTTAATCCTGTTTTTAAAGAGATAAAACTTCTTATCTCCTGAGCGTAGTTTTTATGCGTTGTATATATAATCATATTATCATCTTCTCCTACGCAAGCCACGTCATCAACAATAGTTTTAATTAATTGCTCCACTTCATCAAGATTAATTCTATTACCAAAAATTTTGATGAATCTTTTTTTTCTTCCTACTATATGATAAAAGCCGTGCCCATCTCGCTTGGCCAAATCACCTGTAAAAAGCACACCCTTATTTTCATCTCCTTTTGATAAATCATCATAAGATTCAGCATAACCAAGAGTAACATTATCTCCTTTATAAACCAACTCTCCTAAAACGTTTGCTTTATCAACATTCTTTCCATTTTCATCAACTATCTGAAATTCTCCATCTGGTATTGGAATACCAATACTGGAAATATTATCTAAGACACTTTCACTAGGTAGATAACTCATTCTTGCAGTAGCCTCTGTTTGGCCATACATTACAAAAAATTTTTTATTTCTACTTTTACAATAATTCGCAAATTCAAAAACTAAATCTTCTGAAAGTTTGCCTCCAGCTTGTAATAATGTCTTAAGGGATGGCAGTTCCATTTTAAAAAATCGCAATTTTTTTAAAACTTTATAAGTAAAAGGAACTCCTGCTAAAGAAGTGGCTTGATGATCATTTAAAAATTGCCAAAATTCTTTTTCCATAATACTACGATTAGTTAGTAAAATGGTAGCTCCCTTTAAAATATGACTATTGATAACAGATAATCCGAACGAATAATACATTGGAAGGGAAGTTATTGGTTTTTCGTCCTGCGTTATTCCTAAATATTCGCCAATTGAGTTAGCATTAGATATAATATTTTTATATGTAACCCTAACTAATTTAGGACTTCCTGTTGAACCAGAAGTTGTAAGTAGTAATGCCAATTCAGGAAATAATTTATGTTTTATCCCAAAAGAAGTTCGCAATAAAACAAAACCATATTTTTCAAAGACAGCATCATATTTAGAAATTATATCATCTCTTTTAGCAGGAACCCATAAAAAATTAGGTTTATATTTTTCCATCAATTCTTTAAACAATTGAAGATCAATCGTCGCATCTAATAATAATGGAACATTTTTAGTATGATAAAAAGAAAGATACCCACACAAAGATCCTATGGTGTTATTGGATAACGAAAACAATAATTTCCTTTCTCCAATTATACCTTTGAATTTCTCATTAAGATAATCCAAATCAGAATTAATTAAATGATTACCCGAATCATCAATTGCTATACTTTTATCAAAAAAATTTGAAGTCATTAATTAAATTTTAAAAAGACATTGAACCATCTATACCGATAATTTGTCCACTTACATATTTCGATAAATCGGAAGCAAGAAAAACAACAGTATCGGCCACTTCTGAAGGACTCCCCATTCTACCCATACCAATTTGAGAGATTTTTTTTTCCATTATAACATCCGATATATTTTTAATCAACTCTGTTTCAATTACTCCAGGCGCCACTGCATTAACTCGAATAGAATACATACTTAATTCTTTTGAAGCAGATTTTGTCAAAGAATTTATAGCTCCTTTACTCGCAGAATAAACTAATTGCCCTCGATTACCATGGATACCCATAACTGAAGAAATATTAATTATGGAGCCGCTTTCTGATTTTTTCATTAATTTACTGGCATACTGCATAAAATTAATAACAGCAAAAACGTTAACTGAAAAAGTTTCTTGAATTTGCTTTTCTGTAATCATTCCTAGTAAGGAATCCTGCATTACTCCAGCATTATTAACAAGGATATCAAGTTTATTCTCTTCCTTCTTAATTTTTATAAATAATTCTTTGACTGCCCCTTGATCAGTCACATCTAAATAACATGGAATCAGCAATTCATTACTAGAGTATTCTGAAAGACTATTTATTGTTCTGGTAACAGCGTATACTTTTGCACCCTCTTCAAGAAAATTTTCAACAATGGCCTTACCTATACCTTTTCCAGCACCAGTAACCAACGCTACTTTTCCACTAAGCAATCTAGAACTGAATCCCATATTTCTCCTTTAATATCTCCATACCTTTTTCGAATGAAGAAAAGTCAACAATATCATCTGTTTCCAACATAATATCAAAGCCTTCCTCTAATTCTGAAATTAAATTCATATGCCCAATTGAATCCCAACCTATTACATCTTGATATTTAAGACCTTCAAGATCTTTATTTTCAACTTCCAATGCTTCACAAAAAATAGCACTATACTTTTCTATATTATTCATAATTTTAATTCGTTAACATTCTTAAAAATTTGACTTTATATTTTTCAAAATCTACTTTATGTAATTCGAAGTAAAAATTTTCAGCATCTTCATCAACAACCTTAGGCTTAAACATATGCTGATACTTTAAAACATTTCTATTACCTTTTCTTACATCAAATTTCAACTTTTTTTGCGGAAATAAATCAAATCCAATTTCTCTCGTAATAATATCCCCCAAAAGTGCAGTTCCTTTTGGCGCATCACTAGAAAATATCCAACTCCCAATAGTAAACGACAAGGGCTCAAATTTGTATAAACGACAAAGCCCTATTGGCAAATCTTCATTTAAAAACACAAAATAGTATTCTTCACCTCTAGATTCACGAATCTTATATTGTTTAATCCATTTTTCTTGTTCATCTATATTGGAATTTGTTTTATTTAAAAAAAGACTTAACTTTTCATCGCTCCGCAATTTCACAATAAATTCAGCATCCTTCTCAGTCACTAATCTAGTAGTCAAACCGTATTTTTTTAAAACAAACTCTTTTTCAATCATAATGTATACTTTAAATATGCTTCATAATCCCTAATATAATCCCCCTCATCATACTCATGTGAAGCAAGTACTAAGCAAATAGAACCACTCGAAAAATTAATTTCTGAAGCCCATATGCCTGGTGGTATATGCAGACCCAAATCTGGCCTATTTAGCATAACTTGCCTTTTTGTTTGTCCATCATCCAATAGAACTTCAAAACTACCGCTTGCCGCTACCAAAAATTGATGACATTCCTTATGAGCATGCGCCCCTCTTGATTCTCCACCAGGAATATCATACAAATAAAAAATCCTTTTTACAGCAAAAGGGACCTCACTATTATTATTCACAGCTGTAATATGTCCATTTCTATCGCCAATTTGATGTAAATGTAATAGGTTACATTCAAAAACAGTACTTCTACTCTGCATCTATAACATTTTTAAACTCCTCAAACTCTCTAATATAATCTTCTGTAGAAAAAAATTCACTAGAAACATGTAAAGCTAGAGAATTTGTTGAAAAATTTTCTATATGTCTCCATGTTTTGGCAGGTAAATATAAGCCATAATAACTTCTATTCAAAGAGTACTTTTCAACACTCCCATCCAGATTTGTTATTATAACATCAAAACTTCCACTTAGAGCTATAATAATCTCCTTTTGATTTTTATACGCATGCCCTCCCCTTATTTCACCGCCAGGCACATCGTACGTCCAAAAACATCTTTTTATTTCAAATGGAATTTGGTTTGAATGTTGTAAAAACGTAAGATTCCCTCTTGGATCTTGTATTTTAGGAAAATTAATAATATTTGGTTTCATTATCTACTTTTAATTAATTTAAAAAGTTTTAACTTTTTTCAATTTCTTTTCGATGCACTTCTCTTCTCAATCCAGAACTCGAAAACCTATGGTCACGCGTGTTAAAATACAATTCAATCCCTTTTGCTTCGCAATACATACGACCTGTAAAATCTTTCTCCCGGTATTCATCTCCAACAATTCGCACATCAATCTTAAAAGCTCTCAAAATATCTTCTAAATCCTGCTCTGTTGCATATGGCACTATTTCATCTACAAACTTACAACCTTTCAGTTGTATATAACGCTCTACCACAGTTTGTACAGGTCTATTCTTTTCTGGTCTATCTATTGTGGGATCCGTTTGTATACCAACGATCAAATATTCGCATTGTCGTTTTGCTTCTTCCAACATTTTTACATGACCTGCATGAAATAAATCAAAAGCACTAAAAGTTATTCCTATTCTCATTAATATTTCAGTTATAAATTATGGCAATAAAAGTAGCTTCAGGACTCTATTTGGAATCACAATTAGTAATAAAAACATATTATTATTAAATCCAACCGCCTAATAAACAAATAAATTTTAAACCTTAATCTTAGTTATCCATGAATCCCCTTTAAAAATCGTCTAATAATCAAATAAAATACAGTGAAAAAAAACATTAATATTGTACCAATTAACACTCCCATCACTTTCCCCCATTTCTCAACTTTCAAAGGCAATATAGGTCGATCTATAACCTGAATCAAAGGAGTTTCTTTTCGCAAAGTCACTTTTGCCAATTCAGCCTGCTTCACCAATTCAGTCAAGATAGCAGTGTTAGCCTGAACATCTACCTGTCTCCTAGCAGAAGGGGTTCGTCGAACATTGAGCGCAGGATTCAAATTAAAAGTATTATCGTTTGCAACCGCCACACCCGTAATAGCACCGTTCAATTCAGCACGGATAGAATCAACCTGGTGTTCTAAAATTTCCATGTTCATGCGGGCCTTTTTGCTTTTGGTATCTACATAAAATTTACCAACTTGCCTCGCTAGCGCTTCACAAAATCGAAGGGAAAACAATTCATCATTTGAAGAGACATCCATCGATATAATCGCTATCTTTTTATCTTTTTGCGCAACTGATAATGAAGTCTTGGACAAATCCTGATAAATCACTCCCAAAATACTGTCATGTACCCGTGTAAAATACTTACGCTTAGTACCGGGCAAAAATTGAATATTTTTGAATTTAGGATTATCGCTCCATTTTTCTCTCCACTTATTATTTTGAATATACATTTCAGCCAGCGAAATAACTTTCCCGTTTACGGTAACTGGAGTCATCAAAGTTTGCTCCACCATTGTACGGGACTTGAACAATTCGGTCAAATTGGAACCGGTAAATATACTTCCGCCACCGCCCCCAAGATCAATCCCAAACGAACTGGCTAATGACCCCAGACCTCCACCACTACCTTTCTCATCTTCCAATGCAAAGGTTAAGGTTGCCGTATAAATTGGTTTCTTTGTAAAAGAATAAGCCAACCCCAAAACAGCCCCCATCACTCCTGCCAATACAATGATTTTCCATTGACTCAGCAAATAAGCATACCATTCCTTAGTTTTTTCCAGTAATTCCTTTAAGGATATTTCGTCGTTAGGGTTTTGTTCGTTCATAATTCCTTTTTCAGTTCTCATCGCTGAAATTTTATTATTCAGCTTCTTACCTATTTTCTCTAATCTTTACTCTTAATTATTTAATCTTTTCCATTTCTTTTTGATGTACTTCTCTTCTTAATCCTGAACTGGAAAATCGATGATCCCTGGTATTAAAATACAATTCAATTCCCTTTGCTTCGCAATACATCCTTCCAGTAAAATTCTGTTCGCGATATTCATCACCTACAATCCGTACATCAATTTTAAAAGAGCGCAATATATCTTCCAAATCCTGCTCTGTTGCATACGGAACAATCTCATCTACAAACTTACAGCCTTTCAATTGTATGTATCGCTCAACGACAGTTTGTGCCGGCTGATTTTTTTCTGGACGATCGAGTGTAGGATCTGTCTGCAGACCTACAATTAAATAATCGCAATGTAACTTTGCCTCTTCAAGCATTTTAACATGCCCCGCATGAAAAAGATCAAAAGCACTAAAAGTTATTCCTACTTTCATATAATAAAAATTAAATCAAAGCTATTCTATCAATCCAAAATTTAAAACTCATAACAGAAATCAGTTAAGCAATAACAAAAAACTGATACCATCTGCCACCTCGAGCGAGTCATCCTGATCGAAATCGATAGACGATAAACCACAATCCATAACCGCCATTATATTTTTACCTCAAAAAACACGGTAAGGATTGTACATCGACCGGAAGGAGATCCAAGTGAATACCCTAACCTGCAAGAACGGCTGGGGACACAATAGACAACAGATAATGAATAATCTTCAATAACCTCCCTTATATTTTTACATCAAAAAATTACGGTAAGGATTTGCGCGCCGGCCGTAGGGAGTGCACCCCGAGTGAGTGCCCGGCACGAACGGCTGGGTGTACGATAGAGAAAATCTATCCGATAATTTTTGATGTAAAAATATTCAGGATTGATTTTTTTGTTACTTTTTTCATCAAGGAAAAAAGTAAACCCCTCTACAACCCACAATCGCCTACTACTTAAACGCCGTAACAATCAACAAAGCCAAACTCGTAATCACACTCCCAATACTAACCCACTCCCCAGTCGTCATTTTCTTTGTCTCAGGTTTTTCAGGAACAATTATTTGTGAACCGGGTTCAACTCTTGGACTGGATCTGAAAAATAAAAAATGTTTACTTACGGCCGCTTCCCCATTCGGATAAATAACATAAGCCTTATTTCTCCAGCCTTTTCCGTCAATTCCACCCACAGCATCTATATAATGATTAAATCCACTTCCTCTTCTATAAGGAATCTCCGAAGTCAAAAGAACATTTCCGGCAACTTTAACCGTTTCATTGAAAGCCGAAACCTCTATCTCATCTCCAGGCTGCAAAGTTATATTTGCATTACCATTTTGATTTCTGGCAACTTTTTCCCAATCAACAGGAATAGTGGCATACTTCAAATCTTCTTTGAATTTCTTTTTTAATTTATTTTGAATACTGTCTTTTTTACCCAAATTCAGATTTATATTTTCTAAATTCTCAATTTGTTCTTTTTTGATAGGTCTTTTAACTTTAACCCCGTTCAAACTGGCCAATGAGGTTAACCCTCCTGCTCTCTGAATAACGTCATATATCTTTTCCTTTTTACTGGCCAAAACATATTTCCCGGGATAAGCTATCGATCCGGATACAGTTACCATCTCAGGTTTCTCAATAACTGCCAATCGTCTGATATTAACAACATCAAAAGGCTTCAATTCAAAATTAGTCGCTTGTTCATTCGATTCTGGTGAAATCTCGACATTAAACAATTCAACTTTATTAGGATTCGTATCATCGATGTTTTCCGCCTTGATCATTCTTGCGATTTCAACTCGCTTAGACGCTGACCCTGTCAAACCACCGGCAGCCACAATTAAATCATTCAAAGTCAAATTCTCCTGATAATCATAAACATCCGGTTTTTTAACTTCACCGTCTATCGTCACTTTATATTCTTCTTTGAAATCCAAAATAGAATACACCGTCACTACATCTTCTTTTTTAAGTGCCAAATCAGCATTAAAATCACCCGACATAGCTTTACCTAAATCTACATTAACAATCTCAGTAGTCAAATCTTCTTTTAAACGAATAATCCTTGCTCTTTTTAAATAAGCGTCTTCTTTCAACCCTTCAGCTTGTTTAACCAATTCCGAAACGCGCATCCCTTGATGAAAAGAATAAGTATCAGGTCTGAACACGGCACCGTTAATAACAATTCGATTTTCAAATCGGTTCAAAATTTTGGTAACTCTAAAAACATCTCCATTCAAAGGAAGATAACTGCCATATTGAGCCGCATGTATATCGGCAACCTTAAGTTCTTTCCCTGTTTTTTGCAAAACATTGACCGAAGCGGTATAGGCAAATTCATTAAATCCGGAAGCGAAATTCAAAAGATCTGAAAAATGCTCTCCCTTCTTCATCTCAAAAATACCCGGACGTTTTACCTCCCCTTCTACGGTCACTCTGTTCGTATAAGCTGGAATCCGGATCACATCGTTATCTCTTAACCCCACATTATCAGATTGATCTCCTTTAACTAAAAAATGATAGATGTCGATATTTCTATATACTTTGTTATTTCTGATCAACTCAATATTTCTGTAACTTCCATTCTTACTTGGACCTCCTCCCAAGAACAAGGCATTGTAAACGGTTGCTAAAGAAGAAATCGAGTAATTCCCGGGTTGCTTACTTCCAATAATAGTGACTTTTATAGTACGGATGCGGCTTAAACTAATCCCTACCTGGGACTGGCCGGAACGAACTGTACTATATACTCTCGAAATAGCACCCTTGATTTTTTGGGTAGCTGCCTCGATAGTCATTCCTGATACCGAAATCTGACCTACATATTGAATAGTAACTTTCCCTTCAACAGAAACAGGGACATTATCGCTAAACTCCTGAACGCCGTTGACACTGATTTGCAATTCATCCCCGGGTCCCAAAACATAATTAACTGGAGTCGCCAATTTCAAATTGGGTTGAAAATTCAAAGTAGGGTTATCAAACAATTCAGATCCAAAAACAAGAGAATTAGAATCATCTTTAATTTTCTTATTTTCAATCTTTTCTTGTTTTCGCACTGCATCTTCACTATCATCCTCTTGATCTTCAGAATCGGAATCCTTAGTCGTTTTCTTAATCAGTTTTTTATCTGTAGTAGCTTTAGCAGTTTCTGGTAGAGCCAAACGCTTTTTCAATTTCGCAAATTCCGTAGCACTCATCCCTTTAGATAATACCATAGACTCCGCTTGATCAATTGTCACATTATTACTTTGCAATTGTGATTTTATTTTCGCAATATCTCCGTCAGATAAATAATCCACACGCACCGTGCTCAAATCATTCCCCTTCAAAATATCTTGCGCCATCAAAGAAGAACTTTGAAAAAGAGCCACAAAAAGGACAATTACCGTAATTAATTTTCTCATATTTATAAATACTGTATTTTATATATTTATTTTATTATATTTTTTTCATTTAAAGAACTTGTCATCCCGAGCGGAGTCGAGGGACGATACGTTTTCTCAAAAAGCTATTCGTATTTCCTAAAAACCTTCTAAAACTGGTAAATGCGACAACTTTCTAATTCTAACCTCGTCAGTTCGAGTAAATTTTAAATGCGACAGCTTTTTAAATTGAATCGAGAACCGATACCTTTTCCCACGGCTTCGCCACTGTGAGTCCCATGTGAGTCACCTTTTTTTAAAGAATTTGCAAAACTAGTCAAAAAAAGAAGATTTCCTACTCTTTAATATTACAGTTTTACTATTTTATGTTAACATTTCGTTTAGAAATAAATAAAAAAATATGATACAACTCATCATCAAATATTTAACCCAAAACCGACAACTCACAACCGACAATTCACAACTCACTTAACCTTCTTCTCAACCTTAAGAATACATCCCAAAGATTCCAAAACAAGTACATAATGATTTTGTTTCACTTCCTGAACTATAGCAGACTGAGCCAAAAATGGACCTGACTCCAAAACGATTCGATCTCCCTTTTGCCACTTGTCCACCATCACATCAAAAGTATCCGGCACACTCAACCAATTCTGAATAGCCTGAATCTCCTTTTCTTTTACTATAGCAGGTTTCCCTAACCAAAACAAATACCGAATTGCCCCCGGAATTTCAAAAATGGAATTTCTCTCCTTTTCGTCCACTTGGACAAAAATATACGAATTAAACAAGGGCACCTCTATCTTCTTTTTCCGATCCGACCATTGACGCTCTTTAATTACTAAAGGGCAATAAGCCGTAATCCCAATCTCATTCAACCGCTCCGCAACCTTCTTCTCCCACTTAGGCTTAGTATATACAACGTACCAATTCATTTTTTCTGTTGTCTGTTTTCTGTTGTCTGTCCTCAAGAATTGAAAACTTATAACCGACAACGGAGAAATGTTAATTAATCAAACTCATTCCAATTTTTCTCTATATACAATAAGAACTTATAGATCTGAGCACCTAATACATCATATTCTGAAACTAATCTAGAAACTACTCCGAAATGTTCTGGATACAAAACTGTAATTTTCTCTAAATGATTAATGGTTTCCAAATTACTACTATGAGAAAAAACCAAAAAACGTATAAAGTCAGCCTTATATCTTTTTCGTCCATATCCCTCCACAATATTTGTAATTACAGAATCCGAAGCTCTTCTTAACTGACTTCCCAATTCATACATTTCATATTTTGGTAACAGCAAGGACATTTTATGGGTTTCAAAAAACAAACTCAATCCTTTTTTATAAATCTCCAAATCTTTGTAGCTCTTCATAAACTTTAAATTTATTCGCAAACCAAATTTTCACTCCAATTAATCTGCTCTAACAGAAAAACAAATACTCATTTACCTTTAACCCAAAACACATCACTGGCACCCCTTACAAATATCTGAAAACCGATAACAGATAACAGATAACGGATTTTAAGAATACTGCTTCTCATAATAACTAGCATACTCCCCCGAAGTCACATTATTCAACCAATCCTGATTATTCAAATACCAGTCGATAGTTATCTCCAGTCCTTCTTCAAAAGTTACAGAAGGCTTCCACCCCAATTGCGTGTTAATTTTTGAAGCATCAATCGCATAACGCAAATCATGACCAGGTCTGTCTTTTACATAAGTAATCAATTGAGCAGATTCACCGGCAGCTCTACCTAACTTCTGGTCCATAATTTGGCACAATACCTTTACCAAATCAATATTTTTCCATTCATTAAATCCACCAATATTATAGGTCTCATGATTTTTTCCCTCATGAAAAACCAAATCAATAGCCAAAGCATGATCTTTCACAAACAGCCAATCTCTCGTATAATTTCCATCTCCGTAAACCGGTAATGGTTTGTTATTGATAATATTATTGATAAACAACGGAATCAATTTCTCCGGAAAATGATTGGGTCCGTAATTATTGGAACAATTGGTAATTACATAAGGCAATCCATAGGTCTCCCCATATGCTCTTACAAAGTGATCCGAACTCGCTTTCGAAGCTGAATAAGGAGAATTTGGATCATAAGGAGTGGTCTCTGTAAACAATCCTTCAGCTCCCAGCGAACCATAAACTTCGTCAGTACTCACATGGTAAAAACGTTTTCCTTCAAAATTTCCTGACCATTGTTTTTTGGCAGCATTCAACAAGTTCATAGTCCCAATCACATTGGTTTTTACAAATGCCAACGGATCTTCTATAGATCGATCCACATGTGACTCAGCAGCCAAATGGATCACTCCGTCAAACTGTTGCCCCTCAAACAAACCATTTATAAAACTTTCATCAGTAATATCTCCTTTTACAAAAATATAATTCGGTTCATTTTCAATATCCCTTATATTTTCCAAATTCCCGGCATAAGTCAAAGCATCCAAATTAAAAATTTTGTAATTAGGATATTTAGTAACAAATCGCCTAACAACATGCGACCCGATAAATCCCGCCCCTCCTGTAATTAGTATCTTTTTCATTTTTAGCTTTTTTGTCTATTTTCTATATTCAATTTTCTCTTATCTGCTTTCTATTTTCTTAACTTAATAAGATTGCCTCCTCGAGCATGTCACCTCGAGCACGTCATCCCGAGCGTAGTCGAGGGACGAGAGGTTACGATTCCCCATTCACTTTTCACTACTCACTTTTCACAATCTCCCATCAACACCATTACCCAAAACCCCTTTCACATCATACAACACGCTAGGTGCTTTTCTCAACGAATGAATATCTAAATCTTTAAATTCAGTATGGGCAACACCAAGGACAACCGCATCAAAAGTTGCATTTGGTACCTCATTAATCATTGTCAAACCATATTCATGTTTCACTTCGGCTGGATTAGCCCAAGGATCGAAAATCGTAACCTGAATCCCGTAGTCTTCCAACGCCTTTACTACATCCACGATTTTCGTATTCCGGACATCAGGGCAATTTTCCTTAAAAGTAATCCCTAATAGTAACAAATTGGCTCCATTAATAGTTACTCCTTTTTTAATCATTAATTTCACTACCTGCGAAGCCACATATTCTCCCATACTGTCATTCAACCGACGACCAGCCAATATTATTTCGGGGTGATACCCTTTTTCCTGAGCTTTTTGTGCCAGATAATAAGGATCAACACCTATACAATGCCCCCCAACCAAACCTGGTTTAAAAGGCAGAAAATTCCATTTAGTTCCGGCTGCCTTTAAAACAGCAGTAGTATCAATATCCAGAATATTAAAGATTTTGGCCAATTCGTTGACAAAAGCGATATTGATATCCCGTTGAGAATTTTCGATTACTTTAGCGGCTTCAGCCACTTTTATAGAAGAGGCAAGATGAGTTCCCGCTGTGATGACCGATTGATAAAGCGCATTCACTTTTTGTCCAATTTCAGGCGTAGATCCCGAAGTGATTTTTAAGATTTTTTCAACAGTATGCTCTTTATCACCTGGATTGATTCGTTCCGGCGAGTATCCGGCAAAAAAATCAACATTAAATTGCAAACCAGAAACTTTTTCCAAAACAGGCACACATTCTTCTTCTGTTACTCCCGGATATACGGTCGATTCATAGATAACGATGTCCCCTTTTTTCAAAACCGAACCAACAGTTTCACTGGATTTATAAAGTGGTACTAAATTAGGACGATTATTTTTGTCCACTGGAGTCGGGACGGTAACAATATAGTAATTGCAATTGGCAATATCGGCTACATGTGAAGTACAATATAACCCTTTTTGACCAGTTGGACTTGAAACCAATACTTTTTGCAAAGTTTCATCGTCCACCTCGAGGGTACTGTCTATACCGGACTGTAACTCCTGAACCCTTGCTTCATTGATATCAAATCCTACCACAGGAAATTGGGTAGCAAACAATCGGGCCAAAGGCAAACCAACATATCCCAAACCAATCACCGCAATTCTTATGTCTGTATTCAATTTCTTAAACTATTGTTGGTTACAAAAACCTATCTATAAAAGATAATTAAATTCTTAATGCATTTCAACATCAGATTCAAATTAAATTTGACGGCAAAAATACTAAAAATAAGCATCCAATTTTAATCAAAAGACACCTTTGATACTCATAAGTTAAAATTTTACAAATAAAAACAACAAACAACTGAAAATCAACAATAAAATCTTTTTAAGAAAAATAAAAATCACCATTTTTAGTGATGCCCGATACAACTATAATTTTAGTAAAAACAATTTCATAAGGCATTATCGTCCCTCCCAAAACACAAAAAAAGTAACTTTACAACACCTGTCATCCCGAAGAATTATCTTTATTCTAAAAAAGCAATATAAAATAACGTCGCTATTCCCCTCCTTTGGAGGGGTACCCGAAGGGTGGGGTGGTCTATTGTAATGAGGCCCTCCCTACAAATTCAAAAAACTATTATACATAAGCCAAAAAATCACATAAAACAATATGCTTAGCCTCTATCTAACTAATAAACATTCTATAGAACACATTTTGAAGTGATTGACACAGATATTTCAATGATTCCATTTTAAATTTGTGCTAATTTGTGCAATTTGTGATAAAAAGTTTTTTTAGGTTTAATAACGGACAAGTATATAAAACAATAAACGATAATTTTTAGAGTAATCAAGAAGTCTATCTCACAAAACTTAAACCTAAAATTCTCCGCTTTTGGGCTCCCTTTAGGGTCGGAGTAAAATGAAAATCTTCCATTCTAAACTTTTAAACTTCTAAACAATTAAACTTTTAAACAATAAAACCTAAAGCTGATACTGCAACGAAACCTGAAACTGCATATTGAATTTATTATCCTCGTATTGATACTGAAAGTTTCTTAATTGCGCAAAATTAAGTTTTGCCTGAACACCCAAATTCCTATACTTTTTATAAGCATATGTATTTACACCCAGATCAACCCATTTATGATTATAGTCTGTATAAGCGTCGTAATAAAAATCCATATTGTGGGCATATCGCTCAACTTGTACTCCCCAAACCAAATCTTTTTCCCAAACACTAAAATCCAAGCTTTGTAAATTACTTCCCGGACCGATTCCCGCTCCAAGCACCTGCCCTTTATTGGTGTACCCATGAAGAACAAGTCCGTGTTGATACCATGCTCCGGCTGGTCTTACTAGACGATCAGCGCTTTGTTCCAAATGTGTGGTTTCAAAACTTACTTTTAAATATTGATTTTTGGTTTTGTTAAGCATAAATAACTTATTGAACCCAAAAAGATAAGCTCTGGAATGTTCAGGAGAATCAAAAAAGTCCCAAATAGTTGCAGAATGGTCGTTCCAACCGCTTTCTCCATAAAATTCAAATTTAGATTCCTTCATAACCCATCTAAAAAACAGCGAAGCCAATTGATCCCTGTTCTTAGCATCTTCTTCAGGCACATTTTTTTTCTGAAATGGGGCAAAAATTGGCATATAGTCTGAAAAACTATGCCCCATATCTTCACGATAAACTTGTATGGAACGATTCAATCCAACAAACAAACCGGGAACCCATTTAGGGTGATAATTTATAGAAAGACCGTTGATATAACGCCAATCTCCACTTTTAGGAATTTCGTAATCAACACCATCAATGATGAATTGCGATTTTGGACTATGTAATCCCGAACCTTCTAGTTTTCCGGAGATGATTTGCCCTTCAAAACTCCCGATAAAAGTCTCCACAGGCTTTCTGGTGTTCAAAGTAAAATGTAAAAACCCCGGAGCGTTATTGCTCATAACCAATGAATTTCTGGTTCCCGGACCCCACCACAAATTTTCGGTAGATAGGCCAACAGAAAATTGTTTAATATTTAATTTTATATTACTTTGACCCCAACTCAATTTATGGTAAGCCTTGTCCCCAAACGGAGCTGGCAGGTCAGTAGTATTCAAATAGGAAATATTTGCAAATCTAGCTACATTTGACTCCGTCAAAGGAAAAATATCATAATTTGGATTTGCAGCATATACATTTTCGGGTTTTATTTGCACACTCAAAATGCCATACTCGGCAAACAACCCTGCCGTTAAAAAGGATTGAAAACCTTTGGCAGGAATCATCAAACCATCATTCCAACCATAAGGCACAAAAGCGTTGTACTGTTGGGTTAAGGTTATAGGAAGTACTTTGATATTCACTTTTCCACTTGATCTTGTTTGTGTTGAATCAACTAGATCTACAGCTAACGGACGCAAGGTATAAGAAACAAGTGGATTGGCATTACCAAGCAACTGTTCGTTTCTGCTTCTTTGCTCTATCATATCGACAGATCCAACAGTAATATTTTGTGCTTTTAAAGAGAAGAACGTCAGTATCGTAAATACGATTGCAAAATGTAGTTTCATGAATTTATTTTTATAAGGGCAAATTTTATTAAATGAACATTAAAAAAAAATGCAAATATACTTTATCACAGGCTTTATTTACAGAATTTCATTATAATTTAAAAAAATTAACAAAAGCTCTCTAACCCCACCACACTGTTACTACATAGAATATTATCATAGCAACAAAAAAGCATCTAATAATAAAAGTAACGCAAACAACATCTTTCACCTTGATCGCAGTCGAGAAGTAACTCAAAACTAAAACCACCCTAATATTTTTTGTCAAAAATCAAGATAAGGATTTACGCGTTGGCTGTTGGGAGCGCCCCCAAAGTCGAGTGTGAGACACGAGCGGCTGGGGTCGCAATAAGAGAATCCGTTCTATGATTTTTAGCAAAAAAATCAGGCTTGATCTTTTGTTTCTTTTGTATCAAGACAAAAGAAAAATACGCTTCACGAAAAAACAAAAATGAGGCTACCTAATAGACAGTCTCTTTTATTTTAAAAATCGAAACAATATGTACTATTACGATATAATCATTTAAAAATAGAAAACAATCCAATCCCTCCCTCTCCTTTAGAGAGGGCTGGGATGAGAAAAAATCAAGCCCCAATACCTTGATAAACAAACCCTATTTTTTCTAATTCCGCTTTATTCAGGATATTTCTTCCGTCAAAAATAAAAGCCGGTTTTTGCATATTATCATATATTTTTTGCCAATCATATTGAACGAACTCATCCCACTCAGTAAGTATAGCGACAGCATGCGCTTTTTCACAGGAGGAATATGGATCATCAAAAGTGATGACACTATTTGCATTTTTCTCTGAAGTTCTTGTTTCAAGATAATCCAAATCGGCAAGGATTTTATTTCTGGATACTTTTGGATCATAAACCACAATTTTTGCTTGCTCATTAATCAAATCATCAGCTACGTAAATAGCTGCAGATTCACGGGTATCATTAGTATCCTTTTTGAAAGCCCAACCCAAAAACGCAATTTTTTTATCGGCAACAGTGTTATAAAGTGTTTGCACGATTTTATTTGAAAAACGACGCTTTTGATGGTCATTCATTATAATTACCTGCTCCCAATAATCGGCCACTTCATTCAATCCGTATGATTTAGCAATATAAACCAAATTCAATATGTCTTTTTGAAAACAAGAACCTCCAAATCCTACAGATGCTTTTAGGAATTTAGGACCAATACGACTATCCATCCCTATCGCTTTGGCAACCTCATTCACATCGGCTCCCGTTTTTTCACAAAGCTCCGACATTGCATTGATTGATGATATCCTTTGTGCCAAAAAAGCATTCGCAGTAAGCTTAGACAACTCAGAAGACCAAACATTGGTAGTTAAAATCTTTTCCGGACTCACCCAATTCGAATACACATCAACCAAGGCTTGAATCGCTTCTTGTCCTTGAACCGAAGTATCACCGCCAATTAAAATACGATCTGGATCCAATAAATCCTGAACCGCGGTACCTTCGGCCAAAAATTCCGGATTGGAAAGAATTTGGAATTGTACTCCATTCCCTGTAGAATCAAGGATACTTTTAATTGCCTCGGCGGTACGCACCGGCAAAGTAGATTTTTCAACAACAATCTTATCATTTTTTGCCACTCTTGCAATCTGCCTGGCACACAATTCAATATATTTTAAATCGGCAGCCATCCCTTTTCCTTTTCCATAGGTTTTAGTTGGCGTATTTACCGATATAAAAATGATTTGGGCTTCATCAATTGCCTTATCTACTTCAGTTGAAAAAAACAGGTTTCTTCCTCTGGCTTCGGCAACAATTTCAGATAATCCCGGCTCATAAATTGGAATATTATCGGTATTTTCATCATTCCAAGCCAAGATTCTTTCCACATTCAAATCGACTACCGTAACTTGAATTTGAGGACATTTTTGTGCTATTACGGCCATGGTTGGTCCCCCCACATATCCCGCTCCGATGCAACAAATTTTTGTAATTTCCATTAACTACTTTATTATTTTTTTATTTTATCTTAAATTATTCCAATACCAATTTACTGCTTCTTTCAGTCCTTCCTGCAAAGAAAACTGAGGGTTATACCCTAGAATAGCTGTAGCTTTATCAATACTAGCCAACGAATGCGGAATATCCCCAGCTCTGTTAGGTCCATATTCGATAGGCACTCCTGCAATTTTTGAATCATATTCAGATAAAAAAGTTTTTAAATATCCGACCAAATCATTCAATGTATTTCTGTCACCATAAGCAGTATTATAAACCGTGTTAACTGCTTCCGGATTCTCCGTTGTCATTGCCAATTCATTCATCTGAATCACATTATCAATATAGGTGAAATCCCGGGAATAATTCCCATTCCCGTTTATTTTTGGACTTTCATGCTTCATCAATTGCATCACAAACTTTGGAATAACAGCAGCATATGCCCCATTGGGATCCTGCTTTCTTCCAAACACATTGAAATAGCGCAAACCAATAGTTTCCAGTCCGTAAGTTCTGCTGAAAATCTCAGCATACAATTCATTTACATATTTTGTGATTGCATACGGAGAAAGTGGTTTCCCTATCACATTTTCAACTTTAGGCAATCCCTCAGAATCCCCATAAGTCGAAGAACTGGCTGCATATACAAAACGTTTCACATTAGCATCGCGCGAAGCTACCAACATGTTCAAAAAACCGGAAACATTGACATCATTGGTTGTAATGGGATCATTAATTGATCTGGGTACTGAACCCAATGCTGCCTGATGCAACACATAATCAACACCTTCAATAGCCTTTTGACAGGTTTCCAAACTTCTGATGTCCCCTTCTATTAAAACGAAATCTTTATTATCAATAAAATCCTTTAAATTATGTCGATGACCTGTAGAAAAGTTATCCAAACAAACTACCTGATATTCTTTGGATAAAAAATACTCGCATAAATTAGAGCCAATAAATCCAGCTCCTCCCGTAATTAGTATCTTCTTTTTACTATTTTCTGCCATTTCTTATTAATTTAAAACAAGCGTTGCTACTTCTTTTTTGCTATTATTTTCTCAACAAAGCTTTTTTTCTTTTCTACATCATGATATCCATTGGAATAATTACCGTTTCCGTAACCATAGCCATAACCATATCCTCCACCATATTTTGCTTTATTTTCAAAACCATTCAAAATAATACTGGTATTCTGAAGTTCCTCACGACTTATCCTGTTGTTCAGCAATGTTATCATTCCTTTTTTAGTGAAATTTTGCCTTACGATATATAAGTTAACATCACAATATTGAGTCAACTCCAATGAATCGGCAACCAAGCCTACTGGAGGGGTATCTAAAATGATATAATCGTAATTGGCTTTCAGTTCATCCATCAAGTCCTTCATTCCATCACTTAATATCAATTCAGATGGATTTGGAGGTATTGGTCCGGAAAATATAACGTCCAAAAAAGGTACTGATGTATGATTGACAATTTCCTCCAATTTTTTGTCTTTAATCAAATAATTAACAACACCTGCAGAATTAGACAAATTAAATTCATCAAACAGCTTGGGTTTTCGCAAATCCATCCCAACGATTACAGTCTTTTTTCCGCTTAAAGCAAAAACCGTAGCGATATTTATGGAACAAAATGTTTTTCCTTCACCACTCACCGAAGAGGTTATCATTAATGTTTTGGCACCCGCTACATTATTCTTTTTATACAAAAATTGCAACGAAGAACGAATCGCTCTAAAAGATTCTGACAATGCTGATTTTGGCTTTTCAAATACTGCCAAATTATTATGATCCATATTTACACCAACAATGCCAATAACAGGAATGCTTGTCAGCTTAGTAATATCATCTGGATTTTGAATGGTATTATTAATAAAATAAAGAACGACGATAATCAACAAAGGAATCAACAATCCTAGAAAAAGAGCCAAAATATAATTCACACCTGTCTTGGGGCCAATAAGCCCTCCGCCAATATCTTTGGCCGGATCAATAAAATGAATATCCGAAAGATTGGCCGCTTTGACAATATCGGCTTCACTTCTTTTTTGAAGAAAAGTACTGTAGATATTATCGTTTAAATCATATTTTCTTTTTATTTTTATTAATTCCTGCTGGTCATCCGGAAGACTTTTTATTTTGCTTTCTGCTTGATTGACTTTACTTTGCACCATTGCCAAATCATATTCCAAAGAGGATTTGGCAGTAACAATATTTTCAAGCAAGACATTCTTGATTGCTTCCATCTGATTGTCAAAATCTCTGAATATCTTTTCACTTTTTACCGCATAAGCCATCTCCGACCGTTGAGTAGAAAGTGCAATTAATTTAGACACATTGACAACAATATTAGGATCCTCAATTCCTGCTACCGATGGTGCCGGTAGTTTTGAATAATCTACACTATTTTTTAAATACGATTTTAACGAATTATAATAGGCTAGTTTACGATTTATAGCATCCTTTTCTACATCAAAATCTAAGATTTTATCAGAATATTTGGTTGCACCACCACCTTCAACATCATAAATATTTTTACCTTTTCTAAAAGATTTCAACTCATCACCTGTTTGCTTGAGTTGAGACTCCATTGCAACAAGCGTACTGTCAATAAAATTAATCGTATTGGTTGCAAATTGGTTTTTACTATCCAACTGCCTTTTTATCAACATATTTACAGTCGCATTCAGATATTCAACCATGCGGGCTTTATTAGTACCTTGCATTCCCAAAGTAATAATTGAGCTCCCTCGATCATCAAGTTTGACATTTACATTCCTATAATTCGATACTGTACCATCAAAATCATTAAATCGCACAAAGTATTCATTCCCTTTATATAAACCCGGATTGTCGTTGATTTGTAATTTCCAATTCAAAAAAGGCAAAGACACTTTTTTACCAACTTTATATCGTTGCACAAATTCCCCTTCCACAACCGAAGTGTTGCCATAACTATTATCAGAATAATGAATGACAGAAACAGAGGTTCCCTCAAATGGAATTCGTATTTCATATTCATTTTCAGTAATAAATTTAATCTTGATCAGGTTTCCAATCAATTGTCCTTGTTTCTTATCGATTTCGATATGAAACGGAACAGCTCCATAAGCATCCAAAAGATTATATTCGCCTTGAACCAAATAATCGATATAAAATTGCAATTTATCAACTACTAACTCATTGTGAGAACGGGATTGCAATGTAGTGGAGATGGTCTGCATTTGATCCGAAGCTCCCCCCCAATTAAAAACCAAATTGGTACTTGATGTGAAAAGTGGATTGGTCTCCTCCTTAACGGAAATTAAGGTTTCGATCGCATAAATTTTTTCTTTTCGGATATTAACCTGGTATGCAATTACAAATGTGATGATCACAGATAGTAAAAACCATTTCCAATAACTCAATATCTTTATTAAAAACCCTTTAAAATCAAAAGCAGAATGATTGTCAAAAACCGCAAAATCTTTAATATCTAACATTTTTGTAATTTGATTTTAATTTTTAACCAACAAAAAAACTGAAGTCAATAATGAAAACAATGTAATAAGTGTTGTCAAAGACTGAAGTCCAGTACTTCCTGTTCCCCATGTTTTTTGCTTCAGTGGTTTTACATAGATATAATCGTTTGGCTGTAAAAAATAATAGGGTGAATTCATTACTTTGATATCAGTCAGATCCAAATTTTTCATCTCGGTTCCATTAGGGGTCTGTCTTATAATGGTCACAGCTTTTCTATCTCCGGTAGTTGTTATGTCACCCGCATTGGCAATAGCTTGCATCACATTTACTTTTTCCTGAAACAAAGTTTTAGTACCGGCACTTCCTACTTCCCCATTTATTGTATATCGAAAACCGGCTAATTTTACTACCACAAAAATACTCGCATTATCTTTAAAATAGTCGGCCAATAATTGCTTTTCAATTTTAATTCGAACTTCTTCCAAAGTAAATCCCAAAACATTCATTTCTCCTAAAACAGGAATTCGAATATTCCCGTGGTCGTCAACTGTGAACCCGTCAAAATACAAACCAGACTCCGAATGCTCGTTTGAGGTGCCATTTGTTGTTGGGTTAAAAATTGCTACAAGTTTTGGATCTGAAGCTTTTATATTAATACTCAACACATCATGAGTTTGCAAACGATACGGTTTTGACTCTACCATCGAAACCGGATCAGGAGAAGAATTATCTTTTTTTTGAAGATAAACCAAATCTTTTACAGGAATACAGGATGTAAATAACAAACTGATAAATAAAAAAATAAGAAGAAAACGTTTGCTCATTCGTGTTATATTAAACCAAAGGTATTTTAAATTATTCCCGTATATTCTGATTAATGCCGTTCTATATTTCATTTAGCATAATAACCCCAAAGCTATCGAGAGGCCTATTTTGAAATAGTAAACAGTATTAGCAACAAATATAGTTTTTCAATTAGTATTAAAAAAGCATCCCGCTCAATAACCTATTTAATTTGTTTTTAATGATTTTTCAAAAGGTACTCTTTGCAAAATACTTCGACCGAGAGTTACTTCATCTGCATATTCCAATTCGTCCCCAACTGCAATTCCTCTCGCTATTGTTGAAACTACAATTGGTAAATCAGCAATTTGTTTATAGATATAAAAATTGGTCGTATCTCCTTCCATTGTTGAGCTTAAGGCAAATATTATCTCTTTGACTTTCCCCAATTTCACTTTTTCAACCAATGTGTTAATGGTAAGTTGACTGGGGCCTACTCCGTCGATGGGAGATATTTTCCCTCCCAAAACATGATAAATCCCTCTAAATTGACCCGTATTTTCGATAGCCATTACATCTCGAATATCCTCAACAACACAAATGATTTGATGATTTCTGGCAGAATTAGAACAAATTTCACAAACTTCACTATCCGAAATATTATGACAGCTATTACAATATTTGATTTCTTCCCGCATCGTCACCAATGCTTGAGCCAAAAAAGAAGCCTGCTCCTTGGGCTGCTTTAAAATATGCAAAACCAGTCGCAAAGCTGTTCTTTTACCTATTCCTGGCAATTGAGACATCTCATTAACTGCTTTTTCTATTAGTTTTGAAGAAAATTCCATGGGTACAAAAGTAAGCAATTTGACAAACTGCTATTTAAAAATTTAATCCTTCAAAAAATTAATATTCATTCAGTGTCAACAAAACCAATGTACAAGCTTCTTCATATCTTATATCGTTCAATTTCAACAATTGATAAAACTCTGGATTTTCAGTCCCCGGGCTAAACAAAACACGATTCGGCTTAAGATCGATTATGTATTTATAATATTCACTTTGATGTGTTGGATTTATATATAATGAAACAGTGTCTATATTTTCAACAGGAATCACATGGGTATTTATTTTAACATCTGCTATTTCCCCCTCATTTTTTCCAAAAACAATAACTGAATGCCCTTTGGCAACCAGCTTTTCGATTGCCTTAAAAGCTACTCTTTCAGGGTTTGGTGATCCACCTATTACCAAAGTTTTTTTATTCTTTGTCATTTTAATCGATATATGACACAAAAGTAATTAAAAAGCAGCTAACTAAATCATTGTTCAAAGAGAGAAACAAATCCAAGCACTATTCGTTTTTAAATAATTCTGATTTTTACTTGTCATTTTTTGAAATAAACAATTCCGTAATGCGTATTTAAACTTATTTATACATAAATTCGTAATTTTACAACCAAAACTGAAACCCTAATGGATTTATTTATTTACTTGTTTGTAGCTTTATTTTCTGTACTAAATCCAATTGGAACAGTACCAATTTTTGTTGGACTTACTCAAGGTGACTCCAAACAAGAATGCTCTAGAATTTCATTATGGACTTCAATCAATGTTTTTTTAATCCTAATCATTTCATTCTTTATTGGAAAATATGTTTTAAGCTTTTTTGGCATTAGTATTGATTCGCTAAGGATTGCGGGAGGGTTAATTATTGTTAGTTCCGGTTTTTCTTTGCTTTCGGGAAAATTCAATAAAAAGCGAGGAATCAATAAAAAGATAGAAAGCGATGCTCAAAAAAGAAACGATATTGCCCTAACACCTTTGGCAATGCCAATGCTTGCAGGCCCAGGTTCCATTTCCCTATTAATTGCGTTTTATCAGGAACACAACGCCACCAATGAACTGATTACTGCTACAATAGCCATATTAGCAATTGCATTTACCATTTTTATAATTCTTAGAAGTGCACATTATCTAGCTCAAATGCTTGGAGCTTCAGGTATTGTTGCTATTTCAAGAATTGTAGGTTTTATTGTTGTTGCGATTGGTATT
Source organism: Flavobacterium aquiphilum (assembly GCF_027111335.1). Taxonomy (NCBI): domain Bacteria; kingdom Pseudomonadati; phylum Bacteroidota; class Flavobacteriia; order Flavobacteriales; family Flavobacteriaceae; genus Flavobacterium; species Flavobacterium aquiphilum. The sequence goes on along the minus strand of NZ_CP114288.1, from coordinate 1,305,909 downwards.
CAATACATCGTAAGCGCTATAATCAACATCATTAAAGGAAATTTTTAAGTTTTAAAATCAAAAAATCCAAATTTCGATTACGTAAGCATTCGGAATTTGGATTTTTTATAAGTGACGGCAAAAATGCCTAGTGTTTCGTTTTTAGCCCTGATGGAGCCGGTATCCTCGTAGAGATAAAGGCGACAGCAGGAACCCATGCCTTTTGATAAGACCGATTGTTTCTCTCCTTATTTATTCCGTCGGCAGGAAAATCTCTGCCATCATGCAACGTGCACTTCCACCACCGCAAGCCTCTATGGTATCCAGACTGGAACTCAATATGGTAACGTGTTCCTCTAACTGTGTAATTTGCTTTTTGGTCAAACTTTGATAAGCCGAAGCACTCATTACCAAATACCTTCTATCATCGGTACCACTTACTTCTAGCATATTTCCGGCAAAATTATTCAGCTGGTCTTCGGTAATCAAAATAATATCTTTCTCATCACCTTTAAGGCTTTCAAGAACCATTTTACGTTCTTTTTTATCATCGATACAATCCGCACAAATAACAGCAAAAGTATCTCCAATACACATCATCACATTGGTATGATAAATTAATTTTCGCTCGCCGTTAACCGTATGAAAGGCTTCAAAAATCACAGGAGTAAATTCAAAATCTTCGCAGAATTCGATAAACAATTCTTCATCAGCCCGCGGGGAAAGCGCACAATAAGCCTTTGCATTCTCCCTGTCCAAAACCAAACTTCCCGTTCCTTCTAAGAAAAAACCGTCTTCTTCTGCAGAAGTATAATCCATAATATTATCGATTATAAATCCTTTTTCTTCCAAGGTATCCAAAATGTCTTCACGACGTTCTAAACGGCGATTCTCGGCAAACATAGGATAAAGCGCTACGTCTCCATTTTCATGAAAAGAAATCCAATTGTTTGGAAAAATACTGTCCGGCGTATCCGAACCTTCTCTATCATCGATCACGGTTACATCTACCCCCACTGAGCGAAGCTTTTCAACAAAAACATCAAATTCCTGTTGTGCTTTTGCATTTACAGTTGCCGGCAAAAGACCTTCAATAACTTTTTGATAATAATTATTCACCGCTGTTTGCTCATTCATGCGGAATGCGACAGGGCGAATCATCAAAATGGAGTTTGTTGTTTGTTTCATGTTTTTATGGTATTATATTTAAAAAATCATTTTGGTTAAAGTTAAACAATAAAACCCAAAAGATCTATTAATCCCTAATTAATGGCAATGTCGAACATCGTAACAAACCTTCTTGTTTTGAAATTTCGGCATAAGGAATTTCTTCTACCAAAAATCCATTGCCTCGTAGCCAGTTATTTAATCTTGTAAAATTCTTTTCGGAAACAACAACATTTGTATCAATCGAAAACACATTGGAATTCATATTATACATTTCTTCTCTCGTGATATGAAATAAATTGGCTGCACCAAAAAGATTTACCAAAAACATATAATCAGCTTCTTCTCTAAACCCTCTTTTATAAATTATCCCTTTGTCTTTTCCCACAGGCTGGAAACAACAATCAAGATGCAAAGCGTTATCGCGAGCCTCAATTTTAGATTTAACCAAATCAAACTCTTTTACAATTTTATTTGGAAATAACTCTTTTATAAATTTGACTCCTTGCATATTAGTTCTTGCCGTAATATAGCTCGCATAATCGCTTCCTTTGTATGTTCCAACAAAAATATAATCATTCCAAAGCATCACATCTCCTCCTTCAATATGTACTTCTTCTGGAGGGCGAACGACTTTCGCAGGATTTATTTGGTCGATTACATATTGAATCGCGTCCAATTCCCTTTCACGGTCCGGTAAAATATTAGATTTAACAAAAGTATCATCAATTACAAAACCAATATCCCTAACAAAAATTTGATTATAGTTTTCAATTATTTCAGGACGGAAAACAGTCACTCCATATTTTCGAAACACTGAATTTAAGGCTTCCATTTCAGCAATCATATCGGCCTCAACTGGATAAGTATTGGCCAAAATATGCTCCAAAGATTTAGGATCATAAGCTTCATCTATCTTTGGTGTTGGCCCATTACTATTAGCAGATCCCAATACTACAGCCCTTAATCTTGAAGTTTCATTATTAACATTTAATCTAAGCATTGTTATATTTTTTTATTCAAAGATAAAAAAAAAGCTTCACCGCAAAAGTGAAGCTTTATTTAATCTATTTAAAATTTATTCCTTAACATATTCTCTCAAAGGATAACCTGTGTAAACTTGTCTTGGTCTTCCAATTGGCTCTTTGTTTTCTCTCATTTCCTTCCATTGAGCAATCCAACCTGGTAATCTTCCAATTGCAAATAATACAGTAAACATATCCGTTGGAATCCCTAAAGCTCTATAAATAATACCAGAATAGAAATCTACGTTAGGGTATAAGTTTCTTGATTTGAAATACTCATCTTCCAACGCAGCAGCTTCCAATTTTTTAGCAATATCAAGAATCGGGTCATTAACTCCCAAAGTAGAAAGCACATCATCTGCAGCTTTTTTGATAATTTTTGCTCTTGGATCAAAGTTTTTGTAAACTCTATGTCCGAATCCCATCAATCTAAAAGGATCATTTTTATCTTTAGCTTTCGCCAAATATTTATCAGCATCACCACCTGCAGCATGAATTTCTTCCAACATCTCAAGTACAGCTTGATTAGCACCTCCATGTAAAGGTCCCCATAACGCAGAAACTCCAGCAGATATAGATGCAAAAAGTCCAGCATGTGAAGAACCTACCATTCTAACAGTAGATGTCGAACAATTTTGCTCGTGATCAGCATGAAGAATAAATAATTTATCTAATGCATCAATAATCACCGGATTTAATTTGTAAGGTCCTGTAGGCAACTTAAACATCAAATTCATGAAATTCTCCACATAACCCAAAGTATTATCATAATAATTCAAAGGGAACCCCATTCTTTTTCTATAAGTCCAGGTAGCAATAACTAAAAATTTAGCAAGAGTTTTACAAACCGCATCATACATGTCTTTTTCGTTATTGACATCAACAGATTTAGGGTTAAAAGCTGTCAAAGCACTAGTCAAAGCAGACAAAACTCCCATTGGGTGGGCAGTACTTGGGAAACCATCCAAAATGATTTTCATATCTTCACTCACTAAAGTGAATCTTCTGATATCATTTTCAAATTGTTCTAATTTCTCATTAGAAGGCAATTCTCCAAAAATTATTAAATAAGCCACCTCTAAAAAATGAGATTTATCAGCTAAATCCTCAATTGAATATCCTCTATAACGCAAAATTCCAAGTTCACCATCCAAAAAGGTGATTTCGCTTTTACAAGCTCCAGAGTTTTTATAACCAGGATCAAGGGTAATTACACCCGACATATCTCTTAGTTTACTAATATCTACAGCGGCTTCATTTTCGCTCCCAACAATTATTGGTAGCTCAAACTTATTACCGTCAATTTCTAATATTGCTATTTTTGACATATTTATTTATGAAATAGGATTAAGTTTATAATTTACCAAAACTAAGGAATTCCAAAGAAATTAAAAACTAAATGCTCACCGAATTTGTTAAATATTCAATAAAAAAGCCATTCATCGTCGATGAATGGCTCAATTACTATAAATTCATTACAATTACTTCACTTTGAAGGCCTTTTTTCCAGGAAAATATGCAGAATTCCCTAATTCCTCTTCAATTCTCAATAATTGATTATATTTAGCCATACGGTCAGAACGAGAAGCTGATCCAGTTTTGATTTGACCACAATTTAAAGCTACTGCTAAGTCAGCGATTGTATAATCTTCAGTTTCTCCAGAACGGTGAGACATTACAGATGTATAACCAGCATTTTTAGCCATATTTACAGCAGCAATAGTTTCAGTTAAAGTACCGATTTGGTTAACTTTAATCAAAATAGAATTAGCGATTCCTTTATCGATACCAGTTGACAAACGCTCAACATTTGTTACAAATAAATCATCTCCAACTAATTGAACTCTATCACCTATTTTTTCAGTCAATAATTTCCATCCATCCCAGTCATTTTCATCCATTCCATCCTCGATAGAAATAATTGGGTATTTAGTAGCCAATTCAGCTAGATAATCAACTTGTTCAGCAGAAGTTCTGATTTTTCCAGCTGGACCTTCAAATTTAGAATAGTCATATTTACCGTCTTTGTAGAACTCAGAAGAAGCGCAGTCAAGAGCCACAACAATATCATCCCCGAAAGAATAACCAGCAGCTTCAACAGCTTTTTTGATTGTATCTAAAGCATCTTCTGTACCACCAGCCAATGTTGGAGCAAAACCTCCTTCATCACCAACAGCAGTAGAAAGATTTCTATCGTGTAGAACTTTTTTAAGGTTATGGAAAACCTCTGTACCCATTTGTAAAGCATGAGCAAAAGAAGTAGCCTTAACCGGCATAATCATAAACTCTTGGAAAGCGATAGGTGCATCAGAGTGTGATCCCCCATTGATGATATTCATCATTGGCAAAGGCAAAGTATTTGCAGAAACACCACCAACATATCTGTATAAAGGCAATCCTAATTCTTCAGCTGCTGCTTTAGCTACCGCCAAAGAAACTCCTAAAATTGCATTAGCCCCTAAGTTAGATTTAGTTGCAGTACCATCTAAATCAATCATCATTTGATCGATAAGATTTTGTTCAAAAACAGAAGTACCAACTAATTCTTCAGCAATTTTTGTATTTACATTTTCAACCGCTTTCAAAACACCTTTACCCATGAAAGCTTTTCCTCCATCGCGTAACTCGTGCGCTTCGTGCGCTCCTGTAGAAGCTCCAGAAGGAACAGCTGCTCTTCCTAATATTCCATTCTCAGTAATTACATCAACTTCTACTGTAGGATTACCTCTTGAGTCGAAAATTTGTCTAGCGTGGATTTTAACGATAATACTCATTATTCTTATTTTTTATGTTATTAATTTATATTTTCACCAAAATTAAGCAAAAAAAATTACAAGTCTTTATTACAAAACCGTTAATATACTTATATTTATTAACGATAACGTTTTAGTCTTATGCAGATTTAATATTTTCGATAAACTGATCAAAAAGATAAGAAGAATCATGTGGTCCTGGACTTGCTTCAGGGTGATATTGCACTGAAAAACAATTTTTATTTTTCATTCTCATACCTGCCACAGTACCGTCATTTAAATGCAAATGTGTAATTTCTAATTCTGGATGATTATCCAATTGCTCTTTGTTTACAGCAAATCCGTGGTTTTGAGAAGTAATCTCGCCTTTACCTGTGATTATATTTTTTACCGGATGATTAATTCCACGGTGACCATTAAACATTTTATATGTAGAAACTCCGTTTGCCAAAGCAATAACTTGGTGCCCTAAACAAATACCGAATAATGGCTTATTATTTTGAATAATTTCTTTAGCAACATTTATTGCGCTTTCCAAAGGATCCGGATCTCCAGGACCATTCGAAAGGAAGAAACCATCAGGATTAAACGAAGCTAAATCTGCGTAAGTTGCATTATAAGGAAAAACCTTAATGTAACAATCTCTTTTCGCTAAGTTGCGTAGAATATTCTCTTTAATTCCTAAATCTAAAGCTGAAATCTTGTAAGTAGCATTTTCATCTCCATAAAAATAAGGCTCAGTTGTCGAAACTTTCGAAGCCAACTCTAAGCCTTCCATATCCGGAACTTCAGCCAATAGTTTTTTCAACTCTTCAACAGGCGTATCATCTGTACAAATAACAGCATTCATCGCACCATTATCACGAATATAACTCACCAATGCACGTGTATCTACATCAGATATGCAAATTAAATTTTGCTTTGCAAAATAATCTTCCAAACTTCCTGATGAATCAGTTCTTGAATAATTAAAACTAAAGTTTTTACAAATTAATCCGGCAATTTTGATACTCCCTGATTCAACTTCCTTATCATTTACCCCATAGTTACCAATGTGGGCATTCGTAGCAACCATTAATTGTCCAAAATATGAAGGATCTGTAAAAATCTCTTGATAACCAGTCATACCGGTGTTAAAACAAACTTCACCAAAAGTTTTCCCACTTATACCGATTGATTTACCGTGGAATATGGTTCCGTCACTTAATAGAAGAATAGCGCTTTTTCGTGTTGTATATTTCATGTGTAATTTAATATTGTGCAAATTTAGATTTTTAAAACAGTGGACGCAATGTTTTTCTACGAATAATTCAGTCTATTTGAAACCCAACAATAGTCAGTAACAAAATGACACTAAAATGTTTGAAAAAGATAAAATAAGATATTCTTAAAAAAACAGTTTAAAAAATCACCATTTCAATTACTAATCAACAATTAAAACAAACAATGATTGTTGATAGTTACTTTTAAAAAAATCAAAAAAAAAGGATAAACTATAAATAGCTTATCCTTTATTATTATCGAATGATTATCTTCATAATTATTCAGCGGCGTCTGTTGTAGGTTCAGCCTCAGCAGCTGGAGCTTCAACAACTCCTTCAGCTTTTTTAGCTTTTCCACCACGACGGCTTTTTGCTTTTTTAACTTCTTTTTTACCTCCGTTGTAAAGCTCATTAAAATCAACTAATTCGATCATTGCCATATCAGCATTATCTCCTAAACGATTTCCAACTTTAATGATACGAGTGTATCCACCTGGACGGTCACCTACTTTCGCTGCAACATCTCTAAACAAGTCAGTTACTGCATATTTACTACGTAAGTAAGCAAAAACGATACGACGATTGTGAGTAGTATCCGATTTTGATTTTGTTATAAGCGGCTCAACGAATTGTTTAAGCGCTTTAGCTTTAGCAACAGTAGTGTTAATACGTTTGTGCTCAATAAGAGAACAAGCCATATTAGCTAACATAGAACTTCTATGTGCAGTCTGTCTGCTTAAGTGATTGAATTTTTTTCCGTGTCTCATTGCTTTATGAAATTTAACCCCGATTAAACGGGATTAGATTATTCTTTATCTAGTTTGTATTTTGCTAAATCCATACCGAAGGTCAAATTCTTAACAGCAACTAGTTCATCTAGCTCAGTTAAAGATTTTTTACCAAAATTACGGAACTTCATTAGGTCATTTTTATTGAACGATACTAAATCACCAAGTGTATCAACTTCAGCCGCTTTCAAACAATTTAAGGCTCTAACAGAAAGATCCATATCAACAAGCTTAGTTTTAAGCAATTGTCTCATATGTAATGACTCTTCGTCATAAGACTCTGTTTGTGCAATTTCGTCAGCCTCAAGTGTAATTCTTTCATCAGAAAACAACATGAAATGGTGAATTAGAACTTTTGCCGCTTCAGTAAGAGCATCTTTAGGATTAATTGATCCATCAGTTTTGATTTCAAAAACTAATTTTTCATAATCTGTTTTTTGCTCAACACGGAAGTTTTCAATAGCATATTTTACGTTTTTTACCGGAGTAAAAATCGAATCCGTAAAAATAGTTCCAATTGCAGCATTCTGTTTTTTGTTCTCTTCAGCAGGAACATAACCTCTACCTTTCTCGATAGTTAAATCGAAATTCAGTTTGATTTTACTGTCTAAATTACAGATAACAAGTTCTGGATTCAAAACTTGGAAACCTGAGATAAATTTTTGAAAATCTCCAGCTGTCAATTGATCTTTACCAGAAACAGAAATAGTAACTGATTCATTATCAATATCCTCAATTTGACGTTTGAAACGTACTTGTTTTAGATTAAGGATAATTTCTGTAACATCCTCAACAACTCCTGAAATAGTAGAAAACTCATGATCTACACCTTCTATACGAACAGATGTAATTGCATAACCTTCTAATGCTGAAAGCAAAACTCTTCTAAGTGCATTACCAACAGTCAATCCGTATCCAGGTTCTAAAGGTCTAAATTCAAATTTACCTTCAAAATCGGTTGAATCGATCATGATAACTTTATCGGGCTTCTGAAAATTAAATATTGCCATAAATTTCGACTAAGTCAATTATTATTTGTTGTACAACTCTACGATTAATTGTTCTTTAATGTTTTCTGGAATTTGAAGTCTTGCAGGAACAGAAACGAAAGTTCCTTCTTTAAGATCATTATTCCAAGTAATCCATTCATAAACATGACTTGAATTAGATAAAGAACGTTCGATAGCCTCTAAAGATTTAGATTTTTCACGAACTGCAACTTTATCACCAGGCTTAAGGTGGTAAGAAGGAATATTTACAACCTCACCATTTACGGTAATGTGTCTGTGAGATACGATTTGACGTGCACCTCTTCTAGATGGAGCAATCCCCATTCTAAAAACAACATTATCCAATCTTGCTTCGCATAATTGTAATAACACTTCACCAGTAACTCCTTTAGTAGCTGATGCTTTTTCGAATAAATTTCTGAATTGTTTTTCTAAAATACCATAAGAATATTTAGCTTTTTGCTTTTCCATCAACTGAACAGCATACTCAGATTTTTTTCCTCTTTTTTTAGCCATCCCGTGTTGTCCAGGAGGGTAATTTCTTTTTTCGAAAGCTTTATCGTCTCCGAAAATTGCCTCGCCAAATTTACGAGCGATTTTGGTTTTTGGACCAGTATATCTTGCCATTTTAAAAAAATTTAAGGTAGAGATTATGAATTCAGGTCTTATCCTCCGATAATCTATGTTCTACCTTTGTTATACTATAATTGTTTTTTTGAGTATTAAACTCTACGTCTTTTAGGAGGACGACATCCATTGTGAGGCATTGGAGTAACATCGATAATCTCAGTAACTTCAATTCCACCGTTATGTATAGAACGGATAGCAGATTCACGTCCGTTTCCTGGTCCTTTTACATAAACTTTTACTTTTTTAAGTCCAGCCTCAAGAGCTACTTTACTACAATCTTCTGCTGCCATTTGAGCTGCATATGGAGTGTTCTTTTTAGAACCTCTAAAACCCATTTTACCAGCTGATGACCAAGAAATAACTTCACCTTTTTTGTTAGTCAAAGAAATGATGATGTTATTGAAGGTAGCAGAAATATGAGCCTCACCCGTTGATTCAACGATAACTTTACGTTTTTTTGTTGTTGCTTTAGCCATATTACTTATTATTTAGTTGCTTTTTTCTTGTTAGCAACAGTTTTTCTTTTACCTTTTCTTGTTCTAGAGTTGTTTTTAGTTCTTTGTCCTCTTAAAGGAAGACCAGATCTGTGACGAATACCTCTATAACATCCAATGTCCATTAAACGTTTGATGTTCAAAGAAATTTCTGAACGCAATTCACCTTCAATTTTAAAAGCTGAAACAGCTTCACGAATTGCCCCGATTTCGTCATCATTCCAATCTTGAACTTTTTTATCTTGGCTAACTTGAGCTTTTTCTAAAATCTCAATAGCTCTACTTTTTCCTAATCCGAAAATGTAGGTAAGTGCAATAACACCTCTTTTGTTTTTTGGGATATCTACCCCTGCTATTCTTGCCATAATTATCCTTGTCTTTGTTTAAATCTAGGATTCTTTTTGTTGATTACGTATAATCTTCCTTTTCTACGTACGATAATGCACTCGGCACTTCTCTTTTTTACTGATGCTCTAACTTTCATATTGAATGCTTTAATATCTATAAGTAATTCTTGCTTTTGACAAATCGTAAGGGCTCATTTCTAGTTTCACTTTATCACCAGGTAATAATTTGATGTAATGCATACGCATTTTTCCAGAAATATGAGCAATCACAATATGTCCATTTTCTAACTCTACACGGAACATCGCATTAGACAATGCTTCAATGATTGATCCGTCTTGTTCTATTGCTGATTGTTTTGCCATAAGTTAAGCTACTGCTTTTCTATTTTTACCACTTTTCATCAAACCATCATAATGTTTGTTCAACAAGTATGAATTAATCTGTTGAATAGTATCAATTGCTACTCCAACCATAATTATCAATGAAGTCCCTCCAAAAAACATTGCCCAAGATTGTTGAACATCCATCACACTTACAACAATGGCTGGGAACACAGCTATCAAAGCAAGAAATAAAGATCCTGGAAAAGTTATTAAAGACATCACTTTGTCAAGATATTCAGAAGTTTCAACACCTGGTCTGATACCTGGTATAAATCCTCCACTTCTCTTTAAATCATCAGACATCTTATTAGTAGGAACTGTAATTGCAGTATAGAAGAAAGTGAACACAACAATTAATGTTGCGAAAACAAAATTATACCAGAATCCAAACATATTACTAAAAGCACCGACAATAGATTGCGAAGCATCTGATTTTGACAATCCAGCAACAGCCGCAGGAATAAACATAATAGCTTGTGCAAATATAATTGGCATTACACCAGCTGCATTAAGCTTTAACGGTATCCATTGTCTGTTACCTCCCATCATATCTTGTTCGAAATCTCCAGATGTTGTACGACGTGCATACTGTACTGGAATTTTTCTTATTGCCATTACAAGTAACACGCAAGATATTATCACAAGCAACCAAATAATGATTTCAACAACCAATAGCATTGGCCCTCCATTATTATTGGTAACTCTTGTTGTAAATTCTTGAATAAAAGCTTGTGGCAACCTAGCCAAAATACCAACCATTATCAAAAGGGAAATACCATTTCCAATTCCTTTATCAGTAATTTTTTCTCCCAACCACATGGCAAAAATAGTACCAGTAACCAAGATTACTACTGAAGAAAATAAAAATTCAAAAGAGTTAAATCCCAAAATAAAAGCCGAACTAGGTAAAGTTCTGTAAAGATTGTAGATATAAGTTGGTCCTTGAACTAAGGTAATAACGATAGTTAACCAACGAGTAATTTGATTGATTTTCTTTCTACCACTCTCTCCGTCACTCTGAAGTTTTTGCAAATAAGGAATCGCAATTCCCATAAGTTGCACTACAATAGATGCAGAAATATAAGGCATAATCCCTAAAGCAAAAACTGACGCTTTAGAAAATGCACCTCCGGTAAACATGTCTAGAATAGATCCTAATCCATTTTTTGTTTGCCCAGCTAATCCTGTCAATTGAGTCGCGTCAATTCCAGGAAGTGTAACATGAGCTCCAAAACGATAAACAAGGAGCAAACCTAAAGTAATTAAAATTCTATTTTTTAATTCTTCTATTTTCCAAACATTACTTATTGATTCAATAAATTTCTTCATCTTAATTGTAATATTACATGATTACAGCTTCTCCACCAGCAGCTTCGATAGCGGCTTTAGCAGTTGCAGTGAATTTGTGAGCAGTTACTTTTAATTTAGCTTTCAATTCTCCTCTACCTAAAATCTTAACCAATTCATTTTTGGTAGCTAGACGATTAGCCACTAAAACTGTCATATCAACAGTATCAGTAATCACTCCATTATCAACTAATAATTGAAGAGTATCTAGATTAACACCTTCGTATTCTTTACGATTGATGTTAGTGAAACCAAACTTAGGTACACGTCTTTGAAGTGGCATTTGACCTCCTTCAAAACCAATCTTTTTAGAATAACCAGAACGAGATTTAGCCCCTTTGTGTCCTCTTGCAGAAGTACCACCTTTTCCAGAACCTTCTCCTCTACCTACTCTTTTGTTTTGATTGTGTGTAGAACCCTCAGCAGGTTGTAAGTTACTTAAATTCATAACAGTATTTGTTATTTAGCTTCTTCTACAGAAACTAAGTGTTTAACTTTATTTATCATCCCAAGGATAGCAGGATTTGACTCATGCTCTACAACTTGTCCCATTTTACGTAGACCTAAAGCTTCCAAACCTCTTTTTTGAGTAAGAGGGCAGTTGATTTTACTTCTAACTTGTTTTACTAATAATTTAGCCATAATTTCCTTGAATTAACCTTTAAAAACTTTCTCTAAAGAAATACCTCTTTGTTTTGCAACAGTATGAGCACTTCTCATTTGTAATAAAGCATCAAAAGTTGCTTTAACCACGTTATGAGGATTTGAAGATCCTTGTGATTTAGACAATACATCATGGATTCCAACTGATTCAAGAACCGAACGAACAGCTCCACCAGCAATAACTCCTGTACCATGAGAAGCAGGAATTAAGAATACACGTGCACCTCCAAATTTACCTTTTTGTTCGTGAGGAACTGATTGACCATTCAAAGGAATTTTCACTAAATTTTTCTTTGCATCTTCAACCGCTTTCGCGATTGCTTCAGAAACATCTTTAGATTTTCCTAATCCATGACCTACAACTCCGTTTTCATCACCTACAACTACAATAGCAGAAAAGCCGAAAGCTCTACCTCCTTTTGTAACCTTAGTAACACGATTTACACTCACCAAACGATCTTTTAACTCAAGACCACTTGGTTTTACTATCTCAATATTTTTGTATTTAGACATAATATATTAGAATTTAAGTCCAGCCGCTCTTGCGCCTTCCGCTAATGATTTAATACGACCATGGTATAAATAACCTCCTCTATCGAAAGTAACTTCACTTATTCCCGCTTTCAAAGCTTTCTCAGCTGCAAGTTTTCCAACTGCTGTAGCCACTTCGATGTTCGTACCTTTTCCTATTTCTTTTTCTCTTGAAGAAGCAGCTAATATAGTAACTCCGTTTACATCATCAATTAATTGAGCATAAATTTCTTTGTTACTTCTAAAAACAGATAGTCTCGGTTTAGCAGCACTACCACTAATCGTTTTTCTGATTCTGAATCTAATACGTTGTCTTCTTTCAGGTTTTGTTAATGACATAATCTTATTTTTTAAGCTGATTTACCTGCTTTTCTTCTTAATACTTCACCTACAAATTTAACACCTTTTCCTTTGTAAGGTTCTGGTCTACGGAAACCTCTAATTTTTGCCGCAACCTGACCTAAAAGTTGTTTATCATGTGATGTTAACTTTACAATTGGGTTTTTTCCTTTTTCAGATATAGTTTCAAGAGTTACCTCTGGAGCTACTTCTAAAATAATATTGTGAGAAAAACCAAGCGCTAAATCTAATTTTTGTCCTTGATTTGAAGCTCTGTATCCAACTCCAACCAATTCCAACTCCTTAGTAAATCCTTCTGTTACACCAACAACCATGTTACTGATCAAAGCTCTGTACAAACCATGTTTTGCTCTTTGGTCTTTGTAATCAGAAGATCTTTCAACTAGAACCTGATCTCCTTCAACTTTAACATCTACATCCGAAAATGTTTGTGTCAGTTGACCTTTTTTTCCTTTTACTGTAATAATACCATCTGCAACTGTAACAGTCACATCTGCTGGTATTCTTACTGGGCTTTTACCTATTCTTGACATCTTATTATAGTCTTTAAAATTAGTATACGTAACAAATTACTTCTCCACCTACATTTAATTGCTTAGCTTGTTTCCCAGTCATTAGACCTTTTGAAGTTGAAACAATAGCAATTCCTAATCCGTTAAGGATTCTTGGTAATTTAGAAGCACCTGCATACTTACGCAAACCAGGTTTACTAATTCTTTGAATATCTTTGATTACTGGCTCTTTAGTATCTTTATCATACTTCAAAGCAATTTTAATTGAACCTTGAACTGTGTTCTGTTCAAATTTGTAACTTAAGATATAACCTTGATCAAATAAGATCTTTGTTATTTCTTTTTTTAGATTAGATGCAGGAATTTCGACAACTTTGTGGTTTGCAGCCACAGCGTTTCGAACTCTCGTCAAATAATCTGCAATTGGATCTGTATACATATGTATAAAATTGCGGTTTTGGTTTTCTTGCCGGACCCTCCGGAAGAACCTGAAACCATTAAACTTACTAAATTAATCAACAGATAGTTGTCAATTTACCGACAAAAATCCGGCAAACTTACAACTATCTGTTGAAATATCAAAATCGCAAATAATATTTTACCAGCTTGCTTTTTTAACACCTGGAATTAATCCATTATTAGCCATTTCACGGAAAGTAACACGTGAAATTCCGAATTGACGCATATACCCTCTTGGTCTTCCTGTTAATTTGCAACGATTGTGCATACGAACTGGAGAAGCATTTTTAGGTAATTTTTGTAAACCGATGTAATCTCCAGCTTCTAATAAAGCTTTTCTTTTCTCAGCATACTTAGCTACCGTTTTCTCTCTTTTAACCTCACGGGCTTTCATTGATTCTTTAGCCATATCTTAATTCTTTTTAAAAGGTAAACCTAATTCAGCCAACAATGACTTTGCTTCTTTATCTGTTTTTGCAGTAGTAACAAAAGTAATGTCCATTCCAGATATTTTATTTACTTTGTCAATATCAATTTCAGGGAAAATGATTTGCTCTAAAACACCTAAATTGTAATTTCCTCTACCGTCAAAACCAGTTGCTTTAATACCACTGAAATCTCTAACACGTGGCAATGCTGAAGTGATAAGTCTGTCTAAAAACTCATACATTTTTTCACCTCGCAAAGTAACTTTTGCTCCAATAGGCATTCCTTTTCTCAATTTGAAAGAAGCAACGTCTTTCTTAGAGATAGTAGATACTGCTTTTTGTCCAGTTATCTTTGTTAATTCATCAACTGCATAGTCAATCAATTTTTTATCAGATACTGCTGCACCAACTCCTTTACTCAAAACGATTTTTTCCAATTTTGGAACTTGCATTACGTTTGTGTAACCGAATTCTTCTTTAAGAGCAGTAATTACTCTGCTCTTATATTCTTCTTTTAGTCTAGGTATATATGCCATTACTATAGTACTTGATTAGATTTTTTTGAAAATCTTACTTTCTTATCTCCTTCAACTCTGATACCTACTCTTGTTGTTTCCTTAGTTTTAGGATCAATTAAAGAGATGTTTGATATTTGAATAGAAGCCTCTTTTTTTACAATACCACCTTGAGGGTTTTTTGCACTAGGTTTCGTGTGTTTAGAAACCATATTTACACCTTCAACAATTGCTTTGTTCTTCTCACGGTAAACACGCAAAACTTTACCTTCAGCACCTTTATGGTCTCCAGCAATAACTCTTACGATATCTCCTGATTTTATTTTTAGCTTTATCATCTTAAAACGAATTAAAGCACTTCTGGTGCTAATGATACAATTTTCATGAATTGTTTTTCACGAAGTTCTCTTGCTACCGGACCAAAAACACGAGTACCTCTCATTTCACCAGCAGCATTCAACAATACGCAAGCGTTATCATCGAATCTGATGTATGAACCATCGGCTCTTCTCACTTCTTTTTTGGTACGTACAACAACTGCAGTTGAAACAGCACCTTTTTTAACGTTTCCGTTAGGTGTTGC
The DNA here is from genome assembly GCF_027111335.1 of Flavobacterium aquiphilum. Classification (NCBI taxonomy): domain Bacteria; kingdom Pseudomonadati; phylum Bacteroidota; class Flavobacteriia; order Flavobacteriales; family Flavobacteriaceae; genus Flavobacterium; species Flavobacterium aquiphilum. The sequence goes on along the minus strand of NZ_CP114288.1, from coordinate 1,290,672 downwards.
GTCTTTTATAGATACTACAATCTTGTCTCCAACAGAGGCATACCTTCTTTTGGTACCTCCTAAAACACGGATAGTTAAAACTTCTTTAGCTCCTGTGTTATCTGCTACTTTTAGTCTTGATTCTTGTTGTACCATAATTATTTAGCTCTTTCTAGGATTTCAACTAATCTCCAACATTTTGTTTTACTCAAAGGACGCGTTTCGCTAATTCTTACAGTATCTCCAATGTTACAGTCGTTTTTTTCGTCATGTGCAACAAATTTCTTTGTTTTCAACACGAACTTACCATATAATGGGTGTTTTACTTTAGTTACCTGAGCAACTACAATGGATTTATCCATTTTGTTTGAAGTAACAACCCCAATTCTTTCTTTTCTTAAATTTCTTTTTTCTTCCATCTTTCAGCAGAATTATTGTAATTCTCTTTTTGTAAGTTCTGTAGCTAATCTTGCAACTGTTCTTCTTACACTTCTAATTTGAAGTGGGTTCTCAATTGGAGAAATCGCGTGAGCCATCTTTAAGTCAGCATATAGCTTCTTAGTTTGACTAAGTTTTTCTTGCAACTCCGCTGCAGAAAGATCTTTTATTTCTGATTGTTTCATAATATAATATAGATTATGCTTCGAAATCTCTAGCTATAACAAATTTAGTTTTTACTGGAAGTTTTTGAGCTGCAAGACGTAAAGCCTCTTTTGCAACTGACAAAGGAACTCCTCCAACTTCAAACATAATTCTTCCGGGTTTAACAACGGCAGCCCAATATTCAACGGCCCCTTTACCTTTACCCATACGTACCTCAAGAGGTTTCTTAGTGATAGGCTTGTCTGGAAATATTTTAATCCATAATTGTCCCTCTCTTTTCATGTAACGAGTTGCAGCAATACGCGCAGCTTCGATTTGACGAGAAGTTAAGAACATTCCATCTTCATGTACAGATTTGATACCAAACATCCCATTAGAAAGTTCATGCCCTCTTTGGGAATTCCCTTTCATTTTACCTTTTTGTACCTTACGGTATTTTGTTCTTTTAGGCTGTAACATTTTTCTTTAATTTAAAAATTTACTTTCTTTTACGAGCGTCTGGTTTTCCACCTTTATTAAAGTTAGATTTGCCACGAGGAGCATCTCCACCTTTACCACTACCAGCTTGTTTTTTATCCATTCCAGCAAGTGGGGAAAGTTCTCTCTTTCCATAAACTTCACCTTTCATGATCCATACTTTGATTCCCATTCTACCATAAGTAGTATGAGCTTCAGCCAAAGCATAATCAATATCAGCTCTGAAAGTTGATAGAGGAATTCTTCCTTCTTTGAAACCTTCAGAACGAGCCATCTCAGCACCATTCAAACGACCAGAAATCAAAACTTTGATACCTTCAGCGTTCATACGCATTGAAGCTGCCATAGCCATTTTGATTGCACGTCTGTAAGAAATTCTGCTTTCGATTTGACGACAGATGCTTGTAGCAACTAGATACGCGTCAAGCTCAGGTCTTTTGATTTCAAAGATGTTGATTTGAACCTCTTTGTCAGTAATTTTCTTAAGCTCTTCTTTCAACTTATCTACCTCTTGCCCACCTTTCCCAATAATGATACCAGGTCTAGCAGTAGTGATAGTAACGGTTACAAGTTTCAAAGTTCTCTCTATGATTACTTTTGATACACTAGCTTTTGATAAACGAGCATGGATATACTTTCTGATTTTGTGATCTTCGGCTAATTTATCACCGTAATCATTTCCACCATACCAGTTTGAGTCCCATCCTCTGATGATACCAAGTCTATTTCCAATTGGATTTGTCTTTTGTCCCATGCTGCTTAAGAATTGCTTTGTGTGTTATTGATAGCTCCTAACACGATTGTAACGTGATTAGAACGTTTTCTTATTCTGTGTGCTCTACCTTGTGGAGCTGGACGAAGTCTTTTCAACATCATTCCACCATCTACACGGATTTCTTTAACAAATAATCCAGCTTCTTCAAGATTACCTTCACTATTTTTTTGCTCCCAGTTATTGATTGCAGACAACAATAGTTTTTCTAATTTTCTTGAAGCTTCTTTAGAACTGAATCTTAATATGTTAAGTGCTCTTTCTACCTTCTGACCTCTTACCAAGTCCGCTACTAAGCGCATTTTTCTAGGTGAAGTAGGGCAGTTATTCAATTTCGCGAAAGCAATAGACTTATTAGCCTCTTTTCTCGCATCTGCTGTTTCTCTTTTACGAACTCCCATTGCTTCTTATTTTTTACCTTTATTTTTTGCTCCAGCATGACCTCTAAAAGATCTAGTTGGTGAAAATTCTCCTAATTTGTGTCCTACCATGTTTTCAGTAACGTAAACCGGTACAAATTGACGACCGTTGTGAACTGCGATAGTTTGTCCAACAAAGTCAGGAGTAATCATAGAAGCTCTAGACCAAGTCTTAACCACTCCTTTATTTCCACCTGCGATGTTTTCTTCAACTTTCTTCTCTAATTTATAATGAACGAAAGGTCCTTTTTTTAATGAACGTGCCATATCTTAATTATTTCTTTCTACGTTCTACGATATACTTATTACTCGGGTTTTTCGGAGAACGAGTTCTATAACCTTTAGCTGGTACTCCATTTCTTGAACGTGGATGACCTCCAGAAGAACGTCCTTCACCACCTCCCATTGGGTGATCAACTGGGTTCATCGCTACTGGTCTTGTTCTTGGTCTTCTTCCTAACCATCTTGTTCTACCTGCTTTACCAGATACAACTAATTGGTGGTCTGAATTAGAAACCGCACCAATTGTAGCCGAACAAGTCAACAAGATCAATCTTGTTTCTCCTGATGGCATTTTAATTGTTGCATATTTCCCATCTCTTGCCATTAATTGAGCAAATGTTCCAGCAGAACGAGCAATTACAGCTCCTTGTCCTGGTCTCAATTCGATACAAGAAATAACAGTTCCCAAAGGAATTCTGCTTAATGGCAAAGTATTACCAATTTCAGGTTGAGATTCTGGTCCAGAAACAACTTTCTGACCAACTTTCAATCCGTTTTGTGCAATAATATATGTTTTCTCTCCATCAGCATAAGCTAATAAAGCGATAAACGCAGTACGGTTTGGATCATATTCGATTGATTTCACTGTAGCAGGAATTCCTTCTTTAGTACGTTTGAAATCAATAATACGATATCTTTGTTTGTGACCACCACCCGTATAACGCATGGTCATCTTTCCTTGACTATTTCTACCTCCAGAGTTTTTTATCGGCGCTATCAAAGAGCGTTCCGGCTTATCAGTTGTAATGGCGTCATAACCATTCACAACTCTAAATCGCTGACCTGCGGTAATAGGTTTTAATTTTCTTACTGACATTTTTCTATCTTAGATATTGTTGTAAAAATCAATTGTTTCTCCTTCTTGTACTTGAACAATTGCTTTTTTAATTGCATTTGTCTTTCCACTGATTAAACCACTTTTAGTGTATTTTGTAGTTCTGTCTGGTCTTACATTCATTGTGTTAACACTAACAACATTTACTCCATAAGCAGCCTCAACAGCTTTCTTAATTTCAATTTTGTTAGCTTTTCTGTCAACAACGAATCCGAAGCGGTTCAAAACTTCACTTTCTTTGGTTACTTTTTCCGTTACTATAGGTTTAATTATGATGCTCATATCCTATTATTTACTTAAATTTTCTTCAATTACTTCCAAAGAACTCTCCAAAAGCACTAAATTATTAGCATTTAAAATATCGTAAGTACTTAATTCTAAGCTACTTACAACATTTGAAGCCTTTAAATTTCGTGACGACAAATATACATTTTTATTCGTACCACCCAACACAAACAGTGATTTTTTATTTTCTAACTCTAAAGCTTTCAAAACATTAATGAAATTTTTAGTGTTTGGTGTCTCAAAATTAAAATCTTCAAGAACGATTATATTCGACTCTTTTGCTTTAATTGAAAATGCAGATTTTCTAGCAAGACGTTTCAAGTTTTTATTCAATTTAAATGAATAACTTCTTGGTCTAGGCCCAAAAACAGTACCTCCACCTTTAAACAAAGGGTTTTTAGCACTTCCCGCACGAGCTGTACCTGTACCTTTTTGTTTTTTAATCTTACGTGTACTTCCAGCAACTTCAGCTCTTTCTTTAGCTTTATGAGTACCTTGTCTTTGATTAGCCAAATACTGCTTTACATCAAGATATACAGCGTGATTATTTGGTTCAATTGCGAAAACTGAATCAGAAAGTTGAACTTTTCTTCCAGTATCTTTTCCGTTGAAATCTAATACTTTTACTTCCATTACTTCTGAATGATTACATAAGAGTTTTTGTGTCCAGGAATCGCTCCTTTAACTACAAGTAGGTTCTTATCAGCAACCACTTTTAAAACTCTAAGGTTTTGAACTTTTACATTATCTCCTCCCATTCTTCCAGCCATACGCATTCCTTTGAATACTCTAGATGGATAAGAAGAGGCTCCTACAGAACCTGGCGCTCTTAAACGGTTATGTTGACCGTGAGTTGCTTGTCCTACACCACCAAATCCGTGACGTTTAACAACCCCTTGAAAACCTTTACCTTTAGATACACCTTGTACATCTACAAATTCTCCTTCAGCAAAAATAGTAACATCAATAAGATCTCCTAATTTTTGTTCAGTTGCAAAATCATGGAATTCAACGACTTTTTTCTTAGCAACAGTTCCAGCTTTCTTAAAGTGACCTACAGCCGCTTTTGTGGAATGTTTCTCGTTTTTGTCATCGAAACCAAGTTGCAACGCTTCATACCCGTCAACACCTTTGGTTCTGACTTGGGTAACAACACATGGACCAGCTTCGATTACTGTACAAGGAATGTTTTTCCCGTTTTCATCAAAAATACTAGTCATGCCGATTTTTCTACCAATTAACCCAGACATAAATATTAATTATTAATTATTAAATATAAATATAGAACGCAGCTTTTAAGCAAAATTCTATTTTTTTTCGAGGTGCAAATGTATAACTTATTTACACACAAACCAAAAAAATATTTTTAACCTAAAAACAGCGTTCCTTTATTACTCTAAAAGTACTTAAACTTTGATTTCAACTTCAACTCCACTTGGTAATTCAAGTTTCATCAAAGCGTCAATAGTTTTAGAAGAAGATGAATAAATATCAATTAATCTCTTATATGACATTACTTCAAACTGCTCTCTAGCTTTTTTATTTACGTGCGGAGAACGCAATACTGTAAAAAGTTTTTTGTGAGTTGGCAATGGAATTGGTCCAGTAACAACAGCACCAGTAGTCTTTACTGTTTTTACAATCTTTTCGGCAGACTTATCTACCAACATGTGATCGTACGATTTTAATTTTATTCTGATTTTTTGACTCATTTTCTTAAAGATTAAGCGTTTCCTTTTGCTTTTTTGATAACTGCTTCTGAAATATTAGATGGCGTTTCAGCGTAGTGTGAAAACTCCATTGTAGATGTTGCACGACCTGAAGACAAAGTTCTTAAAGTTGTTACATACCCAAACATTTCAGATAATGGCACATCTGCCTTAATAGTTTTAGCACCGTTTCTATCACCCATGTCATTTACTTGACCTCTACGACGGTTAATATCTCCAACGATATCTCCCATGTTTTCTTCCGGTGTAATAACTTCCATTTTCATGATAGGCTCAAGAATAATAGCTCCAGCCGCTTTAGCAACTTCTCTATACCCCATTCTTGCAGCCAATTCAAATGAAAGAGCATCAGAATCCACTGGGTGGAAAGATCCGTCTAATAAAGTAACTTTCAAACTATCTACTTGGTAACCAGCCAAAGGTCCAGTTTTCATAGCTTCTCTGAAACCTTTTTCAACAGCAGGAATATATTCTTTTGGAACGTTTCCTCCTTTTACTTCATTCACAAACTGCAATCCTACTGGAACTTTACCATCAACTTCATCAGCAGGTTCAACTCTAAATACGATATCACCGAATTTACCACGACCTCCAGATTGTTTTTTATAAGTCTCTCTATGTTGAGCAGTTTTTGTAAATGCTTCTTTGTATTCAACTTGAGGCTCACCTTGGTTCACTTCAACTTTGAATTCACGCTTCATACGATCTACCAAGATATCCAAGTGAAGCTCACCCATACCTGAGATAATTGTTTGCCCAGAAGCCTCATCAGTTCTAACTGTAAATGTTGGATCTTCTTCGGCCAATTTAGCCAAAGCCATACCCATTTTATCAACGTCAGCCTTAGTTTTAGGTTCAATAGCGATACCAATTACCGGCGCAGGGAATTTCATTGACTCAAGAATAATTGGGTGTTTTTCATCACACAATGTGTCTCCAGTTTTGATATCTTTAAATCCAACAGCAGCTCCAATATCTCCAGCCTCAATATATTCGATTGGATTTTGTTTGTTAGCGTGCATTTGGTAGATACGAGAAATTCTTTCTTTGTTACCAGAACGAGTATTCAATACATAAGAACCAGCATCTAATCTTCCTGAATACGCACGGAAGAAAGCCAAACGACCAACGAATGGGTCAGTAGCAATCTTAAATGCCAAAGCAGCGAAAGGCTCTTTTACATCTGGTTTACGCAAAATTTGAGTTTGATCTTCCTCTAACAATTCAGCATCATCTGGATGAATACCAGCAATACCTTCTTTATCTAATGGAGACGGCAAGTATTTACATACTGCATCTAACATGAATTGAACCCCTTTATTTTTGAAAGAAGAACCCGCAATCATAGGAATGATAGCCATATCCATAGTAGCAGCTCTTAACGCATTGTTAATCTCTTCTTCCGTAATAGAATCTGGATCTTCCATGTATTTATCAAGCAAGTTCTCATCATAATCAGCAACCGCTTCGATAAGAATATCTCTATACTCTTTCACTTCACCAACCATATCCGCAGGAATATCGATGATATCAAAAGTAGCTCCTTGTGTAGCATCATGCCAAACAATAGCTTGATTTTTAACCAAATCAACAACACCTTTAAAATCATTCTCTTCACCAATTGGCAAAGTGATTGCAACAGCGTTTGATTTCAACATATCTCTAACTTGCTGACAAACTGCCAAAAAGTTAGAACCTTGTCTATCCATTTTATTAACAAATCCCATACGTGGCACACGGTACTGATCAGCTAATCTCCAGTTAGTTTCTGATTGAGGCTCAACACCATCAACAGCACTAAATAAAAACACCAATCCATCCAATACACGTAAAGAACGGTTTACCTCCACTGTAAAGTCAACGTGACCAGGAGTATCGATAATGTTAAAGTGATAAGGTTTTGATTCAGGTAAGATTTTACCTTGCTCAGTTGGAAAATTCCATTCACAAGTTGTAGCAGCCGAAGTAATAGTAATACCTCTTTCTTGCTCTTGCGCCATCCAGTCCATTGTTGCAGCACCATCATGCACCTCTCCAATTTTGTGTGATTTTCCGGTATAGAATAAAATACGCTCAGTCGTTGTTGTTTTACCAGCATCAATGTGAGCAGCAATTCCTATATTTCTTGTATATTTAAGATCTCTAGCCATTTCTTAAGAATTAAAATCTAAAGTGAGAGAAAGCTTTGTTAGCTTCTGCCATTTTGTGAGTATCCATTCTTTTCTTAACAGCCGCTCCTTCTTCTTTAGCAGCAGCTAAACATTCTGAAGCTAATCTTTGAGCCATTGATTTTTCGTTTCTTCTTCTTGCATAAAGAATCAACCATTTCATAGCCATAGATATTTTTCTGTCTGGTCTAATTTGCATTGGAATTTGAAATGTAGCTCCACCTACTCTACGACTACGCACTTCTACGTGAGGCATAACATTAGTCAAAGCATCTTTCCAAATTTCTAATGAAGTTTTTTCGTCATTTTGTTTTTTAGTTTCAATGATATCAATTGCATCATAAAAAACTTTAAAAGCTGTTGATTTCTTACCATCCCACATCAAGTTGTTCACAAAACGCGTTACCAATTGGTCATTAAACCTTGGATCTGGTAAAAGTGGTCTTTTCTTTGCCGCTCTTTTTCTCATGTCTTTTTTTTAATAAAATTTCACACCTATAACGTCACGATATAATCGCAACATCATAAGAATAACGTTTTAAATTACTTTTTTGCTTCTTTTGGTCGTTTTGCTCCGTACTTAGATCTTCTTTGCGTTCTTCCAGCTACACCTGATGTATCAAGCGCACCACGAACGATGTGGTATCTTACTCCTGGCAAATCTTTTACCCTTCCACCCCTAACTAATACTATCGAGTGCTCTTGCAAATTGTGTCCTTCTCCAGGGATGTAAGCATTTACTTCATTACCATTTGTCAAACGCACACGCGCAACTTTACGCATCGCTGAGTTTGGTTTTTTTGGTGTAGTAGTGTAAACACGCGTACAAACCCCTCTTCTTTGAGGACAAGAATCTAAAGCAACCGATTTACTCTTCTTAGTTATCTGAGTTCTTCCTGTTCTTACTAATTGTTGAATTGTTGGCATAATTAATACTAAAAATTTCTTATTATATTAAAATCCCGCTTTTTACGGGGTTGCAAATGTATAAATTAATTTTCACTCTACAAACCATAATGGATTAATTTTTACCTGAAGTAAATATTTGTTTATTAACAAAATAGCTTCAAAACAAAATAAACAACTTTTAAACCCAAATTCCTTAAAAAAACAACTCCAACTTCATCAAACCAAAACTATGATTATTCCAACAAACGACTGATATTTGTACCAACCATCCATAAAGAAATCAAAATTGAAATCTAAGATCCTAATTGTTTCATTTCTAATATTCCACCTGACTTCCTGGAGTCAAACATTTCAGTTAAAAATAAATGGAAAAAATGATACCGAAACAAAAACCATAGATTCCATCGGATACATTACAAAGCACAACACATTAAAACAATTAGTTGACGAAATTATTTTTACAAACAAAAAACTCTCTGAATCAGGGTATATCGAAAGCAAACTATTAGAAAACACAAAAAAAAATGACAGCTCCTACATCGCAACAATTTCACTTGAAAGCAGAATAAAAAATATACATATATATATAGGTATAAAAAAAGACAAATACCCCTCCTTTTTATTCAACACAAATCACGATTCAATAATTTTACCATATTCTCAAATAAAACCCTTTTTAAAACAAACTACAGAAAATTTAGAGCATAATGGTTTTGCATTCGCAAAAGTCAAATTCGCAAATATTCAAAAAAAAGGCCATGAAATTTATGCCGATTTAGATATCAAAACCGAAAACAAAAGAATACTGAATGCAATTGAAATAAAATATCAAGATCACCAAAAAAAAATATTCCCGAAGGGCTCAGAAAAACAAATAAACAAGAAATACAAAAACACAGTATTCAATCAAAAAACAATCGAACAATTATATCAGGATTTTGAAAAATTTGATTTTATCCACCAAATCAAATATCCTGAAATCTTATTCACAAAAGACACCACTAAGGTTTTTATTTATTTAGAAAAAAGAAAAGCAAATCTCTTTGATGGCTATTTAGGCTTCAATAACAATGAAAGCAAAAAAATAACATTAAATGGATATCTAAACTTAAACTTAGTCAACGCTATTCGAAACGGAGAAACAATATCAATCTACTGGAAAAACGACGGAAATAATCAAAAAATTTTCAATGCTAATTTAACTATTCCTTATTTATTCGAAAGTCCAATCGGAATTAAGGGTGAAATCAATATCTTCAAACAAGACAGTATTTTTCAAAACACAAAAACAGCACTACAACTAGGTTATTCTCTAGATTACAATAAAAGAATCTATTTTGGATACGAATCAACTGAATCGAGTGACATACAAAATTCAAACAACCAAAATTTAAGTGATTTTAAAAATGCATTTTTCAACTCAACAATAGAATACAAAAAAAACAACTCAAGAAACAATTTATTTCCATTAAAAACAAAATTAAGTGCGACCCTCGGCAACGGACACAGGAGCTCAACAGCAGATTCTTCCATAAAACAAAATTTTGCAAATTTTAACATTATGAATGATTTTTACATTAATGAGAAAAATATTATAAATGTTAAAAATCAAAATTATTACTTAAAAAGCAATACTTATTTAACAAATGAGCTATTTCGTTTTGGAGGAATCAATTCCGTAAGAGGATTTTCCGAAAATAGTTTACAAGCCAACCTTATGACTGCCCTTATGACAGAATATCGCTATTTGGTTACACCTAATTTATATTTTAATTCAATATTGGATTACTGCTATTACCAAGACCTCACAAGAATTATCGCAGAAAATAAAAGCGAAAAACTTCTCGGAATCGGATTAGGACTAGGAGCACAAACCACAAACGGTTTGCTGATTTTTTCCATCACAAATGGCAAGACGAAAAACACAAAAATAAATTTTTATAACACAAACATAACGATAAGTTATAATGTTAAATTTTAGCTTTAACAAAAAAAAGAGTTTGAGTTATTAGGATAGTTAACAAATTATTATGATTTTTGCCTCACTAATTCAAAATATTTAAAAATGAAACTAAAGTTCAATGGATTCCTGGTACTCCTTGTAGTACTAGTGGCGCAACTAACTTTTGCGCAAGAAAGATCTGTTTCAGGGATTGTTTCTGACAATGCAGGCATGCCTTTACCGGGTGTAAGTGTATTGGTTAAAGGAACAAAAAATGGAACACAATCAGATTTTGATGGTAAATATACTATCAAAGCAGCACCAAGTGACGTATTGGTATTTAGTTATGTTGGGATGAAATCTTCAGAGAAATCTGCAAGCTCAACTACAGTTAATGTTAAATTAGCAAGTGATGCTACACAGCTAGAAAGTGTAGTTGTTACTTCATTAGGTATTAAAAGAGATAAAAAATCTCTTGGTTATGCCACACAGGAAGTTAAAGGTGAAGATTTAAAAAGCGGAACACCAAGTGGAAACTTTTTAAATGAACTTTCCGGTAAAGTAGCTGGGGTAAACATTACAAGAAACAGTAACTTCGGAGGTTCTACAAGTGCTGTATCCCGTGGTATTAAAGCATTAGGACAAAGCAACGAGATGCTTATCGTTATCGATGGTATGCCAATCAACAACTCTAATACTGCAACCGATGGAACCACAAACCAACGTAGAGGTGGTTTTGGGTTTGACTATGGAAACACTGGTATGGATGTTAATCCTGAAGATATCGAAAGTATCAACGTATTGAAAGGTGCAGCAGCATCAGCATTATATGGATATTTAGCTGGTAACGGGGTTTTAATGATTACTACCAAAAAAGGAAAATCTAAAAAAGGAATGGGAATCACCGTTTCTTCTGAATTTGCAATAGGTACTCCAGATAAAGATACTTTTGTAAAATATCAAAAAGAATATGGAGCTGGTTATGGAGGGTCCTTCTTTCAACAAGATATTAACGGAGACGGTACAAAGGATAATGTAGTTTATATGGGAGATGATGCTTCTGCGGGAGATAAATTCAACCCTTCACAGAATGTTTATCAATGGGATGCTTTTTCAGCATACCCTGGGAATGCAAATTACGGAAAAGCTACTCCATGGGTAGGAGCTAAAAATGATCCATTTTCATTCTTCCAAAACTCAATGTCTTTAGTAAACAGTATCTCGTTTGAAGATGCTAACGACAAAAGCAATGTGGTGATTAACTACAGTAACTCAAAACTTACCGGTCTTTTACCAAACAGTGAATTGAATAAAAACAATGCAAGTTTAAAACTTAATCACCAATTCACCGATAAATTATCTATCAGCACATTTGCTAATTATTCAGCTCAAAAAACTCTTGGTAGAAACATGACTGGTTATAGTGATAACATGGTTACTGGTTTCCGTCAATGGTGGCAAACAAACGTTGATATCAAGCAACTTGAAGAAGCATACAATGCTTCAGGAGGGCAAAACATTACTTGGAACAGAACCTCTCCAGAAGACGGAACTCCTGCTTACTGGAACAACCCTTATTTTGAACGTTACCAAAACTATCAAAATGACAGCAGAAATCGTTTCGTAGGTTATGCTAATTTAACATACAAAATTAACGATTGGTTGTCTGCCACTGGAAAAATATCTACTGATACTTATGACGAAATTCGTGAGGAAAGAGTAGCCGTTGGTTCTGTAGCAAAAACATTCGGTATCAATTTACTTGACGAGACTTCAGGATACCAACGTTACAATGGTAACTTCTCTGAACAAAACTATGACTTCCTTTTGAACTTCAAAAAGAATTTCGGTGAAGACTTTAATTTAAGCGGAGTTGCTGGGGGTACAATTAAAAGAAACTCTTTCAATTCTATTTTTGCTTCAACTCAAGGAGGTCTTATTATTCCAGGTATCTACAGTTTATCAAACTCTAAATCAACTAGCCCATTCCCATACGAAAGAGATACCAAATCTGGGGTAAACAGTATCTATGCTTCAGCATCTTTAGGATACGTTGATACTTTCTTCTTAGATGTAACAGCACGTAGAGATGCTTTCTCAAGTTTACCAAAAGACAACAACTCTATCCCAAGTTATTCTGCATCAGCAAGCTGGGTTTTTTCTAAAAACCTACAAGATCTTAAATGGTTATCTTTTGGTAAATTAAGAGGTGGTTATTCTGAAAGCCCACTTGGTACACCTGGATTAGCCTTAGTTGACACTTATACTAAATTTGATCCATTTGATGGAAATCAAATGTATTCAGTAAACACTACAAAAAACAATCCAAACTTAGAGCCTATTAAAACTAAAACATATGAAGTTGGTCTTGAAGCTCAATTCTTGGATAGAAGAATTGGATTTGACGTATCAGTATACAAAAACATCAATGACGGTGAAGCGGTAAGTGTTCCTTACTCAACTTCAACAGGAAACGGATTCCGTTATATAAACGCGGCTACAGTTGAAAATAAAGGTATCGAGGTTCAATTTAATGCTACTCCAGTAAAAACACAAGATTTTGCTTGGGACATTAATGTAAACTGGTCTAAAAACGATAACATGGTTACTGCTTTAGCTCCTGGTATCGATAACTTACAAATTAGTTCATTCCCTGGTGGTGTTACATTAAATGCAGTAGTAGGTCAACCTTTTGGAGTATTAAAAGGAACTGATTATACTTATGCTGCAAATGGTCAAAGAATTGTTAACCAATCTACCGGTAGATATGTAATTAACACTTCTACAAACAACATCATCGGTAACGTAAATCCTGATTGGATTGGTGGTATCCGTAACAAGTTTACATATAAAAGCTTATCTTTAAGCTTTTTAGTTGATATGAAACATGGTGGTGATGTTTTCTCAACTGACCAATGGTATGGTGTAGGAACTGGTTTAGGTGTTCAAACAGCTGGTAATAACGACTTAGGAAACCCAATAAGAAATACTGTAGCTAATGGTGGTGGTGTTATTTTTGAAGGGGTAACTGATGCTACCGGAAATACTCCAAATACAATCAGAACTGCCTATTTTAGACCTGAAGCTGGAGCTATTACAAATTCATACTCTGGAGGAGCAAGAAAAGAATATGTTTATGATGCTGGCTTTATCAAATTGAGAGAGGTAAACATCACTTATACGTTACCAACTTCAATTGTATCAAAAATGAAATTGACTCAAATGCAGGTAGCATTAGTTGGATCTAACTTATGGATAATTGACAAATCTCTTCCAGACGCTGATCCAGAAAGTGGATTAGGATCTAACGCTGGATCATTAGGGCTATCTATCGGATCTTTACCAACTGCTAGAACAATTGGTTGTAATCTAACTATTAAATTTTAAGCTATGAAAAATAGACTTCTCATATTAATTCCTATCATTTCTATGTTTATATCATGCAGCGATGATATTACGGATTTGAATAAGAACACAAAGGACGCAACTGTCGTTCCTGCTGAATTTTTATTCACCAATGCTGAAAAAGCAATGATGGATCAAGTAACAAGTACATCTGTCAACTTTAATATATTCAGATTATTCTCGCAACAATGGACTGAGGTGCAATATCCACAAGAAAGTCAATACGATCTTACTGGACGTAAAATTCCTGATGCTCATTGGAATGTATATTACCGTGATGTATTGAGAGATTTTAAAGAATCTAAAAATCTATTATTGGACAAAAAAGCTCATTTTGTTGGATCTCCCGCAGAAGCAAAAGCATTAGACAATAAATTAGCTATAATCGATATATTATCATCTTATACATATGGGTTATTAGTAGATACTTTTGGCGATATTCCTTACACAGAATCTTTAGATATCATAAAATATCCGCAGCCAAAATATGATGATGCTAAGACTATCTATATGGATCTTATTGCAAAATTAACAGCTGCTTCCCATGCTTTGGACAAAAACAATGGGAGCTTTGATAGTGCAGATTTAGTTTATCACGGAAACACCGCAAAATGGGCTAAATTTGCTAACAGTTTACGTCTTAGAATGGCTATTAATATGGCTGACGTTGATGCATCTTATGCTTCTGCACAGGCTCTTGCAGCTATAGCTGACGGTATAATTGCTTCATCTGCAGATAGTGCTTATCTTGTTTACACTCCACTTCAACCAAACACAAACCCATTGTATGTTGATTTAGTAGCTAGTGGTCGTAACGATTTCTTACCAGCAGACACATTTGTAAATAAAATGAATGATCTTTCTGACCCAAGAAGAGCTGAATACTTTACTGAATATCCAGAAGGATCAGGAACCTATAAAGGAGGAGTATATGGTGTACTTAACACTTATGCTAATTTCTCTCATCTTACTCCAACAATTAAAGAACCTGAATACCCAGGTGTTTTATTCACCTATTCTGAAGTTGAATTCTTATTAGCAGAAGCTTCAGCAAGAGGTATGGCTGTTGCAGGAACACCTGCTTCACACTATACAGCTGCAATTACTGCTTCTATGACAGATTGGGGTGTAGCTCCTGCTGATATCGCTACTTACTTAGCAAGACCTGACGTCGCCTATGCAACAGCTACAGGAACTTGGCAACAAAAAATTGGTACTCAATCTTGGATTGCTTTATATAACAGAGGTTTTGAAGCTTGGACATCTTACAGAAGATTAGATTTCCCTGTATTGAACGTACCTCCTGTTACTTACGAAGATGCTGATGGCCCAATTAAAGTTGTTCCTAGACGTTACTCATACCCAGGTGCTGAGGAAACTCTAAATTCAACTAATTTGAAAGCTGCTGTTAGCAAAATTGGAAGCAACGGTACTTCTAAACGTATTTTCTGGGATAAATTCTAATTTACTCATATAAATAATACATCTAAACCACCAGCCAAGCTGGTGGTTTTTTTTATACAAACCTTTTACTTACCTTTGCCGCATGGAAAAAGAACATCAAATTTTTGGGATTAGGGCTATAATTGAAGCTATCCAGGCAGGCGCAACGGTAGATAAAGTTTATATTCAGAAGGAAGCCAGCGGCGAATTAATGAAAGATTTAATGAAAGTGATGAAACGCGGTAACATCAATTTTTCATATGTTCCTGTTGAAAAACTAAATAGACTTACTCCTAATAATCACCAAGGTGCTGTAGCTACCATCTCTCCTATTTCATTTTTTGATTTGGAAACTTTGATAGAAACTGTTATTGACAATGGTAAAAAACCTTTGTTTTTAATTTTAGATCAAGTTTCGGATGCACGTAATTTTGGTGCCATAATCAGAACTGCGGAATGTACCGGTGTAAACGGAATCATTATTCAAAAAGCAGGTTCTGCCCCAGTGAACGGGGACACTGTAAAAACATCAGCTGGTGCGGTATTTAATATTCCTATTTGTAAAGTTGAACATATTAAAGACGCTATTTTTCTTTTGCAAGCGAGTGGAATAAAAACAGTTGCTGCAACCGAAAAAACGGATCAAACTATTTATAGCATTTCATTGAACGAACCTGTTGCCATCATCATGGGATCGGAAGATAGAGGAGTAAATCCATCTGTTCTTAAAATTGTTGATGAAAAAGCAAAATTACCTATGTTCGGCTCGATTGGCTCATTGAACGTTTCTGTAGCCTGTGGTGCATTTTTATACGAAGCTGTAAGACAGAGAGAGTAAGATAGCAGATTTCTGATTTTTTTGAATTCAGAATTTAGATTAAAAAAAATGAATCAAAGCTCCGGTTTTGATTCATTTTTTTCGTTTATATCCTCTTCTTTATTTTCAATATAATGATAAATTACATCTGAGTTTGATTGAAAAAAAGGTACAATTTCATCTCCATTCTCCTCAGTTATTTCGGGCTTAGGTGGATTGACAAAATTACCGTTTTCGTCAAAACGTTGCATAAATTTATCTTGTGACGGATCGTAATCAGGGCGTTCCCAATCATATTTTGTCACTTTCTTGAATTCTGGTTTTTTATAAAAAAAAGTAAGCACAAAACCCGCAATTAACCCTGACAAATGACCTTCCCAAGAAATGGTTTCATCAATTTTTGGAAAAACATACCAAACCATACCACCATAAAGAACCACAACAGTGAGCGACAATGCTACTAATCGATAGTAATGTGTTTGAAGTCCTTTAAAAAATATAAACGAAACCAACACATAGATTAAACCGCTGGCTCCAATATGATAATTTTCTCTTCCGATGAGCCACGTTAAGCCTCCGGAAAGCAGAATTCCATACGCTAATATTCCTTTTGCTTCTTTTCTATAGAAAAAAAATAAAGCAGCCAAAAGCACTAATAATGGTATTGAATTATTATAAAGATGATCAATATTAGAATGAATGAACGGACTAAACACTATGCCTTGCAGACCAGAAAAAGTTCTCGGTAAAATCCCGTGCTCATCAAAATCAAATCCAAAGCGAATTTCCAACCAATATACAAACCAAAGGAATAACACAAAAAAAAGCGGTACCCCTATAACTGCATTGGTAAATTTAAAATCATTTTCTTCCATTATTTTTAGACCACTTTAGATTGTCAGACTTCTTAGATTATTAGATTTCTTAAATTTTTAGCCTCAGCAAATTTTGACTTTAAACAATTGACACTTAAAACCTATACTATCTCTTCAAAAATGTATCCAAAAGCAATTTAGTGCTATTTTGTCATATAAAATAATTCTCTTATGAAACGGAATTCCCTAGCCCTGATGGAAACGACATCCTTTTGTGCCGGGGTTCGGCACAAAAGATATAGTGGACAGCGGGAATAGCTCCTGAAAATATACTTGTAAAAACTCAAAATTGCTTAATTTTACCGCATGGAAGCACCACTGGCAGAACGCATACGCCCGCAAAAACTTGAAGATTATATCAGTCAGTCCCATTTGGTTGGACCAAATGGTTCGTTGACACAACAAATATCGAAAGGAATTATACCTTCCTTAATTTTTTGGGGACCTCCGGGAACTGGAAAAACGACTTTGGCGCAAATTATTGCCCAAGAATCCAAACGCCCTTTTTATATCCTGAGTGCGATTAATTCTGGGGTAAAGGATATTCGGGATGTTATTGAGAAAGCCAAACAAAGTGGAGGACTATTTACCGCTAAAAACCCCATTTTATTCATTGATGAGATTCATCGCTTCAGTAAATCGCAACAAGATTCATTATTGGCTGCTGTTGAAAAAGGGTGGATTACGCTTATCGGTGCAACAACCGAAAATCCAAGTTTTGAAGTCATACCCGCTTTATTGTCTCGTTGTCAGGTATATATTTTGAATGCGTTTACAAAAGCTGATTTGGAGCATTTGTTGCAAAGAGCCATAAAAACAGATAAATATTTAGCTACAAAAAAAATAGAACTCACTGAAACAGAGGCGCTGTTACGTCTTTCAGGTGGCGATGGACGCAAACTATTAAATATTTTTGAACTGGTCGTAAATGCCTCCGCTGAAAGCGAAATTTTCATTACCAATGATCGCGTTTTTGAATTGGTGCAGCAAAATACAGTTTTGTATGACAAAAGTGGTGAACAACATTATGACATTGTTTCGGCTTTTATAAAATCAATTAGAGGCAGTGATCCAAATGGAGCGGTTTATTGGCTCGCTCGAATGATTGAAGGCGGTGAAGACGTAAAATTCATTGCCAGAAGAATGTTGATTTTGTCAAGTGAAGATATTGGAAATGCCAATCCAACTGCTTTCATTATGGCAAATAATACTTTTCAGGCTGTATCAACAATTGGTTATCCTGAAAGTCGCATTATTTTGAGCCAATGCGCCATTTATCTTGCGACTTCGCCTAAAAGCAATTCTTCCTATATGGCAATTGGAACTGCTCAACAATTAGTCAAACAAACCGGAGATTTACCGGTTCCTCTTCATTTGCGCAACGCTCCTACCAAATTAATGAAAGAACTTGGATATGGAGAAGATTATAAATATTCGCATGATTATACCAATAATTTTGCAGAACAGGAATTTTTGCCCGACGCTATAAAAGAAACGGTTCTTTACAATCCAGGGAGCAATTCTAGAGAGAACAGCAACCGTGAATTTTTAAAGAACCGTTGGAAAGATAAATATGGATATTAAAACCTACTTTATATATTTAGAATTTCACTGTAACCTTTTCAGAAACTAATTTGTCATTTTGATAATACTCGAAAAACCATTGATTATCTTTTGCATTTAGTGTACCCTGAATTCCATCTTTTATAGCAATAAACGAATCGGGGCGTGATGTCTTTAATAATTTCATCACTACTTTTGGTGTTTTATCAATCAACTGATAACCGTTTTCTGTCGGCTGGGCGTACAATAAATTTGGATCCGCAAGATCAACCGCAGGTGTTACAACCGCAGCGGCTGTGCTCACTGCAACTACAGCTACAGGTGCTATCGCAGGAGAAGTCACTGCTGTATTTTGATTTGCAGCTGCCACTTTGCCATTGTATTTATAATGTAATGCATAAACAGATGTAAATGCCATATTTAAAGCTTCACTATAAGCAACATCAAATTCTTTCTCTTTACTTTTACCAACTTCTGATTTATAAACCTCTTTACCATAACAATCTTTGAATACAACATATAGTTTGGTTGTCAAAAATGCATTGTCTCTCACAACATCAACGGTTAAAAAACTACATCTGTTGATATCAGTTGGAATATTTTCATTAACATAATAAGCTGTAAAACCTGCTTTTTGCAAATTGAATTTGGTCAAAGTATTTAACCTATACTGATTATCACTTTTTTGAAATTCATACTTTAAAGGAATCATTACTGCTGCGTAATCATTCACCGATTGGGAAAAACCATAGCTTGAAATAAGCAATAAAAGGAATAGAGATTTTAACTTCATGATTTATAAATATTTTTTTAGTTCTAATAAATATGTTACTTGTTTAATATCCTGACCAACTTTGACTTTTTTGTCATTAAAAAAAATAGCATCCAATCCAGCATTTAGAGCCCCTTGAACATCTGCATCGAGACAATCTCCAATCATTAGACTGTTTTCTTTTTTGGTCTTCGCCAAATTAAGTGCATGCTCAAAAATCGTTGGATTGGGTTTCTTAACACCTGCCATCTCAGAATTGGTAATCGTTTTGAAAAATCCAGCAATATTCGAATTTTTTATTTTCTTGTATTGTACTTCAGCAAAGCCGTTGGTAATAATGTGCAATTTATACTTTTTTTCGAGATATTCCAGCACTTCAACTGCTCCATCAAATAAATGATTGTTTTCGGGAAGGAGTTCAATATAATCATGAGCAATACCCTCTATTTGTGCATCAGAAACAAAATATTCCAATGCATCAAAGGTATATTTGAGACGGTTATAACGTAATTCAGCATGCGTAATTTTATCATGTTGGTATAATTTCCAGCAAGCCTGATTGATAGGAGCATACTTTTCAATGAAATCTTCAATTTCAATTGTAGGATGATCTTTCTTCAAGATGGCCCCAAAAGCCAAGCCCGAATTGAGATCAAAATCCCATAATGTATGGTCCAAGTCGAAAAATATATCTGTTATTTTATTAGAAAACATGAATTGCATTATTTAAAAATTCTTTTGTCGAAAGGAAAATCTACCTGCTCCGTAATTTTAATTTTATAAAAATCAGCATGATGCGGATTTATCAAAAAATTAAAATCGCCTTTCACTACAGCTGAAGGCACTTTCAAAACACAGGCTTCGTTTCGCCGTATAAAATCGTCTCCCAAAAGAGGAGTCTCAAAGGTACAAGGAAAAGTATTCCAATCGATATTTACTTTGCTTAGATTTAACACTTCAATAAAAATATCATCGGGAATATCAATTGTCAGCATTACAAAATCACCGGGCAATGTCGCCAAAGATAAATGAACCAAAACTTCGGCCATTGCCAAGGCCCTGCTTTGTGCACAATAAATAACCTCTGTTCCTTTTGAGTTCCAGCGAGCTCCAGAAATGGCTGCTCCTTTTCCTGACAATTCAACAGGATACTTTTTGCGTGCTAATCGAAAGACTTCCATTAAATAAAAATCCCTTGGTCTATTTTATTCAATTCATTGACCACCATTTCTTTTCCATAAGAATCCTTAAGCAATTCGATAGGCTGCAAATTTCCAAGTGCAAATGAAGGTGTTTTTAACCAAAGATAAAATTGTGCCTCCGAATCAAAAACACTGTTTCCTAAAGAAGTTACTTCGGCCAATTCCAATATTTTTTCGGATTGTAAGGGCTTGAAAATAAAATCCTCCTTGATTTTATTTCTCTGAAGTGATTTTGTTGAAATCCCCAAAAAAGAAGCCCAATCCTCCTCATTAAAAGGTGTAATTTCTTTTATCAAATTAAAAAGTTCATACGGAATTCCTTCACGAATAGCATGAACAATCAACATTCTATTTTTCAAAAACTCTTCATAAGTAATATTCTTATTCAAGAGTTTGTAACCACGCTCCTGCTCTACTCTTTTGACCAAAACCCGAACAGCTCTGTCAATGGCTCCGGTTGATTTTAACTTTATCGCTTCCATAAAAAAGACATTTGGCTGTAAATTTAAGACAAATGTCTTTATTTAGCAAATTATATCATTTGTTATTTCAAAATAGCCCAATAAAAATTGGACTAAATGAAATATACAACGGCATTATACCAAAACAATTAGACAAATTTTGATACTACAATTGTACCAAAATTAAAATATTCCTTCGTCAGCAAAACTATAGTATCCAGTTTCTGTAATAATTAAATGATCCAGAACCGGAATATCCAATTGCTGTCCGGCAGTTTTGAGTTTTTTGGTAATTTGAATATCGGCATCACTGGCCTGCAATTTTCCGGAGGGATGATTATGCGCAAGAATTATAGCGGTAGCATTTTGCTCAAAAGCAATTTTAAAAACAATACGAACATCAACCATAGTGCCTGTCATTCCGCCTTTGCTCAACTGGGTTTTGAAAAGCACTTTATTCGAATTATTTAAAAACAGAACCCAAAATTCTTCATGCGGCAACTCTCCAATTATGGGCTGCATCAGTTCGAAAACTGCTTTACTGGACGTTATTTTTGCCAATTCAACCACATCCTCACTCTTTCTTCGCCTTCCCAATTCCATTGCGGCAATTATCGATATTGCTTTGGCTTCGCCAATTCCCTTAAAATTCATTAACTGGGCAATAGTTAGCTTCCCCAAAGCATTCAAATTATGATTGACACTGGCCAAAATCCGTTTACTCAAATCCACTGCCGATTCATTTCGGTTTCCCGAACCTATGAGTATCGCAATTAATTCGGCATCGCTTAAAACATTTCTGCCCTTAAGCATTAGTTTCTCCCGAGGCTTGTCATCTTCTGCCCAATGTGTGATTGGAAAATTATTTGGCTCCATTAAAATATGATTAGATTTTGCTAATTTACAAGAAAAATCGTTCAATATCATATTGGACAAATAAAAATAAAAAAAGCCAATCTACAACTGTCAATTGGCTTTCAATATATTGCAAAATTAAATTTACTCAATCAAACCTTTTACCTCATCAAAATTTAATCCTCCGTAATTTCCGGAGCTCATTAATAATAAAGCAGAATTATCAAGATTTAAATTAAAAAGATATTCTTTGAACTCAGCTGGGTTCGTGTAAATAATCAAATCTTCTCTATTGAACGCTTTGGCAATCTGCTCGTAGGTTACTTCCTCAAGCTGTTTGATTTTAACAGCATCAGGCGAATAAAAAACAACAGCAACATCGGCATATTCAAGAGCTCCTTCATATTCTTTCAAAAACTCGGCGTTCAAACTGCTGTAGGTGTGCAATTCCAAACAAGCCACAACTGTGCGATTTGGATATTGCTCTTTTACGGCTTTGGTAGTCGCGGCCACTTTACTTGGTGAATGGGCAAAATCTTTATAAGCTACTTTAGTTTTACTTTCTGCAATTTTTTCCAAACGTTTTGATGCCCCTTTGAAACTGGCAATCGCTTCATAAAAATCGGCTTCATCCACTCCCATGTTTTGACAAATCCATTTGGCTCCGGCCAAATTATTTAGGTTGTGTGCGCCAAAAACCTCAATTGGCATTGGGCCTTCGGGAGTTTCCAAAAGTGTTACTCCGTCTTTTACTTCATATTTTGGAGTTGTGTAAGGAATTTTTCGGATTGGGTTTGTCGCTTTTTCCGCAACTCGTTTTACTTCAGAATCATCTTCATTGTAAACCAAGATTCCGCCGTTTGTGATTTTGTCAATAAAAATTTCAAACTGCTCCACATAAAAATCATAGGTAGGAAACACATTGATATGATCCCATGCAATTCCCGAAATCAGGGCGATATTGGGTTGATACAAATGAAATTTAGGTCTTCGGTCAATTGGTGAAGACAAATATTCATCCCCTTCCAAGACCATAAAATCATTTTCTTCGGTAAGATGAACCATTGTATCGAAACCTTCCAATTGCGCACCAACCATATAATCGACTTCAATATTATGATAATGCATCACGTGTAAAATCATCGAAGTGATGGTCGTTTTTCCGTGAGAACCACCAATAACTACACGCGTTTTGTTTTTTGACTGTTCGTATAAAAATTCAGGATATGAATAAATTTTAAGTTCTAATTCTTGTGCTTTCAACAGTTCTGGATTATCAGCTTTGGCGTGCATCCCAAGGATTATGGCATCAATATCTGAAGTGATTTTCTCAGGAAACCAACCTAGCTCAGCAGGCATAATTCCTTTTTTTTCTAATCTTGATTTTGAAGGTTCAAAAATTGCATCGTCACTTCCCGTAACCTGATATCCTTTGTTGTGTAATGCCAATGCTAAGTTGTGCATTGCGCTTCCGCCTATGGCAATGAAATGTGTTTTCATTTAGTGTTCTTTATATTTTTTTATCTAATAATCGATTTTTCTATTTCTTCTTATTTTTAAAATCTTCCCAAACCTTATTAGCCTTATCCGGCTGATTCATTTTGTTTTTATACAAATCGGCTAATTTTTGATAACATATCTTAGAACCTCCTATCAAAATGGCTCTTTTGTATTGTTTTTCGGCATTTGGGTATCTTTTGAAATACTCCTCGATATGACCAAGGGACAAATAGCCATCAACTGGTGATATTTCACGTAATTCTTCTGAATATTTAACAGCTTTGGATTCACTTCCCCCCACAATTCCGGGTAATTCAAGGTACAATTCGATTAACGCCCATCTGGCTTCGATATGTTTTGGGTTTAAGGAAATGGCTTTTTCAAATGAAGAACGCACTTCACCGATTATTCCCAATGCCTTCAATTTGCTGATCTCCGAAGCTTTCATTGCTAAAACGGCTCCGTATTTGTAGAAATAATTGGCCTCAGTGGGCTTCAATGTTTTTAGCCTTTTGTAATAGGAAATAGCCTTGTCCCAAACCTTATTGTAAGCAGAAATATCTCCTAAATATTCAAGGGCTTTAAGGTTTGATGGATTGTTTTTGAGATAATTTTCAAGTACAAGCTGCGCTTGGTTGTATTTCCCGTCTACAAACAACTTTTCCCCTTTTTCAAAAGATTGGGAAAGCAATAAAAGTGGAAATAGTAAAAAAAAGCTTAGCAATAATTTCATCTTCCAAAAATAAAGAATTTCTAAAAGAATAGAAGTCATTTAACCTAAAAATAGGAAATAGTCCAAATCATTATTCTTTTAAAAAAAATTACACATCACAGTATAACAAATAAAAAAACGCAAAAGCTAGTAGCTTTCGCGTTTTTCAAACATCAAAATTATAAACAACTTTTTATGATGCAGGTTCGAGCTGTGTGCTTATAGCAATTCTGTTCCAAGCGTTTATGGTTACTGCAGCCATTATAATTTGTGCAATGGTGTTTTTATCAAAAAACTGCTCCGCTTTTTTATAGGTTTCAGAAGACAACCCGTGATTATGAATCAAAGTAACTTCTTCAGTAATTGCCAGGATTACTTTTTCTTCTTCTGTGAACAAATTGGTCTCGCGCCAAGCATTCAGCAGAAAAATACGTTGCGTGGTTTCACCATATTTTAGAGCATCTTTGGTATGCATATCGATACAAAACGCACAACCATTAATTTGGGAAGCTCTAATTTTTATTAATTCTTTTTGTGTTTTTGTCAATTGAGTTGATGCCAAATAACCTTCCAAAGCATACATGGCTTTATACGCCTGAGGTTCTATTTCATTGATGTTTATTCTATTTTCCATTTTTACTTATTTTAAATTAACAAGACAAAATTCGGGAATAGATAATCAAAAAAACTTAAACCAGTTTAAGAACGCTTTTTATTTCTGATTTCGCTTAAATATTCCGGTGTAAAACCTAAAAAAGAAGCAATTAAATATTGTGGTATCCGCTGAACAAATTCAGGATATCCCTTGCACAAATGCTCATAGAATTCCTCTTTGGAAAAATCATAAAGGTATTTCAATCGAATTTGCGTGGCGGCATAAGCCCTTTGATAAATAAATCTAAAATACCGTTCCATTTTAGGGAATTCAATCAGCAACTTTTCTTGGGCATCGCGGTCAATAACTAAAATTTCTGATTTTTCGACTGCCTGAATATAAAACTCTGTTGAAAGTCCCCACTCGTAGGCAAGATTATCAGTAATCCACCAATTTTCTATCGCAAATTCGGTGGTTTGCTCGATGCCTTTATCATTGATAAAAAATTTCCGCAAGCAACCGTTCAAAACAAAATAATGTGATTTACAGACCTGCCCTCCAATAAGTAAATTTTCTTTTTTCTTTACACTTTTAATTTGAAAAAAAGATAAAATATAGAAAAACTCCTTTTCATCTATTTCTATGAATTTTTCTAAATGATTTTTAAATAGCTGAGACATCTTTTCTTGAAGAATTAAATTTGATTTTATTATTTTCTAACCAAATTTACTAATCATTCAATCCTTTTCCATCAAGAATTTGGGGAATACATTTTTCTACCCTTGATTCTCGTGTCTTAGATTGCTTTGGAGAAGAAAAATGTAACATATATGCTCTTTGTCGTCCAGGAGTCAAGGCTTCAAACGCTTTTTTCAATTCTGGCAATTCATTCAATCTATTTTTAAATTCATCAGCAAGAATGAATTCTTTGGTTTTTTTGAATTTTACTTCCAATCCTGCCTTTTCTACTTCAATAGCTTCATAGATATAATTTTTCAAAATCGCTTGTTTCTCCAATATTTCATCAACATTGGTAAACCGAACCTGACGCGCCGCCTGCACATTCTTTGATTGCTGAATCAAAATACCATCAGAATCATTTAACAATGCGCCTTTGAAAAACAAAAAAGCACAATATTCTTTAAACTCATGAATTAAAACAATATTCTTCCCCTGAAGTGTATAGCAAGGAGTTCCCCATTTCAATTCTTCGGTTAATTGACAATCTAAGGCAATCTTTCTTAATTGCTTCAATTCCGATTGCCATTTTTGTGATTTATCAAAATAAAAATCAACTTTAGGATTCATATTATTCATTTTTAGATTACTAAAAAAGCTTTTGTCAGATAGAAAATTTCAACTTTCTGCTTAGGAAATAAAAACTAGGAATCTCAAAGATATTGAAAAATAATCATTTGGTTTTACCCTGAAAAAGCAGTAATTTGTACGAAAATTATTTATTGATATTCGGTTATGAAAAATATTTATTTAGTTCTTCTTTTTATATCAACTTCATTATTTGCGCAACAATATGAAAAGGACTGGAACAAGGTTGTCAAGAACGAAAATGAAGGCAAAATAAAAACTGCCAATGAAATTGTTGATAAAATTTACAAAAAAGCATATCAGGAAAAAAACGAAGTACAGCTTCTAAAATGCTTTTTTTATGAATCAAGATACCTACAAAAACTAGAGGAAAGTGCACAAACAAAAATTATAAAAAAACTAAAAATAGAAATCAAAAACGCATCAGTTCCATCAAAAGCTATTTATAATTTGATTTATGCAAAATGTCTAAATAAATATTATAACCAAAATTGGTATTCTTTAAAAACTAGAACACAAGTCGATTCTTTAGACGATAGTTTTCTGACTTGGACACAAAACGATTTTGAAAAACAAATTCAAATTACTTATGACAAAACTTTAGAAAATGATGCGATTTTAAAGAAAACTCCTTTGATTGATTACGAACCAATTTTTGACTTTTCTATTTTAGAAAATTTCAAAAAAGAAAGCCTTTTCAATTTTTTATTAAAAGAATATATCACTTTCTACAAGTCAAAAATAAATCAATGGGAAATTAGAACTAATGATTTCACTAATTTTAAAGATGCTTTCTTTGGTAATTCTGATGGTTTTACAAAATTGAATTTGGATTTTATAAAAAATGAACCACTAAAAAAAATCCTTGAACTATACCAAAAACAAGAATCAAATGCTCCAACAGTGGACAATCAATTGGAGCGCATCCTATTTTGCGAAACCTATACTTTGAAATCCAAGGAAGATTTGATAAGAATATTAAATTCTTTACAAAAACAAACCAAGAACGAAATCCTTTTACAAAAAATACAGTTTGAAAAAGCTAAAATTTATTCTAGTCTAGCTTCAAAAGAAATTCATCCTGATTATAACATTAAAGCAATTTCGATCCTAGACAGCATTATCAATATAAAAAATCGTTCGAATCCTTACAAATTGGCTTTCCAAAAAAAACAGGAACTCAATTCTAAAACTATAGCTGTCCAACTTCAAAAATTCAGTTACAATAACGAAAATACCCGTGCACTAATTAATTATGCAAATGTTGATAAACTACAAATTTCATTCTACAAAATCAACAAGGAAATGAGCAAAGCTTTTGCTTATCCTCAAAATCGAAATAAAGATGACTTTACTGCATTTAGCATCATCAAAAAAAACAAGCCTGTTAAAACTATTGATATTCAACTCCCAAATAAAAAAGATTACTTTTCATACAGTACTGAGGTTCTCTTGCCTCAATTGGAAACAGGAAATTATTTCGTCTTTTTTGAAAGCGATTCCTATGCCGAAGCTAAGGCTTTTGCTTATGAAACAATTACGATTTCCAATCTAGCGGTTTTGGCTTGGCAAAAAGAAAACGACGAATACTATCAAGTGTTGGACAGAAAAACAGGAAAACCAATAGAAAATGTAAGTGTACAAACGCCAACCTTCTCGATAAAAACAGACAAAAACGGTATTGCCATTTATAACAATGAAAAAACTAAAAACGAAGGTTATAGATCCGAAAATTTAGAATTAATGCACGAAGGTGATTCAATTCTATTTTACAGAAACTACATAAGAAAGAACACAAACTATACTGAAAAAGACAAAAGAAATACCAACAATAAAGTTCAATTTTATTTGGACAGAGCAATTTATCGCCCGGGACAAACGGTATTTTACAAAGGAATTGCAATTCAGAAAAATATACTTAATGAAACAAAAGTTTTTGCCAACACCTCCTTTAAAATCATTGTTAAAAACAGGAACCAAGAAATCAAATCCTTTGAGGTCACAACCAATGAATTTGGTTCTTTTTCAGGAGAATTTGATTTGCCTAAAAATGGATTGACCGGTTATTTCAGCATTGAAGCCCATAAACCCGATGACTACAAAAAAGACATTATTTATGATAAAAACAAAGAAGAACATCCATTTTGGAGTTATGGTGATTTAAATCATTCTCAAATTTCATTTAGGGTCGAAGAATACAAACGTCCAAAATTTGAAATCATTTTTGATTCCCAAAAAGAAATCTTTCAAGTTAACCAAACCATAAAAATCAAAGGAATTGCAAAGGCATTTGCAGGAAGCAACATCTCGGACTCAAAAGTGAGTTATTCGATAACACGACAAACCGATTATCCTAACAATTTTTATAATAAGTATGAAACTGAAACTGTAGCTTCAGGCGAAACAAAAACTGACGGTCTAGGCAAATTCAACATTGAATTTGTGGCAACTCCAAATGCAAATACAATAAAAGAACAATTCCCCGTTTTCTATTACCGCATCGTAGCCAAGATTACAGATGTCAACGGCGAAACCCATTCTGCTGAATCTATAACAAAAGTTGGATATCATGATTTAGTCCTTAGCGCAAAAGTTCCTAAACGAATTGAAACTGATGGCAATAATCAAATTAGTGTAAATAGCACCAACATCAATGGTAATTTTTTGCCTACCAAAGGCGAAATTAAAATCTATTTTGTCCGCGCCTTTTCAAACAAATTCAAAAAAAGAGTTTTTCCAAAACCCGAAATCGAAACTATTAGTAATGACGATTTCGAGCGACTATTCCCTTTCGAAGAAAATGAAAAACCTTTAACAGAAAAAGACTTTGGGTCTTTGGTTTTTTCCAAAAAAATAGACACCGAAAAAGATAAAAAATTAATTCTTGATTTTATCACTGATTATCAATCTGGGAATTACAAGGTTGTTTTTTCTGCTAAGGACACTTTCGATAATCTTATTGAAAGTTCCGCAGATTTTCAAATCATCCAAAGCAAAGACAAATTCAATCCGAGTCAACTGTTAACCATTAAACAAGTAAACACAAATGCCCTGAAAGATGGCTTTGCCTTGGTAAAAATCACATCGGCAATTCCTGAATTGTATCTTTCGGTAACTGGAAATTATCAAAGCAAATTGTTTTTTGAGGAAAACCATCTTCTACAAAATGGCGAATTATTACTCAAAGTTCCAATTAAAAAAGAATTTGAAAAATCCATAAAAATTGGTATTCAGTGTCTATTTGACAATCAAAATTTCAATAGCGACATCGATATTGATTTATCCAAAGACGAGTTAAATTTAGAATTTTTAGTCAAAAGTTTCAGAAATAAAATAGAACCTGGAAGTAATGAAAATTGGAGTTTTCAACTGAAAGCCAAAAACACCGCAAAAGAAGCCGAAATTCTCGCTTCAATGTATGATAGTTCATTAGACCAATTTGCAAAACAAGACTGGGATAATTTAAATGCTAACTATTACAATTATGGCTATTACAATTATATAAATTTTAAAACAAACTTGGGATTTGAAACGGCCAATACTTTTTTAAGAAATTTGAATCAAAATTCATATCCCCTAAATGTTCAAAATGAAGCAACTTCATTAATGTGGTTTGGTTTTGACATTAATTCTGCCTATAATCCGTCTCTATACCTAGAGTACCAAAAACAATTAGAAAAAAAAGAAAAAAAACCTTTGAATTCAAAAAAGATTTCGGGAATTGTCTCTGATAAAGAAGGCTCACTTCCAGGAGTAACTGTACTTGTAAAAGGAAAGCAAGTAAGCGCAACAACTGATTTGGACGGATATTATGAAATAGCAGCTAATATCGGAGAAGTGCTAACATTTATCTACGTTGGTTACGCCACAAAAGAAGTAAAAATTACATCAAAAAAAATCACGACACAATTACAAGCATCTAGCGATAATTTATATGAAGTTGTTGTTGTCGGTTATGGCACACAAAAAAAATCATATTTAACTGGTGCGACATCGAGTGAGGTAATAGAAGAAGACAACAGCGTACATAGCCTAGCGGGAATACAAGATGATTACAAGGATAGATTTACCAACATTCTAATTAAAGGAGCTAATTCAACACCTGGAAAAGAACCTTTATATGTAATTGATGGCGAAATTGCTGATAATATCAAAAACCTCAAATCTTCAGATATCATATCTATCGATGTCCTAAAAGATGCCACAGCCACAGCCCAATATGGAGAAAAAGGAGCAAACGGCGTCATAATTATCACAACCAAAAAAGCACTAGAAGCCTTAACCCAAGTAAAAGCAAGAAAAAATCTATCCGAAACTGCTTTCTTTTATCCTAACCTAAAAACAGACTCCAAAGGAAACGTGAGCTTTAATTTCACCTCTCCCGAAGCTTTGACGGCTTGGAAACTTCGTCTATTGGCACACAACAAAGAGGCGGTTTCCGGCTATCTCGAAAAAACAACCATTACTCAAAAAGATTTAATGGTGACGCCAAACTTCCCCCGTTTTTTCAGGGAAAAAGACAGCATCGTAATCACGACAAAAGTGTCGAATGTTACCAATCAAGCCAAAACCGGTATTGCGGTACTCCAACTTTTTGACGCCACAACAATGCAGGCTGTTGATGCCAAAATGGACAATACAAATACCGTAAAAAACTTCACAATTCCTGCTCATGGCAATACTACTGTTAATTGGAAAATCTATATTCCCGAAGGTTTACAAGGTGTTCAATACAAAGTTTTGGCAAAGGCTGGCAATTTCTCGGATGGGGAAGAAAATATTTTGCCTGTCTTGACAAACAATATGCTGGTAACCGAAAGCATACCTATTTGGGCACGGGAAAATTCCAAGAAAGAATACACGTTTGAGAATCTCAAAAACAACAATTCGGCCACTTTAAAAAACCATCAGTTCACGTTGGAATACACATCGAACCCAACTTGGCTGGCGATTCAGTCCCTGCCATATTTGATGGAATACGAACACGAATGCGCCGAACAGACTTTTGCCCGTTTTTATGCCAATGCTTTAGCTTCGGAGATCATTTCAAGTAATCCAAAAATCGCCGAACTTTTTGAAACTTGGAGAAAAAACGGAAAACTAAATTCCAAACTGGAAGAAAATGAAGAATTAAAATCGATGATTCTTGCCGAAACGCCTTGGCTGAACGATGCACAAAACGAAGACGAGAAAAAGAAAAATCTAGCCCTGCTTTTTGATTTGGAAAAAATGAAAAGTTCACAGGAAACCACTTTTGCCAAATTAAAACAAAAACAAAAACCTTCGGGTGGATTTGTCTGGTTTGACGGAAGCGACGAAAACGAATACATTACCAGACATATTTTGACTGGATTGGGGCATCTTGCGAAATTAACCAAAAACGAAAACTTTGATAAAATCAAACAAATTACCTCGACAGCGATTCCGTTTTTGGACCAAAAGTTTTTGCAATACCATAAAAACAGAATCAAAAACTTAAAAGCAACCGACAAATTAATTTGGATAAACCCTTATTCTGATTTGCATTATTTATACACCCGAAGTTTTTATTTGGAAAATTACCCCCTTTCGGACACCTTGAAAAAAGTAACGAAACTTTATTTAGAAACCGCCAAAAAGGATTGGCTAAATTATTCTTTATATGAAAAAGGGATGACGGCTTTTGTACTGGATCGTTTTGGCGAAACATCATCTGCCAAAAAAATCATCGAAAGCTTAAAAGAAACTGCTTCGAACAACAACGATTGGGGAATGTATTGGCTTGACAATAAAGCAGGCTGGTATTGGTATCAAGCGCCAATTGAAACGCAGGCTCTGCTAATTGAAGCTTTCGCCGAAGTGGATAACGACACCAAATCGGTCAATGCGATGAAAGTTTGGTTATTAAAAAATAAACAGACCAAAAACTGGCCTACTACAAAATCCACCACCGAGGCTGTCTATGCGTTATTAATGCAGGGAACCGATTGGCTGAGTGTAAAAGACAACACCGTTATCAAAATTGGAGATGAAAAAATCCTGACCAAAAAACTAGCTGGAAACGAAAAAGAAGCCGAAACAGGCTATCTCAAACTGAGTTGGAAAGCGAATGAAATCAAAAAAGACATGGCAACGGTTTCGATCGAAAACAAGTCAAAAGTTCCGGGCTTTGGTGGTGTCTATTGGCAGTATTTTGAGGATTTGGATAAAATAAAAAACAATTCGGGAACTAATTTATCGGTTGCCAAAGAATTATACTTAAAGAAAAACACTGACAAAGGCTCTGAATTACAAAAAATAACTGCCAAGAATAATTTAAAAATTGGCGATTTGGTTACCATTCGATTGATAATTTCAGCCAAAGAAAATATGGAATTCGTTCACCTAAAGGACATGCGCGCTTCCTGTTTCGAACCCGTAGATGTACTTTCGGGCTATGAATACAAAGACCGCTTAGGCTTTTACAGAAGCACAAAAGATGCGGCAACCCATTTCTTTTTTGATCAAATAAACAAAGGAACCTATGTTTTGGAATACGATGTCCGAGTGAACAATCTTGGGGATTTCTCTAACGGAATCACGACAATCGAAAGTATGTATGCCCCTGAATTCACAAGTCACACCAAAGGAATTAGAGTAAATGTGAAAGAATAGAAGGCTCTTCATTTACCCAAAAATAGAATTATTTCACAAAGTTTCGCAAAGAGAATCATATTATCCCAAATGAATAATTTGAGTTTTACCGAAAACCGTTCCAATGTAAATTGGCACGGTTTTTTTCATACACAAATAATACTTAGAATACATTGAGATAACATAGCGGTTTTACTTTCGTAAAAACTAAAAATGAAAAGGAAAAGAAAGATTCCACTAGTTGTTTTGAGTGATATTCACTTAGGCACTTATGGCTGTCACGCCAAAGAATTATTACAATATTTAAAATCGATTAACCCGCAAACATTGGTTCTCAATGGCGACATCATCGATATGTGGAGTTTTACCAAAAGCTACTTTCCGGCTGCCCACATGAATGTGTTGAGGCATATCATAAAAATGTCCAATCTTGGCACAAGAGTCATCTACATTACAGGAAACCACGACGAAGCATTACGCAAATATTCCGATTTTATTTTGGGTAATTTCGAATTGGTCGACAAGCTGACACTCGATTTGGACGGCAAAAAAGCTTGGATTTTTCATGGTGACGTTTTCGATTCTTCGACCAAGGGTTATGCCAAAATACTCGCAAAACTAGGCGGAAAAGGATATGACTTATTGATTTTAATCAACAGCATGATTAATTGGTTTCTAATTCTGATTGGCAAAGAAAAAAGAAGCTATTCCAAAATGATTAAGGACAGTGTCAAAAAAGCGGTTTCCTTCATTTCAAACTTTGAAACTATGGCTGCCGAAGTCGCTATCCAAAAAAAATACAGTTATGTCGTTTGCGGGCATATTCACAAACCACAAATGAGAGAGGTAGAAAACGAGCACGGAAAAGTATTGTACCTCAACAGTGGCGATTGGATTGAAAACCTTACGGCATTGGAGTATAAAAAACAAAAATGGAGTCTTTACGAGTATAAATCGGAGCATTACAAAGACATTGAAACCAATGAGGAGAAAGTTGATAGTGATATTGTCAACAAGATTCTTTCTTAAAAATCACAAACTATGAAAATATTTTACGCCATACAAGCTACGGGCAACGGACACATTAGCAGAGCTACCCAATTGTATCCTTATTTACAAAAATTTGGGGAGGTTGATTTTTTCTTAAGTGGCAGCAATGCGAGTCTCGATATTAATTTGCCGATAAAATTTAAAAGCGATGGATGCAGTTTGCATTACAGCAAATGTGGTGGACTTAATTATTGGGATATAGCCAAAAACATTAGACCAAAGCAAATCTACAAGGACGCCGAATCCTTGCCTTTAAAAAATTACGATGTAGTCATCAACGACTTTGATTCGATTACATCTTTGGCATGCAAAATGCAAAAAGTACATTCTATTCAATTTGGTCATCAGGCTAGTTTTATATCTCCAAATACGCCTAGACCTGAAAAGAGAAATTTAATGGGGGAAATGATTCTCAAACATTATGCACCTTCTCCAAAAAACATCGGTTTGCATTTTGATAGATACGATGATTTTATTTATCCTCCAATCATCAAAGACGAAATTGAATATGCCGAACCGAAAAATTCAGAACATATTACCGTTTATCTACCCTCTTTTCAACAAGATTGCTTGGAAAAAGCATTCAACAAACTTCCAAACTTAAAATTCCACTGGTTTTTGAACGGAATAAAAGAAAAACATACTATTAGAAACGTTACTTATTTTCCAGTAAACCAAGAATATTTCAATAAAAGCCTCATAAAATGTGAAGGTATCATCACCGGTGGAGGATTTGAAACTCCTTCCGAAGCCTTATATCTTGGGAAAAAATTACTCTCGATTCCTATCCGCAAGCATTACGAGCAGGAATGCAATGCTGCCGCTCTAAAAAAACTAGGAGTCCCGGTATTGTACGATGTGGGTGATGATTTTCATTTAATAATCGAAAATTGGATTGAATCCCATATAAAATATCCAAGCATGAAAGCTAATAATATTCCTGAAACCCTACAGTATTTGTTTGACACTTATCACGACTAATTCCCCTTATGTAAATAAAAAACCATCCCAATTTTCATTAGGACGGTTTTTTATTTACAATCGAATAAAATATTATTTCACGATTGTCATTTCATCAATAATGTTTTTAGCTCCAGCGTATTTATCAATAATCCAAAGTACATAACGAATATCAACGTTGATCGTTCTTTGCAATTTCGAATCAAAAATAACATCGCCTGCCATCGCTTCGATGTTTCCATCAAAAGCAATTCCGATTAATTCTCCTTTTCCATTTAAAACTGGAGAACCTGAATTTCCTCCTGTAATATCGTTATCAGTCAAGAAATTTATTGGCATATAACCCGCCTTGTCTGCATACTGCCCAAAATCTTTTGCTTTGTTTAATTCCAACAAACGAGCTGGCAAATCAAACTCCTGATCACCTGCTTTGTACTTTTTCACCATACTTTGCATGTCTGTATAATTATTGATTTTAGCATCATTACGTTTGTCTGCTGGCAAAGCGCGAACTTTTCCATAAGTCAGTCTTAATGTTGAGTTGGCATCCGGATATTGAATCGCGTTCAATTTAGAAGTTCTTAAACCTTCAACCAATTCGCGGTAAGCAATCGCAAAATCATCATCCGCTTTCAATTGTTCTGGTGATTTTGCTCTGAATTTCGCAATCAAATCATTTGAGATAACAAATAAAGGATCTGTGGCAATAACTTCTGGTTTTGGATTTTCCATAAAAGCAGTTATAGCTTCTTTATTTGCAAAAATACTTTTCGAAATTGCATTGTTTACATCATTGGTAAAGTCACCGTTGTTAGCTGCTTTCATTTTAGCAATTTCAGGTGCCAAACCGTATTCAGCTCCTTTCGATGCATACAAATTCAATTGCGCTGCAAGAATATCTTTTTCCGCAGGAGCATAAAAATCGCCATAAACATTTCCGATCAAAGCAGTAATCTTAGGAAGCATTTGTGCTTTGTTATTATCAGTTTCCTTGTAATAGCCAATTAAAGCATTTCCAATAGTTGCCGGCGCAACACCATAAGCAGAAGTACGTAATAATTGTGTCAAATAATTATCGTGACGCGATTTTAAATTGGTCTCGACATAATACTTATTGATTGTAGCAATTACGTTTCCGTATTTTTCTTTGTTCTCAGGTTTATTAGCCCAAGCATTGAATTTCGCTTCCTGAGCCGCTTTAGTTTTTGCAGTTCCTGCTTTGGTTAAAGCGTCAATCATACCCTGACGGTTTTTCCAATAATTAGCCGTAGAAGCATATTTTGAAGCATATTGCAAACGAACTGTTGCATCTTTGTCCATATACTTTTTCATTTGGTCCATTCCGGTTTTGGCACCTTCAACCCAAGCAGGATAAGCATATTTCACGTTTTGTTCGATTCCTCCAGCAGGCATCCAACGGTTTGTTCTTCCCGGATAGCCCAAGATCATAGCAAAATCATTTTCTTTTACCCCTTTGATACTTACAGGCAAATAATGTTTTGGTTGCAATGGCACATTATCTTTTGAGTATGCCGCTGGATTTCCATCTTTATCAGCATATACTCTAAACATTGAGAAATCACCCGTTTGACGTGGCCATTCCCAGTTATCTGTATCTCCTCCAAATTTACCAACGCTTTCCGGAGGTGTCCCCACTAAACGAACATCGGTATAATCCTGATAAACAAAATAGTAATATTCATTTCCTTGAAAAAATGGACGAACAGAAACGGTATATTTTCCTCCTTCACTATTTTCTTTTTCTATTAACGCAATTTCTTGTTGAATGATTTTGTTTCTTTCGGTTTCGGTCATTTTATCATTTACTTTCGATAAAATTCTTTTCGAAACATCGTCCATACGAACGAAGAAACGAACGTATAATGATTTTGGTTTCATCTCCGCACTTCTTTCTTTTGCCCAAAAACCATCTCTCAAATAATTTTGCTCAGCCGAAGAAAGTTCAGCAATGGCACTGTATCCACAGTGGTGGTTGGTCAGAACCAAACCGTCTTTCGAAACGATTTCTGCCGTACAGCCTCCGTTGAATTGCACTACTGCATCTTTCAAACTATGGTGATTGATGCTGTAAATTTCTTCGGCGGTCAATTGCAGACCCATTTTTTCCATATCTCTATGGTTCAATCTTTCAATAAACATTAAAAACCACATCCCCTCATCGGCTTTTACCGGAAAAGCTGAAAGGCACATGACCAAGAATAACACAATTTTTTTCATAAATATTTTTATTAGTTAAATTAAAATAGAGTCAGCCATTTCAAATTAATTTTCTATAGAAAATTAAAAATCAAGCGACTTCATTCCGAATATTTTTAGTGATGCGAATATAATCATTTTCTCAATCCGAACAATTCAACATTAAAATAAACACAATCAAAACGATTCAATTCAATCATAATTTACGAATTATTCAAAATACCATTACATCTTTTATTCCTGAAAAACACCTCTACATCAAAACTTTATTACTTTTTTTGGAGCAGAAAAATTTTGCTTTTTCAGAAAGAATCCTCCCGCTATTCACTTCAATCTTGTGGATCTCGTCCCAAAAGACGAGACCCACAAGGATTTCCATTTCTATCGCGGCTAAAGAGAAACATTTTGCTTTTTTAGTGAGGAACATTTCGAGACCTGACAGGTTTTGATGTTACAAAAAAAAGGTGCTCTATTTCTAGAACACCTTTTGCTATCAAATTTCAAATAATCTTAATTCAGCATTTTCCAAAGTTTATCGTTTTAAAGAAAAATGTCCTTTTAGTATCTTTCCTTGTTCAGTAACTATTTCAAACCAATAATCCGAAGAAGGCATTGGGTTATTATTATAATTACCATCCCAACCTATACTGTCACCTTTTAGACTCTTGATAAACTTGCCATATCTATCATAAATCATAATCTTTACATTGGCACCACCTGAAGAAGCTATAACATTCCAATAATCATTTATTCCATCACCATTGGGTGTGAAAAAATTTCGGTACATCATTAAAAAAACCTTTTCACTGATTACAGAACAACTACCCCTATCTCTTATAAAAATTTGATATTCTCCAGGTAATAAATCTTTAAAAACAGGGATATCCTGATATATTAAACCATCTATAGAATATTCATAATTACCAGATGCCAAAATTTCTATTTCATTTCTTTCACTTTTCCAATCACTGATTTTTACTGAAAAAGGAATATTAGCATTTTGATTTTCTGCCCTTAAATAAATAAAAAAAGAACCTACATCAAAACAACTAGCCATCGACGAATTTTCAACTCTAAAAAAAATCTCATTCTCTTTTTTCTTAACGTTATAAGGAAAAGTTATTTCATTGATTTTATTGGAAGCATCATCATAGGAATTGTAAAACCCAGCAATATTATTATTTTGTCCATTTCGAATCTCTTGAATTTGAGGATCAAAATTGTCCAACTTATAATTTAAATTTGGCGACTGACAAATAATAAGGTCTTTAGGATTAGAAAAAATAGTCCTTAAATTTAAATTAAATCCAAATTTAGATACCAAAAAACATCCTGTTAACACATTGGTTACCCTAAAATAAATAGGCTTGGGACTACTATTAAAAGTGTAAATTTCTGGTAACGGATTACTATTATTTAAAGCATCAGCATCAGATTCATAAAACGTTACTTTTAAATTAGATTGATTTCCTATAATCTCAGATTCGACAGCTTTAAAATTAAAATTTAAAGGGAATTTATCACAAATTGAAACATCTTTTGGTATCGTAAAAACTGGAGACGAATTTATGATTAAATCAAAACTTGAAACAGAAAAACAACCTGTTGATGGATTTGTTACTCTAAAATATACTTTTGCATATTTCCCACTGATGGTATAGAGAGTCGGTAAGGGACTACTGCCATTCGTTGCATCTATTTCAGATTTATGAAAACTAACAGTCAAATTGGTTTGTGACCCAATAATTTCAGAAACAGTATGATTGATATCAAAAATAGACGCATTTGTATCTAATTCACAATGTTCAATGTTTTTAGGATTTGTATATAAGGGAGCTGTTTCTATTTTTATATCAACCGGTACAACATTAGATTGTTGATTGACAGTGTTTTTAATAACTACATATATTGTTTGTCCCCATGGAATTGTATTGTTCCAGTTAGACGGCAACGCATTCACTTGATTTTGAGCATCAGCAGCTGTTTCATATGCCTTCACATCAAAAGCCACAGCTTCATTTTTCCCTGCTGCCCCAAACCATTGCCCTCCTAAAAAATTATTATTATTTAAAATAACTTCATTCTCGATAGAATTTAAATTGATTTTTATCCTAAACAACTGATTTGCAGTAACACCATATAAACTACCTAGTTCACTAGCTAAACCGTAGGTGCCATTTGGAAGATTTCCTAAAACTTTATGCGAAACATAATTCATGTTATTATTGACAGTTACTTCATAAAGCAGACAACTTCCATTATTATTCCAAGCGATATACATTTTATCTCCAAACATTACAAAATCGCCTGCGGGCCTACCACCTAAGAAATCATTCCATAAAAAAGATTGATTATAGTTTCCATTATCGAGACGATATACTTTTGAATCCGAACCTCCAAAATAAATATTTGATTGCCTATCGAATGACAGAGAATTAATAGCTATTCCATTAAAAGTATATACATTATCAGTAGTACAATCTGTTTTATTTATTTTGTAAATATTATACCCGCTACAAACATACATATCACCGTTTTGGTTATAGGCAATATCAGTTATTGCTAGATTATTAATAGAGCATATTTTTTTTACAGTAGGGTTTGTTGTTAAATTAGTAACTAGTTGTATTTCACCAGAACTTGTTCCTATATAAACACCAGAATCTACATTTATTTGTGGCGGATTAGCATCCAATACACGATTTTTTAATTCTTCTATATTTACAGAAACAATTCCATCTCGATCTGTATCACAAAATTCAAATGATGAAGTTGCTAACTTTTTATTTGTATAGACTATTTTTCCAAAAGGCTTTGGATAAATCTTATAATCTGTTGAAAGATCTTGGCTAAAAACAAATAAAGGAAATAAACAGAATAGTAAGTAAATATCTTTCATAATTCTTTTAAATAATTGGATAAATATAATAAAAGAAATATTGTTAATTTAGATTTAATTGTTATGAATAAACCTTCTGCTTTAAGTCCAAAAAAAAGCCACTAACAAATTGGATTTATTAGTGGTCTATTTATGTTTTAAAAAATATTATTCCTTAATTCAGCATTTTCCAAAGCTTATCTTTCAATTCGGTCAAACCTTGTTGAGCCACCGATGAAATAAACAAATAAGGAATACCCTTGAATTCTTCGTCTAATTGTGTTTTCAATTCGGCTTTCAGCTCATCATCCAGCATATCGATTTTCGAAATCACCAACAAACGTTCTTTATCCAACATTTCAGGATTATACTTTGTCAATTCATTAACCAAAATATCATACTCTTCCTTAATATTTGGCGTATCAACAGGAACTAAAAACAACAAAGTCGAATTACGTTCAATATGACGCAAGAAATAATGGCCAAGCCCTTTTCCTTCGGCAGCACCTTCAATAATTCCCGGAATATCAGCAATTACAAATGATTGAAAATCCCTGTAAGCCACAATTCCAAGATTCGGTTTTAAGGTCGTAAACGGATAATCGGCAATTTTTGGTTTTGCCGAAGTCAGCACTGACAATAAAGTTGATTTTCCTGCATTTGGAAAACCTACCAATCCTACGTCTGCCAAGACTTTTAACTCCAAAATCACATCCATTTCCACTCCCGGCAATCCAGGTTGTGCATATCTTGGTGTTTGATTCGTCGAACTTCTAAAGTGCCAGTTCCCCAAACCTCCTTTACCTCCTTTGGCAAGTATTTTTTTCTCACCATCTTCGGTAACTTCGAAAAGAATTTCTCCTGTTTCTTTATCTTTTACGACAGTCCCTAACGGAACTTCGATGTATTTATCTTCTCCATCAGCACCAGTACTTCTGTCAGATCCTCCATCTCCTCCGTGCCCCCCCTTGATATGACGTGCAAATTTCAGGTGAAACAAAGTCCAAAGTCCTTTGTTCCCCACCAAATAAATGTGTCCGCCTCGTCCACCGTCACCACCATCGGGACCTCCTTTTTCAATAAACTTTTCTCTATGCAAATGCGTAGATCCCTTCCCTCCTTTTCCTGAAGAAACATAAATTTTTACGTAATCAACAAAATTACCCTCTGTCATTTTTATTTGTTTATTATAGTTCCATGTTTAAAGTTTCAAGTTGATTGCCGTTCCGTTAACTTGAAACCTGAAACTTGAAACAAAATTCTCTATACTTTTAAAGCTTTAACTAATACTTTATCAATCTTCACGCCATCCATATCGATGACCTCCAACTCAAATTTTTGCCAAATTAACTTTTCTCCTTCCTTTGGAATACGAGATAATTCGGTCATTATTAATCCACTTACTGTGGTTACTTCATAATCATTTATCAAATCGTCCAACTCAAAATACGTAAGGAAATCATGCAGCGAATAATGTCCATCTACCATCCAGGTTCCATCTTCTCTTTCTATTAATTGGAAATCATCCTTGTAAAAATCGGAGGCATTACCCACCAATGCTTCAAGAATATCGTTCAA
This sequence comes from Flavobacterium aquiphilum, assembly GCF_027111335.1. Lineage (NCBI taxonomy): Bacteria > Pseudomonadati > Bacteroidota > Flavobacteriia > Flavobacteriales > Flavobacteriaceae > Flavobacterium > Flavobacterium aquiphilum. Next base: position 1,249,450 of record NZ_CP114288.1, on the reverse strand, counting down.
CGTAATGATCCCCTGAAAAACCCCATATTCATCCGAAACCAACGCATAATGAATTCCAGTTTCCTTGAACTGTTCCAATGCTTTGTAAGCAGTAGTTTGCTCCATCATAAAAGGAGCTTCGGTCATAATTTCTGCCAAATTAAAACTATCGTTATCAAAATGAGAGAAGATATTTTTCAAATTTACTACTCCAACAATATCATCATAATTTTCGCCATAAACTGGATAAACAGAATGCAGTTCTTTGAGCATAAAATCCTTTACCGTATTCTTATCAGCATGTAGGGGCAAAAGCATAACCGATTTTCGGTGCGTCATCAACGAATTTATTTTTCGGTCACCAATATGGAAAACACGCTCTACGATATCCTGCTCTATTTCCTGAACCTCGCCAACCTCAGTTCCTTCTTTGATTATCGCTTTTATCTCTTCCTCTGTTACTTTACCGTCAGCGGTAGGTTTTATTTGCAGGATGTCTAATAAAAATTCCGTCGAAGTCGTTAGCAACCATATAAAAGGAGCTGTAATTACCGAAATAACCCTCATCGGCAAGGCGACTGCCTTAGCAATTCCTTCAGGATGATTCAACCCGATTCTTTTTGGCAACAATTCTCCCAATACCAAAGAAAAAAACGTCAATATCACAACAACAATCCCTACGGCGATTGAATGGGCAAATGGAACCAATACCTGAAAGCCTTTTACGAAAGCTTCCACATCTTCGGTGATTTTGTCCCCGCTGTAAATACCCGTAAGTATCCCAATAAGTGTAATTCCTATTTGTACTGTTGACAGGAACTTATTTGGGGAGTTGGCTAAATCCAAAGCGATTTGGGCGCTTTTGTTCCCTTTTTTTGCTGCGGTTTCCAATCTGTTTTTTCTCGCCGAAATCAGTGCAATTTCCGACATTGAGAAAACCCCGTTTAAGATTATCAGAAAAAATATTATTACTATCTCCAATGTTTAATGATTCGTTTATGTTTTGTCTTTTTGGAATCTTGTTATTTAATGAAATTTCATAGCCCAGATGGAAGTGAAAAGCCCACAGTCCCGTTGTTTAATTTTTATGAGTGACTCAAAAGCGACTAAAAGAAGCTTGTGAGGCGCTTTAGAAAAATAAACAACGGGACGCGGACTTGTAACGTACAGCTGGAAATTGCTCCTATAAATTATCGATAACCGATGTCAATCTTTCAGTAATTTCCTGAATAGATCCTATTCCGTTTACAGCGTGAAACTTGTTTTGATCTTTATAGTATCCCACTAACGGAGCCGTTTTTTCGTTGTATTCCTGATAACGGTTTCTGATTTTTTCTTCGTCCTGATCATCAACTCTTCCGCTGGTTTTTCCTCTTTCCAATAATCTGGCTACCAAAATGTTATCATCAGCTTCCAATGCAATTGTCGCTGCTACACTTGATCCGATTGTTGGTAAAAATTCATCCAACGCTATAGCTTGAGAGATTGTTCTTGGATATCCGTCGAATAAAAACCCTTTGGAATCCAAATTTTTGTTTACTTCATCGATAAGCATTTTGGTTGTCAACTCGTCTGGTACCAAGTCTCCCGCATCCATATACACTCTTGCTTCTTTTCCTAATGGAGTGTCGTTTTTCAAGTTGTAACGAAAAACATCTCCGGTAGAAATGTGTGTTAAATTGTATTTTTCTTTTAAAAACTCAGCCTGAGTTCCTTTTCCTGCCCCTGGCTTACCAAATAAAACTATATTGATCATTCCTTAATTATATAATGGTTTTTAATTAATTACTACTCTTTTAACTGATATACTTCGGGCAAATTTCGTCCTAACCCATCGTAATCCAAACCATATCCAACGATGAATTTATTAGGAATACGAATACCAATATAGTCAATTTTCAAGTCTTTTTTGAAAGCATCTGGTTTGAAAAACAAAGTTGCAATCTTAAAATGTTTGACATTTTGACTTTTGAACAATTTTTTCAATTCTTCCAAAGTATTTCCGGTATCGATAATATCTTCCAAAACAACTACGGTACGCCCTGTTAAATCCTGGTTTAAACCGATTAATTGTTTAACCGACTCCGTAGAGGAAGTCCCTTCGTATGAAGCTAATTTGATAAACGAAACTTCGCAAGGTTTTTTGTATAATTTTAAAAAATCGGAAACCACCATAAAAGAGCCATTCAGTACTCCAATAAAAACCGGTGTTTCGTCAAAAAAATCATCCTCTATTTGAGCAACCATTTTCTCCAAGGCAAAGTTTATCTCTTTGGCCGAAATAAACGGAACAAATTGTTTATCGTGTAGTTGTATCACAGTTTTATATTTTTAAATATTTGGCAAAGATAGGTATTTCACTTTTGACAATTGTAAACTGATTTGTACTTTTAATTCAAAAAAAGCAATGATAGTCACCGAATTCCAAAAAAAATTAGATTACGTAACTGCACATCGCGTCAACAGACAAAAATTTGCTAACGAAGTATTGGAAAATCAGGCACTTTTTCCGGAGTTGGTTAGACTTTGTTTTCAGACATCAAACAAGAATTCTCACAAAGCCTGCTGGATTTTAGAATTTGTGTGTTACCAAAAATTGGAATGGATGAAAGATCATTTGGATTTTTTTTGTTCCCAAATTAAAAATCTGAAAGACGAAAGTGCTATTCGTCCAGCTGCCAAAGTCTGTCAACTTTTGGTTCATTCTCATTATAAAAAGGGAGAAATAAAACTTTCAGAAAACCAATTGGAACAAATAATCGAAAGCAGTTTTGACTGGCTAATTAACGATACCAAAGTCGCTTCCAAAGCTTATTCAATGCGCACTTTATATCTCTTAGGACAACATTACGATTGGATTCTTCCCGAGTTAAAAACGATAATCACCAAAGATTTTCCAAATCACAGTGCGGCTTACAAAGCTGTCGCTAAAGAAGTTTTGAAGAAAATAAAATAGCATTTCCCTAATCAATCAGGAAAAAGTATCTTTGCAAAGGCTTGACAATAGGTCAAACAGACAAAGTAAACACAATGACAATGACACGAGCGAAGCGATTGCATTTGACCGTTTAAAAAAACAACTACAACAAATGAATTATTTTTCTTCCGATTTTAAATTAGGAATACTCGGTGGCGGACAATTAGGCAAAATGCTTTTGTTTGATACCCGAAAATTCGATATCCAAACCTATGTTCTTGACCCGAGCGATGAAGCACCTTGCAAAATAGCTTGTAATCATTTTTTTCAAGGAGACTTGATGGATTTCGAAACGGTTTACAATTTTGGAAAAAAAGTCGATGTTTTGACTTTTGAAATTGAGCTGGTAAATCTTGAAGCTTTGGAAAAACTGGAAAGTGAAGGCAAAAAAGTATATCCTTCGCCAAAAACTTTGAGACTAATTCAAAACAAAGGAATTCAAAAAGAATTTTATTCAAAAAACAATATTCCAACCGCTCCGTTTGAAAGATTTGAAAATTTGGAAGCTCTAAAATCTCACATCGCATCGAGCGCAGTCGAGATGCCTTTCGTTTGGAAATGTACCGAATTTGGATACGACGGAAACGGAGTGAAAATTATCAGACAAGCTGCTGATTTGGACAATTTACCGAATGTAGAATGTATTGCAGAAACAATGGTGCCGTTCAAAAACGAATTGGCCGTAATTGTTTGCCGCAATCCTTCAGGCGAAATAAAAACATACCCTGTAGTCGAAATGGAATTCCATCCCGAAGCCAATCAGGTAGAATATGTAATTTGTCCTGCCCGAATCGACGAAAAAGTTGCCGAAAAAGCTAGAGCCATTGCGTTGAATGTTTCAAAGCAATTCAATCATGTAGGACTTTTGGCAGTTGAAATGTTCCAAACTGAAGATGATGAAATTTTAGTAAACGAAGTGGCTCCGCGACCTCACAACTCTGGTCATTACAGCATCGAGGCCAGTTATACTTCACAATTCGAAAACCATTTGCGCGCCATTCTGGATTTACCTCTTGGAAACACAGACAGCAAAGTTGCAGGAATTATGGTAAATCTGGTAGGAGCCGAAGGATTTTCAGGTAATGTCGTTTACAAAAACATTGAAACTATTTTAGGCTGGAATGGAGTTACACCTCATATTTACGGTAAAAAACAAACCCGTCCTTTCCGAAAAATGGGACACGTAACCATTGCCAATGAAAACATGGCCGAAGCCAGACGCATTGCCGAGGACGTGAAGAATACGATAAAAGTAATTAGTAATTAGTCTCGGTTTTCAGTCACAGTTTAAACCTTAAACTCTAAACCCGAAACAACAAACAACAAACATACAAATGAGCAAAGTAGCCATAATTATGGGAAGCATTTCGGATATGCCGGTAATGCAAGATGCCATAGACATATTAAAACAATTTAATGTAGAAGTAGAAGTCGATATTGTATCGGCTCACAGGACACCGGAAAAATTATTTGATTTCAGCAAAAATGCCCATAATCGTGGTATTTCTGTAATTATTGCCGGAGCTGGCGGTGCCGCACATTTACCAGGAATGGTAGCTTCGATGTCTCCATTACCTGTAATTGGAGTTCCTGTAAAATCAAGTAACTCAATTGATGGTTGGGATTCTGTTTTATCTATTTTACAAATGCCAGGAGGAGTTCCTGTGGCAACAGTAGCCTTAAACGGAGCCAAAAATGCAGGAATTCTTGCCGCACAGATCATAGGAAGTGCCGACAGAACTATTTTGAACAAAATAATTGACTATAAAGAAGGACTGAAAGAAGCCGTTTATAAATCCTCTGAAAATTTGAATAAATAAAGAAAAAGCTCCCTGAGATAGGAGCTTTTTTTTGATATTGTTAAATCTAAACTTGGGGGGAGATTTGTTTTAACAATAATCAATGTGGTATTTTTAATATATTTTCTTTTTTGGGGGCAAAAAGAGTTTATATTTCGATGAATCAATTTGTTTTTAAACTAATTCCTCGACCAAAGTACATAAATAATCGATAAAGTACACTATTTTTTTTAAATTTTAACACTTTTTTCCTGTTTATTATTTCCAAATACAACTCTTAACATCCTCTTAAATTTAACAAAACAGCATATTAAACATGAATATACTTCTTCAAAAATTTAACACGAAGCTAGATACAGCGCCATTTTCCAAAATAAAAAACGAAGATTATCTTCCCGCTTTTCGAGAAGCAATTAGCTTGGCCAAAGCCGAAATTGATGAAATCGCAAACAATACAGAAAATCCTACTTTTAAGAACACAATTGAGGCTTTATCATTTAGCGGAGACACGTTAGACCGTATCTCAAATATCTTTTTTAATTTAAATTCAGCTGAAACGAGTGACGAAATGCAAAAAATAGCACAAGAAGTTTCTCCATTGTTGTCAGAATTTGGGAATGATATTCGTTTGAACGCAGCTTTATTTGCGAAAGTAAAAAGTGTCTATGAACAAATGGATTCTTTGAATTTAAATCCTGAGCAAAAAACACTTTTGGACAAACAATACAAAAGCTTTAGCAGAAATGGAGCTAATCTTCCTGAAGACAAGAAAAATCAGTTGCGTGAAATCGACAAAGAATTATCGACACTAAGCTTGAAATTTGGAGAAAACGTCTTGGCAGAAACGAATGCTTTCGAAATGCACCTTACCGATGAAAAAGATTTGGCTGGCCTACCCGAAGGAACTATCGAGGCTGCACGTTCATTGGCGAAAGCCCAAGAAAAAGAAGGCTGGATTTTCACATTAGATCATCCAAGTTACCTCCCATTTGTAACTTATGCCGACAATCGTGAATTGCGTAAAAAAATAACAATTGCTTTTGGTGCCAAAGGTTTTCAAAACAACGAATTTGACAACCAAGAGATTGTCCTGAGAATCGCCAAATTGCGTTTTGAAAGAGCCAATCTTTTGGGTTACAAAACACACGCTCATTTTGTACTTGAAGAACGCATGGCCGAAAGCCCTGAAAAAGTATTGTCTTTTTCTAATGATTTATTGGCAAAAGCCAAACCAGCCGCACAAAAAGAATTTGCACAACTATCCGCTTTCGCAAAAGATATTGACGGCATCGAACAATTAGAAAAATGGGACGGAGCCTATTATTCGGAAAAATTGAAACAGCAATTATTCAATTTGGATGACGAGAAACTGAAACCGTATTTTCAATTGGAGAAAGTATTGAACGGTGCTTTCACCATTGCTGGAAAACTATATAGATTGACATTTACCGAAGTTTTCGACATCGATAAGTATCACGAAGAAGTTACCACTTACGAAGTAAAAGACCAAAACAACAATTTGGTTGCCGTTTTCTACGCCGATTTTTTTCCAAGAAAAGGAAAACGAAACGGTGCCTGGATGACTTCGTTCAAATCGCAATATATCAAAGACGGCGTAAACGAAAGACCTCATATTTCCAACGTTTGCAACTTCACCAAACCGACAGAAACCAAACCGTCGCTTTTGACTTTTAATGAAGTAACCACTTTATTTCACGAATTTGGCCATGGATTACACGGAATGTTAGCCAATACCGTTTACCCAAATCTTTCAGGAACCTCGGTTTATTGGGATTTCGTTGAATTACCGAGCCAAATTATGGAGAACTGGTGCTACGAGCCCGAAGCTTTGGCTTTGTTTGCGCACCATTATGAAACCGGAGAAGTTATTCCGCAGGAATATGTCGAAAAAATTAAGGAAAGCGCCAGTTTCCTTGAAGGAATGGCAACAATGCGCCAATTGAGTTTTGGTTTACTTGATATGGGTTGGCACGGACAAGACCCAACAAATATTACTGATGTAAAAGCTTTTGAAACAGAACAGTTTGCTTCGACCCAATTATATCCGGATGTAGCCGAAAACGCAATGAGTACTGCCTTTTCACATATTTTCCAAGGAGGTTATTCCTCGGGCTATTACAGTTATAAATGGGCTGAAGTTCTCGATGCTGATGCATTCGAATATTTTCAAGAGAAAGGAATTTTTAACAAAGAAGTGGCCGACAAATTCAAAGAAAACATCCTTTCAAAAGGTGGAACTGAACATCCAATGACATTGTACAAACGCTTCAGAGGACAAGAACCTAAACCGGATGCTTTGTTGAAAAGAGCGGGGCTTTTATAGTTTTCTAGATTCTTAGACTTCTTAGACATTTATAAAAACCGAGGCAGAAACGCTTCGGTTTTTTACTTATTATAACGAAAAAAGATTGCCTAGCTGAGGCAATCTTTCTAAATTATTCTGAGAAAACTTGTCTTAAACCGCTTGTTCTTTTAACACATTTACGGATTTAACAGGTACATTTTCAACAGTGTGTGTCCAATATGAAAAACCTCCTTTTCCGTTCCATGCATTATCAATAGCCAAATGAGCATTAAAATCAGCTAAGAAAGAACCAATTGCTGGAGGTGGAACAGAATGCACATACTGCCCTTGAAGACTAACTACTTGTGTGTATTGTCCTAATCCTGTAGAATATATCCTTCCCTTTACCTGAACAACAATGTGACTATCAGGACCACTTACTGCCTGAGTAATTACCACTGTACCAGTTACGGTATGTTGTGATGGTACCACCACTAAACTAAAAGTTGCGATTGGAGCACCTGGTGTTCCAACATTTCCAATTGTACCCTTTGCTAAATAAGCACCTGCTAATAAATCTGCCATGATTCCTAATTTTTTTGTTTTTTCTTACTCGTTAGGCTTTTCAGAACCGCCTCGTTTTTTTGAGTGGGATCTGCTCCACTTTTATAATTGCTTTTTTTACAAAATCAATAGATAACATTAAAAAACAGAAAACAAATTCATATACATCACTGATAATCAAACACAAACGTCTTTTTATTTCAAAACTACACTAGACTTATAGAATTAATTAAAAAAATGATATGAAACAAAAATTTTTAGTCATAAAAGAAACAAAACAAAGCATGAGATAATTACTACTTTAAGTTTTAGGCTAAATATTCTATAATTAAACTTTCAATTATTTTTGAAAGTTTAAAAACTTTTATTTATATTTGTTCCAACAAAAGGAAATAAATCCAAAAATGGAATTCAAAGAAGCAAAAAATAAGTTTGTACAAACCTGGGGAGCATTAGGTTCTCAATGGGGAATTAATAAAACCATGGCACAAATCCATGCTTTATTAATGGTCTCAAACGAAGCTGTTTCTATGGAAGACATTATGGACGAATTACAAATTTCACGCGGAAACGCAAGTATGAACCTGAGAGCTTTAATGGATTGGGGAATTGTTTACAAAGAATACAAAGCTGGCGAAAGAAAAGAATTCTTTACAGCCGAAAAGGATTTAGATGAACTAGCTTCCAAAATTTCGAGAGAAAGAAGCAGGAGAGAAATCAAACCGGCTCTTAAAATCCTAAAAGAAGTTTCGACTATTGAAGCAAAAGATTCAGCCGAAGAAAAACACTTTGTTGACCAAACTACTAAATTGTATGATTTTGTTTTAAAAGCGGATAATGTCTTGGACAAAATGACTGAATTCAATGAAAATTGGCTAGCTAAATTGGTTTTAAAAATTATGAAGTAACAATAAAAAAATTTATCACTAAGTTTCAATTTTTTCTGAAAGTTTAAAAATTTAAAAATAAATAATTATGAATTTCAACATCATCGGATATTTAATCTATCTCAGCATTACGATTTTTATCATTCTGAAAGTTGGAAAAATATGCTACAAAAACGGAAACATCTACGTGGCTGAATTGATCCCAAACCACGCAGACATCTGTCAAAAAATCAATCAAGTTTTACTATTGGGCTACTACCTCCTAAATATTGGTTATTGTGCAATGACCCTAATTTCCTGGCAAAAAATAACTTCTTCACCCCAATTAATAGAAACCATCGGAATAAAATCAGCACTAATTATTTTCATCATATCATTATTACACTATTTCAATATTATTATCCTAACCAAATACATTCATAAATTAATTAAATAACATTTATTATCATGGAAACTACAAAAATTTTAATCGGTTACGCTGTCTATTTACCAGTCGCTTTATTCCTTACTTACTATGTTTCAAAAACTCTTTTCAAAAACGGAAAAATATTTATGCTAGATATTTTTAGAGGCAGAGAAGAAATTGCGCAGGCCACAAACAAACTTTTTGAAACAGGATTCTACCTTCTTAATCTAGGTTTTGCCTTAATGATTCTGAGATTGAGTATCTATAACGATAGCTATCAATCTCTTATTGAAGCACTGAGTTACAAAATAGGAGGATTTTCTATCTATCTTGGAATCATGCTGTTCCTGAACTTGTATTTCTTCTTCAGAGGAAAAAGAAAAGCCAAAGAAGCACAGGAGGAAGAAAGATTAGTTTTTAAAGCTTGATTTTTTTAGTTTATCAACCCGAAGCCTTTCCGCTTCGGGTTTTTTCATTTCAAAAACTCCTAAAAATTTTCCTACTTATCAATATTAGTATGAATTCAGTAAATACGTTCACTAAAATCACGTTTTTTGTCTTTTGATTTTAAAAGAAAAACTTAAAATCATAGCCTCTCAGAGACTCAGCAACTTTACAAAAAAACAACCATCAACCACCACAAAATCGGCACTGCTTCGACCCAAAAGGAAGTATAATATTTGGATCGGTTTGTATTTGCAAAATATATAAACAACATCAGCATGATTACCATAACAAGATTTATGACAGCATCATGGTAATTGAATGTTGATATAAAAATTTCCAAAAACCAAAAAGGAATCAACAATAAAAAACCTAAAAGCTTCGTCTTTTTTACGCCAATCATCTGCGGAACGGTCTTTAAATGAGGATCGTCATTTGCCAAATCGATTATTTCAAAAACCAAAATCAGCACAAAAACCAAAATAAACCGCTGAATGCATTTTATGAAAAAATCAGATGTAAACGGGATTTCGGCATTTATTAAAGGTAAAACCAAAGTCGCTCCCACCCAACAAAGCGATACTATATAAATTTTTACGCCAGCCCAGTTTCTCGCATTTCTTCTATTCGGGAAAAAAGGCAAAGTATATAGCGCTGTTATAGCAAGAATTCCAACAGAGACAATTTGCGTAATTTGTTTTAAATGAAAAAAATAATATCCCACGAGCAAAAATGAAATAAAGCTCAAAACGGCAATAATCTTCAACTGCTTCCTGACTATTTTTTTCTTCACCCGAACCAAGGCATCATATTTCACAAAATTATAGCCGACAATTGTTCCGAAAAAAACGAACAATGCCATCGCCTCATTATACGGAATATGGAACACATGGAATGTAATTTGCACCAAAGCAAAGCAGGATAGAGCTACATGAATGCTACTATTTATGTAAAACCGGAGAATGTTTTTTAAAACCTTCATCAAAAATTTAATCAATTGTTAATAAACCAGTCCATTAGTTGAAAAATCCCTATAAAATCAAGTTAAAAAAGGGCTATATTTTGAGATTAATATTTATTTTTGCACCACAAAAAAACATGACCTTTTATTTCTAGACTAAATTGTCCTGATTCAAACGAAATTCAAATATATAATGAATATTTAACAATCAGGCTTTTCCTTTAGACTTAAAAAAATAAACCGAAGCTACACACAAATATGAAAACAGATGCTTTTGCTTTAAGACACATTGGGCCAAGAGAAACTGACCTTGAACACATGTTCAAAACAATTGGCGTTAATGATATGACGCAATTACTTTACGAAACATTTCCTGATGGAATTCGTTTAAAAGAAGATTTACAATTAGATCCTGCAATGACTGAATATGAGTACGCAAATCATATTCTCGAATTAGGTAAAAAGAATAAAGTTTTCAAATCATACATCGGTTTAGGATACCACCCAACGATCGTTCCTGCACCAATTCAAAGAAACATTTTTGAAAACCCAGGATGGTACACCGCCTACACTCCTTATCAGGCCGAAATTGCTCAAGGACGTTTAGAGGCTATCCTTAACTTCCAAACTGTAGTTACTGAACTTTCAGGTATGGAAATCGCCAATGCTTCTCTTCTTGACGAAGGTACTGCAGCAGCAGAAGCTATGGCTTTATTGTTTGACGTTCGTTCTCGTGACCAAAAGAAAAACAACATAAACAAATTCTTCGTTTCCGAAGAAATCCTTCCACAAACATTATCTGTTCTACAAACTCGTTCCACTCCGGTGGGAATCGAATTAGTAGTTGGAAACCACGAAACTTTTGATTTCTCTGCAGAATTCTTCGGAGCAATCCTTCAATATCCAGGTAAATACGGTCAGGTAAATGACTACTCCGCATTTATCGCTAAAGCAAAAGAAAACGAAATTAAAGTTGCTGTTGCTGCTGATATTTTGTCTTTGGCTACTTTAACTTCTCCCGGAGAAATGGGAGCTGACGTAGTTGTAGGTACCACTCAACGTTTTGGTATCCCAATGGGCTACGGCGGACCTCATGCTGCTTATTTCGCAACTAAAGAAGAATACAAACGCTCTATGCCCGGACGTATCATCGGTGTTTCTGTCGATGCTAACGGAAACCGTGCTTTGCGTATGGCTTTAGGAACCCGTGAGCAACACATCAAACGTGAAAAAGCGACTTCAAACATCTGTACTGCTCAGGTATTATTGGCAGTTATGGCTGGTATGTACGCTGTCTATCATGGTCCAAAAGGTTTGAAATACATTGCAAACAAAGTTCACGCGTCGGCGGTAACCGCCGCAGACGCTTTGAACAAATTGGGTGTTTACCAAACTAATAGCGCATTCTTCGATACTATTTTGGTTAAAGCTGATGCCCAAAAAGTAAAAGCTATCGCCGAAAGAAACGAAGTGAACTTCTACTATGTTGACGCTGAAACAATCTCAATCTCTTTCAACGAGACTACTTCAGTTTCTGACGTTAACCAAATCATCGCAATATTTGCTGAGGCTGTAGGCAAAGATGCCATCACAGTTTCTGAATTGTCAACTGCATCTCAATTGCCTGCTTCATTAGAAAGAACTTCTTCTTTCTTGACCTATGATGTTTTCAACAACCATCATTCTGAAAGCCAATTGATGCGTTATATCAAAAAATTAGAGCGTAAAGATTTATCATTGAACCACTCTATGATTTCTTTGGGTTCTTGTACAATGAAATTGAACGCTGCATCAGAAATGTTGCCTCTATCCATGCCAAATTGGAACAGCATTCACCCATTTGCTCCAGTTGAACAAGTAGAAGGTTACACCACTATGCTTAAAAAACTGGAAGACCAATTAAGCGTTATCACAGGATTTGCAGGTACGACTTTACAACCAAACTCTGGTGCTCAAGGTGAGTATGCCGGTTTGATGACTATCCGAGCCTACCACATCTCTCGTGGCGAAGGTGACCGTAACGTATGTTTAATTCCTTCTTCTGCACACGGAACAAATCCAGCTTCTGCAGCTATGGCGGGAATGAAAATCGTCGTTACCAAAACTACTCCTGAAGGAAACATCGACGTTGAGGATTTAAGAGCAAAAGCTATCGAGCACAAAGACGATTTATCTTGCTTAATGGTAACTTACCCATCTACTCACGGTGTTTATGAGTCTTCTATTATCGAAATCACTCAATTAATCCACGATAATGGAGGATTAGTATATATGGACGGTGCCAACATGAATGCACAAGTAGGTTTAACAAACCCTGCTACTATCGGTGCTGACGTTTGTCACTTGAACTTGCACAAGACTTTTGCCATCCCTCACGGTGGCGGCGGACCTGGTGTTGGACCAATCTGCGTGAACGAAAAACTACTTCCTTTCTTACCATCTAACCCTGTATTGAACGTTGGTGGTGAGCAAGCAATCACTGCTATTTCTTCTGCTCCTTACGGATCTGCTTTAGTATGTTTGATTTCATACGGATACATCACTATGTTAGGTGCCGAAGGTCTGAGAAGCGCTACTGAGTACGCTATCCTTAACGCTAACTATATGAAAGCGCGTTTCGAAGGACACTACCCAATTCTTTACACTGGAGAGTGCGGAAGAGCGGCCCACGAAATGATTTTGGATTGCCGTGCATTCAAACAAAACGGAATCGAAGTTGGCGATATCGCAAAACGTTTGATGGATTACGGTTTCCACGCTCCAACAGTTTCTTTCCCTGTTGCCGGAACACTAATGATCGAACCGACTGAATCTGAAGATTTAGCTGAGTTAGACCGTTTCTGCGACGCTTTGATTGCTATCAGACAGGAAATTGAAGAAGCAACGGCCGAGGACAAAAATAATCCATTGAAAAACGCGCCTCACACATTGACAATGTTGACTTCTGATGCTTGGGATTTACCATACACCAGAGAGAAAGCAGCTTATCCATTGGACTACATCGCTGACAACAAATTCTGGCCTTCCGTACGTCGTATTGACGATGCCTACGGAGATAGAAATCTAGTTTGTAGTTGCGCTCCGATTGAAGCCTATATCGAAAGCTAGAATTTAAACTTTCAACATAAACAAAGCCCTTTCAGTTTTATAGCTGAAAGGGCTTTTCATTTTACGCTAAATCCTAAAAATAATTAGAAGCAGGACTTTTGTGTTTTTCAACAACTTCACTCCTGCTGTACGCTGTATCTGTGGTCCCTCTCGTCTTTTGGGACGAGACAGGACCACAGGATGCCGCTTCCATCAGGGCTAGCCAAGAAATTTTGTGTTTCATAAGAAAAAAAGAATTGCACATTATTTCTTCTCAAAACACGATTCTTTATCTAGTCCGTCTCAAAATAAGACATCCGGATTATAAAAAATTTACATTTTTCTTCATAAGTGGTAAGGCTGTTGTTTATTTTTATAACAAAAACAACTCACTTTGTTATTAATAATAATTCGAAAAATATAGAGCCTGTTTTTGCAATATTCAATAAAATATAATCGATAAATTTACGACAAATTCAATATTTCACAATTATATGCATGCATAACAAATAATTTGTACTTTATACATTTATTATATTTAATTTAGCCGAAATTTACCCTGGAACCTGTCAAAATGAAAATAAAAATAACTGGTATAGGAAGCTATATTCCTGAGAAAAACATTAGCAATACAGACTTTAGCGAACATGTTTTCCTAAACGAAGACGGTTCACCATTTGCTTACCCAAACGAAGTGGTGATTAATAAATTTAAAGGAATTACAGGTATCGAAAAAAGAAGGTATGCCGAAGATCATTACACTGCTTCGGACTTAGCCTTTTTTGCTTCCCAAAAAGCAATCGAAAATTCAGGAATAGATCCGGAAACTCTGGATTATATCATTTTTGCCCACAACTTTGGAGATGTTAAACACGGCACCGTTCAATCGGATATCATTCCGAGTTTGGCCACAAGGGTAAAACATCAATTAAAAATAAAAAATCCAAAATGCGTTGCCTACGACATCCTTTTTGGATGCCCTGGATGGATTGAAGGTGTTCTACAAGCCAATGCATTCATAAAATCAGGAATGGCAAAAAAATGCCTTGTGATAGGCGGTGAAACGCTCTCCCGCGTAGTAGATGCACACGACAGGGATTCCATGATTTACTCAGACGGAGCCGGAGCTTCGGTTATAGAAGCCTCAGATGACGAAACCGGATTGTTGTCCTACGAAAGTGCCACTTATGCCGCCGAAGAAGCCAACTTCCTTTATTTCGGAAAATCATACAATCCGGATTTGGATCCAAGCACCAAGTACATCAAAATGTACGGCAGAAAAATTTATGAATTTGCCCTAAGCCACGTTCCTACAGCCATGAAGAGCTGTTTGGATCAAAGCGGTATCGAAATTGGGGAAGTCAAAAAAATCCTGATCCATCAGGCCAACGAAAAAATGGATGAAGCTATTATTCATCGTTTTTACAAATTATACGGGCAAACACCTCCAAAAGATGTTATGCCGATGAGTATTCACGAACTAGGAAACAGTAGTGTTGCCACCGTTCCAACGCTTTTTGATCTTTTGATAAGAGGGCAAATTGAAAACCAGGAAATTCACAAAGGGGATGTTGTCATTTTTGCTTCGGTTGGAGCCGGAATGAACATTAACGCCTTTGTCTATAGATATTAACAATAAACTGTACGCTTATATTGCCAGCCCACCTCACTTTCCCAGTGTTGTGGGCTATTTTTTTTGGGAAAATTAATTTTTTAGAAACCCCATTACAAGTCGTAAAAGAAACAGAATCTTTATATTTGCAAACTCTAAAGCAAAAGCGATAGTTAAAAATCAAAAACATGTACGAAAAAACGTTTCCCAATAAAAGATTCAAACATACTTTAGAATTTTTAAAAAAACACATTCCTACTTCCCAAACCATATTGGACTTGGGCATTGATAATCCTTTTTCCAAAATCATGAAAGAAGAAGGTTATACCGTAAAAAACACAGCCGGTGAAGATTTGGATAAAAACCAAAGCGTTTTTTCGGAAGGAAAACAAGACGTGGTGACGGCTTTTGAGATTTTTGAACATTTGCTTAATCCTTATACAATTTTAAGCGAAATCAAATCCGATAAATTATTAATATCAATTCCTTTGCGTCTGTGGTTTTCATCTGCTTATCGCAGTAAAACAGATATGTGGGACAGACATTACCATGAATTTGAAGACTGGCAATTGGACTGGTTATTAGAAAAAACAGGCTGGAAAATCATAGACAGGGTAAAATTTACACATCCTGTCAAAAAACTTGGGATTCGTCCTTTCTTGCGTCTTATTACACCAAGATATTACATTGTTTACGCAGAAAGAAAATAGTCGGGTGATATTTTACATCAAAAAATGTAAAAACAAAACTAAAAACAGAAAACAAAAACTATGAGAAAAATATTTTTTGGTATTTTATTTCTATTAATTTCATTTGTAAACTATTCACAAAATTCAAAAATTAAATTTGGAATTCAAGGCGGATTAAATTATTCTAATTTTAGAGGTTATGATATCCCTGATGACATTAGTTATGATTATTCTGAAAATCCTGCATTTGCTTTTTTGGGAGGACTAAATTTTGAATATCAAATTAAAGAAAAATTGAGTTTAAAATTAGAATTTAATTACGAACGAAAAAGTCAAAAGTCAAAAACGATGCTTGAAACAATAAATGTAAATCCCGATCCAATCTCTGGAGGATTCGATGAATTGAGATCTAAAATAAATAATGACTATTTGGTATTACCAATAATGCTAAAATATAATTTCAGTAACAAAAATAGTTTTTTTGTAAATGGCGGTCCATTTATTGGATATTTATTAAAATCAAATTTGGAGGAAAGCTTGTATTTTAATGGATCAGTCAAAGAATCACGAACGACTGAAACAACAAATAGTTATAATAAAACTGATTTTGGATTATCGATAGGATTTGGAAAAACAATCGAAATAAATGAAAGAAACTCAATTTTTATAGAGCTAAGAGAAAATCTAGGTTTGGCTAAATCAAGTAAATATAAAGTTTGGGAAGATGGAGAGGCTAAAACTAATTCATTGAATTTAATAATTGGATATTCGCGGAATTAAAAAAAACATCGCCCAACCTCCGTTGTAATATGGTAGGATTTGGCTTAATTTGAAGATGGTTTTGCACTTGAGAAATAGTCATTAATCGAAAGATTACGCTTTCTTAATCCACCACATTGCCAAAATAGAGTTGAAAAAAAGACTTACTTATGCGTTACTACATTATTATTCCCACCTACAACGAAGAATCATTCATTCAATTAACTTTAGACAGCTTAGCAAATCAAACTGTTTTGCCTAGCAAAGTGATTGTAGTTAATGATAATTCTACTGATAAAACTCCGGAAATTGTATCGACTTTTGCCAAAGAAAATCCATTTGTACGTTTGATAAATAGAAATTCAGAAGCAATACATTTACCGGGAAGCAAAGTGATTCAGGCTTTTCACGAAGGTGAAAAACACATTGATGACAACTACGATCTTTTGGTAAAAATTGATGCCGATTTGATTTTCCCTTCCAATTATTTTGAAACTATCATCAACCATTTTGAATCGGATTCAAGGATTGGAATGGCTGGCGGATTTTGTTATATCGAAAAAAACGGAGATTGGGTTTTAGAAAACCTAACCGATAAAGATCATATCAGAGGCGCATTGAAAGCGTATCGAAAAGAAACTTTTAAAGAAATTGGAGGCTTAAAACCGGCAATGGGTTGGGATACAGTTGACGAATTGCTTTGTAAATTCTATAACTGGAAAGTCGTTACCGATACTTCTTTGCACGTAAAACACCTTAAACCAACAGGTGCCAGCTACAACAAAACGGCACGCTATAAACAAGGAGAAGCTTTTTACACTCTTGGCTATGGTTTTTGGATTACAGCAATTGCATCGGCAAAACTAGCAATGATGAAAAAGAAACCTTTGCTTTTTCTGGATTATATAAATGGTTTTTGGAAAGCAAAAAAAGCAAAAACACCTTTATTGGTTACCAAAGAGCAAGCCCGTTTCATCAGAAATTATCGCTTGCAAAAAATGAAAGAAAAACTTTTCTAAGTAAAAACGCATAACCTATAACTTATAACTCACAACAAGTTTGTAATTTAGCCCATATTCTATACAATTATGATGCTCATTCGCTATATAACCGAAATTGGAAAATATTTTTTAATGTGGAAGGAAATCTTCAAAAAGCCAACTAAATGGTCGGTTATGAAAGGTTTGATTTTCAAAGAAATTGATGATTTAGTTATTGACTCCCTGGGGATTGTCGGATTCATTTCTTTTTTCGTTGGTGGAGTTGTTTCTATCCAAACGGCTTTGAACTTAACCAATTCCTTTATTCCAAAATACCTTATCGGATATGCAACACGCCAGTCGGTAATCTTGGAATTTGCACCAACTTTCATGTCGATTATCATGGCAGGAAAAATGGGTTCTTTCATCACATCTAGCATTGGATCAATGAGAGTTACCGAACAAATTGATGCCCTCGAAGTAATGGGAATCAACTCCTTGAATTACTTGGTTTTTCCTAAAATTATAGCTTTGCTTTTGTATCCTTTCCTTATCGGAATTGGGATGTTTCTGGGAATTGCCGGCGGTTATTTGGCAACTGTTTATGGTGGTTTTGGTGCCAGCGTTGACTACATCGAAGGACTACAAAGAGACTTTTTACCATTCCATGTGGCGTATTCTTTTATCAAAACATTTATTTTCGGAATGCTTCTGGCAACAATTCCTTCTTACCACGGTTTTTATATGAAAGGTGGAGCACTTGAAGTAGGTAAAGCCAGTACCGTATCCTTTGTTTGGACTTCGGTTACCATTATAGTACTAAATTATGTTATTACCCAATTACTCTTAACAAAATGATAGAAATAAAAAATTTAGAAAAATCATTTGGCGGTGTCAAAATCCTAAAAGGTGTTTCCAGTGTTTTCGAGGCTGGAAAGACCAATCTGATTATTGGACAAAGTGGATCTGGAAAAACCGTTTTATTAAAATCATTGTTAGGAATCCATACACCTGAAGTAGGAACAATTTCGTTTGACGGACGTATTTATTCTGATTTGTCTACCGATGAAAAAAGAGAAATCCGTACCGAAATAGGTATGCTTTTTCAAGGAAGTGCCTTATTTGACAGCATGACTGTTGAAGAAAACGTTGCTTTTCCTTTAAGAATGTTTACTAATGACAGTAAATCAAAAATTCAGGATCGTGTTGACTTTGTTTTAAAAAGAGTAAATCTGGTAGGCGCCCACAAAAAGCTGCCTTCTGAAATTTCCGGGGGAATGCAAAAAAGGGTAGCCATTGCGCGTGCTATCGTAAACAATCCAAAGTATTTATTTTGTGATGAACCTAACTCTGGTTTGGATCCAAATACTGCGATATTGATTGACAACCTCATCAAAGAGATTACCGAAGAATACAACATTACGACCGTTGTAAACACTCACGACATGAACTCCGTGATGGAAATTGGAGATAAGATCTTATTTCTAAAAAATGGTGTTAAAGCCTGGGAAGGGACCAACAAAGACATTTTCCTTACCGAAAATGAAGCTATCGTTGAGTTCGTTTATTCTTCAGAATTATTCAAAAAAGTAAGAGAAGCTTATCTGAAAGGATAAATCAATCTTAAAACCAAAAAAAGAAAAGCCAGTCTTATTAAAAAAAACAGACTGGCTTTTTTTATCGAATAAGTTCTCAATTACTGTAACTGAGCAACGATTCCTTTTATTTCCTGCTCTTTACTTTTAGGATAAATCAACAAAACATTGTCTTTATCCACAATAATAAAATCTTCCAAACCATCAATAATTACTAGCTTTTCTTTGGCAGTACTAATAATATTACTAGAAGAATTCTGCAATAAGACTTTAGCATTTACCACTGCATTATTATTATCGTCTTTTGGCAATTTTTCATGCAATGAACCCCAAGTTCCTAAGTCGTTCCAATCAAAAATAGCTGGTAAAACATAAACATTCGAAGCCTTTTCCATTACGGCATAATCAATCGAAATATTTTCTGCAGAGGAATAATTATCTGCAATAAAAGATTTTTCTTCGGCAGTATTATAACTTTCGAAACCTTTTTGGAACAACGAATTCATTTGTGGCTGGAATTTTTCGAAAGCATCAGTGATTGATTTGACACTCCAAATAAAAATCCCTCCATTCCACAAGAAATTACCGCTTTGTAAAAATAATTTAGCTGTTTCATAATCCGGTTTTTCACGAAATTGTGAAACTTTTTTCATCGGATTTGAATCTGTTTTGTCGTATTCGATGTAACCAAAACCAGTATTAGGAAACGTAGGCTGGATTCCGAGGGTCATTAAAGCATTTTCTTTGGAACAAAAATCAAAACACTGTTGCAAATTTTGCACAAAAGCATTTTCATCCTCAATCCAATGGTCACTTGGTGCGACAACCATAACCGCATCCGGGTTTTCTTTTTGAATTTTCAATGAAGCATATAAAATACATGGGGCGGTGTTTCTCATTGCAGGTTCCAACAACACCTGTTCCTGCTTCACCATTGGCAATTGCTCCAAAACAATCGAATTGTAATTCTCATTTGTCAAAATCAAAATATTCTCAACCGGAATCAACTTTGATAATCTGCTGAATGTTTTTTGGATCAAGGTCTGCCCTGCTCCCAACATGTCATGAAACTGTTTTGGTGTTTCTTTGGTACTCACTGGCCAAAATCGTGATCCGATTCCGCCAGCCATTAGTATTGCATAATAATTCTTGTTCATTTTGTTTAATTTTTATTTGCTTTTACAGCAAATTTTTAGCCGGGCAATAGTTCAACCTCGGCATTGGGATTAAATAAATACAACCGTCCCGAACTTATTTCTAAACATTCGTAGCGTTTGGTTCGTATAGCTATCTTCTTGAAAATCTTCCCATTTGAAATCCTAAAAACACTGCCATAAGGAATTTCAAAGATATAATTTTTATCATTTGGTTTATCATATTGCTTCAGTGCCAATGCCAATGTAGCGTCTGTATCACTACTTGCAGATGGGTTTTTGAAGTGTCTCGCCAGCAATGGCAATAAATGGCCAGGAAAAATCTCCGGCCGAATAAAGGGCACCATCAGCCTTTGAAAAGAATATTTCCATTCATTCCCGTGGGGCTTTATGTTCCTGCCAAATTTTTCAAAAGCCACCAAATGCGAAATTTCATGAATTAACGTAATCAAAAATCGATATTTGTTAAGACTCGCATTTACCGTTATCTCATGTTTCCCACTTGGCCCTTTTCGGTAATCACCGTGACGGGTTTGCCTCTCATTGACAATTTTAAGATGCACCTGATTGGCAACAATCAGTTCGAAAACTGGTTGCACAGCATGTTCAGGTAAATATTTTAAAAGTGTTTGAGACAAAGTAATTATTAATTATAAATTGTAAATTATGGATGGATTATAAATTGAGAAACGGACTTACTAATTCTGAAAATAATCGTTTATAACTCATAATTCATAACTTATAGCTCTTATGGATTGGTTGAAGATACAGGTAACACTTTACCGTTAAAATATTTATGTCCTGTAAGGGTGAAATCAAAAATATAGTTAGCCATTTCACTAGCCGAAAGCGGCGCTTGATAACCTGGGAACGCTTCTTGTAACATTTCGGTTTGAACAGATCCCAAAGCCAGTACATTAAAAGAGATTCCTTGTTCTTTATATTCTTCTGCTAATAATTCAGACAATGTAATTACTGCTCCTTTACTGGAACTGTACGCTGCCAATCCGGCAAACTTCAAACTTCCCTGAACGCCTCCCATCGAGCTGATGGTTACCACGTGGCTACCTTTTTTCAAATAAGGCAAACAGATTCGGGTCAAATTGGCAACACCAAAGACATTGACTCTATAAATATTTTCGAAATCTTGTTGTGAGGTTTCTACAAATGGTCGTAATAATAAACTGCCAGCATTATGGACAACGGCATCGATTTTTTCCCAAGTAGCAGAAAGAAAATCAGTTACTTGCTGTAATTCTCCTTCTTCGGATAAATCAACCGAAAGGCAAGTAATATTTTTATGGGAAAGCAAAGCTTCATTTGTTTTTCTCGACAAAGCAAGTATTTGATGTCCTGCATTAGCAAACTGTAAAGCCAATTCAAGACCTATCCCTCGACTGGTTCCTGTAATTACAATATTCTTCATGTCGCAAAAATAATCAAAACAGATAAAAAAAGGAGAATTAAGTTCCAAAATCAAATTTCTGTCCTCAGACTTCTGACCTCTATTTTTTGATATACTTTTTATAAACTTTAAAAGTTTGCCAAATAGCCAAAACCACAAAAAATAACGGAATACAAATTGGCATTATGTATTTGGAAAAAGAAAATGAATTTCGTGACAAAGAATCTAAGATAACTATTGCTGCCAACATCCCCCAAAAGGTACCTATTAAAGTTCCTAGGATATAATGAAATTTAAGTTTTTTTACTAAAGATATGTGATTGGCATTCATTAGATATAAATTCCAGCCCACCCAAAACGGTATTTGAAGAAAATTCAGCCCACACAAAACCATCCCAATTATAAAAGGGGAATATTGAACATATTGCAGCAAATAATTATGATCTTGGAATGTTTGGCCTGAATAGGCATAAAATAAAAAGGCCAATAACAAAAGAAAGAATATGGCAAAAAAATCAATGCCTTTCATTAATTTTTTATTATGCATTAATTGGTTCGCAAAAATAACGGTAAAATAAATCACAAACGCCTCAATAATAATCACTCCAAACAAATAGGAAACCAATGAATTTAGTCCAGATTTAGAAAAAACCTCAACTCCAACTATATTCAAATAACCAAGTGGTAATGAGCCCACAAAACTCACAATAAATCCAACCGTTATATTTTTAATCGCCTTCATTTATCAAAAATTTACAATTTTTTTATTTTGCATTTGATGCGAACGGTATTCTTTCATTCCTACATTATGCGCCAAATAAGGAAATCCCTTTTGATAATTAGCCGCGCTAATTTCATACATATACGTAATGTGTCTCGCCAGCTCCTTCCAAGCAAACAGTAAGGAATGTTTAGGGTCATAAATATGTGTCGGTTCACTTGCAGCTCCATTCAATTCTACAATCAAAAAATTTTTTCCTTGTTCCAGATCTCCAAGAGTATCATACATTATGTCCAATCTCCCAAAATAGAAACCGGGAATCTGCGCGCACATTTCATTGAAAGTCTCGGTTAACCGAGGTGTTATCCAATGACTCACATCAATAAACTTGGCACCACGCGCATGATTTCCATAAGGGACCAAATTTACTTGTTCACCAATAGGTAAAATCTCCTGCAATTTATTCCCGTATTCTTGCTTCAATACTTTCAATTGCAATTCGTATCTAGGATTTTCCTTTATTAATTCTTCAATAGTGGCGTAACCATTTCCAGTAATTGTCAGAAATTCTTTGGCGACCATACCCGTAATTCGGCCTTGCTTTTCGTGTGGATATCGTACATAAAAAATGCCAATTTCATTTTTATATGGAATTAAATTTTGAACAATAAAATCAAAATTTGCTTTTTCGGCATATTGTTTTAAATCTGTTGCGGTCTCTATTTTTTTAACTCCTGAACCGCGCAGACCGATATCCGGTTTGGCAATAAAAGGATATGCAATTGCGGCATTTTCTATAACCTTCATTATATCCTCCAAAGAAGTCCCAACTCTTATCAATTCCGTTTTCGGATAGTATTTTTTTGGAATCAAATTATAAATTTGCTTTTTACTTTCCATCATAAAACCACCATTTTTGATAGTCGGATTGGAAGCATTGAAGAAAAAAATTGATTTTGCCTTAATCGAATAATATGCCCATAGAAAATAAATCGGAGTATAAACGATTTGAAAGGGCCAATATTCCCAGTGGGTCAATTTGTGAAAAAATAGTTTCAATTTGAAAATGTTTTATAAACGCTGTCAAAGCTATTAAATGGAAATAAATGTTTTAGAATACTCTTTATCGGTAATCAGGTCCAAATGATGAATCATCACTTTGTTTTTCTCAATAACAGATTGAGTAATGCTAAGGGTTTTCATTACATTGTCTCTATTAATAACCAAACCATGTTCCTTGTTTTCATTTTCGGTATAACGATGAAAATGAAGCATTTTATCTTCGGTAATTTTTAAATTATTAGCTAAAAAAGTATAAAACCACTTAGCTCGTTGTTCTCGAATTTCTTTAGAATATAAGGTTGACGAAGACCAAACATGATTTTTATGAATATCCAAATTTAGGACTGATTTTTCGATTCCGTCCCAACGCAATTGAAAAAGTTGTTTATCTTGAAACAAAACTAAGGTAAAAGGCTCGATATTATCTAAATCCATTTCATCCCAAAACTCCTTTGGCGACGAACTACTAATCATTTCAAGAACAATCAAACCTCTGCTTTTTCGATACGGCAATTTGACTTGATGCTTTTCAACCGCTCCATTAAGTAACACCAAAACAGTACCCTTTTCATCAACTACATACCAAGTTCCTCCTGCCTTTGGATCTTTAGGATAAATAATGTTTTTACCATTCAAAACATAGTTCTTAGGCGGAATCGCACTCGGTCGAACTATTTTTTCATCTCGATTCGATGTGATGATAATTGTATCGTTGGTACAAACAAAACTTACTGTGCACATTGTTTTCTGTATTCAATTGTAGAACGAGCGACACCAAAATTATCATCAACAGCAATACTTTCACATTTTAGAACAGCCACTTTTATCAATGCCTGATGATGTATGCAATGTTCTAAATTATATAACAATTCTCTATAATAATTACTTTGAATTTGAATTGGCTCACCATCAATAATTTGTTGCAATTCCAGATTTTTATTTTCCTTCGAGACTGTATTTTTGATCTCCAAAATCATTTCAATGGCGAAATCAGTGTCAGTTTGAATCAATTTATTTCGATCTCTCTTATCATAATTTACGATTCCGGAATTATAATTTCGGCTCAAACATTGAAACATCTCAACGATATGCCGTGTATGTTCCCCAATACTCGAACCGCTCAATTCAAAACAAGATTCTGAATATTGTTTTTCGGATAATTGATTGAGTAAACCAATTAACTCATCTAAGCTATTGTTTATGGATGAAATTAGCATACTACAGTTTTAATTTTAACAGATTAGGTAATTTACTTTTATTCCAATAAATCAAAGCAATACAACAAAGAAAAGTAATTATTGCCAGAACAAATAACTCTCCTCCGTCATTTTTCACTTCGATTCCCAATACAAAAAGATGCGAAAAAATAGCTCCAAGCATAACACCGGTTCCCATCAAAGCACCTAATAAAGTTGTTCTGGGAATCAGAATTAAAATAGCGGCGATTAATTCTGCAATTCCTGATCCAATTCTTCCGTATGGTTCCATTCCTAAAGTTGAGAAAATATAAACACTTTCTTCAGCTCCGGAAAATTTAAAATAAAGCGTTTGCAACAAAATGATTGCTGCCGTTAAACGCACTATCCAAATTAAAATCGATGTTTTCATGATCTCTTATTTTATATTTTTTTTCCAATTAGCATCCGCTTTTGCTTTCAAGCTGTTTTCGTCCTTATTCCAACTTTTTAAAGTATTATTGAAAAAAGCATTATAAAACAGATACAATTTTCCGTCAATAATTTTGAATGTTTCGGGATTGATTTCGACTTTCTCTCCGGCGCTTCCCATTGCATAGGCACACCAACCTCCATATTGTGGTTCGAAAGAAGCAGGATTTTTCGAGAAAATTTCTTTATTTGTTACAGACGAAAATTGATAAATAATACCCTCGTATGAAGCTGAAATTTCTTTTTTCCCTTTTACAGCATTATTTTGTTTAAAATAAGACACGGGATCATAGCCTTGAATGGCTACTTTATTTTCCAAATTATATTCAGATATTTTTTTTCTTGCACTTTGAGCAAATGTTGCCGAGAATGCAAAGACAACCAACATTAATATTATAACTCTTTTCATGATAACCTTTTATTTAAATATTTCTACAATACAAATTTAAAACAGTAAAAAAAGGCAAAATGTCGGGTAGTTTACATTGGAGGTAAAATTTCGAAAAATTAATTGACAGCTCTGGCAAAACCAACAGTGTCACGGTAGGTTTGAGGAGAAACCTCAGCATTAGTTTTAAAGAAACGGCTAAAATAATGCTCATCTTCGTACCCAAGTTCATAGGCAATTTCTTTTACTGCCTTATTTGTTAAGTACAACTCACGCTTGGCTTCGATAATAATGCGTTCTGCAATTAAATTCGTCAACGTTTTATTGAAGTGATTTTTGGTAATTTTAGCTAAAGCTTTTGGAGAAATATTCAGCAATTCGGCATAATCGCTCGCAGAATGTTTGGTTTTAAAATTCTGCTCAATGAAATTTCTTAAATTCTGAAGTACAAATGGTGCCGATTTTTCATCTACTACTGAAGTTGCAACAGCTTGTTGTTCTTTTTTTAATCGAGAAGCTGTAATGAGAAAAATTTTTAAATACGATATCAGCAACTCATATTGTGCCATTGCCGGATTTTGCATTTCAATTTTCATTTGTTCCAAAACCATATTGAATGTAGCCCTAGCCACTTCATCAACCATTACATACGGCGGTTCATAAATATTATTGAATAAAACCCCATTACAAGCTACCTCGTCATGGTGTTTCATGATGCAAAAAAAATCAGGATGAAAATGAATCACTTTCCCTTCAAATAGATCATCTGGTGATAGCATAAATGGCTGATAAGGCGCAAAAGCTAACAATTGATTTTCTGTAAAATCATATTCAGAGAAATCAACTTTTACTTTGCCATTTCCTTTTTGAACCCAAATTAATGAATAATAATTCAATCGCTGAATGTGATCAAAACAAGCATTACTTTCAAAAGAAAAAAGTTTGAAAGCAAGATTTCCGTTTTGAGGATTGACTAAAGTAAAGCCGGATTGATTTATCATATTATAATTTTTATAAACAAATTTAGCTTAAACCAGCTTCTTTTAATTTGTTTTTAAGATTTTCTATTTCTTCTTCTAATTGTACAATATGTTGAAACTTTGGTTCGAAAGCCCGCTGTATTTCTTCTACGGTAAATCGTGGTGTGATGTGCTGAGGGCAATTCCAATCAAAAGCATCAATATGAAAAAGCATCATGCGCTCTGGATGAAATTTATACTCACCCAAATCGAGTTTGGCTAATAATTCGAGATTGTCTTTAAGTTCCACTATTTCGGCTTTGGCCAAAATTTTCAATCTCGCTCTTGCCGGATAATCGACCATAATTAATGCTACATTATTGTTGGTTGCAAAATTCCCAACAGATATGTATTGTTTGTTTCCCGAAAAATCGATGAAACCAATTGTGTTTTTATCCAAGATTTTCACAAAACCTTTGGGTCCGCCACGATGCTGAATATAAGGATAGTTTTTTTCGCCAATAGATGCCAAATAAAAACTATCCCGATTGGCTATAAAACCCATTTCATTTTCGGATAAGCCATCAACGATATTGAACTTTTCCAATCGTTCATACCCTTTTCGACTACCATGTTCTTCCTGTAACGCTTTGGCAGCATCCGAAAATGCTATTTCTGCAAAATTTTTAGCCATGACTAAGTAATAATTATGAATTAACAATTACGAATTACACCTATGAGAAGTGTTTTTATAAAAATAAAAACGTGTTCCCAAATTACTTATTTAAATTTTCTGTCTTTCTCTTCTATTGGCAAGTCATTGATACTGGCAAAACGTTTGCGCATCAAGCCATTTTCATCAAACTCCCAATTTTCATTTCCGTAGGCGCGAAACCATTGGCCATCAGCATTTCTATATTCATATTCAAAACGAACTGCCATTCGATTTTCGCGAAAGCCCCATAATTCTTTTTTCAGCTTATAATCGAGTTCCTTTTCCCATTTGCCTTTTAGGAATTCTTTTACGGCTTCACGTCCATTAATAAAATCGGTTCGATTGCGCCATTCTGTATCAACAGTGTAGGCCAAAGCAACACGTTCCGGGTCTTTACTATTCCATGCATCTTCGGCTAATTGTACTTTTTGCAAAGCAGTTTCCATATTGAATGGAGGAAGTGGATGTTTTTGTTCCATGATAATTACGTTTATTTAAAATCTTCTAATGCAAAATAAGATCACATTTTTTAAACCATATAAGGCATTTAAGTTCATATAAGTTTTAATCTTTCTTCTTGCTTGACAAGGCAAACGCATAAGTTTAAAAAATAAACCACAAATTACACAAATTAACACAAATTTTAAT
Organism: Flavobacterium aquiphilum; assembly: GCF_027111335.1. Classification (NCBI taxonomy): domain Bacteria; kingdom Pseudomonadati; phylum Bacteroidota; class Flavobacteriia; order Flavobacteriales; family Flavobacteriaceae; genus Flavobacterium; species Flavobacterium aquiphilum. Next base: position 1,221,687 of record NZ_CP114288.1, on the reverse strand, counting down.
TTCGTATTATTACACGAATCTGATAAATAAAGATAAAATTGGTATAATGTTGTTTTAAGAATTTGTACATTTTGTGTTAAAAATAACTCATGCGTTTGCACTGTCTTACATAACCTTATATGCCTTATATGGTAAATTTAATTTTACTTTTTTTAAAAAATACAAATTATAAGGATGGTGCCAAAGGAAAATCAACTGGCACTTTTGTCAAATTGTGTAAATAGTTCATTGCCGTTTTATCACTAACTTGAAGTATCAAATCAACTAAATTTTCATTCGTAAAACCTTGAGCAAAAAAAGCAGCAACTAAATCTGAATTAGCATTCCCTCTTGTTTGAGTGATTTCTGCAGCAAGCTCTACCAATGCATTCAATTTTGCATCAGTTGCTTTTCCTTTTCTGATGTCTAAAATTTGCTCGTCTGTAAAACCATTCATTTTCCCAATAACAGTATGAGCGCTTACACAATAAACACAGTTGTTAACTTGACTTACGATTAAATTTACCGCTTCTTTTTCTTTATTATTTAAAGATGTTTTAGCATTTTGATAGGCTAAATATTTCTCTAATCCATTTTTTGAATACGCAATTGTAGCATATAAATTTGGAACAAATCCTAATGCTTTTTGTAGATTGTCAAAAATTGCCTGATTGTTTTCTGAAACTTCTGATCTTGTTGGGACTGAAAATGTTGTAGTTGTCATTTTATTTATTTTTAAAATTGCTTGTCATTATTGACATTACAAAGATGCGACAGCTTTAAAATTTATAAAATGGACAATAAACGCAAGGTGGTGGACAATTTTCTCTTTCAAAATATGCCCGTTAATTTATAGTGAGAGAAAAAAAGTTAGAAAACTATAATTTAACCAATTGGGTATAATTCAAAAAAATGTTTTAACACATAGAAACATAGAAATTTAATTGATAAATAAAGGTATTTCAAGAAAATTAGAATTTTTTCACATAGCTTATGTGATTTATTCTGAGGGAAACGCCTTTTTGAAACTTATTAAACTATGTTTCTATGTGTTAAAAAAATTACACCCAATGGGTTATAATTTAGTAATATCGTCAATGATAATTTCTTTACGATTATAATGCAACAAACCATTGGCTTCCATTTCATTTAGCAATTGCGTGGCTGTTTGCCTTGAAGTGCAAATAATTTGAGCCATATCATTTTGAGTGAGATAATTTTCAATAACAACCCTGTTATCTATGCGCTTTCCTTCTTTTTCTGCCCAATCTTTCAGGAACTGATACAAACGGGTTTTGGCATCTTTCGAAATTAAATTGGCATAATTGTTTTTGATGCGTTTCATTTTTAATCCCACAAACTTGGTATAAGACAAAGCCAAACTAGGATATTTGAGCAATAAATTTTCAAAATCAGACATTAAAAAACTGCAGATAATAATTTCATCGGTTAATGCTTTGGCGTATTCATTCGAATTGCGGTCATTGTCCAATTCTAATTCTCCAAATAAATCGCCTTTTTGAATAATATCCTTAATTGTTTCATTCCCGTCTTCATCAACAGAAACAATTTTTATATTGCCTTTTTTAAGCAAAAAAACACGAGGCACATCCGAAGAAGAAAAATAAATAATATCCCCTTTCTTTGCTTTTTTAAAACCTGTTATCATACATAATTGCTTTAATTGAGACATACTTAATGTCCAAAACAATTTATGATGCCTGAGGTACCAATATTTTAATTCGTCGTACATGATTATTTATAAACACTTTACTAATTAGTGTAAAAATACATAATGTCCCATTCAAAAAACACATTCTAAAATAAAAAATCCAAACTTGACAACTCAAGTTTGGATTCCAGTATTCTTTTATTAATAAAAATCTACTATGATTTCAATGACCTTGAAATTACAATTTTCAGGATTTCTGAAGTTCCTTCATAAATTTGAGTGATTTTGGCATCACGCATCATACGTTCCACATGATACTCGGCAACATAACCGTTTCCTCCGTGAATTTGCACCGCTTCTATTGTTGTGTCCATCGCAGTTTGGGATGCAAATAACTTAGCCATTGCCCCCGATTGCGAAATATCCATGCCGGCATCTTTTTGACAAGCGGCGTTAAAACACAACAATTTAGCCGCTTCAATTTGTGTTGCCATATCGGCAAGTTTGAAAGCAATCGCCTGATGATTGAAAATTTCTTTCCCAAAAGCTTTTCTTTCCTGAGAATATTTTAACGCCAATTCATAAGCTCCAGTTGCAATTCCCAACGCTTGCGAAGCAATACCGATTCGTCCTCCGTTTAAAACAGACATCGCAAAATTAAAACCAAAACCATCGGCACCGATTCTATTTTCCTTTGGTACTTTCACATCATTAAACAATAGTGAATGTGTATCAGAACCGCGAATTCCCATTTTCTTTTCCTTTGGTCCAATATCAAAACCGGCCCATCCTTTTTCAACAATAAAAGCATTGATTCCTTTATGGCCCTTTTCAACATCTGTTTGGGCAATGACAATATACGTTGATGCTGAAGCACCATTGGTAATCCAGTTTTTGGTACCATTTAACAAATAATAATCTCCCTTGTCAATGGCTGTAGTTTTTTGCGAAGTCGCATCAGAACCTGCTTCCGGTTCAGACAAACAAAATGCACCGATTATCTCTCCTTTGGCTAACGGAACCAAATATTTCATCTTTTGTTCTTCATTACAATATTTTTCCAATCCCGCACAAACCAAAGAATTGTTCACAGACATGATAACGGCTGCCGAAGCATCTACTTTGGCAATTTCGGTCATGGCCAGGACATAAGAAACACTATCAAGACCTGATCCTCCATATTTGGGATCAACCATCATTCCCAGAAAGCCAAGTTCTCCCATTTTTTTGACCTGTTCCGTAGGAAATTTAGAGTGCTCATCTCTTTCTATTACACCTTCCAACAATTCAGTTTGAGCAAAATCTCTCGCTGCTTGCTGTATCATTAATTGTTCTTCGGTTAGAGTGAAATCCATAATAATATAAAATAAAAGTTGTTTTTTGTTTAAAAAATCTTTCCAAAGATATATTTAAATTATGAAATATTCAATTCCGAATCGTAAATTTGCCTTATGAAAAAAGATTACTATAACGTTATCGGAGTGATGTCAGGAACTTCGCTAGATGGAGTCGATTTGGCTCATATCCAATTTGAAATAAAAAACGATAAATGGACATTCGAGATACTGGAATGCGAAACCATTTCTTACAGCTCTAATTGGGTTTCCATCTTAAAAACTGCGGTAAATTATTCAGAAAACCAACTTAAGGAATTAAACGAAAACTATACTCAATTATTGGCGTCCATCATCGCTGACTTTATAAAAAAACACAAACTTGAAAATTTGGATGCCGTTTGTTCGCATGGCCACACCATTTTGCACCAACCCCAAAACGGTTTTACGCTTCAAATTGGAAATCTACCCGAAATAGCAAAACTCACTCAACAAAAAGTAATTTGCGATTTTAGAGTACAAGACGTTCAACTGGGAGGACAAGGAGCGCCATTGGTTCCCATCGGAGATCGAATTTTATTTCAGGAATACGACTACTGCATGAATCTTGGCGGTTTTTCGAATGTGTCTTTTGAAGAAAACAATACTAGAATCGCTTTTGATATTTCGGCCGTAAACACGGTTCTCAATTTTTACGCCAATCAATTAGGACTGGATTATGACGACAAAGGCCAAATTTCAAGCACAGGCAATTGCAACATTGATTTACTAAACGAACTGAATGCTTTAGATTTTTATCAAAAAAAGCATCCTAAATCATTAGGATTCGAATTTGTAAAAGAGGTTCTTCTTCCGATGATAGAAAGTTACCCAATATCGATTGAAGACAAATTACGCACTTATACCGAGCATATCGCCATGCAAATAGCATTGGCTTTGCCAAAGAAAAACGGAAGCATGCTAACTACTGGAGGCGGTGCCTACAACACCTTTTTGATCGAAAGGATCCAATTTCATTTACCCAAAATGAATATTGTCATTCCGTCTAAAAAAATTCTGGAATTCAAAGAAGCCTTAATTTTTGCTCTATTAGGCGTTTTAAAAATGCGCAATGAAATTAATGCGCTTCAGAGTGTGACGGGTGCAAAATACGACCACAGCTCAGGTGTAATTTATGATGCTTAAAAATAAGAGTTCCTCTTCTACATCTAAAGACACTCTTGTTTTAACCCGACTTTTACACATCTAAATTCGTTCTCAAAAAAGACCATAAGAGAACAACAAAATTAATTTAAGATTTTTTACTCCTTTTCGTGTAAGTGACTTTTTACTAAACAATTCAATTTTGACAAAAAACACGGACTACAACGATTTAATATACACAATTGACAAAATAGCATTGTTTTAGCATGTTGTTTTTGAATATTTAGCACTAATTTTGCATGAAATTTCAAAAATACCACTTACTATGAAAAAAATACTATTAGTAATCGCACTAGGAATTTCGGCCTTATTCACTGAGGCAAATGCACAAAAACAAATTGTTTTTGAAGGCGTCACTCTCCCAAGAACAATAAATTTCGAAAACAAAACTCTTCAGCTTAACGGTGCAGGATCCAGATCCAAAATGTGGATGGAAGTTTATATCCAAGCTTTGTATCTAAGTCAATTGTCACAAAATCCAAAAGAAATCATTAACGACAATCAAGAAATGTCCATCCGAATTGAGATTACTTCCGCATTGGTTTCTTCAGGCAAATTAACCCGCGCCATTCATGCAGGGTTTGAAAAATCTGCTGGAGCTGATTTCAATGCTTTGAAACCTAAAATGGAATTGTTAAAAGGCTTCTTGGCCGACGACATTAAGAGAGGTGATGTTTTTGAATTAAGCTACAATTCTAAAGACAGTTCGGTTTGGGTTACAAAAAACGGTGAACTCAAAGGAAAAGTTCCCGGATTTGATTTCAAAAAAGTATTTTTCGGTATTTGGCTAGGCGACAATCCGGTCGATGAAGAATTAAAAAATAGCTTGTTAGGAATCTAAAAATTCCAACCCCGTTTCAATAAAAACACTTAAACACAAAAAATGCTTTTGTATTCATCATGGATATAAAAGCATTTTTTTATTGGACAAAACAAAAATTCATACACTATGCATTTTTCTCATAAAACCTTTTTATATATTTGTCAAAAATAAACATATCACAAAAATATGAAGGATTTATTAAAGAAATTTGAAAACAAAGCTCCTGAGATCATTTTCAACTGGAAAGATTCCGAAACCGAAGCCGAAGGCTGGACAGTGATTAATTCTCTTCGTGGCGGTGCCGCAGGAGGTGGAACCCGAATGAGAAAAGGGCTTGACATGAACGAAGTTTTGTCGTTGGCAAAAACGATGGAAGTGAAATTTTCTGTTTCTGGACCTGCCATTGGCGGTGCTAAATCTGGAATCAATTTTGACCCGAACGATCCGCGAAAAAAAGGCGTTTTGCAACGTTGGTACAAAGCCGTTTCTCCTTTATTGAAAAGCTATTACGGAACGGGTGGTGATTTAAACGTAGATGAAATCCACGAAGTAATCCCAATGACTGAAGAATGTGGTGTTTGGCATCCACAGGAAGGTGTTTTTAACGGACATTTCAAACCTACCGAAGCCGACAAAATCAACAGAATCGGACAATTGCGTCAAGGAGTAATTAAGGTTATCGAAAACCCAAGATTCTCACCGGACGTAACCCGAAAATATACCGTTGCCGATATGATTACCGGTTATGGTGTAGCCGAGGCTGTGCGTCATTTTTATGATATTTATGGTGGTTCTGTAAAAGGAAAGAAAGCCATTGTTCAGGGTTTTGGAAACGTAGGATCAGCAGCCGCTTTTTACCTTTCGGAAATGGGAGCCAAAATCGTTGGTATTATAGACCGGGACGGCGGATTAATCAACGAAGAAGGTTTTTCTTTTGAAGAAATAAAAACATTGTTCCTTACCAAAGACGGAAATAAACTGGTTGCCAAAAACATGATTCCTTTTGAAGAACTAGACCAAAAAATATGGAAAGTGGGTGCCGAAATATTTACCCCTTGTGCCGCATCAAGATTAGTTACGCAAAACCAAATCGACAGCCTAATTGCCAACGGACTGGAAGTAATTTCGTGTGGTGCCAACGTTCCTTTTGCCGATAAAGAAATTTTCTTTGGTCCGATTATGGAAGCCGTTGACCACAAAGTAAGCCTTATTCCTGACTTCATTTCGAATTGTGGAATGGCTCGAGTTTTTGCCTATTTTATGGAAAAGAAAGTTCAAATGACAGACGAAGCCATTTTCAACGACACTTCCCAAACCATCAAAAATGCCATTGAAAAAGCGCACAATTTGAACAACTCCAAAACAAACATTAGCGCTACGGCTTTTGAAATTGCCTTAAAGCAATTGACATAACAAAACCAATTCTTTTTTAACTGCACGGATTCAACAACATCAAAACTGTTGGATCCATGTTTTTTTTTGAAACAACCAAAGCAAAAAACCTTTAAACAACCTCATATGACTTATATGGTTAAAAAAACGTTTTTTGATTAACACAATTGTCTCTTTTTTGTCTTGACAATTTTCACTAATTTTCGGCGTTTTTATAAATACACTTTTAATTCAACTTCCACGATGAGTTCTATACTTTCCAACGATCAAAAGAAATCATTAGTCCTATCCATACTCCTTTACGCATCCTTATTGCTATTGTTATTTTTTTTACGCTTTTGGCCACCATATAATGCAGAAAACAATTTAGCACTTGCTGGCGGCGGCGGCGGCGGAGTTACCATAAATTTTGGCGACAGTGATTTAGGATCCGGAAAAAACACACATAGCGAAGTCTTGAATGTACAAAACCAAGCCAAACAAGTTCCCGCCAAAAGCACTCCCGACGAAGCCATTTTATCACAAGAAAATACCACTGAAGAAAGCGTCGTAATTCCGCAGAAAGAAAAACCTAAAAAAAAGGAAGTTGTCGTTAAACCCGAACCAAAACCCGAAGTGGTAAAACCAAAAGTATCCAACTCCACCAATGCTGCCTTGGCGAGTATTCTAAAAGGTTCCAACAAAGGTGGCGATGGCGACGACAAAACCGCGGGAAATAAAGGAAAATCCAACGGAAGCCTAACTGCAACCGGCTATTACGGCACAGGAGGTTCCGGAGGCGGAACAGGCGGTGGAAACGGTACGGGAACAGGAATTGGCAACGGTAGTGGTTACGGCCCCGGAAGCGGAGGCGGTTCGGGCGGTTCAGGCTATTCGCTCGGAAACCGAAAAGCACTTTCCAAACCCGCTCCAAAATACACCTGCAACGAATCCGGCAAAGTGGTCGTTGAAGTCACTGTGGACCAAAACGGAAAAACTATAAGTGCAACACCCGGAGTAAAAGGAACAACCAATACAGCAGGCTGTCTTTTAGACCAAGCCCGAATCGCGGCCATGAACACCAAATGGGAATCCGACAGCAATGCCCCGATAAAACAAGTTGGAAGAATTATTTACAACTTCAGTTTGAATTAATCCGATAATTTAGGAGCACAAGTTTTGTGTATTTCATCAAGAGTAGTCCCGCTGTCCTTCCTATCTTTTTAAAAAATACCCCTTTCAGTGTCTTAGACTTTGAAAGGGGTATTTTTTAAAAAGGATATTCCCTCCCATCGGGGCTCAGTTTTACGGGTTCAGTTTTTCATAACAACTTTTCTCATCAAAAATAAGCAGGCTCCACAAGTCATTGCGAGGAACGAAGCAATCACGCTACGTATTTACGTCCCAATTATTTACCCACTGATTTTTGTATCTAAAATTCCTCTCACCTACCGAGTTTAGTTTTTTAAAGAAAAACGTATTTATTTTCCAATAACGGCTAAATTATTTAGAGCAAATATTCGTACATTTAGTCAAATTTGTATAGATATACGGACGGTTGTTTTGTAAATAAACGAGTTAGCGGACAGTTGTAAAAAAATCTTCAGAAAATCCTCGTTGAAAATTAATTGTTTTTTTTCAGAAAATAACTTTTGAAAGCTACATAATCGAAAAATAGAATTAATAAAAATTGTAAATAAATAACCAATGGGCATTCACTAAAATATTATGAGAAAATCTTTAAAATACATCTTGACGTTTTTCTTTTTACTAAATATTGCTTGTCAAATAAAAAATGAACCTCTTGAAATAACAAATATTGTAAAAGATTTTAAAAATGATAATTCAATAAAACAAATTTCAGGAATTCAAACTGACCAAAATTTATTTTATATTGAATATTTTGTTTATGTTGGCAAAAAAAGCAGAGTTTTGAAAGGTGTAAATAAAATTAAACTTTTAGAAAATAATTTTTCCGAAGATTCTCTTTGTCATAAAGTTAAGAAAAAAGAATTTTTAACTAATTTGAAAAATGATGAAAGAAACCCTGAAACTCAATCATTTTGGAATTTTGAAAATTTAAAAGATTATGAAGTATATTCCTGTATTAAAAATTCTATGCGCCATTATATAGTTTTTGACAATAAATCCGACACAATTTACCATAGAATAGAAGAAGTTAGAAATTAAAAATTGGAATAGACAAACATTATAAATAAACAACCGAACCACTCCATCTGGTGCATTCTATGATAAAAAACAATAATACCTAACAGGTTAAAAAAAAACCTGTTAGGATAGACAAATATCTCACTTTGCAGCATCCCGCATGAGGGATAGAACAAGGCGCCAAAGCGCTCGTGATAGCCCGACCCCGTTAAGAAAAAGGCCCGACTCATCGCATAGAAGAGTAGGGCCTTTTTCTTAACGGGGGCACGCCCCAATTATTTTAAAATCACTTCGGACTTGTAGCAATGACAAATTTCAGGTTGTTCTTCACTCCAATTTGCAATACATCGACCAAATCCTGAACCTGAAGATTGTAGGGAATTCGGACAACAACTGTCTGGTCTTTTTGGGTGTCTATTTTGGACATCAAAACGGTTTCAAGTTCTTCGAAAGCAACAGGTTGTTTGTCTATGTAGAATTTTTTATCCTCGGTTACCGATAAACTGATGAATTGCTTGTTGGTTTTTTCATGGGATTTTGCCTTTGGCAGTGTCATTTTTATCACGTTTGGGTTCGCCAAAGTGGAGATAATCAGGAAAAACAGCAACAAAAAAAACATGATGTCACTCAAGGACGAAGTGGCGACTTCGGCATGAAATCTTCTTTTTCTTTTGATGGACATGGTTTATGCTTTTTGAATAATATTTACGAATTCCAAGATTTGTTTTTGCACTTTCAGGGCATAATTATCGATTTTTCCGTTCAATAAGTGATAAGCGCTGTAAGCGATGATTCCCACGATTAATCCTGAACCACTACTAATCATTTTTTCATACAAACCTCCCGAAATATTTCCGATACTGATATTTTCGGTTACAGAGATACTGTAGAAAATCTTGATTACCCCGGAAATTGTTCCGATGAATCCAAGTGTTGGCGCAATACCTGCGATAAGTCCCAATTGTCCAAGATGCTGTTCCATTTCGGCAATTTCGATATCGGCGGCGCGGTCCATATTCGACTCTATTTCAGCTATAGGACGACCAATCAATGTGATTCCTTCTTTGATTACATTTCCTGATGCGGTATTGGTTCTCTCGGTAATGGAACGAGCTAATTCGAAATTCCCTGAAGTCAAGTGGTCTTTGACATCACGCATCAAAAGAGGATCTACTTTTGCCTTTTTACTGATATACAAATAACGTTCTATAATCAGATAAAAAGTGTAAAATAACAGTATCGCAATGGGTATTAAAAAAAATCCTCCTTTTAGAATAAATCCTAAAACCGAGATTTCGTTGTTAGTAGTTGCCACTTTCTCGACAACAACATTGGATGCAGCATTGGCAAGGGTATCAGCCTGTAATTGTATAAAACTAAACATATTTTATTCCGGGTTTATAATCATTAATTGCAAAAAATATTTCAATTTTGTCATTCCTTTTTCGCACTGTAATATTAAACTAAAAAAAGCGAAAAATATTTCAATTTATAACTATTTTATCAAAAATAATGAACTATCAGGAAACCACAAACTGGATGTTTAACCAACTTCCAATGTATCAACATCAAGGAGCTTCGGCTTATAAGAAAGACTTGACTAATGTTATTTTGCTTGCGGAACACCTTGATAATCCTCATAAAAAAATAAAATGCATACACGTTGCCGGTACCAACGGAAAAGGTTCTACCTCACACATGCTGGCTTCTGTCCTTCAGGAAGCGGGATACAAAACTGGTTTATACACTTCTCCGCATTTGAAAGATTTTAGAGAACGTATCAAAATTAACGGTGAAGAAATCTCCGAAGAATTTGTTATTGAATTCGTCGAAAAGCATAAATCTTTTTTTGAAGCCAATGACATGAGTTTCTTTGAAATGACGGTTGGCTTGGCTTTTGATTATTTTGCCAATGAAAAAGTGGATATTGCCATTATCGAAGTGGGATTGGGCGGAAGACTCGATGCCACAAATATTATCACGCCGCTAGTTTCGGTAATCACGAACATCGGCATTGACCATGTTCAGTTTTTGGGCAACACATTAGAGTCTATCGCAACTGAAAAAGCTGGAATTATTAAGCCTGAGATACCTGTTGTCATTGGCGAATACACCCTGGAAACGCAGCCTGTATTTTTGGCGAAAGCCAAAGAAAACAATTCCGAAATCTACTTTGCTTCCGATTTAATTTCTGAAACCCAACCGTCTGATTTGATTGGCGATTATCAAGAACACAACAAAAAGACAGTTTTACAGACTTTTAAAATCCTAAACGAACAATCCGATTTTAACGTTAATAACGAAAACATAAAATCCGGATTACTTCATGTGGTTAAAAACACTGGACTGCTGGGAAGATGGCAGCAATTGGGTTCTGAACCAAAAATAGTTTGCGACACGGCACACAACAAACACGGACTTGAAATTGTTTTAAAACAAATCCAAAAGGAAACTTTTGACAAACTGCATATCGTACTGGGAGTTGTCAACGATAAAGAACTGGACGACGTTTTGCCTCTATTTCCAAAAAATGCAACTTATTACTTTTGCAAACCAAATATCCCAAGAGGTTTGGATGCCACTTTATTACAGGAAAAAGCATTGCAATTTTCATTAAATGGAAACACATATAGTTCCATTTCAGAAGCTTACGCTACAGCTCAGAATAATTCTACAAAAAATGATTTTATCTATGTGGGCGGAAGCACCTTTGTTGTGGCCGAATTGCCGTTAAATAAAGAGCTTTAAAAGAATTCTTGTTTTTCTCTTAAAAAATAAATCAGTATTTCGTAACTACTTGATTACTAATTAACTAAATTTACAGGTGTTTTTTGTTAATTAATCACTTAATTTTTAGATTATTATGAAAAAGAGAACTTTATTTTCGTTGGGAATGTTAATTTTAACATTCTGTCCAAGCATCAACAGTTATGCGCAAGATTCCCCAAAACAAGATCCCCCCAAACCTGTATTCATTACAATGACAACCCTACACAGAAATTTAGACACGGATCCTAAAGATTGGAAGGCGACGGAAAAAGAGTACTTTGACAAAGTGACGAGCAAAAACGACTTAATAATCGGCTCCGAAATCCTCACCCATTATTACACCGGAAACAGCACCGAAATCATTATGGTGAACGTTTACAAAAACTGGGAAGACATTGAAAAAGCCGAGGCTATATCAGACGATCTTGCCAAAAAAGCCTGGCCCGATGAAAAAGCAAGAACCGCTTTTTTTGACAAACAAAGAAGCTACTATTCTCCCTACCACTCAGATGAAATTTACTCTTCGATTGAAACGATTGGGCATAAAGATTTCAAAGCCTCCTCAAAAGAACCCATGATCGTTTATATTCGAAAATCACAAATGTCCATGAATCCAAAAGGAAAAGGCATGAAAGAATACAATGAAAAAACTACCCTAAATAACCCTTTCATCAAAGCCTATTACCCTTTCCGCCATGCTTGGGGATCAGACAGCAGGGATTTTATGGAAGCCTATTTCTATGATTCATTTGCCGACATAGAAAAATCCAACCAAAAGCAGGATGAATTAACCAAAACAGCATGGCCCAAAGAAGAAGACAGCAAAGCTTTTTTTGACAATCTGAAACTTGCATTTACGGGGGTTCACGGAGATTACATCTACCACAACTTACCGGAAGCCTCTAAATAAACCACTATGGACTAAAAGTTTATAGTTTTGGTTTGACAGACTAAAAGGCTGCAATGTCGGATTCCGAAAAATTAATGAAATTGCCACAGATTCACAGATTAAAATGATTTTAAAATCTGTGAATCTGTGGCAAATGAATACTTTTTAGAAGCTAAAAGCGAATGCACTAAAATGCATCGTTTTTAAACTTTATTTGAGACCAATAAAACTAAAACATCGGCACAAATTGCCTAAATGATACTGCAATTTGTGCCGACGTTTTTTTGTCCTTTACTTAGCTTACTCCTCCTTATCTTGGGTTTCCTCTATATCCTGACCTTTACTGCCCATTTTCACTTTTGGTTTGTCGGTTGTCCCTGTAACCGTCAACGGAATCCCGAAAATTCCAAGCGGTGGCAATCCCAAACGCATTTTGATATTTAATTTACCGTCTAAGCTCGAAGTTCCTTCGATTCTCGGTCTGAAACCGGCAAACTTAAACTTAAAGCGTTCAATGGTAATGATATTATTTTTTACGGTTGTCTTGATATCCACTTTTGATAATTCAGGGTTTTTAATTTCCTGATGATCCGTTGTTTTACTCACTGCATTAAACATCTTCATCCCCTTTACTTTCACATCTTTTATAGAAAGCGTCCCTCCTCCGATTAACGAAGGATAAACAGGCATCATTTGTTGGTCGAGCCTTCCCTTTATTTTGTAATCCAACGAAACAATTCCTTTGGCGTTTTCGGCGGCACTGGCCATTTCCCTGAACATTTTCACTTCTTTATACGCTCGATTTATGTCAAAATCAGCGGCTTTTATTTGGTATTCAAAGACCGCTTTTTTGGGAGTCATCCCTTGGTAAGCGGCATTCATATTCACCTTACAACCAATTAAATTGAAACCAGTATTCTGCATCACAATTTTACCGTTTTTCATTTTCACGGCACCTTTTCCATCCTGCAAAACAAGTCCCTGATAATTGATTTTGTGTGCCGTGGCATAAAACTGCAAATCCAAATTTGACGGAACCAAAATCACCCCTGTCTCCTGAACTGCAGGCTGTGACTTGCTTTCTGAAGCAACAGTAGGCGCGGGAGTCGTAGCAACAGGAGTTGTCGATGTGCTTGACATAAACTCGTCAACGTTAATGTATTTTGAATTTAACGTAAACGATCCTCTCAAAACTCCATTTTTGGACGAAACAAAATTAAACACATTCTGCAAGTAACCGTTCAACTTAAAATCCGACTCACCATAGGAAGCCAAAAACGTGTTGAAAGACATCTTATCCTGATTGAATCTAAAAATCCCTTCTTTAATCAACAATGATTTTGGCAAATATTCGGTAGCCACGTTTATGTTTCGAAGTTCAAGAGTTCCTTTGTTGTGTAGCTTGGCATAATTTCCTTTTTCGGCATCACTTTGGGTTCCTTTCAGTTCCAAATCGGCTTTAACAAAACCGTCCACATCCAATCCTTTTTGGGAAAACACCTTGTAAATTTTACTGATATTCAAAGTCCCTTTGGCCTTAATATCATAATTCAAATCGTCAAAATTTTTCAAATTGGCTTTTACCCAGAAAGGTTCACCTTCAAAACTGAAACCGGCCGGTTCCAACACTACCGAAATGCCGTCGTAAGTCCCTTTCGTGTTGTTCACTTTGGACACAATATTGATATCGGTTATCGGATTTGGATAATATTGCGTTTTTACAAAACCGTTTTTTAAATTCAGCGTGCCACCTGCATTCGGGAAAAGCCTTTGTTTTTGATCGAATTTCCCTTTAGCTTTCAAATCACTCACCAACATTCCTTTTAGTTCAACATTCGGAATCCCGAGCGCTTGGTTTAATTTCTCTAAATCAATATTGGAATTCAAAACCAAATCAATGTCCGGAGCAGACAAACCGCTCATTCTCAATTTCGTTTTAAGGAAATTTTTATCAATATTCAAAGAAACGTTTCTAGCGTCCAGCTGCAAAAGCTCCGGATTCAACGAAGGGACTTTGGTCGAAATATCCACATTCAGATTCGAAACCGGAAAGGCACTTTTTTTATAATTCACAAATCCGTCTTTGACTTTAAAATCCAAATTTAAATCCGGACCAAGATTTTGCGAAGCGATATATTTTCCTTTCAACGTCAACAATAAATCTACATTTCCTTTCAATTCGGTATCTTTCAACCAAGTAATGTATTTTGGCGGAAAAGCCGTAAAAAGGTCGTTCAGCTTACTTTTATCCGATTTCACTTTGAAATCCATATTATAACCATCTTTCAAGAAGTCAAATTTTCCGGTAAAATCCACCAAAAGTTTATTGATGAAAAGGTCATTTTGCTCAAAAACAAAAGAAAGCGAATTGGTATTTATCTTGGTAATTAATTCTCCGTCCACCTTTTTGTTCATCAGGTAAGGCTCTTTTTCATAAATCACATTCAGCTTTTCGATTTTTAATTTAGAATGCAATGCAAATATGGCTTCACTAAGATCTCCGTTCCCTAAATAATTAAAACCAAAAGCATCCACGTGAAATTTTGCCGATTGGTCGTCATAAACAAGTTTGCTGTTCTTTACTTCGATTTCCTCCAATTTCAATCCCGTATCCGATTCCTCTTCTTTCGGGGCTTTTTCTTTCTTGGCAATATACACGTTATAATTCGCCTCCCCTTTTTCATTTACTTTTACATTAATCAACGAATTGGACAGGAAAATTTGGTCAATTTTGATCGTTTTCCCAAACACAAGACTGCTCAGATTAATCCCGAATGCAACCTCATCGGCAGTAATAAATTTTTCATTTTGGAAAGGAGCCGAACCATTGAGGCTGAGTTCGGTCAAAGAAAGCGTCAACGATGGAAAATGGCTAAAAAAAGAAACATTCGCCTCGTTATAATTCAGTTCCCCGTTCAAGTTTTGGTTCGCCGTTTTCTTAACCTGTTCCCGTATTTTGTCCGCAAAGACCAAAGGCGTGATAAACATCAGCGCCAGCAAGACCGCAAACGTACCTCCGGAGTATTTTAGTATCTTAAAAAAAACTGATTTATAATTGGTCGCCGCCATATATATTTATTTGAATTGATGAATTAAAAATTTAAAATGTAGGTTTCAATTATTCTTTGGAGCAGAAAAAATTAGCATTTTTGAATTCATCGTCCCGTTTTACGTTGCAATCTCTTGTACTTCCCGATAGCTATCGGGACCAGTACAAGAGGATTTTCACTTCAACCGGGGCTAAAGGGAGACATTTTGCCTTTTTGTCATCATCCCAAAAAGTAAAATTTTATCCGTGTACCGTCTCGTTTTTGCCATAATCCACAATAATCGAGGTTTCAAACTCAATCCATTCCTTCCAGCGCTTGTCAACATCAAAATTGTCCACATATTTTCGGGCAAAACCAAGGAAAGTAGTATAATGTCCCGCTTCCGAAATCATCAAATCTCTATAAAATTTAGCCAACTCAGGATCTTTTATATTCTCCGACAACACTTTAAAACGCTCACAGCTCCTCGCCTCAATCATCGCCGAAAACAGCAAACGATCCACCAACGCATCTTTGCGGCTGCCGTCTTTTTTCATGAATTTATAAAGCTCGTTCACATAATGGTCTTTGCGCTCACGCCCTAATGTTAACCCCCTACTTTTTATTAAATTATGCACCAATTGCAAGTGTTCCAATTCTTCTCTTGCAATAACCAGCAATTCTGTCACCAGCTCCTCCAACTCCGAATTGTACGCAATCAAACTGATGGCATTGGAAGCCGCTTTCTGTTCGCACCAAGCATGATCGGTCAATATTTCCTCGATATTGCTTTCCACTATATTTACCCAACGTGGGTCGGTAGCTAATTTCAATCCAAGCATAACATATGATTTTAAGGCGCAAAATTAGTCTTTTCTAGCCGATTTTCCTTTAAAAATGATGCTTTAACCGTACAAAATGTATTATTTTGCATCGTTATCATTATTTTTATGAATAAAACTCAAACGCTATTAATCATAGGTTTCGTATGGCCTGAACCCAATTCATCGGCGGCAGGCGGCCGAATGTTGCAGTTGATTGAACAATTTCAACAGCAAGGCTTCAGTATAACATTTGCCAGCCCGGCTATGGACAGTGATTTTATGGTAGATTTGGCTTCACTGAATGTCGAAAAAAAATCGATTGCCTTAAATTGCTCCAGTTTTGACCTTTTTGTCAAAGAATTGAATCCTGCAGTGGTTTTATTCGACCGATTTATGATTGAAGAGCAATTCGGTTGGCGTGTAGCCGAAAATTGTCCCGATGCCCTTCGCATATTGGACACCGAAGATTTACACTGCCTGCGCTCCGCAAGACAAAAAGCATTCAAAGCGCATCGGAATTTCACAGTAACCGACACTTTACAGGAGGAAGTGGCAAAAAGAGAAATCGCCAGCATTTTAAGATGCGACTTATCTCTAATCATTTCCGAATTTGAGATGGAACTCCTAAAAACGACTTTCAAAATAGACGAAAAACTGTTGTATTATTTACCTTTTTTATTAGAACCTATTTCAGAAAACACTTTTGAAAAGCTTCCAACATTTGAGAAAAGGAGCGACTTTGTATTCATAGGCAACTTTCTCCACGAACCCAATTGGAATGCCGTTCAGTATCTAAAAGAAACCATTTGGCCTTTGCTGAAAAAGCAATTGCCCGAAGCCAATCTTGATGTTTACGGTGCGTATCCTTCACAAAAAGTACTGCAATTGCACAAACCGAAAGAAGGTTTTAATATCAAAGGCCGTGCAACCGATGCCAATGAGGTAGTCCGAAACGCGAGAATTGTTTTGGCTCCCCTACGTTTTGGCGCAGGCATCAAAGGAAAACTCATCGAGGCCATGCAATGCGGAACACCCAGCATCACAACCTCTATTGGCGCCGAATCCATGCAAGGAAATCTACCTTGGAACGGCTCCATAACTGATGACGCAAACAAATTTGCGGAAGCAGCTGCTCAATTGTACCAAGACAAAAAACTGTGGACAACTGCTCAACACAATGGAATCGCCATTATCAATCAACGCTATTCGAAGGGATTATTTGAAAATGATTTTGCTCAAAAAGTCCAGTTTTTGCTAGTCAATTTACCGCAACATCGTTTGGATAATTTCTTTGGAACTTTGCTACAACACCATACTTTAAGCAGCACAAAATACATGTCTCGTTGGATTGAAGCAAAAAACAGCAAAAAAGAGTAACTTAAATTCTGCTGTTTTTCTCAAAATCTTCTTTAAAAACAATTTGAAGAAGATTTTCTATTATTTTTTTCGCTTTTTAAAACACTAACTATTAAGCATCTGACATTTTTTTAAAAATAAAAAGCAAAAAAAGTTTCAAAATGTTTTGCATAAGCGAAAAACCTGTCTATATTTGCACTCGCAATCACGAAATGATAGCAACCTAGTAAAATAGGGCGATTAGCTCAGCTGGTTCAGAGCACCTCGTTTACACCGAGGGGGTCGGGGGTTCGAACCCCTCATCGCCCACCATAAGGGACAAATCAAAACATTTTTGATTTGTCCCTTTTTCTTTTGAATCTAATTCCTTGTTAATCAAGTACATTAACTGTACTGCTTCATTGATTCTTGTGGTTCGAAATCCAATTCCATCAAATATTAGATTTTCAGGATATATTGAACCAATTAAGTCCCTGCATGCGACGAACTCAGAATTTTCATAGATAGAATGGATTCTGAATAGATTCTCAATACCTTGATTTAGTAGTTTTTCAATATCGTCATCATCGGTATTCAATCCTGAATATCTCGCTTGTAGCCTTGCTAACTTATCTCCATAATCAGATTTTATATCTCTATAATCAGCTGAATCAATTTGATTGGTCATTAGCAAGTCACGAGCCTTAGCCAACCTATTTTCATAATCCTTTATTTGATTCAATAATTGAGCCTTTTCATTTTGTCTCTCTTTGGTTTGTTCTTTATAGGCTTCTAGAATAATGATACTATACACTTTTTTATATTCTTTCCTTGGTGCATATTGGAGAAGTTCCTGTATGAACAAATGATTTACTTCGTCTGCATTAGATCGATGAGTACAACCTTTGTAACAATGATAATAGGCGTAATATTTTTTTCTTCCTTTAGATTTACTGCCTGAAAGTACTTTTCCGCATACTGGACATTTTAAAAATCCCCGAAGCGGGAGTTCCTGAATTGTTTCTACTTTGGGACGAATTACTTTTTTCCGCCCATCGACAATATCCTGAACTTTATAAAACAGTTCTTCGCTAATTATAGCTTCATGTTGTCCATTTACAAGATAGCTTTCTTCATCTTTATATTGTGGTACACGAATTTTTCCACAATACAGAGGATTCCTAACCGCCAACCAAAAGCTGTGCTTTCCAGTTTTAATCCCTCTCTTTCTTGCCATTTTATGAATATCTTCAGTACAAAAAATCCCTTTAGCAATTTCATTGAAAGCCCATCTCATTACTGAAGCTTCTGGTTCTTTGATGGAAATATATTTACTGCCGTCATCTTTAGTTCGGTTGACATATCCAATTGGTGCCTGACTTACATAACGTCCTTCTTTTTTAGCCCTTCTCATACCATGGAAAACATTTAACGCTCTTCTGTCATTTTCAACTTCGGGAACCGCAAGATAAAAAGCCAACATCATTTTGTTTTCTGGAACGGACAGATCCAAAGGCTGTTCGATGGCTTGGGGTTCAACCCCAAGTTTTCTCAAAGTATTAATCATTTGGTACGCATCTCCTGCATTCCTGCTGAATCTGTCCCATTTGGTAAACAAGACCAAATCTGTTTTATTTTTGAATCTTTTGAGATTTACCAATAACAATTTCCATTTGGGTCTAACAAATGTTTTGGCAGAATGATCTTCATATATAATATCTCTTATTCCAATATTATTAATCTGACAGTACTTTTTCAGTACTTCTTCTTGATTTCTTTGTGAATAGCCTTTGTCGGCTTGTTCGTCTGTACTCACTCTTACATAAAGGTCTGCTACTTGTTTCATTTTGTTGATTTAAAAAATTTGATACGGTTATTGCTGCCAGTTTTCTCATAAACTCCAAGATTATCCTTGCTTGGTCAAGTGTCAGGTCTAAATTTTCTTCTTTGAACATTTTTAAAGCTTGTTCTGCTGTCAAACTCCCTCTTTCATTCCCTTCGTCATTTCTCATCTTTCAAGTCCTCTCCATTAAAAAAAGACCATCACTGGTCTTTTTTGTTCAACAATCATTTTCCTAATAAAGATAAGACAGTGTTTTTTTAAAATGCTAATCAAAATATGGTGAGGATATGGGCTAAAAAGGGTATTTCACTCTGTAGAATCTGACTCTTTTTTCTGTTTTAAGTAAAGACTATGTATTTCGTCTAACAATTCCATTTCTCCAAGTGGAAAAAGTTGAAGAGCTATCTCCAACAATCCCATTACATTTATCTCAGGGCTAGGAACTGCTGTAGAAATGCATTCCGAATCAAATTCTAATGCAGATATGCTCGCTTTTAATAAATCAGTTATCATTAAAGAAAGATCGGTATAGCCTGTAACTTTCAAGTCCACGGTAAATAAATTGTCCTTATTCTTATAAGGTTTTAATCTTCCGAAATATCTAATCTCACCCATTACACTCATTAAATCGATAGCTTCTTTTTTCTCTTCTGCTTCCATGGTTTCAAACTTTAGGTTCTAATTTTTCAATACGTTCTAATTCTGTTTTTACAATGTTATTGGCAAATTGCGCAAAGTCATTGCATCGCTCTTCCAATAAATCCATATCCTTATCCGAAAAACTGTCGGTTGAGCAATAGCGAAGTGTAGGGTATGATCTGCTTAGCACCTGAAACAAATTTCTGTCTTGCTCGGTCAAACGAGAGAAAAAAATACTGGCTTTTGGATTGATATAGTCGCAAATTTCCAGCAGGTACGATAGTGCAAAATGATTGGGAAAATACCCCATAAACAACCGAATCATTCCCAAGCATATCTGCTCAATAATGTAATGAAGCATAACTCCCTTTAGTGGAGAATAACAAGCCCATTCGTAATCATCTTGCCACCCCCTCATATTATTTACGATAATATTTCTGTATTGTAGATAATCCTTTGACTCCTTATAATCACGATTTAAAGTCTGGTTTAAACTGATAAGATCGGTTTGTTTGGCTCTAAATAAAACTTTTCCTTTTTTTTTGACGTTCAAAAAGAAATATAGTTGGTCTGGCTGTTTGGTTTTTAATTCCGTAAAAGGATGGATAAGTAAAGTTGCTGTGCATCTTCCGTCAGTTTTGCTCTTAATTATATCAGCAAGGTCATGCACAGCATTATCCTTTAGCTTTTGAGTAAAAATCAATAAATAGAAATGGTTTGGTTTTGTCTGCCCGTTGTTAAAACAATAGATTGCTTCTGTTTTGAGATATGATGTTATTGCATTGGTTATAACAGCTTCATCATTTACAACTATTTCTTCCAAATTTGCTTTTCCTTTCTTCGGTTCAATAAAACCTACTATTCTTTCCTGACAATAAGAAAGTTGCGTCTGGTATATTTTTTTTGTTGTCTTTAAAAGGTTGTGAAGCTTTTTATGTACTGCTTTAACGGTCTCTTTTTTTATTCTTGTTTTAGCTTTAAAAGGGAAATTACTATTGACTTTGTCGAGGAGCTCCATCATAAATTTATCCTCAGCATTATTGCCATTAAGGACTGTGTTCAAAATCGGCGCAAAATTCTTGACAAGATTAAGATGGTGTAATAGACTCGGGTTAACATGCGGTTTTCCCATTGTCAATTCGCCAACTATATGAAAGAGAAGGCTTATAGCTTGATGAATGGTATAGAGTGCCATTTGATGGTTGTTTGTTCCTTCATAATGTTGGGCACCTCTTTTAAGCGATTCTGCTTTAGCAATAAATTCAATATTTTTCTTTTCGGCCTTTGAAAGCAACTCATTAGTCTTTGGTAATCCATTCTGTATCTTAAAATTGAACTCCCCGTTTTTGAATAAAACAACCTTTGATAAATACCATTTCACATAATACAGATTTCCATTTTTAAGATAATCCTGTACATCCAAGATATTTACAATGCGATAGGTGATTTCTAAATGCCTTTTAAAAATTTTATCTGCCCAATCATACATTTCACATGCTATCTGATTACTGTTTTCTTCCAAGATTATCGTTAATATATAACCTGATTTACCTGCTACATTCGCTTCATGCAAAGTGACCGCAGTAATATCCATAAAGCTTCGGAGTTCTGAAATTGCAGCCTCCATTTCTTTCTGTTGCGGAAATTGTATTGCTTCCATAATTTTGATTTTTTGGTTGATAATTATGCGAAAAATTGTATTTTTGTTTAAATACATAGCAAGTAAGCAATAGATTGTACCGTACCGAACTAATGGGAATTGTATCTTACCAAAGCGGACTTGTATTTTACCAGAAGTGATTTTTGTAAAGAATTTTAAATACCTTTGACTTATGAACACAGCAACAAAACCAAAACATATTGGCAGAAATATTAGCCGAATCAGAGAGCTTAGAGGTATGAAACAGGAAGCACTTGCAACTGCTATTGGAGTGAGCCAGCAGTCTGTTTCGAATATCGAAGGAAGTGAGATAGTGGACGAAGAAAAACTAAAAGTAATTGCAGAAGTTTTAGGAGTCTCTACGGAAGCAATCAAAAATTATAGTGATGAAACAGTATTAAATGTTATCAATAATACGTTTACAAGTCATGATAGTTCTACAATTAATGCAATTAATATCCAACCTAATTTTAATCCACTTGACAAGGTGGTTGAATTATATGAACGATTAGTCCAAGCCGAGAAAGATAAAGTCGAATATTTGGAAAAATTACTAAAAGGGAAATAGCCTTTTAAAAGAATTATTGATTCCATAAAGAGACTTTCTAGTCTCTTTTTTGATTTAAAATATTATTTATTTTTGCGCTATAACATTGAAAAGATTAATGCCATGGATAAAATTATAAAACTTCGAGTAAAAAAGGAAATTGATAATCGAAATGAGCTTAAAGTATTAAAACTAAAAGGGACTTTAATTACCAAAGGTTTCACTGAAATTATTCACATCGCAGACGAAAACGAAGAGTTTTATTTGAACTCGTTTTTAACTTCTCCCGATCATAAAAAAGAGGCCGAAGATTTTGTTTTAGACTACATTTCAACTAATAATTTAACAGACGTAATCACTTTGCTAAACACTACAAAAAATTAATTCCCAACCATATTTATTCCTTACAGAGATCCGCAAAAATCTTCCCGAAAAGGGTCAGAATTTTGCGGATTTTAAATTTAAAATTGCTTGAAAAAGTACACTTCTTTGTTGTTTGTTTTTCATTTGTTTTTGAAGTGTACACTTTCATAGACTCTTCAAAATCGAGAGTAGTTTAAAACAATTCCAAAAAGAAAAAAGCAAGCAAATTTATTGTACAAAAGGCAAAGAAGTGCGCATAATGACAGTCCTCATTCTTCGTCCTGTCACCCTTCGGGACTTATAGCACTTCTTTGCCTTTTGTCCATTTTCGGACAGCTTTCTTTTTCTCTTTTTTGTTTTGAAAAATGTTTTTAACGAATCAAAAAATGTAAATTCCAGTTCAAATTGACCACCAATCTCTAGTTTAGAATAACCATTTAATTCAGATTAAACCGCTTAGTACAGTTAAGTATTCTAGTCAAAATCTAGCGATGATAGTTTACTTTGAAATATACTCATAAATTAGTTCTCTATTTAAAAAATCTCAAAGATTGCCTCGTTCCTGCAATCGGCAAGATGTCCGGTTGTATCACAACCGATATCTTGCTGCCCAATTCCTCGGAACTCGGTGGCAGAGATTACTTTTAGGAATGAATGTAAAAAAATGATAATGATGGTGATATGGAAAGTAACAATAAGAACCGCACAAAATGGCTTCATTTAAGATTGACCACTCAGGAATATAATATTCTGCAACAAAGATTTAACAAATCAATTTGCCGAAAACTAAGTGAGTTTGCACGGAAAAATCTTTTACAAAAACCAATTATTAACAAATACAGAAATCAATCTTTAGATGATTTGATGGAAGAAACAATTGTACTTACTTCTGAACTCAAAACAATTGGAAACAACGTCAACCAGATTGCAAAAAAAGTTAATTATACACAAGAAATTCCAGAATTAAAGCAGCAACTTTTCTTATTTGAAATTGAGAGAAAAAGACTTTTTTCTAAAATGGAAGAAATAAACAATCATACAAAAAAAATAGCTGAATATTGGTTGCAGTTATAAAAACAAGCCACACAACAGTAGAAAGGATCTGAATATATGCACATCAATTTAAAAACAAACAAAAGAAGAAGAAAAAACAAGGGCTGTCAAGTAATTTATAGAGCACTCTATCTGTTTGTTTTTGAATAATAACTTTTTTTCAAAAAGGCACCAATCGTCCACTGAATTAGTTTTTTATCCTTTTACATCCCGTCGCTTTTTGCTATGTTTGTAGATTGTAGGGTAATTTAACAACAGTGCTTTATTGTCAGAGCTAATTAATAGCAAAACAGTTTCCCAATTACTAATGCATCATATTCACAATCTAAATAAAAATTAAAATAATTTGAGCAAAAACATAGAATGAGTAACATTAGGTCGCAATTTTGAGGAAAAAATCTTCGCCGAATGCTATAATTAGCCAAATAGTTTTCAGAATATCCTTTTAATTAAAGCAAAAGAAATAAAGTTGTTGTAAAAAAATGCTAGTCATTAAAAACTAAAGTGAAATCAAATGAACAAAAAGGATTTATCAGAAAGAGACATCTGTACAAAATTTATAACCCCAGCCTTAGAAAAAGCGGGTTGGGATCTGCATAAGCAGATTTTGGAAGAAGTCTTCTTTACTGATGGCAAAATCTATGTAAGAGGAAAATTAACGGCAAGAGGCGAACGCAAACGAGCTGATTACATTCTGTATTATCAAGACAATCCTGTAGCTGTAATCGAAGCAAAAGATAACAAACATTCCATTCGTTCAGGAATTCAACAAGCATTAAGTTATGCTGTAATTTTAGATATTCCTTGTGTTTTCAGTAGTAATGGCGATGGCTTTTTATTTCACGATAGAACCGTAAATAACTTAAACATTGAAAGCGAACTCTCTTTAGATGAATTTCCCTCTCCAGAAAATTTATGGGACAAATACAAGCAATACAAAAATATCGCGACTGATAATGGAGAAAAAATAGCGTTACAAAAATATTTTTCAGACGGTTCCGGGAGAAAACCAAGATATTACCAGCAAATAGCCGTAAACCGAACAGTTGAAGCCATTGCAAATGGTCAAGACAGAATCATATTGGTAATGGCAACAGGCACAGGAAAAACTTATACTGCATTCCAAATTATTTATCGTTTGTGGAAATCAAGGATAAAAAAGAGAATTCTATTTTTGGCAGACCGAACAGCTCTTATTGATCAAACCCGTAAAGGCGATTTCAAGCATTTCAAAGACAAAATGACAATTATTAAAAAGAAAGTCATTACAAACGGAAATGGAAAAGACGAATTGGTCAGTAATAAAAAAAGAGGAATTGATACTTCGGATAAAGCGTATGAAGTCTTTCTGGGATTATACCAAGGATTGACGAATAATGAACCAGGAATTGAAGATGCCTACAAAGATTTTTCTCCTGACTTTTTTGATTTAATTGTTATTGATGAGTGTCACAGAGGTAGTGCAAACGAAGACAGTGCCTGGAGAGAAATATTGACCTATTTCAACAAAGCAACCCATATTGGTTTAACGGCAACACCCACAGAAACAAAAGAAACAAGCAACACAGAATACTTTGGAGAACCCGTTTATACCTATTCACTAAAACAAGGAATCGACGATGGATTTTTAGCTCCATACAAGGTAATTAGAGTCGCTTTAAATGTCGATGCGGAAGGATATCGTCCGCAACAGGGAAAAACGGATAAGGAGGGAAAAGAAATTGAAGACCGCATATACAACCGTAAAGACTTCGACAGAAAACTGGTTATTGATGAACGAACAGATATTGTTGCTCAAAAAGTAACCGAATACCTAAAAGGATTTGACCGTTATGCAAAAACCATTATTTTTTGTGTGGATATTGACCATGCTGAACGCATGCGAAATGCAATTGCCATACACAATGCCGATTTAGTTGCCGAAAATTATAAATATGTAATCCAAATTACGGGTGACAATGAAGAAGGCAAACGGGAACTTGACAATTTCATTAACCCGGAAGAAAAATATCCTGTTATGGCAACCACTTCAGAGTTGATGACCACGGGTGTCGATGCACAAACCTGTAAAGTACTTGTATTGGACGCCAACATTAATTCGATGACGAAGTTCAAGCAAATTGTAGGTCGCGGAACTCGTATTAATGAAGAATTTGATAAACTCTACTTTACTATTTTAGATTTTAGAAATGCCACGGATAATTTTGCCGATCCGGCTTTTGATGGTGATCCGTTACGAGTAAAACCAATCACTGAAGAAACTGATTTGACTACTATAATTGACGAAGAAGAGGAAGAAAACACTCCGATCATTGATGATGTAACTGGTGAAGAAATCATAATTGCAAAACCCAAAATTAGAAACCCTGTTAATGAACCTTCTACTGAATATGTAAAAAGACCAAAACAATATATCAATGGGGTAAATGTTTCGGTTTTGGTAAGCCGTGAATTGTTTTTTGATTCCAATGGAAAACCAATAACCATCAGCTTAAAAGATCACACCAAAGAAATTATCAAAGGAAAATATGCTTCATTAGAAGACTTTTTAGTGACTTGGAACCAAGCCGATAGAAAAGAAGCGATTATCAAGGAATTGCAGGAACAGGGTATTATGGTTGAAGCTTTATATGATGCCGTTGACAAACAGGTGGATTTGTTCGATTTGATTTGTCACGTAGCTTATGACCAACCTCCCTTGACCCGAAAAGAACGAGCAGACAACGTAAAAAAGCGAAATTATTTCACTAAATACGGTGACCAAGCCCGTAAAGTGTTGGAGACTTTATTAGATAAATATGCCGACGAAGGAGTAGAAAACATTGAAAGCATTGATGTTTTACGGGTGAAACCGTTTGATGATTTTGGCTCTCCGCTTGAAATTATTAAAGAGTTTGGTAACAAACAAAAGTATTTGGAAGCAGTAAAAGAATTAGAAATCGAATTATATAAAAAAGCATAAAATATGAAAACAATTGTAGTCTTTAATAATAAGGGGGGTGTTGGAAAAACAACATTTTTGTGTAATCTTGCTTCATGTCTTCAAATAAATCATAACAAAAAAGTAATAGTTATTGATGCAGATCCACAAGCAAATGCAACTACATACACTCTAAAAGATGATCAGACATTTGAACTGTTTTCAAAAATAAATTCTTCAGGAACATTGAATGATATATTTAAAGAATTAAGAAAATCGGGCTATTATTTTGACAAAGAACTTCCAATAATTAAAAGTAATCGTTTTGGATTTGATATAATTCCTGGTGATCCAAGTATATCCTTATTTGAAGATTTTTTGAGTAAAGATTGGTTTGATAGTATTAATGGAGAAGCTAGAGCTATTCGAACTACATTAATTTTTGACGATTTGAATCATAAATTAGAAAAATTGAATTACGACTACGTTTTTTATGACGTAGGCCCTTCTTTAGGTGCTATAAATAGGTCTGTTCTGATGGCAGCAGATTATTATATTTTACCAATGGCATCTGATATTTTTAGTTTGAAAGCTGTTGATAATATTAAAGCCTCTTTAAAAAGTTGGGGCGACAATTTTAAAAAAGGTTTGAGGGAATATGAAGAAAATGAAAACGAAGCTTTTAAAATTGATGGAAAGATAATTAACTTCAAACTTACTTTCATTGGGTATATTACTCAACAATATGTAACTAAAACTAAAGATGGCCAAAAAAGGGCCGTAAATGCTTATGAAAAAATCATTAAACAGATACCTAAAGCTATAGTTAACAATTTAGCTCCAATAAATTCGATATTAAGTGAAGATAATTTTAAGTTGGGTGAAATCCCAAATTTGCATAGTTTGGTACCTCTTTCTCAATCAGCAAATGCGCCAATTTTTAAACTAACTGCTGATGATGGTGTAGTTGGTGCTCATTTCTCAAAAGTTAAAGAGTATGGAGAAGTAATTGAAAAAATCAAGAATAATTTATTAACCAATATCGCAAAATTATCATGATAAACTGGCCTGATTCATTGGTAAGAGATATTGCTTTAAGAAAATGTGTGTTAGTATTGGGAGCTGGAATTTCTATGAACTCAGTTAATGCAGTAGGTGTAAGACCAAAAAGTTGGCTTGACTTTCTTAATCATGCGGTGTCTTTAATTACTGATAATAATTATAAAAGTTCAATCAAAAAGTTAATAAATAACAATGATTTTTTAACAGCATGTGAAGTAATAAAAAATCAATTAGGAAGAGCTGGTTTCGTAGATTTATTACAAAATGAGTTTCATTTACCTGGTTTCATTCCATCAAATGTTCATGGAACAATTTTTAAATTGGATGCTAAAATTGTAATTACACCTAATTTTGATAATATTTATGATCGTTTTGCTTTACAAGAAACAGCTGGAACAGTATTAATAAAAAAATATTATGAACCAGATGTTGCTGAAACTATTAGACTTAATAGACGTTTAATTATAAAAAATCATGGCTCAATAGAGGATCCTAACCATTTAATATTCAGTAGAAAAGATTATTCTAAAGCGAGGACTGAAAATAGAGCTTTTTATGAAATCCTTGACTCATTATCTATAACCAATACTTTCTTGTTTTTGGGCTGTGGCACTAATGACCCTGATATAAGACTACTTCTAGAAGACTATCAAAATAGATTTCAATATTCAAGAGAGCATTTTTTTGTATTATCCAAAAAAAGTAATCCTTTAGGTGTAAATCAAATTCTTGAAGAAACTATGAATATCAAAATTCTTGAATATGATAAAAAAGATGATCATAAAGAATTTATTGACTCACTTCAAGAATTAGTTACTAAAGTTGAGGGTAAAAGAGAAGAAATTGCAGCAAGTCAAAATTGGTAATATAAAAACAAATACAATTATAAATAAAAAAATATACAATATTTCCTTAATAATTTAGAGCAAACAAACTTGAAACTAGACAAAGGACTAAATGGTGATGCCCAAGACTCATCATAAATATTTTTTTTAAATAATTCAGGAAAAATTGAAATCAGGAACAGCATGAACTTTGAACAATTAATTCAGCAAATAGAAAACGTACATAAAGAAACGCAAAAAATTGCGGTACAACAGGTGAACAGTTTCTTGACTATTCGAAATATTTTAATCGGTTTTTATATTGTTGAATTTGAACAAAATGGTTATGACAGAGCCGAATATGGAGCAAATACCATTAAGGTAATTGCACAACGATTAAAGCATATCAAAGGGATTTCAAGTACTCAATTATACAGATTTAGGGATTTATACAATACCTATCCGCAGATTTTCTCGGCAGTGTCGAGAAAATTCAAAAACTCAACGCTTATCGATCAAAATATTTTCCCGACAGTGTCGGGAAAATTCGAATTAACGGAGCATAACGATTTGTCTTTTGATCCTGAACTGCTTTTAAACCGATTAAATTTTTCACATTTTGTGGAATTATTAAACGCCGAATCACCATTGAAAAGGGCTTTTTATGAGGTACAAACCATCAAGAACAATTGGGGCGCAAGAGAATTAGGCAGAGCGATGAACACCATGTTGTTCGAGAGAACGGGCTTATCCCAAGATAAGGAAAAGGTAATTAAAAATTTCAAAGCCGATAACCATTTCTCGGTCAAAGAGGTTGTCAAAAACCCTTATTTTTTGGAGTTTATCGGACTCGAAGAAAAACATACCTATAGCGAAACTCAGTTGGAAACAGCTATTATCAATCATTTACAAGATTTTTTGACAGAGTTAGGCAGAGGATTTTGCTTTGAAGCAAGACAAAAAAGAATCACATTTGACAATAAGCATTTTAAAATCGACTTGGTTTTTTATCATAGAATACTAAAATGCCATGTATTGATTGATTTGAAAATTGGAGCTTTTGACCACGCCGATGCAGGACAAATGAATGTGTATCTAAACTATTTCCGTAAAAATGAAATGACAGAAGGAGACAATCCTCCAATAGGAATAGTGTTATGTGCCAATAAGAACGAAGCTCTTGTAGAATATGCTACAACTGGATTAACCAACGAAATTTTTGTATCAAAATACCAGGTACAATTGCCAAGCAAAGAAGTACTGGAATCATTTATCAGAAATGAAATTGCATTATCCCAAAACAATAAACAATAAACAACAAAAATTTAAACGGTTAAACAATTAAACCTTTAAACAATTAAACCTTTAAACAATTCAAACCATATCCATGTCCAACATATCCTCAATACTAAAAAGCATACAAAACATCATGTGGCAAGACACCGGACTAAACGGTGATGCCCAACGAATAGAACAACTCGGCTGGATGCTGTTTCTAAAAATATTCTCTGACAAGGACAAAGAACTCGAATTACTAGATGACAATTATACCTCCCCGATTCCAGACGAATTCCATTGGGTAAACGAAAAAGGCAATTGGGCGGGTGATGATGAAGGAATGACTGGTGATGAACTAATAGAATTTATAGACCGAAAACTATTTCCAGCTTTGCGAAATATTGATGTAAGTTCTGGAAACCGAAGAGCATTAATTGTACGTGAGGTATTTGATGGCAACAACAACTACATGAAAAGCGGTATCAACTTTCGTAAAGTGCTGAACAAACTCAACGAAATGGACTTTAATATTGCCAAAGACCGTCACGCCTTTGGCGAACTCTACGAAACCATTCTTAAAGGATTACAAAGTGCAGGTAAAAGCGGTGAATTTTATACACCACGTGCCATTACGTCCTTTATTACTGAAATGATTAACCCACAACTAGGAGAAAAAATACTTGACCCTGCTTGCGGAACAGGAGGTTATCTAACCTGTACTATTGAACATTTGAAAAAACAAGCCAATAGTGTGGAAGAACGTCAAAGTATAGCCGAAAATGTTATGGGTTGGGAGTACAAACCGTTACCTTATTTGTTAGCGACTACCAACTTGATTTTACATGATATGGAAGTGCCTAATATTCGTTTTGGCGATGCATTAGACCAGCCCTTGAGCAACTTTACCGAAAAGCACCGAGTAAATGCAATCTTAGCAAATCCTCCATTTGGCGGTATTGTTGCCAATAATAATGAAACCAACTTCCCTCAAAATTTCCGTACCAAAGAAAGTGCCGATTTATTCCTGATTTTAATGATACACCTTTTAAAAAATGGTGGTCGTGCCGGAATTGTGTTGCCCGATGGTTCGCTCACAGGCGATGGTGTAAAACAAAGAGTGCGACAAAAATTACTAGAAGATTGCAACCTGCACACCATTATACGTTTGCCCAACTCCGTGTTCCAGCCTTATGCAACTGTAGCCACCAATTTATTATTTTTTACCAAAGGAACACCTACCAAAGAAGTTTGGTATTATGAACATAAATTACCCGAAGGACAAAAAGCCTACAACAAAACAAAACCAATACAAGCTAAAGAATTCAACCCAATAAAAAAATGGTGGGACAAACGCGAAGAAAGTGAACTGGCTTGGAAAGTCGATATACAAACCATTATTGACCGCAACTATGATTTAGACATTAAAAACCCAACCAAAGCCGAAGAAGTACATGAATACAATAGTTTGGAGTTGATGGAAATGTTACACGATTCATTTGAGAAAAGTAATGTCTTGTTAGATCAATTAAAAGAAGCGGTGAAATAATGACTACAGCTGAAAAATATAGGCAATTAGAAAAAAGTCCAGTAATAAATATAGCTAGATTTATTTTTAATGATTTAAAAAATGAAGCCACAAATACAACTTTAGAAAAAGTTATTGCTGATATTAAAACTGGTAAAACACCTTCAAAACAAGAAAAACGTTTTTATGAAGATGGTTATTTCGATTGGTTTAAGCCTGATGAAATTGGCTCAGAAAAATATTTATTTAGCTCAAAAGATAAAGTATCTAAATATGCTTTTGTAACAAAACAAGCAACAATTTTTGAGCCTGATACAATTCTCATTAATGCAATCGGCGATGTTGGAAGAATAAGTATTTTAAAAAAACAAGCTTCTTCAAATCAACAAATAACTGGAATACGTTTAATTGAGAGTGTATTAGTTGATTATGCATATTTCTATTTATTAGCCCATAGAGAATATTTTTATGTCGATTTATTCCAAACAACTTTGCCAATTGTAAACCAAAAGAAAATAAATGCCATTCCTTTTTGTTATCCGATAATTGAAGAACAGAAAAGGATTGTAAGGGGCTTAGAAGAAATAGAAAACATAAAATCGATTGATGATTTATATATCATTGACAACTTGAATTGGAAAGAAAAATACAAAGTTATTTGTAGAAACTTTTTCAATTTACAATTTGGAACAAAAGAAATCGTCAATGAACTCACCCATCAACTCGATTTAGTAAAACAACTGCGTCAATCTTTTTTACGTGAAGCGATGCAAGGTAAGTTGGTGGCTCCCTGTGCTTTGGAGAGGGCGGGGGGTGAGGATGGACAAGAACTCCTAACCAAAATAAAAGCCGAAAAAGCCAAGCTTATTGCTGATAAAAAAATCAAACAAGGGAAACTTCAAGTAGCAGAACTTTTAAAGGATCTACTTTTTGAAATACCTGAACATTGGACTTGGTGTAATCTCGATGATATTTGCTATAATATTACTGATGGAACACATCAAACACCTCAATATACAAAATCAGGAAGAATGTTTTTATCTGCTCAAAACGTTAAACCATTTAGGTTTATGCCTGAAGTTCACAAATTTGTTTCGGAAGAAGATTATCAAATTTATATAAAAAATAGAAAACCTGAAAAAGGCGATTTGTTAATCGGTCGAGTTGGTGCTGGAATTGGAGAAACAGCGGTGATAGATCAGGATTTAGATTTTTGCATCTATGTTAGTGTGGCTTTGATTCAGCCTTTTAAAGAATACATCAATTCAGATTACTTAGCACAGGTTTTTAATTCACCTTATGGAGTTAGATATGCTAAAGGAAATATTTCAAGTAAAGGTGGTTCAGCAGGAAATTTTAATCTTGGAAGAATTCGTTCTTTTCAAATTCCTCTACCACCTCTCCACGAACAAGAACAAATCGTAGCCAAATTAGAAGAGTTAATGGCATTTTGTGATGGGTTGGAGCAAAGTATAAAAGAAAGTCAGGGTTATAATGAAATGTTGTTGCAACAGGTTTTGAAGGAGGCGTTGCAACCTAAAGAAGAAATAGCTAATGGTTAATAATTTATCAGAATCATTCAAAAATACTATTTCGCTGGATAATTTGGGGGAAATTGCAAAAGAAACAGCAGAGATAACAATTGATACTTTTTTAAAAGATGGAGTATTAAAAGAATTACCAATAGTAGGCTCATTATTTGGAGTCTGGAAAACTGGTATTGCCATAAGGGATTATCGTTTCATAAGTAAATTGCTGTCATTTTTGGACGAATCATCCAAACTATCTTTTGAGAAACGAGAAAGGATTATCGAACAATTAGAAGATGAAGAATATCAGTCAGAAGCAGGTGAAAAACTTTTGGCAATTATTGATCAATTGGAAACAGCTTCTAAAGCAAAATTATTAGGCAAGACTTTAGTTCTTTTTGGGAACAAAGAAATCACAAGAGAAGAGTTTTGGCGTGTGACTTATATTATAGAAAAACTACCTATGCCCGATATTTTAGCCTTAAAAGAATGGAGAAACATCGAATTAAATCTGGTCGAAGATGTTAGAAGGCACTTGTATCTTTCTGTTGGATTAGGATGGTTTGTTCTGGATTTCTCTTCAACAGGCTTCTGTTGGCAGGAAAGGCTTTGTGAAATCTTTGAAGTAAAACTAATAGGTTAAAAAAGTAAGGACAATGGACTTCGAGAAATGCATTGTAACCTATAAATAAAATTAAGAACTAAAATATAAAAGAATGAAATTAGATCAGTTATATTCATTAAGAAAAAACTTTACTATCATTGGACTTACAGGTAAGGTAGGTGCAGGAACTTCAAAAATTGCCGAAATTTTATCATCAAATGATTTTATAAGTAAAATTAATATAGATGATTTCAATTTAGACCAAAATAGACCTGAAGACTTAAAAACTAAAATTTGTTATAATTATCTAGAAGCAAATGATAACTGGAAGAATTTCACCGTAATAGAATATAAATCGGTCTTACTACTTCACTTGCTATTCGAAAGTGTTAAAGCAACAAAAGACAAAAAATCGATTGAAGATGCTATTTCAAAGACAATTGAAATAATTGGACAAAATGGTATTACTGGTAGATTCAAAGACATCTACATTAATAGATTTGATGTTAGTGAAGATTATCAATTACTTGCCGAATTTCTAAGAAATAACACTAAATGGTTTGATGAAATCAGTAAGATTAATTTTGACGAATATGATTCATTAAATAATTATCTTAAAGATAATAGAACGGAGAGAAAAATTTATTTGTTATTTTATGCCAACTTTTCGAAGTTTTCCGAAGGTTTTTATGACGTATTAAATAAATTAAATTTCACAAAACGAACTAGATTATTACATGATTTAGCTAATAATTTGAGACTATATGGCAATGTCATTAATATAGAAAATGAAGTAAGAAATTTAGAACATATATATACAGTTGCAGAAACGATAAATTATTTAATTAAATTATGGAAATCAAATAATACTCGTCATACAAAAATTGTTATAGATTCTTTAAAAAACTCATTGGAATTAATGTATTTTAAAGAGAAGTTTTCTGCTTTCTATATGGTTGCCGTCAATAAAAGTGAAGTTGAAAGAAAGAAATATGTTAAAGAAAAATTATCAAAGATAGTTGGAGAAGATGCCGATAGCAAACATTTTAAAGAAACACTGAAATTAGGAGATTCTGAATATGATGGTAAAGATTTCAGTGAGGGAAAATTTGCGTATCCAGATATTGAGAACTGTATTCAAAAAAGTGAATATCACTTATACTTTTCAGAAAATGACAAAAAAAATGATATTAATAGACAATTAATTAAATTTATTTCACTTATTCATCAACCTGGAATAATTACTCCTTCAGGAATTGAAAGATGTATGCAAGTTGCTTATAATGCAAAATTAAATTCAGGTTGTATTTCACGTCAGGTTGGAGCAGTAGTTACGGATGTAAATTTTTCAATAAAGTCAATAGGTTGGAATGATGTTGCCGAACATCAATTACCATGTAATTTAAGATCAGTTAAAGATCTAATTAATGGTGATAACCCCAATCATTTTAGTGACTATGAAAAAAATGGAGGTAAATTTTTAAAAGGTGAAGAAAAATATAGTTTCAAGGAACTTGTTTCATTAGATTTTAAAGAATTAGAAAATAAGGAAACAAATTTAGGAGGCAGAACATGTAGTTTTTGTTTCAAGAGCCACCAGAATGCTTATGAAGGTGAAAAGAACCAAGTACACACTAGATCTTTACATGCTGAAGAAAATGCAATGATGCAAGTGGTTAAGAATGGAGGTTTAGGTTTGAAAGGTGGAAACTTATTTACAACTGCTAGCCCATGCGAATTATGTTCAAAAAAAGCTTTTCAATTGGGAATAAAAAATATTTTCTACATTGACCCATATCCTGGTATCGCAACGAAACATATTTTAAAAAGTGGTATAGATTCAACAAAAAATCCGGAATTATTAATGTTTCAAGGAGCTGTTGGTAAAACATTTCATAAATTATACGACCCATTTATGCCTTATAAAGATGAACTTACAATACTAACTGATATTAAACCCAATATTCCTCAATCGGTAAAAAACAAAAATTTAAAAAGTATTTTGACTCATAAAATCAGTGATAAAATCCTGAAAAATAGATTAGAAGAAATTTTTAATGATGAGGATACTGCGTTTGAAAATATAATTGATTTACTTAAAAAAGGTATAGAAGAAAAAGTGCAATAACAAATACCTTGCTGTAAACTCCTTTCTTTCCTGATAAATGGAGAAATTTAATTATATCTTAAAACATCATGGTCAAACAAAAGGCTCTACGAAGTTTCATGACTTCGTAGCGTTAAAAACCTAAACTAAATCATGATTTTTTTCATAATTAACTACACATGATAACAAGCAACAAAATCCGTTGCTTCTTCTAAAATAA
Source organism: Flavobacterium aquiphilum (assembly GCF_027111335.1). NCBI lineage: Bacteria > Pseudomonadati > Bacteroidota > Flavobacteriia > Flavobacteriales > Flavobacteriaceae > Flavobacterium > Flavobacterium aquiphilum. The sequence continues at coordinate 1,186,116 of NZ_CP114288.1, read as the reverse complement.
TTATTAATTCATTGAAATACAATAAATTGTTTGGTTATTAGCAAGCAAGCTCAATAAATCTACAAAATGGATTAGCTAATTTAATTTGTTCTGGAGATTTACAATCGGGTTCAAATAATCTTGGATTTCCTATCATTATAAACATAGCTCTTGCTCTTGAAACTGCAACATTTAATCGATTAGGACTATATAAAAATTCCATACCTCGTGGAGCATCCTCAGGAGATGAACTGGCTAAACTATAAATCACAACAGGTGCTTCTTGACCTTGGAATTTGTCCACGGTACCAATAGCTACATCTGGAATTTGCTTTTGCATTTCAAAAACATTACTGTTATAGGGAGTAATTATTTTTATATCATTAGCTGTCAATACTTTCTTTATGTTTTTCTCATCATACCAAAATACATCACCTTTTATGAGTTCTTGGACAATTTTTTCAATTTCATTAATTTCTTCAATTGATAAATTAGTATTTCCTTCATGTTCAACAGCTTTATAATACAACCCTGAACCAATAAATTGTGTATTCCCTTCAATTCTTTGATTTTCTAACCCCCCAATAGTGTGTAATCTTGATTCATAAAACATTTCGGAATCAAAAAAACAAATATTGGGATGCATCCTCCATGTGTTAGCCAAAAATATTCCTTTTTCTACAGAAATTGTTTTTTTTCCTTCTAACAAATGTTCCAATCCTGAAACTTCGGTTCCTTCAGGATGAACTCCTTTTATAGGTTGTTTTAATTGTTGATGGTCACCTAGCAAAATTATATTCTTGCTAGCATGAGATACTACTAAAGTGTCAATTAATGCAAATTGTCCAGCTTCATCAATAAATAAATAATCCAAAGAATCATTAAGCTTTTCACTACACCACATAAAACTAGTTCCGGCTATAAGATGATACTTTTGAATATGATCTGAAATGTCATCGACTTTTTTAGCCATAGTCCAAGGATAATCTTCATCCTCAGTAGAGGAACCTTTATAGATGATTCGCAAATCAAAAGATTCCTTATCGGCTAATTGTTTTACTTTTTCAAGTAAATTGATAATAACCTTATGACTAAGTGCTGTGATTCCAATACGTTTTCCTTTTTTAATCAAATCAAAAATCATATGACTTCCTGTAAAACTTTTTCCTGCTCCAGGAGGTCCTTGAATAGGCAAATAACTAGAATCTAATTTAGTAGCCCAATCAATACTTTTTTCCAATAGATTATTAGCTGTACCAATTAAAGGTTGTGTAAGTTTAGGCAACTCATTTAATAATAAATCTCGAGTTACCTTATAGTCAGGAAGGTCATTTTCAAAACCATTCGCAACAATCCATTCTGCAAAACGTATTAAATTTTCTTCTTTATCTTTAGTACTAAATTGCTCAAACTTGATAATGGTATGAGGATGCATATCTTTGATACTTGGACCTTTCTTTAGCTTGATTATACCTTGTAATTCATCAATTTCAATAATTTCCCCTGCACTACCACCATTCTCATTTTTTATTTGATTTCCTGGTCGAAGCTCACATTCTTGATTTGGAAAAGTATAAGTGTCAATAAAACTCCTCTTCTCTGGAACACTTTGTCCTGTAAATTGTAAATAGGTTAAAACAGTCTTTTCATCAATCAATTCATCCGGTTCCAATTCCAAAATTCTATAATATTCCCACCAAAACGATTTTTGTTCTCGTCTATACCAATCAAGCATATTAGCCAAAACAAATCTTGCTTGCTGCTCTTTAGTGCGTTCTGTTACATCTAAAGGAATTTCATTCATTAATGCTTCATAAATAGGTAAGATACGTTCCAAATGAGCAGTAACATGTTCAGGAGTTTCTACTTCATTAGGTATTGGTCTAGGTATTGTCTTTCCATTTAATGCCAAAGTTTCTCTTTCTTTTTCTAACCATCGATGTAAATGCAATGTAGAAAAACAATCATCTTGATTATAAAGCTGTATCGCTTGTTTCATTTCATCAGCTATCAATTCAATTTTTTTACTTTCCAATAAAAATTCAAAATCAACTTTAAATTTAGATAAGGTTCGTAAATCCATTTCTCTAATAAAACCATGAAATTTTTCTAAATCTTTTAACGAATATCTTTCAACACCTGCTCTTATCGATTGTTTTAAAATCCTATGTAAATCAACAAAACAATTAGTTCGTAATAAAATATCTATTTCATTTTCCTTTGTCGCATATTTACCCATCATCCGCTTTAAAGCTATAGTTTCATAAGGAGCAAAATGATAAATATGTAAAGCTGGAAATTCTTTTCTTTTATCAAAAACAAAATCGATAAACTGTTCTAATGCAGTTTTTTCTTCCTCCATATTGGTAACCCAAATACAATTATATTTCTCTTGAAATACCCAGCCAAATAAATACTCTAATCCTGTAGGTTCAACCAAAGGATCTCCCTCAAAATCTAAATAAATATCACCAGATGTTGGTTCAGGTAAATTGTAAAAACCTGTATTTTCTTTAAGTTCTATAAGTTCGTGAATCGGCTTTTGTAAGGTTCTAGTTTCGTTTTGTACTCTTGCTTGTTCTCTTAACTTAGTAAATGTTTCTTTTGAACCTTTATTAGGTTTAAATGGAATTGGTAAAGGTACTTCCGACATTGCTTGTAATGTTGCTACTCCGTGTTGTTTTACCTCCTTGATTTGTGAAGCCCCCATACCCGCAATAAAACTCAAATGATCATCTTTCCTTCTAATACCATTACAATGTTCCCACCAATTACAGATATCACAATGAGAACAAGGTTCTGGATAAGTTTCTGTGGGCGTTGAAATGGCAGTTTCTAATCTTTTTTTAATTAACCGCAAATAAGAAATATAATCATTTACTCGATATACAATTTCACTTTCAGGTGTTCTTACACGCATACTTTCAGGCAAAATACCTTGAATATCTGCAATAGTTTCAGAATAAAGAGCTATTTGCAATATTGTACCAGCTCTTGTTTCTGTTGATAGTTTAGTATCAATTACCTCATAAGACCAATCACCTAATTTACTAGGTTGCTTGACCTTTACAAGAAAATCAGCCCAACCTTGCCATTTTTCATTACTCAATCTAGCTTGATAGATATAATCAACGCCCTTAACCATAGCGTCAATTGTCTTTTGTCTAGCTTCAGGTTCATCTTGTTGAATTTTAGTGATTGTATAACCTTCTGCTTCTAATTCATTTAAAAACGAATTTTCAAAATCAATTCCTCGCTCTCTTAAAACATCTAAAACCCTGTTATTACTATAAGGTTTCTCTTTTAATCCTTGTACAACATCAAAATTAAGATTAGTTAAATGCTTACAATGAATGTGATTAGATAAATCGGAAGCAGAAAAAATGATTTGATTATTGGATTTTCTCATTGATTAGATTTTTTTTAATTTTTTCTAGTCGAAGTAAAAGATTGCCTAGTCGCAACATCTGCGAAAGAAAACCAAATGTAAGAATTTAAAATCAAACAATATAGTATCTAATATTTTGTGCTAATTAGTTTTTTGCCAAAGTTTAATTTTACCATTCGTTATAATTCTATATCTAAATTTTGTGGTTTAAAACATCGAATGGTAATATCAGTCCTTGGGAACAGTAAAATTTTTACTCTTTTTCGGATTTTTTGATAGTCTGGATTGATGATTATGACGTCTCGGATTGTTTTGCCTTTTGTGAATGCCCCGCTTAAAAGAAGGTTTAATTCAGCATCCAACGGGTCAAGAGAAATACCATAAAGGATAATAACATTGGCCTCCGACAAGAACTGACACGTAGTGAAATGACTATAACCTACTTTATGATTTTCCTCATCACTACGGTAGTTTTCCATAGAGGTTTCAGAGGGGAGGTAGAGATGTTCATGTGCTTCCATGCTACCATGAATATGAAATATTTTAGCACTTTCAATATTATAATACTTTTCTTTTACCCAGCGGTTCACTTCAGCATCTATGACAGTATCCCAGTTTGTTGAAACAAAGCCAAATAGGTTATGAGGGTTACTAAAGACGAATTTGTCCAATATAGCACTAAACTCTTTCCTTGGTCTAAGAATCCCAGCTTTTTGATAACTTTTCAGTTGCTCAGCAATAAGTTCCTTCATAATAATCACCAAATCCTGTTCTTCTTTTAACTGGATTGCACCCTTAGGTGATTTAGAATATAGTCGCAAAGCACAAATAGATTTAGCAAATAAGAAGTTGGCACTATCCGCATCAATTTCATTACCATAAATAATTTTAAAGACATTTAGTACAGGCGTCCATGCATTCTCAACAGTTCCAGCCCCAACTAAGATGGCTATTTTGTTTTTATTAATTATCATTACTAAAAAAACAATTAGTGTGACTCAATCAAAAATCAAATATAAGCATGTTTAGCAAGATTATATGTAAAATAAAGTGTTGTTGACAACCTAATTCCAATTTTAATTGACCGTTTAGTTTCAATATTGTGTACCTGTTTCATTTTATTTAATAACAAGTTTCTTTAAATCCTGCAAAAAGTGGTTCGAAAATAGGTTCGTAAGGACCACCAAGAAACTCCTTAAGCAATTAAGGAGTTTTTTTATGTTTTTATAATTTATAAAAACGGGATCAAGCTGTAAATCTGTGGAGGGATCAAGTCATAAATCTGAGGAGCAGTAAAAAATTAGGCATAAATATTAGTGAGCCTAAACTATCAATTCTTATTAAGCTCCTCTTTAATTTCTGATTCAATAAAAGCTACCTTTTCAAGTGTTTGGTCTCGATAGCTTTCCATTATTAATTTATTTTTGACATTTGCTTTAATATACCGGGCTTCATTGTATTCGCTAAAGAATGTTTCTGCAAAAGTTCCGTTACTGTATATCAAATTGTATATATCAACTTTACATTTATTATTTTTAGATTCAATTTTAATAAAAAATGATAATGGAACCGGAGTGGTAATTTTGCCTTTTTGAATATTAAGTATTGTATTTGCTTTACCTATAAATGTTCCGTTTCCCTTATCATCTAATTCAATTACATCTTTGACGGAATTAAAATTAGTAGTGAAAAATAATTTTGATTTATTATAAATCTGTTCTTGACTCAAATTATTTGACTCTATGATTTTAGTAAAATGAACTTTTCCATTTTCGTCTTTTGGAAGAACATTAAGTCTTTGTCCGTATCCAGATAATGAAAGTATTAATAAAGCAGAAATGAGAATTCTTTTCATAATAAACGACTATTTAATTATTACCATTTTAAACCAACAACATCAACTTCTATTTGTAAATTTCCCTGATATCGACCACTCATTTACAATTTAAAGTAACCACCTCAGCTTTCATTAAAAACTATTTTTCACTTGTTAATTAGTATTCAAATACAGCAAAGCATCATCCAAGATTTTTTTCTTTATTTTTTACCTAAACTATTGAAAATGATGATAATTTAGAAAACGAAGTAAGAAGTAAAAAATTACATTCTTATGCATAAAAATTGATGAATTAGTAAACTAAAAGAAACTATTGCAAACAAAAAATATTAAATCTAACTATTTCTAATTCTCAACTTCTTTAAATCCTAAAAAATGGTTCAAAAAACAGGAAATCTTTCCTGCGCTATATTTACGATCATCACTAATTATATTCTTTAAAAAAAATCATCAAAAAAATTATCAATCAAATTAATTATCGTAATATTGCAATATAGATATAAATAAATATGGGAGCAACAAAAACAGACCATTTTACAGAAAGCCAAAATGAACTTGCCGTTTTAGCCAAAGCTTTGGGACATCCGGCACGTATAGCCATTATTGAGCATCTCCTAAAAGTTGACGCTTGCATTTGTGGCGACATTGTCAACGAACTTCCTCTTTCTCAACCAACGGTATCACAACATCTCAAAGAATTAAAAAATGCGGGGGTGATCAAAGGCAACATAGAAGGGAATTCAATTTGCTATTGCATCAATGAACCGGGATTGGAAAAAATCAAGGGATTCTTTGAACACATAGCCAATCATCTTGAAAAAAAGAGAAACAATTGCTGCTAATTTAAATAAATATGGATATCCGAAAACTATTGACTACAGATTGGGATCAAGTCAAAATGATCTATGAAAAAGGCATAGCCACTGGAAACGCTACTTTTCAAACTAGCGCCCCATCATGGGAAGAATGGGACAAATCCCATCTTAATAATTGCAGAATTGTAGCAGAAACTGATGGTATATTGACAGGATGGGCCGCGCTCACACCTGTTTCGTCACGCTGCGTTTATGCTGGAGTAGCAGAAGTTAGCGTTTATGTTGATCCGGCATATTCCGGAAAAGGAATAGGTCTTGCTCTTTTAAACGAACTTGTAGCCTTAAGCGAAGCAGAAGGGCTGTGGACTGTGCAAGCAGGAATTTTTCCGGAAAACACCGCAAGCCTTCGCATACATGAAAAAGCTGGATTTCGGATATTGGGTGTCAGAGAAAAAATCGGAAAACAAAATGGAATTTGGCGGGACACAGTTCTCTTAGAAAGAAGAAGTAAACTCTTCAGTTAATTCCAAATTATTTAAAAGATAGTTGTTTAATTAAAAAATAGAAATCATGAAACTTTCAGAAATTAAAGAAACACTAAAAACAGTTGAAACAGTAAATTTTGAATTACCAAATGGGACTTTTGTTCCTGAGTATTTTCACGTGACTGAAGTTGGTCTGATAACCAAAAATTTTATTGATTGCGGCGGAACAGTCAGAAAAGAAACCGTTGTTAACTTCCAACTTTGGGATGCCAATGACTACGATCATCGACTAAAACCACAAAAGCTGATTCATATTATTGAGCTTTCGCAAAAAGTTTTGGGTATCGAAGATTATGAAATCGAAGTCGAATATCAAGACACGACTATTGGTAAATATGATCTTGATTTTAATGGTAAAAATTTCATTTTATTAAATAAACATACTGCTTGTCTTGCACAGGAACAATGTGGTATCACTTCAGAAAAAACTAAAACATCGAATTCATGCACTCCTGGCACTGGTTGTTGCTAATTCCAAAACAATAAAAAAGTAATTATGATTAATAAAAATATTCTTTATTCAGAAATTGAAAATGTGATTCGCTCATTTGACTTTAACCAAATATCCGAAGAACGCAAGCAGACTTTACAACCATTAGTAGATTACATTCAAAATAAAGTTAACAATAAGCAAGAAATAAGACTTAATTTAATTTGCACACATAACTCAAGAAGAAGTCATTTATCACAAGTCTGGGCACAGACGGCAAGTGCGTTTTATAACGTCCAAGGAGTAACTTGCTACTCGGGAGGCACGGAGGCTACAGCTTTATACCCAATGGTCGTTGAAACCTTGCAACAAACAGGCTTCCAAATCAAAAATATTTCAGAAGGAAAAAATCCTATATATTCGATAAAGTTTTCAGCCAATGAGCATCCTGTTATTGGTTTTTCTAAAACCTATGATGACAACTTTAATCCTGCAAGTGATTTTGCAGCGGTAATGACCTGTTCACACGCCGATGAAGGTTGTCCATTTATTTCTGGTGCAGAAAAACGCATTCCAATCACTTTTGAAGATCCAAAAATTTCTGATGGAACACCTCAACAAAAACAAATTTATCAGGAACGAAGCCTTCAAATAGGAACTGAAATGTTTTATGTATTCTCACAAATTAAACAATAATAATGTCAATAAATAACTGTGCGCCAGTAATTGGACGAAAAAAATTAGGCTTTTTAGACCGCTTTCTTACACTTTGGATTTTTCTAGCCATGGTAGTAGGAGTAACAATAGGTTATTTTATACCATCGAGCAGTAATTTTATTAATTCCTTTTCAAATGGAACAACAAACATTCCTTTGGCTATTGGATTAATTCTAATGATGTATCCTCCATTGGCAAAAGTAAAGTACGATCAAATCGGACAAGTTTTTAAAAATGTCAAAATCTTGGGGGCTTCGCTTTTATTAAACTGGATTATTGGCCCTGTTTTAATGTTTATACTGGCCTTATTTTTTTTAGGCAATTACCCTGAATACATGGTTGGGGTCATTCTGATTGGTTTGGCACGATGCATCGCCATGGTAATAGTTTGGAGCGACTTGGCAGAAGGCAACAGGGAGTACACAACCGGACTTATTGCTCTCAATAGCATCTTTCAAGTGTTGCTTTACAGTATCTATGCCTATATCTTTATTACTGTTCTTCCTCCGTATTTTGGGTATCATGGTTTTAAAATTGATATTAGTATCGGTCAGATTGCAGAGAGCGTCGGAATATATTTAGGCATTCCTTTTGCACTTGGAATTCTCAGCCGTTATTTTCTTCTTGCATGGAAAGGAACCGAATGGTTTGAAACGAAATACGTTCCTTTTATTTCGCCTATCACACTGATATCTTTGCTTTTTACAATCATTCTTATGTTTAGTTTAAAAGGAGAGCTGATTGTTCAAATTCCAATTCATGTTCTAAGAATCGCTATTCCGCTGGTAGTTTACTTTACAATTATGTTTTTAATAAGTTTTTTTATTGGGAAATACTTTGGAGCCGATTACTCAAAAGCAACATCAATAGCTTTTACCGCTACTGGAAATAATTTTGAATTGGCCATTGCTGTTGCAATAGGTGTTTTTGGAATAAATAGTGGCGAAGCATTTGCGGGAGTTATTGGCCCCTTGGTAGAAGTGCCAGCACTCATCGCACTGGTTAATCTCGCTTTTTGGTTTAGAAAAAAATATTATACTTTCGATTAAATAAGTAAAACTACTGCATTCTCAAAACTCTTAAATAGTTTCATTGAATGGATTATCTTTTTCAGATTAAAAGACGATCTATTTGATTACTATTACCATTTTACTTCAGCTGTCTGATATAATAATACACGAAAAAACTCCATCTAAAAAATGGAGTTTACTGTTTTTAATTGGCAACTGGAGCAATTTCTGGTGCATCACGATTGTCTTTTTTCCGCCAATAATTAGCAAGCAACGAACCCGAAACATTCATCCAAGGACTGAACACTGCAGAAGCCAAACCGACCGTTGCTAATTTGCCCATTGCACCCGCCAGCCCCGAAGCCATTCCTCCGTTTTGAAGACCAACTTCAAAAGCGATAGTCTGACTGCTTTTTTTGTCGAGTCCACTAATTCGACTAACCCAATAACCAAAAAAATAACCTGCTCCATTGTGCAGTACCGAAGCTAGGAAAAGTAAAAACCCTATCTGAATCAAATTATCCCTTCCGGCTGCCGTGGTTACCAGAGTAAAATAAATGATTCCGAACATTGAGAAATAAGGCATAATGAGATCTATTTTGGGAAAGTTTTTATACAGCAAATGATAGAGCGAACCCACAACGAATGCTCCACAGGAGAAGTTTACAATTTCCAAAATATGTGCAACAGTATTATCTTCAGGAACTGAAAAAGCATTCCCAAAGCAAGCAAAAATAACAAGCCAAACTGCTGAAAAAATTGCCAAAAGATAGATTTGTTTTTTTGCTGCCAGTCCATGATTTTTCAAAACATCATGAATCATTGCTGCAGACAAAGGCACAAGGACAATCTTGATAATTTCCATCATCATGTCAAAGAAATGTACTTCGACCATGGTGCCTGCAAATATCTTCATCAAAAATGGAGTCATAATTGGCGCAGTCAAAGTTGACATAGCTGTTACAGTAACAGATAAAACCAAATTCCCTTTAGCAATATAAGTCATCACATTCGATGCTAATCCGCTGCTGCATGAACCAATCAAGATGATTCCCGCAGCGATTTCGGGTTCGAAACCAAAGGTCTTGGCAATCAAAAATCCCATAATCGGCATAATCGTAAAATGTCCCAACAAACCAATCAATACACCCCTGCCTGATTTTCGGATTCCCGTAAAATCCTCAATACTCATCTGGGTTCCCATTCCGAACATCACCATTTGAATGATAATTAAGATTAGCCACTTGTTGCGCATATCAAAGCTACCCACATGCAGGAAAAAGTTAGGATAAAGTAATCCGGCACAAACCGCTGTAATGATCCAAAATGTATATTGATAACCGCTCAATATTTTCACATGTCCTACCCCTATGGCAATACTTGAAAATCCCAGAATCAATCCCATTTTCGAAATGAGGTCTATTTGCTGCAACCAACCCAAACCAGCTACAATGAAAAATATCGGGGCAGCCCAAAGAAAATATTTACGCATACAAATGATTATTAAAGTTAGAAATAAACCTCTGCCAGTTTTTTCATGGCAATTGCAGGACTTGCCAAAATTGGCACTACTTTTTCGTCAGCGCTCAAACCATCGACAACACGAGCCATCGAAGCTTGCGCCAAAACAATCACATCAACCTCTTTCATTAATTCTTTCAAAGCGTTAGCAACCATTTCATCGTGTTTGGCTGCATTACCGCTCATTAAAGCTTCGAAAGCTCCTTCGCATAATTTGGAAGAAATCGTTACATTTTTACCTGCTAATTCTGCTCTTCTTCGAACTAAATCGCTTGTTGGTTCCAAAGTAGTTGGTAAAGTAGCGATCACACCTATTTTGTTGCTGATTTGTACTGCTTCATCCGCCATTGCCTGATCTACCCGAATCACCGGAACAGAACTCAAAGTTGCAGCGGTTTCTATCGCCACACCAATGGACGAACAAGTTACCAAAATCACATCGGCTCCTGCAGCTTCGGCAGACTGAACGTGGCTCACCACTCTCGCTGCCGTATTAGGCATTAATTTGCCTTTTTTGATTACGTCTTTTATCAAACTATCATCAACGATATTGAACGTTTCTACACCATTTAAAAATTCACTGCTTAATTGCTGAAACAATGGGACCAATGTTGCTGATGTATGTACAAAACCTAAAATTTTTGCGCTCATAATTTTTCTCCTTTTAAAACTTTTATAAAATAATCGGCAGTACCTACTTGTCCTCCCTTAAAATTCATTTCTATTCCATTAACCCATTCATTGTCTGAAATCGCCTTGCAAAGCGGTGCTCCCGGTGCAATTGGAGCAATCATTTCCAATGCCAGAATATCCAATTCAGAGGCGGCATAACTAGAGGTATCGCCTCCTGCAAAAAGAATTCTTTTCAGTGGAACTACCTTTAATACTTCTTTGGTTATTTGTCCCAAAACACTTCCGTAAATGCTACTACACTGTTTCTGAATCTCATTTGCAGAAATACCTTTGGCTATAAAAAAAGCTTCTGTTTCAGCAATACGCGGATCGTTGGAACCTGTACTGGTATGCAAAACAGTACTTTTACCCTGATTGAAATTGGTTATGATTTGATCAACGGTATTCTTTATAATTTCAGTTTGATAATCACTATCAACGGCTTTGCTTTCTAGAGCAATTTCGAGAAATCCATTTCCCAAAGCATATATAATTTGATTTGAAGTCACAGGAGAACAGCTTCCCGATAAAACCAATAAAGGTGAAACTTCTCCAGCCGATTTAAATTTTAATTCGTTTCCAATAATATTTTTTGCTTTCCAATCCAATCCCAAAGCCATTTCTATTCCGGATGAACCCACGGAAAACAATGTTTTTTCTGTTGCCAATTGATTAAAAACACTTCCTATGGTTTTGAGGTGCTCCAAATTGAAACCGTCAAAAAACAGAATTTCAGTTTTACTGTCGTTAACCGCTTCAAGAACTTCGCTTGAGCCTTTTTCAATTGTGGTCAAATTGACAAGACCTATGGATTTCTCCGTTTGTTTTGCCAAATGAATGGTCAAATCTCCTTCCAAAGCTGGCGTTACGGGATGTTTGCTCATCGACGGATGTTTGTCAATACGGTAAATTTCCCCGTTACCGATAGTCCCCATTCGTGCAAAAAGATTTCCGAAAACACAAAAACGTCCCAAATGTGGCGCTGATGGCGAAACCAAAACTACTTTTTGATTAAAAACTTCGCTTCCAATTTCTATTGCTTTTCCAATGTTTCCAACGTGTGGCGCCGAATCGAAAGTGGAACAGACTTTGTAATGAAAATGTGTCGGTTCAAAACTTTTCAAATTTTCAAAAGCGGGAAAAAGTTCCGTTTCCATTTCCGAAGGTGACAACGACCTGCTTTTTCCGGCCAAGCCAATGGCCTGGATTCCAGGAAAACGATCCAAATCTTTTTGGGTCGGCTTTTGAAGAAAGAGAACGGTTTTTACTCCGGCCAACGTCAGAAATTCTAGGGCATCCGTGGAGCCCGTGAAATCGTCGCCATAATAGGCCAGCAGTAATTTATCTTTCTGATTCATCATTTTGAAAACTTCTTAACCGATTCTGCAAATTCAGGGTACTTTTTGGCCGTTTCTTCTACAGACAAACCGTCAACGGCTCCTTCCCAAGCCTGCTGTAATGCGTTTACACCTGCTTTTGGTCCCATTGGGTGTGCCAAAATTCCGCCTCCCGCCATATACAGCAAATCGGTAGTTTGGGTTCTTCGATAAGTTTCTACTGCTTGTCCTCCCCATTGTCCTGAAGATACTACCGGCAAAATTTCGTTTCCGCCCAAAAAGGGTTTCAAACAGGATTTTATTGATGTCACCACCGAATCATCCGATTCCCAAAATTTATTTTGAATTCCGTTGACGTGCAATTGATCGACTCCTGCCAAACGCTGTATTTTTTGGTAGGCAGGAAATTCAATTCCCAATAAAGGATGTCTGTTCAGCATACCCCAACCGTTTCTGTGTCCGTGGATGACAAGTTCGCCCCGATCGCAGATTTTCTTTGTCCCCGAAAGCCCAACGCTGTTAATACTAACCATCGCACAGCTTCCTTTTTCTTGTAAAATCAAATCGTATTTGCGTTGCATTTCGTCAATTTCATCACTGATATTGAAAGCATACATCACTTTTTTACCCGTTTTTTGTTCGTTGTCACGAATGACTTTCATAATCGCTTTTACACGGTCATCAAAAAAAGAATTTGCTGCCGATCCCATCAATTCATCGTCTTTAATAAAATCGATTCCGGCATCAATCAGGGATTTTACCAAAGTTGCGGTTTCCTCCACGCTCATTCCGATACTTGGTTTTATAATCGTACCAATCATCGGTCTGTCAGTCACTCCGCAGGATAATTTGGAACCTTTGATTCCGAATGTTGGTCCCTTGAAATGTTTTTTGAAAGAATCCGGAACGTCGAAATCCATCAATTTTAAACCAGTGAACTGTGTGATTTCGTATAAATTTCCCTGTAACGTACTGATCAAAACTGGCAGGTTATATCCAAAATTCTCTATCGACCAACTCACTTTTACCCTTGCCTGTTGGTATTTTTTTCCAGGAATATTACCTCCCGGAATGGATGGTTCATCTGCCAAACCCAATAATTGAATATCCTCCACACGGGCTGCAAAACGTTTTTTCAACTCTTCGGTTTCGCCCGGAACGGACACAAAAGTCCCCGATGATTGCTCACCCGCCAAAACCGCCGCAGCCTGTTCTACTTCATAAGGCGTTTCTATGAGATATTCTGCAAAAACTCTTTCCATTATTCTGATTTAAATTATTCTTTTATGATTTTATTCTACTTTGACCTCAATAGCTTTAGGGGAAATCCCATTCCCAGTAGAAGCTTTCAACTGAATGTTTTCTTTCTTACCATTCGATTGGATAATAGCGATGCATTTTCCGTTATAGACTTTGCAGGAACTTGCCTTGAACGAATCCAAACCTGCCTGATAACCGTTGTCAACGCCCACTAATTTTCCGCCTCCTGTCACTTCAAAATGGATTAGGTCATTGGCGTTTGGCGAAAGGTTTCCATCTTTGTCCTGTATCGAAACGGTCACGTAAACCAAATCATAAGTGTCACTTTTGAAGGCTGTTTTATTGGCTTTCAAATCTATTTTAGAAGCTTTTCCAGCCGTGTGGATTTCTTTTTCCAACACTACTTTTCCGTCTTTTCTAGAGATAGCTTTTAGCGTTCCCGGTTCAAATTTTACACGCCAAAAAATATGCAAATCATCGTTTTGCTTAGATTTTTTGCCTAATGATTTTCCGTTCAGGAATAATTCCACTTCATCGGCATTGTTGTAGTACGCCCAAACATCGACTTCCTGATCTTTTTGCCAGTTCCAGTGCGGAAAAATATGCAAAACAGGTTTGGCTGTCCATTCGCTTTGGTACATATAATAAACATCTTTTGGAAGTCCCGCCAAATCGATGATTCCGAAATACGAACTGCGCGCCGGAAATGGATATGGGTCGGGTTCGCCTATATAATCAAAACCAGTCCACACAAAAGTACCCGCAATGAAATCGGAATTTTTTATCGCTTTCCAGCTTTCTTCGTGGGTCGAACCCCAAAATGATTTTACATTGTCGTAAGCCGAAACCGTCCAATCTGCATTGCCATCAAATTCAGCTCCGTATTTTACAGGCCACGCTTTTATCGAGTCCGAAGGTTGGTCGTAATGCCCACGAGTTTCGAGAGCCGAAACAGTCTCGGAAGCAATTATTTTTTGTCCCTTGAAACGGGCTGGAAATGTTGTGTAATCTTCGTGTTTGTAATTGAAGCCTAACAAATCCAAAGCACCTGACTGATAAATGAAATTCTTCTCCGGAACATTTTCGGTCAAGGCAGAAGTTACGGGACGAGTGGTATCGAGATTTTTTACGATTTGCGCCAATTCTTTTGTAATCGCAATTCCGGTACTGTCAAATTGTTCACGGATTTCATTTCCAATGCTCCACATCATCACCGAAGGATGGTTGCGGTCTCTTTTAATGAAATCTTCCAAATCCTGTTTGTGCCACGCATCCCATTCTTTGTGAGCATCATTTTTTACTTTTGCTTTTTTCCAAACATCAAATGCTTCGTCCTGAACAATGAAACCCATTTCATCACACAATTGCATCATTTCTAAAGAATGCGGATTGTGTGACATTCTGATAGCATTACAACCCATTTCTTTCAGCAATGTTAGTTTTCTGCGAACGGCATGAATGTTTTCTACCGAACCCAAAGCACCGTTGTCGTGATGCATGCAGACTCCATGTATTTTGGTTGGCTTTCCGTTTAAAGAGAATCCTTTTTCGGCATCAAAAGAGAAAAACCGAATTCCTAATGGTGTTTCATAAGTATCAACCAATTTTTTATTCTCGTAAATTTTGGTAAGCACTTTATACAAATACGGATTTTCAGGACTCCATAATCTTGGCTGATTTACTGTTAAATCGTGAATCTTTTTCTCCGATGTTTTAGCTCCGATTTTTTCTGTAGAAGTGACATTGGCAACTTCAACATTATTTCCATTTACAATCGAGGTAACCAGTTTGATTTCTTTTGCGGAAGCGTTATCATTGTCGATACTTACTTCGAAATGGACAGCCGCTTTTTCTGCAGAAACTTCAGGCGTGGTTACATAAGTTCCCCATTTCGCAACGTGTAATTTTTCAGTCGCCACCAATCGCACATTTCTATAAATTCCAGAACCTGTGTACCATCTTGAATTGGGCTGTGCGTCGTTATCGACTTTTACGGCGATGATATTTGCTTTGCCAAAATTCAAATATTGCGACAATTCATAAGCAAAGGAAATGTACCCACTAGGACGCACTCCCAACGAATGTCCGTTGATAAAAACTTCGCTATTTTTGAAAACACCGTCAAATTCAACTGACACGGTTTTGTCTTTCCAATTGGCGGGAACAGTAAATACTTTGCGGTACCAGCCTTTTCCTGCCGGCAAAAATCCTTCCTTAGTTCCTGTTGGATTGTCTTTATTGAACGCGCCTTCGATACTCCAATCGTGAGGCAATTGAAGGCTTCTCCAATCGGCAGTACTGAAATTGGCGTTAATAGCCTGTGGATAATCTCCCAGCTTGAAATTCCAGTTTTTGTTGAAGTCTTCGACGATTCTTGCTTGTTTTTGAGCTAGAATTGTTGTTGAAAACAAAATTGTCAGTACAATTGTTATTTTTTGTAAAATGTTTTTATACTTAATCATAAATATGTTTTTTATTCTATACTAAAATTTTACACAAAGTTGTCATTTCGACGAAGGAGAAATCCCATCCAATATTCTGCAACAGTGCGTGCTCAACTAGTGTGATTCCTCCTTCGTCGGAATGACAAAAATGACGACTACTGAAACTCAAAAGAATCCAACAACAATCCTTTCATATCGTCTGATTCTAAAGTGATTTTATAGGTTCCCGCGTTGATGTAACCGCCAGAAGTGGTGCTTACAATCTTCCATTTTTCGGTAGCAGACGGAAATTCAATCGTATCATTTCGCATCAGGATTCCGTAGGCATCTTCCATTTTAAACTTTACTTTGATTGGTGTTGCATTTCTGTTCATAAATTTGAAACGCATCAGGTAAATTCCCGCAACGCCCGGTTTTACTTCAAACTGAATACTGTTGTTTGTTTTGGAAGTGAACTCAATATAATCCGCTTTTTTAAAATTTCCTTTTTCGATTCCGGTTCCGGTTGTTTTAGCGGTTTCAGCTTCCAAAAGCACGACAGGTCTTGAATCATTTTTTTCGCCCATATCATAAGTCGGGACAACTGCCATTGTATTATTTTCGAAACCTACTATCTCTCCTTTTTTAACTTTTTTATGGAAAACTGAGAACTCGACTTTGTTTGAATTTCTAGCCGTTTCCGTCATTTTTTTATAACCCGAAACAGAATCTTTTGATGTGTTAAACAAATATATTTCTGAATCTTCCTTGGCTACAAAAGAACCTGAAACTTTACCATTGGATGGAATTTGCAGATAATCGGCACCAAATAATTCCGATGGCAATTGCGTAAAAACAACTTCAGAATCTAAATATTGTTTCGAATTGATGTCCAACCAAGAACCGACTTTAGTTTGTGAATTTGCCACAACATATTGAATCTTTTTAGGCGAAGCCGAAGCTCCTTTAACCGTTTTATCTTTGGTTGCAATCGCAATGGCTGAAATAATCGCCTGACCCGCTTTTACATTCGGGAATGAAATCGTTATTTTACCGTTTTTGCTTTTTACGACAAAAGTTTTCTTCAAAGCAACATCGTGACCAACTTCTGACCAAATATCCAAATCTTTCAAAACCACATTGTCATTGATGGCTACGTCAAACAAACGCCAGCCTTTGCAATCCATTCCGCCACCAGTTCCGTACCAAGGCTCGGTGAAATATAATTCCACCAAATATTCACCATCGGGAGCCGGAAATTCGTAACGAAGTTTGTCGATTCCATATCTAAAACTTTGGAACAAATTCCAATCTTTGGTTCCTGCAATTGGGTCGAAAGTGCTGCGTTGACTCGCGTAAAAATCAGGCAATTGCTTGAAACTGTCCGTCCACGACAAAGAACCCCAGGTGTTCTCCCCACTTTTATGAACATCGGCTTGCCAAATATTTCCGTTAGCATCCTTGATTTCACGGCCTCCTGCATTAACCCTGTAAACGTAATTGTAGCCTTTTTGAGGTTGCAACAAAGTTTCTTCTTGGGTTTCCAATGCTTTGAAATTTGGCGCTTTTGGCAACGAATTCAAAACAATGTAATCTTTGGCCACCGCTTTTCCATTTACGTAACCAACCGCATATAAAACATTGTATTGAATATTGACGTTATTAAACTGAAAATGCTGTCCCAAGCCCGGATTTTTCAATTTGCCCAATGACGATTTATTGACATCATTGAACAACTCCACCTCATCACAATTGGAATACACATCGATACCATTTTTGATTCCCGGCGTATCCCAACGGCTTGGCCAAGTGTGAGAAACGATATAAACCATCGGGTTGGTTTTGTTCGAAACGTAATTGGCACGATACATATAATAGGCATCCAAAGGTTCTCCCCAAATACTGAAAAGCCCTTTGTAATTCACGGGGCCAACCTTGTCGATATCCCTGAATCCCTCGCCGTTTTGAACACGACCCGGATTTTCGTGTGAGGCAAAAATCCAATTGAATTGCCCTGCGATTTTATTTTTTACCGATTCGGCTTCACGGACTTTTATTTCCATTAGTTGAGAAAAACGGTTCTCACTCAAAGTTCCTTTTTGATCAAATTCGCCTTCGGTATGAAGGTCGTGTGAACGCCACGCTCCATATTCACCGTTTAATAATTGGGTGCTCATTTCAACATCGTAATTGAACGGATCGCCACCATAAGTTCCCGACCAGTTTTGAACGACATTCCAATCGGTTCCTTCGCCTCCGTTACAGGTTGTGACGATACGTTGTTGCGCCGACATCGGATCCATTTCGCGGATGATTTTGGTACATTCTTCCGCAAATTCCTTCGGAATGGTGCTTTCGTTTTGCAGTCCCCACATAACTACCGACGGACTGTTTCTGCGTTCCTTAATCCATTCTCTCAGTAAGGTTTTGAAATTCTCTTTGAATTCGGGTGTGTCGTACCAAATATGTGCCGAAAACTGACTCCAAAACAGGATTCCGTTTACGTCCAATTCTTTTTGGTATTCCAAATTATGCGGTTGGTGCGCTTCACGAAAAGCATTGAAACCGCCCGCTTTTATTTGCTCAATTCTCGAATGAATCTGCTCGTTTGAAAATGAATGGCTGTTCCCAATCAAGTGTTCGTATTCGCAGGTTCCGTTGATGAATAATGGTTCGCCGTTGATGAAAAAACGATTGTCTTTTCCGTCACGGCTCACCGGCCAAGAAACCCAACGGATTCCGTAAGGCGTCTTTACTTCGTCTATTTTCTTTCCGTTTTCCAAAATTGTGGTAACCAATTGATACAAATAAGGATTTGAAGGTGACCATAATTGGGGCTTTAAAATTTCCGGTAACGTATGCAGCAATTCTTTGGTTTCGCCTGCAACGCTATTTAGTTCCGTTTGAGAAGAAGTGACTTTCTTTCCTTCTTTGTCAAAAAGGGTATTTACTACCGTTACATTTCGATTGGAATTCCCGTAGTTTTTGATTTCGGCAGTAACGTTCAAAATCGCTTTTTCTTTGGAAGTTGTTTTGTCATTCCAAACGTGAATCCCGAAAGGCTCTATTCGAATCGCATCGGTAACGACCAAAGTAACCGGTCTGAAAATCCCCATTGGCTGAGAGCCTTCTGAAAATCCCCACTCTCCGGAACATCCACCGCAAACCCAAGGCAAGTCGGCAATGAATGACGGATGAGCAGCTTTGACGATTATGTCATTTGTTTTTTCGAAAGAAACGGCTTTGGTGATATCGACCGTAAAAGTGGTTCTTCCTCCTTTGTGTTCGCCTACTTTTTTACCGTTTACCCAAACCGTTGCATACGAGCTTACGCCTTCAAAAAACAAAAACAATTGTTTTCCTTTATCATTTTTATCTAAAACCAAACCTTTGTGATACCAGGCGGTTCCGTGTAAATTGCCGTGTTTCGTTCTTCGGAAACCGTAATATTGATCCCAATTGTGGGGCACGTTTACTTTTTGCCATTGTGCATCCACTTTTGGATTTTGGACAAAACTTTCTTCCTGCTCGGGAAGATTGTTTATCACAATGGTTTCCCAAGAGGAATTCAGCGAAACTTCTTTACGAAACTTCGCTGATTGCTTGTTGCCTTGACTCCAGACAAGGCAAGACATTGAAAAAAAATAAAAAATAAAATAAACTAGTTTCTTCAT
Source organism: Flavobacterium aquiphilum (assembly GCF_027111335.1). Classification (NCBI taxonomy): domain Bacteria; kingdom Pseudomonadati; phylum Bacteroidota; class Flavobacteriia; order Flavobacteriales; family Flavobacteriaceae; genus Flavobacterium; species Flavobacterium aquiphilum. The sequence continues at coordinate 1,166,508 of NZ_CP114288.1, read as the reverse complement.
ACTTTATATTGAACCATATAAGTGATATAAGGTCATTTAAATTATCTAAAAACAAACCGCTACTCACAATTCAATGTTGTTTCAGAGAGCCATCGGCTCGGTGTATCTTGTAGCAACGGATTTTAATCCGTTGGAAATAAATGCAACCATCCGAATAAAATCCCGTAGGGATGATTCATTTTTTTTCAATTTTCATTCTAATGTCTAATATGTACCGACCCTACGGGTCTTTGTTAATCCTTTCGTTTGTGGACGGGTTGAAACCCGTCCCTACAAAATGTATCGAACCTACGGTTCTTTGTTTTCAAACCACATTATCCGCGTGAGGGATGGCAGTGGAGCTCTTTTTTGAGGCGATTTTTCTTCGACTCAAAAAAAGCGGGAACGTACAGCCCGACCCGCCTTTTTCGGCGGGACACGCCCAAAATATTTTAATAAAACAACCAATCCACTGCTCCTTTTTCGCCTGCGTCTATATAACCAACATCACGAGTTGTAATAGTTTGATTGGCATCTATGAAGCCCAAAATCAGTACTCTTCCTTTGCCCAAATCCAGTTTGTTTTCGCCCGGCTGAAAGGTGTAGGTGTGAATGTTTATTCTTGGCAATTCCTTCAAATTCATTGCGCTTGCCAAAATCACTTCGGCCTGACCGTAAGCATTTCCGGCAGCATCAGTTTCAAGACTTGGTGGCAACAGGAACCTTTTTTGATCTGAATTGAAATAACCCACAACCAGTTTAACAGCTTTGGTATTTTTGAATTTCAGATGTGTTCCGTTTTCGTTTTGCGCTGTTTCATCAAATGCAATTCCCTTAAGGTTTTGTAATTCGGGAGCTATTTTTGTCAGTTCCGAAATTGGTGTTCCATATACTTTCGTTCCGTTTTTTACTGCGTAAGTTCCTTTCGATTCACTCAACAAAGTTACTTCGGCAGTTTGCCACGGCTTACCGTCTTTGGATGCAATTTTACCATCTTTGGATGATTTTAAAAGTGCCAGATTTCGTTTGAAATTAGCCAACTCACGCTCATAATGCGGCAATAATTCTGCCCAGGTTTTGTTGTTTCCGTCGTCTCCGCCAATCGGAATTCGGCGTTGGGCGGTTTGCATACTGTTGGCATACAAATAACTGTCTTTCGTCAAATTGACCAATAATTGGTAATGTTCGATGCTTTTTTCCAAATATGGCAGCGCTTTATCCAAATCCGAAATATCATTGGAATAACTGTAACGCAAAACCAAGATCGCGGCTTTTACTTTCTCCGAAAAGAAATCGGCGAAGGCTTTGTAAGCGTGCATATCGTTTTTAAGACGCAGGAATTCTTCCTTGTCTTTGGTTACTTTTGACTCAGCTTTGTCAATGGCGTCAACGGCTAATCTTCCGTGTTCCGTAATTTCGGCGATGATTTGTGTTGGCAATTCCCCAACGTGTGGTTCTTTGTTCCATTCTTTTTTAGCATACTCCAAAAGCAATTCGCCAACCGGCCCACAAGATTCGTGGAAACCAGGATACACGCGCCATTTGGCCGGATTCACCAATTGACTTTCAAACATTCCCAACAACAAAGTCTGACGGTTTCCTTCGGTGATTCCGAAACGTCTCAAGGTTTTGGGAGCAATTTCTCCGGCTTCTTCGTAGGCTTTTAGAATATTATTTGCAGCTTCAGAATCGGTTCCAAATTTATCTACCAATTCGGTATCCCAATACTTAATTTCCTCATTTCTGTCTCTTTTACTCGCCCAAGCGTATCTTGCCCAAGCTTTGTACCAAATCCAGTCGCGATCCATTTCCAGCAATCTTTCGCCTGTTTTCGTTTTATCGGCTGCATAAGGCCAATCCCAATACGATGCCTGCGGATACAAATGCAGCGCATTGGCACCGTGAATAGTGTGCATTGCGTTAACCGTTTTTTGGATAAAATCAGGAGAACCATAACGGAAAGGCTCCAGATTAGCCAAAATATGGACGTTTTCAATATGGATAGAACCAAGAGAACTTAATTTTCTATGTGTTTCTGTCCAAGGCCCACGAGGTGTATAAGTTGTCAATGACTCACCATTGTATTTATTCATCGTGTATAAATTTTTATACAACGGAAGCGATTTTTCAATTACCAAAGGCGCATCGGTATCGTGTGCACGAAGAATAATTGGCGGTTCCTGTGTTTTTCCCAAAGCTTTCATACCGTCCTGAACCCCCGGAATAATGGTTTTGGTGAACCATTCCACGTCGTCATCGATAGTGTTGATGGCTTCTCCCAAACACACCAATAATCCAACATTTGGGTATTTTTCGATAAAAGCAGCAATTGATTTTCGGGTATAATCGGCAATTTCAGGAGTAATCGGGCGAGAACGATCCTGTGTTTTGATGTTATAATGTTCCGCAAATGGCTTGGAAACAATGATATTATAGAACATTTGAATCACCCAAATCCCTCTTTTATTGGCTTCTACAGTAAGGTAATTATAGATTTCTTCGTTCTTTTTGAAATCCTCTTCGCTTACTTCCAAGGCAAACGGATAGTCTTTTAGTTTTACCAAAGAAGCGAAAGGATGTCCGTTCCATAAATACAAGGAATTCATTCGGTTATCGACCATCATATCCAAGTACTTTGTCCACAATTTTTTATCATAAAACCAAGGGAAAGTTTCGGGCGTGTATGGATATTCGTAAACATCCCTGCCCGGAAGATAAAACGGTTTTTGCATTCCGATACAGGCTCCTCTCAAGACCATTTCCGGACTGTCGTCAATATTAATTTCTGATGGAATAACTCCCGAAGATTTAATGCGATCCGATAATTCCATTGTGCCGTACAAAGCCCCAGTTGCATCGGTTCCTTCTATGTAAATGAAATTCTTTTGTGTACGGATTTGAAAACCTTCTTTCTTTGTTAATTTGCTGTCGTCAATTTTGGCACTTTTGGCATTCAGATTCCAAAAATCGGTTCCTTTTTCGCCAATGACAATTACTTTATCATTTGATTTTTTAGGTGCTTTATCAGCAAAAACTACTTTGAATCCTTTTGCTGTTGCCAATTCAGAGAGTTTATCGGCACCATATTTTGCTCTTGGCGCATTCGCATCACGAACAATAGTGATATTTTGTGCTGTCGCAAAAGAAACGTAAAAACTTAAAAATAGTAAACTTAGGTATTTCATTGTATTGTAATTTATTTTTTGACCACAAATTGCACACCCGAGCGACAGCGAACTGACGAAGTAAATTTGCACAAATTATAATCGTGATTTTTGCCACAGATTAAATGGATTTCCACAGATTAAAAAAATCATTCTAATCTTTTTAATCTGTGGCTAAATAATTTTAATTCTGAAAAATTTTCTTCAAGTAGGCCACGTTGGCTCCGTAATTGGCTTTAACGTTATGTACCTGTGTGGTGTCGCGGGAACGCTCCACAATCAACCAACCACTCCATTTCATTTCGTCCAGCGTTTTTTTGATTTTTGGCATATCAATCGCTTTGTCATTTTCCAACCAAAAACCATCGGTGTTTGAAGCGTGAATTTGAGCCAGATTCTTTTTACCTAAAATTAAAAGTTCTTCTGAAATGTCTTTTTTATTTTCGATAGCATTCGAAAAATTAAACGAACTCTTGATTTGTTTACAACCAATGTCTTTCAATAATTTTCTCTCAGCCGTGGCGTCCAGAGTAGTTTCAATAGCGATAACACCTCCTATTTTAGCCACCTGTTTTGCTGCCCATTGCAATCGTTCAATAATAATGGGGCGTAATTCGGGATTTTTCCTCAAATCACATTGATTCCCTAATGGCAAATATGCCACTTTTACATTCATGGTTTTCATGGCATCAATACAATCCTGCACCATTCTTTTTACGGTTTCCCGCTTGGCAAATGACTGTCCGTAAAAACCAGACATCGCAATAGAAGAAATCCCAACATTAAACTCTTTAGACTTATCCTTAAATTTTGCTACCTCAACAGGATCGGCGAGTTTACTGTCAAAAGTCTCACGGTTTCCCAAACCTCCCATATCAAGTTCGATTCCGTCTGCTTTTAATTCGGATGCCAATTCAAAAGCGCCCAATTTTTGTCTCTTTAAAATCATCCAGTCACAAACCGCAACGTTATAACGTTGCTTTTTGTTTGAGGATTGCGCCAAAACTGCATTACTGAATGTTGCTGACAAAGCAACAAGCAATACAACAATTAAGTTTTTTTGAAAATTTAACATCATATTTTTCTTTTTACCATTAAGATATTAAGAAAATTAAGTACACTACTTCATGACTCAAGCGATAGCGAACAGGCGTAGCAAACTTAATATCTTAATGGTAAATTTTAATTAATGGTTCGTCTAAAATCTTATTCCTCTTCCGCTTTAACGGCTTTCACTTCCTTACCTTCATCACCAGGCCAAATCCCGTTTTTGATTGGAATAGCGACCAACTTACTTGGATCAACTTTTACATATTTCAATTTTTCTCTTCTCCAGGTGTAAACGATATGCACCATTCCGTCTTTACTTTGAATGATCGACGGATACGAATATTGACTGATTTTTGAATCTTCCAAAACCAAAACTGCTTTCCAGTTGATTCCATCATCAGAAATAGAAAGGTTCAATGGCGTTCTTGGTCCTTTTGCTTCGGTTCCCGGAGGCAAAACGTGATTGTAAACCAACAGATGTTTCCCGTTTTTCAACGTTACAGCATCAGTTCCTGAGTTGTTATTTGGCAATCCAATTAATTCTAAAGGCGTCCAAGTTTTTCCGTTATCTCTAGAAAATGCGCTATAAATTGCCCTGTTTCTCGTTCTTCCTATTGCCTGAATACTTCCGTCTTTATGGAAAAGAATACTTGGCTGAATCGCATTTATTTTTTGTTTTCCTCTTGACAAAGTATCTCCCATCACCCAGGTTTTTCCGAAATCAGGAGTCGATTCCATTCGAAGTCTCCAACCATCACCTTCAATGCTTGATGGACACAACAAAGTGCCATTACTCAATAAAACAGGCTTATTTTTGATTGGTCCCAAGAAACCATCCGGCATTTTTTTGGCTTCCGACCAGGTTTTTCCACCATCCGATGAAGTCCTGATTACCCCCCACCACTCCGATGGTTTTGGTCCAATTTTATAAAAAAGCATTAAATCTCCTCCCGGAATTTGGTACAAAACAGGATTCCAGGTTGGTAGTCTTTTACCATCAGGCATCACACCATCGGCTACTTTTACACCTTCATTAAACTTGTCACTTCCTTTTGGTTTGATGGCCACATAAATGCACACATCAGGATTTCTTTCAGCCGTTCCGCCAAACCATGACGCCACCAAATCACCATTGGTTGCCTCAACAATCGTTACCGCGTGACAAGACGGATAAGGCGCTTTGTCGTATATAAATTCATCTACCAAAATTCCCTCTTTCCAAGTCTTTTTTTCCAAAGCCGATTTACAGCTTCCTAAAAGTAGCAATCCAAAAAAGGCTATCGTTATCTGTTTCAATTTCATTATTAATTCCTTTATTATCGTATAAATTAAACTCTATAAAAGTTGTTTGCAATTATTAAGTGTAAAAATAACACTAAAAAAATAATGGAGTGACCTGTACCGTCCTGCTTTTAGAGATGTATTTCTCTTTTAAATCAAGGCTTTACTTTTGCAATAAGGTGTTTTATTTTACATTCAAAACATACACACCTGACGGTAAAGTCACTGCAATTCCGTTATTTTCAGTTTTATAAGAGGCTGAAGATTTCTCCAATTTTTGATTGTTTACCATTACCGATGAAGCATTGGCCGTTGGCAAATACACCACTGCCGATGAATTGACCGGAATCGTAACTTTCCATTCCAACGTATTTTTATTTTTCTTCCAATTGCTTTTGATTGTTCCGTAAATCGATTCGTAAGAAGCATTTACATACGTTAATCCTGCATTAAAATCAGGTTTCATAATGATTTTTTTGAAACCCGGATTTTCGGGATCACTCTTGATTCCAGCCATATTTTCATAATACCAGATCATTAAATCACCCAAAAGCATCACGTGGTTTTGAGAGTTCATCGCCGGGTCCGCAGTGTTTCCGTTCCATAATTCCCAAATGGTGGTGGCACCGTTTTCGACCATAAAGCCCCAGCTAGGATACGTTTTGTTGGATGCCAATTTATAAGCCAAATCACCTCTCCCAAAATTAGTCAAGGTGCGCATCAAGAACTGCGTTCCAATAACCCCTGTACTGATATGTCCTTGTTTGGTCACCTCCACTTCGTGCGTCATATTTTGAAAAACTTTGTCTTTTAGATTTTCCGGAACCATCCCGAAAGCCAAAGGCAGTACATTTGCAGTCACGGTATTATTGGCATAATAGTTTTTGTCTGTATTCAAAAATTTGGCGTTGAAAGCTTTTTTGATTCTTGTTGCCAAGTCATTATAATGCAAAACATCAGCATCGGCATTCGCTATTTTGGCAAACTTTTGCATTATGTTTAATAACTGATAATAAAAAGCACTAGACAGCAATTGTCCGTCCGTCATACGTGCTGGATCTTTGGAACGGATTAACTCCAACGATTCCGGCGGAACGCACCAATCGCCATATTTGTCCTTGTCCATTAAATCGTTTTGCAGATAATTCTCTTCCATATACAGCATCCATTTTTTCATAGATGGATATTGTTTTTTAATTACTTCTGCATCTGCAAATTGTTGGTACAACATATCAGCAACTGTGATATAGGTTCCAGGCCAAGTCACATTATCCCCGTAATATCGCCAGAATGCAGGAGCCACATCCGGCAATCCTCCGTCCTGTGTTTGGGAATATTTAATATCGTCCAACCATTTCGCATATAAAGTCTGATTATTGAAGAGAAAACTTTCGCCATAAGCGCCTGTTGTTCGGTCACCCAACCAAGGCATACGCTCGTTTCGCTGCGGACAGTCGATCGGCATTCCTTTGTAATTTCCGCTGATTCCCCACCACGCATTTTTAAAAATTTGGTTCATCGTCGCATCTGAAGATTCGAAAGTTCCGGTTGTTTTTAGATCGTCATAAACCACTTTCCCAACGAAATCATCCACTGTTGGTTTAGTTGGAAAACCTGAAATTTCTACAAATCGAAATCCGTGAAACATAAAACGAGGTTCCCAAATTTCTTCGCCTTCGCCTTTCAAAGTGTAAACATCCGTCGTTTTTGCATCACGCAAATTGGCAATATACAACGAACCGTCTTTTTGCAAAGATTCTGCAAATTTCATCGTGATTTTGTCTCCGCTTTTTCCTTTTACTTTCAGTTGCAACCAGCCCACCATATTCTGACCCATATCGAGAATGTAAGTTCCTTTGGCAGTCGCTTTTATCGAAATTGGTTTTACTTCGCCTTTGATTTTCATACTCGGCGTCATTTGTGCTTCGTAAAAACCACCCGGTTCTTGCACATATCGCGCATTTACCCACGATTTATCATCAAAATTGGTAGTTGCCCATCCTTTCATTTCTTTTCGGGCATCATATTCTTCACCGTCGTATTCGTTGTTCGACAAAATAGGTCCGTCGGTTGTTAACTTCCAAGTGTCGTCTGTTCGGATTACCTCACTGCTTCCGTCAGTATATTCTACAAACAACTGCAAAGCCATTTTCGGGAAACCAAAAGATTTGATTTTATAAGGTTTGTAGTCCTGACGCATCGCAAAAAATCGTCCGTTTCCTAAAATCGTTCCTAGCATATTTTTACCTTCCTTCAACTGTGAAGTCACATCAAAAACATTGTATTTTACGTTCTTGGTATAATCCGTTGGAACGGGTGCCAAAACCTGATCGCCAATTTTATTTCCGTTAATGTACAGCTCATACAAGCCCATTCCCATAATATAAACCTTGGCATTTTTGATTGGTTTTTTCAAATCGATTCCTTTTCTCAAATAACGAGCAGACAATCTCGAATACTGAGAAACACTATCGTCTTTCGACAATTTTTCATAACCAATCCAGCGCGTCGATTTCCAGTCGGCATAGGTTAGAATCCCGATGCTGAAATGGGCAGTTATAGCGGATTTTATTTCGCCTTTATTAGAAAAAACAATTACTTTCCAAAATGCATTATCTCTGTCTCTAAGTTTTTTTCCGTTATAAATAATATTGACAGATTCATTGCTTTGTACTTTTCCGCTGTCCCACAAATCGGCTTTATCTGCATTCAGGTTTTCCAAAGTCGAAGCCACCAAAATTTGATAGGCCGTTTGCTTAACATCATTGACATTGCTTTGTATTTGCCAGCTCAAACGAGGTTTCAACACATCGATTCCTTCCGGATTGTTCAGCATTTCGCATTGCAGATTCGTAACGCTGATTTTGTTTTGGGCTTTCGCCAAAGAAAAACAGAGCGATGCAATGAGGATGAATTTAAGTAGAAATATTTTTTTCATAGTTTTATTTTGCTTCCAAATGGATTAAAGAAATTTATTTAATTCATCTGCGAAAATCTGCGTGAAAAAATATTTAAGCACGCAGATTTCACAGATTTTCGCAGATTTTTTTCTCATTTATGTCATTCCGACGAAGGAGGAATCTCCGCAAGTAACTCCGCAATCAAAATCTCCAATCTTTGTCGAGTTTCAAACGGAGATTCCTCCTTCGTCGGAATGACAAACTAAACGTAGTCCTCGGTTTATTTTTCCGAAACTAAACGCTCCAATTTTTCAGAAGCGGCAATTTTTTTTCCGTTTTTAAAGATTCTGAAACCTTTTCCTTTACCGTATTTCTCCCCTGTTTTATCCCAAAGAATCGTAATGATATTCCCGTGGTACAACACATTATCCAGACAGAACCAATTCCATTTTTCCTGCGGAATCAACGGATTCACTTCAATTTTTTCATCGGCTCTCGGACGTAAACCTACCAATCCCGTAATCATCAAGTCGTTAAAAGTCGAATGATTGTAATAACGGCTTCTTTCCCTGTCGCCCATTAGCCAATAGCCCGTGGTTTCGTCCAGATATTCCCCTACATACGGTTTTCCACGGTAATATTGTGACTGTACATACAATTCCATCTGTTTGAAATAATCGGTTTTGGCAACAAAATTCTGACTGTAATCATTCAATACATTTGCCAAAGCTGTCAATGTCTGTGAAGTGGCAAAAGGCCAAATCGCACCATCCCATTCGCAGGTTCCGGTTCCGTGAGTCCTGAAACGCGGACTTCTTCGCTCGGCAGTGGTCAATCCAAACGGTGCCGAAAATCCTTTTTCATCCTTAATTTGCTCCCAGGCTTTCTCAAAACCTTTGTCTTTTTGTGGCAGATTAAAATACCACGGAATAAACCCGATCGCCTCTCTCACCTGCGCCAAAGTATCTTTCTCTGTAAACGTTTCAAAAAACTCGTCTTTTGGATTCCATAATTTGGTTTCCACCAATTGTTGCAAAGTATCGGCTTTGGCAATAAATTTTTCTTCCAAAATTTTATCGCCTTTCATCTTTGCCATTTTCGACAAAGCCACCGCATTTCCGTACATATAACTGTTGATCGTTGGGCGCGCATTTCTAAATTTTCTTGCCCCGCTCAACGATTCTTCCATTCCGTCTTTTACGTCAAACTGCCAGAACAAACCGTCTTTTCGTCTTCGGTCGCCTTCCCAATCTTTGTATTCATTAACCAAATCAGGAAAGATGTCCAATAAAAACTTATCGTCCTTATTGACCAAATAGCGATTGTACAAAGCATCAGCCGTCCAACTGCTAAAGGTTCTCAGCTTTTTCATCGGCTTGCCTTCATTGCCCCTAAACCACAACTGCACATCCTGCTCAATAAATTTAGGATCGTGAACCCATCGGAATTCGTTAATATGATGCCCCAAAGCACAACTAATCATATTGTATTTATCGGCATATTTTCGATCGACCAAAAACTCAGTTATGCCATAGCCCTGTGGTGTTTTGATAATATGTTTTCGAGCGCTCCACCAACGGAAATAATAGATTTCCTCAAAATTTTGCTGCGGACACTCAAACAACGGGATATTCTTTTCCATCCACGTCCAAGCACTGTCATTCGGAATCGCAAACTTCAAATTCTCGTCTTCCATTGTGTTGAAATAATCAACATAATGTTTGAAATTTTCTTCCTTTAAAATAACCGAAGTTCCTTTCTGCGAATGTCCCGCACCCGATTTGCAACCGGTATTCAAGGTAGCAATCAAGATTACGAAAGCGATTATTTTGTATTTAAAATGATGTAACATATTCAAATTATTTTTTATTTATTATGGCGTGCCCCTTCGTGAAAAACTTCGGGTCGTGCTGTTCGTTCCCGCTTTTTTTTGAGAGGCAGAAAAAGCCTCTCAAAAAAAGAGCTCCACTGCCATCACTCACGCGGAGACAACAATTGTATTTTCTACTCAATTTTGTCATTCCGACGGAGGAGGAATCTCCGCAAGTAACTCTACGATCAAAATCCTCAATCTTTGTCGATCTAGCAACGGAGATTCCTCCTCCGTCGGAATGACAAACTAAACTTATATGACTTATATGTTTCAATTAATTCGCAGAAAAACTATACGTCTCCCCCGCTTTCATCTCCACATCATACACATTGTACTTCGGCAATTGTACTTTAGGCAATTTTGCTTCTTGAGAAATGATTGGTTTCTTCACCTCAACATCGTAAAACAACGGATTCGGGTTTTTCCCTTTTGCTTTTTTAAGCGTGATTCCTTTGTCAGCTTTCAAAGTATTTTCCAATTTCAATCGGCAGTTTCCTCCAATTCTTGAATAAATCTTCAATGTAGAAACGGTATTATTTTTCCAAGTCATATCGATTACAAATCCGCCTCGTGTCACCAAACCTTTGATGCTTCCGTCCTTCCAAACACTTGGCAAAGCAGGCAATAACTGAATCGCATCACCCTGACTCTGCATCAGCATTTCGGCAATTCCGGCAGTGCATCCAAAGTTACCATCAATCTGAAACGGTTGGTGTGCATCCAGCATATTTGGATAGGTTCCGCCCCCTTTTCTTTGGTCAGCAGTAACCAAATGCAACTGATCCTGAATCAGTTTATAAGCGTGATTTCCGTCCAATAATCTAGCCCACCAACATACTTTCCAAGCCATTGACCAGCCTGTCGATTCGTCTGTTCTGTAAATCAAGGATTGTTTGGCGGCTTCAAATAAATCTGGAGTTTTGATTGGCGAAATTTGATTGCTCGGAAACAAGCCGTACAAATGCGAAACGTGACGGTGATTGTCCTTTGGATTGTCCCAATCATCCTGCCATTCCTGCAACTGACTGTATTTCCCCACTTTCATCGGAGCCATTTTTGCCAAAGCTGCTGCCACTTTTTTGGTAAAATTAGCATCCGGCGAAACCAATTCCGAAGCTTCGATTACGTGCGTAAACAAATCAAAAACCAATTGATTGTCCATTGTGGTTCCCGAAGCAATAGTCGCTTTTCCACTTCCCCCAGCGTGAGTGTTTTCGGGAGAAACTGATGGTACAACAACCAAATAACCTGTATTTGGATCGATTATCATAAAATCCAAAAAGAAATCGGCAGCACCTTTCATAATCGGATAAATTTCTTTTAGATAATTCTTATCTCCCGTGTATAAAAATCGTTCCCATAAATCCTGAGAAACCCAAGCGCTTCCTGTAGGCCACATTCCTGATGCAGCCGAATCAACCGGAGCCGTTACGCGCCAGATATCGGTGTTGTGATGCAAAACCCAACCGTTGGCGTTGTACATCATCTTTGCGGTTTCTGCTCCAGTAACGCTCAATTCTTTTGCCATTTGAATAAAAGGCTCGTGCATTTCCGAAAGATTCGTAACCTCTGCAGGCCAATAATTCATTTCGGCATTAATGTTTGTCGTGTATTTACTGTCCCAGGGCGGCGTAACCATATCGTTCCAAATTCCCTGCAAATTCGCAGGTTGTCCTCCCGGCTGTGAACTTGAAATCAATAAATAACGTCCAAATTGGAAATACAAACTTGCCAATTCCGGATCGAATTGCGTCTTGAAATCCCTGATTCTTTCGTTGGTTGGTTTCTTTGCGTTTTCATTTATTCCTAAATCCAATGAAACTCTGTTGAAGAATTTTTGGTAATAGGCAACGTGCGCTTTTTTAATTTCGTCAAAACTTTTTGGCAATGCCTGCTCCAAATACGATTTACTTTTCGCAATTTCATCACCCGTGATATCCTGATAATTTTTGAAATTAGTCGCTATCGAAATGTAAAGCGTTACTTCATCGGCTTTGTTGATGCTCAGGATTCCGTTGCTTGCCGAAACTTCCCCGCCTTTATTTTTGGCTTCCAGTCTGCCCTGAAATTTTACTTTCCCTTTTACATTTTCAAAATTGGTTCCTGTTCCGGAAAGGATAATTTGGTTTCCTTCAGTTGACGGAACGGTTTTGTCAATCGGACTGTTCATAAAAACGTTGCAGGTAATTTGTCCCGGTTTACTTGCCGAAAGTTTCACCGCAATAACCTGATCTGAAAATGCTGTGATGATTTCGCGGGTAAATTCTACGCCGTTGACTGTGTATTTCACTTTTGCGCTAGCATCACCAATATTCAAATCACGATAATAATTCGTGTATTTTTGATGTCCGGGAAACGAAATATAAACACTTCCAAAAGTCTGATACGGCATTCCGTCATTGGTCTGCGACATTATATCACGAGTCGCCAAATCCTGTGCCTCGTCAAATTTACCGTCAAAAATGAGTTGTCTTACTTTTGGTAAAGCCTCAATTGATTTGTTGTGCGCATTGCTGTTCGGTGAACCCGCCCAAATTGTTTCTTCATTCAATTGCAGACGCTCCACAGCCGGATCGCCAAAAACCATTGCACCCAAACGTCCATTACCCAAAGGCAAGGCTTCGTTCCAAATGGATGCAGGTTTATCATACCAAAGTTTCAGTTCGCTGTTTTGCGCTGTTGCAAAGGAAAAAATCCCAAAACAAATAGCAGTAATTTTACTTCTTAACTTCATATTTTTCATTTTATATTTTAGCCACTGATTCACAGATTTTAATTCACATAATCTGTGAATCTGTGGCTAAACATTTACTTCTTAACCTCGTAAACCTTCAGATTTTTTTCCCCGAACATTTCATATAATTTGTTGATGTCTTTCAATGCGTTTTTCGGCAGATTTTCGGCTTTGTTGCCAAAAACATATAATTTATCGTAAGGTTCAATCACGCAGGTTGATTCGTCGATTTCGCCTTTTTCGTTTTGTACTTTCTTTAAATCCAATCCTAAATATTTTGCCATAAACGGATACAACGCCATACGTTTTGAAACCCCAAAATCGTGTCCTTCATTGGCAAAATGAGCATTTTCGACCAAATTTTTCTTACCGTAAAAATCATAGGTTCTTTGGATAAAAGGGAATTCCAACTCAGGAACGGCCAATGTCCAGTCTTTTCCATCGGAAACAATCAATTGTGGTTTTGGTGCCATCATTGCCGAGATTTCGGCATTATTGGTTCCGTTACCGCAAAGGTGAATGCCGCGACCGCTTTCGCAAGGACATCCTCCGGAAAAATGTGACGAAACCATCACCACGGGTGCCGAAACTTTGATTCGGTCATCCAATGCGGCCAAAAACATCGTGTGCGAACCTCCGCCCGAACCACCGGTAACGCCAACACGGGTCATATCGACATTTTTCTGAGTCGATAAATAATCCAATAAACGCATTCCGCTCAAAACCTGAACGGTCGATGCAATGCTGTTTCGGTGTGTTTCTTCCGGAAATTGAAGCAACGATTCGCCCCAGGCAAATAAATCATAACTCACTACGATTGCTCCCATTTTGGCCATTATGGCACAACGATACTGCTCGTCTTTTCTATATCTACCATCACCAAAATGTCCGTCGGGCGTTAAGATAACTGCCGCTTTTTTGTTTAGCGGATACGGTTTGTAAATTGATCCCGTGGTGTAAACGCCAGGAAGAATTTCGAGCGCAATATTCTCAACGCTGTAGTCTTTATAGATTCTTTTTGGAGTTAAAATTGGTTTTGATTTCGGCATTGGCGGAGCTTTGTCCAAACCAAATGACGTAATCATACAGGCTTTTATTTCTTTTTTGCGCGCTTCCCATTCTGCTGCATTCGAGTACAAAGTCGTCAGATAGTTTAAGCGCTCTCTACCTTTATCAACCGAAACTTTATGGTTTTCATATTTTCGAATAATGTAACTCCCGTCCGGCTGTTTGAAGTACATCAGCTCAAATGGAGCCAAAATATTCGTTAGTGAAATTGGAAGATTTCCGGGTTCGATTCGCCAATCGGCATAATCGAGTTCTTTTCCTTTTAGTAAACCACGGTCGTCATTGATGGTAACCTTAAAAATGGTTGCAATTTTTTGAAGCGTTTCCGAAACCGGTCTCCTGAAATTGGTGTCCGAAGTGCATTGAGCGTTCGCTAAAGTCAATGCAAAAATTGAAATTAGTAACGTAAAAGTTGTGTGTTTTAAATTTTTCATTTTTTATTTATTGTTAACTTCAAATCAGACCTAACAGGTTTTAAAAACCTGTTAGGTCCCCGAAAACTATATTTTACATTCAATTGTATAAATTCCTGATCCTAATTCTAAAGTTGGTTTTTTGGTTTTTTCATCAAAAACTGTACTAACCGATTTTTTATTCATTTTAATTTCTGAATCTTTCGAAACCGGCAATTTTATGGTCGCCGATGTATTGGCAGGAATTTCTACTTTCAGGATTAATTTTCCGTCTTTCTTTTCCCACGCCGAAGCAATTTTTCCATAAATCGATTGGTATTCCGCTTTCGCGAAAGTCATATCGCCCACGACTTCCGGCTGAATAAAGAAATGTTTGAATCCCGGATTGTTGGAATCAGGCACAATTCCGGCAAGGCTTTGGTAAAACCATTCCTCTATTTGTCCCATCATAAAGTGATTCCACGAATTTCCTTTGCGCGGATCCCATTGTTCGGTCAGAGTCGTCAAGCCAAATTTTATCTGAAAACCATAACCCGGCGCATCATAATGGTTGTTCATTTTGTACATCGTTTCGTTTTCGCCATTTTGTGCCAATGCCTGAAACAAGTAACGGTTTCCAACATCACCAGTCGTCAATCGGTCGCCTTTGGCTTTGATATCGGCCAATAAATTTTGCATTACCGCTTGTTTGTACTGCGGTTCCACTATATCCATAAAAACAGGAACGGCGTTACTAAACTGACTGTTAGTCCCGTATTGTTTGGTTTCGACATTAAAAAATTTGTCATTAAAAGCCTTTTTAATATCCAAAGTCAAAGCTTCATATTTCGCAACATCTTCCGTTTTATTCAACAGTTTCGCCGCTTTTGCAACCAAACTAGCTCCATAAAAATAATGACTTGTTGCCGAAAGCGCAATCGGGCTGTTTTTGGAATATCCGGCCGCGTGCGTCCCGTAATCGTACCAATCGCCCAATCCGTGCGAAACGATATGATCTGTGGCTTTTGTACCCAAATAATCCACATACTTTTTCATCACCGGATAGTATTTTTCGATTAAAGAAGCATCTCCGTAATATTCGTAATACATCCAAGGCAGAATTACTCCTGTCACCCCCCATTCAGGAGAATCGGTAAAATCGCCTCCAAAGACAACATATTCGGGAACAATCGTTGGAATCAAACCATTGTCACGTTGCGAATCGGAAATATTTTGCATCGTTGCGGGAATAAAACTTTCCAAATTATAATTGAAAAGCAATCCAGGACCGTTTAAATGTATTTCTTCAATCCAACCCAATTTTTCGCGTTGTGGACAATCGGTGAAAACGCTTTGAAAATTACTTTTTATGGCATTATTAATCAGCCAGTGTGCTTTATTGAAGATGTCATTGGAACATTCAAAAGTTCCCGCTTCTCCAGCCGAATTGTATATAAAATTTGATTTCAAATCAACCAATGTCGGAAGATCTTTGTTCTTGTCTTCTTTGTAATTGATGTTCTCAATCTGAACATATTGATAGCCGTAATAACTGAAATTAGGTCGCCATTCTTCGATGCCTTCACCTTTCAAAGTATAGTCGTAATAATACGGTTTTCCTGTTTTTCCCTGTCCAACAGTTCCATCTTCATTCAGGCTTTCGCCCACCCAAACACGAACCGTCTGTCCTTTTTTTCCTTTCACTTTAATAGTCGGAAAACCGGAAAGATTTTGCCCCATATTAAAAATATAGAAATTAGGTTTCAGCTCTTTGGCCTCCTTAACTTCGTATTGTTTTTGAACGATAATTGGTGATGTCGTTTGTGCTCTCAAAGTTCCTTTTGGCGCTTCATGAACGACTACTTTTTTCCAATTCGAATCGTTGAATCCTTTGTTGTTCCAACCTTTTTGCTCCAGATTGGCATTGTAATCTTCACCACCAAAAATACTATTGAACGTAATCGGGCTTTTGCTGTATTTCCAGCTTTCGTCTGATTTCACGATTTCTTCTGAACCGTCTTTGTAAACCACTTTCATTTTGAAAAACAAAGTCGGCGGTCCAAAACTCACATAAAACTTCGAATAGCGTTCGGCAAGCGTATTGTACATTCCGTTTCCTAACAGCACACCGATTACATTTTCACCATTTTGCAGTTCTTTCGCAGTCAATTCATAAGTGTTGAAATTGACCGTTTTATCATAGTCTGACCACAAAGGAGCAAACTCACTGTTGCCAATTTTTTTTCCGTTAATCGTCAGTTCGTAATGTCCTAAACCTGAAATGTAAACTACAGCTTCCTTGATTTCTTTCTTTACTTCAAAAGCTTTGCGAAGCATAATACTTCTGCGTGACAAAGAATCGGAAGCGTTGATTAAAGACGCTTTTTTCTCTTTGTTGAAAGTGGCCGTATGATAATTTCGGCCTTCCGGCAAATGACTGTCAGCCTTTGTAATCGCCCCAATCCAAGTTGGATTCAAAGCCGATTCTGAAGGTGCAATTCGGAAAGAATTAATTTTACTCCAATTGGAAGGTTTCCCTTTTTGATTCCAAACTTTAACTTTCCAGAAGTATTTGGCTTCATTTTTTAAAGAAGTACCTCCATAATTTATTTTAAGATTTTTATCCGAGTTTACTTTTCCGCTGTCCCAAACATCGCCTTGGTCTTTTTTTAGTTTTTCTTCGGATGAAGCGACTAAAATCTGATAAGCCGATTGTGTTACATTTGATTCTTTTGAAGCCAATTGCCAACTTAATCTCGGTTGGTTTTGAACTACGGCCAAAGGATTTTCGACCATTTCACAAGTTAAATGCTCGGCAGAAATTTGTCCATTCGAAATGAATGTTATTAGAAGACAAAAGAGGAATAATATGTTTTTGAAAAACTTCACACTATATATTTTTTTACCACAAATTGCACAAATTTTCACAAATTATTCTGTTTCTTTCAGCTATAGATTTGCGGAAATTTGCGGAATTTGTGGTTGTATTTTTTTATATTTTTTTCGTAACCAACGATTCAATATTAAACACCGCCTCGGGAATTAATTTTCCTGTATCCGGCAAATCTGTAAAATCCGGTGTATCCGGTTCTGTGTCTGCATTTGGTGTATAACGTTGCTCTCCCGTACGGAACATAATGCGTGAAATTCCGTCGACCGGAGCAAAGAATATTTTGTTGGTTTCTTTGCCGTCATTCACTTTTACGGTATAAGAACGACTAGCCACATTCAGTTTAACCGTAACAGTATATTCCTTTCCGGCTTCATATTTCATAATGCCCCCAAAACGGGCGCCATTTTTTGCTTTCAATTCCCCATCCGAATCGAATTCCAAGCGAATCGCAGGAAGTCCTTGTGCATTTTGAAATTCCACCTGCAGTAAACCGTGATTGTTTTGTTCAGGCTTAACAGTAAAAGTGGCTTCCATTTTTTTGGCAAACGGAATCACGCGCTCGGCACGGGAATAATCAAAAGCATCTTGATCTCTTAAAGTTAGGCTTTTTTTGCCGTCCGTTTTCTTTTCCACTTTGGCGGAAGCCCAAGCCAAATCATAGGTATTCCATAATTTTAATTCTTCTCCATTTGGCAAATCATTGAAAACATCATTGACATTTTCTTTCACTTCGCTAGTCACCGGAACCGGAATCGAAGCCACCCAAATATCTTCTTTGTTCATACTGTAGCTTACCCACAGTTTTCCGTCAGGCGGAGTTCCGTCAGTTTCGGAAATTCCTCGAACGTATTGTGGTCCTGCCGATTTGTAGTTTCCGCCGTAACGCATCGGACTCACTTCGCCGTGAACCAACAATAAATCTTTGTAGTTCAATCCGTCATCAGAAGTTGAAATAGCCAATGGCCAACGGTATTCTGACGGATTATAAACAGTTGCATAACGGTTATCCGAAGTTTTTTGTCCCCAAATCTTGGCATTGCTGTTGACAAAACCAGGCGCTCTTGTTGGGATGTATTCCCAAGTTTTTCCTTCGTCTTTACTGATGGATGTCAAAGCAAATTTCCATAAACCGACTACATTTCCGTTTGGCAAATGGTAATAATTAAAAGCTTTGTATTGTTTTTTTAACGGAATCAATTCATCATCACGATCGGCTTCTTCCACCCATTGTTGCATCAACAAAGGTTTAGACAATAATTCGTCACAAGCTTTGATAAATTTCTTGTCCTTGCTTTTGGTGTAAAACGGAAAGGTTGTTGGCAACGGATTTCCGGTTTTATTGTATCGGATAAAATAAATTGGTCCAAAAGTCCCGTCTTTGTAGATTTCGCGAACGACACGGCCAATTCCTTTTCCGTCATTTGGGTCATCTTTTTTATCCAATGCTACACCATAATAACCCATAGCAATCAATTTTTTGTCGGAAGTAACATAAAAGCCAATACGTTGGTGCATAATCGCATCCATATTTTTGGCAACGCCTTCCATTCCTTCTTTTTTAAAACCATCGGGAACTTTATAGATTGGAAAAAGCACTGTAGGTTTTGTCCAAGTCACGCCGTCTTTCGAAGTCATTAAAAAAGTTTGACTTGGCGGAATATGTTCTCCTGTTGGATCGCTCAAATAATTCAAATAAAAGGTATTGTTCCAATACGCCATCATCGGTTGGTGGTTGTAAGTCCATCCCAAACCATCGGCTTTTTCGGGATGTTCCCTGCTTGCGCGCATTATCTGTGTCGCGTGAACTCCAACTGCGGGAGCTAATTGCCCGTGGTGGTAATCGACATTCGAAAGTGTTTTGCCTGTATATCGTACGGTATCATTTTGTGCCAATGCAGAAGTTACAGCTCCGCAAGTCAGTAGGATTGCTGATGCTGTTACTATATTGGTTTTTATGTTTTTAAATGCAGTCATTATTTTTCTTTTTTGCCACGGATTTTATTCCTGAATTTGCTTACTTATTTTTTCACGCAGATTTGCTTCGCCTGTTCGCTATCGCTCGGGTCTCAGATTTACGCAGATTTTTATTTGTATTTTCTTTTAATCTGTGGCATTATATTTTACTTCTTTTCAATTAATTCTTTTAAAACTTCTTCGGAAATAGTTGTAATCGTTCCGTGTTTGTGTCCTTCGGGAAGGCTTATTTTTGAGGAAACATCTTCGAATTTTACAAAATCGGAAGTACTTAGGGCTTTATAGTTTTTGGATCCGTAATTGTCATAATACAACAGCCATTTTTTACCGACTTTTACCACTGTTGGCCCTTCTGAAAGATAGGCCGTCAATGGCTCCGAACTTTTTCCGAAAGGCCCCAAAGGCGATTTCCCGAAAGCCACTTTAATGTTTCGCATTGGTCTTGTATTATCTTTTAAAACCAAAACATAATCGTTCTTGCCTTTTTTGACAATCACGCAGTCAATCACACTGAAACCGGGATCATAATATAATTTGGTATCCGAAAAGGTTTTGAAATCCTTAGTGGTTACGAAATACATTCGGTGGTTGTTTTTTTCGTCTTCCACTCCTTTTGCAAATCGGAATGGAATGGTTGATGCCCAAATAATGATGTATTCTTTCTTGACATCGTCATAAAAAATTTCGGGAGCCCACACGTTTACCACTTCGGGTTCGTGTTTCATTACGGGAATATATTGTTGTTCTGACCAATGAATCAAATCTTTTGAACTAGCATATCCAAAACCGTTTCCGCCTTTCCAATCGGTTGTCCAAACCAAATGATAGGTTCCGTCTGCGCCTTTTGTAATTGATGGATCACGCATAATTTTGGTTTCGCTTCCGCCAATTTCGGGTTTTAGAAACGATCCTTCAAGGCCTTTCCAATTGTAGCCGTCTTCGCTGTAGGCGAGATACAAACCTTCAGTAGCAGGTTCCCTGAAAGACGTGAACAAATAGATTTCTTTCTTTTTTTGGGAATAACTTAATAAAGTGAAAAATAATAAAATCCCCACCCCAACCCTCCCCAAAGGAGAGGGAGCCGAGATGTGATTATTGGAATGTTTTTTTATTGTGAACATTATATTTTATATTATTTCCAAAATTGGAATAGTATTACAAATCTTGTTTCTGTCTTTTTCGCCACCAACAATTTTGTTTTGGCTCCATCCCCTTCGGGGAGGGTTGGGGTGGGGATTATTCTACAATTGCTTTTTTATCTAAACTCGCGCCTTTTTTAACCACCGTCGAAACGTTATTGAAAACATTATTTTTCACAAAAATATTTTTCGTTTCTTTTCCATCTGCTTCAATGAAAATATCGGTTGCATTGAAAGGGAAATTATTGTTAATCATTACATTGGAAACATTGTCCAATTTGATAACCGGAGTTCCCTTTATAGGAGTTGACGAACCTGAATTTTCAAGAATCAGATTTTTAGAATCGCTGATTTTGAAAGAGGATCCCACTGTCGCATTCACTTTTACATCGTGAAATTCAACATCAGATGCCGTGATTACAGAGAAACCTTCTTTTCCATCAATGTTGATGTCTGAAAAAGAGATATTCTGAATTGGCATTTCGGAAATTCCTCGAATAACTCCCGCTTTATTTACGTTTCCACCGGTAATATTACTCATATGAATGTTTCTGAAAATCGGAGTTCGCTCGGTAACCGGTTCCACCGCATTGTCTTTATCGTAAAACAAATCCAAAACAAAAGCTTCTTCCTTGATGTTTTTCATCACGATATTATCAACGCGAATATCTTCGGCAACACCTCCGCGACCACGAGCCGATTTGATGCGAATTCCTCTGTCCGTTCCGTCAAAAACGCAGTTGGAAATGGTGACTTTTTTGATTCCGCCCGACATTTCGCTTCCAATTACAACTCCACCGTGACCGCTTAACATTGTGCAGTTGGTGATTGTTATGTTTTCACAAGCTTTTCCGTATTTTCGCCCGTCAGCGTCTCTTCCTGATTTGATGGTAATACAATCGTCGCCTACGCTGATATGGCAATTTGAAATATGCACATTCTTGCAAGAAGAAGGATTAATCCCGTCGGTATTTGGCGAATACGGATTGAAAATCGTAATACCCGTAACAGTTACATTGTCACAAAATTCAGGATTTATTGTCCAAAAAGGAGAATTTTGGAAGGTCACACCCTCAATCAAAATGTTTTTGCAATTGTAAGTTTGAAAGAAAGAAGGTCTGAAAAAGTGTTTGTCAATCGTTCTTTTGTAGTAAGGTTCATAAACAATTCCTTTGTTTTGTTCTACCCACATTTTTTGGTATTTGGTTTCCGGAATCGGGCCTTTGGCAGTTTCGATTCGATAGACTTCATTCCACCACGCTTTTCCCTGACCGTCGATTACACCTCTTCCTTTGATGGTAATATTTTCGGCATCTTTTGCATAAAATAATGGAGAAAATGTCTGCATCACGATTCCTTCATAACGCATTTCCACATAAGGTAGGTAATCATCAAAATTCTCTGAAAATTTCAGAAGCGCGCCCGAATCCAAATAAATTGTAATGTTGCTTCTTAGTTTTAATGCTCCAGTTAAGTATTCACCAGCGGGAAAAAAGATAGTTCCTCCGCCGTTTGCTGCAGCCTTTTCGATTGTTTTCTGAATGGCTTCAGTGCATTTTATTCCTTTGTTATTTCCTCCTTCATTTAGGATATTGTACCAGCCGTCATTTGCGAAAGCGGTATTCAATCCGGTGATGAAGCAGAGAATGATTAATATATTTTTGATTTTCATAGTATTTATTTTTGCACGCAGATTCCGCAGATTCCGCAGATTTTCGCAGATTTTTTCTCATTTTATTATTCTTATTAGACCTAAAAGGTTTTAAAAACCTGTTAGGTCTCCAAGAATAGTATTATTTGTTTGACGTTAGAATCAATACCCAGTCGTTTCCGTCTTCTTTTTTGCCGGAAGGCTGAAATTCTTTGGTCCCTTTATTATCAAAAATTCCAATCTTTGTTTTTTGTCCGTTGCTTGGATTGTACCAAGTTGCCGTTACTTTATCTCCTGCAATTTTCCCCATATTAACGGCAATTTTTCTGCCATTATAAGTATAAATCAAAGCGTAATTTTTTCCTCTTGTCGCTACCAAATAATCGTATTTTTCACCTTGATTAGCAATTAAAGATTGATCCGGAACTCTTTCCAAATAAGGAAAACTCAACATTAATTTTTTGATGTAAACCATTTGCCCCGCACCAGGTGCATTGATGGCATCGTACCAAAACACTTTGTTTCCATAAGCGGGTTTATCGCCTTTTCTAAACATTTGCATCACTGCATTATGTCCGTAAGTATAACCTGCACCACCAGCAAGAACAGACCAATAGCCATAACGTCTCACATCACTAGCTTTCCATAATGGTTGCAAAGTATCGTGCAATCCGTGTGGAATTCCTTCGTAAGATGGTTCTCCGTCAAGAGTTGGTTTGGTTGGTTTTAAATCCCAATCTCTGTGAACAAATTTGTAATTGTCTTCTTTGAAAGCGGTTTTCGATGAATCCTGATCGTATCTTCTGTGACCTGATTGGAACATATTGAAATCTAACCAAGATGCATTGTGATAATCGTCAGAAGAATCGGTTCTTCCGAAAGGGTGGAAAGTCACCAATTGGTCAGGGTTATTGGTTTTTAATGTGTTTCCAATGGCATTCCAGATGTCCATAAATTCGTTTCCGTGGGTGTCGCCACCATTCATCCAGATAATATTGGTTCTGTTTTTGTATCGGTCAGCCAAAAACTTCGCATATTTAGTTGCTTGTTCTTTGCTTACTTTATCCCCTTTGGAAACGTTTGTTCCCCAAACCGGAACCATCCCAACATAAATTCCGTTTTTCTGTGCCACATCCAAAACATAATCTACGTGGTCCCAATAATCGTATTCTTCCTTGTTATTGAAATTACTACCGGGAGTTGTTATCGGTTTTGAAACATCCTCATTTACTAAAGCTTTGTCGCCATAAACATTCACCGCATTGATATTATGCAAAACCATAATTTGAACCACGTTGAACCCTTTTGCTTTTCGATCCTGAAAATATTTATTTACACCTTCCCTGTCCAATTTTCCAAAAGTCAACCAACCTGTATCACCCAACCAGAAAAAAGGTTTTCCGTCTTCGGTAACAAAATAGTGATGATTTTTGGAGATTTTGAGTTTAGGTAAAGCTCCGTTTGTTTTTGCAGACTGCGAAAATCCGCTTTGTGTCGCAAACAAAAAGGAAATACAAAAGGCGTATACATATTTAATTTTCAGATTCATTTTAGTTTGTTTTAATTATTTAATGGCCATTGACTCGACAGATCGAACAGATTTCGGTGACTATCTTAGTTTAACTTTTATTTTTTAAAATCCGTCTAATCTGTCTTGTCTGAGGCTAATTTTTTTTCGTTACAAAAAGTACTTTTTCCTTAACATCTGAAGCCGGAATTGTAACTTTTTGTCCTCCTCCAATGCTAGATATTTTGGCTACACTTCCTTTTTCCGCATTAATCGCATAGACTTCGAAATTCCCTTTAGAATTAGTTAAGTCTATCGAAATATCTTGTGCTTTTTTTGCATAAAAAAGATATGCTTTTCCTTTATTTTCTAATGTCCAAAGATTGTCTGAAAAAGTATTTCCACTAACCAATTTCATTTCGCTAACTTCTGAATAAAATGCAGGAAGTTCAATTTTTGGAATATTTGGCAAAGAAGCCCCGGCCATTAAAGCCGCCCATCCAAAACGTGGAGAACCGTCAGTTGAATACAAAACCACTTTTTCAGGATACTTTTCACGATACTCACGAACGGCGCGATACACCTGATCATCGGTTTCTTTACCAACTTTTAGTTTACGTGCGTGCTGACGCGGTGCTAAATTCACACCACCCTCAGGAGCATAAGCCGAACCGTCTTCTTTGTAATACCAATAACGAATATCAATAGCGTCAACCGTTTTGGCTCTGTTGACATCGTTCAAAATAGCATCCTGAACATCTTTGGTTGCACTTAAACCAATAATTCCTTTTTTACCAGTTTCGTCTTTCCATTTTTGAACCTCATCCAACCAAAATTGCATAAAGTGAAGCGGCCCAGTATATTCGGCACTTGTCAACTGAATTACGTTACTGTTGTCTTTAAAGTTATCCAACGATTTGCGAATAAAACCTTGGTGCAATTTTTTTCGGGCTTCATTAGTCACATCATAAAACTGTTCAGCCATAAAAATACGTTTGTCACCAGCATACGGCGGCGGTTCCGGGAAACCTGTACTGTTAATGTTATTGGCCGAACGCCAAGGAGAACTTGCCCAGTGCGCACCGGCTTCTATAATATTATGTTGGAAATATTGTTGATTGACCAATATTTGACCTTTGGTTTCAGCCAAATTGGCAAAACGGGACAAACGATTCCAATACCAATCATTGAATTTTGTCAAATCATATTTACTTAACTGATCCCAAGCCGATTCCTGTCCGCTTCTTGCAAAAGGCTGCTCGTAAAACGGTGGCCAAACATCGGCATCAAAACGGCGAACGCGTTCGTGATCGTCCATACGACGCTCATACCACAATCCGTAATTATGTTCCAAAGTAACCATATTATTGGTCGTCAAATAATCAACAACTTCGTTGATATTGTCTGTAAATCCTGTACCTCTTCTTCCCGGAACAAATCGTGTAACGTCCGGCAACGATTTAGAAATATCGCTGTCTCTAAGACTTCCTCTCCACCAAGGCACATTCAATCGGTTTCCGGCAATTAGTTTTCCGTCGTAAGTAAGCCAACCGTTTTTGGTAACCACTTTCGATTTATTCTCGGCAACTGTTGCATTAATTTTTAAGTCGTTTGCGTTTTTAAGACCTTTAGCATTGGTATTAATTGGATTTGCTTTTGAAACTTCGGCAATCCATTCTACTAAATTTTCCTTTCTTTCAACCGACTCCTTAGTTAATTGCTGAGCCACTTCGACAGAAGGACTTGATGAAGGTTCTGAACCTAAATCATAAATATGCGGATCAACAGGAAGTTTCTCCAATCTGTTTCCTAATTGTGCGTAAAACAAACTTCTAGGTGTAATATGACCGTTTACATCTTTCCAATGACCATCACCGGCCATAATTCCGCCCCAAGTTCCAAACGCCCAGTTTTGAGCCGTTGGCGGACTGTAATTTTCTATTTTTGAAGCCGAAGTTTCCCAGATTACGCTATTGGCGGCAGTCCAACCTGCACCTCTACCATTTTGCTCTCTGTTATTATAACTTAAAGCGTGCCCGTCAACATACGAAACGTCAAATAAAACGCCTGTTGCCCAGCTTCCTATGGCTCCACTGTTATTGAAAGGCAAAGTCGATTGACATTGAACAAAAACGTTCGGTCCGGTAGTTCCAAAACCGCCCACCGCAAAATCGTGATAACCGTTTTCGGAGTAACAACGTTGAAATAAGGTTTGTTGGCCTTCGGTATAAAAAGTAAGTCTTCTAAATCCTGCTATTTCAGAAATCGGTTCGGTTGCGATACAATCCTCAACTGTAATTTGTTGAGCCGATTTTAACGCAGCAACTGCACCACCAGAAAAATGCTTGAAATTCACTTGTTTCACCCAGGCATTTTTCGTGTTTTCGATGCTGATTGCTTGCCATCTGTGCTCTTCATCTTTTGGATTGGATGCATTGTAAGTCGATTTCATCAAAATATTTTCAACCCCGATATGTTCAATTCGTCCCGGCCAAGAATAAACAGTAACTTTTGCAGCTCCGTATTTATCATCCAAAGTCATTGTCAACGGAGCGTTCAATGTCACTTCATTGCCATTGATTTTAGTTACGACCCTGTTCCAAGTTATTTCCCAATCATTTTTTTTCCAGCCAACCCAAGCCGTTTCTGCCCCAAAATCATCCATTTTTAATTCTTTAATCCAATTGTCGGTTAAAGGCTTGCTGATGATAATTTCGTCTGAGGGTTTTAATTTGGAACTATTTTTCAACTGAATTTTTTGTGCTCCAAGTGCTGTGTAAGAATTGCCGAATTCAAGATTCTCACCCATTTTTTTATCATCGACACCCAAAATTCTGATGACAGATTCTCTTTTCACTCCGGTTCCTAACAATACGGTTCCGTTTTCGGTATTCCCGCTTCCGCGCAATACAACACCCGATTTTTTGATGTATAAAGTTCCGCTGATTTTGAAAATGCCTTTGTCCAAAAGAACCGCTCCTCTAAAACCTGATTTATCCGGTTTTAAATTGCTTACATAATCAATGGCAGCCTGAATTCTTTGGGTTGCATCTTCTTCTTGTTTTGGAACAAAAATTTTGTTGTCCACATTCGGAATCGCTTTTTCGGAAGCCATATATCCGGCATACGAAAAATCAGGAATTTGGTTTCCCTGACTGTCAGTGGTAAAAGAAAGTTTTCCTTCTTTGGTTTTAACAATATCAGGAAATGTGCTTTGTGCCACGCTGACATTAGCACTAAAGAAAATAACAAAACAGGATAAAACGAGTAAATCCTGTTTTGTTATGATATTTTTGAGTTGGATAAAATTCACTTCAATTTTATTTTTGATAAACCTGAGTTCGATTACTAATTTTATTTTTTGTGATTAACTCCAAAAAACGTTTTCAAAATGCCTTCGACCGCAGCTCCGACAGTTGAAACCGTCGGCTATGGTTGTGATCGTTAGCTCTAAAATAATTACAAAAAAGCCTAATGTTGCCTTTTAGCCCCGATTAAAGTGAAAATCTTTATGTGCGATCTCGTCCCAAAAGACGAGACCGCACATAAAATTGTAACGGAAAGCGGGACCCATATTTCCAAAAATGCCTTTTGTTTCTGCTCCAAAAAGCAACAATTTTATTTTTGATTTTTTAGAATATAGAACAAAGAGTAAAAAATATAGACTTCCTAAAAAAATAATTCCTTTTCTATTCTCTATACTCTTTACTCTTTCGTCTTTACTGCAATAATCCTTTTAACTGTGCCAGTGTATCGGTGTTATTTTCAAATTTCGTCCAGTCCGTTTTTTTGGTTGGGTCGATTCCGTTAAAATATTTCTCGATATTGGTATAACCGTCGCCATTCAAATCTTTATTGGCGTCGGATGCGTCTTTTGGATTCAAACCATATTTGGTTTCCCAAGCGTCAGGAATTCCGTCACCGTCAGTATCTTTATAAGCCTTTCCTTTGTACTCAGGATATCCGCCCACTTGGTCAGGATGCGTGATGATTCCTTTTTTGTATGAATCGGCAGGCAATCTTCTTTTGATATATTCTTTACCAATAGAATTTTCCAATCCGTCTTTGGATTCGATTTTTCCGGTACGAACCTGTTTGATAATACGTTCGTCAACAGCATCTCTTCTCGGGATATTCGCTCCAACATTATTCAAGACAAACTCATACGCTTCTTCTGCTTTCATAATGGTAATTTTAGGCATTGAAAAAGGCTTTGGCTGTTTGATATATTCCAAATAATCTTTGGATTGTTCCAATGTAAGGTCTTCCAACTGAACACCACCATTCCAGTTATCGGCAGTAACTTCAGGAGATCCTACTATATAATTACCATCAATATAAGCTCTACCAAACGTTTTTGGTTTCATATAACCCGATTCCGGTTTCAAGATTCTGTAACGAATCGGTTGATCGGTTGGAGTTATTGGTCCCGGTTTGAAATAATTGTTGATGATATTAAACAACGAGCGATAATCACCACCGTCCAAAGAACGGTTCCACCAGTTGAATACTACGTTATTTACAAAATTAAAATCCCCATACATTCCGATAGAACAGTTTCTTGAAATATTATCTGCCCACAAGTTACGCATAAAAGTACTATTTAATCCTCCAATTGTACTTCCAAAAGCGTGATTATAAGTATCTAACCCTTCTGAAGAAATTGTATTTTGAATGGTAATATTCACAGCCGGCAATTTGTCCAAAGTCGATTTTTCATTGGCTCTGAACTGATGTCTGTACAAAGATATATTTTCGTCCAATCCCCAGCTTGCCGAGCAGTGGTCTATAATAATATTCCCTATTGGATTTCCTCCCAAAGCGTCATCTCTGCGGGCTACATCGGTAGCACCACGACGGAAACGCATATGACGAATAATAACATCGTGGGTATCTATTTCTAAAGTTTCTCCTGCGATGCAAATTCCGTCACCAGGCGCAGTTTGCCCAGCGATTGTTACATAAGGCGCACGCATACTGATGCGGTTTTTTAAACGAATAATCCCCGAAACATTAAATACAATTATTCTAGCTCCAACAGCTTCACAAGCTTCTCTGAAAGTTCCCTTTCCGCTGTCTTCCAAACTAGTCACTACGAAAATTTTTCCGCCTCTTCCTCCTTGTGTATAAGCACCTCCACCTTCAGCTCCCGGGAAAGCAGGGATATCAGCCGGAACAAAATCTTTTGGATACGAAGCCCAAGGCAAATAAGGTTTACCGTGTTTGGCTTCTTCCTTAATAATGTCGGCATTCTTGGTCCATATTTCTTTTAATCGTCTTTCTTCTTTCGCCAAAATGGTGTCCGCCTTGGCCTGAACTTCTTTTGGAATTTCCGGATATTGTGCAAATACCGAGGAAAAAGACAGGCAGAAAACTGCTGCCATAAAAAACCTATTCTTGTTATTTTTGAAAATAGTAAGCATTGGAATCTTTTTTTAAGTGATTAGTAATTAGCTTTAGTAATAAATCTTCCTCACTTTCAATGTTCAAAAGCTAATCACGAGTAAATTATTTACCAGCTTTGGCTTTTTCGCGTTCTTCCAAACGTTTGTGCCAATCTGCGCTTTCTTTGTTTAAATCATAACCTTGAGTAGATAAATAATTGTTGATTCTTCCTTTGTATTTACCAAACCAAGCGTGTTTTTCTTTGGATGAACCACCGTCCATTGCGTGTTCTCTAGCTTCGACCAAAGCATCGTAAATGTATTTTTTTTGTGCTTCGGTTAAATTAGGCAACATATCGTTGTAACCAGAAACAGTAATAGGCAAAACACCGTAGGTCATTCCGTCTTTTACTTCGGTAATCTTTGCTTCGTTTAGGTGTTTACCCAATTTTTTCAAATAAGCTTTATGCAGTTTGTCGATGGATTTGTCGGCATCGGCTTTCAGTTTATCGATGGCTGCATTTTGTTTTTCTTTGGATAAAGTAGTGTCTTCTTTTACTTTTTTGATTTGAGCATCTCTTTCGTCCTGAATTTTGCTCAAATCGCGGAATTGTTGAGCAATAACATTGGTTACCGCTGCTTCTTTTTCTTTGTTCCCTAAGGCTAATTTTTCTACAATTTTGGCAGCTCTTTCATTGGTAACCTTAATGTATTCCGGGTCGGCATATTGTTGCGCGCTTAGTTTGCAAAAAGCAAAAAGTAAAAACAATATACTTAATTTCTTTATTGACTTCATTTTTCTTTTTTTAGCATTTTAAAATACCTCATCCCATAATTAGCAAATTATGGAATGAGAATCTTTTCAAAATCAATTTTTAATTTAAATCCAATAAAGGTTTAACCAAAGTTTCTTTGTTATTGGCCAAATCTTTCCAATCTACTTTTATCGCAGGATTCACACCATTGATGTAATCTTCGATATTAGTATATCCATCTCCGTTTAAATCTTTTTTGGCATCAGATGGATCTTTTGGATCCAAACCGTATTTTTTCTCCCAAGCGTCAGGCATACCATCTTTATCTGTATCTACATAAGGTTTTCCTTTGTATTCAGGATATCCACCCACTTGTGAAATATCAGTGATGATTCCTTGTTTGTAAGAATCCATCGGTAAACGACGGTGCTCAAATTGGTAGAATGTTTTTCCTTCAATTTTTTTGTTGTATTCAGGAATTCCAGTTTTTACGGTTCTTACGATTCTTTCGTCAACTTTGTCTCTTATTGGCAAAGTGGCTCCAACATTTTTCAAAACAAATTCATAAGCTTCATCAGCTTTCATTAAAGGACGGAACCAAGGCATTGGGAAAGGTTTGTCGCTTTTCATTTTGTCAAAATATGGTTTGGCTTCGTCATAAGACATCAACTCTCCTTTTTTGTTTTCGATTTGGATACCTCCGTCCCAGTTGTCTTTGGTCACTTTGTCATTTCCGTTTACAATATTTCCAGATACGTGCGCTCTACCATAAACCATATAAGGTAATTTACTACGTCCTGATTCCGGTTTTAGAATTCTATAACTGATTGGCTCAGCCAAATTCGTCACAGGTCCCGGTTTGTAAAAGTTGTTGATGATATTGTAGTTAGCCTGATAATCACCACCGTCTGTAGATCTGTTGTACCAGTTGTACACCACATTGTTCACGAAATTAAAAATTCCGTTCCACCCAATGGATGGGTTTCTACCCGCATTGCTGGCCCACATATTTCTCATAAATGAACAGTTTTCTCCTCCCAAAGTACTTCCGAAAGCGTGATTGTAAGTATCCAATGCTTCCCCAAACAAACTATTTTGGATTGTAATGTTCACCGTAGGTCTTTTTTCGTCCGGATAACCAGGTCCCGGGCTGTACATATGTCTGTACATCGACATATTTTCGTCCAATCCCCAAGTCGCCGAAACGTGATCTATCATAATATTCCCTAATGGATTACCACCAATAGCATCATCGCGACGTCCCACAAAAGTTTCTCCTCTACGGAAACGCATATGTCTAATGATAACATCGTGGGTGTTAATCCAAACCGATTCTCCCGCCACACAAATACCGTCACCGGGAGCGGTTTGCCCTGCAATAGTAATATAAGGCGCACGAATAATCAAAGGACTCTTAATTCTGATAATTCCCGAAACATTGAAAACAATGATTCTCGCTCCTCCTTTTTCGCAAGCCTCACGTAAAGTTCCAGGCCCATTGTCTTCAAGGCTAGTCACCGTGTACACATTTCCGCCACGACCTCCAAAAGTGTACATTCCTCCTCCTTCGGCTCCCGGAAAAGCAGGAATGTCTGCCTGTGGCAAATCGTTTGGTCTTGATGCCCACGAAATATATGGTTTTCCGTGCTTTGCTTCTTCTTCAATAACTACGAGCGCTTTTTCCCAAGCTTCATCAGAGCGTTTTTGAGCCTCATCCATAATAAGTTTGGATTGTGCCTGCACTTCGGGAGAGATTGATGGGTACTGTGCAAAACTTTTCATACTCCCAAAAAGCGCTATTGCCAATAGAGGCAAGATGGTATTTTTCATGTTAATTTTATGTTACAGTTATTCGTATAACTAAATCACCTGTATTTTGGTAAATACAGGTGATTGGTTTTTATGATTTTTAATACTTCATTATTTTATAAAATTAGTCTTGGAAATTATATGCTCCTGCTCCTCCTGAGGCATCATTCCATCCTAAAGTTTGAGGCAACCATGTATTTTGAGTCAAGGTAGCTAGATTAAATCCTTGTATATAATAATTAGGATTAAATTTAATTGTAACAGCCTGACCATTTACATTATCCAACGGAGTCAATAATGGAGTTCTAACGAAGTTAGCATTATAATAAGCTGCCAAAGCTGTTAATTGAGTTTGGAAAGTAGCCGCAGCCGCATCCGGATCAACAGAAATAGCTCCACGAGTAGATGCCAACGGGTCAGCAGAACCTGAAGTAGTATTTTTATACTGTAAGAAATTTCCCGTACGTTGTGTCCCATTGATTGGTGTTAAACCTAATTTAGCAACAGTACCTCCAGAAACTCCTGGAAGTGACGCATTATCATAAAGCATCCAACGTTGAATATCCCAATAACGTTTTCCCTCATAAGCTAATTCTACTCTACGCTCATACAAACAAGCTTCGATAGCAGCATACTTATCGGCCAATGTACCAATACCATAATTGTTAGCGGAAGGAATACCAACACGAGCTCTAATTTTTCCTAAATAAGCAATCGTATTACTAGTTTGTCCAAGTGCAGCATAACACTCAGCAATGTTCAACAACAATTCGGCATAACGATATTCATAAAGATCAGTTCCAGAATATTGGAAATTTGAAGCATTACTAGCGGCAATATCCGACATTTTTCTAACATAAGCTGGACTATTCTCTTGATTGTTATCACTAAAATAAGCTTTATTGGCAGTATCTACCCAACGGTAAGACCAAACAACAGGTTTATAAGTAGCAGTACCGCTCTCCTTATATGGCCAAGTCATACCTGAAAAAGCAAAAGTTCTATAAAACCTAGGGTCACGATTCAAGAAGAATGTAAAATCATTATACCCATTGGCTGCAGTAGGTCTTCTACCGTCAGCGAGAGGGAATAAATCAATCATTTCTTTTGGAGCTTCCAAAGCACTTGTTCCTCCCTGGCTTACCATACGGATTCCTTTTTCCCATCCATTACTCATAAAGTTACCTGTAGTTAGAGTTGACATCATATTAACTACAATGGCTTCTTTACAAAACTTATTATCGAAAGTAGAATACATTGAAGCCCACTCTTTAGCAGTAGTACCATATAATCCGTAACCATCTGCTGTCAATTGCGCTTCAGCAGCTAAACCTGCCTGCAAAGCTGCATTCCAACGCTCATTTGAAGAATCCCAATTTTTATTATATAATGGACTCGCGAAAGTTAACAACACACGTGATTTTTGAGCCAAAGCGGCACCTTTTGTAAAACGTCCGTAGTTTGCTGCAGCATTAGGCCAAGTTCCTGGCAACAAACTAGCTGCCATATCCAAATCACTCACAATTTGAGCAAATACTTCTGAAGTCTTTGCTCTTGGAATTTTGATGGTCGGATCATCAGCAGAAGCATCCTGAACTGTTAATACAATTGGCACCCCTCCGTAAACACGTACCAAATCATAATATTGTAGCGCACGCAAATAATATACTTGCCCTTTTATCTGATCACGGAACGTTTTATCTAAATTTGCTCCTTTAATATCAAGATCGCCTAATATCTCATTACATTCTCTAATTCTAGAATAAGGCTCGTTCTTCATACTGGTTGATGGTTTAGTACCAAAATATCCAGATGCATCAAGAGCATTTACAAAGCTTTTAGTCGGATTGATAAGATCTTGTGTTCCTCCTAACTCTTCTGTCATTTTAGTATAAGTATCAGTATAAGATCCTACTAAAGCTCCTGTTGGTCCTTTATAAGCAAAGAAATAATCATAATACATGTTATTTATGTACCATTCTACGCGTTCCTGACTTTGAAAAAATGAATCATCATATTGACCATAACTTTTCTTGTCTTCCAAAAAGTTTTCACTGCACGAAACACTCACTAGTGATAGTAGTGCAAAAACTATATATAAATTGATTTTTGTTTTCATATTTACCATCAAATTAATTAAAATGATACATTTAGATTAAGTGACCACGTTCTAAGAGTTGGATAGTTTTCATAAGAACTGTCATACATGTTTCGATAATGATTTGGATAAGGATTATAGATATCCCAAAGATTATTACCTGTTATACCCAATGAAATAGCTTGTAATTTAGTGTTAGCATATGCTTGTTTAGGAATATCAAATCCAACAGTTAAATTTCTAACAAAACAACGGAAAGTATCTAACTGCCAAAAATCTGAAGGAGCTGAAATATAACTGTATTGAGCTAAATTAGGATATTTTCCGTTTGGATTATCATCACCATACATATCATTCCAGAAAGTTTCGTGTGCCCACATATTATGAGCTGAAGCAGTACCTTGACTTACCAAATCAACAAAACGGGCACCTCCCCAAGAAGTTGCAATCTGAGCTCTCAAATAAAACCCTTCGTATTTCATACCTAAATTGGTTGTCACTCCATATACTCTGGCACTTTTAGCTAATTTAACATAATCATTGTCTTTTACAATTTGTCCATCAGGACCTGCCATAGTACCGTTATTTGTATTTAACTGACCTGCAACGTCTTCATAAGCTAACATCCCTTTTCTCATTCCACTCATAGCATTAATACCCATGTAATTTGGCTGTCCAGTACCATTCCCTGCTCCAGCAGCTGCTGCATGATCTGTCAAATATTGCCAATAATTTGCAATATCAGCATCTGTACGCAAAATACCATCTCCTGTTGAAGTTCCTTTCCAAGTTTGGAATCCCCAAACTGGTCCAAAACCAATTGAATTACCCATTCTTGTAGTAGTTGACATAATAGAAGGATAGTTTACTGCTTGTTCTGGGTATTTTTTTACTTCATTATCAGAATAACCAAAATTAACTCCAACATTATAGCTAAATTTGTCTTTTATACGATCACTCCAGTTAACACCTAACTCAGCACCCCAAGCATTTATATTAGAATAATTTTGCTCAGCGAACCCTCCTCCAACAGAAATTGGCACTCCGGTTGCACTAGACATATCCGTTAACATATCTGTAGTTTTGTCATAATAAAAATCAGCAGCAACCTGTAATCTGTTATTTAATACATTGAAATCAAGTCCAATATTATTTTTTACTGTTGAATCCCATCTTAAATCTTCATTTGGAGTTACTTTAGGGGTTACAGCTCCTCCTAGAGCACCACCTCCTGAAGCATTGGTCCCTGTACCAAAGACAAAACCTTTATCAGCGATAACATCATAATACTGAATCCATCTCCAATACTGAATATTATCTTTTCCTGTTTTACCGATAGAATAACGTAATTTCAAGAAGTTTACCCACGGTAAACTATTTTCAAACCATTTTTCTTTAGACATTATCCATCCTAATTGAAGTGATGGAAAAAATCCCCAATAATTATCTGGTGAAAACTTGGTAGAAGCATCAGAACGGAAAAGGAATGATGCTAAATACTTTCCTTGATATCCGTAATTAAAACGTCCTAAATACGATAGTGTCCCCGATTCAACTTTTGTAGAAGTTGAATTAGTAGTAATTGTCCCAGCTGTACGATAATCTCCTTGATAATCTTTTGGAGTATTTTCATAAGCTAAACGAGTTCCTGTAGAATAAGCCTCTGATCCTTCAACTCCAAGCATTCCTCCAACCTCATGATCTCCAAAAGTTCTTTCATAATTAGTAAAAAAGTTAACTTGAGAACTTTTACTATCATTATTAGTGTAATAAACCCTAGAACTACGAACGTTAGTCTCAACTAAATAATCAGCATTAGTTGCTCCGCTTGCCAAGTGATTATCTTGTGTATTATAATTTGTAATTCTTGCTAAATCATAAGGCAATGCAATCTGTTCAGTATAAGAAGAAAATTGATTTCTGGAATAAGATCCTTTCAAAGACAACCCTTTAACAGCAGCAATTTTATAAGTCAAAGATGCATTTACATTATAAGAAAAATCATCACTTGTCTGTTTTGAACCATTGTTCAAAGTAGCAAAATAATTCCATCCTGCTATTGTATTATTGGCATTTGCAGAACCTAAATTACGATCAGTACGTGGAAATGGAGACATATAATAATTCACCCCGTTCACTGTAGTTTCCCATGGAATGTATTTTGGCATGTGTACTAAATACCCATAATCAGCCTGTTCACCACTACCTTTTGTAAGTGACCCATAGCTACTGTCGTTTATACCAGAAGTTGCTTTGGTAAATGATTTTTCAATATTCCCGCTATTTCCAGAAATAGAAGCAGAAAAATCCAAATCACTGGTAAGTTTCGCATTAATACCGGTACGGAAATTCCATTTGTTATACTTTTGATCCCCAAGATTCGCATCCTGTGTTAAATAAGTAGCACCTGCAAAATAGGTAATATCCTCAGATCCACCACTTACCCCAAAGGTATGTTTTTGTTGTGTAGCAGTTTTCCATGCTTTTTTCAACCAATCATAATCCAAACTTTTCATTTCCTCCAATTCAGCTGTAGAAAATAAACTCGCAGCAGCTGTTGTTGGATTTTGTGACAGTAAAAATCTATTATTGAAAACTCCTGATTCATAAGCGTTCATCGTTTTGGTATGACTCACAGCATCATTAACAGCAAACTGACTATTGTAATTAAACCTTGCTTTACCTGATTTTCCTCTTTTGGTTTTTACTACAATAGCTCCTTGAGCAGCTCGAGATCCATAAATAGCAGCAGATGCATCTTTTAGTATCGAAAGACTTTCAATCTCTGAAGGATCCAATCTGTTAAAAGTATCCATTGTAGGCAAACCTGATGCAGGATCGATTTGAACCATATCATCGATAACAACTAAAGGAAGCGATGAACCCGCATCTTTTCCAAAATAGAAAGTTTGACGGATTTGTACTGAAGAAGGATCTCCAGGACGTCCAGATCCTCCAACAACAGTCATACCAGGAACCAATCCTTTCAAAGCGTCTGACAAGTTCGTTGTCGGCAGATCCTGAAGATCTGATGGTTTAATAGTTGCTATAGCACCAGTAAGATTCTTTTTCTTCTGAGTACCATATCCTACAACTACTACATTCTCCAATTGATTGGAATCATCCTGCATTTTTATATCAATTGAAGTACGTCCCCCTAAAGGAATTTCCATCTTTTTCATCCCAATAAAAGAAAAGACCAATGTAGCTCCTTTGTTTACTTTAATTTTATAGTGTCCTGAAAAATCAGTACTAGTTGTATTCTTAGATGATTTTTCTGTTACGTTTACACCTGACATAGGAATTCCAGCATTATCGGTTACAAGACCAGTAACCGTTACTTGACCATTTGAATTCTGAGCAGCAGCTATTATGCTCATCAGCGTAAACAAAAGAAAACTACATCTTTTAATAAATGCTTGTTTCATAAATGTTTGATTTAAATTAGGTTATAAATTAGTTAGTTGTTTTTTTTAATGCTTTTTTTCATTTAATTAAAACAAAAATTTGACTTGCTTTAAATTTCTATTTCAATATTAAATGTTAAAAATACATTTATACGTCAAAATTAACAGGATACTATCTGGTAACCGTCCTGTACTATCCTGTTTTAAAACATAATTCTCAAAAAAAAGACATCTTTAAAAATTACATCGATAAAAAATTAAAGCTTTAAATACGAGAAATTAAAAAAACAGGCATTAGGTTCTAAAAAAAATAATTAAAAGCTCATTATAAAAGAATACAGATAATAAGCAAAAATTGACTTAAAATTTGATTTTTGAAAAAAAATCAACCATAATCTATTGCAAAACAACAAATTACTAAAATTCACCTTTTCCATAAAATTTCTAACTAAGAAAGAAAAATCATACATCAATAGGTTGAAAAACTATAACTTTAGGGATTGTAAACACTTATTCTCAAATTATTTTAACACAAAACATAATTGAAAATCAAATATTTATAACAAAAATAGGTTCATTTTGTTAATTTTTAAAGCTAAAAAAATAAAAATTAGCAAGAATAAAACTGCGAAAACGTTTTCGAGCCAGTAAAACAAATTTAAAAAAAAATTATTCATAATAAATTTTAACAAAAAACATAATGCATTATGCTTATTTCTATTCAAAATAAACCAGAATTATCTCTCAGGATCCCAACCGTTCAAGACATTTTGCTGTTCATAGTGCTTAAGTTCTGTCTTTTTCAACAGGTGAGACCAGGATACCCTCTTGGATAGATCCTTTGCCCCTTCTCCTTTACTGCCATATTCGGCATAAAATACCGTTTTTTCTTTATCCGGAAAGTTTTTGTCGCCTTTCCAAGGATTCCAACCGTCCTGTACTATCTGCGAACCCATGTCGGTATTGATGAATACTGTCTTTGCATAAGGCCTCCAAGGTCGTCCAAGGAAAACCTGGTTCACCGTGCTGTCTTTTGCTGTAAGCTTACAATCTACAAAAACAAATCCATAAGCATCAAACTGAGTCGTTGATGCTGCAGTTATATATGAATTACTAAGACTTTCAATAGTGCAATTGTAAAAATAAGCTGTCGCCGCACCAAATATAAAATCAGTTGTTCCGTTGATATAGCAATTTTCAAAATAATTTCGGGTTCCCCCTTTTGCCAGATAGACAGTATCCTGGTTTCCTAAAATAGAACAATTTTTAACCACAACTCTATCACCTTCTGTATGCAGTGCTACAGCTTGCCCGACTCTTCCAGCCGTATTCTCAACTGTTAGATTTTCAACTGAACAATCATTTCCCTGAATCAATAAAGTATAAGAAGTATAAGTGCTGTATTTTGAATTCCCGGTCACATCAATTCCCCTAAAAGGTTTACCCGAATAATCATTAAAAGTAATAACAGTTTTTTCTCTGTCTGTCCCTTTCAAAACAACGTTTCTTTTAAACGAAAGAATAACCACTTTTTCATTATAAACACCAGGTTTAACAGTAATAACTACCTTTCTTTCGGCGTGATCACGCACATTATTAATAGCTTCCTGTATCGTTTTGAAATCTCCGGATCCATCCTGTGCAACGGTTAATTCAAATCGGTTATCTGTTGTTTGGGCTGATGAAGCAATAAAATTAAAAGCAAGCAGTATAGCAAAGAAGTATTTCATAAGTTTTGTTTTAAACATAAAAGGCATATAAGTACTTAAATGACCTTATATGCCTTATTATAATAAATATATTTTTGTTTAATGTGACATCCAAACTGTCATCTCACCTTTACCATGGTTTCCCCATGCAAAATACGGTATCAATTTAACGTCAAATTCCTGAGCCTCAATTTTTGCAGACAAAGGTTTGTACAACTGTTTGTCCCAATAATTATCGCCAAAAGCTGATGAACTTGCATTAATACTAAGGATGTTACGATCATTAATTTTGATAAAATCGGTGCTGAAAGTTGAATTTATATTCAAAAAAACATCATTAATACCAACATTCGCCGGAAGTTGATCAGATTCTACGCAATACACAATTGGTCCTCTTTTTACGGCAATCTGGTTTTTATCTTCTTCTACTAACGGATTTGCTTCCATTAATTCAATTGGCATCGGAATGTTCAATTCGATAACATCTCCTTTTTTCCATTTCTGATTAATTTTCAAATAAGTACCCGAAATAATTTTTTCTGTAATTGCTTTAGAATTAACCGAAATTGTTGCGCCTTGGCTCCAGCCCGGAATTCTCAGAAAAAAAGCCTGATCACTTTTTGGAGCTTTCACAATTTTCAAGATAACTTTTCCAAACCAAGGATAATTGGTTTCTTGCTCAATTTCAATTTCTTCTCCATTTAAATTTTTAGTTTTCAAATGATTAGCCCCATATAAATTAACATACAAACCTTCTTTCGAAAGATTATAAGCATAATTGCTAACTTCGGCTATGGTTCTGGTGACGTTTGGTGCACAACAATTTGACAAAGCAATATAGCCTTCACGCTGTCTGCTCCATCTTTGTTTAAAAGGCAAATCTTTGGAAACATTCAGCGGATTGTTATAAAAAAATTCTTTTCCTTCCAAACTGATTCCTGACAGTACACTATTATATAATGCCAACTCAACGATATCAGCATATTTGGCATCGGCAGTAATTTGAAGCATTCTCCAATTCCATAAAACATTTCCAATATTGGCGCAAGTTTCAGTATGAGCAGTAGCATTTGGTAATTGATAAGGTCTTCCGTATGCCTGATGAATTTTTTGAACCACTGTTGGATCATAAGAAGTTCCGTCTGGTGAAACCCCATCATACAAGGAACCACAAGCACCAGTGATGTACATTTTGCGATAGGTCACATCATTCCAAATGGATTCCAAATTATCCAATAATTTTTTCTCTCCGGTTTCGGCATACAAATCGGCAACACCTGCATACAAATAATTCGCTCTTACGGCGTGACCCATTGCGGTAGTTTGTTGCCTAAACGGAACCCTGTCTTGATTGTCATCGGTTCCATCATCTGTAGTTCCTTTGATATCAAGCAAATTATTAGCCAATTCTAGATATTTTGGATTTTTCGTTGTGCGGTACATTTCGACAATGCCCATGTAATGTGACGGACAAATTGCATTTCGTGCCAATTCAGGTGAAGCTTTTTTATAGAAATCATACAAATAATCGGCTACGCCTTTTGCAATATCAAGAAAATTGGTTTTTCCCGTAGCACGATAATGGATACAGGCGGCAGTCATCAAATGCCCCATGTTGTATTTCTCAAAACCCAATTGTTTTTTAACTTCCTCTGGACCTAAAGTTCCCCAGCGCTCATCAATTAAAACTGGAGTATGAATATAACCGTCTTTGCGTTGCACTTTTGCAAAAAGCGCAATAGCCTCATCCATTTCGGCATCCAGTTTTTTATCTTTTGTTACGGCATAAGTCGCCGCCATTCCTTCAAATATTTTATAAAAATCACCATCATGAAAAGAAGGCCCCTTGAAAACACCTTTGCTTAAACCAGCAGCAATTTCAAAATTTTTGTATGCGTGCGAAATTGAATCGTTATGATACAAATCCCACATATAAGGTAAAGTGTTCTTGGTTTCCACATCAAATTGCTCTTTCCAAAAACCGTTTGTCCATTGTACATCCTGCAAACCTACACTCTTCAATTTTGAATACGGACTTTGAGAATTTGCAACCAAACCTTTATTTTGGGCTGTAAAAACAGTCGAAAATAATAGGGCTGATAGTACGATGATATTCTTTTTCATTTTAATGTTTTTTATTTTTATATAAAATGTTACAGCAAATTCGCAAATTTAATACATAAACGTATTTTAAATAATTTGCGAATTTGCTGTAAATTATTATTTCACAAAGAAATTAATTTTACGACTCATTGAATCTCCGTCCGCGTCTTTCACCGTGATTATGAAAGATGCAAATCCTTTTTCTACTGTAAAAAACTGAATCTCTTTTCCTTTTAAATCTACTTTCCCATTTTTAAGTTCAGAGAAAGTATAAACCGGGCTTTTCTCATATCCTTTGAAAAAATCGGTCGCAGATAAAACTACTTTTTCGCCCGAATTTACAAAATAATGAGGTTGCGCCAACCAATCTAAATAATTATCTAATTCTGTAAATCCGTCTCTTTCTGGATCTGAATTGGCATCTGAAAAATCACCTGCTTTAGAATTTTCGTTCAAACCAAAAGCTTTTTCCCAAAAGTTAGGCAATCCGTCGTGATCGGTATCCCAATCTGCAGCACGAGTTTCTGATGCAAAATTCGGCCATCCCCCTTGATCGGCTTCGTTGTCAATCATACCGCCCAAACCACTTTTGCTTCCTTTATAAGTAAATGTTCCTTTTAAAGTTTCGTCAATGATTCGGTTATCGTGTTTGTCAAAAAACGGCTGATTCGCCCCAACATCCGAAAGTACATTTTTATATGCTGCTTCTGCCGATTGAGTTTCTACATAAGAATCGAAAAATGGTTTATCAACAAATGTTTGATAGCTAACCTTTTCATCATGAGTTATTGTCATTTTTCTACCTTTCTCTTGAGTTTTCGCATCAAAATAACCCGGCATTATATTTCCATCAAAATAATAGCGTTGCATCCCTTTTCCAACTCCTTCGTGTTGCGCATTCAATGCCACAAAAATCTTAGTCGAAGCACCCGGTTTATAATAGTTATTTACAAAATTCACCTCGTTGGCACCGCCGTCAGTTGCTCTTGCTCCCCAGTTATAAACTACATTATTTCGGATATCTATTCTTCCTGTATAATACCCCTCACCGTTCAAACCACCGCCAATACTCCAGTTTCGTCCTTCATTATGTGCCAATAAATTATGATGAAAACTTCCGATATCACCACCAATCGTTGCTGCATAACCATGCATTTTACCTGGGCCGTATTTATCATGACCTGCAACGTTCAAAGCCTCTGAAATCAAGGTTCTTTGCAACGAAATATGGTGCGCACCACGAGAACTGAATGATTCGTCGATTGTCCAACTAATTGAGCAGTGATCAATAATACTGAAGTTAGCACCGGTCAATCCCATTCCATCATATGTCTTTCCACCACCAATTCTAACTTTCAAAAATCGGATAACACCGTCATTTCCAGTCAAGCCAATAGGTGCTCTGGTAATTGTAATTCCTTCCCCTGGCGCAGTTTGACCAGCGATTGTAATGTAAGGTTGGTTTACCACCAATCTTGAAGCCAATTGAATATTTCCCGAAACATTAAAAACAATCGTTCTTGGTCCAATTTCCTGATTTACCGCATCACGCAAACTTCCAGGTCCGTCATCGTTTAGATTTGTTACTTCAACCACTTTTCCTCCACGACCTCCAACTGCATATCGGCCGTAACCTTCAGCACCCGGGAAAGCCAATTGTGCAGGCTTGAATGACCAAACGTTACCTAAAGTTACATTACCGTTACTATCAATCTCATCAACACGCCAGTAATAAGTTAAACCACTGTACAAATTAGAAACTGGAAAACTTGTTTCAATTGATTTTGTTTTGAATTCCTTCGATGATTCAGTTGCATTAGCTACGGCGTTTTTATCATCTCCAAAATACAATTTGTGAGCTACTGCATTCTTTGAAGCATCCCATTTCAATATTACATTTTTAGTTAGCTCAACGTGTTCGTCTCCATTATTAGGTTGTGGAGTGCGCGCCTGATTCATTAAATTTGGTGTGTCCAACTCAAAACCATTGATAACAATTTCCTTTACAATATCAGGATTTGTAGTTGGGTCGATTTCAAAACGAATGATTACTTCCTTTGATTTTACAGCATTAAAAGTTAAATAAGCCATTGCTGCATCAACCTTTGTATTGGTTCTTTGGCTTGCATTTACAGTCTCTGCCAATTTTCCGTTTACATAAATTTTTATCGGGGAAAAAGTCTTTCCTGTAATCACATCAAACGCATTATGAAACGTCAAAAGCGTATGTTTTCCTTCTTTCAATCCGCTTATTTTTAGTTCCAAATTTTCTGCTGTAACCAATCCGTCACTTGCCAATTTGTTGTAAAAAGGAGCATTCATCCCTACTTTATTCCATTTGGAAGTAAAATTTCCTTTTAGCTTAAAAGTTACATTATTAAACTTTTTCTCAGCTTCTTTTTGCTCGTTTACCACCCATGAATCATAAGCCGGATCATGTACTTCTTCCAATCGTCTTTGAAAAAAGTCAAAATCGACTTTTACGATTTGTTTGTCCGTATTTTGAGCTTGCCCGTTTGTTGCCAATAGCATAGCCAAAGCTGCAGCCCCCACTAATTTCTTAATCAT
This sequence comes from Flavobacterium aquiphilum, assembly GCF_027111335.1. Classification (NCBI taxonomy): domain Bacteria; kingdom Pseudomonadati; phylum Bacteroidota; class Flavobacteriia; order Flavobacteriales; family Flavobacteriaceae; genus Flavobacterium; species Flavobacterium aquiphilum. The sequence continues at coordinate 1,123,070 of NZ_CP114288.1, read as the reverse complement.
TTTAATTTGGTTTTTTCTGCTTCCGATTTTCCAAGCAGGTTAATAACATCTTTTTTTCTTCCTTCCGGAATTACTTTGAGACCTTTTAATTCCCCATCAATCAGTTCGGCTTCAATTGTAGTATTCTCTTTTGCATGCAATTTGAAATAGACATTCCATTCTTTTGGCCACGCCGGAAAAAGGTATAGTTTACCATCTGCTTCCTGTAAAAGCATTTCCTGCATTCCAATCATCCCTGAACCACCCCAGTTGTGATCAGGAACCCAATCATATCCCGGTCCCCAAAAAGCTGGAAATCTTCTACCCGAATTGGCCATCTTCAAGGTGTTGTATTTCGCTGCTTCTTCCGTTAATCCTAAACGCGCCGAAAAAATATTATCCTGTTTCCAACCGATATGATTTCTAAATTTTATCGCATCGGTATCGTATTTCCAGGTATTTAAAGCGGTTTCTAAATCAGGTTTTCCAATGCCGTAAATTCCCCACGGATAAACCGGGTACAATTGTGGCACTTCGGAATTGTTTACGCGTTCCCAAGATTTGGCTGGTGCCAATGTTTTAAATCCATCAAAAGTTCTGAAATTCAAAGGCGGAATTCGCGTTTGAAAGCCTTTCAAATAATCAAGCTCTTCTTTAGACAATTCTTTTTCCGAAAGGTTTAATAGCTTTTCAGTAATTATTTTTAAGGCCGAAATAGTGCTATTGGAATTATACGCCATTTTATAAGTTTCGGCTCCTGAACCAGGATAAAGAATCAAATGTCCATCCGAATCCAAAGCTTTTCTTCCTCTTTGTTTCGCTAAAAATTGATAATGTTCATCAAAGAATCTCAAGCAACTGACGATAAACGAATTGTATTTTTGAATGTCTTCTCCAGCATATTCTTTCTGTTCCAACATCATTTTGCAAAACTCAAAAACCGTGTCCCATTCGTACTCCAACCAAGCGTTATATTCCATTCCGGGATCGTAGTCTGCCGGACGTTTCCACTCATACTCCGCAGGATTTGGCAAAGCAAAATTTTCCAGTTGTTCAACGAAAACTGCTCCACCGTGTTTCCAATATACTTTCGAACGCAATTCGGCATTTTTTTGTAAACTTAAATAATAATCCAACTGTGATTTCATCATATCAAAATCACCACTTTTTGTCATTGGATAATAAACCAACCGTTGGTTTTGAGCCGTCATCGTTCCTCCTCCCCAATTTCTGAAATCGGGTGTGAAATTCAAATCGGGATTGGTAAAAACTGGATCAACTGTAAACAGTCCGCCGTTGAATTTGGTTGGATATTTCCCGTAGGCATTGCAACCCAGCATATAACGGAACAACTGATAATTCTGCCCGATTTGATACACCGAATCTTTCTCTGCTGATTTGTTTTTTTGCGTAAAAATAAAACTGCGGTTCCAAAAATTATTCCACCAAATCTGAGTGTTTTTCTCCGCTTGTTTTCCTTTGATTTTGTACTCCGAAATTTGATTTTTCAATCCGTTATTCCACGTACTAAAATCAGATTGACTTGTGTTCAAATAAATTTCCAGTGACTGTTTTTTCGATGGTTTTATACTCGATAAATTAAATCCTTTGAAATCAGTTTCCTGATATTTTCCAAGGTAAGTTCCGTCCGATTTTAAATTCTCGCCTTTCATAAATCCGCCAAAAGTCAAATTCGCAATCGGATTCATCATTTGATCCTTAACCGATTCCATTTTTTGCTGTTTTACTGCAACATCAAAAACGGTTTGCTCTCGGTTTCGGTGGTAAAATTTGATTCCGTTATTTTCAAATGCAATGGAATCTTTGAAAGTGACAATATCTCCCTGCGGTGCCCATTTATACGAATTGGCATTATTGGCCTTTCCTTTGGAATCACGGTTTTTGTAACGCCAACTTTCGTAGGAAGCGGTCATTTTCAGAGGCGTTTTGCTTTCTAAATCCAAATGGATTACTGGCTTGAAAACATCCACCCAAAGCTTGATTTTAGCATCATTTTGTCCAACCAAAATGTAGCCGTCTTTGAGTTTCAATTCCTGATGAAAACCTTCTTTTCCGGCAAAAGGATTTGGACTTAGCGCCACTTTTACGCGACCTAATTTCAGCAATGTATTATGTTCGTCAAAAGTTCCGCTTCGCGAAAAATAGAAGTATAAATCCCCTTTTTCTACCCAAACATTCAAGCCAATATCACCGCCTCCCAAAGGCATCGACTCAGAGGAATTTGCACTTTGGGTTGTCCATATTTGGTTGTAATTATCAAGCACGGGAATTTGCGCTTTGACTAAAAACGTAGTGAAGAGAAGTATGTATTTTATGTATTTCAACTTATTTATTAATTTTAATTTTTGTCTCGTTTGTCATTCCGACGAAAGGCGAATCGCACTAGAAGCTCCGTACAGAATGTTTTCAACTTTTGTCGATTTACTTGTGTGATTTCTCCCGTTGGTCGAAATGACAAACTTTATCTATAATTTCGTTAACCTACCACTCATCAGTCCTAAACGACGACATCGGCAATCCGCCATTACTGAACAATTCCGCTTTTACAAAATCCTTCCACAAATAGCGTACCGCTACGGGTTTCGCCACTTTGTCCGAAGTCAAAACCACCGATTTTCTGCGAACTTCCGCTTTTGCAGGATAAAAAACCTTGTCTTCTCCTGCGATTTCAAAACCGTTCACCTCTTTTCCGTAAGATGTTATTCCGTTAGGCACATCATCAAAAGAAACGGTAACAGAATTGTCTTTTATCTCCATACTTTTGTATTTCGGGCTTTCAAATTCGAAGCCTTCCACCCCGTAGGTTTTACTCAAAGCCTGAAACGCCAAACGGTTTCCTCCTTTTTCTTTGTCCGTTGGGTGAATATTATTTTCTTCACCAACATCCATCAAAACCGCCAATCCAGCATTTGGAATTTCCTTCGAAGCTTTCAATTGTGCTTCTCTCAAATAAGCCGAATTGTATTTTTCCAAATAATCTTTCGGATGAAAAGAAGCGTAATTGAACGGTGCAATCTGTGCGAAATAAAAAGGAAAATCACCTTGTTTCCACAACGCTCTCCAACTCGAAACCATCTTTTTCATCAAAGCAGTGTATTCATTTGCTCTTTCGTAATTGGATTCCCCTTGGTACCAAATACAGCCTTTGATTCCGTAACCAATAACCGGCGAAAGCATTCCGTTAAACAAAGTCGTCGGAACGCGGTTTGGGTCTTTGGCCAACTCTTCTTTTGTGGTTGGAATTTTGGCACTTGCAAAATCTTTCAACATTTCCTGATTCATCCAGGCTTCCATACTTGAACCTCCGTACGAAACGTGAATCAATCCCACGGGAACCTGCAATACTTCTTGCAAAAGCGAACCAAAATACCAAGCTGTTGCGCTAAAATTACCCGTAGATTTTGGCGAAGCCACTTCCCATTTTCCTTCAAAATTATCCAAAGGTTGCAACACGGTTGCGCGCGGAATTGTAATCAGACGAATGTTTTTATTGGCCGATTTTACGATGATTTCATTGCCGTTTCTCACAGGCTGTCCAGGAAATCCTTTCAAAGGCATTTCCATATTCGACTGTCCCGAACATAACCAAACTTCGCCAATCAAAACGTTTTTGATAAGCACTTTTTCAGCTCCTTCAGAAACTTCAATTGTAAACGGACCGCCAAATGATGGGGTTTGTAATTCTGTTTTCCACTTTCCTGAATCGTCTGCTTTTGTTTTGCAGATTTTTGTGCTCCAAGATGCTTTTACTGTAACATTTGCATTCTTTTCAGCCCAACCCCAGATTGGTGCATTCGACTTTTGCTGTAACATCATATTGTCCGTAAACAGCGCCGGAAGTTTGATTTTGGCATTGATTTGAAAGCTTCCTAAAACCACAAAAAGAGCAATAATTGATTTTTTAAAATTTCTCATTTATATTTTATTCTTAAATTATCCTAATCTAAACAGGTCGCTCCTACGGAGCTAAAAATTAATCTTACCATTATTTTCTACAAACAGTACACTCCTAAAGGAGTTTTTAAAGTCCCGTAGGGACTATCTGTTTGTAGAAAAAATAACATTTCCAAAACAAGCTCCATAGGAGCGTCCTATTTTATTCCTTTGCGACAGATTAAAAAAATTTTCACAGATTTTAATATATAATCTGCCAAAATCTGTGTGCTAATTTTTTTTGCCACAGATTAAAAGATTCAAAAGGATTTCTAATCTGTGAAAATCCTTTAATCTGTGGTTAGATTTATTATTTTATTTTTCTTTTACAATCGTAACCGGGCCCAGCAATCCCGCTTTCAGCAAAGGCTCTCCTTCCAATCTGAAAGGGGCGTTAGTCCAGGTTAATCTTTGTTCCTTTGGCAATTTTTCGTCACCAATCAATCGGTTTGCCCAAGTGTTGGTAATTTTGATGACAATACTATTTTTCCCTTTTTTCAAGGCTTGCGAAATACCAACTTTATAGGGAAATGTCCAAAGCGTACCACAATCTATTCCGTTGATGCTAACTTCGGCGATATTGGCGATTGTACCCAAATCCAACCACAATTGTTCTTTACTATTTCCGTTCCAAACAAACTCTTTTTTATAGATAACCGTACCCGAATAATATTTGATTTGGTTATTATCCGAAGTGCTCCAATCAAACAATTTATTGGTTTTCACAACTTCTTTTGGCCCTCTAAATTCGGAATCAAACTGTAATTCCCAGTTTTCGTCCAAAGTCTGCACCTTTTCAAACTCAGAACCTTTTTGATAGCCTTTTGCCAAAACCTCTTTTGTTTTTTCCTTAAAAATAACAAAACCAGATTCATTTTTATCTAAGGTTATCGAAACAACAGTTCTTCCGTTTTCGATTTTCCAGTTGGCCAATGCTGAAGTTTTATCGGTAACCGGATTGTACCAAAGCGGGATTTTTTCGACTACTCGAAACGAAGCTTCAAATGTTCTTTTTGATTCTTTTTGATTCGATAAAAAGTAAATATCCTCCTCATCCGATTGACGGTGTGTCCAGGCAATGGTTTCAGAATCTGCTCTATTTAGATTTGGAAAATAGACATCCTGAGTAATTCCGATTTCAGTAAAATCATTTCCTAAATAAGGCAATTTAATTATCGTTCCTTTTCCTATTTTCCACGAAGTTGCATTCGAAGTATTGTTCCAAATTTCATCGATTGTAGTTTGCCAACTTTTATGATCGGCATCTGAATACATTCCTGGTTGCAGATTCGGTTTTTCGTCAATGAAAACAGTTGCTCCGTCTTTGACCAATTCCAATATTTTTTTGGCAACAGCCAAAGAAATCATTTTGTTCGGCGCCATTTTGTGACTTCCCGGAAACAGCAAAGCACCATACTGAATACTGTTGCTGAAAATTACTTTTCCGTTTTCGACTTTAGCATTATTCAATAAAACATCGGCATTGAAAGAATCATATTGATAACCATTCATCGCGTTAATCCATTGCGACAAATCGGTTGAATTTTTAGTCGAACTAACCTCTTTCGGCATTTTAATGCTAGGCTGACCTTCGTTTTTCAATCTAATGGCTTCACTTTCCAGGCGATCTTTTCCAAAAACATTCGGAATAAACGGCACCAATCTATCCGGAAGCACCGCTCTTGAAGGCAAATCATCACCAATAAAAACAGCCAAATCAATTACCGGCTTTCCTTTTTGCAACTGAAACTGCACTCTTTGGCAATAATCCACCCAAGCTTTCCCGGGTTTCCACCAGGTTTGGTCTCTTTGAAAAAAAGAACCGATACCATCCAGCGTCATTCCGGGCTTTCTGTCTATCCACGGATTATGCACAAAAACGTGATAGAAAAATCGGTTAATTCCGAGTGCGTAATTGCGATCCGCAACCACTTTTAGGTTTCCGGGATGTTCGTCCCAGTCCATTTTTAAAGCCGTAAAAGCTTCGGCCTGAATGATATCTTTACCATAAATATGCCCTCCCGAAATGGCATCGAGCATATCATTGGGCTTATCGTGGGTTGGGCTTTTCAGCCAAAATTCCCCACTCGGATAATCAACGTATTTAAAGTGTAAAAGCCCGTCGCTCATCATTGTTGGCGCGACATTCTCTGAACTGAATTTTACATTGGCGTCTTTTGCAATTCCTTTTAATGTTCCAAAAAAGTTTTCTGCGATTAATTCTGAAATCGTTTTTCGGACATCATATAATACTTTCTCCGAAGTTTCAATATTCTCAACAGGAATTCCAGCCATAACCGGCAAATAGGTTACAATATCATAGCCTCTTCGTTTTTTAAATTCGGCTTGAAAAACAGGAGACCAGTTTTGGCTACCGCATTCCCAGCTATCCATATGGAGAATTTTGACCACTTTGGAAGCCAGTTCAGGCCCTGCAGTTCTCAACATTTCGCCGAACCAATGATCCAATTGAAAACGAACGGCATCAACATTAAATTTATCCACTTCCAATCCTCTTCCACCGCCTGCCGTTGCATTTTCGTGTCCAGTTGACGTGTATCCAAAACGAATGATTCGCCAATTCCCTTTGGATGGAGCTTTCCAATCCAATATTCCATTGGCATCAACAAACTTCGAAATATTGATCATTTTTGCCAAATCAACACAATCGGAACTGTTGATTTCCTTTTCGGTTACTTGTGGACTCAAACGCCAAATTGCTCCCGATTTTCCTTGATAATTATCAATCAGCGGCTCATTTGACAAATAGATTTTGGCGACTTTCAATCCCTGATTCCATTTTGCGGGATCCAAATCTTCGGCTCCGGGTTCACTTCCTTCGGGATCGTAAACAAAACGGAAATATTTCGCTTTTGTTGGTACGATACTGTGAGTGTAAAAGGCATCCGTATCTTGCCAACCTTGACGTGGTGTGGCTAATCGTCCAAGGCTTTTGAAATTAACGCCGTCATCGCTCACTTCAACAATTAAACGATGCGCTTGGTAATTATTCCCTTTGGTTTCAATTTGAACAGATTTGCACAAAAACGGCTGATCAAATTCGTATTGAACCCATCCTTTTTCCTTTAACCTAAATTGATCGTCTTTCTTTGAATCGTTTAAAAACGATGCGTCAAAATTGCCCAAGCTTGACGTGATTTTTGGGTGTTTTTTTTCCGAAGTCTCAAAACTTTCTTTAACCGGAATGGCAAAAGTGGCGATGTCTTTATAGTAATCTTTGTAATGGTTAGGAACAGCCAATTTCAGTTTTCTAAATTGGTTTCCGATAATGATAGTATCCTTCCATACCACTTTTTGCATCGACGTTTCGGGTGTTATCCAAGGCCCACCGGCAACGGCAAAACCATCTGCAGGATGAAAAGCAATTTTCACGCCTAATCGGTCAGCTTCTGTCAATGCCCAATATACCAAATTCCAAAATTCTTTGCTCAATTGCAAAACGGGCGGATCCATCAATGGTGGATTTGAAGGGCCTTTAATCGTCATTAAATAAGCACCGCCAATTCCGGCTTGTTTCATCGCTTCCAAATCGGCGGTAATGCCTTCTTTGGAGTAAGCGCTCTGCATCCAATACCAATAAACCCAAGGTCTTGAGGTTTCTATGGTTGGTTGAAAAGAGGTGTTTTCTTTTTTAGGATTTTCCTGTGCGGAAGCCAATCCTGCAAGAAGTAAAATAAAAAAGAGGTGTTTTTTTTGAAACATTGTTGTTGTTTTTTTTAACCATTCTCTTTGTCATTTCGAGGAACGAGACCCGAGCGATAGCGAACAGGCGGAGCAAATCACACACGTTGAGCCTAACTTTGTGGAATTTCTAGTGTGATTCCTCCTTCCTCGGAATGACAAACTGTATCTTTAACTTCTATAAATAAAAATACCTAACAGGTTTTAAAACCTGTTAGGAATATACTAATACTTAAATCTCTTCAAACTGCTTTCTAATCCATTTTTCGCTTCCGCAAAAGGGACTAAATAAAAACTGTATTGATAATCTCCCGAAGGAATTTCATATTTTTCTATAGGCCTTGACACAGGCGACCAACTGTCATTTCCACCCACTCCCATTTGGATTAAATCGATATTTATCGTTAAAAATCCCGGGTTTTTAAGGTCGAAAGTATGTTTGGCTTCGTTTAAATTTTGCTGTGTAAAAGGCCACGCACTCATACTCAAAACCTTTGTGTCATTTACAACTAATAATCCCTTGGTCTTTTGTGGCGTCGAGAATGCCATCCATCTAACTCCTGTACGGTTAGCATTTTCTTGTGGTTTTACATACGGCTCGATAAATTGATTAATCGGCAACGAATATTTTCCAACGGTAAAACCAAAACTGCGATCGATATAGTTTTCCAATTCGCCTTTTCCGTACCACGAAATTTGGTCAAATTCTTTTTGAATTCCCATCTGCATTCCCACTTTTGGAATTTTTGGCAAGGCTGTATTGGCATTCAAATTATAATTGACTTTAATAACCCCACTCGGCTGAATTACGTAATCAACCCGAACTTGGGCGCTGTCTTTAATGACTTCATAAGTACTGCTGATTTTGACTTCACTGCCCATTCGCTCCATTGCCACATTAGTCAATTTTGGTACCGCATTGTACCATTGTTTCAAGATTTTATTGGGTTTCCAACCTTTGCGGTCATTGTCAGTAAGCGGCCTAGTAAAATTAGGCAATAACGGCCCAAAAACCTGCTCTTCTTTTTTATATTGATAGGAAGTTAAGGCTCCATTTGTTTTACTGATTACAATCGCATATTCTTTCCCTTTGAGTGTAAAATCGGTTGGCGTTTCTGCAACGGCAATTTTCTCTGTCGAAGGTACCAAGGAAACCTGCGTTTCTTTCTTTTGCAACAAAAACTGATCGGTGGCAACGGCATAGCCTTTTGAAGCCCAAAATTCATCTTTGGAAAGTTGAAATTCGATGTTCAAAAAGTATTCCGAATCCTTTTTCATTTTTGGAAAATAGGACTTAACATCCAAAACCAAATCACTTCCTGCAGGAACATCCATCGGTTTTAGCACCACTTCTTTGATGATAGTGCCGTTTTCCAAAACTTTTATCACCGGAATAAAATCACTCAAATTTTGAACCACTTGTCGGTTGTGAATTTTTAAAAGTGTATTATTTTCAAAAGTGGTAACTGCCGGCTGATAAATCCATTTGTTTTCAAACATCGCCGCTTTTGGTCTTCCGTCAGGCGCAACCATTCCGTTGATGTTAAAATTGCCATCGTGTTTTTTTTCTCCAAAATCACCTCCGTAACCAAAATAGTCTTGTCCTGTTTTTGGATCTTTAAGAAGCAATCCTTGGTCTTTTAAATCCCAAATACAACCGCCAATAACTCTTGGCGTCGAGCGGAATTCATCCCACAATTCTTTTAAATTTCCGGTTGAATTCCCCATTGAATGTGAATATTCCACAAACAAAATAGGTCTTGTGTCTTTATGTTGATCGACCAAAAACTTTGGTGTAAAAATACCCGGATAAAAACGGCTCACGATATCCACATAAGGTTCGTCTTGTGGGTTTTCAAATCGATGCGAATGATCGACCGTTTTGGGATAGCGCGGATCCAAAGGATCAATATACCCGTCTAATCTTGGATTTCCTTGTGCCGGTTCGTAATGCACTGGTCGTGTAATATCATAATCGTGAGTCCAACCGGCCATTGCTGCGTGGTTGGGTCCTTTACCTGATTCGTTACCCAAACTCCACATCACAATACTCGGATGGTTTTTGTCTCGTTCCACCATTCGGGTCATTCGTTCCATATAAGCGTGTGTCCATTGGGGATCATTGCTCAAAAATCCGCCTAGTCCGTGGGTTTCCAAATTGGCTTCATCCATCACCATCAAACCATATTTATCACACAATTCATAGAAATACGGATCGTCGGGAAAGTGAGAAGTTCGTACAAAATTGAAATTGAATTTTTTCATCAATTTCACGTCTTCTTCCAAATCCTGATGGTTTACCGCTTCGCCACGAACGGGATGATGCCCGTGATGATTGACTCCATAAACATAAGTCTCTTTTCCGTTGATGAGCATTTTGCTGTTTTCTTTCGAAAATTCGATAGAACGAAAACCAACTTTACAGCTTTTTACTTCGGTTGTGGTTCCGTCCTCATTTTTGAGCGTCATTACCAAAGTGTATAAATTTGGTTTTTCGGCACTCCATTTCAATGGATTTTTGATAGTTTCCTGAAAAAATCCGAAACGCACTTTATCCAAGCGTGGTGATACTTCGCTAATTATTTCTGAAGCTTTTCGAACCAATGGTTTTTCGAATACGGGTTTGTTTTGCGTATCGTACAACTGCACTTCAAAAGTTTGTTTTTTGATGGTATCGCCTGTAAAATTATCCAATCTTGGACGCAATTGAAAAACCGCATCTTCGTATTTTTTGTCCAATTTGGTTTGCACGAAAAAATCGGCAATGCGTAATTTTGGCTCTGCCATAATAAAAACTTCGCGTTGGATTCCGCTCAAACGCCAATGGTCCTGGTCTTCGAGATACGAACCATCGCTATAACGAAAAACACGAACCGACACTATATTTTCGCCTTTCTTGAGATAAGGCGTGATATTAAATTCGGACGAATTGCAGCTGTCTTGTCCATAGCCCAAAAATTGTCCGTTTACCCAAACTTGAAATGCAGAACTCACCCCTCCAAAATGAAGCGTAACTGTCATTCCATCCCAATTCTCGGGTACGGTAAATTTGCGTTGGTACGAACCAATTGGATTGTCATCTTCGGGAACAAAAGGCGGATTAACCGGTCGAAATGAATACACGGCACTTTTATAAATGGCCATTCCGTAACCTTTTAATTCCCAATTGGATGGAACTTCAATTTTATTCCAACCTTGAACCTCACTTTTGTAAAAATCCTGAGGTGCTTCTTTTAGATTTTTGGCAAATTTGAAATCCCATTCGCCATTCAAAACTTTAATCCTGCTTTTATTTCTGTTTCCTTCCAAAGCATCGGCAACAGTAGCATACGAATAAGCCGTTGCTCTAGCCTTTTGTCTGTTGATACTGGTTACCATTGGATTTTCCCAAGGCATATCTACATATTTTTGTGGAATTTTTGGAACTCCCGCAGGTTCGCCTGTAACGAGTTGCGCCTGTATTGCGCAAGTAACGAACAAAGAAAATAGTATCGAAAATCGAAACCTTAAAAAATTATGAATATGAATTGACTTAAACATTGATTTTATTTTTAGTGTTCTTGTCATTCCGACGAAGGAGGAATCTTCGTTGGTTACTCACGTCGCGGAGATTCCTCCTTCGTCGGAATGACAAACTTTGTCTTAATTCTTAATACTTTGTACTTATTTCTTCTCTTTCTTCTCCGGCGGTGCAACAAAATTCAATTCGCTTTTCCCTAAATCCTTAGAAGTTGCCACTGCGATTCCTCTTTGTTCGGCTTTGTTAACGGCGCAATAAAAATGATAGACCACGCCATTATATTTTACCACAAATGATTTATGGGCAAACATATTATCGTAAGGCTCCGAAGATTTTACTAAATCCTCACCTTGCCATTCTTTCCAATTTACTAAATCATTCGAAACGGCAAAACGGTTAAATGCACCTTGATTCCAACCCGTCCAAAAAGCTCCAAAATAGAACATCACCCAAGTATCGTTAATACGTTGAATATAGGCATCTCCCGATATTCCCCTATGATGATTGATTAAAGGTTTATTGCCATAACGCTTCCAAGTTTTCATATCGTTCGATACTGCCATAGAAATACGCTCGGCACCTTTAGCAGGATTTAAACTATCGCCACGGGCGTTGTAGTACATAATAAATTTGCTTCCGGTGAGGCGCTCTTTATCTTCAATAACTGAGTTTTTATACATCGTACTGTTATCCCACCATCTAGCGTCTTTGTCTTTTGGCGTTAAAACCGGATTCGGTAAACGGTCAAATTCGTGTGCTTTGGTTGGCACATCTTTCGAATAAGCCATTCCGATAGATAAAACTCCCGCTTCATAACCTGTGGTGTTTCCACCAAAATAACTCATCCAATATTTATCGTCATACTTTTTCCACTCGTACGAACCGCCCCAAGTATAATCTTGTAATGCGATATAGCCCGCTTTTTGGTTCACATCCCAATGCGATTCATCTTTAGAAAAGGACATCACTTTGCCCAAGTGTTTCCAATGCAATAAATCATTACTTTCGGCCAGCCAAGTTTCATAACCTCTTCCGTCATAAATCAGATACGTCATAAACCATTTTCCGTCTTTTCTAAAAACAGAAGGACAGTCCATTTTATATGAGTTATCCGTTGGCACCATTACCAATCCGTATTTATAAGGCGTTTTAATTTCGTTATAAATCTCCTGCATTACTGAGTCAGTTATTTCACGCTTTTTGTAATGCGTTGCACAGCTTACTGTAGCTAAAGCTACTATTCCTATAAGGATATTCTTAATTAAGTTTTTCATTTTATAATTTTATTGGACCACGGATAACACTGATTTTACAGATTTCCACAGATTCAATTATTCTTTTATTTGCACGCAGATTAAAAATGATTTTAGCAGATTTTTTCTTTGTTCTATTCTCTTAACTCTATTTTAATTCCTTCAATTTAGAATCCATCACGTCTTTGTTCAATTTTACTTTTACCGTTCCTGTAGGATGAAATCTCTTTTTCAAATCGATGGCATTATACACAATCGTATAAACGTCATTTCCTTCGGGAATAAGGCAAAGCGGTGTTCGCATAATATCCCACCATTTATCGACTTTGGTTTCTATTGGCAAATAATGCGCCTCGCTCCAGTTAATTCCGTCTTTTGAAAGTGTGTACCCCATCATATTTGGCAAATGATGTCCCCAACCTTCCGGGCCTCCGTCGAAAACAGCAATGTACAAACCATTTGGCAACTGACTCACAATTGGATTTTCAACAAATATGGGATGTATCGTTTTTATAGGCTGTAAACCTTTATCTTTTCTTTGCCAAGGCCCTTCCAAACTATTGGATTCTGCCAAAGCCACAGACCAGCCTTTACCTGATTTCTTCGGATAATCTGCCCAAGATTCAAAAGGATATGCGCCGCTGTAAAATCCGAACCATTTATCGCCGACCTGATACGGAAAAAAAGAAGCTACGCCCTGACGGCCTTCCCAAGGTTGAGAATCCAGACCAGGTTCCATAATGATTCCGATATCTTTATAGGGCCCGCCAATTCCGTTGATGCCTTCTACAGTTGATTCGCAACGCCAAATTCTTCCAAAAGAATGGTTTGGCTGAATTTCTTTGTGTACCGTATAGGCCAAATAATAACCGTACCATTTGTTGGTCTTTTCGTTAAAAACAGGCATATACGACCAAATCGCAGCGCGTCGATCGTTCATCGGGTTATCATCTTCGGTAATGGCATAGGTTCCGCTTGCTTGCAAAATCGTTGATTCCCTTTTCCAATGAATGGCATCTTTACTTGTCCAATGTCCGATTTTGGTTTTTACACGATCGTAGTACATTTCCACTCCCTTTTCACCCGCTCTTTCAGTTGGAAACATATGATAGGTATCGCCTACTTTCACCACACGTCCACCTTCAAAACCTCCCTGAATCCCTTCCGTTCCGGGCATTCCTTCATCGATAACTGCTTTGTTTTCTCCTCCGATAATTTCAAAAAGTGGCTTTTCATCCGAGAATCCTTCAATGATATAGGTTGGATTCCATAATCTTCCATCTAATTTTTCGGCATTTCTCGTTGCCAATTGTTGGTTGCTTTTCACCACTCCCAAAATGGCAAACAATCCTTTAGTATTTGGCAAAATCGTGTGCGTTCCTTTTGCGAAAGCGATGGCATAAATATTTACGGGAGCCAATCCAGTAATCGTAACTCCATTTTCAAGTATCAATTTTCCGTTTGTTACTGCATTCGGCTGAAGATACGCAGCATTATCTGATTCCTGAAAAACGCCAACCAAAACCTGAACCGGTTCTTTGAATTTTAACTGCAAAGATGAGTTTGTCCCTTTTTTATAGGAATCCAAAGGAAGTTCAACACCCGTTAAACCCTCCAATTCCGGAGCCAAACCTACAATATTGTGTTTGCTTCCCGAAAAAACGTGTGCGTATTGCGTTGTTTTGAATGTTTTGTAATTGGATTTTATTATTTCAAAAGAAGCGGATTGCCAAGGTGTATTTTGGGCTGAAACTGAAAAGCCCAAAAACAATATGAATAAAAATATAGGTTTAATTTTTTGCATCATTTTTTAATATAATTTGTCCGTCCTCAAGCATTCGCATTAAACCTCGTAGAGGTGTACTGTTTATAGCAAGAATTATTGCCAATTTACGAAGCTCCGTAGGTGCGGTCTGTATTAATTGTTTTTTAGGTCGCTCCTACGGAGCTTTTGCTAGATTTTATAAATTGGCTACAAACAGTACACCTCTACGAGGTCATTATTTGTAACTTTTTCTAAAAATTATTTAGCCAAAACTTTATAACTAATTTTATATTCCACATTCGGTTGAACCGTCAATTGGTATTTATTTTTTGCCAATTCGGTAATCGTACCCGAACTTACTTTTGGTTTACTCGAACTTTCAAAAATCAATTTTCCTTCTCCTTCAGCAGCTTTTACCTTAATTTCTTTGGTACTGCAATATACGCTTACTTCCCCTTTTGGCGTTGGCACTTTTCCTTCCATCCATTGCAATCCGCCAAGATTTGGTTTGATTTCGTATTCCGAATATCCAGGAGCGGTTGGTTTTACGCCCAAATAATATTTTCCTAACAAATAGATCGGACTAGAACCCCAAGCGTGGCAAAGACTTTTTCCATAAGGACGTCCATACATCGCTAAATGTTCCGCACCTTTTTTGCTAGGGTTGTATTCTTCCCAGAAAGAGGTTGCACCCTCGTTTAACATTCCGCCCCAATAGTTTTTCATTTCTTTTAAAACATAATTCTGTTCGCCCATAGCGCACAAGGCTTCCAACTCGTAAAAACGCATATAAGGTGTTGTGATTTTAAGAATCTTATCATTGAGCAACACCTTATTTTTGATGCTTTGTTTTTGTTCTTCATTAAAATAATTGAAAAAAATACCGAACATATTAGCGTATCTAGTTACAATATCCTGCATTTTACCGTCGATACGCTGATGCTTCATCACGTTTTCTTTTTTATCCCAAAACACATCAAATAGTTTTGTTTTTAAATCAGATGCTAATTTTTGATACTGTTTTTGGTCTTCATTTTCACCTGCAATTTTAGCACTAACAGCCATAGCCTCTAAACTTCTTGCCAAAAGCATTTGTTCAAAACTAACCTCGCCGGTTTTTGGTAATCCGTTCGCCCAATCAATAAAAACCCAATCGCCTTCCAATGGTTCCAGGAATCCGTTTGCGTTTCTTCTTTTTAAACAGAACTCCATCAATGATTTCATTCGTGGATAAAAAGTTTTGATAAATTTCGTGTCGCCAGTGTGTAAATAGTAATCGTAAACACCCACAAACCAATACAGCGAATAATCCATAATGATATTTACGTGAGCTGTCACAGGTTCTTTGCCTCGAAGCGCCAACAGCGTTCGTTCTACGGAAGCCGAATCAAAGAATAAATAATAATTCATTAAATAACTTTGATAAGCGTCGCCGGACCAAACCCAGCGATCGCGTTTAATCCCGTCTATAAAAAATTCGCGGGAAGTTAAATGCATCGTGTAAGCCGACACATCCCAAATTTTATTCAATTCTTGATCCGAAGATTTGAATGCACCACGATAGTCCAATGGCAAATATTCGTAAAGCATCGAAATAGAATCATATTTTACTGTTGGATCTGCTTGAACCCGAACATATCGAAATGCTTTGGAACCATTATGTGTGTAGGTTTCAGGCTGATTTCCACCAAAAGATAAATGGTCTAATGTTTCACATTTGGCAGTATCCAGTGCTTCCTCACGAGACTCGCCATAATAAAGAGCCACTTTGCCTTTTCCTTTTAAACCGTGAATTTTAATGTAACCAAAAGTTTCTTTACCAAAATCTACCAATTGACCAGTTCCAATTTTTTCTGTTTTTTTTGCATTCCAAGGTTGGGTTGTTAGCTTAAACCCAGAAGGTTTATGCTCTGGCGCATCAAAATTCCAAGAACCAACAGGCACCCAAGGCGTACCGGATTGTTGTGCTTTTCCATTTTCATCAATCCAAAGTTTGTCTTCATCGGTCACCTTCCAGGACGCATCAGACTTAACATATTTACCAGCAATATAAATAGCCGGCAACACTTCCTGATTATATACTTTAAAGGAAATTTTATGCTTCCCGGCAGGAATTTTTAATGATTTTGGTTGTCCGTAAACCTGAACTCCGTCTAAAATTAATTGGAAAGATCCCTCCGAATATATTTTTACTTCGTCCGGTTGCGGAATATCAACTTCTGCTTGAAAAGTTACCAAAGAATAAGGACTATAATATTGCCAAAGTGGTGGAAATACTGCTTCGCGATCTGTACGTCTTACCTGCATTTTATTGCTTAACCAAACTTCAAAATCACCTGGATACCAAATCCAAGTGGCTGGTTTAGTTTCTTGGGCTAACAAAGAGACCGAAGAAAACATGACAATAAAAACGACTAATCTATTAAAATGTAAAAAACGTTTTTGCATAAGAATATATTTAGGGACTAAAGATAAGTGTTATTTTTACATTTACTAACCTGCACTATCCTGTACTGTCCTGAAATAATTCATGCTTTCACTCTCAGAAACAGATTAAATAACAACTTCCTTTTTTCGTAATTTTATTGAAGATAATAATCAACAATAAAATTACCAAATTACAAGTCCCTAGTTATAAATATGCTACAATATTTACAAATCAAAATTCCGAAGTAAAATAATCGCAAGATTAAATCCGGAAATATATATGGAAGACTTTATTTTGAAGCAAAAAAACCGTTTCTACATCGAAACGGTTTTCTTATTTTATAAGATATAAAAAACTAAGAAATCAATTTGCTCATTATTTTTTGAATTGAATCTTTAATCTCAATATAATCATTGGAAGACAAATTGAGTTTTTCTACTAACTTTCCAGGTATTTTACAAGCCTTTTCTTTTAGATCTAATCCAGCTTTATCCAAGAAAACCTCGACAACCCTTTCATCTTCTTTTTTTCGTTTTCTAATAATAAAACCTTTTTTTTCTAAGCGTTTTAGTAACGGAGTCAGTGTGCCACTATCCAAATAGAGTTTTTCACCAATTTGGTTTACAGTTAAACCTTGTTGTTCCCAAAGCACCATTAATACAAGATATTGTGAATAAGTAATATCCAACTCTTCTAAAAAAGGTCTATATAAGCCAATAATTTCTTTAGCCACAACATAAAGCGGAAAACAAAGCTGCTGGCTTAATTGTAACGAATTGAAATCTTGCATCTATCTTGAAACTAGTTATTTTTAAATTACATTTTTATAATGAATTCATCCATCGGGATTCTAACTTTTTTCATATTTGAAAGCCAATCTTTAGGTTCATCTCTATAACCCAAATAAAGCAACGAAACACTTTTTAATCCCAATTCTTTTAAATTTAAAATCTCATCAACTACAGCATTATTAAAACCTTCTGCCGGTGTAGAATCAATCTTTAATTCGGCAGCCTGAGCCATTGCCAAACCAAGCGCAATATACGTTTGACGAGCGGTATGCGCAAAATGTTCTTCAGGAGTTTGTGCTCCATAGATTTTTTTAATCATATCTGTATAACTGCTAAAACGCCCTCTAGGCAAATCTCTTACATCAGTATGGTAATCATATACTTTATCTATTTTTTCGGGAGTGTACGCATCCCAAGCCGCAAAAACCAAAACGTGAGAACAATCACGCATTACTTCAGGATTTAATGCCCCTTGTACCATTTTTTCTTTCAAATCCTGATTTTCCACAACAATTACTCTAAAAGGCTGTAAACCTGATGAAGTAGGTGCCAATCGAGCCGATTCTAAAATTTTTTCTAAATCATTCGCTGCTACTTTTTTGGTTGCATCATATGCTTTTACAGCATGTCGCCAGTTTAAATCATCCAATAATGCCATTGCCTATTTTTTTAAAATTAAGTTCTATTTAAAAGTCAAGCACAAAACTAGCGGTAAATTAAATTGCATACAATTTAATTGTGTTAAATATGTTTTAAAGTTGGAATAAAAAAAAGTAGCTTCATAAATGGAAGCTACTTTTTTACTTCGAAGGCTGAATCAATTACCATTAAAAATAAGGTACAAACTCAAAATTACCAATCCCAATAAAGCGAATAATATTTTCACTCGTTTACTGGTTTTTGGCACATCGGCCTCACTGATAAAATTGGTTTCGGGATTTTTGTCCAGTAATGAAATTGCAACTGCAGCAACCATCAAAACCACAAAAATGTAAAACGATATTAATAAAAAGTGAGGCCAAATTTTATAAACATCGGCAGGGAAAATCCACAAATATAAAACTCCAACAGACAAACTAAAAGCCGAACCCCAGGAAAGCGTTGCATTCACGGCTCTTTTGGTGGTGCGTTTCCAGAAAATACTCAACAGAAAAACTACCGACAATGACGGTGCTAAAAAACCCAAAACTGCTTGAAAAATGTTGAATAAATTCTGTCCTTTAATATTATCAATCGCAACGGCTATAAGGATCGCAAAAACACAACCCGCCGCAACAGTTATACGACCAATTTTAATTTGCTCTTTGATCGAGGCTGTCGGATTGATTTTTTTTACATAAATATCATTGGTAAAAACGGTACTTAAAGCATTAAGCGATGAACCAATTGTCCCAACCAAAACAGCAATCATCACACAAATAACCAAACCGTTCATTCCGCTTGGAAATAAATTGGTCACCATTGTCATATAAGCCAAATCGGAGTTTTTGCCCAACTCGGGAAACAAAACCGAACATAAAATTCCTGGTAAAATAAACAACGGCAAAGCCAACACTTTTAGCCAACCAATAAAATTCACCCCCAATTGCCCCTGCTCCAGATTCTTCGCTCCCAAAACACTCTGAACCATCGATTGATCGGTACAGAAAAAAGCTACTGCAGCTACTGGATAACCCAATAAAATAGCTGGCCACGGATAATGCGCATCATCTGAAGGGCGAACCAAATTCCAAAAATTGGAAGGTGTTTTCGATATTAAAACATCTATTCCGCCCACTTTTTGCAATCCTAAATATGATAAGGTAAGCGAAACGACAATCAATAAAATCATTTGGAAAACATTCACTTTGGCAATAGCTTTCAAGCCTCCGGCAAATGTAAAAATCCCGGAAAAAATCACTAAAACGGTAACACTCTGCCACATCGGGATTCCTAAAATCTGACGCACCAAAACGCCTCCGCTAAACAATCCCAACGACAACCAACTTACCAAAATTTTCACCATCGCATACCAGGCCAAAATCGTCTGTGTACTGTCGCCATAACGTTTTCCCATATATTCGGGCATTGTACTCACTTTGCTCGCAATGTAACGCGGTGCAAAAACAATGGCCAAAAGCAATAAAAAAACGAAAGCATACCACTCAAAATTTCCGGCCACGATTCCCGTCGCGTAACCAATACTGGCAAAAGCCAATAAAGACGAAGGTCCCACATTTGTCCCCCACATATTAAACCCAATATTGTACCAGTTCAGGGAATTTCCCGCCATAAAAAGCGTTTCGTTCTTCTTGCTTTGCTTGACGCTCACCACATAACCAATAATCAATAAGGTCACCAAATAAACAGCAACAATGATAAAATCAAGGGTCGTTAACTTATCGTAGATGCTGTTCATAGTCCGTATTCGTTAAGAACATCAGCGATTTTTACTGGCATTCCGGTTTGTAAAGATTTATCCATTGCTTGAAGTAAAGCCACAGTCCCAATGCCTTCTTCCATATCAGGATAAGCCGTAAAACCTTGCTCGATACTATCAACAAAATATTCTAAATAGTTTTGGTATTCTCCGCCGTGATGGCTTTGTCCTTCAAAACGGAAATAATATTTCAAAGTGCTATCGCCCCAAGTGATTACTTTTTCTTCTCCGGTTTTATCGGTAACCGCATAACGCAATTCGTGGTAATCGGCTTGGCTGGCGCCTTCGGTGGCTCTCAAAATAGTGCTCATTCCGCTGTCTCTTTGGGCTGGCTGTGTTGGCGAAGTATAAACACCACTCACTCTCGCAATTCTTCCGTCGGTCGCTTTGAAAATAAAATGCATTGTATCTTCATTCTTCAATCCCGCCGATTTTCCGTTGCTGCTGATCATTCCGTAACCCATCACTTCTTCAATGTTTGGCAAATACCATCTTATGAAATCAACAGGATGACTCAAACCACCGTATAACCATTTGAACGATTGCAAAAGTGACCATTCTTTCTTCAAAAACCATCTGTGATCGGCGTGGTATTGGGCTTCAATTGTAATTAAATCGCCTATTAAACCCGCCTCATAATCGGCTCTTTGTCTTTTTGCAGGCTCAAAAAAACGGGAACTTTGTCCGATAAAAACCTTTTTTCCAGTTGTTTTACTTAGTTCCAACAATTCCTTAGCATCCGATAAATCATCGATAAAAGGCTTGGTGCAAACCACGTGTTTTCCAGCCAACAAAGCTTGTTTGACGTGTTGGGCATGCAAATGATCCGGCGTATAAATCGCAACTATATCGATTGCGGAATCATTCAATAAATCATCGTAATTGGTGGTAAAAGAATAAAAATCAAACTCTTTTGCTCTTTGCTTGCATAAGTCTTCGTTTCTGTCGCATATTTTGACAAGTTCTAATTTTGAACTTTCTAAAGCGGCCGACATCGTGCTTCGTCCTTCTCCAAGTCCTAGTATTGCTATTTTTAACATTTGCTTTTGGTTTAAAAGTTTTACAATTGTTTCGTGAAAGCCCAACAGGTTTTAAAACCTCGTTAGAAACTATTCAAACATTTAATTTTCAATAAATTAAAAAATCCTAAAAAGACTTTAATCTGTTTTTGTCTTTTATTTAATTGGCCAAAAAATGCAATTTTTAGCTTAAAGAAAAAGATCTAACAGGTTTTAAAAACCTGTTAGGATCAACATTATATTTTGTTCAATAAAATCCAGGTTTCGCCAGCTTTTGCGCCTTCGATTCCTGTTTGGTATTTTTTCATTAATTCGTTCCAATCGTTTACACGTGGATTATTTTCAGTTGTTTTTGGATTTAATTTGTCAAGACTTTCCCCTTTTGGAATACTGATAACCAACATTAATTGTCTTCCATTTTTGAAAACCTGTAATTGCTGAAAGTCTGCATTGCAGAAACCTTTGGCTATTTCAGGCCATTTTTCAAATTGGGTTGCGTGGTAATCCACATATTCTTTTTGCATTTTTTCGTCTGCAACCAAATTCGCTGTCAACACAATATTTTCCCATTCGGATACTGGTTTTACGCCCTTACATCTTTCAAAATTTTGAAAGTCATAAACCGGGTTTTCATAGATTTTAATTTCTAATGCCGGAAAAGCCAACGCCAGTTTTCGTTTCGTTCTTTCCGGCTGGTTCATCAGGCCATAAATCACCAAATGATTTTGCCATTGGTACAATTCTTCGCCCACAATTCGGAACCCTTTAATCGTCGATTTAATTTTTTCGATATCCAAATCCTTTCCGATTACTTCAATGGCCACAGCCTTTGGCATTTGCTGCAATCCCCAAGCCTCGTCAACAACCACTTCTTTTTTCAAGTTCGAATAAGGAGCTCGAATACCTGCATTTTCCTTAACTTTCGAATCAACAAAAGCATAATTGTCTTTCCAAATATTCCCAGCAGGACCATTATGGTTCTTCAAGATTTTCTGAATTGGAATCCAGTTGTTCTGTATTGTAAAGCCTTGACTTCCCTCATCGGTATATAAATATAGCCACAGGAAAGGGTCGTGAGCATACGGACTATTGTAAACCTTGTCGATATAATTTTCCTCAATTCGGCTGTCAGGCTGTGAGGAAAGCGTGTAAATTCCGGCCACGTCGTGCAAATGTTTGGCATAATGATGAATTTTGTTTGCCAATATTTTGTTGTTTCGCATCACGTTTTCGGTATGTGTCCAACCCCATCCCATCGAAATTCCGCTGTAAGGTACATCCGAAATCTCGTTATGTTCAATTGTCAAATTTTTGATAAAACCGGCCGCAATTCCTAAACATCCCCAATCTTCGTTGGCAACATCAGTAATCATATTATCGGCAACCAATTCATCCGAACAAACAATTCGTTCGTCTTTTACTGTATAAGGTAAATGCGCCTCAAAAGATTCTTCGGAGAAAACGCCCAAATTGATTGCGCTTCCGCCAATGTCTTTAAATAAATTTCCTTTGACAGTATTGTGATTTGTTCCTCTATGAAAATCCAAACCGGTAGAAGACAAATGCTCGAAAGTACAGCTTTCAAATTGGGTATTATTGGCATAATTTACCTCAACTGCTGCTCTTGGTCTTCCCACCCAACCCTGATTTTCTAAATTTGCCTGATTTGGAGTTCCCGGTGTTAATAATTTGTAAGCATCCAATAAATACATTCCCGCCTGCAACGGAACGTGCCCTTGTTGCGAAGGACGAAGCCAATTGCTGTATTGGAACGAAATTCCTTTGAAATTAAAATAACCAACAGGCGAATCCAAAGTTCCCTTAACTTCAACCAAATTTTCCAAAAATGGTGCCGTAACTTTAGCCGAATTCATATCCTCTCCTGCTCTTGGAATATAGTAGATTTTGCCTTTTTTTCTGTCCAAATACCATTCTCCCGCTTCATTCAGCATTGACATTCCGTTGTTCAAGAAAAATGCCGAATTACCATTGTTCTTAGAAATCCAAGGCGCTGGCCAAGGGTGTTCGCTTTGAATGCGGCTTTCCGGCTGCTCAAACGAAAGTCGGGCGCCGTCTTTTTTGATTTCGATATTTTTAATTCTAAGATTGGCTACAGACCACCACTGAATGATATTCATTTCCATTCCCGGCTCAAACTTAACCGATTTGTCTTTGAAAGGAATCCAACAAGTTTCCGTTTCCTTATCCCAAGACAAAATTCTATCCATTTTATCTCCTGCGGTACTTTTGGCGCGAACCGCTTTCTTTCCGTTCACCCACAATTGTCGGTAATTGATAATTTCACCCGCTTTTTCAGGCGCATCAGCCACCCAAACCACTCCTGCCTTTAAGCCATTTATAGGAGTTGTAGATTTTTTCCAGTTTTTGATTTCCAAACCACCGCTCAAAATGGGTTTTACGTTTGCATCGGCTTCAATAGTGGTTGGACTGTCAGCCGTTCCCGAATCTTCAGGTCTTACGAATAAAGGTTCATTCAAATAATAAGTCCCGCCCATTACGATAATATGAATCCCGTCTTTTATCGAAGGGTCTTTCAAACGGCGCAATTCTCTGGCTTTTCTAATCGCCATTTGTACCGTAGCCAAAGGACTGGCTTTTGTTCCTGCATTAGTGTCTTTTCCTTGGACAGAAACCCAAATTTCAGCAGCATTTGCCGAAAACAGTGTAAACGTCATTAGAAAAACTGTAACTATTCTATTAAGCTTATTTAAAAACATTCGATTCTTTTTTTACTGTTAAAAAAGTAGCAGCCAATGAAAACTGCCAAAAAATCATATCCCAACAAATGGAATATTTCAAATATTGGTACCAATTTAACGCAAGCTAAAAGCAAAACCATCCTGTACCCTCCTGCTCTATATTAAAATAAGTGTTATTTTTACACATTACTTCTTTTTTCAACAAAAACGATGAATTTGAATGCTTTTATGAGTTAAATTTAGATCTAAAAGTCAGACTTTATTTCTTCTTTTTTTGGAGCAGAACATCTGGTTTTTTAGGAAGCATTGTTCCTGCTATCCGCTATATCTTTTCCTTTTGAAGAAAAAAGGAAAAGGATGCCGCTTCTATCAGGGCTCAAAGAAGAACATTTTTGCTTTTTTACAATCATTAAAAAAATAAATCATTAAAACATTAAGAAACAATTAGATAGACTTAATAAACCTTAATTCCTTGAATGGTTCAAAATTGAAAAATGCTTTAAAATCAAACAAAAAAAACGCCCGACATTACTGCCGGGCGTTATAACAAAAACCACTTTGTTTAACCAAAACCTAAAATATGTAAAAACTATCTGTAAAAGCCCATGGACACTCCGCCGTCAACATTCAGTGCGTTTCCTGTCGATTTACCCAACAGGCCACCAACGAATGCGAAACAAGCGTTTGCAATGTCATCTGGCAATATAATTTCGTTCAATAAGGTGCGTTTAGCGTAATATGCTGGCAATTCCTCTACCGTGATGCCATACGCTTTAGCACGTCCTTCTGCCCAACCTCCGGACCAAATATTCGAATCCGAGATTACCGCATCTGGGTTTACCGTGTTCACACGGATTTTATCCGCTCCTAATTCGGCAGCCATTAAACGGGTCAAGTGTGCCTGAGCTGCTTTGGCCGATCCGTAACCTGGATTGTTTGGTCCTGCAACCACCGCATTTTTAGACACGATGTTTACGATGTCACCACCGAAACCTTGTTTACGCATTATTTCGATTCCCGCTTTTGAAACAATAAATTGTCCTTTTACCAAGATATCATACAATCTATCCCACTCTTCCAAAGTATGGTCTGCGATTGATTTGGAGATACTGATTCCCGCGTTGTTCACGATGATATCGGCTCCACCGAAAGCAAGACAAGCTTCGTCCAATGCTTTTTCAGTGCTTTCAGAGTCAGTTACGTTCAATAGTGTGCTTGAAACAGCGTCTTTTCCGAACAATTTCACAAACTCGGCTGTTGCTCCTTGCAAACGCTCTTCGTTGATATCGTTGATTACCACGCAAGCTCCCTCTTGGGCAAACTTTTTAGCAATTGCCTTACCAATTCCTCCTGCCGAACCTGTAATCAAGGCTACTCTTCCCGACAAGGATTTTGGTTTTGGCATACGTTGCAATTTAGCTTCTTCCAACAACCAATATTCGATATCGAAAGCTTCTTGGTGTGGCAATGAAGTATATTCTGAAACGGCTTCTGCCCCTTTCATTACGTTTACCGCATTGATATAGTATTCCGATGCCAAGCGTGCCATGGTTTTGTCTTTGGCAAACGTAAACATTCCTACTCCAGGGTATAAAATAACCACCGGGTTTGGGTCACGCATGGCTGGTGAGTTTGATTTTTTGCAGGTATTGTAATAGTCTTTGTACATGGCTCGGTACGCTTCGAAAGCCGGAGCCAATTTGGCTTTAACCGCAGCAACATCCGATACGTCTTCGTTTGGATCCAATTCCAATACCAGCGGACTGATCTTGGTACGCAAAAAGTGATCAGGGCAAGAAGTTCCCAATGGAGCCAATTTGGCCAAATCATTAGAATTGATGAATTCCAAAACTCTCGTATCATCGGTATAATGACCGATCATTTGACGTTCTGAAGAACAGAAACCTCTCAAAATTGGAGCTACTTTCGCAGCTTGCAATTTGCGGTCTGCTTCAGGAAGGCTGTCTATTTTCTTTCCTCCAAAAACAGGGCGTTTTTGTCCGTAATTGCTTTCCAAGTATTCGGCACATTTCTCGATTACCTCAAGCGTGTTGACATAACTTTCGTAAGCAGTGTCTCCCCAGGTAAACAAACCGTGAGACCCTAACATGATACCTCTTAATTTTTTTCCGTTTTTAGCGGCTTCTTCCAAACAGCTTCTTAGTTGAAGCCCCAAGTCAAAACCTGGACGTTGCCAGCCAACCCAACCAATTTCACCGTTGAATAATTCTTCGGTGATTTTTTTTCCGTCTTTGGCCGCAGCAATAGCAATCGCAGCATCCGGGTGAAGGTGGTCGATGTGTTTGAATGGTAAAAATCCGTGCAAAGGTGTGTCGATTGAAGGTGCTTTCGAAGCCAAATCAAAAATACAGTGGTTGAACAATTCCACCATTTCGTCTTCAAATTCTATCCCTCTGTACACGTTTTCCAAATTGCGCAATCTCTCTAAATACAAAGCTGCACAACCTGACTTGGTCAATGTCCCGATGTCACCACCCGAACCTTTGATCCACATTACTTCTGAATCGGTTCCTGTCAAAGGATCCTTGTCTGTTATTTTTACAGAGGTGTTACCTCCACCGTAATTTGTTAATCGTAAATCGGCTCCCAATAAATTCGAGCGATAAATAAAAAGGGCTACTTCATCTCCGGCCAACTCCTGTGCTTTGGCATCATCCCAAAGGTAGCTTACATGTTGAAAAGTCATTTTTTCTGTGTTACTATTTGACATCGTTTTTTTTTGTTTTTTTGTTTTAATATAGATTATAAGGAATTTCCATTCCCAACCAATACTATCGACATATTTGTCTTATTTCAGCATCTAGTAATTTCACTATCAGACACATCCAGTATTCAGTTTCAGATTGTAAAATAAAAACATACAAAAAACATAACTATCCTGTACTGTCCTTTCCCAAAAGCTCTTTTAACAAAAAGATCACATTATTTATCATCATATCACAGATTTTACAAGAAAATTAGGCCTTTATCTCCCAAAAAGCATGCAGAAGAGCAAGTGAGATACACCCAAACTGATTGAAAAAGTTTTCAAATAATTTCATTTAAGATTATAAAAAAAGCTTCCGAAAAATTTTATTTGAACATTATTTTTCAAATAAAATTTTCCGGAAGCAATTTCTAAAAATCTAATATTTTGCTTTTATCGCTGTATTTTACAACTCAAGATTATAAAAATTAGCGGCATTTTCAAACCAAATCTTACTCTGTTCTTGAACTGGTAATTGAGTCATATAACTTTCAAGTGTTTGAACAAGTTCAGCATAATTTGAAGCGACATTACAAACAGGCCAGTCGGAACCGAACATTAATTTATCTGTCGAAAAACTTTCAAAAACCACATCGAGATACGGTCTTAAATCAGAGGGTTTCCAATTGTTCCAATCGGCTTCGGTAACCATACCTGAAATTTTACACATCACGTTTTCGTATTTTGCAATCTCCTTCATATTCTTCTCCCACGTAGCAATTTCACCCGACTTTATATCCGGTTTTGCAATATGATCGATAACAAAAGGTTGATCTGGAAAACGGTTTACCAAATCTATCGCGGCAGGCAACTGTCTGTGAAAAATAAGAATGTCGTAGGTATAATTGAATGGTTTTAATGCTGCAATTCCATTACGAAAATCGTTTCTCAACATAAAATCATCGGCCTCACCTTGCACCACATGTCTGAACCCTTTCAACTTTTTATGGTTCGAAAAATGATTTAAACGATCATTTATATTTGCATCGCGTAAATCTACCCAACCAACGACTCCTTTTATAAAATCATTTTTTGAAGCCAAGTCCAATAAGAAATTAGTTTCCTCTTCTGATTGACTTGCCTGAACGGCCACACAAGCCGAAAATTTATTTTCACTCAATAATGGTTGAAGATCTGCAGGTAAAAAATCCCTTTGGATTTTCTGCATAGAATCGTCAATCCAACTGTCTCTAACAGGGTCGAATATCCAAAAATGCTGGTGAGAATCGATTCGGTTGTTCATGGTTTTACTAATTTACATCACTAATTAAAGCACGATCCAAATGTACGTAACCTCCATCAACAAAAACAAATTGTCCTGTAGTGTGCGAAGAACGGTCTGAAATAATGAACAAAGCCGTATCTGCAATTTCTTCTGTTTTTGTCATTCTGCCTTCAAACGGAATACTTTTGTTGATTTTCTTTAAAACCTCATCACCATCCGGTAATGTTTTAATCCAATCTTCGTAAGCCGGAGTATAACTTTCGGCAATGATAATGGCGTTCGAACGAATTCCGTATTTAATCAAATCGACCGCCCATTCTCTGGTAAGTCCTAGAACTCCACCTTTTGCGGCAGCGTAACCTGAAGTTCCACCTTGACCTGTCAAAGCCACTTTGGAACCAATATTTAGAATATTTCCTTTTGATTCTTTCAAATAAGGAAGCGCATATTTTGCCAATAAAAAGTAGCTGACAACATTCAGTTTCAAAGAATTCATAAATTCCTCGTAACTCGACTCCAAACCGGCGCCGTCGTTTACACCAACGTTATTGATAACAGCGTCGATTCTTCCGTATTTTTCAACGATTTTATTTACGGCATTTTCCATTGCTTCCGGACTGGTAACATCCGTTTGAACAAACAATGCATCGATACCTCTTTTTTGAAGTTCTTCAACATAACCGAAACCTCTACTGTTTCGATCCACAAGTGCAGGTATTGCCCCTTCATCAGCCAATCGCTTGATGATGGTTTCCCCAATACTTCCTTCTTTCCCTGCCGAACCCGACACGGCCACAACTTTGCCTTTTAATCTTAAATCCATAATCTATATATTTTAAGCTTAATTTAATTCGATCAATGCTTTGATAACGTTGTTTTTTGGGTCGATCCAACCATCAAACTCGTTGATCATATCTGTAAAATCGGCTCTGTGAGTAATGTATTTTTTAGGGTCAATTTTTCCTGACTTAAGACATTGCATCACGTATTCAAAATCTTCAATAGTTGCGTTTCGGCTACTCATTAAAGTAGATTCCCTTTTGTGGAAATCAGGATGACTGAAACTCAATTCCCCTTTTTGAAGTCCCACCAAAACGAAACGACCGCCGTGTGAAATATAATTGAAAGCACTATTCATCACATTTCTATTTCCTGTCGCATCAATAACCACGTTTGCCATATCGCCGTTTGTGATTTCGGCAAGTCTTTGAGCTACATCTTCATTCAGCGGATTGATGGTCTCATCGGCATTAAGTTGTTCTTTGCAAAAGTTTAATCTGTACTCGTTGATATCCATAACGATTACTTTGGCTCCCGCAATTTTAGCAAATTGAATTAATCCAATTCCTATTGGCCCTGCTCCCATTACCATCACCACATCATTTGGCCCCACAGCGGCTCTTCTTACTCCATGAGCAGCAATTGCAAGCGGTTCAATCAAAGCCAATTCATCATAATCCAAACCTTGACCGTGCAATAAATACTGTTCAGGAATTGTCACATATTCAGCCATTCCTCCATCAATATGAACACCAAAAACTTTGATATTGGCACAACAATTCGTCAATCCGTTTCGGCAAGCCACACAAGTGCCACAATTAAAATAAGGAATAAAAGTTACCTTGTCTCCCGGTTGAAAACCTTTGGCATTACCTTTTATATATTCGGCTGCAAGTTCGTGTCCCAAAACTCTAGGATACTCAAAATACGGCTGCGTACCTCCGTAAGCGTGAATATCAGTCCCGCAAACACCAATTCTTTTAATTTTTAATAAAACCTCACCCTCTTTTGGCTCTGGCATGGGTTTTTCCTGTAACTTAAACTCATGCGGTTTTTCACATACAATATATTTCATCGCTGTATTTTTTAAAATTATTTTTGATAGGCTACTGCCAATTGTTTGCTGCTTCCTAAACCTTCCATTCCTAATTCAACTACATCTCCTGCTTTCATAAAAATTGGTTCCGGTTTAATTCCCAATCCAACTCCCGGAGGCGTTCCTGTACTGATTACGTCACCTGGAAGCAAAGTCATAAATTGACTTAAATAATGCACCAAAAATGGGATTTTGAAAACCAAGTTGGAAGTATTACTGTTTTGGAAAGTTTTACCGTTTACAGTCAACCACATTGACAAATTGTTTACATCGGCAATTTCATCTTGTGTTGCCAAAAAGGGTCCAAGAGGAGCAAATGTGTCACAACCTTTCCCTTTTGCCCATTGTCCGCCCATTTCGATCTGAAAAGCTCTTTCGCTGTAATCATTGTGCAAACAATATCCCGCTACATAATCCAAAGCTTCTGCTTCTTCTACATAGCTTGCTTTTTTGCCAATAACAAAAGCCAACTCAATTTCCCAGTCTGTTTTTTGACTGTTTTTTGGAATGATAACATTATCGTTTGGTCCACACAAAGCGGTAGTCGATTTGAAAAAGATAATTGGTTCAGTCGGAATCGGAGCGTTTGTTTCGTGACAGTGATCTACATAGTTTAATCCAATGCAAATGATTTTTGATGGTCTTGCAACCGGAGATCCCAAACGAACAGAAGCATCAACTTCAGGCAAAGCTGGATTAAGTTCCAATGCATTTTTTAATTTCTCCAATCCGTCATTTTCAAAAAATGCTTCATTATAATCGGTTACAATTGACGAAACATCAAATCTCTTTTCTCCAATTAAAACACCTGGTTTTTCTTTTCCGATTTCTCCAAAACGTATTAGTTTCATTTCTATATATTTTTAGTTATTATTTAGGTGCTGAGTTTCTAAGTTGCTAAGCTTCTAAGTTTTTTCTCTTAGTAACTCAGCATCTTAGAATCTTAGCGACTTTTTATCTACCCAACTCCAAAGCAGCCAAAATAAAAGGGCCTGTCGCTTTTGGATCATTATTTTTCTTTTTCTCGTTTATGTAATATTCATACGAACCATCTCTGTACGGAGTTCCTCCAAGACCTGCCACGGCACAAGCATTTGTTAATTCTATTTCTCCATTAGCATCAATTTTCATCGATTGGGTAGTCAAACCGTCAAAAGCTTTGTTCGCTGCATTTTTAAATTCTTTTGGCAAATAACCCTTGTTTACACCTTTTGCGAAAGCGTAAGCAAACATAGAAGTTCCTGAAGATTCCAAATAATTTCCTTCTCTGCCTCCCATATCGGTAACTTGGTACCACATACCTGATTTATCCTGAAATTTAATCAAAGCATTTGAAATGTTATTCAAATACCCAATCAATTCTTTACGTTTTGGGTGATTCTTAGGAAAATAGTCCAAGGCATCAACCAAAGCCATAACGTACCAACCAATTGATCTTGACCAAAAGTTTGGAGAGTTACCTGTTTCTTTATTTGCCCAAGGCATTTGTTTGCTTTCGTCCCAAGCATGATACAACAGTCCTGTTTTTTTATCGGTAGCATGAAGTTGAATCAGTTCGAATTGTTTAGCAATGTCATTTAATTTTGCTCCTTTTTCAAAAGTAGTAGTGTATTGTGCGTAAAAAGGCTCACCCATATACAAACCGTCCAACCACATTTGGTTTGGGTATATTTTTTTGTGCCAAAATCCTCCGCTTGGAGTTCTTGGTTGTTCTTCCAATTGTTTGCGGAGTGTTTGCATCGCTGTTAAATAACGTTTGTCTTTTGTCTTCGCGTACAAATCAAACAAAATTCTCCCCCCGGGAATATTGTCTATATTAAAAGATTCAACTTTAAAGGTTTTAATATTTCCGTCGGCGTCAATCAATTCATCGGCATATTGTTTAACGTAAGCTTCGTATTTTCCGTTCTTTTTTTGCTTATCCAATTCCTGAAAAGCGTACATGACCAAACCGTGAACATAGCTCCAGTGAGCGACTTTGGCATCATCAATCATATACGATTGCGGATGACGCTGCATTAGGGTTAAAGCCATTCGTTCCGACCATTTCAATTTTGCTGAAATTTCATTTTTTGCTTTGCTTTCAGTTCCTGTCTGAGCCATAGACTTAGCACTGAATACTAACAAGATAAGCATAAAACTTATGCTTAATAATAAATTTATTTTTGACTTTTTATTCATCCTTACTCCAAATAATATTATTAAATCGTTCTCTTTTAGCTGGAATTTCCGACACAAAATTCAAAATAATGTAATCGATTACACAAATGTAATTTTAAATATCAATATTCCAAACTTAATCAATACATTTGTAATTGTATTTTTTACATTTATTATTTTTTTAACAAAAAGACCAACCTTTATAATTATAAAAAAATGACAAAACTAAAGGGCATAACGTGGAATCACACTAGAGGTTTACTGCCAATGGTTGCAACTGCACAACGTTTTACCGAGCTTAATCCCGGAATCGAAATCAGTTGGGAAAAAAGAAGTTTACAGGAATTTGCAGATGCTTCCATCGAAGACTTAGCCAAAAGATTTGACTTGCTTGTTATTGATCACCCTTGGACGGGTTTTGGCGCAAACAGCAATGTAATTCTTCCTTTATCAGATTATCTTTCTTCAGAATATATAAAAGACCAGGAAATTAATACCGTTGGACGTTCTTACGGAAGTTACGTATTTCACGATAAATTATGGGCATTGCCTATTGATGCAGCAACTCCGGTAGCAGCAGCCCGATTGGATATTTTGGAAAAACAGGAATTGAAAGTTCCTCAAACCTATGACGATTTATTGGCTCTTGCCAAAAAAGGTTTGGTTGCTTTTGCAGGAATTCCGGTTGATGTATTGATGAGCTTTTATATGTATTGCTGCAGTTTGGGCGAAGCTCCGTTTCAATCAGAAGAAAAAGTGATTTCTGTAGAAACTGGAAAGAAAGCTTTGCAAATGTTCCGAGAATTGGCACAACTTATCGATCCGGCTAACTTTAACCGAAATCCAATTCAGGTGTATGAAGCTATGGTCAACACTGATGAAATTGCCTACTGCCCTTTCGCTTACGGATATTCTAATTATTCCAGAACGGGTTACAGTAAAAACCTGCTTCATTTTTATGACTTGGTAAAATTGAATGACCAACCTATGATCAGCTCTTTGGGAGGAACCGGATTAGCTGTTTCTACATTTAGCCAACACATTCCTGAAGCAATAAAATATGCCGAATTCACTGGATCGTCTCAAGTACAGCAAAATATTTTTGCCGACAATGGCGGGCAGCCAGGGCATCTTCAGGCTTGGAAAAATGAGCGCATCAACGGAATAACACACAACTATTTCATTAATACTTTGCCAGCTTTGGAAAGAGCTTTCCTTAGACCAAGATATTCAGGACATATGTATTTTCAGGATCATGCCGGTGACGTAGTTCGTGACTATTTGATGAAAGGAGGCAACGAAGAAGCTGTTTTGTCAGCGATGAATGAGCTTTACGTGAAGTCTTTAAATTTAAGAACAGCATGAGACCATTAGAAGGATTAGTCGTATTGGAGTTTTGCCAGTTTTTGGCAGGGCCTTCTGCTGGACTAAAATTAGCCGATTTAGGCGCGAGAGTTATCAAAATAGAACGCCCTGTAAAAGGCGAAGCATGCCGTCAATTGAGCATCAAAGACCTATTTGTCGATGACAGCAGTTTGCTTTTTCACACTATAAATAGGAATAAAGAGTCTTTTGCCGCTGATTTAAAAAATCCTGACGATTTGGTTTTGGTCAAAAAACTAATCGCCAAAGCAGACATTATGACCCATAATTTTCGCCCGGGCGTGATGGAAAAAATAGGATTGGCTTTTGATGATACATTAACAATCAATCCAAAAATAATTTACGGAACCATCACCGGATATGGAGACAAAGGCCCTTGGGCAAACAAACCCGGACAAGATTTGCTTTTGCAATCGCTTTCCGGATTGAGTTGGTTAAGCGGACGAAAAAGTCAGGAGCCTGTTCCGTTTGGTTTGGCTGTCGCCGATTTAATGTGTGGAAATCATTTTGTTCAGGGGATTTTGGCTGCTTTGCTAAAAAGAGCTAAAACCGGAAAAGGTGTTTTGGTTGAAGTTAGTTTACTTGAATCGGTTTTGGACGTTCAGTTCGAAGCCATCACTTCCTATTTGAATGACGGTGGACAGCAACCGGAGCGTGGTGATGTAAAAGGAAGTGCACATGCTTTTTTGAGTGCTCCTTACGGCGTTTATCAAACTCAGGAAGGTTATCTTTCTTTGGCTATGGGCGATTTGCTTTTCATTGGAAATGCCTTAGAAATAGACTTATCAAAATATGCCGACAAAGCGCTTTGGTTCTCCAAAAGAGATGAAATCAGAGAACTATTGAGCGAAAAACTGTTAACACAAACAGCAGATTATTGGTTGGATTTACTTCAGCAAAAAAGCATTTGGTGCGGAAAAGTGCTTAATTATGAAGAACTAAACAATCAAGCTTTTGTTAATGAATTAGAATTAAAACAAACGGTGCAAAATTCGGCTGGAGAAAAAATGGTTACGACCAGAAGCCCGATCCAATTGGACGGAAAAATTTTGGTAAGTACAAAAGCAGCACCAAAAGTTGGAGAAGACAATTTAGCGATACACGAACAATTTTTAAACAACGCATGAAACCATTAGAAGATTATTTAATAGTAGATTTTAGCCAGTTCCTTTCATCGGCCAGTTTGCGATTGGCAGATTTGGGTGCTCGTGTTATAAAAATTGAAAAACCGGGAACGGGCGACATCTGCCGAACCCTTTATACTTCTGATTTGATTATGAACGGAGAATCTTCCGTTTTTCATACGATTAACAGAAACAAAGAATCATTTGCAATTGATTTTAAACAACCATCTGAGCTCGAAAAATTAAAAAAATTATTGGCAAAAGCCGATGTCGTGATGCATAACTTCAGACCTGGAGTAATGGAACGCGTTGGTTTGAGTTATGATGATGTCAAAAAATTCAATCCGAATATAATTTATGGCGAAATCTCTGGCTACGGCACGAAATCCGAATTGAGAAATTTACCCGGTCAGGATTTATTGTTACAATCGCTTACTGCCTTGACTTGGCTGAGCGGTAATCAGGAAGATGGGCCGGTTCCTATGGGATTATCAATTGTAGATATGCTGGCTGGAGCACATCTGGCACAAGGAATTTTGGCAGCTTTATACCGAAAAGCGACACACAACATTGGCGCAATGGTTCAAGTGAGCATGTTGGAATCGTCATTTGATTTTCAATTTGAAACTATCACCACATTTTTTAATGATGGAGGAGAATTACCGGTGCGAACCAAAAGCAACAATGCACACGCTTATTTGGGTGCACCATACGGAATTTACAAAACCAAAAATGGTTATCTGGCCTTGGCGATGGGATCAATTCCTGTTTTGGCTTCGCTTTTAAAGTGTGATGCTCTGCTACAATTCCCCGAAAATAAATTTGGTTTAAGAGATGAAATCAAAAATATTTTAGCTGAGCATTTACAAACTCAGGATACTGAATTTTGGTTAAACATCTTGGAACCCGCCGATATTTGGTGCGCCAAAGTATTGAACTACCAACAACTTTTTGCCGAAGATGGTTTTAAAGTTCTGGAGTTTACACAACAAGTAGAAATGCTGGACGGTTACTCGTATATAACAACACGTTGCCCAATAAAAATTGATGGAGAAATTTTTACCTCAACCAAAGGTTCTCCAAAATTGGGACAGGATAATGAGCGAATTATTAAAGAATTTATTGATTGCTAATGGAAAAAATAAGAATCGCCATCAGAAAATTTGATCCTTTCGAAAGTACGCTGCAAAAGCTATGGGATTCGTTTTGTCAAAAAAACAACATCACGCTCGAAGCCGAAATGATTCCTTTGGAACTGCATGATCTTTACGAAGAAACCATCACCAAAGAGGGATTGAAAAATGGAAGTTGGGACATTGCCCACCTGAACACCGACTGGATTTTCGATGCTGCCAACGGGCAGGCGGTTCTGGATTTAAACCCGTTAATCAATGAAAATGCCCCTGAAAATTATCCCGGCGGATGGCATCCATCGCTATTGCATTTGCAAAAAATAAACAACGGCACTTACGGACTTCCTTTTCACGATGGTCCGGAATGCCTGATTTACAGAAAAGATTTATTTGAAAATCCATTAGAAAAAGAAAATTTCAAAAAACAATTTGGTTATGAATTACATCCTCCCAAAACATGGACGGAATTCACCCAAATAGCTGAGTTTTTCAACAGACCTGAACAAAATCTTTACGGTTGTGTTTTTGCCAATTATCCTGATGGGCACAATATGGTTTTTATTTTTTGCTTATTACTTTGGACAAGAGGAGGATCGCTATTGAATTCACAAAAACAAATCGATATTAATTCTCCACAAGCAGTAGCCGCTTTGGATTATTACAGAAAAATTTCAACTAACAAAAATGCCGTTCATCCCCAATCGATAAATTTTGGTTCTGTCGAGGCAGGTATGGCTTTCGCCAAAGGTGAAGTGGCAATGTCAATCAACTGGTTTGGTTTTGCCTCGATGTGTGAGGTAATTGAAGAATCGAAAGTGAAAGGCAAAGTGGATATTATGGAACTTCCATCTGATGGAAACCACAAAACCGCTTCCCTGAATGTCTATTGGTTATACACCATTGGAACGGGAAGTAAATACCAAAAACTCGCTTATGATTTTCTCCGATTTGCCACCAAGCCCGAAAGTGATAAATTATTAACAACTGAAGGTGGAATTGGATGTAGAAAATCGACTTGGTATGATCCCGAAATCAACCAAACTATTCCCTATTACCACAAACTGGAAAGCTTGCACGAAAACGCGTTGACCTTGCCACAAACTCCAGTTTGGCCAAAAGTAGCCGAGCTGATTGACAAATTGGTATTGCAAGCTTTAGAAAGCGACATTCCATCCCAAAAACTATTAGAAGAAACCCAAAAAACTATTCAGAAAATTATTTAGTTATGAATATACCTTATAAACCCTTATTGCCCGAAACCGAGCAGCCCATTATCATCATTGGTGCAAGCGGAATCGTAAAAGATGCGCATTTGCCTGCTTATGAAATGGCCGGATTCACCGTTTTTGGTATTACCAACAGAACGATTTCCAAGGCTCATGATTTGGCCAAACAATTTAAAATTCAACATGTTTTTGAAAACGTAGCCGAAGCAGTAAAACATGCCCCATCAAATGCTGTTTACGATATTACAGTTCTACCCGACCAATACATCGAAATCTTGGAACAACTGCCTGATGGTGCTGCTGTTCTTATCCAAAAACCAATGGGTAACGATTTGGCGCAGGCCAGAGAAATTGTGGCCGTTTGCGAACGAAAAAAATTAGTTGCAGCCATTAATTTCCAGTTGCGTTTTTCACCTTTTGTGAGTGCCGCCCGATATATGATTAACCAAGGACTTCTTGGTGATTTATATGATTTGGAATTCAAAGTTACCGTGAACACTCCTTGGGAATTATTTCCTCTAATTAAGGAACACCCAAGATTGGAAATTCTTTTTCATAGTGTTCACTATATCGATTGCATTCGTTCGTTTTTAGGAAATCCAAAGGGAGTCTATGCTAAAACAACCAACCATCCCCTGAAAAAATTATCGTCCTGTCGCTCTTCTATTATTCTAAATTATGGTGACTCGATGCGTGTGGTAATCAATACGAATCATGACCATCATTTTGGGCCAAAACATGAAGAAAGCTACATCAAATGGGAAGGAACCAAAGGTGCGATCAAAGCCAAAATGGGCTTGTTGATGAATTATCCCGATGGTTTGCCTGACGTGTTTGAATATGCTTTGCCAACCGAAGACGGCAGCATCTACGAATGGAAAGAAATCAAGCTGGAAGGCTCCTGGTTTCCAGAGGCTTTCATTGGTACCATGTCCAATTTGATGCGCTTTAAAGAAGGTTCTGATGACAAATTATTGGCAAGCGTGCAAGACGTTCTTGACACCATGAAAGTGGTCGAAGCCTGTTATGTTAGTAACAAAAGCGGAGGCGTTTCGCTAGATGAATTATAAATCTAGTACTTAGTGAATAGTCCTTAGTAATTAGCTTCAACAAACTAATCACTAAGTACTAAGCACTAATTACTAAAAACTAAAAAACACATGTATTTCAAATCAACATTTTTCGAAGAATACCAATTAAACGATAAACGAGTAACCTTGGGCAGAACCATAACCGAAACCGATTTTCTGGTTCACGCTGGACACACCGGAGATTTTTTTCCGCATCATATGGATGAAGAATGGTGTAAAACGCAACCTTTCGGACAACGAATTGCACATGGTACAATGGTTTTCAGCATCGGAATCGGACTTACCGCATCTGAAATAAATCCGGAAGCTTTTTCCAAAGGTTACGACCGTATGCGTTTTGTAAAACCGGTTCATATTGGCGATACTATCCATTCTGAAATTACGATTTCAGAAAAAGGCGAAGCCAAAAATCCCGCAATGGGAACCGTAACCGAACACGTAGAAATCATTAACCAAAGAGGCGAAGTGGTATTGGTGTGCGACCATATATTATTAGTAAAAAAGAAATAATTTAACTTTTAAACCAAAAAACAACTATGCAAATAACTAACCAAATTGGCGACCAACACGAAGTGCCGGAAGAAAAGGGAGCAGGGACAAACTACCTTTTGCCATTTATCCTAATTACCAGCTTATTTTTCCTTTGGGGAATGGCACACAATCTGGATTCCATTTTGATTCCACACTTAAAAAAAGCGTGTGAATTAAACAACCGCCAATCCACATTGATTGATACCTCGGTGTTTTTTGCCTATTTTGTAATGGCGATTCCGGCCGGAATGATTATTAAACGATTTGGTTATAAAAACAGTATTATTACCGGTTTGTTGGTTTTTGCAACCGGTGCTTTTCTTTTTGTGCCTGCTGCCAACACAAGAACCTACGAGTTGTTTTTGTTTGCGTTATTTGTAATTGGTTGCGGATTGACCATTTTGGAAACGAGTGCCAATCCTTATGCCGCTATTTTGGGACCTGTTGAATCTTCTTCCAAGAGATTGAATTTGGCTGCTTCTTTCAACGGTTTGGCTGCAATGGTAGCTCCAATTATTGGTTCAATGTTTATCCTTTCGGGAAAAAGCAATACACCAGAGCAAATGGCCGCTATGCCGGATGCCGCAAAAGCTGCTTATTTATTGGAAGAAGCGGCTGCCGTAAAATTGCCTTATATCATTTTGGGAAGCGTATTGGTTTTGGTGGCCATACTGTTTTATTTCATGCACTTGCCATCAATGAAACCGCAACATACCGAGGTTGAAATCAAACCCGGATTTTTTTCCGTTTTGAAATTCTCCCATTTAAGTTGGGCGGTTGTTGCACAATTCTTTTACGTGGGCGCGCAAGTTTGCATCACTAGTTTTTTTATCCGAATTGCACAACAAGGTGCCGGACTGGACGAAAAAACAGCCGGATATTACCTCGGAATTTACGGTTTCCTATTTATGGCGGGACGATTTATCGGAACCTTCTTTTTAAGGTTTGTTAAAGATTACGTTTTGCTTTCGATCTATTGTGTAATCAGTGTTTTGCTTTGTTTGGTTGCCATTAACGGATCGGGAATTTATGTGATTTATGCCTTGGGAGCCATTGGATTTTTTATGTCCATCATGTTCCCGACTATTTTCTCATTGGGTCTTGTCGGCTTAAAATCGAATACCGAAACGGGTTCTTCCTGGTTGGTTATGTCCATCGTTGGAGGTGCAATTATCCCTTATGGAATGGGAACTTTAATTGACATGAAACACGATGATATTCAGGCGGGATATATTATTCCGTTGGTTTGTTTTGTGGTAATACTTTATTTTGGAGTCTTCGGACGCAGGGTCAAAACAGTTATTAGCTAAACGTTGTTTTAAACATAAATTTTATTTTAAAACCATTAAGGAATTTAGATTTCTTAATGGTTTCTTTTTTTTGGATGATGGCAAAAATTCACAATTGTTTCCTTCTAGCCCCGATTGCAGTGAAAATCCTTTTGTAGCGAAGGGTTTCAAACCCGTCGCTACAAAAGATTGAAACGGAAAGCGGGATCCATGTTTACTGAAAAAACCTAATCTTTCCGCTCCAAATTTCACAACGGCTTACTGAAATGAAACGCCGAAATCGTGAAATTTTCCTTGAAATAAAGTTTGTGCGCCGTGGTTCGGGCGTGGCCACTGTCGAGATGAACCGATTGGCAGTTTTCCTGTTTTGCGATTTCGTAAATATGGTTCAGCAGAGCCGAAGCGTAGCCTTTACCCCTGCCGGT
Source organism: Flavobacterium aquiphilum (assembly GCF_027111335.1). Taxonomy (NCBI): domain Bacteria; kingdom Pseudomonadati; phylum Bacteroidota; class Flavobacteriia; order Flavobacteriales; family Flavobacteriaceae; genus Flavobacterium; species Flavobacterium aquiphilum. The sequence goes on along the minus strand of NZ_CP114288.1, from coordinate 1,083,290 downwards.
TTCCAAAGTCGAAAGATCGTCCACATACAGCATTTTGCCGCAGTACAACATCGTGTAAATGCGGTAGCCGGCAAGCGAAACGGCCTTGCCATTCTCCAAAATATACAAAAGAACGTAGCCTTCCTGTTGCATGGCTTTGATTTGTTCGATAAAATTTTCCTCTTTGAGCATAGGGCGCAAAAGGGACATAGCCTCCCAACAGGAAGCTATGTCATTGTCTGTAATTGCTGTCTTGATTTCTAACATCATATTTTATTCGGGTATTAATAAAGTGGCGCGGCCTATGCGGTTCCAGGCATTAATGCAGGCAATGGCCATAATGGAATGCGAGACTTTTTCTTCGCCCAAAACTTGGATTGCGTCATTAAATATTTCGTCCGAAACACCGTTTTCCGAAATTAAAGTAGCTTCGTCCGTCAAGGCCAAAACCACTTTTTCCTCCTCCGAAAAGTACGGCGAATCCTTCCAGGCATTCAACGCCAAAAGCCTTTTGTTGGTTTCCCCGCCATTCAGCGCATCGTTGCTATGCGACTGTATGCACAAGGCACAACCGTTAATCAACGAAGCCCTAACTTTGATAAGGTGGTACAATGATTTTGGCAAGCTTGTTTCGGACACATACTGATCCAACTGAATTAGTGATTGATAAGCCCCCGGCGTTACCTTTGCGATGTCAATTCTTTGCGTTTGCATGTTTTTACGATTTAAAATTTATATCGCAAAAATAGAGCGACACCAAGGGGGAGTAAATGGACAAAAACTTGAAAGTGGTGGACAACGGAGTCATTTATTGTTATTTTTTGGAGCGGAAATATTAGGCATTTTTGGCGGGCATGGATCCCGCTGTCCGCTTCAATTTTGTGAACCGAACCCCGGTTCACAAAGATTTCCACTTCCATCGGGGCTGAAAGGCGGCATCTTACTTTTTTGCCGTCATCCAATCAATCTCAACTTGTCAATAAACTTCTCAAATGATCCTTTGCCCTTGTTGCTGTTTGTTTTTTGAAAAACCTCGAAAAATAATGCGCATCGTCAAAACCCAACTGATACGCCACTTGTTTAACATTCAGGTTTTCATAATTAAAAAGCCTTTTGGCTTCCAAAATAATTAAGTCATTAATCAATTGCTGCGTAGTTTCGCCTGTGTTTTTCTTGGTTAATTCGTTTAGTTTTTGCTCCGTGATATTCAATTGAACGGCATATTCTTTTATCGTTGGACGTTTTTCAAAACCGTCTCTGACCAAATTCAGAAACTGCAGAAAAAGGGCATCGGGTTTATAAAGCGGCCGTTGCTGCTGAATAATTTTGCATCGGCTGACCTCAACGACCAGCAATTTTACTATGGAATGCAGACTTGTTTCGTATTCAAAAAATTTACTTTCCAATTCGTTTTTTATCGCATCAAAATAACTTTCGGTTCTTAGAAAACTGTCTTCATCCGAAATCGTAATCAATTCATTGAGCCCAAAGTGACAAAACAAACCGTTATGATAAATGAGTTCGGTACTCTTCTCGTCTTTGCAGAAAAAGTCGTAGGTGAATTCCAAAATATATCCTTCGCAATTGGTAATCTCCGTAAACTGATAAAATTGTTTTGGCGTGATGGTCAAAAATTGTCTTTGCTCAATCACATACGACTGATTGTCAATATCAACTTTCACTTGTCCTGTTTTGCAGTAAACCAGCACAAATTTGTACTGCCTCTCTGCATCGGCCATCACTATTTTATCGTCGATTTCTTTTAAGTTTATTGTCATGTTTTTGGAATATGTTGTAATTAAAGTTTAGCTTATATTTTACAAACAGATTAGACTTTTACAATTAACTATTACTTTTTTTAGTCATTTTATAGTGTAAATTCAAAAAAGGCACTCCATAAAATTTAAGATTATGATCTGCCCGCAAAATACTTTCATCATCAACATAAACTTTAATCCATTCATGCATTGATTTCACAAATTTCGCCCAATAATTTCCTTTATGATCTGTTAAAACGAAATAAAAACCATTGTCCCCAAATGATTTTCCATCTGAACTTAACAGAAGAGAACCATCAGAAAAAACTTTTTTTGACATCACAACAGAAGCATTTCCATTAGGAAGAGGAAAAACTACTTTTAATAATGATTTATTGTATTTTGGGACAAAAGCAGTGGTATAAACCCCAGCGTAAATGACATCATTAGAACTTTTAAGTTTTCTATACCAAATTGTCCACTTAGTTTTTCCTTCCTTTGACAACTTTACTATTTCACTTTTTATTCCTTTTGATGAATCCAACGAATTGAGAGGCAAATTTAATTGTTGAAGTCTTTTACTGAAAATTACAGATAATACCTTTCCAAAAGGTTTAAACAAACTCTTCCATTCGCTCCAAATTTCAAAATCATAATTAGAAGTGTTTTCATAAAAATCTTTAACTTGATGATCAATTAAATTTAATTCTTCTTGGTTAAAATCTAAATCAATAATATTCTCCAATAAACCAGAATTAGTAACATTTGAAGAATATTCTAATTTTTCATTTATTATTAATTGTTTTATGAATTTATCCTCTATAATGTCTTCATCTCCAATTGGTCCAATTAACCATTTCTCAGTTTCTGGATTGATTTTTTGTCCTGTATATTTAACCCAATATTGAGTTATTTTGTCTTGTATCATTTTATTCAGCCTTTTTTAGAGATATTGAAACAAACTTCAATTCGTCAGACGCTAAGTACTGTTTCCTTACAATTAACTTAAACTCAAATATATTAGATTTTAGCTACAAAAAATAATTATCAGTAATTAATCAAGCCCCAACAGTTCCAGTCACAATATCTCCTGCTCGTTTATAATTTACAAAAATCACTCCGCTTGGCGTAACGGTGCTTTCGACAACAGCAAAAGCTGCCGGAATCGTGCCTTCGTCAAACAGTTTTTTCCCTTCACCAAGCGTCAATGGGTAAATTTTGAGCCAAAGTTCGTCCACCAAATCATTCTTCAACAACAACTGAACAAGCCTGCTGCTTCCCCAAACTTTTATATCCGAACCTTCTGAGTTTTTCAGTTTTTTGATATCCTCCAAGTCTTTCAAAAAAACACAGTTTTCCCAATTAGAACTTTCAACGGTAGAGGACAAAACGTATTTGGTAACCTCATTGATTCCCGGCCAATAATCAGCATGTTGAGGCCAATAGGATTCCCAGATATCAAATGTTTTTCTGCCCAAAAGAAGATCGGCAGGTTCCAACTCTTTTTGAATGATTTTTTCAAAAACTTCATCGCCATACGATGCCGTCCAACCGCCATATTTAAAACCACCTGATGTATCCTCCTCCGGCCCGCCAGGTGCCTGTATTACTCCATCCAGTGAAATAAATGACAAAACGATTATTCTTCTCATTGCTTTTATTTTTTTAGTTCAAATCAATAAAAATTATCTGCTTAAAACTTTAGAATGATTACTGCCTTTCGGTTACATCAGTTCTTCTAAAACTTATCGCATACTTTTTACATTAACGTAAATATATTGGATTTCAGATAAATATAATTATCCCTCAAAAACGAATTAAGAAACTAATAAAGAAAAACCTCGTTTACAATTCAGTAAACGAGGCTCCATTTTATAATTATTTCCAAATTTAGTTTTCTGAAACGGCTGCAACAGCTGCTACCGTCAATGATGGGCTTTTAAACACTTTTTTTCTCAACCATTTTCGCACCGGTTCATCGTATAGTTTTAATGAACCATAAGCCAATGCTATCGCAGAAAAGAACACTACAACTCCAACTGGCAAAGCATCCTGCAATGGAACTTTATTTGTTGCTATCCAACCTGTGTAAATGTAAACTAAAGGATAGTGAGTGATATAAATTGGATAGGAAATGTCTCCGAAAAATTTACACACTTTATAGGCAAATTTATTTTCGGGTTTGCCTCCCGCTCCAAGGAAAACAATTAACGGAAATGCAAAAATCACTATCAAAGAATCGTAAAGCCCATTTGCCCAAAGTGATTCTTTTCCGCCAATTCTTGGCATCGCGAGAATAATTATCAAAAGTAAACTACACCAAAAAAAAGCATTTTTTACAGATACTATTTTGCTCACTCTAAATAACAATAACCCAGCAAAAAACGGATAACACATTCTGGCAAACCCAATATGCAACTGTTCCGGCTGCAACGCCCAGCCTCCTATAATATCTCCGTTTGAACTCGTCAAAGCCAGGTGAATCAAAGCCAATCCTGAAAGAACAACCAAAACCGTCAACAAGCCCTTTGAAAACTTGCGAACGAACAAAGCATAAAATATGTTGGCCAAATATTCAAAGAACAAAGACCAGCCCGGACCGTTTAACGGATGCATTTCTGTCCAACCTCTTATATCCATAGATACAGGCAAAGGAATAAGCGTGCATCCTACCAGCATTACCAGTATCACTTTCCACACAGGCATGTCGTGAATCATCGGCCAAATAACGGAATCCTGAAAATAATAACAGATTGCTCCTATAATCATACCTAAAATTACCATTGGTTGTAAACGAACCAATCTTCTTTTAAAAAAGTCACCAACACTCATCTTGTTCCAACGATCATCGTAGGCATAGCCAATAACGAATCCCGAAAGTAAAAAGAAAAAATCCACAGCCAAATAACCATGATTGATGATTTGATCCAAATGGCTGGTTGCGCTTGCTTCAAAAACATGAAAAGCGACAACTATCAAAGCGGCAACACCCCGAAGGCCATCCAGGATTTGATAATGTGGTTTTGAGTTTGGTAAATTCATATTCTTATTTATTAAATTGATTCATACTTCTATGCCAAACAATCTTTTCGGATTTTATTTCACTAATTCAAAACTGTCCCTCAAACGAATATCAGCTGAAGATGAGCCAATCATCAAATCAAAATCACCCGGCTCCGAAACAAATTCCAATGCATTATTGTAAAACGACAATTTTTGATTGTCAATCGTGAACTCAATTGTTTTGGTTTCTCCTCTGTTCAAAGTGATTTTTTGGAAATCTTTCAACTCAATTACCGGACGCACCACCGAGCCTACTTTGTCTCTCAAATACAATTGAACTACCTCTTCTCCTTTTACACTTCCAGTGTTTTTTACATTAACCGAAACTGTAATCGTTTCATTGTTTTTCATTGTTTTTTTGGACAACTTCAAATCAGAATACTCAAAAGCCGTATAGCTCAATCCGTATCCGAAAGGGAATTTTGGAGTAGTCGGTAAATCAATATAAGCTGATTTATAGATTTTATCTTCATTTATAGAAGGCCTTCCCGTATTGAAATGATTGTAATAAATTGGGATTTGTCCTTCGGTTCTAGGGAATGACATTGGTAATTTTCCAGATGGGTTGTAATCCCCAAAAAGTACATCGGCTATGGCATTGCCCGCTTCAGAACCTAACCACCAGGTATAAACAATCGTTGGCATATTGTCGGCAATCCAATCAAAGACAAGCGGTCTTCCGGCATTAATTAAAATAACAATAGGTTTTCCGGTTTTTTGAAGTTCTTTCACCAACTCTTCCTGAACTCCAGGCAAGTGCAAATTGCTTTTACTTTTGGCTTCCCCGCTTTTGTTGAAATTTTCCCCAATACTCAAAATAATAACCTCAGCTTGACTGGCAACATTCAGTGCATCAGCAAAACCTTCTTTACTTTTATCCTCAACACCACATCCTTTGGCGTATAAAATTTTGGTTCTTTTACCTACTTTATTTTCCAAACCTTCCCATTGGGAAACGATGTAAGTCGAATCAATTCCTTTTACGTCAACAGCCCAAAACCCGTGATTATCTCTTTTAGGTTTCACCATTGGCCCGATAAAAGCAATTGTTTTCAAACCTTTGGAAAGAGGCAAAACGTCTTGTTGATTCTTCAACAACACAATACTTTTTGCTGCTATTTCTCTTGCTGCTTTAGTATGCTCCGGATTGTTCATTTCCTTTTGTTCACGCTCCGGGCTGCAAAATTTATATGGATCGTCAAACAATCCCAATTCGAATTTCTTATGCAAAATTCTTTTTACAGCATCATCAATCAAAGCAACCGGTACTTTATTTTCTTTTACCAATTGTTCCAAATTATATCGATAAGCATTGCTCTCCATATCCATGTCGCTTCCTGCGGTTATTGAGGCTAAAGCGGCTTCTTTCTTGTCTTTTACATAACCATGATTTACCATTTCACCAATCGAACCCCAATCGGAAACCACAAATCCCTGAAAATTCCATTTTCCTTTCAAAATGTCACGAAGCAAATAATTGTTGGCACTCGCCGGTATTCCGTTAAGATCATTAAACGAATTCATAAAAGTGGCTGCACCGGCATCAACAGCAGCTTTGAAAGGAGGTAAATAGGTTTCCCAAAGCATTCTGTTACTCATATCAACCGAGTTATAATCACGTCCACCAACAGCAGCTCCGTAAGCGGCAAAATGTTTGGCGCAAGCCATAACCGAATTCACGTCGCCCAAATTCCCTTGAAATCCTTTAACTCTGGCATAAGCAATTTTTGAACCCAAATAAGTATCTTCTCCGGCTCCTTCCATCACCCTTCCCCAGCGTGGGTCACGGGCAATATCGACCATTGGCGCAAATGTCCAGTGAATCCCGGAAGCAGCAGCTTCGGTCGCAGCAACTCTTGCCGCAAGTTCTATCGCTGTCAAATCCCAACTTGCCGCTTCGGCCAACGGGATTGGGAAAGTAGTTTTATAACCATGAATTACATCCAAACCAAACAACAAAGGAATTTTCAATCGGGATTGCATTGCTAATTCTTGATACTGTCGGGTATATTTAGTCCCCATAATATTCAGCATCGAACCTATCAAGCCTTTTTTGATTTCGTTTTGCTTGTTGGCGTTAATGGTAATTGGCCCTGTGGCAGTATTATCGCCTGTGTACTGATTAAGCTGACCAATTTTCTCTTCGAGTGTCATTTGTTTCAGCAAAGCATCCACTTTTTGATCAATGCTTTGTTGTTGTGAAAAGGCAAAAACCGATGCGAACACGAATGCCAGTGTTATTGATTTCTTCATTTTTATTTTTTTATCCAATTTACTAAAAACCAATTTTTATTTCGTTTTTTTAAACTCCAAATAATTAAGGTTAAAATTTCCTCCGTCAAAATGAACGCGGATTTTATTCATTCCTTGTTTAAGTGCTACATTTTTAAGTACAATCGTTTTCCAAACTGATTGCCCTCCGGTAACAGGTAATTCCGCTGTTTCCGAAATTTTCTTTCCGTCCTGTTCCAAGTGTAATTTCCCTCCGGTTTTTTCGCTCGAATAGCGAACTTCAACATTAAAATTACCTTGGGCTTTTACATCGACCGTAAATTGCAGCCATTCGCCCTCTTCAATAAAGGAGACTTGGAAACCATTGGTTATTTTGTCCGTACAGGTCTGGATATCTACACCATCGTTTCGCATTTTGCCTCCCTTATTCCAGGGGCTAAATTTTGTTCCATCATAATTAGCCACGTCTTTATCAGAATACGCGTAACCGTTTTGCCCCAAATCAAATTCGGTTGCAAAAACTTTTCCGGGAATCACATGATTTTTATACTTTTTGGTGTCATTGGTTTGTACCTGTCTGAACATCGCATCAACTACATCACGTCTGATGGTCAGGTTCTCCATTTTATAGTTCTCAGCGGATTGCATCAATACTTTTTTTGCAAAATCCTGATTTGGTTTTACACCACCATTTTTCCAATAATCTAATAGTTTATCATAGTTTGGAGCTTTTGTGACCGATGTTACACCAGCAAGGTTTTCAATCTTTTTCATCGGCCAAAAAGCCCAACCAATATTATTCGATTCCATCAATGAGATAGCTTCCTCAAACCACACATTTGAGTTCTCACCGCTTTCTCCCAACCAAATAGGAACATTATATTGAGTTCTGTAGTTTACCATCGTTTCGATCGATGCCATGTCATTTTTATTCCAGTATTTGTGGAAACTCAAAGCCATATTCTCATCCCAAAGCGGGAATATTCCGTTGTAATTATTCCCCCAGCAGTTTCCTTCTATGATAACCATGTGATTCGGATCAATGGCACGGATCGCTTTGGTAAGCCTCAGCTGCAAAGCTCTCAATGGAGCATTTGATGTTTCGTCGCAACCATTTTGGTTTGTTCCTGTAAAATTCCAGTTGGGTTCATTGATAATATCATACCCCCCAATCCATGGATTGTCTTTGTAGCGTTGCGCCAATTTTTCCCAAAGTGCCACCATTTTATCCTGATTTGCAGCACTCTCCCAAAGCGATGGTTTTGAAGCATCGTAGTCGGATATTGCAGCATCTTTTCCTTGTCCTCCAGGAGTTGCATGCAAGTCAAGAATTAAATATATTTTATTGGCAGCACACCAGTTCAATAAATCGTCAGTCATTTTAAAACCTTCCTCCAGCCAGGTAATCTGCCCATCTTTTTCTGCTTGAATAGCCGGAGTGTATAAATTATAATGCATTGGCAACCGGATGGAGTTAAATCCCCAAGCCGCTAAAGAATCAATATCTCTCTTTGTTATTCCGTTTGCTTTATAAGCTTTATAGAATTCTTCGGTGTTTTTTTCACCGATTACATCTGTAATTTTTTGTTTGATTTTATACTGGGGTCCAGCAAAGGCACCAGTTTGAATCATGTAGCCTTCCTGAACCATCCAGCCTCCCAATCCTAATCCTCGCAAAACGATATTTTTACCGTTTCCATCTACGATTTTTTGTCCATCCCTGTGCAAAAATCCCTGCCCGTTTGAGGCCATAGCAAAGCACATGAAGGAAAATACTATTATTTTTTTCATCACAATTATTTATAAAATTTGAATATGTATAAGAATCGTTGGGGCGTGCTCTCGTTGTTAAATATAATTCAAATTAATTGACAACGAGATCGGGCTGTACGCGCTACTTTGGTAGCCTGCTTCCATCCCTCACGCGAACCTCTGCTCGGTTACAATTCTTTCAATGAATTAATACACCAATGTCTGAATCGAATTTGGCAAAATCGTAGTTTGGGCAGCCTGATTTCCCACACATAAATAATACTGAACTTCGGCATCGCTTTGGTTCATCACTACGGTTACCATTTTTCCGTCTTTATTCAAAAAAGAAGTACTCAATAGACTGCTTCTACTCACAGCGGTACTCACTCTTTTGGCCTCTGGACGAATAAATTTTGAAAAATGCCCAATATAATAATACGAAGGAGTATAAATCAGCTCTCCTGTTTTGGTATCGGCATGGATTGGAGCAAAACAAAAGTTGCCCACGTGGTTAGGTCCTCCATTTTCGTCCAAAAGAATATTCCAATCTGTCCAACCTACAGTTCCATTATTGAAATCGTTAATCATAGAAGCTCCATAACGCTCTCCGTTGTCCCAAAATTGGTATTTTTTGGTATCAAATTTTTCAATACAACCTTCAGTAAACATCAAGTTTTTGTTAGGATACGCTTCATGCACCCTTGCCACATTCTCAAACATCTGGTTCCCTTTAGCCCAAGTCTCATACCAGTGAAATCCCATTCCCCAAGCATATTTTGATGCTTCAGGATCAGAGAAAATAACATTGGCTCTTTGCAACATTAAATCACGGTTGTGATCCCAAACAATAATATTTTTAGTTCCCAAACCTTCTTTTTTCATTGTTGGTCCAAGATAGTTTTTCAGGAAATCCCTTTCTGCTTCGGCGCTAAAAATACAGGACTCCCAAGTTTGTAAAGCCATTGGCTCGTTCTGCAAACTGATTCCCCAAATTGGGATTCCTTCTTTCTCATACGCTTTTACAAACTTGGCATAATAATTTGCCCAAGGCTGAAAATATTCAGGCAATAATGTTCCTCCTTTAAGCATATCTTTATTACTTTTCATAAAAGCAGGAGGACTCCATGGACTGGCATAAAGCACAATTTTTCCACCCGCTGCTTCAGTCGCTTTTTTGATCAAAGGAATTTTAAACTGCCTGTCATGCTCAATCGTAAAGGTTTTCAATGCCGTATCTCCTTCATCGATATACGTATAACTCCCCGAACTAAAATCGGAACTGTGGATTGTGGTACGCATCAAAGTATAACCAATTCCACTTTCTTTGTTGTAGTAGGCTTTTAAGAATTCCTGTTGTTTTGCAGCAGGTAATTTTGCAAAAACCTCGGCGCTGGCATCCGTCACGGCTCCCCCAATTCCTAGAAAAGACTGAAACGTTTTGTCTGGATTTACAAAAACGCAAATTTGTCTTTCGGTTGGTTGTGCCTGTTCGGAAAAGGTAAGATTCTCCGATTTTGACAATCTTAAATTAGTACTTTCGGCCGTTGTGTACACCTCAACAGTTTTTCCTTTTGTCGAAAAGGGATTTGATTGTGATTTATTTTTTTGTTGTGCAAAAACAAAAAAGCTGGCGAGTACTAATGCTGTTGTGGTTATCTTTTTCATATGTTAATACTTATTGTTTCTTCGGTCATATGTAATTGCTTCGCCTGTTCGCTATCGCTTGAGCCGCATATCATCATTGGTGTTTACGACCAATTTGCAATCATGCTCATTTCATATAAATAAATTTTATTTGTCAGCTTTCTATTTGTAAACGCCTTTTATATTTTTTGTTTTTGCATACATAAACTTGCTGACAATAGCGATTTCATAATTCTATTGTGTTGTTTATTTTTGGTTAAGTCACTACCAAACATAAGTTCCTACTGCTCCGGCATCGAGCGAAGTAGTAATCCATTTTCCATTGTATTTAATATTGAATAATTCAGCAGCGTTGCCGTCATTTACAACTAACAAAACCTTTTTCCCTTCCGGAGTTTTGAAAGCGACATTATACAAATTGCCACTTACGTTGCTGGAAATCCTTACGGAACCTGCAGGTACAAATTTGGATGCATGGGCAGCAATATAATACCCTACGTTTCGTGTCACCGATTCGGTACCGTTTATTGTTACTGCTCCTTTACACACTGTACATCCTCCGTCTGTATGAGGTCCGAAGCCACCGTCATTCGCAAGATTCCATTGCAGAGCAGTTTTACTCCAATTTCTCATGGAGCCAATAATTACATTTTTGATCTGCCATTTTAAATCACCATCAAAAGCACCTGAAGAGGAAGTGTACTGTTCTGTAAAGTAAACATCCTTTTCCGGGTAAGCATTATGTACGGTAGAAAGTGCACTAATATCGCCTCCATATAAATGAAAGGCCGATCCTGTCACAAAAGGGTAGGCTGCCGCATCTTTTAGAACCGTAATTGGATATTGGGGATTATCGCAATTATGGTCATAAGTAATTATTTTTGTGGTAATATTGGCAGATCTAAATGCAGGTCCTAAATTATTTTTTATAAAATCAGCCTGTTGCAAGGCAGTCATAAGCATGCTCGGGTTATTGCCTCCGTGCAAAGGTTCGTTTTGAGGAGTAATAGCGTCAATCACTATTCCTTCAGCTTTCATTTTTTGAATAAATTTCACGAAGTATTGTGCATACACCCCGTAATATTGAGGCTGTAAACTTCCCCCCATAAAATTATTGTTGTCTTTCATCCAAACCGGTGCAGACCAAGGTGAACCCATTATTTTGATGTTAGGGTTAATTGCCAGGATTTCTTTCAATAAAGGAATAACATCAGCCATATCAGGAGCCAGACTGAAATTAGTCAAATTGACATCGGTTTGTCCAGTCGGCATATCATCATAAGTGAAAGGAGTAGCATTCAAATCTGAAGCTCCAATACTCATTCTTAAGTAACTCAACCCAATTGAATTTGCTCCAGAACCAAATAATTCCTGCAATAATTCTTGCTTTTTCGATGCCGTCATTTTATTGATTACCTGCGCACTGCCTCCAGTCAACGTAAATCCAAAACCATCAACTGTTTGAAAAGTATCACTTTCACTTACTTCGATGCTTGGATAAATATTAAATCCATTACCAAAAGCCAAAATCCCAGTTTGTTTTTGCAGAAGTACAGTTTGATTTCCTTTTGTTAGCCAAAAATCAACTTCATTTTTTACTACTGGCGGTGTTGGGTTTGGAGTTGGATTAGGTGAATCCCCTCCATCATTGGAAGAGGAACAACTGATATGCAGGAATGAAAAAGCCATTATGAAAAATAGCTTTGTCAATTGATGTATTTTTTTCATTATTTATTTGTAATTAATTTCGATAAAATGTGGGAATCAATCTATATGTATCCCGAATTTTGGCATTGACAAAAGGCCTGTTTACTGTCTACTACGGAGTTATCTTTGGACAAAAAAGCTATCCATTGGATGAGTTGTTTTCATGAAATTCTTCATTAGGGCTTCTATCCAACTTAAAAAAATAGAAGCCGTTAATGAAGAGACCAATGAACCTAACTTAAAAACAAAACCAATTATTAATTATAAACTCTGATATAATCCACTTCTAAAGTTGAAGATGTAAAATTTGGATCTACAGGACCTCCCCAATTACCTCCCATTGCTAAATTCACTATTAAGAAAAAGTCTTTATTAAATGGAAAAGTAGAATTATTAGAAAAAGTATAATACAACTTATCATCTACATAAAATTTTATATATTTTTCTGTCCAATCGGCAGTATAAATATGGAATTCGGTGTTGTCATTTGGCACATTTATAGTTCCTGTGTCAGGAGTATTTCCTGAACGTCCGGGAGAATGCAATGATGAATGATTGATATTTGGCTCTTTTCCAACAGATTCCAAAATGTCAATTTCTCCACATGCTGGCCATCCTGCGGTACCAATATCACTGCCCAACATCCAGACTGCAGGCCAAGTTCCAACTCCGGTAGGCAGTTTTGCTCTGATCACTACTTTACCGTATTTAAAAGAAAACTTACCGTTACTTTCTAGTCTAGCTGAAGTGAAATCACCCTTTCCGTATTTTTCTCTGATCGCTTTTATTTTCAAAACACCTCCTTGAACAATTACATTTTCTGGACGATTGGTATACGATTGAAGTTCATTGTTAACATTGCCTGGATCCCAAATTTGCATAATCCATTTGGATGCATCCGGAGCACCATCGGTATTGAACTCATCTGCCCACACCAATTTTGATCCAACCAAAACATTTATCGTTAGTGATGTACTGACAAACTGACCAGCATTATAGGCAGATACATATAACACATAAGTATTAGTTCCTGATGTGGTATAAGTATAAGTAAAGCTTCCATTTGTCACTTCCTTTGTTTCTCCGTTTCCAAGAACTATTTTATAGGATGTTGCATTTGTCGCCGATAATTTAAAATTCACCACGCCGCTTCCGTCTCCATTTGGATTCTGAGCATCTGTTCCCACAACGGTAGCTGTTACCGAAAGGTTTGAAGGTGCTGCTTTTGAAGTATCTTCAGTACTATTCCCATCGCTGCAGGATAATAACAAAAAATAAACCGGCAGAATAAGTAAAAACAAACCACTAGAGAACAGGAAATCTTTATTTTTTAAATCTGTAACCTTCATATTATTTTTCATCTTTTTTGAACAAATTCATTTAAACTAAAACAAAGCCCAGAACAATCTCAGTAAAAGTTCTGAGCTTCGTTTTTAATTAAATCATTAAGGTTTTGGTATTAATTTCATGTACCAGGCATTTCCGGTTTCGGTTCCTTGTACTCTTAGGTATAAATAACCAGAATTGATAACCAAGATCTCATACTCTTTTTGTACCGCTCCATACCCAATGAAAGTATTCACTCCTGCTAAAAGAATAGCTGTTTGAGTTGATGGTGAATTATCCGGATTCGTAGGAGCAGCTGGTGCACCACTAGAAGAAGGAACAAATGAAAATGCAGAAGTCCCTCCAGGATAATTATAACATCCTTCATCTCCTGAACTAGGAATACCAGGAAGTGTTGTTAATGAACCCGTTTTAGTAAAGGCTCCATCAGGAGTTGCAACTTTTAATTCATAGTTACCTGTAGCTGCAACTTTAGCAAAAGTAAATGTAGCAGTGTAGAAACAATTTGCACTACTTACTTTTTCATTAACTCCAGCTGACCACCACTCTGGTCTGATTGAAGTAGCACTCCAAGGTCCTACACCAAAATGACCCGGTACACTTTTATCAACAACCCATGTTTTTGAGCTATTATTGGTTAATGCAGTCACAATATCCGCTGAAGGTGTAAAATCACTTCTTACAGTTACGTCTTTTGTAACTACCGATGAAGTACCTCCGGCGCCATAAACTATTGCTGTCACAGTATAAGTATGTACACCAACATTAGTATACTTTTTGGTTACTTTTCCATTTGCTAGGAATACCATATCCACTGGTGTACTGGCATCATAATCTATTTTATACGAAAGAGCTTTATCAGCAGTAATCGTAAATTTTACATCGCCCGAACCGTCTCCATTAGGATGGGTGGCATCTTTACCGACAACTTCAGCATTGATTACAATATTCGAAGGTGCCGTCAAATCTCCAAGACTATATTCTGTCTCGTTACAACTAACCAAGGTTAGAAGAATAGCCATGAAAAGTCCTAACATGTATTTTATATTTGTCTTCATATTTTTTCTAATTAGTTAATCTGATATTATCGATATAAATAACTTCACCAGCTCCATCAGCCGAATCATTAAATCTTAAAACAAGTTGAGTAAACTTAGTCCCTGCCGGTATTCCAGCAATAGCACTATAATCGAATACTAATTCTTCCCAGGCTCCAGAAGTGGTAAATGCCGCCTTTTGTACCGCAACACCATTTGCAGGTGTTCCGCCAACAGCCCATTCCAATTCTACATTTAATTTTTTACCAATATTTGCCGGATCAGGATTATAGGCCAACACTTTAATTTTTTTACCATAATTAAAATTAATTGGAATATTCAGCGGGCTGTAAGTGCCGCTCCATGAAGGCTTTCCTACTGGTTTAGTGTATTTACCAACCATTGCGCTGGTGTTCAATCCAGTTGCACTTGGATTTGCAGTTTTAGAGAAAGTCACATCTCCAAAAGTTCCAAAAAAGTAATCTACTGAAGCATTTTCAAAGTCAATAGGAACTCCGAACAATGCTTTAGTTCCTTCAGTTTTAGCCGCACCTCCACTTAGAGCTACTACTTTCAAAACAAAAGGTCCTCCAGCTGCTGGATAAGTATGAGCAGGTAACACTTGACCTATAGCCATTGGAGTCCCAACTTCATTGGCAACATCTCCATAATACACTAAGAATGATTTAGCATACATAGCTTTAGCACTCACTTTCATCTCATCAGCTGTAGTTATCTCCAAATTTTCAGGAGCTCTATAAACCACTTTCAAAGGAGCAGTTGTTTCTGTTGTACTTCCAGAAATGGAAACAGCAGTAACTTTTACCGTATAGTTCCCTTCCGGATAAGAGTGAGTTGTACTTGCTCCCGGTGAGACCGTTACAGGACCACCAGTGCCATGACCATATTCCACTGTAAATGATGTTGCACCATCTCCAGTTGGAGTTATTTTTACATTTCCGGAATTGTCATTTGTAATGTCTAACCTTACGGCAGCATTAGCAGAACCAGCCCCTGGCAAAGAAGTATCATTACTAATACCCTCTACCGAACAACTTATGGCAACAGCCATCAAAGCGACAAGGCTGAATATAAATTTTATCTTTTTCATATAATTTTGACTTTTAATTAATTGTAACCAGGATTTTGTTTCAATTTGGTTCCTTGAAGTTCTCTAGTTGGAATCGGGAAAATTTCATCAACTCCAGCATTAAAACCTCTGTTTGCCAATTTAGTAGCTGCATCACCCCATCTAACTAAATCAAAAAATCGTAGTCCTTCACCAGCAAGCTCCATTCTTCTTTCATTTTTGATTGCATCAAGAGTAACTGGAACTGAAGGCAAGCCAACTCTTGCTCTTACTGCATCTAACAAAGCTTGTGCTCTTGCTCCCGAACCTAATGCTTCGGCTTCCATCAAATAAGTATCGGCTAGTCTAATGATATAACTATTTTGCTTGTAATTTAATTCTGCTGCTCCTCCTCCAGTACGAACATCTGTTTTACGAGGAACAAATTTGTTCAAGAAATAACCAGTGTCTTGGTATCCACCGATATAATCGCACTCACCTGCAGCTTTCATCGCTTTAAGGTCCAATACGGTTGCAGCAAATCTTGGATCTGTCTTAATTGCATCGTATAAATCTTGAGTAAGCACATTAAAACTCCAACCTGATGGTAGATCTGGAGCTGGTGACCCTGCAGGTTTTGAGTAACTTCTAGGTCCAACCATTATATTCAATGAGTTTCCTTCGTCTCTACCTGAACCCCAGAATCCCCAATCAGAATTTCCAGCGCTTGTGTGAGATACTTCGATAAGCGACTCTGTATTGAATTTATTAGAAACAACCCATAAATCACTGAATTTTGTCAACAATTTATTCCCATATTGATTAGCAGCACCAGGAGTACCATTTACTTGAGCCAATACAGCTGCAGCTTCAGCTTTTTTGCCTTCAAACAAATATACTTTTCCAAGCATTGCCTGAGCACCACCTTTTGTAAGACGCCCAGATTCAGTATCTGCAGGAACAGAAGTAGGCAAAGCTGGAATTGCTTCATTTAAATCTTTTTCGATTTGAGCGTAAACTGCTGCTGGAGCTACTTGTTCTACATCATACATATTACCTGTTGTCAGAGGTGACAATAGTAATGGGATGTTTTTAAACATACGAACTAAATTGAAATAGTAAATGGCACGCAAAGCTTTGATTTCACCAGCAAATCTAGTTTTTAAAGCATCGCTCATTTGAACATCCGGTAATTTTGAAAGTAAAGTATTGGCTCTAAAAATCCCTTGGTAATGATCGTTCCAAAAACTTCCTGGAATACTAGTCGAAGAAAGAGAGTGAGTTGAGAAATTTTGAATTCCTTCTCCATCGGTAGATCCACCACCACCAGCATAGAAATCATCGGAACCGGCATTCATCATAGCCATCATATTTTCAAAACCACCTGAGTTTTTTCTAATAGGATCGTAAACCCCAACAAGTGCAGCGGTAGCTTGTTCTTGGTTTGAATAATAATTATCGGAAAGGAATGATCCTTTTGGTTCTACATCCACAAATTCATTAGAGCAGGATCCAACAGAAAGCATTGCCATCGCAATAAAAAAGTATTTATATTTTATCGTTTTCATATATGCAAAATTTATTTATTAGAGTTCATGTTATCGTCTTTTATACGACTGTTAGCTATGCAAACTCGTTGTTAATGACGATTTCATAATTCTTAACTTTATTAAAATTGTAGATTAGCTCCAAACATGAATGTTCTTGCCTGAGGATAAATTCCTTTATCTATTCCAAACACACCTCCACCAATTTCAGGATCATATCCTGTATATTTAGTAAGTGTAAACAAGTTCTCTCCAGTTAAGTAAAAACGTACTTTACTAGCCCCTATTTGTGAAACAACATTTGTTGGCAAAGAATAACCAAATTGAACTAATTTTAAACGTAAGTAATCCCCTTTTTCCAAGTAGAAATCAGACATTTTACCAAAGTTTCCATTAGTATCATTGTTGGTAAGTCTTGGATAATCATTTGATGTTCCTTCTCCTGTCCAACGGCTCATAGCCTCAGTTTGGTAGTTTGCATTTCCAACATCCAATCTGCGCAATCCTTGGAAAATTTTATTTCCGGCTGCTCCTTGAGTAAATGCCATGAAATCAAAGTTTTTATACGATAAATTCAAAGTCAATCCAAAAGTGTATTTTGGTATGTTGCTCCCCAAGAATTGTTTATCATTATCTGTAATAGAACCATTACCATCAGTATCTACCCAGCGGAAATCCCCAGGACGAGCATTTGGTTGGATTAAACCACCCGATGCATTTTTATATGCAGCAATTTCAGCCTCATTTTGAAAAATTCCTGCAGTTTTGAAACCATAAAATGAGTTGTAAGATTGACCAACTTGTGTTCTTGTAACAGCACCCATAGATTGGAAAGAAGCGTCACCAACAATATAATTTGTATCAGAAGCTACATAGGTCACTTCATTTTCTAAGTAAGCAAAGTTTGCATTAGCAGAAAAATTAAAATCTCCGAATTGTTTTCCATATCCTAACTCAACCTCTATACCCCTGTTTTCCATATCGGCAACGTTTCCAGTTGGATTATCTGTTACCCCTACATAACCAGGGATATT
Source organism: Flavobacterium aquiphilum (assembly GCF_027111335.1). NCBI lineage: Bacteria > Pseudomonadati > Bacteroidota > Flavobacteriia > Flavobacteriales > Flavobacteriaceae > Flavobacterium > Flavobacterium aquiphilum. Next base: position 1,065,122 of record NZ_CP114288.1, on the reverse strand, counting down.
AATCGGACGTAAAATTCCGTTAGTTGCTTTCTTGTAAACATCAACAGTAAGACTTAAGTCATGAAACAATCTTGATTCAAATCCAATATTAGCTTGAGAAGTTTCTTCCCATCTCAAATCAGGATTATCCAAAGTAAGGTTTGCATAACCTGTAGTAATTGCACCAGTATTTCCGAAAGAGTAATTGTAACCTCCTTGCACTAAAGAAAGGTATCTGAAATCTGGTATTGCATCATTACCAACTACACCATAACCACCTCTAATTTTCAAGGTATTAATCACATCATTTTCTCCCCAAAAATCTTCTTTAGAAACTACCCATCCTAAATTGAATGATGGGAATACCCCAAATTTGTTATTTCCTCCAAAACGAGAAGATCCATCACGACGGATAATACCTGTAAACAAGTATCTTTCTTTAAAGTCGTAATTTACACGGGCAAATAAAGAGCTTAATTTATGCTGAGTCATGTCATAAGTAGAACTACTTCTGTCTGACTGCGGTATATCAAAGTTAAAAGAAGCATCACGATAATCTGTAATAGGCAAACCATACATTGTAGCTCCAGATCCACCACCAATATTGTCAACATAAGCACCTTGTCCTAGCAATACAGTAAAGTTATGGTCTCCGATAGAATTTGTATATGTAGCTGTATTTTCAACATTCCATGCAAAAGTGCTGTTTTCGCTTTGCGAATAATTATTTTTAAGTACGTTTACTGTAGCACTCAAATAGTAAACAGGTGTAAATCCTGTATAACCCCAATAAGCAACTTTACCTCCAAGTGTTGATCTTAATTTAAAATGTTTGGAAACATTTGCTTCTATATAAGCATTACCAACTAAATCATCTGACCAGTTGTATCCACCAAGTCTTGTCTTAACATAAGCTAAAGGATTTGTCATCTCTTGGCCAACCAATTGTGAAATTCCATAAGGATTTCCATAAGCATCACGAATTACAGGATTCGTGCTGTATGGCGCAGAATTAGCTATAACAGGATCTGTCACGATAACAGGAGTAATTGGATCCAAGTTAATTGCAGAACTCAATGGCCCTCCAAACTCACTATTTGTGTTACCAATACCTGTTGATTTTTGTCTTGTGAAACCTAAAGTTTGGCCAAAAGTGAAAACTTTAGATATGTGGTGAGTCGAGTTCAAACGGAAATTCTTTTTATCATAGTTTGAAATCTCAGACAAAACAATTCCCTCTTGATTTTGAAGTCCAAAAGAAGCATAAAAATTAGAAACATCACTTCCTCCACTAATGCTCAATTCATGTGAATAACGGAAAGCGTTAGTGTTAAAAATTTCTTTTTGCCAATCGGTACCTTTCCCTAAAGCAGAAAGATTTGGAAACAATACAGCTCCACCAGCGGCAGTTGATTTTTCGTTTAATAACGTACCATATTGCGTTGCATTCAACAAATCCAAAGTTTTTTCTGGAGATGAAACTCCTGCAAATCCGTTATAGTTAACAGTGATTTTTCCGGATTTCCCTTTTTTGGTTGTAACCAAAATTACACCCGTTGCTGCACGAGTTCCATAAATTGCTGCAGAAGCTGCATCTTTAAGAACCTCCATAGATTCGATGTCTGATTGATTTAAGAAACCAATTCCTCCTGCATCTACAACAACACCGTCTACAACCCAAAGTGGGTTATTTCCACCGTCACCAAAAGTAGTTATACCTCTAATACGGATAGTCGATGCTGAACCAGGCTGTCCTGAACTTGCAGCAATTGTAACCCCAGAAACCCTTCCTTGAAGAACTTGCTCAATACGGCCATTTGGAACTTTTTCGATATCTTTTGCTTTTACACTTGAAATCGCTCCGGTTACTACACTTTTCTTTTGGGTTCCATACCCTACAACAACAACCTCATTTAAGTCTTGTGAAGTAGAAAACATTTTTACTTGTAATTGTGTTCGCCCATTTATTGACTCTTGAATCGTTTTATATCCAATAAAACTGATTGTCAAAACTCCATCTTTCGGCGCCTTTATTTGGAACTTACCATCGAAGTCTGAAGCTTCCGATGTTTTTGTCCCCTTTAGAACAATAGTTGCCCCCGGAATAGGGGCTCCGTTTTCATCAATCACTTTTCCACTAATAGATACTTCCTGACCGTATCCATAAGATGAGAATAAGACCAACGAAATACAAAAAATAAACGTTTTTAATAATTTCATTTTTCTGATTATTTTGGTTAATTAATTAGTTATTTAATGCAATACTAAGGCTAAAATTTTTACATTGATAATTTTAAAATACTACAAAAACACATCAAATGTATAATTGACATATTACAAAAACACATCAAAAAAAAATTAAATATTTGATTATCAATTATATAAAATCAAAAAATAATTACTTAAAAAAATATTAATGGATAAAAAACCACTACAATTGGGATAAATTAGATACTTTAGCTTAAAATAGCTTAAAAACCACTAAAGTACAGCTTTGTAGTGGTATCTTATCCAAATAAAACATTCTCATTTTTAACAATAATTAAAAAATTTTAGGTATTTAAAATTACACTAATTATATGCAATCAATAAAATACAATAAATACCAATCTATGAAGTTGAATAGTTTTTTTTCACTATTTATAATGATCACTTTTTCATATAATTCTTTTGGACAGGTAAAAAAAATAGGTTTGCCCCATATTAAAAACTTCAATAGAATAGAATATAAAGGAGGAACCCAAAACTGGGATATAGATCAAGATAAAAATGGAAATATTTATTTCGGAAACAATGATGGTCTATTACAGTTTGACGGTTCAACCTGGAAAAAATACAAGGCAAAGAAATCTGATGCAATTAAATGTCTAAAAGTAGATCCATCGGGAAGAATATTTGTAGGCTGTTATAATGAGTTTGGTTATTTCAAAGCCAATTCAAATGGAAAACTAGAATACTTTTCCTTATCCGATTCACTAAATAAAAAGACGCTTAACAGAATAGACTTCATCTGGAAAATCCATCTTTTTAAAGACGAAGTTATTTTTCAATCTTTTGATGGAATTTTTATTTATAAGAACAACAAAATTAAAGTCATAAATGCACCCAAAAGATTTCAATTCTCATTTATGTCTAATTCCAGATTATACATTCAGGATATTTTTTCCGGAATCATGGAATATCGTAACGGAAAACTCACTTACCTTAAAGGATCAAACGCATTTAACAATGCCGAAATTTGGGGAATTATCGATTTGCATAAAAATGAATTATTGGCAACGACTTTAGATCGTGGATTATTCACACTGTCCAATAATAAGGTGACTCCATGGAACACCGAAGCCAATACATTTATCAAAAGAAATGGTTCTCTTGGATGTGTCCTTTACAAGAATAAATATATCGTAATCAATTCAGTACTTGACGGAATTATCGTTTGCAATCTTTCCGGAAATATTATACAACACATCAATCGCAATAAAGGACTCCAAAACAATACTGTCCTTAGTTCTTTTATTGACAGCAGCAACAACCTTTGGCTTGGATTGGATAACGGTATAACATATGTAAACGAAAATTCACTACTTACCTATTTTGGTTTTAGCTATAACCTTGGAACCGTATATTCCTCAGTTATACACAAGGGAAATTTATATGTTGCCACAAATCAGGGAGTTTTTTATCATCCATGGAGTACTGATTTCAAAGAAGGTTCTTTCAAACTTGTTGAAGGGACTACCGCCCAAGCCTGGAATGTACAATTAATAAATGGAGAGCTAATATGCGCCAGTAACAAAGGAGCATTGATCATCCAAGATGGTAAAATGATTAAAAATTTAGACCCTAATGGATATTTTAAGTTCAAATCAATCCCAAACAATCCTTCCTTCGTTATAGGTGCAAATTATGATGGATTCTCTGTATTCGAAAAGACAGCTTTAGGAATGAAATTCAGAAATAAAATAAAAGGCTTTAATAAATCGTCCAATGCATTTGAAATTGACGACGAGTATTTGTGGTTAAAAAAAGATCAATATATATACCAAATAAGTCTCAGCAAAGATCTAAAAAACACAAGTTCCATAAAAGCTTTTACTCGATTTTCTGAACAAAACCCTGGCATTGAAAGCCTTCAAAAAATAAACAACAAAGTCTATTTTCAATCAAACAATATATTTTATACCTACTCTACAGCACAAAACACTTTTATAAAAGACCAAACTATTAGCAGTCTATTCAAGTCTCTTCCTGAAATAAAAGAACTAACAGAAGATGCTAATGGAAATCTTTGGTATATATTCAATGAATCAATGGGTGCCATGATGAAAATTGGCAACAAATACAAACCTGTAATAGCTCCTTTATCAAACTTAACAGGCAACCTTGTGACAAATTATATGTCGATAAACACCATCGATTCCAAAAATACTTTTATAGGATTAACAGACGGACTAGCCCATTACGACTCTACTATTGAAAACAAAACAGCCGCAAAACCAAAAGCATTCATAAGAAGTTTTTCCTTTCCGGGTGACACCATAAATCTTGGAAATGGTCAAGAAAAAAACGAAGAATATAAATTACCATATTCGTCTAATCAAGTAAAATTTACATTTTCATCGCCTTCTTACGAAAATCTTGAAAATCTTGAATTTTCTTATCAGCTGGAAGGTTTTGATGAAAATTGGAGTGCTTGGTCCAATAGCGCCATAAAAGAATATACCAACCTAAAGGAAGGTAATTACAAAATGAAAGTACGGGTAAGAAACAGTTCCGGAATTGAATCAGACGAAAACTCAATTTCTTTCAGGGTTTACCCACCTTGGTATAGACATTCTTTAGCTTATTTATTCTATTTAATGATGGCTATTGCCTGCGTTTATTACATCCGCTTCACAATCAGGATGAAAATTAGAAAAAATAAACATTTTGAAACACTGGAACAACGTAGATTATATCTTGAAAAAGAAACCAAAATCAGACAGGAGCAATATGAATTGGAAAAAGAAATCGAAAAACTAGAAAATGAAAAACTTCAAATAAAAATCCTATCAAAAGACAAAGAACTAGTAAACAATACCTTACAAGTAGTAAAGAAAAACAAAATCCTAAATGGAATCATTCAAAAATTAAAAGACATAAATACAAGTTCATTTGATGAAGCAACCAAAGCTCAATTCACCAAATTAAACAGAAGTATTACCAAAGAAGTGAATACCGACAAAAGCTGGAAGGATTTGGAAAAACACCTCAAAAACGTGCATTTTGATTTCCTCAAAAAATTAAAAGAAAAACATCCAACAATTTCCCCTAGAGAGATGGATTTATCCACTTACTTATTGATGAACATGTCAACCAAAGAAATTGCCGAATATATGAATATATCAACCGGCGGAGTAGAACTGGCCAGATATCGATTAAGAAAAAAACTGGAATTAAACCAAAAAGAAAATTTAATTGGCTATTTGATGAGTATCAAATAAAAAAACTCCTTCGGGATTACCTGAAGGAGTTCTCTATTATTTTATAAATTCTAATGTTCGTTCCAAAGCCATTCCTCTCGAACCTTTGATAAGTATCATATTATTGTCAAACTTTTTATTTTTAATAGAATCTGAAAAAGCATCAAAATTTTCAAAGAAAGAAAAATTAGGTTGATTTACTTTATTCTGATAAAAGTCCTTTCCAACAAAATAACAATCAATATCATTTTGATTTAAAAGTAGATCAACAACCCCCTTATGCTCTAACAAACTCTCCTCGCCTAACTCAAACATATCGCCCAAGAAAACAATTTTATTTTTTTTATCTAAAAGAATAAAATTCTCGATCGCGACCTTCATACTACTCGGATTGGCATTATAAGCGTCCAAAATAATTTCATTTGTCCCTTTAGACATTAATTGTGATCTATTATTTTCTGGAATATATCCTTCCAATGCATTTTTAATATCGTTTTCAGCTACTCCAAAATAAGTTCCTATCGCAATTGCCGCATTAACATTATTTGCATTATACAAACCTATTAAATGAGTTATAACTACATTTTGCAAGTAAGCGACAGAAACAAAAGGATTGGCCTCTATTCGAGTAATATTCACGTCAGCCATATCTTTATTAACACCAAAAGAATATTGCTTCATCACTTTAGTTTTATCAACTTGAATCGGATCTTCAAGATTAACAAAAGCTAGTTTATCATTATTTGAAAGATACTGATACATTTCACTTTTCCCCTTAATTACACCTTCAACACCTCCAAACCCCTCAAGGTGTGCTTTTCCAAAATTGGTGATATATCCGTAATCCGGCTGTGCGATGCCACATAAAAATTCAATTTCCTTTTGATGATTGGCGCCCATTTCCACAATACCCATTTCAGTCTGATCATTAAAGGACAATAATGTCAAAGGAACTCCAATGTGATTATTTAAATTCCCAATAGTCGCCTTGGTTTTAAATTTTTTAGAAAGCACTACGTTAATCAATTCTTTGGTAGTTGTTTTACCATTACTTCCTGTAAGAGCTATTATTGGTAATTTCAAATAATTTCTATGATATTTTGCCAATTCTTGCAAAGCAACCAAACTGTTTTCAACCAAAACAGTTCTTTCATCAATAAAATACTTTTTATTGTCTATTACCACAAAAGAAGCCCCCTTTTCAAGTGCTTCTTTGGCAAAAGTATTGGCATCAAAGTTGTCCCCCTTTATCGCTACAAAAAATGAATTTTTCTCAATTTTGCGTGTGTCAATTGAAACCGAATTGCATTTCAAAAACAAACTATGAATGTATTGAATATCCATATAAAAAATAGTTTAAAAAATAAAAGCCCTAATGAAAGGGCTTTTATTGTATAGTATTATAAAAAAATTAATTTCTTGGTGATTTTCTTGTGTTTGATTTAGAACCTACTCTAGACATAGCACATCTAAATCCGATGTAATCTGTAGCCATATCTTGAGGGAAGAATCTTCTTTGCGCAGGATCCAACCAGTAAGCTCTATCTCTCCAAGAACCTCCTTTGTATACACGAACTGCGTCGTTGATCAAAGTTGTTCTTTTACTTGACTTATCATATTTTCTATCCAAATGTCCTAAACTATCAATTTTTACATTGTGTTTTGGAGCATTATACATGATTTCTTTGTCCGAAGTTCCTTTATCAGCATCACCTGTAGCAAACTTATAATATTTACTAGATTGCTTATCACCATCTCTGTAGTTAATATTATTACTTGTACTAAAGTTTTGTCTCAAATAAGTTTCATTATCATCAACTGGAACTTGAGCAATTTCACCTGGCAAAGCAATCGGAACCAATTTACCATTGCTTAATGTATCATAAGCAACATTTTTATTAGTGATAACTTCAATTTTACCGTCTTTACCGATTTTATTTTTAGTATAAACGTTTCCTCTGAAATAGTTAAAATCATTAGTTTCTACATCAACGATAGGTCTGTAAACATCAGCAACCCATTCAGCTACGTTACCTGCCATATCGTATAATCCAAAGTCATTTGCAGGATAGCTTTTTACAGCATTTGTAATATCCGCACCATCATCTGACCAACCTGCTATTCCTCCGTAATCTCCATTACCTTGTTTGAAGTTAGCCAATTGGAAACCTTTATTTGATCTTTTTCCAGAACGAGTATAGCTTCCAGACCAAGGATATTTCTTTTGTCCTTTGTAGATATTATATTCTCTTTGTCCAACATCCGCTGCTGCAGCATATTCCCACTCTGATTCTGTAGGAAGTCTGTATTCTGGCAATAAAATTCCTGAAGATCTTTGTGCATATACATTTTTCTCTTCTGCTACATTACCATTTTTATCTGGTTTTCCAGGTCTTTTAGAATGCCCTCTTCCTTTTAAAAGGATCTCTTCGTTTCCTCCGTATGTCAATGTAGGAGCAGCCAAATAAGTTTCGCTATTGAAATTATTTTCAGCGGAAACATCAACAGTTTTGGCATTTCTCTTTAAATACCCATTTTTTTCCAAAACAGCTTCATTCACACGATCAGTTCTCCACTTACTGAATTCTACAGCCTGCACCCAGTTTACCCCTACAACAGGATAGTTGGCATAAGCAGGATGTCTTAAATAGTTATTGGTCATTGTTTCGTTATAACCTAATCTATTTCTCCAAACAAGTGTATCAGGAGAAGCTCCTTCGTAAATGTTTTTATAGTTTTCTTCTGTTGGTGGATAAACCTTTTTCAACCATTCAAGGTATTCAAGATACATTAAGTTCGTAACTTCCGTTTCATCCATATAGAAAGACATAACGTGTTGTTGATTTGGAACGTTATTCCAATCATGCATTACATCGTCCTGAACCAATCCTCTCGTAAAAGTTCCTCCTTCTATAAAAACAAGTCCTGGTCCGGTTTCTTGATTCTTATGGGCAATTCCTTTTGTAAAACCGCCTTTAGAACTGTTTACATTCCAACCAGTACCTCTCGAAGTACTTTCGGATTTAGATTTTTTGCTACAACTAGCTAATCCTAATACCAATGCGAGGGTTAGCATTATCTTTAGGGGGATAGTTTTGTTTACTTTCATAGTTTCTAGTAGGTGATTATTAAAATTTAGGTAGCGCAATGTAATAATTAAACATTAAATCGCAAAACCCATTTCAATTTTAATTTGTAATGTTTTAACAACTGATGTAATAAAAACGCAAAAATAAATTTTTTATTATACAAAACAAGAAAAACGAATTTAATATTTTTTTATTTAATTTTAACATTCTTTAACAACGTATTTTAGTGCCAATTCTGATGAAAAACCTTGTGTTTCGTTTTATTCTTTTATTCCCGATTTTAACTTTTGCCCAAATAAAAGGAGACATAACAATTGATTGGATTACAAACAATTCCACAAACCAAAACACAAAATCCCAAACTCCTCTTTTCAAAGGGGATAGTTATTTTTACGATAGCTATCACCAATCTCTTTATTACAATTTAAACCTAAAAAACACCTCGGATTTAGACGAAAAAAACATTCAAATTTCCAATGTTGTTTATGAAACCATGACAACACCTGATCTTGGAAATTTGAACATTTCAGCTATCCCTTCCAACATAAAATCGACATTATACTCTATAAGATCAAGGAATATTATTCAAAATTTCCTTCGAATATCTCCCATAATCAAAGAAGTTTCCGGTTACAAAAGAATAAAATCCTTTTCATACAGCATAAATATTGGGTCCTCAAAAAAAATTATTTCAAATAAAAACAAAGCAAGTATCACAAATTCTGTTTTAGCATCAGGGGATTGGTATCGTTTTTACATCGAAAAGTCCGGTGTTTATAAAATTTCGAAAAACTTTTTACAAGATTTAGGAATTAATTTAAATGGAATTGACCCAAAAAAAATTAAGATTTATGGTAATGGCGGCAAAATGTTACCTCTGACTAATAACACTTTTTATCCGTCAGATTTAACCGAAAATGCAATTCAAATTCAAGGTGAAAGTGACGGAGTTTTCAATGATAATGATTATATATTGTTTTATGGAGAAGGTATATATAATTGGAATGACGAAAGTCAAACCAACCTTAATTTATACGATTCAAAATCCTATTATTATATAACTATAGGTCAAGACAATGGAAAAAGAATTCAAAATATAACAGAGCCAACATCTGCAAGCACATTAAACATCTCAACATTTGACGATTATCAATTTCATGAAGTCGATCTAACAAATATTGCTCAAGTTGGACGGCAATGGGTTGGCGAATCATTCGATATTAATCAAGACCAAGAATTCGCATTCGATTTCCCAAACATTGACACTTCAGCCCCCGTTAAATTAAATACACTATTAGCATCTGCAGCTTATACCCCAACTTCATTTAAGGTTTTAGCCAACGGACTTGAAGTAGGCAATGTTTCATTTTCTGCATTAAACACCAGTTCAGACATTCAATATTTCAATGCTTCTCTTCCTGGCAACACCACTTTCACAGGATCTTCAAACATAAAAATCAAATTATCTTACAATAACAATGGAGTTCCCGGCTCCAAAGGATTTCTGGATTACATACAATTAAAAGCAAAAAGTAAATTGCAGGGATTCGGGAAACAATTTCATTTTCAATATGATCTTTCGAATTCAAGTCTAGGAATAATATCCTATAATTTTTCAAACGCTACTGGTATTTCCCAAATCTGGGACATTACCGATATTTACAATGTATCTAAAAAAGACAACAACAACCAAAGCTCATTTACTTTGAAGGCTAATCTCGGAGAGCTTAAAAAATATATAGCTATTGATTCAAACGACTATTACTTACCATTAAAAGAAACCAAATCAAAAATTGCCAACACTAATATAAAAGGAACTATTTTTAGAAACACACAAGGTCAATTTCAAGATATTGATTATATAATTATCACTCCTGAAACCTTAAGATCCCAAGCAGAAAAACTTGCTAATTTCCATAAAACAAATAGCAACTTAAATGTAAAAGTAATTACTCTCGAATCGATCTATCAGGAATTTTCTTCAGGAAAACAAGACATTGCTGCTATTAGAAACTGTATTAAATACATTTACAATAACGCTTCTTCAATAGACAAGCAAGTACAATATGTCAATCTATTCGGCGATGCCTCATTTGACTATAAAAAAAGAACAACCAACAATACCAACATTGTACCTATATATGAATCATTAATCAGCAATACTATTGGCGAAGCATCATTTGCTTCAGATGACTTTTATTGCCTAATGGATGATTCCGAAGGAAACATCACCACAAATTACGGCGGAGCAGACATTGCCGTTGGTAGAATGCTAGTCAACAACAATATGCAAGCCGAAGAAATGATCAATAAAATCATCGAATATCACGATAAAAAAGCTTACGGAAACTGGAGAACTAACTACATTTCGCTTTCTGACGACTCAGATAAATCATCGGATACTTCTTTACAATCAAGACAAAACACTCTTGCCGATGAAATCACAGCCCAAAAACCCTTTCTAAATGTTTCTAAAATATTTTTAGACTCTTATACACAAGAAGCTTCAGCCGGCGGAGAAAGATATCCTAAAGCAAAATCCGAATTTTACAACGAATTTGAAAAAGGAGCATTAGTATTCAACTATTTAGGTCACGGTGGAGAAGACGGCCTTGCAAGCGAAAGAATTTGGGATAAAGCTGATAGCCAAAGTTTGGTCAATCAGTACAAATACCCTCTATTTATTACAATTACATGTGATTTTTCCCGTTTCGATAATCCCACAAGACCTACAGCCGGAGAGTACATCTATTGGAACCCAAAAGGCGGAGCTATTTCATTGGTATCTACAATTCGTTCAATTGGACAGTTTAGCGCCGAAAACTTTAATGACACTTTTGCAAAAAATCTATTATCGTATGGTTCCAACCAATATGTATCAATGGCCGAAGCTTTAAGAATTTCCAAAAACGAAAACCCGAACAGTGCGACAAACGTAATTCTCTATCTTGGAGATCCTGCAATATTCCTTGCGATCCCTAAACCAAAAGTCGTATTAACCAAAGTAAATGACATTCCTATTACCCAATCAATTCCCGATTTTAAATCATTGGCAAAAATGAAAATTTCAGGAGAAATCATCGATGAGAACAACCAACCACTAACCAATTTCAACGGGGTTCTATCATCTGTTTTATTTGATAAAAAAATAACCAAAAGCACTTTAAATAACGATGGTTATAGCCCCGCCATGAATTTCACAACTTTAGGCGAAGCTATTTTTAGAGGAAACGCTTCTATTACAAATGGGCAATTTGAATATAATTTTATCGTACCAAAAGACATTCGAATTCCGTTAGACAATGGAAAACTGAGCTTTTACGCCAAAAAAAACGAATCTCTAGAAGATTTTACTGGTTATGATACCACAATTAAAATAGGAGGCGTTAACGAAAATGCAGTTGCGGACAATAATAGTCCAAAAGTGAAGTTATATATGAATGATGAAACTTTTGTTTCAGGAGGTATAAGCAATAGTTCCTCAATCCTAATTGCTTATATGGAAGATGAAAGCGGTATCAACACAGCTGGTGGAATCGGTCATGATATTGTAGCTGTGTTAGATGGTGAAGTCGCCAATCCATTTATTTTGAATGATTATTATCAAACTGAATTGGATAATTTCACAAAAGGAAGCCTACATTTTCCTTTCCGAAATTTAAAAGCCGGAGTGCACACCCTTACTTTTACAGTTTGGGACGTTTATAACAATGCGACAACATCTGAAATTCAATTTTTGGTAGTTGGAGACGAATCAATTTCTCTAACAAATGTTTTGAACTATCCTAATCCTTGTGTAAATTACACAGAATTTTGGTTTACACATAACAAACCAAATGAACCATTAGATGTTCAAGTTCAGGTTATGACGATAACGGGAAAAGTGGTTTGGACAAAAAATCAAACCATTACAACCCAAGGTTTTTTATCACGAGAAATAACATGGGACACTCGGGATGATTTTGGAAATAGAATTGGTAAAGGAGTCTATGTCTACAAATTAACAGTAAAAGCGACCCTTACTAATAGAAAGGCTGAAAAATACGAAAAGCTTGTGATTCTTTAATAATATAGTATCTTTATACCGATTAATTTTTTCTTAAAATAATGAAAAGAACAACTTTACTTATTGCATTTTTGCTCTCACTTAATTTTATTCAGGCACAGGAAAGCATAATCACTACTGCCGTTCCCTTTCTTTTAGTAGCGGCAGATGCCCGATCAGCTGGTATGGGGGACAATGGTGTAGCAACATCAACAGATGCTTTTTCACAACAATGGAACCCTTCAAAATACACATTTGCTACTGACCAACAAGGATTTGCTGTAAGTTACACTCCTTATTTAACTGATTTAGTAAATGATATTTCATTAGCCCAAATAACATACTATAATAGATATAGCGACAAAAGCTCTTTTGCTGGTAGTTTTCGTTATTTTGGTTTAGGAGATATAGAATTACGACAAGATTTTGACAGCCCAGCACTAATAGTATCTCCAAATGAATTTGCTTTTGATCTTTCTTACTCTCTAAAGCTAAGTGAAAAATTTTCTATGGCCGTAGCAGGTAGATTCATAAATTCAAATCTAAAAGTAGCTACTGAAAATAATGACTCATCTTCATCAAGCAGCTTTGCAGTGGATGTAGCCGGATTTTTCCAATCAGAAGAAATTGCATACAGAGATTTCAACGGAAGATGGAGAGCTGGATTTAATTTACAGAATATGGGGCCAAAAATGAGTTATGACAATGATGATCTAAATAACAACTTTTTACCAGCTAACATGAGATTGGGAGGAGGTTTTGATTTTATTTTGGACGAATACAATAAAATTGCAGTCAATTTAGAATTAAGTAAATTAATGGTTCCAACCCCACAAAGTTCAGATTTAAATGGAGATGGAACAATCACTTCAGAAGAAGAACGACAAAATAGCGACAATTACCGATCTATAGGTTGGTTCTCAGGAATGCTTCACTCATTTACAGATGCACCTGGCGGTTTTAGTGAAGAATTAAAAGAAGTAACCTATTCCCTGGGATCGGAATACGTTTATCAAGATTCCTTTTCGTTTCGTGCAGGATATTTCTATGAAAGCCCGGACAAAGGAGCAAGAGAGTTTTTCTCCCTTGGAGCAGGCTTTAAATACACTTCTCTAAAAATTGATGTTTCCTACTTATTTTCAGCTTCGAAAGTCCAAAATCCTTTGGAGAACACATTACGCTTCTCTTTGACGTTTAATTTTGGAAATAAATACGAAAACTATTAAACTTCATATTCCGTACAAAAGCAAAAATCCAAACTTCATTTACTTTGAAATTGGATTTTTTGCTTTTATTTAAGTACATTTCCCCTATATTAAAAGATTCAACTAATGAAAGAAATTACAATCGCTTCGAAAATTACCGTTTTTGAAACCATTCAAGAACTCCCTTTAGTTGAACAAAACTTAATGTCAAAAGCAATCGAGGCCAGAGAAAAAGCATACGCCCCCTATTCCAAATTTAGAGTAGGAGCTGCAATTCTTTTGGACAATGGCGAAATTGTTATTGGCTCCAATCAAGAAAATGCTGCTTACCCCTCTGGTCTTTGTGCGGAACGGGTTGCTATTTTTCAGGCAGGAAGCCTCTATCCGGAAGCAATTATACAAAAAGTAGCTATAACCGCCGCTTCTGACAACAATAAAACAACCACTCCTGTTCCTCCATGCGGAGCATGCAGACAATCCATCGCAGAATATGAAGTTCGACAAGAAACCCCCATTGAAATATATTATATGGGAGAAACAGGTCCGATTCATTACTCGACATCCCTAAAAAATCTGCTCCCTTTTATGTTTGAAAAAAATTTACTTTAAAAAAAGACTAAAATTTAGCTTTTAAATTTTAGTTCTTAGTAGGAATGTCTTAATTTTGCATCCCGACGCCTTCGGGGCGCAAATTTGTGGTGAGGAAACTATTTTGCGTTACTAGGTCATTAATTGATAATACAATAACACTTAAGCAAAAGAATTATTTCAATGAAAGAAGTTACAAAAGAAGTTTATTTGAAGTGGTATGAAGACATGCTATTTTGGAGAAAGTTTGAAGACAAACTTGCGGCATTATACATCCAACAAAAAGTTAGAGGCTTTCTACACCTATATAACGGTCAAGAAGCAGTCTTAGCTGGTGCTTTGCATGCTATGGATTTGACAAAAGACAAAATGATTACTGCCTATAGAAATCACGTTCAACCTATCGGTATGGGCGTTGACCCTAGACGTGTTATGGCTGAGCTTTTAGGAAAAGCAACAGGAACATCAAAAGGTATGGGTGGATCAATGCACATCTTCTCCAAAGAACACCGTTTTTATGGTGGACACGGAATTGTAGGTGGGCAAATTCCATTGGGTGCTGGTTTAGCATTTGGTGACAAATATAACGGAACCGGTGGAGTTACATTAACTTATTTCGGTGACGGAGCTGCTCGTCAAGGTTCTTTACACGAAGCTTTCAATATGGCTATGTTATGGAAACTTCCTGTTGTTTTTATCGTTGAAAACAATGGATATGCGATGGGAACTTCAGTTGAAAGAACTGCTAACCATACTGATATTTGGAAATTAGGACTTGGTTACGAAATGCCTTGCGGACCAGTTGATGGAATGAACCCTGTAAAAGTTGCTGAAGCGATGACTGAAGCAATTGAAAGAGCAAGACGTGGTGACGGACCTACTTTCCTTGAAATGAAAACATACCGTTACAGAGGACACTCAATGTCTGATGCACAATTATATCGTTCAAAAGAAGAGGTTGAAGAATACAAAAAAATCGATCCAATCACTCAAGTTTTAGACGTGATTTTAGATCAAAAATATGCTACACAAGAAGAAGTAGAAGTAATCGACCAAAGAGTAAAAGATTACGTTGAAGAATGTGCTCAATTTGCTGAAGAATCTCCTTATCCGGAAATTCAACAACTATACGATGTAGTGTACGAACAAGAAAACTATCCATTCACACCTCATAAATTATAAATCAAATTATGGCAACAATTGTAACAATGCCTCGCTTGAGCGATACTATGACTGAAGGAACGGTAGCAGCTTGGCTTAAAAAAGTAGGTGATAAAGTAAGCGAAGGTGATATCTTGGCCGAAATCGAAACCGACAAAGCAACAATGGAATTTGAATCCTTCAACGAAGGAACACTTTTATATATTGGAATCCCAGAAGGAGAAACTGCTCCAGTAGATTCTCTTTTAGCAATTATCGGAAAAGAAGGCGAAGATGTATCTGCTTTAATCGCAGGGGGTACAGCCCCAGCTGCTCCGGCATCGACTCCGGCAGCAGAAGCAAAAGCTCCTGAAGCAGCACCAGTTGCAGCTCCAGCAACCGAACTTCCAAAAGGAGTTGTAGTGGTAACAATGCCTCGTTTGAGTGACACTATGACTGAGGGTACTGTTGCTTCTTGGTTGAAAAAAGTAGGAGATAAAGTTGCTGAAGGTGATATCCTTGCTGAAATCGAAACTGATAAAGCTACAATGGAATTCGAATCTTTCAACGAAGGAACTTTATTATTCATCGGAATTCAAGAAGGAAATACAGCACCAGTAGATAGTCTTTTGGCTATCATTGGACCTGCAGGAACAGATATTAGCGGAATCGCAGAAAACTATAAAGCAGGTGGAGCTGCTCCAGCTGCAGCAAAAGAAGAAACTAAAGCTGCTCCAGCTGAAAAAGCTGCAGAACCAGTTGAAACTGTTGTTGATGGAAAAAGAATCTTAGCTTCACCATTAGCTAAAAAAATCGCTAGTGACAAAGGAATTCAATTAACACAAGTAAAAGGAAGCGGTGAAAACGGACGTATCGTAAAAAGCGATATCGAAAACTTCACTCCTGCATCTGCACCAGCTGCAAAAGCTCCGGAAGCTGTAAAAACAGAAGCTCCAAAAGTATTTGTGCCTGCTGGAGAAGTTTACACAGAAGAAATCAAAAATTCGCAAATGCGTAAAATCATTGCGAAGCGTTTGGCTGAATCATTGTTTACTGCACCTCATTACAACCTTGTAATTGAAGTTACAATGGACGAGGCAATGCAATCAAGAACAGCTATCAATAGCCTTCCTGATACCAAAGTATCTTTCAATGATATGGTAATCAAAGCCTGTGCATTGGCATTGAAAAAACACCCAAAAATCAATTCACAATGGAAAGAAGATGCTATCATCATCAACCATCACGTGAACATCGGAGTTGCTGTAGCTGTTGAAGACGGATTAGTAGTTCCTGTTTTAAAATTCACTGACGCAATGAGCCTATCTCAAATTGGAGCAAGCGTTAGAGACTTGGCTGGAAGAGCTAAAAACAAAAAACTGGGACCTGCTGAAATGGAGGGAAGTACCTTTACAGTTTCTAACCTTGGAATGTTTGGAATCACTGAATTCAACTCTATCATCAACCAACCAAACTCTGCTATCCTTTCAGTAGGTGCTATTGTAGAGAAACCGGTAGTAAAAAATGGTCAGATAGTAGTTGGAAACACAATGATGCTTTCATTAGCTTGTGACCACCGTACAATTGACGGAGCAACTGGCGCGCAGTTTTTGCAAACATTAAAACAATACATCGAAAATCCAGTAACTATGCTTGCATAAACACTCGATTTTAATATTTAAAAATCCCGTTTAGTTTCTAAGCGGGATTTTTTTTCTACAATATTCATTACGACATCAATTAAATCAAAATAAGCCAAAAAAAGTAAACATCCGAAAGAGAAGTTATTATTTTAATTTCTTCGCCCTAAAAAGCATAAAACAACCAAATTCTTTTAATAATAAAATACTAAAAGCTACGCTATTATTTAGACTTGCAATTACTATTTTAACTATTTCTTTTAGGAGCAGAAAAATTAGGTATTTTCGGCTGGCATTGGTCCCGCTATTCACTACACACGAGCGATAGCGAACTGACGAAGTAATCTCTTGTACTTCTCGTCTTTTGGGACGAGACAGTACAAGAGGATTTTCGCTTTCATCCTACCGTCTGGACACATCTTTTTATAGGCCACAGATGACGCGGATTGAACGGATTTACACAGATAAATTTGTTGTTTTTAAAAAAATGTATTGAAAAAAACATAAGTTTTACAAATAATATTTTTAGTATGCAACCAAAAAATCAGCGATAATCTGTCTAATCCGCGTTATCTGCGTGCCATTTTTAATATAAAATATTTGTGTCCAGACGGTAGGCTTCCATCGGGGCTAAAAAGAGGCATTTTACCCTTTTGCCATCATTCAAAAAATAATTAGTTCTGGATTATAAACAAAAAAACAGCTCTTTTAGAGCTGTTTTTTTGTTTCGAAGTAATGCCGTTAAAACTATCCAATTAATTAACCGTAACCACATTTTCGTTTTCCATTTTCAAGTCCCCTTTGTAAACCTCGGCTATAGACTTTCTCGATAGTGTAGAAGCTTCTTTGGCAACCACAATTTCGTGGGTTACTTTCTTTTGGCTCGTTTCTACTTCCAGGAAGTAAGTCCCTTCAGGAAATTCCTCAAGGCTGTAGGTTTTCATAATTCCATCTGTACCGGTAACTTTTTCAGAATAGATCAAAGTATGTTCTTTATCATAAATAGCCACATTGGCCTTTTGGATCCCATTTACCGAAAAACAAATTTCCTTACCGGTTGCTTTTTTCACATTTAGCAAAAAATCACCTCCTATTGCGTGAGCGCCCATCGTGGTCATCGCCACCAATACTATCAGACTAATTTTTAAAATCGTTTTCATGATACTCTTGTTTTAGATTAGTAATTATTTCTATTGCTAAAGTAAAACGATTATACATCCCGCAGCACAACTCCATTTTCTAATACAGATGCTATTTTAACCCTGCGAAAACGTTGTAACCACTATAAAGATAATATAGAATAGAATTGAGGTAATTGAGAATAGTTTCAAAAATCTGGTTTTCTAAAATTTTGAAAATTCTCAAAGCAATTTAAAACAAAAAACCCCTCATCATTTGATGAAGGGTTTTTAAAGAATCTGAAACAAGTTCAGATTAAAGAAAGGCAGCGGATCGATCTCGTCCCAAGACGAGGGACACGCTGCATCTATAAAAAAAATAACCCCGACTTTTCAGTCGGGGTTAACTAAAGAAAGGCAGCGACATACTCTCCCACAAAATTGCAGTACCATCTGCGCAGGCGGGCTTAACTTCTCTGTTCGGGATGGGAAGAGGTGAGCCCCGCCGCAATAACCACCTTAAGGTTGTTAGTGATTAGTGAATGGTAATTAGTGATTAGCTAATCATTAGTTACTTTTTACTAGTCACTGCTCACGTCGAGCTAATATTTTAACATACTGAGATAAAGAACATAAAAAGTTTTAGAAAGTTTCTTCTCCTCCCGTTTTGAACGGGAGGAGAGGAGTCGTACATAAGCTTACGGGTTATTAGTACTACTCGGCTATGACATTACTGCCTTTACACCTATAGCCTATCAACGTGGTCATCTTCCACGACCCTTAAAAGAAATCTCATCTTGTGGTGGGTTTCGCGCTTATATGCTTTCAGCGCTTATCCCTTCCAAACGTAGCTACTCTGCGGTGCCCCTGGCGGGACAACAGATACACTAGAGGTTTGTCCAATTCGGTCCTCTCGTACTAGAATCAGATCCACTCAAATTTCTAACGCCCACAGTAGATAGAGACCGAACTGTCTCACGACGTTCTGAACCCAGCTCGCGTGCCACTTTAATGGGCGAACAGCCCAACCCTTGGGACCTTCTCCAGCCCCAGGATGTGACGAGCCGACATCGAGGTGCCAAACCCCCCCGTCGATATGAGCTCTTGGGGGAGATCAGCCTGTTATCCCCGGCGTACCTTTTATCCTTTGAGCGATGGCCCTTCCATGCGGAACCACCGGATCACTATGCTCTACTTTCGTACCTGATCGACCTGTATGTCTCTCAGTCAAGCTCCCTTATGCCATTGCACTCTTCGCACGGTTACCAAGCGTACTGAGGGAACCTTTAGAAGCCTCCGTTACTCTTTTGGAGGCGACCACCCCAGTCAAACTACCCACCAAGCAATGTCCCCCGGTTTACGGGGTTAGGCCTCAGATAAACAAAGGGTTGTATTTCAACAATGACTCCACAACGCCTGGCGACGCCACTTCACAGTCTCCAACCTATCCTACACATCATTTATCCAAGGTCAATACTAAGCTATAGTAAAGGTGCACAGGGTCTTTTCGTCCCACTGCGGGTAAACGGCATCTTCACCGTTACTACAATTTCACCGAGCTCATGGCTGAGACAGTGTCCAGATCGTTACACCATTCGTGCAGGTCGGAACTTACCCGACAAGGAATTTCGCTACCTTAGGACCGTTATAGTTACGGCCGCCGTTTACTGGGGCTTCAATTCAATGCTTCTCCGAAGATAACATCTCCTCTTAACCTTCCAGCACCGGGCAGGTGTCAGGCCCTATACTTCATCTTACGATTTTGCAGAGCCCTGTGTTTTTGATAAACAGTCGCCTGGACCTCTTCACTGCGGCCCCGATTGCTCGGGGCGACCCTTCTCCCGAAGTTACGGGTCTATTTTGCCTAATTCCTTAGCCATGAATCTCTCGAGCACCTTAGGATTCTCTCCTCAACTACCTGTGTCGGTTTACGGTACTGGTACTAATTACCTGAAGTTTAGAGGTTTTTCTTGGAAGCCCTTAGGTACACTATCTCTTTGTCCGAAGACGCCGAGTACTATCGCATTTCACCAAGTTTTACGGATTTGCCTATAAAACCTATAGCTAGGTGCTTTAACGAACTATTCCGTCAGTTCGCGGTACTTTCATCACTCCGTCACCCCATCACAGTAATTAGTAGTACGGGAATATTAACCCGTTGGCCATCGACTGCCCCTTTCGGGTTTGCCTTAGGTCCAGACTAACCCACAGCTGATTAGCATAGCTGTGGAAACCTTAGTTTTTCGGTGTGCGGGTTTCTCGCCCGCATTATCGTTACTTATGCCTACATTTTCTTTTCCAGCCAGTCCAGCATACCTTACGATACACCTTCAACCCTGCTGGAATGCTCCCCTACCACTTACAGTAAACTGTAAATCCATAGCTTCGGTAATATGTTTATGCCCGATTATTATCCATGCTCGTCCGCTCGACTAGTGAGCTGTTACGCACTCTTTAAATGAATGGCTGCTTCCAAGCCAACATCCTAGCTGTCTGGGCAGACAAACCGCGTTCTTTCAACTTAACATATATTTGGGGACCTTAGCTGATGGTCTGGGTTCTTTCCCTCTCGGACTTGGACCTTAGCACCCAAGCCCTCACTGCAAGGAAACATTATATAGCATTCGGAGTTTGTCAGGAATTGGTAGGCGGTGAAGCCCCCGCATCCAATCAGTAGCTCTACCTCTATATAACTTATGCCTTGCGCTGCACCTAAATGCATTTCGGGGAGTACGAGCTATTTCCGAGTTTGATTGGCCTTTCACCCCTACCCACAGGTCATCCGAAGACTTTTCAACGTCAACCGGTTCGGACCTCCACACTGTGTTACCAGCGCTTCATCCTGCCCATGGGTAGATCACACGGTTTCGCGTCTAACACTACTGACTAAAGCGCCCTATTCAGACTCGCTTTCGCTACGGATCCACTACTTAATAGCTTATCCTCGCCAGCAACGTTAACTCGTAGGCTCATTATGCAAAAGGCACGCCGTCACCCCACTTAAGGGCTCCGACCGCTTGTAAGCGTATGGTTTCAGGATCTATTTCACTCCGTTATTCACGGTTCTTTTCACCTTTCCCTCACGGTACTGGTTCACTATCGGTCTCTCAGGAGTATTTAGCCTTAGCGGATGGTCCCGCCAAATTCAGACAGGGTTTCACGTGCCCCGCCCTACTCAGGATACCACTATCTATTACACTTGTTACCCATACGGGGCTATCACCCTCTATGGCATCACTTTCCAGTAACTTCCGGTTCCTTGTGCATAAAATCTCGTGGTCCTACAACCCCAACATTGCCGTAACAACATTGGTTTGGGCTAATCCGCGTTCGCTCGCCACTACTTACGGAATCACTTTTGTTTTCTTCTCCTCCGCCTACTTAGATGTTTCAGTTCAGCGGGTTTGCCCACCTATCGGTGTACTATGTCTTCAACATAGTGGGTTGCCCCATTCGGATATCTACGGATCAATCGGTGTGTGCCCGTCCCCGTAGCTTTTCGCAGCTTATCACGTCCTTCTTCGCCTCTGAGAGCCTAGGCATCCCCCATACGCCCTTATTTTGCTTATTGTACTTACGTTTTTATCCGTTTCCAGATAAAAAGCGTGTTCTTTCTACTTTTTAAATATTTTTTTATCTCAATATGTCAATGAACTTTTTCTTTTTAGAATAAAGAACACAGAGAATAGATATTAGACATTGTCTATATTCTTTTTTCTATATTCTATCTTCTTAAAGATAGTGGAGAATAACGGAGTCGAACCGTTGACCTCCTGCGTGCAAGGCAGGCGCTCTAGCCAGCTGAGCTAATCCCCCAATCTAATTATGAATTGTGAATTATGAATTATGAATGACTATTCATAAGAACTCAACTCTAGAATTTCCTTGTAAATTAAGCTTTTCAGTTTCTTTTCTAATCTTAAATCTAAAATCTAATTTCTTAAATCTAAAACCTTTAAAAAAGTAGTCCCGGGCAGACTCGAACTGCCGACCCCTACATTATCAGTGTAGTACTCTAACCAGCTGAGCTACGAGACTCTGTTTTTACTTAATTCTTTATTCTTTTAAATTAACAGCAAGAGTAATAAAATTTTAATCTCTGAAACCAAAAGTCTCTTCGTCTTCTTTCTTTGGCGTGCACTTGGCTAACACCAAAGCTCTAGAAAGGAGGTGTTCCAGCCGCACCTTCCGGTACGGCTACCTTGTTACGACTTAGCCCTAGTTACCAGTTTTACCCTAGGCAGCTCCTTGCGGTCACCGACTTCAGGCACCCCCAGCTTCCATGGCTTGACGGGCGGTGTGTACAAGGCCCGGGAACGTATTCACCGGATCATGGCTGATATCCGATTACTAGCGATTCCAGCTTCACGGAGTCGAGTTGCAGACTCCGATCCGAACTGTGACCGGTTTTATAGATTCGCTCCTGGTCGCCCAGTGGCTGCTCTCTGTACCGGCCATTGTAGCACGTGTGTAGCCCAAGGCGTAAGGGCCGTGATGATTTGACGTCATCCCCACCTTCCTCACAGTTTGCACTGGCAGTCTCGTTAGAGTTCCCGACATGACTCGCTGGCAACTAACAACAGGGGTTGCGCTCGTTATAGGACTTAACCTGACACCTCACGGCACGAGCTGACGACAACCATGCAGCACCTTGTAAATTGTCTTGCGAAAGATCTGTTTCCAAACCGGTCAATCTACATTTAAGCCTTGGTAAGGTTCCTCGCGTATCATCGAATTAAACCACATGCTCCACCGCTTGTGCGGGCCCCCGTCAATTCCTTTGAGTTTCAGGCTTGCGCCCGTACTCCCCAGGTGGGATACTTATCACTTTCGCTTAGCCACTGAAATTGCTCCCAACAGCTAGTATCCATCGTTTACGGCGTGGACTACCAGGGTATCTAATCCTGTTCGCTACCCACGCTTTCGTCCATCAGCGTCAATCCATTAGTAGTAACCTGCCTTCGCAATTGGTATTCCATGTAATCTCTAAGCATTTCACCGCTACACTACATATTCTAGTTACTTCCTAATAATTCAAGTCTAGCAGTATCAATGGCCGTTCCACCGTTGAGCGATGGGCTTTCACCACTGACTTACTAAACCGCCTACGGACCCTTTAAACCCAATGATTCCGGATAACGCTTGGATCCTCCGTATTACCGCGGCTGCTGGCACGGAGTTAGCCGATCCTTATTCTTACGATACCGTCAAGACATTACACGTAATGTTGTTTCTTCTCGTACAAAAGCAGTTTACAATCCATAGGACCGTCATCCTGCACGCGGCATGGCTGGTTCAGGCTTGCGCCCATTGACCAATATTCCTCACTGCTGCCTCCCGTAGGAGTCTGGTCCGTGTCTCAGTACCAGTGTGGGGGATCTCCCTCTCAGGACCCCTACCCATCGTTGCCATGGTAAGCCGTTACCTTACCATCTAGCTAATGGGACGCATGCTCATCTTTTACCGTTGGAACTTTAATAGCTGATTCATGCGAAACTGCTATACTATGAGGTATTAATCCAAATTTCTCTGGGCTATCCCTCTGTAAAAGGTAGATTGCATACGCGTTACGCACCCGTGCGCCGGTCTCTAGTTCCGAAAAACTATACCCCTCGACTTGCATGTGTTAAGCCTGCCGCTAGCGTTCATCCTGAGCCAGGATCAAACTCTTCATCGTATATTGTTTAAGTCTTACGACTTGTTTTATATTTCGACTCCGATTCTAGTGGTTTTAATTCAAATCTCTCGATTCTATTACTCTTATTTTATTTGTCTCGTCTTTTGGACGAGACGGCTGTCAATTCAATATGTCTACGAACGTATATTCCTTTTTTCGCTTTTCGTTTGTCTCTCAAAGCGGGTGCAAAAGTAGTATTTTCTTTTTAACTGGCAAGAACTTATTGAAGTTTTTTTGAAAATTTTTATTTTCGTTTTTCTTCTCGTTTTCTTATCAGCCTGTCAAAGATCATTGCATGTTTTGCGGGGTGCAAAAATAAACTACTCTTTTAAATCTCACAAGCTTTTTTTAAATCTTTTTTGAAAATAAATTTCCAATTTGATTTGTTATACTTGTCAGTCTTTCCAAGAGCGCCATCGCTGTTGCGGGTGCAAAAGTAGCTAGTTTATTCGTTTAAACAACACCTTTTCTAAACTTTTTTATATTTATTTTTTAAAACTCTGATAACCTTAATTTTACAAAACCCTTTTTTTTAAAATCTTTCCGCTTTTTGGCGTGACAGACCCGTTTTACTGCAAACAACACTACGCTTATCTATATATTGTTCCTTTTTAACACACTGACTTATGCAGATTTTTTCTTGATTCCCTTATACTTCTTCGATCTTTTACTCCTTTGCAAGCCTAAATCGCTCACGAAGATGCCAAGACGCAAAGGAAAACCTGCATTGGGTTCTTTTAAAAAAGCATCCTTCGGATACCTTTATACTTTATACTATATATGTATTGATTTCTTTCTGATGAAATACTACTGCCCTGAGCCCCGATAGTAGCGGAAATCCTTGTGGACCGGGGTTCGGTTCACAAGATTGCAACGGATAGCGGGAAAGAGCTCCTGAAAATTTAGATCACTTTAATCGAAACGGATTGCTTTGACCGGGGAGATTTTGGTTATTATATAGGAAGGAATTAATAATACTAAAGCACAAATTGTAACAGTCATTAAATTTAGAGCCAAAATATACCCCACATTTAAACAAACCGGTGCTTGATTTACATAATAATTCTCGGGATTAAGCTGAATAATTCCGAAATGCTGCTGGATTAATAACAGTGAGATTCCAATTAAGTTACCCCAACACAACCCTCTTACAATAAGATAAAATGCATTGTAAAGAAATATTTTTCTAACAGACCAATTGTCGGCCCCTAATGCTTTTAAAATACCAATCATTTGTGTTCGTTCGAGAATAAGAACCAAGAGAGCAACAACCATATTTATCGTCGCTACAAGTATCATTACAACCAATATAACAATAATGTTAAAATCAAAAAGCTGTAACCACTCAAATATATAACTGTATTTTTCGATAATTGTTTTGCTATCCAGTGTGGAGGACGTTTTTTTATAAACCTGATCACCGGTTTCTTTTATGGCATTAAAATCTTTCACAAAGACCTCAAAAGCACCAATTTGATTTGGAGTCCACTTATTAATTCGCTGTATGTGTCGAATATCACCTATTATATATGTAGCATCGAATTGTTGAAATCCAGAATTGAAAATCCCTGCAATTTTAAATCTTCGGACATTTGGCAATTGGTTTTGATTTTCTTTTACAAAAAAAGTATTGAAAGAATCACCCACTTTCAAATTCAACCTATTTGCAAGAAATTGAGAAATCAGCACTTCTTGAGTTATATTCTTAGAAAAAACCGGTATTTTTCCAGAAACGATATACTCCTTCAGATTCTCCCATTGATAATCACTACCAACCCCTTTGAAAATTACCCCTTCAAAAGCCGACTCAGTTCTGATTATACCAGTTTTACTAGCTATTGCCTGAATATGTTCTACTCCCGAAACGGAATTGAATTTTGGATAAAAATCCTGATTTTTTGAAATAGGCTGTAATGTTATTTCAGATTGATTAT
This sequence comes from Flavobacterium aquiphilum, assembly GCF_027111335.1. NCBI lineage: Bacteria > Pseudomonadati > Bacteroidota > Flavobacteriia > Flavobacteriales > Flavobacteriaceae > Flavobacterium > Flavobacterium aquiphilum. The sequence goes on along the minus strand of NZ_CP114288.1, from coordinate 1,039,245 downwards.
TATCGTAGTTTGAAATTATGATATGGCCATTGAAAGCAGAAATCTTTTCTCTTATTTTATTTTGCAGACCAATCCCTGTTGCTACGGAAACAATCATCATAATCATTCCGATAGCGATTGCAGATATTGCAATATTTATTATAGGTGCCGATATACTGCTTTTATAATCCTTTGCAGTAATAAGTCTTTTAGCAATAAAATATTCTAAATTCAAATTGATTTATTTTGAGAAACCGAACAAATATACATAAAGTTTTACTTAGGATTTTGTTAATCGATTTGGTTAGCTCCAATTTAACAATCTCACTTAATTAAAGCGGCAACTTCTTTTTCATTTCTTCCACTATATTAAAAGCAGCCGGACAAATTGCAATATTTTTAAGCGTTAAATCAGTAATTTGTTGAAATTTCTTTCTGTCAGTATGTGGGAACTCCCGACAGGCTTTTGGACGCACATTATAAATAAAACACATATTATCACTGTCCAAAAAACTGCATGGCAAACTTTGCAGCACATAATCTTTATCTTCATCAATACGCAAATATTGCTCGATAAACTGCTGTGGTTTTTGCTTTAAAAATTTAGATATACGCTCAATATCTGCCAAAGTAAATAACGGACCTGTAGTTTTGCAGCAATTAGCACATTTTAAACAATCTGTTTTTTTGAATTCGGCATCGTGAATGTCCTGCATTACATAATCCAAATTTTTAGGCGTCTTCTTTTTTAACTTATCAAAATACTTTTTGTTTTCGATATGCTTATCTTTGGCAAGTTTTCCTAATTCGTTTAAAGCTGGTTTCAAATCCTAAATTTGTTTATGATTTCGCAAAAGTACTAAACTTTAAACTCGGAAATTTAAACTTGAAACTAATTTTTATGAAAGACCTTTTCGGAAAAGCTATACTCGATTATCAAACCAACAACCAACCAGAAGACTTAATCACGGAAACATCAATTTCGGAAGAAGACCAAATGAGCGTAGCTTACCTTTTTAGGAATTATGACGAGATGCCAAAAATTGAGCAAAAAGCGTTGCAACTGGCAAAAGGAAAAATACTTGATGTAGGGTGTGGTGCGGGAAGTCATAGTCTTACATTGCAAAATGACAGAAAACTTGATGTTACCTCAATTGATATTTCAGAAAATGCAATTCAAGCCTGCAAATTACGCGGTCTAAATAATGCTTTTGTGCAAGATATTTTAACTTTAAAAAACGAAAAATTCGACACTATCTTACTTTTAATGAATGGAACAGGAATTTTTGGCACTTTAAAAAAAACTCCCGAATTTCTTCAAAAACTAAAATCCTTATTAAATCCTAAAGGACAAATTTTGATTGACAGTTCCGATATTATTTATATGTTTGATCAAGATGAAGACGGAGCTTTCGAAATTCCAGCCAATGGTTATTATGGAGAATTGGAATTTACAATTAGTTATAAAAAAGAAAAAGAAGATCCATTTCCTTGGCTTTATCTCGACTACAATACGCTTCAAAACGCAGCTCATACAAATGGACTTCAATGCGAATTAATTCTTGAAGGAGAACATTACGATTATTTAGCCAAACTTTTTATTTAAAAAAAGACAAATTAACGAAGACACCGCCCTAACTATTAAAACAGAAAAAGCCAAATATTTAAAAATATTTGGCTTTTAAATTTATAATTAAACTTTAATTAAGATTACAAATTAACCCTGACCAGCTACTTTGATGGGTAACTCGTAAAGAACCCTTACTTTCTTCCCTCCAAGTTCACCTGGAGACCATTTTGGAGACATCAACATTACTCTTTTTGCTTCAACTCCCGTTCCTTCTCCAAGATCTTTCACAACTTTAATATTAGTGATCGAACCATCAGTTTCAATAATAAAAGCAACTTTAAGAGTACCACCATATCCTTCATAATCGGTTAGCTTAAAATTTTTAGCAATAAAAGCTAATAAATTATTATATCCACCTGGAAATTCTGGCCTAACTTCAACATCATCGTAGTTAAAAGGGGCATCATCAACGATTGTGGCAGTTACCTGACCAGAGGCAAAATTCACAACAAATAAAACAATCAATAAAAGTAAATTTTTCTTCATAAGTTATTTTTTATAATTAAGTTATTTATAAAATAAAATAAGGTAGGTTATTTTAGTAAATATATAAAAAAAACAATGTATAAAAACTAAATACACAAAAATAAGTTAATTAAATTACCACATCTTTATAAAGAAAAATAACCAATTGTTTTTTAGATAGTTACAAACCACCTTTAAAGTTCATAAATAATAAATAACAAGAAAAAACTTCTTAAAATATTGAATTAAAAAACACAAAGTAAGTTTTATTGTATATTTCATAAAATAAAAAATAAAAACCTACAATTCATAACACTTTAATTATAAACCAAAGAGAGAAAAGCTAAAAAGAAAACATACCGACATTGCACAAAAAGCATTTACTAATTGCACTAAAATCAATCAAATAAGAGGAGAAAATTTAAGGTATATTAAGATACTTATGTGTTTGAAGTGACACACGCCATTTTGGGTTATTCATGACATAATCAACTATTAAAGAAGTCATTTCCTCTTTTTTACTCCATTCTGGTTGAAGAAAAAGAATTGCTTTTGAATTTACTTTTTCAGCTTGTTCTTCAGCAAAAATGAAATCGTGTTTATTGTATATAATAACCTTGAGTTCGTCAGCATTATCATAAGCAGTTTGAGTCGGTAGCTTATTTTTCTTTGGAGAAAGACAAATCCAGTCCCAATCTCCACTTAAAGGGTAAGCACCGGAAGTTTCAATATGAACTTTCAAATTATTCAGTTTTAATTTTTGAGTCAAAGGCTCCATGTCCCACATCAAAGGCTCTCCACCAGTTACAACTATTGTATTTGCATATTTGGCAGCATTGTCAACTATTAAATCAATTTTCGTAGGAGGATGCAACTCAGCATTCCAGCTTTCCTTAACATCACACCAATGACAACCAACATCACAGCCACCAACTCTAATAAAATACGCAGCAGTTCCCGTATGAAAACCTTCCCCTTGAATTGTGTAAAACTCTTCCATAAGAGGAAGCATATTCCCTTTATTAACTTCTAATTGAACTTCTTTAGATAACATTATATTAATTTAGGTCACAAAGGTAATCAAATAAAAGAAAAGTCAAGAAATATAGCCATAGGTTAACTTTTAAAAAGTCAAAAAGAAAAAAAGGCAACCATTTCTGATTGCCTTTCCAAATTTATCTTTGATAATCTTTATTTCAATGCTTTAATTGAATTAAGTGCGTATTCATTTGTTGGATCAATAGCTAATGTTTTATTGAAATACTCTTTTGCTTTTGCTTTATCAGTATTAGCATAACTGGCGGCAGAAGTATTATAACTTTCTATGATCTTTTTAACAGTTGCTGGTTTAGCAAGTTCCTCTGGACCTTTTTCTGTAACAACTCTCACAAAATCATCATAATACTTAATAGTCATAGCATCATTCTCCATCAAACTATTAGTTCTAGCTCTATACAAATAAGCGTCTTGCGTTTTTGGAGAAGCCTCAATTACAGCGCCATAAGCTGAATCAGCAATCTGCAATGCAGCTAAATCAGGCTTCACAACATCTTTTCTAGTATTATCAAAATAGATACTGTTTCCTAAATAGAAATTATCCAAAACAAAGTTTTTAGATTCTTTATTAGTAACGGCGATTTGATATATAGCAGCTGCTTGTTTGAAAGCTTTTTGCTCATATAATTTCTTTCCTATCTCACTAATATTCATCGCCAATCCATTAGCATCCATTTCAGCAGATTTCTTAACATCAAGAATAGCATTATCAAACAATGCAGTATCAATAGTCTTACCATCTTCACTTACAGCTTTTTTGATCTTAGCAAATCCCAAAGTTTGATAATCCAAGCCAATCACTTTATTGGTAGGCACAGCAACGAAGCTTTCTAAAGATTTAATTGCCACATCATAGTTTCCGTTTTGATAAGCTGAATAACCTAAATAACGCATGATTCTAGGATTCACCTTATCCAATTCAATCATTTTATTCGCTTCAGTTTCTAAAGCTTTGTACTCTCCTGCAAGAACCAAAAAGTCAGCATGACGCATTCTAGAACTAATTGAATAATCCGTCAATGACAAATATTTTTCATAATTAGTAAGTGCCTTTTCAACATAAATTCTATATTTTGAAGGCTCATTTCTACCCCACAGATAATAGGTTTCTGCTAATTCACGATAAACAGGGCCGTAATTTGCATCAATAGCAATAACTTCATCAAACGCTTTTATTGCTTCGGTATAAGCTTTTGCACCTTTAAGCAAAACTCCTAATTGCATTTTTGCTCTAAGCAAAGTATTGTCAGCATTGTAAGCTTTACGGTAAGACGAATACGCTTCATTTTGATTTTTATCCCCGAAATAAGCGTTACCAAAAGCCAGGTTCAATTGTGCATCTTCTGGATTTACCAATTTAGCTCTATTCAAATATTCAAGCGCTTTTTTATAATCAGGTTTTGTCGAAATGGTATAAGCACGCCCAATATAGATCAACTCTTCAATATCCTTCTTTTTTAAATCTTTTGTTGCCAAAGCAAACTTTTCTTCAGCTCCAGATACATTTCCATTGTCTAATTCAATCAAACCTAAACCAATATTATTCAGTCTTGCACCTTCACTACCAGCAAGTCCTTTTTGGTAATAAATTTTCGCAGAATCAGCATTATTCTGCAATAAATAAACATTTCCTAAATAAAAATCAGCTGAACCATTAGCTGGTTTAGCATTTATTATAGATTTTAAAATTTTCTTTGCACTTTCAAATTGCTCAGCATCAATAGCCTTTTTTGCTTGGTTAAGATCTTGCGCTCGGCTAGTTGTTACAACTGCCAATAATGCAATACTTAAAACTTTAACTTTATTCATTTTTTTTAAATTAATTTATTTATTTCTTTTCATTTTCCGTCTCACCGTGGACTACGTGCAATCTTCTTGGAGGCACTTTATACGGAAGCAAACCAGATTTTAAAACTATTCTTTGTCCGATATCTCCAGCAGCAAACGAAGCAATACCCATTCCCAAACCAGATGTTCCTTGACAGTTCACAATATACAAGTCTCTCAATAAAGGATAAGTACCTTCTGCAAAATCATTTTGTGATGGTGAATAATATTTAGTTCCTTTTAAACCTTTAACACTTAACACATTTATTTTGCTTATAACCGACTCCATTGAAGACTCAGGCTGTAACAACCAGTTTACACCAACAACTCCTATCATTCCATCGTTTTCCGAAACAAACTTCAAAACTTCATTATTGGTTTTCAAACTGTACACATCTTTACCGGACAAAGCATTTACTCCAGCTAAATTATTAATGTAACTAACAGTGCTTGAATTAGGATTGTCAAATACAATTCCTTTAATCCTTGAATTTCTCTCTCCTTTTATAAAACCAATTACATCTTTCAACGCAATTAAAGTATCATTATTTGATTTATTTGAAACAAAAGCAACTCCATCTATAGCAAATTTAGTTATTTTAGGAATTATTTTTTTTTGTTCGAATAACTTTAACTCTTTTTTTGTCAGATCCCTAGCAAGAACTGCAATTTTAGCTTTGTTATTGAACAAAGAATTTAATACTTCAGATTCTGATTTGGAAATCAACGAAAACTTAGCATCATATTTACTTTCAAAAACCATTACTTCGTCTTCCACTATAGGCATTACAGTTTCATCTACATAAATGGTAGCTTTACCTTTTAAAATAGTTTCCACATCTGTACCTTCGTTTTCATTTTTTTTACAACTAAAAAAAATGAAAACAACCGATACTAAAATCAAATAGTTTTTAAATCCTGACATACCTAATCTTCTTTATTAGCATTATAAACTCGAAAGAAACGAATAATCGAATATGTAATTAAAACAATTCCAAGCGCGATCCTATATTGCATTTCCATTTTAAATGGAAATTTTTTCCAAAAAATCACCATCACGCCTAAAAAAAAGTAACCGCAAAAAACCAAAACCGTTATAACAAGAAGAAATCGCTCAATAAGCGATTTCTTCTTCAAATTATTAAATAAGTTATTTAACATTATTCAGCAGATTGAATAGTAATAGGAAGAGAATATAATACTCTTACTTTTTTACCATTTTGCTCACCTGGGATCCATTTTGGACATTTATTCAAAACTCTAATTGCCTCTTTTCCAGTTCCATAACCTATATCTCTTACAACTTTGATATCAGTTAATGACCCGTCTTTTTCAACAACGAAAGTTACATAAACTTTTCCTTTAAGACCTTCCTCTTCTGGAGCTTGATAATTTTTACCAACGAAAGCATAAAATTTCTCAATACCCCCTGGGAATTCAGGTTTTTGTTCAATTCCAGCCAATGAGTGAACACTAGTATCTTCCTCAATAACTTCTTGAACTACTGGCCCATTTCCAACAGGCTCATCTACAGTAAGCTTTGCGTTTGGATCACCTTTAACATTTTCCTTACCAATATTTTTATCTTTGATATCTTCGATTTTTGGCGGATCCTCAGTAACCTCGTCTGCTTTAGCAACAACCGGTTTCACAAATTTAACCTGCTCAACCCTAGGAGGAGGAGGTGGTGGTGGTGGAAGATTTTTAATCTCCTCCACTTTCTTCTTCGGAGGCAACTTCACTGCAACAATCTTCTTGTCCAAACTAGCATCATCATCTCCGCCTTTTGGCAAGTGACTCGCTATAAGTGGAGCCGCAATCGCAAGACTAAAAACAATGCTACCAATGATAAGAGCCTTCGTAGAAGTTTTACGATTCGTTTTTCTAAGCTCATAAGCTCCGTAGAGTTTATTACGCCCTTCAAAAACGATTTCTATCCATTGATTTTTTATTAAATCTAATTTCATTTTTTATAATTATTAGGTTATTAGCAAAAAAGATTTCTCTATTACTTTGCTTCTAACAATTTTTGTTCTTCAGGAGAAAAATCATTTACAATTGCATAAGTATCTACCCCAACAATTGCCATTTCATCCAAAACGTCAACCAAATTGCGATAAGTTGATTTTTTGCTTGGTTTGATAATAACAATAATACCTTGTTTTGGTTTATTTATAGAAATACAATACTGTTTTATCGATTCTTTTCTGGAAATTAGCTCCTTACGGATACCCTCTTTTCCATATGTAAAGTCTTTAGGTGCCCCCCCATCAACAGGAGTGGCCAGCATACCCACATATCTCACTAATTTTCCTTTGTCTCCAAGCAAAATAGTCATAGTACGATGCTCATCAACCTTTACATTTGTATCAGTCGCATTATCCTCATCTTTACTTGGTAAAGTAAGATCCATCGATTGAGGTTTAGACAAGGTAGTAGTAAGCATAAAGAACGTGATCAATAAGAAAGCTAAATCCACCATGGCAGTCAAATCTACTCTACCACTTGCTTTTTTACTTCTTACCTTGCCACCACCTTTTTTGCCACCGCCACCGTCGCCGGTATTTAATTCAGCCATTTTTTAGTGTGTCTTTTTTAATTAAAAATTCTTCCCTCTTAAACCTGTCACCAAGCTAAAATTATTGACTTTCTGATCCTGTAACATATCCATAATTTGTCTAATCGCTGGATATTGTTCTTTAGCATCACCTTTAATCGCAAATTGCAATTCTTTGTCTTTAACCTCAATATTAGCTTTACGAGCATATAAAACCCAATCTTTCAATTGATTATCCAACGAATCTTTAGGTATTCCAGGCTGTCCTGCTTTGTTTCTGTCAGCACTTTTCATATCCAAAATTTGCTTTAAACTTTGAATTGGCACTCCAAAACTTTCCATCAAAGCAAATTTTTCTTTATCCTCTTCTGAAAAAGGCACATTGTATTTTTCACTCATCAATTCAAGCGTTCTTTTACGAACTTCTCTATCTTTTAAGTCAAAGAATACAGCATTTTTTCCATTCACTTTACCAATTGTTAAAGTTGACAAATCTGTTGCTGGCAATTTTGTTTGCACAGTAGATTGCGGCGTATCAACAGGTAATACTTCAGGAACTTTAGCAGTGGCAGTCAAAATAAAGAACGTTAGCAAAAGGAACGCTACGTCACACATTGCCGTCATATCGGTATGTGTTGACTTCTTTTTCATTTTTATTTTAGCCATTATTTATGTCTATTATTTTGATAAATTTTTATTATCAAAAATTAATTATTGTTTTAAACTTCCTCTGAAATGTCTGTAAGTATTAACGATTGTAGTTCCAGCCTCATCAATAGAGTAAGTTAAATCGTCAATTTTTGCAGTAAAGAAATTGTATGCAATAATTGCTGAAAACGAAGTAGATATACCTGTAGCCGTGTTAATCAAAGCCTCAGAGATACCAACTGCAAGAGCAGCTTGGTCAGGAGTACCAGCAGTTGCCAAAGCACCAAACGCTTTAATCATCCCCGATACAGTTCCTAACAGTCCTCCAAGTGTACCTAAAGATACCAAAGTAGAAATAATCGTCATATTTTTCTCCAACATTGGCATTTCAAGAGAAGTAACTTCTTCAATTTCTTTGTGAATTACTTCAGAAGCTTCTTCACTATTGAATCCTTCTTTTTTAACATCTTGGTATTTTACCAATGCAGATTTAATAGCATTTGCAACAGAACCTTGTTGCTTATCACAAGTAGCAATAGCACCATCAATATCACCAGATTTGATACTTCCTTGAACTGCTTTCATGAATTTATCTAAATTACCTTTACCGGCAGCTTTTGAAATAACAAAAAATCTCTCAAGAGAGAACACAATAACCATTAATAACATACCTAATAACACTGGTACAATAACTCCTCCTTTGTAAACCTGCCCTAATGTATTTAATGGATGCCCTTTTTCAGTATCTCCTCCTTCAAAGTTTGAAGGATCCCCCATCACTTGAGACCAAATCAACCAACCTACAAAAATACATAATGCAATAATAATTCCTGAAACCATTCCTCCACCATTCGAAGAGCTTTCTTTTTTAACTTTAACGTTTGCCATTTTTTTTAAATTTTAAATATTTATTTTAGTTTTAATAAACTTGTATAGGAGCAAATTTAATTTTTTAGTTGAAATAAAAAAACTTTTTTTTTGCTAATCGCGTAATTTATTTTGTTATCAAAACATATCTCCACTATTTTTTAAGAATAATTGAAGATTTTCTGCAATGAATCATTCTAAAACGTTAAAAAAAAATGCAATTTTGACCATTCTTAATATTTTATTTCAAAAAATACTTATGTTCAAAAAGACAATAATATGTACAATTCAATAATATTTGTGATATTTTTTTAAAGAAAACACTTGCTTATTCATTCAAAAAAAATCAATATCTTAGCAATAGACATTAATATTTAACAAGAAATGGGCAAAAAAGAAAATTTTATTCAGTTAATAAACGAAGGCTATCTGTCACACGGAGAAAGCATAACACTAGGTGGAGCCATTCTTGATGGCGAAACATTGCCTGACACATACGTTAAAATTCCGCTTAAGACATTAAATAGACACGGGCTAATTGCTGGCGCTACAGGAACTGGAAAAACAAAAACAATCCAAGTTCTTTCAGAACAGCTCTCTTCATTTGGCATTCCTGTATTAATGATGGACATAAAAGGTGATTTCAGTGGGGTTGCAAAAGAAGGCGAAGAAAAAGACTTTATAAAGGAACGTCACTCCAAATTGAACATTCCTTACTCCGTTTCTAGTTTTCCCGTGGAATTAATGACTCTTTCTAAACAGGAAGGCGTTCGTCTGCGCTCAACAGTTTCTGAATTTGGCCCTGTTCTTTTCTCTAGGATTTTAGATTTGAATGATACACAAGTCGGAGTTGTTTCGATTATATTCAAATATTGTGATGACAATAAAATGCCTTTATTGGATTTAAAAGACATCAAAAAAGTCATCAATTTTATTACTAACGAAGGAAAAGACGAAATCGAAGAAAGTTATGGCAAAATATCAACTTCGACTACAGGAACTATTCTAAGAAAAATAATCGAACTCGAACAACAAGGCGGTGATTTGTTTTTTGGTGAACTTTCTTTTGAAATTGACGACTTGTTTCGCCTTGACGAAAATGGAAAAGGTTATATTAATATAATACGGCTCACTGATATTCAGGACAAACCTAAATTATTCTCTACTTTCATGTTGAGTTTACTTGCCGAAATATACCAGCAAATGCCCGAGAAAGGAGACGCTGACCAACCTGAATTAGTTATTTTCATAGACGAAGCCCATTTGATTTTTAATGAAGCCAGCAAGGCATTATTAGAACAAATAGAGACCATCGTAAAATTAATTCGTTCCAAAGGAATTGGCGTTTATTTTATTACCCAAAATCCCATGGATATTCCAAGTGGCGTTTTGGCACAACTAGGATTAAAAATTCAACACGCTCTAAGAGCATTTACGGCGAATGACAGACAAGCAATTAAACAATCGGCAGACAATTATCCAACAACCGAATATTACAAGACAGACGAAGTATTAACGAGTCTTGGAATTGGTGAAGCTTTTGTGACAGCATTAAGCGAAAAAGGAATTCCAACACCACTTGTAGCAACAATGATGCGAGCACCCATGAGTCGAATGGACATTTTAACTGATAACGAAATTGAAGAAATCAATGCCAATTCCAAATTAGTTAAAAAATACAACGAAGTCCTTGATCGCGAAAGTGCTTATGAAATGCTTACCAAAAAAATTGAAACCGCTCAAGAAACAACGACTGCTACCGAAGAAAAAAAGAAAGAAAGCAATGAACCCAGCACAGCAAGTATTGTAACAAAATCAGTTTTGAAGGTTGTTACAAGTGCCACATTTATTAGAGGAGCTTTTGGAATACTTTCAAAAATGTTTAAAAAATAATTTTCAATGAAAAACATCTTCAAACTTTTTGTTTTTGTCGTGCTCCTTAACAGTTGTACTCAAAAAACTAAACCAATTAACTTAACGTATGTCAAGTTGGAAATTGTTAAAGCTGAAAAAGATTTTGAAAAATTAGTTAGTCAAAAAGGAATAGCAGAAGGATTTTATCAATTTGCAGATTCAAACGCGGTTATCAAAAGAGAACGTGATACGTTAATCATTGGCAAAAACAATATCAAAAACTATTATCTAAAACCAAAATACCAAAACGCAACAATAACTTGGACTCCTGAATCGGTTACCGTTTCCAATGGTGGTGATATGGCTTCAAGCTATGGCAAATATATATGGACTTCAAAAGATGCCTCAGGAAAAGAACAAGTTTCAAAAGGTGTTTTTCATACTGTTTGGAAAAAACAAAAAGACGGCTCCTGGAAATATATTTGGGATTGATTTTCCTTTTCCCGACCAATCCCTACAAGGTTAAATCTCAATCCTTTTATTAGTCTAAACTTAAAAAATCATGAAGCATATTTCAAAAGAAACCATTTTGCAAATGGATAAAATTGAGAAATTAAATTTAATTAATTCATGTACTGGATTTAAGTCAGCCAATTTAATAGCCACAAAATCAATAGAAGGTAATACCAATGTCGCCATATTTAGCAGTGTCACACACTTAGGGAATAGCCCGTCGCTAATAGGTTTTATTCTTCGTCCAACTACGATTCCAAGAGATACATATAAAAACATAATGGAAACCGGTTATTTCACGGTAAACCATATTACAATCGACATGATTGCCGATGCACACCACACATCAGCTAATTATGATTATGGAACCTCAGAATTTAACAAAACCAATCTGGAAGAAGAATACAAAGAAGGTTTTACTATCCCATTTGTAAAAGGAAGCCCGGTACAACTCTATTGCAAATTTGTCAACGAATACCTCATTAAGGAAAATGATACTATTCATATAATAGCTTCTATCGAGCATATTTTTTTCGATGAAACATTAGAACATAAAGACGGTTGGTTACAATTAGACAAAGGAAATATAGTTGCCGTAAATGGTGTTGACGGTTATTTTTTACCTAAACTAATTGATCGTTTTCAACCTGCCCAACAAGATGTACCAACTAAATCATTTAAAAAAGACAGGGAATAAAAAAAAGGGAATAGCAATTATAACTCCCGTCTTTTTATTTTTCTAAAATTCCTGCCTTTAAAATTTGCCCAAAATGATACATATCTTCGTAAGAGGTATATAAAGGAACTGGTGCTAATCGGATAACATTGGGTTCTCGCCAATCTGTAATTACGCCATTTTTCATTAAATAATCAAACAGACTTCTCCCTTCGCCATGAAGGAAAACAGATAATTGACAGGCTCTTTCCACAGGATTAGTTGGTGTAATAATTTCAAAAGAACCGCTTACTTCTTTACTTATTTCGTTCAGAATGAATTCTAAATAGGAAGTAATTTTATCTCTTTTAAGGATTAATTGGTCCATTCCGATCTCGTCAAACATTTCGACAGAAGCTAAATATGGAGCCAATGAAAGTATTGGCAAATTGCTTACTTGCCATCCTGCCGCTCCTTGTACCGGATCAAAAACAGGTTCCATTTTGAATCGGCGTTCTTTATTATGTCCCCACCAACCGGCAAATCTTGGCAATTCTTTGTTATTATGATGCTTTTCGTGGACAAAACAACCTGAAGCATTTCCGGGACCTGAATTCATATATTTATAACTGCACCATGCAGCAAAATCAACATCCCACTCGTGCAACTCCAATTTTATATTTCCGGCGGCATGAGCCAAATCCCATCCAACATAAGCCCCTTGTTTGTGGCCTGCTCCGGTAATCGTTTTCATGTCAAAAACCTGACCTGTATAATAGTTGACACCACCAATTAAAACCAAAGCTAACTCCTCTCCAACTTCTTCAATTTTTGCCAAAATATCTTCTAGTCGGATGTTGTGTTCACCTTCACGACGCTTGATTTCAACAATAACATCTTCGGGTTTATAGCCATGAAAATTCACCTGACTTTGAAACATATACTGATCAGAAGGAAATGCTTTTTCTTCGCAAATGATTTTATAACGTTTTGCTGTTGGTCTGTAAAAGGATACCATCAACAAATGAAGATTAATCGTTAATGTGTTCATCACAGTAATTTCAGAGGGCAAAGCCCCGACTAATTTACTTAACGGATTAGCAAATCGTTCCTGATAATCCCACCAAGGTTTCTCTGCATAAAAATGACCTTCGACAGCGAGATTTGCCCAATCGTTCATTACTTCATCAACGTACTTTTTGGTTCTTTTTGGTTGTAATCCCAAAGAATTTCCTGTAAAATAAATAACCTTTTTATCATTGACTTTTGGAAAAATAAACTCTTCTTGATACTTATTCAAATGATCTTCCGAATCGAGTTGCTGTGCAAATTCTAAGGTGTTTTTGAAATCCATTCTTACTTTTTTTATGTCGTAAAAATAGAAAAAGATACTAAAGAAAAAACAGCATAATGAATTAAAAATTACAATTATGCAAAAATAAAATTGTTTTCTCAGCTAATTTTACATTTAATTCATTTTTAAAAACTGTTTCCAACTGCTAAAACCGTTGGCTATGATTACGAATTCATGCTAGTGAAAAAACAACCGCAAATTCGCAAATTTTATTTGTAGTTTTGGATTTGCAATGTGACGTAACAGGTCTTAAAACTTACTAGATCTGTATGTAATACTTAACAACAATTGATTCAAAAAAAGCAAAAATGTTGATTATTAGCCCCGATAGAGCGGTTATCCTTTTATGCTGGGGTTCAGCATAAAAGATATGAGCGAAAGCGGGACCAATGCTTCCTAATATGCCAAATGTTTCTGCTCCAAAAAATCAGCAAAAAAAAATCTCGCCATTACTGACGAGACTTTATATTTAGTTTTTAATGCAAATTATATAATCAACATTGCATCACCGTAAGAATAAAATCTATATTGCTCCTTGATCGCTTCGTCATAAGCTTTTCTCATTAAATCATGTCCGCAGAAAGCAGAAACCATCATTAACAAAGTTGATTTTGGAGTATGGAAATTCGTAATCATACAAGTTGGAATAGCGAAATCGTGAGGAGGGAAAACGAATTTGTTTGTCCAACCATCGTAAGGATTCAGTGTATTTTGTGAAGAAACCGAACTTTCTACAGCACGCATAGAAGTTGTACCAACTGTACAGATTCTTTTCTTAGCGGCTTTGGCAGTGTTTACAATATCACAAGCTTCCTGAGTGATTTTTAACTCTTCGGAATCCATTTTGTGTTTTGACAAATCTTCAACCTCAACCGGATTAAAAGTTCCTAATCCAACGTGAAGTGTTACCTCAGCAAATTTAACTCCTTTGATTTCCAATCTTTTCAACAAGTGTTTTGAGAAGTGCAAACCCGCAGTTGGCGCAGCTACAGCTCCTTCTTCTTTGGCATAAATCGTTTGGTAACGCTCAGCATCTTCCGGAGTTACGTCACGGTTGATGTATTTAGGGATTGGAGTTTCTCCAAGTTCAGTCAATTTATTTCTGAATTCTTCGTAAGAACCATCGTAAAGGAAACGCAAAGTTCTACCACGAGATGTAGTGTTGTCAATTACCTCTGCAACTAATGAATCATCATCACCGAAATATAATTTATTCCCGATTCTGATTTTACGTGCAGGATCTACCAAAACATCCCAAAGTCTTTGTTCCGCATTTAACTCCCTAAGCAAAAACACTTCAATTCTAGCTCCTGTTTTCTCTTTGTTTCCATACAAACGAGCAGGAAAAACCTTTGTATTATTCAAAATCAAAACATCACCGTCATCAAAATAATCGATAAGGTCTTTAAACATTTTATGTTCAATTGTTTGTTTCTTACGATCTACAACCATCAAACGAGATTCATCTCTGTTTTCAGCTGGGTATTCTGCAAGAAGTTCTTTTGGTAAATTGAAGTTAAAGTGGGATAATTTCATCTTTTATATTTTTGATTTAAAATCTAGATTTTAGAATTTTTAATCCTAAAAAATAAACCGAGTGCAAATATACGATTGTGAGACAGGCGTTGTCAAGTGTTTAGCCGTTTATTTTTCCCTCTCCCCAACCCTCTTCAAAGGAAAGAGAGCTAAAACCCACAAAAGACTAGGTAAACGACCATTTGGTAATCGTTAAAAAACCAAGTTTTTTTAAATCGCTCCAAAAATCGGGATATGATTTTGAAACCACATCGGCATTATTGATAACAATTGGCACTTTTAATCCTAGTGGAGCAAATGCCATTGCCATTCTGTGGTCATTGTAAGTGTCTATTCGTATTTCCTCTTTAATATCATTTGTTGCCACCAAAGTCAGGCTATCATTGGTTACAGAAATATTGGCTCCCAATTTTGTCAATTCGATGCGAAGCGCCTCTAATCTATCTGTTTCTTTGATTTTAAGAGTATGTAAACCTGTAAGATGACAACCAATTCCAAGTCCCAAACAAGTAACTACGATTGTTTGAGCAATATCCGGTGTGTTATTCAAATCAAATTTTACATCTTTATATTCGAAATTACTTTGTTTGGTCAACGTAATTTTATTTCCTTCAAATTGAGAAGTAACTCCCATTTGCTTGTATATTTCAACTAAAGCCGAATCCCCCTGCAAACTTGTTTCTTTGTAACTGGTCAAAGAAATTGAAGCTGTATTTGCCAAAGCTACCAAACTAAAAAAATAAGAAGCCGAACTCCAATCAGACTCTACAGTCATCACTTTGGATTCTACTTCTTTCTTTGGATATACTTTAATAACGTTTCCTTCAAAACTGGTTTGGATATCCAAATCATTCAATAATGCCAAAGTCATTTTGATGTATGGAATTGAGGTAATCTCACCAACTAAATTCAATTCGATTCCGTTTTCCAATTTTGGTGCCACCAATAACAAAGCAGAAATATATTGACTGCTTACATTAGCAGGAATACTAACTTTTGAAGCAGTAATTTTTTGTCCTTTGATTCGGATTGGCGGATAACCTTCTTCTTTCTCATAAGTAATTTGTGCACCCAATTGTTGCAAAGCTTCGACCAAAACTTTGATTGGGCGTTCTGTCATTCTTTGAGAACCTGTCAAAACCACTTCGCGGCCTTCATTTACCGCAAAATACGCAGTAAGAAAACGCATTGCTGTTCCGGCGTGATGAATATCTACTATTTCGTCATTCCCCACCAAAGCTTTTTGCATTACTTCGCTGTCATCAGAGTTTGATGTATTGGCCAAAGTTATGTTTGGAAACAAAGCCTGAAGCAACAATAATCGATTGGTCTCACTTTTGGAACCAGTAATTGCAATTTGTTCGTTTAAATCGGTTTGGGAAGTCTGTACCAGTAAATTCATTATATTTTGGATGATAGGTGTATTTTGGCAAATTTATTTTAAAAAAAGAATGTACCAAAACTTTGTCCTCACTTATAACATTATTTTAGTTTATCGTTGTTTTTGTGGCGGTCTTTGTCACGAACGGATTTTAAATCCATTTTCTTGTCAAAAGCTGCCTGTAAATCGATTCCTGTTTGATTAGCCAAACACAATACTACGAAAACCACATCGGCCAATTCCTCACCAAGATCTTTGTTTTTATCACTTTCTTTTTCGGATTGTTCTCCATAACGACGAGCAATGATTCGGGCAACTTCGCCTACTTCTTCAGTAAGTTGCGCCATATTCGTCAATTCATTAAAATAGCGAACTCCGTGCTCTTTTATCCAGGTATCAACATCTAGTTGTGCGTTTTTCAAATCCATAGTTATATTTTTTTAAGAACAATTTTTTCGTTTTGGCTGGCGATCATTTTCTGGAAAAGTTCCTTTAATCCATTATAATCTTCAGCTGCAAAAATACTACTGTTAATCTCTTTTAAACTAATAATTTGAATTTTGTTTTCCTGATTTGATATATTTAAAGTAAATGATACTTCTTTGTTTTCAGATGAAATACGAATTGGTTTTGGTATTGATTCTACAACATATCCAGCAGGAATCTCAATATTCAAACTAAATTTTTCGAGCGTAGGATATCCAAAGTAAACTCCCATTTGTCTCTTTTCCTGATTGAAAGGATTTTTGGATCGGGTAAAAAACAACAACGGATTAACAAATATTTTTCCACCAATAATTTCCGATTGATTATCAGAAACAAATCCGAAAGTCTCTATAACAGGTTCTGTCAAATTAGTTGCTTTATTTTCAACCGTATAGTCCGAAATCTTTAAATCACCCAACTGCTCTTCGAATTTTTCAAGATAACTTTCTTTACTTTTACTAGCATTGTGAATACGAAAACTATATGCATCGTAATCCGTTTTTTGAATCCTTACTTTTCCCTCAAATTTTCCGGAATCATCTATTTTAACCATTACATTCGAAAATTCTTTAGACACAACTGAAGGATTTAAATCAATCTCCTGAGATGTCCCGTCACTTTTAATCAACCTTCCTTTCCAGTTTAAAACGTTTAATGGCAAAATATTTGGTGATGTAAATTTGTGTGAAGCGTCAAGTAATATTGGTTTGTCATCAATTCTGGCTGCAGCGATTACATAATTAAATCCTGTTCTTGTCGGATAAACAGGCACTCCATTTTCAACAGTACTTACCAAAACGGGATTTGTCTCGATACCTGCCAGCTTCAGCATATTTATCAAAATAAAATTAATCTCGGCTACGTTCCCAGTTTGATCAGTATATGCTTTTATGACACCTTTATCAGTATAATAATCGTTCTTTTCATTCCAATTCATTCTACCTTGAACATACTTAAAAATGATATTCAATCTTTCATCTAAGGATTGGGCATCGGTTACTAATTTCCTGACGTCTTCTAAAAGAAAATTTTTCTCCTCAAGTTCTTTTCCAAAATTTTTTTCTTTAAAAATAGTAGACGCAACACCTTCCCAAGTAATAGAATAATCTTTTACCGGTTGATCAGGATAACGAATTTGTTCTATCTCATGATGGATACAGCCTCGATAATTGTCTACATTATTCACATAAGGTTCATTAGTCAAAGCTGCTACATCTTTCCCTTTATAAAAAGTACTAATTTGTCTGTACGATAGTGTATTTGTACGCTGGTATTCGTCATCAAAACTCTGACTCTTATTTACTAATTTGGCATCTGTCTCTATTGGCATTGTCCCAATCAAAATAGGTTTGTAAATATAAAACTCAGGAATCTCGGTTTTGTATTCAAAATAATTTACTGGAATATCATACTGAATTTGAAAATCAGGAAGTTCTGTAATATTCTCTGACTTTAAAGTGTATTTGTATTCAATAATGGAGCCTACTTTTACATTGGGAAGCGTAATCATTTTTTCATTCCAATACTTATTCACTTTTTTCTTAAAAGCTCCCTGATTATCAAGATTTGTTTTTACAATTGTTCCATTTTCCAGATTATAGGTAACCCCGTTTGAAAATTCCAATCGGTCCTCATGGAGGTTTTCATATCCAATGTAATAATGCACTTTTTGATTGGCCCATTCGAGTCCTTCTTTTTTATAAATTTTAATTTTAAATTCATAAACATGATTTGCCGAAAAACCATTCTTCCTATCATAAGTAAAAAAAGTTTTTGCTTTTTTAAATAAGATGGCAGCAGGAGCAGCGGTATCTTTCGGGTGTATTTTTTCCTTTAATTCGTCAATTGTTACTTTACCTAACTCATAATTTTGGGCATTTATTTTTGACAAACAACAAAGCAAAAAAACAATTGCCAGCTTTACAAACTTCATATTATATTTTCTTTAAAACGATTTTTTCGGTTTCTTTGGCAATCATTGCTTTATAATATTCTTTTAGCATATCATATTGATCTGTCAATACAATTGCTTTATTAATCTGATGCAGAACACTCATTTGTATTGTATTTTCGTCAACCACAATATTGAATTTAAAATTTCCTAAATTATCTTCCATGTTCAGCGTTACAGGAGCTGGCAATGATTCAACTGCAAATCCATCAGGAATTTTAAGCGTTATGTTGTATTTATCTAGGAAAG
Organism: Flavobacterium aquiphilum; assembly: GCF_027111335.1. NCBI lineage: Bacteria > Pseudomonadati > Bacteroidota > Flavobacteriia > Flavobacteriales > Flavobacteriaceae > Flavobacterium > Flavobacterium aquiphilum. Next base: position 1,020,237 of record NZ_CP114288.1, on the reverse strand, counting down.
GAAATCCAAAATCCACTGGATACTCTCTTTTTTCTTGATTAAATGGATTTTTATTACTTGCAAAAAACAACATCGGATTTAAATAAATTTTACCTTCGATTCTTTCGCATAAATTAGCTCCAGTAAAAGAGTAAGTTTCTGATGCCGGCAATTGCATCTCCTTTTCATTATCTCTGCTATATTCGCTGATTTCAATTTTATTATTTTTGTTTTCAAGCTTTTCAAGATAAATATCTTCTTTTTGCTCGCTTATATTTTTCCTGAAAACCATAGCGCTATAATCCGAACATAGTCTTTTTGCTTTTCCAGTAATTTTACCATCCGCTTCAATATTACAATTCATTAAAACAATATTACTTGATGGTTTTTTCGGCATCAACTCCACTTCTTCTGAAGTTCCGTCATTTCGAATTAATCTTCCATACCAATTCAATGCTCGGATAGGTAGAACATTAGGTACTGAAAATTTGTCTGTAGCATCAAGCAAAATATTTCCATTTGGAGTTTCGACTGCTGAAATAACATAATTAAAAGCAGTTCTATTAGGAAATAGTGCAATACCGTTTGAACGGGTACTCACTAATACCGGATTAGCAGTTAAACCGGAATAACGTAACATCGCTGTAAGCATTAAATTAATATCGGCTGTATTTCCAATCTTTTCTTTATACGCTTTTCTAACACCATTCTCACAACTATAACCAGTATAGTTATTCCATTTCATATTAGTTTTTACATAATTAAAAATAGTCTGTATTTTTTCTTCGGGAGTATTAGTTCCCATAATTATTTTTTTTAAATCCTCTTCGAAATATCCAGTTTTATTCAATTCAGAACCAAAATCATCATCCTCATAAATAGTTTTCACAACAGTGCTCCAACTTGTGGAATATTCTTTTAAAGACGAATTTGGAAACTGCATCGTTGACAATTCATGCTGAACACTTGAAATATAATTATTTATATTATTTACAAATTCCTCCTCTTTAATTGCAGGAAAATTTTCCCCCAAATAAGTTGTTTTAGTCTCAGTATAATTTATTACTTGATCAGTTTTATAAAAATAATTTGAGGTGTGATTCCTCGTCATTTCTCTGTTTTCTTCAACTGATACGGTTGTACTATTTGAATTCTTTTCAACCATGATTCGAGGAAATATAAAACCTTTTTGGCGTGTAGTAAAAGTCAAATATTCCGGGACAAAAGTGATAAATTGAGAATAATTTACGGGTATTTTTTCCTGAAAATCCCATTCTCTAATTATCGTAGGATTAGGAGTTTTGATGATATATTTAAATTCGATAACCGAGCCTTCCTTAACATTAGGCATGGCAATTTTTTTTTGGGAACGATATTTATTTACAACTTCATCAAAAATTCCTTCACTTTTTAATTTTGTTTTTTCAATTTTCCCATTAACTAAATTATAAGTAAAAGCATCACTAAACACTACTTTCTCCGAAAGATTACTGCCGTTATAATACCAAACATTTTGATTTGCCCAGTCTAAACCTTCTTTTTTATAAATTTTAATCCTTGTTTCAACTTCGGTAAGAGTAACAAAGCCATCATTTTTGTCGTATTCAATTCTAACCTTTCCTCTTTTATATAAAATAGCTGCCGTTGCTGACGAATCCTTTGGATGTGCTTTCTGCTCCAATTCAGCGATTGATACTTTTCCTAAACTAAGCTCTTGCGCATTAGCTTTAACAAAGCTTAAAGTTAATACCACAATAATAATCATTCTATGTAATCTCATCTTATTATATTCTTTTTAAAACGATTTTTTCGGTTTCTTTGGCAATCATTCCCTGATAATAATCTTTCAACATCGAATAATAGTCTGCAGAAACAATTGGAGTATTAATTTGATGACTAATAGATAACTGAATAATATTATCTGTGGTTTGTGAAATAAATTTAAAGGCTCCAATATTTCCTTCCATATTAAGAGCTGTAGATTTTGGAAGTGTTTCTATCATATATCCTGAAGGAATACTAATGTTGATTGTATAACTGTCTTTAAACGGAAAACCATAGTCAATAGGAAATTCCCTCACCTCTTGCTTGAATGGATTTTGTTCTTTGGTAAAGAACAACAATGGGTTGATATACATCTTTTCACCTATAATTTCACATAAATTAGCCCCAGTAAAAGAACAGGTTTCTACTATAGGCATTTTTACATCCTTTTCGTTTGCTCTTTTATAATCAGCAATTTCAATTTTTTCATTTTCATTTTCCAACTTTTCCAAATAATCTTCTTCCTTAACATTTTCAATCTCAGATCTAAACCTCATAGCGTTGTGATCTGTCCGTAAATATCTTAATTTACCAGTAATTTTACCTGAAGCGTCAACTGAATACACCATTGTTACACTATTATTTGAAGCTTTTTTAGGCATTAAGTCAACTTCTTCTGATGTCCCATCTTTTCTGATCAACCTTCCCATCCAATTCAAATCTCTAAACGGTAATACATTTGGAGTCGAAAATTTACTTGTTGCATCCAATAAAATCAATCCTTCATTGGACTCTACTGCAGCAATTACATAATTGAAAGCACTATGATTTGGAAAAATAGATATACCATTAGCACGAGTACTAATCAATACCGGATTTGCTTTTAAACCTGCAGAACGCAACATTGCTGTAAGCATTAAATTAATCTCAGCTACATTACCAGATTTATCTTTATAAGCTTTTTTAACTCCATCATTACAGGAATAGCCGTAGTATTCGTTCCATTTTACTGTAGATTTAACATAATTGAGAACAGCCGAAACAATCTCATCCTGAGTAGTCAATCCAGCAACAACAGCTTTCAGATCATTCTCAAAATAGCCAGTTTTATTAAGCTCAGCACCAAAATCATCATTATCATAGATAGTTTTTACAACAGCATCCCAATCTGTAGAATACGGCTTAAGAGGTTCATTTGGATATTTGGTCATCGATAATTCCTGCACTAAACTTGTAGTATAATTATCAATATTATTTACGAATGCTTCCTCCTTCATCGAGGGCATATCTTTCGTGATATAAGTAGTTTTAGTTTCTATGTACTCAATTTTATCCGTTGAGAAATTAGTGGTAGTTGTATTAAAACCTGACCCTGTCCTTTCCTTACTGGTAATAACAAATGACTTCGGAGATTTCTCAATATTAATTTGTGGCGTAATAAAGCCTTTCATTTTACTGTTATAAATAAAATACTCCGGAACATACGTTTTATATTCTACATAATCTACTGGAATATCATTTTGAAAGTAAAACTCTCTAAGAGTACCTATTCTATTTGATGTTATCCTATAACTAAATTCCACTACCGACCCTTCTTTCACATTAGGCATCGTTATTTTCTTTCTACTCCAGTATCGATCCATTTTCTCTTCAAACTCCCCTTCACTTTTTAACTTTGTTTTTTCAATTTTACCATCAACCAAATTATAAGTTACTGCATCACTATACAAAACATTTTCCTTTATTGAACCAGTTCCTGGAAGAAATCTTATCGCGTAATTTGCCCAATCATAACCTTCTTTTTTATAGATTTTAATACGCATAGCTACCTCAGTTATCACTTTAAAACCTTCTCCTTGAATATATTGAAACTTCACCTCTCCTTTTTTAAACAAAATTGCCGCTACTGCAGCAGTGTCTTTAGGGTGTTTCTTTTGCTCCAATTCAGCAATAGATACTTTTCCCAGTTTAAATTCTTGCGCATTCGCATTCAAACAAAATAGGATTAACAGTAAATAGGTCAATTTTTTCATTTTTTGGTTTAGCTTTTGGTTAATATTATTTTGGCGTTATCATTTCTTGAGATTTGTTCCATAAAAAGACGGAAATCATCGTATTCTTTATTAGTATACAAACCTTTTTTCAAAAGGAATTTTCTCTTATAAACGATATTGTTATTATCCTTTTTTATTATCTCAGTTTTATACTCTCCAAATTTTCCTTTAATTTCAACATCTTGTGGAAGGAATTCGATTAAAAAATTGACCGGCAAAGCAATCTCTATTTCATCTATATCAATAGATCCTCTTTGAATTTCCAATGGATTTTTTCGGTTTCTGATTCGTTTTACGCTTTCTTTTAATGGATTATAAGCATTTAGGGCAAACATCATTTTATTTGCAGCAACATTCCCATAGTTTACAGCACTTATTTCGGCATTTTCAGTAAAACTTATTTTATCTGAGTCGTTCTTGAAAGTGATTTTTTTGATCTTCAAATTATTAATTGTACTCCAATAATCTTTATAGAATTTCTCCATCTCGGTTGGAGAAAGCTTCTCATTATTAAATTTTTGATTATACTGAGTTCCTTCTGAAACAATTCCAATTTTTCCTGAAAAATCACCATTTTCATCTATCGAATAGGCTCCTTTACTGACTTGGGTATTAGATACATCTTCATAAATCTTTGTCCGCACAATTTCCCCTCCTTCAGGTTTAATCACTAAAACATCTCTGTCATCCGTAAATGTTCCCTGATAACCAAAAGGATCTACCTGGCTTGTACATTCCAAAAAAACATATTTATTATCAACGGGTATAGCTAAAATCATATGATTTCCTTGCATCGAAACAAACTCGGATTCAATATTCCTTTTTCTAGAGCCTCCATACAAGACCACATCATAAGCTGGCACATCTACCACATTAAGCAGGGCTTTTGTATAATTACTCAAAGCCTTACAATCGCCATATCCCAAGCGGTCAACATCACCCGCCAACATTGGTTTCCAACCTCCAATACCAACTTGAATACTGACATACCTGGATTTTCCCTGTACATATTTGTAAATGATTTGTGCTTTCTTTATTGGGTCGGTTTCTGTTCCTACCAATGCTTTGATTTTCAATTTGGTTTCTTCAGGTAAATCTGTTGTACCCTGCAGAATTTTCTCATTATACCATTTTCCAAATTCTGTCCAAGTTTTAGCATTACCATCTACACCTTCCAAATGAAACAATTCCAATCCCATCATCACCCTTGGAAAAAGATTACTAATTGATGGGCTCGCTACTTCTTCTTTTTGAGCCAAGATTTTTGTCGCTGTGTAAGAAAGCTGCGTTGGAGAATCAATAGTTTTTTTAATAGAATTCGAAAAATTAAATTCTTTGTATTTGAATCCAAGATTAGAAGGAAAACTCACATTGAGAATACTTTTTTCTATGCTTACTGCATAATCACGCAATGGCATCCATTGTGGAATAAAAGCGGTATTAGACGTTTCTGTTTCACTTTCAAAAACAACAGTAAATGGGTATTGGATTGGTGTATAATCCAAGTAAATATAGCGGTTATTAGAAAAAAGAGTACTTCCGCTAACGGCACTTACATCTTTGAAATCGGCTCTTTTTATCTTTTTTATTTCCTTCCCAAAAGCATCATAAACGGTCGCTAATATACTTTTAACCGGACTTGATTTATCATAATTTTCATTGGCGTCAACAGCATCTAAGCCATTTTCATTAAATACGGTTACAACCCGCTTGGTCTTGATATTCATACTGCGCTGAGATGCAATTACAATATCAATTTGATTCAAGCGAACGACAGCGTCGGCATTTTCTTTGAGACTGTCCGAGACAATTAATGCACTGTAATCACTTTTCTGTGCAAAAATAAATGTGGTGGTAAATAAAAAAAATAAGGAAACAATACGAGTAATTTTGTAATTCATAAGAAAAATTTAGCGACGAAATATAAGAAAATTTCGTTTAAATAAAAGCTAAATTTATTCTTTATTTTTACTGTCAATTATGATTGTAACAGGACCGTCATTGAGCAATAAAACCTTCATATCGGCACCAAAAATTCCGGTCTGTACTTTTTTCCCAAAGTCTTTTTCAAGAGATTTTACGAAAGCCTCATACATAGGAATTGCGAAGTCTGGCTTTGAAGCTTTTATATACGATGGACGATTCCCTTTTTTTGTAGAAGCGTGAAGCGTAAACTGACTAACAACAATTATTTCGCCGTCAACATCCTGAACCGAGCAGTTCATAACATCGTTCTCATCACCAAAAATTCTCAATTTAACAATCTTCCCAACAAGCCAATCAATGTCTTCTTGGCTATCGGCATCTTCTATTCCAACTAAGATCAACAAACCTTTTTGGATATCGGCCGTTTTTTGACCGTCAACAGTTACCGATGCTTCCGAAACTCTTTGAATTACTAATCTCATTTTTACTTGTGGTAAAAATTTAATTCTTTTAATACTTCAATTAAAGAATTTTTAAATTTTAAGTATGAAGACAACTTCTCCAATTCAGATAATTCAACTTTTTGACCTATTATCTGGTATAAATCAGAAATATCCAAACCCTTATTTCTTTTTCTTTTAGTCTTACCCTCTTTAGACAATCGTATAATTCCTTCTATTAAACCTTTCGGATCTTTTAACGTTTCAGGATCTAAATGAATGCCAAGTTCAGCATCACTTTCTTCAATACCTATCTCACTTTTCAAAAGATCTCTATCCACAATCATCCAAGATTCAGTCATTTGAATAGGGACAATTCCTACCATATTTTTACAGCAAGTAGCGTCTTTTTGACTTAACAACAATTCTTGTGCTGGAAATATTTTACTTTTAAAAGTATATTCATCATTTTTGTCATCTGCATCAGTATGGACAAACAAAAGTAGTATACTATACTTTTCAAATGCTAATTTTGATGCTTCTAAAACTTGCTCATTAAAACCAAGTTTAGTTTTACTAATACTAATTATTTCTAGTTCTACATCCACATCTCCCGTACAATCAAAAGCAACGTCTTCCAAAGTTCTTTTTACAACACTCTCTAAAAATCGATTATCTGTAGTTCCTTCAGTAAATAATCCAGTTAAAATAAAATTACTCATGTACTAAACAATATTATCTTCAAATTCCGCAGTTTGTAAATAATCTTTTACAATAGCAAGAGTAAGTTTTCGATCTTGTTCCGAAAAGATTAAATTAAGTTGGTGCAAACTGTCATCCTTAATTACTCTACTAATTTTAGTGGTACTAATTTTTAATCTAATATTATTAATCGCCGTAATTGTATTTCTCATTTGAGCATACCATATACTTACATCATTATCATTTCTCCATCTCATTAAATTCCCCACTAAAACTGGAGAATGAGTATTAACAATTACTTGTCTTAGTGGCATTTCTATTTCATTAAAATTAACGGATAAGTCTTTTAACAAATCAGTCATTGCTTTTATTCTAAATGGATGAATACCATTCTCTGGCTCTTCAAAACACAATAAACCAGTATGCTTGTCATCAAACTCCAAAATACACAGAGCCAAAATCCTCAAAGTCCCTTCAGACAAAACCCTTGATGAAAACTCTTTCTTTTCAACATCTTTAAGTTTAATCAAATACTGCTTATTTTCTTTGTCATCAACGACTTCAACTTCAGTAAAATTAGGCAAAAATTTATTCAACTTCCTTGAGATTTCCTTCAAAGTATAATTATCATCTTGCTTAATTCTATACAAAGCCGCAGCTAAATTTTTTCCACTTGTAGATATCGTATCTTCCCCATTATTTTTACTAGTAGCTTGACGCAGATCCTCAGGATTAAGTTGTAAAAATTTCCAACTTTTCATCTCCTCTTTTGCTGCTAAAACATGGGGAAAATCAATTGTATCAAAACTACTTAAAACAGTTCTTGTAGCATTATTCAAAGGAAATCTTCTCTTTACGCCTCCCGCTCCATCCTGAGGCACAATTACAGTTAAAAAACCGTTTTCAGTTTTAGTTTCAATATAAGGGATACCTCTTTTCCCTGTAATTACTTTAGGTCTCCAATACTCCAAAGTCTTTTTGGGAATCAAATTAATCCACTTATCTTCCTGATGATTTAATTTTATCAAATTTTCTTTTGAAACAAGTAAATCTTCAATTCCGGAAGAATTAGTAATTCTTTTAATTGACAATTCATACCTTAATCTAGTATATTTTAATATGCTTTCATTTCCCCAAGCGTCCTTTACATTTTTATTTACTAACATTTCGACTATAAACTCAATTTCATTAGCCAAATTATCATCTCCATATTGAGTAAATAATTCAATAAACTCACCCCTTTGTTCATTAAAAGCTTTCTTTAAGTTATCAGAATCAGCAAGCCTAGATAATAATGTCAATGAATCAAAAAGATTACTTTTCCCAGAAGCATTTGCTCCTGCAATTACTGTAAATGGAGTAAACTCCATTTCAAAATTATGAAATGATTTAAACCCATTTATTTTTATATACGTTATCATTTTATTGACATTAAATATTTGTTAAATCAATGCAATATAAGAAAATTATAAAACTTTAAATCTATTCCCTCGTTTTATCGCTTGCCGCTCTATCATCTCCATAAATATCTGTACGATAATGCTCGTCATCTCCTTCAAGGATTTTTAGATAGCTATTATAACGAGACCAAGCGATTTCATCCCTTTCTAACGCGGCTTTTATTGCGCAATGAGGCTCTTCTTTGTGCAAGCAGTTATTGAATTTACATTGGTCTTTTAATTTGAAAAATTCAGGAAAATAATGACTAATCTCGGAAGGCTCCATGTCGACCATTCCAAAACCTTTGATTCCAGGAGTATCTATAATTTTGGCATCAAAAGACAAATCATACATCTCAGCAAAAGTAGTGGTATGTTGCCCTTGTTTACTTTGTTCAGAAATTGTCTTGGTTTTCAACTGTAACGAAGGCTCCATAGCATTCACCAAAGTTGATTTCCCAACCCCTGAGTGCCCAGAGAACATACTTACTTTACCCTTCATCAATCCTTTCAACTCTTCAACACCTTTCATTTCGGTAGCCGAAACCCGCAAACATTTATATCCTATTTGCTGATACACGTACTGCATATACAATTGATCGTCCAACGTAACCTCATCCAGAGTATCTATTTTATTAAAAACCAAAATAGCCTCAATACCATAAGCTTCGGCGGTTACCAAAAAACGATCTATAAAACTGAATGTTGTTGGCGGATTATTTACAGTTACCAACAAAAATACACGATCTATATTGGACGCAATAATATGCATTTGATGAGACAAATTCACTGCCTTACGAACGATGTAATTTTTTCGCTCATGAATATTGTGAATCATTCCGGTTACAGCATCTGAGCTTTCCTCTAGTTCATAATCGACAATATCGCCCACAGCAATAGGATTGGTGCTTTTAATTCCTTTTATTCGGAATTTCCCTTTCATACGGCATTCTATAAAATCTCCTTGTTCGGATTTTACGGTGTACCAACTTCCTGTCGATTTATAAACGAGTCCTGTCATTTTTAGATTTTAGATAGCAGATTTTAGATTTTAGATTAAACTAAATCTTTGCAAAGATAAAATTTTGTTTTAGGTTTGAAGATTAAACATTTTTTTTCTTTCATCAGCCAATAAACAACAAGCTCCCCGGAAAAACAGAAGTATTTTTGTTAGATTTGTGTATATTATCAGTTGTAGTGAATCCCGCTTATTTTAAAATTCACGTCACTGAGGCATTGTAAAAAATTCTGAACAAAAACTGATATGCAAATTTTAAAAATAAAAAAAGGCAGAATTCTTGGGATAGGAATTTCCACAATATTTTCTATTTCGCTTATAATGAGTTGCAAAAAAAAGACCCCTGAAGAATACCGTACTTTTTATCGTGCTGTTAACGGAAAAGATACCGCTGTTCTGGCAATTGGGACAAATAAAGACCGCTTTTTCGGAAATTACCAAATCTATCATGAAAGCAGAGCTATTAAAGACTCCGGTGTTGTTGACGGGGAAATTTCCGGAGACACGTTACGCGGAAAATACAAATACCGAACCTATGGAGGCGGGGTATCTATAATTCCTGTCATTTTCTTAAAACGCAATGATAAGCTTATAACCGGAACAGGAGTTACCGGTACCTTGTTGGGAATGGTTCATTTTCTTCCTGAATACCCTATCGATTTTAAAAATCCAAAATTTGTTTTCAGCAAAATAACTAAAAATGATTTGGATAAGAGCGAATACCAAGCCAATACTCATCGCAACAGCACTGATTGAATTGAAGCGACAACAATTATCGAAGAAAAGAACATTGCTTATACGATTACATTTTTTCTTACACAGGTAATTTGATCTTGATCCAAAAAAAAATCCCCACATTAAAAAATGCAGGGATTTAATCTTTTAATATTAGAAACTACGAATTCAAGATTCTTTCTTGGTGTTCAATACTTTCTTGGTGGATTCCTTTGAATAATTTAATGATAAATTCTTCTGTCAATCCTTTTTTAGCTCCTTCTGCAATCATTTTCGCTTGGATTTCGTTCCAACGGTTATTTTGCAAAATAGCTACGTTATTATCTTTTTTCACTTGACCAATTTCGTCAGCTACTTTCATACGTTTTCCTAACAACTCTAATAAGTTAGCATCCAAAACGTCGATGTTCGTTCTTAATTTTGTCATTTTTTGTTCAAAATCAGCAGTATCTCCGCTCACTTTTCTCACTTTCAAATCTTTGAAAATTTGTTTCAAAGCAGCAGGAGTCACTTGTTGAGCAGCATCACTCCACGCATTGTCAGGATCATTATGAGTTTCGATAATCATACCGTCATAATTCAAATCCAAAGCTTCTTGAGTAACTTCAAGAATCATGTTACGGTTTCCTGTAATATGTGATGGATCGATGATCAAAGGTAAATCAGGGAATTTATTTTGCAATTCAATAGCAATCTGCCACTCAGGAATATTTCTGTATTTTGTTTTTTCGTAAGTAGAAAAACCTCTGTGGATAACTCCTAATTTTTTGATTCCGGCATTATACAAACGCTCAACTCCTCCCAACCATAAAGCCATATCAGGATTTACAGGGTTTTTAATCAAAACAATTTTATCAGTTCCTGCCAATGTATCAGCAATCTCTTGAACAGCAAAAGGGTTTGCAGTTGTACGAGCTCCAACCCATAAAACATCGATATCGTGTTCCAAAGCCAATTTACAGTGAGCTGCAGTCGCAACTTCAGTTCCCATCAATAAACCAGTTTCAGCTTTAGCTTTTTGTAACCATTTCAATCCAATTTCACCAACACCTTCAAATCCTCCCGGACGCGTTCTTGGTTTCCAAATACCAGCTCTAAAAACACTTACATCAGAATCTTTCAATTCGTGTGCAATTTTCAAAACTTGCTCTTCAGTTTCTGCACTACAAGGTCCTGCGATTACAAATGGGTGAGACAATTTGAATTCGTTCAACCAATCTCTCATTTCTTTCTTGTTTTCCATCTTTTCTAACTTTTTTTCTTTTCCCCTCTCCTCCCGATAGCTATCGGAACTCCCCAAACAACTGGAGGGAGCAAGAGAGATCTTTATTATTAATTGCTTACTACTATTATACTTTGTTGTTCTTTTTTATTTTACTTAAAACGGATTATTACTGCTTTTTAGCATTCATTCCGTTCAATATTTCTTTTATTCTATTGGTACTTTGCATTTCGTTGTAAATCGCTTCGTAATCATCATTTACCAAAAGCTCCTTAAACTTGGATAAATTCGAAATGTATTCTTCCAATGTTCTGACCACCTGTTTTTTGTTTTGTTTAAAAATCGGTGTCCACATTGCCGGCGAACTTTTTGCCAAACGCACGGTACTTTCAAAACCAGAACCTGCCATGTCAAAAATATCCTGTTCGTCTTTTTCCTTGTTGATTACCGTTTTTCCAAGCATAAACGAGCTGATATGTGATAAATGCGACACATAAGCAATATGTTTGTCATGCGATTTTGGATCCATATAACGAATTCTCATTCCGATTGCCGTAAAAAGCAACAATGCTTTTTCCTGTAATTTGAAAGCCGTTTTTTCAACTTCGCAAATGATATTCGTCTTTCCTTTAAACAAGCCTTTTATCGCTGCCGATGGTCCCGAAAACTCTGTTCCCGCAATAGGATGCGTAGCCATAAAATTTCTTCTTTTTGGATGATCTGCAACCGCTTCACAAATAGGAGATTTGGTTGAGCCAACATCAAAAACGGTGGTCGAATCTGAAATTAAATCCAATACAGTTGGTAAAACCACAATCGCCGTATCTACCGGAACCGAAACAATCACAAAATCTGCCTTGGATAAGTCCTCAAAAGTTGCAGCTTCATCAATAACTCCAAGCGCTTTTGCTTCCTGCAGATGCTTTTCATTACTGTCAATTCCAAAAATTTTGACATCAGGATTCAACTCTTTAGCATCCAATGCTATCGATCCCCCAATTAATCCAACACCTATTACATATATATTCATGTTCTATTTTTTTGAAGCTAATCCTGCTATCCACTATATCTTTTATGGTGAACCCCACCATAAAAGGATGCCGTTTCTATCAGGGCTAGGGCATTCCGTTTTTAAAGAAATTTAGTTTAATATCTACAAGATTTTTAAATTCTCATAAGAAATCATAAATCTAAAATCGTTAATCAGCAATCTAAAATCTATCAATCGCTTCTTGTACTTTCTCCTCTTTCACACAAAGCGCAAATCGGATGTAACCTTCTCCATTGCTTCCAAAAATGGTTCCCGGAGTGATAAAAATATATTTCTCATATAATATTTTATCTATAAAATCCTCTGCAGATGTTATTCCTTCAGGCAATTTGGCCCAAACAAACAGTCCAACACCTTCTTTATACACTTCACATCCTAATTTTTCAGCTAATTGCTCTGTAAGTACACGACGTTTTTTATAAACTTCATTCATCGAATCGAACCAGGACTTGTCGCTTTTCAACGCTTCTACAGCACCTTTTTGGATTCCGTAAAACATTCCGCTGTCCATATTGCTTTTTACTTTGAGAACAGAGTCAATCAATTTTGCGCTTCCCAAAACCATCCCAACTCTCCAACCTGCCATATTGAATGTTTTACTCAAAGAATTCAATTCAAGAGCAACATCTTTGGCTCCTTCCACTTGCAACAAACTCATCGGTTTATCATTCAAAACAAAACTATACGGATTGTCATTGATCAATAATATGTGATGTTTTTTTGCGAAAGCGACTAATTTTTCAAACAATTCCAAACTTCCTCTCGCTCCTGTTGGCATATGCGGATAACCAATCCACATGATTTTAACTTTTGCCAAATCCAGTTTTTCCAAAGCTTCAAAATCTGGCTCCCAATTGTTGGCTTCTTTCAAATCATAATATACAGGAACCGCTCCTACTAAATTGGTAACCGAAGTATAAGTTGGGTAACCCGGATTTGGAATCAAAACTTGGTCACCTTCGTTTAGGAAAGCCATTGAAATATGCATAATCCCTTCTTTGGAACCTATCAAAGGTAAAATCTCAACATTTGGATCTAAGCTTACACCATAGTTGTTTTTATAAAAATCAGCCATTCCGCTTCTAAGTTCCGGCAATCCCTGATAACTTTGATATTGGTGCGCATTCTCATCATGCATCGCCAAAATTACCGCATCCATAACGGCTTTGGATGGTTTCAAATCCGGACTCCCAATTCCCATATTGATAATTGGTTTTCCCGCCGAGGCCAATTGTCTCACTTCTCTCAACTTCGAGGAGAAATAGTATTCTTCAATAATATCGAGACGTTTTGCTGTTGTAATCATAACTATTGTTTTTCCTCCCCCCACCCCCTCCGAAGGAGGGGGAGCCTATACAGGACAAGGAGATTTCATATTTATTTATTAACTCTATTCCTTTTTGGAATTTGTAATTTCCCTTTTAGGGTTTCGTATTTTTATATTCTCCCAATACTTTAAAATATTCGGCCATTATAGTTAGCAATGCTTTGGCTTTGGCGAAATCTTCGTATTTATCAAAAGTGACATCAACGAAAAATGAATATTTCCAAGGAGTTTCAATTTTTGGCAACGACTGGATTTTGGTCAAATTCAATTTACAGTCACTCATCACATTTAAAACCGCGGCCAAACTCCCTCGTTTATGATCCAATTCAAATTTTATCGAAGCTCTGCTGATTTCATTTTCCTCTGCATATTCTTTTTCTTTTTTGAGAATCACAAAACGAGTCATGTTATTATTTATCGTTTGAATTTCAGGAGCAAGAATTTCCAAATCATAGATCTCAGAAGCCGTTTTGCTGGCAATTGCCGCAATCCCTGTTAGTTGTTTTTCGTGAATTCTTCTCGCAGTTTCGGCAGTATCCTTGTCTTCAACCAATTTTATATTTGGATATTGTTTCAAAAACTCCATACACTGCAACAAAGCCATAGGATGTGAATGTACTTCTTGGATATCCTCAATTTTCTGTCCTTTTAGAGCCATCAAATTTTGATGGACATCCAAATAATGCTCGCCAATAATATGCAGGTTGTTTTTGTCAATCAAAGCATAATTTGGAATTATAGGTCCGGCAATAGAATTTTCTATGGCCATCACAGCCTGATCGGATTTCCCCGACAGCAAACTATCTACCAATTCCTCAAAAGACAAACATTCGTCTACTTCGATGTTTTGATAAAAATAGTCTTGAGCCACTTGATGGTGGAAAGATCCTTTAATTCCTTGTATTGCAATTTTCGTTCTCATTTGGTCAAAAAAAAATCCTGATTTTCATCAGGATTGTATATTACTTTTATTTGTTTTATCTCGTTTTTCAAATAACCATAGCAACAATCCCTCTACTTTCTAAAGTAGAAATAAAAAGAGTTGCTAAAATAAAAACGGTTATTAGACATTGTGTTGTTTGTTTTTCAAATATTTAATGCAAATGTAAAACATATTTCGAGTCGGACAAAATAAAAATATTTTTTTATGTAACAAAAAAAGATTCGTTTGTTAAAGAGATTTAAAATTATTCATTTCATAAAAAAGACATCTAAAAAACACCGAAAATTATCAATTTCAAAAGACTGAAATCAAACTTCAATTTCATTTTAAGCTATTAAACAAAAAAATGTGCGGTAAAAGAGCCTTTCAATATAATCTAACATACAGTTTTTAGAATTTTTTTGAAATTCCCATAGTAAATGATTGACCAAAATTGAAATAAAAACTTTTTGTCTTTTGAGAACTGCTTAAACTATTTTCAAAAGTATTCTTATCAGTACCCGAATTATATCCTAAACCTCCAATACTAAAATTTAATCCAAAACCATTTTTGATTTTAAGTAATAATGCTGGTGTAATAGTTACTCCAAATCCATGTGATTTACTTTTACTTACTGTTGCTAAATCACTATTTGAATAATTTCCACTACCAAAACCATACCCTGAATCTAAATCTGCATATACTTCAAAAATTTCACTTAATGGTTTTGAGTAGCGGACAAATGCTCCCAAATTATAAGAATTGGACTTACCAACACTGGAATCTGTTACACTTTTAGTAAACGAAGCACCAGTTAGAATACCTGCAGTCCAATTTTCAGTAAATTGATAACCAATTTTTGGAGAAATATAAAAAACATTTTGAGTTTGATCATTCCCTGAAAAATTTAATTTCTGAGAATTAAATCCGATATTCCCCAATACCAAATAAGTACCCTTTTGGGCATTTGCAAAGCTCGCCAAAGCTAGGGCAAGAACGATTAAATTTTTTTTCATAGTTAGTAATTTTTGTTAAATAATTAATAATATATTAACAAGAATCATGCCGCAAAAAATAATTATAAAAAAAATCTTTCAGACGAATCCAATCACCTTATCAAATAAAATATAAAATTCATGGATTCAATGGGAACTGGTTATTTACTTCGGCGATAAATAAAATCATATATCCAATAGAAACATAAAAATTATTAATCTGGGAACATATAGATCAAACATCAATTTCATTTTAAGCCAATAAACAAAAAAATCGTAGGCAAAATAGCCTTTTAATATAATCTCACATCTAGTTTTAGAAATTTTTTGAAATACCAGCTGTAAAAAATTGTCCAAATGTGAAGTCAAAACTCTTTGTTTTTTGAAAATTATTAGAATTAGTATCAAAAGTGATTTTATCATAACGATAACCTAACCCTCCAAAACCAAAGTTCAATCCAAAACCATTTTTTATTTTGAGCAATAATGCCGGTGCAATACTTACACCAAATCCGTTGTATTTATTTTTATTTTCCGTCGGATTATCGTTATAGGTGTAGCTTGTATTTCCAAAATTATAACCTGAACCGAGATCAGCATATACATCAAAAATCTCACTTAATGGTTTTGAGTAACGAACAAATGCTCCAATACTATAATAGTTAGATTTACCATGACCTGATTCTATTTCACCCCTACTATATGATGCACTTGTTTGAACTCCAGCAGTCCAATTTTCGGCAAACTGATAACCTATTTTTGGTACTATAGTAAAATTATTTTGAGATCCATGATTCCCAGAAGAATTCACTTTCTCAGAGTTAAATCCGACGCTTCCAGATAACAAATATGTACCCTTCTGTGCATTTGCAAAGCTTACCAAAACTAAGGCAAGAACGATTAAAATTTTTTTCATAGTTAGTGATTTTTGTTAATAATTAATATTACATTAACAAGAATCATGCCGCAAACAATAATTATAAAAAAAATCTTTCAGACAAATCCAATCACCTTATCAATTAAAATATAAAATTCATGGATTCAATAAAGAACTATTTATTTTCTGTTTACTTTTGCAACAAACAATAAGGTATGTCAATAGAAGTAAAAAATATTTCGAAAAGTTATGGAGCCCAAAAAGCTTTAGATAACATTTCATTTGCTGTCACAAAAGGAGAGATTGTTGGTTTTTTAGGTCCGAACGGAGCAGGTAAATCAACACTGATGAAGATTTTGACGACTTACCTACATGCCGATTCAGGTGTTGCGCTTGTCAATGGTTTTGATGTAAACACTCAGGAAAAATCGGTGCAACTTTCTATCGGTTATTTACCTGAACATAATCCGTTGTATTTGGATTTATACGTGAGGGAATATCTTGCTTTCAATGCCGATGTATATAAGGTAGTAAAAAACAGAATCGAAGAGGTGATTGAGCTAACCGGTTTACAAGCAGAAAGTCATAAAAAAATTGGGCAACTGTCCAAAGGATATCGTCAACGTGTAGGCCTTGCTAATGCATTGTTACACAATCCTGATGTTTTGATTCTTGATGAACCTACTACAGGCTTGGACCCAAATCAATTGGTAGAAATCAGAAACGTTATTAGAAATGCAGGAAAAGACAAAACGATTTTTCTTTCGACACACATAATGCAGGAAGTGGAGGCAATTTGCGACCGCGTGATTATTATTGACAAAGGACAAATCGTTGCAGACAAAAAACTGGAAAATTTAATCTCGGTTGATAAAGAGCAAGTAATTGAAGTCGAATTTGATTTAAAAGTAGAAGAAAATTTGATTGCTCAAATTCCGCATATAAAATCGTATAAAAACATTCAAGGAAGTTCTTGGGAATTGACTTTTATATCTGACAAAGATATGCGCCCAACTGTATTTGATTTTGCTTACGACAACGGCCTAAAAACTTTGCAACTGAATCAGAAAAACAAAAATTTGGAAGCTGTTTTCAGAGAAATCACAAAATAAACTAGTAGTCTCATCATAAAAAAATTGCCATAGGAATTCCTATGGCAATTTGAACAGAAACCAACTAATTCTAAACACTTAATTATTCTAACAAAATCAATAATTGCATTTTAGAAAATCTTCTCATCTTTTCATGGCAAAATGCCCTTTAAAGACTTTACCATTCTGACGGGTTACAACAAACCAATAATCTGTTGAAGGCAATTCGTGCCCATTATAAGTTCCATCCCAAGTAGATTCTGAGTTTAATTCCTTTATAAATTTTCCAAATCGATCGAATATTTTGACCATCAGTTTTGGTTCGGATTCTGAAAATCGAACTGCCCATGTATCGTTATATCCATCTCCGTTTGGGGTGAAAAACTTTGGGTAATTCAACACAAAAACTTCCTGACTGGCAATCCCGCAACCATTTTTGTCCCGAACATAAACAGTATAATCACCACTTGTCAATCCCGAAAACGTATTGCTGTCCTGAAAGGTTATTCCATCCAATGAATATTCATAATTCCCAACACTCGAAGCCGAAACAGAAACTACAATTACATTTTCATTATCTGTCCAATCCTGAGTTTCGGTCGAAATTACAGCTACATTAGACAATATCACTGTAAAATCCTTTGTTGCAGAACAAACCGTATTTCCGTGATTTTGGGTTACCGTTACCGAATAAGTACCTGCGTTCTGCACTGCTATTGATGGTGAGGTTTCCAAAGTGGACCATGAATAACTGTCAAAACCCGAACCTGCGTTTATTCTAACCGTATAATTTTCGCAAACGGGAACACTGTCTGGAATTGAAATTATTGGCTCACTTACCAATGTTAGACTCAATTTCCCAACCTGATAACACTTATCATTGGAATCGATTCTCACGTAAATCGTTGTCGTTCCAATAACCAAATTATAATTTTCAGGTACAGTAATTTGTTCCGATGCCATTTGGTTTTCCGCACCGGCCAATGAGGTGTAATATGTAAAAGTACAGGTACCGCAAACCGCAATTTTTGAATTATAATTTGTTAAATCTACATATTCGGAACCATCGTTTTTACTGTCGCAAACAAACTCCTCCACATTGTTTACAGGCAAGCTAGGAACGACTATATTCGCTAAAACCGCTAATCGGTTAACACTTTCACAACCATTTACCGTTTGGGTTGCATAATAAGTTGTGCCATTTACCAAAGCCGTTGTGCTTGGTAGCACCGCACCATTAGTCATACTGTCGTACCATATAACATTTGTTCCCGTCACTGTCAGGCTACCGATGGTTGCCTTTTGTGTAGAACAAAAATTCTGTACCGCATCACCCGTTGGCGCAGGGGTGTTTTGAATATTGACCACCACCGGAATCCGTAAACTTTCGCAGGCGGTGACCGTTTGCGAAGCATAATAGGTTTTGTTCTGCAGTATCGTTGTACCCGTCAGCAGATTCCCATTTGCGGAAGCGTCATACCATTTTATATTTGTACCTATTATATTGATATCACTGATTTTGGCATTTTGTTGGACACAAAAAGTTTGAGGTGTTGTTGCAACAGGAAGCGGCTCGGTGTTGACGAATGCCTTGACTTCAGCAGCATTTGGAACAAGCGAAACACAGCCCAAAGCATTTTTAATCACCACCTGATAAGTGGCAGGAATCAAATTACTTTTTGAATTTGCACCCATCCAATTAACTCCATTATCAAAACTGTAGGATGTCGCACTGTCCGAAACGGTTATTGTCCCAGTTGCCGTACTACAGTCAGGCTGCGTAATTGATACTGTCGGTGTTGGCGGATAACCCGGCGGAACCAAAATATCAACAGAGATTGCCGTAGTCTCACAAGCGGAACTGTTTCTTGTTTTTACCAAATAGGTTCCAACGGCCAAACCGGATTTAGAATTACTGCTTGTCCAATTCGCACCATCATCAAAACTGTACTCATAATCTGGGCTAGTTACGGTAATCGTTCCATAAGGATTCACACAAATTACAGGCTGAACGACACTTACCGTCGGAGTTGCAGTAGAAACAGCCACCAAATTTATATGAGCCATAACCGGACTCGAAACACAATTAGAACTTTTGGAAGTAACCTTATAATCACCGCCCGCTAAGCCTGGAAAAATCATCGATGACTGATAATTAACACCATCAACACTATATAAAAGCCCTGTTGGACTTGTGACTGTAATTGTTCCCGAAGGCACATCACAATTAGGCTGAGTAGTTGTGACGGTAGGTTGAATTGGCCCGGATTTTACATTAATGGTTATTACATTAGAAAAAACTCGGCAATTAGTAGAACCAATATTGGAACTATCCGCAGTTGCCAATCGGTATTTATAAGTTCCTACTGTACCCGAGACGAAAGTGTAAGCTGCATTATTTGCCCCCAGAATATCAGTCCAAGTCGTTCCTCCATCAGTACTATTTTGCCATTGGTATCCCACCGTCGTATAGGCCGAAGACGTAACGGAGCCATTAAGCGTAATTGATTTCGATTCTCCCTCGCATACATCTAAATTAGTAACCGACTCGTTCACAATTTCTGAAGTTACCGTAGGCCCGCAAGCCCTAAAAGTAATGTCGTCCAACGCAATATCATTACCCGGAGCGGCACCTGCTTTATTATTCCGCATTCGAATGACAACCGTGTCAACACCGGAAGGGGTAGTAAAAAAGAATCCGTATTGTTTCCATACTGCACTACTCGACAATCCTATATCTCCTGTATTATAAGTCCCAAGAATATTTCCGCTGGTATCCTCAATTGTAAAAGTAATATTTGGAGGACTATTATCCTGTGACCGTAAAAGATTCATTATCCAAGCGGCAAACTCATAAGTGGTGCCGGCGCACAAACCGGAAACCGTGTTTTTGTAAAAATAATCAGTAGTTGAAAAACTGGCATTTACGACCATCATATAACCTCCTCCGGTATGGTCTGTGGTTGTCCACCAGGTACCAGGAGTATTTGTGGTGCTTTCGACGGTGTAGGAACCATCACTAGGAAAATTTGCCGTGGTATAAGTATAACTCGTAATCCCTGTCCCTAAAGCAGAACCATGGGTTGATGTTCCTGAACCAAAATCCAATTTAACAACAGGATCTCCCAAACTTCCCGTGCACAATTGGGCATTCCCTTCTGAAAAGAAAAGAACACTCATTAATAGAGAAATAAAGTATTTGAAATTCAAAATTGGGCATTTTAATAAAGTAAAACTACTTTATAATAAAATGTCCCTCAAAAATCTTATACCAGTCAGCTATATCAGTCGATGAAAATAAAATACTTATCTATTAAAATAAGAAAGGCGTTGCATTGCAACGCCTCTTTACTTTTCACTATCAGGAATTTAAAAAACCTGACTCGCTATCTGTCTGATATTTTCTGATTTTCCCATCGAATAATAATGCAAAACAGGAACTCCCGCCGCTTTCAATTCTTTTGATTGCTGAATCGCCCATTCAATACCCACTTGACGAATCTCAGCATTGTTTTTACATTTCTCTACTGCATTTATCAAATCTTCCGGTAAATCAATTCGGAAAATTTGAGGCAGAATCTGTAAATGTTTTTGAACTGCAATTGGTTTAATCCCCGGAATAATAGGAACTGTAATTCCCATTTCCCTAGCTTTTTTTACAAATTCAAAATATTTAGCATTGTCAAAAAACATTTGCGTTACAATATAATCAGCACCTGCATCAACTTTTTCTTTCAGTCTTCTCATATCCGTCGCCAAAGATGGTGCTTCCAAATGTTTCTCAGGATAACCGGCTACACCAACACAAAAATTGGCTTTGTTATCAACGTCCATAACATCGTGCAAATACTTTCCACAATTCAACTGATTAATTTGGGTTACCAAATCCACTGCATAATTATTTCCTCCCACTTTTGGAACAAAAGACTGCTCATCTTTCATTGCATCACCGCGAAGTGCCATGACGTTGTTTATTCCAAGATAATGACAGTCAACCAACATATATTCGGTTTCCTCTTTCGTAAATCCTCCGCAAAGTAAATGCGGTACGGTATCCACTTGATATTTATGTTTTATAGAAGCACAAATCCCCAAAGTTCCCGGGCGCATTCTAGTCAATTTTTTATCCAATAATCCGTTTCCTTTATCCACATAAATATACTCCTCACGGGAAGTAGTTACATCAATAAATGGCGGTTTGAACTCCATCAACGGATCGATATTATCATACAATTCCTGAATGCTTTTTCCTTTTTGGGGCGGTATAATTTCGAAAGAGAATAAAGTTTCTCCCTTGGCTTGTTCTATATGTTCTGTTACTTTCATAATCCTCCCCCGACCCCTCCAAAGGAGGGGAGACTCGGGTAATTTTAAATTAAAAATATTAGTCATTCCTTTCCGACTCCTCCCCTTCGGGGAGGTTGGGTGGGGATTTTAGTCTGCAATATTTGGGTTAAGCCATTTCATGGCTATATCAGTTGAAACATTTCTTCTTTTGGCGTAATCAATCACTTGGTCTTCTTTTATTTTTCCAAGACCGAAGTACTTACTTTCAGGATTTCCAAAATAATATCCTGAAACCGATGAAGCAGGCCACATTGCCATACTTTCGGTCAAAGTTACTCCAATTGCTGCCTCAACATCCAATAATTTCCAAATAGTTGGTTTCTCCAAGTGATCTGGACAGGCTGGATAACCCGGTGCAGGACGAATTCCTTTATAATCTTCTTCAATAAGTGCTTGCTTGCTCAAAACCTCATCCGATGCATAACCCCAAAATTCTTTACGTACTTTTTCGTGTAAATATTCGGCAAATGCCTCTGCAAAACGATCCGCCAAAGCTTTGACCATAATCGAATTATAATCATCCAAATCCTTTTCAAATTCGGCCGCCCATTCGTCAACACCAAAACCGGTAGTTACACAAAACGCCCCCATATAATCCACTTTTCCATTTTCCTTTGGCTCAATAAAATCGGCTAATGCGATATTTGGAGCTCCTTTTGTTTTTTGTGACTGCTGACGCAAAGTCAAGAATTTCTCCAAAACTTTTCCGTTTTCATCTGTCAATTCAATATCGTCATCATTAACTTGGTTCGCCGGAAAAATTCCGTAAACTCCTTTGGCCTGTAATTTTTTCTCTTTCAAAATTACCTCCAACATCGTTTGGGCATCGTTAAAAACTGAAGTCGCTTGTTCCCCCACCACTTCATCTTTTAAAATCGCAGGGTATTTCCCGAACAACTCCCAAGTTCTGAAAAACGGAGTCCAATCGATATACGGAACCAATACATCCAAATCAATCTCGACTGTTTGCGCCCCAATAACCTTTGGTTTTACAGGCTCAAAATGTCTCCAATCCAATTGCAACTTGTTTTTACGGGCATCTTCAATAGACAAGAAGTTTTTATCTCTTGAACGATTCAAGAATGTTTCTCTAAACGCATCGTATTCGGCGCGAATATCGGTTGCGTATTTCTCTTTATTATCGTCCAATAAATTTCCTGCCACCGTAACCGCTCTCGAAGCATCGTTTACGTGAATCACAGTCGATTTATATTGTGGTGCAATTTTTACGGCGGTGTGCGCGCGTGAAGTGGTCGCTCCACCAATCATCACAGGAATTTTTATATCTTTTTTATCCAATTCTTTTGCGAGATACACCATTTCGTCCAACGAAGGCGTAATCAATCCGCTCAATCCGATAATATCTACATTGTGTTCAAGGGCTGCAGCAACAATCTTTTCAGGAGCCACCATAACTCCCAAATCAATAATTTCGTAATTATTACAAGCAAGCACAACCCCAACAATATTTTTACCAATATCGTGTACGTCTCCTTTTACGGTTGCCAAAAGGATTTTTCCGTTTCCTTCTTTGTCTCCGGCTTGTTTAGCTGCTTCAATAAACGGCAATAAATAAGCCACCGCTTTTTTCATTACACGAGCCGATTTTACCACCTGTGGCAAAAACATTTTTCCCGAACCGAACAAATCTCCAACCACATTCATTCCCGCCATCAAATTGATTTCAATCACTTCAATAGGTTTTGTGGCGGCCAATCTTGCTTCCTCAACATCTTCCTCTATAAATTGATCAATTCCTTTTACCAAAGCGTGTGTAATACGTTCCTGAAAAGTTCCCGAACGCCATTCCTGTACTGCTACTTCATTATTTTTGGTATCGCCTTTTACACTTTCGGCAAAATCCAACAAACGTTCCGTGGCATCGTCACGTCTGTCCAAAATCACGTCTTCAACATATTCCAATAAATCTTTCGGAATATCGTCGTAAATCGTCAACATTTCAGGGTTTACAATCCCCATCGTCATTCCGTTTTTGATGGCGTGATACAAAAAAACCGAGTGCATCGCTTCCCTCACCACATCATTCCCTCTAAACGAAAACGAAACGTTACTCACCCCACCGCTGATGTGTGCATGTGGCAAATGCTCGCGAACCCATTTGGTTCCCCTAAAGAAATCCAAAGCATTCAAACGGTGCTCCTCCATACCGGTCGCTACGGGGAAAATATTCAAATCGAAGATGATATCCTGCGGTGGAAACCCTACTTTGTGAACCAAAATATCATACGAGCGTTGGCAAATTTCAATTCTTCGGTCGTAATTATCAGCTTGTCCTACCTCATCAAAAGCCATTACAATAACAGCAGCACCATAACGTTTGATTAATTTAGCGTGATGGATAAATGCTTCCTCACCCTCTTTCAACGAAATCGAATTTACCACACATTTCCCTTGCACCACTTTCAAACCTGCCTCAATGATATCCCACTTCGAACTGTCAATCATAATCGGCACACGCGAAATATCTGGCTCGGCAGCAATCAAGTTCAGGAATTTGGTCATCGCATACTCTCCGTCAAGCATCCCCTCATCCATATTGATATCAATGATTTGCGCACCTCCTTCTACCTGCTGTCTCGCAATGTCAAGTGCTTCCTCATATTTTTCCTCCTTAATCAATCGAAGGAACTTTCGGGAACCCGTTACATTGGTACGCTCCCCAACATTCACAAATACGCTTTCCGGCGTAATCACCAAAGGCTCCAATCCCGATAATACAAGGTTTCTTCTTTTTTCTTTCATTTCTTTTCTGAGTTACTAAGTCCTAAGATGCTTAGGTACTAAGTTTTTATTCTATGTTTTTTTCAAGGTTTCCAAAGCCCTGAAAGTATTTCTGTTTCTATTTTGGGCGTGTTCGCCGCGGCGAATCGGGCTATCCGCTGTATCTTTTATTCCGCTATCGCTTCATAAAAGGATGCCGCTTCTATCCCTCACGCGGGCATTGTGCCATTCAACACATTTTTATTACAACGAAACGAATCCATTTTCATAATTTTCAACGAAATAAATTCCGTTGCTACAAAATAGGTCGTTCCTATGGAACTTATCAATCTCATCTTCGCTTGCGCGAGCGTCACGCTCGTGACCATTCCAACTTCACCACCCAGTTTGTCATCCGACGGAGGAGGAATCTCCGTTATGTGAGCAACTTGCTTAGATTCCTCCTTCGTCGGAATGACAAGCTAGACTTTATTCTGTTTGTCGACACAGATTGCAAATCCGCGCTATCTAATTAATTCAAATCACGTTGATAATTCCAAATTAAATTATCTAACTTTTTAGGCGTAATATTAAAACCATTCTTCTTTAATTGATTGGCGACTTCAACCAAAATAAGTTGACAATCATTTAAACTCACTTTTTCACCTGAAATACTTTCTAAAAAACGAACAATCATTCTGTCAGGTTTTATTAAATCGTCTGAACCTGCAAGCATAAAAAAATAAGTCAAAGAAATTCCACTATTTTGACCTGGTATTTTTTTTATTTCATTTTCAAATTGCTCACTACTAAAGATTTTATCAACATCCTTTAATTTTTCAATTTTAAATTTCTGTAAAACCTCTAAAAACAATATAACTGCTTCTGACTTTAAAATTCCATTTCTTGTAGAAGTCCTTTGTCGATTTTGATAAATACTTTCAGTCAATTCCTTAATCGACTTTTCTTTCATTAATTTCAAAAAATCCGATGTTGTAACTTCTTGAGAACTTGAAAACTTATCTATCCTGTAATAATTACAAAACCGACTTATCGTATTTTGAACAATTTCATATTTTACTCCAATTGAAAAAACAGAATCAATAACACATAATGGCAAATGACTATAATAATACTCAGGTGCAAGCTCATAATTCTTTTTATCTGCAAAAATTTCATTACAAAATTCTGTCGCTTTTTCTATTATTTCTTGATTCATATCAATTAGAAAACATTTACATCACCGCCTCCGACACTCTCGGCTTATACTCACTCGCGACTTCCGCAATTAAGCGGATATGATCTGGAGTTGTTCCACAACAACCGCCAATGATGTTTACTAAATTATCTTCGAGATAAGATCGAATTTGGGCTTGCATTTGTTCTGGAGTTTCGTCATATTCTCCAAAAGCATTTGGCAATCCTGCGTTTGGATGTGCTGATATATTGAATGAAGTATTATGTGACAAAGTCTGCAAATACGGTTTCAACAAATCGGCTCCCAAGGCGCAATTAAACCCTACGCTCAACAACGGAATATGCGAAACCGAAATCAGGAAAGCTTCCACCGTTTGCCCGGAAAGTGTTCTTCCTGAAGCATCGGTAATCGTACCTGAAACCATGATTGGAATATCAAGATTACGTTCTTCCTTAACTTCTTCGATTGCGAAAAGTGCGGCTTTGGCATTCAATGTATCGAAAATGGTTTCCACCAAAAGCAAGTCGCAACCTCCGTCTAATAATGCTTCAACTTGTTGTTTGTAGGCAATGCGCAAATCATCAAACGTAACCGCTCTGTAACCTGGATCGTTTACATCCGGAGACATACTTGCCGTACGATTTGTTGGCCCAATCGAACCGGCCACAAAACGTGGCTGATTTGGATTTTTGGCAGTGTATTCATCGGCTACTTCACGGGCGATTTTTGCCGATTCGTAATTGAGTTCATAAACAATATCTTCCAAATGATAATCGGCCATCCCGATGGTGGTTCCTGAGAAAGTGTTGGTTTCCACAATATCGGCTCCGGCTTCAAAATAGGCGGCGTGAACTGCCTTGATTGCCTGTGGTTGCGTGAGGGACAATAAATCATTGTTCCCCTTTAGTGGATGCGGGAAATCTTTGAATCGTTCGCCACGAAAATCTTCTTCAGAGAAATTATATCGTTGCAGCATGGTTCCCATTGCTCCGTCGAGTACGAGAATTCTCTTTTTTATTTCTTCTTGAATTTTTGACATTTTATGTTTTATTTCTCGCAAAGACGCAAAGGCGTAAAGCTTTTTATTATTGTTTTATACTTCTCAATTTGTTTTCCTGCAAGGTCTTTTTTGACCTTGTAGGTATATAAATTCTCAGAATCCCTCCAAGGTTCTAAAAACCTTGCAGGATGACCCAATAAAATTAGGTTCCCAAAAAATCACAATTGTTTATTCTTTAGCCCCGATGGAAGCGATATCCTTTTATTCTGGGGTTCAGAATAAAAGATATAGCGTACAGCGGGAACATTGACGGCAAAAAAGCGCCGATCTTTCGCTCTAGATACTGAAATGAATTCAGTACGCTAAAATTATCGAAATGTATCAGGAAAAAAGGTTGAAAAATACAGAATGTATCTTGTGTTATCTATCCCCGCGATGCGTGGTAGAATGTAGCACCTTTCCCTAAAATAAGGGAGGTTGCTAAGGTTTCATTGGGTCTTTTCCCTCCGCCTTTCGTGATAACGTTCAATAAAATTAGGAACACCGCAAAGTTATGAAATAGCCTTGCGACTTACAAGTTTTTTTAAAAGTTTAAAAAAAAGGTCTAAATTGTTTTATCTTGTTTAAAAAAGTTTAAGACTCAATACTTAACCTTTTTAAACTTTTAAACAATTTAAACCTTTAAACTTTTTAAACCCTAAACTATACAATCGCTTTTACAACTGCTTTAGGCGCTTCTTTACGTGTACCGTCGAATCCATCAACTCCGGAAACGGTGGTGTATTTCATCACATATTTTTTACCAGGATTGATGATTTGGTAAGCCGCTTGACACATTAATGTGGCTTCGTGGAATCCGCAAAGAATCAATTTTAATTTTCCAGGGTATGTGTTTACGTCACCAATAGCAAAGATTCCAGGAATGTTTGTTTGGTAATCCAATGCATTGTTTACTTTGATAGCATTTTTTTCGATTTCCAATCCCCAGTGTGCGATTGGTCCTAATTTTGGTGTCAATCCAAAAAGCGGAATGAAGAAATCGGTTTTGATGTTTTGATGAGCTCCATCGATATCCACATCAACAGACTCCAAATGTTCTGCTCCGTTCAACCCAATAACTTCACCAGGAGTAATCATTTTAATTTTTCCGGCTGATTTTAATTCCTGCACTTTTTCTACAGAATCCAACGCTCCTCTAAATTCATTTCTACGGTGAATTAAAGTTACCTCTGATGCAACATTTGCCAAGAAAATACTCCAGTCCAAAGCAGAATCTCCTCCTCCTGAAATCACAACTCTTTTGTCTCTGAATTTCTCAGGATTTTTGATAAAGTATTTCACTCCTTTGTCTTCGTAAAACTCGATATCTTCAATTAGCGGTTTTCTTGGTTCGAAACTTCCTAACCCACCTGCAATGGCAATAACAGGTGCGTGGAATTTTTTCCCTTTATTAGAGGTAACGATAAAACTTCCGTCTTCTTGTTTTTCAATGGTTTCAGCACGCTCACCAAGGGTAAATCCAGGCTCGAACTGCTTAATTTGTTCCATTAATCCGTCTACCAAATCACCTGCCAATACTTCTGGAAATCCTGGAATATCGTAGATTGGCTTCTTTGGATATAACTCTGACAACTGCCCTCCTGGTTGTGGTAAGGCATCAAGTATATGACATTTTAATTTCAATAATCCTGCTTCGAAAACGGCGAATAGACCTGTTGGCCCGGCTCCTATTATAAGTATGTCTGTTTTAACCATTATATTAAATTTTACTCTTTATTATTTTTTTGTTTTTTTTTATGTGCAAATGAAGGAATCATTTAAATTTCGAAATGTGACTATTATCACTAAATCCCATTCATTATTTCTTTAATCTATTTAATTTCCGAAATCGCTTATTTTTTTTTAACGATTCGGTAATTTCGTTCATCCTTGGAATCATCGGGTTAAAACCCGACGCTATTCACCCTTATTGTTTTTTAGCGCTTCAGTGATTTCATTCATTCTATTCACTTTTTCTTCGAAATTTCCTTTGAGTGTTTTTCGGTATTCGTTTAGGTTTTCTACCATTTTATTCACATCCTCAGGGATTACTTCTTCGAAAAATTCACGTAATCTTTTGGCGGTCGTCGGTGATTTTCCATTGGTCGAAATAGCGATTTTTACGTTTCCTTTGGTTACAATTCCGCCCAAATAATAATCACATAAATCGGGTGTATCGGCAATATTGCAAATCAAATAACGCTTTCGGGCTAGTTCAAAAACTCTCTTGTTAACTTCCAAACTATCAGTACAAGCAATAACCATGTTCCTTTTCTTGAGCATTTTTTTCTTGAACTTCTTTTTGGTTAATGTAACCGAAGGATGTTTTTCAACTAAAGCTTCCAACTCGGGCAAGAACTTTGTCGCCACAACCTCAACATTGGCGTTTGGGCTGGATTTCAACATAAAAGACAATTTTTCCAAACCTACATTTCCGCCACCAACAATTAATACATTGATGTTGTGCAGTTTTAAAAAAATTGGGTATAATTCGTTCTTTTCCATTGTTACCTATATACTTTGTCGATTATGTCGGGTCTCGACCCGACCCTACGAAACGATTTCCTTTGACAGAAATTCTCCGTAAAAACCTTTCTTTTCATCGGGTTAAAACCCGACGCTATAAAACAAATCGTTCCTACGGAACTCCTTTACTAGACAATTTCTTTTGATAGAAACTCTTCGTAAAAACCTTTTAATTTATTGCTTTCTTTCACCACTTCGCCAATTACGATAATTGCCGGTGAACTTAATTTCTTTTCGGCAACCACTTCCTGAATCGTATCGATTGTTCCCACGCCAATTTTTTCATTTGGCGTTGTTCCGTTTTGAATAATCGCAACGGGAGTTTCTCCTTTGGATTCTTTTTGAAACAAATCGACAATTTGCGACAGCTTACTCATTCCCATCAAAATCACTACTGTCGCAGATGATTTTGCTGCAAGGGCAATATCATTAGACAAATTGCGACTGGATGTTGTCCCTGTAATTACCCAAAAACTTTCGGAAGTTCCTCTTTTGGTCAACGAAATCCCCTGATAAGCGGGAACCGCAATCGACGATGAAATTCCGGGAACTACAAATGTAGGGATTCCAAAACTTTCTACGTAATCTATTTCTTCGCTTCC
Source organism: Flavobacterium aquiphilum (assembly GCF_027111335.1). Taxonomy (NCBI): domain Bacteria; kingdom Pseudomonadati; phylum Bacteroidota; class Flavobacteriia; order Flavobacteriales; family Flavobacteriaceae; genus Flavobacterium; species Flavobacterium aquiphilum. The sequence continues at coordinate 990,261 of NZ_CP114288.1, read as the reverse complement.
TCTTCCAAAAATAAAAGGGTCGCCTCCTTTTAACCGAACCACATGACCATAAGTAAGCGCATTATCAACAATCAACTGATTGATTTGCTCTTGCGAATATTCATGCGAACCAATTCTTTTCCCCACAAATATTTTTATGACATCTTGGGGAGCATATTTCAGTATTTCCTCATTGGCCAAGGCATCATACAAAACCACGTTGGCTTCAGCGAGCGCGTTTACGCCTTTGAGCGTAAGCAAGTCCGGGTCGCCGGGTCCTGCGCCCACTAAAGTTACTTTGGGTTGTATCGTTTTATGCATTCGCTAAATCTTTGGCTCTGTATTCTTCAATTTTTGAGAAGAAAGACAGTGCCTCTTCAATATATTTTTTGGCGAAAGCCGCAGATGGCTCGTTCGCTCTGATTTGGTACACCAATTCGTTGAAAGAGGAACCTAAATCCAATTTTCCACTTTGGATAAAAACAGTATCAAATGATTCGATGATTCCTGCGTGTGTGTTTGTTTTTTCATTTGCAGACAACAACAATGCTTTGGCTCCATTTACAAATCCGGCATATGCCAAATAAATAGCATCAGCCCATTTTTCTTCTTGCAAAGCGTCGTATGCAAAAGTTATTTTTTCTTTTGCTTCAAACAATAATGTAGCAACCAAATCAATTACAACACCGGCACATTCTCCAACTCCAACCGCTTTCACATAGTTATCAGCATTACCCCAATCTACGAAATCAGCTTCGGTCAAATTGGTTACATCTGCCAACGGTTTCAAGAACTCATAGAAGTATTTTTCTCCTTTTGCATCATAATAGTTAAGGAAAGATTGTCCGTTTGCATTCGCTTCAAAATCATTTAAGATTAAACGCAAAGCTTCTGGTCCTCTACGGCTAGGAATTTTGATTACTTTATCAGAAAAACGTCCAACTCCATTTCCTAAATTTCCTCCACCTAATAATACCTGAAGAGCCGGAGCCACCAATTTTCCTGCATTGATAGACATTCCTTGAAAACCGATTTCGGCCATGTTGTGTTGTCCACAAGCATTCATACAACCACTAATTTTGATAGCGATGTCTTTGTTGTTGCTGTATTGTGGATATTCTGTTGCGAAAACTCTTTCCAATTCCTCAGCAATACCTGTACTGCTTGCAATTCCTAAGTTACAAGTATCAGTTCCGGGACAAGCCGTAACATCAGTAATAGTATTGTAACCCAAAGTCACAAAATCTAATTTAGCCAATTCCTGATAGAAAAATGGAAGGTTTTCTTCTTTAATATTACGGATAAGAATATTTTGTCTCAATGAAAAACGCAACTCATTGGCACCATAATTTTTAATCAAATCAGCCAATTGTCTTGCTTTGTCGATATAAAAATCTCCCAAAGAAATTTTAATACCAATGGCAACATATCCTGCTTGTTTTTGAGCAATTACGTTTGATTTTTTCCAAGCTTCATAAGCAGCAACATCATCAATTGTAACTGTTGGCACTTCTAACAAAGGCTCTGTAATAGCTCCTTCAAATTCAGTTGTGTCAATTTCGTAAGTATGGAAAGCCAATGCTTTTTTCTCTTCTTCAACCAATTTCATGAATTCATCACGTCCTAAATCTTTGATCAAAAATTTCAAACGTGCTTTCAAACGTTTAGCTCTTTCCCCATGACGGTCAAAAACTCTGATTACACCCTCAGCAGTTGGGATAATTTGGTTAACCGGAATAAATTCCGAAAGCAATTCAGCGTGGCTTGGCTGTGAACCTAAACCGCCACCTAGCATTACTTTGAAACCTTTTTCTCCGTTTACAATTTTTGGAATAAATCCTAAATCGTGCAAATAACTCAAAGCGGTATCTTCGTCAGAAGACGAGAATGAAATTTTAAATTTACGTCCCATTTCCTGACAGATAGGGTTACGCAACAAATATTGGAACAACGCATGCGCATAAGGCGTCACGTCGAATGGCTCATTTACATCAATTCCTGCAGTTTCACTCGCAGTAATATTTCTTACTGTGTTTCCGCAAGCTTCTCTCAAAGTGATATTGTCTTTTGCCAAATCAGCCCAAAGTTCAGGTGTTCTGTCCAAACTCACGTAGTGAATTTGAATATCCTGACGCGTTGTGATGTGCAAACGTCCTGTAGAATATTTTTCTGATACTTCGGTGATTCTTCTCAATTGCTCACTAGATACTTTTCCGTAAGGCAATTTAATACGAATCATTTGTACACCTTCCTGACGTTGACCGTAAATACCACGAGCCAAACGAAGACTACGGAAACGCTCGTCATCAATTTGTCCGTTACGGAAGGAATAAATCTTTTTCTCTAAATCTATAATCTCTTTTTGGACAATTGGGTCCTCTATTTCGGTTCTAAAACTTTGCATAATTCTGTATATTTTCCTCCCCCCAGCCCCCTCCGAAGGAGGGGGAGCCGAAACCGGGAGTGTTACGTTTTCTTTTTTGTCTAATCTTTTTTACGTCCTACCTACCTCCCTTTCGGGGAGGGTTGGGGTGGGGATTTTAGTGTATAAACCCAACTCCTGCTGTAGTGTTGGTTGCAGCATCAATTAAGATGAAAGCTCCGTTTGATTTGTTTTCTGTGTAAGCATCAAAATAAATGGCTTTGCTCAACTTAATTTTCACTTCACCAATTTCGTTTATAGCTAATTGAGAAGCTGGAGTTGTCCCTGAATAATCGGTAGCAATTACGTTTTTCACGCTGTCAATTTTTGCCAAAACTCTGTTAGTGTTGTGTTGTACAAAATATTTTGCACCCGCTACTAATTTTTTACTGTCCATCCAACAAACTGTAGTCTCGATATCTTTTTCAACTTTAGGAAGCTCGTCGGATTTTACAATCATATCCCCTCTTGTTACATTGATATCATTTTCCAATTCGATTGTGATTGAAGAACCTGCCTTCGCCTCATCAAATTGCTGGTCAAAAAAGTGAATGTTTGTCACTTTTGATTCTGTTAATGAAGGTAGTACTGTAACAGCATCCCCAACTTTAATAGAATTTCCGTATAATTTACCAGCGTATCCTCTAAAATCGTGGTATTCTTCCGTTTTTGGACGAATTACAGTTTGCACAGGAAAACGGGTTTTTCCATTATCATATATATCTTTTGATTCCAGTGCTTCCAAATGCTGAAGGATAGTTTGTCCGGTATACCAAGGCATTTTTCCTAAAGTCTCCACCACATTATCTCCTGTTAAAGCACTCAAAGGAATGTAACTTACGTTTTGTTCTTTGTAGGCGCTTTTTGCATTTAATGCCTGAAAATCGGTTTTGATTTTATTGAAAACTTCTTCTGAATAATCAACTAAATCCATTTTATTTACTGCAACAATCACATCTTTTACTCTCAATAAATTATTGATAAAAAAGTGACGGTACGTTTGCTCAATAACTCCTTTACGGGCATCAATCAAAATGATAGACACTTGTGAAGTCGAAGCTCCTGTAACCATGTTTCGTGTATATTCTACGTGACCTGGAGTATCGGCAATGATGTAGCTTTTTTTCGCAGTCGAAAAATAAATATGTGCTACGTCTATTGTAATTCCTTGTTCTCTTTCGGCAACCAAACCATCAGTTGCTAACGAAAAATCAAGGTAATCGTATCCTTTTTGTTTACTGCTTTTTTCTATTGCTTCAATTTTATCTGTAGTCAATGATTGAGTATCATACAATAATCTCCCGATTAAAGTACTTTTTCCGTCATCTACACTTCCTGCTGTTGCTATTTTTAAAACTTCCATCTTAATATATTGTTTCAGGTTTAAAGTTTGAGGTTTCATATTCTCTCTAAACTTATAAATCTGTATGTTTTTTTGATTCTTCTAACTTCTAACTCTTAACTTCTAACTTATTAAAAGTATCCTTGTTGTTTTCTTTTTTCCATAGCAGCCTCAGAACGTTTGTCATCAATTCTGGCTCCTCTTTCAGAAATGGTCGAAGAACGAATCTCCCCAACTACTTCTTGAATGGTCGCTGCATAGGATTCAACAGCGGCAGTACAACTCATATCCCCAACGGTTCTGAAGCGAACAATTCGTTCTTCGACTTGTTCGTCTTCTTCTTGGTACACAAAAGGAGAGTGTGACCAAATCAAACCGTCTCTCAAAAAAACTTTACGTTTGTGTGAAAAATAGATCGATGGTATTTCGATTTGCTCTTGTTCGATATAACTCCAAACATCCAATTCTGTCCAATTTGAAATTGGGAAAACACGAACGTTTTGACCATTTTCAATTTTTCCGTTTAATAAATCAAACAATTCAGGACGTTGGTTTTTTTCATCCCATTGACCAAAATCATCACGAACAGAGAAAATACGCTCTTTCGCTCTTGCTTTTTCCTCATCTCTACGGGCACCACCGATACAAGCATCAAATTTGAATTCTTCGATAGCATCTAATAAAGTAGTCGTTTGCAAAGTATTTCTACTGGAATATTTCCCTGTTTCTTCAACTACTTTTCCTTCGTCGATAGCATCCTGCACATTTCTCACGATCAAGTCTAATCCTAATTCGGCCACTAATTTATCTCTGAATTCGATAGTTTCAGGGAAATTATGTCCTGTATCCACGTGTAATAACGGGAAAGGAATTTTGGCAGGAAAAAAAGCTTTTTGTGCCAAACGTACCAAAGTAATCGAATCTTTTCCACCTGAGAAAAGCAAAACCGGTTTGTCAAATTGAGAAATTACTTCTCTGAATATGTAAATTGCTTCGCTTTCTAAAGCATTTGTTTTTAATACTGAACTCATTTTTAAAGTTTAAAAGTTTAAAAGTTTAAAAGTTTAGGTTCTGACCTTGACTAAAATCTCTTAAGCATTATTATTTTTCTATCTCTCTATAATCTATTCTCAAAAATCTGACTTCTGACCTCTTATTTTTGATGCAATCCACATTCTTTATGACTGGATTCCCACCACCATCTTCCTGCTCTGATGTCCTCCCCTTCAACGATTGCTCTTGTACAAGGCGCACAACCAATGCTCACAAATCCTTTTTTGTGTAAAGCATTTTGTGGTACGTTATTCGCATCAATATATTTTTGAACATCTTCCAATGTCCATTTTAACAATGGGTTGAATTTTATGATATTAAAATGGGCATCGTACTCAAACGCTTTCAAATCATTTCTGTTTTCGGATTGTTCCGCACGCAAGCCAGTGATCCAAATTTCATTTCCTTTCAGAGCTCTTGTTAACAGTGCTACTTTTCGAATAAAACAACATTCTTTTCTGTTCTCCACCGATTCGTAAAAGCTGTTTGGTCCTTTTTTGTTCAATAAATTCTCTACGTCCTTTGCATCCGGAAAATACGTTTGAATAGCAACTTTGTACTTTTTAACTGTTTTATGAAAAACATCATAGGTTTCCTGAAACAATCTACCGGTATCCAACGTAAAAATGTTGATCGGTAATTCATTTTTGGCAATCAAAGCAGTTATTACCTGATCTTCCTGCCCAAATGAAGTCGAAAAAACTACCTTGTCTTTATATTCATTAGCCAAAAAAGCCAAAGTCTCCTCAATCGAGAAACCTTTCGTTTTTTCTAATAAAGCATTTGCTATTTCTGTACTCATTTTTTATCCTTTCTTTTTCCTCACCCCGCCCTCTCCAAAAAAGAGGGAGGAAAGTGGATTTATTTTAATGTTTCTAAATCTATTACCCTATCGGGTTACTAGATTACTTTGCAAAAGTAACACTTTTTTTTAAATTGCAAATAATTTTAAATAAAATTTAATAGATTAAAAAGCGATGTCTGCCAACGAGTTACTCTCAAGAACCTTAAGTGTATTGTCCCTAACCTCAGTCATTAAGCGGCGTGCGGCACAGGTGGTTTCATCATCGCAATCATCACATTTTTCATAAAAATTGTGACTCGCACACGGCAACAAAGCAATTGGCCCTTCGAGAATTCGATATACTTTGGCCATATTGATGTCTTTTGGATCCTTTATTAGGTAGTATCCGCCGCCTTTTCCTTTTTTGGCACCAAGGAAACCGGAATTTCTCAACAACAACAAAATACTTTCCAAAAATTTTATAGAAATATGTTCATTCTTGGCAATTTCGGCAATTTGCACAGGAGTATTATTTTCCTGGCGTGCCAAAAAAGTCAGTGCTTTTATTCCGTATTTTGTTTTCTTTGAAAGCATGTTGATCTAAGATTGCTGATTTTAGAATTTAGATTTCAGATTTTTTTTTGAATCGAAACAAATCGTTTCCGAAATATTTTACGAAACTACAAACTTTATCGTTTTGTCAATCAATTGTATGAAATTATTTTAAAATTTTGTTGCAGATGGTAATTGCACAATCTTTTTCAGTATAAAAATTGTGCTGCTTATTTTTTATGATTTCAAAATCTAACGAATGTCATTCTAACCAACCATTACTAGGCTTATTGCTATCATTTTCCCCATAATACAGTTTTATGATTCCGTTCGGAATAGTATTCTCGAATCGCAATCGAGTTGATGAAACAATAAATAATTGACAAACATTTAAACCTTTTAAGGAGGCTTTCCAAGCAATGGTTCCGCCGATACTGAAAGCGAGAATAGTAATTTGACTTTTTTCTGTATTCAAAAGATTTTTGACAGCCCTTTCGATTCCACCATCAACAAACTGACTGTGGAGATTTTCTTCTGTATAATCACTTTTGTCAATTTCTCCCAATTCACAGCAATCATAATAGTGGATTTCAAACTTGTCTTTCAATAATTCAACATAATTGGAAACCCAATCTGATTTTTCCTTTCCCCATAAATCCGATAAAATGATTAGTCTTGGTTTCATATAAAAAACAAACCCACGGCTAAAACCGTGGGTTATTATTATAATTTCATTTACCTATGAAAATTCTCCTATTTGATCCATTTCATTAAATACTCTTATACTTTTTTCTAGTTCTTTTTTATCAACTACATATGTATCTGAGATAGAATCATGCCAACCTCTTCCTGAATTACCTAAAAAAGATAAAGCGTCGAATGGAATTAAGCGACATAGTGTTCTTTGAAACAGAATGCCAAATGTTGGCTTTTCTCCGTTTTCATCGACTACTACAGTCCCTGTTATGAATTTGGCAAGCGATCTGCCAAATATTCCTTCTGTAAGTATATAATAGATTAACATTACAATAACAGCTATTACATTTGCTTGCATATCAGGAATATTTTGCAACCAAAAAACTAAATCTGTCAAACCTAACAACGCAGCAACGAGCGTCGTAATAAAGGCCACACAAAAAATAAATATCACATAAAAAAATAAATCCAAAATATAATTCAAGAACCTTCTCCCGCCGGATACTAATAATTTTTCATCAAGAATATATGTAGTGTTTTCCATGTTTAAAATCAAAAATTATCAATTATTACGTATTTCTATTACGCACAAATGTAATCTTTTTAAATCAAAAAAAGCAAGTACCAAATAAAAATGGATTCATTTAAGATAAAGCCTGATCTAAATCGGCGATTACATCTTCGACGGTTTCCAACCCTACAGAAACACGCACCAATCCGTCTGTAATACTTACTGCCAAACGTTCTTCAACTGTCAGTTTACTGTGTGTTGTAGAAGCCGGATGCGTTACAATTGTTCTTGTATCCCCTAAATTCGGAGACAACGAACATAATTTTATTTTGTCCAAAAAGGCTCTTCCCGCTTCGATTCCGCCTTTTACTTCAAAAGCAACGATATTACCACCCAATTTCATTTGCTTTTTGGCAATATCATATTGTGGATGCGATTTTAGGAATGGATATTTCACACTGTTTACGTTTGGATGTTTTTCCAAAAACTCGGCCACTTTCAATGCATTTTCGCAATGTCTTTCCACACGAATTGCCAAAGTTTCCAAACTTTTTGATAAAACCCAAGCATTAAACGGTGATAAGGCAGGACCTGTAAGCCTTGAAAACAAGTAAATATCTTTAATCAAATTGGCGTTACCAACGGTGATTCCTCCCAAAACTCTTCCTTGTCCATCAATCAATTTGGTGGCAGAGTGTATCACCAAATGTGCTCCCCATTTTATTGGCTGCTGAATGTATGGTGTCGCAAAACAGTTGTCGATAATCAAAATCAAATTGTGCTTTTTGGCGATATTTCCCAAAAGTTCCAAATCGATAATATCTACAGCCGGATTCGTTGGTGATTCAGCAAAAAGAATCTTCGTATTTGGCTTTATCAAAGCTTCAATAGTTTCCGGTTTGGTAAGATCAAAATAAGAAGTTTCAATACCCCACTTTGGATAATAATTCATAAACAAAGAATGGGTAGTCCCAAAAATACTGCTTGACGAAACGATATGATCTCCCGCTTGCAACAAAGCTGCAAAAGTAGAGTACACCGCTGCCATCCCCGATGCAAATGCAAAACCGGCCTCAGCACCTTCCATTTTGCAAATCTTATCTACAAATTCGTTAGTATTTGGATTGCTGTATCGGCTATAAATATTACGATCCTTCTCGTCTGCAAAAGAAGCACGCATGTCTTCGGCATCTTCGAAAACGAAACTCGATGTTAAGTACAAGGGCACTGAATGCTCCAAATATTGCGTTCTCTCAATTTGGTTACGAATGGCTTCGGTTTCAAAACCGTATTCTTGTTCGCTCATGTCTTTTGTTTAAAATTGTTTAAAGTTGTTTAATTAGTTTTCTCTAATTCAACCCCGTTTAAAATTACTTTATAATGTATTGTTGCTGTTGGTTCCACTGTTTTGGCAACTGAGCAATATTTTTCGAATGATAATTGAGCAGCTTTCAAAGCTTTATCTTCTTTAATCGTTCCTTCAAGGTAAAAAACCACATAAATATCTTTAAATGGTTTTGCCTCCCCCACTTGAACTCGCTCTCCTTCTACATCAGCTTTGAAAGAAGTGATTTCCTGACGTTGTTTTTTCAAAATCGAAATCATATCGATTCCGCTGCAGCCTGCCACTCCCATCAATACCAATTCCATTGGGCTTGGTCCCATGTCATTTCCTCCAAAATCAGGACGCGCATCCACATTCACAATATGACCGCGTTCGTTTTTTAATTCAAAATGGAAATTTTCGTTTACTCTGTTAAGTGTTATTTTCATTGTTATTGTTGTTATTTCCTCACCCCCAGCCCCTTTCCAAAAGAGAGGGGAGCCAAAGCAGGAGTTTTGTTATTTTTATTTATCCTCAGTCTCTAAATTATTATTACCCTTTAAATAATCTTCAATTATTGTTCTTGATGCTTCCATATCAGATTCATCAACTTGAAGTTTTACAGGATTTAATCCTCCCGCAGTAACAACCCAAGGCTCAATATTTGACATGAATTCATTTTGAGTAAAAACTGAAATTTCATTTCCCTCCAATAAATTTCTAACATTCATTGCCTCAAAATACGACCCGCTAAAAACTTCTACCATAGCTTTTTTTTTAAAATCTGAAATCTAATTTCTAAAATATGCAATCTAAAATCTCTACCCTTTATCCGACAATCTCAAAATGTCTCCAAAAACCCCTCTTGCCGTTACCGCAGATCCTGCTCCTGCTCCCTGAATCACGATTGGTCGGTCTCCGTAGGATTCAGTGTAAATTTCAAAGAATGAATCAGAACCTTTCAATCCGCCCAAAGCAGTATCTTTTGGTACAGAAACTAGTTTCACTTCAAGATTTCCTTTATCGTTTTGCAAATCACCTGACAATTCACCGATGTATCTTAACACGTGATTTGGTTGTTGATCGGCTTTAATTTTGTCATAAATCGGATCAAACTCTTTCAATTTGTTCAAGAAATCAGCGACATCTCCTTCACGTAAATGCTCTGGAATCAAGTTTTGGATTGAAATCTCCTCAAACTCATTCTGCAAGTCTAATTCTCTAGCCAAAATCAATAATTTTCTACCTACGTCATTTCCGCAAAGGTCTTCCCTTGGGTCTGGCTCGGTGTAACCGTTATCGATGGCTTCTTTCAAAATATCACTGAAAGGAACATCCTTGGCAGAGAAATTATTAAACAAATAACTCAAAGTTCCCGAGAAAACTCCTTTTATCTTCGTAATGTTTTCGCCCGAAAGGTGTAATAATTTTATTGTATCAATCAACGGCAAACCGGCACCAACGTTCGTCTCATACAAATACGTTTTTTGGTTATTCGCCAAAACCTGTCTCAATTGTTTGTAAAATGAATAACTCAAGGTGTTCGCCACTTTATTTGAAGAAATCAAGTCAAAACTATTCTCGGCCAATTTGATATAATTTTCAACAAAAGCAGTACTTGCCGAGTTGTCTATTGCAATCAAGTTCTCCAAGTGATGCTCATTTGCGTAAGCGATAACATCTTCAATCGAATAGGAAACACCATTGTTTTGGATTTCATTTCTCCAATTTGGCGAAACTCCATCTTTATTCAAAAGAACATTTTTAGAATTGGCTATAGCAAAAACATTCAATTTGATTCCTTTGCGTTTTTCGATAGCGCCGGCCGATTCCAAAATTTGGTTAATCAACGTTCCGCCAACCAATCCATGACCAAAAATCGCAATATTGATTTTCTTGGAAACCCCAAAAATCTCCCCGTGGATTACGTTCAAAGCTTTGTTCAATTCCGACTTTTTCACCACCAAACTCACGTTTTTTCCCGTAACCGTGTTGTTGAAAAGGATTGGAACAATTTTATTTTTGATCAAAGCCGTGTATGGTTTGTGAAACGTACTCAAATCCTGCCCGATAATCGAAATCACCGAAACATTATCGGTAACCGTTATTTTATTAACGTCTTTGGAATAAAAATCATTTTCAAACTCGCGTTCCAATTCAATCATTGCACGGGTCGCTTTATCGGCATCAACCACAAGCCCGATTCCTCTTTCAGATGAACCTTGCGAAATGATACTAACGCTTATTTCGTTGTCACCCATCACTCTGAAAATACGGGCATCAACACCAGTTTTTCCTAGTAATCCTCTTCCTTCCAAATTCACCAAAGCTACATTTTCAAGAACCGAAAGTGTTTTAATTCCTTCTTTATCAGTATTTGAAGTAATTAATGTCCCTTGATTTTCATGATTGAAAGTATTCAAAATTCGAAGCGGAATATTTTTTTCCAACAAAGGAATAATCGTTTTTGCATGCAAAATGGTAGCTCCAAAATTGGCCAATTCATTCGCTTCATTAAACGTCAAATGGTCTATTTTTTTGGCATCCAAAACCAAATCAGGATTGGCCGTATAAATTCCGTCAACATGAGTATAATTTTGAAGTTCCGTCGCATCAAGATAATTTGCCAACAACGAAGCGGTGTAATTGCTTCCGTTTCTTCCCAAAGTTGTTGCTTCATTTTTACTGTTGGAACCAATAAAACCGGTAACGACATTTACCGTTTCTCCATTATGTTCCTTAAAATAAGCCACTACATTTTTCTTAGAAAGTTGCTCAACAGGCTGTGCATCACCATAATTCGAGTCAGTTTTTATCAATTCTCTCGTATCGGCAAAATTGGCTTTTATACCATTTTTCTGCAAAATAGCCGTAAGCAATTTGGCCGAAATCAACTCCCCTTTGGATAATACTTCGTCCTTAATTTTTACACTGTAATCTCCAATCAGACTAACTCCTTCAAAAAGTTTTTCCAACTTACTGAATTCTTCAGACAAATCCACATCGTGATAAACGTCTTGTTGATAGTTTTTAAAATCGTCAAAAAGTGTTTTATAATCACCATTTTTGGCCGCCAATGTTAATATATCTTCCAATTCGTCCGTAGCATTTCCTCGCGCAGAAACGACAACTGCAATTTGTTCTCCTTTATTTACTTTTCCGGCGATTATCGCAACCACCTTATTGATTCCGTCTCCGTTTGACAAAGACTTCCCTCCAAATTTTAATATTTTCATATTTTATATATTTTCCTAGCTTAAAATATTCCTTTAAGCAAATTGTCCAATTGTTTGTATTCAATCAAGAATGCATCGTGTCCGTGAATGGAATCAATCTCTTGAAAGCTTATGTTTTGTTTATGTTTTTTCAATGTTTCGTAGGTCTCTTTATTTTCATTTATCGTAAAAAACAAATCCGAATTGATTCCGATAATATGGATATCTGCCTCGATTTGTGTTGCCACGCTAAGAAAAGATTCCCTGTTTCTGGCAATATCTATTGTTTTCAGCAATTGATTCATCAGCTTGTATGCCGAAAGCTGAAACCGCTTTTGCAATTTGTTTCCGTGATGTTTTAACCAACTTTCGATATTAAAAATAGCCAATTCCTCATTGATAGTCCGATCAAATTTTGCTTTAAAAGACTCAGGCGTTCTATAGCACAACATCGCATGAATGCGGGCATCCTCTATTGGCTTAGCCGAATTATTTAAAATTTGTTCCTGCAAAAAACAGTTGGCAATCAGCCAATCGCTAGACTTCCAATCGGTTGCAATCGGAATTAAATGTTTTGTAAGTTGTGGAGCCAACGCAGCAATTTCCCAAGCAATTCCGCCACCTACAGACCCTCCGATAATAGCATACAATTCATTAATCTGAAGCGCTTTGAGCCCTTCTATAAAAAGTCTGGCCACATCACGAGCCGTAAAATCCAAATAGTTTTCGATAATGGTGCCGTCATATCCGTTTCCTGGCACGTTGAAAGCAAGTATGGTGTATTTATTGGTGTCAATTGTTCTGTTTTCTCCTATCAAAACATTCCACCATCCTTTTAAACCTACCACTTGAGAATTACCGGTTAAGGCGTGATTGACCAAAACAATAGGCGCGGTATGCAATGCAGGGCCAAAAAGATTGTAACTCAAATTGATCGTAGCATAAAAAGCACCACTTTCGGTAGTGAAATTTTGTATTGTAATTGTGGTTGGTTTATTTTCCAATTTCAAATCTTTTTGATTTTTTGATTTGTACCTGGAAATATTATGAAGAAAGTTAGAAAAACCGAATGAATTCTTTTTGTTATCTTTCCACGTTTGGCGTGGTAGAATGCAGCACCTTCTCCGATAAATCGAAGGGTTGCTAAGGCTTCATCGGGTCTAATCCCTCTACCTTTCTTTATAACATTTCAATACGTGTCTGAACTTTTAAAGGTGCAAATTAACTACAATTTTATGAAACAACCAAATTATTATTAAATTCCTCTCCAAAACAATTGCTGCCCATCGATTAAAAAATTGCCAAGAACTGCACTAATTCTCACGAAATTCTTTCTCTTCAAAAAAAGTTATCTTTCGCGTTTTTATACGTGCAATTCGTGGCAAATATTTTTACCTAATATTTCTTAAGGTATTTTTTATGACTTAGATAAAAAGAGTGTCATTTTCTTTAGAGTACATGTGAAACAATAAAGAGTCTTTTCCTTTCCTCTCTTTCAAATTGAAGGTTTCATCAATGTGAAATCTTGGGTGATCCAATTCTTTGATAGGGTTAAATGGTTCAACTTTTTTTATTGCTTTCAAAATTGTGTTTTTTAGTAACTCTACTCCGTTGGCGATATATGTGATAGTTTTCATGATCTTTAATTTTTGAATTTTAATATTTGTTTTGTGGCTTATAGCTTAAATGTTCTACAACATTTGTTTTTTTTCAATGCACAACGAGTTTTGTTTCCTAAAAATCAATTGTGCGCTTTATAACTGGACCTGACAGTACTGCATCTGAAACCGGCATTGAAATGCTGCTCCCTTTTCGAAAATCGCATTAAATCCCTTGTCCATTCTGTTTTGCGCTTTTGAACTCATAATTTCTCTTTTTTAATTGTTATTTATTGAACTTCTATTTTATTTCTGTTTATTCCTTTAAGACCTAAAAAACAAAAAACCCTTTTAGACACACATCCAAAAGGGTTTAAGTTATACGACAAACTTATACTTTTGGAATCAGCAAATACAAACACACATCATGGCATATTCACGCATCATCTTGTTCTTCGCTTTGCAAATGACAGCCTTAACAGTGTATTGTTGTTTCATTCTTAATTATTGTTTTACTTCTTCTTATTATTTTTTTAACGTTTTAATCTCAAAAAAAAAACCTCCCTTATTTTTGAAGGGAGGTTTTTTACTTTATATTTTAAAATTTAAAATAAGCTATACACCTCCCCTACAGGTTTTCACCTGAATGGCTTTTTGTGACATATTGCAAAGATTAAACTTCATTTTTCCCTTTTTTTATTTTTGTGTAACAAATATCTAAACTTTTTTCCAATTATCCAAACGCTTAACGCAAATTTAATGATTAACCAACAAATAATTAAAACTAAAGATGCTTAAAATCAGTTACTTACAATTATTCGAAAACAAAAATTTAACACAATGTTATATTTTTTCGAATAAAAACTTTAATTCAACATTTTAATCCCGAAAATTCAGTAGAGAAACTTAGTCATAAAATATTAAAACTGCCAATATCAAATAAAATTGTCCTTTGAAATTAAAATATCATCCATATCATTATGCACTGACATAGTTTTGCTCTTTATGAAGGTTAAAAATTGGTCTCAAAATATCGGACAATTGATTGAACTCTATCAAATAAGCGTCGTGACCGTGAATGGACTGGATTTGGTGATAAAACACATTTTGTTTCCTCCCCAACAACTCCCTGTAGGTTTTTCGGGTTTCTTCGGCAATAAACAAATAATCCGTATCGACGGTAATTAGATGAATGTTGGCATCAATAGCATTTGTCACCGTCAGAAAATCGGGTCTGTTTCTAGTTATATCATTTGTTTTCAGCAAATGGTTCATCAACTTATAGGCCGCAAGACGATATCTGTTTTTTAATTTAACCCCATGATCCAACAACCAATTTTCTATCTGCAACACCGACAATTCATCCAATTTACTTCTTCGGAATCTTTGGTTCACATATTCTGGTGTTCTATACAATAAAGTAGCGTGCAAACGGGCATCTACAATTGGATCATCCGAATGATTTAAAATTTGATCCTGAATCAAAACATTGGCAATAACCCAATCAGTTGCTTTCCAATCAGTAGCAATTGGAATCAAATTGTCAATTTTATCAGGATGTAAAGCAGCCATTTCCCATGTTATTGCACCGCCTAAACTTCCTCCAATTATTGCATAAACATGCTGCACTTTTAAATAAAACAACCCTTCCCAAAAGATACGGGCGATGTCACGAATGCTATAATCCTTATAATTATCAATCAAATTATCCAAATTCCCATCAAATCCATTTCCGGGAATATTAAAGGCGATAACCGTAAAATAATCGATATCCACGACTTTTTTGTCTCCCACAATTCCGCTCCACCAACCATTTTTTGCGGCAACATTAGAATTTCCTGTCAATGAATGATTCACCACCACAATTGGCGCACTGCCTAGCGGCTGCCCAAAAACCTGATAAAACAAGGGGAGATAAGCCTTCTGTTTTCCTATTTCCAAATCAAAATTAAAGAGATCTATTTTTTGTAAATTTTCCATTCTGAATATTTTTAGTTAATAATCTTTCAGACACCAAGAGATTCAATCCTTAGGATCCTTATATAATCTTGATTTTAAAAACTGCCTCGGATAACCAAAAAGCCAAGGCAGTCTAACTAACAAACCAAAACCAACTTTATACTAAATGAGGATTTTTAATGGTTTCAAAAACTGCTTTTAGATCCGCTTTTAAATCCTCAATATCTTCTAACCCTACTGAAAGTCGAATTAAATCTTTGGTTACTCCTGTTGAAATTTGCTCCTCATCTGACAACTGTTGATGCGTGGTACTTGCCGGATGTATAATCAAGGATTTTGTGTCTCCAATATTGGCCAATAAAGAAAACAACTTAGTGTTATCGGCAACTTTTTTGGCGGCATCAAAACCTGCTTTTAATCCAAAAGTCACCACACCGCTTTGTCCTTTAGGCAAATATTTTTGAGCTATTACGTAATGTTTGCTTGTTTTCAATCCCGGATAGTTCACCCATGCCACTTCGTCTTGAATTTCTAGCCATTGCGCTAACGCCAAAGCATTTTCGCTATGTCTTTTGATACGAATTTCCAATGTTTCTAAACCTTGAATAATTTGAAAAGCATTAAACGGACTCAAAGCAGCCCCAAAATCTCTTAATCCCTCGACGCGCGCTTTTGCAATGAAAGCGGCATTACCCAAGGCTTCATGATAAACCAAGCCATGATACCCTGCCGAAGGCTCCGTAAATTCAGGGAATTTTCCGTTGCTCCAATCGAATTTTCCGGCATCGATAATTACACCTCCGAGCGAGGTTCCGTTTCCGGAAATATATTTCGTCAAGGAATGGATAACAATATCTGCTCCGTACTCAATCGGATTCAATAAATAAGGGGAAGCCACCGTATTGTCAACAATAAAAGGAACTTTGTGGGCTTTGGCTTTTTCCGAAATTGCATGAAGATCCAGCACGTCCAATTTTGGGTTCCCTAAACTTTCGACAAAAAAAGCTCTCGTATTTTCTTTAACGGCTTTAGCAAAATTTTCAGGATCGGTTGGGTCAACAAATGTGGTTGTAATCCCTAACCTTGGCAGTGTAACTTTTAACAAATTATAAGTTCCGCCATACAAACTGTTTGATGCCACGATATGGTCACCAGCTTTTAACAACACCAATAAAGCCGTTGTAATTGCCGATGTCCCTGAAGCGGTAACCACCGCTCCGATTCCTCCTTCCAGAGCTGCCAATCGTTGTTCCAAAATATCATTGGTCGGATTATTTAATCTCGTATAGATAAATCCAGCTTCGGCTAACCCAAATAATTTGGCGGCATGTTCTGAATTATTAAATACATACGAAGTGGTTTGATAGATAGGTACGGCTCTAGTTCCACCGTTTTTTGATACATCGTGTCCTGCATGTAAAGCGTTTGTTGCGAATTTTTGTGTGCTCATGATTCTAATTTTTTAAATGTTGTTAATTGTTTTATCTTTTTTTTATTAAATACTGATTGTTATTTTTTTACGATTACTAAAGTAATAAAAAAGCCCTTTTGGTTTTGTTCCAAAAGGGCTTATAGTAGATCTATAACAAGGATTAAATCCTCCGCTTTTGGCCATAGGGAATTGAGATGCACATACACATCATACAACACATCATCATTTTATTTCCTATTGTTTTCATTACTTCTTTACTTATTTTTGACTAATACCAAAACCTCTTTTATTCGAGAGATCTAATGATCTGTTTTAAATCATCCCATTTGACATCATTTGGGAATTTTTGAAATTCAATAAAACATATCGCACAATAGCGACTTAAATTTTTCTTTTTGATGGAGCAAATTTGCAAACTATTTTTTAATCCACCAAGGAAAAATTGAATTATTTTTATAAACCCTATGGAATTAGTAGGCTATGTTAAAATCCTCTTAATTAAATCAAAAAAAACAAAAGAATAATTTGCAATTCAAAATGGTTTCATACCTTTGCACCCGAAAACAAGAGGAAAAATTTGGACTGATTGCAACCTCTTCATAATGAACCGAATTCATTATGGATGCTGAAAATTTTCAGTAGAAAAAAATGCTAAAGCAGAAACCCTCCTTTAGCCTTTCCAGCAATTATTTTCCTCGATTAATATTTAAAATTTATAATTATTATGGCTTATTTATTTACGTCAGAATCTGTAAGTGAGGGACACCCGGACAAAGTTGCAGATCAAATTTCGGATGCTTTAATCGATAACTTTTTGGCATTTGATGCTGACTCAAAAGTAGCTTGTGAAACTTTGGTAACCACAGGTCAAGTAATTTTGGCGGGGGAAGTAAAGTCAAATACCTACTTAGATGTACAACAAATTGCTCGCGAAGTAATTCGTAAAATTGGATATACAAAAAGTGAATATATGTTTGAAGCCAATTCCTGCGGCATTCTTTCAGCTATTCACGAACAATCTGCAGACATCAACCAAGGTGTTGACAGAGCTAGTAAAGAAGAGCAAGGTGCCGGAGACCAAGGAATGATGTTTGGTTATGCAACGAATGAAACTGAAAGTTACATGCCATTGGCTCTTGATTTATCACACAAATTATTGCAGGAATTAGCGATTTTGCGTCGTGAAAACAAAGAAATCACTTATTTAAGACCTGATGCAAAATCTCAGGTTACTTTGGAATACAGCGATGACAACAAACCAACACGTATTGATGCTATCGTAATTTCGACTCAACATGATGATTTTGACGAAGAGACTGCCATGCTTGCTAAAATCAAAAAAAATATCATCGAAATATTAATTCCAAGAATCATTGCAAAAAATCCTGAGAACGCTCATTTATTCAATGACAAAATTCAATACCACATCAATCCTACCGGGAAATTCGTAATTGGTGGTCCTCATGGAGATACTGGATTGACAGGAAGAAAAATCATTGTTGACACATATGGTGGAAAAGGAGCTCATGGTGGTGGTGCTTTCTCTGGAAAAGATCCAAGTAAAGTAGATAGAAGTGCCGCTTATGCAACACGTCATATCGCCAAAAACCTTGTTGCTGCAGGTGTTGCTGATGAGATTTTGGTACAAGTATCTTACGCAATTGGAGTAGCAAAACCAATGGGTATCTTTATCGATACTTTTGGTACTTCAAAAGTAAATTTAACTAATGGTGAGATCGCTAAAAAAGTAGAAGCTATTTTTGATATGCGTCCTTACTTCATCGAGCAACGTTTAAAATTAAGAAACCCAATCTATAGCGAAACTGCTGCTTACGGTCACATGGGACGTACTCCGGAAACCGTAACAAAAACATTCTCTGCTCCGGGTGGATTGACAAAAACTGTTACCGTTGAGTTATTCACTTGGGAGAAATTGGACTTTGTAGATCAAATTAAAACAGCTTTTGGACTATAAAAAAATCTAAAATCAAGCATAAAAAAACCATTCGGAATCCGAATGGTTTTTTTTATTTTAATACTCTTCAACGTTTTTCAGACAGAAACTGATTACCATTCATTTACTTTATTAGCATCCATTTTAATAAAAATAAATAGCAAAATGGTAAATCCCCACAAACCAGAACCTCCGTAAGAGAAGAAAGGCAATGGCACACCAATAGTTGGAAAAACACCAATAACCATAGCAATGTTTACAAAAAAGTGCGTGAATAATATAGCAGCAACACAATAGCCATATACGCGACTGAATTTAGTCTTCTGTCTTTCGGCGAGATAAATTATTCGAAGAAATAATCCTGTAAAAAGTGCTATCACAACCAAAGATCCAACAAATCCCCATTCCTCACCAACGGTTGTAAAAATATAATCGGTATGTTGTTCAGGTACAAATCCCCCTTTCGTTTGAGTTCCTTCAAGAAATCCTTTTCCAAACCACCCTCCTGATCCAACAGCAATCTCAGATTGATTGGTGTTATATCCAATCCCCTTCATATCTACCTCTTTACCTAATAATATATTAAATCGATCACGGTGATGCTGTTTGAAAATATTATTAAAAACATAGTTTACAGACAAAACGAAACCAGATATAAGAGCAAAAAGAATACCACTCAAAACAATATTTCGATCACCTAACCTTGATTTATAATATACCAAAACAATAACCAATAAAGCCATTAAAATAACATACTGAGGTTCTAAAACTAATGTTAGCACAAAAATCAATATGGTCAAGAAACCCGTCCAAACGTACCAAGATGGCAAACCCTCTCGAAACAAAACGATAATAAAAATACTGTAAATCATTGCACTTCCCGGATCAGGTTGCGGCAAGATGAGCATAACCGGTAAAAAAACGATTGCCAATGCTTGCACTTGGCGATTCATTTCTTTTAAATTGATTTGAGTGTCACTTAGATATTTCGCCAATGCTAAAGAAGTTGCTGCTTTTGCAAACTCAGAAGGCTGCAGGGTAAAACTCCCAAAAGCATACCAGCACCGCTGTCCCGCAATTGTTTTTCCAAAGACAAATAATCCCAGCAACGATACTAGAGAAACAACGAATATAATACTGGCATATTTTTCATAAAATTTACCATCAATATATAAAATAATAAAAATCAACGGAACTGATAAAGCAATAAATATGGCTTGCTTTTCATAAGTTCCTTCAGTAGAAGATAAAGATGACGAATATATATTTAACCATCCCAAAAACACAAGTACAATGTAGATAATGACACATATCCAATCAATATTACCTGATAAGCTTTGATTTTTCATTTGAATATATATTATTGTTCTTCTTGAATTGTGTCTTTTACTTTCTGAGCAGCTTTGACTTTACTTTGAGCGATAGAATCCTGAACAAATAATTGTCTTTTCACTTCATTTGAAAGTCCTCCTAAGATTGCATAACGACTTTGTAAACTTGTATTCAACACTCTGGTTTCCAAATCTGTTCTTGTGATTTTTCTTCTCAAATATTTCTCTATCATCAAACTGGCAATAGGCCCTGCAATAGTAGCCCCGAAACCGCCATTCTCAACTAAAACCGCAATAGCTATTTTTGGATCATCTTTTGGTGCAAAAGCAACAAAAATAGAGTGGTCTTTTAGCTTAACACGTTTACCATCAATTTTAGTGTAATTTTCAGCAGTACCAGTCTTCCCACATATATCAATACCCTCAACTTTTAATGCATAAGCAGTTCCATGATTATACACATCAAACAAACCTTGAATCATCGGAGGAAAATATTTTTCATCAATGCTTGTAACATGCTTTGTTGTAAACCTAGGATCTATTTTCTCCCCTTTGATTTTTTTAATGATGTGAGGAGTATAATAATACCCATGATTTGCTACTGTCGACATCATATTGGCCAATTGAATTGGGGTTGCCAAAACTTCCCCTTGACCGATAGCATTAGATATAATCGTTTTTCCGCTATAACCCCATCCTGGATACATTCTTTTATAGGTTTTGGAAGTTGGGATCTTCCCCCTTCTTCCTACTGGCAAATCACAACCCATAAACTGTCCGAGACCAAAACTTTTAACATGATTACTCCAAACATCCACAGCATAAGGAGTACTTTTATATTTTCCAATAGTTCTCAAATACACATTTGAAAAATAAGCATTACAAGATTTATAAATCCCAACATTCAAACTTCTAGGGCCGAAAATTCCACAATGACATTTTTGAAAACGTCCTGGAGCATAATAAAAACCATGACTACAAACAAAAGTGGTGTTCTCATCGACCACTCCTTCTTGCAATCCCACAAGACCCGTCATAATTTTAAATGGTGAACCCGGCGGATATTCGGCCAACAATCCTCTGTCATAAAGTGGTTTTGCTATAGAATCATTATACAATTTGGTATAATTTTTGGATCGTTGTCTTCCCACCAAAATTCCGGGATCATAAGATGGGGCAGTAACAAGCGCTAATATTTCACCTGTTTTGGGTTCAATAGCAACAATTCCTCCTCTTTTGTTGACCATTAATTGCTCTCCGTACTTTTGGATTTCGGAATCGATAGTTAGATTTATATCTTCTCCTTGTCTTGCGATTGTATCGTATTTACCTTCTTTATAGGAACCTATTTCACGGTTAAATTTGTCTTTCTGAAAATACCTAACCCCTTTAATACCACGAAGAATTTCTTCATAACTTTCCTCAACCCCCTGTCTACCAATCAAATCTCCACTCTTATAATAATGATTTTTTTCAATTTGCTTATCATTAACCTGAGTAATAGATCCAAAAACATTGGCTCCAAAATTAACTTCATAATCGCGTAAGGAACGTTTTTGAAAATAGAAACCTTCAAATTTTCTGATTTTTTCCTGAAAAGCTGCAAACTCGGTTTTATTCAATTGAGCCAAAAAAACCGATGGTAACCTTGGGCTATAGACCTTGGCTTTCTCCATTCTTTTAATAAAGTCTTCTTTGGTAATACTCAATAACTTACAAAACTCTAGAGTATCTGTATTATGAAGCTCCCTCGGAATTACCATGATATCATAAGACGGCTGATTGGCAACCAACAATACTCCATTTCGATCATAGATATAGCCCCTCTCCGGATAATCATATTCGATTTTTATTGCATTATTTTCCGATTTTAGTTTAAATGAATCGTCAATAATTTGCAGATAAAAAACTCTTATGATTAACAAAGATGCCCCAATAATTATTAAAGCAGGCAACAAAACCTTTCTCATTTTTATCTTTTATTTGGCTTTATTAAATAAATAAGAATAATACAGGTTAAAATTGTAAACAGCGTACTTAAAAGAATCCTAAGTAAAACATCAAAAAAGAAAGTGATTTGAAAAGATTCTAAAAAGAATAAAACAATGTGATGCGTTGCAACAGCCAATAAAATAAACGTAAATCGTTCGGGAGTCAAAACATCATTCAATCTAATTGTTTGATACTCATAACTAAGTCCAAATGAAAATTTAAAAAAGTAAGGTCTTAAATACGCCAAAAGAACGCAAGCAGTTGCATGTACACCTCCTGAATTACAAAATAAGTCCATAATCAAACCCAAGAAAAAACTAGCAATAAGAAGACTTGACTTGTTCCCGTTTACAGGATAAAGAATGATGAAAAGAATATATGGGAATGCACTCACATAACCTTCAAAATTCATATTATTAAAAACTAGAATTTGCAAAGCTAATAAAAGCACAAAACGAAAAATGTTCATCAATACCGTGCTATTCATCTTTTTTCTCTTGGTTTTCTAAATTTCTAATTTCTTCGCTGTTTTCAGATTTTATAATATAAACATGACCCAAATTAGTCATATCATTAAATAATTTAACGTCAATCTTATAATAGTGGTTTTTATCATTAGGAATCCATACTTTTTCAATTGTTCCAATTCCAACATTTTCAGGAAATATTACAGATTGCCCACCTGTTACAATGGTATCGCCTTTTTTGATAGAAGCTAATCTTGGCACGTCAGTCAATTGTACAAAACCGGTATTTTTTCCATCCCAACTTAGGGTTCCGAAATGATCTGAATGTTTAATCTTTGCATTTATCTTAGACTTAATATTCAAAATACTAATTACAGTAGAATAGTTAGCAGATACATTATCGATTATACCAACTATCCCCAAACTATTAATTACCCCCATATCAGGCTTAATTCCTGATTTTGCACCAGAATTCAATGTTAAATAATTCTCATACACATTATAAGAGTTGTGAATCACTTTGGAAACAACGATATCTTTCGGTAAAACACCTTTTAAACTGTCTAAATTCGGAATCTCTGCTGAATCTTTAGTTTTAAACAACAGACTTTTTAAATTAGCATTTTCACGAGCCAATTCATCATTTTGTTCTTTCAAATGAAGGTATTCTTCAAAAGAATTAATCCTTTCGTACACTCCCCCACTCAGAAAATTTGCCGAACTGATAATTTTACTTCTATGAAAAGAATGAGATTGTATGGTTAAGGATAACGCAATGCCCAAAAGCAGCAAAAACAGTAACCGATTACTGTTTCTTATGATAAAGGAAAATATTTGCTGCATTGTTTGTGATTAAAATTTTAAAATCAAATTTAAAAAATCCAAATTCCAAATTACTTGGGTTTTCAATCCTGAATTTGGAATTTGTTTGTTTTTATTATTTTATAAGGATATTTTTAAACTTCGAAATATTCTTAAGAGCCATTCCTGTACCTCTTACTACTGCTCTCAATGGATCTTCGGCAATATAAACCGGTAAATCTGTTTTTTGAGAAATTCTTTTATCAAGTCCTCTCAACATTGATCCACCACCTGCTAGATAGATACCTGTGTTATAGATATCGGCAGCTAACTCTGGAGGCGTTTGAGATAATGTTTCCATTACCGCATCTTCAATACGTTGTATCGATTTGTCTAATGCTTTTGCAATTTCTCTATAAGATACTTCAACCTGTTTTGGTTTTCCGGTCAATAAATCCCTTCCTTGAACTGACATATCATCTGGTGGAGTTTCCAAATCTTCTATGGCCGCCCCAATTTGAATCTTAATTTTTTCAGCAGTACTTTCTCCAACAAATAAGTTGTGTTGAGTACGCATATAATAAACGATATCATTAGTAAAAACGTCCCCTGCAATTTTAACAGATTTGTCACAAACGATACCACCCAAAGCTATAACAGCAATTTCAGTTGTTCCACCTCCAATATCAACAATCATGTTTCCTTTTGGCTGCATGATATCGATTCCAATACCAATTGCCGCCGCCATAGGCTCGTGTATCAAATATACTTCTTTACCATTTACCCTTTCACAAGATTCCTTTACTGCTCTCATCTCCACTTCAGTAATCCCAGAAGGGATACAAACTACCATTCTCAAAGCGGGAGTGAACATTCTTTTTTTCAATGCCGGTATGCTTTTGATAAACATACTGATCATTTTTTCAGAGGCATCAAAATCAGCAATTACACCATCTTTCAAAGGTCTAATTGTTTTAATGTTTTCATGCGTTTTCCCCTGCATCATATTCGCTTCCTTACCAACAGCAATAATTTTGCCCGATATTCTATCACGTGCAACTATCGACGGGCTGTCAATTACGACTTTGTCATTGTGAATGATTAAAGTGTTTGCTGTACCAAGGTCTATCGCAATATCCTCAGTCATGAAATCAAAAAATCCCATATTCCTCTTAAGGGTTAAAAAGTTATAAATAAATTACGCACAAAGTTAAACAAATTAATGTTTAAAATGACGTGTTCCAGTAAATACCATAGCAAGATTGTTTTCGTTGCAATAATTGATACTCAATTCGTCTTTGATTGATCCTCCCGGCTGAATTACAGCTGTTACTCCGGCTTCTTTTGCAAGTTGCACACAATCCGGGAAAGGGAAAAATGCATCGCTGGCCATAGAAGCTCCTTCAAGGCTAAACCCAAAGGATTTTGCTTTCTCAACAGCTTGCATCAAAGCATCTACTCTTGAAGTTTGTCCGGTTCCAGAAGAAATCAAAGTTCCGTCTTTTGCAAAAACAATCGTATTTGATTTAGTATTCTTACACACTTTTGAAGCAAAAATCAAATCTTCAATTTCTTGCTCCGTTGGTGCTTTTGTAGTAACGGTTTTTAAGTCTGCTTTAGTATCAGTTATATTGTTTCTTTCTTGAATTAACAGCCCATTCAAACAAGTTCTAACCTGTTTTTGAGGCAATTCCACTTCATTTTGAATCAATATAATTCTATTTTTCTTTTCTTGCAAGACAGCAATTGCCTCAACATCATACGAAGGAGCAATTACAACTTCACAGAATAATTTGTTTATCTCTGTAGCTGTCTCAACATCAATTTTAGCATTAGCAATCAAAACCCCACCAAAAGCAGATGTAGGATCACAAGCCAAAGCTACTTTATAAGCTTCGCTAATGGTTTCTCTAGTAGCTAATCCGCAAGCATTATTGTGCTTTAAAATAGCAAATGTAGGCTCATCATTCTTGAATTCGTGAATTAAGTTTACGGCAGCGTCAACATCTAATAAATTGTTATAGGACAACTCTTTACCATGAACTTTGGTAAACATTGCATCAAAATCACCGAAGAAAAACCCTTTTTGATGTGGATTTTCTCCGTATCTCAACACTTGTCCATTATCAATACTTGCTTTATAAATAGTTTCATCAGTATTGAAATAATTAAAAATGGCTCCATCATAATGTGAAGAAACATGGAACGCTTTGGTAGCCAATAATTTTCTATCTGCCAAAGTTGTCGCTCCACTTTGAGCTGTTATAATATCCAAAAACATGCTGTATTGATCCATGGATGGAACAATTACTGTGTCTTTAAAATTTTTTGCAGCGGCACGAATCAATGAAATTCCTCCGATATCAATTTTTTCAATAATATCTTCTTCGCTAGCGCCAGAAGCTACTGTTTTTTCAAATGGATATAAGTCAACAATTACCAAATCAATTTGCGGAATATCATATTCCTTCATTTGTTGAACATCACTTTCATTATCTTGACGGTTTAGGATTCCTCCAAAAACCTTTGGATGCAATGTTTTTACACGTCCACCTAAAATAGACGGATAAGAAGTAACATCTTCAACTGGGACAACTGGGATTCCTAAATTTTTAATGAATTCCTCTGTTCCTCCTGTCGAATAAAAAACCACATTTTGCTCGTGTAGTTTTCTTACAATTGGTTCAAGACCTTCTTTTGAAAAGACTGAAATTAATGCTGATTGGATTTTTTTTGTCGTGCTCATTTAGTAGTTATAATTTTAAACCGCAAAAATAGTTTTTTTTGACAATATAATTCAATAAAAAAATTGTAACAATCTCATAAAATAATACACCAATTATTAGAGCCTGTTTAAGTTTTATTTATTGGCTCTCTTATGACGATTTTTGGCTACAACTTCGTTAAATTTTTATACAATAGCTCTGCTATTTTATAAAAATTTGCCTCGTTTCACTCAAAAATCCTCTAATAATAAATCTCAAAAATAAAATTTAAACAGGCTCTAAATCCATTTTTTTAGGTTTTTGAAATAAAAAGATGGAATTTTACAGTAACGCAAATTCAAAAAACATGATAGTTTATCTACGATTATTAAAAGAGAGTTTTGGCTTTGCCATGAATGCATTACGCAGTAATAAATTAAGAACATTACTTTCTTTATTAGGAGTAACTATTGGTATATTTTCAATAATAGCGGTACTTGCCGCCGTAGACTCATTGGACAGAAAAATTTCTGATGAGCTAAGCAGTCTGGATAAAAACACGATTTATTTATTAAAATTCTCCTTCGGTCCTTCGGATATTCCTCAATGGAAAAGAGAACAATTCCCAAATGTAAAATACACTGAATATGTTTATTTAAAGAACACAATGACTCATACTGAGCAATTGGGATACCAAATATTTACCAAAAGAGAAAATATAAAATACGAATCTAACACCGTCAGTGATGTAAATATCGTTCCGGTTTCGCATGAGTTTATTGACATTCAGGGTTTAAAATTTGAAAAAGGGCGCTTTTATAATGAATCTGAAGCCAATTCAGGTGCTCCCGTAATTGTTGTTGGAGATGAAATTGCCAAATCACTTTTTGAAGATTCAGAACCTATCGGTAAAAAAGTGAGATTGTATGGTCAAAAATTCACTGTTATTGGTGTTCTAAAAAAAATTGGCTCTTCCCTTGGCGATAGTGACGATTCCTCAGTCTTTATTCCGGTTAATTTTGTAAGAAGGCTGTAT
This sequence comes from Flavobacterium aquiphilum, assembly GCF_027111335.1. Classification (NCBI taxonomy): domain Bacteria; kingdom Pseudomonadati; phylum Bacteroidota; class Flavobacteriia; order Flavobacteriales; family Flavobacteriaceae; genus Flavobacterium; species Flavobacterium aquiphilum. Next base: position 963,108 of record NZ_CP114288.1, on the reverse strand, counting down.
GGTGACAACAATCCAAATTTAACAAACGTAATCATATTCAAACCTGAAAAAGGGGTGGACATGGAAGAATACAAAAGTGAGATCACTCAAAAGTTAAGAAGCTTCAGAGGTCTGAAAGCTGGTGAAATTGATAATTTCTTCATTAACGTTTTTGGAGGATTCCTTGACCTTATTGATAATATTATTGGCGAAATGAATTTGGTAGGATGGATTATCAGTGGGTTTTCACTATTAGTAGGAGGATTTGGAATTGCCAATATTATGTTCGTATCCGTAAAAGAACGCACTAACTTAATTGGAATACAAAAATCATTGGGAGCCAAAAATCGTTTTATTTTGCTGCAATTTTTATTTGAGGCAATAATACTTTCAGTTCTTGGAGGGATAATCGGATTAGTTATGGTTTGGATTATCGCGATGGTTTTGACCAAAGTATTAGACTTTGAATTTGTATTAGGGTTAGGAAACATTCTTTTGGGAACTGGCTTAGCCGCAGTAATTGGACTTATTTCAGGAATACTCCCTGCCATTAGCGCATCAAAACTAGATCCTGTAGAAGCTATCAGAACCGGAATGTAATGTGTTATAGTTTTGTTATTTAACTGTAAATTTTTGGATACTGAAAATAATTAGGTATTTTTGGTTAGTTGACAATTTAATTAAATATTCAAATAAATGAGCTTTAACTTACAACCTGTTGACACCGTTGAGTCCATCACTAGAGAAGATTTTAAAAAAAACTATTTGGATAAAAAAAAGCCTTTAATTATAAAAGGTTTGACAAAAGACTGGCCTGCAAGAGAAAAATGGTCAACTGAATATTTCAAAGAAATTGCTGGTGATATCGAGGTGAAATTGGTTGATAATTCAAAAGCAGATCCGTCTAAAGTAATCAACGCCTCAATAGGCAGCATGAAATTTGGTGAATATCTTGATTTAATAAAAAGGGAACCTACGGAGCTGCGCATTTTTTTCTTTAATCTTTTCAAACACCGACCTGAATTAGTCAATGATGTCAAAGTTCCCAAAGACTTAATGGGAGGCTTTATCGAGAGCATGCCAGCCATGTTTTTCGGTGGTTCAAAAGCGATTACCTTTTTACATTATGATATCGACCTACCTCATCTTTTTCACACCCATTTTGGAGGAAGAAAGCACATTATATTATTTGACAACAAATGGAAAAAAAGACTGTACTGCATTCCTAACACAACCTATGCCTTAGAAGATTATGACGTAACCAATCCTGATTTCGAAAAATTCCCCGCTCTGAAAGGAGTCGAGGGCTACGAAGTTTTTCTGGAGCATGGAGACACGCTGTTTATGCCAACCGGAATGTGGCATTGGATGCGTTATATTGACGGATCTTTCTCTTTGACACTTCGCGCCTGGGATCAATCCATCACCCGAAAAATAGCCAGCGTTTGGAGTTTATTCATGCACGGCGCGGTAGATAGCGCCATAAAAGTAATTTTCAGGGAACGTTATGCCAAATGGCGCGAAAAATTAGTTTTTAAAATAGCCGAAAAAGAACTTAAAAAAGGCAGACCGAAATAGTATTAAAAACAAAAAAGAGGATGTCTTTGAGACAACCTCTTTTTATGTTTGATAAGTTTAAAATTATCTTATTTCATTATTCTGAATCAAATCGATGTATAAGTTAATCTTATCTTTCAATTCTTTTCTAGGCGTGATAAAATCCAAGAAACCATGTTCCAAAAGGAATTCGGCGGTTTGAAATCCTTCCGGTAAATCTTTACCAGTTGTATCTCTCACTACACGTGGACCTGCAAAACCAATTAAAGCTCCAGGTTCAGAAATATTGATATCTCCCAACATCGCGTAAGATGCTGTTGTTCCTCCTGTAGTTGGGTCTGTACAAAGCGAAATATAAGGAAGTTTAGCTTCGGCAAGTTGCGCCAATTTTACTGATGTTTTTGCCAATTGCATTAAAGAATACGCGGCTTCCATCATTCGGGCACCTCCAGATTTAGAAATCATTACAAAAGGCAATCTATTCTTGATAGCATGATCAATTCCTCTTGCGATTTTTTCTCCAACGACTGCCCCCATAGATCCACCTATAAAGGCAAAATCCATACAGCAAATTACTAATTCTCTTCCTTTTGATTTTCCAACTCCGGTACGCACAGCATCTTTAAGCTGTGTTTTGTCCATTACCTCTTTTAATCGTTCTGAATATTTTTTGGTATCGACAAAATGCAACGGATCTTTGGAAGTCATATTTTTGTCCAATTCAACAAACTCATTGTTGTCAAATAAAATATCAAAATAGGCTTCACTTCCAATTCTAACATGGAAACCATCTTCAGGACTTACAAACAGATTGCGTGCCAATTCTTCAGCATCAATAATTTTTCCTGTAGGTGATTTGTACCAAAGCCCTTTTGGAATATCCATTTTGTCTTCGGTAGCCGTAGTGATTCCTTTTTCTTTTCTTTTAAACCAAGCCATTTTTTTATAGTATTCAGTGTTCAGTATTTAGTATTCAGCTGCCTATTATCATTTTCGGAAACTGACCACTTTTATATAGTATTCAAAAATAAAATTTTCAGTATTTAGAGCTGTTTTACCAACTAATCTCTAAACACTGAAAATTGATGATTTTTATTATAGAGTATTCACATTATTTAAGTCAGCAAATGCCTGCTCTAATCTCTTAATGAAAGTCACTTCACCTTCACGCAACCATTTTCTTGGATCGTAGTATTTTTTGTTTGGAGCATCTGCACCTGTTGGGTTACCTATTTGTGTTTTTAGATAGTCAATGTTGTCTACCATGAAATCACGGATACCTTCAGTAAATGCAAATTGCAAATCAGTATCGATGTTCATTTTTATAACTCCGTAACCAATTGCCTCTCTGATTTCTTCTAATGTAGAACCTGATCCTCCGTGGAATACGAAATCAACTGGATTGTGTTCAGTTTTGAATTTTTCTTGTACGTAATCTTGAGAATTTTTTAAGATTTTTGGAGTCAATTTTACGTTTCCTGGTTTGTAAACACCGTGAACGTTTCCAAAAGAAGCAGCAATTGTAAATCTTGGGCTTACTTTTGATAATTCTTCATAAGCATAAGACACTTCTGAAGGTTGAGTGTATAATTTTGAGCTATCAACATCAGAGTTATCAACACCATCCTCTTCACCACCAGTGATTCCAAGTTCGATTTCAAGTGTCATTCCCATTTTGCTCATTCTAGCCAAATATCCTTTACAGATTTCGATATTTTCTTCAATTGGCTCTTCAGATAAATCAATCATGTGAGAAGAAAACAATGGTTTTCCTGTTTCAGCAAAATGTTTCTCTGATGCATCCAATAATCCGTCAATCCAAGGTAATAATTTTTTAGCGCAGTGGTCAGTGTGCAAAATAACAGTTGCTCCGTAAGCTTCAGCTAAAGTGTGAATATGTTTTGCACCAGCAATTCCACCAGCGATAGCAGCTTTTTCTCCTGCATTAGAAAGTCCTTTACCAGCGTTAAATTGTGCTCCACCATTTGAAAATTGAATGATAACTGGTGCTTTTAATTTAGCTGCGGTTTCTAATACTCCATTAATAGTATCCGATCCAATAACGTTTACTGCTGGAAGAGCAAATCCTTTTTCTTTTGCATATTTGAAAATCTCTTGTACTTGATCTCCTGTAGCCACTCCTGGTTTAATATTGTGTGCCATTGTAATTTTACTTTTTTAATTGTTTTTTTTAGTTTTTAGATTTTGAGTTGCAAAAATAAGAATTAATTAGCACTTAGAAAGGGTAATTGATACCAAAATTAAACACAGAATTTGCAAAATTATATTGAGTAAACCATCTTTTGTCCATTTCTAAGGCTGGATTGTAAGTTTTAAACCCTAAATCCAATCTGACTGCAAAGAAACCTAAATCGTATCGAATACCAAATCCTGTACCTAAAGCTATTTCTTTTAAATCTTCTATTGAATTGAACTGAGCCGGCTCATACTTAACTGCATCAAAAACATTCCAAATATTCCCTGCATCTGCAAAAAGGGCGCCATTCCATTTTCCTGTAATCAGAAATCGGTATTCTCCACTGATTGCAATTTTCATATTGGCTTCGTTAAAATCATTGGAAAACGAACTACTACCGGGACCTAAATTATATGCTTGCCATCCTCTGTTATCGTTAGCACCTCCAGCGTAGTAACTCTTCGTAAATGGAATAGAATTAGAATTTCCATAAGGAATGGCAATACCAAAGAAAGCCCTCATAGCAAAAACATTGGCTTTATTTACATTCCAGTGTTTAATAAAATCAAATTCTGTTTTTATATACTCCGAATATTCCAAATTGAAAATTTCATAATTTCCATTAGCGTTTTTCGGAAGGTTAGCAACATTTGAAATCAAAGACAACATCGTCCCGGCCGATTCAATTTTGGTTCTGAAAGTATAAAAATTATTATCAAATTCATCCTTCTTACTCGTTTTGGTAAAACTGAAACTGGTTGCCAAAATAAAGTCATTATCTGTAAGCCTTATTCTTTGTTGTTCTATATTGCTTACATCCTGATACTCCTGATCTTCCTGCTTCAAATCTGTTTTTAAAGTTAAAACATCTTTTGTAAAACCTGATGTTCCGCTTTCAATAATCAAATTTTTATTTCCATCAACATATTCAGGATTTGTATTATGATTTTTTCCAATATCGTTTAAGGCATCATAAGAGCTGGTATAAATGTGAAAATAATTTTCAGGATTCAAATTACGAACATACTGAAAGTTTAAAAAATCAAATCTAGTATTCGTCTTGACTTTTGGAGTCCAATTATAAGAAAAAGATCCAGTAAAATTTTCTTTATCCAATCCAATATTGGTTTGCTTTGAAAGTCCCAAACTAACCACGGTGGAAGGAATCATACTCTTCGGAATTACTTTTTCCGTTTTAACAGGGAAAAGAATTCGCGGAAAATTCAATTTGGCATCAAAACCATATTCTGAAACATTAAAAAAACTATCATTTGGAATTGCTACATCGTTCGAAGCTCCTATATTTCCTCTGGCCGAAAGCTCCAAAGTCTCGGCACCATTAAAAACATTCCGGATTGTTTCGGTAATACTTCCAGCGATCCCAAAATCCTCAATATTCGAATGAGTCGCATTCAAATCATAAGTTAAACTGTATTTTTTTTTGGGAGTCAGATAAATTTTTGCAATCAGAGATTCTGCTAATGTATCCTGCTTATCGACCACATATTGAATTGTCGGATAATTAAATATCTTCAAATTATTCAAATACCTGGTTGTCAAAACTGTTTTAGTATCATTAAAATATGCTCCTTTAGAAAGAAAAACGGCATCTGTTATAGCATGAGGAGTGTACTTAATTTTTCCATATCCATACAAATTCATATTATTATAGGAAACACTGTCTTTAATAGCCAAATCATGTCGCTCCGCTTTATAATCAGTATAGATTTTTATATCACTAATTTTATACAATTTAAAAGGCTCTGTCTTTGTTGAGTCGTTCTCCTGATAAGAATAATTCCCAACATTTAATATTACACTGGCTTTGTTTTTCTTACCAATAGTGTCAATATCAAAATTTATATAATTTGCCTGAAAACGAAAAGCTCCACTATTTCTAAAGAGAGTGGTTATTCTATTTTTTTCACTTTCAAAATCCTCGGTTTTATATTGTTTCCCGGGTACAATTAACGACTTTGTTGTCTTATAAATGGAGTCCAAAGCTGGAGTTTGGATATCCGTTCTTAACGAATCAATAAAATAAGGATTACCAGTAGTTAAATTATATTTTAATTGTGCTCTTTTTGGAGCCAAAGAATCCCTTTTAAAGGTTGCCGCTACATCAAAGTAACCTTTGTTAAAATAATAACTTTTAAGCCTTATCAACGACTTACTTGCCTTTACAGTATCAACAATTACGGGAGCTTCTCCAGTTTCTTTCAAAAAATTATGAATCCCCAAATACCAAAAAGATTTACGAAGCCCTTCGACCTGTTTTGCCGAAAGCCATTTGACCTCCCTATCGTATTTCCTTTTATTGTTATAATATTTGGCATTAAAACTCGAATCAGGATTTGGGTTGGCCCAATTGTAAATATTCAACATTGGCCTAAATCCTAGCATCGAACTATTGGGCTGTTGGTACAATTGGTCGTATATAGTTTGGTTCTTTAGCAGTTTACCGTTTTCGAAGATTTCATTCTTAACAAGAAGTTGTTGTTTGGCAGGAACTCTCTTTTCTGCATTACAAGCATACAAAAGAATACTAATTAGGATAAATAATGATATTTTTGCAAAGCTCCTTTTCTTTTCAAAAAAAATGGATTGCCCAAAATTTCCAGCAAACCGCATTTTTATTTTAAAAGAAGAAAAAGAATTATTCATGTAGGGCTCTTATTATAGAATATTTATCAAAAGTACATTTTTTTATGCTTAGTAAAAACCAAATAAAGCTTATATCAAGTTTACAACAAAAAAAACATCGTTTTGCCAACCAATTGTTTTTTGCCGAAGGCATAAAAGTAATTCAAGAATTAGTAAAATCAAATTTTGAATTAGAACATCTTTACACAACCAAAGATGATTTTAATGATGTAGCCTCAAATAAAAGAAGCGTTATTTCAGAAAATGAATTAAATAAAATTAGCGCTTTATCCACACCAAATACTTGTTTGGCGGTATTCAGAATCCCTTTGGAACAAAAAATCATTGAATCCGGATTAATCATCGCTCTCGACTCCATCCGTGATCCGGGAAATTTGGGTACAATTCTTCGCCTTTGCGACTGGTTTGGAATTCAGCAATTGATATGTTCAAAAGAAACGGTTGACATTTATAATCCAAAAGTCGTTCAAGCTACCATGGGGTCTATTGCAAGAGTAAATGTAAATTATGTTGATTTAGAAACTTTCATCAAACAAACCGAATTACCCGTTTTTGGAACTTTTATGGACAGTGAAAACATTTACAAAACAACTTTACCACAAGAAGGCATTATCGTTATGGGTAATGAAGCCAATGGGATTTCTGAAAATATTGAAAAACTTATTAACAAAAGACTCACTATCCCTCGATTTGGAAATACTCAAATAACCGAGAGCCTTAATGTCGCTACGGCTACAGCCATTATCCTAAGCGAATTTAGACGACAAAATTAAAGCTAGGCGGCTTAATGAAAAGTAAAATTAATTAAAAAACCTCTTGATTTAAGCGATTCAATATTACCTGTCCAAGGACTGTTTGGGTTATTATCGCGGATTAATTCATCATTAATTCCAAATTGTCCTCTTATAGAAGGAGAGAATATAAAGTACTCTGAAAAAATATCAATCCCGAAACCTATCTCATAATTAGTAGTCCAAGATTTTACCCTAAATCGTTCTTCATAATTATCGTCCAAAGATTTTGAATTACTGGACAAATTTAAATTTGCCGACACTCCACCTAACAAATAAGGACGAACATTACCAGTTCGAAGAGATGAGAATTTCAGCAATAACGGAAAATTAATATAAGTACTGTTTATCTCTCTGATAGCATCGCTAGGGCTGTCAAAACCAACTGTTGGAGGATATTTCAACGTTCTGCTCCCATAATAAAGACCTGGCTCAAAACGCAAATCCAAATATTCCATCAATCGCAAATTGGTCACCAATCCAACATTGAACCCAACGGCGTTATCCACTTGAATATCTGATGAATACCTTGGATCGGTCTCCATTTTTTTATAATCAATCTTGAAATCATAAGAGTTAAATCCTAAATAGAAACCAAAGTAAAGTCGTTTCTTTTGCCAATTTTCCAGATTAATAATAGGATCCTTACTGAAAATGCTGTTCGAATTTTGTGCAGTTACTTTTATGGCAATACTCAATAGGATTAATACGATTATTTTTTTCATACTTGAGCCGAATGTTTTCAGTATTATTTTTTAGAAGCTGAGTAAATGGTTGCAACTCCAAAAGTTTGTGGCATTGCTTCCACATTTATAAACCCAGTTTTTCTCAAAATATTGTTGAACGCTTCTCCGTAAGGAAAAGAAGCCGCTGATTCGGATAAATAGCCATAAGCAACATTGTCTTTTGAGAATAGCTTCCCTATCAAAGGTAAGATATTTTTGCTGTAAAAATTATATCCTTGTTTATAAGGTGTTTTTTCAGGTACGGATGTTTCCAAAACAACAAAAATCCCACCCGGTTTTAAAACTCTCAAAATTTCAGACAATCCTTTTTCCAAATGTTCAAAATTTCGAACTCCAAATGCTACAGTTATTGCATCAAAAAAATTATCTTCAAAAGGTATATTTTCTGAATCTCCCAAAACCATTTCAATAGTTTGAGACAGATTTTTTTCTTCTATTTTAATCTTTCCTATTTCGAGCATCCCTTCCGAAATGTCCAAACCAACAATTCTTTTAGCCTTCGTTTGAGCCATCAAAATTGCTAAATCTCCCGTACCAGTTGCAATATCCAAAACATTTCCAGGATTGGTTTTGCTAACTAATTGCAATACTTTCTTTCTCCATTTAACATCGACACCAAACGATATAACTCGGTTAAGGTTATCATAGTTCCCGGAAATATTATCGAACATTTTGGCTACCTGTTCTTTTTTACTAAGTGAGGAGTCTTTATAAGGTGTAATTTCTTTTGGCATTTTTTTAATTTGTACAAATATAAACAAACTGAATAAACTATAAATGTGTTTTTAGCTTTCGATAGTATTTTATCAAATAATTAATTTGAAGCAAATAACCTACAATATACTATTTTAAAATGAAAAATAATTGAAATATCACTAAAAGTGGGTATTGCGGAAACTGTTTTTATTACTGAAGTTTGTACTTTAAAATTTAAATATTCTTTTTAATGATTAGACGGGAACTAATGACCCAAATCAAATGGATGCTTCTTGCGCTATTTATCTCATTTGTTCTTGTATTCTTTTTTGAAAGTACAGTCAGTAATGGCTGTATTATTTTGAAAGCGCAAAATACGTTCTTAGGATTAAATTTGTTTTTGGAAATTTTAATTTTCTTTGCCTTTAGTACCTTTGTGGTATTTGGTACTAAAGGCTTTTTTGAGTTGTACTCTCAAAAATTATCAAATTATATTATCTTATTTTCTGGGGTAATATTAATATTTGTGATTTGTATATTATGTTATCAAATCTTAGTACAAGAATAGGTTATTCCCGCTGATCATTAAAAAAAGCATCCTAAACTTGGATGCTTTTTTATTTTTTACACAAATGTTAATTTAAAATACCGTTTTAGATTTTCACAAAGGTTTGATAAGTAAATGCATATTGATGTTTATCATCTATCGGATTAAATTCGGTTTGAATTTCCTTCCATTCGTCAGAATTAATTTCTGGAAAAAATGCATCAGCATCAAAACTATGATGCACCTTTGTAATTTCAAGCTGATCTGCAAATGGGAGTCCTAAATTGTATATTTCTCCTCCTCCTATTATATAAGTAGTTTCGTTTTCAGGACAAACAGCTATCGCTTTTTCAATACTATCTACAACTATACAACCTCCTGGATTATAATCCTTGTTTCTCGTTACTACAACATGAGTTCTATTAGGAAGTGGCTTTGGAAAACTTTCAAATGTTTTCCTCCCCATAATAATATGATGCCCAGTCGTAAGGGCTTTGAATCTTTTAAAATCGTTAGGAAGATGCCAAACCAACTCATTATTTTTACCTAGCGCATTGTTTTCTGCCACAGCAGCAATCATTATAATCATAATTAAGAGTCTAGTTTAGGATTTGTTTCTTCTATTTTGGATTTCAATTTCTCTATTCTTTTTTGTTGTTGGCTTACCAATCTTTCTATTTGGTCTCTTTCCCAATTTTTATTCATAAATCGATCAGTTATAAACACTTTTATAAAATGCAATACAAAAACAAATAACCACAAAGTAATTCCCCAAATACACCAATATATATCTAATCCAGTATTAAAAAAATATGCCGCAGTAATCAAAAAAATACTTGCCAACACAAAAAAAACAAAATGGTAATATAATCTTTTCTTTTGCTTTATGCGATTTCTGGCATACTCATATTGCTCGTGAAATTCTTTTTCCATAGTCTAATTTTTCTCATAAAGATAAAATTATTTTTTAAAAATCTTCCTTTTTAGATATTGATTATTTAATGAGAAATCGTTTTCTTTTTTTCAAATTAAAATTAAAACGATTCAATTTTTTTATTAAAATAGAAAAGAGGATGTTTTTTTGCTATTGTGCTAAAAATGAAGCAGTTTGTTAAAACATCAAAATATTTTACTTACTTTGTTATAACTTTAAAAATGAAACAGTTATGTCAATAAAAAAACAATTTATAAAAACTAAGCCAGTTTGCAAAGTTACTTTTTCGGTAGAAGCAAAAGAGGCTAATGAAGTATCTGTAATTGGTGATTTTAATGATTGGAAAGTAGAAGAAGGAGCTTTAAGCAAATTAAAAAACGGAACTTTTAAAGGAACTTTCGATTTAGCTAAAGATTCAGAATATGAGTTCAAATATCTTATCGATGGAGCTTATGTAAACGAGCCCGAAGCTGATTCATTCAAATGGAATGATTTTGCAGGAACCGAAAATAGTGTATTAGCTATATAACAATAAAAAATCCGCTCAAAGGCGGATTTTTTATTTAGACAGCTACACTTCCTTTAATTAAGGCATGTGGCTCATATCCTTCTAGCGTAAAATCATCATAATCAAAATCGAAGATGTTTTTTATGTTAGGATTTAAAATCATTTTTGGCAATGGTTTTGGCTCGCGAGTAAGTTGTAACTCGAGTTGCTCAAAATGATTGTTGTAAATATGTGCATCTCCAAAAGTATGGATAAATTCACCTACTTCAAGATCACAAACTTGTGCAATCATCATTGTTAACAATGCATAGGAAGCAATATTAAAAGGAACTCCCAAAAAGATATCGGCACTACGTTGATACAATTGGCAGGAAAGCTTTCCTTTCGTTTCTCCTTTGGATTCATCTGGCGAAGCAACATAAAACTGGAAAAAAGCGTGACAAGGAGGCAGTGCAGCTTTATTATTGGCTACATTTTCCTCAAATGACTTTGTAGTATCCGGCAATACTGATGGATTCCAAGCCGAAACCAGCATTCTTCGGCTGTTTGGATTTGTTTTTAATTCAGTGATAAGCTCACTAATCTGATCGATTTCTTCACTGTTCCAATTACGCCATTGGTGTCCATAGACAGGCCCTAAATCCCCGTTACTATCTGCCCAGGCATCCCATATTTTCACTCCGTTTTCTTGAAGATATTTGATATTAGTATCTCCTTTCAAAAACCAAAGCAATTCATAAATAATAGATTTTAGGTGTAATTTTTTGGTAGTCACCATTGGAAAACCTTCCGATAAATCAAATCGCATTTGATAACCAAAAACACTTTTTGTTCCAGTTCCGGTTCTATCCCCCTTTTGATTTCCGTTTTCTAAAACGTGTTTTACTAAGTCTAGATATTGTTTCATTTGTACTTAATCGTTACACTCTTTAATCATTTATCCTCCAATTGGCATAACCACCAATTAAACTATTTAATATTATGATTCCCTTTTAGAAATCTCATCACGAATTTTAGCCGCTTTTTCATAATCTTCATGCTCCACAGCCTGTTCCAGTAATTCGTTTAATTCCTGTAAAGTATGATTAGAATAAGTACTGCCTGATTCATTGCTTTCAGCATTTCCAAAAGTTTCAGGATTGGACAAAATATCATCCATTTCATTTGGAGTATCTGTTTCAAGAGGATTTGCCTTTAAATAAATACCTGCTTTGTCCAAAATATTTTTATAGGTAAAAATCGGCGCATTAAATCGAATCGCCAATGCAATAGCATCTGAAGTTCTTGCATCAATTATTTCTTCGATTTTATCTCTTTCGCAAATAATGCTGGAATAAAAAACACCATCAACCAATTTATGGATAATGACTTGCTTGACAACAATATCAAAACGCTCTGCAAAATTCTTGAATAAATCATGTGTCAAAGGACGAGGAGGCTTAATTTCTTTCTCCAAAGCAATTGCAATAGACTGAGCTTCAAACGCCCCAATAACAATAGGTAGTTTGCGTTCTCCATCAACCTCATTTAAGATTAATGCATAAGCACCGTTTTGGGTTTGACTGTACGAAATTCCTTTTATAGATAATTTAACTAAGCTCATGTTGATATAATGGGAAGTACCAAGTACTCTATTAATTGTGTCTTTTTCCTTGTTTTAAATTTAGTGCAATTTTAATCAAAATATATGGAACAAAAAAGCTACCCAATACAAAGATACAATTATCTTACTTCTAGGTAGCTTAATTATAAAGAGATATTAAATCTTAAGAATGTTGCTCTTTGAAAGCTTTCAATTTGGCTGTTAATTGTGGTAAAATTTCAAATGCATCACCTACCACTCCATAATCTGCAACTTTAAAGAAAGGAGCTTCGGGATCACTGTTGATTACCACTTTAACTTTCGAAGAGTTAATACCAGCGATGTGTTGGATAGCCCCAGAAATACCAATAGCAATATACAAATTGGTAGCTACAGGCTTTCCTGTTTGACCCACGTGCTCTGCGTGAGGTCTCCATCCTAAATCAGAAACCGGTTTTGAACAAGCTGTTGCCGCTCCAAGTACACTTGCCAATTCTTCAAGCATTCCCCAGTTTTCAGGCCCTTTAAGACCGCGTCCTCCAGAAACTACAATATCAGCATCGGCGATTGAAACTTTACCGGAGCTTTTTTCAACAGAAGCAACTTTTACACCAAAATCAGCATCGTCAATTGTTGGGTTAAAATCTTCTTCTGTCAATGAAGATGCATTTTCAAAAATACCATAAGTGTTTTTAGCAAGAGCCAATATTTTCACATCGGTATTGATTTCTGTTATATTGAAAGCTTTGTTTGAAAAAGCCGTTCTTTTTACTTGAAAAGGAGAAGTACTTACCGGCAAACCAACAACATTTGAAGCATAACCAGCCTCTAATGCCACAGCAACTAATGGAGCCATGTAAATACTGTCCGTTGTTGAGGACAATAAAATTACTTTGGCCGCTTCTTTCTGCGCCGCTTGTTTGATAACATCAGCATAGGCTTTAGCATTAAACCCAGCTAATTTATCATTGCTTACTTTTAAAACTTTATCAACTCCGTATTTTGACAATTCCGAAACATTTGCTGCATTTACAGTCACAGCCGTTACAGTTGTCCCTAATGATTCGGCTACTTTTTTTGCATAAGAAGCTAATTCTAATGCTACTTTCTTAAATTTTCCTTCTGCAGATTCTGCATATATTAATATTGACATAGGATTTGTGATTTTAGATTTTAAACTTATGATTTCAGATTTTTAAGAACAATTTTCGATTTTTTTACATCAGCAATCAAAAATCGTTAATCTGCAATCTTAAATAACTTTAGCTTCGTTGTGTAATAAATTGACTAATTCATCCAAGTTATCTGCAGAAACCAATTTCACTGCCGATTTTGGAGCCGGTTTTTCAAATTTTACCACTTTGGAATTTACAGCAACATCAACTGGCTCAAGAATTGTTAATGCTTTGGTTCTTGCAGTCATGATACCTCTCATGTTTGGGATACGTAAATCTTTTTCTTCCACAATACCTTTTTGAGTTCCTATGATAATCGGTAATGAAGTGTTTACCGTTTCTTTACCTCCATCTATTTCACGTACAGCAGTTACATTAGAACCATCAATTGTGATACCAATACAAGAGTTCACAAAGTTATATCCTAAAATACCTGCAATCATACCAGGAACCATCCCACCATTATAATCCAACGATTCTTTACCGGCAATTACAACATCGTAACCACCATTTTTGATTACTTCAGCCAATTGTTTAGCAACAAAAAATCCATCAGCAGGGTTTGCATTTACACGAATGGCTTCATTGGCACCAATTGCCAACGCTTTTCTCAAAGTAGGTTCTGTGTCTGCTCCTCCAACATTCACTACGGTAACCGTAGCTCCTTGTTGCTCTTGAAACCAAAGGCCTCGAGTAAGCCCAAATTCGTCATTTGGATTAATTACATATTGAACCCCATTGGTATCAAATTCAGCATCTCCGTTAGTGAAGTTGATTTTTGAAGTAGTATCAGGAACGTGGCTGATGCAAACTAATATTTTCATAATTATATATTTAAATTCTATTTTTTTCCTGACAAATTTAAAATAATAAATTGAATAATATATTATGCATGCATAATATATTATCAACAACTATTACGATTTCGTAAATCAGAAGTAAATAATAATTTTTTATTGGGGATAACTAAAAAAGATAGGCCTACAGATATTCTTTTTTAGAAACTTTCTAGGGGAATAGAATGTTGTTTTTTAGCCCCGATTACTTCGTCAGTTCGCTCCGCTCGTGTGCCGTAAAAATCCTTGTGAACTGGGGTTCAGCTAAAAAGATTACTCCGTCAGTTCGCTATCACATGCGTGCAGCAAAAAGCGGAGATAACTCCCTAAAAAAGCAAATGCTTCTGCTCCAAAAAAATAAAAAAAATCTCAAATAACAAAACAACTAAAGGAACTTTATGATTTTGATTCATTTTAAAAAAAAGGAATTAGCAGAAATAACACTTAAAAAAAACAATACCTTAAAACCTTGTTATTTTAAGGAATTTTATGCCTTTAAGTAATTTAAAATAATTATTTTTGCCATTCAAAAAATTACACACAGACTATAACAATATGAGAACGATACAATTTAGAGAGGCCATTTGTGAAGCGATGAGCGAAGAAATGCGCCGAGATGAGTCCATATACTTAATGGGTGAAGAGGTTGCTGAGTACAATGGTGCCTACAAAGCATCTAAAGGAATGCTTGCTGAATTTGGTGAAAAAAGAGTAATCGATACTCCAATTGCTGAGCTTGGTTTTACTGGAATCGCTGTAGGATCTGCAATGAACGGATGTCGCCCGATAGTAGAATATATGACTTTCAACTTCTGTTTGGTTGGAATTGACCAAATTATAAATAACGCTGCGAAAATTCGTCAAATGACCGGTGGACAATTTAACGTGCCAATCGTTTTCCGTGGACCAACTGCTTCTGCAGGACAATTAGGAGCAACTCACTCTCAAGCTATTGAAAACTGGTTTGCTAACACTCCAGGACTTAAAGTTGTAGTTCCATCAAATGTTTACGATGCTAAAGGTTTATTAAAATCGGCTATCCGTGACAACGATCCAGTTATTTTCATGGAGTCTGAGCAAATGTACGGAGACAAAGGTGAAGTGCCAGATGGTGAGTACACTATTCCTCTTGGAGTTGCCGATGTTAAACGTGAAGGGACAGATGTTACTATCGTTTCTTTCGGAAAAATCATCAAAGAAGCTTATATCGCTGCTGATGAATTAGCAAAAGAAGGTATCTCTTGTGAAATTATTGACTTGAGAACTGTTCGTCCAATGGACAAAGAAGCAATTTTAACTTCGGTTAGAAAAACAAATAGATTAGTTATTCTTGAAGAAGCTTGGCCATTTGCAAGTATCTCTTCTGAAATTACTTATATCGTTCAGGAACAAGCTTTTGATTTCTTGGACGCTCCAATTCAACGTATTACAACTGCTGACACTCCTGCACCATATTCTCCAGTTTTATTGAAAGAATGGTTGCCAAATGCTGCTGACGTTGTAAAAGCTGTTAAGAAAGTTTTGTATAAGTAGTAATTTATACTAATAATCGAATATAACCGTTTAAAAGCTTCATCAATCCTACTTTGATGAAGCTTTTTTTATATATCATGAAGAAAATATTATTAATAATCGTCTTATTTTTATTTGCGGCATCATCCCAAATTTTTGCTCAAACAAAAGTGAGTGGTATTGTTATTGACAAATCCAAACAACCTGTACCTTTTGCCAATATTGTTTTTAAAGGCAGCAGTACAGGCACTGTAACCAACGAAGACGGACGATTTTATTTAGAATCTCCAAACAATTACCAGACTTTAGTAGTAAGTTCTGTGGGCTTTTCTGAAAAAGAAATTACTCTAACCAAATCGGTTAATTATAATTTCACCATTGAATTGAAAGATCAGGAAACCTTGAAAGAAGTGGTTATTTATACCGGCAAAACTTCAAAAAAGGACAACCCTGCCCTAGTAATCCTGAGAAAAATTTGGGCGAAAAAGCGCAAAAATGGTCTGTATAAATTCAACCAATACCAAATGGAAAAATATGAAAAGGTTGAATTCGACATTAATTCAATTGACAGTGCTTATAGAAAAAATAAACTTTTCAAAGGCATGGAATTCATCTTTGACCATGTGGACACTTCAAAAGTTACAGGAAAAACGTATTTACCTATTTTCATAAACGAAGCTCTTTCTGATGTATATGGCGACAACAGAATCCCTAAAACCAAAGAAATTGTAAAAGCAAATAAAACCTCAGGTTACGAAGGGAATCAGCAAATTTTGTCGTTCATAAAAGATTTATATGTCGATTATAATATTTACAACAATTATATCAATTTATTTCATAAGACCTTTACCAGTCCGCTTTCCACAACAGGAATTGACACCTATAATTATGTATTGAGAGACAGTACTTTTATAGACAAAAAATGGTGCTACAACATTGTTTTTTACCCAAGACGAAAAAATGAACTCACTTTTAAGGGCGATTTTTGGGTTAACGATACCACATTTGCCATAAAAAAAATAAATATGGCAGTTACCAAAAGTGCCAACATCAACTGGGTAAAAGATATTTATGTCGAACAAGAATTTGATGTACTGAACGATTCTATTTTCCTGTTGACAAAAGACTACCTAATGTCTGATTTTGCTTTAAACAAAAAAGAAAAATCAAAAGGTGTTTACGGCAAACGAACCACTTATTTCCAAAATCACAAATTCAATATTGAAAAACCTGCGAAATTTTACAAAGAAGAAGTAAATTTTGTTGATAACGAAGTATATAAAAAGAGTGACGAATACTGGGAGGAAAACCGCTTTGAAAAACTATCCAAAGACGAAAAAGGTGTTTACAAAATGCTTGATACGCTCAAAACCGTCCCCGCATTCAAACGGCTTACCAATCTGGTCACGGTGCTCGCCAGCGGCTACATTAATCACAACTGGTTTGATTTTGGCCCCATTTTTTCTACTTTCGGATACAACGAAGTCGAAGGTTTCAGGACTCAAATCGGAGGTCGAACTTACTTTGGCCCCAACGATACCTGGCGTGTACAAGCTTTTACCGCTTATGGTGCAAGAGATGACAAATTTAAATATGGTTTTGCCGGAAAATGGATGATTGACAAAAAGAACAGAGTCATTATTTCTGCCGGAAACAGGCGTGATATTGAACAATTGGGAGCCAGTTTGACAATATCCAATGACATTTTATCAAGGAGTTACGGCTCTTCGGCTTTTTTTACGACGGGTTCCAACGGAAAATTAACCAATGTAGGTTTAACCAATGCCTATATTGCAATAGAACCAGTAAAAAATCTAACGTTTCAAACGGGCGTAACTTATAAAACACTGGAATCGGCTTCGCCTGTTTTCAGTCTGAATTATTACACTACTTTACCATCAGCCGAAAATCCGGCGGGCGTTGTAAAAAGCAACACTACACAATCTGAATTTAACATTCAGGCAGAGTGGACACCAAACAGGAGAACAATTGCTTATGGAGTTGAAAGAAGTATCGCCAACGCGCCATACTCTACCCTATTTGTCAACTACAGCCAAGGTTACAAAGGAATCATCAACAGTGATTTTAATTATAAAAAAATTGAACTTTATTACAAACAGCCAATTATTATCGGGCCGCTCGGCCGCTCTGATGTAATATTGGAACTCGGAAAAACTTATGGAACTGTTCCGCTTGGGCTTCTGAGCATTGTTCCCGGTAACCAGACTTTTTTCACTATCGAAAACACATTCAGTAATCTTAATTACTATGAATTTGTAACCGATAAATATGCTACTGCTCAATGGACCCACGATTTCAACGGAAGATTTTTTGCAAGAGTTCCATTTTTACGAAAACTTAATTGGAGGGAATTTATAGGTGTGAAAGCCGCTTACGGAACCATTTCAGATGCCAACAAAGCCATAAATGCTTCAGGCCTAAATTATGTAGCTCCAGAGAATGTATATTGGGAATACAATGCCGGAATTGGAAATATCTTCAAGGTATTCCGCCTTGATTTATCATGGAGAGGCAGTTATCTTGACATGCCAAACATCAATAGATTTGCCGTAAAAGGATCTTTCGGATTCTATTTTTAGAAGCTAATCCGGCTCTCCATTACAAGCTTACTCAAAAACAGCTATTTTTGTAAAAAGTAAAAAGAGCTTCTTATAGTCGCTTTTTTACTTCAACAAAAAATTAGCTGTTTTTTTCATAAGGCTTTTCATTTCTATCCGGGCTAAAAAATACGACCATGCAACAAGCTTTCGATTATCTTTTACAAAAAGATCCCATCTTTAAACAGATCATAGAAACTTATGGAATGCCTGCAATTCCAAGAAGGCCTCAAGGATTTGAAACTTTAGTATTGTTGATTTTGGAACAGCAAGTTTCAATAGATTCGGCGAAAGCAACATTTCTGAAAATCAAAGCCCATACAACCTGCATTCCCGAAACACTTTCCATTCTCCCCGACGAAGAATTCAGAACTTTGGGTGTTAGCCGCCAGAAAACCAATTACATAAAAATATTAGCCCAAACAGTTCTCAACAAAGAACTAGACATTGAAAGCCTAGCCACAAAATCGGCACAACAAGTTCGAGACGAATTAATCAAACTAAAAGGAATCGGAAATTGGACCATCGATATTTACCTTATGTTTTGCCTTCAGGAACCCGATTTGATTCCATTGGGTGACATAGCAGTTATCAATACAATTAAAGAATTACTGGATATTCATGATAAGCAAGAAATGGAAATCCATGCCCAGCAATGGAGTCCCTACCGCTCTTATGCCACATTTTTGCTTTGGCACTATTACCTAAAAAAACGCAACAGAACAATTGTGTACTAACATAATAAATCAACTAGCATATATCCCATTAGCATCAATTTTAGGACAATAAAACAACAAACGAAAGACGTTTATAAACTTTCTTTAGCATTTATTTTGAAACAATTGTGTTTTAAGCTTGATTTTAAGGTTAATTCCCTAAAACACATCAGGATTATATTGCTTTTTTTGTTGCAAAAAAGTATAGTTTGATTACATTTGCGATCTCTAAAAAACAATCTAAAAAAAACAAAAAACAAAGAATAATGACAGAAAAATTAAAAACTTTTGACGTATTAATTGAGATACCAAGAGGAAGTAGAAATAAATACGAATACGATTTTGAGATAAAAAGAATGCGTTTTGACAGAATGCTATTTTCATCCATGATGTACCCTGCAGATTACGGTTTCATTCCTGAAACTTTGGCTTTGGATGGTGACCCTTTGGATGTTTTGGTATTGATTAACGAACCTACTTTCCCGGGTTGTGTAATGCAGGTGAAACCTATCGGTGTTTTCCACATGGCTGATGACAAAGGACCAGACGAAAAAATTATCTGTGTACCGGTTTCCGATCCAATTTGGAATTCATTAGAAAACCTTTCAGATGTTAATCCTCACTTATTGAAAGAAATCGAGCATTTTTTCCAAGTTTATAAAGACCTTGAAAACAAAAAAGTAGACGTAGAAGGTTGGGGTAATTTGGATGAGGCTTACACAATCATCGATGAATGTACCGAACGTTTTAATAAAATTGAAAACAAACCAAAAGGATTATTTAGCATTAAATAATTTTTCCTTTATTTTTTTGCAAAAAAAGCAATACTCAACATTGGGTATTGCTTTTTTTGTTTAAATTGCTTTCGATAACATTTTTTTATTAATATAATGAGGATATTTTTATGAATTCAATTATGATTTATGTGCCAATTTTTATGGCATTAGTAGGACTAATTTTTATGGTCGTCAAAAGATCGTGGGTATTAAAACAAGATTCCGGAGACGGAAAAATGAAAGAGATATCAGATCACATATATGAAGGAGCTTTAGCCTTCTTAAAAGCAGAATACAGATTAATGGCTGTCTTTGTAATCGTTGCAAGCGTTGTATTGGCAGGGATTACTTTTATTCCTGGGGTAAAAACCAATATTTTAATAATTGTTGCATTTGTATGCGGAGCCTTTTTCTCGGCATTAGCCGGAAATATGGGGATGAAAATCGCAACCAAAACCAATGTAAGAACTACTCAGGCCGCACGTACCAGTTTACCACAAGCTTTAAAAGTTTCTTTTGGAGGTGGAACCGTAATGGGATTAGGTGTAGCCGGTTTGGCTGTTTTAGGCTTAACTTCTTTTTTTATTATTTTCTTTCAGATATTCATGAAAGGACAATGGACCTCTACCGAAGATATGACAGTAGTTTTGGAAACATTGGCCGGTTTTTCTTTGGGTGCCGAATCAATTGCTCTATTTGCTCGTGTAGGTGGTGGAATTTACACTAAAGCGGCCGATGTCGGCGCTGATTTAGTTGGTAAAGTTGAAGCTGGTATTCCGGAAGACGACCCTCGAAATCCTGCAACTATTGCTGATAACGTGGGTGACAATGTAGGTGATGTTGCAGGTATGGGTGCCGATTTATTTGGTTCATATGTGGCGACAGTTTTGGCCGCCATGGTTCTTGGAAATTATGTGATTAAAGATATGGGCGGATCTATTCAGGATGCATTTGGAGGAATTGGTCCTATTCTATTACCTATGGCGATTGCCGGTTTTGGAATTTTATTCTCAATAGTCGGCACTATGTTGGTTAAAATCACTGACGAAAACGCTAAGGAAGCACAAGTTCAAAAAGCATTAAATATAGGAAACTGGGTTGCTATTATTTTAACAGCAATTGCGTGCTTTTTCTTGGTCCAATATATGCTTCCCCAAACGATTAAAATGACTTTCTTCGGTGAAGGCACAAAAGAGATTTCGTCTATGTACGTATTTTATGCCACACTAATCGGTTTAATTGTTGGTGGAGCCATTTCATCAGTAACCGAATATTACACTGGATTAGGCACAAAACCAGTAATGGCGATTGTTCAAAAATCGAGTACTGGATCGGCAACAAATGTAATTGCAGGATTGGCAACGGGAATGATTTCAACTTTCCCAACCGTTTTATTGTTTGGAATCGCTATATGGGTTTCCTATGCTTTAGCAGGATTTTACGGAGTGGCGTTAGCTGCCTCTGCAATGATGGCGACAACTGCAATGCAATTGGCAATCGATGCATTCGGGCCAATATCTGACAATGCCGGTGGAATTGCCGAAATGAGTGAATTACCAAAAGAAGTTCGTACAAGAACCGATATTTTGGACTCAGTTGGAAATACAACCGCTGCAACAGGAAAAGGATTTGCGATTGCTTCTGCGGCATTGACTTCTTTGGCTTTGTTTGCTGCTTATGTTACTTTCACTGGAATTGACGGAATCAATATTTTCAAAGCACCTGTTTTAGCAATGCTATTCATTGGAGGAATGATACCTGTTGTTTTCTCAGCATTAGCGATGAATTCTGTAGGGAAAGCCGCAATGGATATGGTGTACGAAGTACGTAGACAGTTCAAAGAAATTCCTGGAATTATGGAAGGAAACGGCAAACCGGAATATGCCAAATGTGTTGATATTTCAACCAAAGCCGCTTTGAGGGAAATGATGTTACCTGGTATTTTGACAATTGGTTTCCCAATTGCAATTTTACTCGTTGGTAAATTAGTTTACGGAGACAACAATCAATTAATTGCCGAAATGCTGGGAGGCTATATGGCTGGAGTTACTGTATCCGGAGTACTTTGGGCAGTTTTCCAAAACAATGCCGGTGGTGCTTGGGACAACGCTAAAAAATCATTTGAGGCAGGAGTTATGATTAATGAAGAGATGACTTACAAAGGATCAGATGCTCATAAAGCCGCGGTTACTGGTGATACCGTTGGAGATCCTTTCAAAGACACTTCGGGGCCATCAATGAATATTTTAATCAAATTGACTTGTTTGATCGGTTTGGTTATGGCTCCAATTTTAGGAAACGAAAGCAGTACCATGAATACTCAAAGTTCTTGTGAAAAGAAAGAAATCATAATGAAACAATGCTCTATGGCCGAAGGAGCAATGATGATGGGTAAATGCAACATGGCTAAATGTGCTAAAATGACAAAAGAAGAATGCGCAAAAATGTGCGATAGTCTAAAATGTACTCCTGAGCAAAAAGAAATGTGCTTATCTCATTATGACAAAAACGGAAAATTTGTTGAACCAAAAGGCAAAGCATGTTGTTCCAAAATGTCTAAAAAAGAAGTGAAAGTCCAAATCATAAAAAAAGACGGAAATGCGACGGCTACTGTGACAACTTCTGAAAATGGAAATGAAAATGTTCAAGTTTTTGAAGGCACACTTGATGAAGTAAAAGCAAAAGTAGAAGCTTTAAAATAAGATTCCGATTTAATCAGAATAAAAAAACGCCCCGAAATTCGGGGCATTTTTATGTCTACTTTTTTTAACCTTTACGGAAAAGTAACGTTTCCTACATCAGTGGTTTGTCCATTCACAACAACTACATTAGCAATTGTTATAGGTGCTTTTCCTGAAAGTGGATCAGGAGTTAAAGTCAACGTATAAGTCCCAGATGGAATTCCATTTATTTGGAAAGCTCCGTCTCCATCAGTTGTATCACCATCTTTGTCATCTATTTTAACAAATGCGGAAAAAACTTGCTCTCCTTGTTGAACAGATGCCAAAACCTGATAATCAACTGCTGGACTCACGACTCCTTTGATTATACCTGAAGCTTCTTTTGTTGATACTCTAATAACCGGTTTTAAAATATAACTCGAATTACCTGTTGTAACAATAGATTTATTTACATCAAAATCCAAAAGGAATTCATAAGTCGTTCCTGCTGTCAAAGTCTGATTAACCTGCAATTTCAATCCTGATTGTTGAGCACTTGGTGTTGTCAAATTAAAAGATTTTCCATCTACAACAACTGTATTTTCATCTCCAAGAACTAATCGAATTTGTCCCAAACTACCAGAAGGAATTAAACTGTCTGTCAACATAATATTGGTTCCCCCGGTTAATTTTAACAAATCATAAATCTTTCCTTCCCCTACTTGGGTTTTATCACCAATACTTATCCAGCCATTGTCACCAGAATCAGAGCTGCTTTTAACCATTACGTCAAGTACTTCGACATTAACTTGGTCATAATCACCGGGAGCATCTACCATTTTCACCATAAGTCGAGATGTTTCCTGACTTTTATCTGTGCTGTCATTTCCATCACAACTAAAAAGAGACAAGCTCATAATTGCCAATGTGAAAATTCCCAGGGTTTGTAATCTAAATTTCTTCATAATTTCTGTGTTTTTAATTAAAGATTTGGGTTCTAAAATGCATTAAGTAAAAACGGCCGTTCAAACTGTTTTATTTTATGTTAAAACAAATTTTAACATAAACCACAAGAGAAATCTGATATTTTTTTCAAACAAAACACAATGCAACTATTTAAAATAAAGACATTTACACAAAAATTATGAAGCAATTAAAATTATTTAACTGTTTTTTTACCCCTTTTAAATATTAACCCATTATTCTTATTAATTTACCAAAATAGTAACAATTAATATCTTGTAAATAGTAAAAATCTAAATAGCTTATAATAAATAATGCCTCATAGTTATGAGGCATTATTTATTATACTATCTTTTGATATTTTAAAAATCAATATCCTGACCCAACATCAAAACTTTGAACTGAAAGACCAGCAATGATTGCGAATACAATTCCCAACGAACCTACAACGATTCCAATAGTCCCCCAAGTTGATGCGGTTTTATCCTTAAGGTTTATCCTTTTTAAATCACTTTCATTTAATTTTATTACATCAATCCCTTTTGATGTTTTTAAAGTTCCATAATACGCCCCATCAATTTTTTCAATTTTAAGAAGTTTAAGTTTTGTTTCATCTGTTTTAACTACTAGAACTCTGCAATTTGAAGCAACTGCCTCATCTAAAGTTGATGTAGAACTTTTGTAAGCTACACAACTACTTTGAAGAACTAACAGAAAGCTTAAAAGTATGCAAGTAAATTTTCTTTTAAAGTAATCCTTTTTCATGGCTTTCTAGATTTAGTTAATAATTCAGAAAAACCAAAAAATTTAGAGTAGATTCAGTAATTATGATAAAATTCGGAAACAAAACACCAACGCTTTCAAAATACAAAACACTGACATACAAAGATATAAAATAAAACCAAAGGACTTTTCAAATAAGGATTTGATTTTTAAAACAACCCATTTAATTCAGCATCAATACGATTGATGATGTTTCCTAAATCTTCGGGATTATCAACAAAATTGATTTTATCCACATCAATAATCAATATTTTTCCTTTGTTATAAGTGTGAACCCAAGCTTCATAGCGTTCGTTAAGGCGGCTTAAGTAATCAATAGAGATAGTGTTTTCGTATTCACGGCCACGCTTATGAATTTGACCAACCAAATTAGGAATAGAACTTCTTAAATAGATCAACAAATCCGGTGATTTCACAAACGACTCCATCAATTCAAAAAGGGAAGAATAATTTTCATAGTCACGTTGCGTCATTAAGCCCATTGCATAGAGATTGGGAGCAAAAATATGGGCATCTTCATAAATAGTCCTATCCTGAATTATTTTTTTGCCACTTTCACGGAATTGCATAATTTGGCGAAAACGACTATTGAGGAAATAAATTTGCAAATTAAACGACCAACGTTCCATTTGATGGTAAAAATCATCCAAATAAGGATTATCAACTACTTCTTCAAAATGAGGCTCCCATTTAAAATGTTTTGACAACAAACGGGTCAATGTTGTTTTTCCTGAACCTATGTTTCCTGCTATTGCTATGTGCATTACCGTATTGCGATTTTAAATTTTATATATTTCCAAAATGTAAAAATAGATAAAATTTACTTTTTGCAACAGCATTTAACAACCATTTTCAAATATTACTTACATTTAACCAAAGCATCTGTTTGACATAACATTCCGATAGTTCTTACTATCCAAACAAACAATCGTTTATTAAATTTTCTTTTGACCATCCAAAAAAAAAGAGGCTATTCACATTAGAATAACCTCTTTTCCTTTTTAACTTATTAGCTATTATGTTTTAACTATCTTTTTTTTAGCTTCAACAATACCAGGTTTTAAAACTGTTTTTGGCTGTAAATCCTCTAGAATATTTAAAGCTTCTTCAACATAAATATCTTTTGCCAAACTTTCATGCCATCTGTCTCTTTTTTCCTTTAAGACTGGATCTTTAGCAAATCCTTCTAGTTCATATGGCAATGATGTAAATTTCAAATTATTTTTATAATCCACAATTGGTTTAAACTTTTTGGCTGTTTGCTCAATTTCATTTTGAGCAACTTTAAATTTATCCAAATTTAGACTATATGTGTTTTCGTTGCTTCTACTATCAATCCATTTGGCATTTTCTTCAATCAGTTTAAATTGAATATTATTTTCAATTCTTTTTTTACTGTTAGCAATCGCTTGATCAAATTTTGAAGTATTAGTCCAAACTGAATAAGGAGCAGCATCGATTTTATCCCATGGCATAGCGTTTTCTTCATCACGCTCTCCCATTTTCAAATAAGAGTAACGATCCGGCATAACTACATCACTACTTACTCCTTCTAATTGAGTTGAACCCCCATTAATTCTATAAAATTTCTGCGTAGTTGTTTTCAATGCGCCTAAATCACCTGAAGAATTATTTCGTACAAATTGATTTAAGTCGATCACATTTTGAACAGTTCCTTTTCCATAAGTTTGTTTACTACCAATGATGATTCCTCTCTTATAGTCTTGGATTGCGGCTGCCAAAATCTCTGATGCAGAAGCCGAAAATTCATTTACCATAATTACCAGTGGTCCATCCCATTCAATTTTTTTGTCAGTATCATACAGGATTTCTTTTTTCTTACCGGCAGATTTTATCTGAACGATTGGCCCTTGCTCAATAAATAACCCTGCAATATCAACAACCGTTGATAAAGATCCTCCACCATCATCACGTACATCAAGAGCAATACCTTTTACTCCTGCTTTTTTCAAACGATCTACTTCAAGAGCAATGTCTTTACCAGCATCTCTTCCATCTTTATTTTCAAAATCGATATAAAATTTAGGCAAATAAATAACTCCATATTTCACACCGTTCTTGTCAACCACACTTGATTTTGCATAAGTTTCTTCAATCTCAACAATATCACGAATGATAGAAATCACCTGAATAGTTCCATCCACTTTTTTTACTGTAAGACGAACTTCAGATCCTTTTGGTCCTTTGATTTTCTTAACCACATCATCTAAACGCATTCCTACTACATCCACAGGAACACCATTTCCTTGCGCCACTTTCATCACTAAGTCTCCAGCTTCTAATTGTTTTCCTCTCCAAGCTGGTCCACCTGATATTAATTCTGAAATTTCAGTATAGTCATTTTTCTTTTGTAACCTAGCTCCGATACCTTCTAATTTACCGCTCATGCTCACATCAAATCTTTCTTTTTCTTCTGGAGCAAAATAAGTAGTGTGTGGATCAAAACGAGACATGATAGAGTTGATGTACAATGTAAACCAATCGTCTCTTTTCAAATCATTCATTAAACCAAATGACTCGTTCAATGAATTCAAAGAGCTATCTCTTGTCTCAGCTTCAAGTTCAGCATCCGTTTTCACTACGTAATTAGGATCTTTTGCTTTCTTGTCCTCTTCCATTTTTTTCTTGTCAGTAAAAGAAGAAAGAGTAGATAATTTAATTTGTTTTCTCCATCTCTCTTTTAATTCTGTACTGTTCTTAACATACGGAGCTTTTTCGTAATCAACATTAAATTCCTCGTCAACCGTGTAGTCAAACGGTTTGGACAAAATATCTTTGTATACTTTTTTGCTTTCTTCCATACGAAGCATCAAACGATCATAAGTAAGATTGAAAAAAGTCAAATCTCTGTCGTTTAATTGATTGTCTATTTCCAATTCGAATTTGGAAAACTCATTGATATCCGACTGCAAGAAGAAACGTTTGGATGGATCCAAAGCTGCAATGTAATCTTTATAAACACCTTTTGAAAAATTGTCATCAATAACCGCCGGGTTATAATGTCCTTTCTCAATCACATACGTTAATAACTCCAGAAGCAGTTTGTCTTTTTCAGGATCTACAGAATTCTTTGATTTTATATTAAAGGCAAACAAAGTTGCCGAGAGGCATACTACCGCTATCAGTATTTTATAATTCCTTTTCATAAAGCTAATAATAGGTTTCATCAATTTTTTTAATCTAAGTTACATTAAAAACTATGCCAGCCCCCTAGAGTACTACATAATTTTTTGTTAAAGGTATAAAATAGATTTCTCAGGTTTCAAAAATTAAATCCAAAAAATATATTTTATTTGTTCGCAATATAAGATTTTGTGTTACTACATTTGTTCGTAAACTCGTTTTTTTTCAATAAATATATATTTTTTAACAATTCTCAAATGAAATCGCCAGAAACAAAAGGTTTGTTGCAAACAAACACAAATAAATAAAAGGCGATACCATATGTGACCTATGACAAATAACTTTTACATATATGAAAAATGAAAGGCCTTTAATACTAATTACAAATGACGATGGAGTTTCTGCTCCGGGCATAAGAGCATTGATCGAAATTATGGCGACAATAGGTGATGTAATTATTGTTGCTCCAGACAAACCTCAAAGCGCAATGGGTCACGCCATTACTATAAATGACACTTTATACCTTAATAAAATTTCTAAAGACTCGGATACTATTTTAGAATATAGCTGTTCCGGAACTCCCGTAGATTGTGTGAAAATAGCCGTTCACGAAATTCTGAAACGCAAACCCGACCTTTGTGTTTCGGGCATTAACCATGGATCAAATTCATCTATCAATGTAATTTACTCCGGAACGATGAGTGCCGCTGTCGAAGCCGGAATCGAAGGTATTCAAGCTATTGGTTTCTCTTTGCTGGATTATGATTGGAACGCCGATTTTGAACCAATCAAATCCTATGTTAAAACCATTACTCTCGAAGTCTTGAAAAACAAACTTCCCGAAGGTGTGATTTTGAACGTAAATTTTCCCAAATTAAAAGAGGAAGAAATTAAAGGAATCAAAATTTGCCGTCAGGCGAATGCTCTTTGGTCTGAAAAATTCGATAAGCGACAAACCCCGCAGGGAAAAGATTATTACTGGCTTAGCGGAGAATTCGTCAATGAAGACAAAGGCGAAGACACTGATGAATGGGCGCTTAAAAATGGTTTTATTTCCATTGTGCCCGTGCAATTTGACCTGACTGCACATCACGCTATACAAAACTTAACCAAAAGAGATTGGAATTAGTGCCTGATCCCTAAATAATAGCTTCAAATGAATAAAACAGACTTACTTATTGGATTCGCAATTGGAATTTTAGGTTGCTTCCTCGGAATGTTTCTCTACATTACGCTTATTGTTCACACCGATTTTATAACCGGAATCCAATCCATGAAAAACGAAGGCCACCTCGGGAAAATTGTTACACTGGGTTCCATACTGGATTTAATCGCCTTTGGTATTTTACTGAAAATGAATAAAGAACTCATGGCGAGAGGCGTAGTTTTGGCAGTTATAGCATTAACCATTACCACATTGTTTATATAACACCAAAGTTGTTAAGTTGCTAAGAATCTAAGTTTCTGAGTTTAAAACCAAAAGCCTTATAAAAATCTTAGCAACTTTGTAACTTAGAATCTTAGAAACTTTAATCTATCTTTGTTTACCAAAATTCACAAAAAATGAAATACTACATTATTGCAGGAGAAGCTTCGGGAGATTTACACGGTTCCAATTTGATGAAAGCGCTCTATGAAGAAGACCCACAGGCCGACATCCGTTTTTGGGGTGGCGATTTGATGCAAAATGCAGGCGGAACTTTGGTAAAACACTACCGTGATTTGGCTTTTATGGGTTTTGTGGAGGTTGTTTTCAATCTGAAAACCATTTTAAACAACATCACAATCTGCAAAAACGACATCACGCAATTCAATCCGGACGTAATTATTTACATTGATTATCCCGGTTTCAACATGCGGATTGCCAAGTGGGCCAAAGAAGTTGGATATAAAAACCACTATTACATTTCACCACAAATTTGGGCATGGAAAGAAAACCGAATCAAGGCAATCAAGCAAGACATTGACAAAATGTATGTGATTTTGCCTTTCGAAAAAGATTTCTACGAAGTCAAACATAAATTCCCTGTTGAGTTTGTTGGTCATCCATTGATTGATGCCATCCACAGCCAAGCAAGTACTGACACTAAGGCTTTCAGGACTGAAAACCAATTGTCCGAAAAACCGATTATCGCCATTTTGCCCGGAAGCCGAAAACAGGAAATTAGCAAAATGCTATCGGTTATGTTGAGTGTTGTCAAGGATTTCCCCGATTATCAATTTGTGATTGCCGGAGCACCTAGCCAGGACTTTTTATTTTATGCACAATTCATTTCCAGCAACAACATAAAATTTGTCTCGAACAAAACCTATGCCTTATTGCGCAATGCTACCGCGGCACTGGTAACTTCAGGAACAGCGACACTAGAAACGGCTCTTTTCAAAGTTCCGGAAGTGGTTTGTTACAAAGGCAGTTGGGCTTCCTACCAAATTGCCAAACGCATTATTACGCTAAAATACATATCGCTTGTCAACCTTATCATGGACAGGGAAGTCGTAACCGAATTGATTCAGGGCGATTGTTCAACCAAACGCGTCCGTGAAGAATTGACCAAAATCCTCGAACCCAATTATCGCAAAACACTGCTTGAAAACTACGATTTGCTCGAAGAAAAATTGGGCGGAATTGGCGCCAGCAAAAAAACGGCGCATTTAATTGTTGATTCATTGAAGTAGTTTGATGCCACCCTAAAAGAAAAGGAACCAATTTATCATAAAATACAGAAACCGTTTTCTATTAAGGCTATTGTTGAAATCTGTTGTCATGAGTATTAGCATTAGTATTTTTATTCAACCTCAATTGCTATCCTCGTTTTCCACCAAAATCCTTCTTGATTATTTTCAAAAATATTTTTTATTGTTTTTTTTGATTTATAAACGGTCTTTAAGTCATTATTTTCAATTTCCAAACTAATTATAGAATTACATAATAGGTCTATTTCTTTGTCGTCCCAAACTCCAATTCCAAAATATAAATTCGCAGTATCTTTTGGTTTTAAATTAAGCACAATTGAATCTCCAGTCATTGATTCACTTAACCGATAGTTTTTGAATCTTGGGTTTAATTTGAATTTAACCTTAGTTACTGAATTTGTATTATTTGTAAATACAATATCGTGAGCCGGGTCACAACTTACAAGAAAAACAAGCAAAAAAGCTATTGGAAATATTTTAATTATTGTTTTCATTTCTTATGTGTTTTTCTAATATCTAACTGGTGTCAATATTACTGCCAATAAGTTTATATACGTAACAAGATAGCGCTTATACACCCCAAAAATCAATTAAATTACAAAAAGTCTGACTTCGTTTTATCCTCTTTTCAAATATAGGGATTACCCAACAAAATTGCAGTAAAAAGAATTTATTTCTTACAAAATATTTGTATTTTGGCATAATGAAAGTACTACAATTTCCACTTGCCAGAATAACAATAGCCTTTGTCATTGGCATTCTGATTACCTATTTTCTAAAACCAATCCCAATGATTGTGTTTCTTTTTCTTGCGGTAAGCATCATTATTTTTTTAACAGCTTATTTTTTAAGCAAGACGAATAGAAAGTTTCAACTTTTTTTTGGAATAGCAACCTACCTCCTAGCCCTTGCAGTTGGCATAACCACACAAACCGTCCATACCGATTCCAATCAGCAAAACAATTACACTCATTGCAAAAACATCTTTGATAAAAAACACACTTTCACGCTTACGTTAAGGGAAAAACTAAAAAGCAATACTTTCAATGACCGCTATATTGCCCTATTGAATTCTGTTGACAATAAAAAAACAACTGGCCGAATTCTGCTCAACATCAACAAAGACAGTCTAAATCATACCTTTATCATTGGCAACCAATTAAAAATTAATTCACTTTTGTCAAAAAACACAAGTCAAAAAAATCCCAACCAATTTGATTACCGTCAGTATCTCGAAAACAAACAAATCTATGCCCAACTCTACGCCGAACCAAATGAAATACAGCTCAGTTCCGAAATAGTAAAAGACATTTGGTTCTACACTTCACGACTAAGAAATCGGATTATCCAAAATTTGGAAAAAAGTAACTTCGACAACAAAGAACTAAATGTTGCCGTAGCCCTGATAATGGGACAACAACAAGACATTGACCCCGAAATTATTCAAGACTATCAATATGCCGGGGCTGTGCATATTCTGTCGGTTTCGGGATTGCATATCGGGTTTATATTATTGTTTGTCACTTTTATACTAAAACCATTTCCAAACACCAGAAAAGGGGCTTTCATCAAACTTATAATCACACTTGCCTGCCTGTCACTTTTTGGGATTCTGGCAGGACTGGCACCTTCAGTGGTGCGTTCCGTAACCATGTTTTCGTTTGTAGCAATTGGGTTATATTTAAGGAGAAGCGTCAATATTTATCACACGCTCCTCGCTTCCATTTTTCTTATTTTACTGTTTCAGCCTTCCTTTCTGTTCGATGTGGGTTTTCAACTAAGTTATGTTGCCTTGTTCTTTATTGTTTGGTTACAGCCTTTGATGGCAAACCTTTGGCAACCTAAAAACAAAATCCTAAACTATTTTTGGGACATATTAACGGTTTCATTTGCTGCTCAAATAGGTACTTTTCCTCTCAGCATTTATTACTTTCATCAATTTCCGGGGCTGTTTTTCGTCACAAATCTTATCGTTATTCCGTTTCTGGGTTTCATTATGAGTTTAGGCGTTTTAATAATGTCGCTGGCAGCATTCAACTGGGTTCCGTTTTATCCGACAAAAACATTGGAAATAAGTATTTACTATTTGGACAAAATAATTAACAAAATCGCATCATTAGAACAGTTCGTAATCAAAGATATTCCTTTAAACTCTTCACTATTAATCAGCAGTTATTTAGTGATTATCACTGTGATCATAACTTTTCAATATAAAAATTTCAGAAGTCTAATTTGTGTATTAATCTCAATTATAATCTTCCAATTATCCGCAATTGGAACAAAATGGAACGTTCAAAACCAAACTGAATTTATCGTACTGAATACTACAAAAAGCACCCAACTCATCGAACGAAAAGGAAATAAAGCAGTCATTTATACCAACGATCATATTTTGAACAATACAGTATTGGCTTCCTATCTCACCGCCAATTTCAGTACATTGAAAGGAAAATACAAATTAAAGAACCTGATGTATTTTAGGGGAAACAAAATATTGGTCATAGACAGTTCAAAGGTGTACCCGCGAAATATCAGCCCCGATGTTGTAATCATCACACAATCCCCAAAAATCAACTTTGACAGGCTTTTGCAAACCTTAAAACCTAAACTAATTGTTGCCGATGCATCCAATTACAAATCGTTCCAAAAAAGATGGAAAATAACTTGTGAGCAACAAAAAATCCCTTTTCACGCAACAGGCGAAAAGGGATTCTATAAAATTAACTAATGTAAAACTTATGCTTTTTTAGTTTTTGTTTTGGATTTTGGCTCAGGGGTCATTTTAGCATTTTTCACAAAAGGATCGGCAACCGCCAACCAAGCCGTTGGTCCACCGGCTACATAACCTGTATTGCCCAAACCTTCAAAATTTACTTTTCCTTCTTTATTGATAGTTCCTTTGGCAAAAAATACTGTTGGAAATCCTTGGATTCCAAATGCTTGCTGCAACTCGTTGTTTTGTTTTTTAAGTTCATCCGATTGCTCAACTCTTCTAGGGTAATCCAACTCCACCAAAATAACATTTGCTGTAGCCCATTTATTAAATTCTGGGGTTTTCAATACTTCATTTTGCAAACGAATACACCATCCACACCAATCACTTCCTGTAAAAAACATCATCAATGGCTTCTTCTCTTTATTCGAAACTTTGATAGCTTCTTTTACATCCGTGTACCATTTTAATTCTTGAGCTTGGGCAACACTTACACCAACCAAAAAGAATACAAGTAAAATTATTTTTTTCATCTCTTAACTATTTATTTTTTTGTCTAATAAAATCTTAAAAACTAAAATCTTCTCTTTATTGACCATTCCAAGTTTTCAGTTTTACAAATTTAAACAAAATTAATACCAAAATTTGTCAGCTACTTTACTTCTTGCATTAATTTTTTGACCAATGGCGAAATAGCAATCAAAACCACTCCGGCAATCAGGGCATAAATGGCTAACTGTTGGTATCCATCGGCGTAGACAGTTAGTTTTTCAAGATTGCTTGCATTCTCGGAAGCCTCAGCAATATTGGCACCTAAAATACCTGCAAAGTACTGTCCATAAGCACTTGCCAAAAACCACATTCCCATAATAACCGCTTGAGTTTTCAAAGGCGAAAGTTTTGTCATTGCAGACATCCCGATTGGCGACAAACAAAGTTCACCAAAAGTGATGATAAACCAACCGAAAGTAAATAATCCTAAAGAAGTTCTTCCTCCGGCATCAGCGAAAAATTTAGTATAATAAAATATCCAAAAACCGCCGGCAAGAAATAAAAATGCCAGTCCAAATTTAATAACAGTATTAGGTTCAATTTTTCTTTTTGCCATCCACAACCAAACCAATCCAACCAAGGCAGCAAACCCTATTACAAAAAATGAATTAGCTGAATTGTTCACACCATTTGGACTTAATTTCACACCAAGAATTGTATTGTTCAAATTATTCACCGCAAAAAGACTTAAAGAACCTCCACTTTGCTCAAAAAATGCCCAAAAGAAAATGGAGAATATTATGAAAATCAAAGCCGCAAATAATTTTTTGTTTTCAACTACCGTAAAGTTTTTCATTTCATACAACAAATACAAAATGGAAGCGGGTCCAATAAACATCATAAAATAATCTGTGTAAGCAGTATTGGCAACCATAACGATGATTACAGGAATAATCAATAAAGAACCAACATAAGTTAGCACTTCCATTTTTTTCCTTTTGGAAGTTTCAATTTCCAAAAGTGGTGAAACGCCAATGCTTCCAAGTTTCTTTTGAGTTTGAGTAAATGTTAAAAGGCTAACAATCATAACAATTGCAGCGAACCCGAAACCAACATTCCAACGAAGATGCTCCGGAACAATAGATTGCCACATAGAACCTTCAGCGACTGCTATACAAATATATCCTCCAATTAATGCTCCAAGATTTACTCCCATATAAAAGAATGAAAAACCTGCATCTCTTCTTGGATCACCATCTTGATAAAGTTGCCCAACCATCGATGAAATATTGGGTTTGAAAAATCCGGTTCCCACAATAGTAAACCCAATTCCTATAAAAAAGAAATGTTTTGGGTCTATCGAAAGAATAACACTCCCGATAATCATTAATATTCCGCCCCAAAACAAAGATTTTCGTAAACCTAAAATTTTGTCTGCAAACAAACCTCCAATGAATGTAAAAGCATACACCCAAGCTTGGGTTGCACCATATTGCAAATTGGCAATCCTATCGTTCATCCCTAACTGACCAACCATAAATACAACCAACATCCCGCGCATTCCATAGAAACAAAAACGTTCCCACATTTCGCTGAAAAACAAATACCACAACTGTTTTGGATATTTTCCTTTAAAATTTTGTATTTGCTCCAGACTTAAATTTTGTTCCATTATAAATTATTTATTGTTGTTACCACTGTGTTTTTCAAATAAAAAAACACCCTCTTTTTGATCGTTTCAAAAAAAGGATGTTTCATTCTATTTTATTTTTTCAAATTATCTAACACCGTGCATCATTTTTTTCAAAAGAGGTGTCATAAACGCCAGGATTAAACCTGCAATACCAGATAACACAACAAACACCATGAAAAATTGATATAAATTTTGAATTTCAAATCCGGCAAAATTTGGATAATGATCACTGATTTGGTTATCGACCAACAATTTCAACTGCTCTACTGTTGGAGTGATTTTTTTGTCCAATATGGCCTGTAAATCGATACCTAATTCCTGTGCTTTTTTAAATTTATCCCCAGTAGCCGGCATTATTGAACCTAAAGTCCCTGCCAAAGCATATCCTGCAGCATTGGCAATAAAGAACACTCCATACAATAAAGAAGAGAATCTTTTTGGCGCCAATTTACTTACCAAGGACAATCCAATAGGTGAAAGACATAACTCCCCACAAGTTTGAATTAGATATAATAAAATCAACCACTTAACAGCCAGCATTCCGCTTGTACCTAAATCTTTTACATTATTTGCAATAATAAAATAACTCAATGCAATCAAGAAAAGTCCAATAGCCTGTTTAAAAGGCGAAATAGGCTCTTTCCCAGATGCTCTTAATTTATCCCACAAAATACTAAATGGAACCGCCATTATTACAACGAACAAACCATTGAAAATTTGCACCATCGATGCTGGCATTTCCCATCCAAAGAAATGTCTATCTGTTTGATTCGATGCGATGAAAGTTAATGATGAACCCGCTTGCTCGAAAGCAGCCCAAAAGAAAATGATGAAAAATGAAACGATATAAATTACAAATATCCTGTCTCTTTCAACTTTTGTAATCGATGTATCCGACACGATTAACACAGCCAAAGCAATACCAGCTCCATAAATAAAAGGATAAATCAACCCTTTTACAAGTGTACTCATTTCAAAAGAAGTAATTCCAAATTCGCCAACAAGAACATATCTGAAAACAAAAAACATGGCGACAAAAACACCAACTGCTGTGTAAATAGATTTACTTGTAAAATTGGCTTTCTGAGATTCTCCTTCTTCAAAATCATCCGAAGTATTGTGTTTTGGCAATCCTCCGATAGGTCTTCCCTCCGGTGTTACAACATATTTATTTTTTAAGAAGAAAAACACCAAAGTCCCAGTAAACATTGCCATAGAAGCGGCAAAGAATCCCCATTTGAATGCAAATGGATCTTGAACTCCATCCACTTTCACGTCTCCCAATATTGGACAAATAAATTGCCCCAAGAAAGCTCCCATGTTAATTCCCATATAGAAAATGGTAAAAGCAGTATCCAATTTTGTTTTTTCTTGCTTTGGATACAAACTTCCCACCATCGAAGAAATATTTGGCTTGAAAAACCCATTTCCAAAAATGATTATAAATAATCCCATCCACATTGCTGTTTTGGCAAAACCTAAATTGGAATCAAAAATTGAGGCACTAAAAAACAGGAATAATTGCCCAATTCCCATCAACAAACCTCCTATTAATATACAGTTTCTATTTCCTAAAAAACGATCCGAAATAAAACCGCCCAACATTGGAGTCAAATAACACAACGCCAAAAATCCGCCATAGAAAATTGCTGAATCCGATTCAAGATATTTTAGAGAATGCACCATGAAAAGCGTAAGCAATGCCCGCATTCCGTAAAAGTTGAAACGTTCCCACATTTCGGTTCCAAATAGCACCCAAAGTCCTTTTGGATGTGCTGTTTTAGTCTGAATTTCTGCCATTTTGTTTTTTGGTATTTGTGATTTGGATTATAAATTTTCTTTAATAAAGTTTGTCATTTTGGTAAACAATTGAATTCTGGTTTTACCTCCATAGATACCGTGATTTTTATCTGGGTATATTTGAGAATCAAATTGTTTATTGGCTTGAATCAAAGCTTCCATCATTTGCATTGAATTTTGCACATGTACGTTATCATCACCTGAACCGTGAATCAAAAGGAATTTCCCTTTCAATTTATTTACATGATTAATAGGTGAGTTATTGTCATATCCACTTGCATTCTCTTGCGGAGTCTGCATATATCTCTCTGTGTAAATGCTGTCATAAAAACGCCAGTTGGTTACCGGAGCAACTGCAATTGCCATTTTGAAAACATCGGCTCCCTGGAAAATACAGTTAGATGCCATGAAACCTCCGTAAGACCAACCAAAAATCCCAATTCTTGATTTATCTACATAAGGATAATTTCCTAAGACTTTGGCAGCGTCAATTTGATCTTCAACCTCATATTTTCCTAATTCTTTATAGGTTACTTTCTTGAAATCGGCACCTTTAAAACCCGTTCCTCTGCCATCAACACAAGCTACGATATAACCTTGTTGTGTAAGCGAAACAAACCAGTAATCATCCAAAGAATTCCAATCATTGTTTACTTGTTGCGATCCTGGTCCTGAATATTGGTACATGAAAACAGGATATTTTTTTGAAGGATCAAAATCTTTTGGCTTCAAAATCCAAGCGTTCAATTCGTTTCCTTTATCAGTTTTCAAAACAAAGAATTCTTTCAAAGGCAAATTGTAGCCTTTCAATTTATCAGCAAGCGCTTTATTATTTTCGATAACCTGAATTGCTGCCCCGTTTTTTGACTCATTTAAAGTATAAGTTGTAGGCTGAGAAGCGCTTGAGAAAGTATTAATGAAGAATTGGAAATTAGGACTGAAAGTCGCCGCATTTGTTCCAGTGTTTTTAGACAAACGAACTTTGTTTTTTCCGTCTAATCCAATGCGGTAGATGTCTCTGTTGATAGAACCATTTTCTGTAGATTGATAAAAAATGGTTTTTGTTTTTTCGTCGAAACCGTAGTATGAAGTAACCTCCCAGTTTCCTTTTGTGATTTGTGTTTTTAGTTTTCCGTTTTTATCATAAAGATAAATGTGGTTGAAACCGTCTTTTTCGCTTGTCCAAATAAAGCTATTGTCTTTCAGGAAAGTTAAATTGTCTGTGTCAAGAAAATCAATATATGCTTTTTCTGTCTCGTTGAAAACAACTTTTGCCGCTCCTGTAGTTCCGTCAACAAATAATAAATCTAAGTTGTCTTGGTGACGATTAACCACTTTTGCAGATAGAATATTGGCATCGTTCGTCCATTCTATTCTTGGAATATAAAAATCATTATATTTTCTTAAATCAACATTTAGCGAAGCTTTAGAATCTACATTATATAAGTGTAATGAAACTAACGAATTCTTCTCTCCCGCTTTTGGATACTTAAAAGTTTCGATTGTTGGGTACAAACTTTTCTGGAAAATCGACATCGAAAATTCAGGAACCTGACTTTCGTCAAAACGGATATATGCTAATTTTTTACTGTCTTTGCTCCAATCAAAAGCACGGACAAAAGCAAATTCTTCTTCGTAAACCCAATCCGTAATTCCGTTAATTACTGAATTCTTTTTACCATCAGTAGTAACTGCCGTTGATTTTTTCGAAGCTATGTCATAAACATATAAATTATTTTCTTTGGCATAAGCAATTTTAGTTCCGTCAGGAGAAAAAGTTGGTTCTTGTACTTGAAAATCAAACAGCTTAGTCAGCGATTTAGTAGCGATATCGTATAAAAAATAATCAGCTGTAAAAGAGTGGCGGAAAATTTGCTTTGAATTACAAGCAATTAATATTTTCTTTTCAGCATCATCAAAGGCATAACTATCGATTCCATCTGCTAACTCTCTGAAGTTTTTAGTATCAATTAGGTTTGACACTTTTTTTAAGGTTGCAAAATCGTAAAGATCGATTTGATTGCTTCCTGTTGTTCTATCCGAATTCAATACTGTATATTGATTGGTATTTTTCATCGACTGGAGTTCATCCATTCCTTTGGCTCTAAAAGCCCCCGCGTAAATTTCATCGACGGTAATTTTTTGTTGTCCAAAGACCGAAACACACAAAAAGAAAAGTAATACAGTAATTTTATTCGAATTCATAAAAGGTGTTAATTATTTTTTGAAATATCTAATTGCCTCTCTCCGTATCGCTCTAATTGCATCTTTTTATAGGTATTTACGACCTCTATAGCTGCAATTCTTTCATAATATGGATTGAGTTATAAACCGACAATTTTAGTGAAAATTTTATAAATAAAACACTTTTGCTCTAATAAATGTTATAAAAAAATATTTTTAACAATTATTCTAAATATTATATTATCATCGAAACAAAGTACAAACATTCTTACCATTATTTTTGCAGTATTAAGTTTTTGTTACCAAATCAAAATCTCTTAACATAGAGCCATAAAACAATCATAAAGGCCGAAAAATCAGTTTCCTTGCATAAAACTATCGGATTTAAAACAGCTATTCTTTTTGAAAAAAACAATAACATGGAATGTGTATCTTTGCGGTCATTAAGCAATAATTTACACCTATGAACAACGCTGTTGCTGGATTTTCCAAATTATCCAAAGAAGAAAAAATAAACTGGATTGCCAATAACTATTTTTCAACTCCAAGTGAAGCCATAGCATTACTTAAAAATTACTGGAATTCTGATGAGAAAATTCAAAAACTTCACGATGAATTCATAGAAAATACGATTTCAAATTTCTACATCCCGCTGGGTGTTGCTCCCAATTTCCTGATTAATGGAAAATACTCAACAATTCCAATGGCAATTGAGGAAAGTTCAGTTGTGGCGGCAGCTTCCAAAGCGGCAAAATTCTGGTCAACCCGAGGTGGATTCAAAGCAACAATTATTGATACTGAAAAAATTGGGCAAGTCCATTTTATTTATGAAGGAGACAAATCCAAACTGACATTATTTTTTGACCAATTAAAATCGAAACTATTTGAAGTTACCGAGCATTTGACTAAAAACATGCAAAAAAGAGGTGGCGGTATTTTGGATATTGTTCTAAAAGACAAAACCGATTTACTCCCAAATTACCATCAACTCCATGTCACTTTTGAAACGGTTGACAGTATGGGCGCCAACTTTATCAATTCATGTTTGGAACAATTTGCCCAAACATTGAAGGAAGAAGCATTGGATTACAATTTATTTTCTGAAGAAGAAAAAAACATAAAAGTGGTAATGAGTATTCTTTCGAATTATGTTCCAAATTGCATCGTTAGAGCCGAAGTTTCATGCCCGATTGAAGATTTAGCCGAAAAACATATTGAAAATCCACACGAGTTCGCTGTCAAATTTATTCAGGCCGTTCAAATTGCCGAAGTGGAGCCTTTCCGTGCAGTTACTCACAATAAAGGAATCATGAACGGAATTGATGCCGTTGTTTTGGCAACCGGTAACGACTTTAGAGCTGTAGAAGCCGGGGTTCATGCTTACGCTTCTAAAAATGGTCAATATTCTAGTTTGTCACATGCAAAAATCGAAAACGGAATCTTTAGTTTTTGGTTGGAAATCCCATTGGCATTAGGAACTGTAGGTGGTTTGACATCGCTTCATCCTTTAGTAAAATTATCTTTGGAGATGCTTGAAAAACCGTCTGCAAAAGAATTAATGCAAATCGTTGCCGTTGCGGGATTAGCACAGAACTTTGCTGCATTGCGTTCTTTGACCACAACTGGAATTCAAGAGGGGCATATGAAAATGCATTTGAACAACATCCTCAATCAGTTTAACACGGACGACGAAGAGAGTCATTTGATTAAAAAACATTTTAAACATCATGTTGTTTCCCATAGTGCTGTCGTAGATTTTATTGAAAATTTAAGGAAATAAACTTTTAGCCACGAATGCACGAATTTCCATTTGACTCATATAATCTAATGAAGATTAACACAAATTTATTTGTCCACTTTTCCTAATTATTAAAATTCGTGAATATAATTTAGCCGCAAATTTTTAATGAAAAAATTCGTGAATTCGTGGCAAAAACGTCATTTCAAAAATGAAAAAAACATTTTACAGCAACGGAAAACTTTTGATAACTGGAGAATATTTGGTTCTTGATGGTGCAAAAGCATTGGCTCTGCCAACAAAATTTGGACAAAATCTTATCATCGAAGAAAATAACAATCAAGAAATCAAATGGAAAAGTTTCGATGCCGACGGAAGTGTTTGGTTTGAGGAAACAATCCTGTTTTCAGAAATTATTTCCAATGTTCCTTTTGAAAAAGAATCTGTTAAAAATACACTGATTACAATTCTGAGAGAAGCTTATCAAATGAATCCGAATGTTATTTCTAATTCGGAAGGACTTATTGTTTCAACTCAACTGACTTTTCCAAAAAAATGGGGATTGGGCACATCCTCCACTTTAATAAACAACATCGCTCAATGGTTCGACATTGACGCTTTTACGCTTCTTAAAAATAGTTTTGGCGGAAGCGGCTATGATATTGCCTGCGCACATAATAACGGTCCAATTTTATATCATCTCGAACAAGGAAAACCAATTGTTGAAAAGACAAACTTCAATCCTACATTTACAGAAAATATATTCTTTGTTTATCTTAATCAAAAGCAAAACAGCAAAAATGCCATCGCATCTTATAAAGAGAAAAGAAACGATTTGGAAGCTTCCAAAAAAATCATCAATCAGCTTACTCAATCCATTTTGAATGCGAAAGATGAAAACACTTTTGCGGAAGCATTAGAAAAACATGAGAAAGAAATGAGTTCTGTTCTTCAAACAAAAACAGTAAAAGAATCTTTATTCCCTGACTTTGATGGAACGATAAAAAGCCTTGGGGCTTGGGGAGGCGATTTTATTATGGCTGTTTCAAAAGAAAACCCACGTGCTTATTTTCAAAGTAAAGGGTATAAAACAATTTTAGAATACGGCGATATGATTCTCTGATTTCAATAAAGTAAATTTATTCCATAACAAACACTTTTACCTAATTAGCCGTTTTATCTTTATTGAATTCGTCGGTCTCCAAACGAATGGTTTTGTTTTCTGCGCTAGAATCAATAAGCGTGTTATGCAGACGTTCCGCCATCTTTTCAATGCTGGTGGAAATAGAGTCATTTACCAATTCCATCCTGTGATGTTTCTCTTCTTTAATCGCTTTTAAAATATCATCAACAAAAGACTTGTTATATTTCTCGGCAACAGAATCTCGGGTATTTGTCAACCTTACTACAGATTCATTACTAAACACAGTAACCTTGAAATGATGCTCTTCGTTACTTAAATAATATTT
This sequence comes from Flavobacterium aquiphilum, assembly GCF_027111335.1. NCBI lineage: Bacteria > Pseudomonadati > Bacteroidota > Flavobacteriia > Flavobacteriales > Flavobacteriaceae > Flavobacterium > Flavobacterium aquiphilum. Next base: position 920,941 of record NZ_CP114288.1, on the reverse strand, counting down.
CCCGCCTAATTCATCACAATTGATATCAGTTGCATTAAGTTTCAGTAACTCTGTGATTATTCCAAATATATGGCTTTCAATATTGGAATATACTTTCGGATTTTTTTTAAAAAAACTAAACATAATAAATACATTTACGTTAAAAATTCCGTGAATCCTTTATTTTTTTAGTAGGCAATATTGAGCTAGATTGGGAAACGCTCTTTAAAAATCAGCATCTTTAAAACACTAATCGAATATAAATTTACAGCTTTTTTCCAGACATTAACAACTCTTTAATGTTAATAATATATTTTTACCAATAAATTGATTTTCAAAACACATCTACAAATATTCAACGAATTAAATGTTAATTATTTGATAATTAAAAATATTAGATACAAAAAACCCCGATACCTGCAGTTTTAAAAGTATCGGGGTTTTTCTATTGTGAAAATTACTTATTATTAGTAATTAAAATCTTTTCTGTTGTCTTTAATATCGGCATCTTCTCTTAAGGCTGGCAATACTCTGTTTACATCACCACCACTTTGAGCTTTCAATTTTGCAACGTTGTCAGCATAGCTTTTCAAAGCCGGTGCTTTTACAGTGCTAATGTTTTTCACAACATATACACCAGTAACACCTTCAATTGGAGCAGACATTTTATTTGCAGCCAATGCAAATGCATTACCAACTACTTTCGGCTCCTGACCAACACCACCTGTTAAAACTGGGTTCTCCAAAGTAACATTAGTAGCTTGTTGAACTGTTGAACCTGTAGCTTTTGCAATAGCTTCCAATGAACTTCCATTCATTTTAGCTTTCAAAATTTCAGCTTTTTTCTTGTTTTTAAGAATTTGCTCTACATAAGGTCTAGCTTGGTCAACTGGTACTAAACCAGAATTGTCAATCGCAGTAAGTTTTGCAATAACGTGTCCTAAATTAGCCACTTCAAATCTTTTTGTAGCACCTTCTTTAGTGTCTTTTTCAAAAGCCCATCTTACGATAGTTCTTTGATTTCCTAATGGACCAAAATTTTCATCCATCGCTCTAACTGAAACAGCTGGTGCAACTGTAAGAGCCATTTCTTTGGCAACTTTATTAAAATCTTTATCAGCAACCTGCATTTCGAATTTAGTTGCTTGTGTAAATACTTTATCAGAAGTAGCTTCTGAAGCTTCAATTTTTTGAGCCACAGTTGCTAAACGTACTCCGTCTTGTTTATCAGTAATTTTAATAATGTGGAATCCAAATGGAGTTTCTACCAATCCAACTTTTCCGATACCGTTGTTGAAAACGAAATCATTGAAAGGTTTTACCATTGCACCTTGTCCAAAATATCCTAAATCACCACCTTGTTGAGCAGAAGAATCATCAGAATTAGTGAAAGCCAACATCATGAAACTATCTGGATTTGCTTGTACTTGAGCCAAAATCTCTTCAGCTTTAGCTTTAGCTTCTTCCTTAGTTCTTTTCTCTCTTTTGTTTGGAACTTGTGTTCCTTCATAACTAATAAGGATATGACTTGCTTTTGCATTTACACCAGCTTTTTTACCCAAAGATTTAGAAATACAGTAGTATTTACCAAAAACATAAGGGCCATAAACTTCACCTGGAGCTAAGTTGAACAATTTATCAGAATCTACAGCAGGCAAATCTTTTTTGGCAACATACGAAGAATCGTAAGGAACATCAGAATTTGAATTTACAAACTCAGCAACATTTTTTGTGTTTTTAAAACCAGCTAAAGTATCATTTTTACCAGTAGCTTGGTTATAAACTACACTTCCTGACAACAATGAAGTCACTTTGTTTTTAACTTCAGTAATATCTTCCGGAGAAGCTTTATCTTCAATTAAAACATATTCCAATTTACGAGTTTCTTCAGATTTGAATTTTTTTGGACTTGCTTTCATATACTCCAAAATATCTGCATCAGAAACTTTCACTTCACTATCCTTAATAGTTGAAAACAAACCGGCAACATAAGCAAAGTTAACTTTGTTTGAAGCCATTTCGTAATTGAATTTCCCTTCGCTTTCTGTTGTATAAATACCTGCTTTAATCAAGGTATTGTACATTTGGAATTTCGCGTTCAATTCGGCACTTTTTTCTCTGTCTTTCAAATATTGTGCTTGCTCAGGATTTGATTTGAAATATTCTTTGAATTTTGCAATATCAAACATACCTGCCCCATTTAAGAACATTGGGTTTTTACCAATATTTGGATCTGCTTTAAGAACATCCATAATGTGTTTTTCTCCAGCTCTTAACCCCAATTTATCAAATTCGGCAGAAAGTAAAGCGATAGTCACTTCTTGCTCCCATACTTGTCTAGACGCTTCTGTAGCAGAAATCCCTTGTCCGCTTTTTTCCAAATTGCTGACTTTAACTCTAAAGTCTTCAAATGAAATATCCTTTCCATTGATACTTCCAACATCCTTTGAACTCTTACCAAAATTCCCTTTCGTAAAAAGGTCTTGTATGATAAATGAAAATAATGCCAGGGCAATAACCCCAATCATTATAGCGGAATGTTGTCTAATTTTTGATAAAACTGCCATTGTTTATTATGTTTATTTTAAAATTTTGTTTGCGAAAATACAATTATCTAATTAATAATTATAGAACTAGTGTTTTTTTTTTGATTTTTTTTGAGTTTCCAAAACAATATCAGTCTTTGATTGTCATTTTAACCAATTCAATCTTCTTATTTGTGGCTTCTTCAATGACAAAATGATAATTTTCGATCGTAAATTGATCACCTTTTTGAGGAATTTCTTTGGTGAAATTTACTATAAATCCACCTAGTGTTCCGTATGAATCACTTTCGGGAATTGACAGTTTATAGGTTTGATTTAAATACTCTACATCAAAACGGGCAGAGAATAGAAAAACGCCATCTTCCAACTCTTTTTCAATCAATTCTTCATCCAAATCATCGTGTTCATCTTCTATTTCGCCAAAAAGTTCTTCAACAATATCCTCAATGGTTAGAATTCCTGATGTCCCTCCGTATTCATCTAACACGACCGCAACGCTCTTTCTTTTTTTAGTCAATAAATCCATGGCGTCTTTTACATAAATCGTTTCCGGAATAAACTCCACTGGAATAACAATCTCTTCGATCGACAAAGGCTTTTTAAACAAATCAAAAGAATGGACATAACCGATAATATCGTCCAATGAATTTTGATAAATGACTATCTTAGAATAACCGGTCTCGATAAACAATTCTTTAAGATCCTCCACCGATTCACCAACTTCAACGGCTGCAATTTCAGTTCTCGGGGTCATAACATCACGGGCCTTTGTACCAGAAAAATCCAACGCATTTCTGAATATCTGTATTTCAGAATCCACTTCTTCATGCTCGTCAACCGTGCTCATTTGCTCGTTGATATAATTACCCAATTCCACTTTACTAAAATAAAGCTGCACCTGATCCCCTTCGGTTTTGAAAAATTTTTTCAAAACAAAATCAGAAATCCAAATCAAAAAAGTAGAAATAAAATAGAATAACTTATAAAAAAAATAAGCCGGAATGGCGAAAAATTTAATAACCGAATTGGCGTAAATCTGAAAAAAAACTTTCGGCAAAAACTCTGCGGTAATCAAAACAATGAAGGTAGAAATCACAGTTTGAATAAACAGGCTGGTCAAATCTGAAAAATGCAAATCAAGCCGCAAAATCCAACCCATTAACAGTTCACCCATGAAAAATCCGTAAACAACCAGTGCGATATTGTTTCCAATAAGCATTGCTGCAATAAATTTCGATGGCTTCTCGGTAAGTTTGGTCAGGGTTTTAGAGACAAAACTGTCTTGCTTTTTTTCTAACTCCAAATAAATTTTATTGGAGGAAATAAAAGCGATTTCCATTCCTGAAAAAAAAGCACATAGTATTAAACACAATATTATGATACTTATTTCCATAGTTTTTAGGGTTGTTTATTTCTGTCTTCAAATTTTTTAGAAAATCTCCTTCTAAAGAAAAACATAAAAATAGCAAGAGCCGCAATTATAAAACTCAACCAAGGAGTTTCGGCAGTATTTATTTTTGTATATCCATCATATAAAAAGAAGACTCCAAAAGCTAAATAAAGGTAAGAGGTATATTTTAAAAAATTCATGTTGTTGTTGTTTTTATTATTCCGAAGATTCGACTTCGCCTTCTATTCGTTGCGAATTCACCACTTTAAAGTCTTTGCTAAAGTCAATTCCTTGTCCCGTTGACCCTCCTTTAGCATCCGTCAATTTAAATTTTTTCTCAGTAAAAAACCATTGATTTTTTTGATCAAAATACAACTGTTCCGTTTCAAGCATCTGACCAGTTTCCGACGTTATTTTTACTTTTCCCTGCAAATCAATAATATTAGTCGGCTTATATGAAATCGCATAATTTGACCTGATAAAAGTTCTTTTCCCTTTATTGTCATAGATTGTCACGTCTACCCCTTTTGGAAATTCCGTGAATGCGAATTCTACATTCGCATAATCATACATTTTCGGACTTATCAATATGGATTTTATTTTTCCCGAATCGGTATATTTCAAATTTACATTGTCGGCATCACCACTGGGAACAAATTCCGAATAATCATTTTTTTGTACTTCCTTAAAATTATTCTCACAGCCCAAAACCATGCTAACAACAATAATTAGCAGAAAAAATGATAGAGTATATTTTTTGAAGAAAGCCATAACTTGACAAGTCAATTGATAAAAAGTATTTATTTGACTTATGATTACTCAATTTTATGTTGTCCAAACCATCTGTCATTAAGAGAGAAACTCACTGCAAAAGTAAAGTAATTTTCCTGAACCAAACCTTTTGCTGTTGTTCCTTTTTGTCCAAATTCCAAACCTAAATTAATATTAGAAACACCTCCCGGTATTGGCAATCCAAGACCTAATGATATTGCCTTATCGTCAATCTCTTCAGAATCAATAATAGTTCCTGTTTTTGTAAATCTCAAACCTCCTCTGTAAACCACTTTTTTATAATATTGAGAAAAAACATTAAAGTTTGGAACATAATACCCTCCTAAGCTGTAACTTGAATATTTCCCATAAGTAGCTTTACTTGATGCATTGTATTCATTTGCTAAGTCCCCGACATTTTGAAAAGTCATTTGGGTTCCTATCATCCATTTCTTTGTTTGCCCTGCACCAAAACCAAATGATATTTTGTCCGAAATTGTCAAATCTTTTCTAATTTGCTTTGAATCCGATGGATCGATAATCGCTACATCAAAATTAGAATTATAGTTTACTGTAGAAATGGTTTTGGTATTCGAAGAAGATAATTTACTTTGAGGAGTATAGGTCAAACCACTGTAAAAGTTTACTTTTTTGTAAATTTTATGTCGGTACATTACACCAAAATTAGCTGCGAAACCGTTCAAATCAGCTTTATTTTCCTCTTGGGTTCCGATTGGCACTCCAGTAAGATATTCCAAGTTCGTGTTATTGATTCTTCCAAAATTATACTGTATATCGGCACCAACCAATAAATTAGGAATAATTGTGTATCCCACTGAAAAGAAAGCTTTATTCAAACCTCCTGTTCCTTTCATAACATTATTTGTACCATCCGGTTCCGAACTCGTAGACTGAATATGATAACCTACCGAAGTATAAGGCAACAATCCAAATCCCACACCAATCTTTCCAAATGGCAAAGAAACGGCCAAATAATCCAGAGCTGTTCTTTTTGCATCTCCGCTATTTGAATCTGACTTTAAATTAGTAGCAGTATAATTTCCTCCCATTGTAAAAGTGGTAAATCTTACAGCGGCAAAACTAGCAGGGTTCAAAATATTAATATGGAGACTGTCTTGCTCAATGTTTAACCCTCCCATAGAACGATTTTCAAGATTTCCTTTAAATCGGGATTCACCAAGTCCAAAAAAGGAATAAGGAGAAGCAGATCCACTTTGTGCGTTAGACATCAGCGAAAAAAAGAAACATGCAATAACACTAATTTTTTTAATCATTTCCTATTTTATATTGAAAAATTCGATTCAAACTCTCTAAAAGAAAATTTGAATTGGCAAATATGGTATTTTTTAATCGTTTAGCCAAAAATTCTGAGTCACCACCCGTTAAAATTATGATAAAGTTTGTATGTTTAGACTTATATTCATCGACAAAACCGCTAATCTCATAGACCAATCCATTTACAATTCCTGAATGAATAGCTTCTGCGGTCGAATCCCCTACAAAGTGCTTTGGATTATTAACTTGCAGCAAAGGTAGCTTTTCGGTAAAATTATGCAAGGATTCATATCGCAAACGCAAGCCTGGAGAAATGGCTCCTCCGTGATACACATCATTTTCATCCACAAAATCATAAGTCACGCAAGTTCCAGCATCAATAATTAATCGATTTTGGCCTTTAAACTGTAAAGTTGCCCCAGCTGCCAAGACCATTCTGTCAATACCTAATGTTTTTGGGGTAGCATAATTATTAACAAAAGGAAAGGCGTCTTCATGAGAAATAAACCATACATCAAGCTCATTTTTAAAGTTCAAAAACAAATCTTTATCGGCTTTTCCAACTGAAGCCACGACCAAATGCGTAATTTTTGGATATTTTTTCAAAATAATTTCAATTTTTTTTTGAATTTCATCTCTAGAAAAAACGAATAGCTCCAAGGAGTTATCCTTCTCAAAAACAGCGCCTTTAATTCTTGAATTCCCAACATCAATAGTTAAAACCATGGTTTCATTTTTAGAAACGCTAAGGTACAAATAGATTTTTTTTAAAAAAATGTATTGTTTAAATTAAAAAAGATTCTATATTTGCACCCGCAAACAAGTTCACAGACTCGCTGTTGAAAGTGACAAGCTGAAACGAAAAGCACGGTACCTTAGCTCAGATGGTAGAGCAATGGACTGAAAATCCATGTGTCCCTGGTTCGATCCCTGGAGGTACCACGAAACCCACTCAACCGAGTGGGTTTTTTGTTTATAATCCATTTCCATTTGGATTTTTAGGGGATCAAGGATCTTGCGCAAAAAGTTGAGGATTAAGCAAAAATATTAGATAATCTAAACAAAAAAAATATACTCCATCAGTTACAATTCTATTTTTTTTCGAATCCAAAAATTAGACTTTCCAGCTACAAATACCTACAAAAACACTTTATTTTTATAAAATTTTTCGTATAAATATTGTAATTTCATCCCGTCAAACTTACATTTTTAGGAATCCAAATATTTTTTTCAGAAAAATAGGTATCTTTAGTATCAGTATATTGCGACAAAATTTGTCATTTTTTTAGTGATTCCCATTTATTTAAGCAAAATATAATGAAATCAGGCAATTCATTAACTCCTTTATATTCGATACCTTCACTATTAAGGTCTACTCCAATTGCAATTTTTGTGATTGCGGCATTATATATTTTACTTGTCAAAATAAGTTTTTTAGTAACAATTGATCCTGGAACTGTGAGTCCTGTTTTTATTGCTTCAGGATTTGCTTTTGCATCGGTATTGATTTTGGGTCACAAAGCACTTATCGGCGTCTGGATTGGCTCTCTTTATTCAAATACTTTTATCCATGTAAATATTCTAAATCTCAATAAAGAACATTTTCTAACTTACATCCCAATAGGTATCTTTATTTCGATTGGCACAACAATAGCAGCAATTACAGGCACAAGTATAGTGTTACGCTTATGCAAAAAAGAAGATCCTTTGAACAATGGTCGAAGTGTACTAATACTTCTTATTTTAGGATCAATCTCCTATTCTACAATAACTTCATTAACAGGAGTAATCAGTTTGATCGTTGAAGGCTCAGTACCTATCGAACAATTTTGGTACACCTACAAAACATGGTGGCTTGGGGATGCAATCGGAATAATTTTAATTACGCCTTTAATATTGTCTTGGTTTTTAAAGGACTCGTTTAAAAGAAATAATTTCAACTTCTTCGAATTAACATTCTATGGATTACTATCTATTGTGGTTTACTTATTAGTTTTTTTTCAATACAACGACTTAAAATACCTCATCTTCCCTCTATTGTTTTGGTCTGCTTATCGATTTCCAATTCAAATCACAACACTAATCATCTTAATTATTTCATTATTTGCGATAATAACAACAACTCAGGGAATAGGACCTTTCAACGAAGGACACATGAACGATTCTATTTTATTTTTGGATCTATTTCTTAGCACAATAAGCATTTGCAGTCTTTTTTTATCAGGAATTATTGCCGAACGAAAAAAAGCCGAAGATTCAATTATAGCAAGTGAAAACAATCTTCGTAAAAATCAAATTCTACTCGAATCTACACTTGAAAGTCCAAAAAACTTCAGTATCTATTCCATTGGTCGAAATTATGAATATCTAAGTTTTAACCACCAGCACAGCCGTAACATGAAAATCTTGTTTGGCGCTAACATTGCTTTGGGTATGAAATTACAGGATTGCAATATCAAAAAGGAAGATTTAGATGAAGCAGTGGAAGTATTAAACAAGGCATTTTTAGGAGAAAACACAACTACCGTAAAACATTTTGACTCCAACAATAGCCATTGGGAATTTAAGACCAGCCCAATTGCAAGCAAAAACGACGGTATTATTGGTGCCACGGTTATTTCGACAGATATTACCAAAAAAATAAAAGATGAAGAAGCTTTAAAAAGAAGCGAAGAAAAATACCGAAATATATTTGAAACTGTTCAGGACGTAATTTTCCAAACTGATATCAACGGAATTTTTATTGATCTAAGTCCGTCAATAAAAGATTTTTGCGGATATACCGCAGAAGAATTGATTGGAAAACCGACCTATTTTTTACAACCCGATGACGAAAAAAGTGACGAAGTAATCAAACTCGTAAATGAACATTCTGTTTTGTATTATTACGAAAGAGTGATTAAAAAAAAATCTGGATCATTAAAACACATTTCCCTAAGCGCCAAAATGATTTTTGACAATGAAGGAAATAAACATCATATAAACGCAATCGCAAGGGACATTACCCAAAGAAAAGAAAACGAAAATGAAATTGCTTATCAAAACCAGAAATTACAAATTCAGAATAAAGAATTAGAGCAATTTGCCTATATCACCTCACATGATTTACAAGAACCTTTAGTTACCCTAAAATATTTCTCAGAACTCATCAAAACGGAATTCCAAAAAGAAATTAACGAAAACATCAATCAGTATCTTAACTTCATTTTGGAATCCTCCGACAGAATGCAAAAACTGGTCAAAGGTTTATTGGACTACTCCCGAATCGGAAACCAAATTGAGCTAGAAGAAATCAATTGTAACGAAATTGTAAATGACGCCATTTCATCTTTATCAGAAATTATAGAAGAGACAAATTGTAAAATTACAATCGAAGATTTACCCAAACTAAAAGGCTATTCAATAGAATTGACCGAATTGTTTCAACATTTAATATCCAATGCCATAAAATTCAGGAAGAAAGAAGCCCCTCCAATCATTAAAATTAATGCAAAATTAATAGATGAAAATTGGCAATTTACTGTTGAAGACAATGGTATAGGAATTGACGAGCGCGACAAAGAAAAAGCCTTTGTCATTTTTAAACGCCTTAATAACCGGGAAGATTATCCGGGAACAGGAATTGGACTAGCTATTTGTAAAAAAATAATAGCCTTGCACGGAGGAAACATTTGGATTAAATCCACATTGGGAGCAGGCACCAGTATTCATTTTACTATACCTATTAAAAAATAAAACTAAAAGAGAATTTTCAAAAAATTAAAGACATACTAATCTCAAAAAAAATGAAAAAATTAAATTCTGTTTTACTAATTGATGATGATATGGCAACCAATTTCATCAGCAAAATGATAATCAAAAAAGCTGGAATTACAGACCATATTGAAACCGTTTTGAATGGAAAACAAGCATTAGACTACTTAACAAATAGTGGTCAATACCAAAAAGAGGATAACATATTTCCACAACCTATGCTCATTTTACTGGATATCAATATGCCGGTAATGGATGGATGGGAATTTGCCGAAGCTTTTGAAAAATTGGACGAAAACCAAAAAGGCCATATAATAATTGTCATGCTTACCAGCTCGCTAAACCCTGATGACAGAGAAAAAGCTTCAAATTTTAAAGCAATTTCAGGTTTTCAAAACAAAGCACTTACCCTCGAAGGATTGACTTCGATTATGAATACGTTTTTTCCAGAATAATTAAAATAATATATATTCTTACGGTTACCAAAAAAACTTTTCATGCTAATTTATTAAAAAAACAGAAAAAAAGTCCTTTTATAACGTCATGTACGTTTTTTTAACAAATAAATATTTTTTATTGGTCATTGTTAATTTTTTTATATATTTATCCAATAATCGGAAAATTAGGCGTTTTGTCGATTATTTAGAGCCTGTACAAATAAAAATTTGTTTGATAAAAGATAAAATATGACCCCCGTTTTACTTATTCAACTACGAAACATTATAACTTCGCCATTAATTTCAATATTTTGTAAAAAATTTGAAGAAAACGATCAACTATTGAGAAAATCTATAGATACGAGTATTTGTACTGTTCTCATTGGCCTCGAAAATATAATGGACAACTCCACTTTATTTGACAAAATTATAGAATCGATAACCTTCACCGAATTTTACAAAACCACAGAATTTGAAAACGGTAAAATTTCCTCGATAAATTACTCATTTGAACACGAAGGTTTTAATCCTCTCAATGCAATTTTTTCTTCCAAAAAAGGACGCATATCCGAAATGATCTCAAATGAAATTGGCATCAAAAGTGATACTGCGGGAGCCATCTTAAATTTTGCTGTCATGCTAATATTATCGCATTTTGCAAATGAAAAACAAAAAGCGGCAATTATTCAAGACGATTTAAATTCGCAAAAAAAATTAATCTTAAATAATGTCCCTGAAGGCATTCGGGTACTTTTGGGATATTCAAATTTTGAATATAACGATGCTTACTCCGACTCCAACACCTTAGTGAAAACCAGCTCAAAAACACACTTTTTTAGTAAAATTTTTAAGCTCTAACTCAAAAAAAATCCCTTTGCATCTTAAGGACGAAAGGGATCTAAAAATATTTTCTAAAGATTATGCATTCTTCAAATTGATAATCTCTTGATCTGTAAGAACTCTCCAATTACCTCGCGGTAAGTTTTTCTTTGTCAAACCGGCAAATGCAACACGGTCAATTTTAAGCACATCATATTTGAAATTTTCAAATATCGAACGTACAACTTTAATATTGGCAGACCTTATTTTAATTCCGATTTCACTTTTTGCCTCTCCTTCAATATAACTTACTTCCTCAACATGAACTCGGTGTCCTTCCAACACAAGTCCTTTTGCAATCTTTTCCAAATCCTCAAATTTTAAATTTTTATCTAAGGAAACTTGGTATATTTTGGGTGATTTTTGATTCGGCAACGTAAACTTACGGATCATATCGGTATCATTGGTAAACACCAACAATCCTGTAGTGTTTTTGTCCATTCTACCAATTGGAGCTATTTTCGAAGTCGTTGACCCTTTTACCAATTCCAATACATTTCTATACTCCTGACCTTCATCCAAAGCTGTAGTGAAATTTTTAGGTTTATTCAACAAGATATACACTTTTTTCTCAGGCGTAATAACTGTCCCGTCAAAATTAACGACATCTCCCGGTTTTACCAGATAACCCATTTCAGTAACCGAAACACCATTCACTTTCACATTCCCTGACTGAATATAAATATCCGCATCACGTCTGGAACAAACCCCCGAATTTGCGATGTATTTGTTCAAACGAATCTCGTCTTTCGCCTTAGCTCTTTTTGGAGCCTGATCCGGCTTTCTCTCTACTTTATTCGTGGCAGTATCTGGGAACTTAGTATTTGGTTTTGCTTTTTTAGGCCCCTGTGCTCTTTTTGGCAACGCAGGTTTAGACTTGTTAAGACCCGGTCTTGAACCAGTTGGTCTAGCACCGCTTCTCTTATTATTGCCTCCTTTATTCTCCATAATATTCTAAAATTTGATGCAAAGATAGTATTTATATGTTGGGAAACGATTTTTAACAATTGTATTAATTATTTTTTAGGAGCAGGAACATTTTGCTTTCTATCAACATAGGTCCCGCTGTCCGCAGTATCTTTTATGTTGAACCCCAACATAAAAGGATACTTGCTCCCATCGTGGCTAAGGCTCAACATTTTGTTTTCATAAATAATCAAACTCCGATTAATGTCTTAAATCTTCAACAATAAATTTTTTCCGTGCCACAAAACGCTCGGGTTGATCAAGACAATACAAAATACCCCGGCAACAATTAGAAATTTCAAAACATTATGCAACAAAACATACTTTTCCTTTGTTTCCCATTTCCATAAATACAGTAGGAAAAAAATCATAATTATGAATCCAAAATAAAAGTAAATATCCATATAACCAACATCATAAACATTGATTAAAAAATAAACCGGAACAATTGTGAGAATCGCCAATCCGGTAATAATTTTTTTAGAAACTTTTTCTCCGTAAATAATCGGGATAGTTTTGTAATCACTGGCAAAATCACCTTTTAGATTTTCCAGGTCTTTTATCATTTCCCTTATAAGTATTAACAAAAAAACAAATGCTCCATGAGAAAGTATAACAGCAAGCTTACCACTATTACTTTCGATTTCATACAATGGCATTTTTAAATAATAATAAAGGAGTATCCCAAAAAAAGGCAATATTGCCAGAAAGGCGGCCATAAGATTTCCCACGATAGGATACTTTTTTATTTTATGAGAATAAAACCAAATCAGGAAAATATAAGCCGAAAAGAATAAAACTGCTCTGAAAGAAACAAAAAACGCAATTAAAGCCACAAAGAAATTAAGCCCGAAATAGACTTTCAATTTGGTGTTTTGACTCACCAATCGATCTAATTGAGATTTATTAGGCTTATTAATCAAATCTTTTTTACTATCATAAAAACTATTGATAATATAACCTGAAGCAATAGCCAAACTAGATGCCAATACAATTATAAAAAGCTGAAAATCCAATAATACCGACAAAGCCCTTTTCTCAGGAGCCAATATAAAAATCGCAGATAAGTATTGAGCCAAAGCAATAATAGGAATATTATAACCTCTAACCACTGAGAACAAACTCACAATCTTTAACACAAATAGTTTTTGCTGTCTGCTTAACATGGAGTTTGTTTGGGGTTTATGTGTAATGCCAATAAAAGCGTTCGTTTTAAATAAAATTAAAATTGATAAACAACTTCCAATTTAAAATCCTTCAATGACTCTTTTGCCTTTTCCAAATCTTGAGTGAATCCAAGTATATAACCACCACCGCCTGATCCGCACAGTTTCAGATAATAGTCATTTGACTCTATACCTTCTTGCCAAATGCCATGAAATTGCTCAGGAATCATCGGCTTGAAATTATTCAGTACCACTTTTGATAATTTTTTGGTGTTTTCAAATAATGATTTCATGTCGCCGCCCAAAAAATTCTCCACACAGGCATCCGTATATTTTACAAATTGGTTTTTCAGCATCGCACGAAACCCTTTGTCTTTAAGGTTTTCCATAAAAATATTAACCATTGGAGCTGTTTCCCCAACGATTCCAGAATCCAATAAAAACACTGCTCCTTTTCCGTCAAAGCTTTGGGTAGGAATTCCTGTTGCTTCAATATTGTCTTTGGAATTAATTAAAATTGGTATGCTCAAATAACTATTCAAAGGATCAAGTCCGGAACTTTTCCCATGGAAAAAACTCTCCATTTGAGAAAAAATTGTTTTTAGAGTCAATAACTTTTCACGTGTCAAATTCTCTAAAACAGTAATTTTATCTTGGGCATATTTGTCATAAATAGCAGCCACCAAAGCACCGCTGCTTCCCACTCCGTATCCTTGCGGAATGCTGGAATCAAAATACATTCCCGTCTCCACATCATTATTTAAAGTCACCAAATCAAAAGTCACCAAGTTTGGCTGATCTTTTTGCAATTGCTCCAAATAAGCTACAAATCGTTTCAAATGCCCATTAGACTGAATCGCTTCATCTGAAGGATTTTCACTTTTCTTTAAAGCTCCATTGTAAAAATTGTAAGGTATTGACAATCCCTTTGAATCGCGAATAATTCCGTACTCTCCAAAGAGTAATATTTTTGAGTAAAATAAAGGTCCTTTCATTTGAGGATATTTATTGATTTTAATTCCAATTTGACATTGGGAATTATTGTGTTTTTTTAATTTTTGATGGATTTTGTCTAGTGTCAAACAAAGAAACCACAACGATATACTTATTGTTAAAATGATAAAACAAAGAAGATTGCCTACTGACAACTGCTTTTCTGATTTTTTTATTCACAGTAGAAACCGGAAATAATTCAGGATTTTTAACAATCTGAATCATAATCGAATTAATCTTATTGGCAAATTTCCTTTTTGTTTTTTCGTTCCATTTTATTTCCAAATACTCCAAAATAGTTTGAATTTCGGTTTGAGCCCTAGAAGTAATTACTACTTCCCTTTTCATCATTATAAATAGGGCTTTATAAAATCTTCAAAAGACATAAATTCACCATTTTCAAATTGTAGCATTGATTCGTTTATGGTTTCTTTTTGCTCTTCTGACAATTCCTCCCAAAAATCTTTTTTTTCAGATTTAAAAATATTTTTAATAGCCTCAATTATTGAAACATCGTTGGTCTCTTCCAACTTTTTCATTAATTCCGCTTTTTCAAATTGTATGTCCATGATTCCTTAATTAAAGTTAATCATTTATTCAAAAATCGATTTCATCTCCACGATTTTCATAATGTATCCCTAAATTAATCACTTCCTTCTGTTCGGGTGTTAATTCGTTCCAAATGCCTCTTTCTTTTCTTTCAAAGATGGCTTTGAGTTTTTTAAGAAGATGCGCATCATTGGTTTTTGTTATCTTCTTGATTAGTTCTAGTTTTTCCGCATTTAAGTCCATAATTACAAACAATTTAGAATTAAAGATACGAAAAAAAAGTGTCAATTTGATAAAGCCCCGTTTCCAATTTCGTCGCAAAGATACTGACCATTTTGGCAATAGCCAACTAATTCTGCCTTAATAAATTGCAATACGTTTTCTTTGAACTCATTTGGATACAAAACATGCACATTTGCTCCCGCATCTAAAGTGAAACAAACCGGAATTTTAGTCTCGTTTCTAAACTTCCAAATCGCATTGATAATCTGCAACGTATTCGGTTTCATCAAAATAAAATACGGCAAAGAAGTCATCATCATCGCATGTAGTGTCAAAGCCTCGCTTTCCACAATTTTGATAAATTCCTCCAAATCACCATTTTTGAAAACCGGAATCAATTTATCCAAATTTTCATGCGCTTGGGCAAAACGCCTTTCGGCAAATGGGTGGTTGTGCATCAAATCATGGCCAACCGTGCTCGAAACCTGTTTTTCTCCCTTGTCAACCAATAAAATTGTGTCCTGAAAATTATTGAAAACAGGATGAATTTCATACGGATATTCAACTCCATACAAATCGGTGCTTCTTTTTATATTCGACTGATTTCCCCAAACCACCACTTGACCTTTCACGCTTCGGCAGGCACTTCCCGAACCTAATCGTGCCAAAAACGAAGCTTTACTCAGAAAATATTCTTCGGTCATTGCTGGATTTAGGGCTTTTTCCAAACTCATAAAATTCATCGCCAACGCCGCCATTCCCGAAGCAGACGAAGCGATTCCTGAACTGTGCGGAAAGGTGTTTTGTGTATCGATTGTAAAATGATAATCTTTCAGAAACGGGAGATATACCTCAACTCTTTCCAAAAATTTTTGAATTTTGGGTTTGAAGTCTTCCTTGGGTTTTCCTTCGAATAATAAATCGAAAGAGAAATTGCCGTCGTTTTGTTTTTTGGCAAAAGCCAAAGAAGTGATCGTTTTACAATTGTTCAACGTAAAACTGACGGACGGATTTGCGGGAATCTGCTTGTCTTTTTTTCCCCAATATTTCACCAAGGCAATGTTACTGGGAGCACTCCAGGAAAAACTTCCCCGATCTATGGTGTTATTATATTTTGATGGGATAAAATCGGCAATTTCTAACATAAATAGTAATTTTCGGCAAAGATACTTTTTTTGGATAATCCTTATAAAGTTTTTAAGTAATTTTGGCTTTGCTAAAATCAAAAGAAATGAATAAGATTACCCGAATATTATCTATTGTTGTCACTTGTCTAGTTGTTGGTTATTTCTCCGGAATAGTTACCCGTTCGGCGATAACAACTTGGTATCCCACTTTGACAAAACCGAGTTTTAACCCGCCCAATTGGGTTTTTGCGCCGGTTTGGAGTATGCTTTATATCATGATGGGAATCGCTGCCGGGTTGGTTTGGGACCGAATCGACTTTGAAAAAGAATCCGTTAAAAAAGCATTGCAGTTTTTCGCCATTCAATTGGCGCTAAACGCCTTGTGGTCGTATTTGTTTTTTGGGCTAAAAAACCCAATGTTGGCCGGATTGGAAATAATTATACTATGGTTGATGGTTTATGAAACCTATGTCCAATTTGCCAAAATCAACAAAATTTCAGGCTATTTGTTTGTTCCTTATTTACTTTGGATTTCTTTTGCGGCTGTTTTAAACGGAAGTATTTGGTGGTTGAATAGGTAATCAGCATGTATTTTAACCAAAAAAATTACTTTAAAACTGGTAGATTTTTAAACTCTTTATTTTTCGCCATCAAAAAATCCATCATACTAAGTTTGTTATGATTAGTAATTAGACTTTTAGATTTAGGATCTGCATCACAAAATTGAAGAAAGAGATCAATTTCATCCGATTTTAATTTTAAAGTCTCCAGATAAAATTTTTCTTCGCAGATATTTTTTGCTAATTCGGCAAATTCAATTTTTGGGAGAGCTTCCTTTTCTTCTTTTTCTTCGCCTTTGCCAAACAGACCTACAATCATTTTCCCAATTCTCATAAAATCGATTCCATTCTCAATGCTACCGTCATAAACTCCAGTTTTTGGTGTATTGGATTTTCTATCTAATGTTATCGCATCATTTTTTTGCTGTTCCCATTTTTTATCAAGTCCAATTTTAACAGGTGCTATTTTTTTTACCACTACCTCATCTAATTCTTCCGGTTTTTTGAACATGATAATATCCAAATTGTTTTGCTCAATTTGGTCTGGCCTAAGTTTTATTTCTTTCGATTGAAATTCCTTAGCATAAAAAATAAGATTATCATAAGCCTTCGCTTCAATTATAAATTCTCCTTTTTCATTTGTGATAGTTGATTTTTTGGATGTTTTATTGATTACATCCACTTTTTGAAGCAAAAAACCTTCAGAAGAAACTTTTCCTTTAATAGTTTTATCTATTTGTGAAATACTAAGTTGACTTGTAAGCAAAAATAAAACAAAGGGTAATTTTACTTTCATATATGTAGGATTATTTTGAAAGTAAATTTATCTCAATAGTCCATAAGAAAAACTTAGAATTAACGTAAATTTTTGTTAATTAAACATTTAATCATAGCATTAATAACAATTACAACGAAAACAATTGCATTTATCAATTTGAATAATATTCGTACATTCGATTTTGCAAAGATCAAGTAAATGAAATGAATTGATACATACACAGATGATTTATTAAAGCAAAAAAGCTAAAGACATAAAAATAACATTCACTATGATAGAATTTAAAAAAACATTCCTGCTATTTTTAATTTCAACATTCTCATTTTCACAAAATATTTTTATAAAATATATTGGTGATAGTGAAGACAACATCCTTTTAACTTGTCAATCAATAGAATCATTACACACACCTACTGTCCTTAATAAAAACAATCGGAATTTAAAATTCACATTAAACAGCCCTACAACATTATTGTGCAATCAAATTTATAGAAATACTCTTATTTTCTCCTTACCGAATGAAACAATTGAATTTGATATAAATGATAAAGGGTTAATAAATTATTCTTGTCCCTCTAACAAATATCGAAAATTAGAATCTGAGTTTATAAATGATTGTTTTCAAAAATATGGAAAAACTGAAAACATTTCTGATTACAATGAGCTTAAACAAATACGATTATTGAATAAACTTCCAAAATATTTTGATAAAGAGTACGTTAAAGAGCAAGAATTAATGGAAAGCTATTATAGAAACGATAAAATTTCAAAAGAATTCTATCAATATTTCACTACAATGTATTGGTGTTTAATCAAGTATAATGAATTAGAAAACGAAATTATAAATCAAGATACATTCTTGTCAATAGAAAAAACTTTTGATGAAGCTGATGTGTTGTTAAACATTGAAGGATACAAATCATTACTATGTAATTATGTCGCAAAATCTTTGAAAAAATCAAACTTAAAAAATGATTTACATACTAGAATGGAATTCATAGCCAAAAACTTTACTAATCAAAAAATTATAGATTACTTATTATATTCCAATATTAATAGTGCTTTAAATGACCGATTCATAAAAACAGTAGTTGATAAACAAAGCATTGATATATTTAGAAAAAACTGCAAAAATCAAGAATATCTTAAAGCTATAAACCAAGATTTACAACCGAAAACTGCACCGATAATTTTGCAAAATATCATAAAAAAGCATATTGGAAAATTAGTTTTGGTCGATTTTTGGGCATCATGGTGTATGCCATGTCGAGAAGAGTTCCCCAGTGAAAAAAAACTGATACAAAAATACCCTAATGTAGCTTTTATATTTCTATCCATAGACAAAAGCAGCACTGCCTGGCAAAAAGCAATGGATCAATACAATGACATTCTGAATAAAGAAAATAGTTTTTTGCTTACAAAATCAAATCAGGATGAATTATTAAATGAAATAAATGTATCCACTATTCCACGTTTTGTATTGTTTGGTAAAGATGGAAAAATAATAAATCCTGATGCTCCAAGGCCATCCAGCACCGAAATTCAAACATTGATTGAAGAACATCTGTAACAATAATATCCCAAAAAAAAAATCGAAGACCAATATACCCTTTTTAAATATTTGTAAAGAGAAGAATTTTTTATTGATAAAAACATTTTAAATAGCATTCGCCACAATAAACCCACTTGTCCAAGCATTCTGGAAATTGAATCCGCCGGTAATGGCGTCGATATTCATGATTTCTCCAGCAAAATAAAGATTCTCGTGAAATTTACTCTCCATGGTTTTGAAGTTGATTTCTTTTAAATCGATTCCGCCGGCGGTTACGAATTCTTCTTTGAAAGTGCTTTTACCATTTACCTGAAAAGTGCCATTCGTCAATTGATTTACCAAGTTTTGCAATTGGTTTTTGGACAAATCAGCCCATTTGGTATCTGCAGGAATTCCTGAAGCTAGAACTAGACTTTCCCAAAGACGATTAGTTAAATCAACAGCCGATTTTTTGGAAACCGATTTTTTGGCGTGTTCTTGTTTGGTGGTTTTTAAAATTTTCTCCGCATCTTCGGCATCAAGCTCGTTGAGCCAATTCACATAAATGGTAAACTGATAATTCTTGTCGTGTAAAATCCGCGCACCCCAAGCCGATAATTTCAAGATTGCCGGGCCGCTCATTCCCCAATGCGTAATTAACAATGGACCTGTTGAAGTCAGTTTAGTGTCTTTTACTTTTACGGTAACTTGAGCTGAAACTCCTGGTAATTCTTTAATTCGGGAATCTTTTATATTGAAGGTAAATAAAGATGGAACTGGACTCACAATTATGTGTCCTTGTTTTTGCAACATTTCCCAAATTTTCGGGTTGCTGCCTGTGGCAAGAACTAATTTTTCAGCAATGTAATTTTCATTTTGCGTCTCCACTTTCCAAAAATTGTCTTTTTTAAAAATGGACTGCACACTTTGTCCTGTGAAAACTTTGATTCCAAGCTTTTGGGTAGCTTTAACAAAACAATCAATTATGGTTTGCGATGAATTTGAAACAGGAAACATACGGCCGTCCTCTTCAATTTTCAACTCTACTCCATGTCTTTCGAACCATTCAATAGTATCACCCGAACAAAACTGATGAAATGGGCCACGTAGCTCTTTTTCTCCACGCGGATAAAATTTGACCAACTCATTAGGCTCGAAACAGGCATGTGTCACATTACAGCGACCGCCTCCGGAAACGCGAACTTTTGCCAATACTTCAGCTCCTCTTTCTAAAATGGCAACTTTTATTTTCGGGTTTTTCTCCACGATATTAATAGCCGTAAAAAAACCGGAAGCGCCGCCGCCAACAACGAGTATGTCAAAATTTTGAATCATGTTTTTTGCGAAGAAATTAAAGTGCAAATGTAAACATTAAAAAAAACAAACACGAATTACACTAATTGGCACGAATTATATACAAAGTTGAAATATAATTACACAAATTCTAGTTGTTTTTAGAATTCGTGTAATTTTAAAAGAGGTTTTAATTCGTGATAATTAGTGTAATTCGTGTTTAACATTTTTAAACCCTATCCAAAAAATCAGTGATGATGCCATCCACTTTTAACGATTTCATTTTTTGAATATCATCAATTTCATTTACTGTCCACGGAAAAACAAGGATTCCTTTCTCCTGAATTTTGGTGGTATAATCCTTTGTCAATAATTGAAAATCGGGATGTAAAGCTTCGGCTTTCATGAATCGGGCAAAAGAAATGGCCAAATCAATATCGGTTTCGGTTAAAACTCCAATTCGGATATCGCTATTCAAAAATCGGACTTGTTGCACGGCATTCCAATCGAAACTGGAAACTATAAAATGTTCTTTTCTCCAGTTTTTTTCTGAAATATAATGTTCTATCAATTGAACCACTTTCTCCGCTGTATCCTGATTTTTTAATTCAATATTTACAAAACATCTTTGGTTAACCAAATCCAAAACCTCATCCAATGTTGGAATCGTGTGTTTTTCATTAATTGTAAAGGATTTTAGTTCCTGCAATGTCAATTGGTTTACAACTCCTTTTCCATTGGTTGTCCTATCGATGGTTTCGTCGTGGATGACAATCAAATGTCCGTCTATACTAAGATGCACATCCAATTCGATTCCGTCTGCCTCCATTGCAATTGCTTTTTCAAACGAAACCAAAGTGTTTTCGGGTTCGTATCCTTTGGATCCTCGGTGCCCTATTTTTAGCATTTTTTTCATCTTACTAAAATAAAAAAACGCCTTCATTTCTAAAGGCGTTTTAGTGTAATTTATTTTTTAGAACATTTTGAATCCAAAAAATCACAAATGTTTCCCCCTAGCCCCGATTGAAACGAAAATCCTTGTGGGTCTCGTCCCTAAAAGACGAGACCCGCAAGATTGCAGTGCAAAGCGGGATCAATGCTTGCTAAAAATGCCTAATGGTTCTGCTCCAAAAAAATTAGCGACAGATTAAAAGATTTTCACAGATTTTTTTAGACAATCCAAAATCTGTGTGAATCTGTGCAAATCCGTGGCAAAAAACACTTTACAAACTAAGGAAATGCTTTTAAATTTACTTCATCGATTCCAACAAAACAATGTCGAATTCGCTGTCAACAGTAACTTTCCCTTTCAAAACGGTTGCTGTTTTTCCGGAATAGGCATCCCTAACTTTGGCTCCTTCCTTGAAGGCTGAACCTACGGGAATTTCTTTTTTGCCTGAAGCCAAATTCAATCCGATTATGACAGTGTCTGTATATTTTCCTTTGGTAAAAGTTCGTGAACAAACATACGGTTTTGCTGAAATTTCGGTATTCACACCCGCTCCAACAGAAGGGTGGTTCTTTCTGAACTGACCTAATTTTTGCCAATGCAACAACACTTTTTGAGTTTCGGAATTTGTTTTTATGGCTTCCCAATTCATATTAGAACGCAATGTGGCATCGCCCTGAGTCCCTTCGACCACAAGGGAACGAGCAGATTCATCGCCATAATACATTTGCGAAATACCGGGAGTCAAAAGTAATTTTGTTCCGCTTTCGATGCTTTTGGTACGTTTGGCATCAAAAGGCCCACCATCGTCGTGAGAAGACAAATAATTCAGAACACTATTGCCTTTCAATTGATTGTTCAGTAAGCCGGAATATTTTGAAAACAGAATAGAATAGTCTTTTTGAGCATCGCTTTTGAATTCAAAATTGATCATAGCCGTAAAACCATTCGCATAATAATCTACTTTTTTGTCCCCAAAATCGAACAGTTTTCCGTTACTAATGTTGTAATTATAAACTTCGGCAATGGTGTAAAACGGATTATTGTCCAAAACTTTCGTCGGATTATTTTTTTTCCATTGTGCGAAAGCGTAATCACATTGGATTTTAAAATCAGCCCAAACGCTTTCGTCTGTGTGCTTCACCGTGTCGGCGCGGTAACCGTCAATTCCGAACTCAGTAATATAATCTGTCAACCATTTTATGATGTAATATTTTGGAGTTCTTGGA
Source organism: Flavobacterium aquiphilum (assembly GCF_027111335.1). Taxonomy (NCBI): domain Bacteria; kingdom Pseudomonadati; phylum Bacteroidota; class Flavobacteriia; order Flavobacteriales; family Flavobacteriaceae; genus Flavobacterium; species Flavobacterium aquiphilum. The sequence continues at coordinate 898,527 of NZ_CP114288.1, read as the reverse complement.
TAACCTGTTCTTTTGAAAAAAGCATCCAATGAAGCCACTTCCTTTTCATATCTTCCTTCGGCTTTCCATTTTTCAACCAAAAAAGGAGGCAGTGCAACGGCAACTTTGCTTTCGGTTTTTACATCAGGTAAATTCGATACCAACGTACAAGCTGTTGTATTTTCAAAATTGCTGTATTTGCAATTTGGTCCCGTGCGAACCCAATCTTCAGGCCAAACAGTATCGACAGGCGTAACCGGTCCCGTATGATTGATTACCCCATCAAGCATGATTCGGATTCCTTTTGCGTGCGCTTTTTTAACCAATTCGGCTAAGTCTTTTTTGGTTCCGAAGTTAGGATCCAAAGCCGTCCAATCCCTTGTCCAATAACCATGAAATCCATAACTAAACCCTGTTCCTTCATCGACTCCGTCATGAATTTGTTCGACGATAGGTGTAAACCAAATCACGTTGATTCCTAATTTTGTAAAGTAACCTTCGTCTATTTTTTGAATAATTCCTTTAAGGTCGCCACCTTCAAAACCGCGAAGTTTTCCGGCAGTTTTAGTTCTGTTATAATTTACATCATTCGATTTGTCGCCATTATTAAAACGGTCGGTCATCAAAAAATATAAATTAGCTCCTTCCCAAACGAAAGGTGTTTTCTCGGTTTTTGCGACAGTGTGTTTTTTCGCTTGTGCAAATGCTAAAGTCGTTGCCAACAAAAACGACAGTGATAGTATTGTTTTTCTAATCATTTTATAGCTGTATTTTGATTTCGTTATCTAATCCTTTTTTCAATGCTACCGGAATTTCAAGCGTGGAAGCATTGGTTTTAAAATCAACATTCACGCCGTTAACGGTAACTTTCGTTGGTTTTGAACTGATATTATGAACCAATAAAGTAACATTTTTGTCGGCACTTACAAATGCTTTTCCAACTGTAGTAGTTATTTTCAATGTAATAACTTTTGCGGAAGCGTTGTTTGAAAAATTCAAAATTTCGTAAGCTCCCTTTTCGAAAGCATTTGGTGTCAATCCATCATCATTGTATAATTTCCCTGAACTTGACATTGTTTTTTCATCAAAATAAAAATGCAAATCAAAATTAGCCAACGAATATTTTGTCGTGTTCTGAATGGTTTTAATCATCGGGACAAATGAGCCTCCGCGAACAAATACCGGAATATTATCTGCCGAAACAGCAATGTTCTCCGTATTTCCTGCTTCGTGTTTTTGTCCTGTATAAAAATCAAACCAATTGTTGCCTTTTGGGAAATAAACAGTTGTGTTGGTAACTCCTGCTTTGGTAATTGGTGTCACCAAAAAATCATTTCCCCACAAATAGGAATCGCAAGAGTTCAATAGCCTTTCATTGGTTGGTTCCTCAAAAAATAAAGGACGCATCAATGGCAAACCTTTGTTGTTATTTTCGAAAGCCAAAGTGTAATTGTACGGCAACATTTGGTAGCGCAACTCAATTTGTTTTTTGACTTTGGCTTTGGTCAAAATATCTTTATTAACCGGTTCCGAAGCCACATCTTCCTGCGCGTGCGGACGATAAACCGGCTGAAATACGCCGTACTGCAACCAACGAACATACAACTCATTGTCGAAATAATCTCCTGCAAATCCTCCCAAATCCGAATGCATATATGCCATTCCCTGCATTCCCATCTGCAATGCGATTTCGGGTTGCGATTGTAATCCTTCCCAACTGCGACTCACATCACCCGACCACGGAATCATTCCGTAATGCTGTGATCCCGAATATCCGGCACGCATTAGAATAAATGGACGCACATTTGGAAAATCCTTTGCATAGCCTTCGTCAATCATTTTGGCCCAAGTATGGCCGTAAATATTGTGCACTTCATCTGCTTTTCCCTGTGCGGTAAATGACGCTGACGGAAACACTTCGGGTTCTCCCAAATCGCCCCACCAACCGCCAACTCCTTGATTGATTAGATTTTTATAAATGTTCCAAAACCAAGTTTTCCCTTCAGGTTTAAATACATCGACAAGTCCCGTATTCCCGAAAAAGAAATCGTATTTGAATGGGTTTCCAGCATTATCTGTTGCCAAAACTTTCTTATCGACAGCATCTTGCCATCTACTTGAAGTTGTCAATATAAAAGGCTCGGTAATCAGAACGGTTTTAACTCCTTTACCGTTCAAATCGCTTATCATTTTCTTTGGATCAGAGAAATTGTCTTTGTCCCAATCCAAATTCCCCATCGTTCCTGTAACCGTTTTCCCGAACCAATACAAATCAAGAATAATGGCATCGACAGGGATTTCATCTTTCAAATATTTATCAATGGTTTTCGTCACTTCTTCCTGTGAATGATACCCAAATCTACTAGAGAAATTCCCCAAAACCCAACGAGGAATAAGCGGTTGTCTTCCTGTCAAAGCCGTGTAATTTGAAGTCAAACCAACCCACGAATCACCTGCAATCACCTGATAGGTTTTTCGTCCCGAAATAGTTTCATACACCAAAGTATTGTCTTTTTTGCTGTCCAAATCCAACCACCCGATGGCACCGTTATCAAAATGAACCGCATAAATTTTGGAAGACATTACCAACGGAATCGAGAAATTCATTTTCTTAGAATGTGTTCCATATCCATAATCAGCTTGGTTGTACAATTCCAAACGGTTTCCGCGACGGTTCATACCCAATGCTCTCGCTCCGGCACCATAAAACGCTTCGGATGCATCCACATTAAATTCTAATGTTTCCTGTGGCTGTTCTTTGCTGTTTGTATTTCGTTTTACATATCCGTTTTTCTCCGAAATCAACTCTTTGTTTTTGTACAAATAGGTAATTTGGAAAGGGCTTTTTGCAATGGAAACCGAAATTCCATTAGAAGAATACACCAATTCATTTTGAGTTTGCTTTACTTTAAAAGCCGTTTTTTCGGGAGTTAAAACAACGGCATGCGAATTGGAATTTGATTTTTCGCCTGTCGGCAAAAAAGTGGTTTCAATTATTTTATCCGAATAGGGTTTTATGAAATACTGCCCGTCAGATGTTTTTATTTCCAAAGTGTTTTGGACTACTTTATAACTTTCAAATTTCCTGTTTGCGTTTTGGGCAAAAGAAAGACTTGAAATTAAAAGGAATAAAATTATTTTTTTCATAACTAATCTAAAATTTTGAACCATTAAGATATTAAGGTTATTAAGCTCTGTCTCTAATCTGATTAAATATGAATCGCAAAGTTTTTCTAAATGAATCTTAATATCTTAATGGTTAACTATTTTTTGTTTAAAACATAAAGATTATTAAGCTTTACTTAATGAAACTTAATATCTTAATGGTTTAAAAAAATTACTTCAATTCCAATATCAAAACCGATTTTCCTTCAATGGTGATGTCATTTTTCAAATCAATTGATTTTCCTGAAAGCACATCGTTTCCAGTTGAATAATTCACCAAACTTTCCTCAAAACGGTTAGTTGCAAAAGTTTTAGATTCCTTATTGTTATTGATGACCACCATAACCGCTTTGGAATCAGTATATCTGAAATACACATAGACATTATTCTCTGGAATGTAATGTTTCATCTTCCCGAAATGCACGGCATCATTGGTTTTTCTCCAATTGAACAACTTTGATGAGAAATCAAAAAACTGCTGCTGCTCAGCCGTTCTTCCTTCTTTTGCGAAAGCATTATTACTGTCTCCAGCCCAGCCTCCAGGGAAATCCTGACGAATAGCCGCGTCACCGTCTTTGTCTTTGCTTCCTGCCATTCCAATCTCAGAACCATAATAAATCTGCGGAATCCCTCGAACGGTAGCCAGCAAAGTCATTGCCATTTTATACTTCGATAAATCTTTTTGATAAATTTCATTGAAACGGTTTGTGTCGTGATTTTCAGCAAAAATCATTATGCTGTTGATATTTGGATACAGAAAATCATTGGTGAAATTTTCATAAATATTGACCATTCCTTCATTCCACTTGCCATTATCTTCATTAAATACTTTGGCCAAAGTTTCGGTCAATGTGAAATCCATTACAGAAGGCAAATAGGAATTATAATTTTGTATGGCTGCTATCTTGCTGTCTTTCTGCCAAAAGGCCATTTGCGCCTGATCGTGCATCCAGACTTCCCCAACAATGTTGAAATTTGGGTATTCATCAGTAATGGCTTTTGTCCATTCGGCGATACCTTTTTTGTCACAATAGGAATAAGTATCTACACGGAAACCATCCAAATTAGCATATTCAATCCACCAAATGGCGTTTTGTTTCAAATAGGTATTCACCAATGGATTCGACTGATTCAAATCCGGCATTGATTTTACAAACCAGCCGTCCATGCACATTTTAGCATCAATCTGCGATGCGTTTGGGTCAAACTGAGTGGTCATTCTGTAATTGGTTTGGGCATAACCCGGAAACTGATGAATCCATTCATAAGTTGGCAAATCCTTCATCATCCAATGTTCGGCTCCCCAATGATTCGTTACATAATCCATGATGAGTTTCATGTCGCGTTTGTGCAATTCAGCCGAAAGCTGTACATATTCTTCATTGGTACCAAAACGGGGATCGATTTTGTAAACATCAGATTGTCCGTAAGTGTGGTACGAATAAGCTTTATCGTTGTCTTCGCAAAGCGGTGTCGGCCAAAGTGCCGTTGCTCCCAATTCTTTTATGTAATCCAAATGCTGAATCATACCAGCAATATCACCGCCGTGTCTTCCGCCGGGAAGCGCTCTGTTTCCTTTTTCAGTAACCGATTTGTTGCTGTCGTTTTTAGGATTTCCATTCGCAAAACGATCGGACATTATCAAATAAATCAAATCGGAGGCATCATAACCTTTTCTCAAAGCCGAATTTTCCCTTCTTTGTTTTAAACTGTATTTTTTTGTGAAAGCGACTTTTTTGTTTTTAGAAAATGAAAAAACTAAATCTTGTGCAGTCACATTTTTAGTGTCAATTGTAACAAAAAGATAATTTGGGTTTTCGGTCTTTTTTACTTCTTTGATTACAATATTTTGAGATACTGACACTTCATTTTCAGCGATATTTTTGCCATAAAACATAATCTGCAATTCCGGATTGTGCATTCCTGCATACCAAAATGGAGGCTCAACTCTATCAATTTGGGCAAAAACCGATAAAGAGAAAAAAAGCATTAAAATGATAATTTTCTTCATATTCTTTTATATAATTTTAAAACCCTTTCGAAGTAAAACTTGGAAAGGGTTTATTTTAATGATTTATTTTAGTGATTTGGATGAACCAAAACTGGAGCTCCGTTTACATAAACGGTTAGTTCGTTAGTTCCTTCCAAAGTGAATTTGGTTTCCTTATGATCAACCGAAATTTTCAGAATTTGGTTTCTGAAATTGATTTTAAAAGAATAGCCTCCCCATTCTTTTGGAATCTTTGGAGAGAAATGAAGTTGGTCATTTTTCACTCTCATTCCTCCAAATCCTTCTACAATACTCATCCAAGTTCCCGCCATAGATGTAATGTGACAACCTTCTTCAACCTCTTTGTTGTAATCGTCAAGATCCAAGCGGGAAGTTCTTAAATAGAAAGCATAGGCCATGTCCATTTTATCCAACAAAGCGGCCTGAATCGAGTGAACGCAAGGAGAAAGTGAACTTTCATGCACCGTAAATGATTCGTAAAAATCGAAATTACGCTCCAATTCATCTTTTGAAAAATGATCTTCAAAGAAATAAAAACACTGCAATACGTCAGCCTGTTTGATATATGGCGAACGCAATACACGATCCCAAGACCATTTTTGGTTAATTGGTCTTTGCGAACGATCCAAATCTTTTACGCGAACCAAATCCTTGTCCAAGAAACCATCTTGTTGCAAATAAATACCCATTTCCTCGGATCTTGGGAAATACATATTACCTGCCACTTTGTTCCATTCTTCCAATTCCGCTTCCGAAAGTTTTACTTTTTCTATAATACGTTTATGGTCTGACGGATATTCCAATGACACTTTTTGAATTTGCTCATAGGCATAATCAATACACCATTTGGCAATATAATTGGTATAAAAATTATTGTTGATATTGTTTTCGTATTCATTTGGTCCAGTTACTCCCAAAATCACATATTGATTTTTGTCTTTGGAAAAAGAAGCTCTTTGGTGCCAAAAACGGGCAATACCAATTAACACTTCCAATCCTTTCTCCGGAATATAGGAGTAGTCGCCAGTAAAACGGTGGTAATTGTAAATTGCAAAAGCAATCGCACCATTTCTATGGATTTCTTCATGGGTAATTTCCCACTCGTTATGACATTCTTCACCGTTCATAGTAACCATTGGATACAGAGCAGCACCATTTTTGAAACCTAGATTTACTTCCGCATTTTCGATGGCTTTATCCAATTGATTGTAACGGTATGTCAATAAATTTCGTGCCACTTGTTGGTCTTTGGTCGCCATGTAAAATGGAATACAGTACGCCTCAGTATCCCAATAAGTAGATCCTCCGTATTTCTCTCCGGTGAATCCTTTTGGTCCAATATTCAAACGGGAGTCTTTACCTGAATAGGTTTGATTTAGTTGGAAAATATTAAAACGGATTCCCTGTTGCGCTTTTACGTCACCATCGATAGTGATGTCTGACATCTCCCAGATTTTAGCCCAAGCATCAATTTGGTCTTGCAACAATTGTTTATATCCTTTTGCCAAAGCAGCTTGTATCACTTTTTCGGCTGCCGAAACAGTATCGGCATGATTCAACGAAACAGTATATCCACCAATTTTTTGAATTCCCGATTTTTCACCTTTGGCAGTAATAACATCGTAGTAAAATAAAATTTTATCTGATGAAGTATCTATCGATGTTGGGGACATATTTTGTTTTTCCCCTCTAGCCCAAATGGTATTTTGCATAAAGGTTGTTACTTTAAAATGCGTTTTGAAGGTTTGAGCCGTAACAAATGCTTCATTCCCTGATTTTTTAACGTCTAATGGTTCCCAAAATTTTTCTTCCCAGTTGGCATCTTCATTGGTTACTCCAGCATCGATGTACGGTTTGTAAATGATTTTGGCATCTTTATTCAAAGGCGTAATTTCATAATTAATCACCCCAACTTCATCCAAATCTAAAGAAAGAAAACGTCGGATATCAACAGCTATTTCTGTTCCGTTTTTCAAAGTTGCCTCAAAAGAACGATGGTACCAACCCTCTTTCATGTTCAACTCACGACGGAAATTTTTAACCTCGGTACATGAGTTCAAATCAAAATCTTCTCCATTGATTTCAATATTGATACCAATCCAGTTTGGGGCATTCAATACTTTGGCAAAATATTTTGGATAACCGTTTTTCCACCAGCCCACTTTGGTTTTGTCAGGATAATAGATTCCTGCGATATAACTTCCCTGAAAAGTTTCACCTGAAAAATTCTCCTCGAAATTGGCTCTCTGTCCCATAGCACCATTTCCAATACTGAAAAGACTTTCAGATGATTTTACGCGCTCTCTATCAAATCCTTCTTCAATGATAGACCAATTGTCCGGTTTTATATAATCTTGATTCATTTTATATTTTAATTTAAAGTAAGGTTTGAAGTTCGAGAACGAAACACCTCTTTGCTTCATCCCACTTTGACCTTATAATTGTTTGATTGATTATTTTATTTATTGATTAATAGTTCCAAAAAAGTAGAATTTATTTCAGTGAAATCTTTAAAAATATATTCTGCTTCATGCAAGATTTTCTCTTCTCCAATTCCGATACTTATCATTTTCGCAATGTTGGCCGCTTGGATACCCGCAACCGAATCTTCAAAAACAATTGAATCTTCGTTGGCAACACCCAATTGCCTTGCAGCGTGGAGGAAAACTTCAGGATCTGGTTTGGCGTTGACAACATCATTACCGTCAACAACCACGTCAAAATAACTTAACACCCCTGTTTTTTCAAGAATCGGCCTTGCATTTTTACTTGCCGATCCTAATGCTATCAGCTGATCATTTGCCTTTAAAAATTTTAAAACTTTCATCACTCCAGGCAGAATCTCAGTCTCATTCATATCAACTAAATAGGAAAGATAGTCTTCATTTTTTTGGATTAACCATTTGTCTTTATCTTCCTGTGACGCTTCCACTTTCCCTAATTCAAGGATAATATCTAAGGAACGAACTCGACTCACTCCTTTTAATAATTCATTGTGATCCAATGTGAAATCGATTCCTAATCCATTCGCAATTTTTTTCCAAGCCAAAAAATGATATTTGGCTGTATCAACAATTACACCGTCTAAATCGAAAATAAATCCTTTTCTCTTTTCCATTATAATTCTCCTTTATCGTTTATTTATTTTATTGTTGTATTTTTTCTTTAACAAAAAACACCGCCGTACCCGCTATTAACATCGAAACTCCGGCAATTACAATTATTACCATTGGATTTCCTCCAAAAAGCATAATCAAAGTACTTCCCAAAAGTCCGGCTGTAATTTGCGGTATGGTAATGGTTGCATTAAAAAGCCCCATATACACCCCCATTTTTTCTGCAGGTAATGAACCTGACAACATTGCGTAAGGCATTGCCAGAATAGCCGCCCAAGCCAATCCTACTCCTGAAATTGAAAGCAACAACATGTTTTTGTCTTCAACAAGAAACATTGAAATCAATCCCAATCCTCCCATCATAAGAGAGAAACTGTAGGTTTTTTTTCTTCCAATATTCTTTGCGATTGTTGGAATGAGCAAAGAGAATAATGCAGCTACTGCACTGTAGAACGCAAACATTACTCCTGTCCAGTCTCCTGCTTCGTTAAAACCAATTGATTTTGCATCAAGGGCTTCGGGGCCCCAAACTTGATTCGCAATCGCCCTTGTGGTATAAACCCACATCAAAAACAAAGCAAACCACGAGAAAAACTGAACAATTCCAAGTTGCCAGAAGATTTTAGGCGCATTTCCTATCAATGTAAAAATGCTTGTTTTTTCCTTTTTATCAGAAGCGTTAAGGTCAATATTATTGTATTCGGCGTGTTCTTTTGGTGCATATTCTTTGGTTCTGAAAACAGTCCAAAGAACAGTTCCTAAAAGAATTGCTCCACCAATATAAAAAGACCAAATAACCGATTGAGCTACTTTTTCGCCAGCGGCAGGTACATTAGACATACCCATTTTTGCTAAAATCCATGGCAATAATGATCCGAAAACAGCTCCGAAATTAATCAACGCACTTTGAACGGAATATCCCAGATTGCGTTGTTCATCATTAACCATATCTCCAACAAGAGCCCTAAATGGTTGCATGGTAACATTAAATGAAGTGTCCATTAACAGCAACATTACTGCTCCAAAAAGTAATGGAGGAAACAGATAAGCAAAGTACTCCGCATTTGGCATAAAAAACATTGCCATTGCCGAAACGATTGCTCCGAAAAAAATAAAAGGGATGCGTCGCCCTAATCTGGTCCAGGTTTTATCACTCGACAAACCAATAATCGGCTGTACAACCAAACCGGCCAAAGGCGCTGCCAACCAAAAATAACCTATACTGTGAACATCGGCCCCAAGTGCTTCTAATATTCTACTTGTGTTTCCGTTTTGCAAAGAATATCCAATTTGAACTCCCATGAATCCAAAACTTAAATTCCATATTTGCCAAAAACTTAAATTCGGTTTTCCCATTTTAAAAAAATTACATATTTACTTGATAAACAAACTGTTTCTCTTATAGTCTTTTGATATTAAAAAATTACAAACAATTCAAAATGACTCAGACACAAATTATTGTTATCCTGCTAATTTTTCCATTAAAACAATTTGATCCAATGCCTTAAAAAAACATAGCATTTTCCCTTTTCGAAAACAACTGACAATAGTTGTTCCAGAACTCAATTGTTCCTTTAAAAAATTGTTTTGATAATGAAATGGAATAGTCAAAGACATTTATCGTTGTCGATAAATTTTCTAAAAATCATCAACTATACTTTTGTAAAAATTCATTAAATCACAAATACTATTTATGAATTTCTTTTTTGTAAGATACAGTCATGTTTTCATAAATAAAACACGACTAATTTATCGTTATAAAAAAACTCATCTTATTTTTCGAAGTAAAAGAAAAGCTTTAAACGGTGAGTAAATATATAAAAACCTTTTTGATTTATGTTTAACAAAATCAAAAAATAATGATTTTTTTTAACTACAAGGTTGTAGTAATTAATAAAATATGTATTTTTTCTACTTTTTATTTTAGTATCAACAAACAATAAAAAAATCGGACAGTATTCAAACCATCCGATTCCTATTTTTATTTCCTGTCAAAAAAGCAATTTAGTGCTCAATGATTATTTTTTAATTTGTAAGAAACATATCTTCTTAGAAACTTTTTTAAGCTGTAGATTCCCTTTCTACGAGATAAGTTTCAATAACCTCAGTAATGTAATTTTCTTCTTCATTTTCATCTTCAGACTCCAATCTGTCAATAATAATTTTTGCGGCACGATTTCCCATTTTTACACCGCTTTGACTCACTGTAGTAATAGTTGGGGTTGAGTATTTTGAAATCATTCCATCGGTAAAAGCGATCACAGCAAGGTCTTTCGGTACATTCAGTCCAATTTTATTGGCTGTTTTGATACAGGTTACCGCAAAAATTTCATTTACGGCAAAAACAGCATCAATGGCTTCCTCTTCCAATAATTTACTTATAATAATTTCGCAGGTATCTACATCTTCAATTTTAATGATTAGATGCTCATCAAAAGGAATGTTATTATCCAACAATGCCTTAATATATCCGTCAGTACGTAATTTCCCGACACTTACATAATCTACTGTTGTCACCAATGCGATTTTTCTTCGTCCTTTATCAATCAAAGTTTGGACTGCTTCATAAGCAGCTTTCTTGTCGTCGATAATAACTTTATCACACAAAACCTCATTGGTCACCCTATCGAACATGACAACAGGCATCCCTTGGTTTATAACTTCGGTAATATGGTGAAAATCGCCTTTGAACTGGGTTTCTTTGGACAAAGACATAATAAAACCATCGATACTTCCATTGGCCAAAAGTTCCATATTCAACACTTCCTTGTCAAAGGAATCATCCGACAAACAAATCACAACACTATACCCATTTTCGTTGGCAATTTGTTCAACACCATTAATAACCGTTGAAAAAAAATGATGTACAATTTCCGGAATAATAATACCAATTGTTTTGGTTTTTCGGTTTTTTAAACTAAGGGCAATGTTATTGGGTTTATAATGATAAAATTTTGCAAATGCCTGAACTTTCAGTCTGGTTTCCTCACCTATTTCGGGGCTATTTCTTAAGGATTTTGAAACTGTAGAAATGGAAACATCCAGTTCTTTTGCAATTTGTTTCAATGTGATTTTTCTTTTCATATAATTTGGGCATTATGGTATTCCACTAATCAATTCCTAATAAAGGTAACATAATTTTTTATTTATTGTAAATATTCCCATGAAATTAAAATAAAAAAGCAAAGTTTTCAACACTACCACGTTTTCGTAAGGCTATACAAAATCCATCATGTTGGGCGTGTTAAATAATTCATAATTTTGAAATTCGAAGTAAAAAAACTTAAACAAAACTTAACCAAAAAAACAATTAATTTAAACAAAAAGTATGAAAACAATTTACAGAAAGTTGTTATTTTTAATACTCCTGCTTCCGTTTTGTGCAATAGCCCAAAACAAAGTTAATGGTGTTGTGCTTGATAATGCATCTGGACAACCTATTCCGGGAGTAAATGTAAAAATAGAGGGAAGCTCCACAGGCGTTTCTACGGATTTTGACGGTAAATTTCAATTAAACAATGTAAAACCTACAGATAAGCTAAGCATATCTTATATGGGTTACAAAACGAAATCGATTGCAGTAGGGTCTCAAAATTCTTTAACTATTAAACTTGAAGAAGACTCAAACCAATTAAAAGAAGTAGTTGTACAAGTAGGATACGGAACTGTTAAGAAAAAAGATGCCACTGGTGCCGTTACCGTATTAGGCGCCAAAGATTTTAACAAAGGTCCTGTAGTTTCAGCTGACCAAATGATTACAGGTAAAGTTGCCGGTGTGCAAATCATAAACGGTGGAGGTTCTCCTGGTGGTGATGTTACAATTCGTATTCGTAGTGGTTCTTCACTTACTGCTAATAATGATCCGTTATATGTTATTGATAATGTTCCTGTTGCTTCAGGTGGTGTAGAAGGAGGAAAAAACCCGCTTTCAACCATCAACCCAAATGACATTGAATCTATCTCAATTTTGAAAGATGCTTCTGCAACCGCTATCTATGGTTCACGTGCGTCAAACGGGGTAGTACTCATCACCACAAAAAAAGGTAAAGCTGGTGAACTTAAAGTAAGCTACAATGGTAACTTCCAAGTTTCTCAAATTTACAATCAAGTGGATGCATTGTCAACTGCTGATTTCACAGACTATGTAAATAAATATGGTACTACAAAACAAAAAGGCTTGATTGGTACTGCCAATACCAATTGGCAAGACGAAATTTACAGAACAGCTATTGGAACTGATCATAACATAAATGTATCGGGAGGTCAAAATGACATAACTTATAGAGTATCTGCCGGCTACGGAGATTTTGATGGCGTTCTTGAGAGAGATAACATGAAAAAAACTTCTTTGAATGCCAGTCTTGTTGGAAATTTCTTTGACAAACATCTGAAAATTGAGGTAAACAACAACACTTCTTATACCAAAAGTAATTACAGTAATACTGGAGCAATTGGTAATGCCATTGGTTTTGACCCTACTCAACCGGTTAAAAATGCCGATGGAAAATATTTTCAATGGTATGAAAACGGGGAGCTAATTCAATTGGCAAACAGAAACCCAGTCGCATTGATCAATCAGTTTAATAATTATGGTGAATTTTTTAGAAGTACCGGAAATATTCAATTTGATTATAAAATGCACTTCTTGCCAGAATTAAAAGCTGTAGCCAACTTTGGTTATGATAAAATGCAAGGGCAAAGTTATGGAAATACTGCTATGGATTATCTTGATGGCGTTAAAGGTTCTGGAGCTGGAGACAGCTATAAAAATAATGAGAGCAGAAACAATAAAGTGATGGATTTATACCTTAACTACAACAAAATGGTTGAATCTCTCAACACCACTTTTGATGTAACTGGTGGATATACTTATCAAGACTTTAGGGATTCAAAAGAAAAAACAAGCCACAACTTCGAAAACAACACGAATAATAAAGAATTATTCAATCCAACTCGTGTGAATTTACAATCGTTTTTTGCAAGAGCTAATGTGACCATTGCAGATAAATATTTGTTAACAATGTCGTATCGTCGCGATGGAACTTCAAGATTTACTGAGCAAAACAGATGGAGTAATTTCCCTGCTGTGGCTGTCGGCTGGAAATTGAACGAAGAAAATTTCCTAAAAGACGTTAAAGCAATTTCAACCTTGAAACTTAGAGGAGGCTGGGGTATAACTGGTCAACAAGACATTGGTATTTCTTACCCATCCCTTCCTTTGTACCTAGGTTCAAATGGTCAGGCAAAATATCAAATTGGAAATACATTTTACACAACTTACCGTCCTCAACCTTACAACAGTAACTTGAAATGGGAACAAACAACGACAATAAATGCGGGTATTGATTTCGGATTCTTCGATAATAGATTCACAGGATCTGCTGATGTCTATCAAAGAGATACTGACGATTTGCTGTTGTTTACTTACAATCCTCCTTTCTTTGGGTTCTCAAACCAAGATAATTACAACATTGGATCAATCCGTAACAAAGGAGTTGAACTTTCGGCACAGGTAATACCGGTAAAAACTGACGATTGGGAATGGAATATTGGCGGTAACATTACTTTCCAAAATTCTAAAATCACGGCTTTAACCACTACACAACCTGATACACCTGGTATTCCTGTTGGAAATTATTCAGGAGGTACAGGTAACACAATTCAAAATCATCAGGTAGGTTATGCACCAAACTCATTCTACGTGTATGAACAGGCATATGGAACAGACGGAAAACCTCTTGATGGAGTATTTATCGACAGAAATGGTGATGGTGTTGTAAACGAAAAAGATAAATACCGTTTCCACAAACCGGCTGCAGATGTTTTCTACGGATTCAATACAGCTGTATCTTACAAAAACTGGGACATGTCTATGAACTGGAGAGGTTCTTGGGGTAATTTTGTGTACAATAATGTTGATTCAGGTTATGGCGTTCAACAGGCTGTCTTGATTTATGAGAATTCACTTAAAAATGGTGTAGAAGATTTATTATATACTGATTTTAAATCATTAGACGCTAAACGTCAGCAGTCAGATTATTATGTACAAGATGCCTCTTTCCTTAAGTTAGATAACATCAGTTTAGGTTACAATTTCAAAAAATTACCTAAATATATATCCATGCTTAAATTAACCGGTTCGGTACAAAACGTATTGATAATCACAGATTATAAAGGACTAGATCCTGAGACTCCTACAAGTGGTACGCCTCCAGTGCCAGGTATCGATAATAATTTATATCCAAGGCCTATAATTTACACATTAGGATTAAACTGTAATTTCTAATAGCTATTCAAGATGAAAAATATTAAAATAAAATTATTGGGAGTTTCATTGTTCTTATTTGTAATGATATTTCCCTCATGCACAAATGATTTGAATCAAGTACCGGATAACGGAGATTCAAAGTCATCAGAAGAGTTTTTTAAAGATCCAGCTTCTTACAAGCAATTTCTTGCTAAAATTTATGCTGGTCTAGCAACAACTGGACAACAGGGACCTGCGGGTTCTCCAGACGTTTCGGGTATTGACGAGGGACAAAGTGACTACCTTAGAGGATATTTTTATTTACAAGAATTAACTACCGATTTGGCTGTTATAGCTTGGAATGATGCAACAATCAAAGATTTCCACAATCAAACATGGACTACTTTGGATACTTTCCTAAATGCTACCTATGCTCGTTTCTCTTTTCAAGTTGTTAACTGTAATGAATTTTTAAGACAAACTACCGATGATAAATTAACCGCAAGAGGGGTTGACGCTACTTTGAAAACTGAAATCGGTTATTTCAGAGCTGAAGCTCGTTTTATGAGAGCCTTGACTTATTGGCATTTATTGGATGCTTATGGTGGTGGTTCATTGGTAACTGAAGATTCTCCTGTAGATTTTTACTACCCTGATTATGCTACAAGAACTCAATTGTACAATTTTGTTGAATCAGAATTGAAAGCAATCATTCCTTTGTTGAAACCAGCAAAAACAAACGAAAAATATCGCGCTGATCAAGGTGCTGCAAAAATGTTATTGGCCAATTTATACATGAATTCTAAAGTCTATGTAAATGCTAATGATGGTTATGATAAAGCAGTTCCTCTATTAAACGATATTATTGCTGCTGGTTATACAATCCATAATCCAGCTGGAAGAAATGGATACCAAGAATTATTTTTGGCTGACAACGACTCAAATGGAGCACAGAACGAATTTATTTTTGCTGTTGCAATTGATGGTCTAAATACACAAGGCTATGGTGCAACAACTTTCTTAACTCACGCAGCAGTTGGTGGAAGCATGGACAAAAATGCATTTGGAATCAACGGTGGTTGGGGAGGTCTAAGAACTACTTCGGCATTCGTAAGCAAGTTCCCTGGCACAACATCTAGTGCAAATTCTTCCGATACTAGAGGAAATTTTTACAAAGACGGACAAAACCTTGAAATCAAAGATTTAGCGACGTTTACAGATGGTTATGCAGTTCAGAAATTCAGAAATCTAACTTCTGCCGGAGTTGCAGGATCAGATAAAAAAGGAGATTTTGTTGATTGCGATTTCCCAATATTCCGTTTAGCAGACGCTTATTTGTTGTATGCTGAATGTGCAGCACGAGGCGCAGCAGGAGCAAATATGGCCACTGCAGTAACTTATGTTAACGCTTTGAGAACAAGAGCAAAAACAAACACAATCACTCAATCTGAATTAACCTTAGCATTTATTCTTGACGAAAGAGCAAGAGAATTACACTGGGAACTTCATAGAAGAACAGACTTGATTCGTTTTGGTAAATTTACGGGAAGCTCATATCTATGGCCATGGAAAGGTGGAGTAGCAAGCGGAGCACCGACACAATCGTACAGAGATTTGTTCCCAATACCTGCGAATGCTTTATCAGCAAACACAAAATTGAAACAAAATCCTGGTTACTAATAACTAAATAATTAAATATTAATCATACAACATGAGAAATTTAACTAAAGCTATAATCGCTTTATTTGCTGTACTTGCAGTGTCTTGTACAATTGATGAAGTGAAGGACAGAGCAGTAATTGAACCAGTTGGTGCTCCTGTATTAACAGCCCCTACAACTGGTGCCTCTTACGTTTTGAAGCCTGAAAACGCTGCCACTCAAGCAGAGCGTTTTACTTGGACTTCTGCTAATTATGGAGGACCTGTTGAGATTGAATACACTATCGAAATAGATAAAAAAGGAAATAAATTTGCAACTGTACAATCTTTGGGGGCGATAAAAGCACAAAACCAGTTATCGGTTACCGTGGAGGCCATGAACAAAGCCGTAATGAATTTGAAGGCGACTCCTTTTACTCCTACTGATTACGATGTTCGTATTAAAGCCATCACTGGTCTTGCGACTCCAATGTATTCAAATGTAATCAACATCACTATTTCCGCTTATACTACTGAAAATCCTAAATTATGGATGCCAGGAAGTTATCAGGCAGCCTCTGGATATGGTTCAGATTGGACTCATGCAACAGCAGCGCAATTATCAGCTTCCGGGTTTGGAAAAATGGATTTTGAAGGCTATGTAAACTTTGCAGCTGCAGGTTCAAAATACAAATACACAACTCAGGCTAATTGGGATGGCACCAATTACGGAGCCGGAGCAACTGCAGGGACTATAAGCACTACTGGTGGAGACATTAATGGTCCAGCAATTGGTTATTACAGAGTAGAAGTAGATACCGAAAAATTGACTCAAAAACTGACAGCAACTGCTTGGGGCATCGTAGGTGCAGCAACAACTGGAGGATGGGACAATAGCACAGCGATGACTTACGACAAAGACAAAAAAGTATGGACAATCACTGCTACCTTAAAAGCCGATGATATGAAATTCAGAGCCAATAATGCTTGGGACATCAATTTTGGAGATGATGGAGCCGATGGTATATTAGAATATGGCGCTGCCAACATCAAAGTACCATCTGCCGGTAATTATACCGTTACTTTGGACTTAAGCAAACCGAGAGCCTATACTTACACTCTAAAGAAAAACTAATTTTGAAGGCTTCCGGTCATTAAAAAACTGGAAGCTGAAAATATTAAAAATATAGATATGAAAAATATAACTAAATCGATAATTGGATTGTTTGCAGTATTTGCATTTTCATGTACTCCAAATGATATACAGGACAGACCGGAAGTTGTTACAACTGATCTTCCGGTTTTGACAGCTCCTCAATCGGGTGCAATTTATGAATTAAAGGGAGCAAATGCTGCGCTTCAAGCTGAGCGTTTTACTTGGAATTCGGCTAATTTTGGTGGAGCTAAAGTTACTTACACTGTAGAGATTGACACTAAAGCGAACAATTTTTCTGGAACGGCTGCGTTCAAAAATCTTGGTTCGGTAGAAGCACAGAACCAATTACCTGTTACTGTAGCAACTATGGATGAAGTAGCTTTGTCATTAGGAGCCACTCCTTACTCGCCAACTGAGTTTGTCATTAGGGTAAAAGCGGCTTCTGGTACTTTACCAGTAATGTACTCAAATGTAATCGGAATTGTAATCAATCCGTATATCAATCCAGCCCGCTTATGGGTGCCAGGAGGCTATCAGGCTGCCTCAGGTTATGGATCAGATTGGACGCCTTCCAGTGCACCTCAATTGGCTCCTTCTGGAGCAAATAAACCTGACCTTGAAGGATATGTGAATTTTGCAAATGTTAGCGAATTTAAAATGACCGTTGATGCCACTTGGGATAAACCTCAATTTGGCCTTGGTGATACAGCAGGAACTATTAAATTAAATGGTGCAAATATTCCAACTCCAGCTACTGTAGGCTACTACTTGATGGAAGTTAATTCTGAGAAATTAACTTATAAATTAACAAAGACTGATTGGGGAATTATTGGTGATGCAACCACTGGTGGTTGGGACAACAGTACTTCTATGACCTATGATAAAACTGCTAAAGTTTGGAAAATCACTGCAACACTGAAAGTAGGTTCAATGAAATTTAGAGCAAATAACGCTTGGGATATTAACTATGGAGATACTGGTGCCGATGGAAAATTGGAGTTTAATGCTCCAGACAACATCGCTGTTGCCGCTGCAGGAACTTACGCAATCACTTTAGATTTGAGTAATCCTAGAGCTTATACTTACAAATTGGTAAAACAATAATTCTAGTATCATTTTTAAAAAGGGCTATCTTTAAGGGATAGCCCTTTTTTATATTTTAGTAAAAAATAAATAAAATACTATGAAATCGCCATTAGCAACAGGTTTGTTGCAAACAAACACCAATAAATAAAAAGCGATACCATATATGACCTCTAACAAATAAATTTTACATATATGAAAAAACTTATACTCTTATTATTGTTTTTTTCATCTTTCGCGGGCATGGCTCAGCAACAAACAGTTACTTATTCCATAAGTCCGGCTTCATTTGAAGAAACAACTTCTATCACAATCACCATTAATGGGAACAGCGTTGACGAAAGTGCTTGGGGAGTAACAGGAAATGCGCTCTATATGTGGGCTTGGGCTTTTGATATTGACGATACTACTCAAAAAGGCACTCCTCTTAATGGCACTTGGGATGCCTCAAACGAGGCGAGTAAATTCACATATAATGCAGGAAATGACACTTATACAAAAACATTTGTTCCAACTACCTATTATAACACAACAAATATTGGTAAAATTGGTTTTTTGATAAAAGCCAAAGACGGAACGGGAGACAAAAAGTCTCAGGACATACTTGCAGAAGTTGGTGCTTTTCAAGTCAACCTAACCTCACCTGTGCAGAACAGTACCACCATTTTGGCATCCGGTGGTAGTCTATCAATTGCCGCAACAAATACCAATGGAGTTGCTAGTTACAATCTAAAATCAAACGGAACTAGTATTAATACAAACGCGAGCACTTCAAGTTATTCGTACAACCATACCAATATAACAAGCAATCAAAACTATGAATTGGAAGTAACGCAAGGAGCAACAACCATAACTAAAAAATTTACTGTAGTTGTAAATCCTAACACTGTTTCCGCAACAATTCCAGCTGGTATGGTCGAAGGGATCAATTATAATCCAACTGACCCAACCAAGGCAACTTTGGTTTTAGATGCTCCTTTAAAAGATTTTGTTTATGTAGCCGGAAGCTTTAATAATTGGCAGCCTGGCACTACTTATGCCATGAAAAAAGATGCAACTTCTGGCTCTACAAAATTCTGGTTGGAATTAACCGGATTAATTTCCGGAACAAATTACACCTATCAATATTGGGTTGGGGAAACAACCCCAATTGCCAATTCCCCTGCACTGGTAAAAACAGCCGATCCATATTCTACTTTAGTGTTGTCTCCGTATGACGATTCTGGAATACCGGCTTCTACTTATCCAAACATGCCAGTATATCCAGCCGGTCAAAACTACGAAGTTACCCTTTTACAAACAGGACAAACTCCTTATGCTTGGAGTACTGCAACAACAAGTTTTGTAAAACCTGAAAAAGACAAATTGGTTGTATATGAAGTACTGGTTAGAGATTTTGATGCCAACAGAAACTTTCAAGATTTAATAAACCGTATCAATTATTTTAAAAATTTAAAAGTTAATGCCATAGAACTAATGCCTGTTATGGAATTCGAAGGAAATGAAAGTTGGGGTTACAATACTTCATTTCACATGGCATTGGATAAATTTTACGGCCCTTCTAACAAATTAAAAGAATTTATTGACTTGTGCCATCAAAATGGGATTGCCGTAATTCTGGATGTAGCCTTGAATCACGCTTTTGGACGAAACCCTATGGTGCGCATGTGGATGAATGACCCTGATGGAGACGGATTTGGCTCACCAACTGCCGAAAACCCATATTTTAATACCGTTGCAAAACATAGCTACAGTGTTGGTGAAGACTTTAATCATTCGTCTGCATATACCAAAAACTATGTAAAAAGAGTCATCAAACAATGGATTCAAGAATATAAAATTGATGGTTTCCGTTGGGATTTGACCAAAGGTTTTACTCAAAACTGTACCGCAAGTGATGAAACTTGCACCAATTCTTACCAACAAGATAGAGTTGATATTTTAAAAGAATATGCAGATGCTTCTTGGGCATTGGATCCAACTCACTATACCATTTTTGAACACTTAGGTAGTGATAACGAAGAAAAAGAATGGGCTAATTACAGGATATCGGAAACTCCAAGCAAAGGCGTTATGATGTGGGGAAAAATGACAGACAATTACAACCAATTATCTATGGGTTATAATTCAAGTAATGATATCTCAAGAATGTATGCCCTAAACCATACCGGTTTTGTTGGAAATAGGGTTATGGGATATGCCGAAAGTCATGATGAGGAACGCTTGATGTATAAAAATTTACAATATGGAAATACATCTAATGCCTCTCATAATGTAAAAAATCTTAACACAGCATTATCGCGTATGTCGGCAATTGGAGCTGTTTCTTTATTGGTTCCCGGACCAAAGATGATATGGCATTTCGGCGATTTAGGGTGGGAATCTTCTATTTACACTTGTACAGATGGCACTGTAAATGATAACTCGTCAACAATAGCAGGAGATTGTAAATTATCTACTAAACCACAGCCGCAATGGACTAATAACTGGCTGGGAAATGATTCCAGAAATAAAATCTATTATGATTGGGCAAGAATGATTGGTTTAAAAACCACCGAAGCAGTATTTTCTGGTGTTGCAACAGTTCCAGCAACTACAACTTTAACACCGAACATCAAAATAACCAATAGCTCTTTGGCTAGCACTGCTCTTAAAGATGTTCTCATCATTGCTAATTTTGATGTAACTGCGAAAAGTGTTACTACTGGATTCCAATATACGGGTGCTTGGTATAACTTAATGGATAACACCCCTTATAATGTAACCGATGTCAATGTTACCATCACGTTACAGCCTGGTGAATTTAGAATCTACGGAAATAAAGCAACCACTTTGGCTAATAAAGAATTTGAAATTCCAAACGGAATCTATATTTACCCAAATCCTGCTTCTAGTTATTTTACTTTAAACACTGATACTTCGAAGATTCAGATTTATTCAGTAACAGGCCAATTAATCAAAACCTTCAGCAAAAGTAAAACCAAAGACCAACAATATAATATAAGTGAGTTACGAAATGGAATCTATTTTGCAAAAATCTACAACGACGAAAACCAAATAAAAGTGATGAAATTCATCAAAAAATAATTTTTCAAAATAGTTAGATTTACTATTTAACAAGCCATCAAATTAAGTTTTGGTGGCTTTTAAATTTTATTAGAAACATAATCATTTAAAATATTAGGGCACTCTCTACAGGTTTGGCTGTCTTTCCTATATTTCTTTTAGGAGCAGAAAAATTAGGTATTTTCGGCTGGCATTGGTCCCGCTATTCACTACACACGAGCGATAGCGAACTGAGGAAGTAATCTCTTGTACTTCTCGTCTTTTGGGACGAGACAGTACAAGAGGATTTTCGCTTTCATCCTACCGTCTGGACACATCTTTTTATAGGCCACAGATGACGCGGATTGAACGGATTTACACAGATAAATTTGTTGTTTTTAAAAAAATGTATTGAAAAAAACATAAGTTTCACAAATAATATTTTTAGTATGCAACCAAAAAATCAGCGATAATCTGTCTAATCCGCGTTATCTGCGTGCCATTTTTAATATAAAATATTTGTGTCCAGACGGTAGGCTTCCATCGGGGCTAAAAAGAGGCATTTTACCCTTTTGCCATCATTCAAAAAATAATTAGTTCTGGATTATAAACAAAAAAACAGCTCTTTTAGAGCTGTTTTTTTGTTTCGAAGTAATGCCGTTAAAACTATCCAATTAATTAACCGTAACCACATTTTCGTTTTCCATTTTCAAGTCCCCTTTGTAAACCTCGGCTATAGACTTTCTCGATAGTGTAGAAGCTTCTTTGGCAACCACAATTTCGTGGGTTACTTTCTTTTGGCTCGTTTCTACTTCCAGGAAGTAAGTCCCTTCAGGAAATTCCTCAAGGCTGTAGGTTTTCATAATTCCATCTGTACCGGTAACTTTTTCAGAATAGATCAAAGTATGTTCTTTATCATAAATAGCCACATTGGCCTTTTGGATCCCATTTACCGAAAAACAAATTTCCTTACCGGTTGCTTTTTTCACATTTAGCAAAAAATCACCTCCTATTGCGTGAGCGCCCATCGTGGTCATCGCCACCAATACTATCAGACTAATTTTTAAAATCGTTTTCATGATACTCTTGTTTTAGATTAGTAATTATTTCTATTGCTAAAGTAAAACGATTATACATCCCGCAGCACAACTCCATTTTCTAATACAGATGCTATTTTAACCCTGCGAAAACGTTGTAACCACTATAAAGATAATATAGAATAGAATTGAGGTAATTGAGAATAGTTTCAAAAATCTGGTTTTCTAAAATTTTGAAAATTCTCAAAGCAATTTAAAACAAAAAACCCCTCATCATTTGATGAAGGGTTTTTAAAGAATCTGAAACAAGTTCAGATTAAAGAAAGGCAGCGGATCGATCTCGTCCCAAGACGAGGGACACGCTGCATCTATAAAAAAAATAACCCCGACTTTTCAGTCGGGGTTAACTAAAGAAAGGCAGCGACATACTCTCCCACAAAATTGCAGTACCATCTGCGCAGGCGGGCTTAACTTCTCTGTTCGGGATGGGAAGAGGTGAGCCCCGCCGCAATAACCACCTTAAGGTTGTTAGTGATTAGTGAATGGTAATTAGTGATTAGCTAATCATTAGTTACTTTTTACTAGTCACTGCTCACGTCGAGCTAATATTTTAACATACTGAGATAAAGAACATAAAAAGTTTTAGAAAGTTTCTTCTCCTCCCGTTTTGAACGGGAGGAGAGGAGTCGTACATAAGCTTACGGGTTATTAGTACTACTCGGCTATGACATTACTGCCTTTACACCTATAGCCTATCAACGTGGTCATCTTCCACGACCCTTAAAAGAAATCTCATCTTGTGGTGGGTTTCGCGCTTATATGCTTTCAGCGCTTATCCCTTCCAAACGTAGCTACTCTGCGGTGCCCCTGGCGGGACAACAGATACACTAGAGGTTTGTCCAATTCGGTCCTCTCGTACTAGAATCAGATCCACTCAAATTTCTAACGCCCACAGTAGATAGAGACCGAACTGTCTCACGACGTTCTGAACCCAGCTCGCGTGCCACTTTAATGGGCGAACAGCCCAACCCTTGGGACCTTCTCCAGCCCCAGGATGTGACGAGCCGACATCGAGGTGCCAAACCCCCCCGTCGATATGAGCTCTTGGGGGAGATCAGCCTGTTATCCCCGGCGTACCTTTTATCCTTTGAGCGATGGCCCTTCCATGCGGAACCACCGGATCACTATGCTCTACTTTCGTACCTGATCGACCTGTATGTCTCTCAGTCAAGCTCCCTTATGCCATTGCACTCTTCGCACGGTTACCAAGCGTACTGAGGGAACCTTTAGAAGCCTCCGTTACTCTTTTGGAGGCGACCACCCCAGTCAAACTACCCACCAAGCAATGTCCCCCGGTTTACGGGGTTAGGCCTCAGATAAACAAAGGGTTGTATTTCAACAATGACTCCACAACGCCTGGCGACGCCACTTCACAGTCTCCAACCTATCCTACACATCATTTATCCAAGGTCAATACTAAGCTATAGTAAAGGTGCACAGGGTCTTTTCGTCCCACTGCGGGTAAACGGCATCTTCACCGTTACTACAATTTCACCGAGCTCATGGCTGAGACAGTGTCCAGATCGTTACACCATTCGTGCAGGTCGGAACTTACCCGACAAGGAATTTCGCTACCTTAGGACCGTTATAGTTACGGCCGCCGTTTACTGGGGCTTCAATTCAATGCTTCTCCGAAGATAACATCTCCTCTTAACCTTCCAGCACCGGGCAGGTGTCAGGCCCTATACTTCATCTTACGATTTTGCAGAGCCCTGTGTTTTTGATAAACAGTCGCCTGGACCTCTTCACTGCGGCCCCGATTGCTCGGGGCGACCCTTCTCCCGAAGTTACGGGTCTATTTTGCCTAATTCCTTAGCCATGAATCTCTCGAGCACCTTAGGATTCTCTCCTCAACTACCTGTGTCGGTTTACGGTACTGGTACTAATTACCTGAAGTTTAGAGGTTTTTCTTGGAAGCCCTTAGGTACACTATCTCTTTGTCCGAAGACGCCGAGTACTATCGCATTTCACCAAGTTTTACGGATTTGCCTATAAAACCTATAGCTAGGTGCTTTAACGAACTATTCCGTCAGTTCGCGGTACTTTCATCACTCCGTCACCCCATCACAGTAATTAGTAGTACGGGAATATTAACCCGTTGGCCATCGACTGCCCCTTTCGGGTTTGCCTTAGGTCCAGACTAACCCACAGCTGATTAGCATAGCTGTGGAAACCTTAGTTTTTCGGTGTGCGGGTTTCTCGCCCGCATTATCGTTACTTATGCCTACATTTTCTTTTCCAGCCAGTCCAGCATACCTTACGATACACCTTCAACCCTGCTGGAATGCTCCCCTACCACTTACAGTAAACTGTAAATCCATAGCTTCGGTAATATGTTTATGCCCGATTATTATCCATGCTCGTCCGCTCGACTAGTGAGCTGTTACGCACTCTTTAAATGAATGGCTGCTTCCAAGCCAACATCCTAGCTGTCTGGGCAGACAAACCGCGTTCTTTCAACTTAACATATATTTGGGGACCTTAGCTGATGGTCTGGGTTCTTTCCCTCTCGGACTTGGACCTTAGCACCCAAGCCCTCACTGCAAGGAAACATTATATAGCATTCGGAGTTTGTCAGGAATTGGTAGGCGGTGAAGCCCCCGCATCCAATCAGTAGCTCTACCTCTATATAACTTATGCCTTGCGCTGCACCTAAATGCATTTCGGGGAGTACGAGCTATTTCCGAGTTTGATTGGCCTTTCACCCCTACCCACAGGTCATCCGAAGACTTTTCAACGTCAACCGGTTCGGACCTCCACACTGTGTTACCAGCGCTTCATCCTGCCCATGGGTAGATCACACGGTTTCGCGTCTAACACTACTGACTAAAGCGCCCTATTCAGACTCGCTTTCGCTACGGATCCACTACTTAATAGCTTATCCTCGCCAGCAACGTTAACTCGTAGGCTCATTATGCAAAAGGCACGCCGTCACCCCACTTAAGGGCTCCGACCGCTTGTAAGCGTATGGTTTCAGGATCTATTTCACTCCGTTATTCACGGTTCTTTTCACCTTTCCCTCACGGTACTGGTTCACTATCGGTCTCTCAGGAGTATTTAGCCTTAGCGGATGGTCCCGCCAAATTCAGACAGGGTTTCACGTGCCCCGCCCTACTCAGGATACCACTATCTATTACACTTGTTACCCATACGGGGCTATCACCCTCTATGGCATCACTTTCCAGTAACTTCCGGTTCCTTGTGCATAAAATCTCGTGGTCCTACAACCCCAACATTGCCGTAACAACATTGGTTTGGGCTAATCCGCGTTCGCTCGCCACTACTTACGGAATCACTTTTGTTTTCTTCTCCTCCGCCTACTTAGATGTTTCAGTTCAGCGGGTTTGCCCACCTATCGGTGTACTATGTCTTCAACATAGTGGGTTGCCCCATTCGGATATCTACGGATCAATCGGTGTGTGCCCGTCCCCGTAGCTTTTCGCAGCTTATCACGTCCTTCTTCGCCTCTGAGAGCCTAGGCATCCCCCATACGCCCTTATTTTGCTTATTGTACTTACGTTTTTATCCGTTTCCAGATAAAAAGCGTGTTCTTTCTACTTTTTAAATATTTTTTTATCTCAATATGTCAATGAACTTTTTCTTTTTAGAATAAAGAACACAGAGAATAGATATTAGACATTGTCTATATTCTTTTTTCTATATTCTATCTTCTTAAAGATAGTGGAGAATAACGGAGTCGAACCGTTGACCTCCTGCGTGCAAGGCAGGCGCTCTAGCCAGCTGAGCTAATCCCCCAATCTAATTATGAATTGTGAATTATGAATTATGAATGACTATTCATAAGAACTCAACTCTAGAATTTCCTTGTAAATTAAGCTTTTCAGTTTCTTTTCTAATCTTAAATCTAAAATCTAATTTCTTAAATCTAAAACCTTTAAAAAAGTAGTCCCGGGCAGACTCGAACTGCCGACCCCTACATTATCAGTGTAGTACTCTAACCAGCTGAGCTACGAGACTCTGTTTTTACTTAATTCTTTATTCTTTTAAATTAACAGCAAGAGTAATAAAATTTTAATCTCTGAAACCAAAAGTCTCTTCGTCTTCTTTCTTTGGCGTGCACTTGGCTAACACCAAAGCTCTAGAAAGGAGGTGTTCCAGCCGCACCTTCCGGTACGGCTACCTTGTTACGACTTAGCCCTAGTTACCAGTTTTACCCTAGGCAGCTCCTTGCGGTCACCGACTTCAGGCACCCCCAGCTTCCATGGCTTGACGGGCGGTGTGTACAAGGCCCGGGAACGTATTCACCGGATCATGGCTGATATCCGATTACTAGCGATTCCAGCTTCACGGAGTCGAGTTGCAGACTCCGATCCGAACTGTGACCGGTTTTATAGATTCGCTCCTGGTCGCCCAGTGGCTGCTCTCTGTACCGGCCATTGTAGCACGTGTGTAGCCCAAGGCGTAAGGGCCGTGATGATTTGACGTCATCCCCACCTTCCTCACAGTTTGCACTGGCAGTCTCGTTAGAGTTCCCGACATGACTCGCTGGCAACTAACAACAGGGGTTGCGCTCGTTATAGGACTTAACCTGACACCTCACGGCACGAGCTGACGACAACCATGCAGCACCTTGTAAATTGTCTTGCGAAAGATCTGTTTCCAAACCGGTCAATCTACATTTAAGCCTTGGTAA
Organism: Flavobacterium aquiphilum; assembly: GCF_027111335.1. NCBI lineage: Bacteria > Pseudomonadati > Bacteroidota > Flavobacteriia > Flavobacteriales > Flavobacteriaceae > Flavobacterium > Flavobacterium aquiphilum. Next base: position 871,336 of record NZ_CP114288.1, on the reverse strand, counting down.
GGTTCCTCGCGTATCATCGAATTAAACCACATGCTCCACCGCTTGTGCGGGCCCCCGTCAATTCCTTTGAGTTTCAGGCTTGCGCCCGTACTCCCCAGGTGGGATACTTATCACTTTCGCTTAGCCACTGAAATTGCTCCCAACAGCTAGTATCCATCGTTTACGGCGTGGACTACCAGGGTATCTAATCCTGTTCGCTACCCACGCTTTCGTCCATCAGCGTCAATCCATTAGTAGTAACCTGCCTTCGCAATTGGTATTCCATGTAATCTCTAAGCATTTCACCGCTACACTACATATTCTAGTTACTTCCTAATAATTCAAGTCTAGCAGTATCAATGGCCGTTCCACCGTTGAGCGATGGGCTTTCACCACTGACTTACTAAACCGCCTACGGACCCTTTAAACCCAATGATTCCGGATAACGCTTGGATCCTCCGTATTACCGCGGCTGCTGGCACGGAGTTAGCCGATCCTTATTCTTACGATACCGTCAAGACATTACACGTAATGTTGTTTCTTCTCGTACAAAAGCAGTTTACAATCCATAGGACCGTCATCCTGCACGCGGCATGGCTGGTTCAGGCTTGCGCCCATTGACCAATATTCCTCACTGCTGCCTCCCGTAGGAGTCTGGTCCGTGTCTCAGTACCAGTGTGGGGGATCTCCCTCTCAGGACCCCTACCCATCGTTGCCATGGTAAGCCGTTACCTTACCATCTAGCTAATGGGACGCATGCTCATCTTTTACCGTTGGAACTTTAATAGCTGATTCATGCGAAACTGCTATACTATGAGGTATTAATCCAAATTTCTCTGGGCTATCCCTCTGTAAAAGGTAGATTGCATACGCGTTACGCACCCGTGCGCCGGTCTCTAGTTCCGAAAAACTATACCCCTCGACTTGCATGTGTTAAGCCTGCCGCTAGCGTTCATCCTGAGCCAGGATCAAACTCTTCATCGTATATTGTTTAAGTCTTACGACTTGTTTTATATTTCGACTCCGATTCTAGTGGTTTTAATTCAAATCTCTCGATTCTATTACTCTTATTTTATTTGTCTCGTCTTTTGGACGAGACGGCTGTCAATTCAATATGTCTACGAACGTATATTCCTTTTTTTCGCTTTTCGTTTGTCTCTCAAAGCGGGTGCAAAAGTAGTATTTTCTTTTTAACTGGCAAGAACTTATTGAAGTTTTTTTGAAAATTTTTATTTTCGTTTTTCTTCTCGTTTTCTTATCAGCCTGTCAAAGATCATTGCATGTTTTGCGGGGTGCAAAAATAAACTACTCTTTTAAATCTCACAAGCTTTTTTTAAATCTTTTTTGAAAATAAATTTCCAATTTGATTTGTTATACTTGTCAGTCTTTCCAAGAGCGCCATCGCTGTTGCGGGTGCAAAAGTAGATAGTTTATTCGTTTAAACAAGGGGTTTTTGCATTTATTTTATATTTATTTTTTAAAACTCTGATAACCTTAATTTTACAAAAACCCTTTTCTTAAAATCTTTCCGCTTTTAGGCGTGACGGATCCGTTTTACTGCAAACAACCCTACGCTTATCTACATATTGTCCCTTTTTAACACACTGACTTACGCAGATTTTTTCTTGATTCCCTTATACTTCTTCGATCTTTTACTCCTTTGCAAGCCTAAATCGCTCACGAAGATGCCAAGACGCAAAGGAAAACCTGCATTGGGTTCTTTTAAAAAAGCATCCTTCGGATACCTTTATACTTTATACTATATATGTATTGATTTCTTTCTGATGAAGTACCACTACCCTAGCCCTGATAGTAGTGAAAAGCCCACAGTGAATATGGCTTACATTTTATGTAGAGGCAAAGCGACCAACGGAAGCTATTGCAAATACATAAAAATGTTGCCAGAGGAACGAGGACTTGCAACGAATAGCAGGAAATAGCTCCTGAAAATTTTTACTATTTTAATCTAATGAAAAACGAAGATGACATTATTTTTCAACAATACTGCAACAATGAGAAGATTTCTTTGATTGAGAATTCGGCACCGCATACAAATTCATCTGAAGCACCATAATATATAGTCACCGTATCTCCTTCGGTATTTACTATATGACCATTGGTAAAAACCACATTCCCAAAAAAACCCGAAAGCTCATATTGTTCAGTCGGAACCATAATAGGCTTTTCGGTTCTGGCTATTACTTTTGACGGATTTTCCAACTCCATCAAAAAAGCCCCTAAACAATATTGATGATCATGATTGGCACCATGATATATAGAGAGCCACCCTTGCGCTGTTTTTATAGGTGATGCCCCCGCTCCTATTCTCTCACTATCCCAAAAACCTTTCCTTGTTTTCAAAATACACTGATGATTCCCCCAATGAATGCCGTCTGAAGAAGACGTTATCCAAATGTAATTCCCACCTATTTCGACACTGCTTGGACGATGCAAAGCATAGAACTGTCCGTTTATTTTTTCTTCAAAAATTGCACAATCTTTATTATGTGGCGGCAAAATCATACCGTGCGACTGAAAGTTTTTCCAATCAACAGTGCTTCGCAAACCCACACCAACACCATTGTCAGAGACTGCCGTATAGGTCAAATAATAAATTCCATCAATAAAGGTGACGCGACAGTCTTCTATTCCGAACGATTCCAACGAATTTTGACCTACCAATAAAGAATACCCTTCGGGTTCATGGAATTTACGCCCGTCATCACTACAAACCAACCTCAGATGCGACAAAGTTGTCAAATAATCAACCCCTTTATAATTGATGACTCTAGCATCTTTGACATCTAATTCCGTATCGTTTTTAGAAATTTCGATCACTTCAACACCCGCCGTAGTAAGCACTGGAAATGAGATTGTGTCACTTTTTTGTTCCGGCCTTTCGCCTACACGAACGATCATCCATATTTTGTCGTTGTAACGAAATACTCCAGGATTAAGCAAACAGGCTACCTGCAAATCTTTGTGACTTGGCAAAATATCTGATGGAGACAATAACGGGTTTTCAGGAAAACGTTTTGCAATATCTTTCATGTCGTTCTCAATTATTTCATTTCAGACAAAAAAATCTGAAAGCAAAAAAATCATGAATTCTTATAAGCCAGCTTGAAACTGTAGAACTAAGTTACGAATGAATTTAGGAATGAAAGAGGATTAAAACAAAAAAGCTTCTCAAGATGAGAAGCTTTTAGTGCGGATAATAGGACTCGAACCTACACGCCAAAGCACTCAATTTATCATTTTCTATACCTCGCAAAAACACTACAGAAACAACAAATAATCTCAATAAAATCAATACTTAACAGTGATTTTAACAACCGCATAATAATAGAATGAAATTGAATAAAATGTAATGCAATAGTGAAAATGTCGGGCAAATGTCGGGCAACTTTTGGAAACGTCTTACAAATTAAATATCTTTGATTTGTTCAACGTTCAAAACTAAAAAATGGCATCAATTAAATTTAGATTGCGAAGTAACGCAAACAAAAACGTATCAATTAAAGTACGTGTTATTTTAGGCAGAGGAAAACAAGATTTAGAATTAAACACAGGTTTTTCTATAAACCCGAAAGACTGGAGCGAAACCACCGACCTACCAAAACAAAACACCCCCGAAAACAAAGTAATATTAAACAACCTCAAAAAATTAGAATCATTCCTTTTTGAGAGCATCAATACCGATATGGGCGAAAGTGTTGTAATTGATACTTTTTGGTTAGATGCAAAAATTAACGAATGTTTCAAACGGGTAGTAAAAAACGACACGGGTTTATTGGTTAGTCATATTCAATACATAATCGATAACGCAAATACTCGCAAAGTAAAAACGAATGGAGGTTTCAAAATTGGATTGAGTGCAAGTACTATAAAAAACTATACTCTTTTCAAAAACATAATTTTAGAGTACCAAGCCAAAACCAAAAAACAAATTCAATTTGTTGAAGTTACCAAGCCATTTGTTGACAAATTCACTAACTGGCTCGTTAATACAAAAAAGTATTCTACAAACTATGCGGGTAAACAATTAGAAATTTTAAAAACGGTTTGCATCGATGCAGAAAAACACGAAATACCCGTTACCCCTTATTCAAAAACAATACAGCATTTTAGAGAAAGCGACACCGACCGATACATTCAAACTTTGTCGTTTGCGGAACTGGAACAAATTAAAAATGTGGATTTGTCAAATGTGGAGCAACTAAAAGAATTTAAAGCATCTAACCCCGAACTTACAAAAGGCATTTCGATAACGCCAGAAGCACTAAACAATGCCCGAAACTGGATTTTAATAGGTTGTGAAATTGGACAACGTGGCGGGGATTTATTAAAAATCACAAACGATAATATTCGATACAAAGGCACAACTATTTACATTGATATAATCCAGCAGAAAACAAATAAAAGCGTCACAATCGGGATAATTGCCCCGCACGTTATTGACATAATCGAAAACCATTTACCAAAAGAAGTGCCACACCAAAAACTAAACGATTATGTAAAAGTCGTTTGTAAATTGGCGGGGATTAACGAGGTCGTTAAGGGTACAAAACTAAACACCGAAACCAATCGTAAAGAGTTGGGGATGTATCCAAAGCACGAATTAATAACAACACATTGTTTTAGACGTTCGTTTGCAACAAACTATTACAAAAAGATACCCACCGCCGTATTAATTGGAATAACTGGACACAGTAAAGAAAGTTTGTTTTTGACCTACATAAACCAACGGGAAGACAAAGACAATAATGCCGATTTGTTTATGAAGTTTTACAGCGACCTACACAAAGACAAAACACCCGAAATGAAAATTATACTTAATACTATAGCGAAATGAAAATAATTAAACATTTTAATATGGAATATGATTACAAAAACATTTTTAGTTTTGAGTCAAAATTTTTCGAATTAACAAAAGGCAATAATCTTGAATTATCAGTTACCCTCTTTAACGATATAGGTTATGATTTTTACGATAAAATTGCAAGAATTTTAAATGACAACAATATAGAGTTTTTTAGGAACGATGTTAACGTAAAACTTTTTAATACAATTAGTCATGATTTAAATGAACGATTTTCTAAAACTGGGGAAATTGAGTATGTACCAAATGAAAAATATACTCATAAACAATTTTACGATTACATTAAGAATAATAGTAGTGTTATTTTTGAATTTGGCTATTTTCACTTTCTCACCAACAATAAACTGGACAGAGATTACCATACTATAAGATATAAACGCGATAATGAAACCAATGAGATAACGGAATTACGGGAGTATTTTGAAGATGTTTTATGTACAATGAGCTATAAAATTGAATCGGAATATGAAAAAATAAAAACAAAAGAGAACACTAACGAACTCGAACTACTCGACTTGTCCAAAACCTCAGCAGTTGAAAAAATAATCTATTTGAATGAGTTAGAAATAATAGACTTTTTGAGAACTAAAGCCGAGTTTGTTGGAAGCACGAATTTAATGGCTACGTTTTTAAGTGCAATAACAGGCGTTAAACCTCAAACATTACAAACAAGTTTAAACAGGTTGATAAGCAATGATGTAGAAGACAAAAACCACCCATACAAAACAAAAAAAACAGTTGAAAAGGTACGACAGCAACTTATTGAAAAAAACATCAAACTTAAAACCTCTTAATCCAAAAAGTTTTTTTTTCAATCTTTTTAGGGATTCCCTAATTATTCCCTAATAATCCTTTGCATCATAATCAATAATATTTTATTTATGAGTGCAAACATTCAATTTATTCAGTACACCCCAGAGCAACTACAAAACGAAATTTCAAACGGGGTGAAAGTTCAATTACAGGAATTTTTAAAACATTTCAAACCCGTACAACCCGCCGAGTATTTAACCCGTCAACAAGTGGCAAAAATGTTTGATGTGGATTTGTCGACCGTTCACAATTGGTGCAAGTCGGGAAAACTCAAACCGTTGGGAATTGGTTCGAGAGTTTATTTTTTAAGAAGCGACATTGAGGCGTGTTTAATCCCTTTAAATCAATAAGACGATGGAAAGTAATAAAACTAACCATCGTCCTGATAATGTTTTTGTAAATAAGAAAAGTAAATATACATTATCGCCCTCACAATTAAAAACCATATTTCGCTACTTACAAAATCACACCGCCACCGCTTCGATGGTTTCAAAAGCAACAGGAATACCACAAAAAAACATTTGCCGTTTTAAACGTGATTTGGAAGATGCAGGACTACTTTTTGAAGTCGAAAGAAAACTTTGCAAATTAACTGGTTTTCGTGCGTGGTACTTAACCACAAACCCCGATTTATTCCCAAAGTCTAACCTTAAAAAATTAGACAAATGGACAAAGTAAATAGAGCCGACGTAATGAGCGACTGGAAAACCGAATTTACAAAGAGGGTGCAAACCGAAAGCAAAAGCCGTAAAGAAACATTTACTTTTTATGATGCGAGGCAAAAAGAAAAATATCACACACAACGGGATAAAGTATTTTTGTCGGTTGTTTCATTTTTAAATAGCGACCCTTTACAAAATAATGATTATGTAAAGTTTGTTTCTTGTTACATTAAAACGGGTTCAAAACTCGACACAAAATACTTTAAAAACAACCTCAACAAGCTAAACGAATATTATAAAAAGGTTGATGAGGCAAAAGCAAAAGGCGAAACATTCAACCCGTTTAGTATAAAAGCATACGAGCGATATGTTTTGTTTATGGTTTTGAAGTTTAGCGGGGAATATACAAGCGATTTAGATGAGGCGTTCGGAGTTCAAACCGTAGGACATAGGGAATACAACCCCTTAACAAATATACCGTCCGTATTGCGTGGGGAATTACCCTTTGAAGTAAAAGAATACGACATAAAAAGAGCGTTCCCGACGTTTATTGATATTGAATTAGTCAAAGAATATCGACATACCGTTTATGATATTCTCGACAAAAAAACGTTTTCTTATTTACTTAATTCAAATGTAACCAACGAGAGAGCAGACCGAAACAAAATTTTAAAAGAACTTTCAAAGGTTTACGGCGACGATGCAGACAAAGTTTGTACCGTCGAGAGGTTTGAAACCAAAGGAGGTGCGTTTTTAGACTTTTCTAAGTACGAAAAGGAGTATATCGAAAGATTTGTAACCGAAAATAATTTAATCAATTACGTACGATTACACGACGGCGTTTTTGTTCTTGCCGATACCGATTGCAATTTTTTTGTTTTTGATTGGGTTGAATTTTCAATTAAGGAGTGTATCAAACCACCTATCGAAAATGAAATAGTAAACTTTTACACCATAGACCAAAGCGACAAAGTTTTTACTTCGCCGACTATGTACGCCGAGTTTTTTATTCAAGAAAAATTTTTGAGAATTTCGACACCCGACGACAAAATATTTTTATTGAGAGATACTAATAATGTGGTTAATTATTTCAATCATAACACTGATATGGTCGCATTTTTAAAAGACAATATTAACGAGTTTGGTAATTCGTTTAATGCAGTAGCGGACACCATAGCACGGGAAAATTTTAGTGTAATTAAGCAAGGTTTTTTATTAATTCCGTCCATAGAATTAAAATACTATTCCGATACTAAAAACACTTTCGGGCTACCTTTTAAAAATGGGTTCTATTATTTCGACATGAATGACGACGGACAAATAAAATCTAAAGAATACACCGATGTAAAAGGTTTTTTTACACCGCATGAGATACAAAGCCGAGAGTTTAAATATACCGATGAGATTGGAATGTTTGAAAAGTTTTTAATTAGGGTATCCATAGGGTTAAAAGAAGTCAATACACAAGATGCTAAAAACATTGTTGAGAGTTTTAAAACTATGTTTGGTTATTTATGTCACAATTATAAAGATGCAACAAAAAACCCGTGCATTGTTCTTACTGATATGGATGCAGACGACGAAACCCGAAACGGACGACGTGGGAAAACTTTAATATCTAAAGCCGTACAGGAAGTACAGGAATCAATTGTTAAGGGAGGCAAGGAATTTGACAGCGGTTATACTCACGTGTTTGCAGACCTCGAAAAAAAACATAATGTTTATATCATTGACGACGTACCCGCAGGGTTTAAGTATGATGATTTGTACACCAATATTTTGGGCGACATATCTTGTCAAAGAAAAGGATTGAAAGCCGAAGCGATTAAATTTAAAGATGCTCCAAAGTTTGTTATTACTTCAAATTGGGTCGTTCCTTATGATGAGAAAAACGCTTCGACAAATGGGCGGTTTATTGAATACAAATTTACTAACTACTATAATACAACACACACGCCAAAAGATGAATTTCAGTATGCTTTTTTTCAAGATTGGAACGCCGATGAATGGAATCGATTTTACTCTTTTGTGTTTCGATGTGTGAAACTGTTTTTACAAAAGGGAATCATAAAAACCGAATACAATAAAACAGACGATAATTATAAAGCATATTTCAGTAATGATGTGGTTTATACTGAATTTGAAAGAATCATATCTATTTTAAAAATGAATGATAGTTTTAATGTAACGGACTTTTTGAAAGAGTATAACGATATTTCAAACCCATTGCGATTTGAAAAAATGTTTACACCAAAAAATATTAAAAAACTTGTTGATGCGTGGGCGGGAAAATTCAATATCGAAAATAAAGGTTTTTATTTTAAATACACTAATAGACGAAAATGGTTTAAAATTCAAAAATAACACACATAACACAGATGCAACACACATAAAAACACACTTGTAACCCCCGTAAATACTACGATAACACACATAACACACATAAAACTAAAGTACACGGGTGAATAAAAAAGAGAGTATTAAAAATAGTGTTCATTTTCTTGTATAGTGTTACTTGCTTTTTATCTGTGCTATCTGTGTTTGTGTTGTAAATCAAATAGTTATCAATGTTTCTATCTGTGTTCTATCTGTGTTTAACACACATAAAACTATAAAAATGAAAGTAAGAAATAAAAGCCTGATGGGAACGTATAAAAGAAAAGGAAACATAATTAAAGATTATCACATAATTACAAGCGATAACAAAGAGCATAAAAATGCAAGTCGAAACCATTGACGGTAAAAAGAAAGTATCATACTTGATATTCATTTTGTTTCAAATGCTGGACGAAAAAATTTTGTCTAAAGTAGATAAAAGTAGAAGCACAGGATACTAAAATAGTATAAAGTAGTATAAATGTTTCCTAATAATTTAGGTTATAAATCAAATCAAAATGAGTGTAGAAAGTTGTAAAACAGTAAGCATAACTAAGCTTAAAGAGTGGGGTTATTTGGATAATGGTATAAAATCGGGAGTAATAACGTGGAGTATATCGGGCGAAGTTACTTCGAGAATAAGTATAAAATCGAATATTAGTGAGTACAGAAAATTTATAATGCTTGCTTATACACAAGATGGAGAAAGTATAAATTATAATGTACACCTTGTTTCTGTTCCCTCGAATTTAGGCAAAGGAGAGATTTTTTATTTTGTTTGTCCGAATACTGGAAAGCAATGCAGAAAATTATATCATTGTTCTAAATACTTTCTACACCGTGAGGCTTTTAGTTATCTGTATTACGAAAAACAAATAGAATCTAAAAAAACACGTGAATTACATTCGATATTTGACAGAGCATTTTTAAGTGATGAAGTTTATGAAGAACAGTATAAAAAGCATTTCAAAACTCACTACAACGGAAAGCCTACAAAACGGTATCAAAAATTAATGAATAAAATAAAGCTCGCAGATAAATTTCCAGCAGATACAATGCAAAGATTATTGATGATGTAAAGAAAGATTAGTTTAGAATAGTAACTGTTGTAATTTCTTTGCCTTATTTATTCAGTTGTTTTAAGGCGTATAATTGCAATTTGTTTTTTACAATCACTATTTTTGCTCTTATAAAAAATAAAAATGAATCAAAAAACATCACTATTTATATCAGATAAACTTAATTTATTGACTTTAATTAAGCAGTTTTCAAAGGTTGACATATCGAAAGATTTGGATATAATAATTAAATTTGAATGCAAAGGGTTCATAAAAGCTGAAGTGTATTTATTGATAGTTTCTTTTGTTAATGAAATGCGCTGTAATGGAAAAACCGTTAATATCACTCTTTTAAATGAAAAAGATTGTTCAGCAATTAGTTATGCAAGTAGAATCGATTTCTTTAAACAATTAAAAATTGATTACAACGATAGAAATCAAAGACATGATGTAAGTGGTAATTTAATACCAATAACAAACATAGGTTTAGGCGTTATGGATCTTTCAAGAGAAATTTTAAATGTTTTTAGAAAGGATTTTAAAATGTCGGAAGAAGATGTTATGCAACTGTCACTTATTATTAATGAAATGTTTTGCAACACAACACTTCATTCTAAGTCAAAATCAGGTGCGTATTTATATTGTCAAAAATACAAGATAATGAATGCGTTAGAATTTATATTAGTTGATTCAGGTATAGGAATTAAATCTTCATTGCAAAAGAATGAAGATTATAAAAATATTTCAAATAGAGATGCTGTTTCTAGGTCACTTGAATTTGGTGTAACTTGTGGTGAGGGGCGAGGACACGGGCTTTATTTTGCCTCCGAATTTGTACGTTTAAATAACGGAGAAATGTGCTTGGTTTCAGGAGATAGTCGTATTATAGTTAAAAATCAAGTGGTTAATAATATCACAAATGATAATTGGAATGGTGTTTATTTGAAATTTTTGTTTAAATTTGATTCAGTTATTTCTCTAGATGAGTTAATGGCTGGAAAAGGGTATGATTAAAATAACATAAAAAAAAGTATCTTATGATTGTGAAATTTTCAAATTTTGGACATTCATTAAGTTCAAGACTAAAAGGTAGGGAGGTTTTTAATGAAATCAAACCTGAAGTTTTAATTGCCGAAAAAATAATTTTAGATTTTGCAGAAATCGAAATTATGACAATGTCTTTTGGTACAGAATTGTTTGATAGTATTAATCAATATTCTAATTGCGAAATTGAAATTATAAATTCTAATAAGTTTTTAGATGGAGTTATTTCGTTTTGTAAAAAAAATTTAAAGCAATTAGCATATTAAAATAAAAAAAATATAAAATAGAAAGAGAGCACTAAAGATGCTCTCTTTTTTTTATCCAAAATTTAGGATAATAAAATGACATTGTGAAAATTATATTTTAATTAAAAAACCTTACTTTTTTAAAAGTTTTAATTTTTAATTTTTATGCAAATAAAAAATTCAGAAAGCCCATTTTTTATATTATGCAACTATCTGTTACGCGCCCAATCGCAGGAAATAAATGTTTTGCTCTATCTTTCGCGTGCGTAATTATTTTGATTAATCAAGTTTTTTCAAAAGTAAAACAATACGCGCACGCGAGGCGAAAACGTAGCGACATAAAAAAACGGTAGTTGTTCAGGCTACCGTTTTACGTCGTTCAAACGTTGCTTTATAATTGGCATCGTAAAGCATTACAAATGTATAATTTTTTTAGTGTTTTTGAAATTGTCGGGCAAATAGCGGGCAACTCTTAAAAACAAAAAACTCAACTATCTAAAAATAAGATAATTGAGTTGTTAAAAGTGCGGATAATAGGACTCGAACCTACACGCCTTGCGGCACCAGATCCTAAGTCTGGCATGTCTACCAATTTCACCATATCCGCTCAATTGTGGGTGCAAAGATAATCATAACTTCCAATTTTCAAAGGATTTTTTTAAAAAAAATATTCATTCTGTTTTTTGTATTTTTGGTTCGCTAAAAAAAAATATTCAATGGAAGATTTAAAATCCTATGTTACCAAACACAAAGATCGGTTTATCAATGAGTTAATTGAACTGTTAAAAATTCCATCAGTAAGTGCCGACACCGCTTTTTCACAAGATGTCCTTGACACCGCCGATGCTGTAAAAACAAGTTTAGAAAATGCAGGATGTGATTTTGTCGAAATTTGCGACACCCCCGGATACCCAATTGTATATGGAGAGAAAATCATCGACCCAAAACTCCCCACTGTTTTAGTTTACGGACATTACGATGTCCAACCTGCTGATCCATTAGAATTATGGACTTCCCCTCCTTTTGAACCCGTTATTAAGAAAACTGAAATTCATCCTGAAGGTGCCATTTTTGCCAGAGGCTCCTGCGATGACAAAGGACAAATGTACATGCACGTAAAGGCTTTCGAATACATGATTCAGAGCAATACTTTACCTTGCAATGTAAAATTCATGATTGAAGGCGAGGAAGAAGTAGGAAGCGTTAACCTAAAGACTTTTGTAGAAAACAACACTAAAAAGCTAAAAAACGACGTGATTTTGATTTCGGACACCGGAATGATTTCCAATCAGCAACCTTCTATAACAACCGGACTTCGCGGTTTGAGCTATGTCGAAGTTGAAGTTACAGGACCTAATCGTGATTTACACTCTGGACTTTATGGTGGTGCGGTTGCCAATCCTATTAATATATTGTCCAAAATGATTGCTTCTCTCCATGACGAAAACAATCATATTACAATTCTAGGGTTTTATGATAATGTAGAAGAATTATCCCTAGAAGAAAGAGCCGAAATGGCCAAGGCTCCTTTTGACCTTGAAAAATACAAAAAAGCGCTGGACTTAAATGATGTTTATGGCGAAAAAGGATATGTAACCAATGAACGTAACTCTATTCGTCCAACACTTGATGTAAACGGAATTTGGGGTGGCTATACCGGCGAAGGTGCCAAAACTGTTATTGCCAGCAAAGCTTCTGCCAAAATCTCTATGCGCCTTGTCCCAAACCAAGATTGGGAAGTTATTACTGATTTGTTCACCAAGCATTTCGTCAACATTGCTCCTGCAGGTGTTACCGTAAAAGTTACTCCGCATCACGGCGGTCAAGGCTACGTGACACCTATAGACAGCATTAGTTACAAAGCAGCTAACATGGCCTACACCGAAACCTTTGGAGTTCCTGCAATTCCGGTTCGCTCAGGTGGAAGCATTCCTATTGTTGCGTTGTTCGAAAAGGAGTTAAAAAGCAAAACTATTCTCATGGGCTTCGGACTTGATACCGATGCTATCCACTCTCCAAACGAGCATTTCGGAATCTTTAATTACTTGAAAGGAATCGAAACCATTCCTTTGTTCTATAAATATTTTGTGGAGCTTTCGAAATAATTCCTATTTCAATACAATTCAAAATCCGTTCAGAAGTGAGCGGATTTTTTTTGGTCTCTCCCAAATAATCTTTGTTTTTACTAGGAGCTATTTCCTGCTATCCGTTGCAATCTTGTCTGCCGAACCCCGGCACACAAGGATTTCCACTACTATCAGGGCTAGGAAATTCGTTTTCATAAGACATTAATTTTTAATTCAAATTATCTCTACAAGAAACATTTGCATAAAAAACGATCAAAAATTTGGTCGTATTATTTTTTATTCTACATTTGTAGAGTCAATTCTATTTCTGTAGAGTAAAACCAATTTATGAAACACGTACTCATCACTTTAATACTTACTTTAACTTTGATTGGATGCAAAACGCCCCCCATAAATCAAAAAGTAAACAAGGAACGAGAAGGTCTATGGAAAGAGGAATACACTCAAGACGGTTCTCAATACAAATCAATCGGAAAATATCATAAAGGCGATCCTATAAAAAGATGGAGGTATTACCTAGATAACAAAATAATTATGAGAGAAAAATACAAAGACGATTATTGCATCAGAACCCGTTACCATCAAAACGGGAAAGTACAATCCAAAGGAAAAACAAAACTAGTTATTACAGGTACTAATGCGCACTGGTTTTATTCTGGCGATTGGAAATACTATGACGAAAAAGGAAAACTTATTTCCATTAATAAATATAAAAATGGGGAATTAGTCTCAGAAATAAAAGTACCTGAACTCAAAAATTAAAAAACGAAACACAATTAAAAAAATAAAAACATGCAACTATCAAACTCCGAAGAACAATTAATGGAACATTTATGGAAGCTTGAAAAAGCCTTCATGAAAGATTTACTGGAAGCCTATCCCGAACCAAAGCCTGCAACAACGACCGTTGCAACCCTTTTGAAAAGAATGATAGACAAGAAATTTGTTACTTATAACGAATTTGGAAACTCAAGAGAATATTATCCTTTGGTCAAAAAAACAGATTATTTCTCAAAACACGTAAACGGATTGATAAGCAATTTTTTTAATAATTCGGCGTCACAGTTTGCATCGTTTTTCACAACCGAAACCAATTTATCCGCTTCGGAATTGGAAGATCTCAAAAAAATAATAGACAGTGAAATCCAAAAAAAGAAAAAATGATAACATATCTTATAAAATCCGGATTACTCCTTTTTGTTTTTTACTCCATTTACAAATTGATTTTAGAAAATGAAAAAATGTTTCGTTTTAATCGAGCTTATTTGTTAGGCAGCTTAATTTTTAGCTTAACAATTCCCTTGCAATTATTTACCGTAGAATCTTCTTATCCGAACAAAATAAATATGGTTCCACTAGAAGGAATAGTAATCAAAACAAATAATACGCTTTTAAGCAAAATAGATTATAATGAAATTGTAGTTTCGATTTTAAGTACAATCTATATTGTTGTAGCATTAACTTTAGCTTTTCGTTTTGTAATGAATCTGTATTCATTTTATAAAAAGATGACAAAAAACGATATTCAGTTTATAAATGGACTGAAAGTAGTCTTGGTTAAGGAAGAAATTTTGCCACATTCGTTTTGGAATGCCATTTTTATCAATGAAAATGAATTAAAAAATGGAGCTATTCGACCAGAATTAATAACACATGAAAAAGCACATTTGCACCAAAAACATACTTTAGACATTCTTTTCATCGAAATTTTACAAATTTTATTTTGGTTCAATCCCATTATTATTTTGTTCAAAAAAGCAATAAAACTAAATCACGAATTTTTGGCAGATGAAGCTGTAAATATTCAATTTAAATCTGTTTCAAAATATCAAAGCCTCCTACTAAATATTGCTTCAAATAAGAGCAGCATTGCTTTAGCAAGTAACATCAATTATTTAATAACTAAAAAACGTTTACTTATGATGACAAAAAAAGAATCACCGATCAAAATAATCCTGAAAATTTGTTCAGTAGGCACGATTTCCGTTTTATTATTCTTCACTTTCAACACAAAAGTTATAGCCCAAGAAATCTCTAAAAAGACTAATCCTATAGACAAAGATGTTTATCCTCTTTCAGCAATTGATACAAAACCTGAGTTTCCAGGAGGACTTATGGCATTTTATAAATTTGTTGGCACCACATTCAAAATGCCTACCAAAGCTGCAAAAAATAAAATAAAAGGAAAGGCATATATGCAGTTCATCATCGAAAAAGACGGCACCTTATCTGAATATAAAACAATAAAAGACATTGGATACGGAGTAGGTGATGAAGCAATAAGAGTCTTAAAAATGTCACCAAAATGGACGCCAGGAACCATACAAGGAAAACCAGTCCGAGTTATGTACAGCTTGCCAATAACTATTCAAGCAGCTGAATAAAAAAACAAAATCCGCATTTCCCAATGCGGATTCTGTCTAAAAAAAAATTAAAAATCTAAAATTAAAAAAACTTAGGTGAAAACTTTATCAGGATTATAGCCAATATAAGGCATTTCCTGCTCATTAAAAATAACTCCGTATTCTTCCAATTCCCTTAAAATTGGCAAATACACTTCTTTACGAATCGGAAGCTGTACTCCGGGAGTGGTGATTTTACCGTTCAAAATCAACAAAGTCGCCATTGCAACCGGCAATCCTACCGTTTTGGCCATAGCAGTATAGGTTTGATCTTCGCCTATACAAACCATTTTGGAATCGATTTGTTTTTCTTCTCCGTTTAGGACAAACCCAAATTTGTGATACATCACAATCATATCTTTGTCATGAGGCTGTAAAGTCCAACTGTCGGTAAGGATTTTTTCAAGAATCTGGGCAGGTGTCGCATCTTTCAAGCCCACTTTTTTATTGCGATTGAACAAGTCCAATTCCAATAATTTATCCCACATGATATCGTCCTGGTCAATTTTTAGGATCAATCGCATTTTAATTTCAACAGAATCCGTTGGGTGATAAGGTAAAAATGAATTCACAAATTCCCGGTAACTCATGTTCTCGGAATTCTCCATTATATAACTGTCGTCTGTCATTCCCAATTGGACAAACATATTCCAAGCTTTGGAAAAACCCACTCTCCGAATCGTTCCTCTATATAAGGTAAGTGCATCGTCAAGTCCGTAAACACTTCTGTATTTAAGAGAATCTCTATTGGAATACGCTTCAAACTTACCATAACCCTCTACCTCCAAAAACTCAGTTCTTCGAAACAAGTTTACATACGGAATATATTTATAGTTTCCTTCCTGAATAAACTTGGCAGTTCCGCCTTGTCCCGCCAGCACCACATTCCGTGGCGCCCAGGTAAATTTATAATTCCAAAGATTATTATCCGATTCTGGTGCTACAAGTCCACCACAAAAAGACTCAAACAAAAGCATTTTTCCTCCCTTTTCCCGAATCTCATCGATCACTTTCATGGCACTCATGTGGTCGATTCCAGGATCAAGTCCAATTTCATTCATGAAAATCAGATTATTCGCTTTGGCTGCGGCATCCAATTCCTGCATCGCATCGCTTATGTAGGAAGCGGTAACCAAATGCTTTTTATACTTAATGCAATCCCTCGCCACTTCAATATGAAGATGCGCTGGCAACATCGATATAACAATATCCGCTTTTTGGATTACATTTTTTCTTTGATCTTCATCAAATATATCAAGAGCTATCGGAGTTGCATTTGGGTGTTTATTTGTCTTTTTCTCGGCTAAAGCCAAAGACAAATCACCAATAATAAGATGCAATTCTTCAGATCCCGATTTTTCCAAAAGGTATTGTATTAAGGAAGAAGCCGATCTTCCTGCACCCATAATAAGAATTGTTCTCATTCGTTTATATTTAAAATCATCTCTTCAATAAAACAATACCATTTCGCTTTAATCAAACAGGATGTTTTTGTCCTTATTTCAAATACCCGCAAAACAATATAACACAAATATATTAAATTGTTATATTTATAACAAACGATTTTGAAAAAACATTTTATTACAAAAACTGATTTGTGATTTTTAAGGGTGCAAAAATAAACCAAAACCCTCACATTTTATTTCACAAAAATTACTTTTAAAGTTCCAATTAAAATGCTTTTAGATTGAAAAAATAAAGATATTTTTGTGATAAATAACTTCGGAAAAAATGAATAAAAAAATACTTTCAACAGCGGCCATTTTTGGCATGATAGCCATAATATTAGGTGCTTTTGGAGCACATGCCCTAAAAAAAATACTATCCCCGGAACAAATTGCTACTTTTGAAACAGGGGTACGTTATCAAATGTACCATGCCTTATTTTTATTGTTCATTGGAACGAATACCATCATCAATCAAAAAAGAAAAAAAATCATCCATAATTTGACTCTTATAGGTGTTATATTTTTTTCAGGTTCTATTTACTTATTAGCAACCAATTCTTTAATGCCAATCGACTTTAAAATATTCGGATTCATAACACCTATCGGTGGCTTATTTCTTATTTCTGCATGGTTCATTTTACTTTTTGACTTATTAAGACCAATAAAAAAAGAAAAATAAAATATAATGTGGTTCTAAAAATAAATTATACTTTTGCGTAAAATAAACAAAATTACTCAAAAAAGTTATTTTTATGGACAACTACGCTTTATTTACGAAATCGATTTCGTTAAAAAACTTGGGAATTGAAAATGCCAAAATTCAGTATCAGCTAAGCCCTAACGAGTTACATGAAATTGCCATCCAATCAGGACAAGGAAAAGAAAATTCAACAGGAGCATTAGCAATTAATACAGGTGAGTTTACAGGACGTTCTCCACAAGATCGTTTTATCGTAAAAGACAGCATTACCGAAGACAAAGTATGGTGGGGAAATGTAAATATCCCATTTGAACCAACTGCATTTGAAGCGCTATACAAAAAAGTTACCGCTTATTTATCCAACAAAGAAATCTTTGTCCGAGATGCTTATGTTTGTGCCGATGCTAATTACAGACTAAACGTACGTGTAGTTACCGAAACCGCCTGGGCCAATTTATTTTGCCACAACATGTTTTTGAGACTTACTCAAGAAGAATTAGAAAATTTCACTCCAGAGTGGACCGTGATTTGTGCTCCAGGATTTGTTGCAGATCCAACAACTGATGGGACGCGCCAAGGCAATTTTGCTATTTTAGATTTTACAAAAAAAATTGCATTAATTGGAGGAACAGGATACACCGGGGAAATGAAAAAAGGTGTATTCTCAGCCTTGAATTTTATTCTGCCTGTTTTCAAAAATACGTTACCAATGCACTGCAGTGCCAATGTTGGAGCAGATGATGATACTGCCATATTCTTTGGCTTATCAGGAACAGGAAAAACAACTTTATCAGCTGATCCTGCCCGAAAACTAATCGGTGATGACGAACACGGATGGACAGAAGAGAATACTGTTTTTAACTTCGAGGGTGGATGTTATGCCAAAGTAATCAATCTTACCGAAGAAAACGAGCCGGATATTTTTAGAGCCATCAAAAAAGGAGCAATTCTTGAAAATGTGGTTTTCAAAACAGGAACCAATGTAGTTGATTTTGAAAATATTTCCATCACTCAAAACACACGAGTAAGTTACCCAATTGACCACATAGAGAACATTCAACCTGGTTCAATTGGTAAAAATCCAAAAAACATCTTTTTCTTAACTGCCGATGCTTACGGGATTTTGCCTCCTATATCCAAATTAACTGCCGGACAAGCCGCTTATCACTTCATATCTGGATACACCGCAAAAGTAGCTGGTACAGAAGCTGGTGTTACAGAGCCTCAACCTAACTTTTCGGCTTGCTTTGGTGCGCCTTTTATGCCTTTGCATCCAACAAAATATGCCGAAATGCTAAGTAAAAAAATGAAAGATGCCAATGTAAAAGTTTGGCTAATCAACACCGGATGGACCGGTGGAGCTTATGGAACAGGAAGCCGAATGAAATTAAAATTTACCCGCGCCATGATTACTGCAGCCCTGAAAGGTGAATTAGATTCAGTAGAATTTACTAATCATGATGTATTTGGAATTGCTATTCCTCAATCGTGTCCTAATGTTCCAAACGAAATTTTGAATCCAAGAAACACTTGGGAAGACAAAGATTTATATGATAAAAAAGCAGTTGAATTGGCTAAAAAATTCAATGCTAATTTTGATAAATTTAAAGATTTTGCCAATGCCGAAATCTTGGCTGGCGCACCGATTGTCTAGTTAATTATTAATTCAATACTTCAAGAGCTGTTCCTCCCGAACAGCTCTTTTTTTATTACTTAGCCACAAAGCTCACAAAGAATTCAGCAAAGGACACAAAGCTTTATAACTTCATTTTCAAAAAAAATCAGTGAAGATCCGTTTTGCCCGTGTCATCCATGACCCATTTCACCCCTAACCAAAAACAAATCAACATTTTAACTCAATATTTAATTTATTGCAGTTAAATTTGCAGAATCAATCAATCAAAAATCAAATCAATCATGTTAAAACAATTCTTTATTCTCTGTTCGGGGGCCGACAAAAAACTTCTTGACGGTTGTTCCGATGGGGAGCAAACCAAATTTGTAGGTATTGGTGCCACCGTTTTTTTTACGGCCGTTATGGCTTTTATTGCTAGTGCCTATGCTCTTTTCACAGTCTTTGACAATGTCATTCCCGCATTACTTTTTGGCTTCGTTTGGAGTTTGCTAATCTTTAATTTGGATCGGTTTATTGTTTCCACTATACGAAAAAGGGACAGCTTTGCAAGTGAATTTCTTCAAGCCACTCCCCGAATCATTTTGGCTTTCATCATCGCCATCGTGATTTCAAAACCATTGGAAATCAAAATTTTCGAAAAGGAAATCAATACGGTTTTACTGAAAGAAAAAAATGCTATGGCCTTGAATAATAAAAAAGAAGTCGCCAATTATTTCAAAACGGACTTGGACAAAAACAAAAATGATATCAAGAATCTTAAAACTGAAATCGCCAATAAAGAAAAAGAAGTAAGCACACTTTATCAATCCTATATTCAAGAAGCCGAAGGAACTGCCGGAACAAAACTAATGGGTAAAGGTCCCATTTTCAAAGAAAAATTAGCCCAACATGACTTGGCTAAAAAAGAACTAGATACCATCCGAAAAAACAATTTGGCCAAAATTACCGTTTTGGAAAAAGGGAGCAAAACATTGCAAACCGATTTGGACAAAAAAGTAACTGAAACACAACCGATAATAGACGGTTTTGACGGCTTGATGGCACGAATAAATGCTTTGAACAAATTGCCTTGGCTTCCGTCATTTTTTATAATGCTTCTGTTTTTGGCCATTGAAACTTCTCCAATTATTGCCAAATTACTTTCACCGAGAGGAGAATACGATTTCAAATTGGAAGACTTGGAAACCGCACTCAAAGCCACTATCGAACAAGACAAATACCAACGCGAATTACTGATCAAAACAAGTGCGGCCATGCACGACAAAGTGTATGCCGATATCGCCGAGGACAAAAAATTATACGATTTGCAAAGAAAAAACGCAACCGAATTACTGGAACAACAGTCCAATAGTTTTGTGGAAAAACAAAGAGCCACGCTTTAAATCAAAAGGAAAAAACAAAAAAATCCAAAGTCATTAGATAAATTCTCTTGACTTTGGATTTTTTTAAACTTAAAACCTTTTTTACATCAAACTCAAAATCTCTTTTTTGAAAGCATCGTATTCACCTTGCAAAATAAGACCGTTGTCCAATAGTTTTTTATAATTTTGTAGCTTCGCAAAAAGCTCGTCCTGTGTCAATTCACTATTCTTTTTCTCTCCCGAAGCAACAGAATTTTCTGTAACAGGTTCTGCGTAATTCGAAATTGTCGGCATAATTTCGGCAAAATCATTTACTTCTTCCGTTTCCATTTCCTCAATCAATTCCGATTCCTGAATTAATGACGGAGCAATTTCTTCATTAATTACCGATTGCGCTGGGCCATTTTTCAAAATATCCAATTGTTCTTTGGCAAAAGTAAAAATTTTACGCGCCTGAATTTTTGGAATATAATCGATGGTAACCTGCATTTCTGTTTTGGTAGAAAAAGAAAACTCAGATCCAAGAATATTTTCTTTCACAAAAGTTCCTTCGATTTCGTCCCAAGTATAATCGATGAAATTCATAGACAGCCCTAAATTTTTAGGCTGACAGATGATAATTCTTTTATTTGTCACCACAATACTATCCGGAAGTACGGTCAATGCAGGTTTCTTTTGCACTGCAATATATCCTACTTCTTCGTTTTTCATTAAAATATCCTGCAATTTTGAAGTCACTTTCTCAATCGCTTTTGGATCTTGCTCTTCGTTTAAAAACTTTTTAATTTGATCTTTCATGTTTATAAAGTTGCTGAGTCACTACGTAACTGAGTTTCTAGGTTTGTTATTAGTTTCACAAAAGTAATGCCAATTTACCGAAGTTGCTTCGCCGATTCGGTAATTTTTTTTAGATCCCTTCGCTTATTTCCGTTTGTATTTTCTTGGTTAAACTTTTAAAAACCAAGTCATACGAATGGTCAATCAATTCTTTTAACAAAGCATCGGGAGCGTCCTGATTCACGGCAATCGTGTTCCAATGTACCTTACTCATATGATAACCGGGCTCAATCGCATCATATTCCGCACGCAATTCCTGTGCCCGTTCGGGATCACATTTCAAATTTACAGATGGAGTCCCTTTTTCCCATTGCAATAAGGAAGATAAAGCAAACATTTTTTCTCCAACCTTAAAAACCAAAGTATCTTCATCAAAAGGAAAATGTTCCGTTACCCCTTTTTTCGAAAAACAATATTCGTAATACGTTTCTAGATTCATTTATTTTCCAATTTCACCCAAGTGGGTATATTTAAAACCCGATTCATATTTTAACCCATAACCAAACATCCTGTCCATAGACGAATGTGCAAATAAAATAACACCTGTAAGCTGTATCGTTTCATTGGAACAAAAAATTCCAACAAGATACAAAGCAACCGCAATACCTCTGTGATGTACCACATTATAACAAAATGCGCCAATTCTATCTCCAAACAGATAACCTATCATAGAAAAATCAGGCACTAAAATTAAAACCAAGAACCACCACCACGCATACTCTAATTGATTAAAAAAATAAATTCCGAGTATGAATAAGCCTAATTCTTCGAGTTTGATAACTGTTTTCATCATACTATTTTCTCCATCATTCGCTCCGGAAAAGCCAATTCCTTAAACCCAAATTTCTCATACAGAAAATGGGCATCCCTAGTTGCCAATCGCCAAATTTTTACATCTTTCAACAAAGGTTCTTCTATCATGGCCGAAATCAAAACAGAAGAATATCCTTTTCCTCTGTGTTCTTCGGCTATAAAAACATCCATTACATAAGCAAAAACGACATAATCAGTGATAACCCTAGCAAAACCAAATTGGACATCGTCCTTATAAATCCCAAAACAAATCGAACTGTCAATTGTTTTTTGAACTTCATCAATGGTTCTTCCCGCAGCCCAATATATATCTTTCAAAAAATGTTGGATAAAAGGGACGTTTAATTGTTGTTTATCAGTAGAAACGTAAATCTTACTGTCCATATTTTAAATAAAAATTAAAGTCTTAATTTATAACCGATTTTATTCACTGGCTTGCTGATAAATTTTGGCGCATCAAATCGGTAACCAAAATACAACAATCCAAACGAACCACCATTTGAAACAACCTGATTTTTAGTTTCATTATAAAAACTGGAATTGAAATTAAAGTTGACTCCAAATAGAATTCGATCCGAATTATATCCAAGTTTTAGCCCACCAGTAAGAGTCGTCAAAAAATAATCATGCTTTTCTTTTTTTTGAATTCCTAATTCATCTGTTGTAGAATTCAGGAATTTTACTCCAAGAGCCGTTGTTAAATTAGGTGCCACATAAAACTTTTTATGAATAATAAAATTATAAAAATAACCAATCCCTACACTTACATCATATTCATTTTGATGCGTCTTTAAAATATCAGTTTCCAAAGAAATCTTTTTATAATCATATATTAGTGTTGGGATAAAACTTCCTGCACTTTCTTTTTGCCACTCAGTAAACGATGTGATGCTTTTTAATGAAAAATTGGGATTGAAAATATACGATGTTGACATTCCGTATTTGGTTATTTTTAAATCTGGAAATTGAATATAAGGGGCAATATCAGGTTTCCAATCTGGTAAAAAATCCTGGGTGTTTGCGATATAATATCCTTTGATTCTACTGTAATCAACTGTTTGAAGCCATTTCCCAAGAAAAAAACGAAAATTATATTCTGACAATTTTGATTTTCCTTTCACGTCTTCATCTTTATTTCCTCCAATAAACTGAGGATAAAATCCGTAACTAAAACCTATAAATTTATAATCTGCAGATAAAAACACTTTGTAATTATTATTGGTTTCCAAATCCAGATTGCCACCATTTTTGTCTTCCAGAATTTGTGAGTCAGTTTGCGTACTAAGATTAGTTCTAATCAAAATCTCATCGGGATAAAACACAAATTTAGAACTGTCTCGTTCTTTTTTTTGACCAAAAACAGTCCCGTTTCCTAAAAGCAAAATAGCAAAAAACAATACTATTTTAAGCAAATATTGATTATGACAACTTCTATGTTTTCTTGTTTTCAATCCTTAGATTTTACAAAATAGAATATAAAACAGGCTTGCTTGGACTCGCATCATTTTCAAAAGAAGCAATTTGAAGATTCAACAGATAACTACCGTCTTCGATTTCATCGGGAACAAAAATCATTTCAGTTATCGTGCAAGCTAATCGTGCATCAGGATTTAAATCATTAACATCTTTTACTTTCCAAAAGGCTTTGTGGGCCAATAATTTCCCCTCGTCATGTTCTTTGTCCACGCTTGGCAAATCGATCAGCAAATGTTTGATACCGCTTTCGCGAATGAAATGCGCAGCGTCTTCAGCCAAATAAGGCGGATTCGTATTCGAATATTTTAATGATTTCTTTATTTTAAAATTAGGCAATGTCCTGATAATTATTGCTTCGGGAGTCACACTGAGCGAAGTCGAAGCGCCCAATATATTTTTAATCTGATTTCGTGTTATTACTAAATCCTCTCCCATCATTTCTGGTACAACCGAAACCAATTCCGCCAAAAAGAAAAACTGTTTCAGCGACTGATTGATACTGTAAAACTCCTTTGTGATATGTCCCAAACATTCGGTGTGCGTTCCATGTCCATGCGGATTGAAGAAAATATTATTGAAATTAGTCGAAGATTTTCCTTCCGAAACTTTACCAATCCAATCACCTGAAACAACGGGTTCTATAACCGGCTTTTCCAAATACCAAGCAATCGGATTTTCATCGGTATTCGTCAACGGAATAGAAATGTCAATTGGTTTTGATAAATCGACTTCGAATGTGTTGCTGTTATGTTGGATTGTTGTTTTCACCTCTAAAAATATTTTAGCCACAAATTACACAAATTTCCGCAAATTAATTTATGCTAATTGGTGTAATTTGTGGCTAATAAATGAATATTGTAACCTTGCGTTAATCTTTGCCAACCTTGCGATTAAACTAATTTAAATAAAACAAATCACTCGCAATTCCATCAGTCAAAAATTTCCCTTTCGAAGTTGGTTTTAGAATATCATTATCAATAGCTAGTAAACCATCGTTTAGGAATTTTTGGGCTTGTTTGTGCAAATAGTTCAAGTATTCAGTTCCAAATTCGGTTTCAATTCGTTGCCTCGAAACGCCCCAAATTGTCCGCAAACCGGTCATTATATATTCATTATAACGGTCGGCAATTGACAAAATTTCAATTTCATTGGGCAGTTTATCTTCCTGGATGGATTTTATGTAGAGTGAATTATTCGAGACATTCCAACTTCGAGAAATGCCGTCATAGCTATGTGCGGAAGGACCAACTCCAATGTATTTTTTTCCCAACCAATACGCCGAATTATTTTTGGAGAAATAGTTTTCTTTCCCAAAATTGGACAGTTCATAATGGATAAAGTCGTTGGCCTCCAATGTCTCGACCAAAATAGCAAAGTGCTCCTGAGTCGATTCGTCATTGGGTTTGGCAATCTTTCCGGTTTGGATCAGTTTGTTCAAAGCCGTTTTTGGTTCAACCGTCAATGCATAACTCGAAATATGTGGAATTCCAAAAGACAAAGCCGTTTCAATATTTTGTTTCCATCTTTCGTTACTCATTCTTGGTATTCCGTAAATTAAGTCGAGCGAAATATTATCAAAATATTTTGTTGTTTCTTCCAAACATTTTTTGGCTTCCGCCGAATTGTGCGCTCGATTCATCATCACCAAATCATCTTCAAAGAAAGATTGAATCCCTATGCTCAGTCGGTTGATTGGGCTTTTAGACAATTCAAGAATTCGTTCCTTTGATAAATCATCGGGATTGGCTTCAAGAGTAATCTCAGGATTTTCAGCAATTTTATAATTCTTGTAAACCTCATCGATCAAAGATTCGATTTCTTCTGTAGTCAATACCGAAGGCGTTCCTCCCCCAAAATAGATCGTTTCAACAAGCTCGTCCCTAAACTCACTTTTACGCAGCTGTAGTTCTTTGGCAATAGCCAAAACCATTTCGTCTTTCTTCTTCATTGAAGTCGAAAAATGAAAATCGCAGTAATGACAAGCCTGCTTGCAAAATGGTATGTGTATGTAGATTCCTGACAATTTAGTTTAATATTTAGTCAATTTTATCGTTTCGATTTTTCTGTTTTTTATACCAATAAATAAATTGTTCAAGATTTTCCTCAATAGTACATTCCTCAATAGACGAAAATTCATAAGTCCCAAAATCGACACTATTTACCAATTCAGGATTAAATTCAAATATTTTTTTATAAATAAAACCTACATCAATTAGTGTTTTCATATATTCATAGTTTTCTTGCTCTAATGCTCCGAAATATGAATTGTTCCAAAAAGAAGGGAAATTCCTAATTAATAGCTTAATATTTTCTTCGCACGTAATTGTCTTTTCTATGTATTTATTAAATTCAACTTCATTACCCAATTTCCAATAATGCATAATCATTTTATTAGGACTGTCAACTGGGTCTTTGTAAAAGGGGGGGGCAATTTCAAATTCTTGAGCTTTTATCGCAATAGATTTCTCAAATTGCTTTTTAAACAATTTATCGTCTTTAAATTTTCTAGTAAAATGGCATAATTGATATATATCAAGATTTTCAGCTAATTGTAAAGAGATCTTTTCATTATCATTTTCAAGATCTTTATTTAGAATTGATGCTGTTAATTCAATCAATCGTATTCGATAATCAAGGCCATACATGTCTTTTTTTGAATCAGGAATTAATTCAAAATTTTTAAATAAAAATTCATAAAAGAAATTACGCTCATGGATTTCTTCAATACTTTTTATTAAAGTTTCCATTCTGTAAAGAACCTTATAATGTTGGTTTTCATCTGAAAACAAACTCAAAATTAGTAAACCTAATTCTTTTGAATCTTTCTCTTTAACAAGTTTCTCAATTTTATTAATCTTTGTTGCCGAAATCTTTCTAACAGTGTGATATGAAAAATATTTATCAAAATGCTCTATCGAATTAATTCGTAATTCTTTTTCTAATAAATCAGAGTCAAGTTTATTATTAAAAAAAGTACTTTCTTTATGGTTAATTGGAAATAATGAATTTATAATATCACTCACACTACTAGACTTTTCGATAATATCTTTTCTAGTACCATTAACTGCATCTTTAGAATGATATTCATCATTAAAATCGATTATACTTTCAAACGTTGAAAAAGTCGATTTATTCGAATAATTTTTAATTAAACCATAACACTCTCCATTTTTAATTTTAATATACTCAATCCAAAACAAATCTCTTAAATTGATTTCTTCTGCAATTGCGAAAGCTCCAATAAAAAAACTATTTAGAACTCTTATTATTTCCCTAGGAGAACTGAAATAACTTGAGGAAAATTCCATATCAATTTGTTTAAACTCGTCCTCAAACCGTTCACTACTATTTATCCCTAAATTAGTTTTTACTTGAAAAAGCATTTTTCTAAAAAATTCTTTTAAATCTTCTTCTTCAATTCTAGGCAGATGAATAGGTATATTAATAATTTTTTCTATAAAAAACTTTCCATCTTCAATATTATCACCATATCTGTGTTTTATTGCTTTTGCAACTTGCGTGCTATCAAGGTTGACAATAAAAATAAAATTGCTGAAATTTGCGTTTAATTTAATTAGTTTAAGAACAGTATAAATTTCTTCTTTATCTAATCGATCTAAATCATCAATAAAAACAACAACTTTAAAGTTAACTGCTTTTATAGCATCATTAACTTTGTCCTTTAACGAATCAAGTGTCAATTTATCTCCTTTCAAATCTTCTCCTAAAGCTTGAAAAATCTCGTCAACATCAAAAGAAACCTTACTATTGAAAATTTTTGGAATACCAACAGTCGCGGATATTTTTACAGCTTTCAAATATTTGCTATATTTTGAAATCCATTTACCTACTTCTTGAAGATTTGTATTTTCTTTTACATAAAACATCTTTGAAAGTGCATCAAAAAAATCAAATAGCATCTCATCTTCACTTGAATATCTCCAAGGGTTAAAATGGAATTTTAAATATTCTTTATCTCCTTCCTTTTTTTCAAAATGTTCAATTTTGTTTTCTATTAAATTTAAAAATGAAGTTTTCCCTTCACCCCATTTTCCGTGAATCCCTATAGTAATAGGATCTGAATTACTCGAGTTTAATTGTATCAGTTTTTGAACTCTTTCTGCATAATATTTGAAATTAAATAAATCTTGTTCAGGCTTATTTATAGGACTATCGTCTAAAAAATGAATATTATTTGGCATAATTATTTTTAACTGATTAATAAAACTAGGCACTACTTTTTAGAAACACGCTCTTCATTTTGTTTCACAAAAGCATCCCAACCCGAATAACTTTTTTCACCAATCGTTTTACCCGAATTATAAAAATGACACACCGCTGCCGCCAATCCATCGGTACTATCGAGATTTTTTGGCAACTCTTTCAAGCCTAATAATTGTTGAAGCATTTTGGCAACTTGTTCTTTACTGGCGTTTCCGTTTCCGGTGATGGCCATTTTAATTTTTTTTGGTTCGTATTCGGTAATAGGAATATCTCTGGAAAGTCCCGCAGCCATTGCCACGCCTTGCGCCCTTCCAAGCTTCAGCATCGATTGTACGTTCTTGCCAAAAAAAGGTGCTTCAATCGCTATTTCGTCCGGATTGTGCGTTTCGATTAACTCGATTGTGCGCTCAAAAATGATTCGAAGTTTTTGGTAATGATTGTCGTATTTGGACAACTGCAGTTCGTTGAGCTGCAAGAATTCCATTTTCTTGTTAACAATTTTTATCAATCCGAAACCCATAATCGTGGTTCCGGGGTCTATCCCTAATATAATGCGTTCTTTTGTCAAGTTGTCTTTTTAAATTGTGCCAAAGATTTATTTAGCCGAATTGCTTTCCATTTCTTCGAGCATCTTAATAATTTTATCTAGCTTTTCCGCTTCAATTTTATCCAATCGAATGGCCAAAGCTTCGATTTCCTTTTTGGCATCAACATTCGTTTGATAATCGGATTGCGCCTGAACCCTGTCTCTTTCATTTTGCCTGTTTTGGGACATCATTATGATAGGCGCGGCATAGGCCGCCTGAGTCGAGAAAAGTAGATTCAGCAATATGAACGGATAGGCATCCCAATGGTACATATAACCAACAAGGTTCAATCCCATCCAAATCATCACAAAAAAGGTTTGAATAATAATAAACCGCCAAGATCCCATTCCCTTTGCTACCCAATCGGCCAAACGGCTTCCAAAACCTAATGCTTCATGATGTTTTTCGTGCCACGTTTTGTTATTGCTCATTTCTTTATAGGTTAGTGTTATTTAAATCATTCGGGGTATTACACAAAGATACACGAAGTTGGTACAGCCATTGATAAAGTTTGACTTCGTTAACAAAATAAAAAGTATTCGCACCCCTTTATGATTTCTTTGAGAATCTTTGCGAAATAAAATTTTCACGACGATTTTCCTTTACTTTGCGGTATGATTTCAATACCACACAAAGCTAAACAATTCCTCGTACTTCTAGTCAAACTTTTGATTGTAGGCGGTGCCTTTTATTTTATTTACAATCAACTGGCGAACAACGACAAACTGGACTGGCAGAAATTCTTGGTACTGTTTCATAAGAATCAGTCGGTTTCGGGAATCAGTTTTATTTTGCTTCTGAGTGTTTTAAACCGTTTATTTGAAATTTTAAAATGGAAATATTTAGTTTCTTATCTCCGTCCTATTTCTTTGAGCGAAGCGACCAAACAAGTTCTCGCAGGACTCACAGCGGGTCTGTTTACGCCAAACGGTGTGGGCGAATATGCGGGAAAAGCATTGTATTTTGACAAAAAGGAAACCAAAAAAATAGTGTTTTTAAACCTAATCTGTAACGGAATACAGATGATACTAACTGTTATTTTTGGAGTTTTTGGACTGCTTTATTTCAATGCGCAATACAATGTGATCACTCAAAAATCTATTGCTATCCTTTTTGGAATTTGCTTTTTACTTTCTGTCGCTTTATTTTTTTCGAAAAAAGTAAATATCAAAGGCTATTCCATTGAAAAACTGATCCATAAAATTAATGAAATCCCAAAATCGATTCATCAAAAGAATATGCTTTTGGCTATTTTACGTTATTTGGTTTTCTCCCATCAATACTATTTTTTGTTTCTCGCTTTTGATGTGGATTTGCCATACCTCATTTTGATGTCAGTCATAACGAGCGTTTACTTACTGGCTTCGGCTTTACCTACTTTCCAATTTTTGGATTTTGCCGTAAAAGGAAGCGTAGCCGTATATTTCTTTGGAATATTGGGCGTTAACGAGTGGGTGGTTGTCTTTGTCTCTACATTGATGTGGTTCCTGAACGTGGTTTTACCTGTTATTTGGGGAAGCTATTATGTGTTGAACTTCAAACCTAAAACAGCGTTATGACCTTGTTTTTATTGGTCATATCGATCATTTATGTGCTGTCTATAAGTTGGCTTATTTATGGTTTTACCAAAATAAATCAATTTGAATATATTGGCTTGACGCCAAAAACTAGCTT
The DNA here is from genome assembly GCF_027111335.1 of Flavobacterium aquiphilum. Lineage (NCBI taxonomy): Bacteria > Pseudomonadati > Bacteroidota > Flavobacteriia > Flavobacteriales > Flavobacteriaceae > Flavobacterium > Flavobacterium aquiphilum. Next base: position 841,032 of record NZ_CP114288.1, on the reverse strand, counting down.
TAGCATTATTGTCCCTTTCAGAAATGAAGAAGAGAATTTGCCTATTTTATTGGAAAGTATTTCTAAATTAAATTATCCGACGGATTTGTTTGAAGTGATTTTGGTGGATGATGCTTCCGATTTTAGATTTAAGATTTTAGATTTTAGATTTAAGATTTCCTTGATTGATAACATTCGTGTGTCAAATTCTCCCAAGAAAGATGCCATTGCAACGGCTATGGAAATCGTAAAAACCGATTGGGTTATCACCACCGATTCGGATTGTGTGGTTCATAAAAATTGGTTGTTGGCCTTGGATAATTTTATTCAGCTTCACCACGTTTCAATGATTGCGGGGGCGGTTACTTATAATTGTAAAAAATCTTTTTTGCACCATTTTCAGCAATTGGATTTGGCTAGTTTACAAGGCGCAACTATTGGCAGTTTTGGAATCAGCAAAGGATTTATGTGCAATGGAGCCAATTTTGCCTATACCAAATCATTTTTTAAAAAACTAAAAGGATTCGAAGGGAATGATACAATTGCGAGTGGTGATGATGTTTTTTTGTTACAGAAGGCCGTAACCGAATACCCTGAAAAAGTCGCTTATTTAAAATCCAAAAATACCATCGTTACTACAAAACCCGTCGATAATTGGAAATCGTTATTCTACCAACGCGTGCGCTGGGCTTCCAAAACCACTTCTTATCAAAGTCTTTTTGGGAAAAGGTTAGGACTAATTGTCTTTTTGATGAATTTCGGTTTTGTTTATTGTTTTGTGATGACTTTCTTGGGAATGTTTCCTTATTTCTTTATCGGAATGTATTTCCTTATTAAGTTTGGAATTGATACTGTTCTAATAAAACAGACAAATAAATTTTTAACGAAAAATAAAATTCGCTATTTACTTTTAAGCAGTTTGTGGTATCCGTTTTTCAGCACTGCCGTGGCTTTGTATTCCTTGTTTGGAAAATACGAATGGAAAGGGAGAAGGTTTTAAAGTTAGAAGTGAGAAGTTAGAGGTGAGAGACTTGAATTTTAATTTCACACAAAGAATGATTTTCTAATTTCTAATCTCAAACCTCAACTTACTCCACTTTTAAAATTACTGGAAGAATAAATTGAGTTTTTACGGGTAATCCGCGCTTGATTGCGGGATTGATTTTTGGAAAATCGACCAAACGGGCTTTGAGGATGCTGTCTATTTTCACAGTATCATACTTAACCGAATCTTTGGGGAATTGAGGTTCGAATTTCATGGTCGCATTAGGAAAAACGGTTACTTTTACCTCGATAGTATCCAACTCAGGATACAACATAGTCAAGGTATCGCTACACAATTTTTCCTGAATTAGCTGAGTCAAAACCTCAAAAAAGCATTGTTCACGTTGTTTTTTGTCCTCGATTTTATCGCAATCCACCACCGATGGGTATTCGTCAACCTCTTTCCAATTGATGGACTTCAATTCCTTTTGCAACAATTCCTTTTCTGAAGGAACCTGCTTGTCAAAATACTGACAGGAATTGAAAAGTATAAAGGCTAAAAAAAGAGAATATTGCTTCAATGTTTGCTTTTTGAATGGGACTTATATGTTATAAAAATACAATTATTTTTCCCATATTCGTAAAGGAAATGAGATTGCATTTCGGTTTCAAAATTACTAAAAATATTTTTATGGATTTCCTGCTTCTAATTTTAGGTTTTGTTTGTGTTATTGTGGGCATTTTTGGGAGTTTTCTGCCTGTTTTGCCGGGGCCGAGCATCAGTTGGGCTGGAATCGTATTGTTATATCTTACCAAAGCAGTTCCCGCCAATTATTGGATTTTGGGCATTTCTTTATTGATTACGATTGCACTTACTATTTTGGATTATGTTATCCCATCCAAAGGGGCGAAAAAATTTGGCGGAAGTTCTTATGGGATTTGGGGAACTAATATCGGATTAGTTGTTGGGATTATTGCCCCTATTCCGCTGGGGTTTATCATTGGGCCGTTTCTCGGGGCTTTTATTGGAGAACTCATTTATGATTACAAAGACCACCAACGTGCTTTGAAAGCGGCTACCGGTTCTTTTCTTGGCTTCTTGGCCTCGTCATTTATGAAGTTTGTGGTTTGTGTGATGTATTTGGGGCTATTTTTCTGGATTGTGTGGGAAAATAGGATTGGGTTATTTTAGGGATTGTTTGCATTTACTGTAGAGATGCACTGCAGTTCTTCTCTACTACGCGATGTATCTTTTACGCAATATTATATATTTTCACCATCTGTGGCGGTTAAATTTAACCAATAAAAAAGCCTCTCCGATTAAGGAAAGGCTTTAAACAATATTGCGGTCTGGACGGGACTCGAACCCGCGACCCCATGCGTGACAGGCATGTATTCTAACCAACTGAACTACCAAACCCTGTTTTATTGCGAGTGCAAAGATACAATAGATTTTCGTTTACGCAACTATTTTATAACACAAGAATCAAAAAAATCATAACTCTTTTAAAACTAAGAACATCCAACAGTAATCAAACCTGTCTCGTCCCAAAAAACGAGACAACAGGCATGTATTCTAACCAACTGAACTTCTAAAACCTGTTCATCGCAGTACTTAAAACACTAGGGATTTTCGTTTATACAATTATTTAATAACACAACAATCAAAAAAATCCAATTGCCTAAAAATCAAAAAAGCTATTCGCCGAGGCGAAAAGCTTTTCATTGGTCTAACTACAAACCGATCTCGTCATTACTATTGGACGAGAAACAACACAACTAGCTTTAGATACCGTATTTGGGAAAAAAAAGCCTTTCAGTTACGAAAGGCTTTCCCAATATTGCGGTCTGGACGGGACTCGAACCCGCGACCCCATGCGTGACAGGCATGTATTCTAACCAACTGAACTACCAAACCTCTGCTTTATTGCGGTTGCAAATATACAACAGATTTTTATTTACGCAAGGCTTTTATTAGAGAATTTTCAAAAAATTTCAATTATACTATCCAAACTTTTGTTTTTCAATTAAATAGGCAATCAAAATCTTTTCAAAACTTTCGCCTACACCAACCGGGATATACTTTATTTTGTTCTGAGCGCAGGTCATTGCGAGCTTTTTGAAATAATCACCAACCTGTTTTTCGTATTCTTCCTTTACATTATCGGCAAAAATCACTACCTCATCCCCTGTTTCTACATCGATAAATTTCCGCGGCGCATTGTCAAAACCAAATTTCAGTTCGGTTTCGTTATCAATAACATGAAACAAAACCACTTTATGCTTATCGTGTTTCAGATGCTGCAGAGCGTTAAAAAGCGCTTCTTCGTTTTCTCCCTGAAACATATCGGTAAACAAAATAATCATCGAACGTCGATGAATTTTCTCCGCTATCTGATGCAAATAAGTGATTGTGTCTGTTTGTTTTTTCTCTTTGGAATTATCCAAAAGCTCCTCAAGCTTGTTCAAAATCATTCTGTGGTGACGATCACTTCCCTTTTCCGACGCATAATACTCGTAACTGTCCGAAAACACGCTTAAGCCCACCGCATCGCGCTGTTTTTTCAGCAAATTCATCAGTACGGCCGAAGCCAATACCGAAAAACCTATTTTACTTTCATAGAATTGTTGGTCGCTTTTCAACTTTGGATAATGCATTGACGAGGAATTGTCGATAATAATATGACATCTCAAATTGGTTTCTTCCTCAAAACATTTTGTGTATAACCGATCGGTTTTGGCAAACAATTTCCAATCAATATGCTTGGTGCTTTCACCGGTATTATACACTTTATGCTCGGCAAATTCGGCCGAAAACCCATGAAACGGACTCTTGTGCATTCCCGAAATAAAACCTTCCACCACTTGGTTGGCCAACAATTCCAAGTGCTGAAAACTGGATATTTTCTCTATCTGCGATTCGATCTTCATTCGGTTTCTTTTTTAATTTTTTGGGCACGATACAACGCATCAGTTGCCTGCAATAGCTTTCTCTTTAGAATGGGACTAAAATTAGGGTTTTCTTTTAAGAATCGCTGCACTTCTTCAAAAGCATATTTTGAAGAATATTTTCCAACAGTATTATTCAGCCAATCTTTCGGAAAAAAAATATCTCCTGTGCGCTGAATTTCAGCAACTAAATCCAATGAAAAACGAATATATTTTTTGGCACTTTCCTGACGCAACGGATGGTGAATATTTGCCAAAGCCGTCGAAACCCAAGATTCTTTTTCCCTGTTTTTTTCTTCTTTTAACGATTTCATAAAACCGTTTCGAACTGTTTCGTCTTTGGATAAAGACGGAAGTAAAAAATCAAATCGTTTTAATTTGTCAGGATTTGTAATCGCCATTCTTGCTTCGTTCAGAATTTTATCTGCCTTTCCATGTTTAAAGATAGCCAAATTCATCGCCATATTCGTGTAATCTTCTTCATTCAACTTCAATCCTTTAATAACGTTTTCCTTATCCCATATTTGATATAATTTTTCTTTACCCAAATCAGAATAGGCAATTGCGCTGAAAAAATTAAAAACAGTCTTTTTAATATTGCTTGGCAAATCAGCACACAATCGTTCATAAAGAATATCTTCCAGTTCTTTCTGAGCTTTACTTTGCTGTTTTGCTGTGAGGAATTTCCAAAAAATCGCACTCGTTTGGTTCGTAATTATTTTCAAAACCAATTCGTTTTGCTCCTGTTGAATTCCTTTCACAAAACAACCAAAAGCTTTTACCGGAGTGATATTTCCGATTAAAGTGTTTTCATAAATATTGATATAGGCCGAAGCTCTCGCAACCTCATCTTTCAAATTTAAAACCGATTCTATATTATTCGAATCAAACGGAAAAACACCATAACCATAGCCATTATAGTTATAAATAACACTAATCGGTTTTGGTTGTCCGACCAACTCATTCAAGCGAATGCTTTTCCCTGACATATTAACATCAACCACCTTAATACCATCAGCATAAACCAAACCAATTTGAAAAATCTGAGGCCAAACATTAGCAGATTTATCTTCTGCTTTCTGTTGAATTTCGAAATTCTTGATTTGGTTTTGAGCATCGTATTCTATTTTGTCTGTAAAAATCGCCCTTCCGGATTTGTTGACCCAAACGGCACTCCATTTTTGCATATCCAAAGGCGTTTCTACATCCAAAATTTCAATCAGATTATTCCAATCAGCATTATCGTTGGCGTATTTTTTTATATATTTCTGAATTCCTTTCCGAAAGGCTTCTTTACCCATCGAAGCTTCCAGTTGACGCATCATAATCGGGGCTTTGTTATAGATAATGTTTCCGTAAAGCGAACCGGCATCTTTTAGGTTGGCCAATTTTTGTTTTATCGGATGTGTTCCCAGCGAACGGTCTTCGGCATACGCGCTTGGGTAATGTGTTGTTAAAAACTGTAAATTATGATTGATCTTCGGAAACAGCGGATTCATAATTTTATCGGCCATAAAATTGGCAAATACCTCTTTCATCCAAACATCGTCAAACCATTTCATTGTAACCAAATCGCCAAACCACATGTGTGAAGTTTCGTGTCCAATCAGTTTTGCCCGATCCATTTTATCACTGTCTGTTGCGGTATTATCCAAAAACAAGGTTGATTCCTTATACTGAATTGCCCCAACATGCTCCATTCCGCCATACTGAAATCCAGGAATTGCAGCGAAGTCCAGCTTTTGAAAAGGAAATGGATAATTGGTATATTTTTTCAAAAAATCCAATGATTGATCATGCAACTTAAAAATAGTGTCAATACTGAATTTTATCTTATCCACATCATTTTCCCGAAACAACATCGTCATCTCCATATTACCAGGTTTATTGGCAACACTTTTAAATTCTCCTGCCACAAATGAAAACAAATAGGTACTCATTTTGTCAGTTTCTCCAAAAGTATAAACCACAAAGTCACCTCTGTCAACTTTATCTTTTACTTTGGCTCCAGCCAAAACCGACCAATCTTTTGGAACATTAAGACTCAACTTATAAACGGCCTTAATATCCGGTTGATCCAAACACGGAAACATTGTGCTCGCCCGATCCGGAACCAATAATGTATATAGATAATCGTCATTACGGTTTAAGGACAAATCACCTGCAATAAAAGAAATGGCAACTGTGTTTTTCCCCATGACCAAATCTTTTGCGGCAATAACGATATGACCTTTTTCCTGAACAATTGCCGTAATTTTTCCGTTTACTTGAACCGATTTTATCTTTTGAAATTGCTCCTTAAAATCCAAATACAAAGGCCGGCTCAAATCGGACAAAACAAGTGTCAAAACCAAATTTGAATTAATTTCACTTTGCTTTTGCTGTGGAATTTCAAACGAAAGATCATAGGATACATTAGAAATTTGCTGTTTTCGAAAATGGGCCAACTGCTCAGAAACGCCGTTATCCAGCACAAAACCTTCTTTAAATTTTGATTGGCCATAACCAACCATCATCATAAAAAAAACAATACAGCAATAGATTTTTTTCATTTTAAAAAATTATAAGATCCATTAAAAATAAAAAAAAGGCTTGACTTTCGCCAAACCTTTAATCTAAATTATAATTGCTACCAATTACAACAATGCGTCCAAGCTGTCTGCATAAGTTTGTTTTGGAGCCACTCCCACTTGTTTTCCAACAACTTCTCCGTTATGGAAAACCAACACCGTTGGAATGTTTCTAACACCGTATTTTGCAGCAAATTCTTGGTTTGCATCTACATCAACTTTACCAACAACCACTTTCCCTTCGTACTCGTTGCTTAGTTCTTCAATGATTGGTCCAACCATTCTACAAGGCCCACACCATGCTGCCCAAAAATCTACCATTACCGGTTTATCTGATTTCAAAACTACTTCATCAAAAGTAGCATCTGTTATTGCTAATGCCATATTGTTAATTTTTTATGTTTAAAAAGCTAATTTGTTTCAATTAGAGTACAAATTTAGAAATTAAAACTCAACCAAACATCATTCCAAAATTAGTTTTCATTATAAATGTATTACTAATTTTTATTTCCGAATGATTAGGAGCTATTTCCCGCTGTCCGCTGTATCTGTGGTCCTGAACGCCAGGACCACAGGATGCCGCTTCCATCGGGGCTAGGGCATTTGTGGTTTCAAAAATTTTCCAAAAAAAAAGACCCTCTTTTCAGAAGGCCTTCATTATATTTAAATTGTCTGATTACAAACTATATTTCAACCCAAGAGTCAAACCTAATCCACTGATACCAACATAAGAGCTAATGTCGTCAGTAGCTTTTGTGTTATCAAAACCAGCAGCATTAGTCACTTTACTATTTGAAGTACTATTGATTTGCTCAACATAGTTCACGTGACTTGCCGAATAAGATGCATCAGCACGGAAAGCGGTTGGAGTATTTAATTTATCCACGTCGTTTTCTGTATATTCTTTTGTTTCTTTCGATTTTCCGTGAACTGTAAAATTGCGGTATTCCAATTCAGCAAACAAAGAAATGTTTTTACCCAACTTATAAGAAGTCCCCAAAGCAGCCATGAAACCAACTGTCGGGTTTGGCAAAATCACATCCTTTGAATACGTATTTGTAGTCCCAGCAGGATTTGTATAAGTTCTATTGGTTTCAATAGTCAAATCCCCAACAACCGGAACAATAACTCCTACTTTAGTATAAGGTTCAAATCCGTTGTGATCACCCAAAAACAAAACAACCGCCGGAGCCAAATCGAATGCTTTGATTTTTCCTTCAGCCGTTCCAGTTACAAAAGTTGGACCTGCTGCCGCTAATCGATTTACGGTTTTAACCATCGTTTTATCATTTCCTGAGAAATAATTAAATCCCATCTCAACACCCAAATGTGGTGTAAAACGGTATCCTACATTCAAACCTGTACGGAAACCTTCTCCAAATGAACCGTGGTTTGTTTCCCTAGAAATCAATGTGGTTCCGTTTGCCGCATACACATCTGTATTTGGCAATGCTCCTGATACTATTGGGAATTCTGTAGCAGCAGTTTGTATAAAATAGGAACCTCCTAATTTAAAATACCAAGTTTCCGGTTTACTGCTTGCTGTATTTGTGGTTTGCCCTACCATAGTCACAGTAGAAACCATTAATGCTAATAAAATTATACTCTTTTTCATGTTTTTTTGTTAATTAATTAGAGCAAACTTAACTCAATTTTGATAATTGTTTAAAATCAACTTAAGTCTCCAAATGTCTTAATTAACATTATTTTCAATGATTAGTTTATTTTTTTACTATGCATGCATAATTTTAACTTAAAACCTTAAAAAACTTTTAAAAGTTTAACAATAAAAAATCAATTCAATTTAAAGTTTATCTGCATTTTCTCCAATTCAAACAACAATTCATTTGAAATTTGGACTTTTAGTTTTCTACTTGGCATCGATAATTTTGTAACTACTTTTATTTCTTCTACTTCAGTGACCGCCTTCGATTCAATGATTTCACCTCCATCTTCGTTTTCATCCACAAAAGACTCGCCATCCGTTTCTGTAAACTCAGGAGTTGTTTCTACAATTCGTTTTATTTTTTCCAACTCCATGATTTCAAAAGAAACCGTATTATCACCCTTGTGTTCTTGAAACAAACGATTCAATTTATGAATAAACTCTACTTCAAGATCTTTAATATTCAACAAAAGAATCAGTTTCTTGGCAAAAGCACTCAACACGTCCTGTAAATACTGTACCAACACGAACTGTATTCTCGGCTCGGCTCTTTTTCCTGTTTCCTGATTTACCCAACCTTCTTTTACCAGTACTTTCAAGAAAGTAAAATTATTTTGGATGAAGAAATGCCTAAACTTTAAGTATTCTTCACCAAATATTTTAAATTCATAACTTTCGTCATAACCTTCCAACATGAATGTTCCCCAACCTTTTCCGTTCTTCGCCACACGATGCTGCACATTAGTTATGATTCCGCCAAAAGTCAGGTTTTTGCCTACGTGTGCTTCCAAATTTTTCAAAGCCTCCAGCTTGGCATTGCAAAAATATTTCATCTCAAATTTGTAATCGTCCAGCGGATGTCCTGAAATATAAATTCCAACCACCTCTTTTTCCTTGGCCAATTTTTCCATCGTACTCCAGTCTTCACACGGAGGCACAACCGGCTCGGCAATCTGTACTTCGCTAGTTTCACCAAACAAACTTACCTGAGACGAATTCTCATTCTCCTGAAATTTCGATCCGTAACGCATCGCCTTTTCATAAAAAGTGATTCCGTCACCATCTTCGTGAAAATATTGCGCTCTTGTTGTTCCTTCAAACGAATCAAAACCTCCTGCAAGCGCCAGATTTTCGATTGCTTTTTTATTCGCAGCGCGCAAATCGATACGTTTGGTCAAATCAAAAATGGACTTGTATTTACCTGATTTTCTATTTTCAACAATCGTTTCCACAGCACCGGCACCCACACCTTTAATAGCTCCCATTCCAAAACGGACAGCGTAATCATCATTTACCGTAAATTTATAATACGATTCATTGACATCAGGCCCAAGAACCTGCAATCCCATACGTTTACATTCTTCCATAAAGAACGAAACCTGCTTGATATCGTTCATGTTATTAGATAATACCGCTGCCATATATTCGGCAGGATAATGCGCTTTCAGATAAGCCGTTTGATAGGCCACCCAAGCATAACAGGTCGAGTGCGATTTATTAAAAGCATAACTCGCGAAAGCTTCCCAGTCTGTCCAAATTTTATCCAGTTTCTTTTCATCGTGCCCTTTTGCAACAGCCTGATCGATGAATTTTCCTTTCATTTTATCCAGTACATCCTTTTGCTTCTTACCCATCGCCTTACGCAAAACATCAGCATCACCTTTGGAGAATCCGGCTAACTTTTGCGACAAAAGCATTACCTGCTCTTGGTAAACCGTAATCCCGTAGGTTTCAGACAAATATTCTTCGCAGGCATCCAAGTCATAGGTAATTTCTTCTTCACCGTTTTTACGACGAACGAAAGACGGTATGTACTCCAAAGGTCCCGGACGGTACAAGGCATTCATCGCAATCAAATCGGCAAAAACCGTCGGCTTCAAATCCTTCATGTATTTTTGCATACCGGGTGACTCGTATTGGAACACCCCAACAGTTTCTCCTCTTTGGAACAGCTCATACGTCTTGACATCATCAATCGGAAAATTGTCAGGATTCAATTCAATTCCCGTACGGTATTTTACCAATTTCACCGTGTCCTTTATCAAAGTCAGGGTCTTCAGACCCAAGAAGTCCATCTTTAGCAATCCGGCACTTTCGGCTACGGAGTTGTCAAATTGGGTAACATATAAATCGGAATCTTTGGCGGTGGTTACCGGAACATAATTGGTAATGTCCGACGGCGTAATGATTACCCCACAGGCGTGAATTCCCGTGTTTCGCATCGAACCTTCAAGTATTTTCGCCTGCTGAATGGTTTCTCCTGCCAAATCGTCTTCATTAGCAATGGCGATTAATTCTTTTACAAGTTCAAATTCATCCGCACCTTTTAATGCTTTTTTAACCTCATCTTCTGATTCAGAAATAAAACGGGCCAAATTCCATTTGGATGGCATCATTGCCGGAATCAGCTTGGCAATTCTATCAGCCTCAAACAAAGGCAAATCAAGTACACGAGCCGTATCACGAATAGCCGATTTGGTCGCCATTTTACCATAAGTGATAATCTGAGCCACTTGATTGGCACCATATTTTTTAATTACATAATCCATTACACGACCACGGCCTTCATCATCAAAATCGATATCAATATCGGGCATGGATACACGATCCGGATTTAGGAAACGCTCAAAAAGCAAATCGTACTTAATTGGGTCAATATTTGTAATCCCCAAACAATACGCCACGGCAGAACCCGCAGCCGAACCACGTCCGGGACCAACGGATACATCCATTTTTCTAGCCTCAGCGATGAAATCCTGTACAATCAAAAAGTAACCCGGATAACCCGAATTAGAAATCGTAAGCAATTCAAAATCCAATCGCTCTTGAATGTCGGGCGTAATTTCTTCGTAGCGTCTTCTCGCCCCATCCATCGTAAGATGTCTTAAATAGGCATTTTCGCCTCGAACACCATTATCTTTTTCATCTTCGGGGTCAACAAATTCCTGCGGAATATCATATTTAGGAAGCAATACGTCACGATACAGCGAGTAAATTTCGACCTTATCTATGATTTCCTGAATATTTGTAATGGCTTCGGGTAAATCGGCGAAGAGTTTCTTCATTTCCTCTTCCGACTTATAATAATATTCCTGATTCGGAAGTCCATAACGATAGCCACGACCACGACCAATAGGCGTTGCCTGCTTCTCACCATCTTTCACGCACAACAAAATATCGTGTGCATTAGCATCATCCTTATTTACATAATAAGTATTGTTCGTAGCAACCAACTTTACATTATGCTTTTGTGAAAAGGCAATCAAAGTTTTATTTACACGATTTTCATCCTCTTGATTATGACGCATGATTTCAAGATACAAATCGTCTCCAAATTGTTCTTTCCACCAAAGCAAAGCTTCTTCGGCTTGGTTCTCTCCAATATTTAGGATTTTACTCGGAATCTCTCCATATAAATTCCCGGACAAAACCATAATGTCTTCCTTATATTTTTCGACTATTGTTCTGTCTATCCTTGGCACATAATAAAAACCATCTACATAAGCGATCGAAGCCATTTTAGCCAAATTGTGGTAGCCTTTTTTATTTTTCGCCAATAAAACAACTTGATAACCATTGTCTTTTTTGGATTTATCCAAATGGTTGTCACAGATATTAAATTCGCAACCAACAATGGGTTTTATTTCAGTTTCTGTCGGTTCTGCTCCACTTTCAACTAACTCTTTGTTTTTGGCGGAAACCGATTTGTTATGATTCATGACCGCGCTCACAAAGTGGAATGCCCCCATCATATTTCCCGTATCGGTCATGGCAACCGCCGGAAATTTATTTTTGGCTGTCGCCGAAACCAAACCTCCAATACTTATCGTTGACTGTAAAACCGAAAACTGTGTATGATTATGAAGATGCGCAAAAGCCGCATCAACCAATACTTTTTTATTATCGGCAAGCTCTTCTTTCGAAACAGAAAAAGCTTGTTTTTCACCAAATTGAAGTCGGATTTTCTCCGAAGCTTCTTTTAAGTTAATGTGTTTTAACCCGATTAACTCAAATTCGTATGGGTTTTTGTTTTTGAAATCCCTAAAATAACTGTCATCAACATCAAGTTCTTCTTTGGTGAAAATATCCCTACGAATTAATTCAAGAAAACAACGCGTTGTTGCCTCAACGTCGGCGGTGGCGTTGTGCGCTTCCGCAAAAGGGACTTCGAATAAATATTCGTGTAATTCGGTTAATGTTGGTAATTTGAATTTCCCTCCACGACCTCCGGGTAATTTCAATAAAGAAGCGGTAACTTCGGTACAGGTATCCAAAATAGGCATTTCGCTCATTTGAGATGTAACGCCCATTCTGTAGAATTCACAGCCCATAATATTGACGTCAAAACCAAGATTTTGACCCACGATAAATTTGGCTTTGCCCAAAGCAATATTGAACTTTTCCAAAACTTCGGCCAAAGAAACCCCTTCGGCTTCGGCCAATTCGGTCGAGATTCCGTGAATACGCTCAGCATCATACGGAATATTGAATCCTTCCGGCTTTACCAAATAATCCTGATGTTCGATGAGTTTCCCCATATCGTCATGCAGCTGCCAAGCGATTTGAATACATCTTGGCCAATTGTCGGTGTCAGAAATGGGTGCGCCCCATTTCTTGGGTAATCCTGTGGTTTCGGTATCGAATATTAAGTACATACGCTTAAATAACAAAAATTAAAAAGTCCAAATTCCAATTTTACATTATAAAATATTGATTATCTGAACAATAAAAAATATTCAAATGCAAAATGGCGGAAATTCAAATTTAGGTTTTTTATAAGGAATGCAATAGTGAAGTTATTAACAAAAAACACCCATTAACACGATAACTTAAAGACTACAAAAAAACAAATACGCCATAATTGAATACCTTTTTTGATTCTAATAAATCTAAAATTCATTTTGGACACTAATTGCACCAAAATGGATACTTTTAAGTTGCATCCTATCCTGAATTTTGTCTCATCAAATTAAAACAATTAATCATGAAGACAATTTTTATTACAGGTGCTTCGGCCGGTTTAGGAAAAGCTACAGCAAAATTATTTCACGAAAAAGGATGGAATGTAATCGCAACAATGAGAAATCCTGAAAAGGAAACAGAACTCAATAATTTAAAAAATGTAACCCTCTTAGCTTTGGATGTTACTAATTATGGACAAATACAAAACACTGTTAAAAAAGCTATTGAATTAAGCGACATTGATATCGTCTTTAATAATGCTGGTTATGGTTTGATTGGTCCTTTAGAAGGTCTTTCTGATGATCAAATCACAAAACAACTCGATACAAATTTATTGGGAGTTATACGTGTTACCAATGCTTTTATTCCGTATTTCAGGGAAAGAAAAAACGGTTTATTTATCTCAACTACTTCCATTGGAGGCCTAATCTCTTTCCCTTTAGGTTCTGTTTATCACGCAACTAAATGGGGACTGGAAGGCTGGAGCGAAAGCATGGCCTATGAACTGAATACATTTGGAGTAAATATTAAAACAGTTTCTCCAGGTGCCATCAAAACTGAATTCATGGGCGGTTCGCTAGATACTGGAAGCAAACCGGAATATGAAGAAATGACCAACAATATGTTTGCAAGTGCCGAAGCAATGTTTTCAATGGCATCAACTCCTGAACAAATTGCCGAAGTAGTTTACGAAGCTGCCACAGACGGAAAAAACAAACTCAGATATGTGGCCGGAGAAGATGCTAAAGCTCTTTACAAACAAAGACTGGAGCAAGGAGATGAAATTTTTCGTGCTGAATTTGGGAAACAATTTTTAGGAGCATAATTTCTTCAAACTAATACCGGTCAAATTTAAAAATCTGTTCGGTATTAGTTCTTAATTTTTTCATACATTTAAATCATGGAAAAGAAAAACAACAATCCAACAAGAATTTCCTCTATATCAGAATTGCACAATTTATTGCAGTTAACCAAGCCTCTGCACCCAATGATAAGTCTGGTAGACAATACTAAAATGACTTTGAACACTGATTTAATATATAGTTCCTTTTTACTCGATTTTTATAAAATATCCTATAAATATTCTACTCATGGAAAAATGGGCTATGGCCAGGGTTATTATGATTTTAATGAAGGCGGATTAATGTTTACCTCCCCTAATCAATTGATTTCTATTGACAATAACGAAGATGATGAATATTACGGTTATACTTTGTTTTTCCATCCCGATTTCATCAGAAATTATTCTTTGGGCAAAAGCATCAAAAAATATGGTTTCTTTTCATATGATACCAATGAAGCTTTACATCTTTCTGAAAGCGAAAAGAAAACCATTATTGGAATACTCGACAGTATCAACAATGAACTTCACACGGCTATAGACGAAATGAGTCAGGATGTAATTGTTTCTTATATTGAGGTTTTGCTTAATTACAGTAATCGATTTTACAAACGTCAATTCATAACTCGAAAAACAATCAGTAATGATATATTGATCAAAGTAGAAGAAACACTTGACAACTATTTAAATAATGCTGAAACCTTAAAAAGAGGATTACCTACCGTAGATTTCCTGGCTTCTGAGATTAATGTTTCCAGTCATTACCTTAGCGATTTACTCCGAAATTTAACTGGACAAAATGCCCAACAGCATATTCATTCCAAACTCATTGAAAAAGCAAAAGATTTCCTAATGACTACCAATCTTTCAGTTGCAGAAATTGCCTATCAATTAGGTTTCGAATTTCCTCAATCATTTAGTAAGTTATTCAAAAAGAAGACTAATTTCACGCCATTAGAGTTTAAAAACTCACTTAATTAATACTCCAAAAATCATTTTAATTATGGTAGCAACTATAATCATCTGCCTCTTGGGAGCTCTCCTTCTTTCCGGAATTTATTTCATAAATCTACCCCTATTTGGTAAAGCTCCCTGTGGGGAAAGGTTGGAAAAGATAAAAAAATCGCCTAATTATAAAAAAGGTAAATTCCATAATATCCATTTTACACCGACATTGACTAAAGGCTATTCAATAGCAGGGATTTTATATCAACAGCTTTTTAAAAAATTCCCTGATAGAATTCCCGAAAATGAAATTCCCTCAGTCAAAACCGATTTAAAAAATCTTAATCCAGCAGAAAATATATTAGTTTGGTTTGGACATTCATCATATTTCATTCAATTGAATGAAAAAAAATTCCTTATAGATCCCGTCTTTAGCGGCAACGCTTCCCCCATTCCTGGAAGTGTTAAAGCATTTGATGGTAGTAATGAATATCAAACTGAGGATTTTCCGGAAATTGATTATCTGCTAATTTCCCATGACCATTATGATCATTTGGATTATCCAACAATCATAAGATTAAAAAACAAAATAGATACTATCATTTGCGGACTGGGAGTTGGTTCTCATTTTGAACATTGGGGTTTTAATTCTAATAAAATTATCGAAAAAGATTGGGATGAAACCGAAATCCTGACCGAGTATATTAAAATCTATACTACTCCGGCGAGACATTTTTCAGGAAGAGGATTAATTAGAAATAACACACTCTGGCTATCATTTATATTAGAAACTCCAAAGCATAAATTATTTTTAGGTGGCGATAGCGGTTACGACAGTCACTTTACAGAAATTGGCAAAAATCACGGCCCGTTCGATTTAGTCATTTTAGAAAATGGACAATACAATCTGGCTTGGGAAGCTATCCATTTACTTCCTAAACAATTTATAAAAGCCGCAGGTGAATTAAATACTAAAAGAGTGATGCCTGTTCATTCTTCAAAATTTGTTTTGGCACAACACCCATGGAATGAACCTTTAAATAAAATTTCCGAATATTATAAAAACGGGGATTTCAATTATGCCCTTGCAACTCCAAGAATAGGAGAAACTGTAAACTTAGATGATAACAAACAAACATTTTCGGAGTGGTGGAAACAATAAAATAAAAGATCGAAAACTACACAAAAAGAGACTTCAAATTTTACATTAATAAATTCCCGAAGTCTCTTTTTTAATTCAACAGTTTACTATAAACGATTAGAAAAACATCCTCCCAATTCAACTTTCTTATTTTTTGGATGTCGTAGTATTTTAGCAAAAAATAGCAGGCTAAAAAACCCAAATACGCCCCTTTTTATAATGCTAAAAATTAGATTTTTAATTCATTTTCAGCAATTCCTTACAATCTAAATTATAACAATAATCACTATTTTTTGAGTTTTTGTTGTTATTTTTTAAACTAATTTCAACTTCGTTAGATTTATTTGCAATAAATTTGCAAATTATTAAAAATCGAACAAAAGGCTTCAAAACCACTTTGATAAGAATTTCAAAGTCAAATAAAGAAAGTTTATTTTTTTAACAAAAACAACGAACCAAAGTTCAATAGTGTTGTAAAACCATTTTGGGCATCGTATAAAATAAATTTTCAAAATTGACGAATCTCTTTTCTTTTTTAATTTTGTTGCCAATGATGTTGTTAGGGATAATTTACCCTGATTATAAAAGAGAAATACACTAAAAAATAGTTAAAATGAGTACTACATTATTCGACAAAGTATGGGATTCGCACGTGGTGCGTAAAATAGAAGACGGACCAGATGTTTTTTTTATTGACCGTCATTTTATTCACGAAGTGACTAGTCCAGTAGCTTTTTTAGGTTTAAAACAAAGAGGAGTTAAGGTATTGTATCCTGAGCGTACTTTTGCAACTGCCGACCATAACACACCAACCATAAACCAACACTTGCCGGTTGCCGATGCCTTATCTGCAAACCAATTGAAAGCGTTGGAAACCAATGCTAACGAATATGGAATTTCACACTGGGGATTGGGACACCAAAAAAATGGTATTGTTCACGTTGTAGGACCTGAAAACGGTATTACTTTGCCTGGTGCAACTATTGTTTGTGGAGACTCACATACTTCAACTCACGGTGCTTTTGGTGCTATTGCTTTTGGTATCGGAACTTCTGAGGTGGAAATGGTACTTTCTACCCAATGTATCATGCAGCCTAAGCCAAAGAAAATGCGTATAAACGTAAACGGTAAATTGAGCAAAGGTGTTGGGCCAAAAGACGTTGCTCTTTATATCATTTCAAAATTGACTACTTCTGGAGGTACAGGATATTTTGTAGAATACGCTGGTAATGTTTTCGAAGAAATGACAATGGAAGGTCGTATGACGGTTTGTAACTTGAGTATCGAAATGGGTGCCCGTGGAGGTATGATTGCCCCTGACCAAACTACTTTCGATTTCTTGGAAGGTCGTTTATATGCTCCAAAAGGTGAAGCTTGGGATAAAGCGGTTGCTTACTGGAAAACTTTGAAAACGGATGCTGATGCTAAATTTGATGCTGAATTGAATTTTGACGCTGCAGACATCGAACCAATGATCACTTACGGAACCAATCCTGGAATGGGAATTGGTATCACTAAACATATTCCAAGCGCTGACCAAGTAGAAGGTGGTGAGGAAACTTATAAAAAATCATTGAATTACATGGGCTTCCACGAAGATGATGTAATGATTGGTAAACAAATTGATTATGTTTTCTTGGGAAGTTGTACCAATGGACGTATCGAAGATTTTAGAGCTTTCGCTGAAGTTGTAAAAGGAAGAAAAAAAGCGGATAATGTTACTGCTTGGTTAGTACCAGGTTCACACGTTGTTGAAGCTCAAATCAAAGAAGAAGGTATTTTGGATATTTTAACTGAAGCAGGATTTGTATTGCGTCAGCCTGGTTGTTCAGCTTGTTTGGCAATGAACGATGATAAAGTTCCTGCCGGAAAATATGCGGTAAGCACTTCAAACAGAAACTTCGAAGGTCGTCAAGGTCCTGGTTCCAGAACACTTTTAGCTAGTCCAATTATGGCTGCTGCTGCTGCTGTTACAGGAAAATTGACAGATCCTAGAGATTTACTATAAATTTCAGATTGTAGATTAACGATTTTTGATTTCAGATTTCGTTAGTCTATAAATCATTTTTTTAGAAAATTCAGTTTACAATTATAATTTACAAAATAGAATTAACGCTTTCGATTGTATTTCCGCAAGGTAAATCTAAAATCAAAAATCGTTAATCAAAAATCAAAAATCACAATGGCATACGATAAATTTAATATCCTTACTAGTAGTGCAGTGCCACTACCAATAGAAAACGTGGATACGGATCAAATCATCCCGGCTCGTTTCCTAAAAGCTACAAAACGTGAAGGTTTTGGAGATAACCTTTTTAGAGACTGGAGATACAATGGAGATGATACTCCAAAAGCGGATTTCGTTTTAAACAACAGTACATACAGCGGAAAAATATTAGTGGGAGGAAAAAACTTTGGTTCTGGTTCTTCTCGTGAGCACGCTGCTTGGGCAGTTTACGATTACGGATTCCGTGCTGTGGTTTCTTCTTTCTTTGCAGATATCTTCAAAGGAAACTGTTTGAACATCGGTGTTTTGCCGGTTCAGGTAAGCCCTGAATTTGCCGAAACTATTTTCAAAGCTATCGAAGCAGATCCAAAAACAGAATTGGAAATAAATTTGCCTGAGCAAACCATTACTTTATTGGCTACCGGCCAAAAAGAATCTTTTGACATTAATGGATACAAAAAGAACAATATGATCAACGGATTTGATGATATTGATTACTTGCAAAACATTAAAGAAGAGATCACAGGGTTTGCAGACAAACTGCCTTACTAAAAAATAAATACAATTAGTTTAGATAAGAGACCCGACACATTTTTTTAAATATGTCGGGTTTATAAATAAAATATAGTTAAGCTTTTCGAGTATAAAAAAATAATTTTAAATCTTAGAGAATGAAATCAACATTATCTGAAATACAGCAGCGTTTTGACAACGAAGTCGAGCGTTTTTCCAATTTGGAAACCGGGCAAATCAGTACTGTTGATGCTACTTTGAGTTTAGAATTATTAACTCAGGCTGCGAGTGTCTGTCGTCCCGATGCCAAACAAGTTTTGGATTTGGGTTGTGGCGCAGGAAATTATTCTCTAAAATTATTAAATCTTATCCCTGATTTTGACGTCACTTTGATTGATTTGAGCCAACCGATGTTGGACAAAGCAAAAGAAAGAATTTTAAAAGCTTCGGAAGGGAAAATCACAACTATTCAAACTGATTTTTTGAATATGGAATTGCCCGAAAAAACTTTTGACATTGTGGTAACAGGAGCGGCGATGCACCATTTGAGAGAAGATAAAGAATGGGAAACGGTTTTTTCGAAAATATATAAAAGCCTAAAAAAGGGCGGTTGTTTTTGGATTTCCGATTTAATCAAACACGATCACCCGGCTATCGATAAACTGATGTGGAATCGCTACTCGGAGTATTTAGAAGGTGTTGGGGGCAAAGCTTATCAGGAAAACGTATTTGCTTATATTGCCAAAGAAGACACTCCGCGCTCCGTGATGTACCAATTGGATATATTGAAAAAAGTTGGTTTTTCATACGTGGACGTTTTACACAAAAACAGTAATTTCTCTGTGTTTGGAGGTATCAAATAGTTAAGTATGAAAGAGAACAAACACATACAAAGAGAAAGTCAACAATCCACCAAAATATTTGATGACAGAAGCCTGACAAATGACTACAGGAATTTATCATCTATTTTGAAACCGGGAATGAAGGTTCTTGATGTGGGTTGCGGGACTGGCGCCATTTCGAAAGATATTGCAAACATTGTTGGTGAAAACGGAAAAGTTACCGGAATTGACAATACCGAAGGTTTTATTTTAAGCGGGAAAGAATCGTATCAGAACATAACAAATTTAGAATTAATTCACGTTGATTTATTCGATTTCAATCCGGAAGAAAAATTCGATTTAATTGTTTCGGCAAGGGTATTGCAATGGCTAAGCAATCCGAAAGAAGCTTTGTTAAAGATGTAATCGCTTTTGAAACCAAACGGTCAAATATCGATTCTGGATTATGATCACACTAATCTGGACTGGAATCCTTCGCCGCCGGAAAGCATGCAAGCGTTTTATGGCACTTTTTTAAAGTGGAGACAAGATGCCGGAATGAACAATAAAATTGCTGAAGATTTACCCGATTTATTAAAAGTAGCGGGGTTTCATTCGATCGAAAAAATCAATTCGGATGAATTTTATAATAAACAAAGATCAGACTATAAATCAAAAATAGGAATTTGGTCAAAAGTTGCCGGTTCACTTCAAATGGTCGAAGAAGGTTATCTGGAAAATGAACTGCGATTGAAAGCCATAGAAGAATACAACCATTGGATAGAAACAGAAGCGATTTCCATGACAATGAAATTAAATGAAGTGCGGGGAAAAGCATAATCTGTCAGAATAAAAAACAATAAAACACACAATACCCCTTTTCAAAAAGAATTTATACTAGCAATATGGAAAAAAGAAAAATTGAAATAATGGATACCACACTCCGTGACGGTGAACAAACCTCGGGTGTATCCTTTTCTGCTGCGGAAAAATTAACCATTGCGCAATTATTGCTTGAAGAATTAAATGTTGACCGTATTGAAATAGCTTCTGCCCGAGTAAGCGAAGGTGAATTTCAAGGCGTAAGCGGAATTATGGCTTGGGCTAATGAAAAAGGCTATACCGACAAAGTCGAAGTACTGACATTTGTCGATGGCGGAATTTCAATCGAATGGATGAAAAAAGCAGGAGCCAAAGTTCAAAATTTATTGACTAAAGGTTCTCTAAATCATTTGACCCATCAATTAAAAAAAACACCGGAACAACATTTTGCCGAAATCGCACAAACAATTGCATTGGCCACCGAAAATGGAATTTCGACCAATGTTTATTTGGAAGACTGGAGCAATGGTATGCGTAATTCTCCTGAATATGTTTTCCAATATTTAGATTTCATAACGACACAACCTATCAAAAGAGTATTGTTACCGGACACTTTGGGAGTTCTTATCCCGTCTGATACATTTGAATTTATTTCGAAAATCACAAAAAAATATCCTAATACCCATTTTGATTTCCATGCTCACAACGACTACGATTTGAGCGTAGCCAATGTGATGGAAGCTATTAAAGCAGGTATTAGCGGTTTGCACGTTACCGTAAACGGAATGGGCGAACGCGCCGGAAATGCTCCGCTTGAAAGTACAGTTGCCGTCGTTAACGATTTTTTGCCTGAGGTAAAAATCAACATCAAAGAATCGTCTTTGTACTCGGTAAGCAAATTGGTGGAAACCTTTACCGGATATAGAATCCCTGCCAACAAACCTATTGTTGGTGATAATGTTTTTACCCAAACTGCTGGTATTCACGCAGACGGTGACAACAAAAACAATTTATATTTCAATGACCTTCTTCCGGAACGTTTTGGAAGAAAACGAAAATATGCTTTAGGAAAAACATCCGGAAAAGCCAATATCGAAAAGAACCTTCAGGAATTGGGATTGAAACTAAATTCCGAAGATTTGAAACTAGTAACCCAACGCATCATCGAATTGGGGGACAAAAAAGAAACCGTTACCAAAGAAGACCTTCCTTATATTATATCTGACGTATTGGACCGTCAAACTTATGAAGAGAAAATTAAAGTGGAATCGTACGTCTTGGTTCATGCCAAAGGAATGCGTCCTTCAACAACTCTTTGCTTAAAAATCGATGGCGAAATCATTGAAGAAAACGCACAGGGAGACGGGCAGTTTGATGCATTTATGAATGCGCTTTCGAAAATTTACAAAACCAAAAAAATGACTTTGCCAAAATTAGTCGATTATGCGGTTCGTATCCCGCCCGGAAGTAGTTCGGATGCATTATGCGAAACCGTAATCACTTGGACTAACAATGGAAAAGAATTTAAAACAAGAGGATTGGACTCGGATCAAACTGTAGCCGCTATCATTGCCACACAAAAAATGTTGAATGTAGTAGTGATTTAAATCCCATTTTAGAATAAATTAAAATCAAAAATATAATCAAAATTAACAACAATGAAATTAAATATCGCACTTTTAGCAGGGGACGGAATCGGACCAGAAGTAATTGATCAAGCAGTAAAAGTATCAGATGCCATTGCACAAAAATTTGGACACGAAATTACTTGGAAACCAGCTTTAACCGGTGCTGCTGCAATTGATGCAGTAGGTGAACCTTATCCAGATTCAACTCATGAAGTTTGTAAAAATGCCGATGCAGTTCTTTTTGGTGCAATTGGTCACCCTAAATACGATAACGATCCATCTGCACCAGTACGACCAGAACAAGGTTTGTTAAAAATGCGTAAAGCACTAGGTTTGTTTGCAAACGTAAGACCAACTTTTACATTCCCATCTTTATTGGACAAATCTCCTTTAAAAAGAGAAAGAATCGAAGGAACTGACTTAGTTTTCTTAAGAGAATTAACAGGAGGAATTTACTTTGGTGAAAAAGGAAGAAAAGACAACGGAGATACTGCTTTTGACAACTGTGTTTACACGAGAGCTGAAGTTCAACGTCTAGCTAAAAAAGGTTTCGAATTGGCAATGACACGTTCTAAAAAATTATGCTGCGTTGATAAAGCAAACGTTTTGGAAACATCCCGTTTATGGAGAGAAACTGTTCAGGCAATGGAAAAAGACTATCCAGAAGTTCAAGTAAGCTACGAATTTGTTGATGCGGTTGCTATGCGTTTGGTACAATGGCCAAACTCTTATGATGTATTGATTACTGAAAACTTATTTGGGGATATCTTGACAGATGAAGCTTCTGTAATTTCAGGTTCAATGGGATTAATGCCTTCTGCATCTATGGGAGCTGAAGTATCTTTATTTGAACCTATTCACGGTTCATACCCACAAGCTACAGGATTAAACATTGCTAACCCAATGGCTACTGTTTTATCTGCTGCAATGATGTTCGAAAATTTCGGATTGATGGAAGAAGGAAAAGCAATGAGAGATGCTGTAAACAAAGCTTTAGAAGCTGGAGTGGTTACTGAAGATTTAGCAAATGGAGGCAAAGCATACGGTACCAAAGAAGTAGGTGACTGGTTAGCCGCTAACATCTAAAAATAAAATTCACTTTTTCGGTCCCCTCTCCTTTGGAGAGGGCGGAGGGTGAGGAAACAAAAAAAGGTGTCAATTTTCATTGACACCTTTTTTATATGATTGAAAAAAACAATTAATATCTTCCTCCTCTGTCACCACGGTTATCTCCACCACGGTTGTTTCCATAACCTCCACTACGGTTGTTATTAAAACTTCTTCTTTCGCCTTCTGGTTTTGGTTCAGATTTGTTTACAACAATTGCACGTCCTTGAACAGTAGCTCCGTTCAATTCGTCAATTGCTTTTTGAGCTTCATCATCATTTGTCATTTCAACAAATCCAAATCCTTTACTTCTTCCTGTAAATTTATCTGTGATAATTTTAACTGAATCAACTGCTCCGTAAGCCTCGAAAGACTCTCTTAAATCTGCTTCCTCAATACTGAACGGAAGGCTTCCAACAAAAATATTCATAAGTTCTTATTTATAATAATTGAAACAAATGTACTCTATTTTTTTTCTAATCTACTATAAATTAGCTTATTTATGAAATATTTTACAAAACCTTCATTTTCATCTACCTTGATCTCAATAATTATTTAATTGAAATTATCTTTTGAATTGATTTTAAGTCCAAAAAATAAAACTTTTTTTATCTCATTTTTTTTAAAATAACGCTAAAAAAACAGCTAACAAACTATTAACCATTAAAATAAAAATCTTTTTAGATAGTTACAATAAAAGATGTATCTTTGCACCCTTAATTAATCGAGGTCGAGTACCTCAAAATTTAATCATACGATTATGTCAGTAAAAATTAGATTACAAAGACACGGAAAAAAAGGAAAACCTTTTTACTGGGTAGTAGCGGCTGATGCACGCTCAAAAAGAGATGGTAGATACCTTGAAAAAATTGGTACTTACAATCCAAACACAAATCCTGCAACTATCGAATTAGACTTGGATAGTGCAGTAAAATGGTTGCACAATGGTGCTCAACCTACTGATACAGCTAAAGCTATCCTTTCTTACAAAGGAGCTTTATTAAAACACCACCTAGATGGAGGTATCCGTAAAGGAGCTTTGACTCAAGAACAAGCTGACGCAAAATTAGCTGCTTGGTTAGAAGCTAAAGCTGGAAAAGTTGACGCTAAAAAAGAAGGTTTATCTAAAGCACAAGCTGCTGATAGAGCTAAAGCATTGAAAGCTGAACAAGAAGTAAACGCAAAACGTATCGCTGCTGCTGCACAAGCTGAAGCAGATGCTATTGCTGCTGCAGCTGCTGAAGAAGCTCCTGTTGCAGAAACTGAAGAAGCTCCTGCTGCTGAAGAAAATAACGAAACAACTGAAGCATAATTTAGCTGGCGAAAATGCGTAAAGAAGATTGTTTCTATTTGGGCAAAATCGCCAAAAAATTTAGTTTCAAAGGGGAAATCCTTGCTTATTTGGACACGGACGAACCTGAGTTATACCAAAACTTGGAATCAGTGTTTGTTGAATGCAACAAACACTTGGTTCCTTTTTTTATTCAAAATAGCTCCTTACACAAAAACGATTTCCTTAGAATTAGTTTCGAAGACATCGATACAGAAGAAGCTGCCGATGCCTTAATTGGCAATGATTTATATCTTCCTTTAAAAATGTTACCTAAACTTTCGGGTAATAAATTTTACTTTCACGAAGTTATTGGATTTGCAATAGAAGACAAACGCTTGGGATATGTTGGAGATATCCAATCGATAAACGACACCACAGCCCAGCCTCTTTTTGAAGTACTTAAAGACGGCAACGAAATCCTAATTCCTATGGTTGATCACTTCCTGGTTAAAGTTGATAGGGAAAACAAAAAAATCATTATGGATTTACCAGAAGGCTTGATTGAAATGTACCTTTAAAAAAGTATTCAGGCTCAGTTTTTAATCTTAAATCTGCATTCGCTACACGAGACCAAAAGACGAACTTACCAAGTAATCATCCATCTAAAATCCATATGCCTAAATTCCAATTCAAACAATTTTCAGTAGAACAAGACCGCTGTGCGATGAAAATTGGAACTGACGGTGTTTTGCTTGGCGCATGGACTCCCATCGAAAACAATCCTTTCAGCATTCTTGACATTGGCGCAGGAACTGGTATCATCGCTTTGATGTTAGCCCAAAGAAGCCATGCCGAGCAAATCGATGCTTTGGAAATTGATGACGATGCTTATGAGCAAGCTTCGGATAACTTCGAAAACTCCCCTTGGAACGATCGCTTATTTTGTTTTCACGCAGGTTTGGACGAATTTGTCGAAGAACCTGAAGACGAGTATGATTTAATTGTTTCCAATCCTCCTTTTTATAGCGAAGATTATAAAACTGAAAATGATCAACGAGATTTGGCACGTTTTCAAGACGCTATGCCTTTCGAGGATTTAATCGAAGCTACCGCATTATTACTTTCTGAAAATGGAATCTTCTCGGTTATTATTCCTTTCAAAGAAGAAGAAAATTTCCTGGCTCTTGCCGAAGAATACGAATTACACCCTATCAAAATAACTCGTGTAAAAGGAACACCTACTTCAGAAATCAAAAGAAGTTTATTGGCTTTCGGTCGAAACGAAAGCGACACTGTTTTGTCAAATGAGTTGATCATTGAAACTTCAAGACATATTTATACTCCAGAATACATCGAATTGACAAAAGACTTTTATTTGAAAATGTAGTTTTTCTTTCTCTTTAAAAGAATTTTGCTCTACTTCAAACATCCTTTATCAATAATCATTTTCTCCTGTAATATTCAAACTTTAAATTGTATTTTATTTTTAAAAAACAATTTAATCTTCTTGGCAATTATACTCGATAAATATTGATTTTTTTTACAAAAAAAAGTATATTTGATTGCGTATAAGAATATTACATTTATAATAATTTAAGAAAAACCAAACCGTCTTTCAAACAAAACAACAATAAGGATTTATAAAAATAATTCAAAGATGTATTAAAAAAGACCCATGAAAAAACATTTTCTTCTCTTATTTATGCTTTTAGCATCACTGGAATTCTTTGCTCAAGCTCCAGTAATTTCAAACAAAAAATTTTCGCTAGGAAGCTATGGCCGCGCCGGAATAGCTTATAGTCTTGGAGCTCCTAATAGTGAATTTCCACAATCCCTCAATTTGAACGGAATGGGTTCTATCGGAGGAAGATTTGAAGAAAACGACTACTTTGAACTGATTACTGCAATGCACCTTTCTCCAACCATTGCCAGTAAAGACACCACCAAAATAAATGTTCAGGCTCGATTTGCATTTTACACCACCCAAGGACAATTAATCGGTAATGTCTCCAATAAATCAATAGGCGGAATAACAACCGCTTTGCCTGAATTATTTGCCGAAGCCAATAATATAATGGGAAGTGATTGGAGCGTGTGGATTGGAGCACGTTTATACAGAAACGATGATATTCATAATATTGACCATTATTATTTTGATGACCATTCAGGACAAGGAGTGGGTATCAAACACAAAAACACTCAGTTTTCAGTAATTTTTGCCGGATCAATAGACACGACATCAACATTGCCTCCAAATTTCTACCTCAATATCGTAAATGGAACGCCAACATTGGGACTACGCAACAGATACATCTCCACATTAGAACATTCCATAATAACCAAAAAAGGATATGTAAAATTACTCGGTGAATTTCAGAGATTACCATCAGGAACAACACAGGATGCAACCACAAAATACAATTATCCTGCTGATTTCGGATATGTATTTGGGGCTAAATACCAAACAAGCCTTGCAACCAAACTAGCAGGTTCTTTTAATGCCATTAGCGCCCGTTACGGTGCCGGAATTGCCAATGGAGGCGACGGGGGAAGTAGTAAAACCTTTATCACTTATGGCGGACCAAACTTAAGAACTAACAGTTTCAGGAATGCTTATTCACTGGCACTTACAGAAACTTTTTTATTAAACTTAAACAAAAATTACTCGCTTAATGGATATGCTTTATATACCAAAAGCAGAGGAGCCAGCGACAGCCTAAACACTACAACTGATTATCTCGGCAAGCAAAAACTTTTTAACAGAAAACAAGATATTGCATTTGGAGCAAGAGGAACCTGGTACATTAAAAACTGGCTGCATTTACTTCACGAATTTGATATGACCTGGCGAAAAGACGGAACACAGGATTTTGCACAAATGACAAAATTCTCAATTGCACCCACACTTGTCCCAACATCCGAAAGAAGTGTTTGGGCGAGACCACATATTCGATTTGTTTACAGCATCGCACATTATAATGATTTTGCCGCCAATCATCTCTACTCCCCTTATCTCACACAAAGTGGTGTCAAGAGCTGGGGACAATATATTGGAGCAAAAGTAGAATGGTGGGTATTTTAAACAAAAAAAGTCCTGATAATATTATGATTTACATCTCAAATTATCAGGACTTATTAAACAGATTACTATTTTCAGAAAATCTAGTATTACTTTATTTTAGAAACAAACCTCAATTATTCTAAGAACATAGATAATTAATTAGTTCCAAGCATCTATTTTGCTATACAATACGTACTTGCAGGATCAACATCTCCCTCTGGAAAGTTTTTAGCAAAAAATGTTCTTTTAACTGTGAAGCAATCACCATCAATACTCACAATTGTTGTAACAATTCTATCACCAACTTCCATCTGTGATTGACCTAACTTTTTAACGCAAGTAACTTCATATTCACATCCGCTTAACCATTTAACACTCCAAACCAATTGGAGTACTCCATCATCATAACTTTCTTGGGATGCGCCCTTTATAACAAAAGTCCTTTTAGGATAGTCCGGATTATAAGCTTTCACATTTTTAAGTTTAGTACAATCAAGGGCTTGGGAATACCCCATAGTTCCTACAAAAAGTAGCAAAATAAGTACAATTTTTTTCATATTCGATTAGGGTTTTGACGTAAAAAGACGTCGTTTTTAAGTAGGTTAATTTTCACCCAATATTACAAAATTACCCTCCTCTATCCAACAATTATATTTAGTTTCAAACATCTAAATAACTATCTGTTTTACAAGGATATCCACTCAAATTATGGTTTTTTTAATATTTTTTTATGCGTCAAAAAAGATTCAACCTATGAAATTATCGCAAAAAATACTTCAAGAATTCTTAAGTTGAAATTTGCAAAAACTGTAATAATTCAAGAAACACTAATTATCAGGCATAAATAATCTTTTACAAATGCATTGCAATGTAACGTGTTTGTCCATTTTTTTATCAAAAATATTTTTTATAACATTTTAAATTGGTTTTGTTATATTTCTTTATGTAGATTTGTATCAATATTAAAAATCATAACATGAAACCCGATTTATTTCAAGCCCCTGATTATTATAATCTAGATGATTTATTAAACGAGGAACACAAACTTGTCCGTGATTCCGCCCGAGCTTGGGTAAAACGTGAAGTTTCCCCCATTATAGAAGAATATGCCCAAAAAGCTGAATTCCCAAAACAAATTATAAAAGGATTAGGTGAAATAGGTGGTTTTGGCCCTTACATTCCAGCAGAATACGGAGGAGCAGGATTAGACCAAATCTCTTATGGTCTAATTATGCAGGAAATTGAACGTGGTGATTCGGGTGTCCGTTCCACTTCATCAGTGCAATCATCATTGGTGATGTATCCAATTTGGAAATATGGAAATGAAGAACAAAGAACAAAATATTTACCAAAATTAGCAACCGGGGAATTAATGGGTTGCTTTGGTTTGACAGAGCCTAATCACGGTTCGGATCCGGGAAGCATGATTACCAATTTCAAAGACATGGGCGACCATTATCTTTTGAATGGTGCCAAAATGTGGATTTCGAATGCACCTTTCGCTGATATAGCTATCGTTTGGGCAAAAAATGAAGAAGGAAGAATTCACGGATTGATTGTAGAGCGAGGAATGGAAGGTTTTACAACACCAGAAACTCACAATAAATGGTCATTAAGAGCTTCATCTACTGGCGAATTGATTTTTGATAATGTAAAAATTCCTAAAGAAAATTTACTTCCGAATAAATCTGGATTGGGCGCACCGTTAGGATGTCTTGATTCTGCCCGTTACGGAATTGCCTGGGGAGCTATTGGTGCGGCAATGGACTGCTACGATACCGCTTTGCGATATGCCAAAGAAAGAATTCAGTTTGACAAACCTATTGCAGGAACCCAATTGCAGCAAAAAAAATTGGCTGAAATGATTACCGAAATCACTAAAGCACAATTACTTACCTGGAGACTTGGTGTTTTAAGAAATGAAGGAAGAGCAACATCTGCTCAGATATCTATGGCCAAAAGAAACAATGTCGATATGGCGCTGAATATTGCTCGCGAAGCCCGACAAATATTAGGTGGAATGGGAATTACCGGCGAATATTCGATTATGCGTCATATGATGAACCTCGAATCGGTAATAACATACGAAGGAACTCACGATATCCATTTATTGATTACAGGATTTGACATAACCGGAATTTCGGCTTTCAAATAAAAACCAAACAAACAAAACTGACGGAAAAGCTTCTTGGAAACGGGGAGCTTTTTCATTTTAAATAATATGACTGTTCGCTAAGCGGACCAAAAAAAGTAATATATTTTTAACCATTAAGATATTAAAAAAATTAAGTTTTTAGGCTTAATGAACCTTAATTACTTAATGTTTTAAGAGAGAAAAAACTTATGTTTTTTTAATAAACCGACAAAATTTTGGGTTGATATTATTAACGGATAGTCATATTAAATAATGCAAAAAAACAAAATGCTTCCTTTTAGCCCCGATGGAAGTAAAAATCCTTGTGTGCCGTCGTTTGGCATACAAGATTGTAACGGACAGCGGGAACCATGATCACAAAAATGCCTTTTGTTTCTGCTCCAAAAAATTAGTCCCAATTTTCAGCTTTTTACTGATAATTGGGACTGAAATCTAAATTTTAAATCTAATTTTCAGGAGCTAACTCCAATTCTAAACCTTCAAGGCTTTCGGTTATTGGAATTTGACAACCTAAACGACTGTTGGATTTTACGTAAAAAGCTTCCGAAAGCATTGCTTCTTCATCGTCTCCCATTTCAGGAAGTGGCACATCATTAAGAACATAACATTGGCAAGATGCACACATTGCCATTCCGCCGCAGGTTCCTTCAACCGGAAGCTCATAGGCTTTACACAATTCCATTATATTCATCGCCATATCTGTTGGCGCTTGCAATTCATGAACTACTCCTTCTCTATCTTTAATTTTTATTAAAACGTCCATTTATATTTTTATTCTTTAATATTAATAAAATCGGAGCCGTTTTAAAACTTCGATTTTAATCTTTTATAGTTAGATCTAATGCGTAATCTTTATCGTTCTCATTGTTATGAATCTTTAGGCCAATGATATCAGCCTGGTTCACAACAAAAGTTATTTTTACAGAAGGGGTATATGACCCTTCGATTGTTTTGAATATAAATTTGCCTTCATAGGTCATACTCACCAGACCATTCTTTTCAGTTTTGGTTTTAGTCAGTACTGGCAAACTCAACTCGGCTGTACTATAAGCACTTTTATCAACCATTTTGGCTTTTCCGGCGCTAAGTTCGGTCAAAAATTCAGCATTTGCAATTTTCAACTGCCCCTGCCTATTTGACGAAACATTAATCATTGAACCATAATTAACTTCGGCCCACTCTTCATCAACCATTACATGTGATCTTGAAACATAAGCCTCTTGAATTGGTTCTTGACCATAATTTTTACAAAAACATAAAAGTAAGATAACTAATAAGTAATGCTTTTTCATAATTCAAATTTGTAGGTTATGTTACAAATGTAAATTTTTATTTGAAAAATCAAATAAAAATAACTTGAATTATTCACAACATTTTTTGCAGATATTAAAAAAAACTGCGGTTTTATTGGTTATTCATTAATAATAATATTCCAAAAAAAGCTTTTCATTGCATTTTAACAAGAGTCCACCATCATTTTAACAAGAACTGTGATGATAAATATCATTTTTTAATAATGTATTTTTGACTAAACAAAAAGACATTATTAAATGTTTTTACAACACATTAATAACCGTCTCTATTTGAGGAGCGTACTTTTTAATAGTTGTCTCAACACCTGCTTTCAACGTCATTTGATTTACACTGCAACTCGTACAAGCCCCTTCAAGACGCACTTTCACGTGCTTTCCTTCGTCAATTGAAATAAGTTTTATATCGCCACCATCCGAATTCAAGAAAGGTCGAATTTCATCCAGCGCTTTTAAAACGTTATTTTTTAGTTCTTCTGTTTTCATAATTTAGATTATTAGATTATTAGATTTTCAGATTAGTTAGTCTTTTGAAAATATTTCAAAGTTGTCTAAACTTTCTAAAATTCTAAGTTGTCTATTTTTTAACAGCTGAGCAACCAGCCATTGTAGTAATTTTTATTGCCTCAGTAGGCTCCAAATTTTCATTTCTGTTAATAACCTCGCTAACTACATTTCGTGTTATCTCCTCAAAAACATTTTCAATAACAGTTCCTGTTTGCAATGCAGCTGGATGTCCGTAATCTCCTGCTTCGCGAATAGACTGAACAATTGGCACTTCCCCAAGGAAAGCAACCCCTAAATCTTGTGCAAGATCTTTGGCTCCCTCTTTTCCAAAAATGTAGTATTTATTGTTTGGCAATTCTTCCGGTGTGAAATAGGCCATGTTTTCTATGATTCCCAAAACAGGAACATTTATAGCTTCAGACATGAACATCGAAACTCCTTTTTTGGCATCGGCCAATGCAACTGCTTGCGGTGTACTTACCACAACTGCACCGGTAACCGGCAATGACTGCATAATTGACAAATGGATATCTCCTGTTCCCGGTGGCAAATCGATCAACATAAAATCCAATTCTCCCCAATCAGCGTCAAAAATCATTTGGTTTAACGCTTTGGAAGCCATTGGTCCTCTCCAAATAACGGCTTGGCTTGGCGAGGTAAAAAATCCGATGGAAAGCATTTTCACGCCGTAACTTTCAATCGGTTTCATTTTTGATTTTCCGTTAACTTCAACCGAAATTGGTTTTGCAGTTTCAACATCAAACATGATTGGCATAGAAGGTCCATAAATATCAGCATCTAAAACCCCTACATTAAATCCCATCTTTGACAATGTTACCGCCAAATTTGCTGTAACGGTCGATTTCCCTACCCCTCCTTTTCCAGAGGCAACAGCAATAATATTTTTTATTCCAGGAATGGCTTTCCCTTTGATTTCATTCTTTTCCGGAACTTCAACTTTAATGTTTACTTTAATTTGGGCATCAGGAGAAACCAATTCGTGAATCACTTTCTTGATATCGTCTTCGGCTCTTTTCTTGATATGCATTGCCGGCGTATGTAACACCAAATCCACAACAACCTCATCTCCAAAAGTAATTACGTTTGCAACCGCTCCGCTTTCTACCATATTTTTACCTTCTCCAGCAACAGTAATCGTTTCTAATGCCTTAAGGATATCTTTTTTATCTA
Source organism: Flavobacterium aquiphilum (assembly GCF_027111335.1). Taxonomy (NCBI): domain Bacteria; kingdom Pseudomonadati; phylum Bacteroidota; class Flavobacteriia; order Flavobacteriales; family Flavobacteriaceae; genus Flavobacterium; species Flavobacterium aquiphilum. The sequence continues at coordinate 808,380 of NZ_CP114288.1, read as the reverse complement.
TTTTCATTACTAATTATAATTTATTTAAAACATTCCATCACCTATCTAACGTTGTTTCCAAATTAAATCAGGTGATTCCATTATTATTTTTTAGTCTAAATACCTCTAAAAAATTATCTTTATTTAAACTAATTTTAGACTGCAAAGATAACGGATTATGTTCTTATTATAAAGGATTTAAATTGTATTTATTGATAGTGATGCATAATAACATCTATATTCATTCTTGTCTTTTATTCGTCCCAAATTGATATTACAACTCTATTTCGGGTTCCCAAAAAACATCCTCAAAATTAACTATTTGGTTATTCTCTATAACAACACCTTCGCTTTCCAGTAATTGCTGCATCAGATTAGTACCATCAAAATGATGTTTACCAGTAAGCATCCCTTTTCTGTTCACCACCCGATGTGCAGGAACCTCCTCAAGATTATGTGCCGCATTCATCGCCCAACCTACCATTCTGGCCGAACGCGCAGCTCCCAATACTTTGGCAATAGCTCCATAGGAAGTAACTTTTCCGTAGGGAATTTGCTTAACCACAGTATAAACTCTTTCGAAAAAATTATCGTTTGATGCTTCCATTTTGTCCTATCCAAGATACCCGTTAATAAGCTTGAAAAGTGTAAGTATTGAAACCAAGCCTGTAATCGAACCAATAATGTAATTTCCATTATTCATTAAAAAAGAGGATTTTGCTTCTCCTTTTTTGAAGTATTCAATATATAAATAAAAGACTGTGAACGACCCTATGACCACCCCGCCTACAAAAGTAAAAATAAAGGATTGTAAAAAAGAAAAATACCCATAAGCAGAAAGCGTAATGGATATGAAAACATAATACGGAATGGGGAATAAATTCAAAGCAGACAGCAACATTCCTAAGAAAAAACGATTCGTTTTACTGCGTACCTTCATTTCGGATTTAGGCAATTTTGGTTTTTTGGCATTCCAAAAAAAATAAATAGTCAAACCAATGAATATGAACAATCCTATTTCCTGAAGAAGACTAATAATATCAGGATGGCTGTTGATGAAATCAGCAAAAAGCAAAGCCAAAAAAGTCTGAAAAAAAACAATTACCGTTGCTCCTATAGCAAAAGAAATTGCTTCATTCCTACCGTCTTTCAAACTCACTTTTGCGGCAGTCATATTAATCAAGCCGGGAGGTGTAATACCGATTGCCGCTACAATAAATCCTATAAAAAAAGGCGGAAGTAGATTCATACTTTGTTTGCAATGCTGTTTGTTGCTTCAGTCAATCAACTGAAAACCACAACCAAACCTATTTGATTTTAAAACGTATATACGTAATCGCTTTGTTAATTTCCAAATATTGTTTTTCGTAAAAAGTCTGAAAAGCAGTTACTTCTTCAGGGCTTCCTTCGTTTACATAGACATTATGATTGGCATACAGAACCTCATGTCCTTCGCCATGAAGCAGTCCTAATGTATAACCGTGCATAAACTCACTATCGGTTTTAAGATTAACTACTCCGTCCTTCTTTAAAATCTTCTTGTACAATTTTAAGAATTCGGAATTCGTCATTCTATGCTTCGTTCTTTTGTATTTTATTTGCGGATCCGGAAATGTAATCCAAATTTCATCCACTTCATTTTCGGCAAAAATATGATTGATCAACTCAATTTGAGTTCTTACAAATGCCACATTATGTAATCCGGTTTCAACTGCAGTTTTTGCACCACGCCAAAAACGGGCTCCTTTAATATCGATTCCTACAAAGTTTTTATTGGGATATTTCTCGGCCAATCCAACAGAATATTCTCCTTTTCCACAACCCAATTCCAGCACTAACGGATTTTCGTTTTTAAAGAAATCTGAATTCCACTTTCCTCTTAGCGGAAACAAATCTCCCACTACCTCTTCTCTTGTTGGTTGAAAAACATTATTGAATGTTTCGTTTTCCTTGAACCTTTTTAATTTATTTTTACTTCCCACGATATTTTTGCAATTTCGGCAAAATTAAGGAATTAAATAAGAATGAAAGCGGAAGTACTGTAAAAATCAAAAATTATCCCTTGTTCAATATTTTTTTAAGCAACGAATCTTCAATTGGAGCTATGATTTTGACAACTTCATTTATATTATCATTTGGGATAGTCATCGACAGAACATAATGCTTGATTTTCCATTCGCTTCCTATTTTTACCAAAACTCCCGAACCTCTGCAAATTTTCATGTGAGTGTCCAACAACTCATCGAACCAAGCCAATTTTCCTGATTTATCAAAGTAAATATGACGCTCAATTGCTTTAAAATCCCACGCTTTTCCTTTGTCAAAATAAGGCTTTGCAAATGCCTGAAACGCTTTTTTATCCCAGTTCTCGGTTGGATCGGTTCCGATAAAAATGGCATCTTCGGTCATCATTCCAAAATAGATTTCGGCCTTAGCCTCAGCAGCCGCTTTGTGCCAGGCATCAAGCGTTCGATTCACCTGTTCTTTTTCATCAAAAACTTTATAATTCAATGAATCAAAACTAACTAATGTCAATACCGCCAAACTCAAAAATAATGTTCTCATACTTTAGCTTTTTTTTCTTTTGGAATACTTCCTAGTTTAATTTTCATTTCTCCATTTTTACCATCCACAACCAACAAACGAACAACCACTCCTTTATAGCGTTTGACTTCCCTTTCTTTTAAGTCTTTTATTTTATAATCATCCTCCGGATTTCTCAAAGGAATTACCAAGCCCAATTGAGTTCCTTTCTTGAACGAATAAACACCTTCAACGTCAAAATTCAATACATTCGAACTTACTTTAAAATAATCAACATTCACCAAACTACCATTTATCGAAGCTTTACCTGATAAATCATTAAAAACAATATGGCTTACATTTCGGTTTGGAAATGCATACTTACCTACTTTCATTATTGGTTTAAAATTAATGAGTGACCCATTACTGATGTCATATTGAAAATTCCCTTTGGCAGAATCATCAACCAAATCGCCATCTTGGGTCATCTTTACTGACAAATCAGTTTTGACAGAAAGTTTTCCTTTTATGTTTTGAGGCTGAAAAGATTTAACCCCAAAATTTTTGAACGACGTTAAAAACTGAGGGATATCAACCGAAGCAACATTTACATTTGTTTGGACTTCAAAAAGATTACCTTGTGGAATCAGATGGGAATTGAAAGTAATTTTACCGCCACAAGTTTCAATTGCCCCTTGCTTAATGTAAAAACGTCGGTTATTAGCCAAAAGATTAATTTTTGCATTGGTCGCGGTCAAATTAGAATACACCATTTTGTCCAGATTCAAATTAATAACCACTTGGCATTTTTCAACAAGTGCAATCCTTTTCTTGGTATCAGCTTGGCTAACCGGTTTTTTTGCTTCTTTTGGTACTTCTTTCTTGGTTTGACCATGAGCTAAAACCCCCATGAATTTTTTCATATCCAAAAAAGGACTGTTGATATTCAAAACAGCTACCATTTTTGCAGGATCGTCATAATAGAGATTAAGGAAATTGTCGATTTTTCCATCTACAAAAACAATGTTTCTGTCTCTTTGATACTTTATATTTCGGATAAATAAAGCCTCATCAGTAAAATCAAGAAGAACATTGGTTTGAAAAGCAAGATTCTTAGATTTAAGAAGCATATTGGCCTTTTCGATATTCACTTTTCCTGTAAAACGAGGTTTTGAAATTCGCAATGCCACAATATCGACATTGAATTTAAAATCAACTTTGGCTGTTCCTCCGTTAAATTTTATAAAATCATCACCAAAAATATTCCCAAGCTTTTCTACATCAAATTTGGAATGAAAATCTCCTGTCGCAACCGGTTTTTCTAAATTACTAATAGCAGCAGACGGAATAGTTATTGGTATCTCTTTATAAGTTCCTGTAAAGTTTTTGACAATAATAGCCGAATTGATATCATTGTAACCCAAACCATTTTTGAAATTATTGGTATATCGCGCTTCAAAACTACAATCTTTGGTTTCCCCTTCGGACGAAACCAATACGTTATCCTTAATTTGGGCATCCACAATAATTTCGGGATCACCTTCAGCATTCATATCTCCTTTAATACTACATTGAGCATCCAAAGGTTTTGTGATGTTAAAGTGATTCAGGATTTTAAAAATATGAGGATCCAACAAATGTGCCGCATTCAACCACAGAATATGGGTTTTTATATTGATGTCCATCATTGGATGGTCCTTATCCAGACCAAAACTGGCTTTGATATCAAAATCATCATCGCCAATTCCGAGTCCTTCGGTAAGCACATCAATTTTATTTTTGGATTTAGAGAATTGAACTGCTAATTTTCCTTTTACCCTTTTGTCTTTTATAAAACTCCCTTTTTTGGTATTGAAAGCCATACTTTTTGCAAAAACATCAAGATGTAAGTCTGTTCCCCAACCATCATCATTATAATTCATTTTACATTTTAAAGAATTCACTTCAAAATGAAACAATTTATTTCTTTGTAAATTTTGGGATATGAAAACCACATTCTTAAAATCAACCTCACCAATCTCGGTTTCAGTTTTACTTTTGGGTTTATTTGTTTTTGGCTTAGGTTTGAAAATATTCGAATTGGAAACGCCGTTTTTATCTTTAAACAAATCAATTTTAGTGTCTATCAATACTACTTTCTCGATATCAACTTTTTTGTGCAACAAACTCAGAACATTCAATCGCACTTCGATTTCTTCAGCTTTCAGTACGCTTCTTTTGTGTATGGCATACAAACTATCTTGAAGCTCTACTTTGTTCAAAACAACAGTAAAATTTGGGAAACCAATCAAAAATTTATATCCAAGATCACCAATACTCGCGTGTCCTGAAATATTCTCATTGATTTTTTGATTAATGCTGGTCAGTATAGTCTCCTTATTTTGGTTGAAATAAATCCGCAATCCAATGAAGAGAACAAGTATTAGCGCTAAAAAACCGATAATAAAAAAACTTATTCTTTTTAAAATCTTTTTAGCTCTACTTGTTTTAAAAAAATCTTTTGCTTTTAACATAAACTCTTTCATACCAATTATTTAGACGTTATTCACTATAAAAATATTTCTTTTGGCTTTAACTATCAGAATTTAGAGAGCCAGCTAAACAAACCGACCTTTATCAAAGTTAGTATAATATATTACAAAAACGGTCGTTATATCTTAAAAACTTTAACACTACAACGCAATTATATTCAACTATTTGAATTCATTTTTCATCCAATTCAAAATACTTGTTTAAAAGCATCTTTGTAGTATATTATGCAAGAATTGAAAAATTGTAGTACTTTTGAACTAATTATGCCCTTTAAGGGTTTTAACCTTAAACAAAAAAATATGAAATCATTAAAATTTTTATTAGTAGGTACTTTCATAGTATTATTGTCTAATTCAGCTTCAGCACAAGCTTGGGGAATAAGAGCAGGGGTTAACATTTCTGATGTTAATGTAAAAGGTTTTAACACAGATGCAAAAACCGGACTTTATGTTGGTGCTTACAAAGAAATTGGATTGGTGAAAAGCATGCTTTTTATCCAACCTGAGGTACAATATTCACAAGAGGGATTTGACACTAATATTGATCATGTAAAAGTTGATTACCTTACTGTACCTATTTTGGCTAAACTATATGTTGTTAAATTATTAAGTTTTGAAACAGGACCACAATTTGGATTTAAAGTTGCAGACAACGCGTCGGATTATTTAAATTATGATGCAAACAGCTTTGTTCCTTCATGGGCTTTTGGAACATCTCTAAATTTACCTTTAGGATTGTCTATAAATGCACGATACATTACAGGCTTGAATGATACTTTTGATGGTGTTTCAGGAAAAAATCAAGTTTTTCAAGTTGGAGCCGCTTTCCAATTTTAAAGAAACCACACCAACCTTTTCTTATATTAAAAGTTGCCTTAAAGCTCATACCTTTAAGGCAACTTTTTTTGTACATTTATGTTGTCTCTAATCCATTTTAGCTATGAGAAAATATATTGTATTTCTTATCCTCTTTATTTTGGGTTCCTCTCTTTCTATGTTCTCCTGTAAAAAAAAAGATGATACCAGTCTAAAATTACCACCTACCATCAATACCCTTACCGAAGTAAAAAGCCTTCCTTCATTTGACAGTACTTTGGTCAACACTTTTTTTAAACATTATCCTGAACTACAAAAATACCAACAAGAAACCACCGAATTATATCAAAAACGGAAGTATCAATACATTTGGTTTGACAATAAAGGCATACTTGAAGTAAGCCAAATCCTTTATGGCAAATTAAATAATATGGAAGATGAAGGAATTAAGACCGACATTCCGTACAAAGAAAAGCTGGAAACCCTTTTCCAGAAGACAACCGAAGATCAAAATGCTACTGTCAATGATGAATTGTTACTTACCTCTCTTTATTTTTTTTACACCCATAAAGTTTTAAAAGGAATAGACAGCCAAAAATCATCTGAATTGGGTTGGTATTTGCCTCGAAAAAAGAAATCCTATGTCAATTATTTAGATTCTATTATCGCCAATCCTTCGTTAATCAATAAAAATGAAAAAGAAGTATTGGGTCAGTATTACAATCTGAAAGAAATGCTTAAAAAATACAGAAAAATACAAAAAAACAATTCCTGGGATTCCATAGTACTGGACTCCAGCCAAATCTCCCTGAAGCTTGGCGATTCCTCGCAGACCATTGCACAAATCAGACAGCGATTGTTTATTTTGGAGGACATTGCAACCGACTCCAAAAGCTCAATATACGACGATGTTCTTAAAGCCGGAATCACAAAATACCAAAACCGCAACGGACTACGCGAAAACCCGATTATTGACAAAAGAATAATAGCTTCTTTGAATGTGCCTATTGAAGATCGTATCAAAACCATTACCGTCAATATGGAACGTTGCCGTTGGATTGATGTTGATGTTGCCAAAGCCAAAGAATTAATCGTGATTAATATTCCCTCCTATCGATTAAAGTATTTTAAGGATGGGAAACCAGTTTTAGTTTCCAATGTAGTCGTTGGAAAAGACATGAACAAGACAGTTATTTTCAGTGCCGATATGCGTTATATTGTTTTTAGTCCGTATTGGAATGTGCCTAAAAGCATCATCACAAAAGAAATCAATCCAGGAATAGCCAAAAATCCAAACTACCTGTCCCAACACAACATGGAATGGAATAATGGTGTCCTTAGACAAAAACCAGGTCCAAAAAACTCATTGGGTTTAATAAAGTTTTTGTTTCCCAATAACAATTCCATTTACCTGCATGACACCCCCTCTAAAAATTTATTCAATGAAGAAAAAAGGGCTTTCAGTCACGGTTGCATACGAGTGGAGAAACCGGTTGAATTAGCCAACGAAATTTTAAAAGATGATAAAAACTGGACTCCCGAAAAGATTGATTCTGCCATGCATAGTGGCAAAGAATCCTGGTACACACTAAAAAATAAAATCCCGGTTTACATTGGTTATTTTACCGCTTGGGTCGATAACGAAGGGGTTATCCATTTTTATGACGATGTGTATCAAAGAGATGATCGATTAGCAACGATGTTGTTTGAGGAATAAACCCGAACTAATATAAAACAGGAAAGGCTATCTATAGAGACAGCCTTTCTTGTTTTATGCGATGATTTAAATTTATTAATGCACTTTCTGCTTATCGAATGTAGTAGTGAGTGTTTTTTTGATTTTATCCAAAGCTCCGCTAAATGCCTTTTCGAGCGAATCAGCATGTTCTGTAACAGCTATGGGTTGCATATTGGCAGGTCTTGCTTCGATAAGACAACGTTTGTCGTTTACACCTGATTTGGCACTATTTTCATCCCCAAAATGCACTTCGATACGCGTCACTTTGTCATCAAAACGAGCTAGCACTCTTTCTATTTCCCCAGAAAAATAAGCTTCCAATCTATCGCTTCCTTCTACATTTTTGTCTGTGTTGATTTGTACTTTCATATATCTGCTAATTAATTATTTTTTACTTTATTCTCAAATATAAAAATTATTTTCTGGAAACAATTCCGTTTTAGCAAAAGATTATGAAAGAAAAAAGCCGTTTTATTTTAAAAACTTAAGTCTTTAAAAGCAAAAAAAATAGTGAATAGTAAATAGCTTTAATGATTAGTTTTGTTTTTTCCGCAAAGCGATTTCCTGTTGAATAATATCAATACAATCTTCCAGCTTTTTTTCTATTTCGTGACTCCAAAAACGGATTACTTTCCAGTTTTGGGATTCAAGGTAATTAGTAACCTCAACATCCCTTTGAATGTTTCGCTCTATTTTCTTTTGCCAAAACTCGGTATTGGTCTGCGGTTTTTTTCTGTCTTCCCAGTCTTTTCCATGAAAGAATTCTGAATCCACAAAAATGGCAATTTTAAGTTGTTTGAAAGTAAGGTCTGGCTTGCCGAAAACAGTCTTATTGTTTTTTCGGTATCGGTATCCTAAACTCCATAAGGCTTTGGCCAATCGCACCTCATCTTTGGTATTTGTGCTGCGAATGGCTCGCATAATTTTACTTCTCTGTTCTTTGGAAAACTTTTCCATTACTTAGATAATTACTTATCAAAGATAGTGTCTAAATGATATTCCAGGAATTCTTTTCTAGGTAAATATTTTACGGCCTCAATAATCTTTTGATTTTCGATTGGAGCAAAATAGTTTTTATAGAATAATGTTTCTTTTTTGCTTTTTATTGAAGTTGAAAGCAAAACATGATGATTTTTATTAATGCCAATTAATCCTTTATCGAATGCTTTGTCATAAAGGGCAGAAAGACAAATGCCGTTCTCGGGATTTAATCTTTCATTTTCATTTTTTGACCAAGGAACAATATGACTTGCTAATAATAATTCAGGAATATCAATTCCTGTAATGGCGCATTTGGAACTGTAATTGGTTAAAACCATTTGTCTGAAAACAGATTGATTTACTCTGGTTTTTACTTCTCGAACAACAGTTTCTCCTTTTAATCCTTTTAAATCTAAAAGAATATCTCGGTATTTCTTTTCTATTGAAGTATTCTCTTTTTGGGCAAGGATTTCTTCACTTAGAAAAACTAATTCTTCTTGATTATGAAAGAACTCATCCCAAATTGGTTTTACTTGATTCATACCTCCTTTTAACCCCCCAACTCCTCTTTCTTGATGATATGGATCTATACTCGCAAAATTTCCTAATCGCATTCCAATCGAACTTGGTGTTCTTCCTAAAATATTTGCCAAAGCAATAACTTTTGGATTACCCTTATGTGTTTTCCCAAATTCAATTTTTAAATACAAATTAAAAGCAAGTATTAATTCTTCACGAGTCCAAAGATTTTTTTTAGCCATATTGTTATTTAATACATTACAGACAAATATAAATCTTTTAAATCTAAATATGAACGTTGTTTTAATGCTGAAAAACACGAGCCACTTATCATATTTTATAAGTTTAAAAAAAACGCCAATCTTTCGACTGACGTTTTTGGTTTATAAAAAGGTTTATTTTAATTTTCTTCCTCTAAGTTTTCCATTTGTTTTTCTAAAACTTTATCGGTTTTAATTCTCTTGACGGTTTCCTTTCGGGTAATCAACATTGGGATGGCCACTCCTGCGGCTAAGGCCAAAATGATCAACAAAGCCGAAAGACCGTTGTTTACCGTTTCGAAAAAGAGCTTGGTGTAAACATCAGGATCTTTTTCGGCGGTTAATTTCATCACCCCAACCATAGCTTTGTAGGCAAAAAATCCAGGAATCATAGGTATTAATGCTGGAAGTGCAAAAGTCATTGGAGGTGCCTTGCGATAATGTGCTGCCAATACACTGAAAAATCCAATAAGACTAGCACCGCATAGGGCAGCAAAAATCAATCCTACTTCAAGTGATATCAAATAAAATTTAAGCAATCCTCCTAGTGCCGAAATGATATAAATAATCCCCAACGTCCTGCGTGGTACATTAAACAATACGGCAAAACCAATTCCTGCGCAACCCAGCCAAATTCCTTTTTCTAATAATGCAAAATCCATTTTAGTGTAAATTAAAAATTAATAATGAAACCATTAATCCCAATGAAATGGCAAAAGCGATAACCAATACATTTACACCTCTGGTGGTTCCGTTTAATATATTTCCGTCAATTAAGTCCGAGAAGGAATTAATCATAGGCACTCCCGGGATTAAAAACAATACCGAAGTGGATAAAGCATGAATGAATTCTACTCCAGGATTCAAAAAAGAATAAAGCCCAACCAAAAACGAAGAGGTTAATGAAGCAAAAAAGATGCACACATAAAAATTAAATTTGAGTTTCATGGTTTCCTGTCTCACAAAAAGCCCGACCAAAGTCCCGGAAAAACAAAGGATCATTTCTACTAACCCGCCTCCAAACAATCTACAGAATGAGGCTCCTGCCAGCGCTACCAAAAACAAAACCAATCCCCTTGAATACAAGGGTTTGCGGTCTAACTTTTTTATTTCGTTGTTAATGCGTTCCACCGACCATTTTTCTTCTACAATTTTCCAACTCATCGTACTGATATCTGAAATGAGATTGAAATTAAGATGCATATTGGGCACCCATTTTACACTGGTAAATGTTTTGATATTGTCTTTGTATGTTAAAGTAATCATCAAGGCGTGATTGGTAATCATTAAATCCGAATCACAACAAAAAGCCCCTGCTATTCTACTGATGGTAACTTTTACACGTTCGGTATTGGCTCCTGAAACGATGAGTAAGGAACCGATTTCCAGGAGCATTTCTCCTAGTTCGTACTTGTTTGGTTTTGCAACAATTTCCATATAAATGCGGTTGTTTTTTTTTACTATCAAATTTAGAGAATTAGCCCATTAAAAAACCTGATATTTTGCACAAAATTTAATTTATTAAGAGAATAAATAACAAGTGATTTCTATCGATTTCGCCTGTTTTTAAGAGCAAAAAAGTAAGCAAAATATGCTATTGGCTTGCTAATTTCTGATTCAAACCTTAATTATTTGACATCATTTTTTGGTCATGAAACAAAAAAAAACGCCAATCGAGAGACTGGCGTTTAAAAAAATAGTTTTGATCGATCTTTTATAAAAAAGCTTGCCGCTTAGAACTGGATCAAGCTTTTTATTAAACCATCTATAGGTTTTTAGGTAATGAAGTAAATCCCATATTATATAAGGTAAAGGCCTGAATGTCGCAACTTTCCTGAATTGTAGCAGCCAGTGATTTTCCTGCACCGTGGCCTGCATTAATATCGATTCGGATTAAAACCGGATTTGCACTTGCCTGTTTTTCCTGTAGCTCGGCAGCAAATTTAAAACTGTGCGCAGGAACTACTCTATCGTCATGATCGCCAGTAGTTACCATTGTTGCAGGATATTTAACGCCTTCTTTTACATTAGCCACTGGAGAATAATTTTTGAGATATTCAAACATTTCCTTGCTGTCTGCCGAAGTCCCGTAATCAAAGGCCCAACCAGCTCCCGAAGTAAAAGTATGATAACGCAGCATGTCCATCACGCCCACGGCCGGCAAAGCAACCTTCATTAAATCTGGACGTTGTGTCATGGTAGCTCCAACCAATAATCCGCCGTTGGATCCACCACGGATGGCAAGAAAATCAGAAGACGTATATTTTTTGCCAATTAAATATTCGGCAGCGGCGATGAAGTCGTCAAAAACGTTTTGTTTCTGCATTTTGGTTCCTGCATCGTGCCATTTTTTACCATACTCCCCGCCTCCGCGAAGGTTGGCCACAGCGTAAATTCCGCCATTTTCCATCCAAACAGCATTCGAAACACTAAAGCTTGGTGTTAAACTGATGTTGAATCCACCATATCCATAAAGTATAGTTGGATTTTTACCATCTAGTTTTACTCCTTTCTTATGTGTTATTATCATTGGGATTTTTGTTCCGTCTTTGGATGTATAAAATACTTGTGTAGAAACATAATCCTCACTTTTGAAATCAACTTTTGACTTAGCATAAACATCCGATTTTCCTGTTTTTGGATCAAACGAATAAATGGTCCCCGGCGTTATATAATTGGTAAACGAATAATAAAGCGTTTTCTCTTCTTTTTTGGCACCAAATCCTGAAGCAGTTCCTAGTCCCGGCAAATGGATTTCACGTACCAATTTGCCTGAGTAATCATATTGCTTCACAATCGATACAGCATCTTTCATATAATTGGCAAAAATATATCCTGCTCCGGTGGTAGGAGTCAATACATTTTCGGTTTCAGGAATTACGTCTTTCCAGTTTTCAGGTTTTGGATTACTGAAATCAACACTCACAATGCGTTTGTTTGGCGCTTTCCAATCAGTTTCTATAAACAATTTGCTTCCCGAATTTTCTATAACATTACTGTCACTTTTAAAGTTATCCACAATCGTTATGATAGGACTATTAGGTTTGGTCAAATCCTGAATGTATAATTCATTTCCGTAAGTAGAATTGGCAGCTGTAATTACGAGATAACGATTATCTTCGGTTACACTTCCACCTACATAACGGCGTTTTTGGTCGGCACCAAAAATAACTTTATCGTCTTTTTGAGGTGTTCCCAATTTATGGTAATACAATTTATGTTGGTCGGTTTTTGCAGAAAGCTGACTCCCCTTTGGTTTATCGTAACTGGAATAATAAAATCCTTCGTTTCCTTTCCAGGCTATTCCGCTGAATTTAATATCCACTAACGTATCTTCAATAATCTTGAAATTATTGACATCCATCAAAATCACTTTTCGCCAGTCACTTCCTCCTTCAGAAATAGAATAGGCTGCTTTAGAACCGTCTTTGGAAAAATCCACTCCGCCTAATGAGGTTGTTCCTAATTTTGAAAAAGTGTTTGGATCAAGGAAAACTTCTTCTTTTCCCTTGTCATCTTTACGGTACAAAACCGCTTGATTCTGCAGTCCGTTGTTTTTGTAGTAATAAATGAATTTCCCTTCTTTGAATGGTGCGCTTATTTTTTCATAATTCCAAAGCTTTTCAAGTCGGGATTTTAATTGGTCTCTAAAAGGTATTTGTGACAAATAATCGTAAGTCACTTTGTTTTCTTCTTTTACCCAAGCAGCTGTTTCAGCCGATTTATCGTCTTCGAGCCAACGGTAAGGATCTTTTACTTTAGTATCAAAATAAACATCAACTGTTTCCCCCTTCTCGGTTTTGGGATACGTTAATGGAGTTGTATTTTGGGCTTGTCCCAAAGAAGCCATTGAGGTAGATGCTGCCATCAGAATTAGGATTTTTTTCATACTCTGTTAGTTATATATCTAACAAAAATAGAGGTTTTTTTTAGGAAATTACAATTTAAAAGTAAAGGTGAAATTATTAATTCTTCTTTTTTCCAAAGAATATTAAATTTAGAACAATTCATTTGAAAAAACAAAAGCACCTATATTTCTATAAGTGCTTTTGTTTTTATGTGGAGAATATCGGATTCGAACCGATCACCTCTACGCTGCCAGCGTAGCGCTCTAGCCAAATGAGCTAATCCCCCAAATCTTCGGCGCAAATATAACATATAATTATAAGAATATGCAAATTTCAAAAAGACTATTCTTCAAATACAAAAAAATAATCATTCACGTTAGTTACTTTTTTAACTTTACATCAAAATACACCTTATGCTGACACCCGATAAAACAGGTTCGCTTTTAACAACCATAGACAACAAAATTGCCACCGTACAGTTTGGACATCCTGCGAGTAACTCTTTCCCTAGAGTATTATTGGACAGGTTGACCAATGAACTTACTTTTTTGAGTGATAATCCGGATATTTCCATAATTGTTTTAAAAAGCGAAGGCAACGGAGCCTTTTGTGCAGGCGCTTCCTTTGATGAATTGCTTGCCGTAAGCACGCTTGATGAAGGCACCCGTTTTTTTACCGGATTTGCCAATTTGATCAACGCTATGCGCTCTTGCAAAAAAATAATTATCGGGCGCATTCAAGGCAAGGCTGTTGGTGGAGGTGTTGGCATCATTGCAGCTTGTGATTATGCATTTGCAACTCACGAAAGTGCAGTAAAATTATCTGAACTTGCCATAGGAATCGGTCCTTTTGTGATCGAGCCAGCCGTGAGCCGAAAAATTGGAAAAATGGCAATGTCAGAAATGACTTTGGGAGCTCACGAATGGAAGACAGCCTATTGGGCACATCAAAAAGGATTATACGCCAAAGTATTGGAAAACCAAGAAGAACTTGACCTAGAAGTAATTTCTTTCTCCAAAAAACTAGCAGGTTACAATCCGGAAGCACTTGCCGAAATAAAAAAAATATTTTGGGAAGGAACTGCACATTGGGACAAATTATTAAAGGAAAGAGCTGCAATTTCAGGTAAACTGGTTCTATCCGATTTTACAAGAAACGCTTTAATCAAATAACAAATGACCGCTTTCATTTTACTGCTTCAAAAAATAAACATAGACGAAAAAATTAAAAATGCTCCCGACCAGGGCTATCAAATAGGGGTTCTTATAGGCTCTTATTTGCCATTTGTTATATTGGTTTTACTGGCCTATTGGACTTATCATCGAGCCAAAAAAAGGAAAGAGTAAAACATTAGAAGTTAGAAATTAGAAGGCAGAAGTTAAAAGTCTGAATTCTGAAATTTAAAACTGAGCCCTTGAAAAAACTAATTCTTTGCAGCATTATTCTTTGTTTTTTTATTTCCTGCCAACAACAAGAGCAGCCCAAAATCTCATTTTATTATTGGAAAACAATTTTTAGGCTTTCGCCAAAAGAAAAAAAAATATTAACCGAAAATCAAGTCGAAAGATTATACATTCGGTATTTTGATATTGATTTAAATCCGCAAACGGAAAAACCCTTTCCAAGAACTCCGATCCAATTTGAAAATACAACTTCGGGACTTGAAATCATTCCTGTTGTGTATATCAAAAACAGAGTAATGCTCGACAAAAAATTAGACATTTTGGATTTGGCAAAAAAAACAAACAGTTTCATCCAACAAATCAATTCAAAAGACAATATTGCCATTCAGGAAATCCAAATTGATTGCGACTGGACTCTTGAAAGCAAAGACAATTATATGCGGTTTATTGAAGCCTTTAAAAAAGTTTCCGCTAAAAAACTATCAGCAACAATTAGGCTTCATCAGATAAAATATTTTAAAAAAACAAAGATTCCGAATGTTGATCGAGGCGTATTGATGTATTACAATATGGGGAAAATTGCTGTCGATTCCTTAAATTCGATATACGATCAAAATATTGCCAATCGCTATTTAGCAAGTCTAAAAAACTATCCATTACCATTAAATATTGCCCTGCCTATTTATTCCTGGGGAATTCACATCAGAGACGGAAAAATAATTGGTTTAAGAAACAAAATTGATACCAATAATTTAAAAAATAACAATAGTTTTGTTCTTACAAAAAACAATTGGTTTGAGGTTAGAAATTCCAATTTCAACAGCGGTATTTTTTATAAAAAAAATGACCAGATAAAAATAGAAACAATCTCAGCTACAGATTTGCTCGAAATGGCAAATAATCTTGATGAAAACATTAGTCAAAATCCAAAAGAAATCATCTTTTATGATTTGGACGAATTTAATTTGAAAAACTATGAAGAAGGCTTTTTTAAAGAAATTATTAATCGCTTTTAGTTCCCTCGCCCTTTTGGTTTACGGAACTATTTATGCCTGCGCAGATGGCGATTGGGGCTGGTCATTTGATTCCAACTTCACTCCCGAAACTTTTGTGGATAAATCTTATTCACCTCTTTTCTTATCCGCAGACTTCTTTTATGGAATTGGTTATGATACCGAACATACAACAAGATTTAACGAAGAAAATATCAAAGACTGGTCAACTTATCTCGAAGGTAAAATAAACGAAAAAGACTTAGCCTTTTTCCTGGCCGATTCAAGTAGCGCCGATGTCACAAATTTGGTTGTCCATTACAAAAACGGAAAAACGAATAAGTTAGTTGAAAAATGGAATAAAAAAATCAATTTAAACGAAAGTAAAATAAAAGACTTTTTGTCCTTTCTAAATGATGCACAGATTGTAGAAACCTACTCTACTCAAAAATTCGATTCCTGGAATTATGACGAAACGGTTAAGCACGAATCCCTGTCAGATGACAATTGGATCAAATCAATGGAAAAAAAATACAATGATAACAAAGATCCCTTTCTCAAAAACAGGTACTGGTTCTTAGTCATTAAAGCCGATTTCTATAGTGATAAACCGGAAAAAGCTATCACTTTCTTTAATCAAACCCAAAAATTAGCTCCCAAAAACACTTTGTATTACAGAGCATTGGCCTATATAGCCGGTATTGAATACAAACAAAAAAATTATGCTAAATCCAATTACCTCTACAGTCAGGTTTTTGACAAATGTCCGACAATGAGAGTTGTTTCGGCTTATTGTTTCCACCCACAAGAACAAAAAGACTGGAAACAATCTTTGTCAATGGCTAAAAATGATGATGAAAAAGCAGCGCTTTGGGCGATTCAGGGCTACTACAATGACGAAGAAAAAGCCATAGCAGAAATCTACAAACTACAACCAAAAAACCAACATCTTGATTATTTATTGACCCGATTAATCAATAATCAAGAAAACAAAATTGACCGATCTTTTAAAGACAAAACTGTAGTTGAAAATAAAAAAAGAATAAAAGACAGTATTCCTAACTCAACAATTAATTTGGTTTCCAAAATTGCAGAATCAGACAAAACATCCAAACCATATTTGTGGAATGCAGCAGCTGGTTACCTTGAAACACTAAACGGAAACTACAAACAAGCCGACAAAAATTTTGACAAAGCCGAAAGCAAAATGCCTAAATCTAACTTGGCAAATGACCAGATAAGGCTATTGCGATTTGTAAACAACTTGAGCAAAATTGACCAACTCACTCCTGAAAACGAAAAAACGGTTCTAGTAGATTTATCGTGGCTGTATTTTGAATTACCTCAAAAAGCGATTGAGAATTTCCGCTATCAAAATGCAACTGAATGGAGCAAAAACTATTTGGCCGCATTATACCGCAACCAAAAAAACACCATAATGACCGAGATTTTCAATCATGAATCTGGCTTTTATGACAATGAAAAACAGCTGCTCGACATGAAAGCTTTTTTGTCAAAAACAAACAAAACAAAAATGGAACAAATTGGCGCGGCTATTTATGAAATAAAACTGCGCGACATTAACTATTTCCAAGGCGTTAAAGCTACTTTCGAAAACAAAATTCCCGAAGCCATTGCTTTTATGAACCAATCGGATAATATGCAAAAAACCAATTTTTACGGAAATCCTTTTCTTGGAAATATCAAAGACTGCCACGATTGTGACCATCAAGCTGCTCAAAAAAAGAAATACACTATACTTGACTTCTTAACTATTATTCAAAAAATGCAGGACAACGTAAGTAAGGGAATTGATGTTTACAACAACAGTCTTTTGCTTGGAAATGCTTTTTACAACATCACCCATTTTGGTAACGGCCGATTGTTTTATGAGGGAAATATTGCTGGATACGGTTCAACCCCTGATTTTTTCAGAGACCCAATTCGAGAAATGATTACCAATTGCTCTTTGGCGCAAGCCTATTACCAAAAAGCCTTTTTGGCTGCCAAAAACAATGAACAAAGAGCCAAAACACAATACATGCTCGCAAAATGTCAGCGTAACGATTTCTACAATAAAAAATACTATTCGCAAAATTTATCCTCTTGGGATATTCAAGATGATAAAACCAACTTTATTCCTTGGTTAGGTTTCAAAACCCTAAAAGCCAATTATTCAAAAACCAAATACTACAGGGAAATTATTAATGAATGTGGGTATTTCAAGACTTATGTTCAACGATAGATTTCGTTTTTTAATAGTTTGGGCGTGCCACCGTTGAGAAAAGGGGCTTACATACAGCACCTTTACAGAGCCCCTTTCCTCAACGCTGTCGGGCTATCCATGCTACTTCGGTAGCTTATTTCTATCCCTCACGCAAATTCCAATCACGAATGAGCCATTGCCATACAAACAATGCTTATCCTCGCTCCCGGGATTTTTAACAGCGCTTTGGAACAGGCTTCCAGAGTTGCTCCGGTCGTCAGAACATCATCGATCAACAAGAAATGTTTATTAGTGTTTTCTTCGGAGAAAGAAACATCAAAAACAGTTTCAATTCCTTCTGTTCTTCCCAAAAGGTTTTTCTTCGATTGCGTTTTAGAATATACTTTCCGTTTCAAAATTGCATTATCTAAAGGAATTTTAAAATTCTCTGACAAAGCCACACCAAAATTCATAACTTGATTATAACCTCTTTCTTTCAGCCTTTTTTTATGCAATGGAACAGGAATAATTACATCCACATCTTTCGCGACTGCACAATCTTTTAAATCCGATGCATACCATTCGCCCAAAAAACTTCCTATCTCTTCATGCCCTTTGTATTTGAGACTATGAATCATTTCCTGAACCATTCCCTTTTTGTGGAAATACAATAATGCCGAAACATGCTCAACCGGAATTCGTCCATAAAATTTTTTGAATGCTTCATTTTCGGGATCTAAATGATGATTCGTCAAAGGCAATTCATGCCGGCAAACTGTACAAATTATGGATTCATGTGTCCCCATAAATGATTTACAGCCAGCACAAACCTTTGGAAAAAACAAATTTATCAGGGAATTAAACATAAAAAAATTGATTTATCCATAAAAATAAGAAAACCTCCTCTTCAAACTTCATTTTTTTTCTTTTTTTAATTTCCCTTTTTATATTTTTGCACCACTATGGCAAAACAAGAAGATTTATTTAAGAATGTCGTTTCGCATGCAAAAGAATACGGATTTATTTTTCCGTCAAGCGAAGTGTACGATGGTTTAAGTGCGGTATATGATTACGCACAAAACGGAGTAGAATTAAAAAAGAACATACGCGAATATTGGTGGAAATCAATGGTTCAAATGAACGAAAACATCGTAGGACTTGACGCGGCTATATTGATGCACCCAACTACTTGGAAGGCATCGGGTCACGTGGATGCCTTCAACGATCCATTGATAGACAATAAAGATTCTAAAAAACGTTACAGAGCTGACGTTTTGATTGAAGATTATGCTGAAAAGCTAAACCAAAAAGCACAAAAAGAAATCGAAAAAGCAAGAACCCGTTTTGGTGATGCGTTCAACGAGCAGGAATTTGTGACCACCAACGCTAGAGTGATGGAATACAAAGCCAAAGAAAGACAAATTCTGGAAAGAATGGGACGTTCTTTGGGAGCTGGTGATTTGGATGACGTAAAAGCATTGATCGAGGAGTTGGAAATTGCCGATCCTGAAACTGGTTCAAGAAACTGGACAGACGTAAAACAATTCAACTTGATGTTTGGTACCAAATTAGGAGCATCTGCCGAAAATGCAATGGACTTATATTTGCGTCCGGAAACGGCTCAAGGTATCTTTGTTAACTTCCTAAACGTTCAAAAATCAGGAAGAATGAAAGTTCCTTTTGGAATTGCCCAAACTGGTAAAGCGTTTAGAAACGAAATCGTTGCGAGACAATTCATTTTCCGTATGCGTGAATTCGAACAAATGGAAATGCAATTTTTTGTACGTCCAGGCGAAGAGATGCAATGGTATGAACACTGGAAAACAACTCGTTTGAACTGGCATTTATCTCTTGGTTTAGGAAAAGAAAACTATCGTTTCCACGATCACGAAAAATTGGCTCACTATGCTAATGCCGCTGCCGACATCGAATTTAATTTCCCTTTTGGTTTCAAAGAGTTGGAAGGAATCCATTCCAGAACTGACTTTGACCTAAAAGCTCACGAACAATATTCAGGTAGAAAATTACAATATTTTGATCCGGAACTGAATGAAAACTACGTTCCCTATGTGGTAGAAACATCAGTGGGATTAGACAGAATGTTCTTGGCCGTTTTCGCAACTTCTCTAAAGGAAGAAACTTTGGAAGACGGATCAACAAGAACGGTATTAAAATTGCCGGCTGTTTTGGCTCCTACAAAAGCCGCTGTTCTTCCATTAATCAAAAGGGACGGATTGCCTGAAATTTCGAAACAAATAATCGACGATTTGAAATGGGATTTCAACGTAGCTTATGATGAAAAAGATGCTGTAGGAAGACGTTATAGAAGACAAGATGCTTTAGGAACTCCTTTCTGTATTACTGTAGATCATCAAACAATTGAAGACCAAACGGTAACCATTCGTCATAGAGATACTATGAAACAAGATCGTGTAAAAATCGCTGATTTGAAATCAATCATCGAGAACGAAGTTTCTATGAAAAACTGGTTAATGAAAATGTAATTAGGACATTATATAAACTTGAAAGTGCTTCTCGATTGAGGAGCACTTTTTTTGTTAAAACCATTGTATTTCTAAAAAATACATCTATCATCGCTTTTCTTATTTTACGCATATCTCAATGATTACTAAGTATTTGTAACTTTTTTCCTTAACAAAAAAATGCAATTCATCGTGTTTATTTGCAATTCATCGAAATGTATTAACATTCATTTTGTAGATATCAACAAATAAGTTTAAAAAAAGCTGATTTACGTAATTTTATTTTGTTGATATAGCATCAATTTCGTTTAAAAAATACCATTAGTTATTTTTTTTCATTTGCCCCAATGAATTATAAGAATTAACTAAAGCAACAATCTACCAAAAACACAGTTCGTAAAGAACAAACCTAACAGTAAAGCTATTAATGAATTATTCGTACATAATAATTGACGATGATCCAGAAAGTGTTTTGAAAACAAAAGCTATTGCTGACAGTTTTTCAGAGCTTAACTTTATAGCTGCTGCAGACAATTATTCAGATGCATTAAATCTAATTTTGGAGCATAATCCCAAATTAGTTTTTCTTGAGATAGATCCAGCCAACACAAAGAGTAACCTCTCATTAAACCTAATTGACGCTTTATATAGGTACTTGAATCGGATTCCCAAAATTATTATAACCACATCAAAAAAAGATCTTGCTTTTGAAGCCATCCAATACGAAGTAACTGATTATTTGATAAAACCATTGAAGAGCATCGATTTTATAAAGTTGACTTTAAAACTAAAAAAATCACATCTCGATGACGAAATTGTTTTAATTCAATCTCCAAACACGGAAGAGAACATTTCGCCAATCAAAGCTGCTGAAACAACAAACAAGAAAAAAAATCTCATTTTATGTATTAAATCGTATGGAGATCATCGTTATATCGATTCGAAAGATATTTGTTTTTTCCAAGCCGACAACAATTCAACAGATATTCATTTGAATAATGGAGAAGTAATCACCGCTTTCAAAACTTTAAAACATTTTGAAGCTGTTCTTACAAATCCTTTTATTCGAATCCATAACAGTTACATCATAAATCGCAATTATATTGCTAGAATTCACACGGGTAACTCCTTATGTTATATTAAAAATACCACCATAAAACTCCCATTTTCAAAGTCCTATAAGAAAAACATAGATTTCATTATTAGTGATTTTTCCAACGAAAATTACATAGAGATCTAAAAACTAGTCATTTACCCTAATTTGATATCCATTCACTAACGAACGAAGGACAATTACCACAAAGGTTTATTTATGTAAGATTTTTTAAAGTTTGCGATGTAGTTTTACATAAGAAATTCCTGCAAAAGGAAATTAAAAATGTAGAAACGTATAACAACATAAATTTTAGAAATCATGAAAAAAGCTACCTTATCTATCGGATTATTAACATTAGTTATGGTATTAACTTCTTTTACCACACCTGAAACAAAATCATTAAGAATTGCTGAAAATACTCTATCTTCTCCTATTGATGGAACTCAAGACGCTGGAAGAACTAGAAAAGTTGATGATTATATGAGCACACAGACCATGAAGCCTTCAATTCAAGTAACACAGATTGATGGAACTCAAGACGCTGGAAGAACTAGAAAAGTTGATTAAAACTAACAATAAAAATAGATTAAGGTTGTCATATTTTTGGCAACCTTTTTTTATGTTAAAAGATTTAGTATTTTTGATAGAAATCAAAAATTACTATTGAAAAATAATTACTTCATATTATACTTTCTTTTAGTCATTGTTATTAGTTGCAACAACAATAATGCAACTAAGGAAAGCTCAACATCTCTTTCAAAAGACAGTCTCACTTCTTACCTCACTTCAGCTAATAATGATCAACTGTCCTATGAACTGAAAAAAAAATACAATCAAAAAGCTTTCAGTATTATTATAAGTCAAAAAAATGATTCTCTTAATAAAGTAAACCTCTTTAAAGTAGCCAATCGTTATTATAATATGAATGATTTAAAGAGCTATTTTGAAACATCAAAACTCATTTTAGAACGCTCAGAAAAAAGCCTTGATACAATTAATATGGCTAAGGCATACACTTATTTAGGAGACTATTACGGTGCCAGGATAATCTCAGACAGTGCCTATCTAAACTATTATAAAGCCGAAAAACTTTATCTTCGACTTAATGATAATTACAACTTAGCGAAGACACTTTTTAGCAAAGCGATTTTACAATATAATGAAAGTGATTATTTTAATTGTGAAATAAACATCTTTAAAGCATTAAGATCCATTAAAGGAGAAAAATCAAAAGATTTTTTATATGAATGTTATAATCTATTGGGGATTTTATACAATGAAAGAGAAGAATACACTAAAGCTTTAGAATATCACAATAAAGCTTTACAGAGTCTAGATGATAAATCAACTCCTATAGAATTTCAATCCAAAGCAACTTCTTATAACAATATTGGTTGTGTTTACTTGAATTTAAAAAATTACAAAGAAGCCCAAATTTATTTTGAAAAAGGATTAAGAGAGCAAAATTTATTTATCGAAAAACCAAAATTATATGCAATGTTATTGGATAACTTGGCCTATGCAAAATTCAAGTTAAAATTACCGGATAATCTTAATCAATTTTATCGAGCTCTAAAAATTAGAGATAGCCTAAAAATTACATCAGGAATTATTGTGAGCAAAACCCGACTATCAGAATATTTTGCTGTAAAAAAAGACACTGTAAAAGCAATTCAATATGCCAAACAAGCTTTGGATTTATCACGTAAGTCTAATCGTTTGAGAAATATCTTAGAAACACTCAAACAAATAGGAACCGTAGATCCAAAAAATGCTTCTATTTATTCAAATGAATACATCCTTATCAACGATCGTTTACAAAAAGCGGAACGAAAAATGGGGGAAAAATTCTCCAGAATAGAATATGAAACGGATGAAATTAAAGTAGAAAACACAAATTTGGAGGGGCAAAACAAGAAGCTTCTGTTAATTTTCGGATCCTTTATAATCTTAGCAACATTATTGTACACCATTAAATCACAAAAGGTTAAACAACGAGAATTGTTATTCAAGCAACAGCAACAACAAGCCAATGCTGAAATTTATAACCTATTAATTAATCAACAAAACACTATTGAAATCAACAATATAAAAGAGAAAAAAAGAGTCGCAAGAGAATTGCACGATGGAGTTCTTGGCAGAATGTTTGGAATTAGGATCAATCTTGACAGTTTAAACAAAATCAATGACGAATCTGGTATCGAACAAAGGTTAAATTACTTGGCCGAACTCAAAAATATTGAACAAGATATTCGTGAAATTTCTCATAACTTAAATAGAGAAAAATCAGAATTAATCAATAATTTTGTAGCAATAGTTGCTAACCTGTTTGAAGAACAGAAAAAAACCTATCCAACTAAATTTATTGCTTACATTGACCCCTCGATAAAATGGGACTTGATTGACAATACTGTAAAGATTAACTTATACCGAATTCTTCAGGAATCTCTTCAAAATTGCAATAAATATGCAAAGGCTGAAACAATAAAAGTCGAATTTAAGAAGTTAGATAATCTTAGTTTATTATTAAAAATTAGTGATGATGGTGAAGGCTTCAATGTTAACAAAGCTAAAAAAGGCATCGGTCTCCAAAATATCAAAACAAGAACAATAGAATGTGAAGGAACCCTTGAAATAAAATCAAAAAAAGAAGAAGGCACATCAATTATAGTTACAATTCCAATTAAAAAAATACCAAAACCTACAACATAATGACAGTTGATTCAAAAGTGGAAAAATTAATTAAAAAAAACATTCTAATTGTAGATGACCATCCCTTTATAATTGACGGATATAAAAACGCCATTACACGTTACAAACCCGAAATTTATGATTATTCATTTACTCAAGGTAAAGACTGTGAATCAGGTTATAATATTATTTCAAATCCAGACACCCCCGCTTTCGACGTAGCCTTTTTAGATATAAGTATGCCTCCCTTTGAAGAAAAAGGAATTATTTCGGGTGAGGATTTAGCAAAATTAGTCATGAAATACATGCCCAATTGCAAAATTATTTTGCTCACTATGTACACGGAATTACTCAAAATAAAAAACATAATTGAAACTATAAATCCTGCGGGACTCGTTATAAAAAATGATTTAACTTTTGATGAATTGCTTTTTGGTTTTGATATTATTTTAAAAAATGAAATTTATTACAGTCATTCTGTGATTAAAATGGCAGAGCAAATCAATAATGATTTTGAAGAAATCGATCAATTTGACAAATTAATTTTGTTTCATATTTCCAAGGGAACTAAAATCAAGGACATTCCTCAATACGTTCCAATATCATTGGATGCTATTGAAAGTAGAAAAGTGAATCTAAAAGAATTATTTAAAATCGAAGACGGAAGTGATATCGATTTAATCAGGGAAGCAAAACTTAGAGGAATTATTTTTTAATCTTCTACATAAAAAAACGACACCTACTAAGTGTCGTTTCCTATTTTATTCATAATCTCATTATTCACTTATTGCATCCCAACCCCTGGCTTTCAAAGGAATTTTGGTATTAGCTCGAGTTACAAGATGAACACCTTCACTCTCTTGTGTCATGTGACCAATGATCGTCAAATTTGGATTTCCTTTTATTTTATCAAAATCTTCAATAGGTATCGTAAACAACAATTCATAATCTTCTCCCCCGTTGATGGCAACTGTTGTACTATCAATATTAAATTCTTCGCAAACATTAATCAACTGAGGATCCAAAGGCAATTTGTCTTCATATAAATTACATCCTACACCCGATTGCTTACATAAATGCATAATTTCCGAAGACAATCCATCGGAAATATCAATCATTGCTGTTGGTTTTATTTCCAAAGCATACAACAACGTTCGCACATCTGTACGCGCTTCAGGCTTCAATTGTCTCTCCACCAAATAAGCATAAGCATCTAAATCAGGTTGAGAATTTGGATTCACCTGAAAAACTTGCTTTTCTCGTTCTAATACTTGCAACCCCATATAAGCTGCTCCTATATCACCACTAACCACTAGCAAATCAGTATTTTTAGCACCGTTTCTATAAACAATTTCACTTTCATCTGCCTCACCAATAGCTGTAACACTTATAATCAATCCTTTTTGAGAAGAAGTTGTATCTCCTCCAATTAAATCAACTTTGTATTCTTTGGCCGCATAAGCAATTCCTTCGTATAATTCTTCCAATGCTTCCAATGGAAAACGATTGGATACCGCTATCGAAACCGTGATTTGTGTTGGTTTCGCATTCATCGCGCAAATATCAGACACATTAACCACCACGGATTTATATCCTAAATGTTTTAGTGGTACGTAAGCTAAATCGAAATGCACACCTTCAATCAATAAATCAGTCGAAACAACTACTTTCTTATCTTTAAAATCCAACACAGCTGCATCATCTCCAATCCCTTTTAACGAGGACGACTGTGTGATTTCGAAGTTTTTCGTCAAATGGTCTATTAAACCAAATTCTCCCAACTGGGCAATACTAGTTCGTTGCGGGTTTTTATCTTCAATCATTTTATTTATCGCTTTTTTGGTTTTACCAAGGTTGCAAAGGTACAAACTTGAAAATTCAATAACTATAAACCTGACCGCGATTATTATTTTTTTGGAGCAGAAACATTTGTCATTTTAAGAAGTATCTTCCCGTTTTTCGCTGCAATCTTGTAAACTGAACCCCAGTTTACAAGGATTTCCACTTCAACCGGGGCTAAAGTTCAACATTCTGCTTTTTCACAGGAATAAAAAAAATCAATAATAGGACTCCGTTTTATAATTGTCAATATTTTTTTGCACCTTTAATATCTAAAAAACACATCAAAATGAACTCATACGATATCATCACCCTCACCGTAAATCCAGCTTTGGACAAAAGCACCCATTTTAAAGGTTTGGTCGCCGAACAAAAAATACGCTGTTCAGAACCTAGATTTGATGCCGGAGGTGGCGGAATAAACGTTTCCAAAGCCATATCACGATTAGGAGGTAATTCACTAGCCGTATTTACTTCGGGAGGACCTCTGGGAAAAATGTTGGAAGAATTGGTTGCCAATGAATTTATCGCCTTTCAAGCCGTTCCCGTTCAATCCTGGACAAGGGAAAGTTTTGTTGCCGTTGATGATAATACCAATTCACAATATCGTTTTGGTTTTACCGGAGGAAAAATAACCGATGATGAAGAAAAAGCGGTACTCCAAGCTATAACCAACTTAAAACCAAAATTCCTCGTTGCCAGCGGAAGTCTAAACGAAGGTTTACCAGCCGATTTTTATCAAAAAGTGGCCGAAATTGCCAAAAAATCAAATTCAAAATTAATAGTGGATACTTCAGGCGAAGCCTTGGAAAAAGTCTTGGAAACTGGAGCTTACCTCATCAAACCCAATGTTGGTGAATTGGCTAAATTAATCGGCGTTGAACGACTGGAAATGGAGGAAGTCAACGAAGCTGCCAAGCAAATAATTGCCAAAGGCGGCGCTGAAATTATAGTGGTTTCACTAGGCCCGCAAGGTGCAGTCCTTGTGACCAAAGACAATTATGAGTTTGTCCCTGCCCCAAATGTTGCTAAAAGAAGTACTGTTGGCGCCGGAGACAGCATGGTTGGCGGGATGGTTTGGGCGCTTTCGCAAAATAAAAGCATGAAAGAAGTAATCCGTTGGGGCGTAGCCTGCGGGTCTGCAGCTACGATGAACGAAGGAACCCAATTATTTAAGGGCTCTGATGCGCAACGATTATTTGATTGGTTGAAGGATAAATAAAAATATTATGTAAATACGTTTTGTAGAGGCGCACTGCAGTGCGCCTCTACAAAACGTATTGGTGCAAATATAAAAATTAAAAAAGCTGATACTTTTTTTTAAATCATCAGTTCTGTCTTTCTTCTTTACTCTTTCTTCAATTTTCTAAAAAAAATAAAAACCTGCTGACAAACTGTTGTCACCGGCCCCCTCTAATTTTGAAGTATTAAAATTTAAAACTTTAAAATTATGAAAACATTAGCAGCACAAGTTATTACTCCTGAAGATTTATTAAAACACTGGCAAGGACATCGCACCTTGACACGCCGTGTAATAGAATTGTTTCCTGAAAAAGATTTCTTCGAATTTTCAATTGGTGGCATGAGACCATTTTCAAAATTGGCTGACGAACTTTTGGCAATTGCAGCACCAGCTTTAAAAGGCATTGTAAATAGAGATGTTCAGCCTTATAATCCAGAAGAAGGAAAATTAATTTTCAAAGCACAGTATCTTGAGAAATGGGATGAGGCTACAGCAGAAATCAACTCATATTGGGAGAAACTATCAATAGAAGATTTCAACGAAACTTTCAATTTATTTGGGCAATACGAATTCCCAATTATCCATAACATTTTATATTTTATTGATAATGAAGTACATCATCGCGGTCAAGGCTACGTTTATTTAAGAGCATTAGGTATTGATCCACCTTTTTTCTGGGATAGATAAAATTTCAAGGCTCCTAAGATGAATTTCATTTTAGGAGCTTTTTTATAAAAGCCGTTGTCTATTCAATTCCAATAATTCCAGAATTCTGGTTTTTAATTTTTCAGGTTCCAATATGGTCGCGTAATCTCCAAACATCATATACCAGCGCGCAAATCCTTCCAAAGTATCACGAGACATAAAAGTCATTTCGATTTTACCATCAATTTCCTGTTCAGAAACAAAGCCGTGGTATTTTCGCTCGTACGCTAAGTAATTAACTATTCTTTTCTCTACTAGAATTCTAACTTTAGTGGTCGAAACGTTTTTGTTTTTATCCAAATAAGTTTCCAATGCATCGTGTTCCAATGAAAAAGGAATTTCCGTTTTTTGGATTCCATGAACACGGTCAGCTCGAAATTGCCTGTAATCTTTGCGTAAATGACAATAGCCCAAAACGTACCAATTGTTATTATCGTGAAAAACGCCCACAGGTTCGATATGACGCACAGTAATTCCTTCAGATTGAATAGCTTCATACGAAAGAATA
This sequence comes from Flavobacterium aquiphilum, assembly GCF_027111335.1. Classification (NCBI taxonomy): domain Bacteria; kingdom Pseudomonadati; phylum Bacteroidota; class Flavobacteriia; order Flavobacteriales; family Flavobacteriaceae; genus Flavobacterium; species Flavobacterium aquiphilum. Next base: position 780,019 of record NZ_CP114288.1, on the reverse strand, counting down.
ACTTGTGTTTTCTCGGCAATACTTTCAAAAAGTGTGGCTAAAGTATTGGGGGATTTGTCATTAAAAAGCTTCTCAGAAGACTGCATCAAAACATTCGATTCAATGCTCGAAACCCAATCCTTATCATCGCTTCGAAGTACCGCTTTTAGTTTATACATCGCCGAAGCATAATGATTTCCAAGAGCTGTGTCAGTGAATTTCTGCATTAATTTTTCGGCAGCGATGAAACTGCTCGCTTCCTCACGGGTAAACATTACGGGAGGCAATCGGTAGCCATCCATTAAGGCATAACCAACTCCCGCTTCACTGTAAATAGGAACTCCGGATGCTTCCAAGGTTCGAATATCACGATAAATAGTCCGTAAACTTACTTCAAAACGATCGGCTAATTCCTGTGCTTTTACAATCTTTTTGGATTGCAATTGAATCAAAATAGCTACAATACGGTCAAATCGTTTCGGGGTTTCGTCGAGCATTTTTTAAGTTTTCTGAAATTGAAAGGGGCTAAGGTAATAAGTTTAAGGATATCTGAAATTGAATTAAAAACAAAAAAACCTGACAATATTTTACATCATCAGGTTCACTCTATATTCTTTACTCTTTCTTCTATTTTCTAAAAAAGATTAATCATTCAACTTCAATACCGCCATAAACGCTTCCTGCGGAATTTCAACGTTTCCTACTTGGCGCATACGTTTTTTACCTTTTTTCTGCTTTTCCAAAAGTTTACGCTTACGCGAAATATCACCACCGTAACATTTTGCTGTAACGTCTTTACGAAGCGCTTTAATGGTTTCACGAGCAATAATTTTTGCTCCAATCGCAGCCTGAATCGGAATATCAAACTGTTGTCTCGGAATCAGCTCACGCAATTTCTCGGTCATTTTTTTACCAATGTTGTAAGCGTTGCTTTCGTGAATCAGAGCAGAAAGAGCATCAACTTGATTAGCGTTCAATAATACATCCAGTTTTACCAGTTTAGAAGCGCGCATTCCAATTGGAGAGTAATCAAAAGACGCATAGCCTTTGGAAACCGTTTTCAATCGATCATAAAAATCGAATACAATTTCGGCCAATGGCATGTCAAAATTCAATTCTACACGTTCCGTAGTCAAATACGTTTGATTCGTGATAATACCACGTTTTTCAATACACAAACTCATAACGTTTCCAACGAAATCAGCTTTAGTAATGATAGTCGCTTTGATGAAAGGTTCTTCCACACGATCCAGTTTTGACGGTTCCGGCAAATCGGATGGATTGTTAACTATAATCGCTGTTTCAGGATCTTTTTTGGTGTAAGCCAAATACGAAACGTTCGGAACTGTAGTAATTACCGTCATATCGAACTCGCGCTCCAAACGTTCCTGAATGATTTCCATGTGCAGCATTCCCAAGAATCCGCAACGGAAACCAAACCCTAAAGCCGCCGAACTTTCAGGAGCAAACACCAGCGAAGCATCGTTCAGCTGCAGTTTTTCCATCGAAGCTCTCAGCTCTTCAAAATCTTCAGTATCTACAGGGTAAATTCCGGCAAAAACCATTGGTTTTACATCCTCAAAACCCGTAATCATATTAGTTGTAGGCGTTTTGGCATCAGTAATAGTATCCCCTACTTTTACTTCTTTGGCTTCCTTAATTCCAGAAATCAAATACCCAACATCTCCTGTCGAAATCACACTTTTTGGAACCTGATTCAATTTCAATGTTCCTACTTCATCGGCAAAATATTCATTGCCGGTAGCCATAAATTTAATTTTTTGGCCTTTCTTTATTTCACCGTTTACAACTCTAAAAATAACTTCAATTCCTCTAAAAGGATTATAATGTGAGTCAAAAATCAAAGCCTGCAAAGGCTCTTCTTTATTTCCTTTCGGCGCCGGAACTTTTTCAATAATCGCAGCCAAAATATTCTCCACACCAAAACCGGTTTTCCCCGAAGCATGAATAATATCTTCCAGTTTACAGCCAAGCAAATCAATAATATCGTCGCTTACCTCCTCAGGATTGGCACTCGGCAAATCTACTTTGTTCAAAACAGGAATAATTTCCAAGTCATTCTCCAAAGCCAAATACAAGTTAGAAATCGTCTGCGCCTGAATACTCTGTGCAGCATCCACAATCAATAATGCACCTTCACAAGCAGCAATCGAACGCGAAACTTCATAAGAGAAATCCACGTGACCGGGAGTATCAATCAGGTTCAGAATGTATTCTTCCCCTTTATATTTATATTCCATCTGTATCGCATGACTCTTAATCGTGATTCCTCGTTCACGCTCCAAGTCCATATTGTCCAGCAGCTGCGCCTTTTCTTCACGAGCCGTTACCGTTTGGGTAGCACCCAATAATCGGTCAGCCAATGTGCTTTTTCCGTGGTCAATGTGTGCAATAATGCAAAAATTCCTAATATGTTTCATCTATAATGATCTCTATGTTATTCCGAACAGCCACAGGCTGTTCTCCTCTTAATATCAAATCTCACGCAATGCCTTAAAAAGACAATTAATCTGCAAATATAGTCTAAATTCAACAGTTTCAAAGTATCACAATAGGAAACTCAAGCATTTACGCAAAGTCTTTCAGAATTGTAATACATATACCTCTAAATTCACCAAAACAGTGCTCAAAATCAGGTTTTTAACCCCCTATTATCAGTTGGACTATTTTCTATTCGTTTAAAAGTTGTAATTTTGCAAAAAATTTCAAGGACGATGATTAAGATTGGCAACATAGAATTACCGGATTTCCCATTATTACTTGCACCTATGGAGGACGTGAGCGATCCGCCATTCCGCAGATTGTGCAAAATGCATGGTGCCGATTTAATGTACTCCGAATTTATTTCTTCTGAAGGATTAATTCGTGACGCCATCAAAAGCCGAATGAAATTGGACATCTTCGATTATGAAAGACCTGTAGGAATCCAAATTTTTGGAGGAGACGAAGAAGCAATGGCATTATCGTCCAAAATTGTTTCTACCGTAAATCCGGATTTAATAGACATCAATTTTGGTTGTCCTGTAAAAAAAGTAGTCTGCAAAGGTGCCGGTGCCGGAGTTTTAAAAGACGTAAATTTAATGGTTCGTTTGACGAAAGCCGTTATCGACAGCACACATTTGCCGGTTACCGTAAAAACTCGTTTGGGTTGGGACGACAACTCCATAAATATAGACGAAGTTGCCGAACGTTTACAGGATATTGGTGTAGCCGCTTTGAGCATTCACGCCAGAACCCGTGCGCAAATGTACAAAGGCCATTCTGACTGGTCACACATCGCCCGCGTCAAAAATAACCCTAGAATTACCATGCCTATTTTCGGAAACGGCGATATCGATTCTCCCGAAAAAGCATTGCATTATAAAAACGAATACGGCATCGACGGAATAATGATTGGCCGTGCCGCCATTGGCTATCCTTGGATTTTCAATGAAATAAAACATTACTTCAAAACAGGGGAGCATTTGCCAAAACCAACAGTTGCCGACAGAGTTGAAGCAGTTCGCAATCACCTTACTTGGGCAATGCAATGGAAAGGCGAAAGACTTGGAATAGTAGAAACACGTCCTCATTACACCAATTATTTTAAAGGAATTCATTCTTTCAAAACCTATAGACAAAAACTAGTAACCCTAGACCATCCAGAAGAATTATTTGCTCATTTGAATGAGATTGAAGAAGCCTATGTAGGTTATGAGGTTGTTTAAAAAACAGTAATAGATTAATCGCATTTTAGTTTTTGAAACCAAAAAAACCAATTGCTCCCTTTTAGCCCCGGTTGAAGTGGAAATCCTTGTGGGCCGGGGTTCGGCACACAAGATTACAACGAAAAACGGGAACCATGCTTACAAAAAAGCCATTGTTTCTGCTGCAAAAAAAAGAATAAAGTTAATCGAGTAGTTTTTTGCTCACTCGGCTGCTCGCAATAAGTGAGGCAATAAAGCCAAGCGTGACAATTGTCGTCATGACAATCAGTACGTTTTCAATCGTAAAAACCACTGGATAAGCAAGCGTTGGAGTTATCATTACCAATTCATATTGTTGCTGCAACACAACGAATACAATTCCTAACAATAATCCTATAATTCCACCGAAAACACTCAACAAAGTTCCCTGTAGTAAAAATATATTGCGTAAATCTTTTATGCCGGTTCCTAGATTAAAAAGCGTTTTCAAGTTTCCTTTTTTATCCAAAATCATCATGATAAGCGCACCGATCAAATTAAAAAGCGCCACCACAATCACCAATGTAAATATCAAATAAACCGCTATGTTTTCGGTATTCAGCATTTTATACAAGGCTTCATTAAGTTGTTCCTTGTCTCTTATCGTAATTTTATTCTTAAAAATGGATTTAAGTTTTGAAATTACTGCACTTTCATCGGCGCCCTTTTTCAATTTAATTTCAAGCCCCGAAATCTGATTGTCCTTATATTCCAATAATTCCTGAGCCAAACCTAAATCGGCAAACACGTATTTGGAATCTAAATCCTCACTAATGGCATAAATCCCTACTGGAAAAAGATCGGTTTTATTAAAAGCCTCATCAGGATTTTCGATAGTTCCCTTACCAGGTCTTGGAACAAAAACCTCGAAAGCGTTTTTGTAATCGAGTAGTCCCATCGAAAATTTTTGAGCAATACCATACCCAACTACAACCTGAAAAGTATTCGGTTCCAGCCATTGCCCATTATATATTTTTTTGTCAAAATGACTAACCGTAGTGTAAAGGGAATCTACTCCTTTTAGATAGGTCACTTCCTGTTTACCGTTGAAAGTAAACAACACTCGTTCTTCAACTATTTTCGAAAATGAAGCCAAGCCTTCAATTGCAGCAATCTCTTTTTCCTGTTTTGGCACAATAAAAAAAGATTTCCCAAGCGTACTGCTTACTTTAAGATCCGGATCGATATCATTGGTAAACGAAAGGCTAAACTCTTTCAATCCGGTAAAAACTGAGAGCACGACAAATAATGCCATTGCTCCCACAATAATTCCCATACTGGCAATACGATTGATGATATTAATAGCATTGTTTTTACTTTTGCTAAAAATATATCGCTTGGCTATGTAAAGAGGAAAATTCAAATCTTATGAATGTCTGCGTTTTTCCAATAAGTCTCTATTCTCTATCGGATTTTCCTTATTTGCTAATGCATTATCAATCTTCTCGATATAATCCAAAGAATCATCAATAAAGAAAACCAAATTAGGCACTTTGCGCAATTGCAAACGTACTCTTTGGGACAAGTCATGCTTAATCAAAGACGTATTTGTTTTTATTGCCTCCAGGGTTTCCTTAGCTTTCTCCTGAGGAAAAATACTTAAATACACCGAAGCCACAGACAAATCCGTAGTCACCGAAACCTTGGATACCGAAATTATCAAATTCGTAATTCCGTTTTTTCTCACTTCACCTTGCAAGATATCAACCAAATCTTTTTGGAGAACTCCGCCTATTTTTTTCTGTCTATTTGTTTCCATAGTGCAAAAATACTATTTTTTGAGAGACCAACCCACAAAGTCTCAAACTCATAAAGTTTTTTATATTTGTTTTAAGATTTCAAAGCCAAATTAGGAGCGAAAGAATGGGCTTTTCGGCCAGCATGCGTTCCCGCTATCGCCTTTATCTCTTCTCTCGTCCCAAAGACGAGATACGAGGATATCGGGGCTAGAAGGCAAGCAAAAAGCTTTTTTAAGAATGATTTAAAAACTACCTTGATATATGAAAAAAATAGAACACATTGGCATTGCAGTCAAAAACCTTGAAGAATCCAATTTGTTATTTGAGAAACTCTTTGGTGCACCCGCATACAAACAGGAAGAAGTTGCCACCGAAGGCGTAAAAACATCCTTTTTCATGAATGGCCCCAACAAAATAGAACTCCTCGAAGCCACCAATCCCGAAAGCCCAATCGCCAAATTCCTCGAAAAAAAAGGCGAAGGCATTCACCACATCGCTTTTGATGTAGAAAACATTGTTTCTGAAATAGAGCGCCTCAAATCAGAAGGTTTTACTGTCCTAAACGAAACACCAAAAAGAGGAGCCGATAATAAACTTGTCGCTTTTTTGCATCCAAAAGGCACAAATGGAGTATTAATAGAACTTTGTCAGGAAATAAAATAAAAAAATATCAATTTTATTCAATTCATAATCAACTCATTTCAAAACAGATTCCCTATAACTCTTAAACTACCCGAAAATCTACTTTAAAAATACTTGTAGTAATAAAAAAATTGTAGTAATATTGCAAACTCTTAACCGGTCCTATAGCTCAGCTGGTTAGAGCACCTGACTCATAATCAGGTGGTCCCTGGTTCGAGCCCAGGTGGGACCACAGATTACAAGCCTTTCAAGTAATTGAAGGGCTTTTTTTGTACAACAAACCCAGTAAAATTAAGGATTTCTATAGTAATTATAGATTTTAAGAAATAGTCAACTTGCCAACTTTTAAACTAAAAAAAGGAGTACTATTCGGGTGCCTATTTCAATTTTCGAGGGTGCCTATTTTCAAGTCCAAACGTATGCTAATTAACTCTAAAACAATTAGCTATGAAAAAAGAGAATTTCACAATTTTGTTTGTTATCAAACTAATCAAGCAAAACAACAAAGGGCTATGCCCCATTAATGTAAGGATTACATACCAAGGTGTTAGAAAAGAAAACGCAACAGGTCATTTTGTAGATCCAAAGTTTTGGGATTCAAAACAGCAATTGATTATTTCAAAAACACCTGATGCTATAAACACTAACACTCAATTAGATTTAATAAAGCAGAAAATTAAAAACTCCTATCTGCTAATTCGATTAGAAACGGATAATTTTGAAGTGCATGACATTTACAATAAATACCTCGGCAAACCAATTAAAGAAAGTGAATTCGTAGTCAGTTATTTCCAAAAATACCTAAACAAGATTAATAAATTAATTGGGAAGGATTTACAATTAGCCACTTGGAAAAAATATAATTATGCTTGTATTCAAATAATAGGTTTCATTAAATGGAAATTTAAGAAAAAAGATATTCCCCTAGAAAAAATCAATTTACAGTTTTTAAACGAGTTTGAATACTATCTGAAAACAGAACAAAATCAATGTCAATCCACTATTAACAAAGCAATACAGAGATTTAGAAAGCTTATTAAAATTGCTATTGCAGAAGGGTTTTTAGAGAAAGACCCTTTCATGTTGTACAAACCTAAAAAAGTAAAAAAAGAAATTATTTTTCTAACTCAAGAAGAATTAAAAACGGTTGAAAAAGCATCACTATCACAGGCAAGACTATCATTAGTAAAAGACTTATTCATTTTCTGTTGCTACACAGGATTAGCATACAATGAAATGGCATATCTTGAAAAACAGAATATCCAAATAGGCTTCGACGGCATTAATTGGATTCAAATGAAAAGAGAAAAAACACAACGTCAAATTTCAATTCCAATTCTACCACAAGCACAAGAAATCATTAATAAATATTTAGGGACTACTAATCGCACATTTCCCACAATAAGTAACCAGAAATTCAATTCATACCTCAAGGAAATCGCTGACATTACTGGTATTAACAAACGGCTTACTCACCATACAGCTAGAAAAACGTTTGCATCAACTGTTCTCCTATTCAATGATGTGCCAATGGAAATAGTATCAGAACTACTTGGTCATTCAAATATGTTGATTACGCAGGAAAGCTATGGTAAGGTAGTCCAACGAAAAGTGAGTGATGAAATGAAAAAACTTAAAGAAAAATTGAAATAATATAAAATGGGTCTAATTCTGAAAATAAGTTTTAGACTCATTTTTCATTGAGAATATTTATTCCTTCAAAAATTTCATTTACTTCAATACCTAATGCAAAGCAGAATCTCAATAATAAATCAACAGTCATTCTTTGCTGATTTCGAAACACTCTTCTTACGGTAGTTTCCGAACATAGTGCTTTTCTAGCAAACTCAGACTTATTCCCATTGAATTTTACAAGGAACTCTTTGTATATCCTTTTAACTAATTCAAATTCTATCTGTTCAAAATGCTTTTGCATTGAACAAAGAAAACAAATGACTATATCAAAAATCTTTTTACAAATCGACTTATAAGTCGAAAATTACTATAAATTTGTTGAACAATTTGAGTCAACAACTAATACACTTGGCTTCAAAACAAAAAGCCAAATACTGATTATAAACCCCAGTAAAAATTAAAAAACAAAACTCTATGAAAAACCTTATATTATTTATTATCTTAGGAATGTTGACACTCATTTCATGCTCAAAAGATGATACGACAACAGATGCAACAATTAATAAAAAACCAATAACACGGACTAAAGATGGAACTGTTTATTCTTATACTTATGATGGCAATAAAATCATTCAATGTATAGATAATAATGCAGATCATTACATTAAGAAATGGGTTTATACATATACAGGTGATTTGATTACTAAAGAAGATATATACACTAACAATGTTCTTCAGAAGAGTTACGAACATACATATGAAAATAATAAGATCGCAACATCGATTGTAAAAGATTACAGTACATCATCAATATATCAATCAAAATCCGTCTATACATATAATACTGACACAACTGTAGACCGACAAATTTATTCATATGGAACTAATACCTGGGTGAAATCACGTTCTGTGAAATACACCATCCTTAATGGTCATATAACTATAGAGAAAATTTTAGGAACAACAGATGGATCCCCTAGCTATACCACAGTTTTTGAGTACGACACTAAAAATAATGTTTTTAAAAATGTCTTAGGATTTGACAAATTAATATATAAAACAGACAACGAGCGTGATGACACAAAATTCAACACTATAAATAACATAACGAAATACTATTCAACGCCCAGTTATGGAGAATTGAATTTCACTTTTAATTACGATACTGATGGCTATCCAATATCCAAGACTTGGTATAATGGGAATAGTATAAGTACAGAAACATATACTTATCAATAAAAAGAGCTGCTAGGTATTGAAACATTCAACATATAAGTATCAAAATCAATGAAAAACTAATTCTTGCTTTCATATTCCTGATCTCAATCTCAATAGCTTTTAGGTAATACAATATTAAAAACTAGCACAGATAATGGAAAAATTATTCAGACATACAAAAGAATACAATAACAGGAAAGCTTAAAACTGAATATAGTAATCAAAAACAAATAAAACTAAAATGAAAACAATAAAAATAGTTCTTGGAATAATATTACTAATCGGACTTTTGGGTACGCTCATTGGCTTTTTTAAGCAAGTTAACAATTATGAAGCATCCGATTTATTCGGTCATTTAATAGCAATTGCTTTAATTTCTTGGGCTGTATATGCGTTATTAAAACCATCTAAAACTAAATAATGAAAAAACTATCCATTATTTTATGCTTGATTATTTCAAGCTTTACTACGTTTGCGCAATATGAAGTCAAAACTTTAAAAAGACCTGACGGAATTACACTTAAATATTTTAATCCTATTGCAGTAGCTGTAACTAATAACTACGAAGCAGGACTGTCATTATATAAAAATCCAGACAATAACAAGTACTTTGTAGCGATTTCAGTATTGTTTAAGAATGCAGTTGCTGAAGAATTAAACGGAAATTTATTGATTCAAACAACTGGCAAAAACGGGATTTCTTTAAAACCAGCTTACAATAGATTAGTTACTATGAATGGTAGAGAAGTAGCACTATCTATGTACTATTTAACAGAAAGAGAGATAAACGAACTCAAATCAAATTCAATAAAACTGATTTCTTTTACTATAAGTAATGAAATTATTGCATTGAATCTAACCGAAAACAAAGATGTATTTATTAAAGAGTTTGAAATATTAAGCAATGCAAAAAGTAATATTTCTAAACAAAATTTTAACAAATCAAATTCGTTAACTAATGCACAAAAACAAAATATACTAAACGGAACAAAAACATACGATGATTATTTTAAAGATCGAGATGCTAATAATAATCAAACTAAACTAGACCCAACATCCACAATGTCTGGTAGAAATACATCAGGTGTATTAGGTGTTAATACTGATTATGGAGATTCTAAATATGATAAAGATATTAATTGGGATGCAGATATTGATGAAAATGATATTCAAGGTTCCTTAAATAAATATAGAGATACAAGATGGGAAGAGGAATGGGGCGTTTATAGAAATGTTGGTTTGATTTTATTCTTATTTATTGTGATAATTTTCATTTATAGGCTATTAAAGAGCGACGAAAATACTAAAAATAATAAAGAAATAGGAGAGACTAATATTAGAAATGAAATTAATCCATTAAATATAAATCCCGATACTGAAATACCTGCACCTACTGCAAAACCAAATTCTGATTTAACAATAGTAAGTCCAAAACCCGATTCAAACGACAAAGAATTAAAAAGAATAGGTTTTAAACCATCAATGCTTTTTACTCAAGCTGAACCTTACAATTATCCAATGGTCAAAATGCCAAAGGAAAATTCATATATTAAATTTCCAAGGTTAGGTCGTTCAAACAAATTAGGCTTTACTGAAAACACTTTTTCTGAGGTCTTAAACAAATATTTTAAATCAGATTTTAAAATATACAATGATCGTCACATTACCCACAAGAGCGGAAACAATGCCTATGAACCTGATTTTTTGTTAATTAATGAAATAGAGAATAAAAATATTTTTATAAATATCGAAATTGACGAGCCTTATGATGGGATTTCAAGAATACCAACTCACGAAATAAATCGAGATATTTACAGAGATTTGTTTTTTACAAACAGAGGTTACATTGTAATTCGATTTACAGAAAAACAGATATTTGAAGAAGCAAAACAATGTTGTGTTTTTATTGCAAGCGTTATAAAAGCTATAGATGAAAACTATTCAAATAAAGAATTGGATTTTGAAACAAGTATTTCATCACAAAATCAATGGGATACGCTCCAAGCAAAAAAATGGTCATTTGAAAAGTATAGAGAAAAGTATTTGGGAATAGAAAGTTTTAATCCAAAATCATCCTCCCAAATTGACTTTTTAATTGAAAATTCCGAATTAGATAAAATTATTGAGTTAAAAATTATTGAATTCGATTTGAGTACTTTTGATAAAAATGACAACAAACCTTTAAACGGAAATCAATCGCATATAAGAGACAAAAGAATTGTTTTTGACTCCTTAAATCACAGGTATTACATAGACAACAATCCCGACACAATCTCTGTAAGTCAACTAATAGATAAATTTTTTCCTGAATTTGATGCCTTAAAAGCTGCAACTAATTTAAACCCAAGACACGAACTTTACGGTTTACCCACAGACGAAATAATTTCTATTTGGGAAAAGAAAGGAATTGAAGCCGCCGAATTAGGAACACATTTACATCTTCAAATTGAGAATTATTATAAAAACCAACCTTTCAATTCAAACACAAAAGAGTTTGGTTATTTTTTGGAATTTAAAGAGCAATTTACAAATATGAATCCAGAACGAACGGAATGGAGAATATTTGATGAAGATTATATGATTGCAGGAACCATAGATATGCTTTACAAAAAAGAAGATGGGACATTCTATATTTTTGATTGGAAAAGAAGCGAAAAAGTGGTTCATCCTGATGGAAAACTTAAAATTTCCGACCCTGAACATTTCTATACCAAATTTGCATCTGGGGAATTAAGCCACCTCACAGACGATAGCTACTATCGATATGCATTACAGCAAAATATTTACAGACATATTTTAGAAACAAAATACAATTATAAAATAAGCTCAATGAATTTATTAATATTACACCCCAAATACGAAACCTATCATTGGGTTAAACTACCCAAAATGCAAAATGAAGTTGACTATATGTTTTCAACGTTAAAAATAATTTCCTAAAATCAAATTCAAATTTAATAGAACAAAAAAATCAGAAAAGAATCAACACTATGGCAGAAATCCTCAAAGCAAATTGTAGAATTTGCAATTACGAAACAAGTTTTAGATATGGAGGAGGAAGATTCGATTTTCAAACAAATAATCCCGTACCTGTATATGATAAAACAACGGAAGAATTAATAAGTGTAAATTACTATTTAGAAAAAGGAAATCCAAATTACATTTTTTACACCGATGAACAACTCAAAGGAGACAATGAAGGAAGATACATTTTTCAAAATTTTGATTTGAAATTGAATCAGGTAAATAACTATTGTCCTAAATGCAAGAATTACAGTTTAGATTTTAGAGGTTATATTCTTTGTTAAATCTTAAATCAACGTCACTAAAAGATAAACCGCTTTACTCCCTCATTAAAGCAAAACAGTTAAACAAATAATTTCCAAAAATTTTTTTTTCCAAAATTTTTTATCGGATATACGAACTAACGAACACATCAGCCCTTACCCTTCTCAAACATTGGGATATACCCGCCCAGTGGTATTTGGATATTTAAAAAACTGCATCCAAATTATTGCTGATTTAATTCATTTGTTTAATCTTATAAATTATTAAAACTATGGTTACAATTGTAGATTACAAGGCATTCCAAAAAGAAAATGGAGAAAAATTTTATTCACTTGTTGTTCAAGGTGGAGTTGAAGCTGTTAAAAGTAAAGAAAGTGGAAGAACTTATCTTACTGCAAGAACTACAAATATTGCATGTACATTTAACGAAATTATATGTAAGTCATTAATTGGCACTCAACTTCCTGGACAGATTAGAAAAGTAGAAGTAGAACCTTACGACTACACTGATCGAGAAACAGGAGAAATTGTAGAAATGACACATCGTTATGAGTATTTATCGGATGAAGACGCTATCATTAATGATAACGTTATTAAACCACAAGAGGTGTACTAAAACAACTCAAAACTAGACAACATAATTAAGGAACTTCAGTAATGAGGTTCCTTTTTTTATTTTAAAAATGTATGTCATATAACTTTTTAATTAATACTTAATAATAAAAAATTATGAAACTACAAATTGCTCAAAGACATCAAGTAAAATTAAGAATTGGATTATCTGGTCCAAGTGGGTTTGGTAAAACCTATTCAGCTTTATTAATGGCATATGGAATGACAAACGACTGGAAGAGGATTGCATTGATAGATACAGAGAATAACTCTGCAAGTCTTTACTCTCACTTGGGAAATTTCAATGTATTGCCTTTAAGTGAACCTTTTACACCTGAACGCTATATTAAAGCCATTCAAGTGTGCGAAGAAGCTAATATGTCTGTTATTATTATAGACAGTATCAGCCACGAATGGCAGAGTAAGGGTGGATGCCTTGAAATCCATGAAAATTTAGGGGGTCGATTTCAGGATTGGGCAAAGGTAACTCCACGACACAACGCTTTTATCGATGCCATTATCCTTTCAAAATGCCATGTCATCACCACAAGCAGAAGAAAAGTAGATTATAGCATTGATAAAGGTTCTGATGGTAAAACTAAGGTAAGTAAACTAGGGATGAAAGAAGTCACTCGCGAAGGCTATGAATATGAGCTTACAGTAAATTTTGAATTTTTAAATGACAATCATCTCGTTTCAGCTTCCAAAGACCGTACTGGATTATTTGCCGGTAAACAACCTGAATTCATCATCAATTCTGCTACAGGAAAACGTTTAATAGAATGGAGCAATGAAGGTATTTCATTTGAAGAAATTAAGAAAGAAATAAACTCCTGTACAACTGATGAGGGTTTAAAATTGATTTACAGCCAATACCCTTATTTCAGCAAAGAATTGTATCCATTAATTGTGGCAAGAAAAGAAACAATCGATAATCCAACCAATCAAATAATCCCAAACGAACAAATAATCCAACAACCTAATCCACAAAAAAATGAATTTAGTATTAAATAATCCAATGCATCAAGTAATTGATCAGGAAGAAATCATAGTATTTCCAAGAAGAAATTTTATTGAAGCAAATACTGTACAAGTAGATTTAGAGCATCTCAAATCGGAATGTATTATTCCGGTATTTGCAAAAGACAACGAATCAACAATTAGTCATTCTGAATTTATTGAAAGCACCAAAGAGGTTGTCGAAGAAATTTTAGATTATAAAGGTATTTTAAAGCCTGAAATAAGAGTAAGTCATCAAATTAAAGGAAGAATTCCTTCTGCTGTTGGAAAACCTGCAAAAGATTTATTAGAGCAGGAAAAGACTTTGTATTACGAACGTATGGCTTTTGTAATTGAAATACCTGAAATTAGTGAAGTGATTAATGGAAACCAATTGAATTTGTCCATAGGTGGAGTTAGATCCTACAATCAGGAAAATCTTTTTAGCAAAAAATCCATAGAGAAATTTAAAGTCTTTATTGGATTTCAAAACACCGTTTGCACTAATTTGTGTATTTCAACAGATGGACTTAAACACGATATTAGAGTAGCATCAGTATCAGAATTAAAAGCTAAGATTTATGAATTGATAAACAGCTATGATAAAAAGAGACATCTCGAACAGATGAATGAAATGAGTAGCTTTTCTATTAATGATACTGAGTTTGCCCACCTCATTGGAAAAATGAAACTATATTCCTTCTTAGATAAAGAAGCTAAAAGCAATCTGTTTCCTTTAAACATTAACGACAATCAAATCAATTCGATTATAAAGGACTATCATTTAGATCCCAATTTTGCAAGATTTGAAAATGGGAATATTGACTTTTGGAGATTGTACAACCTATTTACAGAAGCCAACAAAAGCACTTACATTGATACTAATTTTGAAAAAAATGTAAATGCATACGAGTTTATCAACTACCTCACAAATTTCATTAAAAACGACAAGAACAACTGGTTTCTTCGTTAATATCATCATAGCTTTTATACTGTGATTTATTGAGAATTTGTCCTTTTAAAAAAATAAAAATTTAGAAAAAAAATGACAAAAAAGGACTTGGCTGAGCTGTTAAAATACAGTTCTCCACTGGAAATCTATGTTGTAACGTGGCAAAATACCTTATTAAAACTGTATTGTCCGTTTGAAGTAAAGGTTGTACATGACATTGGTGCGCTCAAAACAGGACAATTTGTATTTGTTGAGGAAATCAAAGTTACCATAGAATTAAAAACAGTGTTTATCATTGACACTAAAGCGTATTACTATTATCATTTTGATATTGTAGTATAAATTAAAAAGGCAGTTATGTTGTATTTTGTAGAAATTACTTTTGAGTCGTTTTCTGCCCTATCAAAAAAACCCTGAAAAAGTATTTAGCTAAGTTAAAATGGGTGGCGTAAAATTATTAGATTGCGTTACCCTTTTTTTAATAAATAACTTGTCAAAGTTGACGTCAACTTTTTTACTATGATTTTTATTCCCTCCATATTAGATTTTAAGGATGAAGATACATTTTTAACCCTACAAAACAGATTTCTAACTTTTGATGATAGAACACCGGGGCTAACGTCAGAATTATTATTATTGTCAAATATAAAACAAACGGATTTTGAAATAATATATAAAAGAATGACAAGTTATGAGAATCAGACATATAATACTATCTATTTCTATAAAGATTTTTTACCTAAAAAAATTCCATTGATAGCTGACCAAGAAATTAGAAACATTAATGCAGAAATAGAAAAATCATTTAAATATAAATCATCCGAATGTAAATTATATTTGGATGAAAAACTACAAGTTTTTAAGGATTTAAATTTAATTCTTTCTAATACTGCACTTGTAAAAGAACATTTAAAATTTCTTCTTTTGAATGAAAATGAGAAAATAATTGAATTTATTTACAATCACGAAATATGGCATAACGCTATTAATCATTCTAATAAAATTAAATTAAAATTATCTAGATCAGAAATTATTTGTCTATTTTTTTTATTAAAACAAAAGGGATTAACCGAAAGTAAGTATGATAGTGAATTAGGAAAACTTATCGAAAATTCATTTGAATATTATAGTGGAGTTGATGATTCTTACAAAGAGATTACATTGGCAAATAAACTATTAGCCAGCTTTAAAAATGGAGACAAATCAATAACTACTGCTGCTGAAAGTCTTAAAAACTTATTATCTGACGAAGATTTCTACATTTTAAAATAATAACTAACTGATTTACAGTTGGTACAAATTAATTACCCCTATTAAAACTTTTTGTTGCTTCTACCTTCGCACCGTTGTTAGAGAGAATAGACTCGAAACAACAGTGGTTCAGTTCTTCTCCACTATTTTAGAAGAACAGAGATAAACAAAAAATATATGAGTAATGAAAAAGAAAAGAAGAAAGAAATCTTTTGGACAGAAAATGGCGAGCCAAAGATTAAGCATGTAGGGTTGCTGAAATTCCTAGAAGACATTGGATATGTTAAGGTTAAAATAGGAGATAATCATTATGTCTTCGCTAAGATGGTTAATAATAGGTTAAGTGAAGCGGATGAAGGACAAATGGCAAATGACATTAAAGACTTCCTGATACAAAATGAAAAACAAGAAGTGTTGGAGGTTTTTGTCAAGGGAGTAGGTAGCTATATCACTTCTAAGAAATTAGATATGTTACCAGCGATTGAAAATATAAATGATCGAGATGATATGAAAAGTTCGAGATTTTATTTTAAAAATTGTTTTTGCGAAATAGATAAAAATAAAATATCCTATTGTGATTATTCAATTCTAGAAAATCCAATTTGGGAAAAAAGAATCATCCAAAAACTATTTACGCATTGCGCTGAAAAAGGTCAGTTTGAAAAATTTTGTGAAAACATCACGGGACAAAATCAAGAAAGGTTATTAGCTTTAAAGACTATATTAGGTTACCTACTACATCGCAATAAAGAAGTTGGTGAACCAAGAGCTATTATTCTTTATGATGAAAACATGACGCAGAATAATCAAGCCCACGGAGGTACTGGAAAAACCCTATTATCTATGGCACTTAAAGAATGTAGAGATGTTGCGGTTTTCGATGCAAAAGAAATGAAAGAAGGCAGTTGGTTTAAGAATCAAAGAGTTGAATTAACTACAGATGTTCTAGCTTTTGATGATTTGAAAAGAAATTACAGCTTTGAAGGCTTTTTCCCTATGATTACTTCTGGTCTAGAAGTGGAACGCAAACGGGAAAAAGCATTCTACATAGACTTTAAAAACTCCCCAAAAATCTTAATCACCTCTAATTATTATGTTTCTGGGCCTGGCGGCTCTTCCGATGAAAGACGCAGACATGAATTTGAAATTTGTAACCACTACAATCAGGATTTCACTCCTGAAATGGAATTTGGAAATCGATTTTTTAGCGCTCAATGGGATGATGATGAATGGAGTAAATTTTATCTTTTTATGATGAGTTGCTGTCAAGATTATCTTCAATATGGCTTACATAAAATACCACACATTAATTTATCACAAAATAAGTTCTTAGATGGTATGAATGAACAGTTTATTGCTTATGCAGATGCTTATGTTCAAAATGATACTTCAATTGATAAGAGGGAATTCGAAAAAGGCTTTAAATATATTTATCCTGAAATGAAGGATACATCTCCTCATCAAATCACAAAATGGTTAAATATATATGCCAGTAAAAAAGGAGTTAATTTTTCAACAAATAATTCAGGCGGAAAATATACTTTTATTTTAAGCTCTAATAAAGGACAAAATGGAATATAGTATAATTTACAAAGCAGAAAACACCTTTACAGGAGAGGTTTATATTGGAGCTACTACCAAATCATTGGAAGAACGAAAACAAGACCACCTACAAAAATCCAATAAAAAAGTTGGCAGCTATTTTCAAGAAGCAATCGGGACTTATGG
Source organism: Flavobacterium aquiphilum (assembly GCF_027111335.1). Taxonomy (NCBI): domain Bacteria; kingdom Pseudomonadati; phylum Bacteroidota; class Flavobacteriia; order Flavobacteriales; family Flavobacteriaceae; genus Flavobacterium; species Flavobacterium aquiphilum. The sequence goes on along the minus strand of NZ_CP114288.1, from coordinate 762,230 downwards.
TCCCGAAGCTTTCAACTGGGAACAGCTTGATACAGCAGTAAATCCAAATGAATTAGCTCAAAAAGAATCAAAATATATTTATGATTTTAAGGCACAGGAAGAAGGTTATAATTCAGACAGAGGTGGCGGTATTCAAAAGAATATTTACCAGTTTGATAGGAACTCAGGAGTATTAGTTGCTACCTATGATAATTTAGAAAATGCAGCTATTTCAGTAAGTGCAAAGGCTAAAAGTATAAGCAATGCTTGTTTAGGGTATAATAAGTCTTGTAAGGGATTCTATTGGAGTTATTCAGATGTGTTAAATCCAATTGAAAAAGCAGATTCAAGAATAAAAAGTGTTAGTCAATATTCAATGGATGAAGATTTTATAGAAATTTTTGAATCAGCATCCGAAGCATCCAGAAAAACAGGAGTATCCAAAACTTGTATTACTCGTTGCTGTAGAGGTGAGCGAGAACAATCAGGTGGGTTTCTTTGGGAATACATATAATATTAAAGGCGGTTTTTTAGACCGCCTTTTCTTAATTTGTTTCTATTTCTTTTAATATCATTTGAATTGTACTTCATAAATTAAAATATTGGAAATACCTTCTGTAGTTTCTCTCGAATATTTTTTTGAAAATGGAAAAAGAATACTTGCCGCCTTTGGTAAACATTCACATACATAAAATAAAGCAATCCCCAGTGTCTGAGCTTTAGTTGATAGTGGACATAAATAAATATTTGTAATAGGTTTCTTTTTCTCCTCTTTTTTAATGTATTCACTTATCATTTCAGCTGTTACAAATGGATCATTAGCTGGAGCTAAAATAATATTTTCATCATCTAATGCAAAATCGCCAGAGGAAACATCTTCTTCAGATTCATATACTTTTAAAACATTTTCTTGGAACATATCTGCTTTTAAAGATGGAAATCCTAAAATTTGAGCTTTTTTAGCCTCAGGCTTAGCTTTTGCTATCCTTGATATCATTTTATAATCATAACCAGATCCTATTATTAATATATCATTAGATGTATCAGGGTCATGACTCCCGAGACAACCTATTATGCCCCTTATTTCAGTAAAATCCTCTGAAAAAAGAGTATTTTCCTTTTTTACATAATTTGATGGTTCAGAATAAATAAATTCTATATTTTCTATTCCTTCTTTTTCTAAAAGACGCATTAAAAACACTAAATGGGGGCGAATAAAACCAGTTATATCTATACAAACTTTCTTTTTCTCGTCTAAAAAATTTTTAGCTCCTCTATCATAATAGTCCATTATAATTTCTGATTCATTAAGATCTATTTCATCAGAATAATCGAAGATTGTTCCTCCTAAACCTACTATTTCTAAGCTATTAAAATCATATTCTGGAAATATTATCCAATGTTTATCGATACTGCTAACATTATCGAATACAAAATTTACTCGTTCTGACTCATTATATGCAGAAATAAATAAATCATGCTTAAAAGTTGTAGAAATCACCTTAGCATCAACATCTTGCAATTTATATTTAAATAAATAAGAATATTTCATTGTCAAATTTTATCAAAAAGTGTTGGAGATGTATTTTCAGTAAACGGTGCATTGTACTTATTTTTTTCGCTATATAACATTGCCCTAAATTCATTTTCACTATCTGGAAAAAATATTGATTTCATTTCTTTGGAATTTAAATCTACTATTCCTCGTCTACTTATTGAAAGCTCCCATTCTACTGCCAAAAGGCCATTTATTTGATATGTACTATATCTACTATGCGTATTTTTATCTCGACGTTCTCCAACTTCAATTATATAGCTATATTGTTCTAAGAAATCAATTATTTTAGAAATTTCAGCAGGAATGAATTTAGACTTGATTGAAAAAGTAGAAATTGAGCATTCTGGAGGAATATCTGAAAATCTTAATTCTCTCAGATAATCACATAACCGGTCAATTGAATCCTTAGCTTTGGAACCATGATCCCCAGGAATTCTTGCATCTTCAATAAACCATTTTGCAGTATCTCTAATTGCGTTTAATTGTGATTGAGATGAAATTTTGGATTTAGTAGATTTAAATGAAGCCAGTTCATAGTATTCATTCCATTTAAAAATATGTTTCATAATAATCAAAACATGTCTCGGAATTCCATTTGAAATCTTTATTATGTTATCAAAACCAACAGTTGTTCGTATTTTTTCTCCGTTTTCCCTAGCCAATGCATCCAAAATGTCGTATTTAAATTTCTGAACAACCCTATAATGTTCATTTTCTACCTTATGAAGCCAATATTTAGAACATGCTATTGCTATGTTTTCAGAAGCGACTAGTAAATCTACACCTTTTTTCCACTCTCTATAAAACAACATGATATTAATTCGTTCAAGCAATATATTTTCATTGAATTTTAAATTCTCAAGAACTCTTGCTCTAATCGCTTTATATTTAAACACATTTAGTTTTTTTCCCAAATATTGAAAATGTCCCTTTTGCCCAGTTTGCATTTTCTTTAAAAAATCATCAACACTAAAACTTTCAAAAAAATCTGAAATTTGATTTTCATCAATCTTAATTCCAGATAAGAGAAGCCTTTTTAAGCAAATATCATTAATGAATTTTTTATAACCTATTTTATTCTCTCTAAAAATATTATCTAAATCAAACACTTCAAACTCAGAACCTGCTTTAATTTCCTCACCAGCACTTAAAGTCTCATAAGTCCTCATACCATAACGTCGAGCACCAATTTTAAAACAGGCAGGATTTTTCCTTTCTCGTATTAATGTATTAAAATATTTCTGCTGATCATCTGTAAAATTCTCATATTCATCAAGCAAATAAAGAAACTTAACATTTTTAAAATCAACCACTTCATTGCTTAAAATTTCAGGAATTCCAAAAATTAAACTTCCTGGACTTGCTAAAATCTCAACAGATTCAGAAACACTTCTTTTGGTAAATGCTTTGTTATTTATCGCATAATCAATATTTTTCTGTAAATCATTAAAATATTTTACTAGATGAGCAAAACTTTTAACATTTTGTGATACTTCGGTTGTATCTAGTAAATTCAATATTTCTAATGCAATAATATGCTCATTAGCAATGACTAACTTTCTATCTTCTAATATTTTAATTATATTTTTTAAAAGTAATTGGCTTAACCATAATTCTAAGTAGTATGAAAAGATTTTTTGCCAATCTTCTGTAGTATTTGATCCTTTATCCTTAAATTTAAACCCATTCAAACCAGAACATCTCAAATAAATACCTAAATAACCATCTTTTTTTAATCCATTTATAATATCTTCTTTCCATCTTAAACTTTGCGCAGTAAATGAAAAATGTTTCATAATATGCGTTTTGCCACTTCCTTTACTACCTAAAATAATCATTGGCATATCAGATGTAGGTTTAATAATTCCACTAAATCCAGCATCCATGGGAAAATCAACCCAAAATTTATCTAACTCTTCGTCACTATAGTCTACAGCTTTTGTAATATTAAAAGGATTCATTTGTTTTTTCATGGCTAATAAATTTTCTGTGCACGTTTAAATATTGAATTCCATGTTATAATATTTTCATTGTACCACAATACTGGCAAAGTATTGTCTGGAGTATTATGTGAAAAAGCAATGAGATATTGCCCGTCCATGTAACCAAATTTATCTCTTTCACATAAAATATGAAGAACATAAGGATCTATATAAGGATCTTCTCTCTGAAAGATAGAACTCATTAATCTCTTCCCATTTTTTCCTGTAAAATCCCTTATTTTATTAATATCAATGTCTGACGGTATACTTTTACAAACTCGCGAATCTGGATGAAAAGCTTTAAATGAATTATCTAGTTCGAGTACAGAGTCAACAATATTAATATTTGTGTTTTTTCTAACAAAATCCTTTCCTTCTGTTGTTCCCAATAATAAAAAATAATACGTTTTTGCTTTTGGAAAATTCGAATTGATTAGAGAAATAGCATCTTTAGTATAGGCAACCATTTGATTACCACTACCACAAACATCATCAAGAAACACAAAATTATCAACCTCTTTAGGACATTTTTCAATTTCTAACTCACTTATAAACAATGATTTACGTATTTTGTTTTCTTTTCTAAAATCTCCCATTAATCGTGCACTACTTTCCGAGGGATTTCCAACACTTACGAAACGAGTATTTTGTAATATTTTGTCATATTCCCTTTTTATAATTATTTCATCAAGTGTATTCCCATTGCTTCTTCGAATTGTCGCGATATGAGGATACTTAAAAAAATCCCGATAAATAGAAATCAGTAATTGTTTAATTTGAAAATCATTAAAATAAATACATTGAGATAACAGGTAAAGTGCATGTGTTTTTTCATCATCATGGAAATTATCTAACCAAGCTTTAACTTTTCTGTATGACCCTTTCCCATCCCAAAGTGTTTCATTTAAACACTTTATTTTTGTATGTAGATTTTGTTCTAAATCCATTTATTCTTTCTTAAGTATTAAAACCCATTCGCATGTAATAACACTTGCTGTTTTGTTTCGTTTAGTCATTAATCCATATGATTTAATATCATCGACTAGTCTACACATAGTTTTAAGCCCTACATTTTCAGCTATTTGCCGCAAATATTCTTGTGTCTTAAATTCACGATTGCAAACTTGATTATTAGCTGCAATAAGTATAAAATATTTATCCTTTTTAAGAACCCTTGATGCTTCACTTATTGCTTGCTTCATTTCTAAAAGATAATTAGCTGCTATATGTGCCCTTAAAGGATTGATGATATAAATTTCCTTAAGAAGCATATCAGCCTCAACAAGTCCTGTTGCCTTTAAAGTCAAGTAATCAGACTTAGAATAATTTTCTCGTCCGATATTTTTTTTATCTAAAGTTCTCAGATTATCTTTTCCTGAAAGTTCTGTCCAACCAAGATTTAAACTACATGCTCTTATATATTTTTGTGCTCCCGCATAGGGTGGAGATGAAATAATTAAATCAACACTTTCATCAGGTAAATTTAAGTTTCTCGCATCCTCCGAAACAATTTTTGTAGTTTGCCTTTTTGAAGTTATTTTTTGTTTATTCTCAAATCTTCTTATATTATCATTAACGATATCAGTAAACTTTTCAAATACATTTATATTCTCAAGGTTTTTCAACTTTGATCTTGATTCATCAAAAAAAGGATGAAAATTGTTAGTCTCCTTTTTCACTTTGACTTTTACTGGAACTGAAATCCTTGAATCTGCCAAACTTACTTTCTTTACACAATTTGAAAAACACAAAATGAAAAAATCCCTATAATCATCATCTTTGATAGTTTTAATGGTTTTTAATATTGCATATAACTGAAATTTAATATTTGGCAAAAACCAATAATCGATGTTAACTACATCTGGAAATTTCTCATTACCATCCATAGTTATATTTTTTATTTCAATTTTTAGAGACTCTAGAATATTTTTTAAAACTGAGATGTCATAATTAGATGTTTTTACCTTAGTTATCAGCTGCGCCAATGGATTTGAATCGCAACCAAATGAATTTTTCCCAGCCAAATTAGCCTCAAGTAACACTGTCCCAGATCCACTAAATGGGTCTAAAACTAATTCGTTATCTTTTACAAAAAAATGATTATTTAAAAAAAAATATGGTATGTTTGGAAGTAATTTTGCAGGATAGATATGTATAGAATGTGTTGCTCTATCTTGAAATTTAATATCCTCGACCATTTTTTTAAAATTTACCCTAATAGGTTCTTGATTTTTAGCGTAGTCGTCTAAAAACTGTTGAGATATTAAATTAAAATTGTTGGCTTTTGTCTTCAATAATATTTTTTTGTAAATGTAACATCATATTGTATATAAACAAATATTTTCTATAAATCATTAATTCACTAAAAAGGCATACAATTCGGATACCTAAAAAATATAGCATACGTAAAGACTTGAAATACTGTCTCGTACTTTCCCTGGTTCGAGCCCAGGTGGGACCACGTTTAAAATCAAGCCTTTACAGAAATGTATAGGCTTTTTTTATCTATTCAAACGTTAAATTTGTTATCAATCTTAATAACTTATTTTTAATGAATAAAAAAATAATAGTAAGTTTGCATACTTTTGCCACAAGAAACATAAGTTTTAAGCCTACCAACACTTGTTTCTTTATTTTAAATAATGTCTTACACCCCCAATGAAGCATGAAACTTTTAACTAAAAAAATTATTTTACTTATATCCTTTATACTTATTGGCATGAATGGATACGCAAACACAAATATACCCCAACCTACTACAAATGATACTAATCCCGACCCTGGCCCAAGTTTACCTATTGATAAAAACCTAATACTATTGGCTATAGCTGGCACATTTCTTGGACTACACATCATACACAAACATAAAACAAAACAAAAAAAGACCTTAAATTAGGTCTTTTTCTGTTTTACAATATTACCCTAGAATATTATCTATTACCATATAATCTAGAAACATACTTTCCTATTACATCAAATTCCAAATTCACTTTAGTCCCAACTACAAACGAATTAAAATTAGTGTGTTCATAAGTATAAGGTATAATAGCAACACTGAAATTATTTACTCCTGAATCCACAACAGTCAGACTCACTCCATTTACTGTAATCGAACCCTTTTCAATTGTAATATTTTGCAATGCAGGATCATATTCAAACGTATAGAACCAACTTCCGTTAGTCTCCTTTACAGAAACACATATTCCTGTTTGATCGACATGCCCCTGTACAATATGCCCGTCCAATCGGTCTCCAAGTTTCATAGCCCTTTCCAAATTTACGCTATCACCAACGTTCCAATTTGAAATATTAGTCTTTTTAATTGTTTCACCAATAGCAGTAACAGTATAACGATGCCCCTCTATAGCTACAACCGTTAAGCATATTCCATTATGAGCAACACTTTGGTCAATTTTTAATTCTTCTGCCATTGCAGACTCGATCGTGATATGAATATTATCTTGTTCTTTCTTAACCTCTTGAACAATCCCAAGTGTTTCAATAATCCCTGTAAACATTTCTTATTTTATTTTACTAAATTTGCACTTCAAAATTAGCAATAAATAACCAGTGCCCATTATGAAAAAAGCAGAAAATATAATCGTAGGAATTTCAATAGGAGATTTAAACGGTATTGGAAGCGAAGTTGTCCTTAAAACATTCGAAGACTCTCGAATGCTTGAACTATGTACCCCGGTTATTTTTGCCAATGTTAAAATACTTTCGTTCATCCGAAAAAGCTTTGATTCGTCAGTTGCCTTACACGGTATAGACAAGTTGGATCAAATTGTCATTGGCAAAGTCAATGTTTTAAATCTTTGGAGAGAAGGAATCGATCTTAACTTTGGAACAAACGACGAAAAAGTGGGCGAATATGCTATAAAATCATTCGTTGCTGCCACCAAAGCACTAAAAGAAGGCGACATAGACGTTCTGGTAACTGCTCCCATAAACAAATACAATATCCAATCAGAATCTTTTAAATTCCCCGGACATACTGATTACCTAAACCAAGAATTAGAAGGTGACGCCTTAATGTTAATGGTACAAGACAACTTAAGAGTCGGATTATTAACTGATCACATCCCTATTAACGAAGTAGCTTCAAATTTGACTGAAGATTTGATTTTCAAAAAAATAGAAACTATCAATCAAACTTTGATACAGGATTTTAGCATCAACAAACCTAAAATTGCAGTTTTGGGACTTAATCCTCACTGTGGAGACGGAGGTGTAATAGGGACAGAAGATGACAAAGTACTGAAACCAGCCTTGAAAAAATTATTCGACAAAGGAACTTTAGTCTTTGGCCCATTTCCTGCAGACGGTTTCTTCGGAAGCAATCAGTACGAAAAATATGATGCTATTATTGCAACCTATCACGACCAAGGTTTAATTCCTTTCAAAACATTATCTTTTGGAAACGGTGTAAACTATACTGCCGGACTCAATAAAATAAGAACTTCTCCAGATCATGGAACAGCATATGATATTGCAGGAAAAAACAAAGCCGATTTTAACTCCTTCAAAGAAGCTGTTTACCTCGCTATTGATGTTTATAATTCGAGAAATCAGTACGCTGAAATCAGTCAAAAGCCTTTAAAACCTAAAGAAAAACAGTTATAAACAAAAAAAGGTGAATAACATTATTGGAATTATAATTATTTTATATCTTTGCACTCCCGAAGTTTAGGGCAAATTGTTGTGAAATGAGCAAGTCAAAAGAATATGTAATTCCTTTCGTAGGATTAAAGCTAGGGAAACACAAATTTGAATATCAAATAGATAATGCGTTCTTTGAAATCTTTGATTACAATGAATTTCAAAATTCAGACATCAGAGTAAATGTAGTTTTTGACAAAAAAAGCAACCTATTTGAGATTGATTTCAAACATAAAGGAACTGTGAATGTTCCTTGTGACCTTACAGGCGAAGATTTTGATTTACCTATAAAAGGCAAATTAAAACTAATTGTTCGGTTTGGAGACACGTTCAACAATGACAATGAAGAATTGCTGATATTGCCTCATGGTGAATTCGAAATAGACATCGCTCAATATATATATGAGATGATTGTACTTTCGATACCACAAAGAAGAGTTCATCCAGGAGTAAAAGATGGAAGTTTAAAAACCGAAGCTCTGACAAAACTGAAAGAATTAGCAATTGAAGAAAAAAAGAAAGAAGAAAAAGAAGAGAATACAGACCCGCGTTGGGACAAATTAAAGGATCTATTAACGGATAAATAATATAGTAAAATGGCACATCCAAAGAGAAAAACCTCTAAAACTAGAAGAGACAAAAGAAGAACACATTACAAAGCTACTGTAGCTCAAATCGCTACATGTCCTGTTACTGGAGAGGCACATTTATACCACAGAGCTTACTGGCATGAAGGTAAAATGTACTACAGAGGACAAGTTGTTATCGATAAATCTGAAGTAGCTCTTGCTTAATACATTTTTGTAAACAATACTGGAACTCTCACTTCGTGAGAGTTTTTTTTGTTGTTTATAATTTACCGCAAATAAGAAACCCTAAAATTATTAGTTTGGTTTTTTTTTGTAAATTTAAAGCCTTTTAAAAATTTTGCAAATGGCAACATTTGACAATAAATAATCGCATATAATGAGTACAATTACAGCCGCAATTACCGCAGTCGGTGGTTATGTTCCTGATTATGTTCTTTCAAACAAAGAACTGGAAACGATGGTCGAAACGAATGACGAATGGATAACCACACGCACCGGAATTAAAGAGAGAAGAATATTAAAGGACGCTGATAAAGGAACTTCTTTTCTTGCTATAAAAGCTGCCGAAGATTTAATAGCAAAAGCAAACATTGACCCTCTTGAAATAGATTTAATTTTAATGGCAACTGCAACCCCAGATATGCCGGTTGCTGCAACAGGTGTTTATGTAGCAACTGCAATTGGAGCCACAAACGCATTCGCTTACGACTTACAAGCCGCTTGTTCAAGCTTCCTTTATGGAATGTCTACTGCTGCTGCTTATGTACAATCTGGACGATACAAAAAAGTACTCTTAATTGGTGCCGATAAAATGTCTTCCATTGTGGATTATACAGACAGAGCTACTTGTATCATTTTTGGTGATGGTGCAGGAGCTGTATTATTTGAGCCAAATTACGAAGGTTTTGGTTTACAGGATGAATATTTAAGAAGCGATGGTATTGGACGCGATTTTCTTAAAATACCAGCCGGAGGATCTTTAATTCCTGCTTCTGAAGATACTGTAAAAAACAGACAACACAATATAATGCAAGACGGTAAAACTGTTTTCAAATATGCAGTTACCAATATGGCTGACGCAAGTGAATTGATTTTGAAAAAAAATAATTTGACTAATGAAGACGTAAATTGGCTGGTGTCCCATCAGGCAAACAAACGTATCATTGATGCGACTGCTCACAGAATGAATCTGGAAGATTCCAAAGTATTGATGAATATTGAAAAATACGGAAATACCACATCAGCAACATTACCTTTAGTACTTTACGATTTTGAACACCTTTTCAAAAAAGGGGATACTATTATTTTTGCTGCCTTTGGTGGCGGTTTCACTTGGGGATCGATTTACTTAACTTGGGCCTACGACAAAAAATAAATAAACTAAAAAGAAATAATTATGGATTTAAAAGAAATTCAAAATCTAATCAAATTTGTTGCAAATTCAGGTGTTGCTGAAGTAAAATTAGAAATGGATGATGTTAAAATCACCATCAGAACTACTTTAGAAGGAAACGTTACCGAAGCAACTTATGTACAACAACTACCTGTACAAAACGCTCTACCTCAAGCTGTCGTTCCTCAACAAATTGCTCCAGTCGCAGCCGCTCCAGCAGAAACTCCAGCTGCCGAAAACGCAAATTACATCACAATTAAATCACCAATGATTGGTACTTTCTACAGAAAACCTGCTCCAGACAAACCAATGTTTGTAGAAGTTGGTAAAGCTATTGGAAAAGGAGATGTTCTTTGTGTTATTGAAGCAATGAAATTATTCAATGAAATTGAATCTGAAATATCTGGTAAAATTGTAAAAATATTGGTAGACGATATGTCTCCGGTAGAATTTGACCAACCTTTATTCTTAGTAGATCCATCATAATTTTAGATTTTAGATTGCAGATTTTAGATTGCAGATTTGATTTTAAATCAAACTAAAAAACTAATTATCTAATTATCAAAATTGCCTAATTATCTAATTGAAAAAAAATGTTTAAAAAAATACTAATAGCAAATAGAGGAGAAATTGCACTTCGCGTTATCCGAACGTGTAGAGAAATGGGAATCAAAACTGTTGCCGTTTACTCTACTGCAGATGCTGAAAGTCTGCACGTGAAATTTGCAGACGAAGCTGTTTGTATCGGACCAGCACCAAGTAACTTATCTTATTTAAAGATGTCCAATATTATTGCTGCTGCCGAAATTACAAACGCAGACGCAATTCACCCTGGTTACGGATTCCTTTCTGAAAATGCAAAATTTTCTAAAATTTGCCAGGAACACAACATAAAATTCATCGGTGCGTCACCAGAAATGATTGACAGAATGGGTGATAAAGCATCCGCAAAAGCCACGATGATTGAAGCAGGTGTTCCTTGTGTACCAGGTTCTGAAGGAATTTTGGATTCTTACGAAGACGCTAAAGAAACTGCAGCAAAAATAGGATACCCTGTAATGATGAAAGCTACTGCCGGTGGTGGTGGAAAAGGGATGAGAGCTATCTGGAAAGAAGAAGATCTTTTGAAAGCTTGGGAAAGTGCCCGTCAAGAAGCTGCTGCGGCTTTCGGTAACGACGGAATGTACATGGAAAAATTAATCGAGGAGCCACGCCACATCGAAATTCAAGTTGTTGGTGATGCTTACGGTAAAGCATGTCACCTTTCTGAAAGAGACTGTTCTGTTCAACGTCGTCACCAAAAATTGACCGAAGAAACACCTTCTCCATTCATGACCGACGAATTACGCGCAAAAATGGGTGAAGCAGCTGTAAAAGCAGCCGAATATATTAAATACGAAGGTGCCGGAACTGTAGAATTTTTAGTGGACAAACACAGAAACTTCTACTTCATGGAAATGAATACTCGTATTCAAGTTGAGCACCCAATTACAGAACAAGTAGTTGATTACGACTTGATTCGTGAGCAAATCCTAGTTGCTGCTGGTGTGCCAATTTCAGGAAGAAACTACCTTCCTCAATTACACGCGATCGAGGTTCGTATCAATGCCGAAGATCCATATAACGACTTCAGACCGTCTCCGGGAAAAATCACTACTTTGCATATGCCAGGTGGTCACGGAGTACGCCTTGACACACACGTGTACTCAGGCTATACGATTCCGCCAAACTACGATTCGATGATTGCCAAATTGATTACTACAGCCCAAACTCGTGAAGAAGCTATCAGTAAAATGAGAAGAGCATTAGACGAATTCGTAATCGAAGGTATCAAAACAACAATTCCATTCCACAGACAATTGATGGATGACGCAAGATACATCGCAGGGGATTACACCACTGCCTTTATGGACGATTTCAAAATGAATGATCCAGAATAAATCAAAAAATTAAACCCATTCCAACCGAATGGGTTTTTTTGTCTCTATAAAAGTGTCTCTACATAAAAACAATCTATCTCTAAAACTATTTAGACGCGCCACTTCACTATCTAATTTCTATCTCACTACTAAACAAGAACTAGTTGTACAATAACCAGATCATTAAATTGAGATATATCAAAAAGGCCTTGCATAAAACCGCAAGGCCTTTTTTGTTGAAATCTAAATAAGTGTGTAAAATTTACCCACTAATTATTAAAAATTACACACTTCAATAGAGCTCACAAATTTCACAAAATTTACAACTATTTAAAAACCAAATAATTACACATATTTCAAGCAAACTAAATAAGTTGGCATAATAATTTCATTAAGTAAAATATAAAATTTAAAAAATATTTATCATGAAAAAATTAATCGTATCAGCTGCATTCATTTTAGGGAGTTTCTCAACATTCGCACAACAATCAACTCCACCAAAAACAGAACAGACAACTCAAACTGTTCAAGAGACGTATACAGAAATTAAAGTTGAAGAAGTACCAGAAACAGTAAAAAAAGCATTAGTAAAAGCTTATCCAACCGCTGTACTTAACAAAGCTTATATTAATGAGAAAAAAGAATACAAACTAGAGATCACAGTTGGTGAAAAAGCAGGAGCGCTATATGCAGATGCAACTGGAAACTGGATAAAAAAATAATCATACAAAGCAAACTAGAGAATTAAATCATTAAAAAAAACTATTATTATGAAAAAATTAATCTTATCAGCAGCAATCATTTTGGGAAGTTTCACAACATTTGCACAAACTACAGCAGCAGCAAAATCATCGGTTTCAACACAAACAGTTGAAGAAAAATTTACAGAAATCAAATTGGAAGAGGTACCAAGTTCAGTGATATTAGCCTTAAAAACTGCTAAACCTGACGCGGTTATTGAAAAAGCATATATTAATGAAAAGAAAGAATTTAAACTAGATATAAAAGTAGGTGACCAGAAATCTACTGTTTACACAGATGCAGCTGGAAACTTGACAAAAAAATAAGTTGCAGAACTAAATATTTAGATTCAAGAGGAGAGAGATTCAATGAATCTCTTTTTTTTATAAGTTTATTATGAATATATAATTTTAATAACTTTACATTAGCAAATAAAGTTAAAACCTATGTCAAAGATTTTATTGATAGAAGACGATGTTTCCTTTTGTATGATGTTGGAAAATTTTCTCGAAAAAAAATCTTATACTGTAACAACTGCATTTACAGCAGAAGAAGCAAAAACTAAAATTAAAAGTCAAAACTTTGACCTTATTATTACAGATTTAAGACTTCCAAACTACGATGGAATTGAACTTATGTCTGAATTTAAAAAGGCATACCCAACAATTCCAGTTATCTTAATGACTGGTTATTCTGATGTTAATACTGCCGTAAAAGCTATAAAAAATGGTGCTGCCGATTATATTTCGAAACCATTTAATCCAGAAGAAGTTTTACTCGTTATTTCAAATGCATTGGAAATCACTGATACCAATTTAACTAATAAAACAATTTCAAATAACAAAACAAAAACGACAGATGAAGATGTTATTTTAGGAATTTCAGCAGCATCAAAAAAATTGGCAGAATACATTCAACTTGTAAGTCCAACTGACATGTCTGTTTTAATTATTGGTGAAAGCGGAACAGGAAAAGAGGTTATCGCAAAAAGTATTCATCAAAATAGCCCAAGAAAAAACAATAATTTCATAGCTGTTGATTGTGGAGCAATTCCGAAAGAATTAGCTGCCAGTGAGTTTTTTGGTCATTTAAAAGGTTCATTCACAGGAGCTATAAATGACAAAATTGGTTGTTTTGAGGCTGCCAATAAAGGGACTCTTTTTCTTGATGAAATAGGCAATCTTTCCTACGAAAACCAAATTCAACTCTTAAGAGCTTTACAGGAAAGAAAAATAAAACCTGTAGGAAGCAATAAAGAAATTAATGTTGATATCCGAATAATCACCGCAACGAATGAAGATTTAAGGGAAGCCGTAAAGAACGGAACCTTCCGTGAAGATTTATACCATCGAATCAATGAATTCTCGATTCAATCCCCTTCGCTGAATGAAAGGAATGAAGATTTAATGATTTTTGCAGATTTCTTTCTTGGCAAAGCAAATCAACAATTAAATAAAAACATCATAGGGTTTTCCCCAGAAGTGGTGACTGTTTTTGAAAATTACAGATGGCCTGGAAATTTAAGAGAACTTCAAAATATTATTAAGAGAGCCACTCTATTATCCCAAGGTGATTTTATCGAAAAAAATACACTCCCACATGAAATTTTTCAAATGGCAAACAAAATTATTAATGATTTTTCTTTGTTTGAAAATGAAAAAGAAGCCATTTTGAATGCTTTGGAACAAGCGAAAAACAACAAGTCAGAAACAGCAAAATTGCTTAAAATAAACAGAAAAACATTATATAACAAATTAAAACAGTACAATATAGATTAGTTTACTTCTTTTTCTAAAAGCAAAAAAAACGATACGATTTCTGTCTTCAAAATTTTGAATTTAACATCCATTTCCTCAAATGAAAGTTCTTTGAGTTCTAAATCACTTAAAATTTGAACAATTTCATGAGCTTTAATTTGGTTAAACATCGGCTTCATTCTATGGGCAGTCCCTTTTACTTTTAAAATATCTTTTTCTGAAATCCCTTCTTCTAATATTGCTAAGTTTTCTTTTGTAGATGTCATAAAAGTGTACAAAAGCTCTTTCAAAGCGCCTTCGTCAGTAGATAAGAATAATTTCAAAGTGGTTAACGAATATTTTTTTATTGAATCCTCTATTCCCTCAATTTCATGGGTTGTAGAAAAGTGTGATTGGTTATTATTCAAAATGGAATTTACAATTTCAAGCAATACTTTTGGAGAACACGGCTTTCGTATCACATCCGAAAATCCTGCTTTTATATAGATTTCCTTTTCCAGATCGGTTCTTCCAGTCATTGCTATAACTGGCTTTTCGTCAAAATTTATAGTAGTAGATTCCTTTACTTTTTTCAAAAATAGAAATCCGTCTATTTCTGGCATTTGAATATCGGTAATTATAAAATCAAACGGATTGCTTTCTAGTGCTTCAAGTGCACCCGAAGCATTGTTAAAGAACAAAACTTTAAAATTATTCTGCTGTAAAACTTCCGTCGTTAACTTCAACAAATTAATGTCATCATCAACAACAACTGCTGTTAACTTATTATCAGAATAACCTATTATGTTCGATTTTTGTGAAGAAGAATCAAACAACAATGGCAATTGAATTTCAAAAGCACTGCCTTTACCATAAACGCTCTTTAGGTTTAATTTCCCACCAAGAATTTCAATAATTTTTTTTGAAATAGTAAGCCCTAATCCGGTTCCTCCATATTTTTTTTCGATACTTTCATCCGCTTGAGTGAATTCTTCAAAAATCAATTGTTGTTTGTCTTCTTCTATTCCAATTCCGGAATCTTCGACTTTAATTGTAATAAAATGGTTTTCAATATCGACTTTTACTTCAATCTTAATAAATCCTTCTGCAGTAAATTTAAAGGCATTACCAATTATATTAGTTACTATTTGCCTCAATCGGAATGGATCTCCTATAATTTTATTTTGGAAAATTTCCTCAATGTCAATAGAAAGATGGATCGTCTTTTGGTCATATATCGATTGGACACTTTTTGCAACTTCCTGAATAACGTCATACAACGAAAAAGGAAGCTTTTCGATTATTATTTTTCCCGCTTCAATTTGTGTAAAATCAAGTAAGTCCTGAATCAATTTTGTAATGTATTCTGAGGAACCTTTTATGTTATTGGCAAAATACAATTGCTTTTTTGTCAATTCAGAATTTCCTAAAAGCTCTGTATATCCTATAATTGTACTCAATGGTGTTTTTAAATCGTGACTGACTGTAGAGATAAGCTGTTCTCTGTTTCTGAGCAATTTTTTGGTTGTACTGTTAGCTTCTTCAAGTTGTTTTTTATAGGATTCCGTTTTGGAAAAATCATTTAGAATCAAAATTAAAAAAAACAAAGTTGAAAACAATCCGAGTACTGCCGCTATGGTAACGATTTGATTATTTTGTTTTAATGATTTTTCCTTTTCCTGATAGTTTCTTGTTGTATTTCTAATTATTTCGGTTTCGATAATACTCAAGACTTTTCTTAGTTGATCTGAAATTAGAAGTTCATTTTGAAGCAACTTATTTTCTTCCAAATTTAATGTGAATTTCTTCTTCAAAGTTGCATTTTTGACCTCATTCAACAAGGTTTTTGACACCATTATAATCGAATCCGATTCTTTTTTACTTAATGTATTCGTACTGTCATCTGGAATATTTTCGTTTAAATAAGCAACATATTTTTTAAGGACACTTTGCTGATAATTCCCCAATTTAGCTGGTTGTTTTATAAAATCTTCCAACTGAAGTTTTCTAAGCGATGATTCCATTTTTGTCAAATCATTAATGGCTTTTTTGAGAGCCGTTTCATCATTTGATTTATTTTTTATGCTTTTAAGATCCTTTATATTATTTGTTTTTTTAGATAACAAAAGCTTCACACTATCCAACAATGTAATTTGATACTGAGTTGTTACCAATAGTTTTAAAGAATCGATTTCTAGCTTTAAAGAATCCGTTTTGGAAATATAATTTTCAAAGTCCTTCTTTGAATCTGATTGAATGGTTATTCTAGCTAAACTTTCGGTTTTGTATATATTAGAAAGTAAATTACTAACTTTTAAAATCTTATTATTCTCTTTGGTAACTTTACTCTCTGTCTCAGAAAACCCTCTGTTTTCCGAATATAGAAACCAGCTTACACCTACAAAAAGTGCCGCCAAAACTAGATAACTGATAAATATCTTTATAGGGATATAGCTTTTTTTACTGTTCATATTTCAAAGATAAGAATTACAAAAATGAATAAACTTAGAATCTTCAGCAGACTTAATTGAAAAACTTTACCTGAACTCAGATAGTTTTAAAAATAAAAACCTCACAATATTGTGAGGTTTTCTTTGTAATTAAAGCTTTAAATTTTATTAAGCCCCTATTTTCTTAGCAATATCAGATGGAAGACCTCCTTTATTTACCATCAATGAAGTTGTTTTGTATTTTACAAAATTTTTGCTCACATACAAATATCCTTTATAATCATTAGTTGATCCCCAAGAATTTTTTACGATATAATACTCTTTTCCCATTTGGTCTTTGGCAATACCAACAATATGCATTGCGTGATCGTCAGTGGTTTGGTAATTGTCAAATGCTTTTTGGCGAATTTCCTCGGTAATTTCCAATTCTGGTTTTGGTCCGTTGAACATATTTTCTTTTTCTTCGGCCGTCATTTCATCAAACTTTTTAGTTGGAACATAAGCCAATCCATTTTTCCAACTAAAACTTTTCTCGCTCACATCTGATGCCCAAGCTACAGTATAACCGTTTTTCAATGCATTGTCAATGATAGCCGTCATATCGTTCATTTTGATATTATAAACCAAATCAAATGACCAGTTATCCGGAACCATCATCATCGTTTTTGTATAGTAAGGAACATTGGCATAAGATGCAAATTCCACATATTCCTCCGGATTGATTCCCACAACTTCTTTGGCAAAAGTTTGTGGCGTATAGCTTTTTCCTTTGTACATAAAATTCTCAGGAACTTGTCCTAAATAAGAATCGATTACAGCAGCATAGGCTTTCTCCCAGTTAGGAGTTAATTCGCCATTCGGATTTTTCACAATTGCAGCCAACATACCCTCAGTCAAAGCAGCCATTTCAGCGAACTTATTTTTCGAAGTACCATAATTCAATCCTGTATAAACGGATTGTGGAACAGCTCCATACTTTCTGTACATATTAATTACATCATGCAATTCCCCTCCGTCTCCCAAAGTTACGGCTCCATGCATGCGCACGTAATTTTTTCCTTTTTCAACATAAGCATTTCTAGCAGAAAAAACCTGTGATAATTCAACTGGCTGTTTTCCCATTCTGATCATCTCGGATTCTAAAAACGAATTCGTAGAATAACTCCAACAAGTTCCCGAAGATCCTTGGTTCTTAATGGAAGTATTAGCCAAATTAATAACATCAGTAAACTTGAAACTTTCTGCGCTTTTTTCACTGGCATTTACTTTCAATGAGTTAACTAACCCATCTTGAGCAGTCATCGAATTCATTCCAACCACTAGAGTTGTTGCAATAAAAAGTGATTTAATTGATAATTTATACATTTTTAAAATAAGTTATAGTTTTTACATTTGTAACAAAAACCAAAATATTGTTACATTATCGTTACTAAATTATTAATTAAATTACAATCTACAAGGTTTCTTTAAGCCATTTAAAAAACTCATTTTGCCAAATCTGAGCATTTTGTGGTTTTAACACCCAGTGATTCTCTTCAGGGAAATATAATAATCGGCTTTTTAAACCACGTATTTGCGCTGCCTGAAAAGCTTCTTGAGCTTGACCAATTGGCACCCTGAAATCAATTCCTCCCTGAATAATCAAAATAGGCTTATTCCAATTTTGAACATAATTTATAGGATTGAATTTTGTGTATGCTTTTTGAGCCACAGCATTGTCTTTCTCCCAATAAGCCCCACCAAAATCCCAGTAGTTGAAGAAAACTTCTTCAGTAGTCCCGAACATACTTTGGGTATTGAAAACTCCATCGTGGGCAATAAATGTTTTGAAACGGTTGTTATGAATTCCAGCCAAATAAAACACAGAATAACCACCATAACTTGCACCAACACAGCCCAAACGACTTTTATCTACATAACTTTCTTTGGCCACATCATCAATAGCCGAAAGATAATCGTCCATCACTTGTCCGCCCCAATCTTTACTAATTTGTTCATTCCATTCTACACCATGCCCTTGCATTCCACGACGGTTAGGCGCAACCACAACATATCCGTTAGCGGCCATTAACTGGAAATTCCAACGGAAAGAATACGATTGGGTCAATGGAGACTGTGGTCCTCCCTGGCAATATAAAAGTGTTGGATATTTTTTTGAAGCATCAAAATTTGGAGGCAAGATTACCCAAACCAACATTTTTTTACCATCCGTTGTTGTTACATAACGTCTTTCTGTTTTACTCAATGCCAATGTTGAGTATCTTGCTGTATTAACATTTGTCAATTGCTTCCAAGTCTTTTTCTTCAAATTGTATAGATAAATCTCAGCTGCATGGTTCATATCGTTTCTTGTAACAATCAAATCATCGCCAGAAAAACCAACCAAATCATGTACATCAAAATCACCATTTGTAACTTGTTTTACAGTAATCGCAATCTTTGTCAATCCAGGGAAATTAACCTCAAAAACCTGTAATGTACCGTCAATTGGTGCTACAAAATAAATCTTTTTCCCATCATTGCTCCATTTGAAACTACTTACCGTTCCGTCCCAATTAGCAGTAAGGTTTATTTTCAAACCTTTGTAACTAACAATCAAATCATTTTTATCGGACTCATATCCATCTCTCTTCATTTGCAACCAAGTCAAGTCTCCTGAAGGTGAAAATTGTGGAGCCGTATCGTACCCTAAATTCCCCTCGGTTCTGTTGATGGTTTTACCTGTTTCAAGATTGTACTCATATATATTGGTGTCTGTAGAAAGCGCATATTCAGTACCTGATTTTTTCTTGCACACATACACGATGCTTTTCCCATCAGGCGACCAATTATAATCTTCGTCTCCTCCGAAAGGTTTTTGAGGACTATCGAAGCGTTCCCCTTTTAGAATATCAGTTCCTTGTGCACCCTCTTTATTTTCTTTGTAAAAAACATGATTGAATTTCCCTTCGTTCCAAGTATCCCAATGACGGTAATCCAAGCCATTGTAAATTTTAACATTAGATTTGTCCAAATTAGGATAATAATCTGCTCCTAATACATTGTCAAGTTTCACCTCTTCATTGTAAACTATGTATTTCCCGTCAGGTGAAACATTTTTATCAGCTAAAACTTCTTTTGTATCCTTAATTTCAGCTACAGTTCCGGAGTTCATGTCAACCTTATAATATTTAGAACTGGATTTATTTTCTTCGACTGAAGGTGTCGAAACTTTATAAACAACATTTTTACCGTCCTTTGAAACTCCTAGCGGAGTAATTCTCCCTAATTTCCACAGTAATTCCGGTGTCATTACATTTTGGGCACTTGCTGTCAAACTCATCATTGTTAGCATTAAAAAGAGTGTTTTTCTCATAATTATTTAAAATACATATTCACATTTCAAATATAACACTATAATTCTCAATTAGGATAAATAGTCAATCATAAAAAAAGATTAAAAAGGGAGAATTCTTTTTTTATTAAAAAGTCTTAAACCTGACTAATAAACATTGAGTAATTTAATTGCAAACAGGGTAATGAGAAGACACAATGTAAACATAATGATACTTGCCACAATTATTTTTCTTACTAATGATTGTTCCATCATTTTAACTTGAGAATCCACCGTATCTAAATCTTTTAATTTGGTCAAAGATTCAATCGTTTGTTTATACTTAATCCAACCTCCACTTTGGCAAATCTGCCTTCCAACATCAGTTAAATCACAACGGAATCCTTGAGTTTTTTCTAATACAATAAGTCCTTTATGCTCTAAAATTTCGGCAAACACTTTCGAATTTTTTAAATTAAAACCGTATTCATCCTTGAAATTAATTCGCATCATAAATTGAGATTTTGATGCAAATAACAGTTTTAAATTTACTTCAATAAGTTCATCAATATTTTCAAACATAACTGTTCATTTAATTTTACTATTAGACTTTCCGCAGCGTTTTTTACCCATATTCAAAGCACATGACTGCTTTTTCAAATCTATTTTTAATGCACAATTATGATGCCAAAGCCTTATATTTTCAACATTAATACACACATTACCTAAAAAATATTTTTACACCCAACATTACCAAAACGTAAGAGTCAAAAACTGGAAATTTTATTTAATTTTATAAAAAAAAGGTCAAATGCAGCTAAGCTATTGGGAATTAAAAAATTGGTTTACAAATATTGATTTCACCATCGTAGGAAGCGGAATCGTAGGTTTGCATACAGGCTTACGCTTACGCGAAAAATACCCTGACAGCAAAATACTTATACTCGAAAAAGGAATGTTACCACAAGGAGCCAGCACCAAAAATGCCGGATTTGCCTGCTTTGGGAGTATTTCTGAAATCATCGAAGATTTAAAAACACATACCGAGGAAGACGTTATCCAACTCATCCATAAAAGATGGAATGGGCTTCAACTATTGAGAAAACACCTTGGCGACAGCACCATCGATTTCAAACCATACGGCGGCTATGAATTATTTTTGAATGACGACGACAGCAGTTTTTCTGAATGTTTAAATAAGTTGCCTTTCATCAATGAAATCTTAAAACCAATGTTCAAAAGCGATGTATTTGCCAAAGAAGTAGATCGTTTTGGTTTTGGAGACGTTAACGAATATTTGATTTTCAATCCTTTTGAAGCCCAAATAGATACTGGAAACATGATGCAGGCACTTCTGAAAAAAGCAGTTGAGAAAGATATTTTAATACTGAACCAGCAAACCGTTACCTCTTTTTTTGATAACGAAAATTGCGTTGAAGTAGCACTGGGCGATTTTAGTTTTACTACCAAAAAATTATTATTTGCAACCAATGGCTTTTCCAATTCACTAACCAAAGGCGGTGTAAAACCAGCAAGGGCACAGGTTTTAATTACAGAACCCATCCCAAATCTGGACATAAAAGGAACTTTCCATTTGGACAGAGGTTATTATTATTTCAGGAATATTGATAACCGAATTCTTCTTGGAGGCGGCAGGAATTTAGACTTTGAAACCGAAACAACAACCGAATTTGGTGAGACAGAAATTGTGCAAAAAAAATTGGAAGACTTATTAAAAAAAGTAATTTTGCCCAATCAGTATGTCCGAATTGAACACCGCTGGAGTGGGATTATGGGCATTGGAAACAGCAAAAAACCGATTGTTTCTCAACTCTCTGAAAACGTGTATTGTGGCGTTCGCCTTGGCGGAATGGGAGTAGCAATTGGCAGTTTAATAGGAACCGAATTAGCAGATTTAACATAAAAAATGGCAACCAAAATAACTCCCAAAAAAACAACTAAAAAACCCTCCAAAAAGCAATCCAAAAGTTTTGGAGCCAAAATAAAATGGTTTCTTCTAAAAGCACTGCTGTGGTTTTTTGGGATTTCAGTTGCACTTGTGGTGCTTTTCAAATTTGTACCTGTTCCGTTCACTCCTTTGATGGTAATCCGCTATTTTGAAAACAAAGCTGCTGGAAAAGAAATTTATTTCAGTCACAATTGGGAGCCTATCGATAAAATTTCCATGAACCTTCAAAAAGCAGTAATTGCCAGTGAAGACGGAACTTTCTTAACCCACAACGGCTTTGATTTTATCGCGATGCAAAAAGCCTACAAAAGCAATGAAAGAGGTCGAAAAATAAAAGGCGGAAGCACCATTTCACAACAAACCGCCAAAAATGTTTTTCTTTGGCAAGGCCGAAGTTACCTCCGAAAAGGCCTGGAAGCTTATTTCACCGTTTTAATAGAAATTATTTGGGGCAAAAAACGCATCATGGAAGTTTACCTCAACAGCATCGAAATGGGTGACGGCGTTTATGGGGCGTATGCCGCAACCGAACACTGGTACCGCCGGGACGCTTCGAGTTTGACTCTACAACAAGCTGCAGGAATCGCCGCCATTTTGCCCAACCCAAGAAAATACAAAGCCACAAGCTCATCCTCCTACATCAATAACCGAAAGACAAAAATTGTCCGGATTATGAAGCATATCGGAAAAATTGAATATTAAAACCAAACCCCAATAACTTTTGCTATTGGGGTTTGTAATTTTATAAAACTTCATCCTTAGAACTTAAAAGCAACTCCCAAAACAAAATTCCGTCCCAGATTGGGTATTCCTGAAGTAGCCAATCGAGATAAATGCGGTATATAGGTTTTATTGAGCAAGTTATTACCATTCAAATTGATATCAAAAGCTGTTTTGCCCAATTTCACCTTACCGCCAAACCCCATATTAAACAACGTATAACCATCTGAAGAAATATCATATCCGCTTACTTTATCCTGACTGAAAGTTGTCGAAACATTCAAAGTGGCAAATGCATCTTCAAGCCAATTGCCAATCTTAAAATCGGTTTTTATGGTATTGTCCCAATTGTTGGCAGGGATTTGTGGCAAGTAACCACCATCCTGCAATTTTCCCGTAACGGTTTCAAAACTAGATTCGATATGCAACCAATCCAATGGATGCGGGTGAATGTGCAAAGCTAATTCTCCTCCATACAAATTGGCATTATTCTGGATGTAATCATAAACCTTGAATCCATCAATTTCTGCTCCGGTTGGTGACGAATAAATATAATCGTTGATATGATTATAAAAACCGCTTACACTAAACTCAAAATGGGTGCTTTTGTATTCCAAATCCAAATCGGTTTGCAAATTTTGTTCGGTTTTTAAATCTGCGTTTCCTATTTCATAACGAAAAGTTCCTTCGTGAACTCCGTTGGACGAAAGCTCGGCCAAATTCGGAGCCCTAAAACCCGTTGCCGTATTCAATCGGAAAGATAAATCCTTGGCAAAATTGGTTTTGTAACCCAATGAAGCGTTGAAACTGTCATAATTTTTATCAAGTGCTTCAAAATAACCTTCATCCCCAACGATTCCATATTCTTCGGAAACTAAATGTCGGTAATCAAAACGAAGTCCTCCCTGAATCGAACTTTCTCCCCAATTATAAATCCCAGTTCCAAAAACGCCAAAGTCATTCGTTGTTGCGTTTGGAATTAAATATTCTTCTCCGAGATTTCTATTTTCTTGAGACATTCCCTGTATTCCAAATATGGTTTCAACTTTCCCTAGTTTAGGAAGATAATATTTGACATTATAGTCAAACGTGTTTAAAATCATGTGCAAAACCGCAACATCACTGTCTTCAAATTCGTTTCTGTCATTTCGGATATAACCCAAATTCACATCCAATTTGGAATCGGTAAAAAACAGGGTGTTGTTCAAGGAGAATAAATTATTGTAAACCCCTTGTTTAGGAAAAGCTGTTTTTTTGGAAGTGGTTTGATCAGCGATTCCATCCTCCGGAATTCCCACATCAAGATTGTTGTAATTGTATCGCAACACACTCGAAAATTTGGCGTTGCTGTACCCTAATCCGGCCTTGAAATCCATTTCCTGAAAACGGGTGTTGGTCACACGGTCACCATCGGGAATTTTATAATCGGATTGGGTGTTGTAAGAACCGCGTACCAAATATTTCCAATTATCGGTGGATGTTTTCAAACCTAAAGTTGTACTGGTTCCGAGCGTATTCGAAAACATTCGTTGTCCAAAATCGCCCTGAAAAGTATTCGCCAAGGCAAACTTTTCGGGATTAAAAAACAAAACCCCACCTAGCGCATCCGAACCGTAAAGCAAGGAAGCCGGACCTTTTATAACCTCAACATTTTCCACTCCGGCGTCGTTGAGTCCAAGCCCGTGTTCATCTCCAAATTGTTGATTCTCCAATCGGATTCCCTGTGTATATACCAAAACCCTGTTCCCGCTCAATCCGCGGATTACTGGTTTACCTATAGAAGTTCCTGTAGAAACTTGTGAAACTCCCGGAATGGTTGCCAATCCTTCAATCAAGGTGGCACTCCCCTTTTCCTGCATTGTTTTAACACTTTCGCGGTCAATTTTCATTACGTTTTGGGATTGCAATTTGGAAAATGGCGTGGAGACAATAACCTCATCCATCTGAAAGGCCAGTTCTTCCATAACAACATCGAGTGTCTGCGTGTTTTGGACTTTTTCGATCTTTTTATTTTGGGTCGCAAACCCCACGGATGAAAACACTAAAGTTAAATTACCGTTTGGAAGTGCGGTCAAAGTATAAACTCCGTTTTCGTCTGTTTTTGTTGATTTATGCAAATCGGAGGCATCGACGATAACGCCTGCCAATGAATTGTTTTTGGAATCGGTGACTTTTCCGGTTATGGAATTTTGTGCCTGCAAAAAGGCGGTAAGCCCCAAAAATAGGGCAACTATATATCTTTTCATTTAAAATGATTTTATTGTTCCTCACCCCAACCCTCTCCAAAGGAAAGGGAGAAATGAAAGAAATATTTTTACATAATTTATTTGTGAATCAAAAATTCATCTAGAAACTTACATGTTTATTTTTTAAATAAATGTAAATTTCAAACTCTATAAAAAAGCAATAAAAACAGGAGGTGCCCGAAGTGCAAAAAGGCTCCCTTTAAAGAATTCGGTAATTTCTCTGGATTTGAAAAAAGTATATTCAGAGTGTATTATAGCATCTTGAAATCCATAGGAAGCAATTTCAGAATAAGTAAAACTGCTTATTTTAAAATCACAAACATAACAATGGTCAAAATTGTGATGCTGATGGGTAATATCATGCTTAGATGTGTGAGAATGATGGCATTTTTTTTCTGAAAGCTGTTGCGCCAGATGCTGATAAGTATGCGCAGTTTGGAAAAGCATTGCGAACAATACCGCAAATGCCCAGAAAAAATTTAATATGACAATCCTTTTTCTCATCCGGTGCAAAGGTAATCATAGAATAGAAAAAATCCGATTAACTTTATATTATTTTAAAGTCAATCGGATTTATATAATAGTAAAATGGATTAAACCAAGTTTGCAGCAATTAAATATTCTGCGATTTGTATAGTGTTTGTCGCAGCTCCTTTTCTCAAGTTATCGGCAACAATCCACATGTTCAAAGTGTTTGCCTGGCTTTCGTCACGACGGATTCTACCAACAAAAACTTCATTTTTACCTTCGGCATATTTTGGCATTGGGTAAGTGAAAGTGTCTAAATTATCCTGAACCACCACTCCATCAGTTTGACTCAAAATAGTTCTAACTTCGTTAACGTCAAAATCATTGCTGAATTCCACATTCACAGCTTCACTATGTCCACCAACAACCGGTACACGCACAGCGGTAGCCGTTACTTTGATAGAATCGTCACTTAAGATTTTTTTGGTTTCTTTAACCAATTTCATCTCTTCTTTAGTGTATCCGTTATCTTCAAAAACATCACATTGCGGGATACAGTTACGGTTGATTTCGTATTTATAAACCATGTCGCCTTTTACTCCGGCCACTTCGTTTTCAAATTGTTGAACCGCTTTTACACCCGTTCCTGTAATAGATTGGTAAGTAGAAACGATTACACGTTTTATGTTATATTTTTCATGCAATGGAGCCAAAGCCAATACCATTTGGATAGTCGAACAGTTTGGGTTGGCAATAATTTTATCCTCTTTTGTCAATTGATTGGCATTGATTTCAGGAACAACCAATTTTTTGGTAGGATCCATTCTCCATGCAGATGAATTGTCAATAACGGTAGTTCCCGCTTCCGCAAATTTAGGAGCCCATTCTAGTGATGTTCCTCCACCGGCAGAGAACAAAGCGATGTCTGCTTTCAAGTCAACTGCAGTTTGAAGACCAACCACTTTATATTTTTTCCCTTTGAATTCGATTTCTTTCCCAACTGATTTCTCAGATGCAACTGGGATTAATTCTGTTACAGGAAAGTTTCTTTCCGCCAATACTTTCAACATTATTTCGCCAACCATTCCGGTAGCTCCTACAACTGCTATTCTCATTGTATATATTTTATAGTCTATTTATTTTTTTTACAAAAGTATGTAATCTTCAAAAAGAAACAAGGGGGTTCACAAAAATTAACAAATTGTTATAAATTAAACAAGTATTTTTAAGTTCCTGAAATTCTAAGTTTTTACCAAGTAACTTAAAAACTTAGTATCTTAAAAAAAGAACCACCCGTTTATAAGGTGGTTTAGTTAGAATATATAGTGTAAAGCGGTATAATTTCTTTTTCAAAGTTGCTGAGTTCCGGAGATACTAAGATTTTTAACTCAGAAACTTATTGACTTAGAATCTTAGGAGTTACTTTTTCAATAAATCCCTGATTTCGGCAAGTAATTCTTCCTGTGTTGGCCCTGCTGGAGGAGCTTCAACCACTGCTTCTTGTTTTTTGGTTTTTTCATAGGCTTTTAATACCATAAAAATACAAAAACCAATAATCACAAAATCAAAAACGGTTTGAATAAAAGAACCATAGTTAATCGCAACTTCTGCTACGGCTGGCGCTTTTTCGGCACCATTTTCCATAACTGCGGGAATGCCTTCCTGAAGCACAATTTTCAGGTTTTTAAAATCAACTTTTCCTAATAATAATCCAATAGGCGGCATTAAAACGTCATTTGTAAAAGAGGTCACAATTTTTCCGAATGCACCCCCAACAATTACCGCTGTAGCCAAATTCACTATTTCGCCTTTCATCAAAAAGGCTTTGAAATCACTGATAAATCCCATAATGTTTTGATTTTGGTTAGTTTATAATGTAACGAATATAGTTAATCTTTTACAAAAAACAGCATTATTCCCTATAAAAAACCCTCTTAACTCTTTGCGAAATACTAGTAAGAATTTCATACGGAATTGTTTTCAGTTGTTCGGCCATATAAGTCACGGTCGGGCTTTCGCCAAAAATCACCACCGAATCCCCTTCTTTACAGTCAATCCCGGTCACGTCCGCCATTAACATATCCATGCAAACGCTTCCAAGAACAGGTGCTTTTATATTTTTAATGGTTACAAATCCAACACCATTCCCCCAATGTCTCGAAATTCCGTCAGCATAACCAATCGGGATCGTAGCTATTTTAGATTCTCTCTCCGCCATAAACCGTCTGCCGTAGCCCACGCTTTCGCCTGGCTGAATTGTCCTGATTTGGGAAATAACCGATTTTAACGTTCCAACGTTTTCAAGGTATTTTTGCTCCTCCGAATCATTGGAAACACCATACAAACCAATTCCCAAACGAACCATATCGTATTGCGCTTCCGGAAAATTACTGATACCGGATGTATTCAAAATATGGCGGATAGGACTAATCCCCAATTCATTCATTAATTTCGAAGATAATTTTTCGAATAACCCAATTTGATATTGAACAAAATCTTTCTGTTGCGGGTCATCACTGGTAGCCAAATGCGAAAGAATGCTCTTCACTTTGACCGTTTGGTTTCCTTTCAAAGTAACGATTAAATCATCAATCGTGTTTAATTCAAAACCCAAACGATGCATTCCGGTATCCATTTTTATATGAATAGGAAAATCTTTTAATTTTTTCTGTTCAGCAATTTTCAGAAAAGCATTCAATCCTTTCAGACTGTAAATTTCCGGTTCCAATTGATGCTGAATAATTGCCGGGAAACTGGTATTCTCCGGATTCAAAACCATAATCGGCAATTTGATGCCCGCGGTTTTCAGCGAAATTCCCTCATCGGCGAAAGCCACACCCAAATAATCCAATTTGTGATGCTCAAGCAATTTTGCAATTTCAAAACCCCCGCTTCCATAACCAAAAGCTTTAACCATCGCCATCATTTTGGTCGTTGGTTTTAGTTTTGATTTGAAAAAATTAAAGTTATGACTTATTGCATTCAGGTTAATTTCAAGAACGGTTTCGTGTGTTTTCTCTGCAAATGCCGCCACGATTTCTTCAAACTGGAAAGATCGCGCTCCTTTTATAAGAATGGTTTCATTTTCGAAATTCAACTGCTCCAATTGCGCCAAAAATTCATTGCTATCTTTAAAAAATGAAGCATTCGGAAGTTTTGTTTTCAAAGTAGAAATCGTTTCGCCAATTCCGATAACACGGTTAATATTATTGGAAATAATCAGCTCGGCCACTTTAGAATACAAAGCTTCATTCGATAATCCGCTTTGAAAAATATCCGAAAGAATTACCGTCTTCTTCTGATGCTGTTTTTGGCTTTCAAGAAAATCCAATGCTATTTTCAAAGACTGAAAATCGGAACTGTAACTGTCATCGATAAGGCTACAATTATTGATTCCCTTTTTCACTTTCAAACGCATTTCAATCGGAAACAATAATTCGATTCGGCTTTGAATCGTTTTGGCATCGTATTCCAAATACAACAAAACCAAAAGACAGGAAATCACATTTTCGACAGAAGCATCGTCCACAAAAGGGATTTCCAAGGCCGAAACATTCCCTTTGCATGTATATTCAATAAGTGTATGGTCGTGCGTATGCTCTTTTTTGGACACAAAAACAGCGGCGGTTTCATCTGTAAAAGACCATGAAATAGCCTCACCCCGCCCCTCTCCAAAAGAGAGGGAGGAAGAACTTGACATGAAATTATCTGTTAACTCATTTTTTTGATAAATCACTACTTCCGAATGTTGGAAAAGCAACATTTTTTCCTTGATTTTTTCATCCAAATTTTCAAAGCCTTCATCGTGGGCAGAGCCGATATTGGTCAAAATTCCGACCGTTGGCCGAATGATTTTCTCTAGTTTGTCCATTTCCGAAACCGTCGAAATCCCGGCTTCAAAAATCCCTAAATTATGCTGTTCGTTTATAGCCAAAACTGACAACGGAACCCCCACTTGTGAGTTATAGCTTTTCGGGCTTCGGATGATATTATAGTCGGGACTCAACAGGAAATTGAGCCATTCTTTTACGATGGTTTTACCGTTACTTCCCGTTACTCCAATAATCGGAAACGAAAAAAGGCTTCGGTAATAAGCTGCAAACTGTTGTAACGCTTTCAACGTATTATTGACAACCAAAAAATTGGCTTTTCCCTCAAGACCATCGGGAATATGGGTCACCACAAAATAACGAACGCCTTTTGCAATTAAATCTTTTATGTAAATATGGGCATCGTGATTCGCTCCGGCTAATGCAAAAAAGAGCGTTTTCTCATTGTTTTGCAAAGAACGGCTGTCTATAGAAACAGTGTCTATAGTCTCTCCATCAGGATTTCTATCCCATTTTGATTGGAGAACACTTTCAATATTTGAAATATTTAAATTCAATCTTGAGTTTTATTTAAATTTTTTATTCTCGTCATTTTTTTCATCTTTTCGCATGGCGTGAAAATAGGCCGCACGGCTCAAAGGCTCGTATTCTTCAGTCTCACCCAGCATAACGAGTTTGTCGTTGTCTGTTTTTCGAAAACTGTAATTCGCCAGATTCCCGGTTCGTGTACACACCGCATGTACTTTGGTCACATACTCGGCTGTGGCCATAAGCGCAGGCATAGGCCCGAAAGGATTGCCTTTGAAATCCATATCCAAACCAGCAACAATGACACGAATTCCCTGATTGGCAAGGTCGTTACAAACCGTCACGATTTCGTCATCAAAAAACTGGGCTTCATCAATCCCGATCACATCACAACCTTGCGCCAAAATAGCGATATTGGCAGCTGCGGGAACCGGTGTTGAACGAATTTCGTTGCTGTCATGTGACACTACCATTTCCTCATGATAACGGGTATCGATAGCAGGTTTAAAGATTTCTACTCGTTGTTTGGCAAACTGTGCCCGTCTTAACCTTCGGATGAGTTCTTCGGTTTTTCCCGAAAACATGGAGCCGCAAATGACTTCAATCCATCCAAATTGCTCTTTATGATTTACTGTGTTTTCGAGAAACATTTTATTTTTTTCTAGCTTAAAAAATGAATAGTTTTTATTACTTTGTATCCGTAATAAATTGTCTGGGTAAACTTCTATTTTACCTCGTTTCAAAAGTAGATAATTTTTGCCAATTCAGAGATTGGACAGGTCTTATTTCGATAATAAATAGAAAAAAAGAAGCTTATCCCGCTAAATCATTACAAACAAGAACACTATCATAAAAAAGCCATATTCATCATAATTTCAGAAGCCATGAAGAAAAAATTGGAAGCCGACTTAATTAGCATTGCTCATAGAATTTTACAATTAAAAGATAAATCTGATATCAACCAGCTTTATCTGGAAACACAGAAATTATATGAAAAATTAGCCGTTTTACGATTTGTTGAAAATTATTTTGGAGAACCAAAACCTACTATTGGCCAAGCCGAAGTTGTAGAAAAAATGAAGGAGTTTTTCGAAACTATTTCTGTTCCCGAATTTCAAAAACCTGCTGCAATTACAGACCCAATGTCAGAAGAAGATTCTGTAGTTGAAGTTATTGAGGAAAAAGAAATCATTTCGGTTGTTGAAGAAACTAAAGAAGAAGAAATCACAGCAATCGCTGAAGAAGAAATTCCAACTTCAAACACTGTAGAAACTTTAGAAACTGCAGAAGAAGCACCTGTTGAAAAACCTTTATTCTCTTTGGACGAAACAGAAATTCAACCGATAGAACCTGCTAAACCTGAAACCCCAAAGAAAAAAGAAGCTGTCCAAATCTCTTTTGATGACTTACTTGGTGGTCATTATACTGATCCTGATTTTGTAAAAGTTCCATCTACAGGTAAAAAGCAAGAAGCTGATTCCAACCCACCCGTTCCTTCTTCTTTTGACATTCCAGAAGAAACCACTTCGAATGCCCCTCAAACGGAGCCCGAAAAAACAGAGCCCAAAACAGTTACCTTAAATGATAAACTAGCCAAAGAAATCAATATTGGACTCAACGACAGGATTGCTTTTGTAAAACATCTTTTTGGTGGTAATAATGAGGATTACAACCGTGTTATAAGCCAACTCATTACATTTGACACTTATCTGGAAACCAAAACATTTATTGACGAAATGGTAAAACCAGATTACAATAATTGGGAAGGAAAAGATGAGTATGAAGCACGCTTTATGGAAATCATTGAGAAAAAATTCCTTTCGTTTTAATCCTTTCTTAACCTATTTATTATATCGCATTTCAAACCCAAATTTACCTTAAGAATGAGCATCAAACCACTTATTTATTTCTTATGCTGTTTTAGTTTAATAATCTCCGGGTGTTCTAATTCAAACGAAGATGAATCTAAAAACATAAGCACCGATCCAGATTGCAAACAAATAGTTAACATACCTGACGCCAATTTTAAAGCAAAACTGTTATCATCAAAAAATGATATTAACTCTATAGCCACAAATTTACAAGGTTTTCAATTTAAAATTGATACAAATGATGACGGGATTATTCAAGTTTGTGAAGCCGAAAATGTTAGTGCTTTAGATCTTCAAAGTGCAAATATTACGAATTTAGAAGGTTTACAATCATTTCCAAATCTTAAAAGATTATACTGTGGTTATAACAGTATTGGCAGCATAGATGTTTCTAGTTTTACAAAATTAGAAATTTTATATTGCCATTCTAATAAAATCACAAATTTAAACGTACAAGGTTTAAACAATCTGCAAGAACTTTTATGCTATGGCAATCAATTAACATCTCTAAATTTGAAATCATTACCAAAATTAGAAATAGTACGATTTGAAAATAATAAAATTAGTGACCTAAACATTGAGAATTCAGATAAAATAAAATATATAACTGGTGACAATAATTTATTAACCACTCTATCAGTAAAACATTTAGCTAATTTGGAAAATTTAAGTGTGAATAATAATTCATTAACTTCATTAGACATTAGCGACTTAAAAATCATTCATAATTTACAATGCAGTTCAAATAAAATAACTAAATTAAATAGTTCCAATTGTACAAATCTAGGATGGTTAGATTGCGATCATAATGCATTAACAGAATTAATACTTGATAATTGCACAAAAATGAATTCCCTTAAATGCAATGGAAACCAATTATCATCATTGAATCTAAAAGGATTAAAAGAACTAAACAATATTGACTGTTCTTTTAACCAATTAAAAACTTTAGATACGCGTGATTGCCCCCTATTAACGAATTTAGATTGCTATTCAAATAAATTAGAATACTTGATTGTTAAAACTATTGGTACTGGTAATGGCTCAACGATCAGATATTCATTTTATTTAAATCCAAATTTAAATTCAATTTGTTGTAACCCAACTGAACTTGAATATGTTAAAAATTTAATTAATACTTATGGATATAATTGTCAAGTAACCACAAATTGTTTTTAATTTAAAAAATGTCAAAATTATATATCGTACCAACTCCTATCGGCAACCTCGAAGACATGACTTTTCGAGCCATTAGGATTCTTAAAGAAGTAGATTTAATTCTGGCCGAAGACACCAGAACGAGCGGTAAACTGCTCAAGCATTTTGAGATTGGCACACATATGCACAGTCATCATATGCATAACGAACACAAAACCACTGAGAATATAATTTCCAGATTAAAAGCCGGTGAAAACATTGCTTTGATTTCGGATGCGGGAACACCAGCGATTTCAGATCCTGGTTTTTTACTTACTCGTGCTTGTATCGAAAACGGAATTGCAGTAGAATGCCTGCCCGGCGCAACAGCTTTTGTACCTGCTTTAGTGAACAGTGGTTTACCCAATGACAAATTCGTTTTTGAAGGTTTCCTTCCAGAAAAAAAAGGAAGACAAACCCGATATCTCGAATTAGCAGAAGAAACCCGAACGATGATTCTGTATGTTTCCCCGCATAAATTGGTCAAAACTTTAGCCGAGTTTATCACTTATTTTGGCGAAGACCGACAAATTTGCGTTTGCCGAGAATTATCAAAACTACATGAAGAAAATAGACGCGGTACGGCAAAAGAAGTCTTAACCCACTTCGAAAAAACTGCCCCTCGTGGCGAAATTGTTGTTATCGTTGCCGGAAAAACAATTGTAAAAGAAGCCAAGAAAAACAAATTTCAAAAAGAAGAATAAATACATAAATATGACAATCAATAACTTTTTAGACAAACTAAGACAAAACCCAACAGCTAACACATTTGCTGAAACAATTGATACAATAGAAGAAAATTACAATTTTATCCCTACCGCTTTTCAAAACGGGGATACACATAATGCGGCAGGAACTAATTCAGGTTCTTGTAAATTATTTGCTTTCGCACAATTACAAAAATTATCCGTTGACGAAACATTAGCTTGTTTTGGAGCTTATTATTTTGAAGAAGTTTTAGGGGATCCAAATGGAACTAATCATCAAAACATTCGCAACTTCATGAAAACAGGCTGGGACGGAATTCAATTTGAAGGTGAAGCTTTGGAATTGAAATAATTTATTTAAAATTTTAGATTTCAGAAATCTAAAATCGTTAATCTAAAATCAAAAATTTAATGCGTTGGACACTAAAGCCAAAACCTGCTGAAGAAAAAATAAAGCACTTAGCTCAAGCTTTGAATGTAGAAGAATTTATTGCTACTTTGTTAATTCAAAGGGGCATTGAAACTTTTGAACAAGCCAGACTTTTTTTCAGGCCAAGTTTGGACGATTTGCATGATCCTTACCTAATGAAGGACATGGACAAAGCCGTCGCGCGCATTGAAAATGCTATTGCAAATCAGGAAAACATCCTCATATTTGGGGATTATGATGTTGACGGCACAACCGCAGTATCACTTGTTTCTTCCTATTTAAAAAGCTTTTATCCCAACATAGCGACCTATATTCCTGATCGTTACAATGAAGGTTATGGCATTTCGTACGCAGGAATTGATTTTGCCGACGATAACGGATTCTCACTCATTATTGCCCTGGATTGTGGTATAAAATCCATAGATCATATCGCTTACGCAAAAGAGCGAAACATTGATTTCATCGTTTGTGACCACCACAGACCAGGGGAAATTATACCCGAAGCCGTTGCGGTTCTAGATCCAAAACGAGAAGATTGCAGCTACCCTTATGACGAATTATGCGGTTGCGGTGTTGGTTTTAAACTTATTCAGGCTTTAGGAACCAACAGAAACCAAACTATCGAAGATTTGGTTTCGTATCTTGATTTAGTAGCCATAGCAATTGCTGCCGACATTGTACCCTTAACTGGCGAAAACCGTGTTTTGGCTTATTTCGGATTACAAGTAATCAATGCCCAGCCGAGACCTGGAATTAAAGCATTGGTACACCAGATAAAAAAGAAAACGCTCGACATTACTGATGTGGTGTTTATCATTGCTCCGCGAATCAATGCTGCGGGACGTATCAAACACGGTAATCATGCCGTCGAATTGTTGTCAGAATTTGATTTTGAGCAAGCACAACAATTTGCTTCAGAAATTGAACAATACAATTCTGACCGAAAAGATCTGGACAAACAAATTACCAAAGAAGCGCTCCAACAAATTACCCAAAATCAAGAAGAAAACAACTTTACATCGGTGGTTTTTCAGGAGGATTGGCACAAAGGTGTTATTGGAATTGTGGCTTCCAGATTGATTGAAACTTATTATCGCCCTACATTGGTTTTTACAAAAAGTGGCGACAAATATGCCGCTTCGGCGCGATCGGTGAAAGGATTCGACGTGTACAATGCGCTCGAAGCCTGTTCGGAACATCTGGAACAATTTGGAGGACACATGTATGCTGCAGGAATGACTTTGAAGGAAGAAAATTATCAAATCTTCAAAAATGCATTTGAAAAAACAGTTCAGGAAACCATTCATCCTGATCAGTTAATTCCGGAAATATCTGTAGATGCCGAAATTGATTTTGAAAACATCACTCCAAAATTAATTCGGATCCTGAAACAATTTGAACCTTTTGGCCCATTAAACATGACTCCCATTTTTTTAACCAAAAAAATAAAAGATACAGGTTATGCGAAAACGCTTGGCTCTGAGGATGAGCATTTAAAGTTATTCGTAAAACAAAATAACTCCGAAGGCCTTGCTGCCATTGGCTTTGGCCTAGGACATAAAAAAGAGTTAATCTCTGATCAAAAAGAATTTGAAGCCGTATATTGCATCGATGAAAATGAATGGAATGACAAAGTAAGCATTCAATTACGATTAAAAGACATTAAATAAAAATTATGAGTAAAAAAACAAAAGATCCATATGCTGCCTTGCGTTATACAGAATTTAACGTGTTTTTATTATTGCGGTTTGCTATGGTTTTTGCATGGTCAATGCAATTCATCATCATAGAATGGGAGGTATATAGTTTAACCAAAAGTGCGCTTTCTTTAGGAATAATTGGATTAATGGAAGTGATTCCTGCCATTGCAATGGCGTTATTTGCCGGTCATATTGTAGATCAAAAAGAAAAAAAAGGGATGCTTGTTAAATGCATTCTAGGATTTTCAATAATAAGTTTTGGACTGTTTTTACTGACTTGGCCAAAAGTTGTAAGCGGTTGGTCAACAAATACTGTTCTGTATTCCATTTATTTTCTGGTTTTTTTAGGTGGATTGGTTAGATCGTTTCTTGGCCCAACAATATTTTCTCTTTTATCGCTAATTGTCCCTAAAAAAGTTTATCCAAATGCAGCAACTTGGAGCAGTTCGGTTTGGCAGATTGGTTCTGTAGCAGGACCTGCTGTAGCGGGATTTTCGATAACTTGGATTGGGGTTCATTGGTCGATGTGTTCCATTTTTGCCTGTTCCGTTTTTGCATTATTGATTCTGACACAAATTTCCAAAAAGCCTATTTTAAACACAAAAATCGGAGAGCCCGTAATGGAAAGTTTAAAGGAAGGCGTAAAATTTGTTTTTACCAATAAATCCATTTTGGGAGCTTTAACGCTAGATATGGTCGCGGTTCTTTTTGGAGGTGCTGTCGCGTTGCTTCCCATTTTTGCACAAGACATTCTAAAAGTAGGCCCCGAAGGTTTTGGTATTTTAAGAGCTGCTCCGGCAGTAGGTGCTTTGTTAACCATGTTCGTTTCTACTCATTTACCTTTTTATAAAAATGCGGGAATTAAGCTTTTGGCCGCTATTTTTGGTTTTGGTATTTGCATTATTGTTTTTGGCCTTTCAACATGGTTTTGGTTATCCGTTTTTGCTTTATTTATGAGTGGCGTCACCGATGGTTTTTCAGTGGTAATCCGTCAAACAATTTTACAGCTCAAAACTCCGGATCATATGCGTGGTCGTGTATCGGCAGTAAATTCAATATTTGTTGGTTCATCTAATGAATTAGGCGCGTTCGAAAGTGGCTTGACCGCAAAACTTATGGGAACAGTTTCGGCAGTTGTTTTTGGAGGAAGTATGACACTGCTTGTTGTAATTTTTACAGGATTAAAACTACCTGGATTTAGAACATTAGATTTACAAAAAGACATGGAAGACCACGAAAAACACGAGTAGTAGTTTTCTTCTGATTTATTCGAAAAAAAAGTATATTTACTGCAATGGGAAAAACAAAATTACTTTTTGCGATTGCAGTTTTTATAATTTTTTTTACAAGTTGCACTAATAAAACTGAAGAATATATTGATCCCCGAGGAACTGATTATGCAGGATCCGAAAGTTGTGTACAATGTCATCAAACACAATCTGAATCAACTTTTCACAGCTCGCATTTCAAAGCGACCGCACCAGCCATTCCTGAAAATATTTTAGGTGCTTTAAGCAAAGGAAAAAATATTTTTGTTTATGACAAAAGCA
Organism: Flavobacterium aquiphilum; assembly: GCF_027111335.1. Taxonomy (NCBI): domain Bacteria; kingdom Pseudomonadati; phylum Bacteroidota; class Flavobacteriia; order Flavobacteriales; family Flavobacteriaceae; genus Flavobacterium; species Flavobacterium aquiphilum. The sequence continues at coordinate 724,691 of NZ_CP114288.1, read as the reverse complement.
CCAAATTAGCAATCGAGGAACGCAACGACAGCCTTTATCAGGTTCTTTACAAAAATAGTAAAGAAGTTGCTGCACATCGATTTGAAATTGTTTTTGGCAGCAAACATGCACAAACTTCTGTCTATTGGCGAAACAATAATACCTACGAATTACCGCTTTCCTATTACACATCAGTAAAAAGCTGGGCAACGAGTCCAGGTTTTCCGGCAGACAAACCGTATTTCGATCGAAAAGTTGTTAAAGATTGTTATGCCTGTCACAGCTCAAACATAAGCAGCAGAACTGTAAATCAAAGTTCCAGCGAAAACAATTTTCTTACGATGGACGCTGAAGATATTGTCAATAAAAAAACGATCGTTTACGGAATTGACTGTGAGCGTTGTCATGGACCAGCCAAAAAACATGCCGAATTTCATCTGAAAAATCCAAATGTAAAAATAGCAAACTACATTGTCTCTTACCAATCGCTAAGTCGACAACAAAAGCTTGACGCTTGTGCTCTTTGTCACGCTGGAAATGATGGTATAAAAATAAAATCACGTTTCGAATTTAAACCCGGCGATAAACTTTCGGATTATATAAGAAGCCTGAGTGACCCTAATAGTACAGCCAATTTTGATGTACACGGAAATCAATATCGATTATTGGCACAAAGCAAATGCTTTATCAAAAGCGAAAAAATGGATTGCATTACCTGTCACAATCCACATGAAAATGCATCACAAAACCTAGCTTCCTATTCTAAAATTTGTCTCTCCTGTCATCAAGAGATCAAACACACCGAATCTACTCTTAAAACGATGCCAGCCTCATTACTGGTCAATAATTGTGTGGAATGCCATATGCAGAAACAACCATCGAATGCTATTCGTTTTCAGCTTTCAAATAATGCAGAAATGTCCAATTATATTTTAAGAACCCATAAAATAGCGATCTATCCAAAAGCGGAAAACAGCAAATAGTTTCACTGTTATTTTTGGACAATATTCCAAACACTAATTTTTGCTCTAGTTTGAAAACCTAGTTTTTCATACAATTTGATTGCTCCTATATTGGATTCGGCAACATGCAAGAACGGAGTTTTGCTTTGTTTCAAAATTGCATTAACAGTATGAGCCACTAATTGCTTCGCGTAACCTTTTCCAGTATGCTCTGGATGTGTAATTACAGCGCTTACTTCTGTAAATTCATCCATTTGCATTCGTTCCCCCGTTACGGCAACGAGCTGGTTATTTTTATAAATTCCGTAATAATTACCCAAAGAGGAAGTCTTCTTTTTGAAATACTCAGGATAAACTATTTTGACCAATCCTAATAAATCATCTAGATGATTCTCACCTAATTTCACAATCTGATCTTTGTTTTCACCCTCAATTCTTTCATGAATAATCATTTGAAGACAGATTAATTCATGGTCCAATTTCAAATTATCCGGAACAGTTGGTTTGTTTCCGATAATATGAAAATTATTGACGAGTTTCGCATATTCCGAAATGTGATTTTCTGTATTTTCTGCGACAATTAAGCCCCCAAAAGGGCAATAATCTGGATGGTAAAATTTTATGGTTCCAAAATCAATTCCAAAATTCTTATGCGTTTCGGAGACTGAATACCAAACAGGATTATCTAATTTATGATTATCGGTTGCCATCGTTATTTTATTTGTGAAATACCGAAAAATGAGTTACACTAAAAACAATGTGGTTTATTCAAACTTTTTAATCTCGAAAGTTTCTCCATCAAAAACTCCATAAGTAAAATAGGTGATCCAATCCCCCAGATTTACATAATCGGAATTTTCTCCAACTGGCTTTATCATTGGCAAATGACGGTGACCAAAAACAAAATAATTATAGTGTTTGGTTTCCAATTTTCGTTTGGCATAAAGGATAAGCCATTCTTTTTCTTCACCCAAGAATTTAACGTCTTCGGCACCTGAAATGAGTTTATTTTTAACAGAAAGGTATTGAGCCAATCTTACACCAAGATCAGGATGAAGCCATCTGAAAAGCCACTTGGAAAGAGGATTGGTAAACACTTTTTTCATGCGTTTGTATCCTAAATCTCCCGGACCTTTTCCGTCGCCATGACCAATCAAAAAGGTTTTACCATTAAAAGTAAATTCTTTGTTGTCGTGGTAAACAGGAATGTTCAATTCGGTTTCAAAATAGTCGGCCATCCATAAATCATGATTTCCCACAAAGAAATAAATAGGGATACCACTGTCGCGAATTTCGGCCAACTTCCCTAAAATACGGACAAAGCCTTTAGGAACAACGGTTTTGTATTCGAACCAAAAATCAAATAAATCACCCAAAAGAAATATCGCTTCGGCATCGTCTTTTACTTTGTCCAGCCAAGCGACAAACTTTTGCTCTCTTGGAAAACTCAACTCACGAGTTGGTGCACCAAAATGCTGATCGGAGGCAAAATAGATTTTTTTATTATTGGAAAATTGCATGAACTACGTATAAATTATTGATTGTCACTTGCAAACCATTCGGCAAACGAAGACTCGGTTTCTTGCAATTTCAACGAAAAAAGATGAATATTTTGAGGCAATCTGCGGATGATTCTTTGAGAAAAATCGACTACCATATTCTCGCTTGTTGGCTGATAATCGACTAAAATCACATGATGTCCACGGTCTTTTAATTCATTGGCCAACTCTATATGCGGAGTGGTTTGATTAAAAACAGTGGCATGATCGAATTGATCGACAATCTCTTCTTTTACAATCTTTTTCAAATCAGAAAAATCAATGACCATACCAAACTTCACATTGCTTCGATCAGTAATCGGCTTTCCAATAACGGTAACCGATAATTTATAACTATGGCCGTGTACATTTTTACATTTCCCGTCGTATCCGTATAAAGCGTGACCGGTTTCAAAATTAAATTGTTTGGTAATTCTGATATTGCTCATTGAAGATTTATTTTGACTGCAAATTTAATGAATTCGCACGAGAAATGGCCTGAAAATGTAGTCAACTGTTTTCTCAACAAAACTATGTTATTTGCTGTAAATCCCTAGCCCTGATAGTAGCGGCATCCTGTGGTCTTGGGGTTCAAGACCACAGATACAGCGGACAGCAGGAAATAGCTCCTAATAATTTGTGAAATATTTCGATTACAGTAAATATAATCGTTATTTTGTAGAATCAAATTTCAGCACTTTATGTTACAAAAACTGTTTAAATATATTCCTTTTTTGCTTTTGCTTTTTTTTATTAGTTGTGCCAAAAGAGGAGCCATTACTGGTGGTGCAAAAGACACCATTCCACCAGTATTAGTATCTAGTTTCCCTGAAAATTATTCTACAAAATTTACAGGCAATAAAATCAGACTTATTTTTGACGAGAATGTTAAAATCAAAGACCTAAACAAGCAATTGATTATTTCGCCACCAATGAAGAATGAGCTGTTAATCGTTCCGACAACGGCCACAAAAAAATTGACTATTACCATTAACGATACTTTGCAGCCCAATACTACTTACAGCCTGAATTTTGGACAGAGTATTACCGACAATAATGAAGGAAATCCGTACAATCAATTCAAATACGTATTTTCTACCGGAGATTATATAGACTCATTAGCCCTTGGCGGCAGGGTGAAAGATGCTTACGACAAAGAAGTTGCCTCTTTTGTCTCGATTATGCTTTATGAAGCAAATGAAAAGTTCAATGATTCTACTATTTATAAAGAGGGTCCACGCTACATTACGAACACTTTGGATAGTTTGAAAACATGGCGATTGGAGAATTTAAAAGCAGGTAAATATTATTTGATTGCTCTGAAAGACAATAATAAAAACAATAAATTCAACCCAAAATCAGACAAAATCGCCTTCAATAAAGGAATTGTAACGATTCCGAACGACACTGTTTTTGAAATGGAACTGTTCAAGGAAACAATGCCTTTTAAAGCCATAAAACCTGTGCAAGCCTCTGGGAACAAACTAATTTTGGGCTATGAAGGCAAAATAAACAAGCAGGAAGAAAGCCCAAAAATTGTCTTAAAAAACAAAGAAGAAATCATACCATCGATAGTTACAAAAATGAGCAAAAAAGACTCCTTATTTGTATGGTATAAACCGATAAAAACGGATTCTCTTTCTTTACATCTGGTAAAAGATAAATATGAAAAAACTTTTGGTTTTAAAATCAAAAATCAAAAAAAAGACACCTTAAATATAAAGGCTGTTCAAGCTGGGAACTTAGCTTTTAGAGAGCGTTTTACTTTGGAATCCAGTACTCCTTTGGTGAAATTTGATAAAACAAAAATGAAATTAACCGATAAGGATTCGGTTGCTGTGCCTTTTACTACAGAATATGACGAATTCAACCAACAATTATTCGTTGATTTTAAAACTGATGAGTCACAGAAATATCATTTAAAAATGCTGCCGGGCGCACTTACCGACTTTTTTGAAAAAACAAATGATACATTATCCTTTAAGGTAAGCACACAAAAATTTACAGATACCGGGAATATTTTTCTGACTTTGAAAAACGTAAATCGCTTCCCTGTCATTATTCAGTTGACAGATGAAAAAGGAGATGTCGTTAAAGCAAGTGCTTATACCGAAGATAAGACAAGAATTGAATTCAATCTCTTAGAGCCAAGTAAATATACACTTCGGGCCATTTATGATGACAATAAAAACAAGCAATGGGACACTGGAAATTATCTTGAAAAAAGACAAGCAGAAGAAATAATCTATTCCTCTAAGGAAATAAACCTTCATGCTAATTTTGATCAGGAAGAAAGTTTTGACTTAAGCATTCCTTATGACCCTGCAGTAGCCAAAAAGAAAAAACCTAAAGAAACAGAGAAGAAGAAAGCTAAATCATCACCCTTTTAGCACAAAAGAATCCCGGTCATTTAAGAAGTTGAACTTTTTTCTGGCAAGGAGCAATTCGGCTTTGTTTAATTCGACAATAAAAACGCCTTTTGTTTCTATTGGTTCCATCAAGTAATCCCCCAAGAAATTAACGACTTGGGAATGTCCGTTATACTCATGTTTGTTGTCGTCTTCTCCGATGCGATTAACTCCAATGGTATAACTCATATTTTCTATGGCACGTGCTTTAAGCAAAGAATCCCAGGCATTTATTCGTGCTTTTGGCCAATTGGCAACATAAACCAAAACATCATATTCCTCAACGTTTCTGGCAAAAACAGGAAAACGCAAATCATAACAAATCAACGGACAAATTTTCCAGCCTTTATATTCTACGATTAATTTTTGCTTACCAGCAGTATAAATTTCGTCTTCTCCCGCCAAAGTAAACAAATGTCTTTTGTCGTAAAACTGAACTTCACCCGAAGGAAATACGAAAACCAATCGGTTATAAAAATTGTCATTCTCTGTAATGACCAAACTTCCGGTGATGGCCGCATTTTTGGCCTTCGCCAAATGTTTTAACCAAACAATCGTTTCCCCCTGCATGGTTTCGGCTACGATATTGGGTTCCATAGTAAATCCAGAAGTAAACATTTCGGGAAGTACTATTAAATCAACATGCTCGAAAATAGCGTTAATTTTTTCTCCGAGTTTTTTTCTGTTTTTTTCTGGGTTTTCCCAGGCCAAAGACGATTGTATAAGTGCGATTTTCATTTTGAATAGCTTACTATTTCACAAAGATACGCAAAGAAAAAAATAGATACACGAAGGTTTTATACAAACAAAAAACGTCCCAATTTCTCGGGACGTTTTTATTTCTGTTTTTGGCTAATGCCTAAAAATATTATTTCAAACTTGCTGACAGATATTCTCTGTTCATACGAGCGATGTTTTCCAAAGAAATTCCTTTTGGACATTCGATTTCGCAAGCTCCCGTGTTGGTACAGTTACCAAAACCTTCTTCATCCATTTGACGAACCATGTTCAATACACGTGCTGTGGCTTCTACTCTACCTTGTGGTAACAATGCGTATTGAGATACTTTTGCTCCAACGAATAACATTGCAGAACCATTTTTACAAGTAGCTACACAAGCTCCACAACCGATACAAGCAGCTGCTTCGAAAGCTTTGTCTGCATCATCTTTAGGAACTGGAATTGTGTTTGCATCGATAGTATTACCAGAAGTATTTACAGATACGAAACCTCCTGCTTGTTGAATTCTATCGAAAGAAGTTCTATCAACAATCAAATCTTTGATTACTGGGAAAGCTGCCGAACGCCATGGCTCGATAACGATAGTATCACCGTCATTGAACATTCTCATGTGTAACTGACAAGTAGTGATTCCTGTATCCGGACCGTGTGCACGACCATTGATATACAAAGAACACATTCCGCAGATTCCTTCACGACAATCGTGGTCAAATGCTACTGGCTCTTTTCTCTCGTTTACTAATTGTTCGTTCAATTGGTCCAACATTTCCAAAAATGAACTTGCTGTAGAAACATCATTTAATTTGTATGTTTCCATTTTCCCTTTTTCTTTGGAGTTCTTCTGACGCCAAATTTGAAGGCTTATATTGATATTTTTTGCTGCGCTCATGATCTCTTATTTGTAATTTCTTGCGGCTATTTTAATAAACTCGTATTTCAATTCTTCTTTGTGAAGCTCTTCATTTTTGATGTCGTAGCCTTTGTATTCCCAAGCTCCAACAAATTTGAAGTTTTCGTCATCACGTAGAGTTTCTCCTTCAGCATCTTGATATTCTTCACGGAAGTGACCTCCACAAGATTCTTTACGTTGTAAAGCGTCGATTGCCATTAATTGTCCTAATTCGATGAAGTCAGCAACACGAAGCGCTTTTTCCAACTCAGGATTCAATTCATCTGCATTTCCTGGTACGTAAACATCTTTGAAGAATTCTTCTTTCAAAGCAGCAATTTCTTCAATCGCTTCTTTTAAACCTTGCTCATTACGTCCCATTCCAACTTTATTCCACATGATGTTTCCTAAACGTTTGTGGAAATGATCCACTGATTTAGTTCCATTATTAGCTAAGAATTTACTGATGCTTTCTTTAACATTTTTCTCAGCTTCAACGAATTCAGGTAAATCTGTAGAGATTTTTCCAGTACGAATATCACCTGCTAAATAATCAGAAACTGTGTAAGGCAATACAAAATAACCGTCAGCCAAACCTTGCATCAAAGCAGAAGCTCCCAAACGGTTCGCTCCGTGATCAGAGAAGTTAGCCTCTCCTGCAACGAAACAACCTGGAATTGTAGATTGTAAGTTGTAATCTACCCAAACACCACCCATTGTGTAGTGAACTGCAGGATAAATTTTCATTGGAGTTTCATATGGATTTTCATCCGTGATTTTTTGGTACATTGTAAACAAGTTACCGTATTTTTCTTCCAACCAAGCTTTTCCAAGTTTAGTAATTTCTTCTTGGGAAGGGTTGTGATTTCCTTTTGCGTAAGCTGTTTGTTTACCTTTATTTTGAATCTCTGTTGAGAAATCCAAGTAAACTCCTTCGTTAGTATCGTTAGCCTCAATTCCGTAACCAGCATCACAACGTTCTTTTGCAGCTCTGGAAGCTACGTCACGAGGAACTAAGTTACCAAACGCAGGGTATCTTCTTTCTAAGTAGTAATCTCTATCTTCTTCAGCGATTTGTGTTGGTTTCAATTTACCTGCACGAATTGCTTCAGCATCTTCTTTTTTCTTTGGAACCCAAATACGTCCAGAGTTTCTTAACGACTCTGACATCAACGTTAATTTAGATTGGTTTGTTCCGTGTACCGGAATACAAGTTGGGTGGATTTGAACATAGCAAGGATTTGCGAACAAAGCTCCTTGTTTGTGTATTTTCCAACCAGCAGTTACGTTTGATCCCATTGCATTTGTAGAAAGGAAATAAACGTTTCCGTATCCTCCCGAAGCAATGATTACAGCGTGAGCAGAATGTCTTTCGATTTCTCCGGTAATCAAATTACGGGCAATGATTCCACGAGCTTTACCGTCCACTTTTACCAGTTCCAACATTTCGTGACGATTGTACATGTCCACACGTCCCAAACCGATTTGTCTTGATAAAGCTGAATAAGCTCCTAACAATAATTGTTGTCCTGTTTGTCCAGCAGCATAAAAAGTACGTTGTACTTGTGTACCACCAAAAGAACGGTTGTCTAACAATCCACCGTAATCACGTGCAAAAGGAACTCCTTGAGCCACACATTGGTCAATGATGTTTCCAGAAACTTCAGCTAAACGGTGAACGTTTGCCTCACGAGCACGGTAATCACCTCCTTTAATTGTATCATAAAATAAACGGAAAGTACTGTCACCGTCATTTTGGTAATTTTTTGCTGCGTTGATACCTCCTTGTGCAGCGATTGAGTGCGCACGACGTGGAGAATCTTGGTAACAAAATGCTTTTACGTTATAACCCATTTCAGCAAAAGAAGCAGCAGCCGAAGCTCCAGCCAATCCTGTACCTACTACGATAATATCTATTTTTGGTCGGTTGTTTGGTGCAACTAACTTTAAGTGATCTTTATAATCAGTCCATTTCTGTGAAATGTGACCTTCTGGAATTTTAGAATCTAGTTTCATATATTGATATATATTTTTTTATCTGTCGTATGCAATTAGCATTATCAAATCGGTTTTCGCCACCAAATACAATAATACTTATTTCATTATAGATTGATATTAATTATTAAAATGGTGAAATAGTGCGATGAAAATAAATCCAACAGGAACTATAACTGCAAATGCATAACATAATTTATGTAATGACTTCCCTATTTTATTGTCAAATCCTACAGATTGCAAAGAAGAAGTGAATCCGTGCCAAAGGTGTAATCCCAATAAAACGAAAGCAATACTGTATAATCCTGTACGAACAGGGCTTTCAAATTTAGCCACCAATTCAGGATAGTATCTTGTTTCGTCAATTATATTTGACTCAACATATTTATAAACCATTTCATGAACCCAGAAATCGTAAAAGTGCAAACCTAAGAAAGCCAATACAACTAATCCAGAAATAATCATGTTTCTTGATGCCCAGGATGCATTTGCAGCACCATCATATTTTACATAGGCAACAGGTCTAGCCTTTTTGTTTTTCAACTCCAATACAAATCCCATTATGAAGTGAAAAACAACCCCAGCAACCAAGATTGGCTGCATTACAAATTGGATTAGCGGATTGTAACCCATAAAATGTGACATCGCATTAAATGAATCGGCACTGAAAACCGAAACTAAATTAATAAAGAAATGCAGCGATAGAAACATAATCAAAAAAAGTCCTGAAAGCGCCATGGCCACTTTTTTGGCTATAGACGACTTCAACATTGCAGATTTTGCCATAATAATATAAATTGTTTTTATTTTTTTTAAAAAGTGGAACAAATTTAGAGTAATTAGAAAAGAATAGCAACCAAACTTGCAATTTTACGCCACTATTTATAATCATTTTAAAGTACTTAAAGGATACGTAGTGAATACGTAATAAAATACGTAGTTTTTAATCACTATTGCAGCAATGTAATCGATTGTCTTTCAAATTAAAAAAGTATTAAAATTAAAGACCAATTTATATTTAATTGATAAAGGCTAAAAAAACTAACAATCCTATAATTCAAAGCAAAGTTTACAAGATATTCCCTAAAAATTAAAAGGCATCCATTATTATAGTCTTTAAAATATTGTATTTCCCCAAAGCAATTTTAACTTTACAGCTTTAAATTTTATACATGAAAACCGGAATTGACGCTATTGCATTTGATGTTGCCAAACTACACTTACCTATAAAAACATTGGCAAAAGCCAGAAACATAGAACCCGAAAAATTAGAAAAAGGACTCGGTTTATTAAAAATGACTTTACCGGATTTACACCAAGACACAGTGGTTTTTGGCGCCAATGCCTTGACAAAACTAATCCAGGATAACAATATCAACTTAAACGAAATTGCACGTATATATGTGGGAACCGAAAGCGGTGTCGACAGTTCAAAACCCATAAGTTCGTACTTAATTTCTTTGATGGAACAGAAATTTGGAGAGAACACTTTATCCGAATGTGATGTTGTTGATTTTACTTTCGCCTGTATCGGAGGGGTTGATGCACTGCAAAACTGCCTTGATTTTGTAAAACTTAACCCTACCAAAAAAGCAATCGTTGTCACTACCGATTTTGCTAAATACGACTTGAATTCCACCGGAGAATATACACAGGGAGCCGGAGCTGTCGCAATGCTAATTACTGCCAACCCAAGAATTATCTCTTTCGAAAACAATTGGGGTGTTAGCACAAAAGGTGTTTTCGATTTCTTCAAACCGTACAGAACCATTTCAAAACAGGAAATCACAGGAAACTCAAACAACGAATCTTGGTTCGAAAATTTAGAAAGCGAAATCGAAATTCACAAAGACCAGCCGGTTTTTGATGGGCAATATTCGAACCAATGTTATATGGACAGAACTAGAGATGCTTATTTCTCGTTCAAAAAATTAATAAACTCAAAGGATACTGTTTACCAATCTTGGAAAAGTATCGTAATGCATTTGCCTTATGCGTTCCAAGGACGAAGAATGTTGTCCGAAATTTATGCCCTTGATGCTGCAACTCCTATTCTTTCGGGTGACGAAAACGCTGCAGAATATCAAACTAAGCTAAAAGAAATCAGCAAATCTGATGATTACAAAGCCTTTGTTTCTGAAAAATTACAACCTGCAGAAATCGCTTCTTCTATAATTGGGAACTTATATACGGGTTCTATTTTTATGGGATTGCTTTCTACTTTGGCTCATTTTTATGACAGCAAAAAAGAAATTGCAGACGAAAAATTCGGATTTTTAGCTTACGGAAGTGGTTCCAAATCGAAAGTTTTTGAAGGTACTATTCAACCTGAATGGAAATCGGCTATTACGAATATCAATCTTTTTGAAACACTTGATGAAAGTTTTGAAATTGATTTTGAGACTTACGAAAAACTACATAAAAAAGAACAAAATCAATCGGTGCAGACTCCAAAAAAAGAATGGATTCTAGACCGAATAGAAAGCGAAATTCCAAATTTAATTGGTGCCCGTTATTATAAATGGGTTGATTAATTTTTCACTTTTAATAAAACAAAAATGCCACAATGGATTTATTCTTTTGTGGCGTTTTTTTAACCCGTAGAGACGCACTGCAGTGCGTCTCTACCGTGCGTCTCTACGGGAAATTTTTTTATGATTACAAAAAAGCAAAAATGTTTCCCTTTAGCCCCGATTGCAGTGGAAATCCTTTTTATTTTTTCTTTAAAAATAAAAAGATTGCAACGAAAAGCGGGAACAATGTCTCCAAAAAAAACCTTATGTTTCCGCTTCAAAAAATAATAATTGATTTAGGTTCTTAAAAAAAACTATACTAATGGCTATTTCATTTTGAAAGTTACTATTTTTGATAATTCAATACTTAATCATCATTTAAAATGAAATATCATCAAATTGACCGCGCTCTTTTCACAAAAAACAGAGCAAAATTCATGGCTCAAATGAAGCCAAATAGTGTAGCCGTATTTAATTCTAATGATATTTATCCCGTTTCGGCAGACAGTACTTTACCTTTTGCACAGCATCGCGATATTTTCTATTTATCTGGTGTTGATCAGGAAGAAAGTATCTTATTACTTTTTCCGGACGCTCCTTATGAAAATCAAAGGGAAATGTTGTTCCTGAGAGAAACCAACGATCACATCGCCGTTTGGGAAGGCGAAAAACTGACTAAAGAGCGCGCTTTTGAAGTTTCGGGAGTTAAAACCGTTTATTGGTTGCAGGATTTTGAAAAAGTCTTAAACGAAATGATGACTTATGCAGACACGATGTACATCAATACCAACGAACATTATCGTGCATCGGTGGAAACTGAAACCCGCGAAGCCCGTTTTGTAAAATGGTGGAAAGCCAAATATCCTGCACATCAGGTAGCCAAAAGCAACCCAATTTTACAACGCATCCGTTCGGTAAAAGAATCTGAAGAATTGGATTTAATCCAAAATGCCTGTAATATTACCGAGAAAGGTTTTCGCAGATTATTGTCATTCGTAAAACCAAACGTAACCGAATACGAAATCGAAGCCGAATTGATTCACGAGTTTATTCGCAACCGTTCTAAAGGGTTTGCTTATACTCCGATCATCGCTTCAGGAAATAATGCCAATGTGTTGCACTACATCGAAAACAACCAACAATGCAAGGCGGGTGATTTGGTTTTATTGGATGTAGCCGCCGAATATGCCAATTATTCGAGTGATTTAACGAGAACAATTCCTGTTTCGGGACGTTATTCAGACAGGCAAAAAGCCGTTTACAATGCGGTTTTAAGAGTTAAAAATGAAGCAACCAAAATGCTTACTCCGGGAACACTTTGGAAACAATACCACGTGGAAGTGGGTAAAATCATGACTTCGGAATTGCTTGGTTTGGGATTAATCGATAAAGCTGATGTGCAAAACGAAAACCCAGATTGGCCGGCTTATAAAAAATATTTCATGCACGGAACTTCGCACCACATGGGATTGGACACGCACGATTACGGATTGTTGCACGAACCGATGAAAGCCAACATGGTTTTCACCGTTGAACCGGGAATCTACATTCCGGCCGAAGGTTTCGGAATTCGTTTGGAAGACAATGTGGTTGTTCAGGAAAAAGGAGAGCCTTTCAACTTAATGCGTAACATTCCGATTGAAGTGGAAGAAATCGAGAGTTTGATGAATTCTTAATTCAGAAAAAAGAATATAGATAAAAGATGATAGGCGGCTTGCGGTAATGCGAGCCGTTTTTATTTACGATAAAATTCACATTTACACTTGTAACATTACAAATCCACTTCCGACTCATTTGAAAAAACTAAACACACGAAATCATGCAAGCACACGAAATAGATTATCAGATTTTTGGAGAAGAAATGCAGTATGTCGAGATTGAACTCGATCCGCAGGAAATAGTAATTGCCGAAGCAGGCAGTTTTATGATGATGGAAAATAACATACAAATGGAAACCATTTTTGGCGACGGTTCTCAGCAATCTGGATCGGGCGGTTTATTCGGTAAACTTTTGAATGCCGGAAAAAGAGTCCTAACCGGCGAAAGCATGTTCATGACCGCTTTTTTAAACCAAGGCAACACCAAAAGCAAAGTTTCGTTTGCTTCGCCCTATCCGGGAAAAATTCTCCCGATTGATTTAACGCAATTTCAAGGAAAATTCATTTGTCAAAAAAGTTCTTTTTTGTGCGCTGCCAAAGGAGTTTCTGTCGGAATTGAATTTTCTCAAAAATTGGGTCGTGGTTTATTTGGGGGTGAAGGTTTCATCATGCAAAAAATTGAAGGAGACGGAATGGCTTTTGTGCATTCGGGAGGAACAATGGCTAAAAAAGAATTGGCTCACGGCGAAGTTCTGAAAGTGGACACCGGTTGCATTATTGGTTTCACAAAAGATGTCGATTATGACATTGAATTTATAGGCGGAATCAAGAATTCGATTTTTGGAGGAGAAGGTTTGTTTTACGCAACCCTTCGCGGCCCGGGTACTGTTTACATTCAATCTCTACCTTTCTCTAGATTGGCGGACAGAATAATCGCATCAGCACCAAGATCAGGCGGTAACAGTCGTGACGAAGGAAGTTTACTTGGTGGACTTGGCAATCTTTTGGATGGGGATAATCGGTTTTAATTTTAATAAAAAACACAAACGGCTTTCAGAAAATGGAAGTCGTTTTTGATTTATAAAATGTCTCTCAAATACCTTATTTAGAAATTTAAAAATTTAATTTTGCATTCTAAACTATCAACATAATTCTCATCCTATTGGAAACACTTCTCTACAAAAATACCCAAATCTCCTATACTGATACCGGAAAAGGCACAGCGGTAGTCTTGCTTCACGGTTTTTTGGAAAACAAAACGATGTGGGATAATTATGTTTCCGAGTTAAGTAAAAAAAACCGAATCATAACGATCGATTTATTGGGACATGGCGAAACGGAGAGTTTGGGCTATGTCCAAACCATGGAAGAAAATGCCGATGTGGTTCACGAGGTTTTATCCAAATTAAAGATTCGAAAAGCTATTTTGGTTGGACATTCGATGGGTGGCTATGTTTCTTTGGCTTTCGCCGAATTATATCCCGAAAAAATAAAAGGATTGGTATTACTAAACTCTACCTCCAAAGAAGACAGCTCCGAAAGAAAGAAAAACAGAGACCGTGCCATCAAAGCGGTCAAAAAAGATTACGAAACTTTTATCAGGCTTTCCATCGCCAATTTATTCAGTGAAGAAAATAGAGAAATCCTTGTCAATGAAATCGAGGCCGTAAAAATTCAGGCTTTAAAAACACCTTTACAGGGAATCGTGGCCTCTCTTGAAGGAATGAAAATCCGTAAAGACAGGGAGTTTCTTTTGCATACAACTACTTTCCCAAAATTATTGATTTTAGGAAAAAAAGATCCTGTTCTCAATTATCAAGAAAATCTCGAGCAAATAAAAGGTACCGATGTCGAATTGGTGACTTTTGGTGATGGTCACATGAGTTCAATAGAAAACCAGGAAGAATTACTTGCAGTTTTAAGTTCTTTTATCAAAACAATCTAAAGCATTCCTTCTTTCAAATATCCTTTTTCTATTAATTCTTCTTTGCAAAGCAAATGGTGTGCTTTGGCTTCTTTGAGCAAAATCAATCTGTTTGACACTTTGATTACATTTTCATAATTATGATCGGAAATGATTATCCCTTTTATTTTTGAATTCTCCATTATCAATTCATTTATCTTTTCGACCATCAAAGGAGATAACCCATTATAAGGTTCATCGAGCAGAATAAATTTAGAAGAATTATTGAGAATAATTTTAATTTCTAAATATCGCAATTCACCACCAGACAAATGGGCGATTTTCTTCTCTAGCATCGTACTAATCAATTCATCAGTATAAAACTCGGAAATCCTATCTTTGGAAACTGACAGTTGTATAGCTTTTTTTACTGAAAATGCTTTAGGAATATAATTGTCCTGCGGCAAATAACTAATCTCGCTAAATAAATCCTTGGTCTTAGTTTTTACACTGCCATCAATTCTAACAAATTTAAAGTCGGCAGATTCTATTCCGAAAATAATTTTTAGCAAAGTTGATTTGCCCGAGCCATTTCTGCCCAAAAGACCAATGATATCACTTGTCCCGCATTTCAAATAAACGTCTGACAATATGTTTTTATTCTCAAAAGTTTTCTGAACACTGTCTATCTCCAATAAATGCTTTTTCAAAACAATAGCTTTATTAGATTAAAAACACACACAGAAAGCAATAAAAAGACAAACGTAATACACCATGATGAAACCCAAAGCTGTATTCTGGAAATTTGGTTGTTAAAATAAAACACGTAATCATTTTTAGAATTAACTTCCTTGAAAAGCAGACTTAAAACAAAACCAAAACTGAGAATTGAATAATTAAAAGGGATAGGTCCTTCAAAAAGAAAAACAAAAAAACTAGCCACAAGATTAATTGAAATTGTGCTTTTGAAAAACTCAAATAAGTTGAACCATTTCTTACTCATTTTTTATACAATTTTCTCCTCAAAAGGAATTGTCACATCCAATATTTCATTCAGCAGTAAAACAATTTGTTCCAAATAATTGGATTGAATTTCGTCACTAATAATAGCAATACTTTCTTTTTCTTCTTTAATATTGAAAGGCAAAAATCCCGATTTTAAATTTTTAAAAGAGACTATTCCGGCTTCTATTGGTTTCCCGTTTGTGTTTTTCTCATACATATAGGCATACGCCAAAACCTGAATAATTTTATCATTTTTAATATCGTCAGTCAGTCCTTTCCAGGATTTCAAGGTCACATTGGTTTTTTCAACTTTACCGGTTTTGTAATCAATGATTCTGATGTTTCCATTGCGTTCTTCAATTCTGTCCACATTCCCTTTTATCAAAATCGGAAATGGCAAACTAGGATGTTCTAACTTTCTTTCAAAAGTTTTTTCAAGCTCCAGAATTTTTATGGCATCTCCGCTTTTAATGCTTTCCAATTCCATTTTCAGGAAATTGAAAACATTGCGTTTTGCCACTTCAAAAGCCAATAAATTTCGCCCCTTTTTTATTTCGCCTTCCTTGTAAACCAACTTGAATTGAATCAAAACTTCGGAATCAATTTTCTCGATACAATTTTTAATATCGGTTTCAGAAATAAATTCACCAACGAAAGGTTCATACAAAACACGCAAAGTCTCATGAATAATTGTCCCCAAAGTATTCAACGCGATATTTTCTTCAACCTCTTCCACTTCACTAATCCTCAAAATCTTTTGAAAATAAAACTGAATCGGATTCCGAATATAACTTGTCAACGCTGAAGGCGAAAAACCTTTTTCGGCTATTTCTTTTAAGCGCAACATCACTTTCTCCGATTTCGGAATTTTCATTGGCTGATAAGCAGTCTCAGGCAAAACCGCATTATAAATTTCGTGGGTTAAAGTGTGTTTAGGCTGTTTCTCGACTTCCAATTGGGTAATAAAACGGCTTTTTTCACCGGCATCCAAACCTTCGCTTTCGGTATTGTAAAGCAAATAAATGTTTTTAGCCCGTTGCAATAAATGATAAAAATGATAGGTATAAATTGCATCTTTTTCCTTGAAAGTCGGTAGTCCCAATTCACGTTTCACATCATACGGAATAAAAGAATTTTGCGATTTTCCCGCCGGAAATTTTCCCTCATTCATCGAAGTGATAATAACGGTTTCAAAATCCAAAACCCTGCTTTCAAGAACTCCCATGATTTGCAATCCATTCAAAGGTTCTCCTTCAAATGAAACTTCGGCCAAATCAATTACCTGCTTATAAATTGCATATAATGTCTCAATTGAGTCAATTCCTTGATGCTTAGAATAATAATTTATTAGTTTATTAATCACTTTGAAAATCGCATAGACGAAGGTTTTTGCAATTTTTTCTTCTTCGTTATCATTGCTTAAATTATTCTTAACCTTTAATAATAAACTAGAGATTATTTCCAAAACAGCAATCGAACCTTTCTCCCATCTTTGAAATAGAAGCAAAAATAAATCATTGGCATTTTCATTTAATTCCAATAATTTATTATGGCTGATAAACGTATAATTGTTTTTATTTATAATCCCTACCAAGGCACTCGTCTTGGCATAAGGCTCAATCAACGGATGAGTCAGAATATCCAATACATCTTTATAATAAAAAACATAACTGCTATTATTTCTTGACAAAGCATTAGTATGCATTTTAAACAATTTGGCAATCAGAATTTGAACAGGGTTGTTTTTGCTAGAATACCCCATAGTAATATTCAAAGCTCCAACAGAATCAGGCAACGAATACAAGAGTGGAATCAACAAATTTTCTTCTCCTAAGACAATAGCGACCTTGTCAAGAGTTGTATTCGGATTTTCAATATTGATTTTTTCAATAATACTTCCGGCAATTTTGGCTTGACCAATAGTTTTTGGAGTGCCAATAACTTGTATGTTTTTGATTCCCGAAAAATCATCAACAATCCATTCAAAAGGATTCGATTTATAATGTTTCCAACTTTCTTTAAAGCGACGCAAAAACAAACCAGCGTCATGATACGGGTCGTTTAGAAATGTTTGGTCAGCATCCCAATAAATCTTTGCCTGATCGGAAGCAATAAGATGTTGAATTATTTTTTCCTCTGAAGCGTTCAAGGCATTAAAACCTGCAAAAACAAACTGTTTCCCTTGAATCAATTTTGAAAAATTATTGATGTTCTTCACCGCTTCACGATAAATCAAACCTTGATAACCAATTCCTTTTTTTAGTAAATGCTCATATAGTGATTGATAATATTTAGGTAATAGTTTCCAAAAATCAATATAGTTCTCGAGTAATTGTGTTTTGTTTTCTACTTCAACTCCCCACTTTTTAATATCCTCAATATCTTTCAGATAAGATAACACATGATTTGGATCTAGGAGATAACGGTCAATTTCATTAAAATCCTGTAGCAATGTCTTTGCCCAATTGGCAAAAATCTCAAATGATTGTTGGTTATTTTTATCTGTGATTGACAAATAGACTTCATAAAATTCAAATAATAATTCTATTGGGTCAATTGTTCGTATCTGTGCGATATTTTGAACAAAATCTTCAATACTTATTATTTCTGGCGAAAAAGTATTTTTATCTGCTTGTTTTTTTAGCGCTTCAATTAGGAATATTTTAGCACGTTTGTTAGGCAAGACTATTATAGTATCAGTAACTATGTTTTGATACCCCGTTATTATTACTTCAGCAATTTTATCTAAAAAGGAATTATTTGTCATTTTATAAAAATAAAAAAAGCCATTCAATTAAGAATGGCTTTTTAAAATTATTTAGAAGATTTGATTATAATTTACCTTCGTAAACTGAACCAATGTGTCTAATTTCAGTTCTTCTGTTAAGAGCTCTACCTTCTTTAGTTTTGTTAGTAGCAACTGGTTTAGTTGAACCAAAACCTGCAGAAGTTAAGTTAGCTGGGTTAACACCTTTTTCGATTAATTTATCCATAACAACCTTAGCTCTATCTTCAGATAGTTTTTGGTTTATTTTAGCACTACCAGTGTTGTCTGTATGACCTTCTATAGCAAATTTAGCGTTAGGGTAGTTTTTAAGGATTTCTTTGATTGCTTCCAATCTACCATCTGTAGCTCCTTTGTCAGCAGTCTCAAGAACAGCTTTACCTGTTACAAAGTAAACCGCTCTAGCTTGAACTTTAAGATCTTGTATAACTTGTTCAGTTACTTCAGGACATCCTTTGTTACTTGCAGGACCAGGTACTGTAGGACAAGCATCCTCTTTATCAGCTACACCGTCTTTATCAGCGTCTAATACTGGACATCCACCATTTGAAGCAGGACCTGCCTCTTTAGGACATTTATCAGAAGCATCAGTAATTCCGTCACCATCTGAATCAGGACAACCTTGGAACTGTTTCAAACCAGCAACTGAAGGACAAGCGTCATCTGGATCAGCTACACCGTCACCATCAGTATCAGTACATCCTTGGAATTCAGCTGTACCAGCAACTGTAGGACATTTATCTTTTGAATCTTCGATACCGTCTGAATCAGAATCAGGACATCCGTTGAATTGTTTCAAACCAGCTGTTTCTGGACAAGCATCATCTTTGTCATATACTCCGTCTCCATCAGTATCTTTAGCTCCAAATTTGAAAACTAAACCTGCAGAATATTGAGAATAAGAAGGAGCATCTGGAGTTTTATTATCAGCATATGTTCTGTCTCCGAATGATTTTTTGTAAGTTCCCAATAAAGAAAGACCTACGTTTTCAGTAAACCAAATGTTTAATCCAATTCCAGGGTTTACAGTTCCGTAACTCTCGTCTCCTAAGAAAGTATAACCTCCACCTACGCTTAATCTTGGATCAAGCACTTTAGATTTAATTAATTCTTGGAAACTATATGAAGCTGTAAGATCAATTCCGTAATACATTAAATCACCAGGATTTATTGCTGTATAATCTGGTTTACCTGGTGTACGCCCAGGAATAGCTACAACAAATTTATCAATTTGATTGATAGATCCTGTAAGTCCAACGATAAAACCACTTCCTACGTATCTTGATACGTTGATGTAAGAAACTGAAGGAAGAATGTTCCAGTTATCACTTACCATAAAAGGTTGGTCAAAATGACTCATAAAGTCACCACCAGCACTAGATCTGTAGTCAATCGCGTTTACTCCAAAACCGATAGCCCATTTATTGTTACTGTCTTGTGCTTGAGAGCTTAACCCCATCACCATTGCTACAGCAACTAGAAGTTTGTTAACATGTTTCATACTTGTTATTTTTAATTACAATTAGTTAATTTGAAACAAAAATAGGATGATTTTCTGTAACAACAAAATAAAATGTTAAATAAAACGCTCATGAAACCAAAATTTTAACAATTATATTACAGCAAGTCTTTTACCCACAATTACAAAAGCTTCGATTGCTTTATCCAAATGTTCCTTCGTATGAGCCGCTGATAATTGCACTCTTATCCTAGCTTTATCTTTAGGCACTACCGGAAAGAAGAAACCTATTACATACACCCCTTCTTTTAACAACTCACCGGCCATAATCTGTGCTAATTTAGCATCATACAACATTACTGGAACAATAGCCGAATCCCCTTCCACTATATCAAAACCCGCGTTTTTCATACCTGCTTTAAAGTAATTTGCGTTCCATTCCAATTTATCTCTTAACACAGTATCTTTTTCTAGTAATTCAAACACTTTAATTGATGCCCCAACAATAGCAGGCGCAAGCGAATTTGAAAATAAATAAGGCCTAGAACGCTGACGCAATAATTCAATTATTTCTTTTTTGGCAGTTGTATAACCTCCCATAGCACCTCCCAAAGCTTTTCCTAACGTCCCCGTAACAATATCCACACGTCCCATTACTCCTTTTGCTTCAAGTGTCCCCTTGCCGGTTGCCCCTATAAATCCTGCGGCATGACATTCATCTACCATAACCAAAGCATCATATTTATCGGCCAAGTCACAGATTTTATCCAAGGGCGCAACTACTCCGTCCATAGAAAAAACTCCATCAGTAACTATTATTTTAAAACGGGCTCCTTGCTCATTAGCCTTAATTAACTGCTGTTCGAGATCCTCCATATTACTATTCTCATAACGATAGCGAGCCGCCTTACACAAACGTACTCCATCGATAATAGAAGCATGATTTAAGCTATCAGAAATAATCGCATCATTTTCTCCAAACAGAGGCTCGAAAACACCTCCATTGGCATCAAAAGCAGCGGCATACAATATTGTATCTTCAGTACCATAAAAATCGGCTATCTTTTTTTCTAATGTTTTATGAATATCTTGCGTCCCGCAAATAAACCGCACTGATGACATTCCAAATCCATGGGTGTCCATTGCATCTTTTGCAGCTTGAATAACTTCTGGATGAGAAGACAACCCTAAATAATTATTGGCACAAAAATTTAAAACTTTTTCTCCTGTCGAAATCGTAATTTCTGCTCCTTGGGGAGAAGTTATAATTCTCTCCTTTTTAAAAATACCGTTATCTTCAATATCTTGAAGTTCTGACTGTAAATGTTCTTTAATTTTACCGTACATTTTTATTAATTTTTAAAAATTTAAAGACAAATATACCCTAAATTTGATTATTTGATAATTATTTTGTTTTTACAAATGTATCACATCAATTTCGGTTCCTATGTACACAAGTGCTTTTTTTTGCACTTTGAATCCCATTTTCTCGATGGCTGTTTGATAATTTTCCAACTGATAACTATATTTTTGATTTGGAACACCTGTTTTATAATCCAACAGAAAAACTTCATTGGCTTTATTGATTACCATTCTATCCGGCTTAACAATACCTCCTTCTTTCTGAATAATTGTTTTCTCATTCAAAACTTCACTTCCTTCTGAAAAATAATCCCCTAAATCCATATGATTTACTATCTGATTAATGGAATTATAAACAACGTCTTTTTGAAGTATCGTAATCAATCCGTTTTCAACAGCTTTCTCAATTGCTAATTCAACATCATTTCTTGTCGCAATAAAAGAAAGTATTTCATGTATAACATTACCAAATTCAATTGCTTCCTGTTGATGAGTTCCCCACATCAATGCCTCTCGTTGGGCAATTTTTATGTTTTTAGGATTCAATATTTCCGCTACAACAGGAATATTTTTGGTAGTGTCAATATGTATTTCTTTATCTGATAACTTTGTTGAATTCCCAAATTCATATCCTAATTTATTCTCCTCATAAAGCCCTTGTTGCATCAAATATTTTATAAAAAATGAAGCCATATTACTCGGATATTCCCCATCTTTTCTCGGTTTAACATTTTGAGAAATAACATACAATTGCTCCTCCGCCCTAGTTAAAGCAACATACAATACATTTATATTATCTAGTAATTCTTCCTGCTTTTTCAGATTATAAACTGCCGATGCCTCTTCTCCAAATTCTTCAATAGCACTACTATTATCCACTAACACCTTTGGCATATCCAAATCCTCTTCTTCGGCACTGAGCCACAATTTATCTTTCGGTTTTCGATTATAATCTTCTTCCGCAAAAGGCATTATCACCACGGGAAACTCCAACCCCTTTGATTTATGAATAGTCATTATTCGAACCGCATTCGTCCCTTCGGGAGAAGGAATGCTGAATTTCTCCGAGTTTTTGTCCCAATAATTAAGGAAATCTGAAATTCCTGCCTGATTGCGAACATCGCGCTCAAGAACAATATCCAAAAAATATTGAACATAGGCTGTCCCCTCCCCAACCCTCCCCGAAGGGGAGGGAGACTTTGGGGAGACTTTATCTATAAAAATATCTTTATCATCTATACCTTCTTTTAAAAGAATTTTTTGTAATTCCAATTCTTCTTTTATTTTATTCAAAACAATCGAAATACTGCTTATCACTTCATCATTTGTAAATCGAATTACCTTAAACCCTTTTTCATTTAAACTTAAAGTTCTTTGTTCATCATATTCTTTCTGTAAATCATGAATACCTCCATCCACTTCTATCACTAACTTTTTTGACAAACAAACAAAATCCACTATAAAATCACCTATAAGATGTTGTTGCCGAAACTTTTCATCTAAAGCTTTTGACCTAAGTTCTGACCAAAGAATCTTTTCTGCCTTAGTTGGATTATCTCTCATTTCTTTTGCTTTATCAATCAAAAGATGAGAAAAATTTCCTCCTGTCATATATCCTAATTTATTAGAATTTAATACATGACCGCTTTCGATATTCGAACCGATTCCATCTTCGACTCCCCCTCCTTTGGAGGGGGTTGGGGGGAGGAACTTTGAAATAATAATTTCAACCGCTTCATACAATGATTTCTTTCTGATATTTTGGAAAGAAAGTTCGACGTTACAATTTTCAAGCCATTTTTCGAAAGCCACTTCATCTTTCAAGTCCATTCCTTCGGCGATGAAATCATGAACCGGCAATTGATTTTGTTTGTTTTGTGCCAAATATTGTAAAAAGTTCGCCTTTGATTCCAAATCGGAACTGTTCTTCAAATATTTCAAAATATGAATGATCAATTGAACTTCGGTTGCATTTTTAATCATCAATGTTTCCGAAGACAAGAGCGGAATTTTTTGTTCCGTCAAATAATTAGCAACAGCGATTCCCTGACTTCTTTTTCGGGTCAGAATTACAATGTCTTTATATTCAAAACCTTCTTTTAGAACTTTTTGGATAGTATTTAATGTAGCCAAAACATACTGCTCCGTTTTATCAAGAGCTTCTTCATCATCTTCTGAGGATTCTATCTCTGGCAAAAAGGAGATATTCACATAGCCGCCTACTTTATTATTTATCTTCTGATGGCTATGATTTTCATATAAATCTTTGTAATCAGGATTAGTAAATTCATTAGACAACAATTTGAAAAAATCATTATTGAATTCGATTATCTGCGAATAACTTCTGTAATTTTTGTCTAAATGTTCTAGCTTTTTTTCAGGATTACTGAAAGGATTTTGATCTTTACTCAACTCAATAAATTGCTCCGCCTTACCTCCTCGCCAACGATAAATAGACTGTTTTGGATCGCCAACAATCATCAACGTCCCTTTTTGTCCCGAATCATCTTGGCCCGCAAGTGCATTGTCGATAAGCGGAATCAAATTTTGCCATTGCATTTCGGAAGTATCCTGAAATTCGTCAATAAAAAAATGGCGGTAACGCTCTCCCAATCGTTCATATATAAAAGGGGCGGGTTGGTTTTGAATTTCGCGATGAATAATCGCATTGAATTCCGAGATTGAAAGGATATTTTGTTCGTTTTGAATTTTCTCCAATTCGTTGCTCACCGTATTCAACAACGATAATGGTGTAATGTTTTTCAAAAAGGCTTTATAGAAATTTCGTTTCTCGAAGTTTTTATAAATTCCACTAAGACTTTGAAGCAACTCAGGTATACTGTTTTCTATTATCGCTCGGTCTTTTGCCGTTTTATTGATAGCAATATCCTCGAACTCCCGAAACATTTTGTTTTTTGGATTGAATTTCCCATCCGCTATAGCTTGAAGATGATTAGGAAAAGTACCTCTCGAAAAGGATTTCAAATCGACTCCGTTTTTATCAATTAACTGCAACAATTCATTAGCGCATTCGGCATTCTCCTTTTCTAAATCTTTGCAAGCCTGAACCAATTTTTCTTTTACGGCGATGAAATCACTTATTGATTTATCGTGAAAATGCACAATTTCATTTCGGTTATTTTCATTCAGCACTAATTTTCCTGTTTCCAAAATCTCTCGCGAAATATCCCAAGATTTATCATCATCGGTTTTTTCCATCGTGAAATCGATGAGCAATTTTGTCAGGGTTTCATCTTCTCCGGCTTGTGCGATGATGGCATCAACAGATTCTGTCAACAAATTTTCGGTATCCAAAGTCACCTCAAAAGTCATGGGCAATCCCAAATCATGGGCAAAAGCACGAATCACTTTATGCGTGAATTTATCAATAGTGGATATATCAAAAGCAGCATAATTATGAATAATATGCTTTATGATTTGTTGGGATTTGGTTTTGATTTGAATTACAGAAAGACCTATTGGCTCCTCAGCCCATTCTTCTGGATTAACTTCGCTTCGTCTGCCATTTACCAAATCTTGCATTAAATCTGAAGCTTTCGAGTTAGGTTCGTCTTTTGCAAATTCGGATAAACTACCAACGATTCGGCTTTTCATTTCGTGCACTG
Source organism: Flavobacterium aquiphilum (assembly GCF_027111335.1). Taxonomy (NCBI): domain Bacteria; kingdom Pseudomonadati; phylum Bacteroidota; class Flavobacteriia; order Flavobacteriales; family Flavobacteriaceae; genus Flavobacterium; species Flavobacterium aquiphilum. The sequence goes on along the minus strand of NZ_CP114288.1, from coordinate 699,928 downwards.
CCTTGTTGGTAAAAGTTATTGCCAATATATTTCGATAAGCATCGTTCTTATTTGCCGTCAAAATAATTTTGAGATATTCTTTGACAAGTGCATAAGTTTTTCCGGAACCGGCCGAAGCGTCATATATGGCAAAAGAAGGTCTTTCCATTGGGATTTTAGATTTTTGATTAACGATTTTTGATTTCTGATTTATACTAAAACTTCTTTAAAGCTCAAATTCCCTAGCCCTGATGGAAATGGAAAGCCTCGAGGGAATAAACCTATTTTTTCTTGGGGTGCAAGAGCGACCAACGGAAGCTCCTTGTAGCCCAATAGAAAAATGGTTTATGACTGAGAGCTTGTAATGGACAGCAGGAAACAGCTCCTAATCATTCGTATTATTACAATCAGAATTGTTCTATAACTTTATTTGATAAAATTATAACAAAATAGAATTTTCTATTCCAAAGTTAAATGTTTAATTTTGAATAAAATATTTTATAAATCATTAAACAACTACTATTATGGCTTTTGAATTACCGCAATTACCTTATGCGTATGACGCATTGGAACCTCATATTGATGCTCGTACAATGGAAATCCACCATACAAAACATCACAATGCTTATACAACAAATTTGAACGCAGCTATCACTGGAACTGATTTGGAAGGAAAAACTATCGAAAACATCTTAATCAACCTTGATAAATCAAATGCTGCAGTTCGTAACAACGGTGGTGGATTTTACAACCACAACTTATTTTGGACTGTTATGTCTCCAAACGGTGGCGGGCTTCCAACTGGTGAATTACTAGCTGCAATTGAGAGTTCTTTTGGTTCTTTTGAAGAATTTAAAGCCAAATTTGCTAAAGCTGGTGCTACACAATTTGGTTCAGGATGGGCTTGGTTATGTGTGCAAAAAGGCGGAAAACTTGACGTTTGCGGAACTCCAAACCAAGACAACCCTTTGATGCCAGAAGTTGGTTGTGGTGGAACTCCAATTTTAGGAATGGACGTTTGGGAACACGCTTATTATTTACACTATCAAAACAGAAGACCTGATTATATCGAAGCTTTCTTTAATGTAATTAACTGGACTGAAGTTGCTAGACGTTTTGCTCTAGAGAAATAGTCTTTTGACAAAATAAAATAAAGAACATAGAAGATAGACGGACGAACCTAGAGTTTGTTCGTCTATTTTTTTATAAACACATTTTACTCTTTTTTCTATTATCTATATTCTTTTCTCTTTTAAAGACTTTATTCCAATAAAAAAGGTGAAATGTTACTTTCACCCTTTTTGCCCCAAATCTACCATAAATTTAACCTACTAAAAATTATGGTAGTTCAAATGTACGTCAAAATAAACTGTTTTGACACTATTTTCGATGAACATCCTAAATATTCGTTTAAATGTCAATCTATTGACTGTCAATAAGTTTTAGCCGATTTATTTCAATAAAAAAGGTGAAATGTTACTTTCACCCTTTTTGCCCCAAATCTACCATAAATTTAACCTACTAAAAATTATGGTACTCAAATGTATATTGAAATTAACTATTGTACTATTATTTTCGACGAAAGCCCTAAATACTCGTTTAACAGATAATGTTTTGATTTAAAACACATTAACGACATTTTATTCCAATAAAAAAGGTGAAATGTTACTTTCACCCTTTTTGCCCCAAATCTACCATAAAATTTAACCTACTAAAAATTATGGTACTCAAATGTATATTGAAATTAACTATTGTGCTACTATTTTCGATGAACACCTTAAATACTCGTCGAATTGTTATCCCTTTTTATTAATTAAGACATTTACCTCACTTTACTCCAATAAAAAAGGTGAAATTTTACTTTCACCCTTTTTGCCCCAAATCTACCATAAACTTAACCTACTAAAATTATGGTAGACCAAATATAATTTGAGTCAACCTTTTTTTAAAATAAAGTCGATAAAATACAACTAAAAACCGTTAAACGGCAACATTTGATTAATATGCCCTTGCATCTTTACCTTCATAGAAATTCATAAAGGCTCTGTTAACAACTCTATTTCCTCCATGAGTAGGATAATTTCCTGTGAAATACCAGTCTCCTAAATTTTTAGGACAAGCAATATGCAAATCTTCAACTGATTGGAAAATAATTTTTACTTCGGCGTTTATTTCAGGAGAGCTTAACATTTCGGCAATTTTATCTGAAATCTCTTGGTCTGTAAAAGGCTCATAAATAGCAGTAACATAATTTACCACTTCACTATCAACAAAATTTTCCTGCGCTTTACATTTTGCATAAACGTCATCAACAATATGATACAAGCTTCTTTCTTTCAACAATTCTAATGCTGCTCTAAATGCAACAAGCCCTTCGAGTTTAGCCATATCAATTCCGTAACAGTCCGGATAACGTATTTGCGGAGCAGATGAAACGATTACAATTCTCTTTGGTTTCAAACGATCCATCATTTTAATGATACTCATTTTAAGAGTCGTACCACGAACAATACTATCGTCGATAATAACCAAATTATCTTCTGGTTTGATTACACCATAAGTCACATCATAAACGTGAGCTACTAAATCATCCCTGCTACTGTCTTCGGTAATAAAAGTTCTAAGTTTAGCGTCTTTTATTGCTACTTTTTCGGTTCTGATTTTTACAGAGAGTAATTCATCCAAAGAATCTACTGTTAAAGTATCTTTGTTTTCAAGAATATAATTTTTCTTTCTTTGATTTAAAAAGTCTTGTGCAGCTTCAACCAATCCGTAGAAAGAGGTTTCAGCCGTATTTGGAATGTATGAGAAAACCGTGTTATCTGTATCACTATCGATAGCTTTCAATACTGATGGCAAAATAAGTTTTCCTAAATTCTTTCTTTCCTGATAAATTTCAGCATCACTTCCTCTTGAAAAATAAATACGTTCAAATGAACACGCTTTCTTAACGGTTGGTTCCAAAATTTGATTCATGGTAACTTTCCCGCTTTTCTTAATAATCAAAGCGTTTCCTGGATCGATTTCCTTAACACTCTCAAAAGGCACGTTGAATACCGTTTGAATAACTGGTCGCTCAGATGCTACAACAACTACTTCATCGTCTTGATAAAAATAAGCAGGACGAATTCCGGCTGGATCTCTAAATACAAAAGCATCACCATGACCTAAAAGACCTGCCATTGCATATCCTCCATCTAGATTTTTGGCAGAACGGCCCAAAATTTTTGCAATATCCAAACGCTCTGCAATCACTGGCGAGGCTTCTCTTTTTGAATAACCTTCCGCTTTACAGTCTTGGTACAATTGCATTACTTCTTTATCAAGAAAGTGACCAATTTTTTCCATTACGGTAACCGTATCCGCCATTTCTTTTGGATGTTGCCCTAACTCAACCAAATTTTGAAAAAGTTCTTTAACATTCGTCATGTTAAAATTCCCAGCCAAAATAAGGTTTCTGTGCATCCAGTTACTTTGGCGTAAAAACGGGTGAACACTCTCGATACTGTTTTTTCCAAAAGTACCGTAACGAACATGTCCTAAAAACAATTCTCCTACATACGGGATATTGGCTTTCAATTCTGTAACATTATCCGCATATTCCGGATGGTCAACCATCACCTCATTTATTCTTTCATTGATCTGTTTAAAAACATCCTGAATAGGCTGTGAATGATTAGAACGTACTCGGCTGATGTATCTCTCACCAGGCTCCACATCCATCTTTATACTAGCAAAACCTGCACCATCTTGACCACGATTGTGCTGTTTCTCCATCATCAAGTACATTTTTTGAATACCGTAAAAAGCAGTTCCATACTTCTCTTTATAATATTCAAGAGGTTTTAAAAGTCTAACTAAAGCTATTCCACATTCGTGTTTTAAAGCGTCGCTCATTGTTTTTATTGTTTGTAGTTATTGGTCTTATCATAAGTCAATTTTTTTGATTAAATACGATGCAAATTCGTACTCTTTCTTATAAATATTGACTGCACTAATTAAAAAAAGCCTCATAAAGAGGCTTAAGAACATTATATTTCTATTTCGAACTGAGTCAGAGATTTAAACTGTTTTAATCTCTCGTGCACTTCTTTTTTATCTAACTGAATCATTCGCTCAGTTCCAAATTTCTCCACACTGAAAGAAGCCAAATTGGAACCATGTATTATCGCGTTTTTCATATTATCGAAAGAAACATTTTCACTTTGCGCAATAAATCCAGAAAATCCACCTGCAAAAGTATCTCCAGCTCCTGTTGGATCAAAAACTTCTTCTAAAGGCAATGCAGGAGCAAAGAAAATTTCTTCCCCATGGAACAACAACGCTCCGTGTTCTCCTTTTTTGATTACCACATATTTTGGTCCCATTTCGTGAATTTTTGCAGCTGCTTTCACCAAAGAATATTCTCCGGAAAGCTGACGCGCTTCTTCATCATTTATTGTAATAACATCTACTCTTTTGATGATTGCCAATAATTCAGGTAATGCGCAATCCATCCAAAAGTTCATGGTATCCAAAACTACTAATTTTGGTTTTGTTTCCATTTGATCCAAAACACTGCTTTGCACTAACGGATGTAAGTTTCCTAACATCACAACTTCAGCATTCTTATAATCTTGAGGAACTTTTGGCTGAAAATCAGCCAAAACATTAAGCTCGGTAACCAAAGTATCTCTTGAATTCAAATCGTTGTGGTACAGCCCGCTCCAAAAGAAAGTCTTACCTCCCTTTACAATTTCAATACCCGAAATATCAATATTTCTATCGGTAAGCAATTTCAAATATTCCTCAGGAAAATCATCACCAACCACAGAAACTATAGCCGATTGCACATTGAAAAAAGAAGCAGATATCCCAATATATGTTGCCGCTCCTCCTAAAATTTTATCAGTTTTTCCAAAAGGGGTTTCAATTGCGTCGAAAGCTACAGTTCCAACAATCAATAATTTATTCATTATGTGTGTTTCGAATTAGGGTGCAAAGATAGTCTATAAGTTGCAATATTGCAAAGGGTTGAATTTGCAAAGTTTTCATAAAAGTTTACCCTCTTCTTTTTCGTAAAATTCGTCTATCGAAAGTTGTTTTTGCATTGAAGCCATGACTGCTAATTCGTCACATCTTTCGTTTTGAGGATGATTATTATGTCCTTTAATCCATTTAAAATCCACACGGTGTTTTCGGTAAACAATAAGAAAACGCTTCCATAAATCAGGATTTTTCTTTCCTGCGAATCCCTTCTTCTCCCAACCAAAAACCCATCTTTTCTCTACGGCATCTACAACATACTTAGAATCTGATTGAATTAAAACTGAAGTATTCTCTTTTTTTAGCTTCTCCAAACCTACAATGACAGCCAACAGTTCCATTCGATTATTGGTTGTATGTCTGAAGCCCTCGTAAAACTCTTTTTTATAAGGCTTGCCAACCCATTCCATAACCACTCCATAACCTCCATTTCCGGGATTACCCTTGGCCGCACCATCCGTATAAATATGTACGTCGTGATTCAAAATACGAAATTAAAGGTTAGAAGTCAGAAGTCCTTCAATTACTTTTGGAAAATATTTTTGTTCCAATTCATGGATTTTGTCCGCTACAGATTCTGGAGTATCCGTTTCTGAAAGAGCAAAACTTTGTTGAAATATAACCGCTCCTTCGTCATAGTTTTCATTCACATAATGAATCGTTATTCCGCTTTCTTTCTCCTTATTTTCAACTACGGCTTTATGAACATGCATGCCATACATTCCTTTTCCGCCAAATTTTGGCAATAGTGCCGGATGTATATTTATTACCTTATTAGAGTAAGCCTCAATTAAATCATCAGGAAATTTTAATAAAAATCCTGCCAACACGATCAAATCCGGCTGAAACGCATTTACTTTTTGCAATACTTTTCCTGAATTTAGTTCTTCTTTTGAGAAAATTTCTGTCGGAACATTCAATTTTTGAGCTTTTTCAAGAACGGTTGCTTTCGAATTATTTGAAAAAACTGCCACTACAGTTCCAGATGTTTTCGTACCAAAATATTCAATAATATTTTTAGCGTTAGTCCCCGATCCAGAAGCAAATATCAGTATTCTTTTCATAATTCAATTTTTAAAATTTATGCAAAAAAAGGAATAAAAAACGAAATTAAATAGGTTTAAGAAATCTTTGTTGAAATAAATTTTATAAATTAGTACACACATTTATTCACTAAATTGTTGTTTTAAAATAAAGTTGTTTTATTTTTGCCAACAAATTAAATTCTAAAATTAAAAGATTATGTCAGACATTGCATCAAGAGTAAAAGCGATTATCGTAGACAAATTAGGTGTTGACGAAAACGAAGTTGTAACAGAAGCAAGCTTCACTAATGATTTGGGAGCTGACTCATTAGACACTGTTGAGCTTATTATGGAATTCGAAAAAGAATTTGATATCCAAATTCCAGACGATCAAGCAGAAAACATCGCTACTGTAGGTCAAGCTATCTCTTACATTGAGGAAGCAAAAAAATAATAATACTACACCCGATTTCTAAAATTTAAAAATTTAGATTCGGGTGTTATTATTTGATTAAATTAACTATTCGATTGAATTTCAATCAAATTATATAAACAATATACCCATGTCTCTTTATAGTAAGAAAGCATGGGCTTTATTTGTTGAAAGATAACAAAAATATATACGTTATGGCTTTAAGAAGAGTTGTTGTAACTGGCCTTGGTGCTCTCACTCCGATTGGTAACAATATTGAGGAATTTTGGAATGGTCTAATTAATGGTACTAGTGGAGCTGCTCCAATAACTTATTATGATGCTTCAAAATTTAGAACACAGTTTGCCTGTGAAGTAAAAAACTTCAATGTTGAAGAATTTATCGACAGAAAAGAGGCAAGAAAAATGGACCGTTACGCACAATACGCAATGGTTGCATCAGACGAAGCTATAAAAGATGCCGGTTTCGACTTTGAAAAATTAGACAAAGACAGAGTAGGTGTTATTTGGGGTTCTGGAATTGGCGGATTAGAAACTTTTCAAATTGAGGTTCTTAATTATGCAGCCGGTGACGGTACACCAAAATTCAACCCTTTCTTTATACCAAAAATGATTGCTGATATTGCAGGTGGTCATATTTCAATGAAGTACGGACTAAGAGGTCCAAATTTCACAACTGTTTCTGCTTGTGCTTCATCAACAAATGCTATTATTGACGCTTTCAATTATATTCGTCTTGGTCATGCTGATGCAATTGTAACAGGTGGTTCTGAAGCAGCTGTAACTATTGCAGGAATGGGTGGTTTTAATGCTATGCATGCTTTATCAACCAGAAATGACGATCCAAAAACAGCTTCAAGACCAATGGACAAAGACAGAGATGGATTTGTACTTGGCGAAGGTGCTGGTGCGTTAATTTTAGAAGAATACGAACACGCTAAAGCCCGTGGCGCAAAAATTTACTGTGAAATTGGCGGGGGTGGAATGTCAGCCGATGCTTATCACATCACCGCACCACATCCAGAAGGATTAGGAGCCAAAAATGTAATGATAAATTGCTTGAGAGATGCAGGCTTAAAACCAACTGATGTTGATGGTGTAAATATGCACGGAACTTCAACGCCTCTAGGAGATATTGGAGAATCAAAAGCAATTCTACAAGTTTTTGGTGAGCATGCTTATACAATGAACCTAAATTCAACAAAATCAATGACAGGTCATTTACTTGGTGCTACAGGAGCTATCGAAGCTATATCTTGTATTCTTTCGATAAAACATGGTATCGTTCCTCCAACAATCAATCATTTTACCGATGATGAAAACATTGATCCAAAATTAAACTTTACTTTCAACGTTGCTCAAAAAAGAGAAATGAACGTTGTTATGAGTAACACTTTTGGATTTGGTGGTCACAATGCATGTGTTTTGGTGAAAAAATTAGATTACAAAGCATAATACGTATATGCGTTTTATAAAAAAAATATTCTCAAAATCCCGTTCTCAAGAAGACGGGATTTTTTTTGATGCAATTCAACCAATTCTAGGTTTTGATCCTGCAACATTAGAATTCTACAGAAAAGCATTTACTCATCGATCGTCCAATCGTATCGACTTAAAAGGAAATCCAATTAACTACGAGAGATTGGAATTTTTGGGAGATGCCATGCTTAGCTCAGTGATTGCCGCTTATTTATTTAATGAAGCTCCGCTTGGAGACGAAGGTTATTTAACAAAAATGCGCTCTAAAATAGTAAGTAGAGAACATTTGAATGAATTGGGCAAAGATTTAAATTTAATTCAATTTGTCGAAAGCAAAGTTCCTGTTCATCATTTTGGCGAAAACATCCACGGTAATATATTCGAATCATTGATAGGAGCTATCTACCTAGACAAAGGATACAACTATTGCGAAAAATTTATTCAAAAAAGAGTAATCATTCCTTATGTTGACATTGCGAGACTAGAAGGAAAAGTTATCAGCTACAAGAGCCTCGTTATTGAATGGTGTCAAAAAGAAAAAAAACAATTTCATTACGACATTTATGAAGACAATGCTTTTGATGGTCAACGTTTATTTGGTGTAAAACTAAGTATTGACGGCAAAGTAGTTGCCAAAGCCAGAGCAACTTCCAAAAAGAAAGCAGAAGAAAAAGCCTCCCAACGTGCCTATTTTGCTTTTCAAGAAAAAATTGAAAGAAAATAGCTATTCTGTTATTAATGCTACATCGTTTTCGTTAATAAAATATCAAAATCATAGCTACAAAGCGTTCTATTGCTAAAATAGAAATGCTATCTTTACATCTTATTTTTTAATGAAATGGCAATTCATAAACTGGATTTTGACGATTTTGACGAAATAGATTACAGTCTAATTGCTATTCACACTTCATTAGAAGATTACCGATTGGCTTATTTTATCAATCAAAAACTTCATGTAAATCTGAATAAATCTATTAAAGAAATTCAAATTACAGTTAAAGAAGGAGAGGCTCATTTTTCCAGGTTTCATTATTATGAAAAGAAAAAAGAGATTTCTTGGGATTTGATACAAAACAAAAACGAAGTCATTCACCAACAAAAAGAAGAAAATCAAAGTTTATTTTCTAACATCATTGATTTAGAAGCAGCTAAAAAAGTATACATGCTTCCTGAATTTAAAAAAGTGGAATACTTTTTGAAAATAGAAAATTGCGAAATGAATTTGAACCTTTTGGAGATAATGAATAAATTGAATACAATAGACAATGTAGCAATGACCTATATTGTTGACACTAATAGAATAAAATCAAAAAACAATTTAATTTTTTAATAAAAATGCTTACAAATAAAAAGACCAAAATTGTAGCCACTCTAGGGCCTGCATGTAGTACGCGAGAAATCATAAAAGACATGATAGAAGCAGGTGTAAATGTATTTAGAGTGAATTTTTCGCACGCTGATTATGAAGATGTAAAAAACAAAATAAACATTATTCGTGGAATAAACGAAGAATTTGGATACACTACAGGAATTTTAGGAGACTTACAAGGACCAAAACTACGAGTAGGGGTAATGGAAGATGGAGTTGTAGTAAATGATGGTGATTTAATCACTTTTACAACTGCCGAAGATATTATAGGTACTTCGAAAAGAGTATTTATGAAATACCAAAATTTTCCTAATGATGTTAATCCAGGTGAAAGAATATTATTAGACGACGGTAAATTGATTTTTGAAATCGTTGAAACCGATAAAAAATCTGAAGTTGTTGCTCGTGTAATTCAAGGTGGTGAATTGAAATCCAAAAAAGGAGTAAATTTGCCAAATACTAAAATTTCATTACCTGCATTGACAGAAAAAGACATTGCTGATGCCATTTTTGCAATAGAAATGAAATTAGACTGGATTGCACTTTCATTTGTAAAAACACCAAGAGACTTACAAGACTTACAGGAATTAATCGCTAAACATTCTGAGCATAAAATTCCAATTATTGCCAAAATCGAAATGCCTGAGGCATTAGAAAACATGGACAGAATTGTTGCTTACTGTGATGCTTTAATGGTTGCCAGAGGAGATTTAGGAGTTGAACTTCCTGCTCACGAAGTACCATTAGTTCAAAAAGAATTAATTCGCAGAGCAAAAACAGCTAGAATCCCGGTTATTGTTGCTACTCAAATGATGGAAACCATGATTACCAGCTTGACTCCAACGCGTGCCGAAGTTAATGACGTAGCCAACTCCGTAATGGATGGTGCAGATGCTGTAATGCTTTCGGGAGAGACTGCCACAGGAAATTATCCTGTACAAGTAATCCAAAAAATGACTCAAATTCTTGAAGCTGTTGAAGATTCTCCACTAATTCAAGTACCACAAAACTCACCTCAGGTAAGAACAAACCGTTTTATTACCAAAACTATCTGTCAACACGCTGCCATTGTGGCCAATGCAATCAAGGCGAAAGCTATTTGCACTTTGACTAACAGTGGTTATACTGCTTTCCAAATTTCGGCTTGGAGACCTTCTGCTCACATCTTGGTTTTTACATCCAATAAAAGAATTTTAACACAACTTAATTTATTATGGGGTGTAAAATCATTTTATTATGAAAAATCAGTTAGTACAGATGAAACTGTTACTGATGTAAATAATATTGTAAAACAAAAAGGATTTGTTAAAAAAGGAGATTTCTTGATTAACTTGGCTGCCATGCCGATTATTGATAAAGGAATGGTAAACACTTTAAGAGTTTCTGAAATAGAGTAATTTTTTTAGTACATCATATAAAACCGTCTTAATCTTTCAAAGATTCAAGGCGGTTTTTTCATTTAAATTTTTGAGTATTTTTACAGGAAACAAATCCGACTTTAATGAATCGATTTTTATTGTTTGCTATTGTTTCGTTTCAATTCTTCCCTTTATTTTCTCAAAATAATTCCAATACTCTATTACTTGCAATTGACAAAACAATTCAAAACAATTCCTATTATACAAAAAAGAAAGAACACGGAATTAACCAACTTAAAGCATCATTAAAACACACTGTTGTTCCTGAACAAAAATATACGATTACACAAAAGCTGTATAATGAGTACCAATCGTATCAATCTGATTCGGCCTTGGTTTATGCCCGAAAGAATTTCCAAATAGCCGAAAATCTTAATAACCTAGAAAAATTAAATCAGGCTAAGTTCAATCTCGTTTCCATTATGGGAACATTAGGTATGTACAAAGAAGGAATTGATGTATTGAATACTATTACAATCACATCTACTCCAAACTTAAAAGGCTCTTTCTACGGCGTCAGCAGAGTAGTTTATGGGCAAATGGCTGACAATGCTTCCTCCCAGCAGGAAAAAGAAAAGTATCTTTTGCTCTCAAAAAAATACCGGGATTCCTGTATAAATTTTTATCCCAGCAATTCCACTCCATATATTATTGCAAAAGCAGATTGGTATTTAGACAATAAAAAACCTGAAGAAACTCTTGATTTATTGCTTCCTTTCTTTCCTAAAATTCACAAAAACGATCCTAACCGAGCAATAATTTCTTATATCATTTCACAGGCATTCAAGCGGAAAAAAGATAGAAATCAGGAAAAAAAATGGCTAAGCATTTCGGCTTTATCCGATTTGGAGTTGGCAAAAAAAGAATACATTTCACTTCGATCATTAGCCTTTCTACTTTATGAAGATGGTGATATCGAAAGGGCTTACACCTATATAAAACGTTCTCTCGATGACGCCGTCCTGTGCAATGCCCGATTGAGAACTTATGAAATATCAAAGATGCTGCCCATCATCAGTGAATCATACCAACAGCAAAACGAAACCAACAGATTTCAATTAGTACTGTTTTTGACCAGTGCCAGTATTTTAGCATTAATACTACTTACTCTTTTGTTCCTGCTTATCAGGCAAATGAAAAAATTATCGAAAGCAAAGAGTGATTTAAGCATGGCCAATGATAAACTTTCAGAATTAAATGCAGAACTAAATTCGTTTAATGAAAAGCTAAATATTTCCAATGATACTTTGACAGAAGCCAATTATCTGAAAGAAATATACATTGGCCGTTATATGGACCAATGTTCTGATTATTTAGGAAAACTAGATGAGTACCAACGAAAACTAAACGTGCTGGTAACTACCGGAAAAATAAACGATTTGATAAATGCTGTAAAGTCTAAAGAATATATCGAAAATGAATTAAAAGAGTTTTATGCAAACTTTGACAAAACCTTTTTGCAACTCTATCCTAATTTCATTCGCGATTTTAATGCTTTATTAATACCCGAAGAAGCTATTCAACCAAAAGAAGGCGAACAACTCAATACCGAATTACGGATTTTTGCGCTCATTCGTTTGGGAATAAAAGACAGTGCCAAAATTGCTGTATTCCTTCGATACTCAGTTTCTACTATTTACAATTATCGTTCACAACTCAAAAACAAATCGGCAGGACCTAGAGACGAATTTGAAGATAAAGTAATGCAGATTGGAACCAATACTAAATAAAATTTTCACTTTTTTAGGAATAAAATCTACTTCTTTTTTAGATTACGTTTCCCTTTTTACCACTTTTTTTTAAATTAAAATAATCACAACATATTGATTATAAATGTTTTAAATTGTATTTTTGAAATTAAAATCTACTTTTTTTAAAACAATTGAATTTTTCAAACTCTAAAGCATCTACTTTTACTTTCACGAAATCGATATATCGTTTTCACTGAAAAACTATTCGAAAAATCAATCTCTAATTTATAATTAAAAAAATGAAACATTTACTTTATACAGCTCTGTTCTGTTTTTTTGTTTTACAGTCTGCCAATTCTCAGCAACTGAAATCTCCAAACGGAAAATTCATAATGGAATTTGCTTTGCAAAATGACGGGACTCCAAGTTATAATTTAAACTACAAAGGCAAAACTGTTATAAAGCCAAGTAAATTAGGCCTTGAACTCAAAAACGATAAAAAATCTCTGCTGGACGACTTTACAATTTCAGATAGTAAAACCTCCTCTTTTGACGAAACCTGGAAACCGGTTTGGGGCGAAGTAGAAAGCATCCGAAATCAATACAACGAACTGGCCGTTACATTAAATCAGAAAGAAACGGACAGACAAATCATCATTCGTTTTCGATTATTCAATGACGGACTTGGTTTCAGATATGAATTCCCGACACAAAAGAACTTAGTTTATTTTGTGATAAAGGAAGAAAGAACCCAATTTGCTATGACTGGTGATCATACTGCATTTTGGATTCCGGGAGATTATGACACTCAGGAATATGATTACACCACTTCTAAATTATCCGAAATAAGAGGCTTGACCGAAAAGGCAAAAACCGCAAACTTATCACAAACCTCATTTTCTCCAACGGGAGTACAAACCTCTCTTATGCTAAAAACAAACGAAGGGATTTACATCAATTTGCACGAAGCTGCATTGATCAATTATTCCTGCATGCATTTGAACCTCGATGATAAAAATATGGTGTTTGAATCATGGCTAACACCGGATGAAAAGGGAGTCAAAGGATATATTCAGGCTCCTTCGCATTCGCCTTGGCGCACAATCATTGTGAGTGATGACGCAAGGGAAATTCTAGCTTCAAAAATGACTTTAAACCTGAATGATCCCTGTAAAATTGAGGATACTTCCTGGATTAAACCTGTAAAATATGTGGGAGTTTGGTGGGAAATGATTTCCGGAAAAAGTACATGGTCCTACACCGACGAATTTCCCTCGGTACAACTTGGTGTTACTGATTTTTCTAAGGCAAAACCCAACAGCACGCACGGTGCGAATAATGCGAACGTGAAAAAATATATTGATTTTGCTGCTGCAAATGGCTTCGACGCTGTGTTGGTTGAAGGCTGGAACGAAGGCTGGGAAGACTGGTTTGGGCATTATAAAGACTATGTTTTTGATTTTGTGACCCCTTACCCTGATTTTGATGTAAAAGGCTTACATGAATATGCAAAATCCAAAGGTGTAAAAATGATTATGCACCATGAAACCTCAGGTGGAGTCCGTAATTATGAGCGTCACATGGACAAAGCATACCAATTTATGAAAGACAACGGGTATGATGCCGTAAAAAGTGGTTATGTAGGTGATATAATATCCAATGGAAATAATCACTACAACCAATATATGATTAATCATTATCAATATGCCATAGAAAAAGCTGCCGAATATAAAATTATGGTCAATGCACACGAAGCAGTTCGACCAACGGGTATTTGCCGAACCTATCCAAACTTAATCGGTAATGAAGCAGCGAGAGGAACAGAATACCAAGCTTTTGGCGGATCCAAACCAAATCATGTAACATTATTGCCTTTCACCCGATTGATTGGTGGCCCAATGGATTACACTCCTGGTATTTTTGAAATGGATTTGAGCAAATTCAGCCCAAACAATAAATCTCATGTAAACAGCACTATCGCCAATCAATTGGCACTCTATGTGACCCTTTACAGTCCGTTGCAAATGGCCGCCGATTTTCCGGAACATTACAATAAATTTCCCGATGCTTTTCAATTCATTAAAGACGTGGCTGTTGACTGGAGCGAAAGCAACTATCTGGAAGCTGAACCTGGACAATACATAACGGTTGCCCGAAAAGCAAAAGGAACGAACAACTGGTTTGTCGGAAATGTAAATGGATATGAGCCACGTACTTCAAACATTAATTTTTCTTTCTTGGAAAAAGGAAAAAAATATACAGCCACTATTTATGCCGATGCAAAAGATGCTGATTACAAAACAAATCCGCAGGCATATACCATTCGAAAAATTCAAGTAACCAATACCACCAAACTTTCACAATTAAGTGCTCCCGGAGGAGGTTATGCGATTAGCATTATTGAAAACAAAAAGTAATTTTTTTATCTATTAAAATAAATAACCATTAAGATATTAAGGTTCATTAAGTTTCTAATCCTTAATGAACCTTAATATCTTAATGGTTTAAAATTTTATTATTTTTCACCAAAAATCTTGACGTCATCTACCATAAAGGCTCCGTTTAGAGTTTTGTCTTTTCCGGAACCAATGTATTTAAACGCTATCTGGATATTTCCTGAATACGAAGACAGATCAATTCCTCCCGAACTGATAAACGTACGGGCTGGTGTTGACAAGGACGGCACTTTTGCAACTAATTTTGTCCATTTTGCTTTGGATATATTTGCCCCGTCAAAATTGGTCGAAACATATACTTCCAACGTATTGAGAGGGGAATCAATTTTCAAGTCATGTTGTGCACTTCTAAAAGACAACACAGCATTTTTATAATTCGCTAAATTAATTTTAGGGGAAACCAACCAAGCTACATTCTCAGCCGCCGTGGTACTTGTGGTATTGAACTCGGCATAACCATTGCTATTATAAACAATGCTTCTCCATAATTTAGTGGCTTTTTCGACAATATTACTCCAACCTGGCAAGGCGAAATTCACGTTGTTTGTAACCGACTGAAAATCTTCTGCAAAAAAGGGAACATTTCTGTTTCCGCTCATCACAATATCTTTTTCGGATCTGACCATCATTTGATAATCGGAACCAAATTTTGTCAAAATCCCACGAATAGTACCACTTCCATCAGGCACCAAATGTCCCGAAAAGTCAGCATAACTGCTTGTCCTAAAAATTATTTGATTCCCGGCTTTGTCACGTAAATTCCAATTTGTTGCTCCTCCAACATCATTAGATTCTTCATAATAATGTCGTCCTAAAGCCGCTTCGGTAAACTCGACATCTTTCAATTCAATTAGAGTATTTATCTTGGCATCATCCAAAGCCTCTTCAACAGTAAGCTTCTTCACCAACTGATTTTCATCAATCATGGTGCAAGAGGCATTCAATACTTTTTTATAATCATTTTGAGAAATTCGGCCAACACCACCTTCGTTATAGCTATTAACATAAATATCGCCAATACGCATTCCGCCAAAGTAAATATCGGTGTATTGATTTTTCATTTTGATGTACACTTTATTGCCCAATCTAAAATCAATATAACTGTTAGAAACATCAACCGGAACACTAAAACCTGTCGCCGGTATTTTGGCTGTAGCCAAAGTTTGGAATGAAATCGTCTTAAAAAAATTCCCAGCCTCATCACTGGAAACCACATAAGCTTCAATGATATCATCGTATTTATATTGTGTCACGATAGAACTTGTAACGGCTCGCACTTCTTCAACCGTTCGATTTACTTTTAGATCGGGCTGATTGCAGCTTAGTTTTGGCACATCAAATTCATCTTTGGCACAACTGACAAAAAACATTGCAATTCCTAAAAAAACAGTGTAGAATTTTAAGTTCATCTTCTTCTATTTTAAAAATTTATAAATTGATGTACAGGTTTACAAAATAAGTCCTGCCGTAACGATAAAAATATTTGTTGCCAAAATTGGGAGTGCCACTGGAAACATCCTGATTGAGTTGTCTGAAATTGGCATTTCTGGCCTGCTCGTATCCACCTGTTTTGTAGCTGATATCCAAAACATTGTTTATCGATGCAAAAAGCCCGATGTTCTTTCCCTTTATTTTCCAAGATTTCCCTCCCGAAATGTTTAACAAAGTGATTGGGTCAAATTCTTCCTGTTTCAATAACTCTCTGGCTCTTTCCTCTGAAGCTTCGGGAAAATTGAAACCGCTTGCCGGATTTTTATAAAATGTATCCGTCCTGGAAATAGGAGAAATATCTATGAAACTTTCGGCCAAATAATTGATATTGGCACCAATCCACCAATATTTGGGATCTCTGTATTCAATTCCCAAAGCAACTGCCTGCTGTGGCATTCCCGCCTGATTGTAATTTTTTAAAGTTGATGTTCCAAAATCAAATGTGGGATTGGGATTTTCAGTAGTGGCTTGTGCATCGTTGGTTATAGTAACATTCGGGTTGCTGTCAAAAGTAAACTGACCATAAAAAGCTGAAAAATTAATCATTAGCGTTGGACTCAATTGATATTGAAAACTGAACTCAGCTCCTAAATTCTTCTTGTCCAAATGTGTCAAGGTCTGACTTACAAATGCATCGGTATTTGCATATCCATCTCCATCATCAAAAATCCCTTCGGCATAAAAGAATGAAGTTTGCGTGATGTTCTTTATTTTGGCATAAAAAAGTGTGAAACGGGTTTGCCACTTTGGAGTTCTAAAAAAATAACTTGCATCCAAACTGCATATGTTTTCACTTTCCAATCCATTAACAACCGAATTATTCAAGCGAGAATTCGGAAAAGTATTCCTCATTGTCGGCGCATTGGAAAGATAAGCACCGTTAAAATTCACCTGTTGCCTACCCGAAATTTTGAAAAGGATTCCGCCTTTGAAACCAAAATTCTCAAATTGCACTTTCTCACTTTTGCCAAAAGAATTGGTTGGATAAAGTCCGTTTTGATACAAACCTTCCCGCTGATAATTGGTACTAACGAAATTCTGTGCCAAATAAAAATCGATTTTATCGTAAGTAAATTTAAAGTTGGTAAACAGGTTTAAAGTATTAGCAAAATAATTAAAATTGTAACCATAAATATCGCCCTCCACAACCTGTCTGTCGGGATGATTCAAATCGGACTGCGCCTGATTCCCATTGTAAAAAACATCAATGTCATCAAAATACAAACCTCCTAATAAATCAGTCAATTGCTGGTAATTATGGGATTTTAGATGACTATAAAAACCGCCTGCCGTCAAGAAAAGATTATCGCTCATTTGAGTATTGAAAACAGAAGTGGCCGTTATTGTTTGATCATCGGTATGGTCTTCATACAAAACATAATTACTTTTGGCGGGAGCATAACCAATAATTTTTCCATTGGTATCCAAAACCGGATCCTGATTAGCATAATACAGCGCATTCCAATCGATTTGACTATTGGCTAGAAATTGTTCTTTGCTTTTCTCCGCTTCCTCATAATCAGGGATAAATGCTCCCGAAAACTCCCCATTGTCCGGCGCATACATTGAAGTGTAATAACTCGGCATTTTCCTGTAATAAGTGGGATCGGGGCTATTGCCGTTTTGATAGTCAATATTGCTGTTTGTGATTTTCCCAAATTGATAGGTTAAACTTGAATTGAGTGTAGAACTATCACCATTATTCCAAAAATGATTCAGCATCAAAATGGGTTCTTCAATGGTTTTTATCCGCGCATTTCGCTTTTTACCGTCCTGCCAACCCCAATAGGAATTGTACTTATCGTTTGTCAAATCAGTTACTTCGGCAGTATTTGGGGAATTCTTGGCTCTGGAATTTGGGGTGTAAAATCCGGAAAAATTTAGGGAATTATGGTCGTTTATCTTTTTTTCGACACTAATAAAACCAGCTAAAGCATTATAATTGGTCCCCTCAAAATAACCTTCTTCAGCCCAACGTGTCCCTGCTGAAACCCCAAAAGCCCAACCTTTATTGTTCATCCCCGAAGCGTAAGTTCCCACCATACGCCAATCATAATTGGTATTGGTTCCCGAGAAAGACAAAGTAGTTCCTGGCCTGTAAATCGAAGCACGGGTATTGATTTCCTGAGTACCCAAAATACCCCCAAACGCATAATCCGAAGGAAAAGAACCCATAGTAAATTCCTGATTTCTGACCACATTGTTCAATCCGCCCCAATCGCCCCATTGTGGTCTCCCATCAAAGAGTTTATTCATCGTAACGCCATTGATCATCGTTGTCGCATATTGACTATCCAATCCCCGAATCCTAAACCGAGCCTGTCCCCAATTGAAAGCGGCCGCCTGCTGAAACGCATCTCTCGAAGATTGTAAAAGTCCCGAGGTACTTTCGGAACCGCTGTTGTCATCACTCAAATCACTTTCGAGTAAAGTAATTATACCTGTTTGCTGTTCTGATGTTTGATTATCATCTAAGGGAATGGCACCCAAATCCAACATTTGGTCTTGGATAACCGCAACCGTAAGTATCAAATCTTTAAACCCCTGACTGCGCAAAAGCAATAATTGATTTCCGGGTGCAACAGCATAAAAACCAAAAACACCATCATTTGAAGTAAGTTGCATCAACTGCGTGTTTGCAATTGTTACCACTACATTTTCCAATGGCTTTTGGCTCTTAGAATCAATAATTTTTCCCTTAATCCCCGTTGGTTTTTGGGAAAAGACAAAAGATAGCTTCAATAAAAAAAGTATTCCTAACCAAAATTTACCCATATCTATTTTGTAAACTTATTGAATACATCTACTGTGTATTCAAAAAATTAGATTTGTTCAAAAAGGATAAAAATGTCTTTGAAAAAGATGTGAAAACCTAAATAAAATGTGGTATCCTGAATTTCAATTCAATAAAAAAGTATTAAATCGAAACTCAGGTCATAAACTTATGAAAAAAACTATTAAGTAATTATAAAAAAGAAATATTTTCTTGTTTTTTTATTCGATTGCTTTAATTCGGCTAACCATAAAAGCGATGAAAAAGCCAAAAATTCCAATAAAAGCAAAGGAAAATCGCAAACTAAAAAGTTCAGCAATATGGCCAATAACAGGCAATGCATCAAAAAGCCCAAGAAACTAACGCTCGAAACGGCAGTCAATGCTTCTCCGGTCGGAATAGTTGGATGCTTTCCTGCAATACTGTAAAGAGTTGGAATAATAGTCGAAACACCCAATCCCACAACCATAAAGGCAAGTGTACAAGGGATAATATACGGGAAAAATACTGCGCTAAACAATCCTGTCGAAATCATGATACCACTAATTTGCATAACTTTCTTTCGACCAAAATTATTAATTAAACGATCCCCAAAAAATCGTCCACTGGCCATCATGATCATATAAGAAGTATATCCCACAACGATTAAAGGCCCTGGTGCTCTAACAATATCTTTAAAATACACTCCACTCCAATCAAACATAATCCCTTCACTGGCCATACTGCAAAAACCGATAATCCCTAATAAAATTAAAGACTTATCGGGCTTTCTGAATCTTTTTTTCTTTTCGGGGCGAACTGTTTCTTTAGCTCTTATTAAGTATTTGACATTAATAGCAACCAATAATGCTACCACAAAAGCCACAATTAAAAAATGAGTATAAGTTCCTATTTTCAAAGCAAGCATCCCAAGTCCGACCAAAGCTCCTGTAAATCCAGCCAAGCTCCACATTCCGTGAAAGGAAGTCATAATGGTTCTCCTGAAAAGCCCCTCGGTATAAATTCCTTGAGTGTTTACCGATATATTTGTTAAATTTCCTGATATCCCAAAAGAAACCAATCCAAGAGCCAATTGCCAAGCATTTTGAGCCAAACCCATATTGGTCAAACTAAAGGCATACATCAAAATAGCAAAAGGCAAAGTACGATGGCTCCCAAAACGGGTAACTAATTTTCCGGAAAAAAACATCATCGTCAACTGTCCTACAGGCAAAGCAAACAATATTGTTCCAAGTTGACCATCGCTTAAATGTAATGCAGCTTTGATTGTTGGTATTCGGCTTGCCCAGCTGGAAAAACACAAACCCATACCAAAATAAAAAGACGAAACTGCCCAACGAATCCTGAATAAATAAGATTCCTTGACATCCCGATATGTTTTCTTGTATTTTCCTTTGGCTTTGTACCTGCCTATAAAATTAAAATACTGCAAACCTTCTCTATTTTAAAATTGTGTTTGCAAAATTACAAAATCAATGTGTGTA
The DNA here is from genome assembly GCF_027111335.1 of Flavobacterium aquiphilum. Lineage (NCBI taxonomy): Bacteria > Pseudomonadati > Bacteroidota > Flavobacteriia > Flavobacteriales > Flavobacteriaceae > Flavobacterium > Flavobacterium aquiphilum. The sequence goes on along the minus strand of NZ_CP114288.1, from coordinate 679,306 downwards.
ATTTTAACATTTTTAGGCAAACTGCTTAATACAACGTTATTGTTTATAAGTTGAACCTTAATTATTTATTTTCGAAGCGAAAAGATTTGGCTTTTTTAGAAAAATGGAGCCCGCTATCCACTACAATCTCCCTGACCGAACCCCTGTCAGGGAGGATTTTCGTTTCACACGAGCGAAGCGAATTGACGAAGTAATCGGGGCTCAGAGGGAAACATTTTTGCTTTTTTAAAAGCATACAAAAAAATCTGCGAAGTCTGCGTGCTTATTTTTTTCATGCAGATTAGGCAGATTTACACAGATTAATTTGATTTTAAAAATAGAACTTAGGAGGAGAAATTGAGCATTTTTCCCACTACCCAAAACTTACAAATCAACAACTTTCTTTTGCTCACTACTTTCGATTACCGCTTCAATAATTCGCATTACATTAACACCATCTTGTGCTGATACCGGTTCCGGTAAATCATTTGCAATTGATTGATAAACACCTTCAAAAAAGTCAAAATAATTTCCGTGCAAGGTTGGCACTTTTTCTTTTACAATTCTTCCTTCTATCTCCGTATGCAACAATCCTTCAAAACCCGGAGCTTCTGCACCCCAAGTAGTAAAATTTGGTTTCTTTCCAAGTTTTAACTCATCTTCCTGTACATCGCCACGATGTTTCAAAAAAGAACCTTTTTTACCGTGAACAACATACGCAGGATTGGCTTCCCTAACAAAAAAACCTGCTTTCAATCGCACTCTGAAATCCGAATAGAAAAGCAAAATATCAATCCAATCATCAACTAAAGAATTTTCACGAGTAATACGGATATCGCCAAAAACACTTTGTGGAACCCCAAACAAATACAAAGCCTGATCAATTATGTGCGGCCCTAAATCTTTCAAAACTCCAGCGCCCGGATTAGCGGTTTCTTTATGCACTTTTGGGCTCAAAACTGGATTGTATCGGTCAAAATGAAATTCGGCTTCCACCAATTCACCCAACACATTATCCGAAAGAACCTTTTGAACGGTTTTAAGATCGCTGTCCCATCTTCTATTTTGGAAAACCGAAAGTTTCACTCCTTTTTCTTTAGCCAAATCCCTCAGTTCCTGAGCTTCGGCAACAGTCGTAGTAAAAGCTTTTTCAACCACAGCGTGTTTCCCGGCAAGCAGAACTTGTTTTGCATATTCAAAATGAGTTCCTACAGGAGTATTCACAATAACCAAATCGACATCATCCTGAAGCAGTGCTTCCAGCGTAGGATAACTTTTTGCATAAGGGTAATCCACTTGAATTAATTTTTGGCTTCTTTCCCAAGAACCAAGCAATTCAAACCCGGAATGAATATCTAAAAAAGGAGCATGGAAAACTTTTCCTGACATCCCGTATGACAACAGCGCTGTTTTGATTTTTTGCATTTGCATTTATATTTACAATGATTTCTATATAATTTCTTTTAAAACATTAAGAAAAACAAGTTTGAAACTTACTCTTTTAATGGTTCCAAAATTAAATTTAAATTTTAAAAGTTATTCTTATCGTTTTTTTGCCCGTTCGTATTGTTTTGGCCATTGAACATCATCTCCTAATTCCTGAGCAAAATGTAAACCTAAATTTGGATTTCTAAGTGATTCCCTTGCAAACAAAACAAGATCTGCTTTATCTTCTGCTACAATGGCTTCGGCCTGTTGCGAAGTAGTTATTAAACCAACTGCCCCCGTTAATATTCCTATTTCTTTTTTTATTTTTTCTGCAAAATGAACCTGATAACTGGGCCCAACAAGAATTTGCTGATACGACACCAATCCGCCCGAAGAAACATCAATTAAATCAACTCCTTTCTCTTTCAAAATTTTACAAAGTTGAACCGATTCTTCAACATTCCATCCGCCATCTGCCCAGTCTGTAGCTGAAATTCGAACAAACAAAGGCAAATCTGATGGCCATTCTGACTGTACTGCATCAACGATTTCTAATGCAAATCGGATTCTGTTTTCGAAAGATCCCCCATATTCATCAGTTCTGGAATTGGTCAAAGGAGACAAAAACTGATGCAGCAAATAACCGTGCGCCGCATGAATTTCCAGCACTTGATAACCTGCTTTTACCGCTCTTTTTGTTGCTTGTTTAAAATCAGAAACTAGTTTATTAATTTCGTCTTTATCTAATTCCTTTGGCAAAAAAGGCTCACCATCATGATATGGAATCGCACTTGAAGAAACAGTTTGCCATCCACCTTGATCGAAATCTAATTTTTTATTACCAAGCCATAGAGCCGAAACACTAGCTTTTCTTCCAGCATGCGCCAATTGAATTCCCGGCACCGAGCCCTGGCTAATAATAAATTTGGTGATCGACTGTAATTTTTCGATATGCTCATCACTCCACAATCCCAAATCTTCAGGAGAAATTCTGCCTTCAGGAGAAACGGCTGTTGCTTCTTGAATAATTAAACCAGAACCACCAGTTGCACGGCTGCCAAGATGAACCAAATGCCAATCATTCGCAAAGCCATCCTCTGCTGAATATTGGCACATTGGTGAAATTACGATTCTGTTTTTGAGTGTGATGCTTTTTATTTGAAGAGAAGAAAATAATTTTGATGCCATAAACAAAAGGGTATTAATAATTTAAGCAATACAGTGTTAAAATTAAGGTTTTATCTAGTAAAGTTATTGTTCTAAGCGGACAATAGAAACGAAAATTCATTAATTAACAAACATTTAAAAGGGTTCCAATAAATATAGCACAAATAATAAAACAGAAAATACTATTTTTGTCCGTCATTAAAGAACCGAAAATTAAAAAATGGAAATAGTTATCAAGCTTTCTCAATTTTTATTGAGCTTATCGTTACTTATCATACTTCACGAATTAGGGCATTTTCTTCCTGCAAAAGCATTCAAAACCAGAGTCGAGAAATTTTACTTGTTTTTTGACGTAAAATATTCCCTTCTAAAAAAGAAAATTGGCGAAACAGAATACGGAATCGGTTGGTTGCCTCTGGGTGGTTACGTGAAAATATCCGGAATGATTGACGAAAGCATGGACAAAGAACAAATGGCTTTGCCTCCGCAACCTTGGGAATTCAGATCCAAACCAGCTTGGCAACGTTTGATTATCATGTTGGGAGGAGTAACGGTAAATTTCATTCTTGCTTTCATCATATATATTGGTATGGCTTATGCTTACGGGGATTCCTATATTTCAAATGCCGACATGAAAGACGGTCTTTTAATAGAAAATCAGGCAATGATCAATGCCGGATTCAAATCAGGGGACAAAATCGTTGCTGTTGACGGAGAAAAAATCATTCGTTTTGATAAAGAAATCAACTCAAAAGTTATTTTAGCAAAAGAAGTGGTTATCGAAAGAAACGGCGCTCAGCAAACTATAAAAATGCCTAATGATTTTGTTGACCAATTGTCAAAATTTGAAAAAGAACCATTGGCAAGTATCAGAATCCCATTTGTTATTGGTAATATAGCTGATGAATCGGCAAATCAAAACCTAAAACCAAAAGATATTCTTTTGTCACTAAATGGGCAGACTACAAAATACCTGGATCAAGCCAAAGTTATTTTGGAAAACAATAAAAACAAATCAATTTCTGCAGTAGTTTTAAGAGATCAAAAACAAATAACTTTAGACTTAAAAGTAAATAAAGAAGGAAAACTTGGTGTTCAACTTGGTGGCTTAGGTCTTGATTCTCTAGAAAAACTAGGATATTATAAAATTACTCATCAAAGCTACAGCTTCCTAGAATCTATTCCTTTTGGAATCGAAAAAGGAAAAGATCAATTGGTTGGATATGGTAAACAATTGAAAATGATTTTCAATCCTGAAACCAAAGCTTACAAACAAGTGGGAGGTTTCCATGCCATTTATAACATTTTTCCAAGTTCATGGAGTTGGGAAGTTTTCTGGAGCATCACTGCAATTTTATCAATTATGCTTGGAGTAATGAACTTATTACCTATTCCTGCACTTGACGGAGGACATGTAATGTTTTTATTATTTGAAATTGTAAGCGGTAAAAAACCAAGCGACAAATTCCTTGAAAACGCCCAAATGGTTGGTTTTGTACTCCTTATCTCATTGCTTTTGTTTGCCAACGGAAACGATATTTACAAGGCAATAATGGGCAAATAAAAATAGTTGTAAAAAAGAGTAAAAATATTTTTGTCAAAGCAAAAATTCGATTATATTTGCACTCGCTAAAAAGAACAGCAACTTCCTCCTTAGCTCAGTTGGTTAGAGCATCTGACTGTTAATCAGAGGGTCCTTGGTTCGAGCCCAAGAGGGGGAGCAACTTTTTAGCAAACATATTGACCTTTTAAGGTGATTCCTCCTTAGCTCAGTTGGTTAGAGCATCTGACTGTTAATCAGAGGGTCCTTGGTTCGAGCCCAAGAGGGGGAGCAAAAAAGACTATCAGAAATGATGGTCTTTTTCATTTAAACCCTACAAGACAAATACATCTGAGATTAAAAAAATCCAATCATATTATAATGAAAAAATTATTTGTATTTCTAATAATTGCATTGGGTGCAAATGCAAATGCTCAAGATGGCAAAGTTGAGAAATCAATTTTTGGAATATACACTGGTTTTGGTTCAAAAGTAGGTATCTGGGCAAACAATGAATTCAGATTGTCTACTAGTATCGCATTAAGAAGCGAGATTGGTTTAGAAAACGATTTTCTGGTTGGTGATCATTACAAAAATACTGGTTTTATTCTTCAACCAGTCCTAACACTTGAACCAAGATACTATTACAATTTAGCCAAAAGGAATTCTAGAGGACGAAATACAGCTAACAATAGTGGAAATTACATTTCAATTAAGACAAGTTATCACCCAGATTGGTTTGTGATTAATTTACCCGATAACGTAACCAAAATAGCCGATTTAGGCATTATCCCTACTTGGGGTATAAAACGACAAATAGACAACCATTTTACATACGAGACCGCTTTAGGATTAGGATACAGAATAGTTTATATAAAAGCTAATTCTACAAATGGCAATATACAAAATGTAGATGGTGACTATGAAAGAAATCAATACATCCCTTATCTGCATATAGGATTTGGTTATATTTTCTAAGAAAAACAATTATATCAAATCATCTTCTTGTCCTGCATAATTTCTTTTGCAGAACCAAAAAAATAGCTCTTTGAAAAAAGAGACTCCTTTAGTTTACAAGACTTTTTCCATAATTCCATTTTACATTCACTTAAAAAGACCACTCAATTTATTTATTGTCATCTGTTTAGTAAAATCCTTCTTGTTGATACAAATCATAACTAAAGCAACGTAAAATTTTTAAGATCAAAATGTTATAAAATAGTTTTAGCCGAATACGAATTCCGAAAAAAAATCCATCAAAAAAAATCAGAATTACAAAAAAAGATTGGTTATAAACTAAATTAACATAAATTCAAAAATAATCACCTAAAAGTCGATTTTGATTATAATAATTTAATAATTTAGCCCTAAACAATGTCAAAAACCTTCATACTGAACAAAAATATTATTTATTTAATACCTACAGATATGACACAATTGATACGACAGTAATTTCAAAAAACTGAACAAAACGTTCTCTTATAGAGGTGTTAGAAACTCTTGTTACTACATCCTTCAAACACTTTGAAACAAATTCAAAAAAGCAGTAAAAACAGATCAAGAACGCTCATTGAAATAAAACTGTGTTAATCTAAGACTAGACGCTTTCAAGGAGCAAATTCAACTGAACCTGAAAATCGACTGAATTTAAATTTATAAAAAGATTCATTGGACATAAATATTTCTTAACTGTAGAATAATCAAGTCCAAGATCATACGAAGTAATTTCGCTTTAATTTTTAAAATGAATCAAAATGGAAGCAAAAACACCAAATACAGAAAACAACAACAATAATATGTTTGCCTTTATGCCGGAAATGGTTTTAGAACACTTAAACCACGCAAAACCAAAAGAATTTAAAATAGAAGAACCGGCTACTGAGCCTGTTGTCCACAAAGTAACCATATCAGTAGATCCCGAAATCCCGGAATTGGATTCATTTTTTAAAGCCAATCCTCGCAAAAACAATAAAATTTATTAATCAAGTACAATTTATTTCAACTCTAAAACTAAATATTATGAAAACAAGTATTTTAATTACAGCCGAAGCCTCAATCATCGAATCAATTATTGAAACAATTGTAGAACCTATTATCAGTAAATGCTAATAACAATATTGGTTTTATAAAAATCAAGCTCTGTTTGACTCAGATTTTATGTATTCGAATGAAATAAGCATGTCCAAAAATTGGCAACAATTGCAACAAAATCTATAGAGCCTGTTTAAGTTTTATTTATTGGCTCTCTTATGACGATTTTTGGCTATAACTTCGTTAAATTTTTAAATAATAGCTCTGCTATTCTATAAAAATTTGCCTTGTTTCACTCAAAAATCCTTTAATAATAAATCTCAAAAATAAAATTTAAACAGGCTCTAAAATCAGAAGTCAAATTTGAGTTGAACTACTATCGTCTTTTTAATTTCGGTATTTAAATTACTTAAGGAAATTCCAAGAAGCCGGACAGAATCTTTCATTTTTTCCTGGTACAGAAGTTCCTTGACCGTTTCAAAAATAAGTGCTTTATCTGAAATAAAGTAAGGCATCGTTTTGCTTCTTGTTTGTTGGGTAAAATCGCTGTATTTTATTTTAAGAGTAATGGTTTTACCGGAAATCTGATGCTTTTTTAATCGGCGTTCCAATTCCTGTGCAATTTTTTCAAGCTTTTCCAACATAAATACCTCCGAGGAAAGATTTATATCAAATGTATGTTCAGCCGCTACTGATTTTGCAATTCTATGTGATTTTACTTCACTGTTATGGATTCCACGAACTACATTATAATAAAACCCGCCCGCCTTTCCGAAATGTTTTTCCAGAAATTCCGGTGTTTTGCTTTTTAGATCCAAACCGGTAAAAATTCCAAGCTGAAACATTTTCTCGGCAGTGACTTTTCCAACTCCGTAAAATTTCTGAATAGGCAATTGCTCCAAAAAAGAAACGACTTCATCCGGATTGACTGTTTTTTGACCATTAGGCTTATTGTAATCACTAGCAATTTTGGCCACAAATTTATTAACCGAAATCCCTGCCGAAGCCGTTAATCCAACCTCATTGAATATTCTTTCCCGAATTTCCTGCGCCAATAAAGTAGCACTTGGAATTCCTTTTTTGTTATTGGTAACATCCAAATAAGCTTCGTCAAGCGAAAGAGGTTCAACCAAATCCGTATATTCATGGAATATTTTATGGATTTTTTTGGAGATTTCTTTGTAGCGATCAAAACGAGGTCTCACAAAAATAAGGTCAGGACAATTTTTTTTGGCCAAAAAACCACTTATGGCACTACGCACACCAAATTTTCTAGCTTCATAACTTGCCGCTGAAACCACTCCACGATTCTCAGCTCCACCAACCGCAATAGGCTTTCCTTTTAACTCAGGATTATCCATTTGCTCCACTGATGCATAGAACGCATCCATATCGATGTGAATGATTTTTCTATGTGAAAGCGGTTCGGACATAACACAAATTTAGAAAAAATGAAATGCCGAAACTGTTAAAAAATAAATGAATATCTTTGATCAACGAATCCCCTAGCCCAGATGGAAACGACATCCTGTTGTCCTGTCTCGTCCCAAAAGACGAGAAGGACAACAGATATAGTGAACAGCTGGAACAAGCTACAAAAAACAAAAAAATGATAGAAATAGAAAGAAAATTTTTGGTGACTTCAGATGCCTTCAAAAAGGAATCTTTTGCCCAAAACAGAATTAAACAAGGCTATTTAAGTTCGGTTCCCGAAAGAACAGTAAGAGTGCGTATAAAAGGCAACAAAGGTTTTTTGACGATAAAAGGAATCTCTAACCAGTCAGGAATGTCTCGATTTGAATGGGAAAAAGAGATCTCAATTGATGAAGCTGAAAAATTATTGCTTTTATGTGAAGCTGGCGTAATCGACAAAACCCGATTTGAAGTCAAAGCGGGTGGTCATATTATTGAAATTGATGAATTTTATGGGAAAAATGAAGGCCTTGTGATGGCTGAAATTGAGCTGAAATCGGAAACCGAATCCTTTGAAAAACCTATATGGCTCGGTGAAGAAGTTACGAATGACAAAAGGTATTATAATGCTTACCTTAGCAATAATCCTTTTATGAATTGGTGATTTTATTTTTGTAATTCCTCTATTTTCACAACTACCGCACCACCCCCTTTATTCGAAGCAATTTCCATAAAAGCTCTTTTGCTTAAATCGATTTCTCTCCCTCTTGCAAAAGGGCCACGATCGATTACTTCAACAATTACGGATTTTCCATTGGCTTCATTTGTAATTCTTAACTTAGTTCCAAAGGGGAATTTTCTATGGGCAGCAGATAATTTTTTGTTGTCAAATCGTTTTCCGCTGGCTGTTCTCTTACCATTAAACTTATCATGATAATAAGAGGCATGACAATTTTTCTTAAAAAAAACAAACTTACCTGTTTCTACGACTGTAGTATCCGGGACTACCGCAACTGGTTCCACCACTTTTTCGACTACCTTATTTGTTTTTTTTACGGTGTCTTTATTAATAGAAAATTTTTTACTGTTTATGATAGAACTTTGACCTCTTACCATACCAATACTGGCCAGTAAAAATAAAAGCGTGATTACTTTTTTCATTTATAGTTTATTAAATGGAACTTTTGGGAAGCAAAAAAAGAGCAAAAAAAGTCCTTTTCAGGACTTTTTAAGATGGCTTAAAACCATAATGACCAAGGAATTCTACTCAAAATAAGCACTAATCCTAAACCGTAAAATATTGAGAATGTTTTAAATTTTGATTCGCTAGTCGTTAATTTTTTATGTTTTGACCAGCCAATTGTAATTAAAGTAACCGCGATTATATTAATTAATGGATGCTCAAGTGAAGTTAAACGCAAAGCTTTGTCAGACATTTGTCCAAATGCGGACAATCCAAGTGGAGAGACAAAATACAATATTGCACCAACCAATAATTGAACATGTATACCGATTAATCCAAACAAAGCAATTTTTCTGTCTTTTGGAGTAAATTCTTTTTTGGAAGACATTCCTATCAAAGCATTAACAACAGCAATAACAAGAACTAACAATGCAATATAAGCCCAACCGGAATGAATTTTTTGTAAAATAGCGTACATAAATATCTTTTTAATTTAAACAAATATAGACAAAAAAAGACATAAAAAAACCCCAATTCACTAAAAAGCGATGGGGTTTTTTAAAGATTATGTTGATTCTTTATTAGAAATCGAAACGCATACTAAAGCTGTAAGTTCTTCCGAAACCGAACCAAACTTGGTTTGCTGTTGCAATACCTTTGTAAACTTGTCCTGTTGATTCATAAGTTCCTCCTGTTGTTGCATCGCTTGCAAAAATATTAGTTTTCGATTCAGCTATATAAGTTCTATCAAAAACGTTATACAAATTAAATCTGAAATTTACTGAATTGTCTTTGTGTTTACCTACAAGCATTTTGTATGAGAATCCTGCATCAACCAATCCATAAGAAGGTAATTCTAAAGAACCTTTATTATCTGCAGCACTGAATTTGGTTGGATCAATAGAAGCATACAAATTATTGTTCCAGTTGAAGTTTCCATCTATTGTAACTCTTGTCAAAACCTCGTAAGCAGCACCTAGACTAGCTGTCATTTGAGCAGCATCTCCCACTTTTACATTATTTAAATATAGTGTACCTGTACTTAAAGCCACATTATTTTGATCAAATCTAGTACTTTTTGCTTCGCCTGAATACTCCCAATTACCAAATGAGAACATTCCGTTTAGTCTTAATCTATCAGTCAATTTAGAATTCGCTTCCAATTCTACACCTGTGTGCATTTCATTAATTCCTTCAAAATCAAAATATCCATTTGGATTTGCAGCAGCTCCATCATTAAATCTGTAATTTCTGTCTTTCCAAGTAGTGTAGTAGTAGTTAAGGTTTAAGTTAACTATTTTAGAACGATATCCGTATCCTCCTTCAATACCCAATATTTTCTCATTTTTCAAATTTGGATTTACAACTGATTTATTGTTTGGATAAACAGCATTGAAGAAAGGCTGTTTTGAATAATAACCAGCGTTAGCAAACACATTATGATGTTCGTCGAAGTTATAGTTAGCCCCCCCTTTTACGTTACCTCCAAGTATGCTTTCAAAAGATGTTTTTGAGAGAGGATCCGATTCTTTATAAATAAACGAATCAATTCTTTGGAAAGCTTGATTAGAAACAGCTCCTTGTATAAAAGCTGTCAAATTATCATTAGAGTATTCCATTTGAGTAAACACTCCAATCCAATTTACTTTACTATCATTGTGAAAACCAATTTTCTCAACATTGTCCGCATTTGACCAAGCATTCCAAGGAGCAGATGCAGAATAAGTTTCGTACAAATATCTTCCTTGTGGCTGGAAATTAACGTTTTTATTATCATAAAAAACATCTCCTCCCAAACGATCATTTACGTTTTGGAAATGACCTCCAAAATATGTTCTCGCATCAACCCCAATATCCCAAGTTAGGTATTGACCGAATTTTTTGTCTAAATTCACAACACCTCCATACCAGTTGTGGTTATTTGTTGACATAATCCTTGAAATACCCGCAGATGATGCTGGTGCACCTCCGGGAATACCTGTAGCATTATTTGCGATAGCTCCCGCATTTGCAGAGTTGACAAATTGTCCATTCAATTTAGTTCTTGTGAAAAAAGCACCTGTTGGAACCCCATTAGTATTATACTGAATAGGCTGTCCTGTATTATATGCATATATTTTATCAAAATCGATCGTCCCATCAGCTTTTCTGAAAGAAGCATCAGTAGAAAATTTACCATTAATACCTCCAGTAGCAGTTGTTCCAGCACCACGACCCCAAGATCCGTAAGCAATCGCAGAAAGCTTTGTAGTTTCGTTAATTGCAAAATCCCAGTTCAAACTCATAACTGGTTTTTGAAAGAAGTTTCTTTTCATATTATACTCCTCTCCATTTAACATTCCCCAATCAGAATTATATTTTGTGTTTGGGTTATCTACAGAGCCATATTTTTGGTAAGTTGCAATAGTAATAAAAGTACTTCTTTGGTTATGCCATTGTGGCGCCCCAGTCATTGTAAATTGGAAATCGTGTTTTTTATTTTTTGTCTGATATCCTAAACCAATAAAATAATTATCCCCAGCAAATTTTGTTCCATCAATGTAACCATCCCCTTGAGTATGGCTGTATAAGATGGAAGCAGAAAGACCATTCTCTAAAACTCCTGTACTGTAAGATGCTTGTGTTTTTAAATAATTAGCATTTCCGAAAGAGGAGCCAATAGAACCTCCTTCTTTTTGATCTGAAGTTTTTGTAACAATGTTTATCGTTCCACCTACTGATGAAATTGCTAATTTTGAAGAACCTAATCCTCTTTGTACCTGCATTGCCGAAGTCACATCTGACAATCCAGCCCAGTTACTCCAATAAACGGAACTATTCTCCATGTCATTTACTGGCATCCCATTAATCATTACAGCGATATTTTTTTGGTCAAATCCACGGATATTAATTCTTGAATCTCCAAAACCACCACCGCTTTTTGTAGCATATACTGAGGGTGTATTCTTTAAAATTTCAGGAAATTCCTGAGTCCCTAATTTTTCGCGAATCTCAGATGCTTTGATTGTAGAAACAGCAACAGGAGTCTTTCTGTCTTTTGCAACGTCAACTACTGTTGACTTTACAACAATCTCGCTCAATTCGTTTGAATTGGCTACCAAAACAATTCTTCCTAAATCAGCTGCGCCATTTGAAATAGTAAAGCTAATTGTTTGGTTTTCGTAACCGATGTAAGTAACAACCAATTCGCCTGATTTCACAGATGAATTTATTGTAAATTTTCCATCAAAACCAGTTGAAACATTTTCTGATGTACCTTTAACAGCAACATTTGCTCCTGGTAAAGGACCTTGTGAATCAGTAATCGTCCCAGTAATTTTGCCTTGTGCAAATACGGTCGAAACCATCAAAAACAGTAATCCGGAGAGTAACCAATTTTTCATTGTATTCATTCTTGTTAGTTTAAATATTTTTGGCAAAATTATAACATTTATATTAATATATGTTAACAATACTTTAAGGAATTGCGTATTTTATTATTCACGCATACTAAATTGTCATTTCGAAATTTAAAAATTAAAATTTTGCATTTTTTTCAATATTTAGACACAAATATCACGAATATCATAATGAAAATTTCTCAAGTAACTGTTTTGATTTGAATTTTTAAAAATCTATCCTCTTTTTTCCTATCAAAAAAAGCCCTGATTTTTGAAAATCAGAGCTTTTTTAATTTGCGTCCTAAAAGAATCTATTTGTTCTGTAAAAAATGTTTCAATAAAAATTGAGTAGAACTATCGTGATCTTTAACTTGTTTAGTATTAATCTCATCCAATATTGAATTGGCCAATTGTTTTCCAAGTTCAACACCCCATTGATCATAACTAAAAATATTCCAGATAATTCCTTGCACAAAAATTTTATGCTCATACATAGAAATTAAAGAACCTAATGATTTCGGAGTCAATTTTTGAATCAAAATTGTATTAGTCGGTTTATTTCCTGTAAAAACTTTGAACGGTAAAAGAACACTTGCTTTCTCGGCGCTTAATCCTTGTTTGTCAAACTCTGCCTGAACTTGTTCATCTGTTTTTCCGTTCATTAAAGCTTCTGTCTGCGCAAAAAAGTTTGACATCAATTTATCGTGATGATTATCATCTCCATATAATGGTTTTACAAATCCAATAAAATCTGAAGGAATTAATTTAGTTCCTTGGTGAATCAACTGAAAAAATGCATGCTGCGCATTAGTTCCTGGCTCTCCCCAAATAATGGTTCCCGTTTCATAATTAACCGCTTTTCCGTCACGCCCAACACTCTTACCGTTACTTTCCATTGTTCCTTGTTGCAAGTAAGGAGCTAATTTTTGCAAATATTGAGTATAAGGAATCAAAGCTTCGCTTTCGGCACCAAAGAAATTATTGTACCAAACGCTTAATAAAGCCAAAATTACAGGAATGTTTTTGTCAAAATCAGCAGTTTTGAAATGTTCATCCATTTCATTGGCACCACTCAACAAATCATTAAAATTATCGAAACCAACCGCCAAACTTATAGAAAGCCCTACAGCACTCCATAAAGAAAAACGTCCTCCAACCCAATCCCACATTGGGAATACATTATCAGGATTGATTCCGAATTCGGTTACTTTTTGAATATTGGTAGAAACAGCCACAAAATGTTTGGCCACATCTTCCTGACTTGCCGATTCTAAAAACCAAGCTTTAATAGTTTCGGAATTGGTTAAAGTTTCCTGAGTCGTAAATGTTTTAGAAACAATTACAAATAAGGTAGTCTCAGGATTTAATTTTTTGATAATTTCATTTACGTGATCTCCATCAACATTGGATGCAAAATGTACATTTAAATGATTCTTATAATATTGTAAAGCTTCAACAGCCATAACAGGTCCTAAATCAGAACCACCTATACCTATATTTACAACATCAGTAAATGGTTTTCCTGTGTATCCGGTTCTTTTTCCGGAAACCACTTCATTTGTAAATGATTTTACTTTGTTTTTTACTGCATAAACTTCTGGCATCACATTGATTCCGTCCACGTTTATTACAGCCGATTCTTTGGCACGCAAAGCAGTATGTAAAACAGCTCTACCTTCTGTTTGATTAATAATTGCTCCTCCAAAATAATCGGAAATTGCATTTTTCAAACCAGTTTCGTTTGCCAATTCAAGCAACAAATCAATTGTTTCCTTGCTAATTCTATTTTTTGAATAATCAACCAAAAAATCATTCCATTGCAAATGAAATTTTTCGGTTCTTTCAGCATCAGCTTTGAACATTTCTGTCATCGAAGCCGATTGTATTTGAGTATAATGTGCCTGCAATTTTTTCCAGGCTGGAGTTTCGGTTGGGTTAATAGTACTTAAAGCCATTTATTTTGAGTTTTTTTTTAGTTGCGCAAATTTACTGAAATAAGTTTGATTGAACTAAAATCAGTACATTATATAAACAATTAAATATCAAATTCAGCAGAATAAATTAACTTGAAATAAATTAGATTTAAAACACCCTTTATAAATTGGAAACGCTGTCCAATTCAAATTTCAAAGGCTCTATTTTCTTTAAAAAACGCTCTTTGTTTTTTCCACTCATTGGCTCTCCATTTGGTAAATTCAAGCGCAATGCATCGACTTGAACTCCATTTTTCCAAAAACGATAACACACATGCGGTCCGGTTGCCAATCCTGTACTACCAACCAATCCAATAGTTTGTCCTTGGGTAACATGCTGTCCACGTCTAACCAATATTCTTGACATGTGTAAATATTGAGTCGAATAAGTCTTGTTGTGTTTTACTTTTACAAAATTTCCGTTACCTGCAGTATAACCTGTTTGTTCAACAATTCCCGAAGCCGTTGTCGAAATTGGTGTTCCGTAAGGTGCCGCATAATCAGTTCCTTTATGAGCTTTCCAAATTTGCTGCACTGGATGAAAACGATTGGCACTAAAACGAGAAGTAATACGGCTGAATTTTATTGGCGTTTTAAGAAAGAAATTCTTCAAAGTTTTTCCTTCTTCATCATAATATTCATATCTACCAGAACCAGGAACTTGCTCAAATGGGAAAGCATAAATAATCTTTCCTTTGTATTCAAAAAAGGCAGCTTCAAGACTGTCAACTCCGTCATAAATAGAATCATTGATATATCTTTCTGTGAAAGTCAATCCAAATCGATCACCTTTTTTCACTTTGAAGAAATCGATAGACCATGCAAAAATCTTTGAAATTCTTGATGCCAAGGCTCCTTCAACTTTTGCTCCTTCCAAAGTTTCGGATAGTGACCCTTTCAAAATTCCTCCAATGGTGCGGCGTTTTAAAGTCAATGGTTTTGTCTTTTTATATGCTTTTGCAATCGAATCTCTTAAATCAACAACATAATAATGTAATGCATCAGGTTGGTATATAAAAACATCCAGTGAGTTGGTTTTATTCTTAGAACGAAGCAATGTGTATGGCTTGTTTATTCTAATGGAACGCACATCAAAAGTATCTTTCACTTGAGCAACAATATCGAAAACCTGTTTATCTCCAATATTTTGATTTTGTAAAATACTTCCAAACGTATCGCCTGATTTCACAGAATCCTGAACGACATTAAAATCTGAAAATTTGAATCCAAAATCACTCTTTTTAGATTTTAGAACTACTTGATCTACCACAACATCTTCCGACCTATTACAGGATATCAAGGAAAATAACACCACTAAAATTACAATTGCCTGCTTCAAGTTATCTCTTTTTAATCTTTAGTTTTCTACTCCCCAATTTGCCAATTCCTCTTCACTCCATAATTCTGGAAAGAAAATCCTTCTTTGATATTTTGGATGCATATATTTCTTCCAATCACTTCCTCCTGTCGCTTCACCATCACCTTTACCGTTATCAATATATTTTCTTGCCGCATTCAAATGTCCCATTACCCAAGTAACATTTACCGTATGGTCATAATGGCGCATAGCTTTAACCAATTCAGGATTTTCACGATCTGAATCTGGCAACTGTTTAAATTTCTGCCAAAGATTTATCGTGTTATATTCCTTCATTTGGGTTAAAAAAGCCGCTTTGTATTTTCGTTCAAATTCCAATAGCAAATAAGACTTCTCACCAATTTGATGGTCTTTCCCCGCTGCCTGCCAATACATATGATCCAGAGCATGCTCATAAGGCGTATTTCTGTCAATAGTCGCCCTAAAACGGTAATCGATAAGATTGATTAAATCCGTAGAAGCTATTTCGATCATTCTATATTGTGCGCTTTGAAAACCACTGGCCGGAGTTAATGTATTTCTAAATTTCAAATACTGTTCTACCTCCATACCGTCTCCCATAATGTCGAAAGAAGTAGTAAGCATGTCAAAATAACGACTGATTCTCATTAACCTTTCGGTAAAAAAATCGGTAGTTAGTTTTTCGGCGTAGGAAATCTGATGCATTTCCCAAAGTATCATTTTAAAAAGCAATTCATTAACCTGATGATACATGATAAAAACCATTTCGTCAGGAAGTGTTGTTCTCTGAATTTGCAAATTCAACAATGCATCCGTCTGAATATAATCCCAATAAGTAATGGGTTTTGACCAAAGCAATCCTTCGAGATGAGTCTCTGTTTTTTGGTTTATCTTTTGAAATTTTTGATCAATTTCATCCAAAATTGATGCTGTGGTATCGTTTATTGTCATTTTGCCTTTAATTTAAACGGATTATTCAATCCTTTGTATTCTTCCAAATCAGCTTTAAGAGAGCCCACTAATAGATTCGCTTTTATTCGAAGCGGTATCTTATTGTAGTCATCTGAAATCCAAACCGTTAAACTCTCTTCTTCTTTAAATATGCGCCCAGACTGTACTAAAGGCCTAAAAATCATGGAAGATACGATGCCAAATTTAGTTTTAATATCTTCTCTGCCTACTAATTTTAACTTAAATTTTGTAGACTCATTGTCAAAAAACATGTCAATAATAACCGAATCTCCCACTTTCATTTTATTGATATTCGGATAATTCCGTAAATAATAAAAGGACGATAAAATATCCTGAGTGTTTTTTGAGAAATCAAATGTTTTTTCGGTTTTATGTTTATAGTCTTTAACCAAAACTTTATTGGTTTTTTGATTAAAAAAACCTTCCTGATTTTTGGTATAACCTCCTTCGTCTATTTTCCTAACAAATCGGTCAGGATTTCTGGTATCCTTATCAACATAACTTTCATAAACATCTTCTACATTAAAAAAGAATTTGGTCATACCTGTAGAATAACCTTTTCCTATCAAATGGTAAACGGGATTGCCAGCCAGTAATTCATCCTTAACTTCGAGTGTCGCATAACCGGCGTTTATAATACCGTAGTGTACTCTGAACTTTAAGTATTCACCCCCTGAAAAAGCTTCGTATTTCTGTGTACCGAAACCAAAAGTAAAAACTGCCAGTAAGAAAATTATAATTTTTTTCATGGATTCGATTCATTATCGCTAAAATAACCTCCAAATTTATTAAAACAAAAAAACTCAGTCAAATTAATGACTGAGTTTTTATGCTATTAACTAACCAAAAAACTATAAATTATGAAAATTTATATGAAACTAGGAAGGAAACCACCCCTTCCTGATTTGCGAGTGCAAAAGTATTGCATAAATCGAGGTTTTTTTAGCAAAAAACCAAGTTTAACACAACATTTACACCTTTAAGGGTTCTTTAACTATTATTTTTTTTGATAATGCAAAAAAAATTAAATTTTACAACGTTCCTCGTAATTGCTGTTCACGCTCTATTGACTCAAAAAGAGCTTTGAAGTTCCCTGCACCGAATCCTTTGGCTCCCATTCTCTGAATAATTTCAAAAAACAAAGTCGGACGATCCTGTACCGGTTTTGTAAAAATCTGCAATAAATAACCATCCTCATCGGCATCTACCATAATTCCCAGTTTTTCAACTTCAGTCAAATCCTCTTTCATCGCCTCCATATGTTCACCCAATCTCTCAGGAACAGCATCATAATAAGCATGTGGTGGTCGCGACAAAAACTCCACTCCTCTTGCTTTCAATTGTGAAACTGTTTTTACAATATCATCCGTAGCGATAGCAATATGCTGCACTCCGGGCCCTCCGTAAAAATCTAAATATTCCTCTATTTGTGATTTTTTCTTCCCTTCAGCAGGCTCATTAATTGGGAATTTAATTCTTCCATTTCCGTTTGACATTACTTTACTCATCAATGCCGAATATTCAGTATTGATTTGTTTGTCATCAAAAGAAAGGAAGTTTACAAAACCCATCACGTCTTCGTAAAATTTCACCCAAGTATTCATTTCATTCCAACCCACATTTCCTACCATGTGGTCAATATATTTCAAACCCGTTGGTTCCGGATTGTAATCTGATTTCCATTCTTTATATCCAGGCAAGAAAACGCCATTGTAATTTTTTCTTTCCACAAAAACATGAACAGTTTCCCCATACGTATAGATACCTGAGCGCACCACTTCTCCAAACTCATCTTTCTCGACAGTAGGTTCCATAAACGAACGGGCACCACGTTTCATCGTTTCTTCATACGCGCTTCGGGCATCTTCTACCCAAAGTGCCGCAACTTTTACCCCGTCACCATGTTTTTTTAAATGATCGTGAAGAGGAGAATCTTGTGTTAACGGAGTGGTTAACACAATTCGGATTTTGTCTTGTTTTAACACATAAGAAGCTTTGTCTTTTACTCCTGTTTCCAATCCGGCATACGCCAATGATTGATAACCAAAAGCGGTTTTATAATAATGCGCCGATTGTTTTGCATTCCCTACGTAGAATTCGACATAATCGGTTCCAAGAAGCGGAAGGAAATCTTGCGCTCCTTCAAATATTTTTTCTAATCCGTATTCTACTGATTTTATTTCTTTTGACATGTTGTTTGTTTTTTGATTCGGTTATTTTCTGTGATACCGAATATGTTATTGATTACTCTGACACCCTAGCCCTGATAGTAGTGGAAATCCTTTTTAATTACTTTTCTGTAATAAAAAAGATTACTTCACTTAACTTTCATTTTAATCGGAGTTCAGTGAACTTCGTTTGCAACGGATAGCAGGAAAGAGCTCCTTATATTATTTGATATGCTTTATGAGATTGCTTCGTTCCCCGCAATGACTACTCTACCCAAGATTTATAGTACTGACCATCATCAAGCCCCATCGCTTCTTCAGTCACCATAAGCGGACGGAAAGTATCAACCATAACGGCCAATTCCTGAGTATCTTTGGCGCCAATACTGCGCTCCATAGCTCCCGGAGCAGAGCCATGAGGAATTCCTTTTGGATGCAAAGTAATGTGCCCTTGTTCTATATTATTGCGGCTCATAAAATCGCCATCTACATAATACAACACTTCATCGCTGTCTATATTACTATGATTGTAAGGTGCTGGAATAGATTTTGGATGATAATCGTAAAGTCTTGGAACGAAAGAACAAACCACAAAAGTGCCTGTTTCGAATGTTTGATGAACTGGTGGCGGTTGGTGCACGCGACCTGTTATAGGTTCGAAGTTGTGGATAGAAAATCCGTATGGAAAGTTGTATCCGTCCCAACCCACTACGTCAAAAGGATGCGTTGCATATACCACTTCGTGCATCATTCCTTCTTTTTTTATTTTGATGACAAAATCTCCTTTTTCGTCGTGAGATTCCAATTCATTTGGCAAAATAAAATCGCGCTCGCAAAATGGAGAATGCTCCAAAAGTTGTCCCGATTCATTTTTATAACGTTTTGGAGTATAAAATGGAGAATGAGATTCTACATAAAACAAACGATTTTCTTCTGAGTCAAACTCAATTTGGTAAATGATTCCGCGTGGGATTATCAGGTAATCGCCATATTCAAAAGGAATATTTCCCAACATGGTACGCAGTTTTCCTTTGCCTTTATGAATAAAAATCATCTCATCGGCATCGGCATTTTTATAGAAATAACTTGTCAATGATTTTCTGGGTGCTGCGAGTCCGATAATGCAATCGCTATTGACCAACATTGGCTTACGACTTTCCAAAAAATCGTCTTCAGGTTTCAATTCGAAACCTTTCAATAATAAAGATTTTATATTTTTCCCAATCGATATTTTGGGTTCAACCGAATATGAAATTACTATTTCTTTGACCTGAGTTGGTCGATGAATATGATACGACAAAGAGGAATGCCCATGAAAGCCTTCAGTACCAAATAGTTGTTCGTAATACAATCCTCCATTTGGCTTTTCGAACTGGATGTGTCTTTTCGGAGGAATAACTCCTAATTTATGATATATTGGCATGACAATTTAAATTAGATGGTAAACAATTCGTAAAAATCGCAACGTCAAATAGTTTTGTCATTTTTAAGGCAAAACTTTGATAAACACAATCAAGTATTCAATTCATTGACAATGCTGACAACATTAATTGTTTCCTACAATCACTCCGGATTTCTTTTGATCAAGAATTGAAGATACTCTAATAAACCTGTCCAATTTGTTTTCATAATTACAAATGTCGTAATTTTTATTTTAAAAAAATGCTAAATTAAAATATAAATCCAACACTGAACCAAAGATAGGAATTTGCAGTTTCCGGTGACCAGGAATATTTCACTTCGACTGGACCAATAATAGTTTCTAATCCATAACCCAAAGCATATCCCGAATATTTAGGCAATTTGATCCAATCCAAAGAATCATAAAGATCGTCTTCTAAATTGGCATAATTGGCCGAAAAATTAAGATGGCTCTTTTTAAAAATTTCGTAATCAAATGTTAGTGTAGTTTCCAAATAACTATTGCCCGCAATACTTAAAAAATCATAACCGTAGAAATACTTAAAATTATTTGTATTGTTATATCCATAACCGCCTAGAATAAAATCAAAATAAGGCAAGCTTTTATTTCCGATCGATGCTCCTGCTTCCGCCTGAAGCTTTAAGGTTGCATTCTTAAAAATTGTTTTCGCAATACCAGCCTCGGCACTAACAATAGAGAAAGGCTCAAAATTGGCTGAACTTTCGGAAGAAAACATATAAAACTGCGGAGTTCCCGAAAAATACCAGCCTTTTTTTGGAAAATACTTATTATCGTAAGAATCGTATTTTAAATATCCAAATAGACTAAAATAATTGCTTTTGGTAATTGTTGGCTGCAATTCAAGTGTTTGGGAGGTAATATCCAAATATTGAAATTCGGCACCAACACCAATAAGGAATTTTTGGGCAAATACCGATTGAATATACACTTGATTGGACAAATCAAGGTAATCAATATTTATGGAATTTGTTCCCTCTCTATTATAAGTTATAACGCTTACCGGAATGTTTTTGTTGAATTGGTGCAATTTCGATTTAAAACCGTAACTCAGCTGAAATCCATTATCAATATAATAGTCAAAATAATAGCGCAAATTGTCTCCCAAAACCAAATCGGCCGATAAAAAATCATTCTTAAAGAAAGTTTTCTTATTAGTTATATTGGTCAAAATACCGCTCTTATACAAACCATCATAATGCAAACCAAACTTCAAGTTTGTAGTAATAGGGCTTTCAGTCAAATTAAGAATCAAATTATCATAGGCTCCATTTTTTTCAAAATAATAACTTACAGCACTAAAATTCTGAGTAGCATTTAGATTATTTATACCCTTTTCTAATTCTCTAAAACTTATTTTAGTCCTAGGCTTAAAGTTCAATTTACCGATGATATAATCCCTGGAATAATTTTTCAAGTCATTTGTTTTGATGTCGACTATTGTCAAACTATCAGATTCCATTTTTAATTTGGGTTTGTGATACGGATGTGCTTTATCGACCAAGGCATCAATTTTTTCATAAATTGCAAAAGTGGCATCTTCTCCCTTTTTGATGATTTCAGTTGCTTTATCAAAGGAAACTACGCCGTAATTCTTTACATCTGGTTTGATATAAACTTCTGTTTGATTGGCATTGACTTTCATCCTTTCAATCATTTGCAAATTGGTAATCTGAAAGAAAATTTTTGAAGCACTTCTTAATTCGTCCTTACTGAGCAACCCTGTTTGCACATCTACCCCGATAACAATATCGGCTCCCATTTTACGTACTTCCTCAATAGGATAATTATTGAGTACCCCTCCATCAATAATAAGATTGTCATCAATCACTATTGGCGCAAATATGGAAGGCAAAGAGGAACTTCCAGTTATGGCTTGCGCCAAAATCCCTTTGTCAAAAACAACTTGCTCTCCAAGAGCGATGTTCGTCCCTACACAAACAAAAGGAATAGGCAACTCATTAAAATTACGAACGTGCCGAACAGGCAATGTCAATCGGCTTAAAAGGTTGAAATTATACATCCCTTTAGACAAAGCCTCTGGTGCACCAATGCGAAACTTATTGAACGGCAAGGTCAAAGCGTATAATTCGTCATTCCTTTTTTCATAAAAATTCTTAGAAGACCGGGGAATATAATCGTTTAGGACATTACTGAAATTCGTCACATCAATAATAGAATCGATTTGTTTGGCATTGTATCCCACTGCATAAAGTCCGCCAATAACTGCACCCATGCTGGTTCCCCCGATATAATCTATCTTAATTCCAGCATCTTCGAGTACATTTAAAACACCTATATGGGCAAATCCTTTGGCTCCGCCTCCGCTCAATACCAAACCTATTTTAGGTCTTTTAGCAGTGTCTTGAGCTTTTGAAATTAAAGGCAAAAAACAAAAAGCAAAAAGCAAAAAACAACTCAATATTGAGAACAAACTTCTATCAACCATTGTCAATCGGATACCGACAAAGTTCATTTTGGCTTTTAATTTTTGGCTTAGGGCTCTTGCCTCAATTCTCATATTAACTATTTTTATGGTAAAAGTCGGTAATTTTTTTGGCTTTTGACACACCTATAACGTCAGAAATTTCTTTTTCTGTCGCTAACTTCAATCTTTTAACACTTTTAAAATGTTGAATTAATGTCTGCATTGTTTTTTCTCCAATTCCCGGAATACTTTCTATAGAAGAATTCAGTGCGGCCTTGCTTCTTTTATCTCGGTGGAAAGTGATACCAAAACGGTGCGCTTCATTTCGTAATTGCTGAATCACTTTCAATGTTTCGGACTTTTTATCCAAATACAGCGGAATAGAATCTCCCGGATAGAACAGTTCTTCCAGTCTTTTGGCAATTCCAATAATGGCAATTTTACCTCGCAATCCCAATGCATCAATACTTTTTAATGCAGATGACAATTGGCCTTTTCCGCCATCAATAATAATTAAATTAGGTAAGGGCTCGTTCTCCTCCAACAACCTTCTATAACGGCGATAAACGATTTCTTCCATCGAGGCAAAATCGTCCGGCCCAACAACGGTTTTTACATTAAAATGCCTGTAATCTTTCTTGCTTGGTTTTCCATCTTTGAACACAACGCAAGCCGCAACCGGATTTGTTCCCTGAATGTTTGAGTTATCAAAACATTCAATATGTCTTGGCTCGACCGGCAATCGTAAATCGCTTTTCATCTGTGCCATAATCCTGTTGGTATGGCGATCAGGATCTACTATTTGTAATTGTTTGAGTTGCTCTATTCGGTAAAATTTGGCATTTCGAATCGACAAATCCAAAATTTGTTTTTTGTCTCCCAATTGTGGTACCGTAATTTTTATTGCGGATCCCAAATCTACTTCAAAAGGAACAATAACCTCCTTGGATAGTAACTGAAAACGCTCCCGCAATTCTATTATAGCCAACTCCAACAACTCTTCGTCCGTTTCTTCCAGTTTCTTCTTGATTTCCATGGTATGCGAACGAATGATTGAACCGTGCGATATTTGCAAGAAATTGATAAAAGCAGCACTTTCGTCTGAAACGATAGAAAAAACATCGATATTGGTAATCTTTGGATTTACAATGGTTGAACGCGATTGGTAATTTTCCAAAACCTCTATTTTTTCTTTAATTTTTTGCGCTTCCTCATACTTCATTTCTTCTGCCAAACTAATCATTAGGCGCTTGAAATCTCTCATACTTTCTTTGAAATTTCCTTTCAAAATTTCCCGAATAGCATCGACTTGTTTTTGATAATGTTCTAATGTTTCAAAACCTTCGCACGGCCCTTTACAATTGCCTATATGATATTCCAAGCACACTTTAAATTTTCCGCTGTCAATATTGCTTTCGCTCAAATCATAATTACAAGTTCGCAGCGGATACAACTCTTTTATTAAATCCAAAATCG
The DNA here is from genome assembly GCF_027111335.1 of Flavobacterium aquiphilum. Taxonomy (NCBI): domain Bacteria; kingdom Pseudomonadati; phylum Bacteroidota; class Flavobacteriia; order Flavobacteriales; family Flavobacteriaceae; genus Flavobacterium; species Flavobacterium aquiphilum. The sequence continues at coordinate 655,388 of NZ_CP114288.1, read as the reverse complement.
TATGAACCGTTTTGAAATTAGTATAAGGCCCAAAATATTCCGATCCGTCTTTAACCATTCTTCGGGTGGGAAATATTCGTGAAAAAGGTTCTTTTTTGATACAAATCCAAGGGTAACTTTTGTCATCCTTTAATAAAACATTGTATCGCGGCATTAATGTTTTTATCAGATTATTTTCCAACAAAAGCGCATCGGTTTCTGTAGGAACAACAATATGCTTGATAGTTACGATTTTCTTAACCAAGACATTCGTTTTGGCTGTATCGTGAATTTTATTAAAATAGGAAGAGACTCTTTTTTTGAGATTCTTGGCTTTGCCTACATATAAAATCTTGCCTTCCTTATCGTAATATTGATATACGCCGGGACCATCAGGCAAAGTTTGAATTTGTAAGGCTAGATTTGGCTTGGTCATTTTAAAAAATCTTCTGAAAATTAAGTCGTTGAAATAATGAAATTTCAATTCATCATTTTACCAAATTTACAAATTACATTCACGCAAACCAATTTAAAAATTTTCTGCCACAAACAACATGAATGATCACAAATAGCAACCTTCTTTTGATTTCACAAATTCTTAAACCTGAATTAACAAATAATAGAGTAGCAATACGGTTCGTTGTTATTTTAACAAGTTTAAGTCTATAATTTGACCAAATAACATTATGTTTGTTTACATTTTTGATAAAAAATATGAAACAGATAATCGTTATACTGTCATTTTTTATTTGTGTGTTTTCTTATGCGCAAAACTTTAAAATCACCAAAACGGTCGTTGATAAAAACACCAAAATTCCTCTGGAAAATGTAATCATTTTTAATGAAAATGACTACTCTGTTACAAATGCTGAAGGGAAATTTGTTTTTGTTTCCCAAGAAAATGAAATCACCTTGAAACTATTGGGCTATGAAACGATAAAAACCACGTTTGACAAACTAAAGGTTGAAAAGGACACTATTTTCATGGAGATCAAAGCAACACAATTGCGAGAAGTTATAGTGAATAATGCCGACTCCTATATGAAAAAAGTGTATGATAAATTTAAAGACAATGCCCTTCAAAATTATACAATAAACTTTTTTCTAAGAAACGTCTTCAAAAAAGACCAAGCCAATATACTTCTGCAGGATATTTATGCCCGAAAAAATCATGACAACGAACATAAAAAGAAAGCAACCATTGAGATTTTGAATATGAGAAAAACGAGTCTTTTTGAAAAACAAGACAATATCAGCTTTAAATTCCCTGATTTTAATGGCTTTTTATACATTTTAGCTCCACAAATTAATCTATGCAATTTTACAGAAACACCTTTTCCCGATAGTGATTTTAAAAAAATACTATTTGAAACCGATGAAAAAAATCAATCAGGACAAACTTGGAAAGGCTATTTCATCATTTGCCGTAAAGACTATGCAGTAGTTGAATATACTTTATCAGTAATTGATGATCCTGAAAAAATTCCATATAAAAAACTGCCCTCATCAGAAGGCGAATATAAAACAACCAAATGGGAAAAATTTGTGCAATTCACTAAAGATGCGGCATCAAGAAAATATTATCCAAGCAATATAAAACTTGATAATCAGGTGGAGATTGTACTCAATAAAAAATCCGAAAAACCTTTTTATTATGATTTTACAATGGATTTTTTTGTAACAAGCAAACCAACAAACGAAAAAATAAAAGCCAATTTTGACACTGATAAAGATATTTTTAAAGCAAAATTCGAATATTCTAAGGAATTTTGGAGTAATCAAAATCAATTACCTCTAACCAAAGAATTGGAACTCTTTCTAAAATCGGTAGCAGAGAAAAAAGACAAAACCAAAGAGTTTGAAATAATAGCTAATTTTTAAAATTCTGCGGTGATTAAAGCCTATTCCCTTAAACTTAATTTAAGCTGAATAAGTTACCATCTTTCATTAGCAAATAAATAATTTCTATATTTAGGCTTTTATTTTACAAAATGAAAGACTCAAGACCATTAGAGATTTTTGGCGAAAGCGTTTTGCCTGGAGAAAGTAAAACCATTCAGCTGGAAATTGCCAGATTACATTCCACTACCAAACTGAACATTCCGATTGTTATAAAAAGGTCCAAAATTGAAGGTCCTGTTGTGCTCTTTTCAGGAGGGATTCACGGAGATGAATTTAACGGTATCGAAATCGTGAGACAAATCATCACCAAAAAAATAAATAAACCCAAAAAAGGCACTATTATCTGCATTCCCATCATAAATATCTACGGTTTTATCAACAAATCAAGGGATTTCCCCGATGGCAGAGATTTAAACAGAGTATTTCCAGGAACCAAAAAAGGATCTCTAGCCAGTCGATTTGCCTACCATATCCTAACCGACATCATGCCACTAGTTGATTATGCTGTCGATTTCCACGCTGGCGGTGCCGGCCGATTCAATGCTCCGCAAATTAGGCTTACGCCAAATAACCCCGAAGTAAAAATATTGGCTGATGCGTTCAACGCTCCTTTTACCTTGTTTTCCAAAAATATAACAGGTTCCTTTAGAAGTTCCAGCGAAAAAATGGGTGTAAAAATGTTGCTCTTCGAAGGAGGAAAGTCATTAGACATCAACAATGACGTTGCTCAAGAAGGTATCAATGGGGTCAAGCGCCTTTTAAAACATTTGGACATGCTAAATCCGAAACATTTTGCCCCACCTCAAAAAAAACAAACCATTTATATCGAAAAATCGGGTTGGTTGCGAGCCAAATGTTCCGGTTTGTTAATCGACAATAATATGGTTGGGACATTTGCAAAAAAAGGAACCGTATTAGGAATGATAACTGACCCTTTTGGCAAGTTTGAACGAAAAATAAAAGCACCAAATGACGGTTATGTACTCAATGCCAACCACTCACCTGTTGTGTATCAAGGAGATGCCATTTACCACCTCTCAAATACTGCTGAAGAAGATAGCGAGTAAAACCTAACAATTATCATATTTTCAATACTTTAACATGCTTAATTTTGAATAAATATTAAGATATTAAGACATGTTATATTGGAAAAAATTATCCCAAAAAGAAAGACAGGCTCACATTGAAAAAGCATTAGAAGATAACGTCAACTTCAGCCTTGACACTTCGCTGGGTTATCCTGCTTCAAAACTAGACAGTAAAGTATATTATGAGGAAGCCTCTTTTCTGGCAGATGCTCCTACCTTGAAAACGTATGTAGCAAATCCCAATCATATTGGCTGTCATACGTTGGGCACTTCTGAAAATGCGTTCAAAGGAACTCAGGAAATAGAACGCGAAGTTTTGGATGTATTGGCTGTCGATTTTTTCAAAGCGCAACCAAAATCTTTTGACGGATATATTTCTCCCGGCGGAACCGAAGCCAACATACAGGCTATTTGGATGTACCGCAATTATTTCATTAACAATCTCGGTGCAAACCCTTATGAAATTGCAATTTTAGCCTCCGAAGACACTCACTATTCAATTCCAAAAGCAGCTAATATTTTAATGCTCGATTGGTTGAAAGTACCCGTTGATTTTCATACTCGTGAGATCGATTCTTTTCAATTGGAAAACATTATCATTAAAGCCAAAGAAAAAGGAAAAAGATACTTTATTGTGATCTCCAATATGGGAACCACAATGTTTGGATCCATCGACGACCCGAATGATTATATCCAACTTTTGGAAAAACATCAGTTGATTTATAAAATACATATTGACGGTGCTTATGGTGGTTTTATTTATCCATTTAGCCATGAAGAATCGGAACTTAATTTTGAAAACCCAAAAATAAGCTCAATAACCATCGACGCTCATAAAATGCTGCAAGCTCCTTATGGAACAGGCATTTTCCTTTGTCGAAAAGGATTAATCGAAAATGTTCTAACCAAAGAAGCCGAATATATTGAAGGAATGGATTTAACCCTTTGTGGCAGCCGATCTGGCTCTAATGCTGTAGCAGTTTGGATGATTTTGTTTACCTATGGACCATTTGGCTGGAAAGAAAAAATAGATGTTTTGCAAATGAGAACACAGTGGCTTTGCGATCAATTAGACCAACTGAAAGTAGCCTATTTTAGGGATCCGTTTATGAATATTGTTACCATTCAAGCCCAATACATTGATGAAGCTTTGGTCAAAAAATTTGATTTGGTTCCCCAAAAACACAATGGTGATAACTCGTGGTATAAAATTGTGATTATGGATCATGTAGAAGTAGATCATTTGAGTACTTTTATAGACGATCTAAAAGAATCACTTTATGTTGAAAAAAGCATTACGGGCGAAGTATAAAGCATTACGAAACGAACTCTCTGAAATTGACATTGAGGAAAAAAGTCTGGCTATTGCCAATGAAATTCTGAAACTTCCTATTTGGGACAAAACCTATTTTCATGTTTTTTTACCCATCGAAGAACAAAAGGAAGTCAATACCGAATTTATTCTTCATCTCCTTTCGGGAAAAGATAAAGAAATTGTGATTTCAAAAAGCGATTTTGAGACCCGAAAAATGACTCATTATCTGCTGACAGACAATACCAGAATACAAAAAAACCAGTACAACATCCCAGAACCTGTCGAAGGGATTGAAGTTCCTGATACAAAAATAGATGTGGTTTTTGTCCCGCTTTTGGCTTTTGACAAAAAGGGAAACCGGGTGGGTTATGGCAAAGGATTTTACGACAAGTTCCTTTCGCAATGCAAACCCGAAACTATTAAAATTGGACTGTCTTTCTTCAAACCTGAGGAGCAAATTTCGGATGTTTTAGACAGTGACATATTATTGGATTATTGTGTTTCTTCTACCGGAGTTTATTCATTTTAATTTTTAAATGGTAGTTTTGCTCTCATAAAACCTACAATTTAAATTATGAAAATGTTTAAAACCCAAAGATTCATTGCCCCAATTATGATTGTTTTATTTTCTATTACACTGACAAACTGCAGTGTAAAAGTTGGACCGAGTCATAGCACTGCAAAAGCAAAACCACTTCCTCCTGGACAAGCAAAAAAAATAACAGGCGAAAAAAGTGCCAAGAATTATGCCCCAGGCCATAATAAATAAAACGAAAGAGGCTGCCCTTGATAGGACAGCCTCTCGTTTTTCTGTAAAAAACTATTACTGATGTTTATGGAAAGCTCTTTTGTTGAATACAATCAAAATACCAACTCCAGTTGAAATTGCCACATCGGCAACATTGAAGATCGCATTAAAAAAAGTAAAATTACGCCCGCCAAAATAAGGAATCCAATCCGGCATTGGATAATCTTTTACGATCGGAAAATAGAACATATCTACCACTTGTCCGTTTAACCAAGTCCCATAAGGAGTATCCGAAAATAGCGTTGCCAATTGTTGATGACTGCTGTCAAAAATAACTCCATAAAAAACAGAATCGATAATATTTCCAAAAGCTCCAGCCAATATTAAAGCAATGGCAACTATCAGATAATTGGAACTTTTTTTTCTTTCAACCGAATCCCACAACCAGTAACCAATTCCTGTTACGGCAAAAAGTCTAAAAACAGTAAGGATTAATTTTCCATAAGCTCCGGGTATTTTGGTTCCCCAAGCCATTCCTTCATTTTCTATAAAATGAATCTGAAACCAGCTAAATACAGGAACCTCGTCACCTAACATGAAATTTGTTTTTACATATATTTTGGACGCTTGATCCACCAACAATATAAGAACAATTAGAAAGTATGCTTTTAATAATGACATTTTTTGATTTTTAAAGGCGTAAAAGTAATAAATTAACCAAAAAAAACGCCCCCAAAGGAGCGTTAATTATTGAATTACAATATATTTATTTTTGTAAGTTTTTTGCCTCTATACTCATTGTGGCATGAGGTACGATTTTCAATCTCTCTTTTCCAATCAATTTTCCTGTAATTCTACAAACCCCGTAGGTTTTATTTTCTACACGGAAAAGCGCATTCTTCAGATCGCGTATAAACTTTTCTTGTCTGATTGCAAGTTGGGAATTTGCTTCTTTAGACATGATTTCACTGCCTTCCTCAAATGCTTTAAAAGTGGGAGATGTATCATCCGTACCATTGTTAAGGTCATTCATGTAGGCGCTTTTAATCAAATCTAAATCGGCTTGAGCCTTTATGATTTTAATCTGAATGATTTCCTTAAACTCTGCTAAATCAGCGTCAGAGTATCTTGCTACTTCATCTACCATAATACTAATTTTTTGTAATTATTATTTTTGTTGTTATTCCATCAAAGTCAATTTCCGTGCCATTTTTTATATCTTCCTCAAAAACAAGTACTTCTGTCAGTGTTTCCGATTTAATATAGCCTTCGTTGGCTTTTACTGCCATTTTTAAGGTATCTTCATTCTGTAAAAGAACTTTAACTTTATCCGTTACCTCAAATCCTGCATCCTTACGGATATTTTGAATTCTGTTTACCAATTCCCGGGCGATTCCTTCTTGTTTCAGTTCGGGAGAAATTGTTATATCCAACGCAACTGTTATTCCGTTTGAGTTGGCAACCAGCCATCCTTCTATATCCTGTGACGATATTTCTACGTCTTCCAATGATAAAATTACACTTTTCCCCGCAATTACAACAGTTAACGAGCCTTCTCTATCAAATTGTGAGATTTGTTCCGTAGATAAATTCTGTATCTCTTTGGAAATCAATCCCATATCTTTTCCGAAGCGTGGCCCTAAAGCTTTGAAATTCGGTTTAATCTGTTTAATCAAAATACCTGAAGCATCATCTAAAAGCACGATTTCCTTTACATTTACCTCAGCTTTTATCAGATCAGAGACAGCTTCTATTTCGAGTCTCTGATTCTCGTCAAGTACCGGAATCATTACCTTTTGTAGTGGTTGACGTACCTTAATCATCTCCTTTTTACGTAGTGATAAAACAAGAGAAGAAATGGTCTGCGCTTTCTGCATTTTACTCTCTAACATTTTATTAACATACTTTTCAACTGAAACCGGGAATTGGGCCAAGTGTACAGACTCAAAATTCTCAGATTTCGTAGCATTTGTCAAGTCTCTGTAAAGAGAGTCCATAAAGAACGGCGCAATAGGTGCACTTATTTTACTGATGCTAAGCAAACATGTATAAAGTGTTTGGTAAGCAGCAATTTTATCTTGTGCATATTCCCCTTTCCAGAAACGACGACGACATAAACGAACGTACCAGTTACTTAGGTTTTCCTGAACAAATTCAGATATTGCACGAGCCGCTTTTGTAGGCTCATAATCGTCATAATATCCATCTACTGCTGCAATCAATGTATTCAATTCAGAAATAATCCACTGATCTATTTCTGGTCTTTGATCCATCGGAATTTCGGCTTCTTCATATTTGAATCCGTCAATATTGGCATATAAACTGAAGAATGAATAGGTATTGTATAACGTTCCAAAGAACTTACGACGTACCTCAGCAATTCCTTCGATATCAAATTTCAAGTTGTCCCAAGGATTGGCATTGGAAATCATGTACCAACGTGTTGCATCAGGACCGTATTCTGCAATTGTTTCAAAAGGATCTGTTGCATTTCCTAAACGTTTAGACATTTTTTGTCCATTTTTGTCTAAAACCAAACCGTTTGAAACTACATTTTTATAAGCTATTTTATCGAAAACCAAAGTTCCAATCGCGTGTAAGGTATAAAACCAACCACGAGTTTGATCCACCCCTTCGGCAATAAAATTGGCAGGATAATCTTGGTTTCCGTCTATTTTTTCTTTGTTTTCAAATGGATAATGCCATTGTGCATAAGGCATTGCACCAGAATCGAACCAAACGTCAATCAAATCACTTTCACGCTTCATTGGTTTTCCAGAAGCAGAAACTAAAGTAATTGCATCAACAACATTTTTGTGCAAATCAATTAAATCATAATTGACTTCAGACATGTTTCCGATTTCGAAACCTTTAAACGGATTTTCTTTTTGAAAACCAGCTTCGATAGATTTCTCGATCGCATTGTATAATTCTTCAACAGAACCAATAAGAACTTCTTCTTTTTTGTCTTCAGTTCTCCAGATTGGCAACGGAATTCCCCAATAACGAGAACGAGATAAATTCCAGTCGTTGGCATTTTTTAGCCAATTCCCGAAACGTCCTTCCCCAGTAGATTTAGGTTTCCAGTTGATTGTTTCGTTCAAATCAAACATTCTGTCTTTTACGTCAGTTACTTTGATAAACCAAGAATCTAACGGATAATATAAAAGTGGCTCATCTGTTCTCCAGCTGTGTGGGTAACTGTGCACGTATTTCTCAACTTTGAACGCTTTATTTTCTTCCTTTAAACGAATAGCGATTTCAACATCTACAGAACGCTCAGGAGCTTGTCCTTCATCGTAATATTCATTTTTTACATATTTTCCAGCAAATTCACCCATGTGCGAAGTGAATTTTCCTTGTAAATCTACTAATGGAACTGGAATGCCATTTTCATCCAAGACCAACATTGGTGGGACTTCTGGAGTAGCTTCTTTGGCAACTTTAGCATCATCTGCACCAAAAGTTGGAGCGGTATGTACAATTCCGGTTCCGTCTTCTGTCGTTACGAAATCTCCCGAAATTACTCTGAATGCATTTTCAGCATTTTGATATGGTAAAGTATAAGGCAATAATTGCCCGTACTTAATCCCAACTAAATCAGCACCTTTAGCCTCTGTCAATACTATATATGGAATATTTTTATCTCCAGATTTGAAATTCTCAAAATCGGTAGCTTCAGTACTTGCAAAAAATCCTTTTCCGAATTGTTTTCCAACTAAATTCTTAGCTAAAACGACGTTTATAGGCTCGAAAGTATATTGATTAAAAGTTTTCACTAAAACATAATCGATTTTTGGGCCAACTGTCAAAGCGGTATTCGATGGCAAAGTCCAAGGAGTTGTTGTCCAAGCTAAAATGTGAATATCTCCAAAACCTTGTAAAAATGAAGGCAAAGTTTCTGGCAAAGTTTTAAACTGTGCCACAATCGTAGTATCAGTAACATCACGGTAAGCTCCAGGCTGATTTACTTCGTGAGAAGACAATCCGGTTCCAGCTTTTGGGGAATATGGTTGGATCGTGTATCCTTTGTACAACAAACCTTTATCGTAGATTTGTTTCAAAAGCCACCAAACTGATTCCATGTATTTGGATTTGTAAGTCACATACGGATCTTCCATATCGACCCAGTAACCCATTTTTTCGGTAAGGTCATTCCATACATCGGTATAACGCATTACGGTTTTTTTACACGCTTCGTTATACTCCTCTACTGTTATTTTTTTTCCAATATCTTCTTTGGTAATTCCTAATTCTTTTTCAGTTCCCAATTCTACTGGTAATCCGTGGGTATCCCATCCGGCTTTACGCTTTACCTGAAATCCTTTTTGGGTTTTATATCTACAAAAAATATCTTTAATTGCACGTGCCATTACGTGGTGAATTCCAGGCAATCCATTTGCTGAAGGTGGTCCTTCAAAGAATACGAAAGGCTCATTTCCTTCGCGAGTGGTTACACTTTTTTCAAAAATATTTTTTTCCTTCCAAAAATCAAGAACTTCTGAAGCCACTGTTGGCAAGTCAAGTCCTTTGTATTCAGTAAATTTTGTACTCATTTTATCCTTTTCTAAATCGTGGTGCGAAAGTAAGAAATTTTAAAATAAAAAGACAATGACCATAAGCAAAAGTTACTCTTTGTTATTTTTTGTTAATCAAACCTTTATGTAAACATGCTAATCATTAAAAAAAGATCGCCAGATAAATTACTGTAACACAATTTGAAAACTAAAAACAGGTAAATATACGCACATTTGCTTTTTAAAATATTTGTAGGTTTGAATCTATTAATCAGTTAGTTAAAAATTTTAAAAGATGAATTTAGCTAAGATACTAGATAAACTTTCCAAAAAAATAACTTCTGAAATTACTGCATCAAATAATGGAGTTATAGTAAGTATCGAACTGACAAATGTTGCCACTTTAAATGATGGCGATGAATTTTTACAAGAAAAATCTTCAATGATTCTTTCCATAGTAAATATCGAAGAAGACAAAACGCTAAAAAATCAAAGTTTATACAAAGAATATCCGGGAAATGGCAACTTTATTGAAAAATATAAAAAGCCAACCCAAAACCTGATTTTGTCCCTATTGTTTACTTCGTACAATAAAAATCAAAGCAAATATGCCGAAGGGATTGATAAGCTAGAATACATCATCAAATGTCTACAACAAAACAATGTGTTTTATTATGATGATACCAATTTTTTTGAACAAACTGAAGTTTCTGAAAATCAAGCTAAATCAATGAATAAAATTATTCTGGACTTGGTAAGTTTAAAGTCAGATCAGCTTAACCAAATGTGGTCATATCTGGGAAGCAAATACATGCCTTCTGTATTGTACTCCATGCGAATGATTCGTGTTCAAAAAGAAAACAACCTACCGACAGATCCAGTTATTAATAAGGCAAAAGTCCAATTGTGGGCTAATGACAAAAATGATATAACAGGTGAAATTGAAACCAATTCTTTTCTCTTAGACTAAAATTTTAACTTCTCAGCTATTTAAAAAACCAATAAAAACATAAAATTATGAATATCAGCTCTATCAAAACACCCGGCGTATACATTAATGAAATTGATGCATTCCCGCCTTCGGTTGCACAAGTTGCAACAGCCGTTCCTGCCTTTGTAGGCTTTACCGAAAATGCCCCCACTCCCAATATTACGACCAGAGTATCTTCGTTTTTAGAATTTCAACAGCTTTTTGGAGGCGCACCACAGCCAACTGGAATTACAGTCGATTTAGATTCTAATTCCCAACCCACCGATAATTGCACCGTTTCAGAAAGTAAATTCAAACTCTACAATAGTCTGCAGCTTTTTTATGCCAACGGCGGAGGTGAATGTTACATTCAATCAATTGGTTTGTATAAAGAAAATCCTGCTTTTGACGCTTCTACCAAAGCCAAATTTATTACCGGTATTGTTGATCTCGAAAAATATGATGAACCTACCCTGTTGCTTTTTCCAGATGCAGTAAATCTTTCCGTTACGGATCTTGGTCAAGTTCAAAAAGAAGCCTTGACTCAATGCAAGAAACTTATGGATCGCTTTGTTATTATGGATGTAAAATATGACAACGCAAATACCCCGATTAAAGATAATGGTGATTTTAGAGATGGCATTGGAACGGAAAATTTAAAATACGGAGCCGCTTATTATCCTTATTTGACAAGTAGTTTTCCGCAAACTTTCAGACTATCGGATATTAATGCTTCACTGGCATCATCGGGTGGATTCAAACAATTTTACCCAAATGACAACGATCTCAAAACCAATATCAGCTCTTTTGAAAGTCTTCATACAGATGTTTCAGGGTTAAAGACAACAAGCACAGCAACTATCGCAGCCAATAAATTACTGGATTGGTCTGCGCTAAACGCAACAAAGCTGAATGCCAATTTAACAAAGAGCTGGAACCTCATCAAAGTATTTGCTAAACCAAATGACTTTACGAATCCCAACCTAGTTATCTATGTCAATGCCGATTTGGTGTCCATTTCTTTGAAACCTGTGGTTCAAAAATTAATTGATTTTAGAAAAGCATACGAAAAACTTAAAAAACCAGACGGTGTTACTACTGTTGATGCTTTGTCATTAACTATAAACGATGGGGACTTTAATGGTAATTGGGGGCTAATATCGGCAATTACTGAATCCTCTGTAAACGAATATGATGGCAAATTGAGCAATTTGATTGCAACTCCTTCTCCTCATAGTGAACCAGATTTTGTGAAAATTCAAGCCGAACTTAACAAATTGCACACACTAGTTGTAAACGCAATAGACACTGCCGTAAATGCTGTTTACAAATACGAATTGGTACAGGAAAATAATCTTATCGCGCAAATGCCAATTTATGGAAGCATTGTTGCCAAATTATCCAAAAGCATGAATACGATTCCTCCAAGCGGCGCCATAGCAGGTATTTATGCCCAAACTGACGCGACCAGAGGTGTCTGGAAAGCACCAGCCAATGTAAGCCTTAACGGCGTGATTGGACTGACCAGAGACATCAACGACTTTGACCAGGAACCAATGAACATACACGAAACGGGGAAATCCATCAACGCCATCCGTAAGTTCACAGGTAAAGGATTCTTGGTTTGGGGAGCACGTACACTCGATGGCAACAGCAATGACTGGCGCTATATCAACGTAAGACGGCTTGCCAATATGATCGAGGAGTCTGTAAAAAAAGCCTGTATGCGCTATGTATTTGAACCTAATGTTTCCCAAACCTGGGTAAATGTAAAAGGAATGATTGAAAATTATCTGACCTTGATTTGGAATGACGGAGCATTGGCTGGAGCCAAACCGGAACATGCCTTTTTTGTTTCTGTGGGAATCAATCAAACAATGACTGCCCAGGATATTCTGGAAGGAAGAATGATTGTAAAAATAGGATATGCACCATCCAGACCTGCTGAGTTTATTATACTTGAATTCAAACAAATGCAGCAAAAATCATAAGTTACATAAAGAGTATCATTCTAAAAAAAAATTTAGTAGTTAACATTTAAAACCTAAAGTTATGCCTAATACAGATTTTCCTATCCCAAAGTTCCATTTCAGCGTTGAATGGGGCGGTACAAAAATAGCCTTCACCGAAGTTTCAGGTCTTAACAAAGAAATGGATGTCATAGAGCACCGTGTAGGATCCAGTCCGGAATTTTTCAAGAAAAAAATGCCCGGCCTGCAAAAATTAAGCAACATTTCACTCAAAAGAGGAGTTTTTGCTGGAGACAATGAATTTTACCAATGGTACAATACCGTGGCAATGAATACTGTCGAAAGACGTAATATCACCATCTCACTCCTGAACGAAAATCACACACCGGTCGTCGTTTGGAAAGTGAAAGACTGCTTTATCGTTTCTTTAAAATGCTCAGACATGAAAGCAGATGCAAACGAGGCAGCGATAGATACCGTAGAAATTGCCAACCACGGATTCACGATGGAACACGTAGCTTAATGGCAATATGGCAAGCTCAAACCCTATAGTAGGCTTTCATTTCTCGGTGATTTTTGAACTGATGCCACAGTTTAGTATCGATACCAAATTTCAAAGTGTGGGTGGTTTAAAAGGAACTCTGGAAATGGAGTCTGTGAAAGAAGGAGGCCAAAACAGGTTTACCCATCAACTGCCTATACGAACAGGATATCAGGATTTAGTACTCAAAAGAGGACTTACTTCAGATATGTCGGGCGTTTCGATGTGGTGTCTGAATGCAATCGAAAATTTCAATTTCAGCCCGGCCAATCTAGTGGTTTCATTATTGAATGAAAACGGAAATCCTGTAAAAGCCTGGTATGTATCTCATGCGATCCCATTGTCCATCGATTATGGTGATTTTAATGCCGAAGAAAACAAAATTGTCATCGAATCCATTGCTTTGAAATACAATTTCTTCAAAGAAATTCCGATACCGGGTTTTTAAGAAAATTACTGCGTTCATTTTACAAAAAAATTATGCCGATAGAAATCAAAGAATTACACATAGTTGTAAAAATTGAAGAAGAAAAACCTTCCTTTCAATCCCAGGCTATTTTGGATAAAACACAATTAGAATCTATAAAATCGGATCTTATTCGAGAATGTACGTCAAAAGTATTAGAAAAAATAAAACAAAAATCTGAACGATGATAAATGCTGCTTTAGGTATTATAGACAAAATGACCATTGAGGTTTTTGAAACAAATGATTTTGGCAAAGACCCTAAAAAAACCATTTTTGTACAACTCAATCCAGAGAAATACACCACAAAACACAATGTTGTTTTTTGTGAAGGTCAGCCTATGGGAGCTACAGGCAACGATTTAAAATTTAACAAAATTGAAGGTGAAGAAGTAACATTTGAATTTCTTTTTGATAGTTCCGGGGTTATTCCTCCCGGCAAAACAATTGATGGAAAGAAAAAGGAATTGTCTTTTCTTGACAAAGCAGGTGAGGTTTTTGATGCATTAAAACCCGTTGTAGTAAATCCTTTTGATGAAGTAAAATCGGTTGAAGAAGATCTGGAAAATTTCAAAAATCTATTGCTTGGATACAACGGAAAAACACATCATACAGCTTATTTACAGCTTTTATGGGGAAGTTACCGTTTACAATGCCGGTTGAAAAATATGGAGGTTGAGTATTATTTGTTTCGAAAAGATGGAAAACCTATAAGAGCAAAAGCCAAATGCACCTTCAAAGAAACTGTTTCCTATAAACTCATGCAGGCCGAACAAAAGAAAAGCTCTCCAGATCTTACACATGAGCGGGAATTTGAAATGAATGACAAACTTACTCTTACTTCTGAAAACATATATGAAAATCCTAATTATTATATTGATGTAGCCCAATCCAACGCCCTTTTGAGTTTTAGAAACATTCGCTTTGGTAAAAAAATAATTTTTCCACCCATTAAATAATCAAGCATGCCTATAAAACCTTATATAGCTGAAGATGAAGTCCTGAAACTGGAAATTCTGGTAAAGGAAAAAAACGATGGATTGGATACTTTACTCAAAGAAGCACATGTTCATTTTGAGCTTAATAAAATTCCAACGGCTAAATTCACTTTCATTGCTTCGAATAGGGATATCGATAAAAAGGAAACTTTTCCAAGTGATTCTTTAAAGGAAAATGATGAAATCACTTTTAATGTTACCATTAAAAAGGAGAAAAAAACACTTTTTAAAGGAGTTATAAAAGCTACCGAAAAAGTGCAGGACGGTAATTTTATCAATATGAAAATTGAGTGCAAAGACATTTCCTATGAAATGACTTTACCCAGTACAGAACCCGAAACCAACAACCAAACATTTGAAGACAAACTAAAATTATTTACCAAAAAACTAAAACTTAATGATGAATTATCCGGAAAAGATTGGGGAAAAGAAAAGATAACACATAACCCGGCCACATTGCCTTGGGATTTTGTTTTAGGATATCTGGATTCTGTCGGGGTTTTTGTTTCAATAAACAATGGGGCTTTTAATGGTGTCGATCTGTTAAAGACACCCCCAACAGAAAAATATTATGCAGAAAACGGTATCAATGTTTTTTCATTTACCGGAAAATCAGATGAAACCAAAAAATTAAAAAAAGCCATCATTGAACATTGGGATGCCGCTACTCAAAAAAATATCAAAACCGAAAAAGAGCAAGAGGCAATAAACCCTTATCAAAAATTAATAAAACTTAATGAGCTCAGAATTGGTCCCGCGACTGTAGATAGGATGCTTCTGGCTATTCTAAAAAAAAGCGAACTGCAGACTATCAATGGTAAGATTCTAACCTTTGGCAATTTGGAAGCTCATACGGGGGATTTTATAAAATGCGGCAATGTAAATGAAAAAATAGATAATAAACCCATCATCATTAGTGCTTTAGAACACACTATAGAAAACGGATGCTGGAAAACAGAATACACTTTGGGATTTGAAGGAGAGCCTTCATTTGCAGAAAACGCAAGCAAACAATCACCTAGCCCACAAGCACAAATCGGGCAAATTAATGCCGTAAGTGGATTGCAAATAGGAGTTGTAGTGCAAATTGACGAAGACCCTAATAACGAATTCAGGATAAAAGTTCGTATTCCTGCTCTTTCTGAAAAAGGAGAAGGGATTTGGGCCAGACTAGCCACTCTTAATGCCTCAAAAGAAATGGGAAGTTATTTTATTCCGAGTGTAGATGATGAAGTCATATTAGGCTGTCTTGGCAATAATCCGGATACACCAATTATTTTGGGAAGTCTTTACAGCAGCGCAAAAGCAATGCCCTTCCCTGTCAAAAAAGAAAATTATACAAAAGGTTTTGTGACCAAAGAAGGTACAAAAATAATCCTGGATGATGAAAAAAAATCAATAGAACTAAGTACCAAAAAAGGGAACAAGCTCCTCATAAGTGATGATGAAAAAGGATTTGTCCTCGAAGATGAAAACAAAAATAAAATTACAATGAACCAAGATGGAATCACGATAGAAAGCAGCAAAGATTTTATTGTAAAAGCATCAGGAGATGTAAAAATTGACGGGATAGGCTGCAATGTCAGTGCTTCCGGAAATATGGAATTAAAAGGAGGTATCATAAAAATAAACTAATATGCCCGCAGCAGCAAGAGTATCAGATATGCACATTTGTCCAGCATCAACCGGAACAGTTCCCCATGTAGGCGGACCTATTTTACCGGGAGGCAATACTACCGTTCTCATAGGCGGAATGCCCGCCGCAGTAGTAGGAGACAATTGTGTATGTGCAGGTCCAACAGATTCCATTACAAAAGGGTCTTCAACAGTTACCATTGGAGGAAAAGCGGCTGCAAGAATGGGTGATTCAACAGCCCACGGAGGAACAATAATAATAGGATGTCCAACAGTTTTAATAGGAGGTTAGAAAATATGGATAACGAAACATTTATAGGGACAGGCTGGAGTTTCCCACCTACATTCAATCCCATTTCCGGGTCAGTAGAAACGGTAGATGGCGCAACAGACATTAACCAAAGTCTGCAAATTCTTTTGGGGACAAAACTAGAGGAACGAATCCTGAGATCAGATTTCGGGTGCAATCTTTCCCCTATGTTGTTTGAAAACATAACTGTAACTCTCCTTACCAAAATACGAGGGATTGTTAAAATAGCAATACTAAAATATGAACCCAGAATAGACCTCAACAATGTCTCTTTTGCTTCTGAAGAAACCTCACAGGGACTTATAAAATTAGAAATAGATTACACAATAAGAACGACCAACTCAAGACATAATTATGTATATCCTTTCTATCTGGAAGAAGGTACCTATATAAAATAAATGCTGTCTTCTGTTATTTAACAGTCATACTAAAAATAAAAAAATGGACAATTGCTCATCAAACATATCAATTCATCAAGGAATGGGAACAACCCAGGAAGAGCGATTTTTGACAGCTCTCAAACCTGATTATTTCCTTGTTGATGAAAGAAAGGAAATAGATTTTATAGCCTTTGCCCAAAAAATTGCCACTCATATAAAATTCTATAATGACACCAATATTGAAGATGGAAATTGGTCCAACTTCTTTCAATGGGAATCAACAGCAATACTTGTTCAGTTGTATCTATGGGATGTGCAAAAACTGCAGGAACAATATAAAGTTATCAAAACAAAAGTCAAAGCTTCAACTGTTTCATCTGATCAAAAAAAAATCCTTCTGTCCTATTTTGAAATCATAAACACTCAATTCCTAGACTTTAACCGAAAAATAAGTTTTTTAGATCCTGCCATCTCATCCAAAGAAACCTTACTGGGAACAAGCCCTTATTTTGTTCAAAAAATAAAGGATTTGAATGATAAAATAACCGCAAGTACAAATCCATTAGCTTTAATTTCCAATTCACAGTTTGACAAAACCGTACAACAACTTTATGGTCTAATTCAAAATTGGAAACAGGTTTCGGGCGAAAGCATTGCTCTTCAACTGGAAAATTATTCCGGTCATAAACCGCATTTTACATTATACCTTTCGTTCTTGAAACTCTTGGGAGTAGCACAAAATCAACTCAATGAGTTTACCAAAAGACATCTTGATTTTTATTACACAGACATTTTACAGATACAACCTGCGAATGCACGCCCTGATTATGTCCATCTGGTACTTGAAACTACACCTAGTAAATCTGCCTTGGTTCCAAAAGGAAGTGTCTTCCCAGCAGGCAAAAATTCATTGGGCAAAAATAAATTCTATGCTTCAACAGCAGACCAAGGAATTAATGAAGGCAAATTACATTCCTTTTTAAGTCATTATAAAAATTCTGTTACCCTCTGGAAACAATCAGATTTTATAAAATCAAATGCACAAAATAAATCTTTCAATGTGTTTCCGGACACAGCATCAGTAGTAGAAACCGGCTTGCTTATTGCCAGTCAGTTATTCTTCTTGAGTGGAGGTTACAGAGTGATTTTTATCAAAATAAATGATGAAACTTTAGACTTATCCCACTATAAATTTTTTATAACCGGTGAAAAAAAAGTAATCGAAATTACTTCTGCTTATTACTATGGCAATTATATCTATCTAGAGATACTAGCTTCAGAAAAAAAAATAATTGCACACGATCCTAAAATCCACAGTGACATAAACATAAATACCAACTATCCTGTTCTGAAGATAGTTTCTTTAGATGGTGCAAAACAAATCGATATAACAAAACTGGATATTTACGTTTATGTTTCAGGTTTGAAAAATTTTGTTTTAAGCACTGATACAGGGCTAGTTGATACCAGTAAATCATTCAAACCTTTTGGTGATTTTCCAAAAAAAGGCAATAGTTTCATCATTGGCTGTAATGAGTTTTTTATCAAAAAAAATGCTACTCTGTATCTGGATATCAATCCCTATTTCATCAACAGTTTTGATTCTACCCAAAGTATTGATTTGCAGACGGAAAAACTAATTGATGGTTTGTGGACCAATGCCGAAAAATTTAATTACCAAATTGAAAATACCAACCCAATACTGGAATATCAGGAAAAAAACACATTACCAAATACATCAAGCGTTTCCGGCTACGCAAAAGTTATCCTAAACGACACCGATTTTGCAGGAGAAAAATTTCTTGAAACTTTTATTGCAAAAAGTAAAGTTACGGGTGAAACTTTACCAGTAGCTCCCACAATTAATGACATTAGTTTGCAATATTCTGTTTCGGATACCTACACTAATGGAACATCAAATAACCCAATAGAAGTATATCACATTCTCCCTTTTGGATACAAAAAAGATGAATTATATGATTCCAAATTTCCTCATGACGCTCCCTTGGGCGGAGAACTATATTTAGGATTTGAAAAAGCTGTCCCCGGAAACGGATTGTCTCTTTTGATCCAATTAGCAGAAGGGACCGCTAACCCCAGACAAGAATCGGCTACTGTAAAATGGTCTTACTTAAATCAAAATTCATGGATTTCGATTATGCCTCATGAAATGGGCGATGAAACAAACGGACTTACACAATCAGGCTTGGTACAATTAACGATTCCCGAATTTGATACAAGCCAAACTACTATTTTGGATAAATCGCTGTTTTGGATAAAAATTGCTGTAGATAAAACCGATGCCATTTGCCATTTTATTGGTATTCACACTCAGGCGTTAAAAGCTGTTCTAACTGATTTTGAACAAAACAATAGTTTCTTTATTGAAAACACACCTAAAGAAACTATCTCAAAATTTCATGAACCTATTGATTTTATAAAAAAAGTAACCCAGCCATACGCCTCTTTTTCCGGCAAAAAACGAGAAGATGATTTATTGCTTTACCAACGTTCCAGCGAAAGGCTAAGACACAAAAAACGCGCAATTACTTCCTGGGATTATGAACGATTAATATTAGATGAATTTCCCGAGGTGCATAGGGTAAAATGTTTGAATCATTACTTATATAATTCCTCTGCTATATCCAATGTTTCTGCGGGTTATATCACTTTAATTCCTATAGCAAAATCCAATAATGATCAAAATCCTGTTTCCTGGAAACCGCTTTTGAGTTTGGGGATTATGAAAAAAATTCAACAATATATCGCCAAAATAGCGTCACCTCACGCAAGGATTTCTGTAAAAACCCCCACTTTGGAGAAAATAGAGGTCAAATTCAAAGTGAAATACCATGATATTCCAGGTGCTGATACTCTATTGTATGCGTCGGAACTAAAGAAAATAATCAACACATATCTGAGTCCCTGGGCATTTGAAAACACTGAAGTCGTTTTTGCAAATACCATTGAAACTTCATCAATCATACAATTAATCGACAATCAAAATTTCGTGGACTATATCACCGATTTTGAAGTTAACCAAATCATTCTCAATGACACAAACGATACTGTAAAAACAATCTATTATAAAGTGAAGGAAATTACTCCGATGACTGATTTCACCTTATTTGTACCCAATGAAACTCATTTTATAGAAGAAATAAATAATTGATCTATATGAAAACCAATTATTTTATAGCAAAAGACCGAAAACTCCTTCCCGCTCAAGACTATGATTTCTTGAGAAAAGAAGGCATGAAATATATCGAAAAGCTAGGCAACAAACTCTGGACAGATTACAATGCCCATGATCCGGGAATAACTATTCTTGAAGTTTTGTCTTATGCTATTACCGAGTTGGGTTATCGTAACAGTTTTGACATTAAAAACATATTGTGCGACAGATACGGAGAAATCTCAAACAAAACCTTTTTCCCGGCAAGCGCTATTTTTTCTAATGCTCCTCTTACCGAAATTGATTATAGAAAACTACTCATTGACATCGACGGGATTTCCAATGCCTGGTTTTTGGCAACCAAAAAAACAGCCGACTCCTCAGGTTTTCCTGCTCCGAACGATAATGAGATCCCCATTTATATAAATCCGGTAGAAGACAAATTGAGCCTAAAATCGGTTGACAAAAACAATACAGCGCTACAGCAATTACCACTTAGAGGTCTAAATAAAGTGGTAATAGAACTGGAAGAAGATCCTATTCTTGGCGATTTGAATTCTACTCTTTTGGATTTCGAATTTTTAAACAAAGATCAATGGATTCAAGTAAATATTAATCCGGAGTTTGACTCTTGGAACAATCCAAAAACCAATTTACTGGAAACATTGAGCAAACCCGCTAAAATAAAAAATATAAAAATTGAGAAAACTGACAGCAAAGTCATACTTACTCTTTATAAAGTGCCGAATGGAGCAGAATTCCTAACTTTTACAATTAAATGTTATGATTCAAGCGAAATTGATATTGTATTGGCTCATTTTTCTGTTCCAAAAAATTATCATGAACTGCTTACCCTTTTTAAAAATAAAAAAAATAAAGTAGAGGCAACTTTCCAAAAAGTACACCAAAAACTACATCAAAACAGAAATTTTACCGAAGATTATTTATGCCTTTCGACTATAGAAAGTATCGAAATTGGTATTTGTGTTGATATCGAAATCGAGCCTCAAAGTAATGTTGTAGATGTTATGGCTCAAATTCAGATTGCCCTATTTGATGTCATAAATCCTCCTATTCGTTTTTACACATTAGCACAATTGCTCGATCAAGGCTATCATTCTGACGATTTATTCCTTGGTCCAAAACTGGATCATGGCTTCCTGAAAGAAGAAGAACTAATTAATTGCTCCTTACCAACAGCGATTCATTCTTCGGATATTATTGCCGTTTTGATGGCGGTAAAAGGAGTGGTTTCGGTTAATAATCTTTTGCTTACCGCTTATGATAAAAACGGCAAGCCTATTCCCGGAAGCTCAAGCCAGCCTTGGAGTTTGAATCTTTCCGGGGAAGTGAATCCTATTTTTACTCCGCAAAAATCCAAAATACTTCTGTTTCAGAAAAAAATTCCTTTTCTACTTTCAGAAAACAATCAGATGCTGGTCGATCAAAAAATAGAAATCTATAAGTCCCAACAAAAAAACTACAAACTGCTCAACATCAATAATGAATTACCTTATCCGTCCGGGACATTTTATCAACTGGATGAGTTTTACAGTATCCAGGATGAGTTTCCTCAAAATTATGGTTTGGGAAAAAATCAATTATCGGATAAAGAATCGGATTTAAGGAAAGCGCAAGTCAATCAACTCAAAGGTTATTTACACTTTTATGATCAAATCCTCGCCGATTTTTTCAATCAATTATACCATTCCAAAAATATTTTAGACACTGTTACAATAGATAGAACGTACTTCCCAAAGTTTCTTTCAAAAAACGATTGGACTGGCGGAGAATTCTATTCCAAAGCACTTTACACCAGTTCGTTTGAGAATAATTTATGGATTCCAAATGACGACCAGATTACTATTTATGAAAACAAAACTGATTTCTACGATCGTCGTAATCGGGCGTTAGACCATTTGATGGCACGCTTTTCAGAAAGTTTTAATGATTACGTTTTCATGATGTATCAGGTCAATCAAGATGCAAAAGGCTTGGGAGAGCTTAGTTTTCAATTTGAAGATTTAATACAAGACAAACAAAACTTCATCAATAATTATCCCGAGATAAGCAGTAAAAGAGGTATTGGGATGGATTACATAAATCCGAATACTTTAACTCCGCCTGATTTTTGGAATTCCAATTCCCGAGGTGGTTATGAGAAACGCACGGCAAAATTATTAGGCATCAATAACATTAATCTTAGGAATATTGCCAATGATGATAGCCCGCAATCCCAATTGTCAATCCCAACGAAACTAGGCGTAATCCATTTTAAAATTCAAAGTCCTGGAACTGATTTGGCACTAAAATGGAGTTGGCTTCGGGAACATATTTTTGACCCCAATGCCTATACAATTCACAAAGCGAGCACCAAATTTTATCTCTATCTTGAAAAAGATGGTGCTAAAATAGCCAAGGTTGACAAACCGTTTGTCTCCTTTGAAACCGCATACGATTATTACAATTCGTTATTGCAGGCCTTGAATGAAACTTTCGAGAATTTTTATTGTATTGAACATTTGTTACTCCGTCCCCTTTTAACGACCAATCAGGACACTGATTTACTCACCGTTTGTTTACAGGACGATTGTAAAGATACTGCCAATAATGATCCCTATTCTTTCAAGGCTACAATCGTTTTGCCCGGTTATTTAACCCGTTTTCGAAACTTGACTTTTAGAAAATATGCGGAGAAAATTTTTAGGCAGGAAGCTCCCGCACATGTGCTGTTGAAAATTTGCTGGGTAAATGCAAATGACATGGCTCAATTTCAAAAAGCCTACAAAAACTGGCTCGAAAACTACCGCTACTTTAGAATAAAACAATGTTCTAAAACACTGCTCCCAAAAGACGAATCCAGCTTCTTGCTTCATCATAAAGAAATGATAACAGCTCTGAACGAATTGAATACGATGTACCCCGAAGGCAACTTATTCGATTGTCACTTGAGTGAAATAACCAACCCCATATTATTAGGAAATACAGCATTAGGAACACTTTAAAAATAGCAACATGAAAGCATTTAACAACTCCAAATATCCCGTTTTTGAAGCAGATCAAGTTCTAAGCCAGAAACATCTGAATAGTGTTGTAAGTTACCTGGAGGAACAAGATCGCTTGTCTAGAACAGGACTTTTAGGCATGGGAATTATATGCGGATTAGAAATTTCACATCCACAACCCAATCAAATCAAAATAGGTTGTGGAACCGCTGTAACTTCATTGGGATATGAAATTAACTGGGAAGAAAAACTTTTTACTTTTTACCATGATTTGGAACTTTCAGCTAATTTTCTTGGAGCCAATTACAGTAAAGAACCGTTTTTGGAACCAATGCTAAAACATGGATCGAAATACCAGCCTTTCAAAAATGCCATTGAATTATTGGAGCCTACTACTACAGAACCCTTAAAAACAGCTATCCCAAATGGCTTTTTCAACGACAAAGTAGTTGTATTTATTTTGGAAACTGCATTAATTGACGAGAAAAACTGTGTCAATACCAATTGTGATGATAAAGGCAAAAGACTGGAATTCACTGTGAGACCTTTGGTTATAAAGAATTCGGATATTGCTCCTTTGCTGTTGCTTGGTTTTGACATAAAAAAAGCATCTCAGAAATTAGTTGCTCCCAGATACAATGTTCCTTTCAAAAATTTGATAACCGGTCAGCAAGTACTTGATGGTTTCAAAAACTGGTATGACGATGCTTTTCTAACCACTCTTTCCAATCAAATAAACGCAATTTACAACACCAACAAAAATATCCTAAAATCAACTTCCGACTTTTCTTCGTTGAATAATTGCAAAACGCAATTAGTTCAAATCATCAACGCCAATAAAGACAAATTACAAATTCAATATGTGTGTGACTGGATTTCCGACATAGTTTCTGCTTATAATGAAATTGTAGATTTCCAAAATCAAAATCCAACTTTTTGTTGTTTTGACGAAAGTCAATTTCCCTTTCATATTATTTTGGGGAATGTCAACTTAGAAAATAATTTCAGAACCCCTTTTATAAAAACAGGCAATACCGACAAAGAAATTCTCCTGAGAAACAAACTCAATATTTTATTTGAACGATTGGTTCTTTTGATAAAATCCTGGTCCATCACTGATACTGTAATCCGAATAACACCCACAATTTACGGCAATTCGCCATTGTCCAAAAAGTCGATTCCTTATTATTATTCCAACTTTTTCGAACTCAATAAAAAGTGGAATCCTGACAAAACAGTAAAAAACAAAACCAACGAAATCCTTTCTTATCAGTCAGAAAAACCCAATTATACCGATTTACTATGGGTCAAAAAACCGCTGTTATATGACTTGGAACCTTATAATTTTTTTAGAATAGAAGGGCACATCGGAAAAAACTATCTGGAAGTACTTACCGAATTATCCTCTTTAAAAGACACTTACAACCTGCCATTCAAAACAATTGCGCTCAATGCAGTCGATTTTGTGGGCAAAGACGTTGACATCACAAAACATCAGGGAGATTGGTCAGATCTGGAAGTTGATTACGATCTGGCTAGAAAAAAAGTGTACAATATCACCGAGTTTGTCATTAATTGGATTACTTCAAACAAGACGGAAATTATCAAACAAACCATAATGACAGACGCTACGATTACTTCTCTCAAGAATATTTTGACAGAAGTAAAAACACTATTGACAGACAATTTAAGTGAGTTTCTTCCCAATTATAAAAGCTTTTACGAAATTTTCAAAAACTTAAATGTCCTATTCCTGTTTCATCGATTTTGTTTATTGTGGGGCAAGAACAATCTGTCCGTTTTGGTCGAAGACTTAATTGATCACTTGGACCAAATCAACGAATTATTTCTTGAAGATTCCTTTACGGTTTTATATGACGAAGCTTTAAAAAGATGGAATACGAGTTATAAGGATTTGTTTTTGTCCTCCTTTTTACAAAAAAACAAAGGAATGGAACACCATGCAGGAGTTTCAGTAGGTGGCACATTTATTTTGGTTTACTCCGATACTTCTATTTTTAAACCGCAGCAGACGGCTCCAAAGTACCAAGTTCTTCTTAATTCCATAAAAAATTATACGGATAGTTTTTCTTTTGGAACCGTTGAAGAAACAAAGACAATCAAAGATGATCTTACCAAAAGTGTTTTGTTTGACAAAACCAAATTCTCCTATAGTGATTCCTATGATGCAAATGCGCTCAAAGATTGTAAAAATGAAACGGAGAACCTGAAGGCCAATCTGATAAAAGTGGCGCAACAAAATCTTTCTGCCAATTATCCCGCACATTTACAAGAGTTTTTCTTAGCCAATATCACAAACTTATTCCAATTTGAGCCATCGATTTTGGTCGAAAACAAAGCTCCGCAAAAAGTGGTACTTGCAGATTTTTTCTTGCCTTACATTCAAAATCCCGAAGGAAACAACATCAATATTGTTATAGGAAACACTGAAACTGTCCCGACAGATTTTGAAAAAACAGATTTTAACAATGACGATTTTAACACTTAAAAAATAAAACTATGGCAACCAAACAGGAAATAATCACAGCGATTGACAGCAAAATTATTTCAAAAGGAAATATAACCGCTGTTGACACCAACAAGATTCTAAAAGACATTTTGGAGTTTTCAGACAAACCCGCGCCTACTATCAATGGTTTTGATTTCGGAAATGTCAGCAAACCTTTTAGTACCAAACAACTTGCGACGATAAAAGTAAATTTTACAGGTATTGAGAAGTTTTCATGCTCCATGTACATCTGCACCGAAGCCAAATTGAAAGACCCGCAAATCGATGAAAAAAATGGTCCGGATTGGATTTTTTTTCCACTAAAAGACGAAGAATATAAAATGCTGCAATCTTTTTTACCCAACATCAATGAGAAACAAATGTATCTCACTTTTATGGTCCCTTTCTATAGAGCAGAATATAAAGACGGCACTACCACAAGTGTTCCAGGCAGCCTCACTAATGATACCAGGGCATCCGTAAGTCGTGCTGATTTTCCAATGACGGTAATTGGGGTTGGATTACTCGAAGACCAAAAGAACCAAAAAGGCGTTCATATTATAGTACCAGAAGCTGGTCACATTTCAACATCTGTAGCTCTTTCGTATAAACCAAATAAATTGAATTTTGATCTCTTCACAAAAGAAATGCAGACTAATTTAGATAAAATGTACAGCAGTATCCTTGAAGATAATGATTTAATTATTGACTAAAAGCAATGCATTTACTCCAACAACATACTTTGGACATTCGTTGTGCTTCACTCGATTTTGGGAAAGAAGTGCAAAGTGTTTTACAATCATTGTTGGAAAAAGAATTTTATCCAAAACTAGAACTATTGCTGAACCAGTATTCTTCCCAAAACTATACCTGGAAAATTGACAAACTGGAAATAATTCTTCCGCCTCTTTCCAGAAAAAAATGGAAAGAAGAAATTGTAACTCATTCATTAGAACAAATTGAATCCTATTTAAAATTACATTTTGAAGATTTTGAAGAAAATGTTGAGATAATCAAAAATTCTGAAACAGTATTTTCAAAAAACAGTATTGCCGAAAATTTGTTTTTCATCTTTTTACAAAAAGGAATTATTCCCGAAAATGGATTGGTTAAAAGTCTTGAAGAATTAATTGCAGAATTAGAAGTTAATCCTTCTTTTATTCAAAAATTAAAAGAGGTATTTCTGGAAAACCCGAAAGCGCTAATCCGCTTTATAAATGCATTTTCAAAAGAGTTTAAAACTAAAATCACTTCTCAAATTGAAAATTCTCTATCAGAATTCACCATACTATTTCAATTTGTATTGGCTTCAAAACCAAATTCTTTTTCCAATACAACAATAGAAAGCTGGATTGAATTTATGGCCTGGCAATTTTATTTTTTTAAAGAAAAAGCAATCCCAAATACAACTCTTTATCAAGTTACAAAAACTTTAATCACTCAATATTGGGATATAGAAACCTCTCAGTTAACAGCTTTAAACAAATTGTTAAACGAAAAGAAAAGCTTTTATAAAAAATACACTTTGTTGCAAAATACTGATTTCATCGTTTTTTTGAACATTATTTTTTACTCTCTAAATATTTTAAGTCCAATAAAAGAATTAGAAACCGAAGAAATAAAGACTTTAGAAATTCCAAAAAAAATGAAATCCGAAAGACCTTATTCAAAAATACAGAATCTGATTTATATTGAAAATGCAGGTTTGATACTATTTCACCCTTTTTTGAAATCTCTATTTGAGCAACTGTATTTAACAAAAGATGAAATCTGGACAACCAAAATCAGTCAGCATAAAGCGATTCTCTTAACCCAGTTTTTAATTAACGGAGAAACAAAAATTGGAGAAAATGAATTGGTTCTGAATAAGATTTTATGCGGTTTCCCAATAGAAAATGTAATCAATACCCAACTGGAAATTACTTCCACTGAAATAGAAAAATGTGAAAGCCTACTAAATGCTGTGATTGAACATTGGAAAATTTTGGGTGACACCTCTATTGCCGGTTTACGAGAAACTTTTTTAAAAAGAAAAGGAAAAATCCTTTTAACTGAAAATGAAAAATTAGAACTCTGGGTAAAACAAGAAGGTGTTGATGTTTTACTAACCCAATTACCCTGGGGAATCGGAATGATAAAAACCCCATGGATGGAAGATTTTTTACAGTGCTATTGGAATTAAAGCAAATAATTATAATGAATTAACAGCTCAATTATCGGACAAAATGGGTAAAACAGGACCTGTATTTAAAGCGCTTACTAAAAAGCCACAGCGAAAAACCATTCCTTTCTTTCCTTCTGCAATCAAGAAAAAAAAGAAAGAGAATGCTCTTGTGCCTGTAACTGTAAAAGCTAAAAAAATAGAAACCGCTGATCCTGTTCTTAATTTTAAAAAAGCATCCATTCTTGATATTCAAAAAGCTAAGATTGTAAAAACTGCCAAATCGCAAAAGAAACACGGTACTGCCGAGGAGAAAAAAGAGGAAATGCAAAAGGCAGTTTCCATAAACCCGGCATTGGAAAAATCTAGTGTGGCCAAGAAAAATCAGGTGGAAGAAATGGCTAATGCAAAAAAGACAGTCAAAAAATTTGATTCCAAAAAATTCTCGGATGCCATTTTGGAAAATATCAAGAAGGTGATTCCAAAAAATAAAGAAGAGATGGAAAAAGACCAAACCTCTTCTGAAAAAATGAGTAAGGCTCAACAAGATATTACTGATTCCCTTGAAAAAGAAAAACAAAATACAAACGGAGAATTAGCCAATACAGTAAGCGCAACTCCGGACCAAGCAAGTGTTGTCTCAAAAACAGTAACACCACTCTCAAAAGAAGATATTGGAACTTATCCCAATGTTTCCAATCCGGGTTTTGCACCGCCTCTCAAAACAGCTCAGGACAACGACCTCTCCGCTGATTCTAAAAAAATTGATAATGAGCTGGCCAACAATGATATTTCTGAAGAACAGCTTCAAAATGGAAACGAACCCTCTTTTGATCATTCATTAGTAGAAAAAAAAGAAAGTCAGAAACAAGCAGCCGATACTCACCAGCAATATTTAAAATTAGCCAACCCAATTGCGGGTGCCACAAAAACGAGCACTAACTCCCTTACTTTGGGTGGTTTGGCCAAAATGTTTGGAGTACGAAATAAACAATTAAGCCAAGTCGATAAAAACAAAGAACTTAAAAAACAAAAAGAAGAAGAGGTTCGAACCAAAGTCGCAACCGATTTAAATAAAATTTATGATGACACCAAACTTCTGGTGGAAACCAACCTTAAAAATCTAACCGAAAAAGTAAACAAAGATTTTGATGAAGCTCTGGATATTGCCAACAAAACCTTTGAAAAAAATGTAAAAGAAAGAACTGATACCAGCTGGTTTGATGATTTAGTCAATTGGGCAAAGGGCATTCCTAAAGACATTAAAAAAGTTTTCATTGAAGAACAGGATAATTTTATCAACTCGCTAGCTCCTGTGGTTCGAAAAATAGGAGATTTGGTTGAAAGAGAATTAAACCAGGCGACAAAAGATATTGATGATGGAAAACTCAAAACTCAAAATTACTGGAAAAATCAGGACAAAGACACTCAGAGAATCGCCGGCGATGTATTTACCCATGCAACCGAACGGTTTTCAGAACTAGAGGCCAAAGTTGAGGAAGCTAATGAAGGCTTAAAACAAAGTATTACTACCAAATTTAATGCTGCCGTAGCCAAATTGGAAGAAACATTTGACAGGATTCAGGAAGAAAACAAAAGCTGGCTCGAACGCGCCTATGATGCTGTTGTCGGAGTGATAAAAGCCATAATCCAAATGAAAAATCTGTTGCTGAATGTCTTGGCAAAGGTCGCAGATGTTGTTGGCAAAATAATTCTGGATCCTATTGGTTTTCTGTCCAATTTATTGGATGCAATTGTTTTAGGATTTCAAAATTTCGGCAAAAATGCATTGGAACACCTCAAAAAAGGATTCTTCGAATGGCTGATGGGCAATATGCCTCCTTCTATAAAATTTCCTAAGCAATGGGACTTGACTGGGATTTTTGAATTCATCATGTCGGTTTTTGGTTTAACTTGGGAAAACATTAAGGCAAGGGCCACAAAATTGTATGGGGCAACTGTTGTAGCTGCACTGGAAACAGGTTTTGAAATATTTCAAATAATCCGAAAAGAGGGTATTGGAGGATTATGGAATTACATCAAAGAAAAAATAGGAGACCTCAAAGTTATGGTTGTAGATGCCATACAAAATATGCTCATCGAAACCGTGATTAAGGCCGGAATAACTTGGGTCATCAGTTTGTTTAATCCTGTTGGTGCTTTTATAAAAGCGTGTAAACTTATCTATGATGTCATTAGTTGGTTTATCAATAATGCCAAAAGAATATTGGATTTAATAAATAGTATAATTGACAGTACTGCACTGATTGTCGCAGGCAAAATTACACAAGCCGCCAATTTTGTTGAAAATTCGTTGGCCAAATTAGTTCCGATAGCCATTGGCTTTTTAGCTGGTTTACTTGGTTTGGGAGATTTAAGCAAAAAGGTTCAGGCCTTACTTGATAAAATACAGGCTCCTGTCAATAAAGCTATAGACTGGGTGCTTGAAAAAGCTGGAACTGTTGTGAAAAAGCTGTTCAAAGCTGGAAAAGCCGGAGTTAAAAAATTACTCTCCTGGGTAGGTTTGAAAAAAGAATTTAAAGCTGAAGACGATAAAAAACACAGCATCAACATTGAAGGAAATGAGAAAAAACCAAAATTAATTATTAGAAGTACTCCAAAAACCCTTGAGGAATTAATTATTGATTTCAAAAAAGAACAGAAATACAAAAACAATAAAAGCAAGTATGACGCCCGAATTGAAAGCGCTTTGAGAATCAAAACCAAATTCGAAAATGCCATGGAAAAAAACCAAGGCAAAACTGGAGTAGATTACGATGGGCAATTTGAAGAAATGACTCAATCGCTGATTAACTATATCAAAGATTTGTTTATATCTTCCAAAGCAGCTGACAAAAGAAATGTAACCTTCAGTGGGGAAAGCAATGGTGTAGCAAATGGCATGATCGCAAATCCTCTAATTAATGATGGAACTGCTGGTGCAAGTACTACCGGAGCAACCGGAATTTACGATACCTTATTCAAAAGAAAACATCATGGAGGCAACGTCCCTTACTACATTCAGGGGCATTTACTGAATCATAACTTAGGTGGTCCGAACGAAAAACAAAATTTAACACCGCTGAAAAGATCAACCAATTCCGAGCATGAAGCCATAGTCGAAAAAAGCCTTAAAAAACATTATTTGGAAAAGAAAAAACTCAAATACAATGTTACACCAACTTACGGACTTTCGAGCCCATTAATAACCAGCCCGACAACTCCTGACCAGAAAAAAATAAATGAAATAAAAATTCAGGAAAGTAAATCGGTTCCTGTAAGCATTTCTATTCAGTCTTCCTATTTTATTGATGAAGGAGGTACCGAAAAAGAAAAAAGCCTTTTTAACGGAACTATTCGAAATAATATTGAAACTAACGAAAAAGATTATACACTCTAAAAACATAATTTACCGTGCCATTTCAAACATTAAAATCCTTTCTCATTCAGTCGCTTCGTTTTGTCGAAAACGAAGAAGAACCTGTGCTTTATAACTTCGAGAATTCCTTTTCGGAAGCTTTAGGAAGGCAGACAACCCATGAAGAATCGGTTATCCTACTTTTGGCATTAGTCCCAAACATTCTGCCCCATTTTTTTGATGAAATCATAAAAGAAGTCTATCCCGATGGAGGGGAATTACCAGAACTGGGCGGAATCCGGTTGGACAATCACAGGGGAATGCTTCCTACAGGTGAAACAGTACAATATATTTTGGCAAGGGAGGATATTAATTATCGATTGGAAATACAGCAACTGTTTGCACCGGCGCATTGGTTTTCGAAAGAAAATATTTTATTCCTGGAAGACGTAAAAGAAGGCGAGCCTATAATGAGCGGCCGCATTATTTTACCTTCTGAAATAGTTCATCTTTTATTTTTTGGCGAAAAATTAAAACCAAAATTCGGAACCAACTTTCCAGCTCAGGAAATCACCACCCAAATGGAATGGAATGATTTGGTTGTAAATGAAAATACGCAAGACCATATCAATCAAATCAAACTTTGGTTGAAACATCAAGAGCAATTACGCCACGACTGGGGAATGGCCAAACAAATTGCACCCGGTTATCGAAGCCTTTTTTACGGTCCGTCAGGTACTGGAAAAACGCTTACAGCTACTCTGCTGGGAAAAGAATTCAAAAAAGAAGTTTACCGCATCAGTCTATCACAAGTTGTCTCTAAATACATTGGTGAAACCGAAAAAAATCTAGAAAAAATATTCGTACAAGCCGAAAATAAAAACTGGATTCTCCTTTTTGATGAAGCCGATGCTCTTTTTGGGAAACGAACTCAAACCAAATCTTCAAATGATAAATACGCCAATCAAGAAGTGAGCTATTTATTGCAAAGGGTAGAAAATTTTAATGGGTTGGTTATCCTCACCTCCAATTTTAAAAACAATATCGATGATGCTTTTTTAAGAAGATTCAATTCTGTTATCCCGTTTAGCAAACCAACAGCTGAAGAACGTTTGAAATTATGGGAAAACTGTATGCCTAAAAAAACGAAACTCAAAGATCAAAACATTCTTGATATAGTCGCCAAAAATTATGAGCTCAATGGCGCACAAATAGTTTCCGCAACGGCTTTTGCCTGCTTACAGACACTTGATGCCAACACTACAGTAATCGATTCTCAATACATTTTGAAAGGAATAGAACTGGAATACAGCAAAGAAGAAAAACTTTTTATTGCTTCAACTTTAGTTTCCAAAACGGGGTGAAAAAGAAGGGTTATAAAATAATTTAGAAGAATCATAAAAATAAAAAAATCAATCCAAAATTGACTTTCCCCAATAGAGTCTATGTCCCAAATAGGGAAATTGATTTGCATAAAAAAAACCCAAGTGAACTTTTCAATTCAGTTGGGTTTTTAAAATTTAATATTACTTAAAGCCTCCAAAATAAACTTCTTTCATAAATATTCTGTTGCCAAAAACAGGATTTACCTCTACCTTTTCCCTAAGCTCCTGATAAGATGTTTCCCCGTAATAATCTTCAATTTCGTTTATGACTTTATGTGGTATTTTTGCATTATTCAGTGCCGCAATCTCTCGGTAATCTTTAAAAATCTTTCTTTCAAAAGAAGATTTATTTCCCTTGAAATATTCTGTTTTTTCAAAAGAGACTATCGTGAAATTTTCTTTGTCAACATATAGATTATATTCGGTTTTAGGAACTGTTCTATTGCTAGAATTGAGTGTTTTTTCAAAATAAGTAAGATGATAGCACAATCTCCCATCGGATATGTCATCAGACACTAAATCAAACTTATTCCATAAATCAATCCGGAATGAAGTCAACAAATTGAGGGGATCTAGATTGGTCACAATATCGGAATAATCGGAATTGTTAATTTTTTTCCATTTTTCAGTGCTGTTATCCATATCGTCATGAACCCATGATTCCGGACCATTCACTATTTCGTAATAATTATTGGGTGTTTTTTTCTTCAAAAGATAATTCGTCTCTGTCGCCCACTTCTCTTCTGTTTGTGGCATATTGCTGTCTTCGAGTTTAAGCTTCGACAGAATATGTGTTTTTTCTATTTTCTTAATGGCTTCACTCCCACCCAAATTGTTTATGACTTTGGCCAATAAATCCGAATTTTTTTGAAAATAAATAGAGTCTAATATATTCTTTCTTTCGGTAATCCTTTTTTCAAGTGAACTCGTTCTGCTTATTTTCTCTTGTTCCCAATCGGCATCTTCCTGAATGATTCTTTCAAAAAAAGCGAGTCTGGCTTCTTCCTTTTCTTCCTTAATTTTGAAACCTAATTTTTTTAATTCGACAAAACGATTCGTATGCGTCCTAGTCATTCTGTCTACAAAATTAGCCTTATT
This sequence comes from Flavobacterium aquiphilum, assembly GCF_027111335.1. Classification (NCBI taxonomy): domain Bacteria; kingdom Pseudomonadati; phylum Bacteroidota; class Flavobacteriia; order Flavobacteriales; family Flavobacteriaceae; genus Flavobacterium; species Flavobacterium aquiphilum. The sequence continues at coordinate 621,879 of NZ_CP114288.1, read as the reverse complement.
GACACGGTCTATAATATCTGTCCCTTTAGAACTTTGTTTGTCGTTTTTAATAAGTAAATCGGCAAAATACAGTGATTTTTCTTTGTTTTCCAATAGTAAATACGTCAATGCCAAATCATAGGTAACTAAAAACCGAATGTTCTCGTTTTCGGGAAGTTGTGGGTACTTTGTCAACAGACTTTCCAAATAAACTAAATGTGGCATTAATACCTTCACGTCCAAACCTTTTTCTAATGTAACTTTTCCCATTTGTTCCGTTATGGCATTTTCAAAAGCAAACATTTGTTGATATTCCGGATGTCCCTTGGAGGTCATAAACTCAAATTTATCTTTTACCTCATCATTATAATATCCAAATTTATAATTGAGTAATCCTTGGATTCGATTCATTGTAGAATAAATAACCGTGTCAATTCCTAATTCTTCAACAGTAAGGTTCTCTTTTATCTCAGAGTTCTTCATTTTTTGTTGATTGGAAGCAACTGCCGCTTTGGCGCTTTCTTTATTGTAACTTCCTAGAAAAACATTCTTTTCGGAACTGACAAACACATCGGAATAAATCAATTTATCACCACACTTCACCTCTATGTTAACTTTGACATCATACCCGGAATACGGATGATAGGCCCATACTTTCGTTTTGCTATTGTAAACACTGTCCATTTGGGTATTCGTGTATCTTGGAAAAGGTATCGTGATATAAATTTTTAATTTCCCGTTTGAAGGATCCTTTATGTACCCGTCAATATTAAAATAGCTTTTTTTCAAAACTTGTTCCTCGCTTTTCAACTCGGGATCCATTTGATAAAAAGTAGTTTGGGTAATCACATTGTCTAAACAAGAATATTGAGAGTACTTAATTGTAGGCACAAAAAATTTGCCTTTTTTATAAGTGACTTTTTCTTGCGAATGGATTGCTGTAAATCCGAAAATAAAAAAGAGAAGTATTATTTTTTTCATATCAAAAAAAAAAGCCATCAAAGTAAATTTTGATGGCTCTTGAGTTTTTATTTTTTATTAAAAATTTCTATTGAATCATCGAGCACATAAAAAATGTTTTGTGTCGCCGGATCAATTTCGTAAACGGGATGATTGTTTTTAAAGATTAATTTATCAACCTCAACACCATCTGATTTTCTAACTTTCACAAGCATTTTTTCGCCTGTCTCTGTTTTTGCAAAAATATATGAAAAATCTTTGTTTTGTTTCATTGCATTAAAACGAGAACCGAATTTTTCAGCCACCATTGCCATTGCACCAGCTCCCGCAGCGGCCGCAGCAGACTGATTTAGTTTTGCCTTGTCTTTTTCTTTTACAACAGATGTCGTTTCATTACCATTAGCGTCACGAGTTGTCATAGTCCATTCAGAACCTTCAATTCCTTTTGCAACTGAAGTGGCTCCTAAAGCAAAACTAGCTACCATTGCACCACCTTTTAAAAACTGTCTTCCCGTTTCTCCCGGTTGGTTATAAGTAAGATGGTATTTTACGGAACCGTCAAGGGCAACTCCCATTACCTCAACCGGCCCGGAAAGGGCAACTCCCCAAGGAAACATTTCGATACTGTTTAATTCTTTCTCTCTTTTGATATTCACTTCTGCAAATGGCTCTGGTTTATCATCAATTGTAGGATTGAATTTATATAATTTTTCGTCATTATATACTAAGTATGAATTTGTTGCCTCATCATAAGTTGGCAAAACGGGACGATCTTTATCAAACTTGATATTGCGTTTCCATAATTTTTTACCCGTTTTGTAATCTACCATATTACCATAAGTTCCTGTAAGATACATTACCTTTTCTCCAACTTTTCCTAAGTAAAAAATAGGATCTTCTTTGTCATCAGCAATTTCAATAAAGTTTTTCCAAAGTTTTTCTCCGTCTTTATTGATTAACATCATTTCATTTTCTGCTACATACAAAAAGTCTTTATCGATAGGAATTACTTTTTTCAATCCATCACCACGAGCATCTTTTTTCCAAATTTTTTCTCCTGTTTTTAGGTCGAAAAAATTAAAACCGCCGAAATGAGCAATCAACAATTTGGTTCCCCAATCTTCAAGATAAACCACATATTTTGTTTTTATTGACTCTTTCCAGATGCTTTTTCCTGTATCTGTACTCAAAACATTTATATATTCTTTTGTAGAAAAAGTACCCGCTGAATTAATCACAACAATGTTTTTATCGTTTTGGGTTGGGAAAAATTTTGTATACTCTTCCTCGGCTTTCCAATTTAATTTTCCGGATTCTCTATCGAAGGAATATAGCTTTCCATAAAGTAAATAATAAATCGTGGCACCGTTTACCTGAGCTTTATTTATACTTGCTTTTAGCGATAAACTAAACAAAGATTTTGATTTATCCACAGGAGTATTCCATTTGATGCTTCCGGTATTCATATCAATTAAAGCAATATTCATATTCCCTTTGTCTCTCAATGTAAGCAAATATTCATTGGTTTCGGGAAGAAAATCCGATTGTACAACCCAAAAAGACTCTTTAGAAGAATTGTAAACTATTTTCCCCGTATCGGTATTAATTATTATGAATTTAGAATTAACATAAGCCTCAACATAAGGACTGTTTGGGACACTTTTTAGCGCTTTTTTTTCTTTGAACATCTTGTCTAAATCAGCATCTCCCAAAAGCTCCATTGTAGTGGCATTGCCATAATCCTCTTTGGTTAATGTCCATACAATTTTTTTGGTTTCAGCATTAATTCCGCTGATTTTACCATTTCCTTTAAAGACAATAACTCCTGTAATCTCGTTTTGCACTAAATCTTGAATGGTACCATCCGTTTTAATTACCTCATCGTAATTTCTCTGGGCAAATACCGATATGCTGACAAATAGAAACAGCAGCATTAAAAATTTCAATTTTTCCATTTTTGGGAATTTTATATTTTTTTATTAGTTAAAAAAAGACTCACAATTAAAAAGCAGAATAGGCCTACATTTTAATTGTGAGCAAATATAAAAATTTATTTTCTTTTTTTAAGAAAAAACTTCCTTCAAAACATCCAGTGATTTTGGCCTCTTGAATCCGTCGAGGTGAAAACTATAATAATCAATTAAAATTTTCAGGAGTAATTGTCTTTCAATGACATGAAAGACTTTTTGGTCATTATCCAATTTTAACTGAATTAACTTTTTGAACAAATGAGTTTCGTGTTCTGTCAAAGAACTAACGCCGTGAAAAGGAGTAAAAACGCCTTCAATCATTTCAAAAAAAGGCATATCCATATCCGAAGTATCGGGGTAAAAACCAAGATATTTTGTGGTTTCTAACATCAGAATTAAATGAAAATTTGAAATTTCGTCATGTTGGTCAAGCCAATGCAAAGCGGTTTCGAGAAAAGTAAACAAGGGTTCGTTTTTCTCTTCCTCATGTATCGAATGGTGGAGAATTTCGGAAAGAAACAGAACAATAGTACTTTTGAAAATATCCGATTGTATCGAATGAAAAGGGGACGCTACTTTTACCTCTTTGAAATTTTCCAAAGTCCCTTTGTTTTTATGGACAGCTTCAATTTCGATGATAGTCAAAGGCTGAAAATAAGCCGCTTTTTGGCTTGCCTTTCGGGACGAAAAAGCATCACGGACAAAATACGATTTCAATCCGTTGGATAATGTAAAACATTTTACAATCAGGCTTTTTTCCTGAAATTTTAATGTCGAAATTACGATGGCTTTTGTTTTGACTAACAATTTTAGATTTTAGGTTTTAAATTTTAGATTTCTGAAACTGCTTTATGAAATCTAAAATCCGATTTCTTATTAACGAATAATCATCACTTTTTTGACTTTGGTCTCAGTCCCATCCTGAGCCGAAACAAAAATCATATACACTCCTGATGCTACTTTATATTTCCCGAAAGCGGAGGTGTCCCATTCTATAGTTCCTCCTTCGGATTTAGCTTCAAAGACCAAATTTCCAGCTACATCGGTTATTTTTACATTGGCTTTATCGAGCAAGCCGTTTATTTTTACCGTGCCTTGATATTCCGGACGAACAGGATTGGGATACACATATACATTATTCAGATTTTGATTGGCTGAAGTAGCAATTCCTTTGAAAGAAATCAAACCTTTGGCGGTTGCTATAAAAACTTCTCCGGTATTACTATTAATACTAATGTCATTTATCACATTGCTCGGTAGCGGCGAATTATCGGTCGTAAAATGATACTTGGTTTCCTGACCGTTTGGAGAAAGCAGAAATACACCGGCATCTGCAGTTCCAATCCATTTATTATTAGCACCATCCACTTCGATATCACTTATAAACTGCTCATAAAGTAATTCCTGCGCCAGATTATCTTCCATAATAATAATGCTTTCAGTAGTCAACTGGCTCTCGGTCTGGAAATCACTTACATTGGACAAAACCCGTAACCCTTTAGTTGTTCCTATCCAAAGCTGATTCTTATTATCTACCGCAACCGTCCTAACATCTTGAATGGGTAAATTCCCCTGATTTTCTCCAAAAGTAATTTTTTTAAAGGCATTACTGCTTTCGTTGAATCCTATTACACCATTTTTGCTGGTTGCCATCCATTTAGTACCATACTTATCGATAACCATTTTACCAAAATCATTTTCTGATGGTACCGAAAGAATTTTATCCATCGCGTAACTTTTCCATTGCCCATTAGAACTTAACATTTTCAAACCATTTACAACCCTGCAATTGGTAATCCATAAATTTCCTGATTTATCAAATGCAGTTCCGTTAATCCTGACATCTATATAATTGGGATCGGGCGGACTGATAGTTAATGACTCCAAACTACTGTTGGTTTGATTGTATAAAATCGTTGGAATATCCTGCTCTATTTTTAATAAACCTGAGAAAAAAGAACTCGCATAAACTTCTTTTTCATTGATTGGATTAATCATAATCCGGGATATTGATTTGGCTCCTCGAACTTGGCTATAAGGAATATTAAGCCACCCTGAAGTGGAAAATTTACTTATCCCAAAATCATCCAACGGATACGGATTATAAAAAATATCATAATCACCATAAACTGTCCAAAGTTGTGTAGGAGTAACTTGCAGCGCGAAAATAGTATTTCGTGAAGGCCCGTTTGGCGTTATATTTTCAAAAGTTGAAGCAGCAGAAAGTAAAGTGGTAAGCAAACCGTTTTCGGTTGTGCCAATATAAATCGAATCTTTTATTATCGTAGCACTGCTAAACGTTGAATTGATATCAGGTATTTGATTTCTGTTTATCTGACGCTGCAAGACCATCTGTTTATTGTAAATAGAAACTGAATTGGCTGTCGTTATAATCAAATAATCAGAGGTGGAACGAAAGTTTGTAGCTGCCTCGCCCAATTGCAAAAAGGAGTTAAATACATTGGAACCCGAATCGTATTTGTGAACGTAACCTGCTGTATTTAAGGAATATAATTCGGTACCAAATGACACAATTCCTGTCCATTCTCCTGAATTAATAATCTGCCATTGTTTGAAATCAATTAAATTAGGATTGGCTAAATCTCCTTTTCTAATTCCGCTTGAAGTGGCGGCATAAATGAACCCATTGTAAATGGCTGTTTGACTAACTTTGATTTCGGTTCCATTGTCGCCAATAAAATAGGTGTCTCCAAACTTGGAAGTAGCCAAATTAAACTGAACAATCCCAAAATCGGTTGAGAGATACAAAACACCTCCAAACTCCATAAAATTATTGATTCGTTTTATATTGGCAGGTAAATTTTTATTGATGATATCAACCACTTTAAGCATAGAACCATCGGCCTCGTTCACAACAATTAATAGTCCGTTTTGATAACCAATAATCGTTTTATTAAAAGTTGGACTGTAATAAAGCGCCGTTATGACTTCCCCTGAAAGCCCATCGATTGTAGTAGTGGTCTTTAAAATGTTTGTATTACTGTTTTTGGAAAACAAAGCATTTTCGGAAGCAGCATAGATAGTTGTTGGCGATTCGGAAAGAGCTTTTATTTGGGTATAAGAAAAATATCCCTGCCAAGACAAATTAGTTTGTGCAAAACTGAATTGCAGCACAAATAGTAATAACAGATATTTAAGCCTTTTTCGCATCGAATCGGTATTGATTCACAAATATAGCACAAAGGAAAGGATTTTAGATTGCGGACCCGAACGATAGCGAACTGGCGCAAAATTTTAGATTGCAGATTTTTGAATTCCCTTCAATAAGCACAAAAAAGCCTTTAATCTTTACAGAAAAAAGGCTTTTTTTATAATATTTCTGAATTCTAAAATCTGAATTCCATAATCTTTATACCACTCCTTGAGCAAGCATTGCATCGGCAACTTTTACAAATCCAGCGATATTAGCACCTCTTACATAGTCAACATAACCAGTTTCATCGGCACCATATTTCACACATGAAGCGTGAATGTCTTTCATGATCATTTTTAATCTTTCGTCCACTTCTTCCGAAGTCCAGCTCAAACGCAATGAGTTTTGTGACATCTCAAGCCCTGAAGTTGCTACTCCACCAGCATTTGAAGCTTTTCCAGGAGCAAATAAAATTTTGGCTTTTTGGAAAACATGAATAGCTTCTGGCGTAGAAGGCATATTTGCACCTTCGGCAACACAGATACAACCATTGGCAATAAGTGTTTTGGCCTCTTCTTCGTTCAATTCATTTTGAGTTGCACAAGGCAAAGCAACATCACATTTTACTTCCCAAGGACGTTTATCGGCCACATATTTTGCATTTGGATATTTTGCAACATAATCGCTGATTCTTCCTCTCAGTTCATTTTTAATTTGCATTATGTGAGCCAACTTATCGGCATCTATACCATCGGCATCATAGATATATCCAGCAGAATCCGACATAGTTACTACTTTTCCACCCAATTGGATTACTTTTTCGGCTGCATATTGAGCTACATTTCCAGAACCGGAGATCACTACTGTTTTTCCTTCAAAGCTTTCTCCTTTGGTAGCCAACATACTTTGTGCAAAATATACATCTCCGTATCCTGTAGCTTCCGGACGTATTAATGATCCACCAAAAGAAATTCCTTTTCCGGTTAAAACCCCGGTAAATTCATTTACCAATCTTTTGTATTGACCAAACATGTATCCAACTTCTCTGGCACCTACACCAATATCCCCAGCTGGAACGTCAGTATCTGCACCAATATGTTTTGATAATTCTGTCATAAAGGATTGGCAAAAACGCATTACTTCATTATCTGATTTTCCTTTTGGATCAAAATCAGCTCCTCCTTTTCCACCACCCATAGGCAATGTAGTCAAACTGTTTTTGAAAGTTTGTTCAAAAGCCAAGAACTTCAAAATGCTCAAATTTACTGAAGGATGGAAACGAATTCCCCCTTTGTATGGCCCGATAGCCGAATTCATCTGAATACGATATCCTCTGTTCACTTGCGTCTCCCCTTTATCATCTACCCAAACAACGCGGAACATAATGATACGATCTGACTCTACCATTCTTTCCAAAATCATTTTGTTTTGGTATTTTTTATTTTCTTCAATAAAAGGAATTACTGTTTCGGCAACTTCAGTAACCGCTTGAAGAAATTCCGGTTCGTTCGGATTTTTTTTGGCAACTGATTCTATAAAATTTGTAATACTTTGTGACATAATTATTAATTATAAATGTTTCAAAAATGTTTTAGTTAGTTGTACAAAGATACACCTTGATTAAAATATTTTAACTTTTTTGTGCTTAATTGTGACAGAATTATCTTTTTAGTAACCATTTATAAAAAAATCTGACACATGGAGTATTCTTTTTACGAAATCGATATAGTATTGTTAAAAATAAGAATAATATTCCTGTTTATTTATTTTAAGATAATAATTCTCTATACTACTAGTTTTTATATCTTTGTTTTTTGAAAATACCAACCAACCTATGGCCAAATTTAAAATTTTTACAATATTTTTATTAATAATAACGCCCCTTTTTTCCTTTTCACAAGTTGCACATGAAATTGGCGTCATAACCGGTAGAATTGAATTTCGATCTGATTATGGACAACGAAATGACATAGAAACGAATATTGACAATATGGGATTCGGAATTTCAGTTTTCGATTATATGGGGTTTTCTTATTATGACAATTTGAATGAATATTTCAAAGAGCATTTCAAAATAAGATCTGAAATATCCTATAACGAATCTAAATTACAACACTACGGTGATTGGGTTGAAAAAAACAGTTTTACATCCAAACAACTCCAAGCGATGAGAGGTTCTACACAATTGTTTAGTGCAGGCTTTCAACTCGAATATAGTTTCAAAAACATCCACGATTTTGAAAGAGAGATTGGTAGTTGGGCACCTTATGTTGCAATAGGGCCACAATTCAGCTATTATAACGCCAAAGCGTGGTCCACTATGGGAGACATAGGTACTCCTCTTACCACTCCTGTAAAATATTTAGTCCCTTCTGATGGACATCCTAACGGGTATTCGAATGAAAGTAAGACCGTGTTTTCGGCAGCTCTAAATATGGGTATTCGCTACAAATTAACATCATTATCTGATCTTGTTTTGGATACTAGAGTGCAATATTTTGCTTCTGATTGGGTTGATGGCCTTAATCCCAATAAAGATTTATACAAAGAAAATAAAAGCAATGACTGGCTCACTTTTGTCGGTGTAGGTTATATTCTTTATTTAAATAACTAATAAAAAAACTCCCAACTATATTCAAGTTGGGAGTTTTTTTTATGCTAATGCCTGATTCAAATCGGCAATTAAATCTTCGACGTCTTCTATTCCAACGCTCAGACGAACCAAGTCATCGGTAATTCCGACTTCTTTTCGCTTATCCTCAGGAATGGAAGCATGGGTCATTAAGGCGGGATGATTTGCTAATGATTCAACACCTCCCAAAGATTCTGCCAAAGTAAATACTTTCAGCCTTTCTAAAAACTTCACAGCCTCTTCCTTTTTCCCTGATACAAACGTAAAAGAAACCATTCCTCCAAAACCACTCATCTGTTTTTTTGCAATTTCGTGATAAGGATGATTTGGTAATCCCGGATAATAAACGGTTTTTATTTTAGGATGATTGCTCAGAAATTCAACAACTTTGGCTCCATTTTCACAATGTCTCTGAACTCGCAGATGCAACGTTTTTATTCCTCTTAATACCAAAAAGCTGTCCATTGGCCCCAAAGTCGCGCCTGTGGCAAATTGTTGAAAATGTAATTGTTTACCCAAAGCTTCATCTTTTACAATCAAAGCCCCGGCAATCACATCCGAATGTCCTCCCAAATATTTAGTAGCCGAGTGCATCACAATATCAGCACCCAAATCCAAAGGTTTTTGCAAATAAGGTGTCGCAAAAGTGTTATCGACTGCAAAAAGAATATTATTGGCTTTAGTTATTTTGGCAATCTCTTCAATATCGGCTAGTTTCATTAAAGGATTCGTGGGTGTTTCCACCCAAACCATTTTGGTATTTTCATTAATCAGCGACTTGAAATTATCCAAATCATTCATGTCCACAAAATGAAACACGATGCCGCTGTCTTTATAAATTCGGGTAAACATGCGGTAAGTGCCACCATATAAATCGTCCATCGCGATGATTTCGTCACCAGCTTTAAAGGATCGCAAAACACAATCGGTAGCTGCAAGTCCTGATGAAAACGCCAATCCGCGAGTTCCGTTTTCGATACTCGCCAAAGCATCTTCCAAAGCTGTTCGCGTCGGGTTTGCCGCACGGCTGTATTCATAATCCGGATTCAAAGGTTTTCCCGGACTTGTCTGTACAAAAGTCGATGTTTGATAAACGGGAGGCATCACTGCTCCCGTACTTGGGTCGTGATGCTGCCCTCCGTGAATTACTTTGGTATTGAATTTCATTGTCTTACTTTTTGATTTTTGTCAACCCTTCTAATTTTATTCTTTTACAATGAGCCTAAACATATTTTCTAATACTCATCAATACCCCAAGGTGTAATCCTTCGTGAAAATTGTTGAAATCAATGGCTCCTTTTGCACTTTTCAAAATAAATCCTGTAGAAGTTGGATATTCCTGATAGTTCTTGAAAACACCATTATTATAGTCAGCTTCTAATTGATCAACAGTATTGAACACTAATGATTTTATCAAATCTACTTCTTCTTGGGTAGCATCTTGTTCTGGTTTGGTTCCTTTACGGTATTTTTCAACCAATTCATCAGAGACTGCCATTGGCAAACCTGATAATTTATAAACCAATAATTGTTGTGTCACCACGACGTGCGCAATATTCCAAAATAAACTGTTGTTGAATCCTTCCGGAATTTTATTCAATTGTTCCAATGAGTAATTTTCAAAATAAGAATTCAGCATCCTTCTTGCTGTTCTGGCAACTTCAAATGTATCTTGCATAATTTTAATTTTTGCATAAAATTAAACATTTTAAACATCAAATGTTTTCCTTTGCATCTAGAAAATACTACAAAATGAACAAAATATACTATCTCGCTTCGTGCGATACTTGCCGAAAAATAATAAAATCACTACCTGAAGGTCATAATTTAGCGTTTCATGACATTAAGCAAAATCCTATCAGCGTTGAAGAACTCGAAGAAATGCATAAACTTTCGGGAAGTTACGAAGCTCTTTTCAGCAGAAAAGCGCAATTGTACAAATCGATGGATTTAAAGAACAAATCCCTTACCGAAGACGATTATAAAAAATATATTTTGGAGCATTATACGTTCTTGAGCCGTCCGGTTTTTATTATTGATGATAAAATATACATCGGCAATTCACAGAAAAATGTTCAGGAGGTATTGAAGGTATTAGGCTAATGTGATTATTTTGATCTTTTACCAAGACCTAACAGGTTTTTGAAACATGTTAGGTCTGTAGTGCCTGCAAAAAATCACAAATGTTTGTCTTTAGCCCCGATTACTTCACTATACTTTTATTTTTATAGGAATTCAGTGAACTTCGTTTGCAGTGGAAATCCTTGTGGGCTGGTCCCGATAGCTATCGGGAAGCCCACAAGATTGTAACGAAAAGCGGGACCAATGCCTCCTAAAAATACCCAATCTTTCTGCTCCAAAAAACAATCAATTCTATCTTCTTTAAAAATCGATGAAAAAAATCTATGTTGTGACACACTGATTACTAAAAACGGAGCACTGACCACTTTTTTCTTATCTTTGAACACTTTTATAAAAATATATGATACAATCGATGACTGGTTTTGGTAAAGCGACTTTGCAATTGCCAACCAAAAAAATTACGGTAGAAGTAAAATCCCTGAACAGTAAAGGTTTGGATTTGAATGTGCGAATGCCTTCGCTGTACCGCGAAATGGAACTGGGTTTGCGTAACCAAATCGCCCTGAAACTGGAGAGAGGGAAAGTGGATTTTTCGATTTTTATCGAAAGTACCGCCGAACAGACTTCGACCAAAGTCAATGTGCCTATCGTAAAAGCATACATCAGTCAGTTGCGAGAGGTTTATGCCGATGCAGATGAAACCGAATTGATGAAAATGGCCGTGCGCATGCCAGACACGATGAAAATTGAACGTGAGGAAATCGACGAAAATGATTGGGCTCAAATTCAAACTGCCATTGAAGAGGCATTGCAGAATATCTTAAATTTCCGTAGAGACGAAGGTTTGTCTTTGGAAAATGAATTCCAATTGCGCATCGCAAACATTCGTCAGTTTATGAACGAGGCTTTGGAACTGGATCCGGAACGTGTTCAGGCGATTAAAGACCGTCTGCAAACTGCCATTTCCGAACTGAAAGTAAATGTTGATGAAAATCGTTTTGAGCAGGAATTGATTTATTACTTAGAAAAACTTGATATTACCGAAGAAAAAGTCCGATTGACGAATCACTTGGATTATTTCCTTGAAACCATCAACGGAACGGAAGCCAACGGTAGAAAACTTGGATTCATTACGCAGGAAATGGGTCGAGAAATCAACACTATGGGTTCCAAATCTAACCATGCCCAAATGCAAAAATTAGTGGTTCAGATGAAAGACGAATTGGAAAAAATCAAGGAGCAGGTACTAAATGTATTGTAATTACTATGCATAAAGACGCGATTAATCGCGTCTCTACATTCAAATAATACAAATGAAAAAAGGAAAATTAATCGTATTCTCGGCACCATCAGGATCTGGGAAAACCACTATAGTTAGACATTTATTAAAACAGGAAGATTTGAATTTGGAATTTTCCATTTCGGCTGCGACGCGTGAAGCCCGCGGTGAAGAAGTAAACGGAAAGGATTATTACTTTATGTCTTTGGCAGAGTTTAAAAATCATATCCGAGCTGAAGATTTTGTAGAGTGGGAAGAAGTGTATCGCGATAATTTTTACGGTACGCTAAAAAGCGAAGTAGAGCGTATTTGGGCTTTAGGTAAAAATGTCATTTTTGATATTGATGTGGCCGGCGGTTTGCGTATCAAACACAAATTCCCTGAAGAAACCTTGGCAGTATTTGTAAAACCACCAAGTGTTGATGAACTTAAAAGAAGACTAAAAGAACGCTCCACCGAAAGCGAAGACAAAATCAATATGCGAATCGCAAAGGCTTCGGTAGAACTGGCCACTGCACCACAATTTGATGTAATTATCAAAAATTATGATTTAGCTGTAGCTCTTGAAGAAGCACATCAATTGGTAAAGGATTTTGTTTCTAAAGAGTGATTAGTAAAGAGTGACTAGTAATTAACTTAAAATGGGAGAAATAAAATCATATAAAGATTTATTAATTTAGCAAAAAGGAATTAAAATTGTCTATTTAGTCTATCAGTTGGTAAAATCATTTCCTCAAGAAGAATTATATGCCCTGACAAGTCAGCTAAAAAGAGCTTCAATCTCAATTCCTTCTAATATTGCTGAAGGCTATGGAAGAAATACGGACAAATCATTTAGTCATTTTTTAGATATTTCAAGAGGCTCATTGTTCGAAATTGAAACTCAATTATTAATTGCCAATGAACTTGGTTTTATAACAGATCAGACTTTGTATAAAGAGATTTTAAATCAAATAGAAGAAGAGTCTAAAATGATTAATGCTTTTTCTAAAACCCTCAAAAACTAATTACTTTTTACTAATCACTAGTTACTAAGTCAATGAAAATCGGACTTTATTTCGGAACGTTTAATCCCATACATGTTGGGCATCTTATCATAGCCAATCACATGGCAGAACATTCCGATTTGGATCAGGTTTGGATGGTTGTTACACCGCACAATCCGCTCAAAAAGAAAAGCAGTTTGCTCGATGATCACCATCGTCTGCAGATGGTTTTTCTCGCCACCGAAGATTTTCCTAAAATAAAACCTTCGGATATTGAATTCAAATTACCGCAGCCCAATTATACCGTAAATACATTGGTTCATTTAGAAGAGAAATATCCCAATCATGAATTTTCCTTAATTATGGGTGAAGACAATTTGAAGTCGTTTCACAAATGGAAAAATTATGAAGCGATTTTGGAACACCATAACATTTATGTTTATCCCCGCATTTCGTCTGAATCGGAGAATTTGGAACTGAAAAATCACCCAAAAATTCATCTGATTGATGCTCCGGTTGTTGAAATATCTTCTACTTCTATCAGAGAAAATGTCAAAAAAGGGAAGAATGTACAGCCTTTGTTACCTAATAAAGTCTGGGATTATATTGACCACAATAATTTTTACAGGAAGTAATAATATTATTTTAGATTTTCATTAAGCATTTTATAAATATTATTATATCCGTTAATTTCATCTGACACAAACCTAAGTGTTTTTTGATTTATTTTATCAAATGAAACAGGCAATTTAAAAACCTCAATAATCGCAATGTTTTTTGAGGAATCAAAAGCAAACTCTCTAAAACGATAAGCGACTAACAATGTATTGTTAGAATCATTACTTGTATAATAGAAAAAATGGATATACATAGTACTATCGTTGTCGCCTTGATATTTTTGCTTTTGAGATGATTCATTTGCTTTTAAATGTATTTCTTTCTTAAGCTTGTTTTTTATATCATTATATACTGCATCGCATTCCGATTTATTTCTTTCTTTTTTGTTTCCGTCAATATAAAGAAATGCATATCCCGTCAATTTATTTTTAGTGTCAAATAAGATTTCTGAGACTTCCGGTTTCCCCTCTTTTGGATTCATTGGAGAAATGGAAAAATTGTATCTGAGGTATTTATACCCATTTGCAAATTTTTCACTTTTTTGTTCTTTTAGATTCCATTTTTTATTAGCAGTAATGTGCTCTAAAGGCATATTTGTTTTAATGACAGTAGGAAACAAATCATAATTTGCAATTATTTTTCCGGTTTCAATATCCAATTTTTTTTCTTCCGAAAGTAATTTAGCTTTTTCATCTTCATTTGTATTTTGAGCAAAAATGCCATTACCTATTAACACAAAAAGTATAATAATTACGTTTTTCATTCTTTAATTTTTTAAACTGTTTTCGTCCTGATGAAAAGGAATTTAGTCAATTTTTATTTTACAAATAGCAGCAATATTTTAATATTTTTTCATTCGAATTGTAAATATACTTAGAAAAAAATTCAAAGTCCATAACTGAATCAGAGTTGTTTAGCGATTCGGAATGATTGGATTTATGTTGGCAACGAAACAACAATAGCCTAAATCGAGTTGATTTAGGCTATTAGTTTTTATAACGTTAGTTGTGGTACATTCTTTTTGACTTGATCTCGAATTTCAGATAAACTTAAATCAATTAAAAGTTTTCCATCTCTAAAAACTTCTTTCAATTCTCCTTTTTGCTCTTCTTCCCAAGACACTTCATCTTTTAAAATATATCTGCCATCAGCCAATTCAATTTTCATTAATCCTTTGGCTGATTTTTTGGTACCGTCATCCGTAATTGGATCTTTAAAAATAGCTCTTCCTTCTCCGTTTACTTCTCCGTACGTAGCTTTCATCGCAAATCCAAAAGTGTCTCTTGTATTGTATTGATAAGTAAATGAACCTATTCCAAGCACTACATTGGTAGATGCAAAACCTTTTGTTTTCAATCGTTCACAAATGGCTGTTGCTCTAGCCACGGTAATACTGTCTCCATAAATAGCTCCTATTTGAGGAACTAATTCTTTAAACCCTTTTTCATTTATTGTACCTCCAAAAACATCCCAAAGCAATTCAATTACCCCTTTCTTTTCCTGCTCAGTTTTACCATTTGGGTTACCGCAGATAATATCAACCGGATCACCGCTGTCTGGACGAACGACTACTTTTCCTTCTCTGGAAACTATTTGATTTTTTAATCGAGGCAAATAATCAGTAAGTACTTTCCATAAATCCCAAGTGTCTGAAACGATAGAAACAATTCCTTTTGGATACACCTCACAGATTAATCTTTTGAAAGTTTCATATTCTCCTTTAGTTGTACCCATACACATTACGGAATGCTCGGTTGCTGCAACAGAACCTGCTATTAATTCGGTATCTGAATTGGCATTGTAATATTCTTCCAAAAAATCAATTGCAGGAATCGTATCAGTACCTGTAAAACTCAATAAATGTCCAGCTGCCGATGTTACTGCCGCTTCGATACAGCCCATGCCGCGCATCGAGAAATCGTGACCCTGCCAATCAACAAATTCAGGCATTGAAGAAGTTTCTTCGGCATATTTGTCCAATACTTTTCTATATTGTTTTGCGATTGTAGCCGAATTACAAGGCAGCCAGATTATTGCAGAAAGCAGTGTTTCGAAATAATTGGTCAGCCAAAAAAACTCAGGAATTGTATTGTACATTGTGAACATAGGCACACGGACAGGCACGCTGGCACCTTCTGGCAAAGCCTTAAAAACCATAGGAATATATCCCAAATCATGCAAATCCTCTATATGTTTTGTGCCTACTTGGTTTTCACCCAAATAATTATTGATTCTGCGGGCATATTTTTTCACAACAACTTCTTTTGGCTGTTTGAAAAAATGCAGATCAAAATCTTGAATAATATATTTTTTAAGGAAATACTGCAATCCAAAAAATACAACTTCGTCAATGCCTTCAATCCTTGATTTTCTAGGAGTCCAATTAGAATATACTAATGTAGTTCCGTCTGGGTATTGTCTTTTGTGGTCAACTTTGTAACCATCTGTTAATAATAATGGGTTCATAATTTTATTTGTTAGTCAATTTTTTATATAAATCATAATTTTCATCGTCGAAACACACAAATACCACTTCTTCAATAAAATTAAATTGAAATGATTTTACTGTTTTGACGGCTATTTCTGCTGCCTTATCTTTAGGAAAATGATAAATTCCCGTACTGATATTTGGAAAAGCAATTGTCTTTAACTGTTTATCTTCAGCTATTTTCAAACAATTTTTATAGCAGTTTTCAAGCAACATTTTCTTTTCCTCTTTGTCTCCATTCCAAACTGGCCCAACTGTGTGTATTACAAATTTTGATGGTAAATTTCCAGCCGTTGTAATTACTGCTTCGCCTGCTTTACATCCTCCTTGTTTGCTTCGAATCTTGACACATTCTTCTAGGATTTCTTTGCCTCCGGCTCTATGAATCGCTCCATCAACTCCCCCACCTCCTAACAATGAAGTATTCGCCGCATTGACTATTGCCTCGGTTTCTACTTTCGTAATATCACCTTTAATTAATTGGATTTTCATTTCTAATTTTATTTCAATTCATCCCTAACTTCCATCAATGCAAAACCCAAAAGATTTAATCCTCTCCATTTTTCTGGATTATTATTGTCTTTATGATCTGTTGCCATACCAATTCCCCAAATGGAATCTACCGGACTGGCTTCGACCAAAATTCTTTCTTTGGTATTGATTAGAAATTCCTTTAAATCTGGATTTTGACTGAACTTATGAAAATTACCCTGTTTTACTATTTCAAATCTGTTCTTTAGCCAAAGGGAATCTACATAATTCCTTACTTCTCTTCCTAATTTTTTGGCTTCCGCCGGAGAATTTGCCTGAATTATTTTTTCTAAAACTTCTTGATCATTAAACAGTTCTGCTTTCTTAGCCATCATCCAATGCTCTGCAGTTTTATAAGTTATGCCTTCTACCACAAATGGACTAATCCACCATTGACTAAAACAGGTTTTCGTAATGGTTCCATCTTTTGACGGCTGATGTCCCCAAAAGAAAACATATTTATTTTCACTATTTTGAGCCATCAATTTTTCCAAACTGTATTTCATATCAATTGACTTAATCCTATGACTTCAACACTTTCTCCTTCAAAATCTTTGAATGAATTGGTGGTAAATATTTTTTCGAAACAATCCAAAACTTCAAATCCTTTATTGAAAATTCCGTGGCTTACCGCCAAATACAGCTTTCCAGCATTCTTGTTTTTCAGCTCTTCGGCTAGTCCAACAAATGTTCCGCCTCCATCACAAATATCATCTACAATCAAACAGTCTGCGCCCTGCAAATCGTCATTATACACTTTAAAGCCTGACAATCTTCCTGTTTTTACATCACGGCTTTTACTGCATTCTACCACTTCAACTCCGCCAAGAAATTCAGAAACTTTGTAAATCTTCTTTAAAGCACCTCCATCTGGAGAAATCAATTTGACATCGTTTCCAATTGCTTTTACAACCGCTTCAATAAAAGTATGATTTGGAATCACTTCACAATTATTTACCAATGCTGGAGTAACTTCTGAATGCGCATCAAAAACATAGACTTTATTGAATTGCATTCCATTAATAATATCGGCATATACTTTTACAGACAGCGGTTCTCCTTTAACCATAACCCTATCCTGTCTAGCGGCAGGAAAATAAGGAATAAAAAGTTCCGTGTCTTTCACACCCATCCTGCGCAACGCGTCAACGGCAATGCACAATAATCCCAAATCATTGAATGAATTTAGTCTGTGGGTAATGGTGACTTTTCGCGTCACATCAAAATTTGGTTCTATTTTGATATGAGGTTCACCTCCTGAAAAAGTAAAATTCTGAAAACTGATTACTGACTCCGTAGTAAATGGTTTGAAATTTGGATCTAAATTGAGTATCATAATTTTTTTATTTTGCGTTAATTATACGCAAATATAAATATTAAATTTAAACTTACAAATTATTTTGTGTAAAAATTACGCAAACTTAATTTCGAAATGAAAACCTTTCTCCAATAAAGCATTGTATTTTTCCTTTTTAAACCTAAATAATTTAGCGGGTCTACCACTTTTAACAGGAGAAAATCGATCTGTTTCCTCAATAATTTCGAAGCTTAATATTTTCTTTCTAAAGTTTCTTCGATCGATTTCTTTTTCCAAAATGGTGCAGTATAAATTTTCGAGTTCAGAGAACAAGAACTCTTTAGGCAGTAAATCAAATCCAATGGGTTCGTAAGTAAGTTTGGCTTTTAGGCGTTTAATTGCCTTGCCCAAAATAATTGTATGGTCAAAAGCCAAGGGAGGAATCTCATCAATTTTAAACCATTGCGCCTTTTCGGCATCCGTATCAGCTATAACCTTTAATTTTTCAGCATCCACCAAGGCAAAATAAGCCACCGAAATAACCCGATTTCGAGGATCACGAAATACATCGTCACCAAAAGTAAAAAGCTGTTCAAAATAATTAACCGTAATGTTGGTTTCTTCTTTCAATTCCCTTTTTACAGCGTCCTGCAAAGATTCATCGTTTTTCACCAAACCGCCAGGCAAAGCCCAATAAGATTTTTCGGTTCCAAATTTTTGCTGAATTAACAATACATAGAGTTGGTTGTTTTGATAGCCAAAAACTATAGCATCAACAGCAACCCTGATATTCTGATTTTCACTCATATATTAAATGCGTATGATTTACACAAATATAAAAATAGTTTTACAGATTGAACTTTATTTCGGAAATTCTTAAAGAAAATCTAATTGAATGAAACACAATTTTTATAGTTCGCTTTTTAGAATTTAAAACCAAATCAACTCCCCAAAACCGCTTTCAACTCATTTTCTATATCCTCAAAAACAGCACTCAAATTACTGTTTTTCCCCGACAACAAAAACACAGCTGTACTTGGCATTTCATCGCTATTCCATATCAACTGCAACTTCTTTTCTTCGACCAAATTTTTAGCATTGATATCCCAAGTAACGGCCACTCCGCTATTTTTACTAAGGATTTCAAGCATCTCATATTCGGATGGAATGATATAATTGGCAACCATTGATGGCCTTTTTTTGGCGAAAACATGTAGCCAAAACAATTTTATATGTGGAATTCCCGCATCATGGCTGTACCATTTTTGCTCGTTCAGCCAGTTTTCAATAGCTACATAATCTTGATTTTTCTTTTTTGATTCAAAATCAGAAAGATCAAGATTGGCCGAACCGACAATCACTTGCTTAATTTCCCCCACTTTCTTCTGAATCGTATCAAAGGTGTCAAATTGTTTGGTCATTATAGCAAAATCCAATTTTTTGGTATTTACCAAATCAAATAACGCATCGTTGGTATGAAAACTAAAATCGATAAAATCAAATTTTGAGACCAATGCACTCCCAATACTACTCATCAAATGTCTTGAAATTCCAACCGAAATTAACCTATTAGAATTAAACGCTTTAGCCCTAAAACCATTCTCTACATTTTCCAAACGATCCAATGCATCAATAATTAAATTATTGAGTAACTTAGCGTATTCCGTTGGTTCAACCCCTTTGGACTTTCGATTAAAAAGCTTGTAGCCTACATGTGCCTCCAACATAACTATCTGCTGACTTACAGCTGGTTGACTGATAAATAATTCTTTGGCAGCCAAAGAAAAATTACCATTCTTATAAACTGATTTAAACGTTCGGTACCACTCAAGATTGACCATGATATAAATATTTTTATCACAAACATAATTTAAATTATTTTTACTAATAACACATTCGCCATAAATTTGCTGAAACAAATAAAATAAAACATGAAAAAAATAACCGCATTAGCAATTTTGGCATTAACTGTAAGCAGTTTTATGGCAACAGCACAACAACTAAAAAACAAAAAGATGAAAAAAGTATTATTCGTAGTTACCAGTCACGATCAATTGGGTAACACAGGAGAAAAAACAGGATTTTGGACCGAAGAACTGGCTGCTCCTTATTATGCATTATTGGACAAAGGAGTAATTATCGACATTGCCACTCCAAAAGGTGGACAACCTCCAATTGATCCAAAAAGTGCCGATCCTTCATCGGCGACCGAGGACACCAAACGATTTGACGCCGATAAAGTTTTATTGGAAAAACTAAAAAACACCAAAAAATTATCCGATGTAAATCAAGCAGATTATGACGCTGTGTTTTATCCAGGAGGCCATGGCCCGCTTTGGGATTTAGTGGAAAATAAAAACTCTGTCGCTTTAATTGAGTCCTTTTATACCCATAAAAAACCAGTTGCATTTGTATGTCATGCTCCTGCCGTTTTAAAAAATGTAAAAATTAATGGTGAATTTTTGGTAAAAGGCAAAAAAATTACAGGATTCGCCAATACTGAAGAAGAAGCTGTCGGACTCAGCAAAATTGTTCCTTTTTTATTGGAGGATGTATTACAGGCAAATGGAGGAATTTATAGTAAAACCGAAAATTGGCATCCTTACGCAGTAGAAGACGGCTTATTAATCACAGGTCAAAATCCGGCTTCATCAAAACTTGTTGCCGAGAAACTATTGGTACAATTGAATTCTAAAAAATAATTAAAGTTGCTAAGATTCTGAGAAGCTAAGATTCTAAGATTTAAAAAAAAATAGATTCTTAGCTTCTTCGTAACTTAGTGTCTCTAAAAAAATACACATCATGCTAAACTTCGAATTATACAATCCTACCAAATTGGTTTTTGGTAAGGGACAAATAGAAAAATTAAACACACTGATTCCTGCCAATGCCAAAATTCTTATCGCTTATGGCGGAGGAAGCATTTTTAAAAATGGAATTCACGAGCAAGTTCGCAAAAGTCTGGAAGGATACAATATTGTAGAATTTGGCGGAATCGAAGCCAATCCGCATTTTGAAACATTGATGAAAGCAGTTGCAATTATCAGAGAGCAAAATATTGATTTTATTCTTGCGGTTGGCGGAGGGAGCGTTATTGACGGGGTGAAATTTATTTCGGCTGCCGTTCTTTTTGAAGGAGATCCTATCGACATTCTTAAAAAAAGAATACTTTTCAAAGAAGGAGCTAAAGTGATTCCGTTTGGTACCGTTTTGACTTTACCGGCAACGGGTAGCGAAATGAATTCGGGTTCAGTAGTGACCATTGCGGCTACTCAGGAAAAGCTTGATTTTGGCGGTTCGGCCTTATTTCCAAAATTTTCCATTTGCGATCCTACCGTTATTGCATCCCTACCGAAAAGACAATTACAAAATGGCGTTGTCGATGCCTATACCCACGTGCTAGAGCAATATCTTACCTATGTACATGAAGGCTATCTGCAGGACAGAATTGCCGAAAGTATTTTGCAGACCTTAATTCAAATTGGCCCAGATGTAGCAGAAAACCCAACCGATTATGCTTTGGCATCCAATTTCATGTGGAGCTGTACCATGGCATTAAATGGATTAATCCAAAAAGGTGTTCCAAGCGATTGGGCGACACACATGATTGGTCACGAATTAACAGCACTTTACGGAATTGACCATGCCAGAACACTAGCAATAATTGGACCAAACTTATACAAAGTAATGTTTGAAACCAAAAAAGAGAAATTGGCTCAATATGGTAAACGAGTGTTTAATTTAACGGGAACTGAGGACGAAATTGCCACAAAAGCTATTGAAAAAACAACTGCTTTTTTCCACGCAATGGGAATGAGAACTTTACTCTCTGAAAATGCAGAAAAGATTGAAAAAACTGCCGATTTTATAGTTGACCGTTTTGAAAAAAGAGGATGGAAAGCCTTAGGAGAGAAACAAAACATCACTTTGGAAAAAGTGAAAGAAATTGTTTTGATGAGTTACTGATTATAGAACTAGTATTATAAAAAAAGGCGTTCACTTAACCACTACGAACGCCTTTTAAAATACTAAAACAAAACTAACTAACTCAATATTCATACTAAATTCTAACCATTTTATTTATAATCATTTACAACGCAAGTATTGCGTTAATATTGTATAAAATCAAAAAAAAATATAAAAAATATATTCTTTTGGCATAAACTTTGCAAAGTCCAATAAATCCAAGGCTTATCAGAAAATTTAATTTGTGATATTGGTATATTTTTAAGTACTTTTGGTGAAATTTTATAAAATAATGACCGAAAATTTAAAATTTGCTGTAATTGGTGGTGGAAGTTGGGCTACTGCTATAGCTAAAATGTTGTGCGTAAATCTTTCAGAGATTTCGTGGTATATGCGCAATGAATCTGCTATAGAACATATCAAAGCTTACAAACACAACCCAAATTACTTAAGCTCGGTAGAGTTTGACAACAACAAATTAAAACTTACCAGCGATATTAATGAAGCAGTCGCTTATGCCGATTATATCATATTTGCAATTCCTTCTGCTTTCCTAAACGCCGAACTAGAAAAACTAACGGTTTCGCTAAAAGACAAAATAATTTTTTCTGCCATAAAAGGTATTGTTCCAGAAACCAGTTTGATTGTAGGGGAACATTTTCATTACAAATACGACATTCCTTATTACAATATTGGTGTAATCACTGGACCTTGTCACGCTGAAGAAGTTGCGCTGGAAAGACTTTCTTATTTAACAATTGCCTGCGGAGACCCGGACAAAGCCTGTATTGTTGCCAAAAATTTATCCGGAAATTATATCAAAGCCAAAATCTCTGACGACATTATTGGTACCGAATATGCCGCAATGCTGAAAAACATTTATTCTATTGCTGCAGGGATTGCGCACGGATTGGGTTATGGCGATAATTTCCAGTCGGTGATTATGAGTAATGCGATTCGTGAGATGAAGAGATTCATCAAAAAAGTGCACAAAATGAAACGTAACATCAATGATTCTGCTTATTTGGGCGATTTATTAGTTACGGGTTATTCGATCTTTTCCAGAAACAGGATGTTCGGAAATATGATTGGGAAAGGATACACGGTAAAATCGGCACAAATGGAGATGAGCATGGTTGCCGAGGGCTATTATGCAGTAAAAAGTGCCTACAAACTTAATCAGGGTTACGGCGCCAAAACTCCAATTATCGATGCTGTTTACAGTATTTTATATGAAGGGAAAGAAGCCAAAGCCGTGTTTAAAAAACTGACTGAGGAATTAGATTAAGATTTTTTTAGAATTAAGAAGTAAAAAAATAGACTTTAACATAAAAAAGAGTCAAGACGAAATTTAATTAGTCTTGACTCTTTCTGTTTTATGTTTACAACAAAGTCTATTCTCTTGCTTATTTCTTCTATTCTCTATTTCACCATGACTCCATCAACAAACAAAAGCGGAACTTCCTCCACATCTGTTTCGTTGATACTGTTGGCTTTGAAAATAAATTTTTTGTCGTATAATGTGTTTCCTATGAAATAGGTTACCATAAACTCATTGTTAAGTGCCAATACACTTTTCTCGATCATCTCAATTTTCACTACCGAAACGGCCGGAACTTCCATAAAAGCATGGCGCAACAACGATGTTTTTTTCATTTCGCCATCGATGGTTCCAAAGGCTTTGGAAACAACCATAACGCTGTCAAGCTGAAAATCGCTATCGTTTATTAAATAAGCATACCATACTTTTTCCATGAAATCGTCGCTCCATTCCTGAACCGCGGCTAAGAATACGTTTTCTACTTCTGGGATGGTGATATCTTTTTTCATTTGATTTTTAATTAAATCTCCAGCAAAGTCTTTTTTTAACCTTGTAGGTTTTACTATTATATTTATACCTACAAGGTTAAAAAAAACCTTGCAGGATAAAATAGCTAATTACTAAATTTCTTAAATGCAGAATGACCTAGCCCAGATGGGAACGACATCCTTTTATGCCGGGGTTCGGCATAAAAGATATAGTGGACAGCTGGAAATAGCTCCTTATCTTGATTATGATTAACGTTTTTTTAAGTCCTTCTAAAATCAAAAATCGTTAATCAAAAATCTTAAATTTTTAAATACTTGCTTTGAATTGCTCTAAGAAACGTACGTCGTTCTCATAAAACATACGGATGTCGCCAATTTGGTATAACAACATCGCGATACGCTCGATTCCCATTCCGAATGCAAATCCGTTGTACTCGTCCGGGTTGATGTCGCAGTTTTTAAGCACGTTTGGATCAACCATTCCGCAACCCATAATTTCCAACCAACCGGTTCCTTTGGTGATACGATAATCGGTTTCGGTTTTTAGACCCCAATAAATATCAACTTCGGCACTTGGCTCCGTGAAAGGGAAATAAGAAGGTCTCAAACGGATTTTTGATTTCCCGAACATTTCTTTGGTGAAATACAAAAGTGTCTGTTTCAAATCGGCAAAAGAAACGTCCTTGTCAATGTACAATCCTTCAACCTGATGGAAAATACAGTGTGAACGCGACGAAACAGCCTCATTACGGAAAACTCTCCCCGGAGAAATGGTACGGATAGGCGGTTTGTTGTTCTCCATGTAACGCACCTGCACCGATGACGTGTGCGTACGCAACAAAATATCGGGATTGGTTTGAATGAAAAAGGTATCCTGCATATCACGCGCCGGGTGGTATTCCGGAAGGTTCAATGCGGTAAAGTTATGCCAATCGTCCTCGATTTCAGGGCCTTCGGAAACGTTGAACCCGATATTTGAAAAGACATCTATAATTTGGTTTTTCACCAACGAAATAGGATGACGCGAACCAATAATTGAAGGTTCGGCAGTACGGGTCAAATCGCCGTAGATTCCTTTGGCTTCTTCTTTGTCTGCCAGGGCTTCCTGAATGGATTTCACTTTGTCTTCGGCTGACGTTTTAAGTAAATTGATTACTTGTCCGAATTCCTTTTTTTGGTCGTTTGGAACATTTTTAAACTCGGCAAAAAGGTCTTTTAACAAACCTTTGCTCCCTAGAAATTTTATTCTAAATGCTTCTAGTTCTGCTGTATTTTGAGTGGAGAATGCCTGAGCTTCACCAATATATTCTTTTATCTTGTCTATCATTTTCATTCCGTAATTGAGTCTGCAAATTTAGGAAAAAGTTAGAAGTTAGGAGTTAGAAGTTGGAAGTTTTTCCAATATATCTAAACCAAAACCTCAAATCATTAATTAATCAATTCCTTTTCAAGAAAATAATTGACAATCGCTTCTTTCATCAAAACAGATTGCTCTCCGGCCTTCAAGGGAGGCAATTGTTCTTTTACTTTATAATGTGGCCAGCCATCTTCGTCAAAAAAATCGAATTCATAAAACCCGTAAGGCTCCAATAATCGGCAGATGGCGATATGCATCAAATTGAGTTTCTCGTCTTTTTTGAACTCACGATGCACTTGTCCGAGTTCCTGCACTCCGATTAAATAAATAATGGCATCCAAATCCAAATCTTCGCCTTGCGAAAATTGATTCGAAAGTATATCGACAAGCCGTTCCCAGCGTTCTTTCAGTTGTGTGTCTCTTGACATGTGATTTTTGATTTTTGATTTCTGATTTCTGATTTCTGATTTATTTCTCAGACTTACAAAAATAAAATCGAATTATTTCGGCAAAGATAGCAACTGCGTCCTTGACTTCTTTATTTTCTATTCTCTATTTTCTATTCTCTTCTGACGATTCAAACCAATTCTTTTATCTTTGCGGCTTTAATTTTTAAAATATAAAAATGAGTTTTTTTGACATTATCATCGGCGGATTATTAGGTTATTCGTTTTATAAAGGAATCCGAAACGGACTTTTTGTAGAATTGGCAGGATTCGTATCCCTTATTGTGGGTATTTACATTGCCATAAAATTTTCAGATATTTTTAGAAGCATTTTATCAGGTTGGTTGCATTGGAATCCTTTCACAATACAGATATTTGCTTTTATCCTAACATTTATTCTTGTGGTTGTTGGTATTTATATGATGGGTAAATTCCTAACCAACATAGCCGATTTTGCTTATTTAGGTTGGATAAACACGATTGGTGGAGGTTTTTTCAGAGTGCTGAAAACCATTTTGATTATCAGTATCTTTTTTACGATTTTCGAAAAAATAAACTACCATAACTTTTTGGCTAAAAAAGAAACGCTGGACAAATCAATTTTCTTTAATCCAGTTCAAAAAACGGCAGGATTTGTTTTCCCTTCTATCGAAAAATGGTATGATAAAGCTAGGAAGTAAATATCCAGTTGGCATAATTTAGTAATCGGTTCTCCTATAAAAAACGCAGCCCGTAGTTTGAAACTATGGGCTGCGTTTTTATAATAAAGATTCAGCTTAGACTGAACACTAATCCTTCACTTCTTTAATTGCTTGTTTATCAATCCAGCCTTCAGTCCCATCGGTCAATTGAATTTTTTTCCAGTTTCCTAAAGTTTCTTCCACATATACTTTGGTTCCTGGATGCAGCACAAAGGTAGTTGCACTTGCATTTTGAGGTTCGCTCCTTACATCAGCAGATTCGGCAAAAACAATAGCAGGTCTTTCATTGTCAAAATGGCTTTTTTCAAAAAAAGCAGCTGAGATACTCATTAGAAGAAATAATAGCACCACAAACATTCCCACAAAGAAAACCCGTTTTATTGTTACAGTTTGATAAAAATAATAGCCCATAAAAAACAACAGGAATAAAAATGCAAAACTTATGGTAATCCAAGCCCAAGTTTCAAAAGGATAAATTCCCGTAAAATCTCTGAGCAATTTTGCAAAACCTACTTTTGGCACTACTTTGATTTCGTCAATAGTTTGCTTCTGAGCAAATTTTATATTGTTTAGAGCTTCTTTGTTATTAGGATCCAAAATCAAAGCTTTCTCGTAATTATAAATCGCATTAGCTGTTTGGTGCATTTTATAATAACAGTTCCCCAAATTAAAATACAATTCAGCCGACTCCTGATTGGCTTCCAAAACTGCTTCATACGCTTTGGCTGCATCGGCATACTTTGCGTTTTGGTACAAATCATTCCCTTTTTTGAAACCGTCTTGGGCAAAGGTAATTTGCGTTATTAATAATAGTATGTATAAAATATTTTTCATTTCTTCTTTTGTAAAGTTTCTAAGTTTCTGAAAAACTGAGATTCTAAGTTGTTAAGTAGCTTATATCTGTTTTTCCAATTCTGAAATAATACTTACTGCTTTATCAAAATCGTGTTGTATTGTTGCACTCGAAGACGGTGCATATCGAGCAATTTCACAATTTTCTGTAAGCGCAATAAAATGATCTACAGATTCCGGGCTGACTTTTCTGGACAACAATAATTCTCGAATATTGTCTTTACTCATTTCCGAAGTTTCAATATGCAACTTAGCTTTCAGGAAATTGTGCATCGCTTTCTCCAAAGCAACATAGAACGGCTCTTTGTTGTTGATTTGTTTTTTGGCTTCTGACAAATATTTCTTGGCCAACCTGTTGTTCATTTTGATTCGGTTTCCAAAAACATCACTGTCGATTGCTTCTTTTTTCTTTTTGAACAACACAATTATAGGTAGCAATAAAAACGGCAAGAACAATAAGCCATAAAATTTATTTGATCCAAAAAATGGTGGTTTATTCCTTGCTGCAAGATCTGTTTGCAGATCAATAAAATGGAATTGCTCTATGCCTCCAATTCTGTTTTTGCCTGTGCTTGCCACTGCTGGTGTATTAGCTGTTTGTGCAGGTCCATCAAGAACACTTATTTTGATTTCTTTGGAACTTATCGTTCTATAAGATCCTGTACCTAAATCAAAATACGAAAAATGCATTGGTTTTATGACATAATCTCCTTTGTATTGTGGTATGATAGTGTAAGAATCTGATATTTTACCAGTCATTCCCGATAGTGGTGTATTTACTTTTTCATCATGCACTGGATCGTACATTTCCAAAGCATTTGGTACTTCAGGTTTTGGTAACGTAAATAATTTTAAATTACCAGTTCCAACCACACTCAAAACCAAATCTAGGCTTTCCCCATTTTTCAAAGTCGTTTTAGATGGAACAGCACTAAAGTCAAATTTCCCTACAGCTCCTGTAAAATCAACTGGTTTTCCAGTTTCCGGCAATGGTTTTACATTAATCATTTTGCTACCAGCGGACACTTTTTTATTGTCATCAACTGTTTCAACTCTTCCAAAATAATCTCTACGACCTGTCGGTATTCTTACCCCAATATCCAGCGAAAGTGGCTCTATCATCAACTTTCCTGATTTTTGTGGATATAAAACCGTTTTACGCAAAACAACATAACGGTACTGTTCGCCTTTGAACATTCCAACTTCGGGAACCAATTCTTTAATATCAATATTTTGGTTCCAAAAATCATTATACTTCGGTTTGGCTAATTCCTTAAATCCTGTAATTCCAATATAATTGCTGAAATACAATTTATAAACCACTGTAATTGGCTGGTTTATATATGGATTGGTATTCGAAATATCAGCAACCAAATACAAATTGTCATCGGCAGAAATTTGAGTATCATTCGGATCTTTAGGCTGCTCTGTCGCTGCGGTTACATTGATTCTGATAGGTTGTGTTTTGTAAATTTTCCCATCGTATTCAATCATTGCCTGTTTGATAACCAAATTTCCTTTTTGATTAGGCAAAAGAAAATAGGAGTAACTTTTTTCAAAAGATGTTCTTCCGTTTATCCAAGACTGGCTTACCTGCTGACTTGGCCCAGCAATTATCCTAAAGCCATCAAATGAGGGTTGCACGAAATTATCTCCATCAATATTCATTACAAAATCGACACGAAGTCTCTCATTGAGTCCAAGCGTCGTTTTGCTTACCCTCGCCTCAAATTGCACTTGAGCCAAAAGTCCCTGAAAACATAATAGGAATATAATTAAATATCTTTTCATTCTTTTTTTAATCGTTAATTCGTTTAAGTGTTTAATGATTGTTTAAAGGTTTAAGAGTCATATCGGTTTAAACAACCTTAAACTTTTAAACCTTTAAACAGTTTTTAATTTTACCAATCTTTTTCCGCTTTTCTAGGAGCGCCTTTCATTTTATTGGCATTTACCTTGTCTTGTATTTTCTTTTCTTCATTATTTACAGCATCCAATAAATTTTCGGTTCGCTGTTTAGACATATCTCCTGGTTTTGGTTTTGGCTGTGCCTTATCATTTTTAGGTTTATCCTCTTTTTTATTTTGATCACCGTCTTTTTTGTCGTCCTTTTTATCTTTATCCTTATTCTTATCGTCCTTTTTATCTTTGTTTTTGTCCTTGTCTTTATCCTTATCCTTGTTTTTGTCTTTTTTCTTATCGTCTTTTGGAGGAGGATTGTCTTTTAGCATTTTTTTGGCCAAAGCATAGTTGTAACGTGTTTCTTCATCTGTTGGATCATTTCGCAAAGCATCTTTATAGGCTGCCACTGCTTGCGTATAATCTTTCTCTTTCATGAAAACATTACCTAAATTATGGAAGGCTTTGTGTTTTTGGGTTCTTGTTTTCAAACTTTTCAAAGCATTCGCGTACGCAAATTTGGATTCCGAAAATTGATTTTGTCTATAAATAGAATTCCCTAAATTGTACAAAGCCACCGTTCTGCCCGGAAATTTAGAATGTGAAATTCTATAATTCGCTTCGGCATCCACAAAATTCTTTGCTACATATTCCTCATTTGCTTCAGGCAAAACCTTGTCTTTCTCCTGGGCATTTGCCACAAAAGTTAAAAGCAATAGTAGTAAGTATATAATTCTATTTTTCATTTTCATTAATGTTCCTTTCAAAGTATTTGTTAACTATAGTTACCTTGATTTGCTATTTTATTTATTCTCGTTAAATAAATTTAATTTGTTAACCCAACTTGTTTTTCTTTCCAAAAAGAAAATATCCAAAAACAATAACACAAAACCAATCCCTAAAAACCATTGAAATTGTGATTGAAAATCGGCCATTTGAGTAGCTTCAAATTCCGTTTTTTGAATATTATCCAATGTTGCTTTTATATATTCCAACACTTCTTTGGTATTGTTTCCGCTTACATAACCGCCACCGGTAATTTTTGCAATAGTAGCCAAACTATTTGGATTCAATTTGGTCACCACTATTTCTCCATTGTTATCTCTTTGGTAGCTTTCTACAACTCCGTTTCTTTTCAAAGGAATAGTTCCTCCCTTTTCAGTACCAACGCCAATTGTAACAATTTTCATTCCTAACTTCTTGGCTTCTTCAGCTGCTGATTCTGCTCCTTCAGAATGGTCTTCTCCATCCGAAATCATAATCATCAATTTGCTGGTCTTACTTTTATCATCAAAATAAGTCCCCGATAATTTTATCGCGTCATCCAATGAAGTTCCTTGTGACGAAACCATTTCTGGCCCCATACTTTGTAAAAACATCTTGGCTACGCTATAATCACTCGTTATCGGCAAAACCGGAAAAGCGCTACCTGCATAAGCTACAATTCCAATTCGGTCATTCCCGAGTTGATTAATAATTTGCGATACGATTTGTTTGCTTTTTTCCAAACGGCTTGGGGCAACATCCTCACAAAGCATACTTTTGGATACGTCCATCGCAAACACAATATCGATTCCTTCTCTTTTTACGGTCTCAACTTTGGTACCAATTTTTGGATTTACCAACCCTAAAATCAAAGCAAGTAAAGCCAAAAGCAAAACTGCCAATTTCAAGAAAGGTTTGAAAACAGAACGTTCGGGACTAAGTCTTTTGATAACTTCCAAATCTCCAAACTCACGTTGCTTTTTTCTTTTCCAATATAAATTAAATAGAAAAAGTACCGCCACAACCGGCAGTATAAAAAGAAAGTATAAATATTTTTGTTCGTCTAGTTCCATAATAATTTTAGATTGTTGATTAACGATTTTCGATTGCAGAAAGCAAAAAATCAGAAATCAAAAATCGTTAATCTTTAAATAAAGCTTTTGTACACAGTGTTTCGCAAACCAATTTCCAGCAATAATAAAAATCCGGCAATTAAAGCAAAAGGTCTAAATTTTTCATCATAATCATAAAACTTTAATTCTTCGATTTCGGTTGTTTCCAGTTTATTGATTTCATGATAAATCTGAGCTAATTTATCATTGCTAGTAGCTCTAAAATATTTACCTCCTGTTTTTCTGGCTATATTTTTCATCAGTTCTTCATCAATCTCAACCTTCATCATTCTGAATATCAATTGCCCATTTGGTCCAAGTGCATACGGAGATTCTGCCATTCCATTGCTACCAATACCGATTGTATATACTTTAATTCCATATTGCTGGGCGATATCAGAAGCTGTTTCCGGCTCTATAAACCCGGCATTATTAACACCGTCAGTCATTAAGATAATCACCTTACTTTTGGCTTTACTGTCTTTAAGTCTGTTTATGGCAGTTGCCAATCCCATCCCGATTCCAGTCCCATCTTGTAAAACATTATCGTATTTTATACTAGCGATTGCTTGTTGAATAACCGCTTTATCACTTGTTACTGGTGATTTAGTATAAGCTTCAGAAGCATAAACAACTAATCCGATTCTGTCATTAGGTCTTTCATCCACAAATTCAGAAGCCACTCTTTTTAACGCTTCCATTCTGTTTGGTTTAAAATCCTTGGCAAGCATACTTCCGGATACATCGACAGCTACTACAATATCAATTCCTTTTGTGGTTTTGGTCTTATTACTGATATCGACCGTTCTTGGTCTCGCCATTGCGACAATCAAAAAGGATAATGCCAATAATCGTAAAACGTCCAAACCTGGTTTTAATTTTGTCAACAAAGATTCGGATCCTTTGAACCCTTGAAGCGAACTCATCTTTAGGGTAGCCGATTGTTGGTTTCTTTTCCAAACCAGCCAAACAATAGCCAATGGTATTAAAAGAAACAACCAAAAAAATTCGGGATTTAAAAAGGTTATTTTTTCCATTAGTTATTTGCAATTTTAAGTTCTACAGAATTAATAACACGGTCTGTCAATTCCGTTGCATAACGATCTCCTTCTTCGTGGAAAATCATAATTTGCTGTAACCCTCCTGCTTGTCCAAAAAGCAAGATTTCATAGTATATTTTGGAACTGGATTGGCTGTCACTATCAACTCTTGTAAAAGTCCCGTATCCTTTTTTCCCGGGTATTCCGTTATTCGTCTGGAAATCCTCTTCTTTAACAATCATGTTTTGCGCACCCTGAGTTTCCAATACTTTCAAAGAACTCTCAATTGCTTTGGATAAATCCAATGTTTGTTCTTTTTTATATTTCATAGTAGAAACCATAATGTAAAATTTATCCAAAAGACTTCCATATCCAAAAGACTGCATCTCTTTTATAAGTGCCATTCCATCTTTTGGCAATGTTTTAGTCAAATCTACACGTTTTAAAACTTTTGGAGTTTCAATAATAATTGCTGGGTTTCCATACTCACTTTTTACCCATTCCCCTTCCAGTAATTCTTTTGTTGGATGTCCTAGTACGTTGTCTTTTACATAATCAAATCCTTTGGTCGCAATAAAGAACGCTGCCGTTGCAAACAATAGAAAAACAACTGAACCAACTGCAAGTGCAATACGTTGATTTCTCTTTTTTCTAAGCATGATTTGAATTTGCTTTTGTCTTTGAACCTCATTCAAAAGAATATCTTCTTCAACAGGAACCTCAACAGGAATTGCTTCATCAAGAGTCAAAATCGCTTTTTGGATTTTATTTCTGTCTTCGGTGATTTCAAATTCAAGAGGTTTTGATTTGGCAAATTTCACTAAATCGGCTTGTTTCAAAACAGTAAATAAATTCTCGATCGTTTCTTGGGAAAGCTTCATTTTTTTCTTCTGAGAAGCAGCTTTAAGAGCTTCAATCAATTCAGAAGTTGTACTTTCCATCGCAGGAATCTCAATAGCTTCTTCGATATAATTTCGGGTGATATCGGTCAATTCACTATAATATTCTTTTACTTCGCCATGTTGCCAAAGTTCTTTTTTCTCTAAAATATTAAGCAAACTTGTCGCTTTTTCAATAGGTGTTTTATAAACTTCCTCTTCTATTTTTTTCTTTTGGCGAATTTTTGTGTACCAATAAACGAAACCTCCAATTCCTAAAATCAATATAAGCCCCAAAAGGTATTTCCACCAATCTCCCATTGTATCTTGTGCTTTCACAATATCCTTGATGTCGTACATTTTTTGTTTTAATGTATCCACCTGAACATTGGCAACCTCAACTTTTATGGAATCCGATAAAAACTCTTTGTTGTTTATTAGAATTTTTATGCTTGGAATTGTGTATTTACCCGAATCAAATTGAGTCAAACCGTACTTTTTGATCAATTCGTAACGGTCGTCTTTTTTGATTGTGTCAACAGGATATGATTGAATTACCTCTAGCGCTCCAATTGTTCTTAGTTTTGGAAAAACAACCTTAGACAAAGTATCAACCGAAGTTTTTAAAGTCAATTTAAACTCAGCTCCAATTTTATTTTTTGTGGTATCGATACTGGTAACAACTTTTTGTTGTGCAAAAATAGAAGTTGAAAACAGTAGGTATATGAATATTTTTTTTAACATTGATTTTGGGAAATTTTGATTTTTGAATGAAGATTAACGATTTTTGATTTCAGATTTTCATCAGAAGCAAGATTATCTTCAATCTAAAAAAATAATTTATTTCATATTAGCTTTAGCTGTTTTAATACTTGACACAAAAATGGAAATTAACTCATTAACTTCTGTTTTTGCGATTGATAAGTTATATAAATCTGTTGTTAAATTCGCTTTCTCTACAATTTTTAAACAAACAAAACTTTCTCTTAATTCTTTTAGACAAACTCCCATTTTATGAACGAAATCCTTACTGCTTTCGGCACTTTGAGCTTCCCCATAATTTAAAGCCGGAGATGTTCCTGAACGAATAATTTGACCTGATAAATGATTTCCAGCATAATTTTTTTTAAAATTACCCGCAACAATTATTACAGTTGCTGCAAAATCTATCAATCTATTTTCCAGTTCTTGTTTGTTCACTTTCTTACATTATTTATTTACAAAAAAAATCTGCAATCTTAAATCAAATTTCCTATCCGAAGCAAATCTGAAATCAAAAATCGTTAATCAAAAATCTGAAATCTTTATCTCGATTTAAAATAGCCTAGCAATTTGGTTACATAACTTTCATCGACTCTTGTGTTCACAACACCAGCTCCCGATTTACTGAAAGTTTCTTTAAAATATTGGACATTATCATGATAGAATTTCTCGTAATTCATTCGCACCGTTTTTGAACCTGTGTTAATCAATCTGGTTTCTCCGGTCTCGGCATCAAGCATTGGCACCATACCCAAATTTGGCATTTTTTGCTCTCTAATATCATAAACTCGAATACCGGTAATATCGTGTTTCTTTGAAGCTATTTTCAACGTATGCTCATACTCTCCGGACATAAAATCGGAAATGACAAACACAATGGCCTTCTTTTTTTGAATTCCAGATAAGAATTTCAAGGCTTGTGAAATATCTGTTTTGTGGCTTTTCGGTTCAAATTCTATCAATTCACGAATAATACGCAACACGTGTGATCTTCCTTTTTTTGGCGGAATATACAATTCTATCTGATCCGAAAACAAAATCAATCCAATTTTATCATTGTTTTGCGTAGCCGAAAAAGCCATGGTAGCAGCAATTTCGGTAACAATCTCTTTCTTAAACTGACTCTTGGAACCAAAACTTTCAGAACCTGAAATATCAACCATTAACATCATGGTCAATTCTCTTTCTTCCTCAAAAACTTTAACGTGTGCTTCGTTATATCTTGCAGTTACGTTCCAATCGATAGCACGGATATCGTCACCAAATTGATACTGACGCACTTCGCTGAAAGTCATTCCGCGTCCTTTGAACGAAGTATGGTATTCACCCGAAAAGATATGATCGCTCAGTCTTCGGGTTTTAATTTCAA
Organism: Flavobacterium aquiphilum; assembly: GCF_027111335.1. Taxonomy (NCBI): domain Bacteria; kingdom Pseudomonadati; phylum Bacteroidota; class Flavobacteriia; order Flavobacteriales; family Flavobacteriaceae; genus Flavobacterium; species Flavobacterium aquiphilum. The sequence continues at coordinate 586,947 of NZ_CP114288.1, read as the reverse complement.
TTTTTCGTACTCTTTTTAAAAGCTCTTTTGTATCCATTTTTATAGTGATTAGTAATTAGCCTTTAGTGATTAGTATTTAGTAAATTAATTACCAATCACTTGTCACTAATCACTTTTTAAGGTACTTCAATCTCATTAATGATTTTATTGATAATGTCAACCGATGTAATATTTTCGGCTTCGGCTTCATAAGTAACCCCGATTCTATGACGCAAAATGTCATGAACAACAGCACGTACATCTTCAGGAATTACATAACCACGACGTTTGATAAAAGCATAACATTTGGATGCAGTGGCAAGATTAATACTTCCACGTGGCGATGCCCCAAAACTGATTAGAGGTTTTAAATCAGCCAATTTATATTTCTCTGGATAACGAGTAGCAAAAATAATATCCAGTATGTATTTTTCGATTTTTTCATCCATATAAACCTCACGAACCGCTTCTTGAGCACGCAAGATTTGATCTACTGAAACCACTTGGTTCACCTTATCATAACTTCCTTTTAGGTTTTGACGGATAACCAAACGCTCGTCTTCCATTTTTGGATAATCGATAACCGTTTTCAACATAAAACGGTCAACTTGTGCTTCAGGTAATTGGTAAGTTCCTTCTTGCTCAATTGGGTTTTGAGTTGCCAAAACTAAAAATGGACGATCCAATTTAAAAGTGCTGTCACCGATGGTTACTTGCTTTTCCTGCATCGCTTCCAGCAAAGCCGATTGTACTTTGGCAGGAGCACGGTTAATCTCATCGGCAAGAACGAAATTTGCAAAAATTGGTCCCTTTTTGATGGAGAATTCGTTTTGCTTAATATTATAAATCATGGTTCCAATAACGTCGGCAGGCAATAAATCGGGCGTAAACTGGATTCTGCTAAAAGACCCGTGGATAGCTTGTGACAAGGTATTAATGGCTAAAGTTTTTGCCAATCCTGGAACCCCTTCCAACAAAATATGTCCTTGCCCTAACAATCCAATCAACAGTCGCTCGACCATATGTTTTTGTCCCACAATAACTTTGTTCATTTCCATAGTAAGGAGGTCAATAAAAGCACTCTCTCTTTCTATTTTTTCATTGATTGCTCTAATGTCTAAAGTCGTTGTATTTTCTTCCATTGTTATATAATTATTCTCTTGATTTTTTGTCTTAGGTTATTTGATGGTGCAAATTGAATTTTTTTTTAGACGTATGATGTTAAAAAATGGTTAAAACTTCTGTCAATCCACTAATTTTAAGGACTAATTATGATAGTATTTATCTATTTTTAAGAACTAAATAAATTAGATAGATTTCTTCCAAAAATAAGGTGGAAAACAACGAAATAAAATTATGAGTAAAATTCCGTTTTCAAAAATAATAGCCGGCACGATGACTTGGGGTGTTTGGGGCAAAAATTGTACAACATCACAAATGATTGAGCTGATGAATACCTGTCTCGAAAACGGCATCACCAGCTTTGACCATGCCGATATTTATGGTGGTTATACCACTGAAGAAGCCTTTGGAAAAGCTTTTGGCGAAAGCCAAATTAACCGTAACCAAATCCAGTTGATTTCCAAATGCGGTATTCAGATGATTTCTGAAAAAAGAAGTAACTCCATCAAGCATTACGAATATTCAAAAGCGTACATTATTGCTTCGGCAGAACAATCTTTAAAAAATTTACAAACCGATTATTTGGATCTTTTGCTTTTGCACCGACCAAGCCCATTAATGCAACCTGACGAAATTGCCGAAGCGGTCGAAAAGTTAAAAATAGAAGGAAAGATTTTGGATTTTGGTGTTTCTAATTTTACGCCAAGTCAAAGCAATCTGATTGAAACAAAAACCAAAATAAACTACAACCAGATTGAATTTTCAATAACTCATTTGGAACCAATGCTAGACGGAAGTTTAGATCACATGCAAGCCAATCGAATCACTCCTATGTGCTGGTCTCCGCTTGGAACTGTCTTTAGAAATGACAATGAACAATCACAACGTATTCTAAAAGTTACAAATGAATTGGCAGCCAAATATGATGTCCCAAATGATATTATTCTTTTGGCTTGGATTTTGAAACACCCTGCCGGAATTCTACCAGTTTGCGGTACTTCGGACAAAAACAGACTTACACAATTGATGAACGCAACCACAATTGAGATGGAATTACAAGATTGGTTTATGCTTTGGACTGCAAGTACAGGAAATAATGTTCCTTAGAAAAAAAACAAAACAGCCTCTAATTGAGGCTGTTTGTAAAACTTTTTGATTGATTCTATTGCTTAGACACCAAAATAATATTTCCTACATCGGTCGTTATTCCATCTGTCACGATAACATTAGGAACGGTCGCCTCAGCATAATTTGCTTTAGGATCAGGAGTAAGTTTGACTATGTATGTTCCTGCAGGAAGTCCTGAAATCTCAAAAGCTCCCATTTCATTGGTAAATGAAGAAACTTCGGTATCACCAACCATTACCGATGCTTTCACTTGAAAACCTGTAGGAGTTACCATTCCTTTTATTTTTCCCAAACTAACCGTAGCAAATACCCTAAGTACGGGATGAAGATTATAATTTCCCGAATTCCCAGCTTTGACGATCGATTTATCTGCATCAAAATCGAGTGTGAAATCATACGACAAACCAGGTTTCAAAGTTTGATTCAAAGCCAATTTCAAACCAGATTGTTGCGCACTTGGCGTATTCAAATGATGTGTAACACCATCTATCACCACATTATTGTTATTCCCCAATACTAATCGGATTTGACCTATTTCACCAGACGGAAGTAAGGTATCGGCAATCAAAGCATTAGCCCCTCCGGTTAAAGACAAGATATTATATTGAATCGGCTCATGATGAAGTCCAATACTTACCCATCCTTGATCATCATCCATATTCGAATTACTTCTAATTAAAATATCAACTACCTCCAAATTCACTTCATCATAATCTCCTGGAGAATCTATTAATCTTATCGCTAGTTTTGAAGTTTGACTAGTTGGTGGAGTATTACCAGACATGGAATCAGTATTATCGCAAGCGATAAAACACAAAAGGGACAAAATAATTACCGGAACAATAAACATATAACCTTTAATATTTTTCATATATTTAAAAGTTAAATTAAACGAATGATATTGAATATTTTTAGTCTACCAGACTGCTACAAAAATCAAAAAAAGTCAAGTCTGTATTTTTTTGATTTTGTTAAAAGGTCTATATTAAGATAAATATTAAATAATCGTATTACAACTATTTAACTCTTTTTAAGAGTCTAATAAATCTAATAACAATGATTAACAAGCGGCTTCTTATCAAAAATCTATTGGCTCACCATGATGAAAATAGTTTTTATGATAAAAAAAGACAGCTAAATTTGCATTCCCGAGAAGGGAAAGCCAAATTTTTAAAACACATTTGTGCCCTGTCCAATTCAAACCCTACCAACAATTCTTATATAGTGGTAGGAGTTGAAGACGAAAGCAATCAAATCGTTGGGGATGATTTTTTTGACGATAGCAGGATTCAGAACTTAGTGAATGCTTTTCTAGAAAATCCGCCCAAAATACAATATGAAAACGTCCCTTTTCCAAATTTACCCAAAGACAAAGTAATCGGGCTCGTAACCATAAAACCAAACAGTAAAACTTCCTATTTTAAAAAAGGGATCCATACTATTCCCATCAATACTGTTTTCATCAGGCGCGGCAGCAATACGATGCCAAATGAAGGTGAAGTTGAAAAAAATCATCAAAATACAGAAACAGTTATTGGCATTGAAAACAATTCAAGAAACAGCATCGAATACACACTCGATGGAGTGATTGATTTCATGAATTTTCGCCACAAAGACATGGCGCCAAAATATAAAGTCTTCAAAGAATTATTCGTTATCTGCTGGGCTGGAATCGCTAAAAAATCCAGAAACAAAACCTTTTTATCAAGAGTTGATATTGAGCTGATTAACGAGCAAATCAAATTATTTTATTCGGCTCAGGACGTTGTCGAAATCACTTATGACGATGACACTTTTACAATTGTAGAATATGTACCATTGGGTCTAAACGACAGGACAAGTTACTATCCTCTAGAACAACAAACAATCCGTTTCTATGATAATGGATATTACAAAATTGATCGGAAAATGCTTTTTGAACCGCCCGAATACAATAAAAAAATGTTGTTTCACATTTACAATTCAAACATGACCTTGCTTCATAAATTGGAAAAAAACTTGAAATTATCTGATCGTGAAAAAAGAGATTTAGAGAATTTACCCCACACTTTTATGATTTGTTATCTCAATGGTTTTGAAGATGCCAAACAAAAATTGATTGATGCCAAAGAATTATTGAAACCAATCCCACAAGTCTATCTTTCGTTTAAAGAAGCTTTGCGAATTTTGAGAAAAATGAAATATGATGTGCAATAAAGAAATTGCTTATTACACATTTTGCTTTAATTAGCTTAGCAAAGCTGCCAACCACTGAACCACATCATTTATAACTTGACATATAAAATTGGTCATTAAAAGCAATAAGTTGAAAAGTGCGCCCATTTTAAAATTTTTTAGTAAAATTATGTTGTTTTCATTTACCAAACAATCACCAAAAGCAATGATATTTTGAAACCCAAAAGTACTGAAAAATACTATAAGTCGGTTTCCTATTTCTTTGAAATTCAGCAGAGAAAATGGCTTTTCAACGATTTTATTCTTAATAAAAACTTAAAATTTACTTAGCGAAAAATCCGATAGTTTTATCCTCAAAAACTTCAATATTGATTATCAGTTCTTTTGGTTCGCTTTTACTATTTTACTTTATATCATTCAAAAAATGATAATTCAACAAACCTTTTCCCTTATTTTTGTAAAAAGACAAATTCAGAATTAATGAGAACATTAGTAATTGGCGACATCCACGGTGGTTTAAGAGCATTGCATCAAATTTTTGAAAGAGCAAACATAAGTCCAAAAGACAAACTCATTTTCTTGGGAGATTATGTGGACGGCTGGAGTCAATCTCCTCAGGTCATTGATTTTTTAATAGAACTGAAAAAAACACATGACATCATTTGCATCCGCGGTAATCATGATGAATTATTAAGGGAATGGCTCGAAGACAGTAAAGAGAACCTCCAATGGCACCAACATGGAGGTGAAGCGACCGTTTTGGCTTATCAAAAAGTAAGTGACGAGACCAAAAAAAAACATGTAAAATTCTTGAAGTCCCTACAAGATTACTACTTGGACGAACAAAACAGAATGTTCATCCATGCAGGTTTCACCAATATGAATGGGGTCAATTTTGAATATTTCCCTAAATTATTTTATTGGGATAGAACGCTTTGGGAAACCGCATTGGCATTGGACCCTAATATGAAACCAGATCATTTGCACTATCCTAAACGATTTACATTGTACAAAGAAATCTACATTGGTCATACTCCTGTTTCGCGCATAGGAAAAACAGTTCCTATTCAAAAAGCCAATATCTGGAACATTGATACCAGTGCCGCTTTCAAAGGACCATTGACAATTATGGATGTGGATACCAAAAAAATTTGGCAAAGCGAACCCCTTCCCAGTTTATATCCTAATGAAAAAGGCAGAAATAAAATCTAAAGCCTATATTTGCAAAAAAATTATTACCTACTTTATTATTTTATGAAAAAGATTATAACACTTTTGTTTTTAGTTTCTTTTGGTTTAACAAATGCACAACAAGCATTTAAAGGAAAAGGCGATGCCAAATTTAATGTTGGAGCAAACTTTCAAGACGGAGGTTCGGGAATTCAAGCTTCGGCTGATTTTGGTCTTGGTGAAAATTTCTCTTATGGATTTGTTGCTACTTATTTATTGGGAGTAAACGAGTTTTCAGGTATCTATGGAAGTAATGTCTATTCTAATGAAAAACCAGAATTTCAAGATCGTTTTGATGCAAAATTTCGAATTAATGCTAATTTAAGCAGTGTAATTGGCGTACCACAATTAGACATCTATCCAGGTCTGAGCTTAGGTTTACGTAATTTTGGTGGTCATGTTGGCGCTCGTTACTTTTTTACAGATGGTTTCGGTGTTTTTTCAGAACTTGGATTCCCAATTGCAAAATACAACCAGAATAAAGATGTATTTGATCATTTAAACAATCAAACTACTTTTAGCGTAGGTGCTTCATTTAATTTAGATTAATTCAGATACCAAATAGAAAGAGGCTTGTTTTGAATAACAAGCCTCTTTTTTTATGCGATAAAATTATACCATTTGTACCTATAAAATAGTCTAAAGATTCGAAGTTATTTTTTTTCAAGACAACGATAAAAATCATTGCATAGCCTTAGCTACGGAATTATTTTTTGAGGAAGTATTGGAGAAAAAGAACGAGTAGATTGAACTATTTTATAGATATAAATGGTATTAGACTACAAATCAAATTTTATTCCCTGAGCCAATGGCAAACTCGTAGTATAATTGATTGTATTGGTTTGACGTCGCATGTAAATTTTCCAAGCGTCCGAACCAGATTCCCTTCCTCCGCCTGTTTCTTTTTCACCGCCAAAAGCACCACCAATTTCAGCTCCGGAAGTTCCAATATTTACATTGGCAATTCCGCAATCAGAACCTACTGCCGATAAGAAACGTTCTGCTTCGCGTAAATTATTCGTCATAATTGCCGACGACAATCCTTGAGCAACTCCGTTTTGAATATCAATTGCATTTTCAACCGTTCCTGAATATTTAATCAAATATAAAACCGGTGCAAAAGTTTCGTGTTGAACAATTTCAAATGAATTTTGTGCTTCGGCAATGGCAGGTTTTACATAACAACCGCTTTCATATCCTTCTCCCGAAAGTACGCCTCCTTCAACCAGAATTTTTCCTCCTTCAGCAACCACTTTGGCCAAAGCATTTTCATATAATGCAACAGCCTGTTTGTCAATTAACGGACCAACGTGATTTTTTTCGTCCAATGGATTTCCAATTCGCAGTTGTCCATAAGCCGAAACAACAGCATCTTTGACTTTATCATAAATACTTTCGTGAATAATCAAGCGACGGGTAGAAGTACAACGTTGTCCTGCCGTTCCCACTGCTCCAAAAACAGCTCCGATAACAGTCATTTTTATGTCGGCATCTGGCGTAACGATTATAGCATTATTTCCTCCTAACTCCAATAATGATTTCCCTAGACGCCCCGCAACAGCTTGTGCTACGATTTTCCCCATTCGGGTAGAACCTGTCGCCGAAACCAAAGGCACACGTTTATCGGCGGTCAATAATTGTCCAATTGTATAATCTCCATTAATCAAACACGAAATCCCTTCCGGAAGATTATTTTCCCTGATTACCTCAGCAATAATATTTTGACAGGCAATCCCACACAAAGGCGTTTTTTCAGAAGGTTTCCAAACGCAAACATCTCCACAAATCCAAGCCAAAGCCGTATTCCAAGACCAAACAGCAACCGGAAAATTAAATGCAGAAATGATTCCAACAATTCCCAACGGATGATATTGCTCATACATTCTGTGTCCAGGACGTTCTGAGTGCATCGTCAATCCGTGCAACTGACGGGAAAGTCCAACTGCAAAATCACAGATGTCAATCATTTCCTGTACTTCGCCATATCCTTCCTGCAATGATTTACCCATTTCATACGAAACCAATTTTCCTAAAGCTTCTTTATTTTGACGTAATTTTTCTCCAAATTGACGAACAACTTCTCCACGTTGCGGCGCAGGCATTAATCGAAATGTTTTGAAAGCTTCAGTTGCAGTCTGCATTACTTTTTCATAATCTTCAGGAGTACTCATTTTTACCGATGCAATTAATTTGCCATCTACAGGCGAAAAACTCTGCAAAATCTCACCGTTTGAAAAACTATTTATTCCTGTCGAAGTTCCATTATTTAGTTCTTTTATACCCAATTTCGCTAAGGCCTCTTTCATCCCAAATTGATCTGCTGTTGTTGTCATTGTAACTTTATTGGTTAAAATTGTTATATTTTTGTGTAAAGATATTTATTTTGAGATATTTCGTAGCCACAAATTACACAAATTAGCCCTATTTTTTATTTGAATACTTTATTAATTTGTGCAAATCTGTCTAATTTGTGGCTATTTTTGCAAAAAACAACCTTTCGTAAAGATCCAAAATATGATTCTTTTCAATAAACAAACCATTTTTTTCTTTTTAGTATCCCTACAATTGTTTTCCCAAAAAGCTGCTTTTGATGTAGTCCCTTTAGGTGTAAAAGGCGGTATTGACGAAAAAAATCTTTCGGCCTATTTGGTTGCTCCAATAAATACCAAAGATTACATCTGTCTCGATGCAGGAACCATTAATGCAGGGATTGAAAAAGCAATAACCAATAAAGTCTTCAATGTTACAACTAGCGAAGTTTTAAGAAAGTACATCAAAGGATATTGTATTTCCCATGCACATTTGGATCATGTATCAGGTTTAATCATTAATTCCCCAGCCGATTCTTCCAAAACGGTTTATGCGACAAAGAAATGTCTGGAAATGATGGAAAACCATTATTTTAATGGTGAAACTTGGGCAAATTTTGGTGATGAAGGCCCCGGTTATCAATTGAAAAAATACCATTTTCAAACTCTAACTATTGGTGAAGAAACCAAACTGACCAATACCACAATGACTGTAAAAGCGTTTCCGCTGAGTCATGTAAACCCATTTGAAAGTACTGCCTTTTTAATCCAAAATGGAAATGATGCCATTTTATATTTGGGAGACACCGGCTCTGATTCAGTCGAAAAAAGCAATGATTTAAAATCGTTATGGCTGGCTGTCGCCCCTTTGATTCAGCAAAAAAAATTAAGAGGGATTTTTATTGAAGTTTCTTTCCCAAATGAACAACCGGACAATGCTTTATTTGGGCATTTGACCCCAAATCATTTAATGAAAGAACTTCACAATTTGGAAGAATTAGCAGGAAAAGGGAGTTTGAAAAATTTCAAGATTATTATTACCCACCTGAAACCGCCTAGCAAAAACATTGTAAAAATTAAAGAGCAATTGCAAAAAGGAAATGATTTGGGTGTACAACTGATCTTTCCGGAACAAGGTAAAAGATTTGGATTGTAAAATATTTGATTGAAGATTTCCGATTAACGATTTTTGATGGTGGATACCTGAAAAAATATCTTTTTTTATCATCACAAAATCTGAAATCTAAAATCGTTAATCTACAATCAAAAATCCTTTATTTTTTTTCTTTTATCAAATAAATATAAACCGGGAAGTGGTCGCTAAAACCAATTTCGGTGAGTGAATGTCGTAAAGGATAGCCTTTGTATTTACCACTTTTTTGGATTAAAAATGGTTTGTTATAAATTCCCGCTTTCCAATATTGAAAAGAACTATAATCCTTTTGCAACAACGATTCCGAAACCATCACTTGGTCAAAAATATCCCAGGAATCCCGAAAGGCAATAGTCCCCAATCCTTTATTGACCATTTCTTCGAATGGATTGTAAATACCAAATGGCTTAACCTCCTGAATTTTTCCTTTGGCACCAAGCGCTTTTTTCACGCTATTGTTAAAAGGACTGTCGTTTAAATCACCCATAGTTATCACTTTGGCATTGGGATTAATTTGTTGAAGGGAATCTATAATTTTCCGATTCAAAACTCCGGCTGCTTCTCGATACGGACTCGATTTCTTTTCCCCACCCGCTCTTGAAGGCCAATGATTGACAATAATATGAATCTCTTCTCCATTCAAAAAACCGGTCACCAATAATTGATCCCTGGTATAAATCCGATGACTTTTAGTATTGACCTGAATTACATCTTCCGCTTCAACATTTACAGACTCTTCTGTTTTAGACAATTCTTCATTTGAAACTTCCTTTTTATAAACATACAACGGAATATTAATATAACTCGTAGGTTGAAATTGCTTCTTTTGGTACAATAAAGCAACATCAATTCCTCTTTTGTCGGGAGAATCAAAATGGATAATTCCATAATCCTTGTCAATAAGTTTGGGCTGCTTGATTAAATCTTCCAAAACGGCTTGATTTTCAATTTCGGCTGCACCAATGAATGTTGGAGAATTCGGATTTTCACCAGTTCCTATTTCAGATAAAACCCTGGCTAAATTTTCGAGTTTTTGGTGGTATTTTTTAGTGTTCCAATGTTCTGTTCCCGTTGGAGTCCATTCTTCATCATGTGTCAGTGGATCGTCAATAGTGTCATGGCAATTTTCGAAATTATAAAACGCAACCGTATGTATTGCATAAGCTTTGGTTTGTGCATTACTTTTTGCAATTATTAAAAACAAAATCAGACAAAACCAGTTCTTTTGAGTTATCATCAACTTTCTTAAAATGAGTTCAATATTTGTAAATATAGTAATTATAGTACAATTATTTATGTTCTCAGGAAATGCCTATCTTTGCTTTTATCCTTTAACTATCATTTTCAAAAGCGCAGCATGAATTTCAATCCATTTTCTTTTATTAAAAAACAATATGTTTTGCGTCCGATGCTATTGCTTATTTTTGTTTTACAATCTATAAACAGTCAAGCTCAAACTACTATGATTACACCACCTTATTTACAAAAAGGAGATACCGTTGCAATTGTTGCAACTGCACGCAAAAATGTTGATGACAACCTGAAACCAACAATTGATTTACTACATTCATGGGGTTTGGAAGTCGTTATTGGAAGCACAATTGGATTAGATTTAAACCAATTGGCGGGAACTGATGAACAGCGTGCAGCCGATTTTCAGCATCAAATGGATAATCCAAATATCAAAGCAATTTGGTGCGCACGTGGTGGTTATGGTACTGTGCGTATAATTGATTTATTGGATTTTACCAAATTCAAGCAGCATCCAAAATGGATTGTGGGTTTCAGCGATGTTACTGTTTTACACAATCATCTCAATACGATGGGTTACAAATCGATTCATGGGACTATGCCTATCAGCGTAGCAAGAACAGCTCCAGAATCTATTGAATCTTTGAAAACAGCTTTGTTTGGACAAAAATTATCCTATCAAATAGATCCGTTCCCTATGAATCGTTTCGGGAAAGCGACTGGAGAATTAGTAGGTGGCAACCTTTCTATTTTATATAGTTTAATGGGTTCCAAATCGGCTATTGATTGCACCGATAAAATTTTATTTATAGAAGATTTAGACGAATATCTTTATCATATCGACCGAATGATGATGAACCTCAAACGCAATGGCTGTCTGGAAAGCATCAAAGGAATTATTGTTGGCGGAATGACAGAGATGAAAGACAACGATATTCCATGGGGAAAAAACGCCAATGAAATTGTTCAAGATGTGACCCAAAAATATAATATTCCGATACTTTATAATTTCCCTGCCGGGCACGTTCACGACAACAGAGCCTTGATTATGGGAAATACTATGACTATCGATGTGAACGAAAATTGCAATACTGTGATTTTTGAGTAGCTCAAGAATATAGAGAAAAGATGATAGAAAAAAGACTTTTCATTTGTCTTAAACTAAGTCCAAAATCTATTCTCTATGTTCTATTTTCTTAAATCTAAAATCATAAATCTGCAATCTAAAATCTAAATGGCTGAACATAACGAACTGGGCAAACTAGGTGAAGATCTAGCGGTGGATTACCTCAAAAAAAATGGGTACAGCATTCTGGACACCAACTGGACATTCCAAAAAGCCGAAATTGATATTATCGCCCAAAAAGATAACACACTTGCGATTGTTGAAGTAAAAACGCGTTCGTCAATCGATTTTGGTTTACCTCAAGATTTTGTAAAACCAAAAAAAATACAACTTTTGGTCAAAGCTGTCGACGCCTACGTTAATCAAAAAAACTTGGATTTAGATGTCCGATTTGACATTGTTGCCGTACACAAGGAAGGTAAATCATTTGTAATTGAACACCTTATAAATGCTTTTTTTCATTTTTAAAAAAATTTAACAATGTTATATTTGTAACAAATTGTTTTTTACGTATATTTGCATCGGTTTTAAATCCTAAAAACTAAGTACTAACTACGTAAAAACAACTATATATTATGAAAACAGTTTCCTCGATTGTTGAAAATTACATCAAAACAAAGCCCTTTTTGCTGAATGCATTGTCACTTGGTATCATCAACTTAACTTCTTTGTCCAGAAATATCATGACCGAATTAGAAAGTGAATTCGGAAAAGAAGTAAAACAAGGAGCTGTAGTGATGGCTCTTAAAAGATTAACTGAAGAGTTAGACTTTAGATTAAATCACAAAATCAATAAAGTAATTAAAAACATAGGCGAAATAACAGTAAGATCTGCCTTGACTGATTATACTTTTGCCGTTTCGGAAACTGTTTTGAACAAACAAGCCGACTTGATCACTGACATTAACTCGTTACCAGATATTTTTTACACCTCTTCCAAAGGAGTAAATGAAACAAATATTGTGGTGAGCAATAGTGTAAATCATTTGGTTGAAAAACATTTTGCTTCTGAAAAATTAATCCAAAAATTGGAAAATTTAGCTTCAATTACAGTTAAATTACCAAAAGAAAATATTGTAGTTCCTGGAATTTATTATTTCATTTTCCAACGTTTGGCTTGGGAAGGAATTATCATCAATGAAGTAATTTCAACTTCAAATGAATTTACGATCATGGTAAGTGAAAACGAAGTTGACGTCGCTTTCAAAGTAATCAAAGATTTAAAAAATTAGATAAAAGAATCTTTTATATTTCAAAAAACGAGGCTAAATGCTTCGTTTTTTTTTGAGCAGAATAATTGAGCATTTTAGGAAAATTGGTCCCGCTGTCCACTGTATCTGTGTTCCCAAACCCCGGGAACACAGGATGCCGTTTCCATCGGGGCTAACGAGAAACATTTTGCTTTTTTAGAAGCATCCCTAAAAAATCTGCCAAAATTTCGTGCTTATTTTTTCTCAATAAGAATTATGAAGATTCGGCAAATTTTAAATGGTAAAATATACACTTATACTTAAATTTACACTCTCAATACAAAAAGCTTCCGAGCATTCTTTATAAAACACAAAAGCTATGTTAGCCCCCTCCTATCAAAAGTTAAAAGACATTTTATCGGGTTCGATTGATCCCAAACGAATTTTGACGAATCCTTTACAAACACTTGCTTATGGGACCGATGCCAGTTTTTACAGATTAATTCCAAAAATCGTTATTCTGGCTCACAATGAATCCGAAATAACCGAAATTATAAAGCAAGCCAAAAAATTGGATATTGCTTTAACTTTTCGCGCAGCCGGAACCAGTTTATCAGGTCAGGCCATTACCGATTCAGTTTTAGTAGTTGCCACTCACGGCTGGAAAAACTTTGAACTTTTGGACAATAATCAAAAAGTAAAATTAGAACCCGGAATTGTGGGATCAAGAGCGAATACTTATTTAGCACCACATGGTTTGAAAATAGGTCCCGATCCAGCCTCTATCGGAGCAGCAATGATTGGTGGAATTGTGGCCAACAACGCCAGCGGAATGTGTTGCGGAACTGCCCAAAACTCGTATCAAACCATAGCAGATATTCGCATTGTATTGCATGATGGAACGATATTAGACACTTCAGATGCACAAAGTGTTGCTTCTTTCAAGCAAACGCAATCGGCGTTGATTACGGAAATTGAAAGTCTCAGAGATCAAATTAAAAACGATGAAACGCTTTATCATCAGATTAAAAATAAATTCAAAATAAAAAATACGACAGGCTACAGCATCAACGCATTAGTCGATTATCAAGATCCTATCGATATCATCAAACATTTGATGGTGGGTTCTGAAGGGACTTTGGCATTTATTTCGAATGTGACTTTCAAAACCATCATTGATGAAAAAAATAAATCCTGTTCATTGCTTATTTTCAACACGATTCAGGATGCCTGCAACGCCACCATTTTATTGAAATCGGCACCCGTTGCGGCAGTCGAATTATTGGACAGAGAATCCATTCGTTCGGTTGAAAATGATGACGATGCCCCCGAATATTTCAAGACATTGCCTGAATCGGCTTGCGCCTTATTGGTGGAATGCCGCGACAATGATTTAACAGTTTTAAAAGAAAAACAAGATGCTGTTCGATTACAGATTCAGTCCATTCCTACTTTTACGGATTACGAATTTACAAGCGATCCAAAACAATATTATTTTAATTGGAAAGCCCGAAAAGGATTGTTGCCAACAGTTGGTGGGCTTCGAAAAAATGGTACATCCGTAATCATTGAAGACGTTGGTTTTCCTTTGCCTCAATTGGCCGATGCTTGTTTGGAATTAAAAGATTTGTTCAAAAAATACGAATACCATGATGCTGTTTTGTTTGGCCATGCTTTGGAAGGAAACCTTCATTTTGTGTTCTCGCAAGACTTTTCAAACCAAGCCGAAGTCGATCGTTACGAAAAACTGATGTCGGAATTAGCGGTTTTGGTAGTGGATCGTTTTGGTGGCTCTTTAAAAGCAGAACACGGAACAGGGCGCAACATGGCTCCTTTTGTAGAAAAAGAATGGGGAGCAACTGCCTACGAAATCATGAAACGCATCAAAAACATTTTTGATCCAAACAATAAAATCAATCCGGACGTTTTAATTAATCCCGACCCGAAAGCGCATCTCAAAAATTTGAAACCAATGCCCGAATCCCACGCCATTGTGGACAAATGTATGGAGTGTGGATTTTGTGAACCGCATTGTGTTTCCGAAGGATTAACTTTATCGCCAAGACAAAGAATTGTAATTGCAAGGGAAATCAGTCGTTTGGAAGAATCGAATGATGATCCACAACGATTGGCCGACATCCGCAAAGACGTTACCTATCAGCTAGACGAAACCTGTGCTACCGATGGCCTTTGTGCTTTGGCCTGTCCCGTACATATCGACACCGGAAAATTTGTTAAAACCTGGCGTGCCTCCAATTTGAATTCAGGCAATAAAAAAGTGGCGGCTTACATTGGTTCCCACATGGCAGGAACAACAGCAATTTTGAGAGTGGGTTTGAAAACAGTTTCTTTTTTTCATTCTATTCTTGGAACCAACATTATGACAGCTTTGTCCAATGCGTCGCATTTTATCACCTTTGGAAAAGTACCAAAATGGATTCCGGAAATGCCGAAAGGAGCCAACAAAATAAATTTAAAAAATTAGCCGCTGATTCACTGATTTCAAATTAAACAGATTGTTACGCAATCTAAAAATCTGTGAAAATCCTTGAAATCTGTGGCAAAAAACTATAGGATAAATGAATACAACTTCCGATTTAAAAGTCGTTTACTTTCCTTCCTGCATCAACAGAAGCATGGGAAAAAACCGTTTTCAGGATTCAGATGATTTGCAATTAACTGAACTCACGCACCGCTTATTGGTTCGTGCCGGATTCACTATAATTTATCCCGAATTAATAGATACCCATTGCTGCGGAATGCCTTTTTCGAGCAAAGGTTTTGCCGAAGCCAATCAGGAACAATCTAGTGCATTGGAAACAGCACTTTTAAAAGCTTCAGAAAATGGTAAATATCCTGTTTTGTATGATATGAGTCCGTGTTTTTATCATTCGAAAGAAGAGTTTTCCAAAACCTTGAAAATCGTCGATCCCATCGAATTCATGTTGGATTACGTGATGCCACATTTGACGGTAAAAAACAAAAAAGACACGATTTCAGTTTTCCCCGTTTGTTCGGTAAAAAAAATAGGTAAAACAGATCAATTGGTAGCCTTGTCTCAGTTGTGTGCCAATAAAGTCACGCTTATCGACAGCAATTGCTGCGGTTTTGCCGGAGACAGAGGTTTCCTGATTCCCGAATTGAACGAACACGGATTACGAGAATTAAAATCACAGATTCCAACCAACTGCACAGAAGGCTTTTCTACTAGCCGAACCTGCGAAATTGGCCTTGAAAAAATAAGCGGAATTGATTTTAAATCTATTTTTTATCTGATCGAAGAAGTGACGAGATAAAAAACAATTATCGTCTATTAACCAACAATAATTAATAGACGATAACTGTTTTGTTTTCTATTTATAAAAAGATTCCTCCCGCAACTTCTATACGCTGACCATTTACCCATTTCGAATCATCTGTACATAAAAAAGCGACAACACTTCCAATATCATCAGGCAATCCCACTCGTCCTAAAGCTGTCATAGAAGCAATTTGTTGGTTTAAATCTTTATTATCACGGACAGCACCACCGCCAAAATCAGTCTCAATGGCTCCCGGAGCAACAATGTTCACCCTGATTTTTCTTTCGCCCAATTCTTTTGCCTGATATTTGGACAAAGTTTCAATAGCCCCTTTCATACTTGCATAAGCAGCATATCCCGGAAATGAAAAACGAACCAATCCGGATGAAATATTTACAATTCCCCCACCGTCATTCATTACGTCCAACGCTTTTTGAGTTAGGAAAAAAGCCCCTTTGAAATGAATATTGACCATGTTGTCAAATTGTTCTTCTGTGGTTTTGGCAAAACTTTCGTGAATCCCGACGCCCGCATTATTAACTAAATAATCGATTTTATCGGTACCAAAAGTGCTTTTCAAAGCCGCACTTGCATTTTGAAAAAACGAATCAAAACTACTTACATCGGCAACATTCAATTGCAAAGCCACCGCCTTTTGTCCTAATTTTTCAATTTCATTTACAACTTCTTCAGCTTCTGTTTTTTTACTGTTATAAGTCAATACTACATCAAGTCCTTTTTTGGCAAGACTCAACGCCATATTTTTTCCCAATCCACGGCTTCCTCCGGTAACTAATACTATTTTATTTTTCATCTCAAATTTTGTTTTAAATTATTTTAGGACAAAATTAGTTCTTATGTAAAGTTCGACAATTGCGAATATCAATCCAGAGTTTGCAAAATTCAAATCAAACAATTTTAAATGCGAAAAGACAGTGGCGACAAGGCGGTTTGTTTTTTAAAAAAATTAGAGAAATGCGCCAACTCTTCAAAACCCAACGAAAAAGCAATCTCCGAAATGTTCCAATCGGTTTCTTTCAATAAAATCTTGGCTTCGTGGATTAATCGGTCACTGATTAATTCAGTAGTAGTTTTGCCTGTGTTCTCCTTTAAAACTTTATTGAGGTGATTGACGTGAATGGACAAACGGGTTGCGAAATCTTTGGCCGACTTCAACTCCAAACGCTGCCGTGGGGATTCAATAGGAAACTGCCTTTCAAGTAATTGCAGAAACAAAGAAGAAACTCTCGCGGCCGAATTGTGTTTGGAATACAAAGCCGTTACCGGTTGCAACTTTTGCCCAAAATGAATCAGTTCTGATACATAATTCCGGATCAAATCGTATTTATACACATAATCCGAATTGATTTCCTGATGTATTTTTTTGAAAATCAAATCAATTGCAAAGGCTTCCTCTTCGGTCAATTGAAAAACAGGATAACCATCTGTTTGGAAAATAGGCAGTCTATCCAAGTCAATCCCGCTTTTATCTTTGGTTAAAAACTCACCCGTAAAAACACAAAAATGACCTGACTGCTGCGTATCTAATGGAAGATAATTATAAGGGATTTTGGGCGTAGCAAACAAAAGTGCCTGTTTTTCTATATCAATTGTGCGGTCCGCATACTCGACCCTATTTTTCCCCCGGATCAAACTTATTTTATAATAGGCTCTCCGGTCATAGGGCATAAAAGACTTTTCCTGCAACCTTTCATAAAGTTCCTTGATATTGAAAACATTAAAATGACCAATTTCTTTTTGAATGTCTTTGGGCAATAATCCGCTTGAATCCTGATCATTGCCTCCCGATATTTCCTGATAAAACTCGTCTATTGATTTTGATTTCATTGGAAATGGATTTGTAAAAATCAAATATACGAATTAAAACAATAAATCCTTTTTTTAGTTTTCCCCCAACTTCTGTATCATTTCCAAAGCTGTTCGAGTATTCTTCACATTTTCAAAAGTCTATAAAGAAACATATATGGAAATTTTCAATCGAAATTTAATCAGCACACTCTTGATAATTTAAAGTACAATCAGAAATATTAAAATTTATTGTATAATCTGTAAGTCCTTTTTTACATATAAATCCATAACCAGTATTCGATTTATACCAAACTGGTAATGTATTTATTTTTGCATTTGAATTAACTAAAATATCCGTATTTGAATCCTGTAGATAAAACCGAGACTTTTTTACACTTTTAATAAATTCAGATGAAGCTTTTTTATCAAACCTAATTTTATAAAAGAGACAATAATCAGGTCCCATATCTTGATATTCATCATTCAAGACTTCAAAATCATCTGGTAATTTTACATCTGAAACTTGCTCTAACCTAATTTTACTTGAAGTACGCAAATTACAAGAAGTAAAAAAACATAAACAAAGTAACATAAAGCTTAGCTTTCTCATAATTGAATCGTTTTACTCCCCACCCAACATCTGCATCAATTCCAAACATCTTCTCGTGGTTTTGGCATTGTCAAAAGTCAACAACAATCGCAAACCATTAGGTGTTTGTTTTTCTTTCATAACACAAATATTACTGTTCGTCTGCACAAACTGAATCACTTTATGGAAACGTTTGGAATGGTAATAATCTGATTGTTGGTCGGAGACAAAATAGCCAATCATCTTGCCTTTTTTCATTACCAGTTTTTCGATACCCATTTTGGTGGCAATCCATTTGATGCGGATACTATTCATTAAGGCAAGCGCTCTCGGAGGCATTGGACCAAAACGGTCAATTAATTTATTTTGGAAAACAATCAATTCTTCCTCGTTTTTCACTTCTGCCAATTCGTTGTACAAACTTAAACGCTCCGTGACATTATTGATGTATTCGTCTGAAAACAACAACTCAAAATCGGTGTCGATTTGCAAGTCTTTTACGTATTCTTTGGTCTCGATATTATTCTCTTCGGGGTATAAATCTTTGAACTCATTCTCCTTCAATTCCTCGATAGCCTCATTCATGATTTTTTGGTACGTATCAAAACCAATGTCATTGATAAATCCGCTTTGTTCTCCTCCCAATAAATCTCCGGCACCACGGATTTCAAGGTCTTTCATCGCGATGTTCAAACCACTTCCCAATTCACTGAATTGTTCCAAAGCCTGAATACGTTTTCTGGCATCATCGGTCATGTGTGAATACGGTGGGCAAATGAAATAACAGAACGCTTTCTTGTTGCTTCGTCCCACACGGCCTCTCATTTGATGTAAATCAGACAAACCAAAATTGTTGGCATTATTGATAAAGATTGTGTTGGCATTAGGAACGTCCAAACCGCTTTCAATAATTGTAGTTGCCACCAAAACATCGAATTCTCCGTTCATGAAACCGAGCATCAATTCTTCCAATTTACCACCGTCCATTTGTCCGTGACCGATTCCCACACGTGCATTAGGCACCAAACGCTGAATCATTCCGGCAATTTCCTTGATATTTTCGATTCGGTTATTGATGAAGAAAACCTGTCCGTTCCGCTGAATTTCATACGAAATCGCATCGCGAATCAGTTCTTCATTAAACCCGACCACATTCGTTTCTATAGGATAACGATTGGGCGGAGGCGTTGTAATTACCGACAAATCGCGTGCCGCCATCAACGAAAACTGCAAGGTTCTCGGAATTGGTGTTGCCGTCAAAGTCAACGTATCGACATTCGCAGCAATGGTTTTGAGTTTGTCTTTTACGTTAACACCAAATTTCTGCTCCTCATCAACAATCAGTAATCCAAGGTCTTTAAAAACCACATTTTTGTTCACCAACTGATGGGTTCCAATGACAATATCTAGTTTTCCTTCGGCTAAATCTTTTAAGGTTTGCGCTTTTTGTTTGGCAGTTCTAAAACGGTTCAAGTAACCGATAGAAACCGGCATGTCTTTCAATCTTTCGCTAAAAGTTCGGTAATGTTGGTACGCCAAAATAGTCGTCGGAACCAAAACCGCAACTTGCTTACTATTATCCACCGCCTTGAACGCCGCACGAATTGCCACTTCGGTTTTACCAAATCCCACATCCCCGCAAACTAAACGATCCATCGGGCGCTCGCTCTCCATGTCGGCTTTGACTTCTTGCGTTGATTTGATCTGGTCTGGAGTATCTTCATAAATAAATGAACTTTCCAACTCATTCTGTAGATAACTGTCGGGAGCAAACTGGAATCCTTTTTCAAGTCTTCGTTTGGCATATAACTGAATCAAATTGAATGCAATATGTTTGACCCTCGCTTTGGTTTTTTGTTTTAAAGTCTTCCACGCGCTGGAACCCAATTTGTAAATTTTGGGTGGCGTTCCGTCTTTTCCATTGTATTTCGAAATCTTGTGCAGCGAGTGAATGCTCACATACACAATATCATTATCGGCGTAAACCAATTTGATTGCTTCCTGCGTTTTACCTTCGACCTGTATTTTTTGCAGTCCGCCAAACTTCCCGATTCCGTGATCGATATGCGTTACATAATCGCCAACGGACAAAGTGGTCAATTCCTTTAAGGTTAAATTTTGCTTTTTGGAATAACCGTTTTTGATGCTAAATTTATGATAACGCTCAAATATCTGGTGGTCGGTATAACAGGTAATTTGGTTTTCCTGATCGATGAAACCTTGGTACAATGGCAAAACAATTGTTTTGTATTGCTTGCGAATATTCTCGGAATTGGCTTCGTCCAAAGATTCGAAAATGTCGTGAAAACGTTTGGTTTGCGCTTCATTCGAACAAACCAAATAATTTTGATAACCGTTAAAATGGTTCTCGCTCAAATTATTCAGCAACAAATCAAATTGCTTGTTGAACGACGGTTGCGGCTGAATGTGATATTCAAACTTTTTGGTCGTTTTAAAAACCGCTTTAGAATGAAACTCCACAACCGAAAAATCCAAAGCTCTCTTAACGAATTCCTTTTGGTTCAAAAACAATTGATCCGGCGTAGCATGTTTGATGTCTTTTGACAATTTTTCAAAAGCTTCTTCAGCCCTTGCAAATTGCTTATCCAATTCGTATAAAAGATTCTCGGTATTTTGAAAAAACAAAACCGTTCTTTCATTTATATAATCTAAAAAACTCTCCCTGTTTTCCTGAAAAACCTTGTTCTCGACATTCGGGATAATGGTGATTTTTTTCTGTTTGTCCAATGACAATTGGGTTGCAACATCAAAAGTTCGGATGCTCTCCACTTCATTCCCGAAAAACTCGATTCGGTACGGATTATCATTCGAAAACGAAAACACATCGACAATTCCACCGCGAACCGAGAATTCGCCCGGTTCCGTGATAAAATCAACCCTTTTGAATTCGTATTCAAACAGCACTTCATTCAGGAAATCAATCGAAATTTTATCCCCCAAACTTACTTTCAGCGTATTTTGATCCAATTTTTGGCGAGTCACCACTTTTTCAAAAAGAGCTTCGGGATACGTGACGATGATGGCCGGTTTTTTACGGGAATTGATTCGGTTCAAAACCTCAGCACGAAGCAAAACGTTGGCATTGTCCGTTTCTTCGATTTGGTACGGACGACGAAACGAACCGGGATAAAACAACACATCCTGCTCTCCAACCATTTGCTCCAAATCGTTCAAATAGTAAGCTGCTTCTTCTTTGTTGCTCAAAACCAACAGAAAAGGAAGTTCCACTTTTTTAAAAACCGACTGAATCACAAAGGATGTCGCCGATCCCAACAAACCGTCCAATTGCATTTTAACCTGATTATTTTCCTGCAAACGAGCTACAATCTGAGCCGTTTTCGGAGAAGAATCATAAACCGAATATATGGTAGATTTACTCAACGTGTGCATCATTTGGATTTTTTGGAGTGGCTGCGCCTCCCGGATTTCCTGGTATCACTTTGTTTTCAGGCATAGCTTGACTTCCAGGTACTACTGGTGGGCTTCCTGCTTGTATCGCTCTTGTGGTGTCCAACATCATCAATAACTCGGACTCTCCAACTTCCATCGGGATTTTACTTTTCTCAACAATCTTGTCCATTTGCCTTTGCAGGGAAACCAATTCCAAATTAATTTCGGAAACCAATTCCGTCACTTTTTTATCCGAAACTTTATCAAGATTAATATATAAATCCAACATTCTAACCTGTGTGATTAGAGCTGAAATTCTACATCTTATAGGCGGGGTATCAAATTGAGAGGGAACATTGTTGTTCAAAGCCATTACCTTGGTTGATAATGATTTGGATTTCTTTTGAAAAGCAGTGATTGTTTTCTTCGGTTTAATGGAAAGTTCATCCATAAAATCACGCCATTCCGGCCAAGTCTTCAAAGTTGCTTCGGAAGTACTGTTGATAGGGGCATCAAAAAAAATCCAACCTTTATCGATGGTCTTAAAAATCAATTCTTTCTTTTTGGCATCCCTTAAATTATCGGCAAGACGCTCATCATTGTCCTTACAGGAAAACACCGTCCAAAGCACCAAAAAAAGCAACATTACTTTATTGTTCATCTCCTAAATTATTTGAGCCACAAAGTTACAAATATCAATGGCAATGGCAATATCAATTTCAATGGCAATGACGATAGCAAAATCAATTTAAATTTCAATGAAAATGGCAATGCCAAAAGCCGATTTTAAACGAAATTTTAGCAACAATATTAACACCTGTAATTATTAACTTCCTCAAATTTTAGTCATTTTATTGAAATATAAATAAAAATACATGCTATTATAGTTGAATATTTACGAAATCGTTATATTTGCAATTCAAAACCTTCTACCATGAATCCAAAAATATTAATAATTGGTGCCTGCGGGCAAATCGGTACTGAATTGACTCATGAACTAAGAGCCATTTATGGAACCGACAATGTTATTGCATCTGATATTCGAAAACTAAATAATGATGTGGTCAACTCAGGTCCTTTTGAAGTAATCAATGCTTTGGATTTTAATCAAATCGAACATTTGGTAGAAATCCACGAGATTACCGATGTTTACTTGATGGCCGCCCTACTTTCTGCAACTGCCGAAAAAAACCCTGCTTTTGCCTGGGACCTCAACATGAATTCGCTGTTTCATGTTTTGAATTTGGCGAAAGCCGGAAAAATCAAAAAAATATTCTGGCCTTCCAGTATAGCTGTTTTTGGACCAAATACCCCAAAAGAAAACACCCCGCAATACACAATTATGGAGCCTTCAACCGTGTACGGCATCAGTAAACAGGCTGGCGAAAGATGGTGTGAATACTACCACAATATGTTTGGTGTCGATGTTAGAAGCATTCGTTATCCGGGCTTAATCAGCTGGACAACACCTCCCGGAGGAGGAACAACTGACTACGCTGTTGACATTTATCACAAAGCCATATCAGAAGGTAAATACGAATGTTTTTTGACCTCTGATACAAAAATGCCGATGATGTATATGGACGATGCCATTGCCGCCACTATCAATATCATGAAAGCTCCAGTTGAGCAAATCAAAATTCACTCTTCGTATAATCTAGCCGCTATGAGTTTCACTCCAACAGAAATAGCTGCCGAAATCAAAAAACACATTCCGGAACTCGAGGTAACCTACGTACCCGACTTCCGTCAAAAAATTGCCGACAGTTGGCCATCCAGCATTGACGACAGTCGTGCCAGGGAAGATTGGGGCTGGAACCATCAATTTGATTTGGAAATGATGACCGTCGATATGTTGAAAAATCTGGCGCATCAATACGATACCGAATTACAATAACACCCAAATTATTCTTTTCTTGGGCGTGCCACCATAAAAAAAGGGACCAACTCACTATACTGGTGATTCGGTCCCTTTCTTTATGCTGTCAGGCCATCCGCTCCGCAACGGCGGATTGCTTCTGTCCCTCACGCGGCATTTCTACTCTCAACAACTATTTCGATTGACAAACTAATTCCCCAAAAAAAATAATCCATAAATTGCTATTCATTAATTATCTTCATTGATTTTTACCAATTATGTAACTGTTTTTAAACGTGTTTTAGCTAAATTGCATTTAGAAACAAATTTAGAATGGTATGCCGGAAAATAACGCCGAAAAATTACGTTTACAATTAAGAACCGATAATAAAGGTTGGAAAAAATGGGGGCCTTATTTATCCGAAAGACAATGGGGAACCGTTAGGGAGGATTATTCACAAAGCGGCTACGCCTGGGGAAGTACTACTCATGACATGGCCCGTTCCAAAGCCTATCGTTGGGGAGAGGAAGGCATTGGAGGAATCTCTGATAACAAACAGCACGTCTGTATTGCTTTTGCCTTTTGGAACCATAAAGACCGCATCCTCAAAGAGCGTTTCTTCGGATTGACACCTGCCGAGTCAAATCACGGAGAGGATGTCAAGGAAATATACTATTATCTGGATTCCACACCCACGCATTCGTATCAAAAAATGCTTTATAAATATCCTCATGCCACTTTTCCTTATGAAAAGTTAATAGAGGAAAGTATAAAACGCAGCCGTCAGGAACCCGAATATGAATTGCTCGACACCGGCGTTTTTGACAAAGACGAATACTTTGACATCACCATAGAATACGCCAAAGCCGATGAACAAGACATCTTAATAAAAATAACGGTAGAAAACCGTTCCAAATTGGCCGCTCCCATTACGGTCTTACCTACCGTTTGGTTCAGGAATACCTGGAGTTGGGGCTATGAAAATTACAAACACCAACCCACTTTACTTGGAGTTGAAAAATCACATATAGAGGTCAACCATAAATTGGTAGGACACTTCAATTTGTATGCTGAAAATGCCAAAGACTTTTTGTTTTGCGACAATAAAACCAATTTTGAAAAATTATATAAATCGCCTGCACAATCCCCTTACACCAAAGACGGGATCAACGATTATATCATAAATCAAAAACAAACCAGTATAAATCCTGAAAAAATTGGAACCAAAGCGTCGGTACATTATGATGATGTCATTCCTGCCTTGGGCAAAAAAGAATACCGCATTCGTTTTACCAACACCAAACCGGACGAACCCTTTGAAGATTTTGATGCCATTTTCAAAAAAAGAATTGAAGAAGCTGATGAATTTTATGACGCTATCCAAAAAGATATAAAAGACGAAAAATTAAAGTCCATTCAACGTCAAGCCTACGCGGGTATGCTTTGGACCAAACAATGGTATTATTACAATGTTTTCGAATGGTTAAAAGGCGATCCATCGACACCAAGACCCGATGCCAACCGGAAAGAGGGACGCAACAGTGGATGGAAACACATGTACACTTCGAACATTCTCTCGATGCCCGACAAATGGGAATATCCTTGGTTTGCTGCTTGGGATTTGGCCTTTCACACTTTGCCTCTTGCCCGATTAGATCCAGATTTTGCCAAAAGGCAATTATCGGTTATTTTGAGGGAATATTATATGCATCCCAATGGACAAATTCCTGCCTACGAGTGGTCTTTCTCGGATGTAAACCCGCCCGTGCATGCCTGGGCAACCTGGAAAGTGTACCAAATTGACAAAAGCAATAATGGAGGTGTTGGCGATACCGTTTTTCTGGAACGCATCTTTCATAAACTGCTGCTCAATTTTACATGGTGGGTAAATTTAAAAGACCAAAACGGAAATAACATCTTTGGGGGCGGATTCCTCGGAATGGATAATATCGGGGTGTTTGACCGCTCCGCCGATTTACCTACAGGAGGTCATCTGGAACAGGCTGATGGTACGGGCTGGATGGCAATGTATTGCCTGAATATGCTCCGTATTGCCTGTGAAATAGCGCTGAAAAATCCAGTGTATCAAGATATGGCGTCCAAATTCTTTGAACATTTCCTTCATATTTCGGGGGCTATGCAGGCTTTGGGAGAAAACAAATTGAACCTTTGGGACGAAGAAGATCAGTTCTATTACGATATGCTCCATAAAGAAAACGGTGATGCCGAATTGCTGAAAATCCGCTCAATGGTGGGGTTGATTCCGCTTTTTGCTGTTGAAGTTTTAACTCCCGAACTATTGGAAAAATTACCAATGTTCAAGCGCCGTGTTGAATGGGTTTTAAAAAACCGTCCCGATCTTGCCGGCTTGGTTTCCAGTTGGCACATTCCCGGAAAAGGTGAAACCCGATTGCTCTCCACATTAAGAGGGCATCGCATGAAAATGATTCTGAAGCGGATGTTTGATGAAAAGGAATTTTTGTCTGATTTTGGAGTACGTTCCTTGTCCAAATACCACAAAGAGCATCCTTATAAATTCAAGCACGATGGTGGAGTAATCCAAGTTGATTATACCCCAGCTGAAGCCACAGGTGATATGTTTGGTGGAAATTCCAATTGGAGGGGGCCAATTTGGTTCCCAATGAACTACCTGATTCTAGATTCTTTGGAAAAATTCCACAGTTATTACGGTAAAGAATTCAAAGTAGAATTCCCAACCGAATCTGGTGAATTAATGAATTTACAAGAAGCTGCCGAAGGAGTTGCTGAACGTTTATTGGCGCTATTTGTACGTGGCAGTAACAAAAAAATCCCAATGTACGGTGAATACAAAAAATTTCAGGAAGACCCTCTTTTCAATAAAAACCATTTGTTTTTTGAATATTTTGACGGGGATACAGGAAAAGGGCTTGGAGCCAATCATCAAACCGGTTGGACAGGACTGATTACTGAAATTATCAGGCATTTACATGGGGATGGAGAACAGACGTTTTTTTGATTAAAATAATAATCACCAACGAGAGTTGATTACTACTGTTGGTGATTATTTATTTCATCTAATAATTTACAACTGATGGCACTGACTATTTCTCTCCATAATGTCCCCAAAAAGCAAGAACCATAACAACTACTTTATCATCTTGAATTCTGTAAATGAGTCTATGTTTATCTGTTATTCGTCTCGACCAAGTTGCAACTTCATAATATTTTAGCTGTTCCGGTTTTCCAATTCCTGTCATCGGATGCTTTCTGAGCTCATTTAAAAGTTTGTCAATTTTTATAAGAACCTTTTTATCGCCTGATTTTTTATGCCTCTCGATGTCGGCAATAGCGTCATCCGTTAATTCTATCGAATAACTCATAAACCTAAAAACTTCTTTTGCTGTTCTTTTGTGAGTGTTCTAGTTTTTCCTGATTCAGCCTGTTCAATAGATTTATCGATTTTTGAGATAAATTCACTTTCACCTAATAAAGTATCCTCATCAGATTTTTCGATTTCAAAACGAACTTTCATTTCTTCCAATAAGGATTTTAGCAAAGATTTTTGCTTTTCATTTTTCGGATAAATTATTATGTTGTCCATTTTTTGTGATTTAATCAATTATACAAAAATAAAGAAAAAGCGTCAAAGATTATATTGAATTTGCACTGATATTCAAAAGCATTTTTAATTAAAGATTCGGGATTTTGAAATTATTCACGACATCTTAATACTACGGCAGGCTGATATCTAAATTAAACCTCTATTTCATGATTTGTCACCCGAATGATAACGAACAGTCGAGGCAAATCTTCCAAATACAAAACCATTTTCCCATCAAACCTAATACCCAAATCAGTTGTAATAGCTGTCAGTGGCTTTTTTTATTAAGTTTCTTATGTATTAATGATATTGTTGTCATTATGTCTAACGCTTCGTCTTCATTTATTGCCCATACAACTTTTGGTGCGTGAGCAGTTGTATTTCTAAACATTCCAAAAACTCCTTTTATTAAATTTGAAAACCCTTTTTGCTCGCTTTGTTCTGTTTCGGTCTGCAATGAATTAATTTTGATTAGCGGATTTGTAACAGAAAGTGCCTTGTCGATGAGTTCAGCTCTGTCAAGAGTTAAATTCGTCTTTTGTCTAATCTCTTCTGCAATGCTTTTAACAGCTTCAAAAACTGAGTGAAAATAGTTTTCCGTTATTAGTTCTGAATTACAGTAGTCATAAATTTTTGAATGAATATTTCTATTTTCAAGTTTTGATTTAAACCTATTCACTCGTTGTTCGGCTTCTGTAATTGTTGTCGCTACAGCAACAAGATTAAACACACCATTTTGATTCAATTGTAACCCGATAAATGAAAGTCTTTTGTTTAATTCAGCTCGAATAGTTTCAAATTTATCATTTTGTCCAATAAAACGTGAGGGCTTTAGAGATAAGTTTATGAATTTTAAAATATTATTAGAATTCTGATTTCTGTTTTGGTAGTCAGCAAAACTATTATAAAGCCTTTTCCACTTTGAGTTTAATGGGTCAATGTCAGTAAGTCCTGCTTCTGGAATAAATTTAGATAATTCAGTTCCTGTCAGTCCCTTTTCTGTATCAGCTAAAATTTTTGCCAACCCTTCCAAAGTCCCGCTGTCAATTGAATCGAATATTTTTTTTGCCATATCTTTCTTGAAATTATCTTTTGTGATTTCAGTTGTCTAAAATAACCGCTAACTTACTTATACGTGTGACAAAACCACTCAAATCTAGTCCAAATTGGATGATTTTATCCCATCAAATCCTTATTGTTTATTCAGCTAATATATAAACCTGAACTCGATTAATAAAATACTGCTAATTGGTTAGTTTTAACCGTTTCGTATTTCAAAGAAGGTTTTTTAGGCAGAAAATTATAAGCAATTATTCCGGCTATAAGATTTGACAAAAAGTTGGTAAATGAACGATGTCTAGAATGTTCAACTTGGCAAATATTTTTAAGTTCATCGTTAACTGTTTCTATTATTGAGCGTTTACGGAGTAAGATTTTATCACTCATTTCCATCAAACTATTTTTCATATTATTGCGAATGCTTGTAATTAATTGAACTCCATCAACAAATAATAATTGGGAGAGTTTTTCGCTTATATATCCTTTATCACCAAATAGTTTTCCGAAAATAGCATTCAAAAAGCCCTCATTTTTCAGTGGCTCTCTATCATCTACGTTGGCTTGAGTTACAGCAAAGCTTAACAATTCTCCTTTGTCATTAATGATAATATGGAGCTTAAACCCATGAAACCAACCCATTGTAGATTTTCCGGTAGTGGCAATATCTTTAAAAACTTTATTTCTACTGATTCGTTTGTTTTTACAAACTCTTATTAGTGTTGAGTCTACAAATGAAATACCTGTACAATTGCCTAAACAACAGGTTTTGGCAAAAATTGTCATTGGCAAAAGAACACTTTGCATCAGTTCTAAAAAGCGATTATAAGAAACTGTATTAGGAAATTCATTTTGCATATGCTTTTGGACATAAAAAATGTAATAATGCTTGAAACAACGAAAACCACTCAAATGAAAAAGTAAATAAATTGTAATTACTTCTGATTTTGACATAATCGAAGGACGTTTGGAAGGTTTTCCTAGCAGAAAAGGCTGTGTGGTTTTCTCAAAATCTTTACAAAATTCATCAACAATAGAAAAAATATCTGTAATTTTATCGAAACAAATCATAAGGTAGAGTTTAGTTAAATATTTAATTGTCAGAGATTTAAATATACTAAATTTTACCTTTTTCTACAATATTTTCAGCCTAAATTATTAATCGAGTTCAGGTTATAAACAAATATTTACAAATTACCGATTGGAGTTTTGCTTTCGCTAATGATTTAGTTTGCGGAACTACGCGTGAGATCCCTCCTATGTCGGGATGACAATATTGTCGAAAATATACTGTACCCGCGAGAAGGATGGAAGCAAGTTACCGAAGTAACGCGGACAGCCTGACAGCATCCCGATAAAAAGGGGTGTCACCACAAAGAGAATTACCCTTTTTATCGGGATGGTGGCTCGCCCAAATTTGTAATAAAAAAAAGCTCTTTTAAAACATTACATTTCAAAAGAGCCTTTAAATAATTTTATAAAATACTACTTCACTTCGTAAATATTATTCGTTTGTTTGACATCGGCCATTAAACCGCTTGGATCGATGGTGATTTTCTTGATTGTGTTTTTCGGTTTTGAAATGTTAAACTCAAAAGTAGGATATGCCCAAGCCCAATCGTTAAGAACGGTTCTCGTAATAGCTGGAGTTGGATTTGGTTTCTCGAAACTCATCATGCGCAACGGAATGTAGAAACTTTCTTTGCTGCCATCTGTATATTCCACGAATAAGTCGATAGGCATTGGCATTCTGCCAATGCGCTCTAATGTTACGGTTGTTTTATCGGCATTTTCCTTTACATCTTTGATTCCGTAATCGATAGTGTTTAAAGTTTCTGTCCAATCTACCAAATACCAATCAAGGTTTGCTCCCGAAACACGCTCGGCAGTTCTCTTGATATCGTTTGGCGTTGGATGCTTAAATTTGAAATCCTGATAGTATTTTTTCAGGGTTTTATTCAAATTGTCCTGACCAATAACATAAATTAATTGCGACAGGAAAATACTCCCTTTTACATAGGACGCAATGCTGTAAGAACGGTTTTCGTCATAACGATCGCCGTGTGTGGACAACGGCTGTTCCTTACCTGATTCTACCAATTTATAGTAAGCAGCATAATTCGGTTTGAACGGGTTTGCTTCTTTTTTACCAAACAATTCATTCAGCGCCGAATCTTCAATATAGGTCGTAAAACCTTCGTCCATCCAAGGGTGTTTGGATTCATTCGAAGCTAAAATATGTTGGAACCATGAGTGTCCCATTTCGTGGGTTGCCGTTCCCAACATCCCTTCAACAGTTCCGTTTCCAAGCATCAAAGTACACATCGCATACTCCATTCCGCCATCGCCTCCCTGAATGAAAGAGTATTGTTTGTATGGATAATTCCCAACGGTTTTATTGTAGTAATCCATCACTTTTACCATCAAAGGTTCTAGTTTTTTCCAGTTTGCTACTACTTCGGGAGTGTTTTTGAAGAAGTAATGCAAATCGACATCGTTTGGTCCTTTTACTATATCGTGTACATAATTTTTATCGGCAGCCCAAGTAAAATCATGTACCATTGGCGCCACAAAATGCCAAGTCAATGTTTTTGCTTTTTTAGGATATGTTACTGTAACTCCTTCTGCTTGATAACCATGTCCTATTTCGTTCGGGTTTTGCAAATAACCGGAACCTCCGATTGTGTAATCCTTGTCGATTGTAATTTTTACATCAAAATTCCCCCAAACTCCGTGAAATTCCCTTGCGATGTAAGGATCAGCATGCCAGCCTTCAAAATCAAACTCGGCCATTTTTGGATACCATTGTGCCATCGACAATTCGATTCCCTCAACATTATTTCGTCCGGTACGACGAATTTGCACCGGTACTTGACCGTCAAAATCCAACGTTAAAGTTGTTTTGGAATTTGGCAAAATCGGTTTGTTCAAAGTCACTTCAAGAATAGTCCCTACTTCTTTGGCGACAGCCGCAACACCGTCTTGTTTGAAATTAGAAATTTTTAAATATCCTATTTCGTTTGGTTTTAGGTTTTTGATACGGCTTTCTTTTACATCTTTTCCGTCCACCTGTATTTTATTCACCATACGGGCATCCGGATCTTTGATCGATTGCAGTCTGGCATCCATTTCACTTCCCGGCTGGAAAGCGTTTTCATATAAATGATAATAAACTTTTTTCAGTGTATCAGGAGAATTATTAGTATAAACCAGTTCTTGTTTCCCTTTATACTGATAGGTTTTGACATCCATACTGACATCCATTTTGTAATCGACCTGTTGTTGCCAGTAACCTGAACTTTGGGCTACTACATTCCCAATGCTTAGGGAAAAGAAAGCGAATAAAAAGAAGTTGCGCATTGTATTTAAAATAAAAAAATGGAAGAGTTTTTGACTCTTCCATTCGATTAATAGAAGTTAAAATTATTTCTTAGACATTTTTTCAGCCATCAATAAAGCATTGTAAGCATTGACCATTTTTCCGGATTTTGAAGAATCAGCAGCTTTACTTGCCATTTGACCTTCACCCAAATTTACTGTAGCAGGAAGCGGAGTTCCTGAATCCATCAAAATTTGTTTCACTTGAGACGCTTTCAATTTTGGATAATACGCACGAATCAAAGCAGCAACTCCGGCAGCATTTGGCGCAGCCATAGAAGTTCCTTGCAAATATTTGAATTTGTTGTTCGGAATCGTAGCATAAATTTCATCACCAGGAGCAAAGACATCTACATTGAAGTTTCCGTAATTTGAAAACTCAGCAATAACGCCTTCTCCATATTTGTTGTTTAAAGCACCAACCGTCAAAACATTCGAAGCAAATTCTTTTTTGTTGTCTGCTGAATCATTTGGGTAATTTGCATTTTCTGCCAAATCAATATTATCACCATCATTTCCTGCAGCATGAACAAACAATACGTCTTTCTTTTCGGCATATTTTATGGCATCAAAAACCCATTGTTTGTGAGGAGAATAGCTTTTCCCGAAACTTCCGTTGATTACTTTGGCTCCATTATCGACAGCATAACGGATTGCCAAAGCGATATCCTTATCATACTCATCTCCATCAGGAACAGCTCTCACCGCCATAATCTCAACATTATCGGCAACTCCGTCACCACCAATACCGTTTCCTCTTACTTGAGCAATAATTCCGGCAACGTGGGTTCCGTGAAGAGCTTCCTCTTTATCTGGGCCATAAACAACGTTGTTTCCGTATTTGGTTTTGGTAATATCTTCCGGATTGTCTCCCAACACTTTTCGACCGTCAAAATCTTTGTTTAAGTTATAATCCAATTGGCCATAAACGTATTTATTATATTCTTCAAGTTCGCCTCTAAAACCAGGTCCGGCATTACTCAAGACGCGGGTCATGACCATTATACTTTTGGACAAATCAGGATCTGTAGTTGAGATTCCTTTCAAATCATCAACAGTATAATTTTCTTTGTTCAAATATTTTTGAATGGCTTTATCTGCTCCCAAAAGAAAATCAACTTGTTGTTTATCCTTCAAGGCTTTGCTGTTTTTTTCATTATAAGCCGCCAATGCTTTTTTGTAGGTCTCCGATCCGTCATCTCCTTTTTTAACGATTCGGGTCATTTCCAAAGTTTCATGAACTGCATCACCAAGGAAATTCCATCCATGAACATCATCAATATAACCGTTTTTATCGTCATCGATTCCATTTCCGGGAATCTCTTTTTTATTGGTCCAAACTACCGATTTCAAATCGTCGTGGTCAATATCCACACCCGAATCTACAATACCAACAATAACTTTAACGCCTTTTTTACCTTTAAGCAATTCCGCGTAAGCTTTATCCACGCTCATTCCCGGAATACTGTCTTTGGCCAAATCCAGATGCGACCATCTTTGCAATTCGGATTCTTTCAATTCTCCTTTTTTCGCAACATAAGTCGTCGATGTTTGCGCATTGGCCGAAAGGCATAAAGACAAAGCCACAACTAATGCCGATGCCGTTAAATTTATTTTTTTCATCTGTTTGTAGTTTTACTAATCAACTTCAAAAATAGCAGAAGTAAATTAGATATTAATCAATTATTAACTGTTTTTTATGAATTAAATATTATCAGACTGAAATTGATATTCAAATTTTCGGAAAATCAATAAGTATGCATTATTGAAATTTAGTTACCATAATGTGTATAATAAAAGTCTTCATTTTCAAATTAACGAAAAATAAGGCTTACTGATACCTATTAAAAAACGTCCCCGCAGCTAAACCGCTCTTTCAAGCGCACCCCTTTCTCAGTATGCTCAACAGTAATAATCTCGTTATGTGCATCGTGTTCCAAAAACAAATAATAATTATTGTCTGCGGCGGCGTTGAGGAATTTGGCTTTCTCGGGCATTGTCAATAGTGGTCGAGTGTCATATCCCATTACATAAGGCAATGGCAAATGTCCGACAGTCGGCAACAAATCGGCACAAAAAACAATGGTTTTGTCCTGATATTGAATATGCGGAATCATTTGTTTCTCGGTATGACCATCGGCATAAAAAATCCCAAAGCTCAACTCTTTTGACACTTCAAAGTCACTTTCGGGTTTCGAAATAAATTGTAACTGTCCACTTTCCTGCATCGGTAAAATATTCTCCGACAAAAAAGAGGCTTTTTCCCTGGCATTGGGTTTTGTTGCCCATTCCCAATGGCTTTCGTTGCTCCAAAATTTGGCGTTTTTAAAAGCCGGTTCGTAACCTGTTTTGTCCTTATTCCATTGCACACTTCCTCCACAATGGTCAAAATGCAAATGCGTCATAAAAACATCGGTAATATCATCGCGGTGAAAACCGAATTGAGCCAAGGACTTGTCCATAGAATGTGAGCCCCAAAGAAAGTAATAACCAAAAAACTTATCCGACTGTTTATCCCCCATTCCGGTATCGATTAATATCAACCGATTACCGTCTTCAATCAACAAACACCGTCCTGCAATGTCAATCAAATTGTTTTCGTCAGCGGGATTGGTTTTGTTCCAAATCGATTTTGGCACCACGCCAAACATTGCTCCGCCGTCTAGTTTAAAATTGCCTGTTTCTATGGGATAAAGTTTCATTAAGTATGGATTAATGTTTAAAATGAAACCGCAATTTAACAAAATCCAATGGCTTAATTCTACCTATATATAACAAATTTCTATTTCGGCATTAGTTATATAAATGTTATCAATCATGGAAAAAAGTATTTTATATAGTATCTTTGCAGTTAATTTAGACGAAATAAACATAAGACATAAGTGCGTTTTTGAAATCGGCATCTTTTTTGCTAATTCATTATTAGTCATTTATATCCAAAACATTAAAACAACTATTTAAGAACACATGATACAAGTTTCTGATACTGCCAAAAAGAAAATTATCGACTTGATGAAAGACGATGGTTTTGATGCTGCTGTTGACTTCGTGAGAGTCGGCGTAAAAAGCGGTGGATGCTCTGGTTTGTCTTACGATTTGAAATTTGACAAAAATAAAAACGAAGACGACAAAATATTTGAGGACAACGATATAAAAATTGCAGTCGAAAAAAAATCATTCCTTTATCTTGCAGGAACAATATTGGAATTTTCCGGAGGACTAAACGGAAAAGGATTTGTTTTTAACAATCCAAATGCCAATAGAACTTGCGGTTGCGGGGAAAGTTTCTCGTTATAAAATGATAAAAACCCATTTAAACCATTAAGAAATTAAGTTGATTAAGTCTTAACAAATCTTAATCTCTTAATGGTTTTTAAAAATAAAAAAATGTCAAAATACACCGAAGACGATTTAAAAATCGAATTAGAGAACAAAGAATACGAATACGGATTTTACACCGAATTGGAATCCGAAACGTTTCCTGTTGGTTTAAATGAAGATATTGTTCGAGCCATTTCCCAAAAGAAAGATGAACCGCAATGGATGACCGATTGGCGTATTGAGGCTTTTCGCGCTTGGGAAGAAATGGTTGAACCGGAATGGGCAAACGTTCGTTATGAAAAACCGGACTTTCAAGCCATTTCCTATTACTCTGCCCCAAAAAAAGCGGATCCAAACAAAACCTTGGATGATGTAGATCCGGAACTTTTGGAGATGTACAAAAAATTAGGCATCTCTCTGGACGAGCAAAAAAAAATGAACAATATTGCTATGGATATTGTAGTTGACTCGGTTTCGGTTGCAACAACATTCAAAGCGACATTGGCCGAAAAAGGAATTATCTTTATGAGTATTTCCGAAGCCATCAAAGAACATCCTGAATTGGTCCGTAAATATATAGGAAGCGTTGTTCCTCAAAAAGACAACTTTTACGCAGCCTTGAATTCAGCTGTTTTCTCCGACGGATCTTTCTGTTATATTCCAAAAGGCGTTCGCTGCCCAATGGAACTTTCAACTTATTTCAGAATCAATCAGGCGGGAACAGGACAATTCGAAAGAACATTGTTAATTGCCGATGAAGGTAGTTATGTTTCTTACTTGGAAGGATGTACCGCTCCAACCCGTGACGAAAACCAATTGCACGCTGCCGTTGTAGAACTTATCGCTTTGGACGATGCCGAAATTAAATATTCAACAGTTCAAAACTGGTATCCTGGAAACAAAGAAGGTAAAGGTGGGGTTTTCAACTTTGTGACCAAAAGAGGATTCTGCGAGAAAAATGCAAAAATCTCCTGGACACAAGTGGAAACCGGTTCTGCGATTACCTGGAAATATCCTTCTGTTATTTTAAAAGGAGACAACTCAATAGGAGAATTCTATTCCATTGCCGTTACCAATAATTTCCAACAAGCCGATACAGGAACCAAAATGATCCATTTGGGTAAAAACACTAAATCAACCATTATTTCCAAAGGTATTTCGGCAGGAAAATCACAAAACAGTTATAGAGGTTTGGTTCAAATTGGAGCCAGAGCCGAAAACGCCAGAAACTTTTCACAATGTGATTCGCTGTTAATGGGTAACCATTGCGGTGCGCACACTTTCCCTTATATAGAAAGCAAAAACCCAACTGCCAAAGTGGAACATGAAGCCACAACCAGTAAAATTGGTGAGGATCAAGTTTTCTATTGCAACCAACGCGGAATCCCCACCGAAAAAGCAATTGCGCTTATCGTGAATGGTTTCAGTAAAGACGTGTTGAATAAATTGCCAATGGAGTTTGCTGTGGAAGCACAAAAATTATTGGAAATTTCATTGGAAGGTTCTGTTGGATAATGCATTGATCTGGCAATGATATAGTCTGATAATAAAATAATTATATTTGTTTTTTATTTTATCAAATTATAAAAATTGACACATCATCTAAATTAAAAAAAGAGCAATGCTATGGATATTGTCTTAAAAAATGTAAAGAAAAAAGATTTTCCGGTTTTGAAATCACTGGCAAAATCTCTTGGTTTTGAAATCATTCAAGAAAAAGAGAAACCATATAATCCTGAGTTTGTAAAAGAGATTTTGGAAGCAAGGGAAGAGCTTAGACAAGGCAAAGGAATTAAAATGACCATAGAAGACATTGATAAACTATGGAAATAGTTTTTTCTAGAAAAGCTGAAACCGATTTGATATTTTGGAATAAATCAGGAAACAAGAAAATCCTAAAGAAAATTTCTGAATTATTGAGAGCAATTCAAGAAAATCCTTTTGAAGGCATTGGAAAACCAGAACAATTAAAACATAATTTATCTGGAGTTTGGTCTAGAAGAATTGACAAAGAACATCGATTAGTTTATGAAATTATAGATGAAAACACAATAGAAATATTAAATATCCTTTCTTTGAAAGGGCATTACGAATAAACAAAATAAAACAAATGTTATCAATAAAAAATTTACACGCCTCAATAGGTGACAAAGAAATATTAAAAGGAATAAACCTTGAAGTAAAAGCTGGAGAAGTTCATGCAATAATGGGGCCAAACGGTGCCGGAAAAAGTACCCTTTCGGCTGTTGTTGCCGGAAACGAAAATTATGAAGTGACCGAGGGTGAAATTATTTTGGACGGCGAGGATCTTGGCGATCTTGCCCCGGAAGAAAGAGCACACAAAGGTGTTTTCCTTTCGTTTCAATATCCTGTTGAAATCCCTGGGGTTTCGGTAACCAATTTTATGAGATCGGCAATCAACGAAACCCGTAAAGCAAAAGGTCTGGAAGAAATGCCGGCCAACGAAATGCTGAAAGTTATCCGTGAAAAATCGGAATTATTGGAAATCGACAGAAAGTTTCTTTCCCGTTCCCTTAATGAAGGTTTCTCCGGTGGTGAGAAAAAAAGAAACGAAATTTTTCAAATGGCAATGCTAGACCCAAAACTAGCCATTCTTGACGAAACCGATTCCGGTCTTGATATTGATGCTTTGAGAATTGTTGCCAATGGTGTAAATAAATTGAAAAGCGACAAAAACGCTGTCATTGTAATTACGCACTACCAAAGATTATTGGATTACATCGTTCCTGATTTTGTTCACGTACTTCATAACGGAAAAATCGTAAAATCCGGCGGAGCTGAATTGGCCCACGAATTGGAAGAAAAAGGATACGACTGGATTAAAGGAGATAATTAAAAATTGTTTCAAGTTTCAAGTTTTTTTAGTTTCAAGTTACAAAACCTGAAACAAACAAAACCTGAAACAAACAAAAATAAAATCTATGGCTACCATAAACCGTTTTGAAGATTTAGACATTTGGCAAGAAGCTAGACGGCTGGCAAAAGAAATTCATACAATTTCAATTGAAACTGAATTAAAAAACGATTATCGGTTTAAGGATCAAATAAAAGCATCATCAGGTTCAGTAATGGATAATATCGCTGAAGGCTTTGAAAGAGATGGCAACATAGAATTTAGACAATTTTTATCTATTGCCAAAGGTTCTGCAGGAGAAACTCGATCTCAACTTTATAGAGTTTTTGATTTTGAATATATTTCAGAACAAAGATTTGAAATTTTAAAAAAGGATTATGAAAACTTAAGTGGTAAAATAAAAAATTTCATCACTTATCTTAACAAGAAAGATTTCAAAGGTAATAAGTTTCAATAGGCAAAACCTGAAACCTGAAACCTGAAACCTGAAACAAACAAAAATGGAATTAAAAGAAAAATTACTATCGTCTTTTATGGCTTTTGAGGAACGAGTTGATGTTCATACCGAACTTCACAACATTCGAACTGAAGCTATAAAAAACTTCGAAAATAAAGGTTTTCCAACCAAAAAAGAAGAAAGTTGGAAATACACTTCGCTAAATGCTATTCTAAAAAATGACTTTAGCGTTTTCCCAAAAACAGAAAGCACTATTCAATACAGCGACGTAAAAAAATACTTTTTACACGAAATAGACACCTACAAAGTAGTGTTTATCGACGGTGTTTTCAGTTCGCATTTATCTTCAACAACCCACGACGGAATTGATGTTTGCCTCATGTCATCGGCATTGAACAAACCAAAATACAAGATGGTTATCGACACCTATTTCAACAAGATTGCCAACAAAGAGGAAAGTTTGACTTCCTTGAATACGGCTTTCGCCAATGAAGGAGCCTACATCAATATCCCAAAAAGCAAAGTTGCCGACAAACCAATTGAAATCATGTATTTCTCAACAGGCAGCGAAACTGCGCTTATGGTTCAGCCAAGAAACTTGGTTATCGTTGGTGAAAACTCTCATGTTCAAATCATTGAACGCCACCAAAGCTTGAACGAAACCCGAGCCAAAGGCGAACTGAGCGAAGCTAATCCAGTTTTAACCAATTCGGTTACTGAGATTTTTGCTCAAAAAAGAGCCATTGTAGATTATTACAAAATTCAAAATGACAATCTAGACGCCAATTTAATTGACAACACTTATGTTTCCCAAAAACAGGAAAGTCACGTTTCGGTGCACACTTTCTCTTTTGGCGGAAACCTAACAAGAAACAATTTGAATTTCTACCATTTTGGTGAAAGACTTACTAGTACGTTAAACGGAATCACGATTATTGGCGAAAGCCAACACGTTGACCATTATACATTGGTAAATCACGCGGCGCCAAATTGCGAAAGTTTCCAAGATTATAAGGGAATTTTCAATGACCGTTCTACAGGAGTTTTCAACGGAAAAGTGTATGTGGAAAGACAAGCGCAAAAAACAAACGCTTTCCAAAAAAGCAACAACATTGTTTTGAGCGACAAAGCTACCATTAACGCCAAACCACAATTGGAAATTTTTGCCGATGACGTAAAATGTTCACACGGTTGTACCGTTGGTCAATTAGACGAAACTGCTATGTTCTATATGCAACAACGCGGTATTCCTAAAAAAGAAGCCAAAGCATTATTGATGTACGCTTTCTCGAATGCCGTTATTGAAAACATCAAAATACCGGAATTAAAACAACGAATCACCAAAATTATCGCCAATAAATTGGGCGTTAAACTTGGATTTGATTTATAAATAAAAACCGCCAATTGGCGGTTTTTTTATTTTATTCTTTAGAATTCCAATAAGCAAAAGATTGTGGAGGTGATAAATTATAATCTTCCTTTAAACATTTAGGATTTTCAAACCTTTTTTTGTTTTTAATTTGAATTGCAAATCCATGTTCTTTGTCAGCAAAATATTCATAGAAATAATCTTCCGATATTCCTGAATGCTCCTTAGTTTTATCCCAAAGTGTTTTAAGATCAAAATTAAATATTTCACCTATTTCGAATTCACCGATTACTTTTTGTACAGGAGAAGAAGCATAAACTAAAACCGAAGTAACATTTTGGTTTTTGAAAATAGCTTTTCTGAATTCAAATTTTTTTGTCCCATCAAATATTTTATTTGCAAATTGGGGCTTTATTGATAGTACTACTTTCATAAGTTATAATTTATAAGCAAATTTAATCAAAACATTAAACTGTTCATTTGTTATTTTAATAAATCCTCTTGGCATATTCAATATATCTGGAATAATACCTAATCTATTTAAATCATCTAAAGTTGGTTTAGGTGTTGGCAAAGAATGGGCATACAAAAAATTAATAACAAAAGGTCTGTTATTCGGATTTTTATCCCACCAATTTGTTTTTAAATCTTCTCTCGAAATCATAGTTCGTCTATTACAAGCATAAAAAAAATCTTCAAAAGATTTGAAATTGTTTTGAATATTTTCAACAATACAAATTGTTGTAATAGTACTAGAATATTTTTTGGGAGTTGTTTCACCCATACGATATACAATCAATAAATCTCCTGGTTTTAGATTTCTATCTTGAGAATGTGATATATATACTTTACTTATTCTATTTCTATGAGGTTCATTTTCTGTATATTTTCTAATATCTTCCCTTGTATTTATACTATCTGGAAAAAGCTCTGTATGATATTGTGCTTCAATTTTAATTATATATTTATCTGTTTTCCTCGATAAAAAAGGAAATGTAAGTTTTGGATTTTCTAAATTAATTGGTGTTTCTCTATTAAAAGGTCTTACATAAACTTTTTCATCACCATTTTTTGTTGTTTTTAATCCATGGTATAAAAATCCCCATTCTTCAAGCATTTCAATTAGTTGTTCTTGTTCTGGTCTTTTTGTAAAAAGAGTTACATAAATTTCCTTAACTTTAAATTGAATTGCATTATCAAAAATTGTTTTTAAAAACCTTTCTCCAATTTTATAACCATTACCCGTAACTTTTAAAGTTCCTATTTTTAATCTTTTTTTAGGTCCAAAAACAGGGACTATATTAGAATAGTTCTCATTTTCATTTTCAATTTTAACAAATAGAAAAGCTGTCAAATTTCCATCACTGTAACAAACGTAACAAGGTTCTTCGGATTTACTATTAAACCAAGTATCAAATTCATGATAATCAAGTCTAAAACTATCAAAAAACTCATCCTTGATGTTAACTTCTGCAAAATCTACTTTTTTAACCGCTAATACTTTATAATCAACAAGCTCTGGATTTTCAGAAATTACCTTTTCTAAGAAGTTTTGAATTTTAAAAACCCTATCTTCTATTCCTAAAAGCTTTGCTTTAGTATGTATCTTTTTATCCTCGGAAATTAAAATATCGACTCTGTCTTCATAAACTTCATTTAAGATTTGAGTATCATTTATATCATTATCTTGATTATCAATATTTCTACTGACTTTTAACATTTCTTCTCCTAAAGGAGCTTGATGTTTAAGTAAATTATAACTCCTAATTTTAATACTCATTGTATCAAGAGCATTCGGATCTTTATACCTTTCTAATTCTTGAACAGTTAATGGGTGAATATATTTTGAATATTTAAGATTATCAATCCATTTAAAAAGTTGACCAATTTCGGGCTTATATATTTTGTTTGCTTCTCTATGAATAATGATGTTTGTATCGAGTAAAATTTTCATAGTTAAATAATTTCCATTAGCTGATTATAATTTCCGTCTTTTATTTCGACATAAGGAATTGAATATTTATCTGAAAGATATTTGGCATATCCTATTTCCATTTGCTGTAATTGATCCAAAATATTTACATCATAAATTTTATTGTCTCTTGCTTCTATCTTTTTGGCAATTTTTTTAACATCATCAATAACCACTACAATAACTTTTGGACTGATTTGATCAAATGTATTTTCATCAATTCTATTTGGAATTCCGTTTGAATCTAATAAACAGAAATGGCCATCAAGAAGGTATTTTTGATCTTTTTTAATTAAATTTTTCAAGCCTATAATTAATCTATTTTGTGTTGAAGAAATATCTTTTACAAGTTTATTACTGCTCTCGCTAATTTTCTCCCATTTCAATATTTGACTTGCTGTAAGGTGAATTAAATCTGTTTTTAGTTCAATTTCTTTACAAATTGTACCTTTACCAACACCATGTATCCCACCAATAAAAATTATGTTTTTCATAAATTACATACCTAAGTTAAAGACTCATGTAATATTAATAAAATAAAATGAATTGTAAGTATTTTACTTCTTCAAACTCCCCACAATCCCACTCAATAAACCATTAAAATCAAATTCTTCTTTCAAACCCATTCTCACGATCACCAAATCCTTTGACGGAATAATTGCCACCATTTGTCCCTGAAAACCACTGCAATAATACATATCTCTTGGTGCGTCAGGCAAATGTCCATTGGCATTAAGCCAAAATTGACCTCCATATCTACCGTTTGAAGTGTTTGTAGGTGTAGAAACATACTTAGCCCAACTAGGATTGAATAATTGTTCGCCGTTCCAATTGCCTTTGTGTAAATACAGCAAACCTAATCTGGACCAATCCCTGGTTGTTGCCCAACCGTAGGACGAACCTACATAATTCCCCGCCATATCGGTTTCGATAAGCATCGAACTCATCCCTATTTTATCAATCAAAGCCGAATACCAAAAATCCAAATATTCCTGATGTGTCTTGAATTGCTTTCGCAAAATTCCCGACAGTAAATTGGCCGTTCCCGAAGAATAATTCCAATGCGCATTGGGTTTGAAAAGGGCAGGTTTTAACAATTGCGTTCGAGTCATATCTTCAGTTTGAAAAAGCATTTGAGTTGCATCACAAACTCTATCATAATGCTCGTCCCATTCCAAACCCGAATTCATATGCAACAAATCATTGGTCGTTATGTTTTTCCGGTCATCATTTTGCCATTCCCGGACGGGAGCGGGTTTGTAAATATCAAATCTTCCTTGTTTTTGAAGAATTCCAAAAAATGTTCCCGTAATACTCTTGGTCATGGACCAACCCAACAAAATACTGTTCTTCGAAAAACCATCAACATATTTTTCGGCAATGATTTTATCTTTATAAATAACTAAGACCGAACGGGTCTTTTTATCGTTTTCTCCTTTGGCGTCAAAAGCATTGGCGACAGCCTGATTCAACTTGACATAATCGATATTAGCAAAAACTGTGTCTTTCGGTTCTACATCGCCATAAGGAAAAGGAAGTTTACTGTTTGATTTTGTTCTTTTGGGAATTTCATAAGGTTTTGTGATGTCAAAATTACCATCAATTAAAGTTGCACCCAAACCCGGTCTATAAATCGCTTTTCGTTTTTTTAAACCAAAAACACTAGCTGTAGCATATTTTCCTGATTCATTGATTTCATTGGTTGCCCAACCTATCACATCAAAATTATTGTCGCTTTTTTCGATAACCTCCTGTGAACGGTTGTCAATAAAATGGGCTGAAGCCAAATTTTTAGCCGAAAAACCAGAAATCAATTCAAGTTTGAGATAATTTGTATAGCCAAAATAACCCACAATGAGGAACAAAAGAAAGAGGCCTATTTTTAAATATTTTTTCATAATGAAAGATAATTACACCAATTTAGTAAAAAAACAAACACTAACAACCTGATTTTCATTGTTATTTTGAAGCGGATACATTGGGCATTCTTGGAAAGATCGTCCCGTTTTCCGTTTCAATTCCCGATCAAGAAAAACTATGGCAAAAAAGCCTTGTTTTTCTAAATCGGGAGATTTCCTCTTCAACCGGGGCTAAAGGGAAGCAATTGGCTTTTTTTGCAATCATCCAAAAAAAGAGAAATAGTTATAATAGAATTCTATCAAGCAATAAACAATTATTAACTATTGTTTCTTAGAAAACTAAATCAATTGTATTACTTTTGTATTTAGAAAAATTCTAAATAAAACAATGTTAGATATTCAGAAAATAAGAACCGACTTTCCCATTCTTTCACAAAAGGTAAACGGAAAGCCTTTAGTATATTTCGATAACGGAGCCACTTCACAAAAACCGCAAGTGGTTATTGATACCATTTCAACCTATTATCAAGAAATAAATGCCAATATTCACAGAGGAATTCATACGTTGAGTCAGTTAGCGACAGATGCTTATGAAGTTTCCCGTGCAAAAGTGCAAAACCACATTAATGCAAAATTCGCCCATGAAGTACTTTTTACCTCGGGGACGACTTTTGGTATTAACCTTGTAGCCAATGGATTTGCGTCCATCCTAAAACCTGGTGATGAAGTTGTGGTTTCCTACTTGGAACACCACAGCAATATTGTGCCTTGGCAAATGCTTTGCGAAAAAACAGGCGCCACGCTCAAAGTTATCCCAATGAATGAAAAGGGGGAACTGATAATGAGCGAGTACGATAAATTGCTTTCGCCAAATACCAAAATCGTAACGGTAAATCATATTTCGAATGCTCTTGGAACAATCAATCCTATCAAATACATGATTGACAAAGCGCACGAAGTTGGAGCAGCTATTTTGATTGATGGTGCGCAGGCTGTTCCGCATCTAAAACCGGATGTTCAGGCTTTGGATTGTGATTTCTATGCTTTTTCGGGACATAAAATGTGCGGCCCAACAGGAACAGGAGTTTTATACGGAAAAGAAGCTTGGCTGAATAAACTGCCTCCGTATCAAGGCGGTGGTGAAATGATCAAAGAAGTAACTTTCGAGAAAACTACCTATGCCGATTTGCCACATAAATTTGAAGCAGGAACGCCTCATATTGCCGGCGGAATTGTTTTGGGAACTGCCATTGATTATATGAATG
Source organism: Flavobacterium aquiphilum (assembly GCF_027111335.1). Taxonomy (NCBI): domain Bacteria; kingdom Pseudomonadati; phylum Bacteroidota; class Flavobacteriia; order Flavobacteriales; family Flavobacteriaceae; genus Flavobacterium; species Flavobacterium aquiphilum. The sequence continues at coordinate 542,179 of NZ_CP114288.1, read as the reverse complement.
AAGTTGGTTTTGAAAACATTCAGAAACAGGAATTGGAATTGTTGGATTACGCAACAAAGCGATTATTGGAAATCGACGGTTTGCGAATTTTTGGTACTTCTGAAAACAAAACTTCGGTAATCTCGTTTAATATTGACGGTATTCATCCGTATGACATTGGAACCATCATCGACAAATTGGGAATTGCGGTAAGAACAGGCCACCATTGCGCACAACCAATTATGAATTTCTTTGGAATTCCGGGAACGATTAGAGCTTCGTTTTCTTTTTATAATACCAAAGAAGAAATTGACACTTTGGTCGAGGCCGTAAAAAAAGCACAAATGATGCTGTCTTAAATTCAGAAAAATTATGAAATTCATAGCACTCTTGTTTTTGACTATAATCCTTGGGAACAATTGCCAAGGACAAAAGAATATGGATTTGGCTTCCGCCAAAGTTGAATATACAGCCAATTCAAGAGGATTGTACAACAACATTGTCGTGGAGAATAAAACGGTGTCCGTTACGGAAACAAGAGGAGGAAAACCTGTTTCTACTTCCCTAACGGATGCCCAATGGAATGCTTTGATAAAAGAATTTCAAAAAGTAAATTTGGAGGAAATTCCAAATTTAAAAGCGCCCACACAAAAACGCTTTCACGACGGTGCTGCAATGGCCAATTTAAAAATAACCTATAAGGAGAAAACCTATGAAAGTCAAACTTTCGACAATGGAACACCTCCCGAAAAAATAAAAAATTTAGTAAACACGATACTATCGTTTTCAAAAAAAGAAGAATGACAATAAAAGAAGTACAAGACGAAATCATTGATGAATTCTCTATGTTTGACGATTGGATGCAGCGCTATGAATACATCATTGAGTTAGGAAAAAATCTTCCCTTAATTGAGGAAAAATTCAAAACTGACGATAATTTAATCAAAGGCTGTCAATCCAAAGTATGGCTTCATGGAGAAAAAGACGGAGACAATATTGTTTTCACAGCCGATAGTGATGCCATTTTAACCAAAGGAATAATCGCTATTTTAATTCGAGCTTTTTCAAACCAAAAAGCAATTGACATATTAAATTCCGATACGGCGTTTATTGATGAAATAGGTTTGAAAGAACATCTTTCGCCAACAAGAGCCAATGGTTTGGTTTCGATGATAAAAAATATTAAAATGTATGCCTTGGCATTTGATACTAAGAACAAATAAAAAAATTTAAACCATTAAGACAATAAGAAAAGTTAAGTTTACATCTTTATGAACTTAAGATCTTAATGGTAAAATAAAAAAACCTTGCTTTTAAAATATCGCCTCAAGGGTGAAAAACAACTACAAAAATGGAACAAGAAATAAACACCGAAGAATTAGGAGAATCAATCGTAAAAAAACTGAAAACCATTTACGATCCTGAGATTCCCGTAGATATTTATGAATTAGGATTGATTTATGACGTGATGGTCAACACTGATTATGAAGTAAAAATATTAATGACCCTTACCTCTCCAAACTGTCCGGTAGCAGAAAGTTTACCAAGAGAAGTAGAGGAAAAAGTAAAATCAATCGAACACATCAAAGACGCTGAAGTAGAAATCACTTTCGATCCGCCATGGAGCAAAGATTTGATGAGTGAAGAAGCAAAATTAGAATTGGGAATGCTTTAAAATTTGTTTAAAGTTTAAAGTTTCAGGTTGTTTTTAACTTGAAACTTTAAACCTGAAACCAAACTTTTCAAATGGAAGAAATAATCAATAAAGTAGCGAATAGTGCCCTCGAAGTTTTCGATCTTGAAGACTATTATCCGGCAGGAAATCGTGTTCAAATTGATCTCTCGCAATGGCTTTTGGAAGGTTTTTTATTAAAAGAAAAAGACTTTAGGGAAGAGCTCAAAAATCACGATTGGTCACAATACCAAGACCACTATGTTGCTGTTTTCTGCAGCACAGATGCTATTGTTCCAAAATGGGCAATGATTTTGATTACGATGCATTTAGCTCCTTTTGCAAAAAAAATCATAAATGGTAACATAGAAGATTTAGACGCTTCTTTGTACGAAGAATTGTTGCCTTCTATCGATTTTACTGCATATCAGGATAAGCCTGTAATCATAAAAGGTTGTTCCAGAAAACCAGTACCAATGCGCGCTTACATTTTGGCAGCGCAGTACTTACAACCTTACGCCAGAAGTATTATGTATGGAGAAGCCTGTTCAGCAGTTCCGCTATACAAATCACCTAAGAAATAATAACCCTGTTTTTGGACATAACAAAAGACCTTTTAGAATTACTAAAAGGTCTTTTGTTTTATTCATTTTCGTCTTCCTTCTCTACGGCATCTTTATAATCCGGATAAAGGAATTTATTGTATGGAAAACGGGTAATGTGAATTTGCCTAACGGCTTCGTAAACATGTTCTCTAAACTCTTCGAAATTTTCTTTTTGGGTAGCCGAAATAAACAAGGTGTTTTCTTCCCCCAAACGATGCATCCAGGTTTGTCTCCATTCTTCCAGTGTAAAATGCCTTGGAGTCTTCTCTGTCATCAAATCATCCTCTTCAATCGTCAAATGCTTATAGGCATCAATTTTATTGAAAACCATAATAACCGGCTTGTCATTGGCTTTAATATCTTGCAAAATTTGATTCACTGACTCGATATGATCTTCAAATTCAGGATGTGAAATATCAACGACATGCAATAGCAAATCGGCTTCACGAACTTCGTCCAATGTGCTCTTGAACGAATCAACCAATTGAGTAGGCAATTTTCTAATGAAGCCTACCGTATCGGATAATAAGAACGGTAAATTTTTAATCACCACTTTACGAACGGTTGTATCCAATGTGGCAAAAAGTTTGTTTTCTACAAACACATCACTTTTCCCGATTGCATTCATCAAAGTTGATTTTCCAACATTGGTATAACCCACCAAAGCAACACGAACCATTGCTCCGCGGTTACTACGTTGCACGCCCATTTGCTTATCGATGGTTTTAATTTTTTCTTTCAATAACGAAATACGATCACGAACGATACGTCTATCCGTTTCAATCTCTGTTTCCCCAGGACCACGCATTCCGATACCTCCTTTTTGACGTTCCAAGTGTGTCCACATTCCGGAAAGTCTTGGTAATAAATATTGACATTGCGCTAGTTCTACTTGAGTTCTTGCATAAGAAGTCTCAGCTCTTTGCGCAAAAATATCAAGTATAAGATTGGTACGATCTAGTATTTTACAATCAATGATTTTAGAAATATTCTTTTGTTGGGAAGGCGATAATTCGTCATCAAAAATCAAAGTGGATATTTTATTTTCTTTTACAAAAAGACAAATTTCCTCTAGTTTCCCCGTCCCCACAAATGTTTTTGGATTGGGGCGTTCCATTTTTTGCGAAAAACGCTTCACCACTTCACCTCCTGCTGTAAACGTCAAAAACTCTAATTCGTCAAGATATTCATTGAGTTTCTCTTCGCTTTGGTTTTGAGTAACAATACCAACGATGGCTGTCTTTTCAAAATTTATTGTTTCCTTTTCTAACATATCTTTAAATAAGACTGCAAATTTAATGATTTGAGTTTGATTGTCATGTTTTATTTTTTGTTCGGGATTTATCGCGTTTCTCGCAAAGACGCAGAGTTGCAAAGTTTGTCAATGATAACAAAAATGACCAATGTTTCCTTTTAGCCCCGATTGTAACGAAAATCCTCTTGTACCGGCGTTCGGTACAAGAGATTGCAGTGAAAAGCGGGACCAATGCCGGCAAAAATGCCTTGTCTTTCTGCTCCAAAAAAAAATACCCTTCATTTCTGAAGGGTATCGTTTTATAAATTGTGTTAGTTATTATTTTTTAGACAACTTAGACAGTAACCTCAAAAATTCGATGTACAACCAAACTAGTGTTATGATTAAGCCCATTGCTCCGTACCATTCCATGTATTTAGGCATTTTTTGCTCCACTCCTTTTTCGATTCTGTCAAAATCCAAGAACAAGTTTAAGGCAGCGATTATAACTACAAATACACTAATACCAATACTTGCCATCGAGTTTCCGTAATGTACAGGTGTGTAACTAGTAAACAAAGAGATTAGCCAAGAAACTAAATAATAAGTACCAATTGCTAATGTCGCCGCAATAACAATCGATTTGAATTGCTCGGTTACTTTTACGATTTGATATTTATATAATCCTAAACAAACTCCAAAAGTTACAAAAGTAGCACCAACGGCTTGTGTCACAATTCCCGGATATTGAATCTCGAAAATTGCCGAAACTCCACCTATGAACAATCCTTCAAAAAGGGCATATCCCGGAGCCAAATAAGGCGAAGATTCTGGTTTGAACGATGCGATTACAACCATGATCAATCCTACAATTCCTCCTCCAATAGCCGGAATTATTGGGTTCATCCCATTAAAAGTAGCCCACCAAATTACTGTTGCCGAAGCGACAAGTAATAAAAACAGAATCAAACTTCTGTTGATGGTTCCCGCCAAAGTCATGTTTTGGTTATCATCAATAACTACTGCCTGATGTACTTCGTCTTTTCTTGAAGCAGCAGTTGAAAATGTTTTATTATTCAAAAAAGGGTTATTCGAATTCATATATGTAAAAATTTATTGTTCTTTATTGGTCATATGTAATTGCTTCGCCTGTACGCTGTCGCTCGAGTCGCATATCGTCATTGGCATTTGCTACCAATTTACAACCATGCTCATTTCATAGTTTTCAAATTTAATTTTACCAAATATAAATTATATTTTTCAGAAGAGGGTTTAAAATTTTATTAATTTATTTCCGATTATTTACCCGTCAACCATGCCTTTGGATTGGTATAAGTCGTGTTTTGGGTAATGGCAAATTTCAATATTGCTTTCCCGCTACCATTGGTTTTTATCTTCCCTAAACTTTGTCTGATGTTCACTTTGTCTCCTTTGCTTACGCTCACCGAAACTAAATTTTGATAAATGGTAAAAAAGTCCCCATGCTGCAACATCACCGCTTTATTGACAGGCGAAAAAATCATTACACTCCATACCACTCCTCCAAAAACAGCTCTGGCATTGGCTCCGGAATCGGTGGTAAATTCCAAACCGCTATTGTGTACCTGCAGTTCTTTATAAACCGGATGGAACTGATCTCCAAAACCTAGAGAAATATAGCCTTTTTCAACTGGCCATGGCAGTTTTCCCTTATTTGCCTTAAAGTTATCCGAATCCACTTTATCGTCGGGTGACAAATCCATCTTTGTGGTTGAAACTGCTGAAGTTGTTGTTGCGATCGGCACTTCCTTTGAAACAACCGGCACTTCCTTAGCAATGGCTTGTTCGACTTCCTTTGGAATCGGAATTGGTTTTGGTTTCGGCTTTGCTTCGGCTTTGGCTTTGGCTGCCGCCAATGCATTGGCTCTCTCGATTTCTTTTTTCTTTTCTAGTGCTTTGGCTTTTTCAAGAGCAATGGCTTTTGCGGCTGCATCGGCTTTAGCTTTTTCCATTGCGATTTTTTCTCTGGCCGCTTTTTCTCTCGCTGCCTTTTCCCTTGCCGCTTTTCTATTGGCTTCGGCTATTGCTTCGCGAATCATTTTCTCGATTTTTTTGTCAATCGTTTTAGATTCAAGTTGTCTTTTCTTTATCTCGGCAATAATCTTCTTTCTGTCTTTTTTTAGAGACTCAACCAATTTTTCCTGTTCTTGTTTTTCTTTTTCCAATGACAGTCTTTCTTTGTCTTTTTCGACAATCAGTTCTTCTTTGGCACTTTTTTGAACATCCAATTTGGAATTAAACGTATAGAGTTGATAGGTTTTGGATTGAATTTCCTTTCCCTGCATGCGTCTGAAGTTGGTATATTGTTTCATATACTGTGCTCTTTTATACGCCTGAAAAAAATCTTCAGAAGATAATAAAAACATCGCACGACTTTGTTCCGAACGGCTTTTATAAGACTGAACAATCATTTTAGCATAATCTTTTTTAAGATCAGCCAATTCCTTTTCCAGTTTTGTTATTTGCGTTTGATTGACTGCAATTGAATTTCCAAGAAGTTTTGTTTGTTTTTCGGTAGTGGCAATCAATTCTTCTTTAAGTTTGATTTTGTTGCTTTGAAGAGCAATCGCTTTGGTCGCCGTCTTTTCCTGCTTCTTTACCGTTTGAAGTTTGGTCTCGTTTTCCTTAATCTCTTGTTGGATTTTAACTTTACGTTCTTCTAATTTTTTTTGTTGATTATCTTGACCCCAAAGTAAAGCCGTTGAAACTAGAAAAATTAAACTCAAAGAATATCTTAGCATCGTAAATTAAATAAAGTGCAAACTTAATGAATGATTTTATTAAAAACGGCACTATTAGATAAATAGTGCCGCTTTGTTCTTTCAAAAATTACATATTATACAACCAACTTGCAGGATTGTTATAGGTTGTGTTTTGTGAAATTGTAAATTTCAGGATTGTTTTCCCTTCCCCATTGGTTCGTATTTTTCCTAAACTTTGTTTCGTATTCACTTTTTCACCTTTGGTTACAAAAACAGAACTTAGGTTTTGATACACCGTAAAACAATCTCCATGCTGAATCATTACGGCTTTATTTACAGGAGATAATACAATAACGCTTGTTACTTCGCCACTAAAAACAGCTCTTGCAGTTGCCCCTTGTTCGGTAGTAATTTCAACCCCGCTATTATGAACTACAAGACTAGGATATACCGGATGCGGCTGGTCACCATACGGCAATGATACAAAGCCTTTTTCAACTGGCCAAGGCAATTTTCCACGGTTTGCCCTGAAATTATCTGCCAATATTTTTGCTTCGCCGGTTAGGACAATTTTAGAGGACGTGTAAGGTGTTGCCGGTGCATTTGGATTTTCACTTGCTGTTTTTCTATTAGCCTCGGCGATGGCTTCTCTAATCAAACGATCGATTTGACGATCGATAGCTCTGGACTCCGTTTGCTTCCTTTTGATTTCGGCAGAGATTTTTTTCTTGTCTTTTTTGATAGAGTTTACCAGTTTTACTTGTTCTTTTTTCTCTTTTTCGAGAGATATTTTTTCTTTGGTGTTTTCGACCAGTAATTTCTTTTTAGCTACTTTCTGATTATTCAACTTTTCATTGAATCCCAAAATAGAATCTGATTTAGCTTTAATTTCTTCTCCTTGCATTTTTCTAAAGCTCGTATATTGTTTCATATACTGAGCTCTTTTGTAAGCTTGTAAAAAATTCTCGGAAGACAATAAAAACATTGCACGGCTTTCCTCAGAACGACTTTTATAGGACTTAACAATCATCTTGGCATAATCCTCTTTGAGCTCTGTCAATTCCCTATTCAATTTATTAATTTTCAATTGATTGATGTACATGTCATTGCTAAGGATCTTGGTTTGTTTTTCCGTAGTACGAATGAGTTTTTCTTTCAGCTTTATTTTATTGTTTTGTAAAATAATTACATTGACAGCCGACTTTTCTTTTTTCTTCACACTTTGCAATAACTTTTCATTATCGCGAATTTCCTGTTGAATTTCGGCTTTACGCTTTTCTAATTTTTCTTGTTGCGACTCCTGTCCCCACATTATTGAGGTCGTGCATAAAAAAAATAAGCCTAAGAGAAATTTTTGCATCTTACAATTGTTTTTATTCAAAATTTATTTAATCGAAACCCTTTTATAATCACTTGGAACGCTATACGGAAAAGAGAGTTCTTCATTTACAGTTATAGTATTGTAGCCCAAATTGATCTCGGTTTTTCCTTTATCCTGTTCGGCATTGATAGCAATATCCGATGGGATTGGCGATTCATTATACATTTTATAATCGAAATAAGAAACTTCCATTTTTCGGTTTTCGGCAATCTGTGAAATTTCTTGTTTATTCAAAAGAAATTTATCTTTATCAAAAAAGAAAAATTTTTTGACATTGTTTTTTGAAATATCCTCCAATCGATACGCCTGATCTACTAAGGAATCCTTATAGTCTCCTCCTTTAGATAAATCATCCATTGCCTGGCCAATCAAAATATTTTGAACTTTGTTGTAATCCAAATCAGTTCCTAACCATTTACTCAATGTACTGAAATCACCTTCAAAATAAGTTCCGCCCATTTTCTCATAATAACTTACCGAAGATGGCGTTATCAAAGCTTTGGCCATTGTGATTCCGAGAAAACGAAGGCTCACCAAAATTTTATCATCCTTTTTGATTTTGATTTCAGCAGTTAAATTCTGACTTTGTTTATCATCTCTATATTTTACGTTGGATTTAATATATAACGTTTTGAAATCATTTTTGTTGGCGTAGTGATTTTTAATGATTTTTTCCGCTGTCATTCGGTTTTCATCCGGCCTTTTAGTTTCGCCTGCAACTTTTGCTTTTGCTTTACAAGACACCAATGTTGCCGAACTGCTCAAGCAAACCATAAAAATAAAAAGTGTCCTTACTATAAATCGATTCATTATTTTTTTTCTTTTAATAACTGATTGGCTTTATTGAAATATAATTCTTTTTTTGAAGTATCTCCTAATCCGCTGTAGGCTTCTCCAAGTTGTATATTGAAATTGATTTCCAAATTTTTATTTTCTACCACATAATCCAAACCCATTTCGAGAATATCTTTGGCTTTCTTAAACAATTGCAATTGATTATTGGCCAAACCAGCGTAATAATAAAATTGTGGTTCGGCAGGATAAGTATCAATCATTGACATGGCTTTTTTGGCTACCGGTTCAAACTGTTTTAATTCGGTATTAGCCTGAAGCCAAAGCAAACTAGTTTCCAAATCTACTTCGGAACTATTTTTTTCTGATAAACCATAATACTTAATTGCCTTTTCCCATTCTCTTTTATTGTGATAAAACTTACCTATTTCCTTGGCAACATTTACTGTTTTATCATCTTTAAAATAACCAATAGCATTATCCAAATCCGGCACATACTGCGGATAGGCATTTGCAAAAAGCAAAAATTCATTCAGGATTCGGTGCTTTATTTTAGTATCAATTTTAGAACTGGCCAAAACCATGTTCATCGATTTTACCGCATTGGCACCATCATTTTTGTCAAGATAATTTTTGAATAAACTCACTTGCGCCCAAACCGATTCGGGAATTTCCTTTTCTAATTTCTTGGCAACTTCCTCTGCTTTATTCTCTTCATTATTGTTTGAATATAAAAAGATCAAAGCAATATAATTGGATTCTTCTTTAGGATTTTGCTCGATCTTTGCTTTTAAATTATCAATCTCCGAATTTTGAAATTTCCCTTCGGATAGGATTTGCATTTTGTACATTTCTCTCCTCTCCGTTTTCCCTACCTTTTCATTCAACTCATTGATCAATGCCAAAGCTTTGTCAAATTGTTTGGTTGCCATATACAATGAAACCAAATCTTCTTTGTACTCCGCATCAAAAGGAATAATTTTGTTTACAACGTTTATCGCCTGATTGAAATCTTTACTTTCATAACACACATCATACATTCCCACCCAAAACCATTTATTGTTAGGGTCGATTTGCGTGGCATGCTCAAAGGAAGAATAAGCACTTTTATAATCTTTGGAACACAAATAATTTTTTCCCAATTCAAAATAAACTGTAGGCTCGTTGGGTTTCAGCTTTAGACATTGCTCCAAAGCAACTATCGATTTGTCGTAGTTTTCAATACTTTTTTGAAAAATGGATTCGTAGAAAAGATCTTGAAATTTATCCCCGTCGACTTTAATTTCCTCCGGCTCCGTTTGTGCCAATACCAAAGCAGTATTGCTTAGCAAAACAAAAAAGGTGAATATGAAAGTCCATTTTTTTCTCATTTAAACGAAATCTTTGGGGAACAAAATAAACACAATGGTTCACATTTGCAAAATAACTTAAAAAAACAACAAAGCAGCATAATAAATACTTAAATAATGCTGCCTTGCTGTTTTTTTAAATCTATGTTTTGAATTATTCCAAAACCGAATAATCGCCTATACTTATATTCGTAAATTTTCCATCAAAGCTGGCGTGATTTCCGATCATTGCATTGTCCAAGTTGGCATTTTTAATATGCGAATGTGTTTGAACCAAACTGTTTTTAATTGAGCTGTTTTGTACATGACAAGCATTACCCAATGACACATTAGGTCCAACAGTAGCATTAATCAATACCACGTCATCACCTATATAACAAGGAGGAATAATAGTCGAATTTTCGAGTTTTACATTTTTTCCAACCAATTCTTCGCCATCATTATGAAGGAAACCAAGCATTCTGGAATTAGTTTCTACGGTAACATCTTTGTTTCCACAATCCATCCACTCATTAACTTCTCCTGGAACAAATTTCATTCCTTTTGCCATCATTTGTTTAATTCCGTCATTGATTTGATATTCGCCTCCATGAATAATGTTATTATCTAGCACTGATTGTAATTCATTTTTTAAAACGGCAACATCTTTAAAATAATAAATCCCGATCACAGCAAGATCCGATACAAATTCTTTTGGTTTTTCAACCAATTCGATTATTTCATTGTTTTCGTTCAAGTTTACCACGCCAAAAGCTTCTGGTTGATCCACTTGTTTTACCCAAATAACACTATCCGCACTTTTGTCCAAATCAAAATTAGCACGAATTAATGTATCGGCATAAGCAATCACTGCTGGTCCGCTCAAAGAATCTTTGGCACACATAATAGCATGACCTGTTCCAAGTGCTTCGTTTTGGTAATAGATTGTTCCTTTGGCTCCCAATTTTTGGGCAATTGCAATTAAATCTTCTTCCACTTTTTTACCAAAACTTTCATGGATGATAAAAGCAATTTCTTCAATATCCTGATTTAAAACACCAGCGATATCTTCAACCAAACGGTGTACGATAGGTTTTCCTGCTACTGGGATTAAAGGTTTTGGAATGGTTAAAGTATGTGGACGAAGGCGTGATCCGCGTCCCGCCATTGGTACTATTATTTTCATTTTAGTGGGGTTTTATATCAAAAGATGTGATAAGAATCTTTCTATTATTAATTTCTATTTTAAAAACTGAGGGCTGTGATTGAGAATTTATTTCACTCCTGTACTTCCAAATCCTCCGGCACCTCTTGAAGTTTCTGTCAATTCCTCAACTTCTATCCATTCGGCACGTTCATGTTGGGCAATAACCAGTTGGGCAATTCGCTCTCCATTTTCGATAACAAATGGAGTATTGGATAAATTTACCAAAATTACCCCGATCTCACCTCTATAATCGGCATCAACAGTTCCAGGAGCATTAAGCACCGTTATACCATTTTTGGCTGCCAATCCGCTTCTTGGTCGCACCTGCGCCTCATAACCAATCGGCAATTCAATGAAAAGACCAGTTTTAACAATGGCTCTTTCCAAAGGCTGTAAGGTTATCGATTCAGTTAAATTAGCTCTTAAATCCATTCCAGCAGAAGCAATGGTTTCATAATTTGGCAATGCGTGCTGTGATTTATTGATGATGTTAATTGTCATTATTTTCTAAATATAAATAGTATTGTATGATGAATTTGTTAGTCCTGATTTTTAACAGGTCTTTTCAAAATTCTTAAAAGTGTTTCTTTTTCGTTGTAGTAGATGAATCCTAAAAATATTGCCAAAAGCAAAATTCCAACAAAATAATTCCCACCAAATCCATAAAAGGAAATACATGAAAAACCGGTAGATAGAGACAAATAACCAGCTATTTTTTTCTTGTCGTAAGGAATTGGATAGTATTTATTTCCGAGATAATAAGAAATAAACATCATACTTCCGTAAGCTGAAATCGTAGCAATTGCCGAACCAATGTAGCTGTATTTAGGGATCAATAAATAGTTCAAAATCAATGTTACTGCTGCACCTACTATCGAAATATAGGCTCCAACATAGGTTTTGTCAATAAGCTTATACCAAACAGAAAGATTGGTGTAAATTCCCAAAAAGAAATTGGCCAAAATGATCAATGGAACAACATTCATCGCTTCCCAATAAGCTGAATTTGGAATCATGATTTGCTTCAAAAGATCGGCAAAAACAATTACCGTCAATAAAATAAAAGAACCAAAAATGACAAAATATTTGGTAACCGTCGCGTACGTTTCCTGTGCCTTTTCATTGGAAGCATGACTAAAAAAGAACGGTTCAATTCCAAGTGTATAAGCTGTTCTGTACAACACCATGAACAGACCCAATTTATAGCAAGCCGAATAAACTCCTACCTGTTCATCGGCAATATTGTCAGGCAATAATTTACCCAAAAGAATTTTGTCAAATTGTTCATTGATCGCAAAAGCAATTCCGGCAACCATGATAGGCAATCCATAACGCATCATTCTCTTCCAAAGTTCATAATCAAATTTCCATTTAATTGCAAAATAGTCCGGAAAAAGCACGACAAAAGTTAGAAAACTCGCTATGATGTTGGCTAGAAAAATATACCCAATCTGAAAGTTTTCGATATAGACAGAACTCAGAAAACTGTCCGGCTGTGATGTCGAAACACTTGGTAGATAGAGCAGAAAAAATAAATTGAACACCAGATTTACAGCAACGTTCCCAATTTTGATTGCCGCATAAAACATTGGCCTCTGGTTTGCCCTCAACTTAGAAAAAGGAACAATTACCAATGCATCCAATGCCAAAATCCAAATCGAATAAGTGACATATTGCGTATCTACTCCGGACCAAGATGCCAGAGTATCTCTAAATAATAATGCTAAGAAAACAAAAAGAATTGTGGACCAAAAGATAGAAACAGTTGTCGTCTCTACTACACTGTCTTTGTTTTTCTCTGAATTATAAAATCTAAAAAAAGCGGTTTCCATACCATAGGCCAGAATAACATTGAAAAAAATCATCCAGGCAAAAATGATAGATACTTTACCATATTCATCTTTTGGAAGCATGTGTGTGTAAAGCGGAACCAAAAGGAAAGTGAACATCCTTGGTATTACTGTGGCAAGTCCATATATAGCCGTTTGCTGAAAAAGCTTTTTATATAATCCCAAAATGAATTTTCTGTTAAATATTACGTAAGCAAAAATAACCATTCTTTGGTTATTTTTGGACTTTTGCTGTTGAATTAAATTTCTAAAAAAAGATTAGGTTAATCCCTCCTCGTTCAACATTTTTACAAAATGAAAACCTCTTGGGTTATATCCCTGATTATAATAAAACCTGTGGGCAGTGAAATTTCCAGTGAAAGCATCTAAAACAATGGCATTACAACCTTCGGCTTTTGCTTTACTATCAAGATAATCAGTCATCATTTTTCCAACTCCTTTAGACCGTTGCTCTGAATGAACTATGAAATTATCAATTTCTATGTATTTGCCTGTCCAAATTTTCATAGCTGTCCAAAAACCAGATAATCCAATACAAATTTCATTTTCAAAAACCGCAACCTGCTTGTAGTTATGAGGAACCATTTCTTGTAAATAATCCTCATATCTCTCCAAAGTAAGTTTGGGATACAAATGCTTCATTGTCTCAATTTGATCAAGCATTTCAGAAACCGTGGTGAGTTCGACAACTTTCAATTGAATTATATTTAAAATTTGTAGAACAAAAATAACCAAAAAAAGCCATTCAGAAAAGTGACGAAATTTTATTAAAAATCACTAAAAGTGGGTATTGCAAGAACTCAATAAATGATTGATATTTGTAATGTTAAAATTAGAAAAGGGGTTTATAAAGCTAATTTGTCCCCACAAAACAAAGCATGGGTAAAGCTAAGTTTCATCCATAAAAAAACAGAGCATAGGGGTTTATAAAGCTATCGTCCCCCACAAAACGAGCACGGGTAAAGCTAAGTTTCACCTATAAAAAACGGAGCATAGAGGTTTATAAAGCTATTTGTCCCTCCAAAAAACAAAGCCATTGGGAAAGCTAAGATTCCAAACAAATACGGAGCTAAAGGATTATAAAGCTATTTGTTCCTTTAAAAACAAGCAAAAAAAAAGAGCCAAATGGCTCTTTTTTCGTATTTATGTATTTTAATTTATCCTTTCAAAGCTTCTGCTCCACCAACAATCTCAAGGATTTCGTTAGTAATCGCCGCCTGACGTGCTTTGTTGTAAGTCAATTTCAATTGGTCTCTCAACTCAGTTGCATTATCAGTTGCTTTGTGCATTGCGGTCATACGCGCACCGTGCTCAGAAGCAAATGAATCACGAATACCTTTGTATAATTGTGTTTTCAATGCTTTTGGAATCAAAGTCAAAACGATTTCATCTTTTGCTGGCTCGAAAATATAATCTGCAGCTGCATTAGCTTTATCGGATTGAATAGGTGCTAATGGCAAAAACTGTTCAACCTGAACAATTTGTGTCGCAGCATTTTTAAATTGATTGTAAACCAATTCAATTTTATCATATTCACCCGAAACAAATTTTTGAGTTAATGTTTCTGCAATAGCTGCAACATTGTCAAAAGTTAAGTTATCAAAAATTGAACTTTGATTTTCAATTACCGTTGACGTTTTAGATAAAATATCGTTTCCTTTTTTACCAATGGCAAAAACATCAACTTGTTTACCTTCATAATATTCAGAACGGCTTTTAGCTTCCTTAATTACATTAGTATTAAATGCACCGCACAAACCTCTGTTAGAAGTAATCGCAACAATTAATACTTTTTTTACTTCACGCTGTGTAGTAAATTCTCCTCCAACATCACCATCAAGTGATGCAGAAAGATTTTGTAATAATTCCGTTAATTTTTCGGCATAAGGGCGCATAGCTGTAATCGCATCTTGTGCTTTCTTTAGCTTTGCTGCAGAAACCATTTTCATCGCCGATGTAATTTGCATCGTAGATGAAATGGAAGTAATTCTATTACGGATTTCCTTTAAATTTGCCATTATATTTATAGTGAAATGTGAATCGCGAAATGTGAATAGCCAAAACTATTCACATTTCACTTTTCACTAAATTAGTTATATTTCGCTGAAACTTCTTTTGCAACTGATTCAATTACATCTGTAATTTCATCTGTCAATTTTCCTGCTTTCAAAGCATCAAGAGTAGCTCTGTGCTTATTGTTCATGAACTCCAAGAAATCTTTCTCGAATTCTTTTACTTTAGCAACAGGAACATTTCTTAATAAGTTTTTAGATCCAGCATAGATAATTGCAATTTGGTCTTCAACTGTATAAGGGTCGTTCAAACCTTGTTTCAAGATTTCAACGTTTCTTTTTCCTTTTTCAATTACGTTTAATGTAACGGCATCAAGATCAGAACCGAATTTAGCGAACGCTTCCAATTCACGGAATTGTGCTTGATCCAATTTCAAAGTACCAGATACTTTTTTCATTGATTTAATTTGAGCGTTACCTCCAACACGAGATACAGAGATACCTACGTTGATTGCAGGACGAACCCCAGAGTTAAACAAATCTCCATCCAAGAAAATTTGACCGTCAGTAATAGAAATTACGTTTGTTGGGATATATGCAGATACGTCACCCGCTTGAGTTTCGATAATTGGTAAAGCAGTCAATGAACCTCCACCTTTTACGATTCCTTTCAAAGAATCTGGTAAATCGTTCATATTTTTAGCGATACTGTCATCAGCGATAACTTTACAAGCTCTTTCTAATAAACGAGAGTGTAAGTAGAAAACGTCTCCAGGATAAGCCTCACGTCCCGGTGGTCTTCTTAATAAAAGAGAAACCTCACGGTAAGCAACAGCTTGTTTAGACAAGTCATCATAAACAATTAAAGCCGGACGACCTGAATCTCTGAAGTACTCTCCAATTGCAGCACCTGCGAAAGGAGCATAAACTTGCATTGGAGCTGGATCAGAAGCATTAGCAGCAACGATCACAGTATAAGCCATAGCTCCTTTTTCTTCTAATGTTTTAGCGATAGCCGCAACAGTTGAAGCTTTTTGACCAATAGCAACATAGATACAAAATACAGGTTTTCCTGCATCGTAAAATTCTTTTTGATTTAAGATGGTATCGATACAAACAGTAGATTTACCTGTTTGACGGTCACCAATAACCAACTCACGTTGTCCACGACCAACTGGGATCATAGCATCAACCGCTTTTACACCTGTTTGCAAAGGCTCGGTTACTGGTTGACGGAAAATAACTCCAGGAGCTTTTCTTTCCAAAGGCATTTCGAATAATTCACCACTGATTGGTCCTTTTCCATCAATTGGAAAACCAAGAGTGTTCACTACACGTCCTACCATTCCTTCTCCTGTTCTAAGAGAAGCGATACGTTGTGTTCTTTTTGCAGTTGATCCTTCTTTGATTCCTGTTGAAGGTCCTAAAAGTACCACCCCAACATTGTCATCCTCAAGGTTCAAAACGATTGCCTCTAAACCGTTTTCGAACTCAACTAACTCCCCGTATTGAACATTTGAAAGCCCATAAATAAGAGCAATACCATCTCCAACTTGAAGCACTGTACCCACTTCCTCTAGTGTAGCACCAGACTCAAAACCTTCTACTTGCTTTCTTAATATCGCTGAAATTTCAGCTGGTTTGATTTCCGCCATCTTAATTTATAATTTAGACACTTACTGTGTAATAAAACTAATTACTTAACTCTCTTTTTAATGTTTTTAATCTGTTGGCAATAGAAGCATTATATTGCTGATCGCCTATTCTTAATATAAATCCTCCAATGATAAAAGGATCTACAGTGTTTTCGATTGTGATTTTCTTATCAGAAAGTGTTGCCACTTTAGCCAAAACTTTAGCTTCAAGAGCTGCATCCATCGGAACAGCAGTAGTTACTTTTACTACTTCAACATTATTCTTGATATCAAATAATTTGCTATATTCTGCAGCAATAACGTCAAGGATTTCAAATCTTTTGTTTTCATATAACAAATGAATCAAACCTTTGGTTACATTGTCAACATTAGCAAAAACTTCTAAAAGTGCTTTCTCTTTCACTTCTACTTTAATGGTTGGATTTTGAATGAAAGTATTCAATTCCTCATTACCCTTAATCGTTGAAGCAATAGATTTCATGTCATTATTCACAACTTCAGATACTCCTTTTGAATTGGATAAATCTAAAATTGCGGTTGCATAACGAATTGCTGCTCTAGTACTTGCCATGATTAGTTCATTTTTACGTCTTCTAACAATTTCTCAACTAATTTTGTTTGAGTCTCTTTGTTAGACAATTCTTCTTTCAATAATTTTTCAGCAATTCCTAAAGCTAGAGAAGAAACTTGTAATTTCAATTCAGCCATAGCAGCGTTTTTCTCGCTTTCGATAGCAACTTTTGCCTGATCAATCATTTTTTGACCTTGTGCTTGAGCTTCAGTTTTTGCATCTTCAACCATTTTATCTTTCATTTCACGAGCTTCTTTAAGCATGTTGTCACGCTCTAATCTAGCTTCTTGTAAAATACGTTGGTTATCAGCTTGTAAATTTTGCATTTCTTTTTTAGCATTTTCAGCAGAAAGCAAAGCATTTTTAATTCCTTCTTCTCTATCGTTTACAGCATCAAGAATAGGTTTCCAAGCGAATTTTTTCAATAACAATATTAACCCAACAAATATTAATACTTGCCAGAAAAACAAACCGAACTCAAACTGATTTATTAACTTTTCCATTTTTTATAAATTAGTAGATTGTATTTTATAAAATTTAATCTGTTTAATATAATTTCAACATTTAATTAAAACAATAGTTACAACCAACCGTTGTAACTATTGTCTTTTTTTTAATTACGCAGCGAATAAAGCAGCGAAACCGATACCTTCAATAAGTGCAGCTGCAATAAGCATAGCTGTTTGGATTTTTCCTGAAGCTTCTGGTTGACGAGCAATAGCGTCCATTGCTGAACCACCGATTCTACCAATACCTAAACCTGCTCCGATTACGATTAATCCTGCTCCTACAATAGTTGGAATTTGCATAATATATAAATTAAAAATTAAACATTCTTTTTTAGGGTTAGACGTCAGAATTTAGAAGTCAGAACTACTTCCAACTTCTATTCTCTTCATTCTAACTTTTAGTGATGAGCTTCCTCATGGTGATGCTCTTCTACAGCCATACCAAAATATAGTGCAGACAACATCGTGAAAATATAAGCTTGTAAAAATGCTACTAATATTTCAAGAATTGAAAGAGCAAAAGATAATCCAAATGACAAACTACTTCCTAACCAGCTTTTGAAAATAAACATCAATCCAATAATACTCATCAATACGATGTGTCCCGCAAATATATTCGCGTACAAACGAATCATCAATGAGAAAGGCTTAATGAAAACTCCCAACAATTCAATCGGAGCCAAAACAATACGCATTAGTTTTGGTACACCTGGCATCCAAAAGATATGTCCCCAATAATCTTTCTTAGCAGTAAAGTTTGTGATTAAAAAAGTAAGGATTGCCAATGAAAAAGTAATAGTAAGGTTTCCGGTAACATTAACACCGAATGGCATCAAACCAAAAATATTCAAAAACAAAATAAAGAAGAAGATCGTCAATAAATAACTCATGTACTTTTTATAGTGTTTCTCTCCAATATTAGGAATTGCAATATCGTCACGAATAAACAATACAAGCGGCTCAAAAATACGAGCACCTCCTGCAGCGATTCCGTTATTTTTAGCATAAGATTTTGCCAGACTTGTAAAAATGATAAACATCAAAACAGCAGCAATCATTATAGCCAAAACCGATTTTGTGATTGAAAAATCCAAAACACGCTCATTTGTTGGATGACCTGTTTTCTCATCTTCAGTAATTGTACCACTAGCATCAGTCTTATAGATTTTACCGTCGTGGTGGTTCAATTTGTAGTAGTTTCCATTTGATTCGGCAACAGCTTCTCCGTGCTCAAATTTTGAAGAAGAGAAAATTTGCAATCCATTATCCCAAATAATAATAGGTAATGAAAAACCATAGTACTTTCCTGTTTCGTCATCTTGGAAAAAAGAAAATTCGTGTGAATCTAAAACGTGGTGTTTTACAAATGCTTTTACTTTTGACTTCACATCTGTTGGCTCAGCATGTGCTTCGTGGTTTGCTTCAACTCCTTCATGTGCAACTACAGTTTCAACTGCTGTAGAGTCCTTTTCAGGGTTTGCCATACTAATTAAAGGAAGACATATAACGAAAGTCGCTATAATAAATCTAAGTGCTTTGTTGGAAATCACCATATCTCTTAAATAACTTATTTTTTAACGATTCTAAAATTTGGCGCAAAGGTACATTTTTAATTAATACTCGAAAGCATAAAAAAGTATTTTTTTTGAGATTTTGATTCACTTTACTTATTATCATTTTTTTTCATTAACCAAGCGTATCGTAAAAAGAGTCTCAATTGTTAAAAAGACAATAAACAATATGAAGAAATTTATTCTTTCGGTTGGATCATTGGGTTTTGGAATCTGTAATAATGGCCTTAAAATCAAGTAACAAAAAATCATCTTTATACTTGTTGCCAATAAGAATGACATTCCTACATTATCAAAACTTCTTTTTTTTATTGTTAATAAAACTCCGAAAATAATTGCCGAAAAAGAGAAAAAAAACAAATAAAGTATTTCCAGCGAATAATAAAAAGTCTCCTGATTAATTCTTAAACTATAGAAGACCATTTTATGGATGATAAATAATAGGACTGAAATGGCTAGTAAAGTTAAGAAAGGGAGTGATTTTTTAAGGTTCATTATACTTTTTATTGCTTATTGTTTATTTCGTTTACCTGACGGATTACATTATAGAGTGCCAAAAAAACACCTATCAAAACCATCACTTTTACATAATAGACTTTTGGACTGGGATGATTTTGATCCAGCCAATTTCCTAAATATGAAAACAGAAAAATAATAACTCCCATTTGGATTGGGATGTTAATTAAGGCCAACCATTTATTATAGTTGTTTTTTTTGGGGTCTTTATTCGTCGACATTTTTTGTCCCTTTAGTATTACCAGATAACATAACACAGGATGCATTGAAAATAGCCCCAGGTTCAACAGATAATTTACCAATTACAACCTCTCCTATAATATTTGCCGATTCTTTGATATTTAAAATCTCTTCAACCTGGATTTTTCCTTCAAATTTTCCTTCTATGTCGGCAGTATTACAAATAATATCCCCTTTGACACTTCCGGCAGGGCCAATTACCAATTTCCCGTTCGAAGTAAAATTCCCTATCAATTCACCATCTAATCTAAAATCGGCTGGAGAAACTATGTCGCCATGAATCGTCGTACCTTCAACAATTCTATTGGTTTTTCCTAGAAGATCTGTATAGGATTTTGGTTTTTTGTCAAACATAATTACGATTTTTTTAGTGAAAGAAACTCATCAAGATTTTTCTTGATTTGAACAATTTTATAATTTTCATTTGAAATGACAATTCCCGGCTGGTTAATTTTATACTTATCATTTTGGGCAAAAAGCGCCGCCACAAATTGAGCATACGATTCAGAGTGAATTCCCAGAATAGTCACAAGACTTTCTTTTTCGGTATAAAGATCACAACTGTATTTTAACCTCTCTACATTTTCATTGGCCAAAAACAAAACTAATTTCTTTTCTATTTCAGATTCACTTTTTACATCATTTTTATCAATCCTAAAAACAACTTTCCAATTCTTGGAATCAACCGTACTGAAACTCATTTTCTCCAAAAGCGGAATCTGAGTTTTAAGAATTTCTATCGCATCTTTTCCTTCTTTACTATTAGCATAATTATCGACCACATATTCTATTGCTTTTTTATAAGCATCCAATCCGTGGAGTTTACCTATAGTATATGCTTTTAGCAATTCAAATTTTGGAACTATGGCTTCACCCGAAAAATGGCTAATTAAACCATCTATCTGCTGCATAACCAACCCGAAATTTTCCTGTTGGTACGATCGATACAATCTTTCATACACTGCTTCGGGACTGTCAGCAGCGATGCCCTCCTGTAATTTAGAATTGGTTATGATTTGCGCATAACGCGAATTTGGATATTGGCTTACTAACTCATTCTTAATTGATGCTACCTTACTCGGATTGGTAATCTCATATATTTTATATAAGTTGTATTTTGTGGGAGGAATTAATTTCTCTTCCGGTTGGTAGGTTAATAATTTCTCCAGTCTGTTTGTCGCCAAATCGTATTCCTTGAATTTTTCTTTGTAAATAACTCCCAATTGATAATAAATCTCATTTCTTTCTTTAGTGATACTATCAATTGTAGTTTGTGATTTTGGCAATTGCTTCAAATAATAATCTGTGGTGTATTTTTCGTTTACTTCGGTAGCAGCTACTTGTTTAATAGAATCCTGCTCTGGTTTTGCAGCGGCAATATTCGGCGCATTTGGATCTACATTATTTGTAGCCGAAACTCTCCAATATCCAGTTTGTGCCCTATTTCCCCATATCTTTTTAAACTCCAATTTCCCATAAGCAACCGTATTGGGGTTATAAAAATAGAATAGATTTGAAGCTGCCGATGGATTACTATTTGTCGGCGGTGCAAAAGCTGGAGTCACATTTTGACCATTTTGATTCTGAATAACATCATTTGGCATTTTTCCAGCCATATTCAATGCAATGTTGCCTTCTATTTTCTTTTGTTTTTCAGCAAGCAGTTTTTTAAGATCGTCACTGCTTTTTAATTTCTGAATATAATTTTCATAATAAATTACCCGTTCTGGCTCTTTCAAAGAAGTAACGTAAATAATACTGTCATTTCGTTTGGCTATTGCCTCGTTGACAATTGCTTCATCCAGATTCTTTCTAATTTTCGAAATCTGAAGGTATTCCCTTGTTTTTGGATCCAATAGTTCCAAACACTTATCGTAGCTTTTGGCCGCTGCAAAATAATCCGTATGCTTAAAATATAAATTCCCAATATTTCTATAATTGGAAGCATTCAAATAAGAATCTTTAGATTTCGTATCCAAAGAAGCGTTATAATAATCTAAGGCCTTTTCCTTCTCGTTATTATTGTCGTAAAATATTCCGATGCTATGATAAATCACATCCAGATAGGGTCTGTTTTCCCTGTCTTCCATAATCTTTTTGGATCTCTTGACGAATTCATCATAGTCAGCACCCTGATAATTATTAAGTTTCGCTTTTTTGGCGTAAGCCTGAATAACAAATTTCCTTTCGGCCTTTCTATTCATATCAATAACCTTTTGATAAAAATAAATGGCGCTGTCCTTTTGCCCGTCTTCTTCATACAATTGTCCCAATAAAAAAGAATAACGTTCTCTTTCATTATGGATTTTGGTAAAGGCATTCGCTAATTTTAACTTAACGACCGCACTATCTTTTTCCTCAAGATTCAAAAAAGCATCTGCCAGAATAGCGTTCGCATTTGCAAATTCCTGTTTTCTTAAATCGTTGTCTTTAATAAGTTTTGAGATATTTTTTATAGCCAAAGCATCATTCCCTAATCGAACATTGGTTTTTTCGCGCCAAATTTTGGCATTATATATATTACTGCTGTTTGGATATTTATAAAGAATATAATTGAAAGCATCTAAGGCCGGAATAAACCTTTGATCAAAATACCTCGCTTTTCCAAGCAATAAATAAGCTTCGTCTATTTGGTAATTTTTTTCGGTGCCACCAATGTTCATTGAATGCTTTTGAATACCTTTTGTTGCCTTTCCCTCAGCAACTTCAAAATCGGAATTTTTAGTTTTTCCATCAATAGGCGCATCATCGCTAATCAACATTTTTTCGACAGGCAAACGTTTCCAGAAATTTTCGGTAGTATTGTCATTTACCGCTTTCAACCCTTTGTCCAAAGCGATTTGCCCATTGTACAATATATTATATTTTGTACTCAAAGCGTGGGAATTTCTAGCCAAAAAAGTGTCTTTCTTGGTAGAACAAGCTATCAAGAAAGACAGTAGTGCCGTAGCTAAAATATATTTTGAAGTATTGCTTTTCAAAGGAAAACGTTTAAAGCATTAAACTGTTTTAAGACAGCATTTAGTATAATGACTTGTAAAAATACGTTTCTTTTTGAAATATATAAATTTAAACTGCAAAAAACAATTCCAATTCCTGAAGTGTTTCCTTCGAAGTTGCCATGTCTTTGACCAATTCACCCTTATTCAGTGCAACGATTCTGTCGCAAACATCTACCGTATGTTGTAAATCATGGCTGGAAACTAAAATCGTAATATTAGGATTATCGGACAATTCTTTGATGATTTTTTTCAACCTATTAACAGTAGTTGGATCCAAATTAGCAAAAGGCTCATCCAAAATAATTACCTCAGGATTTCCAATCAGCGTGGCAATTATTCCCACTTTCTTTTGGTTTCCTTTGGATAAATCGCGTAAATATTTTTTATTTTTAAGGATTTCACCATTAAAAAATTCTTCATGTTGAGCTAATAACAGATCGACATCAGCTTTGTTTTGACCTCTTAAATCACCTATGAAATAAAAGTATTCTTCAGGAGTCAGATAACCAATCAAAAAACTTTCGTCCAGAAAAGAAGCCGTAAAAGGTTTCCAATCCTCACTCGCATTCACCTGAATTTCATTGTTTAAAATTTGTCCTGTTGAGGGCTGAATTAAATCCAACAACAAACTAAAAAAAGTTGTTTTTCCTGCTCCGTTGTTACCCACTAATCCAAAACTTTGGCCTTTTGGAATTTCCAATGATTCTATATTCAATACAGTAATCCCATTATATTGTTTAGAAAGATTTTTTACTTGTATCATGGTTATTTTTGATTTTAGATTGTTGAATTTAGATTTTTGACATTGCCATTGACATTAACTATTGTTTTTGCTTGTAAGCCTCAATGGTTTTGTACTTCTCCTTTTTATAAATTTTTTCTATTAATGAAAAAACAGAACTTCTAAACATAAATCCCAATACTCCTGCTAACGCCACAAAAGCCAAGCCCAATTTCGGATTCATTATAAAGGACCCTAACCAATATAAAAGCACTGGTAAAAGTAATTTGGGTAAAGACAGAAGCATCGTATTTACATTAAAGCTTTTTTTGTCACCAAAAGCTCCTTTTGACATCGATAAATCTATTGGCGTCTTTGTAAAAGCCCCTCCCAGTAAAACCAAATGTGAATTCACTCCTATATTATAAATAGCTCCAGCAACAACTGTTAGATAAACTTGCCATCCAAAATACAAATAAAAGGAAGCCAAAACAGTCGAAACAACTGTTCCAATAACAATGAGCCACCATTTAGAATTCAAATACCCTCGATATGGAACATTTTGTGTCATCATCAACTGATAATACGAACTGTCCCAACTTGGAACGAACTGACCAAAAGTGAATAAAAAACCGCCCGAAACAAAAATCCCGGCAAAAATTTTCATCACTTCCGGTTGATGAGAATTAGCATTAAAAAAAATCAATCCGTAAAATAAAAACAAAATACTAAGCCCAATGGTAGTTTTCGAGCGTTTATTTCTTTTGATTAATTTAATGTCATTTTTCAAAAACGTACCCAATGTCCCAAACTGGTTTAGCCAAGTTAAATTCTCGGTTCTAGCAATATCATTTTTGGCAGACAATCCTGCATCCAAATACAAATCACCCTTTAAATAATTGTATGTCCAAAAGTACAATCCCATCAATGCCAAAACCGGTATCATAAAAGCCCATTTGGTATGAAATAAAGCTTCAAAAAACGGATAAACATAATTGGTAATATCAAAAAGCTTATAATACTGACATCCTCCTAAAGTTAGGATAATGGCCAGGAAAATCCCCAATAAACTGTCTTTGTTATTCAACAGAATATTTAAAAAATTATTGATATAAACCAATGCGAAAAGACCTGTTCCCCAAATCAATACACTAATTATGTCATATCCTTCATATATTAAAACAGCACAAAAAGGAAGAAAGAAAAAAGCATGTACTAAGTTAAAAAAAGACAACATTGTTTTCCCTAATGAAAAATGTACAATCGTTGGCCTTTTAAATGGCATAGTCAACAATGGCCGAATATTCATAACCGGAATTGCCTGTAACAAAAGTCGAACAACCAAATCCATTAAAAAATAATAGACCAGAAATTTATTTACTGTTACAAGTGGTTCCAATTTCATTTCCTTAAGAATATAAAAAGTCCCTATTCCCATTGCCAAAAAAACTAATGTGAAATACAGGATTAGAAATCCCATTAAAATTTTCAAAGCCAAATTCTGGGCAAACGAAGCAGATCTAGTAAAGGATTTCCATTCGAGATAAATAAATTTTGTTAACATGGTTTTTATTTTGGTTTGCAAATTAGTAATGTAAAGTAGGAAAATGTTACAAAATATGCTCAAATAAACCTGAATTATATCAAATTCTTTTAATCCTCAATACTTTTATTACTTTTGCAAAAAAAATATTCCTATGCCGTCCTTTCTAAAATTGATTGTAAAAGAAGTGAAACACGAAACCAAAGATGCGGTTTCGATACTTTTTAATGTCCCTGAAGAATTAAAACCGAATTATACTTTCATAGCAGGTCAATATGTAAATTTACGTTTAACATTGGACAATACCGAAATTCGTCGTGCTTATTCCATTTGTTCAGCTCCTGGGAGCGGGGAATTGCGAATCGCAGTTAAAGCCGTAAAGGATGGTGTTTTTTCACAATTTGCAAATAACCAATTAAAAGCAGGAGACGTCCTTGAAGTGGGAAAACCTGAAGGGAAATTTATTTTTGAACCCGAAATTGACCGTCAAAAAAATTATATCGCTTTTGCGGCAGGAAGTGGAATAACACCTGTTTTATCCATTCTGAAAACAGTACTTAAAAACGAACCGAAAAGTTCATTTGTATTGGTTTACGGAAATAAATCACCGGAACAAACCATTTTTCATCAAGAGCTACACGATTTACACCTGCAATATACCGGTCGTCTTTTTGTACATTATGTGTACAGCCAAGCTAATGTTGAAAACGCTTTATTTGGACGAATCGACAAAGCCGCTGTAAATTATGCGTTGAATAACAAACACGCTTCATTGGAATTTGACAAATTCTATTTATGTGGTCCCGAAGATATGATTAACACTGTTTCAAGTGTTTTGAAAGAAAAAAATGTAAAGGAATCAGCTATAAAATTTGAGCTTTTTACTGCTTCTTCACAGGAACATACCATCAAACAATCCTTGGATGGGCATTCCAAAATAACTGTTATGGTTGATGATGAAGAAACCAGTTTTGAAATGTCACAAAAACAAACTATTCTTGATGCAGCTCTTAAACAAGGAATTGATGCTCCATATTCCTGTCAAGGAGGTATCTGCAGTAGTTGTTTGGCACGCGTTACCGAAGGTGCCGCCGAAATGAAGAAAAACTCAATCCTATCGGATTCCGAAATTGAAGAAGGCCTAATTCTGACTTGTCAAGCACATCCTACCACACCAACAATACGGGTAGATTATGATGATGTTTAATAGTATAAATAACTGCAAAAACTTCTCTGAAAAGAGGAGTTTTTTTTATTTTAAAAATATCTTAATTTTTAGTAAATTAGTAAAGTAATTATTTTGGATCCCATTTGATAATATACTAACTAATATACCAAATACCATGAAAATACTTCACTACATCCATCTTCATTTTATTTTACTTTTTGTAATAACTGCTTTTTTATGTACTCTCGTTTTAATTCAGATAACAAGAAACAAGAAAAAACCAAAACTACTCACACAGGAAAAATATCAATCAACAATGCCTGGTAAAATGTCCGAAATAAAAAACTCAGACTCGACGATTTTTAATATTTGGCCCTATGTAAATCAACTAAAAACGACCAAGATTATATCACATAAAATTAAAGAACGAGACTTGATTCATAAAGTTTATAGAGATTCAACAGAAGAATACGAACACATTCTGCTTTCTACTGAAAAAGAGAATAATTTTGTTGTAATTGTTGCTGATAAAAAGAAAAAGAAAATAATGGGGTATTACCTTAATCAGCAAGGAGAATATAACTTAGTGGCTTAAAAATAATCACTTGTTAAAAAATAAAAGCATTATACTTTTGTGGTATAATACTTTTATTTTTTTAATTTAATTCTGAGTTAATTTTAGAAACTACCTCTTGCACCGTAATCGTTCGCATAACATCATCATAGCCTTCCACTTTTTTATTACCGTAAACTGATGTTGGCAATTTTGGATATAAATTCCTATCCGAAACCAAAGCATTTGTCAAAGGTTGATTAAAAGGTGAAAATCCAGCATATGGATGTGTTGCGCCCCAAAGCGTAATTACTTTTACACCAAGCATCGCCGCGATATGAGCATTACCGGAATCCATAGAAAGCATAACATTAAGATTGCTGATAAGCTGCAATTCCTGCTGAAATTTGATCTTCCCAGCCATATTAATGACATTTTCTTTACCAGAACTCAATGTATTCAAAACTTCGACTTCTTTTTTTCCTCCGCCAAAAAGCAAAATAGTGTTATTTTGATCTAATGCTAAAATGTCAATCACTTCTTGCATCAAATCCATAGGATATACTTTGGAATCGTATTGTGCAAAAGGTGCTATCCCAATCAATTTTTGGTGTGAATTGCCAATTATATTCAGGATTTCAGAATCTAAAATAGCTTTCTGAGGAAATATTGGATTGGCTAAATTTATCGAAAAACCGAGTTCCTCAAACACTTTGACGTGTCTTTCAAACATGGTTGTCAACGGCTTAAAAATTTTGTTTTCTGGACGAGTCAAAGCTTTTTTCTCTTCCCTTCCTTTGTCAACCGAGGCTATTTTTTTTCCGCTAACAACAAAAAGTGTCCGAACCACTTTCGAACGCAAGACATTATGCAAATCGGCAAAAGCGTCGATCTTTAATGCTTTCAAATCCTGGAACAATCTAAATAATCCCAAAGAACCTTTATGCCTTACTTTTTCATCAAAAGCAAAAAAAGAAAGATTTGGAATACCCTCAAAAAAAGGTTTGAAAAAAGGTCTTGAAACTACAGTAATTTTTACTTCAGGATACTGATTTACAAAAGCGCGTAAAACAGGAACCGTCATGGCGACATCTCCCATTGCGGATAGTCTCATGACGGCTATATGTTTTATTCTTGGAGACAAATTCGTTCCCAAAAAATTATTTTTTATTTTGATACAATACAGGATTCAATTCATCATCATTGTACATTTTCATTTGCTTGTACACTTTCATGAATTTATCACCATTTTCAATATCTTTCAATAAATCATCAATCGCTGTTGACAAATCGGATCTTTGTTCCAACAGAACGTTCAATTTAGCCTGGCATTTATCTCTATGATCTTGTGTAGCTTCAGCACGTGTAGCTTCCTCGTTCATGTGATAAATTTTCAAAGCCAAAATAGACAATCTGTCAAATGCCCAGGCAGGACTTTCTGAATTGATTTTAGCATTGTCCTTAACCACAACATTGCTGTATTTTTGAAGAAAATAACTGTCGATATATTCAACCATATCTGTACGTTCCTGATTCGAAGCGTCTATTCTTCTTTTCAATGTCAAAGCCGCAACCGGGTCAATATTTGGATCACGAATAATATCTTCAAAATGCCATTGCACCGTGTCAATCCAGTTTTTTAGATATAACAAATGCTCAAATTTTTCTTTTGGATAAGGATTATTTATAGGTTGATCCACATTATCAAATTGATGATAATCTATTATACTTTGCTCAAATACTTTATAAGCTAATTGTGAAAACATATCTTTTATGATTTTAAAAATACAAAGATACTTTTTATACTTTTGATAGTGTAAAAAAAATCCACAAATTAAATTCTTAACAACAACTCCATGGATATTCATTATTTATCAGAAAAAAACAGTGTTCTAAATCACTTTTTAGGTCAAATTCGGAATGTCAATATCCAAAAAGACAGTATGCGGTTCCGTCGAAATATTGAACGAATTGGAGAAATTATGGCTTATGAAATGAGCCAAAGTTTTCATTACAAAGATGTTGAAATAACAACTCCTCTCGGTGTTAAAAAAACAACCGAAATTGCCGATCAGCTGGTTATATGTTCCATTTTAAGGGCAGGACTTGGGTTACATCAAGGCTTTTTGAACTATTTTGACAATGCCGAAAATGGTTTTATTTCAGCCTACAGGCACCATCCAAATCATGATGATTTCTTTGATATATTAGTAGAATACCAAGCCATTGCCGACATTAACGGTAAAAATGTTTTGCTAGTTGATCCAATGTTGGCTACTGGACAATCTTTGGTAGCAGTTTTTAATAAACTGATGGAAAGAGGTACTCCAAAAGAAATCCACATAGCTGTAATTATTGCCGCTCCTGAAGGCATTTCATACCTTAAAGAAAACTTGCCTGATTCCTGTCATCTTTGGGTTGGTTCTTTGGATGAAAAACTTAATGACAAATCCTATATTGTCCCAGGACTTGGAGATGCCGGAGATTTAGCCTACGGCGATAAATTATAACTGTGAAAAGAAAGTAAAAAGGCTGCAAGCCAAAAGCACGTACAAAACGATTTCCTCTTTTAATTGTGGTTTTGATAGTTCAATGTGTGATGTAGCCATTATTGACAAAGGTGCAAAAGTAAAAATCAATAATTCGTTGCTTTTATGATCAGATAAAACAAATACAAAAACTCCAATAAAAAACGAAGCTATTATTTTTTTATACGATGAAAGCAATACTAATGGCCTACTGGATAAAGTTGAAAACATAGATATCACGAAAAACAATGCAACTGTCGCATAAATAGAAAATGCCGCATTTTGATAATTATTGGTAAAATAATCAAGGCTCAAACTAATTTGACTTTTCTCCTGCAAAAAAGCAATACTATGAAAATCAAAAATTAAAGAGCACAAAACAAACAATATTGTTACCGCAAAAAGAGCAATAAAAGGAATAACCCAGTTTCTATAATCCCTCGAAACGTGAAATACTACTGATATAAAAACCAAAACTATATATAAAATACTCCAAAACTGAAATAAAGATGCTACAAAAATCCACAATGACGCATCAAAAAGTTTTTCTTTTGTTTCTTTCAAAGTCTGCAAAGAAACAAGCCTCCTAATCGCCAAGAGAACAAAAAAATTGGCAAGAATCAGATTTGTGTTATTTAATAAATCCGGAAAGAAGAGCAGAAATAAAAAATAAAAAAAAGCGGTGTATGTGCTGTCTCTGCTGAGTCCGTTGCGTTTTGAAACAAAACTGGAAAGGAAAATAGTAGCCAGTAAAACCAACAATAATCCTACACTTTTAAGAATGGAAAAAATTGAATTTGTCCAAGAAACATCATGGATTTGATATAGAAAAAAGAAAACCAGCATTAAAATAACCACCAAAGAAAAATTTAATGGTGTAGATTTTTTAAAAACACTTGTTATCATAAGGATATTTTATACTTTTGTGACTGTAAATATAATACTTGTTTAAAAAGGAAAGGGACAAGATTAAAAAAGATTCAGTCGAAATTTGTTTTTTAGTCGTCTATATTCCGAAATCAAAAATAATAAAATAAAAAGAGATAAATTATGACATCATTTTTTGAAGGAATACAATACTTATTTGTAAACATTTTATTCGCTCCTTTAGACTTTTTACGTTCATTAGAGCTTAAAACATGGTTTGGTGCCAATACTATCAACTGGATCTTTATGATTATTTGTGCAGTTGCTATCGTTTATTGGGTTAAACAATTGAAAATCTATGAAGAAAAAGGAGAAGAAAATCAAGATACTACTGCTCATTCTTTTTTAGGATAACAATCAAACCAAATATAAACCAAAACACGAATTGAAATTATTTATTCAATTCGTGTTTTTTTATTTGTTTAGATTAAATCGAAACCGATATCTTTTCTAAAATACATTTTTTCAAAATGCAGCTGATCTACATTTTTGTATGATTTACTCAAGGCTTCCTGGAAATTATCTCCATAAGAAGTAATTGCCATTACTCTTCCTCCATTTGTTACTACGTTACCGTTGTCCAATTTGGTTCCCGCATGAAAAACGATAGAATCGGTAATTTTTTCAAATCCGGTAATTACTTTTCCTTTTTCAAAATCTTCAGGATATCCACCAGAAACAATCATAACAGTAGTTGCGCTTCTTTCGTCAACTTCCAAATTGAATTCGCCTAATTTTTCATTGGCCACAGCCAAAAACAACTCCACTAAATCCGATTTTAATCTTGGAACAACCACTTCGGTTTCCGGATCTCCCATTCTCACGTTATATTCGATAACTAATGGTTCATTGTTAACATTAATCAATCCGATAAAAACGAAACCTTTGTACGGAATTCCGTCTTTTTGCAAACCAGCGATAGTAGGTTTTACAATACGTGTTTCAATTTTTTCCATCAAAACAGCATCCACATAAGGAACCGGAGAAACAGCTCCCATTCCACCTGTATTCAATCCTGTATCTCCTTCACCAATTCGTTTATAATCTTTGGCTGTTGGCAAAATTTTGTAGCTTTTCCCGTCTGTCAAAACAAAACAACTCAATTCGATTCCGTCGAGAAACTCTTCGATAACCACTTTGGCACTAGCGGCACCAAATTTTTGGTTCACTAGCATATTTCTTAATTCCGTTTTGGCTTCCGCCAGATCCTGAATAATCAAAACCCCTTTTCCTGCTGCTAATCCATCAGCTTTTAAAACATAAGGAGGTTGTAACGTTTCTAGAAATTCACATCCTTTTTCTACAGTTTCAGCAGTAAAACTATCATAAGCAGCCGTTGGAATGTTGTGTTTCATCAAAAATTCTTTGGCAAACTCCTTGCTTCCTTCCAATGTTGCTCCAATTTTTGAAGGTCCAATTACCGGAATATCTTTTAAAGCCTGATCGTTTAGGAAAAAATCATAAACTCCTTTCACCAAAGGATCTTCCGGCCCAACCACAACCATTTCAATATTTTCTTTGATTACCAATGCTTTTATGGCTCCAAAATCAGTGGCACTGATGTCAATGTTTTTTGCAATTTGAGCAGTTCCGGCATTTCCCGGAGCTACAAAAAGTGTGTCGCAAAGCGGGCTTTGAATCATTTTCCATGCAAAAGCATGCTCTCTTCCTCCTGATCCTAATAGTAAAATATTCATGGTATGTGTTTTTTTGTTGAAAAGCTGTCTTTTGACAGACGGTGCAAAAATAATTTCTTTTGAACTTAAAAAATAATTATCTGTCAAAAAGTTGTAACTAAATCATCAATAGTTGTGGCTAAATAGTATTTTTGAGAAAATTTACTGCCGCAATGTTTAAAATATTCGACTTAACACTCAAATTAAACGGATTTCCAATGCAGGAAGCCAAAGCCGAATTGCAGCGAATTATTGCCATTCCTGAGGAAGAATTCAGCTCTTTTATTGAACAAAAAAAAGTGGAAATTGTCGATTTTCACTTAAACAATAATCCTTTTTACAAAGAATTAGTCGGAACTGAATCTTTAAAAAACTGGTCGGATTTACCTATTTTGAACAAAACAAACCTGCAGAAACCTTTAGCAGAAAGGCTTTCTTTGGGTTACAATGAAAAATCAGTTTACCTTAACAAAACATCTGGTTCCAGTGGGCATCCTTTTGTGTTTGCCAAAGATAAATTTTGCCATGCCTTGACTTGGGCATCTAATATTTATCGTTTTGGTTGGTTTGGAATTGATTTTAACCATTCGTGTCAAGCTCGTTTTTATGGAATTCCGTTGGATTTTATTGGAAACAAAAAAGAACGGTTCAAGGATTTTTTAAGTCATCGCTATCGGTTTTCGATATTCAATTTATCTGATAAAGTTTTGGAAGGCTTTTTAAATGATTTCAAAAACAAAAAATTCGATTATATCAATGGTTATACCAGTTCGATTGTTTTGTTTGCCAAATTTTTGAAGAAAAAAAATATTGTTTTAAAGGACATCTGCCCTACTTTGAAAGTATGCATGGTTACTTCCGAAATGCTTTTTGAAGAAGATAAACTCCTCTTGGAAAAGCAATTTGGCATTCCTATTGTCAATGAATATGGGGCTTCAGAATTAGACTTAATTGCTTTTCAAAATCCTCAGGGAGAATGGCAAGTCAATTCAGAGACGTTGTTTGTAGAAATTTTGGACGAAAATAATCAGGCTGTTCCCAATGGAACTCCTGGGAGAATTGTCATTACTTCACTTTTTAATAAAGCACATCCTTTCATCCGATACGATATTGGCGATATTGGCATTTTGGACGAAAAAAGCACTTTGAAAAAACCAATTCTCAAAAAGTTAATTGGCAGGACCAATGATGTAGCTATCTTACCAAGCGGGAAAAAATCACCTGGATTGACTTTTTATTATGTGACCAAAAGTATCATTGAAGACGACGGAAACGTAAAAGAATTTGTCATCAAACAAATGAAGATAAACGCATTTGAAGTGGAATATGTGAGTGATTCAGAACTTAATGAGGAACAAATCGAAAAAATAAATCAAGCTGTTTCGCTTTATCTGGAACCCAATTTACACTTTACTTTCAATCGAAAAACCGCATTGGAAAGAAACAATCGTGGAAAATTGAAACAATTTACTTCTTTTTTGTAATGTAAATAAATTCGTATATTAGTTTTTTTTAATTTAAAATGAAGGTCGCAAATTGCGACTTCCAAATTCAATCTTGAAGTCACAAATTGTGACTTCAAAATATTTAAGGTCGCAGTTTGCGACCTTAAAGAAATAAAAATATAATAATGGAAAACGAAATACTACTTTCAGAAGAATTGATTTCTAACAAAATCTATTTCATTCGAAACCAAAAAGTTATGTTAGATAGAGATTTAGCATCACTTTATGGAATTGAGACCAAAGTTTTAAATCAAGCTGTAAAAAGAAATATATCCAGATTTCCTGAAGATTTTATGTTTGAACTTAATAAATCAGAGTTTGAAAATTGGAGGTCACAATTTGTGACTTCCAATTCAGATAAGATGGGTTTACGCCATTTACCTTCTGTTTTCACCGAACACGGAGTTTTGATGTTATCTAGTGTTCTAAAAAGCGATAAAGCCATTCAGACGAATATCCAGATCATGCGTATTTTTACGAAAGTGAGAAAAATGCTTTTGGATACTACAGAAATTAAAGTTGATATTCTCCATATTCAGAAAAAGTTAGAAAACCATGATAAAAATATCGAATTGGTTTTTTCTTATCTGGATGAATTGACGGATAAAAAAGATACTGAACAACCAAGAACAAAAATTGGTTACAAAAAATAACTCCTAAATCTTCTTAACGTAAAGCGGTTTTATAATTAATTGGGTAAAAAGAAATCCAATCATAATAATCATTGAACTCACATAATTGAGACCGTGAAAACTCCTGTAAACAGCAAAATTATGTTTCAATAAATCAACTTTTGAAGCCGAAAGTGAATTGTTTCGAATTCGATAAAAAGCTAAACTTTCGGGAACGGGTTTCGCCTTTTTTATTTTTTTTAAAATAGTAAGCCAAACCATCCAATCCTGACGTTTACGGGTTGTAGAAATAGCTATTTTCCCAAAATAGTTTTTCTCATAAATCCCGGTAAGATTTCCAACATAGTTGCAAAAAAATAATTGACGATACGAAAGAGTTTTTGGCGCTTCTACCCTTTTGTTTAAGCGATTTCCAACCTCATCGATACATTCGTAGAAAGAGAATGTAAAATTGGCTTTATTGTCTTTTAAAAATTGAAGTTGTTTTTCCAGTTTTAAAGGTTTCCACAAATCATCAGCATCCAAAAAAGCGATATAATCTCCCTTAGCTTTTGATAAAGCCGTTTCTCTGGCGATTCCGGCACCTGAATTTTGATTCAGTTGAAAAAAAAGTATTCTTTTATCATTCTCTGCAAAATGCTGGACAATGGAAACTGTATCGTCTGTAGAGCAATCATCCACTATAATCATTTCCCAATTTTGATGCGTTTGATTTTGCGCCGAAAGAATCGTTTCAGCAATGAATTTCTCAGAGTTGAACGAAGGAGTTATTATAGACACATGAGATTTTACCATTCTAATACGCTTTCTGATCTCCTTTTAAAGTGTTATAAACAGTGCTAAAAATGATTTTTAGATCCAACAAAATAGACCATTTTTTCATATAAAAAATATCGTATCGCACTCTGTTTATAATGTCATTGTCAGACTCAACTTCACCTCGAAATCCTTTAGTTTGTGCCAAACCAGTAATCCCTGGCTTTATAAAATGGCGTACCATAAATTTATCAATCCGTTCCGCGTACATATTGGTATGGCTTACCATATGAGGCCTTGGTCCCACTACAGACATATCTCCCAACAAAACATTCAAAAATTGCGGTAATTCATCGATACTGGTTTTTCGGATAAACTTGCCTACTTTGGTAATTCGATTATCATTTTTAGAAACTTGTTCAATATCCGCCAATTCGTTTACTTCCATGGAACGGAACTTAAAACACTTAAATTCCTTGTTATTTAATCCATTTCTTTTTTGGACAAAAAAAACAGGACCTCTTGAATCCAATTTGATAATTATGGCCATGACAGGAATCAACCATGACAATACCCCTACTATTATCAATATTGAAAAAGTAATATCAAAAAGGCGCTTGATAATTTTATGAAAAAATTCATCAAGAGGAATTGTCCTTCTCAAAATTATTGGAATATAGCCCGTATATGTTCCCATTTTAGTTTTCATATGTGCAAAAGTTGTTTTTTAGCGGTCACATATGTTATCGCACTTAATTCATTGATTTTGTATGCGTAAAGTCTTTGTCAATAGCGATTTCACTAATTAATATACTTAGAAAAATCTTTATGTTCTTCTTTGGATAACTCTTCTTTGGATAACGATTTAAAATAATCGTAGGTAAGTTTCATTCCTTCCGCACGATTCACTTTGGCTTCCCAACCCAATAATTCTTTGGCTTTTGTTGTATCTGGCTGACGTTGCAACGGATCATTTATCGGTAAAGGACGATAAACCACTTTTTGGCTAGTTCCTGTCAATTTTATAATTTCTTCAGCAAAATCTTTGATAGTGATTTCGTCAGGATTCCCAATGTTTACCGGATACACATAATCAGAATGCAATAATCTGTAAATTCCTTCCACCTGATCGTCTACATAACAAAAAGAACGGGTTTGCATTCCATCACCAAAAATGGTCAAATCTTCGCCACGAATAGCCTGCCCGATAAACGCAGGAATTACACGTCCGTCATTGAGACGCATCCTTGGCCCATAAGTGTTGAAAATTCGGACTATTCGGGTTTCAACGCCATGAAAAGTATGATAAGCCATCGTGATAGATTCCTGAAAACGTTTAGCTTCATCATAAACTCCTCGAGGTCCAATCGTATTTACGTTTCCGTAGTATTCCTCTGTTTGTGGATGAACCAATGGATCACCATAGACCTCAGATGTTGAAGCGATAAGGATTCTAGCTTTTTTTACTCTTGCCAAACCTAATAAATTGTGAGTCCCTAATGAACCCACTTTCAAGGTCTGAATTGGAATTTTAAGATAATCTATAGGACTTGCCGGAGAAGCAAAATGTAGAATATAATCCAATTTTCCTGGAACATGCACAAACTTGGTAATATCGTGATGGTAAAACTCAAAATGTTCCAATTTGAACAAATGCTCAATATTTTTTAAATCACCTGTGATCAAATTATCCATTCCTATTACGTGATAACCTTCCTTGATAAAACGATCACATAAATGAGATCCTAAAAATCCTGCCGCCCCGGTGATGAGTACTCTTTTCATAACTGATATATTCTACTGTAATTGACTTTTGTGATATGGGCAAATGTACTAAAATATTTTGCCTTTTAATTTGCCTACAAATGATTAAAAGATGAAGATTTTTCTCTTTAACAAATTGCATTTAAAGACCATTTAAGCGTGAGTTCTTTCAAAAAATATGTATTTATCAATCTTTAATCTATTTTTGTTCCAATAAAAAAAGGCTAATTTGAAAGTTGTCCATATAATTGAAGCATTAGGAGGTGGTGTTTATACTTATTTCAATGATTTGTCCCATTATTTTGGAGACGATGAAATAGTAAAAGATCTATCTACTACAATTATTTATAGCGGAAACCGAAAAGAAATAGATCCCGAAAAAATTGAATCTGAGTTT
This sequence comes from Flavobacterium aquiphilum, assembly GCF_027111335.1. Taxonomy (NCBI): domain Bacteria; kingdom Pseudomonadati; phylum Bacteroidota; class Flavobacteriia; order Flavobacteriales; family Flavobacteriaceae; genus Flavobacterium; species Flavobacterium aquiphilum. Next base: position 505,144 of record NZ_CP114288.1, on the reverse strand, counting down.
TCAAAAGGAGTATCGCTGATAAAAATAAATATGGTTCGCGAAATTTCGCCTATTCAGGATTTTAAATCCATTATTCATTTGCGAAGCGAACTTCAAAAACTAAACCCCGATGTAGTCCATCTTCACTCTTCAAAAGCTGGTATTTTAGGTAGAATTGCTTGTTTTTTATTATTCAAAAGAAAGAAAATATTCTATACTCCACATGGTTATGCTTTTCTAAGGACTGATGTTTCAAATTTGACAAAAAAGATATATTGGTTCATCGAAAAAAGTTTCCAGCAATTATTTGGTGGATCCACAATTGCCTGTGGTGATACCGAATATCAAATAGCCAAAAAACTAGGAAAATCGTATTTAATACGAAACGGAATCAATTTAGAAGACGTTCAACAACAGTTTATACGAAGTCAAAATTCAACATTGACAATTGGTACTCTATCAAGAATATCCTCTCAAAAAAACCCAAAACTCTTCAATGCAATTGCCTTGCGTTTTCCTGAATATAATTTTGTTTGGATTGGTGACGGAGAATTAAATCATGAATTAACTGCCCCAAATATTAAAATTACAGGCTGGTTTATGGATAGGAATGAAGCATTAAAAAAACTGTCTTCCATCGATATTTACATCCAAACCTCACTTTGGGAAGGATTGCCTATAGCGCTTTTGGAAGCAATGGCTATGAAAAAACCTATTTTGGCAACCAATATTATCGGTAATAAAGACGTGGTTATTCCAAATGAAACTGGTTTTCTCTTTAATGAAATTGAAGAATTAGAATCTTATTTGGAATTATTAAAAGTCGACAAAACCCGAAATCAATTTGGCGAAAATGCTTATGAAAGATGTCATCAATTATTTGACAAAAACAAAAATTTAAAGGCTTTGGCTGTTCTTTATCAACAATGATTTTTGTTGCAACCAGTAACTCCCGAAAATTGAAATCCATAATCCGCTGAAAGCGATACCATCAAAACGCAGTAAAAAATCATCAGTAACATTGGACATGAAAAAAAGGAGAAAGAAAGAGAATACAAGTGCATTTTTTAAATCAAACCCCAAATAACCAATTGTAAAAATATAAAGCAATACCACCAAAGGCCCCACTATCCCAAATTTTATCAGAAAATCCAAAAATTGATTGTGCGTTGGGAATTCATATTTTGCCAAAAAATGTTGGTGCGTCTGCTTGTAATATTTGACTAATTCCAGTTTTCCGTCCGAAGCTCCCACTCCAAAAGGAAGGTTTTTCTTTGCCAATTCCCAACCCGATTTCCAAATAGAAATACGTGTAACAAGCGCATTGAATACTTTGGCTTCTGGATTTTTAATTTCATCCAGTTTCCCAACTTTATCCATATAAGCAAAAGTCACCGAAGAATATTTCTCTCTCATATAAGGATTGTTTTTGACAAAAATAAAAAGAACAGCACTCAACGTTATTGTCAAAACTGCCACGATTCTCAATATTTTTTTTAAACTATAATTACGAATCACTTCTGTCAAAAAAACTAAAATAAAACCAATCAATGCATTAAATAAGGCCATTCTTGTATTTACAAAAAGAACAAAGAAAAAAGAGAGAATAAAAATGATACTGTAACCCAATTTCAGCAACCATCTTTCTTGCAAGCGAAAAGTTTCAAAAACTAAAAACAGAGCTGAAATAGACACAAAAGCCAAATGCATATTCAAAGCCGGCGCATGAATTCCGATGCTGTTTGAAAAAGCATATCCCATCTCCCATAAGTCTTTTCCGTTCATATAATTCTGAATCAATTCGGGAAAATAAATGACAAATCGAAGGAAGAAAAAAAGGATAATAATTGTGGTTGTTATGCAATAATATCGAAGAATCTTCAAAAATTGAATTCGCTGATAATTTCCTAAAACAAACAACGGGAAAACAAGAAGCGAACTGTATTTCTCAAGTGATTTCAGACCTCTAATTAACGAATCATTGTTCCAAAACATGACGATTTCTAAAATCAAAGGAGAGGCAATAAGAAGTACCAAGACTAGCGATTGCTTGGTAAAATTCAGTTTTTTGATATAGAATAAATTAAAGACTGCAAACAATATTATCAGCAAAGTACATGGCTTTCTGAAAATCATCATAATGGCAATCAATGCCAAAAAAACGTTGATTGTTTTATTGAAGTTTTTTTCGGAAATGGTCATAATACAATGCGAAATAAATTAAAGGAAAAACACCAGTTTTATGTCGGACCGCCGAGCCTAAATCTGGTTCAAAAACGCCCTGAACAATAAAAAACGCAAACAAAATAAGTAAAATCCAAAGCTCTCTTTTATGCTTATCTCTTGTTTCAATACACTTGGAAAAACGAACCAAAAGAATGTAAAACAAGAAAAGTTGCCAGATTACAAAAAGTAATATTTGAGGTGAAAAAATATACTTTACTCCGTTGACGGGCACATTTACCGAGAAGAATCCATAAACAATACCAACCGTCTCCCCATACCAAGTGTCTGGTTTTATAGGAGATACTATCATTGAATTGGCATCTGCAGACCCCAATCGGTCACTATTAATCAATTCCCTACTTACTTCAGAAAAATAATGTCCCGAGACAATTCCGTAACACAATGACAAGAATATCGCAATTACTAATCCATAAAAAATAGTAGTCAAAGCTTTGCTCTTAAAATTTACCAAACTTGCACCATACATCCCAACCGCAATTATTGGGATAAGCACATAATATGGTCTGTAAAAAATACCAAAAAAAGTCAATAAAAGAAACGCTGAAAGTAAAACTGTACGTAACGAAATCTTTTTATTCTGAAATAAAAAAACAATCAGGGAAACATACGCAAAAGTGATAAATTCTTTGGAAGGCATCGACATAAAAATGGCAATCATCAGAATTCCAAAATAAACAATTACATTTTTTACATTTAGTTTTTCGAAATCAGTGGGAATTCCAATTTTATAAAGAACAAACATCAAAATCGGGAATTGAATCAGTCCAACTATCGGAAAAGGCAAATAGCGCAAACCGGTAATTTTATAAAACAATATCGTAAGTGGATAACTGCCAAAAAATCCAATTTCATTGCCTTTGTCAAATGCAATAATTACTGCATCGTAAAAAAAACGCTTCGGCAAAACATAAAATGCCAAAACAGTTACCAATAAATTGAGTACAAATAATACAATAAAAACGGCTGTACTTCTTTTTATTAACATTGGCATAATTATACTAAATGTCCCACGGATGACGCGGATTCAACGGATTACTTTACTTAAAATTTCTCAATACTCCCGATAACTATCGGGATTCACAAATTATTTTTACATACTAACACTAACTTAAATGACCTTAAATGCCTTATCTGGTAAAAAACTAACTCAAAAAAACGTTCACTTTGTCCTTTCTATAAATAACAATTGCCGAAGTACAATTCCAAAAAAATGAGCTGAAAACAAATGAAATTGCCCCGCCAATCATTCCATATTCCGGTATTAAAATCCGATTCAAAATAAAATTAAAAAACACTGCAATTATCAAGATGATTTGAAAAATATGCTGCCGTCCGGTCATATTCAAATAAACGGTAGCTGATCCAAACGCAGAGCAAATTCCTTGACCAATCATTAAAATTAGTAAAGCCCTTTTGGCTGCCAAATATCCTTTTCCGAAAAAACCTAAAACATATTCAGGAAAAAAACAAATCACAAGCACTGACGGAAAAGTCATCAGGAAAATTAAACGAGAAGCATGTCGGGTTGTTTTGACTAAATCTGTCTTTCTTTGACTAAAAAAAGATTCTGAAATTTTGGTCGAAACCGTAATATTTACAGAAAGAATTATTACCGAAAGAATAGTCATCAGCTTTATTGCCACCGAATAAAAAGCAACAGTTGCATCACTCCAATATTTCTTTAAAAAAAGAATATCAAAGCTCATCAATAAAAACAAAGCCATTCCGCTAATTGCAATGGGATATGACTTGGTAAATATTTCTTTATAGGTAAAATCCAAAGTCTCGTTCTCAATTTTTGCTTTGCTAAAATAAAAGAAAACGATAACGGTTGTTATTATCGAAAGAAGAACAAAACCTGCGAGGAAAACCTCAGCCAGATAAGCCTCCGACTCAAAGTAAGAGAGCAAAACAGCACCAACAATCAACGGAATATATTTAATGGTGTTCCTAAAAAGCTCGGCTACATAAAAATGATCCAAGGCACGAAAAACTTCTGTATTCAAAGTCGATAACCCATAAAAAAACAATACCATTATTGATTTCAAAAGAATGCCGTAAACTTTCGAATCATTAAAATAATGATTTACAAATTGTTCGTCGAGACACCTAAATATCAAAAGAAACAGAATAGACATCAGGAGCAAAAGTCCGACCATTTTGGCATATACCTTTTTGATCCCTTCTAAAGTGGAATAACCACTCAACCTTCCTTTGAAATACAAAACCGACTGGTCGCATCCTAACAAACAAATACTTCCGACTACCAATAGAAAAGAACGAACAAAGTCATATTGTCCAACAATTTCGGGTGGATAGGTTTTGGTCAAAAAAACAGTGAAACCGAACAATGTAATTACGCCAAAAACCCGCAAAACCAAAGTAATTAAGCTTTGTTTCACCAATGGATTTCGGTTGGCTTTCAGCAGTTGATTCCACAATTTTTTTACCATAATTTTATTCGTCGAACTTATTTTGAATTTGCTTTCAAGGATTGTTTTTTATAGAAAGACATAAAAAAACTTAAGAAAACATAAAGGCCGACAAACACCAATGGCAAAATAAAAATTAATTTTTCCTTAATTGTTTTGTTGTTTTTTACATTCAAAACAATTCCCATTTCTTTAATGGTTTTGCTGGTATTGTATTGCTCAATTTTTAATTTACTGATTGCATTAGATAAGGAATCTTTAGTTTTAATAACCTCTGCCAAATTCAAATTTTCATTATAATAAATCAGTTTTTCATTGTTCGCATGCTTCCCGTAAGCTCCCGAAAACTGGTTTAAAATCCCGTCGATTTGAAGAATTGTAGCTTCTTTTTTTTGGATATTGTTTTGAATGTTTTGGGAATTAATTCTATTGTAAACATCATAATAGGTACTTGCATTCAAATATTTCAAAAGAGGTTCAACCAAATTTTGAGTAGAAACTACCCCTGTTGTATTCAAAATAATGGTATGAAGGGCAAAATTTTTATTGGTTGTCGTCTCTTTTATGATCGATTTAATATCACCATTTTGTGCCATCAATTGCAATAACTCTGTATTTTTACCATCCTTGTTCATCAAATTAGTAACATCTACGACAGGTTCTATGGTAATAGAAACTATTTCTGAAGGTTTTTGAATGCCGATGGATTTGAAAAACAAGGTGTCTTTTACAACAATTTTTGAGGCAATCAAATCAATTTTGGAATAAAGGTAATCTGTCGATTTAAAATTTGGAGCAACAATGATTTTTTGTTCAAAACGTGAAATTACTTTTGTCAGGAAAAAACCAAAAACAATTCCAAGAACAATTAAAACAGAAACGATTTTTACATTTTTTACAAAAAATTGAATACTTCTAAACAACAGAGTCTTAATCCAATCGAAAAATTCCCCTATCCTGTCAAAAACAGTCAATAAGTCAATTTCCGGATTATTCGTTTTTTTATCTTTCTTTTTACCCATGCAGTTGCTCTGTTTTTATTTTATATTAAAAATTTGTTCCAAAATTTTAATTGTAATCAAATAAGTAGGTTTCACCCCCGAAGTTCCCAAACCTCCGGATGCCAAGGTGCTACCGGTTTCCAACGGATTATCTGAAGCATAATAAGCATAGCGAACCTTAATATCCTGAGGAACACTTTTCCTGATTTTGGATGCCGATTGAATGGCTTTTTGATAATAAGAACCTTCCATCTCAAGTCCAATTACAGCCCAGGTCGATTCGTGGAAGAATTTCAATAAATCCCTATTTTGCAACGATGTCCCAAGAACCGTAACCATCGGCCCGGCATAAATCGCGATGTCATTGCCTTCAAACATTTCGGCGGTCAATTCATTTTCGAAGAAATAATTATCGGCCGTTCCCTCATTAATATGGGCATTCGGAATCATAATATCGCCTTTTCCGCCTTCAAGAATTCCTGCTTTCCCCATAATCGAAACCGATTTTACGTTAAGCAAAGTGTCTTTTTTATACGGTTTCAATAGCTCATCAATCGTTTCGTAAGCCTGTTCTCCAAAGGCATAATCCATCACGATGAGAACCGGTTTCTTCTCCTCCAGGTTTGCCGTTGGGAAAGATGTTTTGGACCAATCTATTTTGGCTGTATCAAAAATTTGTACATCTATATTTGTCCCTGAAGTAGTATCCGGAAGCGAAATCATTCCTTGTTTCAAAGCAACTGCTTCTATCTGATTTCGAAGTTCATTTGCTCCCGATTTGCTCAATTCTTCATAAATAAAGAAATCGGATTTGTCCTTGAATTTTGTTTTCAAAATAGGAGTCGCAAAAATAGAATTCATCACTGAGTGCATATTCGCGCTAATCACGTGAAGCGGCCTGTCCAAAAGCTGATTGGCTTTCAAAACTTCCTTGATATTGTTTGCCCAAACTTCACCGTGAATATGGTGTCCAAGACGTTCTCTCAAAATTGGACTGAACGTAATGGTTCTTTTATTGTTGTCAACAACTTCCTCAATGGCTAATTTTCCCAACCAATAAATGACATGTAAAAATCGATCCGGTTCCGTCTCTGTTCCAAAAGAATCGTAAATACCCAAAACCTCATCGAAAGTTCGACCCAAAATATTGGCTGCATGAGAAATTGCTTTTTCTTTTTCAATAAGGGGCAATTTTTTGATTTGCGAAACAGCAGCTTCGAGTTTTACCCAATCACGGGAAACTTCACCTACATCGTCGAGCAAAACCCTATTTTTGATTTTATGCGATTCAATAAAAATAAATGTCAAATGAGTCAGGATATCGTAAATGTCCGAACGTCCGCGAGTAATTTCGACATTCATTTGTTCTTCGTCTATTCGATAACAATTGCGGCGTCTTTTTGGCGGAACTATCGCCTTAAAATGAGACTTTGAATACCCTTCATCTGAGGTCAAATTAATAAAACGACACTCTTCAATCCCTACCGGAAGGCGTTCTATAACGTATAAAAGTCCGTTCAATTCGACCTTTTCATCGGCAATGCTTCCATAAATTTCGGGTCTTAAGGCCAATAAAGCTTCCCGTAATGTGTCCCCCGAAATTCCCATTGGTTTATAGAAACCTCTATTAAAAAGATGACGCATCGTGATGTACATTTTTTCAATGGCCGCCGATGAATCTTGTGCTCTGGATCTGGATATATTTTTGGTTTCTTTCATTTTGTTTTTTTTTAAAGAATTTTTAATCTTTTATAGAATCAAAAAATCTTTTTAAACCATTTATTGTTTGCTGAAAACTTTCAGATTTATTTTTATCAATGTCTATAAAAGGTGCTATCTTTTTTGCTCCCCCAACTTTTTGAAATTCGGGAAGTATTTTTCTTAATTCATCAAAAGCATTACAATTATCTGGAATCCTAAACTTTGACCGGTGAATGTAATTTTGATGTTTAAAACTTGGATATGCCTTATTTACAGCCAAAAAATCACCAATATACCACGATTCAAGCTCTCTACATATTATTCTAACTAATTTAGGACAATCTCCATTTTGACTACAAACATCTAATAATTTCTGCTTAAGTATTTTGCAATCTGAACTGTCTTGATCTTGCATAATAACAACACCAACTGCTTCATGATTCCAATTACTTAAAAATTTCACCTTTGATGGTATATTTTTCTGTAAATCATTTTTCCCTTCAAAACTTCTTATAAAATAGTTTTCATTTAAGTTCCAATGTTTATCAAGAATATTTGGTAACAAAATGGTTAAAAATTCCTTCATGGAGGGTTCTTCTACTAATATTTCTATCCTCGCCATAAATTAATTTTTAGGTCCACTACCAATAAAATATCCTTGTTTCCATAAATAACCCAATTTATCACCATCATTAAACAAACTAGGTATTACTTTATCATCGGATGCTCTTTTTATACTTGTAAAGCCTTTATCTTTATTCAACCAAAAAAGTTCATCTAATTCTAACGCATTTACAAAATCAGGTGAATGTGATGATATAAACACTTGCCCGCCTCTATTAGCATAATCCCGAAATTCCTCCGCTAATTCAATCAAAAGTTCAGGATGTAAATAATTTTCTGGTTCTTCTATACATAGCAAAGGATGTGGTTTAGGGTCATTAAGTAAAACCAAATAAGCAAACATTTTAATTGTACCATCTGATACAAATCGAGAAATAAAAGGATCCTTAAAGCTACCGTCACTAAATTGCAAAACTATTCTGCCGTCAATAGTTTCAGTAGCTTCGACTTTATCAATACCAGGAACTCTTTCTTTCATTTTATCTAAAATTTTTTGGAAAGTATCCGGATAGTTTTCATATATATATTTGGTGACCTGAGCTAAATTATCTCCCGAAGTTGATAAATGTTCACTCAAGCCTGTGTCTTCAATATTTTGAGCCGCCTGAATTTGAAAATTAGAAACGTACCAATTTTCCAATAATCTTCTAAATGAACTAATAGCGTTAAATTTTTGAAATTGTCCTAATCCCTTTATTGCTAAAATATCTGGACTATCTAAAGTCTGTTCTTCTCTTTCTTCTTTAAATTCTTGTTTGGCTGTTTCAAATTCACTTTCATTTACAATTGCATTCCCTTTTCCATAAGCAAATTCTAAAAACTTATATGGTCTACCTCTATTCCCTCTTCTGTAACTTAATACTTCTTTTGAAACTACTGGCATGTTTGTTTCTCCCAAACAAACTGATAATTCGTAAGTTATTAAAGGTTGCTTTTTACCTTCAACATCAGGATTTCTAAATTTTATTTCAATTTCAATATCTCCATTACCATTTCTTGAATAAACTTCCTTGTAACCACCTCTTTTATTAAGAGCCGTTTTTACGTTACTTTTAAGGGCATCGCTTAAAAAACCGAATACTTCAAAAAGAGTTGATTTTCCTGCTCCATTTGCACCAAGAAAAACACACATATTGGGTAAATCCCGTATCTCTGTATCTTGATATACTTTGAAATTTTTTATTCTTATTTTCTCGATTTTCATTTTATAACTTTTTGTTTAAATATACTTCATTTTCATTAAGTATATTATTTTATATTAAAATCAAATTCTCAACAATTTTTCTATCATTCGAAAGTCTTGGAATTTTATTTTGCCCGCCTAATTTCCCGATAGATTTCATGTATTCCTGAAAGCCGTTTTTGGCAACTTTGGTAATAACCACTTTTCTCAAAACATGACCCACAATCAAGTCGTCGTAATAAATATTTTGTTTACGCATTGCATTGTCCAGCGCTTCCGCAAATGTGTCGTAGTCCTCCGGTTCGTTTTCAAATTCGATAAACCATTCGTGATACGGCAATCCCTCAGAAGGTGTGATTTGCGGCGCAACGGTAAATTCATTGACTCTTATATCTGTTCCCTCCATCGCTTCCTGCAAAGCCGATTCGACTTCTTTCCCAATGACATGCTCCCCAAAAGCCGAAATGTAATGCTTGATTCGCCCTGAAACGATAACTCTATACGGTTTCAAGGACGTGAACTGAACGGTATCGCCAATGTTGTAGCCCCAAAGTCCAGCATTGGTCGAAAGAATCAAAACATAGTTTACGCCCAACTTGACTTCGCCAATGGTATATCGCTTTGGTTTTTCATTAAAAAATTCATCTCTTTTGATGAATTCATAAAAAATTCCGGCGTTCAACAACAGTAACATTCCTTTTTCCTTTTGGGAATCCTGATAGGCAAAAAATCCCTCCGAAGCCGGAAACAATTCAATGCTGTCAACTTTTTTTCCTATAAGATTTTCAAATTTAGCTCTGTAAGGTTCATAATTGACACCTCCGTAAATAAACAAATTGAAGTTCTTGAAAATCTCACCAACAGGTTTGTCTGCTCTTTGCTGCAATTTTTCAAAATACATTTGCACCCATGACGGAATCCCCGAAATCACGGTCATATCTTCCCTGATGGTTTCGTCAACTATTGCATCCACTTTGGTTTCCCAATCTTCGATACAATTGGTTTCCCAAGATGGCAAACGATTTTTTTGAAGATATTTAGGAACAAAATGCGCCACAATTCCGGATAATCGGCCCAATTTTATTCCGTTTTTTTCATCCAAAATAGGGCTTCCCTGCAGGAAAATCATTTTTCCGTTTACAAAATCGGCGTTTTTGGTTTCATGGATATAATGCAAAATCGCATTTCGAGCCGCTTCAATATGATATGGCATCGATTCTTTGGTCAACGGAATATATTTAGCCCCCGAAGTTGTCCCCGAAGTTTTGGCAAAATAAAGCGGTTTCCCTTTCCAAAGTATATTTTCTTCGCCTTTTACAACTCTGTCAACGTAAGGTTTCAAAGCTTCATAATCTCGGATTGGTACTTGACTGGCAAAATCTTCGTAGGTTTTTATTTGGTCAAAATGATGGTCTTTACCAAATTGGGTTTGCTTTGCGTTTTGTATTAAATTCTGGAAAACAGCTTTCTGGGTTTCAACAGGAGAATTGGCCCAGGCTTGTGTCTTTTTATATATTCTTTGTGCAAATATTTTTGCTGCAATCGATTTTAGTGACATTCTTTTGGGCTTTATTTAAATTGTAAGGTAGTGTTATTTTTTTGTGTTACGGCTTTTTACTTTTGGTAAGGCCAAAGGACTATTCTCTTCTTTATTCACTCTTTCCCGCAACTCCTTTTCTTTGTCCGAAGGAGATAAATCAACTGGTTCTTGAGTTTCGTCACTGCTTGAAAGTATAGAATCTTTATTGAATTTTGCATATTCCAAGTCGCCATTCAAGACTTTTTGAATCGATTTTATGTAGGCTTCATTTTTCTTCAAAGCTATGGTAAGCGAATCGGATTTTAATGCCAGGACTGTTGCATCTCTTTTCAATTTGGAAGAAGAATATCCGGGAATAAATTCGCGTAAAGGAGTAAAGGCAATCAAAACCGTTGTTGAAGATATCAATAAAATAGCACCAAGTGTAAGAGAAACAAACACGCTCATAATGTTCAGTTTAAAAGAAAAAATTTCCTCAAAAGTATCTTCATTCAAAATTATTAATCGGTTTTTGATTAATAATCTGTCAAAAAACTTCTTCTTTTTTAATCGGTTACCGGACATACTATTTGTTTAAAACACAAATATAATAATTTAAAGCGTTGCCAGCACCAGCCCTTTACGTAGTTGAATTCCTAAGCCTGACTATTTTATAAAATATTTAACGCTTTTAAAAATAAATAAATCCGCCAAAATGAATGTGCATTAAGTTATTCTATATACATTTGCACATTAGATTCATTACAAATTTGCTACGGCATTAAAAATTCAATCATGGGAAGATTAGGTTTACCAGAAATCCTTGTTATAATTGCAGTTGTTTTATTACTTTTTGGAGGTAAAAAAATTCCAGAATTAATGAAAGGTTTAGGAAGCGGTATTAAAGAATTTAAAAATGCTGCCAAAGACGATCAGCCAGCTGACAAAAAAGAAGAAGAGACTAAATAAGAATTTTTATAAAAAATTCCGAATTCTTGAATTCCAAATTCCAATATTTACATAGGGAGTTTGGAATTTTTTATTTTATAAAAAAGCCTTTTCAAATATTTGAAAAGGCTTTTAAAAAAAACTAACCAACCGTAAAACTTAACTAACTTTTGTATGTAACACCCATGTCCTCAATTGAGAAATGATCCGTCAATAGATGGAGTAAATGATCTCTCAATTCAATATATTCGGGGGTTTTAACGATTTCAATTTTATTTCTGGGTCTTGGTAAATTTACCTTAACAATTTCACGTATCGTAGAAGCCGGACCATTATGCAAAACCACAATTCGGTCAGACAAAAACAATGCTTCTTCGATATCATGCGTAATCATCACGATTGTTTTTTCCCTGTTATTCATATTCCACAATTTCAAAACTTCCAGTTGCATTGCCCCTTTGGTCAAAGCATCTAGGGCACCAAAAGGCTCATCCATCAACAAAACTCCCGGATTAATAGCAAAAGCTCTGGCAATAGCCACCCTTTGTTTCATTCCTCCCGAAAGTTGCCCTGGCAATTTATCTTTGTGTTGGTATAAATTAACCATTTTAAGGTTTTTAATCACGATTTCGTGCTTCTCTTCAACAGAACAATTCATAACCGAATCCACTGCCTGAAAAATGTTGTTTTCAACTGTTAACCAAGGTAATAGTGAATAGTTTTGAAAAACAATGCCACGGTCAGGACCTGGGCCTTTGATATTTTTATTGTCCAAAACCACTGATCCTCCTGTTGGACTAAGCATTCCTCCAATGGCATTCAAAATAGTCGATTTTCCACAACCCGAGTGTCCAATGATTGATATGATTTCCCCTTTTTGAATCGAAAGGTTGATGTCTTTTACTGCAATGTATTTTCCTTTTGGCGTTGGAAAAGAAATTTCCAAATCTTTTATTTCTAAATAGCTCATGATGTTTTCTTTTTTAAATTACGAAGATTCTAAGTTTTTTCTTTTGGAGCAGAAACATTTGTTTTTTCCTGAAAGTATCCTCCCGCTTTCCGTTACAATCTCTTGTGCCGAACCCCGGCACAAGAGGATTTTCGCTTCAATCGGGGCTAAAGGGCAACATTCTGCTTTTTTAAAAGTTTCTGAGAAACTAAGACTAAAAAACTTAGAAACTTAATAACTCAGCGTCTTAGAGACTTATCCTTTATATGATACTTTGTTTTCAATTATTGTAAAAATTCCGTCAAAAATAATTCCCACAAATCCAATGATGATGATGGCCGAAATTACTTTCTCCAAGCTTAAAGCATTCCAACTGTCCCACACGAAAAATCCAATTCCCGCTCCACCTGAAAGCATTTCACCGGCCACGATCACCAACCAGGCAACACTTATACTCAATCGCAATCCTGTAATAATATGGGGCAAAGTGTACGGAAAAACGACTTTGGATAAGTAACGCCATTTTGAAAAACCAAAAGCTTTTGCAACATTTTTATGATCTTGAGGAATAGTTCCCACACCAAAAGCCGTATTGATCAAAGTAGACCACAAGGAAGTAATAAACACGATAAATATTGTAGCCAATCCAGTGTCTTTAAAAACAACCAAACCAATTGGGAACCATGCCAAAGGCGAAACCGGTTTTAAAAACTGAACAATCGGATAAAATATTTTTTTGAAAAAAGAACTGGCTCCAATCAAGATTCCAAAAGGAATAGCAAATAAAGATCCCAATGCAAATCCGCTTAAAACGGTTTTAATGGATACAAAAAGTTGCAATCCAATTCCTTTATCGTTTGGCCCATAATCGTAAAATGGATCGGCCAACATTTCATATAATACCTTCAAAGTCGCAATTGGTCCTGGTAGCGCATCCTTTGTATAATAAGCCAACAAACTCCAAAATCCGCAAAAAATGATCAATCCAATGCAAGCAAATACAATTGATTTTGCTTTTTCTAAAATATATCTTGATGCTTTTTTAAGCTTTTTTTTCTTAATTACTTTACCAAAAGTATTTAGATAAGAATAACTTCCTGCTATCTCCTCTTTTTCGATTGTTACTGCATTTGAATTTGACATAATGCTAAATTTTAATGTTAATTATGAGTTTCAAACCTCTGTTTTCCCCCATGCTTTTTGAGGGAAAACAAGGTCACTAATTTATTTTCTAACCACTTTTAAATAAGCCGATGGATTTGAAGGATTAAAAACTGTTTTGTCCATTGTAAGTGAAAAAGGTTTCATATCATCATTTGGAATTTTGATCTTCATACTTTTGGCCACTTCTTCATACAAATCCTGAAGAATCAATTTGTCGGCGATTGCTTGATAATTAGGCTCCTCTTTCAAATAACCAAATCGTACATATTGTGCCATTGCCCAAATTCCGTAGGATTTACGAGGGTAGTTCACAGTTCCTCCTTTGTAAAAAAGCATATAGTCTTTGTCATAAACTTCGGTTCCTTGGTTACAGCCCAAATTATAATCTCCCATCAATCTTGCTTCGATAACATCGGCTGGAGCATTTACGTAAGGTGCTTTCCCGATGATAGCTGCGGCTTTCTTACGATTGGCAGGGTTATCCAGCCAGATACAAGCTTCCATAATCGCTTTCATTACTTTCTTCAAATCTTCACGACGTGAATTACTAAATTCTTTGTTTACAACCAATGCTTTTTCCGGGTGATCTTTCCAAATATCTTGAGAAGCAATTTGTGTAAATCCAATTCCCTGTTTTACGGCTACACCTCCCCAAGGCTCACCTACACAGTATCCGTCCATATTTCCAACTTTCATGTTGGCTACCATTTGCGGAGGCGGAATAGTAATGATTTTTACCGCTTTTTGATTCAATCCGGCTATTGACATCCAGTTTCTCAACCACAAATCGTGTGTTCCTCCAGGGAAAGTCATCGCAAAAGTCACTTCTTTTTCAGCTTTTAATTTAGCAGCCACGACAGGCGTCACTTTGTTCATTTGTTTGAATGCAACTTTTCCGCAAAAATCATTCGACAAAGTGATCGCTTGCCCATTTACACTGAGCATCATGGCTATTTTCATTTCAGAACCGGCCTTTCCCCCTACTCCTGTATACACTGAAAAAGGCATGCTGTAAAGACAGTGGGCTCCATCCAATTCTCCTGTTAAGATCTTGTCTCTAACATTCGCCCACGACGTTTCTTTGGTTACTACTACATCAACACCATATTTTGCAAATAATCCAAGTTCCTTTGCCATTACGATTGGGGAACAATCGGTTAGCGGAATGAATCCTAGTCTCACAGGTTCTTTAGCTGGCGGATTAGGTTTTGTAGTGAAAGAAGAGAACAAAATCATGTACACTACCAACATCGTGATGGTCAAAAGTGTACTTATATGGTTTCTAGTACGTGTCATTTTTTTAATTTTTAAAGATTAATTCTATTATTTTTTGTTCAAAAAGTTAGGTTTGATGTTCACCATAACGTATGCCCATTGTGGACTAAGGTTTGCGTTCGTAACATTTTTAACTTGTGCTGATGCCATAGAATTGGTTGCCTGCATGAAGGAGTAACCCGCTTCGATATTGATCATTTTAGTCATGTTGTAAGACATTTTCAAATCAAGCTCAGTTCCTAAATAACTGTTTTGAGTTCCTCCAGCACCATTAGACAAAGTGTTTCCTGCTTCAAAACAATGTAAATCAGCAAAAAGGGTTAGATTGTCTTTTAAGTTATATTTGGCTTTCAAAAAGTAGTTTAACAAACCTTGTGAACCAAAACCACTCGATACATAGAAATAGTCCATATATCCCCAAAATTTATGAGGTGTTCCATAAAGCGGATCAAATTGATTGTTATCTGAAGTTGCTGTAACTGCTTTTGTTCCGTCATTTCCTGATAAATAATCAATTCCAGGGCCTACAAACAGCTTTCTTCCTATTTGCAAAGTTGAAGTGATGGATGCCAAATTTGCATTTAGACTACGTCCGTTTTTATCGTGACCAAATTGATGATATACACTTCCTTCAAATTTCAGTTTTCGGGTTGCATTCACGTTGTAATAGAAACCGGCCGTATTACGGGTCCAAATTCCTTGTTCATTCACTTTGGTCACCACTGGAGGAGTTCCGGAAGTAACATTTGAATATTTATTAAAATTGTCACTTAAGAATAAGAATGAAATGTCTCCGAAGTAAAACTTTCTAGCCAAATACACATACTCCATTGATTTATAATTGGTTCCCAAACCATTGGTCCCAGCAGTATAACCAGCAGTTGCGGCCGGAACCCCGTTATAAATTGTTCCTGACAATAGTTCTTTGTTTTGATTGAAAGCTGCTCCAAAATCGGCTGTCCATCCTTTATTAAAGTATTTCAAAACAACCGCGTCATGGTAACGCGCCTGTTGTAACCAATCCAATCCCCCTATCACTTTTTGATCATCATAAGCAATCTCTTGACGCCCTATTTTCAAAGATAAATTTTGAATACTGCTTACTGTGTCGTTTAATATAATTTCACCCCAAGCTTCGTGTAATTGGATTCCGTTATTCTCTGCTGTTGTCACTCTGTTGATTGTTGAAGCATCTTGTCCCCAAACACGAACATCTTGAATAGCAGTAAAAAATTTGAATCTATATCCTGTAAATCCAATATTCAATCTTGTACGTTGAGAAGTAAATGCTGCTGTCTTCATATCTTTAGACTGCAAAGTGCTGTAACCATCTCTGAATTCAGTTCTTGGTCTAAATTGTCCAGTTGCTGTTAACTGTGCATTAGCGGCATTCAATCCAAATAAGGTTACTGCCATTCCTAATAAAATAGATCTTGATTTTTTTCCTTCTCTAAGTGTTTTTATTTTTTGCATTGTATTTGAAATCTTTTGCATAATAATATTTGTTTTGATTAGTATGAAGCAAATTTACATACGTATTTATACTTAAGTATTTACTTTTTACAGACTAAAACCTCTTTTTTACACGGCAATAATTCCTCAGATAACAATTTATTTACTGCGTTTTCGCAAAAATATTTTGCTAGTTCCCTATTTTATTGGGATTAACTATACTTAGTTTTTCCATAAACCACTTACTTAGAAACCAAATCTGAAAACTTTTAAAAAAAAAAGACACTTATTTCCATGAAAAAAGCCCCAAAAGGGGCTTACTAATTCAAAATTGAAATATAAAACTACTTATACGTACTTATGTTCCATAATCTCCGATTGCATTTTGTTGATTTTTTGCAATCCTATTTTCTTTCCGACCGTTTTTATCAATTCCTCTCTCTTCAAACTCGAAATCACACGCGTTACCTGTTCTTCGGTAGTTCCGGCAAAATCGGCGATTTCTTTTCGGGACAAATCAATATTAATCAAGTCATTAATTTGACCAAATTTTCGATGAATATATAATAAGGTGTCAATCACGCGCTCACGCACGTTCATGTGGGCAATTTTTCGAATATTGTTCTCACTCTTGTTCAATTCCTCCGCATAAAAAAGCATCATATCATAAGTGAATTCAGGAACATTTCTAAGAATATCCACCATCACTTCATTATTAAAATTGCACAAAACCGTATCTTCCAAGGCATAAGCACCTATCAAATAGCGGTTGCTTGTACCAAACCCCCTGAAACCAACGGTGTCTCCATTGGTAGTAAAACGAACGATTTGTTCCCTCCCGTTGATTCCTGTTTTCACTGTTTTCACCTTCCCTTTTTGCACGAAATAAAGCCCTTGAATCGGTGCTCCCTCTATAATAAACTGCTGTGCTTTCTTGCAGGTAAAACTGTGCTTTTTCTCTATATAACTTTGCATGTTGGGCAAATGAATATGCTTTCTGATAAAACAATTATCATTACTACAACTGTTGCAAATGGCTTGATTATCTTTCATCTGTAGCTATCTATTGTTTTTTACTTAATACTCCAAAAACCAATTGTTCCATTCAATGATAAATATCGGCTAAATCTCAAAATCAGTAAATATTATACTGTAACTGTCTTTATTTTAAGTAAATGTATAAGTTTTTCGCAATAAATAATAATTAGCAATGCCTGATAAACAGCTTAGTCCGTTCAAAAAAAGACTCTTTTTTTACGCATTTTATATAAATGAACCCTAAAAAATGACATCCATTATTATTTCATATACTTAGAAGCCTTACTTTTTTGAATATTCGTAAATCTTTATAAATAAGTAAAAATACGTAGTTTTATACACTTTGTAGTTTTTTACTTAAACAAAAATCCCAATCCAAAGTATTTTGGATTGGGATTTGAAATTTTATAAAACATCATTAACTGAATCCTTTTTAAAGTATATAATCCAAATAGTTGTCTTGATTTATAATTTCAAAAGTAGCTTCCGGATAGGATTTTGCGAATTCAGTTGGGATCTTTGATTTAGTTTTTCCGTATTTATATTCAAAAGCCGATAACCGTTCGTCTTTTTCTTCTATCCTATCTATTTCCTGTTTGGTATGGGTGCGCCAAAAGTAGTCATGAACAAAATTTTCGGTATAACTCATTTTTTTAATTCGTTCCGAATTCAGATAATTTTCCCAAAGTTTGCCAACATCTTCTCTGGTATTCAATGGATTAAACGAATTGATAATGGCATTTCGGATACCATTATCAACAAAATACCATTTTTTCATTTTAGTGATTTCGTTATCCCTATTTCTGCTGAACCCTGATACACTATAAATTATAAAAACCTTAGTAAATAAATCCAAATACTTTTCGACGGTATTTTTGCTGATTTGCAAATCACGCCCCACACTTTCGAGTGATAATTCACTGCCAGTTCTAAAGGCAATAATCTGAAGTAACGCAATAATTTTATCTCTTTTTTTGATACCTTCAAAAGCAAAAACATCTCTCAACAATTGCGTATTTACCAATTCTTTTAAATAACTTATTTTATCTTCTCGATTTGTAATATGGCTCAATTCGGGATAACTACCCAATATTAATCGGTCTTCAAGGTTATTTCGGGTTTCAAGAAAATTTTCAGTTTTTGAGAATTCAATTTGTGAAATAGGATATAAATTGATGGTTTTCATCCGGCCAACTAACGGCTCACCTAACTGATTGTTAATTTCAAATGCCGAAGAACCTGTTACCAAAACTTTTAAATCTTCGATAGTATCCACCATCAATTTTAGTTTTTTGCCAATGGCAGGTATTTCTTGCGCTTCATCAATTATCAAAAATTTCGTGTCACCAAGCAATCTTTTAAAATTGGCCGTACTCTGAATTTCTAATAAATTATGGGATTCAATATCGTCTCCATTTAAAAAAAGCACTTTTTCGGTCACTTTTTCCATGAGTTTCTTAATCAGTTCGGTCTTGCCTACCCGCCTGGCTCCTAACAAAACGATTACTTTGTTGGGTTGTAATTTTTGCAAAACTAAATCAAGTGCCAACCTATTTATTTCCATAAAAGTAGATTTTAATTGACACAAATATAAGTATATTTATTGATTTCCGTCAGTATAGTGACGGAATTTAATTGATTTCCGTCAGTTAGTTGACGGAATTTAATTGATTTCCGTCAATTGTATAATTATTAAAGAACCATACTCAACTGAATACGTTTTCTATCCTCATCCACCTCAGTAACTTTTACCTCCACGTGCTGGTGTAGTTTTACCACTTCATTCACATCGCTTACAAAACCGGCTTTCAGTTGGGAAATATGGACCAATCCGCTTTCTTTGATGCCTAAATCGACAAAACAACCGAAATTGGTAATATTGTTGACAATTCCCGGTAAAATCATTCCTGTTTTCAAGTCTTTTATTGATTTTACGTTTGGATCGAATTCAAAAATTTTGGCCGATTTTCTTGGGTCTAATCCCGGTTTTTCAAGCTCTTTGATGATATCTTTTAAAGTTAATAAACCTATTTCAGGCGTAATGTATTTTTCGGGTTTGATTAAGGCGGTTTTCTCTTTATTGGCAATCAAATCGTTTACCGATAATTTTAAGTCTTTTGCCATTTTTTCAACAATTGCATAAGCTTCCGGATGCACGGCCGAATTGTCCAAAGGATTTTTAGCGTTCGAAATTCGGATAAAGGCCACTCCTTGTTGATAGGCTTTATCGCCCAAACGAGGCACTTTTTTCAATTGTTTTCTATCAGTAAAAGGACCGTTTTCCGAACGATATTGTACTATATTCTCTGCCAACTTCTCTCCTATTCCACTCACGTAACCCAACAAATGCTTACTCGCCGTGTTGATATTTATCCCCACAGAGTTCACGCAACGAATCACCGTATTGTCAAGTTCTTCCTTAAGTTTGGTTTGATCAACATCGTGCTGGTACTGCCCTACTCCAATGGCTTTTGGGTCGATTTTCACCAATTCTGCCAACGGATCCGACAATCTTCTTCCAATAGAAACCGATCCTCGAACCGTCACATCATAATTAGGAAATTCTTCTCTCGCTATTTTCGAAGCCGAATACACAGAAGCTCCTGCCTCTGAAACGATAAAAACCTGAACTGGCTTGTCGAAAGCAATTTTTTTGATAAAAAATTCCGTTTCTCTAGAAGCGGTTCCATTTCCGATGGAAATGGCGTCGATATTATAAGCATTGACCATCGATTTTATCTTTTTCATCGCCATAGCCGTTTCGTTCTGCGGTGCGTGCGGATAAATAGTTTCGTTGTACAACAAATCCCCTTTTTCGTCCAAACAAACTACTTTACAGCCCGAACGGAATCCTGGGTCAATCGCCAAAATTCGTTTCTCGCCCAATGGTGGCGCCAGCAACAATTGCCCTAAATTATTAGCAAATACCTGAATCGAATTGGCATCAGCTTTGGCTTTGGCTTCCTGCAATGTTTCATTCGAAATCGCCGGATTCAGCAAGCGTTTGTAACTGTCTTCAATTGCCAGTTGAATATGTGGCGTCGTGCTGTTTTCACCTTTAATGATTAATTCATCAATAATATCATAAGCATCATCCAATTCGACATCTACTTTGAACTTAATAAAACCTTCATTTTCGGCTCTCAAAATAGCCAATAAACGATGCGACGGTGCTTTGGTCAAAGGTTCTGACCAATCAAAATACTGATTGAATTTCTGTGCGCCTTCCTCCTCTTTTTTCGCCTTAACCACTTTTGTGGTGATGGTTGATTTACGTTCAAACAATCTTCTCAATTGTTTTCTAACGTAAATATTTTCATTAATCCATTCTGCAATAATGTCTCGAGCTCCCTGCAAAGCCGATTCTTCATTGATTACATTTTCATTCAAATATTGTGTCGCCAAGAAATCAACATCGTCTTTCCCTTGGTTCATAATAATCTTAGCCAAAGGTTCTAATCCATTCTCTCTGGCAACATCGGCCTTAGTGCGTTTTTTCTTTTTATAAGGCAGATAAAAATCCTCCAATTCCTGTAAGTCGAAGGATTGATCTATTTTTGATTTTAAATCCGATGAAAGTGCGTTTTGCTCTTCAATCGATTTTAAAATCGCTTCTTTTCGTTTTACAATCGTTTCATATTCCTTTTGTAGTTTGGCAATTTGTTCAATAACCGTTTCATCCAAATTTCCTGTTTTATCTTTTCGGTAACGGGAAATAAAGGGAATCGTGCAGTCTTCCTGTAATAATTGAACCGTATTTTGAATATTGATTGCTGTGGCTTGAACAGACTTGGAGATGAATTGTATGTTGGTCATTTTTTTATTTTTTGGACAGCTAAAATAATATCTTTGAAACTTAATTTTAGTTAAATGAAAATTTTATTCTACTATTTTTTGATTTTAAATGTAATGGCCTTTTTTCAAATAGCTTATGACAAACATTTGGCAAAGACACAAAAATTGCGAATTCCGGAGCGATCTCTTTTGGGTTTTGTTTTTCTGGGAGGAACTGTTGGTTCTGGTTTATCAATGCTTATTTTTAGACATAAAACTTCGAAAATATCCTATTTATGTAAATATTTTGGAATCGTTTCTACTCAAATTTTGATTGCTTGGTTTTGGTTTTATTGGTTCTAAAAATAGTTAAAACTATACACTAAAGTATATTTCGCTTTTAGCTTCTAAAAAAATCATTTTTCGGAATCAGACCTTGCAGACTAAAAGTCTGCCAAGTTAAAACTATGAACTTTTAGACCATAGTGGTTTATTAAAATAATTGGGAATTTGGACAGTAGAAAAAAAACCCGGTGAAATTAACCGAGCTTTAAAATTATTTTGGTGCGAAGCACAGCGATTTTTTTTAAATATCAATCCTGAACTATAAAATCCTTGGAATCTTCTTCTTTTTTATACTCGGGTTGAATATTGATGTGGTTGATATGGAACTTTTCAAATAAAACCTTTTCTACTTTACCCAAAAGAACATTGAATTCAGACATTTTTATGTCTTCAGAACAATCCAAATGCGCTTCGAGGTGTAATTCTTCTTCGTTAAGATACCAAAGATGAATATGGTGTAATTTATCCGCTCCCGGAATTTTATGCACTTCGCTGATAATTTCATCAATGTCGAGATGACTTGGCGTAAAAAGCATCAGCATTTGAGTGGATTCTTTTAGCAAATCAATTCCAACGATTATTAAATAAATGGCAATTACTAATGTTAATACACTATCAATCCAAAACCATTGGAAATATTTCATCAAGAAACCTCCAATTAAAACCGCAACTGAAGCAAGCATATCCGAAAACAAATGCAGATAAGCCGATTTCATGTTCAGGTTTTTGTCTGCATCATTTTTTAATAACAGTACCGACAAACCATTCATGGCAATTCCAAGGATTGACATCCAAATTACCAATCCAAATTTAATGGGTTGCGGATTGAAAAATCGTTCTATCGCTTCATAAACCAAAAAAATAGCTACAATGATTAAGGTCATTGCATTGACAAAAGCCGCAATCAATTCGGCTCTTTTATAACCAAAAGTTTGGTCGTTTGAGGCTTTTTTTCGGGATAATTTATGGGCTATAAAACTGAATACCAAAGACAATACATCGGAAAAATTATGCAAGGCATCCGATAATAAAGCCAAACTTCCCGAAAGAATTCCGCCAATAACTTGTGCAACCGTAATTACAATATTCAGAACAATCGAAAACAACAAATTCTTACCTTCTACATGATGGTGATGATGATGCTCGTGATTGTGATGATGTTCCAAAATATTTTAGCAGCTTATTTTATCAACTCTGTTTTGGTGTCTTCCTCCTTCAAATTCGGTATTCAAAAAAGTATCAACAATCTCAATTGCCTGTTGGATAGAAGTATAACGGGCTGGAATACTAACAATGTTAGCATCGTTATGCAAACGGGTCAAATAAGCAATTTCTTTAATCCAACATAAACCTGCTCTCACTTTTGGATGCTTGTTTACTGTCATGGCGATACCGTTTCCTGAACCACAAATCACGATTCCAAAATCTGCTTTTCCTTCAGAAACATCATTTGCAACAGGATGCCCAAAATCAGGGTAATCTACAGATGCATCTGTGTCGGTTCCGTAATTGGTTACCTGATGTCCTTTTGATTCTAAATATTGGACTATGGCTTTTTTATAATCTGGTCCGGCGTGGTCGTTCCCTATCGAAATTTTCATTTTTTTTGTATTAGATTTTTTTGCACTGCAAATTTAACCAATCTATTTTAGATATAAACCATAAAAAAGTGATTAGAAAATAGTGATTTCTGATTAATTGTTAGTTATTCACATTTTATAAAAGCTAACAATTAATCTCAAAAAAAGAACAGTCAAAAGCTTATTACTTTAACTTATTGATAATAAGATTTTTTTAAGGTTATTAATATTTTCATAAAAACATAATAGTCTGCAAATCAATAGGCAGAATATAATTTTAATGTTAAATTTTTGTAGTGTTAATACCAAAACGTAAATACTTGATATTCAGATAACTTTAAATTAACACAAAATGTTTATAACTTTAAATAGATTTTTAGAAGTTTTTTGGATTTGTAAACAAAAAATAAGTAATCCAAAACCTATATTTAAAATCCAAATAAAGTTTGAGGAATTTTTGGAAAAGTTATCAATATCAAAAATTAGATTTTCAACAACTATCAACATGTCAACTTATCTACAAAAACAAATCATTTTTAGTTGTCAACGGTTGTTAATTAAAATACAAAATATCTTATAAATAAGCATTTTATATAAAAATAACTATGTTAATAACTCGGTATAAATAAGTAAAACGAGATTTCAAGGACTTTCAAAAAAAATTTATTTGACATATTAACAAGCTATAATAACAATCAATTTTTTTAAAATTTTAAAAATTCTTTTTTGTTGTATTTAATATATGTTGACAACTTTGAAATTTGAAAACAAAAAAATTTAAAAAGGATTCTGTTTCTTCAAAAGTTTTTTTCTTTTCTGCTACTGCTGTTGTTTTGCAGAATTTGCGTGAGGGATGGCAGTGGAGCTCTCCCGATTTTTCATCGGGAAGCGGGAACGTACAGCCCGACCCTTGTGGTCACGCCCAAAAAAATATTGATTTGAAAAATTTTAAACGATGCGAAGTTTGGAATTCAAGTTGTCCAAGATTTCCTGAACTTGTTCAAAATCGTTTGGGTGTACTTTGAGTTGGATTCCGCCGTAGGCAAAGGCTGCCAATGGATCGATGGAGATAATGTTTTCGTTTTCGAAAAAATAATGAATTTCTTGCTGGTCCAAAATATGTCTGAGAACCACAATTTCATGCGGAAAATTAAAAATAGCTATCGTTTTAAAGCCTTTCATTTTGAATTTTTTATAAATGTAGTAAAGATATTATTAGTTTAAAAAGCTTCGAGAACACGGAATAGTGAATACTATTTTGTAATTTTAAACCTTTAAGAAAAGATACATGGGTAAAAAATTAAGAAAGCCGATAAAGAAAGGTAAAGATTTCTCAGATAAAATTATAAAAATATTATCGAAAAGTGCCAATAAATCCTTTAATTATAAGCAAATAGCCGCGAAATTAGAAGTAGATGACACCCAAAGCCGCAACCAAATCATAAAAGATTTAAAGATTTTGGCAGCATCCAAAAAAATTATAGAATCCGAACCGGGAAAATATTTAATAAAGGCAATTAGTAAAGACTATTACGAAGGAACGATCGATATGACCGGTCGTAAAAGTGCGTATTTCATTTGTCCTGAATTCGAAGAAGATATCTTTATTCCGAGCAATAATTTGAATCACGCTTTGGATAAAGATACCGTAAAAGTTTATGTTTATAACAAAAGAAGCGGCAGAAGGGCAGAAGGTGAAGTAGTTGAAATAGTAGAAAGATATAAAACTGATTTCGTTGGAGTTATTGATATTCAAAAGAATTTCTCTTTTGTATCGACTGCCAATCCGAAAATGTACACCGATATTTTTATTCCAAAAGATAAAATAGGAGAGGCCGAACAAGGAGATGTAGTTTTGGTTCATATTGAAGATTGGCCTGCAAGAGCTGATAGTCCTTTTGGAAAAGTGGTGAAAGTCCTTGGAAAACCCGGTGAGCACGATACCGAAATTCATGCGATTTTAGCCGAATATGGTTTACCTGCCGAATTCCCGATAGAAGTGGAGACATTTGCTCAAAAAATTGATACTTCGATCTCTGAAAGTGAAATAGCCAAGCGTCGCGATATGCGTGATACGCTGACTTTTACGATTGACCCGAAAGATGCGAAGGATTTTGATGATGCATTGTCTTTCAAAAAGTTAGAAAACGGTAATTACGAAATAGGAGTTCATATTGCGGATGTTTCGCATTATTTGGAAGAAGGAACAATACTTGATGATGAAGCCTATCAAAGAGCAACATCTGTTTATTTGGTGGATAGGGTAGTGCCTATGTTACCTGAAGTTCTTTCGAATTTTGCCTGTTCGTTACGTCCTCAGGAAGAGAAATACACATTCTCGGCTATTTTTGAAATTACCGAAAATTGTCAAGTTGTGAATCAATGGTTTGGAAGAACAGTAATCTTTTCGGATCAACGATTTGCTTATGAAGAAGCACAGTATATTATTGAAACCAAAGACAATACTATACCGGTTGAAATTTCAATTACCGGAAGTTCCTATGTTGTTTCGGACGAAATTGTCGAAGCCACGCTGAAAATGGATCAGTTAGCCAAAATCTTCCGAAAAAGAAGAATGAACGAAGGTGCTATTTCTTTTGACAAAGTCGAAGTAAAATTCAATTTGGATCAAGAAGGAGAACCAGAAGGAGTTTATTTTAAAATAGCTAAAGACGCCAACCATCTGATTGAAGAATTCATGTTATTGGCGAATAGAAAAGTGGCTGAATTCATTGGAAAACAAAAGAAGACATTTGTTTATAGGATTCACGATGAGCCAAATGAGGATAAATTAATAGCGATGCAAACTGTTATTTCTAAGTTTGGTTATAAAATAGATTTTAGAAATAAAGGCGACATTTCGAAATCATTGAACGCTTTGATGGAAGAAGTAAACGGTAAAAAAGAGCAAAATCTAATTGATACGTTGGCCATCCGATCGATGAGTAAAGCCAAATATTCTACGGATAATATTGGTCATTATGGATTGGCTTTTGATTATTATTCGCATTTTACATCGCCTATTCGTAGATATCCGGATGTAATGGTTCACCGTTTATTGCAGTACTATTTGGATGGTGGAAAATCGGTTGATGAAGAAACGTATGAAACTAAATGTTTGCATTCATCAACTATGGAAGGTTTGGCTACCAATGCCGAGAGGGATTCTATAAAATACATGCAGGTAAAATACATGCAAAATCATAATGATCAGGAATTTTTAGGTGTAATTTCCGGGGTTACCGAATGGGGAATTTATGTTGAAATTGTAGAAAATAAATGTGAAGGTATGGTAAGGGCCCGCGAAATTAAAGAGGATTATTATACTTTCGACGAAAAACAATATGCTTTGGTCGGTGCAAATTCCAATCGATTATTACAACTTGGCGATGAAATTTATGTAACTGTAAAAAATGCCGATTTGGTCAAAAAACAATTGGATTTCAATTTTATAAGAAGAAATGAATAATTTTTTCATAGTTACTAAGTTGCTGAGTTTTTAGTATAAAGCTTGGAAATTTGTAGCTTATAATTTTTTTCTAAACAATTAATTTTTTAAAACATGAAAACAATAATTTCGGTTGTATTTGTTTTTCTTGCTCAATTCACTTTTGCACAAACCACTATAGCTCTTGGGGATTTTGATGATTTAAAAGTGTTTGATAAATTGAGTGTCACTTTAATAGCTTCTAATGAAAATAAAGCTGAAATTAGTGGGACAGAGCAAAGTAAAGTAGAAATTGTCAATAAAAATGGGCTTTTGAAAATAAGAATGCCTTTGACAAAGATGATGTCCGGTAATGAGGCCAAAGTAACTTTATATTTCAAAAGAATCCATTCAATAGATGCTAATGAAGGTAGCGTTGTAACTTGTGCCGATATTTTTAAACAAACTTCTTTGGATTTAAGTACACAGGAAGGCGCCAAGATCACTGTAGCTGTTGATGTAGATAGAGCTGCAATTAAGGCTTTTTCAGGAGGGATTGTTGCTGTAACAGGTAAAGCTATCACTCAAACAGTTTCCATTAATTCTGGAGGTGCTTATAAAGGCAAAGATTTGGAAACCTCCCAAACAATCGTAAGCATATCTGCAGGAGGAAGTGCCGATGTACATGCGACTACACTTGTTGATGCCAAAGTAAAAGCAGGAGGTACCATTTTTGTTTATGGAAAACCAAAGGAATTAAAACAGGAAACACTTATGGGTGGAACTGTAGTTCAGAAATAATAAATAATTTTTAAAGTTATTTTTTAATGATAAACGATGTTTTAATGGGGGTTCCGTGGGGAGTCCTTTTGAGTTTTATGATTGGCCCTGTGTTTTTTATTTTGCTTGAAACAAGTATAATTAAGGGATTTAGAGCTGCATTAGTTTTTGATTTAGGTGTTGTTTTAGGAGATGTTTTTTTTATAACAATTGCTTATTTAGGAAGTTATAGATTGATTTCGAGTTTAAATGATAATTCGTCCTTGTTCATTTTTGGAGGTTTTATTATGATGGCATATGGTTTTATTTCTTTTCTTGGAATCAAAAAAGAAAAGAGGGTAAATACAAAAACAATCGATAATGAAATCATCAAAAAAAATTACCTCGGACTACTTGTCAAAGGTTTCTTTTTAAATATAATAAACATTGGAGTTTTGGGTTTTTGGTTAGCTGTAATTATTTCGGTAGGTCCAAAATTAGAAATGGAAACCTCAAGGGTATTGACTTTTTTTGTTTCTGTAATTGTAACTTATTTATCTATTGATTGTATAAAAATCGTCTTGGCTAAACAATTGAAACATAAAATGACCCCAACCAATATTTATAAAATTAAAAGAGGAATCAGTGTTGTTTTGATGATTTTTGGATTTGCCTTAATATTTCAAGGTTGGTTTCCCAAAGAAAAACAAATGGTAAAAAATGCTTTTGAAAAGATTGAAAAGTAGTTTGTTAATAATTAAAATTTCATAAAAAAACCTCTGATTTTCAGAGGTTTTTTTATGAAATTTTATAATAAAACATTTTGTGTAAAACAATATGTAGTAGAGATGCACTGCAGTGCATCTCTACGTCTGTGAGGAAAAACATATTTTTAATCGTCCGGATTAGAACATTAAATTTACCTTATTTTTTCTAAAAATAGAACATAAAAAAACCTCTAAATTGTTTTAGAGGTTTTTGAGGCATCGTCCGGATTCGAACCGGAGTAGGAGCTTTTGCAGAGCCCAGCCTAGCCGCTCGGCCACGACGCCATTGTTTAACGGATGGCAAAAGTAACTCAAAATTTTAAAGTTTAAAAGTTTAGAGCTAACTTTTTTCTATTTTTTATTACAAAGTTATAAATTGAAATAACGTTCTTCTTCCATTTCTATGGTAACGGCTTCAACATCACCGCCTATAGGAGGATTTATTTTTGAAACTGCAACTTTGATTTTTGAAACAGTTTCGAGTTCTGCCAAGGCCCTATCGATAATTCTTTTGGCTACATGTTCAAGTAAATTGGAACGGATTGCCATTTCTTCAACCACAATTTTATTCAAATGAACGTAATCTACGGTATCATTTAGGTTATCAGACTCTGCAGAATGTTTCAAATTGGTTTTAATTTCCAAATCCACACTGTAATCCGACCCAATTTTTCCTTCTTCGATTAAACAACCGTGATAGGAAAAAGTTCGGATGTTTTTTAATCTTATTGTTCCCATTTTTAAAATTTTATTCTTGTTATATTTGGATCTTGGTAATTTGAAGTTATAGCTAATATATAAACTGTTTTTTCGTTTTCATCTATACTGAAATGAATTGAATATGGGAATTTATTAAAACGTAATACCCTTATCTCATTATATTTTATTTCAAAAAAAGGAAATGAATTTAATGTATTTAGTTGATTTTCATAATCTAAAAGAAACCTTTTTCCTAAATTATTTTGTAAATTATTATAATAAAAAATGGCTTCTTCAATTTCTAATTCAGCTCTTTTTTGGATTATCACTTTATAATCCATATTTTTTTTTAAGTTTATTTAAGGATTCTTTCGCATCAATATAATCTTCTGGCTTAGAATTTTTAAGACGTTCTAAAACTATTTCTTGTTGCCATAGTGGAACTTCATTTTCTCCATTTTCATCGATAGAAACATCAGGAATATGTTTAAAAAAACTGATAAAAGTTTCATAAAAATCATCCGGTATTGTAACAGTTAGCTGTCTCATAACTTTAAGTATTTAGACAAAATTACGAATAAATTTAATTTAAAGTCTATTATCTTAATTCCTAATATCTGTCTTGTATTTTTTATCTTTGCTAAAATTTTAAAAAATGGCATCAGAAGAGAAATCACTTCATTTTATTGAACAAATCATAGAAGACAGTTTAGCAAACGGTTTTCCACAAAATAAATTACGCTTTCGTTTTCCACCAGAACCTAATGGGTATTTACACATTGGACACGCTAAATCAATTTGTCTTAATTTTGGTTTGGGTTTAAAATACAATGCGCCTGTAAATTTACGATTTGATGATACTAATCCGGCCAAAGAGGAACAGGAATATGTAGATGCTATTAAAGAAGATTTGCAATGGTTAGGGTTTAATTGGGCTGAGGAACGATATGCTTCTGATTATTTTCAGCAGTTGTATGATTGGGCAATTTTGTTAATTAAAAAAGGCAAAGCCTATGTTGATAGTCAATCATCTGAAGATATGGCTGCTCAAAAAGGAACGCCAACTCAACCTGGCGTTGATGGACCTTACAGAAACCGTTCTATTGAAGAAAATTTAGCTCTTTTTGAAGGAATGAAAAATGGCGATTATCCTGAAGGAAGCCATGTTTTAAGAGCGAAAATTGATATGGCATCTTCAAATATGTTGATGCGTGATCCTTTGATGTACAGAATATTACACCGTCATCACCATAGAACCGGTAATGAATGGAATATTTATCCAATGTATGATTTTGCGCATGGTGAAAGTGATTATATTGAGCAAATTTCACATTCAATTTGTACTTTGGAATTTGTGATGCACCGCGAATTATATGATTGGTTTTTGGAACAAATCTATGATGAAAATCAAGTAAAGCCGAATCAATATGAGTTTGCTCGTTTGAACTTGAACTATACTGTAATGAGTAAGCGAAAGCTCTTGCAATTGGTTCAGGAAAATATCGTAAATGGTTGGGATGATCCTAGAATGCCTACTATTTCGGGTTTAAGAAGACGTGGTTATACAGCAGCTTCTATTCGTAAATTCTGCGAAGTAATTGGTGTTGCGAAGCGTGAAAATATTATTGATATTTCGCTTTTGGATTTTTGTTTACGTGAGGATTTAAACAAAACGGCTCCAAGGGTTATGGCGGTTTTGGATCCTGTTAAAGTAGTAATTACCAATTATCCTGAAGGGGTAGAGGAGCTGCTTGATGCCGAAAATAATCAAGAAGATGAATCGGCAGGTTATAGAAAAGTTCCTTTTTCCCGTGAATTATACATCGAAAGAGATGATTTCCTTGAAGTGGCTCCGGCAAAGTTTTTCCGTTTAAGTATTGGAAATGAAGTGCGTCTTAAAAATGGTTATATTATTAAAGGAGAGAGTGTTACCAAAGATTCAAAAGGTAATATCACTGAGATTAAAGTTACTTACGATCCGGATTCAAGAAGCGGAAGTGGGAGCGAGGCAAGTCAACGAAAAGTGGCAGGGACTTTGCATTGGGTTGCGGTGAAAACTGCTGTTGAAGCCGAAGTTCGTTTGTATGATCGTTTGTTTATTGATGAAGCACCGGACAGCCATAAAGAGAAAAGTTTCCTTGATTTTATGAACTCAGCTTCGTTACAAATTGTGAAAGGTTTTGTAGAGCCAAGTTTATCTGAAGCTAAAATCGGTGAACATTTCCAATTTCAACGTTTGGGTTATTTTGTTGTTGATAAAGATGCAACTAGTTCAAAATTAGTATTTAACAAAACTGTAGGACTCAAAGATGCATGGGAGGAGAAGGATAAAAAAGAGGCTAATTTGTTGACAAATACTCAAAAAGAAATTAATAAATACGTTAAAGAAAAAGATGATAAAGCAGCTTCGGTACTTTTAAATATTATTGTTGATAACATAAAATCGATCAATAACTTTAGTTTGCTTTGTCAAACTTTGGTTAAAAATGTGAAGAATGATAATAGCTCTTTATTGTTTGCCAATTTGATTCTGCATTTTTCAGATAAGGTAAAAACGAATGATATTGATGTTGAAGTTTTACACAAATTATACAATATGTCTTTGAAAAGCCAGTTGGCAGCAGCACGTGTTTTTGTATTATTGAATATTAAAAGTGATTTAGTTAATAGCCCAATTTTCGAAGGTCAAATTTTAGAGTTGAAGAATGTAGAGAAAAACGAAAAAGTTTTAGAAGTGCTTACTTCAATCTAAAAATTTAAATTATAGTTTTTATCAATTAAAAGTGCTTTTTATAAAGCACTTTTTTATTATATATATTATTGATTAAGTATTTAAAATTTATAATTTTTGATGATTAAAAGTGGCTTTCATAAATTAATTTTAAGAGAAAATTTTAATTTGTTTATATCAATTTATGTTTTTTAAATTTTAGTTAATGAGGTAGCTTTATTTTAAGTTTTGATTAAATTGATCTCTTTTTTATATTTAAAATTTATTTTTATTATTATTATGTTTTAAATAATAGTTTTTATTAATAATAGTTTGTTGCAATTTAATTTATAATATTAATAATTAGTTTATATTATTAATTTTTATAATTAATAATATAAATTTTATAGTTAAAATTTATTAATATAGGCTTTAATAAATGCTTTTTACGGCTGTTTTATTTATTCTTTGAGTCAATATATCAATTTATAATTTAGATTCAGGTAATCGCTTTATTTTAATTTTTGATGTCATTTTCCTTTACTTTAACTGCTTGTTAACATAACTTTGTTGATAAAGTTGTATTTTTATGAGTAGTAACCTTTAAATTCATGTAACATGTCAAATAACACAGGAAATACAATTGTTGCCATTTTGGTAGGTGCAGCTATCGGTGCTGGAATAGGAATTTTGTTTGCACCTGATAAAGGATCAAAAACCAGAGAAAAACTTAAAGATGGTTTTGACGATGCGAAACATAATCTTCAGGATAAATATCATGAAGTGTCCGATAAATTGATTTCGAAAGCAAAGGATTTAATAGGTAAAGACGATGTTGACGGTAATTATCAAAACATAGTTAATTCATTTAGCCATAAGACTGAAGATGTTATTACATTTTTAGAAAACAAATTAGCTGATCTTAAATTAAAAAATGCTAAATTACAGAAGTAAAAAACAGCATCTATGTCTTTTGATAAAATAAAAGAAAACACGGATAACATTCAGGAAGAAGCGCAGGCTTATTTAGAAAAAACTGCAGCCTATTATAAACTATGGGGTTTCAAAGTTGCCATGAAATCAACCACAATGATTTTAAAGTTCGCTTTAATTTTATTGTGTGTTTCTATGGTGTTGTTATTTGGATCTGTCGCAGCTGCTTTAGCTATTGCTTGCTATTTTGATAGTTATGCTACAGGTTTTCTTATTGTTGGTGGGTTTTATTTAGTTGTTACTTTTCTTTTATTTTTAATTAAAGACAAAGTGGTTGAAGGATCAATTTTAGAAAAATTTTCAGAAATCTTTTTTAACGATTAAATATGGAAACAAGAAAATATTCATCGTATGCTGAGATTGAAAAAGATTTGGAGATCTTAAAATTGGAAAAAGAGATCGGATATCAAAAATTGGTTTTAAGTGTTCAAAAAACTAAAGATTCAGTAACACCCGAAAATATTATTAATGGTTTCTTGGAACCTTACAAAATTGAAATTCCAAATACTGTGAGGACAATTTTTAAAGCGGTTTTTCCGTATATTATAAGCTATTTATTAAGCAAAAAAAGAGGCGATTAAGCCTCTTTTTTATTTTGAATAATTTCTATTAAGTTGTTTCAGTTGGTCCTGAAGTATCTGATGGATTAAAGTTTATGTCGGTATTGTTTGGTTTTTTAACTCGTTTACCCTGTTTTTTCATTTCTTCTCCAATCATATTTGATGCGGTAAAGCTTGTTACCATGCTGTTTAGCATATCACTTGCCGCTTGTGGAGAGTTAGGTAACAAAATCAAGTTCGAATTAGTATCAGCTCCAATTGCTTGTAAAGTATCATAGTGTTGAGTAATTACTATCAAAGCTGATGCTTCTTGAGAATTGATTCCAACGTTGTTAAGAACTTCAACGCTTTCTACCAAACCACGGGCAATTTCTCTACGTTGATCTGCAATACCCTGACCTTGAAGTTTTTTACTTTCAGCTTCAGCTTTTGCTTTGGCAACAATTCTAATTCGTTGCGCCTCTGACTCAAACATAGCGGCCGTTTTTTCTCTTTCGGCAGCATTTATGCGGTTCATCGCATTTTTTACTTGAATATCCGGATCAATATCGGTCACCAATGTGTTGATTATGTCATAACCATAAGTTGTCATAGCTTCATTCAATTCACGTTTTACCGCAATCGCAATATCATCTTTACGAACAAAAACGTCATCTAAAATCAATTTTGGAACTTCGGCACGAACTACGTCAAATACATAGGCTGTGATTTGATCATGCGGATATTCTAATTTGTAAAATGCTTCATAAACATGTTCCTGAATTACTTTGAATTGTACAGAAACTTTCATTTTGATGAAAACATTGTCTTTGGTTTGTGTTTCAATAAGAACATCCAATTGTTGAATTTTTAGATTGACACGACCCGCAATTCTATCAATCACCGGAATTTTGAATTGTAAACCGGAATTGCGTACACTTAAAAATTTTCCAAAGCGTTCAATAATAACACTGGTTTGTTGTTTAACGGTAAAAAATGAAGAAAGAAATACAATCAATCCAAGGATGATTATAAAAATTAAAGATGGACCCATAATAAATGTTTTTTAGTTTGTGTATGTTATACGTAAGATTTCCTTTAAAGTTACAAAATAAAAAAGCTCCCAAAATTGGGAGCTTTTTGTCTTATAATGTTTCAATTGCTTTTTGTATTCTAGCTATTGTTTCTTCTTTGCCAATGACTTCAACAATGTCAAATAGGTGAGGGCCTTTGAGCGCTCCAACCAAACTTAATCGGAACGGTTGCATTACTTTCCCCATTCCAATTTCATTTTTAGTCATCCAATCTTTCACTATTGTTTCAATATTTAATGAAGTAAAATCTGCTATTTCTTCAATTACTGATATTAGTTCCTGCATTAAAGCTGGTGTTTCAGCTTTCCAGTTTTTGCTTGCTTTTTCATCGTAAGTTGTTGGAGCAACAAAAAAGAAGTCACTCATTTCCCAAAACTCTGAAACAAAGTGTGCTCTGTCTTTGATCAACGAAACAATTTTAGTCATTTCGTTTAAAGAATACTGTTTATCAAGTTTTTTTGATTTAATAACTTTTCCAAATTCTTCCGCTAAAATAGTATCTTGTTTGTGTATCAGGTACTGGTGATTGAACCATTTGTTTTTCTCCGGATCAAATTTAGCTCCTGATTTATGAACTCTTTTCAAATCAAAAGCTTCTGTTAATTCTTCCAAAGTAAAAAGTTCTTTATCGGTTCCATCGTTCCAACCCAATAAAGCCAGGAAGTTTATAACTGTTTCTGGGAAAAATCCTTTTTCTCTGTATCCAGATGAAATACCTTCTTCGGTTTTCCATTCTAGTGGGAATACTGGGAATCCCATTTTATCTCCGTCACGTTTCGATAATTTTCCGTTTCCAACTGGTTTTAATATCAATGGTAAATGTGCAAATTCTGGTGCTTCCCACCCAAATGCGCGGTACAACATTACGTGTAACGGCATTGATGGTAACCATTCTTCTCCACGAATAACGTGTGAAGTTTCCATTAAATGATCATCAACGATATTAGCCAAATGGTAGGTTGGCATTCCGTCACTTTTGAATAAAACTTTATCATCTAAAAGACTTGTTTCAAATTTTACGTCTCCACGAATAATATCCTGTAGATGTAAAGTTTCATTTACTGGAGTTTTAAAACGGATAACGTAATCTTCATTATTTGCAATTCTTTTAGCTGTTTCTTCTTTTGTTATAACTAAAGAAGTATCTAATTTTTCACGATTGTGATGGTTGTAAATGAATGTTTTTCCTTCCGCTTCATGTTGTTTTCTATGTGCATCCAAAGCTTCAGCAGTGTCAAAAGCATAGTAGGCATTGCCAGATTCAATTAATTGATCAGCATATTGTTTGTAAAGATGTTTTCTTTCACTTTGTCTGTATGGTCCAAATTTTTCATTCTTTCCAACAGTTTCTTCTGGAGCAATCCCGAGCCATTCCAAGGATTCCATTATATATTCTTCTGCGATGGGAACAAATCTGTTTTGGTCAGTATCTTCTATTCGTAAATAGAAAGTTCCTCCATTTTTTTTAGCAAATAAATAATTAAATAGAGCGGTACGAACTCCGCCAATATGTAAAGGTCCTGTTGGACTTGGTGCAAAACGCACACGTACTGGTTTAGACATTTTTGTAATTTTTTTGCAAATATACGATTTTCAAATTGTCCTTATCTTTTCTGTAATTTGTGTTTTTGAAGTGCTTTAATATTATGTTTTATTTACCTTTTAGTAAGCATTAAAATTATTACTTTTATTGGTTATTAAATAACTAATATGATAGTTTTGGAAAAATCAAATTCGATACATCAAAAGTTAGAAGCTTTTATAAAGAAGTATTATACAAATGAGTTACTCCGCGGCATTATTTTTTTCGTAGGTCTTGGGTTAATTTATTTTATATTTACGCTCTTTGTTGAGTATTTCCTTTGGTTAAAACCTCAAGGAAGAACACTTTTGTTTTGGATTTTTGTAACTGTAGAGGCTTATTTATTACTGCGTTTTATATTTTTTCCGATTTTTAAAATATTAAAATTTCAAAAAGGAATTGATTACAATCAAGCTTCGATAATTATTGGAAATCATTTTACTGAGGTAAGTGATACATTAACTAATTATTTGCAATTGTCTAATGCTCATAGTTCGGCTCATAGTTCAGAATTATTATTAGCTTCTATTGAGCAAAAAGCGAATTCTTTGCGCCCCGTTCCTTTTGGAAAAGCTATCGATTTTGGAACTAATAGAAAATATTTGCCTTTGGCTGTTTTGCCAATTTTGTTTCTTTCCTTCTTTTTTCTTTCTGGAAATAGCCGAATTATTTCTCAAAGTTTAAATAGAGTAGTACATTTTAATTCAACTTTTATTCCTCCAGCTCCTTTTAGATTTACAGTTTTAAATACTAGTTTGGTAACTGAACAAGGTAAAGATTTTCTTTTACACATAAAATCTGATGGTAGTTTAGTTCCTGAAAATGCTATGATTTTTGTTGGAAATGAAAGTTGTTTTCTTGAGAATATTGGTCCAGGTGAATTTCAATTTAAAATTTCTAAGCCAGTTAATAATGTTTCATTTCATTTAGAAGCTAACAATGTTGTTTCGCCAGATTATGAATTGAAGGTAATTGCTGTTCCAACTATTGCTATTTTTGAAATGGTTTTTGTTTATCCTGCTTATTTAAATTTAAAAAAAGCTGTTGTAAAAGGAACCGGTAACGGAATTATTCCTGAAGGGACTCAAGTTACGTGGAGAATGAACACTAATGCTACTGAAAATGTTGTTTGGAAAAATGATATTCAGGTTATTCCATTTACTAAAAGTGACAATAGTTTTAATTTAACTAAAAATATTATTCAAAATACAGAATATCAAATATTTACATCAAATAATCAAATAAAAAACTTCGAAAAGCTGAATTATCAGTTAAATGTAATTAAAGATCAGTATCCAACTATTAATATCACCAAAGCTCCGGATAGTTTGGGTGTCGAAAGTTCTTATTTTGTTGGACAATTAGCAGATGATTACGGTTTGTCTAAGTTACAAATCGTGTATTATGAATCTGGCAAACCTGCTTCTGCCAAACGTGGAACTATTGCTGTTAAGCATGCTACCTTTGACCAAATTGTTTTTAATTTCCCAAGTAATTTAGAAGTTGAAAAAGGTATTAATTATGATTTCTATTTTGAGGTTTTCGATAACGATGCTATTCATCATTTCAAAAGTTCTCGTTCTATTGTTTTTTCTAATAGAATTTTGTCTGATGAGGAGAAGCAAAGTAAAGCTTTGCAAGAGCAAAATAGCGCTATAAACAGTTTGCAAAAAACTTTATTGAAGCAAGATAAACAGTTTTCCGAGATGGAAAAGTTGCAACAGACAAATAAAGAAAAGGAAAGTCTTGATTTTAATGACCGTCAAAAGATCAATAATTTTATTAAGCAACAACAAGTTCAAAATGATTTGATGAAGGAGTATGCTAATAAAATGAAGAATAATTTTGATAAGTCCAATCCTCAACAGAAAGATGAAACGAAAGAATTATTACAAAAGAGATTTGAGAATACGGATAAAGAATTAGATAAAAACAAGAAGTTATTAGATGAACTAAATGAGTTAAATAATAAAATTAAGGATGAAGATTTCATTGATAAAATTGATAAGTTAAAACAGAATAGTAAAAGTCAAAACAAGAATTTGGCTCAATTAGTTGAGCTTACTAAGCGTTATTATGTTGAAAAAAAGGCTGAACAATTAGCTGAAAAACTTGATAAATTATCTCAAAAAGAAGACAAGTTATCGGAGAATGAAAAAGGAAATTCTGTTGAAGAGCAAAAGAAATTGACGGATGAGTTTGATAAAATTCGTGAGGAATTGAAACAATTGGATAAGGATAATGAAGAATTGAAATCTCCTATGGATATTCCTTCTGATTCAGATAAAGAGAAAAGTATTAAGGACGATCTTAATAAAGCTAATTCAGATTTGCAAAATAATAATAAATCTAAAGCAAAACAGAATCAAAAGAGCGCTTCCAAAAAGATGAAAGAAATGTCCAAGGCTATGGAGATGGCTATGGAAGCTTCCAGCAAAGATCAAATAGAAGAGGATGTTAAAATGTTGCGTCAAATTTTGGATAATCTCTTAGCTTATTCTTTTTCTCAGGAAGATGTAATGAATCAATTTAAGTCCATAAGAGCAGGTTCTCCATCTTTTGGTAAGTATATAAGAAGCCAACAAAATTTAAAATCTCAGTTCAAACATATAGATGATAGTTTGTTTGCTTTGTCTTTGCGTCAACCTAAAATAGCTGAATCTGTTACCAAAGAAATCGCAAATGTGCAATACAATATAGATAAATCTCTTGAAAGTTTTACCGATTCTCAGCTTCAACGAGGATTATCTCAACAGCAATATGCTATTTCTTCAGCAAATAAACTAGCTGATTTATTGAGTGATTCGTTAAACAGTATGCAGATGCAAATGTCAATGTCGGGTTCTAGTGGTGGAAAACCAAAACCTGGTCAAGGTTCTGGTATGCAATTACCAGACATAATAAAAAAACAAAGTGAATTGAGTGATAAGATGAAGCAGGGAATGAAACCGGGCGATAAACCAGGGGAAGGCAATAAGCCAGGTGATAGTAAAAATAAAGGTTCCCAGTCTGGAAAAGGTAATCAAAATAGTGAGTCTGGCGAAGATGGGGAAGGTGATGCAAAAGCTACTATGGATATTTATAAAGAACAAAAGCAATTACGAGAAGCACTGCAAGATGAGTTAAATAAAAAGGGTATTGGTAACAATGGACAGAATGCCATTGAGCAAATGAAACAGTTAGAAAAGCAATTATTAAATAAAGGTTTTAATAATGAATCACTGCAGAGAGTAAATAATATAAAACAGGAACTTTTGAAGTTGGACACTGCGATTCGTTTGCAAGGCGAAGATCCTAAGCGTCAATCTGAAACAAATACTAAGAGTTTTACAAATCAGGCAAGTCCGCTTCCTAAGTCACTTTCAGATTATTTAAACAGCATCGAAATATTAAATAGACAATCATTACCTTTGCGCTCGAATTTTAATCAAAAAGTTCAAATATATTTCAATAATAAATGATAAATTTTAATTACGAATCAGATTTTATACTGGAGAATGAAGAGGCTATTGCTACTTGGTTGAGTTCAGTTATTGCGTCTGAAAACAAAACAGAAGGTGAAATTAATTATATATTTTGTGATGATGATTATCTGCATCAGATAAATATGGAATACTTAAATCACGATACGTTAACGGATATTATCAGTTTCGATTACACAATGGGTAATGAAATAGGAGGTGATATATTTGTATCAGTTGAAAGAGTTTTGGATAACGCCAAAGATTTCAACGTAACATTCAATGAAGAATTAAAACGTGTATTGGTTCATGGGGTCTTACATTACTGTGGTTACAAAGATAAATCTGAAGAAGATGAAGTTCTGATGCGTAGTAAAGAAGATGAAAAAATAGCTATGTTTCACGTGGAACAATAACTATTAACTGATCAAAATTATATAAAAAAAGTATACGTTCCACGTGAAACATATTTTTTTTTATTTTTTTAATCAGTTTAAAATTAGAATTTAATTATGTTCCACGTGAAACATTGATTAAGAAAAATGTGTTTTAAAGTGTTTCACGTGGAACAAAAAAATAAATTCCTCCGCAGGAGGAGAAATTTTATAAAAAATGTTTTTAGAAGAGTATGATGTAATTGTGGTGGGTGCAGGTCACGCTGGTTCTGAAGCTGCGGCTGCGGCTGCAAATTTGGGTTCCAAAACTTTGTTGGTTACAATGAGTTTGCAAAATATTGCGCAGATGTCTTGTAACCCTGCTATGGGGGGGATCGCAAAAGGACAAATTGTTCGTGAGATTGATGCGCTTGGCGGATATTCTGGAATTGTTTCTGATAGGACTGCAATTCAGTTTAAGATGTTGAATAAATCAAAAGGTCCAGCTATGTGGTCGCCAAGAGTTCAAAGTGATCGCATGCGTTTTGCTGAAGAATGGAGAATGATGTTGGAGGGAACTCCTAATCTTGATTTTTATCAAGAAATGGTAAAAGGTTTGATAATCGAGAAAGGAAAGATAAAAGGAATTAGAACTGCTTTGGGAGTTGAGATTCGTTCAAAATCTGTTGTGTTGACAAATGGAACTTTTTTGAATGGTTTGATTCATATCGGGGAAAAACAATTCGGTGGAGGACGTGCTGGTGAAAGTGCGGCGTTCGGAATTACAGAAGATTTAGTTCAGGCCGGTTTCGAATCCGGAAGAATGAAAACAGGAACTCCTCCACGTGTTGATGGAAGATCTTTGGATTATTCTAAAATGAATGAAGAAAAAGGAGATGTTAATCCAGATAAGTTTTCTTATTCAGATTTAACAAAACCATTGGAGTTTCAAAAATCTTGCCACATGACGTACACCTCAAATGAGGTGCATAACATTTTGCGAGAAGGTTTCGATCGTTCTCCAATGTTTAATGGAAGAATAAAAAGTATTGGTCCAAGATACTGTCCTTCTATTGAAGATAAAATTAATCGTTTTGCAGATAAAGAACGTCACCAGCTTTTTGTTGAGCCCGAAGGTTGGAAAACATGTGAGGTTTATGTAAATGGTTTTTCAACTTCGTTGCCTGAGGATATTCAATTTAAAGCATTGCGTACTGTAGCCGGTTTTGAGAATGTGAAATTTTTGCGTCCAGGATATGCGATCGAGTACGATTATTTTCCACCGACGCAATTAAAACATACTTTGGAAACCAAATTGGTTGAAGGATTATTTTTTGCTGGTCAAATAAATGGAACGACAGGTTATGAGGAAGCAGCAGCTCAAGGATTGATGGCGGGAATTAATGCGCATCTAAAAGTTCATGAGCAAGCGCCTTTAATTTTAAAAAGAGATGAAGCGTATATTGGTGTTTTGATCGATGACCTAATCACGAAGGGAACAGAAGAACCTTATCGTATGTTTACTTCAAGAGCAGAATATAGAACTTTACTTCGTCAAGATAATGCCGATTTTAGATTAACACCGTTATCTTATGAAATTGGTTTAGCTTCCGAGGCTCGTTTGCGAAGAATGGAGCGCAAATTGAAGGAGTCTGAAAAAATGGTAAACTTTTTTAGAGAAACGAGTATTTCGGTTGCAGAAACAAATCCGATTCTTGTGGAGAAAGAATCGGCTCCAATTAGTCAAGGTGATAAAATGTTTAAAATATTTTCTCGACCACAAATTGATTTAGAAGATATGATCAAGTTTGAAAAGGTTCGTGAATATGTAGCTGTAAATGATTTGGATCAGGAGATTTTGGAACAAGCCGAAATTCAGGTGAAGTATTCGGGTTATATTGAAAAGGAAAGAAATAATGCGGATAAGTTGACAAGATTGGAAGATGTGAAAATTCCAGAAGATTTTGATTATAATAAAATCAAATCAATGTCAATTGAAGCAAAGCAAAAACTGAATAAGATTCGTCCGGTTACAATTTCACAAGCATCAAGAATCAGTGGTGTCTCTCCAAGCGATATTTCTGTGCTTTTGATTTATATGGGAAGATAGTTTTATTTTAAAAGTTTAAAATTGTCTTTATAAACTCAGTTTGAACAACATTAAACAATTCAAACTATTTTAAATAAAAAAAGTGTTCCACGTGAAACTACGGCCTTAAGGCCTATATTTGCTGGATAAATTTAAATATTTGATTTCGAAATGAAAATTATTCAGACAGCAGATTTAACTTTGGAACAAAAACTTTTATTGTTTGATCTTTGGAATTTAGAATATCCAGAAAGAATTGCTTACAGTGAATTTTCAGAATTTGAAGTTTATCTGAAAGGATTAATGGAAACACGACATTTTTTGCTTGTTTCTAAATTTAATCAATTTTTTGGATGGGCTTTTGGGTTTGTCAGGGAGGAAGAAAATTGGTTTGGAATTATTGTGAATTCAAAGGAGCAAGGAAAAGGATTTGGCAGACTTTTGCTAAAAGAATTGAAAAAAGAAAAATCTAATTTGAACGGTTGGGTAATCGATCATTCAAATGATGTAAAACGAAATGGAGAGCTGTACGGTTCTCCATTAGATTTTTATCTCAAAAATGGATTTTTGGTAGTAGGAAACACACGATTGGAAAATAATGTAATTTCTGCCGTAAAAATAAAATGGGAGAGAGAATAAAAGATATCAATCCCGAATATTGTAATTTTAATAATTTTTTTTTCAGTTTTGAATCAAAACTGAAATTATTCAATAACACAAATGGACATCACAAACAAAAAACATTTTTTACAACTAAAAGATTATTCCGTTTCTCAAGAAACTTTTGATCTGTACTATGATGAATTATTAGATATGTTAATTACACATCCACAGCCAAGTTTAGATGTGTTGGGAAAATATTATGAAAGTGCAGATTATATTTCGCATACCGATTCCAAAAGATCTATTTTCGAAAAAGCGTATCATTTTGTAAAAAATATAGCTTTAAAAAATAAACTGAATTTAATTAATTCATACCAGCCTTCAAAAGGGATGATTTTGGATATTGGAGCCGGAACCGGTGATTTTTTGTCGGTCGCTCAAAATAATGGTTGGAAAACAATAGGAGTAGAGCCTAGTGATAAAGCTAAAGGAATTGCAAAAGCCAAAGGTGTTTTATTTGTAGAAAATACTTCTGAATTGGAAAGTCATTCTTGCGATGTGATTTCGATGTGGCACGTTTTGGAACATGTTCCAGATTTAGATCAACAAATCAAAGAATTGAAAAGATTATTGAAACCAAATGGAACTTTAATTGTTGCAGTTCCAAATTTCAAATCTTTTGATGCAAAGCATTACGGTAAATTTTGGGCTGCTTATGATGTACCAATCCATTTTTGGCATTTTTCCAAAAAAGCAATCGAATTACTTTTTCAGAAAGAAAATATAAGCTTGATAAAAGTATTGCCTATGAAATTTGATTCTTTTTATGTGAGTTTGCTTTCTGAAAAATATAGAACTGGAAAAATGAATTACCTGAAAGCTTTTTTTATTGGATTGCAATCTAATTTTAAGGCAAAACAAAAAATGGAATATTCATCGCATATTTATGTCCTAAAAAATAACTAAAACTTATTTTAAGTCGTTTTAAGCTATTTTTTTAGGTTTTAATGAGGAATTATATCAATTTTTTTAGTTTTTTAAAGAGAAAGCTTCTATTAAACCCAGTTTAAATAAGTTATTTTTATTATTTTTTTATTTAAAATAGTAAATTTTTATACTATTAAAATAGTATCATTTTTAAAAGTTTTTATCAATGCTATCTATTTTTTTATATTTTTGTCATCCATACTAAAAAAAATCGAATTACACCAACAATGAAGAAAGTACTATTATTTATCGCAATTTCAATATCACTTGTTTCTTGTGATAAAAAGACAGAAGTTAAAGAAAAGGAATTCAAAACAGCTTATGTTGATACAGCTGAGCTGATGAAAGAATATACAGAGACTAAAGATTTAGAGGCAAAATACAAAGCGCAAGCTGCCGAAAAAGGAAGACAATTAGAAGCTGAAATTAATAGATTTAAGCAAGATGCAGCTAATTTCCAACGTAATGCTCAAGCAAACGGACAAGAGTGGGCTCAAAAAAATGGTGCTGAATTGCAACGTAGAGAACAACAACTTGGACGCGCTCAACAAGCTTTGCAAATGCAATTGCAACAAGAAAGTGGAAAAGAAATGGATTCTCTTGTAAAAGGAGTTAAAAAATTCATTAAAGATTACGGTAAGGAAAAAGGATATGCTTATATCTATGGAACTGGTGATGCTGCTTCTATTTTGTATGCTGAAGATAAATACGATATCACTAAAGAAATGATTAAATTATTAAATGAAAAATATAGTTCTAAAGCTAAATCAGAAGAAGCTAAGAAATAATATTTTTGTTTAATTATCATATAAAACCTTCATCTTTAATAAGATTGAAGGTTTTTTTGTTTTTTGTAATGTAGTTTTAATTATACACCAATGCAATCTATATCTGAAGCCGCTGCATATGCACTCCGTTTTATCAATCAAACACATCGATCTGTTTTTCTGACCGGAAAAGCCGGGACAGGAAAAACGACTCTTTTGCGTGAAATTATTGCAACTACTCATAAAAACACTGTGGTTGTGGCTCCTACAGGAATTGCGGCATTAAATGCTGGTGGTGTTACGATTCATTCGATGTTTCAGTTGCCCTTTGGCGGTTTCATTCCGGATAATTCTGCTCCACAATTTACAGGAACGGTCAAGTTTGAGACAAAAGCTACATTGCGCCGTCATTTTATGATGAGCGGACAAAAACGTGCTGTGATCAAGAATATGGAATTACTTATCATTGATGAAGTCAGTATGTTACGTGCCGATTTGCTCGATGCAATTGATTTTATGATGCAAACGGTTCGGAAGAAATCAGGCCCCTTTGGTGGAGTTCAAGTTCTATTTATAGGATATTTATTACAATTATCACCAATTAGCAGGGATGAAGAATGGAGAACTTTACGTAATTATTACAAAGGGAAATTTTTCTTCCATGCTCATGTTATTCAGTTGTTTCCCCCTTTATATATTGAATTGTCTAAGATTTACCGTCAAACGGATGAGCAATTTATTTCAGTCTTGAATAACC
This sequence comes from Flavobacterium aquiphilum, assembly GCF_027111335.1. Lineage (NCBI taxonomy): Bacteria > Pseudomonadati > Bacteroidota > Flavobacteriia > Flavobacteriales > Flavobacteriaceae > Flavobacterium > Flavobacterium aquiphilum. The sequence continues at coordinate 460,325 of NZ_CP114288.1, read as the reverse complement.
TGAGAAACAATCATATTACGAAAGAGGACATTCAAGTTTTAAATCAATTTGTCAAACCTGATTTTGACCTCAAATCTAATAAAGGTTATATCTCGCTGACAACGCATAATTCGAAAGCCGATTCGATGAATGCCCAATCGCTTGAAGATCTGGAAGGGAAACCAATGACTTTTTTACCTGAAATCACAGGAGATTTTCCGGAAAAAATTTATCCCATTGATCCTAATTTACAATTGAAGGTTGGTGCACAAATTATGTTTGTCAAAAATGATTTGTCTTTCGAAAAAAATTACTTCAACGGAAAAATGGGCATTATCAAAACAATGACCAGTAAAGAAATTTGGGTTCATTTTCCTGATGAGAACAAAACTATTGAAGTAGATAAGTACGAATGGCAAAATATCCGCTATACAGTAAATGAAATGACCAAGGAAATAGAGGAGGAGGTTTTGGGTAGTTTTGTGCATTATCCAATCAAGTTGGCATGGGCAATTACAGTGCACAAAAGCCAAGGATTGACCTTTGACAAAGCTGTGCTTGATGTATCGCGCGTTTTCTTGCCTGGACAAGCATATGTTGCTTTATCGCGTTTACGTTCTTTAAATGGGCTTATTTTGCTTTCTCCGATGCAGATGAATGGTATTTCGAATGATCAGGAAGTAATGGATTATGCCGAGAATAAAGCTTCCAATGAAGTTTTGGATGATGCTTTGAAAAGTGAAACCAAGAATTTTATTCTTAACTACCTGAAAAACTGTTTTGATTGGAATGATTTGGCACAAGAGTGGCGCAATCATCAATTTAGTTATAATGAAGATGTCGATAACTCTGTAAAATCTAAGCATGCTGTTTGGGCGAAGAATCAGGCGGGAGTTATTTGGCAGCTGCTTGAGCCATCGTCAAAATTCTTATTACAATTGGATAAATTGTTTTGTAACGAAGCATTGGAAATGGATCATATTTCCGATCGTATCAATGCTGCGTTCAATTATTTTATGGAGCCAATGGATAAGTTGGTGTATGAAATTTTATGGAAATTAGAAGAAGTGAAACGACTCAAAAAAGCAAAAGCTTTTTTTGACGAGTTGACTGTCCTTGACGATTTACAAACCAAAGCCGTTTTGCAACTTATAAAAGCCAAATTATTGATGGCCACATTAGTGAAAGGGGAAACCATCTCTAAAGAAAAATTAACTTCTGAAGAAATCAAACGCTACAAAACTGTCAAAGTTGAAAGAGTTATTGAAGATTTCAAAAAAGCTAATATTACGCTGATCGATGACGATAATGATGTAGAAAGATACACATCTAAAAAATCTGCGAATAAAGAGCAAAAAAGATCTACCATTGAGATCACGTACGAATTGTGGCTGGAAAAGAAATCTATACAGGAAATTGCTATTATGCGAAAGTATACGCAAGAAACTATTTTAGGTCATTTGACGAAACTGATTCAATCAAAAGTTATAACCATTGATGAAGTACTTTCAAAAGACAAATTATCAGAACTAAGTGATGCATTTCTGGGTTATAAAGAAGAATCGGTCTCACCCTTAAAAGAAAAATATGGAGACAAGTTTACTTGGGAAGAACTTCGAATGTTTAAGGCGAGTTTGAATCTTAAGTAAAAACAAAAGAGGCTGAATTCAAATTCAGCCTCTTTTGTAAAAAACCTTTTAAAACTAACGTAGGATTTAAATTTTGAAAGGTATTTTATTTGTGTGCAATAGTGTGCTTTCTTTTATATAAAAACAAAGAAATGAACACGATCATGTTTAAAATAATTAATAGAGATACAAAAGGATTGAAATTTAGGGCTTTTTCAAGATTGTCGGTGATTTTGCTTATCGTCATCAATACAAATGATGAGATGCTTACGTAGGCGTAGATTAGGTAGACAGATTCTTTGGTTGTCATTTGATCGGTTTTCATCTTTGCTTTGTTTTAGTTTAAATTTCAATTATTAGCTCCTAATTTTGTCTTATATTCCTAGTTTTAAGACACATATAAATTTATGTTAAGATTTTTTTTAAAGAAAAAAAATCAGCCCAACTGCATATTAATCCGATTAACTGCATTAAACATTTTGGTTAAAATTTTAAAGTTCTAAAAATACGTTTAACTGCAAAAAAATCAGACGATTAGCATTATACTTTTTGGCAAATTTTCACCTCATTTAACCCTCGATTTTCAATGAAGCAAGTCTTTTTTTGTGACTGGTAGTTTTCCACCTCGACGAAAGAGGGGTATTAGATAACATTATGATTTTTTAGTATTTATTCTTCTAAATGATGATTATTATTGTTATCAAGCTATTGGTTTTAGTTTTGCTAAAAAGTCAATTTTTTATTCAGATTTGGATTTTATAATCGAAATAATTTTCTGAAACAGTGTTGTTTACATTATTAATTTTTTCTAATTTGGATAACTAACTAAAACCATCTGCAATATGTGCGCAAAAAAAGGTGAGAATCTCAGAAAATTAACTCGTGAAGAATGGGAAGAAGCATGGCAGAAACATTGGAAAAAAGCCCATTTGGACTACGAATTGCCTGTAGTTAGTTCGGAGGAACATGAATTTTTGAGCGAGCATAGAACAGTCGAAAAGGAAAAAGAACGATTAGACAGAATTACCAAAGAGTTTGAAATGGGTTTTACGAAACTCTGTGAATTGGGACCTGCGGTAACTATTTTTGGATCAGCTAGATTTAAACCAGGGGATCCTTATTATGAATTGTCTAGGGAGACAGGAAGTGCTTTTGCCAAAGCTGGTTTTGCAGTTTTAACTGGTGGTGGTCCTGGAGCTATGGAAGCTGCTAATAGGGGAGCGAAAGAAGCTGGTGGAACGACCTATGGATTAAATATAATTTTGCCTAAGGAACAACAACCAAATCCGTATGTGAATGAGAGTTTTGAATTCAAATATTTCTTTGTTCGTAAAGTAATGTTGGTAAAGTATTCTTGTGCATTTATTGTGATGCCTGGAGGTTTGGGAACTTTGGACGAATTGTTCGAAGCTGTAACTTTGATTCAGTGTCATAAAGTGGGTCCATTTCCTGTTATTTTAGTGGGTGAAAAATTTTGGAAAGGGTTACGTGATTTCGTTGGATTCATGGCAAGTGAGGGTGTTTTTTCTCCGGAAGAAATAGGTTTCTCTAAAATTGTTGAAACTCCTGAAGAAGCAATTGACATGGTTTTATCCAGTTTGCCAACCGATTTCAAAAACTCATTAAAGTCTTTATAATAAAATAATTACTGAGTTTTGCTAAATAAAAAATAATATTTAATTTTATCGACTGATTAATCAATATTGTAAATGGACAAAAAACAAATTATTCTTCAATCGGCCCTCAAATTGTTTGTAGAAAATGGTTTTCATGGTACTGCCACTGCTAAAATTGCTTTAGAATCTGGGGTTGCAAACGGAACGCTATTTAATTATTTTAAAACAAAAGATGAGCTGGTTTTGGCTTTGTACTATACAATCTTAAAAGGAAAGGATGATTTTATTCTTGAAAGAATGAATTCCAATTCTATTTCCAAAGAGACTTTTAAATCGCTATTTGATGCAAGTATCAGATGGAGCATTGAAAACAAACTCCCTTTTCAATATTTGCAGCAATTTATCCACTCACCGTATTTTAAAATGGTTGATCCATCCATTTTAAATGATGATGATAATCCGCTGTATGTTTTGATTCAAAACGGAATTGATATTATTCTAATCAAACAAATGCCAGTTTCCTTTATTTATTCTTTGTTCATGGCGCAAATCTACGGACTGCACCGTTATATAATTTCGAATGATTTGGGTAAGGATGTTCAGTCCGAATTTATTGAGGAAGCTTTCGAGATGTTTTGGAAAATGATAGAAGAATAAATTTTCACTTTAAAATCTATCAAGAGCGATTCTTTAAAATTTGACAATCAAATAATTAAATTTTGACTGATTAATCAGTTTATTTATTGGTCTCAGATTTGGGTTTAAAACCCTGCAATTTATTGCAGTACTTTAGTAATGCGAAAAAATATAATCCTCCGCTTTTAATATTGTTAAGCGAGTTTTCAAAATGGAGAGACTTTCAGTCTCTCGTAAAACAAACCTCTGCACTTTCAGTGCAGAGTGGTTTAGTTTGATTTGAAAAATATAGTACTGACGACATATCGGAATGAAAACGGGAATTTAATGTAGGTTTCGCTGTTTCCATTCGGAGTAGAAAGGTTACGCGCTTAATTCTAAGATAGCAATGCAAACAAAGGAATTAAATTTTTATAGATTGGAGTGTTTTAAGCGATTTAAGTAACTTTTTGGATTAAAAGCTACTTTGCCTCATTTTTATAAAAAAGTGAAAGGAATGTTTCTCAAAACGATCTTGTTTTTAGACTTAGAAGATTCTGAACTTGTCTTAAAACAAAAAATCACGAACAAAACCTTTTATTCGGTTTCATTCGTGATTCTTTAGAAGTATTTTTAATTACAAAGGTTGGATCAAAATCCAAGCTTCTGGATTGTCGGATTCTATGATGGAGTCTTTTACTTTTTCCGCTTCCGCAAAAGTGGAATAACTTCCATACAATACAGGGTAAAGTCCGTTTTTGTTGATTCCCAAAACTCTTGGTTTAAATCCTTTTGCAACCAATTGACGATATCTTTTTTGGGCGTTTTCTTCACTTCTGAAAGCTCCGGCCATAATATGATAGTTTAATTTGGTTTCTATTGCAACTTCTTCTTCTTTTTTATCAGATTTCAAAGATAGTGTAACCGCTGGAATTGGTGTTTGAATAAAGAAAGTGGCTTCCTGAATTTTTTTCTGAACTTTTTTCTGAACATTTGCCTCAACCAAAACGGTCTCTGACGCTATTTGATTTTGATACATTGGATAACCAACTGACCCTGCAACCGCCAATCCAATTACAAAAACGGCAGCGTATTTAAGGAAAGGACTTCTTTCTTTTGTTTCCGGTTCAAAATTGAAAACAGGTTTTTCTTCCTCAACAATCGGAGTTACCTTTTCAACGACAATCTCAGCTTTTGGAAGTTCAACTTCTCTTTTCACTGCCGGTGAAACAAAAGGAGTTAATCCAAAAGATTGTGCTAAATAGTTGGTTTGCTCATTTGGAGTAAACAAAATATTATTCTCGGCGTTCAAGCTAAGCACACCAATGTTTTTTATTGAAAAAGTACGATTCTCCTGCAAATTCTTTTTCCAATTCAAAACTTCATATTCGATGGCACTTACCGCATAATCGTATGAAGTTTTTTCCGCTTGTGCGATGTGATGTGCCAATAATCCGTCATTGTTTTTAATGTGCGGGTTAAAGGAAATCATCTTTTTTGGCGGGAAAAAAGAATGTGAGTTTTCGATCAGTTGAGCCGATTGGATTTCGGTCAGGAAAGCTCCAAAACCTGGAACCGTTACACATTGATAACGGTACAAAAGCTGCGCGATGTAAAGTTCTATTTTCATAATAACAAAGATATGTAACGCTAATAGTTATCAAAATTTTATTCACAATTTTTATTAACAATCCGTATGTATAACGTTGTCAAATGTTTATGGTTTTTATTTTTTTTAAATATTTCTGCTTTTAAAATTATTATACAAAAAAATCTTAGTTTTTAATTTCAAAATTTTGCTGATTTTCAAAAAATTGCCGTATAATTGTAAGATATGTCACAAGAAAATTTATTTTACGATTTAGCTTTGCTGCGGGTAGAGGGAGTAGGGGATATAATGGCCAAAAAGCTTCTTGCCCACTTTGGAACCGCAGAAAAAGTTTTGAATGCCAAACCTTCGCAGCTTGCCGCAATTGATGGTGTAGGCGCGGTTTTATTGAAGAATTTTAAGGATAAAACCATTTTTGATAAAGCCAAGCGAGAGTTGGATTTCATTGAAAAGAACAATATTACTGTGTTGGGTTTTCAGGACGGCAACTATCCTGAACGTTTGAAACACTGTATCGACGGCCCTGTTTTGCTGTTTTCGTCAGGAAATATCGATTTGAAAAACCGAAAAATTATCAGCATTGTTGGGACGCGGCAAATTACTTCGTATGGAACCGAATTTTGCAGAAAATTAATAGAAGACCTTGTGCCTTTGGATTCCGTAATAGTAAGTGGTTTTGCTTATGGTGTTGATATTGTGGCTCATCAACTCGCAATGGATTATGATTTGCAGACGATTGGAGTTGTTGCCCACGGTTTGAACCAAATTTATCCCAAACCACATAAAAAATACGTTGCCAAAATGGAACAGAATGGCGGTTTTATGACTGAATTCTGGAGTAACGCCAATCCTGATAAAGAGAATTTCGTGAGACGAAACCGTATTGTCGCGGGAATGTCGGAAGCGACGATTGTTATCGAATCGGCGGAGAAAGGCGGTTCGTTAATCACTGCGAATATGGCCAATGACTATAACCGCGATGTTTTTGCGGTTCCTGGTCGTACCACCGACAAATACAGTCAAGGCTGCAATAACCTGATTAAAACCCAAAAAGCAAGCGTGCTTACCTGTGCTGCCGATTTGATTTACAACCTGAATTGGGATATAGCAAAAGAAACCAAAGCGGTTCAAAAGCAATTGTTTGTCACTCTCGATGACGACGAGCAAAAGATCTATGATTATCTTTTAAAAACCGGAAAGGAGCTGATGGATATTATTGCTTTGCATTGCGATTTTCCCATTTACCGTATTTCGGGTTTATTGCTCAATATGGAATTGAAAGGTGTTATCAGGCCTTTACCTGGGAAAATGTTTGAGGCGATTTGATTTCAGATTGTTGATTAACGATTGCTGATTTTAGATTTTGATAATTGGAACTTAAAAATGATTTATTGACTCTGGTTTTGCGATTATTCTTTTATTGGCTCGTAATAGAGAATCACCGCACCACCAGTAAAAATCTTTGTTTTCAGGAGTTTGAGAACAATCCTATCGGTTATGTTTTTGAATAATGGCAGGCCACTTCCAATTATAACTGGGTGAACACAAAGCTGATATTCATCTATCAAATTCAGTTTTGTCAGTTCTACAATCAAACTTGGACTGCCGACATAAATGGCTGCACCGCTGTTATTGATGGACTTTTTGAGTTCTAGAACTTCTTCTTCAAGACTTTTGGTTGCTAGTTTTGCGCTTTTCCAATCCACATTTTTCAGTGTATGCGAAAAAACAATTTTAGGTGTGTTGTCCATTACAATCGCAAAGTCATCCATTGATTTTTCACCGCTTGGATTTGCTACCAATTCCCGCCAATATTTCATGAGTTGATAGGTTGTCCTGCCATACAGAATAGTGTCTGCACCACTTAACAACTCGGCATAATGGTTATGAATTTCTTCATCAGGAATTCCCGCCGTGTGATCACAAAACCCGTCGATGGTCATATTGATTGCTGCGATTACTTTTTTCATTGGGTTATGTTTAAGTTAAATCGTTGACTATGTTTTAATTGCGTTTTTAGTTTCAACAAAAAATAAATTTTTTTTCTTTAAATCTGTTGAATCTATATCAAAAAAGATTAATTCTCCCTTTTTGGTATTTATATATAGTTTGTAGTTGTTTGATTTTGATAATTTTACTTTTATGCTTCCTTTTCGATCTGTGATTGTTTCAAGTATTTTATGACTTCCTTTTAAAGAAAATAAAGGCTGTCTATCGATTCTGATTTCAATAGAACTTTCGGGTTCAGGTATTTTATATTTATCAAGCACCGTGATTTGGATTTGCGTTAAATTTTCATTTTCAAATTGGGTAGGATAAATTTCTTTTAGAAAAAATGAAACAATTAAAAAAAATAATGTAGGAATGAAAACGATTAAATATAGATTTTTTATGCGAACTATTATCCTGCTATTTTGAATTAGAACTATCCATATTAAAATTGAAGAGATAAAATAAATTAAAACTCCAAATCCCACATTTCTATAGAATCCTAAATACCACGGTAAATAGACAAAGCATAAGCTAGAACTTGAAATAAAGAAACCTAAAATGATACTAAGGAAGAGACGCCCTTTAAAATTTTTTACTGCAAATAAAGTATTAATAATTCCATAAATTATTACTATTGGAATATCTGCCCATCCAAATACAAGTATTGATGTATATGTGACAGGTAGTATTATTATCAGATATACTGTTATTAAAATAAGGAAAAAATATAGTTTTTGTTTTAGAGTCATATTTCCAAAATTAAGAAAAATTTTACCACAATTTAGGCCAAAAAAAATTGCAGATGCTCCTAAAAACATCTGCAATCTAAAATCGTTATTCTAAAATCTGAAATCTCTATTTTAAAGCCTTAAAAAGTATTTCGACAGGGTGAAATGCTTTTCGGCTGGTTCCGTCGCTTATTTGGTGTCTACAGCTCGTTCCTGAGGCTGAAATCAATGTCGCTTCTTCTTCGGCGCGGATTGTTGGGAACAAAACCAATTCTCCAACTTTCATCGAAATGTCATAATGTTCTTTCTCATAACCGAAAGATCCCGCCATTCCGCAGCATCCGCTTGGAATATTGAGAACGGTATAATTTTTAGGTAACATCAGGATTTTTTTAAGCGGTACCAATGAAGACAAGGCTTTTTGGAAACAGTGTCCATGCATACGAACTCTTTCGGTGTTTTCCGTAAAAGAATCGGATGTGATGCGTCCTTCGTCTAGCTCTTTGGCCAAGAATTCTTCGATAAGCATTGCTCTGTCTGAATGTTTCTTTGCTTTTTCTTTCAAATCACCACGGCATAAATCCGGATATTCATCACGGAACGATAAAATAGCCGATGGTTCGATTCCAACCAAAATGGCGTTTTCCGGCATTTCTTTGGCGAAAGCCTGAGTATTCTTTTCGGCGATTTCGCGCGCTTCTTTCAGCATTCCTTTGGAAAGATAGGTTCTTCCGCTGTATCCGATGTGCGGAACAACAACTTCATAACCCAAACGGTTAAACAGCTTCACGGCAGTTTGACCAATCTCTACGTCATAGAAATTCATGAATTCGTCGTTGTACAGATATACTTTTCCATTGTTGAAATTCCTGGTTTGTTTGTAGTTTCTGAACCATTTGCCAAAAGTAACTTTGTACATCTGTGGCAAGGATCTTTCGGTGGCAAAACCGGTTGCACTTTTCACAATGTTTCCGATGATTCCTTTGGTACCAAAATTATACAGCCAAGGCAATGAACCAAACAATTGATTGATTTTTGGAGTATTACCAATCAATTTTGAACGGAATTTCACTCCGTTTTTATCATGGTATTGCTGTAAGGTTTCCGCTTTAAGCTTCGCCATATCCACATTCGACGGGCATTCGGATTTACATCCTTTACAGCTCAAGCATAAATCAAGAACTTCAAGCAAAGCTTCATCGTCAAATTTATTCTGCTTGGTCGAATTGGTAATGGTCTCTCTCAAGATGTTGGCTCTGGCGCGGGTGGTGTGTTTTTCGTCACGGGTTGCCATATAACTTGGGCACATTGTACCACCGCTTTTCTCGGTTTTTCTACAGTCTCCCGATCCGTTGCACATTTCGGCAGCGCGTACAAATCCGTTATGCTCAGAAAAATCAAAATACGTTTCCGGCATTGGAGTGTCCTGACCTGGATTGTATCTCAGGTTGGTGTCCATTGGAGGAGTATTTACAACTTTTCCCGGATTAAAAATACCCCAAGGGTCCCAAGTGTTTTTTACTTGGATAAACATTTGGTAGATTTCGTCACCCAACATTAGCGGAATAAATTCGCCACGAAGTCTTCCATCTCCGTGTTCCCCACTTAGTGAGCCTTTGTATTTTTTAACCAAATGGGCAATATCGGTAGCGATTGTTCTAAATAGCGCAGTTCCTTCTTTGGTTTTCAAGTCAATGATTGGACGAAGGTGTAATTCTCCTGTCGCAGCGTGGGCATAATGCACGCAGCTAAGGTTTCGCTCTTTTAGAACGGCATTAAAATCTTCGATAAAATCAGGTAAATCGTTTACGTCAACGGCAGTGTCTTCAATAACGGCAACCGCTTTGGCATCGCCCGGAATATTAGACAACAATCCCAAGCCCGCTTTTCTAAGATTCCAAACTTTATTGGTGTCCTCGCCCCAAACAATCGGAAAATGATAACCCAAATTTTTGGAACGCATCAATTCTTCCATTTCTTTGGCAGCCTGTACGATTTCCTCTTTGGAATCTCTTAAAAATTCCACGACCAAAATCGCCTGAGGATCACCTTCAACAAAGAATCTGTTTTTGTTTTGCTCGATATTTTCCTTGGTACATTCCAAGATGTAATGGTCAATCAACTCAACACTGTCCGGGTTGAATTTCAATGCTTCCAAGTTGGCTTTCAACGATTCGTTGATGCTGTTGTGGTGCACGCAAACCAAACCGGCGAATGGTTTTAGGGCATCAACTAAATTCAGTTTTATCGCTGTCGAAAAGAACAAAGTTCCCTCTGATCCGGCGATTAATTTACAGAAATTGAATTTTTCGTCCGGATGGCCAAAAGGCTGGCTATCGGCCAATAAATCCAATGCATATCCCGTGTTTCTTCTCGGAATGGTCTTTTTAGGATAATTTTCTTCGAATAAAGCTCTGTTTTCAGGCGAACCTAGTAATTCTTTGGCTTGAACATAAATGGCTTGTTCCAATGGGCTTACAACATTTATTCCGTTGCATTTGTCTTCAAACTCTGCATTGGTAAGCGCTCCAAAAGTAACTTCGTTTCCATCTGCCAAAAAACCTTTGATTTCCAACAAATGCTCACGAGTTGAACCGTAAATCACGGATCTGGCACCACAGGCATTGTTACCCACCATTCCGCCGATCATACAGCGGTTACTGGTTGAAGTCTCCGGGCCAAAGAATAATTTATAGGATTTTAAATGTAAGTTCAGTTCATCGCGAATCACTCCGGGTTCTACCCAAGCCGATTTTTCAACCGGGTCAACTGAAAGGATTTTGGTGAATTCCTGTGAAATATCAACCACAATTCCGTTTCCAACCACTTGTCCGGCAAGAGAAGTTCCGGCCGCACGCGGAATGACACTGCTTTTGTTTTCTCTTGCAAAAGCAATGATTTTTTGAATATCTTCTTTCGTTTTTGGAATGGCTACCGCCAACGGCATTTCTTTGTAAGCACTCGCATCAGTGGCATAAAGTGTACGGATGGTTTTGTCGTACAGTAATTTTCCAACTAATTGCTTTTCAAGATTTTCAAGCTTCATTTTATTTTAGATTTATGATTTACGATTTTAGATTGACGAAATCTGAAATTTTAAATCAAATGGATAATCTTTTGTTTTTAACGCCTTTGCGTCTTTGCGACGCTATTTTTCTCGCAGAGGCGCAAAGACGCAAAGCCTTTTATATTTTAGAGTAACTATTGTTGAATTTTAATACGACGAAATCGTTAATCAACAATCTGAAATCTTTTAATAAAGTATTCTATATCTGATGGTATTTGAAATATTTTTCAATTTTTTCTCCAATTCTTTGTTGTGGAAATTATCGATATCGGTAATTACATAACCCAAAGTTTCGTTGGTTTTCAAATATTGGCCCAAAATATTGTTGTCATACTCCAAAAGAATGGTGTTGATTTTTGCCAAAATACCTTTCACATTTTCGTGGATGTGCATGATACGGTGTGCACTTTGCAATTCAGGAAGCTGAATTTCAGGAAGATTTACACTTCCGTAAGTAGTACCCGTATTGATGTAATTAATGATTTTTTGAGCAACATAATGTCCGATGTCTTCTTGCGCTTCTTCGGTACTTCCTCCGATATGTGGTGTCAAGATTACGTTTTTCATTCCGATTAACTCAGAAACGAATGGCTCGTCATTGTTTTTAGGTTCTTCAGGGAAAACGTCCACAGCAGCACCGTGTATTTTACCGCTTTTCAAGTTAGCAACCAATGCTGGAATATCAACAACATGCCCTCTTGAAAGGTTCAGGAAGATAACTCCCGGTTTCATGATTTCGAAAGCTTCAGCGTCGATTAAATTTTTGTTGCTGGCGCGTCCGTCAACGTGTAAAGAAACCACATCTGAAAGTGCCAATAATTCTTTCAATGAAGAACATTTTTTAGCATTTCCAAGAGCTAATCTGTCAACCGCGTCGTAGAAATATACTTTCATACCCAATGCTTCGGCAACGATAGAAAGTTGTGATCCGATACTTCCGTATCCAACCAAACCTAATTTTTTTCCACGGATTTCAACACTGTTTGTAGCCGATTTGTCCCAAACACCTTCGTGCATCATTTTGCTTTTTTCGAAAGTGTTACGAACTAACATAATGATTTGTCCCAAAGCCAATTCCACAACCGATCTAGTGTTGCTGTATGGTGCATTGAAAACAGAAATTCCTCTCATGCTACAAGCGTTCAAATCTACTTGATTGGTTCCGATACAGAATGTCCCAACAGCGTGCAGTTTATTGGCATGTTCCAAAACTTTGGCAGTAAGGTTGGTTTTTGAACGGATTCCAAGAATAGAAACTCCTTTTATTTTTTCGATCAATTCGTCTTCATTCAACGAACCTTTCATTGTTTCAACGCTATAACCTTCGTGTTCAAAGATTTTAACGGCATCAGGGTGAATGTTCTCTAACAATAAAACTTTGATTCTGTTTTTTGGATACGATACAGAAGCTTTGTATGATAGTTCATAAAGGATTTCATCCAATGATGGCGCAACTTGGCTGGCTTTGTCAACCACAATTTTACGACTTACGTTTTCGGTAAAAGCAAAAAACTTGCTTACCGCCCCACCTTCAAGGGTTTCATAATCGGTATATCCATCACCAATCATGATTGCCTCGCCTTTAAGGTTCAATGATTTGATTTTCTTAACTTTTCCTTGGTTTTCACACAATTCGTCTTTTTCGTCAAAACCAATAATTTTTCCGTCATGGTCAAATTTGAAAGTATTGGCCAAAACGTGTTCCGGTTTGATACCGTATTCGGAAACGATTGGGATGATAATTTCCTTAAAACCGTTTGAAATGATATAAATATTGTCTGAATGTTGTTTGAAAAAAGCCTTGTTTCTGATTACAGAAGCTGTCACTTTCTTTTTTAATTCTTCAATAACAGTCCCCAAATGATCTCTATTGGCTTGTAGCAATTGAATTCTTTTGGTCAAGGATTCTTTTAGAGAAAGTTTACCTTCCATGCCCAAATTGGTCAAATGTTGGATTTCGTTTAAGATTTGTTCTCCCGCTGCACTGTCTTGGTAAATTACTTCACATAACACATCAAGTGCTTCAACTTTGATAAAAGTGCTGTCAAAATCGAATATAAATGTTTCCTGATTTTCTGTCATTTTTTTCTGTTTTTCACAAATAGAAATTATTTGTCAATTTTTTGTGCAAAGATAAAACCTCGATTGCTATTCTGAAAATTTATTGGTATAATACTGCCCTGTTTAACGAGAATTGAGATTATTGTTAAAAATCACCTTTTTAGCAGGATATTTTTAAATTTAAAGCCTTAAAACCAATTTTAAATTTTGTTTTATTTATTTAAAAAATGGTTAATCGGACTTTGTTTTCGTAATTTAAGAGCGATATTTCTTAAAATCAGTAAAAAAACGCTCCCATCCTTTGTGGAAAACAGAGAAATTATCAAGTTTTTTTGAATCGTTTTGTTTGTTTTTTGATAAAAAATTATCGTTTTAGAAATAAAAAAAATCACGAATTAACACCGATTGATTTGTGTTAATTCGTGATGATATGTTTTTGAATCTAATATTGTAGAGACGCATTGCGGTGCGTCTCTACAACGAAAGGAAATATAAAATTTGCGGTTAATTAAACCTCGAATCCTAATTTTTCTCTTACTCTTGCCAAAACGCCATCGGCAACAGCACTGGCTTTTTCAGCTCCTTTTTTCAACAAAGCATCTACTTCAGGAAGATTGTTGATGTAGTAGTTGTATTTTTCTCTTTCGGTTTTGAATTTTTCCAAAATCAATTCGTACAAAGCTTGTTTTGCATGGCCATAACCGTAATTACCGCCCAAATAGTTGGCTCTCATGGCTTCGATTTGAATTTCATTTGCCAATAATTTATACAAAGTAAAACAGTTGCAAGTATCTGGATTTTTTGGATCTTCAAGCGGTGTACTGTCGGTTTCGATACTCATGATTTGCTTACGCAAAGCTTTGTCGTCCAAGAAAATATTGATAATGTTATTGGCAGACTTACTCATTTTTCCACCATTTGTTCCCGGAATTAACATACTGTCATCCTGAATTTTAGCTTCGGGAAGAACAAAAGTTTCTCCCATTTGGAAGTTGAAGCGCGAAGCAACGTCACGGGTAATTTCCAAGTGTTGCAATTGGTCTTTTCCAACAGGTACAAATTCGGCGTCGTACAATAAAATATCGGCCGCCATTAGCATTGGATACGAAAACAAACCGGCATTGACATCATCCAAACGATCGGATTTGTCTTTGAAGGAGTGTGCCAATGTCAAACGTTGGTAGGGAAAAAAGCAGCTCAAATACCAAGATAATTCCGCTGTTTGCGCCACATCAGATTGACGGTAGAAAACCACTTTATTGATGTCCAATCCGCAAGCCAACCAAGCACAAGCCGTGCTGTAAGTATTGCCTCTTAATGTTTTGCCGTCTTTGATTTGTGTCACCGAATGTAAATCTGCTATAAAAAGAAACGATTCGTTTTCCGGTTTATTCGATAGTTCGATTGCAGGTATGATTGCGCCCAAAAGGTTTCCCAAGTGCGGAGTTCCGGTACTTTGAACACCTGTAAGTATTTTAGCCATTTTTATTTATTTAAATCTAGTAGTGTTGTTTGGTAATGTAATATTTGACCGCAAAGTTAATTCTTTTGCTAAATTTTCCGCAAGTTTCCTTACTTTTGGCTTCATGAAATGCGTAATATTTTGATTTCGTCGCTAATTCTGACGACGATATGCACATTACATCTGACAAATAAAATAATTAGTATCAACACATGAATAGGGTAAAAAAGATATTTTGGGCCTGCTGGCGCGTTTGGTTTTATGTGGTAATGCTTGCCGTTATACTGATTATGCTCCCTTTTTTGTTTGTTACTGTATTGACAGAAAGAGGCTATCCTTATTTTTTTAAACTGGCGCGTATTTGGGCGAAATGTGTGCTGTTTGGAATGGGTTTTTATTATAAAATCGAGAGAGCCGAAAAGCTGGACCCAAAAAAAAGTTATATGTTTGTCGCCAATCATACTTCAATGACCGACATAATGTTAATGCTTGCGTCGGTTAGTAATCCGTTTGTTTTTGTCGGAAAAATATCATTAGCAAAGATTCCGTTGTTTGGTTTTTTCTATAAAAGAACCATGATTATGGTTGACAGAAGCTGTTCCAAAAGCCGGATGGAAGTCTTCAATGAAGCTCAAAAGCGTATCGATAGAGGCTTAAGTATCTGTATTTTCCCCGAAGGAGGAGTGCCTCACGACCAAACCATTTTCTTGGACCACTTTAAGGACGGAGCTTTCCGTTTGGCGTCAGAACATCATTTGCCTATAGTTCCGCTTGTATTTCCTGACAATAAAAAGAGACTTTCCTATACGTTTTATAGCGGTAGCCCTGGGCTGATGCGAGTTAAAATCTTGCCGGTAGTTGAAACGGTTTCCCCAACAGGTGAGCCAATCGACAGAAAAGAATTAAAAGAACATGTTCGAAACTTAATTCACGATGGATTGATGGAATTCAAAAAGAAGAATGAAGCCGCTCAGAAACATTAGAATATATTTTGGACCATTAAGATATTAAGAAAGTTAAGACTTAGAAACTCAAAGCCTAAAAGGTCTTAAATGTTTTAAAGAAATAAGGTTATCGTGCTTAATGAAACTTAATATCTTAATGGTTCAAACAAAAAAAACCGTCTTGTTTTTTAAAACGAGACGGTTTTTTCAGTTTTTATACTTCAGCTAATTCCTTAATCTGATTTTTGATTTTTTCTTCAAGTTCGTCAGCCAATTCAGGATTGTCCTTTATCAACGTTTTCACGGCATCACGGCCTTGACCTAATTTGGTTTCACCATAACTAAACCAAGAACCTGATTTTTTGATGATTTCAAACTCTACTGCAAGATCCAGGATCTCACCGGTTTTCGAAATTCCCTCACCGTACATGATATCAAATTCGGCCACTTTAAATGGCGGAGCCACTTTGTTTTTAACGATTTTTACTTTAGTTCGGTTACCCAATACGTTTTCTCCGTCTTTAATTTGGGTAGAACGACGGATGTCCAAACGTACCGAAGCGTAAAACTTCAAGGCATTACCCCCGGTAGTAGTTTCAGGGTTTCCAAACATTACCCCGATTTTTTCTCTCAATTGGTTGATGAAGAATACAGTACAGTTTGTTTTGCTGATTGTTCCGGTTAATTTTCTCAAAGCCTGAGACATCAAACGGGCGTGAAGACCCATTTTCGAATCTCCCATTTCGCCTTCAATCTCGCTCTTAGGAGTTAATGCGGCAACCGAGTCAATAACCACAATGTCAATCGCACCTGAACGAATCAAGTTTTCGGCGATTTCAAGAGCTTGCTCTCCGTTATCCGGTTGCGAAATGATTAAGTTTTCGATATCGACGTTCAATTTCTCGGCATAGTTTCTGTCAAAGGCGTGCTCAGCATCAATAAATGCGGCAATTCCGCCTGCTTTTTGAGCCTCGGCAATAGCATGAAGCGTCAAAGTGGTTTTACCCGAAGATTCAGGTCCAAAAATCTCTATAATTCTTCCTTTTGGATAACCGCCAACTCCCAAAGCCAAATCAACTCCCAAAGACCCTGAAGAAATAACCTCCACTTCTTCAATGGCTTTGTCGCCCATTTTCATTACAGTTCCTTTTCCGTATGTTTTGTCTAATTTGTCAAGCGTAAGCTGTAGCGCTTTCAGCTTGGCTTCTTTCTCTGAACTGTTGTTTTCTTTCGTCGCCATATCTATTGTTTATTTGGTTTTCCTTAGTTTTTATTAAAAAATAAGGGTTCATTTTGAATTTAATGTTCGTAAAAATACTCCTTTTTTTTGAAGTACCAAAAGTTGTTTTTTTAACATTTTGGGTGTGCCACCATCCCGATAAAAGGGCTATCAGCTTTGCGGTTATGCGCCCTTTTACCGGGATGCTGTCGGGCTATTCGGCTTTATCTTTCCTCTCGTCCCAAAAGACGAGATGTGAGGATATCGCCTGCTATCCCTAACGCGGGCATAGTGATTTGTTGAGATTTTGTTTTTAAAGCAAATAATTCCAAAAGTTTTCTTTATGAATTACCTCTGTTGTTTTTGGATGATATTTTTCAGTGAAAGACTTGGTAAAACGAACCTTTTGATTTGGATTGTATTTGATTTCGAAAGCTTCTATTTCATTGTTTTTTATTTCCAAATAATCAATTTCGGCTTGTTGGGTATTTCTCCAAAAATGAGTGTCTTTGTATTGTTGCTGATAGATTAATTTTTTTTTTCTTTCACTAATTACAAAGTTTTCCCATAAAGCCCCAATATCATCCCGAAGTTCTATTGGATTAAAATTTTTGATAATTCTATTTCTTAAACCGTTGTCCCAAAAATATATTTTTTTTCCCTTTCTTAATTCGTTATCTTGATTTTGACTAAAAGCGTTTAAGCTAAAAACAATGAAATTTTTCTCTAGGATGTCAATATATTTTTCTACAGTCAATCGATTTATTCCCAAATCATTGCCTAATGAGTTGTAATTTATTTCAGAGCCAATTCTATACGCCAACATTTGAACCAATTTTTGCAATGTAGACGATTTTTTTATACCGTCAAGATTCAAAATATCTTTATATAAAAAGCCGTCGACTAAATCATTGAGAATTTTTTCTTCTTTCCCGGGATTGTTCACTACTTCAGGATAATAGCCAAAAACCAATCGATGGGGAACCAATCTCGTTTCTTCAACAAAATTAGTATGATTCGCCATTTCACTATAAGTTAATGGGAAAAGTTGCAATTCTTCCTTCCTGCCCATCATCGATTCTTTGGTTTTATCTGCCAATTCAAAAGCGCTACTCCCCGAAGCAATAACTTGAATCTCAGGAAAACTATCTACCATTCGTTTGATTAACAAGCCAATATTATGAACCATTTGTGCTTCATCAATTACCAAAATAGTATTGTTTCCAATCAAAGCCTTCAATCGGTCTGTAGTGATATTTTCGAGCAAAAGTTGCGTGTCAGGCTCATCGCCATTCAGCCATAAAACAGCTTTACTTTTGATGGTGTTTTTAATCAAAGATGTCTTTCCTACTTGGCGTGCGCCGAAAATCAATATCGCTTTTCCTTTAAAAAGATAAGAATCAATTTCAGATTGTTGGGTTCTATTTATCATTTCTGTATCTATTTTAGATACAAATATATAATAATTTGATATTATGATATTAAAAAAATATAATATTTTGATATTTGAATATCAAAATATTATAATAATTTGATATTTGAATATTATTTTTTCGAATTTAGCCGTTGATTTAAAGTTCTAACTATTTCCCCGAAAAAACAGCCTTTCTTTTCTCCAAAAACGCCTTCGTACCTTCGTTGAAATCTTCGGTTCCAAAGCATTTTCCAAAGTTTTTGATTTCAGTTTCATAACCGTTCTTTCCATCGGTAAAATTGGCATTGATTGCTTTTATAGCTCTACCAATTGCTAATGGAGAGTTTTTCATTATTTTTTGTGCAATACCTGTGCAAAAATCAATTAAATCGGCTTGCGGTACTACGTGATTTACCAATCCATATTGTTTGGCTTGTTCGGCAGTAATCATGTCGGCAGTCATAATCATTTCCATCGCGCGGCCTTTACCAACCAATTGTGGTAAACGTTGTGTTCCTCCATAACCCGGAATCACACCTAGAGAAACTTCGGGTAATCCCATTTTGGCGTTGTCTGAAGCAACTCTGATATGGCAGGCCATTGCCAATTCCAGCCCACCTCCCAAAGCAAATCCGTTGACAGCTGCTATGACAGGCGTTTTCAGGTTTTCTATATAATCAAAAAGTCTTTGGTGTCCTTGTGAAGACAATTGGGTTCCCTCTTCTATGGTAAAATGGGCAAATTCTGAAATATCTGCTCCGGCCACAAATGCTTTTTCGCCCGAACCAGTTAGGATAATAGCCTGAATTTCTTTGTTTTTTCCCAATACTTTTATGGCTTTGTGCAAATCATTGATGGTTTCAATATTCAAAGCGTTTAGCTTGGTTGGTCTATTGATAACAACTGTTGCGATGTTGTTTTCTATTGTAATCAAAAGATTTTTGTAGTTCATTTTTTTGTAGTTATGTAGTTAAGAGTTAATGATCGGCAGGGTGACAATGAAGATAGTACCTCTTCCAAATTTAGTTTCAAAGGTAATCGTTCCGTTGTAGTTTTCGATTATGTTTTTGATAATTCCAAGCCCTAAACCCATACCGCTATTTTTGGTGGTAAATTTAGGTTCAAAGACGTTATTGACGTGCTCCGGATTTATTCCGGTTCCGTTGTCTTTTACCGTGATAACTACTTCTTGGTCTATTTTTTCTACAGTAACCAAGATCATTTTGGTTTCCTGATTTTCCGGAATCGCCTGAATGGCATTTTTGATCAAATTGGTAATTATACGGATGAGTTGTGTACGGTCAATTTTGGAGATAATTTCTTTTTCGGAACATTCAAAAACAATAAAATCTTCATGAAAAATATCCAACGTAAGTTCTACTACTTCTACCACATCCAGTACTTCGTTTTGCTGGGCAGGCATGGAGGCAAAGTCGGAAAAAGCCGAAGCAACGGCGCTCATAGTGTCTATTTGCTGAATTAAAGATTCAGAAAAATCGTTTAGTTTTTGCTTTATGTTTGGATCGTCTGGCTGAAATTTTCGCTGAAAACTCTGTATAGAGAGTCGCATTGGCGTTAACGGATTTTTAATTTCATGCGCTACTTGTTTGGCCATTTCCCTCCAGGCTAGGTCACGTTCGTTTTGGGCGAGAACAATAGCGTTTTTTTCGAGCTCTTCAATCATTCTGTTGTAGGCCAGCAAAAGCATATTGATTTCTTTTATTTTGGCTGAAAACGGAATTTTTTCGTTCTTTTGGTTCAAACTTGTTTCTCTTAATTTTTCGGCAAAATCATAAATAGGTTTTGTGATAAAAGAAGAAAGAATATAGGCCAGTCCAAAAGCCATGGCAATCATAATAGCATACACCTGTAAAAGGCTGACCAAGAAGTTGTTTAGTTTTTTTTCATAATAACCATCATCCGGAACATTGGGTAATTTCAGTACCCCAATAGGTTTGAATTTTTTGTTTTTTATAAGACTGTAAGAGGAACGGTACTTGATTCCGTTAATAGTTTTGATTTCTACAAATCTTTTGTCAATAGAGGCATTGACTAAACGAAGGATGAATTTTGATATAGTAGGTGTTTGTGTCGCTATGGCAAAGGATTCTTTGGAGGAATTTAGCAATTTCCCATCCAATGAATAAATCTGAATTTCAGTATTTTGAATATCGGATATTTCGTGGATTTTATCTTTGAAGATCAGTTTTATGTTGTCATCCGTAAGTGGATAAGTCGTGTTGGACAACATATAGTTGATATGCTCCTTTACATAAAATTCCATGTTTTCAATCCGCTTTTGATTGTATTCTTTGGCTACTGTTTTGTATTGAAAGATGGAAATGGTTATGAGCAAAAGTGAGGTCGCAATGATCAATATAACCATTGAAAGAAAGATTCTAATACGCAATGAAATTATGGGAATCTTTAATTTTAGCATATTTTTTTAGTATTCAGCATTCGGTTTTTAAGTATTCAGTTAGTAACTTGTGCTCAGCGTCTTGGTTTTTATGCCAACATCTGAATACTAATAATTGGTTACTGATTACTATTGCGTTCTCTTATTCGTTTATAAAATTTAAAACCCAACATAATAGTAATCGAAAACAAGAAAATACCAATCACTCCATAAATCCAATTCACGGCATTTTTTAATACCACCAAAAACACAACAGCAAATAAGATTATAGTAGCAATTTCATTCCATAAACGCATAAAATTGGTCGTGTATTTTACTTCGTTTCTTTGTAATTGACTGAAAATTTGCTGACATTTTAAATGGTATAAATATAGCACAAAAACAAAACCAAGTTTTACATGCATCCAAGGCATTTTTAACCAAGCGCTTCCCATATCGGTAAAAAACAGCATCCAAAAGGCAAAAATACTGGCAAAAATGGCACTTGGCCATGTAATAATGTACCACAATCGGTAGGACATAAGATTGTATTGTTTTTGCAGGATTTCTTTTTCCGGAGAGGGTTTATCAGCGGCCTCTATTTGGTACACAAACAATCGGACGATGTAGAATAAACCCGCAAACCAGGTAACCACAAAGATGATATGCAGGGATTTGAGGTAATTGTAAAGTTCCATTTATGAATGTCTTTTTTCTTTGTTCTATTCTCTATTTTCTTTCTGCCCAATCATTAATCCATTTTGCAACCGTAGCGCACCATTCGTCATCATCATTCAAACAAGGAATAGCTTTGAAATTCTCACCTCCATGTTCTTTGAATTGATGGTTGGCTTCCATTGCAATTTCTTCAAGGGTTTCTAAACAATCGGCAACAAAAGCAGGAGTTACAATTGCTAAATTTTTAATTCCTTTCTCGGGTAATTTATTCACTTCGACATCGGTGTACGGTTCTAGCCATTTGTCTCCCGCCAAGCGTGATTGAAAAGTTTGGCTGTATTTGCCTTCGGGAATTCCTAGTGCTTCAACTACTAGTCTTGTGGTTTCATAAGATTGGTGGCGGTAGCAAAATTCGTGAGCAAGCGATGGCGTGCTGCAACAAGAACCGTCAATTTTGCAATGTGATTTGGTCACGTCTGTCTTGCGGATATGACGCTCAGGAAGTCCATGATACGAAAATAAAAGGTGATCGTAATCAAATCCGTTCAAGTGTTTTTGAATAGAATCCGAAAGGTTTTTGATGTAATCGGGTTTGTTGTAAAAAGCAGGAACAGATGTGAATTTCATGTTCGGAAAATGCTTTTTTCTGATTTCTTCAGCCTTGTCGAGAACCGTAACTGTTGAAGACATAGCATGATGTGGATACAAAGGAACAAGCAATACTTCGGTAACGCCTTTATCCTGAAGTTCCTGTAAACCGGCAAACAGGGAAGGATTTCCGTAGCGCATTGCCAAAGCCACTGGAACATTGGCCAGCGGTTTCACTTTTTTGTGCATTCTTTTGGAAATCACTACCAAAGGCGAGCCTTCAGCAGTCCATACTTTTGCGTAAGCGGCTGCCGCTTTTTCAGGTCTTTTTCTAAGGATAAGACCGCGAACCAAAAATGCGCGCAACAAATACGGAACATCAATCACGTATTTGTCCATTAGAAATTCGTCTAAATAGGGTTTTACGTCTTTTGGGGTTGGACTTTCGGGTGAACCTAAATTGATTAATAGTGCGCCTTTCATTTGTTTGTTTTTATATTTTTTGATGTTTCAAAAGTAACTAAACTGACTTTTGAATAAATTGGACTAAATTATTTTTTGTTTATTGTTGGATATAGAAATTTGATATGTTGATTTAAACATTCGAATTAATCGACATCAAATATTTCTTTGGCGTTGTTGCAAATTTCTTTTTGAAAGCGGCAATAAAATGGCTTCCGGTGCTGTACCCAATTTTCAATCCCACTTCATTGACATTATACGAACCACTGTCTAACAATTGACGTGCATAATCCATTTTGTAATCAAAAAGATAGCCATAAACGGTGTCGCCGTAAATTTGCTTAAAACCCATTTTGAGTTTCTTTAAGGTCAAACCAATTTCGTCTGCCAATTCCTGCAATCCAGGGGGTTCAGCCATATTGGCAATGATGATTTCTTTGGCTTTTTTGATTTTATAGACATTTTCTTCATCAATCAAAAACGGACATTGTTCAGCGTTTGGATCTTCGGAGCGATTAAAATACAGACTCAATAATTCGTATCCTTTGCCTTTATAATATAGATTCTTGATGGAAGGATTCAAATTATAATGAAACAATTGGCTCAACACAATTGCCATAGAAGGGCTTATGTCTCCCTCTTTGTAATATTTTTTATCCTTGTTTTCTTCGCTCAAAAAGGGGATATGTCCGGCATCGTTTGAAAATAGCCTGTGAAATTTTTGAATCGAAATTAATATCGATATTACCCACGTATTTGGTGCCAATTCCAAATTGAGTGGTAATTCCTTTTGTGGATTGTAGAACAGGTACGACTTCTCCTCATTCAAATCCAATACATAACTCCCTTGATTAAAGTTAAATTTGGCTTTGCCCTTTAATCCAAAATGGAATTGAATCAAGCCATTACTCACTTCATGTTGCGCCTGAAAAGTAACATCACTGTCATTTTGAAAACGAAGTAGGGTAAAATCTTCTTCAATTGTTATAATTTCATGTGAACCCATAGCGATATTTTTTTTACAGATAAAAAAATCTTTTTTTAATTATTTATTTAGAATCGCTCTAAACAAGTCGTAATCCGACCCTCATTAATGCCACAAAAATAGCAGTTTTTATTATAAAATAACGAATTAAATCCAAAAAAGCATACAGCGACACAAAAAGAACTTTTGGCGTTATTTTTATACAAACGATAATAATAATTTTGTAATACTTTATATGAAAGTGAATATATGGAAAATCATAACGGCTCGAAGCATCAATTTTTCTACTCTATCGGCTTAAGCTACAAAAAAGCTGATGCAGAGATCAGAGGTAAATTTAGCTTAGATACATCAGCTCAAACCCGTCTTTTGGAACAGGCCAAAAAAGAGGGAATCCAGAGTTTATTCGTGACTTCGACTTGTAATAGAACCGAAATTTACGGCTATGCCGAACATCCTTATCAATTGATAAAATTACTTTGCGAGAACAGCAACGGAACTGTTGAGGATTTTCAAAAAGTGGCTTATGTTTATAAAAATCAGGAAGCTATTTCGCATTTATTTCGTGTAGGAACAGGTTTGGACAGCCAAATTTTAGGCGATTTTGAAATCATCAGTCAAATTCGGAACGGTTTTGCCGAAGCCAAAGCAATGGGTCTTGCTAACGCTTTTATGGAAAGATTGGTGAACGCGGTGATTCAATCCAGCAAAAAAATCAAAAATGAAACCGAAATCAGTTCAGGTGCCACTTCGGTATCTTTTGCTTCGGTTCAATATATTATCAAGAACGTTCCGGACATTGGAAACAAAAACATTTTACTTTTTGGAACGGGGAAAATCGGAAGAAATACCTGTGAGAATTTAGTAAAACACACCAAAAACGAGCATATCACCTTAATCAACAGAACCAAAGACAAAGCCGAGAAATTGGCCGGAAAATTGAACCTTATTGTTAAGGATTACTCGGAACTACATATTGAATTGCAAAAAGCCGATGTAGTGGTTGTTGCGACAGGAGCTCAAAATCCAACTATCGACAAAGCCATTCTGAACTTGAAAAAACCGATGTTGATTTTGGATTTGTCTATTCCGAAAAATGTTCACGAAAACGTGAAAGACCTTGAAGGCGTGACTTTGATTCACATGGATGATTTGTCACAGATGACTGACGAGACATTGGAAAACAGAAAAGCCCATATCCCAGCAGCTGAGGCTATTATTGAAGAAATAAAGGATGAATTTATCGCTTGGACAAAAGCAAGAAAGTTTGCTCCAACGATTAACGCCTTGAAAGAGAAGCTGAATACGATTAAAAATTCGGAATTGGATTTTCAAAGCAAAAAAATGTCCAACTTCAACGAAGAACAAGCCGAAATCATCAGCTCTAGAATCATTCAAAAAATCACGACCCATTTTGCCAACCATCTTAAAAATGAAGACACAATGGTAGATGAGAGCATCGATTGGATCGAAAAAGTTTTTCAATTAGCAACAATTGCTAAGTAGTTTAATCATTAAACACTTAATTAAAAAAAATGAACCATTAAGGGATTAAGATAAATTAACTTTTGTATTTATAAAAGTAGGCTTAATAACCTTAATATCTTAATGGTAAAAATTATCTTAATGGTAAAAAAGAAAAAAGTTCTATGACAAAAAAAGAAGTTACTCAATTAGCTTATGAAATTACAGGTTTTGCCATTAAAGTACATAAAGCTTTAGGACCCGGACTTTTAGAAAGCGTTTATGAGCAATGTCTTAAATATGAATTAGAACAAAACGGATACGATGTTAAACAACAATTAGTTGTTAAAATAGATTATTATGACCTTGAATTAGAATCTGATTTAAGAATTGATTTACTTGTGAATGATTGCGTGGTTGTTGAATTAAAAGCGATAGAAAACCTTTTGCCAATTCATGAAGCGCAACTACTTACATACATGAAATTATTGCAAAGACCTCAAGGATTATTAATTAATTTTAACACTTTAAACATAACAAAATCAATGAAACCACTTGTAAATGATTATTTTGCAAGATTAATTGACTAAACGTTACTATAAAAGAAATTTGAACCATTAAGATATTAAGAAAATTAAGTTTGAGTCAAAAATTAATCAACTTATTTTCAACATAAAGCTTAATGACTCTTAATATCTTAATGGTAAAAAACAAAAAATGGCAGAAAAAACAATACGAATAGGAACCCGTGACAGTGAACTTGCTTTATGGCAAGCTCATACGGTAGAAAAAAAACTAAACGATTTAGGTTATAAAACTGAAATCATTGCCGTAAAATCACAAGGCGATATTATTCTCGACAAACCCCTTTATGAACTAGGAATAACCGGAATTTTTACGAAAACGCTTGACATTGCCATGATCAATGGGCAGGTCGATATTGCCGTGCATTCCATGAAAGACGTTCCAACTGCTTTGCCTATCGGAATTGTTCAGGCGGCGGTTTTGGAACGGGCCAATACTTTGGATATTCTGATTCACAAAGGAAACCTTGATTTTCTAGAAGGAACTGGAACCATCGCCACAGGAAGTTTACGCCGTCAGGCACAATGGTGGAATAAATACCCGAATCACACTGTAGTCGATTTGCGCGGAAACGTGAATACCCGCATGCAAAAACTACAGGAAAACGATTGGAGCGGTGCCGTTTTTGCCGCAGCAGGATTGGAGCGTATCAATCTAAAACCCGAAAATTACATTAATCTTGATTGGATGATTCCAGCGCCTGCACAAGGAGCGATGGTTGTTGTGGCAATGGCCGAGGACGATTTTTGCCGTGATGCAGTTGCGCAGTTGAACGATATAGAAACCGAAGTATGTACCCATATCGAAAGACAATTCCTCAAAACTCTCGAAGGCGGTTGTACCGCACCGATCGGGGCTTTAGCAAAATATAACGAAGAGGAAGATACCCTTGATTTCAAAGGTGTTTTATTTTCCATTGACGGAAAACAAAAAATTGAAGTCCACAAAGTTGTTCCTATCGAAGAATGGAAAAAACTAGGATACAATTTAGCAAAAGAAATTTTGGACAATGGAGGAAGTGAATTGATGGCGGAAATTAAAAAAAATTTGAAAAAGTAATGACTCAAACAAGTATTCTGTCAACCAAAACCTTATCAGCTGAGCAACGACAAGTATTTCTTGATGCCAATTTTGATCTTTTAGAACAAGATTTCATCGAAATTAAAAATACTATTTTCGAATTAGACAAGATCAATACTAATTTGATTTTCAGTAGTCAAAATGCTGTTTTAAGTTTGACAGAACAAAATGGCTGGGAAATGCTTAAATCTAAAAGCGTTTTTTGTGTAGGGATAAAAACCAAAGAATTATTGGAGCATCACGGCTTTAAAGTAGAGGCCTATATGGATTATGCATCGGAATTGGCAGAAATAATTACTTTGATCTACAACAAGGAAAGCTATACTTTTTTCAGTGGAAATCTACGCAAAGAAACCTTGCCAAAAGCATTAAAGAGTGCAGGCATCACTTTTAATGAAATTGAGGTTTATCAAACCAAATTAGCGCCTTTTAAAATATCCAATCTGGAAAAGTTTGATGGGATTCTGTTTTTTAGCCCTTCAGCCGTTGAAAGTTATTTGACCAATAACAAAATCCAAAACGAAATTTGCTTTTGCATTGGCGAAACCACCGCATCAGCATTAGAAAATAAAACTAAAAACATCATCATTGCCGAAGAGCCGACGATTGAAGATGTTATTGAAGCCGTAATCGAAGAATACAAATAACAATAACAAACCCGACAGGTTCTAAAAACCTGTCGGGTTTAAATATAGAAACTCATGTTAAAGAACGACCTATTTTTAAAAGCATTAAAAGGAGAAACAGTACAACGCCCGCCGGTTTGGATGATGCGTCAGGCAGGAAGATATTTGCCAGAATTCAGGGCTTTGCGTGATAAATATGATTTTTTCACTCGCTGCGAAACTCCGGAATTGGCTGCCGAAATTACGGTTCAACCTATTAGAATTGTTGGTCCGGATGCCGCAATTTTGTTTTCGGATATTTTGGTAGTGCCAAGGGCAATGGGAATTCATGTAGAATTGAAAGATAATTTGGGGCCAATAATTCCAAATCCAATCCGCACAATGGAACAGGTGAATCAGGTTTTTGTTCCGAATATTGAGGAGACTTTGGGTTATGTGATGGATGCCGTGAAATTGACCAAAGAAATGCTGAACGATGAGGTTCCGCTGATTGGTTTTGCCGGTTCGCCTTGGACGATTTTCTGCTACGCTGTAGAAGGAAAAGGTTCGAAAAGTTTTGATACTGCCAAAGGGTTTTGTTTCTCCAATCCGGTAGCGGCGCACACTTTACTACAAAAAATCACTGACACGACTATTTTATACTTGAAAGAAAAAGTAAAAGCAGGTGTAAATGCAGTTCAGATTTTTGATTCTTGGGGTGGAATGCTTTCTCCAACAGATTATCAGGAATTTTCATGGAAATACATCAACCAAATCGTTGATGCTTTGGCCGAAATCACTCCTGTGATTGTGTTCGGAAAAGGATGTTGGTTTGCCCTTAACGAAATGGGAAAAAGTAAAGCCTCGGCTTTGGGAGTAGATTGGACTTGTACGCCAAGAAATGCCCGTTATTTGTCCGGTGGAAACGTGACTTTACAAGGAAATTTTGACCCTTCAAGATTGCTTTCTCCAATCCCGACCATCAAGAAAATGGTTCACGAAATGATTGACGAATTCGGAAAAGACAAATATATTGCCAATTTAGGCCACGGAATTTTACCAAATATTCCTGTCGATCACGCCAAAGCGTTTGTGGATGCGGTTAAGGAATATGAAAAAAAATAGTTGACAGTTGTTAGTCGATAGTTGTTGGGAAAATCATCAGCGACTATCAGCGTACAACTTTTGACCAACAATCAATAAAAAATGCTAAACAAAGGCTTAAGAGACCAGGAAAGTATTCGCATTGACAACGTGCTCAAAAAGCTGATGTCATTGGTGTATGTGCCTAAATTTTGGAATTTGGAAGATCTCCTTTATTTGGAAAATGAATTGAAAGACTTGGCGATGAATGTCGAAAGTCTCCAGCAATTCAATTCAGCCGAATTGATTGTTCATTTGCAAAGACTTCATTTGGATTGGAATCAATTGGAGATGTTCGCTGATTTTTTAGTGGCATTTTCGAAGGAAAGTCAGTTCGATTTTAAAGAAAAAGCCCTTGCTATTTACAATTATATCCAAAAGGAAAGCAAAGTTTTTTCGTTTGGGATTTTAAATAAGTTATCTGCCTTGAAAGGAAATTAATAATGAAAGACAAATTTTATCAATACATACAAAACCTTCAAGACCAAATTGTAGCAGGATTAGAGGCAGTTGATGGTCAGACCAAATTTCGTGAGGATTTGTGGGAACGCTCTGAAGGTGGCGGTGGAAGAACACGTGTTATTGAAAACGGAAAAGTTTTCGAAAAAGGAGGTGTTAATATTTCAGCTGTTCACGGAAAATTGCCCGAAACCATGCAAAAAATGTTCAATGTAGGCGAAGCCGATTTTTTTGCCTGTGGACTGAGTTTAGTTTTGCATCCCAAAAATCCAATGGTGCCAACGGTTCATGCTAATTGGCGTTACTTCGAAATGTATGATGAAAACGGAAACGTAATTCAGCAATGGTTCGGTGGTGGTCAGGATTTAACGCCTTATTATTTGTTTGAGGAAGATGCCGTTCATTTTCATCAAACCTGTAAAACAGCTTGTGACAAACACAATCCAGACTTTTACCCAAAATATAAAAAGCAGTGTGACAACTATTTTTGGAACGCACACCGAAATGAAGCCCGCGGAATTGGTGGTTTGTTCTTTGATTATTGCAAAGCAAATGAGCAAATGTCAATGGAGGATTGGTACAATTTTGTTACCGAAGTAGGAAATAGTTTCCTTGAAGCCTATGTTCCAATAGTTGAAAAAAGAAAAAATCTTCCTTATACCGAAGCGAATAGAACTTGGCAGGAAATCCGTCGAGGACGTTATGTAGAATTCAATTTGGTTCACGATAAAGGCACTTTATTTGGTCTAAAAACCAACGGAAGAATAGAAAGCATCCTGATGAGTTTACCGCCACACGTGCAGTGGGTGTATGATCATCATCCGGAAGCGGGAAGCGAAGAAGAAAAATTATTGAAAGTATTAGAAAACCCTAAAGAATGGATTGTAGATTGATGATTAACGATTTTTGATTGCAGAAGTTTGTAATCACGATCAAATCATAAATCAGCAATCTTTAATCTAAAATCATAAATCATATGTTTCCATTACACCGAGGTAGAAGATTAAGAACCAGCGAATCAATTAGATGTTTAGTTCGCGAAACCACATTAAGCCCATCCGATTTTATGTTCCCGATGTTTATAGCCGAAGGCGAAAATGTAAAGGTTGAAATACCATCAATGCCGGGGATTTTTCGCCGTTCAATAGATTTAACGGTTGAGGAAGTCAAAGAGATTTACGCTTTGGGAATTCGCGCAGTGAATATTTATGTAAAAGTAAGCGAAAACCTGAAAGACAACGCAGGTGTCGAAGCTTGGAACCCAAACGGACTGATGCAACAGGCGATTCGAGCTATTAAAGAAGCCTGTCCAGAGATGATTGTAATGCCGGATGTAGCTTTGGATCCTTATTCTATTTACGGACACGATGGAATCATTGCCAATGGCGATGTAGAAAATGATTCTACCAATGATGCTTTGGTTAAAATGGCAGTTTCACATGCTCAAGCCGGAGCCGATTTTGTAGCGCCATCGGATATGATGGACGGACGCGTGTTACGCTTGCGCGAAGGATTGGACGCCGCAGGTTTCCACAATGTGGGGATTATGAGTTATTCGGCGAAGTATGCTTCGGCATTTTACGGACCTTTCCGTGATGCGTTGGACAGTGCGCCAAGAGAAGCCGATGTTGTGGTTCCAAAAGACAAAAAAACATACCAAATGGATTATGCGAACCGCATTGAAGCTATCAAAGAAGCGGTTTGGGATGTTGAGGAAGGTGCCGACATGGTGATGGTAAAACCGGGAATTGCTTATTTGGACATCGTCCGCGAGGTTACAAATGCCGTGAATGTTCCGGTAACGGTTTTTCACGTTTCGGGTGAATATGCGATGATCAAAGCCGCTGCCGAAAGAGGATGGCTCGATAACGACAAAATTATGATGGAGCAGTTAATGTGTATCAAAAGAGCAGGAGCGAGCCTGATTTCGACTTATTTTGCCAAAGAAGCCGCCATTCTTTTAAACAAATAAAAAATGAAGAAAATAGTATTTTTATTTGCAGTTTTATCTTTTTTGTCTTGTAAAAAAGAAAGCCAAGAACCATTTGGCAAGCCTGAAGAAACCGCCATAGAAGCCAAAACTCCGGAAGCATTAGGAAAAGAGATTTTTGAAGGCAAAGGAAATTGTGTTGCTTGCCACCAAGTTGATCAAAAGGTTGTTGGGCCAAGCATTCAGGAAATCGCCAAAATCTACAAAGAGAAAAATGGTGACATTGTTACGTTTTTAAAAGGTGACAGTAAACCTCTGGTAGATCCAAGTCAGTTCGAAGTGATGAAAACCAACTTTGCTATCACTGAAGAAATGTCAGACGAAGAATTAGAAGCATTGGAAGCTTACATTTCTTCCAATTTGAAATAGTACAATATTTAACCGCGAAGTTCGCAAAGAATTACGCCAAGATCGCAAAGCTTTGCGTAATTCTTTGCGAACTTCGCGGTTTAAAATTCTAAGTGATGGAAACAGTTTATATCAAAACACCTTTAGGAATTGCCACAATTACAGGCGATGAAAATGGTATATCCGTAATTTCCGTTTCGGATGAAGGAACTGTTTCAGCTGAAATTCCAATTGTTTTGCTGGAAGCCGTTTTACAGCTCAACGATTATTTCGAAGGAAAACGAATCCATTTTGACTTCAAACTCAATCCAAAAGGAACCGAATTCCAACAAAAAGTCTGGAAATCATTATTAGAGATTCCGTACGGAAGAACCAGAACGTATTTGGAACAGTCCAAAATCATGGGAGATGTCAAAGCAATTCGCGCAGTGGCTTCCGCCAATGGGAAAAATCCGCTTTGGATAGTTGTGCCTTGCCACCGAGTTATTGGGACTGATGGCTCTCTCACAGGCTATGCCGGAGGATTGTGGCGAAAAAAATGGCTGTTAGAACACGAAAATCCAACGACTCAGCAAAGTTTATTTTAGTTTAGACCTTTTTGATTGTAAGATAATTAGACTATCTTAGATTTTTAGTTCTGCAAATCAAAGTCGTCTATAAGTCAAAGTTGTCTAATGAAAGTCTAAAAATGATTGAAAAAATAAACCTTAACAATATCCTTTTCCTTGATATTGAAACCGTTCCGGAAACCGCCGATTACAATTCCCTCGACGATGAAATAAAAAGTCTTTGGGAACTAAAAACCCAATACCAACGCAAAGACGAATTTTCGGGAGAAGAATTCTATGACCGTGCCGGAATTTGGGCCGAATTTGGGAAAATCGTCTGCATTTCGGTAGGCTTTTTTGTTATCAAAGGTGACATTCGAAATTTTAGGGTTACCTCTTTTTTTGGTGACGAAACCAAAATATTGAAAGACTTCAATAATCTACTGAATAATCATTTCGGGCAACCGCAACACCTTTTGTGTGGTCATAATGCCAAAGAATTTGATATTCCATTTATAGCCCGCCGAATGATTATCAACCAAATCCCCATTCCCGACAAGCTGAATTTATTTGGTAAAAAACCTTGGGAAATTCCTCATCTGGATACGTTGGAGCTGTGGAAATTTGGTGATTATAAGCATTTTACCTCGCTTAAGTTAATGTGTAAAGTTCTCGGTATCCCATCGCCAAAAGGCGATATTGACGGAAGTCAGGTTGGGCATGTTTTTTATGTTGAAAAAGACATTGACAGAATTGTGACTTATTGCGAAAAAGACACCATTGCCGTGGCTCAGATTTTCCTTCGCCTCCGCCGAGAAGATTTACTGATTGAGGAAGAGATTATTCATGTGTAATAATTTTAATTTACCGCAAATTCGCAAATTAGATTTTTAGTTAGCTTAGTAAATTTTCATTATTTTAATTTGCGAATTTGCGGTTGAATTTTTTTAAATATTTTTACAAAAATTATAAATTATGGTATTAAGTAGATTTTGGTTGGTTATTTTCATTTCGTCAATTGTATTCGTTGCTATTAGTTTGTTTACAGGAAACAGCTACAGTTTGGATTTCGTTTTAAATGGAAAAAAAGATGACCCTATTTTAATTTCCGAAAAATATATCGAGCAAGTACCTGTTTTCATAAAAGACAGTATCAAGAAAGCAAAGGATCAAACGATGATTATCAACCGCGATACGCTAAATGCTGACACTACTTATGTTTATAAAAATAAAACCGTAAAAATCTTCAGCGGGGTTCAAAAATCGGATGGATTATTGCCTACGTGCAAGAATACTTTGGTTGATTTGATTTTGCCATTGATGGCTTATCTGGCCTTTTTCTGCGGATTGATGGAGCTTTTAATTATATCCGGAGCCTCCGAAAAACTGGCAAAAGTATTGAGTCCGGTATTTGTTAAAGTGTTTCCGAGTGTTCCCAAAAATCACCCTTCGATTTCCTATATGACTTTAAACTTTGCCGCCAATTTCCTTGGATTGGATTCCGCCGCAACGCCTTTTGGGTTGAAAGCCATGGAAAGCTTACAGGAATTAAATCCCGAAAAAGACAAGGCGAGTGATGCCCAAATTATGTTCATGTGTCTGCACGCATCGGGACTAACATTGATTGCCACTTCGATAATTGGTTATCGCGCCGCTGCAAATGCGACGAACCCTGCGGATGTAATGTTGCCTTGTATTATCACTTCGTTTATTGGAACGATCGCTGCTTTCCTAATCGTTGGAATCAGGCAGAAAATCAATTTCAAAAGCGCCTCTTTGGTGGTTTCATTGATGGCCTTGATTGCCGCTATTGTTGGCTTGCTGATGTATGTAAACCATTTGGATTTAATTGGTAAAAATTATTTTACTTCGAATCTTTCCGCATTGATTTTGGTTGTGATTATTGTTGCCACTTTGATTTTGTCATTTGCTAAGGAAAAGAAATTCATCGAAGCAAAAACTACCGTTTTTGAAGCTTTTGTATCGGGAGCGAATAACGGAGTAAAAACGGGGGTAACCATTTTTCCTTATGTTTTGGGGATGTTGGTGGCGATTTCGTTGTTTAGAAACAGTGGTTTGTTTGAAATTATCAGCAATTGGATTTCTTTTGCTTTCTCGAACATGGGCGTAAGCAAAGAAATCACCGACGCTTTGCCGGTTGCATTGCTTAGACCGTTTAGTTCTGCGGGATCAAGAGGATTTTTGATTGATTCGATGAATACTTTTGGTGCCGATTCCCTGACCGGAAGATTGAGCAGTATTTTTCAGTGCAGTGCCGAAAGCACCTTCTACGTGATTGCGGTTTACTTTGGTTCGGTTAACATCAAAAACACCCGTTACGCATTGCAAACAATGCTTTTGGTGGATTTAATCTGTGTGATTACTGCGATTTTCGTGGCGAGCTGGTTT
The DNA here is from genome assembly GCF_027111335.1 of Flavobacterium aquiphilum. Lineage (NCBI taxonomy): Bacteria > Pseudomonadati > Bacteroidota > Flavobacteriia > Flavobacteriales > Flavobacteriaceae > Flavobacterium > Flavobacterium aquiphilum. The sequence continues at coordinate 426,249 of NZ_CP114288.1, read as the reverse complement.
TTTTAATAGAAGCAAAAATGTAAAAGTTCCGTAGGAACGATTAGTATTGTAGCAACGGATTTTAATCCGTTGGTTAGGAACGATAGATATTGTAGCAATGGATTTTAATCCGTTGGTTAGGAATGATTGATATTGTGGCAATGGATTTTAATCCGTTGGTTAGGAACGATAGATATTGTGGCAACGGGTTTTAATTCGTTAAATGTTTGGTCGATTTTTGGAAAACCGTCATTTTTAGACAATCCAAAACCCCTTTAATTTATAACAATTCTAAACCATTAGTTGATATAAATCGCAATAAATTCCTTCTACAATTCTTATATTTGACGTTGTTTAAAAAAACTCAAATTATGGAATTTATATACCAGGATCCTTATCCAATTTTAAAAGACGATACCCAATACCGTAAAATCACTTCCGATTTTGTAAAAACCGAAAAACTAGGCGACAGAGAAATTCTGACCATTGATCCAAAAGGCTTGGAGCTTTTGGCACAAGAAGCCTTGAAAGACGTTTCTTTTATGTTACGTACTTCGCATTTGGAAAAATTAAGAGCCATTCTTGATGATCCGGAAGCAACCGACAATGACCGATTTGTGGCTTATAATTTATTGCAAAATGCAGTTGTTGCCATCGACGGGGAGTTGCCATCATGCCAGGACACCGGAACAGCGATTGTAATGGCCAAAAAAGGAGAAAATGTATATACAGGTGTCGATGACGCAGAATGGCTTTCAAAAGGGATTTTTAACACGTATCAAGAAAGAAACCTTCGCTATTCCCAAATTGTGCCAATCAGCATGTTTGAAGAAAAAAATTCAGGTTCGAATCTTCCGGCGCAAATTGATATTTATGCAAAAAAAGGAGCTTCTTACGAGTTTTTGTTTTTGGCAAAAGGAGGAGGATCTGCGAATAAAACCTATTTATACCAACAAACAAAATCATTATTAAACGAAAAATCATTGGATGCTTTCATCCGTGCCAAAATAATGGATTTGGGAACTTCGGCTTGTCCGCCGTATCACTTGGCTTTAGTGATTGGAGGAACTTCTGCGGAAGCGAATTTGGCTGCCGTAAAAAAAGCATCGGCGGGTTATTTTGACAATCTTCCGACTTCAGGAAACATGGCAGGTCAGGCTTTCCGTGATTTGGAATGGGAAAAAAGAGTACAGTTAATTTGCCAACAGAGTGCCATTGGAGCGCAATTTGGAGGTAAATATTTCACCCACGACGTTCGAGTAATCCGTTTGCCACGTCACGCGGCTTCTTGTCCGGTTGGATTGGGAGTTTCTTGTTCTGCCGACCGAAATATCAAAGGGAAAATTACCAAAGACGGAATTTTTGTAGAACAATTGGAAGTAAACCCAAAACGCTTGCTGCCTGAAACAGCACCACATTTGGAAGAAGCGGTTGAGATAGATTTGAACCAACCGATGGCAGATATTCTTAAAAAATTATCACAATACCCAATCAAAACACGTTTGAAACTAAACGGAACCTTGATTGTGGCGCGTGATATTGCCCACGCCAAAATCAAAGAATTATTGGATGCTGGGAAACCAATGCCGGATTACTTTAAAAACCACCCAATCTATTACGCAGGTCCTGCAAAAACACCGGAAGGAATGCCTTCGGGAAGTTTTGGACCAACAACTGCAGGTAGAATGGACGTTTATGTGGAGGAATTCCAAAAGAACGGCGGAAGCATGGTAATGCTTGCAAAAGGAAACAGAACCAAAGATGTGATGAATGCCTGTAAAACGTATGGCGGATTCTATTTGGGTTCTATTGGAGGTCCTGCGGCTATTTTGGCGAAAGAGAATATTCTTTCAGTTGAGGTTGTTGACTTCGAAGAATTAGGAATGGAAGCCGTTCGTAAAATCACCATTAAAGATTTCCCTGCGTTTATTATTACTGATGATAAAGGGAATGATTTCTTTGCGAATTTGTAGGTTCTTGTAATCCGCAAAGACTGTAAAGATTTTAACCGCAAATTCGCAAATTATTTCAAATGTTTTGAGATGGAAAGTTGCGAATTTGCGGTTTGTCATTTTTAAATAGCCTAAAAAGCATTACTATCCCCTAAAAAAAGAAGGGTCAAGAGGCTAAATTCTGCAAAAAAATTAATTATTGCCCCTCTAAAAAAGGCGATCGCCGAACTTTGTTTTTTTTAGACATAAAATCTTAATTTATTCTTATAATCCTTGTAAATGCAGGTGTTTATCGTTAGTTTTGAAATATGAAAAACAGCGTTTTTAAACTATTTTTTATATTTCTGATGGCCACTTTTTCCATAATTTGGATTAGTGACAAGCTTTCTGTTTTTTTGGAAAAGGAAAAATACAGTTATTACGAAACTACTGAGAAAAACGATTCGGAAAATCAATTGGAAATCAAATTAAAAACATTGTTTGTCAACCAAATTGATCTTTTAAATTTGGTTCAATTTTCTTCATCAACGGCTCAAAACAACAATCCATTTTATTCCTTTAATGTTGAGGAATTTTGTTTTGAAAGCCATACTCCCCCTCCTGAGATTGCATAATTATTTCAAACGAGCTTGTTTCTAAGCTATTCTAAAGTAATTATCAAAATCTGCTGCAATTGTATTGTGGCTCAATAAACACATCCAAAAATGAAAAATATTATAACTGCAATAGCTGTATTGTTTGCTGCACAACTTTTTGCGCAAACACACGAAATTGTTAAACACAATGGCGAGAAATTAGAAGCCAATTTTATAAAAATCGAAAATAATTTGATTCATTATTCGTTGCCAAATAGCTCTGAACAGCACAAAATAAGCCGTTATGCTGTGGCACAATTGAATGAAAAATCCAAAAATCATTCGAAAGTCGTATCCGAAAAGATAAATTTAACTGAAAAACCAGATTACAAAAAAGTAATTGTCTTGAAGGAATCGGAGGCAATTGGTTTGAAGAAGTCCGAAGATTTAAGGAGTTATCTCGGCGTTGCCAAAGGAGAAACAAGATGGACATTATCCGAAATGGGGGAAAACAGTTTAAAACAAAACGCCGCCAAAAAAGGCTATCAATTTATCGTGATTACTTCAAACAAAAAGGATAACCTAAAGGCAATCGCTTATACTTATTAATTCGCTTTTTAATTCTTTTTTAATCTTAATTTTAGAGAGAGACTGTCCTTTTGGACAGTCCTTTTTTTAAATATATTTTGGCTAAGTGGTTTTATGGTAATTACATATCGATAAACGAGGCTGAATGGGGAACATCAAAGTTTCGAATCCATTATTTTCATCATTGTTTTTTGAAACCAAATAATTGCCCTCGATAATATCGATTAATGTTAAAATGGGAGAGAAGAAAGTAATCCCTATTTTGTGTTTTGATTGGTCTGTAATGTCAGTATTGATAATGTCCAACTGATAGTTTACAAACGGAAAATAATTATTTCCCAGCACATCAGTAACCCTATGGAAGTTTTCCTTAAGTTGTTCTACATAGCCATTTGCGGCAATACCAACCAAATAATGCAATTGAACCGCTTTTTCGTTTTCGGTCAATAGTTCCCGGAAAGTGTTTTTTGGATTTTCCTTTGAGTTGAATTGCTGATTTTGCATTAAATACTCTTTGAATGTATCTTCCCAAACATATTTATCCCAAAGAAAGGTTGAATTGCTGTCAATCACAATTCTATAGGCTAGTCTAATTTTGGCGTTATGCATGGGGTTACAAATTTTCTATTGGAACTTCAAATAATAATAAAATGGCGTTTTCCGAAAGGGCTTCCCATTCAATATTTTCGGTGCTTTTTAAGCTCAAACCGTCTTTTTCCTGAAGAAGAATGTTTTCTACTTCAAATGCTCCACTGATGACAAAAACAAAAACACCGTTTAAAACGCTTTTAAGGGCATAAAAACCTTCTTTTCTTCCATCATAGACACCAATAGAGCCAATCGTATTAGAAAGCTCGAAAATTGGCCTTATTTTGTTTCTTTCAGAAAAATCAAAATCAAATCGATTGGAAGTCCCTTTAAAATTGTGCGTTTTGGCAGAAAACCAAATTTCCAGATAACTTACATTTTCCGAATCATAAGTGTTGGAAATTTCAAGCGACATTCCTTTTTCGACTGATAGGTGTTTTATCTGTTCGATTCTAATGAAATCGGAATTGCCCAAATTGTCTTTATAATCTATTCCGCCAAAAAGAGGCAGAAGAATGATTTCTGCATTGACATTAATGGATACAGACGTTTTTTGCAAAGGGGCCAATGTAACTTCATTCAAAATTTTTAAAGTACCAAACGGCTTTCGGGACGAATCTTGATAGGTTTCAAAATTGAAAGTCGATAACTTTTGAAAAGCATCCGATTTAAAAACACCCCTTAAATCGGATTTGAAAATTTGAGCAGGTGTTTGTTTGATCATCTTTTTGACATTAAAATTGAACAAAATTCTTAACTGGCTACGTTTATTGTATGCGTCAAAACAAAACCCTCTGCAACGCTTCCTGTTACGGTCGACATTTCATTGGAAACGCCATCAGAAAACACGTTGTCGGTGGAATTATAGGTATATCCAGAAAGTCCTTTGGTATATCCATTTGCACTCGAAGCGTTTACCAAAGCCACGGCACTTCCTGAACCTTCAGGGAATGCGATTTGAGTTACCAACAACGATGTGCCCGAAGCGTTGTATATATGAACGTGTATGTGCGTAGCCCTTCCGCTGTACCATCCGGGAAAAATTGAGGTAAATTGAACCAATCCGTTGGCATCGGTGGTTTGTCTTCCCCTAAGGAAATGCACCGTCGTAAAATTGGCACTCTGCATCGATGTCCCTCCGTACTCCGAATAGTAACCGTCCTTGTCGCAGTGCCAGATATCGACAATGGCCCCTGCGAGTGCGGCACAGTTGGCCTTAGTGTTTTTTATGTAAATGTTTATCTTAAAACCCACCCCCGTTCTGTCGCTGACAATGTTTGAGGTAACTAGCGATCCCGGTGTTTTTGTCGGAAAAGGTCCCTCCGTCTCCGTTGCGGTTACGGAACAGGTATCACTTGAGGAAGTTCCCCCCGTGTCTGTCGCTTGGGTTGTGTCGGATGCTGACGAAGATGATGATGAATCGTCATCGCCACTACTACAGGCCTTAATTGCCGGAATGGTCAACGCCCCCAATCCCACTAAACCCAATCCTCTTAAAAAATCTTTTCTGTCCATACTAAATACAATTTTTAGGTTACGATTGTAAAAGTATTTAAACTCATAAATGCATTAAAATTTATGAGGTAATACTAAGAATTTAAGAGGTAAATAGGGTAAAAATGTCTTTTTTTAACTAAAAGTGTTGTGTTATTGTTTGTTAAGCAAAGCAAAAAAAGTAGTTTCGTAGCTTGCGCTTACCGGAATCTCCTCCTCATTTATGTAAATTATTTTGTTTCTGACTTTGTCTATTTTGGAAATCGCAACAATAAACGAGCGATGTACCCTTATAAATTCGGTTTCTGGAAGCTTTTGCAACAGCGCTTTCATCGTCATTCTGGCGACAATTGTTTTTTGATTTTGAATGTGTATTTTTAGATAATCATCCAGTCCTTCGATGAATAAAATATCCGAAAGTAGGATTTTTATCAAACTATAATCGGCACGAATAAAAAGATATTGCTGTTCGGGGTTTTGGTTTTGCAGTTTCCATTGCGCATAAGCCTTTTCCACAGCCTGTTCAAAACGGAAAAAAGAGAAAGGCTTCAAAAGATAATCGGTGGCGCTCAAGGTAAATCCTTCAACTGCATATTCAGAATAGGCAGTAGTGAATATAACCATGATTTTGTTTGGCAATTTTTTGTAGAAATCAAGTCCGGAAATAGCAGGCATATTGATGTCTAAAAACAGCAAATCAACTGGGTATTTTTTCAAATATTTGAATGCATCCTCCGATTTTGTAAAAGTCTTTTGCAAATCGACGGTATCGATTTTAGCGCAAAAGCTTTCTAAAATATCGAGAGCAGGCGGTTCATCATCAAGTGCTATGGCTTTTATCATCCTACTTTTATGGTTAAATTTACCAGATACATTTTTTGGTTGTCATCAATAGACAATACGTGATTATTGGGGTACAAAAGGGCAAGTCTTTCTATAGTGTTTTGCAAACCGATTCCGTTGTCGGATTTAATGGATTGCACTTTGTTGTTGGAAACGAATAAAGTCAAATAATCTTCAACAATATCGATTCGGATGCAAATTTCTGAATTCTCATTTGGATTGACTCCGTGTTTAAAGGCATTTTCAATAAATGAAATTAGAATAAGGGGCGTAATGGCTTTTCCAATTGGACTTCCATCAACAGAATAGTTAACGGTTACAGTGTTTCCCAATCTGGTTTTTTGCAACAGCACATAATTGTTGATGTAATTGATTTCTTTTTCCAGAGCGATAAGGTCATCGTTGGCATCTGTAATGATATACCGCATCAGTTCAGATAACTGTACCACGGCATCGGCGGTTTTGTCATCTTTTTTTATAGCTAATGAATAAATACTGTTTAGGGTATTGAATAAAAAATGCGGATTGATCTGCGCTTTTAAAAATGACAATTCCGATTTCATTTTATCTTCTTCCACCTTTTGCAAGCGGGTTTTTATGGCAATGAACAAACTTGAAATAACACCAATGAGATAAACCAAAATAGTATGGTTGTATTGTGTGGGCGGACCACCAAAATGATTTAGTCCATTTAATCCATGATGTGGTTTTTGATGAGAGAGTGGGTCATTTGGATGATTAAATTCTCCCGGTTTTAGCGGATGCATTTTGTGTGAAGGAAAAGATTTTGGCGATCTGAAATCAAGGAAGTTGGTTTCAGGTGTGTCAAAAACCCTTGAAATCCAAAGAAAGAATAGTAAAAACAAAACTAGAATCGCGACATACCGAATCTGTTTTTCTTTGAAATAAATCTTTGGGATTAAAATATAATAATTGAAATAGAAGAATAACAGCAGCAAAAAATAGATAAAAAAGTATATCCTATCATGTGGGTTATTGGTCAAATTTGGTAAATTGAAAATACTCCCACTTGAAGAAAATGCATACGGTAAAAATAGAAATGTGAAGCACAAGCAAATGTGCATTACATAAAAGGAAATATTTTTTTTCATATCCAAATCAATTCCTCAAAAGTATGATACTTAAGGTTTCCATTCAAATTATTGCGGTGAAAATGATGATTAATGAGGTAGTTTGTTCACTATTGGGAATAAAAAAAGCAACTCGATTGAGTTGCTTTTCTATGTTTGTTGTTTGTTTTTTATTTTAAATCAAATCCAATAATAGCTCCTAGGCCAAATTGATAAGAATAAGCGTAATCCTGTACAGCAATTGGCCCCCAATAACCCCAGTAAGTATCAGTACCGGCAGGTGCAACTGTTGATATAAGATTAGCTTGAAGGCTTACAGAAACGCTAGATTTAGTTTTGATTTTAACCCCTCCTTTGATTTCCCAGGCAAAGTTAGTGTCACTTCCACCATATGGACCTTCAGTAATCGCCATACCAAGACCACCACCTAAATAAGGAACTGCATTATTTCCACTATCAAAATAATGGTTACCTCCAATTAAGATATAGTTGAATGCTCCATTACCACTTCTATCGTCGTTGGTACCTGGTACATCAATTTTCATGTTAGTGTCAAGTCTTAAATATTTAAGCTCTACAGAAGAGTTTTTTTGCGGGAAAAATTCAAATCCTCCACCGTATGTAAAACCATCTCCAATTTTGATATGTCCGTAATCAAAGTTTACGTTGTTAGAAAAAGTGTAACTTCCGTGTAGATCAAGAATAACTGATCCTCTATCTTGGGCCATCATACCTGCCGAAAATAAAAAACTGATAAGTAGTAAAGTAAATTTTTTCATAATTTCTATGTTTGTTTGTTTCTAACAAATATAAATAAAAATTTAAAAAGATTACAAATTATATGTTAATGAATTGTTTAATTGTATTAATTTTTAAATAGATAGGAGCAGAGTATTTTTAAGCAGAAAGTGAAATTCCTACGGTTTGTTTTGGAGATAAATCAGATTGAATAATTAGTCAATTATCATTTCAGGAATTTCGCCTTCGATGATTAGGTTGGCTTCCGTGGAAGCTATGATGTGTTCTACAGAAACTCCTGGTGCTCGTTCCAATAGTTTAAATCCTTTTGGGGTAATTTCTAAAACGGCCAATTCGGTTACTACTTTTTTGACGCATCCTACGCCTGTTAGCGGCAAGGTGCATTTTTTTAATATTTTGGATTCGCCGGCTTTGTTGACATGCATCATCGCCACGATAATATTTTCGGCCGATGCAACAAGATCCATCGCACCGCCCATTCCCTTTACCATTTTTCCAGGGATTTTCCAGTTGGCAATATCTCCATTTTCCGAAACTTCCATAGCGCCAAGAATTGTTAAATCAACTTTTTTACTACGAATCATCCCGAAACTGAAAGCCGAATCAAAGAAACTGGCTCCCGGCAATGTTGTTATGGTTTGTTTTCCCGCATTAATAATATCAGCGTCTTCTTCTCCTGCAAAAGGAAAAGGTCCCATCCCCAGAACTCCATTTTCACTCTGAAATTCTACCGTAATATCCTCCCGAACGTAGTTAGCAACGAGAGTGGGAATTCCGATTCCTAAGTTTACAAAATACCGGTCTTTTACTTCTTTCGCAATTCGCTTAGCTATATCTTCTTTTGTTAACATACCTTTTTAATGAGTTAATGTGATAATTCCATAGTTAAAGTGATTTGATAATTGAACGATTCAAAATCATTCTCTAATTATTGACGTTGTCTCACAGTTCGTTGTTCAATTCTTTTCTCGAATTTTTCTCCCTGGAAGATGCGCTGCACCATAATTCCAGGAATATGAATCTGATTAGGGTCTAAAGTCCCAACTGGAACTAGTTCTTCAACCTCGGCAATGGTGATTTTTCCGGCTCCAGCCATACAAGCATTAAAGTTTCTGGCAGTTCCTTTAAAAATAAGATTTCCCGCTTCGTCCCCTTTCCATGCTTTTACGATAGCAAAATCAGCTTTGAAAGCGTGCTCCATAATGTGCATTTTACCATTGAATTCGCGAACTTCTTTACCTTCTGCTACTTCAGTTCCGTAGCCTGCAGGTGTGAAGAAAGCTGGGATTCCGGCCTGAGCAGCCCGGCATCTTTCGGCTAAAGTTCCCTGTGGGATGAGGTCAACTTCCAATTCACCGGAAAGCATTTGACGTTCGAATTCGGCATTTTCACCCACGTAGGAAGAAATCATTTTTTTGATTTGTTTTTTTTGCAAAAGCAAACCAAGCCCAAAATCATCTACTCCGGCATTGTTGGAAATACAGGTTAGATTTTTGGTTCCTTTTTGAACCATTTCGGCAATGGAATTTTCGGGGATGCCGCACAGTCCAAAGCCACCGAACATGATGGTCATTCCGTTTTCGATTCCTTGAAGGGCTTCCTGAACTGTATTTACTTTTTTGTTAATCATAAATATTCTTTTTACAACTATATCGATTTCGTAATTATTTTCAAAAGTAGAACATTTCGGTTTTATTATGAAGTATTTTTATTTATTGTGTCAAAAAATAAACAGCAATTGAGAAAAACGAATGGATAAAGTAAATTTAGTAAAATAAGTACATTTTTTGAAGTTTAGAGGGCAAAGTTTATGGTTTGCCTTTTGCTTTTTGTTTTCGCCCGCGTGAGGGATAGAAACTAGCTACCTTGTAGCGTGTATAGCCCGACAGCATAAAAGAAAGGGACCGAATCACCGAGTTGGTGAGTAGGTCCCTTTCTTTTATGGTGGCACGCCCACACGAGCGTTAGTGAACTGACGACGTAAATGTTTTTAAAAAACGTACTGTCGGCTTGCTGTTCTTATAATGAGAATTCTTCAGTGTCTTGTTCTGGAGTTGCAGTAGAATCTTTAACTACGGCTGCTCTTGGAGCGTAACAATCCACTTTGATAGAAAGGTTTTTAGGTCTTTCGAAATCTTCTTTGGAAATAGTCAAGCTAGGGTCGCCATAACATTTGTTCATAAAATATCCCCAAATAGGTAAGGCCATTGCTGCTCCTTGTCCGTAAGTAAGGCTTTTGAAATGCGCTGAACGATCCTCGCATCCTACCCAAACACCTGTTACAAGGTTAGGCACCATTCCCATGAACCAACCATCGGATTGGTTTTGTGAAGTTCCTGTTTTTCCTGCAATCGGGTTTTTGAACATGTATGGATATCCTGTCCAGCGTTTGTCTCCGTTTCCTCCGTTTTGTGTTCTCAATCTTGCCCCAGAACCAGATTCGGTTACTCCTTCCAATAATTTAATTACGGCAAAGGCGATGTCTTTGTTCAAAACGTCATGGGATTCTGGTATTGGTTCGTAGATAACTTCCCCGCTTTTGTTCTCGATTTTGGTTAAGAACTGTGGTTTGGTATAAACTCCCTGATTTGCAAATGTACTGAAGGCAGCTACCATGTCCTCTACGGTAATTTCTACGGCTCCTAAAGCGATGGAAGGTTGGTTGATGATTTCGGATTTCACACCTAGTTTATGGGTTAATTCAACTACTGCTTCTGGACCAACTTTGTCAATTAATTTTGCCGAAACGGTATTGATCGAATAAGCCAAAGCTTGCTTTAAGGTAACCATTCCGCGGTAGTTGTTGTCGGAGTTTCTAGGTTCCCAATCCTCCGTTACGTGGTGACGACCTTTGCGTATCATGAATGGACCATCAAGTATGGAATCGCAAGGCGACATGTTCAATTGCTCTATCGCAGTTGCATATACAAAAGGCTTAAAGGTCGAACCTACTTGTCTTGCTCCTTGTCCTACGTGGTCGTATTGGAAATATTTGTAGTTGATACCTCCAACCCAAACTTTAATATTACCTGTTTGTGGTTCCATCGACATAACGCCCGCTTGTAGAAAGTGTTTGTAATAGCGTATGGAATCCATTGGTGTCATTATGGTGTCTCGTTCGCCTTTCCAAGTGAAAACCGTCATTTTGGTTTTTTCATGGAAAGTTTTTATGATTTCTTCGTCGCTTTTGTCCTGTTCTTTCAAGACTTCCCATCGATGAGACGATTTCATGGCCTGGTTAAGAATACGTTGAGTTTCCGCTTCAGTGATGTTTATGAAAGGAGCATTTTTGTTTTCTTTATTTTGAATAAAAAATTCTTCCTGCATGTTGGCCATGTGAGCAGCAACAGCTTCTTCGGCATAAGCCTGCATTCTTGAATCGATTGTGGTGTAGATTTTAAGACCGTCTTTGTAAATATCGTAGTCGGAACCATCAGGTTTTTTGTTTTCTTCCACCCATTTTTTCATGTAATCACGAAGGAATTCTCTAAAATAAGTGGCAGTTCCTTCTCTGTGGCTTTCTAATTTGAAATGTAATGTAATAGGAAGGCTTTGCAATTGATGTTTTTGGTCCTCGGTGATGAGGTTTGCTTTTTCCATTTGCGAAAGCACCACATTTCTACGGTTTTTTACCCCAACCGGATTTTTTACAGGATTGTAAAGTCCGGAGTTTTTGAACATACCGACCAAAATAGCACATTCGTCTATGGTTAAATCTTTTGGTTCTTTGGAGAAATAGGTTTTTGCGGCGGAGCTTACTCCAACAGAATAGTTACCAAAATCATATACGTTGCAGTACATCGCAATGATTTCGTTTTTGGTGTATTGTCTTTCCAAACGAATGGCGATAATCCATTCTTTGGCTTTTTGTATAATTCTAAATGGTAAAAATTTAGATCCTTCACCGTGGAATAATTGTTTGGCCAATTGCTGAGTCAACGTACTGGCTCCTCCACTGGTTCCCAAACTGGCGATGGCTCTCAAAGTTCCTCTTCCGTCAATTCCTGAATGCTCGTAAAAACGGGCATCTTCGGTAGCTACAAGAGCATTAACAAAGTTTTTAGGTAGATCAGAATATTTTAATTGTGAGCGGTTTTGTTTGAAATATTTTCCAAGAACAACTCCGTCAGAAGAGATGATCTCGGTGGCTAGATTGGAATCCGGATTTTCCAAATCTTCAAATGAAGGCATGGATCCGAAAAAACCCCAAGAGGCAAACAGGAAAAATAAAGCAATTCCTCCCAATCCATAAAAGTAAATTTTCCAAAATTTTCTGGCATAGTATTTAACATCTTTTTCGATGTTTTTTGTTTGAGCGTTACTTTTTTTTGTAGCCATAATCGTGTTTTAATCTTTTTTTTCTATTCTAAAACCTACCTCGGTAATACCGTCCAAGTAATCAACACCAGGGACTTTTCCGTTTTCTCTTACCGCTTGTTTGATATGTACTTTGTATTTTCCTCTAAAACGGACATTTTCTTTGTAATAGAGTTTACTTTCTTTGATGTCGGTGAAACCATTACCTAACAATGTCCCGTCGGGTTCAGCCATTTGGTATTCCAATGTGTCTACTTTGGTATAGCCATTTGGAGTTTCTAACGACACGATCAGAAAGATATTATTGTATTTGTAATTGTTGTTGTCTCTTAAATTCACATACAAATCATATTTTTTTGTAGAATCCAAAACGGGTAAATCAAAAGTAACGATACTGTCTTTATTCCAAGCGCTTCCCACAGATTTATATTCGTCAAAAACCCTTTTTTTATCACAGGAAAAAAGGAGTACTGCCACAAAAAGCAGCAAAAGACTATTCTTTATTCTCATTTTTTTTATTGATTATTGGTTTTTTAGGCTGTTCCGGTTTGTTCTCAGAAGAAGCTGTGCGGTTGCTGTTGTTTTTTTTGCGATTGTTATTTCGGTTTCGGTTACGATTACCGTTATTATTGTTTGAATTTTCTTTATTTGGATTTTCCTGTGCTACCGTATTGGTATTGTTAGCCGAATTGTTTTTTTGAGGAGCGGGTTTGCTCGCATTGTTAGGGACAGCTGCAGTTGCTTTGTCACCTGCAGGTCTTGGTTTTTTATTTGGTTTTTTCTTTTTCTTTGGTTGGTCAAAACGTGTTAAACTTTCTTGACCCATTGCATTGGTGAAATTTTGTTCTGGTTCTGAAATTACCTCGATAGCGTAGTCTTCCAGAGAAGAAACTTTGTTTTTCAGTTTGTTTTCGGCAATGATTTCTTTAACCTGATCAATTTTTAAGACATGCCAGTTGGCAAAATTATTAGTATAGGCAAACCACATCAGTCCTTTAAAAATGTCTTGTTTTTGACAAACAGCATCTCCTTTTTCGGTAATTAATTTGGTGTCAAACTCAGGAAAGTCTTTCAAGGCATCCATATAAGTGTCTAGTTCGTAGTTTAAACAGCACTTCAATTTTCCGCATTGACCGGCAAGTTTTTGTGGGTTTAGGGACAGTTGTTGGTAACGAGCCGCCGAAGTATTTACGCTTCTGAAATCCGTTAGCCAAGTCGAACAGCATAATTCTCTTCCGCAAGAACCAATTCCGCCCAAACGAGCAGCCTCTTGGCGGAAACCTACTTGCTTCATCTCGACTCTGGTGCTGAATTCTTTGGCAAAATCTTTGATTAATAGCCTGAAATCGACTCTGTCATTGGCAGTATAATAAAAAGTAGCTTTTGAACCATCGCCTTGAAATTCAATATCCGAAATTTTCATTTCGAGTTTTTGTGCAATCGCCAGTTCGCGTGCACGAACTTTCATAGGTTCTTCCTTGTTTCGGGCTGTAGTCCAAATATCGATGTCTTTTTGAGTAGCTTTTCGATATACTTTCGGGACTTCATTACTGTAAGGATTGACGCCTTTTTTCTTCATTTGAATTTTTACCAATTCTCCTGTAAGTGTCACAATTCCAATGTCATGACCAGGTGAAGCGACAGTTGCCACTATATCGCCCATGCTCAAAGTTAGATTTTCTGTATTGCGGTAAAATTCTTTTCGGCCATTTTTAAAACGGACTTCGACACAGTCAAAAGGAGCCTCTCCATTGGGTAAACTCATATTGGAAAGCCAGTCAAAAACCGTTAATTTATTGCAGCTGTCGGTGCCGCAAGTCCCATTATTTTTGCAACCCTTTGGTGCGCCACCATCAGAGGTTGAACAACTTGTACATGCCATAATGCTATATGTAGTATTGCAAAAAATGCAATTTAAGTTCGTATTAGGTTTAATGGGTAAAGATACTATTTTTTTGGTTTATGCAACAAGAGCAAAAATCTCCCAAAAATCATAAAATTATGCCAAAGAAAATAGAAGGTTATAATACGAAAAAAAGGATGTTTTTATATTAGCTGGAATGCGCGGCAGTATTGGCAATATATTCCTTTGGCGTGTTGCCGGTATGTTTTTTAAATGCGGTGTAAAAAGCGGATTTAGATCGAAATCCTGATTTTTGCGCTATGGCATCAATGGTGATGTTGGAGTAGGAATCCGACAAGAGCATCATTTTGGCTTCATCAATGCGATGTGCATTTACAAAGTCGTTGAAATTGAAGCCCATCTTTTCATTGATTACTTGAGAAACCTGTTGTGAGCTTGCTTTTAGCATCTTTGCAATGTCATCCAACTGAAGATTTTCGTTTAAATAGGGTTTGTCATTTCCCTTCATATAGTCATTCAATTGGCATAAAATGGTTTCTTTTACTTCGTTTGAAAGTTTGGAGTGGCTGTATTTTTCTTTTGTTTCCTTTTCAATAATCCTATTTCCATATAGTAAACTAGGAAAGAAAAGCAATCCTATCATTATGCTATACAAGAAAAAGGTAATTATGTTGATTGCAAATCGATAAGGATCCCCAAAATAATGTAATCCCGAAAAATGATCGATCAAGCTTCCCGTTGTTAGAATAAATTGACTAGTAAAATAAAGTATGAACCAAGATACTTGGTAAGTGCTGGATTTACTTTTTTGATATTTCTTGTACAGGAAAAGCTGTGCTGTAAAATAAGCTGACATACTGATGGTTTTTAATAGATATTGTATGGGCATTATGACGCTTCCCTTGGCTATTAAATGTTCATAGTTATCTATTTTGAATTCGGCAGTATTTAAATAAAAGGGTAAAAAATAGATGCCATTTAGTATAAACGGCAACAAATGGAACAAGTAGCTTTTTTTTAATCTAAATTCGGGATTGAGCAGCGAAAGTGTAAAAAGATATACCGTTGGACCCAGCAAAAAATGCATTGGACTATCAAGTCTGAAAATATGTATAAAATGAATTACTTTTCCAGAATAAATTAAGGCTCCCAAAACCATTACGGCTGACCAAACTATTAAAAACAATGCAAGGCTATATTTGATGGCGCTTTTTTTACACGAGGATAAGGTTACAATGAAAAGCAAAAGACCCAAAAATCCCCCAAAATAAGACAGCAATTCCGACAAAGAGTAATTCATAGAATTTGAAAAATTTAAGAACAAATGTATGTTTTTTGTCCTAAATTATATTTCAAAACAAAATAAATTCTCCTAAAAAAAATCCTAAACCCTTGAAAAACTTAGACTAAAGCATTTTTTTGTTTAAGTTATTCAAAAGTCAATATTTTGAAGCCAGCACTAGTCATAACCAAGACTTTTATTTTTATTATGTTTACTAACCCAAAAGTAAAATGGCAGATAATTGAATTGTGACAGTTGCCTTATATTCTCAATGCCTTTTAACCTCAATTGGCAATTTCGTTTGTAATTCGCCAGATATTTATCTATCAAATTTTAAACCAATTATAATGAAAACCAAAATCAAATCACTGTTTCTGGCGGTAATTGCACTAGTGGCTTTTAGTGGTAATGGTCAGGAAAAAACACCTGCATTCAAAGGTGTTGTCAAACAAGACGTACGGGAATCCACCGCAGACTGGACACCATTCGTTCGAAAAAAAGCACCCGAAGGAGCTCCTAACATCTTATTCATTTTGTATGATGATACTGGATTAGCAGCCTGGTCACCTTATGGAGGAAGAATCAATATGCCAACGATGGATAAACTGGCGGCAGATGGTTTAACTTATACCCAATGGCATACCGTTGCGCTTTGTTCGCCAACACGTTCTTGTATCAATACCGGGCGTAACCACAATTTGAACGGAATGGGTTCTATTACTGAAGGAGCTAACGGTTTTCCGGGATATAGCTGTCAATTGCCACCTCAAGCGGCAACAATGGCACAAATCCTGAATGATAACGGCTGGAGTACTTTTTGGTTAGGAAAAGACCACAATGTGCCGGAAACCGATCTTTCGGCTGGAGCCAATAAAAGTCAATGGCCACTGCAACAGGGATACGACCGTTTTTATGGATTTATTGGTGGAGAAACCAATCAGTTTTATCCTGATTTGACTGAAGATAATCACGCTATCGAACAACCTTATGGCCCAGAAAAAGGATACCATTTGTCCAAAGATTTAGCCGATCAGGCCATCAAAATGATTAGCGACCAAAAATCGGCCAACCCTTCCAAACCTTGGTTTATGTGGTTTTGTCCGGGCGCGAATCACGCCCCGCACCAAGCGCCAGCAGATTATATCGCAAAATACAAAGGGAAGTTTGACGATGGATATGATGCGTATAGAAAGTGGGTTTTGCCTAGAATGATTGAAAAAGGAATTTTACCAAAAGATACTAAATTAACGAATTTTAATCCAATGCCTGCCGATCAGGCAGCACCGGGTGATTTTGTTCGTCCTTGGGATAAACTGACTCCAGACGAAAAGAAATTATTTTCTCGTTTGTGTGAAGTGTATGCCGCATTTTCAGAATATACCGATGTTCAAATTGGGCGTATCATCGATCATTTGAAAGCGACGGGACAGTATGAAAACACTATTATTATGTATGCTTCAGATAATGGAGCTTCAGGCGAAGGAAGTCCAAGTGGTTCTGTCAATGAAAATAAATTCTTCAATGGTTATCCAGATGATTTGGTAGAGAATATGAAGTTAATTGACGAGTTGGGTGGTCCAAATACTTACGAGCATTATCCAACAGGATGGGCAGCCGCTTTGTCAACTCCTTTCAAAATGTTCAAACGTTATTCTAACTACGCTGGAGGAACAGAGTGTCCGTTGACCATCACTTGGCCAAAAGGAATTAAGGCAAGAGGAGAAGTGCGTAACCAATACCACCACGCTGTAGACATTGTTCCTACCATTCTTGAAATTGTTGGAGTTGAAATGCCAAAAGTCTATAAAGGAGTGGAACAATATCCATTATCAGGAGTTTCGATGAAATATACGTTCGATGCAACACCAGATACACCAACTCAAAAGCACATTCAATATTACACGATGTTGGGAACACGCGCTATTTGGCAAGACGGTTGGAAAGCGGTAGCCGTACACGCACCACTTACTGACAAAGGAAAATTTGATCAAGATAAATGGGAATTGTATCACGTAGATGTAGATCGTTCTGAATCGGTTGATTTGGCCAAGAAAAACCCGGACAAATTAGAAGCTTTGAAAAAAGTGTATGATGAAGAAGCCAAGAAAAATAATGCCTATCCATTGGACGATAGAACTGCAACTCAAATTTTAACTGTTGAACGTCCGAAGGAAGAAGCAGAAAAAGACAGTTATACCTATTATCCTCATACCAGTTCAGTACCCGAAGCGGTGGCCGTAAATGTTAGAGGAAAATCATATAAAATTATTGCCAATGTTGAGATTAAGGATGCTAATGCTTCTGGGGTTATTTTCGCTCACGGATCTCGTTTTGGTGGTCACTCCTTGTTTATCAAAGATCACAAATTGTATTATGTGTATAATTTCCTTGGAATTACGGAACAACAATTAGTGTCTTCAGAACCCGTAAAAGTGGGTAAATTTACTGTTGGAATGGAGTTTATCAAAGAAAAAGCAGGTGAGCACAATGAATCCATTGGTACGGCTAAACTGTATGTAAACGAGAAAGAAGTAGCTTCAGGAAGTATGAAAGCGCAAGTAGGTAAATTTACCCTTGTAGGTGATGGTCTTTGTGTGGGTTATGACAGTGGAGATCCAGTTAGTAAATTGTACAGTTCTCCAGGTGAATTTGAAGGCGGAGAAATTGCTTTTGTAACTGTAAGCACAGGCAAAGAGAAATATAGTGATCTTGAAATGGAAGCCGCCAGAGCTTTGAAAAAAGAATAACAATAGTGTCTGCTTAGCAGAGTTTAAAATAGAAGTGGCTGTTCAAATTAAATGAACAGCCACTTTTTTTGTTTGAATAAATGAAAAATGTTTTCTAGGTTTCCTTTACCGTAATAATTTTCACCGGACAGGCTTTGGCTGCTAATTCACAACTTTCAACTATAGTGTGGTCGGGTGATTTCAAAGTGAAGAAACCTTTAGCGTTTACACTTTTAATCAACACCGATTTTCCGTCTTTTTTAGACATTTGAAATTGAACAGGCGCCATTTCCACACAATAGTTGCACCCAATGCATTTGTCCCTTTGTAACGTTACAATAACCATTAGGCTTCTACTATCTTGTATAATTTGTCGGACATTCGGATTCTGAACGGCAGTTTGAAAGTACAATCGTCACCTTTGGTAGCTTTTTCAGCAATGGTATCATTTACATACATTTCTTCAATAACCATTTCTTGCGCTCCAGTGCTTGGACCGGTTACCAATATTTTATCGCCAATTTTAATATCGTAAGCTTCGATTTTGAATTGTCCAATTTCCGCTTTTGGGAAAAAATGGGTTCCTTTCCCCACATAGACTTTTTTCTGCGTCGCCATTGATCCCGAAACATCGCTCCATTCGCCCAATTCCTGACCCAGATAATATCCCGACCAAAAACCGCGATTGTAAACAGTGTTCAAGTCTTCCATCCAAACGGCAATTTTTTCTTTGGTAAAAGTACCTTCGAAATAACTGTCAATTGCTTCGCGATAGGTTTTGATTACGGTGGCCACATATTCAGGAGCACGGCCTCGGCCTTCAATTTTCAATACTTGAATGCCCGAATCGATTACCTGATCTAGAAAATCTAGCGTACATAAATCTTTTGGAGACATCATATATTCGTTGTCCAATTCGATTTCAAAACCGGTTTCTTGGTCAATAACGGTGTATTTTTTACGGCAGTTCTGTTTGCAGGCACCGCGGTTTGCCGATGAGTTGTGCGAATGCAAACTCAAATAGCATTTCCCCGAAACAGCCATACACAATGCGCCGTGACCAAAAATTTCAATTTCTACCAATTTGCCGTTTGGCCCTTTGATTTGTTCTTTCTCGATTTGTTCTGTGATTTTTTTTACTTGTCGCAAACTCAATTCACGGCTCAAAACCATCGTATCGGCAAAAAGGCTGTAGAATTTGATGGTTTCGATATTGGTAATATTCAATTGTGTCGAAATATGAACCTCCATTCCAATTCCTCTCGCCATCGCAATTACGGCTTGGTCGGAGGCGATTACGGCTGTGATGTTGGCTTCTTTTGCCTTATTCAACAAGGTTTTTACGACAGATAAATCATGGTCGTAAATGATGGTGTTCAGCGTCAAATAACTTCTAACGTTTTTTTCTTCGCAACGGCGGGCGATTTCAGGTAAATCATCCATTGTAAAATTTACCGTGGCACGTGCGCGCATGTTCAATTGCTCTACGCCGAAATAAACGGAATCAGCTCCATTGTCAAGTCCTGCTTGTAATGACTCAAAGTTCCCAGCGGGAGCCATGAGTTCTATTTTGTTTGGTGTTGTCATGATAAATTATTCTAAAATTTTATATATTTTATCCGACAATCTAATTCTGAAAGGAACTTCAAAAGTAACTTTATCGCCAATTTTAGCCGTTGCAGTTTCAGCTCCGTTTACGATAATTTTTTCCAAAATCAATTCCTGATTACCGGTTGTTGGTCCGGAGATTAAGATTTTGTCTCCGCTGTTCAGTTCGTGGTTTTCAATAGTAAATTGACCAACGCTCGCTTTAACGTAAAAATGTTCCGCTTTACCAAGAAGCACTTTTTTAACTTTTATTTTTTGACGAATATCCGCGGGTTTTTCACTTGTTGCTAAAGCATCATTTGGCAACTCACCGGAATGTTTAAATTTCAGATTTTCGGATTTTCCTTTTCTGAAAACTTTGTTACCCACTTGTTTTCCGGTTCTCAAACGCACTTGGTCAACCAAAGGCAAATGAATAATATCAAGACATTCTGTAGAACAGCAGTTTTCCATAGCTGCTTTGCAGTCATCACATTGGATAAACAATAGATGGCATCCGTCATTTTCGCAATTGGTGTGGTTGTCGCAAGGTTTCCCGCATTGGTGACATTGGGAAATAATATCATCGGTAATTCTTTCGCCCAGACGATTATCAAACACAAAGTTTTTACCAATGAATTTGCTTTCAAGACCTTCTTCTTTAAGCTGTTTGGCGTAGTTGATAATTCCACCCTCTAATTGGAAAACATTTTTAAAACCTTGGTGTTTGAAATAAGCACTTGCTTTTTCACAACGAATACCTCCAGTGCAGTACATTACCAGGTTTTTATCCTCTTTGTGGTTTTGAAGTTGTTCGTTGATAATCGGCAAACTCTCTCTGAAAGTTTCCACATCGGGAGTGATGGCGCCTTTAAAATGTCCGACTTCGCTTTCGTAGTGATTTCTAAAATCTACTACAATCGTGTTGGGATCATCAAGGATTTCGTTGAATTCTTTGGCTTTCAGGTGAACGCCTATATTGGTTACATCAAAAGTATCGTCGTTCAAACCGTCAGCAACGATTTTATGACGTACTTTGATGGTCAGTTTCAAAAACGAATGATCATCATGTTCTACCGCTTCGTTCAACCGTATGCCTTTCATGAAATCATAAACTTCTAGAGTCGCTCTAAAAGCCTCCAAATTTTCGGCAGGAATACTCATTTGGGCATTGATGCCTTCGTTGGCAACATAAATTCGGCCTAAAGCATCGAGTGCGTTCCAGGCTACAAATAAATCGTCGCGAAATTTTTTAGGATCTTGAATTTTGGCATACGCATAGAAAGACAACGTAAGTCGTTGTTTACCGGCATCATCAATTAGAATGGCTCTTTCTTCTGCGCTTAAAGTGTTGTACAGTTGCATGCTATAAACGATTTTAAGTTTAGAAAATATATTTGATTCCGATATTGTTGGTTCGAAATCGGGCGCAAAATTAGTGAACTTTTGTGATTTTCAAATGCGGATTAGTGGAATATTATGATTTATCAGCTTTTGAAAGCGAATACTATTTGTTTTTTGGAGCTAAAACTTTCAGGATTTTCAAGAAGATGGATCCTATTTTCGCTATCTTTTGCTTTTTTATCTTCATTAAAAAAGTAAAAAAAATAATAGTTGACTAAAAATGTAGCAAGGTTATAAAAACAAGAAAGCCAATCAGGTATTGAAATGGCATTCTTGTTTTTATAGTAAATACTTGTTTTGTAAGCTCTCTTTGTGGTAACGATTTGTTACCGCTATGTGACACAGAGAAATTTAATCTAAAACCGACCGTTTGAGTTAATTAGTTTATTCCTAACATCAAATAATTAGAAAGATCGGAATCACTGCAAGCGTTACTTTTTAAAGGTTTGTACTTTGCGAATTCTTTAAAACTTTTAAAGGGTTTGAATTGCTTAAAACTTTTAAAAGGTCCAAATTTTGCAAAAACAGGAAGTGATTGTTTGTTAAATCCCGTTCGGTTACCATTTAAGTCCCATAATATTCCATCCTCATACCATCCTAAATGTTTTCCGTTGAATCCATAAATTCTATTATCTGAATCTAAATATCCAGTTGGAGTTCCATTCCACAAATAAATTGTGTTGTCATCACTATAATCTATGTAAGCGATTGTTCGTCCTTGGGTGTTGTGTAATGTTTCTTGCATTTGATTTAAAATTATTCTTGGTAAATAAATTTGCACTATTGGATTATCGCCCACACTTATTAGTTGAGCCAAAAGCGAAATCTACCAACCTAAATTTCGGTATTTTTCGGGCAAAGATAATGTTGGTTTTTGGGGCTGTAAATGACAAATATCACTTTCTGATTATTTTTCCTAACGCTTCTAGCTTGGATTTCTATTTTTTGAATCGGTTGAAATACTTGGAACTTTGGGATAGCTTAAACCAATTATAATTTTGTTGAATTTCTTATTACCATTGAAAATGTTACTCTTTTTGAAGCGCACGGACCACCAAATCATCTACCGAAACAAAACGGCTGATGTGTCCCAATAAAGCTTCCAGATTTTCAGTTCGTAGCATATCACGTACTTCGGAGCGGGCTTCGGCAATTTGCAGCGTAATATGTTTGGCTTTCAAATCAAAAAAAAGATGTTTTAAAAAACGTGCTCCTGAAATATCGATGCTTGGAGAGGAATTTAGATCCAGGATTACCGTTTTTAAAGAATCGGCTTCGGTGTATATTTTTTCCCAAATACATTCTTTGATGTATTCGGCATTAAAGTAAAAAATCGAGGACTCAATGCGAACAATCAGTACGCCTTCAATCTTTTCGTTTTCAGGATGTCTTTCCATGTCGGTGTAGCGTTTGGTGCCGGGAATTCTGCCAAGGAATGCCACATTAGGTTTTGAGGCCGCTTTTATCAGCAACAATAAAGTTACCATAGCAGCAAACAAAACACCTGTCAATATTCCCCAAATAAGTACGCCCACAAGCGCGATCATGGCAACGCCAAATTCTTGTTTGTTTATTTTATACAAGTGTTTGAGTTCTTTTATATCAAAAAGCCCTCTTATTGCTACCAGAACGATGGATGCCAAAATCACTGTCGGTAAATTTTGAAGAAATCCGGTTAAAAACAATAGACAAATCGCAATTGCGCCCGAAGCAAAAACCAATGACATGGGGGTTTTGGCTCCAGCCGTATCATTCACTGCAGACTGTGACAATCCACCTGCAACGGGATAGCCTTGTCCAATTGCAACGGCGGCATTGGCAACTCCAAGAGCCAATAATTCTTGACGTGGATCTATCACGTATCCGTTTTTTTGTGCCAAAGTCCTTGCTGCCGAAACACTTTCGATATAAGATAACAGAAAACAGGCCATGGCGAGGGGTAATACACCATCAACATCCTTAATCCGAAGTGAGGGTAAATGAAATTCAGGTAAACCTGTTGGTATTGTTCCTACGGTACTGAATCCATCATGTCCCAAAGGTGTAATCGAAATGAGTATTATTGATAAAACGACTATCAAAATAGCAACAGGACGTCCGGGAGCCACTTTTTCGCCAACAATTAATATGATTATGGCAGTAATACCAAAAATAAAAACTGCAGTATTCATGTCAGGAAGCTGTTGAAAAATAGTCATGATGCGTTCCAGAAAATTGTCGCCTCCGCCTTTTATGCCAAATAATTTGGGCAATTGTGTCAAACCAATCGTTAGACAGGCTCCTGCTTTGAATCCGACCAAAACAGTTTCGCTGATAAAATTGATGATACCGCTCAAACGCAATAGATAAGCGAGGATAGCCATTCCTGCAAATACCAAAGCAGTGAGCGAGGCAATGTCGGCCCAGCGTTGAGCATCGCCGTTGGCTAAATTGGCAATAGTGGTACCTACCAACAAAGAAATTGCCGATGTTGGTCCAATGGCGAGTTGCCTGCTTGTTCCCAATAAAGCATAAAAGATTCCGCCAATGAGGTAACCATAAATTCCGTATTGCGGAGGTAGTCCTGCAAGTGTGGCATAGGCCAAAGAGACCGGAATACCGTAAGCGGCCAGTGTAATACCGGCTGTAAAGTCGCTTTTGAGGGTTTTTGTTTTGTATTTTTTAATCCAGTCGGCTGAGGGTAAAAGTTTAGGAGCCATAATAGTGATTAGCTTTTTTAAAGTAATCAGTAATTAGTGATTAGCTTCTTTTGAAATATTTCTAAATAAGCTAATTACCAATTACTAGTCACTAATTACTAAAATTAATCTTTTTCGTCAAGCAAAGCTTGTTTAACGGCTTGTAATTCCGCGATTTTTTCGGCGCTCACTTTTGGGTATTCTAAATCCATTTCTTCCAATGCCGTGATAATTGCCGATGCTATTGCAATACGGGCATAGGATTTATTATCGGCAGGAATCACGTACCAAGGGGATTTTTTGGTCGAGGTGTTTTTAATTAAATCCTGATAGGCATCCATGTAGTCGTCCCAGTAGCCTCTTTCTTTGGCGTCGGCGGCACTGAATTTCCAGTTTTTGTCCGGATCGTCAACACGTTCTATGAAACGTTTCTTTTGTTCTTTTTTGGAAACATTAAGGAAAAATTTGAGAACTATGGTTCCGTTTCGGTTCAGGTATTTTTCGAAGTTTCGAATATCCTGAAAACGCTCTTCCCAAATGTCTTTGGTAATCAGTTTTTGGGGAATCTTCTGTCCTTTCAGAATTTGCTCATGTACGCGCACTACCAGTACTTCTTCATAATAGGAACGGTTGAATATTCCGATGCGTCCCCGTTCTGGCAAATGTTTTTGGCATCGCCATAAAAAATCATGGTCCAAATCTTCGGAACTCGGTGCCTTGAAAGAAGAAACTTGGCATCCTTGTGGATTTACCCCAGACATCACATGTTTGATGGTCCCATCTTTGCCAGCAGCATCCATAGCCTGAAAAATAAGCAGCAGTGACCATTTGTCTTGGGCGTATAATACATCTTGCATGGCAGCCAAGGCATCGACACCCATTTGTAGGGTTTGGTTTACCAATGGTTTTCCTTCTTCGCCCAAATTGAAACTCGCTTTGGTTTCGCAATCTTTAAGCTTGAAATCGTCTCCATCACCAACACAATATTGTTTTGAAAATTTTTTGGCTCTTTGTATCAGTTCTTTTTTGCTTAAAGTAGTAAGGTCAATTAGTTTTTCCTCAAATTCATTGAGCTCTTTTTTATTTGACTTAGACATAATCTTGAAGTTTGGTGTTAGTAAATAGTGATGCAGGTTAAAAACAATTAAGGCTTTCTTACAATTGAGTGATTTTAGAATCCAACCTACTAATTTAGCAAAAAAACAAAAGCAGTATTTTTTTATTAAAAAAATAATTGAAGAATTTGTTGGGTAAACTAAAAATAATCGTAAATAGTTGATTTTTTTGGTAGTTGCAGTGAATTATTCGTTTGTTTTTTGTAATTTCCTACCATTTAAAAGTTTAAATCAGTATTTTATTTCTATTAACTTTAATAATAATTTTATGAATACGTTGAAAAAGATTAAAATATTATTTTTCGTTTTAGTCCTCCCCCCATTTTTTTTCTCTTGTAAGAAGGAAGTAGCACCGGAAGCCAAGCCATTGGAGATTTCGGTAGTAAAAGTCCTCCAGCAGGATGTACGTCTTGAATCGGAATTTACCGGACAGACTTTTGGACAGTCGGATATTGAGATTAACCCTAGGGTTGACGGGGTTATCGAAAGCCTCAATTTCAAGGAAGGTAGTTTGGTAACCAAAGGACAATTATTATATACGATTGATCCGTTGCCGTTTCAGGAAAAAGTACATGAATCGGAGGCAAATTTGGCAGAAATGCAGGCTAGATTAGCCAAAACCAAATCAGATTACGACATGATGGTGCCATTGGCTAAGATGAATGCTGTCAGCCAGAGAGAATTAATTGCAGCAAAATCGGCGTACAGCGCAGCTACCGCTTCCATAAAGGCGGCTACTGCCAATTTAGAAAATTCAAAAATAGAATTAGGTTATTGCAGAGTTGTTGCCCCAATTTCGGGATTGATCGGAATATCAAAAGTTAGGGTAGGGGATTATGTTCGTCCAGGTGCTGCTTCTGTTTTAAATACAGTTTCGGATTTAGGCGATGTTAGGGTTCGTTTTACAATAAGTGAACAGGAGTATCTTCGTATTTTCAGGGAAATAACCAAGAAAGATTCTAACCTAAAAGGCGAGGGAAAATCAATTTCCTTGATATTGTCTGACGGATCTGAATATTCGGAAAAAGGGAAAATCAGTTTTGCAGACAGACAAATAGATCCTTCAACAGGTGCCGTGACTTTGGAGGCCGCATTTGCCAATCCTGACCGATTAATCAGACCGGGACAATTTGTGAAGGTTCATGTTGTAACCGATGTACGTAAATCTGCATTGGTTATCCCAAAACGTTCGGTTATCGAAATGCAAGGGTTTTATCAGGTTTATGTCTTAGGCAATGACAATAAAGTAGATATTAAAATGATACAAATTGGTCCGTCATACAAAGATTCTTATATAGTTACTGATGGATTAACAGCTAATGATAAAGTGGCTCTTGGTGGAACTTCCCTGTTGAAAAGCGGAAATGTAGTAACTCCAAAAATTACCGATTGGACCCCAGGAAAAGCAGAAAATTAATCAGAGCTAACTAAATAATTTAGAAATATTATTATGGGAGAATTTTTCGTTAGAAGACCAATTGTGGCTATGGTAATCAGTATCATCATTGTGATACTTGGGTTACTAGCACTACAAAAAACACCAGTATCTCAGTATCCGGATATCAATCCGCCGGTTGTAAAAATTACTACCTCATTTACAGGAGCTAATGCTTTAAACGTTGAGCAAGCTGTTGCCACTCCAATTGAGCAAAAGGTTAACGGTGTTGAGCAAATGCTTTACATAAAATCTACAAATACATCTGATGGGGCTTGTACAATTGAAGTGACTTTTGATGTAGGAACCAATTTGGATAACGCCAACATGCTTACCCAAAACCGTCAGGCGCAGTCGGCTCCGTTTATGCCTTCGAGTGTAAAACAACAAGGTGTGGTGGTTAAAAAATCATTATCGTTCCCGATGATGTTGTTTACGCTGACTTCCACAAATCCTAAATACGATTCGAAATTCCTGAATAACTACGCCAACATCAACATTGTGGATCAATTGGCACGTATTAAAGGGGTTGGAGAGGTTTCTCTTTTCGGGGGAAGTGATTATTCCATGAGGGTTTGGCTGAAAGCCGATATGATGAGCAAACTTGGTATTACTGTTGATGATGTAAAAAATGCCTTGAATGCACAAAACATGATTAGTCCCGGAGGGAAATTTGGCGCTGAGCCTACTCCACCAGGAACCGATTTTACTTATGGAGTTACGCTTCAAGACCGTTTGGTTACCGAAAAAGAGTTTGGTAACATTGTGGTTAAAAGTAAGTCAGATGGTGCACAAGTATTGTTAAGCGACATCGCCAGAATCGAATTAGGGACTGAGAATTATAGTTCAAATGCCCGTAGAAACGGTAATGCTACAGCAGCAATTACAGTATTCCAAATGCCGGGAAGTAACGCTTTGGAAGTGGCCACTCTTGCCAAAGAGGCTATGAAAAAAATGTCCGAAAAGTTTCCAAAGGATGTTGTTTATCAGGAATCATTGGATACAACGCTTGCAATTACAGCGGGTGTTAATGATATCGTTCACACGCTTTTTGAAGCGGTTATATTGGTAATCTTGGTGGTATTTATTTTCCTCCAAAATTGGCGTGCGACTTTGATTCCATTGATTACGGTGCCAGTATCCTTAATCGGAACCATTGCGGTTTTTCCAATGTTGGGCTTTTCGATAAATACTCTGTCTTTATTGGGATTGGTACTTGCAATTGGTATTGTTGTGGATGACGCGATTGTGGTGGTAGAAGCCGTAATACATCATATTGAGCATGGTAAATCTCCAAAAGATGCAACTATTCAGGCGATGAAGGAAGTTTCGGGACCGGTAATTGCCATTGCGCTTATTTTGATTGCGGTGTTTGTTCCTGTTGCGATGACACCGGGTATCACGGGTCGTTTTTATCAACAATTTGCGATAACCATTGCGGTCTCGGTGGCGTTTTCGGCATTTAGTGCTTTGTCTTTGAGTCCTGCGCTCTGTGCGATGATATTAAAGCCTACAAAACCTGTCGATCAGCAAACAGGATGGTTAGCCAAGTTTTTTGCGGGTTTCAACAGAATTTTCGAAAAAGTAACAGAAAAGTATTTAGGAGGAGCTACATTTTTTGCCAAAAAAGCATTGCGTATTGTTGCTTTATTGGCTGTAATTATTGTCGCAATTGTTTTCTTAGGCAAGAAAATCCCATTAGGTTTTATACCTGAAGAAGACCAAGGTTATATATTGATTAATATTGCTTTACCTCCTGCGTCATCCCTTCAGCGAACAGATGAGGTTTCGAAGAAAGTGGATAGTTTCTTGAAAGAAGAGAAAGCGATACTATCTTATACGACGATTAACGGATTTAGTATGCTTACCAACTCGTATCAGCCTAATAACGCGTTTATTTTCATCTCTTTAAAACCATGGGAAGAAAGAGCAGAAACGGCAAAACAATTAGTAGATCGGTTAAACAAAAAATTATCTACTCAAATTACAAACGCAACTGCTTTTGCCTTTGGACCTCCAGCGATTCAGGGTTTGGGTGCTTCTGCCGGATTTAGTTTGATGTTACAGGATCGTGGAGGTAATCCACCACAATATCTTGCACAACAAACTCAGGCGTTTATTGCAGCAGCTCAGAAACGTCCAGAGATTAAAAGGATTTATACGACTTTCAACGCCGGTACTCCTCAAATAAAATTGGATATAGACAATCAAAAAGCGATGAAATTGGGCGTTCCTGTTTCAAAAGTTACCGAAGTATTAGGCGCTTTTTTGGGAGGTACTTATGTGAATGACTTCAACCGTTTTGGACGTCAGTACAAAGTGTATTTGCAAGGAGAAGCGGTGGACAGATTAAGCCCTGAAAATCTGAACAATATTTATGTAAGGAATAACGAAGGTAGCATGCTTCCTGTATCAACCCTTGTAACTGCTACAAAAGTGGCAGGACCGGATTTTACAAACCGTTTGAATTTGTTTAGATCGGCTGAGATTGGCGGAAGCCCTAACGACGGTTACAGTAGTGCGCAAGCCTTGGCTGCTTTGGAAGAAGTTGCCAAAGAAACCCTTCCTGCCGATATGAGTTACGATTATATCAACCTTTCCTATCAGGAGAAACATTCTCCGGGTGGGGGAACTGTGTTTTTCATGGCATTGGTATTTGTGTTTTTAATTCTTGCTGCACAATACGAAAGTTGGAAACTACCTTTTAGTGTATTGCTTGGAGCACCTTTTGCCGTATTTGGGGCATTTTTAGGACTCGCTTTGGCAAGATTTGGAAGTGATGCTTATGTAAACAACGTGTTTGCACAAATTGGATTGGTACTGTTAATCGGATTGGTAGCCAAGAATGCGATTCTTATCGTAGAGTTTGCCAAAGAAGAATATGAAAAAGGAAAGCCGCTGTACGAATCGGCGATGGTTGCGGCTAAGCTCCGTTTCCGACCTATTTTAATGACTGCTTTTGCTTTTATCCTTGGAGTGGTTCCGTTATTAACTGCTACAGGTGCAGGTTCACAAGCCCGTATTGTAATGGGTATGGCTGTGTTTGCAGGTATGTTGATTGCTACAGTGCTTGGAGTATTAATTGTACCAGGTTTATTTGTTATGATTGAAAATATCGGAAAAAAGAAAGATGAGGTTGTAGCAACTGAAAGTATTACGGACTCAAAAACTACAGATCATGAAGAATAAGTTTAAAATAATTGTTGTTGTTGTAGTTCTTGCAGTGCTTCCTGTAGGTTGTTTAGTTGGACCTAAATACCAAAAACCGGAAGATCAAAGTGCTGCTAATTATCGTAATGGAACTGCAAATGCAGATACGTTGGCCTCCGTTGTCAATATCAAATGGTTTGATCTCTTTAATGATGAGGTTCTAAAGGGACTAATCAAAAAAGGGTTGGAAAATAACTATGACATGAAAATTGCTTTGGCGCGTATTGAACGTACGAGAGCTGAATTAGGCTACAGTAAAGCCGATTTATTGCCTGCAGTAGGATATAGTGCAACGGTAAATAGTAATAAGAAATCCTTTTTACCTTCGAATGCATCGGCTACACTATCTTGGGAGTTGGATTTTTGGGGTAAAATACGCCATGAAAACAGAGCGCTTCAAAATGAATTGCTAGCTAGTGAAGAAGGACGAAAAGTAATTCTTTCAAATTTGGTAAGCGATATTGCTGTTGCTTATTTTGAGCTTCGTGATTTTGACAATCAGTTGTTGATTACCAAACAAACTTTGGAAGCCAGACAAAAAGCCTATGAAATAATCAATGCAAGATTCAAACAAGGGTATGTTTCTGAGGTGGATAAAGTTCAAATTGAGCAACAGGTGGCAATCGCCGAAGCTGCTATTCCTGCTATTCAGCGATTGATTACCGATCGTGAAAACAAAATCTCGATATTGATCGGACAGGCTCCAGGTCCAATTGAGAGAGGAAAAACAGTTTCGGAATTACAGGTCGCAAACAATATTCCTGTTTCGATCCCTTCAATTGTATTAAAAAATAGGCCGGACGTACAACAGGCTGAGCGAACTTATATTGCCTCCAACGAAAGAATTGGGGTCGCACAAGCAATGCGTTTTCCATCTTTTAATATTGCTGCATTAGCGGGTTTCGCAAACAGTGAAATAAGCCATCTGTTTGATAGTTCTTCTTATCTGCAAAATGCAAGCGCATCAGTTGCAGGGCCAATTTTTAATTTTGGTAAAAATAAAAGAAGAGTAGAAGTTTACAGACAAATTGCCGAAGAATCGAAACTTTCGTATCAAAAAACCTGTCTAGTTGCTGTTGCTGAAGTGGAACAAGCTTTGCAAAACGTAAGGACTTACAAAGAAGAATGGACTGCTAGAAATAAACAGGTAATAGCGGCCAGAAAAAACTATGAATTATCCGAAGCGAGATATTATAATGGCTATGTTTCGTATTTGGAAGTAATTCAGGTTCAGCAGGCATTATTTGATTCTGAATTGAGTCTTTCTGAGTTAACACAAAACCAATTGAGTTCGATGATAGTATTGTACAGAGCTCTTGGGGGCGGTTGGAATTAGAAAATTAACCAATAGATATAAAAAAACCATTCACCGCGGTGAATGGTTTTTTTGTTTAAAATCTTTTAATGCTTAGCAAAATTCGTTGAAAGCGTCTTTAAGGTTTTCAGCGATAGTTTCAGCCGGACGTCCTTCAATGTGGTGACGCTCTAACATGTGAACCAATTCACCATTTTTGAACAACGCAATGCTTGGAGAAGATGGAGGAAAAGGAAACATGTGTTCTCTTGCTGCGTTTACAGCCTCTTTATCAACTCCTGCAAAAACGGTGATCAATTGATCTGGCTTTTTGGCGCCTTCCAAACTCATCACTGCTCCCGGACGGGCATTTCTTGCGGCACAACCACAAACAGAATTTACTACCACAAATGTCGTACCTTCTGATTTAATTGCATTATTAACTTCTTCAGCACTATGTAAATCTTGAAAACCTGCAGTTGTCAATTCAGCCTGCATTGGTTTTACCATTTCTTCTGGATACATATTTTTTATTTTAAGTTTAACCTTTTGAACTGCAAAGTTACAAAGTTTAGACGCAAGAACTTAATTTGAATTATAAAGTTTTGTTATAGTTTGATTGTTGTTTTAGTAAATTTTTTAACTGCCAATTAAATTACCGTGCATTTTCCAAAATAAGAATTAATTGTTTACTGTTTATGAAAGAATGTTTTTGAAAAACAATTGAATAATCAGCTAGTAAAATTGTAATTGTTGGATAAATGACTTTGGAATCGATAGTTGCCAACGCGGTTGCTAGTTCGTGGATTCCTGTGTTTTGACCGTTTGGTTTGAATGTGAATGTGTGATTATTGAAACGAATGGCTGATTTGGTTTCGGCATCCAATGGAACAAAGTAAAAATTTGCGTTTAATAGCCGAATGATTTCAGGATCTTTGAAAGTGGAATTTTCCATCATTTTACAGTAATTGCACCAAGAAGTATGCACAAAAACCACAAATGGTTTTGGATTTTCTTTGGACAGTTTTTCGGCTTCCTCAAAAGTATAGGTTTTTAATTGGGCAAAAACAGAGGATGTTGCCCAAAAGAAAATTGCTGTTATGTAAATCCACTTTTTCATTTAAAATAAGTTTTATTTTCAGCCATAGATTCACAGATTTTAGTTTAAAATAATCATTAAATTCTGTGAATCTGAGGCGAAAAACTTGTATTGCTATTCTTTAAAATAAATTATATCGAAGCCCAAAGAACCCTCTGATTCCTTGATTGGCGCCATAAACATAAGTGGTGTCGAAAGTCAAACCATAAGGATTGTCGGGGGTTACCAACACCTTTCCGTTGGCGTCGTATTGAACATTTTTGTCAAATGGGTCTTCAGTTCTCGAAATCAGGAATGGATTGTTTTGCTTAGGGGTAAAGTTGAGCAGGTTTTTTATTCCGGCGTAGAGCTCAAAGTTTTTCCAACCGGTATAGGTGAATTGGATGTTTTGGATGCTGTACCAAGGGGAGTTCGGGTTTCTTGGGTCGGTTTCGCTTAGCAAAGGCAATTTCATTGGACTGTAGCAATTTCCGGTGTAATCTATGCCTAGATCAATCGAATTGATTTTGTACGAAACACTCCAAGTAGCCGTGAATTTTTCGGTCAAAAAGGGTCTTGTTTTGATACCGTTTTCGACATTGGAAACATCCATATAGGTGGCACCTAAAATAAACTTTAGACCGTTGGTGAAATTAATGTCGGTATTGCAACTGATTCCTTGGCTCAGGGCGTAACCATTGATATTGTTGTAAATGATTTTGTTTGGGTCGGTTTCGTAATCCGATACAATTTTATTACTGAAACGGGTGTAAAATGCCGTGGTTTCAATGCCTAAAAAGGTGCCGTTGTTAAGAAAAATTTTCTTGATATAATTCAAATTGGCATTGACAGATTTTTCGGGGTCTAGATTTTCGGCAATAATCACTTCACGAGAACCAGTTAGCGCGGCATGATCTTCCGTAAATAAATTGACAACCCTAAATCCGGTTCCAGTATTGAATCGGAGAATATTGTTGTCATTGAATTTTACTTTGTAGGCAAATCGTGGCGTGAAAATATTTCCGTGAATGGAATTGTAGTCGTATCGTATGCCAAGTAAAATCTTGTGTTTTTCTTTGAAAGAGATTTCGTCTTGTGCAAAAATCCCCGGAAGCCATGTTTTTTCAGGATTGTTTTCGTTTACAAATGCTGTTGCGGTGGTGTTGTCATCGTAGTAGGTATAACGCGAAGCGATTCCGGTCAAGAGATCGTTGTTTTGGATTTTTTTGTCCCAAGTAAGCTGAATAAAAGCAATTTTTTGATTGGCGATATAAGAGGTTGTTCCGTAGCGGCTGTCCTGAAAATGCATTGTTCCCGAGAAAGAGAGCATTAATTTTTCGGTTGTAGGTAATTGATAATTTCCTAATAATTCCCCTCTTTTGGTGTAAATGCTTTCCCCGTAAATTTCATCTCCACCGCGGTATTTTTTCTCCCAACGAGTATCACCTCCCCATCGATCTTCGTACATTCCTCGGACAGCCACCGTAAATAATCGGTTTTGAGGTCGGTTAAAATTCCATTTATTGAAAACCGAAATTCTGTTTTGTGCCGTAACATCAGTAAATCCGTCATGGTCGTTGTCAATGGTTTGTCCATAGTTGTAATAATTTAATCCTACTATCGAAGTTGCTCTGCCTTTGATATTGAATTTCCCACCCAAATCGACATTGGTTTCGAGCCAAGAGGTTGTAAGCACATCGGCAGAAAAAATGGGGGCGTTGTTTGGATTTTTTGTGATGATGTTGATTAAACCACCCACGGCTTCACTTCCATACAAAGAAGAGGCAGGACCTTTCACAATTTCGATTCGCTCCACCAATGAATTCGGAATTCCCGATAATCCATAAACGGTAGATAAACTGCTTACAATCGGCATTCCGTCAATCATTACAGAAGTATAAGGGCCTTCAAGCCCGTTAATGTGAATGTCCCCGGTGTTACAGACACCACAATTGAGTTGAGGTCTGACTCCGTTTACGTTTTGTAAAGCTTCATAAATACTTGGCGTTGGGTTTTTTTTGAAGAAAACAGGCGAATAGACTTCAACCGGAACGGCACTTTCAAGTCGTTTTACCGCTTTTAAAGTTCCGGAAACCACCACTTCGTTAAGTTCGTTATCATCTGATATGAGTTCAAAGTTGAGTTGCGTTTGTGCCGATGACTGTATTGAGATGTTTTTTCGTTGGGTTTTATAACCTACTGAAGTCACCTGAATTTTATAGTTGCTTTTAGTAATATTTTGAAAGCTGTAACTGCCGTTGCTGTCCGTTTGAGTGGTGAAATTGGTTCCAACTATTTCTACCGTTGCATTTTCAATTGGGTTGGATTTATGCTTTATTGTTCCGCTTACAACTGTGGTTTCCTGTGCGAATGTAATTGAAGTTATTAATGTTATAATTATCAAAAATAAATGTTTCATGATTATAAATAAAATTTTAGACAAAGCTAAAAAAATAATTCAAGCAGCGTAAATAAATTTTATATATTTGCCTTAGTAATTCAAATTCAGTCATGAGCAAATCATTAGAAGAAGTCCATCAATCTGTCCATACTCAAGATAAATCCACCATTTTTAGAAGAATAATTGCCTTTTTTGGCCCAGCCTATTTAGTAAGTGTTGGCTACATGGATCCCGGAAATTGGGCGACGGATATTGCCGGTGGAAGCCAGTTTGGATATTCTTTGTTGTGGGTTTTGTTGATGAGTAATTTGATGGCTTTGCTGTTGCAAAGTTTGAGCGCAAGACTTGGAATCGTTACCCAACGTGATTTGGCGCAAGCTTCAAGAGAGACGTATTCAAGACCGATAAATTACATTTTATACTTTTTGGCTGAGATTGCCATAGCTGCCTGTGACCTTGCCGAAGTTTTGGGAATGGCAATCGGAATCAACTTATTATTTAATATTCCGCTTATCGAAGGGGTTTTGATTACGGTTTTGGACACTTTTTTACTGCTCTTTTTAATCAATAAAGGCATCCGAAAGATGGAAGCTTTTATCATTGTATTGGTTGCAATCATTGGTTTTTCTTTTGTTTTTGAAATGATTTTTGCGCAACCGGAATTGGACAAAGTGTTTTATGGTTTAGTTCCGTCAATACCAAATGAAACAGCATTATACATTGCGATTGGAATTATTGGGGCTACGGTAATGCCACATAATTTGTACCTGCATTCGTCTTTGGTACAAACCCGAAACTTTGACCGAACTCCAAAGGGAATCAAGCAAGCTTTGAAATATAATTTCTTGGATTCGACTATTGCTTTAAATTTGGCCTTTTTTGTAAATGCTGCGATTTTGATTTTGGCGGCAGCTACATTTTATAGAAATGGAATGTTTGAAGTGGCCGAAATTCAGGATGCACATCGGTTTTTACAACCGCTTTTGGGAACCAAATGGGCACCAATTTTATTTGCCGTTGCCTTAATTGCTGCGGGACAGAGTTCAACGGTTACCGGAACATTGGCCGGACAAATCGTGATGGAAGGTTATTTGAATTTAAGGATTCAGCCTTGGGTTCGAAGAATATTAACCCGATTGATTGCAATTGTTCCTGCTGTTATTGTGATTTTAATTTATGGCGAAAGCGTAACCGGTAAATTGCTGATTTTAAGCCAGGTTATTTTGAGTTTACAATTGGGGTTTGCGATTATTCCTTTGATTCATTTTGTGAGTGACAAAGTTAAAATGAAAGGCTTCCATATTTCAAGAACGACCCAAATTACAGCATGGATTATTGCTACTATTATTGTTTCATTGAACGCAAAATTGGTTTATAACGAAATTAACGGTTGGCTTGAAACTTCTGAAAACCCAATATTACTGTGGCTTACCGTGGTTCCTTTGGCGCTTTTTTTCTTGGGATTGTTGCTTTATATTATTTTCAATCCTTTTATTGCCAAAGCAAAACATGATATCGAGAACCATTCGCCACATCATTTGAAACTGCAATTTTCTAAATCGGGGAGTTATGACAAAAAAAATATTGCCGTTTCCGTAGATTTTTCTACGGCTGATGAAGTAGCGTTAAACAGTGCTTTTGAATTGGGTGGAATGGATGCCGAATATACTTTGATCCATGTGGTAGAAACTGTTGGAGCTATGGTTTACGGAGAAGATATTGATGACCACGAGACATTAATTGATAGAAGGTTATTGAAAGAATATGAGGAAATGCTTTCGCAAAAAGGTTTTCGTGTAAAAACCGAATTGGGATTTGGGGAGCCAATAAAGATAATACCCGAAATAATCAATGCCGAAAATTTTGATACTTTGGTTATGGGAACCCACGGACATACAGGTTTAAAAGACTTGATTTTTGGCACAACCGTAGATAAATTGCGTCATAAAATTTCGATACCTTTGCTGATTGTAAAAAAAGAAAAATAGTATTAAGTACTAAGAATTAAGTATTAAGATTTTGGGTTGATGATTAAAAATCAGCAATCAAAAATCAGCAATCAAAAATCTAAAATCGAATGACTTTCTCTGAAGAAAATTACCTAAAAGCGATATACCATCTTACCGCCAACTTAGATAGCGAAGTAAGCACCAATGCTATTGCCGAAATGATGGAAACGAAAGCTTCCTCAGTAACCGACATGCTTAAAAAGTTGGCCGAAAAAGATTTGGTGAACTATAAAAAATACCAAGGAGTTTCTTTAACCGAAAACGGAAAGCTTGCCGCCAAAATGATTGTGAGAAAGCATCGCTTATGGGAAGTTTTTTTGGTGGATAAACTTGATTTTTCGTGGGATGAAGTTCATGATGTTGCCGAACAATTGGAACACATCAAATCCGAAAAATTGATTAATAAGTTGGACGATTTTCTTGGTAATCCTACCGAAGACCCACACGGAGATCCAATTCCGGATGCGCAGGGTCGAATAATTGCGATTGAAAAACAATTGTTGTCCGAATTACATGCCAATCAATTGGGGATATGCGTTGGGGTAAAGGATAATTCTCCTGATTTCCTAAAATACCTTGACAAACAACAAATCAGATTAGGTACCAAAATTGAAGTGGTGTCCAAAGAAGCATTCGATTTATCCTTAAAAATAAAAGTAAACGAAACCGAATTTGCAATCTCAAATAAAATTGCAAGTAATCTGTTTGTAAAAATGCTTTAGCCCGAAAAGAACTTTCGTTTTGAATGGGGAACTTATATTGAAACTCAATTGTGATTTAGTTTTGCTAAAGGGCGTTATATGAGGCATTTCCCATTTGGCACAAATTTTGATTTATCTCGTATATATTGCGATCAAGACATAATTTATTAAGTTTTGTTTTCTATATTTACATTACAAATTAAAATAAAAGTATTATGAAAGTACGTTTTTATTCATTTCTATTAATAGTAATGAGCTTGATTGGAGCTACTGCTTTTGCTCAAACAGATAAAGATAAGGATACTGAAGAATTAGGTTTGCCTGGAGACAATTTGGATCTTTATGCGGTTTTGGATCTTTTTCAAAAATCTAAGACTATAGAAGACTTTGAAAAATCATTGAATGATGAAAAAACAAAAGTCAATAATTTGGATTTAAATGATGATAAAAAAGTTGATTTTATCAAAGTGGAGACCAAAAAAGATGGAGATAATTTTACATTTATCCTTAGAGATCCAATAAGCAAAAAAGAAACCCAAGACGTTGCTGTAATCATGGTTACAAAAGACAAAAACAAAAAGGTTTCTATGCAAATTATTGGAGACAAAGATTTGTATGGCAAAGATTATATTATAGAGCCTAATACAACGGGACAAGGAGTTACTGCAAATCCCGGATATACAGGAAATAACCCTGTTACTGTAAATGTTCCGGCACAAACTACGACTGTAGTTGTGGAACAGGCACCAATCGTACAGTATGTATATTCACCGGCTTATGTGCCATATTACCCACCTTACTATTACGGGTATTACCCACCTTGGTTTGGGTTTGCCACTGTTATGGCAGTTGGTATTTATAGAAGTAACCATTATTATCATCATCATGGTGGATATTACGGTCACAGTAATGTTTATATTAATCATAATAGTTACAATAATTATAATAATAACAGCAGAAACACTTCAAACAGAGTTTCGCATAATAACATAAACAGCGGTAACAGAAACAATATAAACAACAGCAGAAACAATAACAATATTGGAAACACGTCAAGGGATGGCAATAGAAACAGTGCTTCAACTCGTGATGCCAGTA
This sequence comes from Flavobacterium aquiphilum, assembly GCF_027111335.1. Taxonomy (NCBI): domain Bacteria; kingdom Pseudomonadati; phylum Bacteroidota; class Flavobacteriia; order Flavobacteriales; family Flavobacteriaceae; genus Flavobacterium; species Flavobacterium aquiphilum. Next base: position 388,181 of record NZ_CP114288.1, on the reverse strand, counting down.
ATAGAAACAGCGCTTCTACACGTGATGCGAGCAGAGGGTCTTCTTCATCCAGACCATCGACAAGCAATAATATGAGTTCTTCTCGTTCTAGCTCCGGTTCTAGTTTAAACAGAGCAAGTAACAGTGGAAGTTTCCGTTCCGGTGGCGGTGGCGGTGGTTACCGTGGTGGCGGTGGCGGATTTAGCGGCGGTGGAGGAAGAAGACGTTAAATGTGAAGTACTTTTCAAAGAAAATATACCCTGATGCAGTTGTGTCGGGGTTTTTTATTGGGCAAAATTGTTTCTAAAATGAATTACCTGTGGTAGAAATAAATGTTGTTTTAATTTGTGGTCGTAGCGGTAGAAACGCTGCCGTGCGTCTCTACTTCCGTGCGTCTGTGCGATGAATATGCGTGCGGTAATTTGAATAAAATATCCGGTATATAAAAATGAATAGCAATAAAAAAAGGTTCCCAAAACAATTTTTTGAGAACCTTTTTCAGTGCGGGGGTGTTATTTTTATTCGTTTGGCATATCCATGTCCGATGTGCTCATATCTCTTAAACAAACATATTTGCCGTTTCTTTTTACAAATAAACTCATATAGTTTCCGGAATTCACAACTGCATCTGTAGAGTCGGTTACTTTATAATATCCAATTTCCACTACCTGTTCGCCGTCTTTTGATACAAATACGTCTTCTGTTTTGAAATTGAGTTTCCGTCCTTTGGAAATAGTGTCCCTGTGGGTTTTCAAAAATTCAACTATTGCGGTTTTGCCTATTATCGGTTTGCTGTTTTGCGGATAGGTTATGGCGTCATCGGCATGATAACCGATGTCCTTGGTTACCCCCGAGTTGTATGTTTCGGCAAATTCATTTTCTTTGGCTTGAATTTCTTCTTTGATTTGGTTAGTATCAATAACTGCGGCAGCCGGTGCTTCCTCTTTTTTGCAGGAAATTAATAATAACAATGCGCCTGATACAACTAACCCTTTAATAAACTGCTTTTTCATATAATAGATTTTTAAAGTTTTTAATTTGTTGAGATGCTCATTCTGTCAAACAGTATGAATTTTTAAATATAGGTATTAAATAGCTGGAAATTAATGACATAAATTTAAGATAAAAAATAAAACGGAATGATTTTTTGTACGATAAATTGATTTATTTAACATCGTTTTGTCTAGGACTGACAGCGATTTGTATTTTTTTATGACAAAAAATAGCGAAGGAAGTTTGTATTGAAGAAGTTTTTAGCTACTGTGAATTTCCAATTTACTATTAGTAAGAGCTGAAACCTGTTAGGAAATTGAAAGAAGATTATTTTGAAAGAATTGCTTTTTGAAATTTAAATTCAATTAACTGCAGCCGCAATCGCCATTCCCGCAATTTTTATCCGATTTTTTTTTGAAGAAAAATTTTCGAATCAAAAATGCAAATGCTAATACAAGGATACTAAATGCAATTATTTCTTGAATCATAATGTGCTATTTTAGAATTTGAAAAGCAATTAAAGCTACGACATAAGCCAATGTACTCATGAAAACAAGCTGAGTTGCCGGCCATTTCCAAGAGTTGGTTTCTTTTTTTGTTATGGCAAGAGTACTGGCGCATTGCATGGCAAAGGCATAAAACATCAACAAAGAAATTCCAGTGCCAAAATTGAATATCTTTTGACCCGTTTCCGGATTAATTTCTTCTGCCATTTTGTTTTTTATGGTGTTTTCATTGTCGGTTCCGCCTACGCTGTAGATAGTTGCCAAGGTTCCTACAAATACTTCTCTCGCCGCAAACGAACTGATGATAGCGATACCTATTTTCCAGTCGTATCCCAATGGAGAAATTACCGGTTCTATAGTTTTTCCCATCAAACCAATGTATGAGTTTTCCAGTTTTTGCGAAGCAACAGCGTTTTGAAATTCCGTTGGGGATAGAGGATTCGTTTTATTATTCTCTAATATTATTTGTTCGGCGTTTTTGAATTGTTTTCCCGGTCCGTAAGAAGCCAAAAACCATAAAATGATAGATATTGCCAAAATGATTTTTCCGGCGCCAGAAACAAAAGCTTTTGTTTTTTCCACCACATTGATGGCAACGTTCTTGAACATTGGCAATTTATAGTTGGGCATTTCGACCACAAAGAATGTTTTTCCTTTTACTTTTAGAACAATATTCAAAATATAGGCTGAAAATATTGCCATTCCAAAACCGATGAGATAGAGCAACATCAGTGTTAATCCCTGAAGGTTTAATATTCCCAGTACATAAGTGTTGGGAATGACCAATCCGATTATAATGGCATAAACGGGAAGTCGGGCTGAACAGGTTGTAAACGGAGTTACGAGAATTGTGATTAAACGCTCTTTCCAGTTTTCGATATTTCGTGTCGCCATAATGGCCGGAATGGCGCAGGCTGTACCGGAAATCAAGGGAACCACACTTTTACCCGACAATCCAAAACGGCGCATGATTTTGTCCATCAGGAAAACCACACGACTCATATAACCGCTTTCTTCCAGTATCGAAATGAATAAAAATAAAAAGGCAATTTGGGGGATGAAAATCAAAATACCGCCAATTCCGGGGATTATTCCCTGCGAAATCAAATCGGTCAACATGCCCTTAGGCAAATGTTCAGCTGCCAGCGTGCTCAGTGTTGCAAAGGTGCTGTCTATGAAATCCATCGGAATTTTTGACCATTGGAAAATAGACTGAAAAATCACAAACAAAATAACAAAGAATATTACGTAACCCCATATTTTGTGTGTAAGGACGCGGTCAAGTTTGCTTCTAAAATCCTTGGCCACACTAGAGTCAATTTTCAAACCTCCCTTTAGGACTTCATTGATGAATTGATATCTTTTAATGGTTTCTTTTTGCTGTAAGCGTTTTAAATCCGAATGGGATTTTGTGAAAGTGCTACGAATTTCGTTTCGCTCTAAGTTCAAAAAGTTAACATCCTGTGTTATAACCAACCATAATTTATAGAGTAATTGGTTAGGGAATGCCTGACGGAGACTGTTGAAATATTCCGTGTCAATCACCGAAGCATTCAAGCAAGGTTCCGAAGAAATGGTTTTGTAACTGATGATGAGGTTTTTCAGTTCTTCAATTCCGTATCCTTTTCTCGAACTGATCAGTGCGATTTTGGTTTTCAGATGTTCTTCAAGGTAAGGAATGTCAAGACTGATTCCTTTTTGTTCCATTCTGTCAGCCATGTTAATGACCAAAATAGTTGGAATTTCAAGGTCTTTAATTTGCGTATAAAGAAGTAAATTTCGTTTCAGGTTCTCGACATCGGTAACCACGAGGGCTACGTCCGGATAGAGACGGTCGTTTTTGTTTAGCAAAAGTTCTATAACGACGCTTTCATCAATGGAGCTTGCGTTTAGGCTATAGGTTCCCGGTAAATCAAGGATGTTGGCTTTGATATTGTTGGGCAGTTTGCAAAAACCCATTTTTTTCTCAACAGTAATTCCGGGATAGTTCCCCACTTGTTGGTTCAGCCCTGTAAGTTGATTAAAGACCGAAGTTTTCCCTACATTCGGATTCCCAATTAAAGCAACGTTGATATTTTTTAAACTCATTTTTATTTGTTGTTAATGAGTTCTATTTCAATTTGTTTGGCGGTCTCGATGCGGATGGCAAGATGAGAACCATTAATGTTCAAATATAAAGGATCTCCAAAAGGAGCTATTTGAAGTAATTCGACCTCGTTGCCAGGTAAACAGCCCATTTCCAGAAGTTTTAATGGAATTATATCGATATCAAAATCCAATATGATGGCCTTTTGACCTTTTTTGAGAGAATGAATCGTTGTTTGCAAAGCTTATTTAGATTGAATTAAGATTGCAAAAATACATCTTTTATTATAAATATACCTGATTATTATCAGATTTACTCATTTTTTTCATTCTCGCAAAGCCAGTTAATATCTTCGATCAATCGTTGGATGTCTTCTTTCTTTGTTCCGTCATAAAAACCTCGCACTCTTCGTTTTTGATCTACCAAAATAAAATTTTCGGTATGCACCATGTCGTATAATTGTTCTGGTTTTCCAAGTTTTACGGCCAAATAGGATTTTCTGGCCATAGTGTAGATTTCTTTTTTGTCACCGGTTACTAGATTCCACTTACCGTCTATAACTCCGTATTTTTTGGCATACGCTTTTAATGCAGGCACACTGTCGGTTTCCGGAAAAACGGTGTGGGAAAGCAACATTACTTTTGGATTGTTTTTTATCGCTTTTTGAACATCAACTAGATTGGTTGTCATTTTAGGGCAAATCGAACCGCAGGTTGTAAAGAAAAAGTCGGCTACATAAACTTTGCCTTCATAATCTTTTTGTGTGACGGTTTTTCCGTTTTGGTTCACAAAAGAGAAATCGGCAATAGTGTGGTATTTGCTCACGTATTGCACCGTGCTGTCCACCAATTCGGGGTTTACATCAGCAGGATTATAAATCGGCAGTGTTTTAGCGGGTTTCAATGCTCCGTAAAACAGGTAAATCGTTATGGCAGAAAAAATCAGTAAGCCAATAATGTAGGTTCGGTATCTTTTTAAAATAGATAACATAAAAATAATTTGGTGCAAAAATAGGATTTAATTGTTTAATATATCGGTTTATTGTTTAAATCGGGCATATAGATAGCACGGGCTGAAAAACTTAAATCGAAACTTTACTTTTACTGTTTTGGAATCTGAATAGTATTTCCTTTCTTTTTGTGCATTGCATAATTAATGATGTAAAGACCAATTAAGGTTATGCTTCCGCCAAAGACAATTTCCATACTCAGCGGTTCATTAAATATAAAAGCTCCCAAAAGAATAGCGACTATTGGGTTCATGTAGGCATAAAGGCTACTCAATTCCGTTGGGAGTTTTTGCAGTGCATAAACAAAGGCAGCAAATGTCAATATCGATCCGAAGACAACCAAATAAACAATTGACCACCAGGAATTGGTAGGGATTTCAGAGATTGGGATGCTAGTTCCCGTAACGCCCATTATCGCATAAATACAAATACTTGAAATGAACATTTGTAATCCTACACTAAAATAGGGATTAAAACTAGCGGCTTTTTTCTTGGTATATAAAGCACCAAAAGACCAGGTAATTGTCGAAGTTACCGAGATGAAGATTCCAAATCGGAAATCAGGTTGTAGAAAATCGGGAAGGTGTTCTGAAAAGATGAAGCACACCCCTCCAAAACAGATTAAAATTCCATAAACTGCCATGCGGGTAATTCGTTCACCACTAAACGTTTTGATTAGTAAAATCCACAGCGGAACCATTGCTGCAATGATCGAACCCAGACCACTGCTGATGTATTTTACGCCCCAGGTACTAAGGCCGTTGCTTAAAAGAAAATTGAGAAAACTAAGAATAATGATCGTGTTCCATTGTTTTCCTTTGGGCCAAGGTGTTTTTTTCAGAATAAAGAAACATAAATAAAGAAATCCCGCGATAAACTGTCTGGTTGCAGCGAGTTGCAATCCCGGCATCTGTCTTACCCCTTCTTTGGATGCTATCCAAGTGGTTCCCCAAAAAAAACCTACCCAACATAAAGCCAAAATGGGCAACCCAATAGCATTAATTCTTGATTTAAAAGCGGTTTGTATTTTTGTTCTCAATGCTAAAAATTATTTTGATAAAGGCATAGCCTATTTTTTTCGGCTTTAAATACTAAGACAAGTTTTTCTTAAGAAGGTTTAGTGTGGTCAAAAGGAGGTGAAGGTAAGACTAAATTGACTGCTTTTTGTCTAAATTATCCCTATTGTTTTAAGAGTGTTTCCCTAAAGTATTCATGTGGAGGTGACTAATGCTTAAAATCTATTCTAAATTGTTTAAAGACAAAAATGTACTTAATATCAAATTATTAATATAAAAACAGAATTTTATTTGCTAATTTTATTGTTTACAGGAAAGGATTGATGATTTTTTTATACAAATGAACATTACAGTCAAAAGAAAAAAAGCAACTTTTCCATAAATTACTTTAATTTCAGAAGAGATAATGGGCATACCAAATTTGAGACATAAAAAAAACCGTTCGACAAAAAACCTCAGTCCTTTGTGGAAGTCTTCGGTAATCTTATTTATTGGGCTTATAATAACTTGTGGTGTTTCTCATAATGTTAATAAAGAAGAAGAATATGAGTCCGAAAAAGAATTTGAAGTAGCTTGTAATGAAATCAAAAAAGAAATTTCCCTCCGAATTGATCTGCACTCGCAGTTTTTGATTAATGCATCTTCTTTTTTTGAGGCATCTGAATTTGTCAGTCGAAAAGAGTGGGAACAATTCAACAAATTTTCAATAGTGAATGAAAATTTTAAAGGAGTTCAGGGTTTTGGATATGTCGAAATAATCAAAAAAGAACAGTTAACGAAACACATTCAAGATGTTCGGAAAGAAGGTTTTTCGCAATACACCATCTACCCTTCGGGTTCTAGAACTATTTATACTTCCACTGTTTATCTTGAGCCCTATAATTACAGGAACAGTAGGGCCCTAGGTTTTGATATGTTTACTGAACCGGTCAGACGCAAAGCAATGGAACAGGCGCGCGACTTTAACACGCCCGTTCTGTCGGGTAAAGTGGTGCTTCGGCAGGAAACCAAAAAAGATATTCAGGCTGGAACTATAATCTATGTTCCTGTCTATAAAAATGGACCGATAAATACAATTGCTGAGCGACGTTCGGCAATCGTGGGGTGGGTTTTTTGTCCTTTTCGAATGGATGATTTAATGAGAAGTGTTTTGGCTAAATCGAATTTAGAAGAAGGCGAAGATATTCGTGTAAAGATTTACGACGATGGGACAATAGCGCAAAAATCACTTTTATTTGACAGTCATAAAAACAGAATAAAAAGCAGTAGAAATTCAAATATTAAAACTAGAAGACTATCTATTTTTTTCGATCACAAAAAATGGACATTGGTATTTTCGGAACCAATGAGAAGTCCGTTTTTGTTTTCGGAGAAAGCAATGATGATAGCAATTGGTGGTTTCATAATCTGTTTGCTGTTATTTGCATTATCCTACTCCTTACTGATTACCAAACTGCGGGCAAAAACTATTGCGGCGCGGTTAAGTTTGGACTTGTCCAACAAAAACAAGGAGTACGAAAGGATGAATGATTCACTTGAAAAAAATTACAAAAAGTTAATTTCTTCCAAAGAAAAACTAAAAGAAACAAACGTAGAATTAGAGAAAGCCAAAATAAAAGCAGAAGAAAGCGACCGACTAAAATCGGCTTTTCTCGCCAATATGAGCCATGAAATAAGAACTCCCATGAATGGAATAATGGGTTTTGCCGAATTACTGAAAAAAGCCAATCTAAACAGTGAGGAACAAAAGAACTATATTGATATTATTGAAAAAAGTGGTGCCCGTTTGCTAAACATTATCAATGACATCGTCGATATTTCAAAAATTGAGGCGGGGCAGATGAATGCCGTTTTTTCGGAAACAAATATAGATGAACAATTGCAGTACATACAAACCTTTTTTAATCCTGAAGCTGAAGAAAAGGGAGTACAGCTCCTATTGAAAAAACCTTCGGCCGAGGATGAAATAATAATAAGTACAGATCGGGAAAAGCTTTTTGCCATTCTTATCAACCTTGTCAAAAATGCCATCAAGTTTACTACCAAAGGAACAATAGAATTTGGGTATGAAAAGAAGGATGGCCATATTGAGTTCTTTGTGAAAGATACAGGAATAGGAATCCCGAAAGAGAGTCAGGATGCTATATTTGAGCGTTTTATCCAAGCTCATTTCAATGATAAAATGGCAAGACAAGGTGCGGGCTTGGGTTTGTCCATTGCAAAAGCCTATGTGGAATTACTCGGCGGTAAAATTTGGGTGGAAAGTGAACCCGAAAAAGGTTCCATCTTTTACTTTACATTTCCCTGTATAGCCAAATTCGAAGAAAATAGTTTTGTGCCAATCAATGTGTTGGCCAATCCGTTTGATAGCGAGATCGCAAAGTTAAAAATCCTTGTTGCCGAGGACGACAAAATATCGAGAATGCTTATTACAAAAGTTTTAAACTCATATAGTAGAGAAATATTAATGGTACAAACGGGTTTGGAAGCAGTTGAAATTTACCGAAACAACCCAGATATCGATTTAATTTTAATGGATATGCAAATGCCTCAAATGAATGGATATGAAGCTACAAAGGAAATAAGGAAATTCAACGAAAAAGTAATTATTTTGGCACAAACTGCTTTTGCTTTGGAAGGAGATAAAGAAAAAACAATAGAGGCTGGTTGCAACGGGTACATTTCTAAACCAATCAAAAAAGACGAATTATCAAAATTATTGCAGCTTTATTTTGGTAAACTGCAAAAGCTGAATTAGTATTGCTTTATAAATTTGCTTTTATAAACTTATAACCCAAAACCCTTTCCGTTTTGTCACCCAAAATCAGCCTGTTCACAGAAGGTTTGGAATGGGCAAAGCGAGGGATTGGCAATCCTAATTCGGTTGCTTTTTGCGAATAATAAGCTTCCCTCGTAGGATGAAAAGGACTAACGCCGTTGTAGATTTCGTTCCAAGAATCAGCGGTTATTATTTTTAGGATGATGCCAATGCAATCTTCTAGATGTATAAAATTAATAGGCGTTTCGGGATTTTCGAGGTTTTCTTTTCCGGCCAAAAATTTAATCGGATTTCGGTCTTCGCCAATGAGTCCTCCAAAACGCAGAATGGTAGTTTTGAAATCGGAATTGCTTTGCAGCAGTTTTTCAACTTCCAATAACTGTTTTCCGCTTTCGGTATCGGGTTTTGGAAGGGTTTCTTCGGTGATTGTTCCATTGACTTCGCCATAAACAGAAGTGGAACTCACAAAAAGCACATTCTTCACAGCCGATTTTTCAAGATGTGGAATCAGGGTTTTTATTTTTTCGACAAATATCATCCTGAGCAAAGATGAAGGGTCATCCGCAACAGTTGTATCATTGTTTTTTCTATTCAATTTGGGAGGGATGTCGATAACCAAAGTCTCGCTTCCGTTGAGGAAATTTTCGATAGTATTTCCAATTTCGGCTCTCTCTCCGCTAGAGAGGGTTGGGGTGAGGTTTAACAAAAAAGGTTCAATCCCCGCTGATTTTAATACTGAAAGTTTGCTTTCGGACGTGGTCGAACCTTTCACGGAAAATCCATTTGCCAATAAGGCTTTCGCCAAAGGTAAACCCAGCCAGCCACAACCCAATATGCTTATTTGTTTCATTTTTATTTTTTTAATTATAAATCTATAAAAAACCGCACTTTGTCTTTTCCTATCCCGCCAATGCGACGGTAAAATTTAATCGCCCTTTTGTTGAATTCAGGTGTTTGCCATTGAATATTGATGCAGTTTTTGTCCGTTGCAATTTGTTTCAATTTTTCGATCAGAGCTTCACCAATGCCAAAACCACGGGCATCTTCCTCGAGATACAGACAATCCATGTACATAAAAGTGGCGGCGTCCCAAGTTGAAAAATCAAAGGTATAACTCGCATAGCCAACGATTGTTCCGCTGATTTCCGCAATTAGACAGAATAATTTTGGGCTTTCTCCAAACAAAGCGTTTTTGAGTTTCTCTTCTTTTCCAACCGGATTAAAAGAGGCTCTTTCGTATTCGGCGTGTTTTAGGCACAAATCAACTAGTCTGATTATATCTTCTGGGTGGCAATCCCGTATCAGGTAGTTCATTGCAGATTGATTTCGTTAAGTAAAAAACCAATGAATTGGTTGAAATAATCCGGATATTGTTTTTCGGATCTAATGGCGATGAAATGTTTTCTTTTCAGACCGTTTTTGCCAATTTTTACGGCTTTGACATCGCCGTTTTTTAAATAAGGCTGCAACGCCCATTTGGCCATCGACATCACGCCCATATCGGCTTTGACCATTTCGATGGAGGCTTCGGTGAGGGGCAGGGGCGTTATTTTTTTTGGTGTAACTTGGGCTGGAGCCAAAACCATTTGATGGACAGTAACGGTTTCCAACGGAAGGGAATGAATAATTAAATGTTCATTGGCAAAATCTTCGGCAACCACATATTTTTTATTGGTCCAAGGGTGGTTTTCGGAAACAGCCATCATCACTTCGTCCTGAAAGAGTTCAATATATTTTATTCTATCATCTTTGATTTGGTCACTTACAATTCCGATGTCAATCACATTATCCAATAGTTTTTGTAACGGATAATGGGTGGCTTCAGTGATAATTTTCAATTCGATGTTTGGATATAAATGGTGGAATTGTTTTAAAACGGAAGGCAACCAATGGTAACTGGAAAAACATTCGGTGCTGATACGGATTTCGCCAAATTCCCCGAAAACCATCTCTTTAATTTGAAGCTCCGTTTCCGAAAGTTTGTCGAGGATTTCATTTGCAATTCCATAAACTTTCTCGCCGGCTTTGGTAGGAATCAGTTTTTTGTTGGTTCTCAAAAACAGTTTGGTACCCAATTGATATTCGGCTTCTTTCAGTTGGTGGCTCAAGGCAGATTGTGTTAAATGCAGTTTATCAATCGCCTTTGTGATGCTTCCTTCTTCGATAATTGCCTTAATCAATTTGAGATGTCTGATTTCCATTTTTGAAAATTATTTTAACAAAGGAACAAAATTTCTGCTTGGATTGGTATGAAAATAATTAATGCGATCGATGAATTCTTTTCGTTTTTATTTGAAAATCAGTTGCCCTAATTTTGGAATCATTAACCAATCTAAAAACTACATAAATGGAAGAGCAAATAAAATTTTATGAAAATAAACTGGCGTTTGAAATGGATCCATCCGATTTGTTTGATGCTTTGGATAACGGAGAAAAGGTAATCGCTCTCGATGCCCGAAAAGCATTCGGGTTTGAGGCAGAGCATATCCCGAATGCGATTAACATTCCGCATCGCGAAATGAACCCTGAAACCACTGCCCATTTGGATAAAGACATTTTGTATGTGACTTATTGTGACGGAATCGGCTGTAATGCTTCTACCAAAGGCGCGCTGAATATGGCTAGACTAGGATTCAAAGTAAAAGAATTAATCGGCGGAATCGAATGGTGGAAATTTGATGGCTACGCTACAGAGGGAAGCAACGGAAATAAAGAAGGATTGAAGTTTGAGTGCGCTTGTTGATGGTATTTAAATTTTAGACGCGACAGGTTTTTAAAACCTGTCGCGTCTCGATTGAATTATTTTACTTCACCTTTAAACTGTCTTTCACTACGTTTAAACTATCCGCGACTACCGGTTTTGGAACTATTGGATTTACTATTGGAGCAGCAACTTTCGGACTTGGTTTTATTTTTTCGGTAATAACAACCGCATCATTAAGTATAAAAGGAGTTGGCATCATCCAGTCTTCTCTTGGCGTCATTGAAAACAGGGGATTTGACATTAAATCAAACGAACTTTCCATTAGATTCATGTCGAAAGTGGTCGCTTTGTTTATCGTAAATTGCAATACCAAAGGTTCGTTGTCAACTACATAATAGCTCAATATTTTTTTACCATTTCTTTCCAATTCGTTTCCTTCCTTACCCAAAGTAGAAACGCCGTTAGCTTTAAAATTGTAAATGTTCATAGCTTCATTGGCAAAAATATCATAGCGATTCACCTTGCGATTTGGAGTAATTTGTATTTTCAAATAGCGTTTAAAACCTACCACACTGTCAGTAAGGAATGAAATAGTTGGTTTTGCAATGTTTTTGATTGGTGCTTCGGTGGCATAGGTAAACTCCGAATTGTATTTGCTGAACAACTTCAAATTATTGAAATTTTTTGCGCCTTTTGGGTTTTCACCCAAATAGCCTTTTGTCCAGGAATCCAGATTGGTGTCATAAGTTAACCAATGCGCCTTATTGGTATCAGCATTATACAAATAAACCAAACTATTGGATTTTGCTTCGTCTGAATTATAACCCGAATGGAATTGCGCTTTTGCAAAAAAGAGAATAGCAATTAATAAGAACAAGATGGACCAGCTTCTTTTTTTGGCGAAAGCCCCAAAAACAGGTAGCAATAATGCAAAAGTCAGAACAGTCAAAATTGCACTACCAAACAATATTTTCAATCCCAAACCTACCGGAAACATTTCGATAAATGGAGCGACAATTAACAAAGCCGGAATGGCACAGATTAGGTTTACAATCCAATTGGACTTTTGACTAAAAACAAAAACAGCAAAGGCAATCAAACCGAAATAAACCGGAATAATCAGGAACCCGGCACCGCGTAAGCTATTGGCAAGGAAACCATTTAAAACAATCCAAAAAATCAGTGGAACGACATAATGGTTCATTGTTACTTTTGGCTTGGAGGCAACATTATAAAAGAAAAAAGAGACCGAAAGGCTGAGCAATACAAATGCTGCAATATAATCGTGTCCGTTGTAGGTAAAACCATTGAGCAAGTCATTGTATTGTGGGTTTAAGAGCAATAATGCTTTCCAACCATAATAAGTGATTAGTCCGCTAACAACCAGAGAACCCAAGAACGGGAAAAAACCTTTCATGATTTCTCCTAGTTTCACCATTCTTTTGGCTTTGGCGAGAAATACCAAAACAATTAAAAGACCAGCGGCAATCAAGGTCATCGGCATCACCCAGTCAAAAGGATAGCTGATAAATGCAAACGGAATCGTAAAATAAACATCGTCTGTAGTTGCATGCGTAACGTTCAAATCGGTATTCGAGAAATAATTTAGTAAAGGCATCAAATAGGAGCCTTGGTGTTTCAGTGAATTTTTGTCCAAATGTGCTACATCGTCCTGTTGTGTATGGTAATTAAAATGCCCGTCGATAAAAGCAAAGTTGAAACCTTGAATGTCGCATTGTTCTCTAAAAACGGTTAAATCAGTATCATTTGGTAACATTTTGTAAATGCTGTACATCAGGGAATTTGAAACCGCATAATGTACACCGGCCTTAGAAAATGCTGAAACTAAACCTGAGTTTCCTTTGTTGGTTTCCATCAGCATATAACTTGGTCCCGATGAACCGCGGGCTTCAAAATTCAAGACCAGTCCCACTTCTTTTGCCCATTGGTGTTCGGTTACAAAAAGCGCGGCACCATTCAAGCCCAGTTCCTCAGCATCGGTAAACAGAATAATAATATCGTTTTGATGTTTGGTTTTTGCATTCAAAAAAGCGCGAATGCCTTCCAATATTGTCGCCACACCCGAGGCATCGTCGCTAGCGCCACGCGAAAAAGAATGTGGTGCGCTGTCATAATGAGAGAGCAGGAGCAAAGCTTTGCCCTCTTTAGAGCCTTTTATGCGGCACATTATGTTTTTGGATTTCACCAAATTTCCCCAATCTGTTAGTGTATAACCTTCCTGAACGGTTGCAGTTAACCCAATTTTTTTGAGTTCCCTAATAATGTATCCGCCTACCACTTCGTGGTTTTGGGTTCCTACATAATGAGGTTGTTTGGCAATCGCATGGACATGTTCTAAAGCCCTTTTAGTCGAAAACTCCGTTATTTTATTGTCCTCATCGCGTGACCAAGTTGGTATTAGGAAAGTAAACAACAATCCCAAAATCGCGAAGATGATGACAACGCTTATAAGGGAGGAATAATTCTTTTTCATAATTGGGGATCTTTTCGTGGTATTAAATATCTTTTTTAACTAGCATATAATAATCATTGTCCAAAACCATATAGCCCTGGTCATATAGGAAATAGTAGGTATTCCCCGATTTGGTATTCAAAATATTGGTGAAAAACTCAAAATCAAAACCCTTGCTCATCAACTTCATTCGGGTTGTTTTGGACTTTCCGTCTGGATTCACATTTAGCTCCGACAAAATTCGGTAATTTTTGCGCAATTTGTTATTGATATTACGCATATAATTAGTGCTGTCCTTATTTATTTTGTTGTTATAGGCATTTCTACAGCCGTCACTACAAAACTTTTTGTCTTCACGCCCCACAAAAGGCTCTCCACATTCAATGCAGTTCTTCATCTATTTATAACAATTAATATTTGAAATTATTTTATTTTTCAGGAGCGAATGATTTGCTTCGCCTGTTCTCTTCGTTCGGGTGGGCTTCATTTGCCGGCATGGGTTTCCGCTTTCCACTGTATCTTTTCCTTTTTAAAGAAAAAAAGGAAAAGGATGCCGTTTCAATCGGGGCTAATTAGGAATTATGGTTTTTTCATTTGTTTGATTTTACAGAACTTTGCTTGATTTTCTATAATGACTTTTATGCTAAACCATGAGGAGAGAAATAGTATATTTTACCGGTTGTTAAATTCATTTGTAAGATGAAATAATATTCGCCTCCATCATTTACATCTATGATATGGTTTTTCCAAGATTCCTTAATGAAGATTTTTTTGATATACCTTGTAGCCAAACTTCTTTTTCATTATTCGCATTTATAATGAAGATACATTGTTTAAAATAATCAGATTGAGATTTGTGTTTTCTAAATTTAGTAATGTTTAAACTTATTTGTTTTTGAATTATTGATTCAAGTTTTTCAAAATCATGTAGAGATATTTTTGTTGCTTTTACAGGATAATCAAAATAATTTTTTAGCGACTCAGTATAGGTAAAAACTGTGAAATCTTTCGGTATTTTAAACTGATAACTATTCTTTATTGATAAATTATTCTTCAATATTTTAATTTTTGCATTTAGTGGAAGCAATTCAATTTGATCTCCTGCGAGAATTATTTTTGTTGACAGTTTTTTGATTTTTAGATATATTGTGTCATTAAATAGTTTATATTTTCCTGAAATAATTGACCCTTTTCCAAAACTTTTATTGTTAGGAACAGATGTAAAAGAAAATGAAGAGTCATTTTTTAATGTTAATGTCTCTTTTCCACCAAAAAAATTATCTAGTGATACATTTTGAGCAATAAGACATTCTTTCTCTTGAGTACAACTAAAAGTTGATATAAATGTTACTAGCAGTAAAATATAGTATTTCAAAGTTTATTGATTTAAATTACTTTAACAACGTAAATATATTCGATTTTGGCTACAAAATGACTCTTTTTTGTTGAAAGGGTTAAAAAAGAAACCTCTTTCATAAGTATGTGAAAGAGGTTTTTTTTCTGATTAAACAGGTTTTAATTCCATTCTATATTTAGTTTTTCCAATTCTGTATTCAATTCTTTTAGAGAGTTCTCATCAATAAACTGGGTATTAATAGTTAGTGCGGCTTTATCTGTTTTCAAGATGTAATCTCCGGCAAATTTTTTAATTTGTTTTATCTCGGTAAGTCTTATTCTATTAGGAAACAGCTTATTTATTGAAATCATTCCATTTTCTATAGTTAGGTATTGATTCTTTTTTTCGTAGGAATAAATTCCAAGATATAAAAATGATAACATTAAGAAACCCCAATCAAACCATGAGAATTTTTCTTGGTTAAAAATCTTTAGTAAACTTAGAACTAGCCAAAATATTCCAAATGTTAGATTATAATTTAGTCGTCTTTTCTTGTATAGAATTTTCATCGTTACTTTAATTGATTTTTTACTGTTAAAAGAGTTTTACTTTTCTCCCACAAATATTGAAATAGGATAGGAATAGTGTGTTTCACCATCGATAATACGTGAGTTTACGCCAAGTTCATTCGTTGTTATATCTCTTGCGAAAAGTTGTCTGATTTTCTCTTCGTCGCCTTCTTCGGGAAAGGAGGCTTTAAGCTGTTTTTCGAGCTCTATGTGTACTTCGTAATTTGTCGTCTTTAGGTTTTTTAGATTGAATTTTTGAAGAAGATCGTCAAATTGCTCAAATGTTAACGCTTTTGTGTGCGAACTGTCTCTTAGCTTTTCCATTGCGTTAAAAGCATCTATTTTATCGGCAGGGAGAGCCAAATCGGCAATTAATATGCGTCCGCCGGGTTTGCACACACGATACATTTCCGAAAGTACTTTTTCGGGATCTAAGAAATGATGAAAACTATATCGAGTGATTACAAGTGAAAAAGAATCGGTTTCAAAAGGGAGATTCGTTACATCACCCAATGTCCAGGTTATATTGTTCAATTCAAGAGAATTCTGCCTGATTTTGGCCTGAGCCAGCATTTGTTCGGTTATGTCAATCCCAACCGCTTCTTTAGCTGTTTTGGCAAATTCGCAAAGTACGAGACCCGGTCCGCAGGCAATATCCAAAACATTGTCAGCATTGGTCAGTCCCGCCATTTCAATCAGCATTTGAATAGCGTCCAAATGCCCAGGCAGTTTTGTAAACGGAATGGCTTGTTTCGAAAATTGGTCAACGATGTTTTGGTTATGCTCTTTTGTGTCCATAGCAGCTAAAGATTGAGAAGTTATTTGTTGTAATTTCAGTGTTAGATCGTTAAAAAGCTTGAAGCTTTAACGGAAACGTAAATATATTGGATTTTGGCTACAAAATGAATTCTTTTATTGCAAAAGCTAAAAAGTAAATAAAAACAAACCCCGCTTAATCCCTGATTTTAATTAGGAGAGCGAGGTTGTGTTTTAGCTTTTGGATCGAAATCATTTTTTTGACAATGTTTCCAATAATTTTTCTAAGTTGTCAATAGACATTGTAAATCCTTCTTTGAAGCCCATTTCAATCATTCTTTCCATACGTTCGAGAGATTCATTGTAAATAGAAATACTGACTATTGTCTTCCCGTTTTCTTCGCTGAAATTGTAATCCCATTCGGAACCAGGTAATTGAGGATTTTCGTCTTTGTCCGCAAAAGCGTTGTGCATTTTAAAATTGGTCTTCGGACTAATAGAAATATATTCCTGAATAGACCAATGTTCTTGTCCTTCCGGGCTAACCATTGCATAAAAGCGTTTTCCGCCAACTTTGAAATCCATGTATTTTGTTTTGGATGTCCAAGGTTTTGGAGCGACCCATTGATCCAGAAGTTCTTTTGTGGTAAAAGCATCCCATACCAGCGAAAGTTCGGCATCAAATTCTCGGTGTATGATTACCGTTTTGGTTGTTTTGTCAACGGTAAAATCAAATAGCAAATTGTTGTTCATTTTTTATTCTTTTTAATTGTTGATAATACGTCATCGAGTTGGTCAAATCGGATCTCCCAAATTTTTCGATATTGTTCTAACCACTCGTCTATTTCTTTCATTTTGTTGATTTCAAGCGAATAATAGATTTCTCTTCCTTGCTGCACTTGTTTTACTAAATCACATTCCGTTAGAATTCGTAAGTGTTTTGAAATCGCTTGTCGGGTTGTGTTGAAGTTTTCAGCAATTGCATTGGGCGTCATTGCCTGCAATGCGATTAATGCGATAATAGCTCTTCTTGTCGGATCGGCTATGGCTTGAAAAATGTCTCTTCTCATAAATATCTTTTAATTACGAAACCAATCAGTTGCAAATATATATGCAGCTTTTCGGTTTCGCAAATATTTTAAAACTTTTTTGTTTTAATGATTTGATGTTGAGTGTTTTGTTTATTCTTTTGGTCTAATTAATTCTGCAACTTCAAATTTTAATTTAGGAAGGTGATTAATTAGAATAGACCAAATGTTTTCATCCGAAATGTTATCATAAGCATGAATTACTTGGTTTCTTAATCCAATAATTGCCTTTGCATTGGAAATTCTTTCGGTGAATGAAGTATCACGAGTAATGATTCTGTTGACGGCTTCGCCAATAATTTCCAGATTTCTTTCAACTGCTCTTTTGAGCATTAAGTTATTTTTATACTTTGAAAAGTCTTTTTCTTCATTGCTGAAAAAACTATCAATTTCATCAATTGATAGTTTAATATCAAAAAGCATTTTAGAATTCTTTCATCCATAAATTAGCTCTTTTGATTTATTGATTGAGTTGATTAATATTGGATTTTTAAGGGTTTGTTCTTCAACCAAGTCAACTTCACGTCCAAACAAAGCTTCTAATTTTTCCTTGAAATTAATGTAATTATCAAAATATTTTGATAGTTCGATGGTTTTGAATTTTACGAGTAGGTCGATGTCACTTTTTCTGTTGAAGTTAGAATTTAAAGCGGAACCAAATAGATACATTTTTTCCACATTGTAAATCACACAAAGTTTTTTTAAATCTTCTATGTTTCTATCAACTATTCTCATAATAGCAAATTTAAGCAAAAAAGTTCTTTTTTCTGAAAAGATTACATCCCCGGCCAATAGAGAAAATTGAATTTATGCCCATCAGGATCGGCAAAACCAAAAGTATAGCCTACCTCAAAGTTTTCAGGATTAGAAAAAATTGTTCCTCCGACTTGTTTCACTTTTTCAAACCAACGGTCAACATCCTCTCTGCTTTCGGCTGATAGGGAAAAGATAATCTCATTTTCGTTTTTTGTATTGGTTATTTTACCTTTTAAAGCAGATTCAAATCGTTTGGTTGCGAAGAAGTTAATCACAAAATTGTTCTCTGCAAAAACCATACTTACCAATTCTTCTGTTCGTTGACAGTTTTCTTTGAAACCCAAATCAGTATAAAACTTCGCGGTTTTTTCTAGATCACTTGAAGACAGATTAGCCCATATCATTTTGGTTTTCATAATTTTAATTTTTGAAAAGATTGTTAACTAAGGTAGTGAAATTATTATGGATTTAATTTGAAAATATTAGCATTGAATAACGAATTAGAAAAAATGCATAAACTATTAGTAACGTAACTAAATATGTTTTGATAAAGCGTTTTCTATAAGATTGTTTTTTGTTCACGAAAATGTTAATTGCTGCTGATAAAAGTGCCAGAACAAATGGTATGGCGAGTGTAATGCCTAACAATACATTTGCTATCAATTCAGTACTATTTGCTTCACTATAGGATCCATCTAAATTATGAGCACCGTTTTTTCCAGCAAGATTGATTAGACAAATTGAATTTAATACAAGTAAAATAATGAAAACAAGAAATAGTTTTTTGTTAGTTATGTTATTCAATTTTTGATTTTGCTCCATGTTTTAAAAAGATAAGAATTAAGATTTAGGAAATAGGATTCTGATAATGTCAAATATATTTAAAATCACTGTAATTTTCATTTACAAACGTTTACAAATACTTACAACCGAAAGTAAACAGTTACCAACCGAATAACTTTTGCCGGCTGTTGCATCTTTGCCATGTCAACAACAATAATAATTGTAAATGACAATATTAATAAAAGTATACGCTAACATTTAAATTTTACACGCCATGCAAAACAGAGTACAATTAATCGGAAACACAGGGAATGATCCAATCATCAAATCTTTAGAAAGCGGAAAAAAAGTCGCTAATTTGACTATTGCTACAAAGGACTATTACAAAAACGACAAAGGGGAGCGAGTAGAACAAACCGAATGGCACACAGTTGTGGCTTGGGGAAAAACCGCCGAAATCATCGAGAAATTCGTAACCAAAGGAAAACAAATAGGTATCGAAGGAAAATTGACACACAGAAGTTATGAGGACAAGAATGGTGAAAAACGTTATATCACTGAAGTGGTAGCCAGTGAAATTATGTTGTTAGGGAAGTAGCCTTTTGATTCCAGAGTCAACGTCAGTTCGAGTTGATTTTCAGAAAATGCGAATAGCTTTTTCTGAAAATAGTATTGGGAACACTTGAGCTAACGACATTTTCGATACAATTTGGAAAGCTATTGCATTTCAAATTTTCTAGAACTGATGTAAGATTTAAGTTTTTTTGAAGCAATTAAAAAAAAGAGTTCCGCATTTACGGAACTCTTTTTCAATTACTATTAAAATTAACTATTGCGACGGTTCATTATAAACCAACAGGGATTTTATAATTATTAAACAGTTTTCATCGCAGAAAACTAAGCCGATTTTTTTAGCAAATCAAACATAGGGCAACGGCTGCAACGTTTCTTTTCGCCTTTCTTGTATTTTTCACAACAACTAGACTTGCAGTTTTCGGCCACTTTTATTTTTTTAAGGAGTTCTTTCTTTTTATCCTTTTTTTTACTTTTCTCTTTTTCTTTCTTGATCACCTTCTAAAGAATTAAAACCAAGGCAAATATACACTATTTTTATCTATTCTAAATAAACTTTAACACTTTTGGAGTAAAAAAAATCCCCAAAACGCATTTCAGGCATTTTGGGGATATTATTTATTCCGTAGAGACGCACTGCAGTGCGCCTGTACTTTAGAGTATTTGTTGGTTTATTTCGCTGGAGCTGCCGCACTGGCAATCGCCATCTGTTGGATATCACGGTCAAAAAGATACAATCCGCCTTTGTCATCACCAATAAGATTGATTTTATCCAATATGTTTTTAGCAGTTGCTTCTTCTTCAATTTGCTCGGCTACATACCATTGCAAGAAATTATGGGTTGCATAATCTTTTTCTTCAAAAGTGATGTGAACTAATTCATTAATCGATTGTGAAACAAAAATCTCATGTTTATAGAGCTCTTCAAACATTCCTTTGAAAGTTTCGTAAGTTGTTTTCGGAGCTTTCAAGTCGGTAACCTGAGCATGTCCTCCACGTTCGTTCACATATTTGATTAATTTAAGCATATGCAAACGCTCCTCATCTGATTGAGCGTACATAAATTGAGCGATTCCTTCTAGCCCGTTCACCTCTGACCAACAAGCCATCGATAGATAAATTTGAGAGGATTCTGCTTCTATACGAATTTGTTTGTTCAGCGCGATTTCGATATTTTTTGATAACATGATTTCTAGTTTTTAGTAAAATTAGAAAAAAAATAGGTTAATGTTTTTTTTTTATGTCAAAAAAGAAACAATCGCATTCAATTTTCGAATCGCAAATTCGCTCGGATTTTGTAATTAGTGTAATTTGTGGCTAACTTTTTTTAAATCCGAATTTCGTTGACACGTTCTTAACAAACATTTCCCTAAATTTGCTGTCATTATTTTTAGTTATAAAAAACCGACTATGTTACAAATCGCATTTATTAGAGAGAATCAAGAGAAAGTAATCAAAGCTTTGGCCAAAAGAAATATGGATGCCACAGCGATTGTTGAAGAAGTGGTACAACTGGATGAAAAACGTCGTGCTACACAAGCAGAGTTAGACAACACTTTATCCGAATCTAATAAATTGTCCAAAGACATTGGTGATTTGATGAAAGCCGGCGAAAAGTCGAAAGCGGCTATTCTTAAAGAAAAAACGGTTTTGTTGAAGGAAAAAAGCAAAACATTGGGCGAAACTGCTGTTGTTTTGGCAAATGAATTGACTGAGAAACTATATACGTTACCAAACCTTCCTGCCGATATTGTTCCGGAAGGGAAAACACCCGAAGACAACTTAAACGTCTTTGAAGAGGGTGAAATTCCGGTATTGCACGAAGGTGCGCAACCACACTGGGAATTGGTAAAAAAATATGATATCATCGATTTTGAATTGGGTGTAAAAATTACCGGTGCCGGATTTCCTGTTTACAAAGGAAAAGGAGCTCGTTTACAACGTGCTTTAATTAATTATTTCTTGGACAAAAATGTGGAGTCTGGTTACAATGAAGTTCAGGTTCCGCATTTGGTAAATGAAGCTTCGGCTTATGGAACGGGACAATTGCCGGACAAAGAAGGCCAAATGTATCACGATGCTGCAGATGATTTGTATTTGATTCCAACCGCTGAGGTTCCGGTAACCAATATTTTTAGAGATGTTATCTTGGCCGAAAATGATTTTCCTGTTAAATATACTGGATATACACCATGTTTTCGTCGTGAAGCAGGTTCTTACGGAGCGCATGTTCGTGGGTTGAACCGTTTACACCAATTTGACAAAGTGGAAATCGTAAGAGTGGAGCACCCTGAAAAGTCGTATGCGGCACTTGACGAAATGGTAGAGCATGTGAAAGGAATTTTACAGGAATTGAAATTACCATACCGTATTTTGCGTCTTTGCGGAGGCGATATGGGGTTTGCATCGGCTTTGACTTATGATTTTGAAGTGTATTCTACAGCACAAGAACGTTGGTTGGAAATTTCATCAGTATCTAATTTTGAGACTTTCCAGGCAAATCGTTTGAAATTGCGTTTCAAAGACAAAGATGGGAAAAACCAATTGGCACACACGCTTAACGGAAGTTCATTGGCTTTGCCAAGAGTTCTTGCCGGAATTTTAGAAAATTACCAAACACCAGAAGGTATCGTAATCCCTGAAGTATTGCGTCCTTACTGTGGGTTTGATATTATAGATTAATTTAGTTTTCAGTTTCCAGTCACAGTTTCGATAGCTGTGACTGTTTACTGCGACTGCGACTAAAAAAAGGAAATGAAAAACCTGTTCCTCTATATTGTCCTATTTTGCTCAATGTCGATTTTCGCTCAAAACGAACAATTGGCGCAGTATTACTATGACAAAGGGGATTTTGAGAAAGCTTTGGTCAGTTACCAGGAATTATCAGATGGGTTACCTTCAAATCCTTTTTATTTTCAGCGAAAAATAGACTGTATGCAGCAATTGCTTCAATTTGAATCTGCCGAAAAAGAGATTCAAGAGCGGTTGAATAAGTACAAACAAGCTCCTCTTTTGGTCGAATTGGGGTATAATTTTCAATTGCAGAAAAATGATACCAAAGCCAAAAAGTATTACGATGATGCGATTGAAAGAATTCGCAAAAATCCAAATGAAGTTTACGGCGTTGCCAATTCTTTTGAAAAAAAAGTATTGCTCGAATATGCTTTAAAATCATATGAAACGGCCAGTCAATTGGTTCCAACACTTGATTTTAAATACCAAACGGCTTTGTTGTACGGGCAATTGGGGAATATGGATCAAATGATAGCCAATTTTTTGGACGAAGCGGTTTTAAATCCCCAAGCTTCGGTGATGATTCAAAATCAATTGGCGCGGTTTATGTCAACCGATGGCGATTCTAATTTCAATGACAGCTTACGAAAAGCATTGATTCTTAGGGTTCAAAAAAGTCAGGATGTATTTTGGAATCAGTTCTTGAGTTGGTTTTATATGCAACAAAAAGAATTTGGGAAAGCTTTCGTTCAGGAAAAAGCAATTTATAAACGCAATCCGGAATCTCTTTCGAATATTATCAGTTTAGGGCAAATGGCAATTGAAGAAAGCGACAATGAGGTAGCTACCGAAGTAATGGATTATGTCTTGGCAAACACTACCGATGTTGAATTGATTGTTCAGGCCAATACCTATTTGTTGCAAATGAAAATGGATAAGGCACAAGAGAAAGATTTCGCAGCTATCAATGCTCAATTTGAACTTTTGCTAAAACAATACGGTATTACGCCAGTTACCTTATCTTTGCAGCTGAAACAGGCTTATTTTGTGAGTTTCTTAATGAAGAATCCTACCGAAGGTAAAGCGATTATAAAGCGGGCAATGGATTTGCAGCTGACTCCTTTTGACCAGGCTCGATGCAAAATGGAGCTGGCCGATATTTTACTTTCTGAAGAAAAGTTTAATCAGGCGTTGCTTTATTATTCTCAGATTCAGGAAAATTTGCAAAACAGTGAGTTGTCGCATGAGGCAAGTTTGAAGTCGGCAAAAACAAGTTATTTTAAGACCGATTTCGAATGGGCTCTGAAGCAGTTCAAAGAATTAAAATCTGCCAATACACAGTTAATTGCCAACGATGCTTTAGAGTATTTTTTATTGATTAATGATAATACTGTGGCCGATTCGAGTCAAACTGCTTTGAAGGAGTTTGCCAAAGGTGATTATCTTTTGTACCAAAACCGAAATCAGGAAGCAATAGTGCAGTTTCAAAAGATTTTGAAAAGCTTTAAAGGGCAAGAGATCGAAGCGGTGACTTTGTTACGATTAGGAAGAGTTTATGAAAAGTTAAACGATTATAATTTGGCTTTGGCGCAATATCAAGATATAATCGACCATCACAGTGATGGAATTTATATTGATGAAGCCTTATATTTTTCGGCAGAAATTTACAATAAGCAATTAAAGCAACCCGACAAAGCCAAGGCATTGTATGAGAAAATTATTTTCGGGCATCAGGACAGTATTTATTTTGTCGATGCCAGAAGAAAATTCAGGGAATTGAGGGGAGACACTAATTTATGATCCCCCTAACCCCCGAAGGGGGAATTTGTAGGAATTGAAAAATTAATTAAAAACCTATTTACCCCTAATAGGAGTTCCCCCTTTGGGGGTTAGGGGGATAAAAATGATAATATACAACGTTACCACAAACATACACGAAAGCGTTCATGATCAATGGATGATTTGGATGCAGCACAAACACATCCCGGAAATGCTGGCTTGCGGAAAATTTTCTTCGGCGCGCATGGTTCGTGTTTTGGTTGAGGAAGAAATGGGTGGTGTTACTTATTCGGTTCAATATGAAACTGACAGTAAAGAAACATTAGTGAGATATTATGAGGAAGACGCTCCAAAATTAAGGGAAGAAGGCGTGAAATTGTTTGGCGATAAAATGCTAACTTTTAGAACCGAATTGGAAGTGATTTCAGAGCATTAAAATAAAAATCCTTTGATTTAAAATTAAATTTTTCCTATGCGCTTTCGCGCCTTTGCGAGAAATAACCCTAAATATAGCGAGAAGCACATTGCCTCGCAATGATAATATGGAAAAAGTAAAAGCAAAAAAACACCTCGGACAGCATTTTTTAAAAGACGAAAGCATTGCCAAAGACATCGCCGATACTTTGAGTCTTGTTGGTTATGAGGATGTGTTAGAGATAGGGCCGGGAATGGGAGTTTTGACAAAATACATGTTGGACAAACCCATCAATACTTACGTTATTGAAATTGATGACGAGTCGGTTGCCTATTTGGATGCGAATTATCCAAAACTGAAAGATAAAATTATTTCCAAGGACTTTTTGAAATATGATATTAATGAAGTTTTCAAAGGGAAACAATTCGCGATAATTGGTAATTTTCCATATAATATTTCGACGCAAATTGTTTTCAAAGTTTTAGAATACAAAGCGCAAATTCCTGAGTTTGCTGGAATGTTCCAAAAAGAAGTAGCTGAACGTATTTGCGAAAAGAAAGGAACCAAAGCGTATGGGATTTTATCGGTTCTGGCTCAGGCTTTTTACGACGTTGAATATTTGTTTACTGTGGATGAAAATGTGTTCAATCCACCGCCAAAGGTGAAATCAGGAGTAATGAGGATGCGCCGGAAGGAAGATTTTAGTTTGCCATGTAGTGAGAGATTGTTTTTTAATGTTGTGAAAACGGCTTTTCAACAACGACGAAAGACATTGCGAAACAGTTTAAAAACCTTAAATTTGTCCGATAATTTAAAAGAAGACAAACTTTTTAATCTTCGCCCCGAACAATTAGATTACACAGAATTTATTGCATTGACCCAAAAAATAGAAGCCGATGGAGTTTAAAATTAGCAAAGAGCTTATCAAAGAAATAGCTCAACTCATCCAAGCGAAAAACAATCACGAGTTGGAAGTTTTGTTAAACGACATACATCACGCTGATTTTGCTGAAATTCTTGACGAGGTCGATATCGATGAAGCGACTTATATTTTTAAGGTATTAGATAGTGAAAAGACTGCTGAAATCCTTCTTGAATTAGAAGATGATTTAAGGGAAAACATATTAAAGCGACTATCGGCAAAAGAGATTGCTGAGGAGATTGATGAGCTTGATACTAATGACGCTGCAGATATTATTGGGGAGCTTTCTAAAGAGAAGAAAGCCGAAGTAATATCCGAATTACAGGATGTTGAGCATGCAAAGAGCATTGTCGATTTGCTCCGTTATGATGAGGATACCGCTGGGGGAATCATGCACAAGGAGTTGGTAAAAGTGAATGAAAACTGGAACGTTCTTACTTGCGTAAAAGAAATGAGGATTCAAGCCGAAAATGTTTCAAGGGTTCACTCCATTTATGTAGTCGATGATGATGATCGTTTGAAAGGAAGATTGTCATTGAAAGATTTGTTAAGTACCTCTACAAGAACGCCTATCAGTGAAGTTTATATCAAAAAACTGCATTTTGTTGGTGTTGATACGCCTGATGTTGATGTGGCCAGAATCATGGAAAAGTACGATTTGGAAGCTATTCCGGTTGTAGATGAATTGGGGCGTTTGGTTGGTAGAATTACGATTGATGATGTCATCGATGTTATCAAAGATGAAATTGAAAAAAGAGACACCGAAGATATTCAGAAATTTGGGGGATTGGAAGCATTGGATTTGCCTTATGTACAAACCCGACTTTTCGAAATGGTTAAAAAAAGGGCGACTTGGCTCGTGGTGCTTTTTTTTGGAGAATTATTCACGGCTTCGGCGATGGGTTTTTTTGAAGGTGAAATTGACAAAGCGATAGTTCTCACTTTATTTATCCCGTTAATTATTTCCAGTGGAGGAAATTCTGGTTCACAAGCTGCAACTTTGATTATACGGGCAATGGCTTTAAATGAACTTACTTTGCGCGACTGGTGGTATGTCATGAAAAAAGAGATAGCTTCGGGTTTTTTATTAGGCTCAATTCTTGGAATTGTGGGGTTTATACGAATCTTGATTTGGCAAACATTAGATTTTCATGACTATGGAGAGCATTGGTTTTTTGTAGCGATGACCGTTGCAGTATCTTTGGTTTTTATAGTTCTATGGGGAACACTTTCAGGATCTATGATTCCGTTTGTATTAAAAAAATTAAAATTAGATCCAGCTACATCATCTGCGCCATTTGTAGCTACCTTGGTCGATGTGACAGGATTGATTATTTATTTTTCGATAGCTTTGCTTTTCTTGAAAGGAAAGTTGTTATAAAGTCTATTAAAGTTAACCAAAAACAAAACATAATACAAAAATGAAAGTACACATTATAGGAGGAGGAAACCTTGGAGCATCTGTCGCAATTGGAATCGCAAAGTTTACGACTGGCAATCAAGTAACGGTGACTAGAAGAAATTTAGCTCCAATCTCACATTTAGAGGATTTGGGCGTAACCATAACTACTGACAATAAGTACAATATACAAGATGCAGATGTCATTATACTGACTATTAAACCATATCAGGTTGATACTGTTTTGGCTGAGATTTTACCTGTGATTTCAAACAAAGTAATCGCTTCGGCGGTAAGTGGTTTGTCGATTGAAAATTTACAAAACAAAATAGGAGACAATCACAGTGCTGTGCGAATCATGCCAAATATTGCAGCGCAATTTGGAGCTTCGGCAACTTGTATCGCCTTTAATGAAAAGAATAAAGCCAATGCTCAGGAGACTGTTACTCTTTTTCAGGGACTTGGAACAGCCCCAATTATTGATGAAAAATTAATGGATGCTGCAACGGTACTTGCTGCTAGTGGAACTGCTTTTGCTTTACGTTACATCCGTGCTTCGATGCAGGCGGGAATCGAAATTGGTTTTGATTGGCAAACTGCACTGGCAATTTCGGCACAAACGGTAAAAGGAGCAGCCGAAATGTTACTTGAAGAAAAAGGACATCCGGAGCAATTAATCGACCGTGTAACAACGCCTAAAGGTTGTACTATTGCTGGATTGAACGAAATGGAATTACATGGATTTAGTTCGTCTTTAATCAAAGGAATCAAAACTTCACTTAAGCAAATTCAAGGATAATAAAAGAGGATAAGTTCCCGTTTCAAAAGATTTTGAAACGGGATTTTTGCTTTTTCCTATAACTACACCAATGTGATGCACCGGACTTAAATGTTCAATAGTTTGAGCTCAAATTTTGTTTGTAGAGGTATTTGCATGCTGCAAATTTGATATTGATAAAATTCATTTCTATTGTCTATTCCCTGATGCTGGTTTTATCCTGAAGGGTTAATTCGGCAATCTCATCTTTTCTTTTAAAAGTGACCCCTTTGTGCTGTTGGAAGTAACGTATTAAATCATGGGTTGCCTTAACCATTTGTGGTGTGCCACCAATGCGGTCGTGAAAACTGAGAGACATCTGTCTCCGTCTGAATTCGCTTTCAGTGTACAATTGGTCAAATTCCATTTTTACTTGGTTGAAAAACTGGTCGGCAGAGAAATTTTTTCCTTCAATTAAAAGAATATCATTGTTGCGTAAAGTGTACGGGACAACCGCAAAGTCTTTGTTTTTAACCTGAATAATAAAAGGTTCGTCCCGACTCAAATCGTCAATATGGTATTTGAAGCCTAATTCAGATAGTATTTTTAATGTATTTTCCCCCCTTCGGAGCCAGTTTGCGTTATATCCCACAGGTGTTGTGCCGGTTGTTTTTTTGATGGAATCAACGCCGTCTTGAATGAATTTTTTTTCGGTTTCATATGAGAGGTTGTATTGCGGGCTCCAACTCATGCCATGTGCTGCTGCTTCATGTCCTCTTTCGACTATTTCTTTTGCCAATTGAGGATTGTTTAATACTGCAGTGCCTACCATGTGGGAGGTAACTTTGATACCCAAGGCGTCCCAATTGTCCAGCATTCTGGGGATTCCTTCTTTGTATCCGTATTCGTACCAGGTTCTAGCGGGCAAATCTTTGTATCCTTTTTCTAGGTTTTTAGGAAAAGGGCTCTCGGCATTATCTGGTTGGCCACCTGATTCAAATTGCATGGAAACGGAAACAACCAATCGGGAACCGTCTGCCCATTTTGATTGGGTTTTCATTGTTTGGTCAGTATTTTGGTAAAGTAATAAATCGGTACCGGGCATTAAGCTTGCAGCGCTGGCCATTCCAATCTGTTTGATAAATGTTCTTCGTGTGTTCATGAGGATATGGTTTTTATTTTCCAAGTAAACTATCCAATGACCAGATGTTGCTATCTATGAATTGTAATAAAATAGCACAAAAAATAAGATGTAGTAACTGTGACGGAATTGCTTCCCAATTTTCGATCATGGATGTGCCAAAAAGTAAGGCAAGCATCATTATGCCTCCCAATAGAAGCGCCGGTTTTGTAAACAACCCCGTGAACAATAGCAGTCCTATGGTCAATTCGGCTATTGGTAAGAAGTAGCTGAAAGGGACGACGACTATTTTTGGGAGCATTGATTTTTCAAAAATGCCAATCATCCATTGGCTGAAAGTTTGTAATTTTGGCAATCGGACTAGTCCGTGGCCGAACATGCTAATGGCAATTCCTAGTCGGAGCAATAAAAAAACGGTTGTGTTCATGACTATTTGTTTTAATTGTTTGTAATGAAGCAAAGTTCAGCAGATAATTATTTCTCTTTCGGTATAATTATTGGATTAATCGGTATATTTATAAGATGAAAATCAAAAATCTTTATACTCCTTTCGAAATCAGTTTGCTTGAAGCTGACAATTATATAGTTCAGCAGCATAAGAACACTTATTTTGAAATGGTTTATATTCTGGAAGGGAAAGGAATACAAATAATTAATAGCCATAGTTTGGACTATAGTCCCAATAAATTGTTTTTGCTTTTTCCGCAAGACACACATGGTTTTGAGATAAAAGAGACTACACGTTTTTTCTTTCTTCGGTTTAATGAAAGTTATCTGAAAACGCAATCAAAAGAATGGCTGCAAAAGTTGGAATATATTTTTCATAATCACGATCATCTGCCTGGTTGTATTCTAAAGAATGTTGATGACAAACAGTTAATACGGGCATTGGTGGAAGCTTTACTGAGAGAGCAAAATAGAGAAGGTGTGTATCAGGCAGAAGTATTGCAACAGCTCTTAAACACAATAATTACTATTGCAGCCCGGAATATCGCCTTGATTCATACAGCAGAAAATTATCGTCCCATACAGACTTTGTCTGTTTTGGGTTATGTTCATCAGCATATTTATTCGCCTGAGACTCTTAAAATTGAAAAATTTGCGGCATATTTTAATATCTCTCCAAATTATATGAGTGAATATTTTAAAAGACAGACGGGTGAAAGTTTGCAGCAATACGTCAATAATTATAAGGTGCTGTTGATTGAAAACCGCTTGTTGTCCACTTCGTACCGCTTAAGTGAAATTGCCGCCGAATTTGGTCTGACGGATGTAAGCCATCTTAATAAGTTTTTTAAAAAGCATAAAGGAATTAGTCCATCCGAGTTTAGAAAAAATCAAAATAAATAAGTCATTCGCTATCGGACTATTTTATTTCAATCTCATTAGGTTTAATCCCTCTTGAAGCTATGTTTTGATTTTTACAGCATATTTACTGTAAAAAATCGAATTTGTTGTTAGTGCCTCTTGGCTCCGGCGAGATTGTTTATATCTTTAAGTAAAAATAGGATTTGTTGTTGTGCAGGATAATTTTGTCTTTTATGCAAATAAAGCTTTAAGTTCGGTGGCGTCGTGGGGATTCATTTTACCAGCCAAAACCAAACTTAATTGTTTTCTTCTCAAAGCAGCATCATAGCGTTGTTTTTCCAATTCTGTTTCTGGTATTAGTGGTGGAACATCCACAGGTCTGCCAGTGTCGTCTACGGCCACAAATGTATAAATCGCTTCATTGGCTTTCGTTCGGTTTCCTGATTGGCGGTCTTCAACCCATACATCTAGGTAAATTTCCATTGAACTTTTAAAAGCTCTGGAAACTTTGGCTTCGATAATAACTACACTTCCCAATGGAATCGATTTGTTAAAAGCCACGTGATTAACTGATGCGGTTACACCAATTCGACGGGAATGCCTTCCGGCAGCGATACTCGCGGCGCGATCCATTCTAGCCAATAATTCCCCTCCAAATAAGTTATTCAAAGGATTGGTTTCGCTCGGTAAAACCAAATCGGTTAATACTGTTAAGGATTCAGAAGGGTGTTTAGCAACCATATTATTAGTTTAATCTTGTTTAAGGTTTAAAGGTTTAAAGTTTTGTGATTGTCATTGATATTGGCCTTTTAATTCAGCCAATATACAGCCATAACCGATGGGATAAAATAGAGTACAATCGTTCTTGCACCGTCATAATCTTTGGCCAAGCGTTGTCCAAACAGTAACATGATCAGTGTAATGCAGGAAAAAATACCTCCATATAAACCGTATATTCTGCCACTGTTTACTCCTAGTTCTATTGCGCCTACCGAGCACAAAATACCCGAAATCAATTCTAAAATCAATACATTGACCAAGGCTAATGGAACTTGATTGCGTAAAGGAGTTTCAGAGAAATGCTCTTTTAACCAATCGATATTGTCTTTCCAGTGGAATAATTTATCCTGAGATGACTGTAAAAATGTGATAGCTAAAAAAACAAGTATCAAAATTGAGGCAATATTGTTCATGGGGTTTATTTTTTATGTATTAAACGAGTAAGTTTTATCGAAAGGTCAGTTAAAATTATTTTGGCATTACCATTGCGTTCTATATGGTACATTGCATCAGATAATTCTTTGAATATTTCGTTAATGTTATTTCCGTTTACAAAAGGGGCAAAGTTTTCTAATTTGAATTTTTCGACTTTTGGCTCAATGTAAACAAGGCTTTTGGTTTCATAATTTAATAATAACGCTTGACGGAACATTTCGATACAGAACTGAAGGAATTTTTTTTGCGTTTCCCTTCCTAAGGCAGCTATTTGTTCACTCCATTGGATCAAATCCTGGATGGCAGCAGCATTTCCTTTGGCTTTGAAAGCAGCGCGAACCCAAGTAACAAACCATTGTTCAAATGGGAGTCCATCATAATCATCGGTAAGTAATTGTAGCGCTTTATTGTAATTTCCTTGAGCTTGATGTGCTATTTTTAATGCTCGATTAAGTTCAATATTTTTACTTTTAACTAGACCATTGGCAATGATCTGTTCGCTTAATCCACTGAATTTTGTAACCTGACAGCGTGATCGAATCGTTTGAATAATATCCTCTTCATTTTCAGAAATGAGAATGAAAACAGTCTTTTCAGGCGGTTCTTCCAGAAGTTTGAGCAGTTTGTTGGATGCTGCGATATTCATTTTATCGGCCATCCAAATGATCATTATTTTGTATCCTCCTTCGTATGATTTTAGCGAAAGTGATTTTAAGATTTCCTGTGCATCATCTACTCGGATTTCACCTTGTTTGTTCTGAACTCCTAATTTGGCATACCAATCAAATAATCCACCGTATGGATTTTCCAAAACAAATTCTCTCCAATCAGCAATAAAATCAATGCTTTTTGGTTTTACTTTAACTTCATCAGTAGTAACAGTAGGGTAGATAAAATGTAAGTCTGGATGTGATAATTTTTGAAATTTAAGGCTGCAGGATTCGTTAGATCCTCCATTGCAAAGAATATGATGAGTATATGCAATTGCCATGGCTAATGTGCCACTTCCTTCTGGACCAACAAATAATTGAGCATGTGGAATTCTGCCTAAATTAGCACTTTGAATTAAGTGGTTTTTTATGTATTCCTGACCTAAAATTTTTGTAAATTCCATGTAGCAAAGATAGAAGAAAATGATAGTTTCAAAAATTTTCTATTAGAAAGTTTGGTTTTGCGGTAAGTACAGAATTTTAATTTCAGAGTAGGAATTTGTATAATGCGAGCTTTTTTTTCAACCAACAATAGTTAATAACTTCTGTATTATTTTTTTATTTTTCCATTAAAGAGCTTTATTCTTATCTCAATGAATAGGTAAAAACTTACGTATGTTGTTAAATTCTAATTTTGTGTTAATTTTTTTAAATGCAGTTTATATCGATAAAATGCGGGGTTTGCTCCGTATAAAGAGGTTTTTTCTTTCATTTTTGAATAAAATGCTGCTTTAATTTTTTTATTCGACTTGCAAATTCAATTTAATTGCATATTTTTGTTTTATTAATTAATTCAAAGACCAAGATATGAAAGGGAAAATTATATTTTTCAGTATTGTAATGTTAGCATTAACTTCTAAGGGATTTGCACAAGCAAAACCAAACATGCCAAAAAGTATAGTTAGCACTAGTGCTGCAATACGTACTTACTATGATGACAAGACGCTTAAAGCGATGTCGAAAGGGGAATTGGTTGAATTGTATATTGAGCGTATGAAAGTAATGGTTAAAATTTTACCTCATATTGCTTTGGCTACTAAGCCTGGTGTTACAATGACTGATTTAGGAATTCCTGACGATGCGGATAACAGAAAAGCATTAGATTTAGAAACAGAAGCAACCCAAACTTATTTAGATATTACAGTAAGTTTCTTAAGAAAAATGCTTCCTTATGCAGATAAGAATCAACTGGTGACTATGGTGTTGTTCTATGAGCAAACATTAAAATCATTGCATGAAGTTGAGGCACAATAAAAGTTTTTTAGTTGAGATTATTTAATAATCTCAACTAAAGTTTGAATATTCACTCTTTATGAGGTAGTATACTCTTAACCTACGGAGTTATAATAATTTAATACCCCAAATCTATGAAAAACATATTACTTATATGTGTTTTCCTTGCGACTGTTTGCAACTCAAATGCACAACAAGAGAAAGGGATTATTGGATCAAGCAATTGGTTGAATAACTGGACTGAATTTAAACCGGGCAAAGTTGATTATGGTGAAGCAACGCAAATTTTGGCTGGGAATATTACCACAAATACTAAGCTGGTAAAGAAAGATACTTACATTCTGCAAGGTAATGTATACGTAACTAACAACGCTGTTCTTACGATTGAACCTGGGACAGTTATTATTGGTGACGGAGATTCAAAGGGGACTTTAATTATTACTAAAGGTGCTCAAATAATTGCTGAAGGAATGGAGACCGATCCTATCGTTTTTACTTCAAACAAATCTACAAGAAAAGCTGGTGACTGGGGAGGAATCATTGTTTTAGGTGATGCCCCGATCAATAAGTTTGGAAGTTATTCTTCAGTAAATTTCGATTTAGACCCAAGCTTAACTACTTATGGAGGTCAAAACCCAGCAAGTTCTTCTGGAGTTATGAAATTCGTAAGAATTGAATTTGCAGGTAAAAAGGTTAGAGGATCTTCAGAAGGTTTCAATGCTCTTTTATTGGGAGGTATTGGTAATAAAACTATCTTAGAAAACATAATGGTGAGCTATGCTGCAGGTGATTCTTTTGAAGTTCTTGGCGGTGAGCCTGTAATGAACAAAATGGTTTCTTATAAATGTAGTGGAATAGATTTCAAATTTGCTTTTGGTGCTCAGGCCAAGATCGATAATTCATTAGCTGTTAGATCTTCTTATTTGACAGGAAGCAGCGGATCACGTTGTTTGGATATTACTTCATATGTAAAGAAAGAAGAGGTTGACTTTACCAAAAAGCCAACACTTGTTACAGCAACCAATTTGACTTTTGCAAATGACAGTGATAATATTGACCAAGATATCAAAGCAGGTTTGGTAAAAGAAGGAGTATTTGTTGGTGAAAATTCTTCCCTAGTTTTAAGAAAAAGTGTAATATCTGGATTTAGTCCAGCAGTTGTATTTGATCGTAACATTGAAATCAATGACAAAAATCTTAAGAAAATCAGAATCGAAGAAATGTATTTCAATTTTTGCAATGGCAATATTTTCTCTGAAGGATCGACTGAAAATGAAGAGTTAGAGAGTTACTATGGTGAAAGCGCATTCTTTAATTTGTATTCTAAAACAACAAATATCGAAACGTTTAATGATTTTGCAAATCCAAGAAGACCTGATTTCAGATTAGCACTTTCAAAATTTACTGCAGCCGCTAAATAGGATTTATAATAGTCTTTATAATAAAATGAAAGTTAGACCTAAACGTTATCAAGGAGGTTTGGCTTTCATTTTATTACTTAATGGCGTTAAAGAAATTAAATTTTTAACAATCTGTTTCAACAATGTTAACTCGACAACCTGTTATGAACTTCAATGATAATTTGCTACTCGAGCGATAGCTGAAAGACAAAATGATCAGCTATAACTTCTTGAATAGCTTAAATATCAACATATGAATAGAAAAACTCCTCTCTTTTCTTCTTTCGATAAATTTGTGTTTTTTTGGATGTTATTGTTACTTCCGTCAGCAATTTCATTATTTGGACAAACTATTTTACCTCAAAAACTGGGTTATTCTCAGATTTGCGCTAATATTCCGAATGTCGATTATCCTAATGGATATAATAGGTATGAAGTTCCTTTTAAAATATCTGGTTTTGCAGCCAATGAAACTTTCGTAGTTTTACTTTCAAGTGATAATTTTGCTTCAAGTATAAAGCCTAAAATAATATCAAATGGGGTCAATACTCCTCCGGATACTTCTACAGATAAGACACTTACTTTTGAAGTACCAGCCGACTTAGTAGGCTCGAATACCTATAAGTTACGTGTCCAGAGTTCAACTGGAACTACAAGTCAGGATTTTAAATCAAGTGATTTGCAATCTTCTTTTCCCATTTATTTTTTAGCATATTCTGGGTCTTTTTATGTTAACAATAAGAGTAATACCTTAAGTTTTTGCATTGGGGGAAGTGTTACGCTTGCAATTGATAATTCAACGCCTTCAGTTCCTAATTCTTCTCCTTTACAATATCCACAGTTAAAGTATAAATGGTATAAAAATGGTGTAGTTGTCCCAAATGAATCCAAAAGCAGTTTGTCTGTCAATCAGGGCGGTGAATATTATGTAGAGGTGGACTATGGACCTTGCACAGATGTGAATACACGTTCACAAACCGTAACTGTTTCTAGCGGATCAGGCTCTGGAGCAGTAATTACTTCAAGTTTAGGGAATCCCTTTTGTCCTAGTTCTGGGGGCACTACCTTGTCTGCCTCTGCCGGTAATTCTTATGTATGGAGAAAGGATAATGTTGTTATTAATGGCGCTATTTCTCAAACCTATCAAACTAGTTCAGCTGGAGTTTATACTTGTGATGTTGATTTCGGAGGATGTAAATCAACAGGGACGATTGATCTAAAAGTGCTTACAACTAATAGCAGCATCTCAGGCGTTGAAGTTGGAAAGATTAATCGTATTACAGAGGGAGTGACAATCAATGTCTCAATAACAACGAATGCTTCTTCACCTACTTATCAATGGTTTTTGAATGGGGCATTAATAGCTGGAGCTGATAAAAATAATTTTGATATTACTGCTCAAGGAAATTATAGTGGTGAAGTGACTCAAAATTCAGGATGCGTTGTGACAGATAAATTTCCTTTTACAGTTTCTTATAAAGTAAATGCGAATGTGCCAAAAATTTCAAATATTGTATCTCCAAATGGTGATGGTATTAATGATACATGGATAATCCCAGATAAGTATATAGAGGGAACAAAAACGCATATAGTAATTTTAAATTCATTAGGTGAAATAGTTTATCAAACAGATAATTACGATAACTTTAATGGATGGCCACAAGAGGCTATTGAATTCAATTTTAACCCTGTTTATTATTATATAATTACCCCAACTGGAGAATCTCCTCAAAAGGGCTCGATAACTCTTCTGAAATAGTATGAAAAAATTTTTACTAAGTGTTTTCATTTTTTGTTGTTCAATTCAGGTTTTTTATGCCCAACAAGAAAATGGTATTGTTTCATTTGTAATTCCTCCAGGAAACTCTTTGAAATTTAATTCATTTGTTATCAATCCTACTTTTAGTTTTGTCAGACAACAAGCGGCCTATATAACCTTGTTTAATAAAACGCAATGGGCAGGATTTGATAATGCGCCGACAACTTATATGCTGAATTATTCCGGACGTTTTAGAGAGAATGAAGGAGTTGCTTTAGGAGTATTCAAGCAATCACAAGGAGTACTTGAAACTACAGGTTTGCTTGCCAATTTTGCTCATAATATTTTATTGGAAGAAGAAAGTAATTTAACTTTTGGGATTAATGTAAGTGCTTATAAAAGTGGTATAAATAATGGTAAAATCATTTCAAATTATTCCGATCCTTCTTTACAAAATATTCCTTCAAATACATTAATGACAGTCAGTCCTGGAATCAATTATGGAACAGCATTTTTTGATTTCGGTTTGGGCTTTAATAATCTAGTAACTTATAGCTTTAACTCTGGAATGTTAAAAGACGACCCAAATAAAGGCATAGAAGGTCATGTGATGTATACAGGTTATGTTGATTCTTATGGTTTTTTTGATAGAAGTAAATTTTCAGGTATCGTTAAGACGGAAATAAATAAAGAAAAAACAATTTTTTCAGGTTCAGCTATGTTTGCCGTTCCGAAAGGAATTTGGGCTCAAGCAGGATATCATTCGGTTTTGGGTTTGACTGCTGGTTTTGGACTTAATATTACCCCAAAAATTGCCCTTGAATATTCGTACGGAATGGGGTTGGGTGATATTTCAAATTTGGGAGCTTCCCATATTGTTGTTTTAGCCTATAAGATTAAAAGTAGAAATTTTGATTACGGAGATGACGAAGAAGAAGAAGGTGCTTTGATTGAGCCAGCTCCAATAAGACAAACACCTACAGCGAAGTCTAAAACGGATGCAAAAGCTACCGCAGATGCAAAGGTCGCTCAACAACAGAAAATAGCGGAAAATAGAGCGAAATTAGTGGCTGATGCAAAAGCTAAAGCTGATGCCGCTGCCTTAGCAGCAGCAAATAAAAAGCAAGAACAAGTAACAAAAGCTAAATTGACTGCTGATGCTAAAGCTAAAGCAGATGCAGAATCTTCAGCAAAACTTGCTGCCGAAAACAAAGTTAAAGCCGATGCTGAAGCTGCTGCAAAACTAGCTGCGGAGAAGAAAGCTAAAGCTGATGCCGAAGCTAAAACAAAAACTGCCGCAAAATTAGCTGCAGATAATAAAGCTAAAGCTGATGCAGCCGCTGTTGAAGAAGCCAAGAAAGCTAAGTTAGCTGCCGATGCAAAAATTAAAGCAGATGCTAATGCCGCTGATAAAGCGAAAGAAGATGCAAAAGCAAAAGCCAAAGCTGATGCCGCCGCCGCAAAATTAGCCGCTGATAAGGCCAAAGCAGATGCTGATGCTAAGGCTAAAGCCGATGCAGAATCTGCCGCAAAACTTGCTGCCGAAAACAAAGCCAAAGCCGATGCAGAAGCCGCTGCTAAACTAGCTGCTGAGAAAAAAGCTAAAGCTGATGCCGCCGCCGCTAAGTTAGCCGCGGATGCAAAAATTAAAGCAGATGCTGATGCGGCTGATAAAGCCAAAGAAGAAGAGAAAGTTAAAGCTAAAGCCGATGCCGCCGCCGCAAAATTAGCTGCTGATAAAGCTAAAGCCGATGCAGATGCCAAAGCAAAAGCTGATGCTGAAGCTGCTATCAAATTAGCTGCCGAAAATAAAGCCAAAGCTGATGCCGAAGCGACTGCTAAATTGGCTGCCGAGAAAAAAGCTAAAGCCGATGCTGCCGCTGCTAAGTTAGCCGCCGATGCAAAAATAAAAGCAGATGCTGATGCCGCTGATAAAGCGAAAGAGGAAGCTAAAGTTAAAGCTAAAGCTGATGCTGTCGCTGCTAAATTAGCAGCCGATAAAGCTAAAGCCGATGCTGATGCCAAAGCTAAAGCTGATGCCGCAGCCGCAAAGTTAGCTGCTGATAAGGCCAAAGCAGATGCTGATGCTGAAGCGACTGCAAAATTAGCTGCTGAGAAGAAAGCTAAAGCCGATGCCGAAGCTGCTGCGAAATTAGCTGCTGAGAACAAAGCCAAAGCTGATGCCGAAGCTGCTGCCAAATTAGCAGCGGAGAATAAAGCCAAAGCCGAAGCCGAAGCCGCTGCAAAATTAGCTGCTGAGAAGAAAGCTAAAGCCGATGCCGATGCTGCTGCGAAATTAGCTGCTGAGAACAAAGCCAAAGCTGATGCCGAAGCTGCTGCCAAATTAGCAGCGGAGAATAAAGCCAAAGCCGAAGCCGAAGCCGCTGCAAAATTAGCTGCTGAGAAGAAAGCTAAAGCCGATGCCGAAGCTGCTGCGAAATTAGCTGCTGAGAACAAAGCCAAAGCTGATGCCGAAGCTGCTGCCAAATTAGCAGCGGAGAATAAAGCCAAAGCTGATGCCGAAGCTGCTGCGAAATTAGCTGCTGAGAAGAAAGCTAAAGCCGATGCCGAAGCTGCTGCAAAATTAGCTGCAGACAATAAAGCCAAAGCAGACGCTGCTGCAGCAGCGCAAGCCGAGCAGGATAAAATAGAAGCTGCCGCCGCCGCTAAATTAGCAGTTGAGGCGCTTGCCAAGGCCAAAGCCGATGCAATGCCAAAAGATGAAGTTGGCAAGTCAATGGATAATTTAGCTAAGTCAATAGAAGATTCTAAACGTAAGCAACAACAATTGTTAACCCGTTTGGATGCTTCTGTGGCCAATAAGCAAAAAGCATTGAACGAGATGAGGGAAGAAAATGATTTAAGTGATAAAGGTATTGTTAAAACAACAGTAGAATTCAAAAGTACTTCTGCTGAAAATGCCGAACTGGAATCCATTAAGGCTCAAATTGCAGAGGTTAACAGAATGCAGGCAGAGTCTTTGGACGAGTTTAACCGACTTTACAACGAAAGACTTAAAAAGGCTCCTAAGAATGATTTGATTAATCAGAATTATTTAAAAACTATAGAGAATTTAAAAGCTGAACAGCTCAAAGCAGAACGTTCTAATGCAATTTTAACTAACAGGTTGGAGCAGATTAAAGTCGAAACTGAGATTGAGAAAAAACGTAGAATCAAGCGTGCCGTTTCTTTGAATGACCAGGATCGTACTTCGCAAGATTTAGCTACTTTAAAACGAATTAAAGAAACTACAAAAGTGAGTAGTACACCGTTAAAAGCAGAAGATTTTGATTTTGGTGAAAGTCAGTCCAATATGCAGATTATTAAAAATAATAAAATTGATAGCGGCTATTATGTGATATTGGCTGTTCATAATGATGTTCAAAAAAGAGATGCATTTGTTACAAAAACAGTTGCAGCTGGTCAGAAAAATGTTAATTTTTTCTATGATGCTGGATCCAGTAAATATTTTATTTACGAAGCCATGTTCGATAATTTAGATGAAGCAACACAGGCAATGTCAGAGAAAGGAAATAAGCCTTACAATGGAAAAATGGTAATTGTTAAAATTCAGAAGTAGCCTATTCTGAGATGAAGTTTATTTTAATTTAAAATAATTTGGTTTGCATTTTGTAATTGTTTCAAAATGTTTAATTTTATTTTTTAGAATTTATTTGTAATATAATTCATAAAATTTAGTTAAAGTATTGATATTGAGTATTTTGAATAATTTTTTAATAAAAAATCGATTTTAATTTTTTAAGTTTAAAAACAGTATTTACATATAACTCATGATCTTTATTTGTCCATTGCCCCAAATGAATAAATAGAGATGAGTAAAAAAACAATAATAAAACATGAAAAAACCTACTTTTTCTTCGTTTAGGCGTTCCTTATTGGCATTACTTAATGTCCTTTTCCTATCGGATTCATTTCGTACCGATTCTTTTTTTAAAGTATTTCAAAACTTTAAGAGCTTATCTTTTTATAAAGTAGGTATATCTGCGATACAGAATAAACTAACAGTAGGGTTTGTTTTTTTATTCTTTTTCAATAGCTTTATTATTTTCGGTCAAAATTTAAAGGCATTTACTCCTTCTCGTTTTGATACACGTTTAAAAGGGGATATGTTGCTAATCGGTAACAATATCTTAAATAGAAACGAAAGAAGAAATGAAAGACCTAATGATGCATATAATGGCAATGGATATAATTCAGATTTCAGCATGGAGTATATCAATGTTGATAGTGATGGTGGTAAAAATTTTAGTTCTAGTACCGCTAAATTAACTATTCCAAAACCAGCTTGTTATAAAGTAGTATATGCAGGTTTATATTGGGGAGCTATTTTACAACAAACAGATCGTTCCAATATTGAAAAAGTCAGATTAAAACTGCCAAACGCTACTTCTTATACCGATATCACAGGAACTATAGTTTATGATGCAAATGCTACTCCTATTGGTTCTGGTAATAATAAACCCTATGCTTGTTATGCTGATATTACGTCTTTAGTCAAAGGACTATCTGATGCTCAAGGGAACTATACAGTTGCGAATGTTATTTCTAGTACGGGTTCGAATGGTACTACCGGTCTTTCTGCAGGGTGGTCTATTTTTGTTGTTTATGAAGACCCAACTTTACCTGCTAAATATATTACTACTTTTGATGGCTTCAGCGGTATTGGTGGACCAACAACTTTAGATATTCCAATCTCTGGATTTAAAACAATTCCAACGGGTCCAGTAAGAGTTAAATTTGCTTTTTCTGCGTTAGAAGGAGATCAACAAATTAGCGGTGACTATTTGCAAATTAATGGAACAGCAGTGAGTGCCACAAATTCTGCAGGCACAGTAATCCGTGGGACAAACAATTTTTTTAACAGTAGTGTTACCTATATAGACCCTGCTACTGGTATAACTGAAAATTTTCAAAATCGAACACCAGCTAGCACTAATACCCTAGGGTACGATGCTGGGATTTTAAATATTGATAATCCTAATAACGGAATTATTGCTAATGATGCAACTTCTGCTAAAATAACATTAGGAAGTACACAAGATGTTTATTTTTATTATTTCAATGCATTTGCAGTTGACATAATTGAGCCAAAAATTGTACTTACCAAAGTTGTAAAAAATGATAAAAATCAAGATATCGGTAATCAAAATGTGACATTAGGTCAAATATTAAATTACGAAATTGAACTTCAAAATATAGGGAATGATAATGCCACTTCATTAACCATTCGAGATGTACTACCTGTAAATACAATTTTCAATTATCCTACAGATCCAAGTTCAGTAACTCTTCCTACAGGAATTACCGTTAAAAGTTATAATAGCTCGACTAGAGAAATTGTTTTTGATGTTAATAATAGTATTGTTGAAGTTGGTGATGGTAAATCAAAAATACTGTTAAAAGTTCAGGTAGTTCCATCTTGTAATATGTTGAGCGATGCATGTTCTAATAGTATCGATAATCAGGCTTTTGCTACTTATAAAGGGACTTTGAATACAAATTTTACGATTTCAGACGATCCTAGTATAAATACTAATACTGGATGTTTGTTGGTTCCTAAAGCAACCAATTTCCTTGTTGGAGTTGATGATTGTAAATTTACTAAAAATGAGGTATTGTGTGGAAATAGTGTTGTAATTACTGCTGCTAACGGATACAATAGTTATAAATGGTCTACGGCTCCTTTCGATAATACCGGAAATACAACTGGTACCATTTTGGGTAGCAACCAAACACTAACGGTAACCAATCCCGGAACATATTATGTTTATAATACTGCCATTGCTCCCTGTTTGTCTATTACCGAAGCGGTAACTGTTTCACGTTTTGGAGGTATCGTTACAAATCCTGTAATTCCATTTGCTGATCAGTGGGTAACTTGTCCTAACGATGGAAAACAATTACCAAATATCTTTTTGTGCGGTCTCAATGCTACTCGGGCAATAAATACTAATATTTCAGATGGTTCAACTATTGTTTGGGAAAAATTGAATGAAGCCAGTTGTACAGCTGTATCGAATCAGAACTGTGCTAATGAAAATAGTTCATGTACATGGACACAAGTTGAAACCGGCGCAAGTTATACGGCAAACACTTCGGGTCAGTTCAGGCTTACATTGAATTATCCTGGTGGCTGTTTCAACCGTTTCTATTTTAATGTTTATCAAAATTTATTAGATCCGACAGAAACGCATAGAGATATTATCTGTAATACTAAAGGAAATATTACTATTGGAGGCGTACCTTCTGGATATGAATACAGTATTGATGGAACCAATTATCAGGCAAGTAATAGTTTTACCATAAATACAGCTGGATTATATACTGTATATATAAGACAAGTTGGGGTGACTAGTAATCCTTGTATTTTTAAGGTACCTAATATTCAAATCAGACAGAGAAATTTTACAGTTAGTACAACTGTTACCCAGCCATTATGTTTTGGAGAAAAAGGAAGTATCAAGGTAGCTGCCAATGATGTAGAGCCTCAATACAATTTTAAAATATTTAATGGAGGGACTTTAGTAAATAGTGTTGGCCCTACCACAGCCGGGGATTATACTTTTTCAAATTTGACTCCGGGAATTACTTATCAGGTACAGGTTACAACACAAGATGGATGTAGTAATGATCAATGGATTTATATAAGTCAGCCTTCAAGTGCCGTTACTGCTAATGCTGCCATTGTTGAGCCACTTACCGCATGTAATGATGGTAAAATTGTTATTACTACACAGGGTGGGACGGGGCCTTATTATTATTTTGTTAATGGTTCCTCAACTTTTCAAACCTCAAATGAGATAATTGTTACTACGCCGGGTAAATATGATATTTTAGTTGTTGACTCTAAAAACTGTAGTGGAACAGCTACTGTAACAGTGCCAGATAATAGTAAGCCAACTTACACT
The DNA here is from genome assembly GCF_027111335.1 of Flavobacterium aquiphilum. Lineage (NCBI taxonomy): Bacteria > Pseudomonadati > Bacteroidota > Flavobacteriia > Flavobacteriales > Flavobacteriaceae > Flavobacterium > Flavobacterium aquiphilum. Next base: position 345,075 of record NZ_CP114288.1, on the reverse strand, counting down.
ATTGGAAATACAAATAGTACTTGTTATGGAAATGGTTCACAAATTACAATAGGAAACATTGTGGCTAATGGTTATACAATGTCTTATAGTATTGATAATGGAGCAACTTTTAGTTCAAATCCTGTCTTTTCAAATTTATATCCAGGAACTTATAATGTAGTTGTAAAATATACTATTACTTATATGTCTCAATGGAATGGACAACAGACAAAAACTTGCCAAGATCCTGCTGTAACTGTAACCATTACAGGGCCAACTTCAGCAGTTTCTGCTTCTGCAGGAGTAGGAGAACTAGCAGGTTGTGGACCATTGCAAGGGGGACAACCAACAGGTTTATTACGAATCACCAATGTACAAGGTGGAACAGCACCATATCAATATAGCTATGATGGTGGAAACATTTGGGAAGCATCTAGCCAAAAATATGTTGTAGCTGGTACTTATAGTTTAGCAGTTAAAGACGCTTTAGGATGTACATACCAGATTCCATATTCGGTTATTTTAGATCCCAAACCTGCTGATCCGGTTATTCAAGACAATGTAAATACAATTTATAATTGTGATGGTACGGCAACTGCAACTGTTATAGTGAATAATCCTGCTTCATCAGGAGGTACTACTTATACCTATCAATATTATTTGGACAATGTATTGAATACCAATACTCCAACAAATACTTTTTTGAATGTACCTTCAGGAAGTCATACGGTTAAAGTAAAATACGACGTAAGCACGGTTTCCAGTTATAGTAATTTATTATCAGAAGATTTTGGAAGAGGTGATGATACGACTTCGCCAGGTATTAACAGTGCTTATTGCTGGGAAAAGCAAGACGGAAATACCTTAGCTTTTGCGACATGTAGTTTAAACGATTGGCATCCTTGGTTGATGAATGATGGCGATTATGTAGTTACAAAAGCATTACTTCCAGACCATTTTAATGATTTTAATTGGTGGCTACCAAAAGACCATACAGCTGTTTTAAATAATACTCCAAGTATCACCGATGGGCGTTTCTTGGCGGTAAATATTGGAGCTACAATTCCGATAGGTGCTGTTTTATACAGTAAGCCGATTAATGATGTGATTCCAAATCAGAGTATTAATGTGTCATTGTATATGGCTAACTTGTTGAAAGCGAGTAATAATTTGCCATCACCTCAATTAAGGGTACAGTTAGTAAAAAATGGAACAGTGATCGCATCCCAAGCGATGCCTGATATTCCTAGAGATGAAAAATGGCATTTCAGTACCGATTTAACAGGAAGTGTTTTAACTCTAAATCCTGGAGATAATACTTCATTAGATTTTCAAATTATATCCAATAGTCAAGTCGTGACCGGTAATGATTTGGCAATAGACGACATTCAGGTATATCAAATCCCAAAATCGTGTGGGAACGAAAGAGAATTCCCAGTAATAATTGATGGAAGTAAAGCATTCAAAGCTTCGTTACCATCATTTAGTAATCCTAAATGTAACGGAGGTAATGATGGTACTATTACAATAGCAGCCGAAAACTTTAATACAACAACAGGTTACCAGTACAATATTGACGGAGGTACATTTCAAACAACTACAGTTTCACCATTTGTATTAACCGGAATTGGAGTAGGTTCACATACCATTGTGGTTCAGAATGATGCGACTGGGATTTGTTCATACCTTTTAAAACAAGTTATTACATCTCCAACAGCAGTAACTGTTACTGCTTCGGTTACAACATTGCCAACATGTACTACTGGTGCTACTATTACAGCGATTGGGAGCGGAGGCACACCTGGTTATGAATTTGAATTGCGTGCATCAGATGGAACAACTGTTATTACAGGCTTTCAAGCTAGCGGCATATTTACAAATGTAGCTTCAGGAAATTATAAAGTTTTTGTGCGTGATGCTAATTTATGTACGGGATCAGGTACTGGTGTGGCTGTAAGTGTAACTGCACCAACTGCACCAACTGCAACTTTGGACACCACAACAGATTATTGCTATACTACCGCAGATCCGGCCAAGCTTGTTGTAAAAGTGACGGGTGGATTAGCACCTTATACTTATACAACAACTTTTAATGGAGGAACACCAAGTGCAGTAAGCCCTACTTTTGCAGGGCCAACTTTCACTTATACAGCAACAGCTCCGGGCACTTATGCTTTCGATGTTTATGATGCCAATGGTTGTAAAGCAAATACAATAAGTCAGGTTATTAATGATGAGTTAACTGTTGCTACTCCTGTTACAACCGGATTGGACTGTGATGCTGCTCCTTCAAATCAGGCAGTGATTACTGGTACGATTTCTGGAGGGAAAGCACCATTTGTTGTAACGCTAGTTTCAGGAACTGGAGGGACTTTGGTTCAACCGGTTGGAAATGGGAATACTTTTACATATTCGAATGCGGTTGCCGGTACTTATGGTTTTCAGGTTAAGGATGCCAATAATTGTTTGGCAACGAGTAGCCAAAAAATAGATCCATTAGTTCCTATCACTTTAGGAAGCACAAATATAAGTCCAAAATGTAATGGTGGCTCGGATGGAAGTATTCAGTTAAATCCAAGTGGAGGATCTGGTGGGTTTACTTATAGCAAAGATGGTGTTATGTATGATAATACATCATTATTTACCGGACTGAGTGCCGGGATTAAATACACTTATTACGTACAAGACAGTAATAAGTGTATTAAAAGCATAGACGTTACTTTAGCAGCTCCATCGACTATAAGCGCTACAGCTGCGATAACGACGCCTTATACTTGTGATGGTCCCGCAGTTATTTCTGTAACAAGTATTTCGGGTGGAAAAGGTCCTTACAATTATACTTTGAATAGAGGAGCTACAGTAGTTTCTTCAAATACCTCGGGAGTATTCAGTGGTATCAGTGTTGTTGGAAATTATACGGTTGCAATCACTGATGCAAATGGTTGTCCTGCTACGGCTACACCATCATTAACTATTTCGGCTTTAAACGGACCAACAGATTTAACGTTTACTTATAAGAGTTTTGATTGCGATACTAATACTTCGGCATTCAATGTCAATTTACCATCTTCGGGAGGTGGTCAACCTCCAATAAGATTTCAAATTATTGCTCTGCCAGCGTCTATTGCAGTTGGTTCACCCTTGTATAATTATTTAACCCAAGATCATCCGGATGGACAATATTCAGGTGTACCAGCAGGTGTTTATACTTTTGAAGTGACTGATAAAAACAACTGTAAGTACCAAGAGGTATATGAACTGGCACCTGAACCTCCGATAGTGGTAAGCGGAAGTGTACTCAATAATGTGAAATGTTTTGGAACAGCTACTGGTTCCGTAGAATTTTCTGTTTCCGGATTTGCCACAACTTATTCTTATACCATAAATAATGGTGCATCTTCCGGATTTGTCAGTAATCCAACAATTACGCTTACTAATTTAGCGGCGGGAGATTATACCATTAGTGTTACAGACAAAAAGACTGGTTGCGTCAGAACCGCAAAGGTTTCTGTTCTAGCTCCGCCTACAGAATTAAAAATTGATTCAATAGGCACAACGCCTATCACATGTTTGTCCAATGCAACGGTTACCATTAACACAGTAGGGGGATGGGGAAGCAATACTTATACAGTTACTGGAACTGCTCCAGTTGTGGCCCCGGTTACTCAATCCACAAATTCTTTTACAATTTCTGCACCAGGAAATTATACAGCTACTGTAACCGATATGAATGGTTGTTCCGTTACTCAAAACTTTACGATAGCCAATAAAGTTAACCCTGTGGCCAGTATTGATCCAAGTTCTGATTACTGTTATGACAGTACGGATAAAGCAACATTAATTGTTACTCCAAATGCAAATCCAAATTATGTTTATAATATAAATAACGGAACTTTTCAATCAACAGGAACATTTGCTAATTTAACTCCTGGAGCTTATGTAATACGTGTAAAAGATATAACAACAGGATGTATTCTTCCATTAGCGTCAGAAACAATTGCTAGTCAAGTTTCGGCTGGCACAGCTATTACCAAAAACTTAGACTGTACGTCTTCGCCAAATGCCATAATTAAGGTTACCGTAGCAAACGGTTATCCGGATTATTCATACCGAGTGAGTACCGACGGTACTTTTACTGGAGTCAAAACTCCACTAGGCGCAGGTGTGACTACTTTTAACTATACCACAACACATGGTCCTGGTGCGGCGACTTATTCTTTTGAAATTACCGACGCCAAAGGATGTGTTACGATAATTACACAATCGATAAACGCCATAGTGTCCCCAACGGCCACTACTAACCCAACGAATCCAACTTGTTTTGGAAACAGTAATGGTTCTGTTTTGGTAAATGCCAGTTTAGGCTTGGCACCTTATACGTATGAGTCTTCTACAGACGGAATCACGTTTGTTCCAATGGCTTCAAACCTTTACTCAAATGCTGCGGCAGGAGATTATTGGTTTAGGGTTACCGATGCCAATAGCTGTACTTTTACCACTGGAAAAGTTACCTTGACTGCACCGGCAACCGTAAGCGGTACAGCCTCGATAACCACACCTTATACCTGTACCAGCCCTGCAACGATAACTGTAGGGGCGACCGTGACAGGCGGAAATGGTGTTTACATGTACACATTAAACAGGGGAGGTGTGGCCGTAACTGGTGCCCAAAGTTCCAAAACCTTCAATAATATTAGTGTTGTTGGATCTTATACGGTAACCATTAGCGACAGTAACGGATGTTCGTTCACAACGCCGGCAATGTCTATTGTGGCATTGAATCCGCCAACGGACTTGGCATTCAGTCCGTCGGCATTAAGCTGTCCTACCAATAAAAGTAATGTTACCATAACAACGACTCCGGCTGCAGGGAATACCCCTTACAGCTATACCATTTTGCCGTCCCTTCCAGCAGGAGCAGTTGTGACACTAACTGGAATCGATAATTTATCTCCGGGGACTTATACTTTTGAGGTTACGGATGCCAAAGGGTGTAAGTATTCGGAATCTTATGAGATTATTGCATTGCCAAATTTAAGTGTGAATGGTGTATTAAACAATAACGTAAAATGTTTTGGGGACAATAATGGTAAAGTGACTTACACTGTTTCCGGATTTGGCAATGGCGCGCCATATTCTTATACAATAGATGGGGCTTTACCTGCCACTGCGGGAACTACGCCAGTTACAGGAAGCACTTTTGATATTGTGGTTTCAAATCTAAATGCCTCAAGCCATACGATTGTCGTTACGAATCCAACCACAAACTGTACAGCATCGACTTCGGTTACCGTTTCGGGACCATCGTCAGCTTTAGGAATAACAGCACCAACAATTACTCCTATTACCTGTTCGGCAAATGCCTCAATAGTGATTAATACTACGGGAGGTTGGGGAAGCAACAGTTATACCGTTACGGGAACAAATCCAGTAGTGGCAGCAGTTACACAATCCAGTAAGACTTTTACAAATCTTGCCGCCGGGGATTATACGGCGAGTGTAACGGATTTGAACGGTTGTACGGTTTCTATACCATTTACAGTTGCACCGTTAGTGGCTATTGTTGCTAGTATTGACCCGATTTCTGATTACTGCTATGACAGTACCGATAAGGCAACATTGGTTGTTAGCCCTAATGCGAATCCAAATTACCTTTACAACATCAATAACGGAACTTTTCAAACTACGGGAACCTTTGCCAATTTGACTCCCGGAAATTATGTAATACGCGTAAAAGATATCACTACGGGATGTATTCTTCCTTTGGCTTCAGAAACAATCGCCAATCAGGTATCGGCGAGTGCTAGTATTACAAAAAATTTAGATTGTACGTCTTCGCCAAATGCCATAATTAAGGTTACTATTTCAAATGGTTATCCGGGCTATTCATACAGGGTTAACATCAATGGAGGTGGTTATAGCGGATCGCCATTGAGTTTAGGAGGTGCTACCACTTTCAATTATACGACCACCACCGGAGCTGCTGCAGCAACCTATACGTTTGAAATTACTGACAGCAAGGGTTGTATTACAGAAGTAACTCAGAATATAAACGCTAGAGTGTCCCCAACGGTCACTACCAACCCAACGAATCCAACTTGTTTTGGTGGAAATAACGGTTCTGTTTTAATTAATGCCAGTTTAGGATTGGCACCTTATACGTATGAGTCTTCTACAGACGGAATCACGTTTGTCTCAATGGCTTCAAACCTTTATTCTAATGCAACTGCCGGAGATTATTACTTTAGGGTAACCGATGCCAAAAGCTGTACTTTTACCACTGGAAAAGTTACGTTGACCGAACCTTCAAAAATTACGGCATCGGCATCGGCAACTAATTTAACCTGTAATACCAGCAATGTACAACAGGCTGCACTTATTACCGTTAATGCTTCAAACGGTACGCCATTTGCGGCACCAGATTTGTACAGATACAGTTATAATGGTGCGCCGTATGTAAGTTCAAAGACTTTTAGCATTAATACGGCATCGACTGTAACAATTGATGTTAAGGATGCCAATGGCTGTATCATTCCGGTAGTAGGAGGGGTAACTATTGATCCTTTAACAGCGCTATCACTTAGTTTCAGTAAGAGCAATGCTATTACATGTAGCGCGACAACTACGGGATTAACCGTTACAGTTACAGGTGGTGTAGCGCCTTATAAGTATGAAATTACAGCTCCAGCTGCAGCTATAACTGTAGTTACAGGTATTTCATCAACATCGCATACTTTCAATGCATTACTGCCAGATACCTATACCGTAAAAGTTACGGATGCCAATGGTTGTTCAGTAACTGATACCTATAAGATAGATGCTGTAAAGCCAATTACAGTAAGTGGCTCATTAGTTGCCAATGTTACCTGTAACGGAGGGAACGATGGAAAAATTAGATTTACTATCGGTGGAGATACAACAGGTTATTCTGTAGTCTTAAAAAATAGTTTGGGAACAATAATTAGTTCAGGACTGACTACTACCCCTTCAGGTTCAGGTTTTATTTTGGATTATATTGGCTTGCCAACCGAAACCTATACACTTGAAGTAAACAGTCCAACAGCTTGTACTGTAACAGCTAGTGTGCCAGTTTCCGAACCTACTGCTGTTACCATAACAGGTATCAATGCTACCAAAGTATATTGTTCTAAAACCATTTCGACGATTACCGTTACGGCTTCTGGAGGTACAACTCCATTGTCGTATGCCGTTGTTAAGCATTTAGTTCCTGTTGTGGCAGGTGACTATGTAAGTACTAATGTATTTACAAAAAACACCACAGCTGATGGTTTGGATTATGATGTATATGTAAAAGATAAAAATGGTTGTCCAGCTCCAATGGGAACTGTATCAGTACAAAGTGACTCTGCCCCTACAGTTTTAGCAGCTGGGACAGGATGTTTAGGGACTGGATATACTATTACGGCAACGCCAGGAGGCACTGTATTTGGTACGCCAACCTACAGTTTAAATGGTGGATCCTTTGTTGGTACCAATGTTTTTAATATAACCACGGCTGGTGATTATACCATTACCATAAAAGACGGAAATGGCTGTACTGCTCCAAGTAATTTAGTTCATGTGGATCCTAAATTAACTTTAAACGCCATTCTTGATAAGGATATTACTTGTACTTCAGTTGCTCCATTTACTAATGATGCTCAAATTACACTGACTCCTGGAGGCGGAAAAGCGCCTTTTGCATATGAGTATAGTTTAAATGGCGGTAGCTTTACTTCTTTCCTCGGACCTGTTTTGCCTGCACCTGCTCCAATCAGTCCGCTTACTCAGGATAATTATATTTTTAAAATTACAGATGCCAATGGATGTAGTGTAGCTACTACTGGACCAATTAAAGTTACGGCTAAAGTAGATCCTGTGATTTTGAGTGTAACAATTCCATTAGGAAAAGAAATTAAATGTAATGGAGATGCTACTGCAAGCATCAGTATTACTATCGATAACACTAAGGGTCAGGGGCCATTTGTGTTTAATGTTAAGCAATATGCCGATGGAACATATACTAGTCCAGCCGTTAAAGATTTTGGTACTCAAACTTCAGGTTTACCAGCCGGATTTTATGAAGTTACTGTTACTGATGCCAAAGGATGCTTCGACACTGAACGCATTGAAATTAAAGAGCCGAATCCAATAAATGTTTCATTTACACCTAATAATATTACATGTGTTTCAGGAAGTGGAATTTCTAAGGGTTCAATTGTTGTAAATTCTGTTACTGGAGGAACAGGAAACTATACGTATCAAGTATCCAATGATACAGGTTACATATCTCCAATAGTTACTTCGGATGGTACAACAGCTGAAACATTTACTTTAATAGATTTTGGAAACTATCAATTAACAGTTATTGACGCTAATGGATGTAGTTGGATTCAACAAGACATAAAAATTGCTTCACCTCCTACTTATTTAGATTTGGTTGTTACTCCTTCTACCCCTGCATGTGGTGCTTTGGGTTCAGCTGAAGTTAAAGTTCAAGCTTCGTTGGCGGGACCTTTAGGTTTTTTCTTTGCCATTTATAAACCAGGAATTACTTATACCGTAGGGGATCCTGCATGGTATCCAGAGGACGCTCCAAATAGCTTAAAGACTACCATACCGAATTTAATTCCTGGGGTTACTTATACTTTTATAGTTTACGATGATAACACAAAATGTTATTATTTCAAAACATTTATTAGTACTGTACCATCTGGGTCTAGTTTAACTTCAACTGCAACAGCTGTGCCTATAACATGTAAAGGTTCGGCAGATGGTTCTGTCAATTTAAATATTAAAAGCACTTATGGAGTAAATACAAATGTAAAATATGAAATATTTAATTCGGCAACGTTATTAACAACAGGCATTGTTGACAATGGTGTTGTTAATGCAAATTCTACATTGACAATTTCAAATTTTGGAGGTAAGCCTTTATATTCGGGATTGCCTTATGGTACTTATTATGTTTTGATTACAGAGACTTCTGGGGCTAATAGTGGATGTTCAATTACTACAGCACCATTTAGTATTACAGAATCATCAATTCCATTATCAGTTTCCGCATCGGTTACTAAAAATTCGAATACTTGTGTTGCTAATGCTGGAATTATTACAGCTATCGCTAAGGACGGTACAGCAACTATTGCCAACCCTTATCTGTATCAAATTTTTGCAGATGCTGGAACACCAGGTGTAATTGATGCTACGGACAAAGTGACAACTGACCCTGTTTTTTCTGCAACATTTACTCCCGCAATGACTTCAAATACTTTCTTTAAAGGTCAAGGGGATTATATCGTTTATGCAAAAGATGCATACGGCTGTATACAAGCAGCATTTGTATCATTGGTTGATGATACTCCGCCAACAATTACACCTCAAACACCACCGTGTTTTGTTGCGGGTATGAATATTGATTTGGATTTATCTACTTTCAGCGCATCAACTATTGGCACACCTACCTATAGTATTAATGGCAGTTTCCAAGCAGATTCTAACTTTAGAATTAGTAGTCCGGGGTCTTATACTTTGGCAATCAAAGACGGAAATGGATGTGTTGCTTCAACTCCTTATGTGATTAGGGATGAAATAACGACAGGTCTTAATGTTATGAAACAATTGGATTGTACTGTATCGCCCGAAGCCATAGTTCACGGTGTTGTTGCAGGAGGTTTTGGCAGCGGCACGTATTCTTATACAGTGAAAATCGGAAGTGGTGCTTTCGGTGCAAGTGTGCCAATTGTAGGCAGTACTTTTGATTATAAGGCGGCTACATCAGATACCTATACTTTTGTAATTACGGACGGTACCTGTAGTGTTACCGAAAAAATTGATGTTGATTCTAAAGTCCCAACTGTATTTACTACTGCTGTTGTTGATGTTAAATGTAAAGGAGATGCTACCGGTAGTATTTCTGTTAACGTAACTTCTGGCGAAGGACCATTTGAATATAGATTGGACGGAACAGATATTGATGGAACGGTAACTCGTGTTTATCAGGATTCAAATCAATTTGATTCGCTGAAAGCTAGCACAACATATATTGTTACTGTCAGAAGCAAAACAAATTTATGTGAGTATGCTAGTGCGCCAATTACAGTGGGTGAGCCACTTTTGGCTTTGGCTGTTGATGCTCCAACAGTCGTAAAATTGAAATGTGGTACAGGTAATCTGCCTCAAGCGGCTACGGTGACCCTGAATGTTACTGCCGGATCAGGAAGTGGTTCTTACCAATATAGTTTTAACGGAAGTGCTTATGATTCCGGAAATGTATTCACCGTAGAAGATAATGGAACAACGCAAACAATTCCGTATAAAGTTAAGGATGCCAATGATTGTGAGGTTTCAAGTACGGTTACTATAGATAAGTTGGATCCGCCGGTTTTCAATTTGCTAGCATTTTCCCAAACTACAGTTACTTGTTTAGCACCAAACAGTGATGTAAGAGTGGTTAGTACTCATGGCGTGGGAACATTGACTTACGAAACGATTGCGCCTTCGCCAATGACTGTCAATAATGGAAATGATCCTTTGTTTATTGGTTTAATCCCTGGTGATTATGTTTTCAGGGTTACGGATGATAATGGATGTGTGGATCAGGTTAGTTACAGAGTAAACGATGTCACTAAAATCGATCTTCAGGTTACTTCCCAAACGGACGTAATTTGTGATGCATCGGCTACCGGAACAGCAACTTTTGCCGTGACTGGTTTCGGGACGGGTGTCGGTACTTATAGTTGCACGGTTAATGGTGTTGCATTTGCGTTAGTTGCGCCTAACAGCAATATGTCTCCAACAATCAGTTTGACAAGTTTGGTCGCAAATACTTATTTGGTAAGGGTTACCGATGACGCCACGGGATGTTATTCAGAAAAAACGGTAATTATTAGTAATCCTAGTATTCCATTGAGCAGCACTAATGATGTCACTCCATTGGGTTGTACGATTAAGGGAGCAGTAGCGATTAACGCAAAAGACGGTTGGGGCGGTTATATCTATACGCTTACTACTCCAACGGGAACTTTCATTACACAAAGCAATAACTATTTTGGCAATTTATCGGATACATCAGGTGTTTACACAACATCGGTTACCGATGCGAATGGTTGTACCGTAACAGATACGTTTACGCTGACGACTCCGGCTAATCCTACGGTTACTGTTTTGGCGTCTGACTATTGTTATGATGACAGCAATAAGGCGACTTTGGTTGTACAGGCTTCATTAGGAGTTGCCCCTTATCTTTTCAGTATTGATAATGGTCAAACGTTTGTTCCAAGCAATAGTTTGCCGTTGCCAAATGATACTTACACGTTCAGTAATTTGGCACCAGGTAGTTATGATATAGTGGTTAAGGATGCTTACGGATGTCCATCTATGGTGCCTGTAAACGAAGTTATTAAACCGCAGCTTTTTGCTACGGCAGTCTCTAGGAAAGATATTGATTGTACAGGTTCTCCAAATGGTATCATCAAAATAAGCGCAACGGGTGGTTATGGTCCATATAGTTATAAAGTTTCTACCGATAATGGTGTCACTTTCTCGGCTATTTCAACTGGATTTACGAATCCTTCGGATACGGATTTCAGTGTGCCGGTTTCAGGAGTGCCTGTGAGCTATGTTTTCGAAATCACGGACAGTAAGGGATGTGTGTTTGTGACCACTCCACCAGTGTTAATGACACCTCCGACACCTGTGGATGTAATTCTAGCGGACATCGTTACAACACCGGTTGATTGTAATACTCCTCAGGGTACAGACAACAATGGAACAATTACCGTTAATTTGAGAGCGGTTAATGATAATCCTGATTATACGTATGCCTTGTCGGGAAGTGCAGTCCGTGGTCCACAATCATCGAATGTTTTCACAGGATTGTCTGCCGGTACTTATGATGTTGTTGTCACTTCAGGCAGGGGATGTATGGCTACCGTGACAGGTGTGGTTATTGCTAATCCAACAGTTGTAACGGCTTCAGCTTCGGCTCCTGCATTCAGTTGTGCGGTTGACCCGACCAAAACAGTCGTTACTGTTGTAGGTGGAGGCGGTACCGGCCCATACACTTTCAGTAAGGATGGGGTTAATTATTTCACTAGTAATAGTTCGCCAACTGCGGACAATAAATATGCATTTGATTTAGTTGACAATGCAAGTACTCAAAATCCTACCTATTGGGTAAAAGATTCTAATGGATGTGTTCAATCAACAACATTGGCGCCAATTAGTCCGTTGCCTAAATTGACTTCTGTTATAGCCACAAATGGTCTAGCAATGGATTGCATAAACAATCAGCAAGCAATGAATGTGGTGATTTCTGGAGGCAGCAACACTCCGAATCCATTTACATATCAAGTGTATCAAGATGGTGTTGCCATTGGAGGTTTAACTACAGTTGTGGCTAATTCCTTTACCTATAATGCTCCAACAGCCGGTCATTATTATGCTTTTAAAGTGTTTGACAATAATACTAGTTGTGATTTGACTTCAGAAACCTACGATGTTCCATTATTTAATAAAATCAATGTTGTTGCAACTCCGTATGCTGATGTTAAATGTAAATCTGCTACCAATGGTGCGATTGAAATTAATGTAACGGGTTATTCCGGAACTTACAATTATGAAGTGTATGATGGCGGTACATTGGTTACCTCGGGATTAAATGTAGATACTGCGACTTCCAATCCATTTGTAATTCCATTTGGATTCGGTGCAGGAACTGCTTATACCGTAAAAGTGATAGAAACGGCTTTCCCAAGTTGTTCTACAACTTCAAACGTGGTTGTGATTACTGAGCCTGCATTAGCATTAACCATTTCTAATGATGTCACTCCATTGGGTTGTACGATTAAGGGAGCAGTAGCGATTAACGCAAAAGACGGTTGGGGCGGTTATACCTATACGCTTACTACTCCAACGGGAACTGTCATTACACAAAGCAATAACTATTTTGGCAATTTATCGGATACATCAGGTGTTTACACAACATCGGTTACCGATGCGAATGGTTGTACCGTAACAGATACGTTTACGCTGACGACTCCGGCTAATCCTACGGTTACTGTTTTGGCGTCTGACTATTGTTATGATGACAGCAATAAGGCGACTTTGGTTGTACAGGCTTCATCAGGAGTTGCCCCTTATCTTTTCAGTATTGATAATGGTCAAACGTTTGTTCCAAGCAATAGTTTGCCGTTGCCAAATGATACTTACACGTTCAGTAATTTGGCACCGGGTAGTTATGATATAGTGGTTAAGGATGCTTACGGATGTCCATCTATGGTGCCTGTAAACGAAGTTATTAAACCGCAGCTTTTTGCTACGGCAGTCTCTAGGAAAGATATTGATTGTACAGGTTCTCCAAATGGTATCATCAAAATAAGCGCAACGGGTGGTTATGGTCCATATAGTTATAAAGTTTCTACCGATAATGGTGTCACTTTCTCGGCTATTTCAACTGGATTTACGAATCCTTCGGATACGGATTTCAGTGTGCCGGTTTCAGGAGTGCCTGTGAGCTATGTTTTCGAAATCACGGACAGTAAGGGATGTGTGTTTGTGACCACTCCACCAGTGTTAATGACACCTCCGACACCTGTGGATGTAATTCTAGCGGACATCGTTACAACACCGGTTGATTGTAATACTCCTCAGGGTACAGACAACAATGGAACAATTACCGTTAATTTGAGAGCGGTTAATGATAATCCTGATTATACGTATGCCTTGTCGGGAAGTGCAGTCCGTGGTCCACAATCATCGAATGTTTTCACAGGATTGTCTGCCGGTACTTATGATGTTGTTGTCACTTCAGGCAGGGGATGTATGGCTACCGTGACAGGTGTGGTTATTGCTAATCCAACAGTTGTAACGGCTTCAGCTTCGGCTCCTGCATTCAGTTGTGCGGTTGATCCGACCAAAACAGTTGTTACTGTTGTAGGTGGAGGCGGTACCGGCCCATACACTTTCAGTAAGGATGGGGTTAATTATTTCACTAGTAATAGTTTGCCGACTGCGAACAATAAATACGCATTTGATTTGGTTGACAACGGAAGTATTCAAAATCCTACTTATTGGGTAAAAGATTCTAATGGATGTGTTCAATCAACAACATTACCTGCACCAATTGATCCATTGCCAAAATTAGTGTCTGCTACGGCAAGCCAAGTCACAAAAATTGATTGTGCCAATGGTGCCGAGTCGATTAAAATTGATGTTGTTGGCGGTTCGATACCGAGTGACTTTAAATATGAAGTTTCAATTGACGGAGCTGCCTTTACAGTTTTAACGCCATCTGCGGGTGCGTCATTTAATTATTCTGCTTTAGCGGCTGGCAGTAATTATCAGTTTAGAATAACGGATAATGTGACGGGTTGTAACATTTTGTCAAATGCTTATTATATTCCGTTGTTCAATAAAATGAAGGTATTTGCTAGCGCTGCTGCAAATGTTGATTGTAATGGCAATGCAACAGGTGCAATTGAGATTAACATTACTGACTATGCTGGCCCCTACAATTATGAGATTCTAAAAGGAGGAGTTCCACTTGTGCCGGCTATTACCGGTTCTGGAGACAGTAGTGTTACAAGTTCTTTAGTGCTTCCTTCGGTATTGAAGGCTGGTACTGATTACACTGTCGTGGTTACTCAAGGGGCTTATCCTAGATGTACAGTGTCATCTGCTAACGTAATTATTACAGAGCCTGCAGTTTTAGACTTAAGCGGACTTAAAGTAAGCGTTAAAAATCAGAATTGCAATACTATCGGAGCGGTACTTACAATTGATGAAACAACAATTGTTGGAGGTGTATCTGGAGGAAATACATATGCATTTGTTGCGGCTGGAGGAACACCAGTTTATGGATCATCTAATACAATAACAATTGCAACCACTAAGGCGGCTCCATTGTTTGATGCTTATGATGTGTATGTAAAAGATGCGAATGGCTGTTTTGATCATGTTACAGTGAATATTTCGCAAGATCCTATGCCAACAGTTACAGCTTCAGTAGCTAGCCAATGTGCCGATCCTGCTGGATATACTATTAATGTAGTTGGAACAGGTGTCGGTACATTAGAATACAGTCTTGATGGAAATAGTTTCCAAACAGCAAATTCTTTCAATGTTAATTCTAGTGGCAATTACACTGTAACAGTTCGCGATGCAAATATGTGTAAAGCTACTTCAACAGCAGTCACTATTTTGGCACCGTTGCAATTGCGAGCCGACATAGCAACAGTACCAACTTGTTTAAATGCAGATGGTGTGGTAACTTTGACCGCATCTGGAGGTTCAATACCAGCCAATTATCAGTACAGTAAGGATGATGTGACTTATGGTTCATCAAATATATTTAATGGCTTGGCACCTGCTTCTTATACATTCTATGTGAAAGACATGGTGACAAATTGTACAAAATCTGTTGCTGTTCTTATTGAAACTCCAAATACAACAATTGACTTCAGTTCGAATAAAACAGACGTAAGTTGTAAAGGAGGAAGTGATGGTTCGATATCCATTTCCTTGGCTTCTTCAACTTTGACGGTTAATAATAATCCCCCTTACAAATTCAGTTTGGCAGGAACTACGGTAAATAGTGTGGCTGTATCAAGACCACTACAGGATTCTAATGTTTTTGATAATTTGCAGGCAGGAAATTATGTTGTAACAATTATTTCGTCAAAAGGTTGCCAAGCGACTACCTCTTCAATTGAAGTAAAAGAACCGTTTATCATCACCGTGCCAAATCCAGCAGTAGCTCCATTCGGTTGTACATCTGGAAACGCGATGAACTTTGCTACGATAACAGTAAACGGAGTAACTGGTGGTACGGGACCATATTCAATTTACGAGTTCTTTAAAAACGGAATATCGGTTCAACGAGGGGCAAGTAATGTGTATACTGGAGCCGATTTGGCAGGAGGTAATTATACCGTAACAGTTTATGATAGCAAAGGCTGTCAAGGTTCAACTGCAGCCCCAATTGTTATTGCGCCATTCATTTCTTTAGATAAAGTAAATGTTACTGTAAACAGAGCTATTACTTGTAACAATTCTGAGGAAATTACGGTATCTGCTACCACTACAGGAGGAACTCCAGCTGTATTGAATTATACAGTTGCTGGTACTGGAGGAAATGTGTATAACCAAACGAAGACAACAGGTATTTTTACTGGATTAACTGTCGGGGATTATGTCATAACTGTAGCAAACCCTACTACTGGTTGTAGTATTACATCAGTTCATTATGTGAACGCACCAAATACATTTGAATTGAAAGCAGTAAAAACTAGTGATGTGAAATGCTATGGTTCAAATGAAGGTGCCGTTCAATTGACTGTCGTAGATACTCAATTGGTTCCAACTAACGATGCTGGAGCATTCACTTATACTTTAACAAGACCGAATGGTACTACTACTAATGGTAATTCTGCAACAGCTGGACCATTGACGCTTTCGGGTTTAACGGCTGGTGCTTATAAGGTGACGGCTACTTTGACAAATAGTCCATTCTGTTCAGTTACTACTAATTTCACCATTGATCAGCCAAGTGCTGCATTAACTGTTACTGAAACTCATACAGCAATTACTTGTATAGCTGGTAACAATGATGGAACAATTTCGGCTGTTGCCACAGGTGGATGGTCAGGAGGATATGAATTCCAATTGGAATTAGCTTCAGGTACTGTTATAAGAGCTTGGGCGACTTCACCAGATTTTACTGGTTTAGTTGCTGGCAACTATATTGTAAAAGTGAGAGATACAAAATTGTGCGTGAGTCAAGTCTCGGTTCCTTTGGTAAATCCTACACCTATTACTATTACAGCTACACCAAGTGTAACTAAAGTAAGTTGTTTTGGAGACAAGTCGGCTACAATTACAGCTGCAGCCAATGGAGGTCAAGGAAGTAATTATTTATATACATTGAATTATACTTCATTGAATCCGGTAATTTCTTCAGGACCACAAAGTAGTCCAGTGTTTACTGGATTAGGAGCTGGAAGTTATAGTATTACTGTTACTGATGGTTGGTCTTGTAGTGTTACTTCAACAGTGGTTACTATTAATGAGCCTACTGAGGTACAAGCCAATTTAGTGTTAGCTAGTTCACAAACTTGTAAAACGCAATCCAGATTGACACTTTCTGCAACAGGCGGTACAGCACCATATCGTTACAGTGCTACGTCAAATATCGCAACGAGCGTTGCTATGGTTGGAAATTCAATAACGTTCCCTGTAGGAAATGGTACTTTCCATTATTATGTTTGGGATGCTAATGGTTGTGCTAGTTATATTTCTAATGATATCTCAAATGATCCGTTAGAGCCTTTAGCAGTAGGATTAGATGTTGAAAATGCTGTGATTAACTGTAGAGGTGATTTAACTGGAGTTATTGTTGCTGAAGCAAAAGGAGGATTAGGTAATTATGTTTATACTCTTGTAAATGGTTCAGGTGTTGCAATTGCACCAGCTCCGGTACAAAGTACTCCTGGCCGTTTTGAAGGATTAGCAGCCGGTACTTATAAGGTGAGTGTAACTAGCGGAGATTGTAATATTGTTTCCGGTACGGTTACTATTACAGAACCAGTTACTGCATTGACTGCTACTCCTACCGTAGTAAACGTGACTTGTAATGGTAATAATAACGGAGAAATAACTATTAATGCTTCTGGTGGAACTGGGATTATCAAATATGCAATATCGCCAAATCTGGATCAGTTCTTTGTCACTAATAAATTTGTTAATCTTAAACCGGGATTCTATGATCTTATAGCTCAGGACGAAAACGGATGTTATGTTTACATGAAAAATGTTCAAATTATCGAACCTACTCCTGTGGATGTTAAAGTTGATACTACAAAACCATTGACTCAAGAGTTATGTGCCGGTGATAAGTCGGGTGCATTTAGTGTTGTCATTACTGGAGGTACAGCACCTTATAGCACAGTATTGGATAATCCAAAAGGGACTTATGTACTTGGACAAGTAGATTTCCCAGGTCTATCAGGTGGTACTCATACAGTTTATGTAAAAGATGCTCAATCTTGTACATTCGAATTGGTTGTTCCGTTAGATATGCCTGTTACTTTAAATCCAACGGCTGTAGTTTCAAATGATTGTGTCAATAATGCAGCGGCTAATAAGGTTATTGTAACTGTTGACCCAAGTAATAATCCTGCAGATGTAAAATACTCTTTGGATAATTCTGGAGTCTTCCAAATCAGTAATGTGTTTACAAATATTGCTCCTGGGGATCATTTCATAATGGTAGAACATAAAAATGGATGTGCAGATGCAACGGCTCCATTTAAAATAAATAAAGTTGATCCATTAACTATTTCACTTTCTCTTGGTGGATTGAACGAAATTGTGGCTACGGTTACTGGTGGTTCTGGAGTTTATCAATTTACTGTAAATGGTGAATCTATCGGATCGAACAATAAATATATTTATTTCAAATCTGGAGATTATACTGTGACTGTGACTGATAGTTATGGATGTACCCGTTCGGAGACTAAGTACTTTGAGTTTATTGATATTACAATACCTCCGATATTTACACCAAATGGAGACGGCAATAATGATAATTGGAAGCCAACAAATACTGAGAACTATCCTGACATCAAGTTTATTATTTATGATCGTTACGGACGTCAGGTTGGTGTTTTCGGAGCTGGACAATCTTGGGACGGTAAGTATAACGGAACCGAGTTGCCAATGGGAGATTACTGGTACATACTTAAACTGAGACATGCTCAGGATGATCGTGAATTTGTTGGCCATTTCACTCTATATAGATAACAAAAAGGAGAGTAGTTATCCTAAAAGAAATAATTAAATGAGAAAGATAATAACAAGCATTTTCCTTTTGGCTGTAACTTTTAGTTACAGTCAAGAGATGAATGTTCCAGTAGCTTCGCAATATTTGGCCGATAATCCCTATGTGATTTCACCTAGTTATGCCGGAATTGGTGATAACTTTAGAATTAACCTGAATGGTTATAAACAATGGGTAGGTATTGAAGAATCGCCAAATAGTCAGGCTTTGTATGCCGATTTTAGAGTGTTGAGCCAATCCGGTGTAGGATTAAGCTTGTACAATGATTCGAATGGTAACACCAAACAGGCCGGAGGTAAGGCTACCTTTGCCCATCATATTATTTTGAATTATTATACCAAGCAATATCTGTCATTTGGTCTATCATACATTTATAATTCGTTTCGTATTGATCTTCCTAACAATCTACCCCCTGATCAAGCTATAACCGATAATAGAGCTACGACGAATAACAATTTTGAGGTTGGGCTTTTATATCGCTATGGTCCTTTTTATTTGAGCGGTACAGCAACTAATATTTTGAAAAAGAATACTGATTTTTATACTACAAAGTTGGAACCTAACCTGCTTGCTAATTATCAATTGTACACGGGGTATGTGATTAAACTTCCAAATAGAACCGAATTAGAGCCATCTGCTTTTTATCAGTTATTTCAAAGTGATGGTCGTTCCAATACAGATTTGAATATAAAATACCGAAAATTCAATCGATATGAGGACTATTGGTGGGTTGGCGCAAGTTATCGTTTCTTGAATGACCAAATAGGAAAACCTCTTGGGGTTGGACCTTTAGTTGGATTTACAAAAGGGTATTTTTCTATGGGGTATTCTTATCAATTAACATTGGACGAAAATTTGATTTCCACCAATTCGGGGACACATTCTTTGACTATTGGATTTAGGTTTTTACAAGGAGTTAGTAACTGTCCTTGTACCGAGAGTCCAGTACATGATTAGATAGTTTTCTTTTAAAATATAAAAACACAAATTAGTTCTGATAGCGGAATTGGTTTGTGTTTTTTGTTTTACTTGACAGTATAATGAATTATTATGAGTTGGTTTTTAATTTATGATTTTGGTAATTCCTTAATCCTTTGTGCTTACGTTATATTTACATCGATTTCGTTAGTAAATTCATAATTTTTTTAGAATTTTCAAATTTAATACTTATTTAAAAGTTATATCTTTGCTTTTCTTTCAAATACAACTAAAAATAAGAACTATGAAGACTTTGAATAATTTTGATTTTAACAATAAAAAGGCAATAATAAGAGTAGATTTTAATGTTCCTTTGGATGAAAATTTTAATGTGACTGATACTACTCGTATTGAAGCTGCTAAACCTACTATAGATACTATTTTGAATCAAGGTGGAAGTGTTATCTTGATGTCACATTTGGGTCGCCCAAAAGGAGCTCAAGACAAATATTCATTAAAACATATTTTAAAAACAACTTCTGAAATTTTGGGAGTGCCTGTTCAATTTGTATCAAATTGTGTTGGAGCTGAAGCTCAAGAAGCTGCCAAAAATTTGAAACCAGGACAAGTTTTGTTATTGGAAAACTTACGTTTTCATGATGAAGAAGAAGCTGGAGATGTAGCTTTCTCAAAAGAATTGGCTTCATTAGGAGATATTTATGTAAATGATGCTTTTGGTACAGCACACAGAGCACACGCTTCGACTACTATCATTGCTCAGTTTTTTCCAGAAAATAAATGTTTTGGAACTTTATTGGCTAAAGAAATCGAAAGCTTAAACAAAGTTTTGAAAAACAGCGAAAAACCGGTTACTGCTGTTCTTGGAGGTTCAAAAGTGTCTTCAAAAATTACAGTTATCGAAAATATTTTGGACAAAGTTGACCACATGATAATCGGTGGTGGAATGACTTATACTTTTATCAAAGCATTAGGTGGAAATGTAGGTGATTCAATTTGCGAACTTGACAAATTGGATTTGGCTCTTGATATTTTAAAACAAGCCAAAGAAAAAGGAGTAGAAATTCATATACCAGTTGACGTTGTTGCTGCTAACGACTTTGCAAACAATGCTGATACTAAAATTGTGGATGTAGATAAAATTCCTGATGGATGGCAAGGTCTTGATGCTGGTCCAAAATCATTAGAAAATTTTGAAAAGGTGATTATGGATTCTAAAACGATCCTTTGGAATGGGCCTCTAGGTGTTTTTGAGATGGAGACATTTGCTAAAGGAACTATCGCGCTTGGAAATTACATTGCAGCAGCTACAGCAAACGGCGCTTTCTCATTAGTAGGAGGTGGAGATTCAGTTGCAGCAGTAAAACAATTCGGTTTTGAGGAAAAAATGAGTTATGTTTCTACAGGTGGAGGTGCTATGTTAGAAATGTTAGAAGGAAGAACATTACCTGGAATTGCTGCTATTTTAGACTAAAATCAGTTAAAGTTTTCAAATTCAAATCTTAGAATTTGTCTTCTTTAAAATACATATAACCTTTAGTTGCATTATTTGTAACTAAAGGTTTTTTTGTAATATACTATTATGTAATAATTTACGTTGTGTATATGACAATACTGTAGTAGGTGAGTTTTGTATATAATCATCGTTTTTTGAAATTTTCCTAGCTTTATTTTCTAAATTTTGGTAGAATGACTTATGTTGTTTGAAAAGAATTTTAAAATTTTGAAAAATTTAATAGTATTTAAAGGCAATTTTTCACATTTTAACTAAGTATTTTACTTACAAGATTTTATATTTTTATATAATTGTCGTTTTTTTTTGTATTTTTAACATTATTTTTGATTCAAGTTAGAAAATACATCCTAAGTTTGCAAGAATTGATTTGTAATCGACTGATATGTAATTGGTTGAATAGTTGCGGTTTGAAATTACAGTTATGACATTAAAAAATACCACCTTATCGTTTTTTCTTTTGCTTTCTTTTACTGTTTTTTCACAGAGTAATCATGTGGAGAAAACAGAAGTAAACAATGTAGAAAAACCAGTTTCCTTTTTAGATTCGATAAAAAACACTTTCGTAAAATATGACCGTACTGTAAAAACAGATAGTTTGTGGATGAATCAGATCAGCAGTATTGCTGATATTTATAGCAATGTAGAAACGGAAATTAATACCGTAAACATCGATAAGGATATTGATAAAGAACTCCCTACTGAATTGCTAAAGAAGCGACTGGCAGAGATGGATGCCAAATCCCCTTTTAATATTGAATACAATCAAGGTCTTGAAAATTTAATAAAATCCTTCCTTAAAAACAGGCGTAAAGCGTTTGCCAACCAAATGGCAGTAGCCGAATATTATTTTCCTCTTTTTGAAGAGGCATTGGCTAAACAAAACGTTCCTTTAGAAATAAAATATCTGGCCGTTGTAGAATCGGCGTTGAATCCAAAAGCAGTTTCAAGAGTGGGTGCAACAGGATTGTGGCAATTCATGTACGGGACAGGTAAACAATACAATCTGAATATTGATTCTTATGTGGATGAGCGATCGGATCCTTTGAAATCTTCAGAAGCTGCCGCACAATACCTGACAAACATGTTTACTATTTTTAACGACTGGGATTTGGTATTAGCTTCATATAATTCCGGACCGGGAAATGTTACCAAAGCCATTCGTCGTTCAGGAGGTCAACAGAATTTTTGGAACATCAAGAAATTTTTACCGCAAGAAACCCAAGGATATGTTCCGGCTTTTCTAGCCACAATGTACATTTACGAATACCATAAAGAACACGGTATTGTTCCTAAAAGAGCTTTAGTTAAGCATTTTGCCACCGATACGGTGATGGTTAAAAAAGAAATGTCTTTTGCTCAAATTTCCAACTTATTGGATATACCTGTTGAGCAGCTTCAAGCATTAAATCCTTCCTATAAACGCAATGTAATTCCTAAATACGAGGGTAAATATCATTATTTGACTTTGCCTTCGTGTAAAGTTGGCGTTTTTACTTCTAATGAGGATAAAATTTACGCTTATGTTCAATACGAAATGGACAAAAGAGAAAAGGTTAATGACACCAAAAAACCTCTTATTGTAAAAGATTCTACTTTTAGTGCATTGGCATCAAATACCAGAGTGAAGTATTACAAAGTTAAGCGTGGCGATAACCTCGATGAAATTGCCAAAAATAATGATGTTGCTGTTTCTGATTTGAAGAAATGGAACAAACTCAAAGGTAATTCCATTGCTGCGGGTAAATCGCTAAAAATAATCATTGAAAAAGATTCGGAACCAAGCAGTCAATTGGCATTAAATACGGTTAAAAATAAAGCTTTATTAGCAAAAGAGAATTCTAATATTGCTGCCAAAGAAAGCAAAACAAGTTTGGATAAAAAAGATTCGCTTGTTACGGCCAATGCTTCAAATTTCTATGTTGTTCAAAAAGGTGATAACTTAAATAGTATCGCTAAAAAATACAATATAACTGTTGCAGAAATTAAAGAATGGAATCACTTAACATCACCAAATATTAGATTAGGAGATTCATTGCAAGTTGGTAATACCACAGCGCCAATTGCTGAAGAAAGTACTGCAGTTGCTGTTGCTACTCCAGAGCTTAAAGATATTCAGTACGAAGTTCAAAAAGGAGATAATCTTGGTAGCATTGCCAAAAAATTTGGTGCATCTTTGACTGATTTGAAACAATGGAATAATTTGAACTCAAATAATATTGCTATTGGGAATGTTTTGGTAGTTGCTAAAAACGAAATTGCAATCAATACTAATAATGCAACCGTTGATTCTTTTAAGAAAAAGGACAATAGTGTGTCTTTATACCAAAAAGAGATTAACTATTTGGTGCAAAAAGGAGATTCATTGTTCAGCATTTCCAAAAAATATCCTGGAGTTACAGTTTCTGATTTAAAAAAATGGAACAATATTACCGGGGATGACCTAAAACCGGGAATGGGGTTGAAAATAAAAGGATAATTGAATAAACTACAGTATATTTGAAGTCTATTCAGACTTTTTAATATGAATAAAACTTCCATTTTATTTTTACTTATTGCAATTCTTTTTTCTTGTTCCAAGAATAAGGACAATCTTTCCAAACATTCTACAGGTAAGATTAATTCTATTTCAATAGTCATCGATAATCAGTTATGGAATGGTGTCGTTGGTGACAGCATTAGGAATAAATTTGCAAGTCCTGTTGAAGGTTTGCCAAAAGAAGAACCCATTTTTGACATTAATCAGTATCCAACTGATGTCATGGAGGGTTTTGTAACCAAAAGCAGGGTTATTATTGTTGTCAAAAAAGGTGCTGAGAATCATTTTTCCGTACAAAAAAACCAGTATGCAAGTCCCCAAAATGTATTTCACATTACTGGAGAATCAGTAACGGCTCTTTTGGAATTAATAGAAAAGCATACCCCAAGCATTATTCGAACTATCAAAAAAGGTGAAATTGAAGCTCATGAGGAATTGTTAAAGGATTCTGTAGTAGTTTCAAATACAATCCAGAAACAATTCCAACTTGATTTAAAAGTTCCGAAGAGCTATTCTTATAGCATTAAAAACGATAATTTCGTTTGGCTGAAAAAAGAGTTTTCCAGTGGGAGTACAAGTATATTGGTTACTCAATTTCCTATGAAGAGTTTTAGGTTACGCGGTGATGTTTTGAGTAGGATCATTAAGATTCAGGATTCTATCGGAGCAACTTACATAAAAGGCACTACGCATGACTCCAATATGTATGTCGACACATCTTATCCACTTTATCTTTTTAAAACCAATTTGGCCGGTAAAATGGCTTATGAAACCAAGGGTACTTGGCGATTGAAAAATAGTTTTATGTTTGGTCCTTTTATAAGTTATCTTATTGTGGATTATCGGAAACAGAGAATTATATATCTCGAAGGATTTTGCTACGTACCGTCACAAGAGAGACGTGATTATATGCATGAATTGGAATCGATTTTGAAAGGAGTAAAAATATCTGAAGAAAAATAAGTACTTGCTTATGGCCGTAGAATGGGAAATAAAGCCTTTTGAGGCATTATCTGTAAATGAATTATATGACATACTTCAATTGCGAAGTAAAATCTTTGTAGTGGAGCAAAATTGCGTCTATCTCGATATTGACGGAAAGGATAAGGTGGCTTTGCATCTTTTTGGAACTTTTGACGGGAAAATTGTGGCTCACGCCCGACTTTTTAAATCGGGAATTTCTTTTGATAATGCATCAATAGGAAGGGTAGTGGTTGATCCAGATTACAGGGATAGAAAGTGGGGACAAGAATTGATGAAGAATGCTATTTTGGGCATTAAGGAACATTTTGGTGAAAGCCAAATCACCATTGGAGCTCAGCTATATTTAAAAAAGTTCTACGAAAGTCTCGGTTTTGTGCAGTCTAGTGAAATGTATCTCGAAGATGATATTCCACATATTGAAATGGTGAGGGAGTGATTTAGTTTGCTTTCAGGAAATTATATAAACTAAATTGGGTTATTTTGGACGAGATAAGTTCCAAAATAACCCGATTTTTTCGTCAGGAAGGTGTGTTAAATCTTCAAAATCGAATTATACTCAGCCGTAGTGTTCAAAATACTGACCGCTTTCTTAATTTCGGGATTGTTTTTGATGTAATAATTATAAAGTCCTTCTTGATATTGGTAGCGTTTGATGATTTCGTCCAATAATAAACCTTTAATTTCTTTTTGGTTTTTATCCAATAATGCATTTTCGGATTTTTGAAGTGAAGTCAGCAATTGTTGGTATTCCACGGCAATGGCTTCATCCAGTTTTTCTTTTTTGGCTGTCGCCAAAGTGTTTTTCAAAGCTACTTCGGTATCAGTGTCAAAAGTAATTTTTTGGTTTTTCAGGAACTGTTTGAAATCGGCATAATCCGCATCGGTGATTACCGGGATTTTTGTTCCTAAATTCGGGTTTTTGTAATAATAGTAGGTAGCATAGTTAAAAATACCGTCGTTTTTCAATAAGGCGTTGGCAATCGGACTTGTTTTGGTCTCTTCCATTTCAATATCAGGCAAAATTCCTCCACCATCATAAACGGTTCTTCCTTTACGGGTTTTAAAGGCATTGTAATTTTTGGCTTCGGTTCTGATAGCCACACCGTTTTTATCTTTGTGAGCATAATCCAACGCCTGAATACATCTTCCCGAAGGCGTGTAATAGCGCGAAATCGTCACTTTAAGCTGTGTGCCATAAGTTAATTCCACAGGTCTTTGAACCAAACCTTTCCCGAAACTTCGGCTTCCCAAAATTACCGCACGATCCAGATCCTGCAAAGCTCCCGAAACAATTTCGGAGGCCGATGCGCTTCGGCCGTTGACCAAAATAACTAGAGGAATCGTAGTATCAATCGGATCTCGTGATGTTTTGTAGGTGTTGTTGTGTTTTTCTATTTTGGATTTTGTCGTTACAATGATTTCATTTTTTGGAACAAAAAGATTGCAGATATTTACCGCTTCGTTTAATAAACCGCCGGGATTTCCTCTTAAATCCAATACAATTCTTTCGGCACCTTGGCTTTTTAATTGTTCCAATGCTTCTTTGGTTTCGGTTGAGGCTTTTCTGTTAAAGTGATCCAATACGATATAACCTGTTTTGTCATCAATTTTGGCGAAATAGGGAACCGACTTGATTTCGACTTCGTCCAAAACAATTACAGTCGAATTGGTTTTTCCCTGACGAATGTATTTGATGTCGATTTTGGTGTTTTTGGAGCCTTTCAATAATTGCGAAGCATCATCTTTGAAGTCGGTCAAAGGGGTGTCTCCTATTTGTATGATTTCGTCGCCCGCTTTAAGTCCCGCTTTATCGGCAGGGAAATTTTTATAAGGTTCTTTTATGATCAGTTTGTCGTCTTTACGGGTTATTAACGCCCCAATTCCGGTGTATTCGCCCGTATTGTTGATTTTGAATTTGAGTACTTCCTGTTCGTTAAAATAAACGGTATAGGGGTCAAGCGATCCCAACATTCCTTTGATGGCATTGTTCATCAACTCAGCCGGTGTGGTTTCATCGACATAATTCTTGTTCAGTTCCTTGAACAGTGTCGTGAAAATTTCCAACTGTTTGGCAATCTCAAAATAGTCATCTTTGAAACTTACCCCGACAAATAAAAAGGCCGAGGCAACAACGGGAATTATGATTTTTTTTTGGAAAAGGGTACGCATGATTATTTGTTTTTCTTCTTGAATCGTTTTCTAATAAAATAAAATAGAGCTATTGCTATGATGATAAATGGCCAAACTTCCAATAGTCCTAAAAAGAAATTTGAAATTCCATAAAATCCAGATTTGAAGGCATTCCAAACTTTGGCTCCATAGGAAATTGTGACGCCTCTTTCTTCAGCAATTGTTTTGTAAAACTCTATGGTAATTGTACTCAAAGAGATTCTGTTTTGCATGTATCTCAATTGTCCTTCTTTGGCTTCAATTTCTTCGCGAATAGCCGACAGTTGTGCTTCAATGGCTAACATTTCAGACATTTTGGTTGCTTTTGACAAAAGCTCAATGTATCTGTTTTCAAGTTTCTTTTTGGCCTTTAAGCGTGCATCAATGTCAATGTATTGTTCAGTTACATCTTCAGAATTAATTTCTTTATTGTCAAAATAAGTAACTCCCGTCGAAATGTCTTTTATGAAAGAATCGAAGTTTTGACTTGGGATACGAACTGTTATTCTTCTGTATATGGAGCCATAGTCCTTTCCTTCACTATCGTTCTGAATGAAAGCTTTTCCTTTTTTTACGGCAATTTTTATTTGTTCATAAGTGGTTTCTAAATTTTCGGTTTCAAATCTTAGATTACCATTTTTGATTATTTTTTGCTCAATGGTCGTATTCTCTGCGTCTTTGAAACCTGAATTAGAGATTGCTTCGCTACCGATCAGTTTTTTTGCGGGTAGCTTTACTGCAGTGATTGCCATATCTTGGGAAACTTCCGCATCGGCTTTTTTACAACTCAATACTGCGAAAAATAAAAGTGCAATTATTAATTTTGACTTCATAGGGCTGTAATTTATTTTTAAAAATACAAAATTAATTTAGATTACAACTAAGCGGTAGTTAGGCTTCTTAAAATGAAAAATGTACTGTATCCTAATCTTCTTTTTTGGTTTGAACGACAAATTTTTCGAACAATTGTATGGTTTTGGTGTTGATTTCCTCAAATGATAATCGGTCTTTGCTTTGGTAAAAAAGCATAAAAGTATAAGGTTGGTCTAAATTGTCAATTAGTAAATGTTTGTTGAGCCTATAAGTTTCGCGCAATACACGTTTGAAATAGTTGCGGTCAACGGCTTTTTTGAAGTATTTTTTGGAAACCGAAACGCCTATTTTGATTTTTTCGCCTTCGCCAAAAGTCCCCGGATTGTAAACCAACCGCAAAGGATATTTCGATACCGATTTGCCTTCGGTGAATAATAATCCGATGGCTATTTTGCTTTTGAGTTTTTCGTTTTTGGGATAGGTGAAGCTCATTTTTTTTAAAATACTGTTCATTATGATGTTGGCAAAGTTACAATTAAAGTGCAGTCATGCAACAGTCAGTTTGTGATAGAAAACGATCTAGAATTGTATCAAAAGTTTCTTTTTTATTGGATAAATAAATGGTAATATTTTTGTAACTTTCTGTTTTGCAATTGAATATAATGATGAGGATTAATTGCAAGGGTTATAAATAGTGCTAAAAATATATTTCTTACTTTTGTGGCAAATTTTAAAGTATGCAAAAGTTAATTTCGTACCCTTTATCTGTTATCGTATTATTTTTAGTGCTGTTGACTTTGGCGATATTTCATCCTATTCAATGGGTTTGTTTGCACGCATTTGGATATCAGGCACATAAAAAAAGTGTTGATTACCTAAATTTCATATTACTAAAAATTGTTCTTATTTTAGGAACGACTTTTGGTTGTGAAGGTGTTGAAAAAGTACCGGAAGGGGTGCCGATTATTTTTGTGGCGAACCATCAGAGTTTATACGATATTATTGCAATAATTTGGTTTTTGAGAAGATCTCATCCCAAATTTGTGAGTAAGAAAGAATTGGGGAAAGGAATTCCAAGTGTTTCTTTTAATTTGCGTCATGGAGGCTCCGTATTAATTGACCGTAAGGATCCAAAACAAGCGATACCAACTATTAAAAAAATAGCTGATTATATTGAAAAACATAAACGTTCGGCAGTGATTTTTCCGGAAGGAACCAGAAGCCGTAACGGAAAACCAAAGGAATTTGCCCAGACAGGGTTAAAGATTTTATGCAAGAACGCACCATCGGCTTATGTAGTTCCAATTAGTATCAATAATTCGTGGAAACTCTTAAAATACGGAACTTTTCCTTATGGTTTAGGAAATCATATTACCTTTGCGGTTCATGATGCATTTGCAGTGAAGGATTTTGAGTTTAATGAAATCATGCAAAAGACTGAAACGGCAGTCAAAAATGGAATAAAAATTTAATAATTTATAAATAATGTCTATAAAAAACATTCGTCTGGAAGTAATGCAATTTCTGGAAAACAAGGTAGAAGGATTTATGGAGCAGTATCTGATTCCAGTGGAAAAGATATGGCAGCCTTCGGACTTTTTGCCTAATTCGGAAAGTGATAATTTCCTTGAAGAAGTAAAAGAATTGAGAGAAATATCCAAAGATCTACCTTATGATTTTTGGGTGGCTATGGTGGGTGATATGATTACCGAAGAGGCTTTGCCAACATACGAAAACTGGTTGATGGAGCTTGAAGGTGTTGACAATGAAGGCAGAAATGGTTGGGCCAAATGGGTACGCGAATGGACTGGAGAGGAGAATCGCCATGGAGATTTACTGAATAAATATTTGTATTTGTCGGGTCGCGTGAACATGCGTGAAATCGAAATGACAACACAGCATTTGATCAATGATGGTTTTGATATTGGAACAGGAAGAGATCCTTATAAAAACTTTGTTTATACCAGTTTCCAGGAATTGGCTACTTATGTTTCTCATAATAGAGTGTCGCAATTGGCCAAAAGCTATGGAGATAAGAAATTATCCAAAATGTGTAAAATGGTTGCGGGAGACGAAATGCGTCACCACCACGCCTATAGCCATTTTGTGACCGAAATTTTCAAATTGGATCCAAGCGAAATGATGCTTGCTTTCCAATATATGATGAAACAAAAAATCGTTATGCCAGCTCATTTCTTGAGGGAATCTGGACAAAAAATCAGTTCGGCTTTTGAGCATTTTTCAGATTCTGCACAAAGAATTGGAGTATATACTGCTAACGATTATGTTGATATTATGCAGAAGTTAATTGATAAATGGGAAATTGATAAAATTACAGGTTTAACTGCCGAGGCTGAGAAAGCCCGCGATTACTTGATGAAATTACCAGCCAGAATGGCAAAAATCTCCGAAAGACTGGTGATTCCTGCAGAATCATTCCAATTCAAATGGGTTGAACCTGCAAGATTGTAGAATTTAGATTTTTAAATTGATATTGATATTGTCATTGATATTGATTTTTAAATTTGACAATTAATTATTATGCTGATTTTTAAGGTTAATGCTTTGAAAATCAGCATTTTTTATAAAAAAAACAATAAAGAGATAATATGGATTTAATTAATAAAACCATTCTTTTTGTAAAAGAAAAATTAGCAAATGCTGAAGGTGGACACGATTGGTTTCATATTCAGAGAGTTTATAAGAATGCATTATTGATTGCTAGTGGCGAGGAATGCGACGAAACGGTCGTAAAACTCGGTGCTTTGCTTCATGATATCGCTGATAGTAAATTTAATGGTGGTGATGAAACCGTGGGGCCAAAAGTAGCCCGTGAGTTCTTGGAAAGTCAAGGCGCTACAGAAGCTGTTATTTCGCATGTCATTCAAATTATCGATAACGTCTCTTTTAAAGGCGGAAACACGGAAAAGGCCTTCTCGTCCATCGAATTGGATATCGTGCAGGATGCGGACCGTTTGGACGCCATAGGGGCAATCGGGATTGCAAGGGCGTTTAATTATGGCGGATTCAAAAACAGGGCGATGTATGATCCTAATATTGCTCCGAAATTGAACATGAGCAAAGAAGAATACAAAAACAGCAATGCGCCAACAATCAATCATTTTTATGAAAAATTGTTGTTGTTGAAAGACAAAATGAATACCCAAACCGGTAAGCAAATAGCACAACAAAGACATCAATTCATGCAGGAATTCCTGTCGCAGTTTTATGCCGAATGGGATGGGGCGTTGTAGATTTTTAATTTCTGTGGTAGGGACGCACTGCAGTGCGTCTCTACCATTAATGAATTTTTACACAATTGTTTCAAATTTCCGCATTCTAGAATCTGCCTTCTGAAATCTGCTTTCTGCATTCTAAAGTCCTTTTTCCTTCATCTCCAAAATTACATCCGAAGCGTTTTTGAACGTAGGATCTTGTAAAATAATACTTCCCGCGCGTTTTTTATTGATTTTGAAAGTAATGTCATTTTCGGTGGTGAACAAAAGTGCCGTCAGAAAAGGCTTGTTCATATAGGAACTTAGGATCTTGTAAGTTTCGTCAAGCGAATGAAAACTTTCGATTTCTTCGGTTTTGTATCGCTCTGTAACCGAAAGACTAAAGACCCCATCATTCAAAACCGGACGCACATATATATTTTTCAAATCGGTGTCGCCTATGGTTTTTGCTAAAGTCAATTTAGCATAAGTTTTATCGGTGATGCTTTCTTTTACTTTTTCCCAAAATTCATTAAAAACAGGTTGAAAAGACATAGAATTTATTTTTTAGGTATGAGACCACAAAATTAAGTTTTTGGAATCAAACAAATAGGTTTTTTATACCGTTTGTTATTTCAAATTAGTTCAATAAATATTGAACCAAATGAAATATACAACGGCATTATGCCAAAACAATTGAATTAATTTCAAAGTAGAATTGGTATAACTTGTGATTCTTAATGAGTATATTTGGGAGACCTAATAGTTTTTTAAAACCTGTTAGATCGGATTAAAAATAAATAGAAAATGAAAAGAATTACCGTATTCTGTGGTTCGAGTTCAGGGACTGAAGAAAATTATACAATACAAGCCGCTTTACTTGGCAAAACTTTGGCAGAGAAAAATATTGAATTAGTTTACGGCGGAGCCAATGTTGGACTTATGGGTGCAGTCGCTGATGGTGTTTTGAATAATGGCGGAAAAGCAATCGGAGTGTTGCCTAATTTTTTAAGATCAAAAGAAATTGCACACAAACAACTCACCGAATTGATTTTGGTTGACACTATGCACGAAAGAAAAACCAAGATGAATGATCTTTGTGACGGCGTAATAGCCCTCCCGGGTGGTTTCGGAACGATGGATGAACTTTTTGAAATGCTTACTTGGGCGCAATTAGGACTGCATAAAAAGCCGATTGCTCTTTTAAATGTTGACGGTTATTTTGACGCTTTGATTACGTTCACTGAAACCATGGTAAACAAAGGACTTTTGAAAGAAGTAAACCAAGAAATGCTTTTGGTTAGTGACTCCATTGACGAACTTTTGGATAAAATGGAAAATTATGTTCCGCCAACAGTTGGGAAATGGATTAGTAAAGAAAATATTTAACGTCAGTTCGAGTAAATTTTCAGAAAATGCGAATAGCTTTTTCAGAAAATTGTATCGAGAACACTAGTTAGAAAAAAAGTTCTTCTAGAGTATTTTAAGTTTAAAAGTTGGTTCTCGATACAATTTGAAAAGCTGTCGCATTTCAAATTTACTCGAACTGACGAAATTTAGAGAAACTAAATGATATGAAACACAAATTATTATTATTACTGCTTGTTGTAGTCCTGGGGTTTATTGGCTGTCAAAAGAGTCAAAAAGTTGAGACAGGAATTTCTAAAGTTGAAAATGGAACGAAAGAAATCAGTAGAAATGGCTATTTTATTCGTTATGACGCTTCTTTTCGATTGGATGAAAGTGGAAAAAATGGAGTTGAATTTTATTTGTTTACGCCAACTAAACCGGGTGATGATTTTTCGGAAAATATTAATTTGATGATTCAGGATTTGGGAGTTTTGAAGTATGATTTGGATCAATTTGTAGCGATTTCCGAAAAACAGATTAAGGCGAGCGGAAAACTTATAGAAAGTACCCGAAAAAAAACGGACGGGCAGGAATACCAAATTCTAATCTTCGAGGCCAAATTCAATGGTTTAGATCTTAAATTTCTGCAATACGATTTCGTGAAAAATGATAAAGCCTATGTGCTGACTTTCTCCGCAAAACAAAGCGAATTTGAAAACTATCGAAAAGAGATAGAAAAAGTAATGAATACTTTTAAATTAGAATAATACTGCTTTATAAAGACATCACGGTTTCAAAAATTGGCTGCTCTAAAATCACATTGTCTCAAATCCATCACTGAATTTACGCATGGTATATTGTTTGGTTTTGGTGTCATAATACCCCATGATATAGTAGTTCTTGTAACGAATAATACTTGGTAGGCTGATTTCCTTATGTTCTTCTTTAAAACGGGAAATAAAATCGACTGCAAGAGGTGGCTCCTGATCTTGTTTGATATGGTCTAATTTTTTGTCAAATATACTTTCGAAGTAAATTGTCATCGGGACATTGCGATATTCTATGTCGCTGGTCAGTTCATTATCAAATGTAAAAGAATGTACAGTGTCCGAAAATTCAAGCTCACCTATTCCTCCAAATGTGATTAAAATGGATTTAGAAGTTTTGTAAACCGTTAATCCAACATTCAAAGAGTGAAGTTGATTCAAAAGTCGGGCGGTGGTTTGTATTTCCGTCGGTTTATCATTATTTAGCTGCAGCCATATAGGAGAAGATTTAAATGGAATCGTTTGGTTTGGTGCAACGTAAATACTTTTGACTATTTCTCCTGTTTTATAATCCCTTATTTCAAACAATAATTGGTTGCTACTGACTTTAAATTGATATATTTTACCTTCATGATAATAGGAATTGTTTGGGCCGAAAAAAGATTGAGTATCGGTTTTAGAAAACTTTTTTTCCTGAATTTCAAAAGTAGCAAGATCAATGAAAAATGCTTGTGTTTCGTGATAATCGTGGTCGAAAGTGAGAAGCAATTGATTTTTGAGAACGTATAGTTTTGATTTTTGAGTAGCCTTGAATAGCGGGTTGAACTGATTGGTTTCAATTTTTTCAGCGGGACAAGCTATTAGAATTTGGTTAAATCTTATAGGTAAATTTATGCTGTTTTTGAATTTGAAAGAGCTGAAATCGAGTGTTTTTTCTTCTTTTTTGCCATCTTTAAAAATGTACAATACCAATTTTTGCTCTAAATATTTTTGTGTGAGGATATAAAAAGTATTGTTCTGTTGAAATTGCGTAATAACAATTTGTTTAAAAAATCTTAAATCATAATTGACTGAAGTATTTGTCTTTGTGTTCAGATTGTAAGTAACTGCTGTTATTTTCTGTAAATCTTCGGAAGACCAGTAAAGAGTTGGGTTTCCATCGTCGCTAAAACTGTACCCTGATATTGATTTATGGGAGATATCCTTTTTTGCAAATGCATATTGATTGGTCAAGAACAGCGCATTGTTGTATTTTAGGATTGTGAGTGTTTTTTTATCGGTTGCGAAGGCAAATAGATCATGTGTATTGTTGTCTTCGGCATTTATGATTTGCCTGTAGTCTTTGGAATTTTTGAATTCCAGCGGAAAAGTTGCTAATTGCGTTTGACTAAAGAGAAAATTATATTGGATTAGAATAACAAAAAGTAGAATTTTTTTCATAATTACTTATTTGTACTGGAGGTTGATTAGAAAAAACCTACAAAAACTATACCATTTTACGAATAGCCAACTTGTGAATTCATAATTTATTGAAAATAATATAAGATTTATACTTTAATTCAAATAAATTGTTTTGTTTTCTAGAAAGACGTTATGTTTTTTTGAATGATTACAAAAAAGCCAAATGCTAACTTTTAGCCCCGGTTGAAGTGAAAATCGCCCGATTTAGAAAAACAAGGCTTTTGCCGAAGTTTTTCTAAATCGGGAATTGTAGCGGAAAACGGGACGATGTTTCCAAAAAAACCTTTATGTTTCCGCTCCAAAAAAGAAAGGAACTAGGAATTACATAGAATCAAATCCATCGCTGAATTTTCTCATGGTATATTGTTTGGTATTGGTGTCGTAATATCCCATGATATAGTAGTTTTTGTAGCGAATGATGCTTGGTAGCGACACTTCATCGTGCTCTTCTCTAAAACGCGAAATAAAATCAACAGCAAGCGGTTCCTGATCTTGCTTGGTGTTTTCCAATTTTTTGTCGAACCTACTTTCAAAATACATATATGTGGGGACATAACGATTTATATAGTCATAATAGTTTAGTTCATTGCCTGAATAATTATTCGCAATATCTGTAAATTGAATGTTTCCAGTTCCTCCCAAAGTTATCAGAATGGATTTAGTTGTTTTATAGACCGTGAGTCCTACTTCCAAGTAAACCAATTGATGTAAAAAATTGGTAGTGTTTGTCAGTTCTTTTGGTCTTTGCCCTTCCATTTGCAGCCATAAAGGTGAAGTTTTAAACGGAATCGCATCGGTTTGCGGAACTGTAAAGGTTTTAATATTTTCTCCTGTTTTGTAATCCTTTATTTCAAATTGTAATTCTTCAGCATTAACTTTTAGCTGATAGATTTTGTTTTCATGGTAGTAGGAATTCGATAAACTGACATAATTTTTGGTTGCGGTTTTCGGAAAAAGCTTTTCCTGAATTTCGAAAGTTGCAAGGTTTATATCAAATCCTTGTGTCTCATTGTCGTTATGGTCGAAAGTAAGAAGCAATCGATTTTTGAGAACGTATAGTTTTGTTTTCTGAGTGCCTTTGAATAAAGGATTAAAATGATTGGTTTCTATTTGTTCAATTGGGCAAACTTCCAGAATCTTGCTGAATGATACCGCTTGGTTTTTGCTGTTTTTGAATTTAAAAGAGCTGAAATCCAGTATTTTTTCTTCTTTTTTGCCATCTTTAAAAATGTACAGTATCAATTTTTCTTCAAAATGTTTTTGAGCAAGAATGTAAAAAGTATTGTTCTCTTGGAAATGTGTGATAACATCTTGGTTGAAAAACTGCAACTCATAATTAACAACAGCGTTAGTTTTGGAGTCCAAATCGTAAGTAGCAGCTGTTATTTTGCTCAAATCGTCGGAAGACCAATAAAGAGTCGGGTTTCCTTGATTATTAAAGCTATATCCTGATATTAATTTATGACTGATATCGAGCCTTGGAAATGTGTATTGATTGGTTAGAAACAATGCACTATTGTATTTTAGGATTGTTAGCGTTTCTTTGTCGGTTACAAAAGCAAACAAATCGTGTGTATCGTTGTTTTCGGCATTTAATATTTGTCTGTAGTCTTTGGATTTTTTAAGTTCCAATGGAAATGTTGCAATAACTGTCTGACTCAAAAGAGCATTGCATTGGATTAGAATAAAAAAAAGAAATATTTTTTTCATGAGTACTTACTAAATAAAATGTTTGTTTTGAAAGAATAAACAAATATTGTTCCGTTTTACAATATTATGAATTTATTGGTTCATTATTTCTTGAAAATAATCCACCATTTGACCTACATGAATGGCATCCATTAATCCGTGATGAACGTGAATTGACATAGACATTTTTCTTTTTCCTTTTTTGGAGACAGTCATTTTTCCAAAAGAAATTTTAGGGCTGCTGTCAGGGAAAGTCATGTTTCGGGCATGTGAAAGCGAGCTAAAATTCAACCAGGGAATTGCCGAAAAATGAATGAGGTTGTCATCATTGAATTCTCGTGTGAACAAACCGGTTGTGTTTTGAATACGATTGATTTCAGTTATGGCGTTTTGTTCAAAAATGCTGTAATCAGGATGGTATTCAATTAGAGAAAATCCAAAAGTACCATCGGCTCGGCTTATTGTTGCTGATCCGTCAATCCGGTCGTAAATGTAAATATGGGTGTTCTCCATTCGGTATTTGAAACTTTCAAAGGCATTGACCGCCACTAGGGTTTTGTGTAAATAATAAATAAAAAAAGAAGTACCCAGTGACTTTGCCTTGTCATAAGCTTTGGTGCAGTCGATGGTTACGTTTGCCCCAAAAAAAGGTTCCTGCATTTGTTTAAAAAAAAGAAAATGATCTTTTCGATTCCAATTGTCCAAATCTAAAATTTTTCTCATTTATATGGTATTTAGGGATGATAGGCTTCGTCGGAATGTGAACTTTAATGATAAGCAACTTTTATTTAAAAAAGCCTAGCTAAAATACTAAATAAAAAGCATTTTTGCTAGGACTGTTTTTTTAAAAAAGAACTCTCAGGTTTCCAATATTGTCAAGACTTCTGTTATTTTTTCAAATGTCTTAAAATTTTTGTGTTCCACTTTATGATCGATTTTTTCATGTGCCCAAGTAGTGTGAAAAGGAATATGAACGGCATGTCCGCCAATTGTTAAAACAGGCAATACATCTGATTTTAGGGAATTGCCGATCATGAAGAATTCCTCGGGTTTAATTTCCAAGCGTTTGATCAGATCCGAATAATCGACTTCTTGTTTGTCCGACATCACTTCAATATGGTGAAAATAATGCCCTAAGCCCGAATTGTGCAACTTTCGGCGTTGATCCAGCAAGTCGCCTTTGGTGGCAACGACCAATTTGTATTTTCTGTGTAAAGCTTGTAAAGTTTCCTCAACTCCGTCCAATAAAACAATCGGTTTTTCGAGCAGTTCTTTTCCGTATTGAATTATTTTTTCGATGACTTCGATTGGAATGGTGTTGTTCGAAATTTTTATCGCCGCTTCTATCATCGAAAGAATATAGCCTTTGATTCCGTAACCGTATAATTTGAGATTATCGATTTCGATTTTGAATAGTTCTTTTGAAATCCCTTGATGCGACAAATAATCTTCCATCAAACCACAGAATTTTTTCTCGGTTTCATCAAAATAGGTTTCGTTGACCCATAAGGTGTCGTCAGCGTCGAAGGCAATGACTTTTAAGTTCGATATAGAGTTTGTATTTGACATGATTTTTGTTTTAGTTCTTAGAAAAAAGTCTTTTCAAAGAAAAGACCTTATCGTAAAAGGTAATTCGGATTCCGAAAAGTAGAATAATTCCGCCGAAAACCATTTGTAAAGTTATTTTTTCTTCCAAAAAGAACCAAGCCAAGATAGAAGTAATTACGGCCTGACTTAATAAACTCAATGAAACTCTCGTCGCAGGCATGTGTTGC
The DNA here is from genome assembly GCF_027111335.1 of Flavobacterium aquiphilum. Lineage (NCBI taxonomy): Bacteria > Pseudomonadati > Bacteroidota > Flavobacteriia > Flavobacteriales > Flavobacteriaceae > Flavobacterium > Flavobacterium aquiphilum. The sequence continues at coordinate 307,047 of NZ_CP114288.1, read as the reverse complement.
GTGGCATAACTGATAGAAAGCCAAGCACAAAGTTGACAAATTAATGCCTGAAGGACCAACACAAACCAGCCGGCATCTGAAAATCCGGTAAAAGGTTGATCCAAACTATAACAGAGAATTCCTAAATAAATACTGGAAGCGAATAAACTGATGGTCATGAACGATAATACATCGACTTTTGAAAGAACATTTTTGCTGATCAAAAGATAAATGGAATAGAAAATACCTGATAAAACGGCAAACAGAAAAGCCTTGTCAAAATTCATTTCAATGAAAAATTCAAAACCAACCAAAACCACCATTCCGAATAACGAAACTATTGTTCCCGTCCAGAAATTTACGCCAGGTTTTGATTTTAAAAATAAAAAAGAACCAATTCCAACCCAAACTGGGGATAAATTTGTCAATAACGATGCTTGAGTTGCACTTGATTCCTGAATCGCGATATTCCAAACCGCAACATCCGATGAAAATAAAATACCGCAAAATGCCGCCAAAAGAGCGAATTTTAAAGTTGGCATTTTAAAGTTTTTACTTAAAAGCGTGTAAGGCATAAGTAAGAGAAAAGCAAAAAACATTCGGTAAAAAGCCGAAATTAACCCAGGGGTTAAACGTAATTTTACCAATATCGGGAAAATCGAAATGCAAAGAATACCGTAGATTAAGGCTAATCTTGGTTTGGTGAGTTTCATGTTTTTAATCGTTTGTGCTTTTTTAAAAAAATAAAAAGAAATTGCGCGAATCAATTAAAAGATTTAACCGATTCACGCAATTTATATGAATTATAAAATTTAATTTATCGTTTCGCCATTTCCAACGCCATCAGCATCTGGATTTACGAAAACCAATTTTCCTTCGGCATTGGTAGTCATCAAAATCATTCCTTGACTTTCTACACCACGAAGGTTTCTCGGAGCCAAATTCACAAGAACGGTTACACGTTTTCCGATAATATCTTCTGGTTTGAAACTTTCGGCAATTCCCGAAACGATCGTTCGAACGTCAATTCCGGTATCCACTTTCAAAATCAAAAGTTTATTGGCTTTCGGCATTTTTTCAGCTTCAAGGATTGTTCCCACACGGATATCCATTTTGGCAAAATCCTCATACTGAATCAAGTCTTTTTGAGGTTCTGCTTTTTTGTTTTCGGCGTTATTTGCCGTTTTGGTTGCTTCCAATTTATCTATTTGTTTTTGGATTTCTTCGTCTTCTATTTTGGCAAACAATAATTCGGCTTCATCAATTTGATGACCGGCAGGAATTAAATCGGAATTATCCGAAACAGTATTCCAGCTCAAAGCTTCATTAATATTCAAAATACGTTTTAATTTCGTAGCGGTAAAAGGTAAGAACGGTTCACAAAGCGAACTCAAAGCAGCAGCGATTTGCAAGGCAACATACATTTGGGTTTTGGTGCGCTCTTCATCCGTTTTAATCATTTTCCAAGGCTCTTCGTCAGCCAGGTATTTGTTTCCAAGTCGGGCAACATTCATCATTTCGCCAAGTGCTTCCCTGAATCGGTATCTTTCCAGCGAACTAGCAATCACTGCTGGATACGCTTTCAATTCGGTTAGAGTCTGCTCGTCAACTTCTGATAATTCATTTGGTTGAGGTACGATTCCGTTGTAATATTTGTTGGTCAACACCACCACACGATTGATGAAATTTCCAAAAATAGCCACCAATTCACTGTTGTTTCTAGCCTGAAAATCTTTCCAGGTAAAGTCGTTGTCTTTGGTTTCCGGAGCATTTGATGTCAAGGCATAGCGTAAAACATCCTGTTGATTTGGAAATTCTTCCAAATATTCGTGTAACCAAACTGCCCAATTTTTGGAAGTTGATAATTTATTTCCTTCCAAATTCAGGAACTCATTCGCAGGCACATTATCTGGCAAAATATAGCTTCCTTCGGCTTTTAGCATCGCAGGGAAAATCACACAATGAAAAACAATATTGTCTTTCCCGATGAAGTGAACCAATTTTGTGTCTTGGTCTTTCCAATAAGGTTCCCAATCTTTCCCTTCTCTTTGAGCCCATTCTTTGGTAGAAGAAATATAGCCAATTGGAGCATCAAACCACACATATAATTTTTTTCCTTCGGCGCCTTCAACCGGAACGTCAATTCCCCAATCCAAGTCGCGGGTTACCGCACGAGGCTCAAGTCCGCCGTCAATCCAGGATTTTACTTGCCCGTAAACATTCGGTTTCCAGTCGTTTTTATGTCCAACGAGAATCCATTCATTCAAAAAATCAGAGTAACGATCCAGAGGCAAAAACCAGTGTTTCGTAGATTTCAACACAGGAGTCTCACCCGTAATTGTTGATTTTGGGTTGATTAAATCCGTAGCGTTTAATGTAGAACCACATTTTTCGCATTGATCGCCATACGCTTCTTCATTACCACATTTTGGGCAAGTCCCAACTACAAAACGGTCTGCCAAAAATTGATTGGCTTTTGCATCATACAATTGCTCGGTTGTTTCTTCAATAAAATCACCGTTGTCATACAATTTTCTAAAGAATTCCGAAGCCGTTTCGTGATGGATCTTTAACGAAGTTCTGGAGTAATTGTCAAACGAAATACCGAAATCAGCGAATGATTTACGTATAATTCCATCATATTTGTCAATTACTTCCTGAGGAGTAACCCCTTCTTTTTTGGCTTTCATCGAAATGGCAACACCGTGTTCGTCGCTTCCGCAAACAAACAAAACGTCTCTTCCCTGCAAACGCAAATAACGGGAATAAATGTCCGAAGGCACGTAAACACCCGCCAAATGCCCAATGTGTATAGGTCCATTTGTATAAGGCAATGCCGCAGTAATGGTATATCTTTTTGGATTCTGTATCATAACTCAATTTTATTGGGTGCAAAAATAAGCAATAGAATTGAGAGTTTAATGGTTTTTATTAGGAGCTAATCCCGCTATACGCTACAATCTTGTGTGCCTCTCGTCTTTTGGGACGAGACGGCACACAAGGATTTTCACTTCTATCGGGGCTAGGGACTTGGGGTTTCAGGACGGGTTAGTAATATTTAGTCTGTCTCTTTGCTTATATTTGCAAACAGAATTTGAAGATTATAAACCATGGCTAAAGGACCCGAAAAAAATACCAAAAACAAGGCTTTACACACCAAATTACTCAATCGGAAAAAGGCTAAACTTCAGGAAGAGAAAAAAGAAAGAGCTTTGCGTCTAAAAGCTTTGGTTGCCAAAATGAATCAGCAAAAAAGCAGTGACGATTCGAAAGCAGACTAAAAACATTTCTGTTCTTAGTTATTTTACCCGAAATTTGCCAAATATTTAAAAACAAACTCTATGGAATTCGGCAGAATAATAGTTTCGGAAACAGCCTTCAACAGTGAAAATCTTCAGGATGTCATTCACTCCAATATTTCGGTAATCAATCTAATGCGTGAGGAAGGTGTCGATGACGAACTCATTCACGAAGACGCCTTGACCAGTTATTATTTGGATTATTACTATACCCAATATGTTACAGGAAACTTTGCAAAATTCGTCCACAGCTCAGGTTGGAATACTGAGTTAAACGAATTAATCAAAGAAGGTTTAGCGTTGATTGGCGCCGAAAAGCATTTGGAATTATTCCAACAACAATCGAAAAAAGTAAAATTAATAAGCAGCATAAAACTTAATAAATTCCTGAACGGAAAATTGGAAGGAGTGAATCCAACCCGGGATTTGCTTAACACAGACGCTTTTTTTGAAATAGAAGAAAACTTGGTTACTTTGAATGCTAATTTTCTAAAATCCCATCCCGATTTCCAAGTTCTTTCCGTTGATGAAATGTTTGCCACTTTGGAAGAATTTGTAGGTCACGAGATTAAACGTGAATAGCCTCATTTAACCGAAAGGTTCGAAGAGCTTTACGTTCGTTTTGATTCGTTTGCGAACCTTGCCGTTGAGTAATTGTAATTTTCTGTATTTCAGTAAATTAATTTTTTTGGAATAACTTAACTAAAAAAAGAAATACCTTTATAGTTTTGAAAATTAAAGTTTTTCATTAATTTTCTTTTGCCCTAAATGCTGTTTATTGTTTAACTTAAAAAATAAGAGCATGCAAAAAATTACTTTTTTAATTAGCGGGTTTTTACTTCTTTTCGTTGGATTTGTTATGATCCCTTTTTCGGTTCAGGCAAGTGAAATGAATCCGAATTCATCGATTGTTTTTAAACATTCTCAAAAGCATCATGATCCAATAATTCAGGATAAGAATTTAATCAGAGGGAAATGGGGAATGGATGATTCAGCGATTGAATTGCAAGTTTTGGAACTTTTGAAAAATGGAGGATTGGAAGTAAATTATTCGAATTCGAAATTGGTTTTTATCGAAAAAGCTGGTTGGACTCAGTCTTCGGATGTTTTGAGGATATTTGTTATTTACAGACAAGACGATAAACCGGGTTATAGTTTATCGTTAAATTATGTTGCAGATAAAGATCTACTTGTAGGCATTTATACTGACGCTTTGGACAATAAATCATATAATGTCACTTTTAGGAGGATCAAATGATTTTCTTTGAATTAGATTTATCATGAATAAAAAAAACCACTCGCCGCGGCGAATGGTTTTTTTATAAAACTTATATTTGAAATAATTTTAAAGTTTGAAAGTAACTCCAAATTTACCACCGCTGTTTACGGTATTTCCTCCGAATTCAAGATTGATACCAAAATTTTTGGTAAAGAAATAACGACCACCTACCTGAAGTCCAAGGCCAACAGTATCATCATCATGATAACCGTTATCATTACTCCAAGCATAGTATGTTAAACTCGCTCCGGCGTAGAAATTAAAATTGCTCGGCATATTTAAGATTCTGTTGAAATGGTAATTTCCATTGGCACCAATTCCTACTGCATGGGAATTATAATGATTGTTTTGATATGCGTAATTATCTGTTTGAAAAGATAATTGACCTCCAAGAGTCCAATCTCTTGCAATCCCGTAATCAAGACCAAAATAGACAGGCACTCCCCATCCCGAAAATCCTATACCTGCGTTTAATTGTGTTCCGCCTTGTTCAAGAGGTGCTTGTGCAAATGCACCAACTGATAGAAAGCCAAAGGCAATCATTAAAATTAGCTTTTTCATAATCTTTCTTTTTAGTTTTTAAATTACAGGGCAAAAAATACATGGTTAAGTTTTTACCCCTCGTTAAGTAAATGTTTTAGAATTTCTGTCAAGCATTTAACGAGAAATTTAAGTTTTTATTTTGCATCTTCTGTAAAGATCTAAAAAAAACTGCTTTATTTCATAATGGAAATTAAGTTTTTTCTGTCTTTTGCTTTCAAACGTGCCTGAAAATGAATTAAATTGTTTTTTGGTGAAAGATTGATTTTTAAAGTTTCAAAAGATTGAAAAAAGGAAAAAATTTTGTTTTTGGCAATGATGAAGCGCCAGTCTTTGGTTTTCAGTTTGTCAAGATGAATATATAAATATCCAATTTTAGGAACAGAAATTTGAGAATTTTCAGTTTTTGTTAGATTGGCTTCCAGTTTAAAAGAATTGTCTTCGACGAAAGCTTTGGTTTGTGCCAAAGGAAAATTGACAAAAACCGAATGATTGTCAATTGTATTTTGAGTTTTCAGGTAATTATAGATTTTTTTGGAATCAACGGTCTGGATCGAAAAGCAAAAAGATGGTTCAGGGTTAGTACTGACAGTTACTTTTTTGATCGGATTAAAATCATCGTCATAGTCGTAACTGATAGCCGAATCCTTCTTCTCAATGATTTTGTTTAATACTAATTCTGTTTTGGTCGGGTTGCGGACTAAAATGGAATCTAAATCAAAACCCAGCATTTTATTGATTTTAGCTGAATTTTGTTTGAGGATGTTTTGCCCCCGAATCATTTCGAAATTAAATCCTAGTGACAATAATGCATTTGGATTTTGAGAGAATTGAAATTCTTTTTTGAATTTTGGTTTCAATGCGAGAAAGCCGTCAACTGTTATTTCGTTGTCTTCCAATTTCAGATTTAGGATTCCGTCCTTTTCCAGAATGCTATTTTTTTTAATCCAAAACGTTACTGCATTGTTTGTATCTATCGTTTTTTTTATTCTTTTGGTATCCAAAAAAAGCTTTTTGATAAATAAATTTTCGGCTGTTTGTAATGCAATTTGTTTTTGTTTCTCAGAAATGTTAGAAACCAGAATTTGATCCGAATATTTTACTATAAAAAGTGCTTTTGACTTAGAATAATAGGAACTCATCCCGTTTTGAAGCTCGGTTTGATTAAAGTTAGTTTTAGTTATGGCTTTTTCAAATGTGGTTTCATTTTCAATTTTTAATGCAATAAACCATTGTGAACCGGGTTGGTTTTCGATGTGAAAAAAAGCAAAATAATCGGGTGCTTTTATTCCGAAATCAGAAAGTTCGAAAAGCTTTTCAAATTTAGTTTCTGGTTTCTTCCATTGCCATTCAGAAGGATTTTTTAGATAAGAAATAGCAAAATAATTCCGAATGTTTTTTGCATCGGCTACAATAACTCGATCGGTATTTTGAGGAATGCATTTTTCTTCAAAAACTTTGTGATAGCCATACCAATATAAAAAAAACACACTCCCAATGACAATAAGGAGTGTGGCAATTCTGTAATGATAACTTTTTGGTCGCTTCATTAAATTATTCGGTAGCTTTTGTTGCTTTTTTATTTTCGATATAAAATTCATTAATAATATCAAAGATATACTGCAGACTGTTGGCGTGCTCTCCCTTGATAGTGTATAGCGCGTCCGAAACAATAGCACTATTTTTGAATTTGGATTCTACTGTGATTTCGCCGGCATTTCTCAAAGCAATATCATAATAATTGCTTTTGGTGTCCTTGTCAATTTCAGTTTTGGATGCTTCAATTATTTTTTGAACATCAAACCAGGCTGCCGAATTGTTTTTGGAAATGGATTTCTTGAAATCGGAACGAAGTGGCATTACGGTTTGATGGATGAGGTTTTCGATATTTTCTTTTGAAGTGGTTATCATTACCACGCCATTTTTCAATCCGAGATATAAGTTCTCCAACAGGTTGTCTTTTTCAAAATGAATGGTGTAATATCCATTGGTCAATTGATAATCAGTCGCGGTAAATTTGCTTTTGTTTAAAGGAAGTTGAAGCAATTTGTTTACAAAAGACTCATTTCGGGTATTAATAAGAAACGAAAAGTTTGGCTGAATTTCGTCTCTGGTGCCTTTGGTTTCTATTTGCTGATAATTTTCATCATAATCGATGTGAATATAATCACGATTTACTTTTTTGAGGTCATGGAGAACAAAAAGAGCGTTCCCTGGAATGAGGTCGGCAATGGCTTTTTCGTCCAAAAACAAAGCAACAGCATCAATCAAAACATCGGCCTCGTTGCCGCTTGCTTCTTTGGTATAGGATTGGTAAACAGAATTCAAAGTGGTTTTAAGAACTTTGTATTCGTAGTTCATAATAGCTTCCGTATTCATTGCAATAGAGTAATATCCCAGAACATTGTTGCCTACATAATTCAATAGGTTTTTGTCAATTTTTGAATCACATATTTCGTCATACGATTTTTTTGTTTCATCGTTTTTTGGCGATATTACCTGATTTAATCGGATTTTGTCTTTTTCAAAATAGCCATTCATGTGGAAATTACTATTGAGGATACCGTTTTTGTAAATTCCCGCCAAAGCAGAATTTGATCCTAGAAAACTGGTATATAACTGTGAAGTTAATGCATCCAAATCGGCGAAAATATAAAAATCGGATTTAGGGTTGTTGTTCTTAAATACAGTTGAATTTACTGCGGTTATTTCTGTTTTGGAATCAAAGGCTTCTTTGAAAATCAAATCAACAACCGGATTAATTTTTAATCTTTCGATGGAATCGGTTTTCTTTAATTCGAGTTCAAATAATTTTTTATTGGTTTCTTCCAATTCGGCGTGGGCTTTATCCTGAGCAGCATAAATTTCTTCTTCAGTACGCTCAACAACCGCAGGATCTCCTTTTGTTTTATTCGTCTTCTTTCCTTTTGTGTTTTTTCCTTTTTTATCAGGATCAGGAGTTGGTTTAATTTCTTCTTTTTTAGGAGTTTCGTCAGCTATTGCTACTGAGTCTACAAAAACTGCTGTAGTATCGATGTTTGTTAAATCAGAATAAGGCTCTGTTTCAGAGTAAATAGATTTTTTTGGCTTGGTATATGAAGCATTTACCATAATAGCAAATTTATCATTCCATGCCAAATGATGATTTTTGGAAGAGGAAATACTACTGTAGGAACTTTGTTTTTTTACTTTAAAGTTTTCTCCATATTTGGCTTGAATAATTTTTTCGAACAAAGACACATTATTTAGCGGAATCATAATCACATAATTCATCACAGAGTCTTTGTTGATGTAATAATGATACTGTTTGTTGGCTATGTCAATGCCGGTCTGAGTTAAATCTTTTGGCAAAAATTTTAATTCTTTTTCCAATAATTCTTGTACCCAAGGATATTCCTGAATGGTTTTGATTGCAACTTTGTCGTTAAAGTTTTTGCCGTTAAAACACATGGCAAAAGGAGCATTGTCCGGAACTTTGCTGGCCAAATCTTGGGCTTTTATTGTTGAGCAGAAAAGAATAACAAGGAGTAGGGTATATTTTTTCATCTTTATTTAGTTGAGGGTAATTGTATTTTCTATTTTTTCGCTTCCGTTAATCACGTTTATTACCGAACCGTTCAGTTTGATAGCTTTGTTGCTTTTTGATGTGACTGCATTTTTGTTGGAAAAGGATTTGATGGTCGAATCAAATTTGTAAACCGCAGTGTATTTGGCGGTTTGAAAAACTTCCTTGTCTGCTTTTTCCAATTTATCGTATAAGGCTTTTATTGGCACTTTTTGGCTTCGGACAAATTTTTTATCAGTGAATGTAAAATAATCTGTTGCAATTGGTTGGTTTATTTTTTTGCTATTTTTAAGTTTTAAAAAGACCGAATTGAGATTGCTTATTTTTTGGAAATCCAAATCAATTGTAAAAATATAGTTCGTTAAATCGATATTGGTTTTTACGTTGGAAATTCCTGTGGTGTTTTGTGCCAATTCTTCTATTTTCGAGGCTTCTTTTATAATTTCTTCTTTGGAAGGAATGATATAGCCGTTGACTTTTTGCATTTTCAAAATCGAATTGATTTTAGTTTTGCTTTGGCTAAAATTGATTACGAAATTAAAATGCCCCGAACCGTCGTCTTTCATTTTTACTTCTTCAATGACTTCAAAGCAGCTTTGGAACAGAAAGACAAAACACAACAAAGGGATAAAATAAACTTTTTTCATTCGATGTTTTCTTACAGGTTTTTAGTTCAATACTTGTAAGTAATGGCGTAACAAAGGAAAGGATAAAATTTCTCTTTTGAATTTATTTAATACGTTTTTTATCCTACTTATTTGATTTTAGTCGATTTTGACGGAGCTTTTAAAGTGGATTTCAGCCATAAAAAACCAATGATACCGGATAAAAAAGAAGCAAGCAAAATGGCTATTTTGGAATAAGTGATTACTTCCTCACCATCATTTTTGAAAGCCAAAAGGGTGATGAAAATAGACATCGTAAATCCTATTCCTCCTAACATTCCAGCTCCTAAAATATTTCTCCACCGAAGGTCTCTTGGCAGCGTGCAAATGCCCAATGCAACGGCAATGAATGAAAAGAACCAAATTCCCAAAGGTTTTCCTATCACTAGCCCTAAAATAATCCCGATTGAATTTTCATGGCTCAAACCTTCGTACCAGTTTGAATTTATGGCGATGCAGGTATTGGCTACAGCAAATAAAGGGAGAATGATAAAGGCTACGGGTTTGTGTAAAAAATGTTGCAGTCTGTACGAAGCCGTTTTTTTTCCGCCATTGCCAAATGGAATCACAAAGGCTAATAACACTCCGGTGATGGTCGCGTGTACACCTGAGTTTAGCATAAAATACCACATAAAAGCACCGCCAATTAAATAGGGAGCCAGATGATGTACTTTGCGACGGTTTAGGATAAACAATAATCCCATGATTACAAAAGCAATAATCAAGTTTACAAAAGCAATGGTTTGCGTATAAAATAGGGCAATAACAAGAATGGCACCCAAATCGTCAATAACGGCAAGTGCGGTCAGGAATACTTTTAATGAGGCTGGAATTCGATTACCTAATAAAGACAGAATCCCAATGGCAAATGCGATGTCTGTCGCCATAGGAATCCCGGCTCCGTTTTGTGTTAACGTTCCGTAATTCAATGCCAGAAAGATTCCTGCGGGAACAATCATACCGCCAAATGCTCCAAAAATTGGAAGAATAGCATTTTTGATATTGGCCAATTCGCCATCATACATTTCCCTTTCCAATTCTAATCCGATCAGTAAAAAGAAAATAGTCATTAACCCGTCATTAATCCAATGCGTAATGGAATGGTGTCCGATTTCTGTTTCCCAAAAGGCAATATATTCTGTCTGAAAAGACGAATTAGCCAACAATAAGGACATAACGGTTGCAAAAAGGAGAAGAAGACCGCCCGCCTTTTCGCTTTGAAAAAATTCAGTAAATGTTTGGGTTAATTTCATTTCGAAGATTTACTTTAATAATGAATTGCTAATTTAAGAATTGTAGGTTAATTATTCGGGCTTCAAGGCATAAACCGTGATTTTTTAATTAATTTTGAGGCTCTAATTCTGTAATCCCTTTTTATGGACATCAAAATTCTTCATATTGATAGCAACCATCCTTTACTTTGGAATCAATTGGAACAGGCTGGTTTTATCAATCACGCCGATTTTACTTCTACAAAACAAGAAATTGAAGCCAAAATTCAAGACTATCAAGGAATCGTTATTCGAAGCCGTTTTAAAATAGACAAACAGTTTTTGGACAAAGCGACCAATTTACAGTTTATTGCCCGGGTTGGAGCCGGACTGGAAAGCATCGATTGTGATTATGCAGCTTCAAAGAATATTGCGCTGATTGCTGCTCCCGAGGGAAATTGCAATGCGGTTGCCGAACACACTTTGGGGATGATATTGTCATTGTTCAACAAATTAAACATTGCCGATAGCGAAATCCGTTCTGGAGAATGGAATAGGGAAAAGAATCGTGGCCATGAACTTGATGGGAAAACCGTTGGGATTATCGGGTATGGAAACATGGGAAAAGCGTTTGCCAAAAAACTCCGTGGTTTTGATGTGGAAGTTTTGTGTTATGACATCAAAGAAAATGTTGGCGATGCCAATGCAAGACAGGTTTCGTTACAGGAATTACAACAAAAAACAGATGTTTTGAGTTTGCATATTCCTTGGACTCCTATAACGGATAAGATGGTCAATTCGGATTTTATTAACGCTTTCGCAAAAAACATTTGGATTATCAATACTTCCAGAGGCAAGAACATCATTACTGCCGATTTGGTTACCGCGATGCAGTCCGGAAAAGTGCTCGGCGCAGGACTGGATGTTTTGGAATACGAGAAACTGTCTTTCGAAAACCTTTTTCAAAATAAAAATACACCCGAAGCTTTTCAATATTTATTGGATGGACGAAAAGTGATTTTAACACCGCACATTGCCGGTTGGACTTACGAAAGTCATGAACGATTGGCGCAGGTTATAGTTGATAAGATTAAAGCTTTGTACGGGAAAAAGTAAAGTTGTAAGATTTTAATGGTTTAAAATTAGAATTTTGTGATATTTTTTATAATTTAGGAGGCATTATTAACCTATTAAAAAAAGATTATGTTTGAATATTACAAAAAAGTGGTTTTTGAAAACTATGCAAATTTTTCAGGAAGAGCCAGACGAAGTGAGTATTGGTATTTTTTATTGGCACAAATTATTTTTCTAATTGTTGCAACGATTATTGACAAAGTAACAGGATTAAATTTTGAGCCACTGCCTTATGGTTATGTTTACCTTGCTTACTCATTTGCAGTTTTTTTACCAGGTTTAGCAGTTGGTGTTAGACGTTTACATGATGTAGGTAAAAGTGGATGGTTTTTCTTTATTGCTTTGATTCCTTTGATAGGTTCAATTTGGTTGCTAGTGTTGCTTTGCCAAGAAGGAAATGCAGGAGAGAACGAATATGGAACTGATCCAAAAAGCAACTTTGATGAGATAAATAATATAGGACAAACTGAATATTAAATTATGGAAAATTCAAGACAAGAAGATTGGAATAGGCCACAGCCAATTCAACAGGAAAACAAAAAAGTTTTAGCTGGAATTTTAGCTATTTTATTTGGAGGACTAGGGATACATAAGTTCGTTTTAGGTTATACTCAGGAAGGAATAATTCAACTTATCATTACTGTAATTACTTGCGGAATCGTAGGAAGTACTATTGGCTTGATTGAAGGAATTATTTATTTGACTAAGTCGGATGAGGAGTTTTATCAAACCTACCAAGTAGGAAAGAGAGGTTGGTTTTAAAATGAGAAAATTAAAATCCTGATTTTTTTAGGATAGATTATATTTAGAATCGTATCATTTGACTAACTTTCGAAAAAAAAGATAAAAAGTGAAGCGGGATCTTAAAATACTCGGAATTATTGGGGCTGTAATAACCCTTATAGTTCCGTTTTTTTTGATGTTGTACAATCAGAATGATCATCTTGAAACAGATCAGTCCTTATGTCCTTTCAAAATGCTTACAGGTTTTCCTTGCCCAGGCTGTGGAATAACAAAGTCGTTGGTCTATTTGTATGAAGGAAATCTTTATAAAAGTTTGTCTTATCATATTTTGGGGCCTTTTGTAATTCTTTTTTGTGTGATTACGATAATCGTTCTTTTTACAGAATTGATTACAAAAAAAGAGTATTTTAACGGAATCATATACAACAAAAAACTGGCTTATTTTTTGGCTTGTTTTTTGATTTTTTATCAAATAATTAGAATTACCCGTTTCATAGAAAATAATACCTACGATTCTATTTTAAAGGAATCCATTTGGAAATAAGCACAAAAAATCCCGTCTCATTTTGGAGACGGGATTTTTTTGTTGTTAAGATTGAAAAACTAATCTTCTTTTTCGTTGAGTTTGCGTTCCAATTCGGCCTGGAATTCTTCCATAACGGGTCTTACCGTACTGTCGGGAAGGTCAGAAATTCTGATGTACATCAATCCGTCAATGGCGTTGTTGAACAAAGGATCCACATTAAAAGCAACGACACGGGCATTTTGTTTGATGTATTTTTTTATCAAAACAGGTAATCGTAGAGAGCCCGGTTCCAATTCGTCGATCAATTTGTCAAATTTGTTCAAATCAGCTTCAGCTTCGTCAAAAATGAAATCTTTGTCGGCATCTTTCAGTTTTATCCTAAATGCTTTTTTAGGATGAATGTATTGGGCAATATAAGGATCGTAAAAATTAGATTTCATAAACTCAATCATTAATGATTTGGAGAAATCCGAAAATTGATTGCTGATACTTACCCCGCCAATCAGGAATTTATGCTCTGGATGGTGTAGGGTAGTATGAATAATTCCTTTCCAAAGCAAGAAAAGAGGCATTGGTTTTTGTTGGTATTCTTTTACGATAAAAGCACGTCCCATTTCGATGGAATGGTGCAACATTTCATATAATTCAGGTTCAAAACGGAATAAATCGGTCAAATAAAATCCTTCTATTCCATATTTTGGATAGATTTCGGAACCCAATCCCATTCTGTAGGCGCCTGCAATTTTTTGCTCATCATTGTCCCACAAAAACATATGATGGTAATATTTGTCGTAGGAATCAATATCTATAGATTCGTTGGTTCCTTCCCCTATTTCTCTAAAAGTAATTTCTCTCAAACGTCCTATTTCATGAAGAACATTTGGGATTTCTTTTGCACGGGTAAAAAAGACCTCATAATTTTTGCTTTGCAGTAATCGATGATCCTTTTTGCGTAAAGCATCAATTTCCTTCACAATTTTTTCTTGACTTGCGGCAGAAGCAATTTCTTTTGGATTTTTTTGGATTTTTAAATTGGCCGTATTCAGGAAATTGTTGTCTTTTTCAAAAGGATTGGCCAACATATAGGTTTTCTTTCTTAAGAATTCCGTGTATTCCTCAATCGATTCGTATTCGTTTTGTTCGGCTACCGAAATTGGTTTTCCAATTCGCACTTTTATAATGCGGTCTTTTTGGGTCAATAATTCCGAGGGTAATTTGGCCGTTCTCAGTGTGTCATCTATTTTGGATAAAAGATAAAACAAACGACTGTTTTTGGCATGGAAATAAATAGGGACTACAGGAACTTGCGCTTTTCGAATTACTTTAATTGCTCCTTCTTCCCATTCTTTATCAACAACCAATTTTCCGTCTTTGTAGGTAGAAACTTCTCCTGCGGGGAACATTCCCAATGGTTTACCGTCTTTAAGATGACGTAGTGTTTCCTTAATTCCCACCACGCTGGACTTGGCGTCCTTATGGTTTTCAAAAGGATTCACCGGCATGATATACGGCTTCATTGGGTCGATGCGATGCAGTAAAAAGTTAGCTATAATTTTAAAATTGGGTTCTTTTTCGAGCATTAGTTTCAACAACAAAATGCCATCAATTCCGCCAAGCGGATGATTTGAAATGGTAACATAAGCACCGTCTTTTGGCAAACGTTTAAAATCTTCTTCAGGAATTTCAAATTTAATTTGAAACTCGTCCAGAATAGCATTAAGGAATGGTAACTCCTTTAAATGCTTGTTCCTGTCATAGATTTTGTTTAATGTCGAAATTTTTAAAGCTTTCATCAACAACCAACCGGAAAAAGTACCGAAAACACCATACTTGTCCGTCTTTATTGCCTTTGCAACTTCTTTTGCGGTAACTAAACCCATTTATTTTTTCTTTTTTGAGCAAGAGACAAAGATAGCAAAATACTCCATTTTTATGTTTTTTTTTTGAATCAATCTTTTTACTTTTTACTATTTTTGGATTCCACAAAAATAATAATCTTCCAAAATTTTGATAAAAAATTGGTTTTGAGAACCTGTTTCTATCAAAAATGATTTTGGTTTAATCAAGGGCTAATGAAATGAGCATGACTGAAAATTGGTTACAAATACTAATTGATGATTTGCGACCCGAGTTCCGATAATTATCGGGACGAATTGGCAAAGCAATTACATAATGATCGATAAAAACAATAAATTTAATATATGAAAATAATCTCTTACAATGTAAACGGAATTCGTGCTGCCATAACCAAAGGATTTTTAGAATGGTTACAACATGCCAGTCCAGATGTGATCTGTTTACAGGAAATCAAAGCAATCGAAGAACAAATTCCAGTTTCTGATATTACAGCCGCTGGCTATCCCTATCAATATTACTATCCTGCGACCAAGAAAGGTTACAGCGGAGTTGCTATTCTGTCAAAAATAGAACCTAAAAATGTTGTATACGGAACCGGAATCGAGCATATGGATTTTGAAGGACGTAATCTTCGTGCCGATTTTGATGACTGCTCCGTAATGAGTTTGTATTTGCCCTCGGGGACAAACGAAGATCGTTTGGGCCACAAGTTTATGTACATGGATGATTTTCAAAAATATATTGACGAACTCAAAAAAGAGGTTCCTAATCTTATTATTTGTGGAGATTACAACATTTGTCACGAGGCTATTGATATTCATGACCCAATTCGGAATAAAAACGTTTCAGGATTTTTGCCCGAAGAAAGAGCTTGGCTTGATAAATTTATGAAGTCCGGTTTTGTAGATAGTTTTCGTCATTTTAACAAAGAACCACACCAATATTCCTGGTGGAGTTATCGTGCCGGAGCCCGTGGAAATAACAAGGGTTGGCGTATCGATTATAATCTGGTAAGTGATTCGTTGAAAGAAAAATTAAAAAGAGCCGTTATATTACCAGATGCCATGCATTCGGATCATTGTCCGATTTTGGTAGAAATCGAATAAAAAACCAATATCAATTTCAAAAATCAAATTCAAAAAATAAATCAAATGATCAAAAAAGTTTTTATCGGACTTTTAATTCTGGGGCTGTCCACCTCTTGTGTTTCCAAGAAAATCTACAACGATCTTGAAGCGCAATACGCCAATCTGAAAAAAGAAAACCAAACTATGGCTGGCGAAAATGCCGCTTTATTGGCATCCAAAAAACAATTGGAGTCAGAGAAAGCTGCTTTGCAAAGCAATTTAGACAATGTAAAATCCAATCTGGCAAAAGTACAAGCCGATTATGATGCTGCTAAAAACAAAATGAAAGTGATGCAGGATTCCTATGCCGCTTTGGAAAAAAACAGCAATGAAGCATTGGAGGCCAATATGAAAAAGAACCGTGATTTATTGGCACAATTAGATGCAAAAGCAAAAGCACTGGCAGCTGAAGAAGAAAAATTAAATGCAAGTGCTCAGCGTTTGAAAGAATTGGAAGAGCTGATCGCTGCCAAAGAAGCTAGTATGAAAAAACTAAAAGAAACGCTTTCAAAAGCGCTTAATGGTTTTGAAGGCAAAGGTCTGACAGTTGAGCAAAAAAACGGAAAAGTATATGTTTCTATGGAAAATAAATTGCTGTTCAATTCCGGTAGTTGGGCTGTAGGAACCGAAGGGAAAAGAGCAGTTGTTGAGGTTGGGAAAGTGTTGGGAGATAATCCTGATATTTCTGTGCTGATAGAAGGTCATACCGATAATGATCCATATGCTGGTTCAGGGCCAATTGCAGATAATTGGGATCTTTCGACCAAAAGAGCGACTGCGATTGTAACTATTTTGGGAGAAAACAGTAAAGTAAACAAACAAAATCTTACTGCTGCGGGTAGAAGCGAATATGCTCCGGTAGCCAGCAATTCTACATCTGAAGGGAAATCTAAAAATAGAAGAATCGAAATTATTTTGACTCCAAGGTTAGATGAAATTTCAAAAATGCTAAATCAGTTTTAGGAGGAAGTTTATAAGAGACTAAGTTGTTAAGTATAAAAAGGTTTACGTTTTGCGTGAACCTTTTTTTGTTAATATTTAGGTAAAGCCAAATAAAAAAGGGAGAACTAATTTTTATATTTGTTTCAAAAAAAACTTAGGCTATTAGAAGCTTAGTCTCATAAAAATTAAAAAAAATGAAATACACCACTTTACCGAATACCGATATTAAAGTCAGTAAAATATGTCTTGGTACAATGACTTTTGGACAACAAAACACTGAATCCGAAGGGCATGCACAGATGGATTATGCGCTTGAAAGAGGAGTGAACTTTTTTGATACCGCCGAGATGTATTCGATTCCGTCCAAAAAAGAAACGTATGGAAGTACCGAAAGAATTATTGGTACTTGGTTCAAGAAAACCGGAAAAAGAGAAGAAGTGGTTCTTGCGTCCAAAATTGCCGGTCCAAATGCAAATTTTGGTTATATGCGAGATAAATTGGATTTTTCTCCTGCTAGTATTGAGTACGCTTTGGACAAAAGTTTGCAACGTCTTCAAACTGATTATTTGGATCTTTATCAATTGCATTGGCCGGAGCGTAAAACGAATTGTTTTGGACAACGTGGGTATAAATTTCAGGAAGATGCATGGGAAGATAATTTTTATGAAGTTTTAGAAGTATTGGATGGTTTTGTAAAAGCCGGAAAGATCAAACATATTGGCGTTTCCAATGAAAATCCGTGGGGAATCATGCGTTTTCTGGAAGAAAGTAAATACCATAATTTGCCAAGAATTAAAACCATTCAAAATCCATATTCATTGTTGAACCGACTTTTTGAAAACGCATCTGCTGAGGTTTGTTTTAGGGAGAATGTTGGATTATTGGCGTATTCACCTTTGGCTTTTGGGGTATTATCCGGAAAATATTTGTCGGGAGAAAAACAACCTAATACGAGATTGAGTTTGTTTCCGCAGTATTCGAGATACAGCAGTGCCAAATCCACCGAGGCAACAAAATTGTATCAAGAAGTCGCCCACAAACATGATTTGACTTTAACTCAATTGGCTCAGGCTTTTGTATTGCAACAGCTTTTTGTAACGAGTTCCATTATTGGAGCTACTACGATGGAACAACTTAAAGAAAATATTGATACTATTGATGTTGTACTTTCAGATGAAATTTTGAAGGAGATAAACGCTATTCAGGCAATTATTCCAGATCCGGCTCCTTAAATTCAGATTCCGTAGTAGATTTCTAATGTGGAATCTGGGTTAAAACCGCAAAGGCGCAAAGAAAAAACCACAAGGTTCGTAAAGCTTTGCGTTCTTTGCGAACCTTGCGGTTAAATACCTAAGAATCAAAAAGTTTTAGAAATCAAATTCTTCTTTCATTTCTACACTATCAATTACGGTTGTGTCTTTTGGTTTGATGTTCAATAGCGAATGTGCTCGACCTGTAAGCGTTACCGGAGCTGACAAGCCAACAGTATCTTCAGGAACTAATAAACCACGGCGGAACATCAGATTTCTCAAGAATGCTTGTTGCTTGGTGGCATAAGCTTTCTGTAAACCTTCCTGGTCAAATTGCCACATGAATTTCTTTGGTTTTGGGATAACAGTAGCTAGGAACAAACATTCGCGTACATTCAAATCGGCTGGTTTTTTCTGGAAATAAAATTCGGCAGCCTCGCCAATTCCATATACGTTTGGTCCCCATTCGATAATATTGAAATACACTTCAAGCATACGTTGTTTGCTCGTGATTCGGTTGCCTTCAATTATATAAACCAACAGAATTTCTTCTAGTTTTCTGGACAACGTTTTTTCTCTGGTAAGGAAAACGTTTTTAACCAATTGCATGCTTATGGTGCTTGCTCCTCGGGAGAATTTTTTGGTACGGATGTTTTTAAGAATCGATTGTTTGAAGGCTTCGTTTATAAAACCGTGATGCGACATGAACGAAGGATCTTCGGAAGTCAAAACACATTTCTGTAGGTAAGGAGAAATTTGATCCAAAGGAGTGTAATATGGATTGCTTGCGCCCACAAAAACCGGACGCTGCAGTACTCCTTTATCGATCGCCCGATAAGTGAATTCCCCGTTTAATTTGTTAAGGTCAATATTTCCGTATTTGGTTATTTTTACATCCCGTTTGTTGACATTGCTTTTGAAAACAATGGTGTTCGGTTTGTTTTTGTTGAACATGAAATCCAAATTATAATCGAAATCACCCGTTGCTTCCATTCCTTGAAAGTGGGTAAACAATCCATCAGGTAAGGAAGTGATGAAATCCTGAGTTTTGATTTTTGGAGTTTTAAGCCTTAGTCTGTAAACGGTGTCTTCTTCGGTGTTGTATGAAAGATACGGATGTATTTTTATTTTGTTGAATTGGACGGTCGAACTGCTGTCGATAGAAATAAAATCGCTGCCTAGCAAGAAACGGAAATCAAATCGGGCATTTTTGATATTAACGTCTTTGTTGGCAATTCTTTTATGGTTTAATTTCAAATTGGTAATCGAACTAAATCCGTCAAAATGCAGTTCACCGTGACTCATATCAATGTTTTGAATATTGAAACGGATCGAGTCAAAACTGGCTTTCAGGTTGTAGCGTTCGTCAAAGTAAGGCACTTTGATTGCGCCGGTGTCTATGTTGAAAAAATGAAGATCTCCTTTTTTATTTCTTGGGTCAGCCATTCCGTTGATTCTCCATCGCTGTGCAAAAGTGTTGGTTTTGACTTCGATTGAGGATTCCAATTTGGTTTGGTGTAACGTCAGGTTTTTAAAATTTACGGTCGCTTTCTTGCCATTGTCATCGAGTTTGAAGACAAGATTTTGCATTGTCATATCGGTTGGGACCAAATTGAGGACTTTGGAGATAATACGATAGGCAAATTCGGCGTAATCTCTTTTTTTAGTGCTAACGGGTTCGCTTTTGTCTTTTTTGAGGAAAGCGGCGAAGTTTTTGATATTTCCTTTTTTGGTCAATTGTACATAACCATTTTTTATTTCAAGGGTTCCGAGTTGCACATCGCCAAGCAATAAACGCCAAAGATTGACACTGGTTTTCATTTTTTGGATTTTGAAAAGCGTGTCTGCATTTTTTGGAACTAAAGTAATGTCTGTAAGATCAACACCCGCAAGACCATCGAAAGAGGCTTTTTTTACCGAAAATTTACTGTTGTAGTCAGATTCCATCGTAATGGAAGTTTTTGCAATAATTTGGTGCAAAAGATTTTCTCTGAAGCTAAAAAGGCCTATGATTGTAAGGAGTAAAAGGACAACAATTATTTTTGTAGCTAAGAATATTTTTTGTTTTCGGGTTCTCATGAATTGTGGGGTTTGACAACGGGCTAAAGTAGTAACTTTTTTTGTTCGATGGATATTTTTTATCTAAAGTTTAGTAAACTCTTATAATAAATGAGTTCGAAAAAATATCTGAGAATCTATCTTTATTAAAAAAACGTAATTTGATTTGGTTAATAGCTGAAAAACAAAATGTTGACCCTTAGCCCAGACAGAAACGGCATCCTATTGTGCCGTCTCGTCCCAAAAGACGAGAGGCGCAATAGATATAGTGGATGGCTGGAGTATGCTTTCAAATAATGCCAAATGTTTCTGCTTAAAAAAACAACAATCGAAGCTAGTTCGAAACTTAAATTAATGCTAATATATGATTGGGGGTTGGTAAAGAAAAATCAGGAATTTAAAATCAAAATTTTGCTTTTTAGAACGATTGATTTAGTTTTGAAAAAAAAACGAATGAAATCATTTGATGTAGCTATAATTGGTAGTGGTCCGGCGGGAGCTTCGGCGGCTTTTGAATTGTCTAAAAGCGGAATTTCAGTTGTAATTATCGAAAAAGAGATTTTGCCAAGATATAAAACGTGTGGGGGAGGATTAGTTTACAGAGGGAGAAAAAGTATGCCTTTTGATATTTCATCCGTTGTAGAAAAAGAATTTTTCGAGATAGATACTTATTTTTCTAAGATTAACACCAAAATTACAACAAGTAGGGAGGAACCGATAATCAGTATGGTGATGCGTGATGCTTTTGACAATTTGATTGTAGAAAAAGCAAAAGAAAATGGCGTTGCTCTTTTACAAAATCACAAAGTTTTGGATATTACTTTCGGAGATATTCAAACAATTCATACTTCGGAAGGGGATGTACAAGCCAAATTTATCATTGCAGGGGATGGAGCTTTAAGCCCGGTTGCTAAAATTGCAGGATGGGAAGAATCACGGACTATTATTCCGGCTTTGGAATATGAAGTTGAGGTTCCTCAAACGGACTTTGAACGATTGTCTAAAAACGTTCGTTTCGATATTGATATTGTGCCTAATGGTTATGGCTGGTGTTTCCCAAAGAAAAACCACTTGTCAATAGGCCTTGGTATAATTATCAAAACCAAACAAAAAATCGATTTAAAGAAACATTATAAAGAATATTTAAAAGTCTTAGGAATCTCAGAAGTTCTTAATGAAGAAGCTCACGGATTTGTAATTCCAATTTCTCCTAGAACCGATACTTTTGTTCGAAATAATGTGTTTTTGATTGGAGATTCGGCTGGATTTGCCGATCCTGTTGTTGCTGAAGGGATTTCAAATGCGATAGTGAGCGGTGTCTTGGTTGCAAAATCTATTGTGGAAAGTAAACTGGATTCTATTCGTGCGGCTGAATTATATCATGAAAAACTGGAACAAGGGCTTTTGCCAGAAATTAGGACAGGGGTTGTTTTGTCTAAATATTTCTACCAAAGCAGAAGATTGCGAAATCTGTTTGCTAAAAAATTCGGAAATCATTTATCCAATGCAATGACAGATGTTTTTATGGGAGAAAGGACATATCCAAAAGATTATAAAGCGTCTATTCGAAGAAGAATTAAAGAGGCGATTTTTTAGTTTTTTAATAGTAAACCTTCAAGTCTATATTTTTTTACCATTAAGATATTAAGAAAATTAAGTGTTTGCGGGACTTAATGAAACTTAATATCTTAATGGTTTATAATTTTAAAGACAATAATGTTTTGAAATTAGGTTTATCCTAAAAGCATGCTTGCGACATCTTCGATTTTGGCGACCAATTGAATTTTTATTCCAGTATTTTTTAAAGCAATTTTATTGTATTTGGATACAAAAATGGTCGAAAAACCTAATTTTTCGGCTTCTTGAATGCGTTGATCAACTCGGTTAACGGGACGAATTTCGCCCGAAAGTCCGACTTCACCGGCAAAACAAAAACCTTTGTCTACTGCAATGTCTTCGTTCGAAGATAAAATAGCGGCTACAACTGCTAAATCAATTGCAGGGTCATCGACAGAGATTCCTCCGGTTACGTTTAAGAAGACGTCTTTGGCTCCAAGCCTAAATCCGGCTCTTTTTTCTAAAACAGCCAAAATCATATTTAGTCTTTTTGCGTTATAACCTGTGGTACTGCGTTGTGGAGTTCCATAAACTGCCGTGCTTACCAAGGATTGTATTTCAATCATCAAGGGACGCATTCCTTCAAGCGTGGTGGCAATTGCAGTTCCTGATAATTCTTCGTCTTTGTGTGAAATCAATATCTCTGAAGGATTGGATACTTCTCGCAATCCGCTTCCAAGCATTTCGTAGATGCCGATTTCGGCAGTCGAACCAAAACGGTTTTTCAATGATCGCAAAATGCGGTAAACATGATTACGGTCGCCTTCAAATTGAAGTACGGTATCGACCATGTGTTCCAAAATTTTTGGACCTGCTATGGTTCCGTCTTTTGTGATATGACCAATCAGAATGACAGGTATATTGGTTTCTTTTGCAAATTTAATTAGCTCGGCGGTTGTTTCCCGAATCTGAGAAATACTTCCTGCAGTGGATTCGATATAATCGGTATGTAAAGTCTGAATCGAATCGATTATGACAATTTCGGGTTGAATAGTTTCAATTTGTTTGAAGATATTCTGTGTTTTGGTTTCGGTAAGGATAAAACAGTTGTCTCCATTTGGAGTAATGCGTTCGGCACGCATTTTAATTTGTTTTTGACTTTCTTCTCCCGAAACGTATAATGTTTTGTAGGGTAATTTTAAAGAAATCTGTAATAAAAGTGTACTTTTTCCTATTCCAGGTTCTCCTCCCAAAAGGATTAATGAACCGGGAACGATTCCGCCTCCCAAGACTCTGTTCAATTCATTGTCAGTAGTATCAAGGCGAATTTCTTCGGAACTGTCAATTTCATTGATTCGTAACGGTTTTGGAGCTTTTCCTGTAGCTGAAGATTCGCTTTTCCAAGCAACTTTTTCCTGCTTCTGAATAATCTCCTCGGCAATAGTGTTCCATTGCTTGCAGGAATTGCATTGCCCTTGCCATTTGGCATATTGTACACCACAATTCTGGCAAAAAAAAGTTGTTTTTATTTTGGACATTATTATTGCTTTTTTTCTTCGGTAGGAGGAGTGTCTGCAGCAGGAGTTTCAGTTGCTGGTGCTTCTTCAACGGTTTCTTGTTTGGCAACATCCTGGCCTACTTTTCCTTTTATTTTTGGCTTTTTGGCAAAAGTTTTTTTCAATTCTTCGGCTTTGGCAAACATCATGTCTTTGGTAAGATCGGCAATTTCTTCTTTGTTAAATCCGGACATGTAATAGCGCACAGCTCTGGGATTATCGCCCTTTTTTTCAAACATTATTGCCAATTCATAATCTCCCAGCATACTTTTTGGGTAGCTCTTATCGGCAAGAATCGCTAAGGCATCCAACTCGTTATAGTCTTTGTTTGTGATGATGGCCGCTTCGATAGCTTTAAAATCAGTAATTCGGATTGGATTTTTTATTCCAAAAGAATTTTCAATTATATCATATTTGTTTTTCAAATAATCGACATAGCCTTCTTTGAGGGTCACTATTTTTGTTTCATATTCCAAAACCGATATAGGTAGTGCCACGGAGAAAATTTGGTATAAAGCTGAAGGAATAGAATTCAAAACAAGAGAATAATGTGAGGCATCTTTAAAATTTTCGAACTTATAATTTAAATTCGGATTTGGAGTGGCTTGAATTTTAGAGTCAAGGTCTTTAATTCTTTCCTGCATTTTTTTATCATCGCCATCAGCTGTTGATAGATAATAAAAAAGAGGGCTTTTGGTGGAGGATAGTATCTTTGAAAGATCATCTTCCATATTGACAGGTAATTCAGGACTCATGCCGATGTAAGCATTGAATAATGGATTTTCTTTATATAAGAAAAAATTTGAAAAAGCGGCAGTTAAATCGTGCCCGGCAATAATTTTGAAATTAGTAGTTCGGTAATCGTGTTGAATGGCTGGAATAAGCTCCAAAGATATGAAGTCGAAGAAATTAACACTTTTCCCATCAGGCATCCCGGTTACTTGGTCCAAACCGCAATCTTGTTCCCTTTGGTTGTTTTTGTCTTGGCTAATCCCTACTGTAATTACTTCCGGTAAATTATCCCAATGAGCACCATAGTTTAAGGGAGCTAGAAAAGGATTGAGCAAATAGTCACCGTCTAATAAAACTAATAACGGGTATCTTTTGGTTGGGTTTTTTTCATAAGAAGCAGGCAAAGAAACATAAAGATCTCTTTTCTCCTGAAGTTTTCCTGAGTCGAAATGGATGACTTTTATTTGTGAAAAACAAGAAATCGAAAAAAGGGCCAGTAATACAATTAATAAATGTTTCATATAAATAATTTGGGGTTTAGTTATCTTATGAGAAAATCTTAAGCAAGATAAACAAATATTTGATGTATTGTCAAAGAAGAAAAATTCTTACGTCAAAGAATTGTCTTTTTCGTTAGGGAAAACAATCCAAGGTTTGAATGTTTTGGCCTCTTCAAATTCCATTCCTGCATAGGAGATAATGATGATGATATCGTCTTTTTGAACTTTTCGTGCTGCTGGTCCATTTAAGGTAATTATTCCTGAGTTTTTTTCGCCTACAATAGCATAAGTGTCAAAACGTTCTCCGTTATTGATGTTTACAATGGAAACTTTTTCTCCTTCTATTATGTTCGCAGCTTCTAATAATGCCTCGTCTATGGTGATACTCCCGATGTAATTTAAGTCGGCGCCTGTGACTCTTACTCGGTGAATTTTTGATTTAACAACTTGAATATGCATGATGTTTTTTAATTTAATGAAATGGTGTCGATTAATCGGACATTGTTGATAAATACGGCTATGAATGCTCTGTATTTTTTATTTTTGACTTTTCTAGTGCAGGTGGAAAGTGTTTCTTCATCTGCAATTTCAAAGTATTCTAAAGTAAAGTTTTTGTTTTTCTCAAATTCATTTGTGACCCATTCAGCCGTTTTTTTTGCGCTATTGTTGACAAATTTGGCTTTCGCTCCATTTAGGATTTTGTAAATAACGCCAGCTTCCTCTTTCTGCTGCAAAGTTAAGCGTTCATTTCGAGAACTCATAGCCAAATTGTTGATTTCTCTGTAAATAGGGCAAACTACGATAGTTACAGGGAGATGGTTTTTTTCAACCATTTTCTTTACAATCTGCACCTGCTGGAAGTCTTTTTCGCCAAAATAAGCTTTGGTTGGGTTTACAATTTCAAAAAGACGTTTAACAATGGTTCCAACTCCATCAAAATGACCAGGCCTGAATTTTCCCTCCATTTTGTTTTCCAAACCGTCAAAATCAAAAGATTGAGAAATGATTTTTCCTTCGTATATATCTTCGACAGTAGGTGCGAAAAGGATGATATTGGGACTAATGTCTTGGATTTTTAAAATATCTGCGTCTAAATCTCGCGGATATTTTTCAAGGTCCTCAGGATTGTTAAATTGCGTAGGATTGACAAAAATACTTACAACCGTAATGTCGTTTTCATTTACTGATTGGATCATTAAAGATTGGTGTCCTTTATGCAAAGCTCCCATAGTTGGAACGAAGCCAATAGAAGAATTTGTAGTCTTTTTCGAGGTTAAATAATCCATTAAAGCCGCTTTTCTATTGAAAATTTGCATGGCAGTTTTGTTTAAATTGGCTGCAAAATTAATATTTTACTCTATAACTGCATAAAATTTTGTAATTTTGCATGGTTTTTATTGCCAACAATTAATCAATTTATACTATGAAAGATAAGAGGATATTATACGTATCATCTGAAGTCGTGCCTTATCTAGCTGAAAATGAGGTTTCTTTAATGTCTTATGACGTACCAAAAATGATTAATGATCAAGGAGGGCAAATTAGAATTTTTATGCCAAGGTATGGAAATATTAACGAGAGAAGACATCAATTACATGAAGTGATTCGGTTGTCTGGAATGAATTTGGTGGTGAATGATTTAGATATGCCATTAATTATTAAAGTGGCTTCGATTCCAAAAGAGAGAATTCAGGTTTATTTTATCGATAATGAAGAATATTTTAAAAGAAAAGCAACTTTTGCCGATGAAGAAGGGGTGATGTACCCGGATAATGACGAGCGTGCTATCTTTTTTGCCAAAGGTGTTGTGGAGACCGTGAAAAAACTAAATTGGGTTCCCGATATTATTCACGTTCATGGTTGGATGGCAGCGATGTTGCCTGTTTACATGAAACATTTCTATAAAAACGAAGCATTATTTTCGGATACAAAAATCGTTACTTCTGTCTACAGTCAATCTTTTGATGGGACTTTGGATATTGAAATGATCAATAAAGTACGATTTGACGGTATTCCAGATGAAGCAATTTCTGAATTGGAAGTACCTAATTATGAAAACATTATAAAAACTACTGTTCGTAATTCTGATGCTGTTATTATTGCTTCAGAAGGGGTTTCTCCAAGTTTAACAAAATTTATAGAGTCTTGCAACAAACCTTTTCTACCTTTGAAACATAAAGATGAATTTTCGGTCGCTTATACCGAGTTCTATAAAAATATGTTGTTATAAACCAAACTTTTACGAATAAGTATGCTTAAAAATTCTTTTTTTAAAACAATTCCCTTTCTTTTATTTATTGTTCTCCTTAATTCGTGTGATAAAGAATTAAACGTCGTTGGTGAAGACCTTATAGGTGACAATAATTTTGATATACAAAAAAGTGAATTTGATGTTGTTGCTTATAACCAAAAATTAGGTCCAATACAATCCAATAATTTAGAGACTAATGCTTTAGGAGTTTATAATAATCCTTCTTTTGGTACGACAAATGCTAATTTTGTAACTCAACTTACTTTAGCGAGTGAAGGAATTACTTTTGATGCTAGTGCTACAATAAAAAGTGTTGTTTTATCTGTGCCATATTTTGTTGATAAGACAAAAACGGTTACTGATGCTTCTACCGGTGCTAGTACTTATGTTTTGGATTCTATTTATGGCCCTGATAAGGCTAAAATGAAACTAAGCGTTTATGAATCTGGTTATTATATGAGAGATTTGGATCCTGAAAGTCAGTTTACACAGTCTCAAAAATATTATACGAACCAGCTTTCAGATTTTGATCAGCTTAAAGTAGGTTCGCCTTTAAACGATGCTTCAAACACTGCCGAAAATTCACAGTTCTTTTTTGATCCTGTTGAACATGTTGTAGTTACAACTACTGATGGTAAGGAGACAACAACTAGAAGTGCTCCAGCAATGCAATTGAATTTGAATGCTGCTTTTTTTACGAATAAAATATTAAAAGCTCCAACTACTGCTTTGTCGAAAAATGAATTGTTTAAAGACTATTTTAGGGGATTGTTTTTTAAGATTGAAGAAAATGGGTCTGGACCTGGAAATTTGGCAATGATTAATTTTAGAGCCGGGAAAATAACTATTACTTATACTGAGACGATTAGTGGGGTAGCTACTGAAAAAACATTCGTATTGAATTTGACAGGTAATACCGTTAGCTTGTTAAATCAAAGCAATACAAATCCTAATTATACCAGCGCAACTGATCCTGCTAATATCAATAAAGTTAATGGCGATGCTAATTTGTATCTCAAAGGTGGAGAGGGTTCGATGTCTGTTTTGAAATTATTTAGTAAGACAGATAATCACGGGTTTGAATTGAATGAGGGGCCTAATGGAGTTCCGGATGAATTGGATGACATGAGAAGAAACAAATACCTTGTTAATCAAGCGGATTTGACATTTCATTTGAATTCGAACGCAATGGGAGAAAGTTATGTACCGCAAAGAATTTATTTGTATGATTTTAAAAATAACCAAATTTTGGTTGATTATAGGGAGACTTCAACAGTTTCTTCAAATGCCAAAAACAATAAATATGTTTTTGGCGGGATCCTTTTAAAAAGAACGGATGGTAGTTATGATTATAAATTTAGAATTACAAACCATATCCGAAATCTTGTAAAATACAAAGATTCGACTAACGTGGACTTAGGGTTGGTTGTTACCGAAGATATTAATAAATCAAGTTTTTATACCTTAAGAGATAAAACAGGTTTTCCATTGAAAGCGCCAATGGCTTCTGTAATGAATCCTTTAGGGACAATCATTTTTGGGAATAATATCCCAATAAGTGATCCGAATTATGATAAAAGACTTAAGTTCGAGATTTATTATACCAAACCCAATTAGAAATATATTTTAACCCCTCTTAAAATAAATAACCATGTGCGGAATTGTTGGATATATAGGTCACAGAGAAGCGTACCCTATAGTAATTAAAGGATTAAAAAGGCTTGAGTATCGCGGATATGATAGTGCCGGTGTTATGTTATATGACGGCGAATCATTAAAATTATCCAAGACTAAAGGTAAAGTTTCAGATCTTGAAGCGAGAGTACAAAAAGAAATTACAACAAACGGAACTATTGGAATGGGACATACTCGTTGGGCTACCCACGGTGTTCCAAATGATGTCAATTCGCATCCCCATGTGTCCAACTCGGGTGATCTAGTAATCATTCATAACGGAATCATCGAGAATTATGCTCCTTTGAAGCAAGAGTTGATGAAAAGAGGATATACTTTTACATCAGACACGGATTCTGAGGTTTTGATTAATCTTATTGAGGAAGTTCAAAAAAGCGAGAATTTAAAATTAGGAAAGGCAGTACAGGTAGCTTTAAACCAAGTAGTGGGAGCTTATGCTATTGCGGTTTTTGATAAAAAGACCCCAAATGAAATCGTTGCGGCGAGATTAGGTAGTCCGTTAGCTATTGGAATTGGAGAAGGTGAATATTTCATTGCATCTGATGCATCGCCGTTTATTGAATATACTACCAATGCAGTGTATCTTGAAGATGGTGAAATGGCAAATGTAAGGTTGCACAAACCGATGAAAGTCCGCAAAATTAAAGATGATTCTATTGTTGATCCTTATATTCAACAACTTCAAATGAATTTGGAGCAAATTGAAAAAGGAGGTTATGATCACTTTATGTTGAAAGAAATCTATGAGCAACCAAGTGTTATCAAAGATACTTATAGAGGAAGGTTACATGCCAATGAAGGTATTATCCAAATGGCTGGAATCGAAGATAATCTCGAGAAATTTTTGAATGCAGAGCGCATCATTATTGTGGCTTGCGGTACATCTTGGCACGCTGGTTTGGTAGCTGAATATATCATTGAAGAATTTACCAGAGTACCTGTTGAAGTTGAATATGCATCTGAATTCAGATATAGAAATCCAATCATCAACAGTAAAGATGTTGTGATTGCTATTTCACAATCAGGTGAAACTGCCGATACTATGGCAGCTATAAAATTGGCCAAAGAAAACGGGGCATTTGTCTTTGGTGTATGTAATGTAGTTGGTTCTTCAATTTCAAGAGAATCACACGCTGGTGCTTATACGCATGCTGGTCCGGAAATTGGGGTTGCTTCAACAAAAGCATTTACAACTCAAATTACGGTATTGACTATGTTGGCATTGCGTTTGGCCAAAGCAAAAGGAACAATGAACCAAACAGATTATCATACTTATTTGCAAGAATTAGAAATTATTCCTGATAAAGTAAAAGAAGCTTTGGAAACTAATGCTAAAGCTGAAGAGATAGCGGCTGTTTTTAAAGATTCCCCTAACTGTCTATATTTAGGGCGTGGATACAATTTTCCTGTTGCGCTTGAAGGGGCTTTGAAGCTAAAAGAGATTTCTTATATTCATGCTGAAGGTTATCCTGCTGCAGAAATGAAGCATGGTCCTATTGCGTTGATTGATGAAATGATGCCTGTTATTATTATTGCTCCTAAACAAGGACACTATGATAAAATTGTGAGTAACATTCAGGAAATTAAATCCAGAAGCGGAAAAATTATTGCGGTTGTGACAAAAGGAGATGTGCAGGTTCGTGAATTGGCTGACTATGTTATCGAAATTCCTGAAACATCAGATGCATTGTCGCCGTTGATTACGACCATACCTTTACAACTTTTATCATATCATATTGCTGTGATGAGAGGATGTAATGTTGATCAGCCGAGAAATTTGGCAAAATCTGTTACTGTCGAATAAACAAATTGATATTAAATTTTTTAAAAAGCGAGATTCATTTCTCGCTTTTTTTTTGCTTTTTTTGTTTTACGAAAACGATATAATTCTTTGTGATAAATTTAGCATAATTGCCAAATTGCTATGTATGCATAGTATAATTTGATAATAATTTATGATTTTGTTGTTAATTCTGTAAAATATGAAAATATTAAATTATTATATAATCTATGTTTTTATTGTTAATAATTGTAATTTTTTTAATTTTTGTTGTTGATAATTGGAAAATATGTGTAATTTGGCGTCGCTAACCTACAAAATTTTGCCATATGAGATTATGTTTGTTCTTTTTTACATTGTTTTTTTGCAGCATTTCTTTTGCGCAAAATTCTATCAAAGGCGTTGTTACCGATGAAAATAATCAGCCTATTCCGGGAGTCAATATTACTATTTCGGGGACTAAGGAAGGAACTACAACTGGTTTTGACGGGACATTTACATTGATAAGTTCGAAAACTCCCCCATTTTCGCTAGAAATTTCTGCAATTGGGCATCTTCCGATTAATGTAAACGTTGAATCGGTATCACAAAAAATCCTTGTTAAACTTAAAGCTGAAGAAACTAAACTTAACGAAATTGTGGTTTCTGCTTCAAGAGCACCCGAAAAAGTGCTTCAGTCTCCTGTTACAATTGAGCGAATGGGAATCCAGCAGGTTAAAAGCACTACTGCACCCACTTTTTATGATGGTTTGGAAAATCTAAAAGAAGTTCAGTTTAATACCAGTAGTATTTCATTCAAAACTGTAAATACAAGAGGATTTGCGGCTGTTGGAAATACTCGTTTTATGCAGTTGGTTGATGGTATGGATAATTCTTCCCCGGCATTGAACTTTGTGCTGGGAAATCTAATTGGTCTTTCAGATCTTGATGTGGCCAGTGTTGAGCTTTTGCCAGGAGCTTCTTCAGCTTTGTATGGGGCGAATGCTTTCAATGGTATTTTGTTTATGAACAGTAAAAATCCTTTTACGCATCAGGGAATTAGTTCTTATGTGAAATATGGACAAAC
Source organism: Flavobacterium aquiphilum (assembly GCF_027111335.1). Lineage (NCBI taxonomy): Bacteria > Pseudomonadati > Bacteroidota > Flavobacteriia > Flavobacteriales > Flavobacteriaceae > Flavobacterium > Flavobacterium aquiphilum. Next base: position 275,734 of record NZ_CP114288.1, on the reverse strand, counting down.
CTCTCAAGATGTTGCTGGAACCAACGATTATTTTGATATGGGAATCAGAATGGCTACTGCTTTTGATAAACATTTTGCGGTAAAAGCCAACTTTAATTACATGAAAGCTACCGAATGGATTGCTGATGATAGAAGAAGTATGACCGGAGGTGCTAATAGTCACGATGGAAATCAAAATTATGACGGGTTAAATATTTATGGAGACGAAGTGACTACTTTTATAAATAATGTTGGACAGGTGAGCAGAACGGGTTACCGTGAAAAAGATTTGAATGACAATAAGGTAAATAGTGTCAAAGCTGATTTCTCTTTGCACATTCGACCATGGGCTAATGATACTGAAATTATTCTTCAATACAAATTAGGTTTGGGAAATACTATTTACCAGGGAGCTAATAGATATGCTTTGAATGATTTCTTTATGAGTCAGACTAAAGTTGAAGTTAAAGGGAAGAACTTTTTTGTAAGAGCCTATCGTTCATCAGAAGATGCTGGTAATTCTTATGATATGCGTTTTGCGGGTTGGAATGTGCAAAGAATGGCTAAATCAGATACCAACTGGTTTACGGATTATGCTACTTCGTTTCAATTGTCATCGGCGGTTTTGGGACTCAATGCCAATCAGGCGGCAAATTATGCACGAACTTTTGCTGACACGAATGTTTCTCCCGGTTTAAATTTGGTTCCAAATACTGATCCAAACAATCCTTCGGCTCCAAGAAATCCGAGATTTGAACCGGGTAGTCCGGAGTTTATCAATGCTTTGAATACCGTTAAAAATAATCCTGATTTTACAGAAGGGGCGAAATTTACTGATCAGTCAAAAATATATCATTCAGATGTTAATTATAATTTTAGGGATTTAATCAAATTTGCCGAAATTCAGGTTGGTGGTTCTGCACGTCAATATGAAATGAATTCCAATGGTTCGATCTTTACGGATTATGATGGGCCAATCCGTTACAATGAATATGGAGTTTATGCGCAAGGATCTAAATTGTTTTTGGAAGATCGTTTGAAATTAGTTGCTTCCATTCGCTATGATAAAAGCCAGAATTTTGACGGAAACGTATCTCCAAGAGTTTCTTTTGTTTATTCAGCCGGGGCTCAAAAAAATCATAATTTCAGAGCTTCATATCAAACAGGTTTTAGAAATCCTACCACACAAGATCAGTACATCGGATTGGATTTAGGGCCGTTTGCTTTAATTGGTTCTGCTCCTGAAAATCTAGTTCGTTTTTCCGAAACTTTAAAAGTGAGTTCAGCGGGAGTTGCTGCTGGTTCAAGTGCTACGGTAGCTATGGATGGACGAAATGCTTACAATAATTCTTATACGCTGTCTTCTGTTCAGGCGTTTGCAGCTGCTTTGGCTGCTAATCCTTCTAATGTTGCCGGTGCGGCTGCCTTGTTGCAATCTGCAAATGTTCAGTTAGTTCGTCCAGAAGAAGTGAAAGCATATGAGTTAGGATATCGTACTGTTATTAATAATGATTTATCGATTGATTTGAATGGTTATTTTAATCAATACAATCATTTCTTGAATACTTCCAGAGTTGCCGGTGTTTATTATGGAGATGTAAATGCATCTCTTAATTTGTCGGATCCTTTAAGTCCGGTTTATGCTTTGACCAGAAGTGATAGAAGAGTTTATCAGGTGTACTCGAATACTAATGCTGATGTTTCGTCTTTAGGATTTGGTGCCGGCTTATCTAAAAAAGTGTATAAAGATTTTGAATTGGGTGTAAACTATAATTATTCCCAATTAAACTTTAATCAATCTGATGATCCGGGATTTGTGACAGGATTCAATACTCCAAAACATAGGGTGAAAGCTTCTTTGGGTAATGCAAAATTGTTTAAAAATTTTGGTTTTAGTACAAATGTAAGATGGAACTCAGAGTATTTGTGGCAATCTTCTTTTGCAGACGGAATGGTTCCTTCGACAACCGTGTTTGATGCGCAAATTAATTATGCTGTTCCGGCTTATAAAATGTTGTTCAAATTAGGGGGAACCAATATTGGAGGTAAAGATTATATCCAGGTAATTGGAGCGGGTTATATCGGGCAACAATGGTTTGCTTCAGTGACAATTAATCCATAATTAAAAAGACAAGACAAAAACTTAAAAATATTAGAGTATGATGAAAAATTTCAAATGGCTGCTGTTGCTTTCGTTAAGTTTTGTAGCGTGTAATAATAATGATGACGATTCGGCTCCGGCAGAAATTCCTATTACTCCGGGTTCGGCATCTTTTACAAAATATGTAGCATTAGGGGATTCCTTTGCGGCAGGATATAGTGATGGAGCTCTTTTTAAAGCGGGGCAACAAAATTCATATGTAAATATATTGGCACAACAATTTATTCCTGCTGGCGGTGCTGCAATTACTCAGCCCTTGATGGCTGATAATATTGGTGGTTTGTTGTTAGGAGGTAATGTGATTGCAGGGGCGCGTTTGTATTTTAACGGAAAAGCTCCTGTAACGGTTCCGGGAACACCAACTACTGAAGTGACTAATCATTTAACGGGGACTTTTAATAATTTAGGAATTCCTGGAGCAAAGAGTTTTCATTTGGTTGCATCCGGTTACGGAAATGTAGCTGGTGTAGCTTCTGGCAAAGCGAATCCGTATTATGCGCGTTTTTCCAGTTCGGCAACTGCTACGGTATTGGGAGATGCGCTGGCTCAGGCTCCAAGTTTCTTTTCTTTGTTTATTGGAGGGAACGATGTTTTGAGTTATGCTACTTCAGGTGGAATTGGTGTAAATCAAACAGGAAACATGGATCCTTCGACTTATGGTTCAAACGATATCACCGATCCTACTGTTTTTGCAAATGTGTTTACATCTTTGGTGACCAGTTTAACTGCGAATGGAGCTAAAGGAGTGGTTGCCAATTTGCCTTATATAACCGCGTTGCCATATTTTACGACTGTGCCTTATAATCCTGTAGCTTTGACAGATGCTCTGGCTGCTCAATTGAATGCGGGCTATGCGCAATATAACGGTGGATTGCAACTTATGGTTACCAATAAGTTGTTAACGGCTGAAGAAGCGGCACGAAGAACGATTAAATTTGTTGCCGGAAATAATGCGGTAGTTATTGTTGATAGTTATTTGACTAATTTGACCGCTTACGGTGTTCCGTCTTATAGACAAGTTACCAAAGATGATTTAGTTGTGTTAACTGCAAGAACTTTTATTGGGACGACTGTTGGTGGAGATCCTTTAAAAATAAATGGGGTTTCGGTGCCTTTGGCGGATCAGTGGGTGCTTTCGAAAGATGAAGTTAAAGAAGTTCAGGTTGCGACTGATGCTTATAATAAAACGATAGAGTCAGTTGCGGCGTCTAAAGGATTGGCTTTGGCTGATACCAAAACAGCGCTGACTCAATTATCGACTGCGGGTGTTCGTTTTGGAAATTTTCATATGACATCTGCGTATGTAACTGGAGGGGCATTCTCATTAGATGGTGTTCATCCGAGTCCTAGAGGCTATGCTTATATTGCGAATCTTTTTGTAAATGCGATAAATGCTAAATATGGCGCGACTTTGAGAACAGTTGATTTGTCGCAATATCAAATTCAGTATCCTGCCGTCATACAATAATTTTGCTTTTTAATATTTATTGAAACCACCCGTTTGTAACGCGGTGGTTTTTGTTTTTTTGGAGAAAAAAAGTAATGTTTTTGTGCTTTGAAATTATCTGATATTCAACATTGTAAAAATTTAAGTTTTTTTATAAAAAAAACATTGATTTTATATTTTAAAAAATTATCTTTGCGCTCTGAAAAAAGTGTCCATTTGAGGAGTTTCGATGGTCGCTATTTCATAAACCTAAATAGCTATTTAATAAATACATAAGCAATGTCAAAAGTAATAGGAAAAGTTGCCCAAATCATTGGACCAGTAGTTGACGTAGTTTTCAACGGAGAAGTTGAACTTCCAAAAATTTATGATTCGTTAGAAATCACAAAAAAAGACGGAACTATATTGGTTCTTGAAGTACAATCTCACATTGGTGAAAATACAGTTCGTACCATTTCGATGGACTCAACAGATGGTTTGAGTAGAGGTTATGAAGTAGTTGGAACAGGAAACCCTATCCAAATGCCAATCGGAGCGGACGTTTTCGGTCGTTTGTTTAACGTAATCGGTGATGCGATTGATGGTTTGCCAGAATTGCCTAAAACAGGTGAAAACGGAACTCCAATCCACAAACAAGCACCAAGATTTGAAGATTTATCTACATCTTCTGAAGTTTTATTTACTGGTATTAAAGTAATCGATTTGATTGAGCCTTATGCAAAAGGAGGTAAAATTGGATTGTTTGGTGGTGCTGGAGTTGGTAAAACAGTATTGATTCAGGAGTTGATTAACAATATTGCAAAAGGTCACGGTGGACTTTCTGTATTCGCTGGAGTAGGAGAAAGAACTCGTGAAGGGAATGACTTACTTCGTGAGATGTTGGAGTCAGGAATTATTAAATATGGTGACGATTTCATGCACTCTATGGAAAATGGAGGATGGGATTTGTCTAAAGTAGATTTGAAAGGAATCAGAGAGTCTAAAGCTACTTTCGTTTTCGGACAAATGAATGAGCCACCAGGAGCTCGTGCACGTGTGGCACTTTCTGGATTATCTATCGCTGAGTACTTCCGTGATGGAGCTGGTTCTGACCAAGGAAAAGACGTATTGTTCTTCGTTGATAATATCTTCCGTTTTACACAAGCAGGTTCTGAGGTATCGGCTCTTTTAGGTCGTATGCCATCTGCAGTAGGTTACCAGCCAACTCTTGCTACAGAGATGGGGGCAATGCAAGAGCGTATTACATCTACAAACAAAGGATCTATTACATCTGTACAAGCGGTTTACGTACCTGCGGATGACTTAACTGACCCTGCGCCAGCAACAACGTTTGCTCACCTTGATGCTACTACAGTATTGTCTCGTAAAATTGCTGAGTTAGGTATCTATCCTGCGGTGGATCCATTGGATTCTACTTCAAGAATCTTAGCTCCTCACATTATCGGAAACGAGCACTATGACTGTGCACAAAGAGTTAAAGAGATTCTTCAAAAATACAAACAATTGCAAGATATCATCGCAATCCTTGGTATGGAGGAGTTATCAGAAGATGATAAATTAGCAGTTGCCAGAGCTAGACGTGTTCAACGTTTCTTGTCTCAACCTTTCCACGTTGCTGAGCAATTTACAGGATTAAAAGGTGTATTGGTTGATATCAAAGATACTATCAAAGGATTTAACATGATCATTGATGGTGAATTGGATCACTTGCCAGAATCAGCTTTCAACCTTAAAGGTACTATCGAAGAAGCTATCGAAGCTGGAGAGAAAATGTTGGCAGAAGCTTAAAATCAGTTGGCAGTTATCAGTTATCAGTTATCAGTTCTAAACTTTAACTTCTAACTTTTAACCTCTAACTTCTAACTTTAAAAATTATGATTTTAGAAATTGTATCACCAGAAGCGAAATTATTTTCAGGAGAAATCACTTCTATTTCTGTTCCGGGAGTAGATGGTCGTTTTCAAATGTTGAATAACCACGCGCCAATAGTTTCATTGTTGCAAAAAGGAACAGTTGACATTACTGCTCCAAAATTTGATTTGAACGAAGAAACTTCAAGTTTGTTTACCAAAATAAACGATCAAAATTATACTTTAGAGATTAACTCCGGTACGCTTGAGTTAAAAGATAATAAAGTGATTGTTTTAGCTGACTAAGACAATTGAATTTTAAAAATTAAATGCCTGACATATGTCGGGCATTTTTTTTGCGCTTAAACGAAATAGAATTGTTTTCAAAAATGAACTTTGCCTCCTCTTTAGCCCTGATTAAGCCGATATCCTCGTAGCGAAGCGTAGAGATAAAGGCGAAAGCAGGAACTAAGTTTGCTGAAAAGGCCAATTGTTTCGCTCCTAAAATATTCTTTCTTTTTTGTTGCCGATTTTCTTTAAAATAAATGGTGTTGTAAAGAAATTACCTTATTAATTTTTTTAACTTTACTCTGTAATTACATGTAAACCAAACTATAAAGTAGATTGTTATGAAAAATAGTAAAATTTTAATAGCTCTTTTTTTGTTAGTTAATGGAGTGTGTTTTTCCCAGGTTTATACCAATAAAGTGGTTGGGAAAAAGAATTCAGCATTGTTGGATAGCCTTAAGGTGGTGGAATATCCTTATGTGCTGCCGATATGGGGAGAAAAAGCAACACAAAAGGGGTTTCAATTGCCTTATTCGGCGGGACTTTCGTTGAATTACTTTTGGCAAAAATCGGATATTGTAATTCAGAATCTTGAAGTTGGATTTAATAATGGGCCAAAATACAATTTGGATCAAATAGTACGTTTTACAGATTCTTATGTAACTGCTGAGTCAGTGAATGTTCGACCTGATATTTGGTTGTTTCCATTTTTAAATGTATACGGTATTTTAGGAAAAGCTAAAACTGCTACTAATATCAATGCCGGAGTATGGGTTCCTGATGCCAATAATAATTGGTCGCAGGTATATAGTTTTGGCACTAAAGCTAATTTTGACGCAACCACTTTTGGACTTGGCCTTACACCTACCATTGGTGTTGGAGGTGGATGGCTTGCACTTGATATGAACGTTTCCTGGACTGATATCAGTGCGCTTGAAAAACCAGCAATGGCTTTTATCTTTGGGCCAAGATTAGGAAAAACATTTAAATTCAATAGACCCGAGAGTAATATTGCCTTTTGGACTGGTGCTTTTAGGGTGCATTTAAAAAGTGGTACGGCTGGTTCATTAGCTTTAAATGATGTTTTAAATTTAGATGATGCTCAGGCGAAAGTGGATAATGCAATCACTAATGTTAATGGAAAACAAACCCAGGTAGATGCCTGGTGGAATGGATTATCTAATGCCGAACAAGCAAAACCTTCCAACAAAGCTAAATATGAAACAGCTAATAAAGCACTTGATACAGCTGGAAATCTTTTGAATGGCATTGATGGTGCATTGAGTACAGCTGAATCATCTACGGTGCAATACTCATTAGAAAAAGCGCCTAAAGATGCTTGGAATTTTATAATAGGGACACAGTATCAATATAATCGTCATATAATGTTACGTGGTGAAGTTGGTTTTCTTGGAAGTCGTACCCAGTTTTTGACGAGTCTTCAGTACCGTTTTGGATTGTAATTGAACTATAATACAAATTTAAGATTTGCCAAAACTCATAATTATATCCGATGAAAAAGATTCTATTCTTACTTGTATTATGTTTTGGTTTTCAAAAATCTCATTCTCAGGTTTTAATGTCCCTGATTTTTGGCGACAAATTAAATTCCCCGAATATTGAATTTGGTTTAGAAGGCGGAGCCAATTTTTCGACTATATCGAATCTCGATTCGGATCATAGAACCGATTTTAATTTGGGTTTTTATTTCGATTTTAATTTAAAGAACCCTTCCTGGATGTTCAACACGGGAGTAATCGTAAAATCGACAATGGGAGCTGATAACGTAGCTATTTATTCGTTGAATGATGAAAAATTGGATGCCGTATTTGCCGAAGGATCTGTTAAAAGAACTATCAACTATTTTAATGTCCCTTTGATGATCAAATACAAATTTGATAACAACATTTATATCAAAGTTGGTACTCAATTGGGATTGTTGTCCACTGCGAATGATATGTTCCATCAGAATTATTATGGCGATGATCTAGAGTATAAAAACAACATACGGGACAAAATTCATGTTGTCGATGCCGGTTTGGCCCTTGGTCTTGGTTATCGTTTAAAAACCGGTAAATACGGTATGAATCTAGGCCTGCAATACTATTACGGATTGGTACCACTTTTAAAAGGGGATAATAGCCCTACTCAATACAACCGCTCTCTTTATGTAACGGCGGGCTTGCCAATAGGTAAAGGAAAAGCGGCTAAAAAGGCAGCGGAGAAAAAGAAAAAAGCAGAGGAAGGGCTTGGTCAATAAATTAAACGGACCTAACGGGTTTTCAAAACCTGTTAGGTCTTCTAATAAAATTACGATTGGTTTTCATAACTTTGTTTTATGAATTTTCCCAAAAAACTTGCCGATAAACTCGAAACCCGAAAGCAAAACAAGTCGCTAAGGTCACTTCCAAAACCTAATGATTTAATTGATTTTGCTTCGAATGATTATATTGGTTTTTCCAAATCAGAAGTGATTTTCGATGCAACTCATCAGTTTTTATTGGATAATAATATAAAAAACAATGGTGCGACTGGTTCTCGATTGATTTCCGGTAATCATGCCTTATATTCACAAACGGAAGATTACATTGCAGAATTTCATCAATCAGAGTCGGCTTTGCTGTTTAATTCGGGTTACGATGCCAATGTCGGTTTTTTTAGTGCAGTACCTCAAAAAGGAGATTTGATTCTGTATGACGAATTGTGCCATGCCTCTATTCGCGACGGAATCCAATTATCGAATGCCAAGTCCTATAAATTCAAGCACAATGATTTTGAGGATTTGGAATTGTTGATTCAGCGTAATCCTGATGTTTTAATATACATTGCGACCGAATCGGTTTTTTCAATGGATGGTGATTGTCCGAACATGGAGGAATTGGTTACCGTATCGGAGAAATACAACTGTTATTTGGTCGTTGACGAAGCCCATGCTCTAGGCGTTTTTGGCGACAAAGGAGAAGGATTGATTCAATATCTACATTTGCAGGACAAAATATTTGCCCGGGTAGTGACTTTTGGCAAAGGTTTGGGTTGTCATGGAGCAGTGGTTTTGGGTTCAGAAGAATTGAAATCGTACCTCGTTAATTTTGCCCGAAGTTTTATTTACACTACGGGACTTTCTCCTCATTCGGTAGCCACTATTTTAATGGGTTACCATCATTTGGAAAAAGATAAAAATGCAGTTGAGTCACTTCGGAACAATATTGTCTTTTTTAATCAAGTGAAAAAAATGCTGTATTTGAGTCCGATTTTTATCCGAAGCAAATCGGCTATCCAAAGTGTTATTATTCCCGGAAATGAGAAAGTGAAAGCTATTGCCAATTCTCTTCAGGAAAATGGCTTTGATGTCAAAGCGATACTTTCGCCTACAGTTCCTTCCGGACAGGAACGTTTGCGTTTTTGCCTGCATAATTACAATAGCAAAGAAGAAATAACGCAAATATTGACGCTGTTAAGTAACTTTGTGAAATAGCCCGCGGATGACACGGATTAAACGGATTAACGCCGATTGTTTTTAAATTTACTTAGTAAAAGTCAGGGTGCAAATGACTTAATTTTAAATGATAAAGCAAATTTTTTATGAAAGATATACTTTATAAAGAAATTTCCGATTCAATATTAAAAGCATATTATGCTGTTTACAATCAATTGGGATATGGATTTCTTGAAAAAGTGTATCAAAATGCGATGTATTTTGAGTTGAAATCAAAGGGACTTAAAGTTGAAGCGCAAAAACAAATCAAAGTTTATTTTAAGAACCAATTAGTTGGCGAATATTTTGCAGATTTATTGATTGAAGATAAAGTAATAGTTGAGTTGAAAGCTTGTGAATTACTAATGAATGCTCATGTGGCTCAAACAATGAATTATCTGAAAGCTACTAAAATAGAAATAGGTTTAGTATTGAATTTTGGAGAAGAACCCGAATTCAAACGTATAGTATATACAAACGATAAAAAGTAAAATTAAAATCAGTGATAATCCGCTCAATCCGTATTATCCGTGGCTAAAAAAACATGAAACTATTCATCACAGGAATATCTACAGATGTAGGCAAGACTGTTGCCTCAGCTATTATTGTCGAAGCTCTCGAAGCTGATTATTGGAAACCAATTCAAGCAGGCGATTTGGACAATTCTGATAGTCATAAGGTCAAAGCTTATGTTTCTAATATCAAATCAAAATTCCATGCAAATGCGTATGCATTAAACACACCTGCAAGCCCTCATCTTGCCGCTGAATTGGACGGTATTATAATCGATTTGGATCAGATAAAAGAACCAAAAACTGATAACCATTTGGTTATAGAAGGTGCTGGAGGTGTTTTTGTTCCGTTGAACGATGCTGAATGTGTTATTGATTTGATTCAGTCTGATTATAAAGTGATAGTGGTTTCAAGACATTATCTGGGAAGCATCAATCATACTCTGCTAACAGTGGAATCATTGCTTAATCGTAAAATAGCGATTGGAGGAATTATTTTTTCGGGTGATGAAAATCAATCTACGGAATCTATTATTTTGAGTAAAACGGGTCTTAAATGTATCGGTCGAATCGAGCAGGAGCCTTATTTTGATCAAAATGTAATTAAGGAGTATGCTGATAGGTTTCGGGAGGAACTTTTGAAATTATAAGAAAATAGAGCCAAGAATAAAGAGTATAGAAAATAGAATATAGAGAATAGACTTTTTATCTTTGCAGAAAACTGTAGGGTTTAGTGTTTTTTCTATTCTCTATATTCAATTTTCTAAATCTAATGAGTTTAATAGAAAGAGACAGCCAACATCTTTGGCATCCTTATACCCAGCACAAGACAGCGGCACTTCCTATCGCAATTACTAAAGGTGAAGGTGCTTTGTTATGGGACGAAAACAGCAAAGTATATGTTGACGCAATTGCTTCTTGGTGGGTCAACCCGTTCGGACATTCCAACAGGTTTATTGCCGATGCGATTTACAGGCAGTTGACCACTTTGGAACACGTTTTGTTTGGAGGATTTACCCATGAACCCGCCGTTATTTTGGCAGAAAGGCTTTTGGCTATTTTGCCAAACAATCAAAAGAAAATTTTCTTTTCGGATAACGGTTCGACCTCGGTTGAAGTGGCAATTAAAGTGGCTTTGCAGTATTTTTACAATAAAGGCGAAAAGAGAACAACAATTATAGCTTTTGAAAATGCCTTTCATGGCGATACTTTTGCCGCAATGGCCGCAAGTGGAATTTCGTTTTACACACAGGCTTTTCAAGGAATGTTTATTGATGTGGTTCGGATTCCGGTTCCGGTGAAAGGTCAGGAACAGGAAAGTTTTGATGCTTTGCGAAATGTTATCCAAAACCATAATTGCGCTGGATTTATCTTTGAGCCATTGGTTCAGGGTGCTGCAGGAATGGTGATGTATGAGTCTGAAGCATTGGACGAGTTGATTCAAATTTGTCGGGAGAATAATGTGCTTACCATTGCCGACGAGGTGATGACAGGTTTCGGTAAAACCGGAAAAACGTTTGCTTGTGATTATTTGACACAACAACCGGACATGATGTGTTTGTCCAAAGCTTTGACGGGCGGAACCATTCCGATGGCGATTACGACTTTCACTCAAGATCTTTTTGACGCTTTTTATGACGAGGATATCAATAAAGCGTTATTCCATGGTCATACATTTACGGCAAATCCTACGGGTTGTGCTGCTGCATTGGCTAGTTTGGATTTGTTGGAAACAAAGGAAATGCAGCAAAATTTAGTCCTAATCAATAAAAGTCATCTGGAATTCAAAAGAAAGCTAGAAAACCATCCAATGGTTACAACGACAAGAGTGCTGGGCGTTATTTTTGCATTGGAAATAAAAACAGAAAGTTCGGCGAGTTATTACGGAACATTACGTAATAGACTTTATGATTTTTTTATTGAAAACGGCATAATTCTCAGACCTGTGGGGAATATTGTGTATATTTTGCCACCTTATGTCATTAGCGATGCACAATTGCAAAAAGTGTATGAAGTGGTGGAAAAGGCATTGGAAATAGTTTAAATTTGCATCGAAATAATTATGCAAAGATTCAAAAAGTAAACACAAAGAAACGCTAAGATATTTTTTCAAAATCTTTGCGAATCTCTGTGAAATTACTTTATGAATTTTCGTGAAATAAAATAAAAAGGTTTGTCACAAACTATCTCCATAACAGCCATAGCATCTATTTCGTCTTTAGGAAATTCATCCGAAACGATTTGGCAAAATTATCTTTCGGAAAATCCTTGTTTTTCAACACAATTTTTGGATCATCAAAACACGGCTGTAGCTGCCCTTGATGATGATTCTTTGGCTGAAGTTCAAACACTGAAAGAATCGGATATAAAATACAAATCTTTGGATCAGTCTGTATTGTTTGCGATGGTGGCTTCCCGCAAAGCAATTGAAAAAGCAGGTTGGAAAGAAGAAACAGAATTTGGTATCAATATTGGTTCTTCCCGAGGGGCAACTGATTTGTTTGAGAAACATTTTCAGGAGTATTTGGAAACCGGAAAAGCACAGACTTTGGCTTCGCCAACAACAACTTTGGGAAATATTTCCTCTTGGGTGGCTCATGATTTACAAAGTACAGGCCCCGAGATTTCGCATTCCATCACCTGTTCTACGGCTTTGCATGCGGTATTAAATGGTGTGGCTTGGTTAAAAGCCGGAATGGCCGATAAATTTTTGGTCGGAGGGAGTGAAGCTCCCTTGACTGATTTTACCATTGGTCAGATGCGATCCTTGAAAATTTATTCCAAAAGCGAGGAAAAATATTCAAATAGAGCTTTTGATTTGGACAAAAAACAAAATACCATGATTTTGGGAGAAGGTGCAGGAGCGTGCTGTCTCGAAATCGGTAAAAAAGAAAATGCCATTGCTTTTATTGAAGGCATTGGTTATGCGACTGAAATTTTGGAACACAACATTTCGATATCGGCCGAAGCAGTTTGTTTTCAGAAATCGATGAAAATGGCTTTGAAAAACATCGATATTTCTGAAGTGAATGCCATTGTAATGCATGCTCCCGGAACCATAAAAGGAGATTTGACAGAGTATAAAGCAATCGAAAAAATCTTCGGAAAAAATCTTCCCCTTTTGACAACCAATAAATGGAAAATCGGACACACTTTTGGTGCTTCGGGGATTTTGAGTATGGAAATGGCTATTTTGATGATGCAACACAATCAGTTCATCGGAGTCCCTTTTGCGGAAGCGCAAAAACAGACGAAGCCTATAAAAAAAGTTTTGGTGAATGCTGTAGGTTTTGGGGGCAATGCGGTGAGTGTGCTTTTGAGTTTATGATCTTCCACGTATTACCTAAAAACTGAACACTTAAACGGCTTACTGATCGTTGCCTTCTAGCTCCTTTACTTTATCGTAAATCAAGTTACTTTCAAACCCGCGACGTAACATATAGTCGCAGAATTTCTTCCTTTTTTTGAGCGTATTATTTTCAATGATGGAATTCCAATTTTTTTCGGCCAATTCCTCAAATGTGATGATATATTCCTCCGGATCAATTTCTTTTAGGGCGAGGTTAATCAGGGTTTGATTTATTTTTCGCATTTTCAATTCGTTGGTGATTCTGATTTTACCCCAATGTTTGATGCGATGTTTTCCACGGGCAAAGCTACAGGCGAATCGTGCTTCGTTGAGAAAATTATGCTCGATAAGATGCACGATCACTTCATCTATTTCATTTTGATTCAACTTCATATCCCATAGTTTGGATACCACTTCCTCATGACAACGTTCCTGATAGGCACAATAATGCTCAATTTTTTGGATGGCTTCTTTGAGGGAATAGATTTCTTTCATGTGTTTATAGTGTTGCTTCTTTGATTCAAAAATAACTTTTTTTGCTTGCATCAGGGGTATTATTTTTAAAAGATGTTGCACAATTAATAAATAGATATTTTATTACAAATTTGATACGGCTGTTTATTCAAAAAGCAATAAACTCTTGTTCGATTTTTTTCATTTAGTGTTATTAGGCGAGTAAAATAGTGTTTGATCGAAAAGAAAGGTATTTGCAAATCAAAGTAATTTATGTTTCTTAAATTTATAAGTATAACTAACTGTACTTCAGGTTTTTTATTTGGTTTAAAATGTGATTTAAGATGATTTGTTGAATATAAAAACGATTAGTCATGAAAAGAAAATTACCCCAAAATTTTGTTTCGCAAAAATTTTATTCAATTATCCTTTTAATTGGATTGTTTATTGTTGGGTTTAATCAAAGTATAATTGCCCAATGTTCTATTGTTGCTAGTCCAGCAGGAAATATAAATGCTAGTACATTAACCTGTGGGACTTCACCACTTAGTTCATGCAATGGGACTTTAACGGTTGGAAACGGATCTTCAATTACCAATATTTATATGGATGCAGCATTGGATCTTACCTGTTTGGGAGCGATTCAGGTTACAGTAAAAAATAAAGGTTCTTTTGATTTTTCGCCTGGGAATAACCGTTTGTATTTAGCCGAAGGCTCATCAATAACTTTTGAATCAGGTTCTAGCTTGATAGGAGGATCATGTAACGCATCTGAACGGATTTATATAGGAACAAATTTACTAGCAAGTTGTAATGGGGGTTCAGGTGCTGATACAAGTTTTAGTGATTTGTTGAATTATGGCGGAACTGGTAGTTTGGCTTCGAATAGTCCTGTTTGTGTTGGAAGTCAAATTATTCTTACTGCAACTCCGCCTCCAACATCTTCAGGAACTTTCACTTATTCTTTTTCAGGACCTGGTCTAACAGCGACTCCTTTCTCTCCCAGTCCAACGTATAGTTTTACTGCAACTGCAACAACAACTGGTACATATCAGGTTAAAATTAAAAATTCGGGTATAACAAATCCAATGATTGCTGAAATTTCCGTCGTTGTTAATTCGTTGCCTGCTACTCCAACAATCTCAATAGGTGGTCCTACTACTTTCTGCGCAGGAGGAAGTGTTGTTTTATCATCGAGTACAGGAACTGGCTATTTTTGGTCTCCGAGTAATGAGACTACGCAAAGTATAAGTGCAACAACATCGGGTAGTTACACGGTAAAACAGGTAGATTCCAACGGGTGTCAGAGTGCATCATCGTCAGCTGTTGTAGTGACAGTCAATCCAAATTTGCCTGCTAGTGTAAGTATCGGGGCATCACCTGCTGGAGCAATTTGTTCTGGAACTTCGGTGACTTTTACGGCTACGTCAACCAATGGCGGTACAAATCCGTCGTATCAATGGAAATTGAATGGGTCAAATGTAGGAACTAATTCAACGACCTATACCAATGCTGGTTTAGCCAATGGTGATGTGGTATCTTGTATGTTGACATCTAATGCAAGTCCTTGTTTAACAGGTAGTCCTGCTACTTCAAATTTTGTTACAATGACTGTAAATCCCCAACCTGTGGCCCCTACGTTGAATAATATTACTTTACTATGCAATCAAACTACGGCTACGCAAATTTGGACAGCAATTTCAAACATATCCAGTTATCGATTTGATGTATCTACGGATTCTTCATTTGGCTCTTATTTGAGTGGTTATCAAAACTTGTTAGTTGATGGGGCTGCTACTTCTTTAGATGTAAGCGGATTGGATTCCGCTATAACATATTATGTTAGGGCAAGATCTGTAAGCAGTACTTGTGGAATTAGTCCCAACTCTCCTGTTATAACTATTTCGTTACCTATTACCAAAACAACTGATGGCGTGACTTGGGATAATGGTGCGCCTGACAATAAAAGGGCGGTCTTTGCCGGAAATGCAACAATAACAAGTCAAGTAAATGCCTGTTCCTGTCAAATTAATTCCGGCGTTAATGTAGTTTTTGGAGTTCCTGGGGGAACAAATGCAAATGCAGTTCTAAAACTTGAAAATGGATTGAATGTGCTAGGTACAGGGACTTTAACTTTCGAGAATAATGCAAGTCTTATTCAGGTAAATGACGCGGCAGTGAATACGGGTAAAATCATTTATAAACGTATTTCGGCTCCAATGAAGAATTTCGATTATACTTATTGGTCTTCTCCGGTGGTAGGGCAAAAATTATATGATTTGTCACCCAATACGTTATGGGATAAATATTTTAGTTACGAAAATGGTAGTTGGCAAGTTTATCCATACGGTGTTGGAACTATGGATCCTGGAAAAGGGTATATTATCAGGGTACCAAAACCTAATTCAATTTATCCAAATGGAAATGACAATTGGACGGGGGCCACATATGCCCAGCCTGTTCAGTTTATTGGTGTTCCAAATAATGGTTCCATCACAATTGCCACGCAGGGAGTTGGAAAAAACAATCTGATAGGGAATCCTTACCCATCTGGGATGGATGCAGATTTGTTTATTACTGAAAATGCAAGTCTTATTGGTGGTGCATTATATTTTTGGACACATAATACAGCAATTACGCAAAGCGGTTCTTTTTATGTTTATGATTCAAATGATTATGCATCTTACAATTTAACCGGAGGGGTGGCGGCAACAACGGGAGGGGCAATTCCTAATGGTAAAATCGCCGCTGGACAATCCTTTTTTGTAGTTAGTAATAGTGCCAGTAACTTTGTGTTTAATAATAGTATGCGTAATACGGCTGATGTTTTGACTTCTGGATCAAACAGTCAGTTTTTTAGGATGTCCCAAACCAAGAAAATGGCAGCAATTGAGGAAAATAGGATTTGGCTAAACTTAGCCAATTCAGGTGGAGTCTTCAAACAATTGTTGGTAGGATATATTACAGGAGCTACTAATGAAATAGATAAATTATATGATGCTATTAGTTTGGATGGCAATTCATATATTGATTTCTATAGTATAAACAGTGGTAGTAATCTTGCTATTCAAGGCCGTACTTTACCTTTTTCAGAAGCTGATCAAGTTCCATTAGGTTATAGAACAACAATTCAAGGTTCTCTCACCATCAGTATTGGAAAAACTGATGGTATTTTGGCTGATCAAAATGTATTTATTGAGGACAAAGTTACTGGTGCTATTGCCAATCTTAAAAATGGACCTTATACTTTCTCTACGGCCACTGGAGTTTTTAATAATCGTTTTATATTACGTTTTATTGCTAATAATACATCAAAAATCGCCAGTAAAATTGTTTCTGATAGTGTAGATAATTCGGTGCTTGTTTTTGTAAAAGATAAACAGATAAAAGTCAATTCATTTGATCAAATAATTGATAAAGTGTTGGTTTATGATTTAAAAGCCAGCCTTCTTTATCAAAAAGAGGATATTAACAGTAGTGAGTTTGTTATTTCTAATTTTGCTTCGATTGAGCAATTTTTAATTGTACAAGTTTTACTTAAAAATGGTAAATGGATTACTAAAGAAATAGTTTTTAGATAGTTTGATATTTTTTTTAATTCTCATAAATCTCTTTCGCTAAGCTGGAAGAGATTTTTTTTGTGGCTTAACGCTTATTAAAAATATTACGTTTAATTGTTTTATCGATAATTTAGATTGATAGTAGGACTTATCAGGTATATAAATGTTTAATTTCTATTTTTGACACGTATAAATACGTGTTTTGCAGATTGTTATGTGATTATTTTTTTAGCAGTAACAATTAAGTATTTTTATTAACAGTCCCAAATCGATAATATTATGAATAGAGCTTTACTATCAATTTTTTTGTGCTTATTTTTTGTTAATGTTGGATTTAGTTCAACTATTACATTTATAGGAGCTTCTACCAATGCTACTACTAAGGATTGGAATACAGCAGCCAATTGGTCTTCGAATACAGTTCCCACATCAGATGATGATGTGTTAATCCCATCTGGAAAAACGGTTATAATTACAGCCGATTCATTTGCTAAAACAGTAAGTGTTACTGGGGCTTTATATCAAAACGATGGTGTTAGCTTAACGGTTTCTGGCAATTTTATAGTTAATTCGGGCGGGATTTTTGACATGTCAAATGAAAATGGATCCGGATCAATTGCTGCTTTATTAGTTTATGGAAACTATTCTAATAATGGAACTACTCAATTTTGGAAAGGAATTGTAATAATTGCAGGTAATTTATCAAGCAATACAACATCTACAATACAAAATAATGGTAATGTTGTAGTTGGAGGGGATATTATTGGAGTATTTGATACAACAGGTGGTACTGGATCGGGTCAAATTTATGCTGTTGATCCTAATGCAACGGTCACAATAACTCCAACTTCAATTGATAACAATGTTAATCCAGGAGTTGCTCCACAAACCCCAACAGAGAGCCAAGCTTTAATTGATCTTGTTAATACTGTAATATATGGGGGTGCTTGTTCTTTTACAGTAAATGATGTAGTAAGTCAGTCTGTTTGTTCGGGAAATAGTGCTGTATTTGCAGTGACAACGGGAGCTAGTTCACCTACTTATCAATGGCAGGTTAATAGTGGCTCTGGATGGATTGATTTGACAGGACAAACAACAGCTAGTTTGATTCTTACAAGTGTTACCGTAGGTATGAGTGGTAATAAATATAGAGCTAAGATTACTTCATCTTCTTGTACAAAAAGCGGCAATTATGGGGTTTTAACTGTAAATCCGGCTTCGGTGGGAGGAATTGTTGCAGGTAGTGTAGCGATTTGTTCAGGTACAAACAGTACGACATTGACATTGAGTGGACATGCAGGAACAATCACACGTTGGGAGTCTTCATTGGATAATTTTGCGACAGCTGGGACTTCTATCGCTAATACAACAACGACACTAACTGTTACAAATTTAATCGCTACAACATATTATAGAGCCGTGGTAGCCAACGGTTCGTGTGCATCGGCCAATAGTAGTACAGCAACTATAACTGTGTCAGATTTGCCTAATAATATAAGTAATGGTTTTAGCGCAACTACAATTTGTAGTGGAGGTAGCCCACAATTGACTTTTGATGCCGATGATACCACATTTTCGACTCCTTATAGTATTACTTATAAAAATAATGCTACTTCAACTCAATACACTGTCTCAATTCCATCAGCATCGCCTTATAGTTTTACGCCTGGTGACAACCCTACATCAAATGCTGGCTATACGTTAATATCTATTACTAATGGAAACAGTTGTACAAGAACTTCTTCTTTTGGCAATGCCGGAGCAAATTTGATTGTTCGCCCTATCCCAACAGCCTCTATTGGTGGAACAGCAACTGTGTGTGTTGGTTCATCATCTCCAAACATAACATTTACAAATCCTCAAACTGTGGCTGTGACAGTTACTTACACTATTAATGGAGGCTCGAATCAAACGATAAATATTGCCGCGGGTTCTTCAGCAAATGTACCGGTATCCACCGTTGCTTCAGGGAGTTTTGTATATAGTTTGGTTAGTGTGGTTTACCAATCTACTCCAGCATGTTCAAATACACTTTCAGGAAGTGCAACAGTTACTGTAATCGCTCCTTTGTCTGGGGTTTCAATCACTTCAACTGCTTCACAAACAATATGTTCAACAGGTTCTGGTTCTCTTTTAACGGTTGCAGAAACTGGAGGAGGAACGATAACTCATCAATGGGGTAAACGTTCAGTTTCAGGTGGAGCAATTACACCTATAAGTTCTGCGACAGGTTCAACATATACCCCGACAGGATCAGACTTAGATGTTGGTACATGGTATTTAATATGTACTTCAACACCTATTTGTGGAAGCGCAGTCACATCAAATGAAGTTATAGTAACTGTAAATCCAATTACACTAGCAGCCCCTATTTTGAGTGATGTCACATTGTCGTGTAATCAAACTACGGCTACACAAATGTGGACTGCAATTTCGGGAATTTCCAACTACCGCTTTGATGTGTCGACAGACTCTTCCTTTGGGACTTATCTCACGGGTTATCAAAATTTGTCAGTTTCATCTGCTGTTACATCTTTGGTAATTAATGGATTGAGTTCAGGGGTAACATATCATGTTAGGGCTAGAACAGAAAATGCTTGTGTAACTAGTCCTAATTCTACTACGGTTACTATTACTGTTAATTCTTCGCCAGTGAAACCAGTAGCTATATCTACCCAGCCTACCTGCGCTGTTTCAACAGGGACTATTACGGTGACTTCACCAACGGGAGCGGGACTTAGTTATAGTATTGATGGTTCTGATTATAGTAATACTTCTGGAACGTTCAATAATGTACCTGCTGGTGATTATTATGTGACGGTGAAAAATGCTTCTGGATGTATTTCAGTAGCTTCAGATAAAGTTTCATTAATTGTTGTTGGTACAACAACTTGGAATGGTTCCAGTTGGGATAATGGTTTTCCTGATAGTTCCAAAAGAGCTGTTTTTGCTGGAGATATAACAATAACAAGCCAATTAGAAGCTTGCTCTTGCCAAATTAACTCAGGGGTAAAAGTTGGGATAGGAGTTTCTGGAGGGTCAAATGCAAATGCTATATTAAAACTTGAAAACGGTCTGGATGTTCTAGGTACAGGAACGTTAACTTTCGAGAATAATGCGAGTTTGATTCAGGTGAATGATGCTGCAATGAATACCGGTAAAATTATTTATAAGCGTGTTACTGCCCCAATGAAGAATTTTGATTATACCTATTGGTCTTCTCCGGTAGTGGGGCAAAAATTATATGATTTGTCACCCAATACATTATGGGACAAATATTTTAGTTACGAAAATAGCAATTGGAAGGTTTATCCTTACGGGGTTGGAACTATGGATCCTGGAAAAGGATATATTATCCGGGTACCAAAACCCAATTCCATCTATCCTAATGGAAACGACAATTGGACGGGGTCTACATATGCCCAGCCTGTTCAGTTTATTGGTGTTCCAAATAATGGTTCCATCACAATTGCCACGCAGGGAGTTGGAAAAAACAATCTGATAGGGAATCCTTACCCATCAGCAATGGATGCAGATTCGTTTATCTATGATAACGCATCTGTTATAGATGGTGCATTATATTTTTGGACACATAATACAGCTATTACTCAAAGCGGATCATTTTATGTTTATAGTTCGAATGATTATGCTACTTATACTCTAACTGGGGGAACAGGTGCATCTATTGCAGTAGGAGCTCCAACCGGAAAAATTGCTGCAGGTCAGTCTTTTTTTGTTAGAAGTAAAGCTTCTGGGGATTTCGTGTTTAATAATTCAATGCGTAATCTAGCGGGGGGCTCCAATAGTCAGTTTTTTAGAATCTCAGAAACCAAAAAAGTGACAGGGAAGATAGAGAAGAACAGAGTTTGGTTGAATTTGAGCAATTCAGATGGAGCTTTTAAGCAAATGTTGGTTGGCTATATTACTGGTGCTACCAATGAGATGGATAATTTGTATGATGGTATCAGCTATGACGGAAACACCTACGTCGATTTTTATAGTGTTAACAAAGAAAAGAAACTTACCATACAGGGTCGTGCTTTGCCTTTTGATAAAACAGACAAAGTGCCTTTGGGGTACAGAAGTACAATAGATGGAACTTTTAAGATAAGTATTGATAAAGTTGATGGGGTATTAGCCAATCAAAGTGTTTTCATTGAGGATAATGTGACTAAGACACTTCATAATTTAAAGAATGGTCCCTATTCTTTCACTACAGCTAAAGGGACTTTTAATGATCGTTTTGTGTTGGTTTATGTAGATAAAAATGCAGTAGTAGCTTCTCCTGTGGTGGATAATCCACCTTTGATCGTAGAACAACCAGTGACAGTTGAATCTGCGGTAGTTGTCGACTCTAAAGTAGCAGTTGATTCTTCGATAGTGGTTAAATTGCCAGAAGTTGAAGCATCTGTTGTAGAGCAACCAGTGGTAGTTGAGCCAATAGTAGTTGTAGATTCTACAGAGACAGTTGATCCTTCGATAGCGGTTAAATTACCAGAAGTTGAAGCATCTGTTGTAGAACAACCAGTGGTAGTTGAACCAAAAGTAGTTGTAGATTTTACAGAGGCAGTTGATCCTTCGGTAGTGGTTAACTCTCCAGAAGTTGAAGCATCTGTTGTAGAACAACCAGTGGTAGTTGAACCAACTGTAGTTGTAGATTTTACAGAGGCAGTTGATCCTTCGGTAGTGGTTAACTCTCCAGAAGTTGAGGCATCTGTTGTAGAACAACCAGTGGTAGTTGAACCAAAAGTAGTTGTAGATTTTACAGAGGCAGTTGATCCTTCGGTAGTGGTGAACTCTCCAGTAGTTGACGTATCTGTTGTAGAACAACCAGTGGTAGTTGAACCAACAGTAGTTGTAGATTCTAAAGTGGCGGTTGATCTTTCGGAAGTGGTGGACACTTCAGTAGTTGTTGATGAACCTGTTGTTGTACATTCACCGATAACAGTTGATCCACCAGTTGATATTGATACATTAATAACCGTTGATTCTCCTGTTGTGGTGAACCCTTCAGTGGTTGTAGAACCATCGGTAACAGCCGACCTTCCTGTAGTGGTGAATTCGCCAGCGGCGGTGGACGCACAAGTAGCAGTTGACCCAACTATTGATAAACCAATTGATGACAGTAAAAATAAAGGGCTTGTTGTTTTTGTTAAAAACCGTCAAGTAAAAATAAGTTCTTTTGACCAGATAATGCAATCAGTTATGGTTTACGATTTGAGAGGAAGACAGCTTTTTGAGAGCAATAGTGTGAGAAGTAATGAATTTGAGATTAACAGTTTGAATTCGAGTAACCAGTTTTTGATTGTTATGGTTCAGTTAGCAAACGGAAAATGGGTTACTAAAGAAGTTATTTTTAAGAATTAGTTTTTATAACAATATTTTTACAATTAGGCTGTCTTAATTTTGGATAGCCTTTTTTATTTTAAGAAGTTTTTAGAATCTATAATTATTTGATAAAAGGTGACATGATATTAATATCCTTAAAATGATAATTGAACAAATTGTCAATGGTTGTGAGTTGATTGATTTTTTTAATGATTAAAAAAAATGAACAGGAAAATTTGTAAATAAACATCTATAGATTGATTTAATAATTGTAGATCAGTTGATTAATAATTGACAAATTCCTGATAAATCATTTCTATTTTTGAAATTTAAATAAATAAAATTCTTATAAAAAGAAAATTATTTTAAACTATTTTGAAGCTATAAACTTATTAAATTATAAAAAAACTGTATTTCAACTGATTTTTATGTATGATTAAAGATGCCGAGGTATAATTTAATCATTAAAGTTTTAATTTTAGCACGTAGAAATACGTGTTTTTTTTGTTTTTACAAATAAAACAATAACAGAAGTTTTAGCCCTAAATAGCCCCAAGTAATTATGAATAAACTTTTCTTTTTTTAATTCCGCAAATAGATGCTTAACAATGTATTGCAGTCTTTTTTGAAGAAGACTGTCAGGATACTATATTGTCTAAAACAAGCTTTTGAAAATAATTAAATTCTAAATACCACTCCCCCCCAAATATGAATAGAATTTTACTTAGGAATACTTTTTTTATATTTATTTTTTTGTTTTTCGCTTTTAATGGAAATGCAGATGCACAATGCTCAATAACTGCTACAACGAATGCAAGTACTTTGACTTGTGGGACTTCACCGGTTAGTAGTTGTAGCGGAATTTTATATATAGGAAATGGTTCGACTGCAATGTCTTTGCATATGAATGCTAATCTAGATCTAACTTGTTTAGGGGCAATCCAATTCATAGTTAAGAATAATGCAACTCTTGATTTTTCAGGAGGTAATTATGATTTAAAATTAGCTGCGGGTTCTTCTATTGTAATTGAGTCAGGTGCCTCTATATATAGTGGTAGTGGCTGTAGTGCATCTGATAGGATTTATATAAATGGCTCGGTTGTTGGAAATTGTAACGGGAGTGGTAGTGCTCCTTCTTTTGTTGATATAGTCTCTAATGGAGGTATTAATGAAGGAGGCATTTTATCTGGTAATCAATATATTTGTACTTATGGTACTACGACTACAACTTTTACTTCGACAGTATCTGGAGGAAGTTGGTCTAGTAGTGATACTTCAATAGCTACGGTAAATTCTTCGGGTGTCGTAACGGCAATGGCGGCTGGAACTGCAACAATCATTTATACTCGCTCAGGCGTAACTGCTACTCGTGCAGTTTATGTTGCTAGTGGGCCTGGAGGAGGTGTGAGTGCTATTAATGGTTCTAATTCACAGTGTCAAGGAACTACAACTAATTACACAATAACATCTAATAGTGCTAATTATAATCATACATGGAGTTATAGTGGTACTGGAGTTACTTTTGTAGCAAGTGCAGATGGCCGTTCAGCTACTGCTACTTTTGCTTCAAATGCTACTTCGGGACAGATAATTGTGAATTCAACTAATGCTTGTGGGAGTGGTTATGGAGCAGGTTATAATGTAACGATTGTCCCTGTGCCTTCAGCACCTGGTACAGCTGCACCGTATTCATCTACGTGTACTGGATTTACTGCGCAATGGGCTTATACTAGTTATGCAACAAAATATTATTTGGATGTGTCCACAAATAGTAGTTTTACTGCTTTAGTAAGCGGATATTCGAACTTGGACGTAGGAAACGTACTTTCATACGCATTAACAGGCTTAAATCCGGGCACAACCTATTATTACAGGGTTCGTGCTTATGGTAATTGTGGTACGGGTGCTAATTCTTCAACTATGAATTATGCTACAACAGCCAGTCCTACTACAGCACCAACTGTTTTAGCACCAACCAGTTCAGATTGTACTAGTGCTACATTAAGTTGGAATTCAATAACTAATGCAACGGCCTATTATTTGGATATAGCAACAGATAATGGTTTTTCAACATTTGTTTCGGGGTATAATAATTTGTACATAGGATATTACCCATCTTCAGGTTATTATGCGGGAAGTTTACCTGCGGGTACATTATACTATAGAGTAAGAGCTACAAATGGGTGCAATGTAACTACGATAAATTCCAATACGGTATCTTTTCAAACTACTGCTCCATTGGGAGGTACGGTGTCACCGGCTCAGACTATTTGTTCGGGAACACAGCCTGCTAATTTAATATTAAGCGGATACACAAGTACTGGTACAACAATAGCTAAATGGCAAAAATCAACTGATGCTGCATTTACAAGCCCAATTGATATAAATGTAACTGCAGCTACCTTGACAGGGGCTGCAATTGGAAATTTAACTGCAAATACTTATTTTAGAGCAGTTGTTCAGCAATCTAGTCCTTGGTGTTTATCAAATTCGACGTCAGTCTTGATAACAGTTAATAATTCAGTTTCGGCAGCCTCATCAAGTCCAACGCTCTGTATTAATACAGCAATGACTAATATTACTCATACAACAAGTGGTTTTACAGGAATATCCAATAGTGGTGTTTCGGGAGCAAATGGTTTGCCTGCAGGGGTAAGTGCATCTTTTGCATCAAATGTCATAACTATTAGTGGTACACCAACGGCATCTGGAACATTTAATTATAGTATCCCCTTAACAGGAGGAAGCTGTGGTGCGGCTAATGCTATGGGAACTATCACGGTGAATCCTGTTCTTGTTCCTTCTGTTGCTGCTTCGATAACAACTGGAACTAATTCAACATGTAGCGGAACATCTATTACTTTTACGGCAAGTCCAACCAACGGAGGTACACCAACTTACCAATGGACTAAAAATGGAACAAATATCGGGGGTGCTACCTCGGCAACTTATACAGGAGTTGCCGGAACAGATTTTGTAAATGGAAATTTAATAAGAGTTGTGATGACATCAACAGCTACATGTGCAAGTCCAAATACAGCGACAAGTGCCCCTATTACAATGACGGTGAATCCTGTTCTTGTTCCTTCTGTTGCTGCTTCAATAACAACTGGAACTAATCCAACATGTAGCGGAACATCTATTACTTTTACGGCAAGTCCAACCAACGGAGGTACACCAACTTACCAATGGACTAAAAATGGAATAAATATCGTGGGTGCTACCTCGGCAACTTATACAGGAGTTGCTGGAACAGATTTTGCAAATGGAGATTTAATAAGAGTTGTGATGACATCAACGGCTACATGTGTAAGTCCAAATACTGCTACAAGTGCCCCTATTACAATGACAGTATCTTCTCCATTAGGGACACCAGGTGGGATTTCTGTAAATGGTGCAGCGGCTGGAACGGTAACAACATATTGCGCTTCAACTTCAGCAGTATTTAGTGTTGCAGCTATGGCAAACGCTAGTAGTTATACCTGGAACGTTCCTACTGGATGGACAATAGTAAGCGGACAAGGAACTACTGCAGTAACCGTTACTACCGGTAGTAGCACTCAAAGTGGTAATGTTTCAGTTTTTGCCGGTAATTCATGTGGAGATACTTTACCAAGTTCTCAATGGATTGGTTTGAGTGCGATTCCTCCAGTTGCTCCAACAATTGCATTAGTACGACCAGATTGTACCAATCCAACCGGTGCTATCACAGTTACCAAACCAGTGCCTGCTACCGGAATTGTGTATACCGTTACCGGTACTAATCCGGTTGTTGCCGCAGTAAGCAATTCAACGGGAGTATTTACAGGATTATCAACAGGAGATTATACGGTGACTTATCAAAATGGATCAGCTTGTGTTTCAACAGCACAAACTGTTTCTATCCAAGCGGCAAACGCCAATATTTGGGATGGGACAAAATGGTCTAAGACCAACGACACAACACCTCCTACTTCGGGCGATGCTATTGTTTTTAATGGGAATTATGACCCAAACGCTAACCCAAGTTTAGACGTTGACATAGAAGGTTGTTCCTGTCAGGTGAATGCTGGTTATACAATTACGATTCCTGGCGGAAAAACGATGATCATAACTAATGGAATCAGTAACGGTGGAACTTTAATCTTTGAAGATGACGCCAGTTTAGTTCAATATAACGATGCTGCGGTGAATACCGGTAAAATTATTTATAAGCGTGTTACTGCCCCAATGAGGAATTTTGATTATTCTTACTGGTCTTCTCCGGTGGTAGGGCAGAAATTATATGATTTGTCACCCAATACGTTGTGGGATAAATATTTTAGTTACGAAAATGGTAGTTGGCAAGTTTATCCATACGGTGTCGGCACCATGGATGCTGGAAAAGGATACATTATCCGTGTTCCAAAACCAAATTCAACCTATTTAAATGGAAATGATAATTGGACTGGATCAACATATGCCCAGCCAGTTGAGTTTATTGGGGTTCCAAATAACGGTTCTATTACAATTGCCGCACAAGGAGTTGATAAAAATAATTTGGTAGGGAATCCTTACCCATCTGCGATGGATGCAGATTTGTTTATTACTGAAAATGCAAGTCTTATTGGTGGGGCATTGTATTTTTGGACACATAATACTGCTATTACACAAAGCGGGTCATTCTATGTTTATAGTTCGAATGATTATGCTACTTATACTCTAACTGGGGGAACAGGTGCATCTAGTGCAGTAGGAGTTCCAAGTGGACAAATTGCTGCAGGTCAGTCCTTTTTTGTGAAAAGTACAGGTTCCGGAGATTTTAAGTTTAATAATTCGATGCGTATTTCGGCATCGGGATCAAACAGCCAGTTTTTCAAGTTGTCTGAAACTAAGAAAATGACAGGGAAGATTGAGAAGAATAGGGTTTGGCTGAATTTAAGCAATTCTGATGGTGTTTTTAAACAAATGTTGGTTGGCTATATTACTGGTGCTACCAATGATGTAGATAATTTGTATGATGGTGTCAGCTATGACGGAAACACTTATGTCGATTTTTATAGCGTTAACAAAGAAAAGAAACTTACTATACAAGGACGTGCTTTGCCTTTTGATAAAACAGACAAAGTGCCTTTGGGGTACAGAAGTACAATAGAAGGAACTTTTACGATAAGTATTGATAAAGTAGATGGGGCATTGGCTAATCAAAGCGTTTTCATTGAAGATAATGTGACCAAGACACTTCATAATCTAAAGGACGGAGCATATTCATTTACTACGGCTAAAGGAACTTTTGACGATCGTTTTGTGTTGCTTTATGTAGATAAAAATGCAGTAGTTGTTGACCCTCCGGTGGCTGTAGATCCACCTGTTGTTGACTCTCCAGTGGTTGTAGATTCACCGGTAACAGTTGATCCGCCTGTAGTTGTCAATCCACCAGTGGTTGTAGACTCTCCGGTAGTGGTGAATCCACCAGTGGTTGTCGACCAACCAGTAGCAGTTGATCCAACTATTAATAAACCAGTTGATGACACTAAAAATAAAGCTCTTGTAGTTTTTGTTAAAAACCGTCAAATAGAAATCAGTTCTTTTGACCAAATTATGGAATCGATTATGGTTTACGATTTGAGAGGAAGACAGCTCTATGAAAAGAATAATGTAAAGAATAATGAATTTGTGATAAGTAGTTTAAGTTCAACCGACCAGTTTTTAATTGTTATGGTTCAACTGACAAATGGCAAATGGATTACTAAAGAAATAATTTTTAAGAAATAATTTTTATAACAATACTTTCGAAATCCCATTTTGATTAATTGGAATGGGATTATTTTATGATTAAAAATGTAAGAATCAAAATTTTAGATAGTTATATCGAATAAATTCGTAATTTTTTATAGTTGTAAGAAAAATATCTTTTTAATTATTATTTTTGATACGTAAAAATACGTGTTTTTGCTTTGGGAAGATAAAAAAAATAACTTAAGGCAAAAATGTTAGATAATAAAATTGTATGTGTTTTGCGTTTTTTTTTATTATGTTTTTACCCTTGAATTACAACTAAATACCCCCTAAAATGAATAAAACTTTACCTACTGTAGTTGCTTTTTTATCTCACCGGATAAATAAGCTGAAAATGTATTATTGTATTTTCTCAAAATTTGAATCAATGGCTGTGTTTTGGTCACTTCATCAAACCTAACAGCACGAAAAAAGATTCAGTAAATCTTCGGTGCTTTAGCTAGCCTTGCTATTTCTATTTTTTTCTAAAATTATAGCCAGTATTCTTGCTCGCAGACGCATGACGTGTTCCGAATTATGAATGTTCTAAATTAAAGAATCATTCATTAGTAGGATGAATCTTGGATTTCTTTTGCATTTCCAAATAATTCAAAATGATATGAAATTACTATTCACATTTTTACTGTTTAATTTATTGCAGCCTATCGGGTCTGCATAGCCAGTTGCAATGTTATTTAAGAAGGCAATTCTCTAGAGTAGTTTTAGCTTTTGTCATAGTAAAATTTTCATTGAACGAAAGTAAAAGTGCGTTCGCCGAAACACAGAAACTATTATTTTTTAGAAAACATATTTTTGATACAGCAAATTATAATATCAAGACAATTAGATTTTGAAAAAAGGTTATAAAGTATGTAGATCTTTTAATCTTAAAACACGATTTTAAATAATACCACAAAAACAATGATATGAAAATAAAATTACTTTTTACATTTTTGTTATTAATATTGATGCCGACTATTGGGTTTGGTCAGTGTACTTTGTTTCCATCCGGTGCTTCATCTGTTGGTTCATATTCTTTTTGCATTGATAATTCAAATACAATAACTACTGCAAACGTAAGATCACAGAGATATATAATTCTAGATGTTATAAAAGGATTTAATTATACTTTTTCAGTTGGTAATATATCTGGAGATAATACGAAAGAAAACTTGACAATTTTTAATGCTTCTGATACTTCCGTTTCGTTAGGGAATAGTAGCGCAAATTCAGGAACATCATTGTCTTGGACAGCGACTTTTTCAGGTCAGATATATGTATTGTTTACAAGAGGAAATAGTTGTACTTCTACTAATAGTAATAATGGTGCTATGACCATTACATTAGATTCTTTAGGTAATACGCAAGATGATCAAACAATAGCTGGAAATAATATTTGGAGGGGTCATATCTATAATTGGACGAGTGGAGCTCCTCCCGGTGGAACATCTCCTTCATCCCCCTCAGCGACAGATCCTTTTTCTGCCACACAATATACTGGATATTATGATACTAGTTCCGAAACTATTAATGAAGGTTTTGGAGGGGATACTAATTGCTTTAATGTCTTATCAAATGGGATTCAACGCACGAGTATTTATGCACAGCAATTTGCAGTTCGTTACCGCATGAAATCTACAAGAGCAGCTGGTTGTTATCAAGTTACTATTAGTGGTGATGATGGTGTTAGACTTTATGTAGATGGAGTAAAAGTTTTTGACCAATGGCAAGAACAAAGTATCGCTACTTATAATAATGTATTAGTTTATCTAAACGGAAATAGTGATTTAATTTTGGATTATTATGAAAATGCTGGACAAAATCAAGTTAACTTTAGTATTACCCCATTTGATAACAGTACAAATACTATCACTCCAACTTCAAAAATGTTGTGTAGTGGGCAAACACAATTACTTGATGGCTCAACTTATTCATATAATGGTTCTGTCGTAAATCCAACAATAAGTTATCAATGGCAGACATCTGTAGATAATATAACATTTACAAATATTGCATCCGCAACCTCAGAGGATTATACTCCCCCAGCGGTGTCTTCTCCAGCGTCAAATACAACTTATTATTACAGAAGAGCTCTAGTAGCAACGTCAAATGCCAATGCTTGTGTTTATTATAGTAACACTGCAATTGTCACTACTAGTCCAACGGGTACTCCAGCTACTCCAGCAACTATTACGGGTACTTCGACTCAATGTGCTTCTCTTACCGGTCAAGTTTACACAGCATCAGCTGTTGCAAATGCGGCAATATATAACTGGACGGTTCCCACGGGTTGGACAATAACAGCTGGAACTGGAACTAATAGTATTACTGTAACTACAGGAAATGCAGGTCAAGGTGGTAATATTACTGTAACAGCACAAAATGGTTGTGGTACTAGTGCCGCCAAAACTTTGGCGGTAACGGTAAGTTCATCTAGTGTCGGTGGTTCAATTTCAGGGAGTAGTTCTGTTTGTGCAGGGACTAATAGTACTTCTTTAACATTAAGCGGCCATACTGGTAATATTCTGAGGTGGGAATCCTCTATCGACAATTTTGCTACAGCTGGTATTGCTATTACTAATACATCTACAAATTATGTAGCAACCAATCTAACAGCTACTACCTATTATAGAGCAGTTGTGCAGAATTCAGGTTGTAGTATTGTCAATTCATCAATAGCTGCAATTACTATAAAAAATCCAGTAACAACGGGTGTTACTATTTGTCAAGGCGCAACATCTGTTCCTTTGACAGCTTCTGCTTCTTGTGTTCCGGTTTTACAAACTCCGCAAGTGGCAACGGGTAGTGGCGGGACTTCTGAGAGTACTACTTATGGCGGAACGGGTAATACCAATATTAAAATTAATTTCCCAGCTTTACCGGCAGATGCCGTTGTAATCAATACCACTACAACCATTACTTATACCGCAAATGGTGCTTCATGGTTAAGTGAGTTAAGAATAGAGGCGACTCCTCCAGCTTCTGTTGGAGGTTTAGTTTCTGATTTACAGCCGTCTTCTAATAATTCAGCAGGATCTCTTTCTAATGCGTTATTTGGCTCATGGGGTACAGGTAGTCCCGTTGGGAATTGGTTGTTTAGATTTAGAGAAACTGTAAACGATTCTAGTCCTAATCCTGATGCAAATATTGCTAATGTCACAATTACAGTAACTTATACTTTGCCTGGAACTCTAGATTGGTTTACGATAGCTGCAGGAGGAACTAAAATATTTTCAGGTTCTTCATTCGATCCTGTGGGTGTAGCAGGGTCTGGTTTAACAAATACAAATACTGCTGGTACAACTACTTTTTACGCAGAGTGTTCCAGTAATCCTGGTTGCCGAACGGCTACGGATTTTGTGATTAATGCCTTGCCAACAATAGGAGGTACATTGAGTGTTTGCGTTGGTTCAACGACAACGTTAACAGGTTCTGCTACTGCAGATACTACGACGCCTTGGGTTTCGGGTACGCCAGCTGTTGCCACTATCACCAATGCTGGGGTAGTAACAGGAGTTTCGGCAGGAACAAGCGTAATTACATATAAAAATAGTAATGGTTGTACACAAACAGCAACGGTAACGGTTGTCGCAGCTGCAAGTGCAGGGACAGTGACAGCAGGAACGAGCCCTCAGTGTATTGGCGGGACAACGACATATACTGTGTCTGGACAAATTTTAGGAGGTGGAACAGGTGGATGGACAAGCAGTAATACGGCCGTTGCCACCGTCGTGGCGGGGACAGGAGTGGTTACTGCAGTTGGAGCAGGAACTTGTAATATTGTTTATAGTATTACTGGAGGTTGTGGAGGCACTGTGACAGCATCAAAACCCTACACAGTCACAGCTACAGCAAGTGCAGGAACAGTGACAGCAGGAACGAGTCCGCAGTGTATTGGCGGGACAACGACATATACTGTGTCTGGACAAATTTTGGGAGGCGGAACAGGTGGATGGACAAGCAGTAATACGGCCGTTGCCACCGTCGTGGCGGGAACAGGAGTGGTTACGGCAGTCGGAGCTGGAACTTGTAATATTGTTTATAGCATTACTGGAGGTTGTGGAGGCACTGTGACAGCATCAAAACCCTACACAGTCACAGCTACAGCAAGTGCAGGAACAGTGACAGCAGGAACGAGTCCGCAGTGTATTGGCGGGACAACAATATATACCGTGTCTGGACAAGTTTTGGGAAGCGGAACAGGGGGATGGACAAGCAGTAACACAGCCATTGCTACGGTTGTGGCGGGAACTGGAGTGGTTACGGCAGTCGGAGCTGGAACTTGTAATATTATTTATAGCATTACTGGAGGTTGTGGAGGCACTGTGACAGCATCAAAACCATACACAGTTAGCCCAAGTTTACCTGCAAGCGTAAGTATTGCTGCTTCGACATCAATAACAATTTGTTCCGGGACTTCAGTAAAATTTACAGCCACTCCTACCAATGGAGGAACAACTCCATCTTATCAATGGAAATTGAACGGATCTAACGTTGGGACAAATTCGGTTACATATACCAATGCTACTCTTGTAAATGGAGATATTGTAACTTGCGAGATGACTTCGAATGCAACTCCTTGCTTAACAGGAAGCCCCGCAACCTCGAATGCGATTACAATGACAGTATCTTCTCCATTAGGGACATTGGGGGGAGTTTCAGTAAATGGTGCAGCAGCTGGGACAGTAACGACATATTGCGCTTCAACTTCAGCAGTATTTAGTGTTGCAGCTCTGGCAAACGCTAGTAGTTATACCTGGAACGTTCCTACTGGATGGACAATAGTAAGCGGGCAAGGAACTTCGGCAGTAACCGTTACTACCGGTAGTAGTACTCAAAGTGGTAATGTTTCTGTTATTGCCAGTAATTTATGTGGAAATACCTTACCAAGTTATCAACCGATTGCTTTGAGCACGATTCCTCCTGTCGCACCAACGGTTACTTTAGTACGCCCAAATTGTTCAAATCCGACAGGAGAAATAACAATTGTTAAGCCTGTTCCTATGAGCGGAATTTTGTATACCGTTACCGGTACTAATCCGGTTGTTGCTGCGATAAGCAATACAACGGGAGTATTTACAGGAATTTCCATAGGAGATTATACGGTAACGTATCAAAATGGATCAGGTTGTGTTTCTTCACAGAAATCAGTTTCGATAAATGCAGCAAACTCCAATACTTGGGATGGGACAAAATGGTCTAAGACTAACGATACAACGCCTCCTACTTCTGGAGATGTTATTGTTTTTAATGGTAATTATAACTTAAACGCAGACATAGCAGGTTGTTCCTGTCAGGTGATTGCTGGTTACAAAGTGACGATTCCTAGCGGAAAAACGATGACTATAACTAATGGAATAAGTAACGGAGGAACTTTAATTTTTGAAGATGGTGCCAGTTTGATTCAATATAACGATGCTGCGGTGAATACCGGTAATATTATTTATAAGCGTGTTACTGCGCCAATGAGAAATTTTGATTTTACCTATTGGTCTTCTCCGGTAGTAGGGCAAAAATTAGTTGATTTGTCACCCAATACGTTGTGGGATAAATATTTTAGTTACGAAAATGGTAGTTGGCAAGTTTATCAATACGGTGTCGGTACCATGGATGCTGGGAAAGGATACATTATCCGAGTTCCAAAACCAAATTCAAGCTATTTAAATGGAAATGATAATTGGACTGGATCAACATATGCTCAACCTGTTGAGTTTGTCGGGGTTCCAAATAATGGCTCCATCACAATTGCCGCACAAGGAGTTGGGAAAAATAATTTGGTAGGGAATCCTTACCCATCAGCGCTGGATGCGGATTTGTTTATTACTGAAAATGCAAGTCTTATTGGCGGTGCACTGTATTTTTGGACACACAATACTGCTATTACACAAAGCGGATCATTCTATGTATATAGTTCGAATGATTATGCTACTTATACTCTAACTGGGGGAACAGGAACAGGTGGTGCGTCGAGTGGAGGAGGAGTACCAAGTGGAAATATTGCTGCTGGGCAGTCCTTTTTTGTGAAAAGTACAGGTTCTGCTAATTTTAAGTTTAATAATTCGATGCGTATTTCGGCATCGGGATCAAACAGCCAGTTTTTCAAGTTGTCAGAAACCAAGAAAATGACAGGGAAGATTGAGAAGAACAGGGTTTGGCTGAATTTAAGCAATTCTGATGGTGCTTTTAAACAAATGTTGGTTGGTTATATCACAGGTGCTACCAATGATGTAGATAATTTGTATGATGGTGTCAGCTATGACGGAAACACTTATGTCGATTTTTATAGCGTTAACAAAGAAAAGAAACTTACCATACAGGGTCGTGCTTTGCCTTTTGATAAAACAGACAAAGTGCCTTTGGGGTACAGAAGTACAATAGAAGGAACTTTTACGATAAGTATTGATAAAGTAGATGGGGCATTGGCCAATCAAAGCGTTTTCATTGAAGATAATGTGACCAAGACACTTCATAATCTAAAGGACGGAGCATATTCATTTACTACGGCTAAAGGAACTTTTGACGATCGTTTTGTGTTGCTTTATGTAGATAAAAATGCGGTAGTTGTTGACCCACCAGTGGTTGTAGATCCACCTGTAGTGGTAAATCCACCAGTGGTTGTAGATCCACCAGTGGTTGTAGATCCACCTGTAGTGGTGAACCCTCCGGTAGTTGTCAATCCACCGGTAGTTGTAGATCCACCGGTAGTGGTGAACCCACCAGTGGTCGTAACCCCGCCGGTAGCAGTTGATCCAACTATTAATAAACCGGTTGATGACACTAAAAATAAAGCTCTTGTAGTTTTTGTTAAAGACCGTCAAATAGAAATGAATTCTTATGACCAAATTATGGAATTGATTATGGTTTACGATTTGAGAGGAAGACAGCTCTATGAAAAGAATAATGTAAAGAGTAATGAATTTGTGATAAGCAGTTTAAATTCAACCGACCAATTTTTAATTGTTATGGTTCAACTGAAAACTGGCAAATGGGTTACTAAAGAAATAATTTTTAAGAATTAATGTATTGAAATATTTTTCACCATTAAGATATTAGGAAAATTAAGTTTTTAGGCTTAATGAATCTTAATATCTTAATGGTTTTAAGAGAAAAACAACTTTTGTTTTTTAATAAACCAACAAAATTTTGGGTTAGTATTATTAAAGGATAGTCATAATATTTTTTACAATCCCATTCTGATTAATCGGAATGGGATTTTCATTTAATAATCGTTTCGTATTGCGATATTAGTCAAACAGATAAATAATAAGCTTATAAAAAGAAAACCCCCATTTTCGTTACAAAAATGGGGGTTTGTTATTTTTTAGAAATATTTATTTTCCTTTTATTGAGGCTTCCAGATTTCTTTCGATAGTATGATCTGGACGAGACCATTTTGGTTTTTCACCAAGGGATTCATATTGGGAATCTACAGCTTCAACTGTTGGTCTTTGTGATTTTTTTGTAAATGGTTTTTGTGGTTTTAAACCCAACATATCAAACATTTTCATGTCCTCATTTACATCCGGGTTTGGTGTAGTAAGTAATTTATCACCAGCAAAAATAGAGTTAGCTCCTGCAAAGAAACACATGGCTTGTCCTTCGCGACTCATGTTTGTTCTTCCTGCCGATAAACGAACTTGCGTTTCAGGCATAACAATTCTTGTAGTAGCAACCATACGAATCATTTCCCAGATTTCAACCGGTTTTTCGTTTTCCATCGGAGTTCCTTCTACAGCCACCAAAGCATTGATTGGCACCGATTCAGGTTGTGGATTTAAGGTAGAAAGTGCTACAAGCATTCCTGCCCTGTCTTCGATACTTTCTCCCATTCCGATAATTCCACCACTACAAACTGTAACGCTGGTTTTACGAACGTTTTCTATAGTTTGTAAACGATCTTCAAATCCACGGGTTGAGATAACCTCTTTATAATAATCTTCCGAAGTGTCTAAGTTGTGATTGTATGCATAAAGACCTGCTTCTGCCAAACGTTGCGCTTGGTTTTCGGTAATCATACCTAGAGTACAGCATACTTCCATGTCCATTTTGTTAATGGTACGTACCATTTCCAAAACTTGGTCAAACTCAGGACCGTCTTTTACGTTTCTCCAGGCCGCTCCCATACATACGCGGGAAGAACCTCCTGATTTGGCTTGAACAGCCTGTTCTTTTACTTGGTTTACCGACATTAGGTTGTTTCCTTCAACACCGGTATTGTATCTTGCGGCTTGTGGGCAATAACCACAATCTTCAGAACATCCACCTGTTTTGATAGAAACCAAAGTAGAAACCTGAACCACGTTTGGGTCGTGATGCTCACGATGGATTGTTGATGCTTCATAAAGCAAATCCATCAAAGGTTTATTATAAATTGCAATAATTTCTTCTTTAGTCCAGTTGTGTTTAGTGATACTCATTGATCCTTTATTTTGATGCCCCAAAAGTAATCAAATTGTTCTAAAGTAACACAACCCTCAGACTTTAAAATAACATGTCCTGTATAGTCAAAAAACAGGGCTAATCGGCAGCAAATTTGTCGTTATAGTATAGAACCAATAATAAAGTAACGATTACCGAAGATGCAATTCCTTCAAAGAACAAAGAGAAGCAATACATATTGATAGACGGATGGCCACCGAATAAAAAACTTTCGGATAAAGTGTGGATATAAACGTCACCACCTCTTATATAACTATAAATCAATAATCCGATGACAGATAATCCAACCCCGACTATTGAAGTTGTTAAGGCTGCTCTGACATTGGGCAAAAATTTGGTACTGCCGTGTGCAACCCTTGATTTTAATGTGTCATTTACGGCATAAAGCACAAAGAACACATTTATCAATCTTAAATAGAAAATATTGGATAAACCCAAAAAATCCATCAAAAGGAAGTAGGTTCCTATTGATATAAAAATGAAGAGCCCGTTTTTAATTTCTTTTTTTACTTTCATGACGTAGTTTTTTAAAAGTTAGAAATACTATAGGTCTTTGGTATTCAGTAGGTTGATGTAAATTTACAAAAATATTTAACACAATCAGAATAATAGAGGCAAGACTTTTCTTTTGTTATTTGGGATCTTTAAAAAGTAAAAGATCCGACAGATTTTAAAAACACAAGTGTTCGGAAGACATGAATTGGTTGAATTCGCTAGATTTTACACACAGTTTGTCATTCCGAGGAGGACACGAGCGAAAGCGAATTGGCGAAGCAATCACACTAGTTGGTTACGTTATGTGATTTCTCTCGATGGTCGAAATGACAAATCTTTGCGAATAATCCGTCACGAAATATCAATTTTAAAAAGAACAACATATTCTAAGATAATACAGTATTAAAAATAAGTGTTTTACGGTCTTCCGAACACTTGTGTTTTTAAAACCTGTCGGATCTAATTTGTATCGAGTAAAAAAACTACAATTTGCTGAAATAAGCCAAAGCTGTGTTTTTGTCTTTGTTTAATTGCTCTTTTAAAAGTTCAACCGATTCAAATTTCTGTTCAGAGCGAATTCGTTCCAAGATTGAAACAGTGATTTTTTGGTCGTATAAATCTTCGTCAAAATCAAAATAATTGATTTCGATGGTTTGATGTTTTCCTTCAACAGTAGGATTGAAGCCGATGTTCATCATTCCTTGAACCGTTTTGGAATTAATCACGCTTTTAACAATGTAAACGCCGTTTTTGGGAATCAGTTTGAAGCTTTCTGCAATTTTTAAATTGGCGGTAGGAAATCCAATAGTCCTACCCAGTTGTTTTCCTTTGGTAATTGTCCCGGTCAAAGAATAATTGTAACCAAGATATTCATTGGCCAAAGCCACTTTGCCATCGTTTAAAGCATTTCTGATTTTGGTGGAGCTTACAGATACTTCTTTAATCTCTTGGGCCGAAATTTCTTCCACTTCAAAATCATATTGTTCCCCAAAAGCTTTCAAATCATCAATATTGGCAGTTCTGTTACGTCCAAATCTATGATCGTGGCCAATTATTATTTTATGGATATGAAACTGATCCACAAGGATGTTTTTTACGAATTCCTCGGCTGTTAACCTGGAGAAACTTTCATCAAAGGGATGAATAACTAAATTTTGAATCCCGATTTTATCCAGCAGTTCAATTTTTTCATCGATCGTATTGAGAAGTTTGATGTCTGAATCAGCCTGAAGGACCATTCGCGGATGCGGAAAAAAAGTAAGTACTAAACTTTCGTATTTACCGTTTTCAGTATTTTGAGTGATTTTTTCCAGTATTTTTTTATGTCCAAAATGAACACCGTCAAAGGTTCCTAACGTAAGAATTGTCTTTTTTGCATTTTCGCCGGATGCAATTTGGAAATCGTTTATCGAATGAAAAATTTTCAAAATACCTATTTTAAAATATTTTGCAAATTTATATTATCTATTTTAAAAAAGAAGAATAAGAAGTTTCTATTTTTATTGGTTAAAATGCCCTTTATGTTAAAAATCATTTGAATTGACCGTTAAATTCTTTATTTAATTGTTGTTTTTTTAAATAGTTTTTAAAAGGTTGGTGATTCCATTATAAAATCAATTAATTTTGTGTATGACACGCCGGGGGGTAAAACCCGTTAAGTTTGTTATATATAAAAAACAGCAGATTGTTTTAGTGTTAGTTTACATTTATTTTAAAAAATTGTCGGCTTATGAGGAGATCATTATTTTGTCTCGTGTTATTTTCAATAAGTTTCTTAGGGTTTTCTCAAGTCAAATCGTCTTGGAGAGTTGTCGGCGTTTCTCAAAAGATTCTTTCTCAAAAAGCAGACAATGATTTAGGATCGGAAGGACAACTTTTGTTCACATTAAACGAAGCTGAATTTAAGCAATCGCTGGCAGTACTTCATTCTAATGTTTCAGCGGGTACTAGTATAACTGTTGCTGTTCCAAATAGTGAAGGTAAAATAGAGCAGTTCAATGTTGCAGAGTCGTCTAATTTTGCACCCGAATTACAAGCAAAATATCCTGAAATTCGAGCTTATTCCGGAACAGGAATTACTGATCCCAAAGCATCAATTAGTTTTAGTGTTTCTCCAGATGGTGTTTCAACAATGGTTTTGAGAGGGGATAGTGGATCGGAATTTATCGAACAGTCGGATAGTGATAAATCAATATATGTCGTTTCCAGTTCTAAGAGAAGAGATAAGGGAACTCTGCCTTTAACCTGTAAAACAACAGATGTTGTTTTGAATAAAGATTTGGTAAAGAAAACAGCCGAAGTCAAGGCTAGTAATAGTGTTTTTATGACTTTCAGGCTGGCTTTGTCTTGTACAGGTGAATATGCCCAATTTTTTGGTGGGACTAAAAATGCTGCTTTGGCAGCGATGAATACTACAATGACACGTGTAAATGGCGTTTTTAACAAAGACTTGGCTGTGAAATTAATAATAATAGCCAA
Source organism: Flavobacterium aquiphilum (assembly GCF_027111335.1). Taxonomy (NCBI): domain Bacteria; kingdom Pseudomonadati; phylum Bacteroidota; class Flavobacteriia; order Flavobacteriales; family Flavobacteriaceae; genus Flavobacterium; species Flavobacterium aquiphilum. The sequence continues at coordinate 236,184 of NZ_CP114288.1, read as the reverse complement.
TGATACCGATGTGATTTACACTGATGGAGCGACCGACCCATATTCTGATGCAAAAGCGGGAGTTGATGGGGCTTGGAACACAGAATTGCAGAATACTTTGACTACGGTAATAGGTAATGCGAATTATGATATTGGTCATTTGTTTGGTGCTAGTGGCGGTGGCGGCGATGCAGGTTGTATAGGATGTGTTTGTGTCGATCCGACTACAGCAGTGCCAAAAGGTAAAGGAAGTGCTTTTACTTCGCCTTCCAATAGTGTGCCGCGGGGGGATGCTTTTGACATTGATTTTGTAACCCACGAAATGGGGCATCAATTGGGTGCTGTCCATACGTTTTCTTATGATATTGAAGGAACTGGATTTAGTGTAGAACCCGGAAGCGGTTCAACGATTATGGGGTATGCTGGAATTACAAGTTATGATGTTCAAAATCAGTCAGACGATTATTTTGCTTATGCGAGCATTTCTCAAATTCAGAGTAATTTGAGAAATAAATGTGGTGTTCAAACAACACTGACTAATCAGACACCTACTGCAAATGCCGGAGCAGATTATACTATTCCAATAAGTACTGCTTTTGTGTTGAATGGAACGGTCTCAGATCCAAACGGGGATACTATGACCTATTGCTGGGAACAAAATGATTCGGCTTCCGGAACCCAAGCGAGTGGTGCTAACAGTATTGCTTATGCGACAAAACCCAATGGCCCGAATTTTCGTTCATTTTTACCTGTTAGTGTTACTAGTCGCTATTTTCCGGCTAGAACTAAAGTATTGGCTGGTCAATTGGTTTCTACCTGGGAGGCAGTTCCGTCTATTGCGAGAAATTTGAGTTTTGTGTTTACCGTAAGGGATAATGCTGCATCGGGATTGGCGCAAACTAATTCGGATGCTATGGTGCTTACCGTTGATGCTACCAAAGGTCCATTTGCAGTAACATCACAAAATGTTGCTGATTCCAGTTGGTTTTTAGGTTATCCACAAACTATTACATGGGATGTGAACGGCGCTAATTCATTAGTTGGTGCAACCAATGTAAATATAAAGCTGTCCACAGATGGTGGTTTGACTTTTCCGACGGTTTTGGCGAGTAATACACCAAACGATGGTTCTGAAGTAATTACGGCACCAACAACCCCTGCTAAAAATTGCAGAATTTTGATTGAGCCTACCGGCAATGTTTTTTATGCTGTAAATGCCAAACCTTTTGCAATTGGCTATAGTGTTTCAACTTCTTGCAATACTTATACTTATACGACAGGGATACCGACCGCAATACCGGAATCGGTAACTTATGCACAGAGGACTATAGATGTACCCGTAACTACTGCTGAGATTGCCGATGTTAATTTTAATGTCAAATTTACCCATACTTATATTTCGGATGTTCAAATCGATGTGATCAGTCCGAAAGGAACTATTGTAAAATTGTTTGATAAGTCTTGTGGTTCGGGAAGCGGTAGCATGGATTTAACTTATGATGATGCCGGTGTGGCATTAACTTGTGGTATGACAGCAAATCAAAGAATCGCTCCTGCAGGAGTTTTGTCAACTTTTAATGGCGAAAATCCTAGTGGAACCTGGATATTGAGATTTAGAGATACCGGAGTGGGAGATACCGGAACAATTACCGCTGCATCAATTGAGATATGTTCGAGTTCTTACGGTACTTTGGCAACGAAAAGTTTTGAAATCGATGATTTTGTATTGTATCCGAATCCGAATAAAGGAAATTTCAATATTCATTTTTCAAGTTCGAATACAACCGATATTCAGGTTTTAGTGACCGATATGACAGGGCGAAAGATATACGATAAAAAGTTTGCAAACGGTGGTGATTTCAATCAGAATATCCAGTTAAAGAATGCAGCTGCGGGAGCTTATATTGTTTCAGTTATAGATGGCGACCGAAAAGGAGTTTCTAAAATTGTGGTGAAGTAAAGCCAGTTCGAGGCATCTTTTTATACTAAAAAAAGTAATATAAATGAGGTTTGTTTTGTCAGGCTGAGCGCAGTCGAAGCCCTACTCAAACAAAAACGTCATTGTTAGAAATCATCTTTATTCTAAAAAAAGACCATATAAAATTACTTTGTTTTTAACTGAAAATAATTGCTGTTATGTCCAGCTTTCAATTGTCCTTAGCTTTCGCAGTCGAGAGTCAAATGTTTGAAGAATACGTAAAAAGAAAAGCTGTTTGAGCGTAGCGAAATCGAAGATTCGTGAATGCCAAAAAGAAAATATTTAGACATGAACAGTTCTTTTCTTTTAGTATTCGAAAACTAATTTGACCGACGAGGAAGCGTAAGACTTGAAATCGAAGATTCATGAATACCAAAAACAATAAGAATGCATGAATATTTTTTTGTTTCTTTTTTGATCAAGCAAAAAAGAAAATTAGTAATTTTTATTTTCCATTATAAGCAGACATGGTATTTTCTATTCCTGCTGTTCCGAATGATTTTATGATTTCGGATGCGAGTTCTAATCTTTCCGGAAGTTTGGCTGTTTCAGCATCGTCCCAATCTCCCAGTACGTAATCTACTTGTTGTCCTTTTTTGAATTCATCGCTGATTCCGAAGCGAAAACGGGTGTATTCCTGTGTGTTTAGGATTTGGTTGATGTTTTTGAGTCCGTTGTGGCCGCCGTCGCTTCCTTTTTTGCGGATGCGGATAGTTCCGAAAGGAAGATTCAAATCGTCGGTGATTACAAATAGGTTTTCCAGCGGAATATTCTCTTTCTCCATCCAGAATTTTACGGCTTTACCGCTTAAATTCATATAGGTATTGGGTTTTAAAAGAAAGAAGGTTCTTCCTTTGAATTTGTATTCGGCGAGTGCGCCCAGTTTCACGGTTTCGAATGGGATTCCTTCTTTTTTGGCTAGGAAATCCAATACTTTAAAACCAATATTGTGTCTGGTATTTACATATTCGGAGCCAATGTTTCCGAGGCCTACGATTAAAAATTTCTTACTCACTTTTGTATTGTTTTTTTGGGTTTCGTGAACCTCCGGTTTCATCTTATCTATGTTCTCTTCTTTTTTTGGTGATGAAAACAGTTTTTGTATCCACTTTATCATGCTGCAAAAGTAACTTTAATCTGTTAATTGAGGAAACTTGTATGTTGGAAAATATTTTGTGAGTAAAATGAGACCACCCCGCCCGTTGGGCACCCCTCCAGAGGAGGGGAATACGAACGACTTCCCCTCCTCTGGAGGGGTGCCTGAAAGGCGGGGTGGATTTTCTCAATATTGTAAATCATCACAAAAACAAAACCATAAAACCTAACTAGCCCCGATAGCAGTGAAAATCTTCCGATTTAGAAAAACAAGGCTTTTTTTGCCGTAGTTTTTTCTTTATCGGGAATTGTAACGGATAGCGGGAATCCATGTTTCCCGGAAAGCCCAATCTTTCGCTTCTAAAAACATTAGCCACAAATTACACTGATTAACACAAATTATTTTGATGAAATTTGTGAAAATTTGTGTAATTCGTGGTATAAAAGATTGAAGCAAAAAAAAGCACCAGTCGTGAAACTGATGCTTTTTGGTATAGATTGAAAAAAGATTATTTTTTCTTTTTTGCAGGAGCTTTTGCTGCTTTTGCTGCTTCTTGAGCTGCTTTCATCGCCGCACGAGAAATCTTCACTTGACAAATCACAGTGTTGTCTGGGTGCATGATTTTGAAGTTTGGAGTTGGCACTTTAGTAACATATAATTTGTTACCCATGTCAAGAGGAGTGATGTCAGCCTCAACGTAATCCGGAAGATTTGCTGGTAAAGCTTTAACTTTCAATTTACGGTTGTTCATACGTAAATCCCCTCCAGCCATAACTCCTTTTGAGTTACCAATGATTTTCACAGGAACTTCAATAGTGATTTCTTTGTCATCATGGATTTGGAAGAAGTCAATGTGTAAAATTTTGTCAGATACCGGGTGAACTTGGATATCTTGTAAAACGGCATTGAATGATTTACCGTTTCCAAGCTCAATCACAACTGTGTGTGCGTTTGGAGTGTAAACCAAGTTTTTGAACGCTGCAGCGTCTGCTGAGAAGTGTACTGCTTGATTTCCTCCGTATAACACGCAAGGAACCGCTCCAGCATTACGTAAGGCTTTAGTAGCTACTTTGCCCACGCTTTCTCTTTCTGATCCTTTAATTGTAATCGATTTCATTTTGAATATTTATATAGTTATTAATTAAACTCTTTTTTTAGTGATTAGTGATGAGTAATTAGTTTTTGGCTATTTATTTACTTGGGGCTAATCCTGTTTTTTGTCTTTAATCATTGGTTTTTAGCGATTAGTAAGTGTCTGCTTTTGGCTATTCACTAATTACTAAGAGCTAATCACCTGCTTTTTACATTAAAAACTTTCCGCTAATGGAATTGTTGTGGTGTACCATGTACATTACTTCTGCAAAAAGTGGTGCACAACTCACTACTTTTATTTTGTTTGATTGTTTCTTTAACGGAATAGAATCGGTTACGATTAATTCTGATAATTTTGAATCTTCTATTTTCTCGTAAGCTGAGCCTGATAAAATAGCGTGAGTACAAATAGCTCTTACACTCAAAGCTCCTTTTTCGATCATTAAATCGGCGGCTTTCGCCAAGGTTCCTCCTGTATCGATCATATCGTCCACAAGGATTACGTTTCTTCCTTTTACTTCTCCGATAAGCTCCATAGTTTCGATAATGTTGGCCGCTTTTCTTTGTTTGTAGCAGATAACCACTTCCGAATCCAAGAATTTAGAATAGGCGTAAGCTCTTTTTGAACCTCCCATGTCTGGCGAAGCAATTGTTAAATCGCTAAGGCCTAAACTTTCCACGTACGGTAAAAAGATAGTGGAAGCAAAAAGGTGATCTACCGGTTTTTCAAAGAACCCTTGTATTTGATCGGCATGCAAATCCATAGTCATGATTCGGGTTGCCCCGGCTGCGTCAAGTAAATTGGCTACCAATTTGGCTCCAATCGGTACTCTTGGTTTGTCTTTTCTGTCTTGTCTTGCCCAACCGAAGTATGGGATAACAGCTGTAATATGTCTTGCTGATGCGCGTTTTGCAGCGTCAATCATCAATAATAATTCCATTAAATTGTCGGCAGATGGAAAAGTGGAGCAAACTATAAATACACGCAATCCTCTGATGGATTCTTCAAATGATGGTTGGAATTCTCCATCACTATAAGTTGACATTGTCATTTTTCCCAAAGGGATTCCGTACTCTTTTGCAATTTTCTCTGCAAGATATTCACTTTTTGAACAAGCAAAAATTTTAGCTTCCGGTTCTAGGTGTGACATTTAATTTGTTCTTTTGTAGTTAGTTGTGATTTCCTTTTGTTTTGGAGGTGCAAATTTAGAAAATAAAATTAACTCTGAAAGGAAAAAATTAAGTAAATTTATTAGAATGTTTAAATATTTTTTCTACATTTGCACCGTGTTAAAGGAAAAGATAATTGTTCAACACTTTGTCTCTTTATTGCGTGAAATAACTGTTGTTATTTCTGTCTGCTAAGCCCGGATGGCGGAATTGGTAGACGCGCTGGTCTCAAACACCTGTGGGAAACCGTGCCGGTTCGACTCCGGCTCCGGGTACATTAACGGAAAAGCTGTCATTTTTGACAGCTTTTCGTTTTTTAACTCCCTTCTTAAATCTTACTATTCCTCCCTAATTCTTTTTTATAATCATTAAAATATTGTTTTACTGACTAATAATTTTCCGCTTTTTAATTGAGTTTTGATTAATAAAACTTGGTTCGTTGAATTCAGGTTTTGAATAATCAGTTCAGAACTATTTACATTTGGCATTTCATAAAGAAGTTTTCCTTTTAAATCATAAACCGATACCATATCAATTGTTTGCTCAATAGTATTCACTTTTATTTGATCATTATTAATGGATATGATTGCCTTATTTCTGTTTTTATTAGTAGTAACAAGACCGTTAGAATTGTTATTTGGATCAGTGACAACAGAATTGGATCCGTTTGGATTAGTTACCGCAGGTGGAGAAACGATTGGAGTTGTTACAACTACAACCGGATCTGAAACAACTGGAGTCGGTGCTGGCACAACTGGATCAGTTACAGCTGGTGGAGTGACAACTGGGTCAACTACAACTACAACCGGATCTGAAACAACTGGAGTCGGTGCTGGCACAACTGGATCAGTTACAGCTGGTGGAGTGACAACTGGGTCAACTACAACTACAACCGGATCTGAAACAACTGGAGTCGGTGCTGGCACAACTGGATCAGTTACAGCTGGTGGAGTGACAACTGGGTCAACTACAACTACAACTGGTTCTGTTACAACCGGAGTTGGTGCAGTCACAACTGGATCAGTTACTGCTGGCGGAGACACAACTGGGTCAGCTACAACTACAACTGGATCTGAAACAACTGGAGTTGGTGCAGTCACAACTGGATCAGTTACTGCTGGGGGAGTGACAACTGGGTCAACTACAACTACAACAGGTTCTGTTACAACCGGAGTTGGTGCAGTCACAACTGGATCAGTTACTACTGGCGGAGACACTATAGGAGTCGGCGCTGTCACAACTGGATCGCTTGCAACTGGAGTTTGGGTTACTGGAGGAACAATCACAACTGGATCAGTCACAACTGGATCTACATTTGCAGGAGGCGTAGCAACAACTGTATTGTCAATATAAACCAATACAAAACGATCATTAAACCTTCCCGTAGAAGTTGAAAAACTATATGAACCCTTTTTTAAATTATGAAATACTCCTGTAGTTTTATCTTCAAGGAATATATCCTGATTAACTAAAACACCATCTACATGATCAATACTTATCTCAAAAGTACCCGCTATCACCGTTTTATAGCCCAACGGCACTACATCAGTATTTACAAACGGAAGAGCACGCCCTTGAATTGTCAAATATTTATCGCTATTAATACTATAAAAATCAACATAAGGATTAGAATCCATACTCACTCCATCATATAAATTATCCCATCCATTGGTAGCGCCAGTAACATAGCCAACTAATATTTGTTTAAAAGCACCTCCTGTATTTGTAAAATTCAACCAAACACGATTTCTTTCTGTTACCGCATTTATTTTGTTCTTTGCAATTTTGTTGGAAAAAGTATTCCTAACAACTGATACATCTTTAAATGAAACTTCATTGCCTTTTGTAATAGCAAAAGAATCACTACCAACCTCTTTTCCAAATGTCATTTGCGAAACAAAAAAGAGAACATTAATTAAAAGTAGAATTTTTTTCATTGTAGTAAGGTATTAGATATTATATTGACTATTGAACGACCTTTTCTATAGATCTATCTATATTCACAAAAGCAACTAACAAACAAACTCTAATCAAATAGTATTATTTATCAATCCTGTACAATAAATAACTATTCTCATTATCATATTCTATGCTTTATGCTTTCTTTAGAAAGCTCCCATTTGTTAGTTGTTTAAAAAATTAGCGGTTTGCGTACATCTAAATCTTTTAAAAATCTGTCCAAATAACCAAAGATATAAGTGGCTGATTAGTAGTGTATGAAAATGTATTATGAACAGTATTAAAGTTAATGAATTGTATTTAATAAATCGAAAAAATGCATATTTTATCGATGAAATACATGTTTATTTTTTTAGTAGAGTATTTTTACTACAATAAATGAATTATTTTTCAATTGAAACATCTGCCTTATAATAAATAACAAAAAAGCTTGTAATATCATAAAAATTATTAATTGTCTTATCACAAAATAGCGATGCACAATTCAAGAGTATGAAAACGATAGAGTAAAAAGGGAGTATAAATCGAAAGGATATTTTATGCCTGAGGAGTAGAAGAAGATGAGGTAAAATTGTGTTCGGACGGTTTCAGAATAATGACTTTTCGGAAATTATTACCCCCTCAGGCTCTCGTGCAATGTCATTAAGTTAAGAATGATTTGGCCGTTACTGTGTCATTTCGACAAAGAAGAAACGAAGTTCAGCGAAGCTAAATTACATAACGTGAGTCATTAGTGAGATTGCTTCGCCAATTCGCTTTCGCTCGTGTCCTCATTCTTCGGAATGACAAAACGATGGCTTTATATCCTTAACTTAATGACATTGGGCTCTCGTTAACACAAACAAAATCTGCCTGTCAGGTTATACCAAACGAAATTATATCTAAACCCTAATACTTCTGGTATTATGCCGATGTAATATGAAAATAGTACAATGCAATTGGACTATATTGAATATACAATCGGTATTATATGTTTGAAACCTCACAACTCGCATTATGAAAAACCGGAAAATTGCAGGAATTGGCAATAAAGCACAATTGATTTGCTTTTTGATGCAGTTCTAAGGCCAATTGGATTTTATCTGAATCGGTAATTGTTACTTTCGGGTTTAATGTAACTTCTGTAAAACGGCCGCTTCCATCAGGATTTACTTCAAGTGTAGCTTCGGCATTGTCGGAATAATTCAGGACTTCTATTCCGTTTTGGGAACAGACGTATAAATACGACATCATGTGACAGGAAACCAAACTACTTAAAAGCAAATCTTCGGGATTGTATAAAGAGGGATCGCCTTTGAAAGCTTTTGCTGCAGAAACATCTAAAACTGGTTTGCCTTCAATCTGAATTTGATGGCTTTTGCTATAAAATTTTGTAGTTCCTTCTTGTTTATTCTTTGAAGTCCAATTTAGCTGCGCTTTGAATAGATGTTTCATTTGATGTCTTTTGCTATTGCTAAAATAATGTTTTTAATCTGACCTAGATTAGTGTTTTTTTAAGCCATAGATTACACGGATTTAAAAGATTAATCTGTTAAATCCGTGTAATCCGTGGCAAAAAGCAAATTATAACTTTGCGTTCAGTGCAATTAAATTATCCCCAATAAAAAACCCCGAATGTATGAGGCCATCCGGGGTAAAAACCAACAAAACGTTTATTTTTGAGAAAGAGGTTCAACAAGGAACAATTGTTCGGGAATGTTTTTTACATTATTTAACCGAAAATTTGAAAGTTGTTTTTGTTTTATAGTTTTCTCCCGGACTCAAGACAGTCGTTGGGAAATCTTTTTGATTTGGTGAATCTGGATAATGTTGTGTTTCCAGGCAAAATCCGGTTCTGTGAGCATAAGTTCCTCCGTTTCTCATAGGCAAAGTTCCATCAAGGAAGTTACCGGAGTAGAATTGGATTCCAGGTTGGTCCGTGTAAACTTCCAATAATCTACCGTTTGCAGGGTAGTAAGCAGAGGCAACTAAACGATCTCCTTTACCTTGGTTGTTCAAGACCCAGCAGTGGTCATAACCCAATCCTCTTTTTATTTGCTCGTCATTAGCATTGATTTCCTTTCCAACCAATTTTGGTTTTCTGAAATCAAATGGGGTATTGGTTACATCCGTCAATTGACCTGTTGGAATAAGCGTAGCGTCCACAGGAACCAATTTGTCGGCATCAATCATGATTTCGTGGTCTAAGATTGGTTTAGTGAAATCAGATGACAAGTTGAAATACGAATGTTGAGTCAAGTTAACCACCGTTTTCTTGTCGGTAGTAGCTTCATACTGTACGTCCAAAGCATTGTCTTTGTTCAACGTGTAAGTAACAAAAACAGTCAGGTTTCCAGGATAACCTTCTTCCATGTCTTTGGCTACATATTTTAGTTTTAGGGTAGCAACATCGCCACCTTTGGCTTCTTCAGCAGTCCAAACCACTCTGTGGAAACCTTCAGGGCCTCCGTGCAAAGCATTTGGCTCGTTGTTAATGGCCAAAGAATATTGCTTTCCGTCCAAAGTGAATTTACCTTTGGCAATACGGTTTCCGAATCTTCCGATAAGGGCTCCGAAATAAGGATTTGCTTTTTGGTATTGTTCCAATGAATTAAAACCAATTACAACTTCTTCTGATTTACCCGCTTTGTTTGGTACTTTTAGCGAAGTGATAATACCACCGTAAGTGATGATATTTACTTCCATACCTTTGTGGTTTTTCAGGGTGTATTGGTCTATTTGTACTCCTTTATCGGTTTTACCATATACCGATTTTGCTATAGATACTGAGTCTGTAGCGTTAGCTTCCAGAGTGGTTTCTGCTCCGTCTGCTTTTTTTTCTCCTTTACACTGTACATTCATACTTGCTAAACTTAAAATGGAAATTCCATAGATACAACGTTTTACTAGATTCATAAATATTATTGGTTTTTTAGTTAATTAAAAACATAAAGGCAAAAGCCTTGAAACCAAATGTATTAAAATTAAATTTTACTTTTTGGACTTCAAGGCTTTGTTGTTTCTGTTTAAAACAGATTACAATCTTGTTTGAAAGATATGAAAGTACGCTTCATTAGCGTTCAATGTATCTTTAAAGTTACGGATAGTTGTATTGTTGTCAATTACAACCAATTCGATACCGGCAATATCGGCAAAATCTTCCATGAATTCAGTAGTTACCGCTTGGCTGTAAACAGTATGGTGTGCACCACCTGCAAGAATCCAAGCTGTAGCAGCTACGTCAAGGTTTGGTTTGCAATCCCACAATACGCGAGCTACAGGAAGTTTTGGTAAATCAGCCATTGGTTTTACTGCTGTTACTTCGTTTACGATTAATCTGAAACGAGTTCCCATATCTACCAAAGACACGTTGATAGCATCTCCTGCAGGAGAATTGAATACCAAACGAGCCGGATCTTCTTTACCACCAATTCCTAACGGATGTACTTCGCAATTTGGTTTTCCGTCTGCAATAGAAGGACAGATTTCCAACATGTGCGATCCTAAAACGTATGATTTTTGAGGAGTAAAGTGATAAGTATAATCTTCCATGAAAGAAGTTCCTCCTTCAAGTCCAATGTTCATTACTTTTAACGCTCTAACCATAGCAGCTGTTTTCCAATCTCCTTCACCACCAAAACCGTAACCATCAGCCATTAAACGTTGTGTAGCAATACCTGGTAATTGTTTCCAGGCTCCTAAGTTTTCGAAAGTATCGGTAAATGCTCCAAATCCTCCTTCTTCAAGGAACGCTCTTAATCCTAATTCGATTTTTGCAGCATCCGCCAATGATTGTCTTTTGGCTCCGCCTGCTTTTAAATCATCTGTTAAATTATAAGAAGCTTCGTAAACGGCTAATAAATCGTTCAATTGTTTGTCGGTTACTTTTTCTATGTGTTTAGTCACATCCGAAGAATCGTATCCGTTAACAGAAACTCCAAAACGAATTTGAGCTTCTACTTTATCACCTTCAGTAACGGCAACTTCACGCATGTTGTCTCCGATACGTGCCACTTTTAGGTTTTGCAATTCATTCCAACCTAGAGCAACTCTTGTCCAGTTTCCAATTTTAGTTTGAACGCGCTCGTCTTCCCAATGTCCAACAACCACTTTACGTTTTTTACGCAATCTTGACATGATGAAACCAAATTCTCTGTCTCCGTGAGCCGATTGGTTCAGGTTCATAAAATCCATATCGATAGAACTCCATGGAATTTCAGCATTAAATTGTGTATGCAAGTGGCATAATGGTTTGTTTAAAATGCTTAAACCACCAATCCACATTTTAGCTGGAGAGAAAGTATGCATCCAAGCCACGATACCAATACAGTTTTTGTTTGAATTAGCTTCCAAACATACATTTGTGATTTGCGCAGGCGATTTTACTACATCTTTATATACCAATTTTACCGGTATTTTAGAAGAGGCGTCCAATCCTTTTGCGATGATTTGTGAATGCTCAGCCACTTTTTTTAGCGTTTCTTCGCCGTATAACTCTTGGCTTCCTACTACAAACCAAATTTCTTTTTGGGATATATCAATTTTCATTGTTTAGTATTTATTCGTTTATATGTTTTTATTTGTTTACTATTTCTGATTTTAAGATTTCAATCGTTTTGTAGAGCTTATATTATTTTCATAAACCTGCATGTTGAAATCTAAAATCTGCAATCTTTTTACTGTCCGTAATACGAATCTTTTCCGTGTTTACGTTCGTAATGTTTTTTGATCAAAGAATCTTTCAATCTTGGGGCAGTTGGGTTTATTTGCAAAGTCAGGTAAGCCATTTCAGCTACAACTTCAAGGACTTTACTGTTGTAAACAGCTTTAGCTGCATTTTTTCCCCAAGCAAAAGGCCCGTGATTTCCTATCAGAATCATTTCTACTTCTTCATAAGAAAGATTTTTTTCTTTGAAACAATCCAAAATCTGGATTCCGGTATTGTGCTCATAATTCCCTTCGATAAGTGAATCGGCCATTGGGGGCGCACACGGGATGTCTGCAGTCAAGTGATCGGCATGTGTAGTTCCGAAAATCGGAATGTCACGTTGTGATTGTGCCCAAGCTACCGAATAAGTCGCGTGAGTATGCGCTACTCCACCAATGTTTGGCCAGTTTTTGTATAAATACGCATGTGTTTTTGTGTCCGAAGATGGACGCATGGTTCCTTCGATAATGTTGTTGTCAAAATCGACAATGACAATATCTTCCGGTTTTAGGTCTTCGTAAGGAACACCGCTTGGTTTAATGGCGAAAACACCATTTTTTCTGTCGACTGCGCTAACGTTTCCAAAAGTATAAACTACCAAATTCAATGCGTTCAACTGCATATTCGCTTCGTAGCATTCTTGTTTTAAATCTTTATATATAGAGCTCATTATGTTGTTTTTTAATAGATGGATCTGCAAATGCACTTAATTGTTCGTAAGCCAAAAGCAATTTATTGTAAGCGGCTACTTTGTCTAGTTGTGGAGTATATTCACTTTCAAAAGGGCTTCCCATTTTTTGGCTAGCCTCAATTACATTTGGATAAATTCCGGCAGCAACAGCAGCATAAATGGCAGCTCCCAATGCTGGTGCCTGGTCAGAAATCGCTACTTTGATTGGTTTGTTTAGCACATTGGCCAAAGTTTGCATGATGAATGGAGATTTACGAGCCACACCACCAATTCCGATTACAGTGTCAATTCGAACACCTTCTTCTTCAAAACGATCTACGATTTTTTTAGATCCAAAACAAATAGCATTTACTAAAGATTTGAATACATGAGGCGCTTTGGTTCCTAATGATAAGTTAGAAATGGCGCTTTTAAGTTCCTGATTAGCATCTGGAGTTCGTCGCCCGTTGATCCAATCCAGTGCGATTGGCACACTTTCAGACAAAGGAATTTTTTCAGCTTCAATAGTTAGTTCTTTGATAAGGTTATCACCGATTTCCGCTTTCAATTGTTCTTTTTGTTCTGCTGTCAAAAGAGTAGAAGAAGTCAATAAATTTTCGGTTGGCCACATTAATAATTCTTTGTACCAAGCCAATACATCTCCAAAAGCAGATTGTCCGGCTTCAAGTCCGATGTATCCGGGAATTACCGATCCGTCAACTTGTCCGCAGATTCCACGAACAGTTTTTGATCCGATAGATTCTTTGGTGTCAACAATAATATCACAGGTTGAGGTTCCCATAACGCGAACCAAAGTGTGTTCTTCGATTTTTGCACCTACTGCTCCAGAGTGAGCATCGAATGTTCCCACTGCGATAACAGTATCAGTTGAAAGTCCCAAACGAGTTGCCCATTCTTGGTTTAAGTTACCTGCAACTAAATCGGAAGTATAAGTTTCATCGTATAATTTTCCACGAAGAGAAGCCAAATAAGGATCTAATTTTTCTAAAAATTCAACAGGAGGCAAACCATTCCAGTCTTCGTGCCACATTGCTTTGTGACCTGCTGCGCAACGGCTTCTTTTGAACGATTTCAAATCTTTATTGTCGATTAACAAATACGTCATCAAGTCGCAATGTTCCATCCAAGTATAAGCCGCTTTTTTAACTGCTTCGTCTTCTCTGGCAACATGAAGGATTTTAGCCCAAAACCATTCAGAAGAATAGATTCCTCCTTCGTATTTGGTAAAATCTTCGCCACCCCAATTGGCAGCCAATTCATTGATTTCGTTAGCTTCGTTTATAGCTGTGTGATCTTTCCATAACACCATCATGGCATTTGGATTATGTTCAAAACCTTTAGTCAGTGCCAATGGAGTTCCATCTTCGGCAACTGGCACAGGAGAAGATCCGGTTGTGTCAATACAAATGCTTCGTATCAAGGACGGATCCACTTTGCTGTTTTCTACCACATATTTTATTGTAGTTTCTAATCCTTCGATATGATCCAAAGGATGTTGGCGAAACTGGTTTATTGAGGCGTTACAATATTCTTTGTTTTTCCATCGCTTGTAATCGCAAACGTTTGATGCCAATTCCTGTCCATTTTCAGTATCTATCAATACCGCACGAACAGAATCTGAGCCGTAATCTAATCCTATTACATAATTTTTCATCACAAATCTTTTAAATTATCGACAAATATAATATAAATATTTAATAAGTGTATAAAAAACACTTAATTTATTTTTTGTTGCAACTTCAATTAAAACTCCATATTCCAAAAGGGTTTATGGAGAAAACTAAAAACACATATTAAAACAGTAAATGCATAAATGGTATAATATGTGTTTTTGTATTTCATTTATTTCATTTTCAACTTTAAAACAGACACCGAGTAGGCTGGAAGGTTCAATTGTGCTTTCTCTCCTTTCAAGGCATATTCGCTTTCTTTTGGGCTTATTTTTTTAGGTTCTGCAAATGAATTTTCGTCTTGCAGGTTTGCACTTGTCAATGTGATTAACTTTCCATTTGATTGCAGTTTACTACCTTTTAAGTCAACGGTTACGTCTTGTGCTTTTGCCGACGTATTTACTAATTTTACGATTATCTCTTTGGTGTTTTCATCTTTCACCGCTGATGCAAACAAATCGTTTTGTCCAATAAGTGCTTTACCATCTTTGGTTATAGATAATAAATCGGTTCCTTTATTGTTTGAGAATAACTTTTGGACATAATAATTAGCCGAACCATAAGATTCCAAGTTATTGAACCAAATCATGTCCGGTGTCCATTGCCAAGCTTCGGCGTGAGCCATCAGTGGAGCATAAGAAGTTAGATAAACTACTTCGGCGTTACGTTCCAAACCAGTCATGAAAGCCGCTTCAGAGAAAGCACATTCCCAGTTGTTTTTATTATCAGGACTTGCAATCGCGACACTTTGAGCAGCATATTCACCGGCAAATACTTTTGGTCCTTTGCGGTCGTAATTGTCATAACGAGTAGCATTTTCTCTAAACCATTTTGGATTTTTATAGTAATGCTCGTCTACAATTTGGGCATTCAATTTCTTAAGTTCCTGCATGCCATACTCAAAATAATCTCCTTCAGGAAACGGTCCTGCTCCCGAAACAATCGTAATTGTTGGGTATTTGGCTTTGATGGCTTTTTCAAAAACTTTATATCTTTCGATGTATTGTGGTCCCCATTGTTCGTTTCCAACTCCGATGTGTTTTAAGTTGAATGGTTTTGGGTGTCCCATATCGGCACGAACTTTACCCCAAGGCGTATCAACACCTCCGTTTGCAAATTCAATTAAGTCTAAGGCGTCTTGAACATAAGGATCCAATTCGGCTAAAGGAACCAATTCACCTGTGTTGAACTGACAAGCCATTCCGCAACTCAAGATAGGTAGAGGTGCTGCTCCAATATCTTCGGCAAGTTGGAAATATTCAAAGAATCCTAATCCGAAAGTTTGAAAATAATCAGGAGCCAGTTTATGAGCAAATTCCATATTCCAACGGTTGATTAGCGTTTCTCTTTTATCTACATCGCCAACTGTTTTTTTCCATTGATAGCGTTGTGCCAAAGTTTTTCCTTCAACAATACAACCACCAGGGAATCTAAGGAATCCCGGTTTCAAATCATATAATAATTGTACGATGTCTTTACGTAATCCATTTTTTCTGTTGTTCCAAGTTTCTTCCGGGAATAGTGAAATCATATCCAAATCGATAGTTCCTGTTCCTTCAAAAGTGATTTTTAATTTAGCTTTAGCTTCGGTTTGAGTAGCTGTTAATTGCGCTGTGTAGTTTTGCCAGTCAGAAGCCGATGGGGAAATGCTAGTCTCACCTAATACTTTTTTGTCTTTATCAATAAATTGGATAATGATTTTTTTGATGCTTCCACTTGGGTTCGACGCTTTTAGTGAAAGATTGTATTTTGCGTCTTTCTTGATTCCCATGCCGCGGAATCCTTCATTGATTAATTCGTAACCTTTGTCATCGTTTACAAGAACTCGGCAAAAATTAGGATTGGTCTTGTTTTCCAATACGTTGATCGTCGTAGCAATACCCGATTCTTTGTTGTACGAATGTCTGTCGCTCTTTGGTTGTATCCAGCCCATAAGTGGCGTTTCAAATTCGAAAGAACGGTTTTTTACCATTTCGGCATACAGACCGCCATCGGCAGCAAAATTGATATCTTCAAAAAACACCCCATACATCGTAGGTTGAATTTTGGTTATGGTTTTAGTGGTGTTTACTTCGAGAGTCGTTTTTTGGGCATTGGCATAAATACCGTTTAGCAACAGCCCGCAAAGTGTTATTTTGGTTATTAAATTCGGTTTCATTTATTTTTTATTTAAAGTTTTTGAGAGTGAATTTTAGTCTGATTCTTTTTTAAAATAATTTGCAAATTGAATTAGATCAAAGAACAAAATCTTGACATTTTCAATCTAAATTAATTTGTCAAAATCACACCTCCATTTGGTTGAATTGCCAAAGACACTTCTCCATTTTTACTAATTTTTATATTTTTCATTTCCGGTTTATTTCCTTTTTCATCGGAGTAATAGGAAACTTCTTTATCTGTAAACATTGGTAGTTTTACCTTTATTTTTAAGATTTCTTTCGTGGCATTTATTCCTGCAACATACCATTTGTCATTATGTCGTCTCGCCAATATGCAGTATTTTCCTGGGTAGCCATCGATGTAACGTGTTTCATCCCAAGTTGTAGGGACTTTTTTCATGAAGTCAATTGCAAATGCGGGTGCATCTGTCAAATTATTTGGAGCAATTGCAAACATTTGTACCGAACTTTGAAACAAGACCGCTGTCGATAATTCGAATACATCGCCTGTCATTCGGATTCTGCCGCCGTCATTTGTTCTATTGTGTTTTTTATTTAGTAAAACAGGGCCAAACTCCATAGATCCAACTGCATTTCTTATGAAAGGATGCAAGGAAGCACTAAATGCCTCAAGGTCGTTTGACCTTTGTGTGAAAATTAAATTTTCGGAAGCTAAAACAGCCTCGCTGCTAACATAGTTTGGATACATTTTTTCCCAACCTCTCGGTAGTGTACAACCATGAAATATTATCATCAGGCCATATTCATTAGCATCAGATAAAATATCTTCATACAGTTTGATTGTTTCCTGCTTATCGCCTCCAAAGAAATCAACTTTTAGGCCTTTAACTCCTTGGCTTTTTAACCATTTCATTTCTTTCTTTCTTGCAATCGAATTGTTCATGCGCTGTTTTGCACCTTGTGGTGCATCATTCCATTGCCCATTTGAATTATACCATAGAAAAACATCGACTCCTTTGGATTGGGCATATTTGAATAATGAAGGCAAGCGATCTTGACCTATTTGCTTATCCCAAAGGCCGTCAATCAAAACATATTCATAGCCCATGGTTGCTGCAAAATCGATGTATTTAACTTGGTCTTCGTAATTGATACTATGATCCTGCCACATGATCCAGCTCCAAGTGCTTCGGCCAAACTTATATTTTTGAGAAGGTTCGTACAGCGGTTTTACAACGTCAAAAGGTACTGTTGTTTCTACAATTGGCTTAAGGTTGTCTCCAACTGTTATCGTACGCCAAGGTGTCTCGCCGGGAAGACTCATTGCGGGTTGTGGAGTACCGCTGCCATTATTTTCCTGAGCGTTTGGAAAAGCTATTGTATAGATACCATCTTTTGTTCCATCACTCAAATGCGATCCACAATACGAACTGTTAACACCTGTTTCTGAAACTAGAGCCCAACCATTATTGGCAACATGAAAAAGTGAAGGAAAAGTATATCCTTGTCCGTATTTTGAAGGAGTTCCTATTGGCTCATCAGCAACATATTCTTCCTCATAACTTGGTTTTGTTCGCATCCAGCCAATCATTGGGGTAGCTTGTGAAGTTAAAAAAGTGGTAGTATTTTGAGGGAAATTAAATCCTGTAATCTCTTTTTCAACAATACAACAAGCAGTTTCGCCTTGCTGTGGAAGAGAATATTTAAAAGCAACATCATTATTTCCTACTCTGAAAATAAAATCGATATTCTGTTTTTTCTCATTGGTCAGAGTCAAAACAATTTCTTTGGCCTGATAATGAACTGATGAAACTTTTATCTTTTCAAGTTCATATTTTTCATCAATGTTATTTTCCTTAGCCGAATTAAATGTCATTCCTTTCGAGAAATCTCCATGATTGGTTATAAGTCCCAAAGGAGATTTTTCAACCAACAAATTGTTATTATAGACAACGGAATAGGATGGAATTCCTTGGTCTACATAAAAATTCAATAGTAATTTACCATTTTCGGAAGTAACAGTTTTTACTTGCCCAATCGCAAAGATTGGAAGTAAAAGAAGTAATAAGTTGTTTGTTATTAATTTACGCATGCTTTATTTTATTTATCAGGACTGTTTTGAGTATAAATGCTAATTGCTAAAAAACTTAGTTGCTAATGTTTATTTTAAATCTATCCAAACTTTCATTTTTCCAACACCTCTGTTTGACCAGGAATAATATGGAATTGCTTTTAGTTTTGAGGTTTGAATAGTATTTACACCTTCCAAAAGGTTATTCTCTTTGGTCACTTTGAAAGTATCATTGGCATTAATAGTGATTTTTCCAAAGTCCGTAGGGTTGTCTATTTCTTCAATAGCATACACAATCGGACCGTATTCCAAAGCTACTTTACCGATGTTGCCTTCAACTTTGCTATTGGTTACCACTTCTTTTACTTCCATTGGGAAATCCAGTTTTATGGTATCACCTTTTTTCCATTTTCTGGTAATGATAATATATCCTTTTTCTTCTGATTGATTGAAAGGGATTTCGTTTACAGTTACCTTGGTTACAAGAGATGAAGCTGATTTATAGCTGTACAAATCGCCTGGTAAAACTTGGTTTCTAGCCCAGCCCGGAATTCTTAATTTGATAGTGAATTCACTTTCTTTTTGTGGAGAAACAGTTAATGCGACTTTGCCATCCCAAGGATAATCGGTTTGCTGTGAAATTTCCAAAGCTGTTTTGTCCAATGTGATTTTTGCTGTATTAGAAGCGTATAAATTAACATAAAGAATGTCTTTGCTTGTTGAATAAATCAATCCCGGAATTGAAGGGATAAAGCGAATTAAATTGGTTGGACAACAAGAACAATCAAACCATGCCTGACGTGTGCAGGAACCTCTGTTGTTTTTGTGAACTCCATCTGATTCCAATGCATTTGGGTAGAAGAATTGTTTTCCATCTAATGAAATTCCTGAGATTAATCCGTTGTATAAACTGCGTTCTATTATGTCAAAATAATCCGAATTTCCGGTTAGGCTGTGCAGTCTGTGGTTCCAATAAACATCACCAATGGCAGCACAAGTTTCGTTGTAAGCGGTAAGATTTGGCAATTCATAGTCTTTACCGAAAGCTTCTCCTTCATGTTTGGCTCCGATTCCGCCTGTGATGTACATTTTTTTGTTGACCATATTGAGCCACAAATTATTCACAGCATTCAGATAACTTTGATCGTTATATATCGCAGCAATATCAGTCATTCCTGCATACATATAAACCGCTCTCACGGCGTGGCCTACAGCTTCCTTTTGTTGGATTACTGGTATGTTGTCTTGTGCATAGGCTCCATACAACTTATGGTTTTTCGGATTTCCTCTATTGTCAAGAAAGTATTTGGCTAAAGTTAAATAGGATTTGTTATTGGTAATTTTATAGAGATTGACCAAACCGGTTTCAACTATTTGATGCCCCGGAACACCATGAACCTGATCTGGTTTGTCGCCAAAAGTACGGACTAGCATATCGGCAGTTTTGATGGCGATGTCCAGGAAGTTTCTTTTTCCGGTTGCTTTATAGTGTACTACCGCGGCTTCAATCATATGTCCAGGGTTGTACAATTCGTGGCTAATTTGCAGGGATTCCCATCTTTTTCCTTCAATAACAGGAACCCACGTTGCTGGTGGTTTAGCAGGATTGATAGTTCTCCAAGTAGTTAAATACCCGTCTTTTTCTTGTCCCACTTTGATAATTGCGATAAGGGAATCTAAAAGTTTTTCCAGTTTAGGGTTAGGTTCGCTTATCAGCGTATTTGAAGCTCCTTCGATTATTTTGTACACATCGGTATCATCAAAAGGCATTTGTCCTTTGACTTCGCCTTTCATTTTTCCGCCTGCAATTAGGAAATTGTCCAAACGTCCTTCTTCTTCGCATTTGTGAATGGCATAGTCTATGGTTTTTTCTTGTACTCTTTTTATAACAGGAAGCCAAAAGGCATCTGTGATTTTAACATCTTTGATATTAACTGGTGTGATTGGATATCCATTTTTTTTTGCAGTACTGTTTTGGGCATTTATTTTTCCAAAGACGGAAAATAAGATAAACAGAAAATAAACATGTCTTTTTAAATTGAGAAAGTTCATAAAATTGTTTTTTAATATGTTTTTTACACTTGTAAAACGGCTTGCTTTTTTGCAGGATAAGCTGTAGCTCTATTCTGATTATTAGATTTTTATTTTCCTTCTAAAACAACTACTGAGAAAGGAGGAATATTGATTTCAAGTTTTCCTTTTTTGTTTTCAAAACCTTTGAAAATTGTTGGAACAATTTTGTTTGGTGTATCAAATGAATTGTAATCTTGGAGTTTTGATGAGGTAAGAATCGTTCCAGTTATGGATTTAATTCCAAGTTCATTGATGTCAACTACAACGGTGTTTCCTTTTTTTGCATCGACATTTACCAAAGAAATGTGTACTGCTCCATTTTTATCTTTCGAAGCAGAAGCAGATATTGCAGGTAAACTTTCTCCATTTACTGTGTATAAAGGCGATTCAAAACTAACAGGTAATAATTTGGCATCCTGATGAACGCTGTACATTTTCATGACTTGATAAGTCGGCGTTAAAATCATTTTGGTTTTATCGGTAAGGATTACTGCCTGCAAAACGTTAACGCATTGCGCTAAATTTGCCATACGAACCCTGTCAGCATGATTATTGAAAATGTTAAGAGTAGATCCAGCCAAAACAGCGTCTCTCATAGTATTTTGTTGGTATAAAAACCCAGGATTTGTACCACTTACAACTTCATACCAGCCTCCCCATTCATCGACAATCATCGCTACTTTTTTCTGAGGATCGTATTTATCCATTATGGCAGAATGTTTAGTAACCAATTCTTCCATTTTCAAGGCTGATTGCATTGTTTTGAAATATTGCTCTTCAGTATAATTAACACCGTCTCCTTTTTTATTCCAATCAATTACTGCATAATGATGAACTCCAAGTCCTCCTAACATATTTAACGGAATGTTTTTCATCAATACTTCTGTCCAGTTATAATCAGAACTGTTAGATCCGGAAGCAATACGGGTTAAACCGCCTGTATTTTCCCAATCCGACATGAAAGTGGCAAATTTGCGGTATTCTCCGGCATAATATTCTGCTGTCATATTTCCACCGCAACCCCAGGCTTCATTTCCAATTCCCCAGTATTTTACTTTCCAAGGTTCAGTTCTTCCATTTTTTCTACGCAAATCACTCATCGGACTTTTACCTCCAAAGTTGGTGTATTGTACCCAGTCGGCTAGTTCCTGAACGGTTCCGCTCCCAACATTTCCTGATAAATAAGGTTCTGCTCCTAGAAGTTCACACATGTTTAGGAAATCATGAGTTCCAAAACTATTGTCTTCGGTTACGCCACCCCACCATTTATTTACGATTGTAGGTCTGTTTTCCTTAGGTCCAATACCATCTTTCCAGTGGTAAGTATCGGCA
The DNA here is from genome assembly GCF_027111335.1 of Flavobacterium aquiphilum. NCBI lineage: Bacteria > Pseudomonadati > Bacteroidota > Flavobacteriia > Flavobacteriales > Flavobacteriaceae > Flavobacterium > Flavobacterium aquiphilum. The sequence continues at coordinate 214,266 of NZ_CP114288.1, read as the reverse complement.
AAACATCCTCCAGGCCAACGTAGATTTGGAATTTTTAAATCTTTTAAGGCAGCAATAATGTCATTACGAACACCTGCTGTATTTGGTATTTTTGATGTATCGCCTACAAAAAATCCGCCGTAGATACATCTTCCTAAATGTTCGGCAAAATGGCCGTAGATGTTTTTGTTGATAGTTGGGGCGTTTTCAGTATTTTTTATAGTAACGACCGTAGCTTCTTTTTGCGCAAAACTTGCTTGACTGGAAAGCGCAATAATCGACAAGAATAATAAGATTTTTTTCATGATATTTTTAGTTTTTGAATGATAACATTCGTGGTTTTTAATGTTTTTTGGTTATTGAATTTTGTCCTGGTTTTAATTGATGGATATTAAAAACAAGTTTTTAAATAGGGGTTGAATACATTTTAGTTTAATTTATGGCAACATCTAAAAATTAGTTTAAAGTTTTTTGACCACAATTCAGTCTTTTTTGCGATAGTTTTCTTGGTTTATGAATGATTCTGTATGTTTTTCAGAATTACTCATGGGTTTTATGAAGTTGGAATTCTTTATTGAAAACTACTTTGTCAATTTATTAAGTAATAATAGTTGTAAAAGTTTCTAAAAGGTATTGTCATAGCATCTGCAGAGTTTAAGTGTGTTTTTTACATTTGTAAATGTAGTTAAAAAAAAAGCACAAAAACAAATTAGTTTTCTAAAAAAAGCCGATAAAAAAACACATATCGTAATTTTAAGCTAAAAATGATTTGAAATATGCTTTTTTAAAATTGAAAAAAGTTTTCGTTACTTGTAAACGCTGAGAAATTGCTTATTCATAAAAATTTTCCCTACATCGTAATTTGTTTACAAAAGAAAGTTTTTGATTACAAAAATGAATTTTAAAATCAATTGTTTAATTGTTTTTATTATTTTTTTCGTGTTAAATTTTAGCTTGTTGAAGTTGGAAATCGCATATAAATGTATTTTTAACACTTAATAAAAATAATAAATCAAAAAATTAAGTTAAAAAAAGGGCGTTAAATCCTTAATTTTATAATTTCATTAATAAAGAGGATTCAAGAAAGTGATTTGTATAAAATGATATATTGTAAAGCAAATCAGTGGTTTAATGTACTTTTGTGTTTTTTTGTTTTATTAGTGTGAAAACCACATTAAATAAAGTTTGCTAGTTTTAAGGAAGTTACTATATTTACCGTCAAATTTTTACACGTAAATATGTTAAACAGTTATAGTACCGAAGATAAGGTTTTATTGGCGGTGGATTGTATCATTTTCGGTTTTGATGAAGAGGATGGATTGAAGATTCTTTTGATTAAAAGAGATTTTGAACCGGAAAGAGGGAAATGGTCATTAATGGGGGGATTCCTTAAAAATGAGGAGGTATTGGATGATGCTGCTATCAGGGTCTTAAATACTTATACTGGTTTACAGGATATTTATATGGAACAGCTCTATACTTATAGTGAAATAGACCGTGACCCGGTGGAAAGAACCATATCTGTGGCTTATTATGCATTGATTAACATCGAAGAACATAACGCCGAATTGATTCAGAATTACCACGCCAAATGGTTCACTGTTTCCGAAGTTCCAAAATTGATTTTTGACCACGATAAGATGTTGGATCACGCTATTAGAAGATTGCGTTATAGAACGTCGATGAGACCGGTAGGTTTCGAGCTTTTGCCTGAGAAATTCAAAATGAGCCAGTTGCTTAAATTGTATGAATCAATTTTGGATAAAAAAATCGACAAAAGAAATTTTATTAGCAAAATAAACTCATTGGATATTTTGATAAAATTAGATGAGAAAGATATGACTTCATCCAGAAAAGGTTCTTATCTCTATACCTTTGACAAAGAAAAATATGACGCTAAACTCCTGAATGATTTTGCGATAAATTTTTAAGACTAAGCTAACTGTTTGTTGAAAATAAAAAAAGGAAGATTCTTTAATTAGAATCTTCCTTTTTTGTTTGGGGAAAACGGATTTTATAGCTAGATCTAGCTGTTTCCTTTTTGGTAATCAGCCAAGAAAGTGGCTAGTCCGCTATCGGTAAGTGGATGTTTCAACAATCCGGTGATGGATGATAGTGGTCCTGTCATTACATCCGATCCCAATTTGGCACAATTAATAACGTGCATAGTATTTCGAACCGAAGCTGATAAAATTTGAGTTTGAAAATCGTAATTGTCATAAATCTGTCTGATATCGGCGATCAGTCCCATACCGTCGGTACAAATATCATCCAGTCTTCCTAAAAATGGGGAAACATATGTAGCTCCGGCTTTGGCAGCAAGTAATGCTTGTCCTACTGAAAAAACCAAGGTGACATTAGTTCTGATTCCTTTATCCGAAAAATATTTACAGGCTTTTATTCCGTCCTTGATCATTGGGATTTTAACCACGATTTGAGGGTGCAATGCCGCCAGTTTTTCTCCTTCGGCTATCATGCCTTCATAATCGGTTGAGATTACCTCGGCACTTACATCGCCATCAACCAATTCACATATTTTTACGTAATGTGCGAGGATGTTGTCTGCTCCTGTGATTCCTTCTTTTGCCATTAGCGAAGGATTTGTAGTTACTCCGTCCAAGATTCCTAAATCATTGGCTTCTTTGATGTCTTTTAAATTTGCTGTATCGATAAAAAATTTCATTTTTTTGAGTTGCTAAGAACCTAAGTCACTGAGTTACTAAGATTCTGGGTTTATAATTTTTTTTTAAAGTTGCTAAGATTCTAAGCTCCTAAGTTGCTAAGATTTTCACTTAGAAACTTAGCATCTCAGAAACTTAATTACTTGTTTTAGTTGCTTAGAATCTTTGCACTTTCTTCAATATATTTTAATATTTCGGCACAAACGCTTTGACTGTTAAAGCCGAATTTTTCGTCCAAAACACTTGCTGGTGCGGAATATCCAAAATGATCCAGTCCTACTATTTTTCCGCTATCACCGATTAATCCTTCAAGATTTACCGGAAGTCCTGCTGTAAGTCCGAAGACTAGTTTTTCTTTCGGAATAATGCTTTCTTGGTACGTTTTGGATTGTGATTTAAATAAGCCTTCAGAGATTATCGAAGCGATGTTTATTTTCAGGTTATGTTCTTTTTCCAAGATTACCGCAGCATCAATCAGTGTTGAAACTTCAGATCCGTTTGCGATTAAAGTAATGTCCGGATTTTCCGTTTCTTTTACCAAATAGCCTCCTTTTTTGGCGGCAGTAGCTTCCTGATATCTAGAAGTAGCAGCTGGAATATCTTTGATGCCTTGTCTTGAAAGGATTAAAGCCGTTGGAGTTTTAGTGTTTTGTAAAGCCATATCCCATGCTACAGAAGTTTCTACTGCGTCGGCTGGGCGTAATGCCAATAAACTTTGGTGTCCTTTATGGTTTTTTACTTTTTCCAACAAACGCATTTGTGCTTCCTGCTCGATAGGCTGATGCGTTGGTCCGTCTTCTCCCACGCGGAAAGAGTCGTGAGTCAAAACGTATTTTACAGGAAGTTCCTGAATGGCGGCCAATCGGATGGCAGGTTTCATATAATCAGAGAATACGAAGAAAGTTGCCACTACAGGAATTACTCCGCCATGCAAAGCAATACCGTTAGCGATAGAAGTCATTGTTAATTCGGCAACACCCGCTTGTAAAAAGGCACCGCTGAAATTATTTTTTTGCAATACGGATGATTTTTTCAAGAACCCATCAGTTTTGTCACTGTTTGATAAATCGGCAGAAGAAACGATGATGTTTTCTACATTTTCCGCCAAATAACCCAACACCGCAGATGAAGCGTCTCTAGTGGCGCAATTTGGTTTTTGAACGACACTGCTTAAATCCAATTCCGGTAATTTGCCTGATAGAAACAGTTCCATTTTTTGTGCCAAAGTTGGATTTTCATTTTCCCATTGTGCAATTTGCTGTTTTTTCGATGCCGCTTTTTCTGTTTTTTTAGCTAAAATATCAGAATAATAAACAGCAACATCACCAAAAATAGCAAATGGATCTTCTGGATTTGCGCCTAGGTTGATCAAGGTTTTTGTGTAGTCTGCTTTGGTGTCGCCAATAGGTTTTCCGTGCAATTCGCATTCGCCCTCATACATAGAACCATCGGCTGTAACGCAACCTTTACCCATGATCGTTTTTCCGATAATCAAAGTTGGTCTTTCGGTTTCTTGGTTAGCAGTGTCTAATGCTTTACGGATTTCCGAGTGGTTGTGCCCATCAATAGTGATTACATTCCATCCCCAAGACTTGTATTTCATGGCAGTATCTTCAGAAGTTACCTCATCAGTCATCGAAGAAAGCTGTACATCATTGGAATCATAGAACATAATGAAATTGTTCAATCCTAAATGTCCTGCGATTCTTCCTGCTCCTTGCGAAATCTCTTCCTGAACACCTCCGTCAGTGATGAATCCGTATATTTTGTGGTCAAAAAGCCCTTCGAATCTAGCTCCGAGGAATTTAGCAGCAATCGCAGCACCCACACCCATTGCATGTCCTTGTCCAAGAGGCCCGGAAGTGTTTTCGATTCCTCTTAAAACATCAACTTCTGGGTGTCCAGGTGTTACCGAACCCCATTGTCTAAATTGTTGCACATCTTCTTTTTTGTAGTTTCCTAGTAAATAGTATTGTGCATACATCAAAGCCGATAAGTGTCCAGCATCCATAAAGAATCGGTCTCTAAAAGGCCAATCCATTTGGGTAGGATCATAATTCAAATATTCAGTGTATAAGATGTGCATGAAATCGGCACCTCCCATGGCTCCTCCAGGGTGTCCTGAATTTGCTTTTTCTACCATTGAAATAGCCAGTGCTCTAATATTGTCAGCGGCTAATTGGTCCATTTTTTGGTTCATAATTTTTCTAATTTGGTTGTATTATATAAGTGGTTACTATCTATACCTTTTTCAGATTTTTTGAAAAATCAGTTCAAAGGAGTGTTTTGTTTTTAGTGTTTCAAAGAAACATTCTTTGGGATTTAAGATGAGATAGGTTTTAATCTCTCTACAAATTTAAATCGAATAATTGAAGTTTATTATTTTGGTTTGTCTTTTTGAATAACCATCTATTTTTGAGATGGTACGGAAGATAAAAATAATAAGTGTAAAAAATACATTTGCAAATATAGATAAATTTGTTTTACAATAACAAAAAGAAATTGTCTATTTTTTTCTTTTGGAATTTTGGTTTTTTATTCTTTGGATGATGGCAAAAAAGCCAATTGTCTCCTTTTAGCCCCGGGTGAAGAGGAAATCGTCTTGTATCTCGTCCCTAAAAGACGAGATACAAGACGATTGAAACGGAAAACGGGACGATATTGGCAAGAAGGCCAGATCATTCCGCTCCAAAACTTAATTATTTTGTTTTTGCTTTAATGCGATAAACAGTAAATGAATAAGCGGGTAATTCCGTATTTGTTAACTCCGACAAAGAGGCGGTGGAAACCGTTGCTTTTGCGTTTTTGTCACTTGGGTCGCCTTTCAGTACGCTTTTTATAGCTTCTTTGTTTTCAAGGCTTCCATTTTTTAAATCGATTGACGTATTTACCGCAACTGGTAGCATATTCACCAGTTTTACGATTAGGTCATTAGTTTTTGTGTCGCGAACTACCGAAATAGCGATGCGGTTTTTTACATTTTCCTGATTGTTGGAAAGCTTGGTTTCGCTCGGGATGTATTGGTCACCGGAGTTTTGTCCATAGAGTTTTTGTACTTCGTAACCAACAGTTGGTCTCACCTCGGTATTGTTGAAATAAATAAGGTTAGGGTTCCATTGTGTATGTTTGTCTTTCGCCAATAATGGAGCGTAAGAAGCCATGCTCACCACATCGCCATTGCGCTCAACCGAGGTTAGGTACAAGGCTTCGGACAAAGCCGTTTCGATATTATTAGGCCTTCCCGGTAAATGAGAGGCGTATTCGCCAAGATACACTTTCGGTTTTGAGCCATCGTAACTGTCATAATAATCTTGATTGTAGATAAACCAGCCCGGAGATTGGTAATAATGTTCATCAACCATTGGAACGCTTAGTTTTGTCGCGATATCCCATCCTTCCTGATAATCGGTTCCTTCAAAATTAGGACCTACAGTACCGATTACAGTTATTTCAGGATGTTTTTCTTTGAGGGCTTTGAAAATCATCGTAAAACGTTCTTCGAAAATATCAGTGATTAAATCTTCATTTCCGATGCCTATGTATTTTAGGTTAAAAGGTTTTGGATGTCCGGCTTCGGCGCGTTTTTTACCCCATTTGGTTGTTACGTCACCATTGGCATATTCGACCAAATCCAAAATATCCTGAACGTAGTCGGCCATTTCTGCCATTGGGATTCCGCATTGTTGACCCGCGCCTCCTGTTGATGAATTTTGACACGGAACTCCGGCAGCGATTACTGGTAGTGGAGCGGCTCCGATATCTTCACAAAATTGGAAATATTCGAAATAACCTAATCCGACTGTTTGATGATATCTCCAAAGGTTGCTCATAGGTTTTCTGGTTTCAAGCGGACCAATGGTGTTTTTCCAACGATAGATATTTTCTAATCCGTCTCCGTGCGCAACACAGCCGCCCGGGAAACGCATGAATTTTGGTTTTAGGTCGGCTAGGGGTTGAGCCAAATCGGCGCGTAAACCATTTTTACGGCCTTTGAAAGTTTTTTGAGGGAAAAGCGAAATCATGTCCAAATCCAATGTTCCTATCATTTGCGGAACGATTTCGAGGCTTGTATTGGCTTCGGTGGTTTTGGCTGTAATGGTTGTGTTGTATTTTTTCCAGTCTTTACCAATGGTTGGAATCGAAGCTTCACCATAAACTTCTCCGTTTTTACCAGCGAGACGGATAATAAGTTTGCCCGCTTTACCTTCAACAGCTCTGGCAAATACTGAAAAATCATATTTTTCACCAGCCTTAACGGCAATTCCGTCAAAACCTTCGTTGACTAAGGCCGTTTTGCTATCTTTGACTGTAAGTTTTGCGTAATGTTTGTTGTTGGGATGAATAGGGTTGATAGAATCGATAACGTAATTTGAACCATCGCCTTTCAAACTCCAGGCTTTGGTGCTGTTCCAAGTCTTGTCCCTGCCTTTAGTATCGGCAAGGATATATTCGAAATCTCTGTTTTGAACCAATTCGGCATACAAACCGCCGTCAGCGCCATAGTTGATATCTTCAAAAAAGATACCGATTAACGAATTGCTGATTTTTTTACTTTTTGAGGCATCAACAGTGAACTTTGCTTCTACAGGTTTCAACGAAGCAAAACGCTCGTTGTCTGTTTTGGTAGTTTCTGCCCAAAGTTGGCTTTTGTAGGCTGCTAATTGTTGGGTTTTGATTAGTCCTTCGACTACGTTCCAGGCCACTTTATTGATTGAGCCTGTTTCTGATTTTCCTGAAATCAAAACAGTAGCGCGTGAGCTTTTGTATTCGGATACAGGAAGGCTTTTCGTTTCAGAAAATTTTTTAAAATCTTTAGTTGTTGTGTACCAAGCCTTGGTCTCTGTTTGATCTTTGCTTAACCAAGAGATCGTGTATTCCTCTTTTTCCTTGTTAAAGGTTACCTCTGGAGTCAGGCAGTTTTTATTGTTCATGACAACAGGGTAGGACTGACGTCCCCAATAAAGTAAATCTTTGGAAGAAGCGTGAGCAAAATTTCCGTCTTTTTCATTCAAACTCCATACACAATGCCAGAAACCATCGGCGCCCAAGAACAGTACAGGATCAACCATTCTTTTTTCAGATCCCCAAGCGCCGAAATCGGAGTGGATGTAACTAAATTCAGGGCCAATCGGATGCCAGCTGATTTTGTCCGTGCTCCAGGCAAAATGTAATCCGTCGAAACTTTTCCCTGAAGTGTAAGAGAAAATATAGGCTGATTCCGGATTTTTACCAAAAGCAGATAATGCCGACAGACATACAATTAGCAATGCCAGAAAGTGTTTTTTTTGTTTTTGAAATTTGAAAATAGGAATCATGATGCTATTTTATGTTTTAAAATTTTATGTTGCAGTTCCAGTTATCGGCGAGTTTTTGCGCTTCTTTTTTGGTGATTTGAATTACAGCAGGATGTTTTGGTACCGAGAAATTTGTCGATTTCATTACGCCTTCATTGAAGTGTCCCAAGTTTGTGAAATTCACAAAGTCGGAGGTTTCACTAAACCCGAAATTGTGCGGGTTAATGCGGTAGATGTCGTAGATAAGCACCCATTTATTTTGACCAATGATTTTATAGACGTTTGGGGCTTCGCATCCCACTTTTTCGCCATCAACACGTTTCGTGTCCAGTTTGTAGCCGGTATTAATTGAGTTCGAAGTGGCCTGCTCTATATGTGAACCGCCGTTATGGGAAGCAATCATCATGTGGTATTTGTTGCCAACTTTGGTGATGTCGGCATCGATGTATTCTTTGTCTTCAGGATATTCGAAAATACTTTTGGGTAAGGTTTCCATTTTGGTGAAATCCTTGTTCATGTAGGCATAATAGACTTTGTTTTTTTGGTTACCAAAACGCATCGTAAAGTAAATCATGGTCTTTTGGGCTTTGTCGTCATAAATCAATTCGGGAGCCCAAGCACAGCCAATGTCCGCCAATTTAGGAAAAGCTTGATCCACACGAAGAACGGTGTGTAACCAATGAATCAGATCGGGAGATTTTAGAAGAACAATGCCTCGGTTGTTTCCCCATCCGAATTGTTTACCGTCACGTTCCCATTCGGTGTCACGATAACCGGCTTTTTGTCCATAAATGTGTAAATCGGTAAGAGCCAGATAGAAATATCCATCTGGGCTGCGATAAATATAAGGGTCGCGGATTCCTTTCTGTTCAGCTATCGTGTCACCGGCTATAATTGGTTTCGCATTGTTTACATCGGTAAAACTATAACCGTCTTTGCTCAATGCCATATACAAACCGTGTGTGTCATCTTTGAAATAAACCATTAGATAAGCACCCATTTCCTTTTCTTTTGGAAATTTTGGTTTTTGTGCCAAAGTTGTATTGCCGATAAAAAGCAGACTGCTAAGAGCAATTAAGATTTTGATTTTTTTCATTTGCGATACTTTTGATTTTTTCTCTTTAAAAGACAGATTACTTTTTTGAGAATGTAACGAAGAATAAAATAATAAATGTAAAAAACACATTTACAAATGTAATTAAATTTGTTTCAGAAAAACAAAAGAAAAAATATCATTTTGAACTTTTATCTTTTAAATTATTCCATCATTAATAAAATTGAACAGTTTTTCTAGTCTTGGCGGACTAAATGATATTTTAATGATAAGTGAATAGTTGTAATTCTCTTTTGAAAAAAAATGAAATTACAATTTTGTCCCTCTTTTTTTTCGAATTTATCCCTTCTGTTATTTTTGAAATCGACTTTACTTTGTATTTATAAAATTCAATAATACAGTGGTTTGTTGTCATTGATTTTATAAGTGTTAGTTAGTTTACAACTGTAGGTAATTAGTTTATAATTTTTGGGATCTGTTAAAATTATTTAGCAGGAATCGCAAATAAATGTTTAACATATTTATGCCCGAAGTGTACGCCTTGGGCATAAATTAACCAAGTTACAGTGAAGAAAATGTTTGGCTATTATTTGAGTTTTACCATACTCTCAATATTAGTCTATTAAAAATAAATTGGTTTAAGTTTAAAATTTGGTTTTGTGGTTAAGGAGACTTAATAAGATCATTTAAAAGATTAAATTTCAAATTAATTAGTTTAAGTTTTGGTTCGAAAAAGAAGGTTTTGGTTAGCCTTCTTTTTCTTTTTACAATGAATTCCTGATTATCAAAGCGCTTCTGTTTTCGATTTGTTCTTTTTTCCCGGTAAGGATCATTTGTGCTAATAATCTTCCCATCGCTGTAAAATCGGTAGAAATGGTTGTGATTCCATTAGAAACTACTTTTTTTAATGGGGTTTCATTATAGGAAATAATGCCAAAATCGGTTCCAAGTTTTAAGTTTTGCTGGCGGGCTTTTTCAATAACCTTAACCAAATCCCTATCATTTGGGATGATGTAAACACCACCAATGGTAATTTCATTATTCGTGAATTCATTGATAATTACATAGTCAATGTGGTGTTCATTGCAAAAGTTTTCAAAACCAACTTTCATTCCCAACGGTTCCCTGAAACCTGGGAAAATCATGATGAATTTTTTGTACTTGTCTAATCTCGTTTTTCCTTTGTCCAAACCTTCAAAAATGTCTTTTTTGTGATTTTGATAAATGGCGGGATACAATTTTAATTCCTCATTTGTTTGGTCCAGGATGATAACTTCATTAGCTGGTAGGGTTTCAATCATCGATGGAACTCCAACTAAATTGGTTGGCATAATAATGTATTTGGTGTAGTTTCCGTTGCTGTCATTTATCAATTTTTGAAACACCTGGATATTGAAATGGTGAAAGAAAATATCTACCTGTACATTCTTCCCGATGTTCTCCAAAAACGAATTGTAAAGGTCTTCCTTAAAGCTGTTTAGCTCATCAAAAAGTAAGAATATTTTTTGTTTTATGTTGGTTTCCAGACTCTTTACATAATATCCTTTTCCAGGAATGGCGTACACTATTCCTCTTTTTTTCAATTCATCATAGGCTAGTAAAACGGTATCGCGGGACAATGAAAAATCGAGGCAGATTTTATTTATCGAGGGTAGTTTTTCGTCCTTTTTCAATAAGCCTTCTTCTATCGCTTTTTCGATCGAAAAAATGATTTGTCTGTATTTTGGAACGCCTTTGTTTTTATGAACATTTACGATTTTCATGTCAGCAGTTTTTACAAATATACAAAAACTGGTAGGTACTGGTATGTAACATCAAATTATTATTTCTATTTTTGTTTTCGGCATTTGAGAAAATGACAATAAAGGAGTCAAAACAAAATAGATATCACATTTAAATTTTAAATTAATTCTGAAAATGAAATTATTTGGAACAACACCCGACGGAAAAGTTGTGAATTCGTATGAATTAACGAACAGCAAAGGAGCTAAACTGGAAGTAATCAATTATGGTGCAACGGTTTCGGCTCTAAAAATACCATTGAAAAATGGTGAAATGGTCGATGTTGTTTTAGGTTTCGATAATTTGGAAAGCTATATAAACTCATTTGATTTGCCAAGTGCTCCTTATCTAGGAACTACTGTTGGTCGTTATGCCGGTCGAATCAATGATGCAGTTTTTACTTTGAATGGAAAAGCTGTTCATTTGGAAAAGAATAATAACGGGAATTCTTTGCACGGCGGAATTGATAATTTCAGCAAAAAGGTTTGGGAAGTGAAAAAGGTAAATGAAGGGGCAAATCCATCTATTACTTTAACTTACCTAAGTCCTGCTAATGAAGCAAATTATCCGGGGGATTTGTCTGTGGAACTGACTTATATACTTTCTGAAGAAAATGAATTGATTATCAGATATTCTGCCAAGACGAACGAGGATACTATGGTGAATTTGACGCACCATAGTTATTTCAACCTTGATGGGCATTCTTCTAGTGTGGTGAATCAGGAATTGATAGTGAATACCCGACAAATGCTTGAGGTTGCTGATGACTGTATTCCAACTGGTAGGGTTTTGGAGGTGAACAATACCGATTTTGATTTTTTTACACCAAAAAAATGCCCAGCTTCGATAGACAATACTTTTGTTTTAAGAGGTAAAGACGAATTTGCCGCTTCACTTTTTAGTGAAAAGAATAATTTAAAAATGACAGTTTACACCGATCAGCCTGGAGTTCATATCTATGTTGGAGGAAACTGTTTCAATACAATAAAAGGAAAAGAAAATGCCGATTATCATACGTTAAGCGGTATTTGTTTTGAAACGCAAAACTTTCCTGATGCACCTAATCACGGACATTTTCCGAGTGCGCTTCTGAAAAAGGGAGAGGAATATGTACATAATACACTTTATAAATTTAAATCATTGTAAAAGGAATCCGAAATGAAAAAAGTATTATGGTCATCGGTGTTTTTTTTGGTTTTGATTTTTTCTTGTTGCACTACCAATAAGGCGATACCGGAACCTAATGAAAATTCATTTGCCAAAGGGGCAGATGTGGGTTGGTTGCCACAAATGGAAGCGACAGGATATCAATTTTATGATGCTGACGGAACCAAAAAAGATTGTTTGCAACTATTGAAAGACAGAGGAATGAATACCATCAGGCTTCGTGTTTGGGTAAATCCTTCGGATGATAAGGCAAGCGGGCATTGCAGCAAGGAAGAAACGGTAGCTATGGCTGTTCGCGCTCAAAAGATGGGAATGCGCATAATGATTGACTTTCATTATAGTGATTCTTGGGCCGATCCCGGTAAGCAAAATAAGCCTTTGGCTTGGAAAGATCATACTTTTGCAGAATTGCTTAACGATGTTTACGCTCATACAACTGATGTTTTGAAAGCATTGAAAGAGGCTGGAGTCACACCAGAATGGGTACAAGTGGGGAACGAAATTCCCGGAGGGATGTTATGGCCGGAAGGAAGTACCAACAACTTTGGTCAATTGGCACAGTTGCTAAATAAAGGATATGAAGCAACCAAGGCAATTGATTCAAAAATCAAAGTAATCGTTCATTTGGACGAAGGCAATAACAGTGGAAAATTCAGATGGTTTTTTGACAATGCAAAGGCAAATAACGTGAAGTATGATGTAATTGGAATGTCGTATTATCCCTATTGGATCAAAAGTGATTATAAAGCAACCATTGCAGATTTGGCGAATAATCTAAATGATATGGCAGCTCGCTACGATAAAGAAGTAATGATAGTTGAAGTTGGTGGAGTGGATACTGAGGAACAAAACACTTACGATATGTTGGTTGCCGTGATCAAAGCGGTAAAAGCAGTACCCAACAATAAAGGTCTGGGAGTACTCTATTGGGAACCGCAGGGAGCAAAATCCTGGAGTCACTATGAATTGAGTGCATGGAGAGCAGATGGGAAACCTTCGATGGCTTTGGACGCTTTTAAAAATTAATTAGAAAAAGAGAAACATTTTAAGAACAAATATTTTAATAATTTCAAAAGAATGAACGATACATTAATTAAAAAAACAACAGATTCTTTTCAGGAGAAATTCGGAAGTGCTCCTGAAAAAGTAGTGCTTTCTCCAGGGAGAATTAACATTATTGGCGAGCACATTGATTATAATGACGGTTATGTTTTGCCAGCTGCAATTGACAAGATTATCTGTTTTGCTTTCGCAAAAAACAATACAAATACATCCAGAATTATTGCTTTAGACCTTAATGATGAGTTTGAAATTGATGTTACGGCTGAGGTAAAATTAGACGATAATGCCTGGACAAACTACATTAGAGGAATCATTAATCAGTTAAAAATTAACGGGTTTAAGTTTGAAGGAGTTAACTGTGTTTTCAGTAGTAACATTCCTGTGGGTTCTGGTTTGTCATCTTCAGCAGCTTTAGAATGTGGTTTCTTATTTGGATTGAACGATTTATTCAATTTGAATATTAAGCCAATTGACATTGCTTTATTGGGACAAAAATCGGAACATTGGGTTGGAATCAAATGCGGAATTATGGATCAGTTCTCAAGCGTGATGGGACTTGAGGATAAAGTGATCAGAATTGATTGCAAAACACTTGAATACGAATATCATAATGCTGATTTTAATGATTATTCATTGATTTTGTTTGATTCGAATGTAAAACACTCATTAATGACATCGGCTTATAATGAAAGAAGACAGCAATGTGAAGAAGGAATCGCGATTGTAAAATCTAATTTCCCTGAGATAAAAAGTTTTAGAGATTGTACTGAACAAACAATAATTGATTTAAAAGATAAAATGAGTCATGACGTTTTCAGACGTTCTCTTTTTGTGGTAAAAGAAATCAATCGTGTTATTCAGGCCTGTGAAGCATTAGACAATGGAAACATTGAATTATTAGGAGAGTTAATGTTTGCAACCCACGAAGGATTGTCTAAAGATTATGAAGTAAGCTGTGAAGAGTTGGATTTATTAGTGGATTTGGCTAAAGCTGAAACGGCAGTTATTGGTTCAAGGTTGATGGGAGGCGGTTTTGGTGGCTGTACCATTAACTTAGTTAAAAAAGGACAAGAGCAACAAATAAAAGATAAGTTCTCAAAATTATACAAAGAGGCTTTTGATATTGAATTGAAAATTTATGATGTAAAAATCGGTAACGGAACATCATTATATAAATAAGAAGTAAGATGAGAAATTTTGATATTTACGAAGATCCACACAGACGATTTAATCCATTGATTAACGAATGGGTTTTGGTATCTCCACATAGAGCAAAAAGACCTTGGCAAGGCCAAAATGAAAAAATCCATACAGATGCGCTTCCGGAATACGATCCAACATGTTACTTGTGTCCGGGGAATGTTCGTGCCAATGGTGAAAACAATCCAAAGTATGAATCGAGTTTTGTTTTTGATAATGATTTTGCGGCCGTAAAACAAGAGCCAATTGCGTTTGAAGAGGAAACAAAACCAACTTTCTTTAAAGCAAAACCAGAGCGCGGTATCGCCAGAGTGGTTTGTTTCTCGCCAAGACACGATTTGACTTTGCCAGAGATGGATCTTCCTTCGATAGAGAATATTGTTAGAACATGGCAAAAAGAATACACTGATTTAGGAAATGTAGATTACATCAACCACGTACAGATTTTCGAAAACAAAGGCAGTGTAATGGGATGTAGTAACCCACATCCACACGGACAAATTTGGGCGCAATCTTCATTGCCTACTCAAGTTGAGAAAACACAAAACAGCCTGAAAGCTTATTTCGAAAAAAATGGAAGTAATCTATTGTTGGATTATTTGAAAGACGAATTAGAAGCTAAGGAGCGTATCGTAGTTGAGAATGATCATTTCGTTGCATTAGTTCCGTTTTGGGCAATTTGGCCTTTCGAAACGATGATTATCAGCACAAGACATATTACAAAAATTACTGAGTTTACTGATGAGGAAGTTTCTGCTTATGCCTCAATTTTAAAGACATTAACGACAAAATACGATAATCTTTTTGAGACTTCTTTCCCTTATTCTTCCGGGATTCACCAAGCACCAACTGATGGTGAATCGCATCCTGAATGGCAATTCCACATGCATTTTTACCCACCATTATTGCGTTCGGCTTCTGTAAAGAAATTTATGGTTGGTTACGAAATGATGGGCGAAGCACAAAGGGATATCACACCTGAGAAAAGTGCTGCAGTTTTAAAAGCATTACCTGAAGTACATTATAAAAACAAATAGTGATGAGTAAAATAGTAGTTACAGGAGGTTTGGGTTTTATAGGGTCCCATACCGTTGTTGAGTTGCAAAACCAAGGTTTTGAAGTAGTTGTGATAGACAATCTGTCTAATTCTTCGATTGAAGTTTTGGACGGGATTGAAAGAATTACCGGGAAGAAACCTATTTTTTCAGCTATTGATTTAAGAGAGAAGAAAGCTGTTCAGGATTTTTTTAAGGAGCATGACGATGTTGCGGGAGTAATTCATTTTGCAGCTTCAAAAGCTGTTGGCGAAAGCGTAAAGAATCCTTTATTGTATTATGAAAACAATTTGGGAGCTTTGGTTTATATTTTACAGGAATTAGAGAAAAAGGCAGCAGCTCATTTTATCTTTAGCTCTTCTTGTACAGTTTACGGTCAGGCCGAAGTAATGCCAATAGCTGAAACAACTCCTATTCAGCCAGCATTGTCTCCTTACGGAAACACAAAACAAATTGGAGAAGAAATTATTTCTGATGTGGTTAAAGTAAGCGGTATTAATGCCATTTTGCTTCGCTATTTCAATCCTATCGGTTCACACCCTTCTGCGGAGATTGGTGAATTGCCAATTGGTGTGCCTCAAAATTTGGTTCCGTTTATTACTCAAGCAGGAATGGGGTTGCGTGCTGAATTGTCGGTTTATGGAAATGATTACCCAACGGTTGATGGAACTTGTGTACGCGATTATATTCACGTAGTTGATTTGGCCAAAGCTCATGTTATTGCTTTGCAACGTTTGTTGGACAAAAAGAATGCTGAGCCTTTGGAAATCTTCAATCTTGGAACAGGTAAAGGAAGTTCTGTATTGGAAGTGATTGCCGCCTTTGAAAAAGTAAGCGGACAAAAATTACCATATAAGATTGTAGGAAGAAGAGAAGGAGATGTTACTGAGGCTTACGCCAATACCGATAAAGCCAATAACGTTTTGGGATGGAAAACTGTTTCAACATTGGAAGAAGCGATGGCTAGCGCCTGGAAATGGGAACAAAAGATTCGAACCAGTCCCGAATTTATGCCTAAAAGTGTTTAATTAGGCAAGAGAATCGTACTTTTTGTAGATTTTAACAACTAAATTAAAAATAAATGTAAAAAATACATTTATGAACATTGTAAATAAATATTTTTATTTTACATTTGGCTTCCATAATTCATAAAAAAAGAAGTGAATTAAAATAGAAATGACATTTTACAATTGATTGCATTATCGAATTTTAATTTTTTTTAGGAAATAACTGTGTTTTAATGTATAAAATAGTAGATTGCAAAGCTTAAAAACAAACAACCACATAATAATATTAATTTTAAAAAAGACTATTAACTCATGAGCCAGAACCTTGTTTTTGCGGATTACGCAGTATTTATTATTTATTTTGTCATCGTATCTACCTATGGATATATGATTTATCGCAAACGTGAAAAAAATGAGCACGATGCAAAAGCTTACTTTCTTGCCGAAGGAACACTTACTTGGTGGGCTATCGGAGCTTCTTTGATCGCTTCCAACATATCGGCCGAGCAATTTATCGGGATGAGTGGTGAAGGTTACTTTTTGGGAATCGCCGTTGCTGCTTACGAATGGATTGCTGCCATTGCTTTGATTATCATTGCGATTTGGTTTATTCCTGTTTATTTGAAAAACAAGATTTACACCATGCCTCAATTTTTGAAAACTAGATATAACGAATCGACAGCTTTGATTATGGCTGTTTTCTGGTTGTTTTTATATGTTTTCGTGAACTTGACTTCTATTTTATACTTAGGAGCTGTTGCTATTAATGGATTGGCAGGTGGAGAATACCTACACGCCATCATGATTGGTCTTGCGGTTTTTGCCTTATTGATTTCTTTAGGAGGTATGAAGGTGGTTGCTTATACTGACGTAATTCAGGTAGCGGTTTTGATTATTGGAGGATTAGTTACTTCTTACATTGCTTTGACAACTGTTGGTAACTATTTTGGTTTTGGTCACGATGCAATTGCTGGTTTTAATGTATTGATGGAAAAAGCACCAGAGCATTTTAAAATGATTATTCCTAAACCACATGACACGATGGTTACTGCGCAAACATCTCAGTTAGCCATTGACAAATATTTGACTTTCCCTGGAATGTTGTCTTATTTAGCAGGTATCTGGATTATCAACCTTAATTACTGGGGATGTAACCAATACATCACTCAAAGAGCTTTGGGAGCTGATTTGCAAACTGCACGTACAGGTATTTTATTTGCTGGATTCTTGAAATTATTGATGCCTCTTATCGTAATGCTGCCTGGTATTGCTGCTTTTGTTTTACATGAAACAGGTCACTTACCACAATTGGTTGGAGGAAAAGACGGAGCTTATTCTGCTATGTTAACATTCTTACCAACTGGTTTGAAAGGATTATCTGTTGCTGCTTTGACAGCTGCGATCGTGGCATCTTTGGCTGGTAAAGTAAACAGTATTTCTACTATCTATACTTTGGACGTACATAAAAAATACATTCAAAAAAGCGCTACTGATAGAGCTCAGGTAAACATCGGAAGATACGCTGTTGTTGCAGCTATGATTCTTGCTGTTTTATTTACTTGGAATGACTTGTTAGGAATTGGTGGTGTAGGTGGTTTCACTTACATTCAAAAATATACTGGATTTATTAGTCCAGGGGTATTCGCGATGTTCATTCTTGGTATGTTCTGGAAAAGAACAACAGGAGCTGCAGCTATTGTTGGTGTAATCACAGGTTTCTTATTATCTGTTTTATTCAATGAATTTGCTCCTGCATTATTCGGAAACGAAACTTTATTGTATACTGCTTACGCAAATGCTAAAGGAATCTATGAAATTCCGTTCCACATCTGTATGGGATTATCATTTGCGTTCACTATGCTTTTGATGATTGCGGTGAGTTTGGCTGGACCAAAAGTGAATCCAAAAGCTTTCGACTTGGATACTGAAATGTTCAAAGTAAAACCACAAACAATGGTGTTAATTGTATTGACATTATTAATCATCGTTGCTTTGTATGTGAAGTTCTGGTAAAAATAATTGTTAGTTATAAAAAAGTGCGAAACCGAATTTGTTTGGTTTCGCACTTTTTTTATAAAATTGATTTTGAGGTACTGGATTAATGAGATTGTTTGTTTTGAATATATTTACCTAAATCCACCATTGTTGTAACCCAAATATCTTTTTCTCTGTTCTTTAAGTAATCGAGTAATTTTTGGTGTTCCTCCCAATCTACATTTAATGCATGTTCTCCACCAACACCATGGAATAATAAAACAATAAATGATCCTGCTTTTTCGGCTTCTTCGATTTGGGCAATCATTTGTGCTGCGGTGCTTCCGACTTCCACAAAAGAATTCACATTAGATAAATCTACTTCTTTGGCTTGAAGAAATCCTTGTTGAACTCCTCTTGCTGCCACAAAATCATTTTTTAAAGAATTATAATAAATCGAATCGCCAATTTTCAGGTCACCGCAGGGATATGCAAAAGTACGTTCCGTTTTGCCGTCAATAGCCTTTAAAAGTTGGTTTGTTGTTCTTATTTCTTTTACTGCTCTTGCAGCTGTATAATTGGTAAGATCATTTTCTTTATCAACCCATTCGCGTCCCGTCAAACTGCCGTCGCAGGGATGATACAAAGTGTGATTTCCCAGCTCATGTCCTTTTTTGGAAGCTGCACGCCATTCCTCCATTCTGTCTATAACAGCTGGCCTTGAAGCAATAAGATAAAAAGTACCCTTAAGGTGATATGCATTGAGAGCAGGGATTACTTTGTTGAGATGAATGTTTAGGGCATCGTCATAAGTTAAAACGACAGCACATTTTTTGCCGTTCCAGTTTGCGGATTCTTTTTGGGCATAAGATAAATTATTGACTAATAGCAATAAGGGAAGAATGATGAGGTTTTTAAATTTCATAGAGAATTAATTGTTTTGAGGGGATTGGTTAGTATAGCACTGTTTTTAAGAAGGCTTTACTTTGTAAACATACCCACTATTTTTTATAAATCAAAGAGAAGGATTGGCTTTTGTATTGATAGTAAGTTATTTGCAGGTGCAGTTAAATTTGCATTCACGGAATAGGAAAGAATACAAAAAATCACGTGAAGCCAGTAAAGCTTTACGTGATGTGGTTAAACTTTGAATATACTAAATGATTACACTTTTTTTATCACATAAGTGACCATTCCCCAAATGATGAGCTGGTTTTCTTCGGTAACTTTTATGGGTTCGTAGTTGGGATTTTCGGGCATTAGAAATAAACAGTCTTTTTCGACCTGAATGCGTTTTACGGTAAACTCGCCATCGATACAGCAAATTGCAATCTTGTTGTTTTGCGGTTCCAAACTTCGATCCACGACCAATACATCTTTGTCGTTTATGCCGGCATCAATCATCGAGTTGCCTTTTACTTTGATATAAAAAGTAGCTAACGGATTTTCGCTTAACTCTTTATTCAAGTCAATACAGCTTTCCATAAAATCGGTAGCAGGCGAGGGAAAGCCAGCCGAAACCCCTTCGTTGATGTATGGAATTTGCATGCCGCTTTCAAAGTCGGGACGGAAAAATGTGAGTTTTTGTTCTTTTTTTACAGACATTGTATCTCAAGTATATCTTTGAAATTTGTGGTATATTTTGGCGAAAGATAATTTTGGTTCATATTCCAAGTTCGTTTTAGGTCTTGGCTGGCCAATTTTATTTTGGTATCGCCAATTTTATGGTTTAATTGATCCATTACTTTCATTAGAGCCTGATGTTTTGGGCTTTCTTCTTCAAATAATTGGAATTGTTTTCTGTTTTCATCAATCAATCCGGTAACAATGACTCCTGCTTTTTTGAATTTGATTCCTTCATTGCCTTTGTGCATTTTTTTCAGCATTTCTATGGCTGTGTTGGAAATGGTCAAAGTAGAATTACTCGGATAGGGCAGTGTCATTGCCACGTTAAAATAATATTTGGACGTTTTGACCGAATGTTTGTCAACTACCAGCATGACAATAATGGTGTGGCAGCAAGAGTGCTGTTTTCGTAATTTTTCGGCGCATACAGCGGCAAAAGTGGTTATTCGTTCCCGAAGCGAATCAAAATCGGCTATTTGTTTTGGGAAACTTCGGGTGATGGCAATGCTCTTTTTTTGTTCGGTAATAGGTTCTAGATCCAAAACCGATTTGCCTTCTAACTCATATTTCAGACGAAGACCGACAACTCCCATTTCTTTTTTGATCCAAGCCTCATGTTGCGGTTGGATAAAATCGAGTGCAGTATTGATTTTTCGAAGTTTCACCTTCTTGATGGTGCGGTAGCCAATCCCCCAAACATCTTCAATTTTGGTCCATTTTAGAGCTTTAATGCGTTTTTCTTCAGTATCAATAACATAAACACCTTTGGTTCTCTCATGGAATTTTTTGGCAATTTTATTGGCAACTTTGGATAATGCTTTGGTTTCGGCAATACCAATGCAAGTTGGAATACCAACCCATTTTTGGACACGGTTTTTCATCTGCAAACCATAGTCATGATAGTCAGGAATCTTTAAGCCGTCAAAATTCAGAAAAGCTTCGTCTATGCTGTAGATTTCCACGTTGGGCGTAAATTGTCCCAAAATTTTCATCACCCGATTGCTCAAATCGCCATAAAGCGGATAATTGGAAGAGAATAAAGTGATATTTTTTTCTTTGACCAATTCTTTGATTTGAAATGCCGGAATTCCCATTGGCACTCCGGCTGCTTTGGCTTCTTCACTTCTCGAAATCACACAGCCGTCATTGTTCGACAATATCGCAACAGGTTTTCCGTTGAATTTCGGCTGAAAAACACGTTCGCAGGAAGTATAAAAATTATTGCAGTCGACTAAAGCATACATGTTGTAAAATTACGCAATAGTAGAATATGCTTTTTGATATGGAAAGTTAATTTTTGGATTTAATAAATCTTGAAAAAGAATCATGCAAATGCTGAAATGGTAGTTATTTTTAAAAAAAATATTACATTTGAAATTTAACCTAACCATTTTTATATGAAAAAATTAGTATTCGCATTGTTATTAGTTTCAGGATTTGCATTTGCTCAGGATATGAAAGTTGTAAGTGGAAATTTTGATTTTTTGAAAGACCAAAAAGAAATTAATATTGAATTTGATTATAGTAATTTTACTATGATGAAGGAAAATAAATCAGAAGCTCAATATGTTGAAGAGCACAAAGCGGATTTAAATAGTAAAGTAAAAGGTAACGGAAACATTTGGCAAAAACAATGGATTTCTGCCAAAGATCAAATTTGGACACCAAAATTTTTAGAAATAGGAAATATTGTATTATCCAAAGCTGGCAAAGATGTGACTTTTCAGGAAGGTGCGAAGACTCCATATACTTTAATTGTCCGAACCGTATGGATTTATCCAGGCTGGGATGCAGGAATAATGAAGCAACCAGCAAAGGTTACTACAAATTTAAAATTTGTTGAATCAGCAAATAAATCGAATGTTTTATTGGAGATTACAAGTGAAGAAGCTCCGGGAGATCAGTGGGGAAATAACTTTAGTAATGAATCCCGAATTGGCGAGGGATACGCAAAAACAGCAAAATCATTATCTAAGCTTTTATTGAAAAAAGCTTATAACTAAAAACAACAAAGCCTTGATTTCTCAAGGCTTTGTTGTTTTTGTATGTTAAGTAAATCCTTTTTAATCAGTATCGTGTTTTTTGTGGACGAATTTTTATTTCTAATAATCGAGTTTGGTTCATGATTTTTGTAATGATAAAAAACTTATCTTAGCAATGTAATCGATTGCATTAATTAATTCAATATCAATATGAACATGAAGATTTGTTTTTATTTGTTTTGTTTTTTAACTCCATTTTTTTCGGTAAATGGTCAGCAACCAACGTCTCAAAAACCACGAATACTCATAAGTACTGATATTGGAGGGACAGATCCTGATGATAATCAATCGATGACCCATTTACTAATGTATAGTGACAAATTCGAAATAGAAGGACTAATCTCATCTCCATCTTATGGGAACGGCAGTAAACAAGAGATAATTAAGATGATTGATTTGTATGAAAAGGATCTTCCTAAATTGCAAAAGCATCAGTCTGGATTTGCATCTCCAAAGTATTTGCGTTCGATATCAAAACAAGGTTATCGTGGAAATGTATCTTTTATAGGTATAGGTTATTCAAATGCAACAGAAGGCTCCAACTGGATTGTAAAATGTGCTAAAAAGAAAAGTTCTCAGCCTTTGTGGATACTGTGTTGGGGTGGTTTGGAAGATTTAGCACAAGCTTTGCATGATGCACCTGAGATTCATAATAAAATTCGTGTGTATTGGATAGGGGGACCAAATAAAAAATGGAGTGCCAATAGTTACGCTTACATTGTTGCAAATTTTCCAAACTTATGGTTTATTGAAGATAATTCTTCTTACTACGGCTTGTTTTCGCATAGTGACGAACCTGATAGTGTAACTGCTTCAAATTATTATGATAAGTATATTCAGGATAAAAGTTTTTTGGGCAAGGATTTTAAAAATTATTACCAGGGAGAAGTCAAAATGGGAGACACTCCTTCATTGCTTTATATGATGGATGGTAATCCCGAAGACCCAACACGTGAGAGTTGGGGAGGCAGTTTCGAAAAGTTTGATTATAGTCCAAGAGTTGTGTTAGATCATGCAACATCTATTAAAGATACCGTTGCATTTTGTTCTATAGTAGAGTTTCGATTCAAAGGGCCAAAAATAAAAGCCGAGAAAGAATCAATTCAATTCTGGATGGAGGTTCCTTACGGTAAAACAGTTCAGAAATGGCCAGGGTATTACATAGAGGAAGGGATTTACGCCATAAGATACATTCCAAAAAAAGCCGAAGTTTTAAATTATAAATTTTCTTCTGACATTAAGGAAATTAATGGAAAAGAA
Organism: Flavobacterium aquiphilum; assembly: GCF_027111335.1. Lineage (NCBI taxonomy): Bacteria > Pseudomonadati > Bacteroidota > Flavobacteriia > Flavobacteriales > Flavobacteriaceae > Flavobacterium > Flavobacterium aquiphilum. Next base: position 191,083 of record NZ_CP114288.1, on the reverse strand, counting down.
GGAGCATTGGTCGTAGATAATTTATGGCCTGGAAAACAAAATAAGTCAGATTATAAACTGGGAGATGATTGGTTTACTGATAAGCAGGCTAAAGAGCTTTATTTTGGTAAGATACAAGGAGGGAAAACTGTTTTGAAGTGGAGAGATGAAATTTTAATGGATTGGGCAAAGCGGTGGAATTGGCTTAATGAGGAATGAAATTAGAAAAGAGAGGCTTTGAGAATATTTTAACAGTTTGGCGAGTATATTTTGCGAAATTAAATAGTGTCAATTTAAAAAGAATGATTATCTTGTGGTCAAATTAACCATAAGATATAGAATAGTTTTTCAACATCAATTTTAGTTATAAAAAGGAGTCTTAATTAGTTATTTCTACTCCAGACCCGGTAGTTTGATTATCTATCGGGTCTTTTTTTATTTAAACAAAAGGAAATTATTTAGAAAAGGATAGTGAAAATTTATAGAAAACCAAATTTCACTAAATAACGGAATTAGTCAAAAGGGCTTAAAACTCAAAGTTGAAGCCTTTTTGGGTTAGTTTTTCGTAAATTTCAGGGTCAAATTTGTACAATTGAGCGGCTCTATGCGAAACATCTTGTTGTTTTTCGTCCAATGGAACCAATAATTTCATATGCAGAATTTTTCTGCGGAAGTTGGATTTGTCCAATTCGATTCCCAATATTTCTTCGTAAAGGTGCATCAATTGCAATAATGTGAATTTTTCGGGCAAAAGGTTAAATCCAATAGGTGCTTGTCGTACGCGATTGCGTAATTGCATCAAACTAAAATCTAAAATTTCGTTGTGGTCAAAAATTAAATCAGGAATGTCGTTGATTTTGTACCATTTGGCTTCCCTTAAAGTAATGCTGGCCTTAATATTATAGTCCTCGCGGTTTACCAATGTATAATAGCCAATCGTTACAACTCTTCTTTCGCTTACACGGTTTGGATCTGTGAATGCTTTTAATTGCTCCAAATAAATGTTGTCCAAGCTGGTTAGCTCGTACAAAATCCGTTGGGCAGCATCATCCGAACTTTCGTCTTTTCTCAGCCAACCACCTAGAAGGCCCCATTGTCCAACACTTTCTCCAATGGCATGTTGTACCAATAGCACTTCGAGGCTTTCTTTGTTAAATCCAAATATGACGCAGTCAATTGTGATTCCTTCAATAGCTGTTTCTTTATTGTCTGTAGTCATATTGTCATTATTTTTTGGTTTGTTTTAGAAAAGAGGTATTCATTTGTTTTGGTTTAAAAAAGAATTTAGAATTCAAAGTTAAATCCTTTATCAGTGAGTTTATTGTAAATTTCAGGGTCAAATTTATATAATTGCGCTGCACGATGCGAAACATCTTGCTGTTTTTCGTCTAGTGGAACCAGTAATTTCATGTGTAGAATTTTTCTGCGGAAATTGGATTTGTCCATTTCCACTCCTAAAATTTCTTCATACAAGTGCATCAGTTGCAAGAGGGTGAACTTTTCTGGCAATAAATTGAAACCTATTGGTGCCTGACGTACTCTATTACGTAGATTTTTTATACTATAGGCCAAAATTTCATTATGGTCGTAAATTAAATTGGGTATTTCGTTAATCTTATACCATTTGGCATCCGAGGCCGTAAAACCTGCTTTAATATTATAATCTTCTCTTTTTACCAATGCATAATAACCAATGGTGATGACCCTTCTAAGCGGAAATCGGTCGGGTTCTCCAAAAGCTTTTAATTGTTCAAGGTAAATATTGTCCATGCCGGTCAGATCTGCCAATAACCGATGTGCAGCGTTATCTGTACTCTCTTTCTTTTTTATCCAACCACCCGGAAGTCCCCATTTTCCTTTACTGATACCTTCGGCATGTTGTACCAATAGTACTTCAAGTATACCATTGTCAAAACCAAATATTACACAGTCTATTGTAATGGCATTCATGGCAGATTGCTCTGTAATTTGAATTAAATCCCGATCTAAAATTTTTCCGCCCATGGCCTTATAATGTTTACTGCTTAATTTTCTTTATTTAAATCACCAATTATTTGAACCAAAATATATTTTGTAAAGTAATTATTATCAAACCAATTTTTGAGGCTTCAAACGAATAATTATTTTTTGGTTTATTCCCCCTTTTAGATTAATTACTTGAAAAATAAGGGTTTCAAAGCGATATAATGTTTTTAAAAATCAATCAACCCCTTTGTTTTTAATATATAATATCTGTAAAAATAGATTCCTTTTTTTATCAATCACAAATATTTTGACACAATTTTTTGTTAATATAAAAAATATGCCATATACTTGTAGTCAAATTAACCATAACGTTATGGTTTGTTTGACCAAAAGTACAAAAGAACATTAACAAAACAAGCACATTAGTAATAATATGTGTTTTATAGAAGTCATTTTGGAAAGGATATTTATAAAAACGTCAGTTTTTGATTTCAATAATGAAATTATGGTCTTTTCTTTTAAATAGAGATTTCAGGATTTGTTGAAAATGTTTCAGATAAAGATTTTATCAGTACGAATATATTTTTAGAAATATAAATAATAATTACGCCAAAAGCGTAGCGGATTATTTGACGGGAATGAAAAGTTGAATTAAAAAGAGCTGCATGCTCTAAGAAAGATTTTGACACCATTGTACGTGCAAATGGAGAGCCTTAACAAATAAAAAAACCAATGAATTATTTGAACCAATTTTAACCAAGCTTTTAGAACCTAAACAATGAACACTAACTTAAAATTAACCAATTCTTAAATTATTATGAAAAGAAAATATTGTACATCGACAATGCTTCCCTTTTGTATGGCACTCCTGTTCAGTGTATTTATGCTACAATCAGGTTTTGCACAACAGAAAACACTTTCTGTAACCGGGAAAGTGACCTCCGCTGGAGACGGCATAGGTATTCCTGGTGCAAACATTACCGTAGAAGGAGGTGGTGCAAGTGCATCGACGGATTTTGATGGTGCTTATAAAATTACCGTAAAACCGGATGATGTTTTGAAATTCACAGTTTTGGGCTTTAGGACCCAAAAAGTTTCTGTAAACAATCAATCGACGATAAATGTTACTTTGCAAGCGGAAGCGTCAGACCTTAAAGAGGTTGTCGTTATCGGGTACGGAACTCAGAAAAAGAAAGTTTCTACAGCTGCTACTTCGGTAGTATCTGCTAAAGATATTCAGGCAGTTGCCGTTGGTGACGTAGTGAATGCCTTGCAAGGACAAAGCTCAGGGGTTAATGTTACTTCGACTTCCGGGCAACCTGGAGCTGGAATGGTAATCAACATTCGTGGGGTAGGAACCGCAGGAAACAATTCACCTTTATATGTTGTGGATGGAGTAGTTATTGATAATGGTATTGGCTATTTGGACCCTTCTTCTATTGAAAGGGTTGATATCCTGAAAGATGCTTCTGCAGCATCTATTTATGGAGCTAGAGCTGCAAACGGTGTTGTATTGGTAACTACTAAAAAAGGAAAAGAAGGTAAAATGAATGTGGCATTGAGCACTTATACAGGTTTTCAACATGTTGCTAAAAAATTAGACTTGTTAAATTCTTATGAGTACGCTACAATCATAAACGAATCAAGAGTAAACTCGGGCTTAACACCTTTGTACACTCAGGCACAAATTGCTGCTTTTCCAGATCACGATTGGCAAGATGATTTGTTTAACGAGGGAGCGGTAAAACAAAACCACTCTTTGATGATTACTGGTGGTGATCAAAAATCAACTATCGCTACAGGATTATCTTATTATGGTCAAGACGGACTTATTGGTAGTCAAAATAACCAATCGAAATACGGCCGTACTACTTTTACTGTGAATTCAACTTCGGAACTAATTAAAGATCATTTGAAAGTTGGGGAAAATTTCTCTTATTCAAATATCAAAAGCAATGGTGTTTCTGATCAAGGGATTTACAGTAACAGTATTAGAGGATTTTTGAATGCACCTCCAATCGATCAAGCGTATGATGCCAATGGAGATTTTGCACATTCTATTGTTGCAGCTGATATCAGCAACCCGCTAGGATCAATGTATTACAATAACTTCAATGAGAATAAAATTGACCGTTTTGTAGGTAACTTTTTTGCGGAAGCGAAATTCTTGAAAAACTTTACGTTCAGAACAAGTTATGGGGTAGATGTTACTGATAGTGCTTACCGTTCGTATACTCCGGTTTATAATCTTTCTTCTACTAACAACAATACTATATCAAGTGTAACTCAAAGCGCAAATAAAGGATTGGGTTGGTTGTTTGAGAACACTTTACAATACAAAGCTTCATTAAACGATGTTCACCACTTTGATGTTTTGGTTGGTACTTCAGCCAAAGAAAGTGTGTATGAGTACCAAAGTGCTACCGGAAAAGATTTGAATTTTGATGATTTTGGACATGCTTACTTAAGCAACGCAACAGATAAAACTTCGAATACGGTATCTGGAGGACGCAGTGATTACAATATGCAATCTTATTTCGGACGTTTATTGTATGATTATGACAACAAATATTTGTTCTCAGCCACAGTACGTAGAGATGGTTCTTCAAATTTTGGGCCTAATAATAAATATGCAGTTTTCCCATCATTTTCTGCAGGTTGGAATGTGGACAAAGAAAGTTTCTTTCCAGAAAGCAGTGTGTTGACCAATCTTAAAGTTAGAGGAAGCTGGGGACAAAATGGAAATGACCAAATCAAATCATTTGCATATATGTCAACAATAAGTTCTTATGATAAAACATATCACTTTGGTACAACAGATGAAACGTTGCAAGTGGGATCTAGCCCAGATGCGATTGCGAATCCTGATTTGAAATGGGAAACGTCAGAGCAATTGGATTTAGGTTTTGATCTTACTTTGTTTACTTCATTGACTTTCACTTTTGACTATTATGATAAAAAGACCAAAGATTGGTTAGTACAGGCTTCTATTCCGGATATTGCCGGAGCTTCAGCACCTTATATCAATGGTGGGGATATTAGTAACAAAGGTTATGAATTTGCTGTAGGTTACCACACAAACTTTGGAAAAGATTGGACTTTTGCAGTAAATGGTAATGTTTCTTTCAATAAAAATAAAGTTACAAGAATTGCAAATGCTGAAGGAATTATCCATGGAGAGACTAACTTGTTGTTCCAAGGTATAGATGAAATTAACAGAGTTGAAGTAGGAAAACCAATTGGATATTTCTACGGATTGAAAACAGATGGAATCTTCCAAAATGCAACCGAAGTTGCAGCTGGTGTTCAACCAAATGCAGTGCCTGGAGATGTTCGTTTTGTTGACTTAAATGGTGACGGGAAAATTGATGCCAATGACAAAACTCAAATTGGTGATCCAAATCCGGATGTTAATTATGGTTTAAGCTTCGATCTTACTTATAAAGCATTTGATTTATCTGTTTATACTTATGGTGTTTCAGGAAGCCAAAACGTTTTCGGGGTTCATGATTATACTCGTGCTTATAATAATTACACTACTACTATTTTGGACAGATGGACTACTGCGGGTTCTTCAAATTCAATTCCAAGAGTAACTTATGGTACAGATGCTAACGGGAATTACACTAAATTCTCTGATTTGTATATTCAAAATGCTGATTTCTTCAGAATTAAATCGGTTACATTGGGTTGTGATTTAACGAAATTAACAGACAATCTTAAATTCTTCAGCAAATTCAGATTTTATGTAGCGGCAAATAACTTGTTTACGTTTACTAATTATCAAGGAATGGACCCTGAAATTGGATTTGGAAATGCAAACCAATCTTGGGCAAAAGGGATCGATGTTGGATTTTATCCACAGCCAAGAACATACATGTTAGGTCTTAATGTTAATTTTTAAAAATGATACTGATGAAAAAATATATTAGAATAGTTGCAATTTCAAGTCTTCTTGTATTAGGGGCATGTTCCAGTGACTTTTTGGAAAATGAACCTTATACCGAAAAAGTAACCGAGAATTTTTATAAAACGCCAAGTGATGCCTATGAAGGACTTGTAGCGATTTATGATATGTTACAACGTGATGAGTACGGTTGTCCATTATTGATTAGCGAGCAAGCCTCAGACGATTGTTTTGGAGGATATGGGAATTCTGATGCGCAAAATGATTTAGAATGGGACCGCTTTATGTATGTAGCAGACAAAGATATGAACAGAAATGCCTGGAAAACACCTTATCAGGGAATTTACAGAGCAAATGTTTTGTTGGCCAATTTAGATAAAGTGGATTGGGGAACTGATCCGTCACTTAAAACAAAATACGAAGCTGAAGCCCGTTTCTTGAGAGCACATTTCCATTTTCAGTTGGCTAAAATGTTTGGGGATATTGTGGCGCTTGACAAACCAATTACTCCAAGTGAAATTTATTCTCCAAGAGTAGCTCCAGAAGTGACTTATGCTTTAATTGCCAATGATTTAAAGTTTGCTGCAGATAATTTAGGAAAGGATAACTATTCTACACCAGGAAACCCAAATTATGGTCGAATTACAAAATGGGCTGCTGAAGCATACATTGCCAGAACCTTTTTATTCTATACGGATTATTATAAAAAAGCTGATTTGGCTGGGGTAGTTACTAAACCACAAGCTATAACTTATATTAATGATGCCGTTAATAATAGTGGACATGCTCTCGTGCCTAATTTTGCTAACTTATGGCTTGCAGCTTCCCTTGAAAACTTTGCTGGCGAAGGGAATACTGAAATTGTTTGGGCTGTTCGTTACAATGGATCAGGTAAAGGAGATTGGGGACTTCATGAAGGGAACCGTTTTCAAGTGCTTATTGCACCACGTGGAGGTAGCATAGGACGTTATGCAACAGGATGGGGTGGTGCTACTGTAAACCCTAAGTTGTATGCTGCGTATGGTTTGGGTGATACTCGTAGAGATGCTACTATTATCAACTTTGCAGGCGAAGGTTTGAATTTTGATCCTCAAGCAAGAGATCAACGTCAATACACAGGGTATGCCTGGAAAAAATATTGTCCAATTACTGATGCAGCCGGAAAAGCTATTGTAGAAATCAACGGAGGAAATTTCCAAATTGATAACTACCAAGATTTCGCCATATTCCGTTTTTCGGATTTATTGTTGATGGCTGCGGAGCTTAATTTGGGAACTAATAACGGATTCGCACAAACTTGTCTTGACAAAGTGCGTGACCGTGCTTATCAAAATGCAAATAACCGTGTGGCTGTTTCCAAAACTGCTATTATGGATGAACGTCGTTTAGAATTCGCTCTGGAAGGGCAACGTTATTTTGACTTGATTAGACAAGGTATGTCTGTGGCGAAAGCGGCTATTGATAACAGTGGTGCCGGAACTCAGTTTAATGTTACGTTTAGACCTGAAACATTGGGTTGGTTCCCATTGCCTCAGTCTCAAATAGTACTTTCTAACGGAACAATGTCACAAAACCCAGGTTGGTAATTTTAACTAATAAAAAAAGAAAACTATGAAACGTATACTATATATACTTATAGCCGCAATAACTCTAGGTTCACTTTTTTCTTGTGAACCGTCAGAAGACCGTAATAGCCTTCCTGAAATGACACTTAAGTCAGAGGACTTAAATTTTACCGCTGTTGTGAACGGAAATAATTTAGTGGTAAAAAATATGACGCCAGACGTGATTCCTTATTGGAGTTATACTGATTCCAAAGGTAATGAACTAGGGCATTCAAACTTGAATGAAACTACTATTGCCATGCCTTTTGCCGGAACTTATACTGTGAATTTTACAGCTTTTGCCAGAGGGGGTTCTGTAACGTCTTCAAAAACAGTAACTGTTCTTAAAAATGATAGTACATTATTTAGCGATCCTAGATGGCAAATGCTTACTAATGGAGAACTAGGAAAAACTTGGAAAATTAATATGGTGACTGAAAGTCCATTTGCTTTTGTTGGTCCAGGTTATATCAACACCACCTTAGAAGGTGATTGGGCTTGGTTCCCAGGAAGTATCAATGATGTTTCTTGGTCTGGAATAGAAAATAAAGATTGGGGTGAAGTTACGTTTGATCTAAAAGGAGGATACAACGTAAAAATTGTTCAAACTTCATTGGATACAGGAAGTACAGCACAAACAACTTCAGTTGGAACATATTCATTTCAACTTACATCACAAGCTAAAAACGATAGAATTATTATGAACGGCGGATTGCAAATGCTTCATACCAATGCCTATTACAAAGAAACTATGTCTGGATTTACTTTTTCAGATGTGAGATTAATAGAGCTTAAAACCAATTCGTTGCGTTATGCATTGATTCGTAATGATGGAGTTCAAGTGGTTATGAACTTAGTCCCAAAAACATCAAACTAAAAAATGTTTGGTTGATTAATAGAATTGAATTAGTACAGTTTTTTTTGTTTTGAATAGGTAGTTATCAAGAGTGGAATCATACTACTGCTCTTGATAACAAACCTAAAATAGTAGGGATCTATTAGAATTCAAAGGAAATGAGAACTGAAAAGAAATAATTTGTAACTGTTACCACTTTGTAATTTGTGAAAAGTGATTAGTCGGAAGTGATATAAAATTTGATTTGTAAGCCTAAATAAGTGAGGTTTTAGTCTTGTAGCTTTTGTTTTGGGTTAATCATTAACGGCTTTTCACCGATCACATTATGGGATAGTTATAATTATAAATGTGTCGATAAGAGTGTAGAATTTAGGCAATATCCTTATTGACACATTTATAATTTTAAAATCTTTAATACTTTAAGAAAAATGAAATATTTAAGCAATTTTCTGAAAATAGGGATGCTGCTGGGAGTTACATTTCTAATGATGGCCAGTATTGAAAAAGGCGGAGGAACTATTTCCAATTCTAGGAAAATAGCATTCAATTCCGGTTGGAGTTTTCATTTGAATGATAGTATAAAAGACAAAGATACCATCAACGGTTCGACTACTTGGAGAGTATTAAATTTGCCTCATGATTGGAGTATCGAAGGAAAGTTTGATGAAAAAAGCCCTGCAGGTTATGGCGGAGGTGCCCTTAATGGAGGTTTGGGATGGTATAAAAAAACATTTAAGATCGCTCTAGAAAATAAAGAAAAAATTACGTCAATTGTTTTTGACGGTGTTTATAAAAACAGTCAGGTTTGGATTAACGGACATTACCTTGGCAAACGCCCAAATGGGTATATTGGTTTTCAATATGACCTTTCTCCTTATTTGAACTTCGGAGATAAAAACAATGAAATTCTTGTCAAAGTTGACAATTCAAAACAACCCAACTCTCGTTGGTATTCCGGATCGGGGATATTTAGAAACGTATGGTTGGAAACAACAGATAAATTACATGTTGATCAATGGGGAACTTATGTAACTACCCCAAAAGTTACTGCCAAAAGTGCTTCGGTGCATTTGGAGACTACAATTAAAAATCAATATGACGCGCCAAAAAACGCGAGCATTCTAACCACAATTTTCAAAAATGACATTAAAGTAACTTCGGTTACCAAAAATATAAGCATTGCTGCAAATGTAAATCTGGTTCTGAATCAAGACTTAATCGTAAATGACCCAATTTTATGGTCTGACGAAAAACCGGAACTTTATAGAGCAGTTACTACAATAAGCATTGACAATCAAGTTATCGATCAGTATGAAACCAATTTCGGAATCCGAAATTTCAAATTTGATCTTAACAAAGGATTTATTCTGAATGGAAAACAAGTAAAAATCAAAGGGGTTTGCATGCACCATGATTTAGGCCCGTTAGGATCGGCAATTAATACAAGAGCTATCGAACGTCAGTTGGAAATTCTGAAAGGAATGGGTGTAAATGGAATAAGAACTTCCCATAATCCTCCGGCACCAGAGCTTTTGGATCTTTGCGACAAAATGGGTTTCATTGTCATGGATGAAGCATTTGATATGTGGAAAAAAGCAAAAAATAAATATGACTACAGTCTCGATTGGGATAAATGGCATGTGAAAGATTTGCAGGACCAAATCCTTAGAGATCGTAATCACCCAAGTATTTTTATGTGGAGTATCGGAAACGAAATTCCGGAGCAATGGAGTGAAGAAGGAGTCACAATTGCCAAAGAATTATCGGCGATTGTAAAAAAACTGGATGCAACACGTTTGGTTACTGCGGCCATGAATCCTGCTGTTAATATGAAAATTGATGAGGTGGCATTGCAATTTGAAAAAGCAAAAACCGATTTCAATTTATTGGCAACTTCGGGGGCTTTGGATATTATTGGTTACAATTATGCCCACCAAACTTTTGAACATCATCAAAAAAACTTCCCAAATACTCCTTTCATAGCTACCGAAACAACTTCGGCTTTAGAAACACGTGGTTATTATGACGTGGTTTCGGATACTTTAAAAAAATGGCCGGTAAGATGGGACCTCAAATTTACAGGAGGAAAGCCTGGTAACACGGTTTCGGCTTATGACCAAGTGCAGGCACCTTGGGGTTCTACTCATGAAGCGACTTGGAAAGTGATTAAAAAATACGATTTCCTTTCTGGAATGTACATCTGGACTGGTTTTGATTACATTGGTGAACCAACTCCTTACGAATGGCCTTCGATCAGTTCTTATTTTGGGATTGTGGACTTGGCAGGTTTCCCAAAGGATGTTTATTATATGTACCAAAGCGAATGGACTAAGAAAACTGTTTTGCATCTTTTTCCGCATTGGAATTGGAAGGAAGGCCAAAATGTAGACGTTTGGGCATATTACAATAATGCCGATGAGGTGGAGCTTTTCCTTAACGGAAAATCAGTTGGCGTTCGAAGTAAAAAAGGCGATGATTTGCACGTGATGTGGAGAATTCCTTTCCATGCAGGAACCTTAACAGCTATTTCCCGTAAAAACGGAAAAACAGTTTTGGAGCGAACAATCAAAACTGCCGGAGCACCAGCTGCTTTAAAGTTATCCGCAGACAGAGCTATTATCAAAGGCGATGGAAATGATTTGTCTTTTGTAACGGTGGATATAACAGATGCGAATGGTGTGCTTTCGCCAAATGCCAATAACGAAATCCAATTTTCTTTGAAAGGAAACGGAAAAATAGTTGGGGTTTGCAGCGGTGATCCTGTGAGTCATGAATCTTATAAAGGAGACAGACACACTGCTCTTAACGGAAAATGTCTGGTTGTTATCCAGGCTGGTGAAAAAGCAGGAAAAGTTGAATTGACTGCCAATGCCACTGGATTGAAAAGTAGTACGACATTCATTACGATTAAATAAAAGAATACTGTAAATTGCTTTGTCTGATTCTTCTTATTTGAAAAGGCAAAGGATTAACTAAAATAAAAAAACAAGAAAATGAAAAAAAGACAACTAATACCGTTATCCCTATTTATGGTATTTGGATTTTTTGTAAGTCCAAAAGGATTTGCTCAAATTCAAAACGCTGATGTTTTGAACGCACCAATCGATATCAGCAAAGATTTTCAGAACTATTTAAACACTTTTTATTTTGCAGATGAGCTAACCAGTTTTGATCCTGCAACAGGAAAAGGAACTATAAAATATTTGCGTTACAATTATCAAACCCGTCAGGCTTTCAATAATATGATGATGAAGCCAGGTGTGGTTCCTGCCAATGAATTCCCAACGACTGAGTACTCAGTTTCCCCTGAATTGCCTTTTCAGATTCAGTTTGTATCGGATCGTTCCATTCGTATTAAAACAACTTCCGGACCACAATTTCACCCAGAAGCAACCTCTTTGATGCTGGTTGATGGAGTGGCTCCAAATCATCCTGAATTGTGGAAATCATCTAAAATCGAAGGTGGTTATAAATACACCAGCAAACACGGTTCTGTTGAGATTTTGTCAAAACCTTGGCACATAAAAATTTATGACGAAAAAGGAAAGCTGCTTACGAGTACGCTTCACGATTCTGATTTTAAAAACACATACACTCCAACACTTCCATTCTCGTTTGTACGCAGAAACAGCGATTACTCCAGAAGCATGGGAGCTGCTTTTAGCTTAGAGCCAGATGAAAAAATATTTGGCTGCGGAGAATCATTTACCCAATTCAATAAACGCGGGCAAAAAGTGGTTTTATGGACGGATGATGCCAATGGTATTCAAAACGAAACCATGTACAAACCAATTCCGTTTTACATGAGTAGCCGTGGTTATGGAGTTTTTATGCACCACTCTACGCCTATTACGGTTGATTTTGGAAAATATTTTGCCAGTGCCAATGAAATGTATATTGGTGATGATGAAGCCGATTTGTTTTTCTTCATTGGTGAACCAAAAGAAATATTGGATGAATACACCAATTTGACAGGAAAAGCCGCAATGCCGCCACTTTGGTCGTTTGGTTTCTGGATGAGTCGTATTACTTATTTCTCTGAAAAAGAAGGTCGTCAGGTGGCAAAAGATTTACGCGCTTACAAAATCCCAACCGATGTTATTCACTTCGATACTGGTTGGTTTGATGTAGATTGGAGAAACAATTACGAATTTTCTAAAGAGCGTTTTCCGGATGCAGTGAAAATGATGTCGGATTTGAAAGATGATGGTTACCATGTGTGTCTATGGCAATTACCATATTTCACTCCAAAAAATACTTTGTTCAATGAAATCATGGACAAAAATTTGGCCGTGCGTGATCGCAAAGGAAATCTTCCTTATGAAGATGCCGTTTTGGATTTCTCAAACCCTGCAACTGTAACTTGGTATCAAGGCAAATTGAAACATTTATTCGACCAAGGAGTTTCTGTTTTCAAAGTAGATTTTGGTGAAGCCGCACCACCGGACGGAATTTATAACTCAGGACGTACCGGTTTCTATGAGCACAATTTGTATCCATTGCGTTACAACAAAGCCGTTGCCGAAATTACCCAGAAAGAAAAAGGTTATACTCTTATCTGGGCAAGAAGTACTTGGGCAGGTAGCCAACGTTACCCATTACACTGGGGTGGTGATGCCGAAACTTCTAATGGTGCAATGTCAGCTGAATTAAGAGGAGGGCTTTCATTAGGATTGAGCGGATTCAGTTTCTGGAGTCATGACGTGGGAGGATTTGCAACCAAATCACCGGAGAATTTATACCGCAGATGGGCACCATTCGGAATGTTTACTTCACACGTAAGAAGTCATGGTGAACCTCCGAGAGAACCTTGGTTATACAGCAAAGATTTCTTGGAAGGATTTAGAAATGCCGATAATATGCGTTACGAATTAATGCCTTATATCTATGCCCAAGCCAAAGAAAGTTCTCAAAAAGGATTGCCAATGATGCGTGCTTTATTCCTTGAATATCCAAATGACCCGGGAGCTTGGTTGGTTGACAACGAATATTTATTTGGATCCAGTATGTTAGTCGCCCCTTTGTTTGAAGAAGTTACAGAAAGAGACGTCTATCTTCCACCTGGAACTTGGATTGATTACCAAACCAAAAAAGTGTACCAAGGCGGATGGCATAAAATCAAAGCGGGAGATATTCCAATCGTAGTTTTAGTTAGAGAAGGGTCGGCGATTCCTCATATTGGATTGGCACAATCTACCAAAGACATGGACTGGAGCAAATTGACCCTTAAAGTATACGCTGCAGATACAACCGATTCTGCCACCGCCAAAGTATTCTTGCCTGGTACTGACGCTGTACAAACTATTACTGTTTCTAAGAAAGGAAGCAATTTTGAACCCGCTTCAAATCCGTTAAACGGAAAAACTACTTTCAAAACTGAGTGGATTAAATAGGATAAATTAGGTTAGTTCTTTAATCGGGGTTATAGAAAATCTAGACCCCCGATTAATTATAATGAATTGCCGAAAAAACACAATGATGATAAAGAAATTAATACTTCCAGCACTTTTACTGTCCATTAGTATAGGTAATGCTCAAGGCAAAAAAACAAAAACCTACGAAGTGGCTTCTCCCGAAGGGAAAAATAAAATCCAGTTCCAATTGGTTGACAATGCTCCGAAATATTCGGTTAATCACGGAAAAATCCAAGTGATTACACCATCTGATATGGGTTTTATGCTAAAGAATAATGAAGATTTTAGCAAAAATTTTGACGTTGTAAAAGTTGAGAATTCTACTTTCGACGAGACATGGCAACAGGTTTGGGGAGAAAAGAAAAAAATAAGAAATCACTACAACCAAATGGTGGTGAAGTTGCAACAGAAAAATGCCGAAAAGCGAAAATTGGAAATTCAGTTTCGTGCATACGATGATGGAATTGCTTTTAGATATGTGTACCCAAAACAAGGAACCAAAGACAGTATTTTTATCATGGATGAAAAAACAACTTTCAACCTGAAAGAAGACGGAAAAGCGTGGTGGATTCCTGCATACAAGGAAAACCGTTACGAATATTTATATAAAGATTCTCCGGTTAGCACTTTAGATACTGTTCATACTCCATTAACAGTGGAAAGCAAAAGTGGATTGAAACTCAGTTTTCACGAAGCCAATCTAATCGATTATGCAAGTACAACATTGGTAAACAATACAGGAACACAACTGAAAACGGATTTAGTGCCGTGGGCGGATGGTGTAAAAGTAAGAGTAAAAGATACCTTCACTTCTTCTTGGAGAACACTTCAGATTGGAGAAAATGCAGGCGATTTAATTGAATCCTATTTAATCCTAAACCTTAACGAACCAAATAAATTAGGAAATCCATCTTATGTAAAACCATTTAAATATTTCGGAATTTGGTGGGCCATGCACATCGGAAAATACACTTTTTGGGAAGGTGAAAAACAAGGAGCTACTACGGATCATGCCAAAGATTATATTGATTTTACCGCCAAAGAAGGATTACATCATTTATTGATCGAAGGTTGGAACAAAGGCTGGACGCCTGCTTGGTATGAAAACAAAATGCACATGTTCAGCTTCACTCAAAGTGCAGATAATTTCGACTTGGACAAAGTAGTAGAATACGGAAAAGAAAAAGGAGTAGAACTTATCGGCTATCACGAAACAGGTTCGAACTTGATTAACTACATGAAACAAATCGATGCCGGTTTTGCCTTGTACAAAAAATTAGGAATCCATACCGTAAAAATTGGTCACGTAGGTTCAAAATTGAACATGAAAGAATGGCACCATGGACAATTTGGAGTGAATTATTTCAGATATGTTTTGCAAAAAGCTGCCGAATATGATTTGGCCGTTTTCTATCATGAACCAATAAAAGACACAGGAGAACGCAGAACCTATCCAAACATGTTAGCAAGAGAAGCCGCTCGTGGTCAGGAATACAATGCCTGGAGCGAAGGAAATCCGCCAAATCATGTAGTTATTTTGCCTTTTACAAGAATGTTGTCTGGACCAATGGATTATACTCCTGGAGTTTTAGACGTAGAAATCAAACAAGGATATCCTGGAAAAAGAGTACACGGAACAACGGCACAACAATTGGCAATGTATGTATGTTTTTATTCGCCAATTCAAATGTTGGCCGACCTTCCTGAAAATTATGCAGTACCCGCTTTCCAATTCCTGAAAGACGTTCCAACGGATTGGACAGATACTAAAGTGTTGAATGCCGAAATTGGACAATACATCACAACTGCCCGTAAAGACAGAAACAGTGACGATTGGTATTTGGGAAGTATGACTAATGAAAAGGCGAGGGACATATCAGTTCCATTGACATTTTTAGATTCTAAAGCGACTTACGAGGCACAGATTTATGCCGATGCCGAAGGTACTGACGAAACACACAATCCATCTGCAGTTGCGATTTCTAAGAAAACCGTGAAAGCTTCAGATGTATTGAAATTGCATTTAGGGGGCGCTGGCGGAACAGCTGTTAGATTCAAAAAATTATAATCTGTGGACATTTTAAATCCGATAGGTTTTTAAAGCCTGTTAGGTATTTGGAAGAGTTTAATTAGTTAGATTCCATAGGTCTTACGCCCAGTTTGTCATTCCGACGGAGGAGGAATCTCCGTTAGAAACTCGACAAAGATTGGAGATTATGATTGCGGAATTGCTAGCGGAGATTCCTCCTCCGTCGGAATGACATGCGATATGGAATAAATGTTATCTAAAAATAGAATATTTACAGGTTTTCAAAACCTGGAAGGATAAAAAATCAAATGGCAAATATCATTTTCATGAAAAGAATTTTACTAACATCACTGGCCTTCATTTGTTTAATCAATATCAATTTGTTTGGACAAAATAATAATGCTGAAAACAGGATTATTAAAGTCGATTACAATAAATCTGCGGGGAAAATGAGCACGATGTTCAAAGAATGTGTTGGAGCCGGACGTGCCAATGAAGGTTTACGTGCCGATTGGCAACAGCAACTCACAATGGTGAAGAAAGAATGCGATTTCAAATACATTCGGATGCATGGTTTATTGACAGATGATATGGGAGTTTACAAAGAAGACAGTAAAGGAAATCCAGAATACAATTATCAATATATCGATGCTTTGTACGATTTTCTTTTGAGTATCAAGATGAAACCTTTCGTGGAATTAGGATTTATGCCTTCGGCTTTGGCAAGCGGTAACCAAACCATTTTTTGGTGGAGAGGAAACGTTACTCCTCCAAAAGATTATAAAAAATGGGAAGACTTAATCCGCAATTTAACGACACATTTTACCGAACGTTATGGAGCTGATGAAGTGAAAACCTGGTATTTCGAAGTTTGGAACGAACCGAATTTGACGCCTGGGTTTTGGACAGGGACGCAAGAAGAGTATTTCAAACTCTATGATTATACGGCAAAAGCCATCAAAAGTGTAAATCCAGTCTATAAAGTGGGAGGTCCCGCAACGGCAGGTGCAGCCTGGGTACCGGAAACTATTGACTTTTGCAATAAAAATAATGTCCCGCTGGATTTTATTTCGACTCATACTTACGGTGTAAAACAAGGTTTTTTAGATGAATTTGGAACTTCGGGAACTGTCCTGAATAAAGAAGAGTCAAGTATTAGTGGTGATGTAATTAATTCGCGCAAGCAAATTTCAAGTTCGGCTAAACCTAATTTGGAATTGCATTATACAGAATGGAGTTCTTCGTACACGCCAGCTGATCCAATTCACGATAGTTACCATTCGGCTGCTTATATTTTGCAAAAATTAAAACAAGTAGGCAATGCACCAAACTCAATGTCATATTGGGTTTTCACCGATATTTTCGAAGAAGCAGGACCGCGATTTACACCCTTTCACGGTGGATTCGGATTGCTGAATACTCAGGGAATTAAGAAACCGGCTTATTTCTCGTACTATCTTTTGAATAAATTAGGGGAAACAGAACTTCAAAATAAAGATACTGCCTCTTGGGCAACAAAAAACGCAAAAGGGGATATTCAGTTGTTGTTTTGGGATTTCACTCATACGCTCCCTGAAGCTTCAATAAACAATCAGCAATATTACATTAAGGACTTACCATCCAAACCAAAAGGAACCGTAAAAATTGAAGTAACCGGACTTCAAAAAGGGAAGTATAATTTGGAGATATACAAAGTTGGATACAAAACGAATGACGTTTACACGGATTATTTAGGTATGAATAAACCGAACCAGCTTTCTCAACAGCAAGTAACTACACTGAAGCAAAAGAATAGCGGAGCACCGATTGCAACAGAAAAAATAACGGTAGATGCAAAAGGCATTTACACTAAGGATCTTAAAATAAATGAAAATGATGTGCTTTTGCTGAATTTGGTAAAGCAATAGTTATAAAAAATAAGACGAAAATTACCTGTTATGAAAAATAAAATAATCAAATTATCCTTTTTTTCGATGTTACTGTTCATGGAATACAGTGCTAATTCCCAAACAATTAACAATATGAATTTGTTAAATACGAGCCAACCTGTAAAATCTTTGAGTTCAAAATATGATGCAAAAATAGACCAATTAGTCGCCCAAATGACTTTGGAAGAAAAAATTGGTATGCTACATGGTAACAGCATGTTTGCAACAGGAGGTGTAAAACGATTGGGAATTCCAGAATTAAAAATGGCTGATGGACCTTTGGGTGTTCGAGAAGAAATTTCTCGTGACAACTGGTCGGCAGCAGGATGGACAAATGATTTTGCCACTTATTATCCAGCTTCGGGAGCTTTGGCTGCAACTTGGGACGCAAAAATGGCTTATACCTTCGGAAATAGTGTGGGGCAGGAATTGCGCGCCCGGGACAAAGACATGTTGCTTTCGCCAGCCATCAATATTGTGAGAACTCCATTGGGAGGACGAACTTACGAATATATGTCGGAAGACCCTTTTTTGAACAAAAAAATTGCAGTACCATTGATTGTTGGACTTCAAAACAACGATGTTATGGCTTGTGTTAAACACTTTGCTGCCAATAACCAAGAAACGAATCGTGATATTTATGACGTTCAAATGGATGAACGAACCCTGCGGGAAATATATTTGCCTGCCTTTGAAGCTGCCGTAAAAGAGGCAAAATCGTATGCGGTAATGGGAGCTTATAACAAGTTAAGGGGAGATTATTTATGCGAGAACGATTATATGCTGAATACCATTTTACGTGACGAATGGGGGTTTAAAGGTGTAGTCGTTTCTGATTGGGCTGCTGTTCATTCGACAGTAAAATCATTGAAAAACGGATTGGACATCGAAATGGGAACACCAAAACCGTTCAATGAATTTTTCTTGGCCGACAAACTAATTGCCGCTGTCAAGGCGGGCGAAATCTCGGAAACAGAAATTGACAAACATGTCAAAAGAATATTAGGTGTTTTATTTCAAGTAAAAGCGATGGGAGGCGAAGACCGTGTGAAAGGCAGCATTGCCACTGAAGCACATTATCAGGATACCTACAAAATTGCTTCGGAAGCAGTGGTGTTGTTGAAAAACGAAGGCAACGCCTTGCCTTTAAAATTGAATCGAATAAAATCCATTGCGGTGATTGGTAACAATGCAACCAAGAAAAATGCTTTGGGCGGATTTGGCGCTGGTGTAAAAACCAAAAGAGAAATTACGCCTTTGGAAGGTTTGAAAAACAGATTGCCTAGTTCTATCAAAATCAATTATGCCGAAGGTTATTTGGAACGTTATGAAGTAAAAAACAAGGGAAATATGGGGGATATAACCATGAACGGTCCAGTAACAATCGACCAGTTAGATCCAAGCAAATTGGAAGAGGCCATTGAGGCAGCCAAGAATTCAGATATGGCAATTGTTTTTGCAGGTTCCAACCGTGATTACGAAACCGAAGCTTCCGATCGCAGAAACTTGAAGTTGCCGTTTGGACAAGAAGAATTGATTGATAAAGTTAGGGCGGTCAATCCAAATACGATCGTTGTTATCATTGCAGGAGCCCCTTTTGATATTGACGCTATTAGCAAAAAAAATAAAGCCTTGGTATGGAGCTGGTTCAATGGTTCCGAAGGAGGAAATGCCTTGGCAGATGTATTGTTGGGAAAAACAAACCCTTCAGGTAAATTGCCTTGGACAATGCCAAAAAACATAATGGATTCACCAGCTCATGCCACCAACAGCTTCCCTGGCGGGAAAACCGTAAATTATGCCGAAGGAATTTTGGTAGGTTACCGTTGGTTTGATACCAAAAAGATTGAGCCCCTTTATCCATTTGGCTATGGGTTGTCTTATACCACATTTGCTTTCGATAATGCCAAAACAGATAAAAAAGAATACGCTACTGATGAAACAATTTCAGTTTCTGTAACGGTTAAAAATGCAGGAAAAGTGGATGGTAAAGAAGTAGTTCAATTGTATGCGTCTAAATCGGATTCCAAAATTACTCGCGCTGCACAAGAGTTGAAAGGCTTTGAAAAAGTATTGGTCAAAGCTGGAAAATGGGAAACGGTAACGATTAAAGTTCCAGTAGCAGAGTTGGCTTATTATAATGCCGAGGCCAAAAAATGGACAGTGGAGCCTGGGAACTATAAGTTGAAACTAGGAAGTTCTTCACGTGATATTAAGAAAGAAGTTATTGTAACTATCAAATAAGCAATCGATATGCCTAATGTGGTTGATTACTGAAAAATTACTTAAAGCATAATTCCATTGCCAGCCCTCAATTTTGGTGTTGACTATGGAATAACCAAAAAAACCAAACAAAAAACCAAAACCAAAAAAATGAAAAAAGTAATTAATCGGATATTGAGCATTCTTTTATGCTCAGTATCCCTTGGAATTTGGGCTTGCAGTTCCGATTCGGGTACTGAAGAACCGAAGCCTGCTGCGAAAACACTAACGGTTGATACTAGCAAAATTGATTTTGATAGTAATGAAAATACAACCAGCGTTAAGATTTCAGGAACTGTTAGCTCTTGGTCGGTTAGCTCATCGGATGCGAGTTGGATCCAGTTGAGCCAGACTTCAGGTTCGGGAACTGTAACGATAAGTATTAAAGCGTTAGCGAATGCATCCACTTCATCGCGATCAGCAGTAGTAACCGTAAGTTCAACTGAAGCAGCATCGGTACAAGTTTTAATTTCTCAACTTGGTGTGATAGTTGTTGCACCTTTATACCCAAGTTATAATACAAATCCTCTCCCGGCTGATGCAACCGGAATGGCTAATAGTGCAACCGACTTGGCAGCAAAAATTAAATTGGGTTGGAATATTGGTAATACGCTCGAAGCTACTGGAGGTGAAACCGCTTGGGGAAATCCAAAAGTTACTAAAGCATTGATTGATTTGGTCAAAGCAAATGGTTTCAATGCGATTCGTATCCCATGTTCTTGGAATCAATATTTAGCCAATACTACTACTGCTCAAATCAAAGCGGATTGGCTGAACAGAGTAAAAGAAGTTGTTCAGTATTGCGTCGATAACGATATGTACGTTATCGTTAATATCCACTGGGACGGTGGTTGGTTGGAAAACAATGTTACCGAAGCCAAAAAAATAGAAAACAATGCTAAACAAAAAGCGTTTTGGGAACAAATAGCGACCAATTTGCGTGGTTTTGATGAACATTTGCTTTTTGCAAGTGCCAATGAACCAAACGTAGATAATGCAACTCAAATGTCGGTTTTAACATCTTATCACCAAACCTTCATAGACGCAGTTCGTTCAACGGGAGGTAAAAATGCATATCGTACTCTGATTATTCAAGGACCAACAACAGATATCGAGAAAACAAATAAATTGATGCTGACTTTGCCAACGGATAATGTTGCTAATAAAATGATGGTTGAGGTGCATTATTATACGCCATATCAATTTTGCCTTATGGATAAAGATGCCGATTGGGGAAAAATGTTTTATTATTGGGGAGCGACTAATCACTCCACAACTGATTTAACTCGAAATCCAACATGGGGTGAAGAAGCCGATTTAGAAAAATTTTTCAAATCAATGAAATCGCAGTTTGTAGATAAAGGAATTCCTGTTGTATTAGGGGAGTTTGGCGCCATTAGACGTGATTTGACTGGAGATGCCTTGACTTTGCATCTTAATTCAAGAGCATATTTTTTAAAGACGGTTGTAAAACAAGCCAAAGCCAATGGGATGTTGCCTTTTTACTGGGATGCTGGAAATTTGGGTACAAACACTATGTCTTTGTTCAATAGAACCAATAATACCGTTTATGATCAACAGGCATTGACAGCTTTGCAAGACGGATTGAAATAATTTTAAAGTTTCTAAGTTGCTGAGATTCTGAGGTCCTAAGTTTTTTTAATTCTTAGTATTTTAGAGTCTTAGCAACTTAGTATCTCAATAACTTAGAAACTCTGAAAGAATGAAAAAAAGTATCATATTTCTTTTTCTGATTTTTGGCGCAATGGTTAATGCCAATGTCCGAATGCCTTTGCTGTTCTCTGACGGAATGGTTTTGCAGCGCAACAAGCCAATCCCGATTTGGGGTTGGGCTGACGCCAATGAAAAAGTCGAAGTCCATTTTAATAAACAGACGAAATCCATTATTGCCGATAAAAACGGAAAATGGATGATTAAACTGGATGCTGAAAAAGCGGGCGGCCCTTTTGAATTGATTATTACCGGTAAAAATAAAATCGTCATTGCCAATGTCTTAGTTGGTGAAGTTTGGATTTGCAGCGGACAATCCAATATGGAATTTCAGGTTTTCAAAACAATGAATGCTACTGAAGAAATTAACGATTCTAATTATCCAATGATTCGTCATTTTGGTGTAGCCCAAGATATGAGTGGTACTCCAAAATTAGATTTAAAACAAGGGAAATGGGAAGTTTGCGGTAAAGAAACTGTTGGCAATTTTACGGCAGTAGGCTATTATTTTGCCAAGAAATTATATGCCGAATTAAAAATCCCAATCGGAATAATTAATACTTCTTGGGGAGGAACTTGTGTGGAGACCTGGACCAGTCGCCAGGCATTTGAAAAAAGCGATTACTTCAAAGATATGATTGCCAATGTCCCCCAAGTGGATATGCAGGCTGCATTTGAAGTGTATCAAAAATCAGTTTTGGACAACATCAATAAAATACAAGGTTTTGATGTTTCAATGGAAAATGAAGATCAGTTTAAAGATCCAAATTTTCAGGATACTAAATGGCCCGAAATAAAGGTGCCTTCTTTATGGGAAAATCAGCAATTAGGTAATATTGATGGTGTTGTCTGGATGCGAAAAACAATAGTGCTTTCTGCTGAGCAAGCAAAAAAAGAAGCCGTTTTATATTTGTCCAAAGTTGATGATGAAGATCAAACGTATGTTAACGGGGTTTTGGTTGGAACAAATAATCTTTGGGACAAGCAAAGAATTTATAAGATTCCCGAAAATGTTTTAAAAGAAGGTAAAAACGTAATAGCAGTCCGCATTGCCGATTATACCGGAGGTGGCGGAATTTATGGCGATCCAGCCGATTTGAGAATTGATTTTAAAGATTCAAATTTGCCGCTTGAAGGTCTTTGGAAATTTAATGTAGTACAAGTGAAAATTTCCATTTCGCCAAACACTTATCCTTCGTTATTGTATAATGCGATGGTGAATCCTTTAATTCCGTATGCTTTTCAAGGAGTTTTATGGTATCAGGGAGAAGCCAATGTTTGGAGAGCCAATCAATATAAAAAAGCATTCCCTTTGATGATAAATGATTGGAGAAGCAAATGGAATCAAGGTAATTTCCCTTTTTACTTTGTTCAGTTATCGACTTATAATGAGTTTAACGGAAACAGTAAAGTAGGAAGCCGTTGGGCTGAACTTCGTGAAGCGCAAACCCAGACACTGCAATTACCAAATACCGGAATGGCTGTAACGACTGATATTGGAAATGCAAAAGACATTCATCCCACAAACAAACAGGATGTTGGTAAACGTTTGGCGGCAATTGCCCTGAATAATGTTTACAGAAAGAAAATGGTTTACAGTGGGCCAATGTATAAATCGATGGAGATTAAAGGGAATCAAATACTTCTTTCTTTTAGTAACATTGGCAGCGGATTATCAGCTTCTGATAATTCAGAGAGTTTGAAAGGATTTGAAATTGCCGGTGCCGATAAGGTTTTTTATTCTGCGAAAGCGATAATCAAAGACAATAAAGTAATCGTTTCATGCGAAAGCGTTCCTAATCCGGTTGCCGTTCATTATGGTTGGGCAGACGACGATACGGAAATCAATCTTTTCAATAAAGAAAAATTTCCAGCTTCCCCTTTCAGAACCGATAATTGGGAGATGTTAACGGCGAACGAAAAATATAAAGTGAGCAAGTAATCTGGATTTTGAATTATGAAAACAACTATTCTGTCACTTATTTTTTTCTTGTCGATTGCAAGTCATGCACAACAGCAAAACGCTAAAATTCAGCCGAAGTTTCTTCTTTCAACCATAATGTTTTGAGCGGATTCATGAGTCTTCGTTTGGGGCTTTCTGCTGTTGGTGATGGTCAGGTTACGTTTAAAAATTTTATTTATAAAGCCATTCATTAAATAAGGAAAACATTTAATTTTAGGAATTAAAAAATAAATCTTTACCTATGCGATCGAGTCTCTTAACAAAAATTATTTTGGTTTTTATTCTCTCTTCTTTTGGAGCGAGAATAGTTGCACAATCCAGTCATGTTTTATGGTATAAACAGCCTGCCGATTATTTTGAAGAAAGCCTGGTTTTGGGAAATGGAAAGACGGGCGCGACTGTCTTTGGAGGTGTCAATTCCGATAAAATTTATCTGAATGATATCACGCTTTGGTCGGGAGAGCCTGTAAATGCCAATATGAATCCCGAAGCTTACAAAAACATACCTGCCATTCGTGAAGCATTGAAAAACGAAAATTATAAATTGGCCGATGAACTGAATAAAAAGTTACAAGGAAAGTTTTCTGAGTCTTTTGCACCTTTGGGAACAATGAATATTGTTCATTTTTATAAAGACAAAGAGGCGAAATATTCTGATTATTACAGGGAATTGGATATCGCAGATGCCATTTCTAAAGTGAGTTACGTCATCGAAGGTGTGCACTTTACTCGTGAGTATTTTATTTCAGCTCCAGATAAAATTATGGTTGTCAAGCTCACATCTAGTAAAAAAGGAGGGCTTAATTTTGATATCAACTTTGAGAGTTTGTTGAAATATAATGCTACAACCCAAGAGAATCTAATGCAGATAGAGGGATATGCTCCAGTTCATAGTGCTCCAAGTTATGTAAATGAAGAAAATCCAATTGTGTTTGATGAAAATAAAGGAATACGTTTTTCAAGTTTAATTCAGGTAAAAAACACAGACGGGACAATAAGTAAAATGGGTTCGAATTTAAGTGTTAAAAATGCTACTGAAGCAATAATTTTTGTTTCCATAGCGACAAGTTTTAATGGATTCGATAAAAATCCCGCTACCGAAGGATTAAATGCTAAGGCTATTGCGAAAGAGAATTTAACTAAAGCAATGGCAAAGCCCTATGGGATTTTGAAGAAATCCCATATTGCAGATTATCAAAAATTTTATAATCGGGTGAGTTTGAATTTAGGAAAAACAACAGCGCCTAATTTGCCTACTGACGAACGTTTACTACGCTATGCAGAAGGAAAGGAAGATAAAAATTTAGAGATTTTATATTTTCAATATGGAAGGTATTTACTGATTAGCAGTTCCAAAACATTAGGTGTTCCAGCCAATCTACAAGGTATTTGGAATCCCTATATGCGTCCGCCATGGAGTAGCAATTATACCACAAATATCAATCTCGAAGAAAATTATTGGTTGGCAGAAAACACCAATCTTTCTGAATTACATCAGCCTTTGTTGCATTTCATTAAAAACATATCCGAAACCGGGAAAATTACTGCCAAGACATTTTATGGAGTCAATGGTTGGACGGCAGCCCATAATTCAGACATCTGGGCGATGAGCAATCCTGTTGGAAATTTTGGAGGAGGTGATACCAATTGGGCTTGTTGGAATATGGCTGGAGCTTGGTTGAGTACTCATATTTGGGAACATTATTTATTTTCTCAGGATAAAGATTTTTTGAAAAAAGAGGGTTATGAGATTCTACGTGGAGCTGCCCAGTTTTGTTTAGAATGGCTGGTAGAAGATAAAAACGGAAATTTAATTACATCACCATCCACTTCACCTGAAAATAAATTTATCACACCTGATGGCTATGTGGGTGCTACTTTATATGGAGGAACTGCTGATTTGGCAATGATTCGTGAATGTTTTTTAAATACGATTGCGGCATCTAAAGTTTTAAATACTGATACTGAATTTAGAACTAAGCTGGAGAATGCGCTTACGAAATTATATCCTTACCAAATAGGAAAAGAAGGAAACTTACAAGAGTGGTATTTTGATTGGAAAGATGAAGATCCAAAACACCGCCATCAATCGCACCTTTTTGGACTTTTTCCAGGCAATCATATTACGGTATTAAAAACACCAGAGTTGGCTGAAGCTTCGAAAAAAACTTTGGAAATTAAGGGTGATGAAACAACCGGCTGGTCAAAAGGTTGGAGAATTAACCTTTGGGCTAGGCTTTGGGATGGTAATCGTGCTTATAAAATGTACCGTGAATTGCTTCGATATGTTGATCCAGATGGTAAAAAAACGGAAAAGCCAAGAAGAGGAGGAGGGACTTATCCTAATTTATTTGATGCGCATCCTCCGTTTCAGATTGACGGGAATTTTGGGGGCGCAGCTGCAGTTGCCGAAATGTTGGTTCAGTCTAATGAAAATGAAATTCGTTTATTACCTGCTTTGCCGGATGCCTGGGAGAACGGAAACGTAAAGGGAATTTGTGCCAGAGGAGGTTTTGAAATTTCAATGGAATGGAGTGCCAAAAGATTAAAAACGCTCACAGTGTTTTCTAAAAAGGGAGGAAAAACGACTCTTATTAGTGGAGATAAGAAACAAAGTGTCACTTTGCAAAAAGGACAGAAATTAAAAATAGTCTGGTAGTAAAACAAAAGAGGTGCTGATTTAATAGCACCTCTTTTGTTTATATTGGGTTTCCAATGATTTGATCCATCACCCAACTGGTATGAGCAGCTGTAGATCCGCTCGATGGATGTGTTTGGTTTCCTAAAAGATGTTCTCTCATTTGTTGCACATGATAAAGCTGAATGTTTTCAGGATGTTCTATAAAATGTGTCGATTCGCCATCTGCCGTTTTCAGAATTATAGGCTCATTTTCGAAAACTGAAAAAGTGATTTTGCCTTTGCTTCCATAAATTTCAACAACATCTTCTCTTTCAAATGAACCAAAATTCCAGCTTCCGCTACCTGTAACCCCCGATTCGTGAAGCCAGTTGGCGACAGCTGCATCTTTTGACGTATAAAGTCCTTGCTGATTTAAGCTAATTCCTGAAACTTCTTTTATCGGTCCAAGATAATGAATGAACAAATCCAACCCGTGACTTGCCAAATCGTCAAAATAACCTCCTGTAGCAATGTTTATGTCAGTTCTCCAATTGTAGTCGCCGGAAAGGTCAATGTCGTTTGCTGCCTTGGACAAATGCCATCTGATGTGTCTTATATCACCGATAGTTTTAGAATCAATCCATTTTTTGATTTGTTCAAAATGAGGAAGTGATCGTCTGTAATAAGCAACAAATAACGCAATGTTCTTTGCTGCAAAAGCTTCAACAATATTCTGGCAATCTTGATAATTTGGGGCTAAAGGTTTTTCGATACAACAGGGTTTTCCTGCTTCGGCAACTTTTAGACCATAATATTTATGAGTATCTGGCGGAGTAGCTATATATACGGCATCAACTTCAGGGTCATTGATGAGTTCGTCCGCATTTGTGTAATATTTGTTTATACTGTGTCTTTTGGCATAATCTGCAGCTTTTTCCGCATCTCTGCGCATTACTGCCGTTATTATGAATCCTTCGGTTTTTTGATAGGCGGGGCCACTTTTTACTTCAGTGACATTTCCGCACCCAATGATTCCCCAACGGACTAATTTAGTAGTGTTATTCATGGTTATTTAGTTCGTATTTTGGTTTAAAAGTTTAATGTTTAAAGTTGAGGCAAGAGCCTAAAAAACATAAAGTATGCAACCTATACCAAATATTAATTATTCACAACCTTCAATTGTGCAGCTGTTTGTTGCGACAGTATTTTCAATTTTTATAGAAGTCTCAAATTTTCCTTCTTCCCAAGCTTTTTCGAGAGTTTTTAAAAATGCTTCTGTTGGTTGCGCTCCAGAAACAGCATATTTGTTATCAAAGACAAAGAAAGGAACACCTGTAATTCCAAGTGATTGAGCTTCCTGTTGGTCTTGAAGAACTTCTTTGGTGTATTCATTTGAATTAATAAGTTGTTCTATTTCGGATATTTCTATTCCAACTTCCAGACCAATTTCTTTTAAAACATTCCAATCATTTACATTTTTGCCTTCAGTGAAATGAGCTTTGAACAATAATTCTTTTACTGGACTGGATTGTTTGTGTTTTTTTGCCAAATGCATTAATCGGTGTGCATTCAATGAATTGGCTAAAATAGCTTTTTCAAAATGAAATTCAAGACCTGATTGTTTCGCATTTTCGGTTACATTATCAACCATTCCTTGTGCCCAATCGGTATCTCTTCTATATTTTTCTGCCAAATGATCTACTATGGTTTCATTGGGAGTTGCAACAAAATTAGAATCTAGTTGAAAACTTTTCCATTCAATAATTACTGAATCTTTATTTTCAAATTGGGTGAGTGCTTCTTCAATTTTTCTTTTACCTATATAGCAAAACGGACACATTACGTCCGACCAGATTTGTACTTTTAATTGATTTTCCATTTTTGGGCTAAGTCAAATTTGTTAAGATCGCAAAATTACGAAATTAAGATTCTAAGCTTTTTTGTTTTAAGAGTTTATTGTGAATTAACTAAGGAATGATTCAGTCCGCTTTAGTTTTTTTATCTGGAAATTGGTAGTTAAATTGTTTTAGATTATTGTTTTCTTTTTTCTTTTTTGAAACGCTATCAGGTACCATTGATTCCTTCTCATTTAAATCTGTTTTATTAGAAAGATAATTGGAGAAATATTTTTTAAGCACTTGAATTTTGTGAACTTCAATGGAGTAGATGGTTTTCTTTCCTTCATTTTTAATATTCAACAATTCAGCTTTTTTTAATTCAGATAAATGCTTAGAAATTGTTGATTGTGCCAATGGGATTTGTGCTACTATTTCTCCACAGGTTCTATTGTTTTCTTTCCATAACAGAGTCATAATTTGCATACGGGTAGGATGCCCCAAGGCTTTACAGATTTCTGCGATCGCATTTGTTTCCTGATCGAAATATTGTCTTTTAGTCGTTCCCATAGCTCATTAGTTTCATATCGTAATTTAACGATTATATTTGAGACAAGAGGACTTATTTGTATTTTTTGTTAATACTCTTATGAAGCAATAACTTTGGCGAAGATTTAGTTTTTAGGGTATTTAAAGTTTTATTGGAAAAGAATTTCAGTAAATCACGTATTAATACGTTAAAATGGGAATTTTGTATTTGATATCTTCGCTAATATTAAACTTGTAGGGGGATTTATATAAATAATATTTATAGTTATTTTATAAAAATAGATCATAAATATTTATTCACATAAATTTTAGGTTTAATTAGATTCGGGGGAAAATGCCATCAATTCATTTAATTGATGGTTTTTTTTTAAAAGTAAAGAACCAGCCAAATATTTGACTGGTTCTTTACTTTATAGAAATACAGTTTCATTCTATGCTAATAAATCCAAAACTAACGAAGGGAACAATCCTAAAATTATATTCAAAAGAATTGAAATGATTGCAACTGCATAAATCAAGAATGGTTTTCCAGTACGGGCTTCATTCGACTCTTTGGTGTACATAGCCAAAATCAGTTTAAAATAGTAGCCAACACTTACAATCGAGTTGATTACGGCGAATATAACCACTACTAAATACCCTGCTTGAATCGTTTGGCTAAACAATGCTAATTTAGCAAAGAAACCTGCGAAAATTGGAATACCCGCCATCGAAAGTAATGATCCCGTTAAGATGGCTGCCAATAATGGATTTGTTTTTCCTAAACCGTGAAAGTTTACAATGTCTTCGTTTTCTCTGTTTTTGCAAACGTATAATATCACGCTGAAAGCAGCGATACCTGACAATGCATAAGCCGAAGTGTAATACAATAAGCTTCCGGCAGAATTAGCTAAACTCAATAAGGCCATTAACATAAATCCAGCATGCGAAATACCTGAAAAAGCCAACATACGTTTTACATTAACCTGTCTTAACGCCATAATATTTCCAACAGTCATAGATGCTATGGAAATGATAACAACTACAATTTGGAAAGAGTAATTGATATCGGCATTCATGCCTGCCAATAATTTATAAAGTGTTGCGATTGCTACCACTTTTGCTAAAGTACTCATTAAAGCTGTTGTCAAAGTTGGAGAACCTTCATAAACGTCAGGTGCCCAAAAATGGAATGGAACGGCTGCGATTTTAAATAACATTCCTATTGTCATCAGTACAATTCCGATTGGGAACCAAATTGGTAACTCGGCTGATTGTGACATGTCGCTGATTTCAGTGATATCAAATGATCCCATCGCTCCATAAATCATACAGATACCAAATAAAATAATTCCCGATGCAAATGATCCCATCAGGAAGTATTTCATACCTGCCTCATTACTTTTTATATTTAATCTGTTACTTGCAGCAAGTACGTAAAGTGATATTGATAGGATTTCAATTCCTAAAAAGAACATTGCTAAATTTCCAAATGAAACCATAGCAACAGCTCCGGATAAAAGGAATATTTTAATGGCAATATAATCAGAAAGTTTGGTTTGATGGTTTTCGTAAAAACTATGTCCCAAGGCTATCAAAAAGATTGTCAATATAATGAATAGACTAGAAAAAGAAACCGAAAATTTATTTACAACAATCATATTGTTATAGTAACTTCCAGGAGAATTAAATTCGGACACGGTAAGTCCCAGAATAGCCAACAATCCAATAATTGTTACCGGAATAATCGCTTTTCTAAAATCAAAGATTTCAAATACAAGGCTTAAAATACCTAATCCTACTATAGCTATTAATGTTGTCATTTATATTATGCTTTTTACTTAATTGTATTTATTAATAGTGTTTAAAATAGTTTCAAGACTTGGCGTTATCAAATCGTTGATTGGTTTTGGATACAATCCGAAGAAAAACAGGACAGCAATAATGATTACCATTGTTAGACCTTCAGATAAAGTAATATCCGCAAAAAGTTTTTTGTTTGTTTCTCCAAGCATTACGTGTTGGAACATTTTCAACATATAATAAGCTCCCAAAATGATTGTTGTTCCGCCCAAAATAGCGAACCAAACATTCACCTGAAAAAGGCTGTACAGTACTGTAAATTCACCAATAAAGTTAAAAGTTGTTGGTAAAGCAACAGATGCTAATACCAAAATCATAAACATCGAAGTGAATTTTGGAGATTGGTAACGAATACCACCCATTTCGGAAATTAATCTTGTTTCGTATCTTCTGAAAATGATTTCAGCAGCGAAGAACAATCCAACAACCACAAAACCGTGTGCAATCATTTGTAAAACCGCTCCTCTAAAACCGTCAAGGTTTAAAGCATAAGTTCCGGCAGCAATCAAACCAACGTGAGCAAGGG
This sequence comes from Flavobacterium aquiphilum, assembly GCF_027111335.1. Lineage (NCBI taxonomy): Bacteria > Pseudomonadati > Bacteroidota > Flavobacteriia > Flavobacteriales > Flavobacteriaceae > Flavobacterium > Flavobacterium aquiphilum. Next base: position 160,073 of record NZ_CP114288.1, on the reverse strand, counting down.
AAGAATAAGCCAATAATTTTTTCAGGTCCTTTTGTCTCAAAGCAACAATTGAACCGTAAATTACTCCCACTATACCTATTCCGATGAAAATATACATGTATTCTTTGGCAGCTAATGGAGCCAAAGGCAATTGCCAACGGATCAGGCTGTACAATCCCATTTTTAGCATAATACCTGATAAAAGCATGGTTCCAAGAGTTGGAGCTTTTTGGTACACATTTGCCTGCCAAGTGTGAAAAGGGATCAACGGAATTTTAATAGCATAAGCAAGGAAGAAAGCCGTAAAAATCCATTTTTGTTCGTTTATGTCGAGTTTTAATTTATATAAATCTTCGATTAAGAAGCTTCCTGCTTTTTGATACATATAAACAAATGCAACCAGCATGAACAAAGATCCTGCAAGTGTATAGATAAAGAATTTAACTACTGCTTTTTTTCGCTCTTCGGCATCACCATTACCCCAAATCAAAGCGATAAAGTAAATAGGGATTAATGATAATTCCCAAAAGATATAGTATAATAAACCGTCGCTTGCCAAGAAAGTTCCTGTCATAGCAAATGACATAAACAATATTAGTGAGTAAATGGCTTTTGAATTTTTGAATTCGTTACCAAAAGAAGATAAGATGATAACCGCTGTCAAGGTAACTGTCAACAAAATCATTGCCATTGATAATCCATCGGCTTGTAAAGCAAATGAAACTTTTGGTAATGTTATCCATTGGCTGCTGTAGCTGATGTTTTCGCCTAAATTAAAATGATTTAATAAAACAATTGAACAACCCGTAGCCGTTAACCCGAAAAATAAAGCCACTTTTGAAGCGAGCTTGTCGCCAGCTAAATAAGTCGCAAATGCGCCAACTAAAAGGATGATTAATATTAGAGATACATTCATTTGTAATTTTTTATTGTTTTTTAAATGTCAAATGGAATAGACTTTTTTTAAATTATTTTTAGTAAAAAAGTCTATTTCATGGTATATAATTATTGAGCTAGAAATATAAATGAAACAATGGCGCACATACCCAAAACAAAAGCAAATAGATAAAGTCCAACGCTTCCATTCTGTAATTTTTTCCCTTGGTAACTTAGTTCGTTTGCAATTTTACCAAATCCAAAGACTACCGAAGAAATTCCTGTTTCTACATAGTCTCTAAAGATTTTAGACAAACTGTTTATTGGTGCAACAAACAATGAATCATAAATTTCATCAACATAGTATTTGTTGTAGAGAACTTTTGAGAACCCTGCTATGTCAGCATCTTCGCTTGGAACAGCATTTTGTTTGATGTATTTAGCGTAAGCAATTCCGATTCCGACTAATCCGCCGACAACCGCGATTGCCATCAACATATATTCAGTGGTCCCCAATACATGTTCTTCTGTTCCCGCTTTAGCGAAAAGAGGAGCCAGGTACTCGTTCAACCAACTATTGCCAGGTAAACTGATTAATCCTCCAAAAGTTGCCAAAATAGCCAATACAATCAAAGGAAAAGTGATTAAAGCCGGGCTTTCGTGTAAATGATGTTTTTGTTCTTCCGTTCCTCTGAAATCATTAAAGAAAGTCAGGAACATTAATCGGAACATATAGAAAGCAGTCATGATAGAAGCAACCGATCCAACAACCCAAAGCGGAATGTTATGGTGGAAAGCGGTCATCAAAATTTCGTCTTTAGAGAAGAATCCCGAAAACAAAGGAACACCTGAAATGGCTAATGACGAAATAAGCATGGTCCAAAAAGTAATTGGCATCGCTTTTTTCAAACCACCCATTTTACGCATGTCTTGTTCACCATGTAATCCGTGAATTACCGAACCTGATCCTAAGAACAGACAAGCTTTGAAGAAAGCGTGAGTGATTACGTGAAATATCGCCACCTCATAAGCACCGAAACCTAATGCCAAGAACATTAATCCTAATTGAGAAACGGTAGAGTAGGCTAGTACCTTTTTGATATCATTTTGAACCAAACCAATTGTTGCGGCAACTAATGAGGTTACACCTCCGATTACAGCAATAATGGTTTGTATTTCGTGTGTTAAATCAAATAAGAAATGCATTCTAGATACCATGAAAATACCGGCAGTTACCATCGTTGCAGCGTGGATTAATGCCGAAACAGGTGTTGGTCCGGCCATCGCATCAGGTAACCAAGTATATAATGGAATTTGAGCCGATTTTCCACAAGCTCCAATAAATAGAGCTAATGCAGCTATACTCAACCAAACGGTATCAAGATTGTGAGCTCCTGCAATTGCTGTTTGTAATGAAGCAAAATCCAAAGTAGAGAATTGAGCTCCTAAGATAAATATCCCGATAAGCAATCCTAAATCCCCGATACGGTTCATGATAAATGCTTTTTTGGCAGCATCGTTATAATCTTGGTTTTTGTACCAAAATCCGATTAATAAGTACGAACAAAGTCCAACTCCTTCCCAACCAATGAACATTACCAATAAGTTGCTTCCAACTACAAGGGTAATCATGAAAAAGATAAAGAGATTTAAATAAGCGAAGAAAGAATGCATTTTTTCGTCGTCATGCATATAGCTGATGGAGTATAAATGAATCAGCGAACCGATTCCAGTTACAAACAACAACCATAAAACGGATAACTGATCTAGTAAAAAACCAAAACTAATATTGAATTTGCTGATTTGAATCCAATCAAATAATTGAATGTTTATCGCTTGTTTTGTTTGATTGATTTGTAGAAAAAAGGAAACAGCAACAACAAATGAAACCACTACAGAAAGTGTTCCGATAATTCCCGAAGCCGATTTTCCTAAACTTTTCCCGAAGAAAACATTAATTAAAAATCCTAAAAAAGGAGTTAATAGTAAGACTAAAGCTAAATTGGTATCCATTGCCATTTATCCTTTTAAGTTTTTTAAATTATCGATGCTGATTGATCCAATATTTCTAAATATCGAAACCAATATGGCCAGTCCTACTGCGACTTCAGCCGCTGCTACAGCCATGGAGAAAAATACGAATACTTGACCTTGTGTGTCTTGGTGGTAAGTTGAAAAAGCCACAAACAATAAGTTAACAGCATTCAGCATGATTTCGATAGACATGAACACAATGATTGCATTTCGTCTGTACAAAACCCCAAAAATACCAATACAAAAAAGTGTTACACACAGGAAGATATAGTTTTCTATACCAATTTGAGTTAAAATATTATTCATTATTTCCCTTGTTTTTCTTTTTTAGACAATAGTACAGCTCCAATCATTCCCACTAATAACAAAATGGAAGCAAATTCAAAAGGCACCATATATTCATTCAACAATGCTTTTCCTAGAACTTTTATCGATTGGTAATCCTCTCCTGTATAATCATATTCCACGATTGGTTTTGAGTGGATAAATATTTTGATCAAAACCAAACAAACCAAACAGAAGGAAACAATAGCTCCTAATCTTGTGAATCTCGGTTTGTGTACTTCGTCTTCATGGTTTAGGTTCATCAACATTATGGTAAACAGAAGCAAAATCATGATAGCCCCGGAATAGACAATGATGTGTACAATTGCCAAAAACTGAGCGTTTAGTAGTAAATAATGTCCTGCGATGGAAAAGAAACAAATTACCAGATAAATGGCACTGTGAATTGGATTTCTGCTAAAAATAGTTAAAAATGCTGTTAGCAATGTGACTGCAGACAATATGCAAAATAAAATAAGTACTGTTGACATATTAGTTAGCGTTTTTAAGTTGAGTATTTTTCAAAGCCATTTCCAGTGGCATAACCAGTTTATCTTTTCCAAAAATGAAATCTTCCCTGTCATAATTAGATGGGACTAACTCTTTAGAAATTGTCAAATAGATAGCGTCTTTTGGACAGGCTTCTTCACAAAGTCCGCAAAAAATACATCTCAACATATTGATTTCATATATCTCGGCATATTTTTCTTCTCTGTATAAATGCTTTTCTTCCGGTTTGCGCTCAGCAGCTTTCATCGTAATAGCTTCGGCCGGGCAAGTCAAAGCACACAAACCGCAAGCAGTACAGTTTTCTCTGCCTTGTTCGTCACGTTTCAACATGTGACGCCCACGATACACCGGACTCATCTCGCGAACTTGTTCAGGATATTGAATCGTTGCTTTTCTTTTGAATAAATGCTTCAGCGTAATGAACAAACCTTTTACAATCGCAACCAGATAGATGCGTTCCAAAAAAGTCATCTCTTTATTGGAGACTACCTTTTTTCTTCCCGATAAGGATATAGTTTCTATTGACATTTTATATTTTTTATTTGTAGCTAATCCTGCTATCCGCTATATCTTTTATTTTTTAAAGGAAAAAATAAAAGGATGCCGCTTCTATCAGGGCTAGTCCAGTTAACTATTGGGATTTGGTTGAATTAAAATCCTAAATAAGCAGCGATATCGTGTCTTAAAATCACAACTCCGGTAATCATAATATTAGCAATTGCAAGTGGAATCAAAATTTTCCATCCCAAATGCATCAATTGGTCATATCTAAATCTTGGAATTGTCCAACGAACCCACATGATAAAGAAAATAAAGCCGCATAATTTAATGAACAGCACCGCCATTCCCAGTACATTGGCAACATTTACTCCACAGTTTTCCAATACCCAACCCATTCCAGGATAATTGTATCCGCCGAAAAACAATACAGCCAAAATGGTAGAGGAAACGAACATATTCGCGTATTCAGCAAATAGGTAGAATCCCATTTTCATCGATGAATATTCGGTGTGGTATCCACCTATTAATTCCGATTCACATTCCGCCAAATCAAAAGGTGTTCTGTTTAATTCTGCAAAAGAACAAATCAAGAATATTAAAAATGTTAGTGGTTGGTAAAGCACATTCCAATGCCATTCGGATTGCTGAATAGAAATTTCTTTTAGGCTCAAAGTTCCAGTCATCATAATCAAAGCGATTATGGATAATCCCATCGCTACCTCATAAGAAACCATTTGAGAAGCAGCTCTAATTGAGCTCATCAAAGAGAATTTATTGTTGGATGCCCATCCTCCAATCATGATGCCATATACTCCAAGGGAAACTACTCCAAAAATGTACAATATGGCAATGTTCACGTCAGTTGCTTGAAGCAAAATATCTCTTCCAAACAAATGTAGTCGATCACCCCATGGAATAACAGCACTTGTCATCAAAGCTGTTCCCATAGCGATTGCCGGACCGGTAAAAAATAAAAATTTGTTTGGCGTGTTTGGTTCAAATTCTTCTTTCGAAAACAATTTCAAACCATCGGCAAGAGGTTGGAATAATCCCAATGGTCCTGCTCTATTTGGTCCAATCCTGTCTTGCAACCAAGCTGCTACTTTACGTTCAGCCCAAGTGGCATACATGGCCATTAACATTGTAAGGGCAAATACCACAATTATAACTACACTTTTTTCTATAACAAATGTACTTTCCATTTTTTAAGATTTTTGAGTGTTAGTGTCCAATGGAATTGCTGCCATACTTATTTTTTTTCTGTCTTGATCTCTTCCCAAAAGAATATTTTTTTCAGTATTGATTTCTACTTTTTCTAATGGGCGGGTATAGTTATTTTGGTTGATAACCGAATCTTTTTCGAATTCACGAGGTCCTTCGATTACCCAGTCAGTCACTTCTTTTTTATCGAAACGACAAGTGTTACAGATGAATTCTTCTACTTCGTGAAATTCGTCTTTACGGCCAGTAACACGCTGAATTTCGTTCCCAAACATCCAAACGGTAGTTTTTCCACAGCATCCTGGAGTTGTACATTCTCTGTGTGCATTATAAGGTTTGTTAAACCAAACTCTTGATTTAAATCTAAAAGTTTTATCAGTCAAAGCACCAACTGGACATACATCAATCATGTTTCCAGAAAATTCATTTGTTATGGCTTTTGAAATACAAGTAGAGATGTTTGCATGATCACCGCGATCCAATACTCCGTGAACTCTGTTGTCTGTCAATTGATCGGCAACTTGCACACATCTTTGACATAAAATACAACGGTTCATGTGCAATTGAATGTTTGGACCAATATCTTCGGGTTCAAAAGTTCTCTTTTCTTCAATAAAACGGGAAACCGATTTTCCGTGCTCAAAGCTTAAGTTTTGTAAATCACATTCTCCTGCTTGGTCACAAATAGGGCAATCAAGTGGGTGGTTGATTAGTAAAAATTCTGTTACTGCTTTTCTGGCTTCTTGAACTCTTGGAGATGCTTTACTTGCGATTTCCATTCCGTCCTGACAGCCCGTCACGCACGATGCCATTAATTTAGGCATAGGTCTTGGGTCAGCATCACTTCCTTTGGTCACGTCAACCAAACAACAACGGCATTTACCTCCACTTCCTTTTAATTTTGAATAATAGCACATTGCAGGCGGAACAACATCTCCACCAATCATGCGCGCAGCTTGCAGAATCGTTGTTCCTGCTTCTACTTCAATTTCTTGACCGTCTATGGTTACTTTCATATGCTTCGGTTTAAAAGTTTAAGGTTTAAAGGTTTAAGTGTTTGAACTTCTAACTTCCAACTTCCAACTTCGTACTTTTAAATTATACTGCTTCTTTAGAAACTAGGTGCTTTACTTTTTCAAAAGGTTCGGCAACAAAATGGTCTCTGTTTTTTATTTTTTCAGGGAAACGAATATGATATTCAAATTCATCTCTAAAGTGACGAATAGCTGCTGCTACAGGCCAAGCTGCCGCATCACCTAGAGGACAAATTGTGTTTCCTTCTATTTTACTTTGAATGCTCAATAACAATTCGATATCTTCCTCACGTCCGTGACCGTTTTCGATTCGGTGCAATACTTTTTCCATCCATCCTGTACCTTCTCTACACGGAGTACACTGTCCACAACTTTCGTGGTGGTAAAAACGAGAGAAATTCCAAGTGTTGCGAACGATACAAGAAGTGTCATTATATACAATAAATCCACCAGAACCCAACATAGATCCTGTGGCAAAACCACCGTCGCTTAAAGATTCGTAAGTCATCAAACGATCTTCGCCAGCTGCAGTTTTGTAGATTAAATGTGCAGGTAAAACCGGAACAGAACTTCCTCCAGGAACAAATGCCTTCAATGGACGGTCTGAACTCATTCCGCCAAGATATTCGTCAGAATTCATGAATTCGTAAACGCTTAATCCCAATTCAATTTCATAAACTCCAGGGTTTTTGATGTGACCTGAAGCAGAGATTAATTTGGTTCCCGTAGATCTTCCAATACCAATTTTAGCATAATCAGCTCCGGAATTGTTTACAATCCACGGCACAGTTGCGATAGTTTCTACATTATTTACTACCGTTGGATTTGCCCAAAGTCCCGAAACAGCTGGGAATGGTGGTTTGATACGAGGATTTCCTCTTTTACCTTCCAATGATTCGATTAGCGCAGTTTCTTCACCGCAGATGTAGGCTCCGGCACCACAATGAACATGTAGTTCCAAATCATATCCTGTACCCAATATGTTTTTTCCTAACCAACCAGCAGCTTTTGCTTCGGCGATGGCTCTTTCTAATATTTTGTAAACCCACATGTATTCTCCACGAATGTAGATATACGAACGGTTTGCACCCAATGCATAACTCGAAGTAATCATTCCTTCAATCAGTAAGTGAGGAATGTATTCCATCAAATAACGATCTTTGAAAGTTCCCGGTTCAGACTCATCGGCGTTACAAACCAAATGTCGAGGTTTTCCTGATTTTTTATCGATAAAACTCCATTTCATTCCGGCAGGGAAACCAGCACCACCACGACCGCGTAATCCTGAAGTTTTTACTTCTTCAACTACTTCGTCAGGAGTTAGCATTTTTAGTGCTTTTTCCACAGAAGCGTAACCACCGTTTTGACGATACACTTCATAGGTTTTAATCCCAGGAATATTGATTTTGTCTAATAATATTTTTTGTGACATCTTATTTATCGTGTAATATTATTTTATCGTCTTTGCAGTCAGCAATTAACTGATCTACTTTTTCTTTTGTCAAATGCTCTTTGTAAAAATCGCCCAACTGCATCATTGGAGCATAACCGCAAGCACCCAAACATTCAACTCCTCTTACTTCAAAAAGACCGTCAGCTGTAGGTTCTCCTACTTGTACGCCTAATTTTTCACAGGTATAATCCATTAAATCTTCAACACCGTTCAAGCAACATGGAGAAGTTTGGCAAAATTCAAACATGTATTTACCAACCGGTCTTCTGTTGTACATCGTGTAAAACGAAACAACTTCATATACTTCGATTGGTTTTATTTGTAAAATTTCGGCAACTTTATCTTGTAATTCAATACTCAACCAGTTGTCGTGGGCATCCTGAACTTCATGTAAAACAGGAAGCAGTGCCGATTTTCTTTTATCTTCAGGATAATGGCTGATCAATTCATTGATGCGGGACATCAATTCCTCAGTCATGTTTATTTCTTGTTTGTAATGTGTGTGTACCATAATCTATGCGTCTAATTCTCCAGCAATAACATTTAAACTTGATAAAATAACGATGGCATCAGATAACATTGAACCTTTAATCATGTCCGGATAGGCTTGATAATAGATGAAACAAGGTCTTCTGAAATGCAATCTGTATGGAGTTCTACTTCCGTCTGTTTCAAGGTAAAATCCTAATTCTCCATTAGCACCTTCAACAGCATGGTAAATTTGTGCAATTGGAACCGGAACTTCTCCCATTACAATCTTGAAATGGTATATTAAAGATTCCATATTGGTGTAAACATCTTCTTTTGGAGGAAGATAGTATTCGGGAACATCAGCATGGTATTCATTTCCTTCCGGCATTTTGTTCAATGCTTGATTGATAATGCTTAAACTTTCCCAAACTTCGGCATTACGAACACAAAAACGGTCGTAAGTGTCTCCTGATTTTCCTACCGGGACAATGAAGTCAAAATCTTCGTAAGAGCTGTAAGGTTGTGCTACACGTACATCATAATCGATTCCGGCAGCACGCAAATTTGGTCCGGTAAGTCCGTAAGCCATTGCTTTTTCTGCAGTTATGGCTCCAACATTTACGGTACGATCAATAAAAATTCTGTTTCTTTCGAATAGATTTTCAAATTCTTTCCAGGCAATTGGGAAATCTCTTAAAAAATCGTCGAGTTTTCTGAAAGCTTCAGGAGACCAGTCTCTTTCGAAACCACCGATTCTTCCCATATTGGTCGTCAATCGGGCTCCACAGATTTCTTCGTAGATTTCGTATATTTTTTCTCTGAATTGGAATACATAAAGGAAACCTGTATAAGCTCCAGTATCCACTCCCAGAATGGAGTTACAGATTAAGTGGTCTGCAATACGAGCCAATTCCATTACGATAACACGTAAATAATCGACTCTTTTAGGGACTTTTATGTCAAGAAGTTTTTCAAGTGTCATCCACCATCCCATATTGTTGATTGGAGAAGAACAATAGTTCATTCTGTCCGTGAGAGGTGTGATTTGATAAAAAGGGCGATTTTCGGCGATTTTTTCGAAAGCCCTGTGGATATAGCCAATAGTTGGTTCAGCATCCAGGATTTTTTCACCGTCCATCAATAAGATGTTTTGAAAAATACCGTGCGTAGCGGGATGTGTGGGGCCTAAATTCAGAATAGAAAGCTCGCTTCCGTCTTCATTGTGTTTTTCCTGAATTATTTTAGCATAGCGATGCTCCGGTGGTAATAATAGTTCTGACATTTATTTAATGTGAAAAATTATATATAGTTTTTTTAGCAATTTGATGGCGTTCTTCCAAAATACCTGTCGTCTTTGTCAGTTCTTCCACTGTCTTCCATCGGGAATTCTTTTCGCAATGGGAATGACGTCATTTCATCCATGTTCAAAATACGTTTCAATTGTGGATGCCCTATGAAATTGATTCCATAGAAATCATAGGTTTCCCTTTCCATCCAGTTGGCACATAAAAAGATATTTGAAACAGTTTTGATTTCCGGTTTTGACTCGTTTAAGAAGGATTTAATTCGGATGCGTTTATTGTCAATCCAATTGTGTAAATGATAAACAATCGCAAATTGTTTGCTTTCTTCATTATCCGGGTAGTGAACACCACATAAATCGGTTAAAAAGTTAAAACGCAAAGTGGGGTCGTTTTTTAAATAAAGAATAACAGCTGTTATTATGTCTGATTCTACTTCAAATGAGAAAATATCTTTGTCCTGTTTGAATTCTAAAACTTTTGAACCAAAAGTAGTAGTTAATTTCTCTTGAATTTCTGTTGTTTCTAACGCCATTTTACTTATTGAATGTTATAAGATGCCAATAATTCTTGGTACTCCGGGGAACTTCTTCTTCTTACGGATTCGTTTTTTACTAACTCCTGTAATCTCATAACTCCATCTACGATTTGTTCCGGACGTGGTGGGCAACCAGGAACATATACGTCAACCGGAATCACTTTGTCAATTCCTTGTAAAACAGAATAAGTATCAAAAATTCCACCTGAAGTGGCACAAGCACCAACAGCGATTACCCATCTTGGTTCAGCCATTTGTTCGTAAACTTGGCGTAAAATTGGAGCCATTTTTTTTGAAATAGTCCCCATTACTAGTAGCATGTCGGCTTGACGAGGAGAGAAACTTACTCTTTCGGAGCCAAAACGGGCCAAATCATAATGTGAAGCCATTGTAGCCATAAATTCGATTCCGCAACAAGAAGTTGCAAAAGGTAAAGGCCAAAGCGAATTGGCACGTGCTAATCCTACCACATCATTTAGTTTTGTAGCGAAGAAACCTTCACCAACAACACCTTCCGGAGGAGCTACCATATTTATTTTTGAATCGCTCATTTTGTTTTTATTTTTTAGATTTCGGATTTAGCTTCTTGGCGATCCTAAAGCCAGAATCAATGTTTTATAAAATCGTTTTAATTAATGAATTTCAATTTCGGATTTTTGCGTCTTAAATCCTGTTTTCGAATTATTGAAATTAAATTTAAGACTAAATACCTAAAATTTGAATTTACTTTTTATTCCCATTCTAAACCTTTCTTCTTGATGATATAGAAAAAACCAACCAAAAGAAGCATCATAAAGATAATCATTTTTATCATTCCTTCAATACCTAAGTCTTTGAAATTCACGGCCCAAGGGTATAGAAAGATTACTTCGACATCAAAAAGAACAAACAAGATGGCAACAAGGAAATATTTTACAGAAAATGGGATTCTGGCGTTTCCTATTGATTCGATACCACATTCAAAGTTTCGGTCTTTGTTTTCCGATGATCTTTTTGGTCCAAGTTTGCCTGAAATTATGATTACGGCTACTACAAATACCACAGCCAAAGCTAGCTGCATAAAGACTGGAATATAGTTTATTTGTTCGGATTGCATGATTGAAAATGTTTTGCTTAAAAATCGATGCACAAAGATAGCTTTAGTGAGTGTAAATCACAAGTAGAAAATCAAAATTAGTTTAAGAAAAATTTATAAATTCTCATTATTTTGATCTGTTATAAATAATGTCATATTTGAGAGGCTTTATAGTGAGAATATCGCAAAAAAAAACGTTCCGAAATTAATCGGAACGTTCTTTTAGACGCTCTTGCAAAAAATATGAAATTATTTTTATGCTTAGATAACTGCTACTTTAGCAGCTACTTTTCCTTTTCTTCCTTCTTCTTCTTCATAACTTACTCGGTCACCTTCGCGTAATTCTTCCGCGCTGATCCCTGATGCATGAACAAAAATGTCTTTTCCTGTTTCTTCGTCTGTAATGAATCCGTAACCTTTAGATTCATTGAAAAATTTAACTGTACCTGTACGCATTGTAATAGTAATAATAATTTATAATAAAACAAATGTAATCTTTAATATAATACAAAAATCATTCTATCAAAATTTTTTTCTAAAATTATTGATATTCAATGTTTTCGACTAATTTGTTAAATTTAATTTAATATTCAATTCCTTTAATTGTGATTCGTCAATAATTGATGGAGCATCAATCATAACATCTCTTCCCGAATTGTTTTTTGGGAAAGCGATAAAATCACGAATTGTTTCTTGTCCCCCTAAAATAGCCACTAGACGATCTAGTCCAAAAGCCAAGCCTCCATGTGGCGGTGCTCCAAATTGGAAAGCATCCATCAGGAAGCCAAATTGCGCTTTGGCTTCTTCTTCGGTAAAACCTAAATATTTAAACATCAATTGTTGTGTTGCTTTATCATGAATACGAATTGAGCCTCCACCAATTTCATTTCCGTTCAAAACCATATCATAGGCATTGGCACGCACTTTTCCTGGATTAGTTTCCAATAAGTGCATGTCTTCCGGTTTTGGAGATGTAAATGGGTGGTGCATTGCGTGGTAACGTCCGCTTTCTTCGTCGAATTCCAATAATGGGAAGTCAACTACCCAAAGTGGTGCAAATTCGGCTGGATTTCTCAAACCTAAACGAGTAGCCAGTTCCATACGCAAAGCGCTTAATTGTGTTCTTGTTTTGTCGGCAGGGCCTGAAAGTACAAAAATCATATCACCAGGTTTTGCTCCTGTAGTTTTTGCCCAATTAGTCAAATCTTCCTGATCGTAAAATTTATCTACGGATGATTTATAAGTTCCGTCCTCGTTGCATTTTACATATACCATTCCACTGGCACCTACTTGCGGACGTTTCACCCAGTCAATTAAGGCATCAATTTCTTTACGAGTGTAATTTCCAGCTCCAGGAACCGCGATTCCAACAACCAATTCGGCTGCATTGAAAACAGGGAATTCTTTGTGTTGTGCGAATTGGTTCAACTCGCCAAATTCCATTCCGAAACGGATATCCGGTTTGTCGTTACCGTAGGTTTTCATCGCATGCTCGTAAGTCATCCTTGGGAATTTATCGACTTCGATTCCTTTTAGTTCTTTTAGCAAATGACGGGTCAATCCTTCAAAAACATTCAAAATGTCTTCTTGTTCAACAAAAGCCATTTCGCAGTCGATTTGTGTAAATTCAGGCTGACGGTCAGCACGTAAATCTTCGTCGCGGAAACATTTCACAATTTGGAAATATTTATCCATTCCGCCAACCATCAATAATTGCTTAAAAGTTTGCGGCGATTGTGGCAAAGCATAGAATTGTCCTTCGTTCATACGGGAAGGCACAACGAAATCTCTTGCTCCTTCGGGAGTTGATTTGATTAAGTATGGTGTTTCCACTTCGCAGAAATCTAAATCCGAAAGGTATTTTCGCACTTCCATTGCCACTTTATGACGGAAAAGAAGGCTGTTTTTTACAGGATTTCTTCGAATGTCTAGGTAACGGTATTTCATTCGGATGTCTTCGCCACCATCAGTTTCATCTTCGATAGTAAACGGAGGCGTCAAAGCTGCGTTTAAAATGTTCAGTTCCGAAACTAAGATCTCGATTTCTCCGGTCGGAATGTTTTTGTTTTTGGCTTCACGCTCAATAACAGTTCCTTTTACCTGAATCACATACTCGCGTCCCAATGTTTTGGCAGCTTCAAAAACTTCTTTTACAGTACGGCTTTCGTCAAAAATCAATTGTGTAATTCCGTAACGGTCTCGTAAATCAACCCAATTCATAAATCCTTTATCCCTTGATTTTTGAACCCATCCGGCAAGTGTAACTTCTGTATTGATATGTGAGGCGTTCAATTCGCCACAATTATGACTTCTGTACATGATATAAAATTTAGTTTTTTTGCTCTTTTTAGCGCGAGTGCAAATTTAGGACTAATTATGAATTTTAGAATGTGAAAGTCAATTTTTTGCGTTTTGCATTTTTATTTTTTTCAAAAATGATAATTAATAATTTCAGATAAATTGCAAATTACTGATTTTTTGTATTTTAACTATTGAAAATCAATATGTTAAGATTGAAAAATGCTCGTTTTTTTGATTCCCAATGTTAAGTTTTCGTTTGTGTTACGAAATTGTTACCAAAATGTTTTTTTAATGTAAAAATTGTCTCTAATTTTGATAAAAAAGATATAAACAATTAAAAACTAACGATATGAAAAAGCTTGGAATCTTAGTGGCGTTATTATTCTCAGGGGTTGTTTTTGCTCAAGATGCGAAACCTGTTTTAGAACCATTTGGAAAAAAAATTAAAGCTACCTATTTTTATGAAAATGGACAGGTACAACAAGAAGGTTATTTTGAAAATGGTAAATTGGAAGGACTATGGGTTTCTTACAATGAATCAGGAGACAAGATTGCCTCAGGAGAATATACAGCGGGAGTAAAAACTGGCAAATGGTTTTTCTGGTCTCAAAAAGACGGAAAAAATAGCCTTGCTGAAGTAGATTTCTCCAATAACCAAGTTGCAAAAATTAAAAATTGGAGACAAGATGCATTTGCAACTTCAAATGAATAACAACAAATAGTTAATTTTAGAAAAAGGAGAAAGCTTTCATAGGTTTTCTCCTTTTTTTATTGTTGATTTTCAATGTTATAACTTTGTTAAGTCTGAGTTTTTTATATGTATTTGTTGTAACTTTAATGTTGAAATACAACATATAATTTGGGGTGAAATAGAGAACCAGTTAGTTTAAATATCTATTTGTAAGCGTTCCGAATTATAAAATTTGTGTTTGTTAAGAAATCGGCTTATATAGGTTACTGTATTAGCCGATTTTGACTGTTTAGTGTTTTTTTTAAATTTTAAATTTAAAAAACAATTGATGTAACTGCCCCTTTCAGCATTAATCTCTTTCATTCCTTTTGTTGTTTACTAAAGCGGATTCAAAAAGAGATTTTCTATAATTATTTTATTCTAACTTTTTTAATCTAATTACTATGCCAAAGTATGTTATTGAAAGAGAAATTCCCAACGCGGGGAATTTAACACCAGAACAATTAAAAGAAATTTCGAATGCTTCTTGTGAAGTTCTAAGAAAAATGGGGCCTGAAATACAATGGAAACACAGTTATGTAACCGATGACAAAATTTATTGTGTTTACATTGCCCCAAATGAAGAAATGATTCGGGAACATGCCGATAAAGGTGGTTTTCCAGCCAACAAAATAAGCCTTGTTTCTGAAATAATTGATCCTGTCACAGCCGAATAGCTTTTGAAGTTTATAAAAAAGGAGAAAACCGTTGTGATTTTCTCCTTTTTTGTGTTTTATGTAGAAAAGTATTTGATTTTAGCTTCTAAACAATATTTATTTGCCACAGATTCACAGATTAAAATGATTTTAAAATCTGTGAATCTGTGGCAATTTCATGAATTTCGAGATTGCTGGATGTCAGTTCGAGGCCAATTTGCTATAATCAAAAACACCGTCCCAGATCTCGTCAATCCTTATAAGCGCTTGTTCCAAAGGAATAACTTTCCACTTGCCATTGGTTTTAATGCCAAGGTCACTGTTTTTTAATTTCTGCAATGCTTCTTTCACGTCAAAATCAAGATCGGTATTGTGTTTTGTTTTAAACCAAGATTCAATTTGATGGTCGAGTTCGTCAGCCGATAACGGTATTTTGCTTCGGTTCAAAAAGGAGTAGGCAAGGATTGTTTCCTTCAAAACTTCCTCTTCTGAAGAGTTTAATAAAGAATAAAAAGCACCGCTGTTATTTCCTATATTTTTGAAATAAAGGCTGTCCGAAAGCATTTTGGAATACTTTATTTTCTTGTTCACAAAGTTGTTGTATTGGCGGAATAAGTAAGCACCCAAAATCCCAAGAGCAATCAAACCTTGATTTAAGGAGGTTTTGCTGTTCAAAAGATCAATAGTTTCACCCGATTGATAAGCTGCCTGCATTTTAATCAGCGCCGGAATTACTTTGGCACTCAATAAGGAAATACCACCCACAACGCCCGGAACCCATAATAACAGCTTGTCGGTTAACGACATTTTGGGCGTGGCATTCGGGAATATGGTTTCCAAGTCATTTTTTGGAACACGTTTGAAAATCTTCAAAACGACAGTTCCGGGTTCTATTAATGATTTGTGTTTTTTAAGCTTTTTCTTTTTGTAATAATCCGCATCGTGATATTTGAGGTAAATCATTACACGGTCATAATACTCGACCTCAATTTTTTTCTTCCAAAAAAAGTATTTAGTGACCTTTTCTTTGGCAGTATGCTGACCCCTAACATATATCTCATAGTCTTTATAGACGTCCAAATCAATGTCCAGTTTCAATCCTATCAAATCCGAATCCTTAAAAGCCTTGTCCAAAACTTCCTGGCTCACTTTCGAATAATTGCTTAGTTCCAGTACTTTAATCAAGGTGTCTTTAAAAACCGAAAAGTCGCTTTTCCCTTTAAAAGCCTCTCTTTCTTTGGCAGGCAGATCAGGGTCAAAAAAAGCGTAATTCTTTTTTATGTTCCGAATCAGGTTAAAGGCTTCGTGGTGATAATAATGTTCAATAATGTCAAACAGCTTCTTGAAATCCTCGACCTGTTTTTCGTCACCAGCATATTCCGCCAGTTGTTCATCGAGCAGAAATTCCTTATCAAATGGGATATAATGTTCTCGGTTCATTTTGAATTCGATGGGGCTTTTTTAAGTTTTGCAAAGGTAAATTACAAAAGCCGAAATCTTTAAATTTTTCAATGCCAATTCTTTGCTAAATTTTGAAAATAATAAGGAGCGAAAGAATCGGCTTTATCGGGAGACATGGGTTCCTGCTCTTGCCTTTATCTCTCCTCTCGTCCCAAAAGACGAGATACGAGGATATCGGCTAACACGAGTGTAGCGAACTGGCGAAGCAATCAGGGCTAGTAGGCAGGCAGAGGGATTTTTGGAGATATTTAATTATCCAAAACAATAAACCACGTTTAAAATCAGTAAACGAGGTTGTGCTTTGTTATTATTTTATTTTTCTGTGTTCAACATCCTGACGGTTATCCCAAAAGGATACAATCTCAATTCTATCTTCATTTATTTCATAGAAAATAAGATAAACTTTCATTGGAATTACACGTGTAAATTTATTTGAAGTCAGTCTTCTAATTAGTTCAGAGTTAGAAAGTGTATTTAATAAGTCTTCTACTTCTTTAAGTAGTTTTAAACTATAATTTGGATTACCATCTCTCTCAACATAATATTCCAAAACAGTTGCAAATTGAAGTTTTGCAATTTTTGACTAAACTATCACTTTTTTAGCCATTCTCTCATTTCAGAAATTACTTCATCGTTGTTGTGAAATTTTCCCTCTTTGATTTCGTTTCTGCCAATTTCAATTGAAGATTGTTGTTCTGCAGATAATTGATATAAGGCTTGTTCTGACGAATCAAATATAGTTTGAAGCGCATTTAGAAAGTTCAAATCCTTAGAATCTTTAATTCTAGAAATTAAGTTCTTTTTTATTTGGGCTGTCATATCCATAACCAACATTTTTATTATTCAAAAGTAAAGATTTATTTTCAAATGGCGTTGCAGATGTATTGTGGAATTTTGTCTATATAATAACGTATTTCTCTATCCAACAACAAAAAAAACCACCCAAAATCAAATTTCAGGTGGTTTTATTTATATAAAATTTAAAAAATTATTCTTCGATAGGATGCTCTTTTCTCCAATCTCTTAACCAGTATTTGGTTCTTTTTACCAAGTAGAACATCACCGGTACCATAATCAGGGTCAAGACTGTGGCATAAGTTAATCCGAAGATGATGGTCCAGGCCAATGGTCCCCAGAAAATCACGTTGTCCCCTCCCATGAAAATGTGCGGATTCAAGTCGGTTATTAAGGAGAAGAAGTCAAAGTTCAGTCCAATCGCCAGCGGGATCAATCCCAGTACCGCCGTAAGAGCCGTAAGCAATACAGGGCGCAGCCTCGATTTACCGGATTCGATGATAACTTCCTTGATTTCTTCAAGCGTTAAATCGTTGTGGCTTTGTAAATGATTATCAGCTACTTTTTTGTCTAATAACAATACAAAGAAATCCATTAATACGATTCCGTTCTTCACCACGATACCCGCCAGCGAAATGATTCCCATCATCGTCATTAGGATCACAAAATCCATATTGGCGATAACATAACCGTAAAATACCCCACTGAAACTCAGCAGTACCGTAAACAGAATCACTATCGTTTTGGAAACCGAATTAAACTGCAGTACGATGATAATCGTGATTCCAGCCATTGCCAAAAACAGTGCGTAGAACAAGAAGCTTTGGTTTTTGCCTTGTTCTTCCTGTACTCCGGAGAAAGAATAGGTAATTCCTTTTGGCAATTCATAACCTTTTAAATCGGCAGCAATTTGTTTCGTAATTTCATCACCATTAAAACCAGTCAAAACGTTGGAGTAAACCGTCATGATACGTTTTTGGTTTTTACGTTTGATTTGGTTGTAAGTGGTTGTTTTTTCCGTTTGGGAAACGGCAGAAATAGGCACCTGCATCATTTGCCCGTTCGTTTGGTTTCGGAACGTTAAAGATTGGTTGAAAAGGATGTTTTCGTTTTTACGTTGGTCATCCTGCATACGCATGGTGATGTTATAATCGTCATCGCCTTCTTTGTAAGTAGAGATTTCCTGTCCATAAACGGAACGACGTAAATTGAATCCCAATTGTCCTGTTGAAACGCCCAAACTTCCTGCACTTACGCGATCTACTTTTACTTCCAATTCCGGACTTTCTTTATTGACATCAACACTCAATCGTTCAATTCCGGGAATGTTTTTAGTGTTGATAAAAGTGATCATTTTGTCGGCCTCTTTCAGCATTTCATCATAATCGCTTCCGGTCAACTGAATACTGATTGGGTAACCGGCCGGTGGTCCATTGTAATCTTTTTCGACCGTTACTTTAGCTCCCGCGATTCCTTTGACCTTTCCTCTGATTTCTTCCAGAATGTCAGAGGTGTTGATGCCTCTTCGGAATTTAAACTCGGAGAAATTCACCGTTACTTTCCCTTTAAAAGGAGTCTCCGAAGCCGATCCCGCGTCCACATTCGGATTTCCAGCTCCAACCCCAACTTGGGATACAATGGATTCGGCCAAAAAGTTTTTGTTAGTTTTTGGATCTATGTATTTACTTAGGATATCGATAACTTGTTTTTCAACAAATAGGGTAGCCTTATTGGTTTTTTCAATATCGGTTCCTTGCGGATATTCAATGTAAGCAATTACCTGATTCGGGATGTTGTCCGGGAAGAACAATACTTTTCTTGGGAATACTCCCAAAAGTATGAAGGAGAGAAATAACATTCCGATAATTCCGGCAAGAGCAAACCAAGCTCTTCTTTTGGTTAAAACTTTAGCCAAAAAGATTTTGTATTTCTCTTCCATTCTCGGGAAAAAGCTGTGTTGGAAATCTTGCGTCCATTGATAAAGCTTCAATTTATACAACCACATCAAAGCAAAAGATATGATTGCCAAATGACCAATAGCTCTTGCCAATTTTGAATCGTAAATATTTCCAAGCAACACAAAAATTACGGCAATTATGGTGAAAATTATCGAGTATATTTTCGCCGATCTTTTGGTAACGTTTTTATCTTCAATATCCATCGAACCTCCCGTCATGGCGGCATTGACAACCATCGCGACAAACAGCGAAGCCGAAAGCGTTACCGTCAATGTCATTGGGAAATATTTCATGAATTTACCCATCGTTCCGGGCCATAAGGCAAAAGGAAGGAAGGCCATCAGGGTAGTGGCAGTAGAAGAAATTACAGGCCAGGCGATTTCACCGATACCAATTTTTGAAGCTTCGAATCGTGGCATTCCTTTTTTCATATTGGCAAAAACGTTGTCTACAACCACAATACCGTCGTCCACGAGCATCCCCAGTCCCATAACCAGTCCGAAAAGTACCATCGTGTTCAACGTGAGTCCAAACATCGAAAGGATACTAAACGCCATTAACATTGAAAGTGGAATAGCAGCTCCCACAAATAAGGAGTTTCTAAGTCCCATCGTAAACATCAAAACAATCATTACCAACACAATACCGAATATAATGTGGTTGGATAATTCATCAACTTGGTGTTCAACGCGTGACGATTGATCGTTTGTCAATTCTATTTTTAGATTCGAAGGCAAATAAGATGCTTGTGCTTCTTTGATTTTTTCTTTAACCTGCTCGATTGCCGAAATCATGTTTTGGTTCGAACGTTTTTTCACGTTTAGCATGACAACCTCGGTTCCTTTTTCACGGGCGTAAGTTGTTTTTTCTTTTTCTTTGAACTTAATAACCGCAATGTCTTTCAGGTAAACGGTCCCTCCATTGTGTTTGACGATGATGTCTTCCAATTCTTTCGGGTCTTTGATTTCACCCACGATTCGGATGTTGTTTCTTGAACCTTGCGAAATTAAATTCCCTCCCGAAAGTGTCATGTTTTCGTATTTCACCGCATTTTGAATGTCGTCAAAAGAAACTTGCGCTGCGGTCATTTTGAAAATATCAACGGCAATTTCAACTTCTTTGTCATCAACACCAAGGATGTCCACTTTTTTAACTTCAGGGATTTCCTCAATATCGTCTTGAAGCAATTCTCCGTATTTTTTAAGTTGCTGTGTGGTGTAGTTTCCTTGCAGGTTGATGTTCAGAATTGGTACTTCCTCCGAAATGTTCAATTCGAATACGCTTGGTTCTACTTTACTTCCGTTGTCAAGGTTTGGCCAATCGGGATCGGCTTTTACAATATCAACTTTGTCTTTGATTTTTGTTTTAGCATCCAGGATGGTCACTTTATCGTCAAATTCTACGATGATCATACCGTAATCCTGAAAAGAGCTCGAAGTCATTTTAGTAACTCCGCTGATGTTTTTGAACTCTTTTTCAAGCGGTTTTATGATTAATTTCTCGACATCTTCGGCTGAATTTCCAGGGAAAACAGACGAAATGTAAATTTTGTTTTCTATAATTTCCGGAAAATCCTCCCTAGGCATCGTAATGTAGGCAATGACTCCGGTGATTACAATCAGTAAAGTCAGGATATAGACTGTCACGCGGTTTTCGACAGCCCAGCTTGATATTCCGAATTCTTTATTTTGATGGCTCATTTAATTTGAGATTTTAGATTAACGATTTTTGATTTTAGATGTATAGTGTGATTAACTAAGATGTCAGACATAAGATTTTAGATTTTACCGATGCAGAAATCTGCAATCGAAAATCGTTAATCTACAATCAAAAATCATTTTAAAAATTAAGTTTCATCCCGTCCGAAATGGTGTTCATACCTTCGGTAACTATTATCGCATCAGAGTCTAAACCGCTTAAAATTTCGGTTACGTTGTCTGAAGATTGACCTGTAGTAACAATCACTTTTTTAGCAATTCCGGTTTTTCCGTTTGAGTTGGCCACTGTATAAACAAAACTGTTTTTCTTGGCATCTTGCTGAATCACATTGGTAGGGACAACCACGGCATTTTTGCTTACATAATCAATCACTTTCAGTTTAGCTACTTGGTTAGGGCGCAATAAATTTTCCGGATTTGGTACACTAACCTCGATTCCGAAACTTCTGTTGTTTGGATTAACGAAGTTTCCAATTTGGCGTACTTTACCTTTGTATGATTTCCCCAAAGAAGTTAAGTAAACGTCCACTTCAGTACCAATTTTCAGTTTACCGATATAGGTTTCAGGGATTGAGGTTGAAACGTACATATTTCCAAGGTTTACAATTCGCATTAATCCTTTTGGACTCGCTGCAACAACTTCTCCTTTTTCTACAAATACCTCGTCAATAGTTCCTGAAAATGGCGCTCTGATTACGGTTTTTGCAATTTGAGCTTTGATTTGGGCTACTGCTTTTTGTGCCGAAACCATTTGTGTTTGCGCTTGAAGGTATTGGATTTCAGAACCAATTTTTTGGCTCCATAGGTTTTTTTGACGTTCAAAAGTGGTTTTGGCAAGAGCGTATTGGTTTTCGGCACTAGCTAATTGTTGACTCATACCACCATCGTCAGTGCGGCCCAAAACTTGACCTTTGCTTACTTTTTGTCCCGCTTTAACATTCAATTCGATTAAATTACCAGGGAATTCAGGTTGGATTAATACATTTTCATTGGTGTTAATGTTTCCTTGAATCTCAAGATAGTGGTTAAAAGTCGTGTCTTTCAATTTTACGGCGGTAACTAGCGCAACGACTTCTTTATTTACGTCCAAAGTGGCCAAGGCTTCGTCTATTTGCGTAAGTTGTGCCTGCAGTTCAGCTTTTTTTGCGGTTATTGCCTTAACGTCTTTGGTTGCAATAATAGCGTCAACCGATTGATTTTTATCTGAAGAATTACAGGCAATCAATACGACGGAAAGGGTGGTCAGGATTAGTATCTTTTTCATATATGTAAAATTTAATGGTAGTCGTTATTTAGTGATGATTTTTTCTAAACTGGCTTTTTTGTTGATGATGTTCACCATCGTTTGCAGGTATTTTTGTTGTGCGGTGTACAATTGGCGTTGCGCGTCATTGAAATCAAAACTTGTTGAAAGCCCTTCGGTGAATTTAATCTGTTGCTTTTTCTCGATTCTTTCGGCTAGGTTCAAATTACTTTTGGCCGTTTCATAATCGGCGATGCTGTATTCGTATTCGCTTTTTGCGGTAGCATACTGTAATTTCAGTTTTTGTTCGGTTTCGCTCAACATTGTTTTTGCCTGATCCAAGGCAATTTTTGCCTGCTGTGTTCGGGAACTTCTGGCTAAACTACTGAAAATAGGTACGTTCAGGCTAAGTCCAAGATTGGAATAATTAAACCAGTTTTGGTTTTGGGTAAAAAATTCAAATTGATCCTTAAAAGCGGTGTATCCAAAATTGACATTGGCCGACAAGGAAGGAAGTGCTTTGCTTTTTTGAAGTTTGTATTCCAATGTTCTTTGTTCCTCAAAATTGCTGGCTATCTTGAAATTGATGTTGTTGTTTACGTCAAATTCAGAATTGGAAAAAGACAAATCCATGTTTTGAACCGTCAGGGCATCCAATTTATCGGTCAGTGTAATCTCGTCATTGATATCTATACCTAAATTAATTTTAAGCATTTTGTAAGTGATGTCCAATAATCGCTTGTTGTAGTTTAGGGTGCTTTCCAATGACGACAATGTGATTTGTAGTTGCTCAACACTTTCTTCTTCGATCAGACCGTTTTTGTAAATGGCTTTGGTGTCGTTTAAAGTTTTTTGCAGTGAAGCGATATTTTTTTCAAGGATTTCAATGTTTTCTTTGGCCAATAAAACATTGCCATAGGAGTTGATTACCATTTCCTTGATCTCAATATCGGACCTTTTCTTGGCATTTTGATAGTAGGCCAAATAGGTTTTGGAAGCCTGAAGTGCCACGATATAGGAACCGTCAAAAATAAGTTGGCTCAAAGTGGAATGGGCAACCATATTGTATTTGGTCCCAAAAGCCACTTCGGCATAAGTTCCGGGTTCTCCGCCAAAAAACTCGGCAGGGATCACCGATTTTTGTAAAACAAAATTGTTGGTAAAATCGACTCCGGCATTAATCTGCGGCAATCCCATTGCGGTGGTTTCCCATTTTTTTTCTTTGGCCGCCTCAATATCACGACCAGAGTTAATCGCCGAATAATTGTTTTCCAACGCGTGGTTTATAGCCTCTTGCAGCGAAAAAGAATAACTCTTTTTCGTGTCTTGGGCATTGACGCTCAAGACAAAAAGGGAGAGGGTTATAATAAATAGATTCTTCATTATATGTTGGTTTTAAGTAGTTGTTTTTCAAGTTCGGCAATCCCTTTTGGTGTTGCCATTGCTCTGGTGTGGTATTCCAACGCCTGAAGTTCGAGCTTTGTGGATTCTTTTTCGGAGCTGGTATTTTCTTTGATGCTAAAAATCAATGAATAATAAAATTTGACATAAACATCAATGTCCAAGTCATTTCGATATAGATCTTGTTCAATCCCTTTTTCAATATTTTGTCTAAAACACATGCTGCACTCGTCCAATTCCCGGCTCATTACCTTTTGATAGATTTCCGGATAATGTTTTTTTAGTTGATAAAGTGGAGAAGTGTCAGTGGCCTGAAACATTTCCTTGAACATTTTCCGAATCTCAAAATTCTCTTCAATCGCATTGTAATTTTTGCCAACGATAGTGTTTATGACTTCGTGGACAGTTTTGTGAACCAATTCTGTGCTCTCTTCTATCAATATTTCTTTATTGCAGAAATATTTGTAAATCGTTTTTTTGGAAATGCACATTTCACAGGCAATATCATCCATAGTAACGCTTTTAAAACCGAGTTTTAAAAATAAATCGCTTGCTTTGGATATGATTTTATCTTTCATATTATTTATGTGGTATTTTATTGTAAGTCTGTGGTTTAGTGTAGAGTTATAAAAGAGGGATTTTAGTAGAACGGAGTTTTTATCGATTTTATTGATGAACAAATTCCAAATTGGCAATTAATTTAATATCAGAGCCAACCGCATATCCGCCGTGAGCAAAATACGGATTGTAATTCAAGCCAAAATCTTTGCGGTTGATGTTTCCGGTAATTTCAAAAGTCGCTTTTTCGACTCCATTGTAATTGTTGTAACCGATGAATTCAGTATCGAGTTCGACTACTTTGGTAATGTTTTTGATGGTCAAAAGCCCTTTTAGAAAATTGATGTTTTTATTTATTTTTTGAAAAGAAGTCGATTTGAACTGGATAACCGGGGTTTCGTCATAGTCGAAAAAGTCAATTAGTTTCAAATCGGAGGTTTTACTTTTGTCATTCGCTTTCAAAGAGAATTCGATCGAAGCATCTTTCACTTCATTGTTTTGTATGGCAACGTGTCCTTTAAAATTATTTTTGGTTCCGGACATGTAATCAATCAAAGAACGTTTTGTTTTTAACAACACGTCTGATTCGTTCGAATCAATTTTCCATTCTTTTTCCATGTTTTCAGTTTTTTGTAATAATTTTGTAGTGCAAATATAGCAATGGAAACTTTAAAAACAAATAAAGTTTCCATTGTTTTGTTTAGATTGTATTATAAATTAGATGGTTAGCTTTTTGCTTGAAATCTTAATTAATAAAATAGAGTCGATTTACTAGCAAAACATTCATTCAGACTCTTTAGTATTTTATAAGTTTTTTCGCTTTTATTTTTTATAACTGCATGAAAAAGGATATGCTGGATGCATGAACAATATAGTACCGAATTTGATTTTAGTTCAATTGTTAATCTTTTGATTTTATACAAATGTTCTATGATTTAATCGACGAAAAATTTCCAAGCTGATATTTGAATTCAGTAATTAAGAAAAGATGATTTCTTCATACAATTCAGACAAGCGTTTTCGCAAATGCAAAACGGCGTAATGCTTTCGAGAAAGCAATGTATTGACGGAGACACCTGTTTCTTTGGCTATTTCTTTGAATGACAAACCATCTAATTCACTCTTTTCAAAAACTTCTCTTTGTTCCTGAGGTAATTCTGCCAAGGCGTTTTCGAGTTCAATCCACATTAAAGAACGCAGGTATTCTGTTTCTGGAGATGGTGAAGTTTGCTTACTGAACAGTATTTCCGTAATATCCTGCATCACCTCCTCGTCTTCGTATAGGTACGATGGTAGTTCTTCTTCATGCTTCTTAATTTGTTTATTGATTATCATGTTACGGGCTACCCGATACAACCAAGCAGCAACTTGCTCGATCGGGTTCATTGCCGTATCGACTTTTGCCAGTTGGTAGAATACGTCCTGCAGAATGTCTTCAGCATCTTCCTTGTTTGAAACGCGTTTATTGATAAACGCCTTCAAACGCGGTTTATAAGCTGTTACCAGAGTTCCGACATCCTGCTGTTGGCTATTACTCATTATCTTTTTTGTCGAAATCAGCACTTTCAAAATCAAAATCCCTGCCTCCAAAGAAATGGCCACGACCAAATCTTCCTCCGCACATATGTTCTTTGCGTTTACTTATAAATTCTTTTCGTTCTTCTGGAGTCATGTTCATCCATTTTTCACGAATCGCATTTCTATTTCTGAAACCACCAAATCTACGACCACGCCCAAACCCAGGGCCACCATGTCCGTGACCACCGAACAGAAGACGGGAAAGAACAAGTAATCCCAATGCTTGCCAAAAACTGATAATTCCCAATCCGAATATGTCAGGAATAAGTGCATTCCACAGCAGCATTACTGCAAAACTAAATCCTGCGCCTGCTGCAATGACAAGCAATACTATTCCTGCTATTTTAAAACCTTTTGTATTCATTTTATAGTTTTTTTTATGTGTTTTTAAATTCATTTTATGAGGACCTCTATTTATGTAGACAAATGAAAGTGATAAATATTTTATCGAAATGCAGTTTTTTTTAATTTTTTTTTCTCCCACAAATAAACACTGGATAAAATTACTTCAATGTGTCTGTATAAAGGCTGTTAACAGTAATGTTTTTATGTGTTGTAGAAAGAAGTGTAATTTCGATGTATATGTTTGAAGAAGCAGGTAGAGTTTTCTCTGGTTCACAAAGGAGGGAGGCTTTGCGAGGCGGCATTTTAGTGTGTTTGAGAACCCTTAGAAAATCTAGACTGTGCTTGATGTGACAAAAGCAGGATTCGACTATTTTATAAATGCAAATAAAATAATTTGCAAAAAAAAAGGCCATCGGAGCGTAACCCGATGGCCTTTTACAAAAAACTAACAATTATTTTATTTTAAGCAGTTTTAACGCTAACAAAAGTACCCATTGCTGTGAAGTTCAATTTTAGTTTCGTTCCGGTAGCAGTAGTAATGGTAACATCATAACTTCCGTCAGATTCCAAATGTGCCTCTGTAATGGTAGCTCCGGCATAATTGGTGGTTATGTAGGTTTTTATATTGGCAATTAAATCTTTTACAATAACCAAAACCATAGCTGCAAGATGGTTATTATTAGAATCCGAACCCACCACAAATGCGCCTGCAGCGTTAAAATTTAATTCTAATCGTACGCCAGCTGCGGTAGTAATATGTACTTCTGTACCACCATTCCAGTCTTTTTCAGCCGATGTTATTGTGGCTCCCGGATAAGTGGTAGTGATGTAAGTGGTGATTGCTGTCATTAAATCCGCAACAGCAATCTCTGTTTCATGATTCAAATGATTGTTTCCGTTGGAACTTACCGAAATAAAATCGCCCGTAGCACTAAAATTCAGGTTCAGGTTGGCTCCTGCGGCAGTGGTAATAATTACGTCAATTGTATTATCAGACTCTTTATGGGCAGAAGTGATTGTAGCTCCTGTATAATTAGTCGAAATATAAGTTGTAATACTTGCTACCAAATCAGCTATGGCAACCGGTGTTTGATTGGCGGAATGATCGTGATGGTGATTCCCATGAAGATTAAGAGTGTGTGCAGATACAAATGTACCGTCAGCAGCGAATTCCAATTTGGTTTTGCTTCCATCGGCTGCAGTAATTAACACATCAAAACTTCCATCCGATTCTGAATGAGCTTCGGTTATAGTTGCACCGGCATAATTAGTTGAAATATACGTTTTTATTGCAGGCAATAAATCAGCAATGGCAATTGATGTTTGTGTCTTTGCTGACAGTAAAATGCCTTTGGCTGTAAAAATCAATTTTACCACAATAGTGGTTGTTTTTTCTGTAGTAGTTGATTTGGCAGTTGCACCCGGAGCCAAACTTACATAGGTTGTATAAGTTCCATCTGCGTTCAGGTTTACTTCGGTTGTGGTAGAACCCGCGTATTTTGATGTAATGTAAGACGATACCGTAGTTGGCAAAGCTGCCGCAGAAACTACTTCATAGGTTGAGGCTGCTGCAGTGGTTTGTGAATCCGATGAAGTAGAATCATTGTTGGTGCAATTAGACAAAGACATTGCTAAAGACATTGCTAAAGCCAAAGAGAAAAAAGATTTTTGATTTGTTTTCATATACTTAAAATTTTAGGGTTAAGTAAAAATATGCCATATTTATAATTGATTTTTAGGGTGTACTAGTCTAGCTTGTGGTATAAAACATTTCAAAATACAATCACCCTACTTTTTTTTTACTTTTTTTTAATAGGTTTATGATTCCATTAAATCTTTTAGTTTTAATTGATATCTGATTCATTCAGTTTGTCGTTGGTTAAGGGATACAAAAGACAGCCTATCAGGTCATTCTTTTTCTGCGGAAGCGCTATTTTGTTGGTTTGAGAGTGAAAGATGACTGTAAGGAAGAAAAAAAGCAATTTGTAAGTGTAACTATTATTTTTTTCGTTTGAAAAAAGAAACGACGGATATTCATGCAAAAAATCGAGAGACTTTTATTAGATTTATGTTTTTAAAGAATATTAAAAAAAGCGCAAAGTCGAGAGACTTTTCGGAGCGGGTTTGTAAACAATTTTCTTCACATGAATTTAAATAAATATAAAACTAATGAAAAACTCAGATTTTATTTTAAGTTTTAATAATTTGCCAAAGGATAATATTCTCAGAGATAGTGTTTATACTTTAAAAATACCTTCTGAAAAATTTGAAATAACATATGATTTAATAGGTTTACATAAATTTACTGAAGAGCAATTAGATTCATGGAAAAATCTATTGTTAGCAAAGAATCCTCGTTCTAATTACTCATTAACTTTTTTTTCAAAATTATTGATTGCAATTGAAAATTCAATTAATAATTTAAAACTAACATTAGACTCAAACAGAGGAATACAACAAATAATTGCAAAAACTCCGAAGACAGTTTTGTTGAGTAATTCTCCAAAAACTCAATTTCTTGAAAAATTATATTCTAAACATCCTGAATTCATTGATGGAGCATTTGATAATTTGATAAATAACATCCAAAATGCAAATTTTATTAATCAAAACTATTTGAAAGGGATTATTCTTGCTATTAATTTTGAAATGCAAGACATTAATCCTCTTTCTTTAAGTGAAAGCGAAGATATATCTTTTTCAGAAATAAGGAATAAATTTTTAGGCGAAAATAACGAAGCTATAGATAAATTTGGAGAAATATTGAATAGTACAAAAGAATTAACTTCTATAGAAATTCAAAATTTAAAGACACTAAAAGAAAATTGGGATGATCGGTTTTACGAAATTTATGATGAGTGGACATCGAAGGCTGAAAAAGAAATGAAAAAAAGTAATGTTAATGCTGTTAAACTTCTGAAAAAATCATTGCAATCTAAAATAGATTTAGAGCAAACATATAAAGAGCAGCTTAAATTTCAAGTCCCTGCTGTCTATTGGAAGCAAAGAGCAAATGAATTGAATAGCGAGGGGTATAAATTTATGAAATGGTTAATATTTCTTGTTATTCTTGGAACCTCTCTACTTTTTTCTATATTATGGTTAAGTCCTGAAGATATGTTAGAAAGCATTTTCTCAAAAGAACCAGTTAGAGCAATTAGGTGGTCAATAATTTTTATAACTTTCATATCATTTCTTTTTTTTGGTATACAAGCATTAAAAAAAGCAATGTTTTCAAGTTTTCATTTAGCTCGAGATGCCGAAGAAAGAGAAAAACTTACCGTCTTTTATTTATCGCTGATTAAAGACACAACAATTACTCAGGAAGATCGAAGTCTAATTTTGCAATCACTATTTAGCCGAGCTGAAACTGGTATGTTAAAAGACGATGGAAATCCAACGATGCCAGGGATTTTTGATAAAATTAAAGCATAAATAAATTGTGGTAATATCTACTGCAACATATTTACCCACAATGTCTTAATGGAAAAATGATTTTGTATTTGGAGCGTTCATGTCTTTTTCTTCCTTAAAAACTAATAAAAAAGGGCTTTCAAACATCGTTGAAAGCCCTTTTTTGAATTAGTAAGAAACCTGTTTTAAACCGTATGCTTTGGATTGAAACCATCCTCGCTTAGTTCTTTGTGATCGTATTCAGCAACCATTTCGGCTTCGTAATCTATTTTTTCTTCTTTAGAGAATTTGGCGATTATTTTTTCCATGATTTCATAAATCACGGGAACAATAATCAAGGTTAGGAATAACGAGGAAATCAATCCACCGATAATTACCCAAGCCAAACCGTTTTTCCATTCGGCACCCGCTCCGGAAGCCAATGCAATTGGGAACATACCGAAAACCATCGCGATTGTCGTCATCAAAATCGGACGCAAACGAGCGTGGTTCGCCTGAATCAAAGCTCTTCTGATAGTTTCGCCGGCAGCTCTTCTTTGGTTGGTGTAATCCACAAGCATGATTGCGTTTTTACAAACCAAACCAATCAACATGATAATACCCAAAATGGTGAATATGTTCAGTGTATTGTTGGTTAAAGCCAAGGCAAACAAAGCACCAATAAACGAAAGCGGAATGGCGAACAATACCACAAACGGGTGAACGAAACTGTCATACAAACCAACCATTACAAGGTAAACCAAGATAATAGCGGCCAATAAAGCAATTCCCAATGTACCAAAACCTTCGCTTTGGTTTTCCTCGTCTCCACCCCAAATGTAATTTACGCCAACCGGTTTTTTAAGTTTTTCCAATTTCACTTTCCATTGGTTCACAATCGTTCCCGAAGCAACCCCGACGTTTTGTCCCTGAACTGTCACGGAAGCCGATTTGTCTCTACGTTCCAATTGGCTAGGTCCTGAACCTTCGGTGATTTTGGCAAACTGAGACAATTTGATTTGTTGCCCCATATTGTTGATGAAAATCAGGTTGCTAACGTCGGTAATGTTTTTTCTGTCGAAAGCATTGTATTTAATGTTGATGTCGTATTCGTATTCACCGGCTCTGAATTTTCCGTCGGTATTTCCGCTGTAAGCCGTTTGCATTGTCATACCAACCGTTTGTAGCGTTAATCCCAAAGCAGCCATTTTATCACGATCCACCTGAACGTTGATTTCAGGGTTTCCTTCTTCAACGGTCAATTTAATCTCGGTTGTTCCCGGAATGGTACGCAATTCGGCTTCGGCCAATTTGGCAAATTTCATTGCGCTTTCTACGTTTGGACCGGTAACAATTAATCCTAAAGTCGCGTTTTGGGCTGTTCCCAAAATACCAACCGGAACCGTTTTTACTTTGGCTCCAACCAATACTTTTTCCAATTTACGTTTGATTTTTGCCGCGTAAACAAAAGCATCATCAGTACGATCTTCCTGGTCAATCATTTTTACGTCAATCTCCGCTTTGTAGGCAGTAGCTTGCGCAGCTCCAATACCTTCACTGGTTTGTCCTACAGTTGTAATTTGGCTGTGAACATACTCTTGGGTTTTTAAAAATGCTTCGGCTTTTTGGGTCAT
Organism: Flavobacterium aquiphilum; assembly: GCF_027111335.1. Classification (NCBI taxonomy): domain Bacteria; kingdom Pseudomonadati; phylum Bacteroidota; class Flavobacteriia; order Flavobacteriales; family Flavobacteriaceae; genus Flavobacterium; species Flavobacterium aquiphilum. The sequence continues at coordinate 128,985 of NZ_CP114288.1, read as the reverse complement.
AAAGTTGGTTTGTTCCAATGAAGCGTCTTTCGGCATTTCAATTTGAACCAAAAACTCACCACTATCCGAAGTCGCGAAGAATTCCCCTCCGATAAAACCTCCTCCAAACAAACTGAAGATGGTTCCGAAAAACAATACCAATACAACCACGATTGTTTTGATGTAATGATCCAAACACCAATTCAACAATTCGGAAATCCAATTGGTGAAACGGGTTAATGAATCTTCGAACTTAAGGATGATTTTTCCGAACAGGTTTTTTCCTTCAATGTGTTCCAATTTTCCAAAACGGGAAGACAACCACGGAATAATTGTAAACGAAGCCAACAATGAAAATAATGTCGAGATGATTACGGTAACGCAAAACTGTGTGATGATGTTGGATACTAATCCGGAACTCATTGCAATCGGCAAAAATACCACCACAATTACCAAGGTAATCGAAGTTACGGTTCCACCGATTTCGGCAGTACCGTCAAAAGCGGCACGAACACGGCTTTTGCCCATTTCCATGTGCCTGTAAATATTTTCCAATACCACAATCGCATCATCCACAAGAATACCAACCACAAGTGAAAGTCCCAATAAACTCATTAAGTTCAAGGTATATCCCAAAAGGTAAATTCCGATAAATGTTGCAATTAACGAAGCCGGAATCGACACCATTACAATCAATGAATTTCGGATACTGTGCAGGAAGAACAACATTACAAAGGCAACTAGAACTACTGCAATCAATAAATCGTGCAATACAGAATCTGCCGCTTCCAATGTATAAACGGTACTGTCTTTGGCGATAGCCAGTTTTAATTCATTGGTTTTGTAGTCGGTTTCCAAACCTTTAATCGTTTTGATCAATTGTTCGCTTACCGCTACGGCATTCGCATCAGATTGTTTGATTACCTGTAAAATGATGGCGCTTTTTTGATCAACACGGGAAATTTTCTCTGCGATTTTTTGGGCATCTTGTACGTCGGCGATGTCTCTCAAACGGATTTCAATTCCATTTTTGGAGGAAACAACTAGGTTTCTTAACTCTTCAACATTTTTATATTTTCCGGCAAGACGGATTAATATCTTTTGATTACGGGTTTGGATGTTTCCCGTTGGGAAATCAAGGTTTGAAGTCAAAATAGTTTGTTGCACTTGCGGAATCGAAAGTCCGTAACCCTGCATTTTTACTGCATCAAGGTTAACCTGGATTTCACGTTCCTGACCACCAATGATGTTTACCTGCGCCACACCGGCCACACGGGACAACACGGGAGCAATTTTTTTGTCAATCAAATCATAAAATGCGGCTTCGTCCATTTTACCATTGGCACCAATAGTCATAATTGGTAAATCGCTCAACGAGAATTTGGTCAAGGCCGGAGTTTTGGCATCATCGGGTAAATCACTGATAAGCGCGTTGATTTTTCGCTGTGCGTCATTCATCGAAATGTCAATTTTTGCTTTGGATGTCAAAGTAATCGAAACGATGGACAAGCTTTCGTATGATTTGGAATCAATTTTTTTGATGTTTTCCAAAGAAGCGATTCCGTCCTCAATTTTTTTGGTTACCGTATTTTCGACCTCACTTGGGGAAGCTCCGGGATAAACAGTCGAAATGGTGATAACGTTTTGCTCGAATTTTGGAATCAATTCGTATCCCAATTGGCTGTAGCTGAATAGCCCACCAAGGATTAAAATTGCAAATAATACAATTATCAGCGACGGACGTTTTATGGATATTTCTGCTAATTTCATATTTTTTTCTTTTTGCTTTAGGCAGTAAGTTTTGGGCTTTACACTTTTTAAATTGCGTAAAGCTTATTGTTTACAACTTATAGTTTGTAATTACTTAATGATTTCTACTGCGTTACCGTCTTGCAAGTTGATTTGTCCTGTAACAATTACAGTTTCTCCGTCAGATAATCCGTCAACGATTTCTACTTGGTCTCCCAAAATTCTACCTGAGGTTACTTTTTTCAATTTGGCAACACCATTTTGAACCACAAAAACCTCATTGCTGCTCACACTTCCTACGAAAGCATTTCTTGGGATCACTTTTAATTGTTGTTTTTGTTTGGAACCAAAATTGGCTGTTCCGTACATTCCCGCTTTTAAACTTTTGTCAGCGTTGTTTTCAATTTCAAGTTCGACTGGGAAATTCAAGCTTTCGTCAGCTTTTGCGGCAATAAATGTAATTTTCCCTGCAAATGTTTTATCAGGAAAAACGCTTGAAGTTACATTGATTGTGTTTCCAAGTTTTAAACCGGCAACCTGGCTTTCGTTTACGGTAACTTTTAATTTCAATTTGGAAACGTTCACGATATCAAACATTGCTGTGGCAGGCATTCCTGTTAGGATAGAACCTGGTTCAATGTATTTTTTGTTGATAAAACCTTTGATTGGCGCTTTAACTTTGGTGTCGCCAACGTTGATGTTTGCCTGTTTCAGGTTGTTCGCTGCGTTGGTCATGGCTAATTTTGCCTGATCCAATTGCTGTTTGGTTACACCGCCTGTCTGGTATGCATTTTCAAAACGGTTGTAATCTGCTTTTGCATTGTCATAAACCGCTTTTGCCGTTTGGGCATTCACATTTATAACGTCACTTCTAACGATTACCAATGTTTGTCCAACATTTACATAATCACCTTCTTTTACCAAAACACTGATTACTTTTCCTGATTTTTCGGCAGAAAAAGTCAATTCCTGAATCGGTTCAAAATTTCCGTTGGCCAAGAAATCCAATGTAACTTCTTGAGTTTGTACTTGTGCTGTTTTTACCGAAACAGACGCATTTTTTTCGGCAACAAGATCGGTTTTAGCTTTGTTTTCTGCTTTGTTCTTGTTTAAAGTAAAAGCGATAAGCGCTAATGATCCTAAAATTATAACTGCTGTAATTATATTTTTTTTCATCTTATTTTTAGTTTAATAGGGTTTTAAGTTGTCCTTTGGATTTGATTAATGATACTTCTGCTATTTTATATGCCAATACGGCTCTGGTATAGTTGTTTTGTGCTTCAAGATTTGCGTTTTCGGCGTCTAATAAATCGGTCAACGAAGCCAATCCCTGAAGGTAATTGTTCTTGGTGTTTTTCAGAATTTCCCCTGCCAATTGCATATTCTCCTTTTGATTTTGGATGGTTATAAAGTTGTTCTCAATTTGAGTTTTGGCATTTTTATAATCCAAATCGAGGGAAAGTTTGGTGTCTTTAATATCTTCCTGCAATGTTTTGATGTCAACATCAGCTTGTCTTACTCGGGAACGGGTACCGAAACCATTAAAGATTGGGATTTTCATGTTTACGCCAATGGCTGAGTAGTCAGACCAATACACACCGTCTTTTGGTTTTGCGAACCAAGGCATTTCCGGTCCTTGTCCTAAATAATTATAACCTGCAACCAAATTAAGTGTCGGATAGTATTCGGCTTTTACTGCTGTTTTTTGAAATTGCAATAATTCTTCCTGTTTTTTCAAAAGCAGATACTCGGTTCTGTTTTCAATGTTTGGCTCTTCGGTCAATGCGATCGGTGTTGCTTCAAATTCGGTTTTTGGGATTATGATTTGAGTTTCAATCGGCATTCCCATAAAAAATTTCAATGAATTTTCCTGTAATTCAATTTGATTTTTGATTTGTTGGCGATCCGTGTCGATGTTGGATAATTTAACGATGATTCGGTCCAAATCAATTTTTTTGGCCAAGCCATTATCATATTGCCCTTTTACGATGTCGCGCACTTTTTTGGTGTTAACATAATTGCTGTCCAATAAAGCCAATCTCTCGCGTTGTACATAAACCGAGTAGTAATTGTTGGCTACTTTTTCGATTACCTGTTCTTCAGTCAACTGATTGTTTATTTGATAAAACTCACGAGTGGTTTTTGCAGCTCTCAAACCTGTAAAAACAGATTCGTCAAAAATCGTTTGGCTTAACGAAACTCCTGCTCCCGAAGTCCATTTTTGGCCGAAAGAAGCCTGAATTGTAGTTCCGGGTGCTCCAAAAGCCTTTCCGTCTATTACATTGGTTTGTAAAATAGGATTGTATGTCAAGCTGCCGTTTGCGGTGATTTGCGGCAAAGCTCTTGAACGTGTTTCCTGAATTTGGTATTCGCCTTTTTCAATGTCTAATTTTGATTTTTTGGCATCGGCTTTGTTCTCAAGCGCATAAGTGATAGCCGACTTTAAAGTAAGGGGCTGTGCAGGTGTTGTACTTATCCCTTGGGATTGCGCAGTGAGAGCAAAGGTTAGGAACGTTAATAAAAGTATTCTCTTCATGATAAGATTGGATTTTGTAATTGTTTTTCTAATTCTATGATCCCATTTGGGGTGGCCATAGCCCTAATGTGATATTCTAATGCTTCTAGTTCTAATTTTTGTGATTCTCTTTCGGTACTCGCTGTGCCGTGGATGCTGAAAATAAGGGTGTAATAAAATCCAACATAGATGTCTATATCTAGATTTTTTCTGTAAAGTCCCTCACGAATTCCTTTTTCTATATTGTTTTTAAAGGCCGAGTTGCATTCGTTCAGTTCCCTGGAAATTACTTTGTTGTAGATTTCGGGGTAATGTTTTCTTAACTGATAAGCCGGTGAGTTTTCCCCTGATTTAAACATTTCCTTGAACATCTTTTTGATTTCAAAATTTTCCTCGATGGCATTATGATTTTTCGCCGCGATTGTGTCCATGCTTTCGTGAATTGCTTTGTGGACCATTTCTGTGCTTTCTTCGATCAGTATTTCTTTGTTGCAGAAAAACTTGTAAATCGTTTTTTTTGAAATACACATTTCGGTGGCAATATCATCCATGGTAACGCTCTTAAAACCAAGTTTTAAGAATAGTTCCGTTGCTTTTGAAATAATTTTATCTTTCATTTTGAATAACTTTTGTAATTTGAATTAAATGATACATTAAAAGTTAGTTGGTAAATGAGGTTCGGTTGTTTAAAGTTTTAAGGAGTAGTTATTCTTAATGCGAAAATGCAAGATTGGCTATTAATTTTATATCTTTTCCTATTGGATGTCCGTCGTGTTGGTGATGTGTATTGGAATTGAGACCAAATTCCTTACGGTTAATATTTCCGGTAATTTCAAATGAAGCTTTTTGCACGCCATTGTAATTATTGTATCCGATAAATTCGGTGTCTAATTCTACTACTTTGGTTATATTTTTGATGGTAAGAAACCCTTTCAGAAAATTGAGGTTTTTACTGATTTTCTGAAAAGAAGTCGATTTGAACTTTATGATCGGCGTTTCGTTCTCTTCGAAAAGATCATCAAATTTTATATCCTTCTTCTCTCTATTTGGGTTAACAAGTTTGTCATTTACATTCAGCGAAAACTCAATGGATGCGTCTTCCACTTCGTCATTTTGTATGGCTACGTGTCCTTTGAAATTGTTTTTGTTTCCGGGCATATAACCTAGTAAGGAATGTCTTGATTTTATTAATACGTCTGATTCGTTTGAATCAATTGCCCATGCATTTTCCATGATTTTTATTTTAAGTAATGTTCTTCTATGATTTTTGTTTTTTAATTATACTTTGGAAACTTTAAACACTCTAAAAGTTTCTTTTGTTTTGCAAATGTAAGAAGGAAACTTTAAAAACCAACAAAGTTTCCATTGTTTTTTTTAAATAAAATGAATAAACAAAAACTATGCCTGTATTTTGGGCTGTTTTAGAATTCGATAATTCATAATTAAATCGACTTAAATATGGTTTTCTTTTGCTTCAAATGTTAAGCATTTAGTTTGTCTAATTTTTTTTAAGATTTAAGGTGTAGGAGTGTTTTGTTAATTGGCTGACTTTTTTTAAAAGATTTGCAAGGCAAAAAGTCACGATTATTTGTTTCGAACTTAATTGTGCTTGATAAGGGAAAATGCGAATACAATGGTTGTTTAATCTTAGATGACTTATATGGTAAAAATGAATTTGTATCTTTGGGCTTTAAATTTCAAGTAGTAAAGACTACGAAAAGTAACCGAGACCTTATTTTATGTACGCTATTCATCAGTATCAAGAATTTTTTATTACCTATTTAGAAAATCAAAATTTTAGTAAAGAGCCAAGAAATTTATATCTTCCTGTGGAATATATTTTGGGATTGGGAGGTAAAAGAATCCGCCCTGTTTTGACTTTAATGGCTGCGGAAGTTTTTGATACTGATTATAAAAAGGCACTTCCGGCAGCGATGGCGGTTGAGGTCTTTCATAATTTTTCATTGGTTCATGATGATATTATGGATGATGCGCCTTTGCGAAGAGGAAACGAAACAGTTCATGAAAAATGGAATGTAAACACCGGAATCCTTTCGGGTGATGCGATGCTGATTTTGGCCTACCAATATTTTGAGCAATATGAGCCGGCTGTTTTTAGGGATTTGGCCAAATTGTTCAGCAAAACAGCGCTTGAAGTGTGTGAGGGCCAACAATGGGATGTTGATTTTGAAACCCGAAAAGACGTCACTATTCCCGAATATCTTAAAATGATTGAATATAAAACGGCGGTTTTGGTAGCGGCAGCTATGAAAATGGGGGCGATAATTGCGCATACTTCAGAGGAGAATGCTAATTTGATTTACGATTTTGGACTCAATTTAGGATTGGCTTTCCAATTGCAGGATGATTATTTGGATGCTTTTGGTGATCCGGAAACTTTTGGAAAACAAGTGGGAGGAGATATTATCGAAAATAAAAAAACCTATTTGTATTTGAAAGCATTGGAATTTTCTACTCCTGAAAAAGCTTCGGAATTAGAGCAATTGTTCACTTTGCAATTAGAAGACAATACGGAGAAAATAGAAACTGCAAAAGGAATTTTCAACGAATCGGGCGCTTCCAAAGCAACTCAGGAAGCAATTGAAAGGTACACTTTTAAAGCTTTTGAAACTTTGAAAAAAATGGATATTGATTCTTCGAAAAAAGAAGTGCTAAAGACTTTTGGAGAAAACCTGATGGGAAGAAAGGTTTAAATTTCTGAATGTAGATTTAAGATTAAAGATTTCTGATTTGAAGTCTTGCATTTTTAATAGTTAGTTTTTTCTTTTAAATCAAAATATATCGAATTTTTACAAATCTGAAATCTAAAGTCAAAAATCTTAAATCTTAAATCAACATGTTTATATCGCCAATAAATACCGATTTATTACTTCAGGAAGCTAACAAGGAGGAGCTTTATGCTAATTTGATTGCCCAATTGAATAAGGATTTCAATTTGGCTAACGAAGCGGTTGATTTTCCTAAAAGCATCAGTCCTGATGAATTGAAAATTCAATTGCATGAAAAGATCTACCGACTCATTCAGTACAAATTTGCCGAGTACCTTAATTTATTGTACATCATTGATGTTTCCGAAGACGAAATCAAAAAACTAGATGGCTCTGATTTGGTTGTTCTCGCCGAAGAAGTTTCTTTTCTGATTTTAAAAAGAGAATGGCAGAAAGTGTGGTTTAAGAATTATTATAGGTAACTGCTTTAAGTGGCTAAGATTCTAAGTTTCTGAGATTCTAAGATTTTTTTAAAAATTAGGGACTCTTCTAAAATATAAGACCCGACAGTTTTTTGAAACCTGTCGGGTCTTTTTCGCTTTTGAAAAGTCTTAGAAACTTAGTGTCTCAGTAATTCAGTAACTTTTAAAAATACGCTCTCACAAAAGGCATTACCGCATCACTGTAAACATGATCGTTTTCGTCAAACAATACATTGTAGGCTATCCCGACCGTTACATTCCCAGCTCGGTAGCCCGCTCCCAAAAATAAGGCCGTGTTCCAAAAATTATCGGTATAAGCGGGTAGGTTATGATAGGCTTCATAATGATTGTTGACGTAGGATTGGTTTAGATTTATAGAAAATTGGATTTCGGGAATTGGGTTGATGAAGGTCAAAAAGCTTGCGCCGTAAATTCCTGAATCGTAATATCCTTTGGAAGAAACATAGCTACCCTGCAGTCCTAAACCAACCGCCAAATAAGGGTTGACATTGTAAATGGCACTCGGTGCAATCGAAATATCGGTATATCCGCTCCCAAAACTTAATCCTAATCCTCCTCCAAACTGCACTTTACTCCAAAAAGGATTTACAGAATGTGGTGTTTGTTGGTATTGAGCTATTACGTTTTCGTAAAAGAATAGGAGAATAACTATAGAAAACAACTTTGTTAGGGAAGAAAAGGAGTATTTTTTCATGTTAGCAGCTTTTTTTTAACATATTTTTACGTAAAAGTACGTAAAAAATAGATTTAAATAAATTGCTTTATTGTATTTTTGCCGAACTATTTAACAAAAGTATATTCGATAAGATTATGGATAGGTTTTCATTTTTAAACGCAGCACATACAGAATTTTTTGCTCAATTATACGATCAATATTTAGAGAATCCAGATAGTGTAGAGCCAAGTTGGAGAAGCTTTTTTCAAGGTTTTGACTTTGGAATGACCACTTATAATGATGAAAATCCTGTTCAGCAAATTGTTGAAGTGGCTACAGGAAACGCTGATTGTAGTTTGGTTTCAGACAAATTGCAAAAAGAATTTAAAGTATTGAGATTAATCGACGGTTACCGTTCAAGAGGGCATTTGTTCACTAAAACAAATCCGGTTCGTGACCGTAGAAAAAGTTCTCCGACTTTGGATATTGAAAATTTCGGCTTAACTACAGCAGATTTGACAACTGTTTTTGATGCAGCACAGGCAATTGGTATTCCGCCTAGCTCTTTACAAGATATTATAGCACGCCTTCAGGCGATATACTGCCAACACATTGGGGTTGAGTACATGTATATTCGTAACCCTGGCGTTGTGAAATGGATTCAGGATAAATTGGGGGTTAACAATAACCAGCCAAACTTTTCTTCAGAGGAGAAAAAGAATATATTAAACAAATTAAATGAGGCTGTTTCGTTTGAGAACTTTTTGCATACTAAATATGTTGGGCAAAAACGTTTTTCATTAGAAGGAGGAGAGACCGTAATTCCAGCTCTTGATGCTTTGATCGAAAAAGCGGCCGAAAAAGGAGTGGAGCAATTCGTAATGGGAATGGCTCACCGTGGACGTTTGAACGTTTTGGCAAATATTTTTGGTAAATCGACTCAAGATATCTTCGGAGAATTTGACGGTAAAGATTATGACCAAGAATACTTTGACGGTGACGTAAAATACCATTTAGGTCTTACTGCCGATAAAGTAACCAAGTCAGGAAAAAAAATAAATATCAATTTAGCACCAAACCCTTCTCACTTGGAGACTGTAGGTGCCGTAATTGAAGGTATCACAAGAGCAAAACAAGACAAATATTTTGCTGACGATTTCTCTAAAGTATTGCCTATTGCCGTTCACGGGGATGCTGCGATTGCAGGACAAGGTATTCTTTATGAAATAATCCAAATGTCATTGCTTGACGGATACAAAACAGGGGGAACGATCCACGTTGTAATCAACAACCAAGTTGGATTTACGACTAACTATTTGGATGCCCGTTCTTCAACTTATTGTACCGATGTTGCCAAAGTAACACTTTCACCGGTATTGCACGTAAATGCTGATGATGCCGAGGCTGTTGTTCATGCAATGTCTTTTGCATTGGATTACAGAATGGAATTTGGGCGTGACGTATTTATTGATTTGTTAGGATATAGAAAATACGGTCATAACGAAGGGGATGAGCCTCGTTTTACACAACCTGTTTTATATAAAATCATTGCAAAACACCAAAATCCAAGAGATATTTACGCTGAGAAACTATTGTCAGAAAGAGTTATCGATGCTAACTACGTAAATACAATCGAAAAAGAATACAAACAGGATCTTGAGCAAAATTTAGAAGCTTCCCGTAAAAAAGATTTGACAATCATTACTCCATTTATGCAAAATGAATGGAAAGGATTCGAGCAGGTTTCTGATGATGTGATGTTAAAAAAAGTAGATACAAAAGTTGACAGATCGACTTTGGATTCTATCATAAAAACAGTTTCAACTTTACCATCTGATAAAAAATTCATTAACAAAATTTCAAAAATTGTTACTGACAGAAAAACAGGATACGACAACAACACTATAGATTGGGGTACTGCAGAAACATTGGCATACGGTTCATTATTGACTGAAGGTTTTGATGTGCGTATTTCAGGACAGGACGTAGAGCGTGGGACTTTCTCACACCGTCATGCTGTTGTAAAAGTTGAGGATTCTGAAGAAGAAGTAATTCTTTTGGATAGTATCGAAAATAAAAAAGGGAACTTCCATATTTATAACTCGTTCTTGTCTGAGTATGGAGTTTTAGGTTATGATTATGGATATGCTTTGGCCAACCCAAATGCTTTGACAATTTGGGAAGCACAATTTGGGGATTTCTCAAATGGTGCCCAAATTATGATTGACCAGTATATTTCTTGTGGTGAAGACAAATGGAATAACCAAAATGGATTGGTGATGTTGTTGCCTCACGGATACGAAGGACAAGGAGCAGAGCACTCATCTGCACGTATGGAGCGTTACTTGCAACTTTGTGCACGTCACAATATGTATGTTGCCGATTGTACAACTCCTGCGAACTTCTTCCACTTGTTGAGAAGACAAATGAAAACTAATTTCCGTAAACCGCTAGTGGTTTTCTCACCTAAGAGTTTGTTGCGTGATCCAAGATGTGTATCTCCGGTTGAAGATTTCACTTCAGGAGAGTTCCAAGAAACAATTGATGACAATACAGTAAATAAAAAAGACGTTAAGACTCTAGTTTTCTGTACAGGTAAATTCTACTACGATATTACTGCAGAAAGAGAAAATAACGGAAGAAAAGATGTTGCGGTTGTTCGTATCGAGCAATTGTTCCCCTTCCCAGTTGATCAAATCAAAGAAATCATTGCCAAATATCCAAATGCCGACGATTACGTTTGGGCACAGGAAGAACCTAAAAACATGGGAGCTTACAGCTACATGTTGATGAATTTTGACTTGGTTAAATGGAGATTGGCATCGTTAAAAGCATATTCTGCTCCTGCGTCAGGAAGTTACACACGTTCAAAACGTCGTCACGCCGATGCAATCAGAATGGTATTTGATAAAAATTTATTTAGATAAAAAGAATTGTTTCAGGTTTAAAGTTTCGAGTTTAATACCAACTTGAAACTTTAAACAATTTAAACTTTAAACAAAAATTGTATGATTTTAGAAATGAAAGTCCCATCACCAGGGGAATCAATCAAAGAAGTTGAAATTGCAACTTGGTTAGTAAAGGATGGCGATTACGTAGAAAAAGACCAAGCTATTGCTGAAGTTGATTCAGATAAGGCAACTCTTGAATTGCCAGCTGAAATGAGTGGAATTATCACGCTAAAAGCGGAAGAAGGAGATACTGTAGCGGTTGGGGCAATAGTTTGTCTTATTGATACTGACGGAGCAAAACCAGCAGGTTCTGCAGCACCGGCAGCAGCTCCAGTAGTTGAAGCTCCAAAAGCGGCTCCAGCTCCAGCTCCGGCTCCTGTAGCAGCAGCTCCGGCACCAGTAGCATCTTATGCAGCAGGAACACCATCTCCGGCAGCTAAAAAAATATTGGATGAGAAAAATATCGCTCCATCTTCAGTTTCAGGAACAGGAAAAGGTGGAAGAATCACTAAAGATGATGCTGTAAATGCAGTGCCTTCTATGGGAACTCCAACAGGTGGAAGCCGTGGTGTAGAGCGTACAAAATTATCTATGTTGCGTCGTAAAGTAGCTGAAAGATTGGTTTCTGCTAAAAACGAAACAGCGATGTTGACTACTTTCAATGAAGTAAACATGACGCCAATCAACTTGATCCGTAATGAGTACAAAGATGCGTTCAAAGCAAAACACGGCGGTTTAGGTTTAGGATATATGTCATTCTTTACAAAAGCTGTAACAAGAGCTTTGGAATTGTATCCAGACGTTAACTCTATGATGGATGGTGATCATAAAATTGCTTTCGATTTCTGTGATATTTCTATCGCAGTTTCTGGACCAAAAGGATTGATGGTTCCTGTTGTTCGTAATGCTGAAAACTTGACTTTCCGCGGTGTTGAAGCTGAAATCAAAAGATTGGCTTTGAGAGCTCGTGACGGACAAATCACAGTTGACGATATGACAGGAGGAACATTTACTATTACTAATGGTGGTGTTTTCGGAAGTATGTTGTCTACGCCAATTATCAACCCTCCTCAATCAGGAATCTTGGGAATGCACAATATTATTGAGCGTCCAATCGCCGTAAACGGTAAAGTTGAAATTCACCCAATGATGTACGTAGCACTTTCTTATGACCACAGAATCATCGACGGACGTGAGTCTGTAGGTTTCTTGGTTGCCGTGAAAGAAGCTTTGGAAAACCCATTGGAATTATTGATGGGTGGAAATGCTAAAAAAGCGTTAGAACTATAGTTTTAAATAATTTCAATTTAAAGCTGGTGTTTGTATTAAACACCAGCTTTTTTTGTTAGGCTTATAATTATAAAATATTTTTACTTATGTATAGCATTAATTTTTTTGTTATATTTTTGTCAAATTAGTAATAATTTATTATTAATAAGGTTTAAACGAGATGTTGTGAATTCTCAAAACTAAAAATTTATGAGCGAAGAACTTTTACAAAGAAATTTAATAAATAATCCTCCTAAAATTGGGAAATGGGATTATTATAACGTAGGAGCAACTTCAATTAAACAATTTAAAGATGCTCAAATAATTAGGAATGTTGATTATGGAAAAGAAGAAAAGAAAAAAGTTGATGCCTTATTAGTTCAAAAGAAAAATGTAATCGCCGTAATTGAATTTAAAAGACCGTCTGAATTTAATACAAAAGCAAAGCAAAATAGAGCAATAGAACAAGAATTAGAAGTTGCTAAAAAATTGATGCTCATATAATTATTGCTACGGATACTAAAGAAAGTATTTGGGTAAATGTTTTAACAGGAAACAGAATAAAAGATGAAACAGGAAAAGAATTGAAAGTTAATTTTGATTCTAATGATGAAAAATTACCCGATTTAATTGAAAAATTAATTTCATCTTTAAATGAAAAAAATGATCAAATTAAACCAAAGAGATTAGTAAATCCGACAGATTTAGCAAAACAAATTTGGCAAGATATTTGGTCTGCAAGTGGAGAGTCTCCAACAAATTCATTATACTCATTTGTTGAATTATTTATTTTTAAATATTTAAGTGATTTAAAAATTTTAGGGCAAGGTTTGGATTTTAACCATCTTATGGAACGATATAATTATAATTTAGAAAACCCAGAAGATCAAGCTTTAGATTATTATGCAAATAATATTAGACCATATATAAAAAAATTATTTCCTGAAGGAAATGATAATACTACTATAATTAATGGGTCAGTTTTTGTGAATAAAGAAGGCTATCCTGATAAAAGATACAGTAGTGTTTTTAAAAAAGTCCTGACTAAATTTAAAAATTACGGGCGATTAGAAAATATTGATTTTTTTCCTTAAATCCGACAATTTACAAAACAAATTTGGCAAGATATTTGGTCTGCAAGTGGAGAGTCTCCAACAAATTCATTATACTCATTTGTTGAATTATTTATTTTTAAATATTTAAGTGATTTAAAAATTTTAGGGCAAGGTTTGGATTTTAACCATCTTATGGAACGATATAATTATAATTTAGAAAACCCAGAAGATCAAGCTTTAGATTATTATGCAAATAATATTAGACCATATATAAAAAAATTATTTCCTGAAGGAAATGATAATACTACTATAATTAATGGGTCAGTTTTTGTGAATAAAGAAGGCTATCCTGATAAAAGATACAGTAGTGTTTTTAAAAAAGTCCTGACTAAATTTAAAAATTACGGGCGATTAGAAAATATTGATTATGATTTCAAAAGTAAATTATTTGAGGTTTTTTTAAAAGAAAGTATTAGTAAAAAAAATCTAGGTCAATTTTTTACACCTATAAAAGTAGTTCGTGCTATTGGTGAAATGGCAAAAGACGATATTAAACCAAATATCAAAATTTGTGATCCAGCTTCTGGCGTAGGTAAATTTTTGTTAGAACCAATAAGAACTAAAATTGATCAATTGTTTGAGGTTAAAAATGGTGAAATAATTTCAAAAATTCAAATTCATGGATTTGATAAAGGATTTGATGGAGAGGAGCAAAAAACAATTATTTTGGCTAAAGCAAATATGCTTATTTACTTTTCAGACTTAATAAAAGATAACCCCACATTAACAAATAAATTTTCGAAAGTATTTAATGATAGTTTTCAACTAAAAACAGACTCAATACTTGGAACATTATCTGATACTGTTGAAAATGAATATGATTTAATACTTACTAATCCTCCATATGTTACAAGTGGTAGTAGTAATCTTAAAGAAGAAATTAGTAATAATACAAAATTAAAAGATTATTATAAAGTTAACGCAATAGGCGTTGAAGGTTTATTTATAGAGTGGATAATTAGGGCGCTAAAGCCTGGGGGAAAAGCTTTTGTTATTGTTCCAGATGGAATTTTCAGTAGACAAAATGATAAAAATTTACGCCAATTTATTTTGGATGAATGTTTTATTGACGGTGTAATTTCTTTACCACTGAAGACTTTTTTCACCACTCCTAAGAAGACTTATATTCTTTGTGTTACTAAAAAAGAAAATAAAACAAACATTCAAATAGATCCTGTTTTTACTTATTTAGTTAGTGAGATAGGTGAAAGTAGGGATAATTATCGTTTTGATATTGAACAAGATGATTTGTCCGAAGCTGTAAATTTGTATTCCTTTTTTAAAGGAAATAAAAAAGGATTTGAAAAAATAAATACAGACAAAAGGTGCAAAATTTTTCAAATTAGCAATTTTGAATTAGATAAAAATTGGTGTGTAGAGAAATGGTGGTCTATTACAGAACAAATTGAATTAGGCGTAATTGAAGAAGAAAATAAAACTAAACTTAGTGAATTACCTTTTATAATAGAAGATGTTGCAAATAATATTTTAAGTTTTAAAGATGAAATACGTTCAATAAATGATAAAAATTCTCATAAATCAAAACTGGTAAGTTATTTAGTTGAAGATATCTTTGAATCTCCTCCAACTAATTCAGGTTTAAAAAAAATCCATGTGAGTCAAATTAAGACCGATGAATTTAATATTCCAGTTTATTCAGCATCCAAAGAAGAAAATTTAGTTTTTGGTTGGGCTTCGAATGATAGTAAATGGAAAAAATATGAAAATGTTTTAACATGGAATAAAGATGGTAGTTCAAGCTATGTTTTTTATAGAAAAGACAAATTTATTCCTTATGAAAAAGTTAAATTGTTGCAGTTAAAAGAAAATTTTTCTACATGTTTATATGATTATCTTAAGATTGTTATTCAAAATAGAATGATAAGAGAAGGTTTTGGTTTTAATCATAAATGTTCTATGGACAGAGTTATGAAGTTAGATATTTCAATACCTTATGATGAAGTAGGTAATATTGATGTTGCAAAACAAATAGAGATAGCCGAAAAATACCAAAAGACAGAACAAATCAAAAAAGATATTTCAGATGAATTAAATAAAATAGCGAATATTGAAATTGAATATGAATAAAATTGAAGCCAAAATTAGAGAAGCATTAAAATCTAATAAACTCAACCCTGAAATTTTAGGTGAAAGAAAATGGTGCACTTATTTTATCTCAGTAAATAAGTTAGTTTGGTCTAGAAATCTTTGGGATGGTTATGAAATTCATGTTTATTCGGATGAATATAAGACTCTACATCTAGCAACATTTAAGATTTAGATTTTTTTTATTGTTGACGATTATTTCAAATACAAACAATGATTGTAGTAATCGATTATTCCTTTGCCTTTCATCAAAATATCGGCGCCAATGATGCCGTGGACGGGTTTTACTTTATAATGTCCTAAGGCTTCGTTTACGTGCGATAAATCGAAGATAATAAGGTCTAGTTTTTTATTCTTCCATTTACCCAATTGAAGTTTGTTTCCGGAAGCCATTTGGGTAAACATTCCCGTCGCTCCAGCACCCGAAGCTTTCGTTTTGGAATTTTGAGCCTCCAATGTAAAAGTTTCTATGCTCTCAAATCCCACACAACTGTTGGACGCGCCGGTGTCCAAAATGAAGTTTCCTTTCACACCATTGATTTTGGCCTTGATTAAAAGGTGTTGCGTTTTGGTGACTTTGAATTTTACTTTTTTATAATCTACCTTCTTTAATTTTTCGTGTAAATTTTTCATTTTGCAAATGGCTTTTCGGTAAGGTAAAAATAGGATTTGTTGCGGGGTTATTGGTTTTTGAATTTCAGTTTTTCTTTTTTAATTCGGTTGGTAATAAACTTAAACAATACAAAACCTCCTGTTAGTGCAACAAAAATTAGTAATCCAAACAGTAAATAGTTGCATTCATATTTGCTTTCGACGTTTCCGTAATACACAAAGGCAGCCCAATAATACGGTGATTTTTTGGTGTTGGATATGTTTTTGTTTTTTAAGAAGTCCCGTTTTGCGTTGGAATTGGCCTCAATGTAGGATTGCCCATTTTTGATGTTTTGGTAAAAGGAATCCATGAACATTGAAGTAGTATAGTCATTGACTTTCCATAAAGAAAACAATAAGTTTTGAGCTCCCGCAAATTGAAATCCGCGGGCTACACTCATTGCGCCTTCGGATTTAAAGAGTTTGCCAATACCTGTTTCGCAAGCGCTCAAAACGACCAAATCAGGATGGATGTTCAAATGGTACAGTTCGGAGTACAGGATTTCCTGATCGTAAAATTTGATGCTTGCCGGCGTTTCAATATCTCCTGAACTAGCATGAGTGGATAAATGCAAAATGTTATAATTGGCTGCATTTTTTTTGAAATTATCGAAAGTGGCTGAGGTATTTTCAAAGTATTTCCCTTCGAAATTCTTTTGAATCGATTGCATTTCGTCTTTCGAGTAGCTCAAGGTGTAAGGAGTATTTTCGAAAACAGGAAAAATACCCAAAACAGTTTCTTTTTGTCGTTTTTTACTTTTGTTAAAAGACAAATAAAAACCCGCCGAATTCTCGTAGCCAATGTTGTAATCGTTCAAAAGATAGTGCATTTGAGCAAAATTAGTTGTTGAAGTTTCTTTAGTTATTAAAGCTTCAAAAGGCAGGAAATTTAAAATTCCGTCGGGAACAACGATGAGGTTTTTGGATGCCGAATTTATGGGCAAATGTAATAATTGATAGGCAATGTTTGCATAGTGATTGTAATCGTTTGGATTGTTTACAATGGTATTTGGATCATTAAAAAAGTCTATGAATTGCGCTATTTTTACTGATGTATGGGCATTATTGCTGAATGAGTTGAGATACATCTTTTTGTCAATAATGGTAAAAGAATAAACCTTTGAGACTCCTGAAAAATATTCGATCATTATGGCATTATCCTTTTCCAATTTTGAATACAAATTATCTAAATTGATATCCTGAACAGCCTTGTTTTCTTTTTTTGTTTGGCTTTGCTTTACTAACAGCATCAATTCATTTTGTTTTTTGATGGCTGAATTGATTTTGATAATATCGGCTAGATCTTCTTTTTGTTGTTCTTTTAAAATAATGTTGTTTTGGTTTTGAAGTTGTTCGGAAAGTTTTTTTTCAGCGATTGACTGCGTTTTTGAATTGTTAATTCCTCGCTGTAAAATAGCTGATTTTGTATATTCTGAAAGTTGAAAAGCCTTTTCGAGATATGTTGTTTTGTGCTCTTTTTCAAAAAGCGATTTGTAAATGGCAATACACTTTTCTGTGCGATTTCGATTCCTGATTTGGTTGATGATTTTCGAGTTTTCATAAACCAAAAGTGATTGAAACAGTTCTTCTATATGGAAAGCAAGCTCATAACTTTCCAATGCTTTTTTGGATTGGTTTTCAACTTTAAAAATTTCGGCTTGTAAGTCCAAAGCATCCAATAAAATGGATTCTGCATAAAGTGAATTTTTCTTCGGGAGGATGTTTTTTTTACCCGAATAATCAGGAATCAATATTTTGAAAATGCTTGCAATAACTGAGCTTGATTCGTTTGGTTTTCCTAGTTTGAAAAGAATATTTGCTTCGTCAAAATAGAATTGGGCTTTTTTTCGAGGACTGATATTGGTTGATTTTTCAAATTCGGCTTTGGCCTTTATAAAATAGGTATTCGCCAATTCAAAGTTTTGCCATTGTGCATTAAGGGCTGATAAATTACGATAGCAATTGGCTAAAGTCTCCGATTGGTTTTTCTCGTTTTTTAATAATTTGATTGCTTCCAGATAGGAGTTTTCAAGGTTTTCGGGAAAATTATTTCGGATTGGGAAAGTTGGATTCGGGTCTTTATAACTCAATACATAACTATTTCCCAAGTTATTGAGTAAAGTTCCTTTTTGAATATTGGATAATTTCTCAGTTTTAATGGTTTTTTCCAGTAAGTCAATAGCAAGGTAGTTTCTTCCCGAATTTTGGTAAACATTTGATAAATTGAGAATGGCGGCTATTTTGAGGTTTCTGTTTTTCTCCTGCGTAGCGATGAAATAATATTGTTTGATGGTGTTTTCGGCATTATCGTAATCGCCGACAATCGTGTAGAGATTTCCCAGAGGTTTCAAGCAGTATTCAGTAATGTCGTAATCGGAGAGTTTGTAATTTTGGTATGTTTTCCAAGCTTTTTCATAGCTAGTGATGGCCTCGTTTATTTTACCGAATTTATTTTCGAAATAGGCTTTGTTGCAGTTTAAAACAACGATCGAAAGCAGTGCGTCTTTTGATTTTTTGTCTTTGTTTTTCCAAAAATTGGTTTCGAAGGTATTTAGTTTTTCAATTCCTTCCGGCGTTGGATTAGCAACAAAATTATCGACGGCGTTGTAAATAACTTCTTCTTGTGTGTGGGCTTTTTGGCTAAAGAGAGTCAGGGATATAAAGAAGCAGAAGAAAAATATTTTTTTTGTCATCGATAGTCCCTTTGTTTCAGCTAGTTTGAGACTAAAATTAAGCCAATTTTTGGATTTGCCAAACACAAACAAAGCAAATTTTGAATTAAATTAGTTGAATAAATCCGTTGTAGCTATTAAAGGGTGTAGTTTAACGTAAAGTTGATAACATTACAATTGAACTATTCTTTTGCAAGCTCATATACTGCCGCATCAATTTCTTCAAATGTTGGATTTAGTACAATTCTATTAACCTCTTTTATTACTAATTCGTTTTTAATGATTTTACCAAATATTAAAAGAATCCAATATTTCCACATTTCGTCACGACCTTGTAAGATTTTAAAGATTTCAAATGCAATATTTTCAGAATAAGGAATTAAAAAATCAGCAATTAATTGACTAACGGGCCAATTCAAATCTTGTAACCATTCCAATAAATTAGGAATGATTGGCTTGATTTCTTCAAAAGAATAATTTTTTAGCTTTTCAGCTGTTTCAATATCAAATTTATCTTTTGGTATTAAATTTTCAATATTCATTTAACAAAATTCTTTTCTATCCATAATTTTTTTCTCAAATATATCCGCTAACTTTCCACTATCCAAAAACATTATTTTAAAATTTTGTCCCAATGAAATGGAAATTATGAACTTAACTTTTCTTGCTTACAAAAACTAAAATTTCCAAATCGCATACAATTGAACATAATTGAAATCATTGTCGAAATTGAGGACGTATCGAGCTCCCAAACTTGGACCTATTCTAGCAAAACCTGCCGTGAAGTCAAACAAAAGCCCAGAGTTTAGTTTCGTAAATGATTTTGTGTCTTTTGGTGTTGAATATTCTGTTCGCAGCAGCAGTTTGTCTGTTGTTCCTTCGTAAATGTCAGTTTTGATGTTTTGTGTTTGCTCTTCGGAGACATTCATGTTGAATTGCATACCCGCTCCAACACCAAAATAAGTCGAAATATTGTATCGGAACAAAACTGGAATTTCCCAGTTGATGTTTTTGTTTTCTATGGATGTGGTAATTAGGTTCAAATGTACGGCTCCGGTGCTTTGGTCTATTGTTCTGGAATTGGTGGTACCACCGTCATAGGAAGTGACGCTGTTGATGAATTCGGCTTGACCGTAATAGCGATAGGATTTAAAAGGCGAAATGGTAGCCCCTACGAAATAGCTTTTCGGGTTTTTCAGATTGGTGTATATGTTGTATCCGGCTTTGGCTCCGATGGATATTCCCGGCGTGAATCGGGTAGTGGCATAGTTGGTGATGATGGGTTCGTTTTTGTCGAAGATAATCGCCGTTCTGCTTTTGGTTTTTACTTTGTGAAAATCTTCATTGAACTTCATCGAGTATTTCACAAAACCTTTGGTGCTGTCTATTTCCGTTACATTTTTTTGGTTGCTGCCCGGCAAATAGATATTTCTGAAAACAAAAAATATCTGCGTTTCCCTTTCGATAACGTCGAGACAACTTGTCGTCGCGACTTCGCCTTTGGGACAAATGGGGCATTCGGGGTACATGCTTTCTATTTTTAGGGTGCTTTTGTCAAACATATCGGGGATGTCGGTTTCTAGCTGTATTTTTCGGGCTGGGCCTTCACCGTTATTTTGAAAACTAGTTTTGAATTTAACCCTTTTGTAGCGAACGAAGCGGTAATTCATGAAACTTCCGTTGGAGCCCATTTTATTGGGATCGTGTGAAGTAACGATTTCCATTTCCAGGTTTTTTATTTTATGGTCTTTAAAACTTCGGTTGGGGACATAAATGCTGCGGATGGTTATCGTGGCACTGGTGTCCTTGATCATTTCGGGAGTGGTTTTGAACGTATAAAACACGTTTCGGGTTTCTCCCGGGTTGTGATCGTCTATTTCTAAAATGGCCACGTTTTTATAACTGTTTTTAGCAGCTAATAAGGTGGAATCCAAATTGGTTTCATTGGTTGTTTCCAAATATTTTTTGGAAAAAGTCAAATTTTCGTTAGAAGCCAAATAGCGGTTGGTGTTGTCGATGTCGTCTGCAGAGACGATATTATTTTCTTTGACTTCCCTTTCTCCGGCATATGGCCTTACTTCCTCTAGGACGAAATTGTTGTTTTTGAATTGCTTTTCGTTGTAAAAAAGATAGAGTTTTCCGTTGGTGACATAGTTTTCAAGGTTTTCGTAACTCACAACAACCTGCATTTCCTGTTCCGGAATCGGGTCGCAGTTTTTTATGATCGATAATCCGTCTTGAGTGTCGATAGAAGCGATGTCTTTGTAATTGGTGTCTGAAATTTCATTGACCACCACTTTTTTTGGGCGTGTTGCTGGTGGTTTTCCGTTGTCGTAATTGTTGGTTACGGTAAGTTTGGCGGTATAAGTTCCTTTGTTTTTATAAACGTGTTTGGGTTCTGCCTCTCTACTGTAGTGGCCATCGCCTAATTCCCATAAATAAGTGTAGCTTGGTTTTGGTGCACCGGCAATAGGAATTAGCGGAGGTGTTTCGGGTTTGAACGAAACTAAATTCCCTTTTTGGTCGTAACCGATATTGGCTCTTCGGGTGACCGTATCTTTTACTTTGACTTGAGCATACAGAGAGGTTGCAAAAATGAGAAAAATTACGAGTAGTGATTTGTTCATACTTTGGTTATTTTGGTCAGTCATTGTTTTTTCGGGAGCTTTTGAAAGCAGTAAAAAATCAAATTGGTTTAAAAGTAAAAAAAAGCGGTGAGCAAATCACCACTTTTTTGACATTAATTGAGGGCATGGGGTTATTGGATGGCATTGATTGCAGCTACCAATTGCGCTTCGGTGCCAAGAGTAGTTTCGGCCAGCGTGAAAGTGTAAACATCATTTGCGCCTATGGTAACAGCTTTGATGGCGTATCTCCACTGTCCGTCTTCCTCGGTGGCAAAAATGATATGACAAGCCAATCCAATCGGGATTTGACCGTAGTGCTCGCTGAATAATCCTGCTGCGGTGTAGGTATCCAATTTTGCAAGAGCGTTTTTGCCCTCTCCGTCATAGGACAAATAAATGGCGCTGTTGGTGTTGTCGTATCCATCGGGAGCATCGACAAGAATGGTTGTTTTTGGTCTGGTGTCACTGTAAAATTTATCTACGTTTGTCCATCCGAAGTTTCCAAAAGAAACATAATAGTTGCTTCCTTCTCCTTGTACTCCACCTTTTCCTCCTGCGGTTCCTGGATCGGCTACATTTCTCCAAACTAGGTTTTCCGGATCATCCAAATTGCCTATCCATAACTGCATTCCTGTTTTTAATCCGTCGGTTAAACTTGTTGGGACAAGAAGGGTCATTGTGGCCAATGATTCTAGCGCCACTCCGTCTTGGGTTGCTTTGATGTAGAATTCGCCACCAGAGATTAATAGGTTTTTCTTCCCGTCTGTGGTCAATCCCATTGTAGGCTTGTTTGCCACGAGCATATGCCCTTTGTCGAAAAGCTCTACGTATTCGATAGAAATCGGACCAGTTACCGGATTTCCGTTTTTTCGGAGGTAGTCCCTGTTGATCATTAGTTTTACCCCTTTGGCAGAAGTGAGTGTCACTGTCCCCGAAGCCTCGGTGATGGTGAACGTTTGTTTTAGCTTAGTTAGGGCTTCGGTTTTGATGGCTTTGAACTCGGCGGCAGTTGCCGGGATAATTGGCGTTTCGGTTTTCGGTGTGTCCTCGTTTGTACAGCTTACCATTGCCATTGTTGCCACAAATAAAAGTGCGATTGATTTTAAATTCTTGTTCATGATTTCTAAGTTTTTGCGATCTGTCCCGAAAGTTTCAGGATGTTTTTCAGATTCTGGTTGTTAATTGTTTTGTTGTTAAATCAATTGGGGTTTGATATTGTTACCCTTGTTTTTAAATTTTTTTCCTCTCCTCAACCTTCTCCGAAGGAGAGAGAGCTAGAATTGGATTTTTTTTAGCTTTTATTTTTGGGGTATATCAATTGAATGGTTTATTTGTTACCCCTGTTTTTTATCGGGTGATTAATGTCCAAAGTTTGTTAATGAAATTGGCGCCTATTTTTTTGATGTTTTCCATAATCTAAAAGTTTTAAATGTTGGTTTATGTTGTTATATCCATTGAGGTTGGATATTGTTACCCCTGTTTTTTAAATTTTTTTATTTTTTTTAGATGAAGGTTTGTGTTTTGGAAACCTGTTAGGATGAAAAACGGCAATCTTGACTTGTTTTTTCAGCAGTTAATTACTGGTTTTGCAGTTCGCGTGAGGGATGGGAGCAAGTTACCGAAGTAACGCGGACAGCCCGACGCTGTTTAATGATGGGGCTGTATAAGTGGTATTGTAAGTAAGCCCCATTGTTAAACAGGGGCACGCCCAAGATTTTTTTTTACTATTTTAATTGATTACGAGGTATTTGTTTTTTTGTATTTTCGTTAAAATTTTTCTTATGGATCGAAAATCCCATCACCCTGACCAGATTTATATTGATGGACTTGCGAATAATGATTCGGAGGTCATTCATGCTATTTATAAAAAGTTTGTGCCCAAAGTTGTCGGTTATATTAAGAACAATTCGGGTGATGAAGACAAGGCTCAGGATGTGGTTCAGGAAGTGTTGATTTTGCTTTTTGATCAGGCAAAGGCGAAAAAGTTGCAACTGACTTGTCCGTTTGATGCTTACTTTTTTTTGCTGTGTAAGCGAAAGTGGCTCAACGAGTTAAAAAAACATTCGAATAAAGGGGTAACAATTAATAAAGAGTTGACATCTATAGACGGATCTGTGGATGAAATGGTTTTGCAGAGCGAACATTTTGACGAGAAACAGCAATTGTATGATATGATGTTTCAAAAGCTGGGTGAAAAATGCCAGGAGTTGCTAAAGCTGAGTTTTGCGCTTCCGTCTATGGAGGAAGTTGCTGAAAAACTGATGGTGACTTATGGTTATGTCCGCAAAAAGAAATCGCTTTGTATTGGTCAGCTCACACAATGGATCCAGGAAAACAATCGTTTTAAATCTATAAAAAATACCTAGCCATGAATGAGGAACACTTTTTGGAATTTGATGAATATCTTCAAGGGGAAATGAATGCTGGGGATAAATTGGCGTTTGAGCAACGCTTGAAGGAGGAACCGGAGTTGAAAATGGCTTTTGAAACATACAGGGAACTGCACCAACATTTGGAAAACAAGTTTGGCCATGCCGATGAGCGAAAAGCTTTTAAAGAGAATTTAAAAAAGATTTCGAAAGAACATTATAAAAAGCATAAATCCAAAGTGATTAAGTTCAAACCTTGGTATTATGCGGCTGCAGCATCGGTTGCTGTTTTGTTTGGGTTGTTGTTTTTTAATTATAATCAAGATCCGGTTTTTGAGGATTACAATCATCCTGAACAGGCTTTCTTTACCGAAAGAGGGACTGCTGATGCAAATTTGAAGCAAGCCGAAACTGCTTACAACGGGAAAAAGTACAGTGAGGCGATTCCGTTGTTTGAAACTATTTTGAAAACAGACAAAAGTGCCGAGATCCAATATTTTTATGGGGTTTCTTTGCTTGAGGTAAACAGGTTTGCCGAAGCCGAAAAGGTTTTTACTGCTTTGAAATCGGGCAATTCGATTTATAAAAACAAGGCGATTTGGAGCTTGGCGTTGAGTAAGTTGAAACAGAAAGATTATAAATCCTGTAAAGAGCTTTTGTTGACCATTCCTGAGGATTACGAGGGGAATGATCAGGTTGATGCTTTGTTGGATGAGTTGGATTAGTATTTCAAAATAGTTATTTCGTAAAGATTCACTAAGGAAATGCTTAGGTTCACAAATATCTTTTTTAAAATATTTATTTGCCACAGATTCACAGATTTTTAAAACATTTTAATCTGTGAATCTGTGGCAATTTCATAAATTTTTCGGAATCCAATCTTGCAGACTTTTTGTCTGCCAAGCCAAAACTAAAGGCTTTCAGTACATAGTGGTTCATTTTGAGAATCTTTGTGCAAAAATTTAGCGTCATTCCCTATTTGGTAAAGCCCTATTTTTGAGTAATTTTGCCTCTTTAAAATTTACACTTGGAAACAAAGGCAATACTTACCGATACCCACACCCATTTATATTCTGAAGAATTTGATCAGGACCGAAGCGATATGATGCAACGCGCCATAGACAATGGTGTTACCCGTTTTTTTGTTCCGGCAATAGATTCGACTTGTACGCAAAGCATGTATGATCTAGAACGCGACTATCCAAATAACGTGTTCTTGATGATGGGTTTGCACCCAACCTACGTAAAGGATGATTATCTTGAGGAATTACAGCATGTTGAAAACGAATTGGCCAAAAGAAAGTTTGTTGCTATTGGCGAAATTGGAATTGATCTGTATTGGGACAAAACTCATTTGAGAGAACAGCAGTTTGCTTTTAGAAAGCAAATTCAGTTGGCAAAACAATACAACCTTCCAATTGCGATTCATTGCCGTGAGGCTTTTGATGAAATCTTCGAAATTTTGGAAGAAGAAAAATCACCCGAATTGTTCGGTGTTTTTCACTGCTTTACCGGAACGTACGAACAGGCTTTGCAAGCTATATCCTATAATATGAGTTTGGGAATAGGAGGAGTAGTTACTTTTAAAAACGGAAAAATTGATCAATTTTTGCATCAAATCGATTTAAGGCATATTGTCCTTGAAACAGATTCTCCTTATTTGGCCCCGATTCCCTATAGGGGTAAGCGTAACGAAAGTAGTTATTTGGTGAATGTTGTCGATAAATTGGCTCAGATTTATGGCCTTTCGGCAAATGAAATAGCAAGTGTAACAACTGAGAATTCTATGAAAATATTCGGTATTTAATGTCGATTTTCTCCAAGTTTAATATTTTTTTTGTTCTTTTGTCGAACTAAATTGAGAACCAAAATGAATAAATTTGATGCGATTAGGTTTTTTGATGATTCTGAAATAAACCAGGGAATATTAAAGGTTATTGACCATCCTATGATGAAAGGGTTGATGAACTTTTGTTTTCCGGGCGTTGACGATGAAATTTGGAAAGAACAACTTCGTAATACACACTCTATTCAAGAATTTCAGTGTAACTTTATTTATCATGGGGTACAGCAGGTGTTGGAGAAAAGCTCCGAGGGCTTGACGACATCAGGTTTTGAAAAATTAGAACCAAATACTGCCTATCTTTTTATTTCCAACCACAGAGATATTGTTCTTGACACCACTTTGCTAAATGCATGCCTGTATGAACACGGGATGATAATGACTTCATCGGCCATTGGCGATAATTTGGTGCACAAACCATTTTTGAAAATATTGGCCAAACTAAACAGAAACTTTTTGGTTCAACGCGGATTGTCTCCAAGAGAAATGCTTGTGAGTTCCAAATTGTTGGCGGAATATATGGCTCAAATGTTATTGCATGATAATCGTTCGGTTTGGATTGCACAACGAGAAGGAAGAACCAAAGATGGGAATGACGAAACCAATCCAGGTGTTTTGAAAATGATCGCCATGGGATCTGACGAGGAAAATATCATGGATTATTTTAAGAAAATCAAAATTGTCCCGGTTTCTGTTTCTTACGAGTACGACCCGACAGATGCCCTGAAAATGCCACAGTTGTTGGCCGAGGCAAATAATGAGATTTACAAGAAAGAGAAAAATGAAGATTTCATGACTTTGCTGAGCGGAATCATTGGACAAAAGAAAAGAATTCACATCCATGTTGGCGATGTTCTTGATACTGAAATTGACGATATTATCAAAAACGTAGATACTACCAATAAACAAGTTCAGGCATTGGCACAAGTAATTGATGATTCTGTGTTGAGTAATTATCACTTGTGGACGACCAATTTTATCGCTTATGATATTGTAAACAATTCAGATCGTTTTGCTCATTTGTATACCGAAAATGAAAAAATGCTTTTTGAGCGTCGATTAGAGTTGAGAATCGATCACGAGCATCCAGTTGCCAAACAAGGCTTTTTGGATATGTATGCCAATCCTGTTGTCAATAAATTAAAATATTTTGATGAACTCTAAGCCTCAAATTCTTTTGATTTATACTGGTGGAACCATTGGTATGAAAAAAGATTTTGAAACAGGGGCGCTTAAGGCTTTTGATTTTGCTAAACTGCTTCACAACGTTCCTGAATTAAAATTGCTGGATTGCGAGATCGCTACTTTTTCTTTCGAAAATCCTATCGATTCATCGAATATGAACCCGGAACATTGGGCCGAAATTGCCTGTACTATCGAGAATAATTATGATAATTTCGATGGTTTTGTGGTGCTTCATGGTTCTGATACAATGTCATATTCGGCTTCGGCATTGAGTTTTATGCTCGAAAATCTTTCCAAACCTATTAT
Source organism: Flavobacterium aquiphilum (assembly GCF_027111335.1). Taxonomy (NCBI): domain Bacteria; kingdom Pseudomonadati; phylum Bacteroidota; class Flavobacteriia; order Flavobacteriales; family Flavobacteriaceae; genus Flavobacterium; species Flavobacterium aquiphilum. Next base: position 101,761 of record NZ_CP114288.1, on the reverse strand, counting down.
TTTTACAGGCTCCCAATTGCCAATCGGGGATTTAAGGACAGACGCAAAGGAAAATTTAATTACGGCAATTCAAATTGCTTCTTTGCATGAAAACGGCAAGCCATTAATTAAGGAAGTTTGTCTTTATTTTGAATACAAATTATACCGCGGTAATAGAACGACAAAAGTAAACGCCGAACATTTCAGGGCTTTTATATCTCCAAATTATCCTTTCTTGGTGGAGTCTGGTGTGCATTTGAAAATGAACTCTGAATTGTTTTTACAAACAAATGAGGCTGAGTTGAAAGTTCATACTTATTTAGACAATAATGTCGCTATCATTAAGATGTTTCCTGGAATAAGTGAAGCCGTCCTATCTGCAATTTTGAATATTGAGAGTTTGAAAGGAATAATACTGGAAACTTACGGAGCAGGAAATGCACCAACTGAAGATTGGTTTTTGGAGCTTTTGCAAAATGCTGTCAATAGGGGATTGTACATTGTTAATGTTACGCAGTGCGCTATTGGAAGTGTAAGTATGGGGCATTATGAAACGAGCACCACGATGAAAAATCTGGGAATTATTTCCGGGAAAGATATCACAACCGAAGCAGCCGTGACCAAATTAATGTACTTATTAGGCCAAAAAATAGCACCATCGAATTTTAAAAATGTATTCGAAACATCTTTGAGAGGTGAAATTTCCCTTTAAATTACTAAAAACATATTAAATTTTGTAGCGAACAGGGCAGGTTTCGAGCTCCTTTGTGTTTTTTTGATTTTTGTAATACAGATATATAATTACAGAAACGATAGATATTACTCCCTGAATAGCGACTGTAGTTCTTACGCCAAGGGAGTGAGAGATATAGCCAATGATTAAACTTCCCACCGGAATCATGCCTTGATATACCATCATATAATAGCTAATGCTTCGGGAGCGCATGTGTGCCGTGCTTTTGGTTTGAATATAGATATTTATAGAAGACGTTTGTCCCATCATCCCAATACCACTTAAAACCATACATATAAGGGTTAGGATAAAACTGCTTGATAATGCAAGAACAAGAATACTAGTGCCCAGCAAAATACTCGCTCCAATCATTATGTTATCTATGTTTGATCCCGATTTTAAGTTAGCCAAATAAATAGCAGATAGTATTGATCCAATTCCAGCAGCACTTTCAAACCAGCTAAAAGTTTGAGCGTTTCCGTTGAAGATGTCTTTGGCAAAAACAGGCATTAGAGTGTTGAATGAAATTACGAACAAACTACTACAAGTGAGCATTAATAACATTTTTGCCATTTGACTTTCTTTTTTAATGTAGTCCAGACCTTCGATAAAATCGTCTAACATTTTAAGTTTGTCGGTCGCTTTGTTGTAAGGTTTTATTTTCATTAAAGCAAGGGAAATAAGTACTGGGATATAGCTAAGAAAGTTGCCTATGAAACAAATATCATCTCCGTATTGTTGTAAAATAATACCTGCGAGAGCTGGACCGGCAATTCGGGCAAAATTCGTTAAAGTAGAATTCAATGCTACGGCATTTGGTAAATCTTCTTTGGTATCTACAATATCGATCATCATGGTTTGTCGGCAAGTCATGTCAAAAGCATTGATGATTCCTTGAATTAAACTCAAAATTAGTATAAAAGTAATATTATACATTTTTAAATAAATCAATAATGCTAAAATGCCAGCTTGTAGCATCGCTAGGGACTGCAATACAATCATACTACGGTGTCTGTTGTAACGACCAATAATACTTCCTGCTAAGGGAGCCAAAAACAATGAGGGAATCATGCTTAAGAAAGTCGCCAATCCCAATAAAAATACTGAACCAGTAATACTGTAAACCATCCAGCTTACGGCTGTTTTTTGTAGCCAGGTACCAATTACTGATACAGATTGCCCGTAGAAGAAGAGTTTGAAATTTCGTGATCGAAGTGCTTTAAACATGATTTTTTTCTTTGATACAAAGTTGGTAATTATAATGTCATTAAAAAAATTACTAATTTTACTTGTAATGATTAATTTAACTTATTAATTATGGAATTATTTCAATTGCGATATTTTGTAATCTTGGCAGATGTATTGCATTTTACAAAAGCGGCTGATGCTTGTTATGTTACACAATCGGGTTTGTCACAACAGATTAAAAAACTGGAGGAAGAGCTTGGAATGCCTTTGTTTTTAAGGACTGGCAAAAAAGTACAATTGACAGAAGCAGGTGATGTTTTTTTGAAACATGCTAAACGAGTGATGGAAGATGTGGAATCAGGGAAACAAGCGATTGATGATTTGAATAATTTAATTGGTGGAGAATTGCGAATAGGAGTTACCTATATTTTTGGTTTACTGGTATTGCCTGTTGTGGAATTATTTGCCAAGAAATATCCGGATCTAAAAATTATTGTCGAATATGGGTCAACGGAACCTCTACAGAACAAGCTACTTCAAAATGAACTTGACTTGGTTTTGGTAATATCCAATAATGAAATTGAATTGCCGATGCAAAAAATTCCATTGTTTACCTCCAAGCTGGTGATGGCAGTTTCTAAAAATAATGAATTAGCCAAATTAAGTTCGATACCTTTTAAAAAATTAGAAGATATTCCGCTGATTTTACCATCGAGAGGATTCAATTCAAGAGAATTTTTAGATGTTTTATTTGAAAAATTCAACATGAAACCTAAAATTCCGATAGAGCTTAATGCAATTCATGCGCTGCTGAGAATTATAGAAAACAGTGATTGGGCAACTATTGTGACTGAAAAAGCACTGAAGGGATGGCATGGAATTCAGGCAATTGAGTTAACAGGAGTAAAAACCGAACGAAAATCATATATTATAACTATCAAAAGTGAGTACGAAAAAAAAGCCATCGGTTTGTTTATTGAAGCTTTTCGGGATTTAGTTGTGACATAAAGTAATAATTAATCATTTAAAATATTTTTTAAATTCATTTTTTTTAGTGTTCTTTGCACACCAAAATAATAGAGAGGTGTCCGAGTGGTTGAAGGAGCTAGCCTGGAAAGCTAGTATATGGGTAACTGTATCGAGGGTTCGAATCCCTTTCTCTCTGCGAAATGACTTACAGAATTTTAAAAAACCGAAAACTTTGATTTTCGGTTTTTTTGTTTTTAAAGTTTATCTGTAAAATTCATTCTTGGTTAAGTGTAAACGTTTAAAATCAATCGGATTCACTAATTTACTTTGGAGTCCATTGTTAACTACAAAACCTTATATTTGTAACAGCAATAGATTTAGCAAACTTTAAATACTGCAATTCCCAATTTAATTCTCAAAATAATGATGCGATTATTTCTTGGTTGTTTTCTTTTTTTATCATTTTTCATGGGTTATTCTCAAGAGAAAGAGAATACATTTTCAATCGATACTTTGCATGTTAAGATTGACAGTCTTTATAGAGAAGATCAGTTTTATGCCGGAATTAATTATAACTCGCTTATAAAAAAACCTGATGGTGTGTCTCAGTCTAAGATATCATTTGGTTTTTTTGGCGGATTTCTTCGGGATATGCCAATAAATAAAAAAAGAACTTTTGCGATCGCGCCTGGAATTGGTTTTTCGTTTAATAATTATCTTCAAAATATGGCCATTACTGGAAGTGGCCAAAATCCTGTTTATACCGTAATACCTTCAGATGTGCATTATGATAAAAGCAGGTTTGAGCAATTTCGGGTTGAATTTCCAATTGAAATTAGATGGCGAGATTCTGATCCTGTGACTTACCAGTTTTTTAGGATATACAGTGGTTTTAAATTGAGTTATTTATTGTTGGATAAATCAGTTTTTGATGATGGGATTAACAAGATCGTAGTAAAAAATAATAAAGATTTTGAAGATTTTCTTTACAGTGTGTATGTTTCTGTAGGGTATAGCGCCTTTAATTTACAAGTACATTATAACTTGAATTCTTTCTTTAAATCGTCAGCTCAAATTGATTCGGTTCCCATTACCATGAATGCTCTGAGCATAGGTGTCATTTACTATATTTTATAGCCATATAAAGAGAAATGCCATTTGAGGGATACTTCCCAATAATAATCCTATAATTAATTCTTTTGGAGTATGAGCTTCCATAACCAAACGTGAAGAAGCAACAAATCCATTCATTAGTAGTAAAAAAGGAATTACGTATATATTTCCTGTTTGGTAGTGTGTATTCAATCCAAAAACAAAAACGGTTAAAGCTGAAATAGCCAGCATGTGTAAACTGGCTTTGATTTTAGCAAATAATAGCCCAAGTGCAAATAAGGTGCTAAATAAGGCTCCTAAGAAGAAAAAATGTAATTCAAAGTAATATTCCAACGGAATGCTTTTTCTGAGCAATAAAATGATTAAAAAGCTTTGAAAAACAAGCGGTAGTTTGCGTTGTTCTATTTCGGCAATCATTATGGAATCGACTTTACCAGTGTAGCGCAATAGAAAATACAATGCCATTGGTGTCAAAATGGTTATGATTGAAATATGCAAAAAAAACGATTTGACCTGATCTATTCCAAAATCGGAAATATGATATAAAAAATAGAAAAAGCAAGCTTGCACTGGTGTGAAAAGCGGATGGAAGATGTACGAGAATATGGGGAGTATCTTTTTCAATTTCAAAAAGAGGTTTGATGAAAGTTAAAACTGAAAAACAACACTTAAAGTTTTTTTCTCATACGCGCAACAGGAATTTCAAGCTGTTCTCGGTATTTTGCAATTGTTCTTCGGGCAATCGGATATCCTTTTTCTTTAAGGATTTCAGCCAATAGATCATCCGGCAACGGATTTTTCTTGTCTTCTTCCTCAATGGTATTTTGTAAAATTCTTTTGATTTCAATAGTTGAGACTTCTTCGCCCTGGTCGTTTTTCATTGCCTCCGAAAAGAATTCTTTTATCAGTTTTGTGCCATAAGGAGTTTCTACATATTTACTGTTGGCGACTCTGGAAACAGTTGAGATATCAAGACCAATCATATCTGCGATGTCTTTTAGAATCATCGGTTTTAAACGGGTTTCGTCACCGTCGAGCAGATAGTCTTTTTGGTAATGCATTATAGCATTCATCGTTACAAACAAAGTGTCCTGACGTTGCTTGATGGCATCAATAAACCATTTAGCCGAATCCAGTTTTTGCTTGATAAACTGTACAGCATCTTTTTGTGAACTCGATTTGTCTTTTGATTCTTTATAGGTTTGCATCATTTCCTGATAATCTTTGGAAACGTGCAGGGAAGGAGCGTTTCTTCCATTTAATGTTAGTTCCAAATCACCGTCAACAATACGGATGGTGAAATCAGGAACTACATTTTCGGTGATTTTGCTGTTTCCAGAAAATGAACCGCCCGGTTTTGGATTCAGTCTTTCGATTTCGTGTATGGCATTTTTAAGCTGCTCATTGGAAATGCTGAATTTCTGAATCAGTTTGTCGTAATGTTTTTTTACAAAAGAATCAAATTGTTGTTCGATAATGGAAGTAGCCAGTTCGATTGATTCTGTCGGGGTTTTGTGTTTTAACTGAAGTAATAAACATTCCTGTAAATCTCTTGCGCCAACGCCAGTTGGTTCGAGTTCGTGGATGATGTTTAGGATAGCTTCTACTTGTTTTTCGGTAGTGTAAAGACCTTGGGTAAAGGCCATGTCATCGACCAAATCGGGAATGCTTCTGCGGATATAACCCATGTCGTCGATACTTCCCACCAAAAATTCGGCAATATCACGCTCCTCGTCATTCAGGATAAACGTATTTAACTGATTGATGAGGTCTTGGTGGAAACTTATTGCTGCGGCAAATGGCGTTTCCTTAGATTCGTCATCATCGCTGTAGTTGTTGGCCTGAGTTTTATAATCTGGAGTGTCGTCACTATTGAGGTATTCGTCTATATTGATATCTTCGGCATCCACTCTGTCCGCTTCAGAATCATCATAATCGTCATAATCTTCAGTGTCGAACTCGTCTTTTTCGTAGTTATCCTCCTCTTTTCCTGATTCCAGAGCAGGATTTTCGTTCATTTCTTCAAGTAATCGTTGTTCAAATGCTTGCGTAGGCAACTGAATTAACTTCATCAACTGAATTTGTTGTGGAGATAATTTTTGTGATATTTTTAAATTTAAAAACTGCTTAAGCATTTATTTTTGGTTTAAAGGTTTTATGGTTTAAAGTTGTTTAAACAAAATTAAACAATTTAAACAATTTAAACGGCATTAAACTTTTTCTAAAAATCTGCATTTTGTGGAGTTCTTGGGAAAGGAATCACGTCACGAATGTTAGTCATACCTGTTACAAAAAGAACCAGTCTTTCGAATCCAAGACCGAAACCGGAGTGAACTGCCGAACCAAATCTTCTTGTATCCAAATACCACCATAATTCTTCCTCGTCGATTCCAAGTGCTTTCATTTTTTCGACCAAAACGTCAAAACGTTCCTCTCTTTGTGATCCTCCTACGATTTCTCCAATTCCTGGGAAAAGAATGTCCATCGCACGAACTGTTTTTCCATCTTCGTTCAAACGCATATAGAACGCTTTGATATTTGCTGGGTAATCAAACAAAATTACCGGAGATTTAAAGTGTTTTTCTACCAAATAACGTTCGTGTTCTGATTGTAAATCGGCTCCCCATTCATTGATAAGATATTGGAATTTTTTCTTTTTGTTTGGAGTAGAATCTCTTAAAATGTCAATTGCTTCGGTATAAGAAACACGTTTGAAATTGTTTTCTAATACGAAGTTAAGTTTTTCGAGCAAAGCCATTTCGCTTCTTTCGGCCTGTGGTTTTGTTTTTTCTTCATCCAATAAACGGCTTTCCAGGAATTTTAAATCATCCGGGCATTTTTCCATTGTATATTTAATAACATATCTAATGAAATCTTCGGCAAGATCCATATTGTCATTCAAATCATTGAAAGCCACTTCCGGTTCAATCATCCAGAATTCAGCTAAATGTCTGGAAGTATTGGAATTTTCGGCTCTGAATGTTGGTCCAAAAGTATAAATCTGCCCCAAAGCCATCGCAAAAGTTTCGCCTTCTAATTGACCTGAAACTGTTAAATTTGTGTGTTTTCCGAAGAAATCTTTTTTGTAGTCAATATTGCCTTCTTCATTTTTAGGCAAATTGTCCAATGGCAATGAAGTCACTTGGAACATTTCGCCAGCACCTTCTGCATCGGCACCTGTGATGATTGGCGTGTTTACATACACGAAACCTTTTTGCTGGAAATAGCTGTGTACTGCAAAAGACAAAACGGAACGCACACGCATAATTGCCCCGAAAGCGTTCGTGCGTACACGCAAATGCGCATTTTCACGCAAGAATTCCAACGAATGTTTCTTTGGCTGCATTGGGAATTTCTCGGCATCCGAGTCGCCCAAGATTACCAGTTTGTTAACCTGAATCTCGTATTTTTGACCGGCACCTTTGCTTTCTACCAAATTTCCTGTTACCGAAACCGCAGCTCCGGTTGTGATTCTTTTTAGAGTTTCGTCTGGGGTGTTTTCAAAATCGACAACACATTGTATGTTATTGATGGTTGAACCATCATTTAAAGCAATAAACTGATTGTTCCTAAAAGTTCTAACCCAACCTTTTGCATTGATTTCCTGTAATGTTTTTGTGCTGTTTAGTAAGTCTTTAACTTTTGTGTGTCTCATTTTGCTACTCTATTTAAGTCCTGTAGTTATCAGGATGTTTTTAATTTGATGAAAAAATAAATGTTATAATTTTATGCAAATATAAATTATTTGTTTGAAATGGTAATTGCGAGATGCAGTGTATTGTAGAGGATTTTGGAGTTAGTTCTTTTATTCTTTTGTAGAAAATGAAAAAGATTTCTCTTCGAACGAAGTTTGCTCAACGTTCATTAAAAATAAAAGAAAAGCGAAGTGGTCAGGATTAGGGTTTTCTGTATAAATGGTATTATTAGTTTGGCGTTATGTTTTTTGGAAACAAAAAAACACCCAAAAAAATAAAATTTTGGGTGCTTTTTGAAATAAAAATATTCTTGATTAATGTGCGTGTTCCAAATCCTCTTTCTTGGTTCTTTTCTTTTCAAAAGTCAATACCAATGAGGGTAAAACCAATAAGTTAGCAAACATGGCAAATGTCAAAGTACATGAAATCAATCCTCCAAGTGCAATTGTTCCGCTAAAACTTGATAAAGTGAAAGTGGCAAATCCTAATATCAGTACAATCGAAGTGTAAAAAGTACTGATTCCGGTTTCTCTCAATGAACTGAATACCGATTTTTTTATTTTACCGTTATTCTGAATTAAATCGTGACGGTATTTGGCCATAAACTGAATAGCATTATCTACAGAAATACCAAAAGCAATGCTAAAAACCAATATCGTTGAAGGTTTTAATGGGATTCCAAAATATCCCATCAATCCGGATGTGATGCAAAGTGGTAGAACATTTGTAATTACTGATGCCATGACCATTTTGAACGATCGGAATAAATACAGCATCAAAACTGCAATCACGATAATGGCAAAAATCAAAGATTCTATTAAGTTATTTACTAGATAGGCTGTACCTTTTTGGAAAACCAAAGCTTTTCCGGTAATAGTAACTTCAAAACGGTCTTTTGGGAAAATCTCATCAATTTTAGAATGTAGTTTTTTCTCAATTTTGGCCATTTTATCAGTACCAATATCCTTCATGAAAGTTGTGATTCGGGCATATCGTCCAGTCGAATCTACGTAAGCTTTCATTAAATTTTCTTTGTTGTTTTTAGTAGCATTTTTGGCATAACTCAAAATGAAAGCTTGTTCCTGCGACGTTGGTAATTCATAATAGTCGGGATTTCCGTTATAAAAAGCCTGTTTTGAATATTTAACCAGGTTTACAACCGAAACCGGTTTTGCCAGTTCAGGTATTTCTGTAATGGTATTTTGCAATTCATCCATTTTACGAATGGTTGATGATTTCATAACACCTTTTTTCTTTTTGGTGTCAATCATAATCTCCAGCGGCATAACTCCGTTAAATTCTTTTTCGTAAAATAAAATATCTTTGAAGAAAGCAGCGCTTTTTGGCATTTCACCAATTAAACTTCCCGAAACTTTCATCTGCGCAATTCCAATAACACTAAACACCAAAAGAATTCCATAAATGGTGTAAATTACTTTGCGTTTGTGTTTTACGGTGTCTTCGACAAAATTTAACAGAGATGAAATGTACGTTTTTGATAAATGGTACAAATGCTTCTCTTTTGGAAGAGGCATAAAGCTGTAAACAATTGGTACGATAAGCAATGTCAGCAGGTAAACTGAAATTACGTTGATTGAGGTTACCAAACCAAATTCAAAAAGCAAATCGTTTCCGGTAATCATAAACGTGGCAAAACCAATTGCAGTAGTCAAATTCGTCATCAAAGTCGAAACTCCAATTTTTGAAATAATACGTTGTAAAGCTTTTGCCTGATTGTTATGTAATTTAATTTCCTGTTGGTATTTATTGATAAGGAAAATACAATTGGTAATCCCGATTACAATAATTAAAGGCGGAATAATAGCCGTTAATATTGTGATTTTATAATGAAATAATCCAAGTGTACCGAACGACCAAACTACGCCAACAATCAAAATGCAAATTGACATAAATGTCGCGCTGAACGACCTGAAAAAGAAAAAGAAAATTAACGATACAGTCAGTAAAGCTGCACCGATGAATAGTCCGATTTCGCCTTTCATGTTATCAGCGTTGATCGTCCTGATGTATGGCATTCCCGAAACACGAAGGTCAATTCCGGTAGTTTTTTCGAATTTGTCGATTTTCGGAACTAAATTTTCAATTATAAATGTTTTTCTTTCGGCAGTGTTTACAAGCGCTTTGTTCATGTAAACTGCCGAACGGATACTTCCGCTTTTTTTATTAAACAACAATCCTTCATAAAAAGGCAGATTGTGAAATAGATCGTATTGTACCTTTTTTAAATATTCAGGATCAATGGTTTTACTTTGGTCGATGAAAGGCGAAAGGACAAATTTTTGGTTAATAGTATCTTTTTCAAGTTTTTTTAAATCATTTAAAGATACTACCAAATCAACTTCTTTGGCTTTTTTCAAGCTTGTCATCAATTCGTTCCAGGCCGCATAATTTTTTGGCGTGAAAAATTTTGGGTCTTGAAAACCAATTACAATAAGGTTTCCTTCTTCTCCGAATTTGTCCAAAAACTTTTCGTAATCTTTATTGGCAACATGATTTTTTGGAAGTAAGTTGGCTTCGGTATACGTCATTGAAAGATTTTTCCATTGATAACCAAGGAAAATTGTAATGAACGCGACAGCAATTAAAATTGGAATTCTGTTTCTAAGAATGATTCGGGCTAATTTCTCCCAAAACCTATCTTGAATATTATTTTTCATAATAATCTTTAAAAATGCATGCAAATGTAAGCAAAACAGTTAGAAATCTCATGTTAGTGTTTGTGTTTTCTGGTTTTTGACATGCTATTTGCGACTTTATTTCGTTTACAATAAAATAATTTCTTTATTGTAAATTTTAGATTTGTTTTTCTCATCTTTGTTTCGTTAAAATTAAATTATTGTCATTGATATTGTTATGAAGAAATACAGGAATACATTGTTTTATTTGAGTGTTACAGGCGTTTTTTCTACTTTAATATATTGGATTATTGAATTGGGTAAAAAACTGGAGGGGAATAAAGAGATTATTCGTCCAGTTACCAGTGTAAGTTCATGGGAAGATTTTCTCGCCTCAATGGTTCACAATGTGCAAGATCCTTTGGCTATATTATTGGCACAAATCATAATGATTATCCTTGTAGCCCGTCTTTTTGGTTGGTTTTTTAAGAAAATAGGGCAACCTTCGGTAATTGGTGAAATTATTGCCGGAATAGCTCTGGGACCTTCTTTGTTGGGAATGTATTTTCCGGATTTTTTCCATGCACTTTTTCCTGACAAATCTTTGGAAAACCTTAAGTTCTTAAGTCAGATAGGGTTGATCCTTTTTATGTTTGTAATTGGAATGGAGCTTGATGTCAAGGTTTTGAAAAACAGGGCAAAAGAAGCCGTTGTTATTAGTCATGCCAGTATTATTATTCCGTTTTCATTAGGAATTGGACTAGCTTACTTTGTTTATAACCGTTTCGCACCGGAAGGGGTTACATTTCTTTCTTTCTGTTTGTTTATGGGAATCGCGATGAGTATAACAGCTTTCCCGGTTTTGGCACGTATTGTTCAGGAAAGAGGAATGCATAAAACCAAATTGGGAGCTATTGTGATTACTTGCGCCGCTGCCGATGATATTACGGCTTGGTGTATTCTTGCGACAGTAATTGCCATTGTAAAAGCGGGAACTTTCGAAAGTTCGATGTTTACCATTTCGTTGGCTGCGATTTACGTTTTGTTAATGATATATTTAGTTAAGCCTTTCCTGAAGAGAATTGGGGAATTGTATGGAAGCAAGGAAAGTTTGAGCAAACCAGTGGTGGCTATTTTCTTTTTGCTATTGATTATTTCTTCTTATGCTACAGAATTGATTGGAATTCACGCTTTGTTTGGCGCTTTTATGATGGGTGCTATTATGCCGGATGTGGCTAAGTTTAGAACTGTTTTTATTTCCAAAGTAGAAGATGTTTCCGTTATATTGTTACTGCCATTGTTCTTTGTATTCACGGGATTGAAAACAGAGATTGGTTTGCTGAATGAACCATATTTGTGGAAGGTAACCGGTTTTATAATTCTTGTAGCGGTAGTAGGGAAATTTTTTGGAAGTGCTTTGGCGGCTAAATTTGTAGGTCAAAGTTGGAGAAACAGTTTTGTGATTGGAGCCTTGATGAACACTAGAGGCTTGATGGAATTGATTGTTTTGAATATCGGATTAGCTCTTGGAGTACTTACAACCGAAGTCTTTACAATGATGGTGATCATGGCTTTGGTGACAACTTTTATGACAGGACCGGCATTGGATTTAATTAATTATATCTTTAAAACCACTGATATTACAGATCACGAAGAAGAAGTTAACCACAATAAGTACCGAATTTTGATTTCTTTTGGGAACAATGAAAAGGGGAAATCTTTGTTGCGATTGGCTAATAGCATGGTAAGAAAGCAAAAAGAAGCTTGTTCTATTACAGCTTTGCATTTGTCTTTGAGTGATGAAATGCATACCTTCAATATGGAAGACAAAGAGAAAAGCAGCTTTAATCCGATAATGAAAGAGGCGGTTGTTTTAAAGCAGGAAATTACTACTATTTTTAAAGCGACAATTGATATCGATACCGAAATAATCGATATCGCTAATCAAGGTGATTATGATTTGTTGTTGGTTGGATTAGGAAAATCAATATTTGAAGGGACTTTATTGGGTAAAGTAATTGGGTTTACTTCACGAATAATCAATCCTGAAAGATTGTTAGATAAATTTACAGGTAAGGAAGGACTTTTTGAAAATTCACCTTTTGATGAAAGAACAAGACAAATTGTAACGAAAGTCAAAATGCCGTTGGGAGTTTTGATTGATAAAGGATTAAAAGAAGTGAATCAGGTTTTTGTCCCTATTTATGGTTCCGAGGATTCCTTTTTGATCGATTACGCCCAAAAAATAATTTACAACAACAATGCAAATATTACCTTTTTGCCTGTTAATAGTCATGTGCAGTCTAATTTTGTAATTGCAAGTGCTTTGGATTCCCTAAAACAAAAATTCCCTAAAAATGTTAATATAGATAATGAATCTGTTTTGACCGATGACTTTTTGATTAAACAGGATTTAATGATTGTTAGTCTGGAAAGTTGGAAAGATTTATTGAATTCGCGTCCTTTTTGGTTAAGCGGAGTTCCTTCGGTATTAATTATTAAACCGTAATTATGAATTGGTTGATGCTTATTGTGGCAGGTTTTTTTGAAGTAGGTTTTGCTACTTGTTTGGGCAAAGCCAAAGAAACAACTGGCATGACTTCAACTTTATGGACGGTTGGGTTTTTTATAGCGCTTTCCATCAGTATGGGGTTGTTGTACAAAGCTTCCCAAACACTGCCGATAGGAACTGCTTATGCAGTTTGGACAGGAATTGGAGCTGTTGGAACTGTTCTCGTTGGTATTTTTTTATTCAAAGAACCAGCGACTTTTTGGAGACTTTTTTTCTTGTTTACTTTAATATCATCAATCATTGGGTTGAAATTTGTGTCGGCTCATTAAAAAAAACAAGATTCCGTTTATGATAAAAGGCCTAACTGTGTATTTTGCAGTTAGGCCTTTTAATTATAGTGTCTAATAAACTTATAAAGCTTTTTCATGAACTATTTCAGGAAAATGGGTACAGATGATTTCAAGGAGTGATTCCCTGCTCATAGGTTTTTGCCTGAATTCTGCAACTTCAGCATATGATTCAGCTTTTACTTTGTCAGCAGGATTAAAAGAACTGCTAAGCATTACAATTACAATATTTTGTTTGTATGCATTATCTAATTTTTGATAGGTTTCAATAAATTCCCAACCATCCATAACCGGCATGTTGATATCCAATAATATCATTTCGGGTTTAGGGTATTTGTTATTATCTGATTCAAATTTCCCCTTATTGCAAATGTATTCAATGGCTTCCTTACCGTTTAAGGCAACATGAACGTGTTCGATTATATTGGCTTTTTCTATGATTTTTTTGTTGATGAAATTGGTAGCAATATCATCATCTGCCAATAAGATACAGTTTAGTCTGTTTTTCATTTTTATAAGGTTTTTGAATTATTAATTTGAACTTTGTTTAATCGGGAAAGTCCATTTGAATGTAGTCCCTTCATTAAATTTAGATTCGACCCAAATTTTTCCTCCGTGATGTTCTATGATTTTTTTGCAATGCGATAATCCTATTCCGGTTCCTTTGTATTCATCGCGGTTATTCAAACGTTTAAAAATTATAAATGCCTTGTCAATATCTTGTTCCTTAATTCCTATTCCATTATCTTGAATAGAGAATAACCAATTGTCGCTTTCTTTTGTAGCAGCAATTTTTATTTTTGGTTGTTGCCCTTTTCTTTGAAATTTATTGGCGTTGCTAATCATATTTTGAAACAATTGTCTCATTTCGGTTGGGCTGCCTTGAATAATAGGCAGGTCATTATATTCAACAATAGCATCGCTTTCCTTGAGGCTAACAGTCATATCTGAAAGAACGGTAGAAACAATCTCATTGCAGTCTATCGTTTCGTTTATTCTTTCCTTTCCAATTTTGGAGTAATCTAATAATCCTTTGATTAACATTTGCATACGTGAGGTGGAACTGAGGATAAATTCTAGGTATTGTTTTTGGTCTTCGTCTAAAATTTCGCCCAGTTCATCTTGAAGGAGGCTAATGCAATGCATCACTGTGATTAATGGCTCTTGCAAATCGTGTGATGCGATATATGCAAATTGTTCTAATTCTATGTTTTGGAATTCCAGTTGTCGTTTTTTGGCAATCACTTCCTTTTGAATGGCAATACGGTCATTAATGTTTCTCATGGATCCTTCAATATACATCGAATTCCCATTTTCGTCATATATAATGCGGGCGTTAAAAGAGAGGAAGATAATGTTACCCTCGTTGTCTTTAAAGCGTACGTCGAAATCGTTGACTTGTTTTTGATCTTTTAACTTGCTGATAAATAATTCTCTATCTTTTTCATCATAATAAAAATCATAAACGGTTCCTCCAAGGGCTTCTGAGCAAGGCTTTTTGAAATGTTTTTCAAATGAAGGGCTAACATCAAGAATTGTCCCAGTCATACTGGTTCTGAAATATATATCTTCAAAATTTTCGTAGATGGATCGGAATTTTTCTTCACTTAATTTTAGATTTTTTTCCGCTAATTTCCGTTTGGTAATATCCCGTAGTGAACCTATCGCAAATTCGGGTTCTCCATTTGAATCGAAAATGATTTTAGCATTGATTGAAACATAAAATGATTTTCCTTTTATCGTTATTTCGCTATTATAGTCAACTACTTTGTGTTCTGTCATTATTTGTTGGAACATCAATTGCGCCTTATCCTTGTTTGAATAGATACTGGACATATTTTGACCAATGAGTTCTTC
The DNA here is from genome assembly GCF_027111335.1 of Flavobacterium aquiphilum. Classification (NCBI taxonomy): domain Bacteria; kingdom Pseudomonadati; phylum Bacteroidota; class Flavobacteriia; order Flavobacteriales; family Flavobacteriaceae; genus Flavobacterium; species Flavobacterium aquiphilum. Next base: position 86,732 of record NZ_CP114288.1, on the reverse strand, counting down.
TCTTGTTATTCCGTTAAAGGTGCTGCAGGATGGACTTACATCCAATATTTCTTTTGTCTTTATTGAAGTTTTGAAAAAGACATCTTGAATATTTTCGAATAAAATCCGATAGGATTCTTCACTTTTTGTAAGCTTTTCCTCTGCTATTTTGGTTTCCAGAGCTTTGGAAATAATATCAGACAAGGTTTCCAGTAATTGGATTTCTTCTTCGAGAAAAATAGTATCCATTTTCAATTTTTCTGCATTAAAATAGCCCATTTCTATGCAACCGAATTCTACACCGTTTATGATTATTTTTTGAGTAAGCTGAAAATCATTTTTTTGGTAATTGTCGGATAAGAATTCTTCTCCCTCAAATTGGATTCGGGAATAGGCTGTTTCGGGAAATTGAAGTGCTGAAGGGATAATTTGTACACAAGCTTGTAATTTCTCTGATTTGGAGAGTATTTTATTGCTTAGGATTTTGGTAATGTTAAAAAGGCAATGAAGCTCTTTAATACGCTCATTAAGTGAATTGTTGTTCTTCTTTAGTTGAATCTCCTTTAATTTTAATTCGGTGATATTGGTAACAATTACAGTTACTCCAATAATCTCATTTTTTTTGTCTCTTATTGGTGATTTAAAAATTTTGGAATGTATGTTCTCAGTATTTTTTTCCTCTTTTGTATAATTGTCTCCTTTTAAAACATTATGATATATGGATGTAAATTCTTTTTTTTTGTCTTCTGATGAAATTAGCTCGATGTGATTATCGCCAATTTTGATTGAAGCTTCATGTTGGTTTTTCATAAAATTTTCATGAACCGAATTGAAGCTTAAATAGTTTAAATTGGTGTCTAATGAAAAAATACTGACACCATTTGTACTTTCGATAGTCGCTTTGAGAATATTTCTCTCCAGGCTTAAATTTTGTTCGCTTATTTTTAATCTAGTTTCTTCGTTTTCTTTTTCTTTCAAAATGGCTTTCAAAAACAAGATAGATACCATGTTTACAAATAAAAATAATTGTAACATAAAGTAGTCGTTGTTCCAGTCGCTGAAAGCAAAACCTCCTATTTTCTTGCTCGTGAAGTATATAGAAATAATTGCTATGATTAAAGTTGTTGTGGTGATAAGTCTATTGCCAAATCGGTATGCAACCCATATCAATAAAAGATAGAGAATGGATTCATTATGCGTCTGTGAACTGAAAACATATATTGAAAGAGTAATAGAAATTACTGACAGGATAAGTGCTTCTGTTTTTTTTAGAAGAGACCATTTAGTATTGTTTTCTTCTTTGTGTAGCCATGATAATACAAAAGGGGCAAATACGATAATGCTCAACGTATTTGCTCTAATTAAATTACTCCACATTAATAAGAGGTCATCAGTAGAAAAAAAAGTTCCTTCGGAAAGAAATGGAATGCATACTGAAGAGGCGATCACGCTCCCTAATAAACAGGATGTGGCAAAATACAATACATGTAAACTGTTATTAAACGGATATTTTGTTTTACACCACAATTGGGTAAAATAAAAGACTAGAAATGTGTTTAAAGAAGCTATTAAAGACCTAAGAAGGCAAATACAAAGGAAAATTACAAACTGATGAAAACTTATAGGATTCAGTAATTGATTTTGAAATATGCTTATTGAAAATAGAAAACCTCCAATTGCCACACCAAGAATTGCTTTTCGTCCAAAAATTATGGCGATGGCTGTTCCAAAACCTATTGCAGGAAAAAAAGGAGGCAAATTAATTTCGCTGATAAATATAGATTGGGATAATTTGGCAAATAGAAAATATAAAATTGCTGTGAAAGCAACAATTTTGCCTGTCGAATTAAGATAGACAGAAATATTTTTATAACCAATATTTGTATTTGTATCCATTTTTTTGCCAGGAGGATTTCTTTGCTATAAATGCAAGAGTTTATTCAATTAATTCTAATGTAATCAAAATAAAAATTAAAACCAAGATGTTTTATAAGTTTAAGATTATATTTATGTAAAAAGCATGTATTTTGTCGAATTATTTAACTCTTCAAAGATACATTTTTTGCGCTAAACTTTTGATTGTCAATTGTTTTTCGTTTTTTGCTTTAAAGGGAAGAATTTGATTCAACAAATTTTTGGTTGATTTTGATTTAGATCCCCAAATCAAGAATAAAAGTGAGTTTTATGGCAATATTGTCTTTGAAGTTAGGCAAGTGGTTTGGTCCATAACGATAATAGCTGCCAAGTCCAAATCCGTTATATATTTGGTTGAATTCCAATCCTGATTCGAAAAAGCCTTTGTTTAAGGTCTTGTATTCGAGACCAACATGATTTTCAGGGTTTTTCATATTTCCCCAAGCCATTCGGGTAACAAAATCAATTGCGGGTTTTATCTTTTTAAAAAGAAATATTCGGCTGAAACCATGTTTGAATTGAAAAGACATGAATTCGCTAGAGAAAAATTCGTTGAAAAACATAGTCTCAAAACTGTTTTTTCCGGCAAATGTAATTCGTTGGAAAATAGTTTCTTTGTTGAGGTTGTTTGGCGAATTTCCATATAATTGCGGGAGTGGAAGATCTCCAAAAGCTTTACCTGCTTCAAACAGTAAATATGTTTGCTGTCCATCCAAATAATTAATTAGATATTCCGTTTTAAAGTCAATTTTAGAAAAACTGAAATCGTTGTTAAGGACATTTGGAATGGATTGAGTGAATTGAAATATGAATTTGGGATACCTTTTTTCAGTTTCAATTCTGCCCGTAGGAGTTTGCATATAATCACTAAACGGATTCCATTTTACAGAAACCGTTGCCGTAGTCATGGTGTAGTCTGTGTATGACTTTCCATTTAGATTATAAGTGTAATTGAATTGAGGCGTTACAAAAGTATTGGCAAATACAAGAGTGCTTTCTGTATTTGGGATAATTTTGGACTCCAATGCAATTCTCCAATTTTCATAGCGGTAAAAAGTACTGAAGTTGATGGAACGTGGATCGTATATTTTGAAAGCTCTTCGTTCGACGGCATAATCGGTGCTGGCATTTTCATGGAGATCATCAGTATAACTCGCACCAATCCAAGTGTTGGAGAATTTATCGACTCTGGCACCAGCGCCAAAACTGTATTTGAAATTATAATCTCTCAATCCGTAAGCACCATATCCTTCTAGTCTATATTTGCTGGAAAATGCATTATTAGTGGTTCCACCAATACCCAGTCGAAGACCTTCATAATTGTTGTAACTGAGTATTTTGCGCAAATCAAAATCCCAAACATTGAAAGGCAAATAACCGCTTAGGATTTTTCGTCCGAGATTCAGCCTGTTTTCGATTCTTTTTTTTACCGAAATACTGTCAACCAATAAATAAGTTTTCTGGCTGCGGAGATCTAATTTCTCCTGTCTGTATTGTTCCCAAAAGCTTTCAGGTTTGTCTATCGCTTCGTCTTTGAGTTCAACAGCGACAATTGGTTTGTTGATTATAACAGGAGCGTTATATGTAACGTCAAAGTTTGTTGTTTGGGAATATACGTATATATAATCCGATTCGACTCTTTTTCGTTTCTTTAGATTTTCTTCTATGTCACCATCGAACTGAATCGTTCCACCCAATATTTTTATGTCGTCATCATTGGTTCCTTTTACGATTTTGAATTTTTTTTCTGAAGGAAACCATAGATTTTCTTCTGGAATGTATTGAAATTCGTGAGTTCCGCTAATGTCCAGTATGCCTTTGATTCGCATGATTGCTTTTGCGATTCCGTAATTGTCCTGATCGATGTACAGAATCCCTTCCAAGCCCGCAGCTTTTTTCTTTTTCTTGTTTTTGAAATGAATCATATAAGCATTTCTGCCATTTATAGCCACTGTGTCAAGAAGTTTGAAGTTGTAATCAGTTAAGGCGTCATCGGCGATTGGGCTGTTGTATTTGGTTTCAAAAAGTTCGTATTTGGAATCGTAAATGGAAAAAGATTGAAGGTTAAATGAAAGGATTTCGTAAACCGGTTGTTTGAATCCTGACATTCTGGTTCCTAAGATGGTTTCCTTTAGTCTGTCTCCGTCGTATTGGTATTGTGATACTTTTTCGGTTTGGAACAAATGCTGTTTTGAAATAAGCTGTTTGAATTTGTAATTGGTCGAATCCAATTTTTTGAAATGTTTTTCAAATGGATTGATTGTAAAAACAGAGTCAATTTTACCTTTGATTGAATCCGGATTTGCTGTAACGATGAGTTTGTTGTAGGCTTTAAATTCAAAACTTTTGAGCTTTTCCTGCGGATTGTTCTTTGTTTTGTTCAGAATGGTTTTTTTTATTATGGCTAAGGCTGGATTGATATTAGAAATTTTTACTTCGTTGAGCGAGTTTGTTTTTTGCTGAAGAAATATTTTGTAATACAATTGATTGCTTTCCACAGCAATAGATTGTTGCTGGTAACCTACATAAGAAACGGTTAAAAACGAAATTTTGTTTTTGGAAGTAATACTGAATTTTCCATCCACGTCTGAAATCGTGTTGGAGCCATCATTGGCAGAAATGGTAGCAAATGCAAGTCCTTTTTGGGTCGAAGCGTCTTTGACAATTCCGTTTACTTGAAATTGCGCTTGGATCGAAAGCGTAAAAAAGAAGAACAATAAAAAAAAGTGCTTCATAAAAACGGGTTGTTGCAAAAGATGTTCGGTTACAATTTGTTATGGCAAAAATAGAAATAAAAAAATCTGTCTTGTTCCAAAAAACGAGACAGATTTTATATTTATTTAAACAAAAGGTTAAACTTTCATTATTTCGGCTTCTTTAACAGCAAGAAGCTCGTCGATTTTTTTGATATAGGAATTAGTCAAGTTTTGTACTTCTTCCTCGGCGCTTTTACAAATGTCTTCAGAAGTTCCTTCTTTTTCTAATTTTTTGATATCGGTATTGGCATCTTTACGGGCATTTCGAACACCAATTTTGGCATCCTCGGCTTCAGACTTTGCTTGTTTTGCCAATTCACGTCTTCTATCCTCGGTAAGTGGCGGAACGCTGATGATAATCATATCCCCATTGTTCATTGGGTTGAAACCAAGATTGGCAATCATAATTGCTTTTTCTATAGGATGCAACATACTTTTTTCAAAAGGTTGAAGCGTAATGGTTCTGGCATCTGGCGTACTGATTTTTGAAACTTGGGACAACGGAGACGCCGACCCGTAATAATCTACGAAAACACTCCCCAACATTGCCGGAGAGGCTTTTCCCGCACGAATATTCAAAAAGGATTTTTCCAAATGTTCGATAGAACCTGTCATAGATTCTTCTGTACTATCCAATATAAATTCAATTTCTTCAGTCATAACTTTATTGTTAGTTGTTTGTTATTACTGGTTTGTAGTTGACTATAAACAACAAACCAAAAACGATAAACTATATATTAACTACTGTTCCTATGTTTTGTCCTTCGCAAATTCTCAATAGATTACCTGGTTTGTTCATGTCAAACACAACAATAGGTAACTTGTTTTCCTGGCTTAAAGTAAAAGCGGTTGTATCCATTACATTCAATCCTTTGCTCAATACATCTTCAAATGATATGAAATCAAATTTTACCGCTCCGGCATTTTTCTCAGGATCACAATCGTAAACACCGTCAACACGTGTACCTTTTAAGATCACATCGGCATTGATTTCGATACCACGCAAAACGGCAGCTGTATCGGTTGTGAAATATGGGTTTCCGGTTCCTGCTCCAAAAATTACGATTCTTCCTTTTTCCAAGTGACGATCGGCTCTTCTTTTGATATAAGGTTCAGCGATGGATTCCATTTTTAGCGCAGTTTGCAAACGGGTTTTCATACCTTTGTCCTCAAGTGCGCCCTGTAATGCCATTCCGTTGATTACTGTGGCCAACATTCCCATATAATCACCTTGTACTCTGTCCATTCCTGAACTGGCTCCTGCAACACCTCTGAAAATGTTTCCTCCACCAATTACTATGGCGATTTCTACTCCTTTGGCATGAATTTGTTTGATATCATCGGCGTATTCGGCTAGACGTTTTGGGTCGATTCCGTATTGTAAATCACCCATTAAAGCTTCACCACTTAATTTTAGAAGGATTCTTTTGTATTTCATCAGTCAGGTTTTGTTTTTTTTTAAGGTTTCCCTTCGTTATCGAAAGCAAATCGGTTTATTGATTGGGTTCAATGTTTCCAAATTTGTGCAAATATAGACATAATCTGTTTTTTTTGAAAAAAGAGTTCTTAAATTTTGAATTTAGTTTTTAGTTTCTCAAAAGGGCGTCATTCGGCTAAAATCCTAAATCTGAGTTCACTTATTGAATTTTTTTTTTGGATGATGGTAAAAAGGTAAAATGTTTCTTTTTAGCCCCGATTGCAGTGAAAATCCTTATAAGTCGGTGTTCGGCTTATAAGATTGTAACGGAAAGCGGGACCAATGCTTGCTGAAAATACCAAATGTTTATGCTTCAAAAAACACTAATTGTTTGCAGCTTTTTGGCTGTAATTTTATGAAAATAAGGCTTTTTTGTCTTTTATAAAGTGATTTTTATCACATTTTTTAAAGAATCATATGGCTACTTTTGTATCAAATAAACTTGTATAATGAAATGGGCATGTCGACATTGTAGTGTACACCAATGAAGATGTGCCGGTTTTATGTAATGATGAAAAACAGAAAAAGCTATGAAAAATTCGGTAGCAAAAGCTTTACTCAATAGTTATTCCTATTTGGAATTTAAAGATTTAATATCCAATTTATTGCATGAAGGAAAATCAACCGGAAATGTGCAATCTGAAGATTTGTTGCAATACAGTACTTTGAATGAAATCCGATTGAAGCGTTTAGATAAAACGCTTGTTGTTCCTGATGAAATAAAAGAGCAATTGAAGTCGTTCGAGAATGAATATATTTGGTTGGTCATCGCTGAAGGTTGGTGTGGAGATGCCGCTCAGATTCTTCCTATTTTGAATAAAATGGCTTTAGAATCTGATAAAATTGACTTGCGAATTGTTTTGCGCGATGCAAATGATGAACTAATGAACTATTTTTTGACCAATGGGGCAAGAGCCATCCCGAAATTGCTTATCATCGATAAAGAATCAGGAAAAGTTTGTAATCATTGGGGGCCAAGACCACAAGGTGCTACTGATTTAATTCAAAATTATAAAAAAGAGTTTGGTGTTGTAAATGAAGAAGCCAAAACGCAACTGCAGTTATGGTATTTAAAAGATAAAGGTTTGTCTGTTCAGGAAGAAGTCGTTGAGATGATGTTGTCTTCAGTAGATGAATGTGTTTGTGTATAGTTTGTTATAAATAGGTTAGATAGTTTCAATGAAAAAAGACGAATCATTTTTGTGATTCGTCTTTTTTGTTTTTAATGAAAATCTATAAAACAGCTTTTTTGGAATGATTTATGAATCAGTATTATTGACTTGATATATCATCAAGTTGTTTTCTTTTTTTGCCAATAACTACAATTCCTTTTGGAGTTTGTTTAACTGTCTCAAAATATCGTTTCCCATTTTCAACTCTACTGCGTATGTAACTTGGTGCACGTCTTAACATAACACAAAATTGATTAAAAAGATTACCATTGAAGAATAAAGAATGATCCCCTTGCCTTAAAATATTATCATGAATATTAGAAAGGTTGCCCCATTTATAAATTCCATCTTCTAAAACATAATAGTCAGAAGTAGTTGGCAGGTATGTAATCATTTCGTTCGGCTCTAAATCAGTAATTTTTTTTCCTTTTTCGAGAGTTTTTTTCTTTTTAAATTTTAAAGTGTCTATTTTATTGAAATCTAAATTTTTAAATTCTTTGTTGAAGGAATAATATAAAGTTTTTATATATTGTTTTTTACTTTTTCTATAGGTAAAATAAATTTCTCCAAAATAATATACATACGGTGTTCTAAATTGCTCATTTTTTAAAGTTTTGAATTTTTTTTCGTAATCCTCTAAAACCTGCTCAGAAGATTGATTGTCTGATGCTCTATATTTAAGAGCTTCTTTTGTGAAATTATCGAAAGCTAATGGATAGCTTGAAGAGCAATAACCCCAGTACCAATTTGGTTTAAAATTGATTTCCATAGGTTTATTGTAAAGTATAGTGTAGGGACTTTCGTAAAAAACTATCTTGTCAATTTTTATATGAGGTAATTTATCATAATAAACGTTTTCGGTAGTTTTGTTAGATTGTGCTGTTATAAGTACAGGTAATAGTAATAGTATTCTGAAGATTTTCATGTTCTTATTCTTTTGTTAGATTTATTAGGATATGACCTTAAATCGTGATCTAAAGATAGTTTGTTTTTTAAATGAATCTATTGAAAAACTGATTTATTCTTATAAAAAAAAGTACAGCTTTCACTGTACTTTCTAACTATTTAATATAAATGTTTTTAAAATTGTTACTCGTCTTTTTTCGGAACTAAAGTATCCACAAAAGCGGTCACATCAATAGCATTTTTTACATCATAATCCCCAATTTTGGTTCGGCGTAAAACGGTTAAATGTGAACCTGAATTCATGGCGCGTCCAAAATCGTAAGCTAGTGAACGGATATAAGTTCCTTTACTGCATACCACTCTAAAATCGACTTCAGGAAGAGCGATTCGGGTGATTTCAAATTCGTGGATTGTGGTTTTTCTTGAAGCTATTTCTACGGTTTCACCTGCACGGGCATGTTCGTATAAGCGAACGCCGTCTTTTTTGATAGCCGAAAAAATGGGTGGTTTTTGGTCGATTTCACCCAAAAACTGTTTTACGGTTTCGTGTATAAGCGATTCGTCGATATGGTCTGTCGGGAAAGTCTGGTCGATTTCGGTTTCCAAATCATAGGAAGAGGTCGTGGCTCCTATATAAAAAGTTCCCGTGTATTCTTTGGCCTGCCCTTGAAGTTCTGATATTTTTTTGGTGAATTTTCCGGTACAGATCAATAATAATCCGCTAGCCAAAGGATCCAAAGTGCCTGCATGCCCAATTTTAAATTTCTTAGGCAAACCCGCTTTGTTGATTAGCGAATATTTTATTTTATTGACCGCCTGAAACGAGGTCCAATGCAAAGGCTTATCGATTAAGAGGACCTGACCGTTTAAAAAATCTTCGGTAGTCATTAAATTACGGTCAAAGGATGAATGAAATAATGAATCGCAAGTAATATTAGTCCTGCAATTATTCGGTAATAACCAAAAACCTTAAATCCGTTTTTTGTCAAAAATCCGATGAAACTTTTAATTGCTAAAAGTGCAACAATAAAAGCAACCACATTTCCAATAATCAAGAAATTGATTTGGTCGTGGGACAAAACAAATCCGTCTTTATAATAATCGTAGCATTTTTTTACCGTTGCACCAAGCATGGTAGGAACTGCAAGGAAAAATGAAAATTCAGCTGCAGAGGTGCGGGATAATTTTTGTGACATTCCACCAACGATTGATGCACCACTTCGGGAAACACCGGGAATCATGGCAAGGCATTGGAACAAGCCTATTTTTAAAGCTTGACCGTAAGTAATATCCTGAGCTTTTTCGGAAACATCAGGGTTGTTGAACCATTGGTCCACTTTCAATAAAATGACTCCACCAATCAATAATGAGATGGCCACAGTTACCGGATTTTCGAGTAAAGCGTCTATTTTTTTTGCGAAAAGCAATCCAAATACAACCGCCGGAATGAAGGCAACCAACAATTTGAAATAAAAATCAAAAGATTGAAAAAAGCGTTTGAAGTACAAAACTAAAACCGACAGAATGGCTCCCAATTGAATCACGATGGTGAAAAGTTTAGTAAAATCTTCATGCGCAATTCCAAAAAAGGAAGAAGCAATAATCATGTGTCCTGTAGAAGAAACAGGCAAAAACTCTGTAATTCCTTCAATAATGGCAAGAACAATAGCTTGTAGTGTATTCATTTAATTTTAGATTTTAGATTTTAGAATTCAGATTTTAGTTGTTACTAACTGAACACTAAATACTGAATACTGCAAACTATTTTTTAGGGTTTTTAAGAATAGCGTAAATAGTGATTCCAAAACCAATTAAGACAGTAGTTGGAGCCAGACGTATTCTGCGGAAATCAAAAACGGCATCGTTAAAAACATTCGGGTCATCACTTCCACCGCCAGACATCAATATAAATCCAAGGGCAATAACCGCAATTCCAATCAATAGAATTTTATAGTTAACTTTCTCAAAAAGGAATTCGTGTTTGTTTTCTTCGTTTTTCATTTTGTTATTTCGACGAATGAAATAAGCTCATCCGTTCTTTAAAGGTTTATTTTTTAAATCAGAAATCAAAAATCGTTAATCTCAAGAATCAGAAATCAATATAAATCGTCCGTTCTCAAGTTCAGGAAACGTTGTGTAGCAAAATGAGTACTTAGCCAAGTAATCAAAACTCCTGCGCCAAATACGGCAATCAACACTAGCGCTATAATTAATTTGTCGTCCATGATTCCAAGACTTGGGAAATTGCTTTCCAAATAAAATAGCAATCCAATTAAAGCAAGAATTGCGATTCCGGCTCCAATCATTCCCAATTTTATACTACGCATCACAAAAGGTCTTCGGATAAAAGATTTGGTTGCACCCACCATTTGCATCGTTTTAATGATGAAACGGTTGGAATAAATAGAAAGACGTAAAGAACTGTTGATTAAAAGTACCGCTACAACAGTCAGAAAAGCGCTGATAATCAAGATCCACATACTGACTTTCTTGATATTGTCATTTACTAAGTTCACCAATTGTTTGTCATAAACAATATCCGAAATCATTGGGTTTTTGCGCAAGCGGCTTTCTATTTTAGAGATGCTGTCCCTAACAATATAATCGGCTTTTAAGTGAATATCATATGAGTTTTGCAAAGGATTTTCGCCCAAAAAGGTCACGAAATCTTCACCAATGATATCCGAATGTTCTTTTGCGGCCTGTTCTTTGGAAACATACACAAAGGTTTTCGAAAATTTGGTTGCTTTTAGTTCTTGTCCAAAAGCTTTTATGATTGAGTCATTGGCTTCGTTTTTGAAAAAAACGGTCATAGCTATTTTTTCTTTGAAATCATCAGCCAATTTCTTGGAATTGATGATGAAAAATCCAAGAATACCCAATAAAAACAATACTAAGGCGATACTTAGCACTACCGAAAAATAAGAGGAAATTAACCTGCGTTTTTGAAACTTTTCAAAGGATGAACTCATAGCGTATAAAAATTATGGGGTAAAAATAATAAACATATTCATTAATCTGAACTTAAAGTCTCCCAAAGTTTCAATTTTACTACATTTTTTTGACTTTAAAGCCGAGTTCGATGATTATTTTTTGGGAGCAGAAACATTTGGCTTTTTCAGGTAATATCCTCCCGCTTTACACTACAATCTCTTGTCTTGAACCCCAAGACAAGAGGATTTTCGTTTCAATCGGGGCTAAAAGGAAGCATTTTGGCTTTTTAAGAATCATTGAAAAAAGCTTTTAAAATCTCGCAAAGGCGCAGAGACACAAAGATTTAAACCTTTTCTTTGCGTCTTCGCGCCTTTGCGAGAACTAATGATTCGGCAGCAGGAACTAAATCTTCCCGACATTCCAAGTTAATGACACATAATAGAAAGCTCCAATTTGTGGGCCTCCCAAAATAGAATAATACGGTTTGTTCAAAAGATTGGTAGCACCAAGCTTCGCCACAACCCCCGATTTTGTAAAGCTGTAATTGGTTTGCGCATCCATCGTCCAATATGCAGGAACGGAACCGCTTACAAGGAACGAAACATAGTCATATTTGCTTTGCTGATGATAGCCAACACTTGCCCCTAAGTTTTTCCAAAAGTTATCGGCGATTATGGTTCCGTTGGCCATTATTTGTGGGGTGTTGAAACCGTCTTCCAATCCGTCTTTGTCATCGGTTCTGTCCAATTTAGAATAAGTCACATTCCCTAAAGCCGAGAATATATCATTGAATCGGTATTTTAGCCCTAAACTGCTTCCGTAATTGTAGATTTTACTTTTGGAATTCGTCCACAAACGGTAACGGTTTTGGGTGTTTTTATTATACAAAGCTGTTGGTATCTGTGCAGGATCGCTTGTGTTCGGGATAGAAGCTTCCACTTGGGCAATAAAGTTTTCGTAGTTGTTGTAATAAAAGTCGGCATCGATAAACAAGCTCTTTTTTAAGGCTACACCTCTGAATCCAAATTCATAGGAACGTACAAATTCAGGCTCCAAATAGGTGTAAGGATTTTTTTGAATCACGCCTTTATTTTTGTCGATGGCCTGTGCTTGGGTCAATCCCAATGTGTTGATGTCGCTCGTTACCTGAGCCTGAAATTTATCGATAGAAACTTTGGTATAAGAGTTTTCAAAAATTCCGTCAGACATAATGCGTAATCCTCCAACGCGCTTTACGCCACCGCTGTTTACGTTTGAAAACCCTTCGAAAATACTCGGGAATCGGTAACCGCTTTGGTACGAGGCACGGAAGTTAATTTCTTCTTTTGGAGAATAAACGGCTGTAATTCTCGGTGTGAATTTCACGTCAAAATAATCGGCTTTGTCGGCACGGATGGTAGCACTCAAACGTAATTTTTTATCAAATAAATCTTTGCTTAACTGAGTAAATCCGCCTGTTTTGCCATATTTTAAGTTTTCTCCGGGATTCTCAGGATTGATGAAATAATTTCCGTCGGGTACAATGATGTAAGTTCTATAGTCAAAACCGCTTAGGAGCTGCGCACCCATTTTTTGGAAAAAATCTTTAAAAGCTTTGTCCCAATTGAATAAACCTTCGGAATGGATAAGGTCTGATTTTACTCGTAACGCCGCTCCGTAATCCCAATTGTTGATGTTGACCAATTCTTCTTTTTTCTGTTCATAAGCAGCAGTACCGGGAATAAATCTTCCTTGGTCAGATGCAGTTCTTGCTATTTTATGAGCATCGGCAATGGTCGATCCACCTGTTATTGCTGAGCTGTAGGTTTTCGTGTAATCGGTGAACCATTGGTCATCTGATTTGAAGGCGCGATCCATATTTTCCGCCAAAGAGCGCATGTTGTATGAATTTCCAGTATTTTCGTGCGTTAAATAAGCACGAACCATAAAAATATCGGTATGATAATCAATCGCATATTGGCTAAGTTTATAATCGTCGAGCCTAAAACGGTTCGAACGCTGATAAACGGTGTTGATTAAAGCACCTTTATAAGTAACTGCCAATTCATGTCCTTGTTTTGGACGGAAGTACAAACCGCCATCCCATTTGTAATTTTCGATATTATAATCGGCAATATCCGTTTCGCGGTAACCTGTTCTGGAAACCACATATTTTTTTCCGTTGAGTGTCAGTGTTCTTCGGTTAGCCGATTCGTTTCCGTAACCGTTTACTTCGTCAAATGCGGGATTATCACTGCCGTATAAATTGGTGGAAGCATTGATGTTTGGTGCCAAATCGGTTCGGTTGTCCGCAACCCAATCGGTTCCGTTAGTGATGGATCCGTTTACTTTGAAGGCTAGTTTTGAATTGAAAGCCTTGGCATAGCGCAGATTGGTCGTGGTAAAAAGTTGCGGAGAAAAACGATCAATATTTCCGGTATGGTTGACACCTGTTATTTGCTGTATGCTCATTCCCTGATACTGAAACGGATTTTTGGTTTGGATATTTGCAAGTCCGTTGATAGCGTTCATCCCGTACAAAGCCGCCGCCGATCCTGGGATTACCTCAATTTTGTCAATATCAAGGTCATTGGCTCCAAGGGCGTTCGCAATTGGTGCACCTAGATGTGGTGCCTGATTGTCTATACCATCGATTAATTGTGCAAAACGGACATTGGTAGTATTAGCGAAACCTCTTGTGTTTATTACTTTGAAACCTAAACTTGGTGTGATAACCTGTACACTTTTTAGGTTTTCCAAGGCATCAAAATTGGTTGGCGAACCGTAGTTTTTCGCATCGACAGATTTCAATTGTTCAATGGTGATTGGGGAGCGCAAAAATGTTTCCTGAGTACGTGAAGCTGAGATTACAACTTCTTTGAGGATTTCTTTTTTGATGGTGTCTTGTTCTTTTTTTGAGTTTCCGGATTGAGCGAAACTTTTCAGGCTTAAGGCGAGTAGGAATAGAGGGAATTTTTTCTGCATAAAGATAGTTTTTCAGTATGTTTTAAAAAGAATACTGCTATTTGTGATTTAGTTTAGTTATTATTTGTTTAATATTTCAGTATGTTTAAAAATGAATAGTGAGTGATAAAAAATTTTAAAACTTCAAATTTTGGGTTTCTTTTTGGGCAAAATCCTTAATTCGTTTTTCGATTTCGTAAAAAGTCTGAATGGCTTTTTCTCCGGCTTCGGTTAATCTAGCGCCACCGCCGCCTTTTCCTCCAAGGAGTTTTTGGACCAAAGGGCTTTCGGCACGTTTGTTCATTTCTTCAACCAATTGCCAAGCCTGCCGATAAGCCATTTTCATTTCTTTGGCGGCATTAGTAATAGAGCCCGTTTTCCCAATGTTCTCCAACAGCCAAACCCTACCAATACCCAAAAAAGAACCTTCGGCTTCTTCAACCCAAATTCTTACAGCAATGGAGTATTTTTTATTTTCGGACATAGGATTATGTTTTTAGAAACATATCGGCAAACATACGTATTTTTACGTAGAAATAAAATTTAATTCAGAAAAATTTGAATTTGTATTCCTGCAAGGTTTCAAAAATATAAGTTTAGAGAAGAGTTTTGTTTGTCATTCCTGATGTACTTTGAGAATAATCAAAAAAAATCTGCGTGAATCTGCGAAATCTGCGTGAAAAAATACGGCACGCAGATTTCGCAGATGAAATGATTAATGATGTTAGGAAATAACCTGAATAATTGGATTAAAAGCTTTGGAAGCGACCAATACTTTTTGGCCAACTTTAAAGTTTTGAATTTCGTCTTCGGTGGCGACAACCCTAATAATATTGTTTCCAGAAGAAACTTGTATTACATATATGATGTCACTTTTGTGGATACTGATAATTTCGCCGGTTAATTTGAATTTGCTGCTTATTTTATCTTCCAAAAATACACTTCCGGGAGTTCCTTCTTTAATGACTTTTCCTTTATCCAAATGAATGACACTGTCCGAAAGTTTGAATATTTCGGGCATAGAGTGTGTAATCATTAAAGTGGTCAATTGGTACTTTTGATGAATCTTTAAAATATAATCCTGAAGTTTAAATCGCATTTCGTCATCAAGTGCAGAAAGAGGTTCGTCCAACAAAAGGATTTTTGGTCTACGGACAATGGCTCGAGCCAAAGCGACACGCTGTTTTTGTCCTCCCGATAAGTTTTGCGGTTTGCTGTTTTGTAGCTGTTGCAATTCCATCAGTTCGATCAATTCGGAGATGATGTTGATGTCGTCGCCTTTTTGCAAAGCAAATTCTAAATTCTCTTTTACAGTTAAATTCGGAAACAGCGCATAATCCTGAAATACAAAACCAATGGAACGTTTTTGTACAGGCAAATGGATTTTTTTCTCAGAATCGTCCCAAATATTATCTTCAACAGTAATTATACTTTTGCCGGCTTGGGTAAGTCCTGCCAATATTCTTAAGAGCGTTGTTTTTCCCGCACCCGAATTTCCATAAATAGCCAAGAATTGTCCTTTTTGGATGGAAAAGGAAACATCCAAAGGCAATTCACCGTCTGCGGTTTGCAGCATTTTGTAGGCTTTAAAATGTATCATTAATGAAGATTTGTTTTTCGGGATTTATTATTGATTAAATGAACGACTAACAAAATAGAAAAAGAAAACGCAAACAAAATTCTCGCGTAAATATTGGCATTATCGTAATTCATCGATTCGACTTCTTCGTAAATAGCAATGGAAACTACCTTGGTTTCATGAGGAATACTTCCCCCAACCATAAGGACTACACCAAATTCTCCAACCGTATGCGCAAAAGTCATAATGATTCCGGTGAGCAGTGAAGGACGGATATTGGGAAGAATGATTTTTAAAATGGTTACAAATCTTGATTTTCCCAATGTAAAAGAAGCTTCCTGTAATGAAACCGGTAAGTTTTTTAATCCGGATAAAATGGGATTTACCATAAAAGGTAAACTATATAAAACGGATGCGAGAATTAATCCTTGGAACGTAAAAACCAATCGTAAATTAAAATATTCGGATAAAAATTCACCAAAAGCATTTTCTGGGCTAAATGCTAGAAGGAGGTAAAAACCCAAAACAGATGGCGGAAGTACCAAAGGCAAACTGATAATGGCTTCGATAATGGCTTTGAATCGAAATCGGCTATAGGCAAGCCAGTAACAAAGCGGGATCGCCAAAAGAAAGAGAATTAGCGTTGTGATAAGCGCTAGTTTTGCCGTGAGCCATAATGGAGAAAAATCAATCATTGGGAGATAAGCTTACTTCGTTTGTTTTTACTAATGCCAATACAGTGTCGTTTTTTTTAAGCTGTAATTCTTCACAAGCATTTGTTGTTATTATGGATTCGACAATTGTTTCACCAAAGTTCAGGTTGATTTGACTGAGCAAAACACCTTTTATAATGGATTCAATTGTGCAATGCATTCGGTTTTGAATGCTGAGATTCGGGTTTAAATCTTTAGAAATTATGACTTCGGTTTCTTTAAAAATGATTTTTACGAAATGACCGTTCTTGAGATAAGAGGCAGTTTCGGCTGTGTCAAGAACAATCGAAGTGAAAAGGGTATTGTTGGAATTCACTTTTACCAATGAAATTCCTTGGTATGATTGAATTGTCGTTATGTATCCGTTTAATGTATTCATTTTTTAGCAGTTGAATAACCGTAATATTTTAAAATGGCAATGGCTTTTTTTGAGGAAATAAAGTTATAAAATTTAACCGCACTTGCATTTCCTTGTGCGCGTTTCAGGATTACGCAGCCTTGCTCCAAGGGCGAGTGGCTTTTTTCGGGGATGATATAATATTTACCTCCTTCTTTCTGCATATTTGGGGTGAGTACCAATGATAGAGCTATAATTCCGATGTCGGCGGCTCCGGTGGTGGCAAATTGGGCTGTTTGATTGATGTTTTCACCAAAAACCAATTTGCTTTTTATTTTATCATAGACTTTGTAGAATTTTAAACTTTCGACCGCTTTTTCACCATAAGGCGCTGTTGACGGGTTGGCAATGGCTATTTTTTGAATATTGGCATCCAAAAGGCAGTTCATTTTCCGTTTGTTTGGATCTGTTTTTTTACTCCAAATGGCTAATTTTCCGGTGGCGTACATTTTAATTTCCGATGCTGTCAGTTTTTTTTCTTTCAATTGATTTGGATAATCCATATCGGCGGAAAAGAATAAATCGAAAGGAGCGCCATTGGAAATCTGTTCAAATAATTTTCCTGAAGCTCCGTAGGTTATTTGCGAGTCTATATTTGGGTTTTGTTTTTTGAAAACGGTATTTATTGAGTCTAATGCTACTTTTAGATTGGCAGCAGCTACAATGGTGATTTTTTGTTGTGCTTTTACTGTCCCGAATGCCGACAGTATAAGGGTTATTAGGATTAAGAATAGAGAGTTTTTAGGAATCATTAGTTTTACTTAATTTTCATTGTGTTTTGACTAATAGACACAAATTTGAGGATTAATTTTATATTAGAATTCTATTTAATTGCCTCGTAGAGGCTCACGGTTTGTAGCAATTATTTGGTATTTGTTTAAAAGCTCCATAGGAGCGAACTGTTTATCATTGAATCCATTGATATAAATATTTTTCATCATATTCAATTTCAAATTTTTCTAAAAACGAAATATATTCTTCTTTGAAGGTTTGTTTTTTATGATTGCTTTCTTGGTTTAGAATGTATTTTATTACATTATCGAGTTGACTTTTTGAATAAGAAAATGCTCCATATCCTTCCTGCCAATTGAATTTTCCGTTAATCCATTTGTTGTCATTAATGAATTTTGAAGAACCTGCTTTTATATCCCTTACTAGATCGGAAATTGCCATGTTTGGTTTTATTCCAATCAAAATATGGACATGATCGGGCATTGCAAAAATAGCTAATAACTTTTGTTCTCTATTGGAAACAATGCCGGTAATGAATTTGTGCAATTCTTCGCGGTTTTCTTTTCTAATAAGATTTTCTCGCCCTTTTACAGCAAAAACAATTTGAATATAAATTTGTGAATACGTATTTGCCATAGAATCATTTTTTCAGGTCGCTCCTATGGAGCTAAAATCAAAACCGCTTATTTCTACAAACAGTTTACCTCTACGAGGTCTCATTATTCGGTGAACTATTTAACTAATATCAAATAAGAAGCAACCAACCAAAAATAAGTATTTCCACTTAATTAAATGATTTATTTTTTTGTTTAAGAAATAACTTTGGCACAATGTACAATAAACGTAAATTTGCGGCTTTATAATTTAAAACTTAGAAACTTAGTTACTCGGTAACTTAGCAACTCACATAAAAATGACTTGAGTGTGCGAAAGCATGACTCCATTAAAAATAAAATATAAAAACAAGGAATGAAATACAATCCGAACGAAATAGAAGCCAAATGGCAAAAATACTGGGCTGATAACAAAACTTTTGCAGCCAAAAATGATTCTGAAAAGCCGAAACATTATGTTTTGGACATGTTTCCTTACCCATCGGGAGCGGGATTGCACGTTGGGCATCCGCTGGGGTACATTGCTTCGGATGTGTATTCGAGATACAAAAGACATCAAGGTTTTAACGTGTTGCACCCAATGGGATATGACAGTTTTGGGCTTCCTGCTGAGCAATATGCGATTCAGACCGGGCAACGTCCTGAGGATACAACCCGCGTAAACATTGACGGAGGTGTGGACAAGGAAGGGAAAGTGATTGCCGGCTACAGAAAGCAGTTGGATAAAATAGGATTTTCATTTGATTGGGATCGTGAAGTTCGTACTTCGAATCCTGATTATTACAAGCATACGCAGTGGATTTTTATCCAATTGTTCAATTCGTGGTACAATAAAGATACCGACAAAGCTGAAGATATTTCGACTTTGGTTGCTGTTTTTTCGTCAGAAGGAAATGCAAACGTAAACGCGGTTTGTGATGATAATATAGAAATTTTTTCTGCTGATGAATGGAACGCTTTCGCAAAAGAGGAGCAGGAGCGTATTTTGTTGCAGTATCGATTGACTTATTTGGCAGAAACAGAAGTGAACTGGTGTCCGGGATTGGGAACGGTTTTGGCAAATGACGAAATAGTAAACGGTGTTTCGGAACGTGGCGGTTTTCCTGTTGTTCGTAAAAAAATGACGCAATGGAGTATGCGAATTTCGGCTTATGCTGAGCGTTTATTGCAGGGTTTGGATACTATTGACTGGAGCGAAAGTATCAAGGAAAGTCAGAGAAACTGGATTGGAAAATCGGTTGGAGCGTCAGTAGAATTTAGATTGCAGAATTCAGAAGGCAGTATTTCAGTTTTCACCACCCGTCCTGACACTATTTTTGGAGTTACATTTATGACTTTGGCGCCGGAACATGAATTGGTGGCACAAATTACAACTGCGGAGCAAAAAGCGGAAGTTGAAGCCTATATAGAAAAAACGGCAAAACGTTCTGAAAGAGAGCGTATGGCTGATGTAAAAACCATTTCGGGAGTTTTTACAGGTGCTTATGCGGAACATCCGTTTACAAAAGAGCCAATTCCGGTTTGGATTGGCGATTATGTTTTGGCGGGTTATGGAACTGGAGCTGTAATGGCGGTTCCTTGTGGAGACGAAAGGGATTATGCTTTTGCGAATTTCTTCAAAGGTCAGAACGGAATGCCTGAAATCAAAAACATTTTTGCGAATGTTGATATTTCAGAATCGGCTTATGGTTCAAAAGATAATGTAGAAATTGCTAATTCAGATTTCCTGAACGGTTTGAATTATAAAGAAGCGACCAAGAAAGTTATCGCTGAACTGGAAAAATTAGGTCAAGGAAAAGGGAAAACCAATTACCGTTTGCGTGATGCCGTTTTCTCCCGTCAAAGATATTGGGGAGAGCCGTTTCCTGTTTATTATGTGAATGGTTTGCCTCAAATGATCGATAATAAACATTTGCCGATTATTTTGCCAGAAGTTGAGAAATATTTGCCAACTGAAGACGGATTGCCTCCATTAGGAAACGCTTCTGTTTGGGCATGGGATACCGTAAACAATAAAGTTGTTAATACTGATTTGGTTGACAATGTTTCGGTTTTTCCTTTGGAACTGAACACGATGCCGGGTTGGGCAGGGAGTTCATGGTACTGGATGCGTTATATGGATGCGCAGAATGAAGGGGAGTTTGCAAGTCAGGAGGCTTTGAAATATTGGGAAAGCGTGGATTTATACATTGGCGGAAGCGAACACGCAACAGGTCACTTATTGTATAGCCGTTTTTGGAACAAATTCCTAAAAGACAAAGGTTTTGCTCCAACTGAAGAACCCTTCAAAAAACTGATTAATCAGGGAATGATTTTGGGGATGAGTGCTTTTGTTTATAGATTGGAAGTTTTGTATCATCACTTTAAAGATAATGCAGTAAGATCAGGAACTGATGGTAAAATATATGTTGATATCTATATCTCAAAAAAAATAATTGAAAAATATAATTTAGATAAAGATGTCACTTTTCTTCCAGAATCTATACAAGAAGATATAGCTTATTATATTTCTGTTTTTAAGAAAAAAAATGAAGGCTGGGAAATCAATTATACACTAGATTTCCATCCAATTCATGTTGATGTATCAATCGTTAATTCTTCTGATGAATTAGATATTGAAAAATTCAAAGCTTGGAGAGAAGATTATGCCAATGCAGAATTCATTTGTGGAGAAAACGGAAAATACATCGTTGGTCGCGAAGTCGAAAAAATGTCAAAATCAAAATACAATGTAGTAACTCCTGATGATATTTGTGCGGAATATGGTGCCGATACCTTGCGTTTATACGAGATGTTTTTAGGACCATTGGAACAGGCAAAACCATGGAATACTGCCGGAATTTCGGGTGTTTTTGGTTTCCTTAAAAAATTATGGCGTTTGTATTTTGATGAAAATGGTTTAATTGTTAACAATGACGAACCAACAAAAGACAATTTAAAATCGTTGCACAAAACCATCAAGAAAGTCGCTGACGATATTGAGAATTTCTCTTTCAATACTTCGGTTTCGCAGTTTATGATTTGTGTGAATGAATTGTCAACTCAAAACTGTCATTCGCGTGCGATTTTAGAGCCGTTGGCGGTTGTGATTTCGCCTTACGCTCCACACATTGCCGAGGAATTATGGTCGTTGTTAGGGAATGAAGGTTCGATTGCAACGGTTCCATTCCCTGTTTTTGAAGAGAAGCATTTGGTGGAAAGCGAAAAAGAATATCCGGTGTCTTTCAACGGGAAAATGCGTTTCACCATCAAATTGCCTTTGGATTTAACCAAAGAGCAAATTGAGGAAATCGTTATGAAAGACGAAAGAACCATCAAACAATTGGATGGAAAAACACCAAACAAGGTGATTATCGTTCCGGGGAAAATTATTAATTTGGTGGGATAAGGTAAATGTGAATGGTGAGTTGTGAATTGTAAATGCAACTAACCCAAATATTTTAAGAATCCAAATTTCAATGACATTGTGTTAATTGGAATTTGGATTTTTTTTTAAAACACATAGAAACATAGATTTTTTTTGCTTTTGATAAAGCGTTTCACTTTTTGATACTAGATCATAGCTATGTTAACCCAGAAATGGGCTATCTAATTCTTTATTTTTCTATGTTTCTATGTGTTTAAAATTTTATTGATTGCTATTTTGAAATTACTATTTTAAAGATTTTTTAACGGATGTCAAATTGGCATTTTCTAAATTTGGTTCACAATTTGATGCTTATTTAAAAACAAAAAATCAAAATATGGGAATGAGTTATTTAATACTTGCGGGCGGAATTATGTTGGCAAGTTGGTTAGTGAGTTCTACACTAAAGAGTAAATTTGAGTTTTACTCGAGATTGCATTTGCAAAATGGTATGTCGGGTGCGGAAATCGCCGAGAAAATGCTTGCTGATAACGGAATTTATGATGTTCGTGTCATTTCGACTCCGGGTCAGTTAACTGACCATTATAATCCGGCGGATAAAACGGTTAATCTGAGCGAGGCGGTTTACAACCAACGTAATGCGGCTGCTGCAGCCGTTGCTGCTCACGAATGTGGTCACGCGGTACAGCACGCACGAGGTTATCAATGGCTGACGTTGCGCTCACAGTTAGTGCCAATTGTAAATGTGGCTTCGTCGTATATGCAATGGATTTTATTGGCCGGAATCTTGATGCTGCGTACTTTTCCGCAGTTACTATTGGTTGGTATTGTAATATTTGCCGCCACGACTTTATTTTCGATTGTTACTTTGCCGGTGGAGTATGATGCGAGCAACAGGGCTTTGGCTTGGTTGGAAAACAAAAGAATGCTTACAAGAGAAGAGCAAGCCGGAGCAAAAGATGCTTTGAAATGGGCTGCCAGAACGTATGTTGTTGCCGCTTTAGGTTCTATTGCGACTTTGTTGTATTATATTTCAATTTTCAATAACAGAAGGTAGATTTTTGCCATTAAAAAAAGAAATCCGTTTCGTTTTGCAACTTGACGGATTTTTTTATTGAAGTATTGAAAGTTTTATTCCTGCATGCCCTGTTCTTGCCATTTTACTAAAACAGCAACTTCTGCTTCTGTTAGAGCGGGTTTTTTGTTTACCGGAGGCATGAATTTACGGTTGTCTTGCGGTAGTTTTACGCGTTCGATTATCGAGGCGATATGTTCTTTTACTTGAGCGTAGTTTTCAAAAGGTTCTTTTCTTCCCTGAGGTGGCATATGGCAGGGAGTGCAACTGTTGGCAATAATTGGTTTGATGTCATTGTTGTAGCTTATTTTTTTCTCTACAGCTTTGTATTCTGCTCCTTTTTTGGTGGAGTTGCAATTCATTAAAACAATAGAAAAAGGGAGGATGAGCAGGACGAGTTTGAGTTTTTTCATGTAGTAGTTGTTTATTGGTTTTTATTGTTAATATGCAATTATTGGATTTTTTTCTTTTATTATTCGATGCTTGTCAAAGGTTGAAAATTTTAGACTATTCTCTTGACCAAAGGTTTAATTCATTCGTGGCCTAAAAGTATAAAAGTTTAGGTTTTGGAGTTGCATCCAAAATAGTAAAAAAATAAAATTCCAAATTCCAACAGATTAAAGTTGGGATTTGGAATTTTAAATTTGGAATATTGTATGTGTCTATTTTGCTTTGTTGACCTCAATAATGTATTTTTCCAAAGCCATTGTCATAGATGGCGTTCCCGGAGTTGGAGCCATAATGTCCACGCGTAATCCGTGATCCAAAGCTTCTTTTTGAGTGGTGCTGCCAAAAACAGCTATGCGAGTATTGTTTTGTTCAAAATCAGGAAAGTTTTTGTATAATGATTTAATTCCGGTAGGGCTAAAGAAAGCCAATACATCATAATAAACATCGGCCAAATCGGACAGGTCACTCATAACGGTTTTATAAAAAATAGCTGGAGTCCAGTCCACTTTCAAGGTGTTCATCGTTACAGGAATATCAGCGTTCAATTGGTCAGATGCAGGCAATAAAAACTTTTCGTCTTTATATTTTTTGATTAAAGGCGATAAATCGGCAAAGTCTTTTGGCCCAACATAGATCTTACGTTTTCTGTACACCACATATTTTTGCAGGTAAAATGCAATGGCTTCAGATTGGCAGAAATACTTTAATCCTTCAGGAACTTTATAACGCATTTCATCAGCTACTCTGAAAAAATGATCCACAGCATTTTTACTTGTTAATATAATAGCAGTGTAGTTATTAAGATCGATTTTCTGAAGTCTAATCTCTTTTGCGCTTACTCCTTCTACGTGTATAAAAGGTCTGAAATCAATTTTAACTTTATGCTTTTGTTGCAGCTCAAAGTATGGAGAATTTTCTACTTTAGGTTCTGGTTGTGACACCAAAATTGTTTTCACTTTCATATTAAAAAAAATTTCTAAACGCTACCTTTTGTAAACCAATAATACATAAAATAATAGGGTGCTATTTCAAGAGTGCAAAGATATAAAATAAAATAAAACAACTTACCGAAAATTTCGTTTCTGTAGTTTTTTATTGAGTATATATAAAGTAAAACGTTCAGAACTACGATGGTATAAAGGATAGTAAGCGGAATGTTTTTTAGAATGGTGTCATAATAGTATAAAATGATGTCAATTGGAAGTAATACTAAACCGACATAAGTACGGTATGTAACCTTCTGTAGATTAAATTGTTCTACAAGTTCTTCTATTTTGAATGTGGTCGCAATGATTTTTTCAACTAAAAATTTCGATAAAATGAAGTAAACGACAAAAGTAAATATTTGGATAAAAAGGATCCAATCGGTTTTTGAACCATGACCAAAATTGGCCAGTAAAATTTGAATGAAAAATGAAAAGGAAATTACCTGAACGAAGAATAACGAGATGGAAAACATTCCCATCAAGTGACTACTGTCTCGGTATATTCTTACGTACTTGTCTGAAAATATTAACTTGGTGAAATCTTCAAAGCGGTTTTCATAGACCGATTTGGTTAAAGCAACTATACCAAAAGACAAAATAAAAACGAGGGTTACCCAGTCGTTTGTGTCTGTTATTCTAGGATGAAGTACGTGTTCAGTCATAATTAGGACAAAATTAGTAATTTTTATAACATTATTTATTATAATTTTATTATTATCAAATGGCATAAAAAGGTTATTTTTGCACGGAAATTAAGCGAAACATGAATAGTTGCATTGTTATAATTCCCACCTATAACGAAATTGAAAACATTGAAAGCATCATTAGGGCAGTGCTCTCTCAACACAAACCTTTCCATGTCTTAATTATTGACGATAATTCCCCGGATCATACTGCCGATAGAGTAGCTATGCTTCAGTCTGAGTTTGATGGTAGGTTGTTTTTGGAAAAAAGAGCCAAGAAATCGGGGTTAGGGACTGCTTATGTTCATGGATTTAGATGGGCGTTGCAAAATAATTATGATTTTATTTTTGAAATGGATGCCGATTTTTCGCACAATCCTTCAGATTTAGAAAAATTATACGATGCCTGTCATTTTGGAGATGCTGATTTGGCAATTGGTTCGCGATATGTAACTGGGGTAAATGTTGTAAACTGGCCTTTGAGCCGAGTGTTGTTGTCTTATTTTGCTTCGGTTTATGTTCGAATGATTACCGGAATGAAAATTCATGATGCAACCGCCGGTTTTGTTTGTTATAAAAGGGGAGTGCTTGAAGCAATTAATTTGGACAAAATCAAATTTGTTGGGTATGCTTTTCAGATTGAGATGAAATACCGCACGTTTTGTAAAAAATTTGCCATTTCGGAAGTGCCTATTATTTTTACCGATAGAACTAAAGGGCAATCCAAAATGAGCAATTCAATTATTAGAGAAGCCGTATTTGGAGTTATCATGTTACGATTAAAAAAAATGGTTAACAGTTTGTAAAAGAAAACTACTATGAACAGATATTTAATTAAGAATGCTAAAATAGTAAATGAAGGGGTTATTTTTGAAGGAGATGTGTTGGTGGAGAATGACCTTATTGTTGAGGTTTCCGACAACATTAGCCTGAAGTCTTCGGATTGTATGATAATTGATGCAGAGGGAAATTATCTTTTACCTGGAGTTATCGATGATCAGGTTCATTTTAGAGAGCCGGGACTTACTCATAAAGGAGATATTGAATCAGAATCCAGAGCTGCGGTTGCGGGAGGGGTTACTTCTTTTATCGAGCAACCAAATACAGTCCCTAATGCGGTTACTCAGGAAATTCTAGAGGAAAAATATCAAATTGCTGCCGAAAAATCATTTGCCAATTATTCTTTTATGATGGGGGCAACCAATGACAATTTGGAGGAAGTATTGAAAACAAATCCAAAGAATGTTGCCGGGATTAAAATATTTTTGGGGTCATCCACAGGGAATATGTTGGTGGATAATGAAGCGGTTCTAGAAAAAATATTTTCTTGTACTTCGATGTTGATTGCTGTTCATTGCGAAGATGAAATGACAATCAAAAACAATTTGGAGAAATTCAAAGAAGAATATGGTGAAGATGTGCCGGTAACTGCCCATCATCTTATCCGTAGTGAAGAGGCTTGTTATCTTTCTTCGTCAAAAGCAATTGCATTGGCTAAGAAAACGGGAGCGAGATTGCATGTTTTTCATCTTTCGACTGCAAAGGAAATGGAGTTGTTTACGAATAAAATTCCGCTTGAAGATAAAAAGATTACAGCCGAAGTTTGTGTGCATCATTTATGGTTTACCAATGATGACTATGAGAAAAAAGGAAACCTTATCAAATGGAATCCTGCCGTAAAAACTGAAAATGACCGAAAAGTATTGTGGGAAGCACTTAATGACGGACGTATTGATGTAGTTGCTACTGATCATGCGCCACATACATTGGAAGAGAAAAAACAAAAATACCTGCAAGCTCCATCAGGAGGGCCATTGGTACAACATTCTTTGGTGGCGATGTTCGAAGCGCACCATCAAGGAAAGATAAGCATTGAAAAAATCGTTGAAAAGATGTGTCACAATCCGGCCAAGATTTTCAAGATCGAAAAAAGAGGTTTTATCAAAGAAGGTTATTATGCTGATTTGGTTGTCATCAATTCTGGTTTGCCATGGAGTGTTAAGAAGGAAAATATACTTGCAAAATGCGGTTGGTCGCCTTTTGAAGGATATACTTTTAAATCAAGGATTACGCATACTTTTGTAAACGGGAAGTTGGTTTATACCGGTTTCAAGGTAAAAGACATTCGTGCCGGTCAAAGATTATTGTTTGATAGGTAAAATATATATTCATTGATGAAAAAGATAATATCTCTCTTGGTTTTTGCTGCGTTGCTTGTTAGTTGTAATAAAGATTTGGTTGAAAAGCCAGATAATCTTATTGACAAAAAAGTAATGGGGGATATTCTTTATGATATGTCAATTCTGGAAGCTTTGAAGTATCAGAATCCAAATCCCTTGTACGAGAACGGTATTAACCCGAAGACCTATATTTATAAAAAATATAAAATTGACAGTCTTCAGTTTGCAAAAAGCAGTGCGTATTATGCCGCCGATTATAGAGAGTACAAAAAAATGTACGATGATATTAGTGACCGATTGAAAAAGGAAAAGAAAACTTTGGAATTGGTGATCAAAAAAGAAGAGAAAAAAGCGGCTGCTCTAAAAAAGGCAAAGGAGAAAAAAGTTAAGGATTCTATAGCAAAAGCTAAAAAAGAAAAGGAGCTGAAACTTAAAAAAGGCAAGGATTCTGTTGCTAAAAAGAAATCAGTTAAGGAACCGAAAAGTAAAAAAGAAAAAGATTCCATAGCTAAAAAGAAGTCAATTAAAGAAACTCCAAAAAAGAAATAGTTACAAATTTGTAATTTCTTTGATATAACTATGAACGTCCATGAATGTAAAATTCAGGGCGTTTTTTATTTTTTCGTTGGAATATAAATCGGTAGTGTAAGATGATCTCGCAGAAGCGAGGCTGAGTTGTCTTTTTTGTAGAAAAATATTCGAAGCAATCCAGTCCAGTTTTGATAAAACAGTCATCATAAAAGGAGTTGCGTGATATTGAGGTTTTTTGACTTTTAAAGCTTCGGCAATCGAGTTTAATAAATCCTGAAAAACGATATTTTGACCTATTAATGTATAACGTTCTCCGTGTATTGGACTTTTCATCAGTTGGTGCATTATGGTCACAACATCCAAAACTGCGACAAAACCAGTTAGTCCTTTGGTGTAGAATGGTAATCCTTTTTTAACTCTAGTAAAAAGTTCGCCGCTTCCTTGATCCCAGAATCCGGGTCCAATAATAACACCGGGATTTACAATTACCACTTCGAGACCTTCTTGTAAGCCACGCCATATTTCCATTTCGGCACCATATTTTGAAATGGCGTAATCACTGTGTGGTTTCTCAGGATTCCATTCGGTTTCTTCGGTAATGATGGATTCGTGTTCCGGAAGGTCGCCAAGAGCGGCTATCGAACTCACATGGCAGAGTTTTTTGATGTTTTTGGCAAGGCAAAAATTGACAATGTTTGCAGTTCCTTCGATATTGGTTTTTCGAACGGTTTCTTCTTCTTTCGGGTCAAAAGAAATCATTGCTGCGCAGTGATATACTTCGTCTATTTCCTCAAAGGTATTTTCAAGAGCAGGAATTTCCAAAATATCTCCTTGGATCCATTGAACGGAATCGAAAAGTGCTTCTTTTTTGTACAGTGAAAAGAGGTTTTTAGTCTTTTGGATGTTGTCTGAATTTCTATAGATAGCACGAACTTTTTCGCCTTTTTCCAATAGGTGAATTAAAAGATGTGCGCCTACTAAGCCTGTTCCTCCTGTGACTAATACCATATTTACAAATGTAGTAAGTTTAAAGTTTCTAAGTTTCTAAGTTTCTAAATTTTTGTTGAAAAATTCCGAGTTCTTAAGTTGAAAAGTATGGTTTTGTTGCCCCAATTCATAATTGATAATTTAGAATTCATAATTGAATTGCTATCTTTGCGCCAAATTATTTAAAAAAATGAAGAATTTAGTTGAAGAATTACAGTGGCGTGGTCTGGTACACGATATCATGCCAGGAACTGAAGAACAACTTTTAAAAGAAATGACGACTACCTATATTGGATTTGACCCAACATCAGATTCATTGCATATCGGTAGTTTAGTGCCAATTATTTTATTGGTTCACCTTAAGAATTTTGGTCACAAACCAATTGCTTTGGTAGGTGGAGCAACTGGGATGATTGGTGATCCTTCCGGAAAATCGGATGAGAGAAATTTATTGGACGAAGCTACTTTGCGCAATAACGTTGAAGGTATAAAAGGAGTGTTGTCACGCTTTTTGGATTTCAAAGATACGAGCGTAAATGCCCCGGTTTTGGTAAACAACTACGACTGGATGAAAGAATTGTCATTTATCAATTTTGCCCGTGATGTAGGTAAACGTATTACGGTGAATTATATGATGGCAAAGGATTCTGTTAAGAAAAGACTTTCTGGCGAAGGAGAGGGAATGTCGTTTACGGAGTTTACTTACCAATTGATACAAGGATACGATTTTTATCATTTGCATAAAGAATACAACTGTTTGCTTCAAATGGGAGGTTCAGATCAATGGGGGAATATTACCACGGGAACTGAATTGGTTCGTAGAATGAATGTAGGTGAAGAAGCAAAAGCTTTTGCAATGACTTGTCCGTTAATTACTAAAGCTGACGGTTCTAAATTCGGGAAATCTGAAGGTGGGAATGTATGGTTGACTGCCGATAAAACTTCTGTATATAAATTTTACCAATTTTGGTTGAATACAACTGATGTTGATGCTGAGAAATACATCAAAATATTTACTTTCTTAGATGCTGCAACAATTGATGCTTTAATCGAAGAGCATAAAGTGGCTCCGCATTTGAGAGTTTTACAAAGAAGATTAGCTGAAGAGATTACGGTTTTTGTTCATTCAAAAGAAGAATTGGAGAAAGCAATTAAGGCTTCAAATATTCTTTTCGGAAATGCTTCTGCAGATGATTTAAAACAATTGGATGAAACTACTTTCTTAGAAGTTTTTGACGGAGTTCCTCAAGCTGAAATTTCAAGAGCTGATATTGAAGCTGGAATTGATATTGTTTCAGTTTTGAACGAAAAAACAGGATTCTTTAAATCGAATGGTGAAGCAAGAAGAGCGTTGACAGCAAATTCTATTTCGGTAAATAAAGAAAAAGTAAACGAAACGTTTGTGCTTTCAGATAAAGATTTAATCAATAATCAATTTGTGTTGTTACAAAGCGGTAAGAAAAACTATTTTGTGATAAGAGTTGTTTAAAAGTTTAAAAGTTTAAAAGTTTAAAAGTTTAAAAGTTTAAAAGTTTAAAAGTTTAAAAGTTTAAAAGTTTAAAATTGACTTTACAGTCTCAGTTTGAACAAACTTAAACAATCATTGAATTTTTAGACAACATATTAAATCTTTAGATAACCATCAAATTACAACCTCTGATATCAGAGTTGTCAAAACGTCCCAATACCTCGAAAGAGTTGTTGGGATATTTTTTGCCCAAATCCTGCGTGGCAATAAAGGAACAGGAATTGATGTTGGCTAAATCAATAACGTTGATTCCTCCGGTTTTTTCTCCGTTTATGTAAGTTAAAGCATCTTCGGTGTCGCGTATGTGTATTTGCATCCAAGAGGGGCATTCAAATACGCCATTTCCTAAAGAATAAGCTTGAGAAAGTAGTTCGGTCATGCCGTATTCAGAATGTATGGCAGAAACCCCAAATCCGTTGCAAAGTTGTTCGTGCAATTCTTCACGGATCATTTCTTTGCGTTTGCCTTTCATTCCGCCTGTTTCCATGATAATAGTATGCTTCAGTTGGAATGTCCTTTTTTCGATTAAATCTAATAAAGCATAGGTGACTCCAATCAGAATAACATTTTGCCCGGCTTCGTCTAATTCAATTAATTTTTGAATCAGTTCATTATGGTTGTTGAGGTAAAATCCGCTGTCATCATTATTGGTCAATTGAATTAAATCATCAACCATGTGGATTAAGGATGAGCCTTCTCTTTCCAAATAAGAGGGAAGTAGCGCCAGGATAACATAATCTTCAATGTTTCCGTAAAATTGTGAGAAGCCTTTTCGATAACTTTCTTCATAAAGTGTTACATCAGTAACTAAATGACGGCTAGTGATCGTTCCTGTTGTTCCGCTGCTGGTAAAAGTGGTTTGGATTGGATTGTTGTTGGAGACAACATTATGGCTTTTGAAAAATTGTATTGGTAAAAACGGAATCTGATGCAGCGACTTTACTTTTTGTGGGTCTGTCTTTAGTAAATCACAAAATTCCCGATAGACTAAATTGTTTTCATATTGAAAGCGGAACACTTTTAAAGCTATTTTTTCGAATTGCTTTTGGGTTGAAATGGTAAATATGTCGCTGGTTGTAATCAATTTTTTTCTTTTTGAGGGGCAAAGGTATTATATTTTTAGTTAATCAAATATTTAACCGCAAAGGGTGCAAAGAATTTTCGCCAAGTTCGCAAAGTGTTGCATTCCTTGCTCTTTCTTTGTGTTCTTTGCGGTTAAATAATGATTTTGTTTTTGAAAAAATAAGGATAAAAAAAATTCCAATTAAATTGGAACTTTATGAAATTTTAAAGAAGAATTATTGGATAATTAGTTTTCTGCTGCTTGTCGCTTCTTCTTCAGTTATCTTTATGATGTAAACACCAGGAGAAAGATTCGAAACGTTAAGCTCTCGTGTGCTGAGGGTAGTTTGCATTACTTTTTTACCTAAAACATTAAAAATGATGATTTCTTTTTCAAGGTCGTTTTTTGAAGTAATATAGACTTTACCACCAGTTACAGGGTTTGGATACAAACTTAACCCTTCTATAGAAGTGTCTTCTTGTAGTTTTGGCGATTGTTTACTGTCTTGTGCTGTTGCACTAGTAGTAAAGAAAATGACCAATAAGAGAATAATATAAAAGTAGTTTTTTTTCATTCGCATCTAAAAATTGAATGTAAATATACATAAAAAAAAATACCTCTCAAATTTTGAGAGGTATTTTAACTAATTCAAAATGATTATTTTATTAAAGCAGAACCGTCAACAGTAGCCCATGAACCAGAAGTTAAATTGGCTCCTGTTGTAAATCTCTTGGGTTTAATATTAAATTTGTTTTAGGAACTTTTTAGAATAGACCAGGCGCTTTAGTAGCGAAGTCATAGCTTGTCCAAGCGAAAACAGATTTATCAGCACCAACAACAGCAGTGTTGTTGAAAACAAGTTTTGCAAAATCACCAAGCACATAAGCTGGGTAATAACCTGAAGCACCTTGTGTACCTACAGCGTTGAAGTTTGCACCAGGAGTTGGACTACCAGCAGTTGTAGTTACACCAGTTGCGCCGATGAAATTTGGACCTGTATAGTTAATATCAATGTTAACATTAGCAGCAAGAGCAGGACCTGTTGCGTCGTTAAATTTGAACAAACCATTTGTAGGCAAGTTTGCTGTATCACCCCAAACTACTTTTGTATTTGTTAAGCTAATTTTACAACCTGTTCTATAAAGTGCAAGAGCACGAAGTTTATAAGCAGTGTTATTTGCGTCACCAGAGTCTTTACCAGCTCCGTTGTAAACACCAATTGAAAAGTTTGTCAAAGTTGGGTTAGACAAGTTTGCTGTATTAGCAGGAGTTGAACCAAGGTCAGCGAAGAAACCATCACCTTCCATCATTCCAGAACCGTTAGTGATATCATTAAATCCTGCCTCACGGATTTCAATTATGTTTTTTGCAGTACCTTTCCAACCTAAACACCAGTCAAAAGTGTCATCAGCAGAGTTTACAATTAAAAGATTTTCAACATTTACAGTACCACCGAAGAATTCAATATTATCATCAGCACCGTCATGTAACCAAAGGTTTTTAAGAATTGTACCTGTACCTTGTGCATATAATGAAAGGTTGTTTCCTTCTTTTGTGCCGTTAATACGTGCACCTGCGTAAGCAATCTCTACATATTGTAATTGACCTGATGAGTCAGCATCATTATTTCCACCATAAGAAGTGTCACCAATTTCTGTTGCTTGTGTATAACTACCATCTCTTGCGCCGTTTGGAGCTACAAGTGTTGCTTGTCCACACAAGAATACGCCAGCCCAGTCACCAGGAAGTTTTCTGTCAGATGTAAAAACAATTGGTTGAGCTGCTGTACCAACAGCCATAAGTTTAGCACCTTTATTTACTTGTAAACGTACGTTTGTACCTCCTTGTGAACCAGAAGTGTTTGCAGTAAATTTAACCCCAGGTTGTAGGGTTAACGTGAAACCATCTAACACAGTCAAAGCACCATCTAAAATGTAGTTACCAGCTGGCAAAGTAATGTTGGCAGCAACGGATCCTTTCAAAGAATTTGGGTTGTAATCTGGGTCAGTTAATGATGTGATTAATCCGTCTGGAGCTCCTACAGGGGTAGCGGGATCGTCACTATTATTACAACTAACTATCATTGTTGCTGAAATAGCAACCATAAGCATTCTGTTCAGTTTGTTCATTGTGTTCATTTTAATGTTAATTTTTGGGTTTAGAATTTATTTATGTTAAGATTTTTTATAATTGCCAGTTTAGACCAAAAACAAAGGTTTGTCCTTTTTTATAACTGCTGATAAGCGTTTCATTAGTTTCATTAGTAACTGTCGAAGTAGTTTGCTGTGTAAGCCAAAATTTTGGGTTTAGCATGTTTTTTAACCCGAAATTAATTTCCAGTTTGTATTGTTTTAATTCAAAATGATTTATAAAATCAAGTGTTGGAACTGCTTTTTCTATAATATTTTCACGAACATTGGTTCCAACAGTATAAACTTTGTCGTAGAAGTAATTAAAAACTAGGGTTGATAAAAAAGATGTTTGTTTATTGCTGGCAGTAAAACTCAAGTCAGTATTAAGTAATAAAGGTGATGCTCCTTGCATTTTACCTTTTTCGTGTGTGAAATTGGTAGAAATAACGCCGGTTGTTTGGTTATTTTGTGTTTGTTCACTGTACAAATATGATGCATTAAAGCCCCAAGAGAAATCTTTTGCACGTATCTCGTTATCAAAATTATATAGCGTTTTACGCACTTCAAGTTCTGCTCCAAGTACAAATGCTTTGGATGTATTCACATACGAGTATTCCAGTGCAGGTGAGTTCATTTGTGTACGGCTGATTGGGTTATCAATGTATTTGTAGAAACCGCCAAATGAAATAAGCTCTTTCTTAGATAAATAATAATCGTATTTACAATCAACATTGTAATCAGTTGATGGAACAAGGTATGGATTACCGTATTCGTTACTATTTATATCAGAATATAAAAATTGCGCCATTTCTTTAAACTGAGGCATAGTGTAAGTCTCGCTTGCAGAAAAACGTACTGCATTTTTCTCGTTAATAGCGTATTTTAAATTTAAACTTGGCAAAATATAGTTTTTGTCAATTTTAGAAGGTTTTGTCGTTAGGTCGTTAGTACTTGAAAGGTTTGTATCCCAATATATGTTTTGCTTAATTTGCTCAGTTCTTGCGCCTATTTGTGCAGTAAATTTTTCGCTAAACGGATATAACAGTTGCAGATAACCAGCTATAATATCGCGGTTTGCAAGATAGTAGAAAGGGGAAAGTGCATTTGGGTTGTTTGCTCCTCCACGTCCGGTAATAAGGTGAAAAACACCTGAATCAATACCCGCTTGATTAAGAACCAAGTCTGGGTTTTTTGGATCCATAGTCGGTCCTCCAGAATTGAAATCGTACAATAGTTCTGAAAAATTAAATGTTCTGTCAGTGGTACGATAATTTCCTCCTAAAGTCAAGACAGCAGGAGTATTTGATTGTGGATTAAAGGTATAGTTTATTTCTCCTTTTGCACTAGAATCATTTTCATCAAGTGTTGAAAAATAGCGCATGGTTTGTGCGGCAGAGTCAGAAGCCGCACTGTACGTGTGGGTTACATCATTGTAAGCATACGTATTGATTTTTCGATCCGGTTCTGTACCTCTTAGTTTACTATAAACTCCTCCAACGTTGACGCTAATTTTATCGCTAAATTTGTAATCAGCCAAAAGTTGGTTTGAAAAGAGATTGTTGTCGTTATTTTGTTGACGGATTACTAACGATTTTTCAGCTGCCTCAGTACCAATATTTCCGTTGATATCATCGTCAAAACCAAGTAAACGGTTTACATATTGAGAGTTGTTGTGAATATAAAGAGAATTAAACGATACGCTTCCGTTATTGAATTTGTATTTTGCATTTCCCAAAAAGGACTGTGTCGCTTTGTAATCCCAACGATTTGCATCGTTACGGCGAGTATAGTCTCCTGAGTATGTTGCCTGACCTAGAAAACCTTCAGAATAAAAATATTCGCTATTGCTTGAAACTACACCAAAAAGAGAAAGACTGTTTTTACCGATATTAAATTTCCCTCCACCTAAAATGTTAAAATTCGAATTTATTTTATTTGAAACGCTGTTGGTTTTAAAGTTCGACTCAAAATCATATTTGTTCAAATTTGTAATAGGATTATTTCTGCCATTTTGTAAAAAACCAAAATAACTATAAGCTCCATCGGCTACAGCAAATTCGCCAATAGAGTTAGCGCTTATGTTAATACCATTACCCGCAGACATACTGAACGTTGCGCGTTTGTCCAGTTCTTTTGACGAAATATCTATATTTGCTCCAGCATTATCACCATATAAATCAGCCGAAAACGTTTTGTTTATGTTTATGTTTTTAATGATGTTAGAGCTAAAAAAATCAAGCGAAATATTCTTGTAAGCCGGATCTTCAGAAGGAAGAGGCATACCGTTTAATGTAGTTGAGTTATATCGGTCACCAAGTCCACGTACAAAAACATTTTTTACACCTTCTTGCTTAGAAACACCTGCAGTTTTTACAACTGCTACTGCAGCATCAGAAACTCCTTTTCTTGATAGTTCTTGAGCGCCAATGACTTGTTTCATTTCAATGGCATTCTTTTGTTCCAATAATAATGCGGTCTCTTTTTCACGGCTGCCACCGTTTGATTTAATAACTACATCTTTAAGTTTGTAGCTTCCAGAACCTAAAGAGCTGTTTGCGATTACAGTCTCATTAGCAACAACAGTAACCGGAACTTCTGTAGATTCGTAACCAACAAAACTAAATTGCATGATATATTTTCCAGGAGCAATATTTATTGTATATTTACCTTCTACGTCTGTGTTTGCACCAATTTTTGTTCCTTTTATAGCGACATTGGCAAATGGCAGTGGTTGATTGTTTGCATCTTTGTCTAGTAAAACACCTGCAATTGTTCCTTTATTTTGTGAGAAACCAATAACACAAATAAATAGTGTAAAAATTAGAAATTTTAATTTCATTTCAAGTAGTATTTAATTTTTTGCAAAGAAATGGCAGGATTCCAGTTCGTGTGTTAATCTCAGGTTATCAATGAATGTCAGGATTATTATGAAATTGTTACCATATTAAATTATGGTTAAGTCATGCTTTTTTGTGTTGTTACTTACTGTTTATTGTTAATTTTACATTGCAATAAAAGGACATTGTATTTAATTAAGAGTTAGATACAATGTGATACTTAATTTTTTGCCAATAAATATGAAGAAAAGAAACACCAAAATTTTGCTGGTTGATGATGAACCGGATGTATTAGAAATTGTAGGCTATAACTTAGCACAAGAAGGATATCAAATTGTTACGGCTGTTAATGGTAAAGATGCAGTTGAAAAAGCCAAAAGAGAGATTCCAAGCCTTATTATAATGGATGTGATGATGCCGGAAATGGATGGAATGGAAGCTTGTGAGCATATTCGAAGAATTCCTGAACTGAACAATGTTATCATTACATTTTTGACAGCCAGAAATGAAGATTATTCCCAAGTAGCTGGATTTGACGCCGGTGCTGATGATTATATTACTAAGCCTATAAAACCAAAATTGTTGGTTAGTAAGGTGAAAGCATTGTTGCGCAGACTTAAAGAACAAGATCAAAGCAATGAGACACTTAATGTGGGTGGAATCGAAATTAACCGTGAAGAATACAAAATCGTAATGGATAATAACGAAATCGCTCTGCCTAGAAAAGAGTTTGAATTGTTTTATCTTTTGGCTTCAAAACCTGGAAAAGTTTTTAAAAGAGAAGAAATCCTGGATAAGGTTTGGGGAAATGATGTAGTTGTTGGTGGTAGGACAATAGATGTACACATTCGAAAACTTCGTGAAAAAATTGGAGATGATCTTTTTAAGACCATAAAAGGAGTAGGATATAAGTTTGAAGTGTAGAATATAGAATGTAGAAAACAGAATTAAGAATTCAGTTTTTTGGTTTAGTTTCGCAAAATCTGTTTTCTATACTCCGTGTTCTATCTTCTAAAAATTTAAGAATGAAAATCAATTTTAAAAAAAGTTACAAGTTTGCGATAAAATCGGCTTTGTATATTAGTTTATTTGTTTCAGGATTTTGCATGATTTTATCTGTAATACTGTTCAAATCTTCATTTACAAGCATGTTATTGTTTGGTTTTATCAGCCTCTTTTTTGTCTATGTGTTTTCATTTTTTGTTTTACAATATCGTGTAGAACGATTCATTTACCGAAGAGTAAAGAAAATTTATGACGACGTATCGTTATTAGAATCGAGTACTTTTATCAATAAGCCTATCACAACCGATATGGAAACGTTGACGAGAGAGGTAAAGAAATTTGCAACTGATAAAAAGTTAGAAATTGAAATGCTTCAAATACGTGAAGAATACAGAAGAGAGTTTTTAGGTAATGTTTCTCATGAGCTCAAAACGCCATTATTTACGGTTCAAGGTTATTTGTCAACATTGATTGACGGAGCGATGGAAGATAAATCCATCAGAAAAAAATATTTGAAGCGTGCCGAAAAAGGAGTGGAGCGATTGATTTATATAGTCGAAGATTTGGATATGATTACCAAATTGGAATCCGGTGATTTGAATCTTGACTTTACAAAATTTGATATCGTAAAACTCATTCAGAACGTTTTTGATTTGTTGGAAATGAAAGCCGATAAGAAGAATATCACTTTGGCATTCGAAAACGATAATATACAACCCATTTTTGTTAATGGGGACAAAGATAAAATCCAACAGGTAGTCGAAAATTTGATTGTGAATTCTATAAAATATGGAAAAGAAGGTGGTTTGACCGAAGTTTCCATTGTGAATTTGACCAATAAAAAAGTGTTGGTTCGAGTTACTGATAACGGTGAAGGAATAGAGGCCCATAATATACCAAGGCTTTTTGAGCGATTTTACAGAGTGGATAAAAGCGGTTCTCGTACCGAAGGAGGTTCAGGATTAGGACTTTCCATTGTAAAACATATTTTGGAAGCTCATAAAGAGAAAATTTATGTCGAAAGTGAATTTGGAATTGGCTCCGAGTTTTCTTTTACGTTAGAAAAGACCTATATAACTGACCAATTTGGCCTAAAAAAGAAAATTGATTAAAGATTTGTTGATTTTAATTTAATATTTGTAAAAAGCTGATTTTCAGTAATAATAAAAATTAAAGTAAGAAAATATTTTAGTCATTTTTCGAAGAAAAACCTCATTAACATTAAATTATCATCTAAATAACATTGGGTTAACCTTAACTTAACATTGCAGTGTAACCTTTGCAGCAAATTAACATTCACTTTAAAAAAAATGAAAAAAGTTATAGTTGCAATAATGGTGTCCTTATGTGGTATTGTTAGCGCTCAAGAAGTTGAAAAAGATACAATTAAAAAAGTTAGCCTTGATTCATTGGCAAAAACTGTCAATGAGCATTCAGAGAAGTTAGCAGGTTATGAAGAAAAGTTTTCTGGTTTGGAAGCAATAGTTAATGAGTTGAACAAGATTAAAGTTTCGGGTTATATCCAGGCTCAATACGAAGCGTATGATACTTGGTCTTCTGACGGGACTATACACGGAGTGCCTGTAAGCGGTTCTGCTTCATACGAAGATAATTCATTTTACATCAGAAGAGCTAGGGTTAAATTTACTTATAAGCCAATCGATGGTGTGAATTTTGTTTTGCAACCAAATTTTGAGGTACACCAAGTTACTTTGAAAGATGCTTATGTACAGTTGAATGACCGTTGGCTTAACACATTCTCTTTATGGGTTGGACAGTTTAACAGACCTACTTACGAAATAGAATACTCTTCAGCATCAAGAGAATTTGCTGAAAGAACTTTGATGACAAGAACGCTTTATCCAACCGAGAGAGATCAGGGAGCTAAATTAGAAGCTGATTTTGTTACCCAATACAACTTTCCTTTAAAATTACAATTCGCTATACTTAACGGAAACTTCGGAGAAGGATCATTGGCAAGCCAAGCAAAAGATGTTGACAATGCAAAAGATTTAATGGCTAGAGGTGTTTACTCTTTGAAAATGTTGAACAACTCATTGGGAATAGATTTTGGAGCTCATACTTATCTTGGGAAAACTACTGTAATCGCTCAGACAACACCTCCAACAGTATTTTCAGATGTGAACAACAATCCATTTACTCCTAAAGTAGGTGATAAATTGAAAAAAGATTTGTTTGGTGGAGAGCTTCAAGCTTATTATGACTTCCTTGGAGGAATGTCTTTAAAAGGAGAGTATATCAGAGGAACTTATTCTGGAACAACAAATGCCGCTCAAGTTAATTCATTATTTAACGCTAATAAAGTAAGAAACGTAGAAGGGTATTATATTTCATTTGTTAAAAATGTTGGAAAAGTAAATACAGCTTCTATTAGATACGATGTTTTTGATCCAAATACTAAAATGTCAGGAGATGCCATTACATCGGCGGGTGATTTAAGATATAATACTTGGACTTATGCTTGGCAATATTTCTTCAATGACAATATTAAAATAGTGGCATGTTACCTTATGCCAATAAATGAAAAATCTCAAAACGCAGGTGCTGATTTCAAAGGCGATAAGCACGACAATACATTCACTCTTAGAGTACAAGCTAGATTCTAAATTTAAAACACGATTTAAATAAATTAAAAAAAAATAAATATTTCCTTATGAAAACAACTAAATTAAAAATTGCAGGGATTTTATTAGTCATAATGACAATAGGATTCTCTTTTACAATGGTAAATAAAGTTACTATTAAAGGTTCTGATACAATGGTTATTTTGTCTCAAAAATGGGCAGAAGTATATATGAAGAAAAACCCTGGAGCTTCTATTCAAGTTACTGGAGGTGGTTCAGGTGTTGGTTTGGCTGCTTTGATTAACGGTTCTACAGATATTGCTAATGCAAGTCGTCCTATCAAACCTTCTGAAGTTGAAAAATTGAAAGCAAGATATAATACTCTTGGTGTTGAGATTCCTTGTGCCAAAGATGGTTTGTCAGTTTATTTGAATAAAGCCAATCCGGTTTCATCACTTACACTGAAACAAATTGGACAAATCTTTGCTGGAAAAATTACAAACTGGAAAGAAGTTGGTGGTCCAGATGCTCCAATCAAATTATACGGAAGAGAAAGTAGCTCAGGTACTTTCGGTTTCTTTAAAGACAATGTGGTAAAAACTGATTTTTCACCATCTTGCCAAACATTGCCTGGTACTGCAGCAATTGTTAATGCTGTAAAAAAAGACAAATTTTCTGTTGGTTACGGCGGAGCTGCTTATGCTGAAGGTGTAAAAGACTGTGCTGTGAAAAAAGATGATAAAAGTCCTGGTATTTTGCCAACTGCAGCAACAATCAAAAACCATACTTACCCAATTACAAGATACTTATATATGTATTTGAAATCTAGACCAACAGGGGAAGCCAAAGAATTTATTGACTGGGTTTTGAGTCCTGAAGGGCAGAAGCTTATTGAAGAAGTAGGTTATTATCCATTAAAATAATTTGAAGCAATATATCCCTCATTCGAAATAGAAGTGGGGGATATTTGTGTTTATTCTAAACGAATTCCAAATAAATAAAATGAATTCACAACTACCAATCAAACAAACTTTCACTAAAGAAAGTCTAAAGAAACAGTTCAGGCTATCTGAGTTTTTGGCTGAAAAAGTTATATCCTCGATTGCTTTTTTGTCGATAGCTGTTATTTTTTTGATTTTCATTTTTGTTTTCAAAGAATCGTTGCCACTTTTCAGTTTTGGAAAAAGTGATAAAGCAAAAACTGAAGTTCAGGCATCAAATGTTGGCAAACCAGAATCTTATGGTGCTGCTGCTGAAGAGTTGAAACCTGAGTCATACGGTTCTGAAGCGACAAAGGAGTTAAAACCTGAAACATATGGCTCTGAACCTACAGAAGAATTAAAGCCTGAAACGTATGGTTCTGAGCCAGCATCTAATGAAGATTTAAAACCGGAAAGTTACGGAGATACTCCAAAAGAGGAATTGACTGTTCCGGCTACAGATGAAACTACTACAGTTTCTGAAAGTAAGGAAGAAGGGAAAACTTGGAATACCTTTTTAAGTACCGAGTGGGTACCAGTTTCCGATAATCCACGATATGGATTGATTGCTTTGTTGATAGGAACTTTAAAAGTTACCATTATCGCAATGCTGATTGCCGGACCATTGGCTGTATTGGCCGCATTGTTTACTTCTTGTTTTGCTTCCAAAAGGACTAAAGAAATTATTAAACCGGTTATCGAAATGCTTGCTGCTTTTCCATCGGTGGTTATTGGTTTTTTTGCCTTGATGGTTTTAGCGAGTTTCTTCCAAAATGTATTTGGATATGATTCCCGATTGAATGCTTTTATAGGTGGGGTGGCAATGGCTTTGGCTGCTATCCCAATTATTTATACAATTTCAGAAGATGCTTTGGCATCTGTGCCCAAAACTTATACCGAGGCGAGCCTTGCGTTGGGGGCAAGTAAGTGGCAAACCGCTTTTTTTGTGGTTTTACCAGCGGCAACGCCCGGTATTTTTGCGGCATTATTGCTTGGAGTTGGAAGGGTTTTTGGAGAAACGATGATTGCATTGATGGCAACAGGAAATGCTGCACTGATTTCTGCAAATCCTTTTGAAAGTGTGCGTACATTCGCCGCTACCATCGGTTCTGAAATGGCCGAAACGGTATTTGGGGAAACGCATTATAGTGTTTTGTTTTTTATCGGATCGTTGCTTTTTATCTTTTCATTTGCCTTAAATGCAATTGCTGAGTTTTATGTTAAAGGCAAATTATTGAAAAAATTCCAAGGAAATTAATTATGGACAAAGTTTTAAACGAATCAGAAAGTCAATTTTTTTCGGGTAAAAAAAGTGCTTCAGAAATAAAAGGAAAGATTTTTATGGGGATTACCCAATTGGCCGTAATTCTTATTATTGCTGTTCTTTTTATTATTTTGGGAATTATTGTTTACGAAGGGAAAAGTAAGTTTTCCTGGGAATTTATTTCAACGTTTCCAACTAATGGAATGACCGAAGGGGGAATTTTTCCGGCCTTAATTGGTACTTTTATTTTGGTGATTGTAATGTCTATTGCGGCAGTCCCTTTCGGTACCATTACGGCACTTTATTTAACCGAATATGCCAGTGAGAAATCTAAATTTGCGGCAGCGGTCCGATTTTCGGTTCGTACATTAGCGGTGGTACCATCGATTATTTTTGGGCTTTTTGGACTTGGGTTTTTTATCCAGTTCGTAGGAGCTGGTGCCGATACTGTTTTTAATGGAGGTGAATTGAGATGGGGACAACCTAATATTCTTTGGGCGAGCTTAACAATGTCTTTGTTGACTTTGCCGGTTATCATTGTTTCGGTTGAAGAATCCCTTAAAACCATTCCACGCGAAATGAGAGAAGCGAGTTTGGCACTTGGGGCAACCAAATGGCAAACTATTAGAAAAGTAGTGCTTCCGGAGTCTATTTCCGGAATTATGACAGGAACAATTCTTGCCGTGAGCAGGGGAGCCGGAGAGGTAGCGCCAATATTGTTTACAGGAGCAGCTTATTATTTGGCTACGCTTCCAGGTTCTTTGAGCGACCAGTTTATGAATTTAGGTTACCATATTTATATTATGTCAACTCAATCCTCGGACGTGGAGAAAACTATGCCAATACAGTTTGCTACAACTTTGGTATTGTTGGTTTTGACTTTGTCATTAAATGTAGTTGCCGTAATTATCAGATCAAGAATCAGAAGAAAAGCGAAGTAAGATTTCAGGATTTAGATGATTAATCTGTGATTCGAGTCTGTTAGACGAACAGGCAAAGCAAAGTTTGTCTAGTCTGTCGCTAAAAAAAACAAGAATAATTAATTGATTTTAAATTATTTAATAATCAGACTTAGGTTTTTAAGAAAAAGGAAGCCTTAATTGATATAAGAAGTACGCATGAAAGATATAAAGATAAAAGTTAATGAGTTGTCATTACATTATGGTGAAAAAAAGGCGTTGAATGAAATCACGATGGATATTCCAGCCAATAAAGTGACCGCTCTTATTGGTCCATCGGGTTGTGGAAAATCTACTTTTTTGAGATGTATTAACAGAATGAATGATTTGATACCCAATGTTTCTATCTCGGGGGAAATGCTTGTGGAAGGCATTGATATCTATGATAAAAATGTGGACGTGGTTAATATCCGTAAAAAGATTGGAATGGTTTTTCAAAAGTCAAACCCATTTCCGAAATCTATTTATGAAAATATTGCTTACGGGCCTCGTATCAATGGTATAAACGACAAATCACAATTGGACGAGATTGTAGAAAGATCTTTGCGTCAAGCAGCAATTTGGGATGAGTTAAAAGACCGTTTAAATGATTCGGCGTTGGGGCTTTCCGGGGGGCAGCAACAACGTTTGTGTATCGGAAGAACATTGGCGGTAAGCCCTGATATTATTTTGATGGATGAGCCGGCGAGTGCCTTGGATCCTATTTCGACTTCAAAGATTGAGGAGTTGATACACGAATTAAAAGAGGAATATACCATCATTATCGTAACTCACAATATGCAGCAAGCAGCCAGAACGAGTGATCATACGGCCTTTTTTTATATGGGAAATTTAATAGAAATGGGAAAAACTAATTCTATTTTTACAAAACCTACTCAAAAACAGACTGAGGATTATATTACTGGAAGATTTGGATAAAAAAGGCATTGAAAGATTTAAAGATTGTAAAATTGTTTAATTCTTTGTATCTTTTAATCTTCAAATCATTAAATTTTTAAATAAAAAAAGATGAGTACATATTTCGAAATGGAATTAGCTAATTTAAAAAGTATTATAAAGAAAATAGGGAAGTTGGCAGAAGGACAGGTCAGCGAAGCAGTGAAAATACTTTTACAGGAACCGGAGACTGCTGAAGGGAAAGCTATCAAAAAAACGGAGGCTAAAATTGATAAATTAGATGTCAAAATTGATGAGATTTGCCAAAGTATCTTTGCATTGAAACAACCTGTAGCTACAGATTTGCGT
Source organism: Flavobacterium aquiphilum (assembly GCF_027111335.1). Taxonomy (NCBI): domain Bacteria; kingdom Pseudomonadati; phylum Bacteroidota; class Flavobacteriia; order Flavobacteriales; family Flavobacteriaceae; genus Flavobacterium; species Flavobacterium aquiphilum. Next base: position 42,759 of record NZ_CP114288.1, on the reverse strand, counting down.
TTTATTATGTCGGCAATGCAAATTAGCAATGAAATTGAACGAATTGGTGATTTGTCAATCAGCATCGTAAAAAAAGCAAAGAGCATAAAAGAAAAACACGATTTGATCGAAAAATTCGAAATCGCTGATATTGCCAGACAAGTTGAAGCAATTACTATTAAAACCAACGAATGTTTTATTGCGCAAGATGGTAAGGCAACAGGTGAGATTTTTGTTTTCAACAAAGACATCAAAAATAGCTGTGAGGAAGCCATTCACGGGATTATCAATGAAATGAAGGTGAATTCCAAAGCTGTAGTATCGGGAACCAATTTGGTAATTGTTCTGAAACATTTGGAACGTATTTCTGAACATTGTACTAATATTGCTGAATACGTTTATTTTACGGTTAACGCCAAAATTATCAAACACGACAAATTAGATGATATATTGTCTGGAGAATAATTTTTTTTAGAACATAAATATTAAATCGTAAAAGTCGGAACTCAATTGGTTTCGGCTTTTTTTGTTTTTATGAGTTACAAGTTTGTGACTTAACAGGTTTTTAAAACCAGTTAAGTCTGATAGCAAGTAAGAAATATTTTTATTTTAAACCCAATTGCATAACTTTATACTTTGACCTTCATCCGGGCTTTATGAAATGTTTTCCACTTACTTTCTTATTACTGTTTTGGATTGGACTTTATGGCCAAAAAGATACCCTGTATTTTAAAAACAAGGAAATGATGGTCGGGGAGGTAAAAAGTATGTCGAACAATATATTGATTGCCGAAACTAAATACAGTGATCAGGATTTTAAAATTGAATTTGACAAAGTGGTAAAAATGATTTTGGTGAATCATTATTCCATTTATTTAGTGGATGGGAGTAGCTTTTACGGCACGTTAAAATCAAATAAAGACAATGAAGTTACAATTAGTTATGGTGACACGATTCAGGATGTACGGATTAGCAAAATAGTCAGTTTGAATAAAATTGAAAATGGCTTTTGGAAACATTTTACCGGTTCATTTGATTTTGGGTATAATTTTGCCAAGACCAATAACAGTCAGCAACTGACTTTTGCATTGCAAATGAATTACATTAGTGAGAAATGGATTCATACCGTTAAGTATGATGAATTGAATACGGTTCAGGATAATGTGGAAGATATTCAAAGGATTGAATTGGATTTGGACACCAAAAAATATTACAGAGATAATTGGTTTTTTAATTCGAATTTTTCCTATTTGTCCAATACAAGCCAATCGATAAAAGGTAGATATAGTCCAAGTTTCGGGATGGGGAATTATTTGGTTAGAAATAATAAACTGTACTTTTTGGTTGGTGGAGGTTTGACCTACAATATTGAAAAATACTATGATCCGTCTACCGACAAAAATTCATTTGAGGGGGTTTTTATCACTCAATTCAATATGTTTAATGTAAAGGACATTGACATAAGTACTTCAGTTTTAATGTTTCCGAGTTTGTCTGAAAAGGGCAGGTTTAGAACCGATATTGATTTTTCATTCAAATATGATTTACCATTCGATTTTTACATAAAATCATCTGTCAACGGAAATTTCGACAATCAGCCTTCTCAAAATGCTGCAAAATGGGATTATGTTTATTCGATGGGTTTTGGTTGGAAATTAAAGCATTGATTCTAATCAAAATTTTTTAAAATACCTTGAACAACTCTTCCCAATTTACTGTTGTTTCGATTACGGAAAGACCTTTGTATTCTTCCATTTTTGATAAGTTTTCAATTCTGAATTCCTCTTGTGTGGCATAAGGTACCAAGCCGTCATTTTGTAATTTTTCAGCCAGATAAATTTGCTCATATTGCCCGGGAGTTGGAATAAAAAAAGCTTTTTTATTAAGTTTTACCAAATCCATAATTGTCGTGTAACCGGAACGGCAAAGCACTTTTTTGCTCTCGTTGAAGGTTTGTTCCAATTGGCGTGTTTTCATGAAATTGTAATAGGTCACATTGCCAATCTGCTCTTTCTTTTGTTCCTTTTCGATAATTCCTTTTATGAAAACCACTTTCCCGTCAAAACGTTTTACTTCTTCGGAAAGATGGGCTTCAAGTAATCCGCGTTGAGGCTCTGGTCCTGATAAAACGATCATAAGGTCATATTGTATGGGTAATGCCATTTTGTGCATACGGCTCAAAGGTCCCAAATAACTTAAATTTAGGGAATTGTTTTCTAAATGTCCCAATTTTCCGGTTAGGTTTAAAGGTTCATTTACGTCTGGTACCCAGCAGGAATTGTATTTTTTGATTATATTTTGGTGTAATTTACTAGTAATCCAAGTTGTGTTTCCAGTAAGGACATTCAGTTGATGAGTGATAAAAACGGAAGGAACTTTTTTACTGAAAACTCCCAAGCGGTTGTCAGATATGATGCCGTGAATTTCATATTTCTGAATCCATTTTTTAACGATTCTTTTTTCTTCCCTAATGGCTTCAATCATTTTTGGAAGGCTCTTTATCAGTTTCCACTTGAAATTTTTTCCGTTTTTGGCATATTCAATTTGATAGGAAGGAAGCTCAAGCGTTTTTAAATACGGAAACTCTTTTCGAAGCAACTCAAGGGCAATCCCATCCGAAGCAATAATTGGTGTAAAATTGTTTTCCTGTAATGCTTTAATAATTGGAATACAACGGGTAGCATGTCCCAATCCCCAATTCAAGGGGGCTATCAAAATTGTTTTATTTTCGGAGTCTAAATTCATGTGTAAATCTTACAGTTTAATTGTAAGGCGAAAATAAAGGATGCTTATTTCATTAATGTTTGCAATGTATTACTAAAAGATTATTTAATTAAGATTTTCTATGCGAAAGTACTATTGAAAATCGATAGTAAATAAAAAAGGCTAACCAAAATTGGCTAGCCATTGCAGTTTTTGGAAAAATAAATCTTATTGTTTGATATAGGTTTTGTTTCCGTTTGAATTGATATAGTATTTACCGCCTTTTGGACCAGTATATACTTTTTTGCCATTGTATTCACCTGTAACTTTATCGGTATTTTTTTCTGCGGCTTTGGCAGCTTCTTTTGTTGTTTTATCCGCTGTTTTTTTAGCTTCTTTTTTTGTCATTTCAGCATCTTTGCTTGCTTTGTCAGCAGATGCTTTCGACTCTTTTACTGTTTTATCAGCTGTTTTTTTAGCGTCTTTTTTTGCCATTTCAGCATCTTTGGTTGCTTTGTCGGCAGATGCTTTCGACTCTTTTACAGTTTTATCTGCTGTTTTTTTAGCGTCTTTTTTTGCTACATCAGCATCTTTGGTTGCTTTATCAGCGGTTTTTTTTGCTGATGATGCTTCTTTTTTAGCTTTGTCAGTTGTTTTTTTAGTTTCTTTAGTTGCTTTTTCAGTAGCAGTTTTTTCTTGAGTTTTTGCTGTTTGTGCGTAAAAAGTATTTGATGCAATGAACAAGAAACTCAATAACAATAATTTTTTCATGACGTTAAGTTTTTAGATTAGACTTAAATGTACGAAATTATTTTTTATGTTGGTGTAGTACAATTAGTTAAAAATATGCCCGAAGTTCTACACTTCCATTGTGGATCGTTTTACTGGTTTCGCTTTTTCGACCTTGGTAAATAAAATTCAGATCCAAAAACTTTGTCAGATTCATTTGTACGAATGACCTCCAGGTTACATTTTGACCTCTTTGCAAGCCTTCGAGCATTTGATATCCTGCCGAGGAAAATTCATTACCTGTAAAGTTATTTTCGTACAAGGAAATTTCTCCGTTCATATTAAATTTTGAAGTGCCGATATAACTAAACGAAGTCCCAAAACGGTTTTGGGTCAAAGCATCCAAACTTCCGATTTGGTTTTCCTTTTTGCTGTGTTCATAAAAAATATCCAAACTGAGGTTTTTTGAGAAAAGATAACTGATTTTTGGAATCCAAAGGTAGCCTTCAATTGTGTAATTTTTTTCTGCAAATGTTTGGGATTCGGTTGCAGTTTGAAGGGACTTTGCCAAGACGTCAAAAAGCCAGCTTTTTTGTAATAAGTGTTGGTATTGAAATTGATGAAAACTGTTTTTGTTTTGAATAGTACCGATTGAAACTAAGTTTTGGGTTTCGTTTTTGGTGTAAGTATAAGTAACCGAATGATTCCTTTTTCCTCGGTTGAACGACAAACTGTTGGTAAAGGTTTTTATTAGTCCCAAAATATCACCTGAAGATTCAAAAGGATTAAGCGCCAAATGTTCTCCGTCGCTTTTAACTTTTTGATCCATAATAAAGGATGTCTGCATGTAAAAGTAGGATAGTGCTTTCTTGAACGGAGTGCTATTTTGCCAAATAATAGGATTGATTATAAAAGACTGTGAAAATCGATTTTGATTGGTTTTGATGTAAATTTGGTTTGGTAAAAAGATTCGGGTGTAGGTCGCTAAATCTGGAAAAGGGGCAATTTCGAATTCTTCCAGATCCTTTATTCCATTGCCATTGTAATCGTTCCAAGTGTATTTTCCCTGTCCAGCAGGAACTTCCACATAAGTGTAATTCTGAAAAGGCATCGTACCCGAATTAGTTTGGTAAAGGGTATTGCTTTGAATTAATTTGTCAAAAAACTGATCGTTGTACTGCATTTTTGCATTAAGCGAATTGGTTGTTTTCAACGCAGGATCGGTGTAGTCCAATTGTCTGTAATTAACAAATAAAAATAAGTCACGAGTTTCAGTCTTGAATAATTTGGTTTGTAAATTATAGCTGTTTGAGCTATTTACTCTTTGCAGCAAACCGTTTTGAACGCTGTCATTTGCCCTTTTTACAAATCCCAATTGAACATAAACTTTGGTACTGTCGCCATGTCCTGCGTAAATTCCGTATTCTGAAAAGCGTTGGCTGAGGGCAGAGAACTGTTGTGTTGCCTTATTTTTTTCTTGATTGTCCTCAAAACGAATGGAGCTGCCAATCCAGTTTTTCTGGGAATTGTAACGCACGTGTGAAAAGTTTCTTAAGAATTTGGAAGTGTTTTCGAGAGCGTCACTTTTTAGATAGCTTCCGTCATTTTTGAAGCTCCAATTGGAAAATTCTAATTGAGCATTGAGATTGTTTTTTATACCCGAATAAGCATTGGAAAGATCAAGTTTTTGAAAAGCGTAGGTGACTGTCGCCATATTTTTAGAGTTTTCATTTTGAATCAAATTAAAATTTAAACCTGTTCCCAACAAACTCTGGTTTCCAGTTGCAACTGTGTTGATATTCCAATCGCGATAGAACTCGATATTGTTAATGCGCTCTACAGGCTTGAAATTGGCCTGTATGCCTTGGTAATTTAGAAAAGCATCAACATTCCATTTTTTGGATAACAGTCGTTGTTTGGCGTTGATTTCGCTTGCCAATCCTCGATTGTTGTTATCGTCTAGTGAAGAAAATAAATTTTTATCATTGTTACTAACGGCTAGTTCAAAATCGACAACCGTTTTTTCCGTAGGGTTGTATTTTCCAAAAAAAGTTGCCACCTGCGATTTTACGGGAGCGACTAATTGAACTACGGGTTCGTAATTTCCCTGTGGGATTCCATTTGCAGGAGCAACATATTCAAAAATTTTATCGACACTGGTTGGATTGGTCAGTATGTAATTTCCTTTGGCTTGACCGACCAATGTAAACTGAACATTGTACAATTCGTCGTCTGGATTTTTGGAATATTCATAGATGGTTTCTGTGCCGAGAATAGTTTTTTTATACTGAATTTTCTTTTCGTCATAAGCATCGGGAATTGCTGACGGTGCAATCATTTTGTTGGGGTTGTCTCCGGCTTCCGCCAAAATCTGTGCCTGTTCACTAGAAAGATTTTGCTGAACGGGTTGGTTTTTTAAATCATTTTCTGAATATAAAGCAGCTCCAAAATTCCATTTTTTATCGGTGAAACTGCCGCCGTCATACGTGATAAATCTCGTGTAATTGTTCTCCGAATATTGGTATTCAACTACAATTCGCATTTCGGAAGTAATAGGGAATTGTGGGGTAAACACAATCTCCCCCGAATTGTAATCGATAATGTAATCAAAGTTTTCGCCCCTTTTCAATAGAACGCCATTGACATAAACCCGCTCCGAACCAATGATGACCAAAACATACAATTCACCATTTTTTCCAACCAATTTATAAGGACCCTGGTTTCCTTCCTGACCTTTGAAATTACTGCTGGCATAATTTCCGGTAACGAGCCCACCCGATGCAAAAACATTGGTTTTCTTTTCGTCGTCATCCCCAAAATTGACCGTGGCCGATAATCCCTGTATTTTTTTGTTGAAAGAAAGAAATCGGGTAGTATTGTTGCCGATGAAGACATCGCCGCCGCGAATGTTCCAGCTGTCGGTAAAAAGTTCCATGAAAATGTTGTCGTACTGATTCAGCCGTTGCGAATAACTGCCTTCCTGAACTGGAATATTGGTGTCCCGGATGGAAGCCCGAAGGCTAACTTTGTTGGATATTTTTCCTGTGATTTGAAAATCCAGATTCGAATTGACGACAGCATTTTGATTGTTCCCAACCGAAATACCTTTCGAAAGACTTCCTGATGCAGCAAGGCCATCAAAAGGAATGTTTTTTGGTGCCGAATTGTTCACCATTTTATATAAATTCTGATTGCCAGCCTCGTTGTCAATGATTTTGCTACTGTCGTAAATGGTGTATTCCTGAGTTAAAAAATCGGGAAGTTTCAGGTATTGAACCGTTAAGGAATCAGTGGGTGAGAAGCTTTTTTTCTTGAATAAAAGATAAGCTTTGGGAAAGTTGATTTGGTACAAAGTACTGTCAACAACTTGGTCTTTGGAATCTAATATTTTGAAAAAAGAAGAATTGATACTCACCGATTCCAAATGAATGGTATCGGTCGTGAAAGCAATTTTTTTGGTAACGTAAGCGGTCTGTATATCCTGAGCTTGAAGCCCGGAAACATATAAAACAATTATCCAAAACAATACTTTTTTCAGCATAAACAGTACAACTCCAATGTGCCAAAAATAGTGTTTATTATTTTATGATGCTTGTGGTTTTCTGAATTGTGAAATGGCTTGTATAATGGTACACAAATAAAACGTGTTTACATATAAGAATAAGATTTTTTGCAAACTGTAAAAGCATAGATTAAATACTTTCTTTATTTTGGTTTCGTTACCGAGTACGTGTTTTGTGCAGGACTATCATCTTTGTATTTTGCCATTAATCCTTGCAATTCCTGACTCCATTCCTGTCCTGCCTGCATAGATTTTTGTCCCAGTTCAGCTGCTTTTTCACTCATTTTTTTTCCTACCGGACTTTCATAAAATACAATCATTGCTTTTACGTCGTCAGCGGTATAAATTTCCATATAAATATTGGCCATTTTGTCTAGTAGGCCTGGTATAGAAGCGTCAAAGTCTTTTGAGAAATTTTCCTTTTTATTCTCGGGAATCATGCTCAAAATTTTTGGTTTCACAAGCTTTATTTGGGCATCGGCACCACTAATAGAAATCAATTTCAATACATCTGCTTTTAAACTTGCATCTTGTGCTATTGTTATTTGTGCAACTAACAGGAACGCAATTGATAGTAATATTTTTTTCATCGGAGTATTATTTTAAAATTTAATTTTAGTGAGCTAATATCAATAAACTGAAATCAGTTTCCTATTCGAAAACGAATAATTTTATTGATGCATTTGTGTTTTGCTTTTTTTTAAATTATATAAAATATCACTAAAAGTGGGTATTGTTATAGTTGTGTCAATATAAGATATTTACGAAAAAGTATAATGAGTATTGGTGTTAAAATAAAAAGGTTAAGAGAAAAAAATAATTGGTCTCAGCCTGAATTAGCCTACCGTTTAGGAATATCACAAACCACTTTGTGTAATATTGAAAGTGATAAATGTAAAAAAATAGATTTTTTGCTGGTGGTTAAAGTTTGTCAAGAGTTTGATGTTACATTTGATTATTTTTTAAAAAACAAAAAATCTAGCCAAAAAGGTTGTGTTGAATAATAGTTGAAGTTCTATAAATGCTTGAAAATAAAAAAAATGGAAGCCAATTTCTCAGCTTCCATTTTCTAAATTATTTAATTAAAGAAATTAATTCTCGTTAGTTACAATTTGCATTGTTTCTTTGCTTATTTGTTTCAACAGTACCGTTTTGTTGTCTTCAACTGTTTGGGCAGCTTGCTCGTTGAAATGTCTAATGGTGTACAGCGTAACGTTTTCAGTGAAATCGACTTTGAATTTTTTGGAAAGGATCGCGTTGCAATCGTTGAAGTTTCCAAATTTATCCTCCACACAAACCGAGAAACTGATTGCAGAGTTTTGAATCAAGTTTACTTTAAGTCTGAATTGGTGGAACAAACCAAAGATTTCGCTGATGTTTTCTTCCATGATGAAAGAAAAATCGATCGAAGACAATGAAATCAACAATTGGTTTCTTTTTACGATGAAACAAGGCAAATAAGGTTCCAAATCTTGTCCTTTGGAAACAGAAGTCCCTTTCAACGTAGGATTGATAAACGATTTTACGTATAACGGAATTTCTTTTTTCTGTAAAGGCTGCAATGTTTTTGGGTGAATTACAGATGCTCCGTAAAATGCCAATTCGATAGCTTCACGGTATGAAATTTGGTTCAACAAACTTGCGTTTTCAAAATATCTTGGGTCAGCATTCATTACACCAGGAACGTCTTTCCAGATAGTTACGCTTTCGGCATTAAGGCAATAAGCAAAAATTGCAGCCGTATAATCCGAACCTTCGCGACCTAAAGTTGTGGTGAAATTATTCTCGTCAGAACCCAAGAACCCTTGAGTGATGTTTAGAATTTTGCGTGGGATGTTGTTGGCAATGTTTTTTTGCGTCAATTCCCAATCCACTTCGGCATCACGGTAAGTTGAATCTGTTTTTATGTAGTTTCTAACGTCCAACCATTGTGTTTGAATCCCTTTGTAGCTCATAAATTGACTCAAAATCGTAGTCGAAATCAACTCTCCATAACTTACGATTTGATCATAAACGAAGTTGTAATTTGGAGATTTATTGTGAGCTAAGAAATATTCCATATCAGCAAACTGAGTGTTCACTGCTGAGAAAACTTCGTGTTTATCGTCTTCAAACAAATCCAATAAGATTTGGTTGTGGTATTTTTTTACTTCCTGTACCGATGAACTCAATTCAGGTGATTTGTCAAAATAATTTTTAATAACATCTTCAAGAGCATTAGTTGTTTTTCCCATTGCCGAAACAATTACTAATACATCTTCATAACCCGCTTGTTGTAAAACGTCGTAAACGTTTCTGATACCGGCAGCATCTTTTACTGACGCACCTCCAAATTTGAATACCCTCATTTTAATTCTGATTTTTAGATTTCAGCTTTTTTTTAACTTTTCCTAAACCGAAATCATATTATAATTTTAATTTTTTAATTTGTTGTTTATGAAGTAATTGATTCCTTCTTCATCCATTTGAGCCACTCTCCATTCATCAAAAACTTTAGCTCCTGATTTTTCATAAAAATCAATTGCCGTTGTGTTCCAGTCCAAAACAGCCCATTCTACTCTTCGAACATTGTCTTTCTTCGCTTGTTTGAAAATTTCAGAATACAGAGCGTAACCCAATCCGGTTCCGCGCATGCTGTCTTTTACGATCAAATCTTCCAGATGGATTGTTTTTCCTTTCCAGGTAGAATAGCGGTAATAATACAAAGCGATACCGACAATTTCCTTATCTACTTCGGCAACAAAAACATGAAACAATGGATTTTCTCCAAAACCATCACGAATAAGATCTTCTTCGGTGATCAAAACGGCGTCTGGTTCTTTTTCGAATACTGCAAGCTCTTGGATTAACCCCAAAACGGCTTTCATATCCTCTTTTTGTCCTTTGCGTATTTTCATTGTTTACTATTGTTATTCTTGAATTCTATGTAAAAAAATAGCGAAATTATCAGATGTTTTTATGGAATATGTAGCAAATATACAATACTGATAAAGTATCTGTGTATTATTCCTTTCATTTTCACAAAAAAAACGATATTTGTGACTTCAAACTAACTACATCGATTTCGTAATGGAAGAAAGAAACAAGACATTAGGAGAATTTATCATTGAAAATCAGAAGGCTTTTCAGTATTCATCGGGTGAATTATCCAGGATTATCAACTCAATCAGATTGGCTGCCAAAGTAGTCAATTACAAAGTAAACAAAGCAGGACTCGTTGACATTGTGGGCGCAGTAGGAGAGCAAAACATTCAAGGCGAAGACCAGCAAAAACTAGATGTGTATGCCAATGAAATTTTTATCCAAACTTTGATTAACCGTGAGATTGTTTGCGGAATTGCTTCGGAAGAAAATGATGATTTCATTACTGTTCAGGGAAGTGATAACAGCCACAATAACAAATACGTCCTTTTGATGGATCCGCTTGACGGTTCTTCGAATATTGACGTAAATGTTTCGGTTGGAACTATTTTTTCAGTTTATAGAAGAGTAACTCCAATAGGGACTCCAGTTACCTTAGAGGATTTTCTTCAGCCGGGAACTCAACAAGTAGCAGCCGGTTATGTAATTTATGGAACTTCTACTATGTTAGTTTATACAACAGGTCACGGAGTTAATGGATTTACACTGAATCCTGCCATAGGAACATTTTACCTTTCGCATCCTAACATGAAATTCTCTGAAAACGGAAACATTTATTCGATTAACGAAGGGAATTATGTTCATTTTCCGCAAGGGGTGAAGGATTATATCAAATATGTTCAGCTCGAAGAAGAAGATCGTCCGTACACTTCCCGTTACATTGGAAGTTTGGTTGCCGATATTCATCGAAATATGATCAAAGGGGGTATTTATATTTATCCAACAAGTTCTAAAGCTCCAAAAGGGAAATTAAGATTGTTGTACGAATGCAATCCGATGGCTTTTATCGTTGAGCAAGCGGGAGGAAAAGCTTCGGACGGTTTTGACCGGATCATGGAAATTCAACCAACCGAATTACATCAGCGTGTGCCCTTCTTTTGCGGAAGCATAAAAATGGTCGAAAAAGCTGAAGAGTTTATGCTTAAAGCAAAACTTAGTAAATATTAAACCGAGAAGAAACCAAAGAATAAACCACCAAAAAGTAAAAAGCTCTCGTTGTCGGGAGCTTTTTTTCTGTTTGCGCAAAAGGCAAAAGGCAAAAGATAAAAATGGCACACGGATAACACGGATTTATACGAATAAAAAAATCTGCGTAAATCTGCAAAATCTGCGTGAAAAATTAGCGCACAGATTCGGCAGATTTACGCAGATAAAATTTTATTAATCTATTTACTTCGTAAGATTTAAAGCATTACCAATGGTTTCAACCGTTAGAGACATTGATGTTAAAACAAGCAAAAAAAATCCCACGGCTGAGGTCGTGGGCTATAGTAATTAGTATAAGCGGTAGCTTTATTTATACATATTTTTCATTTCATACAAAAAGGTTTCTTCATCGACTTGCATATCTACTAATTTAAGCGCTTTATTGACTATATAATTTACATTTCCAGGCGTGAAACCTAAGGCTAAGGCAAACTTAACCAATAAATGTTCTTGCAAATCTCCCAGTTGGTGGTCGCGATGTACAATTCTCGCTAGTTTATAAAGGGCTTCCAGTCTTTCAATATACAGATAAGGGGCGTTGATGGGATATTTTGAGGGGTCTTTTAAAATTTCTTTGTATTCTTCGTCCGAAATCTGAAGGGTGAGGGCTAATTTATCCAAGAATTTTTGCTCTTGTTCCGTAATATGGCCACCCGCATGGGCTACACGTACAATAGCTGAAAAATTGCCTCTGGCTTTCTGAATGGCTTCGCTACTAAATAAATCTGAGAATGGCATAATTTTAAAGTTTTAGGTTTGACATAAAGATAGTTAAAATTTTAGAAAAGAATTTGTTTTTTTGTCTCTTTTTTACGCTAGTAAGCACTGTTTTTTAACCATATAAGTCATGTTAGTCGAAAGGGATAAGTGTTTCTTTGAAAGGGCCTTTTTTCATTCTAAATAAAGTACATATAAGAGTGAGAACCAGTTCTTCGCTTATATTTTCTTTTGCAGGTAAAAAAAGACAACGTTCAAAAAGTCTTTTGCATTTGTTATGATTAGAGAAAAACTTAAATGACTTATATGTTGAAAAAAAGAAAATTACTCCGAATTCATTGCGGTATATATTTTGTATAATCGGTATAAATCGTAAGTTTACAAACCTATATCAATTTATAATTTATGATGTCAGAATTTTTGGTTTACTTCCAGATAGGATTGAAACACGTATTGAATATTCACGCCTATGATCATGTTTTGTTTTTAATTGCGTTGTCTGTTCCTTTCTCTTTCAGTGATTGGAAAAGGATTCTGCTTTTGGTAACAGTGTTTACATTGGGTCATACAACCGCATTGTTTCTTTCTGTTTTTGGAATCATTGCTGTCAAAGTAAATGTGGTAGAACTGCTTATTCCGATTACAATTTTGATAACAGCACTTTACAATTTGTTTACGGCTGGAAAAACAAGTAAAAGCGGTAGTGTCAACTTAGTTTTTATAATAACGCTTTTCTTTGGGATTATCCACGGATTGGGATTTTCGAATTATTTCAAAACGATTTTGGGAGGTAGTGCTTCTTCAAAATTATTGCCAATGGGTGAATTTGCATTGGGTATAGAAGCTGCGCAAATTACGGTAGTGATTGTAGTTTTGATTTTATCGTATATTGTACAGACGGTGTTTCGTTTTTCAAAACGCGATTGGTCTTTGGTGATGTCAGCGTTTATAATTGGTGTGGTTTTGCCAATGATATTGGAAAGTGAAATTTGGAAAAATTACTAGTTTATGGAGAAAATAAAATTAAATAAATACGATAAAGCTTATCTTAGAATCGCTACCGAGTGGAGTTTGTTGTCTTATTGTCAAAGAAAAAAAGTAGGCGCTATTATTGTAAAAGACCGAATGATTATTTCTGACGGGTATAACGGAACACCTACAGGATTCGAAAACTGTTGTGAAGATGAAGATGGTTTGACACGTTGGGATGTTCTGCACGCTGAAGCAAATGCGATTTTGAAAGTGGCTAAATCGACACAATCCTGTGAGGGTGCAACTTTGTATATCACGCTTTCGCCTTGTAAGGAATGCAGTAAACTGATTCATCAGTCAGGAATAAAAAGAGTAGTTTATCACCTAGGTTACCGAGATGATTCCGGATTGCAATTTTTAAGAAGAGCTGGCATAGAAGTAGAACATATCCCTGTTTTGGAAGATTAGGAAAAATGAACTTTGATAATAAATATTTACCCATAGTGATTGGGGGCATTTTTGCTCTCGGAATTTTTATTGGTAGCTTGTCTTCCTCTCCTTCGTCGCAATCTTTTGTGTCCAAAAGGAATACCAAAGAAAAGCTCAATAAACTGATTGATTTCATAGATAACGAATATGTTGACGATGTTAATACCGATTCTATTGTGAGTTTGACGGTAAATAGTATTTTGGCAAAATTGGATCCACATTCCGTTTATATTCCGCCAAGCGAACAGGCTGAATTAGTCGAGACCATGAAAGGGGATTTTGTGGGTATCGGAATCAATTTTTATATGCACAACGATTCTGTAGCAGTTATAAATCCGGTGAAAAATGGGCCTTCGGCAAAAGCAGGAATCAAAGCGGGTGATCGGATTTTATTTGCAGATAAAAAGAAGCTGTTCGGTCGAAAATTGCCAAATGATAGTTTGTTTGCGACTCTTAAAGGCGAAGTCGGTTCGAAAATTGAGTTGACGGTCTATCGCAAATCAGAACACAAAAAAATGAAAATCACTATAAAGCGGGATGTTATTCCGCTGAAAAGTGTTGATGTAGCCTTGCGTTTGAATGATACAACAGGTTATATTAAAATTAATCGTTTTGCCGAAACTACTTTTGATGAATTTAAAGCTTCTTTGACATCTTTGAAAAAGCAAGGAATAAAAACACTTGTTGTTGATGTTCGTGACAATGGTGGAGGTTATATGGAAGAAGCTGTTGCCATTGCCGACGAGTTTTTGAAAGACAAAGAATTAATAGTTTTTACCAAAAGCAAAAAAGAACCAACCGAAAAAACGTATGCAACTGCTCAGGGTAGTTTTGAAACAGGAAGATTATTCATCTTAATTAATGAAAATAGTGCTTCGGCGAGCGAGATTTTGGCCGGAGCTATTCAGGATAATGATCGTGGAACTGTTGTAGGACGACGTTCTTTCGGTAAAGGATTGGTGCAGCGCGAAATGGATTTCAATGACGGTTCGGCTGTTCGCTTAACCATTGCAAGATATTATACTCCATCAGGAAGGTCGATTCAAAAACCATATGCCAAAGGGAATGAGGAATATTTTAAGGAATCGGATTCTCGTTTTTTGCACGGAGAACTTTATAAAAAAGACAGTATAAAAGTGATAGATTCCTTAAAGTTTAAAACCAAAAAAGGGAAAATTGTCTATGGAGGTGGTGGAATTGTTCCTGATATTTTTGTGCCTTTGGAAGCGGAACATGGAGTAGAAAACGTTTCGTATTTACTGCAGTCGGGAATAGTCGGGCATTTTGTTTTTGAAGAATTGGATAAAGAGCGAAATGCATTTGCAAAATTGACTTTCGATCAGTTTAAGGGAAAAATCAACGCCACCGATTTATATTTTACCGCTTTTCAAAAATACTTGTCTAAAAACGGTTTGGAAGTCGATTTGTCCAAATACAAACCATTGGTGAAACGATATGTTAATGCAGAGTTTGCAAGACAATTGTACGGCGATGTGTATTATTATGAAATGGTTTTGAAAGAAGATGCTATGATAAAAAGGATTTTGAATCCAAAAAAATAATATGAGTATTTGGGAGAAAATGTAAATATGAAAAATACAATCCGATTTTCAGTTTTTTTTATGCTTTTGACTTTTGTGGTTTCCTGTGCTTGTATGAAAGATAAAAATACAATTTCAGGGAAAGTGGTAGCTGTAGCGTTTGGAAAAGATGGCTATACGGCAAAAATTAATACTGCGAAGAACGAAGTTTATTTTGCCACAATCAGTACCGTAAATGTTGGAGGACCTCAAAACTACAAACAACTAAAAGAAGGCGAAGAAGTTTCTCTGAAAGGTGAAATCTGGAAAACCGAAACAGAAAATCACATAAAAGTGAAAGAGATTGTTTCGGTTAAATAAAATCGAATAACTGTAAATTATCGGATGCTGTCGTGTGAATGAGTCTGGATGCCATCATTCCACAAAGTAAGCAAATCTGTAGCTACGGCAGCACCACTACCGGCAGCAATTGCCAGTTGGCTTCTCCATCCCGCGAGAGTTCCTATAACATAAATACCTTCGGCCACTTTATGGTCTACGTTTTTGAGTTGTATTCTTTGTTTTTCGGGAAGTGCTTTTTTGTGAGGTTCTACAAATTGGAGTAAACCTTCAACAGCAAAAGTATTGGCAGAACCTATTCCAACAACGATATTGGCTGTTTTGTAAGTGTTTTTGTTAGTGATAACAGTAAATTCGGGATATTGCCCCTCGATTTTTAATACTTTTTCATCGGGTATTTGAGTGATATGAGGGTAAGTGTTGTTTAAATGCTCAACACTTTCAATCAGCAATTCCGAACCTAATTTTCCAGGAGGAATTCCGTATGCATTATTGAAAAGAGCTTCTTGCAGTGAGGAAGTCTTTTGATGTGTAAAAATTCCGATTTTCTTAGACGAAACAAATGCTTTGTTCTTGGCAGATCCCAATACCATGGCGCATGATATACCGGAAACGCCACCGCCTATAATTAATACGTCAAACACAGTTATGCTTTGTCATTCATTTTTTCAACTATCTTTTTAGACATTCTAAAAATTAGAAGAATTAATACTGCGCAAAATGAAGCGACTACACCAACAGACGCTATCATACTGTCTCCTTTGAATGGATTTTGAAAATCAATTAAGGTAATGTTGAAAATAAGAAGCGCAACTGCTAAAAACACTAAAATGTTAGTGAAAATTTTCATAGGTTTAATTTTTATTAAAATGTTAAAGATTTTTAGAGTCAAATTTTGAAATTAAAATGGCTGAAAAAGAGCCGTAATCTTTAACACATAAATATTTAGGGGGTAAAATTATAATTTTTTTCTTTAGACAAACAAACCTTTAACATTAGCGGCAAATAATTTAACAGCTATTGCCAAAAGGACAACACCAAAAGTCTTACGAATTACTCCAAGTCCGTTTTGTCCTAGCATTTTCTCGATTTTTCCTGATGATTTCAGTACAATATAGACCAATACGATATTTAGAATAATGGCAAGGACAATATTCAAGGTGTGAAACTGGGAACGCAGCGAAAGTAGAGTGGTCATTGTTCCTGCCCCGGCAATCAAAGGGAAGGCAAGTGGTACAATTGAAGCAGAACTCGCTTCTTCGTCCCGATAAATACGGATACCCAAAATCATTTCCAAGGCTAGGAAGAACAATACAAAAGAACCCGCCACCGCAAAGGAGTGTACATCAATTCCGATTAGGCTTAAAAATTCTTCACCTATAAATAAAAATAATATCATGATTAATCCGGCTACCAAAGCCGCTTTTTCAGATTCGATATGTCCATGTTTGGCCCTTAGTCCTACTATAATAGGGATAGATCCAACGATGTCAATGACTGCAAAAAGTACCATTCCTACCGTTATTATTTCTTTTAAATTAAAATCTGTCATAGGTGTTTGTTTTGGATGAATAAATCAGTTTGCAAAAATACGCTTATTTTATATTTCTATCAAAAATCAATATAGTTTGTTTGATTTGTAACATTGTAAAATAGGTCAATCAAAAGTTAATGTGTTTAAATTATTGAAAATCAAATGGTAAATTTGTAAAGATTAGAAATATAGGATGAAAGAAAAATGAAGAGGAAAATTATTAGAGTCATATTGGAACGACAAATTTGTGTAAGTAAAATAGTTGCAAAGTGTTAATTATCCCGTTTTTGAGACTTATGTTTAGGACTTTTTTTTATTTCTTGAATGTTTGGTTACCTTTGCAAAATGTTTCAATTAGGAAAAACCATAGTCTCAGAGGATATACTCGAAAAAGAATTTGTCTGTAATTTGTCAGCCTGCAAAGGAGCTTGTTGTGTCGATGGCGATGCGGGAGCACCATTGAGTTTGGCAGAAACAAAAATATTGGAGGAAATATATCCGAAAGTAAAACCATTTTTGAGAAAAGAGGGGATCGAAGCTATCGAAGCTCAGGGAACTTGGGTAACAGGAATCGATGGAGATCTTGAAACACCTCTAATTGACAACAAAGATTGTGCTTACGTCATTTTTGACGGGAAAACCGCACTTTGTGGAATAGAGCAAGCCTATAATCAAGGTATAGTAGATTGGAAAAAACCTGTTTCCTGCCATTTGTATCCAATACGAGTTAAAGATTTTACGGAGTTTGCAGCTGTCAATTATGACAAATGGGATATTTGTGATGCCGCCTGTTCTTTAGGGCAAGAACTCGAAGTTCCCGTGTATAAATTTGTTAAGGAAGCCCTTGTTCGCCGCTTTGGTGAAGATTGGTATATGGAACTTGAAAAAGTAGCCGAAGACTTAAAAAACGGTTTGTAAAAAAGCGTAAAAAAAACACTTTTCTTAATTTTTAAAAATCCTTTGTTTTATGGGAGTTTAAAGAAATTTAATAGAATTAAATTTCTGAAAATCAGCAAGATAATTTTTTTATGAAAAGCGTTCCTGATTTTGATTCGTTGTTAAAAACTAAGGGGTATTGTGAATAAGTTTGACTTTTAATAACCGCATTAATTCATAATCTTTGTAATTCACTTTTAGGATACATTTTAAGTATAAAATCAAAATAAATAAATAAAGCCAAATGTCTCAAATAGAACCTATTTTACAAGAAAACAAGAATCGTTTCGTGATTTTCCCAATTAAACATCATGACATTTGGGAGAGATATAAAATGATGGAAGCTAGTTTTTGGACTGCTGAGGAAATTGACTTGTCCCAAGATTTAAATGACTGGAATAATAAGTTAAATGAAGATGAGCGTTATTTTATAAAACACATTCTTGCATTTTTTGCAGCTTCTGATGGAATTGTAAATGAAAATCTTGCCGAGAATTTTGTAAACGAGGTTCAATACCCTGAAGCTAAATTTTTCTACGGTTTCCAAATTATGATGGAAAATATCCATAGTGAGACTTATTCGCTTTTGATTGATACGTATGTAAAAGACGAAACTGAAAAATCAGATTTATTCAATGCGCTGGATGTTTTTCCAGCAATCAGAAAAAAAGCAGACTGGGCTTTGAGATGGATTGAATCCGATTCTTTTGCCGAAAGACTTATTGCTTTTGCAGCGGTAGAAGGTATTTTCTTCTCAGGTGCATTCTGTTCTATTTATTGGTTGAAAAAACGTGGGTTAATGCCAGGTTTGACTTTCTCCAATGAGTTGATTTCTAGAGATGAAGGTGTTCACTGCGATTTTGCAGTACATTTACATAACCACCATTTGGTAAATAAAGTGCCAAAAGAAAGAATAAGAAGCATTATCGTTGATGCTTTGGATATCGAAAGAGAATTCATTACCGAATCACTTCCTGTAAGTTTGATTGGTATGAATGCAGGTTTAATGACTCAATACTTAGAATTTGTTGCCGATAGATTATTGGTGGAATTAGGATGCAGCAGAGAATACAATGTTTCCAATCCGTTTGATTTTATGGATATGATTTCACTTCAAGGGAAAACTAATTTCTTTGAGAAAAAAGTAGCCGAATATCAAAAATCAGGAGTTAAAGTTACTGAAAGTGGTGATTCACAAAAAATCAGCTTCGACGCTGATTTTTAGAAAGTAGTTTTGATTTTCAAATATTTCCCTATAGATATTTGATAACACAGAAAAATAAGAATAATTACAATTGATTAAATAGTTTTTTAAGGTTTCCCCCAAATCAAAAAAAAACTAGGTTAATTCTACCTGATTTAAGGCCAAATGACGATGTTTTGTTTCATTTCAGTTATGCGATGAAACAAAGTATCGAAGTGGATTATGGATTGACCGCGAGTAAAAAAATGAATTACGGATTCCTACTGTTCGTAAATCGCAATTCATTAAATTTAAAAGGACAAAAGTATGTATGTAGTAAAAAGAGATGGCCACAAAGAGCCTGTAATGTTTGACAAAATTACAGAGAGAATCAAAAAGTTATGTTACGGCTTGAACGAATTGGTAGATCCGGTTAAAGTTGCTATGCGTGTTATTGAAGGCTTGTATGATGGGGTTTCTACATCCGAACTTGACAACCTTGCCGCTGAAACTGCTGCGTCAATGACTATTGCTCATCCCGATTATGCACAATTGGCTGCTCGTATTGCGATATCAAATCTACATTCAAATACGAAAAAATCATTCTCGGAAACGATGAATGAAATGTTTCATTATATCAACCCAAGGACTGGTATGGAATCACCTTTGTTGTCTCCTGAAGTACACAAAGTGATTATGGATAATGCCGAATTTTTGGATTCGCATATTATTTACACAAGAGATTTTAACTACGATTATTTTGGTTTCAAAACATTGGAACGTTCGTATTTATTGAAAATAAACGGAAAAATCGTTGAGCGTCCGCAACATATGTTGATGCGTGTTGCTGTAGGAATCCATCTTGACGATTTGAAATCGGTGATGGAGACTTACGACTTAATGTCTAAAAAATACTTTACCCATGCGACGCCAACTTTGTTTAATGCCGGGACTCCAAAACCTCAAATGTCTTCTTGTTTCCTTTTGGCAATGCAAGATGATAGTATTGACGGTATTTACGATACTTTAAAGCAAACAGCAAAAATTTCGCAATCAGCTGGAGGAGTTGGACTTTCTATCCATAATGTTCGAGCAACAGGTTCTTACATTCGTGGTACAAACGGTACTTCAAACGGAATTGTTCCTATGTTGAGAGTGTTCAATGATACTGCCCGTTATGTAGATCAAGGTGGAGGAAAACGTAAAGGAAGTTTTGCGATCTATATCGAAACTTGGCATGCCGATATTTTTGAATTCCTTGACTTGAAAAAGAATACGGGTAAAGAAGAAATGCGTGCCAGAGATTTATTCTTCGCAATGTGGACTTCGGATTTGTTCATGAAACGTGTACAGGAGGATTCTACTTGGACTTTGATGTGTCCAAACGAATGTCCAGGTTTGTATGATGTGTATGGCGAAGAATTCGAGGCTTTATATACTGATTACGAATTCAGAGGAAAAGGTAGAAAAACCATCAAAGCACGTGAATTATGGGAGAAAATTCTTGAGTCACAAATTGAGACTGGAACTCCTTATATGCTGTACAAAGATGCAGCCAACAGAAAATCAAATCAAAAAAATCTAGGTACTATCCGTTCTTCGAATTTGTGTACTGAGATTATGGAATATACTTCAAGTGATGAGGTGGCAGTTTGTAATTTGGCTTCAATTTCTTTGCCAATGTTTGTTGAGAACGGGGCTTTCAATCACCAATTGTTATATGATGTTACAAAGCGTGTGACCCGTAACTTGAACAGAGTAATCGATAGAAATTACTATCCTGTACAAGAAGCCGAGAATTCTAATATGCGTCACAGACCGGTTGGTCTTGGAGTACAAGGGCTTGCTGATGCTTTTATCATGTTGCGCATGCCTTTTACAAGTGACGAAGCTAAAAAGTTGAACCAAGAAATATTCGAAACACTTTACTTCGCTGCCTGTACAGCCTCTATGGAAATGGCAAAAGAAGAAGGACCTTATTCTACTTTCCAAGGATCTCCAATGTCAAATGGAGAATTCCAGCACAATTTGTGGGGGTTAAAAGACGAAGAATTGTCAGGAAGATGGGATTGGGCTTCACTTAGAAAAGAAGTGATGGCAAACGGTGTTCGTAACTCATTATTAGTTGCGCCAATGCCAACAGCTTCAACTTCACAAATTTTAGGAAATAACGAAGCATTCGAACCATATACTTCTAATATTTATACAAGACGTGTATTGTCTGGTGAATTTATTGTGGTAAACAAACACTTGTTGAATGATTTAGTGAAATTAGGATTGTGGAATGACGATTTGAAACAAGAAATCATGCGTCACAATGGATCGGTACAAAATATTGATGGAATTCCTCAAGACCTGAAAGAATTGTATAAAACCGTTTGGGAAATGTCTATGAAAGATATTATCGATATGTCTCGCCAAAGAGGATACTTCGTGGATCAGTCGCAATCGTTGAACTTGTTCATGCAGGATGCGAATTATGCGAAACTGACGTCAATGCACTTTTACGCTTGGCAATCTGGTTTGAAAACAGGAATGTACTATTTAAGAACCAAAGCAGCTGTTGATGCGATTAAGTTTACATTGAATAATGATAAGAAACAAAAAGAGGTTGTCGCTACAGAATCAATAGATGTTGATGATTTCAAAGCGATGTTGCTTAAAGCACAAGCTGCGGATCCTGAAGATTGTGAAATGTGTGGATCTTAATTTAGGAAATAGATTAAAGAAAATAGTGTATAGAGAAGCAACTATCGTAAATGGTAGCTGCTTATAAGAATAAAACCCTAATAAATCATTAGATTCGTTAGGGTTTTTTAGTTATGAATTATTAGTGCTATACGATGTTTTCAACTGCAACTCTCATTTCTTTTGCAGCAGCAACCATTTCGGTTAGCGCTTTTTTGGTTTCTTCCCAATGTCTCGTTTTTAGTCCGCAATCGGGATTTACCCAAAGTTGGTCAACAGGAACAACAGCCGAAGCTTTTTCCAATAATTGCACCATTTCGTTGCGAGAAGGAACTCTTGGAGAGTGAATATCGTAAACTCCAGGTCCAATTTCGTTCGGGTATTTAAAATCGGCAAAGACATCCAGTAACTCCATTTGCGAGCGCGAACATTCAATGGTGATTACATCGGCATCCATATCGGCAATATTTTGTATGATGTCGTTGAATTCGCTGTAGCACATGTGGGTATGAATTTGGGTGTCGTCTTTTACGCCACTGGCCGAAATTCGGAAGGCTTTTATGGCCCAGTCCAAATAATTTGCCCATTCTTCTTTACGCAACGGCAATCCTTCGCGAATGGCTGGTTCATCAATTTGAATAATTTTGATTCCCGCTTTTTCTAAATCGACCACTTCATCGCGAATGGCCAAAGCAATTTGGGTGCAGGTTTCGGAACGTGATTGGTCATTACGGACAAATGACCATTGCAGGATGGTTACAGGTCCGGTTAGCATTCCTTTTACCCATTTTGGGGTTAATGATTGCGCAAATTGAGTCCATTTTACCGTCATCGGATTGGGACGGGAAACATCGCCATAAATTACGGGAGGTTTCACGCAGCGGCTTCCGTAACTCTGCACCCAGCCGTTTTTGGTAAAGGTAAATCCGTCCAATTGTTCGCCAAAATATTCCACCATATCGTTGCGTTCGAATTCTCCGTGAACCAAAACATCGATTCCGGTTTCTTCCTGAAAACGAATCGTTTCCTCAGTTTCTTTTTGAAGCAAATCATCGTATTGTTGCTGAGTCAGTTCCCCTTTTTTGAATTTGGCTCTCCAGCTTCTTACTTCTGTAGTTTGCGGAAAAGAGCCTATGGTTGTGGTAGGAAACAAAGGAAGTTGTAAAGCTTCAATTTGTTTTTTTCTTCGAATGGCAAAAGTATTTTGTCTTTGGTCGTCACTTTTTGCAATGTTTGCCACTCTGTGTTTAACAGCTTCATTATGTATTAGTTTTGAAGTTTTTCTGTTTTCATTGGCTACAGTATTTTCAATGAAATGTAACGAAGTTTCTGCATCTTGTTCTTTAGAAGCAAACGATTTTAAAAGACTTACTTCCTCGATTTTTTGTTTGGCGAAAGCCAGCCATTGTTTGATTTCGGGTGTCAATGTGTCGTCATTGGTTTCTAAATCCAAATCGCACGGACTGTGAATAAGCGAACAGGATGGGGCGATCAGGATTCGGTCTTTGCCTAGGGCATCGGTGGCTTTTTGGATCAAGTCCAATGAATTTTTGAAATCATTTTTCCAGATGTTCCTTCCGTCAACAACACCAAGGGAAAGGTTTACGTTTGCGTCCAATTTTCCCGATTCCAAAATATCATCCAATTGGGAGGGACAACGCACCAGATCCAAATGTAAGGTATGGACAGGTAAAGCCAAAGCGGTTTCCAAATTCTCTCCGAAACAGTCAAAATAATTGGTCAGCATTATTTTTAGAGAGGGGAATTTTTTATTGATTTCGTTGTAAACATAGATAATCGCATTCCGTTCTTTGTCGGTTAAATTCAATGCCAAAAATGGTTCGTCCAGTTGAATCCATTCTGCACCTTCGGTTTGTAATGTGTTTAGAATTTCGAAATAAACAGGAAGTAATTCTTCGATAAGATCAATTCGGTGAAAACCGCTTTCTTTTTCTTTTCCCAATAATAAATAAGAAACAGGTCCAATTAACACTGGCTTTGTTGTGATTCCCAATTTTTTGGACTCAATAAATTCAGCAATTATTTTGGTCGAAAACAATTCGAACTTTTGGTTTTTAGTGAATTCGGGAACGATGTAATGGTAATTGGTGTCAAACCATTTCGTCATTTCCATTGCAACAACATCCTGACCATTTTTTTGCGCACCTCTCGCCATCGCAAAATACAAATCAAGGGAATTGTTGGTTTTTGCAAATTCTTGGTAACGCTCCGGAATGGCGCCGAGCGTCAAGGTCAAATCCAATACTTGGTCATAAAGGGAGAAATCATTCGAGGGAATTAAATCGATTCCTTTTTCGGCCTGTAGTTGCCAATTTTGTTTTCGGATGGTTGCTGCAGCGGCCAATAATTCTTCTGCCGAAATTTTGCCTGCCCAATACAGTTCATTGGCTTTTTTTAATTCTCTGTTGTCGCCTATTCTAGGATAACCTAAATTGTTTGTTTTCATTTTTATCAGTATTTATTACTGGGCAAAATTATTTTATTCAGTAATAAATATTGATTAATATTTTTATTTAAGTAAAATGAAGTGTATTTGTGTATTTTTGTAATAATTTGTTTTGTGTATGATTTTGTAATTACACTTTAACAGTAAAAATAACTATGGAAAACCTGGACAATATCGATTTGGAGATACTAAAACACCTTCAGGAGGACTCCAATATTAACATAAAAGAGCTGGCAAGCAAATTATTTCTTACGGTAACTCCGGTTTATGAACGCATCAAAAGACTGGAACGTGAGGGGTATATTATGAAATATGTGGCGCTGTTGGACAAGAAAAAACTCAATCTCGGTATGACTGTTTTTTGCAATGTCCGATTGAAGGAACACGCGAAAAATGTGGGAAGCAATTTTGTTAAAGATATAGTTGCACTTCCCGAAATCATCGAATGCTACAACATTGCAGGTGATTATGATTTTATGTTGAAGATTTTGGTCGAAGATATGTCCAGTTATCAGGATTTTGTAATGAATAAACTTTCGACCATCGAAAATATCGGGAATACCCAAAGTGTTTTTGTTATGGGCGAAATTAAACACAGTACGGCATTGGCGATATAATTTGGGCGTGACCGTATCTTGATAAAAGGGCTATTCACGGTGTGATTACGCGCCCTTTTATCAAGATACGGTCGGGCTATCCGCGCTACTTTGGTAGCCTGCTTCTATCCCTCACGCGGACAATTGACTGCTTTGTGAAGTAATTTAGTTAGATGAAAATCATAAAATAAAATGTACTTTTGGTTTCTTTAAATCTAAAATCGTTAATCTACAATCATAAATCACAATGAACTGGGAACAATTATTATCACTAAAGCGACAAGGAGATACAGGTAAAAGATTGAGAACCGAACAGGACGAAACCCGTTTGGGATTCGAAGTCGATTATGACCGAATCATATTCTCCTCGGCTTTTAGAAGTTTGCAGGACAAAACACAGGTGATTCCACTTTCAAAAACCGATTTTGTTCACACCCGATTGACGCACAGTCTTGAAGTTTCGGTTGTTGGGCGTTCCTTGGGACGATTAGTTGGAAAAAAAATAATAGAAAAATATCCTTATTTACAGGAAGTTCATGGCTACCAGATGAATGATTTCGGTGCGATTGTAGCTGCTGCGTCTTTGGCACACGATATTGGAAATCCTCCTTTTGGACATTCGGGTGAAAAAGCAATTGGTGAGTATTTTTCGATAGGAAATGGATTGAAGTATAAAGAATTATTGTCACCTAAAGAATGGCAGGATTTGGTCGATTTTGAAGGTAATGCCAATGGATTTTCGGTTTTGAATAGTTCACGTCCTGGAGTTGAGGGCGGGATTCGACTTTCGTATGCTACGCTTGGCGCTTTTATGAAATACCCAAAAGAAAGTTTGCCTAAAAAACCAACCAAAAATATAGCCGACAAGAAATATGGTTTTTTTCAAACCGATAAAGTTTTCTTTCAAGAGGTTGCCGCCGATATGGGGATGATCGCTAATAAAAAAGGAGAAGATATTGGATTTGAAAGACATCCGCTGGCTTATCTTGTCGAAGCTGCCGATGATATTTGCTATACGATAATTGATTTTGAGGATGGAATTAATTTAGGTCTTGTATCAGAGGATTTTGCATTGGAGTATTTGATCAAATTGGTAAAAGACAGCATCGATACTTCGAAATATAAAACTTTAGAGACCAAAGAAGACAGAATCAGCTATCTGAGGGCGCTGGCTATCGGAAGTTTGATTAATGATGCCGTAAAAGTATTTATTGGCAATGAAGAAGCGATTATGCAAGGTAAATTTCCTTTTGCCTTAACAGATAAAAGCAAGTACAAAGCCCAAATGGATGATATAATCAAGATTAGTGTCAAAAACATCTATCAAAGCCGGGAAGTGGTAGAAAAAGAACTTGTTGGTTACCAAATTATACAAACGCTTTTGGATAAATTCATAACGGCTTTCAATAATAAATTTGAAGGAAAGATGTCTAATTATGATAATCTTGTCTTGAAAATGTTACCCGAAAAACATCATTTGGAGAAAGAAAATCTATACGAAAGATTGCTTCATATTTGTCATTTTGTTTCGATGCTTACTGATGGGAATGCATTGTTGATTTATAGAACAATTACAGCGGCAAAAAATTAGTTGAAAGCATATAAAACAATATGACTGTCCGGTAAGAGGACCAAAAAAAGTAATATATTTTTAACCATTAAGATATTAAGAAAATTAAGTTTTTATGCTTAATGAACCTTAATTACTTAATGGTTTTAAGAGAAAAAACTTTTGTTTTTTAATAAACCGACAAAATTTTTGGTTGGTATTATGAACGGATAGTCATATAAATAAAATACCCTCAAATAGTTTTTTACTATTTGAGGGTATTTTTTTTTAGGTTTTTAGTCTAAAAAGCATATTCAATTCCAATTCCTAAAATTTGCTTTAGCTGTACTTTTGGGCCTTCATTGATTTTTACGCCATTTTCTTCTTTAATTACATCGATGTCTTCGTCATAAACTAGGTTTATACCAATGTTTGCTTTTACATAATCATTTACTTTTAAATCGGCGTACGATTGCCAATCAACATCGATATTACCAAAATTATGCAGATAATCTGTGTATAAAGTTAAACGGTTTTTTACAGTGATGTTATTAGCGACTTCCTTTTCAATATAAGAGGTAGCCAAAATACCCACCTCGTTTTTTGATTTTTTCCCATGGGAAATCAAATTTCCTGAAGCATCATAAACGGCTTTTTCTACACCATAAGATCCTTTATCTGCCAAAGTTTGATCTAAGACCATTGTGCTTTTTAACGTTAAAGGGGATAAGTAAATATTCAGCTTTTCAGGTTTATAGATGTATTCAGACCCAACCCCTAAAAAGACATATGCCGGGGCAAAAGGCCTTGATATAGGTTCTGTCGTATTTGGATATTTATAACCGTCAGTGAATTGAGTATTAAAGTTAAATTTAGCCGAATGATACCAATTTGACCTAGGACTTGTTCTATAGCCATAAGTAGAATTTAATTTGAAGACATCATCTGTTTTTCTGAGTTCGACACCTTCTTGTTTGTTCATACCATAACGAAAGATCAGTTCATTTGACCAAACTTGTTTATCGTCTTTGTAATCTCTTTTAAGTTGTCCTCGTGCCAATGCTGTAATCGCGCTGGTCCCCCCGGCACTCCAGTTCACGAAAGCAATTTCTGAAACGTCAATTCCTAAAATATTTTTGTTCGTCCAATGTGAAACAGTGTCAGGCTTTGAAGTTATGATGGTCATCATAGCCTGGTCAATTTTGTTTGCGTTTATGGTGTCTTTTTTACTGGTAATTATCGTGATTTGTGCGAAACTACATGTTGAAATGAGTAGTGTAAGATTTATAATTGTTTTGTTTAAAAAAGTCATATTCGGCTAAGATTTTTTGAGTTCGCAAATTAATTAATTTCAATAACTTGATAAAATTATTTCCAGACTATCAACGGAAATTCCGCAATTTTGTTGTAATTCATCAATAGAACCTTGTTCAATAAAAGTGTCTGGAATTCCCAAAAGCTGTATTTTGTTAGCGTAATGATGAGCTGCAGCAAATTCCAGAATTGCGCTTCCAAAGCCTCCTTTTATTACTCCATCTTCGATAGTAATGACGGTTTTGAATTGATCAAAAATGGTATGCAGTTCTTTTTCATCCAAAGGTTTGACAAAAGCAAAAGCATAATGCGCAAATTTCTCCTGATGCTTTATTTTGGCCAAAGCCAAAGTAACATTGTTGCCAATTGCACCGGCAGATAATACCGCAATTTTTGTGCCACTTTTTAAAATCTTAGCCTTTCCTATTTCAATTTGTTGATATTTGCCAAAATGTAGATTTTTCCAATCACTGATAACGCCTCTGCCTCGTGGATAACGAATGGCAATAGGATGTTTCAGTCCCAATTGTGCGGTGTATAAAATGTTTTGCAGTTCAATTTCATTTAGCGGCGCGTAAACAATCATATTTGGAATACAGCGTAAGTATGCCAAGTCGAAAACGCCGTGATGCGTCGCACCGTCTTCGCCAACCAAACCGGCTCTGTCCAAGCAAAAAATAACGGGTAAATTTTGTAAAGCCACATCGTGTATCACCTGATCGTAGGCTCTTTGCAGGAAAGTAGAATAAATATTGCAATAAACAATCATTCCCTGAGTTGCCATTCCTGCGGACAAAGTGACTGCGTGTTGTTCGGCAATTCCAACGTCAAAAGCGCGTTTTGGAAAAGTGTCCATCATGAATTTTAGTGAACTTCCGGAAGGCATTGCTGGAGTTATTCCAACTATTTTTTCGTTCTTTTTGGCCAAATCCAAAATGGTTAAACCAAAAACATCCTGGTATTTTGGAGGTAAATGTTCTTCGTGTTTCGGAATAATTTCTCCTGTTGTGGCGTCAAATTTGCCTGGGGCATGATACTTCACCTGATTTTCTTCTGCCTGTTGAAGTCCTTTGCCTTTGGTGGTGATAAGGTGCAAGAATTTTGGTCCTTTTATTTTTTGCAGGCGTTTCAATTCTTTTATTACTGCAAAAATATCATTTCCATCAATTGGTCCCGAATAATTGAAATTCAGTGACCGAATCATATTATTTTGCTTCGGATTTTTTCCTTCTTTTACTGAAGTAAGATATTTTTTGAGAGCACCAACGCTCGGATCAATTCCGATGGCGTTGTCATTAAGAATTACTAACAAGTTAGCATCGGTAACACCGGCGTGATTCAGTCCTTCGAAAGCCATTCCTGAAGCAATTGAAGCATCACCGATTACGGCTATATGTTGTTTTTCGAAATCTCCTTTCAAATGAGAGGCAATTGCCATTCCCAAAGCTGCCGAAATTGATGTGGAAGAGTGGCCTACGCCAAAAGTGTCGTAAATACTTTCGCTTCTTCTCGGGAAACCCGAAATACCGTTCAATTGACGGTTGGTATGAAAAATGGTTCTTCTCTCGGTCAAGATTTTATGTCCGTAGGCTTGGTGACCAACATCCCAAACCAATAAATCTTCGGGAGTGTTGAAAACATAATGTAAGGCAATAGTCAATTCGACCACACCCAAGCTGGCGCCAAGATGGCCTTCTTTGGTGGCAACAATATTGATGATAAAATCCCTTAATTCCTGTGCCAATTGCGGAAGTTGCGCTTCGTCAAGCTGGCGTAAATCGGTTGGGGAGTAGATATGTTCGAGTAAATTGCTTTTCATTATTATTTAAAAAGCGAATTTACGGTTTTAAATTTAAAGTTTTGTGGCCACGAATTCACGAATGAAATAAATTCTAAGCTTTTTGATGGCACAAATTTTAAATCTGATTGTGATCCGTGTTATTTTTCAATTATAAAAAGTATAATTAATTCGTGAATTCGTGGCAAAAGATAATGAGGCGATTATTTGTGTTATTTGCCTCAAAAAAAGGTAATATTTGAGGCAATTAATGATGTTAATCTTTTTTTGTTGAGTCAGTAACTGTCAAAATGGGCACAACTTCACCTGTTGTATGTTTAGTCGTTTTGTTTTTGTCAACTTCACCACACTTAATTATTTCTGGCTTTACAAATTTAACGTGATCTACTCTTGGAGGTGGTGGAGGTGGTGGAACATTTTTTGAAGGATTAGTTGGGTTTGTTTTTGGAGGCTATCGTACACCGACAGTTACGTTATTCATTTCCAAAGAATCGTCAACAACTTCTACTTTATCAATCTTTTGTTTGTTTCCGTTTTTATCTGAACAGCTAAATAAAGTTGTGCCCATTGTCATAAACAAAGCCAATAAAAATATTTTATGATAATTAGTTTGTGAGAATAAAACTCGGTTTGGAATTTGAATAGTCAGGGAATCCAATTGTGAATTTTTAAATCTTCCGCAAACATTGCTGTGCTGTTGGTAATACATTTGGATTTCATTAGGTGACATATTGGTAAAATCGACCACAGTTTTGGAACAACTACTACAAAATCGACCGTTATTATTCGGAGTCATTTTATCCCAATCTTCGTGACAGGGTTTAGGAATGGTGATTTTGTGTTTTGTGTCCATAAAGAAGTAATGATTTTTAAAAGTAATAAAAATTGATTCAAAAGCGTATTTTTGTTTTATGATAAATATTTTCACTGAAGAATATTTATAACTTTGAAGTAAATCAAGACAGTATGAATGTAGAAGCACAACGTAGAAATATTGTACATAGAATATTAGATATTGAAAATGTTCAATTGCTAAATCAAATAGAAGATTTGCTTAATAATGATATTTATACTTATTCAACTGATGGGAAGCCATTAACTGTAAAGGAGTATAAAAATCATTTGAATAATATTATCAAGCTTTCAGATGCTGGAGAAGTTGGCTATACAACTGAAGAAGCGAGAAAAAAGATTGTAAAAAAATGAAGCCTGTTGTTTGGTCTCCAAATGCTATAGAGTCTATTCAGAATAGTTATAATTATATTTATTCCAAAAATCCAAAAAAACGCTGATTTGGTAGTAGAAACCTTGTTTGATTTAGGAGAGAAGCTAAATCTATTTCCCGAAAAAAATCCAATAGAACCTTTATTTAATTTGGAAGAAATTAGATTTTTTCCTAAATAGAATTTTAAATTGGTGTACAGAATCGAAGAGAATAGAATTTATATTCTTGATGTTTTTTCAACTCATCAAAATCCTAAAAATTTCAAATTATAGTTTTTTAAAAAAACATGATAAACATTTTCACCGACGAGTATTTTATGAAGAAAGCTTTGCAGGAAGCCGAAATGGCTTTTGAGAAAGGCGAAATTCCCGTGGGTGCCGTTGTGGTGGTAAATAACACTGTTATTGCCCGAAGCCATAATTTAACCGAATTACTCAATGACGTTACCGCCCACGCCGAAATGCAGGCCATAACCGCATCGGCGAATTATCTCGGCGGAAAATACCTAAAAGACTGTACGCTTTATGTTACGTTGGAACCCTGCCAAATGTGTGCCGGTGCTTTGTATTGGAGCCAAATTACCAAAATTGTTTACGGTGCCACCGATGAAAATCGTGGTTTTGTGAAAATGGGAACTAAACTGCATCCTAAAACCGTTGTCGTTAGCGGGGTTATGGCTGATGAGGCTTCGGAGTTGATGAAAAGGTTTTTCGCTGAGAGAAGAAAATAGTCTTGTTAGCACTAAATCCCTAGCCCAGATAGAAGCGAAAATCCTTTTTATTTTTCCTTTAAAATAAAAAGATTGCAGTGAATAGCTGGAAAAAGCTCCTAAAAATTATCTTCCAAGAAATAATTTATCGGCAAAGAATTTTCTTCTTAAAATAATTAAAAAAATACTATACTTTTACTACAATATAATGACGACTTTTGCAGTTATGCATTTTACTGCGAGACGTTGCTAAAATTTTAATTTGTAACCCATTAACTCTAGATAAAAGTGAAAACAAAAGGATTAATTTACGTTTTTTGTGTGTTTTTTTTGTTTCAGTCGTGTGGTCGAAAATCAGCCTCCGATTTTAATTCCGATTTTTCATTATTTAAAGAGTATATAGTCAGTTTTACGGGGGGAATCGTCTCGGCGCAATCGGATATTCGCGTGGTTTTGGCTTTTGACAATAACAATTGGAAAGTCAATCAGACTTTGGATAGCGATTTATTTGATATTTCTCCAAGTGTAGACGGAAAAGTCGTGGCACTTTCGAGTAATACGATTGCTTTTATACCCGAGAAAAAGTTGGATTCGGGTACGGAATATCAGGTGACTTTGCATTTGGATAAATTGAATCCGAAAGTGGCCGAAAAGAATAAGGAACTTTCTAATTTCAATTTCACGATAAAAACCATTAAGCAGGATTTTATTGTCAATACACTCGATGTTCAGTCCTACAGCAAAGAATATCAATATTTGAATTGCGTGCTGAAAACCGCAGATAATATGGATTTTGAAACCGCCAAAAAGTTGGTGGAAGCGGAGCATAATGGAAAAGATTTACATCTGATTTTTGAGAAATCGAATGCAGTTGGCAAAGAATTTAAATTCAGAATTGACAGTATTCAGCGGTTGGATTCACCAAGCAATCTTGAAATTAATTTTGACGGGACGGATTATGATATGGGCCAAAAAGGAACTGTCGATTTCCCAATTACGGCTCTGAATGAATTCAAAGTTTTAAAAACCGAATTGCAGGAGGGAAATAACCAAATGTTATCGATCAATTTTTCGGAACCGTTGGAAAAAGGGCAGGATTTTAAAGGTTTGGTGGCAATTCAAAACACCAATAATTTAAAGTTTTCTACCCAAGGAAACGTGTTGAAGGTTTATTTTAACAATGAAAAAGCCCCTGAAAAACCGGTTGAAGTGGCTCCTGAAGCCGTGGCTGTAAACGAAACATCGACTGTTGCAGTTGATTCAGCTAGTGTTCCTCAGGACACGGCTTCGGTTGCAGAACCTGAAGAAGTTGTTACGGTTGCAGAACCTGAGCCCGTTGCTGTCGTTTCTCAAAAACTTACAGGTGAATTATTGTTGGAAGTTTTTCAAGGGATCGAAAGTGAATATGGCAAAAAGCTAAATGAAAATTATTCGGAGAAGATTTCATTTGACGAAATAAAACCGAACGTTCGTTTCATCAAAAACGGAACAATTCTGCCAAGTTCGAGCAATTTAAAACTCAATTTTGAAGCGGTAAATCTTCGGGCTGTCGATGTAAAAGTGTTTAAAATTTACAAAAACAACATTCTTCAGTTTCTTCAGGATAACGAATTAAACGGTACCCGAAATCTGAAAAGAGTGGGTCAGCCAATAGCAAAATCAACACTTACTCTTAACGAAGGAAATTTAGTCAATTCAAGTAAATGGAATACTTTTGCTTTGGATTTATCCAAAATTATAACTCCGGAACCGGGAGCGATTTACAGAGTAGAGTTCTCTTATAAAAAAGCCTATTCTTTATACAAATGTCAAAATTCAGAAGCTGATGACAGTGAAAATGAGGAAGAAGAAGTCGATGAGAAAGACGTGAATTATAGTCAAAATGCCTACGATGATTACTATTATGAAGATTATGATTGGAGGGAAAGCCAAGATCCTTGCACGAATTCCTATTATTACAATGCGAGAATCGGAACTAATATTTTGGCATCCGATGTTGGGGTTATCGCCAAAAGAGGCGAAAACAAATCGTATTTATTTGCGGTAAGCAACATCATTACAACCGAACCGATTGCCAACGCAAGAGTGGATTTGTACAGTTTTCAACAACAAAAATTAGCAACGGTAGCGACGAGCAGTGAAGGGATTGCAAGTTTTCAGTTGGATACATTTGCCTATTTTGCGATTGTCACTTACGGAACGCAGTCAACTTATGTTCGATTGGATGACGGAAATTCATTGTCGGTGAGTAATTTTAATGTGTCCGGCGAAACTTTGCAAAAAGGACTCAAAGGTTTTATTTATGGAGAACGCGGGGTTTGGAGACCGGGAGATAATTTGTATTTGTCGTTTATTTTGAACGATGCTTCGAATAAACTTCCGTTGGGACATCCGATTAAATTCAGATTGAGTGATCCTAACGGAAAAGTCACTTATCAGGCGGTCCAAAAAACGAATGAATGGAATCATTATGCGTTTACAGTTCCCACAGAAGCTGATGCTCCTACCGGAAATTGGGAAGCGATGGTCAGTGTTGGCGGTGCCAAGTTTTACAAGAGCATCAAAATTGAAACCATTAAACCGAATCGTTTGAAAATTAAAAATATTTTCAAAAGGGCGATGCTTTCGTCTTCGTATCCAAATACGAGTAATCTAGAAGTGACGTGGCTTCACGGGGCTGTGGCCAAAAATTTGAATGTCGAAATGCAGGCTAAGTTTTCGCCACAAACAACAACTTTTAAGAATTACGAGAAATTTACTTTTGATGATTTGGTGCGCCAATTTAGTACCGAGGAAATTACTGTTTTTTCGGGTAAATTGGATGCCAACGGAAAAGCAAGTACGGCTATAAACCCCAAAATACAGGGTGTTTCACCGGGTATGCTCAAAGCTTCGTTTATCACAAAAGTGTATGAGGAAGGTGGCGATTTCAGTACCGATGTTATTTCGACAGTCTATTCCCCGTTCAATACTTATGTGGGGATTAAATCGCCGGAACTCAGCAAATACGGGATGCTGGAAACCCGCAAGGTGAATCAGTTTGATATTGTCACCGTCGATGAAAACGGACGACCAAAGTCGGTTAAAAATCTCGAAGTGAAAATCTATAAGGTAGAATGGCGTTGGTGGTGGGATGCGTCAAGCGATAATTTGTCCAATTATAATTCGGATAATGCCACGACTTCGTATAAAACTTTTAGAGTAAATACCGATGTCAACGGAAGAGGAGCAGTACGATTTGCATTGACCGATGAAGAATGGGGCCGTTATTTAATTCGGGTTTCGGATGAGGTTGGCGGACACGCAACAGCTTTGACAGTAAACATTGATTGGCCCGTTTGGTCGGGAAAAACAAGAAACACAGATGCTTCAACGGCCAATATGTTAGTTTTTTCTACTGACAAAGAAAAATATGCCGTGGGAGAAAATGCCCAAATCTCTTTCCCATCGAGTGAAGGAGGACGCGCTTTTATTTCTATCGAAAATGGCTCAAAAGTGGTGCAAACTCTTTGGGCGAAGACCCAACAAGGAGAAACAAAAGTGACGATACCGATTACGGCTTCGATGGCACCGAATGTGTATTTCAATATTACGCTTTTGCAACCGCACGCTTCGACTAAGAACGATTCTCCTATCAGAATGTACGGAATTGTGCCTATTGAAGTGGTGGACAAAAACACGATACTTACGCCAAAATTAACGATGCCGGATGTATTGCGTCCCGAACAGTCATTTGCCCTAAAAGTGAGCGAACAATCCGGCAGGGAAATGACTTATACCATTGCGATTGTCGATGAAGGGTTATTGGATTTGACCCGTTTCAAAGCGCCAAATGCGTGGGACAGTTTTTATGTCCGAGAAGCTTTGGGTGTAAAAACTTGGGATATTTACGATGATGTTATTGGGGCTTACGGCGGAAGAGTGAATCAGGTTTTCAGCATTGGAGGTGATCAGGATTTGGGTGGTGGAAAAGCCAAAAAAGCAAATCGATTTAAGCCTGTTGTAATTTATATGGGGCCTTTTAAATTGGAAAAAGGACAAACCAAAACGCATCAAATAAAATTGCCGAAATACATCGGTTCTGTAAAAACGATGGTGGTGGCCGGAGATGCGACTACGAGTGCTTATGGAAGCGTCGAAAAAGCAACCCCTGTCCGTAGTCCGTTGATGGTTTTGGCTTCATTGCCAAGAAAAATTTCTCCATCGGAAAAAGTGACGATTCCGGTTACGGTTTTTGCAATGGAAAAAAACATCAAGAATGTTACGGTTCAGGTTAAAACTAATAACGGATTAAAAGTGATTGGCAGTGCCGTGCAAAGAGTATCATTTACACAGCCGGATGAAAAAATGGCTTATTTTAATTTGGCTGTCGGTTCTGCAACCGGAATCGGGAAAGTGCAGATTGTGGCCACTTCGGGCAAGGAGAAATCGGTTTATGATGTGGAAATCGATATGACCAATCCGAATCCGGTGACCAATACATTTACCGATGTAATTTTAGAACCAAACAGTTCCAAAACTATTTCATGGAAACCATTTGGCGTTGCGGGAAGTAATAAAGCTAAATTGGAAATTTCCTCAATGCCAACTATTAATTTGAACGGGCGATTACAGTATCTCATTCAGTATCCCCACGGCTGTGTCGAGCAAACGACATCGTCTGTTTTTCCGCAATTGTATCTGAATGATATTGCCGATTTGGATACTACACGCAAAGGTTTAATTCAAAAAAATATTACCGCCGGAATTACTAGGCTTGGAAGTTTTCAGCTGTCAAATGGCGGAATTTCCTATTGGCAAGGGGGAACCGTTGCTGATGATTGGGGCACTTCCTATGCTGGACATTTTATGATTGAAGCGGAGAAAAAAGGTTACTTTTTGCCAATTAATTTTAAAACCAAATGGATTTCTTACCAACAAAAAGAAGCCAAGCAATGGCGATTTATGCCGAGTTACGGAAATGATTTGGCACAGGCCTATCGTTTATATACATTGGCTTTGGCAGGAGTTCCTGATTTGGCTTCGATGAACAGATTGCGCGAGACGAAAGGGATTTCGAACGAAAGTAAATTGCGTTTGGCGGTAGCTTACGTGTTGGCCGGACAAAAATCGGCAGGTCAGACATTGTTTTTAAATAGTAAAATAGAAGACGATTCCAATTACAACTATTACTATTATGGTTCTGCCGACAGAAATCGGGCGATGGCACTGGAAACGATGCTGTTGCTTGGACAAAAGCAAAATGCATTTGCAATGGCGATAAAATTAGCCAAAGCTATGTCTAGCGACCAATGGATGAGCACGCAGACTACGGCTTATTGTTTGTATTCCATGGCTAAATTCTCAGTGAGTAATGGTGCCAAAGGAATCGATGTTCAGTTTGGAAAAGATGGAAAAATGCTGGCAATTAAAACGATGAAAACCATCGCCGACAGAAGTCTGACTGTCACAGCGGGACTAAACAGCGTAACCTTAAAAAACAACAGAAAGAATAGATTGTTCGTCCGATTACTGAACACCGGAATTCTTCCAATTGGGCAGGAAAATGCGGTACAAAGTAATGTTTCGGCTTCCATCGTTTTCAAAAACAGAAAAGGCGGCGTTATTAATGTATCGAAAATTAATCAAGGAACCGAGTTTGTTGCAGAGGTTACAGTTCGAAATCAAAAGAACGAACACGTCGAAAATGTGGCGTTGTCACAGATTTTGCCTTCGGGATTCGAAATTGTGAATACCCGTTTTACGGATTATGGTGATGCAACCAACAATGTTGCC
Source organism: Flavobacterium aquiphilum (assembly GCF_027111335.1). Taxonomy (NCBI): domain Bacteria; kingdom Pseudomonadati; phylum Bacteroidota; class Flavobacteriia; order Flavobacteriales; family Flavobacteriaceae; genus Flavobacterium; species Flavobacterium aquiphilum. The sequence continues at coordinate 5,826 of NZ_CP114288.1, read as the reverse complement.
GATTATATTGATATCCGAGACGACAGAACTAATTTCTATTTTGGATTGAAAGCCAGTGAAGCAAAAACGTTCAGAATACTTTTGAATGCCTCTTATTTGGGAACGTATTATTTGCCGGGACTGCAATGTGAGGCGATGTATGATAATACGTTTTTGGCTAGAACTAAAGGATTTTGGGTTCAGGTGGTGAAGTAGAAATTTCGTTGAATTTTGGGCCACAGATGACACGGATGGAACGGATTTTACACTGATTGAATTAAAAAAATCTGTGTAAATCTGCGAAATCTGCGAGCCACATTTTGCACACAATATTGTCATTCCGACGTAGGAGGAATCTCCGTTAGAAGCTCGACAAAGATTTGGGACCTTGATTACGGGATTACTTGCGGAGATTCCTCCTACGTCGGAATGACAAACTTTACGGATAATATATTGTCTAAAATATCTAAATTTTGACAGTTTTTTGAACATTTGTGTTTTGGAAACCTGTTAGGATGTGAAACAAAAAAACTTTGAAAAATAAACTAATTGCGTTCTCACAACGCATCATCAATTGGATAAAAAAGAATAAAGTCAAATCATCAATAGCATTTTTGCTGTTGGTGGTTTATTATTTTTCGTTGCCTAGGACTTTGTTTCAGGAGCCTTATTCTACGGTGATTGAAAGCAGGGACGGAGAATTGCTTGGTGCCAAAATTGCGCTTGACGGGCAATGGCGATTTCCTGCGCAGGATAGTGTTCCCGATAAATTCAAGAAATGTATTGTCTATTTTGAGGATGAGTATTTCTACAAGCACCCGGGATTTAATCCTATGGCGATGTTCAATGCTTTTCAGCAAAACCGAAGAGCAGGCAAAGTTGTTCGTGGGGGAAGCACCTTGACGCAACAGGTAATCCGCTTGTCTAGAAATGGTAAAAGCCGAACCTATTTTGAGAAAATAATCGAACTCATTCTCGCCACCCGATTGGAGTTGGGATATTCCAAAAACGAAATTTTGGAATTATATGCTTCGCACGCTCCGTTTGGAGGAAATGTGGTGGGTCTCGAAATGGCTTCTTGGCGGTATTTTGGGGTGCAAGCCCACCAATTGTCGTGGGCAGAAAGCGCTACTTTGGCTGTTTTGCCTAATGCGCCAAGTTTAATTTATCCGGGAAAAAACCAAACGGAATTACTGAATAAACGCAACCGGCTTTTGCTGAAATTGAATAAAGAAGGAGTAATTGACAAACAAACCTACGAACTTTCGATAGATGAACCCTTGCCACAAAAGCCGTATGATTTACCTCAAATTGCACCCCATTTGTTGCAACGTGTTGCCAAGAATCAACCGGGAACAAGGGTGAAAACGACTATTGAAATTGGATTGCAAAACAGGGTCAATCAAATTGCGAAGTATTATTATAATCAATACAAGCAAAATGAAGTCCATAATTTGGCTATTTTGGTCATTGATGTGTCCAATCGAAAAGTGATGAGTTACGTTGGGAATTCGCCTACGGATGGGAACCATCAAAAAGATGTGGATATTATCGATGCACCCCGAAGTACAGGAAGTATTCTCAAACCGCTTTTGTACGGTGCTATGCTCGACGACGGGGAATTGTTGCCCAATACATTGGTGGCAGACATTCCGACGCAGATTTCGGGCTATACACCGCAAAATTTCAACCTGACATTTGATGGAGCTGTTCCGGCACATCGGGCATTATCGCGTTCGCTGAATATTCCTGCCGTATTGATGTTGCAGGATTTTGGCGTGAACAAATTTTACGAAGAATTACAACGGTTCAAGTTGCGCGATATTTCAAAACCACCGGATCATTATGGCTTGTCGCTCATTTTGGGTGGAGCCGAAAGTAATTTATGGGATTTGTGCCGAACTTATGCGGGTTTGTCTTCTACTTTGAATTATTTCAATAAAAATCATGGACAATACAGAACCAATGAATTTGCAGAACTCAATTATGATGATCGTTTTCAAGTGGATTTTGGTGACCAAATTAGGCAAAAAAATATCTTGGGAGCGGGTTCGATTTGGCTCACGTACAACGCAATGGAGCAAGTCAACCGACCCGAAGGTGATGAGGCTTGGAAATTTTATGACAGTTCGCTCAAGATTGCTTGGAAAACCGGAACTAGTTTTGGAAACCGCGATGCTTGGGCGATCGGAACGAATGCAAGATATGTGGTAGGAGTGTGGGTAGGCAACGCAACAGGTGAGGGAAGACCAACATTGACGGGAGTTAGCAGTGCTGCCCCTATTTTGTTTGATGTTTTTAATTTGTTGCCAAGACAGAGATGGTTCGATACCCCATATAAGGATTTGGAAGAGGTTGAGGTTTGTAATTTGAGTGGCTATATTGCCAAAGAAGGCTGTCCGACGATTAAACAGTGGGTTCCCAAAAAAGGGAAAAATACGGCTGTTTGTCCTTATCACAAGATGGTGCATTTGGATAAAACACTGCAGTTTCAGGTCAACAGCAGTTGTGAAAGTGTCGATAATATTGTGACCAAAAATTGGTTTGTTTTGCCTCCCGTAATGGCTTGGTATTACAAAAGCCAACACATAGAATATCTGCCGTTGCCCCCGTTTAGAAATGATTGTATGGGATCGCAAACCGCAACAATGGATTTTATTTATCCAAAAACCAACAGCAAAATTTATCTTACCAAAAATTTTAACAGCGAAGTACAGCCCGTAATCCTGAAAGTTGCCCATTCGCAACGCGAAAGCAAACTGTTTTGGTATGTTGATAATGTTTTTAAAGGTACAACCAAAACTTTTCACGAAATGCCTATTTCAGCCACGACGGGATTCCATTACATCACCGTAGTCGATGAATTTGGAAACGAAATTAGAAGGAAAATTGAGATTGTGAAGGAGTAATTTTTTTAGATGTCTTTTGTCAGATGAAATAAAATAACAAAAGATTAAAAATAATTAAGAGACAAAATAGTTATCTTTGAAATATAAATAAAATGTAATCATGGGAGCTTTAGAATTAAGAGACAATCTGTTACAGTATATCAATCAAGCAGATGAGCGACTTTTAAAAGTGGTGAAAGCGGTAATGGAAAGTTATTGGGAAGAAGAGAATGTGATTTATACAATAGATGGAAAACCGTTAACAAGATTGGCTTACAAAGAGGAATTGAATGACGCAATAAACGAAATAAAAAGAGGCGAATTTACGAGTCAAGAAGATTTAGAAAAGGAATCAGAAAATTGGTAATGAGCAGATTAAAAGTGATTTGGTTGAATAAATCAAAAGACCAATTAAAGGCAATTTACAACCACTACAAATTAGTTTCCCCGCAAGGAGCAAAAGGTATTAAAGACGCTATTTTTTTAAAGGGTGGAAGAGAGTTGGTTTTTGCCAAACAATACCAACAAGATGAAATAGAGCCTGAATTTAGAAGAATTATTGTCAAACACTATAAGCTTATTTATACGATAGAAGAATAGACAATATGGATTTTAAGAATTTTTGATACTCGAATGAGTCCTCAAAATCAACTCAATGATAAAGAATAATAACCACTGAGAAATTAGTGGTTTTTTTATGTTTTGAAATTAATGGTTTTTTAACTAAGATTTCATTACGGTTATTCATTCCGTCATGTTTTGGCAGACAAATAATTTAACTTTGACAAAATAATTTTAATCAGTATGTCAAAATTAATTTATTTCAAAAGGTATTTATACATCATAGACCGTTTGAGAAGTCGCCCTTGCAGTTTTATTGAATTGCAGGAATATGTGATTCGTAAACTTGGAAATGAAGATATTAATACCGATTTTGAATATTCAGTTCGTACTTTCGAAAGAGATAAAAAAGATATTTCGACCCTTTTCGGAATTTCCATTCAGTACAATCGCAAAGACAAAACCTATACTATTGACGAAGAAGAAATCGAAGATCAATCCGTAACACGAATGATGGATGCTTTTTCTATTCATCATGCTTTGCAGGAGGGGAATAAATTATCGCCTAGTGTCTTTTTAGAAAAGCGAAAATCATTAGGAACTGAACATATCCACGGAATTATTCACGCTATTCAAAATTGTTATATTTTAAAATTTACCCATAAAAAACATTGGGAAGAAGATTGTACCCAACGCGAAGTAAAGCCGATTGCTGTAAAAGAATCCCAACAAAGATGGTATTTGGTCGCTTGGGACAAAAAAGACGAACGAATAAAAACCTTTGGATTAGACAGGATTTCTAATTTAAAAATAACAGATACCAAGTTTAAGCCAATTCAGTATAATGTTGAAAAAGAATACCAACACGCTTTTGGTGTAGAAACTTATGCACCCATTCAGAAAATCGTTTTGGAATTTTCCTGGCAACAAGGCAATTATATCAAGAGTTTTCCATTGCATGAATCTCAACGTATTTTGGGAGAAAATGGAGAAACGGTTTTGTTAGCAATTAATATTCATACAACTAATGACATCGTTATGGAACTCTTAAAATACGGTTCGAATGTAAAAGTTATTGAGCCAATTTCTTTGCAAAAGGAAATCAAAAACAGGATTTTGGAAATGACAAAGCTGTATCAATAAATGAAATCTTTTACCGCCATAGATTTTGAAACCGCACAAGGTTCACGAACCAGTATTTGCCAAGTAGGATTGGTTTGAGTAGAAAACGGAATTATTACTAACGAAATTAATCTTTTAGTGCAACCGCCTGATAATTATTATTGGAGTCGTTTTACGGCTATTCACGGAATTTCAGGCAAAGACACGATGAATGCGCCCAGTTTCGACCAAATTTGGCACCAAATCGCTCCGTATATCGAAAACCAAAATGTAGTGGCGCATAACGGTTTTGGTTTTGATTTTCCTGTTTTAAACAAAACGTTGGAATATTACGGATTGAAAATTCCTGTTTACAATAAGTTTTGTACATACAAAATTTATAAGTCCAATTTGGCTAACTTGTGCGAAAAATTTGAGATTGAATTAAATCATCACGATGCGTTGAGTGATGCTAAGGGATGTGGGAGTTATTTAAATTACATTTAAACGGATAATAAATATGGAGAACAAATTAACAATTAATGAATATTTTGAAAAAGGAAATTTTATAATTCCTAATTATCAAAGAGGTTATAAATGGGGAGTTCCTAATGATGATGGAGAATGTGCAGTAACCATATTGATGGACAATCTTATTAATGCTTATATGGATAAATTACCTGAATATTATATTCAGGGAGTTACTGTCTGCAAAGATGATAAATCAATAATACTTATTGATGGACAACAACGAACCACTACTTTTTATTTGTTGTTAAAATACTTGAAATATGACAGACTTCCTGAAATTCGCTATGACATAAGAAAAGAATCACATGAATTTCTTTTAAGTTCAGAAATCAAAGATTGTAAAATCGAATATACAGGCTCAAATTCACTTGATGAAAATTCCCAAGATATATACTATTTTAAAAAAACTATTAAGACAATTTATGATAAAAACAAGGCGATTGTTGAACGTGAAGACCATACATTTTTGAATTTTATTCTTGATAAAGTAAAATTGTTTTTCATTGAAATAAATAAAGAAGATGCAACAAAAGTCTTTTCTATGATGAATGGTCAAAAAGCAATCATGAAAACTGATGAATTAATAAAAGCATCGCTTTTGAGTAAATCATCAAGAAAGGGTAATTTTCAAGAAGCACAATTTTCAATTGCGGAAGAGTGGGAAATTAATTCTTTAAGAAATAAATATGCACGTGAATGGGACAAATGGCTTTATTGGTGGAATAAAAAAAGTGTCAAAGAGTTTTATGGGAGCCAAAGTAATCCT